>NZ_JBBPAM010000001.1:0-307500 GCF_038050315.1 Ferdinandcohnia sp. FSL W7-1320
ATGCTCAATCAAAAATACACATTTGATACATTTGTAATAGGCTCTGGAAATCGCTTTGCACATGCTGCATCCTTAGCAGTTGCAGAAGCACCAGCAAAAGCATATAACCCACTCTTCTTATATGGTGGTGTTGGATTAGGTAAAACTCATTTAATGCATTCAATTGGTCATTATGTTCAAGAGCACAACCCAAATGCAAAGGTTGTCTACTTATCATCTGAGAAATTTACGAATGAGTTCATAAACTCTATAAGGGATAACAAAGCGGTTGAATTTAGAAATAAATACAGAAATGTCGACATCTTACTTATAGATGATATTCAGTTTTTAGCTGGAAAAGAATCAACTCAAGAAGAATTTTTCCATACGTTCAATACCTTGCATGAGGAAAGTAAGCAAATTGTCATTTCTAGTGACAGACCGCCTAAGGAGATTCCTACTTTAGAAGATCGTCTTCGTTCACGCTTTGAATGGGGATTAATTACCGATATTACTCCACCTGACCTTGAAACAAGAATTGCAATTCTACGCAAAAAAGCCAAGGCAGAGGGACTTGATATTCCAAATGAAGTTATGCTATATATCGCGAACCAAATCAACACGAACATTCGTGAGCTTGAAGGTGCGCTTATTCGTATCGTTGCATATTCTTCTTTAATAAATAAAGATATAAATGCAGACCTTGCTGCAGAAGCTTTAAAGGATATCATTCCAAGTTCTAGACCGAAAGTAATTACAATTTTTGAGATTCAAAAGGTTGTTGGGCAGCATTATAGTGTAAAACTTGAGGATTTCAAGGCGAAAAAGCGAACTAAATCCATTGCATTCCCTCGTCAAATTGCGATGTATTTATCAAGGGAATTAACAGATTCCTCACTGCCTAAAATTGGAGAAGAGTTTGGAGGCCGTGACCATACAACAGTCATTCATGCTCATGAAAAAATCACAAAACTATTAAATACAGACACTCAATTACAAAAACAAATAAATGAAATCATTACACAATTAAAGGGCTAATGTACATTGATGGTTTCATCTTTTTAATTTGGACAAGTACTTGTAACGTGAATACTGTGAATAACTTCTTTGTTGTTGCGCACAGTCTGTCCACATGTGGATAGACTGTTTTCATTTGTTTCTTTCCAGTTATCCACATATTCACAGGACCTACTAGTACTTCTACGATTTTTCTTTTAAAAAATAAATATATATAAACTAAAAGTGTATTCACACGAAATCAAAAATAGAACTATCTTTAGGAGGATTTTTGATGAAATTTATTATTCAAAGAGACCATCTTGTTCAAAGTGTACAAGATGTAATGAAAGCTGTATCTTCTCGAACAACCATTCCGATCTTAACAGGGATTAAAATAGTTGCAACAAATGAAGGAGTAACACTTACAGGTAGTGATTCCGATGTCTCCATAGAATCTTTTATTCCTAATGAAGAAGCTGGAGATGAAATTGTTGAAATTAAAGAAACTGGAAGTATTGTTTTACAAGCTCGTTTCTTCAGTGAAATTGTTAAAAAACTTCCTAAGGATACAGTAGAAATCGAGGTTCATTCAAATTTATTAACTATTATTCGTTCCGGAAAAGCGGAATTTAACTTAAACGGACTTGATGCTGAAGAATATCCACAGTTGCCTCAAATTGAAGGAAACCAAGGATTTAAAATTCCTGCTGATTTACTAAAAAACATGATTCGACAAACCGTATTTGCTGTTTCCACTTCTGAAACTCGTCCTATCTTAACAGGTGTAAATTGGAAGGTTGAAAATAACACTCTCAATTGTATTGCTACAGATAGTCATCGTCTTGCAATGAGAACAGCACATATTGAAACAGAAAATGATGGATCCTATAGTGCAGTCATTCCAGGTAAAAGTTTAAATGAATTAAGTAAAATTCTTGATGACACTACAGATTTAGTTGATATTGTCATTACCGAAAACCAAGTTCTTTTTAAAACAAAACATCTTTTATTCTTCTCTCGTTTATTAGATGGCAGCTATCCAGATACGACTAGACTAATCCCTACAGAAAGTAAAACTGAAGTCGTACTAGCGACGAAAGAATTTTTACAATCGATTGATCGTGCCTCTCTACTAGCAAGAGAAGCAAATAATAATGTCGTTAAATTTACAACTTTACCTGATGGAGTGGTCGAAATATCGTCCATATCCCCTGAAATTGGGAAAGTAAATGAAGAAATTCAAAGTAAATCCATTGAAGGTGAAGAATTAAAGATTTCTTTTAGTGCAAAATATATGATGGATGCATTGAAAGCATTGGAAAGTTCTGAAATTCGTATTAGCTTCACAGGCGCAATGAGACCGTTCTATATCAAAGCACTTGATGACGATACAGTCTTTCATTTGATTCTCCCAGTGCGTACTTATTAAGAAACGAATGAACTACTAGGTCGTAAAAACCTAGTAGTTTTCTTTTCTAGTTGGATTTTCTTTAGTAAAATAAAAAGAAAGAAGGCGAAAAGATGGCGAAAGAAATACAAGTTTCGACAGACTTTATTACATTGGGACAGTTTTTAAAGCTAGCCGATATCATCCAGTCAGGTGGAATGGCAAAATGGTTTCTTGGTGAACATGAAGTCTATGTAAATGGAGAGCTAGAGAATCGCCGCGGTAAAAAGCTAGTAAATAAGGATGTAGTAGACATTCCTGGCTTTGGAACGTTTGTCATATCAAATGCTTAAGCTGCGGGGGATTGCCCTCGCGCTTGTGCGCAAAGGGTGAGTCCATTTGTTCATAGAAGAAATAGAACTGACGAATTATCGTAATTATGAAAAATTATCCATATTATTTGAAGATAAAGTTAATGTTATCTTAGGTGAAAATGCACAGGGCAAGACAAATGTGATGGAATCTATCTATGTTTTAGCGATGGCAAAATCACATCGGACCTCAAATGATAAAGAATTGATTCGCTGGGATGAAGAATATGCTAAAATAGAGGGTAGGGTTCAAAAACGGAACGGCCCCTTATCCTTGCAGCTCGTTATCTCTAAAAAGGGCAAAAAAGCAAAAAGTAATCATTTGGAACAGCAAAAGCTAAGCCAATATGTTGGAAATATGAACGTGGTTATGTTTGCCCCAGAAGATCTAAATCTTGTAAAGGGGAGCCCACAGATAAGAAGACGATTTATTGATATGGAAATTGGGCAAGTATCTGCAGTGTATTTGCATGACCTAAGTCAATATCAAAAAATCCTCCACCAGCGGAACCACTACCTAAAGCAGCTTCAAACAAAGAGACAACATGATCAAACCATGCTTGATGTTTTAACTTCACAATTAATTCAAGCGGCCGTTAAAATTGTTAAAAAACGATTTGAATTCCTTATTTTATTACAAAAGTGGGCTGAGCCTATTCATCATGGAATCAGTAGAGGACTAGAACGGCTTCAAATTGAATATAAACCTTCAATTGAGGTATTAGAAACAGCAGATTTGTCGAAAATGGTAGATGTATATGACGAAAAATTTGCTAAAATAAAAGAGAGGGAAATTGAAAGAGGCGTTACATTAGCGGGGCCACATCGGGATGACCTTGCATTTTTTGTGAATGGAAAGGATGTTCAAACATTCGGATCCCAGGGCCAGCAACGTACGACCGCCCTATCATTAAAGCTTGCAGAAATAGAATTAATTCATTCAGAAATTGGGGAGTACCCGATTTTATTATTAGATGATGTTCTATCGGAACTGGATGATTTTAGACAGTCGCATTTATTAAATACAATTCAAGGCAAGGTACAAACCTTCGTTACAACAACGAGCGTTGAAGGGATCAATCATGAAACGTTAGAGCAGGCTGCGACCTATGAAGTGTCTGCAGGACTCATAAAAAAGCTTAAATGAGGTGATGAGTTTGTTCATACATTTGGGAGACAATGTAATGGTTCGTTCATCAGATGTGATTACGATATTAGATCGACAGCTTTTAAAATCCTCCTCTATCGTTAATGAATTTTTAGATGTACAAAAAGACAGAGTGGTAGAATTGTCTAATGGGAATACAAAATCAGTCGTAGTTACTGTTGATAAAGTTTATTATTCACCTTTATCCTCTAGTACATTAAAAAAACGATCACAACATGTTTCCGATTTTGAAACAATTTTAGATGAAATATAAGCATAATAGTAACTCAAAACTTGTTCTTTTTTCGTTAATATAAAGTGTAGGTGATATTGGTGGCAATGGAAGAAAAAGAATTGCAACAACAAGAATATGATGAGAATCAAATACAGGTATTAGAAGGTTTAGAGGCAGTAAGAAAGCGCCCTGGTATGTATATTGGTTCAACTTCTGGAAAAGGTCTGCACCATTTAGTATGGGAAATTGTCGACAATAGTATTGATGAAGCATTGGCTGGTTATTGTGACGAGATTAATGTCATCATCGAAGAAGATAATAGTATCACTGTAATAGACAACGGACGTGGAATTCCGGTTGGTATCCATGAAAAAATGGGTCGTCCTGCGGTTGAAGTAATCATGACTGTCCTTCATGCAGGAGGAAAATTTGACGGCGGTGGGTACAAGGTTTCAGGTGGCTTACACGGGGTTGGTGCATCGGTTGTTAACGCACTTTCAACAAACTTAGAAGTAGAAGTTCACCGTGATGGCAAGGTTCACCGAATTGAATTTGAACGTGGCCATGTTTCATCTGAACTAAAAGTGATAGGTGAAACGGATCATACTGGTACAATTACACACTTTAAGCCGGATGGTGAAATCTTTACTGAAACGCTTGAGTATGATTTTGATATACTTGCGACTCGCCTTCGCGAACTCGCCTTCTTAACAAGAGGCGTTAAAATTACGATCGAGGACAAACGGGAAGAGAATAAACGTAAAGAATACCATTACGAAGGTGGAATCAAGTCATACGTTGAGCACCTCAACCGTACAAAAGAAGTAATTCATGAAGAACCTGTTTTCGTCGAAGGGGAAAAAGAAGGAATTTCAATCGAAATTGCCCTTCAATACAATGATAGTTATACAAGCAATATTTATTCATTCGCAAATAATATCCACACATATGAAGGTGGAACACATGAATCTGGTTTTAAAACGGCATTAACACGGATTATCAATGATTATGCACGTAAAAATAATATATTCAAAGATAATGATGCAAATTTAACTGGAGATGATGTTCGTGAAGGGCTAACCGCGATCATTTCTGTTAAGCATCCAGATCCACAATTTGAGGGGCAAACAAAGACAAAGCTCGGAAATAGTGAAGCAAGGACAGTGACTGAATCTGTCTTCTCAGAGAAATTTGAGGCTTTTCTATTAGAAAATCCGTCAGTTGCTCGTAAAGTTGTCGAAAAAGGAACAATGGCGGCTAGAGCACGAATGGCTGCGAAAAAGGCACGTGAATTAACAAGAAGGAAAAGTGCACTAGAGGTTTCAAGCTTACCAGGAAAACTTGCTGATTGTTCATCGAAGGACCCTTCCATTAGTGAGCTTTACATTGTTGAGGGTGATTCAGCGGGTGGTTCTGCAAAACAAGGTCGTGATCGTCATTTCCAGGCGATTCTTCCACTTAGAGGAAAGATTCTTAACGTTGAGAAAGCAAGACTTGATCGAATTCTATCCAATAACGAGGTACGTTCAATGATCACTGCATTAGGAACGGGTATTGGAGAAGATTTTGATATCACAAAGGCCCGTTATCATAAAGTCGTCATCATGACAGATGCAGATGTAGACGGTGCACATATTCGGACTTTATTATTAACGTTCTTTTATCGATTTATGCGCAAGATTATCGAACATGGATTTATCTATATAGCACAACCGCCATTATATAAAATCCAACAAGGTAAACGTGTTGAATACGCATATAACGACCGCGAGCTAGAGAAATATTTAGCAGAATTGCCAAGTAATCCAAAACCTGGTATCCAACGATATAAAGGTCTTGGTGAAATGAATCCTGAACAGCTTTGGGAAACCACAATGGACCCTAACAACCGAACAATGCTTCAGGTTACCCTTCAGGATGCAATTGATGCTGATGAAACATTCGAAATGCTAATGGGTGACAAGGTTGAACCTAGACGTAATTTCATTGAAGAGAATGCACAGTACGTGAAAAACTTGGATGTTTAACGATATTTTACAGGATAGTTTTGAAACCTAGCTCTAGGCATTTATCGTCCCGAGTCTTAAGCCTTAATGCTTATGCTTGTTTTCGATAAATGGATGCCTTGCGCTTTTCGTTACTATCCTGTGTTTTAGTTATTTATTTGAATGGGTTAAAATAAGAATCCAAATTTATTTTATACCCCTGATAAAGGGAGGTTTCTTTTTATGTCTGAAAATCAAAACTCGCATATTCACGAGATAAATATTAGCCATGAAATGAGAACATCATTTCTAGATTATGCGATGAGCGTTATTGTGTCACGTGCCCTACCAGATGTTCGTGATGGTCTAAAGCCAGTTCACCGTAGAATTTTGTATGCCATGAACGACTTAGGGATGACATCTGATAAAGCCTATAAGAAATCTGCTCGTATCGTAGGTGAAGTAATAGGTAAATACCACCCACACGGTGACTCTGCAGTTTACGATACGATGGTTCGAATGGCACAGGATTTTAACTTTCGCTATATGCTTGTTGATGGCCATGGAAACTTTGGTTCAGTAGATGGTGATGCGGCAGCAGCGATGCGTTATACGGAAGCACGTATGTCCAAAATATCAATGGAACTTCTGCGTGATATTAATAAGGATACGATTGATTATCAAGATAACTATGATGGTTCAGAAAAAGAACCAGCTGTTCTTCCTGCTCGTTTCCCTAACCTTTTAGTCAATGGTGCAGCGGGAATTGCAGTAGGTATGGCAACGAATGTTCCACCACATCAATTAGGTGAAGTTATTGATGGTGTTCTAGCAGTAAGTAAGGATCCCGAGATAACCATTGCTGAGTTAATGGATATCATACCTGGACCGGACTTCCCTACAGCTGGACATATTCTAGGTAGAAGCGGAATTAGAAAAGCTTATGAAACTGGAAAAGGCTCCATTACCTTACGTGCAAAAGTTGAAATTGAAGAGATGAAGAATGGCAAGGAAGTTATCCTTGTAACAGAACTTCCTTACCAAGTAAATAAAGCTAAATTAATCGAAAAAATTGCAGAATTAGTTCGTGATAAAAAGATTGACGGCATAACAGACCTTCGTGATGAATCAGACCGAAATGGTATGAGAATCGTGATGGAAGTTAGAAGAGATGCAAATGCGAATGTTCTTTTAAATAATTTATATAAACATACTGCATTGCAAACGACTTTTGGAATCAACATGCTAGCACTAGTGAATGGACATCCAAGAGTCCTAAACTTAAAGCAATGCTTACAATATTACTTAGACCATCAAGTTGTTGTAATTAAACGCAGAACAGCATTCGAACTTCGAAAAGCTGAAGCAAGAGCCCATATTTTAGAAGGTTTACGAATTGCGTTGGATCATATTGATGAAATTATTACGTTAATTCGTGGCTCACAAAATACGGATATCGCTCGTGAAGGCTTAATGACAAGATTTAACTTATCTGAAAAACAAGCACAAGCGATCTTAGATATGCGTTTACAACGTTTAACAGGTTTAGAACGTGACAAAATTGAAGCAGAATATCAAGAGCTTGTTGCACTAATTGCAGAATTAAAGGCAATTTTGGCGGATGAGGAAAAAGTTCTAGAAATTATTCGTGAAGAGCTATTAGAAGTGAAAGAACGTTTTAATGATAAAAGACGTACTGAAATTCTAGCAGGCGGGCTTGAAATGATTGAAGATGAAGACTTAATTCCTAGAGAGAATATCATTATTACTCTCACAAACAAAGGATATATTAAGCGTCTTCCAGTTTCAACATACCGAAGTCAAAAGCGTGGAGGCCGAGGCATTCAAGGAATGGGAACAAATGAAGATGACTTCGTCGAACATCTTCTATCAACATCAACCCATGATACAATCCTATTCTTCACAAATAAGGGAAAGGTCTATCGTTTAAAAGGCTATGAAATTCCTGAATTCAGTAGGACAGCAAAAGGAATTCCAATTATTAACCTACTAGAAATCGATAAAGAAGAATGGATTAATGCCATTATTCCTGTATCTGAACTAGTTGATGATTGGTTCCTGTTCTTTACAACAAGAAAGGGTATTTCAAAACGCACTCCATTATCTTCATTTGCAAATATTCGTAAGGGTGGATTAATAGCTGTTGGCTTGCATGAAGGTGACGAACTTATTTCTGTCCGACTAACCGACGGATCGAAAGACATTATCATTGGTACAAAGGATGGTATGCTCATTCGTTTCCCTGAATCAGACGTAAGATCTATGGGTCGTACGGCTGCAGGTGTTAAAGGTATTAACATTTCTGAAGGTGACGAAGTAGTAGGAATGGAAATACTAGAAGACAATCTAGATGTCTTAATTGTTACTGAACATGGTTATGGAAAGCGTACACCAGCAGGTGAGTACCGCATCCAAAGCCGTGGTGGTAAGGGGCTCAAAACTGTTAATATTACCGAAAAGAACGGTAAAGTAATCGCGGTAAAAGCTGTTACAGAAGAGAATGACCTTATGCTTATCACGGCTGCGGGTGTCTTAATTAGAATGTCAATCAATGATATTTCACAAATTGGCCGTACAACCCAAGGTGTTAAGCTCATTCGTCTAGACGAAAATGAACATGTAGCAACTGTTGCAGTTGTAGAAAAAGAAGAAGTAGAGGAACTTGAAGATGAATCAGTAGAGGCTGTAGAAGAGACAGTCACTGATGAACAACCAAGTAACGAAGAGGAAACTGAATAAACTTTATGAAAAGAGAAATGCTGCAAGTGCAGTATTTCTCTTTTTTTGGTAAAATGGTACCAGTATTCAACGAAAGATGAGGGCGAATTAAAATGCGTGTAAGGACAAGCCAGTTACAAGAAGGATGCATTGTCTCAGATGACATTTTTTCTTTAACAAATACACCGATTATTCCTAAAAACACAGTATTAACAAATGAACATATACAAGTACTTCACGTATTCTTGGTTCAAGATGTACAAGTTGAAGCATTTTTGATCAATGGTGAGCCTTTCACTCCTACTGAAATAGTAGAAGAAGTAGAAGTTGTAAAAAAGGAAAGCTCGATTGCGGAGGATTATCTCAAATCTGTAGGAGAATATAAACAATTGTTTCAAAGCTGGCAAGCGGGGGCTCTCTTGGATATCACTAAAGTACGTCAAATTATACTCCCCCTCTTTAAAAGAATACTAGAACAACCAAAAGAAATATTCTCATTATATAAATATATAACCCGAGATGACTATATGTACCATCATGCTGTCACAGTAGGAGTGCTCTCTGGATATCTGGGAAAAAGGTTGGAATTCAATATTGTTGATTGCTATCATCTAGCCATTGCGGGATTACTTAGTGACTGCGGAATGTCTAAAATTGATCCAAAAATTCTAACAAAGGCTACGTCACTTACTTATGGAGAGTATAAAGAGGTAAAAAAACACCCTTTATATAGCTACCGAATCATTGAAAAGATCCCACTTATAAAAGATAGTGTTAAATTAGCAGTTCTCCAACACCATGAACGGATTGATGGAACAGGCTACCTACTCGGGGTTACCGGGGAGAGACTGCATCCATTTGGAAAGATTGTTGCAGTAGCTGATGTGTACTCGGCCATGACCTCAGAAAGACCTTACAGTAACCGCCAGTCTCCTTTTGAAGTCCTTGAAGAGATGAGAAGGGAATCGTTCGGTAAACTAGATTTAAATGTAGTAGAAGCCTTAACAAATAGTGTCGGAATTATATCAATAGGAACAAAAGTAAAACTCTCAAATGGGCAAACTGGAGAAATTGTGTTTATTGATAAATCCCAGCCCACTAGACCCTTACTAAAAATTGAAGAAAATGAATTTTTGGATTTAAAAGTGGTTCGTGAAGTTAATGTAGAGGAAATTATCTAATCACTTCCAAATTCGGAGGTTTTATTTTTGCTGAATAGGAAGTAGAAAAACATTTTTCATTAAATACTTGATTAAAAAGCCTTTTGCATTTATACTAGTAAAAGTCTTATCCCTTCAACATTATTATTTTAAAAAAGTAATTGACTTTAATAATGATAATGTGATATATTAATAAAGTCGCTTCGGGGCGACAAACAAGTTCTTTGAAAACTAAACATAATACAAGCGTCAACGTTTAATTCTAAAGTAACAAACTATTGAGCAATCAATACTCTTATTGGAGAGTTTGATCCTGGCTCAGGATGAACGCTGGCGGCGTGCCTAATACATGCAAGTCGAGCGAACCAGAGGGAGCTTGCTCCCAAAGGTTAGCGGCGGACGGGTGAGTAACACGTGGGCAACCTGCCTATAAGACTGGGATAACTTCGGGAAACCGGAGCTAATACCGGATAACATATGAGACCACATGGTCTCATATTGAAAGATGGCTTTTAGCTATCACTTATAGATGGGCCCGCGGCGCATTAGCTAGTTGGTGAGGTAATGGCTCACCAAGGCAACGATGCGTAGCCGACCTGAGAGGGTGATCGGCCACACTGGGACTGAGACACGGCCCAGACTCCTACGGGAGGCAGCAGTAGGGAATCTTCCGCAATGGACGAAAGTCTGACGGAGCAACGCCGCGTGAGCGAAGAAGGTCTTCGGATCGTAAAGCTCTGTTGTTAGGGAAGAACAAGTACCGTTCGAATAGGGCGGTACCTTGACGGTACCTAACCAGAAAGCCACGGCTAACTACGTGCCAGCAGCCGCGGTAATACGTAGGTGGCAAGCGTTATCCGGAATTATTGGGCGTAAAGCGCGCGCAGGCGGTCCTTTAAGTCTGATGTGAAAGCCCACGGCTCAACCGTGGAGGGTCATTGGAAACTGGGGGACTTGAGTGCAGAAGAGGAGAGCGGAATTCCACGTGTAGCGGTGAAATGCGTAGAGATGTGGAGGAACACCAGTGGCGAAGGCGGCTCTCTGGTCTGTAACTGACGCTGAGGCGCGAAAGCGTGGGGAGCGAACAGGATTAGATACCCTGGTAGTCCACGCCGTAAACGATGAGTGCTAAGTGTTAGAGGGTTTCCGCCCTTTAGTGCTGCAGCAAACGCATTAAGCACTCCGCCTGGGGAGTACGGTCGCAAGACTGAAACTCAAAGGAATTGACGGGGGCCCGCACAAGCGGTGGAGCATGTGGTTTAATTCGAAGCAACGCGAAGAACCTTACCAGGTCTTGACATCCTTATGCCATCTCTAGAGATAGAGCTTTCCCTTCGGGGACATAAGTGACAGGTGGTGCATGGTTGTCGTCAGCTCGTGTCGTGAGATGTTGGGTTAAGTCCCGCAACGAGCGCAACCCTTGATCTTAGTTGCCAGCATTCAGTTGGGCACTCTAAGGTGACTGCCGGTGACAAACCGGAGGAAGGTGGGGATGACGTCAAATCATCATGCCCCTTATGACCTGGGCTACACACGTGCTACAATGGATGGTACAAAGGGCAGCGAAACCGCGAGGTTAAGCAAATCCCATAAAACCATTCTCAGTTCGGATTGCAGGCTGCAACTCGCCTGCATGAAGCCGGAATCGCTAGTAATCGCGGATCAGCATGCCGCGGTGAATACGTTCCCGGGCCTTGTACACACCGCCCGTCACACCACGAGAGTTTGTAACACCCGAAGTCGGTGGGGTAACCGCAAGGAGCCAGCCGCCTAAGGTGGGACAGATGATTGGGGTGAAGTCGTAACAAGGTAGCCGTATCGGAAGGTGCGGCTGGATCACCTCCTTTCTAAGGAAACTGAAGTTCTACGAACTTCATAAAAAGACGCTTTGTATTGTGTTTAGTTTTGAGAGAACTAACTTTTCTCATAATCTAATATGAATGGGCCTATAGCTCAGCTGGTTAGAGCGCACGCCTGATAAGCGTGAGGTCGATGGTTCGAGTCCATTTAGGCCCACCATTCATTCTATATATCCCTTGGGGCCTTAGCTCAGCTGGGAGAGCGCCTGCTTTGCACGCAGGAGGTCAGCGGTTCGATCCCGCTAGGCTCCACCATTTATTTGCCGACGGTTTTTTTGTTTGCAAATATTTATTTTGCGCTTGTGTCTGCAAGATTAATCGAAGATGATTGATTCCTTAGCGCAAAGCTGCATGAAGATTACTCACTGATGTAAATCACGATGTGATTCAAGTCAGTAGCTTCGTTCCTTGAAAACTAGATAACGTAACAAAACATTCATTGAAGTAGTAAAAGTTCTTATAACTTTAGGCGCGTGAGAAGCGAGAAGTTCAAGGAACCGATTGAGGAAGCACCGGAACGTACTTAAAGGTACGTGAGGATGCTGACGAATGAGGTGACGAAGAAATTCGAAGCTTATCAAAGCCGAATAGGTTAAGTTATGAAGGGCGCACGGTGGATGCCTTGGCACTAGGAGCCGATGAAGGACGGTACTAACACCGATATGCTTCGGGGAGCTGTAAGTAAGCATTGATCCGAAGATTTCCGAATGGGGAAACCCACTGCTCGTAATGGGGCAGTATCCTTACCTGAATACATAGGGTAAGAGAAGGTAGACCCGGGGAACTGAAACATCTTAGTACCCGGAGGAAGAGAAAGCAAACGCGATTTCCTGAGTAGCGGCGAGCGAAACGGAAGATAGCCCAAACCAAGAGGCTTGCCTCTTGGGGTTGTAGGACACTCTATACGGAGTTACAAAAGAGCGAAGTAGACGAAGCGACCTGGAAAGGTCCGTCAGAGAAGGTAACAACCCTGTAGTCGAAACTTCGTTCTCTCTTGAGTGGATCCTGAGTACGGCGGGACACGAGAAATCCCGTCGGAAGCTGGGAGGACCATCTCCCAAGGCTAAATACTCCCTAGTGACCGATAGTGAACCAGTACCGTGAGGGAAAGGTGAAAAGCACCCCGGGAGGGGAGTGAAATAGAACCTGAAACCGTGTGCCTACAAGTAGTCAAAGCACATTTATGTGTGATGGCGTGCCTTTTGTAGAATGAACCGGCGAGTTACGATCCCGTGCAAGGTTAAGTTGAAGAGACGGAGCCGCAGCGAAAGCGAGTCTGAATAGGGCGAAATAGTACGTGGTCGTAGACCCGAAACCAGGTGATCTACCCATGTCCAGGGTGAAGTTCAGGTAACACTGAATGGAGGCCCGAACCCACGCACGTTGAAAAGTGCGGGGATGAGGTGTGGGTAGCGGAGAAATTCCAATCGAACTTGGAGATAGCTGGTTCTCTCCGAAATAGCTTTAGGGCTAGCCTCGAGTATAGAGTCTTGGAGGTAGAGCACTGATTGGACTAGGGGCCCTCATCGGGTTACCGAATTCAGTCAAACTCCGAATGCCAAAGACTTGATTCTCGGGAGTCAGACTGCGAGTGATAAGATCCGTAGTCAAGAGGGAAACAGCCCAGACCACCAGCTAAGGTCCCAAAGTATACGTTAAGTGGAAAAGGATGTGGAGTTGCTTAGACAACCAGGATGTTGGCTTAGAAGCAGCCACCATTTAAAGAGTGCGTAATAGCTCACTGGTCGAGTGACTCTGCGCCGAAAATGTACCGGGGCTAAACGTATCACCGAAGCTGTGGATTGTTCTTACGAACAATGGTAGGAGAGCGTTCTAAGTGCCGTGAAGTCAGACCGTGAGGACTGGTGGAGCGCTTAGAAGTGAGAATGCCGGTATGAGTAGCGAAAGATGGGTGAGAATCCCATCCACCGAATGCCTAAGGTTTCCTGAGGAAGGCTCGTCCGCTCAGGGTTAGTCGGGACCTAAGCCGAGGCTGAAAAGCGTAGGCGATGGACAACAGGTTGATATTCCTGTACCACCTCTTTACCGTTTGAGCGATGGAGGGACGCAGGAGGATAGGGTAAGCGCACTGTTGGATATGTGCGTCCAAGCAGTTAGACTGGTAAGTAGGCAAATCCGCTTACCGTAAGGTTGAGCTGTGATGGCGAGGGAAATATAGTACCGAAGTTCCTGATTCCACACTGCCAAGAAAAGCTTCTAGCGAGGTAAATGGTGCCCGTACCGCAAACCGACACAGGTAGGCGAGGAGAGAATCCTAAGGTGATCGAGAGAACTCTCGTTAAGGAACTCGGCAAAATGACCCCGTAACTTCGGGAGAAGGGGTGCTTTTTAGGGTGCATAGCCCTGAAGAGCCGCAGTGAATAGGCCCAGGCGACTGTTTAGCAAAAACACAGGTCTCTGCGAAGCCGCAAGGCGAAGTATAGGGGCTGACACCTGCCCGGTGCTGGAAGGTTAAGAGGAGGGGTTAGCGCAAGCGAAGCTCTGAATCGAAGCCCCAGTAAACGGCGGCCGTAACTATAACGGTCCTAAGGTAGCGAAATTCCTTGTCAGGTAAGTTCTGACCCGCACGAAAGGTGTAACGATCTGGGCACTGTCTCAACGAGAGACTCGGTGAAATTATAGTACCTGTGAAGATGCAGGTTACCCGCGACAGGACGGAAAGACCCCGTGGAGCTTTACTGCAGCCTGATATTGAATTTTGGTACAGCTTGTACAGGATAGGTAGGAGCCTTGGAAGCCGGAGCGCCAGCTTCGGTGGAGGCATCGGTGGGATACTACCCTGGCTGTATTGAAATTCTAACCCGAAGGCCTTATCGGCCTTGGAGACAGTGTCAGGTGGGCAGTTTGACTGGGGCGGTCGCCTCCTAAAAAGTAACGGAGGCGCCCAAAGGTTCCCTCAGAATGGTTGGAAATCATTCGTAGAGTGTAAAGGCACAAGGGAGCTTGACTGCGAGACCTACAAGTCGAGCAGGGACGAAAGTCGGGCTTAGTGATCCGGTGGTTCCGCATGGAAGGGCCATCGCTCAACGGATAAAAGCTACCCCGGGGATAACAGGCTTATCTCCCCCAAGAGTCCACATCGACGGGGAGGTTTGGCACCTCGATGTCGGCTCATCGCATCCTGGGGCTGTAGTCGGTCCCAAGGGTTGGGCTGTTCGCCCATTAAAGCGGTACGCGAGCTGGGTTCAGAACGTCGTGAGACAGTTCGGTCCCTATCCGTCGTGGGCGTAGGAAATTTGAGAGGAGCTGTCCTTAGTACGAGAGGACCGGGATGGACACACCGCTGGTGTACCAGTTGTTCTGCCAAGGGCATAGCTGGGTAGCTATGTGTGGAAGGGATAAGTGCTGAAAGCATCTAAGCATGAAGCCCCCCTCAAGATGAGATTTCCCATAGTGTTAAACTAGTAAGATCCCTCGAAGATGACGAGGTTGATAGGTCAGAGGTGGAAGCATGGTGACATGTGCAGCTGACTGATACTAATCGATCGAGGACTTAACCAAAATACTTCGATGATGAATGAAAATACGTTATCTAGTTTTGAAGGAATGAATCCTTCAACATAGTCTAGTGGCGATAGCGAAGAGGTCACACCCGTTCCCATACCGAACACGGAAGTTAAGCTCTTCAGCGCCGATGGTAGTTGGGACTTTGTCCCTGTGAGAGTAGGACGTCGCTAGGCAAACGAAAGATCAACTGTTATGGTTGGTCTTTTTTGTTTTTTCAAAACCGAAAGGTTTTGTGGAGTAAAAGAAGCTATTTACAGAAATAAAGACTATAAAATTAAATAGGTCGGGTTTCGAGGAGCAAAGAGTTCAAGGAAGAAGGGAGCGACAACCGGAATGTACTATGTACATGAGGATTGGAGTGAGCGCAGCTGACGCAGAAATCTGCCGCTCATCGGAAGCCGACCACCGAACACGGAAGTTAAGCTCTTGCGCCGATGGTAGTTGGGGCATTGCCCCTGTGAGAGTAGGACGTCGCTAGGCAATTAAAAGATCAACCGTTATGGTTGGTCTTTTTTGTTTTTTCAAAACCGAAAGGTTTATGGTGTTAAAGGCACTTTTGACGGGAATAAGAATAAAAAAACAGGATAGGTCGGATTTCGAGGAGCAAAGAGTTCAAGGAAGCAAGGGAGCGACAACCGGAATGTACTATGTACATGAGGATTGGAGTGAGTGCAGCTGACGCAGAAATCTGCCGCTCATCGGAAGCCGACCACCGAACACGGAAGTTAAGCTCTTGCGCCGATGGTAGTTGGGGCATTGCCCCTGTGAGAGTAGGACGTCGCTAGGCAAACGAAAGATCAACCATTATGGTTGGTCTTTTTTTATTTTTCAAAACCGAGAGGTTTTGTGGTGTAAAAGAAGTTTTTACGGAAATAAGGCTATCAATTAGAATAAGTCGGATTTCGAGGAGCAAAGAGTTCAAGGAAGCAAGGGAGCGACAACCGGAATGTACTATGTACATGAGGATTGGAGTGAGTGCAGCTGACGCAGAAATCTGCCGCTCATCGGAAGCCGACCACCGAACACGGAAGTTAAGCTCTTGCGCCGATGGTAGTTGGGACTTTGTCCCTGTGAGAGTAGGACGTCGCTAGGCAAACGAAAGATCAACCGTTATGGTTGGTCTTTTTTGTTTTTTCAAAACCCCAAGGTTTTGTGGTGTAAAAGAATAGGAATATAAAATAGAATAGGTCGCCTTTCGAGGAGGAAAGGTTCGAGGATGCAAGGGAGCGACAACCAGAATGTTCTTTGTAGAAGTTGAAGCAGCTGATGCACAAAATCTGACACTCTTTAGAAGCTGACCACCGAATAATGAAGGTAAGACCTTGCACCGGTGGTAGCTGGGAAATTTTCTTTGTGAGGGTCTAAGACCAACCAGTGTGGTTGGTCTTTTTGTGCTTTAAAGATTAATTTTAGTACAGTTGATATAGGGACATAAGTGTTAATCGTGTAACCCAGAAGGTTGGAAAGTGATAATGATTTAATGGAAAGACATTAAAGCCCCTACACCCCATCAATTTTTTCCTTTAAAAACAAATAAAGCAAAAAGGGAACTTTATCTGCGGATATCGCAAGGAACTGTCTGATAAATGGATAGTCGTTACTAGAGTATGAATGAAGCAGTTCACTCCACCACTCAGTCTCATATCTAGATATCATACTTAAATTATAGAGGAGTAAGTAATGTGTCATGATTTCAGGAAAAAATGATAGAAGCTCCCTTTCTTTTGGCAGATAGTAGCTGTCTTCATATAGATGATATAGAAGCGGTGAACTTGCCAGTGGTAGAAGATAATTATCCTTTTTAATTTGTAATGTTATTGGCCCGCAGTCTTTTCCTTCTGTTGGTTCTTTAATAAGAGTTGTTGAAAATGGCAGTGTGTTTTCAATAAAATCTACAAATCTCCGTGAGGTCATATGATAGCTGTCTAAAGCTTCAGTTGGGATTGATAATATATTCTGAGTTGTGATTGGTGTTTCAATATATAAGCTTTGTTGAAAATGCAGAGTAAATAAATTTTGTAATTCGGGAATCCTTTTAAATAACTGCTCCATTGTAAACTTTTCACCTTCCATTTGTTTCACATGAAACATACGTTCAGAAAAGTGAGAAAATAATCCGTTTTTTTGCACCTTTACTTCATCATGAAAAAACTCGTAGCTCTGTTTTTTTCGTTTTCTAGTTGAAACTCCATGTGCAAGTACCGAAGTTGATTCTGGGTACTGGGGATCAACAGTTAGTAAACATGCTTTTAACAATTGTACCATTCCATAAAAGAGAAGAACCGGCTTAATGGATAATGGAGCATTTTGGGATAATTGGTAGTAATTTTGACCATGTTCTAAATAATAGATAAACGGGTAACTGTTTTCATAGCTCTTTTTATCTGCGTCTGTAACTGCCGCTTTTTCATAGCATTTTTGTAGTAAGTGTTGTGTTGTATTTGCTGCATGAAGTGCATTAAATGATTGCCAAATAAAACGATAATCAAACAAATTACTAACCTCCAATAAAAACAAAGAAGTACAAAATATGGGTGAAAAGAGATAATAAAAAACTCTGAATTATTAAATATATCGTTCGATTCTTGACAGTAGTTTACCCAGTTGTTAATCTACTAATAATATTTTGCAATCGAAGGGGGATTTATTACATGTGGGAAACAAAGTTTGCCAAAGAAGGATTAACATTTGATGATGTATTGCTATTACCTGCTAAGTCAGAGGTACTACCTAAGGATGTAAATCTTAGGGTTGCGTTAACAGAAACACTTAAGTTAAATATCCCGATTGTTAGTGCGGGTATGGACACAGTAACAGAGCATGAAATGGCTATTGCAATGGCCCGTCAAGGCGGACTAGGGATCATTCATAAGAATATGTCTGTTGAGCAACAGGCTGAGCAGGTTGATAAAGTTAAACGTTCAGAAAGTGGCGTAATCACAGATCCATTTTTCTTAACTCCTAGTCATCAAGTATTTGATGCTGAACATTTAATGGGAAAATATCGTATTTCAGGTGTTCCAATTGTAAACAACCCACAAGAGCAAATCTTGGTTGGAATTATTACCAATCGTGACCTTCGTTTTATTCAAGACTATTCTATTCAAATTTCAGATGTAATGACAAAGGAAAATCTCGTGACTGCTCCTGTTGGTACAACTTTAGAACAGGCAGAAAAACTTCTACAGAAATATAAAATTGAAAAGCTTCCACTCGTTGATGAAGGTGGAGTATTAAAAGGACTTATTACAATAAAGGATATTGAAAAAGTAATTGAGTTCCCGAATTCAGCAAAGGATGCGCAGGGGCGTCTATTAGTAGGAGCCGCTGTTGGGGTAACAACAGATACAATGCTTCGGGTTGAAAAGCTAGTTAAAGCTGGAGTTGATGCAATTGTTGTTGATACAGCACACGGCCATTCAGCAGGAGTACTTGAAACAGTTAAAACAATTAGAGACGCATATCCAAAACTAAATATTATTGCTGGTAACGTAGCAACAGCAGAAGCAACACGTGCACTTATAGAAGCAGGCGCTAGCGTTGTGAAAGTAGGAATAGGGCCTGGTTCTATTTGTACAACTCGTGTTGTAGCAGGTGTTGGTGTTCCTCAAATAACAGCTGTTTACGATTGTGCAACAGAAGCAAGAAAACATGGAGTTTCGATTATTGCTGATGGCGGTATTAAATATTCTGGTGACATCGTTAAAGCATTAGCTGCGGGTGGACATGTCGTAATGCTAGGAAGCTTACTTGCAGGTGTATCTGAAAGCCCAGGGGAAACGGAGATCTTCCAAGGCCGTCGCTTTAAAGTATATCGTGGCATGGGCTCTGTTGCGGCAATGGAAAAAGGAAGTAAGGACCGTTATTTCCAGGAGGATGCGAAAAAGTTTGTTCCTGAAGGTATTGAAGGTCGTCTTCCATACAAAGGCCCACTAACAGACACAATATATCAATTAATTGGTGGTATTCGTTCTGGTATGGGTTACTGCGGCACAAAGAATTTAGAAGAGTTAAGAGAGAATGCACAATTCATTAAAATGACAGGTGCTGGATTACGTGAAAGTCATCCACATGATGTACAGATCACAAAGGAAGCACCGAACTACTCTACTCTCTAAGGTAAATTTAGACAGAACATAATCCATTGGTAGGATTTTTATATTGTGGTAGATAGAGTCATGTACTCTATCTATTTTTTTTGAAGCTGGTATGTTAAAATGTCTTTTGTGCGTATTATGAAAGTGGAGGTTTAAAACGTGAAAAAACAAACACAAAAAAGATTGATTATAAGTATTTTAGCAGTCTTTTTGCTAACGCTTTTTGTAGGACAAATACCTCCTGCAAAAGCAGCACCTGCTCTTGATATAAATGTAAAAAATGCGATATTAATTGATGCAGATACAGGTAAAATACTATATGAAAAAAGTGCCGATCAAGCGGCCCCAATTGCAAGTATGGTAAAAATGATGACTGAGTACCTGATAATGGAGGCTATCTCTGAAGGTAGAATATCTTGGGATCAAACTACTCAAATTAGCCAATATGCATATGATATATCTGCAAATAATAACTTTTCAGGTGTTGGCTTACGATTAAATCACGATTATACGGTTGAGGAACTTTATAAAGCAATGGCGATTTATTCTGATAATGCAACAACCATTACATTAGCAGAACTATTAGCCGGTACTGAAGGCGAATTCGTGAAACTTATGAATAAAAAGGCTGAAGAACTAGGTCTTCCAAACTATGAGTTTGTAAATAGTACAGGATTATCAAATTCAATGCTAGGTGATAATTATCCTGAAGGAACGAGTCCAGATGGGGATAATATGTTATCCGCAGAGTCTGTGGCTTTATTAGCCTACTCACTATTACGTGATTATCCAGAAGTATTGGAGATTTCAAGTATCCCACAATTGGAATTTTATGATGAGAAACTGGATAACTGGAACTGGATGTTGAAACACGATCCAAAGGTATCCCCATATCTTGCAGATTTCTATTATGAGGGAATGGATGGGTTAAAAACAGGTACAACACCAGCAGCTGGTTATTGCTTTACAGGAACTGCTGAACGTAACGGAAAAAGATTAATTTCAGTCGTGATGGGAGCAACAAGCGAACCAGAACGTTTCAAAGAGACTCGTAAACTATTAGATTATGGTTTTAATAATTTTGAACAAATTGAAGTTTACCCTGAAGGATATCAATTAAAGGGTAATAAAGAATTAAAGGTAGTCAAAGGAAAAGAAAAGAAAGTAAAAATTTCAACTAAAGCACCAGTAAAATTATTAGTTAAAAAGGGTGTAGATAAGTCAGCATTTAAAGCAGAATATGTATTTGATGACAAGGTTGTTTCTAAGGATAAAGAAATAACAGCGCCTTTTAAAGAAGGAACAAAAGTGGGCCATATGAATGTATCCTATGATGGTGATGACTTAGGCTATATTACCGCAAATGGTGATGATAAATTACAGGTACCACTTGTGACAGATACAGGTGTTGAAAAGACAAACTGGTTCGTGCTCATGATGAGAGGAATTGGTGGATTCTTTGGTGATATTTGGTCAAGTGTGGCAAACACTGTTAAGGGCTGGTTCTAATATAAAGGTCTCCTTCTCTGTAGAAGGAGGCCTTTTTGTTTCCATATTATACTATTTTGGTATAATTACTAGGAAAGTAGAAAATTATGAGTTAGAATATTCTTAGTTTATTTTCTATTGGGCATTCACTATACTTAAAAATATGATATGATTATGCCTATAAAATTAGATAACGAATCATTGGAGGAATCGTAATGGCAAATACAGGAACAGATCGAGTAAAACGTGGTATGGCTGAAATGCAAAAGGGCGGCGTAATTATGGACGTTGTCAATGCAGAACAAGCTAAAATTGCAGAAGAAGCAGGCGCTGTAGCAGTAATGGCTTTAGAGCGAGTACCTGCTGATATTCGAGCGGCTGGTGGAGTTGCTAGAATGGCGGACCCTACAATAGTCGAGCAAGTAATGGGTGCTGTTACTATTCCAGTTATGGCTAAAGCTCGTATTGGTCATATTGTAGAAGCTAGAGTATTAGAAGCTCTTGGCGTTGACTACATTGATGAGAGTGAAGTATTAACTCCAGCTGATGAAGAGTTCCACTTAAATAAACGTGATTTCACAGTTCCATTTGTTTGTGGCTGCCGTGACTTAGGCGAAGCAACTCGCCGAATTGCAGAAGGTGCATCTATGCTTCGTACAAAAGGTGAGCCTGGAACAGGAAATATTGTAGAAGCTGTTCGTCATATGAGAAAAGTGAATGCTCAAATTCGTAAAGTTGTTGGCATGAGTGAAGATGAGCTTATGACAGAAGCAAAAAATCTAGGAGCACCATTTGAATTATTGCTTCAAATCAAACAAGAAGGTCGCCTTCCAGTTGTTAACTTTGCAGCAGGTGGTGTAGCAACTCCAGCTGACGCAGCACTTATGATGCAACTTGGAGCAGATGGAGTATTTGTTGGATCTGGTATTTTCAAATCAGATAATCCTGCAAAATTTGCTCGTGCGATTGTAGAAGCTACTACACATTATCAAGATTATGAATTAATTGCACACCTTTCTAAAGGATTAGGAAATGCTATGAAAGGTATTGAAATTTCATCATTATTACCAGAACAACGTATGCAAGAAAGAGGCTGGTAAGTAAGAGGGTGTTCAGACGTGGTTAAAATCGGGGTATTAGGACTTCAAGGGGCTGTCAGAGAACATGTTCGTTCTGTAGAAGCCTCTGGAGCGGAAGCAGTCGTTGTAAAAAAAGTTGAACAACTTGAAGAAATTGACGGATTAATTATCCCTGGCGGGGAAAGTACTACAATGCGCCGATTAATTGATAAATATGAGTTTATGGAGCCACTTCGCTCATTTGCTGAGCAAGGTAAGCCGATGTTTGGAACATGTGCAGGGCTCATTCTACTTGCGAAGCAGCTTGTTGACTATAAGGAGTCACATCTTGGACTTATGGATATTAAAGTTGAGAGAAACTCATTTGGCCGTCAGCGTGAGAGCTTTGAGGCGGAGCTTATGATTCCTGGAATCGCTGAAGACTTTGTCGGAGTATTTATTCGCGCACCACATATTGTGGAAGCAGGAGAAAATGTCGAAATTCTTGCAAAGCATAATGGTAGAATAGTTGCAGCCCGTGAAGGACAATATTTAGGCTGCTCCTTCCATCCAGAATTAACAGATGATCACCGCTTTACAGCGTATTTTGTAAAAATGGTCGAAGAATCAAAAGCAAAAAACCTTGTATAAACAATTAAAACATGGTAAAACTTTATATAAATAATATAAAATGTGAAATCTATGATAGGAACTAGTAGCTCGTCTTTTTTCCTAAGAGAGTCGGTGGTTGGTGTGAACCGATGAAAAAAGCCTGTGAATCCATCCTTGAGTGAAATACTGAACGCATCATTCAAGTAGGTATTTTCGGTAAATCCGTTATCTTTTTCAAGAGGGGGATACTTGTATCCTCAACTAGGGTGGTAACGCGGGTTAACTCTCGTCCCTTTTTTAGGGGCGGGAGTTTTTTGTTTGCCGTAACTGCCGATAAGCGGCGTATTTCTGCGTTGGCTTGGTTCTCTGGTCCTCAAGTAGGTTAGCTACGCTCCGGTCCTCGAACCTGCGCCGCCTTGAAATACTTGCTTTTCGACAGTCACGAATGGTTACACATTGTTACTATAACTCATAGATTTTAGGAGGTTTAAGAGATGTTAGATATTAAATTTTTACGAAGCCAT
The DNA here is from genome assembly GCF_038050315.1 of Ferdinandcohnia sp. FSL W7-1320. Taxonomy (NCBI): domain Bacteria; kingdom Bacillati; phylum Bacillota; class Bacilli; order Caryophanales; family Bacillaceae; genus Ferdinandcohnia; species Ferdinandcohnia sp. FSL W7-1320. Next base: position 23,169 of record NZ_JBBPAM010000001.1, read on the forward strand.
TTTGATGAAGTGAAGGAGAGACTCAAGTATCGTGGTGAGGATTTAACAGACCTGGGGCGTTTTGAGGAGTTAGATAAAAAGCGCCGCGAGCTCATTTTGAAGACCGAGGAGTTAAAAAGCCGTAGAAATGAAGTGTCAGGTCAAATCGCTGTTTTGAAACGAGAGAAAAAAGATGCAGATGCTCTCATTTTAGAAATGCGTGAGGTTGGTGATAAGGTCAAAGAATTAGATACGGAATTACGAGATGTGGAAGGACAATTAGAGCATCTAATGTTATCCATTCCGAATTTACCACATGAAAGTGTGCCAATTGGTGAATCTGAGGATGATAACGTTGAAATCCGTAAATGGGGAGAGCTCCCTGAGTTTGGATTTGAACCAAAGCCACATTGGGAAATTGCTGATCAACTTGAAATTTTAGACTTTGAACGTGCAGGAAAAGTAACAGGTAGCCGTTTTGTATTTTATAAGGGGCTTGGGGCAACACTTGAAAGAGCATTATTTAATTTTATGTTAGACCTACATGTAGAGGAACATGGATATGAAGAGGTTATTCCTCCATACCTAGTCAATCGTGCAAGCATGACAGGTACAGGACAGCTTCCAAAGTTTGAAGAAGATGCATTCCTCATTGAAAATGAGGATTACTTCTTAATTCCGACTGCCGAGGTTCCAGTTACAAACCTACACCGTGATGAGATTATAGGCGGAGAAGAGTTACCAATTAAATATGCGGCGTTTAGTGCTTGCTTCCGCTCTGAAGCTGGTTCAGCGGGAAGAGATACAAGAGGGTTGATCCGCCAGCATCAGTTTAATAAGGTAGAACTAGTGAAGTTTGTAAAACCAGAAGATTCTTATCAAGAATTAGAAAGTTTAACAGCAAATGCTGAAAAGGTACTTCAGTTACTAGGTCTTCCATATCGTGTCCTAAGCATGTGTAGTGCAGATTTAGGATTTACTGCAGCAAAAAAATATGACATTGAAGTGTGGATTCCAAGCTACGGAACATACCGTGAAATTTCTTCTTGTAGTAATTTTGAGGCATTCCAGGCAAGACGAGCCAATATTCGTTTCCGTCGTGATCGAGATTCAAAACCTGAGCACGTTCATACATTGAATGGTTCTGGGCTTGCAATTGGTCGAACAGTTGCGGCAATCCTAGAGAATTATCAACAAGAAGACGGTACAGTCATCATTCCGGAAGTATTACGTCCTTATATGAGAAATAAAGAAGTAATTGGTCCTAAGTAATCGATTAAAATATTGGCCAGGATTTTACCACTTTCCTGGCCTTATAAAAAAAGATAAAGATATTGTTGACATATAATTTAAAACTATGGTATATTATTTCTTGTCGATACGGAGGAATACCCAAGTCCGGCTGAAGGGATCGGTCTTGAAAACCGACAGGGGTGTTAAAGCCCGCGGGGGTTCGAATCCCTCTTCCTCCGCCATAATTTTTAAATAATACTAGCGCATAAAGTATTGGAGATGAACTCGTTGCTATTACAGTAACGAGTTTTTTGCTATTTACAAATAATTTATCAATAAAGAACCCCTTTTGAGTGATTATCTCAAAAGGGGTATTGTCGTTCTAGCTTTTTAAAAGTTCGGTTTGTCTGATAAACTTTGAGATTTTCTCGATAATTAGTTCGACTGAACCTTCATCTTGTAAAATATCGTATTCATTGATATTTAATCGAAGAACAGGGCAAGCAGTAAAATTATTGATCCATTTCTCATAACGTCCGTGCATTTCTTCCCAATAGGAAATAGGAGTTTGTTGCTCCATCGGTCTGCCGCGTTCTTGGATTCGATTAATGATATCATCAAGGCTGCCTTCAAGATAAATTAATAAATTCGGATGTGGGAAATAGGGTGTCATTACCATCGCATCAAAAAGGTTAGTATATGTCTCATAATCGACAGGCGCCATGGTTCCTTTTTCATAATGCATTCTCGCGAATATGCCTGTGTCCTCATAGATAGAACGATCTTGGACAAATCCTCCGCCATATTCAAAGATTTTCTTTTGCTCTTTAAAACGTTCTGCAAGGAAATAGATTTGAAGGTGGAAGCTCCATCTCTCAAAGTCTGCATAAAATCGATCTAAATATGGATTCGTATCCACTTTCTCAAAGGAGGTCCTAAATCCAAGTGCATTTGCAAGTGCATTTGTCATCGTAGACTTTCCAACACCAACTGTACCTGCAATGGTGATCACTGCATTACTAGGGATATCATATTTATTACGCAAATTCATTCTGTCTTACTCCTTTTTCAAGAATGGTGTCTTCTATTTTTGATAGGATTTGTTCAAGATCCTGTTTATTCTGTACAAAGTCTAGCTTGTCTCCGTTAAATCGTATAACAGGAATATTTGGGTGTGTCTTTTCGAACTTTGCCATTGATTGCTCATAATCAAGGCTTAATTGACTAAGATATGCTGGGTCAATACCTTTTTCGATGTCTCGACCACGCATCTTAATCCGTTCTAATAAAGTATCGAGGCTAGCGTGTAAATAGATGACGACATTCGGTACTGGCATATCAGCGGTTAGAATTTCATAAATCTGTAAGTATTTTTGAAATTGCTGAGTTTTCAATGTCCGCTCAGCGAAGATTAGGTTTTTGAATATATGATAATCCGCAACAACCGGTTGATTTTTTTGAAGGTAATTTTGATTTATGTCTTCAAGTTGTTTGTATCGGTTACAAAGGAAAAACATTTCTGTTTGAAAACTCCATTCATCAATATTCGTATAAAATTTACCCAAGAATGGATTTTCATCGACTATCTCTTTCAATAAGGCAAATTCGAATTGCTCTGAAATAGCCTTAGCGAGAGAGGTCTTCCCAACTCCGATCGGACCCTCTACTGTAATAAAGGGAATCCTACTACCCATCTCGTGTCCCCCTTTTTATATCAATCAAATGACAGATAAGCATTATTTTATCACAGGAAGATAGATGTTTGTTATTAATTGTCGAAAAAACAGACTGGGAAATATTATAGTTTTCTTATTGTGCACTAAATAGAAAAAGGAACTCGAAAAATCGAGTTCCTTTAAATGATGTCATCGTTTTACGACATTGAAATTATCTGTGATCAACAGCCAATTTTGAGGGAACGGTAGCCCCAGCTTCCAATAGCTGATTCCTCGTAGATTCAATTCTTTAATCAAATCAAACTTTGCCTGAATGCTTCTAGCATCCTCAAACCAAACCTTATGTTGCTTTCCAGCCGAGTCCGTATAATCAAAGTGAGGAGCTTGTGCCTTCGTATCGTATTGGATTGGTACATTATGTTGCTTTGCGAGTTCAATTGCTCGCTGTGGGCTTACTGCCTTTGCATATTCGCCCCCTTGCACAAAAGGCAATGTCCAATCATAGCCATAGAGGTTTTGCCCCATCATTATTTTTGACGCTGGCATCTCAGTGATGGCATATTCAAGAACCTCTCGAACAGGACCAATTGGTGATACTGCCATTGGTGGTCCGCCACTATATCCCCATTCATACGTCATGATGACAACAAAGTCCACGATTTCACCGTGTGCTTTATAATCGTGTGCTTCGTACCAAGCGCCCTTTTGTTCTGCACTTGTTTTAGGAGCTAGTGCAGTGGATAGTAGCCAGCCTTCTTGGCTAAAGCGCTGTTTTGCTTTACGCAAGAAGTTGTTATAGGCTTCGCGGTCTTCTGGTCGTAAAAACTCCATATCAAAATGAATATCACGGAACCCATATTTTTTTGCTGTTTCTACGATTGTATCTAACAGCTTATTTTGGACATTTTGGTCGTTAAGCACAATACGACCTAGTTCATTGCTAAATTGTCCTTCTTCTAAATTCGCTACGACCATCATAAGGGTTACGTTATTTGCACTTGCAATGCTTGGCAAATTGTTCAATGGTGGTTCTTTTAGAGTGCCATCTCGTTGGATTTGAAAGTTAAATGGGGCTAAGTATGTTAAGTATGGAGCTGCTTGTCGTGAACTTCTTTCAAGAGCGGGACTTACTGAAGTTCCTGATGGTTCCACATAAGCATTGGTTTCTACATTTCGTTTTGGGCGTGCAGGAATATAGAGTCTAAGACCTACATTTAATGGACGATTCGGTGGTATTTGGTTGATTTGTGCTAATTGCTGATAATTAAGTCCAAATTTATTTGCAATTGACCAGAGGCTATCGCCTGGTTGGACCCAGTAAAATTGTCCAACAATAGGAATAACGAGTGCCTGGCCAATCGCAAGATTACCGGGGTCTGGAATTTGGTTTGCACGAACGATTTCATCTACTGTAGTGCTGTACGCTTGAGCGATTCCAAATAAGGACTGACCTCGCTCTACAACATGAATTTGCATGTTTGACCTCCTCATTCTACAATCTAGGTAACACACCTTTATTACTCTATGAGAGAATAAGAAAGATGATGCTTGGATAAAATGTTTAACTTTATTTAGTCGGGGTCATACTCCGACTAAATAAAGTTAAAGCCTACGGTGGATGCCACAGATTTTCAAGGGTAACTTTTCTAAGATCAAAGACTAAGTACGCCACTTCCTGTGGCAACGTCTTTGTGACCGACCTCGTGTGGGCCTAAAAAATCTGGGCGCAAATACGCCAAGGCGCATTTGATTTATCTAGTGAGGGAGTATTTACTTTGATGAAATCTGACGAATATTATATGAAATTGGCGATTGAAGAAGCAAAAAAAGCAGCTGATATAGATGAAGTGCCTATTGGTGCTGTTCTTGTTATAAATGATGAAGTTATTGCAAAAGCCCATAACCTTCGTGAAACACAGCAACGTTCAATTGCCCATGCAGAACTATTGGCACTTGATGAAGCCTGTCGACGTTCAGGCACTTGGAGATTAGAGGATTCTACCTTGTATGTCACTCTTGAGCCCTGTGCAATGTGCTCGGGGGCTATCGTGCTATCGCGGGTAAAACGGGTCGTTTACGGGGCGAGTGATCCTAAGGGAGGATGTGCGGGAACCTTAATGAACCTGTTACAGGAACAACGATTTAATCATCAAACTGAGGTCGTTTCAGGTATTTGTGAGGAAGAATGCAGCGAACTCCTAAGTTCATTTTTTAGACAGCTTCGAAAGAGAAAAAAAGATGAAAAGAATCGCACTACTGGTTCTACTTGAAAAAACTTACAGTTTGAATACGTTGATTTTTTTTGACTGAGCCTTTATACTAAGAATGTGTCACAAAGACACCTAACAATTTGGTATCAATTTTGCCGTGCTAAGCGGGGAGGTAGCGGTGCCCTGTACTCGCAATCCGCTCTAGCGAGGCCGAATCCCTTCATAGAGGGTAGTTATTGTAGGGTCTGCCTCAAGTAAGTGGTGTTGACGTCTGGGTCCTACGCAATGGGAACCCGTGAATCCTGTCAGGTCCGGAAGGAAGCAGCAGTAAGCGGATTCTCCCATGTGCCGTAGGGTTGCCTGGACCGAGCTAACTGCTTGAGTAACGCCTGGGGTAACTATTCGACGGAAGGTGCACGGCAGTTATACTACATAAAACAACTCACTCATTCGGGTGGGTTTTTTTATTGTCTAGTTCAAGGCTCCATCGGCGCTCTGGGCTAAGTCAATTGCTTCGGAAGGTTGCGCTCGTCTTATGCTTGGCACCTAAAGTTGAGCTTCTTGAACTGTTCTTGTTTTTTCTAGATTTTTTCAGTGAATGATATAATCACTTTGTACAGAATATTCACTTCCTGTATAATAGGAAGTGGACAAAGAGAAGGAGGGGCAATATCAATGGCATATCAAGCATTATACCGTGTCTTTCGGCCACAAACCTTTCATGACGTGGTCGGACAAGAACATATAACCCAAACATTAAAGAATGCCCTTCTTCAAGAAAAATTTTCTCATGCTTACCTTTTCTCAGGACCAAGGGGAACAGGAAAAACGAGTGCTGCGAAAATCTTTGCAAAAGCCGTTAACTGTGAGCGTTCTCCAGTAGCTGAGCCTTGTAATGAGTGTGCCGCATGTCGGGGAATTACCGACGGCTCAATTTCTGATGTGATTGAAATTGATGCTGCATCAAACAATGGTGTCGATGAAATTAGAGATATTCGCGATAAAGTGAAGTATGCTCCCAGTGCAGTACGCTACAAGGTATATATCATTGATGAAGTACATATGCTTTCAATTGGTGCGTTTAACGCCTTGTTAAAAACATTGGAGGAACCACCAAGACATGTCATTTTCATTTTAGCAACAACCGAACCACATAAAATTCCACTTACGATCATCTCCAGATGTCAACGCTTTGATTTTCGTCGGATTACAACTCAAGCAATCGTAGGGAGAATGAAAACGATCATATCTGAACAAAACGTGACAGTGGATGATCAAGCTCTTTATGTAATCGCAAGAGCTGCTGAAGGTGGAATGCGGGATGCGTTAAGTTTATTGGACCAAGCGATTTCCTTCAGCGACGAAGAGGTAAAACTTGAAGATGTTCTCACGATAACCGGAGCTGTTTCACAATCGCTGCTCACGAATGTGGTTAGGGCGACACACGACCGAGATGTCCGAACAGCTTTGAAGACGCTCGATGAAATGATGGACCTTGGGAAAGACCCAATGAGATTTATCGAAGATTTAATCTTCTATTATAGGGACATGCTTTTATATCAAACAGCACCCCAATTAGAAGAAGTGATGGAGCGGGTATTAGTTGATGAAGATTTTTCGGACCTTGCAAAAAATATCCCTAATCATGAAATTTACGAAACCATGGATATTTTAAACCAAGCCCAGCAGGAGATGAAGTGGACGAACCATCCGCGAATTTTTCTAGAGGTAGCACTCGTAAAGCTTACTCAAATGGATAAACAACATTCATTTGAGTCATTGCCACAAATTGAAGGCTTAATGAATAAAATAAATATGTTAGAATCTGAACTTGCATCAATTAAGGAAAAGGGTGTAACAGCCCAACCACAAGATGCAAAGCCTGCTGAAAAACGTCCACAAAAAACATCTAGAAATGGTTACAGAACCCCAGTGGGAAGAATAAATGAGGTTTTAAAGAGTGCAACTAGACAGAATCTTGATTTATTAAAAGGAAAATGGGGCGATATGCTTGATCAACTTCGAAGTCAAAACAAAGTGTCTCATGCAGCCCTTTTAATTGAAAGTGAACCAGTTGCAGCTTCTTCAAATGCGTTTGTGTTAAAGTTTAAATATGAAATCCATTGTAAAATGGCATCTGAAAACACAGAAGTAAAAGAAAATCTCGAAAACATACTTACCACATTAACCGGAAATAGGTTTGAAATGATTGGTGTACCCGATGATGAATGGGGTAAAATTAGAGAAGAGTTTATCCGTGGGCAAAAAACCGATGATGATCAAGGGCCTGAGGAAACCGAGGACCCTCTTATTGCAGAAGCGATGAAGATTGTTGGTGCAGAGCTCATTGAAATAAAGGAATAATAAACATATAGGAGGAATGTAACATGATGCGTGGTGGCGGAATGGGTAATATGCAAAAAATGATGAAACAAATGCAAAAAATGCAAAAGGATATGGCAAAGGCACAGGAAGAACTTGCTGAAAAGGTGGTAGAAGGTACTGCTGGTGGTGGTATGGTCACTGTAAAAGCAAATGGCCAAAAAGAAATTATTGACGTTATCATTAAAGAAGAAGTGGTAGACCCTGATGATATCGAAATGCTACAGGACCTTGTTTTAGCAGCAACAAATGATGCCCTTAAAAAGATCGAAGACCTAACAAATGAAACAATGGGTCAATTTACTAAAGGAATGAACCTTCCATTCTAATCGGTTGAAAGGACTTAGATAGATATGCATTATCCTGAACCAATATCTAAGCTAATAGATAGCTTTATGAAATTGCCAGGTATCGGCCCAAAAACGGCCGTGCGTCTGGCTTTTTTTGTACTAAGTATGAAAGAGGATGTCGTGCTTGATTTTGCTAAAGCGCTTGTCAATGCAAAGCGAAATCTCACATATTGCTCAAATTGCGGGCATATAACAGATAGAGACCCTTGTTACATTTGTGAAGATGAACGTCGCGACAAAACAGTGATCTGTGTCCTACAGGATCCGAAAGATGTAATCGCAATGGAAAAAATGAAAGAATACAACGGTCTTTATCATGTCTTACATGGGGCAATCTCCCCAATGGATGGTATTGGTCCAGAAGATATTAAAATTCCTGAATTACTGAAAAGACTTCAGGATGACACGGTACAAGAAATTATTTTAGCGACTAATCCGAACATTGAAGGGGAAGCTACAGCTATGTATATTTCTCGTTTACTAAAACCAACGGGTATTAAAATTACAAGAATTGCTCATGGCTTACCAGTTGGTGGAGATTTAGAATATGCTGATGAAGTAACACTATCAAAGGCACTTGAAGGTCGCCGGGAATTATAGGAGGTCTTTTATGCTTTTTAAAAAGAAGGGAAAGCTTCGAAAAGAATATAATCAAGAGCTCTTTAGTCAGTTAGAAATGGCAAAGAAGGAATGGATGAGACAGAAAAATCTTATCGAAAAAAGTGTTGAACCTTCTGATGATGTTTTAAGTGAACTTAAAGTCGCAGAAACCAAATACTTCTTTTTACTAAGAGAAGCAAAAAGGCGAAAAGTATTTCTATAAAAATAAATCCTATCAAGGAAGTAAGACTTTCTCTGATGGGATTTTTTATTATGAATAGAAACATTAAATAAAAATAGGACAAGAGGTTCTTAAAACTCCCCACTCACATAGAATAATAGTACAAGTTGTGAGAAGGAGTGAAGTCTGATTGGAACCAAAGTTTGTTATAGCCATACTTGGAGGATTAATTGTACTTGTTCTTTTAATAGGAGCACCTCTTAAGCCAATTCGGCTAGTGGGACAAGTATTCGTTAAAATCCTAATCGGCGCATTGTTTCTATTTTTCTTAAATGCATTTGGACAATCATTTGATCTGCATGTACCAATAAATCTAGTGACTTCTGCAGTATCTGGTCTACTCGGTCTCCCAGGCTTAGCGGCACTTGTAATTATAGATTTATTTATAGTAGGATAAAAAAACAAATGGAGTCTCATTTGTTTTTTTATTGTTTAAATTTGATGGCAGATTATAAAATAGTGGAATGGTAAGAAAACGAAAATTATTTCAATATAATTTGTTGACTTTTAGTTGAATTGGGTATATATTTATATCTCTCACAGGGAATACCTTAAAATAAGAAAAAACGTAAAAAATATGTTGACTTATTTTTGTGAGGATGTTATATTAATAAAGTCGCTTCTGAGAGGCGAAACAAAAGTCCTTTGAAAACTGAACACAATACAAGCGTCAACGTTTAATTCAAAAGTAACAAACTATTGAGCAATCAATACTCTTATTGGAGAGTTTGATCCTGGCTCAGGATGAACGCTGGCGGCGTGCCTAATACATGCAAGTCGAGCGAACTTTTGGGAGCTTGCTCCCAAAAGTTAGCGGCGGACGGGTGAGTAACACGTGGGCAACCTGCCTATAAGACTGGGATAACTTCGGGAAACCGGAGCTAATACCGGATAACATATGAGACCACATGGTCTCATATTGAAAGATGGCTTTTAGCTATCACTTATAGATGGGCCCGCGGCGCATTAGCTAGTTGGTGAGGTAATGGCTCACCAAGGCGACGATGCGTAGCCGACCTGAGAGGGTGATCGGCCACACTGGGACTGAGACACGGCCCAGACTCCTACGGGAGGCAGCAGTAGGGAATCTTCCGCAATGGACGAAAGTCTGACGGAGCAACGCCGCGTGAGCGAAGAAGGTCTTCGGATCGTAAAGCTCTGTTGTTAGGGAAGAACAAGTACCGTTCGAATAGGGCGGTACCTTGACGGTACCTAACCAGAAAGCCACGGCTAACTACGTGCCAGCAGCCGCGGTAATACGTAGGTGGCAAGCGTTATCCGGAATTATTGGGCGTAAAGCGCGCGCAGGCGGTCCTTTAAGTCTGATGTGAAAGCCCACGGCTCAACCGTGGAGGGTCATTGGAAACTGGGGGACTTGAGTGCAGAAGAGGAGAGCGGAATTCCACGTGTAGCGGTGAAATGCGTAGAGATGTGGAGGAACACCAGTGGCGAAGGCGGCTCTCTGGTCTGTAACTGACGCTGAGGCGCGAAAGCGTGGGGAGCGAACAGGATTAGATACCCTGGTAGTCCACGCCGTAAACGATGAGTGCTAAGTGTTAGAGGGTTTCCGCCCTTTAGTGCTGCAGCAAACGCATTAAGCACTCCGCCTGGGGAGTACGGTCGCAAGACTGAAACTCAAAGGAATTGACGGGGGCCCGCACAAGCGGTGGAGCATGTGGTTTAATTCGAAGCAACGCGAAGAACCTTACCAGGTCTTGACATCCTTATGCCATCTCTAGAGATAGAGCTTTCCCTTCGGGGACATAAGTGACAGGTGGTGCATGGTTGTCGTCAGCTCGTGTCGTGAGATGTTGGGTTAAGTCCCGCAACGAGCGCAACCCTTGATCTTAGTTGCCAGCATTCAGTTGGGCACTCTAAGGTGACTGCCGGTGACAAACCGGAGGAAGGTGGGGATGACGTCAAATCATCATGCCCCTTATGACCTGGGCTACACACGTGCTACAATGGATGGTACAAAGGGCAGCGAAACCGTGAGGTTAAGCAAATCCCATAAAACCATTCTCAGTTCGGATTGCAGGCTGCAACTCGCCTGCATGAAGCCGGAATCGCTAGTAATCGCGGATCAGCATGCCGCGGTGAATACGTTCCCGGGCCTTGTACACACCGCCCGTCACACCACGAGAGTTTGTAACACCCGAAGTCGGTGGGGTAACCGCAAGGAGCCAGCCGCCTAAGGTGGGACAGATGATTGGGGTGAAGTCGTAACAAGGTAGCCGTATCGGAAGGTGCGGCTGGATCACCTCCTTTCTAAGGAAACTGAAGTTCTACGAACTTCATAAAAAGACGTTTTGTATTGTGGTCAGTTTTGAGAGTGCTTTTTTGTGCTTTCAATATTGCACTTGCGTCTGCTAGGTTAATCGAAGATGATTGATTCCTCAGCGCAAAGCTGCATGAAGATTACTCACTGATGTTTAATCACGATGTGATTGAAGTCAGTAGCTTCGTTCCTTGAAAACTAGATAACGTAACAAAACATTCATTGAAGTAGTAAAAGTTCTTTAAAACTTGAAGGTGAACGAGAAGCGAGAAGAAATTCGAAGCTTATCAAAGCCGAATAGGTTAAGTTATGAAGGGCGCACGGTGGATGCCTTGGCACTAGGAGCCGATGAAGGACGGTACTAACACCGATATGCTTCGGGGAGCTGTAAGTAAGCATTGATCCGAAGATTTCCGAATGGGGAAACCCACTGCTCGTAATGGGGCAGTATCCTTACCTGAATACATAGGGTAAGAGAAGGTAGACCCGGGGAACTGAAACATCTTAGTACCCGGAGGAAGAGAAAGCAAACGCGATTTCCTGAGTAGCGGCGAGCGAAACGGAAGATAGCCCAAACCAAGAGGCTTGCCTCTTGGGGTTGTAGGACACTCTATACGGAGTTACAAAAGAGCGAAGTAGACGAAGCGACCTGGAAAGGTCCGTCAGAGAAGGTAACAACCCTGTAGTCGAAACTTCGTTCTCTCTTGAGTGGATCCTGAGTACGGCGGGACACGAGAAATCCCGTCGGAAGCTGGGAGGACCATCTCCCAAGGCTAAATACTCCCTAGTGACCGATAGTGAACCAGTACCGTGAGGGAAAGGTGAAAAGCACCCCGGGAGGGGAGTGAAATAGAACCTGAAACCGTGTGCCTACAAGTAGTCAAAGCACATTTATGTGTGATGGCGTGCCTTTTGTAGAATGAACCGGCGAGTTACGATCCCGTGCAAGGTTAAGTTGAAGAGACGGAGCCGCAGCGAAAGCGAGTCTGAATAGGGCGAAATAGTACGTGGTCGTAGACCCGAAACCAGGTGATCTACCCATGTCCAGGGTGAAGTTCAGGTAACACTGAATGGAGGCCCGAACCCACGCACGTTGAAAAGTGCGGGGATGAGGTGTGGGTAGCGGAGAAATTCCAATCGAACTTGGAGATAGCTGGTTCTCTCCGAAATAGCTTTAGGGCTAGCCTCGAGTATAGAGTCTTGGAGGTAGAGCACTGATTGGACTAGGGGCCCTCATCGGGTTACCGAATTCAGTCAAACTCCGAATGCCAAAGACTTGATTCTCGGGAGTCAGACTGCGAGTGATAAGATCCGTAGTCAAGAGGGAAACAGCCCAGACCACCAGCTAAGGTCCCAAAGTATACGTTAAGTGGAAAAGGATGTGGAGTTGCTTAGACAACCAGGATGTTGGCTTAGAAGCAGCCACCATTTAAAGAGTGCGTAATAGCTCACTGGTCGAGTGACTCTGCGCCGAAAATGTACCGGGGCTAAACGTATCACCGAAGCTGTGGATTGTTCTTACGAACAATGGTAGGAGAGCGTTCTAAGTGCCGTGAAGTCAGACCGTGAGGACTGGTGGAGCGCTTAGAAGTGAGAATGCCGGTATGAGTAGCGAAAGATGGGTGAGAATCCCATCCACCGAATGCCTAAGGTTTCCTGAGGAAGGCTCGTCCGCTCAGGGTTAGTCGGGACCTAAGCCGAGGCTGAAAAGCGTAGGCGATGGACAACAGGTTGATATTCCTGTACCACCTCTTTACCGTTTGAGCGATGGAGGGACGCAGGAGGATAGGGTAAGCGCACTGTTGGATATGTGCGTCCAAGCAGTTAGACTGGTAAGTAGGCAAATCCGCTTACCGTAAGGTTGAGCTGTGATGGCGAGGGAAATATAGTACCGAAGTTCCTGATTCCACACTGCCAAGAAAAGCTTCTAGCGAGGTAAATGGTGCCCGTACCGCAAACCGACACAGGTAGGCGAGGAGAGAATCCTAAGGTGATCGAGAGAACTCTCGTTAAGGAACTCGGCAAAATGACCCCGTAACTTCGGGAGAAGGGGTGCTTTTTAGGGTGCATAGCCCTGAAGAGCCGCAGTGAATAGGCCCAGGCGACTGTTTAGCAAAAACACAGGTCTCTGCGAAGCCGCAAGGCGAAGTATAGGGGCTGACACCTGCCCGGTGCTGGAAGGTTAAGAGGAGGGGTTAGCGCAAGCGAAGCTCTGAATCGAAGCCCCAGTAAACGGCGGCCGTAACTATAACGGTCCTAAGGTAGCGAAATTCCTTGTCAGGTAAGTTCTGACCCGCACGAAAGGTGTAACGATCTGGGCACTGTCTCAACGAGAGACTCGGTGAAATTATAGTACCTGTGAAGATGCAGGTTACCCGCGACAGGACGGAAAGACCCCGTGGAGCTTTACTGCAGCCTGATATTGAATTTTGGTACAGCTTGTACAGGATAGGTAGGAGCCTTGGAAGCCGGAGCGCCAGCTTCGGTGGAGGCATCGGTGGGATACTACCCTGGCTGTATTGAAATTCTAACCCGAAGGCCTTATCGGCCTTGGAGACAGTGTCAGGTGGGCAGTTTGACTGGGGCGGTCGCCTCCTAAAAAGTAACGGAGGCGCCCAAAGGTTCCCTCAGAATGGTTGGAAATCATTCGTAGAGTGTAAAGGCACAAGGGAGCTTGACTGCGAGACCTACAAGTCGAGCAGGGACGAAAGTCGGGCTTAGTGATCCGGTGGTTCCGCATGGAAGGGCCATCGCTCAACGGATAAAAGCTACCCCGGGGATAACAGGCTTATCTCCCCCAAGAGTCCACATCGACGGGGAGGTTTGGCACCTCGATGTCGGCTCATCGCATCCTGGGGCTGTAGTCGGTCCCAAGGGTTGGGCTGTTCGCCCATTAAAGCGGTACGCGAGCTGGGTTCAGAACGTCGTGAGACAGTTCGGTCCCTATCCGTCGTGGGCGTAGGAAATTTGAGAGGAGCTGTCCTTAGTACGAGAGGACCGGGATGGACACACCGCTGGTGTACCAGTTGTTCTGCCAAGGGCATAGCTGGGTAGCTATGTGTGGAAGGGATAAGTGCTGAAAGCATCTAAGCATGAAGCCCCCCTCAAGATGAGATTTCCCATAGTGTTAAACTAGTAAGATCCCTCGAAGATGACGAGGTTGATAGGTCAGAGGTGGAAGCATGGTGACATGTGCAGCTGACTGATACTAATCGATCGAGGACTTAACCAAATCACTTCTAAAAATGAATGCACGTACGTTATCTAGTTTTGAAGGAATGAATCCTTCATATAGTCTAGTGGCGATAGCGAAGAGGTCACACCCGTTCCCCATACCGAACACGGAAGTTAAGCTCTTCAGCGCCGATGGTAGTTGGGACTTTGTCCCTGTGAGAGTAGGACGTCGCTAGGCACCTAAAGATCAGCCGTTATGGTTGGTCTTTTTTTTTCAAAACCGAAAGGTTTTATGGTGTTAAAGACGCTTTTGACGGGAATAAGAATAAAAAATAGAATAGGTCGGGTTTCGAGGAGCAAAGAGTTCAAGGAAGCAAGGGAGCGGCAACCGGAATGTACTATGTACATGAGGATTGGAGTGAGCGCAGCTGACGCAGAAATCTGCCGCTCATCGGCAGCCGACCACCGAACACGGAAGTTAAGCTCTTGCGCCGATGGTAGTTGGGACTTTGTCCCTGTGAGAGTAGGACGTCGCTAGGCAAACGAAAGATCAACCATTACGGTTGGTCTTTTTTTGTTTTGCGGTTGATGCGTGCCAGTTTTAAAGTAGAAATGTACAGAAAGAGGTACACAACTGGGCGAAATTAGGAGAAGTCGAACTAGCAGACACCAGAAAGAGGTACGCAACTGGATAAAATTAGGTAAATCCAAACCAGCAAACATGAAAAATAAGTTCGTAATTGTAAAAAATTAGTTAAATGCATACCAGTAAGTATTGTAATGATAATTGTAAATGTCAATATGAGGAGTTCCTAAACCACAAATACTGAAAATGAGCCAAGGACTGATCCGTACCGCGTTCTTATAGGATTTCAACAGGGTCAGTGGAGAACTCATTTTTAGAATGCAATTCAAATTTTTTAAACTAAGACATACACAAACTAGCTGCCTTTCTTCATAGATTACTAAATAAATTAAATTGTAACTGTTCGTTATTTTTATAATTGTGTATACATTTTAGTACATCCGGACAAAATAGGAAGTATGGAGGTGGAGGCAGTGAGTACACTCGAAAATAGGAAGCATTATGGGGAAACGTGTATTATATGTGAGCAAGAGAAAAAGAGAGGCATACACCTTTATACAAGATTCATTTGTTTGGATTGCGAGCAAGACATTATTCGTACGGAAACAAATGATCCAAAGTATCAATTTTACTTAGACCGGCTAAAAAAGGTTTCGACACCTGAGATATATTCATAGTTTTAATGTGTCTTGCAAGCTTGTAAAATAGGTGAGAACTAATTTGCTAGGCACATGTAATGACAACAGATAACTTGGAATTGGCTTTTGCGTTAGGTGCAATCCCAAGTTCTTGCTTAGGACCTAGTGGTATAGGTCCCTTTTTTGTTTTATAATAAGTAAATTACATAAGAAAGGTCTCAATAATTATGAATCAACAACAAACACCATTGTTTGATGCCTTAGATCGCCATGCGAGAAGAAAGCCTCAATCGATGCATGTTCCAGGACATAAA
This sequence comes from Ferdinandcohnia sp. FSL W7-1320, assembly GCF_038050315.1. Taxonomy (NCBI): domain Bacteria; kingdom Bacillati; phylum Bacillota; class Bacilli; order Caryophanales; family Bacillaceae; genus Ferdinandcohnia; species Ferdinandcohnia sp. FSL W7-1320. Next base: position 38,830 of record NZ_JBBPAM010000001.1, read on the forward strand.
TATGGACAAGTATTCACGAATAAGGGATATTCCTATTTTCATAAAGTGTTAGAAATTGATGCGACAGAACTAACAGGGCTTGATGACCTACATCATCCGGAAGGTGCCATTTTAGAAAGTGAAGCATTATTAGCTGATTTATATGGAGTGGAGAAAAGCTATTTTTTAGTAAATGGTTCTACCGTAGGAAATCTAGCAATGATCCTTGCAGCATGTTCACCCAAGGATACTGTATTAGTTCAGAGAAATTCACATAAGTCCATTTTGAACGGCTTAAAAATGGCAGGAGTTCAGCCTGTTTTTGCTCATCCTACATATGACGATGAAGTTCAAGTTGCCTCATTTATTTCCTTTAATACGGTAAAAGAAGCATTTAGAGGGTTTCCGAATATAAAAGCTGTTATTTTAACCAGTCCTAATTATTATGGAATGGTGAATCAAACTGAACTATCCCAGATTATTTGTTTTGCCCATGAAAAAGGGGCGGTAGTTATGATTGATGAAGCACATGGTGCTCATTTTATGTTAGAAGGGTTTCCTTCATCGGCAATATCTCTAGGGGCTGACATCGTGGTGCATTCGGCACACAAGACTCTTCCGGCGATGACAATGGGATCTTACCTACACGTGAATAGTGAGATGATTAATCATGGAGAGGTAGAAACGTATCTTCAACTATTGCAGTCGAGCAGCCCATCTTATCCAATTATGGCATCGCTCGATCTTGCGAGGCATTATCTTGCATTACAAAAAAAGAATGGTTCGAATAAGAACATTAAACAAATCAAAGCGTTCAGTCAAAGGCTAGAGGAGATTCTGCAAATAAAAGTCGTGACTTCAGCCAATCCAGATGTCGAAACAGATTTGTTAAAGCTAACACTGCGATCTCAATGTGAGCTTAATGGATATGAACTACAAAGTGCTTTTGAAGAAGAAGGCCTCTTTACGGAAATGGCTGACCCAAACAATGTCTTGCTTGTGTTGCCATTATCAGAGGCATTTGATGCAGAAGGTGCCATCTTAAAAATAAGAAATGCTGTACAGACGTATCCAACGATTAAAAGGAACTTTATCGACTTACATCATGAAACGGAGACAATTTCTACCCTTGCCCTTTGCTATAATGAAATTAAAGGGTACAATAAAAAGGTTGTTTCCTTTCAAGATGCACATGGAAACATTTCCGGAGAAATGATTATACCGTATCCACCTGGAATACCAGTCCTTATGGAAGGTGAACGTATCACTCATCGTCACATTGAAATCCTAAATACCTATATTGAGGCTGGTTCACATTTCCAAGGTGGAGATATGAAAGAAAAATATATAAAGATATTAGATATGTAAGGGGCTTGAATAGAAGTGGCAGGTTATTTTATTACGTTTGAAGGGCCTGAGGGTGCAGGTAAGACAACTGTATTAGGAATCCTCCAGGAGGAGTTTACTCGAAAAGGGTATGATGTTATTTCTACTAGAGAACCAGGTGGAATTGATATAGCAGAGCAAATCCGTTCCGTTATATTAGACAAAAATAATACAAAAATGGATGGACGCACAGAGGCACTTTTATATGCAGCTTCGCGTCGCCAACATTTAGTGGAGAAGGTCATTCCTGCATTAGAACAAGGAAAAATTGTTTTATGTGACCGCTTTGTGGATAGTTCACTAGCTTATCAAGGGTATGCACGAGGTCTTGGAATCGATGAAGTTTTATCTATTAATGAATTTGCTATTAATGGGTTGATGCCGTCATTAACTCTTTTCTTTGATATAAAACCTGAAAAAGGGTTAACAAGAATTGGAAAGAATGATGAAAGGGAAGTTAATCGGCTTGACCTTGAGAATCTTTCCTTCCACCAAAAGGTTTATGATGGTTATTTAAAGGTTGCAGCCCGTTTTAAGGACCGCTTTTCTACCATTAATGCTGAGAATTCAATTGATGTTGTGTCAAGGGAAGCATTTGAAATTATTGAAAAGCATTTGAATTACAAGTAAAGCTATGAATTGCCTCAAAAGTCTGATGACTTTTGAGGTTTTTGTTTTCGTTCTGGCTATACTTGTTATAGAATAAAGACAACATGGATATTCGCACAAATAGTTACCAAATTTCGTAATATGAAGGAACAAGTAAAAGTGATAAAATAAAGGGAGGCTAAACGATGAAGCTAGTCGTTGCAGTTGTGCAGGATAAAGACAGCAACCGTTTGTCACAAGCATTAGTCGAACATAATTTCCGAGCAACAAAGCTTGCTACAACAGGTGGTTTTCTAAAATCAGGTAATACTACGTTCCTTGTGGGAACGGAGGACATCCGTGTAAATAAATTATTAGATATTATTAAGGATAATTGCAAACATCGGGAGCAAATGATTGCCCCTGTTTCACCAATGGGTGGAAATGCAGATTCCTTTGTTCCGTTTCCTGTGAAAGTCGAGGTAGGTGGAGCAACAGTATTTGTGTTGCCGATTGATGAATTTCACCAATTTTAAGTAGGTGTATTTTAGTTCATGAAAATAAACCAGGATTATCGTGTAAACATGGATAAAAATCATCCAAACCAATCCAATAAGGTTTCGGGAAATGTGAACTTTAGTAAATTTGTCCAACAGGAAGGTAATAAACTTCAAATGGAGCAATTGACGAAGCTCCTTTCTCAAATTGACATGGCGGGAGAACGGCTCTCTCGCTCTCAAACCTTTCAGGATTTGGCTTCCTATAAATCTCTTGTAAAGCGTTTTATCCATGAGGCAGTTGAATATGGAATGGATATAAAGCAATCCCATAGTTGGAATTTTAATGGACAAGGGAGAACGCATAAACTTGTTGAGGAAATTGATAGGGAACTATTGGATTTAACGGAACAAATGGTTGACCAGGAGAGAGGATCAATCGACATTCTGGGGAAAGTTGGATTTATAAAGGGATTATTAATCAACTTGTATACGTAATTGAAAGAGTGATGTATGATGGAAAAAACATGGGAACAACTTCAGGAATATCAGCCACTAGTCTTAAAGATGGTTGAAAATAGTCTCAAGAAGAACAGAGTGGCCCATGCTTATTTATTTGAGGGGAGCCGAGGTACAGGTAAAAAGGAAGTCGGCTTTCTTTTGGCAAAAAGTCTTTTCTGTCAGCATCCTGTTGAGTACAAACCTTGTAATGAATGTACAAATTGCCGTAGAATTTCATCGGGCAACCATCCCGATGTTCATGTCATCGAGCCAGATGGTCTATCAATTAAAAAGTGGCAAATTCAAGCGTTGCAAGAAGAGTTTTCAAAAACGGGTGTGGAATCAAACCGTAAAGTTTATGTAATTAACCATGCTGATAAAATGACAACAAATGCTGCAAATAGTTTGCTAAAATTCCTTGAAGAGCCGACAAGTCAAACAGTGGCCATTTTGCTAACCGAGCAAATCCATCGAATTTTAAATACGATTCTATCTAGATGCCAGATATTATCATTTCGGCCTCTTGCTCCAAAGGTGATTTCTGAGCGACTCATTGATGAAGGGATCTCTCCTACTATGGCTACCCTTGTTGCTCATACAACGAATAATTTGGAAGAAGCACGTGAGTTAAGCACGGATGCTTGGTTTGGACAGTCCCGTTCAATAGTGTTACAATTATATGAAGTAATCAATACAAGGCCAACCCATGCTTTCTTTTTATTGCAGGACCAATGGTTACCTCACTTTAAAGAGAAAGAGCAGTTAAGCTTTGGTTTAGATATATTATTGCTTATTTATAAAGATTTATTATATATACAGTTGGGTGATGAAGAGAAGCTTATCTTTCATGACCAGATTACTAGCTTTAAACAATATGCACTCCAGACGTCTACTAGACGTGTAAGTGATCAGATAGCAACGGTTTTAGAGGCGAAGCGTCGTCTATACACCAACATGAACCCACATTTATTAATGGAACAATTGGTAATAAAGTTACAGGAGGGATATAAGCTTGTATGATGTAGTTGGTGTACGCTTTAAAAAAGCGGGAAAAATATATTACTTTGACCCAAATGGTTTTACAATCCCTGACGGTGAATACGTGATTGTAGAAACGGTCAGAGGAATTGAGTTTGGCAAAGTTGTCATAAATAAAAAACAAGTCGATGAAAATGACATCGTACTTCCATTAAAAAAGGTCATCCGTATTGCGGATTCTAAGGATAAATTAATTGTAGAGGAAAATAAGCAAGCAGCAACAGAGGCGTATAATGTGTGTCAAGGAAAGGTAGTTGAACACAGCCTTGATATGAAGCTTGTTGATGTTGAATATACGTTTGATAGAAATAAAGTGATCTTCTATTTCACGGCAGATGGACGAGTGGATTTCCGGGAGTTAGTGAAAGATTTAGCGGCAATCTTCCGTACGAGAATCGAATTAAGGCAAATAGGGGTACGTGATGAAGCCAAGATGCTTGGTGGAATTGGTCCATGCGGAAGAATGCTTTGTTGCTCGACCTTCTTAGGGGATTTTGAGCCTGTTTCAATTAAAATGGCGAAAGACCAAAATCTGTCGCTGAACCCTACTAAAATATCAGGTTTGTGCGGTCGATTAATGTGCTGTTTAAAATACGAGAACGATGAGTATGAAAGTGCAAAAGAACAGCTTCCAGACCTTGGCGAGATGATTGAAACAACTAGTGGTAAAGCGAAGGTTGTCGGGCTCAATATTTTGGAACGAGTACTACAGCTGGAATTAGTAGGTCGTGAACGTGTTGTTGAATATACGTGGGAGGAACTACTAAAAGAAGGAGCGATTTCGATTCAAGCCACAGAATAACGAGGTGGAATGCGTGGACAAAAAAGATATTTTTGAATCTGTTAGTAGTATGGAGAAACAAATTGGTAATCTGTATACTCAACTAGGAGAATTGAAAGAACATCTTGGGCAATTACTTGAAGAGAATCATAATTTAAAAATGGAGAATGATCTTTTACGTCGTCGACTTGATCAATCCATTTCAAAGAAAAAAGAAGAAAAAGCTGACAAAGCTTTACAAGAAGCAAAGCAGGTTGATATTGGTGAGGGATATGATAACTTAGCAAGACTTTATCAGGAAGGTTTCCATATTTGTAATGTTCATTATGGAAGTGTCCGTACTGAGGGTGACTGTTTATTTTGTCTCTCCTTTTTAAATAAGAAGTAGGTCCTTTCCTAAATAGGAGAGGGCTTTTTCATTTTTAAACAATACGTTTATAATAGTAGATAGATAATCATAGGGAAGGAAACAGAATGCAATGGTTCAATTATATGACGATGAGCGCTTAGATCATTTATTAGCGGAAAACTTGAGAATCATCCAAAGCCCCTCTGTATTTGCTTTTTCATTGGATACAGTACTTCTGGCGCGATTTGTGTATGTTCCAATTCAAAAAGGAAAAATCATTGATTTATGTACAGGCAATGGAGTTATTCCACTACTTCTCAGTAGACGATCAAAAGCAGAAGTTACAGGTGTTGAAATTCAAGAGCGTATATATGACATGGCCAAAAGAAATATTGAATACAATAAGCTTTCTACTCAACTATCGGTTATTCACGGTGACATTAAGGACATGCCTAATCAGCTAGGTCGTGGTAAGTTCGATGTGGTAACCTGCAACCCGCCTTATTTTCCAACACCAAAGGCGGATGAAATGAATCAAAATGAATACCTTAAGATTGCTCGCCATGAAATTTATTGCACATTAGAGGATGTGGTTCGTGTTAGTAGCGAATTGGTTAAGCAAGGAGGTAAGGTTGCATTCGTCCATCGACCAGGTAGATTAATGGATATTCTCACCTTAATGAGACAATACCGAATCGAGCCAAAGCGCTTGCAATTTGTTTATCCGAGACTTGGTAAAGAAGCAAATACGATCTTGGTTGAAGGGATTAAGTTCGGAAAAGCAGACCTAAAAATTTTACCGCCTCTATATGTATACGATGAACAGAATGAGTATACAAAAGAGATAAGGAAGATTCTCTATGGGGACGAATAATCATTATTTCTATGTCGTCGAGTGCAAGGATGGAAGCTTCTATGCAGGTTATACAACAGATGTTGAGGAACGTTTAAAAAAGCACAACGAAGGTAAAGGGGCCAAATATACAAGAGGAAGAGGTCCCATTACCCTATTATTTTCTCAGGAATTTGAAACGAAGGAAGAAGCAATGCGTGCTGAATATAGATTTAAACGACTGAAGCGGCCTGAGAAAGAACGGTTGCTTGCAATGGAAAGTGGGGAGCGATATGTGGCAGCAAAAGAGCTTTCAACCAAATTATGAATATGGAACTTTATATCTCGTTCCGACCCCGATTGGGAACTTGGAAGATATGACTTTTCGGGCGATTAAAACGTTGAAAGAATCAGCAGTTATTGCGGCAGAGGATACAAGGCAAACAAGAAAACTTTGCAATCACTTTGAGATTGAAACACCAGTTATCAGTTATCATGAACATAATAAAAAGGTGAGTGGTGAAAAGATTCTTTCCTTCTTGCGTGATGGCAAAGATGTGGCGATTGTAAGTGATGCCGGGATGCCGACAATTTCTGACCCGGGCTATGAACTAGTTGTTGAAGCCGTTAAGGAGAAGATGTATGTTGTTCCTTTACCTGGTGCAAATGCGGCATTAACATCACTGATAGCCTCGGGACTTGGTACACAACCCTTTTATTTTTATGGTTTTTTAGACCGTAATAAGAAGATGAAACGAAAGCAACTGGAGAGTATCGTACATATCCAAGCGACACTGCTTTTTTATGAAGCTCCACATCGATTAAAAGAAACACTAAAGATTATGAGGGAGATACTTGGAAATCGTAAAGTAACAGTTTCTCGTGAATTAACCAAGAAATTTGAGGAGTTTATTCGTGGTGATTTAGACGAAATTCTTACCTGGTCAGAAGAGGATACCGTTCGCGGTGAGTTTTGTCTTGTTGTAGAAGGAGCACAGCAAGGTGAAGAAGAGGCTTTGGATGCTTGGTGGGAAGAGCTAACAGTCGAACATCATGTTAATCATTATGTTGAGACTGAGTCAATGACAACAAAAGAAGCGATTAAACAAGTTGCAAAAGATCGAAATCAGCAAAAGAGAGAAATTTATCAAGAATACCATGGTCTATAGAATAGAAAAAAGCTTCTCAATACGAGAAGCTTTTCGTCTATCATTTATTATTTTACAACTGTTAGATTGTTTTGAAGCTCTTTAAGGATTTGTTCTGCACCTTCACGGCTAAGAACAATCTTGCCATTAGCAAGTGTAAAATTATCATCTGAAATTTCACCAGTTACTTGACAAGTCATATTGGGCTTGTATTTCTTTAAGATAATTCTGTCATCGTCAACATAAATTTCTAACGCATCTTTTTCTGCGATGTCTAATGTACGACGAAGTTCGATAGGAATAACCACACGACCTAATTCATCAACTTTACGAACAATACCTGTAGATTTCATTTCTTTTTTCTCCTCTCAATATTTTTATTTATTTATCTCTCTATATCGTCAATTTTCGACAAATTGATTTCTAGATAATAATATCAAGATTTCCATTTAACGTCAATCACTTTTAACTACAATTCTTTTAAAATATGTATAATAATGGTACATGTGTCCTATAACATCAAGCTTTTATAGAAATGCCAATCTTATTAATCTACTTTTTTATGAATAAATACTGTACTATAATAAAGGGAAAAATGGTAATTCGATTCGACTAAATTCGACAAGATTCACGTTATTTTTGTCGAAAAAAGGTTCTATTTCGTATTTGTCGAATCGTTTCCTATTTCATTCGCTTGCATATTCTATTTTGATACAGAAATTTGGCATTTCTTTTTTCTTCAAGGGGCAGGGGCTACAGGCGCTTGCGCTTTTCTCGTGCTTTAGGTATATTTTGAAGATATAATAGGAATAGATGAATAGTATGTCTACACGTGTACTTGATAAGAGGAGGTTTAACAATGGCACAAGAAAATAAAACATTTTATTTAACTACACCCATTTATTATCCAAGTGGAAAATTACATATTGGTCACGCATATACAACTGTAGCGGCAGATGCTATGGCTAGATATAAAAGACTACGTGGATATGATGTCATGTTTTTAACAGGAACTGACGAGCACGGTCAAAAAATCCAACGTTCTGCAGCTGAAAAAGGTGTTACACCACAAGCGTATGTTGATGAGATTGTGTCAGGTATCCAAGAATTATGGCAAAAACTTGAGATTTCTTATGATGATTTTATTCGTACTACAGAAGATCGCCATAAAAAGGTTGTCGAAAAGATTTTTGACCAACTTGTTAAACAGGGCGATATCTATCTTGACAAATACGAAGGATGGTATTGTACACCATGTGAATCTTTCTTTACAGAAAGACAATTAGCAGATGGAAATTGCCCTGACTGCGGACGTCCAGTTGAAAAGGTAAAGGAAGAATCCTATTTCTTCAAAATGAGTAAATATGTAGATCGCCTGCTTCAGTATTATGAAGAGAATCCGGAGTTTATCCAACCTGAGTCCCGTAAAAATGAAATGATTAATAACTTTATTAAGCCTGGTCTTGAGGATTTGGCTGTATCAAGAACAACGTTTGATTGGGGTATTAAAGTACCAGGAGATCCAAAGCACGTTATCTATGTATGGATTGATGCATTATCGAACTATATCACAGCATTAGGTTATGGTACTGACGATGATACTAAATATCAAAAATACTGGCCAGCTGATGTTCATTTAGTAGGTAAAGAGATTGTTCGTTTCCATACGATTTACTGGCCAATTATGCTAATGGCATTAGACCTTCCTCTACCGAAAAAGGTATTTGCCCATGGTTGGTTATTAATGAAAGATGGAAAAATGTCGAAATCAAAAGGAAATGTCGTTGACCCGGTTACATTAATTGACCGTTATGGGCTGGACTCACTTCGTTATTATTTACTTCGTGAGGTTCCTTTTGGTGCTGATGGTGTATTTACACCTGAAGGTTTTGTAGAACGAATCAATTTTGACTTGGCAAATGACTTAGGAAACTTACTTAACCGTACTGTTGCAATGATTGGACGGTATTTTGATGGTACCATTCCAACTTATCAGGGTAATCATTCAGAATATGATACGCAGCTAGCGAATTTTGCGGTGGACACTGTTTCTAAATATGAAGAAGCGATGGAGAAAATGGAGTTTTCTGTTGCGCTTACAGCTCTATGGCAGTTCATTAGCCGAACAAATAAGTATATTGATGAAACTCAGCCTTGGGTTGTTGCAAAGGATGAAGCGAAAAAGGATGAACTAGGTTCAATTATGAGTCATTTAGCAGAATCGCTTCGTTTTGCAGCAATTATGCTTGAGCCGTTCTTAATCAAAACTCCAGGTGAGATTTTTACACAACTCGGAATGAAGGAAGAAGCATTAAAAACATGGGAAAGCCTAACTGAGTTCGGAATTAAAACAGAAGGACTTCAGGTTACTAAGGGTGAGCCTATTTTCCCACGATTAGAAATTGCCGACGAAGTAGAATATATAAAAGCTAAAATGCAGGGTGGTACGAAAAAAGAAGAGCCTGTACAAGAAGTGGAACAAGCCGATGAAATCACAATTGATGATTTTATGAAGGTCGAACTACGTGTTGCAGAGGTGCTTCAAGTGGAGCCTGTAAAAAAGGCTGATAAGCTATTAAAACTTCAATTAGACTTAGGTTTTGAAAAGCGTCAGGTTGTTTCTGGCATTGCACAATATTATACTCCTGAGGAATTAGTAGGTAAGAAGGTAATTTGTGTAACAAATCTTAAACCTGTAAAATTACGTGGAGAATTATCACAAGGTATGATTTTAGCAGGGTCAGTTGATGGGAAGCTATCAGTTGCCACGATTGATCAAAGCCTACCAAATGGAGCTAAAGTAAAATAACAAAAGGGGACAGATAGCTTCTGTCCTTTTTACATATTGAAAAAGGAGTTTTATCTATGTTAATTGATACACATGCTCATTTAAATGCGATACAGTATCAAGAAGATTTAGAAGAAGTAATTGAAAGAGCACAAAGTGAAGGTGTTGAAATAATTGTAGTTGTTGGGTTTGACCGTGAAACGATTACAAGAGCAATAGAATTAGCGGATACTTATGAGTTTATTTACGCAACAGTTGGGTGGCACCCAGTGGATGCAATTGATATGACAGATGAAGATCTTAAATGGATTGAGGAGCTTTGTTCCCATCCAAAAGTCGTAGCGTTAGGTGAAATGGGTCTTGATTACTATTGGGACAAGTCCCCAAAAGAAATTCAAAAGGAAGTCTTTCGTAAGCAAATTGCACTAGCAAAGAAGGTAAAGCTACCCATTATTATTCATAATCGTGAGGCAACTGCCGACATTATTGAAATCCTAGAAGAAGAGAAAGCAAGTGAGGTCGGCGGCATTATGCACTGTTTTACTGGTAGTGTTGAAGTTGCAAAACAATGTATGGATATGAACTTTTACATTTCATTTGGTGGACCCGTTACCTTTAAAAATGCAAAAAAACCAAAAGAGGTAGCAACTGAAATTCCATTAGATCGTCTACTAATTGAAACGGATTGCCCTTATTTAACACCACATCCTTTTCGAGGAAAACGAAATGAACCAAGCTATGTGAAATATGTAGCAGAGCAAATTGCGGAACTAAAAGGGGTTACTTTTGAGGAAATTGCCCAAATAACATCCGACAATGCGAAGCGATTTTTCGGCATAAAACGATAGCAAATTTTGTCAAAAAATAGGATAGCTTGTCCAACAATAAGTTAATTAGAAAAAGTTCTACATGTCTCCTTTGTCTCATATATATCTTTGTCGACAACTAATTCTTCCTTTTTAAAAATTCTTCTTGCATAATATTTAGTACGGTGAATGAAAAAAGGGGTGGGGTTGACAGAATATAATATCCTTTATATAATCCACTGAGAGAAGGAGGCGTTTTTCATTTGCTTAAAAACATGAAAAAACTGTTTTCCGAGTCAAAGCACAAAAAGAGATTAATAGTCTCGATAAGTAGTTTTATAGTCTTAGTAGGTGCCGGCACAGGTTATGCTACATATGAAACTACAAAGGATACAGTTACACTATCATTAAATGGAAATGAGCAAGTTATAAGGACGCACGCAAACACGGTTGCAGAAGTTCTACAAGATTTAGAGATAGATGTCTCGAAACATGACGAGCTTTCACCTTCAATGGATACGGCAATCAAGGACAATTTGAAAGTGACATGGCAAGAGGCTATTCCGGTTGAGCTTGTAGTTGATAACCAACCACAAAAGGTCTGGACAACAGTCAAAACCGTGGGAGATCTTTTCAAAGACACTAAGGTAGAAATAACAGAACACGATAAAGTCAATCCAAGTATAGATACAAAGTTAAAAGAAGATATGAAGGTGGAAGTTGAAAAAGCATTTCAACTCACTTTAAATGACGGCGGTACAGAATCAAAGGTTTGGTCCACTTCGACTACTGTCGCTGACTTTTTAAAAGGTCAAAATGTTACACTAAATGAATTGGATCGAGTAGAACCAGGAATGGAAGCACAGATTACAGCAAATAGTGTCGTCAATGTCGTACGAGTAGAAAAAGTCACCGATGTAGTGGAAGAATCAGTTGCCTTTGCGGTTGTTAAGAAAAAAGACAACAGCCTTGATAAGGGCAAGCAAAAGGTAGTAAATCCTGGCCAAGATGGTAAGGTTGCAAAACACTACGAAGTCGTTCTTGAAAATGGTAAAGAAGTTTCAAGAGATCTTATCAAAACAGAAACCTTACAAGATAGTAAGGATAAAGTTGTAGCAGTCGGTACACGTGAAATTGTTCAACAGGTTTCCCGTGGTAAAGCTAATGTTTCAAAAGAATTCTATGTTTCATCTACAGCGTATACTGCGTATTGTAGTGGTTGCTCAGGAACAACTGCCACAGGAATTAACCTTCGTTCAAATCCAAATGTCAAGGTTATTGCGGTTGACCCTAGTGTCATTCCTTTAGGTACAAAAGTGTATGTAGAAGGATATGGCTATGCAGTAGCTGCTGACAAGGGAACCGATATTAAAGGTTATAAGATTGATGTCTTTTTCTCGGAAAAATCTCAAGCTTTTCGTTGGGGCCAACGAAAGGTGAAAATTCAAATACTAAATTAACTTGCATTGAACAGAGGAATATTCCTCTGTTTTTTTATGTCCGGTTCCAGTGCCTAGCCCTCTAGGTCACAAGCCAATCCATCAAGAAGGTCAAAGAGCAACCTTCTCGCTGACTTGTCTTGTGCTTGTTGGGGCTGACCAAGGCACTGGAACACTTCTTTTTATGTCTATGTCTTTTTTGTTATAATTATGTAATATTTGTATCTATAATGTTAGACGAAATAAATCGAGAAAGGTTTCAATAAAAATGAAAATAAAAGAAATAATTGTTGTGGAAGGCAAAGATGATACCGTAGCAATCAAAAGAGCGGTTGATGCTGATACAATCGAGACAAACGGTTCAGCTGTTAATCAAGATGTTCTAGAAACCATTAAACACGCTCAACAAGTAAGAGGAGTGATCGTGTTTACAGATCCAGACTACCCAGGGGAGAGAATCCGCAAAATTGTGGCGAATGCTGTTCCTGGATGTAAGCATGCTTTTTTGCCAAAGAAAGAGGCACTTGCGAAGTCAGGTAAAAAGATTGGGGTCGAGCATGCTACCCCAGAAGCGATTAGAAAGGCCTTAGAAGAGGTTAAACAAGAGCGGGAGGACTTTGACTCTGATATCGACTTAGACGCTCTGATAGAGGCAGGATTGATTGGAGGCAGTAAGGCGAAGGAACGAAGAGAAAAGCTAGGCGTCCTTTTGAAAATTGGTTATACTAACGGAAAACAGCTATATAAACGCCTGCAAATGTTCCAAATCACAAAAGTGGCATTTGATGAGGCTGTCGAAAAAGTACTACAGGGGGAAAGGCAAAGTGATTAAAGATATCGCCACACCTATAAGAACAAGAGCAATTTTAGAAAAGCATGGGTTTTCATTTAAGAAAAGCTTAGGACAAAACTTTTTGATTGACACAAATATTCTCCACCGCATAGTCGACCACGCTGAAATTACAGAGGAAACAGGAGCAATCGAAATTGGACCAGGAATTGGAGCATTAACTGAACAGCTTGCTAAGCGAGCAAAAAAAGTGGTCGCATTTGAAATAGATGGTCGACTTTTGCCAATATTAGCAGATACGTTATCTCCATATCCAAATGTTGAGATTATCCATGAGGATGTATTAAAAGCAGATGTGCAGTCTGTCATTCATGAAAAAATGCAGGGAACTAGCGATATTATGGTAGTTGCCAACCTCCCTTATTATGTAACGACGCCTATCATTATGAAGCTTTTAACAGAAAACATCCCATTAAGAGGCATTGTTGTAATGCTGCAAAAAGAAGTAGCAGATCGGATTTCAGCTGTACCCGGTACAAAGGATTATAACTCATTATCAATTGCCATCCAGTATTATACCACCGCTGAAACTGTCATGACGGTACCAAGAACCGTGTTTGTTCCACAACCCAATGTAGACTCTGCCGTGATTCGTTTAATCAAAAGGAAGGAACCTGCAGTAAAGGTTGAAAATGAACCCTTCTTTTTTGATGTGGTTCGTGCTTCATTTGGACAAAGAAGAAAGACAATCTTAAATAATTTAACCTCAAATCTTCCAAACGGGAAGGCTTTAAAAGAAGTAATTGAAGGGTGTTTAGCCACTTCAAATATCGATCCAAAACGTCGCGGAGAAACATTATCAATCGAAGAATTCGGGCACTTGAGTAATGAATTGTATAAGAACTTAGACAAAGGGCCTACTGAATAGTTAACGTATTCCGATTCAAGGAGCAAAACAGTAAACTACAATACATTTCTAGCGTGAATTCACATACGAATTCACGCTTTAACTTTTTTGAGAACAACAGTTGCTGCTGAAGTACGGCAAAACCTTTTAATTAAATGGAGTTACTTGACTTTGGACACACCTGCGCAGATCATGCCTAGCGTCGTCCGAAGATGACTAAACTTCGGACACGCTCGCGAAGAAATTACCTTGTGCAGTCCGAAGATAGCAAAACTTCAGACTCACTTGTGCAAAAATTGCCTAGCGTTGTCCGAAGATACCTCAACTTCAGACAAAGCCCAGCAGAAATTACTTAGCGTAGTCCGAAGATACCAAAACTTCGGACACACATGAGCAAAAATTGCCTAGCGTTGTCCGAAGATGCCTCAACTTCAGACACACTCTTGTGGAAATTGCCTGGCGTTGTCCGAAGATACCTCAACTTCGGACGCACCTCAGCAGAAGTTACCTTGAGCTGTCCGAAGTTACCAAAACTTCGGACACACCTCAGCAGAAATTGTCTAGCGTTGTCCGAAGATACCTCAACTTCGGACACATTTGCGCAGCTTATGCCCTCTGTTGTCCGAAGATGTCTAAAATTCAGACACACCCTTGTGGAAATTGCCTAGCGTTGTCCGAAGATACCTCAACTTCGGACACAGCCCAGCAGAAATTACCTAGCGCAGTCCGAAGATACCTCAACTTCAGACGCACCTCAGCAGAAGTTACCTTGAGCTGTCCGAAGATGCCTCAACTTCAGCCACAGCCCAGCCGAAATTGCCTAGCGTAGTCCGAAGATACCTCAACTTCAGACACAGCCCAGCAGAAATTGCCTTGGGCAGTCCGAAGATGCCTCAACTTCAGACACAGCCCAGCAGAAATTACTTTGTGCAGTCCGAAGTTACCTAAACTTCGGACACACTTGCGCAGCTTATGCCCTCTGTTGTCCGAAGATACCCAAACATCGACCACACCCCAACAGAAATGGCCTTCCATTGTCAGCAATACTTTATTACCTGGTAGTTTTTTGATTAAAATTTATTTGACATTAATCAAATGCGGGCGGATATGATAATTAAACTGTTAGTAATTCAAAATGGAATACGTTACTTAATAGTAAGCCCTTTGTCTTTTTTAGGTTGTTCCACTTTCTTTCCTCTCACCACTTTTGCCTATTCTGCATAGGCTAACCAGTAGGTATCTCATAAGCGCAAATTACCTCGAAGTTGGAGTGGTTGAGGATGGAAATAAAAGTTGGTGATATTGTTGCAAGGAAATCATATCACTTTGACCTTTTGTTTAAAGTAACAGAAATTGCACATGATCAAACAGTTTATTTATATGGTGAAGATGTAAGGTTGATTGCAGATGCTCCATACGATGATTTAGTTCTAGTCGATGAGAACGAAAGACAGAAGAGACAGCGGACTGATCGAGAAAAAGTGGATCATTCCTATCGCCTTTTTCGACAAGATTATCAGTTAATTAGGCAAAAAAATGAATATCTTGCTACAGGTGGTTATTCAAGTGATACAGAGTTTTTTCAAATTCCAGGAAGAGTCCTGCATATTGATGGTGACCCCAATTACTTAAAAAAGTGCCTAGCGTTATATGAGAAGATAGGTGTTCCTGTATATGGAGTACATTGTCATGAAAAGGAAATGCCAGATAAGATTGATGAGTTACTTGATAAATATAGACCTGACATACTTGTGATAACTGGGCATGATGCATTTTCAAAGTCGAAGGGAAAGGTTACTGAACTAAAGGCATATCGGCATTCTCGCCATTTTGCTCAAACGGTTCGACAGGCAAGAAAACGAGTTCCGCATTTAGATCAACTTGTTATTTTTGCAGGTGCATGCCAGTCCCACTTCGAGTCTTTGATAAGAGCGGGTGCAAATTATGCAAGTTCACCTTCAAGAGTCAATATTCATGCGCTAGACCCTGTATATATCGTTGCAAAGATTTGTTTTACACCATTTGATGAAAGAATTAATGTATGGGATGTCCTACGAAATACATTAACAGGAGAAAAGGGCCTTGGAGGGATTGAAACGAAGGGTGTATTACGCACGGGTATGCCTTACCAAAAATTAGTGGATGAAGAAGAAGGGGATCTCTAACGTGTTACGCTAGAGATTCTCTTTGGTATTTTATTACATATATAACGATTGAAAAATATGTCGATGAAAGAAATCTTGATTTTTATACATATTAGCTACACTTTTGAACATACTATCGGTTGTGCACTAAGAAAAATGTAGGAAAATATATATTGACAAGTATTTTGTATCATTGTTATAATTTTAGTTTTGTTTGACGTTTTAAGATTTATTTGGTATACTTAAAATAGTGAGGTGGAGTGAAATGGGAAAAACTTTGCTTGATATCAAAAGGTCTTTAGATACAAATTTAGGCAAGAGGCTTACTTTAAAGGCGAACGGTGGTCGTAGAAAGACAATCGAGCGCTCGGGAGTACTCGCTGAAACGTACCCCTCTGTATTTGTAATTGAACTAGACCAGGACGAGAACTCGTTTGAGCGAGTATCATACAGCTATGCTGATATCCTTACAGAAACCGTTCAATTAACATTCTTTGATGAGACATCTGGGAACATTGCTATAAGTGGGCAGTAGACATTGTGTTTGCTGCTTTTTATTTTGTTTAAAAACGTGGTACTTTTTTAATGTCTAGCTTTAGGCGCCATTGGCTCTTTGGTCTAAGCAAATTGCTATTGAAGGTAAAGTACACCTTCTGTTAGAGATTTGCTTATGCTTGTTGCCGAAGTGCGGGCGCCTTTTTGCTTTTCTAAAAAAAGAGCCACGTTTTTTGTTTAAAAAAGAATTAATAGGATAAATTGTTACTATAATTATCCCTTGTTTTTCTAATACTAAGGTTGTCGTAGCTAGAAAGGGGTTGTAGTTATTGGGAAGACGTAGAGGAATTATGTCGGAAACCTTTAAAGAGGAGTTAGCAAAAGAACTTGGTTTTTATGACACTGTAAAAAATGAAGGTTGGGGTGCAATTCGTTCACGTGATGCCGGTAATATGGTAAAACGGGCAATTGAAATTGGGCAACAACAGCTTGCTAATAAGGGGAAAAACCAGTAAAACAGTTTCTTGAACTACGACGCCGGAGCAGATTCGCTTCGGCTTTCTTTATATAAGAATAAGGTCATTATGAACGATTTACATAAAAAACCGTGCAGACAGCACGACATCACTGTTTTACGTTGTTTACTTTATGGTACAATGTCAATATTGAATTTTACGTTTAAAGCAGGTGTTTTCATGAAATTATTAGTTAAGGCCCCGGCAAAGATCAATTTAGCGCTCGATGTATTACATAAGCGCCAGGATGGTTATCATGAGGTGCGGATGATCATGACTACTATCGATCTATCGGACAGGCTTGAATTATCCGATTATGAGGGGGATGAAATTAAGGTCGTTTCCCATAATCGTTTTGTACCGGATGACAGCCGTAACCTAGCTTATCAGGCTGCAAGCTTACTGAAAAAGCGATACGGAGTAAAAAAGGGCGTCGTTATTTCGATTACAAAATCAATACCAGTGGCTGCAGGGCTCGCTGGTGGAAGCAGTGATGCAGCCGCAACGTTAAGGGGACTAAATAAATTTTGGAACCTTGGTCTGAGTTTAGACGAACTAGCATCGATTGGAGCTGAAATTGGCTCAGATGTGTCCTTTTGTGTTTATGGTGGGACTGCCCTTGCGACTGGCAGAGGTGAAATTATAACCGAATTACCTGCACCCCCACATTGTTGGATCATATTAGCAAAACCAACAATAGGGGTCTCAACAGCAGATGTCTATCGGAACCTTTCAATTGATCAAATCAATCATCCAGACGTGGATGGGATGATTCGAGCAATTGAAATGAAGGACTTTGGCGGGATTTGTGATCGTGTCGGAAATGTATTAGAGGATGTAACTCTTAAGCTCCATCCGGAAGTAGCAAACATAAAGGAGCAAATGAAACGGTTCGGTGCGGATGCAGTATTAATGAGTGGAAGTGGACCTACTGTTTTTGGACTTGTTCAAAGAGAATCTAGAATGCAGCGGATTTATAATGGATTGCGTGGCTTTTGTGACCAGGTTTATGCAGTTAGATTGCTTGGTGAGCGAAATAAGGTTGAATAAAAACGTATATTAATGGTATATTATCTATAAAATATTCGGTTTTTGGAGGCAGCCATGAAATTTAGACGGAGTAGTAGACTTGTTGATATGACAAATCACTTGCTTTTACATCCACAGCACCTTGTTTCTCTCTCTTATTTTGCTGAAAAATATGATTCTGCTAAATCCTCAATTAGTGAAGATCTAGCTATTATCAAGCAAACGTTTGAGCAGCAAGGAATTGGAACATTAATTACAGTAGCAGGAGCTGCTGGAGGAGTAAAATTTATTCCAATGGTCGGGGAAGATGAAGCGAGTGAGGTTGTTGAGGAACTTTGTAAGGTAATAGCAAATCCAGATAGGCTTCTTCCGGGTGGTTATTTGTATCTTACTGATATACTAGGAGACCCGAGAATTGTTAATAAAATCGGGAAAATCTTTGCTTCTATTTATTCCAATCATGAGATTGATATTGTTATGACTGTTGCAACAAAGGGGATACCATTGGCATATGCAGTTGCATCATATCTAGACGTTCCCGTTGTCATTGTAAGACATGACAATCGAGTGACTGAAGGCTCTACTGTAAGTATTAATTACGTATCCGGATCTACAAAGCGGATACAGACAATGGTACTAGCTAAGCGGAGTTTGAAGGAAGGAGCAAATGTCCTAATTATCGACGACTTTATGAAAGCTGGCGGAACTGTAAATGGAATGGTTAGTATCCTTGAAGAGTTCAATGCAAACGTTAAAGGGATCGGTGTCCTAGTTGAATCTGAAGGTGTAGAAGAAAGACTAGTGGATGAGTACATATCCTTAGTAAAACTTACAGATGTTGATGTGAAAGAAAAACAAATTAAAGTTGCTGTTGGAAATTATGAATCATACTTACGACAAGTAGAAATTGAAGATGAGATGGGGGAAGAAGAATGAGGCAGGTACAAACGAATCAAGCACCCGCTGCAATTGGACCATATTCACAAGGAATCATTGTCAATAATATGTTTTTTAGTTCTGGGCAAATTCCTCTAACACCAACTGGTGAACTTGTTAGTGGAGGAATTAAAGAACAAACGGTACAGGTTTTTAAGAATCTGCAAGCTGTTTTAGCTGAAGCGGGCGCATCTCTTGAAACAGTTGTTAAAGCTACTGTATTTATTAAAAATATGGATGACTTTGCAGAACTAAATGAAATTTATGGGGAATTCTTTGCCGGGCATAAACCAGCCCGCTCTACTGTTGAAGTGGCAAGACTTCCTAAAGATGTTTTAGTAGAAATTGAGGTAATCGCACTCGTAAAATAATAGCGTTATTCACTAACATTCTGTTCATTCACAAAAAAGTATGAATCTTTTTAAAAAAATATTTGATATTTAGCAGGAGATTCCGATTTTTCGTTGAATATGAATAACTAAGTTTTTATATAGTCAAAAAGGTGGTGAACAGAATGGAAGTGACAGACGTTAGATTACGCCGCGTTAATACTGAAGGTAGAATGAGAGCGATTGCATCAATTACGTTAGACCATGAATTTGTTGTACATGACATTCGTGTAATCGATGGAAACAATGGTTTATTTGTTGCAATGCCAAGTAAACGTACTCCAGATGGTGAGTTTCGCGATATCGCTCATCCAATTAACTCAAGTACTCGTGGAAAGATTCAAGATGCTGTACTAGCTGAGTATCACCGTTTAGGTGAAGTAGAGGTTGAGTTTGAAGAAGCGGGCGCATCATAAAATAAAAAATTATTACATCAAAGAGCCTACATATACATAGGCTCTTTTTCTTTCCCTCCTTATCCCCAATAAACTTTTTCCAGTTAAAAAAACATGTACTTTCGTTAGTTTTCTTGAAAATGGTCTCTTTTTAAGATATATTCGAAATGGATAAAAAGGTTTAACATTTTGCAATTGAGGTTTGCATAATGCTAAAGCCTCTGGCGGAGATATGCGATTTCAAAGAAAAATTTTCAGGCGTGCTCGAAAATTTTGGTCGCAATTTCACCGAGGCGAATTTGATTAGGTTAATTGGAGGCCTGAACATGACAAAAAGATACGGCGTAATTTTGGCCGCTGGGCAAGG
Source organism: Ferdinandcohnia sp. FSL W7-1320 (assembly GCF_038050315.1). NCBI lineage: Bacteria > Bacillati > Bacillota > Bacilli > Caryophanales > Bacillaceae > Ferdinandcohnia > Ferdinandcohnia sp. FSL W7-1320. Next base: position 58,929 of record NZ_JBBPAM010000001.1, read on the forward strand.
AACACGTATGAAGTCTAAGCTTTACAAGGTACTGCATCCTGTATGTGGAAAACCAATGGTACAGCATGTAGTAGATCAACTTTCAACATTATCCTTACAAAAACTCGTGACAATAGTTGGACACGGAGCAGAAACTGTAAAAGCACAAATTGGAGATAAAAGCGAATATGCCCTTCAAGCTGAGCAATTAGGCACAGCGCACGCTGTTATGCAGGCAACAGACCACTTAGCAAATGAAAAGGGAGTAACATTAGTCGTTTGTGGAGATACTCCGCTTATAACAGCAGAAACGATGGAGGCGTTATTAAAACAGCATGAAGATGCTGGCGCTAAGGCAACAATCCTAACAGCTGTGGCTTCGGAGCCAACAGGTTATGGGAGAATTGTCCGTAATGCAGAAGGACATGTGGAGCGTATCGTAGAACATAAAGATGCAACAGATGAAGAACGAACAATTACCGAAATCAATACGGGTACATATTGTTTCGATAACGAAGCACTATTTGAAGCGCTTTCAAATGTATCCAATGACAATGTACAGGGCGAATATTATCTTCCAGATGTCATTGAAATTCTGAAAAGTAAGGGCGAAATTGTATCTGCATTCCAAACAGCATCATTCGAGGAGACACTTGGAGTGAATGATCGTTATGCCTTATCTCAGGCAGAAACGTTAATGAAACAAAGAATCAATAAACAGCACATGATGAATGGTGTTACCATCATCGATCCGGATAATACGTACATTTCATCAGATGCCAAAATCGGTTCAGACACTGTTTTACATCCCGGTACTATGATTATTGGCGATGTTGAAATTGGTTCGGATTGTGAGATTGGTCCAAATTCAGAAATAAAGAATTGTAAGATTGGTGATCGTACTGTGATCCGACATTCAGTTGCACATGATAGTAGTATTGGAAATGATGTAGCAATCGGACCGTTTGCGCATATCCGTCCAGCATCTCAAATTAGTGACAAAGTAAAAGTTGGAAACTTTGTTGAGCTAAAAAAGGCTGTTTTTGGTGAAGGAAGTAAAGCATCTCACTTAAGCTATATTGGAGATGCGGAGGTTGGCACAAATGTAAATATTGGTTGCGGCTCTATCACTGTCAACTATGACGGAAAAAATAAATTCTTAACAAAAATCGAAGACAATGCATTTATTGGATGTAATTCAAATTTAGTGGCTCCAGTGACAGTTGGCGAAGGAGCATACGTTGCGGCTGGCTCAACAATAACAAGTGAAGTCCCTAGCAACGCACTTTCAATAGCTAGAGCTCGCCAAGTTAATAAAGAAAATTATGTAGAGATCTTAAATCAAAAGAAAAATTCCTAATGGAGGTCAGTAAGATCATGCCTAATGAATACCGTGACTCAAGTTTAAAGGTATTTTCGTTGAATTCGAATGCACCTTTGGCTGAAGAAATTGCTAAGTCAATTGGTGTTGAGCTTGGGAAGTGCTCTGTAACACGTTTTAGCGATGGAGAAATTCAAATTAACATTGAAGAAAGTATTCGTGGATGCGATGTTTTTGTTATTCAATCAACGAGTGCTCCTGTAAATGAACATATCATGGAAGTATTAATTATGATTGATGCACTTAGACGTGCTTCCGCAAAGACTATAAATATTGTCATGCCTTATTACGGGTATGCAAGACAAGACCGAAAAGCACGTGCACGTGAGCCAATTACAGCAAAGTTAATTGCAAATCTGTTAGAAACAGCAGGTGCAGATCGTGTAATTACGTTAGATCTTCATGCACCGCAAATCCAAGGCTTTTTTGATATCTTGATTGACCACCTAATGGGCGTGCCAATTCTTTCTGATTATTTCAAAGCCAAGAATCTTGAAGATATTGTTATTGTATCTCCAGATCATGGTGGGGTTACACGTACACGTAAAATGGCGGATCGTTTAAAGGCTCCTATCGCGATTATAGATAAGCGTCGCCCAAGGCCAAATGTGGCAGAAGTGATGAATATTGTTGGTAACATTGAGGGGAAAACGGCAATATTGATTGATGATATTATTGACACAGCAGGGACAATTACGTTAGCTGCAAATGCACTTGTCGAGAATGGTGCTTCTGAAGTATATGCATGTTGTACACACCCTGTATTATCAGGACCAGCAATTGAACGTATTCAAAATTCAAAAATCAAAGAATTGATTGTAACCAATACGATTCTATTGCCAGAAGAGAAACAAATCAGTAAGATCAAGCAGCTTTCTGTAGCTCCACTAATCGGTGAAGCAATCGTACGTGTTCACGAGCAACAATCAGTAAGCACATTATTTGATTAAGAAAGCTTCCTTTCTTTTTAAAAAGAAGGTTTACTTCATCATCTTTAGGGGAAATTTAGTAATATGACTAAATCTTCCAAGGATGGTGTATAGAATGTCTGTAGTTTTAGAAGCGACAGAACGAGTAAAGGATAAAAATTCTACATTAACAAAGATTAGACAAGCGGGAAACATCCCGGCAGTCTTAAATGGGCCGAATCAAAGTCAACCCATTTACGTAAATAGTGCAGACTTTTTAAAAACGATTCGCACCACTGGTCGTAATGGAATTATCAAACTTGCAATTCAAAATAACCAGCATTCTGTTATGCTACAAGAAGTTCAAACAGACCCAATTAAAAGTGAAATCATTCATGCAGATTTCCAAATCGTAAACATGTCAACAGAAGTTACCGTTGACGTGAATATTAATTTAGTTGGGGAAGCGTCTGGAGTGAAGGATGGCGGAGTGCTTCAGCAGTCCATCCATTCAGTGTCCATTTCTGCACTTCCAACAGATATTCCGCAAACAATTGATGTGGATGTGTCAAACGTAGAGGTTGGCGATGTTGTTACGTTAGAGGACATTGATACAAAAGGTAAATTTACAATTAACCAAGATACTTCACAGGTCGTGGCTTCTGTTCTTGCACCACGACAGGAAGAAGAGATTAGCACAGGAGAAGAACAAGAACCTGGCGAACCTGAAAACCTAGAGGGTAGAGAAACTAACGAATCTGAAGAAGGCTAAAGAAAAAGGTTGGACGTGACCAAAACGGTTACGTCCTTTTGCGACATCCAGTTCCAGGCGCCATCAGCTCGAGGTCATAAGACAATCACATCTGAAGGTAAAAGGCACCTTCTGCCAGCGCTTGTCTTATGCTTGTCGCCGATAGATGGGCGCCTTTTACTTTTGAATTAACAAGGTGGGGGAAAAAATGAAGTTGATAGTAGGGTTGGGAAATCCCGGTAGGCAATACGAGGAGACAAGACATAACGTTGGGTTTAAGGTTATTGATGAGCTTTCTAATCAATTACATATACCGCTGGATAAGGCAAAATTCAACGGAGTATTTGGTCAAGGCATGGTGAATGGGGAGAAGGTTATTCTTTTAAAGCCTCTCACATATATGAATTTATCGGGAGAAAGTATCAGGCCACTCATGGATTATTATGATATTCTAGTTGAAGATATACTTGTTGTATATGACGAGCTTGACTTACCAGTAGGAAAAATTAGGTTGCGCGAAAAAGGAAGTGCAGGGGGCCATAATGGAATGAAATCCATTATTCAGCACCTGAGCACTCAGGAATTTAAGCGTATTCGAATTGGAATCAATCGCCCTACAAACGGCATGAAGATAGCTGATTATGTCTTAGGTCGTTTTCCAGCTGAGGATTTGCAGGATATTCAAGATGCAATCCAAAAGTCCGCTGAAGCTGCAGAAAAATGGGTGTCAACATCATTTTTACAAGTAATGAACGAATTTAATGCAAAGTAGTGTAGTATGATAAGGTAAGAGGCAGTGAATAAAGAATCCCAACGCGGTTTATACTAGAAAGTGTAAACTATGGTCGTATCCGTAAAAAGGAGGATTCTTATGTCACTACACTACCATTGTCGACATTGTGGTGTGAAGGTTGGAAGTATTGATAACCTATCCCTACATAGTGAGAGTCTTGGATTTCATCAATTAACTGACCAAGAACGACAAGAGATGATATCTTACCAATCAAATGGCGACATTCATGTAAAAACAATATGTGAAGATTGTCAGGAAGCGTTGCAACGGAATCCTGATTTTCATCAATATGAATCATTTATTCAATAAGAGGAAAAGCTTTGGCCTTCGCAACCAAAGCGTTTTTCTATTTATGTAAAAAGGCGCGAAGCTCCATTTTACGAGATTCACATCCAATGAATGAATCTATTTAAGCACGAGTTACTACTATACACGTAAAAACTTCGAGAGGGGGTTTCCGAGTTGCTTAAGGGACTACAACAATATGTTGGGAATAATGATGAGTTAAAATCAATTATAAATGGAATTGAAGGAGGCTTGCGTGAGCAATTAATAGCCGGTATATCTGGTTCAGCTCGAACTGTGTTTGCGGCAGCTCTCTATAGACAAACAAATCGACCGATATTGGTCGTTACCCATAATTTGTTTCAGGCACAGAAAATTTATGAGGATTTAAACGGTCTTTTAGAAGAAGACGAGGTTTTTCTATATCCTGTGAATGAATTAATTGCATCAGAAATAGGAATTGCAAGCCCCGAGTTAAAAGGCCAGCGTATTGAGGCTCTAAATTATTGGAGTCATCAATCAAAGGGTGTCATAGTTGCTCCAATAGCAGGTTTAAAGAGACTCCTTCCACCTAAGAAACTATGGAATGAAAGTCAGCTGACATTTACGGTTGGACATGATATAGAAGTGGAGTCTATTTTAGAAAAACTGGTTGAGATGGGATATGAACGTGTGTCAATGGTATCAGCACCCGGGGAATACAGCGTAAGAGGTGGAATTCTCGATATCTATCCCTTAACAGAAGAAAATCCTGTACGTATTGAGTTATTTGATACAGAGGTAGATTCCATTCGCACATTCTCACTAGAGGATCAACGATCACAGGCGAAAATTGACTCAATCACTATTGGACCTGCTACCGAAATTTTATTAACACCTAAGCACTTAGATAAAGGCGTACATGCATTAGAAGAAGGACTAGCAAAAAGCCTTAAAAAGGTTAAAGATGAGAAAGCAAAAAAACTGTTATTAGAGAACATTTCCTACGAACTTGAACAGATGAGAAGTGGTCAAATTTTGCAGAAAATGTTCAAATATCTATCTCTTGTCTATGATACGCCTGCTAGTTTACTAGACTATTTACCTGCAAATGGTCTCGTACTTTTAGATGAAATTAGTAGAGTTCAGGAGATGGCTGATAGTCTTGATAAAGAAGAAGCTGAGTGGGTAACAAGTCTTTTATCGCAAGGGGAGATTATTCATAACATTACCTTGTCTCACCAATTTACAAAGCTTATACATCAGTCAACTAATCCTTTGGTTTATCTATCTCTTTTTCTAAGGCATGTACCACATACAAGCCCACAGAACATTTTAAATATGTCCTGCAAACAGATGCAAAACTTCCATGGCCAGATGCATGTCCTTAAAGCAGAATTGGAACGATGGCAGAAGGGTAAATATACAGTTATTTTCCTTGGTTCAAATGAGGACCGAGTGAAAAAGCTGGAACAGGTCCTGTCAGATTATGAAATCGATGTACTTACAAGTAAGAGTGATGGAGATATTTTACTAGGAAAAGCACAAATCTTGCTTGGGGATTTACAAGACGGCTTTGAATTACCGTTGCAACGAATCGCAGTTATCACTGAGGAAGAGCTTTTTAAGAAGAAAATGCAAAAAACAAAACGAAAGCAAAAGCTTTCAAATGCCGAGCGGATAAAAAGCTATTCAGAATTACAGGTTGGCGACCATGTTGTTCATGTAAATCATGGTATCGGAAAGTATTTAGGCATTGAAACCTTAGAGATTAATGGAATCCACAAGGATTATTTGCATATTCGCTATCAAGGTGATGACAAACTCTATGTACCTGTTGACCAAATTGAACAGGTGCAAAAATATGTAGCTTCAGAAGGTAAAGATCCGAAGATTTACAAATTAGGTGGAACTGATTGGAAACGTGTAAAGAAAAAGGTTGAATCCTCTGTTCAGGATATAGCAGATGACTTAATAAAGTTGTATGCCGAGCGAGAGGCAAGTAAGGGATATGCATTTTCTCCTGATGGAGAAATGCAAAGAGAATTTGAGGCGTCATTCCCATATCAAGAAACAGAAGATCAGTTAAGATCGATTCAGGAAATTAAGAAGGATATGGAACGTGAACGTCCGATGGACCGCCTTCTCTGTGGAGATGTGGGTTATGGAAAGACGGAGGTTGCCATTCGCGCTGCATTCAAGGCTATTATGGATGGAAAACAGGTTGCTTTTTTAGTTCCGACCACAATCTTGGCACAACAGCACTACGAAACAATCCGCGAAAGGTTCCAGGACTTCCCTATAACAATTGGCCAATTGAGTCGATTCCGTTCAAAGAAACAACAAACGGAAGTAACAAAAGGGCTAAAGGTTGGGACAGTTGACATCGTTGTCGGAACACATCGCCTATTGTCTAAAGATATTACGTATAAAGACCTTGGGCTATTAATTATCGATGAAGAACAACGTTTTGGTGTTACACACAAGGAAAAAATCAAAAAGTTAAAAGCGAATATTGATGTGCTTACTTTAACGGCAACACCAATCCCGAGAACGCTTCACATGTCCATGCTTGGAGTCCGTGATTTGTCCGTTATCGAAACGCCACCTGAGAATCGTTTTCCTGTTCAAACATATGTTGTGGAATACAATGGTGAACTTATAAGGGAAGCGATTGAACGGGAAATGGCAAGGGATGGTCAAGTTTACTTCTTATATAATCGGGTTGAGGATATTGAGCGTAAGGCGGAAGAAATCTCGATGCTAGTTCCTGATGCAAGGATTGCATATGCTCATGGAAGAATGACTGAGAACGAACTCGAAGCAGTGATATTAAATTTCCTTGACGGTCAATATGATGTTTTAGTAACAACAACCATTATCGAAACAGGTGTTGATATTCCAAATGTGAACACATTGATTGTTCAGGATGCAGACCGGATGGGACTCTCGCAACTTTATCAGCTAAGAGGGCGTGTTGGGCGTTCGAATCGTGTTGCCTATGCTTACTTTACATACCGAAAGGATAAGGTGTTGAACGAAGTTGCAGAAAAGCGATTACAAGCGATTAAAGAATTTACAGAGCTTGGTTCAGGCTTCAAAATTGCAATGAGAGACCTTTCTATTCGTGGTGCAGGTAATATTTTGGGAGCGCAGCAGCACGGATTTATTGATTCAGTTGGATTTGACCTTTATTCACAAATGTTGAAAGAGGCAATTGAGGAACGTAAAGGTGATACAACTACTGTAAAACCAGCTAATGTGGAAATTGATGTTGAGGTAGATGCGTATATCCCGGATGCGTACATTTCTGATGGCCGCCAAAAAATAGATATGTATAAGCGATTTAGAGGCATCACGGAGATGGAGGATGTCGAAGAATTGCAAGAGGAAATGATTGACCGATTTGGTGAATATCCAGAACAGGTAGAATACCTATTTAAGATTGCCAGAATAAAGGTATTTGCTTTGGAAGAGCAGGTTATTTCCATAAAACAAGCTAAGCAGGAAATTACCATTCTGCTCTCAGAAGAGGCAAGCAGTCAAATTGATGGCGGGAAGATTTTTAAATTAGGAAATACATTTGGCCGTATGATTAGCCTTGGAATGGAAGGCAGTAAATTAAAGATTGTTATCCAAACAAAGGGAATTGAGGCTAACCAATGGCTAGGCATTATTCATGATATGGTCAAAGGATTACAAGATGTCAAAAAGGAAAATGTGAATGCAGTTTAATTCAGGTGACATAGATGAAATTCTAACGAATAGAACCAAAGTCTGAGTTGCCTATAGTTCTTGTGTATGGTTATTTTTTCCTCTATCGAAAAATCACATTCATCGTGAATAGAACTCTGTTGGTGTAAGATACTAAACTCAACAACAAATGGTGATTTATTCAAATCTATACAAATTGTACATCAATCACCACTATTCTTTAATCATCAGATGAAAGTGAGGCATCATAAGAATGAAGGCAACTGGTATTGTTCGTCGAATTGATGATTTAGGTCGAGTAGTTATCCCGAAAGAGATCCGTAGAACGCTACGTATTAGAGAGGGAGACCCATTAGAGATTTTTGTTGATCGTGATGGAGAGGTCATTTTAAAGAAATATTCTCCGATTAGTGAACTAAGCGATTTTGCAAAGGAGTATGCGGAAGCACTTTTTGATAGCTTAGGACACCAAGTACTTATTTGTGACCGTGATGCATTTATTGCGGTTGCAGGAGGCTCCAAGAAAGAATACTTAAATAAAAACATAAGCGAACTCATTGAAAAGTCGATGGAAGACAGAACTTCTATTTTAGAAACAGAAGAGCGCCAAGTATCCATCGTTGAGGGTGCTGACGAAACAATCTCATCTTATACGATTGGTCCGATTATTGCAAATGGAGACCCAATTGGTGCTGTTGTCATATTATCAAAAGAAAAAGCACTCGGAGAAGTAGAACAAAAAGCCGTCGAAACGGCAGCCGGGTTCCTTGCGAGACAAATGGAACAGTAATAAAAAACGAATGTTTGATCCATGGAAAAGGTAGCTAATATAGCTGCCTTTTCTTCCGTTAAGGGTAATGTCTGGGGAAGTATGTTATAATACACTGGAAATTATTTAACTTTATTCAGTCGGACTGAATAAAGTTTATGCTCCGGCGGATGCCACAGATTTTTAAATGAAACTTTTCGAGCATAAGATCAAAGACTAAATGCGCCACTTCCTGTGGCAACGTCTTTGTGACCCACCTCGTGTGGGCCTAAAAATCTGGGCGCAAATACGCCAAGGCGCATTTGATTAGGAAGGAGATGGGCGATGAGCGTCCAATCCGAAGAGAGATCAAAGCGAGTTTGGGAAGGTGCTTTCATTCTTACCATAGCCGGTTTGATCACCAAGATACTTAGTGCTGGTTACCGTATCCCGTATCAAAATATCGCAGGGGATATTGGCTTTTATATTTATCAACAGGCATATCCGATCTACGGGATTGTCCTTGTTTTTTCTACATATGGATTTCCAGTGATTATATCAAAGCTTCTAGCGGAAAAATTAGAACAAGATGATGAAGTCTCTGTCATAAAAATACTATATATCACTCTATTTACGTTATTAGGATTGGGAGTACTATTATTTAGTTTTTTATACTGGGGTGCTGAAGTCGTTGCAGGTTGGATGGGTGACAAAAAACTCACACCACTAATAAAAGTGATTTCATTTTCATTTTTACTCTTGCCTTTTATCTCTGTCTTTCGTGGCTTTTTTCAAGGTCATAAAAATATGATACCAACCGCAGTTTCACAAGTAACTGAACAATCAATTCGTGTCGTAACGATTTTGTTCATGTCATTTCTACTTTTGGATTATGGGTATGGAGCATATGTGGCTGGAGCGGGAGCGATATTTGGTTCGATAACTGGAGGCTTTGCAGCTCTTTCAGTTCTCTTGTTTTACTTACTTAAAAGAAAAAAGAGCCATCAGATGAGACCTTTTTCAAACGCTTCGATAAAAACGATAGAAATTATCAAAATCCTTTTCACACAGGGGATGACAATTTGCATTAGTGCTTTGTTACTGATTCTTTTTCAGTTGGTTGATTCTTTCACTGTATACTCTTTTTTGATTTCAGGGGGAGTAGAGGAGGAAGCAGCAAAACAAGCAAAAGGAATTTATGACCGCGGACAACCACTCCTTCAGCTTGGAACTGTGGTAGCAACATCATTAGCATTATCGCTTGTCCCATTAATTGCAAGTGCAAAGGCTAGAAACGACCTAGCTTTTATTGAAGCAAAGGTTGATTTTACATTTCGTCTAAGTATAGTTGTTGGAGTTGGGGCTTCAGTAGGTCTTGCATGTGTCCTTGAACCCACAAATATCATGTTATTTCGTAATGACCTGGGAACAAACATACTCACGATTATCGGTTTATCTATTTTATTTACAACATTATCCCAATCGATTACGGCTATTTTACAAGGGCTGGGCCATCCATTCTTACCGGCAATCGTGGTCATTATTGGAATGTTAGTAAAATGGATTTTCAACCTGTTATTAATTCCAGGATACGGAACAGTTGGAGCAGCTGTTGCAACCTTCATTGCCTTTGGAGGGACATCTGTCCTACATATGTCGATTATTAAAAGAAAACTCCCCGGTGCCTTACAAAATTGGTCCTTTCTTTATCGTGTCTTATTTGCAATGATTGCCATGGGGCTAGTTATTTTTTGCTATCGATGGAGTTTGCATAAGGTGTTTCCAATAGGCGGGGAAAGTCGCATGTTTGCTAGCTTCGAGGCATTAACCTCTGTAATTATTGGAGGAGTAACCTATCTGTTTTTTATTATAAGAGGGAGTGTATTTTCAGAAGAAGAACTTTCGGAAGTCCCGATTGGATCCAAAGGAACCTTCCTTATTAGGCTAATTAAAGGGTCGTGATTAAAAAGGAGGATGAAGAGGACTGCGTCGACAAAAACGCCACGTCCTCATGTCTTGTCGACACTAGCACGTCCTGTGCGTCGAAATTTCAAGGCGACGCGAGCTCCCGAGGACCGGAGCGTATGCAGTAAATACGTGAGGACCGGAGAAGCAAGACAACGCAGAAATTCGATGTGTCATATTCACCGCACTTTTTAACATCTACTTAAAGGAGGAAAGAGAGCATGATATCAGTTATTGGCCTAGGTGCTGGAGACCTATCACAGCTTCCATTAGGCATTTATCGTAAACTTTCGGCTGCTGAACATTTGTATCTTCGAACGAAGGAGCATCCTGTTATAAAGGAATTAGAAGCTGAGGGAATTAGGTATCACTCCTTTGACGACATTTATGAAAAACATGAGCAATTCGAGGATGTATATGATGAAATAGTCGACATACTAAGGAATGAAGCGAAAACAAAGGAAATTGTTTATGCTGTGCCCGGGCACCCGATGGTAGCAGAGAAGACGACTCAGCTTTTACTTGAGGATCAAAATCTTCAAGTAAAAATTGAGGGGGGCCAAAGCTTTATCGATCCTTTATTGGCTTCATTAAGAATTGATCCAATTGAAGGTTTTCAATTCATTGATGCTTTGTCTTTTGAAAAAGATGAATTACAGCTATCACAGCATATTATTATTTGTCAGGTCTATGATCAATACATAGCTTCAAATGTTAAATTAACACTAATGGAGCAATTACCTGATGAATATGAAGTTTATATTGTAACAGCAGCGGGTAGTAAGGACGAAAAAATCACTAAAGTCCCTCTATATGAATTGGATCGAGGAGTAGAGGTGAACAATCTGACAAGCGTTTATGTCCCTCCAGTTCAAGAAGTAGAATCTCTCTATCATGATTTCCGGACTTTCAGAAGAATTATTGCTGCATTACGAGGTCCTGGGGGATGCCCGTGGGATCAAAAACAAACTCATCAATCGTTAAAGAAATATTTACTAGAAGAGGTTTACGAGGTACTTGATGCAATTGATTGTGAAGATGATGATCATTTAGCAGAGGAACTAGGAGATGTACTTCTCCAAGTGGCACTGCATGCCCAAATTGGTGAGGATGAAGGCATGTTTTCAATTGATGATGTCATTCGTGGAATTTCCGAAAAGATGATTAGAAGGCATCCACATGTATTTGGTGATGTAACGGCAGAAACTGCAGATGAAGTTGTGACAAACTGGGAGCAAATCAAACAATTGGAAAAAGGTAGTAATAAGGAAGAAAAGTCCATCTTTGATGAGATCACAAAGGGATTGCCTGGATTAATGAAAGCTGTCGAATATCAAAAAAAGGCAGCGAAGGTAGGGTTTGATTGGGATGCTGTTGAACCAATGTGGGACAAGGTTTTTGAAGAAATAAAAGAATACAAGGTAGCAGTAGAAGAAAAACAAAAAGGAGATGCCATTCAAGAATTCGGAGATATCCTTTTTGCTTTAGCTAATATAGCAAGATTTTATAAATTTGATCCAGAAGAAGCAATTGCCATGACAAATCAAAAGTTCGTAAGACGTTTTCAATTTATAGAAACAGAACTAAGAAAACAAGGGCTAAAGATAGAAGAACAAACCCTTGAAGAACTTGATGCAATCTGGGAAAAAGCAAAACAAGCAGGACTGTAACTTTATTTAGCAGAAGTTACATTCTAGTATGGAACCAATGTTAATAAAGTTACAAAATTTTGGGAACGTCAAATAATGACTAAATAAATTTATAAGCCTCCGGCGGATGCCATGATTTTTCAAAGGAAGTTTTTCGAGCAGTAAGATTAAAGACTAAAAACGCCATGTCCTGTGGCAACGTCTTTATGAACCACTTCCTGTGGGCCTAAAAATCAGGCGCAAATACGCCAAGGCGCATTTGATTAGAGGAAAGAGGTGAAATCATGCGTTTGGATAAATTCTTAAAAGTTTCTCGACTAATCAAACGACGCACGTTAGCAAAAGAGGTTGCAGACCAAGGCAGAATCCTCATTAATGGAATAGCTGCAAAGGCAAGTAGCAATGTGAAAATAGGTGATGAGTTAACAATCCGTTTTGGTCAGAAAATAGTAACTGTGAAAATCGAAGATCTACAAGAAACAACAAAAAAAGAAGATGCAAATAAGCTTTATTCCATCGTGAAAGAGGAAAAAGTAGAAGCGTAAACATTTGATAATCTACCTAAGGCTTGTTCTAAACTCACCCACATTCTCATACATTTTACTATTAAACAAGTGGTTATTTTGATCACTTAAGTATGAATGTGGGGGTTAGAAGATGAACCAATACTACGATGGAACGCCGCCTAATAAAGGAACTGTGCAAGAACATGATGTGATTATGAGAAGTCGTAAGCTTCTTGACATAACAGGTGTAAAGCAAGTGGAAAGCTTTGATAATGAAGAATTTTTACTTGAGACTGTTATGGGTTTCCTAGCAATTCGTGGCCAAAACCTGCAAATGAAGAATCTAGATGTGGAAAAAGGTATTGTATCAATCAAAGGAAGAGTCTATGACATTAGTTATTTGGACGATCATTCGACGGAGAAGGCTAAAGGATTCTTTGGCAAGTTATTTAGATGACCCTGTCAACCCAGTTCTATACATTGCTTGCAATGATTTGTATGGGAGGTTGGCTAGGGGCCTCTCTTGATACGTACCAACGTTTTTTAAATCGTTCAAGACGAAAGTATTTCTTTGTTTTTATCAATGACATTTTATTTTGGATTGTACAAGGCCTATTGTTCTTTTATACACTTTTACTAGTAAATGAGGGTGAACTGCGATTTTATGTGTTTATTGCGATATTATGTGGATTTGCAGCTTATCAAAGTTTAATAAAGTCATTTTATGTTAAGGCACTAGAACACATCATACAAGCCTTCATACGTCTTTATGAGTTCTTACTCCGTATGGGCGAATTCCTTATCATTCGACCAATTAAAATGTTGTATCAACTCATTATCGTGATTCTGCTGGGTATCTTGAATATTTTACTCGTTCTCGGGAAAATTCTTCTAAAAACCTGTTGGATATTAATCAAAATCTGTTTTGCACCAATCAAGTGGATTGGAATTATCATCTGGAGGCTGATGCCGTCGGCCGTTACGAAAAATGTAGAAAAGATTTTTTGGAAATGTGCAGGATTTTTAAAAAAGGTAGAGAATATCAAACCTATACTGATAAAATGGTGGAAGAAGATTAGGAAACAATAGGAGGCATTCTCTACAATGAGTGCAGTTCGAAAGAAAAACGTAACACAATTACAATCAACATATATGGAAAAATATAAACAGCAAGAAGAAGCCCTTCAAGTGAAACGAAAAGGCTTGATTAGAAGATTGATTGCATTTGCGCTCTTAGTTGCAATCATTTCTTATGGGCTTGTTTCAATGGTTCTGTCACAACATAAGACGATGAATGAAAAAGTTGCTGAGAAGGAAAAACTACAAGAACAACTCACCGCACTAAAAGATGAGCAGGTACTTCTTGAAGAGGAAATCGTAAAACTCAACAATGATGAGTATATCGAAAAAATAATCCGCAGGGATTATTTTCTATCTAAGGAAGGTGAAATTATTTTTAAAGTGGGAGATGGGTCTTAGTCTTATTGACACTCGTTTTTTATATTATGTATAATGTATATAAATGATTTTGTTCAAATTTAAGGAGGAGCATTTTTTTTATGTCAATCGAAGTAGGCAGCAAGGTTCAAGGGAAGGTAACAGGAATTACGAATTTTGGAGCGTTTGTGGAGCTGCCAGAAGGCTCAACTGGTCTTGTCCATATTAGTGAAGTCGCTGACAATTATGTTAAAGACATTAATGAGCATTTAAAAGTTGGTGACCAAGTAGAGGTCAAGGTAATAAACGTTGAGAAAGATGGAAAGATTGGATTATCTATTAAAAAAGCTAAAGAGAATCCGAATCCACAATCACAGCGTCCACGTCACAATGGTCCACGTAATAACCGAAATGACCAACGTAATAACAATAAAACTGAAAGCTTTGAACAAAAAATGAATCGCTTTCTAAAAGACAGTGAAGATCGTCTATCTTCCTTAAAGCGTAACACCGAGTCAAAACGAGGTGGACGTGGAGCGAGAAGAGGATAACCTGCTGCTGTAGCTCTATATATAAATTTAAAAGCACCCAATTTGGGTGCTTTTTGTATGCCTTTTTTAGGAAACGGGTTGTTTTATCAGGAATGCAGTTATTACAACATAATAACAAAAAAACAGTGTGAAAATCTCACACTGTTTCAGATGACCCGTACGGGATTCGAACCCGTGTTACCGCCGTGAAAGGGCGGTGTCTTAACCGCTTGACCAACGGGCCTAATTATTATGGTAGCGGCGGAGGGGATCGAACCCCCGACCTCACGGGTATGAACCGTACGCTCTAGCCAGCTGAGCTACACCGCCATAGGATAAATGAGTACTGAATTAGTATATTTTCTAAAAGAGTTAATATGTTCCTTCCTCTTCAAGTAAATTCGAAGATGATTGATGCGTCGGAACAACTCGTAGATGATTCATGGAAGTTTTGCTCGTCGCTCTAGCCAGCTGAGCTACACCGCCATAGGATAAATGAGTGCAAAAATTTATAAAATACCTGAGTTCGACAAACTCTGTCTCAAACTCTAGTAAGTAAGCACAAGTTATATAATACCTTCTGTCTATTCATTCGTCAATATTTTTTGTATTGAAGAAAAATAATACAAAAATTCGCACAATACAAACGATATTCTATGAAATTCTCCGCAAACGGATTAAATTACACTCCTATAATTCGTCATATGACATTTATTTTGTAGGAATACTGGACAAGCAGTCGAATGATTTTTCCGTTTGCTCCTGTTGTTTTGACAAAATACGTATTTCATCAACTGTATAATAACAGACAACTATTAAATACGGGGAGTGTTTGTAAATGGAAAGAATAGAGAGGAATTTAAGTGCGCCCATTACAGATGTAGCCATTGAAAAAACGCAGGACACTGTGTCTAAATGGTTTCAGCGTTTTCAAGCCAAACTTATAAATCTATTTCTACTAAAAGGGCTTTTACTAGTAGTTGTCGGGTTTTTATTAGGACGAGCTCTTATCCTGAATGAATTAACCCCCTTCGCATTACCCTTTTTCGCAGCAGTCTTTATGATGAAAAAAGGGAAGGCAGGAATAGCGATGGCAGCTGTTGTCGCGGGATCGTTTACCCTTTCGGCTGATGTGACTATTTTCACATTTTTATCCATAGCCTTTTTTCTTGTAATCTATAAGGTTCTTCAGAGGTTTAAGGTTGATTTGATTAAAGCGTTGCCAACACTTGTGTTAATTTCATCGGCAATCACTAAGGCGGGAATTCTTTATCTTACACAAGGTGCAATCACAATACATGATGGGGTAATGATCGGTGTTGGCTCGGGTCTAGCCTTTATATTAACCTTAATATTTCTGCAAAGCGTACCATTATTAACAGAGAAACGAAGGAGACAATCGTTTAAAACGGAAGAAGTTATTTGTTTAATTATTTTAATTGCCTCTGTGTTAACAGGAACAATGGGCTGGCTCGTATACGAGATGTCCATTTCAAATATCCTTTCTAGGTATGTCGTCCTTTTGTTTGCATTTGTAGCAGGAGCGACCATTGGATCCACTGTTGGGGTTGTAACGGGTCTAATTTTAAGTCTAGCTAATGTGACGAGCTTGTATCAAATGAGTCTTCTCGCTTTTTCAGGTTTGCTAGGTGGCCTCTTAAAAGAAGGAAAAAAAGCTGGAGTGGCACTTGGATTAATTGTAGGAACACTCTTAATTGGCCTTTACGGAGAAGGTGCGAGTCAAATTATTCCTACTTTATATGAATCTGGTGTAGCAATTCTTTTATTTTTACTGACGCCTAAAGGTTTAATAAGTAAAGTGGCAAAGAATATTCCAGGCACACCGGAGCATAGTGCAGAACAGCAGCAATACCTTCGTAAAATTCGTGATGTAACAGCTCATCGCGTTTCGCAATTTTCAACTGTGTTTGAAGCTTTATCTAATAGTTTTTCAGAATACGGATATCCCGTTGAAGATGAGGATAAGGACCGTGAAGTCGATCTGTTTCTAAGCAATGTAACAGAAAAAACGTGCCAATCGTGTTTCAAAAAGGAGGCGTGCTGGTCCAAGAACTTTAATAAAACATATGATTACATGAAAGATATTATGCATGGTTGTGAAACAAATTCTCTCATGTATAATCACAAACTTACGAGAGACTGGGAAAAGCATTGTGTACGATCGAAAAAAGTAATTGAAGCGGTCGAACAGGAATTTACGTATTATCAAGCAAATCAAAAGCTTAAGAAACAAGTAAAGGAGAGTAGAAAACTAGTAGCCGATCAATTATTAGGTGTGTCTCAGGTAATGAGTGATTTTGCCAAGGAGATTCAACGCGAGGGTGAAAACCATCATTTGTTAGAGGAGCAAATACTTGATGCCTTACAATCATTTGGAATTCAAATAGGCCATGTAGAGATTTATAGTGTGGAGCAAGGAAATGTAGATATCGAATTAAGTATTCCATATTGCAATGGAAGTGGGGAGTGTGAAAAGTTAATTGCACCAATGCTATCCGATATTCTTGAAGAAACAATTCTCGTAAAAAGGGAGGAATGCTCAGCTTATCCAAACGGATTTTGTCACGTAACCCTAGGCTCGGCAAAAGCCTATGTCATTGATACAGGTGCTGCCCATGCTGCCAAGGGTGGAGGACTTGTATCGGGCGACAGTTATTCAACAATTGAATTAGGAGTTGGAAAGCATGCGGTAGCCATCAGTGATGGAATGGGCAATGGAGAGCGTGCCCATTACGAAAGCAATGAAACTTTGGAGTTATTAAAGAAAATCCTCCAATCTGGTATTGAAGAGAAAGTTGCGATTAAATCAGTCAACTCCATACTCTCATTACGAACAACAGATGAAATATTCTCAACGCTAGATTTAGCGGTTATTGATCTTCAAGACGCAAGTGCAAAGTTCTTAAAAATCGGCTCGACGCCAAGTTATATAAAGAGAGGAGACAAAATTAGTAAAATACAGGCAAGTAATCTACCAATGGGAATCATTGAGGACTTTGAAGTGGAGGTAGTTGATGAACAATTAAAGGCTGGTGACCTTTTAATCATGATGAGCGATGGCATTTTTGAAGGTCCAAAGCATGTCGAAAATCATGATATGTGGATGAAACGTAAAATAAAAGAAATCCAAACGAATGACCCGCAAGAGATTGCAGATTTAATTATGGAGGAGGTTATCCGCACTAGATCGGGGCAAATTGAAGATGATATGACAATTGTTGTGACAAAGATAAAACATAATACACCAAAATGGGCAGCCATCCCAGCGTATGCGTACCAGAAAACAAAGAGCAAGGCGATTTGATTCTATCGAAAGGGGTTTAAAAGACTATTATTTTGTCCATCCTGTTACTAACTTTAAATCAGTTGGAGGGGATGGAACGTGCAAAAAGGCACATTGAAGCAAATTCTATTAATTACGGATGGTTGTTCAAACCAAGGGGAAGATCCGATTGCAATGGCTGCTCTTGCTAGAGAGCAGGGAATTACGATTAATGTTATTGGGGTAGTAGAGCAGGATACGATTGATGAACAAGGAATGCAGGAAATAGAAGGTATGGCAACTGCTGGTGGAGGCGTAAGCCAAATCGTTTATTCCACTCAGTTATCACAAACTGTTCAAATGGTGACAAAGCAAGCGATGACCCAAACCCTACAAGGGGTGGTCAACAAGGAGCTTCAGCAAATCCTTGGATCGAAGACATCAATGGAGGACCTTCCGCCAGAGAAACGTGGAGAAGTAATGGAGGTAGTTGATGAGCTTGGTGAAACGGTTGATTTAGAGGTTTTAGTTTTAGTGGATACGAGTGCAAGTATGAAGCACAAGTTGCCAACAGTAAAAGAAGCCTTACTGGATCTCTCGATTAGTCTAAATTCGAGAATGGGAGACAATCAATTTTCTGTGTTTGTATTTCCTGGGAAAAAAGTCGAAGTCGAAAGGGTATTAGATTGGACGCCAAGACTAGAATCTTTATCTAGTATTTTTCCAAAGCTAACAACCGGTGGAATCACGCCAACTGGTCCAGCAATTCGTGAAGCACTTACCCACTTCAAGAAAAAAAGATCATTAAGGAGCTTGTTGTCTCGTGATGATGAACAATACTACGAAGAGTCAGGTATGTAAGGTTTCCCCTGGTACTGTTATCACTGGAAAATGGCATAAAAAATCATATCGTATTGTGAGACCTTTAGGACAAGGTGCCAATGGTATTGTCTATTTAGCGGAAAGTATGAATGGCCCTGTGGCTTTAAAAATAAGTGAAAATGGCGTAACAATTACGTCAGAGGTGAATGTACTTAAACACTTTTCAAAGGTCCAAGGCTCTGCCCTTGGACCTTCTTTTATAGATGTTGATGATTGGATAAGACCGGGTGTCACCAGCCCAATCTCCTTTTATGTAATGGAATATATTCGAGGAGAAAGTTTTTTGTCTTTCATTGAAAAAAGAGGAAAAGAATGGACGGGAATCCTATGTTTGCAGTTACTAGCTGATTTAGACCGTCTCCATCAAGAAGGGTGGGTATTTGGCGACTTAAAACCGGATAATCTCCTTGTTGCTGGAAACCCGCCTAAAATAAGATGTATCGACGTTGGTGGAACAACTGTGCAAGGTAGAGCTATTAAGGAGTTTACCGAATTTTTTGACCGTGGATATTGGGGAGCGGGCTCGAGAAAAGCAGAACCTTCCTATGATTTATTTGCAGTTGCAATGATTATCATTAATACAGCCTATCCAAACCGGTTTACAAGAACAGACCAACCTGTAAACCAACTTAAATCTATTATTGCAAATACGGAGTCTCTACGAAAAATAGATACGGCCCTTTATCAAGCGATAGACGGAAAATATCTGCGCGCTCAAGACATGAGAAAAGATCTAGTTATGAAGTTAAGCCAAGCTAGTAAGGGGCATGCTTCTGTTCAAAAAACACGGGCAGCAAGAAAGCCACAAACGAAGACTATACCAACAAGAAGTAATCATTCTAATCCAAATCTATCGAGGGTGAATAAACAACCGAAGCCAAAAAAACAAAAGGGCGGCGTTCTTGAAACGGTATTATTGCTTCTCTTTGTATCACTGGGATATCTACTTTATCTGTATGGACAAGTTCTGTAAAATTGCTTTGGAAAGTGATACGATAAATGTATTCTTTAGTTCCGTAAAAAGGATTGGTCCGACAATGATTGAAAAAGTAAACCAGTTTATTGAGAAACATGAATTAATAAAGAAGGAATCCACAATAATAGTAGGGGTATCCGGTGGCCCGGATTCCCTTGCTTTACTGCATTATTTGTATCATCATCAAAAGGGCTCATATTCAACACTTATTGCTGCCCATGTTGACCACATGTTCAGAGGGAAAGAATCAGAGGAGGATTTACTGTTCGTAAAGGGATTTTGTGAGGAGTATAAAATTCCTTTTGAATCAATCCAATTCGATGTCACATCCTATAAAAAGAAACACAGTTTAAGTTCCCAGGTAGCTGCCAGAGAAATAAGGTATCATTTTTTTGATGAAATTATGAGAAAATATAAAGCAGATCATTTAGCACTTGGACATCATGGGGATGATCAAATTGAAACGATTCTAATGAGATTGGTAAGAGGCAGTAAAGGAATCGGGTATGCGGGTATACAAATAAACCGCCCCTTTTCATGCGGAACGATTATTCGTCCATTTTTAGCAGTAACAAGAACTGAAATTGAAGAGTATTGCCTCAAAATGAATCTTATTCCAAGACGCGATCCCTCTAATGAAAAAGACGACTATGTACGAAATCGATTTAGACATCATGTTCTTCCATTTTTAAAACAGGAAAATTCTGCGGTACATGAGCATTTTTTGCGATTTAGTCAATACATTACAGAGGATAATCAGGTTTTAGATGAATTAACAAGTGAGAAAATGAATAAAGTAATGAAAAGGAATGAAGGTAACGAAATAGAGATTGAAATATCTACCTTTTTAGCAATGCCAAAATCTTTACAAAGAAGAGGGATTCAACTAATATTAAACTATCTCTACAAAGAACTTCCTCCTTCTCTTTCTGCCATACATATCGACAATTTGTTAACTTTCTTGGAGAGTAGCCATCCATCCGGAGAATTGCATTTTCCTTCGGGGTTACGAATTGTAAAATCTTATGATAGTTGTACATATACTTATACGGATTATAAGGATAACGTAAGCCCCTATCGATTCCAGATTGATTCACCTGGGCTTTATAAACTTGAAGATGGTAGTGAGATAAAGAGTCAAGTGTGGAGGAACTATCCTAGAGGCTTGGTCGGAAATGACTGTTTCGTCGTCGATCCAGACAAAATCCAATTGCCCATTTATGTCCGTACGAGAAAAAACGGAGATAAAATGACGCTAAAAGGAATGAATGGTTCTAAAAAAGTGAAGGATATCTTCATCGATGAAAAAATACCCCTTCACCGGCGTAATTTCTGGCCGATAGTCGAGGATGAACAAGGAGAGATTTTGTGGCTTCCAGGATTGAAAAAGTCATCACATGAAGCAACATGTAAAACAAAATCACACTATATCGTACTACAATACACGCAATGATTTTAGGGGGCTTTAACGAATGAAGCAGGATATTGAGAAGGTTTTATTTTCCGAGGAAGAATTACAGCAAAAAATTAAAGAATTAGGTAATACTTTAACAGAGGACTATAAGGATAAATTTCCTTTAGCAATTGGAATACTAAAAGGAGCTATGCCTTTTATGGGCGATCTGTTAAAGAGGGTAGATACACACTTAGAAATGGATTTTATGGATGTGTCAAGCTACGGAAACTCAACCGTATCTTCTGGAGAGGTAAAAATCATCAAGGACTTGGATACTTCTGTAGAGGGAAGAGATATTCTAGTAATTGAAGATATTATCGATAGTGGTTTAACACTAAGTTATATCGTTGAATTATTCCGTTATCGCAAGGCAAAATCCATTAAAATTGTTACACTTTTGGATAAGCCTACTGGAAGAAAGGCTGATATTAATGCAGACTATGTTGGATTTATCGTTCCTGATGAGTTTGTTGTTGGTTACGGTCTCGACTATGCTGAGAAGTACCGTAATCTGCCGTACATCGGAGTTTTAAAACCTGAGGTCTATTCAAAATAAGTTTTTTGGAAAAACTGACCCTTTTTTGAAACCTATTGGCAGGTTAAACGTAAATCATTTGAATAGCAATTATTATCTATGATACTATTTACTATAGTTTGTTCACCGCGGGAGGAGGTAAGGGATGAATCGGATTTTTAGAAATGTCATATTCTATTTACTCATATTTTTAGTCATAATCGGAGTGGTTAGCTTCTTCCAAGGAGCCAATGGCCAGCCTGAAGTGATGAAATATGGAAAGTTTGTTGAACATCTCGAAACAGGAGATGTAAAAAATATCACGGTACAACCCGAAAGAGGCGTCTTTGAAGTAAGAGGCCAATTAAATGGCTACAAAGAGGATCAATATTTTGTAACAAATATTATCGGAAGCCAAAAAGAAGTAGATCGGATTTATGAAGCGGCGAAGAACGCAGACGTAGATATACTTAAAGCGAAGGAAACAAGCGGCTGGGTAACCTTCTTTACGTCGATTATCCCATTTGTTATCATCTTTATTTTATTCTTCTTCCTACTTAACCAAGCCCAAGGCGGCGGCAGTAGGGTTATGAACTTCGGTAAGAGTAAAGCGAAGCTATATAGCGAAGAAAAGAAAAAGGTTAGATTTAAAGATGTTGCAGGAGCGGACGAAGAGAAGCAAGAGCTTATTGAAGTAGTTGAGTTTTTGAAAGACCCTCGGAAATTTGCTGATCTAGGTGCAAGAATTCCAAAAGGGATCCTTCTTGTTGGACCTCCTGGAACAGGTAAAACATTGCTTGCCCGTGCTGCTGCTGGTGAAGCGGGAGTTCCATTCTTCTCAATCAGTGGTTCAGATTTCGTTGAAATGTTCGTAGGGGTTGGTGCTTCACGTGTACGTGACTTATTTGAAAATGCTAAGAAAAATGCGCCATGTATCATTTTTATAGATGAAATTGACGCAGTTGGACGTCAGCGTGGTGCTGGTCTTGGTGGCGGTCATGATGAGCGTGAGCAAACTTTAAACCAATTGCTAGTTGAGATGGACGGATTCGGTGCAAACGAAGGTATCATCATCGTTGCAGCAACAAACCGCCCAGATATTCTAGACCCTGCCCTTCTACGTCCAGGACGTTTTGATCGTCAAATCACAGTTGACCGTCCGGATGTTAAAGGAAGAGAAGCAGTTTTACGAGTTCATGCTCGTAATAAGCCTTTTGATGAATCGGTTGATCTAAAAGCTATCGCTGCAAGAACTCCAGGATTCTCAGGTGCAGACCTAGAAAACTTACTTAATGAAGCAGCACTCGTTGCCGCTCGACAAAATAAGAAGAAAATTGATATGGCAGATCTTGATGAAGCGTCAGACCGCGTAATTGCGGGTCCAGCGAAAAAGAACCGTGTCATTTCGAAAAAAGAACGCAATATCGTGGCGTTCCACGAAGCGGGACATACCGTTATTGGAATGGTGCTTGATGAAGCGGATATGGTTCACAAGGTAACGATTGTGCCTCGTGGTCAAGCCGGCGGTTATGCAGTAATGCTTCCTAAGGAAGATCGTTACTTCATGACAAAACCTGAACTGTTAGATAAAATCACTGGTCTATTAGGTGGTCGTGTAGCAGAAGAAATTACATTTGGAGAAGTGAGTACAGGTGCTCATAATGACTTCCAACGTGCTACAGGTATTGCTCGTAAAATGGTTACCGAATATGGAATGAGTGAAAAATTAGGTCCTCTTCAATTTGGTCAAGCGCAGGGTGGTCAAGTGTTCTTAGGACGCGATATCCACAATGAGCAAAACTATAGTGATGCTATTGCACACGAAATTGATCTTGAAATTCAACGCTTTATTAAGGAAAGCTACGAGAAAGCTCGCAAGATCCTTACAGAAAATCAAGATAAACTTAAGCTTATCGCAGAGACATTACTTGAGGTTGAAACATTAGATGCTGCCCAAATCAAGAGCTTATTCGAAGAGGGTAAATTACCTGACCGACCAGTAGCGATTGAAGGAACAGACAAACCAAAAGAAGATGTAAAAGTTACAATTAACTCTAAAAAAGATAATGACGTAACTGAAGGCGAGAACAAGAATAAAGAAGAATAACGTAAGAGGTGTCTACAACAAAATGTAGACACCTTTTTGGTTTCGAGCAAACCCCCGACTGAGTAAAGTTAATTGTGGAATACTAAAAAGCAGGTGTGGTATGATGTTTGCAAAGTCATACGTTATATGTTGGGGGTACTTCATGATTTTCGTTTTTGATGTGGGAAACACGAATATGGTTTTAGGGGTATTTGAAAATAATGTATTAAAACATCATTGGAGAATTGAAACAAGCCGGAACAAAACAGAAGATGAATATGGACTTGTTATCAAGTCATTATTAGAACATGAAGGATTAACCTTCAAAGATATTAAGGGCATTATCATGTCCTCTGTCGTTCCGCCAATTATGTTTGCTCTGGAACGAATGTGCCTAAAGTATTTTGGTATAAAGCCTATGGTGGTTGGACCAGGTATTAAAACAGGCCTAAATATAAAATATGATAACCCGAGGGAAGTGGGTGCTGATAGGATCGTCAATGCTGTTGCAGGCATTCATTTATATGGAAGTCCACTCATCATTGTTGATTTCGGTACAGCCACAACTTACTGCTACATAAATGAGAAGAAGCAATATATGGGTGGAGCGATTGCGCCAGGAATTGCCATTTCAACAGAGGCTTTATATTCAAGAGCTGCTAAGTTGCCAAGAATTGAAATAGCCCGTCCGGAAGGTGTGATTGGAAGAAACACGGTGAGTGCGATGCAAGCAGGTATATTATTTGGTTACGTTGGTCAGGTTGAAGGTATAGTAGCTCGTATCAAAGCACAGGCGATTGAAAAACCAAAAGTAATTGCGACTGGTGGACTCGCTGCACTAATCGATGCTGAATCACATGCGATTGATGAGGTTGACCCATTTTTAACATTAAAAGGCTTGCAGCTTATCTATCAACGTAATATGGAAGCAAAAAGCTGACAACATCAACGAACAACATGAAAAGGAGAAAAACAATGAGTGATTATTTGATTAAGGCATTAGCCTATGATGGACAGGTTCGCGCATATGCGATAGATTCAACAGATACAGTTGCTGAGGCTCAAAGACGCCATTACACATGGCCGACTGCGTCTGCTGCACTTGGAAGAACGATGACTGCAGGTGTTATGTTAGGAGCCACCCTAAAGGGGGAAGTCAAGCTAACAATCAAAGTTGAGGGTGGAGGACCAATCGGAATTATCCTTGTCGATACAAATGCAAAAGGTGAAGTAAGAGGATATGTAACAAATCCACAAACGCATTTTGACTTAAATGAGCATGGGAAACTGGATGTAAGAAGAGCTGTAGGAACAGATGGCACTTTAACAGTTGTTAAGGATGTAGGCATGAGGGAACAATTTTCAGGTCAAGTTCCAATAGTATCAGGAGAATTAGGAGAGGACTTTACCTATTATCTTGTTACTTCAGAGCAGACTCCTTCATCTGTTGGAGTAGGGGTTTTAGTGAACCCAGATAATTCAATTTTAGCTGCTGGAGGTTTCCTCATTCAGCTTATGCCGGGTACTGATGAGGTTACAATATCTCGAATTGAAAAAAGATTACAAGAAATAGAACCAATCTCAAAAATGATTGAAAAGGGACTTACACCAGAGGACATCTTAGCAGAGATTATTGGCAAGGAACACCTTAAAATTCTTGAAAAGATGCCAGTGTCCTTTGTCTGCCCTTGCTCTAAAGAACGAATTGAACGTGCAATTATTAGCCTTGGCACAGATGAAATCGAGGCAATGATTGAAGAAGATGGTAAAGCAGAGGCACAATGTCATTTTTGTAATGAAAAGTATCATTTTTCAAAAGATGAGTTAATAGAATTAAAAAACCAGGCAAAGTAAGGTAATGGGAGATGGGAAGATGAATCGAAAGATATTGTGGTCAATTATTGCTGCTCTCGTTATCACTAACTGTTTGTCGATTGTATACTTTGCAGCAGCTAAGCCAGATGAAAAAACGATTAAGGCTTCAAAACCTGTTGTCGCTAGTGGGGAAGAAGAGGTGGTTGCGACAATTGGGGATACAACCATAACAAGACAACAATGGTTACATGAACTTGAAGGGCGATATGGAAAACAAATTTTAGAAGAAATGATTGATGAAGAAGTTGTTCGTCAGATGGCCGAAAAGCATGAGATTACTTTATCTGAAGATGCTGTTGATCGTGAATTAACGTTAATAAAGACGATGTATAATACGATTGATCATGAGAAAATAAATGACGAGCACTGGAAGGAACAAATCGAGTTAAGCATTTTATTAGAAGAACTTTTAACGAAGGATGCTGTTATTTCAGAAAACGAAATGAAACATTTCTATAAGGAAAACAAGCATCTATATGAAATTCCAAAGTCATACCACCTTTCCCATATTGTTGTGAAAACAAAGAAATCGGCGGAACAGGTTCGGGATGAACTAGAAAATGGTTCTAGCTTTTCAGCACTAGCAATGGAAAAATCGATTGATGAGTTTTCAGCAAATCGGGGTGGGGAACTCGGATATGTAAATGCAGAAAATGGATATGCACCAGATAACTATTTGGAAGTTGCTGAGAGCTTGAAGCCGAATGAGTGGAGTGAACCGATCAAAGTAGAGGATGGTTATGCAGTGGTTATTCTTCATGAGGTCATTGATGCTGTAACCTATTCCTATGAGGATGTAAAGGATCAAATTAAGCGCCAAATCGCAATAGACCAAATGAATGGAACGATTTCAGTAGAGCCATTTTGGAAAGAACTTGATGTGAAGTGGTTCTATGAAAAACAACAGTAATTTTCAGAAAAAATTCACAAAACGCAAGCCGCAAATTCATTGACTTTTATGGGCGTAGTTGGTAAATTGTAGATAAAACCAATAAAAATAGTAGGGATTGAGGGTGGAATCATGACAAGAGTAGCAAATTCAATCTATGAGTTAATCGGTCAAACACCAGTTGTAAAGCTTAACCATTTAGTTGATGAAGATAGTGCTGATGTTTATGTGAAGCTTGAGTTCTTTAACCCAGGTAGCAGTGTAAAAGATAGAATTGCTTTAGCGATGATTGAAGCAGCAGAGAAAAAAGGGGAATTAAAACCTGGTGACACAATTATTGAGCCAACTAGTGGAAACACGGGTATCGGTTTAGCGATGGTAGCAGCTGCTAAAGGTTTAAAGGCAATCCTAGTAATGCCTGATACAATGAGTATGGAGCGTCGTAACCTCTTACGTGCATACGGAGCGGAGCTCGTTTTAACACCAGGTTCTGAAGGGATGAGAGGTGCTGTTAACAAGGCTGAAGAGCTTGTTAAAGAACATGGCTATTTCATGGCACAACAGTTTGATAATGAAGCAAACCCTGAAATTCACCGTTTAACGACTGGTAAAGAAATTGTTGAGCAGATGGGTGACCAATTAGATGCGTTTGTATCTGGTATTGGTACAGGTGGAACTATTACTGGAGCAGGTGTGGTATTAAAAGAGAAATATCCTAACATCCATATTGTTGCAGTAGAACCAGCTGACTCTGCAATTCTATCTGGTGGAAAACCAGGTCCTCACAAAATCCAGGGAATAGGTGCAAACTTTGTACCGAGCGTTCTAAACACTGAGATTTATGATGAAGTATTTACCGTTAAAAATGAAGAAGCAATCGAATATGCACGTCGTACAGGTCAAGAGGAAGGATTCCTTGTAGGTATCTCTTCTGGAGCTGCTATCTTTGCTGCACTTCAAGTTGCGAAAAAATTAGGTAAAGGCAAGAAAGTACTTGCGGTCGTCCCAGATAATGGTGAGCGTTACTTAAGTACAGTTCTTTATCAATTTGATGAGCAATAATTCAACATACAAAAGAGTCTTATCCTCATAGGATAAGACTCTTTTTTCAATTCAATGGTGTACCAGTAATCGTATATCATGTAAAATATAAAAATAGACGATCTATAGATGCAAGCATAGAGCTGAGTGAAGTAGAGATTAAAAAATATGAGTATGAGGTGAGCTAAGATGATCGTAATGATTGATAATTATGACTCGTTTACATTTAATTTAGTGCAGTATGTGGGAGAATTAGGAGAAGAGATTATCGTCAAAAGAAATGATGAAACCACAGTCCAGGAAATAGAGGAGTTATCCCCCGATTTAATCATGATATCCCCCGGGCCTTGTACACCGAATGAGGCAGGGATAAGTCTAGAGACAATCTCTTATTTTGCAGGGCGTATCCCGATTTTTGGTGTTTGCCTTGGTCATCAATCAATTGCCCAAGCATTTGGTGGAGATGTAATTAAAGCCCAAAGGCTTATGCATGGGAAAACATCAGAAATGATACATGACGGTAAAACCATTTTTTCAGGACTTGATCAGCCTTTTACAGCTACTCGATATCATTCTCTAATCGTAAAAAAGGAAACCCTTCCTGCGTGTTTTGAAATATCAGCTGAAACAGCAGATGGTGAAATCATGGCCATCCGTCACAAGGAGTATCCAATCGAGGGTGTCCAATTTCATCCAGAGTCCATTATGACTAATGCTGGGAAGCAACTGATTGAAAATGTAGTTAAACAATTCATCAGTAATAAAAGTGAAGTAGGATCAAACTAAAAATCAGAGTGCCTGTTATTAGTACATATATCTATTACATTTTCAGAGACAGGCCTATATTGTATAAACGAATAACAAAGGAGTTTGAGAAATGGACCAAAGCAGAACGAGCAGACCAACACTAACATGTGGTCCTTATCAATTAGACTTTTCGAAAAAAACGATGATTATGGGAATTCTAAATATCACACCTGATTCATTTTCAGATGGTGGCTCCTATATTGACCTAGACGCGGCAATCCGTCACGCCAAAGAAATGGTCGAGAATGGTGCAGATATTATTGATGTTGGTGGTGAATCGACAAGGCCTGGACATGAAAGAATCTCTGATGAAGAAGAGATTGCTAGAGTGGTGCCAGTCATTAAGGCGTTAGTAAAGGAAGTTCACGTACCGATTTCGATTGATACCTATAAGTCTGAGGTAGCGAAGCAGGCAATTGAAGCAGGAGCGCACATTATTAATGATATTTGGGGTGCAAAAGCAGATCCTAAAATGGCAGAAGTGGCAGCAACCTATCAAGTGCCGATAATTCTCATGCATAACCGTGACAATAAAAACTATAAGAGTCTTATTGATGATATGATCGTTGATTTAAAAGAAAGTATTGAGATTGTGAGAGCTGCGGGTGTAAAGGATGAGAAGATTATCTTAGACCCAGGAGTAGGTTTTGCGAAAACCTTTGAAGGGAATATTGAAACGATTCGTCACCTGGACCGGTTTTCTGACCTAGGTTTTCCAATACTATTAGGAACGTCAAGGAAGTCTTTTATTGGAAAAATATTTGATTTGCCACCAAAGGAACGCGATGAAGCAACTGGCGCAACGACTTGCCTTGGTATCCAAAAGGGCTGCGATATTGTCCGTGTACACAATGTGATAGTGAATGCTAGACTTGCTAAAATGATGGATGTCCTTGTTGGTAAAGGAGAATAACAAAAATGGATAAGATCTATGTGAACCAAATGCAATTTTATGGTTATCATGGTGTTTTCACGGAAGAAACAAAGCTAGGCCAACGCTTCTTCGTGGACCTCATGGTAGAAGTGGATGTTAAACAAGCGGGTGAAACGGATAATTTAAATTACTCCGTTCATTATGGGGAGCTTTACAATCTATGTAAGGAGATTGTTGAAGGTAAGCCGTACAAATTGCTTGAGGCAGTAGCTGAAAAAATGACTACCGACATTTTAGCCCATTTTCCATTGGTCTCTAGCTGTACAATAAAAGTAATCAAGCCTGACCCACCAATACCAGGACAGCTTCAGTCAGTAGCGGTAGAGATCACAAGGAGTCGACAATAGTGAGTAATACAGCTTATATCGCCTTAGGTACAAATATAGGTAACCGGGAATCCTATTTACATTCAGCTTTACAAGCGATTCAAGAAAAAGATATCGATATTATCGGTTTTTCTTCAATTTATGAAACAGATCCCGTTGGTTATGAAGATCAAGACCGATTTTTAAATATGGTAATTAAAGTAAATACTGATTTACAACCATTGGATTTGCTAGAAGTTTTGCAGAGTATAGAGCATGAATCTGGTAGGGAAAGGAAAATAAGGTGGGGGCCTCGAACACTCGACCTTGACATTTTGCTGTTTAATCAAGAAAATATTGAAACAGAGCGTCTTATTGTCCCTCATCCCCGAATGACAGAGCGAGCTTTTGTTCTGGTACCATTAGCTGAAATAGACCAGAATTTAGAAATTCCAACAGTAACAAAGCCAATATCCTTACTACTAGACGAATTACAAGACAGAGAAGGTGTGCGTATATGGAAGCGGAGAAATGGGGAAGACGTATTCGTGCTTTTCGAAAATTAAAAGGGTATACCCAAGAGAGTTTGGCAAAAGACCTCGGGGTATCGGTGTCTCTTGTTGGAGAAGTAGAGCGGGGAACGCGAATGCCTAGTAAGATATTTTTACAAGAGGTTGCAGATATATTAAAAGTACCACTTGATGATTTACGTCCAAAAGAGGTTGATTAAATAGTATCAAAAATAGAAGGAGGGAGGGTTACCGTGTTAAAAATAGGCAATATCGAAATGAAGAACCAAGTTGTTCTTGCGCCGATGGCTGGGGTGTGTAACTCTGCGTTCCGTCTAACCGTTAAGGAATTTGGTGCAGGATTAGTTTGTGCAGAAATGGTAAGTGATAAAGCTATTCTCTATAAAAATGCGAGAACAATGGGGATGCTTTATATAGATGAACGTGAAAAGCCACTTAGCCTTCAAATTTTTGGAGGAGAAAAAGAAACATTAGTTGAAGCGGCAAAGTTTGTTGATAGAAACACAACTGCGGATATTATTGATATTAACATGGGATGCCCTGTACCAAAAATTACGAAATGTGATGCAGGGGCAAAGTGGCTATTAGATCCTAATAAGATTTATGAGATGGTTTCAGCGGTAGTTGATGCAGTTGACAAACCGGTTACTGTAAAAATGCGAATGGGCTGGGATGAAGACCATATTTTTGCGATTCAAAATGCTCAAGCGGTAGAACGTGCTGGCGGTCAAGCAGTAGCCGTGCATGGAAGAACTCGTGTTCAAATGTACGAAGGGTTTGCGAACTGGGATATTATTAAACAAGTAAAAGAATCAGTAAATATCCCCGTTATCGGAAATGGTGATGTTAAAACACCACAGGATGCGAGACGTATGCTTGACGAAACAGGATGTGACGGTGTAATGATTGGCCGTGCAGCGCTTGGAAACCCATGGATGATTTATCAAACAGTCAAATATTTAGAAACTGGTGAATTAACTGAAGAGCCAAGTGTAAGGAAAAAAATCGATGTATCAATTCTTCATTTAGATCGTTTAATTAACCTAAAGAATGAAAACGTTGCGGTAAGGGAATTCAGAAAACATGCTGCGTGGTATCTAAAAGGAATCCGCGGAAATGCAATAGTGCGTAATGACGTTAACAATTGCAATACACGAAATGAATTAGTGGCCGTTTTACAAAACTTCGTGGAAGAAGTAGAAAAAAAGCAAGAAAACAATGCTAAGGTTGTTTGACATCAATAGTTCCCTACACTATAATACCCGTAAGCAACCCACTGCCAGTTAATTACTGGCAGTTTTTCTGCTTTACGTTTATATTGGAATAGGACAAGTTATATATTTACGGTTTTTCATAGATGAGTGACAAAATAGGAGTTGATGGAAATGAATCATGAGGAATTAAATGACCAATTGATTGTCAGAAGAGAAAAGCTACATACATTGCGTGAAAAGGGAGTAGACCCTTTCGGAAAGAGATTTGAAAGAACTCACAGCACACGTGAGTTAATCGATTTATATGATGGTTTTACTAAAGAGCAATTAGATGAAAAAGAAATCACTGTTACAATTGCCGGCCGTATCATGACAAAGCGTGGTAAAGGGAAGGCTGGATTTACTCATATCCAAGATCTAACTAGTCAAATCCAGCTATATGTACGTCTAGATGCAGTTGGGGAAGAACAATATGAGATATTTAATATTGCTGACCTAGGAGATATTGTCGGAGTAACGGGTACAGTCTTCAAAACAAAAGTAGGGGAACTTTCTATAAAAGTAACTTCATTTGAGCTTTTATCAAAAGCATTACGTCCTCTACCAGATAAGTTCCATGGACTAAAGGACGTAGAGCAGCGCTATCGTCAACGCTATTTAGACTTAATCATGAGCCCGGAAAGCAAAGAAACGTTTATTACACGCAGTAAAATCATCCGAGCAATGAGACGCTATCTGGACGACCATGGTTATCTGGAAGTTGAAACACCAATGATGCATTCAATCCCAGGTGGAGCATCGGCGAAACCGTTCATTACTCATCATAATGCGTTAGATATCCCATTATATATGCGTATTGCGATTGAGTTACACCTAAAGCGCCTTATTGTTGGTGGTTTAGAAAAAGTATATGAAATCGGTCGTGTTTTCCGAAATGAAGGTGTATCAACTCGCCATAACCCTGAATTCACAATGATTGAGCTTTATGAAGCTTATGCAGACTATAAAGACATCATGAGTTTAACGGAAAACTTAGTCGCTCATATTGCACAAGAGGTATTAGGAACAACGACTGTAACCTATGGTGAATATGAGATTGACTTAAAGCCAGAGTGGAAACGACTCCACATGGTAGATGCCATTAAAGAATATGTAGGCGTAGATTTCTGGAAGGAAATGAGTGTAGAAGAAGCAAGACAGCTTGCTAAGGAACATAATGTTGAAATCAATGACAATATGCAGTACGGTCATATTGTTAATGAATTCTTTGAACAAAAAATTGAAGAGAAACTCATTCAACCAACATTCATTTATGGACATCCAGTAGAGATTTCGCCATTAGCGAAAAAGAATCCTGAAGATCCTAGATTCACAGATCGTTTCGAGCTATTCATTGTTGCTAGAGAACATGCTAATGCTTTCACAGAATTAAATGATCCGATTGATCAACGTCAAAGATTTGAAGCTCAGCTGAAAGAAAGAGAACAAGGAAATGACGAAGCACATATGATGGATGAAGATTTTGTAGAAGCATTAGAATATGGATTACCTCCAACAGGTGGATTAGGAATAGGAATAGATAGACTCGTTATGCTTTTAACTAATTCTCCTTCAATTAGGGATGTATTACTATTCCCACAAATGCGCAATAAATAATATGAGTAATAGAGTGGGTTTCCACTCTATTTTTTTATAGATTTACTCAAAAAACTTTTTTAGTATAATTTTTTTATTAAAAATGCTTGCCTTAATAGTTTAGAGGTGGTATATTATAAATCTGCCGCCGAGATGCGGTGATGAAATAAAAAAAATAAAAAAGTTATTGACTATCAAAATAATAAATGATATTATTATAAAGTTGCTTCAAGAGAGCAACGATAGCGAAACTTACGAAAGTTCTTTGAAAACTGAACACAATACAAGCGTCAACGTTTAATTCTAAAGTAACAAACTATTGAGCAATCAATACTCTTATTGGAGAGTTTGATCCTGGCTCAGGATGAACGCTGGCGGCGTGCCTAATACATGCAAGTCGAGCGAACTTTTGGGAGCTTGCTCCCAAAAGTTAGCGGCGGACGGGTGAGTAACACGTGGGCAACCTGCCTATAAGACTGGGATAACTTCGGGAAACCGGAGCTAATACCGGATAACATATGAGACCACATGGTCTCATATTGAAAGATGGCTTTTAGCTATCACTTATAGATGGGCCCGCGGCGCATTAGCTAGTTGGTGAGGTAATGGCTCACCAAGGCAACGATGCGTAGCCGACCTGAGAGGGTGATCGGCCACACTGGGACTGAGACACGGCCCAGACTCCTACGGGAGGCAGCAGTAGGGAATCTTCCGCAATGGACGAAAGTCTGACGGAGCAACGCCGCGTGAGCGAAGAAGGTCTTCGGATCGTAAAGCTCTGTTGTTAGGGAAGAACAAGTACCGTTCGAATAGGGCGGTACCTTGACGGTACCTAACCAGAAAGCCACGGCTAACTACGTGCCAGCAGCCGCGGTAATACGTAGGTGGCAAGCGTTATCCGGAATTATTGGGCGTAAAGCGCGCGCAGGCGGTCCTTTAAGTCTGATGTGAAAGCCCACGGCTCAACCGTGGAGGGTCATTGGAAACTGGGGGACTTGAGTGCAGAAGAGGAGAGCGGAATTCCACGTGTAGCGGTGAAATGCGTAGAGATGTGGAGGAACACCAGTGGCGAAGGCGGCTCTCTGGTCTGTAACTGACGCTGAGGCGCGAAAGCGTGGGGAGCGAACAGGATTAGATACCCTGGTAGTCCACGCCGTAAACGATGAGTGCTAAGTGTTAGAGGGTTTCCGCCCTTTAGTGCTGCAGCAAACGCATTAAGCACTCCGCCTGGGGAGTACGGTCGCAAGACTGAAACTCAAAGGAATTGACGGGGGCCCGCACAAGCGGTGGAGCATGTGGTTTAATTCGAAGCAACGCGAAGAACCTTACCAGGTCTTGACATCCCGTGACAACTCTAGAGATAGGGCTTTCCCCTTCGGGGGACACGGTGACAGGTGGTGCATGGTTGTCGTCAGCTCGTGTCGTGAGATGTTGGGTTAAGTCCCGCAACGAGCGCAACCCTTGATCTTAGTTGCCAGCATTCAGTTGGGCACTCTAAGGTGACTGCCGGTGACAAACCGGAGGAAGGTGGGGATGACGTCAAATCATCATGCCCCTTATGACCTGGGCTACACACGTGCTACAATGGATGGTACAAAGGGCAGCGAAACCGCGAGGTTAAGCCAATCCCATAAAACCATTCTCAGTTCGGATTGCAGGCTGCAACTCGCCTGCATGAAGCCGGAATCGCTAGTAATCGCGGATCAGCATGCCGCGGTGAATACGTTCCCGGGCCTTGTACACACCGCCCGTCACACCACGAGAGTTTGTAACACCCGAAGTCGGTGGGGTAACCGCAAGGAGCCAGCCGCCTAAGGTGGGACAGATGATTGGGGTGAAGTCGTAACAAGGTAGCCGTATCGGAAGGTGCGGCTGGATCACCTCCTTTCTAAGGAAACTGAAGTTCTACGAACTTCATAAAAAGACGCTTTGTATTGTGGTCAGTTTTGAGAGTGCTTTTTTGTGCTTTCAATATTGCACTTGCGTCTGCTAGGTTAATCGAAGATGATTGATTCCTCAGCGCAAAGCTGCATGAAGATTACTCACTGATGTTTAATCACGATGTGATTGAAGTCGGTAGCTTCGTTCCTTGAAAACTAGATAACGTAACAAAACATTCATTGAAGTAAAGTTCTTTAAAACTTGAAGGCGCACGAGAAGCAAGAAGTTCGAGGCGATGAGTTTTCGAGCAGCGGAGTGCACTTTAGGGTGCATGAGCAGCAGAGAAAGCGAGTCAACGAAGAAATTCGCAGCTTATCGAAGCCGAATAGGTTAAGTTATGAAGGGCGCACGGTGGATGCCTTGGCACTAGGAGCCGATGAAGGACGGTACTAACACCGATATGCTTCGGGGAGCTGTAAGTAAGCATTGATCCGAAGATTTCCGAATGGGGAAACCCACTGCTCGTAATGGGGCAGTATCCTTACCTGAATACATAGGGTAAGAGAAGGTAGACCCGGGGAACTGAAACATCTTAGTACCCGGAGGAAGAGAAAGCAAACGCGATTTCCTGAGTAGCGGCGAGCGAAACGGAAGATAGCCCAAACCAAGAGGCTTGCCTCTTGGGGTTGTAGGACACTCTATACGGAGTTACAAAAGAGCGAAGTAGACGAAGTGACCTGGAAAGGTCCGTCAGAGAAGGTAACAACCCTGTAGTCGAAACTTCGTTCTCTCTTGAGTGGATCCTGAGTACGGCGGGACACGAGAAATCCCGTCGGAAGCTGGGAGGACCATCTCCCAAGGCTAAATACTCCCTAGTGACCGATAGTGAACCAGTACCGTGAGGGAAAGGTGAAAAGCACCCCGGGAGGGGAGTGAAATAGAACCTGAAACCGTGTGCCTACAAGTAGTCAAAGCACATTTATGTGTGATGGCGTGCCTTTTGTAGAATGAACCGGCGAGTTACGATCCCGTGCAAGGTTAAGTTGAAGAGACGGAGCCGCAGCGAAAGCGAGTCTGAATAGGGCGAAATAGTACGTGGTCGTAGACCCGAAACCAGGTGATCTACCCATGTCCAGGGTGAAGTTCAGGTAACACTGAATGGAGGCCCGAACCCACGCACGTTGAAAAGTGCGGGGATGAGGTGTGGGTAGCGGAGAAATTCCAATCGAACTTGGAGATAGCTGGTTCTCTCCGAAATAGCTTTAGGGCTAGCCTCGAGTATAGAGTCTTGGAGGTAGAGCACTGATTGGACTAGGGGCCCTCATCGGGTTACCGAATTCAGTCAAACTCCGAATGCCAAAGACTTGATTCTCGGGAGTCAGACTGCGAGTGATAAGATCCGTAGTCAAGAGGGAAACAGCCCAGACCACCAGCTAAGGTCCCAAAGTATACGTTAAGTGGAAAAGGATGTGGAGTTGCTTAGACAACCAGGATGTTGGCTTAGAAGCAGCCACCATTTAAAGAGTGCGTAATAGCTCACTGGTCGAGTGACTCTGCGCCGAAAATGTACCGGGGCTAAACGTATCACCGAAGCTGTGGATTGTTCTTACGAACAATGGTAGGAGAGCGTTCTAAGTGCCGTGAAGTCAGACCGTGAGGACTGGTGGAGCGCTTAGAAGTGAGAATGCCGGTATGAGTAGCGAAAGATGGGTGAGAATCCCATCCACCGAATGCCTAAGGTTTCCTGAGGAAGGCTCGTCCGCTCAGGGTTAGTCGGGACCTAAGCCGAGGCTGAAAAGCGTAGGCGATGGACAACAGGTTGATATTCCTGTACCACCTCTTTACCGTTTGAGCGATGGAGGGACGCAGGAGGATAGGGTAAGCGCACTGTTGGATATGTGCGTCCAAGCAGTTAGACTGGTAAGTAGGCAAATCCGCTTACCGTAAGGTTGAGCTGTGATGGCGAGGGAAATATAGTACCGAAGTTCCTGATTCCACACTGCCAAGAAAAGCTTCTAGCGAGGTAAATGGTGCCCGTACCGCAAACCGACACAGGTAGGCGAGGAGAGAATCCTAAGGTGATCGAGAGAACTCTCGTTAAGGAACTCGGCAAAATGACCCCGTAACTTCGGGAGAAGGGGTGCTTTTTAGGGTGCATAGCCCTGAAGAGCCGCAGTGAATAGGCCCAGGCGACTGTTTAGCAAAAACACAGGTCTCTGCGAAGCCGCAAGGCGAAGTATAGGGGCTGACACCTGCCCGGTGCTGGAAGGTTAAGAGGAGGGGTTAGCGCAAGCGAAGCTCTGAATCGAAGCCCCAGTAAACGGCGGCCGTAACTATAACGGTCCTAAGGTAGCGAAATTCCTTGTCAGGTAAGTTCTGACCCGCACGAAAGGTGTAACGATCTGGGCACTGTCTCAACGAGAGACTCGGTGAAATTATAGTACCTGTGAAGATGCAGGTTACCCGCGACAGGACGGAAAGACCCCGTGGAGCTTTACTGCAGCCTGATATTGAATTTTGGTACAGCTTGTACAGGATAGGTAGGAGCCTTGGAAGCCGGAGCGCCAGCTTCGGTGGAGGCATCGGTGGGATACTACCCTGGCTGTATTGAAATTCTAACCCGAAGGCCTTATCGGCCTTGGAGACAGTGTCAGGTGGGCAGTTTGACTGGGGCGGTCGCCTCCTAAAAAGTAACGGAGGCGCCCAAAGGTTCCCTCAGAATGGTTGGAAATCATTCGTAGAGTGTAAAGGCACAAGGGAGCTTGACTGCGAGACCTACAAGTCGAGCAGGGACGAAAGTCGGGCTTAGTGATCCGGTGGTTCCGCATGGAAGGGCCATCGCTCAACGGATAAAAGCTACCCCGGGGATAACAGGCTTATCTCCCCCAAGAGTCCACATCGACGGGGAGGTTTGGCACCTCGATGTCGGCTCATCGCATCCTGGGGCTGTAGTCGGTCCCAAGGGTTGGGCTGTTCGCCCATTAAAGCGGTACGCGAGCTGGGTTCAGAACGTCGTGAGACAGTTCGGTCCCTATCCGTCGTGGGCGTAGGAAATTTGAGAGGAGCTGTCCTTAGTACGAGAGGACCGGGATGGACACACCGCTGGTGTACCAGTTGTTCTGCCAAGGGCATAGCTGGGTAGCTATGTGTGGAAGGGATAAGTGCTGAAAGCATCTAAGCATGAAGCCCCCCTCAAGATGAGATTTCCCATAGTGTTAAACTAGTAAGATCCCTCGAAGATGACGAGGTTGATAGGTCAGAGGTGGAAGCATGGTGACATGTGCAGCTGACTGATACTAATCGATCGAGGACTTAACCAAAATACTTCGAAGATGAATGTAAGTACGTTATCTAGTTTTGAAGGAATGAATTTCCTCTTGATTTATCTCGAAAAGAGATTATAATAGGAAATGTTCTTTTAATAGTCTAGTGACGATGGCGAGAAGGTCACACCCGTTCCCATGCCGAACACGGAAGTTAAGCTTCTCAGCGCCGATGGTAGTTGGGGCATTGCCCCTGTGAGAGTAGGACGTCGCTAGGCTAGAAATTGGAGGATTAGCTCAGCTGGGAGAGCACCTGCCTTACAAGCAGGGGGTCGGCGGTTCGATCCCGTCATCCTCCACCATTTTCAAATTGTACAAATTTTATTATGTACGAGCCATTAGCTCAGTTGGTAGAGCATCTGACTTTTAATCAGAGGGTCGAAGGTTCGAGTCCTTCATGGCTCACCATTTAAATTAAATATGCGGGTGTGGCGGAATTGGCAGACGCGCTAGACTTAGGATCTAGTGTCTTTGACGTGGGGGTTCGAGTCCCTTCACCCGCATTATGCGGAAGTAGTTCAGTGGTAGAACACCACCTTGCCAAGGTGGGGGTCGCGGGTTCGAATCCCGTCTTCCGCTCCATGGCATTACTTGCCGGGGTGGCGGAACTGGCAGACGCACAGGACTTAAAATCCTGCGGTAGGTGACTACCGTACCGGTTCGATTCCGGTCCTCGGCACCACTTTAATAAATTATGCGCCCGTAGCTCAATTGGATAGAGCGTCTGACTACGGATCAGAAGGCTATGGGTTCGACTCCTTTCGGGCGCGCCATAACGGGAAGTAGCTCAGCTTGGTAGAGCACTTGGTTTGGGACCAAGGGGTCGCAGGTTCGAATCCTGTCTTCCCGACCATTATAAATCACGGGGCCTTAGCTCAGCTGGGAGAGCGCCTGCTTTGCACGCAGGAGGTCAGCGGTTCGATCCCGCTAGGCTCCACCAAAGTTCTTTGAAAACTGAACACAATACAAGCGTCAACGTTTAATTCTAAAGTAACAAACTATTGAGCAATCAATACTCTTATTGGAGAGTTTGATCCTGGCTCAGGATGAACGCTGGCGGCGTGCCTAATACATGCAAGTCGAGCGAACTTTTGGGAGCTTGCTCCCAAAAGTTAGCGGCGGACGGGTGAGTAACACGTGGGCAACCTGCCTATAAGACTGGGATAACTTCGGGAAACCGGAGCTAATACCGGATAACATATGAGACCACATGGTCTCATATTGAAAGATGGCTTTTAGCTATCACTTATAGATGGGCCCGCGGCGCATTAGCTAGTTGGTGAG
The DNA here is from genome assembly GCF_038050315.1 of Ferdinandcohnia sp. FSL W7-1320. Classification (NCBI taxonomy): domain Bacteria; kingdom Bacillati; phylum Bacillota; class Bacilli; order Caryophanales; family Bacillaceae; genus Ferdinandcohnia; species Ferdinandcohnia sp. FSL W7-1320. The sequence continues at coordinate 98,469 of NZ_JBBPAM010000001.1, forward strand.
GTAATGGCTCACCAAGGCGACGATGCGTAGCCGACCTGAGAGGGTGATCGGCCACACTGGGACTGAGACACGGCCCAGACTCCTACGGGAGGCAGCAGTAGGGAATCTTCCGCAATGGACGAAAGTCTGACGGAGCAACGCCGCGTGAGCGAAGAAGGTCTTCGGATCGTAAAGCTCTGTTGTTAGGGAAGAACAAGTACCGTTCGAATAGGGCGGTACCTTGACGGTACCTAACCAGAAAGCCACGGCTAACTACGTGCCAGCAGCCGCGGTAATACGTAGGTGGCAAGCGTTATCCGGAATTATTGGGCGTAAAGCGCGCGCAGGCGGTCCTTTAAGTCTGATGTGAAAGCCCACGGCTCAACCGTGGAGGGTCATTGGAAACTGGGGGACTTGAGTGCAGAAGAGGAGAGCGGAATTCCACGTGTAGCGGTGAAATGCGTAGAGATGTGGAGGAACACCAGTGGCGAAGGCGGCTCTCTGGTCTGTAACTGACGCTGAGGCGCGAAAGCGTGGGGAGCGAACAGGATTAGATACCCTGGTAGTCCACGCCGTAAACGATGAGTGCTAAGTGTTAGAGGGTTTCCGCCCTTTAGTGCTGCAGCAAACGCATTAAGCACTCCGCCTGGGGAGTACGGTCGCAAGACTGAAACTCAAAGGAATTGACGGGGGCCCGCACAAGCGGTGGAGCATGTGGTTTAATTCGAAGCAACGCGAAGAACCTTACCAGGTCTTGACATCCTTATGCCATCTCTAGAGATAGAGCTTTCCCTTCGGGGACATAAGTGACAGGTGGTGCATGGTTGTCGTCAGCTCGTGTCGTGAGATGTTGGGTTAAGTCCCGCAACGAGCGCAACCCTTGATCTTAGTTGCCAGCATTCAGTTGGGCACTCTAAGGTGACTGCCGGTGACAAACCGGAGGAAGGTGGGGATGACGTCAAATCATCATGCCCCTTATGACCTGGGCTACACACGTGCTACAATGGATGGTACAAAGGGCAGCGAAACCGCGAGGTTAAGCCAATCCCATAAAACCATTCTCAGTTCGGATTGCAGGCTGCAACTCGCCTGCATGAAGCCGGAATCGCTAGTAATCGCGGATCAGCATGCCGCGGTGAATACGTTCCCGGGCCTTGTACACACCGCCCGTCACACCACGAGAGTTTGTAACACCCGAAGTCGGTGGGGTAACCGCAAGGAGCCAGCCGCCTAAGGTGGGACAGATGATTGGGGTGAAGTCGTAACAAGGTAGCCGTATCGGAAGGTGCGGCTGGATCACCTCCTTTCTAAGGAAACTGAAGTTCTACGAACTTCATAAAAAGACGTTTTGTATTGTGGTCAGTTTTGAGAGTGCTTTTTTGTGCTTTCAATATTGCACTTGCGTCTGCTAGGTTAATCGAAGATGATTGATTCCTCAGCGCAAAGCTGCATGAAGATTACTCACTGATGTTTAATCACGATGTGATTGAAGTCGGTAGCTTCGTTCCTTGAAAACTAGATAACGTAACAAAACATTCATTGAAGTAGTAAAAGTTCTTATAACTTTAGGCGCATGAGAAGCGAGAAGTTCAAGGCGATGAGTTTTCAAGCAGCGGAGGAAGCGAGTCAACGAAGAAATTCGCAGCTTATCGAGGCCGAAATAGGTTAAGTTATGAAGGGCGCACGGTGGATGCCTTGGCACTAGGAGCCGATGAAGGACGGTACTAACACCGATATGCTTCGGGGAGCTGTAAGTAAGCATTGATCCGAAGATTTCCGAATGGGGAAACCCACTGCTCGTAATGGGGCAGTATCCTTACCTGAATACATAGGGTAAGAGAAGGTAGACCCGGGGAACTGAAACATCTTAGTACCCGGAGGAAGAGAAAGCAAACGCGATTTCCTGAGTAGCGGCGAGCGAAACGGAAGATAGCCCAAACCAAGAGGCTTGCCTCTTGGGGTTGTAGGACACTCTATACGGAGTTACAAAAGAGCGAAGTAGACGAAGCGACCTGGAAAGGTCCGTCAGAGAAGGTAACAACCCTGTAGTCGAAACTTCGTTCTCTCTTGAGTGGATCCTGAGTACGGCGGGACACGAGAAATCCCGTCGGAAGCTGGGAGGACCATCTCCCAAGGCTAAATACTCCCTAGTGACCGATAGTGAACCAGTACCGTGAGGGAAAGGTGAAAAGCACCCCGGGAGGGGAGTGAAATAGAACCTGAAACCGTGTGCCTACAAGTAGTCAAAGCACATTTATGTGTGATGGCGTGCCTTTTGTAGAATGAACCGGCGAGTTACGATCCCGTGCAAGGTTAAGTTGAAGAGACGGAGCCGCAGCGAAAGCGAGTCTGAATAGGGCGAAATAGTACGTGGTCGTAGACCCGAAACCAGGTGATCTACCCATGTCCAGGGTGAAGTTCAGGTAACACTGAATGGAGGCCCGAACCCACGCACGTTGAAAAGTGCGGGGATGAGGTGTGGGTAGCGGAGAAATTCCAATCGAACTTGGAGATAGCTGGTTCTCTCCGAAATAGCTTTAGGGCTAGCCTCGAGTATAGAGTCTTGGAGGTAGAGCACTGATTGGACTAGGGGCCCTCATCGGGTTACCGAATTCAGTCAAACTCCGAATGCCAAAGACTTGATTCTCGGGAGTCAGACTGCGAGTGATAAGATCCGTAGTCAAGAGGGAAACAGCCCAGACCACCAGCTAAGGTCCCAAAGTATACGTTAAGTGGAAAAGGATGTGGAGTTGCTTAGACAACCAGGATGTTGGCTTAGAAGCAGCCACCATTTAAAGAGTGCGTAATAGCTCACTGGTCGAGTGACTCTGCGCCGAAAATGTACCGGGGCTAAACGTATCACCGAAGCTGTGGATTGTTCTTACGAACAATGGTAGGAGAGCGTTCTAAGTGCCGTGAAGTCAGACCGTGAGGACTGGTGGAGCGCTTAGAAGTGAGAATGCCGGTATGAGTAGCGAAAGATGGGTGAGAATCCCATCCACCGAATGCCTAAGGTTTCCTGAGGAAGGCTCGTCCGCTCAGGGTTAGTCGGGACCTAAGCCGAGGCTGAAAAGCGTAGGCGATGGACAACAGGTTGATATTCCTGTACCACCTCTTTACCGTTTGAGCGATGGAGGGACGCAGGAGGATAGGGTAAGCGCACTGTTGGATATGTGCGTCCAAGCAGTTAGACTGGTAAGTAGGCAAATCCGCTTACCGTAAGGTTGAGCTGTGATGGCGAGGGAAATATAGTACCGAAGTTCCTGATTCCACACTGCCAAGAAAAGCTTCTAGCGAGGTAAATGGTGCCCGTACCGCAAACCGACACAGGTAGGCGAGGAGAGAATCCTAAGGTGATCGAGAGAACTCTCGTTAAGGAACTCGGCAAAATGACCCCGTAACTTCGGGAGAAGGGGTGCTTTTTAGGGTGCATAGCCCTGAAGAGCCGCAGTGAATAGGCCCAGGCGACTGTTTAGCAAAAACACAGGTCTCTGCGAAGCCGCAAGGCGAAGTATAGGGGCTGACACCTGCCCGGTGCTGGAAGGTTAAGAGGAGGGGTTAGCGCAAGCGAAGCTCTGAATCGAAGCCCCAGTAAACGGCGGCCGTAACTATAACGGTCCTAAGGTAGCGAAATTCCTTGTCAGGTAAGTTCTGACCCGCACGAAAGGTGTAACGATCTGGGCACTGTCTCAACGAGAGACTCGGTGAAATTATAGTACCTGTGAAGATGCAGGTTACCCGCGACAGGACGGAAAGACCCCGTGGAGCTTTACTGCAGCCTGATATTGAATTTTGGTACAGCTTGTACAGGATAGGTAGGAGCCTTGGAAGCCGGAGCGCCAGCTTCGGTGGAGGCATCGGTGGGATACTACCCTGGCTGTATTGAAATTCTAACCCGAAGGCCTTATCGGCCTTGGAGACAGTGTCAGGTGGGCAGTTTGACTGGGGCGGTCGCCTCCTAAAAAGTAACGGAGGCGCCCAAAGGTTCCCTCAGAATGGTTGGAAATCATTCGTAGAGTGTAAAGGCACAAGGGAGCTTGACTGCGAGACCTACAAGTCGAGCAGGGACGAAAGTCGGGCTTAGTGATCCGGTGGTTCCGCATGGAAGGGCCATCGCTCAACGGATAAAAGCTACCCCGGGGATAACAGGCTTATCTCCCCCAAGAGTCCACATCGACGGGGAGGTTTGGCACCTCGATGTCGGCTCATCGCATCCTGGGGCTGTAGTCGGTCCCAAGGGTTGGGCTGTTCGCCCATTAAAGCGGTACGCGAGCTGGGTTCAGAACGTCGTGAGACAGTTCGGTCCCTATCCGTCGTGGGCGTAGGAAATTTGAGAGGAGCTGTCCTTAGTACGAGAGGACCGGGATGGACACACCGCTGGTGTACCAGTTGTTCTGCCAAGGGCATAGCTGGGTAGCTATGTGTGGAAGGGATAAGTGCTGAAAGCATCTAAGCATGAAGCCCCCCTCAAGATGAGATTTCCCATAGTGTTAAACTAGTAAGATCCCTCGAAGATGACGAGGTTGATAGGTCAGAGGTGGAAGCATGGTGACATGTGCAGCTGACTGATACTAATCGATCGAGGACTTAACCAAAATACTTTGAAGATGAATGCACGTACGTTATCTAGTTTTGAAGGAATGAATCCTTCAACATAGTCTAGTGGCGATAGCGAAGAGGTCACACCCGTTCCCATACCGAACACGGAAGTTAAGCTCTTCAGCGCCGATGGTAGTTGGGGCATTGCCCCTGTGAGAGTAGGACGTCGCTAGGCAATTAAAAGATCAACCGTTATGGTTGGTCTTTTTTTATTTTTCAAAACCGAGAGGTTTTGTGGTGTAAAAGAAGTTTTTACGGAAATAAGGCTATCAATTAGAATAAGTCGGATTTCGAGGAGCAAAGAGTTCAAGGAAGCAAGGGAACGACAACCGGAATGTACTATGTACATGAGGATTGGAGTGAGCGCAGCTGACGCAGAAATCTGCCGCTCATCGGAAGCCGACCACCGAACACGGAAGTTAAGCTCATGCGCCGATGGTAGTTGGGACTTTGTCCCTGTGAGAGTAGGACGTCGCTAGGCAATTAAGAGATCAACCGTTATGGTTGGTCTTTTTTTGTGCATAGAAAAATAGTAAAGAAACCGGTACATTAATGGTATATCGCAAACGGCCTAAACGGTATATCAACATATCGAGAAACAACAAATAGTATAACGAAAATGGCTTAATCGGTATATTGCCATATCGCAAAACGATAAGTGCTATACCGCAAATGGCTTATTCGGTATATCGCCATATTGAGAAACGATAATTGTTATACCGCAAACGGCCTAAACGATACATCACCAGGTCGCAAAACGATAAATGGTATATCGCAATCAGCATATAAACGATACACCAACAGTACGGATGAGCCTCTTTTGATTTACTTTAAACATACTATACCAATATATCTCACAGAATCCCCATAACCGCCCGTTTTCAATCTTACCCCCCATAAACCATGTTAAATTTTACATACTAATGAATATCAATAATTTATATCAGTTTGTTTATGATAAAAATGTCATAGTTATAAGTATTAATTACTATTCTAAAAAAATGGGTCCTAAGAAATCATAATTTAATTGATGAATCGTATAATTATAAAACACTAAATTTTTTCTTGTTTAAAAAAGGGGATTTAGGTTGCCTATCGAATACCTATACCTAATAAAAGGTTTTTGCATATACATAAAAAGGGAGGATGTAACATGATTGATTTTATTGCATCGTTCCAAACAGAAGAATTTTTAACGATGTCGATACGGATTTTTTTAGCCGCGTTATTATGCGGGTTAGTCGGCTTGGAAAGAGAGGTACATAAGCACCCTGCTGGGTTTCGTACCCATTTGCTAGTTGGGGTCGGCTCCTGTTTAATGATGTTAATGTCAATTTACGGGTTCCAGCCTTATTTAGAAATGAGTACAAACGTACGTTTTGATCCAGCCCGGATTCCTTCCTATGTGATAAGTGGTATTGGATTTTTGGGTGCCGGTACTATTCTTGTAAGGGATGCAACGGTTCGGGGGTTAACAACTGCTGCCTCCATTTGGGTGGTTGCCGGTCTTGGGTTAATTATCGGATTAGGCATGTATGCTCCTGCCATATTAACAACAATCGTTGTTTTACTGAGTCTAATTTTCCTTAATCGATTTGAGGAATTCTTCTTTAAATCCAGAAAAAGAAAAGTTGTTCATATCATTATCAATGAAGATATTTCATCATTTTCTGCAATCTTACAACTATTTAAAGATAATGGTTACCGGGTAAGGGATTTTAACATTAAGTACTCGAAGGATAAAATTAATAATAATTGCCAGTACACGATTGATGTTGAGGTCGGAAGTAAAAACGAACGTTTGCGATTGTATGAAGAATTGTCAAAACAAGAAATGGTGCAAAAAATTTTCTGATTTGGTGTTTAGAGGGGTACTAAATTTGGAAAGTATAGGATAGTAAATGCCTTGAAAATGATTGCCTAAATAATTTTGACGTTCGATTTGAAAAGCGAAACAGTTGAAAAATTAGTGCGGTCATTTTATATTATAGTTATAGTCAAATATAGTCAAAGTCAAGGTGAGGTGTGGTCATAATGAGGAATATATCTGATATCATCGAACAATATCTTAAAAGTGTTCTTGATACAAGTGATCGAGCTATTGTTGAAATAAAAAGAAGTGAGATTGCCGATAAATTTGAATGTGTCCCATCTCAAATTAACTATGTAATAAATACACGATTTACTTTAGAGAGAGGCTATTTAGTTGAAAGTAAACGAGGTGGTGGGGGTTATATTCGTATTATGAAGGTAAAAACGAATAATGATTCTCAGTTGATTAATCAACTCGTTCGCCTTATAGACAAACGGATTTCTCAAACGAGTGCAGAAGATGTCATTTTGCGTTTAATTGAGGAGGAAGTAATCTCGAAAAGAGAGGCGAAGATCATGCTAAGTGTAATTGATCGTTCCGTCTTGTTTATTGAGCTTCCTCATCGGGATGAGTTGAGAGCACGCATGCTAAAGGCAATGCTAACATCCCTCATGTATAGATAATAAGTTAAAGCCACCGGCGAATGCCACGATTTCTTAAAGGTAATTTTTCGAGCATAGGATTAAAGACTAAGAACGCCACATCCTGTGGCAACGTCTTTGTGACCCACTTCATGTGGGCCTAAAAAAATCGGGCACAAATACGCCAAGGCGCATTTGATTAAGTAGGAAGGTGCTTACCATGATATGCCAAGAATGCAATCAACGTCCTGCCACATTACATTTTACAAAGATTATTAACGGTGAAAAGACAGAGGTTCATATATGTGAACATTGTGCTCAAGAAAAAAGTGAGATGTTTATGTTTCCAGGCACATCTGGCTTTTCAATAGATAACTTATTAGCAGGACTTCTACAATTTGAACCACTTGCAGGTTCAAAGCAAAATGCTTTTCAACAAAATGAGATTTTACAATGTAGTAACTGTAAAATGACTTTTCAACAATTTGCAAAGGTAGGTCGGTTTGGCTGCTCGCATTGCTATCCAACCTTTGAAAAACAACTTACCCCAATCTTAAAACGTCTGCATAGTGGTAATACACATCATACAGGGAAAATACCAAAACGAATCGGAGGCTCCTTCCATATCCGGAAAGAGATTGAACAATTAAAGCATAAGATGCAGGAGTATATTTCCCTAGAGGAATTTGAAAAGGCTGCAGAAGTTCGTGACCACGTAAGGGCTTTAGAGAAAAAGCTAGGTGGTTACAAAGAGGGGGAGGTATAATCAATGTCACTTGAACATTTTATCAATCAAGCCTTAAGCTCTTGGATGAGTCAAGAAGGGCCGGATTCGGATATTGTCTTAAGTTCAAGGATCAGGCTTGCTCGAAATTTGAAAAATGTCCCCTTTTCAACGGTGTATTCAAATGAAGAAGCTCAACAAATTGTGGAAGTCTTCCAAAAGGGCTTTTCAGGGAAGAGTTTTCCTTCAATTGGAGAAATGGAATTATTAAAAATGATGGAGCTCCAACCAATTGAAAAGAGGGTACTTGTTGAAAAACATTTGATTAGTCCACATTTAGCTGAGGACTCTACGTATGGAGCTTGTCTTTTATCTGAAAATGAAGAAATTAGCATTATGATTAATGAAGAAGACCATATTCGAATACAATGTTTATTCCCAGGGTTACAATTATCGGAAGCTTTACGGGTTGCAAACAACCTGGATGATTGGATTGAAGAGCATGTCGATTACGCGTTTGATGAAACAAGAGGTTATTTAACCAGCTGCCCGACGAATGTAGGGACTGGGATACGTGCATCTGTGATGATGCATCTGCCAGCACTTATCTTAACTCATCAAATGAGTAGAATTATCCCGGCAATCAATCAACTTGGCCTTGTTGTAAGAGGAATATATGGTGAAGGCAGTGAGGCGTTAGGAAATATTTTTCAAATTTCAAACCAAATTACGCTTGGAAAGACGGAAGAAGATATTGTTGAAGATTTAGAGAGTGTTGTTGCTCAGTTGATTGCGCAAGAACGTTCTGCACGAGAAGCTTTGGTAAAAACCTCTAATATTCAGTTGGAGGACCGAGTATTCCGTTCCTATGGGGTTTTAGCTAATAGTCGGATCATTGAATCGAAGGAAGCAGCTAAATGTTTATCAGATGTCCGATTAGGTATAGATCTTGGCTATATAAAAGATATATCAAGAAGTATCCTTAATGAACTCATGGTTTTAACACAACCTGGATTCCTACAATCATATGCTGGTGGGGCATTAAGGCCAAATGAAAGAGACGTTAAAAGAGCGTCTATCATTCGAGAAAGATTGAAGCTAGAAAATAATAAGACTACCGACATGGAGGGTGATGGGTTATGATGTTTGGCAGATTTACTGAGCGTGCACAGAAGGTATTGGCTTTAGCTCAAGAGGAAGCTGTGCGATTAGGGCATAACAATATTGGAACTGAACATGTATTATTAGGTCTTATTCGAGAAGGCGAAGGAATCGCTGCTAAGGCCTTACTTGCACTAGGATTAGGTCCCGAAAAAATTCAAAAAGAGGTCGAGGCTTTAATTGGCCGTGGTCAAGAGGGATCACAGACAATTCATTATACTCCGCGTGCGAAAAAGGTAATCGAGTTATCAATGGATGAGGCTCGGAAGCTTGGTCACTCTTATGTAGGTACAGAGCATATTCTACTGGGATTAATTCGTGAAGGGGAAGGCGTCGCTGCACGGGTATTAAACAATTTAGGAGTGAGCTTAAATAAAGCTCGTCAGCAGGTTCTACAGTTATTGGGAAGCAATGAGTCATCATCGGGGCATCATGGTGGAGGTTCTACAAATGCCAATACACCTACCCTAGATAGTTTAGCCCGTGATTTAACTGCGATTGCAAGAGAAGGCAGCCTAGATCCAGTTATTGGCCGTAGTAAAGAAATTCAACGTGTGATTGAGGTACTAAGCCGTCGTACGAAAAACAACCCAGTTCTAATCGGGGAGCCTGGTGTTGGTAAAACGGCAATTGCAGAAGGTTTAGCCCAGCAAATTATCAATAATGAGGTACCAGAAACGCTTCGTGATAAGCGAGTAATGACCCTTGATATGGGTACCGTGGTTGCGGGTACAAAATACCGTGGGGAATTTGAAGACCGCTTAAAAAAGGTAATGGATGAAATACGCCAAGCTGGTAATATCATTCTATTTATAGATGAACTTCATACCCTAATCGGAGCAGGTGGAGCAGAAGGAGCAATTGACGCGTCAAATATCCTAAAACCATCACTTGCTCGCGGTGAACTTCAATGTATTGGTGCTACCACATTAGACGAATACCGAAAGTATATCGAAAAGGATGCCGCGCTAGAGCGACGCTTCCAACCAATTCAAGTGGATGAACCAACTGTCGAAGAATCTATTTTAATTTTAAAAGGATTACGCGACCGTTATGAAGCGCATCATAGAGTATCAATCTCAGATGAGTCTATCATTCAGGCTGTTAAACTGTCAGATCGCTATATTTCAGACCGTTTTCTACCAGATAAAGCAATTGATTTGATTGATGAAGCTGGTTCAAAAGTTCGTCTTCGTTCCTATACTGCACCACCAAATTTAAAGGAGCTTGAACAAAAGCTTGAAGAGGTTCGCAAGGAAAAGGATGCGGCGGTTCAAAGTCAAGAGTTTGAAAAAGCTGCATCATTACGTGATTCCGAGCAACGTCTACGTGAACAGTTAGAAGAAACGAAGAAAAACTGGAAGGAAAAGCAGGGGCAAGAGAACTCTGAGGTTACTGTAGATGATATCGCAATGGTCGTATCAAGCTGGACCGGTGTCCCTGTATCTAGACTAGCACAAACTGAAGCGGATAAATTATTAAATATGGAAGAAATCCTTCACTCACGAGTAATCGGTCAGGAAGAGGCGGTTAAAGCTGTTTCCAAGGCAGTTAGACGTTCACGTGCAGGATTAAAAGATCCGAAGCGCCCAACGGGTTCATTTATTTTCCTTGGTCCAACGGGTGTAGGTAAGACAGAACTGGCTCGTGCTCTAGCTGAATCTATTTTCGGTGATGAAGATGCGATGATTCGTGTAGATATGTCTGAGTACATGGAGAAGCATTCCACATCTAGACTAGTGGGTTCACCTCCAGGGTATGTCGGCTATGAAGAGGGCGGCCAATTAACTGAAAAAGTGCGTAGAAAGCCATACTCTGTCATATTACTGGATGAAATTGAAAAGGCACATCCAGATGTATTCAATATTTTACTTCAAGTGCTTGAGGATGGACGTTTGACTGATTCAAAGGGGCGCACCGTTGATTTTAGAAATACGATTTTAATTATGACTTCAAACGTCGGAGCTAGCACATTAAAGCGTAACAAATATGTTGGCTTTGCCCTTGAAAGTGAAAAACAAGATTATAAAAACATGAAGGATAAGGTAATGGAGGAATTGAAGAAAGCGTTCCGCCCAGAATTCCTTAACCGTATTGACGAAATCATCGTCTTCCATTCACTAGAGAAGAAGCATCTGAAGGAAATTGTAACACTCATGTCAGATCAGTTAACGAAACGTCTAAAAGAGCAAGACTTTGAGCTTGAGTTAACAGAAGCGGCAAAAGACCGAATTGCTGAAGAAGGTTATGACCCTGATTATGGGGCACGCCCATTACGTCGTGCTATTCAAAAACAAATTGAAGACCGTTTGTCTGAAGAGTTATTACGCGGTAAAATAGAAAAAGGAAAGAAAATTGTAATGGACTTCAATAACGGAGAATTTGTGATTCAAACGAAAGAAGTCGAAGAAACTAAAGAAACAGTGAAATAACATGTAATTTGTAAAAGAGGTATACATTATCTAGTTTGTGTATACCTCTTTTTTCTAAATAATGCTTAGCTCTAGGCACCAACGGCTCAAGGATACAAGCTAATCGCTTCTAAAGGAAAAAAAGTCCTTCTTTCAGCGCTTATCTTTTGCTTGTCGCCGGTTAGAGGCGCCTTGTGCTTCTAATAAAGAAAGGATTAATGACGATGGCAAAAACAAAAACGAAATTCACCTGTCAATCCTGTGGCTATGAAACACCAAAATGGATGGGAAAATGTCCCGGATGTGGTTCATGGAATTCATTAGTCGAGGAAACTTTGCATAAGCCAGCTAGAAAAGGTGCTTTTACTCATTCAAGTCCCACAGTTCAGCGAAAGCCTTCACCAATCACTTCAATCGAGTCAGAAAATGAACCAAGAATGTATACAGAAAATAAAGAATTTAATCGCGTACTTGGTGGCGGGATCGTCAGGGGTTCACTTGTCCTAATTGGGGGAGACCCAGGTATAGGAAAGTCTACATTACTGCTACAAGTATCCTCTCAATTAGCCAAACAAGACAAGGTTTTATATATTTCCGGAGAAGAATCGGTCAAGCAAACTAAGCTACGATCTGATCGCCTAGGTGTTTCCTCTGATCAATTGTATGTCTTAGCGGAAACGGACCTCGAATTTATTTCCCAGACAATTTCTGAGCTTAAACCTTCTTTTGTAGTCATTGACTCCATTCAGACGATTTATCACTCTGATATTGCCTCTGCTCCTGGTAGTGTGTCACAGGTACGTGAATGTACAGCAGAGTTAATGCGAATAGCAAAAACAAATGGGATTGCTATTTTTATCGTTGGTCATGTTACGAAAGAGGGAAATATTGCAGGCCCACGTTTGTTGGAGCATATGGTGGATACTGTTCTTTACTTTGAAGGGGAACGTCATCATACATACCGTATTTTACGTGCAGTTAAAAACCGTTTTGGTTCAACCAATGAAATGGGTATATTTGAGATGAAAGAAACAGGCCTTGAAGAGGTGGCAAATCCATCTGAAATTTTTCTGGAAGAGCGTTCTGCAGGATCCGCAGGATCAACGGTTGTTGCATCAATGGAAGGGACACGACCCGTTCTCGTTGAAATTCAGGCTTTGATTTCACCAACTAGCTTTGGAAATCCACGACGAATGGCAACTGGGATTGACCATAACCGGGTTTCGTTATTAATGGCAGTATTAGAAAAAAGAGCTGGTTTTCTTTTACAAAACCAAGATGCTTATTTGAAGGTTGCGGGTGGAGTGAAATTAGATGAACCAGCAATTGACTTAGCTGTTGCTTTAAGTATTGCTTCAAGTTTCAGAGATCAAGCTACAAATCCGGCGGACGTTATTATAGGAGAGGTTGGACTAACCGGTGAGGTAAGAAGAGTTTCTCGTATTGAGCAGCGGGTCCAGGAAGCAGCAAAGCTTGGTTTCAAGCGAGTAATCCTTCCTGAACGTAATCTTGGTGGATGGACCATTCCAAAGGGCATTGAAGTTATCGGCGTAAGTGATATTAGGCAGGCTATTCAACATACACTAGGATAGTTTAAATTGTGCTATAAAAAATCGAGTGAAAATGAAACATCTTTGCTTCTTTTTACGTATAGTAAGTGTGAACAAATGGACATACCACTTTCCTGATGTGCAGCTTATGCTAAATATTTTTTTATAGGATCAGTAATAATTTTAGAAGGATATAAAAATAATATATAGGTATCGTTTACACGTCTATGTCATTCTGTTTACATTTTGAAAAAAGCTATTTATTGTAGGTTTCAATTATTATAAAGTGATTATAATGAATAGGAGGAGGTGAAGGAATGTTAAAACGTATTGTGCAGCTATTTTTTCTAATCGTCGGAGGTATGCTTGGGATAGTATATCTACCTGATTTACTTAAGCTGTTAAATATCGACAATATTCCATACTTAAATAACTCATATACGCTTGCGATTTTAGGTGCTATTATATTATTTATTATTACTTTTTGGTTAGTAGATTATATCGTAGGTCTAATTAAATGGCTTGAAGAGTCATTGATCAAAGCTCCTGTTACAGATGTGTTATTTGGAAGCCTAGGTTTAATTTCGGGGTTAATTGTTGCGTTTTTAATTGTGATTCCATTGGACCGTATTACATTTTCAGTTGTAAATGCAGTGCTTCCTATTTTCATAACCCTGCTTTTGGGATACTTAGGATTCCAGGTTGGTTTCAAAAAGCGGGATGAGCTTGTGAACTTATTCTCTATTAACCGTGCTGGGAAGAAAAAGGGCTTAGAGGACGAGGAAGTTAACCAACAGGCCAAAAAACTTAAAATTTTGGATACAAGCGTAATCATTGATGGACGTATTGCAGATATTTGCCAAACGGGATTTCTTGAAGGAACCATCGTCATTCCACGATTTGTTTTAGAGGAACTTCAGCATATTGCGGATTCTTCAGACGTGTTAAAGCGAAACCGTGGGAGAAGAGGTTTGGATATTTTAAACCGAATTCAAAAAGAACTATCAATTAAGGTAGATATTTATGAAGGTGACTTTGACGATATACAAGAGGTTGATAGTAAGTTAGTGAAACTTGCGAAATTAACGATGGGTGTAGTCGTGACAAATGACTTTAACCTTAACAAGGTTTGTGAGCTTCAGAATGTGGCAGTTTTGAACATTAATGACTTAGCAAATGCTGTGAAACCAGTTGTGTTACCGGGTGAAGAATTGAGTGTGCAGGTCATTAAGGATGGAAAAGAACATAATCAGGGTGTTGCTTACTTAGATGACGGCACAATGATTGTCGTTGAAGAAGGTCGCGATTATATCGGAAAACGCATTGATGTACTTGTAACGAGTGTTTTACAAACATCAGCGGGTCGAATGATTTTCGCAAAACCAAAGTTGCTTGAAAAAGCTTTATAATTGAATACTTAAACATCGATAGGGGCGCTACGTGGTGAATTATCAGGTTATAATTCCTGCTGCAGGTCAAGGAAAGAGAATGAATGCGGGAAAGAATAAACAATTCATCGAATTGCAATCAATACCAGTAATTATTCATACATTAAGAGTTTTTGAACAGGATCCAATGTGTTCAGGAATCATCTTAGTGATCAACAAGGATGAACAACTAACCTTTGAAGAATTGCTTCAAACATATAGAATTCAAAAGGTTGTTTCTTTAACCCAGGGTGGCAGTGAACGACAATATAGTGTCTATAATGGCTTACTAGCAGCAAAAAATACTGATATTGTGTTGGTTCATGATGGGGCCAGACCTTTTCTGAAACATGAGCATGTTCATGAGTTAGTAAGTGTGGCAGTGGAAAAGGGAGCGGCGGTCCTAGCAGTTCCCGTAAAGGATACAATCAAACGCGCCTCTAGTGATTTATATGTGGAAGAGACAGTTGAACGTTCTAGCTTGTGGGCAATCCAAACCCCACAAGCTTTTCATGTTTCTATCTTACAAGAGGCACATGAATTAGCTAGAAAAGAAGACTTTCTCGGTACAGATGAAGCGAGTCTCGTTGAAAGAATTCCGAAACAGGTTTATATTGTTAGAGGCGATTATTTAAATATTAAACTTACGACTCCAGATGATTTAATTTTTGCTGAAGCGATTTTACAAAACTGGAAAAGCTAAATTATTCCTGGAGTAAACAACTTAATAAAAAGGGGGAGAACCCATGTTTCGTATTGGGCAGGGCTTTGATGTTCACCAATTGGTTGAAGGACGCCCGTTAATTATAGGTGGAATTACAATCCCATATGAAAAGGGATTATTAGGCCATTCTGATGCAGATGTATTGTTACACACGGTATCTGATGCCTGTCTTGGTGCGATAGGTGAAGGGGACATAGGCAAGCACTTTCCTGATACAGACCCGAACTTTAAGGATGCTGATTCTGCAAAACTTCAACAGCATGTGTGGGAGCTGGTGAGGAAAAAAGGTTATAAGCTTGGAAATATCGATTGTACCATTATTGCTCAAAAACCTAAAATGGCACCGTATATTGAACAAATCAAAGGGCGAATTGCCGAATTGTTAGAAGCAGACCCTTCTCAGGTGAATGTAAAAGCCACAACAACCGAGAAATTAGGATTCGCGGGCCGTGGTGAAGGAATTGCAGCACAAGCTACAGTGCTATTGGTAAAGGAAGATAACTAATTCTTTGACAGTAAAAAAAGTGGTGTTAAAATATCTATGATACATAGGTCGTAACGGAGGGTACATAAATGTCAAATAACGTACGAGTGCGATATGCACCAAGTCCAACAGGACATTTACATATTGGAAATGCAAGAACGGCTTTATTTAATTATCTCTATGCTAGAAATCAAAATGGAAAATTTATTATCCGTATTGAAGATACAGATAAGAAGCGAAATATTGAAGGCGGAGAAGAGAGTCAGCTGAAATATTTAAAGTGGCTTGGCGTTGATTGGGACGAAGGACCCGATGTTGGTGGTGAGTATGGACCATACCGTCAATCAGAGCGAAATGAGATTTATGAAAAATATTATACAGAGTTATTAGATAAAGGACTCGCTTATAAATGCTATTGTACGGAAGAAGAAATTGAAAAAGAGCGTGAAGAACAAATAGAACGTGGCGAGACACCTCATTATTCGGGAAAATGTCGTCACTTAACCAAGGATCAGCAACAAGCTTTAGAAAATGAAGGAAGACAACCAAGTATTCGTATCATCATTCCTGAAGGAAAGGTATTCACGTTTCATGATATGGTTAAAGGTGAGATTTCTTTCGAATCTGAAGGCATGGGCGATTATGTAATCGTCAAAAAGGATGGAACACCTACTTATAATTTTGCCGTAGTTATTGATGATCACTTAATGGAAATTTCACATGTGTTACGTGGAGAAGACCATATTTCAAATACACCGAAGCAAATGGTGGTATATGAGGCATTTAATTGGAATATCCCAACCTTTGGGCATATGACATTGATTGTAAATGAAAGCCGTAAAAAGCTTAGTAAGCGTGATGAGTCGATTATTCAATTTATTGAACAGTATGAAGAACTCGGATATCTTCCTGAAGCTTTATTTAACTTCATCACTCTATTAGGGTGGTCACCGATTGGAGAAGAAGAGCTTCATACAAAAGAGGAATTTATTGAGATTTTTGATCCTGCACGTCTTTCAAAATCACCTGCTGTATTCGATACACAAAAGCTTACTTGGATGAACAACCAATATATGAAAAACATAGATCTAGATCGCTTAGTGGAACTATCATTGCCACACTTAATTAAAGCTGGTAGATTGAATGAGCCATTAAGTGACGTTGACAAGCAATGGGCACAAGATTTAATTGCACTTCATCAAGAAAAAATGAGCTACGGCGCCGAGATCGTTGAATTAACAGAGCTTTTCTTTAGAGATGAGTTAACGATTGAAGAGGATGCTAAGGAAGTTCTTGCGGGTGAAACAGTTCCTGAAGTTTTAAAGGCGTTTTTACAAGAGGTTGAAGGTCTTGAAACATTTGGTGCTGCTGAAATTAAGGCGGCAATTAAAGCTGTTCAAAAAGGAACTGGACAAAAAGGTAAGAATCTTTTCATGCCAATTCGTGCGGCTGCAACAGGTCAACTTCATGGACCTGATCTGCCACAAGCAATTCATTTACTAGGAAAAGAAAAAATAATTTCACGCCTAATTAGTTTAATTAGTTAACATCTTGTTGAAAATGTAATATAGTATAGGTAATCAATTATATAATCTAAAAGTGTTGATAAGGAGAGTAAATAAGTGATTGACATTAAAGTATTTGCACGTTTCGGGCAAATATGAACAGAGAGAACCATCACCGGCTGAAAGTGGTTTATGGGAAACGCTTATTGAAATGCACCTTTGAGTCTTTTATCGAACCATTTTTATAATAGTGGTTCAAAAAGGAGGATGAAAAGGACCAAGAAGTTCAAGGCGGCGCAGTTTTGGGTAGCGGAGCGTATGGGTTTAATACGTGAGCAACGGAAAAACAAGCCAACGAAGAAATTCGATGTGTCATTTTCACCGGACTTTTTTGAACTTCCTGTAGTAGATAAAAGCGGAGTCTCACCGTTACGAGATGAAGTTGAGGTAATAGACACCATTGATTACCTAAACAGAGTGGAACCGCGCGATTAAGCGTCTCTGTGTTTTTACACAGGGGCGCTTTTTATTTTGGTGAAAAAGTATTGTCTAGCTTCAGCGCCTAGCCCCTCGAGGTCACAATCCAATCGCTTCTGAAGGCAAAGAGCACCTTCTGTCAGCGCTTGTCTTGTGCTGTTGGGGCTGAGCAAGGCGCTTACGCTTTTCTTATAAGGAGGGTTGATTGTGTTTAAGCGAATGAAAGAGGATATCGAAGTTGTGTTTGAACAGGACCCAGCTGCAAGAACCCATTTTGAAGTGATGCTGACTTATTCCGGATTGCATGCAATTTGGTCACACCGAGTCGCACATTTTCTTTATAAACGTAAGTTGTTTTTCTTAGCTAGAACTGTTTCGCAAATAAGTCGTTTTTTCACAGGAATTGAAATTCACCCTGGTGCAAAAATTGGCCGCCGATTTTTCATTGACCATGGGATGGGCGTGGTGATTGGTGAGACCTGTGAAATTGGGGATAATGTGACAGTGTTTCAGGGTGTAACCCTAGGTGGAACAGGGAAAGAAAAAGGAAAGCGGCATCCAACGATTAAGGACAATGCACTGATCGCAACAGGAGCCAAAGTATTAGGATCGATTACAATTGGAGAGAATTCAAAAGTAGGAGCGGGTTCAGTTGTTCTGCAAGATGTTCCTCCGAATTCCACTGTTGTCGGGATCCCTGGTAGGGTTGTAATCCAGGATGGTATCAAAGTTAGAAATAGCAAGGATTTAAATCACCGTGATTTACCAGATCCGGTTTTAGATAAAATCAGAGAACTAGAAAAAGAAATAGAAAGCCTAAAAGAGGTAATCCAACATAAGGAAGGAGCAACGGATAATGTCCATTCATCTTTATAATACGCTAACTCGGAAGAAGGAAGAGTTTAAACCACTTGAAGAAAATAAGGTAAAAATGTATGTGTGCGGTCCAACTGTTTATAATTATATCCATATTGGGAATGCACGTCCTGCCATTGTATTTGATACTGTTCGTCGTTATTTTGAATTTAGAGGCTACGATGTTCATTATGTATCCAACTTTACAGACGTTGATGATAAATTAATTAAAGCAGCAAATGAGTTAGGTGAAGAGGTACCAACTATTGCGGAGCGTTTTATCGGTGCTTATTTTGAGGATGTGTCTGCATTAGGATGCAAAAAGGCGGATGTTCATCCAAGGGTTACAGAGAATATGGATATTATTATTGATTTTATTCAAGCTCTCATCGAGAAAGGTTTTGCCTATGAATCTGAAGGCGATGTTTACTATCGTACAAGGGAATTCAAGGAGTATGGAAAGCTTTCTCACCAATCCATTGACGAACTGCGCGTGGGTGCAAGAATTGAAGTGGGGGATAAAAAGCAGGATGCCCTTGACTTTGTTTTATGGAAAAGTGCGAAGCCTGGAGAGATTTATTGGGAAAGTCCATGGGGTAATGGTCGCCCAGGTTGGCACATCGAGTGCTCGGCAATGGCTAAAAGATACTTAGGTGAAACAATTGATATTCACGCAGGTGGCCAAGACTTAGCGTTTCCACACCATGAAAATGAAATTGCACAATCCGAGGCAGTGAATGGAAAAACCTTTGCAAACTATTGGATGCACAACGGCTATATTAATATCGATAATGAAAAAATGTCAAAGTCTCTTGGAAACTTTGTATTGGTTCACGATATTATCAAAGACGTGGACCCACAGGTATTACGCTTTTTCATGCTGTCTGTCCATTATCGACACCCAATTAACTATAGTGTTGAATTACTAGAAAGCACAAAAAATGCATTAGAACGATTACGTACTTCTTACGCAAACTTAAAGCATCGTCTGCAAAGCAGTACGAATCTAACAAATGATGATGATACATGGCTAGAAAAAATCACTGCTTTCCGCAATGATTTCATTGAAGCAATGGATGATGATTTTAATACGGCAAACGCAATATCTGTATTGTTTGAGTTATCGAAACAGGCTAATTATTACTTGCAGGAAAAAAACACGGCAGAAAAGGTAATCGAAGCCTTTATCCAAGAATTCGAGGTATTATTTAATACACTAGGTCTTAAATTAGAAGATGAACAATTACTTGATGAGGAAATCGAAGAACTAATTGCAAAGCGAAACCAAGCACGAAAAGATCGCGACTTTGCTTTATCCGATCAAATTCGTGATCAATTAAAGGCAATGAATATTATTCTAGAAGACACTCCTCAAGGAACAAGATGGAAAAGAGGATAATAAATGAAGTTTTTATCAGACAACCAAATTGATAGCCATCAATTAAATAGTCTTGCCCTAGCTTATATGGGGGATGCCGTATACGAAATGTATGTACGGCATTACCTCTTGCAAAAGGGGAGTGTCAGACCCAATCAACTTCATAATCAGGCGAAGCGTTATGTATCGGCTAAAGCACAGTCGGCCGTAATCCATGAGATGCTTGATGAAGAGTTTTTTTCAGAGGAAGAAAAAGCTGTAATCAGAAGGGGTCGCAACGCAAAGAGTGGAACAGTTCCTAAAAATACAGATGTCCAGACATACCGATACAGTACCGCGTTTGAAGCGTTACTCGGCTTTCTCTTTCTACAAAATGATACTGACAGAATCCATTCGATTATTGAAGAGGCATTTCGAATTATCGAATCTTAAGAAAGGAGGAAAAAGAAATGGCTAGTGATTATATTATTGGAAAAAATCCTGTAATTGAAGCATTGAAATCTGAGCGTGACATCAATAAAATTTGGATTGCAGAGGGGTCCAACAGAGGGCAAATGAACCAAATTACTTCTCTTGCTAAAGAAGGTAACGTTTTGGTTCAATTTGTTCCGAAAAAAAAGATTGACCAGATGTTTGAAGGCAACCACCAGGGAGTTGTCGCACAAGTAGCGGCGTATGAGTATGCAGAAGTTGATGATATTTTAACAGCAGCCGAAAAGCGAAACGAAGCACCTTTTATCATCTTGTTAGATGAGCTAGAGGACCCTCATAACCTTGGTTCAATCCTTCGTACAGCTGATGCAGTTGGAGCGCATGGGGTAATCATTCCCAAAAGAAGAGCAGTAGGGTTAACAGCAACCGTTGCAAAGGCTTCAACAGGGGCGATTGAATATATACCAGTTGCACGAGTAACGAACTTAGCAAGAACGATTGATGAATTAAAGGACCGTGGGGTATGGATTGTTGGTACAGATGCGAAAGGAAAAGAAGATTATCGAAATGTTGATGGTAAAATGCCGATTGGCCTAGTTATTGGCAGTGAGGGCAGAGGTATGGGACGCCTTGTAAAAGAAAAATGTGATTTTCTTTTACATTTACCGATGCAGGGAAAAGTAACCTCTTTAAATGCTTCTGTTGCTGCTAGTCTACTTATGTATGAGGTTTATCGTAAGCGGAATCCGTTGGGAGAGTAAATTAAATGGATATTCTGCTGGTAGATGGCTACAACATTATAGGTGCATGGCCAGAACTACGTCATCTTAAAACAAAGGACTTTTCAGCAGCGCGTGATTTGTTAATCGAGAAGATGGCTGAATATCAGGCATATACAGGATTTAAGGTGATCGTTGTATTTGATGCACACCTCGTACCAGGAATTGAATCAAAAATGAAAAGTCGAAAAATCGAAGTTATTTTTACGCGTGAAAATGAAACGGCGGATGAACGGATAGAAAAGCTAGCACAACAATTAAATAATATTAAAACACAAATCCATGTAGCGACTTCTGATTATACCGAACAATGGCAGATATTTGGACAAGGTGCCCTAAGGAAATCGGCCCGAGAATTACTAACTGAGATGGAAGTAGTAGAGTCTGGAATTCAAAAAGACGTCAAGAAAACATATCAAGAAAAAAGTGTATCAAAAATACCACTTTCCGACGAAATTGCAGAAATATTTGAAAAATGGCGTCGAGGACAGCGTTGAGCGGGTTGACGCTTGGAAAAGCACTCCTGTATAATATTTCTAGAAGATGTTTAAAAAGTCGGATAAAAATGACGCGTCCAATTTCTTCGTTGGCTTGCTTTTGCGTTCCTCACGTATTAACTGCATACGTTCCGGTACTCAAAGCTTCACCGCCTCGAAATTCTTGGTCCTTTTCATCCTCTTTTTAAAATCGTAATTTTAGGATAAAGAATTTTACGAACATTACGTATTAACTTTATTCATTAGCGTTTTTGGCAAGAAACAACTTCTAAGGTAGGTCGGAGGGATCGGTGTGAGTTCAAGCTTCGATGATTATGGCAACAGATTATATTATGACCGACTAGATGATGAGGAAGTCGTGGAATTGGTCCATGCTGGTGAAAGTGAAGCATTGGACTATTTGATTAACAAGTATAGAAATTTCGTGCGTGCAAAGGCCAGATCATACTTTTTAATAGGGGCAGATCGTGAAGATATTGTTCAAGAAGGTATGATCGGGCTATACAAGGCAATTCGTGATTTTAAGGAGGACAAACTTTCCTCTTTTAAAGCGTTTGCAGAACTTTGCATTACACGTCAGATTATTACTGCAATCAAAACCGCGACAAGGCAGAAGCACATACCTCTTAATTCTTATGTTTCTTTGGACAAGCCGATATACGATGAAGAATCTGACCGTACATTAATGGATGTTATATCAGGTGCGAAGATTTTGGATCCTGAAGAATTAATCATCAACAGGGAAAAGTTTGATGACATAGAATTAAAAATGGCAGAGCTCCTAAGTGATCTAGAGCGTAAGGTATTATCCTTATATCTGGACGGAAGGTCCTATCAGGAAATATCAGAGGATTTAAATCGTCATGTGAAATCTATAGATAATGCTCTCCAACGAGTCAAACGTAAATTAGAACGGTACTTAGAAATTCAAGAGATTAAGTTATAAACGAAACCGTTTTTAACCATTATTTACAGTCAGGTCCTAGTATTGACATATAAATCATGCCTGTGTTACATTTTTAAGGAAATTGAGACATTTCTCATAAATAAAGATGCAAGCTGCATTTTAACTTTTATTCAGAAGTCCCTATCTTTTTAAGTGAAGGGCCGATAGGAGTAATGATATTCAATTCAGTGGGATGCACATACCATAACTGAATAAAGATAAGCCTCCGGCGGATGCCACGATTTTCATCGGGCGCAAATACGCCAAGGCGTATTTGATAGTGTAGGTGATAAAATGCGTAAAAAGGTAATTTTAGCCTGTGTGGAATGTGGTAGTAGAAATTATACGACCATGAAGAATAGCGCTTCAGCTGAACGACTTGAAATGAAAAAGTTTTGTAAGACTTGCAATTCTCACACGAATCATCGTGAAACGAAATAGATTAGGATTGTTTTGATAAAGTTGGAGGTTACATGGATGAAAAACATAACCAAGTTTTTTCGTGAAATTGTTCGAGAAATGAAGAAAACAAGCTGGCCGAAAAGAAAAGAACTCACACGTTATACAATTGTAACATTAACAACAGTAATTTTTGTATCGGTATTTTTTGCAGTGGTTGATCTTGGAATTTCCGAATTAATTCGTTTAGTACTTGAATAAACCCCGTTCACTCATGGTATAATGATGAATAGAGAACAAAGAGTGTTTACGAAAGCCCGGTTACGGGTTTTTTTAATTGCAAAAAATAGAATGTCAAGAATGTTTAAACCCAGTAAAGGGAGGGAAGGACAAGCAGTCCTAAACTTATGGAAAAGAATTGGTATGTTGTTCATACGTATTCAGGGTATGAAAATAAAGTAAAAGCAAATTTAGAGAAACGTGTCGAATCAATGGGCATGCAAGATAAAATCTTCCGCGTTATTGTTCCGGAAGATGAAGAAACTGATATCAAGAACGGAAAAAAGAAAATTGTTAAGAAGAAGGTATTCCCTGGTTATGTTCTAGTAGAATTAATCATGACAGATGATTCTTGGTATGTAGTACGTAACACTCCAGGAGTTACAGGTTTCGTTGGTTCTGCGGGTTCAGGCTCAAAACCAACACCACTTTTACCTGAAGAAGTAACATTCATCCTTAAGAGAATGGGAATGGATGAAAGACCTATTGATATTGATTTTGAACTAAAAGAAACAGTTCGTGTAAAAGAAGGTCCATTCACAAACTTTACAGGTGCTATCGAAGATTTAGATGTAGATAAGCAAAAGGTAAAAGTACTTGTCAATATGTTTGGTCGTGAAACCCCAGTTGAATTGGACTTTACACAAATTGAAAAAATCTAATGAAGAAAAACTTGATATTGTAAATCAAAAGTGGTAATATTGCATAGGTCAGTATGTCTCAAAATGTTGAGACTAACTATGCTAACGTTCTTTATTGATTATAAAGAATAGATGAGTGGGAGGGTAAAACCCTATTACCACATCACGGACTTTAAGGAGGTGTGTCTCGTGGCTAAAAAAGTAATTAAAGAGGTTAAATTACAAATTCCAGCGGGTAAAGCAAACCCAGCACCACCGGTTGGGCCAGCACTAGGTCAAGCAGGTGTTAATATCATGGGATTCTGTAAAGAGTTCAACGCTCGTACAGCAGAACAAGCTGGTTTAATTATTCCTGTTGTAATCACAGTTTATGAAGATCGTTCATTTACATTTATTACAAAAACTCCTCCTGCTGCAGTTCTTTTGAAGAAAGCAGCTGGTATTGAGTCTGGTTCTGGTGAACCAAACCGTAATAAAGTTGCAACAGTTAAGCGTGATAAAGTACGCGAGATTGCAGAAACAAAAATGCCTGATTTAAATGCAGCAAATGTTGAATCTGCAATGCGTATGGTTGAAGGTACTGCTCGTAGCATGGGAATTGTTATCGAAGACTAATTCCTATTTGTTACAATTTGTTCGGGGGTTGCGGATGGAACATTACTTTTCTTTCGTTCGCAACCTTTGTTCTGTCTAGCGTCAGTACATAAAATGTACTGTCACGCTTGGCGTGGGAGGTTATTCCGTTAAAACCACAATTGAGGAGGAAATTAAAATGGCAAAAAGAGGTAAAAAGTACGTAGAAGCTGCTAAATTAGTAGACCGTACAAAAGCTTACTCAGTTGCAGAAGCAATTGAATTAGTAAAGAAAACAAGTACAGCTAAATTTGATGCGACTGTAGAAGTTGCATTCCGTTTAGGAGTAGACCCTAAGAAAGCTGACCAACAAATTCGTGGTGCAGTTGTTCTACCAAACGGTACTGGTAAAACTCAACGTGTATTAGTTTTCGCTAAAGGTGAAAAAGCAAAAGAAGCAGAAGCTGCTGGAGCTGATTATGTTGGCGATAGCGAGTTCATCAACAAAATCAACCAAGGTTGGTTTGATTTCGATGTAATCGTAGCTACTCCTGACATGATGGGTGAAGTTGGTAAACTCGGTCGTGTATTAGGACCTAAAGGTTTAATGCCAAACCCTAAAACAGGAACTGTTACTTTTGATGTAACAAAAGCAATCAATGAAATCAAAGCTGGTAAAGTTGAATACCGCATTGATAAATCTTCAAACATTCACGTTCCTATTGGTAAGATCTCATTTGATGATCAAAAACTAATTGAGAACTTCACTACAATTTATGAAACTATGCTTAAGGTTAAACCATCTGCAGCAAAAGGAACTTACATGAAAAACGTTGCTGTATCATCTACAATGGGACCTGGCGTAAAAGTTGACGCTTCTACATTCTAATTAGAAAAAAGTGGATATTGACTTTTACAAGAGCATTTCATATAATAGATTTTGTTGTTAACAAATGAATAGCATTTGTACCGTAGACAGTAGGTGCTTCGATAGCTTAATTTTCCTACCGAGGTGTAGTATATATTACTTGATCATTACTACCTCTATGTCTACTCGACATAGAGGTTTTTTAATCTAGAAACGTGTTCTTCATGAACGCCCTCTAACACCGAACGGTTTCAAGTGTTGCGAAAATACTCACAGGAGGTGTAAAAGAATGAGTCATGCAGTAGAACAAAAGAAACAAATCGTAACTGAAATTGCAGACAAATTACGTGAAAGTAAATCAACTATCGTTGTCGACTATCGCGGTCTATCTGTTGCAGAAGTAACAGAACTACGTAAGCAACTTCGTGAGGCGGGCATTGATTTTAAAGTGTACAAAAACACATTAACTCGACGTGCTGCAGAACAAGCTGAACTTGCTGGTTTAAATGATGCATTAACAGGACCAAACGCAATTGCATTCAGTAATGAAGATGTAGTTGCTCCTGCTAAAATTCTTAATGATTTTGCGAAAAAGCATGAAGCATTAGAAATCAAAGCAGGTGTTATTGAAGGAAATGTTGCAACTCTTGAGGAAGTTAAAGCTCTTGCTGATCTACCATCACGCGAAGGTTTACTTTCTATGTTGCTTAGCGTACTTCAAGCTCCGATTCGTAACCTTGCACTTGCTACTAAAGCAGTTGCAGACCAAAAAGAAGAGCAAGGCGCCTAATCGTAATACAATTATACAATTCGAAATTCAAATAGGATAATTAACTAAGGAGGATTTTCTAATGACTAAAGAACAAATCATTGAAGCAGTTAAAAGCATGACTGTTTTAGAACTAAATGACCTAGTAAAAGCAATTGAAGAAGAATTTGGTGTAACTGCTGCTGCTCCTGTAGCTGTAGCTGCTGGTGGCGGAGCTGAAGCTGCTGCTGAGCAAACTGAATTTGATGTTGTATTAGCAGACGCTGGTGCACAAAAAATCAAAGTTATCAAAGTTGTACGTGAAATCACTGGTCTTGGCTTAAAAGAAGCTAAAGAACTTGTTGACAACACTCCAAAAGCAATCAAAGAAGGCGTTTCTAAAGAAGAAGCTGAAGAAGTTAAAGCTAAACTTGAAGAAGTTGGAGCTGGCGTAGAAGTTAAGTAATTTTAAGTAACGTAAGAAAAAGCTCGCTATTAAGCGGGCTTTTTTTATCAAGTATGAATGAAATGGGTATACTGTTCATATACTCTTATGTTGGGAGATATATTAATGGCCGAACATTACTATACTAGTAAACCCACTGTGGCAAGTAATCAAAAAACTCAAGTCTTTGTCTTAAAAGGAAACTCATTTTCTTTTACAAGCGATAGTGGAGTTTTTTCAAAAAATGAAGTTGATTTTGGATCTCGATTATTAGTGGAGGAGTTTAAAGCCCCTACAGTTCCTGGTCCGTTTTTAGATGTTGGTTGTGGGTATGGTCCGATTGGTCTTGCGCTTGCAAAAGTACATAATGATCGTCTTGTAGAAATGATTGATGTGAATGAACGGGCAATCGAGCTTTCAATAAAAAATGCGGAAATAAACAAGGTCACAAATGTTGATATACACCAAAGTGATCTATTTGCAAGCGTGGAAAAACGAGGCTTTGCGGCTATTATTTCAAATCCTCCAATCCGCGCAGGGAAAAAAGTGGTGCATCATATCTTAGAAGAGAGCTATCAATATTTAGTTACTGGCGGTGAATTGTGGGTTGTAATTCAAAAGAAGCAAGGCGCTCCTTCTGCAATTGAGAAGCTTGAGATGGTATTTGAAGAAGTAGAGATTGTTGAAAGAAAAAAAGGTTACCATATTATAAAAGCTAAGAGAACGAAATAATCTATATGGAAATTTCCACTTGACAAATGAAAAAATAGGTTGACTGCGTATTTCTCGTGTGGTAGCATTATATAATGCCGATATGTAGTTTTTCCATGTATAACTAAAAAATTAAATATATGTATAAATATAGTATGTATGGAAAAACTGATAAAATCAATAGTTTGTTTTTTAGAATTGTGGTTTTCATAGTAGAAACCCTTTTTCTTTTTGTCTATAAAATAGGCTTT
Organism: Ferdinandcohnia sp. FSL W7-1320; assembly: GCF_038050315.1. Lineage (NCBI taxonomy): Bacteria > Bacillati > Bacillota > Bacilli > Caryophanales > Bacillaceae > Ferdinandcohnia > Ferdinandcohnia sp. FSL W7-1320. The sequence continues at coordinate 125,766 of NZ_JBBPAM010000001.1, forward strand.
TTTCGGCTTGAAATAGCTGATTTTGGTCTTTTTAGACAAAGAAGAACAGCATTTATTTGGCTTGGAAAAGTCGGATTTGATAGGCTGCTTTATGTGTCCTATCATTTTGATTTGCGGTTTACTTCTTACTATTTATATTAGTTTATTTGTAGGCTTTTATAACTAGTAAGTATTTATAAAATAGCAAGATTAATAACGCTTGATATGAGGGGTGAATGGGTTGATAGGTCAACTAGTTCAGTATGGACGACACCGCCAACGAAGAAGTTATGCTCGTATTAGTGAAGTTTTAGAATTACCAAATCTTATTGAGATTCAAACCTCTTCTTATCAGTGGTTTCTTGATGAGGGTCTTAGGGAAATGTTCCAAGATATTTCCCCAATTGAAGATTTTACAGGTAACCTATCTCTAGAGTTCATTGATTACAGTTTAGGTGAGCCAAAGTATTCTGTAGAGGAATCAAAGGAAAGAGATGTTACTTATTCAGCGCCACTTAGAGTAAAGGTGCGTTTGATCAATAAAGAAACTGGTGAAGTAAAAGATCAAGATGTATTTATGGGTGACTTCCCACTCATGACAGAAACAGGTACGTTCGTTATCAATGGTGCAGAACGTGTAATTGTTTCACAATTGGTTCGTTCACCAAGTGTTTATTTCAGTGGCAAAGTTGATAAGAATGGTAAACGCGGCTTTACAGCAACGGTAATACCAAACCGTGGTGCATGGTTAGAGTATGAAACAGATGCGAAGGATGTTGTATACGTTCGTATCGACCGTACTCGTAAATTACCGGTAACGGTCCTTTTGCGCGCGCTTGGGTTTGGCTCTGATCAAGAAATCATCGATTTATTTGGTGAAAATGAATATCTACGAAACACGCTTGAGAAAGACAACACAGAAAGTACAGAAAAAGCATTACTAGAAATATATGAACGTCTACGTCCTGGAGAACCGCCAACAGTCGAAAACGCAAAAAGTTTATTGGAATCACGCTTTTTTGATCCAAAACGTTACGACCTTGCGAGTGTAGGACGCTACAAAATCAACAAAAAACTTCATATTAAGAATCGTTTGTTTAATCAGCGTATTGCAGAAACGCTTGTTGATCCTGAAACTGGTGAGATTATCGTGGAAAAAGACACGCTTCTCGACCGCAGAACGCTAGACCGTATCATCCCGTACTTAGAGAATGGTATTGGTTTTAAAGCACTTCAGCCAGCAGGTGGTGTTATAGATGAAGAAATCACACTTCAGTCTATAAAGATTTACGCTCCAAATGACCCAGATGGCGAACAAGTCATTAATGTCATTGGTAATGCCTACATCGAAGAAGGCGTTAAGAATATTACACAAGCGGATATTCTTTCTTCAATTAGCTATTTCTTTAACTTGTTACATCAAGTTGGAGATACAGATGATATCGACCATTTAGGTAATCGTCGTTTACGTTCAGTTGGTGAGCTTCTACAAAACCAATTCCGTATCGGATTATCAAGAATGGAACGTGTTGTTCGTGAGAGAATGTCAATTCAAGATACGAATACAATCACTCCACAACAATTAATCAATATCCGTCCAGTGATCGCTTCTATTAAAGAGTTCTTTGGTAGCTCTCAGCTTTCACAATTTATGGACCAGACAAATCCATTAGCAGAATTAACACATAAACGAAGATTATCAGCATTAGGACCTGGTGGTTTAACACGTGAACGTGCAGGATTCGAAGTTCGTGACGTTCATTACTCTCACTATGGTCGTATGTGTCCGATTGAAACACCAGAAGGTCCAAACATCGGTCTAATTAACTCATTATCATCGTATGCAAAGGTGAATCGATTTGGGTTTATTGAAACTCCGTATCGAAGAGTTGATCCTGAAACAGGTAGGGTTACAGATAGAATTGATTACTTAACAGCAGACGAAGAAGATAACTATGTAACTGCTCAGGCAAATTCTCGTTTGGGTGAAAATGGTGAATTTTTAGATGAAGATGTAGTCGCTCGTTTCAAAGGTGAGAACACTGTTGTACACCGTGACCGAATTGACTATATGGATGTATCGCCAAAGCAAGTTGTTTCTGCAGCGACTGCATGTATTCCTTTCTTGGAAAACGATGACTCAAACCGTGCACTAATGGGTGCGAACATGCAACGTCAAGCTGTTCCACTTATGCAACCGGAAGCTCCATTCGTTGGTACAGGTATGGAGTATGTATCTGGTAAGGACTCAGGTGCAGCAGTAATTTGTAAACACCCTGGTATTGTTGAGCGTGTTGAAGCAAAACAAATCTGGGTTCGTCGCTATCAAGAAGTTGATGGTCAAAAGGTAAAAGGCGACCTTGATAAATACCGTCTATTAAAATTTATTCGTTCGAACCAAGGTACATGTTATAACCAACGCCCGATTGTTACAGAAGGCGATGAAGTTGTTAAAGGAGAAATCCTTGCAGATGGTCCTTCTATGGAAAAGGGTGAACTAGCATTAGGGCGTAACGTTCTTGTTGGTTTCATGACTTGGGATGGATATAACTATGAAGATGCCATCATCATGAGTGAAAGACTTGTAAAAGATGATGTTTATACATCTATTCATATTGAAGAATACGAATCTGAATCACGTGATACAAAATTAGGACCAGAAGAAATTACACGTGATATTCCAAACGTTGGGGAAGACGCATTACGTAATCTCGACGAGCGTGGAATTATCCGTGTTGGTGCTGAGGTAAAAGACGGTGACTTACTTGTAGGTAAAGTGACGCCAAAAGGTGTAACTGAACTTACAGCTGAAGAACGTCTATTACATGCCATTTTTGGTGAAAAGGCACGTGAAGTTCGTGATACTTCTCTTCGTGTACCACACGGTGGAGGAGGAATTGTTCTTGATGTGAAGGTATTCAATCGAGAAGATGGAGATGAATTACCACCAGGTGTAAACCAGCTTGTTCGTGTCTATATCGTTCAAAAACGTAAAATACACGAAGGCGATAAGATGGCTGGTCGTCACGGAAACAAAGGGGTAATTTCAAGAATCCTTCCGGAAGAAGATATGCCATACCTTCCAGATGGAACGCCAATTGACATCATGCTAAACCCATTAGGGGTTCCGTCACGTATGAACATCGGTCAGGTTCTAGAGCTGCACTTAGGAATGGCTGCTAGACAACTTGGTATTCATGTTGCGTCTCCAGTATTTGACGGTGCAACTGAAGAAGATGTTTGGGATACTCTAGAAGAGGCTGGAATGTCACGTGATGCGAAAACAGTTTTATATGACGGGAGAACGGGTGAACCGTTTGATAACCGAGTATCTGTTGGTGTCATGTATATGATTAAACTAGCACACATGGTTGATGACAAACTTCATGCTCGTTCAACTGGACCTTATTCTCTTGTTACACAGCAACCACTTGGTGGTAAAGCTCAGTTCGGAGGACAACGTTTCGGTGAAATGGAAGTTTGGGCGCTTGAAGCTTATGGTGCTGCATACACGCTACAAGAAATCCTGACAGTTAAATCCGATGATGTTGTTGGTCGTGTGAAGACATACGAAGCGATCGTGAAAGGTGAAAATGTACCTGAACCAGGTGTTCCTGAATCGTTCAAAGTATTGATTAAAGAACTACAGTCACTGGGATTAGATGTGAAGATTCTCTCAGGTGATGAAGAAGAGATTGAAATGCGTGATTTAGAAGATGATGAGGAAGCTAGTCAATCAGAGGGAATATCTCTTGATTCTGACCAACAAATCGACCCAGAATTAGAAAAGAACGCAGTAGTTAAGGAATAGATCTCATTATTCAGCAGTGGGTTATACTCCTGCTGAATAATGAATTAAGCCTCCGGCGGATGTCACGATTTTTCAAACAATTTTTCAAGTACGCTTGAAAACAATCGGGCGCAAGTACGCCAAGGCACGTTTTTTGATTGTCATTCAAAGCAAAGGTCAATTAGGGTAATCCTGTAGATCAAAAGGGAGGTAGGCCCCTTGCTAGATGTTAATAATTTTGAATACATGAGCATTGGCCTCGCTTCTCCAGATAAGATCCGTTCATGGTCTTTCGGTGAAGTGAAGAAGCCAGAAACAATTAACTATCGTACATTAAAACCAGAAAAAGATGGGTTATTCTGTGAACGAATCTTTGGACCACAAAAGGACTGGGAATGTCACTGTGGTAAATATAAACGCGTTCGCTACAAAGGTGTAGTCTGTGATCGTTGCGGCGTAGAAGTTACTCGTGCAAAAGTTCGTCGTGAACGCATGGGGCATATCGAACTTGCAGCACCAGTATCACATATTTGGTATTTTAAAGGAATTCCAAGCCGAATGGGACTTGTCTTAGATATGTCCCCTCGAGCTCTTGAAGAAGTAATCTACTTTGCTTCATACGTTGTAACAGAAACTGGAGATACTCCTTTAGATAAAAAGCAACTGCTTTCTGAAAAGGAATATCGTGCATACCGTGAAAAATACGGAAACACATTCCATGCTGCAATGGGAGCTGAAGCAATTAAAAAACTTCTTCTTGATATCGATTTAGAAAAAGAAGTAGATGGTTTAAAAGAAGAGTTGAAAACCTCTCAAGGACAAAGAAGAACTCGTGCAATTAAACGACTTGAGGTATTAGAGGCATTCCGTAACTCAGGCAATGAGCCTTCATGGATGATTCTTGATGTACTACCGGTTATTCCTCCTGAACTTCGACCAATGGTTCAGCTAGATGGTGGTCGTTTTGCAACTTCAGATTTAAACGACTTATACCGTCGTGTAATTAACCGTAACAATCGCTTAAAGCGTCTATTAGACTTAGGCGCACCAAGCATCATTGTTCAGAACGAAAAGCGTATGCTTCAAGAAGCGGTTGATGCACTGATTGATAACGGACGTCGTGGCAGACCTGTAACAGGTCCTGGTAACCGTCCATTAAAATCACTTTCACATATGTTGAAAGGTAAGCAAGGCCGTTTCCGTCAAAACCTTTTAGGTAAGCGTGTTGACTATTCTGGTCGTTCCGTAATTGTTGTAGGTCCGAACCTTAAAATGTATCAATGTGGACTACCAAAAGAGATGGCGTTAGAACTATTCAAACCATTTGTGATGAAAGAACTAGTTGAAAAAGGGCTTGCTCATAACATTAAGAGTGCGAAAAGAAAGATTGAACGTGTGCAACCAGAGGTATGGGATGTGCTTGAGTCAGTAATTAAGGAGCATCCGGTTCTCTTAAACCGTGCCCCTACATTGCACCGTTTAGGTATTCAAGCATTCGAACCTACATTAGTTGAAGGACGCGCAATCCGTCTTCACCCACTCGTATGTACTGCGTATAATGCAGACTTTGATGGTGACCAAATGGCGGTTCACGTACCACTTTCTTCAGAGGCGCAAGCTGAAGCAAGATTATTAATGTTGGCAGCACAAAACATTCTAAATCCGAAAGACGGAAAGCCAGTAGTTACACCATCGCAGGATATGGTATTAGGTAACTATTACTTAACTATGGAGCGTCCCGGCGCAGTAGGTGAAGGAATGGTATTCAAGGATACGAATGAAGCTATTCTTGCTTATCAGAATGGGTATGTGCATCTTCATACAAGAGTTGCGGTTCATGCTAGTTCCTTAAAGAACCCAACATTTACAGAAGAACAGAATAACATGTTGCTAATGACAACAGTAGGTAAGTTGATTTTTAATGAGATTTTACCAAAGTCATTCCCGTATATTAACGAACCTACAAAAACAAACCTTGAAGTGAAAACACCTGAAAAATATTTTGTTCCTAAAGGTGCGAATGTTAAAGAACTAATTCAAAATCTAGAACAGATAGATCCATTCAAGAAGAAAATACTCGGTAATATTATTGCTGAAATCTTTAAACGTTTTAAAATTACTGAAACCTCTAAAATGCTTGATCGCATGAAAGATCTTGGATTTAAGTATTCAACAAAAGCTGGAATCACTGTTGGTGTAGCAGACATTGTTGTATTAGCTGAAAAAGAAGAGATTTTAGCGACGGCACAATCAAAGGTTGATAACGTACTAAAACAATTTAGACGTGGTTTAATTACAGAAGATGAGCGTTATGACCGAGTTATCTCAATCTGGAGTGCGGCAAAAGATACAATTCAAGGTAAGCTAATGGCTTCACTTGATAAGCGCAACCCAATCTTCATGATGAGTGATTCCGGTGCCCGTGGTAACGCATCTAACTTTACACAGTTAGCTGGTATGCGTGGACTTATGGCGAACCCGGCTGGTCGTATCATTGAACTTCCGATTAAATCTAGTTTCCGTGAAGGTCTAACGGTACTAGAGTACTTTATTTCTACGCATGGTGCTCGTAAAGGTCTTGCAGATACTGCCCTTAAGACCGCTGACTCTGGTTACCTAACAAGACGTCTAGTAGACGTAGCACAAGATGTAATTGTACGTGAGGACGACTGTGGTACAGATCGTGGCTTACTTGTGAGCTCTTTAAAAGAGGGAACTGAAATTATCGAACCTCTAGAAGAGCGTCTCAATGGCCGTTATGCAAGAAAGAAAGTTGTTCATCCTGAAACAAATGAAGTGTTAGTAGCGGAAAACGAACTAATTACAGAAGATATCGCAAAAATAATTGTTGATGCTGGTGTTGAAGAAGTTACGATTCGCTCTGCGTTCACATGTAACACACGCCACGGCGTATGTAAAAAATGTTATGGCCGTAACCTAGCAACTGGATCAGAGGTTGAAGTTGGTGAGGCAGTTGGTATCATTGCAGCACAATCAATCGGTGAACCGGGAACACAGCTTACAATGCGTACATTCCATACCGGTGGGGTTGCAGGAGACGATATAACTCAAGGTTTACCTCGTATTCAAGAACTATTTGAAGCGAGAAATCCAAAAGGTCAAGCTGTTATCACAGAAATCAACGGTATTGTTACCGCGATTAATGAAATAAAAGACAGACAGCAAGAAGTTGTAATCCAAGGTGACGTAGAATCTCGTTCTTACACCGCACCATATGGCGCTCGTTTGAAGGTCGCTGAAGGTCAACAAGTTGAAAGTGGTCAGGTGTTAACGGAAGGTTCTGTTGATCCGAAAGAATTATTAAAGGTTACTAATACAACTGCTGTTCAGGAATACCTCTTAAAAGAAGTTCAAAAAGTATATCGTATGCAGGGTGTTGAAATTGGTGACAAGCACGTCGAAGTGATGGTAAGACAAATGCTTCGTAAGGTTAGGGTTACTGATGCAGGCGAGACAGATGTATTACCAGGTTCATTACTTGATATACATCAGTTCACGGATGCCAACACTAAGGTATTACTTGAAGGTAAAGCTCCTGCTACTGGTAGACCGGTACTTCTAGGTATTACTAAAGCTTCACTTGAAACTGATTCGTTCCTTTCTGCTGCGTCATTCCAAGAGACAACTCGTGTCCTAACTGATGCTGCAATTAAAGGAAAACGTGATGAGTTACTAGGACTAAAAGAGAATGTAATTATTGGTAAACTTGTTCCTGCAGGTACTGGTATGAATCGTTATCGACGAGCAGAACCGGTAGTTGTAGAGCAAGAAGAAGACACTGTTGGTGTTGAATAAAGGTTAGAAGAGCATATCTAAGATCACGGATGTCTACTACAAGCCCAAATAATTTTATTTACTTGTAGTTGACATCCCTCTCTTAGGGTGTTAATATATCTAAGGTGCTCCTTAAAACCTGTTACTTTGGAGGATATTTTAGATGTCTTATGAAAAAGTATCACAGGCAAAGAAGATTATTATAGGTACTAAGCAGGCAGTAAAAGCAATCCAAGCTGATATGGTAACAGAGATTGTTGTAGCAGAGGATGCTGATCGGCGTGTGATCAATAAAGTATTACAATTAGCCGAAGCACAACAAATTCCGATATCAAAGGTAGACTCGATGAAGAGGCTAGGAAAAGCATGTGGAATCGAGGTAGGAGCTTCTACTGTTGCGATAATTAATTAAAAACTGTTTTTGTGGAGGAATGAATCTACAAGAACTTTGTTTTTTGTAAAAAAATGAACCACCTGGATATGTGGTCTTGATGAAAGAAGAAGGGAGGAAACAAATAATGCCTACAATTAACCAATTAATTCGTAAGGGTCGCGAAAGCAAAGTTCAAAAATCCGACTCTCCAGCATTAAATAAAGGTTACAACAGCTTCAAAAAGTCACAAACTAATGCAACTTCACCTCAAAAGCGTGGTGTTTGTACACGTGTTGGTACTATGACTCCTAAGAAGCCAAACTCAGCACTTCGTAAGTATGCTCGTGTACGTTTAACGAACGGAATTGAGGTTACTGCTTACATCCCAGGAATTGGTCACAACTTACAAGAGCACAGTGTTGTACTAATTCGTGGTGGACGTGTTAAGGACTTACCAGGGGTACGTTATCACATCGTTCGTGGTGCACTTGACACTGCTGGTGTTAATAACCGTATGCAAGGTCGTTCTAAATATGGTACTAAGAGACCAAAAGCAGCTAAGAAATAATAGACTAACATATTTAAGATTGAAAGGAGGAAATATTAATGCCTCGTAAAGGACCTGTTACTAAAAGAGATGTATTACCAGATCCAATTTATAATTCTAAGCTTGTAACTCGCTTAATCAACAAAATGATGGTTGATGGAAAAAGAGGTAAATCACAAGCGATTTTATATAATGCGTTTGAACTAGTTCAACAACGTTCAGGTAAAGATGCTATGGAAGTGTTTGAACAAGCACTTAAAAACATCATGCCTGTACTAGAAGTAAGAGCACGTCGTGTAGGTGGTGCAAACTATCAAGTTCCTGTTGAAGTTCGCCCTGACCGTCGTACTACTCTAGGTTTACGTTGGTTAGTAAACTACGCTCGTCTTCGTGGAGAAAAAACAATGGAAGAGCGTTTAGCTAACGAAATTCTTGATGCAGCTAACAACTCTGGTGCATCAGTTAAGAAACGTGAAGATACTCACAAAATGGCAGAAGCAAATAAAGCATTTGCTCACTACCGTTGGTAATAATTTGATTCAGCTTTTGCTGGATTAAATTATAACTACGATAAAGGCCTTTAAATTAAACAGCTCTGTTAAGTAGATTAACAGAGCCATTCTTACAATAAAAAAATCATACTTAAACATTAGGAAGGAGAAAGACCCAAATGGCAAGAGAGTTCTCCTTAGAAAAGACTCGTAATATTGGTATCATGGCTCACATTGATGCTGGTAAAACAACAACAACTGAGCGTATCCTTTATTATACTGGTAAAATTCATAAAATCGGTGAAACACATGAAGGTGCTTCACAAATGGACTGGATGGAGCAAGAACAAGAACGTGGTATTACGATTACTTCTGCAGCAACTACTGCACAATGGAAGAATCACCGCGTTAACATCATCGACACACCAGGACACGTAGACTTCACAGTTGAGGTTGAACGTTCACTTCGTGTACTTGATGGTGCTGTAACAGTTCTTGATGCACAATCAGGAGTTGAGCCTCAAACTGAAACTGTTTGGAGACAAGCTACAACTTATGGTGTTCCACGTATTGTATTCGTAAACAAAATGGACAAGATTGGTGCTGACTTCTTATACTCTGTTAGCACATTGCATGATCGCCTTCAAGCGAATGCACATCCAATCCAATTACCAATTGGTGCAGAAGATCAATTCAGAGGTATCATTGACCTTGTTGAAATGAATGCAACATTTTATGGTAATGACCTAGGTACTGATATCGAAGTAGGTGAAATTCCTGAAGAATATCAAGACCAAGCAAACGAATATCGCGAAAAGCTTGTAGAAGCAGTTGCGGAATTAGATGAAGATTTGATGGAAAGATACCTTGGTGGAGAAGAAATCTCTAACGAGGAATTACGTGCAGCTATTCGTACAGCTACACTTAAGGTAGAATTCTACCCGGTAACATGTGGTACTGCGTTCAAGAACAAAGGTGTTCAAAAAGTACTTGATGCGGTTATCGATTACCTACCTGCTCCAACAGATGTTGCATCTATCCAAGGTCACCTGCCAGATACAGGTGAAGAAGTTGAACGTCATTCAGACGACAGTGAGCCATTCTCAGCTCTTGCGTTTAAAGTAATGACTGACCCATTTGTTGGTAAATTAACATTCTTCCGTGTATATTCAGGTACATTAAATTCTGGATCATATGTACAAAACTCAACTAAAGGCAAGCGTGAGCGTATCGGTCGTATCCTTCAAATGCATGCGAATAGCCGTCAGGAAATTTCAACTGTTTTTGCAGGGGATATTGCTGCAGCTGTAGGATTAAAAGATACTACAACTGGTGATACATTATGTGATGAGAAAGATTTAGTAATTCTTGAATCTATGACTTTCCCAGAACCAGTTATTCAACTTTCAGTTGAGCCAAAATCAAAAGCTGACCAAGATAAAATGTCTACAGCTTTACAAAAACTTCAAGAAGAAGATCCAACATTTAGAGCACATACTGATCAAGAAACAGGTCAAACGATCATCGCAGGTATGGGTGAGTTACACTTAGACATCCTAGTAGATCGTATGAAGCGTGAATTCAAAGTAGAAGCTAATGTTGGTGCTCCACAAGTTGCTTACCGTGAAACTTTCCGTCAATCTGCACAGGTTGAAGGTAAATTCGCTCGTCAATCTGGTGGACGCGGACAATACGGACACGTTTGGATCGAGTTCTCACCGAACGAAGAAGGTAAAGGTTTTGAATTTGAAAACGCAATTGTTGGTGGGGTAGTTCCACGTGAATATATTCCTGCTGTACAAGCTGGTCTTGAAGACGCTCTTGATAGAGGGGTTTTAGCCGGTTATCCATTAGTTGATATTAAAGCTAAACTTTATGATGGTTCATACCATGATGTTGACTCAAGTGAAATGGCGTTTAAAATTGCCGCTTCAATGGCACTTAAGAACGCTGCATCAAAATGTCAGCCTGTAATTCTTGAACCTGTTATGAGGGTTGAAGTTGTTATTCCTGAGGAATACATGGGAGACATTATGGGTGGTATCACATCTCGTCGTGGACGTGTTGAAGGTATGGAAGCACGCGGTAATGCGCAAGTAGTACGTGCGATGGTTCCACTATCTGAAATGTTTGGTTATGCTACTTCTTTACGTTCAAACACACAAGGTCGTGGGGTATTCACAATGCACTTCGATCATTATGAAGAAGTACCAAAATCAATTTCTGAAGAAATTATCAAAAAAAATAAAGGTGAATAATTGATTTTCGCCTTTACATCAAGTATAACTACTTATGTAGGCCTCGAAAGTGGGACAAACTCACTTTCGGGATATCATACTTAATATAAAAATAACTAATACTTAAGGAGGCTTTTCAAATGGGAAAAGAGAAATTTGACCGTTCGAAACCACATGCTAATATTGGTACAATTGGACACGTTGACCATGGTAAAACAACTTTAACAGCAGCTATTACAGCTGTTCTTGCTAAAAGAAGCGGTAAAGGTACTGCAATGGCTTATGATCAAATCGATGGTGCTCCAGAAGAGCGTGAGCGTGGAATCACAATCTCAACTGCACACGTTGAGTATGAAACTGACAACCGTCACTATGCACACGTTGACTGCCCAGGACACGCTGACTATGTTAAGAACATGATCACTGGTGCTGCTCAAATGGACGGCGGTATCCTAGTTGTTTCTGCAGCTGACGGCCCAATGCCACAAACTCGTGAACACATCCTTCTTTCTCGTCAAGTAGGTGTACCTTACCTTGTTGTATTCATGAACAAATGTGACATGGTAGACGACGAAGAATTATTAGAATTAGTAGAAATGGAAGTACGTGACCTTCTTTCTGAATATGAATTCCCTGGTGACGACATTCCTGTAATCAAAGGTTCTGCTCTTAAAGCTCTTGAAGGAGAAGCTGAGTGGGAAGAAAAAATTATCGAATTAATGGCAGCTGTTGACGAGTATGTTCCAACTCCAACTCGTGACACTGAAAAGCCATTCATGATGCCAGTTGAGGATGTATTCTCAATCACTGGTCGTGGTACAGTTGCTACAGGTCGTGTTGAGCGTGGACAAGTTAAAGTTGGTGACGTAGTAGAAATCATCGGTTTAACTGAAGAACCAAAATCAACAACTGTAACAGGTGTTGAAATGTTCCGTAAGCTTCTTGATTATGCTGAAGCTGGTGACAACATCGGTGCACTACTTCGTGGTGTTGCTCGTGAAGAAATCCAACGTGGTCAAGTACTTGCTAAGCCAGGTACAATCAAGCCACACACAAAGTTCAAAGCTGAAGTTTACGTATTATCAAAAGAAGAAGGTGGACGTCACACTCCATTCTTCTCAAACTACCGTCCTCAGTTCTACTTCCGTACAACTGATGTAACTGGAATTTGTAATCTTCCAGAAGGTGTAGAAATGGTAATGCCTGGCGACAACATCGAAATGACTGTTGAACTAATCGCTCCAGTTGCGATCGAAGAAGGAACTAAGTTCTCTATTCGTGAAGGTGGACGTACAGTAGGCGCTGGCGTTGTTGCTTCAATCCAAGAGTAATAATTCCAATATGTTTAGAAAACAGGCGGATGATTCCGCCTGTTTTTTTGTGAAATATATTCTATATATAATAGAAGAAACTCACAGCAGATTAGTTTCCAAAATCTAACGTAAAAATATATTGGGACTTTTGTTGAAATGTATACTGATGGTGTGTATAATTGAAAAAGTGCGAAAGACATGCATAAAACAAAGATTTATGTTGCATTTCGTATTTGGTTTCTGTATAATAGTCAATGTTGGTCTTTGACTGCGATGATGTGGAAGGTTGCTGATACACCCGGCCGCTTTGCCATGGCGAGTGTAAGGAAATTTCCACGGAGAAGGTCTATTTTAAAAGTAGGCGATAAAGGAGGGAAAATAATGGCAAAACAAAAAATTCGTATTCGTTTAAAAGCTTATGATCACAGAATTCTTGATCAATCTGCAGAAAAAATCGTAGAAACAGCAAAACGTTCTGGAGCAGCTGTATCTGGTCCAATACCACTTCCAACTGAGAAGTCTGTTTATACGATTCTTCGTGCTGTTCACAAGTATAAAGATTCTCGTGAACAATTCGAAATGCGTACACATAAACGCTTAATCGACATCGTTAACCCAACACCACAAACTGTTGATTCATTAATGCGTTTGGATTTACCATCTGGTGTTGACATTGAAATTAAACTTTAATTTTAAACTGAAATAAATTGTAAATATATTAGGAGGTGTGACTAATGACCAAAGGAATCTTAGGAAGAAAAATTGGTATGACTCAAGTATTTGTAGGTAACGGTGAGCTTATCCCTGTAACTGTAATCGAAGCTTCTCCGAACGTAGTTCTTCAAAAGAAATCAGTTGAAACTGATGGATATGAAGCTGTTCAAATCGGTTTTGATGATAAGAGAGAAAAGCTTTCAAACAAACCTGAAAAGGGTCATGCTGCAAAAGCAAATACTGCACCTAAGCGCTTCGTACGTGAATTACGTGGAGTTAACTTAGATGAGTTTGAAGTTGGTCAGGAAGTCAAAGTTGATATCTTCGCAGAGGGAGATATTGTAGATGTAACAGGAATTTCAAAAGGTAAAGGATTCCAAGGTGCGATCAAGCGCCACGGACAATCTCGCGGACCTATGAGTCACGGTTCACGTTATCACCGTCGTCCTGGTTCAATGGGACCTGTAGCTCCAAACCGTGTATTCAAAAACAAACTTCTACCTGGTCGTATGGGTGGGGACCGTATCACAGTACAAAACTTAGAGATCGTGAAAGTAGATACAGAACGTAATCTTCTTCTAGTAAAAGGTAATGTACCTGGTGCGAGAAAATCAGTTATTACAGTAAAAAGTGCTGTAAAAGTAAAATAATTTACTAGGAAAGGAGGACATTTGAATGCCTAAAGTATCATTGTATAACCAATCCGGTTCAGCTGTAGGAGAAATCGAATTAAACGATTCTGTATTCGGTGTTGAACCAAATAAACAAGTATTATTCGATGCAGTAATTATGCAAAGAGCTTCCTTACGTCAAGGAACTCACAAAACAAAAATCCGTTCTGAAGTAGCTGGCGGAGGACGTAAACCATGGCGTCAAAAGGGTACTGGTCGTGCTCGTCAAGGTTCTATTCGTTCACCACAATGGCGTGGCGGTGGAACAGTATTTGGTCCAACTCCAAGAAGCTATAGCTACAAATTACCTAAAAAAGTACGCCGTTTAGCGATCAAATCAGCATTATCTACTAAGGTGTTAGAGGAAAACATTCTAGTATTAGACAATCTAGTATTAGAAACTCCTAAAACAAAAGAAATGGTTGCGGTACTGAAAGGATTAAACGTTGATCGTAAAGCGTTAATCGTAACTGCAGATGCAAACGAAGCAGTAGAACTTTCAGCACGTAACATTCCTGGAGTAACAGTTGTTGTTGCAAATGGAGTAAATGTTCTTGATGTTCTTAACCATGATAAGCTTGTGATTACTAAAGCTGCGGTGGAAAAAGTAGAGGAGGTGCTCGCATAATGAAAGATCCTCGTGATATTATTAAGAGCCCTGTTATTACTGAACGTTCATCAGACCTTATGGCTGAAAAAAAATACACATTTGATGTTGACGTGAAAGCTAATAAAACCGAAGTTAAAGATGCTATTGAGCAAATTTTCGGTGTGACAGTTGAAAAAGTAAACATCATGAACTACAAAGGTAAGTTCAAGCGTGTAGGACGTTACAGTGGATATACAAATCGTCGCAGAAAAGCAATCGTTAAGTTAACTGCAGATAGCAAAGAAATCGAATTCTTTGAAGTTTAATTTTATAGAGAAGGAGGGAAATAGAGATGGCGATTAAAAAATATAAACCAACCTCTAACGGTCGTCGTGGTATGACAACATTAGACTTCGCTGAAATCACTACTGACAGACCAGAGAAATCATTACTTGCGCCTTTACACAAAAAAGGTGGACGTAATAACCAAGGTAAAATCACAGTACGTCATCAAGCTGGCGGACATAAGCGTCAATATCGTGTAATTGACTTTAAACGCGATAAAGATGGTATACCAGGACGCGTTGTTACGATCGAATATGATCCAAACCGTTCAGCAAATATTGCTTTAATTAACTATGCAGATGGAGAAAAACGTTACATTCTTGCTCCTAAAAACCTAAAAGTAGGTATGGAGGTAGTGTCAGGATCAGACGCTGACATCAAAGTAGGTAATGCACTTCCATTAGTTAACATTCCAGTAGGTACAGTAATCCACAACATCGAATTAAAGCCTGGTAAAGGTGGACAATTAGTTCGTTCAGCTGGAACTTCTGCACAAGTACTTGGTAAAGAAGGTAAATATGTTCTAGTTCGTTTGAATTCAGGTGAAGTTCGCATGATTCTAGCTACTTGCCGCGCGACAGTAGGTCAAGTTGGTAACGAACAACATGAACTAGTTAACATTGGTAAAGCAGGTCGTTCACGCTGGTTAGGTAAACGCCCAACAGTTCGTGGATCTGTTATGAACCCTAACGATCACCCACACGGTGGTGGTGAAGGTAAAGCACCAATCGGACGTAAGTCACCTATGACTCCATGGGGTAAACCAACTCTTGGATTCAAGACTCGTAAGAAGAAAAACAAATCAGATAAATTTATCGTACGTCGTCGTAAAAAATAACGGGATTGTGCTACGGTTCATCGGAACCGTAGGTCAATCACGAAGGGAGGTTCACTTATGGGACGCAGTTTGAAAAAAGGACCTTTTGTAGATGACCACTTAATGAAAAAGGTTGAAAATCAAAATGGATCTGAGAAGAAACAAGTTATTAAAACTTGGTCACGTCGTTCAACGATTTTCCCTCAATTCATCGGTCATACAATTGCGGTATATGATGGTCGTAAACATGTACCAGTCTATGTTACTGAAGATATGGTAGGTCATAAACTTGGTGAATTCGCACCAACTCGTACTTACAAAGGCCACGCAAGTGACGATAAGAAAACAAGACGTTAATGAGAGGAGGATTATCTATGCAAGCTAAAGCTGTTGCGAGAACAGTTCGTATTGCTCCTCGTAAAGTTCGTTTAGTAGCAGATTTAATTCGAGGCAAGCAAGTAGGTGAAGCAATCGCGATCCTACGACACACACCAAAGGCTGCTTCTCCTGTTGTAGAAAAGGTATTAAATTCTGCGATTGCGAATGCAGAGCATAACTACGAAATGGATGCTAATAACTTAGTTATTACTGAAGCATATGTAAATGAAGGTCCAACATTAAAAAGATTCCGTCCAAGAGCTATGGGACGTGCTAGTCAGATCAATAAGCGCACTAGCCACATTACAATCGTGGTATCAGAAAAGAAGGAGGGATAAGTAGTGGGTCAAAAAGTTAATCCAGTCGGACTGCGTGTCGGCATCATTCGTGATTGGGAGTCAAAATGGTACGCAGGTAAAGACTATGCAGATTTATTACATGAAGACCTTAAAGTTCGCGAATATATCGCAAAACGTTTAAGTGATGCTTCTGTATCAAAAATTGAGATCGAACGTGCAGCTAATCGTATTAACGTTACTGTCCATACTGCAAAACCAGGTATGGTTATTGGTAAAGGTGGTACTGAAGTTGAAGCACTTCGTAAAGCATTAAACCAATTAACTGGCAAGAGAGTACACATCAACATCCTTGAAATCAAAAAAGCTGATGTTGACGCAACTCTAGTAGCTGAAAATATTGCTCGTCAATTAGAAAATCGTGTTTCATTCCGTCGTGCACAAAAGCAAGCTATCCAACGTGCTATGCGTGCTGGTGCTCAAGGTATCAAGACACAAACTTCAGGTCGTTTAGGCGGAGCTGATATCGCTCGTGCAGAACACTACAGTGAAGGTACAGTTCCACTTCATACACTTCGTGCAGATATCGACTATGGTACTGCTGAAGCTGATACAACTTATGGAAAGATCGGCGTAAAAGTATGGATCTATCGTGGAGAAGTCCTTCCTACTAAGAAGAAGACTGTGGAAGGAGGAAAATAATATGTTATTACCAAAACGTGTTAAATACCGCAGAGAACACCGTGGAAAGATGCGTGGTCAAGCAAAAGGTGGTACTGAAGTACATTTCGGAGAATACGGTTTACAAGCTCAAGAAGCATCTTGGATTACAAACCGTCAAATCGAAGCTGCTCGTATCGCGATGACACGTTATATGAAACGTGGCGGTAAAGTTTGGATTAAAATTTTCCCATCAAAACCATATACAGCAAAACCTCTAGAAGTACGTATGGGTTCCGGTAAAGGTGCTCCTGAAGGATGGGTAGCTGTTGTTAAACCTGGTAAAGTTATGTTTGAAATTGCTGGTGTATCTGAAGAGATCGCTCGTGAAGCTCTACGCCTAGCATCTCATAAGCTACCAGTTAAAACTAAGTTCGTAAAACGTGAAGAAATTGGTGGTGAATCAAATGAAAGCTAATGAAATCCGTGACCTTACCACTGCCGAAATAGAACAAAAAGTAAAATCATTAAAAGAAGAGTTATTTAACCTTCGCTTTCAATTAGCTACTGGCCAACTTGAGAATACTGCACGTATTCGTGAAGTACGTAAATCAATCGCTCGTATGAAGACAGTAGTCCGCGAAAGAGAAATCGGTCGTAAATAATCGATAACCAGGAAGGAGGTCTACGATAGTGAGTGAACGTAACCAACGTAAAGTCTACACTGGACGTGTTGTATCTGACAAAATGGATAAAACAGTAACTGTTCTAGTAGAAACCTATAAGAAACATTCTCTTTACGGTAAACGCGTAAAGTATTCTAAAAAATTCAAAGCACATGATGAAAACAATGTTGCGAAAATCGGCGACATCGTTAGAATTATGGAGACTCGCCCATTATCTGCTACAAAACGCTTCCGTCTTGTTGAAGTAGTAGAAAAAGCAGTTATTATCTAAATATATATTGTTCGGATCAATCAATAATCCGAAGGGAGGTTTCATGAATGATTCAACAAGAAACTCGTTTGAAAGTTGCTGACAATTCTGGAGCACGTGAAGTACTAACTATTAAAGTATTAGGTGGTTCAGGTCGTAAAACAGCAAATATTGGTGATGTTATCGTATGTACAGTAAAACAAGCAACACCAGGTGGCGTTGTTAAAAAAGGTGATGTTGTTAAAGCTGTAATCGTACGTACTAAGCGTGGTGTGCGTCGTAATGACGGTACTTACATCCGTTTTGACGAAAATGCCTGCGTTATAATCCGTGATGACAAGAGTCCACGTGGAACTCGTATCTTCGGTCCTGTGGCACGTGAATTACGTGATAGCAACTTTATGAAAATTGTTTCATTAGCTCCAGAAGTATTATAATTCGAAATCGACTAGCCTTTAAGGAGGTGCGAAATAGATGCATGTAAAAAAGGGTGACAAGGTACAGGTTATTTCAGGTAAAGATAAAGGTAAACAAGGTGTGATCCTTGAAAGCTACCCTAAGAAAGACCGTGTTCTTGTAGAAGGCGTTAATATCGTAAAGAAACACTCAAAACCGTCTCAAGTGAATCCACAAGGTGGAATCATTAGCCAAGAGGCACCTATTCATGTATCAAATGTAATGCCATTAGATCCTAAATCTGGTACTCCAACACGTGTTGGTTACAAAGATGTTGATGGCAAAAAGGTACGTGTAGCAAAAAAATCTGGTGAAGTTTTAGATAAATAGTAAACAAAGAAAGGAGGTACTTACATGAACCGCCTAAAAGAAAAATTTCAAAAAGAAATTACACCTGCTCTAATGAGCAAGTTTAACTATAAGTCTGTTATGCAGGTTCCGAAAGTAGAAAAAATCGTGATCAACATGGGTGTTGGTGACGCAGTTCAAAACTCTAAAGTATTAGATAACGCAGTAGAGGAGTTAGCAGCTCTAAGTGGTCAAAAGCCAGTTGTAACTAGAGCTAAGAAATCTATCGCTGGTTTCCGTCTTCGTGAAGGTATGCCAATCGGTGCTAAAGTTACATTACGTGGTGAACGTATGTATGATTTCTTAGATAAGCTTGTTTCTATCTCACTTCCTCGTGTACGTGACTTCCGTGGTGTATCAAAGAAATCTTTTGATGGCCGTGGTAACTACACTTTAGGTGTAAAAGAACAATTAATTTTCCCTGAAATTGATTACGATAAAGTAAGTAAAGTTCGTGGTATGGATATCGTTATCGTAACAACTGCAAATACTGACGAAGAAGCTCGTGAGTTATTAACAGCGTTCGGTATGCCGTTCCAAAAGTAAAGGAGGCGAAAACGTGGCTAAGAAATCAATGATTGCGAAACAAAAACGCACACAGAAATTTAAAGTACAAGAGTACACTCGTTGCGAACGTTGCGGCCGTCCACACTCTGTATTACGTAAATTTAAATTATGCCGTATTTGTTTCCGTGAACTAGCTTATAAGGGTCAAATTCCTGGTGTAAAAAAAGCAAGTTGGTAAACCCCGAATTGGGAAGGAGGTAAAAATACTATGGTGATGACAGATCCAATTGCAGATATGCTTACTCGCATCCGAAATGCGAACATGGTTCGTCATGAGAAACTTGAAATCCCTGCATCTAATATCAAAAGGGAAATCGCCGAAATTCTAAAGCGTGAAGGTTTCGTTCGTGACGTTGAATATATTGAGGATGATAAACAAGGTATTATCCGTATCTTCTTAAAGTACGGTGCAAACAATGAGCGCGTAATTACTGGTCTTAAGCGTATTAGTAAGCCTGGTCTACGTGTTTATGCAAAATCTAACGAAGTACCACGTGTGTTAAACGGTTTAGGAATCGCGATCGTTTCAACTTCACAAGGTGTGTTAACTGATAAAGAAGCTCGTCAAAAGCAAGCCGGCGGAGAAGTATTAGCTTACGTTTGGTAATAGCTTGAAAAGAATGGAGGTGTAGTACATGTCACGTATTGGTAAAAAACCAATCGAAATACCATCAGGTGTTACTGTAACATTCAACGGTAATACTGCTACTGTTAAGGGACCAAAGGGCGAGTTAACTCGTGCTTTCCATCCTGATATGCAAATCAATGTTGAAGAGAACGTAATTAACGTTACTCGCCCAACTGATAATAAAGAACACCGTGCTCTTCACGGTACAACTCGTAGTCTTTTAGGGAACATGGTTGAAGGTGTATCCAAAGGTTATGAAAGAGGTTTAGAGCTAATCGGGGTCGGATACCGTGCTCAAAAATCTGGTAACAAACTTGTTCTAAACGTTGGATATTCTCATCCAGTGGAAATCGTTCCAGAGGCTGGTGTAGAAATCGATGTACCTTCTAACACAAAGATCGTTGTTAAAGGTATCGATAAAGAACGTGTTGGAGCGTTAGCTGCTAATATTCGTGGTGTACGTCCGCCTGAGCCTTATAAAGGAAAAGGTATTCGCTACGAAGGTGAATTTGTACGTCGTAAGGAAGGTAAAACTGCGAAGTAAGCCTTTTTAGGTAAAAGAAAGGAGAGACGTAAATGATTACGAAACAGGATAAAAATGCAGTTCGTAGAAAAAGACATGCTCGTGTTCGTTCTCGTGTTTCAGGAACTGCTACTCGTCCTCGCCTAAATGTGTTCCGCTCAAATAAACACATTTACGCTCAATTAATCGATGATGTGAACTCAGTAACAATCGCAAGTGCTTCTACATTAGATAAAGAACTTTCTGTTGAAGGTGCTGGTAACGTAGATGCAGCTACAAAGGTTGGAGAACTAGTTGCAAAACGCGGAATTGAAAAAGGAATCAAAGAGGTTGTATTCGACCGCGGAGGTTACCTATATCACGGACGTGTTAAAGCACTAGCAGATGCTGCTCGTGAAGCTGGATTACAATTTTAATAAAAAAGGAGGGACATTATAGATGCGTCGCATTGATCCAAATAAATTAGAACTTGAAGAACGCGTAGTTACCGTTAACCGTGTAGCTAAAGTTGTTAAAGGTGGTCGTCGTTTCCGCTTTGCAGCACTAGTTGTTGTCGGTGATAAGAACGGACATGTTGGTTTTGGAACTGGTAAAGCTCAAGAAGTTCCAGATGCAATTCGTAAAGCAATTGAAGATGCTAAAAAGAATCTTGTTTCTGTACCAATGGTTGGAACAACAATTCCTCACCAAGTAATTGGTCAGTTTGGAGCAGGTGAAGTACTATTAAAACCTGCATCTGAAGGTACTGGAGTTATCGCTGGTGGACCAGTTCGTGCGGTATTAGAACTTGCTGGTATCGGTGATATCCTTTCTAAATCATTAGGAACAAATACTCCTGTAAATATGATTCGTGCTACAATAGAAGGATTAACTCAATTAAAGCGTGCTGAAGAAGTAGCTAAGTTACGTGGTAAATCAGTAGAAGAACTGTTAGGATAGGAGGGAAAACACATGTCAAAGAAATTAGAAATCACCCTCACTCGCAGTGTCATTGGACGTCCTGAAGACCAACGTGTAACTGTTCGTACTCTTGGATTGAAAAAATTACATCAAACTGTTGTTCATGATGATAATGCTGCGATTCGCGGTATGATTAATAAAGTTGCTCACCTAGTTACGGTTAAAGAACAATAATCGAATTTTTTTCTGAAATAAGGAGGTGCCCAAATGAAACTTCATGAATTACAACCGGCTGAAGGTTCTCGTAAAACACGTAATCGTGTAGGACGTGGAACTGGTTCAGGTAATGGTAAAACATCTGGTAAAGGTCATAAAGGTCAAAAAGCGCGTTCTGGTGGCGGTGTTCGTCCTGGATTTGAAGGTGGTCAAACCCCTCTATTCCAACGCTTACCAAAACGTGGTTTTACAAACATCAATCGCAAAGACTTTGCAATTGTTAACCTAGAAACATTAAACCGTTTCGAAGACGGAACAGAAGTTACACCTGAACTTTTAATTGAAACTGGCGTTGTAAGTAAACTTAATGCTGGTGTTAAGATCCTTGGAAAAGGTACTCTTGACAAAAAGCTAACAGTTAGAGCTCACAAATTCTCCTCTACTGCTCAACAAGCTATTGAAGCTGCTGGCGGAAAAACTGAGGTGATTTAATGTTTCAAACAATCTCCAATTTTATGCGCGTTGGTGATATAAGAAACAAGATTATATTCACCTTACTAATGTTAGTAGTATTTCGAATCGGCACCTTTATTCCAGTACCAAATGTAAATGCCGATGTTTTAAAAGCGACTGATAGCAATACAGCGTTTGGCCTTTTAAATACATTTGGTGGTGGAGCATTGTTTAACTTCTCAATCCTTGCAATGGGGATCATGCCTTACATTACTGCTTCAATTATTATTCAATTGTTGCAAATGGACGTTGTTCCTAAATTTACGGAATGGTCTAAGCAAGGAGAAGTTGGACGTCGTAAATTGGCACAATTTACTCGTTATGGCACGATCGTGCTCGGTTTTATCCAAGCATTAGGTATGTCATACGGTTTTAACAATATGTCAAACGGGATGTTAATTGAAAATCCAAACATAGGTACTTACCTGCTAATTGCTGTAGTTCTTACTGCCGGAACAGCATTTTTAATGTGGTTAGGTGAACAGATTACAGCTAAAGGTGTTGGTAACGGAATTTCAATTATTATCTTTGCTGGTATTGTTGCCGGAATTCCTACGGCTGTAAATCAATACTATGTACAACAGTTTGAAGATGCTGGAGACCAATTATTCTTACGTATCATTACTGTTGTATTATTGTTAATTGCCGTTATAGCTGTGGTTGTAGGTGTAATATTCGTACAACAAGCTTTACGAAAAATTCCAATCCAATATGCAAAGCGATTAGCTGCTAATAGCCCGGTTGGAGGTCACTCTACTCATTTACCTTTAAAAGTAAATGCGGCTGGTGTTATTCCTGTAATCTTTGCAGTTTCCTTCATTATTACACCACCAACGATTGCTTCGTTCTTTGGTCCTAATGCGGTAACTGAATGGATTCAAAAATATTTTGATTATACTCAGCCTGTTGGGATGATCATATATATTGCACTAATCATTGCGTTCACATATTTCTATACATTTGTTCAAGTTAATCCTGAGCAAATGGCTGATAATTTAAAAAAGCAAGGCGGTTATATTCCAGGGATTCGCCCAGGAAGAAATACGCAAGAGTATGTAACGAAAATTCTATATCGATTAACATTTGTTGGTTCTATTTTCTTAGCAGCTATTTCTGTTCTTCCTGTATTCTTTATAAAATTTGCGAATTTACCGGAGTCTTTACAAATTGGTGGAACGAGCTTGCTCATCGTTATCGGTGTTGCACTCGAGACAATGAAGCAACTTGAAAGTCAACTTGTAAAACGCCATTATAAAGGATTTATCAAATAAGGTACTGGGAATACAATTCCCAGCACCTCTAAGATAAAGAGGCTGAGGGGGCAAATCACTTGAACTTAGTATTAATGGGGCTTCCGGGTGCTGGTAAAGGTACTCAAGCTGAAAAAATCGTAGAAAAGTACAATATCCCTCATATCTCTACGGGAGATATGTTCCGTGCTGCAATAAAAGATGGAACAGAACTAGGGCTTCAGGCAAAGTCTTTTATGGATAAAGGTGAGCTTGTTCCTGATGAAGTTACGATCGGAATTGTCCGTGAACGATTAAGCAAAGATGATTGCAATAATGGTTTCTTACTTGATGGATTTCCACGTACAGTTCCACAAGCAGAAGCACTTGAGACAATTCTTACTGATCTCGATAAAAAGATTGATTATGTAATTAACATTGAAGTCAATTCTGAAATCTTACTTGAGAGATTAACTGGTCGACGAATTTGTAAGGAATGTGGTTCTACTTACCACTTAGTATTTAACCCACCGGCTCAGGAGGGTAAATGTGATAAATGTGGCGGTGAACTTTATCAACGTGCAG
Organism: Ferdinandcohnia sp. FSL W7-1320; assembly: GCF_038050315.1. Classification (NCBI taxonomy): domain Bacteria; kingdom Bacillati; phylum Bacillota; class Bacilli; order Caryophanales; family Bacillaceae; genus Ferdinandcohnia; species Ferdinandcohnia sp. FSL W7-1320. The sequence continues at coordinate 149,662 of NZ_JBBPAM010000001.1, forward strand.
ATGATAATGCGGAAACTGTTGGAACTCGTCTACAAGTAAATATCGAGCAGTCAAAGCCACTTCTTGACTTTTATCAGGAAAAGGGATATCTTCGCAATATCAATGGGCAACAAGAAATAAACAAAGTTTTTGGTGATGTAGAGGAGCTTCTTGGGGGATTACAATAGATGATTATTTGCAAGTCACCAAGGGAAATCGAAATTATGCGCGAGGCTGGAAAGATCGTCGCATTGACGCACCAAGAACTACAACAATATATTACTCCAGGGATTTCTACGAAAGAACTGGATACAATTGCTGAAAAGTTTATTCGTGGATTTGATGCAATTCCTTCTTTTAAAGGGTATAATGGTTTTCGCGGTAGTATCTGTACCTCTGTTAATGAAGAGTTGGTGCATGGTTTGCCAGGTGATCGCGTTTTACAAGATGGAGATATTATTAGTATCGATATCGGGGCGCAATACAATGGCTATCATGGTGACTCAGCTTGGACATATCCTGTAGGTACGATTCATAAGGAAAATCAAAAACTTCTTAGTGTAACCGAAGAATCCCTTTATCGAGGATTAGAGGAAGCAAAACCTGGTGTGCGTCTTTCAAATATTTCTCATGCAATCCAAGTTTATGTCGAAGCGAACAATTTCTCGATCGTTCGAGAATATGTTGGTCACGGTGTGGGCAAAGAATTACATGAGGAGCCGCAAATTCCACATTATGGTCCTCCTAATAAAGGACCACGTTTAAAACCAGGAATGGTACTTGCCGTTGAACCGATGGTAAATGCAGGTAGTCGATACGTGAAGACGTTAGCAGATAACTGGACTGTTGTAACAGTCGATGGCAAAACGTGTGCGCATTTTGAACATACGATTGCTATTACAGAAACAGGGTATGAGATCTTAACAAAATTGTAAGGCACAAACCCTATTCATTAGAATAACATTCATCTAATTTTTGATTACGTATCTCCGGAAGTTCAGAGCAGTATTAAGGAAACTGGTCGATGGCAAACGTAAAGCAATGTTAGTGTGTATCGAGTTTGTCAATGAGCAAGTTACTGATTTGAAGAAGGGAGAACATTCCAATGGCGAAAGACGATGTAATTGAAGTTGAAGGTACTGTTGCTGAAACATTACCTAATGCAATGTTTAAAGTTGAATTAGAGAATGGTCATACTGTTTTGGCCCATGTTTCTGGTAAAATTCGCATGCACTTTATTCGTATTTTACCCGGAGACAAGGTAACGGTTGAATTATCACCTTATGACTTGACTCGCGGTAGGATTACGTACCGTTTTAAATAAATGCGCTCCGAACTATCAAGGAGGTTTGAAAAATGAAAGTGAGACCATCAGTAAAACCTATCTGCGAAAAGTGTAAAGTTATTCGTAGAAAAGGTAAAGTAATGGTAATTTGTGAAAACCCAAAACATAAACAAAAACAAGGCTAATTAATAAGGAGGTGTACGTCTAAATGGCACGTATTGCTGGTGTTGATATTCCGCGTGAAAAACGTGTGGTTATATCTTTAACATATATTTTTGGAATCGGACGTCCAACTGCACAAAAAATTCTTGCAGAAGCTGGTGTTTCTGAAGATACTCGCGTTCGCGATCTTACTGAAGACGAATTAAACAAGATTCGTGACATCGTTGACCGCTACAAAGTAGAAGGTGACCTTCGTCGTGAAGTTTCACTTAACATCAAACGTTTAATCGAAATTGGTTCTTACCGTGGTCTACGTCATCGTCGTGGATTACCTGTAAGAGGTCAAAATACAAAAAATAACGCTCGTACACGTAAAGGACCTCGTCGTACTGTAGCAAACAAGAAGAAATAGTAAGGGAGGTAATGGATAATGGCACGTAAAACGAATACTCGTAAACGTCGTGTAAAAAAGAATATTGAATCTGGTGTTGCACACATCCGTTCAACATTCAACAATACGATCGTAACAATTACAGATGCACACGGAAATGCAATTTCTTGGTCAAGTGCTGGTGCTCTTGGTTTCAAAGGTTCACGTAAGTCTACTCCATTTGCTGCACAAATGGCTGCTGAAACAGCTGCTAAAGCATCAATGGAACATGGTATGAGAACTCTTGAAGTAACTGTAAAAGGCCCTGGTGCAGGACGTGAAGCTGCAATTCGTGCTCTTCAAGCTGCTGGTCTTGAAGTTACAGCTATTAAAGATGTTACTCCAGTACCACATAACGGATGTCGCCCACCAAAACGTCGTCGTGTATAACATAATTACAAATACGACAAGACATATTTGATCTTTTTCTGTATAAGATTTTTTATCCATGGCTATAATGGATTAATGGGTTTTGATAAACTTTTTTACTGTGTAAGGAAGCTTCAAATACTTTCTTATCTTATAAGTGTAACAAAGGCGTGAGTGAGTATTTCTTGCAAATCGCCGTGTTTTCTTTATAAGTTCTTTACAGAATAATCGAGTTGTTGTGCACAGTTAGGGAACTTAACTTTTGGGAATTTCGGTTAGACGTCTTTGATCATGGTCTAGCCGAGGTTTCGACGTTTTGAAGGAGGGTTTATAAATGATCGAAATTGAAAAACCAAAAATCGAAACGGTTGAAATCAGCGAAGATGCCAATTATGGTAAATTCGTCGTCGAGCCACTTGAGCGTGGATATGGAACAACTTTGGGTAACTCCTTACGTCGTATCCTATTATCTTCTCTCCCTGGTGCCGCTGTTACGTCTATCCAAATAGATGGGGTACTGCATGAGTTCTCAACAATCGAAGGCGTCGTCGAAGATGTAACATCTATTATCTTAAATGTGAAGAAATTAGCTCTTAAAATCTACTCAGATGATGAGAAGACTCTTGAGATTGATGTTCAAGGTGAAGGTCCAGTTAAAGCTTCTGACATCACGCATGACAGTGATGTTGAAATCTTAAACCCAGATCTACACATTGCAACACTTGCTAAGGATGCACATTTTCGTGTGAGATTAACTGCAAAGCGCGGACGAGGATATTCTCCAGCTGATGCAAACAAGCGTGATGATCGACCAATCGGTGTTATTCCGATTGACTCCATCTATACACCAGTTGCACGTGTTAATTACCAAGTGGAAAATACACGTGTTGGACAGGTCGCGAACTTTGACAAACTGACTTTTGATGTTTGGACAGACGGCAGTACTGGTCCGAAAGAAGCGATTGCACTAGGTGCGAAAATCCTAACAGAACATTTAAATATTTTTGTAGGATTAACAGATGAAGCTCAAAATGCAGAAATTATGGTTGAAAAAGAAGAGGATCAAAAAGAGAAAGTCCTCGAGATGACAATTGAAGAATTGGATCTCTCAGTTCGTTCATATAACTGCTTAAAGAGAGCAGGAATTAATACGGTTCAAGAGCTTGCTCATAAAACTGAAGAAGATATGATGAAGGTACGTAACCTTGGTCGTAAATCTTTAGAAGAAGTTAAGGCTAAACTAGAAGAGCTTGGTTTAGGCTTACGTAAAGATGACTGACTCGGTTTGAATTATGCGAATTAGAGGCATCTTTCTCATCACGAAAGTCTATTGTTACAAGAGCCTAGTTATCTAATGCTTTGTCTTTCATAATAATTCAACAAAGGAGGGAATACCTCATGTCATACCAAAAACTAGGACGTACAAGCGCGCAACGTAAGGCGTTATTACGTGACCTTACTACTGACTTAATCATCAACGAGCGTATCGAAACAACTGAAGCTCGCGCGAAGGAATTAAAATCAGTTGTAGAAAAAATGATTACATTAGGTAAGCGTGGTGACCTTCACGCTCGTCGTCAAGCTGCATCTTATATCCGTAATGAAGTAGCAAACGAAGAGACTGGTCAAGATGCGCTACAAAAATTATTCAGTGACATCGCAACTCGCTATGAAGAGCGTCAAGGTGGATACACTCGTATCATGAAAATCGGACCTCGTCGTGGTGACGGTGCTCCAATGGTTATCATTGAATTAGTTTAATTTTATTTTTCTTTTAAGGGCGGGACAGTTTTTCAAACTGGTCTAAGCCCTTTTTATTTTACATTCATTATTTTTCGAAAAAGATAGAATTATCTATAAATAGTATACTACAATCCTATTTGAACGTACTATGTATAGCGCTTTTCCTAAAAGTTAGGAATAATGCGTTCTAATTCCCTTGACAGATAAGGAAGAAACGAATAATTTTTAAGGTAGTAAGTTGGATTAAGAAATAATATTATTTCTATGGAAATAATTTTATATAGCGATTAGATTAAATAAAATTAAGACGTCTGCGAATGGCGTGGATTTTTAAATGAGTGTTTTCGAGCAATACCAAGAAGTTTTAGGCGATATTCGCCTAGCGTATTTGATAAGAAGGTAGAGGGGGATGAGAATGGGCGAGAACCTTTTAGTCGTTGACCAGATAAGCTATCAATATGCAGAAAATGCTAGCCCCGCACTAGAAAATCTATCTTTCTCTGTTCAAAAAGGAGAGTGGCTTGCGATTGTAGGTCATAACGGTTCTGGAAAATCAACCCTAGCACGTATTCTCAATGGGTTATTGTTACCTCAAACCGGTGCAGTAACAATTGAAGGAGTACAGCTAAATGAAGATTCAATTTGGGATTTTCGAAGGAAGATTGGGATGGTCTTTCAAAATCCAGATAATCAGTTCGTTGGAACAACTGTACAAGATGATATTGCTTTTGGAATGGAAAACAACGGGATCCCACGAGAAACGATGGCTTCACGAATTGAAAGAGTTATTGATATGGTTAATATGAGGGATTTTCTAGAACATGAACCGCACCAACTCTCAGGTGGTCAAAAACAGCGAGTTGCAATTGCTGGTGTTCTTGCTGTTCAACCAGATTTAATCATCTTGGATGAGGCAACCTCTATGTTAGATCCAATCGGTCGTACAGAGGTTCTAGAAACAATAAGAGAAATTAAAAATGAAAGTCAGATTACAGTTATGTCAATTACCCATGACTTAGAGGAAGCAGCAAGAGCCGATCGAATTATAGTAATGAACCAGGGGCAATTGTTCGCAGAAGGGAAACCTGAAGAGATTTTTGCGTTAGATGATAAGCTTGTAGAAATAGGTTTGGATTTACCCTTTTCTGTAAAAGTATCTAAAAAACTACGAGCAATCGGTGTTCCGCTCTCTAAGAATCATATAACAGAAGAAGGCTTGGTGGATGAGTTATGGACATTACAATTGAAAATTTAGAACATCGCTATCAGATTCGTTCACCATTTGAAATGCTAGCCTTATATGATGTTAATGCACATATCAAATCTGGTTCATACACCGCTATAATCGGTCATACGGGTTCTGGAAAATCAACCATCCTCCAGCATTTAAATGGACTCTTGCAGCCAACCTCAGGATCAATCACCATTGGAGAACGAACAATTAGTTCCAAACAAAAAGAAAAAAAACTTAAGTCATTACGCAAGAACGTTGGGGTTGTATTCCAATTTCCCGAACATCAACTTTTTGAGGAAACGGTTGAGAAAGATATTTGCTTTGGACCGCTGAACTTTGGGGTACCATTAGAAGAAGCTAAGAAAAGAGCTAGACAAACCATAAAAATGGTCGGTCTATCTGATGAATACTTAATGAAGTCACCCTTTGATTTAAGTGGGGGACAAATGCGGCGAGTTGCGATCGCAGGAATATTGGCAATGAACCCACAGGTTTTGGTCTTGGACGAGCCTACTGCCGGGCTAGACCCAAGGGGGCGGTTTGAGATTATGGAGATGTTTTACAAACTTCATAAAGAAAACGGTCTAACAACAGTTCTTGTAACCCATAGTATGGAAGATGCATCCCGTTACGCTGATCAAATACTTGTCATGGAAAAAGGAACGATAAAATTCCAAGGAAGTCCTGTAGAGATATTCTCAAAACCTGAACAAGTTCTTCATTTAGGATTAGATGTCCCTGAGGCAGTTAGATTAAAAGGACTGCTCGAAGAAAAGTTAGGAATTGAAATTCCGCGAGCAGCTAGTCTGTCGGTAGATGAAATTGTTCAATATGTAGGAAATGCCCTTAAAGATAAGGGGGTCCTGAAATGAACATTATTATAGGTCGTTATATACCTGCACATTCTCTGATTCACCAAATGGATCCTAGAGCAAAGCTATTATTAATTTTTTTCTATGTGTTTATCGTCTTTTTAGCTAATTCAGTTCTTACCTATGTACTATTAGGGATTTATACCTTAGGAATTGTATTACTAACAAAGGTTCAATTACGCTACATTTTGTCGGGATTAAAACCAATTTTGTGGGTTATTCTCTTTACATTTATCCTTCATATTTTTTTAACTAAAGAAGGAGACTTATTAGTCGACTTTGGTTGGCTACAAATTTATGAAGGTGGCGTAACACAAGGGATTTTTATTTCGTTACGGCTATTATATTTAATTATTATGACTACAATATTAACATTAACAAGTACTCCGATTGAAATCACTGATGGCATGGAAAGCTTATTAGCACCATTTAAAAAAATCGGCCTCCCTACACATGAGCTTGCGTTAATGATGTCGATTTCACTTCGATTTATTCCGACATTAATGCAAGAAACAGAGAAAATCATGAAGGCACAAGCTGCAAGAGGGGTCGAATTTACGAGTGGACCGATAAAAGATCGCATGAAGGCGGTTGTTCCTTTATTAATTCCGTTGTTTATAAGTTCATTTAAACGGGCAGAAGAACTGGCTATTGCGATGGAAGCAAGGGGTTATCGTGGCGGAGAAGGACGTACAAAATTACGAGTGCTACAGTGGCGAGGCCTCGATACACTTATGTTAGTCTTACTATTTGCAATGGCAGTGGTTTTATTTTTACTACGAGGATAATGAGGAGAAAAATGAGAAGGTACAAATGCATCATATCCTATGATGGAACCCATTTTTCAGGGTATCAGGTACAACCGAATAAACGAACTGTGCAATCTGCCTTTGAACTTGCTTTACAGAAAATGCATAAAGGAGAACAGGTGAAAACAGTAGCTTCTGGTCGAACAGATGCAACTGTACATGCCCGTGGACAGGTTGTTCATTTTGATTCACCATTATCTATTCCAGTCGAAGGCTGGAAACGAGCTCTAAATTCGATGCTCCCTGAAGACATCCGGGTTCGATCTGTTGAGGAAGTTGATCCTGACTTTCATGCACGTTTTGATGTGAAGGCGAAGGAATATCGGTATCGATTGTTGATGAGTGAAGAGCCTTGCGTTTTTAAACGTAATTTTACTTATCATTATACTTTTCCAATAGATCTTCATGCAATGAGAGAAGCGTCATTACGATTATTAGGCACACATGATTTTACGAGTTTCTGTGCTTCAAAAACGGAAGTACAAGATAAAGTTCGAACCATATACGAGATTCATATTGAAAGTCATGATGATGAACTTATTTTTTCGTTTATAGGAAATGGATTCTTATATAATATGGTAAGAATATTAGTAGGCACGTTACTAGAAGTCGGAAGAGGCCAAAAAGACCCAAGTATGATGGAAGCCATTCTTTCCGGAAAAGACAGATCGCTTGCAGGAAAGACCGCGCCAGGTCAAGGATTATACCTTTGGCAGGTTTTCTACGAAGAGTGGAAGGGTATAGGAAGCTGAAAGATCGTTATAACAACTAATCCTGGTGTAACATTTTCTTGACATTACATCCTGAAAGTTATATTATATTTTAGTATGATATTTAAACACCACGTTAAAGCCCCGGAACTTTAATCGTGATTAAATACAAAATGAAACGTTAGTGAAATTAGGAGGGAAATTCATGCGTACAACATTTATGGCTAATGCTAGCAATATAGAGCGCAAATGGTATGTTGTAGATGCTGCAGGCAAAACTTTAGGTCGTTTATCAACTGAAGTTGCAACATTACTTCGTGGAAAACACAAACCAACTTACACACCACATGTTGACACTGGTGATAATGTAATCATCATCAATGCTGAAAAAATCGAATTAACTGGTAATAAATTAAATGACAAGATTTACTACCGTCACAGTCAATTCCCAGGTGGTTTAAAATCAAGAACGGCATTAGAAATGCGTACAAACTATCCAACAAAAATGCTTGAACTTGCAATCAAAGGAATGCTTCCAAAAGGTTCACTTGGTCGTCAAATGGCTAAGAAATTGCACGTTTATGCTGGAAGCGAACATCCACATCAAGCACAACAACCTGAAGTTTACGAACTTCGCGGTTAATTAATAAGGAGGGTATTAATTTGGCACAGGTACAATATTATGGCACTGGTCGTCGTAAAAGCTCCGTTGCACGTGTACGTTTAGTTCCTGGCGACGGACGCATCGTAATCAACGGTCGTGACATTGCAGACTATATTCCATTCGAAGCTTTAAGAGAAGTTGTAAAACAACCTCTAAACGCTACTGAAACTTTAGGTAATTATGACGTTCTTGTTAACGTTAATGGCGGAGGATACACTGGTCAAGCTGGCGCTATCCGTCACGGTATCGCTCGTGCATTGCTACAAGCTGATCCTGAATTCCGTCCAGCATTAAAATCTGCAGGACTATTAACACGTGATCCGCGTATGAAAGAACGTAAGAAATACGGTCTTAAAGGCGCTCGTCGTGCACCTCAGTTCTCAAAACGTTAATTTTGGCGTTTCAAGACTCTTTTCACTTTTGTGGAAAGGGTCTTTTTGTGTGCCAGGCATGTTCATTAACTTGGCGGTGAGAGTCCGCTATGGGCGTTGGGATATGCGAACCATTAGCCAAAGGCAAGGGTGTCCGTGGCGACGCGGAATCTGAAGGAAGCCCAAGGCAAATCCTCGGTCTGAGGTACACGAATCACATTTGAGGTTTACGTTTCAGGACGAGTTTGCAAAACAAAACAAAGTCCAAAATATCCCCAGATGAACCGTAAATAAATGTGGCAGATATATGAGGAGAAAGTGAATGAACTTACCCTGGGAGGTCTCTTGGTATCCTGGAAAGGAACCCACTTAGTGATAAGTAGCTGAATCAAGAGAAGTCAGCTGATGTCATAGTATCAACCTTGCGGTTGAGAAGGACGGAACGAAAGGAGTGGCCATGTTAGACTACTTTACAAAGGAACGAAGACACAGCCAATCGTAAGACTACATTAGAGCTAGAAGGGCGGAAACCGACGAACTCTATTGTAGAGTGGAGTTCTCTTTGTGCAAAGTCAAGAACATGGGAACGATATGGAATATAATAACGAATTAATTGAGAGAATCATAAGCCGAGAGAACATGAATCGAGCCTTTCAGAAGGTAAAGAGAAACAAAGGAGCAGCAGGAGTCGATGAGAAAGATATAGAAGCTACTCGCCTTTATTTGAAAGAACACGGACAAGAAATCATTCGACTTATACGGGATGGGCAATACAAACCTCGAGCAGTTAGAAGGGTAGAAATCCCAAAACCTAACGGTGGTAAGCGTAATTTAGGAATCCCTACAGTAACCGATCGAGTTATCCAGCAAGGAATTATTCAGGTGCTGACCCCAATTTTCGAGAAACAATTTAGCCCTCATAGCTATGGATTTAGGCCTAATAAGAGTGCTCATCAGGCTATTGAGCAAGCTAGATTATACATCGAAGATGGGTACCAATATGTTGTAGATATGGACCTAGAAAAATTCTTTGATAAAGTACAACACGATAAATTAATGTCTATCGTAGCTAAGACCATTACTGATAAACCGACATTAAAACTTATACGTCGGTACTTACAAGCAGGAGTCTTGGAACATGGTGTTGTGTCTGTAAATAAAGAAGGTACTCCACAAGGAGGACCACTTAGTCCACTACTTAGCAATGTCATCTTAAATGAGTTGGATAAAGAACTTGAAAAACGAGGGCATAAATTTGTCCGTTACGCCGATGACTGCAACATATACGTGAAGAGTCAAAAAGCTGGTGAACGAGTTAAAAGCGGAATAACCGACTTCATAGAAAAGAAGCTAAAACTCAAGGTGAATGAAGAGAAAAGTGCGGTGGGAAAGCCCTTAGCACGTATATTCTTAGGGATGAGTTTCTACCGAAGTAAGGGAAAAGTCAGGGTGTACGTGCCAAAGAAATCTAAACAAAGGTTTGAAGGTAAGCTAAAGAAACTTACAAACCGCAATTGGGGAGTAAGTATGGAGTATCGCATTCAAAAGATAAACCGACTAATTCAAGGGTGGGGAAACTATTTCAAAATCGCTGATATAAAGAGATATACATATCTATTAGACGCACATATCAGAAGAAGATTGAGAGCCTGCCGATGGAAAGAATGGAAGAAAACGAGAACCAAATACCGAAACCTAAAGAAATTAGGCATCTACTCAAGAACTGCTTGGAAATGTGCAAACTCCCGAAAGGGATATTGGAGAACGTCTAATAATCCTGTCTTGGATTCAGCTATGAATAAAGAATACTGGTTGAAACAAGGACTGAAACAATTGAATCAAATTATTACATAAACTTTCGAACCGCCGTATACCGAACGGTACGTACGGTGGTGTGAGAGGTCGGCGCGGTAACGCGCCTCCTACTCGATTGTGTATTGATTTAATGAAGTGTATAAAGAGTTCGATTTAATTCGGATATCCTACTCAAGCTCCGAATTTTGGACAGTGAGTCCGATTAGTTTTGTGAATGAGTCCGAATTATGGGTGTATTTTGACACGAATCCCATTATTTCATTAAGTGGTGTATGAATCAGGTGTGTATATTCAGACAGAGTTTGTATATTTTGAGGAAGAGTCCGAATCAAGAGTGTATTTGGACACGAACCTCAATGTTTTATCAAGTGGTCCTAATCAAGGGTGAATTTGGACACGAACTTCAAGGTTTCATCATGCTGTGTCCGAATCAAGCACTTATCCGGACAGAGCGCTAGTTTTTTTTAGAAGAAGTGTCTAAATCAAGTGGTATTTAGACACGAACCCCAGGATTTCATCAAGCTGTGTCTGAATCAATGGAAAACAGCGTGAGGTTTACTAAGTACTCGATCAGAGTGGATATAATAAAGCATGCGACGTTCAACTAATTTTGGAACAAAAAAGTCATGAGTTAGGGGAATAATACAATTATTCTTATAAGATTAGCGATGATAATTAATACAAATAAGCAAGTTATAGCGAAAAAAGCAAAGAGGGCCACTAGTCAAAAAAAGTCTCACTTTTAAATTTGGTAGTTCTTACAATGACCAACTTTCATGAATGTTATGTATAATGAATGTTAAAGGCTTGTAAATAGGAGGTTTGAAAAATGAGTGGGTTTCCTAAAGATGCGATGCGTATGCTAAAAGAGACGAGTCGTACATTTTATATTCCGATTACTTTTTTGCAAAAAGAGTTGAAGTATTCGGTTGCATCTGCTTATTTAGTATTTCGTGCGATTGATGAAATTGAAGACCATGAAGAGATAGACAATGATGTGAAATATACAGTTTTAGCAAAGTTAAGCGATTTATTTAAACAACCATTCGATAATGAAGAATATCTAAGAATACTTGGACCAATAAGAGATAAAATGCCTGAAGTGACAATTCGTTTAGAAGAGTGGTTACAGGCATGTCCGAAGGATGCTTTGACGATAGTTACCAACGCTGCTGGTGAGATGGCATTAGGAATGGCAAAATGGTCAAAAGCAAATTGGAGTATTCGTACACGTGAAGATTTGGATGACTATACATATTACGTTGCAGGACTTGTTGGAGTGATGCTATCAGATCTTTGGGAGCATTACGGCGGAGAAAAAACCGATCGGGAATTAGCGATTGGTTATGGTCGTGGACTTCAGGCTGTAAATATCTTGCGCAATCAGAAGGAAGATTTGGACGAACGTGGTGTAAGTTTTGTTCCTGACGGTTGGAATCGTGCGGACTTATTCGAATACGCTGAGGAAAACTTGGCAAAAGCAGATTTGTATATGAAATCTCTTAAAAGGAAAAGCATTATTTTATTTTGTCGTCTACCTCTTGCTCTGGCACACAAAACGTTACAAGCATTGAAGGATGGTCGGGAGAAAATGACGCGTGCTGAAGTAGAGCAAACAGTGGAAGAAGTACAGACCAAATAGGACAATGGTTCTTTAGACTTAAGACAGTGTTTGCTGTGGCGTAACATGAGTGTGTGATCATTTTGAATTTAGAATAAGGGCAGGTGTTGGTGATGGCCAACTCAATTGAGGAAAGAAAATCTCAACATATTCAAATTACTCTGAACGAGAAGGTTACGGGGGATTCAATTTCAACTGGATTAGAGAAGCTTGTGTTTGTTCATAATGCACTTCCTGAAATTGATTTTGATGAAATCTCTATTAAAACCACATTCCTTGGCTTTGAATGCCAAACTCCGTTTCTCATCAGTTCGATGACGGGTGGGACAGGCCTTGCGGAGGCGATTAATCGAAACTTGGCTATTGCTGCTGAGGAAAGGGGTTGGGCTCTGGCACTCGGATCAACCCGGGCGCTGCTTGACAGTGACGGACATGCTTCCTCTTTTCAGGTAAGGGAGTATGCACCAAGCGTCCCAATCATAGCTAACTTAGGAGCTGTTCAGCTAAATTTCGGATATGGAGTCGAGGAATGCAGGCGAATTATCGAGATCACCGATGCAGATATGCTCGTTCTTCATTTGAACAGTATCCAAGAAGTGATTCAAGATAATGGAGATACGAATTTTAAAGGGTTATTAAAGAAGATTGAACAACTATGCAAAACACTGGAGGTTCCCATCGGGGTCAAAGAAGTCGGATGGGGAATTGATGATCAAACGGCTAGAAAGTTAGTTGATGCAGGAGTTGCGTTTATTGATGTTGCAGGAGCCGGTGGGACTTCTTGGAGCCAGGTTGAAAAATTCAGGTCTAATGACTCCATTCGGCGGGTTGCTGCGGAGGCATTCAGCGAATGGGGGATTCCAACGGTGGAATCAATCAGAATGGTTCGAGGTGAAATTGGTGAACGTTCATTGATTGCTAGTGGTGGAATGCAGACAGGTCTAGATGCTGCAAAAGTCATCGCATTGGGGGCCGATCTTGTCGGGTTCGGACGATCTATCCTGAAAGAAGCGACCCAGAGCGTGGAAGATGTAGTTGAAGTAATGAAAATTCGGGAAATGGAACTAAGAATGTCAATGTTCGGAATCGGTGCGGCAAAGATTCAAGAGCTTAAGGACACCCCAAGGTTAAAGGGGAAATGATCAGACGTCCTGCGATAATGTCATAGTTTCATCTTTTGTTTATAATGAAGGACTCTCAACAATTGGTTGGGAGTCTATTTTGAGTAATTAAAAATTTCTTCTACTTTAGTCGACTAACTGATTTTTGACTGCAAAAAGGGCTGCCTGTGTCCGGTCCGCTAATTCGAGTTTTGCCAATAGGTTTGAAACATGGGTTTTGACTGTTTTTTCAGTGATGAATAAGGAGCTTGCAATTTCCTTATTGCTTTTTCCTTTGGCAATTTCCTTTAACACATCTACTTCCCTTTTAGTTAATGCCTCAAATACATGTTTCGCCTGGTTCCTGTTAGAGGATAAATTGGCCAGGAGGTGCGAGGTTGCTTTTGGATGAATCTGATTTTCACCGCCCATGATTCTTTTAATTGAAGATATCAGCTCATCGGGCTCAATATCTTTTAATTGATACCCAGACGCTCCAGCTTCCAGGGCAGGTATGACGTGGTCTTGATCAGAAAAACTAGTCAACATCATGATTTTGATTTCAGGTTGTTCCTTTTTGATTTCTCTTGTTGCCTGAATACCGTCCATCTCAGGCATTACTAAGTCCATGAGAATTAATTCTGGTTTTAATAATTTCGCTTGTTTAATGGCCTCTTTCCCATTTGCTGCTTCTCCGACAATCATCATATCTCTTTGTGTACGGAGGAAAAAAACGAGGCCCCGCCTGACGACATGATGGTCGTCTACTACTAATATTCGTATACTCATTTACTTATCCCCCTAAAGCGGGATCTGGACCTGTATTTCTGTTCCAATTCCCGGCTTACTTTGTAAAGAAAAAGTCCCGTTTAAGCTTTCCGTCCTTGTTTTCATATTTCGTAACCCCAACGAGAGTATTTCGCGATCTACTTCATAGTGGAAGCCGCATCCCTTATCCCTAATGTTCATTTTTACACCGGCTTCAGAAGCTTGTAATTCTAATTCTACTTCAGTTGTCTGTGAATGTTTTTTACAATTGGCCAGAGCCTCCTGCCCAATACGCCACAAGGATTCTTCTACTTTTCCGGATAGGTTAACTGCACCTGTCAGCTTTGTTTTGATAGAAAGGCCTAACATCTCAGCATAGCTTCGTAAGGCGCTAACAAGACCATTTTCAAGTCCTTCTGGACGTAGCTGCCAGATTAATGCTCTCATTTCTCCAAGTGCTTCTTGTGCCATATCTTGTATATAGGTGAACGTTTGCTGGACTTCATTGATTTCCGTCAACTCAACCCCAGCCCTTGCGGTAAGACTTAATGAAAAGAGGAGTTGATTTACTGAGTCGTGAAGGTCCCGTGCCAAACGGTTTCGCTCAGCAACGAGCGCTGTATTTTGCTCACGTTGGGTAAGTTTAATTCTTTTTAAGGCAGTTCCGATTTGGTAGGCTACTGCTTCTAGCAGTGCGAGTTCATTTTTCTCGAAATTTGTTTTGTTTGGAGCACCTACATTTAAGATCCCAAACCTTTCTTGGCCAGCACGAAGCGGGACGGTGGCGTGATGAGTCAGACCACCTGTTTCTCCGGCTTCTTCATCAAGAGCATCTTCAATTCGTTTACATTCGATAATATTCGTTGCTTTATTGAGTTGTTGATTATTGTACTTGTTTACACACCAGCACTTACCATGGCACATGCGTCGCTTATGATCATTGGCTAAAGCGGGCGGCAGGGCTTCATCAGCAATAAGATGATGTTTGCCATCGTCATCAATTAAAAATATCCAACCTGTTTGAAGGCCAGTTACTTGAAGAAGTTTTTTCAAGACAACCTTCAATACTTCTGTTGTATCTGTTCCTTCGTTTAAAAGCTCAGCTATCTCTTTTAAAATGTTGAGTTGTTGATATCTATCCTTACCAGACATTGTTTCTCCCTCCGCCACGAAGTATCTGCTTCCATTATACAGTATTTCTAATTTTCAGACTCCGGTTTATCTAATAAGTTTACTGTTAGCACTCGAAACCTGCAATAATTCTACTATTTCTTGATTAGGCCCTTCATAGAAGACTGTTTGCCACCCATTATCAAGTTCATAGGGTCCTTCCATTTTACGGAGTGTTTTAGATTTGGCCATTACATCAGTCAAATTATTGACCTCAAAACAGATATGAGTGTTTAACTGATTTTCTTCATTACTAGAGACTAACTCAAGTCGAAAGTCACCTAAAGTTAAAAATACAATTTCTTCTTCCATGAATATAAAATGTGATTCTTCCTCAAAACCGAATTGGCTTTTATAAAATTCAATCGATTTTCTAAGATGACTGACATTAACGCCAATATGATGAAGTTTCATGGCTAAACCTCCATTTATATAATCAAATTCATATCACCGAATTCATGCCATAAATAACCTGCATCAATGGCATGGCCGTAAGCCTGGAGAAGATGCTGTTTAGAAATAAAGGCGGTAAGCATATCAAGATGGCTAGCCTCTGGCTCATGTAACCCCGTTATGATTCCGTCAGCAATTCTTAGAGGAAAGTGCTCATTGATATATAAATTTGTTACCCCTGAAAGTTCACCCGATATCGCATACGTTTCAAGTGTTCTAACTACGGTTGTACCAACGGCTATAATTCTTTTACCAGCAGTTTTTGTCGCAATAATCTTTTGTTGGGTCTGTTCAGATATATGGTATTCCTCTTCGTTCTCTTCTGGAGTTTGGTGCCACTTGTCATCAAGCAAATAACTAAGCCCAGTATGAAGTTGAATAAAATCAACCTGAATTCCTTTTTGCTTTAGTGTAAATAACAGTTCCCAGCTAAAGGCTCTACCAGCTGAGGGCATCTCGACTGAGCCGGGATGGCTTGCGAAAACCGTTTGATAATAATCCAAATCCCAGGGGTGATTGATATATTCGTAACGAACAGGTTCTCCGAGGCTATAGAACATGTTTAATAGGTCGGAACCTTTCTTCTCAAACTTCAATATTGCTAGTGGAGTTTTCTCCTTTAGACCAATTACCATTGCCGAAAGCTCAGGTGCAAATATAAAAATGTCACCAATCTTTGTATAATCCTGAACAATGAGTGCCTCCCATGTATCTTCAGTAATTCGTCTGGCCAGCCTAACTTCGACGTTGGCTCTCATTTTCCCGTTACTTAGATTCTTTGCTTGGAAAACTGCTGGTATGGTGCGGCTATTATTTAAAATAACAAGGTCTCCTGGCTGTAAATATTCAGGTAAATTGAAGAAAAGGTCATGTTGGATCTTACCGTAATTCCGGTCAAGCGCCATCATCCGGACGTGATCTCTTCTGATGCCACGCTCTTCAGGTGGAAGGGATGCATTTAGTTCATTTGGAAGGTAAAAATCTAGAGTGTTGTCTACCATGTCCTACCCCTCCTCCTCAGATTGGGCTGAGAATCGTTTTCCATTAATGCTTTTTGCTCGATCAGATGCTAAATATAAGAATATATCAACGACTTCTTCAGGTTTTGCTAACGGATAATCGCAATCTGGAACAGCGAGTTTGTGCATGTCAGTGTCCATTTCGCCAGGGTCGACCATATTAATCCGAATTCCAGTCTCACTAAATTCATCGGCCCATGTTTGGGTAATGCCTTCTACAGCGAATTTAGAGACCCCATACGCTCCCCAGCCTGCATAACCAATGTGACCAGCCTCTGAAGTAACATTGATAATGGAACCTTGGTTCCGTTCAAGCATACTTAAGGAAACCCTTTTTGTAACTAGAAAAGTTGATACTGCATTTACTCTTAATACTTCAGCAAAGTCTTCTTCAGGATAATCAAGGAGTAGTGGCATTGGGCTCGGGCCTAACATAGAAGCATTGTTAATCAAAACATCAATCTGTCCATAAGCCGCCTCGGTAACTGAAACGAATCGATCTACATCTTGGGAGCGGGAAACATCAGCGGTAACTGCAACTACTTTTGCCCCTAAACTCTCTGCTTCTAGCTTGACTTTTAATAAATCACTTTCTGACCTTGCACAAATTGAAAGTTTTGCTCCTTCCTTGGCAAAAGCTAATGTCAGTGCTCTCCCTAAACCCTTTGAAGCACCAGTAATCATTACAACTTTATTTTTCATTCTTTATCTCTCCTTTTAGCTATCGATGGTTTAAGCATACCGATTTCTGAAAAATCCTTCTTCGTAAAAAAGCTTGAATTTTTCTACGACTTTTGGATGAGATAATCTCCTTATTCAATTGAGGATAGGAGGAATAGTGCCGATATTGGACAACCTTTCGTCAAAATTCAGGTTATTTCGAGCAACCTGGCTACATAAGATTAGTTAAGAATGTACACAAATTGAAAGGGTAGGTGGAGAATGAGTCGAATCCAAAAATCAATGCTAGGTGCTTTTATTGGTGCTTCTTCGGCAGGTATGTGGTTGGTTGTCGATCTTTTACTTCCGGAACCAATCGGGGACTACTTATTGTTTTTCATAATGGGGGTAGTCCATATGGTCATTGGCTGGCAAGTGGCAAGGCTTGTTGGAAAACAAAAAGAAAGTCCATCATTGGAAGGGCAAGATAGTCTTAATACATCCGATATATAGAAGTGAAGGCTCTCAGATTTTATGATTGAGGGCCTTAAACATATCTAACTGCAAGCACCATCGTTTTTTTTGAAAGGTGCACCTTCTGTCAGCACTGTTTGTCGCCAATAAACGAGCTGTGCATATCTTGAGTATGCATAGTTTATTTTGGAAGTTAAGGTAGTTTGTGTTTGGCGCATGTTTACGCGGGTGCGGTAGGAAACTATCTGTCAAAGGGGGTTTCTTATACGATGAATGTAATTACAACCTTCAAGGAAAAGCGGAAAGAGAAGCAGATCAAGTATGAACGGAAAATGTTACGTGAGCTTTCATTAGAAGACTTAAAGAAGAATGTCGTCGACTCATTTAGTAGCTTTTTTAGAATGGACTCTATACTTGGCAGTGCCATTGAAGAAGGCTGTATTGATGTTGCAATAGAAGCATATTTATTAGGAGCTAAATATAGCAAATTTGGTTATTATGGAGAATCAGTAGAAGAAGTGCGGATGCGCTGCTACCGATTTGAAAAGAATCTAATTGATGCGTTATATGAGTTCATTTGCTATTGGGGGCATATTGGCGACCAAGGCTTCGTCAATGAGTCACTTTACTATGCATGCGAATACTATGTAACCTATTGGTGGACGGAAGGTTTTCAGAAAGGAGAAAAAAGATACCGGCTAAAATTGCATTAGAATTTTTAATCATATATACTCTCCTTGTCCCATATATTTAACTTAGGGACATGCAGGAGGTAAATGATGAATAAGAAACTTAAAATTGCTGGTATCCTATTGGGAGCTGTTATTTTATTTTTATTTATACAATATCGATTTATGGACAAAGATGTTTGGGATCCGTGGAGTCTACCCTTATCAGGGAAGGTAATTATAATTGACCCTGGTCACGGTGGCCCAGATGGGGGTGCCGATAATGGCGACGTACAAGAAAAAGACATTGCCCTCGAAATCTCAAAGAAGCTCCGTGACTACCTACAGCAACAGGGTGCTTTTGTACAAATGATACGGGAAGAAGATACAGATTTAGCCCCTGATGGAATGAGAGGATACAGTAAACGGAAGACTGAGGATTTGAAGAAACGAGTTCAAATCATCAATGAATCAGATGCGGATTTATTTATTAGTATTCATTTAAATGCCATTCCATCTCCTCGATGGAGAGGTGCACAAACTTTTTATTTTAGTACTTACAAGGAAAATGAGGCAGTAGCCAAGTTTATTCAAGACGAGCTTCGAAACAATCTCGGAAATACAACACGACAAGCCAAAGCGATCAATGGTGTTTACTTATTAAAAAGTGCGAAAAAACCTGGAGCACTTGTAGAGGTAGGATTCCTTTCAAATCCGGATGAAAAAGCCCTACTAGTTCAAGATAAATACCAAGACAAGGTCGCAGCCTCCATTTACACAGGAATCAACCGCTATTTCTCCAATGAATCAAATCCACCTGAATAAGAAGGTGGTTTTTTTATGTAGCTATGACACTCCTCACACTGTAATTTGGGACAGGTATGGTATAATGAGGTTGAGTGAAACCGAATACAGTAATTAGGTGGTGTTTGTTATGTTAACTGAGCAACAAGTGAAGGAAGTATTATATCAACTGCAAGATCCATTCTTACATAGAACATTCGAGGAAACGAATGCAATCAAAGAAGTTAAAATAAAAGAAGAAAAGAAACATGTTAGCGTAAAAATTGCTTTATCAAAGACTGGTACTGGTGAGCAACTACAGCTTCAATCTACAATTGTAAATGCCTTAAAACAAGCGGGAGCAGAATCTGTAGGTCTTCGATTTACTGACTTATCGCCAGAGGAACTGGCGAAATTTAAGGCTGAATCAGCGGAAGAATCAGCTCCTTTATTATCTCCAGTAAATCAAACGACCTTTATTGCGGTAGCAAGTGGTAAGGGTGGTGTTGGTAAATCTACCGTTTCTGTAAACTTAGCGGTGTCTTTAGCTAGACTTGGTAAAAAGGTCGGTATTATTGATGCAGATATTTACGGATTCAGTGTTCCCGACATGATGGGAATTACAAAGCGCCCTGTCGTTCGTGGCGAAAAGATTATCCCTGTTGAAAGAAAAGGGGTTAAAGTCATTTCAATGGGCTTCTTTGTGGAAGACAATTCACCCGTTATTTGGCGTGGTCCAATGCTCGGAAAAATGTTAAATAACTTCTTTAATGAAGTTGAATGGGGAGATCTAGATTACTTAGTTCTAGACTTACCGCCTGGTACAGGTGATGTAGCACTAGATGTTCATACTATGCTTCCTCATTGTAAAGAAATTATAGTAACAACACCACATCCTACAGCTGCATTTGTAGCTGCCAGAGCGGGTGCAATGGCTTTACGTACAGAACACGAAGTACTTGGTGTTATTGAAAATATGTCTTATTTTGAAAGTAAAGTAACAGGCGAAAAAGAATATGTGTTTGGTAAAGGCGGCGGAGAGAAACTTGCGGAAGAGCTTCAAACATCCTTGCTAGGAAAAATTCCATTAGGTCAGCCTGATTGGAATGATGAGGACTTTGCCCCATCTGTTTACGACGAAAGTCACCCAACTGGAAAGATCTATAACGAAATTGCAAAACGAGTAATTGATGCTATTTAAATTAAAAAGAACCTCCTGAGTTTCAGGAGGTTCTTTTATATAGGAAGGAGGGTTAGCTATTTCCAGTTCCTTCTCCTTCATCTTTTTTCGCTTTTTCTTCTTTTTGCATATCCTCAGCTGCTTTAATGAGAATATCTTCAATTTTAGCTTTATATAACGGACTTTCAAGTGTTTCACTGATGACTGTTTGAAGATGTTTTCTGTATTCTTGGCTTTTCAGAACATCCATGAATTGTTCTTCCATCTCAGGATTTTTCAAGATGTCCATCATCATTTTTTGATAGTCGGGATCCTTCATCAAGTCCTTAATGAGCTTTTCGTGCTCCGTTTGCATACTCTTTGCAAAGTCTTCTACAAACTTGGTATCCTCAAACGTCTTTTTCCAAAACTCAACCCCGTTGTCAGAGGTAAGAGTTTCACGGATGGCATCTTTAACAACGACTTGGTCCATGACGAGATGCTGCTTTATTCTTTCATCTCGCATGAGTTCTTCAACTGCCTTTTTACCGTCATCGGTTTTCAATATATCGACAACCATTTTTTTTGTTTCTTCATAATCCATTCGGTTTTGTTCGACATTTGCTGGGGCACACCCAACTATTACTAATAGAAAACTAAAAATGAGGAGGAGCGACATCCATTTTCTCATTTATAAAGCTCCTTTCATAAGGGATCCTTAGTTGTTAATATGCTTTTTTTTGTTAAAAAATATTCACTGATTGGATGGTGAGAAACTGGCATTTATCCCCGACATTTTGGTACAATCATATTTGAATATAAAGAGTGGGGGATTTTGTCGTGAAAAGTCGAAATTGGGTAAGGTTATTTCTATCTACCTTACTAGTAGGCGCCATTAGTGGAATCATTACTGGATTTGCTGTTAAATGGAGTGAATATAAAGATTTATTTATAGCTTCGGATTACGTCGAAATACTTATGGTTGCATTTTGGCTCGTCGGAGTTGGATTTACTTTTAGTATTATTAGCCAAATGGGTTTCTTTGCCTATTTATCAGTTCACCGATTTGGACAAGGGATGTTTAAAGGTGCATGGAATCCTGCTCAAGTAGTATTGATTGCTTTTGTATTATTTGACTTAATTTATTTCCGTATTCAAGTATTTGCAACCGAGGGTGAGAGTATCTCCTCATATGTATGGGTTCCAATAGGTATATTAGTTTTCTCATTAATCATTGCATTCTTTAAAAGCAGACAGACCAATCGTAAAGCATTCATTCCAGCTGTATTTTTTATGTTTGTTGTTACTGTAATTGAATGGGTGCCAGCAATTAGGGCAAATGATGGAAGTTGGCTGTACCTAATGATTTTTCCTCTCTTAATTTGCAATGCGTATCAATTATTGATACTTCCAAAATTAACAAAACAAAAAAGCTGACCCTATGGGATCAGCTTTTTTACTACAATTCATTCGACAACTTCACTTTTTACATCCGCATTATTTAGCATGTCGCTAACTGTTACAAATGACAGGCCTTTACCTTTAATTCCTTTCAATACTCCAGGAAGTGCTTCCGCAGTCTGTTTAGCTGAATCTGAAGCGTGGAATAAAATAATGTCTCCACTCTTTACCCTGCCTATAACATTGCTTGTTATTTTAGCTACACCTGGATTGTTCCAATCATTTGAATCAATACTCCAGTGAATGAGAGTATATCCAAGAGAATCCAAGACCTTTACTACTCTAGAGTCAAAATTTCCATCAGGTGTTCTAAAGAAGGAAATAGTTTTGACACCCATTTTCTTAAATGCATCTTGGGCCTTATAGACATCCTTTTTAATTTGGACATCCTCTAATTCAGTATAGTTTTTATAATCATATCCTTTAATGCCAATCTGGTGCCCGTCTTTCACAATCCGTTCAACTATCTGCGGGTGGCGCTCAGCCCACGAAGCGGATAGGAAGAAGGTCGCATTTGTTACACCTGAATTCTTTAAGGTATCGAGAATCGGTAAGGCCTTCGTGTCTCCCCAACTAATATTAAAAGTAAGTGCAACTGTCTTTTCGCTTTTTTCTCCTGAATAAATCACTCGTGGGCCGTTTTCGGTTGAAAAAACAGGAGCAATATTGCCTTTTTCTATATAAAAGATACTGGCGGTAAATAATGAAGCGAAAAGAATAATTAATGTTTGCTTAATCCTCTTGCTACTAAGGATGTAGAAAAAATTCATATTTATCCTCCTTGTCCAAAGAATCTTCTGTCTAAATAATATGCTTGTCATCCAATTTTATGTGCAAATATCTTCGTAAAAATCGATTCATAAAATAACTAAATCTGGTAATAACTAGAATTACAACAAACATGAGGTGAAACTATGATTGGATTATTAGTTAATCAGGTGGAAGTCAAAGAATTAGAATACCTTCTAAAAAGAGAGATGGACGAAATATTGTTTGATGTAGAAGATGCACGAATAGACCATATAGTAAAACGTGCAATGGAAGAAAGATATCAGATCTTATTTCGCTTATTTAAAAGAATTGCTGATCCATCAGAGTGCAGTAGGTATATTCGCACAAAGAAACTAAACAGTAAAAAGGGTTAGATAGAGGGGCAGAGGATTATATCAGGCTAATATGGTCCTCTTTTAATATTTAATCATTTTTTTATAAAGATTGTTGACATGAGAATCAGACGATGATATATTAATAAACGTCGTCGCTGACGATAAACATTTTCAAAAAAAGTTTTAAAAAAGTGTTGACTACAAACAGTTGGCATGCTATATTAAAAAGGTCGCTTCTGAGCGACGAGCTAAAAAAGTTCTTTGAAAACTGAACACAATACAAGCGTCAACGTTTAATTCTAAAGTAACAAACTATTGAGCAATCAATACTCTTATTGGAGAGTTTGATCCTGGCTCAGGATGAACGCTGGCGGCGTGCCTAATACATGCAAGTCGAGCGAACTTTTGGGAGCTTGCTCCCAAAAGTTAGCGGCGGACGGGTGAGTAACACGTGGGCAACCTGCCTATAAGACTGGGATAACTTCGGGAAACCGGAGCTAATACCGGATAACATATGAGACCACATGGTCTCATATTGAAAGATGGCTTTTAGCTATCACTTATAGATGGGCCCGCGGCGCATTAGCTAGTTGGTGAGGTAATGGCTCACCAAGGCGACGATGCGTAGCCGACCTGAGAGGGTGATCGGCCACACTGGGACTGAGACACGGCCCAGACTCCTACGGGAGGCAGCAGTAGGGAATCTTCCGCAATGGACGAAAGTCTGACGGAGCAACGCCGCGTGAGCGAAGAAGGTCTTCGGATCGTAAAGCTCTGTTGTTAGGGAAGAACAAGTACCGTTCGAATAGGGCGGTACCTTGACGGTACCTAACCAGAAAGCCACGGCTAACTACGTGCCAGCAGCCGCGGTAATACGTAGGTGGCAAGCGTTATCCGGAATTATTGGGCGTAAAGCGCGCGCAGGCGGTCCTTTAAGTCTGATGTGAAAGCCCACGGCTCAACCGTGGAGGGTCATTGGAAACTGGGGGACTTGAGTGCAGAAGAGGAGAGCGGAATTCCACGTGTAGCGGTGAAATGCGTAGAGATGTGGAGGAACACCAGTGGCGAAGGCGGCTCTCTGGTCTGTAACTGACGCTGAGGCGCGAAAGCGTGGGGAGCGAACAGGATTAGATACCCTGGTAGTCCACGCCGTAAACGATGAGTGCTAAGTGTTAGAGGGTTTCCGCCCTTTAGTGCTGCAGCAAACGCATTAAGCACTCCGCCTGGGGAGTACGGTCGCAAGACTGAAACTCAAAGGAATTGACGGGGGCCCGCACAAGCGGTGGAGCATGTGGTTTAATTCGAAGCAACGCGAAGAACCTTACCAGGTCTTGACATCCCGTGACAACTCTAGAGATAGGGCTTTCCCCTTCGGGGGACACGGTGACAGGTGGTGCATGGTTGTCGTCAGCTCGTGTCGTGAGATGTTGGGTTAAGTCCCGCAACGAGCGCAACCCTTGATCTTAGTTGCCAGCATTCAGTTGGGCACTCTAAGGTGACTGCCGGTGACAAACCGGAGGAAGGTGGGGATGACGTCAAATCATCATGCCCCTTATGACCTGGGCTACACACGTGCTACAATGGATGGTACAAAGGGCAGCGAAACCGCGAGGTTAAGCCAATCCCATAAAACCATTCTCAGTTCGGATTGCAGGCTGCAACTCGCCTGCATGAAGCCGGAATCGCTAGTAATCGCGGATCAGCATGCCGCGGTGAATACGTTCCCGGGCCTTGTACACACCGCCCGTCACACCACGAGAGTTTGTAACACCCGAAGTCGGTGGGGTAACCGCAAGGAGCCAGCCGCCTAAGGTGGGACAGATGATTGGGGTGAAGTCGTAACAAGGTAGCCGTATCGGAAGGTGCGGCTGGATCACCTCCTTTCTAAGGAAACTGAAGTTCTACGAACTTCATAAAAAGACGTTTTGTATTGTGGTCAGTTTTGAGAGTGCTTTTTTGTGCTTTCAATATTGCACTTGCGTCTGCTAGGTTAATCGAAGATGATTGATTCCTCAGCGCAAAGCTGCATGAAGATTACTCACTGATGTTTAATCACGATGTGATTGAAGTCAGTAGCTTCGTTCCTTGAAAACTAGATAACGTAACAAAACATTCATTGAAGTAAAGTTCTTTAAAACTTGAAGGCGCACGAGAAGCAAGAAGTTCGAGGCGATGAGTTTTCGAGCAGCGGAGTGCACTTTAGGGTGCATGAGCAGCAGAGAAAGCGAGTCAACGAAGAAATTCGCAGCTTATCGAAGCCGAATAGGTTAAGTTATGAAGGGCGCACGGTGGATGCCTTGGCACTAGGAGCCGATGAAGGACGGTACTAACACCGATATGCTTCGGGGAGCTGTAAGTAAGCATTGATCCGAAGATTTCCGAATGGGGAAACCCACTGCTCGTAATGGGGCAGTATCCTTACCTGAATACATAGGGTAAGAGAAGGTAGACCCGGGGAACTGAAACATCTTAGTACCCGGAGGAAGAGAAAGCAAACGCGATTTCCTGAGTAGCGGCGAGCGAAACGGAAGATAGCCCAAACCAAGAGGCTTGCCTCTTGGGGTTGTAGGACACTCTATACGGAGTTACAAAAGAGCGAAGTAGACGAAGTGACCTGGAAAGGTCCGTCAGAGAAGGTAACAACCCTGTAGTCGAAACTTCGTTCTCTCTTGAGTGGATCCTGAGTACGGCGGGACACGAGAAATCCCGTCGGAAGCTGGGAGGACCATCTCCCAAGGCTAAATACTCCCTAGTGACCGATAGTGAACCAGTACCGTGAGGGAAAGGTGAAAAGCACCCCGGGAGGGGAGTGAAATAGAACCTGAAACCGTGTGCCTACAAGTAGTCAAAGCACATTTATGTGTGATGGCGTGCCTTTTGTAGAATGAACCGGCGAGTTACGATCCCGTGCAAGGTTAAGTTGAAGAGACGGAGCCGCAGCGAAAGCGAGTCTGAATAGGGCGAAATAGTACGTGGTCGTAGACCCGAAACCAGGTGATCTACCCATGTCCAGGGTGAAGTTCAGGTAACACTGAATGGAGGCCCGAACCCACGCACGTTGAAAAGTGCGGGGATGAGGTGTGGGTAGCGGAGAAATTCCAATCGAACTTGGAGATAGCTGGTTCTCTCCGAAATAGCTTTAGGGCTAGCCTCGAGTATAGAGTCTTGGAGGTAGAGCACTGATTGGACTAGGGGCCCTCATCGGGTTACCGAATTCAGTCAAACTCCGAATGCCAAAGACTTGATTCTCGGGAGTCAGACTGCGAGTGATAAGATCCGTAGTCAAGAGGGAAACAGCCCAGACCACCAGCTAAGGTCCCAAAGTATACGTTAAGTGGAAAAGGATGTGGAGTTGCTTAGACAACCAGGATGTTGGCTTAGAAGCAGCCACCATTTAAAGAGTGCGTAATAGCTCACTGGTCGAGTGACTCTGCGCCGAAAATGTACCGGGGCTAAACGTATCACCGAAGCTGTGGATTGTTCTTACGAACAATGGTAGGAGAGCGTTCTAAGTGCCGTGAAGTCAGACCGTGAGGACTGGTGGAGCGCTTAGAAGTGAGAATGCCGGTATGAGTAGCGAAAGATGGGTGAGAATCCCATCCACCGAATGCCTAAGGTTTCCTGAGGAAGGCTCGTCCGCTCAGGGTTAGTCGGGACCTAAGCCGAGGCTGAAAAGCGTAGGCGATGGACAACAGGTTGATATTCCTGTACCACCTCTTTACCGTTTGAGCGATGGAGGGACGCAGGAGGATAGGGTAAGCGCACTGTTGGATATGTGCGTCCAAGCAGTTAGACTGGTAAGTAGGCAAATCCGCTTACCGTAAGGTTGAGCTGTGATGGCGAGGGAAATATAGTACCGAAGTTCCTGATTCCACACTGCCAAGAAAAGCTTCTAGCGAGGTAAATGGTGCCCGTACCGCAAACCGACACAGGTAGGCGAGGAGAGAATCCTAAGGTGATCGAGAGAACTCTCGTTAAGGAACTCGGCAAAATGACCCCGTAACTTCGGGAGAAGGGGTGCTTTTTAGGGTGCATAGCCCTGAAGAGCCGCAGTGAATAGGCCCAGGCGACTGTTTAGCAAAAACACAGGTCTCTGCGAAGCCGCAAGGCGAAGTATAGGGGCTGACACCTGCCCGGTGCTGGAAGGTTAAGAGGAGGGGTTAGCGCAAGCGAAGCTCTGAATCGAAGCCCCAGTAAACGGCGGCCGTAACTATAACGGTCCTAAGGTAGCGAAATTCCTTGTCAGGTAAGTTCTGACCCGCACGAAAGGTGTAACGATCTGGGCACTGTCTCAACGAGAGACTCGGTGAAATTATAGTACCTGTGAAGATGCAGGTTACCCGCGACAGGACGGAAAGACCCCGTGGAGCTTTACTGCAGCCTGATATTGAATTTTGGTACAGCTTGTACAGGATAGGTAGGAGCCTTGGAAGCCGGAGCGCCAGCTTCGGTGGAGGCATCGGTGGGATACTACCCTGGCTGTATTGAAATTCTAACCCGAAGGCCTTATCGGCCTTGGAGACAGTGTCAGGTGGGCAGTTTGACTGGGGCGGTCGCCTCCTAAAAAGTAACGGAGGCGCCCAAAGGTTCCCTCAGAATGGTTGGAAATCATTCGTAGAGTGTAAAGGCACAAGGGAGCTTGACTGCGAGACCTACAAGTCGAGCAGGGACGAAAGTCGGGCTTAGTGATCCGGTGGTTCCGCATGGAAGGGCCATCGCTCAACGGATAAAAGCTACCCCGGGGATAACAGGCTTATCTCCCCCAAGAGTCCACATCGACGGGGAGGTTTGGCACCTCGATGTCGGCTCATCGCATCCTGGGGCTGTAGTCGGTCCCAAGGGTTGGGCTGTTCGCCCATTAAAGCGGTACGCGAGCTGGGTTCAGAACGTCGTGAGACAGTTCGGTCCCTATCCGTCGTGGGCGTAGGAAATTTGAGAGGAGCTGTCCTTAGTACGAGAGGACCGGGATGGACACACCGCTGGTGTACCAGTTGTTCTGCCAAGGGCATAGCTGGGTAGCTATGTGTGGAAGGGATAAGTGCTGAAAGCATCTAAGCATGAAGCCCCCCTCAAGATGAGATTTCCCATAGTGTTAAACTAGTAAGATCCCTCGAAGATGACGAGGTTGATAGGTCAGAGGTGGAAGCATGGTGACATGTGCAGCTGACTGATACTAATCGATCGAGGACTTAACCAAAATACTTTGAAGATGAATGTACGTACGTTATCTAGTTTTGAAGGAATGAATCCTTCATATAGTCTAGTGGCGATAGCGAAGAGGTCACACCCGTTCCCATACCGAACACGGAAGTTAAGCTCTTCAGCGCCGATGGTAGTTGGGACTTTGTCCCTGTGAGAGTAGGACGTCGCTAGGCTTTTATTCCGCAGTAGCTCAGTGGTAGAGCTATCGGCTGTTAACCGATCGGTCGTAGGTTCGAATCCTACCTGCGGAGCCATTGCTTCCATAGCTCAGCTGGTAGAGCACTTCCATGGTAAGGAAGAGGTCAGCGGTTCGAGCCCGCTTGGAAGCTTAAAAAAGAGAAATTTACAAATTGGCCCGTTGGTCAAGCGGTTAAGACACCGCCCTTTCACGGCGGTAACACGGGTTCGAATCCCGTACGGGTCACCATTTTTGGAGGATTAGCTCAGCTGGGAGAGCACCTGCCTTACAAGCAGGGGGTCGGCGGTTCGATCCCGTCATCCTCCACCATTTTAATATATATTTGCCGGTGTAGCTCAGTTGGTAGAGCAACTGACTTGTAATCAGTAGGTCGTGGGTTCGACTCCTATCGCCGGCACCATCTTCATTTAATGATGGAGGGGTAGCGAAGTGGCTAAACGCGGCGGACTGTAAATCCGCTCCCTCCGGGTTCGGCGGTTCGAATCCGTCCCCCTCCACCATTTACATATCCTTATAAGCCTTTATTCTTTCTTTGGACAAGTTCAAAAGGTTGAAATAGGCTATTTTTATGAAGTGACATATTTTATTTCCTTAGATTCACATAATTTGTATGCTATATGAGCAAGATACTAGGGTAATAAAAAAATATAATTCCGTGTTATGATAACTTTTGAAGATGAAAAAGACATATTAAGTTAAGGATTACATTAATACTTAGTATTGTCGACGATATTTCCTACTGAAATATCCCAAAATATCCTCTTGCGTTGATTTTTCTTGATGTTTATTCAAGGAAGACTAATCACGTAGTAAAATCAATGGGCTATAGCCAAGCGGTAAGGCAACGGACTTTGACTCCGTCATTCGTAGGTTCGAATCCTGCTAGCCCAGCCATTTTAGAGCCATTAGCTCAGTTGGTAGAGCATCTGACTTTTAATCAGAGGGTCGAAGGTTCGAGTCCTTCATGGCTCATTTAAGCGGAAGTAGTTCAGTGGTAGAACACCACCTTGCCAAGGTGGGGGTCGCGGGTTCGAATCCCGTCTTCCGCTCCATGAACTACTTCTTTTTTATATTTGGGGCCTTAGCTCAGCTGGGAGAGCGCCTGCTTTGCACGCAGGAGGTCAGCGGTTCGATCCCGCTAGGCTCCACCAATTACATACAGAACTAACAATAAACCTATTAGGGTTTATTTTTTTTGCATAAACCCTACATTTATGTTCATTCTGTTCCCTTTATTCCTGCATATATATACATGTTTTTGTTGAGTTGAGTCATTCTATTAAAAGTAGGTACAATAGGGTATGGGAGAAGGAGGTTCATATAACATGAAGAAGGATATTTCCATAATTGGTGTGCCCATGGACTTAGGCCAAATGCGTAGGGGAGTAGATATGGGGCCAAGTGCCATCCGCTATGCGGGTGTCGTTGAACGATTAGAAAGACTTGAATATGATATAGATGACTTAGGTGATATTGAAATTACACGCCCCACTCGTGAAGAAATTGCAAAGGATCAGAACTTAAAGAACCTTGAAAAAGTTTCAGAGGCGAATGAAAAGCTTGCTGCAACAGTGGACGAGGTCATTAATGCTGGTAGGTTTCCGCTTGTCCTAGGTGGTGACCATAGTATTGCGATTGGAACTCTTGCGGGTGTTGCGAAGCATTATCAAAATCTAGGAGTTATTTGGTACGATGCCCATGGAGATTTAAATACAGCAGATACTTCACCGTCAGGTAATATCCATGGAATGCCACTCGCTGCAAGTCTGGGCCTTGGTCATAAGAGATTAACAGACATCTTTGGGTATGGTCCTAAAATAAAGCCTGAAAACATTGTCATTATTGGTGCAAGATCACTTGACGATGGTGAGAAGGAGTTAATTAAAAAGTTAGGAATCAAAGTTTATACCATGCATGAGATAGATCGTATAGGTATGACAAAGGTTATGGAAGAAACGATCTCTTATTTAAAAGACAAGACAGATGGTGTTCACTTATCATTGGATTTAGATGGTTTAGATCCACATGATGCACCAGGTGTAGGGACTCCAGTTCTTGGAGGCATTAGTTATCGTGAAAGCCATCTTGCAATGGAAATGTTAGAGGAATCAAAATTGATTACTTCTGCTGAATTTGTAGAAGTGAATCCAATCCTAGATGATAAAAACAAAACGGCTTCTGTTGCAGTTGCTTTAATGGGATCCTTATTTGGAGAAAAACTTTTATAATACTATACAGTATCTCGATACACGGGATGCTGTCTTTTTTTTATTTTTAAAGATTTGATTTCCTAGCACATAAACCAACCAAAATTTGTTAAAATGAAAATTATGGAGAAAATGAAACCTTTTAAGAAATGAATCGTAAATAATGATACCCGCGAGTAGAGCGGAGGTATACAAATGGAGACAATTATAAAAAACAGAATAAGACAGTTAAAAAATGGAGACCAGAATGCATTTGCGGAGATAGTAGAATTTTACAAAGACAAGGTTTTTCAGATATGCTATCGTATGCTTGGGAATCGACATGAGGCGGAGGATATTGCACAGGAAGCCTTTATTCGTGCATATGTAAATATCCATAGCTATGATTTGAATAAAAAGTTTTCAACATGGCTATACCGTATTGCAACGAATCTGTCGATTGACCGTATTCGAAAGAAAAAACCGGATTACTATTTGGATGCCGAGCTTGCAGGATCAGATGGACTAACAATGTATTCGCAAGTTGCCGCAGATGTAACACTACCAGAGGACGAGCTTGAGACAATGGAGCTACAAGAGTTAATCCAAGCAGAAATATTGAAGCTTCCAGATAAGTACCGTTCTGTTATTGTTTTAAAATACATCGAGGAGTTTTCACTAAAGGAAATTGGTGAAATTCTTGACCTGCCAGTAGGTACGGTAAAAACGAGAATTCATAGGGGCCGCGAAGCTTTACGAAACCAACTTCGACATGTATAGGGGTGAGAAAAAAATGAACTGTTCAGAAAAAAGCATGGTTACGTTAATGCATAATTACCTAGATGAGGATATTTCTGAAGAGGAAGAGAAGCTACTACGTGAGCATTTGCATGCCTGCGAATCCTGTAATCAACATTTTCATGAGCTAAAGAAGACAGTTGCGTTGGTACAAAGTACTTCTCATATTTCTGCACCTGACGATTTTACATTAATGGTCATGCAAAATCTGCCGAAGGAAAAACGCACAGTAAGCTTTAGACGTTGGTTCAGGGAACACCCAATGCTATCAGCTGCCGCTCTCTTTCTTGTATTAATGGCAGGAAGTCTCTTTTCCGTCTGGAATGAAAGTGATCAATTTTCCGTTTCGAAACAACCCAATCTAATTGTTGAAAACAATACCGTCATTGTTCCAGAAGGTGAAACAGTGAAAGGGGATGTCGTTGTCAAGAATGGGAAGCTTGTGATAGAGGGAGACGTAGATGGGAATGTCACTGTGATTAATGGTGAGAATTATATGGCCTCTGCTGGAAATGTAACAGGCGAGGTTAAGGTAGTCAATCAAATGTTTGAGTGGCTTTGGTACCATATAAAAAAAGTTGGTATAGATGCTATCCACATTTTTGATAATGAAGAATAGGTCATCGGACACGGTGGCCTTTTTTTCGACGCTAAAATTAAGCTTATCCACCTACCAATTTGTAATCGGTTAGGGAAAGATATATGATATAATATTATAGCTAACTATGTATGTTTGGATTATTTCATAGAGGAAGTGTGAGAATGTCATTTAATGAACTCCCATTACTAGGTTACCTTGGCATTTTTCTAGATGTTCTCCTTGTCTGGTATGTGATATATAAAATTTTATCCCTTATTCGCGGAACAAAGGCTGTACAGCTTTTGCAGGGGATTATTGTTATTGTTTTTATCCGCTTATTAAGTAGCCTGTTAGAGTTACATACTTTGTTTTGGTTAGTAGACCAGGTAATGGACTGGGGATTCTTAGCGATTATCGTTATTTTCCAGCCTGAATTGCGAAGGGCATTGGAACAGCTTGGCCGTGGAAAAATATTTTCAAGAAGTGGTAATGATGAAGAAGATCATCAGGTAAAATTAATTGAGGCTATTACAAAAGCCACTGATTATATGGCCAAACGCCGCATTGGTGCACTCATCTCAATTGAACGACAAACGGGGATGGGGGACTATGTGGAAACAGGGATTCCATTAAATTCAGCGATTTCTTCTGAGTTACTAATCAATATCTTTATACCAAATACGCCTTTACATGATGGAGCCGTGATTATTCAAAGAAATCAAGTAGCGGCTGCTGCGTGTTATCTGCCACTTTCAGAAAGCCCATTTATATCAAAGGAATTAGGAACTCGGCACCGAGCAGCACTTGGGATTAGTGAGGTAACAGACAGCATTACAATCGTTGTATCAGAAGAAACAGGAAGTGTGTCTTTAACAAAGAACGGTGAACTGCACCGGGATTTGAAACCTGATGCATTTCGAGATTTATTAAAACAAGAAATAATTACAAATGAAAGCATTACCTCTCATTCACTATGGCAATGGAGGGGGAAAAAGAATGGATAGATTAATTGATAACCGTTGGGTTACTCGGATTATTGCATTGTTCCTTGCATTACTCTTATTTGCGTCTGTCAGCTTTGAGAACCAACCTGCTACCAAGAGTCCTGCGGGATTGCCACTATTTTCAAATTACACAGAAACATTAACGGAGATTCCGGTAAATACATACTATGACGATCAGAATCTAGTTGTATCTGGAGTTCCTCAATATGTAAATGTAACAATAGAAGGTCCATCTGGGGTTACCAAAAGAGAAGGTCTCCAAAAGGAAATCGAAGTGTATGCAGACCTAACACAGTTATCAGTTGGTACCCATAAAGTAAAACTACAATATCGGAATATATCTGAAAAAATAAAAGTAAAAATTGATCCTGCTGAAATTACAGTCGTCATACAGGAAAAAGTAACAAAGGAATTCCCGGTTGAAGTCGATTTTGTCAACCGTGACCAAGTAGCAGAAGGGTACTCCATTGGAGATCCAGTGGTCTCACCTCGAGTAGTGAAAATAACTGGCGCTTTAGAGGAAATTGAGAGAGTAGCTATTGTAAAAGCTGTTGTCGATCTTAAGGGAGTAACGAAAGACTTTACACAGGAATCAAGGGTAGCTGTTTATGATAAAAATCAAAATGTATTATCTGTAACAGTTGAACCAAACGTTGTGGAAATTGCGGTTCCGATTATTAGTCCAAATAAATCAGTATCTTTTGCCCTTAAGCAAAAAGGAAAACTTCCGGATGGATTAAGTTTAGTGAATATCACACCAACGACTAATCAAGTTACGATATATGGTCCGAAGGATGTGATTGACGAAATTTCATCGATTGAGGCAGAAATTGACTTAGATGATATAAGAGAAGACTCTAAGATTGAAGTGAAGGTTCCGATACCAAAAGGGGTTTTCAAAGTATCCCCTGAAAAAATTGAAGTTGCAGTTGATATCGAAGAAGAGTTATCGGAAACCTTCTCGGATTTATCAATTAGAAGTTTAGGCTTAGGAGACCAATTTGCACTTACTTTTTTAGACCCTGAAGCGGGGACACTTAATTTAGATGTGCAAGGTGCACCAAGTATCTTAGAAGGGACAAGTCCTACAAATTTTGATGTGTTTATTGATGTGACCAATCTCGGGGTTGGTGAGCATGATGTAGATATAGAAATCAAAGGCCCAGACAATGTTACGTGGGCATTACCTCAAGAAAAGGCAAAGATACGAATTACGGAAATGGAAGAGTAATTGGGTATCAGCAAAAGGAGAGATCATTTAAAATGGGAAAATATTTTGGTACAGATGGTGTACGAGGTGTTGCAAATAGTGAACTAACTCCAGAGCTTGCATTTAAGGTTGGAAGATTTGGCGGTTATGTGTTAACAAAGGATAAAGAACGACCAAAGGTAATAATTGGCCGCGATACTCGTATTTCCGGTCATATGCTAGAAGGTGCACTCGTTGCAGGTCTATTATCAATTGGAGCAGAAGTTATGCGTTTAGGTGTTATTTCCACTCCAGGTGTTGCATTTTTAACAAAGGCTCTAGGTGCGGAAGCGGGTGTTATGATTTCTGCTTCACATAATCCAGTACAAGACAATGGGATTAAGTTCTTTGGACCAGATGGCTTTAAGCTTTCTGATGAACAGGAAAATGAAATTGAGGCACTTTTAGATTTACCAGAAGATCAGCTTCCACGTCCAATCGGGGCTGATTTAGGTCAAGTGAATGATTATTTTGAAGGTGGCCAAAAGTATCTTCAATTCTTAAAACAAACAGTGGACGAAGATTTCACTGGAATCCATGTAGCGCTGGATTGCGCTAATGGTGCGACATCATCCCTAGCTACGCATTTATTTGCTGACTTGGATGCAGATATTTCGACAATGGGAACATCCCCAAATGGTCTAAATATTAATGATGGTGTAGGTTCTACACATCCTGAAGCCCTTGCTGCCTTTTTAAAGGAAAAAGGAGCAGATGTTGGACTAGCTTTTGATGGTGATGGCGACCGACTCATTGCGATTGATGAAAATGGTGATATTGTTGATGGTGACCAAATCATGTACATATGTGCAAAGTATATGAAAGAACAAGGTCGTTTAAAGCATCAAACCGTTGTATCAACGGTGATGAGTAATTTAGGCTTTTACAAAGCGTTAGAAGAAAACGAAATCGAAAGTGTTCAAACAGCGGTGGGTGATCGCTATGTTGTTGAAGAAATGAAGAAGAGTGGATATATTCTAGGTGGAGAACAATCAGGACATATCATTTTCCTTGATTACAATACAACGGGTGACGGACTTTTAACAGGTCTACAATTAGTGAATATCATGAAAAGCACAAAGAAACCTTTATCCCAGCTTGCAAGTGAAATGACAAAGTTCCCGCAATTGCTAGTGAATGTAAAGGTAACAGATAAATATCATGTAACCGATAATCCAGTCATTAAAGCGGTTATCGAACAGGTTGAAGCTGAAATGAATGGAAATGGCCGTATTTTAGTACGTCCTTCCGGAACCGAGCCATTAGTAAGGGTAATGGCAGAGGCTCCAACTGAAGAGCTTTGTAAAGAATACGTAGACCGTATCGTTTCTGTAGTAAAAAAAGAAATGGGAACGGAATAAAAAATAATATACGTGTTCAAAAAGGAGGGTGAAAAGGACCGCGTCGACAAAAACGCCACGGCCTCATGTCTTGTCGACACTAGCACGTCCTGTACGTCGAAATTTCAAGGCGGCGCGGCTTTGAGTACCTGAGCGTATGCAGCTAATACGAGAGTAACGGAAAAGCAAGCCAACGCAGAAATTCGATGCGTCATTTTAAGCCGACTTTTTGAACTTCATACATTTTCATTAAAAATATGCAAACTTGACACATAAAGGTCCAAGTTTGCATATTTTTTTAGTATACATGGAAAATATATACCATGTTATGATTGACGAGTATGGAGATTATGTTGTATTATTGTTCTTGTTCAATTTTTTGTAAAGGAGGGTTAACAGTAATAGTTTTAATTAAAGCGCCAGAACTAAACCATGAACGGAAGAAGTAACAATGCATAGGCTATTGTTATAGGTTTAGTTGACGAGGTGGAGGTTTATCGAAAATTCGGCGGATGCCTCCCGGTTGACCTCAATCACGACCGTAAGTCCTTTTCGTCAAAACAGAGGGGTGACTCTCTGCACAAACGGGAGGATATGATTGAGTAAAAGAGATAAATATGGAAAAAAAGGGGCAAGATAGCCCCGTGCTTTCTTGTTCCCTTTTTTAGGGAGGAACTTAATTATGTGCGGAATTGTAGGTTTTATTGGACATCAAGACTCGAAAGAGATTTTGTTAAAGGGACTAGAAAAGCTTGAGTATCGTGGCTATGACTCAGCTGGAATTGCAGTGATGAATGATGAAGGTGTTCACGTTTTTAAGGAAAAAGGTCGTATTGCGATTCTTCGTGAGACTGTAGATCAAAGTTTATTTGCTACTGCAGGGATAGGACACACTCGTTGGGCTACACATGGTGTGCCTAGTAGAGTCAATGCCCACCCACATCAGGCATCAACTGGACGATTTACTCTTGTTCATAACGGTGTAATTGAAAATTACAGTCAGCTTAAGAGTGAATATTTACAAAGTGTTGAGCTACTAAGTGATACGGATACAGAAGTTGTTGTTCAGCTATTAGAGCAATTTGTGAATCAAGGGATGGAAGTTGAAGAAGCTTTCCGAAAGACATTAAGCCTTCTAAAGGGGTCTTATGCAATTGCAATGCTTGATGAGCAAAACAACGAAACAATCTATGTAGCGAAAAACAAAAGTCCACTTCTTGTAGGTCTTGGCGACAACTTTAATGTTGTAGCAAGTGATGCAATGGCAATGTTACAGGTAACCGATCAATATATCGAGTTAATGGATAAAGAAATTGTCGTTGTTAAAAAAGAGTCTGTTACAATTAAAAATTTAGCGGGTGAAACAATCAGCCGTGACCCATATACAGCAGAGCTTGATGCAAGCGATATAGAAAAGGGAACTTACCCACACTATATGCTTAAGGAAATTGACGAGCAACCTTTAGTCATGAGAAAAATTGTTCAAGAATATCAAGCCGAGAGCGGCAAGTTAGCAATTGATCCTTGTATTGTTGAAGCAATGAAGGATGCAGATCGAATCTATATTATCGCTGCTGGTACTAGTTATCATGCTGGTCTTGTAGGGAAACAATTCATTGAAAAAATAGCGCACATTCCTGTAGAGGTTCATATTTCTAGCGAATTCTCATACAATATGCCGTTATTATCGGAGAAACCATTATTTATCTTTATTTCACAAAGTGGTGAAACAGCAGACAGCCGTGCTGTGTTAGTACATGTAAAGGAAATGGGTCACAAGTCTATTACAATTACAAATGTACCTGGTTCAACACTTTCTCGTGAAGCAGATTACACATTGTTATTACATGCAGGACCTGAAATTGCAGTTGCTTCAACAAAAGCGTATACAGCACAGTTAGCAGTCCTTTCAATCCTTGCGTATGTAACAGCTGAATCAAAGGGAATAAAGGTTGGTATGGACCTTGTCAAAGAGCTTGGGATTATCGCAAACAGTATGGAGGCTTTATGTGATGACAAAGAAGTTATGGAAGCTATTGCTTGGGAGTACTTCACAACTACTCGTAACTGCTTCTTCATCGGACGTGCGATGGACTTCTTCGTTGGACTAGAGGGTGCCTTAAAGCTTAAGGAAATCTCCTACATCCAAGCAGAAGGTTTTGCAGGAGGAGAATTAAAGCACGGAACAATTGCCTTAATAGAAGAAGGGACACCGATTATCGCTCTAGCTACTCAAGAGCATGTTAACCTAAGCATTCGAGGAAATGTGAAAGAGGTTGTTGCACGTGGTGCACACCCATGTATCATTTCAATGAAGGGCTTAGAAACAGATGAGGACCGTTATGTGCTTCCAGCAGTTAACGAAATGTTAACACCACTAATCTCTGTTATTCCGTTACAACTTATCTCTTACTACGCAGCACTACACCGTGACTGTGACGTAGATAAGCCACGAAATTTGGCGAAAAGTGTGACAGTGGAATAAAGATTATACACTAAAAATTTTGGTGTTGAAAGACGAAAAAGTTAGGAACTGACTTGACAGTGTCTCATCAGCCTATTTGTAAAATTATCACTGAAGTAAGACTCAATCCAATTAAGGGATTGAGTCTTTTTTGTTTTTTAGTTTTGTGTTACTAAAAGATTGGAGTGTTGCTCACTTCCTTGACTTTGAACGACTTAATATAATTAATATGGCACTACCTAAATATCCGAATCCAACTGAACCAACCAAGATGTTATAGGCATCCATCACTGTTCCAGGATTTTCAAATACACTATTTTTAATGATCATCATGACGATATAGGCAATGATTATGATTCCAAGACCGAGTAGACTTGCCCAAACAGATACCTTTGTCGAATGGACTTCCTTGTTTAATACCTTTGGTGATGAAAGGATGAAAATTAATGATGATAAAATAGCAATGATAAACAGGTACTGTTTCAATGAAAAGGACAAGTAGTGAACGTTCTCGTGAATAGTGCCTTCCTCAACACTAGCTTCATACATAACATTTGAGGTTAAGAAAAGCGAAATGCTAATCACGATGGCGTAAATCCCACTGAAGTTCCCCAGAGGTCTATTACCGCTAGCTTTGCTTCGTAACCAAAATCCATATGTGAAGAATAGGACACTGATAAACATCATAATATACACAGCGTTAACTAACGTCTGATTAGAAACTTCGTCTGAAAATTGATAGGAGATTAATGTTGCGAATGCTGTAAATGCAAAGAATGCCACATTTACAATAAGTAAACTTTTCTTTAGCGTAGCCAGTTGGATATCAGATTGTTTTTGTTTTTTCATTGCGAGTCTCACTTTCCAAAAATCTAGAATGAGTCTAGTCATCCTCTCTGGAAGGCATTGGATTAACGACTTCCTCCGAAGTAATCACTTTAACCAGCTTAAGTATATCAGAATCATTCGCTATTTTTGTGGTGATTGTCTGTAGTGGCTAGTAATATCCCAGCATCTTCTTTTTATTAGTCCTTTTTTTACAATTCTGAATAATATACATGTAATATTAACTTTAAATGGGGGATGTAATGGGGTTAAGAGGGAGAGTAAGTTTAAGTGTGGGTTGGGTAACTTTGTTTCTTATGGGGACTGATTTATTTGTAGTGTCTCCGTTACTACCGTTCATTTCGGAGGCGTATAATGTTAGTTCAGCAATTGCAGGATGGATGGTAACTGTTTTTGCTGTAACATATGCTATTGCAGCACCTTTCTTTGGCTGGCTTTCAGATAAAAATGGAAGGAGAGCATTGATTACATTTGGCTTAGTGTTGTTCTTTATTTCTAACATACTAACAGCTTTTGCACCTTCATTTTTTTTGTTAATTGTTAGTCGAATTTTATCTGGTTTATCGGTTGCTTCAATAACTCCTTTGATATATGCCATCATTGGAGATATTGCCCCACCAAATCGAACAGGGACATGGCTTTCAATTGTTGTTTCAGGGCACCTAACAGCTCTTTGGGCAGGAGCACCATTTGGTACGTTATTAGAGCACTTTCTTGGTTGGCGTTCAGTATTTGTTGTAATGGCTATTATAGGAGCTATGTTGGCGATAGTAAATTTCAGTACTTGGAAATATACTCCTAAAAGCGATTTAACAAGAAATCCAATAGGAGGAAGTCTGCTAAGAATATTGGGTTCGGTAAGTGTTACAACCTTTTGGGCGATATCAATGTATGCTCTATATGTTTACTTAGGTGCATCTCTTTATTCTGAAAATGGATTCTTATCTACACAAATCGGATTAGCTATTACTTTCTATGGTATCGGGGCTGTTTTAGGGAGTCTTATAAGTGGACAATTAACAGATAGATTTGGAGAAAGGAATATATCAAAAGTTACACTCATTTTCTTGTCTCTCATTTTTATTTGTTTAGGTATATTCTTCTCATCTGGTGATTGGATTTATTTATTCTTGTTCCTATGGGCTTTGGTTGGGTATGCAGGATTTACATCATACCAAGCAAGATTAGCGGTTGAATATCCAAACGAACGAGGTATTGTAATGGCGTGGAATAATACAGCTTTGTATATTGGTATTACTATTGGATCAATGGTAGGTGGTTATGTCATAACGAAATGGGGTTACTCTTACCTTCCGTATGTTTGTAGCATTGCGGCGGTCATTAGTTTTGCTCTTAGCACCCAAAAGGTCGAAGAAACAAAAAAACAGCTCTTTCAGTAGATAGATGAACTTTTGAATGAAGTCTTTTTGTTCAACTAACGAAGCATTATTGTTTACGAAAAAATGTACAAATGGGCTTGGATCTAAAAAGGATTTATCCCCATGTTCATTGAATAGCTAAACATGTAAATCAAATATCAAATGGAAGGAAAATTTGGTTGATAGGGTGTGAAAATAAAAACTGCTATTATGCTCTGTAAAGTTTGCCCAGGTTATTTACAATTATTAATTTAGATGTTCGATTACATTTGGTATAAGGGATGGAGTGGACAAAAAACATGCAATATGGAATGTACGCAATTTTACTTGTTATTTTTGGATTGATTCTTTGGAGGCGAACAAGAGCTATGGTCCGACCAATTAAAGGCTCGGGCTTACGAATTTTGCTACCGCTGCTCTAT
The DNA here is from genome assembly GCF_038050315.1 of Ferdinandcohnia sp. FSL W7-1320. NCBI lineage: Bacteria > Bacillati > Bacillota > Bacilli > Caryophanales > Bacillaceae > Ferdinandcohnia > Ferdinandcohnia sp. FSL W7-1320. The sequence goes on from NZ_JBBPAM010000001.1 coordinate 190,216, forward strand.
ATGTCACCTGCCTTATCTGTGGTGATGCAACCTTCCGTTCACTTCACTTCTATAGAAATTGTCGTAACTGTGATATTTGGAACGATCTTATCTCTTCCATTGATTTATACAACTGGATACGAAATTCGAGAGGATGGGAAAATCTATGCAATAAAGAGCATTGGCTTTGTGATTGCTTTAATATTAGTATTTGTTTGCCGACGCTTAGCTAATTACTTTTTACCAGGCATTGAATGTAAACGATAAACTAGAATCAACAGTTTTCCACAAATAAGGATAAACAGATTTCGACAAATAAGAATCAACAGTTTACCTTAATGAACCCACTTTCTATATACTTAAATCAGTCTATGGAAAGTGAGGAATTAACAGGAGTGGAAAGGCTAATGATTTATAACGAGGTTCATAGGCTTCGCGGTGAAGGGTTTTCAAATAGCGCGATAGCTAGGAAATTGAAGATTTCTAGGAATAGAGTGATAGAATACGGGAGGATGAGTCCAGAAGAGTTTTACTCGTTTGCAATGTCACTACAGAATAGAAGTAAAAAGCTAGATCCCTTTCGGGATGAAATACTTGGATGGTTAAAGGACCATCCTGACTTATCAGGAGCGCAAGTATTGGACTGGTTGGGCGAGAAGTTAAACGTAAGTTCCGTTACAGAAGGAACGGTAAGGAATTTTGTTAATGAGCTACGTGAAGTTTATCATATCCCCAAAATAATCTCAGAAAGAAATTATAGTACAGTACCTGAACTTCCAATGGGGCAACAGTTACAAGTAGATTTTGGTCAAATAAGGGTTCCAACAACGAATGGAGCATTCAAGAGACTCTACTTTATTGGATTCGTTCTGGCCCATTCCAGATACAAATATGTAGAATGGCTCGACCGACCATTTCGAGCATCAGATCTTATTAGAATGCATGAAAATGCCTTCCGTTTTTATGGGGGCATGTCGATTGAAATAGTCTACGATCAAGATCGTTTACTGGCTGTCAGCGAAAACGCAGGAGACCTTATTATGACAGTTGAATTCACTAAGTATCAACAGACAAGAAGGTTTAAGGTCTACCTTTGCAGAAAATCTGATCCAGAGTCCAAAGGAAAAATAGAGCAGGTAGTAAAGTATGTAAAAAATAATTTTACGAAGAACCGTACATTCGATAATCTACTAGATTGGCAGGAATCTTGTTTGAGTTGGTTAAAGAGAACGGGGAATTATAAAGTACATCATAATACGAAAAAGAGACCAGTAGAGGTGTTCGCCCTGGAAAAGCCACACCTACAACGGGTCTCTGGTACTTACATTTTTGAAGATATCTTCGACTCTAGTATAACAAGAACTATTAACAAAGACAATGTTATCCGGTTTGATGGGAATCGGTACAGCGTACCTCGCGGTACTTACCGAAAAGGAGCTCCAAATATTGCTTATGTGGAAACAGACACTGAGTATCTATACATACGCCTCCAGCAAAACGGACAGCTTTTAGCCAAACATAAAATCGCCAAAGGAAGTGGTGCAGTCATTTCAGACCCTTCCCATCGGCAACGTGAACACTCTAAACGTGACTTATTAATACAGCAAATTAAAGAAATGTTAAACGATAAAGAAGCAGCAAATTGGCTTATTGAAATTCTCTCTAAACAATATCCACGTCATTTAATAGATCAGCTTAAAGTTGTACAATCCGTCATCTTGAAATATCCAGCTTTCATTGACGAGGCACTTAATGAAATGAGACGTTTACGGTTGACTAGTGCAAATGATCTTCGCGATATTGCCATCTCATTAGAAATACAGAGTCGAAAGAAACACAAAGAAACTGGAACCCTGAATGAGAAATATAAGGATATAGTTGCCCCCGAACGCAGGGAAGATATTTATTTAAGTGTCCTTCAGGGAGGAGCAAAACGATGAGCCAACCTTACGAATTACTACAGGAAAAATGCCGAACCTTACGTCTGGCTGAGACAGCCAAGGAGTTACCCTCACTTCTTAGAGAAGCAGAAGCAAAGGGCTGGACATATCATGAATTCATCCATGAGTTTCTTAGTCATGAAATGCGTTGTAGGGAAAGGAAAAACAGTGAAAGACTAATGAAATGGGCAGAGTTTCCAGAAGCTTTGACATTTGAGAATTTTCGCATTGAAGAACAGACAGCGATTGGAGAAAAACAACTAAATATATTAAAACAATTATCATGGGTGGATGAGTATTTCACCTTAATTATGATGGGACCAACGGGTGTCGGAAAGACTCATCTGTCCACTGCCTTGGGTATTCACGCTATTGAGCGTGGATACCAGGTTTCATTTATATCAATGGATCGTTTGATTTATGTATTGAAAACAAGAGAGTATATCAGTAAATCTAAGACAAGGTACAACCGTATCACCAAATCCGATCTGATTATCATCGATGATGTCATGTATATGGCATATGAACCGCAGGATGCCCATTTATTCTTCCAGTTTATTTATGAGATGTATGACAAATCTGCATTTATCCTTACATCTAACAAAGGCCCCGGAGAATGGGGAAAGTTTCTTGGTGATACGACACTTACCACAGCAATATTGGATCGACTTTTACATCGGAGTGAAATTTTAACCTTCAGCGAAGAACAAGACAGCATAAGAATGAAATACAGAAAAGCACTATTTAATAATCAAGGTGTTGAATCTTAAATGATGAAAACTGTTTAATCTTATTTATTAAAAACTGTTGATTTCTACTTGACGGTTACACATTGAACCTTTGACATTAAACGCTTTATCTATTATTTCTCTGTTTGTATATGTTGGGTTATGGAGAATCATAAGTTTTATTAAATTCAAAAAGGTATACAACTCACGTGTAGCAGTGTAATAAATGTGTAGAACCCTTGATAAGACGTTAAGAAGTCGACTTGTTTCGGGTCTTCAACCTTTTAATAGAGCTACGGTCCTCAGCAATCAATGAAGGACATGGCGTGTAACGATTTCCCAATAAAAAACACCCCAATGGCTTTATACCTTTCGGGGTGCATGATTTGGGTTATGAAACCTCTTCAAATTGGCTGTTGTATAACTCTGCATAAAAACCATCTTTTTCTAATAATTCCTCATGGTTACCTGCTTCAATGATGTCGCCATCCTTCATTACAAGGATGATATCGGCATTTTTAATCGTCGATAATCGATGGGCAATCACAAACGATGTCTTTCCAACCGTTAGTTTATCCATCGCCTGCTGGATGAGCATCTCCGTCCTAGTGTCTACTGAACTTGTTGCTTCATCCAGGATCAACAATGGCGCTGTTTTCACCATTGCTCTAGCAATCGTTAATAACTGCTTTTGCCCTGCTGACAAACTAGCTTTATCATCCAGAATCGTATCGAAACCTTTCGGTAGAGTTTTAATAAAGTGGTAGAGTCCAACTGCTTTACAAGCTGACTCCAGTTCCTCATCAGTAACTCCCTTGCTGGAATAAATGATATTGTCACGAATGGTTCCCTCAAACAGCCAAGTGTCTTGAAGTACCATACAGAACAATTCATGAAGATTTTCCCTTGTAAGCTGACTAATTGGAACACCGTCAATTAGGATTTCCCCATCATTTACTTCATAGAATCGCATTAATAGATTAACCAAGGTCGTTTTGCCCGCACCAGTAGGACCAACAATCGCAACTTTTTGACCTGCTTTAACGTTTACTGAGAAGTTTTTGATTACAGGTTGATTCTCGTTATATCCAAACCTTACATTTCGAAACTCTACATCTCCCTTGATTGTTTGAAGGCTTGTTGTCTTTTCACTTTCATCTGCAAGCTCCTTTTCCTCCAAAAATTCAAAAACACGTGCACTCGCAGCAGCTGTTGACTGGAGTTGTGTAGCACCCTGTGCAATTTGAGAAAGTGGCTGTGTGAACAAACGAATATACAACATAAAAGAAACAATCACACCAAAGGAGATATAATCATTCACTGCAAGCGCAGCACCAACGATACAAACAACGACATAACCAAGGTTCCCTACAAACATCATAAAAGGCATCATCAACCCAGATAGGAATTGGGATTTCCACGCACTATCGTACAATCCAGTGTTGAATTTGTGAAAGGTTTCCTTAGCTGTATTTTCTCCATTATAGGCTTTAACAACTTGATGTCCTGAATAAATTTCTTCAATATATCCATTTAGCATCCCAAGTTGTTGCTGTTGTTTGACGAAAAAAACTTGGGATTTGGAGATAACAAATGACATCAACCCAAATCCAATAAACGTTGATAATACAGCAGAAATAGCCATAATCCAGTTTGTATAAAACATCATTATTAATGATCCAAAAAACAATGTGAAAGCAGAAGTTAACCCGCTAATACTCTGGTTAAGTGTCTGACCTACCAAATCGACATCATTGGTGACACGGCTTAACACATCGCCGGTACTTGTTGAGTCGAAGTATTTTAACGGAAGACGATTCATTTTTTTCGAAAGGTCTCTTCTTAACGCTTTTGAAATACGCTGTGTGACTGTGGCCATAATAAAACCTTGAGAATATTGAAACAAAAACATCAATCCATAAAGGATTAAAATAACGATTGCCACGTCAACAACCTTTTCCATGTCAATGGTCGTCATCATGCCCTCTACGATCGTATCGGTCATATTTCCAAGCAAATCAGGACCAATGATTGTAAAAATGGCCCCCGCCACGGATAGAATGACTGCTAGAATGATGGCAGGTACAAACGCTCGTGAATAAACGAATAATTGTTTAAAGCTTTTCATGCTTTGCCCCTTTTCTTGGCCTTCTTGGCCCTTGCGGGAACGTGCTGCTTTCTTCGACTTGAGTTTCGTTTTTTGTTTATCCGCCAATTTCAAGTTCCTCCTTTGACAGTTGCGAGTAGGCAATTTCTTGATAAACCTCACATGTTCTCATGAGCTCATGATGAGTACCAATTCCAACTATCTCTCCTTCATCAAGAACAATAATGCGATCAGCGTCGATGACGGTTCCAATACGTTGTGCAACTATTATGGAGGTTGCATCTTGTATTTCTTTCTTCAGACGGGACCGTAACACCCGATCTGTTTTATAATCTAGCGCCGAGAAAGAATCATCAAAGAGATAGATTTCGGGATTTTTATAGATTGCACGAGCAATAGACAATCTTTGTTTCTGGCCACCTGAAATATTCGTACCACTTTGGGCAATTTGTGCCTCATACTGGTTTTCCATTTTTTCCACAAATTCTTTCCCTTGTGCAATTTCAACAGCTCTCTCGATTTGGTTGTCAGTCTTATTTTCCCCTGTACCAAAGGCTACATTAGAAGCAACGCTGCCGCTAAACAAAATAGCTTTTTGGGAAACATATCCAACCTTATTTCTCAGAGCTTCAAGGCTAAACTCCTTAACATTTGTTCCATCTACAAAAATGTCACCTTTCGTTGCGTCGATAAAACGAGGTACCAAGTTTAGGAGAGTACTTTTTCCACTACCTGTTGATCCAATGATGGCAACTGTTTCGCCTCGATGTGCACGAAAGCTTATATTTTTTAAAACATAATCTTCTGCTTCCGGATACTTAAAACTCACATTGCGGAATTCAACTTCTCCTACTGTGTTTGTTTTTTCTGTTAGATTTCCATCTTTGATTTTAATATCAGTATCTAATACCTCATTAATCCGTTTTGCTGAAACTGCAGCACGAGGCATCATAATAAATACCATTGATAACATCATAAAGGACATAATGATTTGCATTGCATAGGAGGAGAAGACCACCATATCGGAAAACAATGATAAGCGATTCGGTACCGAAGCATTGTTAATCAAAATCGCACCTATCCAATAGATGGCAAGATTCATTCCAGACATCATAAGGCCAATTGAGGGAAATAAGATGGCCATCGTCCTACCGGTGAAAAGATTTGTTTTTGTTAATTCATTATTTGCATCTTCAAATTTCTCTTCTTGATATTCCTCTGCATTATAAGCACGCACAACACGAATACCTGACAAATTCTCTCTTGTCACAAGATTCAATTGGTCAGTCAGAGTTTGAATAATCCGGAATTTAGGCAGTGCGATAAAAACGACAATAGCAATTAATACACACAGGAATGCAACGGCAACTCCTGTAGCAACGGTCCATTCCCAAGACTTGCCCATAATTTTCATAACTGCCCATACCGCCATAATCGGAGCCCGAATGACGATTTGCAATCCCATTATGATTAACATTTGAACCTGCATAATATCATTCGTGGATCGTGTAATTAAGCTTGGTGTAGAAAAAAGATTTACTTCCTCCATTGAAAAAGACAAGTTCTTTTCAAATACCATACCGCGCAATCGTACCGAAAATCCAGCTGCTATTCTTGCTGCTAGAAAAACGGTAACCATCGATGCAAGCATACTACCTATGGCACATAAGATCATGAATGCACCTTGTGAAAGCACATCGCTAATCTCACTGCCTTCTGTTTGTACAAGCCTAGTGATTTCTGCCATATAATCGGGAATTTTTAAATCAAGCCATACTTGTGTCACGATGAAAACAAGGCTACATAAAACGAGTAACCAATCTGTCTTCTGAAAATATTTAAAGATTTTCAGCATGTGTGGATTCCTCCTAAGGCATAATGTTGAATAATAAAATTTAAAGTACCAATGGGGTATTTTGAATGCTTTGATTCATTTCACTTATCAGCCATGATAAATAATTCTTCGAATGATTCTAGGTGATCTATCCCGTCTTTTTCCATCTTTCCTTTTACTGCTGTAAGTAATAACCTCATGCCTTCCTCCACAGTTTCCTGTTGTGATGGTGTTAATAATTGTAATGCTTCACTAATCGCGTGATTCACTGGTTTTGGTGAAGCTTTTTTTATTACATTCAGTTTCTCGTCACTGATCGTGATTATGACAGACCTTTTATCTTTCGGATTTGGTTTCTTAAGTAATATACCTCTGGCAGACAATCTTTCCACAATATCTGAAACGGTACTTTGGGTCATCCTCAGGTTATGTGTAAGTTGCTTGATGCTCGTCGAGTCATGAAGAAGCACTTGTTTAATGACCTTTAACTGAGGAACAGTGAGACCATGCTCCTCGGCATATTTTTGTATGCTCTTCGCCATATACCGATGTAAAAAATCAATCGATTCCCTTAAAAAATCTGCCTTTTCATCCAAGTTTTTTATCTCCCTTCAACATCCATCTTGTACGATTCATCGCATACGATATATCTTATCAGGTAATAAATCATATAATCATATAAACACCTTGTCAATTCATTTATTATAAATATTTTCAAAAAAATTACGGCCTCAAAAATCTTCCTACACAGTAACTATCGTTGAATAGTATCAATTGAAGTACCCAGTAAATGAAACTTATCGAACATTAAAAACGTAATTATTAATATCAAGTTTCTAAGAAAGGAGGAATTCGTAGTGCCTACTTGTCAAAACTGTAAAAGAAAGTGGTCTTGGTTTGATTCGATTAAGAAATTACTAGCATTTCGTAAAAAAATGATATGTAATCATTGTGGAGAAATTCAATACCAAAGTACAACTTCGAGAAATACTACTACTTCTTTATTAGTTTTACTCCCCATTAGCACTCTACCATTTTCTATAATGTTTGATTTATCTCCTATTTCTGTACTACTCTTGGGACTTGCCTTAATATTTGTGGCTCTGTTTGTAATGCCATTATTACTGAAATTAACTGATAAAGAAGAACCATTATGGTAAAAGGGGACTACAAGGCTGTCATTAAGAGCAGCTTTTTATTTTTGTACTAACGAAGCAATTTAGTTGAACAAGAAATACTGTTTTAAATGGGGGTTAGAGCAATCACTGTAAAGAATATATTTATAATTGCTGTAAGGTGGGTATGTATTAGAATATAATTTAGGTGTAAATATCGAAAGTTATACCGACACAAAATGAACATGAGGTTTAAATATGACTACATTTCTTTTATTAATCATCTACTTGGCTTTTATCAGTTTAGGTTTACCAGATTCTATATTGGGGGCAGCATGGCCCGCAATGCGGCCAGATTTTGGGGCACCACTCGAGACTGCTGGATACCTTTTTATGACAGTTGCAGGTGGTACAATTATCTCTAGTTTAGTGAGCGGAAAGGTACTTAAACGCTTTGGCACAGGTAAAGTGACAGTTGTCAGTGTCTTAATGACTGCTGCTGCATTGCTAGGATTTTATTTTGCTCCATCGGTTGCTTGGTTACTTGTGTGTGCAATCCCACTTGGGTTAGGGGCAGGAGCAGTTGATGCGGGATTAAATGATTATGTGGCTACACATTATCAGGCACATCATATGAGTTGGTTACATTGTTTTTGGGGAGTAGGAGCTACACTTGGACCAATCATTATGGCTCAATTTATTTTAGAGGAAAATGCTTGGAGAAGTGGATATCTTGTTATCTCTGTTCTTCAGTTTACGTTAGTTATCATCCTGTTCTTTACATTACCTTTATGGAACAGAGTGACAAAAAGCAGCAATATCACCTTAATTGAAGAGGAGGAAGCTGCAAAAATTATACCTAATGGTGAAGATGTTAAAGACGCAAAACCATTACAGATAAAAGGAGTAAAGCTGGCCCTTGCATCTTTCTTGTTTTATTGTGCAGTTGAAGCGACGGTTGGGCTTTGGGGAAGTAGTTTCTTAGTAAATGTCAAAGATTTAAGCCCGGCAACGGCAGCAAAATGGGTTTCCTTTTATTATGCAGGAATAACACTTGGTAGATTGATAACAGGTTTTATTACCTTTAAAATAACTAACCGTACACTAATTCAGCTGGGGCAAATAATTGCATTAACAGGTGCCATTATATTGATAATACCCTTGCCATCCCTTTTCTCACTAATAGGATTTATTATTGTTGGTTTAGGATTAGCACCAATATTTCCTTGTATGTTACATGAGACACCAACACGTTTCGGAAAACAACATTCTCAGACAATAATGGGCTATCAAATGGCAGTAGCTTATACCGGTACTACATTCATGCCGCCACTACTTGGATTTGTGGCGTCTCAAACTACAATTGGAATCTTCCCAGTATGTGTTGCTATGTTTATATTAGCGATGCTTCTAAGTTCCGAAAAACTTAATAGTCTTTTGAAAAACAAGCATTTACTGATAGCTCGACAGTAATCGATATACCACTCAGGCTGGATCCAAGAATGGGTTCAGCCTGGTTCTATAGGTTTTAATCAATAATAACTAATTCATTTTTAGAAGAATATACCATATTAAAGGGGAAGTAGCTTTAGAGAGTGGGACTGTATCCTAAGAAGCGGGTCTATTGGAGCCCGCTTTTTCTATGTGTAGAAAGTAATAGAAAGATGAAAAAGAAATAGTAAAATAGTATTACATTTTACATTTTGTAAAATTAACTAGGGTTATTATTTTACATTACTTCCAATGCAATTGATAACGCTTACATGTTAAGGTTAATTATATTTAGATTATTTGGAAAATTGATATAATGGTGAGGTGATATCGATTTATAAAAATATAGCATCTTTTTTAGGGATATATTATTTGATGCACGAATATTGAAAAAAGGCTTATTACATATCCACCTAAGAAGAAGTGTTGTGTATTGAAATAAAACTATGAAAAATGGGGTGTTGGATAATTTGGAAACAAAAGTAGAAAGAACCTATGAACCTTTAGCTAATCCACCATTAACTCTAAAAGGGAAACTATCGGTAATTGGCCCAGGAATTGTTGTTGCTGCAACTGGTGTAGGAGCAGGGGACTTAATTATGGCTTCTATAGCAGGTGTTAATTACGGTTTAATGTTAATGTGGGCAGTCTTCGTAGGAGCATTAATAAAATTTATTCTAAGTGAAGGGATTGGAAGATTGTATCTAGCGACTGGTACTACATTTCTACAAAGTTGGCATTCGTTAGGATGGGTTGCAACCTCTTATTTTGGAGGGTATGCCATTTTATTTGGGATTATTTATGGAGTCGCAGCACCAACTGTATGTGGAATGGTTTTAGCCGCATTGTTACCTGGTACCCCTGTATGGTTAGGAGCGATTGTATCCTCTATAGCTGGTTTTATATTAGTTTGGTTTGGTAGATATCATTTATTGGAAAAAGTCATGATGGTATTTGTTGGCTTAATGTTTATTACAGTTGTTGGATCGGCAATTATTATTTTGGCTAGTTCAAATGATGTTACGTACCAAGTAATCCCTTCTGTGCCAAAAGGTTCATTTGCGACAATACTCGGATTAATTGGTGGGGTAGGTGGTTCGATCACATTAGCTTGTTATGGGTATTGGTTACAGGCCAAAGGCTGGAGTGGTAAGCGTTGGATGCCAACAATGAGGATAGATAATGGCGTAGCCTATACAGTTACTGGGATTTTTGCAGTGGCAATAATGATTATTGCAGCTGAATTATTATTCGGAACGGGCACAACAATTAATGGAAACCAGGGACTTCTTGGACTTGCAGATGCTTATGGCGAGAGATTCGGAAATGTAGCACGTTGGATTCTATTGCTAGGATTCTATGGAGCGGTGTTTACATCGGTTTTAGGGCCTTGGCAAGGTATTTCTTATCTTTTTGCCGACTTTGTACGAATAGTACGAAATGGTAGAAAGAAGAATAACGATTTAAATCAACCAATCTCTGAAAAAGACCCCGCTTATCGCGCGTACCTTGTTTGGATGACATTCCCGCCTATGTTACTTTTGTTATTTAATGAGCCTGTTGCAATTGTTTTTATTTACGGCATTCTTGGATCCATATTTATGCCCGCACTTTCATTAGGCTTATTATATTTATTAAACTCTAAACAAATTGACCCTGTTTATCGTAATGGTAATGCTACTAATCTATTTTTAGTACTTATTATTTTACTCTTTGTATACCTTGGTGGTAGTGAACTCATTGATATGCTCTTTTAGCTTAACTCATCAAAATGTTATTCTATCTTTTCACACAAAAAAGCAAGGGGAGTGCCCCTTGCTTCTTTTTATATTACACGTGCTGAAATGATTCCGTTAATTTGCTTGATTCTTTCTAATATGCTAGGAACGATTTCCCCATTTACTTCATTATCAATGTCAATCATCGTATAAGCATATTCTCCGCGGCTACGGTTTACCATGTCTGCGATGTTTAACTCATAATTAGAGATAGCCGATGTGATTTGACCCACCATGTTTGGCACATTTTTATGAAAAGCTGTTACCCTTGTTTTTCCTGTATAAGGAAGAGATGCGTTTGGAAAGTTTACAGAGTTCTTAATGTTACCAGTTTCTAAGTATTCCTTCGTCTGACGAGCTGCCATAATCGCGCAGTTTTCTTCTGATTCGTTTGTAGAAGCACCAAGGTGTGGAGTGCAAATGGTATTCTTCATTTTTAATACATTTTCATTCGGGAAGTCTGTCATATACTTTCCAACGATACCATCTTCAAGTGCTACTGCCATATCGATTTCGTTTACAAGCTCTCCGCGTGAGAAGTTAATGATATGAACGCCTGGCTTCATAATGCTGAATGTCTGTTTATTAAACATTTCTTTAGTGTCTTTGGTTAAAGGTACATGAACGGTAATATAGTCAGACTCAGCAAAAAGCTGTTCAAGTGACATGGCACGCTGAACATTACGTGATAAGTTCCAAGCCGTATCAACTGAGATAAATGGGTCAAACCCGATAACATCCATATCTAAATCAAGAGCATCGTTTGCAACAAGTGCACCGATTGCACCTAAACCGATAACGCCGAGTGTTTTACCCTTGATTTCTTTCCCAACGAATTGCTTTTTCCCCTTTTCAACAAGTTGAGGTATTTGCTCACCTTTATCTTCTAATGTCTTTGTCCAAGCAATCCCTGAAAAAACATTACGAGATGTTGCCATTAATGCAGTTAATACCATTTCCTTTACTGCGTTTGCGTTTGCACCTGGTGTATTGAAAACTACAATCCCTTTCTCGGTGCATTTTTGGATGGGGATATTATTAACACCAACACCAGCTCGTGCAATTGCTTTTAAGTTATCGCCAAACTCAAGGTCATGCATATCGAAGCTACGAACAACAATTGCATCTGGGTTCTCACTTTGATTATCAATTACAAAACGGTCATTTTTGAACACCTTTAGCCCGCTTTCAGCAATATTATTTAATGTTTTAACCGTTTTAACCTGATTTTCAATAAGTGTGCTCATCTCGTCTACCTCACTTTTGATTTGAATTTTAGTGACAAACTATTAGTATACAAATTTATGAATCTGGTCTGCTTATATTTGGTGGTTCGCCTAAAGATAAACAGAAAGAGGCAAGGGACTTTCCCTTACCTCTGCCCAGGCGAACGGCTCCGACACTATATGCTCCCTCGCGGTTTATCCGCGTGCGCCAGTCACATATAGCCTTTTTGATTTGTAAGTATGATACCAAGTTTTTTGATATATTTCAAGTTTTAATTAATTTTAAAACTTTGGACGATGGACTTGCGAGTGCTTCATGCTTAAGTATATTTTATAACCCGCTAGAAGTATCCCATTTGAACGGTTAATCTTTCTTCAAACGCGATGCCAAACTATTGCCTAGTGATTGTAGTCCTTGTACTAAGATTATAAGTAATATGACGGTTATATACATAACGTCCACTTCATAACGAAGGTGGCCGTAGCGGTATGCGAGATCTCCTAGTCCACCTCCGCCAACTAACCCTGCCATTGCCGATGCACCAATTAGACCGATGGTCGCAATGGTTAAACCAAGAATAATGGATGAACGGGATTCTCTAACAAGCACATGCCATATGATGTGCCGTGTTTTTATTCCCATTGCTTCATAGGCTTCCAATACTCCACGGTCAACTTCTAATAGAGCTGTTTCCATTAATCTGGCAATGTATGGAGCTGTGTACACAACTAATGGAACAATTACACCTTTAACGCCAATTGATGTCCCAACAATTAGCTTTGTAAAAGGAAGGATAAAGAACAATAAGATGATAAATGGGACAGAACGAATAATATTTATAATGGCGTTTAAAATTTGATATACATACTTATTAGCTAAGGCCTTTTCTGGTCTTGTTAAAACAAGCAATATTCCCAATGGCAGACCAATTAATACGGAAATCCCTAGCGCAATTCCAACCATTTGAAAGGTTTGGAGAGTAGCTTCCCAAAGATCACTGCCCCAAAGCTCAAGAAATTCTTCTATTCTTGTTTTCACTTACTCTCAATCCTTCCACATGTACTTGTTGTTGTTCTAAGAAGTTTAGGGCACTTTCAATCTCAGCCGTGTCACCCTTTAAGTGAATCAAAAGCTGTCCAAAGTTTTCTTCCTTTAAGCGGGTGATGCTTCCCGATAAGATGTTTGGATAAACATCAAATTTCTTACTAACTAAAGCTAATGCAGGTTCACCTGAAGATTCTCCAAAGAAGGAAAGGGTGACTACTTGGCCCGTTTCATTTAAAGTAGCTAGTATTTCATCCGGTATCTTATGTGAAAATAAACTATTAACAAATCTTTTTGTTGTATGATGCTGCGGGGAAGTGAAAATCTCTCTCGTTGTTCCTTCTTCAATAACTTCTCCATCTTCCATAACAGCAACCCGATCACATATACGTTGGATGACATTCATCTCATGAGTAATAAGTAAAATGGTGATCCCTAGTTCTTTGTTAATTTTTAATAATAGTTCCAAAATTGCTTCTGTTGTATCTGGATCAAGAGCACTTGTCGCCTCATCACTCAAAAGAATCTCTGGTTCATGGGCTAATGCACGTGCAATCGCTACTCTTTGCTTTTGTCCACCTGATAGCTCAGAAGGATAGGCATGATGCTTTTCCTCGAGGCCAACAATATTTAGATATTTTGTAACCCGGGCCTCGACTTCCTGCTTACCTAAGCCAGTAAGCTTTAATGGAAGTGCAATGTTTTCATATACGGTTGCTGTTTTTAAAAGATTAAAGCCTTGGAAAATCATCCCGATTTGTCCCCGTGCTTCACGGAGTTTTCCATTTGAGAGCTTTGTCAAATCTACATTATTTACGATTACAGAACCTGAATCAGGCTTTTCTAAAAGATTCACACTTCGGATAAGGGTACTTTTCCCTGCACCGCTGTAACCAATCACACCATATATCTCCCCCTTTTTTACAGAAATGGAAACATTCTTTAACGCGTGAATTGAACCTTGTTTAGCTGTAAAAGTCTTTGAGATTCCCACTAGTTCAATCATTTGTAAAACTCCCTTCTGAGCAGGTATACACCTTCACTTTTTTAATAATGTTTTGCAGTTGGCGTTTAAAGGAGGACGCAGTATAAATAGGGTTACCACGTCCTCCTGTAGCTTTTTTTACCAAGATGGAATAACAGATCCTTTGAATTCTTCTTCAACGAATTTAGCAATTTCCTCACTGCGATAAATATCCGCTAATTTCGTTAAAACTTCATCATCTTTGTTTTCAGTTCTTACTGCAGCATGGTTCACATATGGAGAATCCTTAGGTTCAATAAATATGGCATCCTCGGATGGTGTAAAACCTGCTTCAATAGCAAAGTTCGTATTTATAGCTGCTGCATCAAGTTCTTCCAGTTGACGTGCGATTTGTGCAGAGTCAAGTTCAATGAACTCATAATTATTTTTATTTTCCACAATATCCTTTACAGTTGAATTGATTCCGGTATCTGGATTCAGCTTAATAAATCCAGCTTTTTCAAATAGAAGTAGTGCACGTCCGCTGTTTGTAGGGTCACTAGGTAATCCAATTTTAGCACCGTCTTTTAGCTCTGAAACATCCTTCACCTTTAATGAATAAACACCCATTGGGAATGTAACAGTATCAAACGATTTTATAAGGTCCAAATTACGGTCTTCTTTAAATGCATTAAAGTACGGCTCAGTTTGGAAGATATTTAAATCAAGCTCTTCTTCATCCAAAGCAATATTTGGCATAACATAATCGGTAAAGACTTTTATTTCAATATTTAGGTTTTCTTTTTCAGCAAGTTCTTTTACCTTTTCAAGAATTTGTTCGTGAGGGCCTGCAGTTACACCAATAACCAGCTTTTCGTCACTATATAAACCTTCTGCTTTTTCGTCCTTTGAACCACTTGAACTACTTTCACCGCAGGCTGCAAGAACCGAGATAATTAAAACTAATAAACTAGCAAATAACCACTTTTTCATGTTTATTCCTCTTTTCGTATTATGTTAATATTATGGCTTGTATTTATGCTTATTCTGTTTCTATCAATTGACTCTAGAGAAAGTAAGATTTTCCACCTTACTTATAGCTGATAATAGTGCATCCTTTGAAATAGTTATATCCATAAAATGAATAGATTCTTGTGGGAGAGTTGCCTTTTTAATTATTGCTTCCAAAAGAGTTTTGTTTTCCGGATCAATATTTAAGTCTTTTAAATTTACTGGAAGTCCCCATTCATGATAATAGCTTGATAGTCTTAAAAGCTCTTGTTCTTTATTTTCTAGAGCTAACTGGACCAGAGTTCCATATGCAACAAGCTCACCATGTAAAAAGTTTTTGGCTTGGTTTGCTTCAGTAAGGCCATTATGAATGGAATGTGCTCCTGCTACTCTTCCTGCCTTTCCACCGAAGCCGCCGACCATACCGCCAGTCATAATAATGGCCTCAATTACTCTAACCAGTTCATCAGAGACACTTCCTTCAGAGGTAGATTGGATAGCTGCTGTGGCATCCTGTAGTAGAACATCTCTGCAAATAGATGCTGAGAACCTTGAAACCTTTAGCCAAACCGGTAGCTCTTGATTTTTGAAAAACGCAGAAATTAATGCCTCTGCTTCGTAATACTTCGCTAGTGTATCACCAATTCCTGCTCGTAGGTACTTTACTGGAGCTAAGGCAATAACAGCAGGCTCAATAAGTACTAAGGTATTGGCAAGAGGGAATTCAGTGTAGTGTGTAAAAACTCCATTTTGGTCATAAAAGACACTAAGTGGAGTCCATGCCGCACATGTAGATGCAATGCTTGGAATCAATATTGATTTTATACCTGCATTAATTGCTGAAGCCTTCGCAGTGTCTAGTGCAGTTCCGCCTCCGATGCCAATAACTGCATCAACTGAGTTTACTGATAGCTGATTAGAAATACTTTCAACCTTTTCTAAAGTGCAGTGACCCTCAATGAAAGTAAAGCTCGAAATAGGGGAATTGGTTATTTTCTCAGGCAAATAGGTGGATACTGCATTCCAGGCCTTCTTACCGCATACTATATGAATTTTTTGAACCTTTAACTCAGATAAAAGGGGTTCTAGTTCCTTAAGGATCCCTTCACCAATTCTAAAATGACCGGGTGCTCCTTTTACTGTTTGTGTTGACATATAATTCATCCCTCCATTCTTTTAAGTAATTTACCAGATAATAAAAAATGCCTCTCATAAAGAGAGGCATGGATATACTTTAGAAGTAGCACCTCTCTCATTTTTCAAAATACATTGTATTTTGCAGGATTTAGCACCTGTTCATGTCTTCGTTTAACATGAATGGTTGCCGGGCTTCACAGGGCCAGTCCCTCAGCCGCTCTTAATAAGAGATTGTTATGAAATTTATTATTTTGATATTAAACTTGTTTAAAAGGTAAGTCAATCTTTTTTTTCTAAATTGTCAAAACTCCAATTGACTACCCCATTTTTAAGTAGTAGGGTAATTACAATAAATATGGAAAGAAGGCTTTATACAATGAATATATCAAAAGTTAAAGATGCGTACATAGAGAATATTGTGAAGGATGAATATTTTCCGGTCTCCTATGTGGAATTAGAGGAGGAGGCAAAAAAGAAAATGTCTGCTGGAGGCTTTGGGTATGTTCGTTCAGGAGCAGGTGGCGAAGTGACATTGAGGCAAAACCAAGAATCATTTAACAAGTATTCCATAGTACCAAGGATTTTACGGGATGTATCAAATATTGATACAAGCATCACCTTGTTCGGAAAAACATACCCCCATCCTTTTTTACTTGCCCCGGTTGGAATGTTAAAGCTGGCACATGAAGAGGCAGAATTGGCAGTGTCAAAAGCAGCCGCTGCTTGTCATGTGCCTTTTGTCCAAAGCACTGTTTCAAGCTATTCGATTGAAGATGTAGCAAAGGTATCCGGTAGTAGCTCAAAATGGTTTCAACTTTATTGGTCAAATAATAAGGAGATTTCCTTTAATATGGTTAAACGAGCAGAGGAGGCGGGTTACGAAGCAATTGTTTTAACTGTTGATACAGTTATGATGGGCTGGAGAGAAGAAGATATGAAGAATCGTTTTTCACCATTAAAGCTTGGGGTAGGGAAAGCGAATTATGAACAGGATTCGGTATTCTTATCCTCTTTAGATAGTCAAGATTTAGAGTCTATTATTCAAGGAATCTTAGATAATATTCACCATCCTTCACTTAACTGGACTCATGTCGCTGATTTAAAGGAACGGACCTCATTGCCAATTTTAATAAAGGGGATTCTTAGTTCGGATGATGCTAGACTTGCGGTTAAGAATGGTGTAGATGGAGTTATTGTTTCCAATCATGGAGGTAGGCAGCTTGATGGTGTCATTTCAGCCATTGATGCATTGCCACTTATAGTGGAAGAGGTAAAGGGTGAAATTCCTGTCTTATTTGATAGTGGGATTCGACGAGGTTCTGATATTGTTAAGGCACTTGCGTTAGGGGCGGATGCGGTCTTTATTGGCAGACCGTTTGTATATGGACTTGCAGCTGCAGGACAGAAAGGTGTAGAGAAGGTGCTTGGCAACTTTATTCAAGATACAAAGGTTTCCATCGCATTGGCTGGTGCATCTAGTGTAAAAGACCTTAAAACACTCAGACTAATTAAATCATAATTTGGGTTTGTCTAATATATTTATAGTTTTGTCCGATATCATCAACATTTTGTTTATATCCAAAAATTGAATTAGTTAGAATGCCTTCCGAGCGAATCGGAAGGCTTTTAATATGGCTTGAAAATTGGTTATCTATATTTTTACTAAATTTAATACATTTTATCTTTCAATGATTAGGAAATTTGTAATGGTAACTAATGCTCATGTATTTTTACCTATATAAAAAAGGGATGGGTGTTTTTATGGAGTAATTTTAGAAATAATGGAAAAAGCTTCTATAAAATAAAAAATCACTGATGGGGGAGGTTATCACCCCTATTTTAATAGAAAAAGCAGCTAATAGAAGATAGTAAATACGGACCTTTTATTTTGTAAGTGTTTTCATTAACTTTGTAGGGAGGCATAGAACAGAGGGCATGTTTTAAGCTTCGTTAGATAGAAAAATGAAATGGAAAGGGAGAGATGGAATATGTTTGAAAAAAAGCAGTGTTTCTGGATGGGTATTTTTTTCTGCTTGTGTATTATGATTTTGGCACCAAGTGCAACCTTTGCTAAACAGCCGGAATCATCCTATTGGTATCCGGAACAACTATTAGACTGGGCACCAGATAAGGATCAAGATGCTATTTATAACCGTAGCCAGACTCCATTAGCAGAGCGGGAGGTACTTTATAAAGTAAATGAAAATGCACAGTCAGAAGCAAAATTAGTTGCTTTATCTGCCCTTAACCCTACCACTAGCGGGGTTCCTTCTCAGGGAGGAGAAGACTTTTTTGCCAATACATTTAGTTATTGGCAATATGTAGATCTTATGGTGTATTGGGCAGGTTCTTCAGGGGAAGGAATTATTGTTCCACCAAGTGTAGATGTAACGGATGCTGCTCATAAAAACGGTGTACCTATTTTAGGAAACGTTTTCTTCCCACCTATTGTCTACGGTGGCAAGGAGGAATGGGTGAACCAAATGCTGACCCAGCGGGAAGATGGTTCTTTTCCAGCGGCAGATAAACTATTAGAGGTAGCGAACTATTATGGATTTGATGGTTGGTTTATTAATCAGGAAACAGATGTCAAAGATGTAGAAGTGGCACAAAAAATGCAAAAGTTCCTTGTTTATTTGCAGAAGCATAAGCAGGAAGACATGCATATCATGTGGTATGATTCAATGACAAAAGACGGGAATATCGATTGGCAAAATGCATTGACAGATAAAAACAGTAGCTTTTTACAGGACGGAAAGAAGCGGGTATCCGACAGTATGTTTTTGAACTTTTGGTGGCGGGACCAACAATCATCCTTTAATAAAGCACAGGAAATAGGAAGAAGCCCTTATGATTTATTTACTGGAATCGATGTAGAAGCAAATGGAACAAGTACAAAGGTTCCTTGGCAGGGAATCTTTCCTGAAGGCAAAACACCACTAACATCTTTAGGAATTTACCGCCCAGATTGGGCCTTTAAGACATCCGAAAGTATTGAACAGTTCTATCAAAAGGAAAATGAGTTTTGGGTTGGTGAGTCTAGTAATCCTACAACCACAGCTAACAATGGCTCATGGAAAGGGATTGCTCACTATTTCACAGCCAAAACAGTCATTAAGGAATTACCTTTTGTCACACATTTTAATACTGGTAGCGGAAAGTTTTTCGCAGTTGATGGAAATAAGGTAAGTAACCAATCCTGGAATAATCGTAGTCTACAAGATATCCTGCCAACCTGGCGTTGGATAAAAGAGGGCGGACAAGCAATTGATGTTGGTTTTGATTGGGAAATCGCTTATAACGGGGGAAGTTCATTAAAGCTTTCAGGTGCTATTGATAAAAGCAATCCTACTCATATTAAGCTTTATAAAACCAATCTACCGATTCAAAAAGATACGGAAATCGCTCTAACCTACAAAACAGATATGAAAAAACCTAATATGAAAATAGGAGTCAGCTTCGTTGACAATCCTGACCAGTTTACATTTTTCGATATTAAAAAACAAAGTCATAATCAGTGGATGACTGAAACGATAAAGTTGAAAAAGCACAAAGGTCATAATATCGCAGCTATCTCACTTTTAGTTGACGGTAACGAGAATGTGGAATACTTTACAACGAATATTGGAGAAATTAAAGTTTATAACAAAAAGGACAAACAACATATTTACTCCCCGGAACAAAGCAAAATTAATGAGATCAGCTTTAACAAGGGAATCTATTCTGATATCTCACTTGCTTGGGAGCCGTCTGATTCCGATATTAGTCATTACGAAATTTATCGAGTATTACCAAACAATCAAAAGCAGTTAGTCGGCACAACGCCAAACCATGTGTATTTTCTTTCTAATCTTAAACGAAATGGAAAAGAAAATAGCACAACCTTAGAGATTGTTACCGTAAACAAGGAATTTAATCGAAGTGAGCCAAACACGGTTACGTTTGAATGGCCACCATATCCAAAGCCAGAAGCAGACTTTTCTGCGGAAAAAACCATTGCAGGGCCAGGGGAGGATATCCAATTTTTCAATGCTTCAACAGAAGTTACAGAAGAAGTTGAGTGGCATTTTGAAGGAGGTACACCTTCCGTCAGCCACGAGGAAAATCCGGTTGTAACCTATGTTGAAGAGGGCGTATACCCCGTTACCTTGGTTGCGAGGAACAGCGAGGGAGAAAGTGTTCTGACTAAAGAGGCGATGATAACCATTTCCGAAGCAGCTAAGGATATTGAAAATGTTGCTCTAAACAAAACTGCTACCGCAAGTGGTCAGTGTGCAGCGACGGAAGCTGCAAGCTACGCAGTTGATGGCAAAATAACGGACAACAGTAAGTGGTGTGCCCTAGGTGAAGCACCACATTGGTTAAAGGTTGATCTAGGTAATCAATATGCGCTATCAAAGTTCGTCGTGCGTCATGCACAGGCCGGTGGGGAGCCACAAGCATTCAACACACAGGCATTTCGAATTGAGGCCAGCACGGACGGTGAACATTGGATAGAAGTTATTAAGGTAACGGATAATACAGCGGGTGTTTCAGAACACAGTATATCATTAACAAATGCTCGTTACGTACGATTGTGGACTGACAAACCAACTCAAGGCAGTGACCAGGCTGCAAGAATTTTTGAATTTGAGGTCCATGGATTCTTAAATCGGTAGTTTCCTAAGGAGGCAAGAGATATCCCTTGCTTCCTATAAATCAATAAAAGTATAGTCTACTTTAACTATAATTATCTGATTATTATAATTGATTTGGTTTTCTAACTATGTAAAAACTGTACTTAATAAAGAGGAGGATCAGTATGAGGAGAAGAAGTAGGTTTTACAGTCGTATTTTGACTATAACTGTAGCTTTTATGTTATTTAGTTCGATTGCTGCCACAGGCGTAAAAGCTGACGTTAATGGGGATGGAACAGATGCGGTGAATGAGAATTATATGGACAAGCTTAGTCTGAAGCCTCTTGCACCTGCATTCAGAGTGGATACACTTTTGGAGTGGTCTCCTGAAACGGATCCTGATGCGGAATTGAACCGAGCAAGTGTCCCCTTAAATCAGGAAAGATTTAAAGGAGAGCAAGTAAATCCTCTTGCTAACCCAGAGGCAGGAATAACCTCCGCAGCAATTACAACATGGAATCACGATGAAGCGAGTTCCGTCGGAGGTAATGAGTTTAACGTATACGCTTTTGACAACTGGCAACTTCTTGATTCTTATATTTACTGGTCCGGAACGAATGAGGGAATCTTCGCCATCCCAACACCGGATATTGTTGATGCTGCTCACCGCAATGGGGTACCTGTCTATGCAACACTTGGTTTCCCGTGGGGCCAGTCAGAAGAAGGGGTCAAAGAAATAGAAAAATTCACCAAACAGGCTGCAGATGGAAGTTTTCCGGTTGCGGACAAGATGATTGAGGTGGCAGAATACTTTGGATTTGATGGTTATTTCTTTAATCAGGAAACCTATGGTGTTAGTAAGGAAACGGCTGTACGTATGAATGAAATGATGCATTATATCAAACGAAATTCAAAACTACATATTAGTTGGTATGATGCTCAAGACAACGATGGAAAGATTAACTATCAGGATTCCATCAACAGCAAAAATGACATGTATGTGAAACCAGCAGATGATGGGGTATACGCAGTCGATGAATTCTTTTTAAACTACAACTGGAATACCAGTAAGATTAACACAACAGTTGAAACGATGAATAGTCATAATCGTAACCCTTTTGATGCTTATGCAGGTTTTGAGGTTCAACAAAACTCCTATAACACAAGTGTTAATACGGATGCTCTTTTGGGTGAAAATAAACAGCCAAAGGTATCTATAGCTTTATATACACCGAACTCAACAATGGGATTGGCGGAAAATCCTGCCGACTTCCATGAGAAGGAAAAATATTTCTGGACAGGACCGCAGGGTGATCCTACACTTGCAGATGATTCTTCCAAGTGGAAGGGTATGGCCCGATTTGTGACAGATTCATCTGTCATTCAAAATATGCCGTTTATTACGAACTTTAATAGCGGTCATGGAAAACAATATTTTGTAGATGGGGAAAAAGCTAGTATTCTAGAATGGAATAACCGGTCTATCCAGGATATAATGCCAACCTGGCGTTGGTGGATTCGTGGTGAAGGAAGTAAGTTGAATGTCACTTATGACTTTGATAAAGCATATAACGGTGGAAATTCACTAAAATTCAGCGGTGATCTTGATGCAGGTTCTGTCAACGACACGATGCTTTACAGTACAAAACTTCCAATTACAGATTCAACTAAGATTCGCCTAGTTTATCAAAATCAATTAGGTGCTGATGTTCAGCTTGGTGTGGCATATAGTGAAGATTATTCAGAGGATAAGATGAAGTACTATTCGCTTCCAGAGTCAGGGGAGGGTTGGCAAACAACCGTAGTGGATTTAGGAGAGGATACTGGGAAGACAGCTTATGCGCTTAGTCTTAAGGTAAGTAACACTAATAAGCTTGAGAACTATTCACTTCATTTAGGGCAATTATCCGTATTTGATGGAAAAGCTGAGGCTATTTCCAAGCCTAACAATGTTAAAATTCTTGAAAAGCTAACGAAGACAGCGTTTGAAGCGGAAGCCCGTCTAAGTTGGTCCGCTAAAGAAAACGTATTGCATTATGAGGTTTACCAAGAAAATGCCGATGGGGTGGAAACACTTTTAGGAGTTACACCGAATAATTACTTCTATACACCAAATATCACCCGGACTGCCAAAAACGCATCTAGTGACAACATTACATCCTTAAAAGTTGTCCCAGTCAATCAGGATTATGTTCGTGGAGAAGGTACAATTGTTGCTTTTGATTGGGGTATGGGTACTGATGCTACGGAGATTGAGAATAATCCAACCTCACCTAATGTGGCTCTTAATGCTAAGGTGACATCTGTCTCATTTGAAAACTCCGCAGAGCCTGCCTCCAAAGTATTAGACGGAACAGCGATCGGTAATAGTAAATGGGCAGCAACAAATAAGAAAAGTGGTTACATGACTATTGATATTGGTGAAGAGAAAACAATCCGTCGTTGGCGTGTTGAACATGCCGAATATGGTGGGGAAGCAAGTAATATGAATACTGTTGATTTTGAGTTGCTTTACAAGGATGAAAACGGGGAATGGGTCGGAGCGAAAAGGATTACAAATAATACCAAAGCTGTGACTGATATTATATTAGACGAGCCTATTACAGCAAGTGAATTCAAACTGCAAGTTTATAATAGCGGAACATCCCCTTGGGGTGCTATTCGTATCTATGAATGGCAGATGTTTGAAAGTGCTGCTTTGCCAAGAACGGAAAATATAATGATGCATTTTGTAAATGCAGAAAATAACTTGGGTGCAAAAGACAAGGTAACGATTGAAAGAGTGAAGAAAGGACAAACAGTTCGATTATACAAATCCCTTGATGCAAAAGATGTTTTGATAGAAATGATTGCAGAACAAGATGGAACGATGACGCTTGAAGGGTTAGATTTTGGCGTTGAAGCAGGAAGAATCTATTACACTGTTCAGCAACAGGATGAAAGAGAGAGTCTAAGGTATAGTGTGGCTTACTTGAATGAAAAGGTAACAGAAGTTGTACGTCAAATAAACAATTTACCAAAGCTTGATGAATTAACACTTGATGACAAGAAGGTCGTAAATGAGTGCAAGGTTGCCTATAACAAGCTTCATCCAACATTAAGGAAACAGGTTACAAATTATGACCGCCTCGTTATGGCGATGGAGCGAATTCAGGAGTTAAAGAAGGACTTCAACAACGGGAATAAAAAGAACGGATAAAAAAGAAAGGGGCCATTCTTCATTGTGATAAAGCAAAGGGGAATGCCTCTTTTGGATTTTCTTTAGAATTAGTGAATTATATATATGATTTGCTGGTATTCTATTGCTTCATAGTGCCAGTTTTTTTATTGTTAAAATGAAGTGAAACTTTATTTTTAAATAATGATAGCGTTTTCTATCGCTGATATAAAAGAAAGTGGGTAAGGAAAAGTCTATGAATAAAACAGCACATATTATTTCTCACTCCCATTGGGACAGGGAATGGTATTTACCTTTTGAAAAACACCGCTATTACTATATTCAATTAATGAACAATCTAATTGAACAGTTCAAAAAGGACGGAAATGATTTTCAATCGTTCCATCTTGATGGACAAACTGTTCTTTTGGAGGATTATTTTGCTATACACCCAGAGAATCGTGACATTGTGAAACAAATGATTAAAGAGAAAAAACTGCATATTGGTCCTTGGTATGTACTGCAGGATGCATTTTTAACGAGCTCTGAGGCGAACGTAAGGAATCTTCAAATTGGCTTGAACGACACGAAAATCTATGGTCCTGCCGCAAAAATTGGTTATTTCCCTGATACATTTGGTATATACGGTCAGGCGCCGCAGCTGTTAAAACAAGCGGGGATTGATACAGCTGCGTTTGGTAGGGGAGTTAAACCAACTGGATTTAATAATACTGTATCTGACACACTAAACTTTGAATCTCCTTATTCAGAGATGCTTTGGGAATCCCCAGACGGATCTAGTGTTTTAGGAATATTATTTGCGAATTGGTATTCAAATGGAAATGAAATACCGGTGGATGAGGAAGAAGCAAAGGCATTTTGGGATCAAAAGCTTCAAGATGCTGAGAAATACGCCTCAACGAATCAATTGTTATTTATGAACGGCTGTGACCATCAGCCACTTCAAAAAACAATACCAGAGGCAATTGAAACTGCAACGACCCTTTATCCAGACTATCAATTTAAACATTCTAGTTTTGAAGAATATACAGAGGAATTAAAAGCATCACTTCCCGACCAGCTACAGGTCATTAAAGGGGAACTACGCAATCAGAGAACGGATGGATGGTCGACTCTTGTCAACACTGCATCAAGTCGAATTTATCTAAAACAGTGGAATAACCTTTGTCAGACCCTGTTGGAAAAAATCGCCGAACCTTTGGCTACTATGCAGTATTTAGCGGGTGGAACCTATCCACGGGAATATATTCGTTTTATGTGGAAATCACTTATGAAAAACCATCCGCATGACAGCATTTGCGGTTGTAGTGTCGATGAGGTTCACCGTGAAATGGTCACCCGTTTTGAGACGGTTTCCCAAATGGGGGATGTATTTGTTAAGGAAAAAGCAGGAGAACTAGCTGAATCTATTGATACATCACAGGCGCCTGCGGGAGGAATACCACTTGTTGTCATGAATACAACTGGCTGGGAAAAGAATGAAGTTGTTACAAAAGTAGTTGATCTTGAAAAAGTGTATTTCTCACAAATGCATTTTGAAGAAATACCGGACTATTTGCAGAAAAAGGAAACACCAGGATATAAATTATTGGATGATGAAGGCAATGATGTTGAGTTAATGTTAGGAAACTTAAATATCGAATTTGACTATGACTTACCAAATGATCGTTTCCGTCAGCCGTTCTTTGCTAAACGTGCAGAGCTATCATTCTTTGCAGAGGGAATACCTTCCTTTGGATATAAAACATTCTACATTGTGCCAACTGAAACCCAAGAGCAGAAACATGACGAAGAAACGAAGAATACCGGTGAGATGCATAACACCGTATTCAAAATGGAAAATGAATATGTTCATATGCATTTCCATGAAGACGGCACCTATGACTTAACACATAAGAAAACGGGAGAAAGATTTTACCGACTAGGAATCTATGAAGATACTGGGGATGTAGGCAACGAATACATGTATAAAGAGGCTGAGAATCATGCTCCTATCACAACAAAAGGAGTTCCAGCAGTATTTAACCTGATTGAAAAAGATAATCTAAGAACAGTCCTTGAATTTACGCACACATTATCGATTCCGGTTTCTGCTGATGATTACTTAGCTAGTGAAAGACATAAGTTGATTTGGCATAAAGAAAGAAAAGCAGGCAGATCAGCTGAAATGACAAGTTTAACACTTCGAACTGTTGTCACACTTGAAAAAGGAATGAAGGGTCCATCCTTTAAGCTTATGATTGATAATCAAGCAACTGATCACCGCTTACGTGTCCTTTTCCCTACAGGACTAAAAACAGAAACACATATGGTCGACAGCATTTTTGAAATTGCAACGCGCCCGAATACACCGGAGAAAGAATGGGAAAATCCAAGCTTTTGTCACCATCAGCAGCGATTCAGTAGTTTAGCAGATGACAAAATGGGCTTAACGATTGCAACAGATGGTCTGCAAGAATACGAGATCCTACAAGAGACCGGCACAATTGCTGTAACCGTACTTCGTTCAGTAGCGGAACTTGGGGACTGGGGCTACTTCCCGACACCTGAAGCACAATGCCTTGGTATGCAAACAGCAGAGTGGCAGGTACTACCGCATGAAAAAGATGTCATTCATTCACAAGCATATGTAGATGCTTACCAATATAAAGTACCACTTGTGATTGTTCAGACAACTATTCATGAAGGGAGATTGCAGAACACACATAAATTTGTAAACACAAAATCTAACGGTCTTGTATGGTCATCAATGAAAGTGGCTGAAGATCATGGTGATGTCATAATCCGCTGGTATAACCCTTCTGAAGCAAAGGATAGCTTGAAGGTCACTATAGGGGATTATGAATCTTATAAAAGTACAATTCTAGAGGAAAAAACAAATCAAAAAGAGGATGTTTATAACGTAGGAAAATATGAAATTATTTCACTTGGTTTCATTAAAAAAAGATAGGAGTAAGAACAATGACTTTAGTAATTCCCAATTCAATGCAAAAGTTAATTAACCATGTAAAAGAATTCTTTCCTGGTGATGAAAAGTTACAGCATATGTTTGAGCAATGTTTTATTAATACGTATACGACTACACTGAAAAAAAAGGAAGATGGAAAAACGTTTGTAATTACCGGAGATATTCCGGCGATGTGGCTACGTGATTCTGCTGCCCAGGTTCGCCCTTATCTTCTAGCTGCCGAAGAGGATGAAGAAATGGCAGATTTACTTGAAGGGGTAATTCGCCAACAGTTTGCATTTATCTTGCATGATCCGTATGCGAATGCCTTTAACGAAAGTGCAAATGGAAAAGGACACCAATCAGATTTGACAGATATGACACCACATATTTGGGAGCGGAAATATGAAGTTGATTCATTGTGTTATCCAGTCCAGCTTGCCTACCTATTTTGGAAGTCAACAGGTCGGACAACTTTTATCAAGGAAACATTCCAACAGGTGATTGAAACGATTATTCATGTATGGAAGACTGAGCAGGATCATGAAAATCTTTCTCCTTATCAGTTTGAGCGTGAAGATGTCCGCCAATCTGATACGTTAACTCGTGATGGAAAAGGTGGACGTGTTGTCACAACAGGAATGACATGGAGTGCTTTCCGTCCAAGTGATGATGCATGCACATACGGATACCTTGTACCAGCCAATATGTTTGCTGTTGTTGTTTTGGGATATGCTGCTGAAATCTGCGATGAAGTCCTAAATAATGATGTATTAAAAGAAGAATGCGTGGAGCTTCGTGATGAAATTCAAAAAGGGATAGAGGGATATGCGAAGCTTGATCACCCAGTTCACGGAGAGATGTATGTTTATGAAACAGATGGAGAAGGTCGTTGTAACCTAATGGACGATGCGAACGTTCCAAGCCTATTGTCTGCTCCTTATTTAGGGTATCTTCCATACAATGACACGACCTATTTAAATACACGTCAATTTCTGTTAAGTAGGGATAATCCCTATTATTATGAAGGAAAATATGCAAACGGAATTGGAAGTCCACATACACCTGACCATTATATTTGGCATATTGCCCTAGCAATTCAAGGAATGACCACAACTAGCGAAGAGGAAAAACAGCAAATTTTGACTTATTTTAAGAATACAGACGGTGGAACTAATTATATGCACGAAGGCTTTAACGCCGATTGCCCAGAAGAGTTTACGAGAGATTGGTTTGCCTGGGCAAACACGATGTTCAGTGAATTCGTATTAAGTTTAACTGGAAAAGCCGTTAAAGGAAGTCCACTTCATCAGCAATTAATCAAAAACAACAGCAACAAAGCCTAGAAATCGGGTTAGTAGCTAGAAAGAGGGATGACGTAATGGAAAAAACTCCATGGATGATTGTTGTTTGTGAATGGATATGGAGAGTTATCCTGGCCAATCTGTGTTGGTTTGCTTTTACCATTCTGGGATTAGGAGTTTTTGGTTTTTTTCCAGCATCAGTTGCTCTGTTTACCATTGTTCGGAAATGGATGAAAAAGGATACAGATTTTCCTGTATTGAAAACGTTTAAACAAGTTTATTTTAAAGAATGGAAGAGAAGTAATGGAATCGGCCTTGTATTTTATAGTATCGGCCTGTTCCTTTTTATTGACATCCGTATTGCAGAACAATTCATGTCAGGTGTGTTTGCTAGTTTCCTTTTAGTTATCTTATATGTATTAGTATTTGTGTTATTAATAGCAGTTGGATACTTCTTTGCAACCTACGTTCATTATGAACTATCAACAAAGGGATATATTAAACAGTCGTTTCTGCTGACATTGACCGGTTTACCATACACCATATTGATTGTGACCGGTTTAATATTCATAGGCTACACTATTAATCTATATCTCGGTCTAATACCGTTTGTTTCCGTAGTAGCACCTGCTTACTTGATGATGAGAGTCAGCCTCTATCGATTTATTTCTTTAGAAAAACGGGCACTGCAGCAATAACTATTCTGGATTTGGTAAAACAGGGGGATTTGATATGGAACTGAATTTAAAGGGAGACCTTTTTTCCGTTATAGATGGAATTGAACTTATAGCAAAATATTTAGATGTTGAACTTTCTTCAGAGGGCTACCCAATTCAAGTAAAGAATCAGAAAGGTATGTTAAGGGTTGCGAATAATGAAGGCCAAGGAGAAATTACTTTTGATAAGCCGGTTCACTTTTTTCGTGCATTAGGATTATGGCTTGAACATTATGGCAAAAACAACGTATTTGAAATAGCAGAGGATCCGCAGTTTGAAATGAGCGGTGTTATGCTAGATGCCTCTAGAAATGCCGTGCCTACGGTAGCCGATGTAAAAAGGCTACTCAGAAGAATGGCTGTCATAGGCTTAGATACATTAATGCTTTATACGGAGGATACGTATGAGGTAGAGGAACATCCATACTTTGGGTATATGCGGGGTCGATATAGCGCTGAGGAATTAAAATCATGTGATGAATATGCAGGTAAATTAGGTATCGAGATGATTCCATGTATTCAAACACTGGGGCATCTACGGGAAGCGCTTAAGTGGAATTATGCTTCTGGATTTAGAGATACAGACGATATTCTTTTAGTTGATCAGCCTGAGACTTATGAATTCTTAGAGAATTGTATTAGAGCTGCTTCAGAATCTTTCAAGACTAAGCGTATTCATATTGGTATGGATGAGACCTTTCAGCTTGGCTTAGGTAAGTATTTAGAAAAACACGGCTATGAGAATCATATCGATATCATGAACCGACACCTCCAAAAGGTAGTTTCTATTACTGAAAAATATGGATTCAAACCAATGATTTGGAGCGATATGTATTTCCCTTTGTTTTCCAAAGACAGCAAATATCAGGATGAGTTTGGTCAAATTCGAAAGGATATTCTTGATTCTATTCCTGAGGTTGAACTTGTTTATTGGAATTATTATCGCAATGAGCAAGATGTATATGAAAAGGACTTTCAAAATCATAAGTTACTAGGCCAAACTCCTATTTTTGCTGGTGGTGCTTGGACATGGAATGGAATAGTACCGAACTATGGTAAAGCAATCGCTACTACAGAAGCTGCTATGGCAGCATGCAAAAAAGAAGGGATCAAAGAAGTATTTGTAACACTATGGGGTGATAACGGTGCAGAAACGCCTTTTTCAACATCATTACCAGTCTTGCAATTGTTTGCAGAGCATACCTATCACAAGGAAGTTACATTAGAACAAACGGCTGAACGGTATGCCTTTTGCGGCGAGGGACAATTTGAAGACTTCATGGTTCTGAAAAAACTGGATGAAACCCCTGGTGTCATGAAGGATAACATGAATACGTCAATGACTTCTAAGGTATTGCTGTATCAAGATATCTTAATTGGGCTATACGACGAGAATATTCGCAGTCTGTCCTTAGGTGAGCATTATGAAGAGTTAGTCCATAAGATTGAAAAAGCGAAACAAAACAATCCAAAGTGGGAAACTCTTTTTGACTTTTATGAGCAATTAGCTAGGGTATTGAGCGTGAAAGCGGAAATTGGCATTAAGCTAAAGGGGGCTTATGATCTAAAAGATCACGAGCAAATGAAATCAATCCTTATTAAGCTGGATTGGATTCAAACCCATGTTGATCAATTACGTCAAAAGCATCGAAAAATTTGGTTTGCAGCATACAAACCATTTGGATGGGAAGTTATTGATATTCGTTATGGTGGTGTCATTACACGGATTGATTCAGTCAAATACCGAATCAATGAGTGGCTTGAAGGAAGAATTAGTAGTCTCGAAGAGTTAGAGGAGAAACGTCTACGCCATGACGGACCATGGGAAATAGTCGATGGGCTAGTAGGCGGAAATGTGTATCACCGAATTGTAACAGCAGGTAATTTTTCATTATAGAGGGGTGTAAACATGTTTTTAACCGAAAGAAAATTTGAAGAGCGTATTAGAGAATTAGAAGGTTACCGTTATCGTGAATGTGTTGGCATAGACAAATTTTACACTCATGAAGATGATGGTGAGATTGGTGCCTACCCGCCGTCCGAATACAATGCAACAAATAGTATGCAAATTGGTGACTATTGGAAGGGACGCGATCGCTATCTATGGTTACATGCGTATGTAGATAGCCACATTTCAAAAAATGGTCAACAAATTGTTGGACTTTTCTCATTCGGTAAGACAGGTGGGGGTAATAACTCCGGGTTTGAATCGTTACTATTTGTAAACGGCAAGCCATATCAAGGTGTTGACTCTAATCATGAAGAGGTTCTTTTTGATGAAAAGACTTCACATGAACCAATGCGTTTGGACTTCCGGCTCTGGTCAGGACTCGAAGGGGGAGGGGTTCCAACAGAAAATGAGTTTAAACTACAAATGGCTAAAATTGGTTGGCTTGATAAACAAGTAGATAATTTATATTATACACTTTTAGCTGCATTTGAAGTGTTAAAAGAAACGAAAGAGGCTAATTCCTCCTATTCGATTTTGAAAAAAATGATGCAGGATGCTTTGATGGGTATTAATTGGACTGAACCTGGAAGCGCGGAATTCTATGAATCTTGTTATGAAGCAGAAGCTGGATTAACAGAGGCACTTCAATCTTTCGAAAAAGTATCTGATATTACGATTCATACCGTCGGTCATACGCATATTGATGTTGCTTGGCTGTGGAGGCTAAGAAATACGAGGGAGAAGTCGGCCCGTTCATTCTCGACGGTTCTGCACTTAATGAAGCAATTTCCAGAATATCTATTTTTGCAAACCCAGCCTCAGCTCTATGATTATATTAAAACAGATTATCCTGAGATTTATGAACAAATGAAGGCAAGAATTGCAGAAGGCCAGTGGGAAGCTGGTGGTGCAATGTGGCTGGAAGCTGATTGCAATATCCCAAGTGGTGAATCGCTTGTTAGGCAAATCCTACACGGGAAAAACTTCTTTAAAGAAGAGTTTGGCATCGACTGTGAATATTTATGGCTGCCGGATGTTTTTGGTTACAGCTGGGCACTGCCACAGATCTTGAAAAAGTCAGGTATTAAAACCATGATGACAACAAAGATTAGCTGGAACCAATATAACCGTATGCCACATGATACCTTCTATTGGAAGGGAATCGACGGATCGGAGATTTTAACGCATTTTATTACTACACCTGAGCCATGGAACTCTCCAGATTCTTGGTTCTATACGTATAATGGCTTTATTACTGCCAAAACAGTAAAAGGTGCTTGGAATGGCTATCGCGATAAGGATTTATCCAAGGACTTACTACTATCCTATGGATATGGGGACGGTGGCGGTGGTGTAAATCGCCATATGCTAGAAATGAGACGTAGGTTTGATCAACTGCCAGGAATGCCGAATGTGAAAACTTCCACAGCAGGGGACTTCTTCAAAAAACTACATGAAAATGTTAAGGAATCTACAGGCTATATTCATAAATGGGATGGTGAGTTGTATCTGGAATACCATCGTGGTACCTATACGAGCCAGGCATTTATGAAAAAAATGAACCGAATGCTAGAGTTATTATATAGAAGAGCGGAATTCTTATCTTCTTGGCTGTCCCAAGACGGTGCATGGATTGGGGAAAATGAGCTGAAAGAAGGATGGAAAATCATTCTAAGGAACCAATTTCATGATATTATTCCTGGTTCATCTATTCATGAAGTATATGAAGATGCTAAAGAAGAATACAAAGAGGCACTTCAAATCGTCAATCAAGTGGAGACACAAATTGTTCAAACCGGAATTGAGCAAGCTGACCGTTCTGTCGCTGTTATAAATTCAACACATCATAAGGGTAGAAAAAATGTATTTATCACTATGTTTAATGATTTTTCAGCAGGTAATTGGAAGGATGAAAGTGGTCAAGTGTTAAATCATCAAAAACAAGCGAATGGCTGGCTTGTTGAGGTAGATAGCCTTCCGTCCTTTGGTGCGAAAACATTGTATTTTGAACCGATTGAGGCTAATCAGGAAATGGTAACTTCCTTTACTTACCATGATAGAAAATTAGAAACACCATATTATCTTGTTGAGTGGAATGAGTTTGGTCAGATTACTAAGCTTTATGATAAGGAAGCAGGGCGTCATGTTTTAGCTGAAGGCCAAGTTGGAAACGTACTGCAAATTTTTGAAGATAAACCTCTTGCCCATGATGCGTGGGATATTGATATCTTTTATCAAGAAAAGATGGAGGAAATTCATGATGTTGCTACGTTCGAAGTGGCCGAAAATGGCGAACTTAGCTTTAGTATTCTAGTTACATGGAAATACCATCATTCTGAATTTTCCCAGCGCGTAGTTTTCTATAAAAATGACCGCCGTATTGATTTTGAAACCGATGTGGATTGGTATGAAAAACGAAAATTACTCAAAGTTTCTTTCCCGGTTGATATTCGTGCAACAGAGGCAACCTATGATATTCAATATGGTAATGTAAAACGTCCGAATCATTGGAATACAAGTTGGGAAATGGCGAAGTTTGAATCAGTTGGACATCAGTGGGCCGACATGTCAGAACCAGATTACGGGGTAAGTTTACTGAACGACTCTAAATATGGGTACGACATTAAGGATAATATCATGCGATTAACGCTATTAAAATCTGCCATTCATCCTGATCCGAATGCTGACCAAGGACATCATTCCTTTGTATATTCCCTTTATCCACATTTCGGGGACTGGAGAACGGCGAAGACAGTGGAAAAGGCATGGGATTTAAATGATCCAGTTATCGCTGTAGAAGGCAAATGGATGAAGGAAGAATCATTTATTGAAATAGATAATGAGCATGTTTGGATTGACTCTATAAAGCCAGCTTACGATGGTAACGGAGTGATTGTACGATTACATGAATATGAAGGACGTAGAGGTAAGGTGAGCATGAACATTCAGAAAGAGTTCACCTCATGGGTTGAGACCAATTTGATGGAAGAGCCAATTGGAAATAAATTAGTATCACCTATTGAGTTTGAAATCAAACCTTATGAAATTAAGACCTTTAGAATTCGTTAGTCAAAAAATTGACCGGCTGAATGATTTCAGTCGGTCAATTTTTTTACAAGAAAACTTGGTATTTAATGATACCTACCGATAACTTTTTCATCATTCTTTACTTTGTGTTAAATCCTCGAGAGCGGGCACATTCCCGTAAACGGAATGCTTTTTTTTGATAGGCTCGGCCCATTTCACCGCATTAATGATTACTTGTTGAATTTGTTTGTTATGATAGGTCGGATAAGTTTCGTGTCCAGGCATAAAGTAAAATACTTTCCCATTACCTCGTGTATATGTACAGCCGCTGCGGAATACTTCACCACCTTCAAACCAACTGATAAAGATTATCTCGTCAGGCTTAGGTATATCAAAATGCTCTCCGTACATTTCTTCATTTTCCAATTCGATATATTCAGGAATTTCTACTGTAATTGGATGGCTAGGGTTTATGGTCCATAAGCGCTCCTTTTCACCAACTTCACGCCACTTTAGATCACAGCTTGTTCCCATTAGTACTTTAAATATTTTAGAAAAGTGGCCTGAGTGAAGAACAATCAGCCCCATTCCATTAAGAACACGCTGTTTGACTTTCTCTACAATCTCGTCTTTAACCTCACCGTGAGCAAGATGTCCCCACCAAATTAAAACATCGGTATTGTTGAGGACCTCATCTGTTAAACCGTGCTCACTTTCATCTAAAGTGGCAGTTCGTACCTCAAAGCCCTCCAACTGAAGAAAATCTGAAATCGTTCCGTGAATACCGGTTGGGTATAAATCGCTTACAATTGGATTGCCTTGTTCGTGCCGATTTTCATTCCAGACGGTCACTTTCATCATCAATCCACTCCTTTCTCTACAAAAAATGATGAAATATTCGACTAAATCATAAAGCGTTTACAAATGAATGAACATAGATTTTGTCGATTTCTAAGATTTTTGCACTTAATCCCAAATTAGTCAACTATTAATAGTCCCTCTTTCCCTATAAAATATAACTATGGAAGTGCTTACATGGGCTGAAAGGAGGAAGAAATTATGAAAGGTATATTGAAAGATATCTATAAAAATAGAGTATGGCTTCTAATGATTCTGCCAGGAACAATCTGGTTGCTACTATTCTCTTATTTGCCAATGTTCGGCCAAGTGTTGGCCTTTAAAAAGTTTCGGATTGATCCCGATGGTTTCTTTGCAAGCGTTATAAATAGCGAATGGGTAGGCTGGGATAACTTTAAATATTTATTTAGTACAAACGATGCATGGATTATTACTAGAAATACTTTGATCTACAATCTTATTTTTATTGTTGTGGGGCTAATAGCGGCAGTAGCAACAGCTATCCTACTCAGTGAATTGATTAACAAAAGACTTTCAAAGGTCTATCAGACTTCTATCTTATTTCCACACTTTATTTCATGGGTTATCGGAAGCTACTTTGTATTCACTTTTTTAAGCACTGAGCATGGTTTACTAAATCAATTTCTCGGCTGGTTCAACATTGACTCCATTTCATGGTATAACGAGTCAAAATATTGGCCATTTATTATCGTGTTTATGAGTCTGTGGAAAGGTGTTGGCTATGGTAGTATTGTTTATTTAGCATCTATTGTTGGAATTGATCGAACATATTATGAGGCAGCTATGATTGATGGTGCTTCAAAATGGAAACAGATTAAACATGTTACCTTACCTATGCTTAAACCGTTAATGATTATCTTAACAATCATGAATATCGGTAGAATCTTTAACTCGGATTTCGGATTATTTTATCAAGTTCCAAGAGACTCCGGAGCGTTGTATTCAGTTACAAACGTAATTGATACTTACGTTTACCGAGGTCTTATGAATCTTGGGGATATTGGAATGAGTACGGCTGCAGGTCTTTATCAGTCGGCAGTTGGATTTATCCTTGTTATCATCACTAACTATATTGTAAGAAAAGTTGATGAGGAAAGTGCATTATTTTAATTTTAATCCATCGTGAAGGGAGGAAGTCGCCCGGCGGCTAACGATATGGCAAAACTAGAACGAAATGAATCACCGGTCGTTATTTCAAGTTCACTAGGAGAAATGAAGGGGGGTGGGACAAAGGTTGT
This sequence comes from Ferdinandcohnia sp. FSL W7-1320, assembly GCF_038050315.1. NCBI lineage: Bacteria > Bacillati > Bacillota > Bacilli > Caryophanales > Bacillaceae > Ferdinandcohnia > Ferdinandcohnia sp. FSL W7-1320. The sequence continues at coordinate 226,428 of NZ_JBBPAM010000001.1, forward strand.
AAGGAAAAAACATCGTGATCCTCAGCATATGCATCCAGTCGTTAATGCGATAATTAGTGTACTGCTAGGGATTTTAGCTTTCACGTGCATTTTTCCATTTATCTATGTCATTATTATTTCCTTTACTAGTGAGGAGAGTATAGTTAGAAATGGGTTTCAATTAATCCCTAAGGAATGGAGCCTCGATGCATACCACTATCTATGGAGTATGAAAGAGCAGTTATTCCGCTCTTACGGTGTTACGATTTTCATTACAATTGTTGGAACAATTATCAGCGTTTTAATGATCACCTTTTATGCTTATGCGATTTCAAGACCACAATTCAAATATCGCAAGTTTTTTACATTCCTTGCATTCTTTACCATGCTTTTCAGTGGTGGGTTGGTTCCTACTTATATAGTAGTAACCCAATTCCTGGGTTTAAAAGATACTATTTGGGCGTTGATCTTACCGCTTACTATGAATGCCTTTTATATCATCATCATGAGAACATTTTTCCTGAAATCAGTTTCTGAATCGATTTTGGAATCAGCGAGAATAGATGGAGCAAGTGAATGGAGGATTTTTTTCCAAATCATTTTCCCTCTTTCATTACCAGGGATTGCAACAATTGCATTGTTTAGCACATTGGGTTATTGGAATGATTGGTTTACAGCTTTACTTTACATTGATGACCCAAATCTAGTACCACTCCAATCCTTATTAATGAAAATTGAGGCAAATCTTGAATTTATGAGGCAGAATTTGGATGTGGCTATCATGCAACAAAGCTTATTTGATACCATCCCAGAAGAATCAGCAAAAATGGCAATGGTTGTTATCGCCACTTTACCGATAGCGATTTCGTATCCATTCTTTCAAAAGTATTTTATTAGTGGACTGACTATTGGCGGCGTTAAAGAATAAAAAAAGAAAAGGGGAGAGCTGTAATGAAAAAGAAGTTATGGATTTTGATTGCATTAGTTCTGTCTATTGGAACTATTCTTACTGCTTGTAGCGGTAATGAAGATAGTTCAACAACGGAAAAAGGTGATGGAAATGGAAAGCCATATGAAATTAAATGGTATACCATTGGAACACCACAAAAAGATACTGATAAAGTATTTGAAGAAGTAAATAAGTATCTAAAAGAAAAAATTAATGCCACAGTTGACATGACCCAAATAGATTGGGGAGATTGGGCACAAAAATCTCAAGTCATGATTAACTCTGGGGAACAATTTGATATTATCTTTACGAATGGTACTGACTATGTTCAAAACGCACAAAAAGGTGCTTTCCTAGCCATTGATGAATTGTTAGAAGAGGAAGGCAAGGAATTAAAGCAAGCCATTAACCCAGCCCTTTTAGAAGGAATTAAAGTTGATGGTAAGACTTATGGTATTCCTGCAAATAAAGAAGCTGCTAGACAATCGGTTTATACATTTAACAAACGACTTGTTGACAAATACAACTTTGATATTTCAAATGTGAAAACTCTAGAAGATCTAGAGCCAATGTTAAAGGTTATTAAAGAGAATGAACCTAGCATCACACCAATCGCAACATTTGATGCATTTTTACGCTATGATTATGTCTTTAACGCTGAAATGCCATTTGCCTTCCCATTCGAGGGTGATACAGATCATGTTATAAATCCATTTGAAACAGACGAAGCTATGCAAACGCTTAAAACAATGCACAGCTATTATAAAGCTGGCTACCTAAAAGAGGATGCTGCAACAAGTAAAGACAGCTGGCCGATGGATGTAGAAAACTGGTTTGTCCGCATGGGTGGTTTCCAACCATATGCAGATTTACTATGGTCTCGTTCAGCGAAGTACGAGGTAGTTTCTGTACCTGCGGAGCAGCCAACAACTGTAAACGATTCCGTATCTGGTTCAATTCAGGCAATTTCAGTAACATCTAAAAACCCTGAAAAAACGATGGAATTCTTAAATTTACTTAATACGGATCCTTATCTTCGTAACTTAGTAGATAAGGGAATTGAAGGCGTACATTACAAGAAGAATGAGAATGGCACAATTGAAGATCTGCCTGCACGCATTGAAAGCTATAACATGCCATCTTATTCACTAGGAAACCACTTTATCCTAGACCTTTACAAAGATGACCCTGAAGATAAATGGGAAAAGTTCCAAGAGTTTAATGATTCTGCCGTTAAGGCGCCATCACTAGGTTTCAATTTTAATAGTGATCCCGTTCGTTCAGAACTTGCATCCATTACAAATATTTCGAAGGAATTCTATCCTGCCTTGGCAACAGGATCTGTTGACCCAGAAGAATATTTACCAAAATTCAATAAGAAATTAAAAGAAGCCGGACTTGATAAAGTGTTAGAAGAAATACAAAAGCAATTTGATGAGTGGAAAAGCTCGCAAAAATAACTAAAAACAAATCAAGCTGGGTGGAATATTCCAGCTTGATTTTATTTCATACAATAAAAAAACATGAGATTTTGAACATAAAGTTTGCCTAGCTCCAGTGCCATAACGGCTAGTGTCTTTCGCTTTCCTCCTTATGAAAAGTAAATATTAGATTGTCAATTACTCTTTTTGAGTCCTTTATCCCTATTTAAGCGCTTCTGGCCAAATGTTCCTGACCAGGTAAGAGCGCGAGCGCTATTCTTATCCAGGGATGTATTTACCTGAAGCTGCATAGAAAGATCATGTCTTCGATTCTTTCCACTGTGATAAACTTGAACTGAAAAACTACACATAATTGAGGGATTGGAAATGAATTCGAAACACAACAGCCGTTTTCACCAAAGAATATTTAATAAACTTTTTTTAACCTCTTCCATTACGATTATTGTTACTGTCATCATCTTGATTGTGACAATCACAAACTATTATTCAGAAATCATTATACAAAAGGAAGTCAATGTCAGTACAAGAACGATAGAAAGGGTTGAGGATTACTTTTCCGCCAAAGATTCAGATATTGATAGGGCAATGCGAGATCTTTATATTCAAGGGGAGCTGATTGATGATATTTCCTTTGCCCTTCATAACGGATATGGGAAATATTTGGAATACCGCCTTGATAAATTTACGGAGGACCATACGTATTTTCCTACCAATTTAGATACGTATTTTAATGGCTATTTTAGTCAGGATAATGATATTAACGCCATTAGCTTACGTTCAGAAGATAGCCCTGAAATTGAATATTTGCTCATTAATAATTATCTGAGGTGGAACAAAAGTATTGATAACTCGGAACCAAATTTAAATGATGTACTCCCGGGGGGATACTATAACCTAAGCGGAGATGCTTTGCCAAAAGGGCAGAAGTTAAAAGATACAATTACGAAAAAGGCTGTCATTAATAACCCGGTCACGCTCGAAAAAATAGGTGAGATTTCCGTCTATTACTCTACTGAGCATTTAGATAGGATGGTCAAAAAGGATGAAGGGGCACCGGCTTCTTTCTTTCTAATTGATGCCAATGGCCAAATCGTTTATTCCCATAATAAAGGAGTTCCTCTCCCTCTCGTCCATCAAGTCAAGCAAGAAACAAATGAAACAAAGATAGAGTATAAATCCGAAGAATATTACATTAATACCATTGCGAACAAAGGTGATTATACGTTTGTAAGTGTCATTCCCGATAAAGGGTGGCAAAAGCTATCAATTATCAGGGGAACAATGTGGGTTGTCATCATCTTTCTAATTTTGGCGGCTATTTTAATCAGTTATTCATTTATGCAAAATTATTCTCGGCGAATTAATAGAATTGTGTCAACCATCCGCCGAGTAGAAAAAGGGGACCTGAACGCAAGGATCCCCGAAACGAAACATGAAGATGAGTTATCTAAGATTTCGTTCAATATCAATTCGATGTTAAATGAACTAAATAATTACATTGAACAATTTTATCTGCTCAATATGAAACAACAGCAGGCGGAATTAAAAGCGCTTCAAGCACAAATTAATCCCCATTTTTTATTCAATACGCTTGAAGCAATCCGAATGGTATCTGTCTTGGAGGGTTCCAAAACATCCGGTAAGATGATCTTCCATTTATCTAAATTGTTCCGCTACTCACTGGAATCAAAAGACATCGTACCGCTCTATACCGAAATTGAATATGTCCAACAATATTTAACATTAATGCAGTTTAAACATCCGGATAAACTGCATGTCCATTTTGATATTCCAGATGAGGTGAAACATACATTTGTTTCAAAATTAACCCTACAGCCGATTATTGAAAATTATTTTGTTCATGGTTTTAGAAAAGATCGGTCCAATAATGAATTAATTATACGAGCTTCTAATCTGGGAGAAAAAATTGAAATATGTGTAGAAGATAATGGCAAGGGCATGTCTGAAGAAGAATTGAACAATATTGTACAACATATTAATCGTGAAGATGGTGATGAAATGCAATCTATTGGGTTGAGAAATATACATCAACGTTTGAAACTGAGATATGGGAACAAGTATGGTATTACCATAAAGAGTAGCAAAAACACGGGAACAATGGTCACTTTGTCTATTCCAGTGGAGGGGATTTCTTATGTTTAAGGTTCTATTGGCTGATGATGAACCCATCATCACAAAAGGATTATCAGCGATCTTGGACTGGGAGGATTACGGTTTTGAAATTGTTCATACAGCAGAAAGCGGAGAAGAGGCGCTCTCCTATATTAAACAGCATCCCATCGACATTCTGATTACAGATATTTTAATGGGGGAAATGTCCGGCTTGGACTTAATTCAAGAGGTTAAGAGTGTACGGCCAGAGGTTAAAAATATTGTCCTAACAGGTTATCAAGAGTTTGAGTTTATTAAACGAGGGTTGTTACTAGGGGTTGAAAACTATTTGGTGAAACCTGTCGATGAAGAGGAATTGTTGACAACGATTCAAGCCGTAGGACGAAAACTTAGGGCTAATCTGGCAGGAAGTCGGCCAGAGGGAACGACTACATTATTGGATAATACATTATGGCGCTTTCTGACAGGGGAAATAGATCAGCATGATTTTCTTGAAAAATTGGCATTATACAATATCGAATTAAACCAACCGTCATATAATGTTTCAATCTTAAATCTTGAACATTATCAGAAGTCTGAAGTGGTTAAGTACGTTAGACACTTTATTGCAGAGCAATACTCGGCAATATCTTTCTGTAGTCCTGATCAAGAGATCGTGGTTATTTTTGGAGGTGTAAGTGAAGAAGAGTTGGTAAAGCAAAACCAAAGTCTTCTTGATAAACTCTGTAATGAGCAAAAAGAGGCAGGCTTATTCTATTTGGCTATGGGCAAGCCGGTTTATGAGATTGATAAGCTAGAAGAAAGTTTTGCGATTGCTAGGGAACATAGCCTTCTGCAGATATATTCAGAACCAAATGTGCTGATCTCAGATAAAGAAATAATTGATCATCAGGAGGAGTTAAAACGGCAGCAGGAATTTAAGGGGAATATTGTTAAACAACTAATGAATGCAGAGGAAGAACCTTTAGAACTGATTGATTGTTATCTTAAGGATTTAACAAAGAAATCAAATGTTATCTCGCCCCTAGTGGTAAAAAAGTATGCACTGGATTTAATTTCTTATATCCATTATTCACTACAACCCGAGGATTTCTCCCTTTATACAGGTGTTGTCGAACGAATGTTTTATAGCTCGGATATCGCGCAGATAAGGGTCATTATAACCGAATATTTTTATGAATTAATCCTGACCATTCATAACCATGTTCATTTACGAAGTCCGATCGTACAAAATGTGCTTCAGTACACCCATGCCCATTATGTCCAAGGGCTATCATTAAAAACACTAGGGCAGCAGTTTCATGTAAATGCTATTTATTTGGGACAATTATTTCAAAAAGAAGTAGGGGTCGTCTATTCTGAATATCTGAATCGCTATCGATTGGAAAAAGCAAAAGAATTACTGAAAACCACCCATTTTAGGGCTGGAGATATTGGGAAAAAAGTAGGGTATTCTGATACCACTTATTTTTATAAGCAATTTAAAAAAATGATTGGCACGACACCGAGTGAGTGGAGGAAAATTTAAAAGAGTGAAGGTGAAATCTATGGGAAAAGTATTCGAAGAACAAAATATCCACTATCGTTTTCCTGAAAACTTTTGGTGGGGAAGTGCAGCATCCGGTCCACAAACGGAAGGCGCAGCACTGAGTGCTGGAAGAAAACAAAGTATTTGGGATTATTGGTACGGCATCGAGCCCGAATGTTTTCATAATGGAGTTGGCCCAGAGCATACATCGGATTTCTATCATCGATTTAAACAGGATATTCAGCTAATGAAGGAGACGGGCCATAACTCATTTCGGACCTCAATTCAATGGTCACGATTAATTCCGGATGGCACAGGGGAAATAAATGAGGAGGGCGTTTCCTTCTACAATCAAGTCATTGATGAGTTATTGGCTAATGACATTGAGCCGTTTATTAATTTGTATCATTTTGATATGCCAATGTGCATGCAGGAAAAAGGAGGCTGGGAAAGCAGGGAGGTAATCGATGCCTATGTAAATTATGCACAAAAATGCTTCCGCTTATTTGGTGACCGTGTGAAATATTGGTTTACATTTAACGAACCGATCGTGCCTGTCGAGGCAGGTTATTTATATAATTGGCATTATCCTAATGTGACAGATTTTAAACGTGGGGCAGTTGTTGCACATCATACCATTGTTGCCCATGCAAGGGCGGTAGAGGCATTTAAGGAATTGAATCTTGATGGCAAAATTGGTATCATTCTAAACTTAACTCCAACTTATCCAAGAAGCAGGGATGCGGAGGATGTAGCCGCAGCGCATATTTCGGACCTATTCTTTAATCGTAGTTTTCTTGACCCTGTCACAAAAGGGAACTATCCAAAGGACTTAGTTGATATTTTACTAGAAAGAGATTTGCTTCCAACCATAGAAACCGGTGATTTGGAAGTTATTAGAGATAATCCTATTGATATTTTAGGAGTTAACTACTACCAACCGCGCCGCGTTAAAGCCAAAGAGGAGTCTGAGCCGGAGAATGCACCGTTTATGCCGGAACATTTATTTGATCCTTACATCATGCCAGGGCGGAAAATCAATCCACACCGTGGATGGGAGATTTGCGAAGAAGTTATCTATGACATAATGGTCGATCTTCGTAAAAATTATGGTAATATTCCCTTTTTCATCTCAGAGAACGGTATGGGGGTTGAAGGCGAGGAGAAGTTTCGTAACGAAGAGGGATTTATTGAGGATGAATACCGGATTGAGTTTGTGAAGGAACATTTAAAATGGGTGCACAAAGGAATTGAGGAAGGGGCCAATTGCCTTGGGTATCATATCTGGACATTTATGGATAACTGGTCATGGACAAATGCTTATAAGAACCGCTATGGATTGGTAGAGGTAGATTTAAAAAATGGTTTGGAAAGAACCATTAAGAAATCCGGCAGATGGTATAAACTGTTAGCAGAGAACAATGGGTTTTAATCCTATCGAAATTAATAAAATATAAATAATTCCATGAATCAAAAACGTACCAACCTATGAAGTGGTACGTTTTTTTCTATGTATATATCAATCTTTTCTTGATCCACAGTGTTCTTTATTTTAACCAATGAATCTATGTTTTTACCAATAGGATGGACAGTAAAGTACTGCTAAAATGATGGAAGGGCTTACATCAATGTCGCTTAGGGCATTAAACGAATCTTTTATGTATAAAAGGACGGTGAAACTTATTAGTCATTCATTCGCGTGATGCATTACACAGAGAGTCATTTGTAAGGGTGCCATTGGTTAGAACAGAGTGAGATTAATTTACTTCTTTTGCGCAAACTACAGCAGTTTATAAATAAGGGAGGAAAAAGAATGTTTTCTCGATTGGGAAGAATAAAAAAAACATTAATCGTAACACTTTCTATGCTTCTTATCTTGCAGATTAGCTTTTCATCTACGGCTTTGGCAGGGGACACACTACCGTATACAGGCAAAAGTGCAACTGGATTAAATCAGCCTACACAGCATGGGTATACAGCAAATGACATTATCGAATGGGACCCGAAAACGGATAAATATGCCGAAATGCTAAGGGCGAAAGTACCATTACAAGAAAGAATTGAACCGTTTGCCTCTACACAGGCAAACCCTGAATTGAGCCAGGAAACACAAATGTTTAATCTTGCTGGTGATTATGGGAATTCCTTTATGGATAGTACGGCCTATACGAATAAATTTGGGGAATACACGTTTCCATTCTGGCAGTATACAGACTATTATTCCTACTGGCACGGAATGGCGTCGGCGGATGTTCCGAGAGACTTATATAATCCTAGCCTACCGTGGTATGAAAGATGGTTTGAATTTGGTGTATTAAACATTCCAAATCCTGCTTACACAAATGCCGCACATAAAAACGGGGTAAAATCTCTTGCCGTTATTTTCTTCTCAAGCAATGACAGGGGACCTCAAACCTATACACAAATGTTTGTTAAGGATGAGAATGGAAATTTCCCTGCTGCTGAAAAATTGATTGAAATTGCTGGTTATTTTGGTTTTGATGGTTATTTCTTTAACCAAGAAGAGATTACCGGGGTAGCGGTCGAGGATATCCCTACATATAAAGAGTTTTTAAAGGTGTTGAGAAATAGTGGTCTATATGTCCAGTGGTATGATTCCGTCCATAATGAAACTGGCAAAACGAGATACGAAAATGAGTTTACCGAGGTTAATAGTCCTTTTTTAAAGGACCCACAATATGGCGATCTTGCCCATTCAATTTTCTTAAACTACCTTTGGAATAATGACAAGATGAAAAATTCTAAAGCACATGCAGAGAGTTTAGGTTTAGATCCCCTTGAAACGGTATTTGCAGGTGTTGAGGCTGGCGGCGACCGATTTAAAAAACACCGGAATGATTTACGAAATAATTTAGATGAAAGTGGAAAACTGATGAATAGTATTGCAATGCTTGGCTCCGACTTTACACATCACGGATTAGATGAGGACCTTGGCGGAGAAGATACGATGCGGAGGAATAACAGCGATTATCAATGGATGTCGTTCATTCGTGATCGTGCATGGTGGACTGGTCCGAATCAGGACCCAACCCGTACTGGCAGAAATGCAGACGTTGACCTGTCTGATGTAGCAGCAAAAGGAGACAACTGGGATGGCGTTGCTGCATATATAGCGGAACGAAGTGTTATTCAAGGCTCCAATTTTGTATCCAATTTTAACATTGGCCGTGGGTTGGCCTATTATGTCGATGGAAAGGTCAGCAATTCTGAAGAATGGTCCAATATTAATATTCAGGATATTCCTATTACTTGGCAGTGGTGGATTGATACGACAGGTACACCACTACAGGTAGATTTTGATTTTGGTCCTAACTACAATGCAGGTCCACGCTACGATTATGAAAAGGTAGGTGCCTATAACGGAGGTAACTCGCTTGTAGTTAACGGTACATTAGATGCTGAAAACTACCTACGCCTCTATAAGACCGATTTGCAGGTAAAAGAGGGTTCCGAATTCTCACTTACGTATCAGAAAACCTCACAAGATGACACATCCGTTATGAGTATCGGTTTACACTTTAAGGACTCTCCTGAAGAGGTAGTAAAACTGGCAGTATCCAACTCGGGTAAACGGACCGATGGCTGGGTAACAGCAAAAATTGACTTATCTCAATATGCAGGTAAAGAGATTGCTGCATTTGGGCTAGTTTTTGAAAATGGCGATGTAGCGGTTGATTAGTACCAGATGAATATTGGGCAAGTAAAGATTACCGATGGATCGATTGCAAAACCAGAGGCACCAACCGGTCTGCAGATAACAAAAGCTCTCCGCGATTCCAATGAAATGTATATTTCATGGGATTTAAAAGGATATGATGAAGTCAATCAATACAATATCTATAATAACGGAGCTTATGTTGGTGGGATTTATGATGAAGTGTTTTATATCAAAAACCTGAAGGGATTATCAGGTGAGGTTTCTGTGACAGCCGTGAGTCAAGATGGTCAAGAAAGTGATCCTGCGGTTGTTCATTACGACTTAACTAAAGGAGTTCGTAACATTAAAGCTACCCAAACGGATAAGGGTGATATGGTAGTATCGTGGGAGAATCCTAAGGATGTCAATGGAAAGACTACTATAAATATTTCTACAGATTACGATTATGCCAAAGAAGTCAATAGGATTGTCACTGTTAGCAAAGGCAAAACAGAAGTAAAACTATCCAATATGCCAATTAACGGGGATAAATATCATTTGAAAATAAAAATTAACAGCCATGACTGGATAAGCTACCAGGGCACGTTTATTGACAAATATATAGAAGCATATTCGGCAGAAAAAGTCACAATTGAAGGGAATTCCGTTACGTGGGAGTTACCTGAAGCAAGAGATTGGCATTACCTGTATATTTATGAAAATGGAGAAGCCAAAACGTTTAATACAACTTACAGTCAAGGACGCAAACCTTATATTATTCGCGGACGCACACATTTAAATGAGCTCACATTCCAAACTCAATCAACGGACAGTATCCTTGAATTTGTGATGGAAGACTATACTGGCAATAGAGTCAGTACTGTTGTCAGAATTACCTTGGATGAGATTTATGGTGTAATCAACGGATTGGTTGAGAAAGAGGAATTGGCCGAAACAGCCGGCAAACAGTTAACGGGAACATTGAAGAGTGCGAAAAAACATTATGACAGCGGTCGCATGAAGCAAGCGGCAACTCACTTGGAAAAATTTAAGGATACCATTGACCGTAACCAAGTGAAAGATGTTTCTGAAGACACAAAGAATATGTTAAAAGCTAGTGCGGACTATTTACTAAGAACATGGTCGGAATAAACGGCTGCTAGCGTACGTTAAGTAAAGATTACTATGGTGCAGTATGGCAGATACAAAAATGGTCTGCCATACTCTGTATTTTTTAAGATTAATAGCTTGGGAGGAAACGACTTTGACATTGCAGACAATTCAGCGATTTATTCAATATTTATCAAATCACGAAAATCTGGAATCCATCCAGATCCAAGATTGGCGCGCAAAGCGCGGCAAATATATAGAGCCGGAAAAATATGAATTCGAATCTGAGGAACCCCTACTTATTAATGAAGGTGATTGGTTAGTCGATTCAGGCACAACCATGTTTTTGGAAAAAGAGGTATCAATCCCAATTGAATGGCGGTATCGACCAATGGGACTAACTTTTCTACCCGGTGCCAAGGGTCTTAGGACTCTTCATGAGGCATTGGTTTCGTTAGATGATATGCCTTATCATGGAATTGACCGTAACCGAAGCTATGTTCCTTTTCCGGAGAAAGCGTGGGGGAAAGAAAAAATCAACATTAAAATAGAACTATTTAACTATGCTGGCCAAACGCAAGACGAGTTAAATTATCAGAATGAACCAGCCGAATTTGATCCTCCCCCCCTCACCCTTCTTAAAGGAAGCATTGATCTTCCGAACACGGCTGTCCAAAGTCTGTTGGCAACTGTGAAGGCCTACTATGAGACGGCTAAATTACTGCCAGAAGGTGATATGGGAAGATTCAAAATCATCGATTCTTTGACAGAGGCAGAAAAAATAATCCTGATTGAAAAGCCAGAGGCTTTATTAAATAGTTCATGGGTTGAAGGTATAGAAGAAGGTATCAAGAAAAAGCTATCCGATTTGGCAGGCAACACCCATGGCCAAATCTTAATGGTAGGTCAGTCCCATATTGATCTTGCATGGCTTTGGCCAGTAAAGGAAGCCATTCGCAAGTGCAGCAGGACCTTTTCGACGATGAGTACCCTGCTGGAGGAGAATACAAACTTCACCTATGCACAGAGTCAGCCCCAAGCCTATGCTTTTGTAAAGGAACATTACCCTGAAATCTATAACAGAGTGAAAAAGCATATTGCTGAGGGGCGCTGGGAGGTTGTCGGAGGTATGTGGGTTGAGCCTGATTTAAATATGCCATCAGGTGAATCTTTAGTCCGTCAGTTATTATATGGGATGAAATTTTACAAGGATGAATTCGGGGTCCAGCCTAAAATTGAGTGGCTTCCGGATACATTTGGTTATTGTGCATCCCTGCCGCAATTATTAAAAGGTGCTGGAATTGACTATTTTATGACAACAAAAATGAATTGGAATGATACCAATTCATTTCCTTATGATTTATTTTACTGGGAAGGTATCGACGGAACTAGGATTCTCTCATATTTGAACCATGGATTAAATGAATATACGCATCCTCAAGAAATCCATGACCACTGGAATAGCTTTAAGCAAAAGAATGTCTATCCTAAACAAATGCTTCTTTATGGACATGGGGATGGTGGCGGCGGTGTTACACAAGAAATGATTGATTATATTGACCGTTCGGCCTCACTACCTGGCCTGCCAGAAGTGATAAACAGTACAGCACACGAATTTTTTGATGGGATCAGCGAGGTAAACACACAACTCCCTACATGGGTTGGAGATATGTATCTCGAGCTTCATCGCGGAACATACACAACACATGCCCGGAATAAGAAATGGAATCGTAAGGCGGAAGTCCTTTATCGAGATGCAGAAATTTGGAGCAGTTTAGCTGTACACTTCGCTGGAGCAAACCTTCCTTCGTCAATGGAAGAAGGGTGGAAATTGCTTCTTCTAAACCAATTCCACGATATTATTCCAGGCTCATCCATTCCAGAGGTATATGTGGATTCAGAGTCTGATTACAAGAAAGTTTTTGAATACGGGGAAAAGACGAGAAAGGAAGCTTTGCAGGCATTGGAGAAACAAATAGACACCAATGGTGACGGGTTACCAATCGTCCTATTTAATAGTTTATCCTGGAAGAGATCTGAAACAGTAAAAATTGTTGGCGGACCTGAATTAGTAGGAAAGGGAGCAGTAAATCTGGATGGTGAAGAACTTCCAGCGGACTTTATTCAAAAGGGGGATGGCCAAATCGAATTAACTGTTTACGTTCCTGATATTCCAGAACTAGGCTATGTAGTCATATGGCTAAAAGATTTGGAGAAACAAGTCATCGAAGAGCAAGAGGATATAGGCCGCGAGTGGGAAACAGAATATTATCTGGTCGAATGGAATGAAAAGGGGGAAATCTCCCGTCTATATGATAAAAAAGCCCAGCGTGAAGTCACATGCAATGGCGGAGCCGCTAACGAGTTCCAGCTATTCCATGACCGCCCGATGCTTTGGGATGCATGGGATATCGATCCCAAATTTGAAGATCAGCCTGCGGAGAAGGTTGTCCTTCTTGAACAAGGCATCCGAACAGGGGCAACGAAGGACGTCATTTGGTTTAAATGGCAGTTAGCACAATCAACCATTGAACAAGATATGGTTTTATACCACCACAGTAGGCGAATTGATTTCCAAACAAGAGTCGATTGGCGGGAGGATCACAAATTATTGAAGGTCGCTTTTCCTGTCGATGTGGTTAGTAATAAAGCCACGTTTGAGATTCCGTTCGGATCGGTTGAAAGAGCAACACATTCAAATACTAGCTGGGAGCAAGCACAGTTTGAAGTATGCGGCCATCGCTTTGCCGATCTTTCTGAACACAATTATGGAGTCAGTTTATTGAATGATTGCAAGTACGGGTATGACGTGAAACAAAATGTTCTGCGCTTATCATTGTTACGGGCACCAAAATGGCCTAACCGGGGGGCAGATCAGGGGAATCATGAATTTACCTACTCCCTTCTTCCGCATGAAGGTGACTGGAGAGATGCTGATGTAGTCAAGAGAGGGTATGAGTTGAATCACCCAGCTGTTGTTTTCCGTACTTCAGCCCATGAGGGGAGTCTTCCAAGTTCATATTCCTTTATTAAGACAGAGTCTAAACAGGTCATTCTTGATACGGTTAAGCAGTCAGAGGATGGTACGGGGCTTACGCTTAGAATGTATGAATCCAGCGGGGGCAGAGAGAAAGTTCAATTATCTATGTCAGGGCAGGTTCATTCCGCATATGAAACCAATCTGTTGGAAGAGAAACCGGTGGGAATTTCGGTACAAGGGAATAAACTAACTACATCACTGAAGCCATTTGAGGTAAAAACGATTCTATTAACCTAGTACAGTGGGGTAAGTTTGAAAATACTACAATAGTTAGGTGGAAAAATGGAACATTATAATACTGCAAACGAAAAAATAGATGATCAAGTAGAAACGTTACTGGCAGGCATGACTTTAAAGGAAAAGGTTGGACAGGTCAACCAAAAATTATATGGTTGGGAAGTCTACAGAAAAACTGACACCGGATACGAACTAACGGAGAAGTTTAAAGAGCATGTTCAACGGTGGGATGGGATCGGAGTCCTTTATGGGTTATTCCGTTCCGATCCTTGGTCATCAATCAATTTTGAAAATGGGATTGCCAAAGATTCAAGTGCCGAAGTGGCTAATATGATTCAACAATATGTAAAGGAACATACCAGGTTGGGGATTCCTGTCCTTCTTTCCGAAGAGTGCCCCCATGGTCATCAAGGATTAGATAGCATGATAACTCCTGTAAACTTGGGAATTGGTGCGACGTGGAATACCGAATTACATGAAAAACTGATAGCAGCTGTTGCAAACGAAATCAGAGCAAAAGGTGCTCATTTAGGACTTGTATCGACATTGGATATCCTTCGGGATCCTAGATGGGGAAGATCGGAAGAGTGTTTCAGTGAAGATCCATATCTTACTTCTCGATTAACAGAAGCGGTTGTAAAAGGGATGCAAGGGGAAGAAAGTGATATCATTCCGGAAGGTAAAATGATTGCTGTTCTTAAACACTTTACAGCTCAAGGTAATGGAATAGGGGGGCATAATGCAGCCCCTGCATCGATAGGAGAAAGAGAATTAAGGGAGATTCATCTTCCGCCAATGAAAGCAGCTATTAAATTAGGAGCTCTTGCTTGTATGGCTGCTTATAATGAAATTGATGGAATCCCATGTCATGCTAATGGGTATCTTCTCAACCAAATCCTACGCAAGGAATCAGGATTTAAAGGGGCTGTAATGGCAGATGGTTGTGCACTAGACCTTTTAGTCCCATTAACACAAAGTCAGGAAGCAGCTGCTGCGCTGGCTCTAGAAAATGGGGTAGATATAAGTCTTTGGGACAACGTGTATACTACTTTAGAAAAAGCCATTGGAGAAGGTCTTGTCAGTGAAGAAAAGCTGGACGATGCAGTTAGAAGGGTTTTGACACTTAAATTTAAAATGGGTTTATTTGAAAATCCTTTTATAGAAACAAAAACCCCAATAAGTCAGGAACAAGCACAAAAAATCAATCTTGAGTCGGCACGGCAGTCAATTGTCTTGTTAAAAAATCAAGGGATATTACCAATAAAAGGGAGTAATAAAAAAATAGCAGTTATTGGACCTAATGCAGACTCTGTTTATAATCAGCTAGGAGATTATACACCGTTTCAACAAGAAGGTAAAGTTGTCACTGTTCTACAGGGGATTACTGAATTAGCAAATGATGCAGAAGTTGCTTATGAAAGAGGATGCGGCATTCGTTCCCTAGATACGGAAGGGATCGAAAAGGCAGTTCATCTGGCTAACAGTTCGGATGTTGCCGTCGTCGTTTTAGGTGGTTCTAGTGCAAGAAATTTTGATGCACAATTTGACCTTAATGGTGCTGTAATCAATACAACCGGAGAAGAAGAAATGGATTGTGGTGAAAATGTTGACGTAGCTAATTTAGAATTAGGTGGCCAGCAACTACACCTACTACAGCGAATCATCCAGACTGGAACACCAACTGTTGTTGTCTTGATACAAGGAAGACCGCATGCCATTCCGTGGGTGGCGGAAAATGTCCCAGCTGTTTTAAGTGCATGGTATCCAGGACAAATGGGTGGCCAGGCAATAGCAGAGGTTTTATTTGGAAAAGTCAATCCAAGTGGAAGATTGCCTGTTTCAATTCCAAGATCCTCCATGCAAATTCCTGTATTTTATAATCACAAGGAGGGTGGATACAAGAGAGATTATTTTGATATGTCCGGGAAGGCATTATTTCCTTTTGGATATGGCCTTTCGTATACTACATTCACGTATGATAATCTTCGTTGCTCTATTCAGTCCATCCCAGTTTGTAAACTCTTAGCGGGGGAAACATTCAAAATTATGGTTGAAGTCACCAATAAAGGGGACCGTGATGGCTATGATGTAATACAGCTTTATATAAAAGGAAAGGGTTCAAGTATAACGAGGAGAGTAAAGGAATTAAAAGGATTTAAGAAGATTTGGATTGCAGCAGGAGAAACAAAAGAAGTAATGTTTGAACTGGGGACGGAAGAATTGGAAGTATTTAGCAGCCAAAATAAATATAGGATCGAGGAAGGATGTATTGAAATTGAGGTTGGAAATCCTATCGATTTTGTAAGTGCCGACTTAATAATTAGCTAATTAATTCCGGTTCACTTGGAACCACTGAGTATAAGGAGAAAAAAGTAACAATTAAAAAGAGCCAATTGTCTTGGGGAAATTAAGTTATCCAGGATCCGTGGAATCTATCAAAATAACAGGGGAAGTGGCAGATATGGAGAAGTATCTTCTAGGGATTGATTTGGGAGGAACTAACCTAAGAATTGCGGTTGTAACTTCTGAAGGTCAGTTAATGGAAGAAATAAATATAAAAACAGAAAGTGATAAAGGACCAAATTATATAATCGGTCAAATGATTCAGCATTGCGAGAAAATCCTACAAGACCGAAATATCGAAGCAATTGGAATCGGGTCCCCGGGCCCATTAGATGTGAAACAGGGATTAATCCTGAGTCCAAACAATTTACCTGGGTGGGATAATATTCCAATAGTATCTATGTTAGAAAAGGCTTTGAATAAAAAGGTTTATCTTGATAATGATGCAAATGCAGCTGCACTTGCAGAAGCCATCATTGGTGCTGGGGAAGGAAAAGAGTCTGTTTTTTATATTACTGTTAGCACAGGAGTTGGCGGAGGGTTTGTATTCCGCAAGCAATTGCTTCAAGGTGCACACTTCTGTGCAGGTGAAATAGGCAATTTAATTGTAGATTGTGAGGGACCGTCACATCATGCCTTGAATGTTGGTGCCTTAGAAACACTGGCAAGTGGAACTGCAGTTAAGCAGCGTGGAAGAGAACAACTAAGGATTACAGGCCATGCAGGTGAGGTAATTGAGATGGCAATGAATGGGAATGAGGAAGCAGGAAATATTGTCGATCAAATGATAGTCTCATTGGCAAAAGGCATTGCGAATATTGTTCATACTGTTGATCCACACATCATCGTTCTTGGTGGTGGAGTTATGCAGTCAAAAGACTATATTATGCCACTCCTTCTAGAAAGGGTTAATGACTTTTTATATCCACAGCTGCAGCATAAAGTTGAAATTGTAGATGCTTCATTAGGTACAAAGGCTGGTGTCATTGGAGCTGCTCTGCTTACTCAACAAGCATCTTTTTAGTAACAGGAGGGCTGACCATGAATTCTTATATGGTATTTGATATAGGTGGTACCTTTATTAAGTATGCAGTAATGAACGAGCGCGGATTGAAGCTGGAAGGCGGAAAGATCCCTACTCCGCAAGAAGGTTTAGAGAGTTTTCTGGAGACGATTACCGAAATCACCAATGAATATCGACAGGGCTTTGAAATTGAAGGGATTGCTATTAGTTCACCAGGTGCGGTTAATGTGATAAATGGATATATCGGTGGGTCAAGCGCAATCCCATATATCCACGGTATTAGTTTGACAGAATTGATAAAGGAGCGGACCGGTCTGGATGTGTCGATTGAAAATGATGCGAACTGCGCTGCATTGGCAGAGGGGTGGATTGGAGCAGCAAAAGAAATAGATTACTATATTTGTATAGTAATAGGTACAGGCATTGGCGGTAGTATCGTGATGAATCATACCGTTTTACGTGGTGCCACCTTACAAGGGGGCGAGTTTGGCTATATGATTATGGGCGACCCGTTGAGGAATCCCCTAAAATCAACCTGGAGCCTAGTTGCCTCAACAAATGCTCTAGCCAAAGAGGCGGAACATAAGAAATCCTTGGAAAATGGGACCTTGAACGGGGAAAAGGTATTCCGGATGGCTGAAGAGGGTGATCCCATTGCAAAAGAATGCATTACTCTTTTTTACAAGAGGCTTGCAGCTGGTATCTATAATATAAAATACGCACTTGACCCAGAGAAAATCCTAATCGGCGGGGGGATCAGCAAACGTCCGGATGTAATTGAAGGCATTAATAATGAGCTAAAACTATTAAAGAATGAGATCTCTACACCGGATATTAGTGTTGAACCTTGTCAATTTGATAATGACGCTAACTTGATAGGGGCTTTACATCACTTTTTAACCAGAAAATAAGATACTAAGCGTAATAAAAATTCAGTTAACACTGAATATTGAAAGACATGAACAAAATTCACTGGAGGTTTTTTCCCGATGGAACCATTATTATTAAAACCAATTTTTAAAGAGAGGATTTGGGGTGGTACCGCGTTACAAACGGAATATGGGTATGAAATTCCATTCCAAAATACTGGGGAATGCTGGGCAATTTCTGCGCATTCTAATGGACAATCTGTTGTCGAGAATGGTCCTTTTAAGGGAATGACATTAGACAAACTTTGGCAGGAACACCCCGACTTATTTGGTAACCCCGAAAGCGTGGTGTTTCCTTTATTAACAAAGATATTGGATGCGAATATGGATTTATCAGTACAGGTACATCCAAACGATGCTTATGCAATGATAAATGAAAATGGTGATTTAGGAAAAACAGAGTGCTGGTATATTCTTGATTGCAAACAGGATGCTCAAATGATTTTTGGCCATAATGCTAGTTCTAAAGAAGAGCTAGTTAAGCAAATCGAGGAAGGTAAATGGGACGAACTACTTCGTAAAGTGAAAATCAAGCCAGGTGATTTCTTTTATGTGCCAAGTGGAACGATTCATGCTCTTTGTGAAGGAACCCTTGTCTTGGAAACCCAGCAAAGCTCGGACACTACTTACCGGATGTACGACTATGACCGTAGGGATGCCGAGGGGAATTTACGTGAACTTCATTTAGAAAAGGCAATTGAGATAACGAATGTTCCACATGAAGATATGGGGTTTACCCCACATGTTGAGGAACTTGAAAATGTTACGATTACTACTTTTGTCGAGTCAGAGTTTTTTTCCGTATATAAATGGGATGTACATGGAGATGCCATGTTCTCATTCAATGAATACTATTTACTTCTAAGTGTTGCAAATGGTGAAGGAACCCTTTTACATAATGGAGAAGAATATAATTTGAAAAAGGGTATGCATTTTATTATCCCAGTTGGATTTGGTGAGTTTGAAATCAGCGGGAAATGCCAACTAATTGTTTCTCATCCTTAGTATCAACTAACTGTAATGCGAAAATAACTAACTGCTTGCTGTTGAAAAATCATATAAAGGGAGCACGGTTATGCCTGATTTTACGACAAATGACCTACAATCTGAAAAATTCAAACGATATTCTCCCATACCATGGGAAGTGAGGGATGAGTCTTCTTAAAGAAATTATCACAAATGAAGTCTCCGGACCTCCTTGAAACCCAAGAGGATCTATTCTACCAAGTAAATGACTTTGCCTTAATGCTACCGGATTATGGCTGAGTGGACTTAGGAAGACAAGGAGGAAGACGCGGAGAATATATGACCGTCTTTTATAAAAAAAGAACAGTTAGAAATCAGTGATTTTGGATTGAAATGGTCTTCATCGAGGTTATGAAGGACATTTCATCCATGATTTCACTTAGTAATGTCCTTCATTTTATCAAAAATTTGAGTCCCAAACTCACACTATGTTTACCCCTAAATATTTGGCCCGTAAACACGGCTTTCAATTGATTTTGATTCACCTTTTAGTCGTTTTGCTAATGTTTCTTTCCAGTTCGCTGCAAGGTGTATGCAGGCTGCAAGTTTGGCTGCTGCCTCTTTATCATCTCTCTTTTCATGCATAACTTCATTGCAACTGGCAATGGTCCATTCAGGGTATGGGCGTTCTATTAACTTAATTTTATCTTGTTCTTTAACAATGCCTTCTTTGATAACGCGGAAGTACCATCCGGTTCGACCACTTTTTTGAATTCGTAGTGCAAAATCGAGTATTTTAAAGCGACGGGCAGGCTTCCAGCACGGCTGACGTGGTTGTGAAACTTGAACCAAAGCCTCACCAACCTCATAAATATCCCCGATGCAAACATTGAATTCATCAAGACCCACAATTGAGAAATTTTCTCCCATTGCTCCTGCGACAATTTGATCATTGTTTAATTCACTTTGCCATTTTTCATAATGGATTGCTGCATAGGCAAGAACGGCTTTTTCAGGTCCGCCGTGATTTTTTAAATCAGCTTGACCATCCCCGGTTAGACCTTCTTTACCAAGCATTACCGGATAATGAATGGGCTCTTTAAAAATACCACTTGTCCATTCTTTATCCATGAGCTTTTTCGCATTTGGGTCACCCATTGTTTTGGGTTTGCCAATAAATAATTGGTTTATGTATGGTTGGTTTTCCATTTCGTTATCACCTCTGGTTTTAGTTTACCATGGTTGAAGAGAGGAATCTGTCCGATTATGGCTTAACGTGTTGGATACTGAAGAGATATTTACTACTTTCTTTTAATTCAAACTATTGAAACGGATAGAGGGGCACTATACTATTAAATTAATAGTTTCTAAAGGTTGTTTTAAATTGAAGGAGGGTAACCATGGATAAGAAAAGAATCATTATGTTAAGTACAGGAGGGACTATTGCCAGTAAACGAAATCCCGAAACTGGGTTATTAACAGCTGGTGTGATGTCTGGTGAAGAACTATCTGAAATGTGTGATCTCCCTTCATATATAGATGTTGATGTGATATCTGTCTTTCAGATACCTAGTAATCATATGACGTTTGGTCATTTAATTACATTGAAGGAAAAGATTGAAGAAGTCTTTGAAAGCCCAGATATAGATGGAGTCGTAGTCACCCATGGTACGGATACATTAGAAGAAACGGCATATTTCTTAGATTTAGTTATTGCTGATGAGAGGCCAGTTGTGATCACTGGTTCACAGCGGGGACCTCAAGTGAATGGAACGGATGCTTTTGTTAACTTGCGACAATCCATTCTATTAGCTGCATATCAAGAATGTAGGGGTCTTGGAACGGTTGCTATATTTAATGAGCGGATTTTTTCTGGGCGATACATCAAGAAAAAACATGCTTCAAACGTAGATGGATTTACTTCTTTTGGCTTCGGTTACCTAGGAATTGTGGATCAAGAGACAATCTTTATCTATCAAAAACCTGTGAAACGAGAAACATATACTTTGAAAACCTCATTACCTACTGTTGAGCTCGTAAAAACCTCACTTGGTTCAGATGGTAAGTTTATAGATTGTGCCGCTGATTATGGGGCTAAAGGAATTATTGTAGAAGCCCCTGGTAGGGGTCATGCACCACCTTATATCCTCGATAGTGTGAAAAGAGCGGTTGAAAAAGGAATATATGTACTCCTTACAACAAGTGCTGAGGAAGGGGAAGTAAAGACGGTTTATGACTTCCCAGGAAGTGCCTGGTCCTTACAAAATGCGGGGGTCCTATTAGCAGGTGATTATGACAGCAAGAAGGCCCGAATTAAATTAGCGGTTCTGATAGCTGCGGGCGTAAAAGAAATAAATGAAGATCATTTTCATCATTAAATTCTTAGAAGAGGATAGGTTCATTTGTAATTTGTGAAATTCGCAAAGAGGGTGGACCTGTCCTTTTTGTCGGTTTTAGTAGTAGTTTGTAACATTTTGGGATGAGGGACCTATCCCCCTGTCCCGCTAACTGGCAAATTATTGGCTCAGGCATGTTTTGAACGGATAGAAGGTGGTTTGATGTGATTAGCTTAGTTTGGTAGCGTTTACACTCACTAATTGAATCATATGCATATGACTTTCCGAGATACCCTTGATAATGGTTTTTAAGATGTTACGATAAATACGTTCTTAAATTTTTACCACAAGGGAGACATTTGATGTTACATGAAAAAACAATCGCCTTTATAGGGGCAGGTTCTATGGCAGAGGCAATGATATCAGGAATTGTTGCGGCTGGAAAAGTTCCTTCGAATCAGATTTTTGTTACCAACCGTTCGAATACAGCACGACTACAACAGCTTGAAGAAAATTATTATATTAAAGGTTTAACAAGCAAACATCTAAACCTACAAAATATCGATATTATCGTCCTCGCAATGAAACCTAAAGATGCAGAAGTTGCACTACAGTCCATCAAAGATTCACTTCAACCAAACCAACTCGTTTTATCCGTACTAGCGGGTATTACCACAACTTACATGGAGCAGCATTTACCAGCGGGACAACAGGTGATTCGTGTGATGCCGAATACATCTAGCATGATTGGAGAGTCTGCAACAGCCATTTCAGCTGGTTCCTCGACTACTACGGAAGATATGTTACTGGCTAAAGACCTGCTTGAATCAATTGGAGAAGTTTACGAGATTCCAGAGGACCAAATGGATGTGTTTACAGGAGTAGCGGGTAGTGGACCTGCCTATATTTATTACCTAATGGAGCATATGGAAGCAACAGTGAAAAAGGCAGGATTACAAGAAAAAGTGACAAGAGAAATTATTGCTCAAACGATTGTCGGAGCAGCAAAAATGATTCAGCAACAGAATGAGACACCGACCACATTACGGGAAAATGTGACTTCCCCAAATGGAACAACAGCTGCAGGTTTAGCAGCCTTAGAAAAAAATGGTGCCGGTAAGGCGATCTCACAAGCTATTAAACATGCGGCAAAGCGTTCCCAAGAAATCAGTTCACAGCTTGAAGGCACTACTGAGAAAAAAGTTCAAGCTGTTTAACATAAGCATAAAACCCTTTTACGGGCGATAAGCGCTTGTAAAAGTATTATCGTCCGGCAATCAAATCAAAAACAAAACAGATAAGGATTGATCGGATGTCCATAGAAAAAAGAGTTGTTATAAAGGTCGGAAGTAGCTCGTTAACGAGCCGTCATGGAGAAATTAGTAAGATAAAACTAGAAAAATTGACGAATGAAATTGCTGAGTTGAAGGATGCAGGGCACGAGGTTGTTCTAGTATCATCAGGGGCCGTCGCTGCTGGATATAGAAAGCTCGGCTGTCTTAAACGCCCAGATTCATTGTCAGAAAAACAAGCAGCTGCATCGATTGGTCAAGGATTATTAATGGAGTCCTATTCCCACCTATTTTTATCACACGGCTATGTGGCTTCGCAAATCTTGATTTTAAGAAGCGACTTTTTGGATGAATCACGTTATCAAAATGTGCGCAACACATTGAATGTTTTATTAGACCGAGGGATTATTCCAATCGTTAATGAGAATGACACGCTTTCGACAGAGCGTTTGAACTTTGGTGATAATGACACATTGGCGGCTAAAGTTGCTGGTTTAGTGGATGCTGACCAACTGGTCATTTTATCTGATATAGATGGTTTATATGATAAAAACCCAACTGTACATGAGGATGCTAAGTTAATAGAGCAAGTGTCTGAAATTACGGATGAAATCGAGAATGCTGCAGGTGGTTCTGGAAGTACTGTTGGTACAGGTGGCATGAAGTCTAAAATTGAAGCCGTGAAAATTGCAATGGCGTCTGGGATTTCAACTTTTTTAGGAAATGCAAATAAAGAAAATATCATCGTGGATGCCGTGGAAGAAAAGGCGACCGGTACGTTTTTTTCTTGTAAAAAATCAGTGACAATACTTAATCAAAAGAAAAAGTGGATTGCCTTTCACTCAGGATCCAAGGGAGAAATAATCATCAATGCCGATGCAATAGAGAGAATTGTGAAGAAT
This sequence comes from Ferdinandcohnia sp. FSL W7-1320, assembly GCF_038050315.1. Lineage (NCBI taxonomy): Bacteria > Bacillati > Bacillota > Bacilli > Caryophanales > Bacillaceae > Ferdinandcohnia > Ferdinandcohnia sp. FSL W7-1320. The sequence goes on from NZ_JBBPAM010000001.1 coordinate 250,296, forward strand.
CGGAAGAGCTTGCGGCTAAAGGAGATTCTTCAAGTCGAAGGTAGGTTTGAAAAAGGCGCTGTTGTCCGTGTAGTGGATACGGGCGAAGAAGAAATTGCCAGAGGTTTGGTGAAAATCTCTTCAGATGAGTTAGAACGGATGCTACAGTCTCAAAGAGATCAAGTAATAGATTCCACTGTCATTATGGAAATAGGAGATTTTGTTTGCCATATAGATGCACCAATCACAATTGGAGTTTGACTTTATTCAGTAGATAACCCAACTGAGTAAAGTCAAAGCCTCCGGCGTTGCCACAGATTTTTAGAAGTAGTTTTTCGAGCAGGCTCGAATAGCTCTGGGCATCAAATACGCCAAGGCGCAATTGATTAAAGGAGGAATTAGGTGACTTTAGTAAAGGAAAATGTAGATATTAGAAATCAAGCACGTGAAGCAAAAAAAGCTGCCAAACAAGTGAGTATTCTATCAACTGACGATAAAAATAGAGCATTGTATATAATAGCTGAACATTTAGAAGCAAGCTTTGAAATTATCTTAGAAGCTAATAAGGTTGATTTGCAAAAAGGTAAAGAAGCTGGATATACGCCAGCATTCATGGATCGGCTAACACTTTCAAAGAAACGTATTTTTGATTTTGCAGAGGGACTTCGACAAGTTGCTGCTTTGGAGGACCCGACAGACCAAGTTATTTCAGATTGGACATTGGAAAACGGCCTACAGGTGAAAAAAGTAACGGTACCTTTGGGTGTTATCGGGATGATTTATGAGGCACGACCAAATGTAACGGTTGATGCAACAGGGCTCGCGTTAAAGTCAGGAAATGCAATCATCTTAAAAGGCGGCTCATCAGCGATTCACACAAATAAAGCAATCGTTGAGGTTATTCAATATGCGCTAGAGCATACGATGATACCAAGGGAAGCTGTTCAATTTATTGCAAGTACGGATCGAGAAGCTACCGGGCAGCTATTTACGATGAAGGAATATATTGATGTGCTTATTCCACGCGGCGGGGCCTCTTTGATTCAAACGGTTGTTAAACAAGCGACAGTTCCTGTACTCGAAACAGGTGTTGGAAACTGCCATGTCTATATTGACTCTGAAGCTGATGTCGACAAGGCATTACCTATCCTTGTGAATGCAAAAACGGATCGCCCGGCTGTTTGTAATGCTGCGGAAACAGTCCTTATACATAAGGATTGGTTGCTAAAACATAAGGATGCGCTTGTGAAAACATTGCAAGAACATTCTATTACAGTGCATGGGGATGAGCAGTCACTATCAATTATCCCAAACGCTATCCCAGCAGGTGAAGAGGATTGGGCAAATGAATACTTAAGTTTGCATATTGCGATGAAGATTGTTGATGATGTCCATGAAGCAATTGACCATATTGAAAAATATGGGACAAAGCACTCAGAAGCAGTTATTACAGAAAATCAAGAAGTAGCAGATGTGTTCATGAAGCTGGTTGATGCATCTTCTCTTTATCATAATGCTTCAACTCGATTTACAGACGGTGGAGCCCTAGGGTTTGGTGCTGAGATTGGCATTTCAACTCAAAAGCTTCATGCACGTGGACCGATGGGACTACCGGCCCTAACTACAGGAAAATTTCTAATGACCGGAAATGGACAAATAAGATGATAACGAAACACGGCAGAATGATTAGGATTCTGCCGTGTTTTTTCGAAATGGGCAAATTTATTATTTCTTAAAATAGGAACTGAGTAAATGAGCGATCCATCTACAATGTGGATGGTTCCGGACGTTTAACAGGAGTCCGTTTATAATTGCAGGGCTATATGTTCGTTCATCCACCTGTTCTTGCAATAGCAGGAGAGATTCCTTTTCAACTGAATCCTCCATTTCTTTTATTCTCTCCTCAATTAACGAAATCAATTGTTCCTTCGTGACCTCACCTTGCCCGGACGATTCCATAAGTTCTTTTTTTAGAAAAGGATGAGTCATGCCATGAGCTAATAAATCTGTTTTTTCCACTAGGGACTGACAAAGGAGGTCAATGTCCAAAGGAACAAGCTGATACAGAAAGAGCTCTGAATACATTCTCATAAAACCTTTTATACAATAGAGTAGATCATATTTTATATGCTCCGCTTTTTCTCCATAAATGCGCTCAATCATCAAGAGAATCACTGTATTACCTAGTTTGTCATAATAATGCATTTTATGAATTAATTTTTCGTTAAGAGATTGGGTATACTCTTTCATTAAGATATTCGCAAAATATGAGTGTTCTTTAAATGACTGGAAGCTTACATAATAATATTCAAACAGAAGATTTTCTGTATCTTTTTTGTTTCTGACTAAGTGGTCAATATTAGAAAAAATTTGCTCCATAAACTGGTCGATTAGGGCGATGATTAATTCATCTTTTGATTTGAAAGAGAGGTAGAAAGCTCCCTTTGAAATCCCACACTGATCAGTTATTTGCTGTACGGATGTTGCCTCAAAACCTTGCTTTGCGAAAAGCTCTAGCGCTTTTTCCATTATAAGTTGTTTTTTCACCATTTCGTGGTTCTCTCCCGTTTTCTTTCATTGACAAATGACTGATTGGTCATTATTATAAATAAATGGGTTTAATAAGTCAATCTAGGGTAGGTGTAAGTGTGAGAGGTATAGCCAACTTTGTATTAAAAAATAAACTAGCAGTTTGGTTATTAACAATTATTATAACGGTATCTGGGATTTATTCAGGTACTCAAATGAAGACAGAAACGATTCCTGATATATCCATTCCTTTCCTAATGGTTATGGATGTATATCCAGGTGCAACTCCTGAACAGGTGATGGAAGATGTCTCAATGCCAATTGAAAAAGCGGTAGAGGGACTTGATGGGGTTAAATCTGTTTATTCCAATTCCTATTCGAACATGGCTAATATTCAAGTTGAATATGAGTATGGCGAGGATATGGACGAGGCGAAGCGTGCACTTCAATCCGCGTTAGATGCAGTAACATTGCCAGAAGCTGCACAAGAGCCTGTTATTACTGCCATTAGCATGAATATGATGCCGGTTGTGGCATTAAGTGTAAGTAGTAAAACAGAAGATATTGTGGAATTAACATCAACAGTTGAAGATGTTTTACTTCCAAAGATTGAAAAGCTTGATGGGGTTGGATCGGCAACGATCACAGGTCAGCATATTGAAGAAGTACAACTTACTTATAATACTGAAAAAATGGCTGAACTTGACTTAACAGAGGACTCAGTCAAACAGATGATCCAAGCAAGTGATATGTCAGTATCACTAGGACTTTTTGAGTTTAAAGAAGGTGAACAAGCTGTTGCGATTGACGGAAAGTTCATGACAGCAGATGAGTTAAAGGAAATGTTAATTCCTGTTACACCTACTGAAAATAATCCACAGCCATTCGTGAAACTTAGTGATATTGCGACAATTGAAGAAGTTGGACGCGTTCAATCCGTATCTCGTACGAACGGAAAAGACGCTATTGCCATTCAAATTGTTAAAGAGCAACGAGCAAACACAGTGGATGTGGTAAATGAAGTAAAGGATCTTATTGAAGACGAGCAGGAAAGAATTGAAGGTCTCGTTATCGATGTTTCACTAGACCAAGGAGAGCCAATTGAAAAATCAGTTGCAACAATGGTAGAAAAAGCACTATTTGGTGGTTTAATCGCGGTCTTAATAATTCTACTATTCCTTCGTAATTTTAGATCAACAATTATTTCGATTGTATCCATTCCGGTTTCCATTTTTATGGCATTATTGTTACTGAAGTGGATGGACATTACATTGAACTTAATGACACTAGGGGCAGTTACGGTTGCAATCGGACGTGTAATTGATGACTCCATTGTCGTTGTTGAAAATATTTATCGAAGACTACATTTAAAAGAAGAAAAGCTAAATGGCCGTGCCTTAATACGTGAAGCAACACTTGAAATGTTCAAACCAATCCTTTCCTCCACGTTAGTTACGGTTGCGGTATTTGCACCGTTAATTTTTGTAGGTGGTATGGTTGGAGAATTGTTCATGCCGTTCGCATTAACAATGACTTTTGCCTTAGGTGCTTCCTTGTTAGTTGCGATTACGATCGTTCCTGCTTTATCACATACTTTGTTTAAAAAACAGCTCTATGTTGAAAAAACAGAATCAAAGCATAAAGAAGTAGGTAAGCTTGCAAATTGGTATAAAGGTATTTTAAATTGGTCGCTAAATCATAAAATTATTGTGTCAGTACTGTCAGTATTATTATTAGTCGGTAGCTTAGCATTAACACCGCTTATTGGTTTTAGTTTTATGGGTAGTGAAGAAGAAAAGGTCATGTATCTAACTTATACGCCAGGAACTGGTGAGTTAAAAGATGAAACCTTGGATAATGTTGCAACAGTTGAAGAAGAGTTATTAAAACGAGAAGATATTGATATTCTTCAGGTTTCTGTTACAGAAAGCGGCGACCCAATGGCCGCAATGATGGGAGGCGGCGGTGACGGTGCGCTCATGTACCTCATTTTCGATCCGGAAATGGAGAACTTCCCTGAAGTCCGCGAAGAAGTTGAAGAATACGTGTTTAATATTGGCCAATCGGGTGAGTGGAAGAGCCAGAATTTCTCTTCTATGTCAATGAGCACAAATGAAGTTAGTTATACATTATATAGTGAAGATTTAGATAAGCTTTATGATGCAGTTGATATGGTTGAAGGCGTCATGAATGATGCAGACGGTTTAGAGGATGTATCGTCAAGTGCTGAGGATGCATATGTCGAGTACACATTCAATGTTGAACAGGATGAATTATTACAATATGGACTTACAACTGGTCAAATTGTGATGATGCTAAATCCAGACCGCTCACAAGAGGTTATCACAACTGTTGAAAAAGATGGAAATACATTGGAGGTTATTGTTCAGCAGGAAGAAGTAGCTACACCAGAGTCAATAGATGATCTTCTTGCAACTCAAGTACCAACAGCAATGGGTGCAACGATGCCTCTTTCTGATTTAGTAACGGTTAAAGAAGGTACTACCTTAAATACACTTGCTCGTAGTAAAGGTGAGTACTATGCTTCCGTTTCAGGATCTATTATTGGGGATGATATTTCAAAAGTAACAGCTAAGGTTGGAGAAGAAGTAGAAGAACTAGACCTTCCCAAAGGAGTAACACTTGATATTGCCGGTGTTCAAGCAGATATGGTTGAAACATTTACCCAACTAGGTCTTGCAATGCTCGCAGCAATTGCAATTGTGTACTTCATCCTTGTTGTGACATTTGGTGAAGGAGTTGCACCATTTGCAATTCTGTTCTCCTTGCCATTTGCAATTATTGGTTCGTTTGTTGGATTATTGATTGCAGACGAAACCATTTCGGTATCGGTTATGATGGGTCTGTTGATGTTGATCGGTATAGTGGTTACAAACGCCATCGTTTTAGTAGACCGAATCATTCATATGGAACGTGATGGACTAACAATGCGTGAAGCTGTTCTTGAGGCTGGTGCCACACGTTTACGTCCAATCTTAATGACGGCAATTGCCACAATGGGTGCACTAATCCCGTTATTATTTGGCGAAGGTGGCGGAGGTTTAATTTCGAAAGGGCTTGGTATTACCGTTATCGGTGGACTCGCAAGTTCAACTCTACTAACACTTCTAGTCGTACCAATCGTCTACGAAATTTTGTCTAAAATGTTTAAGAAAGACCGTAAAAACATTCAAGAAAACTAATCAATCCGGCCCCACAAGGTTATACATATCTTGTGGGGCTTTTATATTCACACCTTAAAAATTTTTTCGTAATTTTGTATTGACCTTAACGTTGCGTAAAGGTGTAAATTGAAATTATCAAGGGGGTGATGAGGTGGAGTATACGGTACAAAAGCTAGCGAAACTAGCAGGAGTAAGTACAAGAACTCTAAGGTACTATGATGAAATTGGGATTCTTAAGCCGGCAAGAATCAATTCATCAGGTTACCGAATTTATGGCCAAGATGAAATCGATCGTCTACAACAAATTCTTTTTTACCGTGAACTCGGGGTCAATCTAACAGATATCAAACAAATTATGACCAATCCTGCCTTTGATGAGCCTAAAGCACTCAAAGAACATCGAGAGCAGCTCCTTGATAAACGAAAACAAATCGATCTACTCATTGCCAATATTGAAAAAACCATTGCGCAAAAAGAAGGGAGAGTTATTATGTCTGATCAAGAAAAATTCGAAGGCTTTAAAAAGAAGGCACTCGAAGAAAATGAGAAAAAATACGGAAAAGAAATCCGTGAAAAATATGGTGAAGAAACAGTTAAACAATCAAACGAGATGTTCATGAATATGTCCAAAGAGGATCATGAGGCGGTAACCCGTCTTTCTGAGGAATTAATGGAGACCTTAAGTGATGCGATGAAGACTGGCAATCCAGCTGGAGAACTCGGCCAAAAAGCGGCAGAGTTGCATAAGCAGTGGCTCATGTATTTTTGGCCAAAATATAGCAAAGAAGCGCATGCAGGCTTGGCGCAAATGTACGTCGATGACGAACGATTCACAGCATATTATGACAAACAACAGCCAGGAACCGCAGAATTCTTGAGAGATGCAATAGTTGTGTATACAGGGCAAAAGGCTGAATAAGGTGGATGAGTTTTTTTGGGGGTGAGATCTTAGAGGTCTCGCTCTTTTTTTGAGAGAGTAATGTTTCAGTTCGCACGTTATTGTGTAGGAATTTGTCTAAGTGTTACCAGATTGTAGTGTTGCCATCCGGACAGAAAGTGTGGGTATCAACTGTTTGGTATCCGAGAAGAACACTACTTGCTACAGCAAGAGTGGGAAGTTGTCTGGTTGAGTCAGAATAGAGCGTTTATTGCGAAGCGAGGGCAAGAAAACGTCTGTGATGAGTCGGAAAGAAGTGTTGATTATGACAGAGAGAGCAGAAAATTGACAGAGTTGAGTCAGAATGAGGTGCTGATTGTGACAGAGCGAGTAAGGAATCAGCTGAGTTGAGTCAGAATAGAGTGCTGTTTGCGAAGCGAGGGCAAGAAAACGTCTGTGATGAGTAGGAAAGAAGTGTTGATTATGACAGAGAGAGCAGAAAATTGACAGAATAGAGTCAGAATAAGGTGTTGTTTGCGACAGAGGGAGTAGGAATCAGCAGAGGAGAGTCAGAATAGAGTGCTGATCGCGACAGCGAGAGCAGGAAATTGACAGAATTGAGTCGGAATAGAGTGTTGATTGCGACAGCGAGAGTGGGAAATCGGCAGAGGAGAGTCAGAATAGAGCGCTGATTGCGACAGCGAGCACTGGAAAATGGCAGAGTTAAGTCAGAATGAGGTGCCGATTGCGACAGAGAGAATGGGAATCAGCTGAGTTGAGTCAGAATAGAGCGCTGATTGCGACAGCGAGCACAGGAAAATGGCAGAATTGAGTCAGAATAAGGTGTTGTTTGCGACAGAGGGAGTAGGAATCAGCAGAGGAGAGTCAGAATAGAGTGCTGATCGCGACAGAGAGAGCAGGAAATTGACAGAATTGAGTCAGAATAGAGTGCTGATTGCGACAGCGAGCACAGGAAAATGGCAGAATAGAGTCAGAATAAGGTGTTGATTGCGACAGAGAGAATGGGAATCAGCAGAGGAGAGTCAGAATAGAGCGCTGATTGCGACAGCGAGCACAGGAAAATGGCAGAGTTAAGTCAGAATGAAGTGCCGATTGCGACAGAGAGAATGGGAATCAGCTGAGTTGAGTCAGAATAGAGCGCTGATTGCGACAGCGAGCACTGGAATAAGGAGGAATTGAGTCGGAATGAAGCACTAATTGCGACAGAACTCTGGAAATAAAGTAATTGCTACCACAAATTTACTTATATATATTACAATAGAATGTAAGGGATTACACAGAGCGGAAGAGATAGGACTCCTTGTCCCTTTCGCTCAATTAAGGGCTATAAAGGAGAGGAAGAAATGGAGAAAGTGAATAAAATTCCAGGTGCACTCATGGATTGGATTATTAAAACGTTAAACAGTGGCGTTAACCCTGAAGCGATTGTCGATGCAATGATTCGAAAAGGCTATGATCCTAAATTATCATATACCACTCTGTTTCGAATCGTTGGAAATAAACCAATAAACACACCAGGTGTGCAAGCTCCATATGAATATGAACAGCCCGAAATCGCGAAAAAGGGAAGTACTTTACATACAAGTGACCGTGAAATTAAGGTCCTCTCAAAAGTAGAAAAGCCTTTTATTTTACATTTGGATAATTTCCTAAGTTATGAGGAATGTGACCAGTTGATTGAAATGTCGCGAAACCGCCTTAAGCCTTCAACTGTCATTGATCCAAAGACTGGTGAAGAAAAAGCAGCTACTGGTCGAACTAGCAAAGGTATGTATTTTTATTTGCGAGAAAATGAGTTTATTAAAAAAGTAGAAAAAAGAATTGCGGAATTAACGGAGTTTCCTATTGAAAATGGAGAAGGGCTACAGGTACTGAATTATGGCATTGGTGAGGAATACAAAAGTCACTTTGACTATTTTCCACCAAGTAAGGTAGACCCTGCTAAAGGTGGTCAGCGGGTGGGGACGTTCCTCATCTATTTAAATGATGTACCTGCAGGAGGAGAAACTGTTTTTCCTAAAGCTGGAGTTTCGATTGTTCCAAAGATAGGATCTGCTGTCTATTTTCAGTATGGAAATAGTAAGGGTGAGGTAGACCGGATGTCCCTTCATTCGAGTATCCCCGTATCCGAAGGTGAAAAATGGGTTGCAACGAAATGGATTCGCCAAGGGAATATATATAGGCACTAAACGAAATGCATTCAATTAGAATTGTCATTGTAATCATGATATAGTTAAACTAATAAATTTAAGTAAGCTGAAATTAGAGATTTTGAAAATACTAAAATGAAGTGTGTCAGTGCATAGAAAGGTGTGTGAACTTTGGATAAAGTACAAACTTTTAAAGACGTCATGGGGAATTATCCGACGGGTGTAACAGTTGTAACGACGACGGATGAAAATGGAGTACCACTTGGACTCACAGTAAACTCATTTGCCTCTGTTTCATTAGATCCATTATTGATTTTATGGTCAATTGATAAGCGAGTATCAACTTACGATATTTTTACAAATGTGGATAAATTTGCGGTTCATGTATTAGCTGGGGATCAGGGAGATATCTGTGCCCTATTTGCAAGTAAGGGAACAGATCGATTTGGTAATTGTGAATGGGAAATGTCTGATAACAACCTTCCAATCCTTAAGGGAACTTCGGGAGTATTACATTGTAAAACTCATAAGACGATTGAAGCGGGTGACCACACAATCCTAATCGGTGAAGTGGTAGAGATTGAAAATTATAATAAGCCGCCACTTCTTTATCACAACCGTAAATTCGGCAATATTCCTGCTGAGTTTTATAAATAATCATGTGGGTACCTTTCCTTATGTGGAAAGGTATCTTTAAGTTAAAATAACTCTTAAATGAAGCGAGTGGCTTTATGTGAAACTCATGTCAACATTTATGGATAGTTTGCGATTGCCGAATAAGGCAGCAATGAAACGTCTGAATAAGCTGGAAATGAGAAATACAATTCTTTTCCTTCTTTTATTATTGTTTATCGTCGCACTTCCAATTGAAATTAACTTACTTTTGGATGATTCCTATATGGAAAGCGAAATTCCTCAAAATATTTATATCATTCAAGTCCTCCTTTTTTACCCGTTTTTAATGCTTTTTTTAGGTATCGCAGGGATTTCGACTTTAGCGGGAGCGGGTGTAGGAGTCAGTAAGGTTACACATCGCCATTTGAAATTTCAATTTCTATGGAAGATGTGTGCGTTTGCGTTAACAAAACCAATTATCATTTTTGCGGTTGCCAATATCCTGATTGGTACCCATTGGATTGTGAATACAATTATATTTATATTGTTATTTTACACGATTCTACGGATGATTTTTCATTATCCGAGCCGAGTAAAGAAGCATAAGTAAAGAACCGGTGAGCCGGTTCTTTTTTTGTTTGTTACAGGAAAATATTTGAAACCTTTTGTGTGAAATATCGTACATACTTAGTGGGTTAGATTAAGAGATTTGTCTTCAATTTGTTTGCCAGTCTCCTAGGGGATTGATAAAGGAGGAGGAATATCATTATGGATGCTTTTCTGAAAGTAGATTATTTAAAGAAGTCTTTTAAAAATGTAGAGGTGCTAAAGGGTGTTTCATTTGAAGTCTATAAAGGAGAAATTATGGCGATTCTTGGTCCAAATGGCGCTGGGAAGTCAACCACGATCAGGAATATCATGGGGATCATGTATCCGGATGAAGGATCTATCACTTTCCAAGGACATACGGAAATACCTCGGAATAAAATCGGATATTTACCAGAGGAACGTGGACTTTATAAAAATGTCAAGGTAATGGATATTCTTCTATATTTAGCTGAATTAAAGGATTATCCCATTAAGAAGGCCAAGGAACGTGCTCTTACCTACTTGAAGAAATTCGGGTTAGAGGGGAAAGAGAATTCTTCGGTTGAGGAACTATCAAAAGGTATGGGTCAAAAGGTACAATTTATTGCATCCATCTTACATGAACCTGAGTTTCTCATTCTGGACGAACCATTTTCAGGACTTGATCCAGTAAGCCAAGAGCTATTTAAAGAAGAGATCAGGAATCTGGCTAAAGGCGGCACTGCGATACTATTATCCTCTCATCAAATGAATCTAGTTGAGGAAATGTGTGATCGGTTATTTCTGATTCACCGTGGACAAAAGGTCATCTATGGATCGATGGATAATGTAAAGAAAGAATATGCCAATTTTAAATGTACCATTCGCGGTAAGAACAATTTGGAAATTCTGCATGGCCTTCCTGAGGTTCAACGGGTAGAACAACAGGAGGAAACATCAATCTTGTACCTGACAAAGGATGTTAATGTTGCAAGTTGGTTAAAGCATTTACCGGAGCAACTGGAGATCAATGAGTTATCCATTGATCGAATCTCCCTTCATGAAATATTTATTGATATTGCAACGGATAAGAACATGCTGCGAGAGGAGGTTGCGATAGATGCGTAATGCCATGAAAGTAGCCAAATGGGAAGTAAAAAGAAATTTGAGAAATAAGTCCTTTTTGATTGGCTTATTTTTAACTCCTGTTTTATTCTTAGCTTTTATGTTCTTAGGAAGTATTTTTGGCGGATCAGAGCCCGAAGAAGAAGTTTCGACACGTGTTTTAATCAGTGATGAGCTTGGAGTTACTGATGTCATAGAAGAAACAGTCGCCGCACATGATCTGAATTGGGAACTCGAAACAACAGAAATAGGGTACGAAGAAATCCTAGAAGTACTGAAAGAGGCAGAAAATACAGCGTATATCGTGTTCGAGCAGGAGGGCTTTGAAAATGGAGTGGTTCCTGTTCATACAAGTGAAGAAATAAGTCCATATTTTATGAATCAGGTTCAAGTATTAGAGGTTCCACTAAAGACCTTACAAATGAAAAAACTCGGGCTTACAGAAGAACAATTAGCAGCATTCTCGAAACAGCTAACGTTTGAAGAAAAACTCATTGATGAAACAGAGGAAACTGCTGAAGAGGAGTCTAACTTAGTAGGAACGGATCCTCTTGAACGCATTATACCAGGCGCGTTTGCAGGAATTATTCTACTTTCAATTATTTTTTCAGGAATGTACATTTTTCAAAGTGCATCTCAAGAGAAGAAAGACAAGGTTGCGGAAATTGTATTATCGTCCCTTACTGCAGCTGAGTTGATGCAAGGAAAGATTATCGGATACTTTATATTGGGTATGATTCAAGCTGTTGTATTTCTTGGCTTTGGAATACCGATTGCACTTTGGAAGCTGGATATACCTATTTTTGACTACTTAGTGGGACCAGAGATTTTATTATATGTTTTAATTGCAATTTTAGGGTATCTCTTATTTGCTGCACTGTTTGTAGGTGTTGGCGCAACGATGGCTGATATGTCGTCAGCAGGAAACTTTCAAGGTATGGTTATGATGCTGCCATTTCTACCTTTTGTATTTATTGGGCCAGTAATTAGCGATCCAAGTGGTCTAATTGCACAAATTGGAACCTATATCCCGTTTACAGCTCCGGGTGTGTTATTATTGCGTCTCACGTTTTTAGAGGAATGGCCGTGGATTGAAATTGTTATTTCTTTAGTCATTTTAATTGTGAGTATATGGCTATTTATGAAACTCGCAGGGAAGATCTTCAAAACAGGTATTCTTATGTATGGGAAAAATGCAACTCCGAAGGAAATTTGGAAGTGGATTCGTTCCTAAGTGAAATACTAAAAAGTGGGGTGTGAAAATGGATCTTTTATTTTTGGGCATAGGCATTGCAGTCGCAGGATACTTCATCGGTGATGGTTTGAAAAATTTTAAAAATCCTGAAGCGAAGAGTGTAATGGATAAGCTTGAAGAAGATGATTTATACGAACTGATTAAAGAAAAAGATATCGCGTATCATATTGGAGTATCTAAAGAAGACGCCAAAGAATTAGTGAAGGAATATCCAAATATTCCTCATGTTGTAATAAATGGTACAGTGTATTACCCGAAGAGTAAATTAAAGCAATGGGTTATCAAACCTGGGTGAATAGCTCAAAGGTCCTTCTCGATAGGTTTCTTTATGGCCCGCTGATTGTTAGCTGAGGCGCATAGGATGTGTGTCACAAAGGTTTGCCACAGACCGCGGCGCTCTTAGTCTTTGCTCTGTGATAGCTTTTTACGGACCGTTTTCCCGTTTGAACTTCTATGTTTTCACTAAGTTTTTAGTGTGGATATACTGCCCGCTAATGCGGGATAAATAAATTCCCAATCCTGTGAAACACTATCACTAGGCGAATGTGTAAGGGGAGGATCCTAATGGAAAAGGACATGCAGTACGGAAGTGATTATAAGTTTATCCCTGCCACTTCGATTGGCAGTGGGGTTGGAATACAGGTAGTATCGGATATTTATTCTCATACCATCCAAATCGTAAACTTTATACTAGTGGGTGAGCCTGGTACATCAGATTATGTGATTGTAGATGCAGGAATGCCGGGTTCAGCGGAGGAAATAATTGCTGTATGTGAGGAACGCTTTGGCAAAGAGAGTCGACCGAAGGCGATTATCTTAACTCATGGCCATTTTGATCATGTCGGTGCAATCATTGAATTAGTTGAACATTGGAATGTCCCTGTTTACGCTCATGAGTTGGAAATGCCATTTTTAACAGGGCGAACAAGCTATCCTGAACCAGACTCGTCGGTTGAAGGGGGAATGGTGGCGAAAATATCACCGTTATTTCCGAATGAGCCGATTCAGTTAGGGAGTCATGTGGAAAAGCTGCCAGAGGACGGAACCGTTCCTCATTTGCCAGAATTTCGTTGGATTCATACGCCAGGCCATGCACCGGGCCATGTATCCTTTTTCCGAGAAAAGGATCGCGCTCTTATCGTTGGTGATGCATTTGTGACTGTGAAGCAAGAGTACTTATATAAGGTGTTTACCCAAGAATTGGAAATCAGCGGCCCTCCGAGATATTTAACAACTGATTGGCAGGCAGCGAAGAAATCTGTTGAAACACTAGCAAAATTAGAACCAAGTGTTGCCATTACGGGACATGGTTTGCCGATAACTGGCGAACTGCTAAAAGAATCCTTAACAAGACTAGTTAAAGACTTTGACCAAATTGCAATTCCGGACTATGGCCGCTATGTAGATAAAACTATCCATTAGAAAGGAAACCTGGCTGTCTAAAAAAGCCAGGTTTCTTACACTTAGCTGGGACACGGGGACAGGTCCATTGTCCCAATCCTAGATAAAAATTGGTGGGACAAGGAACCTGTCCCTCTGTCCCGGAATAAGTTAATTGTTTCATAAACAATCTTTTATATAGTATATTTTAAAGTAGAATGATTTGGTGAGAGAGGGGAATATGGTGAATATCTCTTCGTTATTATTAGGGTTGGTTATGGTCTTAAACATTGTTTTCGCCGTAGTTGTTATCTTTCGTGAAAGAAGAGATGCCAGTTCAACTTGGGCATGGTTATTAGTACTTTTCTTTATACCAGTAGCCGGCTTCATTTTGTATTTACTATTAGGTCGAAATTTAACACGCGACCATCTCTTTCAATGGGATGATTTAAAGAAAAGCGGGATTGAAGAAGTTCTAGAAAAACAAAAAGAACTGATACGTACACAAAAATTCCTCTTTAATAATCATGTTACAAAGGATAATCAAGACCTCATTTATATGAATCTTAAAAATGATCAGGCCTTGTTCACAAAAAACAATGTTGTGGAAGTTTTTACAGATGGGCAACAAAAATTCAGGCGCTTATTTCAAGATATTGAGGACGCAAAGGAATCCATTCATTTGCAATATTATATTATTAAAAATGATAACCTTGGTCGAAAACTAATCGCGCATTTAACCAAGAAGGTTAAAGAAGGTGTTATGGTCCGCGTTCTTTATGATGAGCTAGGATCTAGAACATTAACGAAACGTTTTTTTAAAGAGTTTCGTGAGGCGGGAGGTCTAGTCGAGGTCTTTTTCCCTTCGAAGCTACGGTTTATAAATTTACGGATGAATTTTCGAAACCATCGGAAATTGGTCATTATTGATGGAAAGATTGGATACGTAGGTGGATTCAATGTTGGTGATGAGTATCTAGGTTTGAATACGAGGTTTGGGTATTGGCGAGATACACATTTACGCATAAGGGGTAATGCTGTTGACACCATGCAGGCTCGCTTCATTTTAGACTGGAATCAAGCATCACGTGATTATGATATCATGTATGATCCAGAACTTTTTCCGATTGAAAATGTCAGGTTAGGCAATGTCGGGATTCAAATTGTTACAAGCGGGCCGGATTCGGAGTTTGAGCAGATTAAGAATGCGTATATCAAAATGATCTATTCAGCGAAAAAATCGATTTATATGCAGACGCCATACTTTATTCCAGATAAAAGCCTGCTTGATGCACTTAGGGTGGCATGTCTTTCAGGAGTTGAAGTGAACATCATGATTCCTGATAAACCGGACCATCCATTCGTTTATTGGGCTACCATCTCGCATATCGGAGAATTGCTACCGGTTGGAGCAAATGTCTATATATACAGCAATGGCTTTATTCATTCAAAAACACTTGTTGTTGACGAAGAAATTTCTTCAGTTGGTACAGCGAATATTGACGTAAGAAGCTTTAGGCTAAACTTTGAGGTCAATGCATTTTTATATGATGAAAATATTTCTAAAGAGTTGACAGCTATTTTCAAAGAAGACATAAAGCTTTCTAAATTACTGACATTTGATGAATACGGAAAAAGAGGCGTTAATATTAAATTCAAAGAATCCATATCAAGACTTCTATCTCCAATCCTATAGTCGTAAAATGATCGATGTGTCTTACAACTTTGAAATGAAGTGTAAGTTGCATCGATTTTTTTATATTTTCAATTGCCTAATATTAAGGTAGGATTTATTCTGGGGGGAGTTTCTTTGAATTTAATGGATATGAATACAGAAGTGTTTTACAAAATTAATGGGTTAAGCGAGGAGTTACCGTTATTAAATCAGCCAATGATTTATATAGCGAGTTATACCTTGTATGTCCTTATCCTAGCTGTAGTGTATTACTTAATAAAAGGCTCACAAAACCGTATCATGGCGGTTAGTGCTATGCTTTCGGTAGGGGTTGCAGTACTACTAGGAAGAGTGGCGGGAATATTTCATTCCAATAATCAGCCTTTCGCTGAACTGCCAAATGTCAATCAACTGATTGAAAAAGCTGTCAATAATTCATTCCCAAGTGACCATACGATGATCTTTTTTGCGGTTTGTTTTACTTTTTTCTTGTTTAAAAAACCTGGAAGATATCTTTGGATGGCACTTGCATGCTTAGTCGGTTTTTCACGTATTTGGGTGGGGGTACATTATCCCGGAGATATTATCGTAGCAACAATTTTAGCCATGCTTTCAGCGTATCTTTTATTCGTGACTGTATCAAAGCTCAAATTACGAAATCGAAAAGAGCAACTTGAGCTTCCGATAACAAAAGAAAAAGACTTTTAATAAGGAATTGGTTCCTTGAGGGGCCAATTCTTTTTCGTGCTTTCCTTTAATTTCCTTATTCTATAAAATTTAAGATAGCATAGTGGTGGAGGAGAAACGTATGTTTTAAATAATCATTGTTGAAGATGACCGTCAGTTGGTTCGTTTGCTTTAAGAGCATACGCAACGATTTGGTTTCGAAACAAAAGCAGTTGAGAAGTTTGAATCGGTATTATCTGAGTTTTGAGGAGTTTACTCCACATCTTGTTCTTTTAGATGTAAACTTGCCAAGGTTTGACGGCTATTATTGGTGTCATCAGATTCGCAGTAAGTCGACTTGCCCAATATTATTTATATCAGCACGTGATGGAAAAATGGATCAAGTGGATCAAGTAATGGCGCTCGAAATTGGGTCAGACGATTATATTACAAACCCAATTTATGCGAAATTTGAAAAAGTCTATGATTTAGAACCTAATTCAATACAATATGTTTTGCCTGTTACTGATGGAGAATTGCGACAGGGATTTTTTTACAAAGGCTACTATACTTTGTGACTTCCCAGGATAGACTATTACAATAATGGAGGAATAGGTATGAATAATCATTTAGTATTGCAGACCGATTTTGGAAAGAGTGATGGGGCTGTAAGTGCAATGTATGGTGTTGCTTTATCGGTTCACCCAGCGCTACCGATCTTTGATTTAACCCATGACATATCGCCATTTAATATCTGGGAAGGCTCTTATCGACTATTTCAGACCATAAAGTATTGGCCGGAAAGGACTGTCTTTGTTTCTGTCGTGGATCCAGGTGTTGGGTCTGATCGTTTAAGCATCGTGGTGCAGACTGAGACGAACCAATATATTGTGACACCTGATAACGGAACAATCACTCATATCAAACAGAGGTTCGGAATTAAAGAAGCGAGAATGATTGATGAAAGTAAAAATCGTCTGCCATTTTCAGGTGAATCATACACCTTTCATGGAAGAGATGTTTATGCCTATACAGGGGCTAGACTTGCTTCTCGAGTTATCACTTATGAAGAGGTTGGGCCAACAGTTCCGGTAGAGTCCTTGGTGGAATTGCCTATTTTTGAAGTGGAAATTGATAATAACACAATTATTGGAAATATTGATATCCTGGATGTCCGCTTTGGTAACCTTTGGACCAATATTGACAAATCCCTTTTTAATCAACTTAGTAATAGGTATGGTGATTTCTTCGAAGTCATCATTGATCGTGAAGGAAGCAATGTATATAAAAGTACGATGAAATATGGACGTTCTTTCGCTGACAGTGAACTTGGGGATCCTCTACTCTATGTAAATTCTTTAGACAAAATAGGAGTTGCCCTTAATCAGGAGTCCTTTGCTGAAAAATTTAAAATTGGTACTGGTGCAGAATGGAAAATTAAAATCCGTAAAACAAATTAAAACACCGTTCAGGTAATGAACGGTGTTTTTTGCGTATTATGTTAAAGGCTTGTTTTGCTTTAATAAGTTTGAAGCGGGAAGCGTAATGATTTTTCCTCCGATTTGTACATGGATGGAATCATTAAATATTGCTTTTACTATCCCTTTTAACTGGACAGTTGAATTAACCGCGATCTCTTTTTTGGATTCATTATTGGTAGTCATGGCAATTCCCCTCTCAGGTTTTTATATTTAGAGGCATTAAAATAAAAACATTATATCCCATAATTATGAAAACTATACGTGTAAAATTATTATTTTATATTATTTTACCTTGAAAATTTTGTCTTGTGCAAGTTTGATGAATTGGTTTTTATTTCTTTTTTGGCGACCCTCGATAAACTGCTTCTCTAAGCTCTAAAGCATACTTATCAAAGTACGGCACTCCCATTTCGGCAGCAATACGTAATTCTTTTTCAATGTCATAGGGAACACGAACAATTTCGATTGAAAAAGGTGCGACTTCCTTTGATTGATATTCCCCGTGAAGAATTGCAAAGGTTGCTTGTGTCGTATCAAGCGGGTTACCGACACTTCCTACATTTAATAGAGTTTGCTCTGTATTCATTGGTTCAATCAAGGCAGCATGAATATCTCCGAAACCAATAATGTCTGGTGTCTTTTCCTCTAAAGGAATAATCCATTCAGTGTGATCAAACATTGCCCTTTTCTCCTCGTCGGAATGAATCATGGGGACAACACGGTGGTGGACGCTTTTTGCAGAGGCATGGTACAACCGAATGTATTTCCCACTCATATAAAAATCAAAATGAAAGGGAAGGGTTCCTAAGTATGAAAGGCGTTCTTTACCAAGCTGATTTCGGTGCCATCTAATTCCGTCATCAGGATGTTCATTTTGAATAAAGTCATCCCAATTTCCCAAAAGCACAACCTCACACACGTTTTGTATCCGGTCAACCGCGGCGGCTGAGTTTGGCCCTTTTCCTACAAGGTCTCCAAGACAAATGATGGTCTTGATTTCACGAGCTTTTATATGTTCCAAGACAGCTTCTAGTGCTGTAATATTTCCGTGTATATCGGAAATGAGCGCAATGCTCATGCTAAGGCCCCCTTGGTTTTAGTTATACTAATCTAATAATAAAATAGATTGAAAATTTTGTCATTATTAAATTAGCTAAAATTACTAAATATTCTTTCCATATATGTTTTGTCTGTTTAGAATGAAGAAAAGGGGGAGAGCGCTGTCATGGTTCAAAGGATGTTTTTATTATGTATGATATGTTTGGTTTTTATGTTAACTTCTTGTTCATCTCAAGAAATGAAGGAAGTTGGGGGAGTTGCATACGGGAATCACAACATTGAACAGAAAGAAGAAACGATTCCGAACGCAAGATTTTCTGTTGATTCATCCTGGAAAAATGAATACCTTCTTGAAATAAAAGGGGAATCTCCTTACCTAGAAAAAAAGACCGTAGCGTCCATGCAAAAATGGCGGGAAGAGATTATTGAATTCTCAAAAACTCAAGAAAATGTGTATATCAATGGTCCTAATAAAAAACAAGTGGCTTTAACGTTTGATGATGGGCCAGATAGTACGGTGACATCAGCTGTGATTGGGGTTTTGGATAATTATGGAGTCAAGGGGAATTTCTTCTTTCTGGGAAGTGAAGCCGAGAAGCATCCAGAGGTAGTGAAAGAAGCCTATGAAAAGGGGCATCTTGTTTTAAGTCATAGCTACCATCATGTTCAATTAGATAAGTTGTCCGAAGTTGAAATTCGTAATGAAATAGAAATGGCAGGGACTGCGATTGAAGAGATCATAGGTAAAGAGCCCGCATTGGTAAGAACGCCGTACGGCTCAACAAATGAATTGGTGGTAGAGGTAGCAAAAGAAAATAATGTCTCAATCATTATCTGGTCAATTGATTCACTTGATTGGGCTCAAAGAAGTACGGATGTCATATACTCCAATGTATTTTCAAACATTCGAAACGGTGACATCATACTCATGCACACAGACTCTGATGAGTACGATACATATGAGGCCTTACCACGTATCATTGAGGAATTACAAGAGCAGGGCTATGAAATAGTGGATTTAGAAACTTTGCTTGGCCAACCAGCCTATCAATAGAGGGAAGAATCGTAGGGACCAATCTAAATGAAACCTACGATTCTTTTTATCTATTTTTTCATAATTAATTTCCACGTATCGATAACAACACTAACGGATACTATGAATAAGACCATTGCCAAGACGGGATGCAAGGCCCCAACCCACGGTGCAACCCTTGTAAAGTTTGCGCTAAAATACATACTGAAGACGAGTACTGCAAGTCCAATTACATATCCATACCCCCACCGAGGCAATTTTCCAACGAAAGCTGCAATCAGCATAAGAACAAGTATATTAAATCCAAAAATATGAACAAGTGTTGTATGTTTCAACCAATTTTCGGCGCCTACAAAAATGGCCATCCCAGCTGAAAATACTTGTCCGATAATGAATAGCGCAAAAATTGCAGCAAATAAGAAGTAAATTCCTCGTCCAATTCGGATTCGAGTAGACGGTGTAGATTGTTCCATTCGTAAAACCTCCTTCCTTAGGAAAAGCGCCCGTATTCGAGCGCTTTGCATTATCTGATGTCCACTTTTCCGCTACTCACTTCAATTTTCACATCATAGGTACCTGCACCATGTTTACCTTCAATACTGCCTTTATTTCTTGTGGATTCATCAAGGGAAAAATCATTAGAAATATATCCGCTATTTGCTTTACCTTCTAATGTAAAATCAGCATCATTTGGTAAGTCAAGGTCAAGTAAGCCGGATCGAACATCTGCTTTAATCGAATCAGTAAGTTTTGAAATGCTTGCTTTTAATCGTCCAGAACGCACTTCAGCTTCAAGTTTTCCCTCATATTCATCAATGGTTACATTCCCGGAACGAACATCAATCTCACCACTTTTTGTTGTAAGATTCTTAATTCTAGAATTTCCAGAAGCTACATTGTGTGTAAAGTGTTCAGCAGAAAGGTTTTCCAAACGTACATTTCCAGATTGGACTTCGGTTGAGAGTTCGTTCATTTTCATAGGTGAACCATCGAATTCTAAATGGCCAGATCCTACTCTTAGTGAGAGTTCCTTTTCAAAGTCTTCCGGGATATAGACGGTAAGTTTCGTATTGTCAAAGAAAGGGAACCAGCTCCAGTTGAAGAATCCACGTTCATATGTGACTTCTATTGAGTCACCGCTTTTTGTAACATGTACTTCACCTTTACCTTTTAACTCTGCTTTTACGTCATCACGATTGTCAGGGATGACCGTCGTACTGATTGATGTTATATCAATTTCGATTTCATCAATTCTTTCCGTAACCTTAGCTGAGTCTCCAGAATTCCCAAAAGGAAGTCCAGGAATTCGGTAGAGGTTTGTCATTACGAGATAAGCCCCAATAAGAATGAAAAATATAATTAAGATTTTCTTCATTTTCTAACCTGCCTTTATCATTTATTCTAACCCTATCTTAAAAGAGGATTAAGAATTAAGTAACGCACCACCGATATATTTTTAATTAGGACCTGAGGCGTATTAAAAGAAAAAAGCAGATTGCTTCTAATACAATCTGCTCTACGTTGGTGATTTATGATTCTATTTTAACCCAGTCCTGCGACCATTTTTGAATTTCATCCATCAAAGGTTTTAAGGCCCGCCCTTTTTCGGTTAACGAATATTCAATGCGTACAGGGGTTTCTGGGTACACATGCCTTTTTACAATACCTTGATTCTCAAGATCTTTGAGTCTTTCTGAAAGAACTCTTCCACTAATTCCTATCGATGATTCAATTGTACAGAAACGCTGTGGACCTGAAAGAAGTTGATAAATCACGAGTCCTGTCCAGCGTTGGCCAAGTAAACTCATAGCTTTTTCAAATTTAGGACAAATTACACTTGAATCCATATTTCCCTCACCCCTATTTCTATATTATAGCGTATTGTAAGAAATTATAAACTTACTTGACATAATTTAATTACGAAAATATAATTACTTACATAAAGTAAGTTAGTAATGCGAAATTTAGGAGGCATAAAATATGAAATATCAACGCCCACCATATACATTTGTAGAGCTTGTAGAATTAAAAGTAACCGACTTACAGCGTTCCTTAACGTTTTATCAAAATATAATTGGATTTAAGGTATTAGAACAATCGGGTAGAAAGGCGCTTTTAACTGCAGATGGGAAAACAGCATTGTTATCAATCGAACAGCCTGAAAACATAGTTCCTAAGGAACCGCGTCGTACAGGACTTTACCATTTTGCATTGCTTTTACCATCCCGTGCAGAGCTAGGAAAAGTACTTTATCATTTAGTCCAAAATAATATACCAATTGGCGCGTCTGATCACGCAGTGAGCGAAGCCCTCTATTTAGATGATCCAGATGGAAATGGCATTGAAATTTATGCAGACCGCCCTGATACAGAATGGGAATGGTCAAATGGCGAAGTGAAAATGGTGACAGAGCCTCTTGATGGGCAAGGTGTACTGGCTGCTGCGAATGGCGAAAAATGGACCGGACTTCCAGAAGAAACGGTCATGGGTCATATTCACATGCATGTATCTGAACTAGCAAAGACAGAGGAATACTATACCAAAGGTCTTGGTTTTGATGTTGTAACTCGCTACGGAGGGATGGCATTGTTTATCTCAACAGGCGGGTATCATCACCATATTGGTCTAAATACATGGAATGGTGTAGGGGCACCTGCGCCATCTGAAAATAGTGCAGGGATTAAGCGGTTTACACTTGTATTACCAACCGAAAATGCATTACAAACAACCATTGAAAACCTAAAGAAAATTGGGGCATATGTCCAAGAAGAAGATGGAGTCATGGTAACAAAAGATCCTTCTGAAAATAAAATAAAACTTATTGTTGCATAGGTGACAATGGATAAAGTAGCTATCTTCGGGTAGCTACTTTTTTATTAGGGTGACAAAAGATACAGCTGAACAACTACTAGGTTGCTAGTTTTGTAGGAATGGATATGGTATAATTGGAAATGTGTGGTAGGCCTTTCTTTGTATAAGGAAGGCCTATATTTTTATATAAAAAAGGGAAGGGGAAACAAAAATGAAGGTGAAAATGAAATTTTGCAGAGTGTTTAATCCTAGCAAGGAGGATATCTACTATGAGCCATAAGGATTATTTTAATGATCAGCTCCAGTATATCGACCAAAACTTGCCAGAATTAAACAATCTCTATTCATCCTCCACACCATTTAATGAAAGGAATCGGACGTTCTTTAGTTCTTATGTCAATGAACTTAAAAGCTATGTGGATAGTGGTGCGGTAGAACCCATACCTAAGGTTTTTATTGGAACAAAGGTAACGGTTATGTTTGATGGAGAAGACGATACAGAGGATTATTATATATGTTTACCGAAACAATCTGACCCGGATACCGGATGTATCTCATTTTTATCTCCGGTTGGAAGACAATTGTTATTGTGTAAAGTAGGCGACAAAGTATTGCTGAGTACACCAGCGGGTGGCCTTCCGGTGATGATCCAAGATATAGCATTTGCAGGAAATTTAATTTTGCAGTAATAGTGTTGAAAATATAATTAAGCGCTTACAATCCACTTCCCTTTATATGCGTATAAAACGGAAGTGGATTTTTGCTTGTTAAATAGTGAATTATTCGTTAAAATAGCCTTTATATTGAATAGTAAAGTGATGATAGGAATCAGTAGCAGCTTATCTCCCTGTATTAGAGAGCCGGTGGTTGGTGAAAACCGGAACAAAGATAAATGTGAATTACCTCCTTGAGCTTTCTTTGTGAACTCATATTTAGTGAAAATTAGCAAAGAACGGACGAGCCGTTATTCGAATGAAGCGGAAGATACATATCTTCAATCAAGGGTGGTACCGCGTGCAACCACGTCCCTTTTTAGGGGCGTGGTTTTTTGTGTTTTCATCAGATTATTGGTGATCACGGACAAAGGTAGGTCAAGATTTGTACGAAATGTCTTTGAGAGGATGTCTCGAAGACAAAAGAAGTTTGAATTTAGGTTTGAATGTCTTTGAGGCGGTGTGTCGTGGACAAAAGTGGTCTAAGAATAGGCTGAAATAGCTCTGAGGCTGCATGACACAGACAAAAGCGGCAACAGATATGAAAGAAAAACCTAGAAATAATTTTAGTAAATGAACAAACCGGAGGGAAACCAAATGGAGAATTTTATTGAACAGTTAACAGGCGAACAAAAAATAGAACTGGAAAGACAATTTGCTATTTACACAAATGGGGTACAAGAGGTTGTCCCAGCACATGAATTAAAACAAAAAATTGCAAAGTCTATTGTGACCAACCAGCCATTAAAAGTGAAGCTCGGGCTTGACCCATCAGCGCCAGATGTTCACTTGGGACACACAGTGGTATTAAATAAATTAAAACAATTCCAGGAAAATGGTCATGTGGTCCAGCTTTTAATCGGTGACTTTACAGGGAAAATTGGGGACCCAACTGGAAAATCTGTTGCCCGTAAACAATTGACAGATGAAGAAGTGAAACATAATGCGAAAACATATTTTGAACAATTTGGAAAAGTATTAGACATGGAGAAGGTTGAGCTTCATTATAATTCCAAATGGCTATCAACGCTAAATTTTGAGGATATTATTAACTTAGCGGCAAGTATTACGGTTGCTCGTTTACTTGAAAGGAATGACTTCTCTGAGCGTTTAGAAACAGGAAAGCCAATTTCTCTTCATGAATTTTTCTACCCACTTATGCAGGGGTATGACTCTGTTGCCCTTGAAAGTGACATTGAACTAGGTGGAAATGACCAGCATTTTAACGTGTTAATGGGAAGACATTTACAAGAGCATTTTGGTAAAGAAAAGCAGGTTGTGATTCTTCTTCCACTATTAGAAGGACTTGATGGCGTTGAAAAAATGTCTAAGTCAAAAGGTAATTACATTGGTGTGGATGAGGCACCAAATGATATGTATGGCAAAACAATGTCCATTCAGGATGAAATGATGGCCAAATACTTTGATTTAGTGACAGACCTTGCTTTGGAAGAAAAGAATGAAATCAAGGCTACAATAGAAAATGGCACTCTACACCCACGTGATGCAAAAATGCTTCTTGGAAGAACAATTGTAAGAATGTACCATGGTGAGGATGCAGCTCAACAGGCGGAAGAACATTTTAAGACAGTCTTTCAAAAAGGTGTCATTCCAGACGATATTCCAGAAGTAATTTGGTCAGGAGAAAATAATATTTCGATCATTGATTTACTTGTTCAATTGGATTTACAAAAGTCTAAAGGAGAAGCTAGAAAAATGATCCAAAATGGTGGAGTCAAACTAAATGGCGAAAAAGTCGAAGATATACATCTTGAGCTTGAAATAACAAACGACATGATTGTTCAAGTCGGAAAACGTAAGTTTGTAAAAATTAATAAATAACAAGTAAAAGCGGGGCGACATCCATAGATGTCAGCCCCGTTTTTTTTTAAGAGCACCCAGTTAAGTCAGGGATTCTCTCTTTATTTTCCAATAAACATTTGTGACCAGTAGTTACCGCTAGCTTGGTGCCCAACTCCGATATGAGTAAAGTTTGGATTTAGGATGTTTTTACGGTGTCCTTCACTGTTCATCCAAGCGTTTACTACTGCCTCAGGTGATGCTTGTCCTTTTGCGATATTTTCACCTGCTGTCTTGTACGATACACCGAAATCCCTCATCATATCAAACGGAGATCCGTAAGTCGGACTTGTATGAGAGAAATAATTTTTTTGTTGCATATCATTAGCTTTTGTTTTCGCAACTTTACTTAAAGATGTATCGGCTTTAAGAGCAGATAAGCCATTTTTCGTACGCTGTGCATTCGTAAGGTCAATAACCTGTCTTTCAAAATTACTAATTCCAGCTGCAGGGGCTGGGGCAGGAGCAGGCTGCTGGGTTGCAGGCTGACGGTTTTGTTCAGGCGCTGTGTCACCTGCTGGGTAATCAGGCGCCGGAGTTACATTATTATTCGGTGCTGGTACAGCATTATTTCCATTACCACCTATAAAACGATTAAAATCGTTTGGAATTGCGTTTGTACCGTCAGGAGTACGAACAACAATTTTTTTATTGATAAATCGAGAATACTGTTGTTCTCCTCTTGCATGTTGTACGCTTGTAGTATGTGGATATCTATCACTTGACATTGTCGTGCGATAGGGACGGTCTTGTTTAATGATATAGCCGTTATTCACACTTTCAACGTTTGCTGAACGGTTATTGTCATCTGCAGCATTGTCGTTATTATTGTTACATGCGGACATTAAAAGCATTGCAGAGCCAAGAATCGCGATACCTGTTTTTGTAAATCTTTGCAATGTGAATTCCTCCTTAGCATGATTCGATTTACTTTTATATTTTGCTCTGCAGTAGCGAAAGTATTGGTGGTAATAAAAGAGAATCGGATTGGCAAAAAGCCATCGTACACCTTAACGAAAGTATCAACTTCCATTAAAATAAAGGAAGAAAGCAAATACAAAACCCAAGAGGTGAAAGCAATGAAAATCATTGATATTTCTCAGCCTTTAAGTCATACAACACAAGAGTGGCCAAATGATACCCCATTTAACTACGCTCTCACATGGTCCATTGAAGAAGCTTCAACAGTAAATGTCGGACAAATCACAACAAGTACTCATATTGGAACTCATATTGATGCTCCATTTCACTTTGACAATGAAGGGAAAAAGGTGCATGAACTAGACCTTGACTTATATGTAGGAAAAGCAAGAGTTATTGAGGTGTCAGAAAAAAAGGAAATCGAGATTGAGGATTTAAAAAGGTTTGACTTATCTGGTGTTAAACGGCTCTTAATACGTACAAATTCATGGAAAAATCGGGACCGATTTCCGACCGCCATTACAAGTGTAAATCCAGAAATTGCATTTTACTTGGCTGAAAAAGGGATTAAATTGATTGGAGTGGACACTCCTTCTGTCGATCAATTAGATAGTAAAGATTTACAGGCTCATCATCAATTGCATAAGCATGGAATCAATATACTTGAGGGAATCATCTTAGAACATGTAGAACCTGGAGATTATGAATTAATTGCGCTGCCACTCCCAATTGAGGGTGCTGACGGTAGTCCGGTTCGTGCGGTTTTGAAGAAGTTTTAGGAATAAAGAAAAATCCATTGTCATAAGAACAATGGATTTTTTAAACCTCTAAATGGAGGAAAAACAAGCGGGTTTAACAAGCAGCAGGTATGAGCTTCCTATTAACAAGCTCTACCTTAAATAGTAATTCCATTTGTTTGATCTCATACATTCCATTTTCATAAACGTACAAAACTTCATACAAATCGTTTTTATAAACGACTTTATCACCCAATTTCATGGAATACTACCTCCTAATTAATGCTTATCCTCAGTTTAATATATATAAATTTCAACTTCTATACACCTTTAGTAATATTCTGGTAGATAAAAGTGCGGATTTTCATTTGAATAATCGAAATATTTGATGTAAAACAACTTTTAAGAGTGGTATAGACAACTACACAGCCCGGTGATAAAATGAGTTGCAGTAATTAATCTGACTATCCTTTGGTTACACTAACGTGTAAGCGTTAAACATAATGAAATCATTCTTGAAATATTAATAGTTAAAACCGAAGAATAGCAGAAAATCACAAAAATAAAGGAGGAAATCATCATGATGAAATATCTTCAAAAACTTGGTCGTTCATTAATGTTACCGGTTGCAGTATTGCCTGCAGCGGCTATCTTGATGGGGATCGGTTATTGGATTGACCCACAAGGATGGGGTGGGGGAAGTCCGATCGCAGCTTTCTTAATAAAAGCAGGAGGAGCCATCATTGACAACATGTCGATACTCTTTGCAGTAGGTGTCGCATTAGGAATGTCGAAAGATAAAGATGGTTCCGCTGCATTAAGTGGGTTAGTGGGATACCTAACAGTCACAACCTTACTTGCTACAAATACGGTGGCAATGCTTCAAGGGGTTGATCCAACTGAGGTAAATGCAGCATTTGGAAAAATTCAAAACCAATTTATTGGGATTATCTCAGGTATTATTGCTTCCATCATGTACAATCGTTTCAGTGATGTACAATTACCTGACGCACTAGCATTCTTCAGTGGAAAAAGACTTGTTCCAATTCTAACATCTGTTGCAATGCTAGTAGCATCACTTGTGTTGTTATTTGTTTGGCCAGTTATTTACTCAGGATTAGTTGCGTTTGGTAAAGGTATTCTTGATTTAGGTGCAGTAGGTGCCGGATTATATGGATTCTTTAACAGACTTCTAATTCCAACTGGTCTTCACCATGCATTAAATTCTGTATTCTGGTTTGATGTAGCAGGTATTAATGATATAAATAATTTCTTAAGTGGTGCTGGCGAAAAAGGTATTACTGGTAGATATCAAGCCGGATTCTTCCCAGTTATGATGTTTGGTTTGCCAGCCGCAGCTCTTGCGATGTACCATACAGCAAAATCCACAAGAAAGAAACAAGCAGCATCATTACTAATGGCAGCGGCTTTCGCGGCATTCTTCACTGGTGTTACCGAACCATTAGAATTTGCATTCATGTTCTTAGCACCAGGATTATATGTGGTGCATGCTGCATTAACCGGTATTTCTTTATTTGTGGCAGCTACATTCCACTGGACTGCTGGTTTTGCATTTAGTGCAGGCTTTGTTGACTTTTTCCTAAGTCTTCGAAACCCAATCGCAAACCAACCATGGATGCTACTAGTACAGGGACTTATCATAGCGGTTATTTATTATGTGCTATTCCGTTTCCTAATTGTTAAATTTAATCTTAAAACACCTGGTCGTGAAGATGAGGAAATTACCGAAACAACTACACAGTCAGATGGTAAATCTAGATTCGCTAGTATGGCCGCTCAAATCTATGAAGGTTTAGGTGGAGATGAGAACGTAACATCGGTTGATAACTGTGTAACTCGCTTGCGTTTAGAAGTTAAAGACATGGATAAAGTTGATCAGAAAAAAATTAAAGCAACAGGGGTTCCTGGAATCAATATTGTTGGTAAAAACAGTATTCAAGTTATTGTAGGAACAAACGTTCAATTCGTTGCAGATGAAGTCCATAAAATTCGTAAAGAGAAATAAGAATGAAAAAGAGGCTGTCCTAAGTTGGACGGGTCAGAGTTCCAAAACGGTATATTTCAATACACTTTTAGCGTGAATTCACATACGAATTCACGCTTTTATTTTTTAAGAAACTGTTATTTGCTTAAGGGAAAGTCACTTCGGACACATACTTCTTGGGCATACCTTCGCTTGTCTGAAGTTAGAGTAACTTCAGACAGAATTGAGCAGAAAAAGCCCTTATCTTGTCTGAAGTAAGTTCACCTTCGGACAGACCTGAGCAGAAAAAGCCTTTGTTTGTCTGAAGCCAGCTCATCTTCGGACAGAACGGAGCTGCAAAAGCCCTTGTGTGTCTGAAGTCAGCATAACTTCGGACTCAACGGCGATGAAAATGCCTCTGCTTGTCTGAAGTAGGCCCACCTTCGGACAGACCTGAGCAGAAAAAGCCTTTGTTTGTCTGAAGCTAGCTCATCTTCGGACAGAACGGAGCTGCAAAAGCCCTTGTGTGTCTGAAGTCAGCATAACTTCGGACAGACCTGAGCTGAATATACCTTTGCTTGTCTGAAGTCAGCTCACCTTCGGACAGACCTGAGCTGAATATGCCATTGCTTGTCTGAAGCCAACTCACCTTCGGACAGACCTGAGCTTAAACTGCCCTTGTTTGTCTGAAGTCAGCTCACCTTCGGACAGAACTGAGCAGAAAAAGCCTTTGTTTGTCTGAAGCCAGCTCATCTTCGGACAGAACGTAGCTGCAAAAGCCCTTGTTTGTCTGAAGTCAGCATAACTTTGGACTCAACGGCGATGAAACTGCCTCTGCTTGTCTGAAGTAAGCTCGACTTCGGACTCAACCACGCTAAAAAAGCCTCTTCTTTTCTGAAGCCAGCTCACCTTCGGACAGAACTGAGCAGAAAAAGCCTTTGTTTGTCTGAAGCTAGCTCATCTTCGGACAGAATGTAGCTGCAAAAGCCCGTGTTTGTCTGAAGTCAGTATAACTTCGGACTCAACGGCGATGAAAATGCTCTTGCATGTCTGAAGCTAGCTCATCTTCGGACAGAACGTAGCTGCAAAAGCCCGTGTTTGTCTGAAGTCAGCATAACTTCGGACTCAACGGCGATGAAAATGCTCTTGCATGTCTGAAGCTAGCACATCTTCGGACAGAACGTAGCTGCAAAAGCCCTTGTGTGTCTGAAGTCAGCATAACTCGGACTCAACGGCGATGAAACTGCCTCTGCTTGTCTGAAGTAAGCTCGACTTCGGACTCAACCACGCTAAAAAAGCCTCTTCTTTTCTGAAGCCAGCCAACCTTCGGACTCACCCGCAATGAAATTCCTTCCGCTTGTCCGAAGTTTATCTGAATTGCTCAATAGCTTTTTTGCTAAGGTTGTTATTAACAAGATAATTGGTATGTTTGCGACCCCAAATAAGCCGTTTATCCAAGTTGGACGGTTCTTTTATTTATTATAAAACACAATAATTTTAGGATAAGAGGGGAAAAGTAAGGTAAAAATAACAAAGTATTGAGTGGTATAGACAACTAGCCTTCATTCAAGATATAATGAATGAGATGAAACATAAAAGGAGTCCTTGACATGTTTATTACTAACCTAACTATATACGCAGAAGACGGTATCATCGAAAAAGGGTTTATTGAAATCGATGGGGAAAGGATTAAGAGAGTAGCGCCAATGGCTGACTTCCAAGCAAGTGATCAAGATGAAGTTGTCAACTTTGATGAATCTTACTCATTAATCCCAGGTATGATTGATTTACATATACACGGGGCAAGCGGGGCAGATGTTATGGACGCAACCCCTGATGCATTAGAAACAATGGTAAAAGCATTGCCTAAGGAAGGTACAACAAGTTTTCTTGCAACAACGATGACGAAGTCGAAGCAAGATATAGAGCATGCAATTGGGAATATCGCTGATTATATGCCAAAACAAAGTACAGGTCATGCAGAAATTTTGGGGGCACATCTAGAGGGGCCATTTTTATCTCCGAAAAGAGCGGGAGCACAGCACCCAGATAATATTATTAACCCCGATGTGGAACTGTTTAAACAATGGCAAACCTTATCAGGCAATAATATACGTCTTGTTACATTGGCACCAGAAGAACCAGGAGGTCTAAAGCTAACAGCCCATTTGAAAAATACAGGTGTAGTTGCTTCCATTGGCCATTCTGATGCCGTATACGATGAGGTTGAGGCTGCGATAGAAGCTGGAGTATCTCATGCTACCCATTTATTTAACGGGATGCGTGGAATCCATCACCGTGAGCCGGGTGTAGCTGGTGCTGTTCTTTTACATGATGAAGTAAAATGTGAAATGATTGTAGATGGGATTCATATAGCGCCAAAAATGGTTAAGTTTGCCTATAAAGTTAAAGGGAGTGAAGGCTCCATTCTTGTAACCGATGCGATGCGTGCGAAGTGCCTTGGCGCAGGCACATATGACCTAGGTGGACAAGAAGTAATCGTGAATGGAGAACGTGCAGTATTAAAAGATGGAACCTTAGCAGGAAGTATCTTAAAATTGAATGATGCAGTTCGAAATATGATGAGATTCGCAGATTGTTCATTACAAGACATTATACAAATGACAGCTGTTAATCCGGCAAAGCAAATAAATGTGTTTGATCGAAAAGGTAGTATTAAGGCTGGAAAAGATGCTGATGTTGTGATCGTGAATGATCAATTAGAAGTAATCATGACAATTTGTCGTGGAAAACTTGCGTATTCAAATAGGGAGGAATAACAGATGAAAGTTGTAGCAGTTAAAAATTTTGACGAAATGAGCCAATATGCTGCGGCCGTCATTTCACATCAAGTAAAAGAAAAACCAAACTCGCTATTAGGTCTTGCAACTGGTGGAACAGTTGTTGGAACCTATAAGGAGTTAATTAAGGACCACGGACAAAATAAGACGTCCTATGAGCAAGTTCATACTGTAAATCTCGATGAATATTTAGGAATTGAAAAGAACCATCCTAATAGTTATCACCATTTCATGATGGAAAACTTTTTTTCACATATCAATATTAATCAAGATAATATCCATATTCCTAACGGATTGGCAGAGGATTACGAAGAAGAGTGCCAAGTATATGAAAAGGTGATTTCGGAATTAGGTGGGGTCGATCTTCAACTTCTTGGAATTGGAGTTAATGGCCATATTGGTTTTAATGAACCTGGAACATCTTTTAATGCAAAAACACATGTTGTTGAGCTTGAAGAATCGACACGCCAAGCGAATTTGCGCTTTTTTAATAACATTGATGAAGTACCAACACATGCAATTACAATGGGAATTTCCACGATAATGAAAAGTAAGAAAATCCTTTTACTCATATCAGGAAAATCAAAAGCAGAGATTCTCGAAAAGGTAATCAACGAGGGAGTTACTGAAACGATTCCAGCAACTGTTCTTAAGAATCACCCTGACGTAACAATTATTGCGGATGAAGAGGCACTTTCATTGGTGGATGCTGAAGTGAAGAGGGGCTTTGCTCATGATAAAGAAGAATTCACCCGTACCTATTTACTTTCAGATTGAGCAATATATTCGTGAAAAAATCGATAAAAAAGAGCTTAAGCCTGGTGAAATGATCCCATCTGAAAGGGAATTTGCGGAGAAGTACCAAATCAGTCGAATGACAGTACGACAAGCTATCACTAATCTTGTGAATGAAGGTTACTTACAAAGGGAACGAGGAAAAGGGACCTTTGTAGCAGTTAAGAAATTTGAGAAGAATGTACGGGGCTTAACGAGCTTCTCTGAGGATATGCGTTCTAGAGGGCTTGAGCCAGGAACAAAGGTCTTAGATTTTATAGTAATTGAAGCAGATTCACTGATTGCCTCTAAACTACAGATAGAAGAAGGGGCTAAGGTTTACCAAATAGAACGTTTGCGACTAGCAGACCAGCAGCCGATTGCGTTTGAAGTTTTTTACATGTCAGAAGATCTAGTGCCCGGCTTAACAAAAGAAGTGGCGGAGCACTCTATCTATCGGTATGTGGAGAGTGAAATTGGATTACATCTTACTTCTGGGGTCCAGGAGCTTGAAGCAACTACTGCCTACAAGCGTGAGGCGGCTGCTTTAGGAATTAAGGTAGGAGCACCTGTTCTTTACATTCAGCAAATTTCATACCTAGAGGGTCAGCAGCCGCTCGAATTTGTAAAATCCTATTATAGAGCTGACCGATATAAATATAAGGTCGAAATGGTTCGAACATAATTTAGGAGGTAACATCTTGAAACGTCTATTAGATTGCACAGCCTCAGACTTCAAAAAAATGAACGGCCAGGACTTAAAGCAAGCCATAAAAGCCTCAGAGGGAAGAGTCATTTTATCAGAGGTGATTGGTTCCTTCCAACCCATGTATCCGGCAGTGACGAATGCAGAAATGGCCTCAGCATTTGGCGCCGATTTGTTAATCTTTAATTATTTTGATGTGTTTTCTCCTTTTGTAGAAGGTTTTCAAGCACAAGAGGGAGAATCAATTGTCGAGAAATTAAAGGAGTTAACAGGAAGACCCATCGGATTGAATTTAGAGCCAGTTGACCCAAATGCGATGCAACTTGAAACGTTAAGTAAGCTTCCGAAAGGGCGTTTAGCAACAGAAGAATCTTTACGTGAAGCAAAAAAGCTTGGCTTCGATTTTGTTTGTTTAACGGGTAATCCAAAAACAGGCGTTACAAATAATGAAATTGTTGTTGCTATAAAGAAGGCTCGTGAGGTACTTGGAAGTGAGGGCCTTATCATCGCTGGCAAAATGCATGGTGCAGGTGTTGCTAATGAATCGGGCAGTGGAATCATTTCAGAGCAAACGTTAGAAAGTTTTATAGAAGCAGGGGCAGACGTCATCTTAATGCCAGCGCCTGGGACGGTTCCGGGAATTACTCTTGAAGCAACCGAGAAAAATGTACGTTTTGTTCATTCAAAGGGAGCAATGGTGATGCTGACAATCGGTACGAGCCAAGAAGGTGCTGATGAAGCAACTATCCGTCAAATTGCATTAACTAGTAAAATGGCAGGTGCGGATATTTACCATATTGGAGATGCCGGATATCATGGAATTGCTGTCCCAGAAAACATAATGACCTATTCAATCGCTATCCGCGGAAAACGTCATACATATATAAGAATGGCTGCTTCCGTTAATCGATAAAGGAGATGAGGTTCCAAATACAAGGGTGTATTTGACCTCATCTCCTTTTTTTGCGTGTTGCTTTACGAATTCTCATGATTTGCAATAAAATAAAGCCAATTACAGCCCCAACTGTATTCAGAATAATATCATCTACATCAAAACTACCTAGCATACTAAAAAGCTGCAGAACCTCAAGGGATGTGATCCCAATGACAAAAGCGAAGATAAATAAAAAGAAATTTGAAAGCTTTGGAAAAAGAATCGGCAGCACGATTCCAAATGGTATAAAAACTCCTATATTTCCTGCAATATTAATGATCCAAATATGAAAAGGGAAATGATCATAATACGTAAAGTAATTTTTGATTGTTGTAAAGGGTGTGAAATTATACCTGAATTCCCCTCCTTCTGTCCGGGAAAATGCAAAAAACATCCAATATATTAGAAATAATGAATAAGTGATAAACACAATACCAGCCAAAAATCGTTTCATTGCTTGTCCCAATTGTATAAAACTCCAATCTTATCAAATGCGCCTTGGCTATTTGCGCCCGATTTTCGGACCTCAGGAAGTGGCGTGTTCTTATGATTAAAAAACTCTCATTGGAAAATCGTGGCATCGCCGGAGGCTTTAACTTTATTTGTCGGGTTTAAACCGCTACTGGATAAAGTTAAACTATTACCCCATCTACATTAACGCAAAAAGAGTACGATGTCACATAGGTTTTTCGTTTCTATTATTTTTCGCTTATAATAGGATTAACTTATGAAAAGGATGTTGGAAAATGGATACGATTACAATGCTTCAAATAGGTTTAGGCATTATCTTCATTATTTTAATTTATGATACCTTTAAACCAGTAAAGGACCTCAAACAATTATCGGAAGCTGATTTTAAAGAAGTACTGAAAAAGCAAAAGGATATTGCAATCATTGATGTGAGAAACCCTTATGAATACCAAACAAATCATATAAAAGGTGCCATAAATTTCCCATTGTCTAAAATTAAACGAAACAAAGTTGAGATTCCAACCGATAAAGACATTATTTTATATTGCCAAACAGGAATACGTAGTAAACAAGCCGCCAAAGTCTTGAGAAGAAGACATAAGAACCTGCCTCTTGCACATATAAAAGGGGGCCTCTATAGCCTAAAAGCAAAAGAAACCCCAAGGGAGAAAAGGTAATAAAAACATTGGGTCAAAACCGTACCGAAAAACCATCACGTTTGACTGTACGGTTTATTATACATATAATAGAAGAGTAGAAGACTGATAGAAGGGTGTTCAAAAAGGAGGATGAAAAGGACCAAGAAGTTCTAGGCGGCGCAGTTTTGACTAGCGGAGCGTATGTAGTTAATACGTAAGCAACGGAAAAACAAGCCAACGAAGAAATTCGATGTGTCATTTTCACCGGACTTATTGAACTTCTTATAGAAGGGGTGAAGCCGTTGGGAAGTTATACCGTATTGGAGAATTAGCAAAAGAAGCAAATGTATCAAAGCGTACGATTGATTATTACACACAACTAGGTATTTTAACTCCTGAACGCTCAGACTCTAACTATCGATTCTATGGTGATGAAGCTGTGGAAACCCTTCATCTTGTAGCACAGTATAAGGAGTTAAACATCCCTTTACTTGAAATCAAGGAAAAGGTAGAGCTATTTAAAACAAACCGTGTAGAGCAAGAGAAAGTCTTAAAATACACACAGGATTTATCAAAGCGAATGGAATACCTAGAAACTGAACTTAAAGAAATAAAGCCGATGCTTGAGGGATTATCCGCAGAGCAACAAAAATCGGTATTGAATAAGATGTCTTCACAAAGCATGGCACTTGCAAAGTTAATTATGGTTCTGTTTACTTGAGTTAAAGAATCATATAGTTATGAAACTTGCAGAATAAAAATTCATTCTAAGAGAATAAAAAATCATTGTCATAAATACTTTATATAAACAACATTTCATGTAATCTAATTGAAAGAATACTAAAAAACTGAAATGGAGTTTCAAAAAGGAGGGTAAAAAGGACCGAGAATTTCAAGGCGTTGCAGCTTTGAGTACCGGAACGTATGAGTAAATACGTGAGGAACGGAGAAGCAAGCCAACGTAGAAATTCGATGTGTCATTTTCGGCCGACTTTTTGAACAACATCTAAAAACTTACCTATTTAGGAGGTGTAATCCTTACTCGTTTCGGACGTGTAAGGAAACTATTTGGAGATATTTAATTTGGTCATGGTTGCAATTTTGATTGCGTTAACTGCCTTTTTCGTAGCGTCGGAGTTTGCGATTGTAAAAGTAAGAAGCACTCGCATCGACCAGCTCGTAGCAGAAGGGAGGAAAAGCGCAACTGCTGCTAAGACTGTCATCTCAAACCTGGATGAATACCTGTCTGCATGTCAATTAGGTATAACAGTAACAGCTCTAGGACTTGGTTTTCTTGGAGAATCAACTGTGGAGGCTTTACTTCATCCATTATTCGGTATTTTAAATATACCGGATTCGTTTTCAACTGTTTTATCAATCGCATTAGCCTTCTTGACCATTACGTTTTTACATGTAGTTGTCGGGGAGCTCGCACCTAAAACAATTGCGATTCAAAAAGCGGAACGAATAACCTTGTTTTTTGCTAGACCATTAATCTTTTTCTATAAATTGATGTTTCCGTTCATTTGGGTATTAAACGGCTCTGCTCGTTTGTTAACTGGATTATTCGGCTTTAAAAGAATCTCAGAACACGATATTGCCCATACCGAAGAGGAATTGAGACTTATTTTGTCTGAAAGTTATAAAAATGGTGAAATTAACCAGTCTGAATATAAATATGTGAATAATATTTTTGAATTTGATGATCGTGTAGCCAAAGAAATTATGGTACCTCGTACCGAGATCATCGCGCTTGAAAATGACAAATCTGTCCAAGAAAT
This sequence comes from Ferdinandcohnia sp. FSL W7-1320, assembly GCF_038050315.1. Classification (NCBI taxonomy): domain Bacteria; kingdom Bacillati; phylum Bacillota; class Bacilli; order Caryophanales; family Bacillaceae; genus Ferdinandcohnia; species Ferdinandcohnia sp. FSL W7-1320. The sequence goes on from NZ_JBBPAM010000001.1 coordinate 287,024, forward strand.
TTTAACGATTATGACGAGTGAAAAGTATACACGTTATCCGGTCCTTGACGGGGATAAGGACCATATCATTGGATTGGTTAACCTAAAAGAACTACTAACCGATGTTGTGACAGGTACAGGAGCAGATGGGAAAACAATAGAGGATTATACGAGACCAATTATCCATGTGATTGAGTCAATTCCAATTCAGGAATTATTAGCAAAAATGCAAAAAGAACGCGTACACATGGCAATATTAATAGATGAATATGGTGGAACTTCTGGATTGGTTACGGTTGAGGATATTATCGAAGAAATCGTTGGGGAAATCCGCGATGAATTCGATACAGATGAAAAACCGGCCATCCAAAAAATTAACGATACGACTACCATCTTAGATGGTAAGGTCTTAATCGGAGAAGTTAACGATTTGTTTGGTTTACAAATTGACGATACAGATGTGGATACGATAAGTGGTTGGATTTTAACAGAGCAAATCGATGTTCACCCTGGTGACAAAATTCCATTTGGGGATTATGAGTTTAGAATTATCGAAATGGATGGTCACCATATCAAGTCACTCGAAATTAAAAAAAACATCCAACAAGAACACATCTACACCATTGGCCAAAGCGCTAGTGCATTAGAATAGTTGTAAAGCCTTGACGACTTTTTCGTCAAGGCTTTTTATGTTGTTGGCTAAGGTTGGTATTGTGCAATTTTTTCTGGCTACAGCAATTCCACACACTTCATCATTCAAAAATTAGGTTCAAGCCTAGACAGACACATTTCTAGACACATGTAATAAATTATAGAAATGTTATGTAATTGTTATATAATATAAAAGCGTTAATGTTAAAATAAAGGGTATACGAATTTTTAGGAGGAAGCTTAATGAAGGTAAAACTAGGCTTGCTATACGGAGGGAAATCAGCTGAGCATAAGGTTTCCTTACAAACCGCATTAGCTGTTATCAAAGCATTAGATCACTCAAAATATGATATTCATCCCATTTATATATCAGAACAAGGCGAATGGATTCGTGGGAATCAATTGACAGGTCCAGTTGATGACGTGAAGAAGTTAGTATTAAAAGAGACCGGAACAGCCATTTCACCTGTTTCGTTAAATTCAGAACTTTTTCCTGCGCAGCAATCAGCTCAGAATGAATCAATCGATGTTGTGTTCCCGTTGTTACATGGACCAAATGGTGAGGATGGAACGGTTCAGGGACTGCTTGAGCTTATGAACATTCCATATGTTGGAAATGGTGTGCTTGCTTCATCAGCTGGCATGGATAAAGTCATTATGAAAAACATCTTTGGTCAAGCTGGGTTGCTTCAAGCGAAATATGCTTCATATATTCGTAGCGAATGGAAACAAAATCCAGAAGAGGCGTACGCTAAAGTTGAAAAAGAACTTGGCTATCCTTGCTTTGTAAAGCCAGCAAACCTTGGTTCAAGCGTTGGTATTAGCAAAGCAACAGACCGTGAAAGCCTGGAAAAAGCGTTCGAAGAAGCTTTCATGTTTGACCGTAAAGTCATTATTGAAGAGGCCATCATTGGCCGCGAAATAGAAATCGGTGTCCTTGGAAATGACAATCCTAGCTGTTCAGTTGTTGGAGAAATCGTACCGAAGAAAGATTTTTACGACTATAAAGCAAAATATGAAGATGGCGATACAGCTCTCATCATTCCTGCGGATATCACAGATGAGCAATATGAAAATGTCAAAACAGAAGCAATTAAAGCGTTCAAAGCACTTGATTGCTCAGGATTAGTTAGAGCGGACTTCTTCCTAACAAAAGAAGGAAAGGTCATCATTAATGAAGTTAACACGATGCCTGGATTTACACCATTCAGTATGTTCCCATTACTTTGGCAGGAAGCTGGTGTAAGTTATCCAGAACTTATTGAAAAATTAGTTGAGCTTGCAATCGAGCGCCATAACGAAAAACAAACGATTAAATACACTATCTAAAAAACTTTATTCAATACAAATCTCACTCTTTTGGGTGGAATGAATGTAATAAAGGTATACAATTTAGTAAGGGCTGAGACCTAGATTGAATAAAGTTAAGCCTCCGGCGGATGCCACGATTTTTCAAAGGAAAGTTTTCGAGCAAGCTCGAAAAAATCGGGCGCAAATACGCCAAGGCGCATTTGATTAAAAAACACTATTCTTAATTCTGAATAGTGTTTCTTTATGAAAGGAGAGAATCTCATGATAAAAAAGACATTGGCACAAATCGCACTGATGGCAAATGGTGAAAAGCTTGATCTACAATACCAAAATGTTGTGATAGAAGGTGTATCCATTGACACAAGAACGATCTCACCTGGAAATCTGTACATACCAATCATCGGTGAAACGTTTAATGGCCACCAATTTGTGGAGTCAGCGATTGATAATGGTGCAGTAGCGGTACTATGGGGCAGTGACCAACCAAATCCACCACAGCAAATACCTGTTATCTTTGTAAAGGACACATTAGAAGCTCTTCAAACTCTATCCAAAAACTATAGGGATGAGCTTTCGATAAAAGTCGTCGGGATTACAGGAAGCAATGGGAAAACAACAACAAAAGATATGGTTACAGCTGTTTTATCAACGAAAATGCGTGTTCAAAAAACAGAAGGAAATTTCAATAATCATATCGGCCTGCCTTTAACTCTTTTACGCTTAAAAGAAGATACGGAAGTTGCTGTGCTTGAAATGGGAATGAGTGCTTTCGGCGAAATTGAATTCCTAACTTTATTAGCACGTCCTGATGTGGCAGTTATAACGAATATTGGTGAATCTCATATGATGGATCTCGGTTCTCGTGAAGGAATTGCCAAGGCAAAACTTGAAATTGTTGATGGGTTAGCTAAGGATGGCTTGCTTATTTATCATGGAGATGAGCCACTTTTAACAGAGCGGGTTAAGGCAATGGATATTCATACGACAACCTTTGGTGAGACAACGAAAAATGATCTATATCCGTTACGTATTAAACAAGAAAATGAGGGTACTTATTTTTCCATTAATGAACAGGAGAACAAGGAATTTTATGTGCCAGTTTTAGGAAAACATAATGTTAATAACGCGATGGCAGCAATTGAAGTTGCTCGTCATTTCGGATTATCCTGGGACCAAATCGAAAATGGCTTGAAACAAATTAAGATTACGAATATGAGGCTTGAGTTAATTGAGGGAGTCAACGGTACAAAACTAATTAATGATGCTTACAATGCAAGCCCACTATCTATGAAAGCTGCCATCAGCCTAGTTCATGATTTAAAGTCCTCTGGCAAAAAAATAGTCGTATTGGGTGACATGCTTGAGCTTGGGGACAACGAAAATGAATATCATGAAGAGGTGGGGCGCTTCATTCAGCCTGACAAGGTTGATTATGTATTCACATACGGTACATTAGGTGAACATATCGCCAACGGAGCAAAAGAACTTTTTCCTGAAGAACGTGTTTCTGCGTTCCAAGACAAAGAAAAGCTAATAGAAGCTTTACGGAACCTATTATCAGAAGAGGATATTCTTTTAGTAAAAGGTTCAAGAGGGATGAAGCTCGAGGAAGTCATCTTTGCCTTCAAAAAATAAGAAAAAGCTCGGCGTGCACCTGCCGAGCTTTTCTAGTTTATAAATGGTAGTATGATTAGAATAGTCAGTAAAATACCTAAGGAGTAAGATAATAGTTCTTTCATAAAATCTGAGTTTTCATTGAATAGCTTGTCCATTTTAAAACCTCCCAAATTTGTTTCTTACTTATTAGTACGTTTGAAAACAATAAATGTTACAAAAACATTACAATTATTTCAAAAATATTTTTACTGTATTCAGCCTCGACTGAATAAAGTAAAAAGGCCCCGGCGGATGCACGATTTTTAAGAAGTAAATTTCGAGTAGTAAGATCAAAAACTAAATACGCCACTTCCTGTGGCAACGTCTTTATGACCTACTTCCTGTAGGCCTAAAAATCGGGCGCGAATACGCCAAAGCGCATTTGATTGAAAGGAGAAATTTTGGTGATTGGCTGTCTGTTCATACATGGTTTTACTGGGGCTCCATATGAGGTTGAGCCACTTGCAGAGCATATCCGCCATACAACAGATTGGGTTGTCCGAACACCAACCTTGCCCGGTCATGGTGAGAATTTGAATTTAAAGGGAACCCATTACTTGGAATGGATTGAATATGCAGAAAAAGAGTTAGTTGAGCTCCTTCATACTTGTGATCAGGTATTTGTCATCGGTTTTTCGATGGGAGGAATAATCGCTGGTTACTTAGCAACGCGTTTTCCAATTCAAAAGCTTGTCTTACTAAGTGCCGCTGCTTATTATATCAATCCAAAACAACTCGTTTCCGATATAAAACTAATGCTTCGCGATGGCCTAAACAAAAATCTTCATAAAAATGAACTTTTTTTACGGTATAAAAAGAAAATCGTTGACACTCCTCTATCGGCGACAATTGAATTTCGAAAGCTTGTGAGAAAGATTAGGCCGTTGCTAAACCAAATAAATGTGCCTACCTTAATTGTTCAAGGCGAATGCGACGGGATTGTCCCAATTAAAAGTGCGCATTACTTGAATCAAGTCATCTCATCTACGCAAAAAAGACTCCTTTTTTTACCATGTGCAAAGCATCATGTTTGTTATGGTGGGGACCAGGAAACACTATTTAAAGAGGTAGATTCATTCTTACATGAAACCACAAAAGAATGTATATACTAATCATTGAAAATTCAGCTTTATTGCATTTATAAAGGGGTAGTGGTAAGATTACAACTACAGTGTTAAAAAGGGCATAACTTGTAATTAATTGGTAACGCCCTTTTATTAACTTTTTGGACGTGAACCCTGAGGGCATTACTTCCGTTATTTCACGGAAAATGTCCTTTTTTTAAGCAGAATTAGATTCTGATCTACTATAAATACTAGGCAGATGCCTACCTACCACGCACTTATCATCATGTGTAGGTTTTGCGATCATGATGCAAACATTTGTATCCAGCTTAAAAATCGTATTTAACTTTATTCAGAAAAGCCCTCACTATTGTATGTGGGATGAATGCAAGAAAAGCATCGAAAATTTATTAGGGGTCTAAACCCCGTTTGAATAAAGTTAAGGCCCCTGGCAGATGCCACGGTTTTTCAGAGGTGACTTTTAGGAAAAAGAGTAAAGACTGTGGAGCACGTCATGTCCCAACGTCTTTATGATCCACTTCCTTTTGGCCTAAAAAATCGGGCACAAATACGCCAAGGCGCATTTGATTAGAGGCGAAAAGCCCAGTGTCTATACAGATTTCCCGTCTAAATAGTCAATTTTGTCATTGTACAAATAGATTAGCAAAAAGGAGTATGAAAAAATTGGCAGTTTTTAACGAACTAGGGATTAGTCAAGACCTAATGAAATCAATTAGTAAAATGGGGTTTGAAGAGGCAACCCCTATTCAAGCACAAACGATTCCATTAGCATTAAAAGGGCATGACGTAATTGGTCAAGCTCAAACAGGAACAGGAAAAACAGCGGCTTTTGGAATTCCGCTTATCGAAAATGTTGATGTAAAAGACGACAACATTCAAGGAATTGTCATTGCACCAACTCGTGAACTTGCGATTCAGGTATCTGAAGAACTTCATAAAATCGGGCACTTCAACCGTGTTCGAATCTTACCAATCTATGGGGGGCAGGATATCTCTCGCCAGATTCGTTCACTTAAGAAACACCCTCATATCATTGTTGGTACTCCGGGACGTGTAATAGACCATATTAATCGTAAAACTCTTAAGCTTCAAAATGTAAAAACGGTTGTCCTAGATGAAGCAGATGAAATGTTAAACATGGGCTTTATTGAGGATATTGAAGCAATTTTAAAAGGTGTTCCCGATGAACGTCAAACTTTACTTTTCTCTGCAACTATGCCAGGTCCAATCCAACGCATTGCTGAGCGTTTCATGAAAGACCCACAAGTTGTGAAAGTAAAAGCAAAAGAAGTAACAGTACCAAACATTCAACAATACTACCTAGAAGTACAAGAAAAGAAAAAGTTCGATGTCCTAACTCGTTTATTAGATATCCAATCTCCAGAGTTAGCGATTATCTTTGGACGTACGAAGCGTCGTGTTGATGAACTTTCTGAAGCACTAAATTTAAGAGGATATGCAGCAGAAGGTATTCACGGTGACCTTAGTCAGGCAAAACGTATATCCGTCTTACGTAAATTCAAAGAAGGATCTATCGAAGTATTAGTTGCAACAGATGTTGCAGCCCGTGGACTTGATATTTCTGGTGTGACTCATGTTTATAACTTCGATATTCCGCAAGACCCTGAAAGCTATGTACACCGAATTGGACGTACAGGTAGAGCAGGAAAACATGGTATGGCGATGACTTTCGTAACACCAAGAGAAATTGGTCAACTTAAAAACGTGGAAAATACAACAAAACGTAAAATGGACAAAATGAAGCCACCTACATTAGATGAGGCTTTAGAAGGTCAACAAAAGATCACGATGGAAAAAATCGTATCTATGATCGAGTCCAATAATTTATCATATTATACTCGTATCGCTGAAGAGCTTTTAGAAGAGCATGATTCAGTTTCTGTTGTTGCAGCTGCAATTAAGTTAATGACTAAAGAGCCAGATGCAACTCCAATTAAACTAACTGAGGAAGCACCTGTTCGCGTAAAGAGAGACAACCGTGATAATAATCGTGGTGGTGGACGTGACCGTGGGCGTTATAAGGGTGGTCGTGACCGCGGTCGAGGAAATGCAGGACGACAAGGTTCAGGTGGTCGTCAAGGATCCGGCGGAAATCGTTACTCTTCAAGTAGCAATCGACGCGGCAATTTCCGTAAAAACGAAGAATAATTTTAACAACCAAAGAAAGGCGTGTAAACTGACCCCAGTTTAGCACGCCTTTTTTGGTTTGTATGAATGATGAACACGAAAAGTGGTCGAGAGCTGTTTGGATTTCTCATCATAGCGTGGATGAAGAGGAAAAACGGTAGATAAATCAGTACGAAATCCTTTTATTGCGGGGATGAAAAGGAAAAGCAGTAGAGATACTGTTAGAAGTCCTCTTCATAGCGTGGGTGAGTGGAAAAGTGGTAATGAAAAAGTACGAAATCCCCTTCATAAAGTCGATGAAGAGGAAAAGCGTAAGAGAATCAGTACGAAATCCTCTTCATAGCGTAGATGAAGAGGAAAATAGGTAGAGAATCAGTAGGAAATCCTCTTCATAGGGTGGATGAAGGGGATAATCGGTAGAGAATCAGTACGAAATCCTCTTCATAAAGTCGATGAAGAGGAAAATAGGTAGAGAATCAGTAGGAAATCCTCTTCAAAGCGTGGATGAAGAGGAAAAACGGTAGATAAATCAGTACGAAATCCTCTTCATAGCGTGGATGAAGGGGATAAGCGGTAGAGAATCAGTACGAAATCCCCTTCAAAGTGTGGATGAATATCATCCAGAAGATACTCTTGTGTCAATTAGTCGGATGTTACTATGGCTACTATTTTTTCTTATGTCAAATTTTCTCAAAATCATTTATACTGAGAAGGTTGGTAAGAATAATATTCCAATTCAGAAGGGGTTGTTGATTATGAGGGACATCCCGAAAAATCGGATTAGTACACGTGCCTTAACAGTATGGAAAACATCTGCAATCATTTCGTCTATGATTGGTTGGGCTATAGCCATTACGGTCTTAGTCCTTACGATTCTTTTTGATTGGACGTACTGGATTTTAACTGGTCTACTTATACTTTGCATGATTGAGTCAATTTTAACGATTTTCATTTTACCGAAGCTGAAGTGGAAACGCTGGAGATATGAGGTTCATGAACATGAAATTGACCTCCAACGTGGCGTTTTAATTGTAAAAAGAACAATTATACCGATGAACCGCGTCCAACACGTTGATACTCAGCAAGGTCCGTTGTTGCGTAAACATCATTTAGCTACTGTTACTATTTCCACAGCAGCAACAGTTCATGAAATACCAGCACTTGATTTGGAGGAAGCAGACCAATTGCGTGACTCAATTTCAAGATTAGCAAGGGTGGATGAAGATGATGTTTGAATCACGTCGGATGCATCCGGTTGCTGGCATTTTAAGCTTCCTTAAACAGCTGAAAGAAATGATACTCCCTTTAGTTTTCCTCTTTTTTGTTGGGCCGGGGGATGATTTTGAAAAGTATTATTTATTAGGTGCATGTGCTTTTATTCTATTAATGTTGATCTATGGAGTCTTGCATTGGTATCGTTACACCTATCGGATAGAAAGTGGAGAGTTACGAATTGAATATGGAGTGATTATCCGTAAAAAACGCTATATACCCATTGAGCGAATTCAAACGATAGATGTTTCCGCTGGTATTATTCAACGAATTTTTGGACTGGTCAAACTACAGGTGGAAACAGCGGGTGGGGGTATGCAGGCTGAGGCTGTTCTAACAGCTATTAAAGAAGAAGAAGCCAATCAATTACGTGAAATTTTATCCCGTTCGAAAAAGCAAGAGGAAGAAGAAACTGAAACACAAAAAACGAGATTTACATATCAAATTACTCCAAAGGAACTGCTGGTCCTTGCATCCACCTCAGGGGGAATCGGGATTGTTATTTCCGGTGTACTGGCATTTTTGAGTCAGTTTGCAGAATATCTACCATTTGAAAAATTATATAATACGATTGAAAAATATGTCAGTCTATCGATTTTAATCTATATCATCGCACTCATTGCTTTGTTCTTATTGATCGCGTGGTTAGTTGGGATATTAATTATGACCCTTCGCTACGCCAATTTTACAGTCGTAAAACGAGAAGATGAGCTTTTTATAACGAGAGGATTGATTGAAAAGAAGCAGACAACCATTCCGTTAACAAGGATACAGGCCATACGAATTGGTGAGAATTTAATCAGGCAGCCTTTAGGCTATGCAACAGTATATATTGAAAGTGCTGGTGGCTCGATTAATAAAGGAGAAGATTTCTCAACTGTACTTTTTCCTTTAGTAAAGAAAAATGCCATTAATCATTTGTTGCAGCATTTTGTATCTGACTATCAGATGCAAGAAATTGAAAATTACGCACCACCCAATGCAAAGTGGAGATATATGTTTAGGGGAATGCTGCCTTTTCTAGCGTTTGTACCAGCAATTGTCATGTTGTCCTATGTCTTTAGTTCATGGGGTTACCTAGGTTTGCTCCTTTTACCTATTGGAGTAATGCTTGGCTATAGTCGCTATAAAGTGGCTGGCTGGAAGATAGAGGGGGACCAGTTAACCTTACAGTTTCGCTTTTTTAGTAAAGTAACCGTTCTTCATCATAAAAAGCGAATCCAATCCTTGGACAAGAAACAATCCCACTTCCAAAGGAAAAAAAATCTTGGAACAGTTAAAACCTTTATTAAATCAGCAATCGCAGGCAAAGGGTTTGAAGTGAAGGATCTACAGATTTCTGATTGCTGGATCATTTGGGAATGGTACAGACAGCGAAATAAGAAAATGGCAGAAGATATGCCGTTTAATGATTAACAAGAGCTAAAGCGGAGTCGCTTTAGCTCTTTTATTTTTAGAGGAAAATTCCGAGTATCACCAAGATGATAATGATTAACCAGATAATATGTTTGATAGAAAATTGTCTAGGAATCCTCATTCGAGGTCTGTAAGATGAATCTCCTGCCATGATGATCTGTGGCTGTCCTGAGCTTTTCGGTAGAACGAGCGGTCCAATGATAGCGCCGGCAAGAAAACCAAATATATGGGCGATAATATTGACATTGGTATTTATAAATGTCATGACTAGACCAATGATTAAAATTGTCATAATGAGTTGAGAATTCATTTGACTAATCAAGTCTTTACGGAACAAGACCATATATAAGTAAATACCAAACAATCCAAATATAGCCCCTGAAGAACCAACGTGGGCAAACTCTAGTGGTTCAATGTAAAAGGTTGCTAGGTTTGCAGCTACCCCGGTTAAAAGATAGGCAATGATAAATTTGAATTTACCTAACATCCTTTCTAACGCAGGCCCAAACAAGACAAGTGAAAATGAATTAAACAACATATGGCCAAACCCGCTATGTACAAAAATGGGAGTGACTAATCTCCAATACTCGCCTTCAGAAATTAAAAAATTGAATCCAATCATGTGCTGCATAAGAGTTGTTCCAAATGGAAGAGATAAAAAAATCAACAGCCAAAGAAAAATATGAATCCCGATTAATATTGATATAATAGGATATAATCGTAAAAATTGACGAAAGCTTTCAGTTCTTATAAACATCTTATTACTCCTTTATGTAGTCATCTTATCGTACTATATTCTTCAAAAGATGGCGAACATCCTCTAACGTTTGTACCATCTTATGATTGAAAGCTTTTTTATAGAAGAAAGGATTTTGAAATGATCATTGGAACAGGTATTGATATTGTAGAGCTTGAAAGAATTAAAAAAATTTTACATAGACAGAAAAAATTTGTAGATCGGATATTAACAAATGCAGAGAAGGAAAAATTTTTTCGTCTTTCTGAGTCCCGCCAGGTAGAGTTTCTTGCAGGTCGGTTCGCCGTGAAAGAAGCATATTCAAAGGCTGTTGGAACTGGAATTGGTGAGAATTTGAGTTTTTTGGATATCGAGGTTTTATCAGATGAAAAAGGTAAGCCAGTCCTTATAAGACCAATGAATCAAAAGGCCCATTTATCCATCACGCACAGTAAAGATTATGCCGTTGCGCAAGTAATTCTTGAAAGCTTGTCAAGCTAGTCTGCATATTACACAACTTTGCCTCATATATTTTTAGTGCGGTAGGTGAGACAAGGTGTATGAATATGATGAACGGTGTGATTTTCACTTAGTTTGGTAAATAAGCTTCACGGTTGAGTTGGAAAGAACGCTAGGAAAATGAAGGGGTCCTAATACGCACGGAAATGATTCCTAACCTGTTCGTCACTTAATACACTTTGTCTCTACCAATAGGCGATAAGAGGCAAAGGGGTTGAAGAGGAAATGAAGAAAAAAGTATTTTTGTTGTTATTAGGGCTACTTATTGCCCTTGTACTAGCGGCATGTGGGGAAAAATCACAAGAAGATGTGGTTAGTGCATTAGATGCAAAGGTACAAAAAATGACTGGCTATAAGGCAGATGCGAAGATGACGCTTCAAACAGGCAATGATCCACAAGTATATGAAGTGGAAATTTGGCACAAGGAGCCGACATTCTATCGAGTAAACCTTAAGAATGCAGAAAAGGACCAAAGCCAGATGATTTTGCGCAATGAAGAAGGAGTATTTGTTCTGACACCTGCTCTTAACAAAAGCTTCCGTTTCCAAAGTGACTGGCCAGAAAACAGCAGCCAAGCGTATCTGTTTGAATCTCTAGTACATGATGTGCAGGAAGATCCAGAAGCGAAATTTACAGCTACAAAGGATCAGTACATTTTTGAAACAAAAACAAATTACAAAAATAATAATATGCTGCCAAAACAAGAAATTACATTTAACAAAAAGGACTTAGCTCCAGTTTCTGTTAAGGTAATGGACCCTGATCGTAAAGTATTGTTGTTAGTTGAATTCACGAAGGTTGAGTTTGATGCAAGCTTTGATAAATCAGCATTTGATGTTGAAAAGAATATGTCTTCTGCAAATATTGGTGAGATCCCAGTTATGGGTGAGGTTGATAAGCAACCACTAGAAGTTCTATATCCTTCAGAGGATGCCCTTGCTGGAGTTGAATTAAAAGAAGAAAAGAAAATCGAAACGGAAAATGGAACACGTGTCATTATGACTTTTGGTGGAGAGAAAACCTTCACACTGATCCAGGAAACAGCCCGCGTTGCTGAGGTTGCTACAACGATTTCATTAAGCGGTGAGCCTGTTGACCTTGGATTTACAGTTGGTACTCTTACAGATAAAGCAATTTCATGGACACACAATGGTGCAGAATTTATGATTGCATCAGATGATTTAACTCAAGAAGAGTTAATCTCAGTTGCACGTACAGTACAAGGCAAGGCTGTAAAATAAACTCCGAACCCAGGCCCGAATAATCGGGTCTGTTTTTTTGTCTTTAAATTTCGACGGCATCCTTTACGATTTATTTCACAAACCGAAGTATCTTGTCGGATGAGGATGATAGAACGAAGAATTTAACGAACAAAAAAAGTTCTATATATAGAATTTCTACAAATTTTTTAAAAAGACTCTGTTACATTATTTAAGCGAGACATGTCCAAGTATTGAAAGGGGTTGGGATTGTTAGAAATTATGGACAAAATGTACGGAACTAAAACAGATTGTAGGAGGGGTATGAAATTGAAGAAGAAAAAGATTTTTTCCACAGCACTTGCTTTATCATTAAGCGTTGGACTATTAGCAGGTCCAGCCATGTCAACAAATGCTAGCGCATCAGATGTATCCTCAAAACTAGCTTCACAAGGCTCACCAATCGACTTAGGAATCGCAAACGATGAAAAGCTCATTGAAATGCTCAAGAAAAACGGCAAAATTGCAAAAAATGCTTCACCAGCAGAAGCGGAGAAGGTGTTGAAAAAATTCCTAAAAGCAAAAGCATCAAACTCTGGCCAAACAAAGGACAAGCTACCAAACGGGCTTGATGCCAATCTTAAATCTGCAAATAAAACAAATAACAATGGGTTGAAAAATGGAAAGGGGAACAAGCTTGGACAAGCTAAGAAAAATACAGTAGATCCTGTACAAGAAGAGGGATATAACGGTGACGTACGCCATGATAAGGTTCTAGTCCTAGCCATTGATTTCCCAGACTATGAAAAAAGCTCCATTACAAAAGAAGAAACAGACATGTGGTATGAGGACTATACCCATGATCATTTCCAAAACATGATTTTCGGAGAGGATGGATATGAAGGACCAAACGGAGAAAATTTAATATCCATGAAGCAATATTATGAACAACAATCAGGTGGAAGTTATACAGTTGATGGAACTGTAGCTGGCTGGTATACAGCTGATCATCCAGCTGCTTATTATGGTGGGAATTACCCAACGCCAGACGGCAGTGATGCTCGTGCACGTACGTTAGTGTATGAAGCTTTAACAAAAGCTGGGCAAGATCCAAATGTAGACTTAAGTGAATACGATGTTTGGGATCGTGACGATTATGATGAAGATGGTGTTTATAATGAGCCAGACGGAATTATTGACCATCTTATGGTTATCCATGCAGGTGTAGGTGAAGAAGCAGGCGGTGGGTCTCTTGGTGGGGATGCTATCTGGTCGCACCGTTGGGACCTTGGTCAATTAGTTGCTGTACCTGGAGGAACTTCAAATAGTGACCGTTTTGGCGGACTTTTAGGTGCATTTGATTACACAATCGAACCTGAAGACGGGGCTGCAGGTGTGTTTACTCATGAGTTTGGTCATGATTTAGGTCTTCCTGATGAGTATGACACGATTTATAGCGGAGCAGGAGAAGCCATCGAATTTTGGTCTTTAATGTCATCGGGTAGTTGGGCTGGAGATATACCTGGTACAGAACCGCCTGGTATGAGTCCATTTGCAAAAGAAATGCTACAAAGCCTTCATGGTGGTAATTGGTTAAGTGGAACAACCTTACATGCTGATGATATTACAAAAAAGGGAACTGAAGTACTTCTTGATGAGGCGGTAACAAAAGGTACCAATAATGATGCAGTACGTGTTGATTTACCAGGAAAGGTAAATGTATTAAATACTCCTGCTACTGGATCTTTTGAATATTATGGCGGTAAAGGTGACGAGGCTGACCATAAAATGGTGGCGACAGTTGATTTATCAGGTGAAACAACAAATGCAACTCTTGATTTCGATGCTTGGTATAACATTGAACAGGATTGGGATTATGCAATGGTTCAAGTCTCGGTTGATGGTGGTGAAACATGGGAGTCACTTTCGAGTGAAAGAACAACAAGCACTCTTGATCCAGATGGCTACCCAGCTATTAAAGAAAACCTGCCTGGTTATACAGGAACTAGTAATGGTTGGGTACATGAATCAATTGACATAAGCGAGTATGCTGGTCAAGAAATCCAACTACAATTCCGTTCAATGACTGACTGGGCAACAAATCTAGATGGTTTCTTTGTTGATAATGTAAAGGTAACAAAGGATAGCACCGAAGTATTCTCTGACGGTGCAGAAAATGAACCACAATTTACATTAGATGGTTTTGAAAAACATGATGGTAAATACACATCGAAACATTACTATTTACTAGAATGGAGATCTCATAATGGCGTCGATGAAGGCTTAAAGCATATACGCCGTGGTGCAAGCCTAATGTCCTTTGACCCTGGCCTAGTTGTCTGGTATGTCGATGAATCCTACGATAATAACTGGACTGGCGAACACCCTGGTGATGGATTCTTAGGTGTTGTAGACGCCGATCAACATACTAACTATTGGAGTGACAAAGCTGTTGGCTCTTCGCGTTATCAGCTCCACGATGCTGCATTCAGCTTAGAAAAATCAGAGAAGATGCTTTTAGACTATACAGATTTACTAGGTATTACAATGAAAGACAACTTCACCCAACGCACACCTTTATTTGACGACAGTGCCGACTATAGTAACCCAGGCTTAGTCGACGCAGGACGTAATATTCCTGAATACGGTTTGAAATTCCGTGTTGTTGGCCAAAGTGCTGATGGTACAGTGGGTAAGGTGTTAATTTTTAAATAATAATTGTAAGACCCCTTTGACCAATCAAAGGGGTCTTTGCCATGTATTGTGAATTTTCTTCAACATATTTTCTTTTTTTCGTCATATGTTAAGATGGGTATGATGAAAAACTACCATTGACATGGACACAACTAAGTTTAATCATCGAATTCATATAGTAGTTAATAATCTAAGAAGGTGTTTATTCATGGACTCTACCCATTTTTATCGTGATACTTGGGTTGAAGTGGATTTAGATTGCATTTTTGAGAATGTAAAAAACATGAAAGGTTTTTTACCAGAACAAGTGGAGGTAATGGCGGTCGTTAAGGCAAACGCTTATGGACACGGAGACGCGGAGGTTGCAAAAACAGCCCTTGAAGCGGGAGCTACCCATCTTGCAGTTGCTTTTATCGATGAAGCGGTCTCTCTACGCCACGGAGGAATAGATGCACCGATTCTTGTACTTGGAGCATCACGTCCAACTGACGTAGCGCTTGCAGCAGAACACAATATAGCCCTCACCATTTATAGCGGGGAGTGGCTTGATGAGGTATTGGAAAACTATCAAGGCAGTACTCCACTTACCCTTCACTTGAAACTTGATACAGGAATGGGACGTCTTGGAGTTAAAGAAAAAGGGGAATTGCAAACAATCCTTAGGAAAATCGAGCAAAATCCTCAACTCCAACTTGAAGGTGTTTTTACTCATTTTGCAACAGCAGACGAAATTGATACATCTTATTTTGAACAACAATATCGGAATTTCCAGGCAATGCTTGAATGGATTCCATTTAAACCGAAGTTAGTACATTGTGCAAATAGTGCAACTGGCTACCGTTTCCCCGATAAAGTATTTAATATGGTAAGACTGGGAATTGGGATGTATGGAATGACTCCATCACTGGAAATAAAAGATCAACTGCCATACGAGCTCGAGCAAGCTTTTTCTTTCCATAGCAAGCTTGTCCATGTAAAACGAATTTCAAAAGGCGAAAAAGTAAGCTATGGGGCAACATTTACAGCAGATGAAGATATGTGGGTCGGAACAGTTCCAGTTGGCTATGCCGATGGCTGGGTTCGGAAACTACAGAATACGAACGTTTTAATTGACGGTGAATTTTGTCAAATCATTGGTCGTGTCTGCATGGACCAATTTATGGTCCGACTTCCAAATAAACTCCCGATAGGCACAAAAGTCACGTTAATTGGGGAGCAAAAAAACAAAATTATTAGTGTAGACGATGTAGCAAGTGCTCTTGAAACAATCAACTACGAGGTTACATGTACGATAAGTTTTCGGGTTCCACGTATTTTTTTAAGAAATAAGAGAATAATTGAAGTGAGAAATCCGTTATTAAGACATTACTAGTAGAGAAAATAGTACAATGGTTGTACACGTTGGATAACTTTCTTTTTTTATGCACGAAAATAAATGCAGGTTCTGGAAACCTTGTAAAACCTATGCATAAAAACCAATTGTATATGTCGATAATAATTAAGAATTAATGGATTAAGCTTTGCATCTAATCATAATAATGGTATTATTAAGATTGGAGTAGAATATTGGTGGCAAGTTGGTGGAGGTGTATGTTTGTGTCTGAATCCAGCGCAACAACAGAAATTCTAGTACGATTACCACAAAACCTAATTAGTGAGTTGGATGGCCTAGTGAAACAAGAAAACGGTAACCGTAATGAACTGATTTATCAAGCTACAAAAATGTATCTACGCGAGAGAAAGAAGCGTCAAATTACAGAATCTATGAGACGCGGTTACATGGAAATGGCAAAAATCAACCTTACTATTGCATCGGAGGCTTTTTTAGCTGAATCTGAGGCTGACCACACCGTAGAACGCTTAGTTAGCGGGGGGTAATCATTTGATTGTAAAACGTGGCGACGTTTATTTTGCAGACCTCTCCCCAGTTGTTGGCTCAGAGCAAGGAGGCGTTCGTCCTGTTCTTGTTATCCAAAACGATATCGGGAATCGGTTTAGTCCCACAGTCATTGTCGCAGCCATAACTGCACAAATTCAAAAAGCGAAGCTCCCAACCCATGTTGAGATCGATGCGGAGCGTTATGGATTTGAGCGCGATTCAGTTATTCTGTTAGAACAAATTCGTACAATCGATAAGCAGCGTCTAACCGATAAGATAACACATCTCGATGAAGAGATGATGGACAGAGTGGATGATGCCTTACAAATTAGTTTAGGACTCATCGATTTTTAATTCATTTATTTATATGTGATACGTCTATGAGAAGTTACCCCGTGGTAGCTTCTTTTATTTTTTAGTCCCACAAAAAGTGGCGTTCTTAGTCAAATTGATCCTATAAATGCCATTTGCATAATATATTACAAAAGCATTTTACTTATGTAACAAATTCTGAAATGTGAAGGACATCACATCTTTTCTATCGAAGTACATAATAAGGATTATCCTTAAATACCTTTCAAAACAAAAAAGAGAGAGCGGTGGAAAAAAATGAAAAGGCAATCTACAAATCCGAGACGAGATGAAGTAGAAAGGCTGGTACAGGACTTCCAAAAAACTGGCTCAAAGGAAATAGAAAGGGAAATCGTTGAGAAGTATGAAAATCTTGTTAATTCAATTGCTTGGAACTACTCGAAAGGCAGAGCGTTTCACGAAGATATTGTCCAAGTAGGGAGAATTGGGCTTTTAGGTGCGATTAGAAGATTCGATCGAACGGTTGGAAAGAGCTTTAATAGCTTTGCTGTACCAACAATTATTGGTGAAATTAAACACTTTTTACGTGATAAAACATGGAGTGTACATGTGCCAAGAGGGGCTAAGGAACTCGGAATTAAGATAAAAAAGGCAAAAGAAGAACTTACAATAGCCCTACAAAGGACACCAGAGGTACATGAAATCGCAAATCATCTTCAAATAGATAAAAAGGAAGTTCTAGAAGCAATGGAACTTGGACAAGCATATTATTCAAAGTCAATTGAAATGCCGATTGACCCGGATTCTGAAGGCAAATCGATAATAGAGACGGTGGGTAAGAAAGATAAATCTTACGAAAAGGTATTGAAAAGATTGGATGTAAAGAATGCTCTCCATGTTCTTACTAAACGTGAAAAGAGAATTCTTTACTACACGTATATTCAGGAGAAGAGTCAAAGAGAGACGGGAAGAATAGTCGGGGTTTCACAAATGCATGTATCCCGGATCCGACGAAAAGCCATTAAAAAGCTTCGAGAAGCAGTACTTGGATGAGTTAATTTTGGTAAAATAGATAAGGGTTAGAAGTGAAAGTAGGAGGAAAACAGTTTTGACACAGACATTGCAAACAAATGAAATGATGGTAAAAACCATCGCCAAAGAAATTGGAATTACAACAAAGCAAGTGCATAGTGTGATTAACCTCTTAGATGAAGGCAATACTGTACCTTTTATTGCGCGTTATCGTAAAGAACTGACAGGTTCTTTAGATGAAGTACAAATTAAGGATGTGCAAGAAAAATGGACGTATTTACAGAACCTTGAAACACGAAAAGAAGAGGTTATTCGACTTATTTCTGAACAAGGAAAGTTAACCGATGACCTTCAAGCAGAAATCATGAAATCGACAAAGCTGCAACAGGTTGAGGATTTATACAGACCATATAAGCAAAAGCGTCGTACAAAAGCGACTGTGGCAAAAGAAAAGGGACTCGAGCCACTTGCGGAATGGTTATATACTTTCCCGATGAATGTAGATGTTTTACAATATGCTACCGGGTTCATTTCAGAGGAAAAAGAGGTAATCAGTGCTGAAGATGCTATCCAGGGGGCTAAAGATATTATCGCTGAGTGGATATCGGACGACGCGACTTTCCGTCAATGGATCCGCAATGAAACCTTCAAACAAGGCACGATTGAAACAGCGGTAAAGGATCAAGAAAAAGACGAAAAAAATGTCTACGAAATGTACTATGAATACAAGGAACCTATTCATAAGGTAGTTCCACACCGTGTACTAGCGATGAATCGTGGAGAAAAAGAGGAAATCTTACGTGTATCAATTGAACCACCTCTTGACCGAATTATAACCTTCTTACATCGGAAAATCGTAAAGAAGGAAAATTCACCGGTAACTCCATATATCGTAGAAACAATTGAAGATAGCTATAAACGCTTGATTCAGCCTTCAATTGAAAGAGAAATCCGAAAAGAGTTGACGGAGAAGGCAGAAGACAGAGCCATTCACATTTTCTCAGAAAACCTTCGTAATCTACTGTTACAGCCACCACTAAAAGGTAAGGTTGTTCTAGGAGTTGATCCTGCATATCGAACAGGATGTAAACTAGCTGCTGTTGATGAAACAGGGAAAGTTTTAAAAATAGATGTCATTTATCCGCACCCACCAGTGAATAAAAAAGAAGAAGCGGTTAAGAAAATCAAATCTATTCTACAAGAATTTAAGGTTGAAATGGTGGCGATCGGAAACGGTACAGCCTCAAGAGAAACAGAGCAATTTGTCGCGAATGTTTTAAAAGAAGTAAATCAAGAAATCTTCTATATTATCGTGAATGAAGCGGGTGCAAGTGTGTATTCAGCATCCGATATAGCGCGAGAAGAGTTTCCAGATTTCCAGGTAGAAGAAAGAAGTGCTGTATCTATTGCAAGAAGACTTCAGGATCCATTGGCGGAATTAGTGAAAATAGATCCGAAGTCAGTAGGAGTAGGTCAATACCAGCATGATGTTTCACAGAAAAAATTAAATGACCAGCTTACTTTTGTTGTAGAAACAGTAGTTAACAAGGTTGGAGTCAATGTGAACACAGCATCCCCATCTTTATTACAATATGTAGCTGGCCTATCCAAAGCTGTAGCAAACAACATCGTCAAAAAACGTGAGGAACAAGGGAAGTTTTCGAACAGAAGCGAATTAAAGAACATTCCACGCCTAGGTGCAAAAACATATGAGCAATGTATCGGTTTCCTTCGTATTGTTGATGGTGATGAACCATTAGATCGAACAGGAATTCACCCGGAAAACTACAAAGAAGTTAAGAAACTTCTTGAGAAATATGGTTTAACGAGTAATGACCTCGGTACGGATAAATTAAAAGAAGCCATTTCATCTATCGTGGCAGAGGAAGTGGCTGCTGGGATGGGAATTGGCGAAATCACCATTCACGATATTACAGAAGCATTAGTAAGCCCTGAACGTGATCCGCGTGATGAATTGGCAAAACCATTGCTTAAAAAAGACATCCTTAAGCTTGAAGACCTTGCGAAAGGCATGGAGCTTGAAGGAACCGTTCGAAATGTTGTAGACTTTGGAGCGTTTGTTGATATCGGAGTTAAGCAGGATGGCTTAGTCCATATCTCAAAACTAAGCAATAACTTCGTAAAACATCCACTTGATGTAGTATCAGTCGGAGATGTTGTAACGGTCTGGATAGATGACGTCGATGTTAAAAAAGGAAGAGTGGCATTAACAATGCTGCCGCCACAAAATTAAAAAATCTTAAAACACTGCTCATGAGCAGTGTTTTTTTCTATAAAAATACCAGCATTGATTCAATAATTTAATTTGGTATCGATTTTTCTCATAGTAGGCGCGTTTCATTTGGTTTTGAAGCCAAGTAGGCATAGACTAAACCTCCTCGTTAATAAACTTTTACCCTCCAAAAAATAAAAAAATGATACTATAGTGATGAAGTTACCAAACTATAGGTTTGAGTATATATAGTGTATGCAGATACAGTAAGTCCTGTTCGAAAAGGATGGAATGGAGGAAAAAATATGGAACAGTTTGAACTACAAAAGATAGTAGAAGAGGTTTCTTTAGAGC
>NZ_JBBPAM010000001.1:312500-4280000 GCF_038050315.1 Ferdinandcohnia sp. FSL W7-1320
AAGGCTCGTCCGCTCAGGGTTAGTCGGGACCTAAGCCGAGGCTGAAAAGCGTAGGCGATGGACAACAGGTTGATATTCCTGTACCACCTCTTTACCGTTTGAGCGATGGAGGGACGCAGGAGGATAGGGTAAGCGCACTGTTGGATATGTGCGTCCAAGCAGTTAGACTGGTAAGTAGGCAAATCCGCTTACCGTAAGGTTGAGCTGTGATGGCGAGGGAAATATAGTACCGAAGTTCCTGATTCCACACTGCCAAGAAAAGCTTCTAGCGAGGTAAATGGTGCCCGTACCGCAAACCGACACAGGTAGGCGAGGAGAGAATCCTAAGGTGATCGAGAGAACTCTCGTTAAGGAACTCGGCAAAATGACCCCGTAACTTCGGGAGAAGGGGTGCTTTTTAGGGTGCATAGCCCTGAAGAGCCGCAGTGAATAGGCCCAGGCGACTGTTTAGCAAAAACACAGGTCTCTGCGAAGCCGCAAGGCGAAGTATAGGGGCTGACACCTGCCCGGTGCTGGAAGGTTAAGAGGAGGGGTTAGCGCAAGCGAAGCTCTGAATCGAAGCCCCAGTAAACGGCGGCCGTAACTATAACGGTCCTAAGGTAGCGAAATTCCTTGTCAGGTAAGTTCTGACCCGCACGAAAGGTGTAACGATCTGGGCACTGTCTCAACGAGAGACTCGGTGAAATTATAGTACCTGTGAAGATGCAGGTTACCCGCGACAGGACGGAAAGACCCCGTGGAGCTTTACTGCAGCCTGATATTGAATTTTGGTACAGCTTGTACAGGATAGGTAGGAGCCTTGGAAGCCGGAGCGCCAGCTTCGGTGGAGGCATCGGTGGGATACTACCCTGGCTGTATTGAAATTCTAACCCGAAGGCCTTATCGGCCTTGGAGACAGTGTCAGGTGGGCAGTTTGACTGGGGCGGTCGCCTCCTAAAAAGTAACGGAGGCGCCCAAAGGTTCCCTCAGAATGGTTGGAAATCATTCGTAGAGTGTAAAGGCACAAGGGAGCTTGACTGCGAGACCTACAAGTCGAGCAGGGACGAAAGTCGGGCTTAGTGATCCGGTGGTTCCGCATGGAAGGGCCATCGCTCAACGGATAAAAGCTACCCCGGGGATAACAGGCTTATCTCCCCCAAGAGTCCACATCGACGGGGAGGTTTGGCACCTCGATGTCGGCTCATCGCATCCTGGGGCTGTAGTCGGTCCCAAGGGTTGGGCTGTTCGCCCATTAAAGCGGTACGCGAGCTGGGTTCAGAACGTCGTGAGACAGTTCGGTCCCTATCCGTCGTGGGCGTAGGAAATTTGAGAGGAGCTGTCCTTAGTACGAGAGGACCGGGATGGACACACCGCTGGTGTACCAGTTGTTCTGCCAAGGGCATAGCTGGGTAGCTATGTGTGGAAGGGATAAGTGCTGAAAGCATCTAAGCATGAAGCCCCCCTCAAGATGAGATTTCCCATAGTGTTAAACTAGTAAGATCCCTCGAAGATGACGAGGTTGATAGGTCAGAGGTGGAAGCATGGTGACATGTGCAGCTGACTGATACTAATCGATCGAGGACTTAACCAAAATACTTCGAAGATGAATGCACGTACGTTATCTAGTTTTGAAGGAATGAATCCTTCAACATAGTCTAGTGGCGATAGCGAAGAGGTCACACCCGTTCCCATACCGAACACGGAAGTTAAGCTCTTCAGCGCCGATGGTAGTTGGGACTTTGTCCCTGTGAGAGTAGGACGTCGCTAGGCTTATATATTATTATCGCGGGGTGGAGCAACGAGCGTTGCATCATCGAAGTTACTGCGAGTTGTCCCGACGGATTAAGCTTCTTGATTTAGCTTGCAGAGGAAGGGACAGTCAACAGCTAACTATGCGCATAACAAAAACTATATATTTTCTATTATCGCGGGGTGGAGCAGTCTGGTAGCTCGTCGGGCTCATAACCCGAAGGTCGTAGGTTCAAATCCTGCCCCCGCAACCAAATGGTCCCGTGGTGTAGCGGTTAACATGCCTGCCTGTCACGCAGGAGATCGCCGGTTCGATCCCGGTCGGGACCGCCATATATACAAACACACGAAACTTTGTAGTTTCGTTTTTTTTATGCGGAAATTTAAACCATTTGAGAAAACCACAGCTACTGATGCTGTGGTTTTTTCTATTTATGGTGTGAACATCTTATTACATTATTTATGTTTGATAACAACCTATAAAGTAAAACCTAATTGAAGGAGTAATGGATTTAAGAAAAAGATAAAATATAGAATTACTAGCCGGAACTTTCCGTAAAGCTTTTATCTAAAGCAATGAAAGGGAAAACTACGACTTAATACTGTTGGAATCCTCTTCATAAGGGTTATGAAGGGGAAAGTGAGCAAAGAAAACTCTGGAAATCCTCTTCATAAGGGTTATGAAGGGGAAAGTGAGCAAAGAAAATGGTGGAAATCCTTTTCATGAGGAGTATGAAGGGGATAGTAAGCAAAGAAAACGGTGGAAATCCTCTTCATAAGGGTTATGAAGGGGAAAGTGAGCAAAGAAAATGGTGGAAATCCTCTTCATAAGGGTTATGAAGGGAATAGTGAGCAAAGTAACCTATCGAAATCCCCTTCATGAGAAATGAAGGACCGAACACAGTAAGAATCCCAATCGAAAGTCCTTCATCAAGCAGATGAAAGCCCGAAAACAGTGTAACGCCCTAGGTAAAGTCCTTCATGAAGCGAATGAAAGCCCGAAAACAACGTGTAGCCCTAAGTAAAGTCCTTCATCAAGCAGATGAAAGCCCGCCCGCAGCGCAACCCCCAACGAAAAGTCCTTCATCGAGCTAATAGTCTAACCCCAATCGAAGATCCATCATCAACTCAACACCAATAATAAATATTACCATCCGATCCGTACATAACCACCTCCGCACCTATCTCACTTAACAACCAATTTTTTATTTCTTTTTTGCTGATTTTGTTGAAATACGGTAAACTTATAATGATGTACTAAGGTCCTTAGGAGTTGTCCTAAGGCTTTTTTTACTACTTGTGTTTTATAGTTTCTTTCGACTTAATAGGAGTGACTTTGATGGCTTTGCAGGACGAATTTCACTTTATTGATCAAATTAAACCAAAACGTGTTGCCCAATCCGGACTAATTGCAGGTATAGGTGACGATGCTGCGCTGTTTCGTCCAACACAAGATATGGAACAAGTCATTTGCATGGATACGATGGTAGAGGGTGTTCATTTTACTTCTCAAACAATGGACCCATTTCAAGTGGGTTATAAGGCATTGGCTGTTAATATTAGTGATATTGCAGCGATGGGTGGAATTCCAACCTACTATTTAGTGTCGATTGCAATTCCAAAAGAATGGAATGAAACAGATTTGTTATCGATTTATGAAGGTATGGCAATGCTAGCAGATAGGTACAAAATGGATTTAATCGGTGGCGATACGGTTTCGATTGCTGAGACGTTGGTTATTACGGTGACTGTTCTAGGTGAGGTTGAGAAAGATACTCATTTATTACGAAGCCATGCACAGCCAGGAGATATTGTTTTTGTCACAGGATCGGTAGGGGATTCTGCTGCTGGTTTAAATTTATTATTACATAATGGTAAGGACCATTCTTTTACTGAGCCAGAGAAAACTCTTATCCACAAACATCAGTATCCGAAACCGAGAGTGGAAATGGGGAGATTACTATCAACTTTCCAAAGAGTTTCTTTGAACGATATTAGTGATGGTCTAGCAAGTGAAACAAATGAGATTGCAAAAGCGAGTGGTGTCACTTTAACAATAGATTTTGATAAAATTCCATTCAGTGAAGCCATATTAGATCAATATAAAGACCGTGCACTTGAGTTTGCGTTATATGGTGGAGAGGACTTTGAATTGATCGGCACTATGGCTGCATCGGATTGGGCTATACTAGAGAAAAAAGCAAAAAAACATGGTTATGTCCTTTCAAAAATTGGGACTGTCTCGGAAGGTGGTCCTGCTGTATTTTTGAATCGAGGCAAGGAACTTCAAAAGCTTGAGATGAAAGGGTATAATCACTTTAACTCTATTCAGCAGAATCCCAACTCAGAGAAGTAGTATGTAAAAAGTGTACGATTTTAGGTAGGGATTTAACTCAGCTGAATAAAGTTATGGCCTCCGGCGGATGCCACGATTTTTCAAAGGAAATTTTTTGAGCTTGCTCAAAAAAAATCGGGCGCAAATACGCCAAGGCGCATTTGATGAAATAAGGTGGAATATATGGATAAATTTGAGTTTATTACAAATACACCCGATGAAACGGGGAGTTTTTCATATCGTTTGGCCGAAAAGCTTGGGCCAGGTGATGTGATAACTCTTGAGGGTGATTTAGGGGCAGGAAAAACTACGTTTACTAAGGGCCTTGCAAAAGGAGTTGGCGTGACAAGAACGGTGAACAGTCCAACATTTACGATAATCAAGGAATACCAAGGGAGAATCCCGTTGTATCATATGGATGTATATCGTTTGGAACACAGTGATGAGGACCTGGGATTTGATGAGTATTTTGAAGGTGAGGGTGTGACTGTTGTTGAATGGGCTCATCTGATTGAAGACCGATTACCTAAGGATCGACTCACTATTAGGATTGAACACCAAGGGGATACGAGACGTAAGATTACGGTGATACCAATAGGGGAAAGGTATCAACATTTATGTGAGGAGTTATTTAGCGAATGAAAGTGTTAGCTATAGATACATCCAATTATGTATTGGGAGTTGCGATTGTGGATCAGGAAAAGGTGATTGGTGAGGTGATTACAAATCTGCCAAAAAACCATTCTGTCCGCGTGATGCCTACAATTGAACAGTTAATGGAGGAATGTGGGATTAAGCCAAAGGAGCTTGATAGAATCGTTGTCGCGATGGGCCCTGGTTCTTATACGGGTGTCAGAATCGGTGTAACGATTGCGAAAACACTGGCATGGTCATTGCAAATACCTTTAGTGGGAGTTTCAAGTTTAGAAGTCGTGGCGGCCAATGGTCGGCATTTTAATGGATCCATTTCGCCAATATTTGATGCAAGACGTGGCCAAGTTTATACAGGGCTTTATAGATATGAAGAAAAAAGGCTAACCTGCGTTGAAGAAGATAAAATTATTTTATTAGCAGATTGGCTAGAAGAACTTAGAAAGAGGGAAACACCGGTTCTTTTCATCGGTAATGATCTAGTTATCCACAAAGAACAGATAGAAACAGATTTAGAGCAATTCGCATATGTTGCACCATATACAGATTGGAATCCGAGACCAAGTGAGTTGGCCATATTAGGGATGGAGAAAGCGCCTGTAGATGTTCATACATTTGTGCCAAATTATATACGTTTGGCAGAGGCGGAGGCGAATTGGTTAGGGAAGAGGCAGGGGTAAGAATGGAAGAGATCATTAAACAACAAATTTTGTTTCGTTTCATGACAATAGAAGATATTGATGGTGTGATGAAGGTTGAGAAATCAGCATTTACAGTACCTTGGAAGAGGGAAGCCTTCTATAATGAGCTTGTTCATAATCAGTTTGCCAAATATATTGTCATGACTGATAACGATCAAGTGATTGGATATTGTGGAATGTGGCTTATTTTGGATGAGGCTCATATAACCAATATCGCAGTTCTTCCTGAATACAGAGGGAAAAAGCTTGGGGAAGCCTTACTTATGCAGGCAAAGCTTTTAGCGATGCAGCACCAGGCTGCTACAATGACGCTTGAGGTTAGAGTATCTAATCATGTCGCCCAAAACCTTTATAAAAAATTAGGGTTTAAGCCTGGTGGGATCCGAAAAAATTACTATACTGATAATAACGAAGACGCGCTAGTTATGTGGGTGAATTTAAATGAGTGATAACCAAATAATCATGGGAATTGAAACAAGCTGTGATGAGACGGCTGTTTCAATCGTACAAAATGGACGAGAAATATTATCAAATGTTGTAGCATCTCAAATCGAAAGTCATAAACGCTTTGGCGGAGTCGTTCCAGAAATCGCCTCAAGGCATCATGTTGAAGCTATTACACTGGTAATTGAAGAAGCTTTAAAACAGGCAGATAAGAGTTTTGAGGATATTGATGGTATTGCAGTGACGGAGGGCCCTGGTTTAGTAGGAGCATTGTTAATAGGTGTTAATGCTGCTAAAGCAGTAGCATTTGCCCATGATATTCCGCTATTAGGAGTCCACCATATTGCAGGTCATATTTATGCAAATCGATTGGTTGAGGAGCTGGAGTTTCCATTATTGGCATTGGTTGTTTCAGGGGGCCATACAGAGCTTGTCTACATGGAGGAGCATGCATCTTTTAAAGTGATTGGGGAAACAAGGGATGATGCTGCTGGTGAGGCATATGACAAGGTGGCTAGAACTCTTAACCTTCCATATCCAGGTGGGCCACACATTGATCGACTTGCACATGAGGGAACAGCAACGATTGATTTACCGAGAGCTTGGCTAGAAGAGGATTCTTACGATTTTAGTTTTAGTGGATTAAAATCTGCTGTTATTAATACCCTTCATAATGCTGAACAACGAGGAGAAACCATTGATCCGAAGAATCTAGCAGCAAGCTTTCAGGAAAGTGTGATCGATGTCTTAGTGACTAAAACAGTGAAGGCAGCTAAAGAATATAAGGTAAAACAAGTATTACTAGCTGGTGGGGTTGCCGCAAATAAAGGGCTTCGTGCAGCTTTAGAGCATGCATTTTCTGATATGCCAGAGGTTAAACTCATTATTCCTCCATTTTCATTATGTACAGATAACGCCGCAATGATTGCTGCAGTTGGTAGTGTGTTGTACGAAAAAGGAAAGCGTTCGTCTTACGCATTGAATGCTAATCCTGGGTTAGACATTGAAAGATAGTCAAAAAGTCCTCTTTTATTAAAGAGGGCTTTTTTGTTGATAAATAATCCACATAATCACAGGTTTTGTGGAAAACTTATAAAAAGTACCGAAATAACTAATATGTATTTGTGGACATTTTTTGTGGATAAGTCTGTTGATAAGTGTGGATTATGTGGATAACGTGGATAAGATAGTGTATAACTATATTTTTTTGTGTAAGTAATCAAAAAAATTCCCCATTCTAAAAATTAGAGATGGGGATATCTTTATTTTGTTGATAGGTGTAAAGTTCTAGGATGTTAGTTATCCACTGATTTCGTGGAGAGATTCCCATTCTTCCATAAGCGCTTCAAGTTTTGCTGAGGATTTTTCGTTTTCTTCATTAATTCGTTGAACTTCCTCATGATTTTGATAGACTTCTGGATCACAGAGAAGCTGTTCATTTTCTTCGATTTTTTCTTCGATTGTTGAAATTTCCAACTCGATTTCTTCGATTCTGCGTTTTCTTTGACGCTCAAGCTTCTTTAATTGTTTTTCTTGTTCATAGGATGTCTTTTCTTGGACCACTTCACGTTTGGTGTTCTTTGACTCTTGGGCTTCTAGCCTTGCGAGTTCCTCCATTTCAAACTTCTTTTCAAGGTGGTAGTCATAATCACCTAAGTATTCTGTAAGTCCTTCATTAGATAACTCAAACACTTTTGTTGCAATGCGGTTAATAAAATATCGGTCATGGGAAACAAAAAGGATTGTACCGGGATAATCAATTAGAGCATTTTCAAGTACTTCCTTACTATCAAGGTCTAAGTGGTTGGTAGGCTCGTCAAGAATGAGAAAATTAGATTTCTCCATCATTAGCTTCGAAAGGGCAAGTCTTGCTTTCTCGCCACCACTTAAGGTTGAAACGGTTTTTAACACATCATCCCCTGAGAAGAGAAAGTTTCCAAGAACCGTACGGATTTCTTTTTCAGTTTTAAGAGGGTATTCGTCCCATAATTCATTTAAAACTCGCTTGTTCGAGTTGAGGTCCGCTTGTTGTTGATCATAGTAACCGATGGTCACATGTGAACCAAAGCGAAATGTTCCCTCTACGTTGTCGAGTTTTTCAATAATTGCTTTTAGTAAGGTTGATTTTCCGATTCCGTTTGGACCCACTAAAGCAATGCTATCTTCACGGTAAATATTGAAATTAATATTTTTGATAATCGGTTTGCCTTTTTCGTACGAAACGGTGATATCTTTTGCACTTAGTACGTCATTTCCACTTTGCCTCTCGATTTCAAATCGGAAGGAAGCTGACTTTTCATCACCTAACGGCCTGTCCATTAGCTCCATTCTTTCAAGTTGCTTTCGTCTACTTTGGGCACGCTTGGTGGTTGAAGCTCGAACTAGGTTTTTTGCGATGAAATCCTTTAGCTTTTCCACTTCTTCTTGTTGTTTTTCATATTTTTTCAACTCAAGTTCATAGTTTTCAGCCTTGAGTTTTAAATAGTTGCTATAGTTACCGACATATCTGGTGCTTGTGTGTCTTGAAATTTCATAAACTTGGTTGACCACTTTATCAAGGAAGTATCGGTCATGGGATACGATTAATAGTGCTCCAGGATATCCTTGTAGATATTGTTCTAGCCACGTAAGTGTGTTGATATCAAGGTGGTTAGTTGGCTCGTCCAAGATTAACAGATCAGGCTTGGTTAGTAATAGTTTACAAAGGGCAAGGCGTGTCTTCTGACCGCCGCTTAAGCTGGATATTTTGGTTTGGTAGTCTTCTTCTGTAAAATTAAAACCATGTAGAATGGATCGAATATCAGCTTCGTATTGATAGCCTCCCTTTTCCTTAAAATCAACCTGTAGCTGATCATATTCTTCAAGTAATTTTTGGTAGTCAACCGGATTTTCAAAGAGGGATGGGTCTCCCATTTTAACCTCTAAGTCTCTAAGGTCTTTTTCAAGCTTTTGTAAGGAGGCAAAAACAGTTAGCATTTCCTCCCAGATGGTCAAACTCGATTCAAGTCCGGTGTTTTGAGCGAGGTAATCAATGGTAACACTTTTCGGTTTGATAATTTCACCGCCATCATGAGACATATGGCCAGCAATAATTTTTAAAAGTGTTGATTTTCCAGCACCGTTTCGTCCAACGATGGCAATACGGTCGCGAGTTTGTACTTCTAACTTTATATTCGATAATATAAGATCAGCAGCAAAATACTTTTTGAGCTGATTTACTTGTAGTAAAATCATGTTATTTCACCTCTTGTTTCTATCATCAGTGTATCTTATATTGTCTAATTAGAGCAACTGCAATGATATTGTTCACAGATGTATCAAAGACAGATGTGTTAAAATAGTGTATAGTTTATGGGAGGGTTTGTTTATGTCATCATTTACCCATTTTAATGAGCAAGGTCGTGCCAAGATGGTCGACATTACGGAAAAAGCAGATACTGTCCGTACAGCAATTGCAAAATCAAGTATTACTGTAAATAAAATCATTTATGAGCAAATAATAAATAATGAGGTTAGTAAGGGTGATGTCCTTGCTGTTTCTCAGGTTGCCGGGATTATGGCAGCCAAAAAGACGTCAGAGTTAATTCCGATGTGTCATCCATTGGCATTAAAGGGCGTTGATATACGTTTTAGCTGGACAATCCAAGATGAATATATTTTAAATATCACGGTTTCAGTTAAAACAAAGGGCAGTACAGGTGTCGAAATGGAAGCACTTACTGCTGCATCTGTTTGTGCGCTAACTGTCTATGATATGTGTAAAGCGGTTGATAAAGGAATGGTCATTGGACCAACTTATTTGGCTGAAAAAACAGGTGGAAAGAACGGAGATTTTATAAGGGAGCTATAGTTAGTTCCAAGTTAGTGGAGGAATTAAGGTGAATCTTGAACAATCAAAAATACCACAAGCAACTGCCAAAAGGCTGCCACTTTACTATCGATTTTTGAAAAATTTGCATGCCTCAGGAAAACAGAGGGTTTCATCTGCAGAACTAAGTGATGCGGTTAAGGTTGATTCCGCAACAATTAGGAGAGATTTTTCTTATTTCGGAGCATTGGGAAAAAAGGGGTATGGTTATAATGTCAATTATTTATTATCCTTTTTTAGTAAGACCTTAGATCAAGACGAGTTAACGAAGGTTACTTTAATCGGTGTAGGGAATTTAGGTACAGCATTTTTACATTATAATTTTTCAAAAAATAATAATACAAAAATTGAGCT
The DNA here is from genome assembly GCF_038050315.1 of Ferdinandcohnia sp. FSL W7-1320. Taxonomy (NCBI): domain Bacteria; kingdom Bacillati; phylum Bacillota; class Bacilli; order Caryophanales; family Bacillaceae; genus Ferdinandcohnia; species Ferdinandcohnia sp. FSL W7-1320. The sequence goes on from NZ_JBBPAM010000001.1 coordinate 322,582, forward strand.
TGCGTTTGATGTGGATTATAATAAGGTAGGTAGTAGTATTGGTGGAGTAAAGGTACACCATCTTGATGACCTGGAAAAAGAATTGCCTGATGATGTAACGGTGGCTATTCTAACGGTGCCGGTTGGGGCAGCTCAGTCGATTACAGACCGCTTGGTTAATAAAGGGATCAAGGGTATTCTTAATTTTACCCCAGCACGAATCAATGTGCCTGAACATATTCGGGTTCACCATATTGATTTGGCCGTAGAACTACAAGCCCTTGTATATTTCTTAAAGCATTATTCAAATGATTCAAATGATTCAAGTGAAGAATAATAATAGATCTTATAATTGTAGGGAGGTGACTTACAGTGGGAAGTCTTGGATTCGGTAGTATTTTATTGATTGTATTTGCAGCGTTATTAATCTTTGGACCGAAGAAGTTGCCTCAACTAGGAAAAGCAGCGGGTAATACATTGCGTGAGTTTAAAAACGCAACAAAAGGTTTAGCAGACGATGACGATGATGATGTTAAGAAGAATGAAACTCAAGATGTGAAGTAATGATAGGATGAGTCACATGAATGAAAAAGAAATGTCCGTCTATGATCATATTGGAGAGTTACGAAAACGACTGATCTACGTAGTCGTTTTCTTCTTCATTGTTGCATTAGGAAGCTTTTTTCTCGCAGAGCCAGTTATTCTCTATTTGCAAAATGCAGAGGAAGCAAAAGAGCTGACAATGAATGCTTTTCGTATGACAGATCCAATTAAAATCTATATGCAATTTGCTTTTATCATTGCCCTTGTTATCTCATCTCCTTTTCTACTTTATCAACTTTGGGCCTTCATCAGTCCTGGCTTATATGAAAAGGAAAGAAAGGTAACCTTGAGTTATATTCCGCTTTCGGTAATCCTTTTTCTAATAGGAGTTTCTTTCTCCTACTTTATTTTGTTCCCGTTTGTAGTGAACTTTATGACAAGGTTAGCGGAACGCCTTGATATAAATCAGGTGATTGGAATTAACGAATATTTTCAATTCCTGTTGCAATTGACTTTACCGTTTGGCTTTTTGTTTCAACTGCCGGTTATTGTGATGTTTTTAACAAGATTGGGAATAGTAACACCAATGTTTCTATCTAAAATACGAAAGTTCGCGTATTTTATTCTATTAGTCATCGGAGGTTTAATCACACCTCCTGAAATAATCTCGCATTTAATGGTTACAGTACCGTTATTCGGATTATATGAAATCAGTATTCTTGTATCAAAAAGTGCCTACAGGAAGGCACTAAAAGCAGAAATGGAAGCGGCAAATTCGATAGAGTAGGGAAATCTATAAAAAAAATAACCTCCGTTGTAATCTGTACCCCTTGTAAAGGACATTTTAAAAAAAGCTAGGCTACTTTAAGAAGATGATCTCTGTATTGAACAGGGGTCATCTTTTTCATATTCCATTGATATCTGTAGTGATTGTAGTAGTGGATGGCAGCTTTCACTTCTTGCTTAAGTTCTTTTAAAGTTTCACATGATTTTATATCAGCCAGGTCCTTAAAATGACCAAAGAATGATTCCTGTGGGGCGTTGTCCCAACAGTTACCTCTCCTAGACATTGATTGTTCCAATTTGAATTTTTTCACCAGCTTTTGATAAACAGGGCTGGTATAGTGACCTCCCTGATCAGAATGTATATAAGCTCCTTTAGCCAGTTTGATTCTCCTGTTTTTCTTTAACTTCTTAAGTGTATCCGTAGCGATATCTAAAGTAATTCGATCAGAGACCTGATGAGCTAAGACTTCATTGGTGGAAGCGTCAATAATGGTTGATAAATAAGCTTTTTTACCTTTTCCGAAATATAGGTAGGTTATATCCGTAAGAAGGACCTTGTGTGGGATTCCTTGTTTGAATTCCCTGTTAAGTAAGTTCGGGACGACCTTGTGCTCCTGCGTAGCCTTAATGATGCGCTTGTAGGGGTTCGCTCTCCTAAAAGGGCTCTCAATCCCGTATTTCTTCATGATTCTTCTGATTCGCTTAAGATTGAAAACAACACTAAACTGACCTGCCAATACCATCTTAATTTGACGAGCCCCTTTCTTACGGTTCTTGAAATTGTATGCTTTTAAAACCAGGTCCCGAAGGGATTCATCCTTTTTCTCCCGATCCTTCCTTCTCTGAACTTGTTTAGCAGAAAAGTAGTTATAGTATCCCTGACGGGACACACCAGCTACTTTACAGAGGTGGGTTACCATCCTTGTTAGATTGTATTTCTCGATAACGGAATGAATAAGGTTAAATTTCTGGTCAGCTGACAATTTTATTTCTTCTTCATCCCCCTTTCTGCGAATCGTATCTTTTTTAATAGTTCATTCTCTGCTTTCAACAGGTTATTTTCGGCCTCTAACCTTGCATATTTTTCTTCAGTGGAAAGCTCTCTTTCCCTTGGTCTACCTGAGTTTCCTGATCTTGTATCACGAAGTCCTAGAATTCCGTGCTTACGATAAGCTTCTCGCCATCTTTTTCCAGAAGACTCAATCCGTTTCATACCTAATACCTCAGTATCGAACCCACAGTCCTCAAATATCTCTCTAGGAAACTTCCCCAGGTCATTTTGAGTTATAAAGTGCTCCTTAAACTCATCTGAATAGGTAATACCTTTGGGACTTACTGATTTTACATATGGATTTTTAGCTAGTAATTCGATCTCTTTTTCCGAGAATATTTTTTTACTCATACTATCTCTCCCGCACTATTTTTAATCTATTGTACATAAAAAGACCCTGTGCAGCAGACTTTTTTTAATGTGTCTACTACACAGGGTACAGTTTATTGTGAGGTTATTTTTTTGTTTTTGAGATCTTTTTTATTTTACTGTGAAGGACAAACATTCGGATAGCCACACCAAAGTCGAATGTTGCGACAAGTGCTAGAAGGATGGTAGAGAAGTTCCAAACGGTCTCTGTTGCACTATTAATCGCAATATAGGTAAACAGAATCCCCATTAGCGTGTAAATGATGCCCATTACAAAAGGTGAAGTTCTTCGCATAAATTAAAAGCCTCCAATAAATGTCTGTTGCAGCTTCTCGGCTTGCTTCATGATCCTTTCTATATCATCTGCAAAAATCGTTTGAACCACTACAACAAAAGTATTCATTGCAACATGTGCAAAGATTGGAACGATAATCCGTTTTGTCCGTACATAAAGGAAGGCAAAGGTAAAGCCCATCGCTGTATAAATCAGAATATGCGTAAAGTCCATATGCACTACTGCAAAGATTAACGAACTAATCAGGGCAGAAATGAAAAAGTTAAATTTTTTATATAAGGAACCAAAAATAATTTGGCGAAAGATAATTTCCTCAAGGATTGGCCCAATAATGGAAACTACGATTATAAGCAGTGGTAGGGATTTTACCAAGGCCATAATTTCTTGGGTGTTCTCAGAACCAGCCTCAATACCAAGCAAATGAATCTCAATATTAGCTGCAATAACCTGAGCAGTCATTGCCATGAATATACCTGCTATTGCCCATCCAATCGCTTCTCCTTTTGAAGAACGATGAAGATTTTGATGTCTTTCATTAATATCTTGTCTTAATAAAAATAAAACAATCGGAAGTGCCGCCACAAAACTAATAACAGTCCAAAGGGCAATAATCGTATTCGGGTCAACATCATCTCCGATGCCTAAAAGCAATAGAAGCGGGATACCTAAAATTCCAGAGAACTGCATGATAATGTAAGTTAAAATGACATACCAATAACGAGCTTTCATGAAAATCTCCTTTAGTAGTTGGAATAAATATCAAGTTTTTATACTTTTGTCCACTTTTTGTATTGTATCATATATTCGCTTATATCCATTAGTATTATGCAAATTCAAATTTTCATTGAAGAAAGTAATTTGTTGGTTTATTTTTCCTGCCAATAACATAGGATAGATAGGTGGGCCAAGTTTCGCATGATAAAATTGAACTTTTTTGTAAATTTCTATCTCAAATGACTTGCAAAATAAGTAGAGATTATTTAATATAATAATTGTGTTAGCACTCAGATGAGTTGAGTGCTAATAAGAAGACGAAACTAATTATCTATATTATTTGAGGAGGTTGTTTCACTTGTTAAAGCCATTAGGTGATCGCGTTGTTATTGAACTAGTTGAATCAGAGGAAAAAACTGCAAGCGGAATCGTATTACCAGATTCTGCAAAGGAAAAGCCTCAAGAAGGTAAAATAGTTGCTGTAGGTACAGGTCGTGTATTAGACAGCGGTGAAAGAGTAGCTTTAGAGGTTGCGGTTGGTGATCGCATTATCTTCTCAAAATATGCTGGTACTGAAGTGAAATTTGAAGGTACTGAATACTTAGTATTACGCGAAAGCGACATTTTAGCTGTAATCGGTTAATAGAAAAACAGCATTTTATATCATAGATTCTTAATTTTTTGAGGAGGGCTTAAGAATGGCAAAAGAAATTAAATTTAGTGAAGACGCTCGTCGCGCTATGCTTCGTGGTGTTGATGCTTTAGCAAACGCTGTAAAAGTAACATTAGGACCAAAAGGACGTAACGTTGTTCTTGAGAAAAAATTCGGTTCACCTCTTATCACAAATGACGGTGTAACAATCGCTAAAGAAATCGAATTAGAAGATGCATTCGAAAACATGGGTGCAAAACTAGTTGCTGAAGTTGCTAGTAAAACAAACGATGTAGCTGGTGACGGTACTACTACTGCAACAGTTCTTGCTCAAGCAATGATTCGTGAAGGCTTAAAGAACGTTACTGCTGGTGCAAACCCAATGGTAGTTCGTAGAGGCATTGAAAAAGCTGTAACAACAGCTGTTGAAGAATTAAAAGCTATTTCTAAACCAATTGAAGGTAAAGAGTCTATCGCACAAGTTGCTGCTATTTCTTCAGATGACAAAGAAGTTGGTCAATTAATCGCTGAAGCAATGGAGCGAGTTGGTAACGACGGTGTTATCACAATTGAAGAATCTAAAGGTTTCTCTACTGAACTAGAAGTAGTAGAAGGTATGCAATTTGACCGTGGATATGCTTCTCCATATATGGTAACTGATTCTGATAAAATGGAAGCAGTTCTTGAAAACCCATATGTGTTAATTACTGACAAAAAGATTTCAAGCATTCAAGAAATCCTACCAGTATTAGAGCAAGTAGTTCAACAAGGTAAGCCATTATTACTAATCGCTGAAGATGTTGAAGGTGAAGCACTTGCAACTCTAGTTGTGAACAAGCTTCGTGGTACATTCAATGCAGTAGCTGTTAAGGCTCCTGGATTTGGTGACCGTCGTAAAGCAATGCTAGAAGATATTGCTATCCTAACTGGTGGTCAAGTAATCACTGAAGATTTAGGTTTAGACCTTAAATCTGCTGACATCACTCAATTAGGTCGCGCTTCTAAGATTGTAGTAACAAAAGAAAATACGACTATCGTTGAAGGTGCTGGTGAATCTGACAAGATCGCAGCTCGCGTTAACAATATCCGTGTTCAAATGGAAGAAACTACTTCTGAATTTGACAAAGAAAAATTACAAGAGCGCCTAGCTAAATTAGCTGGTGGAGTTGCAGTTATCAAAGTTGGTGCTGCTACTGAAACTGAACTAAAAGAACGCAAACTTCGTATTGAAGATGCACTTAACGCAACTCGCGCAGCAGTTGAAGAAGGTATCGTTTCTGGTGGTGGTACTGCACTTGTGAATGTATACAATAAAGTAGCTGCTATCGAATTAGCTGGAGACGAAGCAACTGGTGTGAACATCGTACTTCGTGCTCTAGAAGAGCCAGTTCGTCAAATCGCTCACAACGCTGGTCTTGAAGGATCTGTAGTTGTTGAACGCTTGAAAAACGAAGAAATTGGTATTGGCTTCAACGCAGCAACTGGCGAGTGGGTAAACATGATCGACGCTGGTATCGTTGACCCAACTAAAGTTACTCGTTCTGCACTACAAAACGCAGCATCTGTATCAGCTATGTTCTTAACAACTGAAGCAGTAATTGCTGACCTACCAGAAAAAGATGCTCCTGCAATGCCTGACATGGGCGGCATGGGTGGAATGGGCGGCATGATGTAATCATGTCCTCCAGCCCTTGATATATAAGGGTTTTTGAGTAAGATGAGAGTGGAATGCTAACATTTTGCTAACATTGAGGCGAAATAATAGAGGCTTCTCATGAGTTCGTTGGAACTTGTGGGGGGCTTCTTTTTCATTTCTTTGGTTATATTACATAAACGTATAGGCAAAAAACGAATTCCTTGTATGGAATTCGTTTTTTATGGGGCCCTTTTGGAAAACTGGACCATGCCAGTGAGGCAAACTTTTTCTTCACCTAAATACTCCTTTGAGAGTTTATTTGTTAAAAGTAATTTCTCTTTATAAAAAGTTATACTAAAACTAAATTGCAATATAGCAGAGGAATTGCTAATTACAAAAAACATTTGACACATGCTTTTTTATGTTATATTATTATCTTGAATTCAAGATAATTAAATCTGAGATATTATCTTTTAGGAGGTGTTAGTGTGGCAAGAAAATGCACAAACCAACCATTTTTGATTTTAATGCAAACGTCAAGAGCACTCCAAGAGAGAATTAGAGACGATATGATGAAAAATAACTTAAGCATAACTGAGTTTTCAGTTCTAGAAGTTCTTTTTCACAAAGGTAAACAAACAATTCAACAGATTGGTAAGAGTGTCCTGATAACAAGTGGTTCAATGACATATGTAATAGATAGGTTAGAACAAAAAGGGTTTTTAAAGCGAAGTGCTTGTCCGGATGATCGACGTGCTATACATGTAACGTTGACTGATGCTGGATTTGAAATAATGAATAAAATAATGCCTGAACATGAGGATTTTGTAGATCGGGTTTTTGATTCACTAACCTCTCATGAGGTAGATACTCTGGTAGATTTTTTAAAAAGAGTAAAAGAAAAGGTAGAAAAGTAGTTCAAAGTAGTAAGGATATATTTTTTTGTCATATGTCTTGGGATAAAGATACTTTAATTGAAGATTATATATAAATAGAATGGTTTTATTTTATTAGTAAAACATGATAGTAAATTAGTCAAAAAACAAAAAGTAGGAGTGGTAAAAAGTGAGTAAAAAGACAATGGGGATTCACCACATTACAGCAATAGTTGGTCATCCACAAGAAAATATAGATTTCTACGCAGGAGTTTTAGGGTTACGTTTAGTAAAGCAAACAGTAAATTTCGATGATCCAGGTACGTATCACCTTTATTTTGGAAATGAAGGTGGAAAACCAGGGACAATCATTACGTTCTTCCCTTGGGCAGACGCTTATCAAGGAAAAATTGGGGACGGTCAAGTAGGTGTAACTTCTTATGTTGTTCCTAAAGGAGCATTGGATTTTTGGGAATCGAGGTTAGAAAAGTTTGATATTCCTTACACTAAAATCACACGATTTGGAGAAATATATTTGGAGTTTGATGATCCACATGGACTTCACCTAGAAATCGTTGAGAGAGAAGAAGGCGAAATCAATACGTGGACGTTCGGAGATGTAAGACCTGACGTTGCAATAAAAGGTTTTGGCGGCGCTACATTATTTTCAGCAAAGCCAGATAAAACAGCTGAAACACTCGAAAAAGTAATGGGTCTTGAAAAAGTAGATGAAGAAGGAGATTTTGTTCGTTATCGTTCTTCTGCAGATATTGGAAATATCATCGACCTTAAAGTTGTTTCAACTGGCAGAGGCCAAATGGGTGTTGGAACAGTTCACCATATCGCATGGAGAGCTAGTGATGACAAAGACCAATTAGATTGGCAAAAATATGTTGCCCAAAATGGCTACGGTGTAACTCCAGTACAAGACAGAAATTATTTCAATGCCATTTATTTTAGAGAACATGGAGAAATCCTATTCGAAATTGCAACAGATCCTCCTGGATTCGCACATGATGAATCACACGAAACAATGGGAGAACAATTAATGTTACCTGCACAATATGAGCAATATAGAGAGCAGCTCGAACACAGTTTAATTCCTATTAAGGTGAGAAAACTAGATTAATTTGAAAAGGAATGAATCCCATGCGTTCAATTGACCCTACTTCCATATCAGAAAGAGAAAATTATAAGTTTCTAATAGGAAGTATTATTCCGAGGCCTATTGCATTTGTTACAACTCTATCTGAAGAGGGAGTCTTAAATGGTGCACCTTTTAGTTATTTTAATATTGTCTCCTCAAATCCTCCGATGATTTCATTGTCAATACAACGTACAGAGGGCAGACAGAAGGATACTGCTAGAAACATTGCATCGTTAAAGGAATTTGTAGTCCATATGGTGGATGAACAAAATGTTGAAAAAATCAATAAAACAGCTGCAAGTTTACCACCAAATCAAAGTGAGATTGAATTAGCGGGATTAACATCGATTGAAAGTGTAAAGGTCTCTGTTCCTGGAGTGAAAGAAGCAAAGGTTCGATTGGAGTGCGTATTGGAACAATCTTTAGAACTGGGTGGGGTTAATTCTCCAGGTTGTGATTTTATCATAGGAAGAGTTGTTCAATATCATATTGAAGATGATATCTACGCAAAAGGGAGAATTGATCCTCGAGGGTTAGCTGCCGTGAGCCGGTTGGCTGGTGCCAACTATGCAAAAATCGGAGATCTGTTTGAGATAGAACGACCTAAGTAAAGTCTAGAGGACAGGTAAGTTTAAAACCATCGATTCTAAAAACGGGGACGAGGGACCTGTCCCTCTGTCCCTATTGAATGGAGGGAATGAGATGCAAAGAACAGCGGGCATTCATCATATAACAGCAATGGTTAACGATCCACAGAGAAATATTGATTTTTATGCAGGTGTACTTGGGCTAAGGCTTGTTAAAAAAACAATTAATTTTGATCGCCCAGAGGTTTATCATCTGTATTTTGGAAATGAAATGGGAGAACCAGGAACTGTTATTACCTTTTTTCCATGGCCTAAACAGCTAAAAGGTCGCATTGGCATGGGGCAAGTAGGGGTTACAAGCTATTCTATTCCTCCTGGCTCGTTACAATTTTGGGAAGAACGTTTGCGTAAGTTCGGTGTTGAATTTAAGTCTTCTATTCGCTTTGGAGAAAGTTATGTAACATTTAATGATCCAGATGGGCTTGAACTTGAACTAGTAGAGAGAAGCGAAGGACAAATCAACAATTGGAGTTCTGGCGGGGTTAAACCTAAGGATGCAATTAAAGGATTTGCTGGTGCAACTTTAATCTCCGCACAACCCAATAAGACTGCAGATGTACTTGAGAATGTATTAGGTCTCACATGCATTGGTGACGAAGAAGGTTTTCTTCGATTTAAGTCTGATGCATCGATTGGAAATGTCATAGATATTAAGTTAACTCCATCAGTTAGAGGTCTAATGGGAGCAGGAACTGTTCATCATATCGCATGGAGAGCAAAGGATGAAGAAGAACTTTTCAGATGGAGAAATCTTCTTCAAGAGAAAGGGTATCACCCAACTGAAGTACGGGACCGAAACTACTTTAAAGCTGTGTACTTTCATGAAGAGGGAGGAATCCTTTTCGAAATAGCGACCGACCCACCAGGTTTTTCAGTAGATGAGCCAACTAATGAGCTAGGTAAAAAGCTCATGCTTCCTACATGGTTAGAGTCAAAACGAGAAGAATTAGAAGAAAGCTTACCTTCTGTTGAGGTTCGCGTATTGGAAGGAGATAAATAATGAAGCACATATTTAATAAGGGTACAAATCCAGAAAAACCTACTTTATTAATGCTTCACGGTACAGGAGGAAATGAATTAGATTTGTTACCTCTTGCAGGAAGGATTGATGATGAGGCATCTATATTAAGTGTTCGTGGAAATGTTTTAGAAAATGGCATGCCACGTTTCTTCAGAAGATTGGCTGAAGGAGTTTTTGATATAGAAGACCTTATATTCAGAACAAAAGAATTAAATGAGTTTCTTGATGAAGCAGCTGACAAATATGAATTTAATCGCAATAACATTCTTGCAATTGGATATTCAAATGGAGCAAATATAGCAGCTAGTCTTTTATTTCATTACCAAGATGCAATAAAAGGGGCAATTCTTCATCATCCAATGGTTCCTCGTAAAGGAATTGAACTTCCTGATTTAACAGGGAAGTCCGTATTTATTGCTGCTGGAACGAATGATCCAATTTGCTCTCCTATGGAATCTACTGAGCTACAGTCTTTATTAGAAAAGGCAAATGCGAATGTAGAAATTCATTGGGAAAGTAGAGGTCATCAGTTGACAGTAACAGAAGTAGAAGCTGCTGCACAGTGGTATAAAAAATTATAATCTAAAAAATATTTTATAGGAGAAGAGAAAATGACACAAAAAAACGAAGTTGGAGCACTAATTTTACGACTTACACTGGGAATACTATTTTTTATACATGGTTTAGTAAAATTCCAAGGAGGAATTGAGAATACTGTCGGATGGTTTGAGAGTATTAATATACCTGGATTTATGGCATATGTAGTTGCTTTAATCGAACTAGTTGGAGGTATAGCACTAATTATTGGATTTGCTACTAGACTGGTATCTGTTTTAATTGCTCTAATAATGGTTGGAGCAATCATTACGGCTAAACTTCCTGTTGGTTTATTAGGAAATGGTCAAATGGCAGGATATGAATTAGATTTAGCCTTTCTAGCAATAGCTATTTATCTAGCGATTAATGGTAGTAAGTTACTATCACTAAATCGCGTACTGTTTAATCAAAATTCAAATGAACTAAAAAGTGCCGCCTAATAAGGAATGTAAATTTTAGAGAGTGGAATAATAGGAGGTGTATTAAATGGGTTTTTTATCAAAAATATTTGGTAAATCCTCAGAAAAGGAGATAGTGAATATGTCGAATGTTAAATTAGCAGTTATTTTTTACAGCATGGGTGGTACAAACTATCAATTAGCAAAATGGGCTGAAGAAGGTGCAAAAGAAGCTGGAGCAGAAGTCAAAGTTTTAAAAGTACAAGAATTAGCTCCTGAATCCGTAATCGAGGGAAATGAAGTATGGAAAGGAACTGTTGAAGCAACGAAAGACGTTCCAGTGGCAACATCGGCTGATCTAGAATGGGCAGATGCTATTATATTCAGTGTACCAACACGATTTGGTAACATGCCATCACAAATGAAACAATTCCTTGATACCCAAGGTGGACTTTGGGCTACTGGAAAAACGGTTAATAAAGTTGTAAGTGCAATGACTTCTGCACAAAATCCACACGGTGGACAAGAGGCAACACTTCTTTCGTTATACACAAGCATGATGCACTGGGGTGCTATTATTGCAACACCTGGTTATACCGATCCTGTTATATTCGGAGCAGGCGGAAATCCATACGGAACAAGTGTTACTGTGGGTCAGGATGGAAAGATGATTGAGGATGTACAGGCAGCTGTAAAACACCAGGCAAAACGTACTGTTAATGTTGCTGAATGGGTTAAAAAAGGAAATCAATAATGTAATCCTAGGAGCTAATCAGGTATAGCTGATTAGCTCTTTTTTAATCATTTTAGAAAGGAAAAAACATCTTTTGTGAGTAGGGCAGACCAGAATGAGGAATCCGTATACAAGAATGGCGATCGGCTTATATACAAATTACTTCAATTTAAAAATGATTAATATTCTTTTTTCCTCAGGTATGAGCTTTCTTACTGAGCTTTTTCACCATTTTTGCAAAAATGATGGTTATTCTTTAAGGCATTGAGACAAAAGAGGATTTGGAAATTGCACAAGTCTATTTTGAAAAGTTCATTAGATATGACTATAAGATTTTTTATGTAGGAATCACTGCAATCCCTATAGTATATAATGGTGAGCCGGTAGTAGTTCAGCTACTGATTCGAGAATGGTTTTATTTAGAGAGAAAAAGACTAAGTAATGCTAACATAAGATAATAAGGATAAACGTAGGCTTCTCTATGTAAACTAGACTTTGTGAGAGGCCTTTTTTCTTTTGATAAAGTTACTAGGTGATGCATTGGCGTAATAATGGTGGAATAAACTAGTCCATATAATTATTTTGCTAACTTATCCCATAGTTCATAAAAATAGTAGATTTCTTCTATAATTGCTTTGTCATCTTTCACTTTTATGCCACCTTTTATTCGTGAAAGGGTCTCATTTATCTGGAATATATATTCCTTTTCTACGCTAAATTGAATTCTCCGGACAATCTTTTTCCATGCAGTTTCAGCATAATTGATCTTATTATTGGCTTTATCCCAATTCTTTTCTTTTACGTCAGCTTCGATTTGCTGTATGGTTTCATATAATCGGTCATCTTCTCCTAAAGGTTTTTTTAATAACGAGCCACTATTCATAATCAAAATAAAAAGTACTAATGTTAGAAGAGGGATAAGAAATAATAAAAACTTTTTCAATGTCTTCACCTCAACTATTTTAAAATGGTCCCTCATAGTCACCAATATCTGATTTTTTACTAACATGGTCTTCGTATACATCAATATATAATTTATCATTGGGTAAAATTAACGCATAAAATACTTGTTGAACATCATCTATACCTTTTGACCGTAATTGTTGCAATAACCAATTTCGATCTTTTTTTCTCTGCAATAAATTTTGATCAATAACTATCCCATCCTGTATGACCTCGGTGGATAGACCGCTTGGAGAAACGGGAATGTTTAGATCCTTTGGAGTTACGGGAAGATAATCGGATTTTTGTAGAACCGACAGTTTTCCATTTATTTCGAATATCGCTAAATCAACCTGTGTAATATCAAAAACTCCTCGATCACGAAGGAGCATTGTTAACTCGCTAATTTTAATTCGCATTTTCACTAAATTTTTTTCTAAAATCTTTCCATCCTCGATTACTACAGTTGGCTCTCCATCAAGAACCCTTCCTATGTAGCGATTTTTTACAGTTATAAATTGTAATAGAAAAGTAAATAGGGCAAAACCGGCTAAACCGACCCAGTGTGCCCAAGCCTTTGAAGATAAGTCAGTGGCTAATGAGGCTGCAATGGAACCGATTGTAATACCGTTTACATAATCAAAAAAAGTCAATTGTCCTACTTCTTGTTTCCCGAGAATTCGAGTGAAAATTAAGAGAGTAAAAAAAGAAATAATAACTCTTACAAAGACAACAAGAGCTTCATCAAACATATATATCCTCCTCTAAAAGTACCTCCCTTATAATATTTCCAAAACTAGGAGATTTAGCATAATTGAAGAGTGTCAGTAAATCGTGCCCATGATAAATGACTCTTGTTACATTATGTAAATTATAATAATGTAAAAATGCCATCAGTGTGCTAATTTTATATTTGCTTTGGATATGCAGAGGCTTACAATAGATTGATTTATTAGGAATGGTGAAGAAAAATGCTATATATGTGGCATATCGAGAAAATAATTATAGATACGTTATTAGAACTCAATCTAAAAATAAATGTTGAATCTAGCGATAATCTCAAAGTTCCGATGAGTTATAATGTAACAACAAATACGATAAAGTTTAATTACTTACAAATTAACGGATATAAATCTAAAATTAATTTTAAAGTAAAAGAAACAGATGTTAATTTCGTAAAGCTTATTCTATATCGTCAGCTTGGTTATTACTTAGAATTTAGAAAAAATACACGAGTTTTAAAGACTCTTATTTATGGAGAGGAAAAAGAGAAGGAACAGCTTTTAGCAGAAATCGAAGAGAATGCCTGGGATTATGGGAGATCACTGGTACCTGAATATCTATCAAAAGCATATGATCAAGTACGTGAGTTAGATAAATTACTTTTAAAAGATTGAAGGATTCTAAGAATTCTCTATGAATAGTTCTTTTTTCTTTCGTATCGCTGGGCGATATAACACTTGCAAATATACTTAAAAACCTTCATATTAATAGAAAGGAGGTGCGATATGAGACGCGATATACAACCTAATGAACAAGCTTACTCTTCCAAGGAAGTGGCGGAAAAGGTGGGGATAGCAACACCTACTGTCCGAAAGTATGGTCAAATCTTAGAACAGAATGGATATGAGTTTTTAAAAGATGGCGATCGGCGTATATTTGTTCAATCTGACATCGAAGTGCTTATAGCGCTACGCGATACGGACAAGTCTCTAGACGATACAGCTAAAGACCTTGTGGAACAACAAAAAGCGAGATTAGTAGAATCCAATGAAACAAATATTGCGATAACCAATACATATGAAAATCTACCTCAAGATCCTAATCAATTAAAAGAGGTGTTAATGTTTTTAGCAAATGAACTTGCGGCCACTCGAGAAATGAATGTTCAACTGACTAATGAAATGGTAGAGCTTAAAACAAAGGTATCTCGACTTCAGCAAGATCATCATATTATAAGTTCTACGATTGGAAATTCAGCGCAAAAAACGAATGCTAAAATTGAAAAATTAACTGAACAACAAAAGAACCATTATGAAACATTGCTGGAACAAGAAAAACAAAAATCTGACCTTTTACAAAAAGAAATACAGAGTATGCGGGACGAACAGAAAAGAGAATGGAATTCACAAAGTGAATTTAATAAACGCTTGGAAGAAGCAATACATAAACCAAAAGAAAAATGGGGAGGAATCTTCTCGATATTTCGAAAATGAGTCCTCTTGAATAGCGTAATCTAGAAAGGGTTGAAGGACTCTTTTTTTTTGTATCGCTTGGCGATATATCCAACGATTTGGTCCTTCATGTATGATGTGAAATCATTTATTAAGCGATACGTTCAGTTGTAAAAAAGATTCCAGTAAATCATTAATAGTATTCAATAGGCAAGGGGGCTGTCCGCTATTCTTTTATTCATATCGCCAGGCGATATATGAGATTAGAAGAGAAGATAAATTGGAAAAAGCACCCCTAGTAATTAGCACTATATTTCAAAATTCTACAAATTCCCGGGAAATATCTACAAATTATGAGCATGTCATTGACAAATTAAGATAAATAACAACATAGAGGTGACAACATGAAAGGCCGAACACATTTAGCAATAGGGTTAGGAATAGGAGCGGTGGCGTCAGTAAACCAACCGCTTGAAATGATGCCTGTCATTTTAGTTGCATCAGGTGTAGCTTCCCTTGCTCCTGATCTAGATGGAAATAATCTATTAAATAAACGTGTAACTAAGACGGCTAAACTAATTAAGAAGAGTGGCGTATTTGTCGGTGGAATATTAATGGTCCTGGCTTTAGTTACATATTTCTTAGACGTCAATTACTTGTCCTTCATAAATGATAAATGGTTTAGTCAACAAAACAGTCTTTTACTTTTTGGATGGGGAGCGGTAATTTTAGGACTTTCCTTTAAAGGTCAAGAAACATTGAAAAATATTCTAATGAGCATTTTAAGTTTGATCTTATTGTACTATGCAGCTACGAACGAATTGTGGTGGTTGATTATGTTTGCCTTATATATAGGGGGTGCGGGGTGGTTCGCTCATAGAGGGCCAACACATACGATATGGGCATTGATTTATTGGTGGTATATGTCGCATCTATTGGAAGTTAACACGAAGGTAGACGGTTTGGCTCTAATTTCAACGATTGCTTATCTTTCACATATCTTAGGAGATATGCTAACAAAAAAAGGGGTTAAATTTCTCTATCCGGTAATTAATAAAGTATTCCGATTCCGGTTCTAATAGTTGGACTAAGTAAGTAATTTATATTTTTTAACTAAGTAAGCCAAAAACATGAAATAAAATATGGGATTAGGTATACTAGAAGTATAAGTAATTCTAATATTTCTTAGACTGTTTTTTCTATAAAAACTAATGTCTAAGATTTAAAGCTTAACAGAAAGGTGGAAATGAAAATGAGTATGCTAGTAGCAGAAAAAAGGAAAGAAACTAAAAAAACAATCTTGAAAAAATTGAGGAGTGAAGGGAAAATCCCTGCAGTTGTATATGGTAGGTCCATACATACAGAGTCAATCTTGATTAATAACTCTGATTTAAGGAATGTAATCAAGGAAGTTGGTAGAAATGGTATTTTCTCTTTAAATGTTGATGGTAATTCAAAAAACGTTATTTTAAGAGATTACCAAAATAACCCTGTGACTAAGGAAATTATTCACGTAGATTTGCTTCAAGTAGATCAGAATACAGAAATTGATACAAGAGTAAGTGTAATCCTAAAAGGAATTTCTAATGGCGAGAAAGTCGGTGGAGTTGCTAAACAATTTGTTCATGAATTAGATATAACTGCTAAGGTGAATGATCTCCCTGATTTTATTGAAATTGACATTACTGAATTTGAAATCGGACACTCTGTTCGCGTAGCAGATATTAGAAAAGAGTACAGTAACTGTACAATCAAACATGAAGATGATGAAACGATTTTGTCAATCGACTATGTAAAAGCACAAGCCAATGAAGAGGAAGAAAGTGAAGTTGAAGTTTCGGGCGTCTAATCCTGCGATCTAACCTGGTAAGTTGAAAATAGGAATATAAGACAACCCAAAACTGCGTTTATAAGTGTAAAATAAATAGAATATAGATAGCAATACTTTTTTTAAAAAAATTTTAGTGAGTCTATAGTAGAAGCATTTATTTCTTCACTATAGGCTTTTTTTGTTAAGGGAATTATTTTCGTTTATCTGTTCGGATGAAGCTGAATCTAAAAAAATAATCAATAATTCGGGTAAAACGCAATTCCCTTTATCCTTTATTTGTTAACACTTCTTGCAACATCATTTCCAAACAATCTAATCGGTCGATAATCGGTTGAAGGGCTTCCTCGAGTTGCGACCGCAAACGATCTGCTTTTTCATTTTCCATGCTTTATTTCCTCCGTTTTATCATTTTGTTAAGGACCTCTTTCATATAGGATGTGTTACAATGTGGATATATAATCACTCTTTTGTTCTAAGAAATTATAGTGATATGAGGGCGAGGGATTAGGTGAAATGCAATTAGTTTTTACATATGTAGTGACCCTTATTGCGATAGGGATCTCAGTGTTTATTTCGCTTTTTTTCAAAGCTGAACTAGAGCGAATGTTTCGCGAAAAAACGAGCGTGATTGCGTTCCATATATGTAATGTGCTTATTGTGTTAATGGTGTCGTTTGCTTTTCATATCGTATTTACAATTTATATATTTGAGAATGAAATAAACTTGCTGCTACAAATGCTTATTAACTTGTTTATCATCCTGCCGATTTATGTTGTCGGGAATATCATATTTGAAAAAAATAAATTTAGGTTTCGAAAATACAGACCTGTTGAAGATGGAAAAGTGCTCGTAATCAATGAAAAGTACTTGCAGAAGAAAAAAAGGTAAATTGAATAGTAGGAAAGACTACAACCAGGCTCTCGAAGAACGAGACCTGGTTTTCTTTGTCTTATCGTCATGTGAAGAGAGAAGTTAGGTCGTATCGAGTTATACTTCCCAAATACGGTACGAAGGCACTATAAGGATACTACATATAGTATATTTTGATAAAAAAACTGAAAATTTCAGCACATCCGGAGGATATTAGAGGATTTGGGAGTATCTTGGAAGGATAAACCACTTTTCCCACTCAAATTTTTCGAAAGAACGAAATATGCTAGTTTATCATGAGATATGCTAGATTATCAGGTTTGTCCGAAATTTATTATTCCTCTATACTTTTAATGTAGCCCTAAAAAGTTATCGCTGTTAAACAAATAGTGCATATTCCCTCTAAGAACAATAGTTCAAAAGATATATCCTCAAACGTCCTGAAAAATGTAGCCTTTACAAATCCTCTGCATTTTTCGCCTGGCTGAATAATGAATTATACCTATCTATTATTCTAATCAACCATAAAATTCAATAGGGAAGTTTTTTATAAACATAAGGAGGAATTTGTTATCGCTTGAAAATGAATATGTATTCATTTTGGGGTTATTCTTGATATAAACTCAGTAAGTTTATAGGTTTACTTACAAATTAAAAAAGGGGAGAAAATTATTTATGAAACGAAAGTTATTTACATTACTAACCGTTTTATTACTAGCCTTAGTAGGTTGTAGTAGTGAAGGCTCTTCAGGAGATGGAGAACCAGAAAAGTTAGACAAAATTGTGTTAGCTGATGCTGGTTGGGATAGTATTCGCTTCCATAACAGCATAGCGCAAAGAATCCTTGAAGAAGGATACGGTTATGACACAGAGGTGACTGTGGGTTCAACACCTGCAACATTAGAAGGTCTACGTCAAGGTGACATTAATGTCTATATGGAAGTATGGACGGATAATGTCAAAGAGCTTTATAAAGAAATGACAGATGCTGGAGATATTGAAGAAGTATCTACAAACTTTAATGATAATAGCCAAGGGCTGTATGTTCCGACTTATGTCATTGAAGGGGACGAAGAAAGAGGAATTGAGCCGTTAGCTCCAGATTTAAAAACGGTTGAAGATTTGAAAAAATACCCTGAGGTTTTCCCAGACCCTGAGGATTCAAGCAAAGGACGAATTGTAGGGGCTCCTACTGGTTGGGCAGTTAACGAAACAATGACAGCAAAATACGAAACCTATGGATTAGATGAAACATTTAGTTATATTAGTCCTGGTTCAGATTCAAGTGCAGTTGCAACGCTTGTTGATGCTTATGAGAAAGGTGAAGGTTGGGTTGGATACTATTGGTCTCCAACATGGGTAACAGCAAAATATGATCTAACTCTTTTAGAAGAACCAGAATATAACGAAGAACAATGGAACAAAGATTTTGGTACTGCATTCCCACCGAACGATGTTGTTGTAGCAGTTCATAAGGACATGCCTGAACAAGCACCAGAGGTTGTGGAGTTCCTAAAAAATTATGAAACGAGTAACGACTTAACTGAAGAAGCACTTAACTATATGAATGAGAATGATGCTTCCGCCGAAGAGGCTGCTGATTGGTGGATGAAGCAGCACGAAGACATCTGGACTCCTTGGGTTCCGGAAGATATTGCAGAAAAAGTAAAAAGTTCATTAGAATAATATATTTGTAGTAGTTGGTGCTGCCAACTACTACATTTTTCAAAGATTTTTGTCGAAAAAAAGTGAGGTGAATGGTTACATCAAGTAACCTGTTTATGGGTAGTTTTCCAGATATACGATGGGATTTTCTAGGTAAATACGTTGAAAAATTTATAAAGTGGATAGATACAACATTCGAAGGTTTTTTTGATTTCATACATCTTATCTCCTCTCAAACAATCAATGGAATTGATAGTTTTCTTAGCTTCATTCCGTGGTGGCTCTTCTTAATCATTATTTTCCTTTTAGGATGGCGCTTTAAATCTGCTCTTTCCGGTGTTTTATATGCATTCTTTATCTTCTTAATAGGAACATTTGGACTTTGGGATGTATTGATGATTACGATTGCCATCGTCTTAACCTCCGTAGTCATTTCGTTGATCATCGGGATTCCAGTTGGGGTATGGATGGCGTTTAGTAAAAAGTTCTCCATCATCATGAGACCAATCCTTGATGCCATGCAAACCATGCCAAGTTTTGTTTATTTGATTCCGGCCATTTTCTTCTTCAGTCTAGGAAATGTTTCGGCTGTATTTGCTACGTTAATTTATGCATTGCCACCAGTTATTCGATTAACTGAGCTCGCCATACGGAATGTTGATGAAGACGTCATTGAATCTGCTCAATCATTTGGTTCTTCGAGATGGCAAATGCTCACAAAGGTCCAATTACCACAGGCACTTCCGACGATTATGGCAGGGGTAAACCAAACAACGATGATGGCACTTGCAATGGTTGTTATTGCGTCAATGGTAGGTGCAAAGGGATTAGGTGAACAGGTTCTAATTGCGATTAACCGTATTGATATGGCACTCGGATTTGAAGCAGGAATTAGTATTGTGTTTCTAGCTATCATTATTGACCGCGTAACATCAGGAGTAGCGAATTCCTTCCAGAAACACAGGGGGTCTTAACTATGGAAACAAAAATTAAAATAGAAAACGTCTCAAAAATATTTGGATCGAAACCAAAATCTATCATTCCGATGGTGGAAAAAGGAATGAGTAAAAAAGAAATATTAGAAAAAACAAATCATACCGTTGGTGTTTATAACGCATCAATGGAGATCGAAAAAGGTGAAATTTTTGTCATTATGGGGCTGTCCGGTAGTGGTAAGTCTACCTTAATTCGCTGCTTTAACCTTTTAAATAAACCAACCTCTGGGTCTATCTATGTAGATGGCGAAGATGTTGTTCGCTACAATTCATCCCAATTGAAAAAATTCAGGCAGGAAAAAATTGCAATGGTATTCCAGCACTTCGGCTTATTCAGCCACCGAACAGTCTTAGCAAATGTTGAATATGGCCTTGAAATTAAAAATATCTCAAAAGAAGAACGTAGAGACATTGCCTTGAACAATATTGAAAGTGTAGGGTTAAAAGGATATGAAGATAAATATCCAGGTGAACTCTCTGGTGGGATGCAGCAGCGTGTTGGATTGGCGCGTGCGTTAGCGAATGATCCGGATATTCTATTAATGGATGAGCCTTTCAGTGCTCTTGATCCACTCATCCGTAGAGAAATGCAACTCGAACTTTTAGAACTTCAGGACAAGCTTCAAAAGACAATCATCTTTATTACACATGATATCAATGAAGCTTTTAAACTTGGAGATCGAGTAGCTGTTATGAAGGATGGTGTCGTTGAGCAAATTGGTACACCAGAGGAAATCATTGAGACACCCGCGAATGACTATATCACTGAATTTATAAAGGATATTGATCGCTCAAAAGTATTACAAGCTGAGCATGTCATGATTAAGTCAAGTGCAATGGTTTCTTTAAAAGATGGGTTACAGGTTGCTGTAAAAGAAATGCAGAAGAATGGTATATCTAGTGTATTCGTTGTAAACAAGCATCGACAACTACAAGGAATAGTGACGATTGACGATTGCATTGAAGGCATAAAGGAAAAGAAGACACTGACCGATGTGCTTCGAGATGATATCTTTAAAGTATCGAAGGATGAATATATCCAAGATATTATTCCGAAGGCATTGGAGACAAAGTTCCCTCTAGCTGTAGTAGACGAGGATTCTCGACTATTAGGGATTATCCTTCGGGTTCATGTTTTATCAAGTTTAGTCTAATAGATAACTAACTTACTATGACTCAGATTATTTTATGAATCTGAGTCATTTTTTTTTTTAGTAACCTCTAATTATAAAGGGAATTGTTGGTTCCCCATAGAAATCATAATATGGTCGATAGTATAATGGTTACATATATTGTAAGAAGATGCTAGGTAAATAGGGGGACGGAAAATGGCGCAGCTTGATATATTACATCCTGTTTTAGGAAAAGTAATTGAAAACATTGAAAAAGTAATGATCGGAAAAAGAGATGTAGCCACACTGAGTTTGGTTGCATTATTGTCAGAGGGACATGTCTTATTAGAGGATGTACCAGGTGTCGGGAAGACGATGATGGTACGTTCACTCGCAAAATCAGTAAGTGCGGAATTCAAGCGGATTCAGTTTACGCCCGACCTATTGCCGTCTGATGTAACTGGAACGTCCATCTATAATCCGAAAGAACTTCAATTTGAGTTCAGACCTGGTCCAATTATTGGCCATATTGTACTTGCGGACGAAATCAACAGAACTTCTCCGAAGACACAATCGGCCCTACTTGAGGGAATGGAAGAAAGCAGTATTACTGTTGACGGAGTAACCCGTATGTTACCTAAGCCTTTCTTTGTTATGGCAACCCAAAACCCAATTGAATATGAAGGAACATACCCACTGCCAGAAGCACAGCTCGATCGTTTTCTATTAAAAATGAAAATGGGGTATCCATCTGTTAATGAGGAAATTGAGGTATTGAATCGAGCGGAAAAGTCCAAGCCAATTGAAAAACTCGAAGCGGTAATTACACTTGAAGAACTAATTTCTCTTCAAAATGAAGCAAAAGAAGTTTATGTTGACCAAACAATTAAAGAATATATTGTAGATTTAGTAAGTCGAACGAGAGAGCATAGTTCCGTTTATTTAGGAGCTAGTCCGCGTGGGTCGATTGCATTAATGCGGGCATCTCAGGCCTATGCTTTGATACACGGTAGGGATTTTGTGATACCGGATGATATTCAATATCTTGCGTTATATGTTCTTCCACATCGAATCATATTAAAATCAGAAGCAAGATTTGAAGGAATGACAACTGAAAAAGTAGTATCGAAAATCATTGAAAGAACACCAATTCCAGTACAAAGGTCGTTGAATCGTTAATGAGGAGACTATTTCGAAAACTTAAAGAAATGGGGAAACTCGTCAATATTTTTCTTCTGATTGTAGCTACATTTGTATATGCGATGTTTCAAGGTGGGTTCGTAAGCTGGTTTCTATTTTATAGTTTTATCCCATTTGGATTGTATTCTTTTGTTCTATCAATCTATCCTATTAAAGATTTTAAACTGGAACGTCACATCAGAAAGGGTGAGTATGTAGCAGGAGAGGAATTTGAAGCAACAATCTTGATTCGGAGAAAAATTCCTTTCCCACTTATGTATCTAATTATTGAGGAGCTTCTTCCACCTCAATTGAAAAAATATGAAGAATCGAAACAATCAAAGGTGATCCTGTTCCCTTGGTTTAAGCGGGAGTTAACTTACAAATACAAGTTTAGCTCAGTCCCGCGGGGGGAGCATCTCTTAGAGGGAATCCGAATTAAGACAGGAGATTTATTCGGACTTATTGAAAAAGAAGCCAATATGCCGGTACGTGACCAGTTTTTAGTATATCCACAGTACGTAGATATGCTTTACCGACAACAGGAAAGTCGCTTTGAACAGGGTATGACTTCCTCAAACGTAAGATTACAGCGGGATACAGCAATTGCAATCGGTGTGCGGGAATATATCCCTGGTGACCGATTCTCATGGATTGATTGGAAGGCTTCGGCTAGACGAAATGGAATTATGACGAAAGAATTTGAGCAGCAGCAAAGTCATGATGTTGTTTTATTCATGGATCGATCAGAATCAGCCCATTTTGAACAGATTGTATCCTTTACAGCCTCACTAACGAAAGCGATATTAAGAAAAGGGGCACAGGTTTCATTTATCTCGATTGGGGAAGACCAAGCTATCTTCCCGTTAAAAAGTGGAGAATCCCAGCAACAAGCAATTTATCACCACCTTGCGAAAGTAAAAGACAATAGTCCGCTATCATTTTCGCAAATTGTGGAATCAGAAATCAAAAAAAATTACCAGCCTGTAACTTTCATGGTGGTCACAAGTGAATTAAGTCAGGATACGATTCATTTAGTAGGCAGGTTTTCGATGCGAAACGCTGACTTACAGCTTTTTGTGGTCAAAGAAAGAGGAATACAGCTGACGCAGGCTGAATTTGGTGTCCTCGAAGCAATCAGAAAGCATCATGTATTTACAAAAGTCGTCTATGAAGGACATTTTACCGAAGTATTTAACTCTATTCAGCAAAATTCGAAACTTCAATAGGTGGGGATAAATGAAATGAAATTTTCAATTTTGTAGAGATTCAAATCTTGGCTGAATATAGTTAAGCCTCCGGTGAATGCCACAGATTTTCAAAGGAAATTTCACGATCATAAGATCAAAGACTAAGTACGCCTCGTCCTGTGGCAACGTCTTTGTGACCCACCTTGTGTGGGCCAAAAAATCTGGGCGCAAATACGCCAAGGCGCATTTGATTCAGGAGGGAGGAAATCATGAAGCCTAAAATTCCAGCAAAACGAGATGTTCGAAACCTATTGTTAAATATATTTGGTTTTCTCTTACTTTGGGAATGGTTGAGGCCACTTGAAACGGTGACAGATACAAAGGAAACTGCAGGGTTTGTCATTTTCATTGGTGTCAGCTTTCTATTATTATTTCTGCGGGTGCCTTTTGTGTTTAGTGCATTGATTAAAATATTCCTTATTTTCTATATGATTCATTCTTTGTATTTTAAATATGATTTTTTAGATTCAACATGGTTAGGTATATTTATTAGTGATTTTATGAAGAACATTGGGCTTATGTTCCAAGCGAATTGGTTAGGGATGACGCCGATCTTTCGGACGATTCTCTTTTTCATTTTACTTTGGTTAATGAGTTATTTGCTACATTATTGGTTTACTCATCAAAAAAGAATACTGCTGTTTTTCGTATTAACTATCGTTTATATCACGGTGATTGATACATTTAGCCCATATGATGCAAAAGCAGCTATTATTCGAACGGTCTTTATTGGATTTTTTATGCTTGGGATTTTACAATTTGAGCGTTTAAAGGATAAAGAGCTTTCTAATCATGTAAACATCGGGAAAAAATGGGCAATACCATTAGTCCTATTTATTTTATTTTCAACATTTATTGGTTATGTTTCACCGAAAGCATCTCCTCAATGGCCAGACCCGGTTCCATTTTTAAAGGGATATGGGCAAGAAAATACGAACGGCTCCATCAATGGGATAAAGAAAATCGGATATGGAACCAATGATCAAAGTCTAGGTGGGCCATTTATCGCGGATGATACAGTTGTGTTCACTGCAGAGACAGAAAAACGCCATTATTGGCGAGTTGAATCTAAGGATACCTACACAGGGAAGGGTTGGAAATTATCTGGTTCAGCTGATAGGGAAACCTTTAATGTTGAAAATACCGTGTTGAATTGGTATGAGCCAAAAACAGAGGTTGAGGAATTCGAAACGGAGATTCAAATGGATCTAAAGTATTCCCATATCGTGTATCCATTAGGGTTAACTTCAGTTGAGACAGACCCGGATATCTATTTTAGCGTTAACCCACTATCCGAAAAAATTTCGACTTTAAGAGGCGAAGATGAAGTCAAATTGGATAAGTATAAGCTAAATTATCAGTATCCGAAATACTATATTAACCATTTAAAAGAGGTCGTACAGTCAGGTGGCCTTGAGCAGGATAACAATTTTAAAGAAAGATATACTCAATTACCTGTTGACCTCCCTGAACGTGTAAAAGAACTTGCAGTAGAAATCACGAGCTCACAGACGAATCGATACGATAAAGTAAAGGCAGTCGAGGGCTATTTTCAAGTCAATGGCTTTGCATATGATACGCAAAATGTGGCCATTCCAACAGTGGATGAGGACTATGTCGATCAGTTCTTGTTTGATACAAAAATAGGCTATTGTGATAACTTTTCAACTTCAATGGTTGTCCTATTACGTGCAGTGGACATACCGGCAAGATGGGTAAAAGGCTATACAGAAGGGCAGCGAGTGGAATTAAATTCATATGAAATCACAAACAATAATGCACACTCCTGGGTTGAGGTATATTTTCCGGAATTTGGATGGGTTCCATTTGAGCCAACAAAAGGATTTAGTAACTCAAATTTATTTTCTTATGATTTATCAATGACAGGTAATGCAAACAGCCAAACGCCACAAACTGCACCAGAGGTAGTCCCTGAAGAAGAAGAGGTTGAAGAAACTATTGCTACACCAACGTCAGAAGAGAATGAAACGAGCATCTTTGAAACGATAGTAGACACTTTCTCATGGAAATATGTTCTGATGTTCCTATTAAGCATCTCCTTGATGGGGTATCTTGTATTTCGTACTCGAAAAAAATGGATTCCATATCTTTATATCTGGTTATACAAAAATGCGAAAGATGAAGAGACATATTTTAAAGCCTATAATGCCTTGCTAAAACAATTGTCACGAGTAGGCTTCCCGAGAAGAGAAGGGCAAACATTAAGGGAATACTCTGTTCAAGTTGATAAGTTTTATAAAGGACATGAAATGGAACAATTAACATTAAACTATGAACGTGCCCTATACCGCAAAGACAATGCTGCTGTTGAGTGGGTAAAATCAGTTGAATTATGGGAAAATTTAATTAAAAAGATATCATCTTGACCAATAAGTACCTGGTTGGTAGAATTAAACCACAATTTTTAATAGAAGTATCCTTCGTATATCCTCGATAATATGGATCGAAAGTTTCTACCGGGCCACCGTAAATGGTCTGACTATGAAGGCAGCTATTCTATAGGGTACGTGACCTAGAATTCTGCCTTTTTATTAGGTGGAATTCTTTTTTTTTACCTTTACTCAGTACCATACTAAATAAAGGTAAAAAAAGCCTCCGGCGGAGACATACGATTTTCAAAGGTAAGTTTTCGAACTTAGGATCAAAGACTAAAGGCGCCACTTCCTGTGGCAACGTCTTTGTGACCCACTCCGTGTGGGCCTAAAAAATCTTGGCGCAAATTCGCCAAGGCGAATTTGATATGCATAATATCTGGTGGGTATATTACAAAATATAATGAGGTGATTTTGTGGATAACGTTCAAGAAATGATCGTTGTTTTAGATTTCGGTAGTCAATACAATCAATTAATTACTCGCAGAATCCGTGAATTTGGTGTTTATAGTGAACTCCATCCTCACACTTTGACAGTTGAAGAAATTAAAGCAATGCAACCAAAGGGAATTATCTTATCTGGTGGACCGAATAGTGTGTATGATGAAAACTCATTCAGATGCGATGAGAAAATTTTTGATTTAGGTATTCCTGTGTTAGGAATCTGCTACGGAATGCAACTTATGACACAACACTTCGGCGGCCGTGTAGAAAAAGCACATAATCGCGAGTACGGAAAAGCAACAATTACTGTTCAAAATGAATCAGCGCTTTTTACAAATCTCCCAAATGATCAAGTAGTATGGATGAGCCATGGGGATTTAGTAGTTGAAACGCCAGAAGGCTTTACAGTTGATGCAGTTAGCCCATCTTGCCCAATTTCAGCGATGAGTGATGAAGCACGTAAATTATATGGTGTTCAGTTCCATCCAGAGGTACGCCATTCAGTGTACGGAAATGATCTTCTTAAAAACTTTGTTTTCGGAACTTGTGGATGTTCAGAAAGCTGGTCAATGGAAAACTTCATTGAAATTGAAATGGAGAAAATCCGTCAAACAGTGGGCGATAAGAAAGTTCTTTGCGCACTTAGTGGTGGTGTAGATTCTTCAGTTGTCGCTGTTTTAATTCATAAAGCAATAGGCGACCAATTAACATGTATGTTTGTTGATCATGGCTTGCTTCGTAAGGGAGAGGCCGAAAGTGTAATGAAGACTTTTAGTGAAGGCTTCCATATGAATGTCATTAAAATCGATGCAAAGGATCGCTTCTTAAATAAACTAAAAGGTGTAAGCGACCCAGAGCAAAAACGTAAAATCATTGGTAATGAGTTTATCTATGTATTTGATGATGAAGCTGCAAAGCTAGAAGGGATCGACTTCCTAGCACAAGGTACTCTTTACACAGACATTATTGAAAGTGGAACTGCTACTGCACAAACAATCAAATCACATCATAATGTTGGTGGATTACCAGAAGACATGCAGTTCAAATTAATCGAACCACTTAATACTTTATTTAAAGATGAAGTACGTGCACTTGGAACGGAACTTGGTATTCCAGATGAAATCGTATGGCGCCAACCATTCCCAGGACCTGGATTAGGTATTCGTGTTTTAGGCGAAATATCAGATGAAAAACTGGAGATTGTTCGTGAATCAGATTACATCTTACGTGAAGAGATCCGAAAAGCAGGGTTAGAGCGTGAAATTTGGCAATACTTTACTGTCCTTCCTGATATCCGAAGTGTTGGTGTAATGGGTGATGCAAGAACTTATGATTACACAATTGGTATTCGTGCAGTGACTTCAATTGATGGAATGACATCAGACTGGGCTCGTATCCCATGGGACGTTCTCGAAGTCATTTCGACAAGAATCGTAAATGAAGTAAATCATGTAAACAGAGTTGTGTATGATATTACAAGCAAGCCACCAGCAACAATTGAGTGGGAATAATACACGAACGATATAAAATAAATTTAAATTAATGTTCGTTTTTAGGTTGACTCTCTAGGTATATTGTCATATAATAAAATCGAAATCAGATTTTGTTGAAATACGTCGTATAATCTTGGGGATATGGCCCAAAAGTTTCTACCAGGCTACCGTAAATTAGCTTGACTACGAGGTATAACTGATAATGAAGAGTGTCAATTAACTATGATTCTCCTTTTCTATCGTTATCCTTGATGTCAAGCGCTTCAGATATTAATCTGAGGCGCTTTTATGCGCTTATTATCAAATCGAAGCTCTTAAGTACGACGATATGGATCAAAGGGAGAGGGAATCTATTTATGAAAAAGTATTTTCAATTCGATGAGCTTGGAACTACTTACAAACGAGAAATCATTGGTGGACTAACAACGTTTTTATCCATGGCTTATATCTTATTCGTTAACCCATCAATTTTATCATTAAGTGATGTACCCGATTTACCGTCAGAGTTAAGAATGGATGCTAACGCAGTATTTGTTGCAACAGCACTTGCAGCTGCGATTGGTACACTTATTATGGGGGTTGTTGCAAAATACCCTGTTGCTTTAGCTCCTGGTATGGGACTAAACGCATTCTTCGCTTATTCAGTTGTATTAGGAATGGGAATTTCATGGCAAACTGCTTTAACGGGTGTATTAGTATCAGGAATCTTTTTGGTTCTCCTAACGTTAACACGCATCCGTGAAAAGATTATCGATGCTATCCCACAAAACCTAAAGCTCGCAGTTGGAGCGGGGATTGGATTATTTATAACATTTATAGGATTTAAAAACGCAGGGATTGTAATTGCAGATCCAGCTACTCTAGTAGCGTTGGGTGATCTATCAAACGGAAACACTTTATTAACTATTTTTGGTCTTGTTATTACAGTAATATTAATGGTTCGTAAAGTAAACGGAGCTGTATTTATCGGTATGGTAATCACAGCTATTGTTGGAATGATTGTTAATTTAATTGAGGTACCAGATAAAGTTGTTAGCTCTGTACCAAGTCTAGCTCCTACATTCGGAGCAGCATTTGCTAACTTCGGAGATATTTTTACAATGGACATGCTGATTGTTATTCTTACATTAATGTTCGTTGACTTCTTTGATACAGCTGGAACATTAGTAGGGGTAGCGAATCAAGCGGGTATCATGAAAAATAATAAACTTCCTCGTGCAGGAAGAGCGTTAGTATCAGATTCTACTGGTACAGTAATTGGAGCAATCTTAGGAACTTCTTCAACAACTTCTTACGTTGAATCAACAGCAGGTGTTGCTGCTGGTGCAAGATCAGGATTTGCTTCAGTTGTGACAGCATTATTTTTCTTACTAGCATTATTCTTCTCTCCATTATTAGGTATTGTAACACCAGCTGTTACATCACCAGCTTTAATTATTGTTGGAGTCTTAATGGTTGCAACATTAGGCGATATTGAATGGAAAAAGTTCGAGATTGCTGTTCCGGCATTCTTAACAATCCTGACAATGCCTTTAACTTCAAGTATTGCAACTGGTATTGCAATTGGATTTATCTTTTACCCTATCACTATGATAGTTAAAGGAAGAACAAAAGAAATCCACCCTATTATGTACGGTTTATTCATTGTCTTTATCTTATATTTTATCTTCTTAGTTTAAAATAAATGAAGGGATACCAGATTTAAAAGTCTGGTATCTTTTTTTATTTTGTCCTATCTTTTATGATTAGTATTTGTCGAGATGTGTAATAACTAGGATGATATAGTAAAATATTCTAGAAAAAAATAGGTTGACGGTAAACCTTAAACTTGGTATATTAAGTAGGTCGCTGTTGCAGCACCTCGAAAAATGAAACACTTTTTAAAAGGTGTTGACATAGACTTTTAAAGATGATATATTATAAAAGTCGCTGATGAACAGCTGATTAAAAAGTTCTTTGAAAACTGAACACAATACAAGCGTCAACGTTTAATTCAAAAGTAACAAACTATTGAGCAATCAATACTCTTATTGGAGAGTTTGATCCTGGCTCAGGATGAACGCTGGCGGCGTGCCTAATACATGCAAGTCGAGCGAACCTTTGGGAGCTTGCTCCCAAAGGTTAGCGGCGGACGGGTGAGTAACACGTGGGCAACCTGCCTATAAGACTGGGATAACTTCGGGAAACCGGAGCTAATACCGGATAACATATGAGACCACATGGTCTCATATTGAAAGATGGCTTTTAGCTATCACTTATAGATGGGCCCGCGGCGCATTAGCTAGTTGGTGAGGTAATGGCTCACCAAGGCGACGATGCGTAGCCGACCTGAGAGGGTGATCGGCCACACTGGGACTGAGACACGGCCCAGACTCCTACGGGAGGCAGCAGTAGGGAATCTTCCGCAATGGACGAAAGTCTGACGGAGCAACGCCGCGTGAGCGAAGAAGGTCTTCGGATCGTAAAGCTCTGTTGTTAGGGAAGAACAAGTACCGTTCGAATAGGGCGGTACCTTGACGGTACCTAACCAGAAAGCCACGGCTAACTACGTGCCAGCAGCCGCGGTAATACGTAGGTGGCAAGCGTTATCCGGAATTATTGGGCGTAAAGCGCGCGCAGGCGGTCCTTTAAGTCTGATGTGAAAGCCCACGGCTCAACCGTGGAGGGTCATTGGAAACTGGGGGACTTGAGTGCAGAAGAGGAGAGCGGAATTCCACGTGTAGCGGTGAAATGCGTAGAGATGTGGAGGAACACCAGTGGCGAAGGCGGCTCTCTGGTCTGTAACTGACGCTGAGGCGCGAAAGCGTGGGGAGCGAACAGGATTAGATACCCTGGTAGTCCACGCCGTAAACGATGAGTGCTAAGTGTTAGAGGGTTTCCGCCCTTTAGTGCTGCAGCAAACGCATTAAGCACTCCGCCTGGGGAGTACGGTCGCAAGACTGAAACTCAAAGGAATTGACGGGGGCCCGCACAAGCGGTGGAGCATGTGGTTTAATTCGAAGCAACGCGAAGAACCTTACCAGGTCTTGACATCCCGTGACAACTCTAGAGATAGGGCTTTCCCCTTCGGGGGACACGGTGACAGGTGGTGCATGGTTGTCGTCAGCTCGTGTCGTGAGATGTTGGGTTAAGTCCCGCAACGAGCGCAACCCTTGATCTTAGTTGCCAGCATTCAGTTGGGCACTCTAAGGTGACTGCCGGTGACAAACCGGAGGAAGGTGGGGATGACGTCAAATCATCATGCCCCTTATGACCTGGGCTACACACGTGCTACAATGGATGGTACAAAGGGCAGCGAAACCGCGAGGTTAAGCCAATCCCATAAAACCATTCTCAGTTCGGATTGCAGGCTGCAACTCGCCTGCATGAAGCCGGAATCGCTAGTAATCGCGGATCAGCATGCCGCGGTGAATACGTTCCCGGGCCTTGTACACACCGCCCGTCACACCACGAGAGTTTGTAACACCCGAAGTCGGTGGGGTAACCGCAAGGAGCCAGCCGCCTAAGGTGGGACAGATGATTGGGGTGAAGTCGTAACAAGGTAGCCGTATCGGAAGGTGCGGCTGGATCACCTCCTTTCTAAGGAAACTGAAGTTCTACGAACTTCATAAAAAGACGTTTTGTATTGTGGTCAGTTTTGAGAGTGCTTTTTTTGTGCTTTCAAAATGTCGTTCCTTGAAAACTAGATAACGTAACAAAACATTCATTGAAGTAGTAAAAGTTCTTTAAAACTTAAAGGCGCACGAGAAGCAAGAATTTCGAGGCGACGAGTTTTCGAGCAGCGGAGTGCACTTTAGGGTGCATGAGCAGCGGAGGAAGCGAGTCAACGAAGAAATTTGCAGCTTATCGAAGCCGAAATAGGTTAAGTTATGAAGGGCGCACGGTGGATGCCTTGGCACTAGGAGCCGATGAAGGACGGTACTAACACCGATATGCTTCGGGGAGCTGTAAGTAAGCATTGATCCGAAGATTTCCGAATGGGGAAACCCACTGCTCGTAATGGGGCAGTATCCTTACCTGAATACATAGGGTAAGAGAAGGTAGACCCGGGGAACTGAAACATCTTAGTACCCGGAGGAAGAGAAAGCAAACGCGATTTCCTGAGTAGCGGCGAGCGAAACGGAAGATAGCCCAAACCAAGAGGCTTGCCTCTTGGGGTTGTAGGACACTCTATACGGAGTTACAAAAGAGCGAAGTAGACGAAGTGACCTGGAAAGGTCCGTCAGAGAAGGTAACAACCCTGTAGTCGAAACTTCGTTCTCTCTTGAGTGGATCCTGAGTACGGCGGGACACGAGAAATCCCGTCGGAAGCTGGGAGGACCATCTCCCAAGGCTAAATACTCCCTAGTGACCGATAGTGAACCAGTACCGTGAGGGAAAGGTGAAAAGCACCCCGGGAGGGGAGTGAAATAGAACCTGAAACCGTGTGCCTACAAGTAGTCAAAGCACATTTATGTGTGATGGCGTGCCTTTTGTAGAATGAACCGGCGAGTTACGATCCCGTGCAAGGTTAAGTTGAAGAGACGGAGCCGCAGCGAAAGCGAGTCTGAATAGGGCGAAATAGTACGTGGTCGTAGACCCGAAACCAGGTGATCTACCCATGTCCAGGGTGAAGTTCAGGTAACACTGAATGGAGGCCCGAACCCACGCACGTTGAAAAGTGCGGGGATGAGGTGTGGGTAGCGGAGAAATTCCAATCGAACTTGGAGATAGCTGGTTCTCTCCGAAATAGCTTTAGGGCTAGCCTCGAGTATAGAGTCTTGGAGGTAGAGCACTGATTGGACTAGGGGCCCTCATCGGGTTACCGAATTCAGTCAAACTCCGAATGCCAAAGACTTGATTCTCGGGAGTCAGACTGCGAGTGATAAGATCCGTAGTCAAGAGGGAAACAGCCCAGACCACCAGCTAAGGTCCCAAAGTATACGTTAAGTGGAAAAGGATGTGGAGTTGCTTAGACAACCAGGATGTTGGCTTAGAAGCAGCCACCATTTAAAGAGTGCGTAATAGCTCACTGGTCGAGTGACTCTGCGCCGAAAATGTACCGGGGCTAAACGTATCACCGAAGCTGTGGATTGTTCTTACGAACAATGGTAGGAGAGCGTTCTAAGTGCCGTGAAGTCAGACCGTGAGGACTGGTGGAGCGCTTAGAAGTGAGAATGCCGGTATGAGTAGCGAAAGATGGGTGAGAATCCCATCCACCGAATGCCTAAGGTTTCCTGAGGAAGGCTCGTCCGCTCAGGGTTAGTCGGGACCTAAGCCGAGGCTGAAAAGCGTAGGCGATGGACAACAGGTTGATATTCCTGTACCACCTCTTTACCGTTTGAGCGATGGAGGGACGCAGGAGGATAGGGTAAGCGCACTGTTGGATATGTGCGTCCAAGCAGTTAGACTGGTAAGTAGGCAAATCCGCTTACCGTAAGGTTGAGCTGTGATGGCGAGGGAAATATAGTACCGAAGTTCCTGATTCCACACTGCCAAGAAAAGCTTCTAGCGAGGTAAATGGTGCCCGTACCGCAAACCGACACAGGTAGGCGAGGAGAGAATCCTAAGGTGATCGAGAGAACTCTCGTTAAGGAACTCGGCAAAATGACCCCGTAACTTCGGGAGAAGGGGTGCTTTTTAGGGTGCATAGCCCTGAAGAGCCGCAGTGAATAGGCCCAGGCGACTGTTTAGCAAAAACACAGGTCTCTGCGAAGCCGCAAGGCGAAGTATAGGGGCTGACACCTGCCCGGTGCTGGAAGGTTAAGAGGAGGGGTTAGCGCAAGCGAAGCTCTGAATCGAAGCCCCAGTAAACGGCGGCCGTAACTATAACGGTCCTAAGGTAGCGAAATTCCTTGTCAGGTAAGTTCTGACCCGCACGAAAGGTGTAACGATCTGGGCACTGTCTCAACGAGAGACTCGGTGAAATTATAGTACCTGTGAAGATGCAGGTTACCCGCGACAGGACGGAAAGACCCCGTGGAGCTTTACTGCAGCCTGATATTGAATTTTGGTACAGCTTGTACAGGATAGGTAGGAGCCTTGGAAGCCGGAGCGCCAGCTTCGGTGGAGGCATCGGTGGGATACTACCCTGGCTGTATTGAAATTCTAACCCGAAGGCCTTATCGGCCTTGGAGACAGTGTCAGGTGGGCAGTTTGACTGGGGCGGTCGCCTCCTAAAAAGTAACGGAGGCGCCCAAAGGTTCCCTCAGAATGGTTGGAAATCATTCGTAGAGTGTAAAGGCACAAGGGAGCTTGACTGCGAGACCTACAAGTCGAGCAGGGACGAAAGTCGGGCTTAGTGATCCGGTGGTTCCGCATGGAAGGGCCATCGCTCAACGGATAAAAGCTACCCCGGGGATAACAGGCTTATCTCCCCCAAGAGTCCACATCGACGGGGAGGTTTGGCACCTCGATGTCGGCTCATCGCATCCTGGGGCTGTAGTCGGTCCCAAGGGTTGGGCTGTTCGCCCATTAAAGCGGTACGCGAGCTGGGTTCAGAACGTCGTGAGACAGTTCGGTCCCTATCCGTCGTGGGCGTAGGAAATTTGAGAGGAGCTGTCCTTAGTACGAGAGGACCGGGATGGACACACCGCTGGTGTACCAGTTGTTCTGCCAAGGGCATAGCTGGGTAGCTATGTGTGGAAGGGATAAGTGCTGAAAGCATCTAAGCATGAAGCCCCCCTCAAGATGAGATTTCCCATAGTGTTAAACTAGTAAGATCCCTCGAAGATGACGAGGTTGATAGGTCAGAGGTGGAAGCATGGTGACATGTGCAGCTGACTGATACTAATCGATCGAGGACTTAACCAAAATACTTTGAAGATGAATGTACGTACGTTATCTAGTTTTGAAGGAATGAATCCTTCATATAGTCTAGTGGCGATAGCGAAGAGGTCACACCCGTTCCCATACCGAACACGGAAGTTAAGCTCTTCAGCGCCGATGGTAGTTGGGGCATTGCCCCTGTGAGAGTAGGACGTCGCTAGGCAATTAAGAGATCAACCGTTATGGTTGGTCTTTTTTTATTTTTCAAAACCGAAAGGTTTTGTGGAGTAAAAGAAGCGATTTACAGAAATAAGAATAAAAAATAGAATAGGTCGGGTTTCGAGGAGCAAAGAGTTCAAGGAAACAAGGGAGCGACAACCGGAATGTACTGTGTACATGAGGATTGGAGTGAGCGCAGCTGACGCAGAAATCTGCCGCTCATCGGAAGCCGACCACCGAACACGGAAGTTAAGCTCTTGCGCCGATGGTAGTTGGGACTTTGTCCCTGTGAGAGTAGGACGTCGCTAGGCAAACGAAAGATCAACTGTTATGGTTGGTCTTTTTTTGTTTTTCAAAACCGAAAGGTTTTGTGGAGTAAAAGAAGCTATTTACAAAAATAAGAATAAAAAATAGAATAAGTCGGGTTTCGAGGAGCAAAGAGTTCAAGGAAGCAAGGGAGCGACAACCGGAATGTACTGTGTACATGAGGATTGGAGTGAGCGCAGCTGACGCAGAAATCTGCCGCTCATCGGAAGCTGACCACCGAACACGGAAGTTAAGCTCTTGCGCCGATGGTAGTTGGGACTTTGTCCCTGTGAGAGTAGGACGTCGCTAGGCAAACGAAAGATCAACCGTTATGGTTGGTCTTTTTTGTTTTTCAAAACCGAAAGGTTTTGTGGAGTAAAAGAAGCGATTTACAGAAATAAGAATAAAAAATAGAATAGGTCGGGTTTCGAGGAGCAAAGAGTTCAAGGAAGCAAGGGAGCGACAACCGGAATGTACTGTGTACATGAGGATTGGAGTGAGCGCAGCTGACGCAGAAATCTGCCGCTCATCGGAAGCCGACCACCGGACACGGAAGTTAAGCTCTTGCGCCGATGGTAGTTGGGGCATTGCCCCTGTGAGAGTAGGACGTCGCTAGGCAATTAAGAGATCAACCGTTATGGTTGGTCTTTTTTGTTTTTTCAAAACCGTAAGGTTTTGTGGTGTAAAAGAAGTTTTTACGGAAATAAGGCTATCAAATAGAATAGGTCGGGTTTCGAGGAGCAAAGAGTTCAAGGAAGCAAGGGAGCGACAACCGGAATGTACTATGTACATGAGGATTGGAGTGAGCGCAGCTGACGCAGAAATCTGCCGCACATCGGAAGCCGACCACTGAACACGGAAGTTAAGCTCTTGCGCCGATGGTAGTTGGGGCATTGCCCCTGTGAGAGTAGGACGTCGCTAGGCAATTTAAAGATCAACCGTTATGGTTGGTCTTTTTTGTTTGAAAGAATAATGTAACAAACGCTTTTTCTCAAATGTTCTATAAAAAGAGAAACATGATAGACAAACACGGAAAGAGCTGCAAATTGAATAAAGTGAAATCAAATTGAACTGAAAAGCATTTTATATATGTAAATCAGCAAGCCTTGGAAAGAGTTCTACAACTGGATAAAATTAGTGAACCCCGAACCAGTAAGTCTCATAAAGAGGCTCGCAAATGGATGAAATTAGGATACTCCGAACCAGCAAGCCTCGGAAAGAGGCAAGCAGTTGGATAAAATTAGTGAACCCCGAACCAGTAAGTCTCATAAAGAGGCTCGCAAATGGATGAAATTAGGATACTCCGAACCAGCAAGCCTCGGAAAGAGGCAAGCAGTTGGATAAAATTAGTGAACCCCGAACCAGTAAGTCTCATAAAGAGGCTCGCAAATGGATGAAATTAGGATACTCCGAACCAGTAAGTCTCATAAAGAGGCTCGCAAATGGATAAATTCAGGAAACTCCAAACCAGTTAGCTTTATAAGAAAGCGAACAATTAGAAAAAATAAAGAAATCCCAACCACATATAGGTAAAGATATCAATCCTTATGCCAAAAAAACACTCATCCCCCAAATTTGCCTAACCAACTCCGCCCTATCTCACCAACTTATTTTAATATCCCATACCAACTCCCCAAAAAATATAATCCTGAAACCTCCGACACCATTAATCCGTAATACCAATATAAACATCAAATAACAGAGGAGGACCTCAAATGCTTGCTGGATTCATCATCTGTTTTATTGTCGGGCTTTTATGTATTTTTATGGGGTATTTGACATGGAAGAAGAAGATTCTTTCTTTAATCGCCGGATATAATGAAGAAACGTTTAAAGGAGATAAGGAGAAGTTAGCAAAAGCAGTAGGTGTGTTTACGATTATTATCGGTGTTCTTACCATATTGCTTCCATTTGGTTTAGAATTTATAAGTGAATGGGTAGGACTTCTTTTCGGAGCAATTACTTTTGTTGGAACTATACTCCTAATTATTTATGTAAATCAACTCAATCGCCCAAAATAATCGAATCCCCCACTGAATCGTGAGGGATTTTCCCATTTATTTGTCTCTATCTACTACCTCTATTTTTTTACGGGAGTCATCGGGGATTTGCTTATGAAGGTGTACGAGTAGGAGTCCTCTTTTATAGCTTGCTTTAATCCGATCTTCTTTTACCGTGTAGGGGAGTTGTATTTCTCGTTGAAAGCTTCCTTGGAAAATACCTTCTTGAATGATATCAAAGCCTTTAAAGTTCAAATTGATTTTTCCTTGTACTTCGAGTGTTTGATGGTTTACATAAATGTCGACATCCTCAACTTTTGTTAACCCTGGTAGGCTTAGGACGACCAGTAGCTCATTATCTCCTTGGTAAAGGTTTAGTTGAGAATGGGCGTTATCGAAAAATGGGGTAAATTCATTCCAAAATTCATCACCAAAAAAATGGTCCCATTGCTTTCTCCAATTATTCATATTTTTAAATTGGTCCATTTTCATGGGCTGTTGTTCCCTCCTCAAAAATACATAATTCAACTAAAGTAGTATATGAGATTTCAATTAGGTATGTGCCTACTAGGAAATTTCGTGGAAAAATATGTTTCGGGTAGTATTCTTTAGGGAAAATGTTTAGTAAAATGAATACTTTGGTAAGCTAAGAGAAGGAAAGTTTCCGAAGGGGGAGTAAATTTGTTATCGAATGCATATGTAATGGTCCTCATTATTTTAGTGATTAATATTGTGTATGTGTCTTTTTTTACGATTCGGATGATCTTGACGTTGAAGGGGCAGCGGTATTTAGCTGCATTAATTAGTACGGTTGAGGTTGTTATTTATGTCGTGGGTCTTGGTTTGGTACTAGATAATTTAAATCAAATTCAAAATTTAGTGGCGTATGCAGTAGGTTACGGAATCGGTGTTATTGTTGGGATGAAGATTGAAGAGAAGCTTGCGCTCGGATATATTACAGTAAATGTAATTACTAAGGAATATGAGATGGATTTGCCGAAAAAACTGCGCGATGAGGGATACGGAGTTACGACATGGCAAACCCAGGGTAGAGAGGGAGACAGATTGTCGATGACGATTTTAACTCCTCGCAAATATGAGATGAAATTATATAAAACCATTACTGATATGGATCCGAAGGCGTTTGTGATTACGTATGAACCAAAGGCCATTCATGGCGGATTCTGGGTGAAGGCTGTTAGGAGAGGAAAGCTTGAAACATGAGTAAACCAAAAAAGCAAAAATTTGAAGTCAAACAAAATGAAACGATTGATCAATGCCTCGACCGAATGAAGGCAGAAGGGTATTTGCCTGTTAGGAGAATGGAAGAACCTGTCTTTCAGGAGGTGACGCGTAATGGGGGGATTGTCGTCGAACCTTGTGGGAGAAAGATAGTTTTTGAAGGGATATTGCAGTAAAACACGAACATTAAAAATGAAATTTTTGTAAAACGTTCGATATTAATTGACAATTGAGCCACTATGTTGATAAGATTAGGTTAGAAAAAATACCTCATATAATCTTGGGAATATGGCCCATAAGTTTCTACCCGATAACCGTAAATTATTGGACTATGAGGGAAAAGTATAATTTTACCTATTCTTGATATAGAATGCCCAGGTAGGATTGCTTTCCCTTTTTGGAAATCAGTCTTTTTCCTGGGCATTTTTATTTTAACTTTTATCTTATACTAACGGCTATTTTTATTGAAATAATGGAAGGCTCAGATTTTTAAAGGAAATTATTCGAGCGAACTCGAATAACAATCTGGGCGAAAATACGCCAAGGTGTATTTGATTTATGACAATTTAGGAGGATCTTATGAATCCAGTAGTTGGTGTAATTATGGGAAGTACTTCTGATTGGGAAACGATGAAAGAAGCGTGCAATGTTTTAGAGGATATTGGAATTCCTTATGAAAAAAAGGTAGTTTCTGCTCACCGTACTCCAGACCTTATGTTTGAATATGCAGAAAAAGCAAAAGAACGAGGCATTAAGGTCATCATTGCGGGAGCTGGTGGTGCTGCGCATTTACCGGGTATGGTTGCAGCAAAAACAACTCTACCAGTAATCGGGGTTCCGGTTCAATCACGTGCATTAAATGGACTTGATTCATTATTGTCAATTGTTCAAATGCCAGGTGGAGTACCAGTTGCAACGGTTGCGATTGGTAAAGCAGGCGCAACAAATGCAGGATTACTAGCAGCTTCGATTCTTGGGACATCTAATCCAGAGTGGGATCAGAAGCTCGTTGATATAAGAGAAAACAAAAAAATTCAAGTACTTGAAAGTAGTGATGAACTTGAATAAGCAAATTTTACCGGGCCAAACGATTGGAATTATTGGTGGTGGTCAGCTTGGACGAATGATGGCCATTTCGGCTAAGGAAATGGGTTTTCTTGTGGCCGTTTTGGACCCAACGCCAAATTCCCCGTGTGGACAGGTGGCTGATATTGAAATTACGGCTAATTATGATGACCTAGAGGCTATCAAGGAATTGGCAAGCGTTAGTGATGTCATTACGTATGAATTTGAAAATATAGATTATGAGGCTCTTACATGGCTTGAGGAAAATGCAAACCTACCACAAGGGAGCCACCTTTTAAGAATTACACAAGATCGTGGTACTGAAAAGAGTGCGATTCAGGAAATTGGCTTACAAGTTGCACCGTTTCGACTTGTGGAGAATCAAGAGCAATTAGCTGAGGCAGTCGAGGAAATTGGATTTCCTTCCGTGTTAAAAACATGCCGTGGAGGCTATGACGGAAAAGGTCAATTTGTTTTAAAACAGAAGGAAGATATAGAATTAGCAGGAAAACTTCTGGATTCTGGGGGTTGCATCTTGGAAGCATGGGTTCCGTTTCAGAAAGAAGTTTCTGTCATTGTTACACGAAATCCAGCAGGAGAGGTAAAGGCTTTCCCAGTAGCAGAAAACATTCACGTTGAGAATATCCTACACCAATCAATTGTTCCGGCTAGAATTTCTGAAATAAGAGAAACTAAGGCAAAAGAAATGGCGATGAAGCTTGCTTCCGAATTTCAATTAGTAGGAACATTAGCGGTTGAAATGTTTGTGACTGAGGATGGCGAAATCTATATCAATGAATTGGCACCACGTCCACATAACTCTGGTCACTATTCAATCGATGCATGTGAAACTTCACAATTTGAGCAGCATGTTCGCTCAGTATGTAATTGGCCGCTTGGAGAAACAACTCTGTTACGTCCTGTTGTGATGACAAACATTCTTGGTGAGCATGTACAGCCATTACTTGAGAAAGTATCACAATTATCAAGTGTGAAGGTTCATTTATATGGTAAAGCCGAAGCAAAAGTGAAGAGAAAGATGGGGCATGTTACCGTCTTAGGACAAACAGTGGAAGAGGCTTTGAAAAAGTCAGATATCTTACAAATTTGGCATGATTCACATATCCGCATTTAAGGAGGATTTTATATGATTGGTCGTTATACACGTGAGGAAATGGGGGCTATTTGGACGGAGGAGAATCGGTTCCGTGCTTGGCTTGAAGTGGAAATTTTAGCTTGTGAGGCTTGGGCAGAGCTGGGTGATATTCCAAAAGAAGATGTTGCCCTTATTCGCAAAAATGCATCCTTTGATGTGAATCGAATTAAAGAAATCGAAGAGGAAACAAGACATGATGTTGTGGCGTTTACACGTGCCGTATCAGAAACATTAGGTGAAGAAAGAAAATGGGTTCATTATGGATTAACATCCACCGATGTTGTGGATACAGCCCTATCTTATTTGTTAAAACAAGCCAATGACATTTTACAAAAAGACATAGAACGATTTATCAATATTTTAGCGGAAAAAGCGAAGGAACATAAACACACTGTTATGATGGGACGTACGCATGGAGTTCATGCCGAACCAACAACATTTGGTTTAAAGCTTGCTTTATGGCATGAGGAAATGAAACGTAATCTTGAACGCTTCAAGCAAGCTGCGGAGGGTGTTCAGTTTGGGAAGATTTCAGGAGCGGTTGGAACTTATGCGAATATCGATCCGTTTGTTGAGCAGTATGTGTGTGAAAAGCTTGGTATTACGGCTGCACCGATCTCGACACAGACGTTACAGCGTGACCGTCATGCGGCATATATTTCCGCATTAGCACTTGTCGCAACTTCAATTGAAAAATTTGCGGTAGAGGTTCGTGGCTTACAAAAGAGTGAAACAAGAGAAGTAGAAGAATTTTTTGCGAAAGGTCAAAAAGGTTCATCAGCAATGCCACATAAACGAAACCCAATTGGGTCTGAGAATATGACAGGATTGGCTCGTGTAATTCGTGGGTATATGATGACAGCATATGAAAATGTGCCACTTTGGCATGAACGTGATATTTCACATTCTTCTGCAGAGCGCATTATTTTACCAGATGCTACGATTGCGTTGAATTATATGCTTAATCGTTTTGGAAATATTGTAAAGAACCTAACTGTGTTCCCAGAGAACATGAAACGTAATATGGACCGTACACTTGGATTGATTTATTCGCAACGTGTGTTGTTAGCATTGATTGACTCAGGTTTAACAAGAGAAGAGGCATACGATACTGTACAGCCTAAGGCAATGGAAGCATGGGAAAAACAAGTTCCGTTCCGCGGGTTAATTGAAGCTGAAGAAAAAATTACGAGCCGTTTATCTCCAGCACAAATTGACGATTGCTTTGATTATAATTACCACCTTAAGCACGTAGACATGATTTTTGAACGCTTAGGCTTATAAAAATATAGAGTCGCTTAATCTGAATCTTTTAGGGGGAGTCAAGATGGACGTGAAAAAGCTTCGTTTACTGTATGAAGGA
The DNA here is from genome assembly GCF_038050315.1 of Ferdinandcohnia sp. FSL W7-1320. NCBI lineage: Bacteria > Bacillati > Bacillota > Bacilli > Caryophanales > Bacillaceae > Ferdinandcohnia > Ferdinandcohnia sp. FSL W7-1320. The sequence continues at coordinate 364,471 of NZ_JBBPAM010000001.1, forward strand.
AAGGCTAAGAAACTCTATCAAACAGCTGAAGATTCCATCGTTTTAGTGGAGTACAAGGATGACGCCACAGCGTTTAATGGGGAAAAGAAAGCACAAATTGTTGGCAAGGGTCGATTGAATAACGAAATTACAAGCCTGATTTTTTCAAAACTTCATACGGCAGGAATCAAAACACATTTTATCGGCAAGCTTTCAGAAAACGAACAACTCGTCAAGCATGTATCAATCATACCGCTGGAGGTTGTTGTGCGGAACGTAGTTGCTGGCGGTTTTTCAAAGCGAGTTGGAATTGAGGAAGGAACGGACTTAGTAAAACCGATTGTTGAATTTTACTATAAAAATGACGACCTAGGTGATCCACTTGTGAACGAGGACCACATTGAAGTTCTAGATCTTGCAACTAAAAATCAAGTCCTAGAACTTAAAGAACAGGCGCTAAAAATCAATGATGTATTACGTGCTTTCTTTTTAGACCTTCAAATCAGATTAATAGATTTTAAACTCGAATTTGGTGTCACAAAAGACGGAGAGGTTTTATTAGCTGATGAGATTTCACCTGATACCTGCCGCTTCTGGGATATTGAAACAAATGAAAAATTGGATAAAGACGTATTCCGTAGAGACCTCGGAAATGTAACAGACGCTTATACGGAAATTTTAAATCGACTAGGGGGACAAATTGCATGATGTACAAAGTAAAGGTTTATGTAACATTACGTGAAAGTGTTTTAGATCCACAAGGCAGTGCTGTGAAAGGTTCATTGCACCAATTAAATTATAAAGAAGTATCGGATGTTCGTATTGGAAAATATATGGAGTTAATGATTGATGAAACAGTAGCTGACCTTGATAAAACGGTTAAGGAGATTTGTGAAAAGCTTTTAGCGAATACGGTAATTGAGGATTATCGTTATGAGGTTGAGGAGGTTGTCACACAGTGAAATTTGCCGTAATCGTGTTTCCAGGCTCTAACTGCGATGTTGATATGTATCATGCTGTAAAAGATGCGCTTGGTGAAGAAGTGGAGTATGTATCACATACTGCAACAAACCTTGAAGAATTCGATGGTATTTTACTTCCTGGAGGCTTCTCTTATGGAGATTACCTACGTACAGGAGCACTTGCTCGTTTTTCAAATGTCATGGATGAGGTAGTAAAAGCAGCTGAGGCTGGTAAACCAATCCTGGGTGTATGCAATGGCTTCCAAATTTTATTAGAAGCAGGGCTTCTGCCAGGTGCGATGCGTCGAAATGAAAAACTAAAATTCATGTGTCGTCCGGTTGAGCTGCGAGTTGATAATAATAAAACAATGTTTACATCTGAATATGAAGTGGGCGAAGTCATCACAGTTCCGATTGCCCATGGTGAAGGAAATTATTATTGTGATGAGCAAACACTTGCTAGATTACAAGAGAATAATCAGATCGCGTTCACATATAACGGAACAAACCCAAATGGTAGTGTTGCGGATATCGCAGGTATTACAAATGAACGGGGAAATGTTCTTGGGATGATGCCTCATCCAGAAAGAGCGGTTGAGGAATTATTGGGTAGTGCAGATGGAATCAAATTATTTCAATCAATTGTGAAAAATTGGAGGTTGGCAGCACATGTCGTTACTTCTTGAACCAAGTCCGCAGGAAATTAAAGAACAAAAGATATATAGTGAAATGGGTTTAAGTGATTCAGAGTTTGAATTAATCGAAAAGATTATTGGTAGACTTCCAAACTATACAGAGACAGGTTTATTCTCAGTTATGTGGTCTGAGCACTGTAGCTATAAAAACTCTAAGCCAGTGTTACGAAAGTTTCCGACAACTGGTGAGCGAGTTCTTCAAGGACCAGGTGAAGGTGCTGGGATTGTTGATATCGGTGATAATCAAGCGGTTGTTTTTAAAATCGAAAGTCATAACCATCCTTCTGCAATTGAGCCTTATCAAGGGGCGGCGACGGGTGTTGGTGGAATAATCCGTGACGTGTTTTCTATGGGAGCAAGACCGATTGCTCTATTAAACTCTCTTCGTTTCGGAGAGCTAACTTCACCGAGAGTAAAGTATTTGTTCGAAGAAGTTGTAGCAGGTATTGCGGGTTACGGAAACTGTATCGGAATTCCGACAGTTGGTGGAGAAATTCAATTTGATGCTTCTTATGAAGGAAATCCACTCGTAAACGCAATGTGTGTTGGACTGATCAATCATGAAGATATTCAAAAGGGTCAGGCAAAGGGTGTTGGCAATACAGTCATGTATATTGGGGCCAAAACTGGTCGTGACGGAATTCACGGTGCAACCTTTGCTTCTGAGGAACTTACTGAGGATTCAGATGCAAAGCGCCCTGCAGTACAGGTTGGCGATCCATTTATGGAAAAATTGTTGCTTGAAGCTTGCTTAGAACTAGTAAAATCTGATGCACTAGTTGGAATTCAGGACATGGGCGCAGCAGGACTAACTAGTTCATCTGCAGAAATGGCGAGTAAAGCTGGCTCTGGTATTGAAATGAATCTTGACCTAGTCCCACAACGTGAAACAGGTATGACAGGTTATGAAATGATGCTTTCTGAATCACAGGAGCGGATGTTAATCGTTGTTGAAAAAGGAAGAGAGCAAGAAATCCAAGATATCGTAAATAAATATGATCTTGAAGCTGTGGCGATCGGTAAAGTTACAGATGACAAACAACTTCGCTTAGTACACAAGGGAGAAGTAATCGCTGATGTTCCTGTTGATGCATTAGCTGAAGAAGCTCCTGTCTATCATAAGCCTTCAAGCGAACCTGCTTCTTATCGTGAATTTAAAGAAATGAAGATTGAAGCTCCTAAGCTTGAAGATGTAAGTCAAACACTTGTAGATTTACTTGCACAGCCTACAATTGCAAGTAAAGAATGGGTTTATGACCAATATGATTATATGGTTCGCACTAATACAGTTGTTGCTCCTGGTTCGGATGCAGCGGTTGTAAGAATTCGCGACACACAGAAAGCACTCGCGATGACTACAGACTGTAATTCTAGGTATCTCTATTTAGACCCTGAGGTTGGGGGACAAATCGCAGTTAGTGAAGCTGCTAGAAATATTGTCTGCTCAGGTGGTGCACCTCTTGCAATCACAGATAACCTTAACTTTGGAAATCCAGAGAAGCCAGAGATTTTTTGGCAGATTGAAAAAGCAGCTGACGGAATTAGCGAAGCATGCCGTGTGCTAAATACACCAGTTATTGGTGGAAATGTGTCTCTTTATAATGAAACGAACGGTGAAGCAATTTACCCAACACCAGTTATTGGAATGGTTGGTTTGATTGACAATGTTTCTCATATTACAACTCAAGAATTCAAAGAAGTGGGCGACCTTGTGTATGTAATCGGTGAGGCGAAAGAAGAATTCGCAGGCAGCGAGCTACAAAAATTAATTCATGGCGAGATTTTCGGTCCGGTTCCTGAATTAGATTTAGAGATTGAAAAAAGAAGACAACAACAAGTATTAACTGCCATTCGTGCAGGCGTTATTGCTTCTGCACATGATGTGGCAGAGGGTGGCTTTGCAGTTGCATTAGCAGAAAAGACATTTGGGGCAAAGGGCTTAGGTGTAAAAGTACAAATTCAAGGAGATGCGGTAACTGAGTTATTCAGTGAAACACAATCTCGTTTTATCGTATCTGTGAAGAAGGAAAACAAAGAGAAGTTTGAACAGCTAGTAAGAGCTAATCTGGTCGGAGAAGTAACAGGCGATGGATTATTTATCGTTGAGGATCAAACTGGAAAGGAAATTATTAATCTACCAGTCGATGATCTAAAACGCACATGGAAAGGAGCAATCCCATGCTTGCTGAACTCAAAGGCTTAAACGAGGAATGTGGTGTATTCGGTATCTGGGGACATCCAGATGCAGCAAAACTAACTTATTATGGATTACACAGCTTACAGCATCGTGGTCAAGAGGGTGCCGGCATTGTTGTCAGTAATGGTGAAAAGCTTCGAATTGTAAAAGGAGAAGGCCTTGTGAATGAAGTGTTTGGCAATGGCCAACTTGAACAATTAGAAGGAAGTGCAGCAATTGGGCATGTTCGTTATGCAACAGCTGGGGGTGGGGGCATTCAAAATGTTCAGCCCCTCCTCTTTCATTCTCAAGTAGGTGGGCTAGCGATTGCTCATAACGGAAACCTTGTAAATGCAAATGACTTGAAGCATCAGTTGGAAAACCAAGGTAGTATCTTTCAAACTTCTTCTGATACTGAAGTTCTTGCACACCTAACTAGAAAAAGCGGCTATACAAAAATTAAAGATCGTGTCAAAAATGCCTTAACCATGTTAAAAGGGGCTTATGCCTTTTTGATCATGACGGAAAAGAAAATGATAGTTGCTCTGGATCCAAATGGTCTTCGTCCGTTATCACTTGGTAAACTTGGAGATGCTTGGGTAGTAGCTTCTGAGACTTGTGCGTTTGATATAATTGGTGCTAAATTCGAAAGAGATGTCGAGCCTGGTGAATTGATTGTGATCAATGATGAAGGCATTCAATCAGAGCGTTTCTCCTTAATGAATAATCGTGCAATGTGCAGTATGGAATATATTTATTTTTCACGCCCGGATAGTAATATTAACGGAGTGAATGTTCATACAGCCCGAAAAAATTTAGGTAAACAGCTTGCTATAGAGGCACCAATTGATGCCGATATAGTAACCGGTGTGCCAGATTCTAGTATTTCGGCAGCGATTGGTTACGCAGAGGAATCTGGAATTCCTTATGAGCTCGGTCTCATTAAGAATCGATATGTCGGCAGAACGTTTATTAAGCCGACCCAATCATTACGTGAACAAGGTGTGAAAATGAAACTTTCACCTGTTAATGGTGTTGTAGAAGGCAAGCGCGTTGTCATGGTGGATGACTCTATTGTTCGTGGAACAACAAGCCGAAGAATTGTAAAAATGCTTCGCGATGCAGGTGCATTAGAAGTGCATGTATGCATTAGTTCACCGCCAATTAAGAATCCATGCTTTTACGGAATTGATACCTCCACACATGAAGAATTGATTGCATCTTCACATTCAATTGAAGAAATGCGTCAAATCATTGGGGCGGACACATTAACATTTTTAAGTCCTGAGGGGCTTGTAAAAGCAATTGCAAGACCGTTTGAAGGGGAAACTCGCGGACAATGTATGGCTTGTTTTACAGGGAAATATCCGACGGAGATCTTCCCGGATACGGTATTACCGCATGAAAAAGTATTCAGCTAAAAAAAGTAGAGGTGTTCATAACGATGGCAAATGCTTATAAGCAAGCTGGAGTAGACATTGAAGCAGGCTATGAGGCTGTTTCCAGAATGAAAAAGCATGTTGCAAAAACAGTTCGCCCAGAAGTGATGGGTGGACTTGGCAGCTTTGGTGGAATGTTTGACCTATCAAAGGTAAACGTAAAAGAGCCTGTGTTGGTTTCTGGCACAGACGGTGTTGGCACTAAGTTGATGTTGGCTTTTATGATGGATAAGCATGACACAATTGGGATTGATGCGGTTGCAATGTGTGTGAATGATATTGTGGTTCAGGGAGCTGAGCCTTTATACTTTTTAGATTATATTGCATGCGGAAAAGCACAGCCCGAAAAAATCGAGCAAATTGTAAAAGGAATTGCTGATGGTTGTGAACAAGCGGGTTGTGCATTAATTGGCGGTGAAACTGCTGAAATGCCAGGAATGTATAGTGAGGATGAATATGACCTTGCTGGTTTTTCAGTGGGTGTTGCAGAAAAGTCTAAGCTTGTAACTGGCGCTTCAATTAAGCCTGGTGATGTTCTTATCGGCCTTTCTTCAAGTGGAATTCACAGTAATGGCTATTCACTTGTCCGTAAGGTTCTACTAGAGGATGGAGGATTGGACCTTCACAAAACGTACGGAAAAATCGGGCGTACATTAGGTGAAGAACTTCTTCAACCGACTAAAATTTATGTGAAGTCTTTATTAAAAGCAATGGAGAAGTTTGAAGTAAAGGGTATGTCCCATATTACAGGTGGGGGCTTTATTGAAAATATTCCTCGTATGCTTCCAGAAGGTGTAGGGGCGGAGATTGATTACGGTTCATGGCCAATTCCACCAATCTTTGATCTGCTTCAAGAGACCGGAAACCTAAATCGTGAAGAAATGTTTAATATATTTAATATGGGAATCGGAATGGTGTTAGCCATTAATGAGGCTGACCTCCATGAACTTCTTCAACTACTTGAAGAGCAAGGTGAAAAAGCATATATTATTGGCCGTATTAAAGAAGGTAATGGTGTAACCTTTGGTGGGGGAGCACTTGTATGAAAAAAATAGCTGTATTTGCATCAGGGAGTGGCACAAACTTTCAAGCCATTGCAGATTCGGTAAAAGAAGGTAGACTTGCAGCAGAAATTGAATTACTAGTTTGTGATAAGCCAGGTGCAAAAGTAATTGAACGTGCTTCAAAGGAATGGGTGGACACTTTTGTTTTTTCACCAAAAGACTATCAAGAAAAATCATTATTCGAAGCCGAAATTGTGGAAGCTTTACGTGAGAAAAAAGTAGAATTAATTGTATTGGCTGGATACATGAGATTAATTGGCGATACGCTTTTAAAGGCGTATCGCAACAAAATCATCAATATTCATCCTTCTCTTTTACCAGCTTTTCCGGGTAAGGATGCAATTGGTCAGGCATTTGAAGCGGGCGTGAGGACGACTGGTGTTACGATTCATTATGTCGATGAAGGAATGGATACAGGTCCAATTATTGCCCAAAAGGAACTTTCTATTGAACCAGGAGATACATTAGCAATCATTGAAGAAAAAGTTCATCAAATTGAGCATGAATTTTATCCACAGATCCTGCAATCACTTGTAACAGCAAAGAATTCTAGAGTAGGGAGCGATTCAAAGTGACAATCAAGCGCGCACTTGTCAGTGTTTCAGATAAACAGGGACTAGTTCCTTTTGTAAAAGGCTTAATTGATAATGGGGTTGAAGTTATTTCAACAGGTGGTACAAAGCGTACTCTTGAGGAAGCGGGACTCTCTGTCATCGGAATTTCAGAGGTAACAAACTTTCCAGAAATTATGGATGGTCGTGTCAAAACACTACATCCAAATATTCATGGTGGCCTCCTAGCGGTACGAGAAAATGAAGAACATGTAAAACAACTTCAAGAGCATGATATTACACCAATCGATTTAGTTGTTGTTAACCTATATCCCTTTCAACAAACAATTGCAATACCAGATGTTCAGTTTGCGGATGCGATTGAAAATATTGATATTGGCGGACCTTCTATGCTTCGTTCTGCTGCAAAAAACCACAAATATGTAACAGTTGTTGTTGATCCACAGGATTACGATACTGTATTAGCGGAGATATCTGAAAAAGGTGAAGTTGCAGCACAAACAAAGCTTCGTTTAGGAGCAAAAGTGTTCCGACACACTGCTGCTTATGATGCAGTAATCGCTGAATTTTTAACAAATGCAGCGGGTGAGGAAAATCCAGAATCCTTAACCGTTACTTATGAAAAGAAACAAGACCTTCGTTATGGTGAAAACCCTCATCAAAAGGCAGCATTTTATAAAAAACCATTAGGAACGCATATTTCGATTGCGTCCGCAACACAACTGCATGGAAAAGAATTATCTTACAATAATATTAACGATGCAGATGCTGCCCTTCAAATTGTTAAAGAGTTCAAAGAGCCTGCAGCGGTTGCTGTTAAGCATATGAATCCTTGCGGAGTTGGAGTGGGTGCTACTTTAGAGGAAGCCTACCAAAAAGCATATGAAGCAGACTCAACGTCAATTTTTGGGGGGATTATCGCACTGAACCGTGAAGTTGATGCACAAACAGCTCATAAAATGCGAGAAATCTTCCTTGAAATTATCATTGCACCATCATTCAGTGAGGAAGCATTTGAAATTCTTTCTTCAAAGAAAAACCTCCGTTTGTTGACTGTTGACCTTTCAGATGACGAGAAGGTTGAAAAGAAACTTGTGTCCGTTCGTGGCGGATTACTTGTTCAAGATGAAGATTCATACGGATTGGAAGAGGCAACTATCTCTGTTCCTACTAAGCGAGAACCAACTGAACAAGAATGGGCTGATTTAAAGCTTGGTTGGAAGGTTGTAAAACATGTTAAATCGAACGCAATTGTGTTAGCAAAAGACGACATGACCATTGGAATTGGTGCCGGTCAAATGAACCGTGTAGGATCAGCAAATATCGCAATTAACCAAGCAGGTGAAAAAGCAAAAGGTTCAGCACTTGCATCAGATGCATTCTTCCCAATGGGTGACACAGTTGAAGCTGCGGCAAAAGCTGGCATCACTGCCATCATCCAGCCTGGAGGATCCATTCGTGATGAAGAATCCATTCAAAAAGCCGATGAATACGGAATCGCAATGGTCTTTACCGGAGTACGTCATTTTAAACACTAATTAGGAAAAGCGCAAGCGCCTTGATCAGCCCTGACAAGCACAAGACGAGCCATCCAGAAGGTTGTACTTTAACCTTCTAGATGGATTGGGTTGTGACCTCGAGGGGCTAGGCGCTGGAGCTAGACAGTGTAGATATAAGTTAATCAAATTCGTTTGATGAGGTGAAAAAATGAAAGTACTAGTCATTGGCCGCGGTGGCCGTGAACATACACTTGCTTGGAAAGTCGGGCAAAGCCAAAAAGTAGAGACCGTCTATGTTGCACCAGGAAATCCAGGCATGCAGACGATCGCAACTTTAATAAACATTGATGAAAATGACTTTGATGGTTTAATAGAGTTTGCGAAAAAAGAACAAATCGACCTTACCCTAGTTGGACCTGAAGTCCCATTAATTAATGGTATCGTGAACCGATTCCAGGCTGAAGGCCTCGCGATATTTGGCCCAACAAAAGATGCTGCCCTACTTGAAGGTAGTAAATCCTTTGCGAAGGAAATTATGAAAAAGTACAATATCCCAACCGCAGAGTATGAGACATTCACTTCTTATGAAGAAGCGAAACAATATATCCTTGAAAAAGGAGCACCTATCGTTATTAAGGCGGACGGCCTAGCTGCTGGTAAAGGTGTTACAGTAGCTCTTAATTTGGATGATGCATTAACAAGTGTGTACGACATGCTTGAAGATAATAAATTTGGTGAAGCAAGTACTCAAGTAGTTATTGAAGAGTTTCTTGAAGGGGAAGAATTCTCATTAATGGCTTTTGTGGATGGGAAAACGGCTTATCCGATGGTGATTTCACAGGACCATAAGCGTGCTTTTGACAATGATGAAGGTCCTAACACTGGGGGAATGGGTGCTTATTCACCAGTCCCGCAAATATCAGACAATATTGTTCAAGAAGCAATCGAAACCATTATTAACCCAACAGTTAAAGCGATGGAAGAAGAGGGTAGAGATTTTACTGGTATCCTATATGCGGGGCTCATTTTGACCGCTAATGGGCCAAAAGTAATTGAATACAATGCTCGATTTGGAGATCCTGAAACTCAGGTTGTCCTTCCTCGTTTAGAAACGGATTTCATTGATGTTATAGAAGGATTACTTGATCAAAAGGAGATTTCCCTAGAGTGGTCAGATAAAGCAACACTTGGTGTCGTATTTGCATCAAAAGGATATCCAGAAAGCTATGAAAAGGGAGCAGTCATCGAAGGGCTAGACAACCTTGATGAGAAAATTACAGCTTTCCATGCTGGAACAGATTTGGTCAACAATCAGTTTGTTACGCATGGTGGAAGAGTGTTGACCGTTGTAGCTAGCGGTGAAACTCTTGAAAAAGCACAGGACTTTGTATACCAAGAAGCAGAAAAAATAAAGTGCTCAAATTTATTTTACCGAAAGGATATTGGGAACAAGGCGATTTCTTATAACGCAAATAATAAGAATAGCGCACAATTTGTGTGAATATCATACATTTTCGATATTAAAAACGAAATTCTACTACGGTAAAAATGCATTATAAAATAGGTAAGAGGATAATCCTCTTACCTTTTATGATGGATTTATTGGAGGAAGTTCTTTTAATGGTTCTGGTTCCTCTTGCTTTCTCTTGACATACTCTTGAAAGAGAGCTGTAAGTGGACAGAAACGAGTAATACCTTCTGCCACCTTCATTCCCCCAAGCATCGCCACGAAAATGAAACTTTCACGCCACGGACGTTTTACCATTTTAGCGGTAGCCCAAGCAAGCATCGTAAATCCACATGTAATGCGGACTAAAGCATTGATCATCCCTATATTCGGTTTCATTTTTTTTACCCCCGTTCAAAGATCTTTACCTTACCTCAAAAATTGTCAAAAAGTTTTACAATTTTTTCTTGAAGTCTTTAATGCACTAAATCAATTAATATGTTACTATAGCATAAAGCGCTTCCATAGCTTAAGGCAGAGATTGGAGAGATGGTTAATGGTTGGGCAACGTTACCGTTGGAAAAATAAGCAACTACGTGAACATGTTGCTGTCATAGATGGAAAAAAATCACCAACAATTCTATTAAAAAACGTCACATATTTAAATCAAATGTTAAAAAAATGGATCAACGCACATATCTGGATTTACCAAGATCGTATTGTGTACGTGGGTCAACAGCTGCCATCAAAACTTACCAACTGTGAAGTTGTAGAGTGTGATGGGAAATTTGTAGTGCCAGGTTACATTGAACCTCATGCACATTCATTTCATTTATATAATCCCCACTCATTTGCTCAATATGCATCCCAAACAGGGACGACTACAATCATAAATGATAACTTAGTGCTCGCATTACAAACGAGTAAAAAGAAAGCGTTTTCTTTTTTGGAAGAAATGAAAAACCTTCCAGTCACAATGTACTGGTGGTGTAGGTTTGATCCACAGACAGAAATTCATCATGAAGAGCAAGCTTTTTCTAATGGAAATGTGTTAAGTTGGCTTGAGCATGATGCTGTTGTTCAAGGTGGGGAATTGACGGGATGGCCGAAGTTGCTTGATGGAGATGATCTCATGCTTCATTGGATTCAAGAAGCGAAACGGATTGGAAAAAAGGTCGAAGGTCATTTTCCAGGTGCTTCTGAAAAAACATTAGCCAAAATGATGTTATTGGGTTCGGATTGCGACCATGAGTCGATGACTGGTACAGATGTATTGAATCGTCTTCTGCAAGGCTACACAACTTCATTGCGTAATTCCTCGATTCGCCCGGACCTGCCAAAAATTCTGGACGAAATACATGAAATAGGTATTGATCAGTATGATAAGTTCATTTTCACAACAGATGGTTCACCACCAGCGTTTTATGAACAGGGAATTATAGATAACATGATAAAGATCGCAATTGATAAAGGTGTACCAATTATCGATGCCTACAATATGGCAACAATCAATGTAGCAAGGCACTATAACATGGATAACCTCCATGGTATGATAGCTACGGGAAGAATTGCAAATCTAAATATTTTAACATCAAAAGAGAATCCAACTCCTGAATCTGTCCTTGCTAAAGGGGTTTGGGTGAAACGTGAAAATAAAGATCAACATGCATTTCCAGAATTTCCGTGGAAGAGTCAGGGCTTTACAAACCTTGCTACCAACTGGGAACTGACGCTTGATGACTTACAGTTTTCAATGCCGTTCGGAATGAAGATGGAGAATGCTGTTATTATGAAACCATATTCGATTTCCATTGATGCATCTTATGATGAAATTTCAATGGAACATGATGAGAGCTTCTTGATGTTAGTTGACCGGGAAGGGAAATGGCGTGTCAACACAATGATTAAAGGTTTCGCAAATCGCATTTCGGGGTTTGCAAGTTCTTTTTCAAATACGGGTGATTTTGTATTAATTGGAAAAAATAAAAAGGATATGCTTCTTGCCTTTAATCGCATGAAGGAACTTGGTGGTGGAATAGTTTTAGTTGAAAACGGTAACATTTTACATGAAGTCCCACTAGATATTGGTGGAATCACTTCGTCTAAATCTGTAGTAGATTTAAGTGTACTTGAAAAGGAGTTAGTTCGTTTAGTACGTGAGCGAGGTTATAATCACAGTGACCCGATTTATACATTAAGCTTTTTATCGTCTACTCATTTGCCTTATATTCGCATTACACCACAGGGAATTTATGATGTCATGAATAAAATGGTACTCTTTCCGTCAATAATGCGTTAAAATATAAAAGGATTTCAATTTTGATTTTCTATTAAAAAGGTTGTGTAATCAAATATGAAAAAGACTATATACATTCTAGGAATTCTTCTCTTACTCTTTTCAGCAGCTTGTAGCAATAAGGAAGCTGTAAAGCAACAGGAAGAGCATGAACCAAAACAGGTCCAGCCTGTAACAAAGGATGAACCAAAGGAAGAGTTTGAACATGTCTTTCCTTTAACAGGAATTGGAACAAACGAGGATGTAGATAGTCGTCCATTTGCAGTCATGGTCAACAATCATCCAAAAGCACGTCCGCAGTCAGGACTTCATATGGCTGATATAGTGTATGAAGTGTTAGCGGAAGGAGATGTAACTCGTTTCCTAGCTGTGTTCCAAAGTGAAAAACCAGAAATTATTGGACCAGTTCGTAGTGCTAGAGATTATTATATTGAGTTGAGCAAAGGCTTTGATGCACTATATGTAGCACATGGCTGGAGCCCAGAGGCTAAACAGATTCTTAACAGCGGCAAGATAGACAACATAAATGGAATGGTTTATGATGGCACTCTTTTTTGGCGTGCTGACCACAATGTTGCCCCACATAACTCATATATTTCATTTGAAAATATTGTAAAAGGGGCAGATAAGCAAGGATATTCAATGGAAGACGAGGTTCAAAGTTTTTCATTTTTATCTGAGAATGAGTTAGATGGCATTGAAGGCACAGCAGCTGAACATGTTCGAGTGTCCTATTCATCAAGAGATATATTTTCAGCAGTCTACGATTATAATGCTGAAAAAAGTAAGTATGAGCGTTATAGCGGAGGCGACCAGACAGTAGACCGTGAGACAAGTACACCGGTATTACTTGACAATGTATTGATCGTTGAAATGAATCATCGCTTTATCGATGATTATGGAAGACGTGCTGTTGATGTGACAACCGGAGGAAAAGGCTTTTTGCTTCAGAAAGGAAAGGCACAGGAAATCGAGTGGAAAAATGTTGAGGGAAGAATTGTGCCATTTGCAAATGGGGAAGAAGTCGGCTTAGTCCCAGGGAAAACATGGATTAATATCATTCCAACAACACCTGGAATCGCCGGTGCCGTATCGTTTGGAAACTAGAAAAAACATTTTAAAAAGGGAGAAATCACATGCAAATTGATAAATTACGTGGGAAAGAACTTGATCAATTATTTAATGCAATCCTATCACTAAACGATCTTGAGGAGTGCTATCGATTCTTCGATGATTTATGTACGGTAAATGAAATCCAGTCACTTGCGCAACGCCTTGAAGTCGCAAGAATGCTACAAGAAGGAAATACGTACCATAAAATCGAAACGGAAACAGGGGCAAGTACAGCAACCATTTCTCGTGTAAAGCGATGCTTAAATTACGGAAACGATGCCTATCAAATGGCACTCGATCGTGTCAAAGAAACGGAAAAACAGTAATTATGTGTGAAAGTCGAAACCTTGAGTTTCGGCTTTTTATTTTTTGTTGATTCGGTTAGTGGTATATTGCGAATTTAGTAATGGTGTATCGTCGTCGTATATGGAGTTTATATTGTGAGTTTTTTTACTTAATTAAAATTAAGAAGGAACATAACTTAAGGTAATTAAGTACTTCATCAAGTGTATGAGGAACATAACTTAAGATACATTAACGGGTTAAGTACTTCATCAAGTGTATGAGGAACATACTTAAGATATATTAACGAGTTAAGTACTTCATCAAGAGTATGAGGAACATAACTTAAGATACATTAACAGGTTAAGTACTTCATCAAGAGTATGAGGAACATAACTTAAGAAACATTAACAGGTTAAGTACTTCATCAAGTGTATGAGGAACAAAACTTAAGATATATTAACGAGTTAAGTACTTCATCAAGAGTATGAGGAACATAACTTAAGAAACATTAACAGGTTAAGTACTTCATCAAGAGTATGAGGAACATAACTTAAGAAACATTAACAGGTTAAGTACTTCATCAAGTGTATGAGGAACATAACTTAAGAAACATTAACAGGTTAAGTACTTCATCATGTGTATGAAGAACATAACTTAAGAAACATTAACGAGTTAAGTACTTCATCAAGTGTATGAGGAACATAACTTAAGATATATTAACGAGTTAAGTACTTCATCAAGTGTATGAGGAACATAACTTAAGAAACATTAACAGGTTAAGTACTTCATCAAGTGTATGAAGAACAAAACTTAAATTACATTAAGGAGTTAAGTACTTCATCAAGAGTATAAAGTTCTTAACCTAAGCTTGAATCACGTGCTAAGCCATTTTTATACATAAGTCAGGTGGTATAAAGGGTTTGTGTTATAACCTTTTTCCACTATTATTCAAAAATCTAGTCTTATACGGTCTTTAAACTATATCCTTTTTCAAAATTTATACAAGTTTCCTAAAATAAAATGAGATTAGCCATATTTTTCATCTGTAATTAATTGCAATAAAAGTACATTTTTAATGAAATCCACCTAAGTATTAATAGATGGATGTAGTTTTGATATAATGGAGAAATGGAATGATGAATGGAGGATCTTCATGTACGATTTTAGAGAATGGAGACATGTTTTTAAGCTGGATCCGAATAAGGAAATCAGTGAGGAACATTTAGATGCAATTTGTGAATCTGGAACAGATGCGATTATTGTTGGTGGAAGCGATGGGGTGACATTGGACAATGTCCTTCACTTAATGTCTCGAATCCGACGTTATACTGTACCAGCTGTTTTAGAGATTTCAAATATTGAGTCAGTCACACCTGGCTTTGATTTATATTTTATTCCTACTGTATTAAATAGTAGTGATACACAATGGATGATGGGGATGCATCATGAGGCGGTAAAGGAATTTGGAGATGTTATGAATTGGGAAGAAATGATTATGCAAGGTTATTGCATTCTTAATGAAGACTGTAAAGCGGCTAAGCTGACAAGTGCAAATGCTTCTTTGGAAAAGGATGATGTTGTAGCCTATGCAACAATGGCTGAAAAAATGTTTTCCCTCCCTATTTTTTATATAGAATACAGTGGAGCGTACGGGGATAAGGAGATTGTTTCAGCTGTAGGAGAAACACTAGAAACGACAAAACTGTTTTACGGCGGTGGAATAAAGACGGCTGAACAGGCAAAGGAAATGGGACAGTTTGCCGATACTGTAGTCGTAGGAAATATTATATACGAAGACATGAACGCAGCTTTAAAAACAGTACAAGCTGTTAAGGGATAAGAATGGAAATCCACATAAAAATCGGATAAAATAGAACGTATGTACGATACTGAAATAGGACGGTGAAGAAATTGCAATTTATTAGCAATAAATTGTTATCGGGATTAAACGAAGAACAACAAGAAGCGGTTAAAGCAACAGATGGTCCACTTTTAATTATGGCGGGAGCAGGGAGTGGTAAAACTCGAGTTTTGACACACCGTATTGCTTATTTAATGGTGGAAAAAGAAGTTGCGCCGTGGAATATCTTGGCGATCACCTTTACTAATAAAGCAGCTCGAGAAATGAAAGATCGTGTACAAGCAATTCTAGGAGGAGCAGCTGAAGATATTTGGATTTCAACTTTCCACTCAATGTGTGTTCGAATTTTACGAAGAGACATCGACCGAATGGGGTTCAATCGAAACTTCTCCATTTTAGACACAACTGATCAGCTTTCGGTTATCAAAAATATTTTAAAAGAAAAAAATATTGATCCGAAGAAATTTGACCCACGTACGATTCTAGGAACAATCAGCAGCGCGAAGAACGAATTGCAAACACCTGAAGAATATGAAAAAACAGCGGGCGGCATGTATGAGCAGATTGTAAGTGATGTCTATAAGTTGTATCAAAAAAGACTGCGTAAAAACCAAGCGCTTGATTTTGATGATCTCATTATGACTACAATCCAACTTTTCCAACGAGTTCCGGAAGTGTTGGAATTCTATCAGCGTAAATTTCAGTACATCCATGTGGATGAGTACCAGGATACAAACCGTGCCCAGTATATGCTGGTTAAGCTTCTAGCTTCACGTTTTAGGAATTTGTGTGTTGTGGGTGATTCAGATCAGTCGATTTATCGTTGGCGTGGCGCGGATATCACCAATATTCTTTCGTTTGAAAAAGATTATAAAAATGCAAAGGTAATTTTGCTTGAACAAAACTATCGTTCAACAAAACGAATTTTACAGGCAGCAAATGTAGTTATCCAAAACAATATGAACCGTAAACCGAAAAATCTCTGGACGGAAAATGACGAAGGGAAAAAGCTGTTGTACTACCGTGCCGATAGTGAATCTGGGGAAGCGCAGTTTGTTGCAGGGAAAATACGTGAACTTGTAGATGGTGGACAACGAACCTTTAAAGACATTGCGATTTTATATCGAACCAATGCCCAATCTCGTGTGATGGAGGAAGTCTTGCTTAAATCCAATATCAACTACCAAATTGTTGGCGGAATTAAGTTCTACGACAGGAAAGAAATTAAGGATATTTTGGCATACTTGCGCACAATTGCGAATCCAGACGATGATATTAGCTTAACGAGAATTATTAATGTCCCGAAACGTGGAATTGGTGCGACTTCTATCGATAAGATTGCCAACTATGCAATTGCACAAGACCTTTCCATGTTCCAAGCATTGCAAGAGGTTGAACAGATTGGTTTAAGTGCAAAAATCACAAAAGCATTACGCGAATTTAGAGATTTAATTAATAATTGGGTCCAAATGCAGGACTATTTATCGGTCACTGAATTGGTTGAAAATGTTTTAGAGAAGACAGAATACGTTGAAATCTTAAAGGCTGAAAAAACACTTGAATCTCAGAGCCGAATTGAAAACATCGAAGAATTTTTATCTGTTACTCAAAACTTTGAGAAAACAAATGATGACAAAAGTCTTGTGGCCTTTTTAACAGATTTAGCATTAGTGGCTGATATTGATAAACTAGAAGAAGATGAAAATGATAAAAATAATGCAGTTGTCCTGATGACACTTCACTCTGCGAAAGGACTTGAGTTCCCGGTTGTGTTTTTAATGGGAATGGAAGAAGGAGTCTTTCCACATAGTCGTTCTCTTATGGAAGAAGCGGAAATGGAAGAAGAACGCCGCCTTGCTTATGTAGGGATTACAAGAGCGGAAGAAGAGTTGTATTTATCAAATGCACAAATGAGAACCTTGTATGGACGAACATCAATGAATCCAGTTTCACGTTTTATTGCTGAGATCCCAGAGGAGCTTCTTGAAGATTTGGGTCAGCAACGTAGACAGCAAATGCGTACTCCATTTTCTTCGTCATCCTCACCTTCACCTGCGAAACAGCCAGAAAGAAGGGTTTTCTCAAGACCAGTTGCACAATCCACTGGCGGAGATGAAATTGGTTGGAAGGTTGGCGACAAGGCTGAGCATAAAAAATGGGGAATTGGAACGGTTGTCAGTGTGAAGGGAGAAGGGGAATCGAAGGAACTGGATATTGCATTCCCTAGCCCAACTGGAATCAAACGATTGCTTGCAAAATTTGCACCAATCACGAAGGCAAACTAGGAAAGAGAGGTTTGGTGTATGGATAAAGTGGCAGCACAAGAAAGAGTTCAGGAGCTTCATGAACTTTTAAACCAGTACAATTATGAATATCATGTATTGGATAAACCTTCTGTACCAGATGCGGAGTATGACCGGTTAATGCGTGAGTTGATTCAGCTTGAGGAGGAATTTCCTGAGTTACAAACAGGAGATTCTCCTACAGTCCGCGTTGGTGGGCAGGTTCTAGAATCCTTTCACAAAGTAGAGCATCGAATTCCAATGTTAAGTCTCGGTAATGCATTTAATGAGCAGGATTTGCGTGACTTTGACCGCCGTGCACGTCAAGCAGTTGGTGATTCTATCTCTTATGTGTGCGAGTTAAAGATTGATGGTCTTGCTGTGTCTCTACGTTATGAACAAGGTCGTTTTGTTCAAGGCTCTACTCGCGGTGACGGGACGATTGGAGAAGACATCACGGTTAACCTAAAAACGATTCGTTCGATTCCACTTCGTTTAAAGAAGGAGATCGATATTGAGGTTCGTGGAGAGGCATTTATGCCGAGAAAATCTTTCGAAAAGCTAAATGCGGCTCGACTCGAAAATGAAGAAGAACCATTTGCAAATCCGAGGAATGCGGCTGCAGGTTCATTGCGACAGCTTGACCCGAAAATTGCAGCAAGTCGCAATCTCGATATCTTCTTATACGCGATTGCGGACTCAACGAATCTAGGGGTCGATTCACATAGTGAAGGCCTTGATATGCTTGATGAAGTAGGCTTTAAAACAAACCCTGAACGCAGAAGATGTGCAAGTATAGAGGAAATTCTAGATTACATTGCGGAATGGACAGAAAAGCGTCCAGCTCTTGCGTATGATATTGATGGGATTGTCATAAAAGTTGATTCATTTGATCAGCAGGACGAGCTTGGATTCACTGCAAAAAGTCCGCGATGGGCTGTTGCCTATAAGTTTCCGGCAGAAGAAGTTACTACTAAGCTGATTGATATCGAGTTAAGTGTCGGTCGAACTGGAGTAATCACACCTACGGCTATCCTTGAGCCTGTTCGTGTGGCAGGGACAACCGTGCAGCGAGCATCTCTTCATAATGAAGATTTAATTCGTGAAAAGGACATCCGGATTGGGGATACTGTAGTCGTAAAAAAAGCAGGGGATATCATTCCAGAGGTTGTGAATGTCCTTGTTGAAAAACGAACAGGTGAGGAACCAGAGTTCTACATGCCGACACATTGTCCGGAATGTGAGAGTGATTTAGTCCGTTTAGATGGAGAAGTCGCTTTACGTTGTATTAACCCGAAATGCCCAGCCCAGATTAGAGAAGGGTTGATTCATTTCGTTTCTCGAAATGCCATGAATATAGATGGACTTGGTGAAAAGGTGATTTCACAATTATTTGATGAAAAATTGATTTCAGATGTTGCAGACCTGTACACATTAACAAAGGAACAGCTGATTAATCTTGAACGCATGGGTGAGAAGTCCGCAGATAATCTTCTTGCCGCAATTGAAAATTCAAAGTCAAACTCCTTAGAAAAACTACTATTTGGTTTAGGGATTCGACATGTTGGAGCTAAAGCAGCAAAAACATTGGCCCAGCATTTTGAAACAATGGAGAAGCTACAGGTTGCCACAAGGGAAGAACTTACGGCGATCAATGAAATAGGCGAAAAAATGGCTGATGCGGTTGTCACTTATTTTGAGCTCTCAGAGGTTCATGAACTTCTAAATGAACTACGTGAGTATGGAATAAATATGGAATATAAAGGTCCTAAGCTTGTATCTGTAGAAGATAGTGATTCCTATTTTGCTGGAAAG
The DNA here is from genome assembly GCF_038050315.1 of Ferdinandcohnia sp. FSL W7-1320. Classification (NCBI taxonomy): domain Bacteria; kingdom Bacillati; phylum Bacillota; class Bacilli; order Caryophanales; family Bacillaceae; genus Ferdinandcohnia; species Ferdinandcohnia sp. FSL W7-1320. The sequence goes on from NZ_JBBPAM010000001.1 coordinate 383,956, forward strand.
ACCATCGTTCTTACGGGTAAGCTTGAGCAATTGTCAAGAAATGAAGCAAAAGCTGAAATTGAGGCACTTGGAGGAAAGGTTACAGGAAGTGTAAGTAAAAGCACTAACCTTCTGATTGCAGGTGAAGCAGCTGGCTCGAAGCTTACAAAAGCACAGGATTTAAAAATTGAGATTTGGGACGAGGAAAGACTGGTACAAGAACTAAGGAAGTAAGAGGTGTTCGAACTTGAGAAACCTATACCTTCTAGGCTTAGCGTTTTTGCTTCTTTTATCTGGGTGTGCCCCTAAATTTGAACAAGAGACAGAAGTCGTTCAGGATTCAGATAAGAAAGCGGAGAAAGCGATTATTCCTAGATATAATATTTCAGATTCCTATTATAAAGCGGTCCTTCCTTATAAGACAGGAAAAGCGCGGGGGATTGTTGCATCATATATTAACAATCGATTGGATATCGATGAATTCGAAACGGGATTAATGCGAATCGCTCAGGATTCATTTCCATCGGACAAATATTTTTTCCAGGAAGGCCAGTATCTTGAAAAAGAGACGGTTCAAGACTGGTTAAAGCGGAAAAGGTCATCTGCCCAGCAGCAAGCATATGAAAAGGCATTAGAGAAAAAGAATCTACCAAACGAAGGACTAAATCCGATATTTGATACATCAAATGAGGACCCAGGCTATGAGGCAGCTATGAAGAAGAGTCCAATCTATGTTGCTGCAATTACGGAACAGAACTATTTAATTAAAAATAATGAAGACAAATTAGAAATTGGAGGAATTGTCATTGGAATAGGCATGAACTCCCATCATTATTACAATTTGCCAGATTCAATGGGTGGATATCCAAGGGATGTAGAAATTTCGAATGCTGAAATCGAAAGAGAAGGAAAAAAAGCAGCAGAGGAAATCATTAATCGAATTCGAACCGAAAAAGAATATGCAAGTATACGTGATATTCCAATTGTCGTTGCTTTGTTTAAACAGCAGGCAGTTAGTGCAGTTGCCCCAGGAAACTTTATCATGAAGGCAAAAGTGGATGCTAACTCGTCGAATATCGGAAAATGGGAAACAATTAATGAAAAGTATTACTTCTTTCCATCTAACGAGGCAAAAAGTAATTATCGTGAGGATTCGTTAATGGTGCAAAATTTTTCTGACGCTATTGCAGATTTCTTCCCTAATTTTACAGCAGTTGTCGGAAAAGGTTTTTATAAGGACGACGAGCTACAGGAGTTAACTCTTAAAATCCCTATGCAATTCTATGGAAAAGCAGAGGTTATTGGTTTTACACAATACGTAACGGGTCTAATAATGGAGCATTTTGAAAACTATATTTCGCTTCAGGTATATATCGAATCTGAAAGTGGAGCTGAGAGTGTTATCATACGGGATGCAGGCGAAAGTGAACCGACTGTTCACGTGTATAATTAAGAGTAGAGAAGATCTAACCACATACGCGTTAGGTCTTTTTTACCAGGGAGTTCTAGTGTAGTTGTTACTACCCGTAATAAGGAATTCCAATTCCTTGCAACATGTGATTGGTGAAATTAAATAAGCATAGGCTACCATTGTCCCTTAGTACGAAAACAAGGATTTGATAAAAGTGGAACTTAAACATTTACAATATTTTATTGAGATTACGAGAACTGAAAATTTTACAAATGCTGCTGAAAATTTATTTATTACGCAGCCTGCCCTAAGCAGAATTATCAAATCATTAGAGAATGAACTTGGTACACAGCTTTTTATTCGGAAGAGAAAAAAACTAATATTAACAGAAGCAGGACAAATTTTAAAAAAACATGCATTGAAAATTGAGCAACAGTTAGAGCATCTAGATGAAGAGATGAATCAAGCATTCATGCTAAAAAAAAGGCATGTCCGCATCGGGCTACCTACCATTACCAATTCTATCTTTTTCTCACAATTACTCTCTTCGTTCCATCAAGAATATCCTGAGGTGACATTCCAATTAGATGAAGATGGTTCAAAAGCGATAGAAGAGAAAATTATTAATGGGTTACTGGATTTTGGAGTAATCGTTCTTCGTAAAACAAATAGTCAATTTGACTATTTGTTGTTTGTTAAGGAAAAATTAAAACTTGTTGTCCCATCGGCTCATTACCTTGCCAAGAGACAGGGAGTGTCATTGGATGAACTTAAGGAAGAGTCATTTATTATGTTTAATCGAGAATTTGAATTGAGGAGTCTTGTCGTTTCAGCTTGTAGGGAGGCTGGTTTTCAACCATCCATTATTTCTGAGACGTCACAGTTAGATTTCATTCAGGAAATGGTTGTTTCGAATTTGGGTATCACTTTGCTACCAGAAAGTATATGTGAAGAACTAACAAATGAACTTGCAAATGATATTCAAACGGTCAACATAACAAATCCGACAATCGAATGGAATTTAGCAATGGTCTGGAAAAGAGATGAATTCTTATCACAAGTTACCAAAGAATTTATCCGGTTTGCAAAAGCAAAGCTGACAACTGTTAACCCGTATGATTCATAATATAGCTGGACATAAATGTCAGAAAGTTCCCCTGGTTAAGGAGGAGCTTTTTTTATTTGGCTCTTTTCTAAAAGGTTGTTGCTTTTTGAGATAAAAATGCAAACCTAGTTGATTGGAGCGTAAGGTGGCGACTCCTCGAAAATGTATTCACATTTTCTTCGTGCGCGAGTTATTTCAAGGAAGCAAACTCAATGTCCAGCGGGAAAAGCGTGAGACTTGAGACCCCACAGGAGCAGCAGCGACGTGTCCAGTTTCAGCGGCTAGAAACTTGAGAAATTTCAACTTCTCGTTTCTGTGCAAGCCGCCTCCACATGTCGTTTAGGAGACTCAAGCCACGCCCGCGGAAAGCGTCCACCTGAAGCGGAAGTCAACGTTATAAAAAACAACAAAGTTTGCGAAAACAGCCATTTATTTTATGGTTTGGGGGCGTTTACATGCAATTTTGTTATGTATGTTATATATGAATTGGCATTGTATTTTTCTACTTTGGCAGTAGTATAATTGTCCTTGTGAAAAAAAATCTAATGCTTATGAGATTCATTCTTGTAGCATTTATATAAATGGTGATGATTAAATGGAAGCAAGGAAAGTTAAAGAAACGCGTGTTATTCAAACCGATCAAGTACTGATCAATGATTTGAACAATTATCATACTTTATTTGGCGGAGTTCTAATGAAGAAGATGGATGCCTGTGCAACACTTTCTGCCCGCAGACATTCACGGATAAAGGAGTGTGTTACGGCATCGACTGACAATGTTAATTTCATTGAACCAATCCGAGTAACTGATTCTGTATGTATTGAATCATTTGTCAGCTATACAGGGAAAAAGTCAATGGAGATTATCTGTAAAGTGATTGCTGAAGATCTTGAAACTGGGAAACGAAGAATGGCGGCAACAGCATTCTTGACTTTTGTCCCTCTTGACGAAAATAAAAGACCAATGGAAGTGCCAGGTGTTATTCCGGAAACAAAGGAAGAAAAGTATCTTTATGAGACGGGAAAAGAACGAGAAAGAATTCGCAAGTTAAAAAGGAAACAAAATCATGAGCTTGTGGCTAACCTTTCACTGGACAAACCATGGGATTAATGGGAAATAAACATAAATAAGGAAGATGATTATATGATAGTAGTAGCAAGTTACAAGCAATTGAAAGATGCACAAAATGCGATTGAAAACTTAAACAAGACAAAGCCAACTATTTATAAAAAATTCATAAATATCATTAAGTTAACCCGTCGAATGCAGTATGGGTATCAATATATGGGCTCATTAATTATGGGGGAAATCCAACCAATGTCCTCAGAAGATTATGTAGCATCTGTTTATCAAAGAGAAGTTGAAAAACTAAGAGCGGATGCAAAATTTAATGAATTGAGAGAAATGTTGAATACGCATAAACAGCTTAGTTATGTAAATATCAGTAAATTAGCATTAGGTGAAAATCCAACAGCATTAGTTGGTCCATCTTCAATCCGTTCATAAGGCAAAAGACAAATGAATAAACCACTGGAAAGAGTGGAGAGTAAGGGTGTATTGGACTTTGATTCAATTCACCCTTTTGTTTTGGATGGAACTACCCTTTTTTTGTATAAAATAAGTATAAAGAGTATTTCGACTATTTAATTCCCGTTTGAAGTAAGCGCTTTATTTTAGTAGAATGATATTGTTATCTTTAATGAGTACAAAGGGAGGCGAAGTAGAATGGTAGTACCTTACAAACATGAACCATTTACTGATTTTTCAATTGAGGAAAATATGAAAGCGTTTGAGGCCGGTCTGAAGACTGTAGAATCATATTTAGGCAATAATTACGACCTAATTATAGGTGGTGAACGCATCTCAACCGAAGACAAAATCGTCTCTGTAAACCCTGCTAACAAAGAGGAAGTAGTTGGCCGTGTGTCAAAAGCAAACCGAGAGCTAGCTGAAAAGGCTATGCAAGTTGCGGATAAAACATTCCAAACGTGGAGAAAGTCAAGCCCGGAAATGCGTGCTGATATTCTTTTTAGAGCAGCAGCAATCGTTCGTCGTCGCAAGCATGAGTTTTCTGCTTTACTCGTAAAAGAAGCGGGTAAACCTTGGAATGAAGCAGATGCAGATACAGCAGAAGCTATTGACTTTATGGAGTACTACGGACGACAAATGTTAAAATTAAAGAATGGAATTCCGGTAGAAAGCCGTCCAATTGAACATAATCGTTTTACTTATATCCCACTAGGTGTTGGGGTTATCATTTCACCTTGGAACTTCGCTTTTGCGATTATGGCCGGTATGACTACGGCTGCATTAGTTTCTGGTAATACGGTGTTACTGAAACCAGCAAGTACAACTCCAGTAATTGCTGCGAAATTCATGGAAGTTCTAGAAGAAGCAGGGTTACCTGCAGGGGTTGTCAATTATATCCCTGGAAGTGGCTCTGAAGTGGGTGACTACCTTGTAGATCACGCAAAAACTCGTTTCATCAGCTTTACTGGATCACGTGATGTCGGTTTACGTATATATGAGCGTGCATCCAAATTGAATGATGGCCAAATCTGGTTAAAACGTGTCATCGCTGAGATGGGCGGTAAAGATACAATCGTCGTTGATAAAGAAGCTGATCTAGAATTAGCAGCTAAATCCATTGTTGCATCAGCATTCGGATTCTCTGGACAAAAATGTTCAGCATGTTCACGTGCAGTTATCGTGGAAGATGTATATGATGAGGTACTAAGCCGTGCTGTTGAATTAACAAAGGAACTAACAGTGGGAGACCCTACTCAACAATCAACCTATATGGGGCCTGTTAATGACCAAGGTGCTTATGACAAGATTATGAGCTATGTTGAGATTGGGAAGAAGGAAGGGAAACTTCTTCATGGTGGAGAAGGTGATGATTCTAAAGGCTGGTTCATCCAACCTACAATCTTCGCTGATGTGGAAGAAGAGGCACGTATCATGAAAGAGGAGATATTTGGTCCTGTAGTCGCATTCTGTAAGGCACGCGATTTTAACCATGCAATTGACATTGCAAATAACACAGAGTATGGATTAACAGGTGCAGTTATTTCAAACAACCGTGCAAATATCGAAAAAGCAAAGGAAGACTTCCACGTGGGTAATCTCTATTTTAACCGTGGATGTACGGGAGCAATTGTAGGCTATCAACCATTTGGTGGCTTCAATATGTCTGGAACAGACTCAAAAGCAGGTGGCCCAGACTATCTTCTTCTTCACATGCAAGCTAAAACAATATCTGAAATGCTATAAAAATAAACGCCCTTTCATCACATGAGAGGGCGTTTTAATGTTTAATGGTGGTGATGTCCTTTTTTAGGATTGGTAATTACAAATTGCTCTTCTGGAACGTAGAAGAATTGAATCCATACACCATCTAAAAATTCCGCATCCCTCGTATCAAGAAGGACTTCAATATCCTTATCGGTTTTGACAATTTCATCATGCTCTGTAGGGTTATCAAACTGAAGGGCATAATGGGCGTGGTCACCGTGTACTTCTGTGATTACCACGCGAAGCATTTTTCCTTCTGATTCTTCACTTTCGAGCATTTTCTTCATTGTTTTTGCAGCATTACGATTAATTTTTACATTCATGTCGATTCTCCTGTTTTTTTATTAAAATTTTATACTACTTATTTTCTCAGTATTTCTGAAAAATAACAAATATATAGCCTTTTTCTGAAAAAAGTTCGATTTAATTTTATTAGTTTCGATGAATAGTTATTAGATTATTAGATTTATATTGCAAATTTACACTAAATTTATGAATAATTATACATTCATTATTTGTTTTTGCAATATTCGCCCTGTTCTGTAAGTTATCATATGTTAAGATTTATAAGTGTTTATTTTGAGCTGCAGTTAATATCGAAAAATGGGAATTATCATGAAATTGTATATGACTGCATAGGGATAGGATTAGCGAAACCTTGAGGGGGGTGAAGGTATGGAATATAGTTTAACGGGTGTCACATATTTTTGGCTGTTCGTGCCGATGCTTTCGTTAATTGTATTATCAACTATCACATTATTTACTGACAAAGGAGAGGATGTCTAAACATGGATATTAACGTACAAACGTTAACAGCAATTATTATCTATCTTGTAGGAATGCTGGTCATCGGTATCCTTGCTGCAAGAATGACAAAAAATTTAACCGACTATGTACTGGGTGGAAGAAGGTTAGGTGCAGGGGTTGCAGCCCTTAGTGCTGGATCGTCTGATATGAGTAGTTGGCTCATGCTCGGTTTACCTGGTGCAATGTATGCTGGTGGAATGGGTGAAATATGGATTGCAGTTGGTTTGGCAATAGGTGCTTATCTGAACTGGCAATTTATTGCGAAGCCTTTCCGTGTGTATACAGAGGTTTCAAATGATTCGATAACGGTTCCTGACTATTTTGAAAATCGATTCCGTGATGGAACAAAGCTACTACGTGTTATTTCCGCGGTTGTTATCTTAGTATTCTTTACCTTCTATACTTCTGCAAGTCTTGTAGGTGGAGCAATTCTTTTAGAAAGCTCATTTAAAATGGACTATGAACTCGCCCTATGGGTTGGAGCTGCCGTCATACTTTCCTATACTTTCTTTGGTGGTTTCTTAGCTGCAAGTTGGACTGATTTTGTTCAAGGAATCTTGATGTTCCTAGCATTAATCATCATTCCAATCGTCGTGATCTACGAACTTGGTGGATGGGGTGATACAGTCAATCAAATCGGTGCTATCGACACATCTTATCTAGATGTTATGTCTGGTGCTACTACACTTGGAATTATTTCATTATTAGCGTGGGGGCTAGGTTATTTTGGTCAGCCACATATCATCGTTCGATTTATGGGTATTAAATCAACAAAAGAGATTCCAAAAGCGCGTTTTATCGGAATGACTTGGATGGTATTATCACTATTTGGCGCAATCTTTATTGGATTTACGGGTATTGCTTATTTCGCTGATGCACCTTTAGCTAACTCAGAAACAGTGTTTATCGTTTTTTCACAAGTATTATTTAACCCATGGGTTGCTGGATTCTTACTAGCGGCGATCTTAGCAGCCATTATGAGTACAGTTGATTCGCAGTTACTTGTTTCTTCAAGTGCATTGACCCAAGATTTCTATAAAGCTATCTTTAGAAAGGAAGCTAGTCAGAAAGAAGAAATGTGGGTTGGTAGAATTGCCGTTCTTGTAATTGCAGTAATTGCTATTTTCCTAGGGTATGACCGTGATAGCAAGGTATTAGATCTTGTTGGATATGCTTGGGCAGGATTTGGAGCTGCATTTGGTCCTGTTATCATTCTCTCCCTGTTCTGGAAACGGATGAATCGTTGGGGAGCGTTAGCCGGAATGATCGTAGGAGCAGTTACAGTTGTTGTCTGGAGTATTCTTTCTACACCTAAATTGAATGAGGCTGGAGAGGTTATTAGAGAAGCAGTCATTCCATTTAGTTTGTATGAAATTGTTCCAGGTTTCCTACTTGCCACAATTACGATTATCGTTGTCAGCTTAGTTACAAAGGCACCATCACAAGAAATCCTTGATGAATTTGACGCAGTAAAAGAGAAACTGAAAAAAGCATAGAAAAGTATTCTTATAGATTGAAAACGAGAGGCCGTTATTTGCATTGTAGCAAATAGCGGCCTATTTTATTAGATTTCTAATTCCTTATATCATTCTTGGGATGTAGAAAATCAAAATGAAAGTCGGAATAAGATTTTGACAGGCCAAGTAGGAAATCCAAAAGTGAGTCAGAAAACGGTACATATTTGGACAGACTAATTGGGAAGAGCCTGAAGAGAGTCAGAAAAAGGTTTAGATTCTGCCAGGTCAAGTCGTAAAATCCAAAAGTGAGTCAGAAAACGGTACATATTTGGACAGGCTGATAGGGGAGAGCCTGAAGTGATTCCAATTAAGATGGATTCGGATAAAATGAAGGACATTTCTTTTGTTGCCTATGTAAGCGAGGTCACTCATAATTATTTTAATAGGATAATAAGTTGCGAGGAGCCAGGATATGTCATCAATAAAGATTAAAGAAATTACAATCGAAAATTTTTATGAGTGCATTAGCTTAAAATTGGGCGAAGGGCAGGATAAGAAAATTGAGCCTAATGTATTTTCAATTGCAGAGTCTAAGGTAAATCCTTGTTATACACCGTATGCAATTTATTTGGAAGAAGTTGTGATTGGATTTGTCATGACGGATTATGATCCATCACTTGAGCCCAGAAATAAATATTGGGTTCCAAGGTTGATGATTGATGTTCGATACCAAGGAAAAGGCTATGGTAAATCCGCGATGAAAAAAATTATTGATCAATTAAGAACAAATGAAGATTGTGAGTGTATCCGTCTATCAACAGAGCCAGACAACATAGTAGCTTTACGATTTTATGAATCCATCGGATTTGTAAATACGGGTGAGATGTTAAATGGAACAGAGATTATTTTAGAATTAAATCTAAACTAGACAAATAATGCCGTTAGTTGCTTGTACTAAACAATTAACGGCACTTCTTTAAGATATTAGATCCCTAATCCTTCAAGGTATTCGTTGACTTGCTCAGGTGTTTTCGCGTTAGCACTGTGTAAGTGTCCTAGCTTTTCTCCACCTTTATAATATAGAAGACTTGGGATTCCCATTACATTATACTTTTCAGCGATTTCAGGGAACTCGTCCTTATCCATGCTGTACCAAGGAACACTATTGTGAGTTTCGAGAACCTCACCAATGAACGCTTCAAGTCGTCTGCAATCAGGGCACCAAGTTGTATCAAATTTTATAATGGCACCTTCAGATTGAATAATCTCATTAAATTGTTCAACAGAAGTAATCCTTTCCATTCCAATCACTCCACATCCTGTATTTTATCAATCCTACTATACCAATTCCCTATTTAAAAGAGAAATAATCTGCCCAGCCAGAAGTTTCGAGTTGTTTCTTGTCGAAATCGGGAAGAATGAGGGAGGAACTATTGCCGAAACGGTGAAAATTTTGATATTATCAGTATATTGTATGGACGGTGGAGGTGAAGGGAAAATGTCGAGGATTTCGATTGAAGAAGTTAAACATGTTGCTAACCTAGCGCGTTTAGCTGTGACAGAGGACGAAGCGAAGATGTTCCAACAACAGTTAGATGCGATTATTTCATTTGCTGAACAATTAAATGAACTAGATACAGAAAATGTGGAGCCAACTTCACATGTTCTTTCCGTGAAAAATGTAATGCGTGAAGATGTTGCAAAAGAAGGATTACCAGTTGAAGAAGTTTTGAAAAACGCACCAGATGCGAAAGATGGACAGTTCCGTGTACCATCTATCATTGAATAAAGGGGGGAGACAAAGTGTCACTTTTTGATCACAAAATTTCAGAATTACAAGCACTTTTACATAAAAAAGAAATTTCAGTATCAGATCTTGTAGATGAATCATTCAAGCGTATCAATGCGGTTGATGATAAGGTACAAGCTTTTTTAACATTGAATGAAGAAAATGCAAAAGAATACGCGAAGCAATTAGATGAAGCACTTGGAAACAGTGATGAATTAGGCTTATTATTTGGTATGCCAATCGGTGTTAAAGACAATATTGTAACCAAAGGCGTTCGTACAACGGCAGCAAGTAAAATACTAGAAAACTTTGATCCGATTTATGATGCAACGGTCGTTCAAAAGCTTCAGAATGCTCAATCAGTTACGATTGGTAAGTTAAACATGGATGAATTTGCAATGGGTTCTTCCAATGAAAACTCAAGCTTTAAGGTAACAAAAAATCCATGGGATCTAGAACGTGTTCCAGGAGGGTCTAGTGGTGGATCTGCAGCAGCGGTTGCGGCTGGAGAAGTATTATTCTCACTTGGTTCTGATACCGGTGGTTCCATTCGACAACCAGCAGCTTTTTGTGGAGTGGTTGGATTAAAGCCTACGTACGGAAGAGTTTCACGTTTTGGTTTAATCGCTTTTGCATCTTCATTAGATCAAATTGGACCAGTTACACGCACAGTTGAGGATAATGCCTTCCTTTTACAAGCAATTTCTGGTGTTGATCCAATGGATGCAACTTCTGCGAATGTCGACGTACCAAACTACGTATCTGCTTTAACGGGTGATGTTAAAGGCTTGAAAATTGCTGTGCCTAAGGAATATCTAGGTGAAGGTGTAAATGAGGAAGTTCGTCAATCTGTTCTTGACTCACTTAAGGTTCTTGAAGGACTTGGCGCAACATGGGAAGAGGTTTCACTTCCACATTCAAAATATGCATTAGCAACGTATTACTTATTATCATCTTCAGAAGCATCAGCAAACCTTGCACGCTTTGATGGCGTTCGTTATGGATACCGTACAGATAATGCAGAAAATCTCATTGAGATGTACAAGCAAACGAGAAGCGAGGGCTTTGGTGACGAAGTAAAACGTCGTATCATGCTCGGAACCTTTGCGTTAAGCTCAGGCTACTATGATGCTTACTATAAAAAGGCACAAAAAGTTCGTACATTAATCAAGAAAGACTTTGAAGATGTACTTGAAAAATATGATGTCATCATTGGACCTACTACACCAACTCCAGCGTTTAAAATTGGTGAAAACATGGACGACCCACTTACAATGTATGCGAATGATATTCTAACCATCCCAGTGAACCTTGCAGGTGTACCAGGAATATCGGTACCATGTGGATTCTCAAATGGATTACCACTTGGTCTGCAAGTTATTGGTAAACATTTTGATGAAAGTACAATTTATCGTGTTGCAGATGCGTTTGAAAAAGCAACCGAACATCATAAACAAAAACCACAATTGTAAGGGGTGAAAACAGAGATGAAGTTTGAAACAGTTATTGGGTTGGAGGTTCACGTTGAACTTAAAACCGAATCAAAAATATTTTCAAGCGCACCGAATGAATTCGGAGCAGCGCCAAATACATTAACTAGTGTCGTTGAATTGGGGTACCCAGGTGTACTTCCAGTTATAAATAAAAAAGCTGTAGAGTGGGCGATGAAGGCTGCAATGGCTTTAAACTGTGAGATTAACCAGGAAACAAAGTTCGACCGTAAAAACTATTTTTATCCGGATAACCCAAAGGCCTACCAAATCTCTCAATTTGATAAGCCGATTGGTGAGAATGGTTGGATTGAAATCGAAGTAAATGGCGAAAAGAAAAAGATTGGAATTACACGTCTTCACCTAGAGGAAGATGCGGGTAAACTTACTCACTCTGGTCGTGGTTATTCATTGGTTGACTTGAACCGTCAAGGAACACCATTGATTGAGATTGTATCTGAGCCAGACATTCGTACACCTGAGGAAGCATATGCCTACTTGGAAAAACTAAAATCAATCGTCCAATACACAGGTGTATCTGATTGTAAAATGGAGGAAGGCTCACTTCGTTGTGATGCTAACATCTCACTACGTCCAGTCGGCCAAGAAGAGTTCGGTACAAAAACGGAACTTAAGAACTTAAACTCATTTGCATTCGTTAAAAATGGTCTTGAATATGAAGAGATCCGTCAGGCTGAAGTTTTATCTGCAGGTGGCGTAATCGAACAAGAAACACGTCGCTATGATGAATCTTCAAAATCAACTATTTTAATGCGTGTAAAAGAAGGTTCAGACGATTACCGCTACTTCCCAGAGCCAGACTTAGTTGAACTTTATATTGACGATGAGTGGATGGAAAGAGTTCGTGCAGAAATTCCTGAGCTTCCAGATGCTCGTAAAAAGAGATATATTGAAGAACTGGGACTACCAGAATATGATGCATCTGTTTTAACTGTAACGAAGGAAACATCTGATTTCTTTGAAGAAACAGTAGAAAGTGGCGCTGATGCAAAACAAGCCTCAAACTGGATTATGGGTGAAGTTTCAGGGTACCTAAATGCCGAGCAGAAGGAATTACATGAAATTGCCTTAACTCCAGCAGGACTTGCAGGTATGATTAAACTAATCGAAAACGGAACAATTTCTTCTAAAATTGCTAAAACCGTCTTTAAAGAGTTAATTGAAAATGGCGGAGATGCTGAAACAATCGTGAAGGAAAAAGGACTTGTTCAAATCTCTGATGAAGGTGCTCTAACAAAGATTATCGTTGAAGTGATCAGTAACAACCCTCAATCCGTCGAAGATTTTAAGAGTGGTAAAGGGAAAGCGATTGGTTTCCTAGTTGGCCAAGTTATGAAACAAACAAAAGGACAAGCCAACCCACAAATGGTAAACAAAATTCTTGCTGAAGAAATGAATAAATTATAAAAGACGAAGACCTACTTATTTTTAAAAAGTAGGTCTTTTTTTTGGTTGCCAAGCAACGGTGAGTTTTACGGTATACGGTCGGTTGAAATAGCGGAGTAGGATGTCCCGCAAGCGAATTCTACAGGTACAGGCTTGAATGAAATAGCGGTTCAGCTGCCCATAAGAGAGCTCTCCCAGTACAGGCTTGGCAGAAATAGTGTGTGGCATGTGCCACAAGAGAGCACTACCGGTACACGGCTTGCAGCAATAGTGCGCAGCTTGTATCGCAAGAAAGCTCTCCCGGTACACGCTCGATAGAAATAGAGTGTAGCATGTCCTGCAAACGGTGCTTATTGATAAACCATTGGCAGAAAAATATATTTATGCATTACGCATGAAACCTTCTCAGGGTCCTAATCGTAAACTAAATATAAGCGTTTTCACTCAAGGGGGTGCGAAGATGGATTTGATATGGATGATACTTGGAGCGATTGTAGTTCTTTATATTTTAATCATGATTCCGTTCCAATATCGAAATATAGCTGCAACGAAGGAAGAATTAAAGAAAACGAAAAAAACACATAATGAATTGTATGAGGACATGTCCTTCGAGGAGCAACAATTACAGTATAACCTCCAAGGGAATTTGTTAAATCTGCCATCAACATTAATCGCAGCATTAATATATAAATTACGTCATCGAGATAGTTAATTGTTTAGGAGACCTTCAAGTTTTGAGGGTCTTTTTTCGTGACTTTAAATTTTTTTATAAAAAGTGTAGGGTATAGTAGGGTTAAGTTCGTCTAATAGGGTAGAGAAAAGAGAAGGGGGGAGAGCGCAATTCAGGATGAGATTCTGATTGAAAAGGTAAAAGCAGGCGATGAGCACGCATTTCGATTATTTATCGAAAAATATAAGAATCTAGTATTCAAGGTAATATATTCAGTTTTACGACATGAAAAGGATGCCGAGGATGCGTCGCAGGAAGTGTTTCTAAAAATCTATTATGCTCTCCCCCAGTACAGTTCGCAGGGCATTAAAGCATGGATGACACGGATTGCTATGAACCACGCAATTGATGTAAAGCGGAAGAAACTTCGGCAGCAAGAAATGGTTCTTGAACCGGATGACCTCCCGACATTCTCTTCCCCAGAGGAAAATGTTGTATTGCCACTTTTACAAAAAGAACAAAGAGAACTGGTCAAAAATCGGTTACACGATATGCCTACGAATTATCGTAAAGTGATTGAAGCTTATTACATAGCAGAAAAAAGTTATAAACAAATTGCAGAAGAGCAACAGGTCGAAGTAAAGACGGTTGAAACCAAATTATACCGAGCTAGAAATTGGATGAAAAAACATTGGAAGGAGGATGATTTTAGGTGAGACATTACAGAGACGAAGAATGGTTAATGTACATGAAGGATGAATTAGCAGAATCAAGGCGGGGAGAACTTGAAGATCACCTGTATTCCTGTGACCAATGTTTAGAAATATATATGAAACTAGTAGAGGACCAAGCAGTTGAGCTTCCGGATCTTGAAAATATTCATTTTACAGACGAGGTAGTAATGAAGCTACCGGTGAACAAGGAAAAACAAAAGAAGTCTATTTTACAAAGTCCGATATTCCATTATGGTGTTGCGGCAGTTGTAACATTATCATTAATGTCAACTGGAGTCTTCCAAAGTATGACGGGTATAGTGGGGACAGTGGAGGCATCTAGCTTTTCTAAACAAAGACAATCTGTTTCAACTAGTTTGATGGAAAAAGCTTTATCGGTTTTTGACATAATCAATACAGATCAAGAGGAGGGAGAAAAATGAGTTATAATCCAGTGCTGGCATTTTTCCTATCATTTATTCCAGGTGTTGGACATTTTTATGTGAATCGAAAGATAAGAGGGTTTGTTTATGGAGTGGGTACAGTCGGGCCTATATTAATAGGAATCTTTGGATGGATGATGACTGGATTTGAAGATCCACTTTTAGTTGGGCTCATCTTTGCATTTTTTGTAGCGGTTATTAATGTATTCGATATGGTTATCTTTCTATTACGAAATAATAAGCAAAACCAAAAGCAGCAGGTAGTTCAATCGGGAGATGAACAAGTTATTGTTACTAGATCGGATGATTCAGAACGTTTCTATACAATTATTCTTTCGTTTATCCCGGGGTTAGGGCATTTTCAACTAGGCTTGCTAAACCGTGGATTAACCTTTCTTATCGGATTCTTCGGATTGGGAACCATGGTTGTGTTTATTTCCATTTTTACAGATCAAGGGGCATTCTTGGTATTTTTAGGGATTCTACCAATTTTGTGGGTATACAACATGTTTGATGCGATTCAGTTAATAGGGAAAAAACACCGTGGAGAAGAGTTAGTTGATAAGACCATAATCGAGGATTTTGAGGAAACAAGACGTGAGCAAGGGCGTAAAAGCAAAACGCTAGCAACAATTTTAGCCATTTTCCCGGGAGCAGGGCATTTGTATCTTGGCCTTCAAAAACGAGGTATACAGCTGATGGCTGCCTTTTTATTCGCGATTTATATTTTAGATGTTCTGAGGTTGTCATTATTTCTGTTTTTAATCCCCATTATTTGGTTTTATAGCTTTTTTGATGCCCTACAAAAGGTGTCAAAGCATGGAGAAGATGACCTTGAGGATGTTCCGGTCGTTTCCTATATTGTCAATCACCAAAAATGGGTCGGATTTGGGCTAATTGCCTTAGGGATTTACTATTTACTCGTAAATGTTGTCCTTCCTACGGTGGGTCCTACGATTATGAGAGTTTTCAATTTTGATGTTCAATATTTTTACTATAATTACTTCCAAGGCACGATTATTTGTATCTTACTCATTGGTGGTGGCTTGAAGTTGATGGTAGGAAGTAAAAAACGGAAGGAGAATGCGTAATGCGAAAGTGGCGGGTTGGTTCAGTTTCAATGGGGTTATCTTTAGTCTTGCTTGGGATTCTTCTTTTCCTATCACAGCTAAAAGGAATGCAAATGATGGAGCCTCTGCTTGTGTGGTGGCCAATCATTCTAATCGTGTTGGGAATAGAAATTGTCGTCTATCTATTTATGTCAAAGCAGGAAAATCCAATTGTTAAATATGACTTTTTAAGTATTCTTTTTGTTGGGATTATCGGAACAATTGGAATCGGGTTTACCTTGTTATCATCTATAGGGCTTGTTGATGAGGTTCAAGGCGTGATTGGGGCAGAGCACCGTACAATGGATTTGCCAGCAATTGAGGAAAAGTTGGCAAGTGATATCAAGCGTGTGGTCCTTGAAACGAACGGAGTAACAAGCAAAGTCGAAGGATCTACTGCGAATGAACTTCATGTATTTGGCGTGTTCCGTGCAACGGTCCACCCGAAGGCAGACCCAATCATTGCAGAAACAAAGGATTATGTATTTACAAAGGTTGTCGGGGACACTATGTACGTGACATTGAAAGAACCTGCAGATCAGACGGGGCCATTTTCTACATATGCAACAATTGAGCCCACGATTATTGTGCCAAGTTCGATTAGACTAGAGGTTCGAGGTGAACATAATAATGTCTCACTTTATCCGGGCTCACTTGAAAATAACTGGGTTGTAGATGGAGTGTCAAATGTATCGATTCATGTGAATGATAAGAGTGACATTCTGTTGTCAGCTGTTTCGAATAATGTCCTTGAGAATGGAAATATGAAATGGGATAAAATTGATACAACTGAACGTGGTGGAATTGAAGAGGTTTACGAGGAAAGTACCACCGAAAAATTATACAAAGGCACAAAAAAGTTGGGCGAAGGAACATATAAGTTATCGATTTTTAATAGTGATCTTGTAACAGTAAATCTAGTTGAAAAAATGTAAGAAAAGGTTTTGCGCTTTGGCCTTGGCTAAGCGCATTTTTGTGTAATAAGCGTAAGTTAAAAGGGGCAACTTAATAGTGTTTTTTGAATATAAATGATATAGTAAATAGGTGTGGTAGAATTGGATTTTTTTGCTAATGGACCAAATTGATTAAATCATTTGGTTAAGCTATGATGTAAATGAAATATAAAGATTATCTTTTTTAGGATGATGAAAATGAAAAGAGCTCGTATTATATATAACCCTACCTCTGGTAGAGAATTGTTTAAGAGACATCTGCCCGAGGTGTTAGAGAAGCTAGAAAAAGCGGGATATGAAACCTCATGTCATGCCACGACTGGGGCTGGCGATGCAACAAATGCGGCCCAAATTGCGGTTGAAAGAAAGTATGACCTTGTAATAGCTGCAGGTGGCGATGGAACCATTAATGAGGTTGTAAATGGCTTGGCTGAGCAGGAATATCGTCCAACACTCGGAATCATTCCTGTTGGAACAACGAATGACTTTGCACGCGCAATTGGAGTTCCTCGAAATATTGATGGTGCTTGTGACGTGATTGTAGAAGGAAACTCTGTTCCAATTGATATCGGCCGTATAAATGATAAGTATTTTGTTAACATTGCAGGTGGAGGAAGGCTAACTGAGTTGACCTATGAGGTACCAAGCAAACTGAAAACGATGCTTGGGCAGCTTGCCTATTATTTAAAAGGGATGGAGATGCTTCCTTCGATCCGTCCAACTGAAGTTAGTATTGAGTACGATGGGAAGCTGTTTGAGGGTGAGATCATGTTATTTCTTGTATCCTTAACGAACTCTGTTGGAGGCTTTGAAAAGCTGGCACCAGACTCCTCATTGAATGACGGCTTGTTTGATTTGTTAATTTTAAAAAAGGCAAACCTTGCCGATTTTATTAAGGTCGCGACTTTGGCAATTCGTGGAGAGCATATCAATGACCCACATGTTCTTTACACAAAAGCAAATCGTGTTAAAGTAAATCCTACTGAAAAAATGCAAATCAATCTTGACGGGGAATATGGCGGCTTGCTGCCAGGTGAGTTCGTAAATCTGTACAAACATATAAATGTGCTAGTATCAAAAGAAAAAGCAGAAAAGATGGATTGAAATCTGGCGTGAGCCAGATTTTTTTGGTTTGGATAAGGGTAAGGGCAAGCGAGTGAATCGTGCCCGATTAGCGGCGAAGGAAGGCAAAAGGGGAATGCAAGCAAATCAGCCCTGCCTAAGCACGAAGGGGAAATTGGATAGCATGGACGATGCTAAGCTTTGAATACGTTTTGCTAACTCTAGATCTGAATACTTAATACCCAAACCTCCCCCACACATTGGCGTAACCTCCCTCCGATATGTTACAATCAGTTCAGCATTTTGAACGCAAAGGAAGAATACACAATGACAAAACTGAAACCGCCAGTTGAAAAAAATACTTACTATGATGTCACATTTGAGGATCTTACCCATGATGGAGCAGGTGTGGCTAAAATTGAAGGCTTTCCGATCTTTGTTCCGAACGGTCTACCAGATGAGAAAGCAAAAATCAAAGTTACCAAAGTCAATAAAGGCTACGGCTTTGGCCGTCTAATAGAGATTTACCAAAAAAGCGAATATCGCGTCGATGCTCCGTGTCCGATATATAAAGAATGCGGGGGCTGTCAGCTTCAACATCTCAGCTATGAGGGACAGTTAGTTGCGAAACAAAAACAGGTTCAGGAAGTATTAACACGCATCGGTAAGCTACAAAATATCAAGGTTCACTCTGTTCTTGGAATGGATAATCCATGGCGATATCGGAACAAGGCACAGGTTCCAGTAGCAGACCGTGAAGGCGGCCTAGTTGCAGGGTTTTACCAACAGCGAAGCCATGAAATCATTGATATGGAAGCTTGCCTTATCCAACAAGAGAAGAATGATTTGGTTGTGCAAACAGTGAAAACAATCTGTGAGAAGTTTGGAATACAGGCCTATGATGAGAAGAATAACAAAGGTACTCTTCGTCACATTATGGCACGTTATGGCTTGGTTTCTGGAGAAATTATGGTTGTACTTGTCACTAGAACGAGAGAGCTTCCACAAAAGAATAAAATCATCTTAGAGATTACTGAAAACTTGCCAGGTGTTAAATCGATTGTACAAAACATTAACTCCAAACAGACGAATGTGATTTTTGGAAATGAAACAAATGTCCTTTGGGGTGAAGAATATATTTACGATAATATTGGTGATATCAAGTTTGCGATCTCTGCAAGATCGTTTTATCAGGTTAATCCTGAACAAACAAAGGTACTGTATGACAAAGCGTTGGAGTATGCAGGGTTAACAGGGGAAGAGACAGTTATTGATGCCTATTGTGGAATTGGTACTATTTCATTATTTTTAGCCCAGAAAGCAAAGAAAGTGTATGGAGTTGAAATTGTTCCTGAAGCGATTGAGGATGCGAAGCGGAACGCTGCCCTAAATCATATCGATAATTCAGAGTTTGCGGTTGGAGAGGCAGGGGTTGTCATTCCAGCTTGGTACAAAGACGGAGTTAGGGCGGATGTCATTGTCGTTGACCCTCCTCGTAAGGGTTGTGATGAGGCGTTATTACAAACGATTTTAAAAATGAAACCGAAGAAAGTTATTTATGTTTCATGTAACCCAGCAACTCTTGCAAGAGACCTTCGAATTTTAGAAGATGGTGGGTATAAAACAGCCGAGGTACAACCTGTAGATATGTTTCCGCACACTGTTCACTGTGAAGCAGTCGCAAAATTAATTATAAAATAGATACTAAATAAATAAACATGAAGCGGGAGGAAAAGGCTGATGGTTAAAGAAAAATTAAAAGCTAAGATTATCGAAATTGTGGATAATCAGATTAACATAAATGACCCAAAATGTACCAAAGAAACCTTGGAACGATTGGTCAACTCAGGTTTCTCAGAAATGGAGTCTAAAGAAATGATCGGCAGAGTGCTTATTGAAGAAATGTACGAACTTTTGAAAAACCAAGTTCCTTTTAATGAAAAGCGCTATGCAGAGAAATTAAGTATGCTTCAGTAGAGTCCTGTCCTAATATATAAAAAACTTTACGAAAGCCCCCATTAAACTATTTATGGGGGTTTTTTGATGCTGAGCTTTTTAGCCTTAAAAACAATCTGTACTAATCAATCATTTTCGTAAAAGCCCATTTTCAATCAAACGTTTGTTTAACGGATTAGCCCAGATGTATCAACGACTTGCAATTTCAATTAAACGTTTGTTTGAACTGGATTAATCGTGTTAAGCGAGCGGAAATACGAACTGTACTAGTCGAAAAATTGTAAAAAAGTGGGGCTAATTCGCAGGATGATGTGGACTGCGGAGGAGATTCTAGTAGTAAAAGGGGGGAAATCTATGGAGTTAGCATATAAAGGTACAAACAAAATGATAATTGGGATTGTATTTGGTGTTATTACATTCTGGTTATTTGCGCAAGCAATGGTCAATGTAGTCCCTGCCGTGCAAGAGGATTTAGGGATTTCACTTGGGACGCTGAACATCGCCATAAGTTTAACAGCACTATTCTCAGGGTTGCTTATCGTGGCTGCAGGTGGTTTAGCTGACAAAATAGGTCGTAAAAGGATTGCCTATTTTGGATTTATCTTAAGTATTGTCGGTTCACTATGTCTGTTAATGGCTCAAGGGTCTGTATTACTAATTATGGGACGTATTATTCAAGGTGTTTCAGCAGCATGTATTATGCCATCAACAATTGCATTAATGAAGGCTTATTTCGAGGGAGCAGAACGACAACGTGCACTCAGTTTTTGGTCCATTGGTTCCTGGGGAGGGTCAGGGGTTGCTTCTTTTGCAGGTGGCACAATCGCGACATCTTTAGGATGGAGATGGATTTTCGTATTTTCGATTACTTTTGCAATCGTTGGGATGTTTTTATTAAAGGATACACCAGAAAGTAAACAAGAATCCTCAGGTTCTTTTAAATTCGATTACTCAGGCTTAGCAATTTTTATCGTAACGATGATCGCACTAAATGTGTTTATTACATATGGGGCAGATTTAGGATGGACAAGTCCAATTTCGCTAGGCCTTGCTGCAGTAACAATAATAGGTCTTCTCCTTTTCATTAAAGTAGAGAAGAATAAAGAAATTGTTCTTATTGATTTTGCTTTATTTAAAAATGCGCCTTATACTGGTGCAACTGTATCCAACTTCTTGCTGAATGCGATTGCTGGTACATTAGTTGTAGCGAATACGTATGTACAAGTGGGTAGAGGTTTTAATTCTTTTCAATCGGGTATGTTGTCCCTCGGTTATTTAGTAGCGGTATTGGCAATGATCCGTGTTGGGGAAAAAATCCTACAAAAAGTAGGCGCAAAAAAGCCAATGGTTTGGGGCGCTACTATTACTACGATTGGTGTAGGTGTCATGGGATTAACATTCTTATCTGATCTTGCTTATACAGTTGTTGTGTTTATTGGATTTGCATTATTTGGATTAGGACTTGGAATCTATGCCACCCCTTCAACAGATACTTCTGTATCAAATGCGCCATCTGAAAAAGTGGGGGAAGCCGCTGGTGTTTATAAAATGGCAAGTTCACTAGGTAGTGCATTCGGTGTTGCAATTTCTGCTACAGCTTACGCGGCAATAGCAGCTAATGGGAACCTAGAATTTGCAGCTACGGTAGGAATCATTGTTAATGTCATCTTCGGTATTTTATCGATACTATCGATTATTATGCTGGTACCAAAAGATGCAGGAAAAACAACTAAAGAGGTTAAACCAAATCCTGCTTCTAACAAAACACCAACTAAAGAGCCCATTTTAGAATAGTCGAAAAGGAGAACAGCCAATGAAAGAACAATTGATGGAAATGTTAGAATCACGAAAGGATGAAATGATTGAAATCCGCAGACATTTACATGAAAATCCCGAACTATCCTTTAAAGAAGAAAAAACAGCACAGTATATTTTAGATTTTTATAAAGGGAAAGATGTAGAGGTTCAAGCCAATGTTGGGAATGGTTATGGAATTGTCGTGACAATAAAGGGGGGGAAGTCTGGAAAAAACATTGGCCTGCGTGCAGACTTTGATGCGCTTCCTATTGTCGAAGAAACAGATGTACCGTTTAAATCAAAGACTGAAGGTGTGATGCATGCGTGTGGTCATGATGGGCATACAGCGTATTTGTTAGTACTAGCAGACTGTTTAATTCAATTAAAAAATGAAATACCCGGTACAATCAAAATTATTCACCAGCATGCCGAAGAGGTTCCGCCGGGTGGGGCAAAAAGTATCGTGGAATCTGGTATTCTTGATGATTTAGATCATGTATTCGGCATCCATCTACTTCCACTAGGTCCGGCAGGGACAGTTGGGTATCATGCAGGATATTCATTTAACGGAAGAGCTTATATGAAATTAAAGGTCCAAGGTAGAGGTGGCCATGGCTCATCGCCACATTTGGCAAATGATGCGATTGTGGCAGGGGCGCATTTTGTAACAGCCGTTCAAACAATCATTAGCCGTCGTTTAAGCCCATTTGAAAATGGTGTTATTACGATAGGTTCATTTGATGGTAAAGGAACATTTAATGTCATCAAAGATAGCGTAGAGCTTGAAGGTGACATTCGTTATATGACGGATGAAACAAAGGAAAAAATTGAAAAAGAAGTGAAACGTCTTGCCCGTGGACTTGAAGAAGAATTCGGAGTAACATGTGAGCTAACTTACAAAACGGATTATCCTCCCCTATACAATGATCCAGAATTAACAGGAAAAGTTGCAGAGTATCTAAACAATGCAAATGACAAAGACATTAAAGAAGTGAAGGAATTTCCAGCAATGGCACCATCTGAAGATTTTGCTTATTATGCAGAAAAGTTCCCTTCTTGTTTCTTCTATATTGCATGTACGCCAAAGGGGGATAAGGATCCCTATTTCAATCATCATCCTAAATTTGATATTGATGAAGATGCCCTCCTTGTCGCTGCAAAGGCAGTGGGAACTGTGGTTTGTGGATTTTATGAATTAGATTAGGGTACTTATCCAAAACAAAGCCCATTCAACAAGTGATATGTTGGATGGGCGTTAGCCTTTTTAGGATAAAGGCATTTCTCTCAAATTTGTACGAACTTGTTTAACAGATTTTTTCTTTTGCGACAGCCTTACGTAGATATTATTAGATAATAGTGAAACGATGATTAAGATTGTACCAAGAAGATCGAACATCGTTACCTGATTACCCTGAAAAATCGAAATCAAGAGTGTTGTAACGGGAACAAAGTTAATGAACAGCAATCCATTTAATGGTGATAATATGCTCACACCAATATTCCAACCGAGTAATGCAATCACCCCAGGAAAAATAATCATAAATAATAAATGTGGGCTAACAGTTAGCATACTTTCTACTGTTGGGACAGTTAAAGAGCCGAACAAAGTTGCACCAATTGTAATTACAATAGCAGTAATTGTTCCAAGTAAACAACTTAAGGTTGAATAACGCAATGCAGACCAACCACTAAATTCACTACCACCCATCGTGTAAATGACCCATCCTATTACGGCAATGAATATTAGTAATGAAGGTATAAAGTCATCAGTTGCTCCAAGAAAAGCTCTAACATCACCTTTAGTAATCACCAACATCGCGCCAATGAATGATACGATTACACATCCTAATGTGAATAGTTGCGGGCGTTTCCTAAAAATCATCCATACGATTACAACGGAAATCATCGGCATTAGGGATTCCATAATTGATGCGACCATTACTCCGGAAGCACCTAATAAATCTTCACCCCAGAAGATAAAAAGATTATAGACGGTGAATGCCATCGTGCCGAAAAACCATAATTGAAGTCCTTTTCCTTCAAAGCGGAAAGCTTGCTTTCCTTCTTTCCATAATAAGATGGCCACTAATATAATAGTTACAGCGCCATAACGAATGATTGTAAAATAAAAGGGATCAAGATGTTTAAATGCCGCATGAGCTACAGGAAACATTGCTCCCCATGATACCGCTGCAATAAAACACAAAATCGCTCCGATTAGTACACTATTTTTCACTTTCCTCTACCTCTTTCAATAAGTTACGATAATCATCATCTTAAAACGATTTGTATATCTTGTAAAATGAATAAAAACAATGATTAATATCATTTTTATTGATATCATATTTATAGAGATAATTGTGCGAGCAGGAGGAGAAACTGTGGAATTCAAAGACTTAGAAATTTTTCAGATGGTAGCAGAAAAAGGAACAATTACAGAAGTGGCAAAAGAGTTGAGCTACGTTCAATCCAATATTACATCACGGATCCAGAAGCTCGAGGCTGAGCTAAATACACCTTTGTTTAATCGACATCGTCGGGGAATGACGTTGACACCCGAGGGGAAGAAACTATTAACCTATAGTAAAAAAATATTATTGTTAACAGATGAAATGAAAAAAGCCGTTCAAAATAAAAATGAGCCGTCTGGTAAATTAGAAATTGGAACAGTTGAAACTGTCATTCATTTACCAAAAATATTATCTACCTATACTAAAAAATATAAAAATGTGGATCTGTCATTATATACTGGTGTCACTGAAGATTTGGAAAAGCAAGTGTTACATCATAAGTTGGATGGAGCATTCGTTTCTGAATCAGACTTTCATCCTGACCTTGTGTCGCATGACGTATTGCAAGAGGAGCTTGTGTTAATATCAGATATTCGTACATCCTCATTGGAAGAGTCGAAAGAGGAAACCATTCTTTGCTTTAGTGAAGGCTGCGGATACCGAGCGAGATTTAAAGCGTGGTATAGAGACCAAAACCTTACACCAAGAAAAGTGATGGAATTTGGCACATTAGAAACGATTTTGCGTAGCGTAGTCGTTGGACTTGGTGTGGCATTCGTCCCAAGATCAGCGGTAACCCATTTGGAGCAAAGTGGGCTCATCAGATGTTATACCCTTCCAGATCAATACAGTAAAGTCAAAACCGTTTTTATAAGAAGAGCTGATTCGTACTTAACCTCAACAATGGAAAAATTTATTGAAACCATCGAAACGAATAATCAAATAACAGTATAAAAAAACAGGGTTGTTCCCAATAGTCACCGACATGACTTGTGGAACAACCCTTTACCATTTTTTTTAATCTATTTTTACCCATTCTTGCGACCATTTTTCAATTTCCCTTAAAATGGGTTCGATACTATGTCCTCTTTCTGTTAGTGAATACTCAATAATAACAGGCGTTTCAGGGATAACCTCACGTTTAACCAATCCTTGGTGCTCCAGTTCCTTTAAACGATCTGATAATACCTTTCCACTTATACCTATTGAAGATTGTATCTCATTAAACCTTTGTGGCCCTACTAATAATTGATAGATAACCAAAGCTGTCCATCTTTGACTTAATAGTGTAATTGCTTTTTCAAATTTCGGGCAGATTGTAGGTTGTTTCATTTTAAAAATGCACCTCTCTTAATGAGTATTGTACTAAAATGAAAAACTATTTACAATTGGAAATTTAATTACTTGACAATAATTAATTATATAAATAAACTTACTTACATAAAGTAACTTAATTTTAAAAACGAATTGATATTGTAAAGGGAAAGTTATAAAAAATTATAGATAATCTAGGAGGATAAAAATGGGATACCACGCAAAACCAACCACATTTGTTGGACATGTCAAAATAAAAGTTGAAAAGCTAGAACGTTCATTACAGTTCTATAAGGATATACTGGGATTTGATATTTTGGAACGAACAGACACATCCGCAAAATTAACGACTGATGGAAAGACAAGTATTCTATCACTGGAACAACCTGAAGATGTTGTTCCAAAGCAAGGAAGAACAACTGGACTCTATCATTTTGCTCTTCTTTTACCTACAAAAACAGATTTGGCTAATATCGTTGTTCATCTAGTAGAAAAAGGGGTTCGCTTTGGCTCTTCTGACCATCTAGTTAGTGAAGCTTTATATCTAAATGATCCTGATGGCAACCAAATTGAAATATATATAGACCGCGATCCCTCTGAATGGGATTGGAAGGGTGAAGAAGTGGAGATGGCTGTTGATCCGCTAGATTTTGAAAGACTATTAAATAATATTGAACCAGGTAAAACATGGAAAGGGATGCCAAATGAAACGCTAATGGGGCATATTCACTTACATGTAGCTGAGTTACAAAAGACCGAAGAGTTTTATGTGAAAGGACTTGGATTGGATGTTGTAAATCGTTATGGTACACAGGCACTTTTCCTTTCGTCCGGAAAGTACCACCATCATATTGGAGTTAATACATGGAATGGCGTAGGAGCACCTAAGCCACCTAAAAATGGTGTTGGGCTTGAATCGTATACACTTATTTTGCCAACTGAAGAAGCCCGTGACGGGATTGTGGAAAATTTGAAAAAGATTGGTGCGGATGTGATCGAAGAAAACGATACGGTTATCACATTTGACCCTTCTGGAAATCAAATAGAGTTAGCTATCTAATGAAGGGAGGACACCTTTAATGAATCAAGAAAAGAAAAGTGATTTTGAAATTGGCATTTACACTCTCGCTGATATTGGGCCAGACCCCCTTACCGGTAAGACCATTACCGCTCAAGAAAGAGTAAAAGAAATGATTCAAGCTGCAAAACTTGCGGACGAGGCTGGACTTGATGTATTTGGAATAGGAGAGCATCATCGTCTAGACTATGCATCATCTTCTCCAGCAGTTATATTGGCTGCAATTGCCCAAGGCACTGAACAAATTAGATTAACGAGTACAACGAGTGTATTAAGTACGCTTGATCCCGTTCGT
Organism: Ferdinandcohnia sp. FSL W7-1320; assembly: GCF_038050315.1. NCBI lineage: Bacteria > Bacillati > Bacillota > Bacilli > Caryophanales > Bacillaceae > Ferdinandcohnia > Ferdinandcohnia sp. FSL W7-1320. The sequence goes on from NZ_JBBPAM010000001.1 coordinate 410,377, forward strand.
CTATTTGAGGATTTTGCAACATTGGATTTACTCTCGGATGGTCGTGCAGAAATACTGGCCGGTAGAGGAGCCTTTATTGAATCATTTCCTCTTTTCGGTTATAGCACAAATGATTATGATGAATTGTTTGAAGAACATATGGATTTATTATTAAAATTAACTCAAAATGAGACTGTCACTTGGTCGGGGAAGTTTCGTTCTTCATTAAGGAATGCAGAAATCGCTCCTAGACCAGTACAGGAAAATCTACCAGTATGGATCGGAGTTGGAGGTACACCTGAAAGTGCCGTTCGTGCTGGAAAGTTTGGGGTGGGGATGGCTCTAGCAATATTAGGTGGTCATCCAAAGCGATTTAAGACACTTGTCGATCTCTATCGTCAAGCAGGAATAGAAGCTGGACATAACCCTCAAGACCTGAAGGTTGGTGTAACAGGCCATGCTTATCTAGCTAAAACAACTCAGCAAGCAAAGGATGAGTTTTACCCTTATTACTCCAATTACTGGGAATATGTAAATCGTCAGCGTGGAATGGGAACAAGGATGTCAAGGAATGACTTTGAACATATGGCTAGTCCAGAAACGGCCTTGTTCGTAGGAAGTCCACAGCAAGTCGCTGAAAAAATCCTCACACAATACGAGCTCTTTGGGCACAAACGATTTCTTGCCCAGTTAGATATAGGTGGTCAACCTTTTAAAAATGTAGCAAAAGGTATTGAATTGTTAGCAACGGAGGTTGCTCCAATCGTTCGAAGAGAAACAAGTAAATAATGGATACGAAAACTATCTGTACTAATCGGCTATTTTCGAGAAAACCCATTTTCAAACAAGCGTTTGTTTAATGGGTTTTTCCTTTAGTAACAATAACTTGCGAATTCAATTAAACGTTTGTTTGAATCAAATTCGTATTGTTGAGCAGGTTAAAAAGTGTGCTGTACTAGTCCAATATTGATATTAATGTGTCAATTCGTAGTCAACTCTTTCTCTTTACTTATATATTGTTCTATAATGAGGGTGGGGTGAAGGACATGGCTCGTGAACGTAAATTTACAACTGAGGAATTATATAAGACAACTGAGGAACTACTCCTAACACATCATTATGAAGGGTTCCAGTTTAGTTTGGTTGCGGATCATTTGCGTGTTTCCCGAGGAGCAATCTATAAGTATTTTGAAAACAAGGAAGAATTGATTACGGAGTATATGCTTTTTAAAATGGAGCAATTTCTCCAGGAGCTAAAGGAAATATACTCAATTGAAGGCTTTCATAGTCAATTTGATTTTCTTTTAAACCTCATGTTTAAGAATCCGGAACTTTATCAACTTATAGAAATTGGGAAGCGTGTTCCGGTCCACATAAATGAGAAAGTAAAAGAAAACATGGAAAAACTTGAAAGCTATCACATTGAGATGTACCGTTATGTGGAGGGCTTAATTGAATCGGGTAAAAGAGAACAACAATTTAATCCAAATATTCCTGAACCAGTCATCTTAGGTTATATTTTTCAATCAGTCGCGATTCCAAATCATTTTGGCATTCCCCATGATAAGTGGGTTCAGTCGATTAAAGAAATAATTTGTCACGGAATCTTCAAAGACTTATAATTGACACGGGTGTCACTTTAAAAGATAATTATCGTGACAACTGTGTTAATTTTTTTATAGAAAGTGACATGAGTGTTACTTTTGAAAGAAGAGGTGGTTTAAAATTGAAAAACATGTTACAAGCCATTACAGATAAAGTCACCACAAAAAAAGGAATGTGGATTACATTAGCATCTTGGCTTATTGTCACCATATTATTAGCCGTTTTTGCGCCGAACGCAAAGGATTATGAGGTTTCGAGAATTGACTCACTTCCTGAGGATGCCCAGTCGGTAATTGCCCAAAGTAAAGTGGATGAGTATTTCAAGGATAGTAATGGGACTCCAGCAATCTTGGTCTTTCATAATGATGAACAATTCTCATTTCAAGATCTTGTAGATGTATCTAGTCAAATTGAGAATGCTGAAATTCCTGGGGTAGAGCAGGTAGTTCCTTTATCAACCTTGCCACCGCAGGCTGCTGCAGGATTCTTTTCAGAGGACCAATCAACTGCTATACTTCCAATCATGTTTGATGCATCGTTAGAAACAACGGAAATCCGCGATTCTAAGGATGAGGTTATAAAGGTCGTTAAAGATAATTCAGATCTAACTTTGTATGTAACTGGTCCAGCGGGAATTGCAACAGATTCACTGGATTTATTTTCAAGGGCCGATCTAGTGTTAATTTTATCAACGGTAGGGTTAATCCTCATTTTATTAATTGTGATTTATCGTTCACCATTGTTAGCCCTAATACCGTTATTAGCAGCTGTCTTTGTCTATGAAGTGACTATGCAATCATTAGGTATACTAGGGAAAGCTGGTTTACAGCTAAGTAATCAGACAATCTCAATTATGTCGATTCTTTTATTTGCGGCCGTCATTGATTACTCGTTATTTGTATTTTCTCGTTTCCGTGAGGAGCTCAAGAATTATGAAAATAAATATGATGCGATGAGAGCTGCCATGAAAGAGGTAGGAATGCCTGTCTTTTTCTCAGGCGGGACAGTATTAGCGGCAATGCTAGTATTATTCTTCGCAGACCTTGGAGATTATCGTAATTTTGCTCCAACCTTCGGCACAACAATGGTAATCATCATGATTGCATCTGTCACACTCGTGCCAGCACTATTTACACTTTTCGGTAGAAAATCATTCTGGCCAAAGGTACCAAAAGTAGGGGATGCAAAAGTAAAAGATAACTCCATCTGGAGCAAAGTCGGAAGAATGGTTGTTAAAAAGCCAGGATTATATGTCGCAATTGTAGGGATTTTTCTTGTTATTTCTGCAGCCAATATGTTTAACTTAAATTACGAATTCGACACGATGAAGTCATTTCCAGAGGATATGCCATCACGACAAGGATATGAACTCATCGAGGAGAAATTTGCAAAAGGTGAACTTGCACCATCTACAGTCTTGTTTGAAGGGAAAGCGGCTGTTACAAAGGAAGAGCAGGATGCGCTACGCGATGAGTTACTAGCTCAAGATCTTGTAAGTGACGTTAGAATCAACGGAACTGCTGAAGAAAATCGGGTTCTAAATTTCTCTTTAACGTTTGAAGAAGGGCCATATGATATAGAAACGATTAACGCAATGGAGAAGATGATTTCAAACTCTGAAACCATTTTGAAGGATGCGGATGTAGATGGAGAACTCTACTTTGCAGGAGAAACCGCAACTAAAGTGGATGATCGCTCAACAAATAATCGAGACGTTATCTTGATCGTTATACTTGAAACCATTTTAATTTTTGGTATGCTAATTGTTCTTACAAAATCATTTAAAATGCCTATTTATATGATGGGTACAATCTTAGTTTCATTTTTAGCGGCATTAGGATTAGGTATGTTCTTAACAAACTTATTCTTTGATATCGACACGATAGCGAATCGTGTTCCATTATACGCATTTGTTTTCTTAGTTGCACTTGGAATTGATTATAATATTATGCTCATCTCAAGATTCCAGGAAGAAAGAAGAAATCATTCAGTAAAAGAAGCTGTACAAATAGCAGTAGCAAAAACAGGCGGAGTCATTTCATCTGCGGGTGTCATTTTAGCTGCCACCTTTGCGGTCCTCATGACACAGCCGGTTCAATTATTATTTGTCTTCGGCTTTATTGTAGCGGTAGGAATTCTGTTAGACACATTCCTAATCCGGGGAGTATTGTTACCTGGGTTAATCGTACTCTTAGAGAAGGATAAAGCGGTAAGTAAAGAAAATTAGTGATAGAAAAGAAAGGGCCTGTATCAATTTAGATACAGGCCTTTTTATAGTGTATGGATTTGTGTTCTAATTAAATCGAATTTTAGGTAATTGACAAGATTTGTGAATTATGAAACTATTATATTGTAAAAATTTAGAAAAGGAAGGCTAAAGATGATACTTAAAGCAAGAAAGGTTCCAAATCACCTACAAATACGGCGTTACTTAAAGCCCCGAATAGTGTTTACTGATGGGCAAGTAAAAAAGTTACTAGCTGATGAAAAAGGCTTTGAAGGCGAATGCAATTTCGATGAACTAATAGCCCGATCCCCTGCATCCACATATCTTCAACTATATGACCTCCTCCTTGAATGGCGAAACACAACTTTTCAAATTGACTCACTCCTTATATGTCCATACAAAATCTATCTTTTCGATGTCAAAAACTTTGAAGGAGAATTTTATATTGAGGGTAATCGATGGTACTTTTCATCTGGGTATGAAATAAAGAATCCAATTCCTCAACTAGAGCGCTCTGAATCCCTGCTTAGACCACTCATGCAATCAATAGGTATTAATCTTCCCATTGAAGCGAAAATCATTTTTGTTAATCCCGACTTTACCCTTTTTCAGGCAGATAGACATCTTCCAATCATCCTACCTACTCAAATTAATTCTTTGTTAAAGAAGTTCGGTTCTGCTTCTATGAATACTAGTGGATCATTAATAGGATCGGCAAAAGAACTAGCCCTACTTCATAGTGAAAATTCTCCATTCAATGATAAGCTTATCCCTGAATATACCTATCAATCTGTGAAAAAGGGAATCTCTTGCGTCGATTGTGGATCGCTATCGGTTAGTTTGAATGGAAGATACCTTATGTGTGAGAGGTGCGGGGCAAAGGAAGCTCTACATACAGGTATTATGAGATCACTAGAAGAATATAGGGTGCTCTTTCCAAATAGGATACTGACCGTTTCTGAGGCTAATGATTGGTGTGGGCTTGATATGAATAGGCTTAGAATGCAGAAAATATTGAAGGAGCATCTTGTTATGGTTGAGGGAGGAAAATCAACGTATTACCGTTTTATATAAGTGTAGTAGTGGAAATTCACTTCTATATTATTTTTAAGCGAGATGGATCAAAAGGCATTGGTAAATAAGGGATACGAATGCTTTTTTGTGGACAGGGCAGACAAAAGTATTTGTAAAATCCAGGAAAAGGAAAAAGTGACATTAGGATCGATGATAATTGTAATTCATTTCCATTTCTGTATCTTTTTTAAGCGAAAATGACCAAAAAGCATACGCAAATAGGGGATACGAATGCTTTTTTGAGAATAGGTGAAACAAAACCATTCGTAAAATCCAATAAAAGGAAAAGGTAACTTTGGAATCGGCATGGATTGTAATAAAATTCCATTTCTGAATGATTTTTAAGCGAAAATGACCAAAAAGCATACGCAAATAGGGGATACGTATGGTTTTTGAGGATGGACAACACAAAACCATTCGCGAAATCCAATAAAAGGAAAAATTAACTTTGTAATCGGCATGAATTGTAATAAAATTCCACTTCCGTATGATTTTTAAGCGAAAATGACCAAAAAGCATACGCAAATAGGGGATACGAATGCTTTTTTGAGAATAGGTGAAACAAAACCATTCGTAAAATCCAATAAAAGGAAAAGGTAACTTTGGAATCGGCATGGATTGTAATAAAATTCCATTTCTGAATGATTTTTAAACGAAAATGACCAAAAAGCATACGCAAATAGGGGATACGTATGGTTTTTTGAGAATAGGTGAAACAAAACCATTCGTAAAATCCAATAAAAGGAAAAGGTAACTTTGGGATTGGTATAAATTGTAATAAAATTCCATTTCCGAATGATTTTTAAACGAAAATGACCAAAAAGCATATGCAAATAGGGGATACGAATGCTTTTTTGAGAATAGGCAGCACCAAACCATTCGCAAGATCCAATAAAAGGGAAAAATAGCCCATAAGTTGAGTAAGAATGTAACGATATTCAACTTATGCATTATTTAAAAACGAAATATTGAACGCATAGTCTTTGTTTACCCCAGAAGCAAAAAAGATAAAACGCAATAAACGAACACAAGGACCGTATCGGTTATGATACAGTCCTTGTATTCGATGCTAGCTCCAAGAAAGAGCATCTCGGCTCTCTTATCTAGCCAATCCCCTCTGAGGGAAAAAGATGCCTTTTTTCAGTACTTGCCGACCACGACAGGACGGCTAAGCTTCTGAGGTAGGCACAAGAGTACCTACCTTCAGCTGGAATTCGGGCACCTTGCGCTTTTCTGTTAGTTCTGTCCCATCTTAAATTCTAGGAAAAGCTGGTTATAGATGGCGAGGTTTTTTTTCCCAAGGTTTTCATACACCTCAAGCTTTTCGGTTAGCTCTGGAGATGGGTAGAAACGCTCATCAGACACCATATCTTCTGGCATATATTGTAGTGCTTCTTTGTTTGGAGTAGAGTAGCTGACGTATTCCGTGTTTTGAGCTGCTACTTCCGCATCCAGCATAAAATTAATAAACTGATGTGCGCCATCAATATTTTTGGCCGTCTTCGGAATGACCATATTGTCAAACCAGAGGTTAGAGCCTTCGCTTGGTACGACATAGTTCAGATCCTCATTTTCCCACATGATATCAGCGGCATCACCCGACCAAACAATTCCAATCGCAGCCTCGCGATTTTGAATCAGTACTTTACCCTCGTCACCAACAATTGCTTTTACATTTGGGGTAAGCTTCATCAGTTTTGCCTTTGCTTCAATTAAGTGGTCAAGATTAGTATCATTCAATGAATAACCAAGAGAGTTAAGCCCCATTCCAATGATTTCTCTGGCACCATCAACCAAGATGATTTCATTTTTTAGGGAAGGGTCCCAGAGATCATTCCAGCTTGTAAATTCTTTACCATCAAGCATGGTAGAGTTATAGACAATGCCGACCGTTCCCCAGAAATATGGGACTGAGTACTGATTCCCCGGATCAAAAGGAAGATCCATGAACCGTTCATCAATGTTTTTTAAATTTGGTAGTTTTGAATGGTCAAGAGGGATGAGTAAGTCCTCTTGGCGCATTTTATCAATCATATATTCAGATGGCACCGCGATATCGTAGGTGGTTCCACCTTGTTCGATTTTTGTCATCATTGCTTCATTAGAGTCGAAGGTTTCATAAATAACCTTGATTCCAGTTTCTTCTTCAAAACGATCGATCAGTTCTTCGTCTATATAGTCGCCCCAGTTATAAATCGTCAACGTGTTCCCACCAGCGAGACCCTGTGATGAATTTAAATGGTGGATAAGGTAGAGTAACCCACCAGATACAAGTGCAATTGATATAAAAGCACGGATGAGCTTCGTCATTTCCGAACCCCCAATCCACGTGTGTTTCCTCGTTGTGCAATAAAGTAATATCCAACAACAAGAAGCATTGTAAAGATAAAGAGAAGAGTTGACAATGCATTAATATTTAACGAGATTCCTCGTCGTGCAAGAGAATAGATTTCAACAGATAGCGTTGAGAAACCATTTCCTGTTACGAAAAATGTAACAGCGAAATCATCGAAGGAATACGTAAGGGCCATGAAAAATCCAGCAAAAATTCCTGGTGTGATGTAAGGAATAATCACCTTTGTTAGAACCTGCCATTGGCTTGCTCCGAGATCTCTCGCTGCATCAATTAAAGAAGGACTCATCTCTTTTAGTTTTGGCAGTACCATAAGTACAACGATTGGAATACTGAAGGCAATATGTGAAAGTAACACAGAATAAAATCCTAATTTAATTCCAGCCATTGTTAATAAAATTAAAAAGGAAGCACCGATAATGACATCAGGACTTACAATCAAGACGTTATTTAACGATAGTAAAGTATTTTGAGTTTGTCTTTGTTTAATCGAATGAATCCAAATGGCTCCAAGCACGCCAATAATGGTCGATACAAGAGCAGAAAGCAAGGCAATCACAAATGTATTTAACACGATGATTAGCAGTCTAGTATCCCCGAATAGCTCTTTATACCAATCCAAGGTAAAGCCCTCAAAATTGCTCATCGTGCCACCACTATTGAATGAGTAATACACGAGATAGAAAATCGGTGCATATAAAATGAAGAAAATAATAAATAGATACGCCTTAGAAGAAATAGCCAGTTTATCTCTCATTTTTAGCACCTCGTTTCTTGCGGTTTCCAGTTGCGACCATAATTACTACCATAAAAATAATCAGGAAGACAGCTATTGTTGAACCCATGCCCCAATCCTGAGTGACAAGAAACTGCTGTTCAATAGCAGTACCAAGTGTAATCACTTTGTTTCCTGCAATTAGTCGTGTCAGCATGAATAATGATAAAGCAGGAATAAATACAACCTGACAGCCAGATTTTACCCCTTGAATCGTAAGTGGAAAAATCACACGACGAAACGTAGTCCATTTAGATGCCCCAAGGTCGCGAGAAGCATCTAGCAGACTAGGGTTTAATTCATTTAACGAGTTGAAGATTGGTAAAATCATAAACGGAATAAAAATATATACAGATACAAACACAAAGCTAAAATCCGTAAATAATAATTGTTTAGAGCCAATACCAAACACTTCAAGAATCGCATTCGCTGTGCCATAAGTTCCGAAAATTCCAATAAAAGCATAGGCTTTTAATAGTAAATTAATCCAGGATGGAGCAATGATTAATAATAACCACAGATGTTTATGTTTTGTTCTTGTAATTAAATACGCTGTCGGATATGCAACTAATAGAGTTACAGCTGTAATTAAAAACGCATACCAAAAAGAGCTCAGCGTCATTTTTAAGTAAACGGGTGTGAAGAATGTTTTATAGTTTACTAAAGATAAATTTCCCTCTATATCAAAAAAAGAATAATAGAGAACAAGTGTAACTGGAGCGATAACAAATATGAGAATCCATAATGCATAAGGGATAAAAACAAGATTACGTGTTACCTTATTTTCCATGGCTTTCCCCGTCCACGTATGCCTCTAAACGACGATCATATTCTTCTTCTGTTTCACCAAGACGCATAACGTGTATTGCCTCTGGGTCAAAATGAAGTCCAATTTCTTCGCCAACTTTAGCCTTCTTAGTTGAATGAACAAGCCACTCATTTCCATCCTTATCCAAACCGCAAATTTCATAATGTACTCCTCTAAATAACTGGGAATCCACTACAACTTGTAGTTTTCCTTTTTCAACAGAAGTAATTTCTAAATCTTCTGGACGGATGACAATTTCGACTAATTCATTGTCTGAAAAACCTTGGTCAACGCATTCAAATGTCTTTCCGACGAATTCTACGAGAAAGTCTCGATGCATTTTTCCTTTTACGATATTAGATTCACCGATAAAATCAGCAACAAAACGATTGATTGGTTCATCGTATATATCAATAGGGGTACCACTTTGTTGAATTTTTCCTTCATTAAGTACAAATATCTCATCAGACATGGCAAGAGCTTCTTCTTGGTCATGGGTAACGAAGATAAAAGTAATACCAAGCCGCTTCTGAAGGTCGCGAAGCTCGTATTGCATTTCGGTACGAAGCTTCAAATCGAGAGCGGATAATGGTTCATCCAATAAGATAATCTCGGGTTCATTAACAATTGCACGTGCAATCGCAACACGCTGTCTCTGACCACCTGACATTTCTTGAATTTCACGATTTTCATAGCCTGCAAGATTAACAAAGCTTAAAGCTTCTTTTACCTTTTTATCTATTTCAGATTGCTTCAATTTCTTTATACGTAACCCAAAAGCAATATTTTCAAATACATTAAGATGTGGAAACAGGGCGTAATCCTGAAACACTGTATTTACTTGACGTTTATTTGCAGGTGTCGTATTTACTTTTTTACCATTAAAATAAACCTCACCACTTGATGGTTCAATAAATCCTGCGATTAACCGAAGTATCGTGGTTTTTCCACACCCAGATGGACCGAGAAGAGTATAAAATTTTCCTCTTTCTATTTCAAAGCTAACATTGTCGAGAACAGCTGGATCATTGTCATACTGCTTTGTGACATTTTTAAATTGGATTATAGGTATACTGTTCATAGCAACCCCCTTCTTTCTATTAATAGAGATAAGATTCATAACGTAATCCGGCATAATTATACACGAATCGGCAAAAAAAACAATAATAATTATAATTGTCAAGTCAGAAAACTAGGGAAGACTATTTTCTTATTGAAACAAGAGAAGTGTATAGGGCATTTGGGATAGGAAAATTTTCCCGTTTTTAGCAAAAGATTATAACGATTTCATTGACCAAAGAGGAAAATAGAAATATAATTATAGTACTATTTAAAATACTCTTTCTTTAATGAGTTAATTGGATAAAGTAAGGGCAAATTCATTGAAAGATGAAGACGCAAAACTATAGGGGCTAAAGTTCACTAGTGTTCAAAATGGAAGATAAAAAGGACCGAGAAGTTCAAGGCGGCGTAGCTTTTTTGTACCAGAGCGTATGTAATTATACGTGAGGAACGTAGAAGTAAGCCAACCCAGAAATTCTATGTGTCATTTTTACCTGAGTTTTGGAACATCCTCATTTTGGACATGCCAGCCAGTTACCGAGTACAGCTCGTATCGAAAGAACGTAGATTAATCGGTATATGATTAGTCTTTTTTTATACCAAATTATTAACAATATGTTGCTACTATATTACTAGATTTTTGGAATTGGAACATTTCAAACGAATTTTGGAACATCCTCTAAAAAAATTTGGAAGTGATTACATGGAGAAAACAATCCAGAATCTTAACTTGCTAAAAAAATTAAGCGAACTAATTGAGATGATTGGTTCTGAGAAGACTCTAATTTCTGACGAGGTTCGTACTTTACTTAATCAAACATGTCAGGAAAAAGAAGAACAAGAGATTACCAGTACCCTTTTAAATCAACTCCAAGAAATAAACGAACAAATGGAAAACATGCATTGGATGAATAAGCATTACCGAATCCTACATGATTTCGCACAAGTCTGCAGTAAAACATTAAATGAATCCGTCCTTCTCCAAAAGTCTTATGAAATGGTTTCACGTGTTATGCCTACTGATGCATTTTATATTGCATTGCATAATCCTGGTGACAAACATATTCATTTAGTCTTTATTATGGATAATGGCGAACCAGCTCCTCCAAGTACCGTAGACTTTGGCGAAAACTACACATCAAAAGTCATCAAAACAAGGGAAATCGTCCACCTCAAACATCAAAACCAGAACATTGAATATGATACGAAAATGGGTGAGGGGGACGAGGACACAAGCTCCTGTCTTTTTGTACCCGTTGTCATTGATGACCAGGTCAAAGGTGTCATCTCAACTCAGAGCTTTAAAGATTTTGCTTATCGGAAAGAGCATGAGGAACTACTACAAATGATCGGAGCGCAAGTGATCAACTCGATTGAAACAGCAAGATTATATGAAAAAATTTACACAATGTCTCGTACGGATGAATTAACAGGTTTAAAAAACCACCGTGCCTTCCATGAGGATTTAGCACAACTGATCAAAAATGAGAATGATGAAATAACAGTTATGATGATAGACTCTGATGATTTAAAACAGGTCAATGATCGCTTTGGGCACGATGCTGGTGACCTATATTTACAGGTACTAGCATACGGAATGAAAACGGTATGTAATGAAAAGTTTGAGGGGTATCGTTATGCCGGAGATGAGTTCATGATTCTGATTAAAAATAGCAGCGACACGTGTGTAAAGGAAATTTACGCAACTTTAAATGAGTATTACAATGAAAACCCAATCATCATGGAGAATGAAAAAATCATTGTTTCGATCAGTACGGGTGTCGGGATATATCCACACCATGGAACGACCGTAGATTCTTTAAAAAAGGCAGCCGACCAAGCGCTATATGCTGCAAAAGAAAGTGGAAAAAAACGCATCGTAATAGCGAAATAAAAAAGCTCATCCAAATGGATGAGCTTTTTACTCGTTGTCCAGCTCCAGGCACCATCGGCACGAGGTCACAAGCCAATCGCTTCTGAAGGTAAAAATCACCTTCTGTCAGCGCTCGTCTTGTGCTGATCGCCCATGCCAGGATGGCAAGGATTCCAGCGTTATGCACAGGACGTGCATGCTTTTAGCTGGAATTGGGGCGCCCTGCGCTTTTCTTAGTTGATATGGGCAATAATACCTTCTTCGTCGTCCAACACAAGTTTGATTCCGGCATATGGGTCACGGTTAAGAAATTCGCCTAGCCATAAACGAATTGCTTCAATTAAGTTCGCCATAATGAGAACCTGCTTTCGATCGTTCACGTATACTTCTGCGGAGAATCCGTAATCATCGTCATACATCAGCTCCACTTCAACCTCTTCAGGCTTTACTTGCTTTTTTAAGCCGATATAGACACAAACTGCATTTATAATTTCCTGTTCAGAAAGTATTAGCGCTGCCATGGATCAGTCTCTTTTTTCTTTTTATCTTTAATCATGACGAAGATTTTTCGAATGATGGAGATCAGAACGTAAATCGCAAGAACGTTAATCATTAATCCTAAAAATGAACCAAGCATACCCATTCCACCTAAAAGACCTCCGAATAGGAATCCTGCAAGTCCACCAAGCATAAGACCCTTCATTAATCCACCAGACATGAATCCACCTTTTGGAGTGGTAGGAGTAGTAGATTTGTTCGTAACATTGTTGTCTTGTTTTTTCTGTTGTTGCTGGAAGTTTGATTTATTTTTGTTCCCAATATTACTATTGAATCCTCTTTTACCTGATTTGTATCCCTTTGCTTCTACAGCCGTTGGTTGGTCTTGGAAAACAAAGCTCCCAAGCGGGGAAAAAATCAAAGTAAGTGCTACTAATGCTGATAATATCTTTTTCATATGATAGAAATACCTCCATAAGTTAGTTATTTTATTTATAATAGTATACCTTATTATCCAATCTATTGCGCTTTGCAATACCTCCTCATCAACTTTCTCTCTTATATACGATGAAAGCAGAGTTTGGTTTCGCTTTTTTTAAAAAATATGATTGGTAAATAGTAACAAGAGCCCTAACGAAATTGTTAGGGCTCGCAGAATGTATTACATAAACATATCAAGGATCAAGACAACACCCAAACCTACAATAGAAGTTGTGAATAGTAATAGACCCCATGTCTTAAAGGTATCTTTAATGCTTAGACCGAAATATTCTTTAAATAACCAGAATGATGCGTCGTTAACGTGTGTGATTGTGTTACTACCAGCCGCTGTTGCAAGAACCATTAATACTGGGCTAACATCAAATGTATCGATTAGAGGACCTACAATACCAGCAGCAGTTATCGCTGATACAACACCTGTACCTGTAGCAATACGAATTAAGGCAGTAATAAACCAAGCCATAATCAACGGTGAAATTGTAGTATTTTCCATCATCGAAGCAATATAGTCACCAACACCAGAATCAAGAATGACTTGTTTGAAGGCACCACCTGCACCTACAATAAAGATTATCATCGCAATTCCTTTGATAGCGCTTGAGAAAGAGTCCATTACAGTGTTAATGTCTCGACCTGTACGTATACCAAATACATAAATACCGATTAAAACAGCCACAAGTAAACTAATTTCTGCACTACCTAGGAAGTTAATAATTTCATGGAACAAGCTTCCTTCTTCGATAAACATATTTAGAATAGTTGCAGTCATAATCATGATTGCTGGGATTAATGGAACAAAAAGACTTAAACCAAAACTAGGCATTTCTCCTTCAGTGAACTCTTTTGGTTTTTCCATTAATTTTGGAATCGGACGATCTAAATTTTTCATCATTCTTGGTAAAATGATTCCAGCCGCGATAACTGCCGGAATAAAAACAACAATACCAATTATATAAACCATACCCATATCTGCGCCATAAGCATCGACCAATGCAGTCGGACCAGGCTGTGGCGGGAATAAACTATGTGATAGAGTAGTAGCTGCAACCATTGTAATTCCAAGCTTTAAGAATGGAATTTTTGCCTCCATCGCAATACTAATAACAAGTGGCGCTAGAATAATAAAGGCGACCTCATAGAAGACGGAAATTCCAAATACCATACCAATAATAATTAGGGCCCATTCTACCTTTTTAACACCAAACTTATTTAATAGAGTAGAAGCAATACGTTGGGCTGCTCCACAATCAACCATTAATTTACCTAATACAGCACCCAAACCAATTATTAAAGCAAGGCTTCCAAGTGTACTGCCAAGGCCGGCCTTAATAGTTGAAACAATACTTGTTAGATTCATTCCATTTAATAAACCAACAAGGATTGCTGATAGTAAAAGGGCAATCACACTATTTAGCTTAAGCTTCATATTTAGAAAAAGAAGTAAAGCAACCCCAAGAATTACCGAGATAATCGGTAAATTGTCTACAAACCAATCCATTTTTCTTTCCTCCTGTATCTCTCTTAGCTGTAATATCGTTTACATTTGCTTCCGTAAGTGTTGTTCTTTTATTGAAAAAAATATTTAGAAAACTGAGCGCGTTTTCAAATCAGAAAACTTTTTATTAATTTGTTTAGGAAACAAACAAAAAGCGATGGTCTAATTTTACAAAACTTTTTTGAGGGAAGCAATGAGAAAGTTTTACTATTTAACTGTAGGGAGCGGAATGATATGGGAGTTGGGTGGAATTCACTATAGAAGTAGGTAAAAAGTGGTTTTCTTATCCTAAGAGCGATAAAAATGGTATAGTATATTTGAAGCATAATGTTCTTCTAATAGAACCGTAGGAGAGAGGATATCCATGCAATCAGAAATTCAAATACAAAAAACATCCCTCATAGCTGATCTTAAATCACTTTTTAAGGCAGGGGTTTTAATAGCCAATGTTCTACCCGTGTTTTCAGGATTTTGGTTAGCCATTTACTTTACGGGCGCATCTTTTCAGGACAATCTGGGATTGTTTCTGTATACAATAATCGGAAGTACGCTCGTTATGGCGGGGGCACTCATCATAAACAACTGGTATGATGTTGACATTGATACAGTCATGGATCGAACGAAAAAGCGACCAACTGTAACAGGGCATTTTTCATTGAAATTTGTTCTGGTATTAGGAATCATTTGTACTGCTCTAGGATTCATTTTTCTATATTTCACAACATTTGAAGCTATCTTTTTTACATTTATAGGCTGGTTCACATATGTTGTGTTATACACGATGTGGTCAAAGCGCAGATTTACGATTAATACTGTGATTGGAAGTGTTTCTGGCGCCGTATCTCCTTTAATGGGGTGGGCTGCGGTTGCACCTATCGATCACATCGTTCCAATTATGCTCTTCTTGATCTTATTTGTTTTTCAAATGCCTCATACATATGCGATTGCGATGAGAAAGTATGAAGAGTATAAAGCGGCTAAAGTCGCGATGCTCCCAGTCGTTCGCGGATTTGAGGTAACGAAGAAGCATTTTCTGTTCTGGGTGATCTGTTTGTTGCCGATACCTTTCTTTTTAGGGGACCTAGGATTAGTATTTGTCGTACTCTCGACAGTGCTTAATATTGGTTGGATTGTATTGAGTGTCAAAGGATTTACGGTTAAGGATGATATGAAATGGGCTCGCTGGAACTTTCTATATTCAGTGAATTATATTTTTATAATCTTCCTATTAATGGTCGTCGTTACATTACCAAAATATTTTGGATAGCCTTGCCACGAACCTCGTTACATTTAATGTAGCGGGGTTTTTTGTGAAACAAAATTTCACAAATAAATTCAGATCTTTTGTACTTGATTAAACGAGATAACCAACAAGAGAATATGGTATGCTTTGAAGAAGAGAAAAATCAAATCAAACATATCTTTTCCATTCGCAATCCAGAAAAGCTAACATTTGCATTGAGAGGGATACCATATTAATCACATCATGGCAAGGAGACTACCAATGGATGATAAGTATTACGATGCACTTTTACATGTAAAAACAAGTGGAGGCCAAAAGGGATTTAGCCCCTCCGTACATTATCACCGCTATGAACCGACGCCATATGAAGGGCTCGACGCACTATTTTTGCATTATCAATTGAAGGAAACCGACCGGGTAGTGGATTTTGGATGTGGCAAGGGTAGGCTTCTTTTTTATATACATCACCATTTTGGGGCATCTGTTGTTGGGATTGAGATTGACAAAAGTCTCTATCATGAAGCGGTGGAAAATCGAGTACGCTATTTTAAAAAGTCAGGTTACCAAAAAGGTGAAATTGAAATTCACCATTGTGCCGCACAGGATTATAAAATTAACTCGCTTGATAATCGTTTTTACTTTTTTAATCCTTTTTCTATACAGGTTTTTAAGCATACATTGTCTAATATCCTACGTTCATACGAGCAGAATCCACGACACATAGAGATTATTCTTTATTATGGATCAAACGAGTACACCTATTTTGTAGAAACCAATACACCTTTTCAAATGAAGAAAGAAATCATCATTCCTGAATTGTTTGAGAAAAACACATATGAGAGATTTTTAGTTTATCAACTTGATTAAGCAGCTTCCAAATTCGGAGGCTGCTTTTTTGTGCAGGGGTTAGTTCACCAATTTGTCATTTTCGGATTTCTTCGAAGGGTACAAGGGAGGAAAAGTCCACAAAAAGCCGAATTAGAGCGGTTTTATTGAGTTTTAATCAAAAGTTAGGGGACGAGAAATAGCCTTTTTTCTCGTCTTTTTTTTATGAGTGTATTAAAAATTACACTTGATGTGTGATTCAGTTCACAACATTGAGAACTATTCCTAATTATGATGTAAGTAAGAAGAACATAAGGAGGTTGAGTTGGATGGGAGCTTCAAAAGTTAACAGAAATAAAAACACAAACGGGGGAAATTCGGAACGATTAGTTGGAACCTGGATTTCAGTTGGTGTTGTTGGAGCAGTCATTCTTGCTACGTATCTATTACTATTCGGCCTATTTATGGCTAGATTCTAGGAGGGAAAAAAATGAAGATGCATCGTGATGAAAAAATATGGCTTACCATAAGTTTCGGCCTTATCATTGGATTCATGCTTATAACAGGATACCAAACATTTGCATTAGAAATGGGACCACCAAGTAATATGGAAACAATCGATCCTCAGAAAGTAGATGAAACAGCTCCATTCGACAAACCAGGTGTTTATCAAATCGGAGAAAATGAATATGAAGTAGTTATGACGTTACAAATATTTAGTTTTACACCAGCAAAAATTGAAGTACCTGCGGGTGCAAAGGTTCACTTTATCATGACATCTAAAGACGTAGTTCACGGATTCCAAGTTGCAGGTACAAACTTAAATGCAATGGTAATGCCAGGACATATTCAAAAAATCACTCAAACGTTCGACGAGCCTGGTGAGTATTTAATTCTATGTAATGAATATTGTGGTTCTGGTCACCAATTAATGTCTACAACAATTACGGTTAAATAAAGGAGGGGAGACCATTGGCAACTATATTAAAAAATTCAGATTTGACATTTAAAGAAAAGACAAACAAAGTTTTAGGGGTTAATCTAGATGATGCAAAGATTTCGAAATCCTATTTATCAGTAGCATTTATCGCATTATTATTAGGTGGACTTTTTGGATTATTCCAAGGATTAAATCGTGCAGGTCTTCTAGAATTGCCAAGTTGGCTTAATTATTATCAAGTATTAACAGCACATGGCCTATTATTAGTAGTAGTATTTTCAGCATTTGTTACCATTGGTTACTTTTACGCAGGTCTTTCTCATGATTTAGGTGGATTATTACCTAAAGTTAGAAGGATGGCATGGGTGGGCTTTTGGACGAAAATCCTTGGTATCGTATTAGTCGTCATTCCTGTTCTAATGAATGAAGCATCTGTCATGTACACTTTTTATCCACCAATGGCAGCACACCCAGTGTTCTATATCGGGTTAGCATTAGTGGTAGTAGGTATTTGGATCTTAGCAGCTGGTGCATTTATTCAAGTAGCAAACTGGAGAAAGAATCATAAGGGTCAGCATTTACCAATCCTTTCTTTCTTTGCTACAGGTGTATTTATTCTACTAGTTGGTGCAACTGCATTTGTCGCAGTTGAAGTATTATTCTTGATTTTACCATGGACACTTGGCTGGGTAGATACAATTAACGTAATGGTCTCTCGTACACTTTTCTGGGCATTCGGACACACAGCAGTTAATATCTGGTATTTAACAGCTGTATCTGCTTGGTATGTCATTATACCAAAAATCATTGGCGGAAAACGTTGGAGTGATACACTTACTCGTGTAGTTGTTATTGCCCTAGTTATCATGAACATTACTGGTGGATTCCACCATCAAATTATTGATCCAGGAATTAATTTATCAGTAAAATTCCTACACGTATTCATGAGTTTAGCAATTGGTTTCCCATCATTAATGACAGCATGGGCAATGTTTGCAGTATTTGAACGTACTGGAAAAGCAAAAGGAGGTAAAGGTGCCTTAGGTTGGTTTAAAAAGTTACCTTGGGGAGACGTTCGCTTCTTATCACCATTTATCGCAATGGCTGCCTTTATCCCAGCGGGTGCTGGTGGTATTGCACAAACAACGAACCAACTTGACCAAGTTATACACAACACAATGTGGGTTGTTGGACACTTCCACTTAACACTAGGTATGTCAGTCGTAATGACATTCTTTGGTATTAGTTACTGGTTAGTCCCACATATTTCAGGCCGTGTATTAACAAAAGGAATGAATAAATTAGGTGTTGTTCAAACCATCATCTGGACAACTGGTATGGTTATCATGGCGATCACAATGCACTGGGTTGGACTTCTTGGTTCACCAAGAAGAACATCTTTCACAGACTACTTTGGTAGTGCACAAGCTGCAGGTTGGGAACCATTTATGATGGTAATTGGTATCGGTGCAACACTATTACTTGTAGCGGTAATCATCCAAGTATATGCAGTATTCAATATGATGTTCTTTGCACCAAAAGGCGAAACAGAATTCCCAATTGCTGAAGTAGAAGAAACAGCTTCAAAAACTCCATTCTGGACAGAACGTTGGGGACTATGGGTTGTGCTTATGATTCTAGTAATTGCAATGGCCTATGTATTACCATTAACTGAAATGATTGTAAACGCACCTCCAGGATCACCACCATTTAAAACTTGGTAACTAGAAAAGCGCAGGCGAGCATTTTAGCGACGTACGGAGTGAGGCCCACACGAAGTGGGTCACGCAGACGTTGCCACAGGACGTGGCGAACTTAGTCTGTGTTCTTTAAGGAGATAAAGGAAACACGGGGAGCGAAGCGAACCGATGTTGACCTTTTCGTACGGAGGGTGAGGGAAGTCTCGCTAGTCGCTGCGAGCCGAAGCTAGACAAAACGAAAAGCGCAGGCGCCTTGAACAGAAACGAGGAAACTGGCCGACTAAAAACGCCACGTCCTGTGGCAACATCAGCACTAGCACATCCTGTGCGTCGAAGACTCCGACAAAGAGGCGCTCTTTGCCTCTGCAGGAGGAGTAGAATTTTCTCGAGTTTCTAGGCGCCGTAGTTAGACAATCAAGGAGTTGTTCCTTAATAGAGAGAGATAGCGAAACTTCTGCTATCTCTTTCTGATATTAGTAGATGGAAAAACTAGAAATAGGATGTGATCTTCGTGATCAAAAAAAATCGAACGACATTCGCTTGTATAGTAATCTTATTATTTGGATGTGTGCTGTTCTATACGGGAACCGATGGATTACGGGCGTTTACTGCTGAAACAGCAAGAGTAAACCAACTACTAGAGGATAAGCCAGCATTTCCAGATGTAACATTTGAGGATAGCGAGGGACGGACATATCCTATTTCTGAGTTTGAAGATAAATATGTGTTCATCACTTTTCTCTACACAGCCTGCACAACTGTTTGTCCACAATTAGAAATGAATATGGCGCAGGTATATGAGCAGATTCCTCAAGAATACATCGGGAAAGATATCGTCTTTTTAAGTATAAGCTTTGATCCCACAAGGGACGATCCAGCAACTTTAAGTAAATATCGCACCTTCTTTGGATCTGACGGAGAAACATGGAGAATGGCAAGGATACCAAACGAAACGGAATTACAAACCCTACTCGATACATTTGGTGTAATCGTAATCCCCGATGGAAAAGGTAACTTTGCACATAACTCAGCCTTTTATTTAGTTGATCCAAATGGTTTACTGATCGAAGTAATGGATTATCAGGAAATTGATCAAGCCACTGCCAAGGTTACTAGTATTTTAGAAAGTCAAAAGGAGGAATAAGGCTATGAAACAATTTTTAATTGGACTAGGGCTGTTATTCGTATTAGCGCTTCCTCCTGTTGCTGATTTACTGGAGTCAATTATGATCATCCATATGCACATGCAAATGCCTTCAATCGTAATTGCTGGATTTTTTATGGGTAAACTGTTTCAACAAAAGTTTCCACAGTTTTTTGAGAAATGGAATCAAAACGGAATACCAGGTATTTTATTATTCACTGTAATCATGGTGTATTGGACAATTCCAAAAACAATGGATGAGACACTAACGATTACAAGCATGGAAGTATTTAAATTTCTTAGTTTATCTTTTTTAGCGGGTGTTCCTTTACGAGATAGCTGGAAGAAACTAAGTGAACGTGCAAAAAATCTCGTCTTTATCTTTTTTACAGTGAAATATTTGGGTATGGGCGTGTTATATATAAATACAAATATGCAACTATGTAATAATTACCTTGTAATCGATCAAATCACACTGGGATGGGGTTTTATAACAACCGCAATTTGTATTGTTATTTATTTGGTTTATAACAATTATACAGACCAATCTATCTATAAAGAGTAGGTGAGAGAAGCTGCAGGTGCAGCTTCTTTTTTATAGTATTCTGATTGACATGCATTAAAATAAGGTTCAGAATAATAGCAATAAATACTAAAAAGGGTGAGGAAAATGGTAAAACGGTTTGAGACAAAATTAATACATAGTATAGAAAAAGCGAAATTACCTATTCGAAGCAAGGTAACACCAATTTACCAAACATCGGCTTTTACCTTTGATAACCTTGAAGATTTAGAGGGTTATTACCAAGGAGAAGGAAATTACTTATATTCGCGAACTGGAAATCCTAATACGGACGAGCTTGGCCAAATGGTAGCAGCAATTGAAGGAGCACCAGCAGGTATCGCGACATCTTCTGGACTATCTGCAATTTTAGCTGGAATCCTATCTGTTGCAAAAAGTGGAGATCACATTGTCGCAGCAGAGGACGTATATGGGGGGAGCTTTCATCTTCTACATGAAGAGTTGCGTAATCTAGGCGTGGAAACAACTTTTGTTTCCTTTGCAGACCTTGAACAAGTAGAAAGGGCCATCCAACCGAATACAAAACTGCTTTATACTGAATCAATCACAAATCCACTTTTACGAGTCGAAAATCTACCGGCTGTGGTCGAACTTGCAAAACGAAACAACTTAGTCACTGTTGTAGATAACACATTCGCGACACCATATCATTGCAACCCATATGAGCTTGGGGTGGAGGTAGTTGTTCACAGTGCGACAAAGTATATTGGTGGACATAGTGATGTAACTGCAGGGGTTGTTGTGGGAAGAGAGGACTTGGTTTCAAAAGCGCGTGCAAAGGTTGTTAATCTAGGTGCGAATGTAAGTCCTTTTGAAGCTTGGCTAACAACTCGTGGCTTAAAAACATTGGCCGTTCGCATGCAAGTACAGTCTTCAAATGCTCGAAAACTTGCGGAAGCTTTGCGTAACAATCCTAACATTGCAAGAGTGTACTATCCGTTTGAGGCAGAAACTACAGGATATGGAGCAATGGTGTCAATCGAACTTGCAAAAACTGTTGATGTGAATCAATTTTTCAAATCGATAGGCTGGGTTAAGCTAGTTCCAACATTAGCTGGAGTAGAGACAACTGTATCTCACCCTCTAAAGACTTCCCATCGTGCTTTACCGGCAGAGGCACAGGAATCATTAGGAATTACGAACGAACTTGTGCGAATCTCGGTGGGGATCGAACATTCCGAAGATATCATTTCTGTATTTGAAAAAGCTATCGAAAATTCATTGAAATAAACAAAACGAGTATCCATAATAATGGGTACTCGTTTTTCAAACAAACATTTGTTTGAAGCAAAACTGCATCCTGTTACCTAAAGAAATCTTTCAAGCTCCTGGGTTGAGTAATTGTTCTTTATACCAGGTTTGTTTTCTAGATACTGTATGATTTCCTCTTTCGAATAATACTCTCTAAGGCCTGAAATAATCGTATCCAAATATTCAGAGGAAGGTTTATTGAAAGCAACAGTATCTATATCCCAAGGGGCGGTAAACGTAAAAATTGGATAACCATCATCATCTCCAAGATATAGAATTCTCCCATACCACGCCTTTTCACGGAAAACCATTGAACCTGATTCTCTCACTTCCTGCAAGTCAATATCAATCTTCATTCCACTGTTCTCTTGTTTTAACACATCAATAAACTGCTCAGATGTAATTAAATATTTCTTGCTATAGGTAGCTGTTCTTTCATTCGGGGAACCATCAATAAAAGCAACACCCTTTGAATCCCATCTCCTAGCTTCCTTCGCAAAATACAATGGGTAGGGGATGGTAAAGATTCCTTCATCAATCGGAGATGAGGGATCTTTACAGCCAACCTCCGTTTCAGTAGAACCATTGGGTCTGCCACCTTTTATGTAACAAAGAAAGCGTTTCTTATTAATATTTGAGCCATAACTTGCATACCAGACATATTGTTTCACTAGAATCACCAGCCTTTAACTAATAATCATTCGTCAATTACTAAAGTTTCACCTTCCCCAGAACCGATAACATACTATATTTTCGACTTATTTCTACTCATTTCCCGAGCAATATTTGTGCGAAAAGGGGGGATTTGATGATATTTGTAAGATTTTAGATATCGAATAAGTGTGTAATTTTAAAAAGAATGTCAAGCCAGGAATATCTCACCTAGGCTTATTAATTCCGTATTTTTTTAATCGATATTGGAGGTTTTGGCGACTCTTGCGAAGTGCTTCAGCAGTCTTTGTGATATTAAAATGATAATGTTCAAGTACCTGTTTTAGGTATAAGGTTTCTGCTTCCTCCATGTAACTGTCTAACGGCTGAACCTCTGTGATTAAAGAGGGTTGTGGTGCCTTTTTTGTAGATACAGGTTTAATATGTGTTTTTTTACGAAAATGCATGGGGAGATGGTTATAAGTAATCGTATCCTCATAGGTAATGATATTTAAAGCTCCCTCTATAATATGCTCTAGCTCCCGAACATTCCCAGGCCAGTCATATTGAATCAATGTCTGTAATACCTCATCTGCTATGTTTGTTACTTGCAGACCAAACAGATGATTATATTTTTCCATAAAAGTAAAAGCGAGTTCTTTAATGTCTTCCTTCCGATTTCGTAATGGAGGAATAAAAAGGGTTACGACACCTAATCTGTAATATAAATCTTTTCGAAGTCTACCCTCGGAAATGGCATCAATGGGGTCCTCATTCATTGTAGCTAGGATCCGCACATTCACTTTTTTATCCTTCGTGTCACCCACTCTTCGTACTATTTTTTCTTGAATAACTCGTAGAAGCTTTGCTTGTAGGGCAGGATTCAATGAATTAATCTCATCTAATAGCAAAGTGCCTCCTTCTGCTTGTTCAAATAAACCTGGGCGGTCAATGGCACCTGTAAAAGCTCCTTTTTTTGTACCGAAAAGGAGACCCTCAATCAGATTGTCCGGTAAAGCAGCGCAATTCTGAGATATAAAAGGAGCGGATGACCTGGTACTTCCATTGTGAATACTTTGAGCAAATAGCTCTTTTCCTGTACCAGTATCCCCTATGATGAGAATGGAGGAACTTGTCCTAGTAGCACGTTTACTTGACTCAATTACCTCCAATATTGCAGAACTTTTCCCTATGATGCTATCAAATGTATAATGAGTATCACTTTTCCGGTTCATATTTTCACGTAGTAACTTCTCAACTTTTGTAACATCACGGGCAATTTCCATCGCTCCAATACGTTGTTTGCCATCCATAATTGGGATTGTGTTATTGATGGTGGTGATTTCCTGACCACGGTTGTTGTAATAGGTCTGTTTAGCATTATTTATGGAATTACCCGTCTTAAGTACTTGAAGCAACGTACTATCCTCATTTTTGTGAAACGAAAATACATCAACCAGCTTTTTGTTTAGAACATCATCTTGGTTCATCCCTTCAATCTGAGCCATTTTTTGATTGTAAATAATCGTTGTGCCTTGAGAGTCAACGACATGTATACCAACATCCACTTCATTAACTAATTGCTCAGTTGCTTTGGTTTTTAATATCTCAACTTGTTTCATGATATCCCCACCCTTTTCCTTACTTCTTATTATATGAGAAAAAAACAAAGGGGCAAATTATATTTGCATTAACTTTGGGAAATGAAAAATATTTTTGCGCAAAAAAATATAGTAGGTGCAAAGAAAATTTGCATTAATTTATGGAGATAAAAAAATGTCTTATTTCTAAAGATGGTCATTCGTATGAATTACCTGAGCGTAATGCACTTTTTTAAAAGAAATCATTTAAAATGCACCAACATGAGAAGTTGGCATGATTCTTGCACAAAATAGTAGACAAGAAGAAATTCTCACTACAACAATAGCTACTGGAGGTTAAATAGATGGCTCAAATTAAAGCGGACTCAAAAACAATCATTGACCAAACGGAAAAGTTTGGTGCAAATAACTATCATCCACTACCAATTGTAATTTCAAAAGCAGAAGGCGTATGGGTGGAGGATCCCGAAGGAAATAAATATATGGATATGTTAAGCGCATATTCTGCAGTTAATCAAGGTCACCGTCATCCCAGAATCATTCAAGCTTTAAAGGATCAGGCTGATCGCGTTACACTAACATCGCGAGCATTTCATAATGACCAGCTTGGCCCATGGTATGAATTAATTTGTAAAATGACAAATAAGGACATGGCACTACCAATGAACACAGGGGCGGAAGCTGTTGAAACAGCTATTAAAGCGGCACGTAGATGGGCATATGATGTTAAGGGTGTAAAGGAAAATCAAGCTGAAATCATCGCGTGTATTGGAAACTTCCATGGACGGACGATGACGGCCGTTTCATTATCTTCGGAAGAAGAATATAAACGTGGATTCGGTCCAATGCTACCGGGAATTAAACTAGTTCCTTATGGGGACATTGAAGCACTAGAAAATGCGATAACTGAAAATACAGCAGCATTTCTCTTTGAACCCATTCAAGGAGAGGCTGGAATTATTATTCCACCAGAAGGTTTTCTTAAGAAAGCTTTTGAAACATGTAAACAAAACAATGTCCTGTTTATTGCGGATGAAATACAAGCGGGGCTTTGTCGTTCTGGAAAAATGTTTGCATGTGAATGGGATGATGTAGAGCCTGATATGTATATTTTAGGTAAAGCATTAGGAGGCGGGGTATTTCCAATATCCTGTGTCGTTGCCAATAAAAACATATTAGGTGTATTTAACCCAGGTTCTCACGGTTCTACATTTGGAGGAAACCCAATGGCTTGTGCTGTCTCCATTGCTTCATTGAACGTCTTAATTGAGGAAAATTTAGCACAACGTTCTCTTGAACTTGGTGATTATTTCTTGAATCAATTAAAAGAGATAAAAAATCCAATTATTAAAGAAGTGAGAGGGCGTGGCTTGTTTATCGGAGTTGAATTAACAGAGGCTGCCCGCCCGTATTGTGAGTCTTTAAAGCAGGAAGGGCTCCTCTGTAAAGAAACCCATGACACGGTTATTCGATTCGCTCCACCTTTAATCGTAACAAAAGAAGAGTTAGATTGGGCAATCGAACGCATTGCGATGGTTCTAGGATAATCACATATTCGAAAAAAGGATCAAGTCTTTTACGCTTGATCCCTTTTTTATTGGTTTATAGGTTCACGTATAAGCGGAAGTGTTAAACAGTGTATTCCTCCCCCTAACTTATAGAACTCGGAGATGTCTACAGGGATAATATCAATACCATTTGCTTTGAGTAATTCCATTGTTTTTACTCCAGAAGAGGGGAAAATGAGCCTTCCAGGAGAAATCGGTAAGACATTAATCGTTAAAGGGGGATCTTCCGGATGAACATGAAATAATCCAATCTTCCTTTTATGAAGTTCATCTATAAACCAATAAGGAAGTAGAGCTTTATTAATAAGTGCTTTATTATGATCGATAAGAAGAAATGCTTCATCGAGATGAATGATGGTAGATGGTAAATCAACTGTTATTAAATCAATATCCTGTAGAGAAAGAATGTAATTTAATTGTTCAATACCAAGAGAATTTACGCGTTCCGAGCGACCGATAATGGCTGTGTTTTTGTTAAGCATGGTAAAACTTCCACCTTCGACAAAACCATGTCCTTGAATACGGCCTAGAATTGGCATCCCTAATTTGCTAAAGGTTTGTTCGGCCAAACGAGTTTCACCATATCGAATATAAAGGGCAAGCCTCGACAAAATGACACCACTCGGAATAATCATTCCTAAGTCTCTAGTAAAGGTTCTTTCCGGTAATTCTTCATGCTTAGTTCGGTCAAGAAAGACAACCTCTATTCCTTCAAGCCTCAAAGCTTTTACCAATTGGTCATGTTGATCTTGCAAGATCTGTAATTTAGGTTTTAAATTGGCTTCGAGATCTTCAGGTTGTGTGCCCTTTATATACTTTCCTAATAATGGACCAGCTTCAATTTCCTTCTGATTTTGATGAAGTTTTAAAACTTCATTACCAGGACGATGCATTAATACTTTTCTTAGCTGCCCGATATCACTTGTAATCCCCAAAAATTCGCCCCAAACTTCTTTGATAAGTGTAATGTCCTGAAAGGGCTCTCGTACAATCCTTCTTGAAAAGTTTAGCTTGTTTTTATTCATTTGGATTACCTGCTTTACTCTTGTCTTATATATAAAGAACCCCCTTGGTTCAATCTTGGGGGTTCTTTTTTTTAAGGTGCTTTCGTATTAAGGCATTTCGTCTTCTTTCTCTCGGTTCTTAAAAGCTTCATGAGAGACAATACCTTCCATTTGTTCAAATTGTCGACTATGGTCTTTTTCTTCAGTTATGCTGTTCTTTGGAAAGTTGCCAGGATGGCCTTTTTCTTTGTGGTTAAAGCTTTTTCCACGACCCATATTGATCTCTCCTTTCAAATGCTTTCCATCGTAGTTTTTGCATTCGTTGGTTTTGTATGTATCACGGACTATTTGGTAAATCGCGGAAAATAGGACTTAGCTCCTAATATCTGTAAAAAGTGAATAGTTGTCCTTGATTTGAAATATATACAGTATTGGTATATTTAATCTTTTTTTACCTTAGGAAAAAGGGGGATACACGATGCAGACGAAGGTGGAGAAGAAGGTACTTGTTGCAAGCCTTGTAGGAAGTTCTATAGAATGGTTCGATTACTTTTTATACGGTACTGTTGCAGCACTTGTTTTTAATACAGCATTCTTTCATAGTGACGATCCAACGGTCGGGTTAATGTTAGCATATGCTTCATTTGCTTTATCCTTTTTCATTCGACCACTTGGTGGAGTGATTTTTAGTCATATTGGCGATAAAATTGGGAGAAAAAAAACACTCGTTTTAACTCTATCACTTATGGGTGGAGCGACTGTTCTTATGGGTTTCCTTCCTACTTATGAACAAATCGGGGTAATCGCACCGATTTTACTCATAATCCTGCGACTTGTTCAAGGGATTGGACTAGGTGGTGAGTGGGGTGGAGCACTTTTATTAGCGGTTGAATATGCGCCAAAAGAAAAGCGTGGATTCTTCGGAAGTATCCCACAAATGGGTGTTACGGTAGGGCTCCTACTTGGAACGTTAGCATTATCTCTAATGACATTACTTCCAGAGGCTGCATTCATGTCGTGGGGATGGCGTGTTCCGTTTATTCTAAGTGCATTTTTGGTCATTTTCGGTTTATGGATCCGTAAAGGTATAGAGGAAACGCCTTCTTTCAAAAAGGTACAAGAGAAGGGCGAGGTAGCTAAAATCCCATTTATCGAAACAATGCGTACGCACTGGAAAGAGGTTTTAATCGCAGTTGGTGCAAAGGTTGTTGAAACAGCACCATTCTATATTTTTGGTACATTTATCGTCTCTTATGCAACAACACAGCTTGGTTTCTCGCGAACGGCAACCTTAAATGCGGTTACCATTGCAACAATCGTAACAACTCTTCTTATTCCTATTATGGGGAGTCTTTCTGATAAATTTGGTCGGAAAAAGCTCTATGTCGGTGGAACCATTTTGATGATGATATATGCTTTTCCTTACTTTTGGTTACTACATCAAGGCTCTGTTGCACTATTAATCGTTGCAACTATTTTGGGATTAGGAATTATCTGGGCTCCAATTACAGCTGTGCTTGGAACCATGTTTTCGGAGATATTTAAATCAAATGTTCGCTACACGGGGATTACATTGGGGTATCAAATCGGAGCTGCGGTTGCTGGTGGCACGGCTCCACTTGTTGCAACGGCATTATTAGCAGCCTTTAATGATTCCTATATACCAGTTGCATTATATATCATTCTTACCGCTGCTATATCACTTATTGCAGTTGCCACCGTACGTGATCGTAAGAATGAGGACTTAGATTATGATGAGATCGTGTAAGTGTGAAGGGATCGCAAGTGGCGGTTCCTTTTTCCTTTTAGTGATATGATGTTTATAAGATAAAATAGAAAGAAGGGATACCGTGCTCGTTTTATCAGAATCTCAAATTCGTTCCATATATTCAATGGCAGATGCAATTCAGGACTTAGAAGAGGCACTTATACACAATAATGATGGTAAGGTAAAGAATCCACACCGTACGGTTCTGGACTTCCCAGAAAAAGAAGCATCTGCTTTATACATGCCAAGCTCAATTGAACCGGTTGGAAAATCCGCTGTCAAGGTCGTGACTATTTTTCCGCACAATCCTTCCGTGGGCAAGAAAACGACACAGGGTATTATTTTACTAAGTGATACAGATAATGGAGAACACCTTGCATGTATCAATGCTTCTTATTTAACTCGTTTGCGGACCGGTGCAGTAAGTGGAATTGCAACAAAGCATCTAGCGAAAAAAGAAGCGTCAACTGTTGCTGTAATTGGAACGGGTGCCATGGCAGAGGAGCAGTTACAAGCGGTTCTAGAGGTACGTGAAATAATGGAAATCATGTTATATAATCGTACAAAGGAAAAGGCTTTCCTTTTTGAAAAAAGAATTTTAGAACTCTGCCCGGGATTCAAAGGTTCAATTACAGTCATGGATCATCCAGATGAAGCTGTTTCCAAATCAGATATTGTTATCTGTGCAACACGATCCGTTACACCTGTTTTTTCAGGGAGAGCATTAAAGCAGGGGACACATATCAACGGAGTTGGCTCTTATCTTCCGCATATGCAAGAGGTCGATGCAGAAACGATTCTAAAATGCTCAAAAATCGTTGTGGATACGATTGAAGGGGTAAAAGACGAGGCGGGTGATTTGATTATTCCAGCGAAAAAAGGGCTATGGAGTTTCTCGGATTTACATGGAGAATTAGGAGACCTTGTCTCGGGTGCTGTCTCTGGACGAGAAAATAAGGAAGAGATAACGTTTTTCAAGTCAGTGGGAATTGCTTATTTTGATCTTGCGGTAGCAGCTGCTGTCTATAATAAAGCAATAACAATTGGAGTAGGCACACAGGTAGAGATTTAGATTTTAGGTACCTTCAAGTATTCAAGCATTTATCGTGGTTTTTTTATTACAGTATTCGTGAAAGGGGTTATGAAATTGAACACAAATGATGCACAATTCTACATATCACATCTTGGGCTAGAGCCACATCCAGAGGGAGGGTTTTATAAACAAATCTATGCTTCAGATATGACGATTCATACTGAGCAGGAAAAACAAAGAAAACTATATACAAGTATTTATTTTCTACTGAGGTCTGAAGAAATTTCTCATTTACATAGATTGCAATCAGATGAGCTTTGGTATTACCATGGGGGGAGTTCCTTAACCGTACATATTATTGATGAACAAGGAGAATACAAGGAGGTAAACCTTGGTCTAAAGCTTGACAAGGGAGAGGTTCCACAAGTTCTTGTACCCAAAAACTCGATTTTTGCGTCTTCAGTGAACGAAGAAAATACATTCTCACTTGTTGGCTGCATGGTTTCTCCGGGATTTGATTTCGAGGATTTTGAATTATTTTCACAAGAGGAATTATTGAGGGAATATCCGCAGCATGAGGTGGTCATCCGCAGACTCGCGCTGGAAAAGAAATAAATTAGAATAATAAAATTATTGTTTCTCTATATATAACAGTCCTTTTTTACATGGCAGAATCTCGTGTAAACAAACGTTTGATTGAAATTCAAATACCTTGATCTGCATAGCTTAGGGTGCTAATCAAACGTTTGTTTGAAATGAGTATTGCAAAATGAAACAGATTGTTTTAAAACCATATTACAATAATAAGGTAAGGCGCCTATCCTCTAACTTGGGAAGGCGTTTTTTTATTGGTTTAAAGCGTTTATCGTGCAATGGGAATTCTTGAGAATGAAGCATAAAATATTCTACATTATAGATAGATTTAACTTTAATCAGTGGGGTCCAAACCCCGACTGATTAAAGTTAAAGCCTCCGGCGGATGCCACGATTTTTCAAAGGAAACTTTTCGAGCAGTAAGATCAAAGACTAAATACGCCACGTCCTGTGGCAACGTCTTTATGACCCACTTCCTGTGGGCCTAAAAATCGGGTGCAAATACGCCAAGGCGCGTTTGATCTTTCAAAATAATGGAGGGGTTCAGGTGAAAAGAAGAACGGCGGAACCATATAAAATTAAAGCAATAGAACCATTAGCAATGCTAACCTATGAGGAACGAAATGAGGCGCTTAAAAGGGCGGGTTATAATACGTTTTTGATTGATTCTCAGGATGTCTATATTGACCTTCTAACAGACAGCGGGACAAGTGCAATGAGTGACAGGCAGTGGGGAGCTTTAATGGTTGGTGACGAGGCTTATGCTGGAAGTAAAAGCTGGAAGAAGCTTGAGCAGGCAGTTAGAGAGATTTATGGATATAAGTATGTGTTGCCGACTCACCAGGGACGTGGTGCAGAAAACATTTTATCTCAACTAAAAATAAAACAAGGTGACGTAGTACCCGGGAATATGTATTTTACTACAACACGTGCCCATCAGGAGCTAAATGGGGCAAGATTTGTTGATATCATCATTGATGCAGCACATGATTCAACGACAGAGCATCCTTTTAAAGGGAATGTGGATCTTTCTAAATTAAAGTCGCTCATTCAAGAGGTTGGGGCAAAACGGATTCCTTATGTTTGCGTGGCAGTAACCGTGAATATGGCGGGTGGCCAGCCGGTTAGCATGGAGAATATGAGAGAGGTTTATAACTTGTGTAAAAGTTATGGAATTGATGTGATGTTTGATGCTACACGGTGCGTAGAGAATGCCTATTTTATAAAGGAAAGAGAAGCGGGATATGAAAATCATCGGATTAAGGATATTTTAAAAGAGATGTTTTCGTATTCAGATGGTTGTACGATGAGTGGTAAAAAAGATTGTTTAGTGAATATTGGCGGCTTTTTAGCAATGAATGATGAGGATTTATATGCCAGGTCACGTGAATTGGTGGTGGTTTATGAGGGGATGCCATCTTATGGCGGCATGGCAGGACGTGATATGGAAGCGATGGCACAAGGAATCTATGAATCTGTCGATGATCATTATATCCATCACCGGATTCAACAAGTCCGTTATCTTGGACAGCAGTTAATTGAAGCAGGAATACCTGTTGTTCAACCAATTGGGGGTCATGCTGTTTATTTGGATGCAAGAAAGTTTTTATCTCATTTAAACCAAGAAGAATTTCCTGCACAAGCATTGGCAGCGGCGCTTTATTTAGATTCAGGTGTTAGGGCGATGGAAAGAGGGATAGTCTCAGCTGGTCGAAATAAAGAAACGGGTGAACATAACAAACCGAAGCTAGAACTCGTTCGTTTAACAATACCAAGAAGGGTTTATACGAATAATCATATGGATGTTGTCGCTGATTCTGTGATTGGACTCTTTGAAAAGAGACATCAGATAAGTGGTTTACGAATAGATTATGAACCTCCTACGTTACGATTCTTTAATGCCAGGTTTTCACCACTTTCCAATGACTTAGAATTGATGCCTAAGGAATAAAATGAAAGCCAGCCCTTTATTAGATTTGGGGCTGGCCGTTTTTATTTTCCTTTTACTAGGTAAGGACGGGAATTTTCCCATTTAACCTGAACCGGAAGATTGAAATAGTCTGATAGAATTTCACTAGTAATGATCTGATCTGTTTGCCCTGAGGCAAATACTTCTCCGCTCTTTAAAAGCAAAGTTTTCGTAAACACAGGAAGAATTTCTTCTACATGGTGGGTAACATAAATAATCGTTGGTGCGTCTTCTTTGATGGCAAGTCTTTCAATTGAATCTAATAATTGCTCTCTAGCGATAAAATCTAACCCGTTTGTTGGTTCGTCCAAAATAAGGATTGATGGATTTGCCATTAAAGCACGGGCAATTAATACTCGTTGTTTTTCACCTTGGGACAGGGTCGAATAGTCACGGTTTGCATAGGCAAGACATCCAAGTTCCTCAAGAAGACCCTTTGCCTTTTCTCTCATGTCGTCAGTAGGGGTCTCATACAGGCCAATGGATGCAAAAGCTCCACTTAAAACAACCTCAAACGCGTTGTCTGTGGGGTAGAACTTTTCTTGTAAGGATGCAGACACAAAGCCAATTTTTTTCCGGAGCTCCTCACCTAAGTAAACCTTGCCGAACTTAAACCCAAGTACAGTAGCATTTCCGCTAGTAGGGAAATTATAGGCGTTAATTAAATCCAATAATGCAGTCTTACCAGAACCATTTAATCCATAAAGCACCC
Source organism: Ferdinandcohnia sp. FSL W7-1320 (assembly GCF_038050315.1). Lineage (NCBI taxonomy): Bacteria > Bacillati > Bacillota > Bacilli > Caryophanales > Bacillaceae > Ferdinandcohnia > Ferdinandcohnia sp. FSL W7-1320. The sequence continues at coordinate 443,213 of NZ_JBBPAM010000001.1, forward strand.
AGTGCTCGCCTTGTTTTATCTGCCAATTAATATTTTGTAGGATGAGTGCATCATCACGCCGTAGTGTAACATTCATCAAATCTAAAACCACTTTATACCCCTCCTTGTTTAATAAATTTATAATATCAAATAATTCAGATAAGGGTACACAAAAATTTCCAGAAGGAAAATGATGATAGTTCTTTCAAATAGTGAAAAACGGCCATTACATGAACCCTATACACAATCTATCCGTTAACATTTTAAAAGTCGTCTTCTAGCCACAATTGAGAACTATTTTGTGAATGGAAAACTTTTTGGGGTATACTTTATGATGGAGATAATTGACAGAGGGAGTGAAAATATGGCATATAACAAGGTTCGGTGGGGAATTATTGGTTGTGGGAATGTGACGGAAATAAAGAGTGGTCCAGCATTTCAAAAAATTACGAATTCCGAATTGGTTGCCGTAATGAGAAGAACAGGTGAGTTAGCAAAAGATTATGCAAAAAGGCATAATGTATCGAAATGGTATGATAATGCGGATGAGCTTATCCATGATCCGGAGGTGGATGTAATCTATATTGCAACTCCGCCAGGATCCCATAAAGAGTATACATTGAAAGCAGCTCAGGTTGGAAAGCCAGTATATGTTGAAAAACCAATGGCTCGTACATACACAGAATGCCTAGAAATGATTGAGGCATGTAAAGAAGCAAATGTTCCTTTGTATGTCGCTTATTATCGTAGAGCGCAAGAGCGGTTTTTGAAAATCAAAGATCTACTGAATAACGGTGCAGTGGGGGATATTCGCTTTGTGTCAACAACACAATATCGTAAAGCATCAGAAGATCCGAACAATCTCCCATGGCGAGTTCAACCAGAGTTATCAGGAGGTGGGCTGTTCTTTGATTTGGCAAGCCATACTCTTGATATAATCGATTACTTGGTTGGACCCATTATAGAGGTTCATGGTTTTGCTTCCAATCATGGTGGCCTATATACAGCAGAAGATATTGTAACGGGTACCTATGTTTTTGAATCTGGCATACATGGTGTTGGCAATTGGTGTTTTACGGCATTTCAAAATGAAGACGTGAATGAGATTGTGGGTAGCAAAGGAAAAATTACCTTCTCTACTTTTGGAAATGAGCCTGTTGTGTTAACAACAAACAATGGAACCGAAGAGTGGAGCTTTAAACGTCCCGAGCATGTACACCAACCACTAGTGGAAACCATTGTAGCCGAATTGACCGGAAAGGGCGGTATCTGCCCAAGTACTGGCGAATCAGGAGCTCGAACAAACTGGGTAATGGGAGAAATGGTTAAAGGGTATTATTCCAAGCACTGATAGTCTAGCCCACGGGAAGGTCGTTTTCTTCTTCGGGGGCTAGTTTTTTTGTTGCTAAACCAACATTGATTTTTATCATTTTAGTAATTAACTTTAAATGGAAACAAAAATAAAAAAGATTGCTATACTTTAATACACTTTTTTTAGCAATATTGTGATAAAATAGTTGATATTATTATCAGAATAATATAAGATTTCGATTAATAAAAACTTAAAAGATTTAAATTAAATGAAAGCTGGGATTAACATGACGACAGATTTTACAATTGATATCACCCTTACAACCAAGAAGAAGGAAATTCCTCCATTCGATCAGTTGGTGTTTGGAACTAGCTTCACTGATCATATGTTTATGTGGGATTACACGGAAGGAAAGGGTTGGCATGATCCTCGAATCGTACCTTATCAATCGATTCCTTTAGATCCTGCAGCTACTATTTTTCATTATGGTCAATCGGTATTTGAAGGATTAAAAGCCTATCGTACAAAGGACGAAGAAATTTTATTATTCAGACCGGATCAAAACATGAAAAGATTCAATAAGTCTAACCAGCGTTTAGTCATGCCGCAGTTTGACGAAGAATTTGCCATTCATGCTTTGAAGAAGCTAATAGAAATCGATAGAGACTGGGTGCCAAATCTTCCGGGTACTTCGTTATATATCAGACCGTTCATGATTGCTACGGAAGCACATCTTGGCGTTAATCCGGCTAAAAACTATAAGTTTATGATTATATTATCCCCAGTTGGTTCTTATTATAAAGAAGGTATCAATCCTGTAAAAATTGCTGTAGAAAATAAATATGTTCGTGCAGTTGCAGGTGGAACAGGTGATGCAAAAACAGCAGGGAACTATGCTGCAAGTTTATTAGCATCAGAAATTGCAAGTGAACATGGCTATTCACAAGTATTATGGCTTGATGGCAGAGAGAAACAATATATCGAAGAAGTTGGCAGTATGAACATCTTCTTTAAAATCAATGGAGAAGTTGTCACACCAGCATTAAACGGTAGTATTTTAGATGGAATCACTCGTAAATCTATTATTGAACTCTTAAAATACTGGAATGTTCCTGTAACTGAACGGAAAATTTCTATTCACGAAGTTCAACAAGCTTATAACGATGGCGTGCTTGAAGAAGTATTTGGAACAGGAACAGCAGCAGTTATTTCACCAGTTGGCGAGCTTTTCTATAATAATGAAAAATCTATTATTAACAATGGCGAAACAGGAGAATTATCAAAGAAACTATATGATACTATTACTGGCATCCAAAACGGTACAGTAGAAGATCCGTTTGGCTGGACTGTAAAATTATAAGGAATAAAAAAGTGCTTACCCATGTGGTAGGCACTATTTTTTTGCGATGTGGACAGGTTGGTTTCTTATCCCAGTGAGAGAAAAAGGATAACCCCCTAAGCCAGAGTTATCCATTTTATGTTCCATTATATTTTAAAAGATAATGAGCCAATAAATGTAAGATGCTACTAGCAGGCAGGTGTATGCCCATGATAGCTTGCGTTGCCAAGTAGCTGGTTGAAAAGTGGTAAATAGAAATGTGATAGGTACTAGTGTCCAAGGTAGTAAGAGTAATAGACTTAGGAAAATCAATCCAAGGGACATACCAATAGAGCCGACTCCTATCGAAACTTTGGCTAAGTATGCTGACGCTCCTAATCCAAAAGGAGAGAGTAATAGCAAGAAATAACTTTTAAGTCGGAAGGCTAAGAAAAACGTACTAAGAGATTCTGTTTCGAAAATTCCGAAATTAAAATGTGAGAGTGGTTCACGAATTTTTTCAGGAACTAATTGCATGTTCATCACTCCTAATAGAATGGTATACGAAGTATGTAAAATTCCTATATATATAGTATACGAAATAAACAGTAAAAAGTTTTACAATAATACAATAATATTCCATTTTTCTGAATTTATCGAATGATGTGATCGAATATTCATATTTCCTATATTGAAGGATGGGGTATGAATAATTTTTTAAGTACTTTACGGGAATCTTCTTAGGGGGGGCTGAACGACTAGGTGTGGATCGTACCCTCACAGCGCTCACTTTTAGTAATTGATGGTAGGACTAGGTGTGGATGCTACCCTCACCGCTCACTTTTAGTGATTGATGGTATGAATAGGTGCTAATCGTACCCTCACAGTGCTCACTTTTAGTGATTGATGGTATGAATAGGTGTTAATCGTACCATCACTGTACTGACCTATGGTGACTGAGGGTACGAATAGGTGTTAATCATACCCTCACAGTGCTCATTTTTAGTGATTGATGGTACGAATAGGTGTTAATCATACCCTTACAGCGCTCACCATTAGTGACATATGGTACGATTACAGGCTTTTGATGCCACCTCTCAACCGTCTTAGAGTAGTCCAAGGCGTGACTCCCCCGACTCCGACCCGTCCCAAACCCAAAGTCGAAAAAATTTGCTTCAGAACCAACAATATTAAATAATAGAAGTAGTTTAGCAATAAGATAAATGAAACAATAATAGGGGGTACAGACATTGGAGATAGGAATTAGTACTTTTGTTGAGACAACACCGGATCCTCGGACAGGTGAGGTCATTAGCCATGCCGAGCGAATTCGTGAAGTGGTTGAGGAAATAGTTCTAGCTGACCAAGTAGGTCTAGATGTATTCGGTGTTGGGGAGCACCACCGTGAGGATTATGCAGCTTCAGCACCAGCTATTATACTAGCAGCGGCTGCATCGCAAACAAAGAAAATTCGTCTTACTAGCGCGGTTACCGTACTTTCTTCAGCCGATCCTGTTCGCGTGTTCCAGGACTTTTCAACCCTTGATGCCATTTCGAATGGTCGGGCTGAAATTATGGCAGGAAGAGGGTCATTTATCGAATCATTCCCCCTATTTGGCTATGATTTAAAGGACTATGATGAGCTTTTTGAAGAAAAGTTAGATCTGCTGCTACATATTCAAAGATCGGAGAAAGTGACCTGGCAAGGAAAGCACCGAGCAGCCATTATCAATAGAGGCATTTACCCAAGACCTGTTCAAGATCCATTACCGATCTGGATTGGAAGTGGAGGAAACCAAGAATCAGTGGTACGTGCGGGTCTATTGGGATTACCACTCGTTCTTGCAATTATTGGAGGAAGGCCCGTTCAATTTGCGCCACTTGCTGAACTATATAAAAGAGCTGTTGCACATGCAGGGCATGATTTTTCAAAATTGGCTATTGCCTCCCATTCGCACGGGTTTGTTGGTGAAAGCAAGGAAGAAGCTGCGGAAAAATTCTTCCCACCAACAGCGCAGTCGATGAGTAAATTAGGAAAAGAGCGTGGCTGGGGACCATACACCCGGGAGACCTTTGAACATGCCCGAAGCTTTGAAGGTGCATTATATGTAGGTGACCCTGAATACGTTGCCAATAAAATCATACATTTACGTAAAAATGTTGGGGTTACTCGTTTTATGCTTCATTGTCCTGTTGGAACAATGCCACATGAGGATGTCATGCGCTCAATTGAACTACTAGGGAAAGAAGTAGCACCCCGTGTAAGGGAAGAAGTAGCGAAATGGGAAGCAGAAAACGAATCCAAATAAGAAAATAGAGGGGAAAGTAATGGGGAATCTATCTCATAAACAGTTAGCAACAGAATGCTTTAACAAAGTGTGGGATCTATTAGAAAATACGAATCGTACGGAATATGAAACAGAGGAAATGATGCATCTTTGTCATACTTCATTTTGGCATTGGACACAGGTAACAGATCACACCGAACAAAATTTATCAATTGGATATTGGCAACTTTCACGCGTTTATGCTGTAGTGGAAAATGGAGTTTTGGCCCTATACTTCGCAAAGCGGTGCGTCGAAATCAGCAAGAAGGCAGAGCTAGCTCCATTTTTTATAGCGTACGCATTTGAAGCGTTGACAAGGTCTTATATCGTCCTAAATGAAATAGGCCAAGCAGAAGAAACCCTTATTCAAGTTAAAAAATATACGGAACTTGTAAAAGATGAAGAAAGTAGGAAGCTCTTATTAGCAGATTTGGCAGACCTTATGAATAAAATATCATGACCCGCATGCATAACTCATGTTAAAAATTGGGATATTACTATTTGAGGTGAATAATTATGAAAAAAATAGTAATATCCCTGCTTTCTCTTGTCATCTTGTTCCCATTCCAAGTCGGTGCACAAGCAAGAGTTGAATGCCCAAGTGTGAGTCTGTTAGAGGATACATCAATAACGAATAAAGATGAACTCATTCAGGCTTTGGAAACAATCATTCCACGTACATTTGGCGAAAGTGATTATGGAAATCATTTTTCAGATTGGGAAGTCGTAACAGCGCAACCTCTAGATGAAAAAGTTGCAAAAGAATACCAAATGTCTACGAAATATTGTGGACAAGAGGTTGCTGACAAATCATGGTTAGTTACATTGCATTTTCCAAGATGGGAAGGAAAAAGTGACATTGCAGCGGATGGCCAAATTTTTGTATCTAAAAGTAAAGATAATGGTTGGTTCGTCTGGTACAGAAATCAATAAAAGAACGCAAACAAAACGCTTGGAAAAAATCCAAGCGTTTCGCATTTTTAATAAGTGGAAAATAGATTAGTGCGAAAAGGTGAATTATTTTTTTGTGAATTTTGCCTCGGCAGTTTGTTTATACAGTTGATGTCCGAAAACAGCAACCCCAGCTGCAATTACTCCGTTATATAACGCCTCTGCAGTAAAGCCATAGAAAAATGCGCCTCCTACTAGAGAAACTCCTAAAAGAATCCATCCAATAGCCCAATCAGGAATAGTTGGCGTTGATTTTAGGAAATACCCGATCACCCACAGTGCAGGGACCAACATATAGTAATTTTCATTTAAAAATTCAAGCAAGTCCATGGTTGTCACCTCCCTTAGTTCATCGTATGAAAGGTAGAAAGATGTGCTTGTTCGGATATCCCGATTTCATAAAAAAATGGTGAGTAAACACTCATTTTTTTATTGACTAGGTTTTGAAAAAGGAGCATAATGTGAGTAATCACTCACTTCTTTGTGAAAAGGGGGACCTATCATGAGTCATACTGTAGAAATCAATAAGATGAGTAAAAGCTTTGGGAAAAAGGTGGTACTAAATGAAATTGACCTATCTATTGAGGAAGGTACGATTTACGGTTTTATTGGGCCATCAGGTGCAGGTAAAACGACATTAGTTAAAATGATTGTGGGAATGGATTCACCAGATCATGGCTCCATTCAGGTGTTAGGAAAGAAAATGCCCAATTTGGAATTGTTGCAGGACATCGGGTATATGGCTCAATCCGATGCTTTGTACACAGAACTAACAGGTAGAGAAAACCTTGCATTTTTTGCTTCACTTTATAAATTAAATCGTGCCCAAACGAAAGAACGAATTGAATATACAGCAAACCTAGTCAATCTGACAGACGACTTAAATAAAAAGGTATCCACTTATTCGGGTGGGATGAAAAGACGTTTGTCTCTCGCGATCGCATTGATTCAAAATCCCAAAATGCTCATTTTAGATGAGCCAACTGTTGGCATAGATCCGGAGCTAAGACTTGCCATTTGGAATGAACTCATCCGTTTAAAAAAAGAAGAAGGAAAAACAATTATCGTGACAACCCATGTCATGGAAGAGGCTGAGCGTTGCGATTACATTGCAATGGTACGGGACGGTAGGATTTTAACAAGAGGTACACCAAACGAATTGAAAAAAGCATACAATGCCAGCAATTTTGATGAAGTATTTTTACACGCTGGGAGGGCGAGACAATGAGAATCGTAGCACTCATAAAAAGAATTTTTCAGCAGTTGCTTCGTGATAAGCGGACATTGGCTTTGCTATTTGTGGCTCCACTATTAATCCTATCTCTAATGTACGTAATGTTTAACGGAGATTCAGCAGAACCTACAGTGGGTGTTGTAGGTGTTGATGAAAAGTTAGTCATTGCATTAAAAAAGCTAGATATTCAAATTGAAGAGTTTGAACAGGCACCAAATCCTAATCAGACAATACTTAATCACGAACTTGATGGGTTACTTGTAATGGAAAATAATCATGTCATTCTTACGTTAACAAACAGTGACCCATCATCTGCAAAAGCCTTGCAAATGAAAGTGAACCAGATTTTTGCTGCGCAAGCACAGGAAAATCTAGTAAGTCAACTACCAAACCCTAGTGTAATGCCAAAAGTCGAACTCGAAACAAACTATGTGTACGGTAGTGATGACACCGCCTTTTTCGATGTGCTAAGCCCTATTTTAATCGGCTTTTTTGTTTTCTTTTTCGTATTTTTAATTTCTGGTATAGGATTACTAAAGGAAAGAACTACCGGTACTTTGGAGCGTCTTTTATCCACACCAATTCGAAGAGGTGAGATTGTAACAGCCTACCTTGTTGGATTTGGCATTTTTGCAATTATCCAGACAATAATTGTTGTCTTTTTTGCCATCACTGTTTTAGACGTCATATTAGTTGGTTCGCTATGGAATGTGCTCGTCATCAATTTATTATTAGCATTGGTAGCTCTTTCCTTGGGGATTTTATTATCTGCTTTTGCAGCTTCGGAATTTCAAATGGTACAATTTATTCCGATAGCCGTTATTCCTCAAATTTTTTTCTCAGGGATTATACCGCTTGAAGGAATGGCCAACTGGCTTCAAGTTGTAGCAAAATTCATGCCTTTATACTATGCCGCCGATGCATTGAAGGGTGTCATGTATAAAGGCTTGGGAATTACTGATATAAGTTTAAACCTTTTGATGTTAGTCATATTCGCGGCTGTGTTTATCATACTGAATGTATTCGCATTGAAAAAGTACCGTGCATTGTAGCTAAGGAAGTGAAGAATTTTGTCAAAAGATAATTTACTAGACGCTCTAATTGAACAAACTAAATTAACGAAAAAACAAACCGATAAACAACAGAAAATCATAGAAACTGCGATTAGTTTGTTTGCGGAAAAAGGGTATGCTAACACATCAACAAATGAAATTGCAAAAGCAGCAGGGGTTGCTGAGGGAACTATTTTTCGGCATTACGGTACAAAGGATAATTTATTGCTCTCCGTTATTTTGCCTTTTCTAAAAGAAGCATTACCTGGAATGGCCGAAAATGTGTTTAAAGAAGTATTAAAAGAGGAGACGCTCCACTTTGAGGATTTTTTAAAAGGACTTTTCAAAAATAGAATAAAATTCGTGATTGAAAATAGAGAAATCTTTCAAATCATCGTTAAGGAAATCTTATATAGTGACTCACTACGACAGGAAATTGCACCATTTTTTATGGACAGTGTTATCAAACGGGTTAATCAAGCAATTGAGAAGTTTAAAGAACGCGGAGACATAAAGGACATACCGACACACAAACTATTAAAATTGCTAATGACAACCTTCGGTGGTTTCCTTGTCACTAATTTTGTACTTATCCCATCCCAAGAAAAAATGGATATCGACCAAGAAACGGAAAACTTAGTCCGTTTTGTAATGGATGGTATCAGAAAATAAACTGAGCCTTGCCCGACAAAACATGCCGAGCAAGGCTTCATTATTACATGGATAATGGTAATGTTTGATTTTTTCGACCTGTAGATTCTTTCTTTCCATGCACAAAGAAGTAAAGAATAATACTCGCTAAAGCAAAAATTCCTAGTATAGAATATAGCTTGCTGTATCCTGTAATTGGAACAAGATATCCTAATAGATAAGGACCAAACCCAAGCCCTGCGTCCAGGAAGATATAGAAAGTTGAGGTCGCAAGCCCCATGCGATGTGCTGGTGTTAACTTGATCGCAACAGCTTGAGTACATGACTGCATATTCCCGAATCCTAGCCCGATAAGCGCACCAGAAAGTAGGAGAGTTATGCTGTTATGCGCAATACTTAATAGAAACATTCCAATTCCTAATAGGATAAAGGCAGGATACATGACATAATTGGCACCTTTTATATCCATTAACCGTCCAGTGAAAGGACGGGAAAGAAGTATCGCGATAGAATACACAAGGAAGAAGAAGCTTGCTGCAGTTACTAATTCAATTTCAATTGCATAAAAATTGATAAACGAAAGAACACTCGCGTAACAAAGCGAAATTGCAAAAGTAACAATAGCAATCGGAAGTGCCTTTGGTTCCACATAATTTGCAATTGAAAAGCCTTTTTTCTCTTGAGTTTGATTTGATTGTACTTCAATTGGTGGCACATAAAGAATGAACGAAGTGAGAAGAGTGATAACTCCAATCACAAGACATAGACCGAAGATAACCTGGTAGCTCGTATGTTGAGACATAAATAATCCGATGAATGGTCCGATTGCCGTCGCTAATGTCGCACTCATACTAAAATAACCAATTCCTTCACCCCTGCGTTTGGGTGGGATAATTTGAGCAACAATGGTACCAGTCGCAGTGCTAGCGATGCCAAGCGTAACGCCGTGTATGAAACGATTGATAAGGAAAAACGTGATTCCGGCATGTACGAAGTATAAGAAGGTCGTGAGTGTAAAAAGAGTCAACCCAATAAATAATGTCTTTTTACGTCCAATCAGATCGATATAACGACCAATAAAAAGTCGGCCAATTAATGTTCCGACAATAAAGATGCCTGTGACAAGCCCTGCTTGGCTAGTGGAAGCACCATATTCATCAACCGCATAGACGGCGATAATTACAACCAATAGATAAAAGATAAAGGTTAAGAAAAAGTTGATGGAAGACACGATGATAAAATCTTTCGTCCATAGTTTTTGATTATCCAAGTTGAAAATCCCCTCACTTAATTAAATTGTTTCGTATTGTTTTCATAATCTGAATGGCTTGGAGTAGTTCCTTTTCAGATACCCCCTCGATTAATTCCTTTTCAAATTCATCAACTGTTTCTCTGACTTCTAGGTACACTTTTTTACCAAGGTCAGTCAGCTGCATTCTTTTTTCTCGCTTGTCTTTCCCAGGAATGTTTTCTACATAGCCAAGTTCTTCTAAACGATTTATGGTTCTTGTAACAGTTGGCTTTTCGACACCTAGGTAGTTAGAAATTTCCACGAGTGTTGGTGAACCAAAGTTTACAATGTAGTACAGAATGGACCATTGTGCTCTATAAAGCTGGTGTTTTCCCAGTTCAACATTCAGCTTACTCTCAAATGGTCGATATAATTGGGTTAGTTGTTGAAAAAACAATTGAAAATTTCCGATTGGAATTCACCTCTTTTGAAAATAGTTACCCAAGGTAATAGTTAACAAGGGTAACCATTTGAATATAATATCAGACATCATTGTAATAGTCTATGAAATAAGCAAATAAAAATGAAAAAAGCGTGAGAAAACTGTTTCCAGTTTACACGCCTTTTATGGTTATTTGCTCGGAAAACCGCTATGAACCAAGCCCTGCGCTTTCCTCTTCTTTTACCCTGGTAATAAAAAACAATGCAAGAACCAGACTCCCTGCTGCAGCAATAAATAACACACTGAATCCAAACAGATCAATTAAGTATCCAAGTGCTGGAGGTGACGTGATTGCAGCCAATGAGGAAACTAAATAATAAAGCCCTGTTCTCGTTCCGAAACTTTTTTCACTTCCTGTCGAGACAATATAAGGGTATGCGTTAATGTTAACAAATGCCCAAAAAATGCCTCCCAAAAATAAAATGGCCCTCAAGAGAATAACGGAATCAACCCAGTTTAATAGTAAAAAAGAAACAATTAGCCCAATGACACCTATGACAATTACTTTTTTCTTGCCAATCTTTGCACCTAGTAGTCCACTTGGAATGGCTGAAATCACAAAGCTTAGTGAAAAAAATGTAAGTGAAAAAGCAGAAGCGCTTCTGGAAAGACCTAACTCATTTACACCATATAAGGTAAACAAAGCCTCCATTCCTTGAATGGCAATAAACCAAAAAAAGATAGCTGCTAAAAGGTATATCGTAGAGGCATTCAATTCCTCCTTATAATTAATCTTTGGTATGACTGTTTCTGCATAGGAAAGGGCATCACGTTGTTCTTTTATATGTTTAAATACAATCCAAAGGGTGATCAGGAAAACAACGGAAACAGCAAGAAAAGGGAGGGTCTCGTCGATGCTAAATAAGAATGAGCCGATACTAAATGCTAAGATAGCACCGCAGCCCCCCATAAAGTTGATGATTCCGTTTGCTTTTGTACGTTCTTGTTCAGGGGTGATGTCGGGCATCAATGCAATCGTAGGAGAACGGAAAATCGCCATCGATAAGTTCATGCATAGCATAAAAATGAGTAAGGATATTAGCCCAGTGTGGAAGGGAATGAGGGTATAGAAAAGGGCTGCAAGTGGCACACCAACAAGTAAATAGGGCATCCTGCGTCCGAAGCGAGTTCGAGTTTGGTCACTTAATTGTCCAATATACGGCTGTAAAAAGAGAGCAATATAATTATCGATTGTCATAAGAAAACCAATTAAAGCCGTACTAGTAATGAAATTATCCAGAAAAAAAGGAACAAATCCGTTATACAAAGACCAACCTAGACTAATGCTAAAAAAGCCAAACCCTAATAACCAAGTTTTTTTCATTCTCGCTCTCCTTGATGTAGATCAAATGCGCATTGGCGTATTTGTGCCCATTTGGACTTCTACTGAATATGTCAAACATACTTCTAATTTATGCTCAAGAATAGTACTTTTTGCCTGTTTTTGTGCCTATTATTCTTGATTTGTTTCATTTGTTTAAAGCGCGAAAATAATGTATCGTAGACATTATGTGATTGAGCAAAAGTGAGATAGAAAGTGGGAAGATGAAATGAAAGAACGTAGCCTAATTTTTTTTGACATAGATGGGACACTCTTGAACCATAATAAACAACTTCCGCCTTCCACAAAGGAAGCCATCTTTAAACTAAAGGAAATTGGACATGAAGTTGCGATTGCTACTGGTCGTGCTCCTTTTATGTTTGAAGACCTTCGCGAAGAGCTTGGGATCGGTACATATGTTAGCTACAATGGGCAGTACGTCGTGTTAAATGGAGAAGAGATTTATACGAACCCATTAAATGAAGAAGCCCTTATTCAATTAACTGAAAAGGCACTTGCCAACAATCATCCTATCGTTTACATGGACCACGAAGACATGAAAGCAAATGTGCCCGAACATGAATTTATTACGGAAAGCATTGCAACATTAAAAATCAAAAGTTTTCCAGCCTATGATCCAACGTATTATGAAGGACGGAAATTGTTCCAATCGCTTTTATTTGTCCAAGAAGGCGAAGAAGGTCAGTACGAAAAAGAATATAAGGACTTTGATTTTGTGCGCTGGCATCCGGTTTCCGTAGACGTAATCCCTAGAGGGGGTTCAAAAGCTAACGGAATAGAGAAGCTTGTTGAAAAAATAGGTATTCCTTCAGAACGCATTTATGCTTTTGGTGATGGGTTGAATGATATGGAAATGCTCACCACTGTTCAAAATAGTGTAGCCATGGGGAATGGACTTGACGAAGTAAAAGAAGTAGCGAAGTACGTTACCAAATCAGTTGAGGAAGATGGAATCCTACACGGACTAAAAATGGTGGGGTTGTTATAGAAATAGTTGCAAACCAAAAAAAAAGAGCAAAAGCACGAAAAATCTTGCTTTTGCTCTTTTTATGTTTCAAAACTCATGATTTAAAGATATTATCTATATCCTGGATTTCTTTTGGCGTTAATGTAATTTCTAACGCTTTAAGGTTACTAACAATTTGCTCTGGTCTTTTTGCCCCAGGGATAACAGAATCAATTCCATCACGTGTTAAGTACCAGGCAAGGACAAGATGTGCCATTTCAACATTTTTTGATTCGGATATGGTTCGTAATTTTTCTACCTTTTCAAGATTTTGCAGGTATGATTCCTCTTTAAAATAAGGTAATCTTGCTCGAAGGTCAGTGAATGTGGAGTCCTTTGAAAACTTACCGGTTAGTAAACCGGCTGCTAAAGGGTAAAATTGTATAAACGAAATATTTTTTTCAATCGTGTAAGGTATTATGTCATTTTCTAGTCCTCTGTCTAACAAGTGATAACCACCCTGGTATACATCTACGTAACCGTCCTGGTTCGCTTCTCTTAGCTGATCTATTGAAAAGTTTGACACCCCAATTACTCGTAGTTTCCCTTCATCTTTAAGCTCTTTTAAAGCACCGATAGCCTCAGCTTTTGGCGTTGTTTTATCGGGTTTGTGGATATAATAGATATCAATATAATCTGTTTTTAAACGCTTTAGGCTTTCTTCTACCTCTTGCTTTAGGAAGGAAGGGGAGTTATCAAATTGTATTTTTTGATTAATAAGTTTGGGGCCACCCTTTGTTGCAATAATGACATCAGATCGATTTCTCATCTCACTTACAACTTCACCAATCAATTCCTCTGACCTTCCAAACCCATAGCTATATGCCGTATCAATAAAATTTATATCATGATGAAATGCTGTTCTTACTAAATCTTTCCCAACCTCATCATCAAGGTTTGAATAGATATTATGACCACCAATCGCATTTGCTCCCAACCCGATTGGATTAATATATATTTCGGTTTTACCTAAACGAACTTGTATTGTCATTTTAAGCATCTCCTCTAAGCAAAAACATTTTATTTCAAGGGCTTATAATCAACATCAACTTTATCCTTTTCCTGATAAGGGGAGAGCATGAAAGCAGCTTTAAAAATTGTTTCCCCTGTATTTACAAGATAATGAACTTTTTTTGGCTCGACATGGATAAAGTCGCCTTTACTGCAATTGAAAACTTCTCCATCGATGTGGATTTCCAATTCGCCTTCAAGAATAAAGAAATTTTCCTCCATTACATTATGGTAATGGGCAGGGAAGTCTTGACCAGGTTTTAAAACCACTACACCAAAGTTCATTCTTGGACCTCTTTGAAGATACTTCGGACCACTATCACCAAATCTGTATTCCTTTTCGTTCTCATTAATAACCGTCATTGTTATCACTCCAAGTCGCTTATTTTAAGACTAAGAATCGGGCGCAAATTCGCAAAGGCTCATTTGATTCCGGGTGCTATCCACATATGCTCAGTTAAACCACTATCTGCTAATTCAAGTTGATGTTTGTATATGCCCTTCCACTTACTGTATAACTCATCATAAACTTCCCGATTTTCTTGATTTGGTAAATAGGTTCTTTCGAAATGAATGACTTTTGCTATAGCATCGTTAAAATCCTCATAAATCTTTGCGCCAACACCTGCACAAATTGCGGCACCTAGGGCTGTCGATTCTTTTACAACTGGAACTTTTATAGGCGTATTAAGGACATCGGAAACGATCTGACACCACAACTCACTTTTCGAAGCTCCACCCGCAAAAATAATCAGTTCAGGAGAAGTATTTGTTATAGCATTAACCAATTCGATATTCCCCTTCGTTACAAAAGCTGCATTTTCCATAATAGATCTATAAAAGCTTGCTTTGTTATACTTGTGGGAATCAAGTTTAAAGTTAATAAAACCAGGTGCGGCATGCTTCCAAGTTTTATAGTTCATTTGATCTGAAAAAGTGCATAGCAACCCAAAGCTTCCGGCAGGAACGTTTTGTGCTCGTTTTTCCATCTGAATATAAATACTTTCTCCGGTTTTATCTTGAATGTCCTTTTCAAGCTCACAAAAACTATCTCTAAACCATCTCATCACTAAGCCTGGAAAAAAGGCAATTGCTTCGTATTGCCAAGTATTAGGTGCAGCATGGCAATTAATTCGTACTCTGCATTCATCGTCGATTTCAACATGATTTGTAGTATATTCGTATTGCCAGAAGCTTCCTCCAAAGATAGCAGCATCGCCTTCTTTAATAACCCCTACGCCAATACAACCAAGCTGCGCATCTCCACCTCCAGCAACAACAATTGTTTGAGGGTTTAATCCTGTAAGCGTTGCCATTTCGTTCGTTACGTTTCCAATTACCGTACCACTTTCGTATACGATTGGAAAAATATCATTTCTCAGGTTTACTTTTTGGGCGATACTTGGATCCCATAACCTGCTTTTTAAATCAAAGAGCCCAGTAGTACAACCGTTTGAAGGCTCGACTGAGATAATATCTGTGAGACGATAGGTTATCCAGTCATTAAGCATCGTTACATATTTTATCTTTTCGTATGTGTCAGGGAGATTATTTTTAACCCAAAGTATTCGAGGGATGGCACCTAAGGAAAACGTCTGACCAGAGAGTTTATAAATCTCAGATTCTAGTGAATCGCTCTGGCTATATAGATTTGCAACTTCATCGTTAGAACGTGAATCAACATTCGCACATGCCCATATTTCCTTGCCCTTGTCATCATATAAAACGATGGCTTCTCTCATACTAGTCGTAGAAATGGCAAGTATATCACGTGGGTCTATTTTGCTTTTGTCGATCGTTTCTTTGATGAGGTCAGTAATGATACTGATATTTCTATTGATATCAAAATCCATAGAGCCTGGATATCTTTTATCTTCATGGTGTGTCCATTCAGCCTGTGAAACGCATACCTCTTGGCCAGTTGTGTCAAATATGATTACTCTCACACTGCCAGTTCCAGCATCGATAGCCATTAGGAATTTCCCCTTCATTCCTATTTCCCCCTTATCAAAAAAAGATAGTGTTCACTCTTTATATCAATCCTTGGGCAACTGATTCATCAGTAATTAGAACATCAATATATCCCCCCTTAAGTGCACCAATTATTGCATCCTTTTTTTCAAGGCCGCCAGCAACAGCTACTACATGATTAAGGGATTTTAGTACGTCAATTTCAGTACTAATAAGTTGTTTATGAAAATCTAAATCTAAAACATTACCATTGATATCGTAAAACTGGCATAATAAATCGCCAACTGCCCCCTTTGACTTTAATATTTCAAAGTCATTTGTATTGAAATAGCTTTCTTTAATTAAGGTGGCTCGATCATTCAGAGCGCCTATTCCGATTACTGTTAAATTCGTATATGGTATCATATCTAATATTTTGCTTACTGATTGTTCCTTTCGTAAATGCTCTGCAATATTTTTAGAGGAAATGATTAAGGGGGAAGGAACAATGTAATGATTGTAGTTAGGGTTCGTATAATAGTCTGATCTCGTATCGATAGCGGTAGGCATGTAGAACTTTACACCGCCAGAAAGTGAAACAAATGTCACTTTGTATTTTGTTGAGATACGCAAATGTCCTAAAGTTCTAGATACAGCTTCTCCGTAACCAATGCTTAACATCGTATCACTTGTAATTCGATCTTCAATATACTGGGCAGCAGCAATCGTTAAACTTTCAACATTCTTTTGATTTGAAGTAGGTACAATGATGATATCCTTTAGATTATATTTTTTCTTAATCTTATTTTGGAGACTAAGATTCTCAATTTCTTCCAGGTTGATTTTAAATTGGATCACATTGTTTGTTTTTGCTTTTTCAAGGTATTTAATAACCTTCATTCTTGATAAATTAAGAGATTCTGATATCTCATTCTGCGTTAGACCTTCAATATAATATTGCCACGCAATTTTTACGATTAAGTCATTTTCATAGTTCATCATAATCACTCTTCTTAGCTATATTTTTGGTTAATACAATTTATTCATATGCCAACAAATGTTCAAAAATGATACAAACATAACATCCTATTTCCAAAATTCATGAAAAACCATTTACAGAAAAATCCTTTTATTATTATGCGAATAATCTCGGGCCTGGGAATATATATGTAATATAAAAGTTCTATGGTCTATAAAATTTTAATAATTATGAAAATGAATAATTTTATCCTGCCTTAATAAAATGTTTTAACTTTATTCAGCAGAAGTCCCTACTTCTATAAGTGGGGGATGAATGAAATTTTGAGTATTCAATCAGTGGTGGGTTTAAACCCCGACTGAATAAAGTGAAAGCCTCCGGCGGATGCCACGATTTTTCAGGGGTAGTTTTTCGAGCGAGCTCGAAAAAAACCGGGCGCAAATACGCCAAGGCGCATTTGATAATCAATCTAAAACCGTTAAAAGAAAGCGATTACAAAAATAGAGAGATTTGTAGGCATGGGGGGGTTTTTATGGAAGTGAAAAAAAGGCTTGTTAGGCTAGACAATATCTATAAGACTTTTAACCAAAATGAAGTCCTTAAGGGTGTCTCTCTAGAAATTTATGAATCTGAAGTAATCTCGATTATCGGTGGAAATGGTGCTGGAAAGAGTACATTGATGAAGATACTTACAGGAGTCTATAAAGCGGATAGTGGAAGTATAGAGGTAAGTGGTGAGAAGGTGAACCAGTTTAATCCCTCTATTGCACACGAAAAAGGAATCTATTTGGTGCCTCAAGAACCTTTATTATTTCCAAATATGTCAGTTGAGCAAAATCTCACAATTGGGTTAAATAGGAAAAAACAAGTGGTAAGGGAGCAGGCAAAGAAATTAATTCACCAACTAGGTTGGGATCTTGATTTGAATAGATTTGCAAATTCATTGTCAATTGCTGAGCAGCAACAAGTAGAAATCATAAAAGGTCTGCTAAGGAATGCGAAGATTCTTATTTTAGATGAACCAACATCTTCTCTAACATTTGCAGAGACGAAAAGCTTATTCGAGCTAATTGAGAAGTTAAAGGCCGATGGTGTAGGTGTTTTTTATATCACTCATAGACTTGATGAGGTTTTTCAGATTTCGACACACGCAGTCATTCTTCGAGACGGTAAAGTGACATTAAAAGGAGAAATCCATGACTTTACAAAAGAAATGTTAATTAACGGATTGTTACCAGAAGAAAGCGAACGAAATGGTAAAGAAGAGTTTAGGAAAAGGTTCATAAGTCGTGAAAAAGAAGAGCCGATCCTGAAGGTCCAAAATATTTGTGGTGATGGTTTTAAAAATATAAGTTTCGATGTTTATAAGGGAGAGGTAGTCGGTCTTGCGGGACTCGTTGGGGCAGGTAGAACTGAAATTGCAGAGGCTATATATGGAATTAATAAAATAACTAGCGGGAAAGTTTATTTGAATGGAAAGGATATTACGGACTTACCAGCAAACGAAACAATTGAAAGTGGCTTAGCCTATATTCCGGAGGACCGGTTTTTAAACGGAACTTTTTCAATTAGTTCGGTAAGTAGTAATATCACAGCACAGGTAATCAAAAATCAGGGATTTTTCCTAAATAAAAATTTGGAAGAAGCAATTACAAATGAATATGTTAAAAAGTTAAGCATTAAAATAAGTAGCCAAAATGAAGAAATTAAATCATTGTCTGGCGGAAATCAACAAAAAGTAATCATAGCACGGATTTTATCTACAAATCCACAACTTATCATCATGGATGAACCTACAAGGGGAATTGATGCAGCAGCGAGGAGTGATATTTATTCGATTATCACACAACTAAAAAAACATGGATATTCGATTTTGTTGGTCTCTTCAGATTTAGAAGAAATTGAAAGAATTAGTGATCGAATATATGCCATATATCGTGGTACGTGTGCGGACTGTCTTGGATTTGATGAGATTAATGCAACAAATGTGATGAGTGCTGCATTTGGAACATATAAAGGAAGAAGTGATAGGCATGTCTAAAATCACTGGCATAACGAAGTATAGGGAATTTAGAACCATTATCTTCTTGATTATTATTTTTTTGCTGGTAGGTATAGTTAACTCTGACTTTCTTGCTTTGGAAAACATACTAAATTCTGTGAAAAATAGTTTGCTATATATAGTCCTTGCGGTTGGATTAACTTTCGTTCTATTGACAGGAGAAATTGATATCTCTGTTGGAGGTACTTTAGGACTTAGTGCTGCAGTAAGCGGTGTGATTGTAAGGGACGGAGGAAGCATCTTTCTAGCGATTATTGTAGCTATTTTCATTGGGGCTTTAATCGGTTTAGTCAATGGAATAGGGGTTACAAAACTAAAAATATCTTCATTCATTATGACTCTAGGTATGTTGGAAATTGTAAGGGTTGTACAAGTAATATACACAGATGGAAAATGGATTGAAAATCTTCCTGCAAATTTCAAGCAAATCTCACAGATTAATCTACTGGGAATGAATCTATTAGGAATTATCGTGATTTTAGCCGTTATTATCCTACATCTTTACTTGTCAAATAGTAGGAAAGGGAGGTACTTCTCGGCGATTGGTGATAACGAGGATGGAGCTATATTAATGGGAATACCCGTAATAAGGTATAAAATCATATCATTTGTCATTTGCGGAATCTCAGCTAGTTTAGCTGGACTCATCTTTGCAAGTCAGGTTGGTTTTATTTCAACCACTGCGGGATTAGGGATAGAGATGACGGTAATCGCAGCTGCTGTTCTTGGAGGAGTCTCCTTAAGCGGTGGCATAGGTTCTGTAGTTGGTGCGGCGATTGGAGCCATTATTATGAGTTCAATTAATTCAGCTTTAGTATTCTTAAAAGTTCCAGCATTTTGGAATGCCACAATCTCAGGGTCGCTATTGATCGTTATTGTCGTAGTTGATGTCCTCATTTTCCGTAGAGCTAATAAGAAGGCGAAAAAGGAAAGGTTAAATGCGAGAGTGCTAACTTTAAAGGAGGAGGTGTGAAGTCTGGGATGCTGAAAAAAATACCGAAGTGGAATTTGATCCTTTTACTAACATTAGTTGGTGAAATTATTATATTTGGTTTAATTAACCCGAGATTTTGGAATCTAAATGTACTTCTAAATAGTTTTAATGACTTTGTGGGAATTGCCATCATTGCTTTTTTTGTGACATTTGTCGTTATTACAGGTGGTATCGATATTTCAGGGGGATCTATTATCGGGCTAACTTCTGTAGTAACAGGTATGCTAGCACAATTTGTTGGAATGAATATTTGGATTGCCGCCCTATTAGCAGTACTAGTTGGAGGACTCTGTGGTTTGCTGAATGGAGTACTTATCGCATATGCCAAAGTTCAGGCCATGGTTATAACGCTAGGCGGGATGCTTTTATATAGTGGAATTGCAATTGTATTAGTTGGTTTATCGGGAACAAGCACATATGAGGGAATTTCTGGATTTTCACAAGAGTTTATAAATCTAGCAAATGGAAAAATTCTTGGAATACCACATTCCGTTATCCTCTTTCTTGTAATACTAGTGATTGCCTATATTCTACTTCATAGAACGAGATATGGGAGATATGTCTATTTAACTGGGATTAATCAGAACGCAGCGGATTATTCAGGTATCGATACTAGGAAGATTATTACAAGTACTTATATTTTATCAGGGTTAAGCGCAGGTATTGCGGGTGTAATTTTAACATCGTATTTGGGAAGTTCTCGAGCTGATTTTGGTGCGGAGTATTTAATGCCAATTTTAACAGCTGTTGTCCTAGGAGGAACATTAATAACTGGAGGTAAAGGGGGTGTTATCGGCACTGCACTTGCAAGCATAGTTGTTGGTTTCTTAAAGCTAGGATTGCAAATGGGAGGAGTTCAAACACAATATATAGGCTTAGCTACAGGATTGCTCTTAATCACTTCGGTTGCATTCTTAGGTGTTCCAGGATTCAAGTCCAAGGTAAAAAGATTTTTAACGATTAAAAAGGACAGAGGGGGAAATCTACATGCGTAAATCCAAGTTTTTTCAACTATTAACGGGAGTGGCTCTTTCCACATTGTTATTAGCAGCCTGTAGCGGTGAAGATTCTGGCAAAAGTACAGAAAATGGTTCTGGCGGAGAAAAAGATGCAAGTGACATTGAAGTCGTTTTTATTCCAAAAATGACTGGGAATGCATTCTTTGAATCAGGTAATGACGGTGCACAAGAAATGGCTGAAAAGATAGGATTTAAGGTGAAATATGATGGCGCACCGGAGGGAACAGTTGCAAATCAGGTGCAGATTATTAATAGTGCGGTCAATAGTGGTGCTGATGCAATTGCGATATCATCAGTTACCTCTGATGGATTAAATCAAGCTTTACAAAAGGCATTAGATGCAGGAATTAAAGTTGTTACTTGGGATTCAGATGTTGACCCGAAATATCGAACTGCATATATCAATCAAGGTACACCTGACATCCTTGGTGCAATGCTAGTTGACATGGCAGCACGTCAGCTTGAAAATCCCGATGAAGCACAACAGATTGCATGGTTCTATTCAAGTCCAACTGTGCCTGATCAGAATTCATGGGTTGATTATGCGAATAAATATATAAAAGAAAAATATCCTAACTGGGAAGTTGTAACAACACAATTTGGTGATGGGAATGAACAAAAATCTCTCCAAGTGGGTGAAAGTATTCTAGATTCATATCCTGACATCGATATTATTATTTGTCCTGACTCTACTGCTTTACCTGCAATGGCACAAGCGGCACAAAATAAAGGACTAAATAAGGAGGATGTAATCATTACTGGATTTGCATCTCCAAATTCTATGAGACAGTATATTGAAAATGATACGATCGAAAACCACGGTTTATGGGACGTAAAAGACCAAGGGGCTCTCGCAGTCTACATTGCATACTATTTAGCTCAAGGAAATGAACTAAAAGTAGGTGACACTGTAGATGTTCCGGAACTAGGGGAAGTAAAAGTAGAACCAAATTCTGTTCAAGGCTATGAGTACGAGGCAGAAGATTCCGGAATTATTGTATTACCTGAAAGAATCGTATTCACGAAGGATAATACAGGAGACTATGATTTCTAAAACCTTATAACAAAATTTCGCTTATTACTATCGATACGATTCTAGATATCTTGTAAGGAGAGGAAGAAAAAATGGCTGATGTAATTGGAAACAAAGCTGCAAAGAAATTTTTAGAAGAAACTCCTTTTGCCAATAATGGTAACTTTCATGTGAAAGGAGCAGCTAATTTAGATTGGGGAATGAAAGATCGATTATCAAGAATTTTTAATCCTAAAAGTCAAAAGACAGTCATGTTGGCTTTCGACCATGGATATTTTATGGGACCAACATCAGGCTTAGAAAGATTAGATATCCTTATTCCGAAATTAGCAAATTATGCTGATTGCTTAATGGGAACTAGAGGGGCAATCAGAAGTAGTGTCCCCCCAACCTTTAATAAATCAATAGCACTCCGGGCGTCCTCAGGCTCAAGTGTATTGCAGGATGACTTGAGTCACGAATCGATGGTTGTTGATATTGAGGATGCAATTCGAATGAACGCAAGTGCGATAGCCATCCAAACCTTCATCGGGGCAGAGGGGCAAAAGGAAACAATTGAACAACTAAATAAAGCAGTCAATTTAGGAACTAGGTACTCAATACCAACTATGGGTGTTGTTGCTGTCGGGAAGGAGATGGAACGCACAACCCAATTTTTCCTCTTAGCAACTAGAATGTTAGCAGAATTTGGTGTGCAAATAGTCAAAACCTATTATTGTGAGGACTTTGATAAGGTAGCATCTGCTTGTCCTGTACCATTAGTAGTTGCGGGTGGAAAGAAAGTTCCTGAAAAAGACGCACTCTCGTTGGCGTACAATTCTATCCAAGGTGGTGCGGCCGGAGTTGACATGGGAAGAAACATTTTCCAATCAGATTACCCTGAAGAAATGATTCAGGCAGTGGGAAAGGTTGTGCATGAAGGATATACGGATAAGGAAGCATAT
The DNA here is from genome assembly GCF_038050315.1 of Ferdinandcohnia sp. FSL W7-1320. Lineage (NCBI taxonomy): Bacteria > Bacillati > Bacillota > Bacilli > Caryophanales > Bacillaceae > Ferdinandcohnia > Ferdinandcohnia sp. FSL W7-1320. Next base: position 466,110 of record NZ_JBBPAM010000001.1, read on the forward strand.
GAGTTTTTCATAGATTTAACGAATCAATAATGCTAATTTATTAGAAATCAAGCTTCTGCCTGGATAAGGGTAAAAGCTTGATTTTTGTTTGTCCTTTTAGAAAATATTTTAACTTTTTAAATTAGTACGATATAATTTATGTATATTTCGATTTGCGAAACATTTTACAAGAGAGGGGAAATTTAAATGGCATTATTACGTTCAGAAGTACCTGTTGAGCAAACATGGAACCTACAAGATTTATTTGAAACAGATGAGGCATGGGAGAGAGAGCTTTCGTCTGTTGAAATTGACATCCAAACCGTAACTCAATTTAAGGGGACTGTTGGGAAGAGTGCTAAGAACTTACTTAATTGCTTATTAGCAAATGACGCACTTCAGGAAAGAATTATGCGTGTTGTGAGTTATGCAGATTTACATATGTCGGTAGACGGTACGAATTCCGTTTATCAAACAAATGCTGCCAGGGCCGCATCCTTGGTCTCCAGTGTAAGTGCGAGTATATCATTTATAAAGTCAGAGCTACTTGCATTAGAATCAGAAACCATCCAATCATACATAAAAGAGGAAGAGGGATTACAAGAGTTCATAAAAACGTTATCGGATATCTCAGAGGCAAAGGAATACACACTATCCCCTGATGCAGAGGAAGTTTTAGCTGCGTTTGGTGAGGTGATGGATTCTCCATATATGATTTACCAAAGAAGCAAAACTTCAGATATGCAGTTTTCAGCATTTAAGACGGATAATGGGATCGAACATCCACTTACTTTTAACTCATTCCCAAAATATGAGGATTCTCCTGATACGGAATTGCGCCGTAAGGCTTCTGCAGCTTTTGCTGAAACTTTGGATAAATATAAAAATACCTATGCTGCGACATTAGCCACAGAGGTAAAAAAGCAAGTCATTGAAGCGCGCTTACGTGGTTATGAATCTGTAACAGATATGCTACTTGATGAACAACAGGTTACAAAGGAAATGTACCATAATCAGTTACATACCATTCAAACGGAATTAGCACCCCATATGCGACGCCTTGCTAAATTAAAGCAACGCGTATTAGGGCTTGAAAAAATGTATTATAGTGATTTAAAGGCTCCGCTTGATCCAGACTTTGACCCAGAGGTAACGTATGAGGAGGCTTCAAAGTATGTTCTTGATGCCATCCAGGTTATGGGGCCGGAATATAGTAAAATTATGGAAGGGGGCATTCATAATCGTTGGGTCGATTTAGCAGATAATATTGGGAAACGATCGGGTGCATTTTGTTCGAGCCCGTATGGAGCCCACCCATATATATTGATGACATGGAATAATTCCATGCGAAATACGTATACTCTTGCACATGAATTGGGACATGCTGGTCACTTTGTGCTAGCGGGGCGTAATCAACGCATCTCAAACAACCGTCCTTCACGTTATTTTATCGAGGCGCCATCAACAATGAATGAGATGCTGTTGAGCAGACATATTCTTTCGCATTCCAATGATGAACGGATGAAGCGCTGGGTGATTTTACAATCATTAGGCACCTACTACCACAATTTCGTTACCCATATATTAGAAGGTGAATTACAACGTCGTATCTATGAGTTGGCTGATAAAGGAACCCCGATTACAGCAAAACTTTTATGTGAACAAAAAACAGAGTTGCTGTCGACATTCTGGGGCGATGATGTAGTAATGGATGAGCTCGCTGCTTTAACATGGATGCGTCAGCCACATTATTACATGGGTCTATATCCATATACGTATTCTGCTGGTCTGACTGCTTCAACAGCTGCATCCCAAATGATTCAAGAGGAAGGCCAACCCGCAGTCGACCGCTGGTTATCTGCATTAAAAGCAGGTGGAACACTGAAACCACTTGAGTTGATGAAGCTTGCAGGTGTTGATATGTCAACACCGGAACCAATTAAGAAAGCAGTTGCCTATGTTGGTTCATTGATAGATGAGCTTGAAAGAAGTTTTTGATCAAAACGTTTTAACCTAGTCATTTTGGCTAGGTTTTTTTGTGTAAAAATGGATTTCAGGCATAAGATAAGGAAAGTGAAATTTTAAAGCTTGTACAATGATTCATTTATTCGCCTATGTAGTACAATAGTAGTAAAGGATTCTGATCATTTAAAATGGGGGATTCAAATGGATGAAATGGAAAAGCATTATTCAGACGATAAATTTTGGGAAAAACTTAAAAAGTTTGCATTAAGAGCGGGCCATTCAGTCGTATATACGGCATTATTGCTTTATTATGTCCTTCAAAAACCTGATTTGCCTGCAAAAGCAAGGGTGACGATTCTTGCTGCGTTGGGGTATTTTATTTTTCCAGTGGATCTCATTCCAGACCTTGCAGTAGGTATCGGCTTTACCGATGATTTAGGTGCCTTAGGTGTAGCATTATTCCAAGTGGCAATCCATATTGATGACAATGTCAAAGCAAAGGCAAAAGCAAAGTTAGTTGACTGGTTTGGTGAAGATGTCGATACTTCAGAAGTGGATGAAAAACTCTAGAAAGTAGAAAGGAACTACCCTTATTTAGCCTGGGGTAGTTCTTTTTTTAGAGTGATGGATCGTGGTGTTTTGGGTTCATAATGCAGGACTCCTTTTTCTTTAAGGCGATCCAGATATGCTTTAATTGTGCTTGTTGAGCTCACCGAAGTACAGAGTCTAGAAAGTTCACGTATCGTCGGAGCTTTGTGGAATTTCTTCATATATTTTTCAATTTGTTGAAGTAATTCCTGTTCGGTGTCCTCCATTCGCATTTGTAGTGTTCTAATTTGCAAACTTAACAACTCCTTTTTTCCTGGGTACATCTGCAGATAATATGCTTTCTATTTTAAAAGTTCTTTTTTTATGACGAAGCAAGCAATAAGCCTTGATGGTATGTTCATTGATTTCGTAAACCTTGATTAGGCGTTGTGTAAGTATGCCGTTTTGAGACATATAGATGATTTCGATTGGTGTGTGTTGAGAAAGGGCTCGTTGTAAAATCCCGCGCATGTAATCATCTCCTTTCTTATATTATATACGAACATATATTCTATTATCAACATAAACCAGAACATTTATTCGTGTCTTGGAGACTCGCTTTTAAATCAAGGATGTATGAAAACAGGGGTACCGATTGGAATGGTTCGTGCCAGTTCCTCAACATCATGGTTATACATTCGAATGCAACCTTTTGAAACGAATTTACCGATAGAGCTCGGGTCATTGGTTCCGTGGATTCCGTAGTGTTCTTTTGATAAGCTCATCCACATTGTCCCAAACGGTCCACCAGGATTCGGGGCTTTATTGATGATGATAAAGTTTCCGATAGGTGTGGAATGAAGCATACGGCCAACCGCAATTGGGTATTGTTTTTGTAAGACTCCATTTTTCAGTAAGCGTAAATGACGGTTCTGAGTAGAAATCTCAATTTTAAAGGGAATTGTTGAGGGGTCTGGGAAACCTGGAATAATAATGGATTGACCTGGATAAATCAGATTGGGGTTAATGGAAGGATTTGCTCGAATGATTTCAAAAAGTGGTTTCCGATAATCTCTGGCGATTTGATTCAGTGTTTCACCAGGTTTTACGGTATGATTCAACAGGAATACCTCCTTATTTACTACGTACATTCATCATATTAATTAACGAAGGAAAAGAGTCTGTACCTGTGGTCCAACAAGCCAATCCTCTGTTAAGAGGAATAAAAATACACCAGGCTACAAGGCCTCGTGTATTATGATTTGGATGAAATAGTTGGAGTTGTTTGTTGCGTTTGGTCTGCTTTTCTTTTTCCGGGAATGCCGTTTGTCTCAAGTAATTCAATGATTTTATCAAGATGTTCTTCATTTTCAACAACAACGAAATTGAGGAATGGAAAAATACTTTTTACCTTAATCGTTAACTTATAGCTAAAATTTAATCGGTCTTCAATCCCGTACAAATCATGCCAACGGACAATTCGCTCGACTTCATATTCCTTGACTCGGCTATAAGAAAAATATCGGCCCTGAAGGATAATACCTTTTGGTAATAAAAAGAGGTTTCCACGGTGGCGAACTGCACTAATGAGTGCAAAAAAGAAATATGCCAATGAAAAAAAGGAAGATCCTAAGTAATCTGTTGTAAGAATAACAATTAATAGCCCTATGAGAACGATGATTATAGCAGTCGTTCCCCATTTGACAATTTTATAAGATCTTGTTGATTTAGAAAGGGGCTCCATTTCCTTAAACTCATTCGGGATAAGGATGCCACGGAACTCCTCTTCCGTTTGCGGGTAAAGGGCTTCTTTTGAAAAATCGACTGCCTTTTTAATACTGATTCTGTATTGAATCAAATAATACACACCAAGTATGAAAACAATCGAAAAAAAGATATCTACAAACAAATAATCACCAACCTTGGTTTTTACATTATTTTCTATATATCTATTTTTTCATATTTTCAGCTGTTTGAAAAGGAAAAAAGACCACATTGCTGTGGCCTTCCTTTTACGCTTGTTTTGCATCTTCAACGATATGATATAGCAGGTGAGCGAGGTGATGGATGGGTCCATACTCTTGCTCTTCGTCTTCCGATTCTTCATCTGAAAACTCAAGGTCATTAAGGTACAATGCCATAAATTCATAAAAGTCCTTAAGCTCAAATGAGAAACAGTATGTAGGTTCTTCACTATCTTCTTCATACTGCAGGGCAAGATAATGTATATTTCCCTCGGCATCCGCACCATCGAAAAAGACAAAAAAACCAATATTTGTGTCAAGCTCAAATAAGTGTCGCGTACCACCTTCAGTCACACGGTTAAAATCGTCTTCCTCGAGGATACCGACTTTCATTGCTTCAACAGCATCTTCTTTATGAAATGAAACAGTAATTGATTTCAAAGATAACACCTCCTTAGGCTCATCTTTAGATTGTACTAAAAATATAAAAAGTAAAACAGCTAAAAGAAAATTAATCGATTTTTAAGATTACTAGATTTTCAGGTATAGAACCTAATCACCCTGGCTATCCTTGTTAAGGAGGTGAGGGACAAAATGAAAATGACAATTGCATTAATCTTATCGTTGGGAATTTTAGCAGGATTTTATAATAATCAGGAAGAAATCATTCAAAAAAACGATTTAGTGGATATAAAAGAAATTGCCGATAAAAATGAAATTGAAATTTCATCTTGGATGGCCTTATCTCGAGATAAGGTTGGACAAGCAAATAATGTACATGAAATGAAACAACAGATTGAAAAATTCATGAGTGATCATGGTTCATATAAGTGGAAAAGCATTCTTAAAGAAGAAAACAGCCATTATGTTTGGCAAGGATTAAAAGAAAATGATAACGGAATTACGGAGTCAATTAAGCTAAAAGCTTATAAATCCAATGATAAATACGAAATCGCTATCACGAATGAAGCAAAAGGGAATCAGCTTACTGCAGACCATGTTGAATGGGTGAGTGAAACTTTCGTGGAAAGAAATACTTTTTATACAGTCTCCGGTGTTATGAGATCCAAATCAAACCAATTAGATGAGGTAGCCGAGAAGATGGTTGGAGATGTGAATGCAAAGATGGTGGAACAGCTACAAGAAAAGAAATTTGTGTCGGTATCAGCTTACTCGGAGGTTTTCGAATCTGAATTGTTAACAGCAAAACAAGAAAAAATTAATCTTCAACTAGGCTTACGAGCAGATACAGATAAAAATGAAATCGACGTAACGATTGGAACACCAATAATTACAACCGAATATTAGAATAAGTAGCTTGGGCTAGTTTCCAAGCTATTTTTAAATGGAAGAGCATATTTTGTGACTTTTTCAAATTGTATGCTAAATTAATAGAATAAACTTCGAAGAAAGGATGAAACTAAATGTCACTTGAGAGTGTAAAAGATCATTTCAAAAAGTGGAACCGTGAAAAAGATGTGATGGAGTTTGATTCTGTAAGTGCAACCGTTGATCAGGCTGCTGATACAATCGGCGTTGCCCCTGAACGGATTGCAAAAACTCTTTCCTTTCGGGGAAAAGAGGATGCTGCCATTTTAGTTGTAGCAGCAGGGGATGCGAAAATTGATAATAAAAAATTTCGAAATACCTTTGGGTTTAAGGCAAGAATGCTGTCTGCAGAAGAAGTAGTCGAACAAACCGGACATGTCATAGGTGGTGTATGCCCGTTTGGCTTGGCAAACAATCTTGACGTTTACTTGGACGAGTCCTTAAAACGCTTTACGACCGTATTTCCAGCATGCGGCAGTATCAATTCTGCTATTGAACTAACCTGTGACGAACTATTCCAATACTCCGAAGCAAAACAATGGGTCGACGTATCCAAAGGCTGGCAACCCGAACAAACCGAACAAAAAGAGGCCGTACATAACAAATAGGTGGGACAGAGGGACAGGTCCCTCGTCCCACCATTTTTTTACAGGATTAGTGAAATCCCCTTCATTGAGGTTATGAAGGGGAAATCGAGTAGGTGGATGGGGAGAAATCCAAATCTTCGGGGTTATGAAGGGGAAACCGAGTAGGTGAATCGGGAGAAATCCTCTTCATTGAGGTTATGAAGGGGAAACCGAGTCGGTAGATCCATAGAAATCCTCTTCATGGGGGTTATGAAGGGGAAACCGAGTCGGTAAATCGTGAGAAATCCTCTTCATCGAGGTTATGAAGGGGAAACCGAGTCGGTAAATCGTGAGAAATCCTCTTCATCGGGGATATGAAGAGGAAAACGCGACGGTAGATCCATAGAAATTTTCTTCATCAGGGATATGAAGGGGAAACCGAGTCGGTAAATCGTGAGAAATCCTCTTCATTGAGGTTATGAAGGGGAAATTGAGTCGGTGGATCAGGAGAAATCCTCTTCATGGGGGTTATGAAGGGGAAAACAAGTCGGTAAATCGTGAGAAATCCTCTTCATCGGGGATATGAAGGGGAAACCAAGTCGGTAAATCGTGAGAAATCCTCTTCATCGGGGATATGAAGAGGAAAACGCGACGGTAAATCGTGAGAAATCCTCTTCATCGGGGTGATGAAGGGGAAACCGAGTCGGTAAATCGTGAGAAATCCTCTTCATAGGGGTTATGAAGGGGAAACCAAGTCGGTAAATCGTGAGAAATCCTCTTCATCAGGGTTATGAAGGGGAAACCAAGTCGGTAAATCGTGAGAAATCCTCTTCATCGGGGATATGAAGAGGAAACCGCGACGGTAGCCCCAGAGAAATCCTCTTCATCGTGGATATGAAGGGGAAACCGCGACTGTAGGTCCAAAGAAATCCTCATCATTATAGAGGGAATGTCTATTTTTTTGATGATACTCCTGGTAAATATAATGAAGTAAACTATTGGGATACCAAACAAGATGCCAAATCCGCACATAAGGTAATCTCTCCAAAATTAGAAGCGGCGTTTAAACAAATGAAAAGCCTACTTATCTCTTCATTGAAGTATTTGATACCATTGATGATGAGGAGATTATCTCATCACATTCCGTAACTAAATGAAAAAAAGAGCTTGGTGAGGTGGTGACCCCACAAAGTTAGATTTTCAACTCTAACTTCTGGGGTGCACCACCCGACTCAAGCTCTTTTTATGTGACAACAAATAGTTGGAAAATAGGATTGTATCGCCATACCATATTTTTACGGGGACAACGGACCTGTCCTTGTGTCCCATTATTTTTTCTTGTTGTATCCTCGTTCCCCGTATGGTTGGAAGTGTTCTAACCATTTGTTTTCGAGTTCTTGTAATGCTTCTTTTTCATTGTAATAGGGATCGTCCTTCTTTTTGAGTTTTTCTAGTATCTCAATACTGAATGCACTTGCGCCGTAATGATTCCAATCTACTTGGAGCGCTTGGTTCGTAGGTGAGGCTGAACCTGATTCTAAACTGAACCTTAACCCGTTTAAAGTTTTAAAGTTTCTCGTGCTTCCGATGAAAAGCTTCCCATTTTGGTTGTTTTTTATTTGATAAACACCAGCTTCAATTGGCGTTTCTTTATATTGCTGTTTCAATACTTTCTTTCGATCCATAGTAGACACTCACTTTCTTCTTATTGTTTCAGCCAATATTGACTGCCATCTTTCTTTCGTTCTAAAAATCCATAACTAATTAAATATCTTCGAATCAATACATAATCATCATACAATCCTTTTAATATCTGGTTGATTTCTCTTTCTGTGTATGTGATGTTACTATCGAATTGTTTTGTTATTTCTCGCAAAACAATCAGTCTTTGTTTTTCTTTTGGCGGGAATTTTAGTAGTCGACCATTTATCCCTTCTGGTAAAAACTTTTCAATGATTTCTTGTTGCTCCTGCTCTGTAACAGCATATCGATCATCAACCATTGTCGCTGTTTTATGAGGGGGAACAAAGGCTGGTGCGTGTTGATCTTTTTCTTTTAGTAGCTCCATGATGGCTAAGAAGGTCCTAGCTTGGCGTTCTTTTTCTTTCAATGCAAAACGATGATGTCTAATTGTAGAAGTACTGCCAATCCCCATTTCGGCTTGAACTTCTTTATCGCTTTTTCCTTGGTAGAATAGACGAAGCAGCTGATTTTGATGATCCGTAAGACCCGTAAGTTTTTTATCAAGTTCGATTAAATAATCAAATACAGATTGATGGGTCGCTTCGATATGAAGACGCATATACCTCTCCGCCTCATAAAGAACTTTTTCATGAGGATATATGACCCCCTTTTCTATTTTCTCGCCACATAAAAGGCAGACATATGAATCTGACTCTTGGATATACCCCTTTTTAAGTTCATCTAGTGAGGCATTCCAAAAATTTTCCGACATATCCATTACTTAAACACATCCGTTCAACGTTTGATATAGAACAAACACTTTTGAAAAATGTTTATCTTTTAATCAAAATTTTATAGTGTCCCTAGCTAAAAGTCAAACACTTTATATGGTTGTTTGTATAAAAGTAAACATTTTGTGTGAAAGTTTAACTATATGCAAAAAAGACTAGGATCTATTTATCCTAGTCTTTTCATTTATTCAATTAGCCCTAGCTGTTTTAATCCGTTGTATACGCCGGAATTCTCGACATCCGTTGTTTTATATTTTGCATAGGAAAATAAATCGGGATTGGCATTTCCCATGGCAAATCCAGAACCGACTGCTGACAACATTTCTTTGTCATTCATGCCATCTCCAAAAGCAGCCGCTTGTTCAGTTGATATGTGAAGTGAAGCTAACACAGCTTTTACCGCAACCCCTTTGTTTACTTCATCACGAATGACATCGTGACATGTTCTCATACCATCCACATTAACCGAGGAGAGGTGAATCCCATCGATATGTTCGAACCATTTTTCTGAATGTTCCTCAGTCGTAATAATCGTCGAACCTAGAATTTCGTCTTTTTTAGTGTCATCGTATAGCGCATTTTTCCTTAGATGGAAGGTTTCGATGAACTCTTTTACAATGTTAGAATCCATGCTAGTGAAGATATTTTTATTTTGAGTATATAGAACAATATCGTAATTATTTTCCTTGGTCGTATGTAAAAGGTTGTCAACTAAGCTAGCTGGAAGTGGTTCATTAAACAGTGTTACACCACGATGAATGGCAAAAGCACCATTATATGCAATATAGGATGAAATTGAAAGTTCATCTCCAATATCCGTTATTTCATGAAGCGGTCTACCAGTCGCGAGAAATACTTCAATTCCATTTTGCTGAAGGTGGGTAACCGCCTCCTTGGTGGATTCTTCAATGGTATCGTCCGGTCGCAAAATCGTTCCGTCTATGTCAAGAAAGACAATTTTTATATCAGGCATTTATTTTCTCCTTTTTAACTTTATTCAGCGTTCATGCCGTTTCATACAGTTAGAGAATTAATTCATAGTGGAGGTTCAAACTTAATGAATAAAGGTAAAGCCTCCGGCGGATGCCACGATTTTTCAAGGATTCGAGTTTGCTTGAAAAATCGGGCGGCAAATACGCCAAAAGGAATTTGATAATAGTATACCACGTTAGTTTGAAACCATATGGGGTGTTTATTCGTATTCATAAGTATGAAGGAGGGGACGGCATGCGTGCAAAAATGGGAGGCATCATATTATTACTAGTATTCCTTTTACTTTTTCCGATGCAAGGTTTCGCGGTCGATTTTTGGATCAATGATGTAAAAATGGATGCGCAGTTGCAGGATGATGGTACTGTTCACGTAACAGAAACACATACATATGAATTTGATGGTGAGTTTAACGGGATAACAAGGACTGTCATCCCGAAGGAAGGAAGTACGATTAAGGACTTTTCCGCTACTGAAAATGGAGCGGAGTTACGAGTAAAAAAGGAAGATGAACTTTATAAAATTTATCGTAAGGGTGAGGACGAGACAATAACAGTCACACTTACCTATACGATTGAAAAGGGCTTAGAAATCTACGAGGATGTAGCCCAATTTTATTGGCCATTTTTTGATAGTCGGAATGAGGCAACTTATGAAAACCTCGTTATCACAGTTCGTCCGCCACAATCAACAAACGACGTGATTGCCTTCGGGTATGATGAGGCATTTCAAAAGGAAACTGTGAAATCGGACGGCTCTGTTGTCTATCAGTTCGGAGAGGTTCCGAGTGAAACAAATGGAGATATTCGAATTGCTTATGATGTAAATCTTTTTTCTGGAGCAGGCTATGTAACCTCTGATAAACCGATGAAAGCAGAAATTATGAATGCCAAAAATGAACTACTTGCAGAAGCGCAGGAATGGACAGAGACACAAGACACTCTATCTAAGGTAGCGATTGTGTTAGTACCGCTTTTGGCATTAGTCTTTTTGATCATAATGATTCGAAATCGGATGGAAGGTCGAGCAAAGTTAGCTATGGTAAAAAGGGAGATGACAAATCCGGGTGCACTCCCGAAACAGGATCTTAGCTTGCCTGCAACTATCCGTTTTACTAACTACAATTATTTACCGCAAGGGCAGTCGATGGCAGCTGCGTTATTGGATTTGGTGAGAAAGAAAATGGTTAGACAGGTGACGGATGAAAAATTTCAGCTTATGAATCAGTCCGGGGCACTGCCACATGAGAACATCTTAATGGAGTGGTTATTTGAAAAAATCGGCCAAAATGGGGAGTTTAGTTTTAAAGACCTAGAAGATTATTCAAAAAACAAGAAGAACTCTGATAGTTACTCAGGCTTCCAACTGAAATGGGGCGAGTCAATTCGAAACGAAATTAAGGAACGCAATCTCTATGAGGATAAATCAAAGTTCAAATTGGTTCTTGGGCTGTTAAGCATTTTACTGGTTCCATTTTTAATCTTGTTCCCAATGTATGAGTTATTTTCTTGGTTTGTTTTGGATTTGATTTTGTTTGGAGGAATCATCATCTATTTGATTGCTTATCGACCAAAAAATATAGATGGTTTGCGAATTTACCATGAATGGTTACTGTTCAAAGAGAGATACAAAACATTGTCATCGGATGAATGGAAAAAATGGTCAGAAGATGACCAGATGCGTGCCTATATTTACGGATTTGGTATGGGAGACAAGGAAATGAAAAAGCAGAACGAGGATCTGATATCCGCAATCACTAAGCCTTATTACAATAATAGCACTGGTTTTTATCCTTATTCAGTAGCCTCATTTGGCTATGTTGGACCAAATGCCTCAACCCACTTTGATTCTGCCAATGAACTCATTGGAAGTGGAAGCAGCAGTTCGAGCAGCACAGGCGGTGGTGGAACCGGTGGTGGCGGAGGCGGTTCTGGAGCGTTTTAGGGACACAGGGACAGGTTCCGCGTCCCACCATATTTTTACAGGGACACTGTACCTGTCCCTCTGACCCACAAAATAAAAGCGGTAGCCCACGGGCTACCGCATTAACTAATCTCAATATAATTTTCCCTGTCGATATAGGACAGTAGATAGTCTTGTGACGGCATGAATATAACAGTTTTGACGCAGGGTGAATGAGTCCCCAAAGAAGGTCGGTAAGATTGCATCCAATGTTGCCTTCATTTTATTCAATAGCTGACTGAACACTTCTTCCTCGGAATAAAATTGTGTTTCACGACCCTGTAGCCACTCTAGGTAAGAAACGATAACGCCACCTGCGTTTGCAAGAATGTCCGGTATAATCAGGACACCTTTTTTACTTAAGAAATTGTCTGCTTCCTGTGTTATAGGGGCATTCGCACCCTCTAAAATAATAGGTGCTTTAATTTTCTCCATATTATTCTTATGGATTTGATCCTCTAAAGCAGCGAGAATCAGAGTATCTACTTCTAAATAAAGGATAGCCTCTCGGTCAAGAATTTCAGCCTTGACACCAGCTGCAGCTAGCTCCTTATCAGAAATAGGGAGATCCCCTTTATTGCTCTTAGTGAATTTTACAAGAGAAGGGATGTTTAAACCGTCCTCATTAAATAAAGTAACATTCCGGTCACTAACAGCTACAACTTTATTTTGTAAATGAGAACATTGATAAGCCTCTAGAGCTGCGACAGAGCCAACATTACCGAAGCCTTGCACCGCGAGCCTCATGGCTTGGTTTTCAAATTTGACCACTGTATTTGAAAACACATTATCAGTTTTCGTAAGTAGACTCTTTTGATTTTGAAGAAAATCATGAAATAGATATCGGAACGTAAAATAGACGCCTTTCCCGGTAGCTTCTCGTCGTCCTAATGAACCACCATTAACCACGCTCTTTCCGGTAAAACTCCCGCGATAGGGTGTGCCAGGTCGAATGCTTTTATACTCTGCCATCATCCAATCCATCTCGCGTTCACCTGAACCAACATCTGGTGCTGGAATATCTTTATCAGGACCAAGACTATCTGAAAAGTAACGAACATATTTTTTGCAAATTAGATGTAGTTCTTTTTCGGAAAGTGTTCTAGGATTGATAACGAGTCCGCCTTTGCCTCCACCAAAAGGAACGTCATGAAGTGCATTCTTTAATGTCATCAGAGAAGCAAGGTTAATTACTTCATCTTCGTTGACTGTTTCGTGAAAACGGATTCCACCCTTATAAGGACCTAACGCATTATTATGCTGGACACGGTAGGCTGGGATACGAACCACCTGACCATTTTCTAACGGGATTCTTAAAAAAGACTTATGAACATGATTCGGGGTTGATAGTATTGAGGCTAGTGAGGTAAAAGCTTGCTCACGGGTTTCCCCAGATAACTCTGGAATAAACGTGTCATCCTTCATTAATGCATCTAATGATTCTTGGACAATCAACTTTGTTTTATTCAATTCCATTCCTCCTTGTTGAAAGCGTTATTACACCTATAATTGTAACATATAGACGGTGTAAATGTTGGTCTGGGACTCTGTACCCTTGTCCCAAGGAATAGGAGCGTTGCTCTACATAAAACTGGCGGATGGAAGGAAAATACTAGAGTGGAGGGATATTGATGAAATATATTATTATTGGTGGCGATGCAGCGGGAATGAGTGCTGCTATGCAAATTGTACGGAATAGCTCAGGGAATTCGATTACTGTGTTCGAGAAGGGTGGAATCTATTCATATGGTCAATGTGGGTTGCCTTATGTAATAGGTGGGAAGATTGAGTCCACAGACAAGGTGATTGCAAGAACACAACAAGAATTCATAGAAAAGTATGAGATTGATGCAAGGGTATTTCATGAGGCGAAGAGCATTGATGCGAAACATAAGGTTGTACGAGGAATTAACCTGTCCACGGGAGAAAACTTTGAACAAGCATATGACCGTTTGCTAATTGCGACGGGTGCCAGTCCAGTTGTCCCAAATTGGGAAGGAAGTTCACTTCAAGGCGTCTTCACGCTAAAAACAATACCAGATACTGAAGAAATTTTAGATTATGTATACAAGGGGTTCCGTGATGTCAAAGACGTAACAATCATCGGTGGTGGTTATATAGGTCTTGAAATGGCAGAAAGCTTTTCGGAAATAGGAAAAAACGTCACCATCATTGAAAGAAATGATCAGCTTGCTGGAATTTTTGATCGAGATCTTGCTGAACTCATTCACGAAGAGGCAAAGAAACATAATCTAACACTAAGATTTGGTGAATCAGTAGAAGGTTTTATTGGAAATAACTTTGTTGAATCCGTAAAAACGGATAAAGGCAGTGTCAAAACAGATTTGGTTTTAATTGCCGTAGGAGTGAAGCCAAATACGGCGTTTATTAATGGTACGGGAATTGTAACAGGAATAAAGGGAGCGATCCAAGTAAATTCGAATATGCAAACAAATCTGGATGATATCTTTGCAGCGGGTGACTGCGCAACACAGTATCACCGAATCAAGGAGCGGGATGATTATATTCCTCTTGGTACTCATGCCAACAAGCAGGGGCAGATCGCTGGCTTGAATATGGTCAATTTACATAAAACCTTTAAAGGCGTAGTTGGGACATCAATTATCAAGTTTTTTGATTTAACACTTGGTCGAACCGGGCTATCAGAAAAAGAAGCGGAGAGGTTGAATATGCCAACTGCTTCTGTCACAATCCGTGCGCGAGACATTGCGGGCTATTATCCGGATGCAAAGAAGATGTCCTTGAAATTAATCTACCATAAAGTAACCCGCAAGCTTCTTGGGGGACAAATTATTGGCGAGAATGGCGTAGACAAACGAATTGACGTCCTATCCACGGCCCTCTTTCACAGTATGTCTATTGATGAATTAATGGATTTAGATTTAGCATATGCACCACCATACAATGGTGTTTGGGATCCCATTCAGCAGGCGGCAAGAAAAGCAAAATGAGGATACAGGCTCTTGTCTCTTGTACCCTGCCAAAAATTGGTGGGACAAGGGACCTGTCCCTGTGACCCACCATGCTTGACGATTTTGGGGGGGTCTTATATTATATGGGAAGATACTTGGTTTAATCGAGAGAGGTTCATAGCTCTATAACCCTCTATAAAAAACTATGGATACATGACTATGATGCCATGTCCATATTGGACGTGGCTTTTTATATGTTTGTCCAATTTAGTTTGAAAAGAATAATAGAAGGTTAAGATGTTGGGAGGCAACATTTTACAGGGAGGTTTTTTCATGTCAGGAAGAAGTCATGAAGAAGGATTGAAAGATTTAACATTACTTGGAAATCAAAATACAAAATATAGTTTTGAGTACGCACCAGAGGTGTTAGAGTCTGTTGATAATTTACATCCAGACCGGGATTATTTCGTGAAGTTCAATTGTCCGGAGTTTACGAGTCTTTGCCCACTGACACATCAGCCGGATTTTGCAACGATGTACATTTCGTATGTTCCAGATAAGAAAATCGTAGAAAGCAAGTCTTTAAAGCTGTATTTATTTAGTTTCCGAAACCATGGTGATTTTCACGAAGATTGCGTGAACATCATTATGAATGATCTTATTAAATTATTGGATCCACGTTATATCGAGGTATGGGGCAAGTTTACTCCACGCGGGGGCATTTCGATTGATCCTTGGTGTAATTATGGGAAACCTGGTACGAAATATGAGGAAATGGCACAATTTCGTTTGATGAACCACGACCTCTATCCTGAAAAAGTAGATAACCGATAAGGATTTTTTTCTATATGCAAATGCACACGTGTCAATAACGTGTGCATTTTTTATGCTTTGAAAAGCTGGTAAATAATGCTTCTTATAAATGTAATCCCTTTTACTTGACATGGGCGAAATAAAATAGTTAAATCGTATATGTTTAGTAGGAATTAATTTTTTGATAAATCTCTCTTATAAGATAAATAAAAAAGCTTAAAAGAGTAGTAGCAGTACTAAACGTACAAGATTACATATCATCGGGGGGTAATGACATTGAAAAAACGAACAAAACTCATTTCAGTATTATTACTAAGTGCACTTCTTTTTCTTGCAGCATGTGGTAATAATGAAGCTTCAAAATCAGGCTCTGACTCAAAAGAGGCGACAATTAATAAGGATGCAGAATTAAATATCGCATATCCTACAAATCTACAAACCTTAGATCCACATTTAACAACAAATCAATCAACAAGAGACGTAGCAAGACAAATATTTGAACAGCTTTTGACACTTAATGAGAACTATGAAGTAGTTCCGATGTTGGCTGAATCATACAAAGTAAGTGATGACGGTCTTACATACACATTTAAACTAAGACAAGGTGTAAAGTTTCATAATGGAGAAGAAATGAAAGCAGATGATGTTGTAGCTTCTATGGAAAAATGGATGAAAACATCGACTCAAGGTAAAGCAAACTTAAGTGGTGCACAATTTGTTGAGGTTGATCCGTACACTGTAGAATTGCATATTGATAAGCCGTCTTTAATTGTTCCTTTTGTACTGGCTGATGCAGCTCCGTTCCCAGCAATTGTTCCAAAAGAATCAGTTGAAGCGGCTGGTGATACTGGATTAACAGAATATATCGGTACGGGTCCATTTAAGCTTGAAGAATGGAAAGTTGATCAACATATTCACTTAACACGATTTGATGAATACGTAGCAAGAGAAGACGAAAGCAGTGGTCTTGGAGGAAAGAAAGAAGCGCTTGTAAAAGATGTATACTTCCGCATTGTCACAGATGAATCTACACGGGTATCAGGTGTTACAACCGGCCAATATGATATTGCATTTGAAGTTCCGTTTGACAGTGCAGATCAAATTGAATCAACTGATGGTGTAACGAATGTATTTGACGAAGGTGGAATTGCTACCTATGTATTTAACAAAAAGTCAGGTCCATTTTCTGACTTGAAATTAAGAGAAGCGTTTAATACCGCTCTTAATGCAGAGGAAGCAATGATTGCTGCTTATAGTGATGATCGTTTCTACACATTAGATTCTGGTCTTGCATTACCAAACCAGGTTAACTGGCATAGTGATGCTGCGAAGGAAAAATATAATATAGGTGACATTGAAAAGGCTAAAAAGTTAGTAGAGGAATCAAGCTATAACGGTGAGGAAATTGTTATATTAGCAACGAAAGACTACACCGACCAGTACAATTTAGCTGTGGTTGCTCAACAAGTTCTTGAAAGCATTGGTATAAAAGCGAAGTTAGATGTATATGACTGGCCAACAGTTCAAGAAAGACGAGTAGATCCAAATAACTTTGATATGTTTGCCATGACATTTGCCGTTAGACCAACGATTCACCAAAATCCATTCCTGGATTCTAAAGCAGAGTATCCTGGTTGGACAAATAGTGAAAAAATTGACCAATTACTTGTAGATATTAAATCAGCTTCATCATTTGAAGATGCAAAACCATTAATTGATGAGCTTCAAACAGAGGTTTGGAATTACTTACCGGTGGCTAAGGTTGGTAATATCCAAGACTTAGTAGCTGTAAGTGATGATGTAAAGGGTTATAAAAATCTCATTGGCCCAATCTTATGGAATGTCAGTAAGAGTGAATAAGGTGAAGCTCCAGCGATGAAGGCGGTAAGCTAGATCGCCTTCATTCATAAATAAAGGATGATGATAAATTGCTAAAGTATATTGTACAACGATTATTTTCATTACTTCCCATATTGCTGGTAGTTGCCATAGTAGTCTTTTTCTTGGCCCATCTGACACCAGGTGATCCCGTTACTGTTCTTCTTGGAGATGAAGCTTCAGAAGAGACCAAAGCCGAGTTACGAAAGGAACTCGGTTTTGATTTACCTCTTTATACTCAGTTCATCCTGTGGTTCAAAGGGGCTATCTTAGGTGATTTAGGAGATTCCTATTTTCTGAAAATGCCAGTAACACAAGCGTTTTTTGAATATTTAGGACCGACTTTATCATTGGCCATCATCTCGCAAATAATTGCGATTATTGTGGCTCTTGTTCTTGGTGTCTTGGCAGCAAAAAAGAGAGGCACTTTCATGGATCAGGCAGTTATGGGAATATCTCTCTTTGGTATTTCAGTACCTAGCTTTCTAGTAGGTTTATTTTTAATCTTAATTTTTTCCGTTCAATTGCAATGGCTTCCTGTTGCAGGCTATCGTCCTTTAAGTGATGGGTTGGGGGAACATCTCCGTTATCTAATCCTACCTGCAATAGCCCTTGGCATGATGCAAGCTGCGTTAATTGCAAGAATGACGCGGTCTTCGATGCTAGATGTAATGAAAACCAATTATATAAAAACGGCTAAATCCAAGGGGTTACATCCAAACAAAATTACCTTCAAGCATGCTCTCCGTAGTGCATTTATTCCAATCTTAACCGTCATCGGGGAAAGCTTTGGAACGTTAATTACAGGTGCAGCTGTTGTTGAAACTGTATTTAATATTCCTGGAATTGGACAATTAATTGTTAACTCAATCGAGAGAAGAGATTTTCCTGTTATTCAAGGAACAGTTTTAATGATCACTGTAACATACGTTTTATTAAATTTAGTGATTGATTTGCTTTACGGCGTGGTTGACCCGCGAGTTCGCTTAAATCAGAGAAAATGAGGAGATTACATGAAGAGTGAAATACAAGTAAGCAAGCCATCGACTCTTTTCGTAAAAAAACAACGTAATTGGACACGGGTCTTATCTAACAATATGCTCCTTACTGGTTTAATCATCATTTCGATATTAACCATCATTGCTCTTTTAGCACCGGTTTTAGCACCATTTAGCCCTTATGAAATTAATCCACAGAACCGACTCCAGCCACCAAGTGGAGAGCACTGGTTTGGAACAGATAACTTTGGTAGAGATTTATTTACAAGGGTCCTTTATGGAATACGGGTATCTATAATAGTTGGTCTTTCAGTTGCAATTATTACGGGGATTATTGGTTTAGTGATTGGCCTATTATCTGCTTATTTTAATGTGCTTGATCATATTCTAATGAGAATAGTCGATGGTCTGTATGCTTTCCCTTCTATTCTTTTAGCAATGGCAATAGTGGCTGTAAGAGGACCAAATACAGTAAACGTGATGATTGCTCTCGTGATTGTCTATATTCCTTCCATCGCAAGGGTAGTTCGATCCGCGGCATTAGTGGTAAAGGAGCAAACATATATTGAAGCACTAAAGGCACAAGGGGCAAGTACATGGAGGATACTAGTTATTCACACCATTCCCAACGTACTTTCGCCGGTTATTATTCAAACAACCTTTATATTTGCTGTTTCCATTTTAACAGAAGCTTCATTAAGCTTCTTGGGTGCAGGGATTCCAGCGCCGGAACCAAGCTTAGGAAATATATTGTTTGATGGGAAAAGCGTAATCTATAAGGCGTGGTGGATGACCGTATTTCCGGGTAGTTTCATCGTCCTCCTTGTTCTTGGATTAAACCTTGCAGGTGATGGTCTTAGAGATATAATGGATCCAAAAATTGTCCATGCAAAGCGAAGAAAGAGTCTTTAAAGTGAGTGTTTAAAAAGGAGGATGAAAAGGACCACGTCGACAAAAACGCCACGGCCTCATGTCTTGTCGACACTAGCACATCCTGTGCGTCGAAAGTTCGAGGCGGCGCAGCTTTGAGTACCGGAACGTATGCATTTAATACGTGAGGAACGCAAAAGCAAGCCAACGAGCTTCCACAGGATGTGGTGACTTCGACGTTCGACACAGGACGTGTCGGCACTTAGTCGAAGCTCCGATATAGCAGTGTCATCTTCACCGGACTTTTTAAACTTCTTCTTGTAAAAAAATAGAATTGTAGAATTTGTACCATTAGGAGGGGAGAGCATGAACAGCGACTATTTACTACAGATTGATAAATTAAGAGTTTCTTTCTGGACAGAGAAAGGGCGTTTAACGGCTGTTGAAGATGCTTCCTTTTATATAAAGCAGGGTGAAACACTAGGGGTTGTTGGTGAGTCAGGTTGCGGTAAGAGTGTTACTGCGGAGTCTATCCTGAAATTACACGATGACCAATTGACTGATTATGAAGGAACAATTTCCTATCATAATCAGAACCTTTTAACAGAATCTGAAAAATCCCTTAGAAAAATAAGAGGGAATGAAATTTCAATGATTTTTCAAGACCCAATGAGTTCACTAAACCCCGTCTATACAATTGGCGATCAAATTGTTGAATCGTTGAGATTACACAAAAAAATGTCAAAGAAGGACGCCTATCAAAAAGCGATTGAGGTCCTGCGATTAACAGGGATTCCTTCTCCTGAACAAAGAGTTCATGATTACCCTCATCAACTTTCAGGCGGAATGCGGCAAAGGGTTATGATAGCCCTTGCGATTTGTTGTGAGCCAACCCTGTTAATTGCGGATGAGCCAACGACTGCATTAGATGTAACGATTCAAGCGCAAATCTTGGATGTGATGAAAGATCTTCAAAAGAAAACAAGTATGGGGATTATGATGATTACCCATGATTTAGCGGTTGTTGCAGAGACATGTGATCGAGTTGTCGTTATGTATCTCGGTCAGGTTATCGAGGAAACAGATGTGAAGGATTTGTTCAATCAACCACTTCACCCATATACAATCGGCCTATTAAAATCAATGCCAAACATGGATAGTGATCGAACAAAAGAACTCCATGAAATCAATGGTTCTGTACCATCTCTTCATCAAATTCCACAAGGGTGTCGATTTGCGGGTAGATGTGAATTTGCAACAGAAAAATGTAGAAATGAAGCTCCAATACTTGAGGAAGTAACAGACTCACATAAGGTAAGATGCTGGCATTATCAAGAAATTTCCTTGAAGAGGGGGGCTTCAAATGGCGATTCCTAAAGAAAAAGAACCAATCATAAAAGTAAAAAATTTAAAGAAGTCCTTCACAGCGGCGTCTTCATCCTTTTTTAAGAAAAATGTAGTCAGGGCCGTAAATGATGTTTCCTTCGAGATCTATGAAGGTGAGACATTTGGAATTGTTGGAGAATCTGGTTGTGGTAAAAGTACGACGGGCCGAACAATCCTGAGACTGACTGAACCGTCAGGGGGAGAGGTTTTTTATCATAATCAAAATATCTTTGACATGAAAGAGAAGCAATTTCGGACAATTCGTCAGGATTTGCAGATGATATTTCAAGATCCCTATGCATCGCTAGATCCTAAAAAAAGAATAGGATATAGCCTTGAAGAATCGATGATTATTCAAAAAATCGGTACGAAAGCAGAGCGAAAGGAAAGAGTGCTAGACCTTCTTGAACAGGTTGGTTTCAGTAAAGAGCACTATGATAAGTTTCCACATGAATTCTCTGGTGGCCAAAGACAACGAATTGGAATTGCGCGTGCACTCGTGTTAAACCCTAAGTTTATCGTTTGTGATGAACCTGTTTCAGCACTTGATGTTTCGATTCAGTCACAAATTCTTAACTTGCTAAGAAAACTTCAAAACGACCTAAAGCTATCTTATTTATTTATCGGTCATGACTTGAGTGTGGTACGGTATATTGCGGACCGAATCGGAGTGATGTATCTCGGTGAAATGGTTGAAAAGGCACCAACTGATGAACTATTTAAAAATCCATTACACCCGTATACTCAATCTTTATTGTCAGCAGTTCCGATTCCTGACCCAGAAAGTAGAAGGGAACGGATTATTTTAAAAGGGGACGTTCCATCACCACTTTCCGTTCCGAGTGGGTGTGTGTTTCATACACGTTGTCCATATGCGACAGAACGATGCAGATTAGAAAAGCCAGTTAAAGTTCAAGTGGATGGTAATCATGAAGTACAATGCCATCTATATGATGAATAATTGATCTAAGGAAGTGTCTAAAAGTGAAGGATAACATTATTGGTAAAGAGGATAAGATGCTTGAGTTAATTGAAACTCTTGTCAATATTGACAGTGGTACATACGTCAAGCACGGTGTTGACAAGGTTGGAAAGGTTCTTCTTGAAGAATATAAATCTATCGGGTTTCAAGCGGAAATCGATGAACAAGAAATTGTCGGAAATAATCTTTTAATACGCCATCCAGAAGCTGTCAATCCTCAAATTGTGATTATTGCACATATGGATACTGTGTTTAAAGAAGGGACAGTTGCGGAAAGACCTTTCAGAAAGGAAGGAGAGTACGCCTATGGACCTGGTGTAATTGATATGAAGTCAAGCCAAGTTACGACCCTATTTGCTCTTAAGGCATTAATAGAAAGCGGAAGCAATGCCCATAAGAATGTAGAAATCATCCTAAATACGGATGAGGAAATTGGTTCTATCTACTCTAGAGAACTGATTGAAAGAATAGCTAAAGATAAAAAATATGCACTTATCCTTGAACCTGCGCAAAATGGAAATTTGGTAAGCGAGCGTAAAGGCGGGGGTAAGTACTTACTAAAAATTACAGGGAAGTCTTCACATGCAGGGGTTGCTCCTGAAAATGGAATTAGTGCAATTGAGGAACTAGGGAATAAAATCATAAAGTTGCACAAATTAACAAACCGAGATGAAGGAATCAATGTAAATGTCGGAATTGTAAAAGGTGGAACGTCCGTCAATACGATAGCACCTTATGCTGAAGCTTTTATAGATGTAAGAATCAATACTGCTGAACAAGGAGATGCCATTGACAAGGCGATCAAAGAAATTTGTAGCAAATCGGATGTGCCAGGTACAACACTTGAATTGACAGGAAAGATTACGAGACCGGCATGGGTGTTAACTGAGAAGTCGGAGAAGCTTATTGATATTATAGTAGATGAAGGGAAAAAGCTAGGTCTTGAACTTTCTCATGAAAAAAGTGGTGGAGGTTCAGACGGAAATTTAACTGGATATATGGGTATTCCATCGATAGATGGGCTTGGCCCCGAAGGTGGAAATGCCCATGAGGAATCAGAGTTTCTTTATATTCCTTCCCTTGCAGTAAGAACAAACCTGTTAGCAAATGTGATTCAGAGACTAAGTGATCAATAGGATCAATAGTTAATACGAAGGGAGACGTTCTATATGTCTAAAAAAATATATATTATCCATGAAAATGATGATTGGACTTCACATTTAACAAAACGATTGGATGAGTTAAATTTACCATATGAGGCATGGCATCTTGATAAAGGGGTCATTGATTTAACTGCAGAACCACCAGAAGGTGTTTTTTATAACCGTATGAGTGCTTCTTCACACACAAGGGATCACCGATTTGCTCCTGAATTAACAGGCGGGATTTTAGATTGGCTGGAATTCCATAACCGTACTGTTTTTAATGGTAGTAATGCCCTTCGCCTTGAATTAAGTAAAATCAAGCAATACACAGCACTTGAAAAAAATGGGGTACGCACTCCGAAAACAATTGGGGCCGTGGGCCGTGAGCAAATTATTGAAGCTGCGGAAAAACTAGGAACAGTACCTTTTATTACAAAACATAATCGAGCAGGTAAAGGGCTTGGTGTACAATTATTCCAAACCGTAGAGTCATTAAAGGCATACGTAAATAGCCCTGCATTTGAAGAGCCAGTTGACGGGATTACGCTCATTCAAGAGTATATCCAATCACCAGAATCCTATATTACAAGATCTGAATTTGTTGGCGGCAAGTATGTATATTCTGTACGGGTTGATACGTCAGAAGGATTTGAGCTTTGCCCTGCAGATGCATGTCAAATTGGCGATCTGTTTTGCCCAGTTGGGGAAGAGGTAGAAGTACGTCCTAAGTTCGAAATTATCGATGATGTAGACCCAGAACAGATTGCACGTTACGAAGCATTTCTGAAAGATGTTAACATTGATGTAGCAGGTATTGAGTTTGTGAAAAATGCAGATGGTGAAGTCTTCACCTATGACGTGAATACAAATACCAACTACAACTCCGATGCAGAAGCGAAAGCGGAAAAATACGGAATGCTTGAGCTTGCGAAATTTCTAGGCGAGGCACTAAATAGAATATAAGTTGAACAAACGAAGGGTAGCATGATTGCTACCCTTCGTTTGTTGTTGCCGTATGCATTTTCTTCGTTTTTGCTGTATACATTCTAAATAATATGAAAGCGACAGCGGATAGGAATATACCTGATATGTAGGGTAATCCCATTGAAATTGTATAAAGAAGACCACCTAAAATAGGTCCGAGAATTCGTCCAAGCGAATCGAAGGAGGACAATAATCCTGTGACGCTTCCATGTCCCGTCTTGGAACGCTTCGTAAGTAATGCCGAAACCGCAGGACGAATGATGCCATTTCCTACTCCAAAAATGGTTAAATAAATCGCAGCTGTAACGAAATCCTTTGTAAATAAAATAAGGAAAAAACCTACGGCTGACACGAAAATTCCGATTTGGATGACAAAACCTTCACCAAACTGTTTCGTAAGCCTTCCCACTAATCCACCTTGTACAATCGCTCCAGCGAGTCCCATAATCATAAAAATATAACCGAGCTCAGTAGTTCCCAATCCAGCTTTTTCAGCCGCAAAATAAGCAAACGTAGCTTCAAGCCCTGATAAGGATAATGTGATAAAAAGAGAAAGGAAAAACAGAACACTTTCAGGACCGTTAAGTGCTTTTAACAGACCCGTCCTTTTTCGGTCTTTCGGATGTCTTTGCTCTTTTGATAAAGATTCTTTAAGAACAATCATGACGAGGAAAAAAGTAAGTAAAGACAAAGTACCTGCAATGTAAAATGGCATGTGTAAGTTAGTTTTTGAGAAAATACCACCAATTGCTGGACCAAAGATAAATCCTAGACCAATCGATGCACCAATGACACCCATTCCTTTACCACGGTCTTCCTCAGAGGTAATATCGGCAGCATATGCCATTACGGTTGGCATATTTGCGGCTGAAAGAAAGCCACCAATGATTCTGGCTGCAAACAACATCCATAATTCTGTGGATAAAGCCATTAGAAAGAATGAAACCGCAAGTCCGAAAATACCAATCATAATAACAGGCTTACGTCCAATCCGATCGGAAATTCTTCCCCACATCGGTGCGAACAAGAATTGCATTAATGAATAAACAGCCATGAGTAGTCCTAATTCAGTGGGTGAAGCGCCAAGATCTTCTGCATAAAAGGGTATGACAGGAATAATGATCCCAAACCCAACATAAACCAAGAACATAACTGCAAATAATATAGGTAATGCTTTTTTTGTATTCAACGTATGTCACTCCAGTATGATAGCTTACTTTCCTATCATAAATTAAATGAAAACAATTTGAAAGTAATCAGAGAGAGAGTCACAAAAATATTTTTATAGGACGAATTTATCTCACAAAAAAGCATCTTCAAAGATGAAGATGCTTTAGTCTTGGGCTCGTCCATTACATAACTCGTCTTACGTGCCCCTTAAAATGGTTTTTCCAATAGCCGCTTGTCATATCAGCAATACCAACACCGGTAGAACTTTGTGAGCCGATAAATTTACCGCCACCTATATAAATTCCAACATGACCATCTTTTTTATAGGTGTCGAAGAATACCAAATCACCAGGTTTCATGTTACTAACTGATACTGCAGTACCTTGACCTCTTAAAACACTTGTACTAGAACCAACATTTACACCAGCTTGAGCGAATGCCCAATGTACAAATCCAGAGCAATCGAATCGACCGTTTGCAATATCATATGCACTTCTTCCGCCACCAAATACATAGACGGAGTTTCCTATGTATTTATATCCTGCATTAATTACAGTGTTAATTGAACCAGTAACCTTTGGAGTTGAGGTTGGAACTGATGCAGTAACTGTAGCTTTGGCTGTTTTTGTTGCAGGACTAGTTGAAGCAGTTGTGCTAACTGCAGGTGTTGCAGTAATCATACTAGCACGAAGGTCTTCAATGTCCGCTAATGTTTTTTGTTCTTTTGACTTTAGGGCAGCCTTTAAAGCGTCATTTTGTGCTTTTTGGTCTTCAATTTGACCTTGCATGGCTACCAATTCTTCTTTTTCGTCCGTTAATGCAGTAAGAGTCTCCTGAATCTTAGCTTGCTTTTCTTCAACCAGATTGATTGCTTTGGCTTGTTCATCAATTATTTCTTGGTCTGCTTGCATAATTGTAGAGACTGCACTCACACGATTAATAAAATCAGAGAAGCTTTGTGCACCAAAAATTACATCTAGGTAACTAATCGTTCCACCAGATTGTTGCATCATGCGGGCACGTTCTTTTAAAATCTCGTTACGAGCTTCAATTTCTTTTTCAAGCTTTTCAATCTCAGTTTCTAGAGTTTTTACTTCTTCTTCTGATTTCTTAATTTCCGCTTCTGTTTGAGCGATCATTTTACGGTTATCTTCAATCGCTTGGTCAACCTTTGCAATTTGAGCATTTAATTCTGCTAATGCTTTTTGTGTATCAGATAGCTCAGTTTGAAGTGAACTCATTGTTTCTGCACTAGTTGATATTACATATGGAGAAAAGGCACTTATCATTAAAGTGGCACTTAAGGTTACGAGTGTCTTTTTCAAGATAATTCCTACTTTCTTACTAATCTACTTAGTCTATATCCGAGTCTTTTACTCTATCATATTATCATAAGTTTCTATAAAATTCTCCATTTGTCGCGAAATTGTTACATATTATTAATATTGTAATGTTACAAAACCTAATAGAATCAAGGTTTCGTAAAATAGCGAATATGTCAATGTCGAAATATATTTGTAATATAAACGGAATATTATTCCTACTAAAGTAGGGTTTAGAGGTCATTGTGCCTTTGAGGAGATTGAAGGAAGTCGGTAACATGAACATGATAGGAGTATTTCGTTGATTTCTCAAATAGTTTGATTGAATGTGAAAACCCTTGGAAAAGAAGAGAAAAAGGCGCTAAACAAACATTTGTTTGAAAAATAGGATTCGACTAGCGCCTTCCTTTTTTGTCTATAAAGCTTCAAATTCCTGTATTCTATGTTTAATGTCATCAGGTATAGGTGTAGATGTTTTAGTAACATTGTTGTAATTTACTTGAATGGTTTCGGCTTCAACTAAGATTTCATCATCTCGTGTTATGATACTCTCAAGGGTGAGGCTGGAAGTACCCAATTTTTTTACCCGAACATAAATCGTGATGAGATCATCTAGTAATGCTGGTTTTTTGTACTCAACTGTACTTTTAACAAGAACGGGTTCAAATTGGGAAGAGTGTTGATTCGTAAGCCAATCCGGCCCAAGAATTTTACGCATGTATTCAGTGAAGCCGATATCGATATAGGTAAGATAATGTGCGTTAAAAACAATTTTTTGACCATCGATTTCAGAATACCTAACACGGATAGTATGTGAAAAATGAAAGTTTTCCAAGCTGTTCCCTCCTTTTTACAAAGTATATTCTGCAAAGAGGGGGTTTTTCCTGCATACTATAATAGAAGAACAATCAACTTTATTCAGTAGAAGTCTCTTTTTCTTTATGTGTTGAGATGGATGTAATCCCAGAAGAGAGGGTTCAATCCATTGCTGAATAGAGTGAATGCCTCCACTGAATGCCACTTTTTTCAAAGGGAAATTTTCGATCAGTAAGATCAAAGACTAAGAACGCCACGTCCTGTGGGCAAAAAAATCGGATGCAAATACGCCATGGCGCATTTGATTGAGAAAGGTCGAATATATATGAAATTTTCACAGAAGAAAGGCTTAATAGAGTCCT
Organism: Ferdinandcohnia sp. FSL W7-1320; assembly: GCF_038050315.1. NCBI lineage: Bacteria > Bacillati > Bacillota > Bacilli > Caryophanales > Bacillaceae > Ferdinandcohnia > Ferdinandcohnia sp. FSL W7-1320. The sequence continues at coordinate 493,526 of NZ_JBBPAM010000001.1, forward strand.
ATATTGTAGCGGGTACGGGGGGAATGGTGTTTTATTTATTACATTTTCCGATCCCGTGGATACTCGGGCCGATGACCTTCATGATTCTATACAAAGCCATTACACATCGAACAATGGTTGTTTCAGTTCGCCTGTACAATGTTGGACTTGCGACACTAGGAATCTACTTCGGATTGTCGTTTACTAAAGAAACCTTTATTACGGTCTATCCATATATTATCCCGTTTTTAATAATGACGATATTGCTATTGACCGTCAGTGTGATAAACAGCATTTTTGTGACTCGATTTATTAAAATTGACCCAATGACAAGTGTATTTGGCTCGATTCCTGGGGGACTATCCGAAATGGTTGCCGCAAGTCATTCGTTAAAAGCAAATTCTGCAATGGTAACGATTTTTCAAACGGTTCGTTTGTTAACGGTCGTGTTCATGGTTCCATTTATTGTGACGCATTGGTTCATAGCAAGTGTTGGAAATCCATATGAAGTCACAAAAAATCTCAGCAGTGTACCTGTTTATGCATATTTATGGTTCAGCATAGCTTTAGTAGCAGGGTGGTTGCTTCGAAATAAGCTTCCAGCGGCGTTTGTTATTGGCCCACTTGCAGTAACGGTATTACTTGGTGTAGTGGGAGTAGGGTTACCACCCATTCCACCCTGGTTACTAATACTTGCTCAAATCACCGTTGGGATGAGAATGGGGAATAATATCAATCTAAGAGATTTAAAGATTGGTGGAAAGTATTGTGGAGTTTACTTCACTCTCACGCTTTTATTACTCGCATTCTCATTTGGATTTGGTTATCTATTTGCCATATTGTCAGATTTAGATATACCAACTGCTTTACTGAGCTTTTCACCTGGAGGATTAGTTGAAATGGTATTAACCGCAACCGCAATAGGTGCAGATCCAGCAGTGGTAAGCTCATTACAGCTTATTCGACTATTATTCATTATTTTAATCGTTCCGAGCTTTTTAAAATGGATGTTTAAAAGAAGGGAAAAAGTAGCTGCATGATAAAAGAGGCAATTCAAACAAACATTTGATTGAAGTTGGGAACCTTTGTGTACCAAGGGATGTAAGTTAAACGGGCGTTTGAAGAGGGAATTTGTAGTTTCTTGAAATTCTGTAAGCAAAAATTCAAACAAACGCTTGATTGAAAATTGAATCCTTTGTGCCCCAAGGAATAGACCGCTAAACAAACGTTTGATTGAAAAAGATTATGTCAACTAGAATGAGGTTTTACCACTGTAAGTGGAATATTGGAGAAGTGGTGCCTTTCAAAAAGGCATAGAACACTATGAATATCCTAGAAACTGGAAAGTGGTATCACTCGGAACGGCTTGGAGTATCATCACCGTCCTATAAACTGAAAATTGATATCACACCAAAAGACTTGGAGTACCACCAACGTCCTATTAACAGGAAAGTGATGTAACTCTGAAAGACTTGGAGCACCATCACCTTCCTAATAACTTGAAATTGGTATCGCTCCGAAATGCATGGAGCACCATCAACATCCCAAAACCCGAAATTTCATAGATTCAAAATTGCTTATGGTATCACCATTATCCAACTAACCGGAAACAGGTAGTCTCCAAAAGGGGTTAGAGTATCATCACCGTCGTAATTAATGGAAGGTGATGCCACTGTAAGAAGCAATAAAGTACCACAAGCATCCTGAAAATTGACCAACAACGGATCAGCCAAGTGCAGACCAAGACTAAAAAGCCACTAGGGTATCCTAGCGGCCAAACTTAATATTAGATTATGCGCCCCACTCTTCCTTAGATGGACCGTAAACACCAGGGACCCTTAATCCAGCTTGACGCATTAAAATGGTCATTTGTCCGCGGTGGTGAATTTGGTGGGTATTCGTCATTCCAAGTATTACGGCAACAGGCATTGTTTGACCAAACATTTCTTTCATTTCCTTCAATGTTTCATCGTTCCATTGTTCTTTAATCGCAGAAACTAGGTTTTCACTTGTTGTACGGTAGCTATCGGCCATTTCCTTTGCTGATGTTGGAACTGTCTCACCGGCTGCACCATCGAACTGAAGGCCAGTTTGTGAAATAATTTGATGGACGGAAGTCACAACATGCCAAGCAAGTTCACCTAAGGTACGGTGACCAGCTGCAACAGACTGTGATAATGACTCATCTGTTAAAGCATCAAGGATTTTTTGAGTGGCACTACCCTCATAATTCCAATCTTGTAAGAATTCTTCAAGTGTATGGTACATATGTATTCCTCCTATAATGTGATTACCAACATTATACTTGATTCACAAGTAAAAGCCATTTTAAACGCACATGATGATTTTTTTGAAGGATGATGTTTTATCTATGAATTACTTGTAAAATAGAAGAGGATACTAGATTTCTACTACAAAGGATGTTGACGTGTGAAGGATATAACAATTGGCTCACTCTTAGATGTGGTTGGGGAATTGTTCTCCGACGAGATATCAATTGCTGTCTCAAATACAAAAGAATATCTTTATTATCGACCAAGTAAACGCATTGATTTGAAAATTAAACCAGGTGATGAAGTAAAAGAGGGAACCATTGCGTATAAAGCCATTACGTCCAGACAAAAGGCTTCCGAATTTATAAATCGCGACGTATTTGGCATTCCTTATCATGGCATGGCCGTACCTTTTTTTCATGGGGATCAGTTGGAAGGTTGTGTAACGGCAATCTACCCAGCATTAACAGATGGAAAATCGGTCGTAACCGTAAAGTCTCCAGATGGCTGGAAACCCATTCCATTCTCAGAAGTGCTTTACCTTGAGGCAAAAGATAAAAAAACACATGTGTACACGGAAGATTTTTCGGGGACACATAAATATTCGCTTCAGGAATTTGAATATACGTTGCCAAAGGACTCTTTTATTCGCTGCCATCGCTCATTTATTGTGAATGTAAATCAAATCAAAGAAATCCATCCTGATACTCATTCTACATTTGTCTTAGAAATGAACAACGGCGCCAGGGTCCCTGTTAGTCAAAATTACTCAAGTTATTTTAGAAAGTTGCTGGGTTTCTAACTGTTATCCACCAAAAGATTGAATAGAAATTAGAGGCCTCTTAATTCTGGGAAAAAATATGCCAAAACATATTTGATAATCTAGAAAAAGAACAAATCTTCTGCTTTGGGGGTTTGTTCTTCTTTTTTATCGAAAATTTATGTTCTTTACTCCAGAAATTCCACCCTATGTGGAGATTATAGGTAAAATTATCTTAATATTCAATTTCATAAAGGGGATGGGAGAATATGACTAATAAACTAGATCGCATTAAGGACACCCGTCTACATGACCGTGTTGTAACTCCGGAAGAGGCAGCGGAGTGGATTCAGGATGGTATGACATTAGGCCTCAGTGGATTTACACGTGCGGGCGATGTGAAAGCGGTACCATTCGCGCTTGTAAAACGTGCTGAAACGGAAAGCTTAAAAGTAAACGTATATACAGGGGCGTCATTAGGCTCTGATGTTGATAAATTATTCGCTGAAGCGGGAATTCTAGGTAAGCGCTTACCATTCCAAGCTGATCCAACAATGAGAAAAGGTATTAACAATGGGGACTTTTTGTTTGTAGATCAGCATTTATCTCATACATCAGAATTAATTCGTTCAAATGTGATGGATGTCGATGTTGCAATTTTGGAAGCGATATCAATTGATGAAGATGGGTTAATCATTCCTACAACTTCAATCGGGAATTCTTTAACTTTTGCACAGCATGCTAAATCAATCATTGTTGAAATCAACCTTGCACAAACAACAGAGCTCAAAGGGGTTCATGATTTATATGCACCTGGTAAACAAGGCGAAAGAGAACCTATTCCGTTAACAAAGTCAGATGATCGAATTGGCTTACCTGGAATTAAAGTAGATATAGGAAAAATCAAGGGAATTGTGTTTACAGATCAAACAGATTCTCCGTCAACAATCGTACCACCAGATGAAGAAACAGAAATAATGGCACAGCATCTTTTAACCTTTTTACGAAAAGAAGTTGAAGCTGGCCGTTTAACAGAGAAGCTTGCACCACTACAGTCTGGAATTGGATCAGTGGCAAATGCGGTACTGCATGGTATGCTTGATTCTGATTTCACAGATTTAGAGGTTTATTCTGAAGTATTGCAGGATGCGGTATTTGACTTAATGGATGCCGGCAAAGTAAGCTTTGCTTCCTGCTGTTCCATAACCTTATCAGAAGAAAAAATGAAAAAAGTGTTTGGGAACTTTGATAAGTATCGTGAGCGTTTGATCATGCGACCACAGGAGATTTCAAATCATCCTGAAATTATCCGACGTCTCGGACTTATTTCAATAAACACAGCACTCGAACTGGATATTTACGGAAACGTCAATTCAACCCATGTGCTCGGTACCAAGATGATGAATGGAATCGGCGGTTCAGGTGACTTTGCTAGAAATGCACGCCTAGCGATTTTTGTTACAAAATCAATTGCAAAAGGTGGAGACATTTCAAGTATCGTTCCATTTGTCTCACATGTGGACCACACAGAGCATGATGTAGATGTCATCGTAACAGAACAAGGATATGCAGACTTACGAGGACTCGCACCAAGAGAACGTGTGGAGCTATTGATTGAAAACTGTGCACATCCAATGTATAAACAACAGCTTAGAGACTATTACCAAGAAGCACTTACACGAGGTGGCCAAACACCACATGTATTAGAAAAGGCATTCTCATGGCATACAAACTTTGCACAAAAAGGTACCATGCTAGAAAAAGAATTAGTAGAAGCGTAAACCATAGAGCCGTATAAAGAAGGAATTCTTTATGCGGCATTTTTTTGTGAGAAACCCAGTATCGAACATAGGTAAAAAGGATTATGTCCTACTGACTGTAATCATGGTACGATTAACCAAAAGTGTAACAGAGAAGAGGGGTAGAATGAATCATGTTAAGGCATTTGTGGGTTGCTTTTTCATCGCGGTGTCTGCTTTTTTGTATGCTACAAAACATGTTACGGCTGCGATCATATCTTCAAATATGAATCGTCCAGACGTGAATTATTATGAGGGGGCATTCAAGGTTGTTGGATTCGGCATTAACTTTTGGATAATCGTATCCTTAATTGTTGGGATTGTTATTTTAATAAGCCTCATTACACAAGGAGCTACCTTTCCATTCAAAAAGAAAAATGCACTCGAAGAAAATCCCCACCAATGAAGATGGGGATTTTTATAGAATAAACTGTTATATGATTTAAAAAGGTTTTAAAATCATTAATGCTATGATAATCAAAAAGAGTGTATTTTCGATATGCTCAACTCGAAAAAGCGCCTTTGCTAGAGGATAGTATTCGGCAGGAATATCTTCACCTTGATGTGATTCTAATAAAGCTTTTACTGGCTTTGATTTAGGTGTAAGGGCGAATGGTCCCATCGCTAGCGCAACAAGAAATAGCAATAAGCTTGTCACATACCAGCCCATAGTAAATAGATAAGGATTAATAGCCCCCATTAAAAGTCCAGAAACGAGCAGGAGTATGCCACCGACCATGACAAATATGTGTAATCTATGTCTAATTGCATACGAATGTCTAAGCTCTGTCATCGTATCTCCCGACTTCACAACCGTTGTTAAAATAAAGCCAGGTCCCATTCCGAGGATGGCTGAAAAAATATGTATGAAAACAAGTATTCGATAAACAACATCCATTTTATGGTCCCCCATTTACAACATATTCCACTAATAATGATAGCACTATAATAAAAAAGATAAGTGATGTAACTCACAATTCCATATTCATAATCTTACTATTTTGTGACAGTAGTTTGCCAGTAAAAGATACGTGGTATAATAGGAAAGAAGTCCTTAAATTCTTAGAAAGGGGACAATATGGTGAAAAGTATCACAAAATTTTTATATATTGTATTAGGTTTTATTTTCTTTGGCCTTGGGATAGTAGGAATCGTATTGCCCATCATCCCAACTACGCCCCTGTTACTACTAGCATCATTCTTTTTTGTAAAAGGATCGGAAAAATTTGATCGGTGGTTTAAAGGGACTAGTATCTATAAAAAGCATTTAGAAGGTTTTGTGAAGCGGCGGGAAATGACATTAAAACAAAAGTTAACCATTTTGTTAACCGCAGATGCGATGATCGCAATTCCGTTTATTATTTTGGACAATATTTGGTTGAAATTATTTTTGGTCGCAGTTGTTATTTATAAATACTATTATTTCATCACAAAAATAAAAACGGTAGCACCTGAAGATTATGCATTACACCAGCAAGCGTTTTTTGAAAAAACAGGTCATAAATAGAGAAAACCCTTGTCCACCTCATAATGACAAGGGTTTTTTATGTATTTAGTTCACTTTACTAAACTCATGGACCCAAACTTTCATGTGAGGGAGCCATGGCATGCCAGGATGATAGGAAAGAATTGATTCTTTGTATTCGTCAACAGTATCAAAGCCTTCTCTTTTCGCATCCGCGTCTGTCAACTCACCTAGGGATTGTTCATATACACGGTCAATTTTAAATTGCTGACCTTCGAGAGTCATGATTTCTCCAACATCTGCATATCTACCATTTCGGCGTGTAGCTGTCTTTTTACCTTCTAGTACTTTCTTTATGTCTGACTCCATTGTCACAAGACGATCAATGGTACATGTTTTAGCTGGTAATTCATTATTTGGTGTAGTCATTAACAAGCTCCTTTCAACTTACAGATCTTAATATTATTTACTATACACTTTAACAAGGAATACCATTCTTGACAACTTATGAGGTAGTTCAAAAAGTCGGCCGGAAATGACACATCGAATTTCAGCGTACCTTGCTGCGAAGATGTCAACTCAAGCAGTTGCCACGCTCCTGTACTCGGGAGCTCGCACAGCCTTAAATTACAATGCACAGGACGTGGCGTTTAGTCGACGCGGTCCTTTACACCCTCCGTTTTGAGCACGCATTAGTTTGTTTTTCGATCAAAATACCTTCTCAAGCCTTCCCCTAGAATGGTAAAAGTAAACATCGTAAAGGAAATAGCAACACAAGTCCAAAATGGAATCCAAATAGAGCTAATCATGTCTTTTCTAGCTTGTCCAAGTAACGTTGGCCAGTTAAGACTAGTGTTTATCATCTCACCAACACCATAACTGGTTTGAACAAACACTTGTGAAAGAAACACACCAAAAATACCTAATTGCGCTATTAATAGACAGGTTCTCCCGATATCAATAAAGAAATTGACCATAATTGCAGGATATGTATTGGGTAGAATGTTTCCTAATGCTAGTCGAAGTGGGGAAATGCCGACTGTAATTCCGGCCTCTATATACGGTTTTCTTACAATTCTTTGAGTTTCCTCACGAATAATGTGACTTACTTTTCCAACCTCAATTAATGCTAAAAGTAAAACCGACCACCATAAGCGATTTTCATTCATTACAAGGGCTGGAATAGCCAATAAGAGCAGTGCCGAAAAAATAATCGGAATACTAGAAAAGACATTGTTCCACGTCGTAACAATCCAAGAGAAAGGATTATTTTTACGTGTTGCTAGTAACCCAAGAGGGATGGCTAAACAATAGCGAATAATCACAATACCTAAGATGATTTTTAGTGTATCTTTCGCGCCGACGATGATCACACTTAATAAATCTCTACCTTCATGGTCAGAGCCAAAAGGAGGTTGTTGCCCTGGGGAAAAAGGTGCTTTAAGTAAACCTTTACCACCGTCTAAAAAACGAATTCTACCTTCTTCAATACCTTCTTTAACATACGGTATATGTGGCCCCACAAAAGTAACGAGAAGAAGAATACTTAACATAAATATGCCTGTGATTAAAAACCAATTTCGATTTAACATAAAACACCCCTATTTTGGATCTAATCTCATTTTGAGTACTTGGCTTATCATATGAGCCACCATCACAAGTATCAGAAAGCTTATACAAATCCCAATGATTAGACCACGTTCATCGGCACCGCCACCTGGAGGGATAAAGTTGGTATATCCAATTGCCGAAAACAATCGATAGGCAGCTCCTTGGTAACCTAGTAAATATTCAACAACCAATAGGTTTGATAGAACAAATACCATTATTGATTGCAAATGGCTGGAAACCGTGATTAAGCAGGATCTCATCATATGATTAAGCAACACTTTATTTTTTGTGAATCCCTTAGCAAATGCCACTTGAATGTACGGTTCGCGGTCCTGAGTAAGAAGTGAAACCGACGTGATTCTAGCTACATAAAGCATTGGCGCAATCGATACGAGAATACTAGGTGCGATAAACTTCCACCAGGCTTCCGTTCCCATGATGCTAAAGTCCGGTACATATAATAGTAGAAAATAGCTTAAACAAATGATAATAAAAAAGTCAGGAACTCCTGAGAAGAACCAGGTCGCACCACTTCCTAAAAAGCTCTTTTTTGTATTCGTCCATCGATAGTCAAGAATCCCTTTTATAATTCCGAACACGACACTAAGAATAAACCCAATCAAAATGATTTTAAGACTTCTCGGAAAAAACTTCGCAATTTCATCTTCTGCTGAGAGGGAGGCAAATTTCGTTCCTCCAAGACTTTTATTCTCATAAACATCTTTTAAAAATACACCTACATTCGTTGCATATTCTTTTAAATTAAAATGATAGGAATACTCAACAGTCATTGCCTTTCCGGAAAAATCAATACTAGGTTCGCGAGGGAAAAGTACAAATAATATCACACATAGAAATACACATAAATAAATCGCTAAAATCTTTCCGAACTCTTTCACAACCCCCACAAAAATGTCCTCCTTTTCGAAAATGGCTACTATTCTAAATATATTCGAAATTCCAGTCCGTGTCATCACCGATTTGTCGTTTAGTTAGTTCTATAGTTCTATATAAGGTTCATAAAATGTAACGATACACATTCATCAAAGGGGGAAAATCAATTCTATATTTCTTTTAGACTATCATTGTGATAATATAGTAAAAAAGTTAACTATTAAAAATTTTATAAAAAATGAAAGGGGTTACATATGTGAAGAAAATTACAGTTTTTTTAATCATGCTTGTATTTCTCTTCTTGGCAGCTTGTGGAACTAGTGATACAAGTGAGACCGGCGGAGAAAAAGAAGGAGAAGATACTGGCAAAAAGACACTTAAGGTTATGACAGATGCGGCATACGCACCATTCGAGTTTATGGAAGGTGACAAAATCGTTGGTTTCGAAATCGATGTTCTTAATGCTGTAGCTGAGGAGGCAGGCTACGAACTTGATATTAAACATACAGGTTGGGATCCAATTTTTGTTGAATTAAATAAAGGTTCTTATGATATGGCGATATCGTCAATTTCAATCACCGAAGACCGTAAGAAGGAGTATCTATTTACGATTCCGTTTTTCCTATCAACTAATAAAATTATGATCCCTGAAGATAGTAATATTCAGACAGCTGATGATTTGAAAGGGAAAAAGGTAGCGGTTCAAGCATCGACCACTGGACATTTTGCGGTTGAAAAGGTACTTGGTGAAAAACATCCTGATATTAAAGCATTTGAAAATAATAACTTAGCCATTCTTGAGCTTGAAAGCGGTGGAGCGGATGCAGTCGTAGCCGATAACGGTGTTATTGAATACTACGCTGCGCAAAATCCAGACAAAAAGCTAAAGGTAGTTGGAGACAAAGACACATTTGATGCTGAATTCTACGGCATGATGTTCCCTAAGGGCAGTGACAACTTAAAAGCTGATCTCGATAAAGCAATTGAAGCAATTATTGAAAGCGGAAAGTACACAGAAATTTATAAAGAATGGTTTGGGGCAGAGCCAGACTTAGAAGCATTGAAGGCAGAACAAGAAGCTTCGAAATAAACGAGTGAAAAATTGCGTAACGACTTCATTGTGTTACGCAATTTTTGGCTTATTAAGAGGGGGACACACCATGGATTTTAGGTTGGATATAATCATAGATTACCTTCCCTATTTTGGGAAAGGAGCATTATTAACCATCGGCTTATCAATTGCCGGAATTTTACTTGGGACAATCCTAGGGCTATTTATTGGCATTGGAAAAATGATTCGTAATAAATGGATTGCTCTTCCATTTATGTTTTACGTAACTTTCTTCCGCGGGACACCACTACTCGTCCAAATCTTTTTAGTTCACTTTGGGGTTGTTCCATTATTTTTAGGTGGAACAAACGGAATTGTCGCAGGTGTTATTGCACTTACATTAAACGCTTCAGCCTACATAGCGGAGATTTTTAGAGCAGGTATCCAATCCCTTGACCGTGGGCAAATGGAAGCCGCTCGCTCATTGGGAATGACACATCCTCAAGCGATGAGATATGTCATTATCCCTCAAGCATTTAAACGAATGATCCCTCCATTAGGAAACGAATTTGTTATTCTGATTAAAGATTCGTCCCTTCTTTCGGTAGTAGCGACTCCGGAATTAATGCACTGGGGCCACATGATGACTGGCCAATATGCGCGTGTGTGGGAACCATATTTAACTGCAGCCTTCATTTATTTGATATTAACTCTTACATTGACAATCCTATTAAACTATCTTGAAAAGAGGTTGAAAACAGAATGATCAAAGTGGACAATATAAAAAAATCTTTTGGAAAGAATGAAGTGTTAAAAGGGATTTCAGTTGATATTCAGCCTAAAGAGGTTGTGGTTGTCATTGGTCCGTCGGGATCCGGGAAGTCTACCTTTTTACGTTGCATAAATTTATTGGAGACCATAGACGAAGGGCATGTTTTTATAGAGGGTGTCGACATTACTGATAAGAAAACAAATATCAATTCAATTAGAACAGATGTCGGTATGGTGTTCCAGCAGTTTAATTTATTTCCTCACAAAACCGTTATGGAGAATATTATGCTTTCGCCATTGATAGTAAAGAAGGTTTCGAATGAAAAGGCGTATAATAAAGGGATGGAGCTACTGAAAAAAGTTGGTCTTGCAGAGAAAGCGGACGCTTATCCGGATTCATTGTCTGGTGGTCAAAAACAGCGTGTTGCGATTGCACGAGCACTTGCCATGGAACCTAGAATCATGCTTTTTGATGAACCAACCTCTGCTCTTGACCCTGAAATGGTTGGAGAAGTTTTAGAGGTTATGAAGCAACTGGCACGAGAAGGAATGACAATGGTGGTCGTGACCCATGAAATGGGCTTCGCTCGTGAAGTAGGTGACCGTGTTCTTTTCATGGATGGTGGATATATTGTTGAGGAGAATCGACCAAAGGAGTTATTTGAAAATCCACAACATGACCGGACAAAAGCATTCTTAAGTAAAGTACTGTAAATGGGGATACCTGGCATCATTTTGTGTCAGGTTATTTTTACTTTATTCCATTGAATAAAGTTAAGCCTCCGGCGGATGCCTCGATTTTTAAAAGGAGAATATTCGGGCTAGCTCGAAAAAAAATCGGGCGCGAATACGCCAAGGCGCATTTGATAGGAGGAGATCAACAACATGGACATGATTGAAAAAGCAATAATTGTTGCGAGTAAAGCACATGACGGGCAGTATCGCAAACTAACGAATATACCATATATTACCCATCCGCTTGGGGTTGGCCTAATTTTAATGAAGATAAATGCGCGGACTGAACTAGTAGCTGCCGGAATACTACACGATACAGTTGAGGATACTGAGTTAACACTTTCTGATATTAGAGATGGCTTTGGTGATGAGGTAGCAGAACTTGTGGACGGTTGTTCAGAGCCAGATAAATCTCTGCCGTGGGAAGCAAGGAAAGAACATACCATTTCATTTCTAAGGGCGGCGTCAGAAGATAACCGAACAGTCGTATGTGCGGATAAGCTGCATAATATCCGGTCGATCATCCGCGATTATGAGGAGCAGGGTGATCAAGTTTGGCGCAGATTTAGCCGAGGCAAGGATAAACAAGAGTGGTATTACCGAAATGTAGCCGAAAGCCTAGGTCATGCCTCGACTTTTCCATTATTAGAAGAACTTAAAAAGGAAATCGATATATTGTTTGGTTAGGAATAACAGCGTCTCAAAGATAATCTTTGAGGCCTTTTTTATTATTGACCAGAGTGGTCAATAAGGGATATAATGGAATTGACCGAACTGGTCAATGTTAATTGGAGGTTTTACCATGCTTTCAAAATTTTTCAACTTAGAGCAAGAAAAACAAGAACGAATCTTGAATGCAGCCACCAAAGAGTTTGCTGAAAAAAACTATGCGAATGCATCAACAAATGAAATTGTTAAGCAAGCGGGTATTTCAAAGGGGCTGTTGTTTCATTATTTTAAAAATAAAAAAGAACTATATCTCTTCTTATATGACTATTATTTAGAGTTACTGGTTAATGACTTATTTGCCAATATTGACCTTGATGAGCCTGATATTTTTAATAAATACCGCAGTATAACATTGATTAAATTTGAACTAATGAAAAAACACCCCGAGATGTTTACCTTTGTAAGACTTGCCTTTGAGGAAGATTCCCCCGAGATTAAGATTGAACTTGAAAAAAGAAACAAGGATATCCTTAAAAGTAGTTATTCGAAGTTGGCTAGTTCGATTGATGTATCAAAATTCAAGGAAGGAATCGATATTCCAAAAGCAATGAATATTATTTTTTGGTCACTTGAGGCCTTCGGTTACCAAAAGCAAGAACAAACAAAAGAGATCCCGTTAGACCAGTTAAATATTGAAGACCTGCTTGAAGAAATGGACGAATATATCGAAATGCTAAAATTAGCATTTTACAAATAATGTAGGGAGGTCTAGATAAATGAATGTCATTGAAATTCAAAACTTAACAAAGATGTATGGAAAGTCGCGGGGAATTGAAGATATTAGCTTCCATGTGGAGGAAGGAGAGATTTTCGGATTTATTGGGCCGAATGGTGCCGGAAAGTCCACAACTATTCGAACCATGTTGTCACTCATCTACCCGACAAGTGGAAGTGCAAAAATCTTTGGGAAAGACACAGTTCAATTCTCGTCTGAAATTAAAAAGGAAATTGGTTATCTTCCATCAGAAGTCTTTTACTATGACAATATGAAAGTGAAGGACCTGCTTAAGTATTCGGCAAGCTTTTATAAAAAGGATTGTTCCAAGAGAATCAAAGAACTGGCTGAGATTATGGAACTCGACCTTAATCGTAAAATTGATGATCTATCTCTTGGAAACAAGAAAAAGGTAGGGATTGTCCAAGGTCTTCTCCATGAACCAAAGCTTGTGATTCTTGATGAGCCAACGAGTGGGCTTGATCCATTAATGCAACAGCGCTTTTTTGATTTGCTAGAGGAAGAAAATAAAAAAGGTGTGACGATTCTTTTCTCTTCCCACATTTTAAGCGAGGTTCAAAGACTGTGTGACAGGGTTGCTATTATCAAAGAAGGTAAAATCGTAACCGTTGAAAAGATTAGTACTTTAAAAGATAACAATTTTAAAAGATTTGTGGTTGAACCATTAGCTCCGATTGAAAAAAGCTATTTTTCAATTCCAGGTGTAAGTGATTTAGAAGTTACTGATAAGAAAATTAGCTTTCTGTTTAAAGGTAATATCAATACAGTAATGGAAAAAGTCGCCGGTATAGAGATTACCAATCTGTCCGTAACAGAGCCAGACCTTGAGGAGATTTTCATGCATTATTACGAGAAGGAGGCCTAAAATGATATGAACGTCTTTTTTCATGAATGTAGGGCCTATCGAAAAACCACGCTCATTTGGACATTGTCGCTCGTTGGAATCATGGTCTTGTTTATGTCGATGTTTCCAACGATTGCAAAGGATATTGAAGATTATAAAAAGGTGTTGGATGGTTTTCCAGATGCAATGAAACAAGCATTAGGACTACAGGTTGATACCTTTGGTTCCGTTCTCGGATTTTACTCCTACGTGTTTGTGTATATTAGCCTTTGTGGGGCGATCCAGGCAATGAATTTTGGCACAGCCATTGTGTCAAAGGAAGTAAGAGAGAAGACAGCTGACTTCTTACTAACAAAACCAATCACAAGAAATACGATTTTAACGGCAAAAGTTTTGGCTGCATTTACTTCCATTCTGTTCACAAGCATTGTATATTTAGTTGCCTCGTGGCTTATGGTAGCTGCAGTTGCAACGGATGAATACAGTACAAAAGCCTTTTTACTTATTTCGATTTCGTTGTTTTTATTGCAAGTCATTTTTCTTGCGATAGGGATTTTCCTTTCCGTTTACTTACCAAAAATCAAATCGGTACTCTCCGTTTCTTTAGGAACTGTTTTTGCTTTTTTTATTATTGGAATGCTTAGTTCAAGTGGTGCTGAATTTAAACGGTATCTGTCTCCTTTTAAATACTTTGATTCGTACTATATGATTGAACACACAAGATATGAGGGAGCTTTTTTATTAGTTGGATTAGGGATTGTGGTTGTTGCAATTATCGCGAGCTATATCTACTATACGAAAAAAGATATCCATTCTGTATAAGAAAGGGGGGACTTTGCATGAATGTATTTTTAAGAGAAATGAAGGCATACCGTAAGTCTCTCATCATTTGGAGCATTGGACTTGTCCTTTTAATATTCATGGGAAACACTGAATACTCAAGCCTTTCTTCATCTGGGCAATCCTTGAATGAACTTGTTGAGTCGATGCCAAAAGCTCTTCAAGCATTAATGGGGACGGGTACGTTAGATTTATCGACCCCGATAGGGTATTTCGCGGTTCTGTATTTATATTTGCTTTTGATGGCGACAATACATGCCTCGATGATGGGGGCTTCAATCATTGCAAAGGAAGAGCGGGATAAGACCTTTGAATTTTTATTTGTAAAACCTATTACACGTACGAAGGTAATTACCATGAAGCTAGTAGCAGCTTTTATAAATCTTGTCGTTTTTAACGCTGTTACAACCATTGCAACGATTTTGATTTTTGAAATGGATCATGGGATTGAGGATCTACTTAAGTTAATGGGCGGAATGTTTATTTTACAAATCCTATTTTTAGTGCTTGGTTCTGCACTTGCAGCAACTATCCGGAAGCCGAAACGAGCAGCACCCATTGCTACAGGAATCCTGCTACTAACATTTATTTTATCGATTGTCATTGATTTAAGTGAAAAACTTGAAGTCCTTAAATATGTTGTTCCATTCAAATATTTTACAGCGGAAAATATGCTAACTGGGGATGGGTTTGAGGCTGTTTTCGTCATGATCTCCGTTTGTTTGACCGTCATTTTAACAGCACTAACCTATGTTTTTTATAAAAAAAGAGATCTGAACGTGTAATAAGGAGCAGACTACTGCTCCTTAGAAGGTTATTCATTTTTATAATTTAAATTTAAAATGGGTACGCGTAAAAAGCGTTTGATTGCAAAGGCACATGCACCCATTCGAACGGTTCTTTTGCCTAAAGTTGAAACCGATAATTCACGATAGTGACTGATAGAAGAGGATAAATTCTCTTCTATTTTTTTTATAGAATCAGGGTAAAGACGTAAGATTTCTCCATCAAGTATAATGGTATCCGGATTATACATGTTGATCATATTATTTAATCCAATGGATAGGTAGTAAATAAAGTGTTCGAGACGCTCAAGGATCTCCTTGTCATTTTCCTCAATTAGCTCTTTCAAGTCATCATATGTAAAAGAGGAAAGACCTTTTTCCACTCTTATATTTTCTAAAAAGACGGACTCTGAAGCATATTGTTCCCAGCACCCTTCATTACCACAAGAACATGAGCGTCCGTGTGGAACGACGATCATATGACCGATTTCACCTGCAAACCCGTCATTTCCGCGAAAGAAATGATTGTCCATAATGATCCCAAGCCCGATTCCAGAATAAATCGTGGTGCATAATAGGCTGTTTGTTTCATGGTGAAGAAATACCCTTTCAGCAAAAGCGGACATATTTGCATTGTTTTCGATATGTATCTCGAGCTCGCATGCTTTTTCAAGGTCTTCCTTCAAATTAACAGAACGCCACAAGAATCGAGGCACAAAATGAATCTTTTCATCTTTTCCAACAAGTCCGTGAATCGCAATGACGACACCGATAATACCATAACGATTATCACTGTATTCCTCATCAAGTAAATTGATTTGTTCAATTAATATCTGAAGAATGTCCTCATAGGCTCGGTTTTTACATTCGATCGTCTTTTCGAAAACAAGCCTCCCAAGCAAGTCCGATATTGTGAATGAGATATGGTTGTAGTCCACATCTATTCCCAGCGCATATCCGGCCCTAGCGTTTAATGAAAGCATAATTGGCTTTCGCCCAACATTATTATGCTCTAGCTGAGTTTCAATGATTAAGTCTTCATCTAATAAATCAGCAACCTGTGCAGAAACGGTGGCCCTTGTAAGTGCTGTTGCTTTGGAAATGTCAGCCCTTGAGATCATGCCTTCTTGAACTATTTTTTCTAAAATAAGCGAGCGATTTATTTTTTTTATATATGCTGCATCTCCAGTAATCATACAAATCCTCCATCTGGTAGTTGGTACAACAAAATTTTAAAAAGAAGATTTCATCATTAAGTTATACATAATGAATGGCAATATGTGAAGTTTTTTCTATGATGACGCTTTCAAAAAAACTAAATTTACATTTGACATAATTGTTTGTATTTAGATAATTGACGAATAAAGGCTAGGGTGGTACATTATAAATGGTTATAATTTGTTTAGTGAACGAATTAATTATACAACTTATTTTTAAGATTGAAAAGATTTGATTTTTTAGGTAGGGTATAAAAAGGAAACATAATAGTATTACTATTTTAATAGTTTAGGAGTGTGGTTACATGAAAACAGCTTTAAATAACAAAGAATTAGATTTGTTAGCAATTAATACGATTCGAACTCTATCAATTGATGGTGTAGAGAAAGCAAATTCTGGACACCCAGGAATGCCAATGGGTGCAGCTCCAATGGCTTACACTCTTTGGGCAAAAGAAATGAATCATAACCCTGCAAATCCAAACTGGTTCAACCGCGACCGCTTTGTATTATCAGCTGGACATGGTTCCATGCTTTTATATAGCTTACTACATTTATTCGGTTACGATGTAACTATGGATGATTTGAAAGCTTTCCGTCAATGGGGAAGTAGAACTCCAGGACATCCTGAGTTTGGTCATACTCCAGGTGTTGAAGCAACTACAGGTCCACTTGGCCAAGGTGTTGCAATGTCTGTTGGTATGGCAATGGCAGAAAGACATCTTGCTGAAACTTATAACAAAGACAATTATGAATTAGTTAACCACTTTACATATGCAATTTGTGGTGATGGAGACTTAATGGAAGGTGTTTCCGCAGAAGCAGCTTCACTAGCTGGTCACTTAAAATTAGGTCGTCTTATCGTGATGTACGATTCAAACGATATTTCATTAGATGGTGATTTAAACCTTTCTTTCTCTGAAAGTGTTGAAGATCGCTTTAAAGCATACGGCTGGCAAGTAATCCGCGTTGAAAATGGTAATGATACAGAAGAAATTCAAAAAGCATTACAAGAAGCAAAAGCTGATCTAAACCGTCCAACATTAATTGAAGTTAAAACAACAATCGGTTTCGGTTCCCCAAACAAAGGTGGAAAATCGGCTTCACACGGTGCTCCACTTGGTAAAGATGAAGTTACTTTAACAAAAGAATCATACGGCTGGACTTATGAAGAGCCATTCTTCGTACCAGAAGAAGTGAAAGAACACTACAGCCAATTCGTAGAAGCTGGCAAGCAAAAAGAAAGTGTTTGGAATGAATTATTTGCAGAATATAAAAAAGCATACCCTGAATTAGCAACTCAATTTGAAATGGCATTAAATGGCGAGCTGCCTGAGAACTGGGAAGCTTCATTACCAAGCTTTGAAGCTGGATCTTCAGTTGCAACTCGTGATGCTTCAGGTAAAGCATTAAATGCTGCTGCTACTGCAATTCCACAATTAATCGGTGGTTCAGCAGACTTAGCAGGATCAAACAAAACCCTTATCACTTCTGAAAAGAACTATGCAATCGACAGCTTTGCTGCTCGTAACATCTGGTTTGGTGTTAGAGAATTTGCAATGGGTGCGGCTATCAACGGTATGGCACTTCACGGTGGCGTAAAAGTATTCGGAGCAACTTTCTTCGTATTCTCTGATTACCTACGTCCAGCAATCCGTCTAGCAGCTTTAATGAAGCTACCTGTAACATATGTATTTACACATGATTCAATTGCAGTTGGTGAAGACGGCCCAACTCATGAGCCTGTTGAGCAATTAGCTGCATTACGTGCAATGCCAGGTCTTTCTATTCTACGTCCAGCTGACGCAAAAGAAACAGCTGCAGCATGGCGCTTAGCAGTTGAAAGTACTGACACACCAACAGCACTTGTATTAACTCGTCAAGGTTTACCTACTTTAGAGCTTGATCAAGAAGTTGTATATGAAGGTGTTAAAAAAGGTGCTTACGTTGTTTCTGAAGCAAAAGGAGAAGTTGCGGGTCTATTACTTGCAACAGGTTCTGAAGTTTCATTAGCAATTGAAGCTCAAAAAGAGCTTGAAAAAGAGGGCATTTTTGTATCAGTAGTAAGTATGCCAAGCTGGGATCGCTTCGAAAAGCAATCTGCAGAATACAAAGAATCAGTTCTTCCAAAAGCTGTTAAGGCTCGTCTTGGAATCGAAATGGCTTCTCCACTAGGATGGAAAGAATTCGTTGGCGACCAAGGTAAAGTTCTTGCAGTTAACACATTTGGAGCATCTGCACCAGCTGGTAAACTTCTACAAGAATACGGCTTTACTGTAGAGAATGTAGTAAAGAACTTTAAAGAAGTACTGTAATTTTTTACTAACTCATTTGACCCACCAATAAGTATAGGTGAGTCAAATGTTTCTAACAATATGGAAGATAAGATACTGGAGGGAAAAAGAAATGAAATTTTTTATCGATACAGCTAATCTAGATGACATTAAAAAAGCGTATAAAATGGGTGTACTATCTGGTGTTACAACGAACCCATCACTTGTTGTAAAAGAAGGCGTTAAATTCGAAGACCGCATTGCTGAAATCCTTCAAGCTGTGCCAGAAGTTGAAAGTGTATCTGCTGAAGTATCTCCAGATGCTGAAACTGCTGAACAAATGATCGCAGAAGCTGAAGAGCTTATCAAAATCAACGGTGGCGACAAAAACATCACTATCAAAGTTCCAATGACAGTGGCTGGATTAGAAGCAACTCGTTACCTTTCTCAAAAAGGTGTTAAAACGAACGTTACATTAATTTTCACGATGAACCAAGCTCTATTAGCAGCTCGTGCTGGTGCAACTTATGTATCTCCATTCTTAGGTCGTCTTGACGACATCTCTGAAGATGGCGTACAGCTTGTAGCAAAAATTGCAGAGCTATTCCGTGTTCACAACCTAGACTCTCAAATCATCGCTGCATCTGTAAGACACCCAGACCACGTTACTCGTGTAGCTCTAGCTGGTGCGCACATTGCAACGATTCCATACTCTGTAATTGAGCAACTTACTAAGCACCCACTTACAGACCAAGGCTTAGAAAAATTCGCAGCTGACTGGGTAAAAGCAGTAAAATAATTGTTTTTATATAGGGAACCCCGATTCGCTTTAAGAGTGGATTGGGGTTTTTTGGTTTGGGGATAATTAGTTAGAAGGGGGCAAGATCAAGTAGGGCTTTTTAGATTGGAGTGTTGCAGTAGCGGATATGGTCGAAGCTCGATCAGTATTTTTGTTGTTGAAGTCCCAGGCGGAGCTAGAGCACGCTCATAAAGTCCTTCATAGAGCAGATGAAGTCCCGCACGAAGCCAGAGCAGCCACGTAAAGTCCTTCATAGAGTGGATGAAGTCCCGTGCAGAGCTAGAGCAGCGGCGTAAAGTCCTTCATAGAGTGGATGAAGTCCCGTGCAGAGCTAGAGCAGCCGCGTAAAGTCCTTCATAGAGCGGATGAAGTCCCGCGCAGAGCTAGAGCAGCCACGTAAAGTCCTTCATAGAGCGGATGAAGTCCCGCGCAGAGCTAGAGTAGCCGCGTAAAGTCCTTCATAGAGTGGATGAAGTCCCGCGCAGAGCTAGAGTAGCCGCGTAAAGTCCTTCATAGAGTGGATGAGGTCCCGTGCAGAGCTAGAGCAGCGGCGTAAAGTCCTTCATAGAGTGGATGAAGTCCCGCGCAGAGCTAGAGCAGCCGCGTAAAGTCCTTCATAGAGTGGATGAGGTCCCGCGCAGAGCTAGAGCAGCCACGTAAAGTCCTTCATAGAGTGGATGAAGTCCCGTACGCAGCTTAAGCCCGCACGTAAAGTCCTTCATACAATTGGACGAAGGACTAATTAAGCACCCAACTTATTAGAAACGATTTTTTTATTCAAAATATGCCCACTGGTGAACGCCTACTAGTTTATAATTTTTCTTTAAAATTTGCCGAATCCACTTCTTTGTAGGAACTACCTGACACCAATCATAAACAAGATTGGTCGTTATTTTTTCCTCGGGGAACAGTATCTGATACTCTTTAACAGATCTTAATACAGCGTTTGTCACCGATTCTTTATGCTCGCACTCTTTACATTTGCATTTTTTACCTTCAACCACAACAGAAAATGAATCACATTTCTCACAAGTAATCCCTTTTTGAAGCTGCTCGTAATGGTAACTTGGAATCTTAGTAAATGGGGATTTGGTGATATGCAAAGACATTAATAAATCTGCTATTTTTTTCTGTTTTTCATTTATTTTTACAGGGTTTGTGTCCAATGTTTTCATGTGGTTCTTGATTTGAGTTGGAAAGATTACCGGTAAATTTAGGGGTGCTTGATAGAGAGTGAATGATGGATTGATAAAAATAACTGAAGCTTCAATAGGGAGGTGACATCCATGGCTGCGAAGTAACTGATTTAATAGAGTTTCGCTTCTACTTAATTGAAGTAGGGGGTTGCTCACTTCTTGTTTAGGTTTCTTGAATAATTTATTCGACTCATAATAGTAGTCGCCTTCATAATTTTTAACCTCATAAAAGTGAATTTTTCCATTGATCAGGTTAAGGTTGTCTATTTGGAAGATTGTGTTATTCACTTCCAATAACAAATCATTTAATAGTAGGCATTCGCTGTGAAGTTGTTCCGTCAAGATATCGAAGAGTAATTCTCCATCGTATCCTTTTTTTAGATTTGAAAAGTACTGCATATCCTTGCTAGATAATTCACTTCGCTTGTCTAATAACTCTAGTAGAATTAGTTCATCTGGTTTTGTTCGGTGTTTTAAAATCATAGCATACATCCTTTCTAGTAATTATCTTTATTATATTTGAAAATTTAGTAGATTTAAAGCCAGACTTAAGGGCTGATGGTCTCAAAATGAAAAAATGCCCGCCCCACAACAACTGGGGCAAGCATCACTCAACACTTCAAACATCTACTTCGGTACCACTAACACTAACGAAGTACCTTTATCAACCTCAGATTTCAAGGTAATGCTACCACTGACCCCTCGAGCACGTTCTTCCATGCTGAAGAGGCCCACACCGTTTCCTTTTTCATCAACTGTAAAGCCCTGGCCTTTGTCGATTACTTCTACGGTAACGTCCGATTCGCCTTCTTGAATCTTAACAACGGCTTCTGCTACATTGGCATATTTGGCGATATTGGTTAGCGCCTCTTGAACAACGCGATAAATGGTTGTTTCCTTATGAATATCAAGGCGTGTCTTTAATGTACATTCGAACTCCACGTCAATTCCGTAATGTTGGGAGTAGTGTTCAATATATTTTCGAAGTGCTGGAACGACACCGAGATCATCCAACACTGAAGGGCGAAGCTCCCAGGCAAGACTGCGGATGTCCTCCATCATAAAGGAAACATCCTGACGCAAACGGCCGAGGCGTTCATCTGGCTTTTCACTAAGCAATTGATCGAGTTGAATCAATAATGAAAACATACTCTGACCAATGCCATCATGAAGTTCGCGTGAAAAACGTTTGCGTTCTTCTTCTTGGATGCTAATGACTCGGGTCATCATGCTTTTTAGCTCTTCCTGTGTTTCTTTTAGTGCGGTAACCTCATGTCGTACGGCCAAATACTGATTGGGGCGTCCGTTTTCGGATAAAATGGGAACAATCGTTGTATCGACCCAATAAAATGATCCGTCCTTTGCTTTGTTCTTAATTTCACCTTTCCAGACATGGCCAGACCCAATCGTACGCCACATTTCTTTCCAGAATTCCTTGTCATGATGGCCGGAATTAATGATTCGGTGGTCCTGGCCCATTAACTCATCCCTCGAAAACTTTGAGATTTCGCAGAATTTATTATTGATATATTGAATTTTTCCTTGGCGATCTGTGATTGCAACAATCGAGGATTCATCTAATGCAAAGGTTAAATCGGCAAGATGACGTAATGACTTCTCAACATCTTCGCGAAAAGCAGGGTCTTCAATATGTTTTTCTAGATCGGCCAAAAGCTTCAAAGCATTTGGGCCGCCAATTTCAGATTGGTGTTTGAGTCGGTCAATTTTATTCAAAATGCAATAATCCTTTCTTCATTGCGTATTTCACAAGCTCTGGTCGAGATTTCAACCCGAGCTTCTCCATTAAATTGCTTTTATGTGATTCAACGGTTTTAACACTAATCACTAAACGCTCGGCAATTTCTTTATTTGAATAACCCTTTGCAATCCATTCGAGCACTTCTTTTTCCCGTTCTGAAAGCAATGCGAAGGTGTCAGCATTATCTCCCTTTTTGACGCGGTCCAAATATCCACTCATCAAAACCTTTGTTGCAGAGGGTGTTAAATAGGCATTCCCTGTGGAAACAGATTCAATTGCTCCCAACAGATCCTCGTGTGGAGCATTTTTTAAAATATAGCCTGATGCTCCAGATTGAATTGCCCTAAATAAGTATTCCTCATCATCGTGCATTGTTAAAATGAGGATGGCGATGTTTGGCATGAGTTCATGAAGCTCCTGTGTTGCTGTTAATCCATCTTTTCCATGAGGCATGCTTAAATCCATTAACACGACATCAGGGTTTAATTCTTTTGCTTTTTGAATTGCTTCGTCTCCTTCAGATGCTTCCCCAATTACTTCTATATTATTTTTCCCGTTTAATAGCATCATCAGTCCCGAACGGACAACGGCATGGTCGTCCACTATTAGTAATTTAACCATGATATTCCTCCCCCTAAAACGAATCCGACGTTTTCCATTCACAATAGTTCCATTATAGCACGTTCTGGCGGTTATTTTGAAAAATCAATCGTTCAAGGAATTGTTACAAATAAGGGGTTTTTCGTCCAAAGATAGGGGGGTTCCCTGATA
Organism: Ferdinandcohnia sp. FSL W7-1320; assembly: GCF_038050315.1. Lineage (NCBI taxonomy): Bacteria > Bacillati > Bacillota > Bacilli > Caryophanales > Bacillaceae > Ferdinandcohnia > Ferdinandcohnia sp. FSL W7-1320. Next base: position 516,813 of record NZ_JBBPAM010000001.1, read on the forward strand.
TGTTTTAAATCACACTTCTTCTACAATAGGTTTATGTTAATTGATTGAGGAGGAGTTCGTATGCAGGCAAAAGCTGCAGCAATCCAAAAAAAGCAAACACCAGCTTATAATAACGCGTTTGCATCAAAGTTTGCCAAGTCCATGTTTTTATCTGTGCTAGGGCTGGCGGTTTTATCATTTATTGGAACGAGAATGTTTACACATGTTGACTTAAATCTTTACGGCTATATGGTAGGAACCATTGTATTCATTGGGGGCTTCTTTTACCGCTTCATTGCTTGGGGAGAAAGACCGCCAACGAAAATCATTATTAAAAAAGGTATCAAACTTTTATTTCGAAAATCGACTCCAAAAACATCTGTGGAGCATTTAGCTACTTACAATTTCATTTGGAATAGGGGAATTTACCGATGGACCCAACATATTTTAATCGGTGGGGGTTGCATCCTTTCTTGTTTTGTTACATTTCCACTTGTCTTCGGTTGGATGTATTTTACGATGGACGAGAATGGCTTTTACAACATCATTGCGATGGGGATACAGGTCTTGACGGTACCAGCAGATGGTATCATCGCAAATCTATCTTATAATGCCTTAAATATCACCGCAGTAATGGTAATTGCAGGAGTTTGTATGGCATTGTACCGACGTATGAAAAATCTACAAGCAAGAGCTGAACAAAAATTCATGTATGACTTGCTGCCACTTTATATGCTGTTATTAGTCAGCGTTACCGGTTTACTTTTAACCTTTATGAATATTTTCTTACATGGTGCAGGTCAGCCAGTGATGTCACTCATCCACCAATGGTCAGTGATTATCACATTGATTTACCTGCCATTCGGAAAACTTGCACATATTCCATTCCGACCTATGAGTGTGTTTGCAAGAAACTATCGTGAGCATTATGCAGAAAAAGAAACGAAGAAATGTAAGGTTTGTGGTGAAGGTTTTGTATCAACTGAACAGTCACAAGATGTCATCAATGTACTTGATGTGAACGATATTCATTTTAAAACTAGAGAAGGCCATCATTTAGCAGAAATGTGTCTTCCATGTCGCAGAAAATACCGGATTGCACAATTTTCCGGCTTCCCAACCCACGAGGTTAAAGTCAAGGAGGCAAATCAGAATGCAAAGGGATAAGTTTTTTAAAGAAGTTAAAAATGTCAATCATCCGAACGAAAAATTAATAAAAACACATTGTAGCTATTGCGGAATGCAATGTGGAATGAATTTACGAGTCAATATAACCACCAACAAAATTGTAGGGGTTGAACCGCGCTATGATTGGCCAGTAACCGTTGGAAAAATGTGTCCGAAAGGGGTAACGGCATACCAGCAAACGAACCACAAAGACCGAATCTTAAAACCGCTTATCCGTGATGATGCTTCCTTAAAAGGAACAAAAGAAGGATTTCGGGAAGCAAGCTGGGATGAAGCCTATGATCTAATCGTAAAGAACTTCAAGAAGTTGCAAGCAGAACACGGCAAGGATTCATTATCCGTCTTCAGCGGAGTATCGATGACAAATGAAAAATGTTATTTAACAGGAAAGTTTGCTCGGGTTGCACTAGGGACTCGCTACATTGATTACAATGGACGTTTCTGTATGTCTAGTGCTGCCGGTGGATTCCTTCGCTCCTTTGGGGTTGACCGTGGATCGACATTACCATGGACGGATATCCATGAAACGGATTGTTTGTTTATAGCAGGAAGCAACACAGCAGAGTGTCATCCAACTTCCATGTTCCGTGTTTGGAATGTACAGGAACGAGGCGGCTACATCATTGTCGTGGATCCGCGCGAAACTCCGATAGCAAGAAGAGCAGATGTACACCTTGATCTAAAACCAGGTACGGATTTAGCTCTAGCAAACGGGATTTTACATTTACTAATTGAAAATGGCTACACAGATGAAGAATTTATTGCCAATCATACGAATGGCTTTGAAGAGACGAAGGAACTTGTGAAGGAATTCACACCAGAATACACAAGCGAGTTAACTGGAATCGCACCTGAAAAGATTATCCGCGCTGCTGAAATTTATGGTAAAGCACCGAATGCGGTTGTGATGTTTGCACGCGGTATTGAGCAACAACATAAAGGCGTTGATAATGTATCTGGATATACAAATATGGCTCTAATTACAGGAAAAATTGGCCGTCCAAAATCAGGCGTTGCCACTTTTACAGGTCAAGGAAATGGGCAAGGTGGAAGGGAACATGGTCAAAAATCAGACCTGCTACCAGGCTATCGCAAACTGACGAATCCAGAGCATGTTAAGGAAGTTTGCAGTGTTTGGGGGATTACTCCAGAAGAAATGCCAAAACCAGGTGTTTCTGCATATGAAATGTTTGAATTAATGGATCAAAAGACAATTCGTGGACTCTATCTCCTTTGCTCAAATCCAGCAGTATCAGCACCAAACTTAAACTTCGTCAGAAAGGCACTTAAATCACTAGACTTCATGGTATGTGCAGACTTTTACCTATCAGAGTCAGCAGAGTTTGCAGATGTCGTTCTTCCGTCTGTGACATGGTCTGAAGATGAAGGAACGGTTACAAATATAGAGGGTCGTATTATTAAGATCAATAAAGCACAAGAACCGATTGGTGAATCCAAGCCTGACTGGCAAATGCAGGTCGAACTTGCAGAGCGACTAGGTAGAGGGGAATATTTTTCACACTTAAAAACGGCTAGAGATGTAGCCGATGAATTCCGACTCGCGAGTAAAGGTGGGTATGCCGATTATTACGGTGCGACATGGGATAAAATCGAAAAGCAAGATGGCGTATTTTGGCCGTGCCGTGATGAGGAAGACAAGGGAACACCACATATGTTCCTTGATAAGAAATTCTATCACCCAGACGGAAAAGCGAAAATTTGTGCATTGCCATATCGTCCACCAGCAGAAGAACCGGATGAAAACTATCCACTTCGCTTAACAACAGGACGTGTCGTATACCACTACTTATCTGGAAACCAAACAAGACGAATTTCATTTCTGCATGATATGTGTCCAGAGCCATATGTAGAAGTTCATCCAGAATTGGCGGCAAAATATGATATTCAACATGAAGAACGTGTTCGCCTTTTTACAAGAAGGGGCGAAAGTATTTATAAAGTGAAAATCACGGAAGCGATCCGAAAAGATACAGTATTTGTTCCTTATCATTTTGGTCATGAGGAATCTATTAATCTATTGACAATAGCAGCGCTTGATCCGATGTCAAGAATGCCAGAGTTCAAGGCATGTGCTGCCCAGATTGAAAAATTAGTTGCAAAGAAGGTGCAGTAAATGCAAAAACGGCTTTACTTAGAACTTGAAAACTGTATCGGTTGCCGCTCTTGTCTTGCGGCGTGTACACAATGCGGTGGGCATGAACAACGAAACCGAAACTACGTATATGATGTGAATCCGCTCGTGAACAGACAGACCATGCCACTTATGTGCCTTCACTGTGTAAACCCAGCTTGTGCAAGAAGCTGTCCTGCACAGGCGATTCAAATTCATGAGTCAGGTGCTGTGTTATCTGCACTCGTGGAAAAATGCATTGGCTGTCAAAACTGCACGATTGCGTGCCCATATGGAATTCCGAAATTCGATGAAGAGCAAAACTTAATGTACAAATGTGACCTTTGTATCGATCGATCAAAGGATGGCATCCCACCAATGTGTGCGAGTGTTTGTCCGTCTAACACCATCCAGTGGTTAACTGATGAAGAGATCGAAAATAAGAAAAAGCACCATAATCTTGATAATGGAAAATGGGTTACAAGCATGCCTCTTGAAGGTGAAACGAACGTAAAGATAAGTTTACCTGGTATTTTACAAGGTATTGAGAAGTTATTTTAGAAATATGTTCAAAAAGGAAGCATCCGCTAAGGAGTGATGGGAATGCCGTCTGATAAAAATAATAAAATTCCTTTTAATGAGGATAATTACACGCATAATATTAACCGCAATAATGAAAGAAGCCTTGATCGCCGTGGCTTCATGAAGACTTTAGTAGGAGCAGCTGGAGTGTTTGCAATTTCATCCCTGCCATGGGGGGCTGTTGCTGCTAAGGAATTAATGGGACTTGGAGAAAAAGAATATTCCCATAAAAAAATTACCGATGTGAGTAAATTGGCTGTGGGTGATTCTATTGATTTTACTTTTCCAGGTGACCATGATGATGCCATTTTAATTAGGCTATCAGAAAACAAATATGTGGCGTATCAAAATGCATGTACTCATCTCCGTTGCCCTGTTTTTTGGGTGAAGGAGGAGGGACAAATGGTTTGTCCTTGCCACCATGGATTCTTTGATGTAGAAACGGGTGCACCAACTGCAGGTCCACCACGCCGTCCATTGCCAGAAATTCAAGTAAAGGTAGAAAATGGTGCAGTTTATGCGGTGAGGGTGAAACGATATGAAGCGTAGTTACCAAGGTGTACTCCTCCTTTCCGTCATCTTGTTATTGAATATTGTTTTTACACAAAAAATGGTGCATCAATTTTTTTATGAAAACTATGTAAATACGCTGATCTATTGTGGCTTAAACATTGTGTTATTTCCAGTCGCATGGGTTATATACAAAAAGTTAAAAAAGGCGTGACGTACATGAACAGTGAAACGTATCTTGATTTTTGTTTTATTAGAGAGGCAACCGGCAATTTTACAGAAGAAATTAATGAGCTCTTAACAAAGCTATTTAAGGGCATACGACTAAATTGGTACTTAGAGGAAAAGACGGAGGAAGGCATTGAAATTGTGATTGCCGAGGTTAAGGGAATGAGTAGATGGCAATCCGAGGATGAAACCATCGACTACATCGAAACACATGCGGACGATGCCTTTTGGTCCTACCTTCAAGGGTATAAAATGTTCATCTATCCTGCTAAGAGAGGGTGTGGCAGCTGTGGAGTTAACTGAAATTAGTAGCTTAGAATCTTTTATTTTGGGAAATGTGGAAGTTTCTATTTTGGATGAAGATGGGGATGATAAAGCCCCATTCGTAAAAAAAGAAATTATGAAAACAGAGCTTTGTCCGGATCGGACCCACCTTCGCATTTATTTTGACCGGTTGCAGTTCTTTGCTGTTCCTTTAACTGCAGAGGTAGCAATAAGTGATGAGATTTGGTCGGCTTTTGATGAGCAGGCTGGATTAACCTATGTCGTAAAAAAGGTGCGTGGTCATAATGGTTAGGAAAATTCAACTTCCCCTTCAAACATTAAACCTTGTTGTTGGTTTTATGGTCTGGGTGCTTATATCATCCCTCTTGCCATTTATGAAAGAGGATATCCATATTCCAGCAAATCAATTAGCATTGGTAACCGCAATACCCGTTGTACTTGGTTCCATTTTGCGAATTCCACTTGGATATTACGCTAATCAAATTGGTGCCCGAATCATCTTTTTACTAAGTTTTATTTTATTGTTATTCCCAGTTTACTATATTAGTATAGCTAACACAGTAACTGACCTATTGATTGGCGGGCTGTTTCTGGGAATTGGTGGAGCGGTTTTCTCAGTAGGGGTTACTTCATTGCCTAAATACTACCCAAAAGAGAAACACGGATTTGTGAACGGAATCTATGGTGCGGGGAATCTTGGAACTGCAATTTCAACCTTTGCAGCACCAGTGATTGCTACAAAAATCGGTTGGTCTTTAACCGTTCAATTATATTTAATCATTCTTACCATTTTTATCGTAGCAAACTTTTTATTGGGAGATAAAAAGGAAGTAAAGGTCCAAACTCCATTAATGGAGCAAATTAGAGGAGTCTATAAGAACGAAAAACTATGGCTTCTAAGCTTATTCTATTTTATTACCTTTGGTTCTTTCGTTGCGTTTACAGTCTATTTACCAAACTTCTTAGTGGAGAATTTCGGTTTAGATAAGATTGATGCAGGAATCAGAACGGCAGGATTTATTGTTCTAGCAACCTTGATGCGACCAGTAGGTGGGTGGCTTGCGGACCGTTTCCATTCTCTAAAACTATTAATGTTTGTATTTGGATGCTATACGGTATCTGCCATGATCCTATCATTTGCTCCATCAATTGGTTGGTATACAATCGGATGCTTAACAATTGCTTTCTGCGCAGGAATGGGAAATGGGGTTATTTTTAAATTAGTACCAATGTATTTCCAAAAGCAAGCGGGAATTGTGAATGGTATTGTATCAGCAATCGGCGGATTAGGAGGATTTTTCCCACCTATTCTCCTTGGAATCCTCTACCATGTCAACGGACATTACGCAATCGGATTTATGGCCTTATCAGAGGTGGCATTAGCAAGCTTAATTCTTGTGGTGTGGATGTACTACAATGGAAGAATGGAACTTTCGAAACAGGTCATTGATCATACTGCTGAAGGAATCATGGTTACAGATTTACATGGGAAAATCATTTCTGTGAATCCAGCATTTACGACTATTACAGGTTTTACAGAGGAAGAAATTATTGGGAAGACACCGAATGTTCTTAAATCTGGTAAGCAGCCAAAAGAATTTTATGAGGACCTCTGGAAAAAAATCGAAACAGAAGGCTTCTGGCAAGGACAGATCTGGAACAAACGTAAGGACGGATCGAACTACTTACAATGGCTAACAATCAGTGCGATTAAAAATGATTCTGGAGATATCGTACAATACGCCGGTATGCTAAGTGACATGACCGGAAAACAAGTTAAACAAAGTTAAAAAATCGGGCCCAAAATGTGCCCGATTTTTATGCCCACAGGAAGTGAGTTTCTAGTTTTTGATCTTATTGCTAGGAAAATTGAGGCATACGCACGAGGCTATACAAAATTTTGGTGGTTTACAGTCAAATTCACCCTCACTAATTGAGGTAAGAATTTTTATAGAGGAAATAAAAAATGAATCCTATCAATGGGATTCATTTTTTTATTTCTGCAAATTCACTTGTTGTCTTTTTTAATAACTCTATTTGTTCGGTTGTGTATTTTACTTCAGAGCGTGAGCCGATTAGAAGAACCCCAGCGACCTTACCATTCACATGAACTGGGACTGCAACAGCTGAAACGAGGTTTTCTGCTAGCATGATTGGATATTGGAGTCGTGTTTTCTGTCGGTTCGGTGTATCAATGTCTAGGACCATTGTTATACCAAAACGGACAACAGATCCGGATAATCCTTTGCCTGGGCGAATGACCATATTCTTGAAACGGTTATTGGTAAAACCGTAAGCATATTCCCAGCGGATTGTATGATTTTCTTGATCGACATTCGCATATGCAGAGAAATCACTTGAGGTATTTGTACACAAATCATGAAGTTTTTGTTCAAATTCCACTTGCATTGCTTCCATGAGTAATCTCTCCTCGATCCTGTTCGTGATTTCTTCTTTATATAAACGTAATTAGAATTTTACATCTTCCTATCTATTGTAAATCTTTTTTTCAAGATTGTATGTCAGGGAATTCCCTTAACTTTATGGTTATTAAGGATGAATTTTATATCCGTCATAGGGGAAGTTCCTAGAGAATGTGCTTGTCTAGGGGAAAGTCACGGGAAATTAAATAGGGGAATTCAGAGCAAAAGTTAAGGGGTTCCCCTGATACCGGTTTTTCACTATTGGCCGTATGATTATAGTATAAAGTCATGGCGGAGGGGGAACCAAAAATGGCAATGAGTCTACAGGAACTAAGTAGCGAGATTCCTCATATAGAGTCAATTAATGAAAGCATTGATCAATTTTTATCTGAAGAAAATTTAAATAAATTACAAAGTATTATGCGCACAAGAAAAGTAGGAGCGGGAACTCACCTCTTTTGGGATGGTGAGGAAGCGAAAGAAATGTATTATATTAAGTCTGGTAGAGTGAAACTCCGTGTATCCTCAGAAGGAGGAAAAGACTTCTTACTATCAATCAAAGAAAAAGGAAGCCTAATTGGAGAATTTGGGGGCTTCGCTGAAAGCCTATACTATAATTATCGTGCAGATGTTGAAGAAACTGCTGAGATCGGCATCATCCACATTAATGATTTGAAAAAATTATTATATCAATTTGGGAATTTTGCAGTTGAATTTATGAGTTGGATTGGCTGGACACAGCGAATCATGCAAAATAAATTATATGATTTCCTGTTTTTTGACAAACAAGGGGCACTGGCATCTACATTAATTAAACTAACCACAACACATGGTGTTAAGTGTAAGGACGGGATCCTACTTGCAATCGAACTAACGAACAAAGATTTAGGTGATTTCATCGGCACAACTCGTGAAAGTGTTAACCGTATTTTAAACAGTTGGAAAAGAGAAGGAATTGTTGAAATGTACGACCATAAAGTGGTCATCAATCGAATCAATTGTTTATATGATATTTGCGATTATTCGGGTGGAGTACATTAAATAGAAATAAGTGATTATTATTAGGCAAGGGACAGCGATATGAGCTGTCCCTTTTTCATTGAAAATTTTGTAAGAACTCTAAGTTGTTTTGTCAGATTATTACATTGACAAAATTTGTTTGAAAGAATAACCTACCATTATCTTTATATTCATAGAATACTATATATAGAAAATATAAAGTGTAGTGTGATAATTAATTCTGATGTCTGTAACTTCTATTTGGGATGGACTGAATGTAAATGCGAAAGGTGGGTGTCTGTATGTTTATAGCAATGATGTTCTGGGTTGGGGTTATGGTATTTAGCGTAGTGTTAAATACATTTCTTTGCTATAAGGTAGAAAAGTCCGGTGTAAAGCGTTGGGGAGCTACTGGAAGAATATTCAAATATAAATAGAAAAGTGAGGGGATTCGATGGTTTGGTACGTAGCTGTATTTGCTTTTTATATTGTTTTTCTTATCTGGGCAAACCTCAAAAGCCTTAAGGCTGCAGAATCTATCGATGATTTTGCAATCGGTGGGCATAGACTGGGTTTGCTGATGAGTATCGGTACTACAACCGCTACATGGGTAAGTGTGGCATCGGTTATTGGAATACCGGGTTATCTATATAGTACTGGAGTTGCTACAATTATCGGGTGGGTAGCCGGTTGGGCGTTTGGTGGAGCATTACTACCACTTGTCGCCTACAAAGTCAGAAGGCCAAAAGTACCTGCAAGGACATTCCCGGAATTTGTTCGATTTCGATTTGAACCTTTTAAGAAAAAGAGTTCCCTCCAAGCTTTGGTTGGGATACTAATGTTTATTGGTTACTTGCTCTTAGTAAATATTCAGGTAACGGGCTTCGGTATTGTGTTCTCCACGATAACAGGCATTAAATATGAATTTGCTATTTTTGGTTTCTTACTATTTATACTATTAACAAGCCTGGGTGGATTCTGGTCAGTTGCTGCAACTGACACATTAAATACATTACTGATAACAATTGGTGTTATTTTAGCAGCTGGTGTTGTCTTGGTATTAACTGGTGGAATGACCAATATCCTTGATACACTTGCTACCACTACAGCACCAACAATTGTAGGGGGACCTGAACTTGAAAAGGGAATCCTTCTTTCACCAGTTGGATCTTTCGGTCTTGGAGCATTATTTTCTATCTTTATTTCAAATTCACTTGGAACACCTTCTTCACCGCACTGGGTAGCAAGAATGGTAGCACCAAAAAATATTAAAATTGCAATCTTACAAATCATGGGTACTATATTTTTATTAATTTTTATCATGGGCCCACTTATCATCGTTGGCCTAGGTGCAAAAGTATTAATACCTAGCTTACCTGTTGGGAAAACAACAGACTATATTGTTCCATTGCTGATCCAAGAGTATATGCATCCATTTATTGGGGCAGTCATACTTATTGCCATTTGTGCGGCAGCAATATCTACTGCTAACTCGATGCTTTTACACTGTGCAACGTCACTTTATTATGATGTGTATTTAAACATCTCTTCGAAAAAGGTTTCAGACAAAGGATTTAGAAATTGGTTGCGTCTAAGTATTTTTGGAATTGCAATCGTTGCTGTTTTACTTGCGATTAAACCACCTTGGTTTATTGCGATGGGCTTCACGTATGTATACGGTGGTTTTGGTGCAGCCTTCTTCTTAGTTGTATTTTTTGGATTATACTGGAAGCGAATGAACAAGGCAGGAGCCTATACAGGAATATTAGTGGGTTCAGTGGTGTATATAATCGCAAAAGCGATGGAAGCTACCAATCCATTCGTTGTAGCCGTAACAGCTTCATTAATTGGAGTACTAATCGCTGTATTTACAACTAAAAAACCACCAATCGAAGCATACGAACCATACTTCAACGCAGAAGTCAGCAAATCCACCGAAGATCTATATGCGAAAATCAGAGATTAAATGGGACATAGGGACAGGTCCCGCGTCCCACCAAATTTTTCCTGGGACAGTGTACCTGTCCCTCTGACCCAAATTGAAAAGAGGCTGGGACAAAACCCTCCTCTGAACTGAAAAAGCCTGTGAATTTTTACTATGAGTAAAATTTCACAGGCTTTGATTATTTTTAAATAAAAAATAAGGACATTCTTTGTTAAAATTAAGTTACCACACAAAATCCAAACAGAAAGAAGTGTCCTTATGTTTAAAGATTATAACATGAATCAATTAATTTTGCCTTTAGATTTAGAAGTAAAATTACAAAATAATGATATTGCCTTCCATGTCCATCATTTAGTTGAAAGTATCCCGCAAGAAGCATTCGAACCATTTCTTCGAAATGAGGGTTGTCCTGCTTATCATCCACGCATGATGCTTAAAATTATCTTGTGTGCCTACTCGCAATCTGTCTTCTCTGGACGCAAAATTGAAGCCCTATTAAAAGATAGTATCCGTATGATGTGGTTAGCTCAAGGGTATGAACCAAGCTACCGCACAATCAACCGATTCCGTGTTCAATCAGAAGTGAAAGATTTAATTCGCAAATGTTTCGTCCAATTCCGTTGCCAATTAGTTGAAGAAAAACTTATTGATCAAGAAGCTATTTTTATTGATGGTACAAAGATTGAAGCGAATGCGAATAAATTTACGTTCGTTTGGAAGAAATCCATTGAGAAATATAGTGAAAGCTTAATTGAAAAGTCAAACCAGCTATACAACGAGCTACTTAAGAACGAAATCATACCTGAAATTGAACGCGAAAACACCGAACAGTTATCGTTGGAAGAGCTCACTCAATTGGTTCAAAAAGTAGACGAAGTCGTAACCGAGTATGATAAACAAATTGAAGTTACATCAGATGTTTCAGAACGAAAAGCTTTAAGAAGCGAACGCAAATATCCGAAACAAGTACGTAAGCAATTGATTGATTTTGTCTTACGTAAACAGAAATACCAAGAAGACTTAGAAATCTTTGGCACACGTAATAGCTATTCTAAAACGGATCCTGATGCGACATTTATGCGAATGAAAGAAGATTATATGAGAAATGGACAGTTGAAAGCTGGTTACAATGTACAAATCGCAACGGAAGGTCAATACACTCTTGCTTATAGTTTGTTTTCTAATCCAACAGATACACGTACGTTAATTCCATTTCTAGATGAAATCGAGCAGCATTATTTCGAGTTACCGAAACACATTGTCGCAGATGCAGGTTATGGTAGTGAACAAAACTATAATGATATCCTTTCCAATAGAAAACGAGAAGCGCTTATCACTTATAACCTGTATTTGAAGGAACAAAACAAAAAGTTTAAACAAAACATATTTAACCCTGACAATTGGCAGTATGATGAAGAAACAGATACATATACATGCCCTAATCATAAACGTCTTGAGTTTCAATATCATTCTATTCGCACTGACCGTACAGGCTTTGAACGGAAGTTCAAAATCTATGAGTGCGAAGACTGTTCGGGATGCCCATTCCGCTTATCATGTACAAAAGCCAAAGAAGGTAACAATCGAAAACTAATGGTGAATGAAAAGTGGGAACAGCAAAAAGAATACGTAAGAGCGAAGCTTTCAGAAGAGAAAACGAGTGCCCTCTATCGAAAACGCAAAATCGATGTGGAACCAGTTTTTGGATTCTTGAAAGCTAATTTGCGTTTCTCCCGATTTTCTGTTCGAGGAAAATCGAAGGTGGAAAACGAAATGGGTCTAGCTTTAATGGCAGTGAATTTAAGAAAATTCACTGCCAACAACTAAGGTAATAGGAGAGTTTACACGAAAATAGAAAAAGGTGAGTTTGAGCGTGCTCAAACTCACCTTTTTCATTATTCGAAGCTAGTTAATGTCCCAGCCTCTTTTTGTGTTTTGTATAAAGAACATCACGGCGGCTGGCTCAAAGAACAATTTAGCGATCGATTAAGTGAACTTTTTAGAGAACAAGTTTGTCACCGATTTGTAGATTGTACTTTTCTATAGTCCCTGTTGGGAGTTCTAAAGTAGAAAAAGCTTTTCTATTAGGGATCGCAATTTTCCAGGGCTGGAGGTTATAGCGTACATCTACTATTCTATTTTCCTTATCTAAGAAAACAATATCCAGCGGAAATCTCATAAAGAACATATGTATAGATTCACATGGAGTTAAATGAAGGCCTTTATTTACGTATGGTTTCCTTTCAAACATCAAGCCCTTGAATCGCTTCATAAATGTATCAGCCTTACTAATTGGTAGATCTAGGTCTAAAGAATGTTGCATAATCCATTCCTCCTATCGAGTTAGTTGTTAATGTTCATTATATAGGATATTTTGTTCTAAATAAAAAACAAAAAAGTAAGAAAAAAAGAGAAAAAAGGAGATTAATAGAGAAAGATGGTCATTATATAGAACGAATGGCCTATTTTGGCTGTTTCCAATATAGAACGTTCGATATATACTAAAGTCAAGTTCAATATAAAGAACAAAACAAACCAAAAACAAATTTTAGGAGGAAACAAAAATGATGAAAAACGTAGTAGGAAGATTAGTTAAGGAAGAAGAAGGACAAGCATTAACAGAGTATGGGTTATTGGTTGGGTTGATTGCAATGGGGGTTGTTGCTGCAATCGTAGCACTTGGAGCCGATATTGCAGGTGTATTTACTTCTATTTCGACAAAATTAAAGTCTATCGTAATACCGTCATAATTAGAAAGCCCTGCCCCGGCAGGGCTACAATTTTATCAAGTGGAGGAAAACAAAAATGGAAAACTTAATAATTTGCCTCATCCTAATCATCTCCGTAATAACAGATCTTCGCAACCGAAAAATCCTTAATATTGTAACCTTTCCAGCCATAATAGGCGGCCTCATTTATTTTTCTATTTTCTCTGGATTTGATGGCTTTGTATTTAGCGGAAAAGGATTTTTAGTGGGACTCGGAATACTTTTCATTCCATTTGCAATGGGTGGTATAGGAGCTGGAGACGTTAAACTTTTAGCCGCAATTGGAGCCTGGAAGGGAGCAATGTTCGTTTTTTACACGGGTATTTATGCAGCGATTATCGGAGGAATCATTGCTATTTTCATGCTTATTAAACAAAGGAAACTAGGATTCACATTTAAAAGTATGCTATTTTCACTTATGTTTTTCAGAGGAACTCAAGGCTCACTAGAAATCAACTCAGGTAACCAAGGAACGGTATCCATTCCATATGCAGTACCAATAGCGATTGGTGCCCTATTATCCTTTATGTGGGAGTTATTACGATGAAGTCACAAAAAGGTCAATCATTAGTTGAGACAGCACTTATTCTACCAATCATATTAATGATTTTATTTGGGATTACAGATTTTGGTCGTATCTTTCATGCGTATTTAACACTCGATCATGCGGGAAGAGAAGCGGCTAGAGTTGCAACAGTCGGCTCGGATTTAGGGACGATACAAACAACTATTTCAAATGCAACTGATACATTAGAGAGCGATGACCCATCTAATCCAAAAATAGTAGGCAAAACGGTTTATTTTGGTTCAACGGTAGTAACCGATGCATCAGCAACTCCAACAAGCGGTGAAGAAGTAAAGATTGAGCTAACCTATGAAGTTGACTTTCTAACCCCAATCATTGGTCAAATAATAGGAGGGTTCGACTTGAAGGATACCACGGTTATGAGGGTGGAATAAATGGAAAGAGTCTATAAGTTGATTAAACGTTTATATAAGGACCAGAGTGGTGTATCGATGGTTCTTGTCGCAATTCTCATGGTTGTAATACTTGGATTTTCAGCGATTGTCGTGGATGCTGGAGCCTTATACTTTAAGAAAGGCCAGCTTCAAAAGGCATTAGATGCAGCGGTACTTGCTGGTACTCAGGAACTAAGAGGGAAACCATTTAATGAAACTGTGAAAAACTCCGCAATATATACAGCTAAAGAAATCGCTCAAAAGAATGGAATCTCAATTGTAGATGATGGAACAGAGAGTAACAAAATTGAGGTTACTCAGAATTCTGTAGCAATCACACAAACTGTTAATGAAAATTTATATTTTGCAAGAGTACTATCCCCAGATTTTACAGATGCAGATGTAAAAGCATATGCAAAAGCAGAATATCAGTCCCTTCTAAATAGTAGTGAAGCGATTCCAATGATGCTTAAGTACAATGCTTTCAAAAATGTGTATTTTGGACAAGAATTCGAATTAAAGGAAGAACATTCCGAAACGGGTAATTTTGGATTTATCGCGATAGATGGTTCTAATGGGGCAGATGACCTAAGAATAGCAATTGAGAATGGTGTCGAGGTGAAGATAGGTGATTCTCATTATCCTGAACCAGGTAGAATTTCCAGCGCAACTTCTACATTAAATGCACGAATTGTTGCCGATAACAATGATCCGAACAGACGTGATAAATGTAATGATCCAACAAAGGCAGATAGCTCATGTAAAAGACTCGTTACGATTCCAATCGTTGATGTTACTTCTTTTCCGAATGGAAGAAGTCAGAAAGTAGAGATTATGGGGTTAGCAGCATTTTTATTAACAGAAGCAAGTGGTACTGGCAGTAATGAAAAAATAACGGGCAAATTCATTGAGTTTACACTGGACAGTAGTTACACGCCAAATCAGGGATACCCTGAAAGATTACCTAAAGTCAAACTCATAAACTAGTAAAAAATATCAAAAAAGCAGGTGACGTATGAACACGAAAAAAATCTGGATAGCTGCAATGGTTTTCGGACTTGTTGCATCTGGGCTATTATACATACTTTTAAATTCAGAACAGCCAACGAAAGCACAAACTGCTAGCAAAGAAGTTGTACAGGAAGATAAGGCTGAAGAAAAAGAGGAAATTGTACAGCCGGAAGAAACAGAAGTGGCTTCTGCAGAATCGTCAGGAATAAAGATTGCAAAAGGAAACCGCGCCATGACAATTGCTGTGACAGATGTTCAAGGGGTAGCTGGACATATTAAACCGGGTTCATTTGTCGATGTTGTGGCAGTAATGACGGTACCGGAAGAATATAAAGAGAAAGGACAACATGATTCAGCGACACTCCTTTTGCAAAATGTAAGGGTAATAGAAATTGGTCATGCAGCGGATAATCCAGAAACAGAGAAGAAACGCTACCAAATGGTAACTGTTGAAGTAACGCCGAAGCAAGGTTTGGCATTAGGATTTGCTTCAAGATATGAATTGTATTTAATGCTTAGAGATGAAGGGGACCACGATGTGGAACCAAAACATACGCATGTTCATGAGGACCAACTTCACGAAGGAGTGTTTAAGTGATGATTAAGCTAATTTCTATTTTTGAAAATGAAGAAACAAAGTCAATGCTTGATGCTATAGCGAAAAAAGTAGATAGAAAAATCGAGTGGACTACTCATGAGGAACTTTTTGAGAAATTGCTTCCAACTGAGCTGTCACTTGTATTACTCCCACAATCTACTTCATATGACATCTACCATCTATGTTCAAAGATTAAGAATGAGTACCGTAATACAAAGGTATCGTTAGTTTTCGAATATGAAACAGAGCTAGATTCCAAGCAGGCCATTCGTGCAGGGGCGACAGACGTTATTTTTCTATCGTCAAGCCCTTCAAAAATTCGTGATGATCTTCAAAATGCGATTCAAGAAACTAAAAATCAGATTAGCTATCAATTCGACCAACCTAAAAAGAACGGAAAAGTCATTACGATTGGAAGTACAAAAGGTGGAGTTGGCAAGACCAGTATCTCTGTTAACCTAGCGGCCTCTTATGGAAAGAGATTAGCAAAGGTTGCGATTCTTGATTTAGACCTTCAGTTTGGTGATGTCTCAATGTTCTATGATGTGAAACCGAAAAGAACAATATATGACTGGGTAAAAGAAGATCGTAATGGGTCGCAAATTGAAAACTTTATGACGCCTTACAAAAATGGAATTTCCATTTTAGCAGCTCCGCAGCGCCCTGAATTTGCAGAGGTGATTACAGGTGACGATGTGAAAAGGGCCATAAAAACGTTAAAAGAAAACTACGATATTGTCGTCATCGACACAGCACCGCATTTAGATGAGAATTCAATTGTTGCATTGGAAAAATCGGATGAAATTCTTCTCGTCACACATCAGGACCTACCAACTTTAAAAAATACAAGATTATTAATTGATACATTAGAAACCTTACAACTTCTTGAAAAGGTAAAAATGGTTCTAAACCGCCAGGCTAAGGTAAAAGGGCTAACAATCGAAACGGTCGAAAAGATCATTGGGCAAAAGGTGGCCTTCACATTACCAGCAATGGAAAAAGTCATGATTACTTCAGTCAATGAAGGTAAGCCACTCGTCTATTCCTATCCTAGGTCACAGGTGGCGAAGAAAATTTTCCAAATGGCCGATACCATTTTTGCGCCTGTTGGTACATCCGGCCGCAAAAAACTTAAGTCAAAACGAGTGATCCATGCAGGGGGTATGGTCTGATGTCGTTATTAGCGAGGCTCGGAGGTGAGACTCCGGTTAAGGAGCTAAAGAAGGACACTCCAAAAATAAAGACAGCAAGCGTTAAATCAAGTGAACTGGGAGTTCGCCTACACAATTATCTAGTTGAGGAATTGAAAAAGCCCATATATCAAGACCGAAACCTAGAGGAAATAATTGAAAAGCTTTCGGAAAGTTTTCTTGAAGCAGAGGGTGAACAGCTCGCTTACGAAGAAAAGAAGCAGCTAAAATATGATATGTCCTACGAGCTAACAGGTTTTGGACCAATTTCTCCTCTGCTAGCTGACCCAGAAGTTTCTGAAGTCATGGTAAATGGTCCAAAGGATATTTACATTGAGTCGAGGGGAAAAATCGAAAAAACAGATATACAATTTCGCGATGATTTGCATGTTTTACGGATAATCGAAAAAATTGTTGCTCCATTAGGACGCAGAATTGATGAGAGTTCCCCATTAGTAGATGCAAGACTACCGGACGGCTCACGTGTAAATGCAATTATCCCGCCACTAGCATTAAATGGACCAACAATTACAATTCGAAAATTTTCGGCAACTCCTTTTACAATCTATGATTTGTTGCGGATGGGAACTTTAAGTGAACAAATGGCCGACTTTTTAAAGGCTGCCGTAGAGTCAAAGTTGAATATTTTTATTAGTGGGGGAACAGGATCTGGGAAAACGAGCACATTGAATGTGTTGTCATCGTTCATTCCGAGAAATGAACGTATCGTTACAATTGAGGATGCTGCCGAGCTTAGGTTATCACAAGACCATGTGGTGTCACTGGAGTCACGGCCACGAAATATCGAGGGACAAGGTGAAATAACCATTCGTGATCTTGTTCGAAATTCACTACGGATGCGCCCAGATCGAATTATTGTCGGAGAAGTCCGTGGTGCGGAGGCACTTGATATGCTTCAAGCGATGAATACTGGACATGATGGCAGTTTAGGAACGGGACATGCGAACACCCCTCGAGACCTTTTAGCAAGGCTAGAGACAATGGTGTTAATGGCAGGATTCGATCTTCCTGTTAGAGCTATTCGAGAACAAATTGCGGGTGCCCTTCATTTAATTGTCCAACAATCTCGAATGAAAGACGGTACAAGAAAAATCACGAAAATTACCGAAGTCTTAGGACTTGAAGGAGATACGATTGTCCTGCAGGATCTTTTCGTTTATCAGGAGGGGAAAAAGCAAGAGTTTGCCGCTACTGGAATTCTTCCGGATTGTGCCGAAAAGCTTGAGTATGCTGGCTTTGATGTACGATCGATGATTAGGGAGGAGTGGGTATGAGCACTTCTCTTTTAATTGCTATATCTGCGTTTTTGGTTGTTACCCTTTTTACCGGAATTGTAATTACAATGATTTCGGAAAAAGGAAAGTATGAAAAACGAGTTAGCAAGTACCTGCCTATAAAGAAAGAGGAAGAAAAGAAAAAGAAGAACCGCGAAAGTGTATTTGTAAAAAAAGTCAGCGAAAGTATGGAGCGGACCATTCATTTTTCAAAATACGAAACGATTCTTACGCAATCAGGGCTAAAAATGACTCAAGGTGAATTGTTTATTTGGAGAGTGATTGGTGCATGTGCAGTCGTGGGTATCGGATATTTATATGAGCTCCATTTCCTATTATTGATTTTTTGCGGGATTATTGGATTCTATCTTCCAATTTTATATATCAAACGGAAACGAAAACATAGACTGAAAAAATGTTCTGAACAGCTAGGAAACGCATTAGGGACAATGGCGAATGCATTACGGGCTGGTTTTAGTTTCATGCAGGCGATGAAAATGGTAGCTGAAGAAATCGAAGATCCGTTAGGACCAGAATTTTTGAATACACTGAAGGAAATCAATTATGGGGTTAAGATTGAGGATGCCTTTGATAATCTCCTAAAAAGATTACCAGATCGGGAGCTCGAAATGGTTTTAACTACGTTGCTAATCCAACGCTCAAGTGGAGGAAATCTAGCATATTTACTTGAAACAATGCAGGAAACAATTATTGACCGCTCGAGGGTGCAAGATGAGGTAAAGACATTGACCGCACAAGGTAAAATGTCCTCGGTTATTATTACATTATTACCGCCAGCGCTGGCATTGTATTTAACTTTTGTAAACCCAGAATATTTTAATATGCTTTTTTCACATCCATTAGGTTGGGGGATGCTTATCGTGGGTGGAATTAATATGATTTTAGGCTGGGTATTTATTAATAAAATTGTACACATTGAGGTGTAGGTTCCAATGATACAAATCTTTTTTATTATCGCTAGTTCCCTTTGTTTTATGTTGCTCATTGGTGGATTGCTAAGTCTAATATATAAAAAGGACATTGTGATTGAAGCGCGGACCAAGCATTATTTTGGCCCAGACATCGAAAGAGAAATACCGGTGAAGAAACAGAGATTACAGTTGCATGTAATGAAAAATTATAGTGACAGGCTGAAGTTGGTTGTCGATAAAAAAATGGCGAGTTCGAAAAAAAGAGAACTCGAAACAAGGCTACGTGAAGCGGGATACCCGTTGAAGTTGTCAGCCATCGACTTTCGTTTTTTACAGCTGTTAATTGGGGGTGTCCTGTTTCTATCGGTTTTTTTGATATTAGGTAGTACAGCCATTTTTTCAAGGATTTTACTATCGAGTGTGGTTGCGGCTTTAGGGATTTATTATCCTTCATTTTATTTAAGTACAATCATAAAAAAACGGAGACATCAGATTCAAAAGAGTATGTCTGATTTTTTTGATATGGTCAATTTATCAATTGAGGCAGGGATGGGGCTGGATGCCTCGATTCAAAAGGTATGTAAGCAAATGAAAGGGCCATTGTCAGAGGAATTTATACAAACAATGGAGGACATGAAGTTAGGAAAGTCAAGGAGAGAAGCATTTGCAGATCTTCGCTCTAGGGTTCCAATCCCTCAGTTCCAAAGTATCATTACTTCACTCATCCAAGCAGACATGTTAGGTGTGGGTATGGCAAAGGTTCTCCACCAACTGACTCAACGAATTCGGGAGCAGCGGACTCAATTTGCACGTGAACAGGCCATGAAGGCACCAGTCAAAATGATTTTTCCAATGATGCTATTTATCTTCCCGTCCATCTTTATCGTATTAATGGGACCGTTAATTATTTATCTAATCGAAAATGTAATGTAGGACAGTTGACCTGTCCAAACATAGAAAAAGGTGACCGAATTTGGTCACCTTTTTTGAACAGTCACTGTTCCATCAAATCATCGCTTTGACTTGCGGTTTTGACTTTGAATTTCTTTGCCACATGATCGTGATGAATAATGTGACAATGAGAAGGATTAGGCCTAAGATGAATGGATAGATAATATTAACATCATATAATAATCCGCCAAGTGTTGGGCCTAATATGTTTCCAATACTCATATATGCGTTATTCATTCCCATCGCAAATCCTTGTTCATTGCCTGCAAGCTTAGAAATTAATGTGTTAAGCACAGGTCGCAGGATGGAAGTAGCAAGGAAAACGAGTAGTGAAATAGCAAAAAACATCGCAAAACTAGTAGCAACTAATGAAAGAAGGAAGCCTAAAGCAGCGACAGAAATAAAAATATTTAAGATTTTACCTTCTCCAAATCGTGTTACCATGCGATCTACAACGAATAATTGAACGATAACACTGACAAGTCCAGTTGACGTTACCATGACCGCAATATCTTGTGGTGTGGCTTGATATTGGTTATCAACGAAAAGTCCGATAACTGATTCAAATGCCATTAATCCGAAGCTCATCACAAGTGTTATTACCAATGGAATGAAAAATGGCATTCGGACAGATCGTACTAATTTTTTTGCCATTGTTTCATCATCAACAGGCATGAATCCCTCTTCTTTTTGTTGGCTTTCCTTTAGTACCGCAAACGAAAAAATGACCGATACAAGTGAAACCAATGCGGAAATTAAAAAGGGAAATTTTAATCCAAAGTCAGCTAAAAATCCGCCGATACCTGGTCCCACTACAATTCCAAGAGACATAGCCGCGGAAACATAACTATTTCCTTTTGCACGTTGTTCCATCGTTGTTATATCCGCAACATATGCAAAAATAGCTGGAATAAGAAGTGCTGCTCCGATTCCACCAACAACACGTGATGCATATAGTAGCCAAATTGAATCTACAAAATAAAAAATAAACATGGACAATGTTAACCCGGATAGTCCATAGATAATCATCTTTCTACGGCCATATTGGTCCGTCCATTTACCTGCGATTGGTGAGAAAATAAACTGCGCACCAGCAAAAATAGCAATCATAAGGCCAGCTGCTTTTCCACCCTCATTGATTGATTCAAGATAAGCAGGCAAAATGGGAATAATAATCCCAAAACTTCCTATTGCAATAAACATATTGATCATCAAAATGATCATTTTTTTACGTTGGTCTGCTGACATCAATACACCTCTTTTTTCATGAATATTTATATAAAAACTTTAATTCCATTTCACATTAGCTATACTAAGTTAATACATCCCAAACCAGTTGTCAACGAGAAAAAATTGGGGACTGGGTCACAGGGACAGGTCCCGCGTCCTACCATTTTTTTCCTGGGACAATGTACCTGTCCCTCTGTCCCATAATAAATATAGATGAGGTAATGATATGAATGGTTTTGATAGATTTAATTTAAGTGATGAAATTGTGAAGGCACTTTCGGGTTTGCGTTATCAGGTTCCTACTGAAATTCAAGCGAAGGTGATACCTGTTGCAATGCAGAAAAATGACATTGTTGGAAAATCGCAAACCGGTAGTGGTAAGACTGCTGCATTTGCGATTCCAATTTGTGAAATGGTTGATTGGGTTGAAAATAAGCCACAAGTCTTGATTTTAACGCCAACGAGAGAGCTTGCCGCACAGGTGAAGGAAGATGTTATACATATTGGTCGATTTAAGCGGATCAAAGCAACTGCTATATTTGGAAAGCAATCCTATGAACGACAAAAGTTAGAGCTAAAGCAAAAAACACATGTAGTTGTGGGGACACCTGGTAGGGTACTAGACCATATCCAAAAGGGAACGCTTTTTGTGGATCATATAAAATTTCTAGTAATTGACGAGGCTGACGAGATGTTGAATATGGGCTTCATTGAACAAGTGGAGTCGATTATCCAAGCCCTTCCGACTGAGCGGGTTACGATGTTATTTTCAGCGACATTACCTGAAGATGTTGAAGCTCTGTCGGCCAAGTATATGAAAAGGCCAAAATTTATTGTGGTTAACAATCCAAATGTTGCAAAAGGAAAGATTGAACATTATTTAATGAGGATTAATGAAGATGAGAAGTTTTCACTTTTAAAGGACATTACGATTTTTGAAAATCCAGACAGCTGCATTATTTTTTGCGGAACACAGCAGGGTGTGGACGATTTGTATCGAAAACTGACAAGAGCTAATTATTCTTGTGGGAAAATTCACGGTGGTATGGTTCAAGAAGAGCGTTTCAAGGTGATGGATGATTTTAAGAAGGGTAAGTTTCGGTACTTAGTAGCGACAGATGTTGCGGCAAGAGGGATAGATGTTGAGGATATTTCGCTTGTGATCAGTTACGATGTGCCCCAGGATAAAGAACGGTATGTTCATCGAATTGGAAGAACGGGTCGCGCAGGCAAAGTCGGAAAAGCGATTACTCTCGTAACACCCCAAGAAGAAAATCTAGTAAAAGAAATTGAAGAATACATCGGTGAGGTACTTCGTAACATCGAATCTCCAAGTAAGGAAGAAGTTGCTCGTGCAAAAGCAGCCTTTGTAGAAAAAATGAACACCAAGCCACGACTTAAACAAGATAAGGCAAAGCAAGTTAATAAAGATATAATAAAGCTTTATTTTAATGGCGGAAAGAAAAAGAAGCTTCGGGTGGTCGATTTTGTCGGTACGATTGCTAAAATCCCCGGAGTGTCTGCAGATGATATTGGAATCATCACTATCCAGGAAAATGCAACCTATGTGGATATTTTAAACGGGAAAGGCCAGCGTGTTCTAACAGCAATGAAGCAAACAACCATCAAAGGAAAACAACTAAAAGTACATATTGCAAAATAGAGATATCTGTTTCGATCTACTTGGGTCAGAGGGACAGGTCATTTGTCCCACCATTTTTTTCCTGGGACACTGTACCTGTCCCTGTGATCCGCCAAGCTCTACGTCAAGGCCACCCGTTACCCACATCTATGAATCAGGGAAAAGGAATTATGCGGAAGTTGAGAGAATAGATTAATATATAATCTTTAACATTGTGGGGAGAGATAGTCGAACCAATAGAAGGGAGTTCCTATGGATTTTGTTGAGATTGCAATATTAGTCTTAATCTGGGGAATATTTGGGTTCAATATTATCAAAGTATACAATAAAGCAAAAAAAGAGAAACGGCATCGATTTTTAGATATTAAAAATTTCGAGTTCTGGGAAGAAAGCTTGCGTATCATAGGGATACTCCTATTTATTTCAGGACTAATTGCTGATATTGCCTTAGTAAAACATATCGGTGCCTATTTATTAGCAAGCGGTTGGTTTTTATCAGGTATCTTATTATTGGGGGAAAATAAGAAAAGAGGCGTCCTCATAATGATGGTGGCGGTCCTTTTTGGGATAATCTATTATCTAATATGGTTTTAAGTAATGGGGCATCGGTGGATGCTCCATTTTACATTGGATATTCTGATGAACATAGACGTGCTGAACAGAATACTCATAAAAGGAGCAAGATATTGTTATAATTGGAAATAATAATGGCGAGCGAAAAGGGGAGGACGGTATGGTGAAGCAGAATGTAGATGACTATCTTCAGCAGGGGATACATGGGGCAAAGGAAATAAAACCAGAAGAACGGAAACAATTTCTTGGAACCATTAGGGAACGTGTATTATTAGCCTTAACCCAATCACAAGTTAGGGAAAATAAGGTAATTCAAGAAATCCAGGATGCATGTAAAAAAAACACCGGGGTACATATGTACTTAAATGGTCATATGAATTATCGTTTTTTATCCAAATATGTGAAGCTAGCGAGTACAAACAACATGGAGTACACACTTGTCACGAACAAGGATTACAATTCGGACCTCGGGCTAGTACTTGCATTCGATCATGCCATCGATAAAGAGGATATTTATATAACTGAAAAAAGAAAACCCATACTACCACAAGAGAATAAATCCGAAAAAAAAGGACTCCTCTCACTTTTTAAAAAGACGTTTAAAAAGTAGGGAAGAGTCCCTTTTTTGTAGCTTGCGACTATGGGACGCAGGGACAGGTCCCGCGTCCCACCATTATTTTCCTGGGACAGGGGACCTGTCCCTCTGACCCAAACTAAGATTTAGATCCATCTTTTTTCTTTTGCAACGGTGCAGGCTTCGGTGCGGTTTTTTACGCCAAGTTTATTAATGATTTCGGACATATAATTCCGGACAGTTCCAGCTGATAAAAATAATTGTGATGAAATTTCTTTTGATGTTTTTCCCTCTGAGGCTAATCGAAGTACGTCCTGTTCACGTTCAGTTAATGGATTGTCATCTTTGATGCTACCAAAAATTAGTTCAGGAGCAAATTCACGTTTTCCTTTCATAACGCTGCGAATGGATTCCGCAAGCTCATCAACGGATCCGTCTTTTAGCATATACCCGTGTACGCCAATTTTTACTGCTTGCTCAAAATAACCTGGACGGGCAAAAGTGGTTAATATCATGATTTTACATGTGGAAAAATGTTTTTTTGCTTCCTGGGCTACTTCGAGTCCGCTCATATAAGGCATTTCAATATCCATTAAACAAACATCGGGCTTTAGAGATAGAATCAGCTTCAATGCTTCTTTTCCATTGGATGCTTCCCCAACAATTTCAATATCATCCTCAAAATCTAGTAAAGATCCTAAAGCCCCTCTAAGCATGCCCTGATCCTCGGCAATCATTACTCTAATCAAGAACCAACACCAGCCTTTTTCTCCCTTGCAATTATTGGAACAGTAATCATTAATTTTGTTCCATTATGCGAAATAGCTTCTCCGAAACCGTCGATTAATTGTAAACGCTCCTTTATTCCTGTTAAACCATTACCGTCAGCAGCCTTTTCATCTAATCCTTTACCATTATCAGAGATGGAAAGTTCGATTTCGCCCGGTTTTTTCAATAAATGTACAGTACAGTTATTTGCTTCACTATGTTTGACGACGTTGGTAATACCTTCTTTCAGACACAAACTAAGGATATTTTGAGTAAGCAATGGAACATCTTCTAGTTTTGAATCTCCATCAAATTCAAAAGAAATCCCTGCAGCTTTTAAGATGTTCTCGGTTTCAATTAGTTCTTCTGCAATGGTGACTGCCCTCATATCAGATACTAATTCTCTTACTTGTGTCAAAGCAGTGCGAGAGGTTCTTTCAATCTCTTTTGTCTCAAGCTTAGCTTTTTCAATATCCTTACTTATCAATTTGTGAACGAGCTGACTTTTTAGAGTGATCATTGATAGAGTATGTCCTAACGTATCATGAAGGTCTCTTGCAATCCTTAACCGTTCTTCTCGTTTCACTAACTCTTCAATTTGTTCATTAGCTTCCTCGAGTTTTTTTTCGAGCTCCATACGGCTATTCATTGAGCGAATACCGAATGGTGAAACAATCATAATGATAATAAAAATTCCATAGAAGTACATCGACTCTAAAATCAACGAATCCCAATGAATCAGAAGTGGAATGATAATTGAAAGTGTAAAGAACCCTAATGCGCGAAAGAAGTAAACTTTTTTTTGATACCAGCCAATAAAATGAGCCGGAAAAAACCCTAAGAATAAATTATAAAGATTATAAGAGATTGCAAGGATCATAACCAAAATAATTTGAATAACTAACCAATATGCGTAGGTTTTTTTATCGGAAGTGTTATATAGTTGTCGATAGGTTACGAGAAACAATAGCAGCAGGCCAATCCCAGCAACTTGTTTCCAACCGTTCTCCAATGAAACATAGTAGGCAGGCATGACAAGATAAATTAAAAAGATATAGGGAAAGAATCCGTACCTAGCAGGAAAGATCCGAAACTTTTTTATGTTTTGCAGCATTCAGCTTACACCGCCACTTCTTGTTTTCTCCTTGTATAACCTGATATTACCATGAACAGAAGGAGATACCCAACCAAAAGTGTAAAATTAATCCATTCTGGTTGACCACCACGAACAATTTCCCAAGCACCACTGCCAAAGTGATAGGAAGGGAGCCATTTTCCGATTGATTGAACGAAATTAGGCATGATCTCCATCGGCATCCACATTCCACCACATAGAGCAAGAACCATATAAATCATATTCGAGACGCCAGAGGCTGTATCTACCCTTTTCATCGTTCCGACGAGTGTCCCTATAGCAAGAAAAGGCAACGAGCCAAATAGTAACCACATTCCGCACATTAACCACTCAAAAAGGGTGAGTGAGATACCGTTAATAATTGCGCCTGAAGTAAAGATAATAAGAATCGAAAAAATATGAATGACCGTTTGACCGACCATCTTTGCAGCGAAATAGGCTTGGTCAGATAATGGAGTAATTCTCATAAACATCGACCAGCCTTGTTTTCTTTCTTCAACGAGCCGGATGCCTAGTGTCATAATAGCGGATCCCATCACACTAAACGCAGCCATTGACATTAAATAATGAGCTTGCCATAACTGCTGATCGTCCATTCCTGAATTAAAAATTCTTGTAAAAACGACGTAAAAAACGATGGGCATGAACAATGACCAAAATACATAGTAGGGATTACGGAAAATTCTCAAAACCTCGAACTTACATTGCATCAAAAAACCGTTCATTTTAGATTACCTCCCTTTTTTCTACTAGCTGTTCAAACGCATCCTCGAGACGTCCGCGTTCAATTTCGATATTTTCAACGGAAAGTTTCTGAGAAAAAATAGAGGCTAGGACTCCATCTGTATGATCCGTTAATAAAAATATCCGACCATTCTTTTCATACAAATCTGTTACATGCGGAAGATTTATTAATTCCTCATAGTTAATTGCAGAAATTGGCGTAAAAGAAACAGACTGTTTTAATAACCTTGCCTTTATACTTTTGGGGGTTCCGTCCCCGATTATTTTTCCTTCATGAAAGAGAATGACTCTTTCGGCAATATCATCGGCCTCCTGTAAATAATGGGTTGTAAATAGAATCGTTTTACCACGTTCTTTCAAATCGATCACTGTATTCCAAAATAGTTTTCTTGAGGTTACATCCATTCCTACGGTGGGTTCATCAAAAAATAACACATCAGGGTTTCCTGCCATAGCAAGCGCAAAGCCAAGTCGTCGTTTTTGACCGCCTGAAAGTTTATTGGCACGTTTTTGTAACTCATCCTTTGTAAATCCAGTAAAAGCAACTAGTTCCTCATATGATAAAGGGTGTGGATAATAACTTCTAAAAAGCTGGATAACTTCCCGTACCTTTAGTGCATCAATCACACTTACCTCTTGCAGCAATGCTCCGATTTTCTCCCGTACGGCTTGTTTCTTTGGATGACTCCCAAATAATTGAACACTCCCATCACTTGGCTCCAATATCCCAAGCATCATCATTATGGTTGTTGTTTTCCCAGCCCCATTTGGCCCTAGAATAGCAACAACCTCACCCTTTTGAATTGAAAAGGAAACCTGATTAACAGCCATCTTGTTTTTAAACAACTTACTAACTTGGTTTACTCCAATAATAGATTCCATAAAAACACCTCCACCATCATTGTAAAACCGAAGGACCACCAAAATTAGTGGATAATGTCATCAACCTACATGACAATTGTCATCTGGGACACAGGGACAGGTTCCTTGTCCCGCCATTTTTTTCCTGGGACAGTGGACCTGTCCCCTTGACCCACCTCTGACTCACGGGAAAAAAGTATGTTTGATTTTCTTGAAATTCCGTAAACTAGGGAAAATACATATAGATTGTTTGGAGGAGGAGTACGAAAGTATGAAGACGCAAAAGTTGCAGTTGCCACTTCAAACCTCAAGTTTGGTTGTAGGTTTTATGGTGTGGGTGATTCTTTCTTCCTTAATGTCGAGCATTAAGCAGGATATACCTTTAACCGATAACCAGACTGCTATGGTTACGGCCGTTCCTGTCATCTTGGGTTCACTGATGCGAATACTATTAGGATATTGGACAAATAAATTTGGGGCCAGATGGTTGTTTTTCCTTGGATTTGTTATCCTGATCCTTCCTATTTTTTATATCAGTATTGCTGATTCCATGTTTGATTTGATTCTAGGAGGACTTCTTCTCGGTATTGGGGGAGCCCTGTTTTCGATTGGGGTTACTTCCTTACCGAAGTACTATCCGAAGGAACGTCATGGATTTGTCAACGGGATTTATGGTGCAGGTAATATTGGTACTGCAATCACTTCATTTGCAGCACCAGCGCTTGCAATTAGCATTGGGTGGCAAAGTACGGTTCGCTTGTTTTTAATACCTGTCATTTTATTTGCACTTTTAAACTTTTTGCTTGGTGACCGTAATGAACCTAAAGTAAATAAACCATTAAGTGAACAGATAAAAAACGTTTATAAAAATGAAAAGCTTTGGTTCATCAGCTTATTTTATTTTGTAACCTTTGGCTCTTTTGTTGCGTTTACAGTGTACTTGCCGAACTTTTTAGTCACTCATTTTGGATTAAGCTCGGTCGACGCAGGATTACGAACAGCTGGGTTTATTACACTCGCTACCCTTTTAAGACCAGTTGGGGGTTGGCTTGGGGATAAGTTTAATCCGTATCTCATTTTGTTTATTGTTTTTAATGTGATCACGTTCGCAGGCGTGCTCTTGGCGTTTACACCCGATATTGTTTTATACACAATAGGCTGTTTACTCATCTCTATATTTGCGGGAATTGGGAACGGAACAATCTTCAAGCTCGTCCCATATTATTTTTCGAAGCAAGCTGGGATTGTTAACGGAATTGTGTCCGCAATGGGGGGATTAGGTGGTTTCTTCCCACCAATTGTTCTCTCAATTGTGTTTGGTATGACGGGACACTATGCGATCGGGTTTATGTCGCTCGCGATGTTTGCACTATTAAGCTCTGTATTCGTTGTGTGGATGTTCTATACGGAAAGAATTCAACTTGAGGCAAAGCTTATCGAGAATGTTGCTCAAGGAATGATGGTTACGAATCCGAAAGGCATTATTCAAAAAGTTAACCATGCATTCACAACGGTTACCGGATTCGAACCGAACGAAGCAATCGGAAAATCCCCAAGTATTCTCCGTTCAGGAAAGCATGATGCTGCGTTTTATGAACAAATGTGGGATTCAATTCGCTCGAAGGGATTCTGGCAGGGAGAGATTTGGAATCGACGAAAGAACAAAGAACTTTATCGAGAATGGCTGACCATTAGTGAAGTGAAAAATGAAGCCGGCGAGGTTAAATATTATGTTGGTCTCTTTAACGACTTGACTGAAAAACAGGAGACATGATAAAGGGCTGGGGTGCAAACCTCGGCTCTTTTTATGATGGTGGAACCACTTTATAACGCAAATATTAATAATAAAACGCAATTACAAAAAATAACACGCAAATCCACGAAATAAAGCGCAATTATCCAAAATAAAACGCATATCTACGATTTACGAAATTAACCCCAATTCGAAAACACCCCTTTTTCAACTCCAACTAACTCGGTAACCCAAATTTATGACATTTTTCGCAAAATGTAAGCTCGTAAGTTTAACGGGAATTAAGATGGAAAGGATTATGAAGGAAGAAAAAATAATCTTTTGTAAATGATGAAAGGATGATAGTTATGTCAACAGGACCAAGTTTACGAAAAACAGATTCTCATTCAGCGATACACGAGGCGGCACTTCATGAAGCGAAGGAGCTTAGAAATCTATTTAGAAAGTGTGTTGAACAAGGAGATAAGGAAAAAGCATTACAAGTGGCGGAGATTGCAATTGACCATTGGGAATCAAGAACACTCAAGCATGCGGATTCCGAAGAAGAAGGATTGTACAAAGAAATAATTGAACAAAACCCGAAACTTGAAAAACTAGTGAATCAATTAACCCGTGACCATGATTTAATGCGCCGCATAGTTGCAACGATGAAGAAAAGCCTTGAGACACAAGAAGCGGATTACCGGATGATTCCACTACTAGATAGCCTAATTATCATCGATGAAATCCATAATGATGATGAAATGAATAAACTGCTAGCATCTAACGAATAATAAAATGAAAAATTAGGAAATAGAGGAAAGGGGATGTAAATGGGTAAAAAAGATGTAATTGAGGAAAAGATGCTGCGTTTTGCGGCTCCCAACTTATATAAGAAGATGGTTGAAACATTTTTAGCATATAACATTCATTCTTATGACATCTACGCCACGGTTGTGAAGCAGGAAAAAGGGTTTGAGCTCACTTTGCGATTCTCTGAATCATTTTCACAAGCTGTCACAGGCTTCGTAAGTTTTGAACAGGCAGAGAATCCGGATGAAGAGGTTACGAGCTTTTTTAAGGAAACTGCAGAGAAATGTAAAAATCAGTTGATTTCCGACTATTACAAGATGATTAAACTATAGAGCTATTAGTATAAAAATTCTACTGACTCTAATACTTTCAAGGAACAAAGAGTGATAGGTTCTATTAAAAAAAGGAAGGGGTTGATTGATTGTTTTCAATGGAGAATGACGTATTGTTAATTGATGATCGGGAAGATTTGATTGCTGTTCTAAGAATGAGATTTGGTGACATCCCTGGAAAAATAATTGAAGAAATCTATCAAATTCAGGATATTAGTACACTTCAGCGACTTATTCTCGCCGCAGCAAATGCATCAAGCTGGAAAGTCTTCCTCGAAGAATTCCAAGCGGGAACGCAAAGCTTCAGGTTAGTGGGTGAAGATTTTAACCCATTGGCAAATATTCTAAAGGGAAGGGATGGAGACTTTGGCAAAACAGAATAGTCTCTTCCACTCGCTAAAGCATTTAGTGCGTGGAGAGCGTATTAACGATGGTTGGACAGAAGAAAATCCACGCCCGCGTGACTGGGAATCAATTTATCGCAATCGCTGGGCCCATGATAAGATTGTCCGTTCCACACATGGGGTGAACTGTACAGGTTCATGTAGCTGGAAGATTCATGTGAAGGATGGAATCATTGCCTATGAAACTCAGCAAACAGACTATCCATCTACTGGTGATGATTTCCCAGATTACGAGCCCCGCGGATGCCCACGTGGTGCGAGCTTTTCATGGTATACATACAGCCCTACTCGGGTGAAATATCCATATATACGTGGTGACCTTCTCGCTCTTTGGAAGGATGAGCTTAATAAAGCGGACAACCCTGTACAAGCTTGGGAAAATATTGTCACCAATCCTGAAAAACGTCAATCATACGTATCCGCCCGCGGTAGAGGTGGTTTCGTAAGAGGAAATTGGAAAGATATATGCCAAATGATTGCAGCATCGACCATTTATACGATTAAAAAATATGGTCCCGACCGGGTAGTAGGTTTCAGCCCAATTCCAGCGATGTCGATGGTGAGTTATTCAGGTGGAACAAGATTCTTATCGCTAATCGGTGGAACCATTCTTAGTTTCTATGATTGGTATGCAGATTTGCCGCCAGCATCTCCACAGGTTTGGGGCGATCAAACTGACGTGCCAGAAAGCGGTGACTGGTACAATACAAAATATTTCATTATCTGGGGTACGAATATTCCGCAAACAAGAACCCCTGACGCACACTTTATGGTGGAAGCACGCTATAACGGAACGAAAGTAGTTGGAGTAAGTCCAGACTATGCGGAGTATGATAAATTCGCTGATATCTGGTTGCCTGCCAAAGCAGGGACAGATGGAGCACTTGCAATGGCTATGACTCATGTCATTTTAAAAGAATTTTATGTCGATAAAGAAACACCTTATTTCCGTGATTATGCGAAGCAATACACAGATTTACCGTTTCTGATTACCCTTACTAAAAAAGGAGAGAACTACCGTTCAGACCGGTTCCTGCGTGCATCTGATTTTTCCACTGAACACGAGCTTGGTGAATGGAAGACAGTCGTTTGGGACGAGAACTCTAATCAAATCGCCGTGCCAAATGGAAGTCAAGGATTCAGATGGGATAGTAGCTCGAAATGGAATCTTGATATGACAACAGAAGACGGCACAAGCATCAATCCAAAGCTTAGCTTTATTAAGATTTGCGACGAAGTAGCGATGGTAGAGTTCCCTTATTTTGCAGAACAAGATGGCGGAAAAATTGAGCGTGGTGTTCCAATCAAACGTATGAAGGACCAATCCGGTAATGAGTTGATTGTAACAACTGTTTATGACTTGATGCTCGCACATACTGGTATAAACCGCGGGTTAAAGGGAGACTATCCGACTGACTATAATGATGCTGAAAGACCCTACACACCTGCATGGCAAGAAAGCATTACAGGTGTGAAAAAGGAACACGTCATCCAAGTTGCGCGTGAATTTGCTGAAAATGCGGCATTAACACAAGGTAAGTCGATGATAGCAATGGGTGGAGGTACAAATCACTGGTTTCATAGTGATCAAATCTATCGCTCCATATTAAATCTAGTTTTACTTACAGGCTCACAAGGTGTGAATGGTGGAGGCTGGGCTCACTATGTTGGACAGGAAAAGGTGCGTCCGTTAGAGGGCTTCTCTCAAATTGCATTTGCCAATGACTGGGTAAAAGCGCCGCGTTTTATGAACGGAACATCTTTTTTCTATTTTGCAACGGAGCAGTTCCGCTATGAATATGACTTTGATGAAAGAGAAACGGACTGGGGTAGCCAGTATTCAAATATGCATCCGGCTGATTTTAATGCGCTGTCTGCACGCCTAGGGTGGTTACCAAGCTTCCCATCCTTGTCACAAAACACGCTTGATGTCATGAAGGATGCTCGTGCAAAACATAGTGATGACAAAGCTGTAACGGAGTATATTGCGAAACAGTTGGTCGATGGAAACCTAGAGTTTGCCATGGAAAATCCGAACGATCCCCGAAATTTTCCAAGAGTCTTCTTTAATTGGCGCTCCAATTTATTAGGGGACAGCGGAAAAGGCCATGAGTATTTTGTAAAGCACTTGATTGGTTCAAAGGATACGGTGTTATCGGATCCTGAACAGTCGTGGCAGCCTAAGGATGTTAAGATTTCTGAAAAACCTCCTGAAGGCAAAACAGATCTTTTCGTGAGTATGGATTTTCGAATGACAAGCTCAGGATTGTTCTCTGACATTATCTTACCTGCAGCGACATGGTATGAAAAACAGGATATCAGTACCACGGATTTACATCCATTTGTACATCCATTTAACGCGGCGATTAGTCCACCTTGGGATACTAGAAGTGACTGGGATGCATTCCGAGAAATTGCAAAAGCTTTTTCTGAGCTTGCAAAAGACCATCTGCCGGCCCAAGAGGATCTCGTCATTTCACCACTCGCTCATGACACAATCAATGAAATTGCTCAGCCATTTGGAAAAGTGAAAGATTGGCGCAAGGGTGAAGTAGAAGGAATTCCGGGAAAAACAATGCCGAACTTTAATTATGTGCAGCGTGATTATCCAAATGTGTATGACATGTGGATAACAGTCGGACCGAATATTAAAAATGGTTATGGAACGAAAGGTGTAAAAATTCCTGGGGATAAAGTGTACCAATCCTTATTAAATCGCCTAGGACCGTCCAAACATGAAGGAGTTGGAAAAGGCTACCCGTCCTTATACACAGATGTACAAGCAATTAATGCAATTCTTCTCATGTCAGGAGCAACGAATGGGAAGCGTGCTGTTGAAGGCTGGAAATCAATGGAGCAAAAGACTGGGAAAAAGCTTGAACATATTGCTAAAGAGCGTGAGGAAGAGGACTTTACACTAGATGCCCTAACGATTCAGCCTCGACAAACCCTTTCAACACCTGTTTGGAGTGGCCTTGAAAGTGATGGCCGTCGTTACTCACCTTTTACCGTAAACAAAGAGTACCACATTCCGTGGCACACACTTACTGGACGTCAAAGCTTTTATTTAGACCATGAGGTGATGCTCGATTACGGTGAAGGTCTTCCGCTATATATTCCACCGATTAACAAAGGTCCTTTTATAAAAGGGGAAAAAGAGGTGGAGAATACCGGAAAGTCGATAACGCTTCGGTATATGACACCTCACCAAAAATGGGGTATCCACACGATGTTCACAGATACCCGAAACATGATCCAGCTATTTAGAGGCTGGCAGGTTGTCTGGTTGAATGAAGAGGATGCTGCTGAAATCGGCATTAAAGATAATGACTGGATTGAGTTATACAACCGTAACGGTGCAGTAGTAGCAAGAGCAGTTTTAACATATAGAATGCCTCGCGGTGCTGTCTATATGCACCATGCCCAAGATCGGGTTATGGGTGTACCTGGTAATACAATCAATAAAAACCGTGGTGGAACACATAACAGCGTGACAAGAATTTATCCAAAGGCAACACATATGATTGGTGGTTATTCACAGCTCAGCTATGGATTCAATTATTATGGACCAACTGGTAGCCAAAGAGATACGT
This sequence comes from Ferdinandcohnia sp. FSL W7-1320, assembly GCF_038050315.1. Classification (NCBI taxonomy): domain Bacteria; kingdom Bacillati; phylum Bacillota; class Bacilli; order Caryophanales; family Bacillaceae; genus Ferdinandcohnia; species Ferdinandcohnia sp. FSL W7-1320. The sequence goes on from NZ_JBBPAM010000001.1 coordinate 551,189, forward strand.
TGACAATTGTTCGCCCATTAAAGGAGGTCGACTGGCTTGAGAATTAAAGCACAAGTGGCAATGGTCATGCACTTAGATAAGTGTATTGGCTGTCATACTTGTTCTGTCACATGTAAAAATGTATGGACGAATCGACCGGGTATGGAGTACGTCTGGTTTAACAACGTTGAAACACGTCCAGGACCAGGGTACCCGAAAGAATGGGAAAATACGGATCGCTATAAAGGTGGTTGGACATTACGAAATGGAAAACTACACCTACGAGCCGGTGGTCCAATTTCCAAACTTGCAAACATTTTTTACAATCCAAATATGGCAGAGCTTGATGATTTTTATGAGCCATGGACATACGATTTTGAACATCTGCATAATGCAAAAAAAGGGGAAAACATCCCTGTAGCACGACCAAAATCAATGATCACCGGAAAATACATTGATAAGCCTGAATGGGGGCCAAACTGGGATGATGACCTTGCCGGAGGTAGTGAGGTCGTCCCGATGGACCCTAACGTGCAAAAGCTTCAAGAGCATATTGCCATGGAATATGAAAAAACATTCATGATGTATTTGCCGCGGATTTGTGAGCACTGTTTGAATCCATCCTGTGTTGCGTCCTGTCCATCAGGTGCGCTGTATAAAAGGGATGAAGATGGAATTGTTCTTGTTGACCAAGATGCTTGCCGAGGCTGGCGTTTTTGTATGAATGGTTGCCCTTATCATAAGGTGTACTATAACTGGAACACACATAAAGCGGAGAAGTGTAATTTCTGTTACCCACGAACAGAAGCTGGTCTTCCAACAATTTGTTCAGAAACATGTGTTGGTCGTATCCGTTATATTGGGGTTGTTTTATATGATGCTGACCGTGTAAAGGAAGCTGCATCCGTTGAAGACCCGAAGGACTTATATGAATCACAGCTCTCTGTCTTTTTAGACCCATTTGATCCAGAAGTAATTGAAAAAGCAAAAGAGCAAGGTATTAATGCAAGCTGGATCAAGAGTGCACAGGAGTCACCAGTTTATAAAATGGCAATGAAGTGGAAAATTGCGTTACCGTTGCATCCTGAATATCGCACAATGCCGATGGTGTGGTATGTTCCGCCACTTAGTCCAATCATGAACCACATCACAAATGAGAATGGCTTAAGTGCAGATGGATATATTCCAGCAGTTGATGATATGAGAATTCCGATGGAGTATTTAGCGTCGATTTTATCAGCTGACGATACGAATGTCATTCGCCGAGTGTTACTTAAAATGGCAGCCATGCGTGTTCATATGCGTGCCAAAACAGTTGGGGGAATTGATGAAGTGAAGAAATCGAAGCTCTTAAAAGAAGCAAATACAACTGTTGAGGAGCTTGAAGAAATGCAACGCCTATTGGGTGTAGCAAAATACAATGAACGCTTCGTTATTCCGACAGGTCGTCGTGAAATGGATGAAGACCTCCATTACAAACAAGGCGCATGTAGTATTGAGGATTTAGCACCACCTGAAGGAATGGTGACTTATCCATTTGAAAGAAGTGGAAATCAATGACCAATAAAGCAAAAGCAATATTAATAATCATGTCACGAATTCTCGAATATCCGGACAAAACCCTTCACGAAGGGTTTCCGGAAATTGAGGAATATGTGAAAGCAGAAGTTGGCTCAGTAAAAATGAGAAATGAAATCTTAGCAAGGATTGCACCACTTTTTAAGATGCCATTATTAGAATTACAGGAGCTCTATGTAGAAACCTTCGATTATAAGGATAAAACAGGTCTTTATTTAACAGCCCATGAATTAGGTGATAGTAGAAAACGTGGAGCAGCATTAATTAAGCTCCAAAAGTTAATTGTCGAAGGTGGGTTTGAATATCACGGGCAGGAGATTGTGGATTATATTCCAATGTTATTTGAGCTATTAGCTCATGCTCCAGATGGCGAGAATTTTGAACGATTATATCGCCGCTTAGCTTTTGCGGTTGATCGAATCCACAAAAACCTATTCGATTCAAATCCATACCACCGGATTGTGGACTTGTTAATGATGTTTGTCTTTGAAGCACCAGAAGCAGAAGAGATCACATTGCTGGAAAATCAGCGTGAGGAAGCAGATTTAGAAGAGCTTCCATATCCAATGCTTTATCAATAAATGTTCATAACTTGTGGATGATGTGGATAAGTATGATGCTTTTCTGTGGATAACGTGGATATTGTGGAAAAATAAAAATGTGAAACGCTCATCACGATCCACAAAAGGATCCACAGGTTGTGGAAAACAAATGTTCTTATGTGGATAAGTATATACCACAATTTGTTGAAAGGGGGTCATTAGATGGAATTACACTTCTGGTGGACGGCCTATCCTTATATATGCATTGCGATCCTTGTAGTTGGGACATTTTATCGCTTCGTGTTTCGAGGGAAAAGCTGGACAGCGCCATCGACGGAAATTTTTGAGAAAAAGTGGTTACGTTATGCTTCCGTTATATTCCACTACGGGATTATCTTTGCCTTTATCGGTCATGTGATGGGGATGTTGATTCCCCTGGAATTCTACAACGCGATTGGAGTGGATGACCACACGTACCACCTATTTGCAATCGTAGGCGGTGGGTTTGCCGGACTGATGGTTGTCCTCGGATTGCTCTTATTTTTAATTCGAAAGTTTGTCATTGAACGAGTCCAAGTTCATACTTCAGCGGGTAGTTATTTCACAATCATTCTATTGTTACTAATAGCCGGTTTGGGTACATATATGACAATCGTCTACAATACAACAGTAGCAGCTTATGAATACCGAATTTCAATCGGGCCATGGTTTCGAAGTTTATTCACATTAAATCCACAGCCTGAATTAATGCTTGGAGTTCCGACATTATTTAAAGTGCACGTTATTTTGTCTTTTCTATTATTTGCATCTATTCCATTTACAAAGCTTGTGCATATGTTTAGCTTCCCGTTGCGTTATCCAACAAGAGCACCGCAGCAATATCGCGCACGTAATGGATTTTCGAAAAATACACGTCAGAATTAAGGGGGAGGGCTATCCTCCTCTTTTTGTTTTGGAATCCATACATGGAGACAAATCAGGAGTTTTATTAATAAACAGAGTCGGAAAGAGTTGGTGATTGAGACACACTCTTTAATTATTGAGCAGTATGAGTCAGAAAGCGGTCTTGAATCTGACAGAGAATTTATTGTTTGGTTGGGGGGTGTCGGAAAGAGTTGGTGATTGAGACACACTCTTTAATTATTGAGCAGTATGAGTCAGAAATTGGCCTTGAATCTGACAGAGGATCTATTGTTTGGTTGAGTGGTGTCGGAAAGAGCTGGTGATTGAGACACACTCTTTAATTATTGAGCAGTATGAGTCAGAAATTGGTCTTGATTCTGACAGAGAATCTATTGTTTAGTTGGAGGGTGTCGGAAAGAGCTGGTGATTGTGACACACTCTTTAATTATTGAGCAGTATGAGTCAGAAAGTGGCCTTGATTCTGACAGAGAATCTATTGTTTCGGTTGAGTGGTGTCGGAAAGAGCCGCTGATTGAGACACACTCTTTAATTATTGAGCAGTATGAGTCAGAAAGTGGTCTTGATTCTGACAGAGAATCTATTGTTTAGTTGGAGGGTGTCGGAAAGAGCTGGTGATTGTGACACACTCTTTAATTATTGAGCAGTATGAGTCAGAAATTGGCCTTGATTCTGACAGAGAATCTATTGTTTCGGTTGAGTGGTGTCGGAAAGAGCCGCTGATTGAGACACACTCTCAAATTACTTAGCAGCTTAAGTCAGAAAGCAGCCCTGATTCAGACAGAGATTCAAATAATTAGTTGAACCCGTCAAAAATTGACAAATTATTTTATTTTTTATAATATTACCTTGAACTCGAGATAAATAAAATTAAGATAATTACATTGAATACATTCATATATAGTTGGAAAATAAATGAGATAGATAGTAATGGAGATAATTACTATGAAAACAGCGGGCATTCATCATATTACTGCGTTTGTTGGACTTCTCCAAGAGAATGTTGACTTTTATGCCGGTGTTTTAGGCCTTCGCCTTGTAAAACTCCGAGTCCAATCGATTTGTGACGTCAATATCAAGTGAAGGTACGCTAAATGGTGCACCTTTCAGTTATTTTAATATAGTATCTTCAAATCCGCCCCTTGTTTCAATATCGGTCCAAAGAAAAAAATGGGGTAATGAAAGACACAGCTAGAAACATTATAGAAGGAAAAGAATTTGTCGTTCATATTGTGGATGAAAGCAATGTCGAACAAATCAATAAGACGGCAGCAAGTCTTCCTCCAAATGAAAGTGAAATTGAACTTGCTGGACTGACTCCAGTAGAAAGTAAGAATATAAAAGTACTGGGAATCAGGGAATCTAAAATTCGCTTTGAATGTATTTTAGAGCACTCCATTGAATTAAGTGGTCAAGAGGAAAATTCCGGTTGTGATTTGCTAATCGGAAAAGTGGTCTAGTTTTATGTCAATAAGGAACTGTATAGTAATGGAAGGATCAATCAAGAAAAATTAGGGGCAGTAAGCCGATTGGCAGGAAATTATTACGCGAAAATAGGAGGTTTTTGAAATTGAGAGACCAAAGTAGTCATGATTGGTCTCTCTTTTTCTTTTTCCTTTGATTTTGACTTTGGTTCTGATTTTGACGTTGACTATGGTTCATGTTTTGACTTTGATTTTGTTTCATATTTTGACGTTGACTATGGTTCATGTTTTGTCTTTGATTTTGGTTCATGTTTTGGCTTTGACTAAGATTTATGTTTTGACTTTGACTATAGTTCATATTTAGGCTTTGATTTAGGTTCAAGTTTTGACTTTGGTCCTGGTTCAGGTTCTGGTTTTGGTTATTTTTAATGATTTCTTCAAGCTGTTTCACTTTTTCCTGAAGACTATCAATATCTTCCTGCATCTTTTTCTTATCTTGATCTGACTGGTAATCGTCTACTTGAGATTGAAAGTCCGCAGCAGTATCTGTATTTAGCTGAATGATTGCACCAATAGTTGCTAAAGCATCACCGGTAGCAGATAAAACACCGCCAATTATTCCTAAGATGGTTCCGCTATTGTTAGGTGGTTTATATACAAAGTTGTTCGGAGTTGAGTTCGAGTTGTTTACATTTATTTCAGGTTCAGCAGCTGAGGTGATAACAGTAGCCCTTTTATCCTTTTCCATGAACTCCCCCCATAACTATTTCAGATATTATAGGGTCACAATTAGCCCATTTCTAATATATTCACCCAGACTTATAAAGGTGTAGAATTAGTTTTTAATAATCAAACTCTATCCTGTTTTTGTTTTAGGTACAATCTTACGAGGAGTAAAATTGATATCCTCTGATGAATAGACGGTTACGATAAGAGTTCCTCCATGTACCTTTGCACGAATTAAAATCGGCTGATTGTATGTATTCTTAAAAAGAAAGTCAGGCCCATACCAACTCACCGTTGCATCGCGCCCAGGTGGTACATAGCCAACTCGTTTGGTGTGAGAATAGCGTTTTACAATTTCAACACCTGCACGATCAACGGCATTAAAGAGTGTGGAGGAAGTCTGGCATATTCCACCCCCGATTCCTTCAATTAGTTCTCCTCGAATGATTTCAGGTGCAGGCTGATACCCTCTAGCAGCAGTTCGTTTTCCAACAACTTTATTAAAAGAGAAGGTTTCATTTTGAAAAAGAACATAGCTATCGATGGCTGCTGCTGATAGAGCGATATTTGTGGAGCGCTTCTTATTGGAAGAGTTAAAGTGCGTCACATACTGCCCAATCTGTTTTACTCGAATCGTTGATAATAGCTCGCTATCTACACGGGGATAAATACGCTGTATCGGTACTTCAAGGTATTCTCCTTTTCCGAAGAACGAAGAGTAAAACAATCTTGAAAATTTGTCTTTATCTAATTTTATACCCACATGTTCTTTGATAATTTCATTTGACTTGCCAATTTTTGCATCCTTTGGCTCCTCATATACCTGTTCTTCTAAATAGGTAAGAAAGTCTGTGAATTTTTTTATGTTTAAGGTGGGTATGCCGAGCAGTGGTATAGAGTATTCAGAACGATTAATAGTTGCGATTGGTTCTCCTTTATAGGTTATGTAAAGATTATCCTGAGGATGGAACTGCTGTACAGAAAGGAAAAACAACATTGCCAACAATATTTTCAGTGTCCCCACCACCTTTTCGAAACTCTTTTTTTATAGTATGGATGGTTACTTCAAATTCCATTAAAAATAGGAGAAGTTTTTTCGTTTTAAAATTTGTAACAAATTGTTCAAATTCAAAAAAAAGCCTGTGATTTGCGTCACAACAAGGTTTAAGGCATTTATGTTAAGATAATTATTTTTTACAAATACTTCCTTCCCTTTTCTGTAACAACTTTTTGATATCTCGCATGTTATCATCATTTACACAGTGATAAGCTTTATAAAATAATTTCGCGAAATAAAATTTAGCTTCAATTTTTTCAAGATATTACGAAAAAAACAAGTAGCTAAAAAATTTTTGACAACTTTGTGAAGTTGTACACATATTCGTCACAAGCCACATAGTTGTGAATGAAGAGCATCCATTCGGAAAGGAGTACACTAATGAAAATCAAATGGTTTTTCTTATCGATGGTTATTACTATTGCCACAGTGCTTGCAGGTTGTGAACCCGTAATGGTTCTTGATCCTAAAGGCCCACAAGCCGAGAGGCAAGCCCATGATATCTTACTCTCAATTGGAATCATGGCATTCGTAATTATTGTCGTTTTTGTATTGTTAGTTTATATGCTTGTAAAATATCGAGCTTCTAAAATGCCAGAGGATTACGAGCCACCACATATTGAAGGGAATCCGTGGGTTGAAGCGATTTGTATTGGTATTCCAATCTTAATTGTGGGTTATCTATCAGTTGTTTCGGTTCAAAGTAACTACATTGTCGAGTCAGCTCCTCAAGGCTATGAAGAGCAAGAGCCATTGGTTATTTATGCATCATCCTCCGATTGGAAATGGCACTTTAGCTACCCTGAAGAGGATATTGAAACAGTCAATTATCTATACATCCCAACTGATCGTCCACTTGAATTCAGACTTTATTCATATGGTCCAATCACAAGTTTTTGGATTCCACAACTTGGTGGGCAAAAGTATGCCATGGCCGACATGATCACAACTTTGCATCTTGCAGCCGATGAGCAGGGTGAATTAATGGGACGAAATGCAAACTTTAGTGGTAAAGGATTTGCGGAAAATAGGTTTAGTGTAAATGCCGTATCTCCAAAGGATTTTGAAGAATGGGTAGATGAGGTTAAAGAAACTGCACAACCTCTCACTGAAGAAAAGTTTGAAGAGATACTAGAACCAGGTCATCTCGGACAAATGACGTTCACCGGAACTCATTTAGGGTTCGCACCACCGCCAGAGCATAACCATGGATCAGATGATACTGAAAAAGGTCATGAGGACCATGAGCAGGAGCATTCAGAGCACGAAGGTCATTCAGAACATAACAATCATTAATAACAGAAATAAATTGAACGCCGAATTTATACTTCAGATAGGAGTTTAAAAAGGAGGATGAAGAGGACCACGTCAACAAAAACGCCACGGCCTCATGTCTTGTCGGCACTAGCACGTCCTGTGCGTCGAAATTTCAAGTGTCTTATTCACCGGACTTTTTAAACATCATCTTCATTTGAAAGGAGTAACAACGGATGGAATTCTTCGAACGTTTTGCCATACCACATCCAAGTCCCGCCATCTATGCAGCGATGGTTGCAATTGGACTTACGGTAATTGGAATTATCGCCGGATTAACCTATTTTAAAAAATGGGGTTACCTATGGCGTGAATGGTTAACAACCGTTGACCACAAACGAATTGGTATTATGTATTTAATCTCCGCATTAATCATGCTGTTCCGCGGTGGGGTAGACGCGGTTATGATGCGTGCACAGCTAGCTTCACCTGAGGCGAAGTTATTAGATGCGCAGCACTATAATGAAATTTTTACAACACATGGTGTAGTCATGATCATGTTCATGGCGATGCCGTTTATCATTGGATTCATGAACTATGTTGTTCCACTTCAAATTGGTGCGCGCGACGTAGCATTTCCACGCTTAAATGCGATCAGCTTCTGGCTTTTCTTTATGGGGGCAATGCTATTTAATATCTCCTTTGTAATTGGGGGATCACCTGATGCTGGTTGGACATCATACTTCCCACTTGCTGGTAACGAGTTCAGTAAATCAGTTGGAACAAACTATTATATGCTCTCGTTACAAATTTCGGGTCTTGGTACATTGATGACTGGTATCAATATGATTACCACCATTCTAAAAATGAGAGCACCTGGTATGACATTAATGAGAATGCCAATGTTCACATGGTCTACATTAATAGCTAACTTAATTATCGTAACGGTTTTCCCTGTATTAACAGTTGCATTAGCAATGGGTACAATGGATCGTCTATTTGGAACACATTTCTTTGCAAGTACAAACGGTGGAATGGATATGCTTTGGGCAAACCTATTCTGGGTATGGGGACACCCTGAAGTGTATATTTTAATCTTACCTGCGTTTGGTATTTACAGTGAGATCATTTCAACCTTCTCAGGAAGAAACTTATATGGTTACAAATCAATGGTTGGTTCAATGGTCATTATCTCAGTTCTTTCATGTCTAGTTTGGGCGCACCATTTCTTTACAATGGGGCAAGGAGCAGCATCAAACAGCTTCTTCTCAATCACAACAATGGCGATTGCGGTTCCAACTGGTGTGAAAATCTTTAACTGGCTGTTTACCTTATGGAGAGGTAAAATCCGTATGACAGTACCGATGCTTTACTCAATTGGGTTTATTCCACTTTTCACAATCGGTGGGGTAACTGGGGTAATGCTCGCGATGTCAGCAGCTGACTATCAGTATCACAATACAATGTTCCTAGTGGCACATTTCCATAACACAATTATTCCTGGTGTAGTATTCGCAATGCTTGCTGCACTCACATACTATTGGCCAAAAATGTTTGGCTTTATGTTAAATGAACGAATCGGAAAATGGGCATTCTGGTCTCTATCAATTGGATTTGTTTTAGCGTTCTTCCCAATGTATATTACTGGATTAGACGGTCAGGCTCGTCGTATGTACACATACTCTGAGTCAACTGGATTTGGTCCATTGAACATGCTTTCATTCATTGGTGCTGGAATCATGGCGATTGCCTTCATTTTAATTGTGTATAACATTTATTACAGTATCCGTTATTCACCAAGAGATATTGGAAGCGACCCATGGGATGCACGTACTTTAGAGTGGGCAACACACACACCTGTTCCTGAGTATAATTTCGCATTTACACCAAGTGTGAATTCCAGTGAGCCATTCTGGGATGATAAGAAGAAGAAGCACAAGCTCTTCCCAGGTAAAATTGAAAAGATTCACATGCCGAACAATAGTGGTGTTCCATTTATCATGAGTAGTATCTTCTTTGTATGGGGCTTCTCGTTCGTATTTGCGATGTGGCCATTGTTGATTATTTCAACAATTGGTATCTTTATTTGTATGGCATACCGTTCATTTGAACAGGATCATGGACGATATATTACTGTTGAAGAAGTAAAGGAAACAGAAGAAAAATTAGGAGGTGCTAAGTTATGAAACTAGATCACTCGCAACCTCTTGAATATAGTACGCACGAAAACGAGTTAAATATTTTTGGTTTCTGGATTTTCCTTGGTGCCGAAATTATGCTTTTCGCAACCTTGTTTACATCTTATTTTACATTAGAGAACCGCGTCGGCAGTGGTCCATCAGGTGCAGAGATTTTTGAAATCTCACCTGTGCTAATTGAAACATTTCTACTATTAACAAGTAGTTTTACAATTGGTCTTGCAGTTCATGCGATGCGCCTTGGCAGACAAAAGGAAATGATTGGATTCTTCGTAGTAACATTGCTTTTAGGTTTAACCTTCCTAGGTGTTGAAATCTATGAGTTTGTTCACTATGTCCATGTCGGAGCTGGACTACAAACAAGTGCGTTTACAGCGATGTTATTAACAACATTAGGAACACATGGACTTCATGTTACATTTGGTTTATTTTGGGGAACGATGATTATCCTCCAAATAAGAAAAAGAGGCTTAACTGCACAAACTGCTGGTAAATCGTTTATCTTTTCATTGTATTGGCACTTCCTAGATGTAGTCTGGATCTTCATCTTCAGCTTCATCTATTTGAAAGGAATGATGTAATATGAGAGAACTATTTCCAGCAAAACAAGTCATGGGCTTCGTATTTTCATTAGTTCTTACGCTTATTGCTCTTTCGGTGTACTTCTTAGATTTATCCTTTACGGCAGGACTAACAATTCTGATTGTAACGGCATTTGTGCAAGCATTGCTGCAACTAATTGTATTCATGCATGCTGGTGAATCAAAGGATAAATGGGCAATCTACGGAAATGTATACTTCATGATTTTTATAGCGTTAATTACAATACTTGGTACATTATTCCTGCTTATTTGGGATATGTAATGAAAGTAAGAGTGTCTTTATAGGCACTCTTTTTTTTATGGAGAATAGTAAGGTTAAGGGTTTAATATAGATTATGAGAGGAGGGGGGACCGTTGTATGCTTCGTTTCGATTGAGGTTCAAAGCTTTCATGATTGATTATATATTAATTTTGTCATATTTAGGTTTCCTGTTTATTGCGTCAGTATTTTTGTTTCCGAGTTTGCAAGAATTATTCAAGGGCTCATTAGTAGTCGCGCAGTTCTCAGGATTTATAATGGTGACTTTGCCAGTTTCTCTTTATTTCATAATTAGCGATTCAAAAAATGTCGGACAGTCATTTGGAAAACGTAAATCAGGAATAAAAGTGGTCAAGAAAAGTGGCGAAGCCGTGCCTTTGCTGCAAATGGCTTTTCGGACAATCTTAAAGTTATTACCTTGGGAGTTTTCACATTTTCTTGTATATCGTTTAATTGATATGGGCGATGGGGAGTTTCCTTTCACTTACACAGTGATTGGTGGGCTCATCTACGCGCTTATGTTTTCTTATATTTTGACATGTATTTTTACAAAAAGGAAACAATCTATATATGATCTACTAGCGAAGACGTATGTGTTAAAGGTGCAGTAATACTGCATCTTTTTTTGCAAAATAAAAAGCTTAGCCGAATGAGTGGCTAAGCCTATACATAATTAATTGATTTATTTATTTAATCTTGTTTGCGCCTTGTGCCTTAAGTAACATTTCTTCAGACGCGATCAAAAATAACCCCATTAAAAAGACAAAAATAGCTCCCATGACCGTTCCGATTCCGATTGGTGTTAGCACACTAGAACCGCTTCCGAAGAATCCAAGACAAAAAATAATGATACCGGCAATAAGCACTGTTCCCCCAAAATACTTAACAGCCTCAAGCATAGTAGATTTCATTTTTCCTCATCCTCCTACTATATATTATTAATCTTGTTCACAAAATTGTCAAATATAATTCACTAAATGTTCAAAAGTTATATTTTGGGCGAGGAGTGCCGAAGAAACATTAAATGAAGTTGGCTCGAGTTCAGACATGATTATGGTATTCGTAGCTGTCATGTCCGAGGTTAGTTTGGTTTCAGACATAATCATGCTATTTTGGAGCTGTCCTGTCTGAAGTTAGCACATCTTCAGACACGCACTTGCTATTTCTTAGCTGTCATGTCCGAAATTAGTTTGAGTTCAGACACAATCCTGCTATTCTGGAGCTGTCCTGTCTGAAGTTTGCACATCTTCAGACACGCACTTGCTATTTCGTAGCTGTCTTGTCCGAAATTAGTTTGAGTTCAGACACAATCCTGCTATTCTTGAGCTGTTGTGTCCGAAGTTAGCTCAGCTTCAGACACAATCCTGCTATTTTGGAGCTGTCGTGTCCGAAGTTAGTTTGAGTTCAGACACAATCAATCTATTTCGTGGCAGTTCTGTCCGAAGTTAGCTCATCTTCAGACACAATCAATCTATTTTGTAGCTGTCCAGTCCGAAGTTAGCTTGACTTCAGACACAATCCTGCTATTTTGGAGCTGTCCAGTCTGAAGTTAGTTTGACTTCAGACACAATCATGCAATTTCGTGGCTGTCTTGTCCGAAGTTAGCTCAGCTTCAGACACAATCCTGCTATTTTGTAGCTGTCCAGTCTGAAGTTAGTTTGACTTCAGACACAATCATGCAATTTCGTGGCTGTCTTGTCCGAAGTTAGCGCAGCTTCAGACACAATCCTGCTATTTCGAGGCAGTCCAGTCCGAAGTTAGTTTGACTTCAGACACAATCAAGCTATATCGAGGCAGTCCAGTCTGAACTTAGCGCAGCTTCAGACACAATCAAGCTATATCGAGGCAGTCCAGTCCGAAGTTAGCTCAACTTCAGACACAATCAAGCATCCTCGTCGCCCCCTTGTCCGAAGATTGCCCGATTTAAGACACAATCATGCATTTTCACCTCAAACTTGTCCAAAGTTAAACTGATAGTAAAACCGACACAATTTATACTCAGGTCGCGCTAGGAGCATTTACAAACTAATTATGTTACCATGGTGAAAACTAACTTAAATGAGGTGTAAAAAAATGAAAATTGAGGTTTGGTCAGATTATGTATGTCCATTCTGTTATATAGGAAAGCGACGCTTGGAACAGGCTCTTGAGCAATTTCCACATCGTGATCAAGTCGAAGTAGAATTCAAAAGCTTTGAGCTAGATCCGAATGCAAAGCCATATTCAGGTCAAAGTATTCATGAATTACTTGCTTCAAAATATGGTATGCCAGTGGCTCAGGCCAAGCAAATGAACGAAAATTTAGGTCAGCAAGCTGCGGAACTCGGTCTAAACTATAATTTTGATGAAATGAAAAACACAAATACCTTTGATGCCCACCGTCTTACAAAGTTTGCGGCGACCGTCGGCAAAGAAAAAGAACTCACTGAGCTTCTTCTTCACTCGTATTTCATTGAAGGAAAACTAATCAGTGACCACGAAGTATTAGCGGGTCTTGCAGAATCTGTAGGGTTGGAGCGACAGGCCGCGTTAGAAGTGTTAAAAGATGAGAAGAAATATGCGAATGATGTCCGAATTGATGAAGCGACTGCTCAACAAATCGGTGTTACCGGCGTTCCGTTTTTTGTAATCAATCAAAAATATTCTATTTCTGGTGCACAGCCAACTTCCACTTTTCTTGGTGCACTCCAACAGGTTTGGAAAGAAGAACATCCAGCACCAAAACTTCAAGACCTTTCAGGTGGCCAAGGTGCAGTTTGCACAGATGAAAGCTGTGAGATTCCTACAGATAAATAATAACCATGTGCAAAGCCCTTGTGGTTTTGCACATTTTCTTTTACCTGAAAAGGGAATTCAAAGTATCATTCCGAATATATATGAAGGTATAAAAAAAGGGGTGGTATCCATAACGTTCCAGTTAGATTTTGAAATTAGCCTCGTTTCAGTTATTACGTTATTAATTGGATGGGGAATCATTGGTTTTTTATCTTTTAGGATTTATAGAAAACAAGATGTGAAACCAACTATATGGAAGATAATTCTCGTTTTACTTATTGGGCTTTTTTCTTTTTCCTTTAATATGAATTTCTTTGATACATTCATGAAACTTCCAATTTTACCCTTAGGTGTATGGATTCTCTACTTTTTTCTTAAATCAAAAAAAGGGCGCTGGGATAGATTCCGGAAGTATGCATGGCTCGGCTTTTTCGCGAACTTTCTATTTTTAGTATTATCCTTTGCCTCGATTGGTCTCCAGCATGTTATTTATTCGCCTAGTAATCTATCAACCTATATTTCTAATGTGGAAAATGCAACAATTATCAACACTCACCCTTCTGCAGGGGATGTAACTTTACAAAAAGATCAATTACTAAAACTACTTCCTGTTATGAAAGAAACTAAGTTTTTTAGTGATAAATGGTATGAGGAAACGTATATGAGTGGAGAGCCGAATACTCGAAAAGAACGATTTCCATATCAAGTGGTGGGTGTTAAGGAAAAATGGGGAAGTGGGGTTGTTACCACCATTGTTATAGAAGATGATGGGAAAGGTTTATTAATTACAACACCTAAAAACCAATATTATTTTCGCTCCCCAGAAGTTTTTTTAGAAGGGGTGAAAAGTAAATGAGACGAAGAACGATACTAAGTTTACTTGGATTGGTTGCTCTGCTTTTCGTCATTTATTATTTTTATCTAGCTAGACCTACAAACTTTGCTACGACTGATACTTATAAAAGGTATTCTGAAGTAACTGAGATTCTTGATGTAATAGAGATTGATAAGCGCCACGTTTTTGTACCAATGGTTACAGAAGAAAACGAATATGGAATGAGCTTGTGGGTGTGGAAAAATCATAAATGGAATATGGAATTTGATAGTACAGTTGGTGGCCCTAGGATAATCAAACTAAAAAATAATGATCCAAGTTCCTATCAGGTTTTTTGGAATATTCATCCCGATGACCAAATAAGTTATGGAGAATTATATTTATTGAAAAAACGTAATTATCATATTACAGAAGGAATACATAATTATTATCCTGGTTTGCAATTGAAAACGATTTTAGATTTTGAGGGTACACCCTTTGGAGTAACAGAGCTTCCGGATGAGTGGCAAAAAGTGATGGAAGCATCGATAAAATTGGAAGAAGCAAGGCAACCGGATCCTATTTTTGAAAGCATGTTTCCTGTGATGCAGGATGTGTACTTCGGCTGGATTTCCTATAACAGCGACCATGTAAGGCAACAAGCGGATGCTACTAATGTAGGTGGAGCTTCATGGGGTGGTGGTGTTGATATCCAGCACGTCGTAGATATACCAGAAGAGGAGCTTGAGTATTATAAGGTGGAGGACTAATAAGGAAATTAACAGACCAACTAAGCTCATATAATCATTACTCATCACTGATTAATCTAAAATTGAGATATATATTATTTAAAATTGATATTTGTTAGATTAATTGAGAAGTTATAAAATATTTCTAGGGGATATGAATCAAATATAGGTTGAAATTTATTAATGAATGGATCTGCCCCTAGAAATAATAAAAAAGAACTTTACGTGTGAGGAAGGTGAGCAGCATGCTGAGTATTAATCCTGAGCAATTTATCTTGAAACCATCTCTTGCGACCATTACCTGTGAACCAAACTGGCAATGGAAGCGGAAAGAGCCTATTCCGAACTATGATTTGTTTTATGTTTGGAATGGAGAAGGAAATTTGATTTTAAACGGTCGAGATTATTCAATAAAACGAGGAAGTTGCTTTTTATTCCTTCCAGGCGATTGGACGACTGCCACCCAGAATCCTCAGAATCCACTTACAATAACCTACATCCATTTTGACTTAGAGAACGAACCAAGTCTAATACCAAATTCATATCGCATTATTCAAGACGCAATCCCTTTTGAGTCTCTCTTAACACAATATGTTCGATTATTTTTAATCAAAACATTTGGGGCAGAAACGGAGGCAAAGCTGATTCTCAAACAGTTGATGATTCAGCTTTTGCGAGAGGAGCATCAGGTCGAAGAACGAAACGACCAAGGTCAAACTTCTCTCCTGTCAGCGATTAGGGAAGTGGCAAATTATGTGCAGCAACATCCTAGCGAGGGACATACGCTTGAAAGTTTGGCGGCTCGTGCGAACTTTTCTCCAAGGTATTTTTCGCTGAAGTTTAAGGAGATTATTGGCAAATCAGTGCGCTCCTATATTGTAGAAGCTCGTATAAAAAGGGCGGAGCATCTCCTGCATTATACAGGAATGACGGTAACTGAAGTAGCTCAAGCATTAGGCTATGATAATCTGCATTTTTTTAGTCGACAGTTTAAAAAATACACAGGGAAAAGCCCTTCTGAAATTCGTTAATTAAAGTAATTACAAGCACCTAACCATTGTGGTTTAGGTGCTTTTTTTTTATCTGAGCTGGGTTCAACACTCTGTTTGAATTATGCACTCATCTGACACTGTGGCCCATGATTATAAGCTGTTAGTCCAAATCATACACCTATTCTGACTGAAAGCGTAGTTTGATCAAAAAGCTCGTCACAATCCCAGACTTATTCTGACTCTTGGACGCAAGATCTCAAGCTGCAAGTCAGAAACCCACACCTTTTCTGACTGTATGCGCCGTTTGATCATTATCCTAGTCGCAATCCCAGGCTTATTGTGACTCTGAGGCCCATGAATCTCAAGCTGTTAGTCAGAAACCCCATCTAATCTGACTGCAAGCGCCGTTTGATCATAGTCCTTGTCGCAATCCAGGCCTTATTGTGACTCTTGGACGCAAGATTTCAAGCTGATAGTCAGAAACCCACATCTATTCTGACTGTAAGAGCCGTTTGATTATAGTGCTTGTCGCAATCCCGGCCCTATTCTGACTCTGAGGCCCATGTATTACACGCTTGGAGTCAGAATCCCATCCTTATTCCGACTGCAATTGTCGTTTGATAATAATGCTTGTCGCAATCCCGGCCCTATTCTGACTCTAAGCCCCATGTATTACACGCTTGGAGTCAGAATCCCATCCTTATTCCGACTGCAATCGCCGTTTGATCATAATGCTTGTCGCAATCCCGGCCCTATTCTGACTCTAAGCCCCATGTATTACATGCTTTGAGTCAGAATCCCACCCCTATTAAGACTTCAAGCACCATTTGATCATACTGCTAGTCGCAATGGGGGCCTTATTCTGACTACAAGCGCCGTTTGATCATAATCCCTGTCGCAATCCCGGCCATATTCTGACTCTGAGATCCATGATATCAAGTTGTAAGTCAGAATCCCCCCACCTATTCTGATTGCAAGCACCTATTAAACGTGACCGTTGTCCCTTAAACAGTGCATTTATTCAAACAGGAAAAATTATGTAAAAAAGTGCAAACTTTACACAGAATAGTCTAAATATTTATGAGAAAGAGGATGATACGATTAAAATGACAGATCAATATACATGTTTGGCTTTTACTGTGAGCAATAAAGCCAGAAAAATTCTTAAGAAAGAGTGATCTCAATGTGTGGAATTACAGGATGGATTGATTGGCAACAGGATTTGAAACACCAAGAACAAATCGTCGGTAAGATGGCGCAAACATTAGCAAAGCGTGGTCCAGATGCTTCTAATGTTTTTAGTGATCATCATGCTGCACTGGGTCATACAAGGTTAATTGTTGTGGATCCTTCCGGAGGAACACAGCCGATGACAAGGAGATCAAAAAACGGGCATGCCTTTTCAATGGTCTATAATGGAGAACTTTATAATACAGAGGATTTGCGTAAAGAATTACAAAGCCGTGGATATACATTTCAATCCCACTCCGATACGGAAGTTCTTCTTACTTCTTATATTGAGTGGCGAGAAGAATGTGTAGAGCGGTTAAATGGTATTTTTGCTTTTGCAATTTGGGACCATCAGCAAGAAAAACTTTTTATTGCAAGGGACCGACTTGGGGTCAAACCGTTATTTTTCAAACATACAGATAGCACTCTTTTATTTGGGTCAGAGCTTAAAGCCATTTTGGCACATCCAAATGTAAAGGCGGAAGTAGATCGCGAAGGTCTTCGGGAGGTTTTTGGGTTAGGACCATCCCGTACACCAGGGCATGGGATTTATAGAGGAATACAAGAATTAAGGCCGGCACATATTCTTATGTTTGATCGGAACGGACTAAAAATTAAACGTTATTGGAACGTCGAAAGCCGCAAACATTCTGATTCATTAGACGATACGGTGGAAGAAGTGAGATTTCTAGTGAAAGATGCCGTTGAAAGACAACTAGTTGCGGATGTTCCGGTCTGTACATTTTTGTCAGGTGGGTTAGATTCAAGTGCCATAAGTGCGATTGCCTCGAACTACTTTAACCAACAAGGAAGAGGAAAGCTTCATACGTATTCGATTGACTATGAGCGAAATAGTGAGTTTTTCAAATCAAGCTTGTTTCAAGTGGATGAAGATAAACCATGGATTGATAAGATGACGCAATATTTGGGTGTCAATCATCATTCAAAGATTATTACGCAGGAACAACTTGCTAGTCGATTGGAGGATGCGGTAAAAGGTAGAGACCTACCTGGAATGGCGGATATTGATTCTTCTCTGCTTTGGTTTTCCGAGGAGATCAAACAAGACTTTACGGTTGCTTTATCTGGAGAATGTGCGGATGAAATTTTCGGTGGGTACCCTTGGTTTTATAAGAAAGAGTTACTGCAGGATAACCATTTTCCATGGATGAAGTCTGAAGAAGAAAGACATAAGCTTCTATTACCTCATTGGCAAAACAAATTAAATCTAAAAGACTATGTTCAAGAACGATACAACGAAACATTACGAGAGGTTCCAAGATTAGAAGGAGAAAGTCCAGAAGAGTCACGACGTAGAGAAATATTTTATTTGAATATGATCTGGTTCATGTCTACTTTATTAGAACGAAAGGACCGCATGAGTATGGCTGCTAGTCTAGAAGTACGTGTTCCATTTGCGGATCACCGACTCATTGAATATGTGTGGAATATCCCATGGGAGATGAAGATGTTAGAAGGAAGGGAAAAAGGAATCTTAAGGAAAGCATTAGAGGGAACTTTACCTAATTCCATTCTGTATCGAAAGAAAAATCCTTATCCGAAAACTCATAATCCAGATTATTTGAATCTCGTAAAAAATATGCTAACTAGCGTAATCGAAAAGAAAAACTCTCCAATTCTAGAATTGGTTTCAAAACAAAGGGTAAGAGATATCATTGATTCTGATGGTGCATCATTCACAGTTCCTTGGTTTGGGCAGCTAATGACAGGACCTCAGCTTATCGCACATTTAGTGCAAATCAATGTGTGGCTTGATTCTTATAACGTGAATATTGTTGATTAAACTCCTATTTCGACAGGCGAAAAGGTAGAGATTATACCAAATGTGAAGGTAAAACAAGTTGTGTCATTCAGTGTAAATTTTATAGCGAATAGTTTAAATATCTTCCAAAATAACGATGCTACTATTAACTTAACAACGAAACAGATAAGGAACAGGGGTGATACAAATGCATCGATTAAAAAGACATGGTTTATATGATCCTCAGTTTGAACATGACGCTTGTGGTATCGCCTTGCTTGCAAATATTAAAGGTGGTAAAACACACACCTTAGTAAGTCAGGCGCTAACAGCTCTTGAACGATTAAATCATCGCGGGGGTCAGACTGGTAGTGAGAAATTAGGAGATGGGTCTGGAATTCTAACAGAGCTCCCGCACGATTTATTTGTACATGAGTGGAAGTTAAAAGGTAAACAACTTCCATTCATGGGTGCTTACGGAGTTGGGATGCTATTTTTACCCCAAGAGTTAGACCTAGCGACAGAATATAAATTGAGAATAGAAGAAATCGTGCAGTATGAGGATCTAGAGATTTTTGGATGGAGAGATGTACCAACGAATGATGAAGAGTTGGGAAGCACGGCTAAACAATCACAACCATCTGTTCATCAATTATTCGTTACTTCCGTCAATAAGGAACTAGACAATGATCAATTTGAGCGGTTGTTATATATGGCTCGGCGAAAAGTAGAGAAAGAATTCAATGACGCTGAAGTAAATCAGGATGACTGCTATATTGTTAGTTTTTCATCAAGAACCATCGTATATAAAGGACTTCTTTTACCGAGCCAGTTAAGAAGCTATTATGAGGATTTAAGGCGAGATGATTATCAATCCGCGATGGCCATGGTGCATAACCGATTTAGTACGAATACCTTTCCTAGCTGGAGAAGAGCGCAGCCAAACCGAACATTAATGCACAATGGAGAGATTAATACGATAACGGGGAATGTAAACTGGATGCTTGCACGTGAACCTGTTCTTCGTTCAGACCTTCTGGAAGATAATGAAGCTCTTCACCCAGTGATTGACCTGGATGGCAGTGACACTGCAATGTTTGATAACGCATTAGAATATCTAGTGATGTCAGGATGGTCACTCGCTAAAGCAATGATGTTGATGATCCCAGAACCTTGGCAGAATAACAAACTTCTATCTGACAAGAAAAGGGCATTCTATCAGTTTCATAGTTGCCTCATGGAGGCTTGGGACGGTCCAGCAGCCATGGGCTTTACAAATGGAAAACAGATTGGAGCTTGTCTAGATAGAAATGGGTTAAGGCCAGCTCGTATTATCCTTACAGATGATGATTTCCTATGTTTATCTTCGGAAGTAGGAGTAGTAGATATTCCAGAAGAAAACATTATTCTAAAGGATCGTCTAAAACCGGGACAAATGCTTTTAGTAGATTTTGAGAAGAAGAAGCTACTACTAGATGAAGAAGTAAAACAACAGTTTATTAACGAACATCCTTATGAAGATTGGGTAGCTGAGACAATTACACCAATTGAAAATCTACCTATAACAAAGAAGAAAGAATCAACAGAAAGCAAAGAGGAACTATTACGTATTCAAAAAGCGTTCGGGTACACCTATGAAGAGTGGGAGAAAATAATTAAACCGATGGCGCAAGAAGGAAATGAACCAATTGGTTCTATGGGATACGATGCTCCGCTAGCCATTCTATCATCAAAACCTCAATTACTATTTAATTATTTCAAACAGCGTTTTGCCCAAGTAACCAATCCTCCAATTGATGCAATCCGAGAAGCATATGTCACATCAATGGAAGTATTACTAGGAGCCGAGGGGAATTTA
The DNA here is from genome assembly GCF_038050315.1 of Ferdinandcohnia sp. FSL W7-1320. NCBI lineage: Bacteria > Bacillati > Bacillota > Bacilli > Caryophanales > Bacillaceae > Ferdinandcohnia > Ferdinandcohnia sp. FSL W7-1320. Next base: position 571,909 of record NZ_JBBPAM010000001.1, read on the forward strand.
TTACAACCGAAGACTGAAGATTACAAAAAAATAAAGTTAAGCACCCCGATCCTGTCTGAAGTAGAAATGAGAACAATTCAAAGTTTGGATAGTGATGTTTGGAAAGTATCGACTATTTCGATTCTCTTACCTGTACAAGGAATGACGATTCAGGAACGTCTTCAAGAAATACACGCAACTGCTGAAAAAGCAGTAAGGGATGGAAGCAATCTAATCGTGTTAAGCGATCAGGGAATCAATCAAAATCAAGGTGCAATTCCTTCTCTACTAGCTGTATCAGCTCTGCACCACCATTTGATACGACAAGGGCTTAGAAGCAAGGTAAGTATCATTATAGCATCAGGAGAGCCTAGGGAAGTTCACCATTTTGCAGTGCTACTCGGATATGGAGCAAATGCCATCTTTCCATATCTATTATACAAATCGCTTTCGAAACTAAGTGGTGAAAACTTAATCAAAAATTATAAAAAAGCAGTTACAAAAGGAATCCTGAAGATCATGTCAAAAATGGGGATTTCGACAGTTCAGAGTTATATTGGTGCCCAAATTTTTGAGGCTGTTGGGATTAGTGAAGAGGTAATCAACACGTATTTTCCGCGCACATCTTCTCGAATAGGCGGTCTTCAACTCGAGGATATTGCGAAAGAAACCATTAATCGACACAACCAGGCATGGCTAAATGAAGATCCCACCCTAGATGAAGGTGATGACCTCCAATGGCGTGTAAACGGAGAGTCACATTTGTACCGACCAGAAACTATCCACACCTTACAGCATGCCTGTCGAACCGGTAACTATGAGGTTTACAAAAAATACAGCCACATGATGGGGGAAGATACTGAAAAGAGCATTACGCTCAGAGGGATGTTCCGCTTAAAAAGTAACAGAAAGCCGATTCCTATTGAGGAAGTTGAACCAATTGAGTCTATTTTTAGACGCTTCAAAACAGGAGCAATGTCATACGGCTCCATTAGCATAGAGGCTCATGAAGCAATTGCTGTAGCCATGAATCGGATTGGAGGGAAAAGTAATTCAGGTGAAGGTGGAGAGGATCCACAACGTTTTATACCGCTCATTAATGGAGATTCGAAATTAAGCAGAATGAAGCAAGTGGCTTCCGGACGATTTGGAGTGACAAGTCATTATCTTGTAAATAGTGATGAAATCCAAATAAAAATGGCACAAGGAGCAAAACCGGGTGAAGGGGGTCAACTCGCTGGCCATAAAGTCACCGTATCAGTAGCGAAAACGAGGGGATCGACACCTGGTATTGAGTTAATCTCACCTCCTCCACACCATGATATCTATTCGATTGAGGACTTAGAGCAGCTTATATATGATCTGAAAAATGCGAATCCAAGTGCAGATATTAATGTAAAGCTTGTTTCAGGAACGGGTGTAGGAACGATTGCTGCAGGTGTTGCCAAGGCTAAGGCTGATGTCATTTTGGTAAGTGGCTATGATGGTGGAACAGGTGCGGCAGCAAAAACGAGCATTAAGCATGCTGGTATGCCGTGGGAACTAGGATTAGCTGAAGCCCATCAAACCCTCATGCTAAATGGCCTTAGAAATAGTGTGAGGCTTGAGGCTGATGGAAAATTGATGAATGGCCGAGATGTCGTAATTGCAGCATTGTTAGGTGCAGAAGAATATGGTTTTGCAACTCTTCCACTTGTTTCACTTGGTTGTATCATGATGAGAGTTTGCCACATGGACACATGTCCAGTTGGAATTGCGACTCAAAACCCTGAACTTCGAAAGAAAATGATGGGGACAGCGGAACATATTGTTCATCTAATGACTTTTATTGCGCATGAAGTTCGAGAATATATGGCTAAATTTGGTTTTAAAACGATGGATGAGATGATTGGACGCACAGACGTAATCCAGATAGATAATCCTAAAGCTTGGAAACTACAAAATCTTGATTTGTCTCCACTTTTAGTCAGACATGAAGGTGAAAGAGTTTCATCTAAAAAGCAAGACCATCAACTGGAACAAACACTCGATTATCGAGAATTGCTTCCAATAAGCAGCCAAGCGTGGGTTAATCAGCAGACTGCAAGGGATGTTTTCCAAATTTCTAACACAGATCGATCTGTTGGAACATTGACTGGCAGTGAAATATCAAAGCAATTTGGAGCAGTTGGCTTACCTGAGGATACGCTTCACTATCTATTCAAAGGATCAGCTGGTCAAAGTTTCGGGGCATTCATACCAAGTGGACTTACCTTAGAAGTAGAAGGTGATAGTAATGACTATGTTGGGAAAGGCCTATCCGGAGGAAAAATTATTGTCCGCCCATCCAGTATATCCACACTTGTTGCCGAAGAGAATGTGATTATCGGGAATGCGGCGTTTTATGGAGCAACTAGCGGAAAGGCATTTATTCGTGGAAAAGCAGGAGAAAGATTCTGTGTTCGTAATAGTGGTGCAACTGTTGTAGTAGAGGGTGTTGGCGAACATGGCTGTGAATACATGACAGGAGGCAGGGCATTAATCCTAGGGGAAGTTGGGAAAAATTTCGCTGCAGGTATGTCTGGAGGCATCGCTTATATATATGAACCGGCTAATCAACGTTTCCAACATGAATATAATCCAGAACTAGTTCTACTAGAATCCATAGAAGATCTTGAGGAAAAGAATATGGTTTACAGCCTCTTGAAAGAGCATTATGAATACACAAATAGCCCCTTGGCTTATCGCTTAATTCAAAATTGGAAAAAAGAAGCGGCTCAATTTATTAAAGTAATCCCTCGGAATTATAAATTAATTCTTGAAACGCAAAATCTAGTTGTTTAACGACTACTTAATACTAGTTTCCTAAGAAAAGAGGTGTCGATTTGGGAAAACATACAGGATTTTTAGAATATAAGCGGCAGCCCGCAAATTATCGTGAACCACTGCAACGATTGAAGGATTGGAAGGAAATCTCTGTTCTGCCTCCTTCAAGAGATCTAGTTAACCAAGCGGCACGATGTATGGATTGTGGAGTCCCCTTCTGTCAGAACGGAAGTGTTCTTGGAGGGATGACTACCGGATGCCCTTTATATAATCTAATTCCGGAATGGAATGAACTCGTTTATCGAGGAAATTGGAAAGAGGCTTATGAGAGATTAAGTAAGACAAATCCGTTTCCAGAGTTTACCGGAAGGGCATGCCCGGCCCCTTGTGAGGCAGGGTGTGTAGCCTCACTATATGAAAGTTCTGTCACGATAAAAAATATCGAATGGGCTATTATCGATAAAGCCTTTGAGGAAGGTTGGGTAACTCCACAGATTCCAAAGAAAAGAACAGGAAAGAAAGTTGCGATTATCGGTTCAGGACCTGCAGGATTAGCCAGTGCATCGGAACTGAATCAACAAGGACATTCCGTTACAGTGTTTGAAAGGTCAGACCGAGTTGGAGGATTGCTAACGTATGGAATTCCCAAAATGAAAATTGAACAACCTGTTGTGGATCGTCGGATTAATCTTTTAAGAGATTCAGGAATCACGTTTGTGACGAATACAGAGATTGGTAAAGATTATCCTTTGGAAAAACTAGATTCAGAGTTTGATAGTGTGATTATCTGTACCGGAGCAACAAAGCCACGGAATGTGGTGGCGGAAGGAAGAAATCTAAAAGGTATCCATTTTGCAATGGATTACTTGCATCGCAATACGAAAAGCATGCTTGATTCTAACTTCGCGGATGGGAATTTTATTTCTGCAGAAGGCAAAGACGTCATTGTGATTGGTGGGGGAGACACAGCGACAGACTGTGTGTCAACGGCTCTCCGACATAATTGTAAAAGTCTAGTCCAGTTTGATATTTATCCTGAGCGGTCAACCAGTCGTACGGAGGAGAATCCTTGGCCGCAATATCCAATCATTCACAAGCTTGATCATGGACACGAGGAGGCATTAGCGAGGTTTGGAAGTGACCCCCGTGCATATGCGACATCAGCTATTGAATTTTTAGGAGATGAGAATGGGCACTTAATAAGTGTTAAGAGTATCGAAGTTAGGACGATAGTGAATGAAAACGGAGAGAAAATCAGAGAGCAAATCCCAGGTTCAGAAAGAGTCTGGCCTGCCCAGCTTGTTTTATTAGCGGTCGGATTTGAAGGGATGGATCAAGATCTCTTAGAGAAATTCAACCAAGAAGGAAATACAACGAGAGCCGACAAACTAGAAGATCCTTACCAGACAAACAAGGAAGGAACCTTCATAGCAGGTGATGCCCGCCGCGGTTCAAGTTTAATAGTATGGGCTATTCAAGAAGGAAAAGAAGCTGCAGAAGCCTGTCACAACTACTTAATGAGCATTTAACTTTATTCAGTAAAGTCCCCATTCTGTAAATACTGGGATGAAAATAAAGTGAATATAAATTCAGTTTGTGTTCAAACACAGACTGAATAAAGTTAATCCCTCCGGCGGATGCCACAGATTTTTAAAGGGAACTTTTCGATTAAGTAAGATCAAAGACTAAGAACGCCACGTCCTGTGGCAACGTCTTTATGACCCACTTCATGTGGGCCTAAAATCTGGCGTAAATACGCCAATGCGCATTTGATTGATATGGAGGAGTACCAATGACATTAACAGACTATACCCAACAACTCTTTGCTGATCGAATCGGTGGATCGTCGTTCGGACTCAAAGATGAGATTTTTAAATTTGAAAAAATAAAAAGGGCTAAAAAAGCTGCCTTAAAAGAGAATCCCAATATTGAATTAATTGATTTAGGGGTTGGTGAACCAGATGCAATGGCTGATGAAGCGGTTGTAGAAAAGCTGTCATTAGAAGCAGCAAAGCCAGAAAATCGATTCTACTCAGATAACGGAATTTCTGAATTTAAGGAAGCGGCTGCTCGCTACATGGAAGAGGTATTTGGGGTAAGCGACCTTAATCCAGAAACGGAAATCAATCACGTAATTGGCTCAAAATCAGCACTTGCGATGTTGCCAGCAGCTTTTATCAACCCAGGTGACATCACACTAATGCCAACACCAAGTTACCCTGTACTAGCTACTTATACAAAATATTATGGGGGTGAAATCGTACAGCTGCCGCTATTAGAAAAGAATGGATTTTTACCGGATCTTAGTCAAATTGATCAGGATACATTGAAAAAGGCAAAACTACTTTACTTAAATTACCCTAATAACCCAACTGGTGCTGCGGCAACTAAAGAATTTTTTGAGGAAGTAGTTGCATTTGCAAATCAGAATAACTTAATCGTTGTCCATGACGCAGCCTATGCCGCACTGGTATTTGACGGTGAGAAACCACTTAGTTTTCTATCAATCCCCGGAGCAAAGGAAGTGGGGGTAGAGCTTCATTCTTTATCAAAATCCTTTAATATGACCGGATGGAGAATAGGCTTTATCGCCGGACATCCAAATCTAGTTAAGGCATTTGCAACAATTAAAGACAATAGTGACTCAGGCCAATTTATACCTATCCAAAAAGCAGCAGCATATGCCTTGGCACATCCAGAAATTACAGTAAAAACAGCTGAAAAATATTCACGCCGCCATGAATTACTTGTTAACGCGCTTCGTGATTGTGGATTTAAGGCGGAAAAACCGAAGGGCTCCTTCTTCCTTTACGTAGAAATACCTGTTGGAGTTGTCGGAGGTCCGACTTTTACAAATGCAGAAGAATTTGGACAGTACCTGATTCGTGAGCACCTTATTTCAAGTGTGCCATGGGACGATGTGGGCAACTATATTCGGTTCTCAGTGACCTTCCAGGCAGACAGTAGGGAAGGTGAAAAGAAAGTCATAGATGAGATCAAATCACGGTTAAGTAGAGTCCAATTCATATTTTAGAGAAGGAAGGTGAGTGTAAGTGCTTTTTACAAAAATGCATGGTTTAGGTAACAATTATATCATTTTCAATCTCTTAGAATCCTCCTTGAGGGAACAGGACCTTACTAGCCTCGCCAAAGCGGTATCCGATGTGAATTTTGGCATTGGTTCTGATGGGATGATTCTCATCTGTCCATCAAGTGTAGCGGATTTTAGAATGAGAATATTTAATGAGGATGGATCAGAAGGAAAAAACTGTGGAAATGGACTCCGTTGTGTTGCAAAATATCTGGTCGATCACTTGTATGCAGAATCAAACACATTTTCAATAGAAACTCTAGGTGGAATTGTGTATGTGACTGTTACAACCGGACACAAAAATGTCGTCGAGTCAATCACAGTTGACATGGGAGAGCCTAAATTACTAAAAGGAATGGTCCCTATGGCGGGCGACCCTTATTCAACAACAATCAATGAACCTGTAAGTATTGGTGATAATCAATTTCTTTTAACTTGCCTTTCAATGGGGAACCCACATGCAATCCTTTTTGTTGACGATGTTCATGAAGTACCACTAGAGACACTAGGTCCTGCCATTGAGCACTCATACCACTTTCCTGAAAGAGTAAATGTGGGAATCGTCCATATCAGAAACAGTAATGAAATTGATTATAGAGTGTGGGAGAGAGGTTCCGGAATTACAATGGCTTGTGGAACCGGTGCTTGTGCAGCTGTAGTTGCAGCCACGTTAACTGGGAAAATAGCAAAACACATACCTGTAACGGTTCACCTTCCAGGAGGTGATTTGGAAATCAGGTGGGATGAGAACAATCATATTTGGAAAAAAGGGGCTGCAGAGTACATTTGTCACGGTGAGATCGATGTACAGGCATCCTTAGCAAGGCATATTACAAAAATAAATTAGGATTAGTTAGTTTTCGCCCGTATCTAGACAGTGATATCTGATGCCTTGATGAGTAAATAGCAACGATGTGAGCGGTAGCGATACTAATTACAAATATAAGAGGTTGTTCAAAAAGTCGGCCAAAAATGACACATCGAATTTCTGCGTTGGCTTGCTTCTCCGTTCCTCACGTATTAACTGCATACGTTCCGGTACTCGAAGCTGCTCCGCCTTGAAATTCTCGGTCCTTTTTACCCTACTTTTTGAACACGCACTATAAGGAGGAAAATTTTATGGGAAGAACTTATACGAAAGAAGAAATTCTACAAAACGCAAAAGAGGAGAATGTACGCTATATTCGCTTACAGTTCACAGACTTGTTCGGTATTATCAAAAATGTAGAAATTCCGGTTAGCCAATTGAAAAAGGCATTGGATAATCAAATGATGTTTGACGGATCTTCAATTGAAGGTTTTGTGAGAATAGAAGAATCCGATATGTATTTATACCCAGACTTAAATACATGGCTTATCTTTCCATGGAGTGCAGATGAAAGCAAAATTGCACGGCTAATCTGTGATGTATATTTACCTGATGGCAATCCATTCCCTGGCGATCCTCGCGGAGTGTTAAAGAGAGTATTGAGTGAAGCAAATTCCTTAGGGTTTACGGCGATGAATGTCGGCCCAGAGCCAGAATTCTTTTTATTCAAGACCGATGAAAAAGGCAACCCAACTATGGAACTAAATGATAATGGAGGCTATTTCGACTTAGCTCCAACTGACCTGGGTGAAAACTGCAGACGCGATATCGTACTAACATTAGAGGATATGGGATTTGAAATCGAGGCATCCCATCACGAAGTGGCTCCTGGACAGCATGAAATTGATTTCAAATACTCTGATGCTGTTGATGCTGCTGACCAAATCCAAACATTTAAGCTTGTTGTGAAAAATATTGCGAGAAAACATGGGTTACATGCAACCTTTATGCCTAAGCCACTTTTTGGAGTAAATGGTTCAGGGATGCACTGTCACCAATCCCTATTTAGAGGAAACGAAAATGCATTCTTCGATGAAAGTGATGAATTAGGTCTAAGTGAAACAGCGAAGCAGTATTTAGCTGGAATTCTGAAGCATGCGCATAGTTTTGCCGCAATCACAAATCCAACAGTTAACTCCTATAAACGTTTAGTTCCAGGATATGAAGCACCAAGCTATATTGCATGGTCAGCGAAAAATCGTAGTCCGCTTGTACGTGTTCCAGCAAGCCGAGGGTTAAGCACACGTATTGAGTTGAGAAATCCAGACCCATCTGCAAACCCATACCTTGCCTTAGCAGCTATGCTTGCTGCAGGTTTGGATGGTATTCGAAATAAACTTCAATTAGGGGATCCTGTGAATCTAAATATCTATCATATGACAGATGAGGAAATGGCAGAGTTAGGAATTCAAAGTCTTCCGGAAAATCTAAAAGAAGCTGTTACAGCCTTTTCAAAGAATGAGCTACTCATTAATGCCTTAGGAGAACATATTAGCACCCATTTTATTGAAGCAAAACAAATTGAATGGGATCAGTTCCGTACTCAAGTCGACACATGGGAAAGAGACCAATATATGACTCTTTATTAATCTATCCGAATAGAAATTTGTCTAACAGATGAAATAGCCCCGGACACAAAAAAAGTGCCGGGGTTTTTGCTTATTATTTAACTTGGAAAATAAACCTAATATAGCCTGTCAAACACATATTTTGTTAATGGGAAGTTTGATGTATAATATTAAATGATTCAATAGTTGAAAGCGAGTGTTCTAAATGGGACGTAAATGGAACAATATTAAGGAAAAGAAAGCGTCTAAGGATGCAAACACAAGTAGAATCTACGCAAAATTTGGACGTGAAATTTATGTAGCAGCAAGACAGGGCGAGCCTGATCCTGAGTTAAACCAAAACTTAAAGGTCGTTCTTGAACGTGCAAAAACATATAATGTACCAAGAGCAATCATTGACCGTGCGATTGAAAAAGCAAAAGGTGGCGGAGAAGAAAATTACGATGAGCTTCGCTATGAAGGCTTTGGACCAAACGGATCAATGGTTATTGTTGATGCATTAACAAATAACGTGAACCGTACTGCATCTGAAGTGCGTGCAGCATTTGGTAAAAACGGTGGAAACATGGGTGTCAGTGGTTCAGTAGCCTATATGTTTGATGCAACAGCTGTGTTTGGTATCGAAGGAAAAACAGCCGATGAGGTATTAGAATTATTAATGGAAGCAGATGTAGATGTACGTGATATCTTGGAAGAGGAAGAATCTGTCATCGTCTACGCGGAGCCAGAACAATTCCATGCTGTCCAAGAAGCATTTACAAATGCTGGTATTACAGAGTTTGCAGTAGCAGAGCTTACCATGCTTGCTCAAAACGATGTAACCCTTCCAGAAGATGCACAAGCAAAATTCGAAAAAATGATCGATGCACTAGAAGACTTAGAAGACGTGCGCCAAGTCTACCACAACGTCGACCTAGGCGAATAACAAACAAACCAGACCCTTTGGGACAGAGGGACAGGTCCCCTGTCCCAAACCAAGGGTCTTTTTTTGTGTGTATAAAAGTGTGGGTCGAGGGGACAGGTTCCTTGTCCCACACTTTTTTACGAAAAAATTTTTCGAACATTGAAACTTTATAATCCTTTTTGCGTATGGATACTACAGAAGTTTTTTGAGGGGGAAGATTATGTATCCTGGAGATATGATGTTTAATGCTGTTCCAATTTTTATAATGATTGGGTTTATTGTTGTAATCGTACTCGTTATTCTTAATCTAGGAAAGGGAATCAATCAGTGGAAGAAGAACGAGGATTCTCCTAGGCTAAGTGTTCCTGCAATAATAAAATCAAAGCGCACACATGTTAGTAGACATACCCACCATCATACAGAGCCACACCACCACGATCATGTAACATCATCGACAAGTTACTATGTTACGTTTGAGTTTGAGAGTGGAGATCGATCTGAGTTTATGGTATCTGGTGGAGAGTACGGTCTTCTTGCCGAAGGGGATACGGGGAAACTGACATTTCAAGGAACACGTTATTTAGGGTTTGAAAGATTGTGAGCATAAAAGGATTTTGTCGATTTTTCTAGAATTATAGACATGAGGAGGGGTTTTACAATGTCAATTGAACGATTTTTAGAGGAACAAAATAAAGCAATTCGCGAATTACATATTAAAGGTGCAGAAGCATCATGGATGGCCGCCACAACTGGTGAAGAGGAGTGGAATGCAAAATCAGCAGAAGCAGAAACTGCTTACAGTGTTTATTTTTCAGATGCGGAGCGCTTTGAACAGGTGAAAGAATACCTCGAACAGACGGATGATTCAGTTCAAAAACGCCAGCTAGAACTACTATATTCACAAATGCTTGAAAACCAACTCCCGGAAGACAAACTAAAGGAAATGGTTGAATTATCAACAGAATTAGTAGGTGTATTTAATACATTCCGTGCGACTTTAGACGGAAAGCAAGTTTCGGAGAACGATGTTCGCCAAATTTTAATAAAAAGCAATGATCTTGAACTAAGAGAAGAAGCATGGCATGCAAGTAAGCAGATTGCAAAAGAAGTAGAAGAAAAATTATTGAAACTTGTGAAAAAGCGCAATGAGGCGGCCCGTTCACTAGGTTTTGAAAACTTCCATCAAATGAGTTTTGAATCACAGGAACTTGACCGTGAAGAGATTTTTTCTATTTTTACAGAGCTTAAGCAGCTTTCGGATGAACCATTCCGTGAACTAAAGCAGGAAATGGATGAAGAACTTGCTGAACGATTTGGTATCAAAGTAGAGGACCTGCGTCCATGGCATTATGCGGACCCGTTTTTCCAAGAGGCGCCGCCATCTAAGGAATTAGATTTGGATCCGTTTTATGATGGGAAAAATCTTGAAGAATTATCAACACAGACTTTCGCAAAAATGGGTATGGATATTACAGATATGCTGCAAAAAAGTGATCTGTATCCAAGAGAGAAGAAAAATCAGCATGCATTCTGTACCGATATTGATCGCGAGGGTGATGTACGTGTCTTAAGTAACAATGTACCTTCCGATTACTGGTCCAATACAATGCTACATGAATATGGGCATGCGGTTTATTTTAAATATATTGACCGTGATCTACCATTCCTATTGCGCAGTCCAGCACATACACTAACAACTGAGGCAATTGCGATGCTATACGGTCGTTTTGGGAAAAATCCTGAATGGCTTCAGCAGTTTTTAGGGTTAGATCAAGCGCAAGTTGAAGAGTTGAAGCCACTCATTGAAAAATCATTGCGTCGTCAAATGCTGATTGCGGGCCGTTGGATTATGACATTTGTGTTTTTCGAACGTGAGCTTTATGAAAATCCGGATCAGGATTTGAATCGTTTATGGTGGAAAATTGTCAGTGAGATTCAATTGTTAACGCCGCCAGAAAATCAGGATTATCCACATTGGGCTGCGAAAATTCATTTTACGTTGGTTCCGGTGTATTATCAAAACTATTTACTTGGTGAGTTAACAACTTCTCAGCTGCAGCGCTATATCGAGAAGAATATATCAACAGATCTTTTCACGGAAAAAGTGGGAGAATTTTTGTTAAATGATTTCTTTAAGCCAGGTGCGTTATATAATTGGAATGAAAAAATAGAAAGAGCCACTGGTGAGAGGCTAAACCCGCAACATTTTGTTGATCAGTTTGTTGCGGTAAAATAAAATGAGAGAGCATATCTCTCATTTTTTTCTTCAAGAGGAGGGTAAAAATGTTCTCTTTTTTTGGTGCGAAATGTGCGATTTGTAAAAGAAAAATTAAGCCTTTGCGACAATATGTCGATGATAAGGGGAATACAATAAAGGTGTGCATTCCATGCTCGGAATACGCGGAACGGCGGGCTTATAAAATTCGAAGATAAAGAAGGTTGAAATAAGTTGTATTTAACAGTTAAAGAAACAGCAGAATATTTATCAATCCCGGAAGAGCTTATAAAAAAACTTGTCCAAGAAAAAAAGGTACGTGCACTTTTCGATGGGGAACAATACTTATTAAATAAGGAACAATTCAACACTACCCTCGAGCAGCTTGAAAAATACAAAAAGCTCTACCTAGAATGGCTAAACGAACCCATCCCAGAAGATATTGATGTGAAGGATGAAGATTAAGGTGGAACACAGGGACAGGTCCCTTGTCCCACCATTTTTTTACAGGGGCAGTGTACTTGTCCCTAATACCCTTTCTTATAGTCCACGACATTCCTCGGCAGAACTCCGCCTTGAGCGTAGCTTTTTAGATTCGGGATAAAGATATCTTCAATGACACGTTTGGTGTAATGCTCTGTTGAACCAGACGTATGTGGTGTCACTATCACATTTTCAAAGTCCCACAGCGGGCTGTTTTCTTCAAGCGGTTCTTTTGTAAATACATCCAAACCTGCCCCAGCGATTTCTCCTGAGCGTAGTGCCTCAATTAAATCATCTTCAACAACAATTTCACCGCGTCCGATATTAATGAAAAATGCAGAAGACTTCATTTTTTTAAACTCTTCAGCCCCAAACAAATGATGCGTTTCATTAGTCAATGGCAAAGTTACTACGACATAATCACAATGAGGCAGAACATCAGACAGCTGGGCCGTTGTATACATCTCATCCACAAATTCCTCATCCCGGTCAGAGTGGCGAACCCCAATTACCTTCATACCAAAGGCCTTAGCAATCTTCGCCGTTTCCTTCCCAATATGACCGACACCTATAACCCCAATTGTCTTTTCATGAATTTCCAGATTCATATCGGCATGATGCCACTTTTTCTCTTGTTGATTACGGACATATGTATGTATTTTTCTCGTTAACCCGAGGATTAAGGCAAAAATAGTTTCTGAAATCGGATAGGCGTGAACTCCATTTGCGCTCGTCAGAACAATATTTTTCTGCTCCATTTCCTCAAGTGGCATACTATTGACACCAGCACTCCAGCTTTGTAACCAGCGAAGCTTTGAGTCAGCAAAAATGGAATGCTCCGCAATTTCTTTTTTCCAGCCAACAATAACCTCAGCATCTTTTAGATGATCTAACCAAACAGATGAATCTCGTCCCGCAACAATCTCCCAGTCAGGAACAATCTTTTTAATCTGATCCAAATGAAATTCTTCTATGTTTTGCGTAATAACTAGTTTTGCCATGTAAGTCCCACACCCCAATTTTTTATTTTTATCATAATACAGACTGGCACGTATTACCAGCCTCCGGTTCACAGGGACTGGTTCCGCGTCCCACCATATTTTTACAGGGACAAGGGACCTGTCCCTCCGTCCCATTTGTTTTAGTTGTTTGGTGGTACTCCAGCAGGATTGGAGTAACATCGCTATCCAGAAATTAGGAGGATGGAGGTATTCCAGTGGCGTTGGAGTATCATTATTACCCAGATATTAGGAAGGTGGTAGTAATCCAGCATCATTTGAGTAACATTAAAATCCAGAAATTAGGAGGATGGTGGTACTCCAACATCATTGGAGCAACATCAAAATCCAGAAATTAGGAAGATAATGATAATCCAGCCATATTGTAGTGTCACCACCTACCGAATCATAAGAAATTAATGGTACACAAGCCGGTTAGTTTTGCTCCGAGCAAGTAATTTTGACCAAATTTTGATGAAAATATGGCTAAAATGGTAATTCTATTTATTTGTGAAATATTTCACATGACATAAAACTTGTTCCGATGTATGATTGACTTGTAAGAAAGTTTGTTCAGTAGTGAACAAACTAAGTCTTAAAACAAACATATATGTAAACAACCTTTTATAGGATGGAGGTCATTGATGATGAAAGCATGGGATGGTTTTAAAGAAGGAAAATGGCAAAAGGACATTGATGTACGTGACTTCATAATAGAGAACTTTACACCATATGAGGGTGACGATGAATTTTTAGTGGGACCGACCGAAGCGACAAATACGCTATGGAAGCAGGTAATGGAGTTAACAAAGCAAGAGCTGGAAAATGGCGGCGTACTTGATATGGATACGAAAATTGTATCTACGATTACTTCACATGGTCCTGGTTACCTTGATCAGGAAAAGGAGAAAGTGGTTGGATTCCAAACGGATAAACCCTTTAAGCGCTCACTTCAACCGTTTGGTGGAATTAGAATGGCGGTTGATTCTGCGAAATCCTATGGGTTTGAAATAGACCAGGAGATTGTAAAGATCTTTACTGATTATCGAAAAACGCATAATCAAGGTGTATTTGATGCTTATACATCAGAAATGAGACTTGCGAGAAAAGCGGGTATTATTACAGGACTACCTGATGCATATGGTCGTGGAAGAATCATTGGTGATTATCGCAGGGTAGCCCTTTATGGTGTCGATAGACTCATTGAAGAAAAAAAGAAAGACCTTCTTGAAACTGGAAATGGAACCATGACTGACGACATCATTCGTGACAGAGAAGAACTTTCTGAACAAATTCGTGCACTACAGGAATTAAAGGAGCTAGCTGTCTCCTATGGCTATGACATTTCAGAACCGGCTACAAATGCAAGGGAAGCATTTCAATGGCTATACTTCGCGTATTTAGCAGCGATAAAAGAACAAAATGGGGCAGCGATGAGTTTAGGACGTGTGTCCACATTCCTAGATATCTATATTGAAAGAGACATTAAAAACGGCACTCTAACCGAGCAAGAAGCACAGGAAATTGTCGATCATTTTGTCATGAAACTGCGACTCGTTAAGTTTGCAAGAACACCAGATTACAATGAGCTATTTAGTGGTGACCCTACTTGGGTGACAGAATCTCTAGCAGGTGTTGCGCTTGATGGGCGTCCATTGGTTACAAAAAACTCATTCCGTTTCTTGCATACTCTAGACAATCTTGGACCAGCACCTGAACCAAACCTAACTGTACTTTGGTCAGTGAAGTTACCTGAAAACTATAAGAAATACTGCGCAAAAATGTCTATCAAAACAAGCTCCATTCAATATGAAAATGACGACATTATGCGAGAAACGTATGGGGACGACTATGGCATCGCGTGTTGTGTATCGGCGATGACAATTGGAAAGCAAATGCAATTTTTCGGAGCAAGAGCGAACCTAGCGAAAGCTTTAATCTACGCAATCAATGGTGGAATTGATGAAAAACTGAAAATCCAAGTTGGTCCGACATACTCACCAATTACCTCAGAGTATCTAGACTATGAGGAAGTTCTTGAAAAATATGACCTCATGCTTGAATGGCTTGCAGGACTTTATGTAAATACATTAAATATCATTCACTACATGCATGATAAATACAGCTATGAACGATTAGAAATGGCATTGCATGACCGTGAAATCTTACGAACAATGGCATGCGGAATCGCGGGGCTATCTGTGGTCGCTGATTCACTAAGTGCTATCAAACATGCTAAGGTTAAAACCATTCGGGATGAAAACGGAATTGTAGTAGATTACGAGACTGAAGGAGACTTCCCGAAATACGGAAACAATGATGATCGTGTTGACGACATCGCAGTTGAGCTTGTGAAGCGTTTTATGAATAAGATTAAAAAACATAAAACATACCGCGACTCTGTTCACACACAATCCATTTTAACCATCACATCTAATGTCGTGTATGGGAAAAAGACAGGAAACACACCTGATGGCCGTAAAGCTGGGGAACCATTTGCTCCTGGTGCTAATCCACTCCACGGCCGTGACACAAAGGGTACACTTGCTTCATTGAGTTCTGTCGCGAAGCTTCCATATGAATACGCGTTAGATGGAATCTCAAATACTTTCTCAATCGTACCGAGAGCTTTAGGAAGAGAGGAAGAAGCGAGAATTAGTAACCTAGCAGGTTTACTTGATGGATATATGATGAAAAAAGGTCACCATTTAAATGTGAACGTCTTTGACAGAGAAACATTAATGGATGCAATGGAACATCCGGAGTTATATCCGCAATTAACAATTCGTGTATCAGGTTATGCCGTGAACTTTATCAAACTAACAAGAGAACAACAAATTGATGTGATAAACCGAACATTCCACGAAACCATGTAAGGATGTAAGAAAAGAGGAGGACGATTAGCATGAACGGACGCATTCATTCCATTGAAACCTGTGGAACGGTAGATGGACCAGGACTACGTTATGTTATTTTCACTCAGGGGTGTTTGCTCCGTTGCCAGTTTTGTCATAACCCTGATACTTGGAAATTAAATATGGGGAAGGAAATGAGTGTTTCAGAGATTATCAATGATATCAAAACCTATCTTCCTTTTTTCCAAGCATCGGGCGGTGGTGTTACCGTAAGTGGTGGTGAGCCTTTGCTTCAACTTGACTTTCTAATCGAGTTGTTTAAAGAATGCAAGAAGCTTGGTATTCACACTACGATTGATAGTTCTGGCGGATGCTTTACACGTGCTCCTCATTTTATGGAGAAATTAGAGGAATTACTGCCACTAACTGACTTAATTTTACTAGATATTAAGGAAATCGACCCGATAAAGCATAAGGAGTTAACGGGCCTATCCAATGAACATATACTGGATTTTGCTCAGTTTCTATCAGATAAAAATGTTCCAGTTTGGGTTCGACATGTACTCGTTCCAACAATTAGCGATAATGATGAGGATCTTACAAAACTATCAGAGTTTATAAAAACACTAACAAATGTGAAAAAAATTGAAGTCCTCCCATACCACAAACTCGGTATCTACAAATGGGAAAGTCTAGGTCTGGAATACAAACTCAAAGGAGTCGAACCCCCAACCGAACAACGAGTCAAAAATGCAGAAAAAATCCTAGGGGCATAGGGTCTCTCACCTGGGACATAGGGACAGGTCCCGTGTCCCACCATATTTTTACAATCAACTTAACAAGTAAGCGGCGATAGGAGCATATAATCTTCCTCTTGCTGCTTTTTTTGTTGGGATATGAGCCGATTTCAAAGCAGGAGATATGGTACAGATAACGAAATGTAGTTGAGGATAAAAAATTTTAAGTAAGTTGAAACAAATTCGGGGTTGAAACGACTTATTACTGATTGGGGGCGAGGCATTGGAGAATATGTCGTTCGATATAGAAACTATTTATGATACGTATTACCGGGATGTTTATCATTTTGCACTCTTTTATACAAATAACCGTCAAGAAGCAGAAGATATCACACAAGATACTTTTATTAAAATTATGAAAAACTTAGGCAGTCTACAAAATCCAGAAAGATTGAAAACATGGATTTTCTCGATAGCAAAGCATACGGCAATTGATCTTAAACGAAAACAAAAGTTTATTCAATACTTACCAGATTGGATCTACGAAAAGGAATCAGAAGAAGCTACGCCTGAAAAGAAGGCCATCCAAAAGAAAGAATGGGAAGAACTACAAGAAGCTCTCATAAAATTAAAGCCTACTTATCGGTCCATCATTATCTTACGCGGACTAAAAGAGTTGTCTGTTAAAGAAACCGCTGAAATCATGGGATGCAGTGAAAGGAAAGTACGTGTCGATTACCACAGAGCGATTCAACAAATGAAAAAACATATTATAGTACACGAGGAAAGGTGGGGACTCAATGAACAATCGAAATGATGAGAAATGGTTAAAGCCTTTAAAAAATCGTCCTGACCTTGAACCAAATCAAATTTTTGCAAAAGAGCTAAAGAAAACACTAAAGGAAAAACAAATAATAAAAAGAAGAAATTTTTCAGGGCTCAAAATGTGGGTCCCTGTAACAGCGGCAATTCTGCTGTTCTCCATCATATCTATGTCCTATGTGACAAGTAATTTAGATCAAGGGCAGCAGCCAGTAGAAACCGAAACCAAGGAAACTGCAAATGTCATTAATCCGGATTTTGATGCATTGTTGGCCGAGAATCCTGCGTATCAACAAATGTATGAATCAGTCTTAAAGGTAACGACAATAGAAAAAGCTAGTAAGCTAGTAGTCCATTTCTTTGAGGCACTTCATGTCGAAGATAAGGAATTCCTTAAAAATAATGTGTTTTTTGTGGCAAATCCGGAAAAGGAAGTTGATGTATTACTTGATTTTTACAAGGGGATTGATGTGAAATCCATAGCTGTTAGCGAGTTAAATGAAAGTCAGGCAGAACCTAGTCTAGAAATTGTCTTTTCTTACAAACAAAATAATGAGGAAAAACTCCATCATATTCATATTAATTACTGGGATGAAACAACAGTAGAAATTTATGCCCCTCTAGACGAGTATGTACCAGAGGTCAAAAATGATCTAGAGCTTAATGAGGTAGAAAGAGTAGCTTATGAGGAATTCAAGCTTGAGCATGATCTTGAGGCAATAAGAACACTAGAGCCAATCAGTGTTGCGAAACTATATCTCCAAGCGAATGCGGACGGTGATCAGGAAACTTCATATGCTCTGTACACAACAAGAGAAGAGTATGTGATGTGGTCGAAAGAGGAAGATAAGAAGTACTGGGAAAAAGAAACAAGGAATCCCGAAAGCTACAAGGAACCTTTTTACGGTTTAGGTTCAGGAACGTTTCACCAAACGAACGAATATCAAGGATATATTTCCTTTCGTAATCAAAATGGAGACATGGGCTTCCAAATGGTAAAAGATGAAAACGGCGTATGGAAAGTAGCCTTCATGCCAATTCAATAGTGAAATTAAAAAATCCAACCTCATTTAATCGGGAGGTTGGATTTTAATTATTGAAGTCTAAAGCCTTCTTCATATAAATAGTCTTCGGCTTCATCATAGGAGCCAAAGGCTTCTTCTAAGTTTAGGCCGGAATATATATTCCACCATTCATCCTCGAGTACAAGTAGTAATGTATGTCCCTCATCATTAACCCAACGTTCTTCCTGTCCTTCACCAATGATGGCATTTTCCCTTGCTAAAGGAGAGTTCGCAGAAAGGGATTGAATCGATTCTTTCACGATTCGTCTTAGCTCAGCTTCGGAGAAATCCCGTATATTAATAAATCCCTTCGCATCGACTTCGTAGTTTTGAAGGTTTCCGGCGTACACAAAGCCATTACCATTTGGATGAAGATGCTGTACAACAATCTTCTTTTCAAAGACGCTGTCATTATAATGAAAATTAACTCTCCCTAAAGATACATTTTTTCGTTCCAATTCCGGGAATGATTCGATGACCTTAAGTTTTTCCTCGAAAGATAGCATATTCATGTCCTCATTTCTTTTAATAAATAATTTATTGAATGATTTCCTTCACTCGCCCAACTTGTCCATCCTCTAATCGAACCTTAATTCCGTGGGGATGGAAACTAGACTTCGTTAAAATATCTTTCACAATTCCTTTTGTCAGTATACCAGTACGCTGGTCTTTCTTTAACACAATTTGAACTTCAATTCCCGGTACTATATCAGCACGATTCTGCCCATTCATCACAAAAACCCTTCCATTAATTATTTGTCTACCTAGTTTACCCTACATTGGGACAAAGGGACAGGTCCCGCGTCCCACCATAATTTTCCTGGGACAGTGTACCTGTCCCTCTGACCCACCTTCCGGTCGAGCCCACCGAGCTGACTCACACAAAAAAAGATGGCCCTCAGGCCATCTTCACCTTTAATATAGCTGTATAGGATGCATCGTTGATTCTAATGCTTTGAATTCATAGCCTTGCTCTTTAAGATAGTCTAATAGTTTAGGTAAATGCTCGAGTGTCTCTGGTCTTTCGTGCAACAGAATGACAATTGGCTGATTGACACGATTCAATTTAGTTAGCTGCTCAATTACACTATCTACGTACCGGCTATCCCGAAATTGCCAATCCCGGCTGTCAATATTCCAATCCCACATCTTGTAGCCAGCAACATCTACAGCTTCTTTATATGCGTCAGTCATATATGGTGCGCTGCCAAATGGAGTGCGGATGAGATCTGATTCGATTCCTGTTAATTCAAAAAGCGTCTGTTGTGTTTGGTCCATTTCACCAACAACGGATTTCGAAGATTGATAGAATTTGTTTTTATCATGTGTGACACCATGAAGTCCTACGCTATGTCCTTTACTTGCCATTTCCTTGACTGCATCAGGATAATTTTTCATATTGTTGTCTAACATAAAAAAAGTTGCTTTCGCATCATACTGATCGAGTAAAGCAAGGATATCCTTTGAAACCTTATGAGGACCGTCGTCAAAAGTGAGATAAACAGCCCTTGAAGGAGGGGCAGGTGTTTCCTTTGGTGCTACCTGTTCTTGATCGTCTTCCTGTTTCACATCTTCTTTGGGAGTTGTTGGTTGCACAGGATCTGGATCTGGTGCTGGTTCTTTTGTTGGCTCAGTTGTAGGTGCGGAATCTTCTTTAGCGGGTTTTTCCGCTTCAATATTTCCTGTTGGTTTGTCATCAACTCTAAGTTCATCATCTATTGGTTCATATTTTTCAGGAGATTCAGCAGGTGCTACAACCTCAATTATCGGTTCAGATGCATCTGCTTCTAGAAAAAACTTAGTTTTAAGTAGAAAAAAAGAATACAAGAGTAACAACACAATAAAGCCAAACAACGCAATAATTTTGACAATGTTGCCCTTTTTCATTTTTCTCGCATTCGACATTAAGCATACCTTCTTCGCTGTGATATTCTTCAATATATAAGACGTTTATATTGCGGAAACGTTTCAGTTTTATTACAACATTTTTACAAGATTTGTATAGACAAGCCTTATAGTAACATATGGAAAGACTTTGAGGAAGAAGAAATTATGGAAAAAAAAGGTTTTTGAGAATCAAATGCTCGTAGTCTAATATAATAAAGGACAATTTACTTGTTTCAACGATAAAAATAGTTAATAATCCACTTATAAGATCTTTTAATGAAGGGGGATTCTCGATTTGAAAATGAGGGTTTCAGCCGTTCAATATCATCTTCACACAATCAGTTCCTTTGATGAATTTGCGGCTCAATGTGAGCATTATATAAAAACTGCAATGGAATTTGAAGCGGAATTTATTTTATTTCCAGAATTCTTCACTACACAGCTTTTATCAATTGGTAGGGAGGACGGTTCAAGTCTCACTATTGATGATCTACCAAGCTTTACTGAAAGCTACCGACAGCTTTTTTCAAACCTTGCCAAACAATACAATGTCCACATTATTGGCGGAACACATGTCATCCGAAAGGGCGACCACCTCAACAACGTGGCTCATTTATTTTATCCGGATGGAAAAATTGGGGAGCAGGCCAAGCTGCATATTACCCCAACTGAAGTGAACGAATGGAATATGACTCCAGGAGAAGATTTCCAAGTTTTCGATACAGATAAAGGTCGTATTGCAATGTTAACTTGCTATGATATCGAGTTCCCTGAAATTGTTCGAATCGCAAAGGCAAAGGGTGCCGATGTGATCTTTTGCCCATCTTGTACAGATGACCGCCATGGCTTCCATCGTGTGCGTTATACAAGCCATGCAAGAGCTGTGGAAAACCAAGTCTATGTTGTTGGAACAGGCACGGTTGGTACTCTACCAACGGTTGATTTTATGCGTGCAAACTTTGGTCAGGCAGCGGTTATTACACCAAATGATATTCCATTCCCACCAAAAGGAATTTTAGTGGAAGGTGAAGTAAACAACGACATGATTGTAACAGCAGACCTTGATTTGGATCTTCTCTATGAAGTACGTGAACGAGGTGCGGTTACAACATGGCGTGACCGTAGAACGGACCTTTATCCTGATTGGAAATAATTGAAAGAGAGTGAATGAGATGGAATACAAAAGAATAACAAGCATCAATGACCCGTTATTTTTTAAAATGCATGAATTAATGAAAAGTGTGTTTCCTAAAGAGGAAGTTCTAGACTTTGAACTTTGGAAGGAGCCGCTTGAGGACCCTAGTATTCGTGTTTTCGTTGCGGTACATGACGATGAGGTCGTTGGGACAACGGAATACCGTTATTATCCAGACTGGAACATTGCAATGACTGACTTTACGATCATCGGTCAACCAGGATTGAGTATCGGTCGCTTTTTAGCACAAAACCGCAGTAAGGATTTACAGGAGTTAGCTGCTGTAAATGGTAAAGAGTTATTCGGAATGTTTGCTGAAATCTACGATCCGTATCAAGTTGCACACTATGAATTTGGAACAGTTAAACCAATGGATCCGTTCGTGCGCCGTGAGGTTCTGTCTCATCTTGGTTATAAACGTATAGAACTCGACTATGTTCACCCATCATGGAACAATGACGGGGAAGCAGTTAAGGGGCTAGATCTATGTTTCATGCCTAGTGATGACCAAGTATCTGAATTACCAAGCCAATTGGTTGTTGATTTCTTAACAACGTATTATACAGTTCTTCCAAACAAACCAGCAGATTGGCTTGAAATGGTGAACAGTCTAAAAGAAATAGAAACCGTAAACTTACTTCCATTATAATAATAGATCCATATTTAAATCTAAATGGTTTAAATATGGATTTTTTTTGTCTGAAAAATGTCTGAAAAACGACATGTGATATAAATCATATTCCAGCGGGGGAGAGAGGATTTACAATAAAGTAAGAAGTGTATGTTTGGAAGGTTTTTTGGCGTGGAGAATTCAAATTCGCAGGAATGTAACCTTCTGAGCAACCAATATCCGAAAAGCTGGTGATATTGTGATTAGTCAAATTTTAGATGGTTTTAGTTTTCACTCCCAATGGAATGGGGGTATCATCTTTTTTACCTTGATATTAATTGTCTTATATATGTTCCTATTACCAACACCAAAAGATCATCCGAAGCATAAATCCATAGCGTTTGCCGGAAGTATGCTGCTAATTCTTTTGGCTGTGGGAAGTCCTTTGAACCTATTAGGGCGCATGCTGTTTCGTGCTCACATCATACAGATTGTTGTTGTACTTCTTATTGCAGCACCTTTGATTGTAATGGGATTAAAGACCAATCTGCTTGAAAAAGCACTTCGAAAAAATAGTGTGAAAAAGGTTTACAGTGTTTTAACTCATCCCGTGTTTACAATAATTCTCTTCCACGGTTTGTTAATTGGATATCACGTACCTGTTATGTTTGACTGGATTCGAACAGGATACTTTACAAACTATTTCTTTTTAATTGGCTTGATAGTAGCAGCCGTCTTACTGTGGTGGCCAATCATCGGACCGATCAAAGAGCATGATCAGATGACTTTTAAGAAAAAGCTCATTTATATAGTGGTCAACATCGTATTGTTTTTACCAGTGACTCTGTTTTTATGGCTCGCAAAAGATGCGTTGTATTCTGTATATAGTGACACAAGTCAAATGCTTGCTGCATTGGCATTATGTATGCCTCTTGGGGAAGAGATTCCGCCGGATTTATTAGAAACGCTACTCCCCTATCCACCAATTGGAGAACAAAAAAACGGAGCAATCATCCTATTTATTACACAAACACTGATACTCGGCTTGAGTGCAATATGGTTGTATATGAAAAAAGGCAGGAAGTGAATTCCTGCCTTTATTGTTTAACTTAGTTTTCCAATGTAGGCTAATTCTGAGACGTCATTTGAGTCGGTAGAGCCATCAAGAATTTTGCGGATATCGAGTAAAGTATCCTGTAAACTAATCGATTCTCCTTTTTTACCTGTAAAGGCTTCGGCTACATAAAATGGTTGAGTTAAATATGCTTCAAGACGCTCACCACGTTTGTAGGTTTGGACTTCTGTTTCTGGTAGCTTTTCAAGCCCATGCACAGTAACGAGTGAACGGAGCTCGCGGTATCTTCGTAATAGTTTTTTTGCTCGCTGTTGGATTGTGAAATGTGTTTGGTCTAGGTGTGCCCCTTCAAGGACAGAAGAGGTTGAGTATACTGGATTGATTGCAGGATATTGATGTCTTGCAGTGAGGTCAGCGTCAAATTGCCATAAGGTTTCAAGTGGTCCAAATGGAACATCCTCATCTACAACATCCCCTTTTAAGTCCACAAGAACCGTTGTAACAGAGTTAATTCCAATTGAATGTAATTTTTCTTGCAAGATTTGGATATCCCCTGTGATTACATGTGATCGGTCAGCTGCAAAAACAATTTCACTCGACTTTCCAAGCTTTGCAATTTCATCGTAGGCTTCTTTAATTGTTTTTACTTGGAATTGAACTTCATCTAAAACATCAGTAATTCCTAGATGATCCCCTTCCGGTAAAAGCAATACTGTCTTGAAATCATTGTTACGCAAGCGATGGAATAATTCGGCAAGAACTACAAGTTGCCCCATTCCTGGGCGAGCGACAAGACCAACTGTACCACCTTTTGCTAACGGAGCAAATACATCAAGCGTTTTAATCCCAGTTTCAATCATTTCCATTTTCTCCCCTCGAATTAATAATTCATCCACACTACATTCAGCTAAATCAGCAAGCGCCACAAGTGTGCGTACCTCTGCACGACCTACAGGAATTTTTCCAGTACACAGATTGGATACAGTGGCTGGACGTAATCCCACAGAACGGGCAGCAGTTGTTAAATTGGGTACTCTTCTGCGCAGCAATGAAACATTGAGTCGAATATCTTCCAAATTTTTCACCTCCTGTTACTTTTTAGAGTAAACTAAATTCCGCTTTGACGCAATAGATATTTTCCTTACAGCGTAATTTTTTTTACGGTTGTGGGTTAAGAGTTCTAAAATTGATAGAACAAAACTGTCATAAGGAAAAACGTAACGTTTGTCCAATCTTAGTGAACCAGGCCACACATCTTTCAAATGAGTGGCTATTTACATAATCTCAAACTTAATAAAGGCGAACGGGTGGCCATAATTATACTCTCACAAGGCGAAAGCTGAATAAGTGAGGGTACTCAATGAGGCGTATCATACCCTCACAAAGCGAAATCCACCCAAGTGAGGGTACGAATAAGGTGTAATCGTACCCTCACCAGCCCAGAGCCACCCCAGTGAGGGTGCGAAAAAGGAGTAATCGTACCCTCACCATCCACAGAAAACTCTCTCGAGGGTACGAACCCGACCGAATGCGACTATCCCTACAACCTAAACAAGAATACACCCACCAACCGTATCCCATACTAAACCTAAAAACGGAAAAACAAGGAGCTGCCATGACGGAAATCATACCTGAATCATTTTTTCATCAACCTACATTAGAACTAGCAAAAGCTCTCCTCGGATGTAAGCTTATAAAAGAAACCGAACAGGGCGTAGCATCAGGCTATATTGTAGAAACTGAAGCCTACAAAGGCCCACTTGATCGCGCAGCGCATTCTTTTAACAATCGAAGGACGAAGCGGACAGAGGTGATGTTCGGCAAACCGGGTCATGTCTATACTTATCAGATGCACACTCATTGTCTCGTGAATGTTGTCAGTAACGAAATGGACATACCAGAAGCGATTCTTATCCGAGCGGTGGAGCCAGACCAAGGTATTGACCTCATGTATGAACGCCGCGGTCAAATGCCCATCAAAAATCTAACAAACGGACCAGGAAAACTAACGAAAGCATTAGGAATAACAATGGAGGACTATGGACGCACATTTTTTGAACCACCCATATACATCACTAAAGGCTATATTCCAGAAAACATCTCAATCGGTCCACGAATTGGTATCGAAAATACAGGAGAGGCAAAGGATTATCCGTGGCGATTTTGGATCACTGACAATCCGTTTGTTTCCCGTAAAAGATAAGGGTTTGCTCATACCTGAGCAGCCCTTTTTTTCATAAAAACTTACGCCTTCTAAGCCTCAGGTCCTAGTGAAAAATATAACTGGGGCTCATTATAGCAAATCGAAATTCAGGATAAGATTGAATCATGAAAGGAGGAAGTAAACATGAAAAAATTCGGATTGTTTATTCTTGGAGGTATTGCAGCAATTGTGCTTTTATCGCAGGTTGGACCACTGATTGGTTTAGTGATTAGCCTAGCCATTCTGTATTTTGCATTTAAACAGTTTATGAAAACTGATTCAACGCTAGGTAAGGTAATATGGGCCACTGTCGGGGTTATCGCTCTTATTGCATCAGCTTCAAATGCACCTGCAATTCTAGGCGTCGTAGCAGCATACATCCTCTATGTTGTCATTAAAAAATGGAAAAAAGAAAAAAACGAAGTCGTTACTGAATCATCTGACCCATTTACTAACTTTGAAAGACAATGGGCTGAATTGAACAAACGTTAATTAATAGAAATACGATTATTCATTAAAAAGGAGAATGATAAAAATGGCAAACCTATTAACTCGTATCAAGGACACAATTTTAGCAGATTTTCATGGCATATTAGATGAGAAAGAAAAGAAAAACCCAATCTCGTTACTTAACCAGTACCTACGTCAATGTGAGGCGGAAGTTGAGAAGGTTCGCAAGCTTGTCGAGCGTCAGCACTCTCTAAAGGATCAATTTGCAAGAGAACATCGCGAAGCAGCAGAACTTGCTGAAAAACGTAAATACCAAGCGGATGTAGCGCAACAAGCTGGAGAAACGGAATTATATGAGTTTGCTGTTCAGGAACAAGTTTCATATGAAGAACGTGCTGCTAAATTACAAGAAGCAATAAAAAATACAGCAGCAGAACTTATCGGCCTTGAGAAAAAGTATGAGGAAATGAAGCATAAGCTAAAAGACATGCATATTAAGCGTATGGAACTAATGGGGCGTGAGAACATTGCGCGAGCGAATCATCGCATGAACCAAGTTCTGGACACAAATGCATATACGAATAAGGCTTCAAGAACTTTTGAAGAAATGGAATCATATCTTGCTCGTCTTGAACATCAAGTAAATTCTTCTTATCATCGCAATACAATCGATGCAAGAATTGCACAACTTGAAAAAGAAGTGAAAAATGAAGAAACACATTCAATTTCATAGTGAAAACATGGTATTCTAAGAAGGCGTAGACAATCTACGTCTTCTTAGCCCCTATACTTTACGGGCAATAATCAATGCATTCAATGAAATGAAGGGAGGATCCGGACGTGTTAAATAAAATTAAATCAGACAACCTTAATGCATTTTTTCTTCTTGGCATCATTTTATTAATCATTGAAGTTACGTTTTTTAATGGCGGAGTCCTTTTCTCTTTTGTAATATCGTTTGGATGTATTTATATTGGCCGTAAAAAATTGCCGCGAACATTTGGCAAAATCCTGTTTTGGTTTGGATGGATTAGTTTAGCTTTTACCATTCTAAATATGATGACAGTAAAGTTTTTGATTCTTGCCGTTCTTATTTATTTACTTATTCAATTTATACAATCTAAGAAAAAACCTCATTATATTAAACCTGATATAAAAGAATCAGAAAAAACATCTAAACAAGAACCTATTCTTAGACGTCAGCCATTGTTTCAAAACATCGTTATGGGTCAACAAAAAACACCAGAGTATGTGTATGAATGGAACGATGTGAACATTCAGTCAGGAATTGGCGATACGATTATTGATTTAAGCTACACGGTTCTACCTAAAGGTGAATCAGTTATTTTTATTCGAAATGTGATTGGGAATGTTCAAATTTTTGTTCCGTATGAGGTAGAAGTGAAGGTACATCATTCTGTCCTTTATGGAGCCACAACAATCTTTGAAAATCAAGACGCTAAAACGGTGAACCAAACACTTCATTATCAAACTGAACAATATGATCACGCCGAACCTAAGCTAAAGATAGTCACTTCCATTGGAGTGGGGGACCTTGAGGTGAAACGAGCATGAGTACCGTTAAAAAACAAATAATTGTTGGTATTTGTGTCTCAGTGTTTTTATTTGTATTGGCCCATGTCATTGTATTCATGGCTTTTCCTTTAGCGAATTGGGCCGCACTCTGGCAGACAAAGCTTATGGATTTGCCGTATATTATTTTAACCTTGAGTCTAAGCTTAATTGCGGGGCTTGTTTTTGGAATCATGTCGGGGTATTTATGGAGAAAACAGTTGCTCTCTGTTTCTAATGCGATTTATCAAATTGAACAGGGGAGAACCATTTCTGAGATCCCCGTCAACCAAACTGCGGAATTCAACACCATATGGGAGCGGATTAAAAAGCTACAAACTCATATTGCGGAGCAAACAAAACTTTCCCAAAAACTTGCAAATGAAAAGGCTGAGGATCAGGAAAAACGAATACAACAAATTGTTTCCGATGAGCGTAACCGTTTAGCGAGAGAACTCCATGATTCCGTTAGTCAACAACTCTTTGCTGCATCGATGATGATGTCTGCTATCAACGAGTCTAAGCCACGAACTGATGAACGTGAGGCAAAACAGTTTAAGCTTGTTGAGGAAATGATTCATCAATCACAATTAGAAATGCGGGCACTCTTGCTCCATTTACGTCCAGTTGCATTAAAAGGAAAGACACTCCAAGAAGGAATCCAGGAGCTATTAGTTGAATTATCACAAAAGGTACCTGTAACCATTGAAACAAAGATAGAGGACTTTCAAATTGATAAAGGGGTCGAGGACCACTTATTTCGCATTCTTCAAGAGTCTGTTTCAAACACCCTCCGCCACGCAAAAGCAAATCGGTTAGAAGTCCTGCTCATTAAAAGGGATGAATTTGTCATTTTACGAATCGTTGATGATGGTATTGGATTTGATGTGGAACAAGCGAAAACCGGTTCCTATGGTCTACAGAATATGTATGAACGTGCTGTGGAAATAGGCGGTACAATGCGGACCGTTAGTCTTAAAGATAAAGGAACACGGATTGAAGTAAAAGTACCTGTGTTAGAGGGTGGAGAAAATGATTAAAGTATTATTTGTCGATGATCATGAAATGGTAAGGATAGGAGTTTCTTCCTACTTATCGGCACAGCCAGATATTGAGGTCGTTGGTGAAGCAGATGATGGAAAAATAGCGGTTGAATTAGCGCTAGAGCTTCGACCTGATATCATATTAATGGATCTCGTAATGAAGGAAATGGATGGCATTGAGGCGACAAGAAGAATTATTGAGAGCTGGCCTGAAGCAAAAATCATCATCGTCACAAGCTTTATTGATGATGAAAAAGTCTATCCTGCTTTAGAAGCGGGAGCAACGAGCTATATGTTAAAAACATCAAAGGCAAGTGAAATAGCTGAGGCCGTTCGTAAAACCTATCATGGACAGTCTGTTTTAGAGCCAGAAGTTACAGGGAAAATGATGGTTCGAATGAGACAAAAGGAAAAACAGCTTCCACATGAAGAATTGACAAACCGTGAAATGGAAATCTTGCTTTTAATCGCTGATGGAAAAACGAATCAAGAGATTGCTGATGAACTTTTTATCGCACTAAAAACGGTAAAAGTACATGTAAGTAATATCTTAAGTAAGCTAGAGGTACAAGATCGAACACAAGCGGTCATATACGCATTCAAACATTCTCTAGTACAATAAAATAATTTTTCGACAAAAAACGCAGATTTCTTTCTGTGTTTTTATTTTTGTATTAAACTGAAAGAACGTTTTTATCTAGTGGGTATTATGACCTATACGTCAATTACCATATTTTATGCGATTCAGGAAGATTTTTATACCTAATTAACTATTTAGTTTGTAGTACAGATGGTTTATAATTGAAAAGTCGATATTTGACGAATTGCGTCTGTGACTTTTGGCCCTTTTTTGTAATAAAAAAAGGATTATTGCATATATATCTAGAAATATAAGAGAAAATGGAGAAAAAGAGATGCAAAAAATGGATAAAAGAACGGTATTCTTATATGAGGAAAAAAGAACCGTAACCTGGTTTAGTATTTTATTTTTTATCATACTAATTGGCTACGATATCTTTTATTATTTTATTTATCCTAGATATGATTCAATAGTATCATATGGTTTTCCGACAGATTTTGTCTATGTAATGTACTTCTTTATTCTATTATTAATTCCTTTGATATTTTTTAATAATCGTAATAAAAAGCAACATTATACTAAATATTATTTTTTCTTTACCTATACAATTTTAAGCTTTATTAATGAACTTTTTACTTATTGGAATAAACCTGAATCATTTTCAAGTGGTAATGCTGTAGAAGTTTTCTTTGTTTTATTTTCTCCAATTTTTGTGAGCAAAAGATATTTCTGGACAGTTACAATAGGTTTAATAATTAAATATTTATTACTAGGTGGTCTACTCGCAAATACATTAGTTGCTTTCCCTATTGTATTAACAATTGTACTTGGGGTAATTGCTTATATTTTCTTAAACAGATTTCAAAGTTATATCACTGCTTTAAGCACCTCTTATGATCAACAAATGGAAGGAATAGTAAAAGGTGTTATTGCAGCCCTTGAGCTAAAGGATCCATATACAAGAGGCCATAGTGAACGAGTAGCAAAATATGCGATGGTGTTAGCGAAAGAGTTAGGATCATTTACGAAGGATGAATTAAAATCCTTTAACTATGCCTGTCTTTTACATGACATTGGTAAGGTGAATATTCCTGATTCTATATTAATGAAGCCAGCGAAATTAACAAATGAAGAATATGAAATCATCAAAACACATCCTGTTGTAGGTGAAGAAGCAGTAAAAAACGTAGAAGGACTTGGCTCGAGTATTAGTATAATTAGATCACATCATGAAAGATGGGATGGAAAAGGATATCCTGACCAGTTAAAAGGAAATGACATTCCGTTAAATGCTCGAATCACAGCGATAGCGGATGCTTTTGATGCAATGACCTCCTCTCGTTCTTATCGTGGGGCACTCCCTGTAGAAGAGGCTTATGAGCGGATCCTTCAAGGTGAAGGTACTCAATTTGATCCGAACCTTGTAGCGATATTTAAAAAGGTATACCAACAATGGATATATATTCAAAAAGAATCCTAGAAGAAAAGATTAAAAATCGGGAGGTGAAAATATATGAAAATCAAAAAGCTAAATAAACTTTTAGCTACTTGCTGGTGGTGCGGATTTGTACCAGGTGGACCAAGAGGTTAATTTATAATGAAGGATGCTTACAAAAAGTGGAGCATCCTTTTATTTTGAATAAAATAGGTAGGTGTGAAAAATGCAATTAACTGCTGATTCTATTATATGTTTACACGAGTTATTGATACGTACAGATAATAAGAATTTTATTATTGAAGATCTAGTAACTCATGAATTTTATGAAATGCCAGTGGTATGCATTGATGCAATTGAGTTGATTAACGACGGTTTATCACTTGGTGAAATTGAACACCTACTTATTGAAAAATATCCAGATGAAGAGATTGATTTACTGGATTTTGGCCAACAATTGCTGGAGTTAGATTTAGTAGAAATGGTAGATGGAGCAAAAGTAAGTCTAGAAAAGACACGTAATCATGAAGAATTAGGCCTTAAATGGATATCACCGAAACTAGGGAAGATTTTCTTTAATCGGTTTACTCGTTTTTTCTATCCATTACTTTTGTTAGTGAATCTCTTTCTTTTTGTGAAAGATACTGATCTTTTTCCTCGTTATCAGGATCTTTTTGTCTTTGATACAATGATGTTTAATATTCTTTTGTATGCCGGAATTTCAATTGTTTTAATCTTTATTCATGAATGTGGACATATTTTGGCTATCCGTTCTTTTAATCTTCCAACACGATTACAAATTGGCAGTCGATTGTTTTTTGTTGTATTTGAAACGGACCTTACACAAGGGTGGAAACTCTCCTCAAAGGACCGAAACTTGTTGTTTTTAGCAGGCTTGTATTTTGATAGTTTCATTCTTTTTATTGCCCTAATCTTAAAAATGTCTAACGCATCCTCACACGGGTTTATTAATGGAATTATTAGTTTGATTATTTTCGATATTGTCATCCGGATTATTTATCAATGCTGTATTTATATGAAAACAGATCTTTATTATGTTTTTGAAAATAGTACGGGGAATTATAATTTGATGGAAAGTGGAATTGAATACTTAACAGCATTATTAAATAGAAAACGAAAAGCAGTAAAGAATAAAATAATTGTTTTCTATTCCTTTTTCTTTTTGATTGGAATTTTGTTGACCTTCTCTATGTTTAGCTATTACTATTTACCTCAATTAGTATATATTATGATAAATGTTCTCCCTGGGTTTACTGAGTCAGTATCATCACTAAAATTCTGGGATGCTCTCGTTTTTTGTGCACAAATGTTGATATTCCTTTTACTACTCTCCTACTCATTATTTAAAAAATTCGAAAGTAAGAGAGAATATAGGACTATATACTCAGGTGAGGAAAATAATATATAATAAAAAAAGCATAATCATTTAACTAAGTGAGGATTGATATGTCTTATCAAAAACATAGCACTCTTCTTTTACATGAAGAGAAAAAGGCTTTACGTCTATATTTAATATTGTTTTATAGCATTTTAGTGCTATATGATTTTTTCTATTATTTTATATACCCTTTATTTTTTAACGAAAAGATTGGACTTCCTACTGATTTTGCTTATGGAGCCTATATATTAATAATTGTCCTTATTCCAGTCTCTTTTTATTTAATGAAATTAGGTAAGCTACATTTAATCAAATATTATTATGTGCTGGCATATCTTTTGGTTTCTGGAATGGATGATGTACTCACTTATTGGGGGAGTAATGAAGTTTTTAAGAGTGGGAATGCAGCTGAAATTGTCTTTTTGCTATTCTCTCCTATCTTTATTAATAAGAGATTTTTTCTGACAGTATCAATTGCCATTACAATGAAATATGTATTGATTGGCCTATTATTAGGAAATGGTATTGTAATGGCACCAATCCTGCTAATTGGTATGTTTGCACTTATTGCCTATATCCTCCTAACCCGTTTCTACTCGTATATCGAAGCACTATCGGTAACGCATGAGGAGCTCCGTAATAAGGAGAAGCTTGCTTTTATCGGGCAGATGGCAACTACAATTGGTCATGAAATTCGTAATCCGTTGGCATCTTTAAAAGGGTTTACCCAGCTTCAGCGGGAGAAACATAAAGAGGATGAGGCACAATATATGATCATGGAGCAGGAAATTGATCGGATTGATTCAATTCTTAATGATTTACTGGTTATCGGCAAACCAAGGCAAATTAATGTGACGAAATGTAATCTAAAGAAACTTATTGAGTATGTCCTTTCAATCTTTGAGCAATCTGAGAACGCGAGGAATGTTGTAATTGATCTGAAAATGGATGAAGCTGTTTTAGACATCGATTGTGATGAAAAACAAATGAAGCAGGTATTCTTAAATCTCATCAAAAATGGCTTTGAATCCATGTCAGAGGGTGGTAAGCTAACGATTAATGGCAGCCAAACTGCCAATAACATGTTATCGATTATCATTCTTGATGAGGGCAGTGGAATACCTGAGGATGTACAGGAAAAGCTGTTCCAACCATTCTTTACAACAAAGGATTATGGAACCGGCCTAGGCTTAATGGTGTCTAAAAAAATCATTGAAGATCATAATGGACAAATTAGCATTAATAGTAACCTAGGAAATGGAACAAAGGTAGAGATTATATTACCGATTACGCAATAAAAAAGTCGACTCTGGAAGTCGGCTTTTATTTTTTACAATAAAAATATAATGCTTATTTTTGAAAGATTAAGATAATTTAGCTAAGAAATCGATATGATAGACTTTCTTTGGCCTGCCTCTTAATTTTTTCTGCTTTTTATAAGAAACTTCTGCTACTCCCCTTTCCTCAAGCTTTTGTAAGATACGGTTTGCAGCTCTTTGAGATATCCCAAAATGAATGGCAAGATCATCAGAAACAAGTTCAGTTGTTTGAAGTTTTTCCATAACGGCCATTACTTTTTGGATATGTAATGCAGAAATGCCTATTTGGCTACTAAATTTTTCAATTTGAATGTTCAGTTGATTTGGAATTTGTAAACATGTCTCATCTCCAAGAGGTCCGATTAATTGATCATCTTCGGTCATAATATAGGATGTCCCGCGATCCATTCTTCTTTCTTTGTTGGCGTGTTCAGCATTGAAACGAGCCTCTTGCAAAGTATTTCCGATTCCCCAACCAATATCTATTTCGTATGGTAATGTTTGTTTAAGATCGGACAAAAGCGAACATTGTGTAAACTCATTTGTAATGTCCTTCAATGCCTTATAGTTTGTAATGACTTCAAAATTTAGGAAGTTCCTCTGAATAATAAAGCCATATTGATTTTTTCGATTGTATTCTAGCAGGGCTTGATTCAACATTAACATTTTCCGTTCCAGGTCATGATTCGTATCGGGGCTTATTGTTATCTTTGAAATAGCAATATTCCCAATCACAACTTGATTTTCCGTTAAACGCATCAGTTTGATTTGATTAATAAAATCATTCACTTTTTTAATCATTGATTCTAAGGAAGGATAAACGACTACATGCTTGATTCCGTATTCAGTTAATTTTTTTGATATACTACTAACCCTCGTAAAAGAAAAATCGATTTTGCCAGCTTCATATAAGGTTACATGCTGTTGAAACACGTCATCATATACTGTCTCTGTGTCAAATGACTCAATATCTTCGTTATAAAAGTAGGGGAATTCTTCTTCTTCTAACCATTCCTTTAATCCTAGAAAATTATTTTGTTCAAAAATAAAATCAATTAATGTTCTTGAAATATCAAAATTCTTTTCTTTTAAAATTGTTTTGCATAATGTTTTATAAAAATCACTTTCTTTTAAATCAAAGTAAATGGTAGGTTTTTCAAAGCTCTTTAATTCCTTTTTCATATAAAAATAGGGGACCTGACCACTAAAGATGATGCCATCCATAAAAAGGGCGTTTTTCTCATACATTTCTTTAATTTCATCAAAGTTTTCGTATGGAAGAAACGTAAACTTACATTGCCTTTCAAAAAAGTTTTCTAACTCTCTAATCCACGTTAATGAATTTTTTGCAGTGATGATTCCTAGTTGAAACATCTATTAACTCCTTGTTTTTATCTTTTATTATACTATAGCAAAAATAGGCATTATAGAAAATAGTCAGAATCTTACATTGAAATTATTTATTTTTTCAATTATGATAGAAACCATATTAGGAAGTGGACAAAAGGTGTCCGAAAATAAACCAAAATAAAAGAGGTGATGTGATGGCTCAACCAACAGTTGAAACTCAGAACAATCAAAATCAAAAAGGATATATGCGAATATTAAACTTTATTGAAGTGTTAGGTAATAAACTACCACATCCATTTATGTTATTCGTATATTTAGCAGGATCAATGATTCTGTTATCTTGGGTCGTTAGTCTATTTGATGTGACTGTTGTCCATCCAGGATCTGGTGAAGAGCTAGAAATTAAAAGCTTAGTTTCTGGTGAAGGGCTACAGTTTATATTAACTACAATGTTGGATAACTTTACTGGTTTTAAACCGTTAGGCCTCGTTTTAACAATGATGCTAGGGATTGGACTAGCTCAGAAGGTTGGATTGCTTGAAAGTGCTATAAAACAGTCTATTATGAAAGCGCCTAAAGCGATTATTACCTATGCTGTGTTTTTTGTAGCAATTATGGGGAACATTGCATCTGATGCTGCATTTGTTATCATTCCACCACTTGCAGCTGTTATCTTCCATACTATGGGTAGACACCCGATTGCTGGATTAGCTGCAGGATTTGCGGGGGCAGGGATTGGTTTTACGGCAAACATTCTTGTTGCTGGAACTGACGCACTCCTTTCTGGAATTTCCACAGAAGTAGCAAAAACAATAGACCCAAATGTAGTAGTTACTCCTATTGATAACTGGTTTTTCATGAGTGCTTCTGTATTTGTTCTTACTGTAGTTGGGGTATTTGTCAACGATAAGATCGTTGAACCAAGGCTTGGTTCATATGAGGGTGGCAAGGTTAGCAAGGAATCGCAGGAAGTAGATCCGTTAGAAAAGAAGGCACTTAGAAATACATTGATTGCTGCACTTATTTATATTGGTGCTATTGTAACTTTGATTTATATTCCTAATTCTCCATTAACAAATGAAGATGGAGGTTTAATTCCTTCTCCATTCTTAAGTGGAATCATTCCGATTATTTTTCTTTTCTTTGTTGTCTGCGGTGTAACTTTTGGGGTAACAATGAAGAAAATAAAAAGCACATCTGATGTACCAAAGTATATGACTTCAGCCATTACCGAAATGGCTCCTTATATCGTACTTGTATTTGCAATTGCACAATTTATTGCCTATTTTAACTGGAGTAATCTTGCTACATGGATTGCTGTTAATTGTGCAGAATTCTTAAGTCATGCAAATATCTCGGGCTTAGCTGTTATCATTGGTTTTGTGCTCTTAACGGCATTGCTTAGTTTATTTGTTACGAGTGGTTCGGCATTATGGGCACTCGAAGCTCCAATCTTTGTACCAATGCTAATGCTATTAAACTATCATCCTGCTTTTGTTCAGGTTGCTTATCGTATTGGGGAATCATCTACCAATATGCTGACACCACTTAATCCATATATTGCGATTATCCTCGCATTTATGAATGAATATGATAAAAAAGCTGGAATTGGTACATTGATGGCATTAATGATTCCATACACAATCGCATTTTTAATTATCTGGATTATTATGCTAGTTGTATTTGGTCTATTGGGTATTCCAGTGGGGCCAGGTGTAGGAATGTACATGAACTAATATTAAAAAGTTAGTAGATTATTTGTTTTAGGAGGAGGGATTAATACCCTTCTCCTATAAACATTTAACATCTAAAAGGGGTGACCAAGATGTCAAGAAACTTTTCACAATTGGTAGAAGAGATTTATCCATCAATGGTTGAATGGAGACGCGATTTTCATAAATTTGCTGAATCTGGTTGGGTCGAATTTCGAACTGCTTCCATTGTTGCTTCCAAACTATCAGAATGGGGTTATGAGGTTAAGATTGGTAAAGAGGTAGTCGATCATAATGCTCGAATGGGTGTACCGCCGCAATCAGTACTTGAAATGCATGAAAAAAGAGCGTTAGAGCAAGGCGCAAAAGAAGAGTGGCTCCCATATTTATCTGGGGGATATACAGGCGTAGTTGGTGTATTAGATACAGGAAAACCAGGTCCAACTGTTGGTTTACGATTTGACATGGACGCACTAGATATTCAGGAATCTAACGCAGAAGATCATTTTCCTGTTAGACAAGAATTCCAGTCTGTTAATTCTGGGATGATGCATTCTTGTGGACATGATGCGCATACATCAATCGGTCTTGGACTTGCCAAGCTATTAACAGGAATGAAAGAGGAACTGACGGGTAAAATTAAACTCATTTTTCAACCAGCTGAAGAAGGCGTACGTGGTGCAAAATCCATGGTTGAAGCAGGAGTCGTCGATGATGTTGATCTATTTATTGCAGCACATGTTGGTACAGGTATTCCTTTAGGCGAGGTTGTTTGTGGTTCTAATGGATTTTTATCAACGACGAAATTAGATGTTACGTTTTCTGGACAGGCTGCACATGCTGGAGCAAAACCAGAAGAAGGTAAGAATGCTCTACTTGCTGCTGCTTCTGCGGTTCTTGGCTTACAAAGTATCCCTCGTCATAGTGGTGGAGCATCTAGAGTTAATGTCGGGGTACTTCATGCTGGAAGTGGAAGAAATATTATCCCACAACATGCTCATTTAAAGGTTGAAACTCGCGGAATCAATACTGAAGTGAATGAATTTATGTTAGAAAGTGCAAAAAATGTACTAAATGGCGCTGCTTCTATGTATGGAGTAGATGTTGAATATGACATTGTTGGGGAAGCGCGTACTAGCGATTCAAGTGAAGAATTAATCGAATTTATGCATGAGAGCATCGGGAATGTGACAGGCGTACAGTCTATCGTCAAGGCGTCTTCTTTTGCTGCGGGGTCAGAAGATGCAACCTACATGATGGCTAGAGTAAAAGAAAATGGGGGACTTGCAACCTATAGCATTCTAGGAACTACTTTAGCTGCAGGCCATCATAATGAAAAGTTCGATATAGATGAAACAGTCATGAAAATTGGAGTAGAATCATTTCTACACATCTTAACATCAGTGAAAAATCGACAATGGGGGTAAGTGAAAATTGAACTTTGTTCAGAAAATAAACGACTATATTGAGGCAAAAAGAGACACTTATATCAAAATTAGTGACCAAATTTGGGATTTGGCTGAAACAAGGTTTGAAGAGCATAAGTCTGCGGACGTTTTATGTCAGGCACTTGAAAATGAAGGCTTTAAAGTTGAACGTGGAGTAGGTGGAGTCGAGACTGCATTTACTGGTACCTTTGGAAGTGGAAAGCCTGTTATTGGGATTTTAGGAGAATTTGATGCCCTTTCAGGAATGAGTCAAAAAGCAGGGTCAACCACATATGAACCTCTCGAAAAAAATGGTAATGGTCATGGTTGCGGACATAATTTGCTAGGAACTTCTCCATTAGCAGCGGTTATTGCTGTTAAGCAATATATGGAAGAAAACAATGTATCTGGTACTATTAAATATTTTGGATGCCCTGGTGAAGAAGGTGGTTCAGGAAAAACATTCATGGCAAGAGAAGGCGCGTTCGATGATATTGATTGTGCACTCACATGGCATCCTCATTCAACGAGCGGAATATTTACCCTATCAACTCTAGCTAACTATCAAGTTTATTTTACATTCAAAGGAGTAGCTGCTCATGCTGCAAACTCCCCACATCTAGGTAGAAGCGCATTAGATGCGGTTGAATTAATGAATGTAGGTGTTAATTATTTACGTGAACACATTATACCAGAGGCACGAGTCCATTATTCGATTACCAATACAGGAGGATTTTCTCCGAATGTTGTCCAAAGTGAGGCACAAGTTCTCTATTTAATTCGAGCACCTCACATGAAGGATGTAAGAAGTATATATGAACGTGTTGTAAATATTGCTAAGGGCGCAGCCTTGATGACGGAAACAAAAGTCGAGGTCACTTTCGATAAAGCGTGCTCAAACTATATTCCAAATAATGCTCTAGGGCAAGTGTTACATAAACATTTGGAGAATGTAGGCCTTGCGGAATATAACGAAGAAGAAATGAGTTATGCGGAAGAAATTAGAAAACAAATTTCAGATGATGATGTTAGTAATGCCCTTAATGAGATGAAAAAAGTGGCTGGATCAAAGGCCAACTTAATTACTAGAGACTTTGCATCAAAAACATTCAACGACCTTGTGGTCCCTTATGAAGAATCAAATGGTATTTTGTTTGGTTCATCAGACGTTGGTGATGTAAGTTGGATTGTACCAACAGCACAATTCTTTGGGGAATGCTTTGTATTGGGAACACCACTCCATTCATGGCAGTTAGTTTCTCAAGGAAGAACATCAATTGCTCATAAAGGAATGCTTCAAGCAGGTAAGGTGTTAGCTAATACAGCATTAGATTTATTCCTTCGTCCTGAGGTAATTGAAGATGCAAAAGTTGAATTAGAAGAAAAATTAGATGGAAATCCATATGAATGCCCTATTCCAAAAGGGGTAGAGCCATCACCATTAGCATAATAAGGTAGACAAAAAAGAGGCGCATGATTCATTCATGCGCCTACGCTATTGGACAACTTATTTTACTTCTGCTTTAGAATCATTCACTTCTTTGTTTTGATGCCACATTTTAATATGAGTTAATAGAGTAAATGTAAAAAAGAAATTCATCGCCAGCACGCTAACTAGTAGTTGTAAGTCTCCAAAATAAATGCCGGTATAACCTTTTAACTTTATTACAATGAAGCCTTCAAAAAGTAATAAAAAGAAACTTAAAAAAACTGCAATACCTGTCCGTATCATCATTAGCTCCCCCTTATGTATTGTAAAACCTATTTATATTTTCAGTAATTGTGGATAATTTGTGAACTTACTTAAAATTATACACTACTCTTTAATAATGCGTAAGATGTAAGCGCTGCTAATTATTTGGCAAACATTTTTTCTCAGTTAAGGTGTTGCAAGCAAAAGTAATAATGAATATTCCATAAAAGGAAAATATAGGTTGCCTTCGTTAATGGTGTATACTATAATCAAAAATACGTCTTTTACATATTGTATCGGAAAAATTAGTTCTTTGAGCTTACTTACCATGGATTATCAGCTAATTCATGGTTTTTTCTTCTTGAAAAATGGAGGTGGATTGATGATGGAGGAGAAACATCCTAACTTCGATGAGGAAGCAGAACGATTGGACTTTACGAAAAAGTATATGGATATTGTCATTCAGGCATCAGAGTCAACCGAGGAGAATTTTCGTGAAAATTTAAAGGGAGCCTTAGATGGTGTAGATTTCAAAGACAGTAGCTTGAGCTATCTTAATATGTTAACGAATTCAACCTTACTAAGACGAACGCATGAAGAGGTGCGGAATCTGAAGAGAAACCGCAATAAACCTTACTTTGCGAGAATTAATTTTAATCGAGAAGAAACGGGAAAAGAGGAGGTTCTCTACTTTGGCAAGGTCTCTCTCTTTGATAAGGAAACCCAACAGCCTATAATTGTGGATTGGCGCTCACCTGTTGCAAATCTCTATTATGATGGCCGCCTAGGAGATGTATCATATGAGGCTGAGGGTGAAGAGTATAATGGGTATTTAGCATTAAAGCGCCAGTTTATCATTGAGGATGGGGAACTCGCGGAGATTCGAGATGTTGATTTAACAACTACCGATGAGCTTCTGCAAAAATCGTTGTCTGAGAGTGCGAGTAACCGCTTAACCGATATTGTATCAACCATTCAAGAGGAGCAAAACAGTATTATTCGTGCGGATCTGAACAAACCCATTATTGTCCAAGGCGCCGCTGGAAGTGGGAAAACAACAATTGCCCTACACCGCATCTCTTATTTTATATACACCTATGCAGAATATTTTTCTCCTGACCAGCTGATGATTCTAGCACCGAACCGCCTTTTTATTGATTATATTTCTGAGGTGCTTCCCGAATTAGGTGTTGATCACATCCAGCAAACGACGTTTGTTGATTTTGTGAAAAAATGTCTTGGAAAACCCATTAAGCTCACAAAAGCAGATTCAAAGCTACTCGGATTCATCCATGATGAATATAAAAATGCTGAAATGATTAAATGGATTTCAGCTTTCAAAGGCTCCCTTGAGTACCGTGATATGCTTGAGCATTATGTGGAGGATATTTTAAGCTCGTTGCTACCAAAAGAGGATTTCTTTGTTTCAAAATTTCGGCTATATAAGGCGAGAGATATTCATCATTTAATGACCTATGAATATCGCTATCTTCCATATTATAAGCGAATCGAAAAAGTGAAAAAGGTGCTTCAAAACACAGTCCGTTTGGAAAAGAAAAAAATGCTTCATAAAGTGACAAAGTTTTATGATGATAAGCTTGATAACGTATTATTCAAAACTCAAATTGATCCGGAAAAGCGTCGTCGCTATGTGACAAAAGCGCTCGATAAAAAGGCAGAGCTTATTGAAGAAATTACGAAGCAATCCCGTACAGCTGTTAATACCTATATTAAGAAGCTTCCACATCACGATGTATTCTACTATTTTCAAAGGTTTGTGACGGAACTATTTCCCACCTACGCTTCAGGGTATCTGACGGATAAGCAAATCCAATTCTTTATGGACTATCAGAAACAATTAAAAAAGTCATATGAGCTTGAGGATTTAGCTGGGCTTTTATTTTTGAAAGCAAAACTTTATGGTGTTAAAAAGGAGCTGAAGGCTCGCAATGTTGTCATTGATGAGGCGCAGGATTATAGCTATTTTCAGCTAGCAGCATTAAAAACAGCACTTGAAACTGACATGTTTACGATCGTAGGGGATTTAGCCCAAGGAATTCACTCTTACCGAGGCATTAACAACTGGGCAACAGTTAGGGACAATATTTTTCCGAGGGCAACCTATAAAACGCTACAAAAAAGTTACCGGACGACAATTGAAATTATGAATGCAGCAAACCAATTACTTGAGCTACTGCACTTAAATCTGCCAATGGTTGAGCCGGTTGTCCGTCACGGAAAAAAACCTGTTTTTCATCAAATTAGTGGGTCTGAGAAAGAAACTGTTCACACCATGACTGAGGTAATTAAGACTCTTTATGATGACAATATGAAAACAGTGGCAATCATAGGCAAGACCAATAAAGAGTGCCAAAAACTAGCGAAAGCCTTCAATAAGTATAGTGCTCTTCCCGTGCAGTTTTTAAAAGAGAATGAGGAAATTAATAAGGAAGAGGTCGTTATTGTCAGTTCGCATCTATCAAAAGGATTGGAATTTGACGCAGTGATGATTTACTCTAACGAGGAAGTCTTCGATCATAATGAAATAGAGATCAAGCTTCTATATGTATCCATGACCCGTCCATTGCATCGGCTACACTTTTTCGGAACGGATCTTACGAATTTTTTACTAGATAAAGTGGATGAGGAGTTATATGAAAAAACGCAAAACACTTGATAAGTGCTTTGCGTTTTTTTGTCTAGCTCCAGGCGCCACCGGCTCTCTGGTCTAAGCCTATCGATTCGGAAGGTTGGGGTTGTCTTTTGCTTGTCGCCTAAAGCTGAGTGCCCTTCACTTTTCTTTTTAAAATACTTTTGTTGTCCAAGATTCAACATTCCATACATCTGTCACAACATCATGATAAAATTCAGGTTCGTGGCAAATAATCAGGATGCTTCCTTTGTATTCTTTAAGGGCACGCTTTAGTTCATCTTTTGCATCAACATCAAGATGGTTTGTCGGCTCGTCAAGAAGGAGGATGTTTGTATCTCTATTAATTAATTTACAGAGACGTACTTTTGCTTTTTCCCCACCACTTAATACTTCAACTTTGCTCTCGATATGCTTTGTAGTCAAGCCACACTTTGCAAGTGCTGCACGAACTTCATACTGGTTGAAGGAAGGGAATTCACTCCAAATTTCTTCAATACAAGTATTATAGTTAGCTTCTTTAATTTCTTGTTCAAAATAGCCGATTTCTTGGTTCTCACCTAGCTCAACTGATCCAGATAGTGGCTTATTCATGCCAAGGATGCTTCGTAATAGAGTTGTTTTTCCAATCCCGTTTGCCCCAACCAACGCAATCTTTTGGCCTCTTTCCATGCGAAGATTTAGTGGTTTTGAAAGTGGATCATCATACCCAATCACAAGGTCCTTCGTTTCAAAAATAAGCTTACTTGACGTTTTACCTGTTCTAAAATGGAATTCTGGCTTCGGCTTTTCCTTCGCAAGCTCAATGACTTCCATTTTATCGAGTTTCTTTTGGCGTGACATTGCCATATTTCGTGTAGAAACACGCGCCTTGTTTCGGGCAACAAAGTCTTTAAGCTCAGAAATTTCTTGCTGCTGCTTTTTGTAGGCAGCCTCAAGCTGTTGTTTTTTCACCTCATAGACTTTCTGGAAGTTATCATAATCCCCAACATAGCGATTAAGCTCTTGATTTTCCATATGATAAATAAGATTAATTACACTATTTAAAAATGGAATATCATGCGAAATCAGGATAAATGCATTTTCATATTCTTGAAGATAACGTCTAAGCCAGATAATGTGCTGCTCATCCAAATAGTTGGTAGGCTCATCGAGTAATAAAATATCTGGTTTTTCAAGTAAAAGCTTCGCAAGCAATACCTTTGTACGCTGACCACCACTTAAATCTTGAACATCACGCTCAAGTCCTATATCCTCTAAACCCAGTCCACGGGCAATTTCATCTACCTTCGCATCAATAACATAGAAGTCATTGTTTGTAAGAGTATCCTGGATAGTTCCTACGTCCTCAAGCATTTTTTCAAGTTCTTCAGGGGTTGCGTCACCCATTTTTCCGTAGATTTCATTCATTTCAGCTTCCATATCAAAAAGATATTTAAAGGCATTATTTAATACATCGCGGATGGTCATTCCTTTTTCGAGCACCGTATGCTGGTCGAGATAGCCAACGCGAACATTTTTTGACCATTCAATTTTCCCTGCATCCGGCTCAATTTTACCAGTGATAATATTCATAAATGTTGATTTACCTTCACCATTAGCTCCAATCAACCCGATATGTTCACCTTTTAACAAACGAAATGAAACATCATTAAAAATTGCACGATCACCAAAACCATGGCTCACATTTGAAACTGATAATATACTCATCTATTTACACCTTTTTCATAGTTTAGTTTCTCGACAAATTGCACTATTACGATTATAAACGAGAAATCAAGCGGTTGGAAAGGGTACTTTATTAGTAGAACAGTAAAAATTTTCTTTTCGTTAAATAATCTGTGGACTTGCCTCATATCTATTTAGTATTGATAAAAAAAGATAAGGGGCTACAGGATGAAGACTTTCTTTAAAGGAACATTGTTACTGATTATTGCAGCATTTATTGGTGAGTGTGTTGAGTTCTTAATTAATCTCGTTCTGGCAAAAGAGCTTGGTGGGCACGGAATGGGATTATATATGACCATTTTGCCCTCCATCTTTTTGGTTGTCATTTTGGCAAGTCTTGAGCTACCTATTTCCATTTCGAAATTTATTGCCGAAAAAGAGGACAGGTATCACAAGAGCATGCTAAAGCATGCCACTGTTTTAACAACTGTTTTTACAGCGATTATTATTTCACTCGCATTTGTGATTCTACCGGTCATCCCTGTTTTTGATGATTACCATCCATTTGTTAGATGGCTAGTTATATTGTTTATTCCTATCGTTTCATTTCTCTCGATTGCCAGAGGATATTTTATGGGCATTCAATCGATGGGGCGAATTGCATTTGCGAATTTCCTCCGTAAAGCAGTCCAGTTAATCTTGTTAGTGTTTATTTATCAATTACTTGAATTTGAGATTCATACTTCAATCCTTATCGCTTTGTGTACACTTGTTGCAAGTGATTTAATCGTTTTTGGTTATTTAGGATATGAGTACCTTATTCACTATCGCAGATTAGGTCACCGGCCGACATCATCACTAAGTGGAAAAGCTGTACGCAAAAACCTGCTTGCTGTTTCCTTGCCGACAACTGGAATGCGGATTTTCCATGCTATTTCACATGCTGTTCAGCCATTTTTAATAAAGGCAGCCCTTCTAAAAGCAGGCATGCCCGCAGCAGTAGCAACTGAGCATTTTGGGTTGATGACTGGGGTCGCGTTAACAATTGGCTTTTTCCCAGCGTTTATTGCGCACTCATTATTGATTGTGTTAA
The DNA here is from genome assembly GCF_038050315.1 of Ferdinandcohnia sp. FSL W7-1320. Taxonomy (NCBI): domain Bacteria; kingdom Bacillati; phylum Bacillota; class Bacilli; order Caryophanales; family Bacillaceae; genus Ferdinandcohnia; species Ferdinandcohnia sp. FSL W7-1320. The sequence goes on from NZ_JBBPAM010000001.1 coordinate 616,659, forward strand.
TACCAACTGTATCTGAGGCATACGCAAAGAGAGATATGTCTATGTTGCAAAACCTGCTAAAACAGGTGATGAGAATGACCTTTTTGTACGGGGTCCCAGCCTGTGTAATTTTTTACTATTTCGCAGAACCACTGACACATATATTCTTTGAATCATCAGCAGCAACCGTGTATTTGCAAATGTTATGGCCATATTTCTTATTCCACTTCTTCTTAATCCCGATGCAAGCTTATTTAATTGGGCTAGGGTTGGTAAAGGATGCGTTTATCCATAATGTATGGTCAACTGTCGTATCATTTGGGATTATGTTTGCCTTGGGCTCCCTTCAAACACTCCAAATGGAAGGAATCATCATTGGCATGAATATGGGCGCTGTTTTACTTGCATTTATGCATTACGTAACAATCTGTAGGAAAATTGGTGTTTCAGTGTTTTCAATCAAGTTTTTACACACGGCGCAATAGTTTGTTTTGTTTGTCTTTATAGTAACTTTGTGATAAAATGAGCATGATTAATGTCTAGCAGTCATTAGTCACATTTTTTATCTTAATAAGAAAGTATCATTTTAATAAATGAAAATGCATTTTTAAAAAGATTGGTAAATGGTAGAATACGATTAAGTCTAACCATGGCCTAGCTTCTATTTGTGTAGAAGTTAGGCCATTTTTTATTGCTTTTTAGGAGGATAATAGATCGGATGTTTAGGAGTTACATGACAAAACAGGAAGAATTAACACAAATCAGCAGCTATGTGAGCAAACAAATAAAATCAAAGTTTGGTAAAGGACCCGAAACTTGCTTTACGTCGATTTCGGAACAATACATTGTGGTTCACATAAAAAGATTCATGACAAAAATTGAATATGAGCTCGTTGAAAAGGAGGATATTGAAACCGCCGAGAGAATCCGAAAAAATATTATGGAAGACCTATTTGTTCCTATTCAGGAAACGTTAGAGGAGCTATTGCATATAAAGATCAACCAATTGTATCAAGACTGGAACTTCCAAAAAAACACGGGTGTGCTTCTGGTGGAAGTGGTTCAAGAAGAGAGGACGCCTTCGGAAAATTCGCTTGAATTTAAGTTGCTACGAAACGAGATCAGCAGACAAAGTGAATTTTATCAATATCAGCCAAAAGAGCTTGAGTTCACAAAAATCGGTTCAACAATTTATATTATTAGATTTGCGGGATATTTACTGCCAATTGAAAGGTTGTTAATAGAGAAAGGTATGCACATTCTCTCAGAAAGGGAAAATAGAGTTCGAAACAACTACAATGCAAATATAAAGAGATTCAGCAAGATTACAAAAAAAGAAATAGATGATATCTTTATGATTTGGAATTATGACAAAGATGTAAGCTATAAAGTTTTTTATTGTAAGTAAGAATTTCCTAATAAAACCTACCGAAAAAGGCAAACTAAACGTGTATGTGGAAAAGCAAGGGAAACGATGCTACAATAATAGAGGCTAATGAATATAAGGTCATTGGTTATTGTAGTGAATTCCCTAAAGGTGGGAATCACATGGATTTACAGGAAGGATTAAAATACATAAGTAGTTACACAAGCAAACTTCTTCGTAATAAATTTGGACGGGGACCTGAAGCCTGTTTTGCGGCTACAGCCGACCAATTTTTAGTTTTGCAAATCCGTGGTTTCATATCTCCAATGGAAGAGGTCCTTTTACAGGAGAATCAGCGTATTCAAGTGGAACATGCAAGAGATGTTATTATCAAAAGTATTGTAGCAGAATTAAAAGGTGTATTTCAGGTAACCCTTGAAACGGAAGTAAAGACATTTTTTCATGATTGGAACTTTCCGAATAATACAGGCGTCATTATTGCAGAATTGGAAAATCCATTAATACCAATGAAAAAGAGTGAGGAAATTAATTTTTCACTTCTTGAATCCGAAGTCGCAAGGATTAGCGAACTCGTTGAAAAGACTCCTGAGGAAACGTCTAGTTTCCAAATTTCCCCGAAAGTTATTATCGTGAAGCGTGAAGGAATATTGGTTCCTATTGAAAAGGCGTTAATCGAGGAAGGCTTTAAAAAAGAGCTCCATTTTACAAAGGACGATCTTGAAAAAAATATCTGCACCGCTATGGAAAGTTTGATCAAGTATTTCAGCGTACGGTTACCGATATCTTTGTTGACTGGAACTTTAAAAATGATAACAGCTTAATTTGTTTTATTTTATAATAAATATGGTAAATGCGAGGATGTCCTATTTGGACAAGCCTTCGTCATGGCCTAACTTCTATTTATGAGGTTAGGTCTTTTTTCTTTTTGGCTATTTTCGTAAACTTTGTTGCTTTTTGATCCGATTATGCGAGGGATATATTATTGTCCATTCAGTGATTTCAGTGGATGGTACGAGATCCTCGAAAATGCTGGCATTTTCTTCGTGCGGTGTAGTTTCAAGGAAGCAATTCAACGTCCTGCGGGAATAGCGAGCCAGGCGAGACCCCGCAGTGAAGCGAGGAGGCTTGCGGATCGCCCGCGGAAAGCGAGTACCAGGAGCGGAAATCACCCTACAATTAAAAACAACAATCTGTTAGAAAGGAGCCTTCTTTTTTTAATAAAATAGAGAAAAGGTTGGGGAGAAAATGGGAAAGAGAAGATGGAAGGCATTAAATTTTGCGATATTTCTGTGTTCAGTGATTTTGGTATTGGGTCAATTCATTTTTGTTGGTTTTATGAATCGGTGGGAAGTGTATCTCTTCCTAATCGTATTAATTGCATCACTATTTTCTATTTTTGAATCGCGTAAAAATCGAGAGTTCCGCTTTTTGGTGGAAAATGCTCCATATGCAATTGTTCTGATGCGTGAAGAGAAAATTTTCTATATAAATGACATGGGGAAATTTCTTATCGGTGCTTCAGACAATCATTCAGTCATCGGACATCCGCTGTATGATTTTGTCCAATATGAAGCTAATGAGACAACGAGAAAAGTAGAAAAAGGACATAAATTTAAAAAGATAACAGAAGGAACAATTGACCATCCGGTATTAGGCGAAATTTTTGTAGAGTTAAAAGTAATGCCGATTACCTACAAAGGTGATAGTTGTCAATATATAGTCATCCGAGATGTTACGGAAGTGAAGAAGAGCCAAGAGCTTCTTCAACAAACGGATAAACTTTCGATGATTGGTGAAATGGCAGCAGGGATAGCCCACGAGATTCGAAATCCACTTACAAGTTTAAAGGGGTTTGCACAACTTTTACAGGATGAAAAAGCTACAAAAATGATTAATGGTTACTCCGAAATCATGGTATCCGAAATAGACCGGATTAACACTATTGTTGGTGAAATGCTATTACTCGCTAAGCCCAAAAAACTTGAGCTTAAGAAAGCAAAGCTCACAACGATTTTGAATGAAGTGGTGTTTCTCTTAGATACACAGGCAATTCTGCATAATATCCGAATCAAAACAGCCTATGATGATGAAATAAAAAATGCGTTCATCAATTGTGAAGAAAATAAACTGAAGCAAGTCTTTATTAATATTTTGAAAAATAGTATCGAGGCAATCGATGATGGAGGAATCATCGATATTACGTTATATCCAAAAGGGAATAATGCGATACTTCGCTTTGCTGACGATGGGTGTGGGATCCCAAAGGACAAATTGGAGAAAATCGGCAAGGCGTTTTTCACAACTAAAGAAAAAGGCACAGGCCTTGGTTTAATGATCTGCCAAACCATTATTCAAGAGCACGGCGGCCAACTAACAATCGATAGCGAGGAAAACAAAGGCACAACCATAGAAATTACATTGCCGTTAATATCTGCAGGTCTTCATCTGGGATGAAGACTTTTTATTTTGAGCTGTTGGGCGAGTGAGGGGCATTGGTGGGATGCAAGATTTGAGCTCAAGCTGAGCCGCTCGTGTGAATGAAGTCCCGAACGCGACTGGAGCTGTCGTGCAAAGTCCTTCATGATGCTGATGAAGTCCCGACCACAGGCAGGGTCCGCGTGCAAAGTCCTTCATGGCGTCGATGAAGTCCCGAGCGCAGGGAGAATCCGCGCGTAGAGTCCTTCATGGTGCTGTTGAAGTCCCGAGCATCAACAGATCTCATGCACAAAATCCTTCATTGCAATGACGTAGCTCGTTAGGTGTGCTCTTTTTAAAAGTTAAGGTCTTCATCAAACGATGAAGACCTTAACACAAGACACATAATGAACTTAGTCATCCGAATCCGATGGCTTTACAACTTTTAATCCACTATCAGCATCTGGACTTTTCTCCGCGATATACTTTAACACCGATAGCTTATTATTCCAGAACTGGTCGAAATAACTTAGCCACTCGTGCAGCTCTGATAACGATTCGGGCTGGAGGCGATAGCGTTTTTCTCTACCAATTTTTTTGCCGCTCACTAAATTGGCCTCGGCAAGAATGTGAAGATGCTTTGCTACGGCTGTCCGGCTCATCGAAAAGTGACTAGTGATCTCTGAAATAGGGAGTTCCTGATTTGAAAGTAAACGGAGCACCTCTCTTCGTGTTGGATCAGCAATCGCTTGAAAAACATCATATTTCTGGGCCGTCTCTGCCACTAATTAGTCGCCACCTGACGAAGTTTTTGTACAATACCTGCCCAACCGCCATTCATTGTTTCGCGGATTTCTGAAGCTTTACGATTTGCTTTACCAATGGTTTCTTCAGAATCTTTCCAACCACCATGAATGAGAGTGAACTCAGTTTTTCCATCGACTTCTTTTAATAGAAACTCCACAACCCAACCTTCCGTGTCCCAGGCAAAAGTAAGAAGATGTGGCGCCTCTACTTTTAACACTTTACATGGAGAGGGTCCGAAAGGAGATTGGATATGAAATTCATGGCCTTCCTCCGCTACTAAATCATTGGGCATGAACCAAGTCCCAATTCCTTCCCCGTTCGATACAAGGTCCCATACTTTTTCAATAGGTGCTTCAATTAAAACAGTTTGTTTTATATCAGGTGTTTTTGCCATAATAAAATCTCCTTTACGATTATATAAAACCATTTGGTTTCGTATTATGATTATATGAAACCAAAAGGTGTTATGTCAATAGATTTTCATATGTAGTATAAGCATCATTGTTGTGGATAATTCTGGTGGTTTTGCAAGAAAGATTTTGTCCCTGATATATTGAATGTGACAAAAAATAGGAGTATGCTAGAATATGTAATTTATAATTTTGCTATTTTACCATATTATATTGAGGGGGAATTACCCTATGGATATGCTGACGATTCTTGGACTAGCTATCTCTTCTGGAGCGACAATTGCTCTATTAAAAATTATCGCTATTGATATTATATTATCTGGAGACAATGCTGTAGTAATTGCAATGGCTACCAGAAACCTTCCAAAAGACCAACAAAACAAAGCTATCTTTTGGGGAACGGCAGGAGCGGTTATTCTACGTATTTTATTTGCGGCCATCATTGTTTACTTGCTAAAAATTCCTTATGTGAATGTGATTGGTGGAATATTACTCCTTTTCATTGCCTATAAGGTTTTAGTTGAAGAAGAAGGAGAAGCACATGTGAAGTCTACAAATGGCATTATGGCAGCCATTGGTACGATTATCATGGCAGATGCTGTAATGAGTCTTGATAATGTAGTTGCAGTTGCGGGTGCTGCCAACGGTCACATTGGTATGATTGCACTAGGTGTTTTCATTAGTATTCCTATTATGATCTTTGGTTCTAAGTTCATCGTAAAAGCAATGGACAAATATGCTTGGATTTCATACGTCGGTGCAGGTATTCTTGCATGGACAGCAGGTGAAATGGTGATGAAGGACAAGGGATTTACTAACTTCCTTCACATCGAACATGGTCCAGTTTCATACTTAATCGCAGCAGTATTAACCGTTCTAGTATTAGGACTAGGATACTTGAAAAACAAAAAGATTGCTGCCAAAAAAGAGATTCAAAAAGCAGCTTCAAAAACAGCATAATAAAAAGTAGTAGTAAAGGCCGAATCGTTTAGAGATTCGGCCTTTTTCTTTTACATATGACAATACCAGAGGCTAATTGAAAAAACCCCATAATGTCTTTTATGGGGCAAGATTAATTATTTTGCAATTTTATGAAGCTTTGTGATGATGCTTAACGAGCGACCTGTTCCGATTGCAACTGATTCGAGTGGATTTGGTGCAAGGTGTACCGGGACAACAATTTCTTGGCTGAGCCAATCCTGCATGCCATTTAATAACGCGCCGCCCCCTGTTAAAATAACCCCACGATCCACGATATCACCACTTAATTCTGGTGGGCAATCCTCTAGGGTTGCGCGGATTGCTTCTAAAATATGAAGTAGTGATTCTTTTAGTGTTTCTTGAATTTCGGTTGAACGCAATGTAATGGTTTTAGGAAGGCCAGTGACAAGGTCACGTCCACGAATATCCATTGTTTTTGCTTCGTGTTCAACAAGTGCATAGCCGATTTCGAATTTAACCTGCTCAGCAGTATGCTCTCCGATAAGGACATTGTATCTTTTTCGTACGTATTGGATAATATCTTCATCAAACTGGTCTCCGCCAATTCTAACAGAGTTGCACGTAACAACACCACCAAATGAAATAATGGCGACCTCTGTATTGCCTCCACCGATATCTACGATTACGTTTGCGACCGGTTCATCAACTGGTAAATCCGACCCAACGGCTGCTGCAACTGGTTCTTCAATTAAATAAACTTGTTTGGCACCACATTGTCTAACTGCGTCTTGGATCGCACGTCGCTCGACAGATGTAGACCCAGAAGGTGTACAAACGACAACATTCGGTTTACGTAGCGAGTAACCTGTCTTTTGACTCACTTTTTTCATGACATGACGAAGCATGTCCGCAGTCATATTGAAGTCAGCAATTACACCCTTACGCAAAGGGCGAATGGCTACGATTTTTTCAGGTGTCTTACCAATCATCCTTTTCGCTTCTGCCCCAACGGCAATGACTCTGTTACTTTCGGTGTCAACCGCCACTACTGATGGCTCATTAACGATGATTCCTTTATTTTTCGTATATACAAGAATATTTGCAGTTCCTAAATCAATTCCGATTTCCACGTTTGAAAACATTGTTTATCTCCATCCTTTATAAAGTTTGGGGTTATATTTCTAATAGACTAAAAATGGTTTTCCGAAACACTTTAAGTCCACATTGTATTTATAAAAGTAGTCATTTCAACCCACTCACTCTATAATGATTCACAAAAAAATGTCGATTTTTGGGGGTTGTTGTCAGATTGTAAAAATTGAAATATAGGAGAAATATATGAGGAGAATGGCAAAATGTTCAAAAAACACGTAAAATAGTATTAGATGTAACACTCCAAAAAGGAGGGCGAAAACAATGGATTTTTCAAGTATAGTGTCAGAGGATAAAATTCGTAAGGCCTATAAAGAAGGGGAGTTTGATAACTTACCTGGATATGGGAAACCTCTCAAGCTTGATGATGATTCTGCAATTCCTGAGGACCTTCGAATGGCTTATCGAGTCATGAAAAACTCAGGGTTCATTAATGAAGAAACCGAAATTAAAAAAGAACTCCTTACAATTGAGAACCTCATTGATAACTGTGAGGATGAAGTTCAGCGACAAATCTACCAGAAAAAGCTAAATGAAAAACAATTTCGCTTAAACCAAATTCTAAAAAATAGAAAGACTTCGCATTCAGCCGTTTTTAAAGACTACCAAATGAAATTGCATAATAAATTTAAATAATGGTTTAAGGGGTCAAAACATTGCGTTTTGACCTTTTTTTATAGGAGGGAAAGAGAGTTATGAGTGAAAATGTAGTGTTAAAACGTATTTATGAACCAGCTAGTAAAGAAGACGGAAAACGGATCCTAGTTGACCGTATTTGGCCACGGGGCATTTCAAAGGACAAAGCACAACTCGATTTGTGGATGAAAGAAATCGCTCCTAGCACCGAGCTTCGCAAAGAATTCAACCACAAACCCGAAAGATTTGAAGAATTTAAGGAACATTACATAAAAGAACTGCAACAGACTGAGGAGAAAGAAATGGCGCTAAATCAGTTGCTTGAGATGGCGAAGGAAGAAAAAGTTACTCTTTTGTATGGTGCAAAGGATGAAGTACATAACCAAGCGGTCGTGCTAAAGGAAGTATTGGTACATGCAATGGACGAGGCCCAAAAGGGTTAGTGGCAGTATTTTTGAAATAGCAGCAGTAATTCAGAGTTAGTGGCAGTATTTTTGAAATAGCGGTAGTATTTCTGCGATAGTGGCACTATTTTGAAATAGCACCTGTATCAGTAATTAAATCCACCATATCAGGTTGCTACCTTCCACCAAATCAATAATAGCAATTATTTGACTAACTTGTATATACAAGTTAAACTACAACTACAAATAAGTTTGTTTCCTTTATGAAATACTACAAACATGAATTACTTATATGGTGGTGTAGCAATTGAAGCAGCCTTGGTGGAAGAAGTCTGTGGTTTATCAAATTTATCCAAAGAGTTTTAAAGATACAACTGGAAACGGTGTCGGTGACCTACAAGGGATCATTGAAAAGCTTGATTACCTGAAAAACCTTGGTGTGGACGTCGTTTGGCTAACGCCGATTTACAAATCTCCACAGCGGGATAACGGGTACGATATTAGCGATTATTTTGCGATTCAAGAAGAATACGGTACGATGGAGGATTTTGACCGCTTGCTAGAGGAAGCTCATTCACGCGGTATTAAAATCATCATGGACATCGTTGTGAATCATACCTCGACTGAAAACGAATGGTTCAAGCAGTCCAGACAGTCAAAGGACAACCCGTATCGCGACTATTATATTTGGAAAGACCCTAAAGATGGTCGTGAGCCAACGAATTGGGAATCAAAGTTCGGGGGGAATGCCTGGAAGTATGATGAAACAACAGGTCAGTACTATCTCCACCTTTTTGACGTAACCCAAGCGGATCTTAATTGGGAAAATGAAGAGGTTCGTCAAAAAGTATATGACATGATGACTTTTTGGTTTGAAAAAGGGGTAGATGGTTTCCGTCTAGATGTAATCAATCTTATCTCAAAAGACCAGAGTTTCCCGGATGATGACGGATCTGTCCCTCCAGGTGACGGCCGGAAGTTTTATACAGATGGGCCGCGCGTCCATGAGTTCATGCACGAAATGAATCAGAATGTTTTTTCGAAATACGATAGTATGACTGTTGGGGAAATGTCCTCAACAACCATTGAAGATTGTATTAAATATTCAAATCCTGACCGTGAAGAATTGAGCATGACCTTTAATTTTCATCATTTAAAGGTGGATTATCCGAACGGTGATAAGTGGACAGTTGCCGACTTTGATTTCCAAGCCTTAAAGAGAATCCTTTCAACGTGGCAGGTTGAAATGCATAAGGGTGGAGGTTGGAATGCACTGTTCTGGTGCAACCATGACCAACCACGGATTGTTTCAAGATATGGGAACGATGGTGAGTATTTAACGGAATCCGCAAAAATGCTTGCAACTACCATTCATATAATGCAAGGTACGCCTTATATTTACCAAGGTGAAGAGTTTGGAATGACCAATCCGAAGTTCAATGACATCTCTGAGTATCGTGATGTTGAGTCCATCAATATCTACAATATTAAAAAAGAACAAGGAATGAGCAACGACGAAATTATCGAGATTCTTAAACATAAATCTCGTGATAATTCTCGGACACCTGTGCAGTGGGATGCAAGTGAACATGCTGGATTCACAAGCGGAACGCCATGGATTAATGTTGCTTCAAATTACAAAACAATCAATGCGCAAAATGCGTTAGAGGATAAAAACTCAGTCTTCTATCATTATCAAAAATTGATAAGGCTCCGTAAGGATTATGACATTATTACGTATGGAGATTATGAATTATTGCATGAGGACCATCCTGAAATCTTTGCGTATGTTCGTAATGGTGAGAATGAGAAGCTTCTAGTTGTAAACAATTTCTATGGAAGAGAAACAACATTTGAAATTCCTGCAGGATTAAATGTAAGTGAGTATACAAGTGACTTACTCGTTTCCAACTATGAGAATTCGCAAATAGATATTTCAAAAGGAATCAAATTACGTCCATACGAATCCGTTGTCTACCATTTGATAAAATAAACAATGAGCCATACCTTAGGGTGTGGCTCATTTTCATAAACGTTATTCTTTTTCATTCGGTAGAGGGTCGATTCTTTTTGAATCATCGTTATCCATCGAAGTGGCGACAAAGTAAAACCAGAATCCAGCGGAGATAAAATACAACACAGACATGCCAATGAGCGTTAGCCAAAGTCCTAGCAAATGTATTCCCCCCTTTAGATGGGACACAGGGACAGGTCCATTGTCCCAAAGTTACAATGCCCTTTTTATAGATATATGCAAGGGGGAAAAGTTATTGACATAATCTTATAAATTATGTAGCGCCACAATAAAAAAACCGCCATAAGCGGATTTTAATAAGGGTTATTTTGGTTTTGGGTCCAATCTCCTTTTGTAAGGTAAAAATAAATTAGGTTTTCTCTTAGGACGGCGTCTCTTTTAAAACCTAGGCGATTTATTAGGGCAATTGATTTTTCATTACGTGGGTCTACGGTTGCGTCTATGGTTTCAAGGGACATTGCATTAAATCCATATTCCAATAATAATTTCATAGCTTCAGACATGAACCCATTTCCCCAATGCCCTTTGGATAGATCAAATCCAACCTCACCAATAAATTCATTATGATTTCTAATATAGTGGAAACCACAGGTACCAATAAACTCCTCTTTTTCTTTTGTGAATATTCCCCAACGGCAACCGGTATCTTCTAAATGATAAGTAATAATTTCTTCCGCTTCAGTAAGACTTTTGCATGGTTCGATATCCATATAACGTGTAATGTCCTCATCGGAAAATAGCTGAAAAACCTCTTCGGTATGCTCCAATGTGAGCACTTTTAGGTATAACCTTTCCGTTTCAATATCACGGTATTTCAATGATTTTATTAACATTTTATCCCTCATTTTCCCTCAAAAAAACTATCCAAACAAAAATGTCCAGATAGTCATATATGGTTCTATGTATTATTTGTTTTTGCGCAAACTTCCGAGTTCTTCAACAAGTGCCTGCATTTCGTTAGGGCTAAATGAGTTCTTTTTCATGGTAAGGTCGTAAATGTCTTTTAATTCTTCGTACATTTCTTCATCGAAATGGGAAGGCTTAATGGCACCAAGGTTAAGAACTTTAAGTTTTTCTTTGATTTTTTCTATCATAAACTCTACGTTTTCGACCGACTTTTGTGAGAGATCCATGTTTTCATCCTTTCAATTTTCAGTGTATTCTTATTGTAACACGTTTCTGCTATTATTTAATATGGCGAGGTACGGAAAAATATGACATGAAGGAGAATGGACAAAAATGATAAAGGTATTATTCGTATGCTTAGGGAATATCTGTAGATCACCTATGGCAGAGGCTATTTTTCGTGATTTAGTACAAAAAGAAGGGCTCGCGGATCGAATCCAAGTAGATTCAGCGGGTACTGGGGACTGGCATATTGGACATCCGCCACATAAAGGCACTCAAACCATTTTAACAAAATATAATATCTCATTTGAAGGGATTAAGGCACGTCAAGTGATGCCGGAGGATCTCGGTCAATTTGATTATATTATTGCAATGGACTCAGATAACTTAGGAAACCTTCAAAAAATGATAACTGGCGAAAAAACAGGTCGGATTCAACGGCTACTTGATTTTGTTGATGATAGTAAGGTTGCAGATGTACCTGACCCGTACTACACTGGGAATTTTGATGAGGTGTACGAGCTTGTGACCAACGGTTGTAAACGATTGTTAGAGGTCATCAAAAAGGAAAACCTAGTTGGAAAGGAGTAATACGAATGGCGAAACGTAATAAAATGGTGGAAGGCATGGTCATAGGTGCTGCCATTGGTGCAGCAATTTCTTTACTTGATAAGGAAACAAGAGAGCAATTTTTACATACTAGTAAAAGAGTGAGTAAAAAGGCAGTTGAAGTGATGAAAAATCCACAACGATATACAGATCTTGTTAAGGAACAGTTCAATTCCGTTCGTACAACAGTGGAGCAGGTTGCAGAGGATGTTCGTATCGTAACCTCAAAAGTAAATGAAATCGTTGAAACAACACCAGAAATTGTCGAAGTTGTAAAAGAAACAAAGGATGTAATTGCTAATAAAACGGAAGGTATGAGGGACGATAATATAGAGAGGTGAAGAAATGACCGAAGTTCGAACCTTAGATTTGCGGTTTATTAAGGAATTAATTTTGCGATATAAGGAAGATGAAGTAGGGAGTATGTCTGCAGAATTAGCCTATTTTTTCTTGCTTTCTTTATTCCCATTTTTAATCTTTCTCGTGACACTTATTGGATACCTGCCAATATCCCAAATAGATGTGTTGGCGTTTGTCAGACAATATGCACCTGAAGGCACAGTTGATATGATTGAAGAAAACTTAAACGTTATAGTTAATTCAAATAAAGGCGGGCTATTATCAATAGGGATCATTGGTACCTTGTGGTCATCATCCAATGGAATCAACGCGGTCGTTAGGTCGTTCAATAAAGCATATGATGTAAAAGAAACCCGGAACTTCTTTATCACTCGTGGGATTTCAATACTTCTCACATTTGGGATGATATTTGTTATTATAGTCGCTTTATTATTACCCGTCTTCGGAAAACAAATTGGGATTTTTATGTTTTCGTCTTTTGGCTTGTCTGATGAATTTCTAGATGTGTGGAATGGAATTCGTTGGATTGTGAGTGCAGCTATCCTGTTTCTTGTATTTACGTTTTTGTACTGGGTGGCGCCAAACCGTCCATTAAAAATCAAAGAAATAATATCAGGCTCCTTTTTTGCGACTTTCGGTTGGATGTTCGTTTCCCTGGCGTTTTCCTATTATGTGAACAGCTTTGGCCATTATTCCACGACCTATGGCAGTCTAGGTGCCATCATTGTACTGATGATTTGGTTCTATCTATCAGCAATGATCATCATCATCGGAGGAGAAATCAATGCCATTTTGAATTGCCATCGAATTAGGGATGGCCGTTAATTTTCCGTAAGTTACCTTCATGGAATGTGAGGTAGCGAGAGATAATAGAGGTGTAAGTACAGTACAAGGGAGGCCTTTATTATGTCTAAAAAAGACGGTGGAACAAAGCAAAAGGGAAAGAAAAATAGCCCAAAACAAAAAACTAGCAGTTCTGCAAACGGCAGCAACGGCTATCACTAAAAAAGAGGACTTGACCGATGGGGTCAAGTCCTTATTTTATGACTTCAATAAGCGTAGTCCGTTTAAAATAACGAGAATGGTGCTTCCTTCATGGCCAATGACGCCAAATGGGAGGTCAATGATTTGAAAGAAGTTTGACAGGATTAACAGCATAATCACACTGATAGAAAAAATAATATTTTGTTTGATAATACGGTTCATGCGTTTTGAAAGCTTTACGGCTTCAGCAATTCGCGGAAGATCATTTTTCATCAGCACGACATCAGCAGTTTCAAGCGCAACATCCGTTCCTTGACCCATTGCAATTCCAACATTCGCAGTTGCCAAAGCAGGTGCATCATTGATTCCATCTCCAACCATCGCAACAGTCTCATAATTAGAAATAAGGCCTTTAATGTGGTTCACCTTTGTTTCTGGCAAACATTCTGCAATATGTTGGTCAACATGACTTTCAGCCGCAATGGCTTCAGCTGTTTTTTCGCCGTCTCCAGTAAGCATAACGGTATAAATCCCAAGGTCTTTTATGTCAGAAATAGCTGAAACTGTATCATCGCGGACAACGTCTTTAAGTGCGAGAATACCAGCAATATCTTCACCTGATTTTACATAAACAATCGTTTTACCTTCAGAAGCCAGTTGTTTCGCGATACCATTTTTAAAAGTAGCTACAGCTTCTTTTCCAACAAGATCAGCTTTACCAATTAACCACTGTGTCTCACCGACAATTGCTTTAACTCCATATCCAGGCATATCCTCAATGCCATCTATCGAGATAAGCTTCTGACCATTTGTCTTAGCATGATTCACAATCGATTGTGCTAATGGATGTGTAGATTGATTTTCAATTGAAGATACAATTTGTAAAAATTCGTTATGATCAATTGAATCAGATACAATTACATCGGTTACGACAGGTTTTCCTTTTGTCAGAGTCCCTGTTTTATCAAATGCAATAGCTTTTAGATTACCTAACTGCTCAAGGTGAACCCCACCTTTAAACAGGATCCCGCGTCTTGCTCCATTAGAAATCGCCGATAATGTTGCTGGCATAATGGAGGCAACCAGAGCGCATGGGGATGCAACTACTAATAAAATCATTGCTCGGTAGAAGGTCTCGTTCCATGTCCAACCTAATACAAAGTGTGGAAGAAACATCATTAAACCTACCGCAATTAAAACAAATTTGACGTACGTACCTTCAAATTTTTCAATAAATTGCTGGGAAGGGGACTTTTCACTTTGAGCGGATTGGACCAGCTTAATAATTTTTTGGAACAATGAATCTTCATTCGGCTTTGTCACTTCAACAGTGATGGACCCACGAAGATTAACTGTCCCCGCAAATACATCGTCACCAAGGGATTTGCGTACAGGAATTGACTCACCTGTAATGGCCGCCTGGTCCACGTTTGTGTCGCCTTTTAAAAGCTTACCGTCAGCTGGAATGCGCTCACCTGGTTTGACTAAAATCGCATCGCCAATTTGTAGAGAAGAAACATGTACGATTCTCTCAAGGCCATTTACAACAAGTGTCGCTTCTTCAGGCTGAAGGCCCATAAGTGAAGAGATTTCCTTATGACTTTTATTCATTGTATAGGTTTCAAGAGCACCACTTAATGCGAAAATAAAGATTAAAATCGCACCCTCATTCCAGTATCCGATGATTGCAGAGCCTATGGCTGCAAAAATCATTAACATTTCTACATTTAATTCTTTTTCCGCAATCGTATCAGTGATACCTTCCTTTGCTTTTGCATAACCACCTATTACAAACGCGAGAAGATACATAACAATGGAGGTGGTGTTGTGTTCGAAATGCCCTAATGTCCAGGCAATCGCAATTAAAACACCACTCGTTAGCGCTGCTATTAATTCACCGTGCTGCTTTACTTTTTCAAGGAGCGGAAAAGATTCATTATCTGTTTTATATACTTGCTGTCGTCTTGGCGCAGTCTTTACTTCTGTACTCATTTCGTTCGCCTCCATTTTCTAATTGAGAAAAACAATCAATTATACATATCTAATTGAGAATAAAAATCAACTTGACAATGCTAATTGAGAAAGGGAATCACAATCAATTGGCCATTTAAACAAGAAAACTGCAATCTTTTCGATAGCAGTTACTAATTTAATTGATTTTTACTTTATAATTATTATTAATTATAACATAATACCCAATTTTTAAAAGTGTTTTTTATAATAATTTTAAATAAGCTTACATGTTCATAAAAAAACAACTCGCCAACGAATGACGAGTTGTTCTACTTTATTATTCTGCGATTTCCTCATAGTGAAAATAGGTGGTGTTATAGATATGCTCAATATCTGCATCGGTCATATACATAAGCTCCGTTTTAGTAATTCCCCTAACTTTCTCAATAAACTCCATCATGTTTTTGCGCTCTTGCCTA
The DNA here is from genome assembly GCF_038050315.1 of Ferdinandcohnia sp. FSL W7-1320. Classification (NCBI taxonomy): domain Bacteria; kingdom Bacillati; phylum Bacillota; class Bacilli; order Caryophanales; family Bacillaceae; genus Ferdinandcohnia; species Ferdinandcohnia sp. FSL W7-1320. The sequence goes on from NZ_JBBPAM010000001.1 coordinate 632,339, forward strand.
CTCATTACAATCATCCCCTTAAATTAATTTTCGTTCAATACACCTGTGTTAGAACAGTATATTAATTTATAATGTATTATATAACAGATTCTCAAAAAGCGTCAATAAGATTCTGAAAAATAGGCAGAAAATCATAGAAAAACAATAATAGCTCAAGGTGCCTTACGATTGGCCAATGACCTCGATCCAATGGCACTTGGAGCTAGATAATAAAAAAGACTCCCTATATAAGGAAGTCAATTTTCAACAGTTTTGGTTGCCGTCCTCGTACCAAAGACAGAGAGAATAATAAATATTAAAAACAGAATCGTACCTATGACATTGAAAAAGCTGATACTTTCAAAGAATTGGATAAACAGTCCACCAACAAACGGTCCAACAAGGCTTCCGATGCTAAAGAAAACGCCACATAGAAGGTTTCCGGTCGGCAACAAATTCTTTGGCATTAAGTCTGTCATATAAGAGATTCCAAGTGAGAACGTTGATCCAACTGCCATTCCTGCAAACGTAATGCAGAGCCAAAGTCCGACATGAGAGTGCTCAAGGAAGCTTGCAATGGTAAAACTTAAAAATCCTAAAAACAGTACAATAATTAAAATATTCCTTCGGCCAAACTTATCACTTAGAATTCCCAATGGAAGCTGGGTAATGATACTACCGAGCGCAAATGAAGTTAGTAGAATTGAAACAAATCCCACATTTAAATCAATACGTAATCCATAAACCGGGAAGCTTCCGTTAAGAGAGGACTCAAGAAAGCCATAAGCCAATGGCGGTAGAAAGGCAACCCATGCATACTTCCAGGCTTTTGAAAAACGATTGAATGTCTCTCTAAATGAATTCACCCCTAAATCCTGTTCCGGAAACTCATTATTTAGTAGAAATAAAAAGAACCAACCAATTAAACAAAGGACAGAAGATAGAATAAATGGCAGGGTTTCATTAATATTAACCAAAGGTGTCATTAACGGACCAGTTGCAAAGCCAAGCCCAAAGAATAATCCGTATAAGGAAATGTTTCTTCCACGCTTATTTTCAGGAGAAAATGATGTAATCCATGTTTGTGTTCCAAAATGCAAGGAGTGATCCCCAATTCCGATAAAGAGTCTTAGTACAAACCAGAACCAAAATGATTTCCATAATGGGAACATGGCAAGTGACACGACAACGAGCAATCCTCCAAATAGAATGACAGGTTTGTAGCCATATTTCCTTAACGGATATTCCATAAATGGCGAAACAAGTAATATACCTATATATAATGCAGTTGCGTTTAATCCATTTAAGGTAGATGACATTCCCTTATTCTCAAAAATAACCGCAATTAAAGGAAGCAGCATACCCTGGCTAAACCCAGAAACTGCAACAATACTAACTAATATCCAAAACCGTAATCTCATGTTGTATTTCCCCCAGTTTCATTTCACAATCTAATGATACAAAATTAATCAGGGGTTGGAAATGGAAAAGAATGATTCTCTTTTCTTTTCATTCTTTGGAGAATTTGAGTAAACTTAAGATATCAGACAAAGACAGGGGGCATTTTTCATGATTTTTAAGATGCAAGAAGTCGGCTTTTACACAGATGTTGAATTTGGTAAGTTACAAGTTGCAGGAGACGAAACATATGGGTTTCGACCATATCAGCTTCTCGTTTCGTCTATCGCAGTTTGTAGTGGGGGAACACTTCGCAAGGTCCTTGAAAAAAAGAGAATGCAGGTAGAGGATATCACCATTAAAACTGAAGTGGAGCGCAATGAGGCTCATGCGAACCGGGTCGAGAAAGTTTACATTCACTATGTGATAAAAGGAAAAGATTTAGCCGAACAAAAAATCCAGCGTTCGATTGAAGTTGCTCATCGAAATTGTCCGATCGCCCAATCCGTAGAGGGAAGCATCGACATTATTGAAACATTTGAGATTGTGGATGCATAAAAATACTTAAATAGAACATAATTTTTAAAGATAAAAACTACGCTAATTATGGGCGTAGTTTTTTACATTTTCGTTTCGCTAAGTTAAAAGAAGGGTAGTGTTCCTATGAATCGAATCTTCTTGATTATGGTGATTATCGGTGTACCTTTATCTATCATTGGAGGCCTGCTGCATTGGCCAGCTGTTATCATGTTTATTGTGTACTGTTTAACCATTATCGCTTTGGCTGGATTTATGGGAAGAGCGACGGAAAGCCTTGCCATTATTGCTGGTCCAAGAATTGGTGGTTTGTTAAACGCAACTTTTGGAAATGCCGTTGAACTTATTATTTCTATCTTTGCTTTAAAAGCGGGGCTTGTCACAGTTGTGCTTGCATCACTAACTGGTTCAGTGCTTGGTAACCTATTACTAGTAGGCGGTCTTTCCTTTTTAGTGGGAGGTATTAAGTTTAAAAGGCAGAAATTTAGTGTACATGATGCGCGACACAATTCAGGTCTATTAATTTTTTCTGTCATACTTGCTTTTGTTATTCCAGAAGTTTTTTCAATGGACATGAATGATAGTGATACATTTACACTAAGCGTTGGAATTTCAATCATTTTAATCATGTTATACTTAGCTGGTCTTTTCTTTAAGCTTGTTTCACATCGAGGCATTTATCAGGAAGATTCCGAACAGGTAGAAAAAGAAAATGAAGAGCATGAAGAACCTGAGTGGGGGAAATGGAAGGCATTAATTATCTTGGCGCTGTCAACGATTGCGGTAGGGTATGTGTCTGAAAACCTCGTTCATACCTTTGATGTCGTGGCGGAAGCGTTCGGTTGGAGTGAAATATTTATCGGAATTATTATTGTGGCAATTGTCGGAAATGCTGCTGAGCATGCATCAGCCGTTATGATGGCTTATAAAAATAAAATGAATGTTGCCATTGAGATAGCAATTGGTTCAACGTTACAGGTAGCGATGTTTGTTGCGCCGTTACTGGTATTGATTTCTTTATTCCTAGACACACAAATGTCGCTTGTTTTCTCTATGCCAGAACTTATTTCTATGATAACAGCGGTATTCTTAACTATTGCACTAACAAATGATGGTGAAACGAACTGGTTCGAAGGTGGCACTCTATTAGCTGCATACGCCATCATGGGAATTGGATTTTATTTATTATAAGAAAAAAACGACTCTGTGTAGAACCTCCACACAGAGTCGTTTGGTTTTGTTTTAATCTTCTAAGTACTTTTTAAGGGATAACTTAACTTTTTTCAATGGTGTTCTCATCGTCCGGCAACTCGATAGCATACCCCCTCCATTAAGGTATGGTCTCCTTATCCCTCCTTCATTTAAGGTATACTTAATAATATTTACGCAACATTAAAAATATTCAATTTAATTTTAAAAAAATGAAAAAATATCGATTAATTTTTTTAAGTTGATTATAATAAAATCCAATGTTTGAACTTTTTTTGAAAAAATTTAACCTTTAGGGAGCTCGTTTATGATCACACGGCGAATCTTATTTTTTTGCGTTGGGTTATTTGTTTTAGCATTGGGAATCAGTTTAATGATCATTGCAGATATTGGGGCTGGCGCATGGGACGCACTCAATGTTGGACTTTCAGAGACAATCGGCCTTACTGTAGGAAATTGGGTTATGATTGTTGGTATTTTTGTCATGCTTTTAAATGCATTTTTACTTAAGGAACGGCCAGCGTACTTATCAATTGGAACTATCATTTTAATTGGCTTTTTTATAGATTTTTGGTTATTAATTGCACTAGATGAAATGAATTTAGAAGGATTTGTAGTGAAGGCCATTGTTTTGCTAGGAGGGTTAGTAATCGCATCACTTGGGATTGCAATCTACCTGCAAGCTAAGTTTCCACTCTCACCGCTCGATAATCTGATGCTCGCGATCAGCAAGCGATTTAAGTTAAGATTTGGGATTTCAAAAACAATTGGTGAGGCAACAGGTTTGGTATTGGCCCTTTTATTTGGAGGACCAATTGGCATTGGAACTTTGGTTGTTACTTTCGGAATTGGACCGATTATCCAATTCTTCTATCCTCATTGTGAAAGGTTGATGGAAAAGGGCTTCAGTTCTAAGATAAAACCGAAAATTAGTTAGTCTGCCTTCCGGGTGAACCGGAAGGCTTTTTATATTGGAACAAACCTCGTTTTGTCCGATATATTGGGGTTTAAGTCCGATATAATCTGATTTATGTCCGATAAAATGTGCTCAATGTCCGATATATTCAAATATATGTCCGATATCGAAATAGAAGCAAAGAATAGTTAGTCGGGCCTTCCTGTAAACCGGAGGGCTTTTATAATGGAGTAAACCTCGATTTGTCCGATAAAATGGGGTTTATGTCCGAAATAATTTGATTTATGTCCGATAAAATGTGCTCAAAGTCCGATATCTTATCAACTGTGTCCGATATATTCAAACATATGTCCGATATCTAAATTGAAAGCAAGGAATAGTTAGTCGGGCCTTCCTGTAAACCGGAGGGCTTTTATAATGGAGTAAACCTCGATTTGTCCGATAAAATGGGGTTTATGTCCGAAATAATTTGATTTATGTCCGATAAAATGTGCTCAATGTCTGATATATTCAAATATATGTCTGATATCTAGATTGAAAGCAAAGAATGGTTAGTAGGCCTTCCGGGTGAACCTAAAGGCCTTTATAATGGAGCAAACCTCGATTTGTCCGATATATTGGGGTTTAAGTCCGATATAATCTGACTTATGTCCGATAAAAAGTGCTCAATGTCCGATATCTTATCAACTTTGTCCGATATATTCAAATTTATGACCGATATCCAGATTGAAAGCAAAGAATGGTTAGTTGGCCTTCCTGTGAACCGAAAGGCCTTTATAATGGAACAAACCTCGTTTTGTCCGATATATTGGGGTTTAAGTCCGGTATAATCTGATTTATGTCCGATAAAATGTGCTCAATGTCCGATATATTCAAATTTATGACCGATATCCAGATTGAAAGCATAGAATAGTTAGTCGGCCTTCCGGTAAAAACGGAAGGCTCTTATAATGGAACAAACCTCGATATGTCCGATATATTGGGGTTTAAGTCCGATATAATCTGACTTATGTCCGATAAAATGTGCTCAATGTCCGATATCTTATCAACTTTGTCCGATATATTCAAATATATGTCTGATATATAGATTGAAAGCAAAGATTAGTTAGTAGGCCATCCGGGTGAACCGGAAGGCTTTTTTGTATGCAATTTTTCGTAATACTTATTTGCCCGAGAAATTTCTAATAAAAGGATGGATAATCCGCAAATACTTCGAAAAAACTAAACACAAAGCCAAGGAAAGGAGTACCGATCTATGAAACGATATTTTCATTTTATAGTTGCCGCCATTTTTATGTTTAGTTTTGTTGCAGGAACAGCGATGGCGGAAGGTACCGAAAAGTCAAAGGGTAATAAAGCAGATAAATTCAAAATTCCTAGTTCTGTTTTAGACATATCACAAGATAATACGTACCCGAACCCAACGCAGGATTTGCCATACCTACAACCAAGTAAGCTTACAAAAGAGCTTATTAAGAGTGCTGATGTAGAAATCGAAAATCCAGATCTCATTCGTATCTTAAATGAGTCGGCAATTCAGACGACACCCCTAGCGGTTGGGTATCGCGCAACGATTTATTTAGGCCAATGGCCACTGAACTATGAATCGTCTGAAACAAGCACGAATTGGGAATATGAAAAAATCAATACGAATTATTATGACAATCGTGGTGGAAAGACTCCATATAAAATCCACTACAAACAGGAAATGCAGAAGTTTGTCAAAGGTGGACTAACAGCGGAGATTCAAGATGCTGAAGATGTAAAGAAAATGATGCTGATTGAGGCTGCGAAAAAGTCGAAGCTTCCACTTTCCTTTAAAACGATTATTGGTGGAGGAACGAAAAAAGATCAAATTTATAATGTACCCCCGAAAAAGCTAGGATACTTATATGCCTATGCGCCAGCCGTTAATGAAAAGGGGAAGGTTACATATGGTGAGGTTTATCTCGTTCTAAAAGGAAGCAAAAAATCAATCGTTGTTAAAAATGTAACTCATCAAGGAATCGGTGCATGGATTCCAGTCCAAGACCACGTTTCTTACGGTTTCCTCGTATCAGACACCCCAAGATAAACCCGTTAATACGGGATAAAAAAATTCGGGCGACACTCTGCGCCCGAATTTTTTATAGATTTGTACTCCGTTTTGTAAAGTCATCCTCTTTGTAATACGCATTTTTCACGAGAATATTTGGTCCAAGGCATTTGACTGCAGAGCAGTGGCAACTAATTTCCTTCGCAATTTTTGTTTGTGACCAATTGTCATATGCATCTTGTAGCGAGGTTGTCTGGATATTACCCAGTGGCGGAGTGTCTCCGAAATCAGTTACGATAATATCCCCGTTGAAAATATTCACATTCAATCGAGAGCGACCATCCGGGTCATTACGCACTGTTACATTTTTACTTGAATAAAGTCTCTTTAGTAAAGTAAGATCATCCTCATTGTGACTGCACGGATAAAATGGCAAGGTGCCAAACAACATCCACACATCCTCATTGCGAATATCAAGGAGATGATAAATGGCGCTCCTAATTTCTTCAAGTGACAACACCTCTAGATTGCTTGCAAAATCGCTTGGGTACATAGGATGCACCTCATGTCGGCCGCACTCCATTTCCTCTACAATTTGTTTATGAATGGTTTCCAAATGTGGAAGAGTACGTTTATTTAACATGGTTTCTGCAGCAACCATTACTCCAGCTCTCGATAAAGCTTTACTATTTTCAATCATGCGCTGAAAATAACGTTCGCGTTGTTCAAATGATGGCTTTTTCTCCATCATCGCAAATCCACCTTCAACAAAGTCATCGACCGTTCCCCAGTTATGAGAAATATGTAGCACATCTAAATACGGAACAATTTTTTCATAACGCGCGAGATCCAGTGTGAGATTTGAATTGATTTGAGTACGAACCCCTCTTTCATGGGCATACTTAAGAAGAGGAACCACATAATTCGCAACCGACTTCGTCGACAGCATTGGTTCGCCACCTGTGATACTTAAGGACCGAAGCTTCGGAATTTCATCTAGGCGTTTTAACAATAAATCGATGGGTAAAGCATTTGGATCCTTTGGTTGTAATGTGTAGCCAACTGCACAATGCTCGCATCTCATGTTACAGAGATAGGTCGTTGTAAATTCAATATTGGTAAGTTGCATTGAGCCATACTGCTCAACATCTAAATAAGCCTCCCACGGGTCATGTGCGGGAGAAATTCGAATAGAAGATTGTAATTTTGACATATGTAACTCCTTTATACAGATTTGTTAAAACACAAATCGCCATAGGCATTGTATTGAAAAGAATAATAGTTGTCAATGCAAACATCTTTTACTAAGATATTAAGATATCGGAAAATGAAAGGAACGTTGTCACTTGGGAAACGCAATTCAAGATAAGGACTTACAAATAACCTATTTAAAAAATCGACTAAATATGTTTTTAGAGGTAATTGATTCATTGGACCCTGAATCAACTGATCTAGAAGACATCGACCGTCTAATTGGGATGCTCGATGACTTGGAAGGAAAATACGAACGATTTAAAAAGGATTGGAAAGAATAAAAGATTGAAGGACGCTCAGCATTCGTGCTGGGCGTTTGTTTGTTTTTGAATCGGTAGACTGAAGGGTAGCGAAAAAACTTCGAATCGTGCCCGATTGTCGTGCGAGAAGGAGCGAAGGGTAACGCACGGATGTGGATCGTGCCCGATTGTTGAGTGAGAAGGAGAGAAGGGTAACGCAAGGATGTGAATCGAGCCCGATCGTTGAGTGAGAAGGAGAGAAGGGTAACGCAAAGATGTGGATCGAGCCCGATCGTCGTGCGAGAAGGAGCGAAAGGTAACGTAAGGATGTGAAACGTACCCTATCGTCGAGTGAGAAGGAGGGAAGGGTAACGTAAGGATGTGAATCGTGCCCGATTGTCGTGCGAGAAGGAGCGAAGGGTAACGCAAGGATGTGGATCGTGCCCGATTGTTGAGTGAGAAGGAGAGAAAGGTAACTCAAGCATGTGGATCGTACCCGATCTTCGAGTGAGAAGAAGAGAAGGGTAACGCAAGCATGTGGATTGTACCCGATCTTCGAGTGAGAAGGAGAGAAGGGTAACGCAAGGATGTGAATCGTGCCCTATCGTCGTGCTAGAAGGAGAAAAGGGTAACGCAAGCGAGTGAATCGTGCCCAATCGTGGAGTGAGAAGGGGCGAAGGGTAACGCAAGCGAGTGAATCGTACCCGATGGTGGAGTGAGAAGGAGGGAAGGGTAACGCAAGCGGTGGAATTGTGCCCGATCGTTGAGTGAGAAGGAGCGAAGGGTAACGCAAGCGAGTGAATTGTACCCGATCATCGAGCGAGAAGGAGTGAAAGGTAACGCAAGCGAACAGCAACAGTACATAAAAAAACAGTGGATTTAAGAAAATCCACTGTTACTTAGTTTATATGGAACCGTCCTCGTGCCCTTGGTTCTTCGTCTCTAAAGTCAATCCTTCGACAACAACGTCTTCATCAATTTCCAATAGCAAGCAGCGCTTGCCTTGGTACATAATGTATTTGACGTATTTGAGGTCTTTTGGACCAAGTGTGAGCTTAGCAACTTTGGTGTTGATTTTGATTGATTTTGGAACGAGATTCGCTGCTTTGAATTCATGTCGCTCATCATCGACTACACTTTTAAAAGCATGTTCCACCTTTACGGTGTCCACATTTTCTACGCCGCTCACCTTTAAGATGCGCTCCACGTCTTGGTAGTTGATCATCGGTGGTTCGCTTTCTTCCTGTTCCTCTTCTTCTTTTTCTTGAACGAAGCGGTCAATTTCCTCATACACGTTTGAAATAACCTCAGATTCTACCTTGTCCCCAATGACGTTTTTCAAGATCATTTCAAAGCCAATTTTATCATCTTCCGCTGTCATGATATCTTCACAATTCAACACATCGGAAATAAACGTATAGCTAGGCTCATTCGCCTTTCCAGATGCATAAAGGATATGATTTACGTCGGCTGCATTGTCGTTAAAGGCTGGAAAAAGAAAACCTGTTAACGGAGCAGTCAGATTTATTACTGGGTCCAGCTCAGTATTTGGTTTAAATGTTCTCTCAATATAGTCAAAAACCAATGACTTTTTCGGTTGGTCCATTTTATTCACACTGCAAAGAATGAGCGGGCTAAAATAAACCTCATCAGAGCCGCCAACCTCAGATTCTGGGTCACGTTTTCGAGTTGGCTTACGGTATTCGGCACGGATGAATGTCACTACAGTGTCAAACTCGTAAACCTTATGGGCGTACATTTTCTCCACGATTTGTAGCATTTGCTCCAACCATTCTTCGGTGTCCTCCATTTGTAGTCCGTCGTACAGAAGATCGCGTGTGCTATTCTCCACACCGTGTTGGAACTTCAATTCAAACAGCTTTGTATCAAGTTGACCTGCTAATGTCTTTTTAAAGTTATCTAAAAACAATTCTTGCGCTTCCTGCTCAAGTAGCTCGAATGGCTGGCAAATATGATGATAAATCTCATTGGATTCTTTTTTAACATATACATTGAAAATCTCTTTGATGTTTAAGTATTGATTATTTAGCTTAAATTGCTTTCGGATGTTTGCGATATCTTTTTTATTCACTAATCTCAACTCCCATTTTCTGATTATACATGCTGGCATCAAAAATTGTAATGATTGATTTTTTCGTTTATGTATGAGCACTACCGGTATGAAAACCCATATATATAAGGTAAAAAGCAAACAGGGGAAGATATCATTGGGCATACAAACTAGTAAATTTAGATGGGTTATTTTTGCTTCTGTTTTGTTTACGTATGTGGTCATGTCAAGTCAGCGAACCGCACCAGGATTGATTACAGACCAACTGATGACGGATTTTCAAGTAACAGCTACCACGATTGGACTCCTCACGAGTATCCAATTTTTTGTGTACACAGGTCTACAAATGCCAATGGGTATCTTGGCGGATCGATATGGACCAAACTTTTTTCTGATACTAGGTGCCATCCTTACAGGCGTTGGAACCATCATTTACAGCTTGGGAACCCACGAAGTCATCCTCTTTTTTGCAAGAATTCTAACTGGGATAGGGGATGCAACCATTTGGGTGAACTTGGTGCTGATTTTAAGCAGATGGTTTAATGAAAGAGAATTTACCCGGCTAATTGGTGTCGCAGGCATGACTGGTAGCCTTGGTTTCTTAATGGCAACTGTCCCTTTTTCAGCATTAATTGTTTTACTAGGTTGGCGAGGCGCTTTTCTTTCAGGGGGAATTCTACTTTGCTTGTGTGGGATTTTTCTTTACATTGTACTTGTCAAAAAGCCGGGCCACCCGATGATTGAGAAAAAAGAAGTTCAGCGTGAAAAAACATCAGTTTTACTCCGTCGAATTTTTACCAATCGGCAGGCATGGGCATTGTTCTTATGTCATTTTGGGCTTGTTGGAGGGTATTTAGGTTTTATAGGTTCGTGGGCAGTACCTTATGGAATGGATATGTATGGCTTGACACGATTGGAAGCAAGCCAGCTTATTATGTTTAGTTTGATTGGTGCGCTAATGGGTGCACCGTTAATCGGCTGGATTTCAAGTCGATTAGGGTTAATCAAACAACCTTATATCATTTTTCATATTGTAACGGTGTTATGTTGGTCTACTTTTCTTGTTTTCAGAGAGGGACCTCCATTATTCTTGCTCATTTCACTTTTCTTTATTATCGGATTTTCGTTCGGTTCAAATTCTCTAACCTTTGCCGTCGTTCGCCAAACGTTCCCGACAAGTGAATCAGGTATGGTTTCTGGATTTGCGAACACGGGTGGGTTTTTAAGTGCCGTATTGCTTCCGGCCATTTTCGGTGGTGTGTTAGACCACGTTACCTTTGGATATTATTATGGCTTTATCATTCCTTTGATTTTTTCAGTCTTCGGTTTGATAGGAGTGAACCTTATAAATGAAAAACCTCAGGTTGCAACGATTCCCGTAAGATAAAATCTGGAATCGTTTGCAAATCCCTTCCCGAAAAAAATAGATAGGGGTATAATGAAAATTGGATTATAAATAACATGTATAAAAATGGGGATATAAGGGAAAGGGGAATACAGATGGATAAGCTACAACAAAGTATGTACAAGTTAATTGTAGAGACATCAACAAGACTTCCAAAGGATGTACGTAGAGCGGTTGCTCGCGCAAAAGCGAGTGAAAGTGCGGGTACTCGTGCTGCTATGTCTCTTTCAACCATCACCAATAATATTTCAATGGCAGACGTAAATGTATCACCAATCTGTCAAGATACAGGTCTACCAACTTTCAAAGTGAAAACTCCTGTTGGAGTGAACCAATTAAAAATCAAAGCTGCGATTCGTGCAGCCATTGTGGAAGCGACTAAAGACGGAAAGCTTCGTCCAAACTCAGTTGATTCATTAACTGGTAAAAACAGCGGGGATAATCTTGGTGAAGGTGTTCCGGTTATTAAGTTTGAACAATGGGAAAAAGACTACATCGATGTTCGCCTTATTTTAAAGGGTGGCGGCTGTGAAAACAAAAACATTCAATACAGCTTACCATGTGAATTAGAAGGACTTGGTCGTGCGGGCCGTGACTTAGACGGTATTCGTAAGTGTATCATGCACTCTGTGTACCAAGCACAAGGACAAGGCTGTAGTGCTGGATTCATCGGCGTTGGAATCGGTGGAGACCGTACATCTGGCTATGAATTAGCGAAAGAACAACTTTTCCGCTCTGTTGAAGATGTTAATCCAAACGAAGATCTTCGCAAACTTGAAGAATACGTAATGGAAAATGCAAACAAGCTTGGCATCGGAACAATGGGCTTCGGCGGCGAAACTACTCTACTTGGTTGTAAAGTGGGCGTTATGCACCGTATCCCAGCAAGCTTCTTCGTATCTGTTGCGTACAACTGTTGGGCATATCGCCGTCTAGGTATCACTCTTGATGCTGAAACTGGTGATATCAAAGATTGGTTATACAATGAAGGAGAGGAAATCGACTTCTCTAAAGAACAAGAAGAGGTACAAGAAGTAAAATCAGAAACTCGTGAAGTTGTGCTTCAAGCTCCAATCACTGAAGAGCAAATTCGTGAACTAAAAGTAGGTGACGTGGTTAAAATCTACGGCCGTATGTTCACAGGTCGTGACGCTATCCACAAACATCTATCCGAAAACGATGCACCTGTTGATCTAAATGGACAAGTCATTTACCACTGTGGTCCGGTAATGCTTAAGGATGAAGATGGAAACTGGCACGTAAAAGCTGCTGGCCCAACAACAAGTATCCGTGAGGAACCTTACCAAGGAGACATCATGAAAAAATTCGGCATCCGTGCTGTAATCGGTAAAGGCGGAATGGGACCAAAAACGCTAGCTGCACTTAAAGAGCATGGTGGAGTTTACCTAAACGCAATCGGTGGAGCTGCACAATATTATGCAGACTGCATCAAGTCAGTCGACGGTGTTGATCTAATGGAATTCGGTATTCCGGAAGCAATGTGGCATCTATCTGTTGAAGGTTTCACTGCCGTAGTAACAATGGATTCACACGGCAACAGCTTACACGAGGATGTTGACAAATCTTCATTAGAAAAACTAGAACAATTCAAAGAGCGTGTATTCGCTTAATTTGATTAGTGCCCGTTACGTATTGTGCGTAGCGGGTTTTTTAGGTTGGTTGGAGGTTAGGGCACAAATAATTGGAGTTAGGTCACAATTAGTCAGACTTAGGGCAGAAATAATGAAGGTTAGGGCACAATTATTCGAGAATAGGGAACAAAAACCATTTAGTATCACTCAGCTAGTGTTCACAACAATGCATTTCTAATAAACGTTCAACAAAAATTGAAATAGACTATCATAAATGGTTTTGTGGAGCATACACACTCAAAATAGGAAGAGCATGATAGTTAAAACCTTTTTAAAAGTACAAGCTAAAAGTAATTACTCCTAAGTATGTATGGCAAGAGGAGGCTCGCGGTACACGCTCAAAGCGAAAATGCTCAAGCATGTATGTTAAGAATGGTTTAGCGGTACACGCTCAAAGCGAAAATGCTCAAGCGTGTATGTCAAGACCAGTTTAGCGGTACACGCTCAAAGCGAAAATGCTCAAGCGTGTATGTCAAGACCAGTTTAGCGGTACACGCTCAAACCCAAAATGCCCCAGCATGTCCCGCAAGACCAGTTTAGCGGTACACGCTCAAAGCCGAAAGTCCCAAGCATGTCCCGCAAGACCAGTTTCAAGGTACACGCTCAAACCAAAATAGCCACCGGCATGTCCTGCAAAACAACCTCACGCTACAAGCTCAGCCAAAAATACACCCCAGATGTCCAGCAAACCCAACCAACAACCCAACTCCACCCCACAAATTTTATTCAAAAAACCCATCAAAATCTTTTTGGCAATGTATTCGTGCATGAACTCCCTAAATGTGGTAAAAACTAACTCTACTACTAACGGAGTTTGGGAGGTTTTACTTTTGAAAAGGCTTTTGGGCTTACTTCTTCTTTTAACTGTTACCTTTTCATTGGTTGGTGCCCACCAGGCAGCAGCAGCTTATTCAAATGCGCCCATCCATTGGGGCTTCAAAAAAAGCAAGAATCATGAACCGGCATCAGCTGGTGAGGAGTATGATAAACTACTCGCAAAATATGGGGCATTTTATATTGGGGACACAACTAAGAAAGATATCTATCTAACCTTTGACAATGGCTATGAAAATGGCTATACCGAAAAAGTTCTTGATGTGTTAAAAGAGAAAAAGGTTCCTGCAACATTCTTTGTAACCGGACATTATCTAAAAGATCAGTCCGACCTCGTCAAACGAATGGCAAAGGAAGGACATATTGTTGGCAATCATTCATGGTATCATCCGGATTTAACAAGAGTGAGTGACGAGCGACTCCGAAAAGAGTTAGATTCAGTTAGGGAGGAAACGAAAAGGCTGACTGGGCAGGATGTCGCCTATCTTCGACCACCGCGCGGCATTTTCAGTGAACGTACCTTAGCATTATCGAATGATTTGGGCTATCAAAATGTATTCTGGTCACTTGCATTTGTTGACTGGCATATCAATAATCAAAGAGGTTGGGAGTATGCCTATAACAACATCATGAGACAAATTCATCCAGGTGCAATTCTATTGTTACATACAGTATCAAGGGACAATGCGGAAGCGCTTGGTAAAGCTATCGATGATTTACGGGAAGAAGGGTATACCTTCCGAAGCTTAGATCACCTAATGGTTGAAAGATCCATTAAAGAAGAGCTGCTATTAAACATGAATTAAATCGGAAAAGGACTTAGAATTTGTCTAAGTCCTTAGTTATTAATGTCTAGCTTCAGGCGCCATCGGCTCGAGGTCATAAGCCAATTGCTTCGGAAGGTAAAAGACACCTTCTGTCAGCGCTTGTCTTATGCTTGTCGCCTAAAGCTGAGCGCCTTGCACTTTTCTATTTTACATATATTTTTCAACTAATTCATAGCATCTTTCTTTGGTGACCTGTGCTAGAGTACTTGTCTTTACTAAAGCCTCCATTGTACCACCTTTGTACTGTTCTGCTTCGTCACTTGCCGCCTTATATTTTTCTTTAATCCATCGGCGTTGTTCTTCACGTAACTCATCCATTTCTTCAGTCGGAAGTTGTTTCTCAAGTTCCTTCCAGATTTTATTTAGCGCATCGTCCCAGGCTTTATAGTTTGCTGCCGCGATTTCATCCATCTCAACTTGAGTTTCTCCCTCAGGCTGGCTTTCGATTTCCTTCTCAATCGCTTCAAGTTCACTTAAATATTGGATCTTAAGAGGACTGTCTTCTGTCGTCCCTTCGACGTTAGTGTCAGTAGACTCTGCATCAGCATTTTCCTCAGTGGTATTTGCCACGTTACTTTTTTCAGTGTTTTCAACAGTCTCATTTGGATCTGCTTTCTCTGAGTCTGAAGTATTTTCTTCGTTTTTAATTGGTTCTTCTGGTGTTAGACTTGTCTCCTTATCTGTATTTGCACAAGCAGCCAGCAAACCTAATATGACAGTTAACAGTAAAAACTTCTTCATGATAAAAACTCCTTGTAAAAATTTGTTTTATGTAAACTACTTTAACAAAAATGCATGTATCGTCAAATTATAACGCAAAAACGATAAAAGAGCTGTAAGTTTTCAGCTCTTTTTCTGTGGTACTTTTTTCTTCCGCCAAGGTTTAATGTAAGAAATTATAAAAATAAAAATGGTAACCGCCACTTGAAAATAGACCGCATATTGTCTAAATAAGTGGTTTTGAATAAACTCGGGATTGGTCAATGCTATTTCCCGTTGGGTCTCAAGGAGATCCATATTAGTCATCATTAGCTTATCTATAATAAAAATTCCAACAATCGTTTGAATTAAATATAGTACGAATTTTACGCCAACCCATCGATGTTTGAAAAATCCCCAGTTTGTAAAGAATCCATAGGTGAGCCCCACTAATAATGTGCCAATCGCACCCCAGCGAACAATATGATCACTAATGATTACAATATTTTTATATCCCAAATAAGACTCATCAAATTTTGAGAAATCAAGATGTATATTAAGTGCAAGGGAGCTCAATATTCCTCCGAAAAAGACCACGACTAGAAAAACATGAATTATTTTTAACCATTTCATCCCTTTAGGTCCGATTTTTCTCATGTTTCAATACCTCCCGTGTTATCTGAACAACATCATTCATTTTACGCGGAGGAGGAACATATAAAAATATGCCACAGACGTAACTTTCGCTACAACTGTGGTCCTATATTTTCTACACTTGACCGAGGAGATAAAATGGAGAAAGAGACTTTTTTATGGTAGGAGGAATCACAATGAATCCATACATCCTTTTGGTTTTTGCGATTATTAGTGAAGTGTTTGGCAGCTCGATGCTCAAAGCAACAGACGGATTCAAAAAGTTCCTGCCTTCTTTAGGAGTCATGGTTGGATACAGTCTAGCATTCTACGGTTTATCACTTTCTTTAACAACTTTACCACTTGGAATGGCTTATGCAATCTGGGCCGGAGTAGGGACAGCACTAACTGCATTAGTCGGAATCATCATCTATAAGGAACATGTTGATCGGAAAAAAATCCTTGGATTCTTCTTAATCATCGGTGGAGTCATTTTACTAAATGTCGGAGGGGGTCATTAAATGAGAGGATATTTTGCATTATCTATTTCAATTATTTGTGAGATTTTTGCAACAGCCATGCTTAAAATGTCCGAGGGATTTACTGTACTTTTCCCCTCAGTCGGTGTCATCATTGGGTACGGACTCGCCTTTTATTGCTTATCCTTATGTTTAAAAACCCTTCCGTTAAGTTTGGCGTATGCAATTTGGTCGGGTGTTGGAACCGCACTAACGGCAGTCATTGGTGCCCTTGTGTAGGGAGAGGTTTTTAGCACTCTTAAACTAGCAGGGATCATTTTGATTATCGGTGGAGTGATTTTATTAAATTCTTCGAAAAGCGAAGAAATTGAGGAATCGAAAGCTAAAGCACTTTAATAAAGAAGCATTACCTTTTATAATTGTAAGGGAATACATAGTAAGGGGGACAAGGAAATGGTTGGAGAATGGGAAAACGCAGAACCAGGGGTAAAACGAAAAATTTTCCCTCCGGGTGAATCAGTGATGATGATGGAAGTGCACTTTGAAAAAGGGGCAGAAGGCTACCAACATAGCCATCCTCATGAACAGTTCACGTACGTCATGAAGGGAAGCTTCCAGTTCACAATTGAAGGTGAACAAACAACGGTATCCCAAGGAGAAACGATTTTTATTCCAGGAAACCATAAACATGGAGTCGTTGCACTAGAAGAAGGTATTTTACTAGATGCATTTACACCGCTTCGTGAAGACCTACTTAATAGATAACAGGGAATCCTCTTGCTTGCAGGGGGATTTTTTTTGTGCTCAAATGGTATAATGTGTATTAACACTTATTGAATTGAGGTAGGTTTCCATGTAGGAGAAAAATGTGCATGTACAGCCGCCATATAATTTCGATCGCGTCCTAGACCGGCTATCGATAAATCCACTTATCGATTTAAATAAAGATGAACGCTCCGTGAAGGTACCATTTTATATAAAAAATGAACCTGTGGTAATCACGGTAAAAGCAACTGGAACAACGGAGAATCCAATTTTCGTAGTCACTGGTACTCAAACTGGTTTAATGGAGCAGGCATTACAACATGTTTCTCACATTTTTCAATGGGACGTACCGTTAGATAAAATCCAGGATCATTTTTTACAAACAGACCTCAGAGATATTTTCATAGAACATCGCGGGACACCGTTGGTATTAGACTTTGATCCATATTTTTGCTTGATGAAGTGTATCATCCATCAGCAACTCAATATGACATTTGCCTATACATTGACATCACGGTTTGTAACGACATTTGGCGAAGAGATTGAGGGAATGTGGGTGCATCCTCGACCTGAAAAAATAGCGGAGTTAACGGTTGAAGATCTGAGAGAGTTGCAATTTAGTGGTCGGAAGGCTGAATATGTGATAGATACCTCCAAACTGATTGCAGCAGGAGAGCTAACACTTAATGACCTCCAATCGAAAACGGATGATAAAGTCATAGAGACGCTTGTAAAAGTCCGTGGAGTTGGAAAATGGACCGCTGAAAATTTTCTATTATTTGCGTTGGGACGGCCCAATCTATTCCCGATGGCAGATATCGGAATCCAAAATGCCATCAAAAAATTATACAATCTTGAGAAAAAGCCATCCTATGAACAGATGGAAGAATACAGCAAGCCGTGGGAACCATACTTAAGTTATGCCTCCCTGTACTTATGGCGAAGCATCGAATAGAAAGTTGTGTGTAATGATGAAACAACAAAAGGAAAACCAAGCAAAATTACAGGTGGGACAAACATTTCCCCTTACTATAAAAAGACTCGGAATTAACGGAGAAGGTGTCGGATATTTTAAAAGACAGGTCGTCTTTGTTCCGGGAGCACTACCGGGTGAAGAGGTAGTCGTTGAAGCAACAAAGGTCCATCCAAAATTCTCTGAAGGAAAGATTAAGAAAATCCGAAAAAAATCAGAGCATCGGGTGAAGCCACCTTGTCCAATCTACGAATTGTGTGGCGGTTGCCAACTGCAACACTTAGACTATCGTCAGCAATTGAATGAGAAGCGGGACATTGTCGTTCAAGCTTTTGAGCGCTACGGTAAAACGCCGATTGATAAGCTGAATATTAAGGACACGATTGGCATGGACAACCCGTGGAACTATCGAAATAAAAGTCAGTTCCAGGTAGGACTGGATAAGCAAAAAGTGATCGCGGGACTTTATGGCCTTAATTCTCATAAGCTAATCGATATTGCTGACTGTATGATTCAACACCCTGCAACAAGCAAGGTCACTCAAACAGTCAAAATGATCTTACAAGATTTAAAAATCTCAATCTATAATGAAAGAACTCGAAAAGGGCTTGTCCGCACAATCGTTACACGAGTAGGCGTTCAGTCTGGAGAGGTTCAGGTTGTCTTAATTACAGCTCAAAAGGAAATCCCACGTAAACAATTATTAATAGAAGAAATCTCGAAACGTTTACCAGAAGTGAAATCAATCATCCAAAACATCAATGGACAAAAGACTTCACTCATTTTTGGAGACGAATCGATTCATTTACATGGGAATGAGGTCATTCAAGAAACCCTAGGAGACCTTTCATTCGAACTGTCAGCACGTGCATTTTTCCAGCTGAACCCGGAACAAACCGTCAAACTATATGATGAAGTAAAAAAGGCAGCACAATTAACCGGTAAGGAAAAAATCTTCGATGCCTATTGTGGAGTAGGAACAATCGGACTCTGGCTGGCAGATGGGGCAGCAGAAATCCGCGGCATCGAAATCATCCCAGAAGCCATTGAAGACGCAAGAAAAAATGCAAAAAAACATGGCTTCCAAAACGCCACCTATGCCGTAGGAAAAGCCGAAAAGCTCCTACCAAAATGGGTAAACGAAGGCTGGCGCCCAGACGTCATCGTCGTCGACCCACCGCGCACAGGCTGCGACGATCAATTCTTGCAAACTGTGTTAAAAGTGAAACCGAAGAAAATGGTGTATGTATCTTGTAATCCGTCTACATTGGCGAAGGATATTCAAGTGTTATCGAAGCTTTATCGGGTGGAATATGTGCAGCCGGTGGATATGTTTCCTCATACGGCTCATGTTGAGGCGGTCGCGAAGTTGGTGTTGAAATAAAACCCTAAAACAAACATTTGACCGTGAATTCGTTTAAAGATTTTTTTACGAATTCACGGTCTTTTCAATTGTAAAATACGTTCTAATAACCTTGATTATGAGTACTAATTTGAAACTAACAACTACAAAGCTCAATGAGTGTAAAGGACCCAGAACACTATGAAACAAAAGGGTAATATAGCAAAAATCTAGAGATTGTAGGAAAGTACAATATATAACAACAAAACTCTACAAGCTTAAATGGCTATTTTTTTGTCAGGAATTATTGTAAAATGGGAAAAATTGCGAATTTGCAATTTATTTCAAGGTTAAATGATAACATTATTAATTATAAGTTTAATGCAAGATTTATTAATGTATAATATAATTGCAATTGGAAAATTATTCATTTGGAGGTAATGATATTTGAGAATACAAGATATAAGTGAAAGCTCCAATTTTGTAAAAATTGGAGCTAGACCATTAAGTATAGGGCAAGCTGAAATTCTATTACCGTCTTTTCAATCAATCCTTAACCAAGTTAAAAAATTTAGACAAAATGCTAAAACGCTTGATAGATTAGATTTTAATAGAAAAAGAACTAGGGCTTTTGAAGATAATTTTAGTAACGTTATCTCAATTTTAGGTGTTAGGGGGTCAGGAAAAACCTCGATTCTTTTAACTTTAAAAGATTATTTTAGTATGAATGAGTCAAGTAATATAATTCTTCCTATGATTATCCCAGAATTTATTGGTAAATCGAACGATACTTTAGGATGGATTTTAAGTTACTTAGAGGATGAGATAAATAAGATTGAAGAATTAGACAAAAAGGAACGTTATTATAGGGGAGAAAGTAATAAGTATTATGAAAGAAGATACCAAGATTATCCTGAAGGAAATATACTAGAAAAATTTAATAACCTTTGTAAAACCTATTTTTTTAGAAAAAAAAGTTATGGAGAATATATCCAAAATAAGAATGAGGGGACAGCTGATTATATTAGAGATAAACAACTTTCCTTACGCTCTGACCAATTATTAATTGAACAATTTAAAGAATTTATTGATTTGTTGATTTATAAGAAACGGATATTAAATGTAGACCATTCAGATGAACCTTTATTAATGCTCTTTTTTGATGATGTTGATATTAGTTCTGAAAGATGTAGTGAGGTGTTGGATGTTATTAGAACGTATCTAACACATAAAAATATCGTTGTATTTGTAGCGGGAGATTACAATACTTTTTCAGAATCATTAACATTAGAATTCTTACAACGTGAACAGATACCACACATACATTACAATGAAGTATTTGTTCCAAGTAGCCGCGAACAATTGTTATCGGGTTTAGCAAGGAATAGAACTGTTTTAGAAAGCAGAAAGCAATTAAGTCAGGAGTTCCTAAAAAAAACACTTCCCCCATCATTAAGATTCGAAATGAGAGCATTAGATAATTATGACAAAACCAATTTCAAATATGAGTTGAGGGCTGATACCGAGAATGAATTAAACAAGACCCTAAGTGAATTAATTATTCAAAAACTCTTTAGAAAAAAAGGCAATGATATAAGCACTTTGCAAGAATATCATTTTGATATTTTTGATGAAAATCCCCGTGGATTAATTAATGTTTATTATTATCTAAATTACCTTGAAAGGCCTGAAACTGAGTATCAAAGAATTGGATATATAAAAGATTTTTTGAAAGTTTTATTAGATTCTTCGCCTAAACTGAAAGAATATTCAACTGAAGTATATAAATTTATTAAAATAGATACTAAGTCTGAAGTTACTAAGATAGAATTTGAATATTTAATAAATTTAGCTAAAAACTACATAAACATAGAAAAACATAATGCTAGAAAAGAACTACCTGAAATAAACAAAACACAAATTATTGATGATATTATCAACTTATTTGTGTTAGGAGACTTGATTTCTGAGTTAATTGGTGAAGATGGGAATGAAAATAAAAGTAGTATCTTTGTTTCACTATTAAATCAATTTAACGAACGTTTATTGCCTCAAATAAAGGGAAATTCAGATAAGAGTCGATTTATATTCACAAATAAAGACTATACTTTAAGTTTTTTAATCAACTTTACAAGAGAATTAAATAGAAATTTAAGTCCTATAGAATTACAGGACCTTTTTGAAATAAAATCAAATAAAGACTATTATTCAGAGAAGTATTTCTTTGAAACATTCTTTGATTATTACACTAATTACATAGGTGAACATGATCATGATCATGATCATGGTTTCGAGAAGTATAATATTGTTAATATTTTCTTTGAAATTTATAATCAAGATGAAAAGTGGATAAAGGATAAATTAGACTTTGCATTTAAAACTTCAAAAAATGAAAAATCAATTATTGGTAAAGCAATAGACCAAAATTTAAAAATTTTGAGCGCTTCACCTGTTTTGAAAGATTTCCTACAGGATAAAACCGAGGAGATACGATTTAAATTATTATCGGAAAAAAGTGTTATGGATGTTATAAAACAAACTGAAACCTCAATTTTACAGTTTGCAAATAAACAAAAATTGGAAGTTTCTGGATTATTAAGTCTTGAAGATTATAAAAATATAATAGATATAGGTATTGAAATCGTAAATGGTTTAAATATTAAGG
This sequence comes from Ferdinandcohnia sp. FSL W7-1320, assembly GCF_038050315.1. Taxonomy (NCBI): domain Bacteria; kingdom Bacillati; phylum Bacillota; class Bacilli; order Caryophanales; family Bacillaceae; genus Ferdinandcohnia; species Ferdinandcohnia sp. FSL W7-1320. Next base: position 654,251 of record NZ_JBBPAM010000001.1, read on the forward strand.
ATTTAACTTCTACTATAGATTATGTACTACAAGCAGCATACGAACATATGGGTTATTATTCATCAAAAAAAATGGTTTGGGTAAGTGAAAAATTTTTGGAAAACATAATTAATTGGTTAAGAGAATACTTGCCTCAGGATATAGTTTATTTGGAGTTTATTGATGATTTAAAAGATAATAGAGTGATAGATTACGAGAGATACAATATGTTTTTAAATTCTTTAGAAAAACGAAGTTATGAGTTTCCTCCTAGAGCTAGAAGAAACATAATAGATCAGATTAATGAAATAAGGCTGCATGCCGAGACAGAAAATATGGTTTTAGAAAAAAAACATGAGTATTTTGAGATAGATTTGAGTGATGATCAAATCCATGAAACATTGATGTGGGAAATCAACATACTTATTGGGATGACTGTTCTAATTAAATACTTCGAAATTTTAAATAATGATAGCCTAAATTATTTCTTTACTCTTAATAACCAATTTTATGATTGCAAAATTACAAGTGTTAACGGAATCAATAAAATTAAGAAAGAAAAATTTAGAAGACAAATACAAAATATTCAGGGTGGTATTAATGAGTATCACTAAACACACATTAAAAATGGATACCCGAGCAAAATTGTTAGTATTCCCTCTGATTGATAGTCAGTTTTATAAACACGATCCTTTTAAAGAATATATTAATAATAGTGAAAAACAAAAAGAATCGAGCTATCAAAAATTCATAGATGAGTTGTTAGTGACTAACGTTTACCCACTACTGGCTAAAAGTAATAATATTAATCATCTGGAAGAAATTAGATTATTGATAGAGCAATACTTTCCGAATGAGAGATTTGTATCGTATGCTACTAATAGTAAACTCTACTTTAGTTATTTAACAGAACTTTCTAAAGTATTCTTAACTCATAGAGATGGACAAATTTCTTTAAAGTATTGGGAAAGTACTGAACATAACGAAAATGAAAATAAAATATTAGGACCGTATCGTGGTATATACAAAATTGCTATGTGGAACTCGTTAAATAGAATATTTACAACGGATTTACTTGCTATTTTGTATTTATTAGATTTAGATATGACAGAAGAGTATTATTTAAAGTCATTTGTAGCTGGCATTAATGTGGCTGATACCCAACTTGATAAGGTTCTAAGTAAGGGAATTGCAGAAACACATCTTCACTTAAATGCGGCCGGTAGTTTTGATTTAACATGGCAAACGCTAATGGCAAATCAAGAAGTAAAAGATAGTATATATATTAGTACCTTTTATAATGATAAGGAAGTTAAGTACTATGTTAAGGCAATGAGCATTGTAAGAATTGTTCTAGCCATGTATTTAAAAGAGCGGGATTCAAATCAATATATTACTCTTTCTGAATATATGAAAAAACATATACCGCATGGGAAAAAGGACTTTAAAACAAATGATTTCTTACACTGGATTACTAACGGAGAGAGTCTAAGTGATAAAATTACTGAACGAAAATTGTCGGAAATAATAGAGGATTTAAAACTTAATCTTAAGCTATTACCTGATAATCTTGTCGAGCCAGACTTTGTTTCTCGTTTAGGACAGAATGATATTATTCATAAATTATTAGAAACTTACGGGGAAGATAACACAGTCGAGCGAGTTTTTCTATTGCATTCAATTAAGTATTTAACTTCAAAGGGTGAAGTAGATGAACTATATAGCGATATCTTCTGGCAGTATATTCGTGTGAAAAATCTAGTCTTTCAGTTACATGTTCAACAAAATAGTATTAATGGTTTAGAATATTTTGTAGAATACTTTGGAAGATCTACTGACGTAAGAATAGATAATGAAGAACAACGTTTAAACTATTTATTAAATTATCAAGTACGAAATCGATTTTTAAAAAAATTAGAGGTCCGTATATCAGTTGGCCCAGGAGAAAATGATAAAGCAAAGAAATTATCATTAGCAAGAAAGTTAAAATCTTTCTTTTACGCATATCTCGAGTTGATTAAAGAGTTCGAATATACTAATACTTCCGCCCCTGCTATTGGAATAATTACCCACTTTATTAAGTCTCGTATAAAAGTAGATGATAATGAATATATTTTCGATGCATATGAAAAAAAAGTTAAAGAATATCATAATGAGATGTTGGCGCTTGTAGAATTAAGAGGAGAAATCGATGGGCTGTCTCATTATCTAGTAGGAATAGATGCTGCAGGTGAAGAATTAGTAACAGAACCGTGGATATTTTCAAATATTTTTAGGGAAGCACGTGATAGTAAAAGTCAAAAGCTATTTTATAAACATGTAGGAAATAGACAGATTCAAAATCTTGGGTTAACTTATCATGTAGGAGAGGACTTTCGTCATATATTAACGGGTTTACGGTGGATAGATGAAGTTATTGAACATTTTCAGTACCATGCAGGAGACAGGATTGGTCATGCTGTGGCTTTGGGGATTGATGCAGATAGGTGGGCTGATGAGAATCCAGTAATTACTCTACCACGCAATGAACACTTAGAAAATATGCTTTGGATATGGGATTTGTGTGTAAAAGGTAGGTGTCCTATACATATTGATATTCCATATATTGAGAATGAAATTATTAAATATGCTAAGCAAATTTATACAGAAAATAATTGTAATCTAACTGTACATGGTCTACTTCAAACTTATAAAGACAAGTTTAATTTATTTGATTTTAACATGAGCGAAGGTCAGCCTAAAACTATAAAGCCTAATATATATATAAAAATGAAAGAACCCATTCAAATTAAATTGGAGAAAAAAGAAATAATCCTAATAAAGGAAATCCAAAGTATACTAATAAATGAATTAAGCATTAAAGGAATTATAGTTGAAACAAATCCATCATCAAACACTGCAATAGCAAGTTTAGGAAGTGTTTTTGAACATTATATTCAGCAACTAAACGAAATGAACTTAGAAAATGGGAAAAAAATGATGCAAGTTACAATTAACACTGATGATCCAATAATATTTAATACAAATATTAATAATGAATTTGCATATATATTTTTTGCTTTACAAGAAAAGGGATATGCTCGTGAAGAATTGCTACAGTGGATTGATAAGGTTAGAGAAAATGGTATACAGTCAAGTTTCATTAAAAGTAGAGATATAACTAATGAGCAAAGAATTAAGGAAATTGAAGATATACTAAAACAACTGGAAAATTACACTTAAAAAGGGAAACAAAAGGTGCTATGTTTGTTAGCACCTTTTGCTTATATTATTATACATAAACCATATTTTGTGAGAAATTTAAAGTTTCTCTAAGGAATTATTCTCTTGGAATGTAAATAATTAGCCCGTATAGAGTACAGTCAAAAATGAATGTAAAATACATATTTTCTTTTATATAGGATATTCGAGTTGTTTATTAAATTGATAAAGGATATTAAAAACCTTTTATTAATATCCAAGAAGAGAAAGGAAATATAAGAATTTGAAAAGAGATATTAAATTTGGTAAAAAGGTAATTGTTTGCGAGAGAGAACAAGAAAATAATAATAACGAATTAGTAACTCCTTCTGAAATAAATAAGAGGTTGCAGTTTATCACCTTAACCTTTTAGAACAAGAATGTTATACAAAAAAACTCAATATGCAAGTAATGAACCTATATGGTTATTCAGACTCTAACCTGGGATGGTCATGAGCTTAGATTCTATAAAGAATGATAACGTCTGGGTAAAGGTAAAGGAACGTATCAAATCGGAGGGTTTGAAATCGGTTAACTTTCTTTTAAAGTAATAAAAGACTACGCGGTTTTCGAGTTTAATATGGTTAAAATCTAAAAGCAATTTCCAACAACTCTTTAGATAACATGTCCCTGAATCTTTCCAATACTAATTTTGTGGCGATGCGTACAATGGAGCAATCACTTTAAAAATTTGATAATTGGCGATCTTATGATCTTACAAAAAGGTAAACACCACTACACCATTTGTTTGCTGTTCCTATTCTTATTTTTGTAGTTTATTTAAAGCAAGGATAGCTCTTCTAGTTTAGCAGGAAAATATCTTCTTTTGTCGAAATGTTGAAGTACAAAGGAGAGTGAAAAAATGAAAAGAGATATGGATATGGTAAGGGATATACTGTTAATTATTGAAGAGAGCGATGACGATAAAGAACTTATTATCCCATCGGATTGGGATAGAAAAATAGTAGCTTACCATTTAAAAATATTAGACCAAGCTGGATTCGTAAAAAACTATACTAAGTGGGCAGGCAATCAACCAATGTGGATATCAGCTTCTTTAACTTGGGATGGACACGAATTTCTTGATTCAATAAAGGACAATTCTATTTGGAATAAAACGAAAGATGGAATAAAGGGTAAAGGGTTAGAACTTGGTTCTGTTCCTCTAGACATAATAAAGGAATATGCAAAATTACAAATTAAGAATTTATTTGGATTAGAGTAAGCATCCTTTCGAGGGTGCTATTTCTTGTGCAAAAAAGGAGCAGTTAGGGAGGAGGAAATAGTAATGTCATATTTGAAGGATCTAGGTTAGCGGGCCAGTGGGCCTGACCCCCATCGTACTAAAGCGTTAGCGTATTGGGGGTCAGGCCCTTCTTTTGGATAAAGTAATTCCACATTACGACCTAATCTGCTTAACTCTTTAGCTACAATTACATCAAATTCTTTATTTTCAGCGTCATGGATAAGTTTTTTTAATCCTTCACGATTATCAGTAGTTCCTGTTTGAACGTCTGTATAAAGGTCATATAAGTCAAAGTGATTTTCTGTGATGAAATCTAAAATCATTTGCTTTTGATTTTCTGGTGACTCTTTTTGACCCTCTTTGTTAGTTGATACCCTTATATATCCTGCTACTCTCATTATTGTCGCCCTCCATTATCGAAAGCGACTATATCTACTTGTTTATCATTGTAAGCGGCAGATATTATCTTTTCAATTACTTTCTCTAATTGGTGTAAGATTATCGACTTAAAATCATGTGTTCCTATAAAAACTCGTTGAATGTTCATATTATTATTTCCCCTTTCTACCGTAGCAATCGTTCTATATAGGGAATTAGTTGCGAGATATTTTTATAAGTTTAGAAGAGGAATTAAAGAGTTATAGAAATGGATATATATGTTTGGTAAATTATACATATATTGTCTATAATTAGGTGTATCAGAGGCTAGTAAGAGAATGCGTTTTTCGTTCCTTTTTATGGTTGAAATTAAATAACTAATTGTATCGGAGGGCTAATTAATAATGAAATTATTTTTGGTCAACAGCATTAGAACAAATAATTTTAATGATGAACAAATAATGGGGAAAATCAAGAATATGTGGGAAGAAGACTATAGTAATCTAGAACATCATCAAAATAGTATCTTTGGTGTTTATTATGACTATGAGAGTAACTATAAAGGTGATTATTCATTAAGCGTTGGTATTGAAGAAAGTTATGGGAAATATTTTATTGAAATACCAAAAAACGAGAAATACGAAATTTTTAAAGTGGATACTACTGACGAAAAAGGTGTCATTAATACTTGGAGTAAGATATGGGAACAAGAGGAAGCGGGTTTATTAGAGAGGGCTTACTCATATGATTTTGAAAAATATTCAACTAATGGGGAGATTGAAATTTACATAGCAATAAAGTAATTAATGTCTATCTGTATTCTCCGTTCGCTTCGCTCACTTCGGGGGCTTCGTTCCTCGCCCCTTTTATTTCATTGATTATTTATTAATGGTTTAATGGGTAGGGGGATTTAGGTACTAATTCGAGGAAACATACCCCCCCCCTGTAAAGGGGATGGCGATATTAAGGACTAATCCTGAGGTATCTTCATGACATCAACGTGCCCAGGTACAGCTTTACCACGTATATTCAAAATAACTCTGTCATGCCACCAGCCAAAAGGCTCTGCGACGGGTATTGATCTGGGAAAAATTTCACCCTCTAACGGTGTTCACCGCTTTTACACGGGCTAGTTTTTAACGTGTTCACCTAGATAACCACGGATAAAACCGATATAAGTATTCCCTATGTAAAACCACCCCATGAATAACTGATAAGGAGCGGCAATATATTAACAGCAGGAAGTTAACAAACTTCTAAACTGGTAGAATTTCATCAATTTCATTTTCTGTAATTGCATAGTCAAGTAATAGCTTTACTAAAGACTCAATACTGACACCATAGCCATAACTAGAGTCATGAACACCATTGTAAGGTTTAGATACTCTTTCTAGTTGTCCGCTTTGGATACGTCTAATAATGTAGTCATCAGTAAAACCAAGCCCAAAGCGGTCTACTATTCTTCTTGCTCCTTCGACTGTTATCATTAAACATCACCCCTCAATACTAATTTTCAAATGCTATCTTTTGTAAAATAGATACGGTTTTCTTGTTGAATTAAAGGGCCAGACCCCCATCATGAGTGTGTAAACATCTAAAGCAAACATAATTAACGTTATGTCAATAAAGCGGGAGTTATTAACCCCCGCTTTCCTTATATATTGATAGTTGTAATTTCCTAGGCAAGCGCAGAATCTGACTAAATACGAAATCTTTTTCTAAATGATTTGACTAGAGTAACTGTTTTATTACGTAGTAAATACAAACTGCGTAATAAATGTAATCATTTTCAGTAGACTTTATGAAAGAATGTATTTAAGCTAACGGTTCAGTGAGTTATTCTGACTGACTACTTTTTAATTAAAAATGTCCAGAATGAGCCTGTTGGGTAGCTACAGTAAAATTCATCTGCAATTATTACACTTATCCCAGTTGAACGTATTTTGATTGTGGTGGAGATATATGGAAAATGATATTTTAAAAATCTTCCCTATTAACATATCAGTTAAATGATTATTGCAGGCGAATTGAGCCACTTATGCGGAATTTTGAGCCAGTCAATGCGAAGTAAAGAGCCACCCTTTGCGGAAAGGAGAACCACTTTAATAAGAATCAAGAAAAGCCTCTTGTATAATAATGTTGCATGCAAACAAGCATGACACTATTATACAGGAGGTTTTTTTATGGTTAATTGTCGTAAGATTCTGGAACTGTATTTTGAAGGAGTCAGTCAAAGAACCATTAGTTCTAGCACTGGGCATTCAAGGAATACAGTTTCAAATGTCGTTCAACGTGCCAAGAAACTTGGTGTGGAAAGCTTGAATGATACAATGACCAATCCATGGCTAGAAGTGTTTCTCTTTCCAGAGAAACAAGCTGTTGAGAAAGGTTACTTCCCAGTCGATTGGGAAAAAGTGCATAAGGAGCTACAAAAAAAGAATGTCACCTTGGCATTATTGCATCACGAGTATGCGATGGAAGCACGTGATGGTGGAAAGATTCCTTATGCCTATCGTACTTTTTGCGAAAACTATGGGAAATATGCGAAGAAGTATAAGTTAACAATGCCTATTCGAAGAAAACCAGGTGAAGTCATGGAAGTCGATTGGGCTGGGAGTACGTTGCAGATTATTGATCGTTCTACAGGAGAAAAGATTCCAGCGTATGTTTTTATTGCGACCTTACCTTATAGTCAATTTAGCTATGTTGAAGCATTTTTAGATATGAAATCAGCTAATTGGCTTATCGCCCATATCCATGCATTGGAGTATTTTGGGGGAGTTCCTGAAACATTGGTACCCGATAATTTGAAAACAGGGGTTACGAAAGCACATCGAGAAGAGCCTCTTCTGAATGAAGCCTATCGTGAATTTGCGGATTATTATCGCACAGTCATTGTTCCGAGCCGTGTCCGAAGACCAAAAGATAAAGCAAGTGTCGAAGGGGCTGTTGGATATATTTCCAGACAGATTATCGCTCCACTAAGAAACTATCAATGTTTCCATCTTGAAGATTTAAACCAGCAAATCTTTGAAAAGCTAGAAGAAATCAACACCATCGATTTTCAAAAGCGACCAGGTTCACGTAAAAAGGTGTTTGAGGAAGAAGAGAAATCCTACCTTCAACAGCTTCCTCAAACGCGTTATAAACTTGCGGAATGGAAAACAGCAAAGGTTCAACTGAACTACCACATCCAAGTTGAACGAATGTATTATTCCGTTCCGTATGATTATGTCCGAGAGAATGTCGATATACGACTAACCACGGATTTAATTGAAGTTTACTTCAAAGAAGTCCGTATTGCATCACATAAACGATTAAATGGTGAAATTGGCCAGTTTTCTACGAACACGGACCATATGCCTGATAATCACCGATTATATTTAGAACATAATCCCGAAAATAATCGGAAGTGGGCAGAAACAATTGGACCATCTATGACTCGATTTGTTTCTAATATCCTGGAAATGAATGTGGAGAAAAAAGCATTAAACATCCTTAGCACACTGAGGAATGTATCTACGAAATACACAAATAAAGAAATAGAAACAGCAACGGAAACTTTACTTGAAATATCAACAAACCCGACAGTTTCTGTTTTAAAAAGCGTACTGGAGAGAAATAAGAAGAAAAAGCAAAATAAAAAAACGGATATTAACAGGCAGCCCACTACCTCTGAAGACTATGGATTTGTCCGTGGGGCTAAATACTTTGGGAGGAATAATAAATGATGAATCACGAAACATTACGTAAATTAATAGATATGAAAATGGGTGCAATGGCAGAAATATATCAACAACAAAGTCAAAATAAAGATTACAAAAGTATGGATTTTGATGATAGATTCAACCTCTTAGTAGATTATGAGTATGATAGACGTAAATCAAATAAACTTGAACGATTAATTAAGCAAGCGACATTCAGCGAACCAACGGCAGCTATTGAAGACATTGAATATCATCCAGATCGTAATCTAGACAAGAAACTAATACTAGAATTAGCAACAGGAAATTACATTCAAAATCACCATAACATTATTTTAATGGGGGCCTCGGGGAACGGAAAAACGTGGATCTCAAATGCCTTTGGGGTTCATGCATGTCGCCAATTTTACAAAGTAAAATATATTAGATTACCAGAGTTACTCGATGAATTAGCTATAGCAAAATATGAAGCAGATGGTAGTTTTCGTAAGTTAATTCAAAAATATAAAAAGATTGATTTATTGATACTAGATGAGTGGTTACTTACAGAGCTTTCAGAGGAAAACGTGCTTCACGTGTTGGAAATTATTGAAGCAAGGTTAAAGAAAGCATCGACTATTTTCTGTTCTCAATTTTCTCCAGAAGGATGGCATTCAAAACTAGGACAGGCACAAATAGCAGATGCGATTCTTGACCGAATTGTTCATGATTCTTATAAGATTCTAGTTGATGGTGAAGTTTCGATGAGAGAACGTCATGGATTGGGGGCATCAAAATGATTCCATCAGAAGTTGAAAGTCGAATAGCTAGGTATTTTTTGCATATGTATTTACCCGATGAAGTGAGGATAGCAGTAGAAGAAAGACTATTACCCTCCTGCATATGGAATAAAGAAGAGGATTTAGATCAGGATGAACTCGTTCGTTGGGCAATTGAGATTATTGATAAGCAATTAGGAGATAAAAGATTTAGATAATACAAAGAGCTATTGGAACGAATTCTGTTCTAATGGCTCTTAATTATTTTGTATTTTGATAGCAGTGGCTCTTTCCTCCACACTTACTGGCTCAGATGTCCGCAAACAGTGGCTCAAAATTCCGCACTGCCGGCTCAATCTATCCGCAATACTCAACTGTCATAATAAGGTCTCCTGCGTTTTCGCTGACAGCCAGTAAACGATCTTGATCGTAGACTATTTCAATCGACATGCCCCCATAAAAACGGAAGGCATTTTCATGCATTCTAATAAGATCTGATGCTCGAAATGGTCGGTCGAGCCATTCTACATATTTGTATCTTGAATGGGCCAGAACGAATCCAATAAAGTAGAGTCTCTTGAATGCTCCATTCGTTGTTGGGACCCTTATTTGACCAAAATCTACTTGTAACTGTTGCCCCATTGGAAGTTCAGGTACTGTACTATAATTTCTTTCTGAGATTATTTTGGGGATATGATAAACTTCACGTAGCTCATTAACATAATTCCTTACCGTTCCTTCTGTAACGGAACTTACGTTTAATTTCTCTCCCAACCAGTCCAATACTTGCGCTCCTGATAAGTCAGGATGGTCCTTTAACCATTCAAGTATTTCATCCCGAAAGGGATCTAGCTTTTTACTTCTATTCTGTAGTGACATTGCAAACGAGTAAAACTCTTCTGGACTCATCCTCCCGTATTCTATCACTCTATTCCTAGAAATCTTTAATTTCCTAGCTATCGCGCTATTTGAAAATCCCTCACCGCGAAGCCTATGAACCTCGTTATAAATCATTAGCCTTTCCACTCCTGTTAATTCCTCACTTTCCATAGACTGATTTAAGTATATAGAAAGTGGGTTCATTAAGGTAAACTGTTGATTCTTATTTGTCGAAATCTGTTTATCCTTATTTGTGGAAAACTGTTGATTCTAGTTTATCGTTTACAACTGGGGGTCTGGCCGTTGGCCTTGGTGGGGTCACGACTAATATCTAGGAGATTAAATTATGTTTGAAGTATTCAAATGCCGAGGTGTAGATATTCCAAATCAAATTAACGGGTGCCATAACAATAATTATACGAGTGAAGATCAAACCCAGCAATTTACTCTTGAAGTATATTAATGGTGACAATTAAAGGAACCGACCTCAGTGTGTGAATCGTACACTGGGAGAAAGTTCCTTTTATTTTTTTAGAAATCTTCCACAAAAACTCTCAAAACGGATGCCCTCTTTTGACCACCGCCTCTCTATAACAATGGTGAAAGGGTGGTGCATTCGTGTGAGTTTAAAATCCGGCACAATTAATCAGTTTGAAGACTATTCAAATTTTAGTGATTTACAGGAATTCAATAGACATATAGAGATGTGGATGCTTCAATACAAGGATGATTTTTCAAAAGGGCAGCTTGTTGCATTAAAACGGATTGTGCGTTATTCTGCAAAAATTCCTGGGGTTTGCAATGCAAAGATTGGTACGATGTTGAAGTCCATAAATGAGGAATACAATGGAAATGGCATATCTCGTTCTACATTTAAACGGATGATTCAAAAAGCTGTGGCTTTAGGTATTTTTACAGTTTATGAAACCGAGCGGAAGAACGGCTCACAATCTAGCAATCTTTATGTGTTTAATCGTTACCCTAAAATGACTTCAACCCATCATGAACCACCTAAAAAGGAAATCTTGAACCACCATAATGAAACTAGTAATCCTTTTAAAACTAAACAAAATATAAAAGAACGTAAGGACGTACCTTTAGATTTCACATTTACTAGTGATCGAGTTCCTGTATCCTTTGTGAATGCAGTAAAACCATTTTTTCCTGAAGCAAAAATAATCGAGGAGTATTGGAAAATGGCAACCATTGCAGCTAGTAAAAACAATCGTGACGGGGATTGTGTAGATATGATTGAGCTTTCGATTAAAGCCTTCAAACAAATGATTATCAAGTTAAAGAGACATAATGTTCATAATCCATTTGCCTATTTTTATGGGATATTAATCCGAAAATTAGAAGAGTTATATTATCAGGAACTGGAAGAATCAGAGGAATATTTCGCGGATAGCATAAGCAAGCAGCGAAAAGAAGCATCCAAAAAATCTGAGCTATTTTTGTTGCTTCAGGAAGTATTACCGCTTGCTTAGTCGACAAAAAGGTTAAATTTTTGGTGTTGGTACTTAGTTATAATACAGCCCAATCAAACAAAGATAGGATTTATTGTCTATAACCTATTCGTGAAACTATTTGTGGAATTAATGGGCATGCCCCCCGTCGTACAAAAACGTTAGCGCAGTGGGGGTCATGCCCTGCTTTCGAGTTTTTGTCTATTTTAATTTACGATATTCATAACGCTTCACACTCGATAAGAAGTGTTCTTTGCTAAAAAAATGTATGAGTAAGGCTTCCACAGGAAGTTCGAAAGCCTGAAAATCTCATTTTCAAAAAACTGGAATACGTCATTTAGATTTAACAATACTCTCTGCTACTTTAATTATAATACAGTAAAAAAATATATTATAGACTATTTATTTAAAAGCATACTCGTATAATATACTTACAGATTACTGATTTAATTAATACTAGTACAGGGAGGATTTAATCATGGATAAAAATAAAGTTCAAATTCATGGTGAAGAAAGTGTTCAAGATGTTGGGCCATCGAAAATAAAGATGGTTTATCAGCGTTTTGGTAATCCTGCTTTATCACCTGTCTTTCTGATTATGGGTGCTGGTGCACAAATGATTAACTGGCCTGAAGGATTTTGCTTAGAACTGGCTGGTCACGATCTGCATCCAATTCGTTTCGATAATAGAGATGCTGGACTTACAACTCACTTTTCAGATGCTCCTGTACCAGATTTTCCAGCGATACAATTAGGTGATTTCTCTACAGTAACTTATTCTCTTTCTGACATGGCAGCAGACACGATAGGTCTCATGGATGCGCTTGGTTATGATAGTGTGCACTTGGTAGGTGCATCAATGGGTGGAATGATAGCTCAAACAATAGCTATAGAGTATCCTCATAGGGTTCGGTCACTGACCTCTATAATGTCAACTACTGGGGATCATTCAGTTGGACAGCCCGACTATTCCGTGTTTGCAAATCTGGGTTCGCCTCCTTATGATGACCGTCAAGCCTATATCGATTGGCAAATTCAATCACGTAAAGCAATTGGTTCTCCCAAGTACCCTTTAGACGAAAAACTAACTGCTCAAATCGCAGGTCTTGCCTGGGATCGGGATCATGATCCACTGGGCATGATGCGACAAGCTGTTGCAGTAATAAAATCCGGTGATCGAACAGAACAACTTCGTTCTATAAAGATACCAACTCTAGTTATCCACGGTGAAAATGATAAAATGATTAATATAAGTGGAGGACGTGCCGTTGCGGCCGCTATTCCAGGTGCTGAGCTTGCCACATTTGAAGGAATGGGTCATGATCTCCCAAAGCCCTTATGGCCAGTGTTTGCAAAGAAGATTGCAAATCTGATACATAGAGCAGAATCCTCGTGATATATTAAACGATATACAAGCAATTACTGCCATCTAACTACGAGTTGTATTGATGGTATTGGCTTGGTATTAATAGGTTTAGTGTTTTTTAACTAAATATTAAAGTGTGTTTGATGTTTCCCCGGACGAGTGGTTCGGGGATTTTTTGAGCCCTTGGGTCTTACTTTTACTAGGAATAGACGAAAGAAGGTAATGATGGAAGTTCAACTTACTAATGAATATTTGACCCAAAGAACCAAGTGTTTTTTTTGTCTTTGGAACAGTTACTGGAAAAGGTAATTATGGGTAAATATACACCTTGATACTATAAGTTTAGAAAAATTTTATATTTCGTTTAGAATATGTTTCTTATTATTTTTTACAATAAGGTTATAGAGTTAAGTACCTTATTTGAAGGAGTTTACTATGTCTATTCGTAAACAGTTTATGTTATCACATGCTGCAATGATTATGACACCTATAGTTATCATTATACTCATTATGCTCTTGTTAAAAGTTGTGTTGGTTGGGAATACAGAGTTGAACTTTGGGCAACAAGGCTATGATCAACAAGATGAGAGTGTTGAGATATTTCAACGTTTAATCAAAACAGCATCACTAAATCAAGAGAAACTAATGGATACCGAATATTTAAATGCACTTTTGAATCACTCAGATGACAATCTTATTGTGCGTAAAAGTAATGAACTATTGTATACATCAAAAGAAATGGATAAGAATAAGCTACCAGCCTTTGGTTCTGTTTCTAACAAATTTAACCCAAAAGGGATATGGATAAATGAAGAACATTATTCTGTTATGCAATATGATTTTTACTTTAAAGATGGTACGGAAGGTTCTATTTTTCTTTTAAATCAAGCATCTTCTTTTGCTAAAAATGCGAGAGTTTTTTTCCCAGTGCTATTTCTTACACTTATTTTCACGCTGATTCTAACTAATTTATTATTATCGTATTTCATGTCACGAAATATTTTACGCCCAATAAAAAAATTATCAGCTGCTGCAGAAAACATTCGTAATGAAAATTTTGATTTCGAAATGGAGCCAAACGGTAAAAATGAACTGAATAAACTTATTCAAACATTTGATACGATGCGTGCTCAATTGAAAGAGACATTTGAACTGCGGGAAAAGTATGAGACCAATCGTAAGGAATTAATCGCCAATATTTCACATGATTTAAAAACACCAATTACGTCGATCTTAGGGTATGTGGAAGGACTTGAAAAAGGCATCGCGAAAACACCTGAAAAGGAAAAACAATATCTTGAAACGATTCATTCAAAGGCTTCGTATATGAATCAATTAATTGAGGAACTCGCTCTATTCTCTAAGCTAGATGTAAATAGAGAGCCATTTCATTTTGAATCAGTTAACATTCATAAATTTGTAAGTGATTATTTAGAGGAGATGGAAGACGATTTACATGACAAACACATTCAATGGACATTAAATGATGAAAACATGAATGTATATGTTCTAATAGATAGAAATAAATTAATTCGAGTTTTGGAAAATATTATCTATAATAGTGTGAAGTACATGAATAATGTCGCTGGTCAAATTAATATTTCCCTGACCAATCAAGAAAAAAACGTACTTATCACCATTAGTGACAATGGCCTGGGTGTGCCTGAAGAGGAGCTTTCAGCTATATTTTCTCGTTTCTACCGTGTTGATTCTTCTAGAAGTCAAGGTGGTAGTGGTCTAGGACTAGCTATAGCAAAACAAATTATTGAAGCACATGGTGGTACCATTTGGGCAGAAAATAATTCAACAGGTGGACTAATAGTACACTTTACATTGAAAAAGTCAGAGGATGATAGGAATGAGTAAATCAATTTTAATTATTGAAGATGATCAGAGTATTGCAGAAATAGAAAAGGACTTTTTGGAAATAGACGGATTTCAAGTTGAAATAGCAAATGAGGGTGAAATAGGCTTGGAATTAGCACTAAGTAATCAATATGACCTTATCCTACTTGATCTTATGCTCCCTAATATAGATGGTTTCCAAATCTGTAAAAGGATACGGCAAGAAAAGGACATTCCGATTTTGATGGTCACTGCAAAATACGAGGATCATGATAAAGTACGTGGTTTTGGATTAGGTGCGAATGATTATATTGTTAAGCCTTTTAGCCCAACCGAATTAGTAGCTAGAGTAAAGGCCCATCTTGCAATGTATGATCGACTGATTCAAAAGGAAAAACCAAAAGGAGAAATAGCGATACGCGGTCTCCATATTAATCTTCTCTCTAGGCAAGTTTACTTACATGGACAAGAAATAGAGATGACCAATAAGGAATTTGATTTACTTGCTTTTCTGGCGTCTCATCCAAATCAAGTATTCTCTAAAGAACAATTATTTGAAGGAATTTGGGGACTAGATTCAATGGGAGACACTGCAACCGTTACCGTTCATATAAAACGGATACGTAAAAAGATTGAAAAGGACCCGACGAACTTTCAATATATCCAAACTGTATGGGGATCGGGATACAGGTTTAATGGATAAGTACTTAACCACCACTCATTTAATACAATTGGGTGGTGGTTTTTGCATTTTCACCATTGTTTATTGATCGTTTATAAAAAGTTTATATATGTGTAAGAGCCTGTTTATTTATACCTGATATAGTGAAAAAGGTAAGGAGGTGACATATTGAAGTTAACGAAAACAGCTAGAAAATGGATATTAATCCCTCATATCCTGTTTTCTGCAATAATGGTAGGCAATATGGCTACATTTGTAATTTTAAATATAACCGTCCTAACAACATCTGATCCTTTTCTGATAACAAGCTGTTATAAGATTATGAACATCCTTTCTGATACTTCAATCAAAGCCTCTACTATCGGGGCAACAGTAACCGGAATTATTCTTTCTGTTGGTACCCATTATGGCTTATTCAAATATTGGTGGATTATTGTAAAGGAAATTTTAACTGTACTGCTCATTGGAATAAACCTCTGGGGGATGTATTCTTGGACACTAGAAGCTTTAGAAAATATTGTTGAGGGAGGGCTGGAAACACAATCCACTTTAGCCAATCTCGATTTATGGACAGGTATAGTCTTACAAAGTATTACGTTAGTTTTTCTATTTGTCATTTCAAAATTCAAACCATGGGGATATCAAAAAAAATACAATAAAGGGAGTAGATAGTTATGCATTTTTTTGGTTTTATTATCTTTAAATTGTTTATTATTGCCTTCATCATTACAGTTTTAGTTATATTTATGCGAAAAAGAAAATTTTTTCAATACAGTGCTACAGATCCAATCACTATTCTAGAAACTCGATTTGTTCACGGTGAAATCACGAGTGAGGAGTTTAAAAGAATTAAAGAAGAATTAATACAAAGTCGGAAATAAAGAACCAATTATTAAAAACGGTATCGAAAAAAGTAGAAAAACCATCCCCTAGTTGTTCGGGCGATGGTTTTTTTATAATGTCCTCATTAAGAATACATTTAACTATAATTACCTATTTACGCAACATTAGAAATATATATTTCTAAAGTTATTTAAGTGTCGATTTCTTTTATTACGAACCCTCTTGCAAAGGTATTTAAAATACGTATGAGACGATCTGTCATTTCACCGGGTGTCACATCAAAATCCTGCGCAATCCAATCTGTAATTAACCCCGCCGTACCATATGCCATATAACGCTTTTGGTGGTAATCATCAACAGAAGACACATCGTATAGAATATCAAATTTATTTTTCAATAAATTAAAGATCGCTTCAGGGAGTTGCTGGTGAATGTGTGGCAAGGTATCTTCTAAAAGTAATAATGTAAAGTAATCACGGTGATCGTAGATATAATACAACAAGTCAAAGGAGTTTGTTGTTAGCTCTTCTACTTTTACCCGACTATCGCTTTGGTATTTAGACATGCTGTAATACTGAATGGCTTCAAACATTTCATCCATTAACTCTTCGACAAGATCATATATGTTTTGATAATACACATAATAGGTTGTTCGATTATATTGCGCATGATCAACGATGTCCTTCACCGTAACAGCACTAAATCCCTTTTTATGTACCATTTCAATAAATGCCTTTTTTAAGAAATTTTTTGTCCGCATCGCTTGGTTGGAATTGGATTTCATCATATTCCTCTCCTATTAGACAGATTTGATGAAAGTGTTGGTTTCCTCAACATTATAGCAAACATTAAGGATGGTTTATAGCAAGAGAAACCTAGTAAACTATATATGTAGCAAGAATTATTAGGGGAATTACAAAAATAAGATTTGAACAATTTGGAGGAGATAGTATGAGAGGTTGGCTATTTTCAGGTACAAATAAACCACTAGAATTGATTGAAAAAGAAGATCCGAAAGCGATTCCTGGTCACCTTGTAATAGACGTGAAAGCTGCTGGTCTATGCCATTCAGACGTTGCAGCATTACAAGATCCAGGTTGGATGCCACTTTTCCCAAATGGTCCTGTTATTATGGGGCATGAGTTTGCTGGGGTTGTTATTGAAGTGGGTAAAGGTGTAGAAGGTTTTAAAGTTGGAGACCGTGTTGGGGCTAACCCAATGAATAGAGAAACAAAAGTAACTGCTGGGTATAACTATGACGGCGGGTATGCAGAAAAAGTACGTGTTCCTGCAGAGCAATGTGTAATCATTCCTGAAGGCGTTTCCTATGTAGAAGGAGCAGCTTCAACAGATGCAGGGATCACAGCGTATCGCGCTCTTTTCAGTATTGGACAAGCTAAAGAAGGTACAAAACTAGGAATCATCGGTATCGGTGGTCTTGGTCAATTTGCTCTACAAATGGCATTGATTAAAGGTTGCGAAGTATACGCAACAGATGTATCTCCAGAAGCTCGAAAACTTGCTGAAGAACTAGGAGCTAATAAAGTTTACGATACTGTTTTAGATATGAAAGAAGCAGAATGTGATGTTATTGTTGACTTTGCTGGTTTTGGACAAACAACTTCTGACGCACTGGAAGCTGTAAGACCAAAAGGAACAGTTGTTATTGTTGGTATGGGTAAATTAGAATCTACTATCAATACGTACCTAATGATTACAAAAGAAATTAAGCTATTAGGAAGCAATGGTGGATCAGTAGAAGACTTAAAAGGTGTATATGATTGCTTTGCTACTGGAAAAATGAGTCCAGCTCTTATCACAATCCCGTTTGAAGAAGTCGACAAAGGGATTGAAAAACTCAAAAATCATGAGGTAAAAGGGCGCTTAGTAGCTGTATTTGAATAAATGTAAGTTTTCTTTATATATACAGAGGTTGGATAAAACAATCCTCTAAAATGAAAAAGCCTGTGAAATTTTGTCTTTAAATTCACAGGCTTTTATATTTTAGACAAAAATCTAAAAATTCACGGACTACTTTTGTAACTTTTCAAAGAAGAGGACAAACTATGCTTTGTTCTCTTTTTTGATTTTTTATAAGTATTCTTGACCAGGGATGATCGACATGTTACCATTAGGTCACATTATTGATATGTTACCTTTTTGTCACGTGTGAAATAAATTTATAGAAAGAAAGGGTCGATGTAATGAGTGAAGAACTATCAACCATATTCAAAGCATTGGGACATCCGATCCGAAGGAAAATTCTCGATCTTTTAAAGGTATCTCCAAAAACTACGGGAGAACTAGATGACCACTTTCCTGAAGTCACTAGATATGCCATTATGAAACATTTAAAGATATTAGAGGAAGGGAATTTGGTAGTAGTACGACGTGAAGGAAAATATAAAAGGAACTTTCTTAATACTGTTCCTCTTCAAGAAATGCATAACCGCTGGGTTGAAAAATACATGGAATCTACTGCTAACTCGCTATTAAATTTACGGACGGCAGTACAAGAAAAAGAAGGAAATGGAAGAATGGAAACATCAAAGGATTTTCGTATTGAACAGGAGTTATTTATTAATGCACCTCGAGAAAAGGTATTCACTGCATTAACTGAAAAGGTAGAAGATTGGTGGGAATTTCGTTTAGCTCCGAAGGGAGTAACTTCCCACTTTACATTTAATCCTGTTCCAGGTGGACAATTTATTGAAAAATGGGGTGAAAACGAAGGTGCGATTTGGGGGAACGTGTATTATGTAAATGCTCCAGAAGAAATTCGATTACATGGTCACCTCGGTATGCAAGGTGCGGTAAATAGTGCTTATACGTATCGTCTGCTTGAGAAAGAGGGGGGAACCTTGCTTCAATTATCCCATACAGCTTCTGGTGTCATTCATGAGAATTGGGAACATGATCACACTAAAGGATGGGAATACCTACTTGGCACATTACTAAAAAAATACGTTGAAGCTAAGTAATGTTAGGAGGACAAAATGGTAGATGTTTTAACAGAAATCATAATAAATCGCCCCATTTCACAAGTATCAGAATATGCAATGAATCCTGATCATGCTCCAGAATGGTATGTAAATATACAGTCTATAGAATGGAAGACACCCAAACCGCTCAAACTTGGTTCACAAATTGCTTTTAAAGCGAACTTTCTTGGTAGGGAGCTTTCCTATGTGTATGAAATTGTAGAATTTATACCCGGGGAGAAATTTGTGATGAAAACAGAAAATGCCCATTTCCTATGGAGACAATCTATACATGGCAAGCCGTCGATGAAAATCATACTCGTATGACTTTACAAAATAAAGGTAAACCATCTGGCTTTAATAAGATATTATCCCTTTTCATGACAACAATGATGAGAAGAGCAAACATGAAAGATTTGAAAAAAATCAAAGCTATACTTGAACAATAACTTCTGCTGACAAGAATTTGTTCAAAATTTAATTATCACCTAGTTGATTGTTGACTTCCGCTTCGGGGTGGACGCTTTCCGTGGGCGTGGCTTGAGCCTCCTCGTCTCTGCTGCTCCTGCGGGGTCTCAAGTCTCACGCTTTTCTCGCGATATAAAAACAACAAAGTTTGCGAAAACATCATTTTTGAATGAATTCCGTTGTTGCGACTATAAACCCAGGTTATCTAAGTTTTTAAAATTGTATTACTTTTCCCTTGACTATTATATTAATAAAATTAAGTGCTGTAATTTTTAAAGCGGAAAAGAAAGAAAATCTTTGATTATCAAGTGATTAAACAAACATATAGTTTTCATCTATTGAAAAAGTATTATATTAATACTTCGATAGACTTTTTAAAATATTTCTGCTTTTCGCTTTCGTATTTCCTCCAACATTAGACTGTGATACTATCTTATAGGTTTTGGAATTAGAAGATATTTCATCACAGATTAGAGTATACTGGTTTTGATCATCACCCATTCCAAAACCATAATAAAAAAATATTATTGGAGTGTATGATGAAAACAAAAGAGAATGTTCAAAGTGAAAATATGGAACTCTTAATAGAAATCTTTCATCTTAGAAATACCTTAAGCGAAATATACTCTCAAAAGGGGCCAGATAACTCTGTTTATCTTTCACTCTCACTAGAGTTAAAAGTACTTGTTAATGAGTATATTGAGGAAAAAATTACGATGTTGAAAGATGAGCTTATCGAAATATGTAATGAAAAAGGCTTTCAAAACAAAGAAACGATTAAGACGAGTAGGAAACTTGATAATGCAATTATCGAATATCAGAAGTTGATGTATATTGGCTAGAATGGGAGTAAAAAAGGTTATCCTAAAGGAGTTATAGATTAGGATAACTTTTTTTGTTTATAAACCTTTATACCTGAACTTTTCAGTAGTTCATGGATTGCAGTTCTATTTGTACCTCTGTATCCCGTATGCTGATAAACTCTTTGAATAAGTGTACACCGGTCTTTCAGCCCAATACATTTCAAGTACTAAATTTCCTCTGAAAAAACATGAGTGATTATATATTTGCAATAGGCGTTTAAAAAGTGAAGAGTTTACAACAAAGTTATGAAATGAAACATTTTATCTACTATTACAAAGGACCATGTTTAGATACTAAGCATGGTCCTTTTTTATTTTGTATCGACTGAAACAGTATTTTCAATTAATTCTAATACAACCTAATAAGGGCTGAACAATTGACTGTAAATTGAACACCTTGAAAAAATACCCGATTCAGCATATGTTCTTATTTTAAAAAAATATTGACTGGACACTAATTGGTGTCATATAATTTAGGACACCAATTAGTGTTATTTACATTTAATAAGGGGGGAGGATATTGAACACTACTCACCAAAAGCATGATGTTTTTGTAGCGATTGCAGATCCATCAAGAAGAAAATTAATACGTTTGTTGGCAGGTGCAGAAGAGTTACCTCTTCACGAACTAACACCACATTTTCAAATGGGTCGGACTGCGGTATCGAAACATTTGGCTATCCTTAAAGATGCAGACCTAGTTACTAATCGTAAAGTAGGTAGAGAAACAAAGTATCGACTAAATCCAGCTCCCTTACAGGAAGTGAAGGATTGGTTAGCCTATTATGAAAAGTTTTGGAATGAAAGAGCGTTATTACTTAAGAATATATTGGAGGAATAGTGAATGGCAGATTTATCATTAGATTTTGAATTTAAGAGTCCTATCAAAAAGGTATGGGAAGCTTTAACCAATTCCGATACACTCGCACAATGGGTAATGAAAAATAATTTTCAACCAATAGTCGGATACAAATGTCAGTTTCAAAATGAGGAAATCGGTTTAATTGTAGATAGTGAAGTATTGGTGGTGGACGAGCCTAATAAATTGTCCTACACATGGGTAGGTGGCCCGGTAAACACAATAGTCACATGGACGTTAAAACAAGAGGGGGAAACCACCTACTTACATCTTGAGCAGACTGGATTTGAAAACGAGAATGTTCAAGCATTCAATGGTGCGAAGTATGGTTGGGCATATAAGATTGAAGAGCTTAAAAAAGTGTTAGAGGCTTTGTAAGCCGAAACTTTTGAACACCATCTTTTTCATTTTAGGAGGGAATAACTTGGACGTTTTTGCTGAATTTTTAGCGGGGATTGATGACCCTTTCCACAGAGAAAGAACAGAAGAAATATTAACTTGGATAACAGATAAATATCCAAATTTAAAGAAAGAAATTAAGTGGAATCAACCGATGTTTACGGATCATGGCACATATATTATTGGTTTTAGCGTTTCTAAAAAGCATTTAGCCGTCGCTCCTGAAAGTGTAACGATTACTCATGTAGAGGATGACATTGTAAAGGCTGGCTTTGATTACACAAAGGAGATTATACGTTTTCCTTGGAAAAGTTCGGTAGACTACCAACTACTTGAGAAAATGATTGAATTTAATATTAAGGACAAGGCAAACTGTACAACTCTCTGGAGGAAATAGAAAAATATAGGGTAGCCCTTAGAAAGTGTGTATGAGGGCTTCTGTGAGGCTTAAAGGAGATAGTGAAATGGGATTCTTTCAAGATATGATTGCAGTATTTAAAAAGAGACAATTAGTATTTATAGAAAGCTACAAAGAATCAGATGATGTATATACCTTTGTATTTGAAAAGGAGAGAGATTTAACCTGGAAAGCAGGGCAGCATGGATTGTTTAGTATTACTCATAAAAAAGTAAAAAATCCTACTAAACCTTTTACAATAGCAGCTGCTCCAAGTGAAAATGTTTTAAAATTAACGATGAAAATAAATGATAACCCCAGTGAATTTAAGAAGGGAATGTTAGAACTAAAACAGGGAATGACAATCGGTATGTCTGGTCCTTTAGGTTCATTAAATGTTAACGATGAACGTCCTACTGTTTTAATTGCTGGAGGAATTGGAATCACACCGTTTCGATCCATCATAAAACAAATTGAGGCAGAAGGAAATGGTAATAAGAAGCCAATACACCTACTCTATATGGATAGTGAAAAGAAGTATATGTTTAAAGATGAACTTGATGCTAACAATGACTCAATAAGTATCTCGTATCTAGACTCTAGGGATGACTTACATCAGGAGATAGACAAGTTATCTACTCTTTATCAGAACAATGGTCAATATCTGATTGCAGGGCCGAAGTTAATGGTGGATTCAATCTCAAGTTACTTACAAAATAGTAGTATTTCAAAAAAGAATATTAAAAAAGATGCTTTTCATGGCTATTAAAATATAAGCTGAGGAGGTTGAATTCATTTATGAAACCAAGAATCACTGTCATCACATTAGGTGTAGATGATTTGGAAAAGGCATTAGAATTCTATCGTGATGGGTTGGGACTACCAACAGAAGGTATTATAGGTATGGAATTTGAGCATGGAGCTGTTGCCTTTTTTGACCTACAAGCAGGTTTGAAACTTGCTATTTGGAAACGCGAAGATATTGCATATGAGGCAAAAGTTACACAGGCTCCTGCAAGCCCCACTGAATTTACAATTGGTCACAATGTAAATAGTAAAGAAGAAGTAGATAAGGTTTTAGAACAAGCCGAAAAAGCGGGTGCAACAATAACAGACCCAGCACATGACACTTTTTGGGGTGGTTATTCTGGTCATTTCCAGGATCCGGATGGTCATTTGTGGGAAGTAGTTTGGAACCCAGCGTGGGAGATTGAGGACTAGGTTCGTGTTCTTGAAAGAGAATGTGGTTCAGAAATAAGCTAGAGTGTTTTTAAATAGATTTGATTGTTTAATTGAAGCTATATTAAAAAACGATGTTGAAGGAGATAGAAATACATAGGATGGAAACGATTTTTATTGAAAAAGACATTAACGTATTTTGTATAACTGCTACGTCTTTTCCAAATGGAGTTTTGGAGGCCCATCAGAAACTTCATAAAATGATTCCTTTTTCGGAAGAAAGAAGGTACTTCGGTTTATCAAGGCCGGAAAATGGTAAGATTGTGTACAAAGCAGCTGCAGAAGAATTAGTAAAAGATGAAGAGGAAAATAATGAATTTGAATCATTCGTTATTGAAAGAGGTAACTACAGAACCGTTACCGTATTGAACTTTAAAAATGATCCACAAGGTATAGGAACAGCTTTTGAAGAGCTAATTTCATATTCTGATATTGATCCTAATGGCTATTGCGTCGAATGGTATTTTAATGATCAAGATGTGAAGTGTATGGTTAGGTTAAAAGATAATTAATTAAATTTTGTATCCAGGGTGGTTTTTCCAATCAAAACTAATACAAATTCTCACTGACATTGGAACTAGATCTATATTCGTTCAAATAAAACCTAAAAATAATGCCTCTACTTAGTAGTAGAGGTGTTTTTTAGATAAAATCCATTTTGGTTTCTTATAATAGTAAAGGTGAAAATCTCCATATTACTAGGCTGTTCCTATTTTTATAACAATCGGTATGTTATAAAATAAGAAACATGAATAATAAAAGTAAGGTGTCGATAAAATGGAGAAGGAAATAAAGATCTTAGTTGTTGAAGATGACAATGATATCAATAAATTATTATGCGACATTATAAGAAAGAGTGGGTATGTGCCTCAGTCCGCATTTTCTGGAACAGAAGCGATGATTTACTTGGAAAATCGGGTTTGGGATTTGGTGCTGCTAGATCTAATGCTGCCAGGTATGTCGGGGGAAGAGCTTCTTGAAAAAATAAGTGAGCAAATTCCTGTTCCTGTCATGATTATATCAGCGAAGAGTGAGAAGCAAACAAAAATAGATGCATTAAGAACTGGAGCAGATGATTACATTACAAAACCTTTTGATATTGAAGAAGTATCTGCGAGGATTGATTCCCATTTACGCAGATATCGACGCTTTAACCAAGCTTCACATAAAAAAGAGCTAAGCTATAAAGATATTAGAATCAATACAGACTCACAAACAGTAATTGTAAATGAAAAAGAGATTCTTTTTACCGCACGAGAATATGCCATCTTAACACTTCTTATGTCCTCTCCTAAGAAAGTCTTCACGAAAGCTAATCTGTTTGAGAGTGTGTGGAATGAGAAATACTATGGGGATGATAATACGATAAGTGTTCATATGAGTAACCTCAGAAGTAAACTTTCGAAAGCAAATCCAAATGAAGACTATATTGAGACCGTTTGGGGAGTCGGGTATAAATTGCAAACTTAAGACTTTCTTAAGACTTTCCTTAACTCTTTTTTATGATTTCCTTTCTATACTAAAAGCATCACAAAAGGGAGGGAAATGATATGGTGGAATATGTACTTCGAACGAATAGCCTATCAAAGCAATATAAAAACCAATTAGCCCTTAATAAAGTAAATCTTACGATAAATAAAGGATCTATTTATGGATTTATTGGGCAAAACGGTGCAGGTAAATCAACGCTTATACGTTTAGTAACGGGTCTTGCTTTTCCGACCACGGGAAAGATTGAATTATTTGGACAAAGTAGTGAAATGGAACTTATTGAGGCAAGGCGACGAATTGGGACGATTATAGAAGGTCCAGCTTTGTATCCGCATTTGAGTGCAGCTGACAATCTAGAGGCACACAGACTATTAAAAGGGATTCCTGGGAAGGAATGTATCGAAAAAACACTCGAGATTGTTGGACTCCAAGATACAGGGAAAAAGAAAGCGAAGAATTTTTCATTGGGCATGAAACAAAGACTTGGAATTGGGATTGCATTGTTAGGTGAGCCGGAATTCTTGATTCTCGATGAACCAATTAATGGACTTGACCCTATGGGTGTTGTAGAAATAAGAGAATTATTGAAGAAGCTCAATCATGAATATGGGATTACAATCTTAATATCAAGTCATATTTTAAGTGAACTTCATTTACTCGCTACCCACTACGGAATTATTCATAAAGGAGAATTGTTAGAGCAATTAACCGCCAACGAACTTAATGAAAAATGTCAACAGTATATTCATATAAAAGTAGATAATCCAGATAGAGCAGCAACAATCATTGAGACTGATCTAGGAACTACTAAATATGATGTATTACCTGATGGGACAATTAAGCTTTACACTCATCTGGAAGCTCCAAGTAAAGTTTCAAAAATACTCACGGATAAAGGTTTATTAATCGAGCAATTTATGCCGATGGGTGAAGACCTGGAAACGTATTTTACCAATCGGATTGGTGGTGTTCAGCATGGATAATCTATTGAAATTTGAGTTATTTAAGCTGAGGAAGGATCGGTCATTTTGGACATTGGTCTTTGGGCTAATCGCATCTGCTGCTTTTTATCCAATGCTAATCTTTTTTAATGATGGCGTATTTGGTGCGGAACCAGTATCCGTGAGTGAATTATACACATTTACAGCTCTTGGAGGAAATAATTATATTGTTCGATTAGTTCCATGTATTCTTGCAGGTTTCTTTATTTCGAGCGAATATTCAATCGGTACAATGAAAAGTATGTGTGCTTCTGGTAACAGTAGATTTCGTATCTTTTCCTCTAAATTAATTGTCTTTTCGATAGGTGCTGCCATTATTTCACTGATATTCCCTATTGTCATGACTGGGGTTTCAGCGATCTTATCTGGGTTTAATGACATGCCAGATTTAGTCTTTATCCTTCGAACGATAGGATTAACGGCTTTGTACGCAGTTTCATTTGCATCTATGATGGCGTTAGCTGCGATAATATTTACTGATGGTGGAAAAACAATTGGATTTCTAATCTTATTTTTTATACTTTTCGACAGTATTTTATATATGCTGGGTCAACAGTTTTCGTTATTTGAAACAATCTTTAATAATTCAGTGTTTAAGCTCTATTTAGATATTACAAAGCTTGATCTTGTGTCCGGAGAATTACTTAAGTTAATACTGGTACCCATCTTAACCTTTCTTGTTTTTGGACTTATCGGTAGTTTTGTGTTTCAAAGGAAGGAAATTAAGTAAGTAGGAAAGCGGGTGAGAATCATCGTCTATATCGCAGTCACTTCAATAGTCATAACTGTATTTGTTCTCACTCGTTATTATTTGTTAAAAAAGGAAATAAAAAGAGCTAAAAAGCAATTGCACGAGTTAAATAATAATCGGACTGAAAAGAAAATTGACCTTGCTTTTTTTGATAAGGATATTGAAAAGCTTGTGAAAGAAATAAACAATCAAATTGATGTAACCAAAAAAGCAAACGCAGAAAAGCGACGGAAAGAGAATGAATTAAAGCAGGCGATCGCTAATATTTCGCATGATATCCGTACACCCATGACATCAATTTTAGGGTATATTCAATTTTTAGAATCAGACGAATTATCATTAGAGAAAAAAACAGAGTATACGAAGGTTGTAAAAAGTGGTGCGTTAAGATTAAAGGCCTTACTAGAGGACTTTTTTGAATTATCCGTCATAGAGTCTGCCGATTATCCATTAAAGCCTGAAAAGATAACATTGAACCAATTGCTTTTAGAAGTCTTGGTCGTCTTTTATGAGCAATTCAAACAGCAAGGCATTGAGCCTATTCTTCAAATTCCAGATGAAGAGATCGATATCATAGGTGACGTCTCTGCAGTGAAAAGAGTGATAGAAAACTTAGTGGTAAATGCGATTAAGCATTCAAATGGTGATGTATCTATCCGACTTGAAAAACTTGCATCATCTGTACAACTGATCATAAGTAACACTGCTGAAGAGCTAAGTGAACAAGATATCGATTATCTATTTGACCGATTTTACAAAGCAGACAAAACGAGAACAGAAAAAAGCACAGGTTTAGGATTAGCAATTGCTAAAAGTCTAATGACTAAAATGCGTGGCACTCTCACTGCACATTTAAAAGAGAATGAGTTATTTATGATTTGTGAATGGAAAAGGTAGTTTTTAACTAAATGATTTAAATCTAAGAAAACAATTCAATTCCAAAAAGAAGAACCCAATCTTTATTCAAACCAAGAATACAGATTGGGTTTTATTTTTCCTCCATTTTTGATTTAAGGTTTAGACCATATAGGTTGAAGACTTTTAGCAAATAATGACGAAATTCTTTTTCAAAAATACCACCTTCAATAATTTGGGCATTCGTACCTAACTGTAATATAAAACGGTAGGCATTCTCATTATTCGGAAGTTGTAAGTCTGCATAGTATGTTGTTTCATCACAAGGTGTAATCACCGAAATGCCAAAGCGTTCGATGATGATATCGCGAACCCGCATATTCGCTTTCAAACGCACTGGGTAAAATGGGGGGAGCTTTTCTTTTGGTATTTTGTCTATAAAGACATAATCACGTGCATGAAATATTTCGTTAGTAATTTGTATATTCGACATGCGAGCTAATCGAAAGGTACGAAAATCCTCTCGTTCATAACTAAAGCCTTGTAAATACCAGCGCTCTCCTTTAAACATCAAGTGATAGGGTTCAATTTTTCGGGAAGTGTGTGTGCCGTTGACATCGTAATAGTCGAATTTGACGATTAAATGGTCTCGGATTGCCTCTTGTAAAGACTCCGCTAACGCCTTCAATTCCTCAGTTCCTTGCCAGTTTGTAAAATGCAAAGAAAAATCCATCTTATCGTTCAATCGTTCTGTTTGCATGGCACGGATTTTCGTCATAGTCGATTTGATTTCCGGACTTTCAATCAATTGTTCGACACTATTTAAGGCAGTTATTATATTTTGTAAATCTTTTGAGGTTAGTAGCTTTTTATCAACCTTATAAGTAGACATAAGTCCAATCCCGCCATCTCTTCCGGGAACAGTATATATAGGTATATTTGCCATGCTAAGCGTTTCAACATCGCGATAAATTGTCCTTGTTGTTACCTCAAAAGTTTTAGCAAGTTCTGTAGCCGAGACTAATTCTCGCTTTAATAAGATCATAATGATACTAATTAATCGTTCGATTTTCATAACTTTCTCCAAATATATGACAGACTGCTGTCAGGGTTAGTTGATTATAGTATAGATATAAATTAAGAAAAGAGGAATGATAATATGACAAATTTAACTATAAAACATATGGGTGAATTAACATTAACCGGCTATAGTACGAACATTTCACTCCCAACAATGGAGAATGTAGATGAAGTATCAAAACAAAAGTCAGCACACTTCGGGTCACTCGCAAAAAGTGGCAAATTCGGTGAATTAATGGCTGGAAGTAGAGACAAAATTGGTTATGCAGTCGGGACAACTAGCAGTGATAGCTTATCCTATTTCGCAGGAGCAAATACAACGACAGTTGCTGAAGATGGGGAACAATTGGTCCTGCCGGCTAATGAATATGTCGTGCTTACCGCTAAAGGAGGTCCAAGTCGAAATTTATTTGACCAATTAATCCGCCAATTTTTTGGAGAAATATTACCCAACCATCCTGAATTTGAGTATAAAGATACGTATGTCATTGAAATGTTATTAAACGGGAATCCAATGGATGCGGTTGTTGAGTTAGCAGTTCCGGTGAAGTCGAAATAGTAGGAAAGTGAGCAACATTAAAAAATCAGTCTGAAGATTGTTTAGATAGGCTCTTAATTCATTCGAAAAGGCGCAGCTAGAATCTTTGATGATTGCTGTAAAAAATTTAGGAGAAAATTAAGTTTTTGTTTCAGATTCCCTCAAACTATGATTGAAGAGTTGATAAACATAAATGGTTTAGTGGGGATTGTACTGAATCTTTTGGTTGGACTGTTTAAGAAAAGTTTAAGTAATAAAACACCGGTTGCCGGTGTTTTTGTTTTGGTTATATTCAACGGTTTATATTTTTGTTAAGTATTCTTCTAATTGATTAAAGGTTCCACTATATCCTGCCTGAGCCATCTCTTTTGAATCTTCGAAGGTTTTAATCTCTTCCTCAGTAGGGGATACAGGAGCCACAATCATTGTAAGTGTTGTTTTTCCAGCGTCTTCGGTAAGCGTGATGGAATTCAGAGTTTGCATAGGCCAATTTGCGTCAAATGGTGCACGTACAGTGTTTCCTTCTTCATCCGAAAAGAAACTGGTGTAAATGATTTTCTCTGGTGCAATAATTTCATTGTATAAGAATTTAACCCACATTATGTTGCCGTCGGCAGGTTTTTGGCTATAGTGAAAGACACCGCCTGAACTGAAATCTGATTTAGAAACCTCGAATGCCCATCCTTTTGGTCCCCACCAGTTCTTTAGGTGTTCTGATTCAGTTAATGCCTTAAATACTAGTTCACGCGGGGCGTTGAAAGTATGAGTAATTTTGATTTGAGTTGACATTATGTTTCCTCCATTTTTTAGTCTTCACTTTCTTTATTTTCTCTCTTTTGTAGGTCTTACAGATAACGATCCGAGTTGTCGATTTTTTCTTCCCAAATGTCACTAATTCTAAATAACTGAACTTTTAAGAAAAAAGTTATTGCTGAACAGCAATTAATAATAGAGCTTAAAAATTATGTGAAGCAGAAATATAATAAAGTTTGGGGTTTTAAGGAAATCCCTATTGATGCCTATATACCAAAATAGGAAATGTTTAATTTGGACTTTGCCTGTTTGGTTATTGTTATAATAGCCATTAAAATTGGATTTTACTACCTCAATTACTACCTTTTCCTTATTTCTATTTGGCTATTTTCGTAAACTTTGTTGCTTTTTGATCCGATTATGCAAGGGATATATTATTGTCCAATCAGTGATTGCAGTGGATGGTACGAGATCCTCAAAAATGCAAGCATTTTCTTCGTGCGGTGTAGCTTCGAGGAAGTAATTCAACGTCCTGCGGGAATAGCGAGCCAGGCGAGACCCCGCAGTGACATAGCGACTTGTCCAGTTGCAGCGGCTAGAAACTCGAGAAATTTCAACTCCTCCTTCAGAGGCAAAATACGCCTCTTTGTCGGAGTCTCCGACGCACAGGACGTGCTAGTGCCGACTCCGCCACAGGACGTGGCGCTTTAGTCGGCCAATTTTCTCGTTTCTGTGCAAGCCGCCTCCACATTTCGTTGAGGAGGCTTGCGGATCGCCCGCGGAAAGCGAGTACCAGGAGCGGAAATCACCCTACATATAAAAGCAACAATCTTTTAGAAAATAGCCTTCTATTAAAAGTATAGGAACCCTTCGAATAATAGAAATAAGAACACCTTCCTATATGAATAGGAACAACAGGTGATTCATTTTTTTTATGAATTCCGTCAAAATTAGCATATAGGTTGAAAAGGGGATGACGAGCTTGAGAAAAACTGTATTAATTGCTGACGATTCATTATTTATGAGAACTTATCTAAAAAAAATGATAGTCAAAGAGAACTATAAAGTTATCTCGGAAGCCAGCAATGGAGAAGAGGCTGTCATCCAATATAAAAAGTCCTTACCAGATATTGTTTTTATGGATATAACAATGCCTACAGTCAACGGTATTAACGCATTAATAGAAATTAAAAAATTTGATCCTAATGCAATAGTGATTATGTGTTCCTCAATGGGGCAAAAGTCAATTATTATAGATGCGATTAGAAACGGAGCGACAGATTTTATTGTAAAACCTTATTTCAATAATCTCATTCATATATTAAGGAATATCGAATATAACTGTCACTCAAATAGATTGAAAGTAAAGTAGCGTACATATACTTAAGCAAACATTCGTGATTTCTCTCCATTAGCCCTACTTCTTATGAGGTAGGGTTATTCGTTTGTTAATATAATACACTTTCGCATACTTCGAAATATAAAGATAATTATCAACATATCTACAAACACTTATTCACATATCCACAGGAATCAATAATTTTCAATGGCATTTAAATTGAATGGGAATATAATCAAACTTGAAGTTGTGAAGCTCAATGAAGTACATTATGAAGGGAATATCTAATAATAGAGAAATACATTACCTAAGGAGAAAACAATGAACAATTATAAATTAACCATTCAGTATGATGGTGGACGTTACAAAGGGTGGCAGCGACTTAGTAATAGTGACAATACGATTCAAGGGAAAATTGAGAATGTATTAACAGAGCTGGCAGGAGAAAAGATTGAAATTATTGGATCTGGAAGAACGGATGCAGGTGTACATGCTCTTGCTCAAATCGCTAATTTTAAAATGAATAAAAATGCAACTGAAGAGGAAGTTATGCATTATTTAAACAGATACCTTCCAAATGACATTAGCGTTGTAGATGTTACGTTAACCCACGATCGATTTCATGCACGCTATAATGCTAAAGATAAAACCTATTTGTATAAGATATGGAACGAGCAATATACACATCCTTTTATGAGAAAGTACAGTATGCATGTGGAGGAGAAGCTTGATATTGAAAAAATGAGAATGGCATCTCAATTCTTTCTAGGTAAGCATGACTTTACTTCCTATTCCAACGCAAAATCTAAGAAAAAGTCGATGGTGCGTGAAATATACTCACTTGAAATAAATGAAAATGAGGGCTTTATCGAAATCAAAGTGCGAGGCAATGGCTTCCTTTACAATATGGTGAGAAAAATTGTAGGAACGCTAATTGAAGTTGGATTAGGCGAAAAAGATGCGGCTGCAATACCGAGTATTCTTGAATCAAAGGAAAGAATTCAAACAGGTCGTATGGCCGAAGCTGAGGGGTTGTATTTAGAAAAAGTTGGTTTTTAAATCATCTCCTTTTTTACGGAGCTATAATTAGCACCTCATGTGTTGCCATATACACTCAAGCTACTTGCTGCATTTATATTATTTTGGGAGCCATAAAACTATAGTAAAAAAAAGTAGGATTTGAGACGACCTCAAATTCTACTTTCTTATAATTTATTATTTATGAAATCGACTTATTGGAAGGACAAGTGGTGTGTTAGAAATGGGATCATTTATGATATGGCAATCTAAATTAAAGGTTTCTTTAATCAGTTCGCTCGTGATAATGTCATTTGGCGAGCCTTCAGCAATCAGTTTCCCATTCTTTACGGCAAATAAATAATCCGCATAACGTGCTGAAAGGTTAATATCATGAAGCACCATGACAATTGTTGTCCCATACTTTTCATTTAAGTCCTTCAATAAATCTAAAATTTCTACTTGATAAGTGATATCTAAATAGGTTGTTGGCTCATCTAAAAATAAAATATCGGTTTGCTGAGCTAATGCCATCGCAATCCATACACGTTGGCGTTGTCCACCTGATAATTCATCAATATGACGATCGCTAAATTCAGCGATATTCATCATATCAAGAGCTGTTGCAACGGCTTCGTAATCCTTTTTTGACCAACTTGAAAACATCGATTGATGCGGAAATCGCCCACGGCCAACTAAATCAGCAACGGTAATACCTTCTGGAACAATAGGGGACTGAGGCAAAAGTCCAACCGTACGAGCAAGCTTTTTAGACGGAAATTCATAAATTGATTTGTTATCTAAATACACATCGCCATCCGATGGTTTTAATAACCGAGCCATTGTTTTTAATAAGGTAGATTTTCCACAGCCATTTGAACCGATAATAATGCTAATTTTATTTTTAGGAATCGAGAGGTTTACATCCTTTAAAATGAGATTTTGGTCATAGCCAGAATGTAAGTTTTTGGTCTGTAATGTATGAGACATTAAATATTCCCCTTTCGATTCAACTTGATTAGTAAGAAAATTAAATAAGGTGCTCCAATAATCCCTGTAATAACACCAACTGGATAGTGTGTCTCAAAAGCAAATTGCCCGATTAAATCTGCTGCAAGTACCAAGATTACACCAATTAACCCAGAAGGTATAAGTGCAGAGAATCCGACTCCAACAATACGTCTAGCAATTGGACCAGCTAAAAATGAAATAAAGGCAATTGGCCCCGTTGTTGCAGTTGCTAAGGCAATAACCAGTACAGCAGATATTAATAAAATGATACGAACTTGATTTGTTGAAACACCTAAAGATGTAGCTGCTTGTTCACCGAGCTCTAACATTTCCAAATGATTTGAAAAATAGATAAGTATCGGTGTACAAATGACTATAAGAATAAGTAATGGCATGATGGTTTCAACTTTTGCGCCGTTTAAGCTTCCACTCAGCCATCGAAGAGCAGTCGGTAAATCATGTGTTTTTGCGATTAACATTAAATAAGAGATAAAGGCATTTAACATTGCTTGAATCCCAATCCCAATTAAAATTAATCGTCCAATTGAGAAAGAAGATCTTTTCGACAAAACGTATAAAACTGCAACTGTCAATAATCCCCCTACAACTGAAGCAATTGAAATCATTGTGTTACTTGCATGCAGGACGACAATACAAAATACAGCTGCTGCACTTGATCCCGTTGTAATACCGATAACATTTGGATTTGCTAATGGGTTTCGTAGCATGGTTTGGAATACATAGCCCCCAACTCCAAATGCAAATCCAGCAAGGAGACCAGCTAACATACGAGGAAAACGTAATGTTCCAACGGTAAAACTTGCACCTTTAACATCTTTACCTAATAAAACAGCTATGACATCTTTCACTGGATAAATCGTATTTCCAAGCATAAGCATGGCACAACATAATGCAAGGGCAATTATTATTAAGATAACCATCGTCGCAATATAACGACGTTTACGTTTTGATCTTGATTGAATAATGGTTTGTAAAGTCTCATTGTTCATCATAGGCTACGCATTTTCGCTTTCATCGTAATATAAATTAAAATTGGTGCGCCAATAAAGGCTGTTAATATCCCAACCTCTACTTCTCCAGGACGAGCGATCACACGTCCTACAACATCGGATATAGTTAATATAATCCCACCAGATAAGGCGGAAAGAGGAATGACAAAGCGCAAATCTGGTCCAATCATTAAGCGAATTACATGTGTCGCTAAGAGACCAATAAATCCAATTGGTCCCGCAAAGGCTGTCGCAGCCCCACAAAGTAATACGCCAGCAAAAGCAGAGACTAAACGAATCGTCCCTGTTTTAGCACCTAATCCTGTCGCTACCTCATCCCCCAATGCCATCGCATTTAGTGCAGGTGCAGTTAAAATAGCAATGACTATACCTACAACTAAGAAGGGTAGAAGTAATTGAATACTATCCCATGTACCAGCTCCAACGCTTCCAACTTGCCAAAAACGGAATTGATCCATAACATTTTGACGAGGAATCATAATCGCTGTTACGAGTGATGATAAGATAGCACTTGTTGCAGCGCCAGCTAAGACGAGCTTTAAAGGCGTAGCGCCGTTATAACCAAGAGAGCCAATTGTAAACACAAAAATAGCAGTAAGAATCGCACCTGCTATAGCTAACCAGACATATTCACTTGCAGAGCTAATATTTAAAAAGGCAATGCCACTAACGACAAATAATGCAGCCCCAGTATTGACTCCTAAAATACTTGGATCGGCAATTGGGTTTCGCGTGACCGATTGCATTAGTGACCCAGACACACCTAATGCAGCACCACACATAAAACTAAAAATAGTTCGTACAACACGTTGACGAACAACACTAGATTCATGATCGTTTAATTCTGGATGGATTAATCCATCCAGAATTGTCGACCACCCAATTGAACGAGAGCCAAAAGCTATAGAAGCAATGATTGATAATAGTAAAAGAATGAAAAGAATAATTGTTAACTTCCCTAAATTCTTTGGGCGGAAAAATTGCTTCTCCATAGCAACATTCAACTGTTTCATGACTACTTAATATTCTTCGTTACGTCTGAGATTAAAGTTAAGTATTCATCAATTGTATATTGAATTGAAAGTGGGTTTGGGTTACCAGCAGCTGCTAATGGTGTGTTGTCTTCTATAACTACGACGTTACCAGCAGCAATTGCAGGCACTTTCCCCAAAATTGGATCTGCTTGTAAAGCAGCTAATGTATCCTTGTTACCATAAGTAATAAATAGTTCAGTGTCGTTTAATGCATCTGCATTTTCAGCACTTACTTGAATGTAGAAGCTGTCATCAGTAATTAATTCTTTAATACCTTCAGGATATTCCATGCCCAAATCCGATAAGAATTCGCCACGTGGGTCTGCAGGTGTATAAATATAGAAACTTGATAAGTCAGCTGTGTTAAACATACCGAATGCAGCTTTTTTGCCTTTTATACTAGAGTACTCGTTTGCTTTATCAGCAATTAACTTTTCTGTATCCGCAACTAATTTCTTACCTTCTTCTTCCATACCCATACCTTTAGCGTTTAATAATACTTGGTCGCGCCAAGGTGTTACCCATGGAGTTTCTTCGTAAGGAACTACTGGAGCAATTTGGCTTAAAGTATCGTACTCTTCTTCTGTAATACCTGAATATGCAGCAAGGATTACATCTGGATTACTATCAGCAATTGCTTCAAAATCTAAACCGTCAGTATCTTGATATACGGTTGGATTATCTTCACCTAGCTCTTTTAATTTATCAGCAGTCCATGGTAATAAACCAGAATCATCTTGGATCCCGTAGTTTGCAGCAGAGAAACCTACTGGTACGACACCAAGTGCTAATACTACATCATGGTTTGCCCAGGCTACTGTTGCAACTCGTTCGGGTTTTTCCTCAATTGTTGTTTCACCAAATGCATGTTTAATGACGATTGGATACTGACTATCGCTTTCTTTATCAGTGGTTGCCTCTTCATTGGTTGTGCTTTCGTTGGCACAAGCCGCTAGAAATAAAATAAAAATAGAAGTAATAATAAATAATAGCTTCTTCATTATAATTAGCCTCACTTTGTTAATTAGTTTTTTTATTTTCCGGTTAAATGATAAAGATTTTCATTATCATTTGTATAAATTTATAATACGCTTACTTTTTTTCATATGTCAATAACTTTTCTGAGAATTATTATCAATTACAATTGACTTTCAAAACATGATTCGTTAATCTAGTTGATAAGAGTTCTCATTTAAATTCAAAACAAAATGGAGTGTTCCAAATGGAAATATATGATGTGACGATTATAGGTGGTGGACCTGCCGGACTATATAGTGCTTTTTATAGTGGTATGCGAGACATGAAAACAAAAATTATCGAATATCATTCCTATTTAGGTGGAAAAGTAAATATCTTTTTAGAAAAAGTACTTTGGGATGTAGGTGGTCAACCACCAATTCTGGGCCATCAATTTGTGGAAAATTTAATCGCACAAGCTATGACATTTGAACCGACCATATGTTTAAGTCAAAAAGTTGACCGTATTGATAAAGAGGAAGAATATTTTATTATTTCAACAAATACAGGGGAGAAGCATTATTCAAAATCTATTATTATAGCAATTGGCGGGGGCATCTACGAGCCAATTAAGTTGGAGCTTGAAGGAGCAGAAAAGTTTGAAATGACTAACCTTCACTACACAATTAACGGCATCGAGCGCTTTAGGAACAGAGATATTTTAATATCGGGCGGAGGAAATGCGGCTATTGATTGGGCTGTTGAACTATTGCAAGTCGCAAAAAAGCTAACAATTATTTACCGTAGTGATGAATTAAAAGCACATGAATCACAAATAAAAAAATTAGTAGAGAACGGTGTAGAAATTAAATTACATACAGAAATAGTGAAGCTCATTTCAAATGAAAATAAGACGGCTATTGACCGTGTTTTATTAAAAGAAAATGATACGGAATATGAAATAACAATGGACGAAGTATTAGTCTGTCACGGTTATAATCGGGAAGTTTCACTAGAATTCTGTGATTCTATTGCACCCGTACGAAATGAATATAAGCAATTTGAAAGTGAAGGGCAATGTAAAACATCGATACCTGGGATATACGCGGTAGGCGATATTGTATCTTATACAGATAAAGTCTACTTATTAGTCGGGACCTTTAATGATGCTGTTTTAGCTGTAAATAGTGCGAAGAAATTCATTGAGCCAGATGCGGCGAGTTATGCCATGGTTTCCTCACATAATGATAAATTTCATGAGCGTAATGCAGTAATTTTAGTGAATAAATAAGGCTCTTTTCTAAAAGATTGTTGAATTCAAATATAAATGTGTAAAGCTAGTAGATTGGAGCAGGTGGCGACTCCCGCGGGGAAATCGTCCACCTGAAGCGGAAATATTATAATAAACAACAAAGTTTGCGAAAACAGCCTAAATATAAAACAGTGTAAGACATTTCTACATAAAGAGCGGTCGCGTTTTTAGAATTACTATAACGAAAAAGAACGAATTTCCATTAGTGGAATTCGTTCTTTTTTGTTATATAAGAGGATTAAAGATATTTTTGAAGAAATTCTATAAGATGCATTTGTACTAACTTTTTATGGAGGCGAACTATGGGGTGGGAATTTATTATAACGATTGTTATTATTTTTGCAGTTGTATTCTTGATAGACAAAGTATACGGAAGAATTAATATAGAAGATTATTCACCTATTTGGGAGTATTTTTTTAAAGCCCTTCTCTATGGGTTTATCGCAAGCGTTACATTATTCTACGGAAAGGAATCGCTAAGTGATGTAAATACGCTAGAATGGGCCATCATTGCAGTATCAGTAATAGAAGGAATAGGGAATTACATTAACTATGTAAAAGAATCTAAAAGGAGAAAAGAAGAAAAAAAGGAAGCCTTGAAAAGACTTAACTAAACCACTGTTTGATTTGGTGTGGTAACTTAATTTTCCTTATTTTATTTTTTATTTTGAAAAAACCAAAGCCTGTGAAATTTTACTCATGGTAAATAACACAGGCCTTTTCATTTCAAAGGAGGGTTTTGTCCCAGTCTCTTGTTATGTTAAATCAGAAGATTCCATATGTATTTAATTCCATCCCATAAAGCTAAGGCTACGAGTACAGCAACTATCCCTTTTAAAATCTCTCTCATACTATCACCTCACAATAGCCGGTTTCTATGTATTTACGAAAGGGATTCGTAAAAGTTTCAAATCTCTAAAATTCATTAAGTAGTGTCAAATCCTTCGTTGCTCAAACTCAATGTTTAATAAAAGAGATGGGGCATCCCTTTATATAGTTCCATATCAAAAACCAATTAGTGCTCCGGCAATCAATTTCGTATTTAACATGGTGAAAACTAGGTGAAGAATATTTTGATACAGAGAGGTGGGAAAATACAGGTTATGTAGATAAACAATTTATGTTTTATTAGAAGGCTCTTTTCTAAAAAATTGTTGGTTTATTGATAATAAAGTTCAAACCTAGTAGATTGGAGCGAAAGATGGCGACTCCTCGAAAATGTATTCACATTTTCTTCGTGCGTGGGTTATTTCAAAGAAGCAAATTCAATGTCCAGCGGGAAAAGCGTGAGACTTGAGACCCCGCAGGAGCAGTAGCGACGTGTCCAGTTTCAGTGGCTAGAAACTCGAGAATTTCAACTCCTCCTTAAGAGGCAAAATACGCCTCTTAGTCGGCAATTTTCTCGTTTCTGTGCAAGCCGCCTCCACATTTCGTTGAGGAGGCTCAAGCCACGCCCGCGGAAAGCGTCCACCTGAAGCGGAAAGTCAACAATAATGTATCCCATGATTTGAGAACACCTTTGACCATGGCAAAGCAGTACTGAAAGTATCAAATAGGGTAGAAAAAGCTCCTGTAGATGATGTGAAAAAATTATTTGAACTATTTTTTAGAGGAAACAAAGCAAG
Organism: Ferdinandcohnia sp. FSL W7-1320; assembly: GCF_038050315.1. Taxonomy (NCBI): domain Bacteria; kingdom Bacillati; phylum Bacillota; class Bacilli; order Caryophanales; family Bacillaceae; genus Ferdinandcohnia; species Ferdinandcohnia sp. FSL W7-1320. Next base: position 693,638 of record NZ_JBBPAM010000001.1, read on the forward strand.
GAAAGATAACCAAGGTACGGGGGAGGACTTGCGATCTCAAAAAGAATCGTTGAACTTCATTATGGCTATATTTGTGCGGATTATAAGAAAGGTTGGATGACTTTAATTGTTGAACAACCGATACATAAAAGTAGCAGGTAGAGAGGAAACCCTGTCGATTCTCTAGTTAGGGTAATAGGAATGTAGAGAGTATGTTGTTAATATCTTACAATAAAATCTTGTTTTAAAAGGAGGAGTTTTATATGTCAAGAAAGGCTTTTAGTGCACCAGGAGCTGTTGCTGTTGGTCCATACTCACATGCAATTGAATCAGGTGATTTACTATTTCTATCTGGACAAACCCCAGTAGACTCACAAAATGGAAAGCTTGTAGAAGGTGATATTGTTGAACAGACAACTCAATGTTTTAAAAACCTTTTCAATGTATTGGAGGCAGCAGGATTAACTCCTGACCATGTTCAAAAAGTGAATGTATTCTTAACCAATATGGATAATTTCACAGCGATGAATGAAGTATATTCTAAACAATTTTCTGAGCCATATCCTGCACGTACAACTATAGGAGTGTCATCACTTCCTCTTGGTGCACAGGTTGAAATTGAGATGATAGCTAGAAGATAAAACACAGGGAATTCGGACCAAAGTAAAGGAATAAGCAGAAGTGAAAACTGGATTACAGCAGGTATCAAAATAATCATTGGATGGCTACTTGTAGAAAGACCATGAGTTGGTTAAAAGATTTTTTTAACAATTCATGGTCTTATCTATTTCAAACAAACTACTTGGATTATATGTTCCAACGGTGAAGATCTGGAGTCGCGATATACCTACTATTTTTATTTTTTATAGAGGCTAAATTTCAGTATGCTCTTACTTTCGATTAACTACTATTAGGTCTCAAGCTTTTTAAAATGGTATAATCTTGTTTATCGTTTGCGGTTTTACTATCAGTATTAAAACATTCATCGGGTCGTCACTGTGACCGATGACACATAGACGAAGAGGGGGATTACTAGTGATTAAAATTGGGGTTATTGGACTTGGAGATATTGCCCAAAAAGCTTATCTTCCGGTTTATAGCGGATTAAAGGAGATTGAGTTTCACTTTTACACAAGAAACCAGGAAAAGTTACGAGAAATTACCAGCCAGTATCGGTTTGAGCATATTCACTCTGACCTCCAATCCCTGGTTGATGGTGGTATTACGGGTGCATTCATCCATTCGGCGACATCTTCTCATGAAGAAATAGTTAAGTTTCTTCTACAACACGGAATCCATGTGTTTGTGGACAAACCCATCACGGACAATTATGAAGGTGCTAAAAGGCTTGTTGAACTGGCGGAGGAGCGAGGCCTTATTCTTATGACCGGATTTAATCGCAGATTTGCTCCTTCGTATAAAGGTTTGAAGGAAGTTTCCCAGCCAAATATGGTTTTGGTCCAGAAAAACCGTAATAATCTTCCTGGTGAGCCGAGAACGTTTATTTTCGATGATTTTATCCATGTAGTGGATACGATGAGGTATTTATTTCCACACCCGGTTGAAGATTTAATAGTGAACAGTCGTATGGAAAATGGAACCTTATACCACGTTGTGCTCCAATTTGTATCAAAAGGCGGCACAGCAATCGGTATTATGAACAGGGATAATGGGACCACGGAGGAAATCGCCCAAGTTATGGGTCCGTTTGAGAAGCGGACGGTCACGAATGTATCCAACTTAGTTATTTCGAAAGGTATGGAAAATAGTGAGATTCGGAGCAGCGATTGGGAGCCAACCTTGTTTAAAAGAGGGTTTGAGCAAATGGTGAAAGATTTTATCAACGCTGTCAGCGCAAATTCGAAAACCTTAATTTCGGCTAGGGATGCGCTGAAAACCCATGAAATTTGTGAAGAAATTCTCACGAAGCTAGCAGAATAAAAGCAAGTAGCAGGTACTACTATTTTAAAAAAGGAAGGTCAAATGATGGATAATAACGATATATTAATCCGATTGAGATATGCATTAGAACTAAAGAATAAAGAAATGGCAGAGATTTTTAAACTTGGTGGCACGGAGGTATCGGTACCAGAGGTAGTAAAAATTCTCACAAAGACATACGATGATGATGAATACGAGAATGAAGATCAAATAAAGTGTACGCACAGTATGTTAGACTCATTCTTAAATGGCCTTATTATTTACAAAAGAGGGGTGCAGGAACCTAAACCAGGACAGCCTAATCCACCAGAACCTACTCTAAAGACAAGTGGGAACATGAATAATCTTCTTTTAAAGAAAGTCAAAATTGCACTAGCTTTGACGACTGAGGATATGCTAGATATTTTTGATAATGTAGGATTAAGGGTAACAAAAGGTGAGTTAGGGGCATTATTACGAAAAGAAGGACATAAAAACTATAAAGAATGCGGAGATAATTTTGCAAGAAACTTTTTAAAAGGGCTAACGATCAAATACAGAGGGTAGTGCCACAGCCGTCATTTATTATAGGTTCTATTATATCGTTCCGCTCAACAACAGATGATCGTATATAAGGGTTTTCCAAAAGTAATTAGCCTTTTGGGAAGCCCTTTTTTATACCTTTTGCGAATGGTTTCAGAATATAAAATTTCATTTTACCTCACGATAAAATAAGTTGTCAATAAGAAAATTTGAAAAACTTTCAAAAAAATGTTACAATAATCTTACAATCGGTTATTGATACCAATCGAAAAATAAATCAATCAGTTACGCGGGATTGAAAGGAAGCTAGTTGAATAAAATGATCAATTTACTATCTAATAGTAACCGAGTTTTTTTATTCTACAAGGAGGACTAGAATAATGAATCTAATTAATAAGAAAGTTACACACAATCGTTTTGGCCTGGGTAGTATAGTTGAACATAATGAATCTAGTATTGAAATCCATTTTGAATCTGAAAATAAAAAGTTTGTTTTCCCCGATGTATTTGAAAAGCATCTAAAACTGCATGATAAAAATATTGCAAATTCTTTAGAAAAAATAATACAAAAAAAGGCAATGGAACGAAAAGAGGAAGAACGGAAGAAGGAAGAGGAAAGAGCACGACAAAGAAAAAAAATGGAACTTCGCTTGGAATATGAAAAACTTATGAAAAATCATAAACTTCATCCACAATCACAAATGGTCTTTTGGTGTGACACAGAAGAACAGCATCAATCTTTATCAGAATGGAAGGTTTTCTCAGGTGAAATAAAGAGTGGTAACAATAAAGGGAAGCCAAATAAACCTATCCGTCTGCACCAAAATAGTGCTGTTTTGTTAACAGAAATAGATTCCAGCATGCCTGAAAAAGACAGACGTATCTTAGGTGTTTATATGGTGAAGGAAGGTTTTATCGGTAAGCTTTGTGAAGATGGATATATTCCGGCTCATTCAACATACAGACTCCAACTCACAGAACAGGAGTCAGAGCAGATGCTTTTCTGGAAATATTACGTGAATGAAAAGCACCCTCATAAAATGACATGGAATACAGGGAAATACCGTTATTTTGATAACTTATGGATGGCTCAAATTTTGCTTGATATTGTTTCGTTGAAAAGTGAACCAAAGGAAAGAGAGCTAGCCCAACAATTTTTTGAACATTTTTGTAAAATGAACCAGATCTCAGAACAAGACATACAAGAGCCTAATGGCGCTTTAATGCGTAATTAGTCGTTTGTCCAATCCCCCACCCGCGATTAATGCCAAGTTATCGTGTAGCTTTTGCGTGGTTGGAGCTCCTATAATAGAAAAGCAGTTGATATAGAAACTCTATACCATCTGCTTTTTTTGTAGTGCATTTTTTGTGTTTTGCAAAATAGATTCCAGCAGAAAAAAACAAGAATGCGCCTATTAGCATGAGAACCGAAAATTTTTTAGAAAAAATGGTCAAAAAACGGGGGAAAAGGAAAGACTTTATTTTAAGAGGATTGAATGAAGGTTTCGGAGGATGAATAGTAATGAGTGATGTAAAATTAAGGCCTTTAGAACGTGTTGATTTAGGATTTGTCCATAAATTAAATATTAATGCAAACATCATGTCCTATTGGTTTGAGGAGCCATATGAGTCTTTTGTTGAATTGCAGGATTTATATGATAAGCATATTCATGATCAGGGTGAAAGAAGATTTATTGTACAAAAAGGCGATGAAATGGTGGGACTAGTTGAATTAGTAGAAATTGATTATATTCATCGTAGGGTTGAATTCCAGATTATTATTGATCCCAACCATCAAGGGCATGGATATGCGAAGTCTGCAACCTATCTCGCAATGGACTACGCGTTTTCTGTATTGAATATGTATAAATTATACTTAATCGTGGACAAAACCAATGAAAAAGCGATTCACATTTATCAAAAACTTGGTTTTCAATTTGAAGGAGAATTAATTGATGAGTTTTTTGTTGACGGTGAATATCATAATGCAATAAGAATGTGTATGTTTCAACATCAATATTTTAATAGGGGTTCTTGAGAATCCTATTGCGGTGCTAGGAAGAATTAATTAAGAAGTTGGAAAACGCAGTTCTTATACAGGAAAATACAAATCAGTTCAAGGAAAAACGGAGTGCTACTAAATGGGCACTCCGTTTTTTCTATTTTATTTGTACGTTTTAGTAAGGATAGTACGGGTAGTATGGTGGATACGGCGGATAATAATAAGGGTATGGTGGGTAATAACCAAATCCCGGGCCTGGAGTCAATAGTGCACCAGTTGCTAAGCCGCCTAAAAAGCCTAATCCAAAGCCTGGTCTACCGAAACCAAAACCAGGTCTGCCGAATCCAAAGCCTGGTCTACCAAAACCAAAGCCTGGTCTGCCGAATCCAAATCCGGGGCGTATTCGTTGATCATTGACATCAATTATTTCCTGATAAAATGGTTCTTGTAAAGCGTTATATGGATAACCATTATTCAAAGCAAATCCCTCCTGTTTATTTATTTCACTAAAGGATATGCTAAAGTAGCCTATTTGGGTTGGGCATATGCCTCATATTCATCCAATAAATAAATTGTTTAAGTATTCACCACTATCTGTTATTGACTGAACACGTGAATGTGATAAAATCTAGAGGATTTTAAGAATTGGAAGAATTGATCCTACGTGCATGAGAAAAATGAATGATATTAAAGTAATCAAGTAAGCTATTGAGGGAGTTAATATATGCAAACACAAACCCTACATGAAAACCTTATTCGTGCAAGTGAAAATGGATCATTGGAAAATGTAGAGCGCTTCCTGCAAAAAGGATCGAGCATTCATTATAAAGATAAAAATGGCAGAACCGCTTTAATGGCGGCTACACAAAAAAATCATGTTTCAATTGTTCAAATGTTAGTAGAAGCAGGGAGTGATGTGAATACAAGGGACAATAATCAGTTAACTCCATTTATTTGTGCGGGTGCAAACGGATTTCACGAAGTGTTAAGCATAATGCTGAAATACGGAGTTGACCTGAAAAGTGTAAATCGATTCGGTGGTACAGCTTTACTGCCTTCAAGTGAAAAAGGGTACCTAAAAACCGTTCAAATTTGCCTTGAAGCTGGTGTCCCGGTAAATCATGTGAACGATTTAGGATGGACAGCCTTATTAGAAGCTGTCATTTTAGGAAACGGTGGCCGTCTGAATTCTGATGTTATCCAAATTCTTGTTGAAGCGGGGGCGGATGTTAACCTCCCTGATAGAGATGGCAAGTCCGCACTTCAACATGCAAAAGACCTAAACCAATCAAAGGTTGTTAACATCTTAAACAAAGATTATAAAGTGCGAAATGAAGGCATCGAAAAGGCAATATCATTCTATAAAAATGATAGGTACTTTGAGGCAATCACTACTATAGACTATGAACTTGAAAGTGATAGTGAAAACATAGATTTATATTTTTATAAAGGGTATTTTTTACAAGAAGCAAAGAGGTATGAAGAAGCTTTGGTTCAGCTTGAGATAGCCATAGCTAAAGATCCGAGCGACTTAGACTTTTATTTCTATACAGCTAATTGTAAGCGGTTATTGAAAAGATCAGAAGAAGCACTTGCTGAATATGAAAAAGCTTGTGAACTCAATCCACATGCAACCTTTTACCGATACCATAAATCGAATTATTTGAGAGAACTGGGCAGACATGAGGAAGCTGTCAACGAGATGGACAAGCTTTTAGCTCTCCAACCACATCGGTACGATTTTTCATTTCATAAGGCTAACAGCCTAAGGTCATTAGGAAGACACGACGAAGCACTTGCTGCAATTGAGAATGCAATCAAACATGATCCGACTAATCCTTTGTACCAATTGCACAAAGTACAGTCTCTCGAATTACTAGAAAATAATAGATGAACAAAAAGGAGAATGCACGAATGGAAGCTAGAAATACGTTCAAAGAAGAGCTACATAAAAAGAACGCCTATATGCTATTAAATGTTCGATTAGAAAGTGGATATAAGTATGAAGATGGACAGGTTGTCGCCACTGAAACAGAATTACGAAATATCGAAATTGAAAACGGTATTATTACGAAAATACAAGATGCCCATCTACCATATAGAAGAGAAATAGATTGCTATGATGCGATGGGAATGCTTCTCCTCCCGGCATTTAAGGACATGCATATCCATTTAGATAAAACCTACTATGGGGGGCCTTGGAGGGCTGGGGCAAATCGAAAAAGTATTTTTGACATGATTGAATTAGAGGAGGAAATACTGCCAAAGCTACTACCAACGGCACAAGAGCGTGCGGAAAAATTAGTTGAACTAATCCTGAGCTACGGTTCAACGTATGTTCGAAGTCATTGTAATATTGATCAAACTGTTGGGCTTAAAAACCTCGAAAAATTAAAGGCTGCCTTAGAGAATTATTCAGATAAAATTTCACATGAGATCGTAGCTTTTCCTCAACATGGATTGCTTCGTTCCAATGTAGATGGGTTATTACGAGAGGCAATGGAGCTTGGCGTAACACATGTAGGAGGTCTTGATCCAACCGTTGTTGATGGAAACATGGAGAAGTCTCTTGAAACAATGGTACAAATCGCAGTGGACTATAACAAAGGCATTGATATTCATCTTCATGAGGGTGGGGAAACAGGGATTAAAGCGATAAATAGATTGGCTGATTTAACCGAAGAGGCTGGACTAGAGGGAAAAGTAACAATTAGCCATGCATTCTCACTAGCTGCATTGTCGGAGGAATCAGGAATCGAGCTTGCAAACCGCCTAGCCTCGTTAGGTATTTCAATTGCCTCAACTGTTCCGATTGGTAAAACGGTTATGCCGATTCCACTCTTTCAAAAGCAGGGAGTAGAAGTTCTACTCGGAAATGATAGTATTACAGACCATTGGTCACCGTTTGGGATTGGAGATATCCTTCAGAAAGCACATCTTGCAGCACAATTATATGGTTGGAGCAATGAATTTAACTTATCACGCGCTTTATCACTAGCAACTAGAGGCATGACGCCTTTAGATAAAGAAGGGAATCAAATCTGGCCAAAGGTTGGAGATGAAGCTACTGCTGTCCTCGTATCTGCCAGCTGTTCAGCAGAAGCTGTAGCAAGGTTGCCGAAGCGTACTGCTGTTCTGCATAAAGGTGTATTTTCTTCAGGCTCTTTAGAAAAAAAGTAATTTTACACGATGGAGTGTTCTAGCAACTTGATCTTAAAGAAGGTAACTAGCCCATTTGTAGTGAGGTGATGGGAAAATGAAAAGGGATGACCCAGAAAATCAAATAAACAATGATTTAGATAAGAATAAAACAAAGCATGAAATTATTGAATCAGGACACAAATATCGGGAAGAATTATTACAATCCATTCGAAAAGGAGAACAGGAATCTGTTGTCCGATCCATAAGTGAATTTAATGAGTTTCTAAGTGAAGAAACTGACACACTAGATATTTTTAAAAGAGTTCCAAGGAATAAATTACGTGCATTTAAAAACATATTATTATCGCATAATACGCTCTACAGCTATTCAGCAGAAAAAGGTGGCTTGAGCGCATGGCAATGTCATTACCTTTCTGAAAAATATGCAATTATGATTGAGAACGCCAAGTCTACACTTGAACTAGAAGAGATTCATAAAAAAATGCTAGAGGAGTACTCAGACCCTTCAATTCGTTTTATCGAATTTGAAAAGGCAACAATTGCTGAGAAAGCTGAGCATTTTATAAAGATGAACTTCTCAGAGGATATATCGATTGAGGACATATCCCGAAAGCTACATGTACATTCTTCCCACTTAATGCGTGCTTTCAAAAAAGAAAAAGGGATGACAATCAGTCATTATCGAAATTTGGTAAGGATTAAGGAAGCGAAGGAGTTATTGACTAATTCTAATCTTTCACTGATAGAAATCACCTTTATTGTAGGTTTTAAAAATCAACAATACTTTTCTCGCGTTTTTAAAGAGGAAGTAGGCGTAACCCCAAAAGAGTATAAACAAAAAAATAGTAAGTGAAGCCCTTTTATCATTTGAAAAATTTGATAAAAGGCTTTTTTTATTTCATGCAATGATAGTGTAAAAGGATGCAATATTATTGCAAAAGTAATTCGGGATTTTGAGTTAAAATTCTAATATATTAATATTTTAAACGCTTTCATTATTATGAAGGAGGATGATGAAAGAAAGTTTAGTATATAGATGAATGGATCAAACTATTAGTTTGTATAGTAAACAAATATAATGAGATATCATCATAAGTTGAAAATCTGGATAATTAAAGCCTTACTCTTCTCAAGTTAAGTTATTGCAGCATTGAAATTAAATTTAAAAGTAATAAATCCATTATTTCATTTACATTGGGGGTTAAAACATGGAAAAGAAACAGGTTAGAAAATTTGGTTTCCGTGATCAATTTGGATATATGCTAGGGGATGTTGGTGGAGGATTTGCAAACCTTTACATTGGCTCGTTTTTCCTTTTATTCACCACCTCAGTATTGGGAGTAAGTCCTTATTTCATGGGAACATTGTTTTTAGTTGCTCGAATATTTGATGCATTTACAGATGTTGTGATGGGAAGTATTCCTGATAGATGGAGATTAGGAAAAAGCGGCGATAAATTTTTACCGTATATTAACATATCGAAATGGTTACTTGCAGCATCCATTTTAATTTCATTTGCAGACGTCTCAAGTTGGTCATCAACGGCAATTCATGTATGGGTCGTATTTGTTTATCTATTCTATGGAATCGCATACACAGCTGATTCAATTCCTTATGGTTCGTTAGCGGCTGTTATTACAGATGATCCAATTGAACGTACAAAATTATCTCGTGCTCGTTCTATTGGTGGAATGGTTGTTGGAATCGGGTTTCTATCGTTTGTCCCTATGTTTATCTATGATAAATCTGGGAATCTAGTGCCTGAAATGTTCTTTTACATTTCTATCGTATTCAGTATTCTTTCCGTTCTAGCTTATACAGGACTTGTTAAATTAACAACAGAACGTATTCGTGATGATAGACCAGTTGGTACTAAACCTGATTACAACTTTACAGATGCTTTAAAAGCTGCCTTAAAGAATCGACAGTTATTAGGGATGATGGTAGCAAGTGTTGGTTCATTAATTATGATTAATGGTGTTACACAATTAGCTGCAATTGTGTTCTCAGAATACTACAAAAATCCTGGTGCATTTGCGATTAACTCGTTCTTACAAATGGGAGTTACACTGGTATTGTTTATTTTTGTTCCTACTCTAGTTAAGAAGTTTGGTAAGCGTAATATGGTCATTAGTACGGCAAGCTTTAGTTTAATTGCTTCTTCACTCCTAACAATCTTTATAATTGAGAATGTTTACGTTTATATAGTAGCCTATAATATTGCAACAATCGCAAATATGGTCTTTATTATGATTGTATGGGCACTTGTTACAGATTGTTTAGATTTTACAGAACTTCAAACTGGCAAACGATATGATGGAACACTTTACTCCATTTATTCATTCTCACGTAAAGTAGGTATGGGTGTTGGTTCTGCACTGGGTAGTTATGCTTTAGGTTGGGTCGGGTTTGTGTCTGGACAAACTTCTCAAACCCAAGAAGTAGCAGAAGGTGTTTTACGTATGTATAACGGATTACCTATTTTGTCTTTTCTCTTAATGCTTATCGGTATTGCGTTAATTTTCAACTTGAATACCACTAGAGCTCAAGAAATGTACTCTACATTAAAACAAAGAAGAGCTCAAAACTCATGAAAAATCTAGTAAATATATACATTTATAATTTTTAAGGGGGATGTTATTCGATGAGAACTCGGTTCCTATCTAAATGCACAAACGGGGAAGTTGAAGAATACCTGCAACAAAATGATCTGATTTTTGTACCTGTTGGTGTAACAGAAACGCACGGAGCACTACCGCTTGATACGGAAACGGTAATTGCGGAAGCACTTGCGTTAAAAATGGCAGAGGCGACAGATGGCCTCGTTCTTCACAACCTGCCCTATTTTTTCGCTGGTGGGACAGCGATGGCTCGCGGGACCGTTAATATAAGTGTTAAAGAGGGTATGAGATATTTAGAAGCAATAGCTAAATCACTTTTAAAACAGGGTTTTAGAAGACAGGTATATGTTACTTGTCATGGTCCTGCACACATAACATTAAGCGGAATGGTTCGTGATTTCTTTGAGGAAACAAAAGTACCAATCCTTTATATTGACATGATTAAAGCAACTGATAGTGTTGAAGATTTAAGTTTTTCGTTTATGGAGAAATTCAATGATATTAGCATTGGGGCATACAAAATACTAGGTAGATTAGAAGATGTTCCGATGAATGTTCCAGAGTCAAACTCAGTAACCTATGATGTACAGAGTATGTTAAAGGGCATGAGTAAAAACCCGGGAAATGCACTTGGTAAATATGCACTGCAATCAGGGGCAATTGGTTCATACTTTGATCAAGCGTCTGACCATCTACCAACACCACTCATTACATCTGAAGAACATCGTGAAGAATTAGCTCATTCAGGCGTTCTTGCAATTGAAGAGTTTATTGAAAAATTGGATTTGCCAACAATTGTTGACCTTTTACGAAAAACAGATGAGTATACACAAAACGACAGTCTACCAAAATACGGTGAATGGTTATAATTTAGATAAAAACGAGAATTCATTTTCTCGTTTTTTTGTTGGAGATTTATGAGTATTTTATATCCCGTTAGCAGTTTTGTTTTATCTCTCTGGTTATTAAAGTCTAATTTAGTAACAAATGGAGTGAGGAATTGTACAAAATTACAGTTTCAAATTACAAGTATTTAAGTTATATTCTATAAGAAAAACCGAGCTGTTGGGGAGGAAACTTTTTATGAGAAATATCATTATCCGCATCGCTTCTATTAACGATATTGATGATATCCTTTCAATTTATAATGAGGGAATTGAGGATCGAATTGCAACTTTGGAAACTTCTACAAAAGATAAGGCTTTTATGCTTGCCTGGTTTCATCAACATACTGGACGTTTTAAGGTCATAATTGCCGAAGTTGAGGGAGAAATTGTTGGATGGGCAAGTCTTAATCAGTATAATAGTCGATCTGCATATGATGGGGTTGCTGATTTATCTGTCTATGTTAGAAGAGATGATCGTGGAAGAGGTATAGGAGGAAAATTACTTTCCACAATCGAGAAGTTGGCTAAGGAAAACGCATTTCACAAAATTGTCTTATTTACTTTTCCGTTTAATAAACTTGGTCAAGGACTTTATAAAAAAAGTGGATTTCGGGAAGTAGGCGTCTTTAAAAGTCAGGGGAAAATCGGTGATCAATTTATTGATGTAATGGCAATGGAGAAACTGTTAGTTTAGTAGGATGAGAAAGCAATTTATGTGTAATGACCAGTCTGAAATGTATGGATTGGTTATTTTTTTATCATGCAATATGCAAGCATCTACTCAAAATCAAAGAGAAATTATTGGTCAAGTGTGAATCAAAGAATGTAAGGCATTTATACTAATTAGGAAAGATAGATTTGACGTGTTTAGTAATTGATTGATATGCATTTAAAATAAGAGTTGCGATTTTTATATAAGCAAAATATTATATAAGTAAAAGGTTATATAGGCGGATCTTTATGTAGGAAGGAGAAGACTGATTTGGAGAACATTGAATTAATGGCTAAACAGCTAAAAGCTGTGAGTGACCCCAACAGATTAAAGCTATTATCATGCCTTAAAAAAGGGGAAGTATGTGTTTGTGATTTTGTCGATGTTTTAAATATTTCTCAACCAGCGGTTAGTCAACAATTGAAAAAGTTGAAGGATGCTGGAATTGTTCTTGAAAGACCCTCTGGTACTTGGAAACATTATCGATTAAATGATGATTTACCTCCATATATTCAGTCTATTATCGATCAATTGCAAGAAATCGTAATTATTAAATGCGATTGTTAAGTATGCAACAGGAGTATTCTAATACATCTAAGTAAGTAGTAGGAGGTTATCTATTGATATCAGTAATTTTAGCTTCAGTTATTTTCTTAATTACACTAGTCTCGGTTATATGGCAACCCAAAGGTTTATCCATTGGTTGGTCTGCATGTGGTGGAGCTGTCTTAGCTCTAATCGTTGGAGTAGTGGATTTTAAAGATGTAATCGATGTTACATCCATTGTTTGGAACGCAACTCTAGCGTTTGTTGCTATTATTATCATTTCATTAATACTAGATGAAATCGGATTTTTTGAGTGGTCAGCCTTACACATGGCAAGAGCCGCGAAAGGAAATGGAGTTCGAATGTTTGTGTATGTATCTATTTTAGGTGCATTAGTAGCTGCATTCTTTGCTAACGACGGAGCAGCATTAATTTTAACTCCAATCGTATTAGCGATGGTTCGAAATCTAAACTTCAATGAAAAAATGATATTCCCATTTATTATAGCTAGTGGATTTATTGCAGATACGACATCTCTGCCACTTGTCGTTAGTAACTTAGTAAATATTGTTTCAGCAGACTTTTTTGGAATTGGTTTTGCAGAGTTTGCATCAAGAATGATTGTTCCCAATCTCTTTTCGTTAGCAGCAAGTATTTTGGTCTTATATCTATTTTTCCGTAAGAGCATTCCAAAGAATTATGATATGACTCAATTGAAAAAGCCAGTAGAAGCGATTCGTGACCTGAAGATGTTCAGATTATCTTGGATTGTGTTAGGGATACTACTTATTGGATACTTTGCAAGTGAATTTACAGGAATTCCTGTATCAATTATCGCAAGTATTGTGGCAATCTTCTTCCTCTTCATGGCTAGGAGAAGTTCAGCCGTGAATACACGTACAGTAGTAAAAGGTGCTCCGTGGGCTATCGTGTTTTTCTCAATAGGAATGTATGTAGTTGTGTATGGGTTAAGAAATGTTGGGCTTACAGATATCCTAGCAAACCTAATTCAGTTTACAGCTGATCAAGGATTATTCGCGGCAACAATCGGAATGGGATTCATTGCAGCGATTCTGTCATCTGTTATGAATAACATGCCGACTGTCATGATAGATGCTCTAGCAATTGCAGATACAAATACAAGCGGTGTAATAAGAGAAGCTCTTATCTATGCGAATGTTATTGGTTCAGATTTAGGTCCAAAAATTACACCAATTGGTTCTCTTGCAACGCTATTATGGCTACATGTACTTTCACAAAAAGGTGTTAAGATTTCGTGGGGAACATACTTTAAGACTGGTATTATTTTAACCATTCCGACTTTGTTCATTACTCTAGTTGGATTATATATCTGGTTACTTATTATTCATTAAACAACAAAGGAGACTTCGTTTATGTCTAAAAAAACAATTTACTTTTTATGTACTGGTAACTCATGCAGAAGCCAAATGGCTGAAGGGTGGGGGAAAAAGTATCTAGGAGAAGAGTGGGACGTATTAAGTGCAGGAATTGAAGCGCATGGTTTGAATCCTAATGCAGTAAAAGCGATGAACGAAATTGGTATTGATATTTCCAATCAAACTTCAGACATAATTGACCCTGAAATCCTAAACCATGCTGATTTTGTCGTAACTTTATGTGGAGATGCTGCTGATAAGTGTCCAACGACACCACCACATGTTAGACGTGATCATTGGGGATTCGATGATCCTGCGAAAGCTCAAGGTATGGAAGAGGAGAAATGGGCAGTGTTCCAACGAGTGCGTGACCAAATTGGTGAAAGAATTCAACGATTTGCTGAAACAGGTGAATAAGAACCACTAGAGGAACTACCAAATTTCCGTTGGTATTTGAAAGATAGGAGGATATGAATGCATAATTAATGTTGTCTATTATCTAGGCAATCTATGCATTAATATCCCCAGTTTATTGATGTAAATAACCAATCAGTATCTTCGAACACCCCCTCCCAAACCTACCTTTTTTTACCCGATTTTCTTTACGCTTTAAATTTGATATAGTAAAGTTTATAATTTTAAAAGTTATTATAGTTTGATAAAAAGGATTTATGAATGCCATTGCTATAAATGAAGCATGAACATTTCTGAGTGTAACTTTCGGATGAAAGTTTGACATCGTGTTGATATAGAGAGGATTTGAGTTTGACTATGAAAGATAATTTTTGGCGTGATCTACCAAGGCCGTTTTTTATACTTGCACCAATGGAAGATGTGACGGATGTTGTTTTCCGACATGTAGTAAGTAAAGCTGGTAGACCTGATGTGTTTTTTACAGAGTTTACGAACACGGATAGTTATTGTCATCCAGAGGGGCAGCAAAGTGTACGCGGGCGTTTGACGTTTACTGAAGATGAACAACCAATTGTGGCTCACATTTGGGGAGACACGCCCGAACACTTTCGAAAAATGAGTATTGGTATGGCTGAAGAAGGATTTCGGGGGATCGATATCAATATGGGGTGTCCAGTTGATAATGTCGTAGATAATGGAAAGGGATGCGGTCTCATCCGCCGTCCGGAAGTTGCAGCTGAAATCATCCAAGCGGCAAAAGCGGGAGGACTGCCTGTTAGCGTGAAGACAAGGCTTGGTTACGAGGAAGTTGATGAATGGCGCGACTGGCTAACACACATCTTGAAACAAGATATTGTTAATTTATCCATTCATTTGCGTACAAGAGAGGAGATGAGCAAAGTTGATGCGCACTGGGAGTTGATTCCGGAAATCAAGAAACTTCGTGACGAGGTGGCACCAGACACGCTTTTAACGATTAATGGAGATATTCCTGACCGTCAAACGGGCATGAAACTTGCTAAGCAATATGGTGTAGATGGAGTTATGATTGGGCGCGGGATTTTTACAAACCCATTTGCCTTTGAAAAAGAGGCAAAAGAACATAGCAGTAAGGAATTGCTTGATCTTTTAAGATTGCATCTCGATCTTTTTGACAAGTATTCACACTTACAATCGCGTTCTTTGGGACAACTACGTCGCTTTTTTAAGATTTATGTCAAGGGATTTCGCGGGGCGAGTGAGTTAAGAAATCAATTGATGAGTACAAAATCAACAGATGAAGTGCGTGCACTGCTTGATAACTTTGTGTCAGAGAATGATCTATAATGTATTCGAAAAAGCTTGTAAAGACATTGAATCTTTACAAGCTTTATTTTTGTTAAAGGAAGCTTAGTAGCTTATCTTTTAATCGCTTTTTCCTTTGAAGGTAAACAATAGAAAGGCATTATCGTGGAAAATGCACCATTTACTGCCTATGATAGAGTAAGAGGTTAATAGTCTTTTCTGATTACTATTACAGACGAAAGGAGGCCAACTATGAATATCGGTTTAATTGGGGCGGGGGCAGTTGCTACTTTTTTATTGAAAGAAATCAATCAAAATCAACTTGATAATCTGCGTATTAAAAGCGTTTTGGTACGGGATACAGAAAAATATCGGCTGTTGGAGTCAAAATTTGGTGTGAAATTGTATACTGATCTCAACTCATTTCTTGATTCAGAAATCGATATTGTTGTGGAGGCAGCGAATATACAGGCAGTAAAGTCCTTGTTACCGTCAGTTATCAAGAAAAAGGATGTAGTTGTAATCAGTGTTGGTGCACTCGCAGATGAAGCACTGTTGAATGAAATTAGTGATTCTGTAAAAAAGCATAAGTATACCGTTCATCTGCCGTCTGGTGCAATTGGCGGTTTGGACTTATTGCAAAATGCACACGCACTAGGTAAAGTGAAGCGGGTTTCGTTGACAACTCGAAAACCTGCCAACTCGCTCATCGATGAGGACATCCAAGATTCGAAGGTTGTTTTTGAAGGAAAAGCAATTGATGCAATTAAGCAATTTCCAAAAAACATGAATATCTCTATTTTACTGTCACTAGCTGGGGTAGGGATAGAAAAGACAAGAGTGTGCCTTGTGGCTGATCCACATATCGAAAAGAACATACATCAAGTGGACATAACAGGCGAGTTTGGCGAAGCAACATTCTTTATCACAAATCATCCACTCCCGGAAAATCCAAAGACGAGCTATTTAGCGGCTATGAGTATTCTGGGCACATTAAAAAGAATAAATGGGAAACTAAGAATTGGTGGTTAAATTAGAGTTTAAAAATATCCTATTTTTGATGGAGCGTGTCTTTAAGGTTCGCTCTTTTTTTACTATTTTTGATACAAAAAGAAGGGTATATTTTGAAAAGGCAATAGACAACCCCTGCTGCTATTGCCTTCGCTTTATCGAGCGTATAAAGAGGAGAAGGTTTGATGAAATGTTGCTGAATCCCCTTCATTGAGCTTATGAAGAGGAAAAGAGCCGAAGAAAGGTTGCTGAACCCCCTTCATCAAGCGTATGAAGAGGAAAAGAGCCGAAGAAAAGTTGCTGAATCCCCTTCATTGAGCTTATGAAGAGGAAAAGAGCCGAAGAAAAGTTGCTGAACCCCCTTCATCGAGCGTATGAAGGGGAAAAGAGCCGAAGAAAAGTTGCTGAATCCCCTTCATCGAGCTTATGAAGAGGAAAAGAGCCGAAGAAAAGTTGCTGAATCCCTTTCATTGAGCTTATGAAGAGGAAAAGAGCCGATGAAGAGTTGCTGAATCCCCTTCAACGAGTGAATGAAGAGGAAAAGAGCCGAAGAAAAGTAGCTGAATCCCCTTCATCGAGCGTATGAAGAGGAACAGAGCCGAAGAAAAGTTGCTGAATCCCTCTCAACGACTGTCCGAAGTTACTTCAACTTCGGACACGCCGCGCGGATAGTACCTCTCCGAGTCCGAAGATGGTTAAACTTCGGACAAGCCCACGCGGAAAGTGCCGCCCCGAGTCTGAAGATAGGTAAACTTCGGACACGCCCGCGCGTAAAGTGCCACCCCGAGTCCGAAGATGGGTAAACTTCGGACACGCCGGCGTTGATTTTACCTTCGCTTGTCCGAAGATAGCTAAACTTCAGACACGCCCGCGCGGATAGTACCACCCCGAGTCCGAAGATGGGAAAACTTCGGACACGCCGGCGTTGATTTTACCTTCGCTTGTCCGAAGATAGCTAAACTTCAGACACGCCCGCGCGGAAAGTGCCACCCCGAGTCCGAAGACGGGTAAACTTCGGACAAGCCCACGCGTAAAGTGCCACCCCGAGTCCGAAGCTGGGTAAACTTCGGACACACCCGCGCGGGAAGTGCCGCCCCGAGTCCGAAGAAAGCTCAACTTCGGACACGCCCGCACTGATTGTGCTAACCCTTGTCCGAAGACAGATCAACTTCCGACATCCCCGCACTGATTGTACCTCCCCGAGTCCGAAGCTAGATGAACTTCAGACACCAAAGCGCAGATATTGCCTTCGCTTGTCCGAAGCCTCTCACCTTCAGACACGCCCGCGCGGATAGTACTATCCCAATCCGAAGATCACCAACCTCCATACACCCATGCCCAGATTTGCCATCATATTGTCCGAAGATACACACTCCCTCACGCAGGCACCACCCAGTTTCTCGACAAATGTAAACAAAAGTTGATATTAAATTTATGTTCGATTAGTAAGATCATATTCGAAAGGTATTAAAGGAGGTTTTACATTTTGAGGAAACTGTTATATCCAATTACAGATTGGGTTTCAAGTAAACGTGGGATGTGGATTACGATTATAGCTTGGCTCGTCTTGATGGTCGGATTAAGTGCGGGACCAAGGCTTGCCGATTATAAAGTAAGTAATTTTCAATCGCTTCCTGATGAAGCACAATCGATCATAGCTGAGAAAAAGACAGAAGAGCTATTCCCAAATGAGCAAGGGACACCGGGAATCCTTGTATTCCATAATGAAAATGGGGACATTAATACCGATGAGGTCACACAAATACTAAATGGAATCGCAGCAGAAGATATTAAAGGAATTGAGACCATCCTTGATATAAGCGCGCTTCCACCTCAAGCGTTATCGGGCTTTATCTCTGAAGATGGTACAACCATGATTGTGCCGATGGAATTAGAACAGGGCCTTGGCAATAGTGAATTTGCCGAAATAAATGACAAGGCTTCTGAGGTAGGCAATAAGCTGGCAGAGCAGTTTGATAATATGTCCTTTTATATCACTGGTCCAGCTGGGATAGCTGGGGACACACTCAAGTTATTTGAACAAGCGGATGTGGTGTTATTACTTGCAACGATAGGTATTATTTTAATATTACTTATTGCCATTTACCGTTCGCCATTACTTGCATTTATACCTCTTCTAGCAACAGCGATTGTTTATCAGGTTGTGAATCAAAGTGTTGCATTACTAGGAGCGGGTGGGTTAGAAATTAATAACTCCACAACCTCAATTATGAGTATTTTACTTTTTGCTGCAGTGATTGACTATTCACTATTTGTATTCTCTCGTTACCGCGAGGAACTAAACAAAGTTGAAAGTAAATATGAAGCTATGAAACTTGCAATGCGTGCAACTGGGGAACCGGTATTTTTTGCTGGAGGAACAGTATTAGCAGCTATGCTAATCTTATTCTTTGCTGATTTCCGTGACTATCAAAACTTTGCTCCTATATTTGGGCTTGCAATGTTCTTTATTATGTTAGCATCGATCACATTGGTTCCAGCTTTATTTACACTTTTCGGTCGTAAAGCGTTTTGGCCAAAAGTTCCAAAGTATGGCCAAGAAAAAGAAATAAAACATGGAATTTGGGGACCAATTGCTAAGTTTGTGGTGAATAAACCAGGTTTATCTGGAGGCATTGTTGGTGTTTTCCTTCTCATTACTGCATTAAATATATTTAATCTTGATTTTGAATTTGATACTGTCAAAAAGTTCCCTGAGGATTTACCTTCTCGAGTAGGTTATGAAGTTGTAGAGACAAGATATGATAAAGGGGAACTAGCACCTACAACATTGTTAGTTGAAAGTGATAAAGCAATAGCCCCAGAGCAAGTAACAACTTTTACAGAAAAACTACAAGAATACGATGAAATTGCAACTGTTCGAATGACTGCACAATCTGAAGACTCTAAGGCATTAAAATTAAGTGTTGTCTTAGCAACGAATCCATATTCTACAGAATCTATGACAATCATTAAAGATTTGCGTGAAGATACACCAAATCTATTGAAGGACCTTTCCATACCAGGAGATGCATACTATAGTGGAGTGACTGCAAAGCTAGTAGATGAACTGGATGTGAATACGAGAGATATCTTTACAATTGCGATACTTGAAACATTACTAATACTCATACTCTTATTTGCCCTAACTCGTTCAATGAAAATGCCAATTTATATGATGGCAACCATTTTACTGTCCTATGTATCTGCTTTGGGGCTTGGTATTTTCCTTGTCGATATCTTGTTTGGATATGATGCATTAAGCACTCGGGTTCCGGTATATGCTTTTATCTTCCTTGTGGCATTAGGTATCGATTATAACATTATCCTTGCCTCACGTTTTATAGAGGAAAGGAAAACTCATCGCGTTAAAGATGCTCTTGAAGTTGCGATTCGTAATACGGGTGGAGTAATCTCATCTGCTGGTATCATTCTAGCTGCAACCTTTGCAGCGCTAACAACGATGCCAATTGCCGATCTATTCGTATTTGGATTCATCGTTTCGATTGGAATCTTGATTGATACTTTCCTAGTTCGTGGAATGCTATTACCAGCTTTGGTATTGTTATTTGAAAAAGACAAGCAAGCATCGCATAATAGACAGTAAAATAAAATACAAAGGGCTTCCTTCGTATTTTACTTTTTAGGAGGTTCGCATTATGAAGATTCTTGTTGTAGATGATGATGTCTATATTCAACAGCTAGTATCGATCCATTTGAGCCGAGAAGGCTATCAAGTATATCGAGCTAATCATGCCGAAGAAGCATTAGATTTGTTAGAGGAGAAAACAGTTGATTTGGCGATTGTCGATGTGATGATGCCTGGAATGGATGGATTTGAATTGACCAAGATTTTGGCGAACGACTATGATATCCCTGTCATATTGCTTACGGCTAAAGGTCAAATCGATGATAAAGAACAAGGCTTCTTATCTGGTTCTGAAGACTATATTGTTAAGCCTTTTGAGGTGAAGGAACTTCTATTCCGTGTTACCGTTGTGTTAAGGCGTGTCGAACGTGCCATGGAAACTGTAATAAAAGTAGGAAATCTCATGATAGATCGAAAAAATTTCGAATTAAATATAAATCATGAGACAGTCCTTCCGCCTTTAAAGGAATTTGAAGTATTAAGCTTATTAGCATCACGGGCAAATAAGGTTACGCCTAGATCCATTCTGGTGGAACAAGTATGGGGTGTTGATTATGAAGGTGGAGAACAAACTCTAAATACTCATATAAATCGTATCCGGGAGCGTTTAAAAAAATACGATGCATCAGTGGAAATTCAAACGGTTCGCGGAATTGGCTATAAGCTAGAGGAAACGAAATGAAGACTTTATATCGGAAATTCATTGTGGCTACGCTATTGATTTTAATGATAAGTGTCATTGTAGGTATGATCATCGCAAATTTTATTTACATGACATCGACAAAACAGAAGATTGATCAGCAGAATGTAGAGATTGCACAAAGAATTACATTAACCCTTGAGAGTATGCATTCGGATAGCTCCTCCTTCGAGCCATTCTTGGAATCGATTGGAAACCTGGGGTATCAGATATATGTGGTAAACGAATCAGGTAAAGAAGCTTATTTTGGTAAGCCTTTTACAAAAACGGATCTTCCACAAGAAGCCAAGAAGGTTCTTTCTAAGAAGGAAGTTTACCATGGTATGAATGCATTTTCCCATAAGTTTTTAATGATGGGACACTTCTCAAATACTGTAGAGAATACGGTAGGTGTTCCATTCACAATGAATGGGAAACAATACGGTTTATTTATCCGTCCTAACAATAAATTACTTTTTTCAGATATTCATATGATATTAGCGTGGTTTTTTGTAGCGGTAACGATTGTTAGTATTAGTGGGGTAATTCTGTTTGCAAAGCATCTGATCCAGCCGATTACTAAGTTAACGGAAGCGACCAAAGAGATTACACGGGAGAATTTTAATTATCCACTACCGATTGATCGTAATGATGAGATTGGACAATTAGTAGAAAGCTTTAATACGATGCAGAGGCAGTTACAGCATAATGATGAAGCGAGGAAATCCTTTATCAATAATGTGTCACATGACTTTCAGTCCCCACTTATGAATATTCAGGGATATGCAGAGCTTTTACTGTCACAAAACGTAAATGAACGAGATTCTAAAGAATACTTACAGATTATTGATCACGAATCAAAGCGGCTTTCAAATCTAACAAAACAACTCTTGTTGTTAACATCTCTTGATCAAAAAGCATACCCGATGAAGATTACAGAGGTCCAATTGGATGAACAAATTAAACAAACCATCCGTAGGTATCAGTGGCGACTACAAGAAAAGGAAATTGAAGTCTCGTACAAATTGCCTTTTATTCGGACAAAAGTTGATGCAGAACTTATGAGCAATGTTTGGGACAACTTACTAACAAATGCGATTAAGTATAATACACAAGGAGGAAATATCTGGATTAACTTATCAAGAAGCGAATTTTTCATTAAGGTCATTGTGAAAGATACAGGAATTGGTATGTCGAAGGACGCCGTCTCTCAAATTTTTGAACGTTTTTACCGAGTAGATTCATCTAGAAAAAGGGACGGCACAGGACTTGGTTTATCAATCGTTAAACAAATAATTGACCTGCATGGAGGAGAAATCAAGGTTGACAGTAAGGTTGCCGAGGGAACAACCTTCACAATTATACTTCCTAACATGATTGGGGAAATGGAGGAATAAATAATGGAACAAACTTGGAGTATACGGCTCATTCGATTTTCAGCGATATTCGGTATAATCGGTACTTTTCTAGGCTCTCATATGTCTGGAAATATGGATTATTCGTTGAGACCTATTCATGCTCATATTCTATTAGTAGGCTGGCTATCAGTGTTTGCTTGGGGAATTTTTTATAAGGTATATACGATTAAATACAAAAAACTTGTGTCAATTCACAGTATCCTAGGAATGTTAGGTGCCCTAGGGTTAACGGTAGGTATGTGGATGTACAATATTAATCCATTTAATCTTAATGAGACCTTTGTAATGGTGTTCTTTATTGTGGGGGGAACCTTCCTTTTACTTGCTTTTTTACTATTTGTGCCAATCACTTTTCTTATTGATAAACAGGAAAATAAAAATTTCTAATATTAATCAAAATTTTTTATCAATTCTTAAAAATGCTGGTTGACGCTGGAAATAAAAGTGCATATACTGAAATTAGTTATTAGAATCTAGAGCTTTATAGATACTTAAACAAGTGAATCGTTATTTTGTATAGTTAAAATCAATCACATATCATTCGCCCATAGTATTTTAGTTAATAGGGGGCTATATGATGAAGTCATTTTTTTAGTGGCTTTCATCATATAGCTCCCTTTTTTATTGGCTCTTTACCGGACTAAAGCGAATTGAGGGGAGACAAACAGATGGTTACATTAACTGGTCAAACACTAACTTTTAAAGAGGTACAAAGAGTTTTATATGAAGGTGAAAAAGTTAATTATTCTGAAGAGAGTATGAGAAAAGTCCAAGAAAGTCGAAAAGCAGTTGAAAAAATTGTGGCTGAGGAACGAATTATTTATGGCATTACAACAGGGTTTGGGAAGTTTAGTGATGTGTTTATCGATAAAGACGATGTAGAGGCGTTGCAACTAAATTTAATTCGTTCTCATGCTTGTGGAATTGGCGAACCCTTTCCAGAGGTTGTATCACGTGCGATGCTCCTTCTTCGAGCAAACGCATTGCTGAAAGGGTTTTCAGGTGTACGTCCAGTCGTGATTGATAGATTGCTTGATTTACTGAATACTGGCATTCATCCGGTCATTCCACAACAAGGATCGCTTGGTGCGAGCGGGGACTTAGCACCACTCTCACATTTGGCTCTTGTTTTAATCGGGGAGGGTGAGGTCTTTTATAAAGGAGAGAAAACATCTGCGATTCAGGCGTTAACAAAGGAATCTATTTTTCCGATCACATTAACAGCCAAAGAAGGGTTAGCGCTTATCAATGGAACACAGGCAATGACAGCGATGGGGGCAGTTGCATATCTGGAAGCAGAAAAGTTAGCCTATCAAACAGAATTGATTGCCTCTCTAACTATTGAAGCGTTGCGCGGAATTATTGATGCATTTGATGAAGATATTCAGCTTGCACGTGGTTATCAAGAACAAATAGATGTAGCTGAACGTATTCGTGCTCATCTTTCCGATAGCTCTTTAACAACAAGACAAGGTGAAATCCGCGTTCAAGATGCCTATTCAATCCGTTGTATCCCACAAGTGCACGGAGCAACATGGCAAACATTAAACTATGTTAGAGAAAAATTAGAAATAGAAATGAATGCTGCTACTGATAATCCATTAATCTTTGATAATGGTGAAAAGGTTTTATCAGGGGGGAACTTCCACGGACAACCGATAGCTTTTGCCATGGATTTCTTGGCGATTGCAGTAGCGGAACTAGCCAATATTTCTGAACGTCGAATCGAGCGTTTAGTTAATCCGCAACTGAATGACCTACCGCCATTTTTAAGTCCTGAACCTGGTTTACAATCAGGTGCAATGATCATGCAGTATGTCGCAGCATCACTTGTATCAGAAAATAAAACTTTGGCGCATCCAGCTAGTGTAGATTCGATTCCTTCATCAGCAAACCAAGAGGATCACGTGAGCATGGGGACAATTGGATCAAGACACGCATATCAAGTCATCACAAATACGCGACGTGTATTAGCAATCGAGGCCATTTGTAGTATGCAGGCAGCTGAAATTCGGGGAAAAGAAAAATTGGCATCCGCAACAAGTTCATTTTTAGAAAATGGTAGAAAAGTCGTGCCGTATATTTCCGAAGACCGCGTGTTCTCTAAGGATATAGAAGCAATGAATCACTGGTTAAAGACAGGAACTTTTAATTTTAATCATCAGAAGTCCCCTACTTCTACTGAATAACGTTAAAGCCTCCGGCGGATGCCTCGATTTTTCAGCGGAAATTTTTCGAGCATAGGATTAAAGACTAAAAACGCTACGTCTTGTGGCAACGTCTTTGTTACCCACATCGTGTGGGCTTAAAAAATCGGGCGTAAATACGCCAAGGCGCATTTGATATTTAATCAAAAGGCAACAAAAAACTCCATTAATTAACAGAGGATCGAAGTAATGTGATTGGGATTCTATACATTCTTTTTATTAATAAAATATAAGTAATACAACTTGGAGGGAATAAAATGAAAAGTACAAAAAACAACAAAATTATCCGTTACGTAGGGACACAATTAAATACGAAAGGTTGGCAGCAAGAGGCTGTGCTTCGTATGTTAATGAATAATTTAGATGCAGATGTAGCCGAGAGGCCAGAGGATCTTGTTGTATATGGGGGGATTGGGAAAGCAGCACGTAACTGGGAATCATTTGACGCGATTGTTGACTCAATTAAAGAACTAGAGAGTGATGAAACATTGCTGGTGCAATCAGGAAAACCGGTGGTTGTGTTTAAAACTCATAAGGATGCACCACGCGTTTTGATTGCGAATTCGAATATTGTTCCAGCTTTTGCAAACTGGGAAACCTTCCATGAACTCGATAAAAAAGGCCTAATGATGTATGGGCAAATGACAGCAGGTAGCTGGATTTATATTGGTTCTCAAGGAATTGTTCAAGGTACGTACGAAACGTTTGCTGAGTTAGCGAAGCAGCACTTTAACGGTACATTAAGAGGTACGATTACTGTAACAGCTGGCCTTGGAGGAATGGGTGGTGCACAGCCACTTGCAGTAACGATGAATGGTGGCGTATGTATCGCGATTGAAGTGGATGAGTCTAGAATCGACCGCCGAATTGAAACTCGTTATACAGATGTGAAAGCGTACACATTAGATGAAGCGATCCAGTTGGCTGAAGAAGCAAAAAGAGATGGAAAAGCATTATCGATTGGTTTATTAGGCAACGCATCTGATCTTCTTCCGGAGATGATTGCAAGAAACTTTATCCCTGATGCCTTAACCGACCAAACATCAGCACATGATCCACTAAATGGGTATGTACCTTCTGGGATGTCATTGGAAGCAGCAGCAAAATTAAGAGAGTCCAATCCGAAAGAGTTTGTAAATCTTTCAAAAGCATCAATGGCTAAGCATGTTGAAGCAATGCTTGAAATGATGGAAAAAGGAGCTATCACATTTGACTATGGTAATAATATTCGCCAGGTTGCCAAAGATGAAGGTGTAGAAAATGCATTTGATTTTCCTGGCTTTGTTCCGGCTTATATTCGCCCACAATTTTGTGAAGGAAAAGGACCATTCCGATGGGTAGCACTATCAGGAGACCCAGAAGATATCTACAAAACAGACGAAGCCATTTTACGTGAATTTAGTGACAATGAACACTTATGTAACTGGATTCGTATGGCAAGGGATAAAATCCAATTCCAGGGCCTTCCATCTCGTATATGTTGGTTAGGCTATGGAGAGCGTGCCCGATTCGGAAAGATATTGAATGATATGGTGGCAAGCGGAGAACTGAAAGCACCAATCGTCATTGGTCGTGACCATCTGGATTCAGGTTCAGTTGCATCACCAAATCGTGAAACAGAAGCAATGAAAGATGGATCAGATGTTGTGGCAGATTGGCCGATTTTAAATGCGATGGTAAACGCTGTTGGAGGCGCAACTTGGGTATCGGTCCATCACGGTGGCGGAGTCGGAATGGGTTACTCCTTACATGCAGGGGTTGTGATTGTTGCGGATGGTACGAAAGAAGCAGAAGCACGTATTGAACGAGTATTAACAACGGATCCAGGGATGGGGGTTGTACGTCATGCAGATGCAGGATACGAACTTGCTAAGAAAACAGCGCGTGAAAAAGGGATCAAGATGCCAATGTTGGATAAAGGGGTTGATCAATAATGACAAAACCAATCTGGATTATACATGCGGCACAATTAGCAACACTCGCGTCTGATGTAAAAGGTCCACGCTCAAAGGAAGCAATGTCTGAGCTTGGGCTAATTGAAGACGGCAGTTTGTGGATTGAAGATGGTGTAATCCAGGCAGTAGGAACAACAAAAGAACTTGAAGTGCGGTATGCTGATAGGCTCCATGAGGCTGAAACTGTTGATGCTACGAACCATCTAGTTACTCCAGGACTGGTGGATCCGCATACAC
This sequence comes from Ferdinandcohnia sp. FSL W7-1320, assembly GCF_038050315.1. Classification (NCBI taxonomy): domain Bacteria; kingdom Bacillati; phylum Bacillota; class Bacilli; order Caryophanales; family Bacillaceae; genus Ferdinandcohnia; species Ferdinandcohnia sp. FSL W7-1320. Next base: position 720,261 of record NZ_JBBPAM010000001.1, read on the forward strand.
ATGTTGTGTACGGGGGAAGCCGCGAGCGTGAATTTGAAATGCGCCTTGAGGGTGCAACATATATGGACATAATGAACGCGGGTGGAGGAATTCATGCGACCACACGAATGACAAGAGAAGCTACAGAAGAAGAGCTAATTAATCAAACAACACATCGACTAGATTCGTTTTTGGCACATGGTGTAACAACTGTGGAAGGAAAAAGCGGTTATGGTATGGATTTGGAGACCGAGTTGAAGCAGTTACGTGTAATGAAAAAACTTCAAAATCAACATCCAATTGATCTAGTTCCAACGTTTATGGGGGCACATGCAGTGCCACCAGAGTATAAAGGTCGTGAAGATGAGTTTGTTGATCATTTAATTAATGATATGTTACCGGCAGTTGCTAAGGAAAAATTGGCTGAATTTAATGATGTGTTTTGTGAAAAAGGGGTATATACACCAGAGCAATCAGAGCTTATATTAGAAGCTGGAAAACGATTGGGATTAATCCCGAAAATCCATGCCGATGAAATTGTACCTTATGGAGGGGCGGAATTAGCGGCTAAAGTAGGAGCCATTTCAGCTGAGCATTTATTAAAAGCGTCTGATGAAGGGATTAAAGCGATGGCGAAGTCCGGTACAATCGCTTGTTTACTTCCAGCGACAGCTCTGTATTTACGTGAAGCAGCAGCCGCAGGCAGAAAAATGATCGACGAAGGTGTGGCTGTGGCGATTTCGACGGATTGCAATCCAGGATCATCCCCAACAACCTCGATGCCACTTGTTATGAATTTAGCTTGTATTTTAATGCGTTTAACACCTGCAGAAGCATTAACGGCAGCAACCTATAATGCAGCCCATGCAATTAATCGGCATGAACAAGTTGGGTCTCTTGAGGTTGGTAAACAAGCGGACTTTGTTTTATGGAATGTGAAAAATTATCAAGAATTGCAATATTTATTCGGGGTTAACCATGTAAAAGATGTCTGGAAAAAAGGTATAAAGGTCGTGAAAAAAGATGAATGAACATTTTCTTCAGAAACCTGAATGGTCATGGAATCAGACGGCAATAGATGAACCAACTTACGTCCATCAATGGGTTACACCATTGAATGTGCAAGAACATACACCTGATCTCATTCTGTACGGAGCGCCAATTTCAAGGTCTTCGATTAGTGTTTCTGGAGCTTCTTTATATCCAACTGAATTTCGGCGGATGTGGAAGGGATTTGCCACGTATAATTTGGACGAAAATGTTGATTTAAGTTCCTTTCGAGTAGCGGATGCTGGCGATGTGGCAATGCATACGACGGATATTCTGTTATCACATCAACGAATCCAAAAGTCTACAGCCTATCTTGCTGCACACTATCCAAACACGCCGACATGTATGATTGGCGGTGATCATTCGACAACGGCTTGTGCTGTACGAGGGATTAAGGATGCATTCCCAAGTGAAACGATTGGAATTTTACAACTTGATACACATCTTGATGTAAGGGATCCAAAAGAACTAGGGCCAGCAAATGGAACACCAATCCGGCAATTAATCGATGGCAAGGTCATTAAAGGAGAAAACGTGATTAATATTGGACTTCATGGATACTTCAATGCAAAACCATTAGTAGATTACGCTAATCAGCACAAAATTCAGATGGTGACATTAAAGCAAGCTCGAAAACAGGGATTAATCAACACGATTCAACGTGCATTAGATCAACTAACAGCAAAGGTTGATCGTATTTACGTAACAGTTGATATGGATGTATTGGATATTTCAGTTGCCCCTGGAGTACCAGCTTCTACACCAGGAGGGTTATCAGCCGTTGAACTGTTTGATAGTTTGCTAGAAATCGGCAAACATCCTTCTGTTAGACATATTGATTATGTCTGCCTGGACCCAAGTAAGGATTCGACAGTTTCTGAAACAGTTAAGGTTGGAACTTATGCGTGGCTGCAATTTATTACAGGTCTTGTCTTACGATAGACTCAAGTGCAGGGATAATTAAGGGTAGATAGATTAAGGAAAACTGTAGGTGCTTGAAACCTACAGTTTTTTTATCATCTATTGCATGACATATTTCGACTATTAGTTGAACTGTTAGAGTTGAGGTATAATATAGATGATATAAAGTGGCATACAGAAGAATGAGAGTGATTAAGTTTTGATTGATATTAGCAAAATTATTCAAGGGAAAAATTTGACGGAATTAGATGTACAAATCATACGTTATATTATTACGAATATTGATACCGTTTTGCAAAAAGGAGTACGTGAAATTGCTAAAGACAATTTCACTTCCCCCGCAACTGTTATTCGCTTATCCAAAAAGTTAGGCTATACCGGTTTTGTGGATATGTATTATCAACTACTGCCGATGATAAGGAATGTTGAAGTACCGCAAAGTGGTGATATAGAAGACTTTTTGCAGGTTAGCCAAACGGATTTTTTAACCCTTAATTCGATGGAAGATATTGAAACGTTTATTAGCAAAGTGTTAAATCTAGATCAAAAATATATTTTCATTTATGCGACTGGCTTTTCAGCGATTGCTGCAGAGTACTTTCATAAAAAACTACTAGTATTAGGTAGGAAAACGATATTTGCCAGTGCAACGGATTCCGTTGGCATATTTGAAAATAATCTTGAAGATATTGGAGCATTAGTTGTAATATCAAAATCAGGGGAAACACAGACTGTGATTGATAAGCTGCATGCAGCAAAAGAGCATCATGTGTTTACAGTTTCTTTTACAAAGGAAACGGAGAATCGCATTGCTAAGTTGTCAGATTTAAACTTTAAAATTATGGATTACAATAAACTAGATGACCGAAATATGCTACCAAATCGTTTCTTTCCAAAATTGCTTTTGTTGTTTGAGTTTATCCTTAAGCAGTATGTTGAGAAATTAGGGTCGAAAAAGAATAGGGTCGAATGAAACGTGTTTCAATCTGTGAAACACGTTTTTATTCATGTTGAAACTATCGACTATAAAACGCTTGCATTGTATTCTAAACGTGTCGAAAGAAATTAAGTGAATATTGGAGGTGCGGCTAAATGAAAGCCAAAATGATGGAAGGTATGCAACGCTTTTCAAAAGCAATGTTCATTCCAGTACTTATTTTACCGATTGCCGGTATTTTGATTGCCCTTGGTAATTTATTTACAAATGCTAGACTATTGGAAGTCATTCCATTTTTAGATAATCCGATTACGACAGGATTCGGATCCATTTTAACAGGATCATTAGTTTCGATTCTTGGGAACTTAGGATTGATTTTCTGTGTCGGTATCACGGTAGGCTTGGCTAATAAAGAGAAAGCCGTTGCTGGTTTTACTGCTTTGTTAGGTTATTTGGTTTTTGTTAATGCGATGAATAAATTTATGGACCTTACCGGAGTACTGTTTCAAGGAGACTCCCTGCAAGGTACAGGACAAACGCTTGTTTTAGGTGTTCAAATACTTGATATGGGTGTTTTCCTCGGAATTATTCTTGGAATTGCAACCGCTTTTGTTCATAACAAATTTGTTGATATAGAATTTAACGGAGCTTTTCAAATATACGGTGGATCACGTTTTGTCTTTATCGTACTTATACCAGTAGTTGTACTCTTATCAATTGCTCTTACGTATATTTGGCCGTTTTTCCAAAATGGGATCAACAATCTTGGTACTCTTATTAATCACAGTGGGAGCTTCGGAATATTCTTATACGGAATGTTAGAGCGCTTATTAATTCCTACTGGGCTGCATCACTTAATCTATACACCATTCTTATATACATCATTGGGCGGTGTAGCAGAAGTTGGCGGACAAATTTTTGAAGGTGCAAGAAATATTTACTATGCTGAAATCGCAGATCCAACTGTAAAAGAACTTTCTTCATCTGTAGTTTGGGATGCACGAGGTATTTCAAAAATGTTTGGTTTACTCGGAGCTTGCTTAGCGATGTATCATACAGCAAAGCCTGAGAACAAGGCTAAGGTAAAAGCAATTTTGATTCCTGCAGCCGTTACTTCTTTTATTGCTGGTGTAACGGAACCTATTGAATTCTCATTCATGTTTGTTGCTCCACTACTATTTGTGGTTCACGCAGCTTTAAGTGGGTTAGCAATGGTGACGTTTAATCTATTAGATGTCAGAGCAATTGGACCAAATGGAATGATTGACTTCCTATTGTTCAACTTACCGCTTGGTATTGAGAAAACACACTGGCCAATGTACATTTTAATCGGTTTAATCTACTTTGTTATCTACTACTTACTATTCCGCTTCTTAATTGTGAAGTTTAACTTCAAGACAGTCGGAAGAGAAGAAGGTGGACAAGAAACAAAGTTATATACGAAGAAAGACTTAAAAGAAAAGCAAAAACAAGGAAAAAATGGAACTTCCGAATCACAAGGAAATGACGGAATTGCCCCAGTCATTGTTGATGCATTAGGTGGAGCAAGCAATATTCATACCGTAACAAATTGTTATACAAGACTTCGTTTAACACTAGATAATCCTGAAATGGTCAACGAGGAAGTGTTGAAGAAAGAAACAGGAGCTAGTGGAGTCGTGATTAAAGATAAAAACGTTCAAGTTGTTTACGGCTTACAGGTAACAACGATTAGAAAAGCTGTTGACAGTTATTTAGGATTAACGACAAACGAATAGAATCGGAATAAAACAATAAAAAGGTTTACTAGAAGGGAATGGAGAAAATGAAAAAATTCTCAGTCGTTATTGCAGGTGGAGGAAGTACCTATACACCAGGGATTGTTATGATGTTATTAGATAATCTGGACCGTTTCCCACTTCGAAAATTAAAATTATATGATAATGATCGTGAAAGACAAGCTGTTTTAGGAGAAGCAATTGAAATTGTATTAAAAGAAAATGCGCCGGATATTGAATATTGCTTCACAACCGATCCAGAAGAGGCATTTACAGATATCGATTTCTGCTTTGCTCATATTCGTACGGGTAAATATGAAATGCGCGAAAAAGATGAAAAAATTCCATTGAAATATGGTGTGGTCGGCCAAGAAACATGCGGACCTGGCGGAATTGCTTATGGAATGAGAAGCATCGGTGATATGGTTGAGTTAATCGACATAATGGAAAAATATTCGCCAGATGCATGGATGTTAAACTATTCTAATCCAGCAGCCATTGTAGCTGAAGCTTGCCGAGTTCTTCGCCCAAATTCAAAAGTATTAAATATTTGTGATATGCCTGTAGGTACACTGCGTAGAATGTCTCATATCATCGGCAAAGAGCCACAGGATTTAGAAGTACGTTATTTCGGATTAAACCACTTTGGCTGGTGGACAAGTATTAAAGATAAAGAGGGAAATGAATATCTTCCTCAAATTCGTGATTATGTTGCAGAAAACGGTTATCTTACTCAAAAAGAAGTAGATACCCAGCACACAGATGCCAGCTGGCAAGAAACACACAAGAAAGCAAAAGATTTACTAGCGGTTGATCCTAGATTCTTGCCAAATACGTATTTAAAATACTACTTATACCCTGATTATGTGGTAAAGACCTCTAATCCGGATTACACAAGGGCAAATGAAGTTATCGCAGGTAGAGAAAAGACTGTCTTCTCTACAGCTAGAACAATCATTGAAGGAGGAACAGCAGAAGGCTGCGAATTTGAAATGGGGGCACATGCTACTTTCGTTGTTGATTTAGCCCGTGCGATTGCCTTTAACACACATGAAAGAATGTTATTAATTGTTGAAAACAATGGAGCAATTGCTAACTTTGATGATGAGGCGATGGTTGAGGTTCCTTGTATTGTCGGTAGTGAAGGTCCAGAGCCATTAAGCCAAGGAAAAATTCCTGAATTCCAAAGAGCATTAATGTACCAACAAGTAACAGTTGAAAAATTAGTGGTTCAAGCCTATATCGAAGGCAGCTATCAAAAGCTATGGCAGGCTCTAACACTTTCAAAAACAGTACCAAGTGCAAAAGTAGCGAAAGAAATCTTGGATGAATTAATAGAAGCTAACAAAGGTTATTGGCCTGAATTACATTAATAGAAAAGTAGAATTCTAGGGGTGACCCGTAGCATAAGAATACTACAAGCTTTAAAGATTAATAATAAGATTTTTCAAAAATCTTATTGACAGTTAACCACATTCCATGTAAATTATAAATTACAATTCAATAATCAATGAATTCTTATCAAGAGAGGTGGAGGGACTGGCCCTTTGAAGCCTCGGCAACAGACTACTAGGTACTGTGCCAAATCCAGCAAGCAAAGAGCTTGAAAGATGAGAAGAGACGATTAAATTTACTATTTAAACCCTCTTCTGTCATGAAGGGGGTTTTATTTTTGGGCTGTTTTCTTGAGCATTGTTGCTATCGGTAAAGCCATTATATATTCACGATGAGTACTACGTTCAGTGATTGGAGCGGATGGTACGAGATCCTCGAAAATGCTGGCATTTTCTTCGTGCGGTGTAGTTTCAAGGAAGCAAATTCAATGTCCTGCGGGAATAGCGAGCCAAGCGAGACCCCGCAGTGAAGCAAGGAGGCTTGCGGATCGCCCGCGGAAAGCGAGTACCAGAAGCGAAAATCACCCTGCATTTAAAAGCAACAATCTTTTAGAAAAGAGCCTATTTTTTCGATATAAAAAAGAGGTCTTTACTACCTATAATCAATTCTCAAAAACTAAATTTATATAAAATGAAAAAGTATGCCGATTAGACAACTAAAGGTATCTTTATCCAATACATCTTTACATGGTGTTGGATAGAGGTACCTTTTTTGTTTTATTTCCAAAAGGAGGATTCAAAATTGATTAAGTTTGAGGAAGTAAATAAAGTATTTGGTTTGGAAGGAAAGAAGGTGCAAGCGTTAAAGGATGTTTCTTTAACCATATCAAAAGGAGAAATCTTTGGGGTGGTTGGATTTAGTGGGGCTGGTAAAAGTACATTGCTCCGACTTGTTAATTTACTTGAACGTCCAACATCAGGGAAGGTGGTGGTTAACGACCAAGAAATATCTAGTCTCTCTCAAGTTGAACTAAGGAAGTTACGAAGGAAAATCGGTATGATCTTCCAGTCCTTTAATCTATTTAACTCACGTACTGTGTATGGAAATATTGCCTATCCTCTAAAACTTGCAAAATTGCCAAAAGATCAGATTGATCATCGTGTTAAAGAATTACTTCAATTTGTTGGTTTGCAAGATAAGTCAGAGCAGTATCCGGAACAGCTTTCAGGCGGGCAAAAGCAAAGAGTGGGTATTGCAAGAGCACTTGCTACCTCACCAGACATTCTGATTTGTGATGAAGCAACCTCTGCGTTAGACCCTGAAACAACGGGAGAAATCCTTCAACTATTACGCAAGGTTAATGAGGAGTACAATATTACCATTTTACTTATTACTCATGAAATGCATGTAATCCGTAGCATTTGTCATCGGGTGGCAGTGATGGAAAATGGAACAGTGATTGAAGAAGGAAGTGTTTATGATATTTTTTCAAACCCACAATCCAAAACGACAAAAAATTTTATTAGTTCCGTGTTAAACGATAAGCTTTCCAGCAAACTCTTAGAGAAATTGCGCAATAACCATTTTGGAAACTTGTATCGAGTGATTTTTACAGGAGGGGCTTCAAGTCAGCCAATTCTGTCTCGAGTCACGAGAAAGCATGGGATTGATTTCAATATTATATACGGAAGCATTAATGAGTTACAAGATCAATTGTTTGGTAATTTAATTGTTGAGTTTCAGGGGCCTGAACCTCTTATTCAGCAAGTTATTAATGAACTCAAACAAATTGTTGAGGTAAGGGAGGTGATTAGTCATGAGAGTTGATTGGACTACTTTTTGGCCTCGTATTATTGAAGCTACCGGTGAAACCATTTTGATGGTTATCTTTACATTAATTTTCTCAAGCATTATTGGTATAGCGATGGGGGTACTCTTTTTTGTCACGCGTAAAGGAAACATATTAGAAAATAAATATATATTTCTCGTACTTAATTTGTTAGTGAACATCGTTCGTCCAATTCCATTTATTATTTTGCTAGTTGCACTGAGTCCCATAACTCGGGCAATTATGGGTACTACAATTGGAACGGCAGCAGCTATTTTCCCTATGACGATTGCTGCATGCTTTGCAGTTGCTAGGATTGTAGAGAGTAATCTTGTCTCGATTGATCCTGGCATTATTGAAGCCGCACAGGCTATGGGTGCAAGCCCAGTACGAATCATATTTGGCGTACTTATACCTGAAGCATTAGGACCTCTTATTCTCGGTCTTACTTTTGTTACTGTTGGACTCGTCGACTTCTCAGCCATGGCGGGAACGGTAGGTGGCGGTGGATTAGGTGATCTTGCCATGACCTATGGTTACCAGAGATTTGATACATCGGTCATGATTGTAACAGTTGTTATATTAATTCTACTCGTTCAAATAGCACAGTTTTCAGGGAACTTTTTATCAAGATTCTTTTTACGTAGATAATCAAAAAAAAGGGAGAGATTTCAAAATGAAAAAGCGATTCATTATTTTCTTATCAATGGTGTTTTTAATATCAATACTTACAGCGTGCACGAATAGTACATCTGGAAAATCCAATGAGGTCGTAAAGATAGGTGTAACAGGTGCTGATGGACCGTATTGGAAGCTTATTGAAGAAAAAGCAAAGGCAAAAGGCATCACAATTGAGTTAGTTGAGTTTTCCGATTACATTCAGCCAAATAATGCTCTTGCAAATGGTGAGATTGATATGAATTCATTTCAACATTTAGCTTTTCTAGGTCCTGCTAACGTTGAAAATGGTTTTACTATTGTTCCGATTGCTTCGACAACAATTAATCCTACAGGGATTTACTCTGACAAATATGATGATTTATCAGAAATACCTGAGGGTTCTCAAATAGCAATATCAAATGATCCTGCAAACCTTGGTCGAGGATTACTTTTATTGCAAGCCGCGGGTTTAATTGAGTTAAAAGAAGGTGTTGGCATTTACGCAACTATAGATGATATTGCTAAAAACCCAAAAAATTTAGAAGTCGTTCCAGTCGTTTCTCAACAAACTGCACAGGCACTTAAGGATGTTGCTGCATCACTGATAAATAATGGGATTGCAGGTCAAGCTGGGTTGAATTTTAAGGATGCATTGTTATATGACGATCCACAGAGTGAAGAAGCAAGACCATATATTAATGTATTTGCCGTTCGTGAAGAGGATAAAGACAATGAAACATACAAAACGATTGCAAAGCTATATCAGGAAGCTGACGTTAAAGAAGCTGTAATTGAAGATACAAAAGGTGGAAGTATTGTTGTTGATATCCCTGCTGAAGATCTAGAGGAGACTTTAAAACAATTAGAAGAAAACATAAAAAATAGTAAATAGTTGAGTGTGAGAGTTAAGTTTTATAGGTCACTGCTATCGTAATTAAATAATCTATGAAAAGGTGAGAAAATTGACGAAACAAATACGATTAAATGTATTCGATATGACGAGTGCCGTGCATAATTCACATGGGCTTTGGAAGCATCCAAATAGTGAGAGACATACTCGATACAAGGATTTAGATTATTGGATAGAATTAGCGAAATTATTGGAACGAGGAAAGTTTGATGCTGTATTTTTTGCAGATGTGCTTGGGATATATGATGTTTATAAACAAAGTAAACATCCATCTATTCGTGACGGGGTTCAGGTCCCATTAAATGATCCGGCTTTTGTAGTACCAGCGATGGCAAGTGTAACAGAACATCTATCTTTCGCCGTGACAGTTAGTACTACATATGAGCATCCATTCGGCCATGCTAGGAGGTTCTCAACCTTAGACCATCTTACAAAAGGGAGAATTGCTTGGAATATCGTTACTTCTTATCTTCCGAATGCTGCACGGAACTTTGGTTTACCAGAAATGCTAAAGCATGATGCACGTTATGATTTGGCTGACGAGTTTTTGGAAGTCTCTTATAAGCTATGGGAAGGGAGTTGGGAGGACAATGCTGTCATTGCTGATGCCTCCAAAGAAGTTCTAATAGATCCATCAAAGGTACATGAGATCAATCATAAGGGTGAGTATTTTTCGGTAGAAGGTCCTCATTTAAGTGAGCCTTCCATACAGCGTACTCCAGTCATTTACCAAGCAGGTACATCAGAACGTGGTAAGGAGTTTGCCGCCAAACATGCAGAATGTGTCTTTGTTGGCGGGTCAGCAGAAAAAATAAAATCGTCTATTCAAGATATCCGACAAAGAGCGCAAAAATATGGTCGAAACCCTGAAAATATTAAGGCATTTACTTTTTTAAATGTAATTGTTGGTGAGACTTCAGAACAAGCAGAGGAAAAGTATCAGGAATTAGCTAGGTATTGGAGTGCTGAAGCAGCAAAAGCCCAATATGGCGGTTCTAGTGGTTATGATTTATCAAAATATACAGACTTAGATAGTCCTTTTGAATATAAACATACCGAACATGGGCAATCAAGAGCTGCCTCACTTACAAAAGATGCACCCAAAAAATTAACAGTCAGAGAGGTATTAAACCGTTTTGAAACAATTGATCGGAATCATGTGCTAGTAGGAAATCCAAGTGAAGTGGCTGATGCCATTCAATTTCAATTCGAAGAGAGCGGCGTAGATGGCTTTAACCTGGCTCATCTTGTCACACCAGAAAGCCTGAAGGAATTCATTGATTTGGTCATTCCTGAATTACAGAAACGCGGAATTTACAAAACAGAATATGAACAAGGGTCCTTTAGGGAAAAATTATTTAATAACGGAAGTAGTTTATTACCAAGCGATCATCCGGGAAGTCAGTATCGAAAAACTGCTATATTAGAAGGGAAGTAATTTTCGTAAACATTGTTGCATTTATTTTAGCCATTAATAAGTATTATTAAATACACATTGGGTGTTAATTCAATTGATTGGAGCGGATGGCACGAGACTCCAGCGGGAATAGCGAGCCAAGCGAGACCCCGCAGTGAGGTACGAGCGAGGAGGCTTGCGGATCGCCCGCGGAAAGCGAGTGCCAGAAGCGGAAATCACTCCTAATTCCACTGATAAACTTTAAGTTAATAGGAACAATCTTTTAGAAAAGAGCCAAATGTTATTATAAGGAGAGGGAGTATTTATGGAATATAAAACAATCGGAGATACTGGCATTTACGTATCAGAGTTGTGTTTCGGTACGATGTCATTTGGTGGAATAGCAGACGAAAAAACGTCTATGGCAATGTTTAACCGGTGTAGGGAAGTTGGAATCAATTTTTTTGATACAGCAAACATTTATAACAGTGGAAGTTCAGAAGAAATACTAGGTAAGTGTATTGCTGATTGCCGAGATGATATTGTATTGACATCTAAGGTCGGTCTTCCTTCGGGTGTTGGTAACAATGAAGGAGGCACTTCTAGGAGACATATTTTCCTTTCTATTGAAAAAACACTGAAGCGGTTGGGAACAGATCGAATTGAATTTTACTTCCTTCATCGGTTTGATGAGAAAACCGATATCGAAGAAACGCTCATTGCTTTAGACGATCTTCAAAGACAAGGAAAGATACTGTATCCTGCGGTCAGTAATTGGGCTGCGTGGCAAATTGCAAAAGCTCTTGGTATTGCAGAACGAAAAGCTTTGGCTAAATTTAAGCTCATTCAACCGATGTATAATCTAGTGAAAAGACAAGCGGAAGTTGAGATATTACCATTAGCTCAATCGGAACAACTTGGGGTCATTAGTTACAGCCCGTTAGGTGGAGGGCTTCTATCTGGTAAATATGGGGAAGCTAAGCAGCCTAAACAAGGCAGGCTGATAGAACAACGTAATTATCAACTCAGATACGGTCAAGAGAGTTATTATGAAATTGCTAGTCGATTCACACAATATGCGAATGAAAATGGGTATGATCCAGTTTCTCTAGCGGTTGCTTGGGTAAAGAGTAACCCGAGTATCACAGCGCCAATCATAGGTGCTAGAAACCTAGAGCAGTTGGAGCCGGCACTTAATTCTAATAAAATCTCTTTAGATAAGAATCAGTGGGAAGAAATAGCTTCCTTGTCCATTACTCCCCCGTTAGCAACAGACCACAGTGCGGAGGAAGGAATAGTGAGGAGTAGATAAAATAAGAAAAATCTGTAGGTGTTTGCCGCCCTACAGTTTTTTCTTATTTCTATAGAACTAGTTATTTAATAAATCGTTGTATATGTAATTTTTTTCAACGTACGTATCAATTGATAGTTGAATTAGTTCAAAGTCCTTTTTGGTTAGGTCCCGGACCACCTTTCCTGGTGAGCCTAGTACGAGGGAACGAGGTGGAATGATTTTATTAGACGGAATCAGTGTATTGGCACCAATGATACACTCTTCACCGATGACGGCACCGTCTAAAATTGTTGAGCCCATTCCGATGATACATCTTTTTTTAATCGTACAACCATGAAGAATCACATTATGACCAACAGTTACTTCTTCTTCTACTACTACTGGCGAGCCTTCAAATAAATGAATGGTTGCATTATCCTGGATACTACATCGATCCCCAATAATAATAGCGTCTTCATCACCGCGCAGAACAGCGTTAAACCAAATAGAGGTCTCTTTACCGACCTGAACATCACCAATTACATTAGAACCTGGAGCCAAGAAGACAGTATCATGTACGTTCGGTTTTTTGTCTTTAAAGGGAATAAGCATTATGAAATCTCCTTTTTAATTTTTCATAATATTATAACATATTTATCATTCGTGATAAGATGGGATTTGGAATGGACTTATTCGTTCGGGGCTTCATAACGCCGATGAAGGACTTTGCAAGAGACTGACATGCTCGATCGGGCCTTCATACCGCCGATGAAGGACTCTGCAAGAGACTCGCTTGCTCGATCGGGCCTTCATACCGCCGATGAAGGACTTTGCAAGAGACTCGCTTGCTCGATCGGGCCTTCATACCGCCGATGAAGGACTTTGCAAGAGACTGACATGCTTGTTCGGACCTTCAAGACGCCGACGAAGGACTATACACGTGTCTCGCTTGTACTTATCAGAACAATCTTCGATAAGGGAAGGTATTCCTCTTACTAAGGGTGGCTAAACTTGTAACGTACTGAAGAAAACATAGTAGATTCATATAGAAAGGATGGTAACATGTCAGATAAGAAAGATGAAATCATTTTAAAAGGACTAAAAGAACATAATTTAAAAAATATAGATTTAACGCTACCAAAAGAAAAAATCATTGTTTTTACTGGCCTTTCTGGCTCTGGAAAGAGTTCAGTTGTTTTTGATACATTAGCCACGGAAAGTAGAAGACAAATGACAATGAACTATCCTCTCTATGTCAGAAATCAAATGCCAAGGTATGAAAGACCACACGCCGATCTTATGCAAAACCTAAGCCCTGTTATAGTTGTAGAGCAAAGACCTGTAGGGGGCAATTCACGTTCAACAGTAGGTAGCTATATGGATATAGATCCATTGATTAGACTTTTGTTCTCGAGAATAGGAAAACCATCCATAGGTACTGCCACCGATTTTTCGAGTCAAAGTTCCTTTGGAAGATGTCCAGAATGTGGAGGATATGGAGAAGTCATTACGCCGGACTTACATAAGATTATCGATTTCAATCAATCACTTCGAGAATACGCAGTGAAATTTAAACCGTTGTCGCCTTCAGGTTGGCAAGGCAGATGGATGATGACCGGTGGTTTATTCGATCCAGACAAACCCATTAAAGACTACTCGGAAAAAGAACTCCAGCTGCTATTATACGGTCCCCCAGAAGGAGAAAAAGTCTATGCGCCGTTTCATACAAAAAATGGACCTCAGGATCATGAGTGGGATGGGTTATTGCCTCGATTTACGCGACTTTATATAAACAGAGATATCACAAAGCTAAAAGAAGTTTCTCAAGATGATGTCTTAGCCGTTTCTACACACTCATTATGCCCAACATGCCATGGTTCAGGCCTGAATCCAAAGGTATTAGAATGTAGAATAAATAACTTAAACATCGCAGAGTACGATCAATTAGAGCTTCCAGAAATTGTAGAAGAACTTAAGAACATAAAAAATCCTATGGGAGAATCAATCGCACAACAAGCCATTCCACATGTGAAACAACTAGTCACATGGGACTAGGATATTTAAGTTTGTCAAGAGAAATGGGCACTCTGTCTAGTGGCGAAGCTCAAAGGGTGAAAATTGCTCGTCAATTAGGGAGCAGTCTAAACAATATTACATACATTTTCGACGAACCAAGTGCAGGACTCCACCCAGAAGAAGTGAATATGTTAATCCATATGCTAAAACGGATAAAAGACCAACACAATACGGTCATTGTAATTGAACACAATCTATCAGTTATAAAAGTAGCGGATGAAATAATTGAAATGGGACCAGGAGCAGGTGTAAATGGAGGGGAAGTTGTCTATCAAGGAAAACTGGAAGGCCTAAAAAATTCTCCCACCGCAACTGCCTTAACAAAAAAGGTAAACATAAATAAAAATCCAAGGGATATAAATAGTTATTTTAAAATCAACAATGCAGCTACTAATAACCTGAAAAATATTAGCGTTCATATTCCTAAAAATGTCTTAGTCTCTTTTTGTGGAGTGTCAGGTTCAGGTAAAAGCTCCTTAATGTTGGGAGCATTTGCTAAAAAATATCCTGAGACAATAATGGTAGAACAAGGCAGCATAGGAATCTCCAATCGTTCAACCCTAGCAACATATATGGGAATTATGGACGATATTCGGGCAACATTTTCAAAAGAAACAGGACAACCAGCGGGTTTGTTCAGTTTTAACTCATTAGGCGCATGTCCTATTTGCAATGGAAAAGGAGTAATAACTCCAGACGTAGCATTTGCAGATCCGGTAAATATCCCATGTGAAACCTGTGGCGGTACGAGATATTCAGATGAAGCACTGTCCTACAAATACATGAATAAAAATATAGTAGAGATATTAAATTTTACTGCGGACGAGGCTACCCATTATTTTAAAATACCAAAAATCATAAAGAGATTGCGTACGCTTAAAGAAGTAGGATTAGGGTATTTGACTTTAGGACAGACGACAAGTTCTCTTAGCGGAGGGGAAATCCAACGTCTAAAGCTTGCAAGCCACCTACAGAAAGAAGGACAAATCTACCTATTAGACGAGCCATCCTTAGGACTGCACACAGAGGATAATGAAAAACTTTTAGACGTATTTCAAAGTCTTGTAAATAGAGGTAATTCTGTCATTATAATCGAACACAACTTAAACTTTATAGCGGCGAGTGACTGGGTAATCGAATTAGGTCCAGGGGGAGGAAAAAAAGGAGGACATATACTTTTTGAAGGCACACCAGAAGAGATGCTATATGCAGAAACATTGACAGCGAAATGGTTAAAGGATGGAGTGATCGCACATACCACATAAAATGGGGGGCAACTATGAAGATCGGTGTAGTTGGTGCAGGAGCAATCGCTATTTTTTGTATTGAAAGAAATTAACCAAGTCGAAGATTTAGAAAACTATTTTATCGTCTGAAAAAATTTAGAAATTTCGATTGAGAAGGGGGGGGGGTGAGCCTTTAAGGTTCACTCTTTTTAACGATATTTCTTTTTCTATATTTATTCGAACGATAAATATCTCGAAGTTAAGAATCTTAAATTGACGTAAAACCTGTGTTGATGCTAATATAAAATCATTCAAGAAAGTTCGCACTTACATATTTAGCATTTACTTCTGCTAAGTTTTAAAAATAGTAATTGTAAACTTAAAGGGGTTTAAAAAATGGAAAACCTACATCGTACTCTAGATTACTCTGATAAATCCATAAGCTCTAAATTAGCAAAACAAGTAGAAGAGGAACAAAACGAAAAATATAGATTGATAGCTGAAAATACGACAGATTTAATTAGTCTCATTGAAGTAGACGGGACTTTTCAATACGCATCTCCCTCTTTTGAAGCTATATTAAAGTATGACTTATCTTCCATCCGACATCTTACTCTTTTTGAAATGATTCATCCAGATGATCAAGAGCTAGTTAACAAGGAAATAAGAATCTTTTGCAAGAGGAAAAAAACAGTTAGACATATTGAGATTCGAATCCGTGATAACGAAGGGGAGTATATTGATATAGAGGCAAGTTTTAGTGTCATTGATAAATCATCATTTTCAAAAAATGATTTAATTCTTGTGGTCATGCGTGATATTCGATTCAGAAAGATATTCGAACAAAAAATATATCATTTGGCTTTTCATGACTCATTAACAAATTTGCCAAATCGACGTTCTTTTATGAATGAGTTAAATAGAGAAATTCTTGACAGGAAACATAGAGCCTCGTCGACGAAAATGTCCGTCCTATTTATTGACCTTGATAATTTTAAATCGATTAACGATCAGTGGGGCCATGATGTAGGTGATCAAGTATTAATTGAAGCTGCGAGAAATATAAAGGACGCGATAAATCCAAGCGATCTAGTAGGTCGTGTTGGCGGGGATGAATTTATTGTATTGTTAAGGGATATAAAAGATGAAGAGGATTTAATAAAATATGTTACTCGTATTCTAACGAAGTTTAACACTCCAATCTCCATTTCAGGACAGGAGTATATCATGACATGCAGTATTGGAGTCGCTACTTATCCCAACGACGGTGATACATCGAGGGAACTGATTAAGAATGCAGATGATGCTCTTTACAATGTTAAAAATAAAGGGAAAAATCATTATTTATTCTTTAATAGTAAAATTAAAAATGAATCATTAGAACGCAGGCTGCTTGAAAATGCATTGCGAATGGCTATAAAAGATGAACAATTTTATCTGGAATACCAGCCTAAACTAAATCTCTCTACCCAAAAACTAATTGGGATGGAGGCTTTAGTTAGATGGAAACATCCTGAGTTAGGTACCATTTCACCTGGTAAATTTATATCATTGGCTGAAGAAACAGGGTTAATTGTGCCGTTAGGGGAATGGATCTTGCGGGAAAGCTGTAAGCAAATGAAAAAATGGCAAGAAAAAGGATATCGATCATTGGTTATTTCGGTTAATGTATCCATTCGACAGCTTGAGGACGCTACATTTATCGATACAGTCAAGAACATCCTAAAAGAAACGGATTTAGACCCAAAGTGGCTCGAAATGGAAGTAACAGAAAGTGTTTTTATGGATGTTAATGATGCTGCGTCCATCCTTGAGCAAATCCGACAGCTGGGGATTCAAATTTCAATTGATGATTTTGGAACAGGATATAGTTCGCTTAGTTACCTTAAACACCTTCCAATTGATACATTAAAGGTCGATGCTTCATTCATTAGAGATATTCATGTGAATGAAGAAAGCAGAGCAATTGTGAAATCCGTTTTAACTTTGGCAACAACTTTAGGCTTAAATGTAATTGCAGAAGGTATCGAAATACAGGAACACGTCAACGAACTAAACAAAGATGGTTTATTATTTGGACAAGGTTTTTACTTTAGCAAACCATTAAATAGTCAAGCATTTGAAGAGTACCTATTAAAAGGACTAAACTCGTAACCTGACTCACTGTCCCATCACTAATAAAAGAAGTAAATTCAAAGTGAATTTACTTCTTCTTTATAATAAATTATCCTGTTCAATTCATAATTAATTTTTCATTTTCAACTGGCTCCACATGGACATGAACATCATAAATGTTATACTGGTTCTTTAACATTTCCTCCACATTAGATGATATTTCATGTGCCTCGGTAATATCTAAATTAGTTGGAACAGAGATCACAACATCCACAGTATTGCTATTTCCATATGTTCTTCCTTTAATATCCTTTACTTCTAAAACTCCCTTAACATTTAAGATTGTCTGTTTATACTCTTCTAAAGCATGTATATCGAAGCCATCAGTTAAGTAATGTGAGGATTCTCTAAAAATATCCCACCCGGTCTTACATATTAATAATCCAACAACTATTGCCGCCACTGGATCGAGCCAAGGTATGCCGAATTGAGAAGCTAAAATTCCAATTGCAGTCCCAATACTAACCCAAGCATCCGAGAGGTTATCTTTAGCAGCAGCCATAACTGCATGACTTTTTACTTTCGTAGCTAATTTTTTATTATAGCGGTAAACCAAGATCATAATAAATGCTGAAAAGAATCCTGTCCAAGCTGCTATTATATCAGGTGATTCAGCTTTGCCATTAAAAACAGAAATTGCTGCACTGTATAATACCTGAAGACCTACAGCAATCATTATTAAGGCTGCGATTAAAGAGGCAACAGATTCAGCCTTCCAATGACCATAGGGGTGATCGTCATCTGCTGGTTTTTGGGAAAGTCTTAACCCAATTAATACTGCAATGGATGCAATAATGTCAGTTGTATTATTTAAACCATCAGCTTTCAGCGCTTCTGAACCTGCAATATATCCGATGATTAGTTTTATACATGATAAAAGTATGTAAACTGCAATACTTAATATTGCACCACGTTCTCCTAACCTTAAATCTTGATACCTTTGTTCCATTTATCTTCCTCCGGTACTCAGCATTGAAATTTATTGTACCAAAGGGGTTTCGTGTTAGTCTACGGCAACGTTTTTGTGCGAAAACAATAAATTACAGGTTAGGCAAAAGTTTTGAGAGAGGGAAACTTTTACACAAATATGATTAATATATCAAAATAATATTTTTACCATTTATTTGGTCACTTCTGTTAATTCTATGGGACGATATGAAGTGTGTCTCAAATTTTAGGTACAAAAAAATGAGCATACATTATGACAACGTATGCCCACTTCTTATCAACTCATTCTTTATTCATTACGCTATGCTTTTTACCATAGGCAAAATAGAAAAGTAATCCAAATACAAACCAAACACCGCATGCTATCCAAGTGAAGACAGAGAGCTGGGACATTAAAAATAAACATAATAAGAATGAAAGAATCGGTAAAATTGGAAAGAACGGTACTTTAAACCCATTAGATGGAAGATTCTTATCTTTTCTTAAATAAAGAATACCAATTGAGACAATTGTAAATGCGAGTAATGTTCCCATGTTTACTAGTTCAGCTAGCTTAGACAACGGAACGAAGCCGGCACAAAAAGCTACAATTGCTGCAAATACCCATGTGTTTTTAACGGGTGTCTTATGTTTTTTACTAAGTTCATACATACTTTTCGGTAGTAATCCATCACGGCCAAACGCGTATAGAAGTCTAGTTCCTCCGTATGACATAACGAGTATAACTGTCATCATCCCTACAACAGCCCCAAGTGAAATAACACCAGCCACCCAATCTTGATTAACGATTTGCATTACGTAGCTTACTGGATCACTTACATTTAGCTTTGTGTATGAAACCATCCCAGTCAAAACAAGGGAAACAGCTCCATAAAGAATGGTACAAATTAATAACGAACCAATAATACCTATTGGCATATTTCGTTGTGGGTTCTTCACTTCTTCAGCTGCTGACGAAACAGCATCAAACCCAAGATAAGCAAAGAAAACAAGGGCTGCTCCACTTATAACGCCGTTCATTCCGAAGGGCAAAAATGGTTGCCAATTAGCAGGCTCTACATAAAAAATACCCACTCCAATAAATAAGAGAATAACACCTACTTTAATAAATACCATAATCATATTAATCTTCGTAGATTCTCGTATACCGAGTGTTAATAAATAAGCAGTGGCAAATATAATGGCTATAGCTGGTATATTGATATATGTTCCATCTGCCGGATTAAAAGAACCAGAAATGGCTCTAGGAATGGAAATATTAAAACCTTCTAATAAAGCACTTAAATATGCAGACCAACCTGTTGCAACTGCTGAAACTGCTAGGCCATACTCTAATAGTAAAGCCCATCCGACTAACCAAGCGACTACTTCTCCAAATACAATGTAAACATACGTATATGCACTACCCGTTACTGGTACGGATGAAGAAAATTCTGAATAGCACAAGGCTGCCAATGCGCAGACTATCGCAGCTATAATAAATGAAAAAACGATACCTGGTCCTGCGTGCCCCGCAGCTACTGTCCCAGGAAGAATGAATATACCAGTTCCTACAATGGCACCCACTCCAAGTAGCATTAAATCAAAGGCACCTAATGTTTGTGGTAGCTGGACATCTCCCTTTTTTTTGAGTAACTCTCCGAGACTTTTTTTCCTGAATAATATATCTTTCATGCTAACCCTCATTTTTTGAAAATATGTACAAATTCTAAATGTTTATGAATAAAAGGTCAATCGTTTTTGTCGAATTACCAATTTTTTTGTCGAAAATGAAAAAGCTATCCACCTTTCACTGATGGGGAGCGCTAGTTCTATTTCTATTATGTACCCAAATGACCATTTGTAATAGAAAGGCATCATGAAAGTTTTGAGGGTCATAGCCGCTTTCTGTTTTAATTTTGTTAAGACGGTAAATAAGGGTGTTGCGATGGATATATAGTTTTTTCGCCGTTTCTTTTATATTTAAATTCGAGTCAAAGAACGCTTGAAGCGTATCTAAATGATTAATAAGGTCACTCTTCCTTTTTAGTATTCTTTCTGAAAACTGTGTTGCTAGCTTTGGATTAATTTGGTGAACGAGTGCTTTCGGTTCAATGTCGGTATATGAAATGATCTTTTGTTCAGGTTTACTGATGGCTAACGCAATTTCACATTCATGATAACCTTGATTAACCTGTAGAAGGTGTTGGATTAGCGGAGAAAATGCTAAACGAACATGAACCTTCATTTTTTCAAATTCTTTACATAGGAAAGTTAACTTCTTTTTTGCACTCTCGTGGGTTACCCCAGTTAATAGGAGCAGCAATTTATTGCCATGAACAAATCCTGCCAACACTTCTCCTTTTCCAACTACTTCTTCTGTATTTTTGATAAGCAAGTGACTTGAAAGAGCATAATCAACAATCTCAATTAAGCTAACGACGAAAGGTCCTGTAAGTTTCATATTAAGTAGGCTAAGCCAGCGTTCAATATTAATTGTGTTCGGTTTCTCCTTCAAAAGTTCTTCGATAATCGTCTCTTTCGTTTTTTGGCGCCATTCCGTTTGGGATGCCATGTAAGCTTGCTTAATCATTAATTCCGCCATCATTTTAACAAGGCCACCACGGTCTCTTATTATGTAGGGTTCCCCCGTAATTCCGATGACTCCGACAACCTCACCATGAAAATGTATCGGTAAATTAATTCCTTGCTGTGTTCCACGAAGTTGGCCTTGATTTTCCGATGTAATTTCAAGGACCTTACCAGTTTTAATAACTTCTAATGCACCTTCATGGATCGAATCTTGACGAGAGGGGTCACTTGTTGCAATAATAACTCCTTCTTCATCCATTATATTGATATTCAGGTTCATGACCTTCGAAGTTTCATTTACTAACATCTCAGCAATTTCCCTAGTAATCATCAAATTCTCCTTTTGGTTATTGAGTACAAAAAGACATTATAATTTATATAATTATTTGTATTCTACATATAAAGAAGAATTGAAGCAAGTCCATTATAATTAAATAAACAGAATATTGTAAGCGTTTGCGTTAGGGAGGGACACAAAATTAAAATCATAATTGCGCCAGATTCCTTTAAGGGCAGTGTAACTGCAATGGAAGCGGCCTTATCTATTGAAAAAGGAATAAAAAATGCATATCCGAATGCGGAAACGAAGTTAATACCTGTGGCGGATGGAGGAGAAGGAACGATGGAAAATCTCGTTTCTTCGACAAAAGGACATAAAGTTTCAGCTACTGTTACAGGTCCCCTTGGTAAACCAATCGAAGCATCTTTCGGGGTGCTAGGTGATGAAGAGACATGCATTATAGAAATGGCTAGTGCATCGGGCTTGGATTTAATTAGTCGTTCTGAGCGGGATCCTCTAATTGCAACGACGTTTGGTACTGGGGAATTAATTAAGAAAGCGCTTGACGAAGGGTATCGAAATTTTGTCTTAGCCATTGGTGGATCTGCCACAAATGATGGTGGTGTAGGGATGCTACAGGCTCTTGGTATGCAAATCCTGGACAAGTCAGGACAGGAAATTGGCTTTGGTGGTGGTGCGTTAAATCAAATTCATGAAGTACGAATGGATCATTTTGATACACGAATCCAAGAAAGTCATTTTTTAATTGCCTC
The DNA here is from genome assembly GCF_038050315.1 of Ferdinandcohnia sp. FSL W7-1320. NCBI lineage: Bacteria > Bacillati > Bacillota > Bacilli > Caryophanales > Bacillaceae > Ferdinandcohnia > Ferdinandcohnia sp. FSL W7-1320. The sequence continues at coordinate 742,356 of NZ_JBBPAM010000001.1, forward strand.
TGATGTGGAAAATCCACTCGTGGGTGAAAAAGGAGCTTCTCATGTGTTTGGACCGCAAAAAGGAGCTACAGATGAAATGGTTCGGGTCCTCGACAAAAACCTTACACATTGGGGCAATGTAGTGGAACAAGTAACGGGGATTCGGTTGCATGAAAGACCGGGAGCTGGGGCTGCAGGAGGAATTGGAGGAGCTTTTCAAGCATTTTTTCCATCCATAATGAAAAGAGGGGTAGATGTCGTTATTGAATACTCCAAGCTTGAAGAAAATCTAAAAGGGGCTGACCTTGTAATTACTGGGGAAGGGCAGGTGGATTTTCAAACAGCTTATGGAAAAACTCCCATGGGGGTGGCCCAAACAGCAAAGAAGCTTAATATTCCAACGGTCATTATCGCGGGTTCCATTGGTGAAAGAATTCAAACATTATACCAATATGGAATTATAGGGGTTTTTAGCATAATAAATCGTCCAATAAACTTAGACGAAGCGATGAAAGAATCAAAGAAATTGTTAGAACTAACAGCTGAGCAAGTAAGCCGCACTTATTTTTTCAATAAAGAGGGGGTAAATGGGAATGAAAATCAAGCAAACAATTGAGAAAGTACCAGGTGGATTGATGGTTGTACCTTTAATGTTAGGGGCGTTATTTAATACAGTCGATCAAATGCACATTCCAGCAGTTATGGAGGCTTTAAAATCTTTGGGGGTTGCTCCAACTGCCGATGGTCATTATGAGTTTTTACGGATTGGTGGATTCTCTGAACAATTATTTAAAAATGGTGCATTAACATTAATTGCATTATTCCTATTTTGCGCAGGTAGCCAGATGAATCTTAGAGTCGGTGGGATTGCTTTGAAAAAAGGAGTATTGCTGACAACATCAAAATATTTAACTGGGCTTGCCATTGGACTTTTGTTTGGGTACTTTTTTGATCCTATGAATGGTTTACTTGGTTTATCGACATTGGCAATCATTGCTGCAATGACAAATGGTAACGGTGGGATGTATGCTGCCTTAACAGGTCAATATGGAAACAGGTCGGATGTAGGTGCTGTATCTGTCCTATCATTAAACGATGGACCGTTTTTTACTTTAATGTCACTGGGCCTATTAGGTTCCAAATTCCCAATTATTTCTTTTATCGCAGTATTATTACCGATTGCTCTAGGAATGCTCCTAGGGAATCTTGACCCTGAAATTCGTGAATTTTTGGCTCCAGGAGAAATCTTACCGGTTCCATTCTTTGCATTTGCACTTGGTGCAGGAATGAACTTTATGACATTCTTCAACCCTAGCGTTGTTGGCGCTGGATTACTTCTAGGAATTATGACAACCGTATTAACAGGATTAACGGGTATTCTCGTGTTTAAGCTGTTTAGAGAGAAAAGTCAAATTGCCCCGGTGGCTGAAGCGTCTACAGCGGGTAATGCTGTAGGTACACCGGCAGCAATTGCAGCGGCTGCGACTGTTGCAGCTGGTTCTGGTATGATGAGCGCTGCTGAAGCTCAAGCCTATCAGGATATTGCGAACATAGCAACGATGCAAATATCAATATCTGTATTAACGACGGCCATTCTTTGTCCAATTGCTGTTATACTAATGGATAAATACCAAAGAAGTAAAGGCATTGATGCAAAACTGGAAAACCCAGGAGCACCAAAAGACCCTGGAGTACCAGTATAACTTTATTCAGAAGAAGTCCCCACTCCTATGAGTGTTTCGATTAATGTTATAAAAGGAACCAATCATTTGGGGTTCAGACCCTAACTGAATAAAGTTATAGCCTCCGGCGGATGCCACGATTTTTCAAAGGTAGTTTTTCGAGACAGTAAGTTCAAAGACTAAGAACGCCACGTCCTGTGGCAACGTCTTTATGACCCACTTCCTGTGGGCCTAAAAATCGGGCAGCAAATACGCTCCACCCCTGGCCATTTAAGAGGCTAGGGGTGGTTATTTATTAAAAACATCATGAGTTGAAAGGGAGAAAAAAATGCAAACAACATTACTTTATGGAAAAGAAAGTTTAACAATTAATGTCCCGGATGATGCTCTTATTTTAGAACCACAAAACCCCTCAGGTCTTGAGGATGAAATGGGAGCATTACAAGAAGCCCTCAAGAATCCTATTGGATCACCTCCTTTAGCAGAAATGGTGAAAGCAACCGATAAAGTAGCTATCGTCATTAGTGACATTACACGGCCAACGCCTAATGAAAAACTTGTTCCGGCTTTAATTAAGGAATTAAACCATGTTCCGCTTGAAAACTTTGTGATTATTAATGGAACGGGAACGCATCGTGATCAAACGGAAGAAGAGTTCGTTCAAATGCTAGGGCAATGGGTTGTTGATAACGTTCGGATTATTAATAATCGTTGTCATGATAAGGAAACACTTGTCAAAGTAGGGCATAGTAAATTTGGTTGTGACGTTTATTTAAACAAAGAATATGTTGAAGCAGATTTTCGAATTGTAACCGGTTTTATCGAGCCTCACTTTTTTGCTGGCTTTTCAGGTGGACCAAAAGGAATCATGCCAGGGATCGCAGGAATTGAAACGATTATGACCTTCCATAATGCACGGATGATTGGTGATCCGTTAGCAACATGGGGAAATATGGTGAATAACCCTCTTCAGGAGATGACAAGGGAAATTAACATGATGTGTAAACCTCATTTTATGCTGAATGTCACTTTGAATCGTGATAAGCAGATTACAAATGTGTTTGCTGGGGAATTAATTGCCGCCCATGACAAAGGTTGTGCGTATGCAAAAGAACACGCAATGACGAAATGTGAACAGCGCTTTGATGTCGTCATAACCTCAAATTCTGGCTATCCACTCGATCAGAATCTGTACCAGGCTGTAAAAGGTATGAGTGCTGCTCATAAAATTGTGAAAAAAGGGGGAGCGATCATTATCGCTTCAGAATGTTCTGATGGGCTTCCAAGCCATGGGAATTACGGGGATATCTTAAAAATGGCCAAGTCTCCACAAGAAATCCTAGACATGATCAATGACCCAGAGTTTAAAACATTTGATCAGTGGCAAGTGCAAAAGCAGGCCGTAATTCAAGTGTGGGCTGATGTTTATGTGTATTCACTACTTACAGATGAGCAAGTGACACAGGCAATGCTGAAGCCAACACACAATATTGAACAAACGTTAGAACAGCTTAAAGAAAAGTATGGGAAAGACATGTCTGTAGCGGTACTACCGTTAGGGCCATTAACTATACCGTATGTTGATTCTGAGGATTAATAGGAGGGCTAAGTCATGTCTCAAAGTTTTTCGGCTGTATTAATGAATGAGAGAGATAATGTTGCGACCGTTTTAGTAGATTTAGAGGCTAATATCTTTGTTACTGCTTCGTATGGTGATAGGAAAATTGATGTACAACTCGTACACTCCATTCCCTTTGGGCACAAATTTGCCGTTGATTCTATTAAAAAGGGTGAAAAGATTTATAAATACGGTGAAATCATAGGTGTTGCTTCATGCGATATTGAGGTAGGAGAGCATGTCCATGTACACAATCTTGAAGGAACACGAGGTAGGGGGGATATAAATGAATAATCAAGAATATTTTATGGGGTATAGACGTCCGGATGGAAAAGTTGGGGTTCGTAATCATGTATTGATTCTTCCAACTATCACCTGTGCGACCCAAGCTGCATACCAAGTTACTCAGCTTGTACATGGGACTGTTAGTTTTATTCATCAACATGGCTGTACACAGGTTGGAGTGGATTATGATCAAACCTTCCGAACCTATGTTGGTGTTGGCCTTAATCCAAATGTGTATGGCGTAGTCGTGCTAGGTTTAGGCTGTGAAACACATCAAGCAAGAAGTGTAGCAGAAGAGATTGCTAAAAGCGGAAAGCCAGTTGAGACTGTTTCCATCCAGGAAAATGGAGGCACCTTGCAAACGATCGCTAACGCAGCCAAAGTTGCAGCAAAGATGGTTCAGGATGCCTCTGCAATTATGAGGGAACCTTGTCATGTTAGTGAATTGATCATTGGAACGGAATGTGGTGGTTCGGATGCATGTTCTGGCTTATCTGCGAACCCTGCGGTTGGCCATGTGAGTGATTTAATTGTAAAAGCAGGCGGAACAGCAATCCTTGCAGAAACGACAGAATTAATCGGTGCCGAACATTTACTTGCGAACCGAGCGGTTGATGACCATACTTCCAGACGAGTATATGAAAAGATTAAGCAGGCAGAAGGTCGTGCGCTTATGATGGGGATTGATATCCGCACTGGTAACCCTACGCCAGGAAATATCGCTGGAGGGTTAAGTTCACTTGAGGAAAAGTCACTTGGTGCAGCTACAAAGTCTGGCACCAGTCCGCTTCAAGAACTGGTTGACTATGCAGAGATTCCAACTAAAAAGGGACTTGTCTGGATGGATACTCCAGGGCAGGACATCGAACAGCTTACAGGAATGGTTGCGGGAGGTGCACAGGTAGTTCTCTTTACAACTGGTCGTGGTACGCCAACGGGTTCACCGATTGCTCCTGTTATTAAAATTTCAACAAACACACCAATGTTTAATAGTATGAGAGATAATATGGATTTGAATGCTGGAACAATTATTGAAGGTAAAGAGACTGTTCAAACAGTTGGACAATCTATCTTTGATGAAATTAAATCTGTCTCGTCAGGAAAACTGACAAAATCAGAAATTTTGAAGCAAAACGACTTTGGAATTTGGAGAATAGGACCGACCTTTTAACTTATTCAGCAGGGTCTCCAGCCAATCAGAATAAGTTAACGTTTCCGGCAGAATCAGCCATTAGTTGAATAAATTTGCTAAGTAGAAACCTTCAAAACCGAAATCGGAAAAACCAAAAAAGGAACCCACTTGAAACTGAGAAGGTTCCTTTTTTTCTTTTTTAGACGTTGTTATTTATAAAACGAAACTAACAATAATACCTGAAAGTATGCTTACTAGTGTGGCACCATATAAAAGTTTCAAACCAAAACCAGCAACGACATTCCCTTGCTCTTCATTGAGACTTTTCACCGCCCCGGTAATAATCCCGATTGATGAGAAATTAGCAAAGGAAACAAGGAATACAGACAGAATACCAAGTGTCCGTTCACTAAATTGGTGATTTCCTCCAGATAAATCCATCATCGCAACAAACTCATTTGTCACGAGTTTTGTCGCCATAATTCCTCCGGCACTAACTGCTTCTGATAAAGGAATCCCCATAATAAGAGCAATTGGAGAAAAAAGGTAACCTAATAGCGTTTGGAATGAAATGGTGAATACTAGTTCAAATACATGATTGATTGCTGCCATTAAAGCAATAAAACCAATTAACATGGCACCGACAATAACTGCAACCTTGAATCCATCAAGGATATATTCTCCAATCATTTCAAAGAATGATTGTTTTTTTTGATCGCGGATTTCGATCATATCCTCATCTGGATTTACTTCGTACGGATTAACGATAGAAGCGATAATAAACCCGCCAAATAAATTTAACATTACAGCTGTGACAACATATTCTGGCTTTAGCATTGTCATATAAGCGCCGACAATGGACATTGAAACTGTTGACATCGCGGAAGCACATAGGGTATACAACCGTTGTTTGGATAGCATACCTAATTGCTTTTTTAGTGTGATGAAAACTTCCGATTGCCCGACCATCAATGAAGCAACTGCATTATATGATTCAAGTCTACCCATCCCGTTTACTTTACTTAATAACCATCCAATCCCATTCATAATGAATGGTAAAATTTTCAGATACTGGAGAATTCCGATTAATACTGAAATAAATACGATTGGAAGCAATACAGTTAAAAAGAATGGAGCCTCTCCATCGTTCGCCATTCCGCCAAACACAAAGGAAATCCCTTCGCCTGCATATTCAAGCAGTTTATTAAAAAAAGCAGAAATCCCCTGGATGATAATGAAACCAAATCTAGTATTTAATAGTAATATTGATAAAATAATTTGGATGACAATCATGATGAGAATCGGTTTATATTTTACCTCTTTTCGGTTGGAACTTGCCAACCAAGCCAAAAACAAAACAACAAAAATACCTAAAACTGAAAGAGCATATTGCATATGTAACCTCCTGGTGTATTTTTAACATTATGTACATACTCTCGGTATAGTAACCTCTTTTATATGTGATTACAATGTATATTTTGTCCATTTCTTATAACAAGAACACGATATAGATGGCTTATTTTTTTATATATCCCATGTTAAAACAGTAGTTACTGGATTTTCTAATAATTAGTAGTTGACTGATTAGTAGTTACTATTGTAGTATAAAAACACAATTAAATAAGGCCTCACTTTTACTAGTGAGGTAGAGGCGCGATATTTAACAGTCTTTAGTGGAGTTTGAGGAAACAGTGATGCTAGGGAGAAGGAAATGTCGCCGAAGTTTGTAATACCCTCAATATTACATGCTGGGTCTGCAGTTAATAGCTGCAGGACTGTCTCAATAAACCCCCAGTTTATTGAGTTGTGCTATCTCAATTGAGATAAAAGAGAGGACCTTAGGGCAAATTTACTGCGACCTGAGTATATCTCAGGTCGTTTTTTTGTCGAAATTTATAAGAATACGGAGGAGAAACAGCATGAGAAGCAAATTAACAATATTTTTCGTTTTAATCATTTCTACCATTCTATTATTAGCAGGGTGTGGAACAAGTAATAGTTCGGATTCTGGTTCATCAGAAGATAATACATTTAAGGTAGGTCTTGAAGCTGGATATGCACCGTTTAACTGGACTCAAAATGATGATTCCAATGGTGCAGTAAAAATAGACGGTTCTGCAGAGTATGCAGGCGGATATGATGTGGAAATTGCAAAAAAAGTAGCTGAAGGTTTAGGTAAAGAATTAGTGATTGTAAAAACAGAGTGGGATGGTCTTGTACCAGCTTTAACATCAGGCAAAATTGATGCAATCATAGCTGGTATGTCACCAACAGCAGAACGAAAAGAAACAATCGATTTTTCGGATAATTACTATACTTCAAATTTAGTTATGGTTGTGAAAAAAGGCAGCACTTATGAAGGTGCTACTTCTATCCAAGATTTTAAAGGAGCAAAAATTACTGCTCAATTAAATACATTCCACTATACAGTAATCGACCAAATTGAAGGTGTCGAAAAGAAAACGGCGATGGACAACTTCCCAGCAATGAGAGTAGCACTTGAATCAGGAATGATTGATGGTTACGTGTCAGAACGTCCAGAGGGTATTAGTGCTTCATCTGCTAATGAAAATTTTGTAATGGTGGAATTTGAAGATGGATTTGAAACTTCAGAAGATGATACAGCAATTGCTGTCGGACTTCAAAAGGGCAGCGAATTAACAGAAAAAATCAATGAGATTTTATCAGGTATCTCAGAAGAAGAACGTACAAGCATTATGGATTCGGCTATTCAAAATCAACCAGCAGCAGAATAATAAATACAGGGAACCGACTGTATATCAACATACAGTCGGTTATATAGGGCTAAGGAGGAGAAGAAATGAGTTTTGAGTGGGTCATTAAAATAATTATCGAAAACTGGCCAATGTTCCTTCGTGGTGCGGGTTTAACACTCTTGATCGCTCTTATCGGGACGGTCTTTGGGGCAATGATTGGATTGCTAGCAGGAGTTATCCGTACAATTCCAATGCCCGAACGTGGTGTGAACAAAATATTTTTAAAAGTCATTAATGCCATCCTCTCCATCTATATTGAATTCTTCCGTGGAACACCGATGATTGTACAAGCAATGGTTATCTATTATGGTTCTGCGTTAGCATTTGGGATAGATATGAATGTTTTTGTTGCAGCGATCATTGTTGTCTCAATCAATACAGGGGCATATATGGCTGAGTATGTTCGTGGTGGGATTGTTTCGATTGATAAAGGACAGTTTGAAGCAGCACATGCAATTGGAATGAATCATTTCCAAACGATGTGGAACGTTGTCTTACCACAGGTTATACGTAATATTCTACCTGCAACAGGTAATCAATTTGTGATTAATATTAAAGATACCTCCGTTCTGAACGTGATTTCAGTGACAGAATTATATTTCGTGACAAAATCGATATCAGGCAATAACTTTAGATATTTTGAATCGTTTTTCGTAGCATGTATGATTTATTTTGTGATGACCTTCATTGTTACAAGAATTCTATTATACTTTGAAAGAAAATTAGATGGCTCTGATAATTATACGATGATTGGGAACGATCGACCGATACAAGTTAATCAACAACAATAGGAAGAAGGAGGAGAGAACATGGAAAAGGTTATTGATATTCAACATTTAAGCAAATCCTTTGGCACTCATGAAGTATTAAGGGATATTGATTTCTCGGTGAATAAAGGAGAAGTTGTCTCCATCATCGGTTCCTCCGGATCCGGTAAATCAACTCTTCTTCGTTGTATTAATCTATTAGAAAGACCTAGCGGTGGGCAAATTATCTATCAAGGTGAAAATATTTTGGATAACAAGCATGATGTCGCTACCTACCGAAGACATTTAGGAATGGTCTTCCAACAATTTAATCTTTTCAATAATCATAATGTCCTAAGCAATTGTGTAGTAGGGCAAATAAAAGTATTGAAACGCACGAAGGAAGAAGCGGAAAGAGTAGCGATGAAATACTTAAAAGTTGTTGGTATGGATAAATACATTAACGCTAAGCCAAAGCAGTTATCCGGTGGGCAAAAGCAACGTGTAGCGATTGCAAGAGCACTTTCGATGGAACCAGATGTGATGTTATTTGATGAGCCAACATCAGCACTTGATCCAGAAATGGTAGGAGAAGTCCTAAAAGTCATGAAGGAACTCGCTGAGTCTGGTCTTACGATGTTAATCGTAACGCACGAAATGGAATTTGCAAAAGAAGTATCAGATCGAGTTGTATTTATGGATAAGGGTGTTATTGCTGAAGAAGGAAGTCCAGAGCACATCTTCAATAATCCGACACAAGCTCGTACTAGAGAATTCTTAAAACGTACAATCGTATAAGCAGCTAAAAATAAATAGAATCAATCCTCTGTCAATTTAATATTGACAAGTTGATCATTTTCAATTAAATTATTACTTAGATTAATAACCGAGTGATATTATTTACCTTCTGAATAATAATAAAGAGCTTTAGCATTTTATTAATGTAGAATTGGTAGAATGAAGAAGCAATCTTTTTGTATTTAGAAGTACAGAATAAGACAAATCGGTATATTTTTAGACTTAGAGGGAATAGTCTGGAAATATACCGTTTTTTTTGTTTGGGGGGAATTTACTTGAAGAAAACAAAAGGGTCCATCGAATCAGAAATTAGCAAAGCGATTACTCATTGGGAAAAGGATTTTTTGGGGCGTGGATCTGTTTCCGTTAAAACAGATATTCTCCGTGATATGATAATCGTTTATTTACAAGGTATATTAACTCCTGCGGAATATGCTGTTTGTCAAACAAAGGATGGCATGCTATCAATCAAACATACTCGGTCAGGGTTAGTTGAATCTGGTTTGGATGGATTAAAAGAAATTATTTTAACCATCACTGGGGAAGAAGTAAAAAGTTTTCATACTGATTTAAGTACTCGTACTGGAGAACGAGTTATCGTGTTTAAGTTATTTAATGATTTAGAGAAAAAATTAGTTTAGGGAGATTTTTAAAAGACTTTATTAGTCAGTTAAAAATAGACCGAGAACAAGTATCAGTGGTTACTACGACTGGTACTAGTTCTCGGTTTTTTTATTTAATTACTATTTAAGTTCGGTCCATTTTGACGGAGGGAAGTTTTATGATTTCGAATAGCATATCCATACTACTTACCTTATTTTTTATCGCACTTTTTTTATCTGTGGTAAGTGGATTCGTATTCCTATCTAAACGGGTGCCCCTAGGTTTTGTGCGGGTCCACATCGGGATCATTTCATTGCCTGCTTTGGTGTCATTATTGATTCTATTAATGAACAATATGAATCACAATGTTGGCCCCTTGCACTTGGATTCATTAGCTTGGCTTATGGCATGTTTTGTTCTGACGATAGGGATTGTCATCCAACGTTTTTCTGTAAGGTATTTACTAGGAGACCGTTCTTACCGAAAATACTTTGCATTCTTCACACTTATAACAGGTACGGCTTCTGTTTCCTGGTTAAGTAATGACCTTCGATTGTTGGCCGGTTGTTGGGGGATTACTCTTATTGGGTTAACGATTCTTATAAGTATAAAGAGGGAGTGGAAGGTAACGAGAGTAGCAACAAGACTCTCTGCTCAGGTATTTGCAGGTAGTTGGCTGGCTCTTCTATTTGCTATCATTTGGTTGTCTCAAATCACGGGCAGCTGGAAGCTAACTCTAATCTTGGCCAATGATAGTCTGACACATATCGGTACATGGGAAAAAACAGGAATAAATCTATTATTGGTTTTGGCTGTAATCATTCCAGCAGCCCAATGGCCATTCCATAAATGGTTAATTGAGTCTGTTGTGGCTCCTACACCCGTTTCTGCAATTATGCATGCTGGGATTGTAAATGCAGGCGGAATTATACTAACACGTTTCTCACCGTTGTTTAATGGGGATAAAGCTCAGATTTTATTACTTGTTCTCTCAAGTATTTCTGTCTTAATCGGTAGTGGCATAAGTTTGGTACAGGTTGATTATAAACGTCAATTGGTGGGTTCTACAATTGCGCAAATGGGTTTTATGCTTATTCAATGTGCTTTAGGTGCTTATTCGGCAGCCATTCTCCACCTCATATTACATGGTATTTTTAAGGCTACTCTTTTTTTACAGGCTGGTTCGGCAATACGCCGGATTGAAGTCTCTTCTAATCATACTAAAAGATCGTCTATTTTGTGGATTTTCGCTGGTTATGGATTAGGTTTACTTACTGGGATTGCTTATTGGAGGATGTCCTCTAGTGGACCTTATGACATTGTGACTGCTTTGATAGTAGGATGGTCCTTATCATTTTCTTGGATGCAGTTAATTGTTTATTGTAAAGGAAGAATTGATAGAGTGGCTGGTCTTTTCCTTTTGGGAGGATCAGCAACTGTCTACTTACTTTTACATAGTTTTTTTAAAGAATGGTTATATACACCTGTTTTTCAAAGTCTTCAACTGCCTATGCCGATTGTGTTCATTGTCGTTTGTCTATTAATATTTGGTAGTGTAATGGGCGCGATCGCTTCCCGTTATCCTACATCCTCCTTTTCCGCAGTACTTTTTCTTTGGTTTATAAAATTTGGAGAAGGAGAGATGAAGTCTACCGAAAGCCATCCAAGCTATCTAAAATAATCACTTTCACAAGGAGGTTGTTGGTGTGATGTTATCCTCTACATTACAAAAAGAAATAAACATACAACAGCTAAAAGAAATTGATACAGAGATTGATATTAAATCGTTAGTTTCTTCAGCAAGTAGAGTAATAGCACCACTTGGACCTATTTCAACGTTTGCAGCTCGTCACCCATGGGTGGGACTGGAAGATTTAAAATTTGAAGATGTTGCTAACTGGTTAAAGAACATCCGAAATGTAGAAATATACCCTAGTACATCTATGATCCTATCGGCTAAAAATCGCGGGGAAATCGATGAAGGTTTTTTAGAAATAGGTTTGCAGCACTGGCTAAACTCACATTCTCTTAAAATACCTCGGGAAGAGGCTGAACGTTATTGCCGGTTTTCTCTAAATTTGGATGCGATGTCTGCAAATCCCTTATCATCACTAGAGGTAAAAAACTTTATAGAGGATTCAAAAAAACGAAATATAGAACTTTACGAGAGTATTCCGAGACAGCCCTTAAGCATGAAGATAGAGCCCAAGGATGGTAGAAATTTAACGGAAGTGCTAGATCATCATGTTATTAAATGGTGTAAGTTATATCTGGATGACTCCCAAGCGGGGTGGTCAATACCGAAACATGAAGATGGATTTTATCGAACTTGGCAAAGCCTTATACAGCATGACCCTTCATTGCGTAAAAACCAACGCAAAATGTTTAGAAACTGGCCACAAGATGCAGAGACGGCGTTGGAAGTCGTTTTATCTGCTTTTAAAATTCCTCGTTCAGAGATACAAGATTACCTTGAGAGTCATTTGCTATCTTTGCCTGGCTGGGCAGGCATGATGCTTTGGCGTTCTCAACAATCTCAACAAGAACAATCACTTTTAATGGAATATTTAGCTGTTCGAGTTTCTATGGAATGGGTTTTGGTGAATCCTTACCTGCCTTTGCACAATAGCTTTGAGAAAAAAGTTCAATTTGATTCACTTATAAAAGCCTGGGTACAGTATGGAGGGCTCACAATCGAGAAATGGTTGGGGATGTCTACTGAACAACAAAAAGAATACTTGTCATTTGCCTACACGTTTAATGAAAAGATTCAAAAAAAATTGTGGCTTGAGGCTTGGGAACAAACTTACACAGATCAATTGAAACAGAGAATCTTAGCTAAACAACAAGTGAACAATGTAACAAATCGTGCATTAGCCCAATTTGCATTTTGTATAGATGTCCGTTCTGAAACCTTTAGACGTTATTTAGAGAAAGCGGGGCCTTTTGAAACAATTGGTGTCGCTGGTTTCTTCGGATTACCAATTGAAATTCGGGAGCTTGATTGTAAACATACTCATTCCTCATTGCCCGTGATGCAAAAGGCAAGACATAGAATAGAAGAAAGAGTGGATACAAATGAACTAAAGCAATACCAACAACGTAAACGAGCGTTAGAATCTGTAGCGTATACGTTTAAAAAGATGAAACAGAATACAGTTCCAAGTTTGCTTTTACCTGAGGTAAGCGGACCTTGGCTTATGATACAAACGCTAGGCCGTAGTTTTCTACCCAGAAAAGCGGGCCATTTCATACGTAATTTTCGAGATTCATGGTTAAGGAAACCAGAAACAAATCTCACGCTTCATTCTGCTCGGAACAATATATCTGAAATTTCATTAGGTTTTTCTGAGGAAGAACAAGTCAATTATGTCCGTCAAACACTTAAGATGATGGGGCTGACAACAAACTTTGCACCATTAATTGTGATTTGTGGACACGGAAGTCAAAGTACAAACAACCCATATGCAGCCTCGCTTGATTGCGGTGCTTGCGGTGGTGCGTCAGGAGCATTCAATGCTAGGGTTCTTGCAAATTTGTGCAACTTACCAGAGGTAAGAAACGCACTTTTAATGGATGGTATTGAAATTCCAGCTGAAACAGTATTCGTTGCAGCTGAACATAATACAACTGTGAATGAACTTAAGTGGATTTATGTCCCCAAATTATCAAGGTTAGCACAGGAATCGTTTGATCACATTGAGGAAGTTTTACCTAACGTAAGTCATCAAGCAAATGCAGAATGTTTATCACAATTACCCACGATCGGCACTTATTGTAAAAATCCAAAGGCTGAGGCACATCGTATCGCAGAAGATTGGAGTGAAATACGACCTGAATGGGGATTGGCTCGTAATGCAGCTTTTATTATAGGGAAGAGAGAACTGACTCATCATTGTGATCTAGAAGGAAGAGTTTTTCTGCATAATTACGATTGGGAGCAAGACCACAATGGAGAAATTCTAGCTAACATTATTGCTGGGCCAGGAACCGTAGCCCAATGGATTAACTTACAGTATTATGCATCCACCGTTGCACCACATTTCTATGGGAGTGGGAATAAAGGAACACAAACTATAACCTCAGGACTTGGTGTCATGCAAGGTGTTGCAAGTGATTTATTGACAGGCCTTCCCTGGCAGTCTGTGATGAAATCAGATGAAGAGGCTTATCATGCTCCTCTTCGTCTGCAAATCGTTATTCAGGCACCAAGAGAGTTCGTGAAAAGATTATTAGAAAATGATGATGTGTTTAAACAAAAGGTACAAAATGGCTGGGTTAGGCTTGCATGCGTTACTCCCCAATGCAATTGGGAAAACTATTAAAATTGAAATTTATGAAACTACTGTCTTAAACAATTTATCAATATGAAAGGGTGTGCTGTATGGATAAAACAAGAAAAAAAACATTATTTATAACGGACATGGAATCTGGATTGGAGCCTATTCTACAAGAAGAGACGAACGTCCAACCTGAAAATATGTTAATGATACAAAGCTATGGCCCAATCATTTCTCACCCTTTTGGAGAAATAATGAGATCAATCATCCTTGCCATTTATCAGGAGAAGGTTGAGGAGATATTTGTAGTTGGTTCGACGAACAAGCGGAACGTTTTTGAGGATGCTCAAAGCCAACTTAAAGTCAATATGAATGATAAACTAAAAACAGTTGATTATCTTTTTAAAAATGTGAAACCAGATTTCATTGAGGATAGTATAAGTGATTGGTTAGATGGAAGCAGAAATGTCAGGGAAGATATCAACAAGAGTGTTGAAATTATTCGTCATCATCCCTTGGTACCATCTAATGTTAAAATTCATAGTTTGGTGGTAAATAATAATGCAGAAGTCGCAGCAGTTAATCAACCATAAGACCTTAATAACTTACTAATAGAATATGATAGGGCCTGGCCTCGGCGGAAAGTAGTGTTAACGCTGGGGGCAGGCCCTATTTTTTATTTGATTACATTTGTTTATTTTCTACGACCGGCTTAAGCTTTTGGTTTCGGTAAAGCCGATAACCAATAAATGATTGGATTGTCAGAAAAATACCTCCTACTGTCCAATAAAGCGGTAGTGCAGCCGGAGCATTAAATGAAATTACAACGATCATGATGGGTGATAATAATCCCATAAACTTCATTTGTTGTTGTTGACTTTGAGCCATATTTAACTGTGAAATTCTAAATTGAATGTAATAAATAACCCCTGCAATAATGGTTAACACTAAATCAGGTTGTCCTAGACTAAACCATAAAAAAGTGTGGTGAGTGATTTCTGCTGACCCACGAATGGCATAATATAGTCCCGTCAAAATAGGCATTTGAATGAGAAGGGGCAGACAACCCATATTAAGCGGGTTAATTCCATGTTTTCGATAAAGCCCCATCAATTCTCTTTGCAACTCTTGCTTCTTTTTCGGATCTGTTTCAGCAGTGATCTTTTCCTGAATCTTTTCCATTTCGGGTTTAAGTAACCCCATCTTTTCTTTCATCACTGATTGATTTTTATACTGTTTTAACATGGATGGCATCATTATCAAGCGAATTAAAATAGTGACAATAATAATAGCCACTCCGTAACTGCCATCAAACGTATTTGCAATAAAATTTATGAGTTTTGTTATAGGTTCTACTAAAAAATTGTGGAAAAAACCTTCATTATCCTCACTTGACTGAATTCCACATCCAGAAAGGAATGCTGTAAGGACAGATAATAGGACAATAAGTTTAGTGAAAGTGCGATTCATTTTCATGTTTCCTCCTTAAAAGTTAAATAAAACTGTTAAGATAATAGGAAACGAAACAATCTGAATCATCACTTGTAGCCATTTTATTACGGATTGATTTTGTAATTCTCCTCGAAATAAAGTACTGAATTAATAGACTCCTGTTACCATCAAAGCACTTCTCTTCACAAATCTGCTTATTTGTAAAATTGGAAAACGGTGAACCAAAACCAATATTAACCCTTTGTGTAGTAAGCAGCAGTAACATTAGCCCTATACCAATACTAATGTTAAATGCCATATGAGTATATAATTCCGGATCTAGTAAAAGTAAATCAACCAACAAAGGATTCTCACCTCTCAACTTCGTTTGCGAATACTTTTACTATACATGAATACAGTTAATCTCACAAAAATAAATTATGGAAGTGAGGGCATCACAGAATGAGTAGTTTGATTCAGAGGTCGTATTGTGGTGCCCTAAACTATTATTCACTACTTATTTAACTGTCACTGTCAATGCCTCATACTGCATCTTCCTTGACAGGAACTGTTTTACTAAGTAAACGGGTGCGTTATCCAAGAAGGATTATCGCCTATTATAATAGAAGTTATTGAACTAACGGTTTGAAATGAGAAAAAAATTCAGGAGGTATATATGGTGAAAAATATAAATTATACGACAGAACCCCCTATTAACTTTGACCAATTACTAACCCTATATGAATCTTTAGGATGGAATTCACTTAAATTAACAAGTAATGATTTGGAACGGATGTGCAATCAAAGTTGGTACGCCATTTACGCATTTGATGAAAAACAATTAGTGGGTATGGGACGTGTTATTTCAGATGGTGTAATTACTGGAGTAGTTTGTGGATTATGTGTTCTACCAAACTATCAGTCCGAAGGAATCGGCAAAGAAATGGTGAATCGAATAATTCACCATTGTGAGCAAAATCGGGTAATTCCTCAACTAATGTGTGTGGAAAGTTTGGAACCATATTATGAAACCTTTGGGTTCAAAAAATTTACCATTGGTATGTCAAAAAATATAAATAGATAGATTTAACTTTCTTCTTTAACGAAAGGGTGCGTTGATCCAAGAAGGATTAACCACCCTTTTTGTTGAGTTCCTTATTGAACAAACGGGGCAGGTTAGTGGAATAATGGCTTTCATATATCTGGTACACTCACCATTTCTTAAAGGAGATTTGGAATACTCCTTTGAAAAACAAAAAAGCTACCTTACTAATCTGTACCCCTTGTAAAGGACATTTTAAAAAAAGCTAGGCTACTTTAAGAAGATGATCTCTGTATTGAACAGGGGTCATCTTTTTCATATTCCATTGATATCTGTAGTGATTGTAGTAGTGGATGGCAGCTTTCACTTCTTGCTTAAGTTCTTTTAAAGTTTCACATGATTTTATATCAGCCAGGTCCTTAAAATGACCAAAGAATGATTCCTGTGGGGCGTTGTCCCAACAGTTACCTCTCCTAGACATTGATTGTTCCAATTTGAATTTTTTCACCAGCTTTTGATAAACAGGGCTGGTATAGTGACCTCCCTGATCAGAATGTATATAAGCTCCTTTAGCCAGTTTGATTCTCCTGTTTTTCTTTAACTTCTTAAGTGTATCCGTAGCGATATCTAAAGTAATTCGATCAGAGACCTGATGAGCTAAGACTTCATTGGTGGAAGCGTCAATAATGGTTGATAAATAAGCTTTTTTACCTTTTCCGAAATATAGGTAGGTTATATCCGTAAGAAGGACCTTGTGTGGGATTCCTTGTTTGAATTCCCTGTTAAGTAAGTTCGGGACGACCTTGTGCTCCTGCGTAGCCTTAATGATGCGCTTGTAGGGGTTCGCTCTCCTAAAAGGGCTCTCAATCCCGTATTTCTTCATGATTCTTCTGATTCGCTTAAGATTGAAAACAACACTAAACTGACCTGCCAATACCATCTTAATTTGACGAGCCCCTTTCTTACGGTTCTTGAAATTGTATGCTTTTAAAACCAGGTCCCGAAGGGATTCATCCTTTTTCTCCCGATCCTTCCTTCTCTGAACTTGTTTAGCAGAAAAGTAGTTATAGTATCCCTGACGGGACACACCAGCTACTTTACAGAGGTGGGTTACCATCCTTGTTAGATTGTATTTCTCGATAACGGAATGAATAAGGTTAAATTTCTGGTCAGCTGACAATTTTATTTCTTCTTCATCCCCCTTTCTGCGAATCGTATCTTTTTTAATAGTTCATTCTCTGCTTTCAACAGGTTATTTTCGGCCTCTAACCTTGCATATTTTTCTTCAGTGGAAAGCTCTCTTTCCCTTGGTCTACCTGAGTTTCCTGATCTTGTATCACGAAGTCCTAGAATTCCGTGCTTACGATAAGCTTCTCGCCATCTTTTTCCAGAAGACTCAATCCGTTTCATACCTAATACCTCAGTATCGAACCCACAGTCCTCAAATATCTCTCTAGGAAACTTCCCCAGGTCATTTTGAGTTATAAAGTGCTCCTTAAACTCATCTGAATAGGTAATACCTTTGGGACTTACTGATTTTACATATGGATTTTTAGCTAGTAATTCGATCTCTTTTTCCGAGAATATTTTTTTACTCATACTATCTCTCCCGCACTATTTTTAATCTATTGTACATAAAAAGACCCTGTGCAGCAGACTTTTTTTAATGTGTCTACTACACAGGGTACAGTTTATACTTTGGTAGCTTTATTTTTTTTAGTCTTGAGCAAGCTTATCCCTATTTAGTGCAACAGGAGGTTTCTCCATCCACTCATTTTTTATCATAAAGGTTTTTATATTTTCTTCATATTGATACACATCGGCAATTATCTTTGCATATGTAGTTTTTAAATCTTTTCGGATACTTACTGCTGCACTATATCCATAACTTGCGATACCATCACGATTAAGTTGGTCTAATAGATAAGATATTAATTTATCTGAAAAAGGAGATGTTTTACCATCCAAAACATTCGTATCCCAAGTCATTGAAATAGGCAAATCATTTTGAACTAAAATATCACCTAATTTGTTTATAATATTTAAAGATAATTCTTTTCCATGTTGCAATAAACTCGTTAATTGCTGATTAGATGTAGATTGTATAAATCCAATTAATAAGTTTTTACCAATATAATTCATAAAAACATTTTTGTGTAGCTCATTTGCTTCTCTTGCCGTTAATTCTCGATTATCATTAAAGAAGTTACCCAAAAATCCTTTATCTGCAATTGTGTTTGTTTCATGAGTGGAGGTAATTGAAGGAGGTCTTACAAATACTCCCTTTTCTAATAGAATAGTTGTTGTACGTTCAAATAAACTTGAAACGTTTTTTAATTGTTCGTGGAAAAAATTGCGGATATCCTCCCTTACTGAATCGGATAGTGCCATACTTGTTAAGGACATTCCAATTTTAGACATATTATTTAAATAAAATAGTATAAAAACATCCGTATACATCTTAGGAGCATTTGGGTTTAAATCATCTTTAATGTTAAAGCCTTTAGGGATTGGATAGTTTTCACTTCGTAGAACAGATTCAAAAAATTGTACAGCAGATTTAGAAATAGAAACCGCCTCACTACAAAGAGATTTAACTTCTTCTAGTTCTGATGTTAAGGTAAGATACTCCAAAACAACATTTGACATACTATTATTCATTAACTGTTCCCAACAGTGTGCTAACTCACCCGCAGTTAACTTTGCAGCCTTTTTATTATCCATATAATCAATTCCTTTTTAAGATTAATTTTATATTCTATAACAAGTATCTGGTATTTTTTTATCAATTATGTAATATTGCATGGAAAATTAATAATTTTTTGGTTTGACAAGGGAGATATCATAACTAAAAGGGCTTTTCAAATATTCAGCAATGGGGGACTTTAATAAGTTTGTGAAATATTGTACTTAAGCTAACGGGTGCTTTTGTTGAATAAGACATTAAAAAAAACGCTCTGAGTTTATATACTTGGAGCGTTTTTTATGCCAATTAAATGCTATTCCTAGTTTCTTAATCAAAATGCTTAAACACGTTAGTACAAGACATTTAAATTATACCGTTGGTATTTATGAAAAAGTTTAAATTATAAAGTACTGACATCTTCTCTATTGAATAATAATCTTTTACCGTCGTTGAAATCCGGCCCCGAAATTGATGGTAACCTCCCCATACTGTGCTGTTTGAGAATTTTCTTGATATGTCGATTTAGTTTAATCGATAATTCAAATGTAGTAATATATTGATTAAAAAAACTTAAAAAGCTGTCTATTGGAATACTTTCGTTAATATTGTTTAAATCGCCAAAGCGACCTGTCTCTATCCAGTGAAAAACATCAGATTTTTTTATTCCTAATAAAAATACAATATCTCTAATAGGTATTAAACCTTTAGTGAGACCTTCATTAATAATACTTTCCTTTAAGAAAAAATAACAATCTCGTTTATCTACTAACGTATTGGTTAGTTTTGGTCCGTTTAAATTATATTTAATTTTGCCCGATAGCATTCCTCTTAAGATTAATGCTGCATGGTGTGGACCAGCCCATTGAAATGAGTTGCCTAAAGATATTGGCAAATTTACATGTTGGCTATCACTTTCTTTCAGCTTCGATTCAATGCTATTTATTGACTTAATTGGTATTATCCAAGTACTAGCAGATCCAGTTTTATAACAATGAGTTCCCTCGATTAGGTTGCCATTCAAGATATTAAATGCTGCCTTAGAACTTAATCCCCAATGGGCCCTTATTTCCTCTTTCGTATAACTATTTTCAAAATCATCTAGGAGTTTATCTACCTCATTTTTTTCGATTATGTTGAACTTTAAGCCCTTATAAAAATATGGTTCTGAATTAATAACATCCGAATAAATAATTCCACCATTAAATTTAGTATTTATATATTTTATCTCGTCCGACCTGATAAATTGTTCGCCCTTTAATTTAATCCTGTTCTTAGCAATGAAATTTGTAACTTCCTTTGAAATTGGCCACAATTCAGTTCCAATCAATTTTGTTATTCCGTATTTTAAGAAACTATGGAAAGCTTGTTCATTATGCTCTTCTGCCATTTCAAGAAATTGATAGAAAGCAGTAGGCCAGTTGTCAATGATGTTAAAAATAAAGTTATACATACAAATTGATTGTTCAATTGATCTGTAGTTTTTCAAATGATTTCTTTCTAATATATTCCCAGTAAAGATGATATTACTATCATGAATAGAGAGGTAATCAGGTTTAACAAGCTTTGCAACCCAAATAGATAAAAAATCTAATGTATTTAGAAAAGTAGCTGAATTATTAATCCATGAATGCTTAAAATCAAAAACATTTTCTAGGTAGATTTTATTTAATATTTCTTGGTATTCAATATGACTTTTGCTCTTTACTAAGCTATTTTGTGAATATGAAAGAAACTTGTTACATTTTGGACAAAGATTTTGTATAATATCCTTAGTATTTATAATATTACGACAATTATTGCATTTATCTATTAAAAATGTTTTATGTTCCAAACATATAATTGAATGGCTACTTATCCAAATTTTCCTTTGAAAGCTTTCCTCATCAAGACAATTAGGACAAAATCTGGTTTTATCATACAAAAACCATGGATTTTTCTTAACATTTCTTAATACTAATCCAATCCCATCAAGATTATAAGAAACTGATAAAGTTTTAGCTTGTTCAGCCGGTATCCTTAATAAGTCTGCTAAAGCGTTTAGTTCCTCACCATGAAGCCAATTAACCATATTTTTACTAAGTTTAATCGAGTAGCGTCTAAAAAGAATTTCAAAAATCCAGCTTGGATTATCCATTAAATTTTGTTGAGCAACTCTATATAAAAAGCTAAGAAATGTCTCATTTGCATAAGGATTAGGATATATAAGCATGATATAACCACCTATTATTTTTTCCTAGTTTTGCCTTGTATAATTAAACTATGTAAGGAGAATTGGAAATGAATGGTTCGAGAAAAATAAAAGCGAGTAACAAACTAAGTACTAGAGGAAAATACGGAAGTACTAAAATGTGTAGAATGATTCCTTGGGAAAGTAGTTTAGAGAGAGATTTTATAAAACGTTTAGACTTTGACCCGACAGTGATATATTTTGAGTTTCAGCCAGTTAGAATAGATTTTGCTTACGAAGGAAAAAGAAAAAAGTATTATCCGGATTTCTTAGTGCAAAAAAATGATTATAAGAAATACATATATGAGGTTAAAGCCAATGAAAGAACAGAAGATGAACAGAACATAATCAAATTTCAAGTTGGTAGAAAATATTGTTTAGAAAATAACATGAAATATGTTGTAGTAACCGAGGAAGATATTCGACAAGGATATTTAATAGAAAATTTAGATGTGCTTGCTGAAGTTCGAGAAGATTCAACAAATAGAAGAGTGATGAATGAAATATTACACAAAATAATTCAATTAGGTGAAAAATCTACAATACACGAATTGAAACTAGCATGTGGCGAAATTGATGAAGCTGAATTTGAATGTAATCTTTACTATCTTCTATATAAACATGAGCTTTATGCAGATTTAATTAATAATTTGATCAATGACGAATTAACCATTGAACGGAAGTGAGGTTTTATAATGGGGGGTTATTATTTTCATGTCGGTACCAGATTTTTAATGAATGATAATGAATATCTGGTTAGAAGAGAACTCGATTTAGATTATGAAATAGAAAATCTAAATTATAAAAAGGTAGAAATAATCCGTAAACAGGAATTGCTTCATTTATGGTGGAATGGTTCTCTACTCTTTAGAATAGTTAATGAAGAAGAAAATGAAAATCTTTTAAAGATTCATAATTTAAACGATTTAGATGAGAAGTCTAAGAAAACCGCATTTGAACGTTATAGGATTCTTGAGCCGGTCATAAAAGGAGAAGTTTTACCTAGTGAGTTAGAATCATATCTTACTTCAAGAAATGTTGCAAAATCAACTTTTTATGATTGGAAAAAACTATGGGCTAAAACTGAAGATTTACGTTCTCTAGTTCCAAAAAAACCAGGACCAAAGAGTTCTAGAACAAAGGGTAGAGTCTTAAAAATATTGGACGAAGTAATAGAATCTTCTCTTTACGCCGATGGTAAAATTACCCTGGAAGATATTCGTTCAGAATTTATACTCCGTATCGAAGAGGAGAATAAATTACGAGAAGAAAACGAAAAATTAGGATATGTTTCTCTCTCGAAAGTAAGAAGAAGAAAGGAGGAAATAATAGACATATTTAGGTTAGACAAAGAAAAGTATGGTAATGTTCTAGCAAAATTAAAAAGAGATGGTTCTATGGAGGAAGTGTTGGCAACGAGGCCACTTCAAAGGGTTGAAATAGATTGGACTACTGTAGATGTAATGTTAATTGACCCAGCAGATTTAAAACCCAAAAGGCCATATCTTATTTATGCAATTGATAAATATTCAGGAGAGCCAATAGGATTCTTTGTTACATTTAAGCCCGTTGATAGCAACGCCTTGAAACAATGTTTAATTCATATCATAATGCCAAAAACCTATATTAAAGAATTATATCCACTTGTAAAAAATGATTGGGTTGCTCATGGAATTCCTCATACTGTTGTTGTTGATAATCATAGAGTTAATGATTCATATGAATTTGAGGAAGCGTGTTATCAAGTAGGAGTGAAGGAAGTTCAATTTTGTGCTATTGATTCTGGTTATCAGAAAGCTGCTATCGAAAGAGCTTTTAGAGAGCTAAATACTAAGTTTATCCATAATTTAAAAGGAACTACATTTTCTAATATTATCGAAAAGGGTAGATATGACTCTATGGGGAAAGCTTGTATCACAATGCAAGGATTTATATATATGGCACATATTGCAATAGTCGATTTGGTTTCCCATAAATATCATTCAAGATTAGGGAATTCTCCTCATAATATTTGGAATGAGGGCATAGCAGCAAACTCTAGAATAAAATTGCAACTTCCAAGAAGTGTGGATTCACTAAAAATAATGCTTATGGGTGGTACTGAGTTAAGGAAAATTCAACAAACTGGAGTCGTAATACAAAATGAGTACTATAATAGCCAAGAACTAATGGAATTAAAGAATGAATTAGAGAAATATAACAGAGAAGATGAAAAAGTCAGGGTAAGATTTGATTTAAGTGATATGAGAAGAGTTTACATTTATGACATGATAAACAATAAATATATAGCTGCCGAGGGAACTGGTTTCAAGAGAAAAAGAATAGATACAACTATACCAGTTCCTTATGTAACGCTCGAATTAGATTCCAAAAGAAAAACAGAAATAATGAAAACATTTAACCCAGCGAGTAGGGCTATTGCAAAACGAAGTATTAAGCTAATTCAGCAACAAGATGAAAAACTAGTAGCAAAATGGAAGAGGGGGCATGAGACTGATAATACAATAAATTCTTCATTTATAACTGAAGCTGTTATAAGTACAGAAACTAAGGTTGATATACCTACGAGCAATGATGATATTACTATTTTAGAGAGTGAGAATGAAGCTAGTAACAGTAAATCAAATTCTAAAAAAACGACTGAGAAAATGGAAAATCTAAATTCAGAATTTATCTATATGGAATATGAAGATACCGACATTGAGGATCTCCCTACTTGGGAGGTAACATTTAAAAAAAATCCAAGGGTGGGTTAAAATGAGAGACTTTGAAAAATTAAATGGTTTTCCGGCAAATCCTATAGAGGTAAAAAGACGGAGAGAACATGCAAAAACAATAGTTGTCTCCCATCCAAGATATAATCTCATAATGTCAAAAATTGAGGAGTTGCATTTTTATTCCTATGGTTCCGTACAACCGGATTCTTTGTTCTTATATGGTGAGACAGGGGTTGGGAAATCGACTGCATTAAAAGAGTATTCTAATCAATTTCCAAGAAGTATTATAAATGGTTACACAATAGTCCCGGTCCTTTATAACAAGGTACCAGTCGGTGCTACTCCAAAATCAGTTGCATCAAGTTTATTAAGATCTCTTGGTGATCCTGCATATGATAAAGGAACAGAGATTTCTCAAACAGAGAGGCTATTAAATTTTATTGAAACATGTCAAGTAGAATTGATAATAATTGATGAGTTCCAGCACATAATTGATCGCGAAACAAAGAATGTACTTAAAAAACCATCTGAATGGATAAAAAAGTTTTTTGATGATGCCAATATCCCAGTAATTTTATGCGGAATGCCTGAATCAATAACGATATTTGACCACAACGAGCAATTAGACAGGAGATTTACTGAAAAGGAAGGATTATACGGTTTTAATTATGGAACAGCGGAAGAGCAAATTGAATTTAGAACATTCCTAAAGAATATAGATGAACAACTTCCATTCCAAAATAGCTCATTTATAGCTGATAAAAATCTGTCTGAGAAAATGTTTTATGCAACAAATGGAGTTCCGTTTTATGTAAATAAAATCCTATATGAAGCAACTACATTCGCAGCAAAAAGTGGCAGTGACTCGATAGATGAAAATCATTTATATGATGCATTTAATAAGTTGAAAATTGCAGCAAGACCTTTTGTTATTAATCCCTTCACAAATGAGAAATTTAATATTATTGATGCGTTTGAAAAAGAAGAATATAAAAAGAAAGACAAAAAAATAGCTAAAAATGTAGGTTAACACTATTGCAATTGCGGTAGTGTTTTTTTATTGTAGAAATCCTTCAAAATTATCCATTGAATTTAGTATTTTTTGTGATAATTACCAATATCTTCATTTAATTGATTTTTTTATGGTAAAATAATGTAGAATATTCT
The DNA here is from genome assembly GCF_038050315.1 of Ferdinandcohnia sp. FSL W7-1320. Classification (NCBI taxonomy): domain Bacteria; kingdom Bacillati; phylum Bacillota; class Bacilli; order Caryophanales; family Bacillaceae; genus Ferdinandcohnia; species Ferdinandcohnia sp. FSL W7-1320. The sequence goes on from NZ_JBBPAM010000001.1 coordinate 767,526, forward strand.
CATATTTCAGCGAATGGTATGTTCGTTTTTTAATAAAACATATGGAGGTAACACATGAGAGCACCAGAGTTAACAGTAGAAGATGTACTTAAGCTACTAGGAGAAAATAATAAATTAATTACTGAACTGGAATATAAGGATCGTGGAGGACAAAAGACAGTTTTTACTTGCAATATAAATGAGGTTAAATATGCACTTAAGTTTTGCGATGTAACTGACGCTGAGTCAAAAGAAAATCCAACGAATTTAGAGGAAGGAGATTCCGAACAAAGAGAAAATGTGGCTTTATCTAGAGCAAAAAGAGAAATTGATATTATGCATAGGGTAGACTCTCCAACTTTAGTTAAACTTGGTCCAATTGGATTAAATTTAGCAGAGATAGATAATAAGAAAATTCTTTATTTTTCAGAGGAATTTATTGATGGGGAGGACTTACATAATTTGATCTCACAGGGACCATTGAGTTATCAACAAACTGTTGAGTTGGCGATTGATATTACCATTGCTATACAGCAACTATGGAATATAAACATGGTACATAGAGATATAAAACCTAAAAACATTATGAGAAGGAAAGATGGTAGCTATGTACTTCTCGATACTGGAATTGCTTTTGATATACAAGGCGAGACTTTAACTGCAGCCTTCCATTTAGTAGGGTCTCAAATTTATATGTCACCTGAACAATTAAGTGGTTATAGAAGAGAACTTGATTTTAGGTCCGATTTATTTTTACTTGGAATTGTATTATATGAAGTTTCTACTGGGCAACATCCATTCTTTCAACGTGGATTTAATACATACCAAATTGTAGCAAATATAACAAACAGTAATTTAGTTGCTCCATCTAAAATAATTAGTGGTTTTCCTAGAAAACTCGAAAGAATAATCACAAGGCTCTTAGCAAAAGAACCACACTTAAGATATAAGACATGTGATCAATTATTAAAGCAGCTATATACTCTAAAGGAGGAGCTATAATGAAATTGTTTGCACAACAAGGCTATGGCAAGGGTGATAAGATTAACACTGGACTTGAGGGTGAATTTTTAGATGGTATAATACTTTCACCAAGAGACGAAAAACCAGCAAAAATTAGAAGTTTTATAAAGGAAATACAGACAGAATATCCAGATACTGAATTATTATTTGATCCCCAATTTTACTATGCACTCTATATTGATAGCACGAGTAAAAACCTTGATGAGTGTAGTTACTATCCAGGGAACATAACTTTGTCATCTTTGCGGTCTTTTCGAAGATTACATGATTATGCATTAGCGACGTTAGAATACCAAGAACAATTAGGATTAAACAAATTAGTATCGCCAAATATATTAGTTCCAAATTTCAGTGACCGCCAGGCACAAATTGCTCTAAGCTTAGCTGAAGAATCAGCAATTATAGCTAAAGAAAAAGGGTTCAGTCTATATGTTTCATTGGTTTTTAGCGAAAGCGCCTTAAATGAAACTAGAAATGTAAATGATTTTTTAAATGAGTTATCAACCTTGGATGTAGCAGGATATTATATTACAATTGATCGAAAAACACCTGACTATAATCAGGATTTTGAATCAGAAACCTCTCTAGTAAACTTGTTAACTTTTATTTACTCATTGTCTGAGATTAATGAATACAAAGTTATTATGGGGTATTCAGACATTATTGGCTTACTATATACTGCAGTAGGAGCTTCTGGTTTTGGTACCGGGTGGTATAATAGCTCAAGAAAATTTACTGTTCAGCAAAGGATTCTTCCAAGTACAGGAGGTAGACTTCCAAGGGAAAGATATACATCAATACCTCTACTTAATACAGTGTTAGCATCTGAACTTGATATAATACAATCGCAGTTTAATAGAAGGGGACTTCCTTTGGATGATATTTTAAGTAATTCGGGGTATGAACATATTATTAAAGCTGGTTCAAGTCCTTCCGATACATGGTCCCGAGGAATAAGTCATTTACAACATTGGTCCTCTTTAAAAAATGCCACTGAGATTATATTTAGTAATCCAAGTGACATTTCAGACAGATTAGATGAGTTAGCCATTCATATTGAAACTGCAAAAGCAAAATACCAATTACTTTCAAGTCTACCTATTCAATTAGAAAAGGCATCTCAAGGTAATCATCTAATTACATGGTCTAACGCTTTGCAAAGTTTCCGTGACTTACATCATATTTAAGTAAATATTTCATCATAATTTTTCCAACACCGACCAAGTAAAATGCTTTTCGCCTTGGTTGGTGTTTACTTGCTTTAATGTAGACAATTTTTTTACCTTTTGAATTTAATCCTACAAGGCCAACTCCGTTCTCAATAAATAATTCAGAATTTTTTAGTGCAGGTTTTATATACTTCTCCGGCATTATGACCCATGAATAGTGACTAAAACCAAAATATTGTGTAGCTTGGTAAAATGCTCTTTTCCAGTTATGAAGTTTAGCTTCATAAGCATTTATTTCAACCTTTGGCATGATAAAAGTTCTACAAAGCACAAATTTATTTTTATCTATTTGCTCGATAATATCTGCCCTCTTTAAGATACTAATAGCCCTTTTAATTGTTGCATCGGTCATAGCAAGCCTTTCTACCAAATAATTAAATGACCTCGGAGCATTGTAGTGTAGTAAGGAAATTATTTGAGCATATGTTAAATTGGATAAGAGTTCTGCTTGATTTATATTAATTTTATATTCTCCGTAAATTTTGGCTGAAACTAAATCAGCCCTACCTTGCCAGCAATCTACTTCACGTAGTATTACTCCACCTTTAGAGTTCTCAATTAAATGTTTCTCATATAAAGAGACTAGACTATCTTCTACAGAAGTAAGGGTATCAAGGTACTTATCGTTATTAATATTCACTGAAAACATATAAAAACCCTCCTAGATATTATTTTATCACAGGAAAGAGGATTAGAATCAAATGCAATTCGTGTTATTTATAATTTTTGCTTTATTAATTATATAAATTATTACAGCAGATTTATGCAAATAAATGTTTTATCAATTTTACCCTGTTATGATTCATCAGTTGAAGAAGAATTTTAAATGAATTTTTTCCGATTAATTATGAAAAATCCTTTATTTTGGTAAAGTAATTGGACTTCTATTCCGAATGATTATGAAAAAACTAGTTGTATTATCCTTGATATAACAACACCGTATTCCGATTAATTATGAAAAATAATAGTAAGTGTAATTTTCTATAAATTACCAAAAAGCATTATGACAAAATTTTATTAAAAGCCAAGTACCTTTATAAACATTATATTTTAATTTATTGTCAGCCATTATAAGGCGGGAAATAAAAAGGATAGATGAGCAGAATTATATATGCTCTATCTATCCTTTTTTTCTACTACAAATGCCCTACAACAAGAAATTGCAATGTTGTTGTACGAACGCATCCGTCTTTCTAATAATTTATTGAAAATATTTAGTATTTTAATGTTGATGCCCAAATTAAAAGATAAAAGGGAGTAATAAAACAAATAGCCAAAAGAGTGAGCGAAATTATAAAAGGTAGACTAGAATCGATTCCGACTGAATATCTTAGCAATGCTTCGTTAGCTAGTATAAAGGATATAAAACTAAGATTTTGAATCAGTATCAATACTTTTCCGGTTCTTGAAAACTGAATTTCTTTATTTGCTTCAGTTAAATTGATATAGTTTAATTTTTCTGGTTTTTTAACCAATAAACCAATAAGGAACCAAATGAAAATACCCAAAATAGGCATTATATACAGGATGTATTTCGGACCCCAGTTATCTGGAGCGTCGTTAGTAAAGTGTATTGCGATACGTTCGGGAATATCTGCCCAAAGGTAGAATAACTGAAAAATATGATAGCAAAGGATAGAAATTGAGATTATAACAAGAGTTACTTTAAAATGTTTCATTTTCATCTTATCACCTCTCATACTTAAAACTTTATTGCACAATCCTACACCGTTGGTTTAAAAACTTCACATAAAGCTGTGTAACCATTCTTGATCAACTCCCCCGTTTGTTAAAGTACAATAGTTATCCATAATGATTATGAAACCACCAAACAATAAGAACCATACTCACGATTCCCCAAGCTGTGGTACTTATTATCCATAAAATTATGGTTTTAGCTTTCTTTGAACTTTCCACGTCTTCCGTTTTCGCTGTTATAAAAGCGAGCCTACTTTCCATACCTTTTTTCATAGAAGTGAGAACACCAAAGCCGATTATTATGAAACCAATAGTTATCCAGAGTAATAAGTCCAACTTTTATCCCCCCCGTTATTAGGTACTTTGATCATTTAGTTTTTTATACGATTTACTAAATGGTTAGGTTTCAAAAAAGATCATAGTATAACTTATAAGCAAAAAAAAATAGCAAATAATCGCCAATAAGTACGGTCATTTAGGGGGGCTAGTTAATAAATGAATATTGTCATGGGATAGTTCCAGTGTTGCCATCTTTTTGAGCCACCTCTGCCATAAAAATGACCCACTACTGACATAAAGAGTACCATTGCCTAGAAAAAGCCCTACAGGGCCAATTTTATATCTGCAGGGCCTTTCTTAATAAAACCTTAATTAAACCTTTTATTGAAATACCCCATAATTATTTTTCTTGAGCCCTTATAAATATCCTGCTCAGTCCAGATCTGGGGGAATGGTTATCTAATAGATTTGTCTTTAGTTCCTCAGGGAATCGGCACCAGTGCTTGTATCCAGTCTTATAATAATAATCCTCTATTTTCATTAGGTCATCTCTCGTTATATTAGTCATATCAAGCTTGTCCACCTAATCCATGACGCTCTCGCATGGATATTTCACCATCTATCAAAATTTGATAAGAGTCATGGACAATGCGATCTAAAATTGCGTCAGCTAGAGTACCTTCTCCAATCTTTTCATGCCACCCTCTAGGGTCAAATTGGGAACAAAATATTGTAGAACCTTGTTGGTGTCTAGCTTCTACAATCTCCAAGAGATCCCTAGCTTCACTTTCCCTTAATGGTGTAAGAAGCCATTCATCAAGGATGAGTAAATCGACTTTTTTATATTTTTTCACTACCTTGCGGTAAACACCTTCTCCTCTTGCGATAGAGAGTTCATCTAATAAATCTGGCAATCTAGTATATTGAACTTTGTAGAATTGGCGACAAGCTGCAATGCCAAATGCACAAGCTAGATATGTCTTTCCATTTCCTGAAGCCCCTTTAAGAATGATATTGTGGTGGTCCTCAATATATTGTCCAGAGGCTAGGCGAAGAATTTGTGACTTATCTAGCTTTCTATCTGGGTGATATTCGATATCTTCAATAGAAGCCTGCGTGTCACGCAATTCCGCACTTTTAATCAATCGTTCTAGTTTACTATTTTGTCTGCGGGTCCATTCCAAATCAACAAGTATTCCAAAACGGTCTTCAAAAGATAGGTCTTGATAATCAGGGTTTTTTAACTGCTCTACATACATCTCTGCCATGGCAGACATTCTCATTTCGTTTAATTTAGTTAATGTGCTTTCATTTGTCATTGTTCTTACCTCCATAATATTCGGATCCACGAGTGAATCCATAATCATTTGTCTGCTTTTCCTTTTTTGGATCTTTTGTTTCTTTCGATTCAGATAGTTTATCTTGTCCAGTCTTTAATATCGTTTGTATACTTTTAAGTGTAGGTCTTGGAGTATAAGATAGAGCTCTTTCACACGCTTTTTCAACACGCTCTATAGAATGCCTATCTGACAGTTTTATTAATCCAAGACAGGATTTCAGGGCTTGTTTTTCCACTTTATAAGAAGCTAGTATACTCTTAACCGTGGCTAGTGTACTTTCACCTGCAGAGGTTGCCCAATCCAAAACATACTCTTTATTGAATTCAAGAAATTGTTTGTGTTCCTTTGGCATATGATCTGGAATAGTAATTGACTGTCCGAGTTTACCAGTGAGTTTTTTATGGGATGCAATTCGAAAATTTTTATAAAAAACCTCCACAATGGTTCTCGTTACACGAACATCTACACGACGTTGGATATAATCATAAGGAACAGAATAAGACATATTGTCTACATTTATGTGATAATCATATTGTACGGTCGCCTTTAGCCAAGTGGCCATCTCGTACGGGGAAACAGGCAACGGCATTAGCGCAAACTTTTCTTCTTCTGTAAAGGCTGTATGCCTGTTCCCCTTTTTCTTTTGAAATGGTTTTGTATTAAATTCTTGAAGCTTTTCTTTAATAGCTTCATTTAGTTCCGCCAGAGAGAAAAATTTCTGGTTTCGTAGTGAAGCAATAATCCAAGTTGATATATCTCCAACTGCCCCTTCAGCACTCGGTTTATCCTTTGGATGACGTACACGTGCTGGAATAATCGTTGTTTGATAATGTTCAGCCATCTCTTGATAGGTTGGATTAATGATAGGCTCAGATCGAGAGGCTTTGATTACCCCAGTCTTTAAATTATCAGGAACAATAATCCGAGGTACACCACCAAAAAATTGTAGGGCGTGAATATGGGCTGTAATCCAATTTTCGGTGTCCATAGATAAGAAACCCTCTACATAAGCGTACTGACTACACGATAGGGCAGAGACGAATATATAGACAGGAATATCTTCGCCAGTCAAATTATCTGTTAGACTCATAGTTTGACCAGCCCAATCCACTTCCAGCTGTTCGCCTGGCTTACGTTTAATACGCATAGTTGCTTTTGTTTTCCTAGCGTAATCATGATAGAAACGGCAAAACTGCCTATAGCTATAGGGGATTTCATCACTCGCCCTACAACTTAAACAATACTCATCCCACAGGAGAGCTAAGTTCACTCCCGGCTTAGCTAATTCCTTATGGATGTGTTCACAATCTGGTTTTCTCCTGAAATTAGATGCTTCATGCTTTTCTGGAAACAGAAGTTCTTGAAGATCGCTATCTGTCATATCCTCCTCGAATGGCCAAGAAATATTTAACTTTTGAGCCCTTTTAACTACCTCTCTAATTGTATTTCTCGAGTTGGCACAACTAGAAGCGATCCCCCTTTGACTTACTCCTTGGGCATGTAGCCTAAGGATTTCTCGGTATTTAACCACAAAAAAACCTCCTATATAATAGATTTGCACAGCATAGTGCAATTCCATTATATAGGAGGGTGGTCCTCAGTTTGGCAGAGGTGGGTCTAAAACTTGTCATTAATGGGATAAAAACATGGCAAAGGAGGGTCTACTGGGTGGCAATATTCAATAAAAAAGTACACCGCTAAATATAAGCGATGTACTTAATTTTTATTTAATGTGTGATATTAAAGTCAAACAACTATTCTGTAAATAAAAAGGTACATTCATTGGTACTTAATTTTACAGAGTAGTGATTCCTTTTTTTAGAATTAACAGTAGTCTGCTGGGTTATGAGATTATTAATTGTTCTAAAGCAACTAAAAATCAGGAAGATTATCTAAGTTGTTTTCTTTTATTCCATCTGGTTCGCTACGGAGTATATCTCTGCCATATTTATGGAATATATCTACATGAGCGAGCATGCCTGCTTTTGCCTCATTTAGAGCTGTTATATAATCCAATTCCCTGCCGCTTTCTGTCTTAAACGCGATTATGTCGCCATCTTCGTTTTTACGAACTGCTACGATACTTTCCTTTGTAGAATCTGTTTCTACAGCTTCTAAACGAGCCTGCTCTTCACCTTGTTGCTTGTATTTTTTATAAATTTGATTAAAATCCGTTGTTTCCATTGTAATCCCTCCAAACGTATGTACGTATAGTATGTTCAGAGGACGCGTTTCTATGTAAAAGCCTATTTCTTCTTCATTCTTCGACCGTTCGATTTTCTATTCTTCATTATTTTGGTAGGAGGTTGTTTTCGAATCCATTTAATAAATCGTGAAAGCATTTCGTCTTCTCTTAGTTCTCGTAATGTCGATAACCGAGTAGCAATCTCTTTATTTGTATACAATGCATGAATTTGTTTATGACATGGGATGCAGAGGGTAGCCGTGTCACCAAAGGTACCTCCTAACTCTTTAGGGAGTAGATGATGAATCGTTGTTTCAACTTCACTACGTCCACAGAGCTCACATCTACCCACAATCATTCCTCCAATGTAGTTTATTTTTTACTTTCTACTCTTTACAAGGAATTATTCAATTTGCAAGAATCATTAACAATATTCATACAAAAGAGTGTATACAAAGTCATTGCTAACTTTGTATACACTCTAGGATTAAAAAGCTTTCTATTCAATCGTGAATTTATAAGAGTTTGAATATCTCATGTTTTTTACAAAAGCAACTAATAAATTCTTTGTTGCTTCAAGATCATTCAAGTCAATTACTTCAATTGAAGAATGTGCATATCTTGAAGGTATGGATAAAACACCAGTAGGAATACCTTGGTGAGCAAGACTTAATTCTCCTGCATCTGTTCCAATTCCAGGGAAAACCTCTAATTGGTATGATATATGACTAGCATCTGCTAGTTCAATTAGGTGATCACGAACCTTTTTATTTGCTATCAAGCTGAAATCTAGTACCTTTATTCCTGTGCCATATCCGATTGCTAATGTTTGATCCATCATTTCTTCTGGCGTATCGCTAACGGCTGTTGTATCAAGGGCAATGGCAACATCGGCATTTTGTTGATGGCTTGCAACCCGTGCTCCTCGTAGTCCAACTTCTTCTTGGACAGTAAAGATTCCTACAAATTCACCCGAAAAATCATCCTTGTCCAATTCCTCTAATGCTTGAATTAATACAGCACAGCCTGCTCGATCATCAAATGATTTTCCAACAATTCGAGTTTCTGACAAATGATCAAAATGTGGGTACCACGTAATCGGATCTCCAATTTTAATGCCAAATTCCTCTGCCTCTTTTTTAGAAGAAGCACCTGCATCGATATATAGGCGCTGATGTGGTCTAACCTTTTTGGGGTCATCATATTTCATCATATGGGCTGAAATTGTTCCAATAACACCTGAGCGTAACCCTTTGGATGTTTTGATTTGGACACGTTGTGATAGAAGAATTCGATCGTCATGTCCTCCTAGCTTTTCAAACCGGATAAGTCCATTTTCTTCTATCTTTTTCACGATAAAGCCTACCTCATCCATATGAGCTGCAACGACAATTTTGGGCCCCACTTGGTTGCCCTTTTTAGAGACAATAAGATTACCTGCCCCGTCAACCTCCATATGGTCCACTTTCCCCTTTAACCGGCTGGCTATGTATTTTGCGACATCCTCTTCAAAGCCACATGGACCATGAATTGCAGTTAACTCTTTCACTAGTTGTTCCATTATATTCTCCCCTTATGTCAGTAATCTAGTGCATCATTTGTTGTTTGAAGTTTCCAGTTAATAGGAAGGACTGTTCTTAATTATAACAGTGATTTCAATTTTCTGACATAAAATTTTCAGCTGCAAACTTCACGAAGTCAAACTGAACAATCTTGTAGCTAACATTCCTAATAAGAGGACTATCTCCCGTTTTTTGATGTGTCCCTATCCCATAACTTATCAAGCTTGCCCCTGTAAAAAAAATGGTGGGACAAGGGATCTAAGTTCTCACTTTTGTTTTGTTATCATATATTTTCCTTTGGGAAAATCATACTAAGATAAGCCAAACATCGCTGAAAGCGGAGCCTATCTCATTAAAGGCCAAATGTATGATTTGAACTTGGACATACAGGATTCCTTGTCCAAGTTCATCGTTACTATTCCAGAGTATAAAGACAACATCAAGTATAGTGGCACAGCATGGAAAGACCACAGTCCAACAACTGTGGTCTTTTAGTTTTTCAAGATTAACTAACGCCTGAAAAACAATCATAAATGATCATTTTTAAGTGAACGCTAAGACTGGATCAAATGACATTTAGGAGGTTCACGATATGAAGGTTGTTGGTATTTCAGGTTCACTGATTGGGGCAAAAACTTCGAAGGCGGTCTATGAAGTGTTGGCTGATATTAAATCACTTGATTACTCCGTTCAAATTGAATTACTAGACCTAAAGGATTTTGAGGTTGAATTTGTGAATGGAAGCCCATTAAGCTATTACAATGATGATACAATTAAAGTAGTAAATAAAATATTAGAGGCAGATATGCTTGTTTTTGGTTCACCAATTTATCAGGCGTCGATTTCAGGGGTGCTAAAAAACCTGTTAGACTTTTTCCCAGTTGATTCTTTCAAGAATAAAGTGACGGGAATTATTACAACTGGTGGTACGGAAAAGCATTTTCTCGTCTCGGAGTACCATTTAAAGCCTATTCTGTCCTACTTAAAAGGGACAGTACCGGTGCATCAAGTCTTCATACATAATGATAACTTCGATGATGACAATGAAATCACCAATCAAGGTCTTAAAAAACGTATCCACAAATTAGCAGAAGAAATGCTCGCTCTCCAAAAAAGTATGAAAAAATAGATATCTTTCTAGAAAAAATGAACCTTTTTCTCCCCTCATTAGTATAAGAAGTAAGAACAAAAATGAGGGAGTGCGAAAAATGACAACAATCATAGGGTGGATTGTAAGTTCTGTTGTGGTTGCCGTTCTTGGATCTGTTTTTGCAATAGTGATTGGTTCATTGAATAAAAAGGTGGTCCGGGATCATAAGGGTGATATTGATTTTACGAAATCGAACATCTATTTTTATTGGTCTAGATGGGATACAATTATTACAATTGCAGCTGTGTATACATTTTTATGTATTATCGGATTATTGGTTTTCCTTTTACGAGGGGACACCATCGATAGTCCGTTCATTCAATTTTTTATTCATCAGACGGTTGTCTTCAGTTTGATTACATTTTTGTGGTTCGTTACAAAGCTGGCATATGTATATAAAGGAATTAAAAAGCGGTGGTCTGATGAGTTACAGTAGCGTTGACGAGGCAATTCTTCAATTAAAACGAGGGGATAAGGAAGCATTAGAAGTCATTTACAAAATGTACAAAGCCCCTCTTTACCAGTTTATTTTTCGGTACACAAACAACGAGCAACTCAGCATCGACCTTGTTCAGGACACGTTTGAAAAGCTGCAGCGTAAATATCATCAGTTTGATCCGGAAAAAGGACAGTTCAAAACCTATCTCTATCAAATTGCTTATAACACGATGATGACGCGTCTAAGGAGACAGAGTCTATTTCGAACCTTGTTGCCGCTTTTGGCAGAACGTTATCCGCACCATGAAAACTCCGACGAAAAAATAACCGTACAAACTGCGATCCAATCGCTCCCGGAAGACTTACGCGCGATTGTGTTGCTGACCTACTACCACGATCTCACACAAAAAGAAATTTCCACGATCCTACACATCCCAGTCGGAACGGTAAAATCAAAGCTGCATCGAGCACTAAAAAAACTAAAAGTAGAATTAGAGGTGAATGAGGATTGAATAACGACCAATTTGACAAAGAATTAAAAGAGAAACTCGATCAATTCACGGTCGAGGTTCCCGACTTCCCAATGAAAAAGTCGAAACTAAATCGAATAGCAAACTGGTTCTTTAATCCAGCCTCGATTCCGTTTCCAGAAGCAGGCTACAAAAAAGGCGCCTTTCTATCAATCTCATGGCTGCCTGTATTAATATTACCCTTAACATTCGTTCTCTTTATGCTGTGACTGGGACACAGGGACAGATCCCACGTCCCAGTCTAGTGTGTGGACAAGGGCTAATAAGTCCTACGATCACTCTACTTTTTATACACTTTATTAAAAGTGTTGGATAAACAACACTTCTAATTTACTGTTGGTGCCAAATTGTTTTCGCCCTTGCTAAACTAAATGTAGATACGAAATAACATTTCTTTTTAGGAGGAGAAAACATGATTAAAATTGGTATTCTTACAGGTAGCACAAGAGACTCAAGGGTAAATTTACAAGTCGCGGAATGGGTGAAATCAATCGCGGATAAAAGAACTGATGCAGAATTTGAATTAGTAGATATAAAAGACTATAACCTACCGAAATTTAATGAGCCTATTCCGGCGATAATGTCACAGGACTATCAAGCTCCAGAAGCACATGCATGGTCAGAAAAAATCAGTAGTCTCGATGGATTTATATTTGTCACTCCGGAATATAATAAGGCTATTACATCTGGGTTGAAGGATGCAATTGATTATCTTTATGTTGAGTGGAATCATAAAGCAGCGGGAATTGTAAGCTATGGATCAACTTTAGGTGTGACAGCTGCAAATGATTTACGCCTTATTTTAACAGTGCCAAAGGTAGCAACAGTTGGGCCTTCCGTTGCGATGAGTCTATTTACTGACTTTCAAGATATGAGTAAATTTAATCCTGCCCCTTTCCATGAGGACTCCTTACATAAAACAATAGACGATGTTGTCGCATGGTCTACTGCTTTAAAAGGAATCAGACAAAAAGTATCTGAACTTCAAACTGTATAAAAAGGAGAGTCACTATGGCATACGTATTACAGGTAGATTTTAAAATGGATGGACCATTCAGAGATGAAATGGCTGGAGCGTTTTCTGATTTGGCCAGAAGTATTAATGAAGAAACAGGTTTCATCTGGAAAATTTGGACCGAAAATCCAGAAACAAAAGAAGCGGGTGGAATCTATTTATTCGAGACAAAAGAAACCGCTGAAAAATATCTCGACATGCATACGAAACGATTAGGCGGATTTGGCATCAACGGCGTTAACGGAAAAGTCTTTGCAATCAATTCAACGCTTACCGAAATCACAAAAGGTCCAGTTAATAAATAAGAATTGGATTCAATAGTACCTATAGATCGAACGCTTGTAAAAAGTGTTTGGTCTATAGGTACTTTTTTTATTCTAACTAAAAACACAGAAGATATTGCATAAGTAAATCCAACAATTCGTGTTTCATATTATGAAGAAACTATGAATCTTGTATTCTAATCCAATAAGTACCTCTAATAAAATGATAGATTAGCTTTTTGACAAATCTTTATTTTGTTATACTAATACAAAAACATTATCTTTTCCGAATATTAAAAGAAAAAGGGGGTACTATGTACAAGATAATCATAGTTGATGATGAAAAAAACATCCGTGACAGATTGGCTCATTTTTTTTCTTGGGGTGAAGTAGGTTTTGAAGTAGTTGGTACTGCAGAAAATGGTGTTCATGCATTAGAGCTTATAAAACAAGAATGTCCCCATGCCGTTTTGACAGACGTTCTTATGCCTGAGATGACAGGATTAGAGCTTGCTGCAGAAGTCAACACATCTTACCCCGAAACAAAAGTAGTTATTCTTAGTGCTTATGATGATTTTAAATATGCCCAAGATGCCATTAAATTTGGGGTGAAGGGCTATTTGTTGAAGCCATTAATGAAAAGTGACTTTTTCAATGTTTTCAGGAAGTTGGCAGAAGAATTAAGGGAAGACGAAGCGGCCAGAAATTCAAATCAATTGGATAGTCAGTGGGATATTGAGGAATTGATGCTTTTAGATTTAATTAAAGGCACAAATCTATCTAATTATGCTGACAAGTCGAATATCCAGGCACAAAGCTATAGAGTAGTCATTTTTTCCTTTGATCGACTGTTTAAAGAAACGTCTACTTTCTCAATTCGTCAGAAGGTTACCGAACTGGCTATGGACTTTTGGAATCGTTATCAGATTCCTATTTTGTTCTATGGGAACAGTCTTATTGTGTTAATAACAGATACGAAACTTATTGCGAAAAAGGAACTAAGGCCGAAACTTCTCCTGTTCATTGATACATTAAGAGACAATCTCGGTGAGTTGTTTATCAATCAAAAGAATTTTGTTGTTGGGATCGGTAATCCGTCATATAAGTATCAAGAAATTAACCGTTCCTATAATGAAGCGGTTTACGCGTATAGCTATAAATATTTCAATGAATATGAAATGGTTATTTTTTACGAAGATTTAGCTGTTGATGGAAATAATGAAAATCAAACCATGCTCCAAAATTCAATGTTAGATCATGTTAATACGATCGAAGCTCATCTTATAAATTCAATGAAAAATGGTACAGTAACGAATAGTACTGATGCGGTCAATCATTTCTTTGAACCATACAAGCGGGTTTGCGGTTTACCGATTGCCGAAATAAGGAGTTCGTGTTCCGAACTCATTATTATTCTTATGTTTCGTCTGAAAGAGAAGGGACTATCACTCTCATCAATTGATCAAAAGCATGTATTAGGAAGAATTTACGAGATTGATTCTTTAGAAGAATTAAAGAGATGGCTGATTCAAATGTTGGAAACGATATCTTTTGATTTAATCAATAAGGATAAAAAAGATTTTAACAGCTATGTTTTGTTGGCCAAGGAATATGTGAAAGAAAATTATCAGGAACGTATTACGTTAGAGGATATTTCAAACAAGCTATTTTTACATCAAGCCTATTTCAGTGCGATTTTCAAAAAGGAAACAGGTCAAAACTTTATCGATTATGTCAATAAGATTAGAGTAGAAGAAGCAGAGAAGCTTCTTAGAAATACGAATTATAAAGTAAAAGTGATTTCGGACATGGTTGGTTTTCAAAGTCACTCGTATTTTAACAAAGTATTTAAAAATGAAACAGGTGTTACCCCTGTTGTGTTTAGAAGACAGTAAAAAAGGTCAGTCTTCAGGAGATAATCATGAAATTAAAAACAGAAAAAAACAAAAACATTCACTTCCACACCTTTTTATTAAAGTTCTCGTTAGTCACAGTTTTTATATTTTTGTTGCTATTAAGCAGTTTATTTTATATAAAAATTAAAAGCTTTATTGAAGAAAAGAAAGAAACTTCTGTACAGTTAAGAATGGATCAGATTTCTTATGAGCTACAAATGGAGTTTAACGAAATCTATAATACAACAAACAATTTGAAAACAAACGAGATCGTTATCCGATATATAGATGAATTGAGCAGTTCCGAATTTAGTCCATCTGAGAAATATCACGAGGTTGCGGCTCTGGAAGATTATTTGAATACGATTAGGCAGAATAACAGACTTATTGATAATATCCTTATTGTTACACCGAACACTCAATATAGTTCTGATCAAAAATATGTAGATTTTAAGTTTAATGGCATGAAGGTAAAAGAGGAAGTGGAGCGCAATTTTCATTTTATTAACTTGGGAGAAGCAAGCAGAAAGATTGATATACCTTTTTCAGCAGATGAAAAATCGGTAAAAGAGTCCATTGAGACCGAAGATTTAAATAATCATTTATTATTTGGGACGAATATTATTTCCGCAGATGGCGTGCACAAAGGGGTCATTTTGCTATTTATCAACCCCAAAAAATTGGATGATTCTCTCTTCTATGCGGACAAGATTCAATTGTTTGATCAAAATGGCAGAATGTTTTTTAAAGGGGAACAGGCAACCACCAAAATCCCTACAGAAATTGAGAAAATGTTCAATAATCAAAACGCACTAAATGTAGATTGGGGAGATACGGGAGTCTATTATTCGAGTATACCCTATTATAATTTTAAGCTTATTTATGAGGAACCATTAGGTTTTTATCAAAAACAAATGGGACTTATATGGAAAACGATTGCGATAACATTTGTTTGTACGGCTATAGTTGCGTTTGTTTTTTCTAGGGTGATTGGTCACAAAGTGATTCAGCCACTCTATCAGTTAGTTGAATCAATTAAGAAGTATGAAAAAAGCAGAAATTACAGTAACCACCTCCAGATAAATAAAAAGAACGGCATGAAAATAAGTTTGAGGGAACGCTTCTTTTTTTATTTTGTAATCACTGTTTTGCTGCCGATATTATTCTTTATCGGGATTCTCTATATACAAACCTCCCAGCTCGTATCAGCAGATTTACAGGAGAGCTACCATTCTTTACATGAAAGAATGGCTCGGTTGTTAAACAATGAGATCAATCAACGGGAGATGACGATTTCACGAATTGCGCATAATAGCAAAGTTCAGCTGCTCATATTGGAACATGATGACGAAAAGATAGGCTATGAATTAGTAGATAGCAGGCAATTCTTGGAATTAAGAAGGCAAAACATTAGAATTTATGATGCTTCCGGACAGATCTTATATACTAATATGCATAATGCACCGCAGGAATTAGATCAAGATTTTAAACAAGATTTGGCTGGGGCAGGGAGGAAGATCAGCTATCAATTAAAAAAGGACCGTCTTGATAATGTTACGATTGTGATTGGAATGCCTGTCTATTCCCCAATTGATTTTTCAAAAATTATTGGCTTCATTTCAGTTGATATTGAAAACAATCAGTTGGAAAAATATTATTCGGATTGGCAACAAACCGGCCTTGAAATGCTGATTGCTGATAAAAATAATAGGATTATATCTCATCAGAATCCACTAGAAGTCGGTAAAGTTTTTGATAATAAAGAAAAGGTGTTACGGGATGAAGGAAAAAATTTTCATGCCTACAGCACAGAAATTACAAGTATGGACTGGGAATTTATTTCAAAATACAATTATTCAGATGTTCAAAAACAGGTCAATCAATTATTTATTAATGACCTCTATCTTTTATTTTTCATTCTGCTTTTGTTGCTTATTTTTGCGTATTGGATCTCGAAAAGAATGCTGAGACCTATCGGGCAGTTGAATGAGTTATTACAAACATTTGATCTCAAGGGCTCTCACTACGATGTGGTAGAAAAATTATCTGGAATTAATGAAGTGGATTCACTTACAAAAAATTTTAATAAAATGATTGAAAGAATAGAAGAATTAATTCATGAGACCATCATGACAAATCAAGAGAAAGTTCAATTAAAGTATGAAAAGCGGGAGCTGCAGCTGAATGCACTCCAGTCGCAAATTAATCCTCATTTTTTATATAATACCTTGGATAATTTGCTCTTTTTGGTAGAAACGAATGAGACGGATAAAGCTACTGAAATGATTGCTTCCTTAAGCCAACTTTTCCGCTTTATCACGAACCGAGAAAAATTTATGATAACGCTTCAGGAAGAGATCGTCTATACAAAAAACTATATTAACATTATGTCGTATCGCTTTGATAATTTTGAATGTATTTGGGACATTGATGAAAGTGTAATGAATTATGAAACGGTTAAACTTATTCTGCAGCCGGTCATCGAAAATGCCATTAATCATGGTGCAAGGAAAACACAGAATATGGTGACAATTCATATTTCGTGCGAGATAAGAGAGGACAAAATCTATATTATTGTACAGGATAACGCAGTTGGCATCGGATACGATGAACTGACGATTATTAAAAGTCACCTGGCTGCAGCTTCGATAGATAAAGCAGGTATTTACAATGTAAATGGAAGAATAAAGCTTCATTTCGGGGAAAAATATGGGCTTGATATCGAAAGCGAACAAGGGGAAGGGACAAAGGTGACCATAGTCCTTCCAGCTTTTAAATAACGAGGCTCACTCTTGGGAGTGGCCTTTTTTATTATATCTTTAAATAGTGTTATTTTTCCTAAAGAAAGTAAAACTATCAATTAACAATTTATATTATTCTGATTATAGAAAACGTTTACAGATAATAGAGAGGGGAGGATATTTAAATGCAAACTGTAGTCCAAAAGGCCAAAGCAAAGCCCCAGCGGCAGGCGAATACGACATGGATTCGTGTGAAGAAAATGAAGATGCTATACATCATGATGTTGATTCCGATGGGCATGTTATTTCTCTTTCACTACATTCCGATGTATGGGATTTTAATCGCCTTCAAAAGTTTTTCACCAGGTCTAGGTATATGGGATAGTCCATGGAATAATTTTGAACACTTCAAGAGACTGTTTAGTGATTTCTTATTTTTAAGGGCACTGCAAAATACAGTTGTTATCAGTCTACTAAAAATTATCATTGTGTTCCCAGCACCAATCATTTTTGCCATTTTGTTAAATGAGATCACAAATGAAAAATTTAAAAAGGTGAGTCAATCCATTTCCTATTTACCGCATTTCATGTCTTGGGTAATTTTATCGGCCATGGTTATTGAAGTATTTTCTCCGCAACGGGGAATTATTAATTTCTTTATTACTCTTGTTGGCGGGGAACCTATCAATTTCATGTCAGATAAAACGGCATTCATTCCGATATTAATCCTGACTGATATGTGGAAAGAGATTGGATGGGGAGCCATTATTTATTTAGCAACGATAGCATCGATAGATCCGCAATTATACGAAGCAGCTGACATGGACGGAGCAGGCAGATTTCATAAAATGATTCATATAACGCTTCCTTCCATTATGCCTATGGTCATTATTCTATTTATTCTGAGACTTGGAAGTGTATTAAATGCAGGATTTGACCAGATTCTTAACTTGTACAATCCATTAGTCTATGAAGTTGCGGACATTATTGATACGTATGTATATCGAAGTGGGTTAGAGCAATTCCAGTTTGATTATGCTACTGCAGTAGGGTTGTTTAAAAATGTCGTTGGAATCGTACTGATCCTAAGTGCGAACGCAATTATCCGAAGAAAAAGTGAACATGGAATTTGGTAGAAAGGAGGATAAAAGATGGCAGCAAAATCTAGGAAAAAGATCTCATTGTTTAATATTTTCAACATAACGGGATTTATTATCTTTTCGATACTGGTCATTTACCCTTTTTGGCAGACCATAGTTTTATCCTTTTCTGACGCAGAATCAGCCTCTAGTCTTGGCTTAAATCTGTGGCCTGACAAATGGATTCCGGATGCGTATCAGTATGTATTTACCTATGAAAATATTATGGTTGCATATCTAAATACCATCATACGAACTGTTATTGGTACAGCTTTAATTGTTTGTTTTACGGTATTGGCAGCGTATCCCCTTTCTAAGAAGGACTTGCCCTACCGCAATTTCTTTACGATTTTCTTCTTGATTGCAATGTTCTTTTCTGGAGGAATGATCCCAGATTACTTATTAATTAAAAATCTAGGATTACTTAACAATAGCTTGTCGCTAATACTGCCTTCAGCGGTTAATGTGTTTTTTATTATCATTATGCGAAACTATTTTATGACCATTGATAAAGGGCTTGAAGAATCTGCAATTATGGATGGAGCGAATTATTTAACCATCCTAACAAAAATCATCATTCCAGTATCCAAGCCTGTAATCGCAACTGTAGCACTCTGGGCAGCTGTGTATCATTGGAATGAATGGTTCCACGCGCTCGTCTATATTCAGGATGACTCAAAAACGGTTTTACAAATTGTTGTTAGGGACATGCTGACGGCGATGGATATTTCAAATTCTCAAGGAGCTCAGATGGGCGGTGGCGGTATGTCTAGTGCAGAATTAATGCTAAGTAATGTACGGGCAGCAACAGTGATGATTTCCATTGGGCCAATTGTTCTGATCTATCCGTTCGTACAGAAATATTTTATTAAAGGAATTATGATTGGGTCATTAAAAGGTTAAAAAGGGGGAATTTTTCAGATGAAAAAATTAGCGAAAAAACTTTCATTAGCTGCTGTCTCAAGTGCACTTATATTTACTGCAGCCTGTTCGAATAACGAAGCTAGTAAAGAAGCAGAAAAAGTTGATGTTGCAAGCTTACCCGAAGTAGGAGACTTTTCTAAGGAGCTTGAACTAAATCTTTCAGGGTCTTTCACAAGAGGTAAGGTGGAAGATGGGAACTATGTTCAAAAGAGATTAGAAGAGCAATTTAACATTAATATCATTAATACGAAAATTGATACATGGAATTCTGACCAAGTAAACTTAATGGTTGCATCTGGCGATCTTCCTGATACATTTGCCTTTACTACAGGTGGAAAGACAGCACAAGAATTATATGATTCTGGATTAACTAGGACGATTCCGAAAGAAATGCTTGAAAAATATGCTCCTCGATACATGAAAATGTTATCTGAAAATCCTCCAGGACCAATCATGAACCTGAAAGAAGGAACAGATAATGAATATTTGCAATTAATTGGTCAATATGCTCATGTTGATGGTTTGGTTTGGGCTCCAACTCTCCGTCTTGATTGGTTGGAGAAACTAGGTATTGAACCTCCAGGTGAAATCAAGCAAGTAGGACCTAGTGGAGGCAGAGAAAAAATCTATTATACAGATCAGGCATATACGATTGAGGAACTGGAGGAAATTCTAAAGGCATTTACTTTCGATGATCCTGATGGCAATGGTAAGGATGATACGTATGGACTTTCTCCATGGCATAATAATACAAACTGGGCTGCATCGCTAATGGGGGCGTTTGGAGTTGCACCAACGTTTAACTTAATGGAAGATGGTAAGCTAGTTACAACTGAAATCTCGCAAAAGTACAAAGAGTTCTTGAAGTTAATGTCAAAGTGGTATGATATGGGGATCATTGATCCTGAATTTACTACACTAGATGACAAAAAAAGTTGGGAAAAATACAAGCAAGGCAAAATTGGATACTATGTTGCGCAGCCTTCCTATCTTGCCATGGATGATTGGGCAAAAGGCCGTGCACCGCAAAATATCGTAGAAAGTCCGGATTCCACTGCGAAATTGCTAGGAACAGCACCAGAAATTGGAGCTAATGGACAACAAGGTGTGGGAGCATTTCTTCCTGTTGTAAACCTAGCAGATGCATTCTATGTTTCAAAGGATGTAACGGATGAAGAATTGGCGAGAATTCTCCAGATCTTTGATTATATTAACTTTGATAATGAATCAAGATGGACATTGTATGGTGAAGTTGGTGAGCATTCCGATTGGGAAGGCACACCTGATAAGTCAGCTCTAAAAGTTCGTCCTGAATTTGCAGCTGAAGAAGGAAATTCAGGATTCTGGGCATATAACTTCCGTACGTACGACAAAGAACGGGTACAATGGTTCCAATCTGAATATACAAATATTTTAAAAAGCGAGTTCTTTGCACGTGACGATGTAAAGGAAAAAATGATAATCCGTCCATATCAATATGATCTATTAAATGAAACAAAAATTAAAGAAGTTGAAAAGCGATATAAAGGACAGCTTGATACAATTGTAGCCGAATTTAGAATGAAAGCGATTGTTGGTGAAGTTGATATTGACAAAGAATGGGACAACTACGTAGAAAGCTGGATGAATAATGGCGGGAATGAATTGCTTGCTGAGTTAGAAAAAGCCCCTATAGTTTCCGATTTGATGAATGAATAGAAAAAAACAAATGTGGGTGCTATTGGTACCCACATTTATTTTGAAACAACAAGGAGAGAATTATATGTCAAATATCCAAGCTGAAGCAGTTTTTTATCCAAACCTTGCAGGTTCAAGAGCTTACCGGATACCTTCAATGATTACAACAACGAAGGGAACGGTTATTGCAGGTATAGATGCAAGGATTGTCGATCAAACAGATAATCCGAACCAAATAGATGCTACGATTCGACGCAGCGAAGACCATGGTGAGACTTGGGGACCTGTTCAAAAGCTAGTCGCATTTGCGGGTGAAGGTTTAGATGGGGCAGCGGCCATTGATACGTCACTTTTACAGGATGAAGAAACAGGAACCATTTTTATGATTTATTGCCACTCGCCAGGTGGAATTGGCCTATGGAATAGTGAACCGGGAATCGGTTTCGATGCAGATGGACGTAGGAAGTTATTTGATAATGAAGGAAATGTTTACTTTTTATCGGATTCAGGAAAAGTTTATGATACAGAAAACAATTTAACAAATTATACAGTTGATGAAAATGGTTATGTCTTCAATAATGGTCAGGATGCAGGAAATATCTATTTTAAAAAGGGAATTGACCAAAATGAAAGTTTACTAGAAGCAAGAACATGCTTTTTGCAAATCATTCAAAGTGAAGACGATGGGCTTACTTGGTCCAAACCAAGAGAATTAAATGTATCGGTTAAGGAAGAATGGATGAAGTTTATTGGATCTGGTCCTGGGTGCGGTATTCAGTTGAAGCACGGAGAAAAGAAAGGACGATTAGTGTTCCCAATCTATTTTTCTAATGAAGCAGGCCACCTATCATGTGCTTGTATTTATAGCGATGATCATGGTGTTACTTGGCAGCGTGGTGAATCACCAAATGATGGCAGGGAGCTTGACGGTGAGGTTCTCACTGCACAGACAATTAATAATGGAAAACAGTATTTAACAGAGTCCCAGGTCATAGAATTGCCAACAGGTGAATTAAAATATTATTTGCGTAATCATTATGGACTTCAAAGAACAGCAGTCACAACCAGTACGGATGGTGGCGAAACATGGGGTGAGGTAACGTTTGACATGGAATTAATTGATCCTATCTGTCAATCAAGTGTTGTCCTTTATCCAGATTTAGGTGACGGAAAAGTACGGGTTCTATTCTCTAACCCAGCTGATGAAAAAACAAGGGTTAAAGGAACCGTACGTTTGAGTGAAGACGGCGGGAAAACATGGCCATATAGTAAAGTAATTGAGGAAAGCTTCTACGGTTATTCTTGCCTCACTGTTCTGCAAACTGGCGAAATTGGCGTTCTGTATGAACGGGTATATGATTACTCAGACTGGAATAACATGGACATTGCTTTTGTTAAGTTTTCGTTGGACTGGTTAAAGTCATAGTTTGATATTATTGGAGGAATGAGCTTGCAACAGATACCATTATCTGAAAAGTTGTTTCATGGGGCCGTTTCATTTGAAAGAACAAAGGATTACTTGAAGCCTTGGAGAATCCCTTTCGAGAAGAAGGAGTTTTTCTTTCCTAATAGCATAAATGGTCAAGCGGAGATGCCAGCGGGTGTTCGAATTAAAATTCGAAGTAATACTCAGTCTATTCAGATTGGAATGGCTAAATCCGCTGAATGGATGGAGATGGATTGTTTAATAGATGGTAGTCTAGTAAAAACCGCCTATATTCCAGCAGGGGAATCAACCGTTGTCTTTGATTCCCTTTCTGGTCAATCGAAGGTGATAGAGATCTATTTACCCCAGAAAGTACCTGTCCAAATTTCGGGAATATGGATTGATGATGGGGCAGAGTGGGAACAGGTAGACGATTTCCGTTTGCGCTGGATTACGTATGGAAGTTCGATCACTCATTGTTATTATTCAGATAGTCCATCGCAAACCTGGCCAGCACTTGCTGCCGCTCAGATGGATTTTAACCTTACTTGCCTTGGGTATAGCGGAAATTGTCATTTAGAACCAATGGTTGGAAGAATGATTCGTGATCTGCCTGCTGATTTTATTTCCTTATGTGTCGGGATAAATATAGTCGGGGGAAAGACATTATCAGATCGAACTTTTATTCCTGCCTTGATTGGATTTATCCAAACGATTCGTGAAAAGCACAAGGACGTGCCGATTGCGATTATTTCTCCTATTTTTCACAGAGAACGAGAAAAAATTGAAAATGAAGTTGGATTATCACTGGAGAAAGTGAGAGCAGAAATTGTTCAAGTCGTGAATATGTTAATTCGACATGGCGATCAAAACATTTATTATATAGACGGGCTTAAACTGTTTGGAGAAGAGTATGAAAAATATATGCCTGATGGGCTGCATCCAAACGGTGAAGGCGATAAAATAATGGCCGTTCGTTTTCAACAGCTGATTGAAAAACACGTGCCACTCAAAGCAAAGATATAAGTAGATAAATTTTATCTAAAAGAGGTGGGAATATGTTTCAAGCTGGCTACATGGAGAAATTAAACACAATTATGGAATGGATCACAAGGTTCTTTGCCCTTCAATTAATCTGGATATTATTCTGCCTTGTGGGTCTAGGCATTGGGGGCATATTCCCGGCAACTTTTACGATGTTTGCGATTTGTCGGAAATGGATCAATAAACAAACCGAAGTTCCAATTTTTAAGACCTTTTGGGAATTGTACCGTAAGGGCTTTCTAAAGACCAATCTTTTGGGGTGGGTCACCACGTTAACGGGCTGTAGTATCTATTATTATTTCCAGCTGTTCAAAGGTTCAGAAAGTATGATGGATATGGTCTTATTCATTGCCGTATGGATTGCGGGAATCCTTTATTTAATGACAGTTTTATTAATGATTCCAGTATATGTTCATTTTGATATCAAGCTGTTTAGTGTTGCTAAGCATGCACTGATCATTGCAATTGCTCATCCTTTCCATACCGCAAGTATAGCTGCACTTACTGTTGGATTTAGCATGGTGATTATCCTTATTCCGGGACTATTTCCATTCTTTAGTTTCAGTCTGCTAGCGTTTGGAGTAATGTGGATAGCAAATTCAGCCTTTACAAAAATGGAACAGAAAGTATCTAAATTCAGACAAACGAATAGTTCGGTATAAAAACTTTCTACAAAAAGATGGATGTAATGAAACAATAACGTCAGCTAACCTTCATTTTATCGCCCTTCGTTTTAGTGGTGTTTTTCTAGAATTATAGAAATAGTATTCATAACAAAAAATTTAAATCCAAAAAGGGGATAGCAACATGAAAACATGGGATTTAGACCAATTTAAAGGTGTATTTGTTGCAATGTATTCCGCCTATGATGACGCAGGCGAGGTTTGTGAAGAAAGAGTGAAAAACCTTTCCCGTTCTTATGTAAATAGCGGAGTTACTGGTTTATATGTCGGAGGCAGTTCTGGTGAGGGAATCCTGCAAACAACGGAAGAAAGAAAGAGAGTCGTAGAAGCCGTCATGCAGGAGGTTGGACGAGAGCTAACCATAATCGTCCATGTTGGAGCAAACTCAACAGAAGAAAGCAGGGAGCTAGCGATTCATGCAGAAAAATGCGGCGCGCATGCGATATCAGCCGTTCCAGCAATCTATTATCGTTTGTCAGAGCAATCGGTTGAAAAACATTGGCAGGAGATAATCGATAGCACCTCCTTACCATTTATTATTTACAACATTCCACAGACAACAGGATTTAATTTGACTCAATCGCTATTTCAAAAAATGGCTGCTCAAGAAAAGGTAATCGGAATTAAGATGTCAGGCGAAAGTGTCTATGAATTACAACAATTCAAAGCAAATTCAGGAAAAGAGTTTCTCGTTTTTAACGGACCGGATGAGCAATATTTAGGCGGCCGGATTATGGGAGCAGACGGTGGCATTGGCGGAACGTATGGAGTAATGCCGGAACTATTCTGTACGCTCGATAAATTGTATCGAGCAAATGAATTTGAAAAGGCCCAGAAATTACAATTTGAAATTAATAGCGTGATTAAAAAGTTATTAAGTTACCCTTCTTTATACGGTGCTTGTAAGTATATTTTATCACTAAGAAATATTGAAACGGGGTCCCCGAGGTTACCATTACTACCAGTCGTTCAGCAGGACTATGCTTCCCTGTCTGAATTAAATGATCGTATTCTGCGATTGATCAACACTTATATTGTTGAAGTAGAAAAAATATATTAATAGCATACTATTTTATGAAAATTGTCCTTCATTACCGAATGAAGGACAAACGTGTATTAAATTTTAATAAGGAGATGATGATATGAGGAATCATCCTTTTTTTTCGTCAATACACAATGATTTAATTGTTTCTTGCCAAGCCCTTGAAGATGAGCCGTTGCACGGTTCTGAAATAATGGCAAAAATGGCTCAGGCAGCTAAGGATGGCGGGGCAAAGGCGATCCGAAGTAATTCGGCTGTGGATGTGGCTGCTATTAAGAGACAAACAGGTCTACCAATTATTGGGCTGGTCAAACGCGATTACCCAGACAGTGAAATTTATATTACAGCAACCCTTAAAGAGGTAAAGGAATTATTGGCAGTAGAGGCTGATGTAATTGCGCTTGATGCTACTTATCGCAAGCGACCAAACGG
The DNA here is from genome assembly GCF_038050315.1 of Ferdinandcohnia sp. FSL W7-1320. Lineage (NCBI taxonomy): Bacteria > Bacillati > Bacillota > Bacilli > Caryophanales > Bacillaceae > Ferdinandcohnia > Ferdinandcohnia sp. FSL W7-1320. The sequence continues at coordinate 793,220 of NZ_JBBPAM010000001.1, forward strand.
TGAAACCCTAAAGGATTTGGTCAATTATATTCATGAGCACAGTAATACGTTAGTAATGGCAGATATTGCAAACGTAAGGGATGCCGAATATGCGATGGATTGCGGTGCGGATATGGTCTCTACAACCCTTTCTGGTTATACCAATGATAGTCCCAAACAACTAGATCCAGATTTTGAACTAGTCGAACAGCTTTCCAAACTATTACCCGTCCCAGTCATTGCCGAAGGTCGCATCCAAACACCAGAGCAAGCACGTAAAATGTTGGAATTAGGGGCTTGGTCGATCGTAGTGGGGGGCGCGATAACAAGACCGCAATTAATCACAAAAACTTTTGCAGAGAGAATTGGCATCGGATGAAGCACTACCTAGCCTTTGATATCGGGGGAACACAAATTAAGTATGGGATTGTAACCAAAAATGGAGATATTCTTTCTCACTTTATGATGGACACTGCAGCCCATCTAGGCGGTCAGGCAATCATTGAAAAAGTAATAGCAGCGGGGAAAACCATGGTGGCAAATTATTCCCTCAGCGGAATTGCCATTAGCACGGCCGGACAGGTTAATTTCCATACGGGAACGATTGTCGCTGCCGGTGAAACAATCCCTCATTATACGGGGATTGACATTAAGAAGCTTGTTAGTGAGGCACTTGGACTGCCTGTAGAAGTTAGAAATGATGTGGATTGTGCGGCCCTTGGTGAGATGTGGCTAGGTCATCACGGTTCAAGAGATTTTATTACATTGACTGTGGGCACAGGCATCGGTGGAGCGATTGTCATTGATGGAAAGATGTATTCAGGGCACTCATTCAGTGCGGGGGAATGGGGTTATATGCTTGTTGACGGAGAACCCTTTGAAAAAAATGCCTCGGTGTCGGGATTAATTCATTTTGCTAATCATTATAAGGAAGAACGGCCATGGACTGGAAAAGAAATTTTTGACTTATACGATCAGGGTGATGAGGAGATTCAGAAGGCTGTCAGACAGTTTTACCGTTATTTATCGATGGGCATCTCAAATCTTATTTATATTTTCAACCCGGAAAAAGTCATCATCGGCGGTGGGGTCACTGCTCGGGGTGAGCGTTTTTTACAGGAAGTTCAAGCAGAAATCAACAACTACTTGCTTCCTTCTTTTCAAAAGAATACAGAGATTGTACTTGCCAAGCTATCTAATCATGCTGGAATGATCGGAGCGGTTTATCATTTTTTACGTATGCGTTAGAGGCAGGGTACTATAATCTAATACGAGAAAGAGTGGAGAATGGCTAATGGAGCTAGAATTTTTAACGAGATGTTTAAGTTCTTTAACAAAGGTTTTTGCTACTCAAGAATTAAATGAAAAGGCTGTCACAAAAGGTTCAGCACTTTTAAACGAAACGTACTCCTTCCAGGTTGCCTATAAATCTAGCACCTTATTAAAGAATATAAGAGTACGAATAAACTCTGCTTTGCAGGAGAATATTACGGTACGATCCGTAGGATTGGTTCCATCTGAATTACCGTGTTACCACGATCATGATGATCTCATCCTTAAATCTACACCAGGATTATATCCAGATCCTCTTTATCAGTATCAAAATAAGGATGGTTTAACAGCCTTTCCGAAACAGTGGCGTTCGCTTTGGATTACGGTCGATAATCTATTAGATATGGATCCGAACAAATACCTTATTGAAGTCATCTTTGAAAAGCAAAATGGTGAATATCTTGGTAAGGAAGTTTTCGAATTAGAGGTTATCCCAGCTGAACTGCCCCAACAAAAATTAATTCATACAGAATGGTTTCATACTGATTGCTTGGCAACCTATTACAATGTTGAGGTCTTTAGTGAGGAACATTGGAAGAGAATTGAGCAATTTGTTGATACGGCAGCAAAACATGGAATGAATATGATCCTAACACCGTTATTTACACCTCCTTTAGATACGGAGGTCGGAGGAGAACGTCCAACAGTCCAGCTTGTTGATGTAGAAAAGGTAGGAGAAAGTTACTCCTTCAAATTTGAAAAGCTCAAAAGATGGATTGAGCTGTGTAGAAAACAAGGTATAAAGCATTTTGAGTTTTCCCATCTCTTTACCCAATGGGGAGCTAGGCACGCTCCGAAAATAGTTGGTCTTGAAAATGGAGAATTTAAACGGTTCTTCGGCTGGGAAACGGATGCTACAAGCAATGAATACCGTCAATTTCTCCATCAATTTCTTCCGGAGTTAGTTGATTTTATTAAAGACAATGGATTAGAAAGCCAATGTTTTTTCCATGTATCCGATGAGCCGCATCTTGATCAAGTTCAGTCATATGAAAAAGCAAGTTCAATTCTGCAAGAACACTTGGAAGACTTTCCAGTAATTGATGCACTTTCAGATTTTACCTTTTATGAAAAAGGGCTCGTCAAAACGCCGATTCCTTCCAATGATCATATCAAACCATTTTTAGAAAATGGTGTAAAAAATCTTTGGACATATTATTGCTGTGCCCAATATAAAAAAGTTGCAAACCGATTCTTCTCGATGCCATCATTCCGTAATCGGATTCTCGGGATACAACTGTATAAATATAATATCGCTGGCTTTCTTCATTGGGGATATAATTTTTGGTATTCACAATACTCGAAAAAAGCAATAGACCCATTTAAAAATACGGATGCTAATTATTCATTCCCTTCAGGGGATGCCTTTCTCGTTTATCCTGGTGAAGATGGTCCAATCGAATCGATTAGACTTGAGGTTTTATACGAAGCTCTACAAGATTTAAGGGCGCTTCAATTGCTAGAAAGCCTGATTGGTAGAGATCAAGTTTTAGTCCTTTTGGAAGAAGGATTGGATGATGAAATCACGTTTGACCAATATCCTAAAGACCTCGAATGGTACTTGTTAAAAAGGGAACAGATTAACCAAAAGATTAAAGATATATCTTTAATCGCAGATATAAGCTCAAGGTAGAAGGTTTATTATGTCACCATTTATATTTAATGAAAGATCATTTTATGGATGGCAAAGAGACCCGGTTATTAAGCAGGACAAAGCATTATTTTCGAACCGTTCCAGAAAGGGCTTGCCCTATTTGAATTACATGAGCAAAAACGATTGATTACATTTGTGGAAAAACCTGTTCTGGGATAATTGAAATGGACTCCAGAACCCCTTACTAAAAAAAGTCAAAGGGCGTGAAACGAATGAATAAGGTCAAATTAGCCCTGCCCACGGAAAGTCAAATCGCGTGGCAAAATCTTGACTTAGGGATTTTTTGTCACTTTGGAATTAATACCTTTTGTAATCAAGAATGGGGAGATGGAAACGACTCTCCCCAACTTTTTAATCCTATGGAATTAGATGCTAGACAATGGGTTAAGCTTGCCAAGGATGCAGGGTTCAAATACTTTATCCTAACTGCAAAACACCATGATGGTTTTTGTCTTTGGCCAACTGAGACGACCGAGTACTCTGTGAAATCCAGTCCTTGGAAAGATGGAAAAGGTGATGTTGTTCGTGAATGTGCCGATGCTTGCCGAGAAGAAGGAATGCACTTTGGGATTTATTTGTCACCTTGGGACCGCCATGAACCTTGCTATCATGATAAAGAAGCTTATGATGATTTCTATTGCCAGCAGCTTACCGAGTTAATGACCCAATATGGTCAAATGATTGAGGTTTGGTTTGATGGAGCAGGATCAGAAGGCAGAGTTTATAATTGGGAAAGAATGATCGAAATAATAAAGACTTATCAGCCAAATGCCATGATCTTTAATATGGGACAGCCAACAATCCGATGGGTGGGAAATGAAGAAGGAGTGGCACCATATCCTTGCTGGAATACAAATAGTGCTGCAAAAATCAGTATGTTTTCCAACGAAACAGTGGATTGGCTACCCGAGACACCCGAATGGCTCCCTGCAGAATGCGATGTTCCCATTCGTAAATTACAATGGTTCTGGCATCCAAACTCAGAGATAAACTTAAGATCATTGGATGAATTAATGAATATTTACTATCATTCTGTTGGTCATGGAACAAATTTATTATTAAATATTTCCCCTGATAATCGGGGATTGATACCGAAACCGGACGCAGAGCGGTTAATAGAATTTGGGAATGAAATCAGAAGGAGATTTTCCAGTCCATTGGGAAGGACCTCGGGATGTGGAAGAGAATTACTATTAACGCTGGAAAAAGAAACAAGTATCAACCACATTGTGTTAATGGAAGAGATTCGATTTGGTGAACGTGTAAGGGAATTTGAGTTAGAGGCATTCGTGGATAACGAATGGATTTCGATTGCATTAGGTACGGCGATGGGCCACCGTTATATTTTACAAATCCCAAAAATTAAATCCAGTAAGTTGAGACTGAAAATCAAGGAGTCTGTGAAGAATCCAATCGTAAAAGAATTTTCTTGTTACTATGTAGAAACATTAGAAGAATGATGTATAAATGTTAAAAGCTATTGATATTTTTATACTAGATTCGTTATTGATTACATGAATCTTTTTTAATATCAAAGATTACTTCTACGAAATTGAATGTATAAATGCACGGACGTTTCCCTATTCAAAATATACAAAACTCTTAAGACTTTTTTAGTGAATGCTAGTACTATTTTAATCCATACAGATAATTTAAGAAATCGATCAAGATAAGGTGCTATTCTTTAGAGAGTGGTAGATTGAAAGGGTTTTCGTGCGTTTTATCATCTTATAAGATAGAGGAAATATTGAATTTCAAAAGGTATTTGGGGGGGATTTGAATGGTTAAGAAAAATGACTGGGAAAACATAAATGTCCTACAAAGGGGAAGATTGCCTGAACGCGCCTACTTTCTATCGTTTACAGATGAACAATCTGCGTTAACATACGAAAGAGGAAATTCCGAAGGATTTAAATTATTAAATGGAAGTTGGAAATTTCATTATGCTGAAAACCCAAAACTCGCACCCGAGCATTTTTATAAAAATGATTTTGATGTGAGTGAGTGGGATAGTCTCATGGTTCCCTCACATTGGCAAATGAATGGATACGGAAAGCCGCATTACACAAATGTTCAATATCCGTTTCCGGTTGAGCCACCATACGTTCCAACAGAAAACCCAACCGGGTCTTACCGACGTAATTTTTACATTCCAACAGAATGGCTTCAGAAAAAAATGATATTGAGGTTTGAGGGAGTAGACAGCGCTTTTCACGTTTGGGTTAATGGTCAGGAAGTTGGTTACAGCCAAGGTAGCCGGATTCCATCTGAATTTGATATCACTTCATATATTGTGGAAGGTGAGAATACATTAGCTGTCAGGGTTTATCAATGGTCTGATGGCAGTTACTTAGAAGATCAGGATATGTGGTGGTTAAGTGGGATCTTTAGAGATGTGTATCTATTAGCAAAACCAAAGGTCCATATTCAAGATTTATTTGTCAAAACAAATCTGGATGGCCAGTATAAAGATGCGATCCTTTCCATCGATACGGTAATCGAAAACTATACTTGTCAAGCTTTTGAAAAATATCAACTTGAATACCGCCTTCTTGATCAGGGAGGAAAGTTGGTTTCCAAACAGTCTAAACAGGTGGTTCTGCCGGAAAATCAAAAAGCAAGTTTCCATATCGATATTCCAGTAGAGAGTCCAGAAAAATGGTCAGCGGAACACCCCTATTTATACCATTTGTTGATTACGTTGAAGGATCATTCAGGAAATCAGATTGAGGTGATACCGAATAGAACTGGTTTCCGTTCGGTGGAATTGAAGGACGGAGTTTGCCTCATTAATGGTGAGGCCATTAAATTCAAGGGTGTAAATCGTCATGACCATCATCCAGATTTAGGTAGGGCTGTACCTCTCGCTATGATGGAGAAGGATGTCATTCTGATGAAACAGAATAATATTAATGCCGTAAGAACAGCTCATTATCCAAATGATCCGAGATTCTATGATCTTTGTAATGTTTATGGTCTTTATGTTATCGATGAAGCAGATTTAGAAACCCATGGCTTCGAACGTGCTGGTAATGGAAATCAGTTAAGTGATAATCCAGAGTGGGAAGAAGCGTATTTAGATAGGGCTAAACGAATGGTCGCACGCGATAAAAATCATCCTTCTATTATTATGTGGTCATTAGGGAATGAATCTGGATTTGGCTGTAACCATGAATCAATGGGTAAATGGATCAAAGAAAATGACCCAACACGCCTTGTTCACTATGAAGGTGAAACGAGAAGCATCATGAATCAATACGGTGATGATCCAAAAAGAGATCCAACTGTTTCCGATATACATACAACGATGTACACCTCTATTGACATTTTGGAAAAGCTGGGGCAAAGAACGGATTTAAGCAAGCCGCATATTCTTTGTGAATATATCCATGCGATGGGAAATGGACCTGGTGGAATCAAAGAGTATTGGGATCTATTTTACCAATACAAACGTTTACAGGGTGGCTTTGTCTGGGAATGGTGTGATCATGGGATTCGTCTTCAAACAAAAGATGGAGTAGAATACTATGCTTACGGCGGAGATTTTGGTGATACCCCGAATGATTATAATTTTGTCATTGATGGGCTTGTGATGCCTGATCGAACACCGTCTCCGGGACTAATTGAGTATAAAAAAGTGATTGAACCTGTTCATGTCGAGGCTGTAGATTTAAATAATGGAAAGGTACGTATCACTAACCTCTATGACTTTATTTCCTTAAGTCATTTACATTTATCGTGGTCAGTTGAATCAGATGGAAAGGTTATTGACAATGGTGTGATACCAGCTCCTGAAGTTGCACCAGGTGAAACGATGACGCTTGCAATTCCATACAAGCTTCCCGAACTGATCCAACCTGATACAGACTTTTGGTTAAACCTTCAATTTACCTTGGCAGCTGATGCGCTATGGGCAAAAACAGGACATGAAATTGCTTGGACGCAGTTTGAATTACCTGTAACGAGTACGATTGAAAAGGAGATTGTTCCATCTTTCCATCAACCTCTATCATGTCTTGAAAAGAATAATCAGCTTTTAGTACAGGGTGAGGATTTTCAGATTGAGTTTAATCTTGTCTATGGGAAGATGGATTCATGGTCTTATCGTGATATTAATCTTATGGAAGAAGGACCAAAGCTTCACTTATGGAGGGCGTTAATCGATAATGATCACCGTTCAGCGTCTGAATGGAAGAAATATGGCCTGCATTGGCTTCAACATCGTGTAGATGGCGTGGAGTGGCAACAACCAACCAGCGATCAGGTAGTGATTACTTCTAACGTTCGGATTGCACCGCCAATTTTATCCTGGGGAATTCGTGTTACTTATACGTATACAATATCTAGCAATGGTGAAATATCTATTACTGTGAAAGGATGTCCAGAAGGTGGTGGCCCGATAACATTACCACGGATTGGCTTGCAAATGAGGTTGCCAGTTTACTTAGATGATGTGTCCTGGTATGGGAGAGGTCCGGGTGAGGCCTACAGTGACAGTAGGCTGGCCACTCGAATTGGCGTTTTTGCTAAAAAGGTGGAGGAGCTATATACTCCATATATCTATCCTCAGGAAAATGGCAATCGTCATGAAGTTCGATGGGTAACGTTGACAAATACTGAAGGAGTGGGCTTTGTTGTAGCAGGTGAACCAACAATTGATTTCAGTGCTCATTATTATACAACGGAAAATCTGGATAAGGCTCAGCACACATATGATTTGATAAAGCAGGATTTTATCACGTTCAACTTGGATCATCAGCAGCATGGTCTTGGGTCTGCTAGCTGTGGGCCGGATGTGGAGGAACCATACCGATTAAAAAATGAGAATTTCCAATTCAATGTTCACTTAAAGCCCTTTTCTGCGAACGAAAGTTCAAAAGTAGATATAGGAAAGTCACTAAGGTCAAAGTATGGACAAAAGGCACTGAGTACTCCTCTGATATGAGTTTGCACTGATTGAAGTACATTACAAAAGGTCCAGTCAAATAAAGAAAAGAGAAGTAGATTCTAAAATGGAGTCTACTTCTCTTTTTTATGTTTAAGTGTCACATGTTCGATAGAATTTGGGATTTGTATACGATCAGGTGGAAAAACAAAACTCCACGGCATGCTGGTTTCAGGTGGCACCTGGAGGGCAGGAAGTGTAAATTCGTGCTCAGCTAGGAGCTTTTCCCCATCAAAAAGCTGTAGTGATGTATTTTCAAATACAAGATTTTGTAGCGTTCGATTATGAACAATTGCCGTTACTAATCGTTCGTTTTTGTGATTTACTGCAATCCGGAAGGGTGTAAAACTAACTCCTTTTTCCGGGGTCTCCTCACGAAAAAGCTGTTGGATTATATCACGATCTTTCTGTGAAATCGTCCGATCCCACGCGTCCTCAAAAACTAGTTTTTGCATGATCTCACCTCTCTTCTACTAATTATAGCAAGCAGGCTATTCTTTTGTGAAATTAACCATGAGCGATGGTTTGTCCGATATCTTTTAATTTATGTCCGATAAAAGGGAGCTTGTGTCCGATATCCATCAGTTTATGTCCGATAAAAGGGAAACTGTGTCCGTTAACCTTTATTTATGTCCAATAACCTGGAGCCTGTATCCGATAACCAGAAAAGTTTGTCCGAAAACCCGAAAACTCAATCTGATATCTGTCCAACTCTACAGATATCCCAAACCCTAGACCATAATTTACCCTAAGATTGGTTAAGCTAAACTATCATATAAAAGGAGTTCTTGAGTATGGTAGACTTTTTCGAGAATTTTCATCCCGTAATGCAAGCGTTGATTGCGACATTGTTTACATGGGGGATGACGGCACTAGGGGCAACCCTTGTTTTTGCAACAAAGACGATTAATCAGCGTCTTCTGGATAGTATGTTAGGTTTCGCTGGAGGCGTAATGATTGCTGCTAGCTATTGGTCGCTATTGGGACCTGCGATTGAGATGTCTAGCGACAATCAGATTGGAGCTTGGTTTCCTGCAGCGTCCGGATTCCTGTTAGGGGGCATTTTTCTATGGGGAATTGATAAGATTTTGCCTCATCTTCACCCAAATGCACCTATCAATGACGCAGAAGGCTTACATCCAAAAGGACAAAAACGAAGTACGCTCTTAGTCCTTGCGATTACACTTCATAATATTCCTGAGGGACTGGCTGTTGGAATCGCGTTTGGTGCCCTTGCTAATGGGGGAACGGAAGCTTCTTTAGCGGGTGCATTAACCTTGGCCCTTGGAATTGGCATTCAAAACTTTCCGGAAGGTATTGCGGTTTCAATGCCGTTAAGAGGGGACGGCATGTCCCGTGGAAAGAGCTTCTTTTACGGGCAATTTTCAGGGATGGTCGAGCCGATTGCTGCAGTTGTTGGGGCAGTTGCGGTATCCTTCATTGAACCATTGCTTCCATACGCATTAAGCTTTGCGGCTGGTGCGATGATTTTCGTTGTCGCAGAAGAAGTCATTCCAAGTTCTCAGGAAAAAGGAAATAAAGATCTCGCATCCATGAGTTTAATGATTGGATTTGTTGTGATGATGATACTTGACGTCGCATTGGGCTAACTATTACAAAACATTATAGGCGTAACCATTCTACCTTGAAAAACCGAGCATTAACCCATCTCTATTTTTGAATGTTTTTCCAATTATTGTCGCATACTAAACCATCATATTGTAGGTGGTTTTCATATGTCATTTTTCAAAAAGGATAAAAAGGAATTGCAACAGCAACAAACCGACCCTAACGAGAATTCGGGACCTCAAACGGAACTGATTAGCCTAGATGTAATAAATAACGTCAATGAGATACAAAACATTTTTAGTAAAACACCTGATTTAGTCGTGACCAACCTTGTGATTAAACAAACAAATGCGAAAGCTGCACTCGTTTATTTAGGTGAGCTTACAGATTCAACGGTGGTCAGTGAGCATGTATTAAGACCTTTGTTATTCCATATTGATGATTTTAATGAGGATTCGACACTTAAGGTATCTGTCACCCAAATCAAGGAAGTGAATACATGGTCAAAAGTCACGGACGAAATTTTAAAAGGAAAAAGCGTCTTATTTATGGATGGGTCCCAAGTTGCATTCCTTTTAGATACTGGAAAATGGCCGGAGCGATCAATTGAGGATACCCCGATTGAGTCTTCCATTTATGGTGAACACATTGGGTTTACTGAATCTGGAAGTACAAATATTGCACTCATCCGAAAACATATTAAAAATCAACGTTTAAAAATAAATGATTATAGCATTGGTGAAAGAGGGAAAACGAAGGTCTCCCTTTTATACTTAGACGATGTTGCCAATCCGGATTTAATTAAGGAACTTGAAAACCGTCTTCAAAAGGTTAAGGTTGATAGTATTACAAATTGTATCATATTAGAAGAATACATAGAGGATAATCCCTATTCGCCATTCCCACAACTTCTTGTTACAGAGCGTACTGATTTTGCCACTTTGGAGATTTTAGCGGGAAGAATTGTGATAGTGGTGGATGGGGCACCTAATGTTTTAGTTGCGCCATCTACATTTTTTTCCTTTTTTAAGAGCATAGATGATTATACGTCGCGTTGGTTGGTCGCCTCTTTTATCCGACTGTTAAGGTATATTGGTTTTTTTACGGCAATTTTTCTACCAGCGACTTATATCGCAATCATAGCCTTTCATTTTGAGGTGATTCCTTTAAAACTACTAATGTCTATCGGGGTGTCGCGAGAAAGGGTACCATTTCCGCCGTTTATAGAGGCATTAATTATGGAAATTGCCCTGGAGATGTTACGTGAGGCCGGAATTCGACTCCCAGCCAAAATTGGGCAAACCATTGGAATCGTCGGTGGTATTGTGATTGGACAGGCGGCTGTACAGGCTGGAATCGTTAGTAATATTATGGTCATTGTTGTTGCCATAACTGCAGTTGCCTCTTTTATCATTCCAAATTATCAAATGGGTGCATCCATCAGGCTTATTCGATTTCCAATGATGATTATGGCATCTTTATTTGGATTTGTTGGATTAAGTGTAGGTTTAATGACATTACTAATCCATTTAATTGAGCTAAAATCGCTTGGTGTCTCCTATACTAGTCCAGTTTCTCCCTTGAGAATTCAAGACTGGAAGGATTTGTTTATACGCTTTCCACAATGGTCAATCACCAAGCGTCCGGTTAGTTCTTTAGCTATTCAATTGAGAAGGGCGGATTCTATTCGTCCAAAGGAAGACAAACAATGATGAATGTTCAAGGTAAACAAATATCAATCGTTCAGTACATCTTATTAATTCACGGTGTTCAAGTAGGCGTTGGCGTCCTTACCTTACCTAGAGATGTAGCAGAAAAGGCAGGGACTGATGGGTGGATTGGCATAATAATAGGATGGTTCATTGCTACAATTACTAGTTTAATTATTATTCAAATTATGAAAAAGTACCCGAATGGAACAATTCTTGACCTGTTGAAACATTACTTTGGTAAGTGGGCTGCTAAAGTGGGTGGGGGTATCCTGGCTGTGTATTTTGGTTTATTAGCACTCTATTCTTTTATTACAGAGGCGATGTTTATACAAGCTTGGGTGTTACCAAGAGTTTCTATATTTTTATTATTAATTTTGTTATCGATCCCATCGTATTTATTGGTTCGTAACAATATTCAAATTATAGGCAGATATTCGGTGGTAGTTTTTTTAATGACGATTTGGATTCTTGTCTTATATGTATATTCTTTTAAGGAGGGCCAAATTCTAAACCTTCTTCCTCTTTTAAAGGAAGGCTGGCAACCCGTCGTGAAAACTTTAAAAATCAGCATTATTATCTATGTTGGATTTGATATCGCTTTTTACCTTTATCCCTTTTTAGAAAAAAAGGAAAATGCCTCAATTGGAGTTGTTATTGCGAATACCATTACAATGATTGCCTATTTAATTATAACGCTTGGAGCATTTGTGGTCTTTAGTCCTGATGAAATTACAAAATTTAATGAACCAACCATCACAGTCTTGAAAGTAATTGAATTGACCTTTATCGAACGATTGGAGATTGTAGTATTTGCATTTTATATATTTGTGATGTCTACAAAAGTCCTTCCACTTATGTTCGTATCTGTGTTTAGTACAAGTTGGATATTTGGAAAAGTGGATCACTCAAAACCATTATTCTGGTTCCTGGTCATAAGTGTAATTTATGTTTTATTGTTTCCTCCCTCAGTACGTATGGATTTAATTTTGGCTAAGGAAATACACAGAATAAGTTATCTCTTTTCGTATGTTTTCCCGATTTGTTTATGGGGGTATGTCCTCATACATGGGCTAATGAAGAGGAGGAGCTTGAATTGAAACGTTGCGTTCTTCCACTTTTGTGTGTTTCACTTTTAATGATGCTTACGAGCTGTGGATACCAGGTTCCATTGGAGGATACGACGATTGTCTTCGTCCTTGGGATTGATCTTGATGAGGACAATAACCTCATTTTTTATGAGTCAAGCCCTGTATTTAGTAAGGGGGCAAAGTCGCAAAGGGATATATACCACACTAAGGCTGATACCATTCGAGATTCTAGAAAATTTTTTGATGCAGTGACAGGTGGCGAGGTATCGGCTGCCAAAATCCAGATCCTTTTACTGGGAAAACGGGTTGTGGAACATGGGGACTGGTTTCCTATACTAGATACAATGTACCGGAACAGTAATTTTTCGATCAATACAAGAGTGGTTATTGTGGACGGTCAAGTATCGGATGTCGTCAATTATAATCCGGAAAGCAATGCACTTCTTGCGGTGTACTTGAAAAATGATATTGATAAAAATCATAAACGAACACGAACCGAAAAAGGGACGCTCCAACAACTTCATTCTGAGTTTTTTGACAAGGGAGTGACACCAGCTTTAGCCAATGTGAAAAAGGGTAAAAAGGTTGAAGTAACTGGAACCGCCTTACTTAACAATCGTGGGAAATATGTGGATTCTCTTGATTTATCGGAATCCACGTTATACCTCTTTTTAAAGCATAATCGGAAACATCAAATTAGTTATACGACCATTACGATTCCGGCTGAAAAGGAGGAGGGGATTTTTCATAAAAATGATTTGAGTTTTGAAGTAAAAACGGTGAAGTCCAAGGTTAAAACGTCGCATGACGAGGACAGATTTAAGTTTGATGTTAAAATTTCGATGTCCGTCGCTATTCTTGAAAGTTTATTACCAGTAGATATGATATCTCATGAAAAGGAAATCAAAAAAACAATTGAGGACCGGTTGAAAACGGGATATGAGGAACTGTTTAAAAAAGTTCAAGGTCATAAAATCGACCCGTTTGGTTTTGGTATCTATGCTAGAGCCTATCAGTATGAAGAATTTAAAAAGGTAGAGGATAACTGGGGTCAAGCACTATCCGAAGCTGATATCAATGTAACTGTTGAAGTAGATATTAAGAGCATGGGTACTGTCAATGACACGAGTAAGTAAACAAACTTTTGGTTACGACGGGATAAAGTATAGTGCCTGAATCCATCATAGGGTTCAGGCCTTCTTGTGGTAGTTTATGGTATTATTATAGTGGAGTATGAGGGAGTGTTACCCATAAAATGGTGGGACGCGGGACCTGTCCCTGTGTCCCAGATAGATGGTGGTCGTGTGTTTAAGATTTTGTTGATTGAAGATGATGTGACGTTGTTTAATGAGATTCGGGAGCGGTTGTTGCAGTGGTCGTATGATGTATACGGGATCGATGATTTCAGCAATGTGATGAAGGAATTTACGAGAATTCAACCTGACCTGGTCATTATCGATATTCAGCTGCCGAAATTTGATGGCTTTCATTGGTGTCGGATGATTCGAACGCATTCGAAGGTCCCGATTATTTTTCTGTCGTCGAGAGATCACCCGACAGATATGGTGATGTCGATGCAGCTGGGTGCGGATGATTTTGTTCAAAAGCCGTTTCATTTTGACGTGCTCATTGCGAAAATTCAGGCCGTCCTTAGACGAGTTTACAACTATAGCCTTGAACAGCAAATTCATTTAAAAATTTGGAATGGGGCATCTGTGGATTACGTAGATAACACCGTGCAAAAGGACAATGGAACAATTGAATTAACAAAAAATGAAATGTTTATTTTGAAAATCCTAATTGATCATGTAAACCAAATCGTCAGCCGTGAGGAGCTCATCAAAAGCCTGTGGGATGATGAACGATTTGTAAGTGACAATACCCTGACAGTAAACGTCAATCGATTACGAAAGCGACTTGATGAAATAGGCCTAGGGCAATATATTGAAACAAAAGTCGGACAAGGATATTTGGCCAGGGAAGAGGATGGCGCATAAATGATCAAGAAATTTCTCGTCGAAAGGCGCAGTTGGATTCTATTATTCTGTTTTCTTCAAGTGTTAATCCTATTGATTGGGTATCTTGATTCATCCCTGGCCTTTCGTTCTGTTCTCTATATTGTTTTTGTCTTTTTCGTCATCTTTCTTTTATTTCTCGTCATTCGTTACAACCGGGAAGCTTCTTTCTATAAAAATATAGAAGAGTGGGACCCAGCTGTAGGTGTCGAGAGTCTCCAAGAAAGTAACACACCATTTGAAAAAATGATAGAATCGGCTCTTAACCAGCATCATCATTTTTATAAAAAAGAACTAAGTAGCTACTCAACAAGTGTTGAACAGGAAAAAGATGATTTATTATCTTGGATTCACGAGGTAAAAACGCCACTAACAACGATGAAATTAATGATTGAACGGGTCGAGGACCACACGTTAAAGGAGCAGCTCATGTCAGAATGGCTTCGGATTCACTTGCTTCTTGACCTTCAGTTGCACGGGCGGAGAATCCCTTTCATGGAAAACGATTTGTATATCGAAAAGGTGAATTTGAAAGGGTTACTCATTCAAGAAATTCAATCATTAAAATCATGGTGTTTTCAAAAAGGGATTGGCTTTGATATGTCGCTAGAGGTTTCAGAGGTGGTTTCTGACGGAAAGTGGCTTCAATTTATGTTGCGACAACTCCTAACCAATGCGGTGAAATATAGTGAAAATGCTGATATCGAAATCCGCAGCTATCAAAAAGCTGATCAAATGGTTTTAGAAATCAAAGATTACGGACGTGGCATTAAGGACAAAGACCTCCCACGCATATTTGAAAAAGGCTTCACGTCTACAACGGACCATCGGGATCATGCAGCAACAGGAATGGGTCTCTACCTCACAAAAAATGCGGCAAAGCCGTTAAAAATTAGCATAGATGTCCATTCTATATATGGAGAGGGAACAACTTTTACACTAATCTTCCCGAAAAAGAATGATTTCCTTAAGCTAACAAGCATGTGACAAGAATGTCACATGCTTTCATGTTTTGTTCGGTGATTCGAAGGAAAATGAGACGAATCCCGTCTATGCTAGAGGTAAGGAGTTGATGCAATTGAACATTTTAGAAGCGAATAAGATTGTAAAAACATACGGAAACAAGTGGAACCGACAAGAGGTTCTTAAAGGAATCGATATCGAGGTTAAAAAGGGAGAGTTCGTAGGAATTATGGGTCCTTCAGGCTCTGGTAAAACTACGTTACTAAACGTACTTTCATCCATTGACCGCGTGAGCTCAGGGTCCATCCGAGTGGAAGGCAAGGAATTCACCAGCATGAAGGACAAACAACTCGCTGAATTCCGCAAACAACACCTCGGGTTTATATTTCAGGAATATCATCTATTAGATACATTAACAGTCAAAGAAAATATTATGCTACCACTAACAGTAAATAAGATTTCACCGAGGGCTGCCCAAGTCATGTTTGAGGATGTGGCAAAGGAATTAGGAATCTTTGAAGTGAAAGATAAATACCCGAACGAGATTTCAGGAGGTCAAAAGCAGCGGGCTTCAGCAGCACGTGCATTCGTACATGAACCAAGTATTATTTTTGCGGATGAACCAACAGGGGCGCTTGATTCGAAGTCGGCTTCAGACTTGCTAAACAAACTAAGTTACTTAAATGAAAAACGGGAATCAACCATAGTGATGGTCACCCATGACCCACAAGCAGCAAGCTACTGTAGCCGGGTAATTTTTATTAGAGATGGGCAAATCTTTACGAAATTAAATCGAGGCGAGGAGAACAGACAGGACTTCTTTAACGATATCATTAAGACCCAGGCTGTGTTAGGTGGGGTGCAGCATGAGCTTTAAAAGCCTCATCTTCCGAAATCTAGTAAAGAACATCAAAAACTATTATTTATATGTGTTTGCACTCATTTTTAGTGTTTCGTTGTATTTTGCCTTTGTCACGTTGCAGTATGACCCAGCAATGGATGAAGCGGCGGGGTCAATTAAGGGCGCTGCTGCGATGAAGGCTGCGTCTGTGACGCTCATAGGCATCGTCATGGTCTTTCTCGTTTATGCTAATACGTTGTTTATTAAGCGGCGTGGGAAGGAAATTGGGTTGTTCCAATTAGTCGGTATTTCAAAAGGAAAAACATTTTGGATTTTAAGTGTCGAAAACATGATTCTGTATTTCGGTTCCATGATTATAGGAATCTTTCTCGGTTTTGTATCTTCAAAGCTTGTAATGATGATTTTATTAAAAGTCATTGGAATCAATGAGGTTGCCAAGCTCCGTTTTTCACCTGAAGCTCTTGTTCAAACGGTGCTTGTGTTTGCTGCTATTTATGTGGTGATTATGGCAATAAATGCCTTGTTTATTAAACAACAGGAAATTTTATCATTGTTCAATACGAGTTCAACAACAGAAGATAAAAGACGTAAGGTCTCCGTACTTGAAGTAGTGATTGGTGTTCTCGGACTTGGGCTCATCATCTTTGGCTATTATTTATCAACCAAGCTATTCGATGGACAGTTTACGACGATGGAAGGTCTGTTCATGGCTATGATAGCCATCTTAGGCTCTGTAATTATTGGAACGTACTTTTTTTACAAAGGATCAATACGATTTGTTTTTAATCTAATCCGAAAAAAGAATAACGGGTATTTGTCTGTGAATAAAGTACTGTCATTATCGTCGATTATGTTTCGTATGAAATCCAATTCTATTTTACTAACAGTTATTACAACAGTTTCTGCTCTATCTCTAGGGCTGCTGTCACTCACGTATATTTCGTATTATTCAGCAGAAAAATCAGCGGCAGAATCTGTCGTTTATGACTTTTCGATACCGAATGAAGAGCGTGCTAGCCAATTTATTGAAGAGTTGAATAAAAATCAGATTGGCCATTCGATTACAGAAACTGAATTTTTGCATGTTGTTTCAGACCAAACAAATATACTTGAAATTAGCTTAGAGCAACCGTCAAATGCAGATGGTATCGATCAAATGCCGTTGGTCATTATCTCGGATGATTCAGTTGATGATTTAGATGTTGCTGAAAATCAATCACTATTTGTCAATAACAACTCTGCTATCGAGTCATTTATGACTTTTAACAAAGGGGAATTTACTGTAAAAGGTAAGACAACATCGATTGATTTAGAGTTTGTAGGATTTGAGGAAAAAAATGTACTTCCATTGCGCTTAACAAATGGAGGGTTACCGGTCGCGGTTGTGGACGATACAGTTTATCAGAAATTAGCATCTGATGCAGAACCAGAAATAGCCAGTGAATTTACGAAGTCAATTGGGATTGATGTCAAAGAGAGAGCTGACTTGGAGAAGGCAAACGATATCTTTCATGAATTAGGTATAGCAGAATGGGCTGCACATGAATCACAATTAGATTCCTTTACCAACCAAAAAAGAAATATGGGCATGATCATGTTTATCGTCGGGTTTCTTGGATTAGTCTTCTTGATTACCTCAGGTTGTATCCTCTATTTCAAACAGATGGATGAAGGTGAAGAGGAAAAAGGAAGCTACACGATTTTGCGTAAATTAGGTTTCACAAGAACGGACCTGATAAATGGGATCAAAATCAAACAATTATTTAACTTCGGTATACCATTAGTGGTCGGGTTATCTCATAGTTACTTTGCCGTAAAATCAGGATGGTTCTGGTTCGGAACGGAACTCTGGACCCCGATGATTATCGTCATGGTCCTATACACCCTGCTCTACTCCATCTTCGGTATCCTATCTGTGATGTATTACAAAAAAATCATAAAAGAAGCACTATAGGGACAGATCCATTGTTCCATCCGTTCCTGTGTTTCAAACGCAAAGAGTCGATTCCCAAATGGAGGGGAATTGGCTTTTTGCATTAGATGGTTTTAGTTATAGTATGTGCTATGTAAGCATGAAGACCACTTCGAGCGAAAAAGACAGTCGAAAAGTCCTTCATAAGCCCGTTGAAGACCATATCGAGCAAAAAACACGACAGAAAAGTTCTTCATAAACTCGATGAAGACCATTTTGAGCAAAATGCACGTCTGAAAAGTCCTTCATAAGCCCGATGAAGATCAAAACGGGCACAAAACATGCCTGAAAAGTTCTTCATAAGCTTGCTGAAGACCACTTCGAGCGAAAAAGACAGTCGAAAAGTCCTTCATAAGCCCGTTGAAGACCATATCGAGCAAAAAACACGACAGAAAAGTTCTTCATAAACGCCATAACCTCATCCTCCCCGAGCCTAGCCTGGGATAGGGAACCTGCCCTTTGTCCGGCGGAATTTCCGCTTTTGCCCATTTTTATAGTTTTCTAAAAATTCATCTTGACAGAATAGGTTGTAATGAGTTAATTTTTCCTTAAGGAAACTTTTTGTCGGTTAGGAAAGTCGAACAACTTATTTTTTTTACTCAAAAAGTTTCCTTTGTGCAACATTTCTTCATTAATGCAAGGAGGGGGAAAAATGAAAAAAGTAAAATCCATCTTCGGACTATTTATTTTGGGAGTATGTATGTCGTGGGTACTTATTGGATGTAATGCAACAACAAATCAAACGTATGACGGAGATTCTGGAAGCGGAAAGATTCAAGTTATCACAACGATTGCACAAATAGGGGAACCCATGCAAATCATTGGTGGAGACCGGGTTGAAATTATAAGTCTTATGGGTCCTGGAGTTGATCCGCATTTGTATCAAGCTACCCAGGGAGATATCGCCACTCTACAAAATGCAGATATCATTTTTTACAATGGATTACACCTGGAAGGGAATTTAGGAGAAGTTTTTGACAAATTAAAAGAAACAAAACCAGTATTTGCGATTGGAGAATCTATTGATGAAAGTCAATTGTTAAAGGATGAGGGTGGTGCAATTGACCCGCATATTTGGTTTGACTTAGACCTTTGGAAGACAGCATTAGAAAGTGCAACAGAAAATTTAATAGAACTCTCACCAGAGAATGCCAACTATTTTGAGGAAAACAAACAAGATTATTTTGCTAAAATCGATGAGCTAAAGGCAGAGGCAACGAAGAAGATGTCAAGTATTCCAGTAGAACAACGTGTCCTTGTCACTGCGCATGATGCATTTGGCTATTTTGGCCGCATGTATGACATTGAAGTGGTTGGTTTGCAGGGTTTAAGTACAGAGGATGAAGTTGGAATATCTGATATCCAATCAACAGTTGATTTATTACTTGAAAAAAAGGTACCGTCTGTCTTTGTAGAAAGTAGTATCAACCAAAACTCGATCAAGGCAGTAATTGAGGGTGCCGCTAAAAAAGGTCTAGATGTTTCGTTGGGAGGAGAGCTTTTCTCAGATGCGATGGGGCAGGATGGAACTGAGGAAGGTACTTATCTAGGAATGTATCTTCACAATGTAAATACCGTATACGATAACTTAACTAGGAGTGTTAACGAATGAGTGTATTAACTGTGGATGGGCTTAGTGCTGCATATCGAAAGAATACTGTCTTACACGATGTGTCATTTACAATCAACCAAGGGTCGCTAACAAGCATCGTCGGTCCAAATGGAGCGGGGAAATCAACACTAATTAAAGTTTTACTTGAACTTCACCCACGTTTAACAGGTACAACTTCTTTTTTCGGAACCACTTTAAAAAAGGAAAAGGCACGAGTTGGGTACGTACCGCAAAGAGGATCTGTGGATTGGGATTTTCCTACGGATGCATTGGATGTTGTGATGATGGGGATGTACGGACAAATCGGATGGGTAAAGTGGCCAAACAAACATCATCGTGTAAAGGCACTTGAGGCATTGGATAAAGTGGGGATGGCTGATTATGCACATCGACAAATTAGTGAATTGTCAGGTGGACAGCAGCAGCGGGTCTTCTTAGCGAGGGCTTTGATCCAAGATGCAGATTTATATTTCATGGATGAACCGCTTGCTGGTGTTGATGCAGCTACAGAAAGAGCGATAATGACGATTTTAAACGAATTGAAAAATGAAGGTAGAACTGTACTCGTTGTTCATCATGATCTTCAGACAGTAGAAGATTACTTTGATCAAGTCTTATTTTTAAATCGTTCTGTAATCGCACACGGTGAAGTGACTTCAACCTTCACAACTGAAAATATAGAAAGAACTTATGGTGGAACCATTCGATGGTTAAAGGAGGGAGTTGGCGTTGTCGATTCTACTCTCAAGTAACTTTCAATGGGTTTTGCTTAGTACATTGCTCCTTGGAATAGCTGCAGGATTGGTTGGTTGTTTAGCTTATTGGAAAAAGCAAAGTCTGATGAGTGATGCACTTTCACATGCAGCTCTTCCTGGAGTAGTATTGATCTTTCTACTATTTCAGGTGAAAGACTTGTTTGTTTTAATGATTGGAGCCTCTATTAGTGCGCTACTTGGGGCATTCTGTATCATGTTAATAAAATCAACAACTCGTATCACCGAAGACACAGCGATGGGGATGATTTTAGCCGTGTTTTTTGGCGGAGGAATTGTTCTTTTGACTCTTGTGAACAAGACGAGTACAGGAAATCAGGCTGGTTTAAACAATTTTATCTTTGGGCAAGCTGCCTCGATGGTCTCGTCAGATGTAATGACCATGTCAATTTTAGCAATTGCCGTGATTTTTATAGTTGTAATTGGCTTTAAGGAATGGAAGCTGTTTCTGTTTGACCCGAACTTTGCAAAGGGTCTCAACCTATCCATAAAAGGGATGAACATCATCTATTTATTAATACTCGTACTCACGGTTGTCGTAGGAATTCAGGCGGTTGGTGTCATTCTTATGTCAGCATTATTAATCATTCCCCCTGTCAGTGCACGATATTGGACGCATTCATTCAAAACCATGATGTGGTTATCAGGGATCTTCGGTGGGATTTCAGGTGCTGTTGGAACAACAATTAGCGCTTTAGGAGTTGGATTACCAACGGGGCCATTCATTGTCGTGACATCAGGTTCTATCTTTCTAGTATCCTTATTTTTAGGAATTAAAAAAGGGTTAATCGTTGAATCTATGATGTTACGAAATAAACGAAAAGAAGTATATGAACAGATGGTTGCAAACTCTATTGTCAAGGAGGGAAATTCATGACGTACACAGCATGGATCCTTGTAACAGCTTCACTAGTTGGTATTTCTTGTGGAATCGTGGGGGTATTTCTCATCCTTCGAAAAATGGCAATGATGGCAGATGCGATAAGTCACACCGTGTTGCTTGGGATTGTGATGGCCTACCTGCTTACGCATAGCTTAAGTGGAATTCACATGGTCATCGGTGCTGCCATAACAGGAATCATAACGACGTTTTTAGTACAGTGGTTCCATTCAAAAGGCGTGGGGCAGGATGCATCCATCGGCGTCGTTTTTACAACTCTTTTTGCGATTGGTGTTATTTTGATTGCGACAAAGGTTGGAAATGCGCATCTTGATGTGCAGCACGCATTGATGGGAGAAATCTCATTTGTTCCTTGGAATACAATTTTTGTGCCTGTACTTGGAGAAATCCCTCTTGCAACACTTATGTTACTCGTTGTACTAGTTGTCGTTATATTGGTTATCGGGCTCTTTTATAAGGAGTGGAAGCTCACAACCTTTGACCCGTCTCTTGCAGCAAGTATTGGTATTCCAGTACTAGGGATGCATTATTTGTTTATGACGCTTGTGTCCATTACGACAGTCGCTTCCTTTGATGCCGTTGGTGCCATCATGGTCGTGGCTATGCTCATCACACCAGCAGCATCCGCCTATCTTTGGACTGACAAACTATTAGTCATGATTGGTCTAAGTGCATCCTTCGGGGTGATATCCGCAATAATGGGATACTATTTTGCACTCTGGATAGATACATCCATTTCTGGTTCCATGGCTTTTGCAACAGGTGTGATCTTTCTCATCAGTTTCATCTGCTCCCCTAGACACGGACTTCTCTCTAAAACATTTGGGACAGAGGGACAGGTCCCTCGTCCCAGCTTGCCTCGTGATTAAAGGGTTACGTTGGCCTAGTTTATCTAGAAAAAAATGGTGTGGGACACGGGACCTGTCCCCGTGACCCAAGAAGGAGGGTGAGAAAGATGCAAAGAAGTCCAAGAATATATTCGAAGATTGTAAAGTACTCTATTATTCTTAGAGCTTTAGGTGTGATTGATTCTGACGTTTTTAATCAAATCACAGGTAATGTTTATCATGATAAACCTGGTAACTCTAGAAAAATGATTTGATTCAAGGTGGTGTAAGAATAGATGCTTTCAGCTAAGCAAGAACAGTATCTTGTGGAGATATATTGGAATTTAAATGAGGAAGGTTCCGCGCGTGTTTCTCAATTAGCAAAGTCATTGAATGTTTCCGTTCCATCCGCGTCAAAAATGTCGAAGAAGTTGAAGGAGGAGGGCCTGATTGATTTTCAACGATATGGGATTATTACCCTCACAGAAAAAGGAGAAAAGTTCGCCAAACAATTGGCAGTAAATCACGAAGTCCTTTCTCGGTTCTTTCAACTAATTGAAGTAAAAGAAGAGAACATTAAAGAAGAAGTGAAAAAAATAGAGCCCTATATGAGTAGTGACGTCATCCAAAAACTAGATGCCTTTCTAACAAAAAGGGATTAGGGACAGATGAACAGGTCCATTGTCCCAGTTGTTACTATGGACCTGTCCCTGTGACCCGCCACAATTTAGTTTGCTTTTTTCACGAAGAAGTAGGCCGTAATCCATGCGGTAATGGGAATAACAAGCGTTACACTAATTCCGGCAATAAGAATCGTCACCATTTCGGAGCTAAATATCTTTGAGTTTACGATTTCACCCATTGAATAATGTAAATCCTTAAACCAAATTAATAGGGCAAGATAGCCTCCAAAGAAGGCGAAGAATAATGTATTGGTACTTGTACCAAGGATATCCCTTCCTATGCTTAATCCAGAAGCAAATAATTCCTTGCGGCTTAGATTCGGATTATGGAAATAAATTTCACGCATAGGCGATGAGATTGCAATTGCTGCATCTGTAATGGCGCCAATGGTACTCATTATGATGACGGAAGCCGCAATTTTTACAAAATCGACTCCAATATAAAGTGAGAACATACCAAGCTCTTCGATTTCTTCTTCTCCAAACCCTTGAATCATTGTTTTGTCGGTAATCACGATAATAAACAACAGCAGTATGACCGTTGTGATTATCGTAGAAATAAAGGCTGTTTTTGTTTTACTATTTACTTCATTGATATAAAAAAGATTAATACCACTTATTGCAACACATGCTATTAGGGTTAGATAAATCGGATTCAGATTCGGATCATTCATAAAAATGACGGTAATCATGAGCACACCAAAATTAAAGAACAATGCTAAAAAGGACCGTATCCCTTTTTTTCCACCGATAAGAGCCATTAAGATAAATAAAATGGCGGCAAGTAAGACTAAAGCATTCATAATCTCGCCCTCTTTCTACTAATGAAAAATATCGTCGTGTACAACCCAATCGGAATGGTTAATACAATTCCGATCCCACCAGCTAGTGCACGGGCTAGTTCTAGCGAAAGATTCATGTTCAGAGTAAAACCGAATGGAGATGCATTTTTAAAATATAGAATCAATAATGGGATCGAACCACTTATGTATGCAAAAAACAGAATATTTGTCATCGTTCCCATGATGTCTCTCCCAATTTCCAACCCAGACTTCACAAGTGCTTTTACGGAAATCTTATTATTTTTTTCAAACAAACTAAAGATTGAAGAAGACATGGTAATTGCTACATCCATCACAGCCCCAAGGGAACCAATAAATAACCCAGCCATAAACACTGTTTTATACGGGCGTGTGATAAATTGCAGTTCTTCATAGCGGAGACCTTCACCGGCAGTCAACCATATTACTAGATACGCAACGGCTAAAGAAACAAAAGTGCCAAGTAGGGTTGCGATAATCGCGCTATACGTTTTTTCATTAAAACCATTGACGAGTAACAGTGATATGACCGTAAAGAAAATAATACCTATACTGCATATCATTAATAGACTTCGGTCCGGTTTGTCCAAATAAAGATCCAAGGCATACGATAAAATGAGAGCGTTGATTACCAAGCTGAAAATAGAGTACAGCCCTTGCTTTTTCCCAACAATAAGCAAAATAAAAATAAAAATCCAAGCAACAATTAGTAGATATTTATCACGTTTAACTTCAAGGATTGTGCCAGTTAATTCTGTATCCCCTTTGTTATCCACATCAATCGTGACAAACAATTCATTCCCAACACGAAATTCGTAATCGTACGCTTTTGAGGAGGAGTATTCATTTTCAAGATGAATCAGGCTTCCTTTTTCTTCGCCATTTTTTATTTCCCCAATGATGTGCTGGGTGAACAATGTGTCTTTGTTCTCAAGCCCATCCTCCATTTCCGTCTCATCTTCCAAACTTACTTCAATAACTTTAACAATCGGACGTTCATAAAAAGTATAATTGTTATAGACAAACACAATGCTAGCTAGAAAACAAAGGAGAAGGATAATGTAAAACAACTTATGTTGTAACGTCATCTTTTTAAAAAAATTTAAGATCAAATTCAAAAAAAGACCCTCCAAACCATAATATGGAATCTAGTATAGCACAGAGGGGGTACCTGTCCCAGTGGCCATTTCTCGTTGAACAGAGTGGCAGATTTTAAAACGATATTGGAGTGGGTTCATGAGAACTAACTTCTGAATCAGAGGATATCGGACAAAACTCCGTAAAGATCGGACAATGCTGGCAGGATATCGGACAAGTGCTGAATTTTATCGGACATAAATCTTACTATATCGGACCAAAACACTATTATATCGGACCAAACAAAATTTGTAGCCACAAAAAAAGCCTTCCGATTCACCGGAAGGCCGACTAACTAAATTACGCTTTTGGTTTTTCTTTACCCATAGAGTCAAATAATTGTGTAGAAGATAAGGCATTGAACGGCATAGATACATTATGTTTAATGCCTTGGTTGTAAGTAGCAATTAAGTCTTTAAGTAGAACGGATAATGCAGTTTCTGCTGTCCACTCAGATACATCGCTCCAATTTCTAACGACCCAGCTATCACCAGTACTTACTTTTAATAGGTTTAAGATTTCTTCTTCAGGTAAGTTATAATGTTTACCTAATTTAAGTCCTTCAGCCACTGCATTCATGTTCACGCCTAGAATCATGTTATTCACTAATTTTGCTACTTGGCTGTTACCTGGCTCGCTGCCGTAGTAGAATGTGTTAGAGCCGATTGCGTCAAAGTATGGGTGGAAAGACTTTACAATCTCTTCATTCCCAGCTGTCATAATGGATAGTGTTCCAGCTTCTGCACCTGAACGACCTCCACTTACTGCTGCTGAAATTAATGACAAATCACTTTCACTTTCAACTTTTTCACCTAATTCATTCATTGTTTGAGGATCAAGTGTACTCATAACAATGACTGTTTTATTTTTTGGCTGTGCAGATAATAGACCATTTTCACTGAAGATTACATCAACATTTTGCGCATAGTCACGTACCATTGAGATAATTGCTTCGTCGGCTAGTTCCGCCACTTCTTTTAACGTATCAACCATAGTAAATCCAGCAGCTTCTGCTTTCTCATAAACACCTTTAAATGCATCATAACCGATAACTTCAAACCCAGCTTTCTTTAAGTTAACTGCCATTGGGAAGCCCATTGTTCCTAATCCAACAAATCCAATTTTTTTACTCATGATCAATTCCTCCAGATGATTTTTTTTATTACAAAAAGCACTCTAAAATAAAGTCCTTCTTGTCACGTCTTTGCAAAGATTCATTCAACTTAAGCTAATCCTAAGATTGTCATGATGACAATAACTGCCATTGCAATCCAGTGGGTAACACTAATACTGATAAATCCATTTTTGAAAGTGTCTTTCATTGTTAAACCAGTTATATTGTTAAAGATAATCAAGAATCCAGAGTAAGGGACAATTGATAGTGCTCCAGAACCGATTGCGATTGCGCGGTGAACTGTTTCAGGGTCTAGTCCCATTTCCAAATAAATAGGGGCAAAATTCGCAACAGAAATTCCGATTGCACCAACCGCTGAAGCAGTAATACCCCCGATAAGACCTGTCCCAATCATTAATGAAAGTATTGGAGGTCCAGGAATCGATTGAATCAATTGGAATACGCCCTTAAATGCAGGAACACTTGTTGCAATGCTACCAAACGCAATCGTACTACCAGTAGTAATTGTGGAAGATAACGATTCGTTAGCACCCTGATTTAATACATCTTTTTGTTGTGCAATTTGTTTGCGGAATAATAAAGCGCTCAACACAATCGCAGCAATAAGAGCGACAATAATGATGTTACTTACAGAACTAAATACTAATATGATGCCCAATAACACGATAATAGGAAGTAAACTGAAAGTGAATGGTGGGAGGTCACGTTTAGATGCCTCATTACCACTTTCAACCTTCTCATCTACATTAAATGTTTCGTTTTTCTTTAAACTTCTGGACAACGAGAATTTCATAAAAATTAGAATAAATATTATGGCTACGATGGAAGTAACAATTCCAATAACCGGCGCAGCCGTTAATGTAGTACCTAAAGCCGTTGAAGGAACAACATTGTGTAATGAAGGTGCCCCTGGCAACATCGTCATTGTGAATGTTGAAGTACCACCAAATACGGGTATGGTAACTAATTTCCACGAAAGATTTAGTTGTCTAAAGATTGGTTTCGCCATTGGAATTAATGCAAAGATAATCACGAATACATTAATACCACCGTACGTAAGCAAAGCAGAAATAATAAACAATGCCACTAATGCGTTGTACGGATTTTTGGTTCCTACTACAGACAATACTTTATTTGCAATTGAAACCGTTGCCCCACTTTTATCCATGTACTTCGCTAGGATAGAACCTAATAAGAAAATGGCGAAATTGGATGCAATAAACCCAGCAAGAGACGTCATATACGAGTTTTCCTTGCCAAATACAGTTTCGAGTATCGGTACGTCGTTAAAAAGCAACACGACAATCGTCGCTATAGGTGCGGCAACGATGATATTGAACTTTTTAATAATAAAGAGAACGATTGTGACGATACCTAATAAGATCCCCAATATACCTAATATATCCATTTTAATTTTCCCCTTTATTTCATGCTGTTAAGTCTTTAGAAGTAACGTTTACATCAATTTGAATCAATGTGAATCTCTATCAACACCCCCACCCCCCTCAATAAGTACAATCAAGTAATTATAGAAAAACAATAAACACTGAATTAAAGAATCTTTAATTCAAGATATTATTACCCTAACAATTAATAATGTAACCGATATAAAGTCATAAGTAAAATGAATATTAATTATAAAACCTATGCATTTTATCTATGATTCAACACTTAGCCCGATACGCCTTCGGTTTGCAACATCTTCGAAAATTTGTACAAAATTCTACATATAGCTAAAATGAATAATAACGTTACCAGTCATGAACACTATCTATAAAGGAGTCGAACAATGGATACGAAGCAATTATATTATTTTATTGAAGTGGCAAAGCAAAAGAGCTTTACTCGTGCAGCTCAAGTCCTTTGCTTAACGCAACCGACCATTAGTAAAATGGTAAGAAATCTTGAAGATGAGTTGAAAGTGGAACTAATTGATCGGACAGCGAAGAGGATCGAGTTAACCGTTGCAGGAGAAATTGTATTTGAGGAAGGAAAAAAGATTTTAGAGAAGATAGATGATTTATCTTCGCTCTTAAATGACATGATGAATTTGAAAAAAGGAAAGCTGAAAATTGGGGTGCCTCCTCTTATTGGATATTTGTTCTTCCCAAAAATTATAAAAGGATTTCGAGATTTACATCCTGATATCTCGATCCAACTAGTTGAAAATGGTGCACTAAAAATAAAGGATTCGGTAAAAGAAGGGATACTTGATTTAGGTGTGGCCCCATTACCTGTAGAGGAAGATGAATTTGATGTGATTCCTATAGTAGTGGAGGAGATGATGTTATTTGTTCATTCTTCTCATCCTCTTGCTACTAGAGAAAAGGTGTCTATAATCGACATAAAGGATGAATCAGTTGTCCATTTTCAAGATGATTCCACTCTCTATCAGCAAGTTCTGCAGGAATGCTTAAAAGCCGGGTTCCGCCCCAATGTTACGTACCAAAGTACGTATTGGGACTTTATTACGGAGATGGTGAAGCAGAATCTGGGCGTTTCGATATTTCCTCAATCCCTTGCGAAAAGAGTAGACCAAAGTCTCATTAAAGCGATTCCGATTGAACCAACTATTATCTGGAAGATAGGAATTATATTAAAAAAAGACAAGTATGTTTCTTATGCAGCAAAGGAAATGGTTTCATATATTTGTTCGCGAGGGAGATAAGACATAGACGTGTATAATAGGTATTAAAAATTTGCAAATAGGGTGACAACAAATGGTAACAAAGGAATTGTGTAAGATAGTGATTGTTGATGATGAAGTCTTAATTAGACAGGGAATCAAACATTATGTGAATTGGGAGCAGGAAGGTTTTCAAATTGTGGGAGAAGCTTCGAATGGAAAGGAAGCACTTGAAATCATAGAACAAACACAGCCCCAGATCGTCATAACTGATATTGTCATGCCAATCATGGACGGAGAAGAATTGACCAGAATCGTTAAGTCAAAATATCCAGAGATTGAAATCATCGTATTAAGTAGTTTCGGAGAGTTTGATTATGTTCGGTCTAGCTTTCAAAGCGGAGTTGTTGATTATATACTAAAGCCCAAGCTGGATGCTAATTCACTATTAATCGTGCTAAATAAAGCAGTAAGCAGAATACCCTCTGCAGATACATCTGAGTCAAAACAACAGGATCACATATCGATCGATCATGTTATTGATAAGATCATGTCGGGGTATGAAACAGATTACGATACCGAACTGATAGCTAGGGTGTTTCCTTATGACAGTTTCTATCTATTAGGCGTTGTTTTTAGTGGGAACCTTCCAAGGGTTGAACGCAGCCAAATACAGGATCGTATCACCGGACAGTTTGCATCTTTTGTAGACCAAGGAATCTATCACCTGATTCCCTTTACTAAAGTTGAAACCGTCATTCTTCTGAATATAAATAAAGACCACACCCAAAGGGTCGTTGAGTTTGCATACATGGTGGCAGAAAGCCAAACGGATTCAGGCTTTGTTCTAAGTGATCCGTTCGTAAACTTCTCACAGATTGGACTCATTTATCGTGAGAAGGTTTCAAAATTAATGCAATATCGATTTTATTTTCCGGACATCCCTCTTTTACGGGAGCAAGATTTACAAAGAGACATTCCTAACATTGAACCTTTTAAGATAGACTGGTTCACAAACGAATGTAAGCAAGAACGTTTCCAAGATGCTTTCAGCTATTTGCAGGATTATGTAACTTCATTTTCTACAAGCTATACAACAGATGTATTTGAGTTTAAATCATTCTTTGAACATATCATCTTTCACATTACCGTTCTTCTAGGTAATTCGGAGTACGATTTCACGGAGATAGAGAATGCCAAGTATGAATATTTCAGATCAATTAATGAGGCTCAATCATCTACTGAAACAGTCGAAATTCTACTAACTTTTATTGAACAAGTAAACAAATGCCTACAATCGGAGAAGAATCAACCGATTAATTTGAATATGAAAAAAATCCTGCAATATATTGAAGAACATTATGCGGAACCACTAAGCCTTGCTGGTGTAGCCGAACATTTCCATTTTAATCCTTCGTATTTGTCCAGCTATTTTTCGACTCATAATAAAGAAGGATTTATTGAATATTTGAATAAAGTTCGAATTGAAAAAGCTTCACAGCTCCTGCTAAAGGATACAGCACCCATTTCAGAAATTAGTGGAATGGTTGGTTATTCGGATCATAGTTATTTCTGTAAAGTTTTTAAAAAGGTACACGGAATGTCACCTAGTAAATTTAGACGAAAAAAGAGATGAGATGTACATGAGAATTTTACGTAATGGATTTAAACATAATAGTCTGTTTTATAAAATGTTTCTTCTTACCATCGTTATCATTGTTACGGTTTCCTCATTGATATCATGGACCACTTTCCGAATGTCAGAGAAGTTTTTTGTCGAGCGGTTTAGTTTTAACAATAGCAAGGTGATGGACCAGATAAAGGAGAGCTTAGGTACTTTTCATTATTCGATTGTGATTGCTTCGAATAAACTTTTGCAAAACGGAACGGTTAAGAGTTTTCTCACAGGTAATCACTCAAATCGTATGTTGGGCAGCTATTATTATCAAGTAAATTCACAATTGGAAACGATAGAATCAAGTGTAGAAGCTTATAATGTAAGCATTTTGGTCCATGGTTTAAATGGTGTTAGTTATGCAACGGATCGACCTGCATGGGCCTTGTCGGATGAAAGATTGCAGGATCACTTCATTACTACGGCTACACTAAAACAGCCTAAAAAACTGCTTTATCATCTTGAACAACAAAAGGATGATCAATTCATTATTGCATCAAAGGCATTTATGGAACGTACGTCAAACTATATTTATGGTTCCATGTACTTTACGATTCTAGAAGAAGATTTTCGAAAGTTTTATAGTAGCTATACTAGTTTAGGAAATGACGTGCTAGTGATGGATCCGTCGGGGACCATTTTATCTAGTAATCGGGAGGAGTTCATTGGAAAAAAAGAAGTAGAACTCCTTAATTATGCCATCCAATTAGAGGATCAACAAAAGAATTATATGGATACAGATTTTAAGGGGAAAGATCATATTATTATGTCAGAATTTAGCCCTACCATGAATTTGTATCTGGTCAATTTAATTGATAAACAAACAGCATTTAAGGATATCATTGATAAAAAATCAATTGTCATGATCAGCGTACTATTTATGATCCTAGCGATTATCATTGTGTTTTTTGCCTCAAGAAGGTTGACAAATTCGTTGACAAAACTCGTAAAGCAAATTGAAAATACCCCAAAAAATGATTTTGATCACTATATACCGGTAACGGGTACGTATGAAACACGACAAATTGGTCAAGCCTTCAATTCAATGCTTGATGAGCTTCATGAGTATGTAGACCAGCTTGTGCTGAGCCAAAAACAGAAACGAAATGCAGAGTTAGCGGCACTCCAGCAACAAATCAATCCACATTTTTTATATAATACGTTAACTTCAATCAAGTTCATGGTGCAGCAAGGTGGAAAAGAAGAAGCAACCGAAACAGTCAATGCGCTAATCTCTCTTCTCCAAAATACCATTGGCAATATTAGTGAAACAATCACTGTGGACCAAGAAATAGATAATTTAAAAAGCTATGTCTTTATTAATCAGAAACGATATGGTGAGCGAATTCGAGTAAATTATTTTATCGGACCGGAGAGCAATGATGTCCAAATTCCGAAACTCATTTTACAACCATTTATTGAAAATTCCTTTTTCCATGGCTTCAATAAAAAGAGTGGTGGGACCATTAATGTTCTCGTTTGGAAAGAAGAGGATACCCTCATATGTGAGATCCTAGATAATGGTGACGGTATGGAAGTGTCTACCGATAATATACTTCCGGATACGAAGCGCAAACAACATATGTTCAGTGGGATCGGTGTTCGGAATGTTAACGAACGCATCCGGCTATTATATGGAGAAGACTATGGTGTGACGATCTCAAGTAATCTCGGAGAAGGGACAAAGGTTCGTATCACACTTCCAATACAAAAGAGCTAAAAAAATTCACAAAACCTAAAGATAATCTAAGTCAGCAAATGGAAGCGTAACCAACATACAAAAATATCACAAATTTACAAAAATATCGTCCTAACTCTTACGCGCTACGTGATGATAACATTGAAAATGTAAGGAGGACAACGCTTACATTAACTGACATTCTTAAGGGGGATTCAAACATGAAGAAAGTAATTGCACTATTAATGGTTAGCATGCTTTTGTTGGCTGCGTGTTCTTCGGGGTCTTCGAATAGTACTGAACCAGAGGGAAACTCAGATTCAAATGAGGTTACTGTTTGGGCATGGGATCCAAACTTTAACATTAAAGCAATTGAATTAGCAAAAGAAGCGTATTCAGCTGAAAATCCAGACGTTAACATCAAGATTATTGAAAATGCACAGGATGACATTGTGCAAAAGCTGAATACGAGCTTAAGTTCTGGGACAACGAAAGGATTGCCAAATATCGTATTAATTGAGGATTATCGTGCACAAAGTTTTTTACAAGCTTATCCAGACATGTTCCATCCACTCACTGGAACTTATAAAACAGAAGATTTTGTTCCATATAAAGTTGAAGCAACGAGTGTAAATGACGAAAACTACGGTCTTCCATTTGACTCAGGAGTAACTGGATTATACGTGAGAACAGATTACTTAGCAGAAGCGGGTTATACGGTTGAAGACTTACAAAACATCGATTGGAAAGAATACATTGAAATTGGTAAGAAAGTAAAAGAAGCAACAGGGAAGAGATTACTTACGCTTGACCCAAATGAGTTAGGAATTATTCATACCATGATTCAGTCAGCAGGTGAGTGGTACGTCAAGGAAGATGGGACTACGCCACATATAGCTGATAATAAGGCTCTTAAAAAGTCATTTGAGATTTATAAAGAACTTGTTGAGAACGACCTAATGAATTTTCACTCAGACTGGAATCAATTCTTGGCTACATTTAACGGTGGAGAAGTTGCGACAGTAACGACTGGAAACTGGATTACTCCTTCCATCAAAGCCGAAAGCTCTCAATCTGGTAAGTGGGCTGTAGTACCTCATCCAACTCTTCCAGGCATTGAATCTGTAAATGCATCTAACCTAGGTGGTGCATCGTGGTATGTTCTAAATGTTCCAGGTAAAGAGAACGCAGTTGATTTCCTTACAAAGACATTTGGCTCGAATGTAGATTTGTATCAAAAATTAGTAACTGAAATCGGGGTAATCGGTACTTATATCCCGGCTACAGAAGGAGAAGCCTATCAGATAACAGATGAATTCTTTGGTGGTCAATCTATTGTCTCCGATTTTTCGAAATGGGCTGAAGAAATTCCGCAAGTTAACTATGGGATGCACACATATGCGATTGAAAGTATTTTAATTGTGGCCATGCAAAATTATTTGAATGGACAAAACTTAGACACAGTACTAGAAGATGCACAACAACAAGCGGAAACACAAATCAAATAATAGATTCGAATTTAATAGTCCTCGGAACTCACCGGCTTCACCTGTACAGAATAATGGTGGGCTCTTCCGAGGCTATTCTTATATAGATTAGTAGGGAGTTGAGAGAAGTGATACAAGCAACTACGAAGCAGAACATAGAGACGAAACCAAGAAAATATAACAACAAACTCCGGTTTAAAAATGGGCTAATAGGCTGGTCGTTTATCACAATAGCAACGGCTATGATCTGTATATTTTACTTCTATCCAATGGTCCAAGCACTTATTCTTTCTTTTCAATCGGGTGCTGGCACAAATCTACAGTTTGTAGGTTTCGAAAATTACAAGCGGCTATTTACGGACCCGACGTTTATAACGGCAGTGAAAAATACAGTAATCTACCTGATCATCCAAGTACCTGTCATGATCATTCTGGCATTGTTTTTATCGGTGATGTTAAATAATAAAAATCTGAAGCTAAAAGGATTCTTTCGTACGGCCATCTTTTTACCTTGTATTACGTCACTTGTCGCGTATTCGGTCGTATTCAAATATTTATTTAGTACAGATGGCATTATTAATAAAATGCTGATCAATCTCTCGCTGATCGCAGAACCGATTCAATGGCTCACAGATCCTTTTTGGGCAAAGGTAACGATTATTATCGCCATCACATGGCGCTGGACAGGCTATAATATGATTTTTTATCTATCTGCTTTGCAAAATGTGGATAACTCAATATATGAAGCAGCAAAAATTGATGGTGCAAATGCTTTTCAACAATTCTTTAAAATCACAATTCCAATGCTAAAGCCGATTATTTTATTTACATCCATCACATCAACCATTGGTACGCTTCAATTATTTGATGAAGTAATGAACATAACAAAGGGTGGACCTGGTAATGCAACATTAACAATCTCTCAGTATATTTATGACCTCTCATTTAAATATACTCCTGATTTTGGCTATGCTGCGACTGTGTCATATGCAATCGTGATTATGATCATTTTCTTCTCGATCATTCAGTTCAAAGTAGCAGGTGATAAAAATGCATAAAATAAAACAGTCTTTCGTTTATATTATTCTATCTATTTTTACAGTCATCTCTATTTTTCCGTTTCTATGGATGATTGTTAGTGCGACAAATAAATCTGTTGATGTAACAAATGGGAGGTTATTGCCTGGAACACATTTGATGGAAAACTTCCAGAACCTATTAAATTCGGTCAACCTTGTTCCTGCGCTAATGAATTCAGCCATCATCTCAATCGCAACGACCGTTTTATCCCTTGTCATTGCATCACTAGCAGGATATGGCTTTGAAATCTACCGAAGTAAGGCAAAAGATGTAGTTTTTAATATCTTGCTTCTTTCGATGATGATTCCTTTTGCAGCGCTGATGATTCCGCTCTTCCGGATGTTTGGGACTATTTCTCAATATGCACCTGGGATTGGGATTGATACATTAACTGCTGCTATGTTGCCAAGTATTACAACAGCATTTCTGATCTTTTTCTTCAGACAGAATACAAAGATGTTTCCAAGAGCGCTCCTAGAGGCGGGACGAATCGATGGTTTAACAGAGCTTGGTGTATTCTTCCGGATCTATGTACCTACGATGAAAACAACCTATGCGGCAGCAGCTATCATTACGTTTATGGCAAGTTGGAACAATTATCTGTGGCCACTCGTTGTACTACAGTCACCTGAAAACCATACGATTCCATTGCTTATTTCGAATCTTGGTTCGAGCCATGCACCTGATTTCGGGATGATTATGACAACAATTGTGATTGCAACATTACCAACAGCACTCATCTTCTTCCTACTTCAAAAGCATTTCGTAGCAGGAATGATGGGATCGGTAAAATAACTGGGCTTCTTTCTAAAAGATTGTTGCTTTTAATGCAGGGTGATTGCCGCTAATGGCACTCGCTTTCCGCGGGCGATCGGCAAGCCTCCTCAACGAAATGTGGAGGCGGCTTGCAAAGAAACGAGTAAATTGGCCGACTAAAGCGCCACGTCCTGTGCGTCGGAGACTCCGTCAAAGAGGCGTATTTTGCCTCTGAAGGAGGAGTTGAAATTTCTCGAGTTTCTAGCGGCTGCAACTGGAGAAGTCGCTACCTCACTAAGTGGTCTTGCTTGGCTCTCAATTCCCGCTGGACGTTGAAATTGCTGCCTTGGAACTACACCGCACGAAGAAAATGCCAGCATTTGCGAGGATCTTGTGCCATATGCTCCAATCACTGAACGTAATACTCATCGTGATTAAATAATGGCTTTACCAATAGCAACAATGCTCGAGAAAACAGTCAATAACAAACACCATTTGGTAGATGAATAGAAAGGAAGAATATGATGATGGCGAATACTCAAATTCAAGAAACAAAACGAGTCCAAACTCCAAGTATCGATTGGCTAACGGATGTAAATGTGTTTGCAGTGAACCGAATACCTGCTCATTCTGACCATGTTTACTATGAAACAATGGAGGAAGCGAAAGATGCATCTGCAATGAAGATGCGTTACGACATGAACGGAAATTGGAAATTCCATTATTCAATCAACCCTGATTCAAGACCCGAACGCTTTTACGAAACGGACTTTGAGTGCTCGGCCTGGGGAGATATTACCGTTCCAGGCCACATTCAATTACAAGGTTATGGAACGCCGCAATATGTGAATACAATTTATCCGTGGGATGGACATCAAGATATACGCCCTCCAGAAATCCCAACGGATTTTAACCCTGTTGGCAGCTATGTGAAGTACTTTAAAGTACCAGAGAATATGGAAAACAAACCTGTGTATATTTCTTTTCAAGGTGTAGAATCCGCTTTCTACGTTTGGTTGAATGGGGAATTTGTTGGGTATAGCGAAGACAGTTTCACACCAGCTGAGTTTGAATTAACTCCTTTTATAAAAGAAGGTGAAAATAAACTGGCAGTTGAGGTGTTTCAACGTAGCACGGGAAGCTGGTTAGAGGATCAGGACTTTTGGAGATTTTCCGGTATTTTTAGGGATGTCTATCTATATACCGTACCTAAAATTCATGCACAGGATATCCACATTCATACCGAACTTGATTTATCTTTTAAAAAGGCAGAGCTAAAAGTAGGTTTTAAGCTTCTCCCAAATCTCCCAGTTGGCTCCGAAATTGTAGCTGAGCTTTGTGATAAAGAAGGAAACAGAGTAGTAAAAACAAGTAGTGCACTTACGGATGAAAAGGGTTCAGTAGAGATGGAAGTAGAAGCTCCAACGTTGTGGAGTGCGGAAAACCCGTATTTGTATAAACTTTATCTCCAAATCTATGACGCTTCAGGTGAGCTTATTGAGGTTACTCCACAAAAGGTTGGATTCCGTAAGTTTGAGATTGTGGATAAAATCATGCGACTCAATGGCGAAAGAATTGTGTTCAAGGGTGTCAATCGTCATGAATTTAACCATCGTAGTGGCCGTGCGATTACTAAGGAAGACATGCTTTGGGATATTAAAACAATGAAACAACACAATATCAATGCCGTTCGTACCTCCCATTATCCAAATCAAAGCTATTGGTATGAGTTATGTGATGAATACGGAATCTATGTGATTGATGAAATGAATTTGGAAACACATGGATCCTGGCAGAAGATGGGGCAGGTTGAACCATCTTGGAATATTCCTGGAAACAAGCCAGAATGGAATGATATTGTCTTAGATCGAGCCGTTTCAATGCTAGAGAGAGACAAAAACCACCCGTCCGTCTTGATTTGGTCATGTGGGAACGAGTCCTATGCAGGAGAAGTTATTTTAAATGTTACACATTACTTTAAATCTGTTGACCCAAGTCGACTTGTCCACTATGAGGGTGTGTTCCATAATCGTGACTACAATGACACAAGCGATATGGAAAGCCGGATGTACGCAAAGCCTGCAGATATTGAGGAATATTTAACTGACAATCCTGAAAAGCCTTATATAAGCTGTGAGTATATGCATGCGATGGGTAATTCCCTCGGGGGCATGGACAAATACACGGCTCTTGAAAATAAATATGAGATGTACCAAGGTGGATTTATTTGGGATTATATTGACCAATCCTTGGTGAAAAAGGACCGCTATGGTCAGGATTTTCTTGCAACTGGAGGAGATTTCGGTGATCGCCCTACTGATTACGGATTCTGTACGAATGGCATTGTCTATGCCAATCGCGAGCTATCACCAAAGATGCAAGAAGTAAAATATCTCTATCAAAATATAAAACTTATTGTGGATAAAACAAGCGTAACGATTATAAATGAAAATCTTTTTGAAGATACATCAAAATATGAACTAGAATACGTTTTATTCTTAGATGGAAAGGAATTGTATCGTAATCAGAAACAAACAGTGGTGATTCCTGCACAAAGTGAGGGCCGAATTGAATTTAGTTGGCCATCTGAATTACTTGATGAAGCAGGGGAGTATGTCATCCATACATCTTTTAAACTGAAAGAAGAAGAGATTTGGGCAGATGCTGGTTATGAGATTGCTTTTGACCAATATGTGTTTGAAGAGAAAAAACAGATTGCTAACACTCCTAACGGGAATCTACGAGTGGCATACGGAACACAGAATGTTGGTATACATGGTACTGATTTTACAATCATGTTCTGTCGCAAGGCGGGTAGTCTGATTTCAATGAAATATGGAGGTAGAGAGATGATTGAGGCACCACTACTTCCACTATTCTGGAGAGCAACAACCGACAATGACAGAGGATATTCTCAAGGGTTTACATCAGGATGCTGGTATGCAGCTAGTCTAGCTCGTAAATCGATTGGCTGGGATGTAGAGGAAAAAGAGGACCGTATCGAGGTTACTTTTACCTATAATTTCTCGGTCCATTCGGAAATTGAAGTGAAAAATACGTTTACTGTATTTGCAGATGGAAGTGTTCGTGTAAAATCAAACTATCATGGCGCTGACAACCTTCCGCAAATGCCAATCTTTGCACTCTCATTTAAGGTTTCTGCTGATTATGACCAATTAGAGTGGTACGCGATGGGGCCAGAAGAAAATTATTCAGACCGCTCAACTGGCGCAAGGCTCGGGGTATTTAAAAATACAGTTGCAGACAACTTGTCTGGATATGTAAAACCGCAAGAGTCTGGCAATCGCACGGGAGTACGTTGGGTAAACCTAACCAACCGTGAAGGAAAAGGAATTAAAATTGCATCTACTTCCCGTCCAGTAGAATGTAATTTCTCACCTTACACGGCGTTTGAACTAGAAAATGCTGCCCATCATTATGAACTGCCAAATGTTCATTACACAGTTGTAACGGTAGCATGCAAACAAATGGGCGTTGGAGGAGATGACAGCTGGGGAGCACCTGTTTACCCAGAATACCTGCTAAATCCAAACGAAGACATGGAATTTGAATTTACGATTAGTCCGATCTAGAGGTGCCTGTTTTATGGGCCCAAAAAATAAATGAGCCGATTTCCCATATGTGGGGAATCGGCTTTTTACTATTGATGAGATTAATTGTTTTGTAAGCATGAAGACCATTTGAATCGAAAAACTCATTCGAAAAGTTCTTCATAAGCTCGATGAAGACCATTTGGAGTGAAAAATTCGTTTGAAAAGTCCTTCATAAGCCCGATGAAGACCATTTGGAGCAAAAACCTCATTCGAAAAGTTCTTCATAAGCCCGATGAAGATCATTTGGAGTGAAAAATTCGTTTGAAAAGACCTTCATAAGCCCGATGAAGACCATTTAGGGTGAAAAACTCGTTCGAAAAGTTCTTCATAAGCCCGATGAAAATCATTTGGAGCGAAAATCCCATATGAAAAGTCCTTCATAATACAGCAAAACTCAATTCTCCACGCCCTAGGAGCAGAAGCATGTCCACACATCTAATGCAAGAACCTGCCTTCGTATCCATACCCCCAAATGGGACAAGGGACCTGTCCCTGTGACCCGTTTTTTTTACTAAAACTAACTAATCCGATAAGCTCACTTTACTAATGAAAAAGTCTTTTTCTCTCTGTTTACTAAACTAGCAAAAAAACTGTTAAACCTTACCAACACTATAAGTGATACATATCTAACGGAAAATAGTTTTTAGTAAAATTATTAATAAAACCGTTTACATTTAGTAAAATTCAAAATATAATGAAGGTGTCAAATAAAAAGGAGGGCAATTATGAAACTAGTAAAATTCAAATCTATTTTCTTTTTATTCATTGCAACAATATTGCTTTTAGCAGGTTGTAGCTCATCTTCTGGGGAAAGCAGTGGTGACACGACGGAAGATGGAAAGGTGAAACTTCGATTTGCTACATGGGATGTTGGGGATGATGTGGGCTTACAGCAAGATATGATCGACAAATTCAATGAAACTCACGAAAATATTGAAGTTGTTTTAGAGGCTTACGGAAGTGAGTATGATACAAAGATTACAGCTGGAATGGGTGCGAAGGATGCTCCGGATATTATGTATATGTGGAACTACCCACAATACAAGGATGCATTAGAGCCGCTTGATTCTTACATTGAAAAAGAAGGCGCTGAATACAAAGACAATTTCTATGAAACTCTTTGGAACTATAACTCAGCGGATGACCAAATCCTAGGATTACCAGTTGGATACACAACACATGTTGTTTATTACAACAAAGCACTATTTGACGAAGCAGGTGTTGAATATCCGCAAGCAGACTGGACTTGGAAAGATCTTGAAGAAACGGCTAAGAAAGT
This sequence comes from Ferdinandcohnia sp. FSL W7-1320, assembly GCF_038050315.1. NCBI lineage: Bacteria > Bacillati > Bacillota > Bacilli > Caryophanales > Bacillaceae > Ferdinandcohnia > Ferdinandcohnia sp. FSL W7-1320. Next base: position 833,395 of record NZ_JBBPAM010000001.1, read on the forward strand.
AACAAACAAAGAATCAAAGGTAACTGGATTTGCTTTCTCTGGAAAGCCTGACCCTTATGATTTCGAAATGTTCCTATGGGGTAACAACGCAGCTTATGTTGATGAAGAAGGAAACTTAAAAGGAAATCTTGACTCAAAAGAATCAGTTGAAGTGTTTGACATGTTCCAAAATATGTTGAAGGAAGGCTATGCCATCTCAACTGAGGGTTCTGGAGCTACAGAAATGAAATCTGGTAAAGTTGCCATGTTTGTCTATGGTGCATGGGGGCTTCACCCGTTAACTGAGGCTGGAATTGACTATGGTGTTGTTGAATTACCTAAGTTTGAAAAAGGACAAAGTGTTAGTATCTTAAGTTCTTCAGGGATTTCTATCTCTAAGAATTCTAAGCACAAAGAAGAAGCGTTTGAGTTCATTAAATTCTGGACTGGTGAGGAAGCTAACAAAGCTAGAATCGATTTCGAACTACCAGTTCTAAAATCTGTAGTTGAAAGCGAAAAGCTTGAGCAAGACGAAATTAAGAGTGTGTTCTATTCAATGCTTGAAAAGAGTGAAGGTTACACTCCTGCTTCATTCATCGTGGAGGACTGGAGCCAGGTATCTGACAATTTAAACTATGTGTTCGAATCGATCTTTAACCCAAGCACAATGGTAGATCCTGAAAAAGCATTAAAGGACGCTGCTCAGTAAAAAACTTAACGTGGTAAAGCGCTTTTACAGTGCTTTACCCTATTTTCTAATCTGAATAAGGGGTCATCTTATGTCAAATAAAACAAAGAAAGCGAATAGCTATCAGCTAGTAAGTAGGAAAGTACCCTATTTATTTATCTCACCTTGGATAATTGGATTTTTGGTGTTCACCCTTGGTCCATTAGCTTTCTCATTAATCATGAGCTTTTTTGATTGGCCAATTACAAGTGCACCAAGCTTTGTGGGAATCGACAACTATAAAACGATGTTCACGGACGATCCACAATTCTATAAATCTTTAGTCATTACATTTAAATTTGCCGCGATTTTTGTGCCATTGAACTTAGTTATTGCCCTAACCTTAGCACTCCTCATTACTCAACCATTAAAAGGAATGAAAATTTTCCGCACCATTTTCTATTTACCTGCGGTTGTATCTGGAGTTGCGATTTCAATTATTTGGGGCTGGATATTCAACTCTGAATATGGAATTTTAAACTACTTGCTTTCATTAATAGGCATTGAAGGCCCAAAATGGCTAGTCGATCCGAAATGGGCTATCTTGACAATCGTCATCGCCAGTGCCTGGGGTGTCGGAACAATGATGCTTATTTTTTATACAGACATTAAAGGAATCCCGCCAGAATTATATGAAGCAGCAGCAATTGATGGTGCGGGTCCGTTTCGTCAGTTTTTCAGTATCACGATCCCAAGTATCACACCAACTATTTTATTCAATGTGATTACATCGGTAATCGCTGCACTACAACAATTGGCGCTAGTCTTACTTTTAACTGGTGGAGGTCCGTTAAAATCAACATATTTCTATGGACTATACGTGTATAACAACGCCTTCAAACACCATGAACTAGGATATGCAAGTGCAAACGCATGGTTTATGTTCATCGTCATCTTAATCTTAACGATGTTAATCTTTAAATCATCATCTACATGGGTATTTTACGAAAATGAAGTGAAAAAAGAAGGGAAGAAGAAAAAATGAAGATGTCAAAGAAATATAAAATCATAATGTACAGCCTTCTTGCGTTATTTTCACTTTACTTCTTATTACCATTTGTGTGGGTAATCCTTTCTGCGTTAAAAACAGAGGCAGAAGTGTTTAGCTTCCCGCCAAAGATTTTCCCGGAAGTACCACAGTGGGGAAACTTTATTGATGCATGGAACAGTCAACCGTTTGGAACCTATTTAAAAAACTCAGTCATCGTCACTGTAATGACTACGCTAGGTCAATTAATTTCTTGCTCTCTAGTAGCCTACGGATTTGCAAGATACGACTTCAAATATAAGAATGGACTTTTCATCTTGTTGCTAGCGACGATGATGATTCCATGGGATGTAACGATGATTCCGTTATACATGGAATTCAATTTATTTGGGTGGATTAACACCTTAAAACCATTAATTGTCCCAGCGTTTTTTGGATCAGCGTATTACATCTTTTTATTAAGACAATTCCTAATGAACATACCGAAGGATCTTGAAAATGCAGCGAGAATTGATGGTGCAAACGAATTCCAGATTTTCTTTAAAATATTCTTACCGATTATGAAAGCACCACTTATCCTAATCGCCGTATTAAATATTTTATTAGTATGGAACGACTACTTAGGTCCATTAATTTACCTTCAGGATCAATCAAAATATACATTAGCACTAGGGCTTGCGGCATTTAAAGGAATTCATGACCTTCAAATTCTACCAATTATGTCTATCACGTTAGTCATGATTATTCCACCAGTTCTCGTGTTCCTATTTGCCCAAAAGTATATTGTCGAGGGAATCAGCGGATCAATTAAGTAAGATCAACATAGAGTTATGCGGAGGAAGATAAAATGCGACGAGAGATGAAAAGATGGGAGAATATCCATCTGACGGGGATTAACAGACTCCCTGCACATACGGATTTTTATAGATATGAAACGAAAGAGAACGCAAAAACATTCAACAAAGAAAATAGTATTGGCTATACATTACTTGATGGCGTGTGGAAGTTTTTATTTGTTGATGCGCCGGAACTTTCACCAAAGGGGTTCGAGGCAGAGGACTTTGCTATCGAAGGTTTAGATGATATTGAAGTACCATCCAGTTGGCAAATCAAGGGTTACGGAAACATGCATTATACAGATGTTTTATACCCATTTGCTATCAACCCACCATTTGTACCACAGCAAAACCCTACTGGGATCTATTTTAGGGAGTTAATGGTTTCAGATTTAGCAGACGACGAAGCACTTATTTTAAAATTCAATGGGGTTGACTCTGCATTTGACTTATATGTGAACGGACAGCATGTCGGTTACAGCAAGGTTTCCAGAGTACCGTCTGAATTTGACATTACGGAGTATGTGAAACAAGGAACCAACCGCTTAACGGTAAGAGTCTTTCAGTTCTCTGACGGCACATATTTAGAAGACCAGGACATGTGGTGGCTGTCAGGAATTTTTAGAAGTGTAGAGCTTTTTAAAATTAACAAAAATACGCTTCAGGATGTTATTGTGGAAACACTGCCTGATGAAAACTATGAAAATTTCACCTTAAAAATCGGTGGAGAATTTTTAACAAGTAATGTAAAAGGTTTATTTGCCACACTTTATCACCAAAATGAGAAAGTGGATCAGTTTGACATCGAAGTGGCTGATGGAAAATTCGAGATTAGTAGATTAATAGAAAAGCCGCATTTATGGAATGCAGAGGAGCCTAATCTTTATCATCTCGTTTTTGAATATTGTTTACCGAACGGTCATAAGGAAATTGTGCCGCTTCGCATTGGTTTCCGTTCAATTGAGGTCATCGACAATGAAATTCGTGTCAATGGAAAGCGCATTTTCTTTAACGGAGTGAACCGTCATGATTCACATCCGAAGACAGGTAGAACGGTAAGTTATGAGGATATGCTTCAGGATATTAAAATGATGAAGCAGTATAATATTAATGCTGTTCGTTCAGCGCACTATCCAAATAATGATGTATTTTATGATTTATGTGATGAGTACGGATTATACGTAATAGATGAAGCGGACCTTGAGTGCCATGGCTTCGAAAACACGGGTAATTACAACTGGATTTCCGATAATGAATTATGGCAAAAACAATATGTAGGCCGTGCAGTTCGCATGGTAAAAAGAGACCGCAACCACCCAAGTATTGTGATGTGGTCATTAGGAAATGAGTCAGGGGCTGGACGCAACTTCACAGCGATGTACAACGCAATCAAGGCAATCGATCCTACTAGACTCGTCCATTATGAGGGTGACAGAGTTGCAGCTTATAGTGATGTTTACACAACTATGTATACTCGCTTAAAACCACTCGAAGAAATCGGTAAAAATGCAGAAGGTAAGAAGCCTCATATATTATGTGAGTATGGACATGCAATGGGGAATGGCCCTGGTGGATTAACAGAGTACCAACAGTTAATGCGAAAGTATCCTCGATTACAAGGTGGATTTATTTGGGAATGGTGTGACCATGGAATCGAAACGACGAATGAAAATGGTGAAACTTACTATTTATATGGCGGCGATTACGGTGACTTCCCGACAAACGGAAACTTCTGTATTGACGGACTTGTCTACCCAGACAGAACGCCATCACCAGGACTAATTGAATATAAAAAGGTCATCGAGCCAATCGTGACGGAGGAAGTTAACTTAACAGAAGGCAAAATCCGTGTGAAGAATCTATACGATTTTAAAAACATTAGTGGAATCGTACTTCATGTTGAAGTGAAATCCTTCGGCACACTTATCGAGGAAAAAGAAATCAAGCTACCGAGTATCCAGGCTCATGAAGTAGCAGAAATTACGTTGCCAATCGATGTTGCAAAAGCTGCTCAATATGACGATGTTCGTATCTACCTAAGCTATCGAGAGGCGGAAGATACGCTCTATGCAGAAAAAGGACACGAGATTACAAAGGAAAGTTTTTTACTAGAATCTACGAAACTTGAAAAAGGTGTAATAACTGTCGCTTCAATCGGGTCTGATTTTGCCATTGAAGACGAAGCAGCTCAGCTTAAAATCGAAAATGATATGTTCAAGGCTGTTTTCTCAAATGTGTATGGCACACTTGAATCCTTTGAATCTGAAGGGGAAGAGATTATTAATAAAGGTCCTGAGGTAACACTTTGGAGAGCGATTATTGACAATGATATGTACAAAAAGGATGAGTGGATTAACAAGTACTTCCTTAAAAACACAAAAGAACAGCTCGGCGAAGTCACTTATGAGGTGTCTGAAGACCATGTGGACGTCGTCATCACGAAGTACGTATCAACTGTAAACCAAGCATGGGGTTTCCATTTAACATACAATTACCGTATCACGAAAAATGGTGTGCTAAATGTTGACTTAAAAGGTGAAAAAGTTCTACGCGGCATAGAAATTCCAGAAATGCTGCCACGAATCGGTGTAACCATGCATCTTAACCAAGATTACAGCGAGGTTACTTGGTATGGACGTGGGGATTCTGAATCCTATCAGGATACGAAACGTAGTCAACCAATTGGCCTTTACAACAAGACTGTAGAAGATATGCACACTGATTATGTGTATCCACAGGAGAATGGATCAAGATGTGATACCTCTTTCCTAGCTCTGGCAAAAGGTGACCACAAGTACCTGATTAATTTTAAAGAAGAGTATGACTTTACGATTCATGATTATGAAACTAGTGCACTTGAAGAGGCGAAACACCGCGGGAATATCAAGAAGTCACCATTCAATGTGTTGACCATTGATTATAAGCAAAGTGGTGTTGGAAGCAATAGCTGTGGTGAAGAGCAGTTACCTCCATATCGAACAGTGATTGAGGACTTCCGCCTTCAATTTGAAATAAGAAAGATTGAAAAGGATAGCCTAGTAGAAGAAAGTAAATTTTTCACAGCACGTTAAGAGAGCAGGGGAAACCCTGCTTCTTCCATAAAGGAGAATGATAGATGAATTTAGATATTAGAGAAATTCCTTTTTCTAGATTTGGTTCTTATTTTTGCGTGTCACAGGAAAAGGATTCTAAAGAAATTTATATACGCGATGTTCATGGTGGGGATGACGCCCCTTCAAAACTTTTTAAATTCGATCTTTTGCAGGATGGTGTTGAAAAAGAATTTGAGATTCTAGCAACAGAAACGTCCTTGCGTTTTCATCTAATAGATGACTTGGAGAAATATGCGGAAATCATCATTCCTGAAGAGGATGAGCTCCATATGAAAGTTAGTGGAGTAGAAGTACGATTGCAGGCAAGCAAAGTGAAATACGATACCTTGCATGAATATGAGGATGGCATGTATGAATACCATATCTATCCGAAGGAACTAAAGCTGATGATCAGCAAGCTCACTGGAGAAATGTCAGTTGAAGCACCATGGAATGTTATCGGAAATGATTTTATCGACATTCGCATGCGTAATGGCCATTTTGTGATTGAGAGCTATCGTACTGTTTTTAAACCAAAGGAATATGCAAGCTTTGAAGCGGGGAAAGAAAAGGTCGAGAAACTCTATCAAGAGTGGCTCGGAAATATAACGGAGAAAAATGAAGTCTATCAAGCTTCTATCGACCGTGCTGCGTATATCACTTGGTCAAGTGTCGTTCACCCAGATGGCCAATTAAAAGATTATACCATGTATATGTCAAAGTTGTGGATGTACAATATTTGGTCCTGGGACAATTGTTTCAATGCGCTAAATCTAGGTGCTAAGTATCCTGAACTAGCGTATGCCCAACTAAAAATCTTTATCGATACACAGGATGAATCTGGGGCATACCCTGATTTTGTGAATGATAAATTTGTATCCTATAACTGTATTAAGCCACCAATCTTTGCATATGTTTATGAAAAACTCATGGAAGAAAATGATTATTTTAAAGATGAAAACCGCTTAAGAGAGGTTTATGAATCTACAAAAAAAGTTATGAAGTATTTTGACCTATATCGAACATATGAAGGTCGACTTCCACATTATAAGCACGGCAATGATTCCGGCTGGGACAATGCGTCATTATTTCATCGTGGAATGCCGGTTGAAGCACCAGACCTTGCTTGCTTTTTAATCAGAACATATGATATTTTAACGAAATTTGCAGGCATGCTTGGAGAGCAGGAAGAAGCAAAGCAATTTACAGAAAGAGCAGATTCAATGTTTGCTTTATTAATGGAAAGATTGTACGACGAAAATGGATTCTTTGGCCGCGTTGGTAAAGATGCTGAAAGGATCGACATTCGCTCAAGCTTGATTCTCCGATTACCTGTATTAATTGGCTATCGTCTTGATAAAAAGGTAATGGATCAGCTTGTGAATGACCTTACGGAGAACTTTGAAACGAAATATGGATTTGCCACAGAAATGCCATCAAGTCCATTTTATAAGGAAAATGGCTACTGGCTCGGACCAATTTGGGCACCAGTCACCTATCTTTTTATTGATTCATTAAAAAGTTTTGGCTACAGTGAAATTGGAGAAAGAATTAGAGAGAAATACTTAGATTTAACACTTGTCGGCGGAATGGCAGAAAACTTCGACCCTCATCACGGAACAGGGCTCGTCGATACCTCCTTCACATGGACATCAAGCGTCTTTCTTCAATTAATGGGACACGGGGACAGGTCCCCTGTCCCACGAATCTAAAAAAATGGGACGAGGGACCTGTCCCTTCGTCCCAATAGGTGGAGGTTTACATGCGGAAATATTTTGGGGAAATAGGTCTTACGATCGTAGCCATCATTTGGGGAAGCGGGTTTGTGGCGAGCGCGGTGTCGCTGGAACATTATACACCTTATCAAATTCTAGCCATCCGTTTCCTAATTGGTGTTCTATTGTTAAGTCTTGTCTTTTTTAAGAAACTAAAACATATCAAAAAGAGTACGTTAATCAAGGGTTCGATTATTGGAATCTTTCTATATTTAGCATTTGCTCTACAAACAGTCGGGTTAGTCTATACCACACCATCGAAAAATGCCTTTTTGACGGCGGTAAATGTGGTCATTGTTCCGATTATTGCATTCTTTATCTTTAAACGAAAAATGGATAAGTTTGAGCTCTTAGGCGCAGTGCTTGCGATAACAGGTATAGGGGTGTTATCACTTCAGCTCTCAGGAGGCATCAACTTTGGAGACTTCTTAACTCTATTATGTGCGGTTGCATTCGCATTCCATATTTTCTATACGGCACAGTTTGTGAAGGATGAAGATCCAGTGCTATTAACGGTTATTCAAATGGCGGCTGCCACGGTTTTGGGATTCATCGTCGTCCTTTTCAAAGGAGAAATGAATTTTTCGGCTAGTTTTGAAGGAGTATCGGCGGTTCTGTACTTAGGGATATTCTCCACAACAATCGCGTTTTTATTGCAAACAGTCGCACAGAAATTCACAACCGAAACAAATGCGGCCATCATTTTATCAACAGAAGCATTCTGGGGCATGGTATTCTCCGTTATCATTCTAAGTGAAGTGTTAACCACAAGAATGATCATCGGAGCCATCATTATCCTTGTAGCGATCATCATTTCCGAAACAAAGCTGAAATTCATAAGGAAAAAAAGCTACAAAGAAGCAGTGTGAAATTGGAATTTTATGTATTACAATAGAAGTATTAAGACAAAGTGGGTATGATATATGGCGACAATTAAAGATATAGCAGATTTAGCGCAGGTTTCCATGGCAACGGTCTCTCGGGTGTTAAACTATGATGAAACGTTAAACGTTGCACCAGAGACTAGAAAGCGAATTTTCGAAGCGGCAGAGGAACTAAATTATGTCGTTACCCCGAAAAAGAAAAAAACGAAAAAGAAAGGGGTAGTGGGGCTTTACTATTCCTATTCACTTGAAGAGGAATTGGTCGACACCTATTACCTTTCGATTCGGGTTGCATTAGAAAAGAAGCTTGAAAGCATGGGAATGGAATTTTTCAGAATTACAAAGGACGATACAAAGCGAAGTATTTCAAAATTGGACGGGATTATCTGCCTTGGAACCTTTAAAAAAGCAGATATTGAGTTGATTAAAAGTTTTGATAAGCCATCGGTGTTTGTGGATTCAAATCCAGATAAGGATAGTTTTGATGCGGTAGTCATCGATTTTACCTCTGCGACGAAAACGGCGCTTAATTATCTGGTTGAACTAGGACACAAAAAAATAGGATTTATCGGTGGCGTTGAAACAGATATGTATGGGAATCGGTTCAAGGACTTACGACAGGATGTCTTTGAATGCTATCTAAAGGAAAAAGGAATTTTTAATGAAGATTTCGTCAAAATTGGCGGCTATAATCCAAAGGATGGCTATCAAATCCTTAAGGAAATGCTCAGTCAGAACGAAAAACCAACCGCGGTGTTTGTGGCTAATGATTCCATTGCAGTCGGTTGCTACAAGGCAGCTTATGAACTAGGTGTTAAAATACCGGAGGACCTAAGCATCGTCGGCTTTAACGATGTGTCCTCTGCACAATACATGATGCCACCGCTTACAACCGTAAAATTGTACACGGAAATTATGGGCGAATCCGCGGTCGACTTACTGCTTGAGCAACTTGCAACCAAGCGTGAAGTCTGTAAAAAAATAACCATTCACACAAAGCTCATTGTCAGAGGCAGTGCTACAAAGGTGAAGAATGGCTAAAATTGAATAGATTAGGACAAAAGCCATATCGGAAATAAAACGAAGGAATAGTTCTGATAAAATAAGTTACCATAAAAAATTGCACTTCCAACAACTAGGGTAATAGAAGATTTTACACGAATAAAAGAGAAAGGTGAATTTGAACATCCTCAAATTCACCTTTCTCACTATCTGAAGCTAGTTATGTCAGGGTTAATATATAGCTAGTCATATGCCATTCCACAGGAGCAACGGTTTTTTCCAAATAATAAATGATAAGATGCGGGGAATTCCTGATTGACCCGTTGGACTTCACGTGCAAATTCCTTACTATCTTCTGGCACCGGTGAAAGTTGGTTCGCTTTAACTTGAGAATCAATATTCGCACCTGGTGGGACGAACCTATTAGGTGGTATTCGAACACCGTTTGTTATTACTGCATTATATGAAATAAATGAGCCTCTTCCAACAATTGCATTATAAACAATGGCATTAAAACCAACAAATACTTTGTCTCCAATAAAACAAGGACCATGGACAAGAGCCCCATGAGCAATGGACACCTCATTACCAATGAAGATAGAATACCTTTTACTTCCAACCGAAATCTTTCTATTTAATAAGCCGTGTAAAATGACTCCATCCTGAATATTTGTATGACTACCTATATAAAACGGAGTTCCCTCATCCGCACGTATACTGACATTAGGTGCTACATAAACATTGTTTCGAATAGAAACATCACCTATGACACTGGAAAATTGACTCACAAAAGCTGTTTTATCTATCTGAGGAAAGCGTTGAATCGGATTAAATGAAGTTATGGGGTTAGGGCTAATGAATGGTTCAAAACAATGAGAATGGTCATTCGAAGAGTTTGATGTACTTTTGTCTCCCACGTAATCTCTCCTTTGCAAAATTGGCGTACAAGTATTTTATGCAATGAAATTGCATGGGAGTGGGATTTAAGAGCCTTTTTTGGATTTTGGTTGGAGATTTCATGGTGTTTTGTAGAATGTATTTTCTCTATAAAACCATCCTAAGATTAAGGTGGTGACCGCATCGCCCCAAATCTTTTGAAATGGTGCATGATATATGTTTTTTTTTAACTCAAGGTAAGCTAAAAGAGCCTGCACCATTTGCCGGCATCCATTACATCGGGATGAGTGCAGCAGGGCATTACAGCACATGTCCTTGTGCAAGATGCCGATATGGCTATGTTTGAAGCAAAACCACAAAGGGGAAAATAAGGATTATTTTTATTCTAAGCATTGACTATTTCTAGAGTTCCTTTTCTTTAGATATTTGCTATGATTAAAGGTGTAGATTCTTTTCAATAATCAGAAAATCTGGTAATATGTGGGCAATACGTCCATCGGGGGAAACGCTAATGAACAAAAAGACAGCGGGGCTTTCAATTGCAGCAGGTGCGGCTTTATGGGGCATTATTGGTTTATTTGTAAGCAATCTGTACGCAATTGGCTTTACGCCACTACAGGTTGTCACTGTGAGAGCAATCGCAGCTTCCATTTTTCTCATTACATATGCTTTATTAAGAAATCCGATAGCCTTCAAGATTCAGTTATCTGACAGTAAATATTTTATCGGTACAGGAATAATAAGTATTGTCTTTTTTAACTGGTGCATGTTTGTAGCGATTGAGGAAACATCGATTTCTGTTGCTGCGATTCTCCTATATACAGCACCAGCATTTGTCACGATATTTGCTAGAATTTTATTTAAAGAGAAACTCACCATTCGAAAGATCTTGGCCCTTGTGGTAACTATTGTCGGCTGTGCCTTTGTTGTGGGGGTCTTTCCAAACTTTTCAGGTACAATCTCTCCCTTCGGTCTAGTGGTGGGAATCGGATCCGGTTTCTTTTACGCGCTTTATAGTATCTTTGGCAAGTTTGCCCTTGAAAAATATGATTCACTTACTGTCACGGTGTATACGTTTATTTTTGCTGCTGTTGCAGTAACACCGTTCAGCGGTATATGGACGGTAGCGAATCTGTTTACGGATCTAAAAGCTTGGATTTACATCATTGGATTAGGATTTCTATCATCGATGATGGCGTTTATCCTATATACAAAAGGCTTACAGTATATTGAGTCAAGCCGGGCATCCATAATTGCAACGATAGAACCAGTTGTTGCAGCCATTATAGGCTTCTTTATCTTTCAAGAAACTTTGCAAATGTGGCAATATGTTGGGATTATTATGGTGATTGCAGCTGTGATCATCGTTCAAGAAACAAGCGAAAAGCTCCCGAAAAACGCAATGATCGAAAATGAGACATCTTTATAATCGAGGTGAAACAGTAAAGTGAATACGGCGTTTACTATCGTCATTATCCTTGGAATCGCAGCATTAATTGGAACCATGTTAATAGCAGGAAAAGGGGACGCAAACTACCGAGAAAAAACAAAGCGAAACAGCATCAACTTAACCCTTATCTATACTATCGTGATACTGCTCTCATTAATTGCGGTTGGAGTGTATATTTGGAGATATGTATAAAGAGAGAATTATTATTTGTTAAAAGTGTCCTTGAGGACACTTTTTTTTATTTGTGAGATATATTCGATAATCGCTCCCTCAGTTGGAGGGGAAAGCAAGAGTGAAGGTAAGCTTAGACCGTAATCATACCATCAGCACTATGCTTAGTCGAATGTAAGTTACATCATATTACCGAAACGCAAAAAAACACGAATCTTTCTATCAAGACGAAAGACTCGTGCTTTTCTTTTCAACTACTTCATTGACCTTGTTTTTATTCATCCATTGAGACAGGGGTAGTTGGAAATACTTCATGAACCATCCTAATATTTTTCCGATAAAATATGCAGCAACTACTGTACCAATCCCAACTGCACCTAATGATTGAATGGTAACTACACAGACAACACCTGCCACACAAACATTAATTAAGTCACTGGATATTTTAGCTTTACCGACTTTTAATTTAAACTTTTCGCTGATTACAAACGTTAATTGATCGTAAGGCATAAGTGGGAATTTCGTAGTGAAATAACCAAGTAAACCTATTGCAACTACGAATAAACTAATGATTAAAAAAGCCCATCGCATGAATATCGACTCAGGCATTGGAACGAGTTGCACAAGGAATAAGGATAAATCCATAAAGAAGCCAAATAAAAAAGCAACGACTAATTGAACGATTGATTCTTTGAAGTTGAATTGTTTACTTAGTACCACTTGAATCATAATAAATAAAACATTTGCTACTATGGTCATACATTCCGACTGATAACCCTGAAGCAAGCGCAAATGCATAAGCTAAAGACGAGACTGGTGAAACACCAAGGTCTGCCTGTATAGAAAAACTAACACCAAGTGCAAGGAAAAATAAGCCAATAATATACAAACTAAATCGTTTTATGGTCACATTAATATGATTCATATAGTCCTCCTTAAAAATAGTCCAACTTCAATATTATCATGTGATATGATATATTAATAATATATATTTCATTCATAAATCATATATAATTACATATAACGGAGTATAAAAAAATGGATATTCGACAACTACAGTATTATAGAGAAATCGTAAAACAAGGGAATATTTCGAAAGCGGCTGAGGTACTAAACATTGCACAACCCCCGTTAAGTCAATTACTAAAAAAGTTAGAAACAGAGTTAGGTACTATATTAATTCACCGCTATCGTAAGAAATGGGAATTAACCGAATCTGGCCAGCTGTTATATCAATATGCTGAACAATTAGTAAGTCAAATGGAAGAAGTGAAAAGAAGGATTCATGAAATAGAAGAAGGTGCCGCTGGAACAGTACGTATTGGATTCTCATCAGCCTGTTCGAATATGTTGATTGATTACATTGAAGACTTTAGAAAACAGTTTTCTCAAATCAAATTTACTATTTTTTCAGGGGACTCTGAAAGTTTATTAGCAAAGTTAAAACAAAAAGAAATTGATCTTGCGTTACTTTTCAGACCGAGTCATACGGAGCAATTTGAAATGAAAACACTGAAGAAAGAACCTGCAATCCTCATTGTTCCTAATAGCTTAACAAGTGAGCTCTCGGCAAAACCTACCTTTAAGGAAATTGCTCACCTTCCTTTTATCATGCTAGGTGCGATGGAAGGACACACCTTTCATGAAAGTATTTTAAAAGCATTTCAAGACCATGACGTACAACCCAATATTGTTGTTGAATGCAAAGATATTCCCATGGTTGTCGCACTTGTCAATCGTGGGTTAGGAATCTCCATCATTCCAAGAATGAATTATAAATCATTATTTTACCAGCATTTACAGATTTACGAGTTCGGGAATTTTGATATTAGTCTAGAACCCGTGATGATGAAACTAAAAGATGTGCCAACCTCAAAAGCAGCCATGCATTTTTGGGGAATGATAAAATAGACCTGGGACACAGGGACAGGTTCCTCGTCCCATTTGGGATTAGGAACCAATGACCAAACGAAATTTGATAAATGAAAGGTGTACTTTGATGACGAATGGTAGAATGAATCCTAAGGTTGATGAATTTTTACATAAGGAAAAGAAGTGGAAGGAAGAGTTTGAGAAATTGAGAATGATCAATCTTGGCTGCGATTTGACTGAAGAATTGAAGTGGAGATTGCCTTGTTATACGTTTCAGGATAGGAATATCGTGATTATTCAAAACTTTAAGGAATACTGTGCACTGATGTTTTTTAAAGGTGCTTTGTTAAAGGATCCCAATGGTATTCTAGTCAAACCCGGAGAGAATTCTCAGGCTCAGCGCCAAATAAGGTTTACCAATGTTCAGGAAATCATTGAAATGGAAAGCATCTTGAAAACCTATATTCAGGAAGCAATAAAGGTGGAGCAATCAGGGAAAGAAGTCGAGTTAAAAAAGACAACAGATTTCTCTGTTCCAGAAGAGCTTCAAACGAAATTCGAAGAAATGCCGGTATTAAAAACAGCCTTTGAAGCTTTGACGCCTGGGAGACAAAGAGCATACCTCCTTTATTTTTCAAAAGCTAAACAATCAAAAACTCGAGAATCAAGGATTGAAAAATATATCGAGCAAATTCTAAATGGTGAGGGATTGAATGATTAATTCCTGATCGTCTTTACAATGTATCCGAACATTTAAAGCATTTCATTCATCAGAAATGCTTTTTATTATGCCTTAAGGGAACAAAAAAATCTCTTAAACAACAAAAATAAGATAATTTTCAATAATATTTTATTGTAAAACGATAAAAACTATGTTAAATTAAATTGACAATAAATAAATGAGGTGTATGTTATGAAACTAAGTTCAACACGTTTTTTAAGGTTGGCAGTTATTATAATAGGAATTCCAGTTTTGGCTCTCTGTATTTTTGGGCTTCCACAAATTGCAAGTGTCGCATTTAAAGAAGCAGCAAATGGAGCAACGTTAGGATATATAGTACTTGGTACTTTAACAATAATGTATGTTTCGGCAATTCCATTTTACGTTGCCTTGTATCAAGCATTTAAGCTATTAAATTATATCGACAAAAACATTGCTTTCTCAGATCTTTCAGTAATAGCCTTAAAGAAAATCAGAACTTGTGCCATTACGATTTGTGGTTTATATACATTAGCTTTACCATTCGTCTTTATCATAGCGGAGTGGGATGACGCACCAGGACTTGCATTACTTGGATTGGTCATTGTTGGTGCTTCAATGGTGGTTGCAGTCTTTGCGGCTCTACTTAAAAAACTTTTACAAGAAGCGATCAATATAAAAACAGAAAATGATTTAACGGTCTGAGGTGATAACAATGGCGATTATTATAAACATTGACGTAATGCTAGCAAAAAGAAAAATGAGCGTAACTGAGCTTTCTGAAAGAGTAGGAATAACAATGGCTAACCTCTCCATATTGAAAAATGGAAAGGCAAAAGCGGTTCGTTTTTCAACATTAGAAGCGATTTGCAAAGCCTTGGATTGTCAGCCGGGGGATATATTAGAATACCGAAGTGACGAATAATGGGAAGAGGGACCTGTACCTATGTCCCAGTGGAAATATTAATTATTAAGGAGTTAAAAATATGGCAATGAGAATTCCTTTTTTTAATCAGAAACAACCGAAAGAATCCTTCGATTATGGTGAAGGTCAGACTCCGGAACATATTGCGATTATTATGGATGGCAATGGCCGATGGGCTCAGAAGCGGGGCTTGCCTAGAGTGGCTGGCCATAAGGAAGGGATTTCTGCCGTCTTAAAAACCGTAAAGGCAGCAGTTAAATTTGATGTGAAGGTTTTGACATTATATACGTTTTCCACGGAGAACTGGAAGCGCCCAAAGCCTGAGGTAGAATTTATTTTGAGGCTACCTAAGGAGTTTCTCCATCTTTATCTACCAGATCTTATTTCCAACAATGTACGGATTGAGGCGATAGGTGATATGGGGAATCTTCCGTCCCATACCCGTGAAGCGATTGAGTATGCAATTGAACGCACAAAAGATAATGACGGACTTCTGCTTAATTTTGCTCTCAACTATGGAAGCAGAAACGAGCTTCTTCATGCAATGAAAGCCATGCTCGTGGATATGAAAGATGAGAAATTAAACCTGGATGAGTTAGATGAACAGCAGTTTAATCAATACTTGTATACAGCAGATTTGCCAGAACCAGACCTTCTGATTCGCACGGGCGGAGAAAAACGTCTGAGTAATTTCCTCCTTTGGCAGTTGGCTTATACAGAATTCTGGTTTACTGATGTGCTGTGGCCTGATTTCGATGAAGAAGAATTCCTGCAAGCATTACAAGAATACCGACAACGAAAAAGAAGATATGGTGGAGTATAAGTGGTACACGAAGGACAGGTCCCTCGTCCCAGTTTGGACATGGGACCTGTCCTTTTGTGTACTATTTTCGTAGATGAAGATTATGAAAAAAGAGTTCATACACCCATTCCAACACTCGCCCATAAACTGAAACCAGGGTGATAAATATGCAAAAACGGAATCAAATGGACATAACTTCTTATCATCAAAAGTATTTTCGGCCGTCTTGCTCAAAAGCTTTAAATCTAAGATTTAGCAGTTGGAAGTTCTTCGATCCATATTATGATAAAACACATGAACAAATCCAGTTACCTCCAGAATTAACGAGGACGCCTAAAGATACTCTTATCAACTATTTTAGTATTTTACGAGATGCAGCAAGTTTAGGAAAAAGGAGTTGCGGTTCAATCGGTAATGGTCAGCTGCCATTTCCAATTGCCTATAATTTTTTGTCCAAAGCTTATCAAGATAAACTAAGCTATGAAAAATATGTAGATTCGTTTGCTGGAATTGGGCATACGAGTTTGCTAAAGCTTTGTCAGGTACCAGATGGAAAAAGGGAAATCAGATTTTTTTATGAAATTGAAACGATTGAGTTGAGGGAAGATCTGATGGTCGAGTATTTTGGCTATTCGTATGGTTTTATCCAGTTGGAACACGAAAAAGATGGCTTTCGAATTTCGGATATGAGTAAAACTGGAGAAGATTTTTTATGTGCGCCATATCATGGCTGGGACCACGATGCAGAATCGGTTGTAGAAATTAAGTATGGCGAATGGTGTAAAATGATTCAACATTTGTACCCGACTATGAGAAATGGATACATGAAAACGATTTGCTTCCAAGGTAAGGATGGCGCGGATTATTGTATTCTATTTTTTACATTAACGAATGGAACGGATGTTGAAATTGCCCAGTTCCGAAAAGCCGGAAATGAGCCTTGGAAACAAGTTCACATCAAGCCTGAAGAAGATTGTTTACCAAAACCTAAAAATACTTAATTACTTGTGCGATTGCAACAAAATGAATGCAATCGCTTTTTTTATGGTTTACATTAATTACTTTTTAAATTATTATTATGTCATACGATATATCGCAACGCATAATATCGAGATACATAATACCAGTGTAGGACGTGGTGACAGATTCCTAATCCCATTTGGGACAAGGGACCTGTCCCTGTGTCCCACCGAAAGAAGGGGTGTAAGGAATGGCATATAATGGGGGGCCAATGACGGAAGCGATGTACTATGTTCTATTAGCGCTAATGCATCCTAATCATGGGTATCAGCTGATGCAAGCCATTACGGAAGTTTCGAATGGTAGGGTGAAAATGGGCCCTGGTACTCTATACGGAGTCCTTTCACGAATGCAGAAGGATGGCCTGATTTCCTTAGCAGAAGATGATGGAAGACGAAAAACCTATGAAATTACACCAGAAGGGGAACAAGCATTACGAGTGGAGTACAGCCGATTAAAATCTCAAATTCAGGATGGGAAAATTTTAGAGGCAGGTGATGAAAATGGATAAGGTCGTCCGTAAATTACGTCCAAGTGACTATTGGAGCATCGGTGAGCATGAGAGTTGGTTTGCTGACATGGCGTCACAAGGTTTACATCTAAAAAAAATGGGGATTCATTTTGCTCACTTTGAAAAGGTTGAACCGAAGAAAATGAAGTACAGAATTGAAGTATCCATGAAAAAGAGAATGAGACCTGAGCAGATCGAAATGTATGCAGAAAGTGGTTGGGACTATGTGACAGGCTATCAATTTTTTCATGTGTTTTCTTCACCAGTCGAGCGAAATGCTCCAGAAATACATACAGATCCTGCGGAGCAATCGTATACCCTAGAAGCACTTGATAAAAAGTTGGCCTTTAATGCAGGTATGGTTGTTGTCGCGTTACTCATCATGATTGCTATGGTGTCCGCTGTTTGGTTTTTTGATGGGACACCAATCCGTACTTTAGTTGAAGGAATTGCTATTCAACAAACGATACTATCCATCTTTATCGGATATCAAGCTTATACTTCATTGCGAGCGGCACTATCCATTCGTGCACTAAGAAACGATTTGATTGAAGGGAAACCGATTGATCATCACGCACCTTGGAAGAAACACCAACGATTACATTCGACAATCACATTTCTTTTTACTTTGCTTCTTGGGTTGACAGCTATTATGCCATTTGTACAGCTCTTAAATCATAAAACGATTACATTGCCTGGAGAAAGTACAGACTTACCAATTGTGAGGTTAGCAGATATAGAGCAGAATCCTGCTTTAGTTCGTGAAAAATATTTTATCGATGATATCGATTGGGCCAATCGCTACACATCTAAATGGAGTCCGTTTGCACCTGTCCAATATGATACAGATGAAAGTGGGGTAGTTCCAGGGGAAGTGTGGAAAGGGTTGAGCGGTGAATATTCACCAAGCATTTCTACAAATTATTATCAACTCACTATTCCAGCCATGGCGGATAATCTAGTTTTTGATTTAATAGATTGGTATAGACATGAAAATCCCGTTGAAGATTACGTTGAAACGAAGCATCCCGACTTTGACCTTCTGATTGTTCGTGAAGATGAGTATATGAAAGAAGTATTTGCTTCTAGAGGAAGAGAAGTTATATTTGTTCGATATAATGGTTATGCTAATGTAGATTTGGTTTTAGATAGCATAGTAGAAAAGCTAGAACATACAAGTCATAAATAGATAAGAAAATTTTAGAACATATGTTTGCAATCGTTGCTTTGAAATGTTAAAATTTAGACATACATACAAATCAATTATAGGAGTGATATTATGGCTTTGAATCCCTACTTAGTGTTTGATGGTAATACTCGTGAGGTTGTTGAATTTTACGCAAAAGTGTTTGGAACAGAAGAACCAAATTTTATGACTTTTGGATCGGTGCACTCTGAAGAAGAATTGCCTCCAGGAACAAAGGATTTGATCATGCACACGAACTTAGAAATTGCTGGAAGCAAATTGATGTTTTCTGACAATTTTCCAGGAATGGAATATCGGGAGGGCAACAATTTTACCCTAGCATATATAAGTAGTGATGAGGCAGCAATGAAAGATGCCTTCGAAAAGTTAAAAGAGGGCGGTACTGTTCAGATGGAGCTGCAAGAAGTACCATGGAGCAAAATGTACGGAAGCCTGACTGACAAGTACAACATCCAATGGCAATTTAACTATGAAGCCTAACAAACCATTTACAATCTAAACATACAAAGGATAGAGCATTTCTCGTAATGAGGAATGCTTTTTCCATTTCCTGATACGCTGAGTTCCTATTTCGAAGATATAAAAGAAAGGTTCTCAATTCCAAACTATTTTATTGTCAAAAAGCACATGCTATAATTAGAGGCTAAGTAGAACGGGTACTTGGAAAAGACTTCGTCTAGCGATCTAATATATGAGGTGTTAAGAATGAATAAACGA
Organism: Ferdinandcohnia sp. FSL W7-1320; assembly: GCF_038050315.1. Classification (NCBI taxonomy): domain Bacteria; kingdom Bacillati; phylum Bacillota; class Bacilli; order Caryophanales; family Bacillaceae; genus Ferdinandcohnia; species Ferdinandcohnia sp. FSL W7-1320. The sequence goes on from NZ_JBBPAM010000001.1 coordinate 852,950, forward strand.
TGGACAATCGGCAAAATTAACGAATTTGTTGAGAAAAATTCGGAAAGCAAGCTGCTCTCGACAGAATTCCACGGTTTTTCTCAAAAGTTATTATTTAAATGTGCATGTGGAAATAATTTTGAAAAGACATTTACAAAGTTTAAAAATAATCATCAACGTAAATGTGACGTGTGCCAACCCCCAAAAGCGTCACGCTAACGTACGCAATAAAAGGAGTGCCCAGTTTCTATTAAATTGAACTGGGCGTTTTTTTTTTGAAAAAGGCTCTTTTCTATAGGACTGTTGCTTTTTGATATAAAATGCAAAACTAGTTGACTGGAGCGTAAGGTGGCGACTCCTCGAAAATGTATTCACATTTTCTTCGTGCGTGGGTTATTTCAATGAAGCAAATTCAATGTCTAGCGGGAAAAGCGTGAGACTTGAGACCCCGCAGGAGCAGCAGCGACGAGTCCAATTTCAGCGGCTAGAAACCCGAGAAATTTCAACTCCTCCTTCAGAGGCAAATACGCCTCTTTGTCGGAGTCTCCGACGCACACGACGTGCTAGTGCCGACTTCGCCACAGGACGTGGCGCTTTAGTCGGCCAATTTTCTCGTTTCTGTGCAAGCCGCCTCCACATTTCGTTGAGGAGGCTCAAGCCACGCCCGCGGTAAGCATCCACCTGAAGCGGAAGTCAACTTTATAAAAAACAACAAAGTTTGCGAAAACAGCCTTGAAAAAATAACACATCTTGGTAATGACAGATACTTCACTTGTATATTTTTATTTAAGTGTGTAAATCCTAATTAGGAATATTTTCCTTGAGGTGATATACGAATGTTTCAGGGTTTAGTAAGTGGTTTTGATTTTGAGATGCCAATTATCCTTTCTTGGGAAGGTGTGATGGCTATTGTCTTCTTCTTTACCATTTATTCATTTTTCGGTTGGCTTTTGGAAAATACTTATAACTATACAAGAAAACGAGTATTCTTTAAGGATAACTTTTTCTTTGGGCCATTTAAGCCCATGTACGGGTTCGCACCTCTGTTGCTTATTTTATTAATAGGAAAGGATATGCATTGGACAGTCGTGTTGACTCTCTGTTTTCTAATCCCAACGCTAGTGGAGTATTGCAGTGGCTTCCTGCTTGAGTGGTTTTTCGGAAGGAAATGGTGGGACTACTCAGGCCATAAGTTCCAACTGCAAGGCCATATTTGCTTCTCCTATTCCATTTGCTGGATTGCGCTCTCTCTCTTGTGCCTAGCGTATGTTCATCCAAGGCTTGTCACTTTGTATGAGGCTGTTGGAGGTTTCTGGGCTTTGATCTGGCCAACAGTGGCCTTGTATTTTCTTGGTGAACTTATATTTGCGATTAGAAGACATATACCAGAAAAAATACGTGCAGGCAACCCGATTCGATAACTATCACTTGGATCAAATCAAATTTCGATTTGGTCTTTTTTATTCTTTTGTATGCAACATATATATTGCATAATGTAATATATATGTTACAATAAATTTAAGGAGGGATTACATCATTTGGAAAATAACGTGAAGATTGCTCGAATACAAGCAAACTTAACCCAGCAGCAATTGGCCGAGAAAATTGGAGTTACCCGACAAACAATTAGTTTAATAGAAAAAGGAAAATACAATCCAACCTTAAAGTTGTGTCTAGATATATGTTACGCCGTTCATAAAACATTGGATGAAATATTTTGGGTCGAAAAGGAGAGTGGTATGAAATGAAAAAAATAAAGGATGAGCGTTTAATTTTAAAAAACTTACAAAATGTTCGAACCGCGTATATCATTCAAACAATTGGGATTCTCGGGATATTGGGATATGATTTATTCACAAAAGGGATGGAAGGGATGAGGCAAAATCCTTTATGGATTGTATTTATGATCACAACCATTGTTTCCGTATATCTTTCAATGAATATCAGTGTAGACCATGAAAGTAGTGAAAAATCGCCTAAAAAAGGGACCGTTCTCTCTCTACTAATCTTAACAGCCATTTCGGTCATTATAGGTATTGCTGTTAACTTTACGAATGGGTTTGGAATACTGGATGGATTGATTATGGGGGGAATAATATTTGTTTGTGGTCTCATCCCAATCCTATATATCCGCTATTTGAGAATAAAACGACAAGAAGAAAACCTAGATGAATAAGGAATTAGAAAATAGCGCTTATCATGTTATAAGCGTTTTTTGTTTTACATAAAAAAATAAACAAATTATTTACATGTCTTTGGGTTGACTTTAAAATCAATTTGATATAATATTTATCTTGAAGTTAAGATAAATACTTCGAAGATAAATAAATTAAAGGTATTTTACAAAAATAGCCTTTAATATATAAAAAGGAGAGTACATCATGGGTTTACTAGATAAACTTTTTGGTAATCAACAAAAGGAGGAACAAGTAATGTCAAACGAAAAATTAAACATTGGTATTATTTTAGGTAGTACTCGTCAAGGACGCGTAAGTCCTCAAGTAGGAGCATGGGTAAAGGAAATCGCTGATAAGCGTGGAGATGCAAACTACGAAATCGTAGATATCGCAGACTTCAAATTACCATTCTTAGGTGAAGCTGATGCACCTGGAATCGCTGCTTGGAATGAAAAATTAGCTAATCTTGATGGATTCGTATTCATCGTTCAAGAATATAACCACTCTATCACTGGTGCATTGAAAAATGCGTTAGACCTAGCTCGTGAAGCTTGGAACAACAAAGCTGCTGGTATCGTAAGCTACGGTTCAACTGGTGGTGCACGTGCTGCTGAACACCTACGTGGAATCATGGGTGAATTAATGATCGCAGACGTTCGTACACATCCAACACTTTCATTATTCACAGATTTCGAAAATGGTTCAGAGTTCAAACCACAAGACCTACACCTAGACAACGTAAACTTAATGCTAGACCAAGTTGTATCTTGGAGCGGCGCTTTAAAAACAGTTCGCTAATTACGAAAAAACAGGATGATCCTTCAAAGGGCCATCCTGTTTTTGTGCGGGAAAAACTGAAAAAGGGGTCCAGTTGGACCCCTTGCGGAAAGTGCTATCCTATATTATTAAATTTTAAACCGACTAACGGCTTTATCAGGTTCCCATTCTCCTAGTAATATCCATTTCTGAACCAGATAACAGCATAAATTAGCATGCATTATCCTAAATATATCCATATCTGAACCAGTTAACGTCATAAACAAGCACACAATCTCCTAAAGTTATCCATATCCGAACCAGTTAACGGCATAAACAAGTACGGTATCTCCTAAAGTTATCCATTTCTGAACCAGATAACGGCATAAACAAGTACGGTATCTCCTAAAGATATCCATATCCGAACCAGTTAACGGCATAAACAAGCACGGTATCTCCTAAATATATCCATATCCGAACCAGTTAACTGTATAAATAAGCACGGTATCTCCTAAATATATCCATATCCAAACCAGGTAACGGCATTAACTAGCAAGCATTCTCCTAGTAATCTCCATATCCAAACCAGTTAACAGCATAAACAAGTACGGTATCTCCTAAAGATATCCATATCCAAACAAGGTAACGGCATAAACAAGCACGGTATCTCCTAAAGATATCCATATCCGAACCAGTTAACGGCATAAACAAGCACGGTATCTCCTAAAGATATCCATATTCAAACTAGTTAACGTCATAAACAAGTACACAGTCTCCTAAAGTTATCCATATCCAAACCAGATAACGGCATAAACAAGCACACAATCTCCTAAAGATATCCATATCCAAACCAGTTAACAGCATAAACAAGCACGGTATCTCCTAAAGTTATCCATATCCAAACCAGTTAACAGCATAAACAAGCACGGTATCTCCTAAAGATATCCATTTCTGAACCAGATAACGGCATAAATAAGTACGGTATCTCCTAAAGATATCCATATCCGAACCAGGTAACGGCATTAGCTAGCAAGCATTCTCCAAGTAATCTCCATATCCGAACCAGCAAACGACATTTAGAAGTTCTCAACCGCCTTGTTTCAGTTTACCTTGCCTCAGATAAACCCCAGCTACAATCTACACATGCGTCCGCCTTGCAAAATCGACAAATCGGAATTTGTCCGGGCGATGGCGAGACTCTGTGTATTGAAATAGGCTCGCATTATCTAGATACACATAGTTTTTGATAACAACGACATTATGAAAGCCATCTAGATCTAGTCGCTCTCGGTCCTCATCTGTTGGCTCCACGACCGTAATTTCCTTCTTTGCAAAACTGATGGTAATCTTCAGTTCATTTTCCAAATAGGCATAAATCGATTCTTCACAAATCTCCTTCGTAAGCTCGGGGACAAACTTTCGTGAAATAAAATCCTTGTCCAAAATAATTTTTTCGCCGCCCATTTCTCTTGTGCGGATGATCTTCCACACCTGGTCCTTACTAGAGAGCTGTAGCTGTTGCTTAATGAATGTATCCGGCTTACCGACCGTCAACTCATGCACATGCGTTATCGGTCTTTGCCCCATTTTTTCGGCTAGCTCTTTGAAGCTCACAAGCCCTGATACCGGAAAATCAAACTTATTCACGTCAATCACGATAGAGCCTTTGCCCTTCATTTTTTGAATATACCCATTTTGTGAAAGCAGGTTCAGTGCCTTTCGAATCGTTTCACGAGAGGTATTGTATACTTCCTTTAATTCATTTTCAGAAGGTAAAAGACTATTCGCTTTGATGTTTCCATTTTTAATTTCTTCTACTAAATCGCTATAGATTGTTAGATACTTGTTATTCATGAAAGAATCCCCAATCGATGGTAATATTTAATTATTCTCATTTTACCGCGTTAATGCGAAAAAAGGGAGGGGTAATTTCCCCTCCCACACGTTTTATTTTTTACCAAATGAAATTTTGCCAACATTAGCTTTTGCGAAGATGACAGTTAAAATAAATGGAACGACAATCGCTACAAGCATCGCAATCGCAAACATTAGCCAGTCACCAGCCTGGATGGATAAAATTCCAGGTATTCCACCAACTCCTATTGAGTTCGCCATAACTCCACTACCTACAGAGATGATGGCTGCTACCATTGAGCCGAGCATCGCAGCAAGGAATGGGAAGCCGTATTTTAAGTTAATACCAAACATCGCAGGCTCTGTTACACCGAGATAACAAGAGATACATGCTGGGATGGAAACTTGTTTTTCTTCTTCATTTTTACGATTAATATAAATCATTGCAAGTACGGCAGAACCTTGCGCAATATTAGATAAGGCAATCATTGGCCATAGGTTTGTTCCGTTAAACTCACTCATCAATTGCAGGTCGATCGCATTTGTCATATGGTGTAAACCAGTGATAACAAGTGGTGCATATGCAAATCCAAAGATTGCTGCGAATAACCAACCAAAGGCTGAGGTTAAGCTTGTGTATACAACATCAGAAATCCAAGAACCAATTGTCCAACCTAGTGGTCCAAGAACAGTATGAGCAATTAAGACAGTCGGAACAAGTGCAAAAAATGGAACAATAATCATTGAGATCGCATTTGGTGAAATCTTACGTAACCAACGCTCTAAGAAAACAAGTACAAACGCAGCTAGTATAGCTGGAATAACCTGTGCTTGATACCCAATCATTTCAATAGTTGTGAATCCAAAATCCCAAACTGGAATTTCTTCAGCATTTGGCACTGCATATGCATTCAGCAATTGTGGAGATACAAGGGTAATCCCTAACACAATTCCAAGGATTTGTGAGGTTCCCATTTTACGCGTGATCGACCAAGTGATTCCGACAGGTAAGAAGTGGAAGATAGCTTCACCAATTAACCAGAGGAATGCATGAACACCAGCCCAGAATTGAGAGGTTTCAACGATTGTTTTTGTACCGTTATCAACTAAATCGATTTCACCGATTACATTTCGGAAACCTAAAATCAGACCCCCAACTACAAGGGCGGGAATAAGCGGTGTGAAAATGTCAGCTAGGTGACCCATCATTCGTTGTAGCCAGTTCATATTCTGCTTAGCCGCAACCTTTGCCTCTTCCTTACTCGTTCCTTCAACACCCGCGTGTTTGACGAACTCATTATAAAATGAAGCAACTTCATTTCCGATGATAACCTGGAATTGCCCTGCTTGTGTAAAGGTACCCTTTACTAGCCCAATTCCTTCAATTTTTTCTATATCTGCGTTTTTTGGATCGTTTAAAACGAAGCGCATTCTAGTTGCACAATGTGTGACAGCAGCAACGTTCTCTTTCCCACCAATATGGTCAAGCAGTTCCTTTGCAGGATCTGTGTACTTACTCATGTATTTTCCCCCTTAAACTAAAGGATATTTTTATCCAAAAACCTGTCTATACAGGTTTTGATTACGTTTTCAGTTTAACCTGTATATACAAGTATGTCAATTATTTTATTTCACCATTTTTTAGCTTTTACGAACGCAGGATTTTTATGCCAAAAGCCCTTTAGCATAACTTCTCACGCAATGTAAAAAAATAACCTGTAAACAATCGAGAATGGAGTGTGTAAATGAAGGCTGTTACGTATCAGAATCCATATAAAGTAAAAGTCAAAGAGGTAGAAGCTCCCAAAATTATTAAAAGCGATGACGTCATTGTCCGCATCACATCAACCGCCATTTGCGGATCCGATCTCCATCTATATCAAGGGAATTTTCCTTTGCCAGACGGTTATGTAATAGGGCATGAGCCAATGGGGATTGTCGAAGAGGTAGGACCAGATGTAACACATGTAAAGAAAGGCGACCGTGTTGTTGTTCCATTTACAGTTGCCTGTGGAAAGTGTTATTACTGTGAACACGAATTAGAAAGTCAATGTGATAATGCCAATCCCCATTACGATTCAGGAGGCTATTTTGGCTACTCGGAAAAATTTGGCGACCACCCAGGTGGCCAGGCGGAATACTTGCGAGTTCCATTTGGGAACTTTACTCCTTTTAAAGTTCCAGAAGACTGTGAATTAGAAGACGAGGCTTTACTCTTTTTAAGTGATGTTCTACCAACCGCCTATTGGAGTGTAGTGAACGCAGGAGTCAAAGAGGGAGATACGGTCATTGTTCTAGGATGTGGACCAGTTGGTTTAATGGCACAAAAATTTGCATGGATGAAAGGGGCAAAACGTGTCATCGCGGTGGATTATATCGGTTACCGCATGGAACATGCCAAAGCGACAAATAAAGTAGAGATCTTTGATTTTACAAAGCATGATGATATGGGAGAACATTTAAAGGAAATCACGAGTGGTGGGGCCGATGTCGTGATTGATTGCGTTGGTATGGACGGGAAAAAGTCACCTCTAGAAATAATCGAGCAAAAGCTGAAGCTACAAGGTGGAACACTTGGGCCCATTCAAATTTCGACAAAGGCTGTTCGAAAAGGCGGTACAGTACAGCTGACTGGAGTATACGGTGCGAATTATAATATGTTCCCATTAGGTGCTTTTTTCTCACGTAACATCACACTAAAAATGGGACAAGCTCCTGTCGTTCACTTTATGCCAGAGCTCTACAAAAAAATCGTCAACAAGGAATTCGATCCAACTGATATCATCACACACAAGGTTTCTTTAGATGAAGCAAGTCATGCATATAAAATTTTCAACGACAGGGAAGACAACTGTATCAAGGTTGTCTTAAAACCATAAACAATGTAATCGACAAGTGTCTTGCTTGTCGATTTTTTATTTATACAATACTCAATTTCCAGTAGAATGGAATTAACGTTATTCATCAAGGATAGACAGGGGGAGTGAAAAAGAATGTGGTCTTATTGGTTCACGCTTATTTTTTGTTTGGCGATTGTTCTGTTGGCCATTGTTATCATACCTTGGATTATAATTGTTATTGGTAGTGAGACAATTCGTGAACGAAAGTTAAAATCTAAGAATAAGCAATCTTGGGATTTTAAGAGTTTTATGAAGTTAACGGGGGCGCTATTTGCGTTTGCAATCGTTGCCGTATTTTTAGGATATGTGAGCGTTCCGTTTGTAAAAGATTTCCCACATGTCATGCAAAGAGATTATCTTTCTGAAGAAGGATTCATTGAATATGTAGATGACCTAGGAAAAGACTGGGCCAATGAGGTGGAAGTGAACGGTGAATGGTTTGAATCAACAAAAATTGAGAGGAAACATATGGGGCGTTATATTTCTTTTGAGTATTTACCACATACAAAATTAATAGTTTCATATAAATTGAAGGAGTAATGATGATGTTTAATTTGAAGAAGGGGAGATGGGCTGTCATTTTAATGTGTATCCTTATATTGGCAGCCTGTGCACCAAAAAGTGGGAAGAAAAATGTAGAGCTTACGTTAGGGGATTTAAAGCGTGATTATAAAGAAGAATTTGAATTCATTGAAGTGGTCGGTGTAAATGATGAAGGATATGATGTATTGCTAGTAGCACCAAAGTCTAATCCTGAGTTGCAATTTCATGCTTACCTTTATCAAGGGGATGCAGGAGGATTACCGGTCGTTGGAATGAATAGTAATTATATGGATGTGGCGTTTCTTCATTATGCACCAGAGTTGTATATGAAGCATTTTGGAATCTCAATCGATAAGGAGAAAGCAATAAATGATTATTTTGCTTTTATCGAGAACGGCCAATATTCAAACTTACGGGATTTCAACGGGTATCTAGAAACAACTGATTTTGTCATTACAGATCTAAATGAAGAAAATATGAAAGAGATATCCGAAAAAATAACGGACGCTCTAGTAGACTTCTTGAATATACATCCGTTTAGTATGAGAAAAGTGGATGGGAGTAGCGGTTATGACGTATTTCGAGCGGAGATTCCTATTGAGTTTACGGGACATAAATTTAATGACGGTAATTTGTATAACTCATTATCAACCGATTGGGTATACGATGAGGAAAATCCTCAGCAATCCGTTTACGAAGGACTTCTTTACCGTAAGGAACAAAAAGAGAAACTCCGGGATAGCGAAAATGAATAACGGTTGGCGCCCTAATGAGGCTATGCAGGACAGATATTATTGAGAAGTGGAAAACCAATGGGAGAGATTACAGTGGATAAAAAAAATCTAGAGTTGGCGACTGAGTTACGCCATGAATTACATATGAATCCTGAATTGTCCTATCAAGAGGCATGGACCAAACAGTATTTAATCAATTTTCTTCAAAAACATACAACCAACATCGAGATAATCGACAAGGGTAACTATTTCTATGCGAAATATACAGTTGGTGAGGATCAACCCACGATTGCATTTAGAGCGGATTTTGATGCCCTTCCAATTCCGGAAACAATTGACCTCCCATGGAAATCAAACAATCCAGGTGTTTCCCATAAATGTGGGCATGACGGTCATTCCGCTACTTTAGCTGGATTTGCCCTTGAGGTAGATCAAAAGGGTGCGGATCGAAATATCATCTTCCTTTTCCAGCATGCAGAAGAAACGGGACAAGGTGGCATTGAATGCGCTGAAATGATGATTGAAGAAAAAGTCGATGAAATTTACGGCTACCACAATATGTCTGGCATCGAATTCAAGGCCGTGTATGTGATTGATGGGACAGCCCACTGTGCCTCAAAAGGGATGTCCATTGAAATGGTTGGTTCACCAGCCCACGCTAGCCAGCCTGAAGATGGAGTCAATCCTTCTTTTGCAATTGCTAAAATCATTGAGACTCTACCCGAGTTAACTTCACCCGAAAAATTTGATGGACTCGTTCTATGCACGATTATACAAGTAGATATTGGTTCGGAGAATTACGGGATTGCAGCCCATAATGGTGTTCTACGGTTAACCATTCGTGCGGAAAAAGAGGCGGAACTTAATGCGCTTCAGCAAAGAATCGAGGATCTTGCGACTCGACTTGGGAAAGAGCAGGGCATTAACGTTAGCTTTGAGTATAGGGATGAATTTCCGGAAACCGTTAATCATGAGGAATCGGTAAATAAAGTGCGACAAGTTGCGGCAGTAAAAGAATACCCACTACGTGAGCTAACCTCACCATACCGTGCATCAGAAGACTATGGTCATTATCTAAAGCTTGTAAAAGGTGCTTATTTTTATATAGGAAATGGTGAGAAATATCCATCAATCCATACCTACGAATACGATTTCCGAGATGAAATCATTGAAATCGGCGTCGAAATGTTTAAAGGACTAGTGGGGATGGAGTAATAATTTTACGTTCTACTAGTACCTCTTTTAATAATAGAATCCTAGAAGGGAAATGTTCCAACCTTGTAGAACTTCTAGGTAAAAGGGGTGCTTTATTGTGAAAAAAATATTACTCGCCATTTATGACTCGTTTTCTGAATTTGAGATAACCGTATCGACCGCAATGCTAAGAGGGACGCACCAGATAATAACCGCTGCTGACTCGCTCAAAACGATAACCGGAGAATCAGGTCTTCAATTTGTGCCGCATTTAATGTATCAACAAGTGGACCCGACGGAGTACGACGGGATCATCATCCCTGGTGGAGACTTGATCCATGTCAAAGATACGTTGGAACTATATGACATAACGAAAACACTACACGAACAGAACAAACTAACTGCAGCCATTTGCAGTGGTACATATGTGTTAGCAAGAGCAGGAGTACTTGAAGGGAAACCATATACAGTCACTCTGCACCAAAAGCAGCGCCATTTTCTTGGTTGTTTTGAAGAGGTAAATTTCCGATACGGGCCGGTTGTGAAAGCTGGTCATATCATTACCGCACAAGGCCATGCTTATGTTGATTTTGCACTTGCTGTTGCTGAAAAGCTGGGAACTCTAACTGAATACAGTAGTGAGTTTTACAAAGGGCAACGAAATCGGCTGATGGAGGAATCCATAAAGTGAAACTATTAGTGAGGGGAATAGAGAGATGACAATCGAAATTAAGAATTTTTCAATTGGACTGCCCGAAAAAATGACATACGGAGAGAACGAAGAAGTCATAACGGCAATCCGAAAAAAGAAAGTAGAAGAAGCTTTTTTAACAAAAGACGGATTCAGTGGAGATGGAGTGGCCGATTTAAAGCATCATGGGGGTCCTGACCGTGCTGTATGTTTTTACCCATATGAGCACTATTCATTATGGGAAAGTGAATTTTTAGTTCAGTTTGCACTTCCGACTTTCGGGGAAAATGTAACCCTTACGAATATGGAGGAAAAAGATGTCTGTATCGGAGACATTTATCAAATCGGTGACGCTGTTATTCAAATCACCCAGGGGAGAATACCGTGTAGCACCATTACAAAAAGAACGAACAATCCTCATCTTTTAAAGATGATGGTCCAAACGGGCTTTACGGGTTACTTGGCGAGAGTTTTAAAAGAAGGCATGGTACGAGAGGATTCTTCGATTTCATTAGAGGTACGAAATCCAAATCAAGTCTCGATCCTTGAGGCAAATGAGATTTATTATAAAAGACCAAGGGATATAGAAGGAATCAACAAGATTTTGGCGGTAGAAGAATTAGCAGATGAGTGGAAAGAGATGCTAGATGAGCGATTAACTAGACTAGGCCACCCACGTTAAATGTAATGAAACCTTTTTATGGAAACTCCTGTAAACAAAGTAATATATTTACCGGGGGGATGCAACGGTGACAAATATTTATTGTGAAAAATGTGCTGCAGAAATCACAGATAAAAGTAAACTTGTAATTGCAACGTATTTCTTCTATATCACGACTTACCATGATCATTGTTATTCAAGAACATTAAAAGGCAGGAAAACACTATTTGTTGGAAATGAACCGATCAATGGATTCTCTGGTAATCTTAAAGCGATTCTAGCATTCGTGTTAGCTATGATTCTATTTTTAGATGGTGGAGGGCTTCTGTTTGTCGGAATAGTTGCCCTTTTGGTTCCCATCGTTCGCTTGTATGCCTGGTTTACAATTGAAAGACATTTAGAGTAGATTCGGGTGTTAATCCTTGCAGGATTAATGCCCTTTTTTGTGGAAGTATGTGTGGAGGTGAAAGTTTGATGAAGTACAAAAAGACGATCGTCCTTCTAGGAATCATAGGGATTCTATTTTTAATAGTTAAAAAGGACTTGTGGGAGAAGAATGAGGATTTACTTAAAGAAGAAATCGTGTCCATCCCGCAATCGGTTGAAACGATAAATCTAAAAGAGGTTACACCATTCGAATGGGACAAGGTCTACTCCTTCAGCCCATATACACCAAAGGATACAATCTATGAAACAGTAGGCTATAAATGGGACCGCATCCAGGAAACCGTGAACGAAGGCATGAACCAAATCGTGTTTATGAAGGATGGAAAAGTAGTGTGCTACATATATGGGTATCCGGCCAATATCGGATATGGAATTACTTTATCAGGAGAAACCCTTTCTGAGTCTGCAGCTGTCTTACAGGTAGAGGATGACCTAATATTTCAAGTTGAGCGAGAAGAGGGAGTAGTGTATTTAATAAAAGAATAAGAGTTTATAAGTTTGGAACAAAACTATGTGCTTGTTAAGAGTTAATAACTGTGATGAAGAGGAAAACAGTGAGTTCCAGGAGAGTGAATCCTCTTCATAACCTCGATGAAGAGGAAAACAGCGAGTTTCAGGAGAGTGAATCCCCTTCATGACTGCGATGAAGAGGAAAACAGCGGTTCCCAGTCGATTGAATCCCCTTCATGACCGCGATGAAGAGGAAAACCGCAAGTCTCGGTCGATTGAATCCCCTTCATGACCGCGATGAAGAGGAAAACCGCAAGTCTCAGTCGATTGAATCCCCTTCATGACCGTGATGAAGAGGAAAACCGCAAGTCTCACGAGAGTGAATCCCCTTCATGGCCGTGATGAAGAGGAAAACAGCGGTTCTCAGTCGAGTGAATCCCCTTCATGACCGCGATGAAGAGGAAACCAGTGGTTCTCAGTCGATTGAATCCCCTTCATGACCGCGATGAAGAGGAAAACCGCAAGTCTCAGTCGATTGAATCCCCTTCATGACCGCGATGAAGAGGAAACCAGTGGTTCTCAGTCGATTGAATCCCCTTCATGACCGCGATGAAGAGGAAAACCGCAAGTCTCTCGATTGAATCCCCTTCATGCCCGCGATGAAGAGGAAAACCGCAAGTCACACGAGAGTGAATCCCCTTCATGACCGCGATGAAGAGGAAAACCGCAAGTCTCACGAGAGTGAATCCCCTTCATGACCGTGATGAAGAGGAAACCAGCGAGTCTCAGTCGATTGAATCCCCTTCCTGACCGCGATGAAGAGGAAAACCGCAAGTCTCAGTCGATTGAATCCCCTTCATGACCGCGATGAAGAGGAAACCAGTGGTTCTCAGTCGATTGAATCCCCTTCATGACCGTGATGAAGAGGAAACCAGTGGTTCTCAGTCGATTGAATCCCCTTCATGAACTGATGAAGAGGAAACCAGTGAGTTCCAGTCGATTGAATCCCCTTCATGAACTGATGAAGAGGAAACCAGTGGTTCTCAGTCGATTGAATCCCCTTCATAACCGAGATGAAGAGGAAACCAGTGAGTTCCAGTCGATTGAATCCCCTTCATGAACTGATGAAGAGGAAACCAGTGGTTCTCAGTGCGCCCAAGAGTAGCTAGATTCCAACTTCCCAAAACGATCAAAATTGTTGAGAATCTACCATACACGCCTCTAGGGAAACTTGATAAAAAACAACTATCACGTTAATTAGGCAGCCGATTTCCTTAAGAAAGAAACTGTCGTTAATTAATTATTAAAGGGATATGAATCATTGGAGTAAATCTGGCCATTTTGTGTTGAAAAAATAAGAATGAAAAAAATCATAAAAAGACGCTTTCATCTATTAGTAAATTTCTCTATAATTCATTTTAAAGGGGGTGCTTACAGTTGGATAATCACTTAAGAATATCTGGTACTTCTTACACTCATGCAAAGCCTAGTATTGGAAAGGCGATACTTTGCATGGGGCGAACATTTATCTTTATCGCTAAACAAGCTTTCTAATATTTTGGCTTTGCACCTTATTTGTTAAATATCAAAATAAGGAGCGAGCAAAATTGAAATATATTAATGCAACCAAAGTTTTACCTGAAAAGCTAATTCTAGAAATCCAAAAATATGTTCAAGGGGAAACGTTATACATTCCCAAGCCGGAAACGGAACATCTGAAATGGGGAACCTCAAGTGGTGGGAGACGGTTACTTGATCGCCGTAATGACACCATTAGAAGTTCTTTTATAAGTGGCAGCAGTATCCAGCAACTGGCTGAGGAATATTACCTTTCAACCGAAACCATTAAAAAAATCGTTTATTCACATAAAAAGTAGGAGAACAGCACTGTTGAAAATCTTTTGGCAGTGCTTGTTCGTATGTAAAAAACGTTTCTAACTCATCTTTTCCATTTTGGTGGTTTGCTGCATTGTTTATCATAAAAGTAGAGATTCTGCAGCAAATGATTGGAGTTATACGAGATGAATGGAAAATTTATTAAAAATGAACAGTTAAATTTTATAAAAAAACAAATTGCTTTAATTAAAGATAGCACCAACAAGAACGTACCTCAAAATGTTTTGGCAGCTGTGATTGACTTGGCCAATGCCAAAATCTTGGATCTATTTCCAAATGCATCATTGGAACAAAAAGAAATGCTTGTTCTTGCAGGACCGAAAACTGATAAAGAATACGAGCAGTATATTCAAAACCTTTCTGACTTTTTGTTACCCTTTCCAGAAATCACTCAGCAGCAATTGAAAAAGATGTTTCCAAAACATAAAAAAATTAAACTACCTGATTTATCAAATATAGACCTTAACCAGTTGACCTATTTAAGCTGGAATGACCTAGGATATAATAAAAAATTTATAGTTTATGAGCTAGAGGGAAAAATGGTCGGCATTGAATGCGAATTTACACCAACTAGTAAGAAAAATCTTTGTTCCTTCTGTAATAGTTTTGGTGATGTTGCCTATTTTTCCACCGTAACAAAAGCGAAAAAATCTAATAATCCGGATTATTACAAGTCCATCGGTAATCTTATTTGTGTTGACAGTACTGAATGCAATAAAAAAATATCGAATGTTGAATACTTAAATGCTTTTTTAAAAGATTCACTGGGAAAATGAAAACTGATGGTGATTTCTTTACTTAACTGGAGCGGTTCAAGAATAAGGATGCTTTCTTTTTTAATAGCAGTAAAACGGGTAATTGAATTCTAGGTTATAAACGTATTAACGTATTACGCAGGCAATGTAAAAATGAATTTAAAAAGTATCCAGTCATTTATTGAGCTTACTCCGCAAATCAAATAATGGAAAAAGACCATTACTAAATAGACAAGCACTATTACTGTGCTTGTCTACTTAATAATTTAGGGGCATCCAAATTTACATCTTCTTGAGTAAATCCGACAGGTTTAACAATTCCTTCTTGCTGGAATATCCCTTCTATTTGTAAAACATAATAGCCCATCTGTTGCTTCACCCACCCATAATTTCCCTTGCTTCCTCATCATCCGCATTTTTTATCAATTTTTCCACCATTCTAATAATTAATGTTTTTTGCTGATAAGTAAGCCAAAGTGCTCTTTGTGATTAACTATTGTCATTTAATTTATATCTTCCAGAGTAAACGATGTTCACCTCGACATTTACGTGGTGCAGAGAATCTTGATTTAAAACGAGATACTGTTTTCCTGTAGCAATACGTTTCCATTGATGCGGATGTTTGCGGTATAAAGATTGACCTAAGTTGTATATATCTATACCCTTATTTAATGCAGTTTGATACGTATTCCTAATTTGCTTCTCTATTTCATTTTGAGCCATTTGTGAGATTTCCTGTTCGCTAAGATCCGTATGTAATTCATTGATTCCGGCTTTCACACTCACAGAAATATCAAAAAACGCTTTGTCCATTTTTACAATCGGGGTTACTTTATAATCGGGTTTTTCTGCAACGAGGACAGCTTCAAGTTTCTCTTCGGTAATCAGTTCAATAGGCACTCGAATCGTGTGGCTACTTAGCCAGGGCATTCCTGATAATTCTTTGAGTTCCATTCGTCCAAAATATTTGTCCTGATCATAAACATGTATACCGGAATATTTAAGCAACTCTTTTGGTTTATTACTTTCCTTCCACTGACCTTTACGTATCGATATTTCCGGTATATAACTAGTTCTGGACTTTTCGTTTGAATCTAATATAAATTGTTGTAGGCGGATCGGAGTAAGGATGGAACGCTGTCTGAAATTTTGTTCGGGATTGTGAAGAATCGATGCTTTTGGTGACAATCTAAAAAACGGTGTTGCCAAAAGGATATCTTCAATAGACTCTTTTGTACTGAAAAGCCATGATAAGTACCTTATTTCACGATATCGGTTGATTAATTCCAGTACTTCTCCGACTTTGTTTTCCTTTAGTAGTCTATCGCTAAACAAAATGGCAGAAATTTGTCCAAAGTTTAAGCGCTGTTGTGATGTACTATACAAATCATTTGCCGCTTCTGTAAATGAGGAACCCTCACCTTTGCCCACCCAAACCGGGGGCTGTTCCGCCTTTTGCTGTACCTCGAGCTTTGCCACTGTTGTGAAATCGAGCAATTGCACATAAATGATGTATCGGCCATCGAGATAATCAATTCCAACAGCCGTTGCATAGTTCATGTTTTGCACTTCGTATCTACTCCAGCACCCAGTAAGGGTGAGGAGGAGTAGAATGACAACAATACTTTTATATCCCCTCATTTTTTCCTGTCCCCTTGGCTTGTAGGATCTTGCGTATTCAACATATCCGGCCGAGTTTTTCTCCATCGCCAAGGCACTCGAAGTAGTGCATTGGCAAAGTCTTTAAATGGAGGTGAGATCGGTGCCAAGTAAGGCAAGTCGCATGAACGCAATGAGGCTAGATGGCTGAGTACAATAAATAATCCAAGGAAGAACCCGTAGATGCCAAGCATAGCGGAAAGCGTGAAAAGGAAGAAGCGTAAAATGCTAATCGTTCCAGCCAATGCCTGGCTAGATAAAGTTGAACCAAACACATGAGTAAGCGCTCCAATGACAACGATACCAGGGGATAAGAAACCTGCTCGAATGGCCGCATCCCCCAGTATAAGTCCGCCTACAACCGTTACCGTACTGCCGACAGCTGAAGGCAATCGGATACCAGCTTCTCGTAGGATTTCTAAAAAGACAAGAGCAATAAACATTTCCACTATGACATCAAATGGAATTCCCAATCGGTTAACCCCCAACATTGCAAGTAGATAATAGGGGAGTTGATCTTGATGATAGGCAAGTATGGCAACCCAAAAACCAGGTAGTAGTAAGGAAACAGACAACCCTAATAATCGAAGAAATTGACCAAACGTAGCCGCTAGTGCAGTATGGTGGATATCTTCGGGGGTTTTCACGAGTAGGAACAAATTAGCTGGTGCGATTAAAGCAGCCGGTGTGCCATCCACAATTAACGCTACACGGCCATTTAACATACAGTTCACTGTAAAGTCTGGTCTGCCTGTATAGCCCATCAAAGGAAACAATGCTTTTGTCGGTTTCATTAATTCTTCTAGTTGAGTAGCACTGAATGCTCCGTCAATTTGAAGTTCATCCAATTTATTCTTTATATTTTGAACGATCTTAAGGTTAACAATGTCACGCATGTAAAGAATCGCAACGGTTGTTTTAGTGCGAACGCCTACTTTTTTTGTTTCATATATCATGCTCGTTGATTTAATGCGTTTTCGTATTAACGCCACATTGACACCCAGTTCTTCTACGAATCCATCTTTTGGACCTTTTACCGAGACCTCAATACTGGATTCTTCAGGATTTCGTGACGGTTTTTTTGAAATATCGAGGGAAAACAAAGTTTGTAGCGTCGGGATAAACAACAGCAGTTTGCCTTCAAAAATATCCGTTTCGGCCGTTTGCTCCCACTCCTCAGGAGTGACGAATTCTAATTTTAATTGACTCGACTCTGCAATTTCCTCATGATGATGAAAACCATAGTTTTCATAAAAACGTGTCAAATGGGGGAGCGCTGTCTCATGAATGAACGTTTTGTTGTCACTTAAACCCTCACAAAAGACCAAAAGGATTCTCGATTGTTCATCATTAGGTTGTAATTTGTAAACATGGTGCTTTACATCTTGACACATTTTAAAGTGCTGGATCAGTGATTGTTCATTAAGAGGTTGCGAAACTGTTGCCTCTGAATTATTAGTTGACGGCCTTTTTCCTGTCGCCATCTTGGATCTGAATCGTTTCATCATCAGCTGTTTCTCCTTTTGCTCTGTCTAGAAAAAATGATTCGTACGACATACAAGGTCAAGGTTCCTATTGTAAAAATGCAGAATGAAGGAAAATAAAATCGGCCCAACAGTCCTAGAAAAGTCATGTCACTAATTGGTAACAAAATGGCAATAAGCATGGAAAATGCTCCTAATAACATGGGAAACCATCTATGATTTTGTATATTCCATAATTCTGCCAAGAGATAGATTGAAAGCGACACCCGAATGAATGTTCCGGATAACCATTGGTAAATCGAAAGAAAATCGACATGCTCTACATATTCTCCCATTCTAACTATTCTCCATTGAGCGTAAGGAGGGTATCGCTGGTTAGCCGCTTCATCTGGTCCGAATATTGCTATCGAGCCCATCAAAGGTCCTAATGTAAGTCCTGCAAGGATGAGGGACATTAACATCAAACTTCTGAATCCTGGTTTCTTTGTTAATTGATGCTGAAGGAGCATCATCAATATAAATAACTCGAGCAATCCCCCGGCAACATATGGAATACCTTTCCATAATGGAGCAGCTCCGTCTGCTAACACAGGGAATAGCAGGGTATAATCTTTAAACTGAAAATTCACAAACGACACAAAGTAACCAAAAATAATAACAAAAGGAACTAATATCCCGCTTACAATCGCAATCGTGCTGAGTCCTTGCCTTGAAGCAAAGAAACAAGCAACAAGTGTGATTCCAGCGAGAAAAAGCATGGGTGTTTGAGGCAAGTACGCCGCGATCGTCCATGTTAGAGTATCCTTTAAGGAAATAAGGCCCATGAGCCATATAAATAAACTATAGAAAATAAGTAAAAGTGCTGCTAAAAACTTCCCAAAGCACTGCTCTAGCCACTTCTTGAAGTGTTGATTCTTCATGTTTTTAAGGATGTAGCTCAAACAACCTATCAACACAGGTGAAGAGACAAAAACAAGAAGGACGACAAGCCAAGCATCTCGCCCTGATACTCCTAGCAGTAACGGGACAATAAGAACGTGGTTCAACAATCCAATCGAGAGCAAAATAATCATGTATGACTGAATAGGAGATATCTTAGGCAAAATCTCACCTCATTTCCAACAAATGGAATGGAAATATCATGGGTAGAATTCCCTCATTAACTTGGTTCTATTCATTATGGAAACTTTCCTGTTAAGTGGTTTATTTGATAGAAGGAACGATTAAAAGAACTTGAAAATGTTTAAAAGGTTATGGCAAAAAGTCATAACCTTTAATGGACACATATTATTTTTTTGTCAGCAAATACAACCATAGTGAATTATTAAAAAATACTTTATTTAGCTGACTGGGAGTTTAGTTGAATCATAATGCGCAATAAATGTTTTAGGTAACTTTTATGTTTATATTGATAAACTGCAGAACACCGTCATTTGCTACACAGTGCAACAATACTGTTGAGCAGGGAGACTGGAGGATGATAAAAGGTGACCGATCTTCTTCTATTTCTCTACTGCACTTCCTTGTATTGTATTCCTTCTACATCACATCTTATTTTGTAAAAGTCTGCAATTAATGGATGTGTATCTTCCGTTAAATCCAGTTCTGTTAATCTTCTTTTTCCCAGCCTTCTATCGAGCATGGCGTATGCCCTAATAAGAACATTTTCTGAGTGTATTGCTTCCTCAATTGATAAAGTGCTATATCTCATAAAGGCTTGATAAATATGATAACTCTCAAACATATTTTGGTTCATCATCAATTTTTCAGCATCATCGGATAGCTCTTCTAATTTCTGATATTCCTTTGAATTAAACATGACTTCCCAATTTTCGTTATAGGGAATCCCTTTGAGACCAGCTTCCTTTTGCATCTTTTGATATAACTTTTCATACGTTACTGCATAAGAGATATCGGACGCACTTACTATTTCTTTTTTGTCTAATGTTATCCAGACTCTGCTTGGACGATCATGGAATTTGCGATAAACCGTTGCATGTACTTTGATGCGTCCTTTTAGTTTTTTACATAGAAAACTTTCAATTGTGGATTTCGTCTTACTCCATTGCATAGAAATCACCCTCACTATACGGCGTTATTGATAAGAATCTTTCAAAAAAGTAAAATACGTTAGAAATTCAGCTTCACTAAGAGATAGATGATCCGTTAAATCTTTCGTTCTCAAAACAAACTCTTTAACCCCAATAAATTCCGATTGGGCAACAAGGTAAAAATGTGTTCCTTTTTTGTATCCTTTAAACTGCTTTTTTAATCGATATACCTTCATTAAAATTACCTACCTGATCTCTATTTCATTTAGATAATCCAATTATAATTGATATTGATGATATTCTGCCTTTAAACTAAATGATTTGGATAAAAATAATGACACTGAGTTTATTTAACATGGTCCAATCGTGTATAGTGAGTTTATAATCTAGAATAAAAATGAAGAAAAAGAGGGGTACCTTATGTGTAGAAACATTAAAACTTTATTTAATTTTGAACCACCAGCTACGGATGAAGAGATTCACGCTGCATCTGTGCAGTACGTTAAAAAAATAACTGGGTTTAACAAGCCATCAAAGATTAACGAAGAGGCATTTAACCAAGCAATCAATGAAATAGCTTTGATTACGAGTAATTTATTAAACTCATTAAAGACTAGCGCCGAACCCAAAAATCGTGAGGTAGAGGCAGAGCGTGCTCGGATTCGGTCAGCTAAAAGATTTGGATAAAATATAATCAAAAAAAACCTCCTACTTTAAAGGAGGGAAAACGTCAAAACATATCCGGATACAGAAGAACCATGGCATCAGAAATCATGTCTGCCATTTCGCGGGCTTGCTTTTCAATCTTATCATAAGTTTCAATGTCTTTCTGATAGTCCTTATTAATCATAGTGACGGCTTCTTGTTTTGTTAAGTCTAGGTGCTGATAAAACATCTTCCTTACTGTTTCTTCAGATACATATGGATTTCCACTACTCAAGAACTTTGCAATTTCATCTGCGTTTTGATACCACTTTTTTTCTGCTGTACTTGCAGCTTGTTGATCACCGGCAATGGCTGCTTTTACAAGGTCAGCTGCAATCAGAAGATGTTCCTTAATTAAATTTCCATAAGTGGTTGCAGCCGCGTCACCATACAACCGACGAACCATATTCCCCATGTCTGTTGCATTGTGTAAGAGTCGAGTAAGTACAAATTGTAAATCGGGCAAATTGAAGGTGAGGCTAATAATTGCCATTCTTGTCCATGCAACATGCTCCTCCCACAGGCTACGCATATCGTTACGGTAATCAAGCTCGGTTTGGCTGATGCAACGATCTTTTTTAAGTTGTGTATTTGGAATCTTAATATATTCCCCAACTCTCAAATAATATGGATTAATTACTGGGTTTGTTTGAAAAATCTCTTCGGCAGTAGTCTTGTATGCTCTCGCCAACTGCCAAAGATTATCACCAGGTTGAACGGAATGTGTGTAAAAACGACTCAATGAAAACACTCCTTTTAAATGTAGATGTTTACTAAGATATTCATGTTGAATTAGCTGGGTGAATGTCCAAATTTAATCAGAGAGATTTTGATAGAAAAAGGATAATGGTTAAATTTGTTGAATGTATATAAAAAGACGTTTCTAGGAGGAAAATCTTGAAATGAGACAGATTATTGCCATGGGTGGCGGGGGCTTTTCGATGGAGCCAAATAATCTTTTGTTAGATCAATATATTTTGGCTCAAGTAAACAAAGATTTCCCCAAGGTATGTTTTATTCCAACTGCTAGTGGAGACCAAACAAACTATATTGAGCGGTTTTATAAGGCGTTTCATTCGCTTCCCTGCAAACCAACCCACTTATCCCTATTTGAACCTAATTTTGAGGATCTAGAAGAATATATTCTGGAGAAGGATGTTATATATGTGGGCGGGGGAAATACCAGAAATATGCTTCTTTTATGGAGGGAGTGGGGTTTAGATCACGTTCTGAGAAAAGCATATGAGAATGGAATTCTTCTTGCTGGCCTAAGTGCTGGTGCAATCTG
This sequence comes from Ferdinandcohnia sp. FSL W7-1320, assembly GCF_038050315.1. NCBI lineage: Bacteria > Bacillati > Bacillota > Bacilli > Caryophanales > Bacillaceae > Ferdinandcohnia > Ferdinandcohnia sp. FSL W7-1320. Next base: position 875,174 of record NZ_JBBPAM010000001.1, read on the forward strand.
CTGGTTTGAAGAAGGATTAACCGATCCATTAAATGCACCATTATATAAACTGGATTGTTTAGGCTTGTTAGAAGGGAGTAATTGCCCTCATTATGATGGTGAGAATAAAAGAAGGCCATCCTATCACCAATTAATCTTAGAAGGAAAAATAAAAGAAGGTTATGGCCTAGATGATGGTGTGGCCCTACACTTTGTAAATGAAACCCTCACTCAATCGATTAGTTCCCGACCAAGCGCAAAGTCATATTTTGTTAGAAGGACACATAATCAAATTGTCGAAGAAGAAATAAAAACCATATACTTAGGTTCATGAGCAAATAGGCACTTTAAAAAACGTAATTCGTAGAAGTCACCACGTAACGAAAGTTTAGAACGATTTATACTAGGGTACATTTAGTTGATAGAGGATAATTTAAAGGAGTGAAAAACGTATGTTTAGTCAATTGGGTCAGGTTATGTTATATGTCAATAACCAGGATGAGGCAGTGAAGTTTTGGACAGAAAAATTAGGCTTTACAATAGTTGATGAAGAAGATAATGGTCAAATGAGATGGATTGAAATCGCTCCTACAAAAGGTGCAGAAACAAGCATTATTCTGCATGATAAGGAATTCGTTGCAAAAATGTCACCTGGTTTAAATCTTGGCACACCATCTTTAATGTTTTTTACGGAAAATCTTGATCAATTACATACCGACTTATCAAACAAAAATATTACCGTCGGGGAAATAGTCACGATGCCTTCGGGCAAGGTATTTAATTTTGCGGATAACGAAGAAAATTACTTTGCAGTAATGGAGAAAAAGTAATTGGCCAACTGATAAGCAAGCATGAACTTAGCAAATAATATCAAGCACAAAGAGCGACCCTCTTTGTGCTGTTTTCGTTTATTCTAATAGTTGTTTTTGAGCATATGCCCCTTTTTTTATTTTTACAATGACGTTACTTACAGCTATAAGCCAAAGAACTCCAAGTATAGTATACGTGTAGAGTGAGAATGTCTTAGAAATATCTAATGCCCCTAATAATGTCCTGATATTTGTAATAATAATTATGCCGCCTACAAGTACGCCTAAGAGGTTTGTAGGTATAATTTTGACGATCCACGCCGCGATTGGAGCTGCTATGATTCCACCTATCATCAGGGCAAGCACCCATTGGAAATTGATATTGGTCCAACCTAATGTTAAAAGAAAGCCCAATGTAGATGAAACAGCTATTGCAAATTCGCTTGTATCAACTGAACCTATCACTTTTCGCGGCTCCATTTTATTACCTGTCAATAAAACTGGAGTCGCGATTGGACCCCATCCTCCACCTCCTGTTGCATCGAAAAAACCAGCAATAAAGCCAAGTGGAACAAATTGTTTTTTTGTCCATTTCTTATTTGAGGTTGTTCTGTTGGAGTTCCCTTTGAAAAGGAATTTATAAATAACAAAAACCCCTAGGATTAATAGAAAAGTGGATACGTAGGGCTTTATCATATCGCCTGGTATACTACTTAAGAAACAAGCACCAAGAAAAGCGCCAATCGAGCCAGGTAAAATTAGTTTATATACGACTTGTTTATCAACATTTCCAAAGCGAATATGTGATACACCTGATGCAGCTGTTGTGACTACTTCTGCCATATGAACGGATGCAGAGGCAACTGCTGGTGCAATTCCAAACATAAGTAACAACGAAGTGGATGTAACCCCGTATGCCATTCCTAGAGAACCATCAACTAACTGTGCAGCTAAACCTATAAAGGCAAGAATTATCAACCTTCTCATATTTATCTCTCCTTTTTCCAACAATCCTGAATAGACTAGAAATGATTAGAAAAAATTTGAATTGTTGACTAATCTAATCAAGATTCTAACCTAAGATATGTCATATTCTTTGGGTGGGTTCTTTGTCTAAAAAAAATAGGCTTCATCTAGATTTTTGGCGGAAGGGGAGATCATCTTTTGAAGGTTTCAAGTAGGGGAGAATATGCACTGCGGGCATTAATCTGTCTTGGTGGAGAAACGAATAATCTAATAAATATAGAGGAAATATCGGAGAAAACACTTGTGCCTGTTAATTACTTAGAACAGATCCTGTTGCAACTAAAAAGAAATGGATATGTCCAAAGTAAAAGAGGGGTAAACGGAGGTTACAAATTAAGTAGAAATCCAAATGAGATTATTATTGGAGAAGTCATTCGAAACTTAGAAGGGCCATTAGCACCTATGGGGTGTGTTAGTATTACATCCTATGAAAGTTGTCCATTAGAAGGTAATTGTTTATTAAAACCTTTATGGGCACTTGTTAGAGATAAAGTGGCAGAGTTATTAGATCATACGACACTTTCCGACTTATTAAAGGGTAGTATCTAGACAAAAGAGATGACTGCTTTAATCCCATCTTTCCTATGCAATCGACTACTATCTATCCTATTAATGTAAAATAATTGTAAATTTATTAAGGTAAAGAACGAAAAACCTCGAATTTTAGTGTAAAATGGTTGGAAAAGGAAAAGAACTTAGAGTGGAGAGGGATTCGTCTAATGTTTCGCAAAATTCAATTAACAAACACAACAAGTTTAAAACATATTTTGCTCATAACGGGTATTCTCTGGTTAAAGACGGTGATTGTTTGTTTTGTCGGATTTAACCTTAGCATCCAATCCTATTTTGATATTTTATTAGTACTTACAAGTTCCATCGGGTCTTTATTATTAATGATGGGTTTCAGTTTTTATTTTCGTGAAAAGGTAAATAGATTCGTATTGTTTGCATTATTCGTTTTGGGGACTGCCATCCTTTATGCTGATCTACTTTATTACCGTTTTTATAATGATTTTGTAACGGTGCCAATCCTTTTTCAGTTCAATAATGTTGGCGGTTTAAGTGCAAGTACGGTTGAATTAATGAGTCCATGGGATCTCTTTTTGTTTGTTGATTTATTTATTGTAGGATGGCGGCTTTTAAAAATAAAGTCCGTCATTACCGTTCAAAAACATGTTAAAAAGAAATATATAGCAGCTGCTTCAGGGCTCATTGCGTTGACGATTTGTTTAGGCTTGGTTAAATCAGTTCATCTTTTCTCAGAAGCTTATGACAGGGAACAAATGGTGAAATCATTAGGGCCACTAAATTATCATTTGTATGATATTGCTTTAGGTCTCAAAGCTCCTCTAGAACGATTACTTGTAACAGAGGCAGATGCCGTTGCCTTAGAGGAGCACTTGCAGCGTAAAGATTCTGAGCGAACTGACTTATTCGGAATGGCAAAAGGTAAAAATGTGGTCCTAATCACGTTGGAATCGACTCAAGACTTTGTCATTAATCAAAAAGTAAATGGTGAAGAAGTGACACCATTCTTAAATGACTTGATTAAGAAAAGTTTTTATTTTAATCAAATCTATGATCAAACAGCACAGGGAAAAACATCGGATGCGGAATTTATGATCGATACAAGTCTATATCCATTATCAAGCGGATCTGTTTTTGTAAGAAGACCTGAGAATACGTACTATAGTCTTCCTCATATTCTAAAAGAGAACAATGATTATTATATTGCAGCACTTCATGGTAATGTAAATACGTTTTGGAATCGGGATGTCATGTACAAAGCATTAGGCTATGATCGATTTTTCTCAATGGATGATTACCAGGTAACAGAAGAAAACTCTGTTAACTATGGATTAAAAGATATTCCATTTTTTACTCAATCAGTGGAACATATGAAGGATTTACGTGAACCGTATTATGCCAAATTCCTTACCTTGACGAATCATTTTCCATATTTATTAGACGAGGAAGATCTGTTTATTGAACCAGCAAATACAGGGGAAGAAGTAGTGAATCGCTATGTGACAACAGTTCGTTACTTGGATAAATCAATTGAACTTTTTTTCGAAAAGTTAAAAGCAGAGGGATTGTACGAAGATACCGTGTTTGTACTTGTAGGTGACCACTATGGTATTTCTGAAAAATATGAAGATGGCCTTAATGAGTTACTAGGCGAAGAGGATTCGATTGTTAATCAAATAAAGCATAAACAAATACCACTGATTATTCATGTGCCTGGCCAAGAAGGGGAAACGATATCTACTCAAGGCGGTGAAATAGACATACGCCCTACTTTACTCCACCTCCTTGGTATCAAAATCGATAATCGTTATTCATTTGGACATAATCTGTTCACAAGAAATAGCGACCATCCGGTTATTTTTCGAGATGGTGGTTTTATAAGCGAACATTACTTATATAAGGATAACGTTTGTTATAGGAAGCAAGATGGAGAACCTGTAGACCTTCATAAATGTGATCCTTATTTGGACGTGGTAAGAGAAGAACTAACACTATCGGACAGTATCATCTTCGGTGATGTATTACGATTCATGGTTGAAGAATAAGTTTTTTTTATGAAGAAGGAGAAGTATGTTAGGACTAGTAAGTATCATAATCGGATATATATTTGGTTGCATCCATGGTTCAAACATCGTTGGTAAACTTAAAAAGATTAATATTAAAGAAAGTGGCGTTAAAAATGCAGGTGCTTCCAACACCACTATTGTTTTAGGTTGGAAGTACGGCATTATAGTAGCTTTAATTGACATTGGAAAAGGCATCGTGCCTGTTTTAATAATGAGATATTGGTTAAGTGGCTATTCTCTTGATGAGAGAACCTTTTACATTCTACTTTTTTTAAATGGAGCTTTCGTTATTATTGGTCATAATTTTCCTGTAACCATGAAATTTAGTGGTGGAAAAGGGACAGCTTCAATGATAGGAGTGGCTTTCGCGATTGATTGGAAGGTGGGGTTAATTGGTTTTGTCCTGCTCATTCTAATTACTCTTATTAGCGATTACCTTCCAATTGGTGTACTCGTTATGTATCTTTCATGGGTAGTACTGACTTATTTATTTGGTTATCCTTTGTCTGCAATATTGATTACATTCGCCTTAACATTACTATGTATCTATAAACATATGGAAAACTGGAAACGAATCCAAAACCAAACAGAAACAAGGGTTTCGAGCATGTTTAAAAAGAAGTGATGGATATGGAATGTTACTAAATAGGTAAATAGGGTGTCAAATATGTTTGACACCTTGTTTGCTTTTTTTTATAATGAAGGTGTAAAAAAGTCTTTACAGCTTACAAAAGCAAGGGTGGCATCGCGAATGGAAAATAAAATTAAAGAATACAGAGAAAGCAGTGGGTTCTCACAAGGGAAATTAGCAGAAATGTGTAATGTCAGTAGGCAAACGATTAATGCAATCGAGAACAATAAATATGATCCCAGCTTGCAGCTAGCATTTGATATTGCACGGACATTAGGAGTCACCATGGAAGAAATCTTTATGCCAGAGAATGGGGGGAAAAGGAATGGATAAAACAAAAAAAGTAATTGGGGTTATAGCCTTTCTTGTATTTTTAACAATTGCAGGATTCTCCTTATACAAGTGGATAAGATATGGAACGATTGATGCTGGTTCAATATTCTTTAGTTTTCTTGCTTTAACTTATTTTTTCAACTGGCTCAATTGGGGGAATCATGAAGGTGGTGGCGAGAAAGACGAATTAGACAAACATATTCAAACCCAAAGTGCCAAAATCGGTTATTATGTGCTAATGGTACTATCCGGTTTAATACTCTTTATATCTGAAGGGACCGGAAACTTTAATCATATTGATAATTATCCTTTGCTGCTAGTGGTTTGCCTTACATTTGTTACCGTTCCGATTACAGAATTTATTTACTCTAGAAAGTACAAGTAATTCGAGCAATTTCTATCTAAATAACATCAAGAGGTTTACGTAAATCAAGGGGAGACGCTTCTTGTTTCATATTGTTATGTAGGGAAGGGGAGATAAAACGTGAAGAAGAAAGATATCATTTGGTTAATTGTTTTAACGGGAATCACGGTATATATTGGATTCACATTAGTCAGCTACTTTTATATTGGGGATACATTTGGGATTCCTGAATATTTGGTTGTTATCGGACTCGTTATTGCCTGGTCGGAGTTCATAACTTGGGGGTCACGCAGAGAGGTTCAAAAAGATGAAATGGGTAAAGAGATAATTAAAAAAAGCAATAACATAAGTTATAACATTCTTTTTATAGCATTATTAATTATTTGGATCATAGACTATTTATTTATTGGGAATGAACATAACTATCCACTTTTTATTGCTTTGTGCTTAGCGTATACCATTAATCCAGTCGTTCAATATATTCTAGTGAAAAGACAGATAGGTTAACTTTTTAAGTGAGGATGTCGCCTTTTTCTGGGGGAGAAAATAATGAAAATTAAATATTCCATTGTTGATGTGTTTTCACAAGGAAAATATACAGGAAATCCACTTGCGGTATTTAAAAACACTGGAAATCTTCCTGATAAAGAAATGCAACAAATAGCTAAAGAAATTAATTACTCCGAAACTACTTTTATCTTGTCTGATGTAAAAAATACCGGTGGGTATGATGTTCGAATCTTTACACCGAATGAAGAGATTCCTTTTGCTGGTCACCCTACTTTAGGAACTGCTTTTATTATTCAAAACGAATTAGTAGAGGAACCCGTAGAACAACTGATTCTAAATTATAAGGCTGGTAAAATCCCAGTATCATTTAATTGATCAAGATGAAGTTATTTGGATGAAACAAAATGAACCAACTTTTGGTCCACTTTTAGATAAAAAAATAGTTTCTGATGTTTTAAACATTGGTCATGAATACATAGAAGATGATTTTCCAATTCAAGAGGTTTCAACAGGACTTCCGTCCATAATTGTCCCTTTAAAGTCTTTAGAGGCTGTAAAGAAAGTCAATATAAATAAAGAAAAGTATTATACATTAATTGAACACTTGGAAGCGAAAGGAATTCTAGTTTTTTCACCAGAAACCTATCACTCTGAAAATAATATTAATGTTCGAGACTTTGCAGATTACTATGGTATTCCAGAAGATGCGGCTACGGGAAGTTCGAATGGATGCTTAGCTGCATACCTTGTGAAATATAAGTACTTCAATAAGAGTGAAATTAACATTCGTGTAGAACAAGGATATGAAATAGGTCGGAAGTCGTTATTATTTCTAAAAGCGAATGAGCGCAACGAGAAAATGAATGTTTATGTAGGTGGGAGAGTCATAAAAATAGCTCAAGGTGAGTGGTTTCTATAACCATGATGTGCTCCTTTGTAAAATCAGACAAAAGAGCAACAAAGTTTATGAAAACAGCCATTATTTATGACCCTGTTATGGGAATGGCATCAATAGGGCAGTTACAGAGGTGGACTCTATGAAACAAATGAATATTGATTCTTGGTTGATTGAGATTGATATTGCAAAAACAAAGGAATTCTATGAAACGTATCATTTTATCACCGAAGATTGCGGTTGTGATTATTGTACGAATTTTGTTTTAGCTTGTGACACGTTCTCTCCAGAGGTAACAGACCTTTTTCATACACTAGGTATTGATCCTCGAAAAGAGGGAGAGGTTTCTGAGTTTATGAAGAACGAGGATGGAACACATATATATATTGCCTTTTATCATCTTGTTGGCAAAATCATTGAGCGCCCCGAGCATTCACAGCCTACTAAGAAGAATGGCGAAGATTCGCCACTTTTATTTGTTAACGTTCATGGTTTTGAAATAAGTTTTACTGAAGATTTATCGTTAGTTCCAGATGGATTTCCAATGCCAACAATTCAAATGGAGATGCAACTAAATATCCCGTGGTTATTAACTTAATATGTGTTGGAATACTTAAAAATGAAGGCTTAAGGGGTAGCTACTACTCCTTTTTGTTTTAATTTTCACCTTGTTTTTTCATGATTTTGGTTTATAAGCCATCATATGATAGATTCAACTTTTCATAATATTGTCTTCATACTATATTAATTTAATGAAAGGCTATTTTCGTAAACTTTGTTGCTTTTTGATCCGAGTATGATAGGGATAGATTATTGTCCATTCAGTGATTTCAGTGGATGGTACGAGATCCTCGAAAATGCTTGCATTTTCTTCGTGCGGTGTAGTTTCAAGGAAGCAATCCAACGTCCTGCGGGAATAGCGAGCCAAGCGAGACCCCGCAGTGACATAACGACTTGTCCAGTTGCAGCGGCTAGAAACTCGAGAAATTTCAACTCCTCCTTCAGAGGCAAAATACGCCTCTTTGTCGGAGTCTCCGAGGCACACGACGTGGCGCTTTAGTCGGCCAATTTTCTCGTTTCTGTGCAAGCCGCCTTCACATTTCGTTGAGGAGGCTTGCGGATTGCCCGCGGAAAGCGAGTACCAGGAGCGGAAATCACCCTACATATAAAAGCAACAATCTTTTAGAAAAGAGACTAAAGAAAAAATCTCAATATTAGTATAAAGTTAACTCATGAAGTCATTTTTAATGGGGTGGGAAACTATGAAAATAGTCCAGGCAACAATGGAAGACCTTGATGGAGTATCAAAATTATTTAATTCATATCGAATGTTTTATCAACAAGAATCTGATATAGAAGGGGCTAAGGCTTACATAGAAGAACGTATGGAGTGCAAGGAGTCCGTCATATTTGTCGTGAAAGACCACGAAAACTATGTCGGCTTTACACAACTTTATCCTACTTTTTCATCTATATCTATGAAAAGAGCTTGGATCTTAAATGACTTATATGTTGATTCAAATGCAAGAAAACAAGGCATAGGAGAGATGCTTTTACAGAAAGCAAAAGAATATGCCATTGAAACAGGTGCTAAAAGCATCAGTCTCAGCACGGCACCAGACAATGATTCGGCTCAAAGATTATATGAAAAGAATGGCTACCAAAAGGATACACAATTTTATCATTATGAATTAGAACTAGCGGAGGCTTTATGATTAATTACAATGGGAAAAGATTTGTTTCGATTGCAAACACTGAGAATGGAGAAGTTTCTTCAAAGACTTTTTTTGATTATGAACAAGATGGAAATATCCTTTCAGCCTCTTATAGTGGTGGCGAAATCGTTAAAGGTACACTTATCGGTATAGTTGAAGAGAATGGTAGTTTATATTTTAGATATAACCATGTAAATATAAGGAATGAAATACGGGGAGGGCAATGTTATTCAACTCCTGAATTACTTCCAGACGGTAGAATTAGACTACACGAGAGTTGGAAATGGCATGATAATGAACAAACCGAAGGGAAATCTACCATTGAAGAGGTAATCTAGAACACTAGTCGGTTACTTTGTTTGAACCCAACTTTTTTTCCAACTATAATAAAGAAAACATAGAAGGAAGGAAGTATTATGACTAAACATCGGATTTATACAATGAGTTTTGCAGGTGTCTATCCTCACTATATTACGAAGGCCGAGAAAAAAGGGCGTACGAAACAAGAAGTCGATGAAATCATTTGTTGGTTAACAGGGTATAGTCAGGAAGAGTTAGAAGCGCATTTAGAAAATAAGACAAACTTTGAAGATCTTTTTGCGGAAGCACCAAAATTAAACCCTTCACGCGCTTTGATCAAAGGTGTGATCTGCGGAGTCCGCATAGAAGAAATTGAAGACCCGTTGATGAAGGAAGTTCGCTATATGGATAAGCTTATCGATGAGTTAGCAAAAGGAAAAGCAATGGAGAAAATTTTGCGGAAATAATAATTATACACGAAGAAACACTGATTCCATGTAAATGTAAAAGGAACAGTGTTTCTTTTTTGATGTTCACCCACGCTTTTACATCGGACGGGGAAACATATGCCACGTTAATGAAAAATGCAGTAGTTTAAAAGGTGCTTCTTTCCTTTGTATGGTAGGTAGCCTCGTAGTTATTAAAAAAATGTCTGGTCCGATAGGGTAATTTATATTTCATGAAGAAGGAATAAAAGCTGGATGAGCCGAATAAATCATAGTGTTTAAGGTTTTGTTGTATTTTCAAAGTCAGGAGTCGCCACCTTACGCTCCACTCAACTTGGTTTAACAAAAAGCAGCAATCTTTTTGAAAAGAGCCTTTAACATTGAAAGATATTCTAAACAGTAAGGAGATTGGTGGAATGAAAGTTGTAACTAACATGTTTTTAGAACAACTTGAGATGAATTATCATGAGAATGATTGGTTTGCATCCATGGATCAGGCGCTTCATGGAGTCACCGCGGCTGAGGCAGCATGGACAAGTTCGGGAAACAGCAATTCAATTTGGCAGATTGTTAACCATTTGATCTTTTGGAATGAAGATGTAATCCATCGAATTAAGGGGACAGAAAATCCGCATAAGGCAGAAGACAATGAAGAGACCTTTGGAAACCCAGGGGATCCAGAAGACGTAAATGGGTGGGCTCAGACAATGCAGCGCCTTAATGAAGTCATGAATCATTTAAAAACGGTTATTGCTGACCTTGACGATGAAAAGTTAAAAGCTCCTTATGCAGCTGACAGATACTCTATTGAGCGTTTACTAAGCCATATCATGATGCACGATACGTATCACCTTGGCCAAATTGTTCTGTTACGGAAGTTGCAATCCACTTGGGATGGCGTTGATTGGTCCTAAATCAACTTGGTTTTACAAATGGTGTTAGAGTTAAGAATTAAAATAGGTGATTAGGATTGAACTTCAAACAATGATAGAGGGCAAGATTAAAAGGTGATTATTTATTGATCACCTATTTTTTTATTTGTAAATACAACTCATCATATTTTTCTGCTAATCTAAAATCCAAAGCTGTTAGTCCCCTTGCTCTCCACGATGTAATCTTAATCGAAATCAGTTTATAGTCAATGGAGATAAAGGGATGGTGATTCATTTTTTCTGACAGCTGGGCGACATTCTGAACAAATTCTATCCCGTTTAGATAGTCCTTAAATCGATATTTCCGTTGAATCCATTTTCCATCGACTAGCTTCCAGTCTGGATGTTCTGCTAGTTTTTCTTGGATGACTGCCTCGCTAAGTTTATCCATGTTCATTTCCCCTTCGTGTCCCACTTATTGAACAATTTCAAAGACTGTTCCTTGGTTATAGTCAGTCACTTTCGTAGAGCCATAAGCTCCTAGGTATAATCTGGTTTGATTTAGATTTGTTCCTAGGCTAACGTAATATGCTGATTGAGTGCCAGAGTTATAATTGGTTTCAATAATGCTATAATCATTTGGTTTACCATCTATTCGTGCCCTCGTATAAGCTAAGGCCCCTCTAACTGGAGTTTGTGATTCGTCCTTTCGGGCGAAATCAATAAAAACGACACTTCCTGTTAAGTCAGGAATGCCATTCCCCATATAGGCTTGAACTCCTGTGAGCTCCGTCCCACTAAACTTATCAGGTCGGTGATCTTGATGATAATAACTAGTTAAAGGATGAATCTGACTCACTGATGTTTCAATTACCTCATTGTAATAGGCAAAAATTTTCTCATTTACATCTTGGTTAGATGTACAGTTTCTTATAATCGAAGTAGGCAAATCACCTTCCCACCCACGCCAACCAAAATTAATAAAACCTTCTTGTTCGAGAGGACGAGGATTTCCTGCCTCCAATTGGAAAGAGGAACTCTGCCCCGTAAGCTGCGTAACAGGAATTGGTTTAATTTGAACGAATGAAAAAATGGACTCAACTAAATCCTGACCGACATTTCCCACGTATTTGATAAACTGATTATTATACCGTTGATAGGAAATGCCTGGTATATTACGAACGCCTTTGGCTATAACCGTGAGCGTTTCCTGAATAGGTACAGATAGTTCACTAAAACGAGTGACGACGGACGGATTATGGATTGACGTATTTCTACCAACATCGATTTCAATGATTTTCCCCGCGATTTCCATATCATTTTGGCTTAAATTAAACGGGTCATACCCTGATCCACCATCCCCGGTTGTTAAAACAAGTTTTCCTGTTTCGGGTGAAAAGTTTAAGCTGTTAACACCATTATGATTTGAAAATGGCCTTCTTAGATTAAGTAAAGTTCGCCTCTTTTGGGGCTGGCCATTCGGTTGAAATATCCATTCTTCTACAGTATCAATATGGTCAAAGAGAGTATCTCGATTTGTCCATTTAAGGTTTAATGTGTTGGTATCACACGGGTTCGGAGCATAAGGTTCTGGAAGAGCACCTGGACCTTGTGTTCCAGCTACTGAATAATGAAGATAAAATAAGCCGTTATAATTAAATCTGGGATGAAACGCTAGTCCTAGCAAACCTCTCTCATCATATCCACCGTTAGTACCTAGTTTAAGGATTCGAGATCGAATATCTAAAAAAGTGCGAACCTCACCGTTTCCTATGTAAAAGATTTCTCCAACTTGGGTTGCAATAAATAATCGTTCAATTGAGTCACCTGGTAAAAAAGCAGTCTTCAAAACAGTGGGTAAATTAATCCGTTGTACAATGGGACGTAAACGAACCTTCACTTTTCCCAACAAACTTTACACCCCTTTTCATTGCTTTCTTTTAGCCCCGCATTATCGGGCTTAAAGCCCCTCTTTCAGAGGTGGCAATTCCCCATAAAAACCCGATTTGTTCAACTAACAATCTGTGAGGTAAGATGGCCCCCTTATTGAAGTATCACTTTAGAATATGAGTCGAAGATTTCTAATAGTACCAAATAAAAATGACTGCTGGTCTTGAACAACAATTTCTAGCATAAACTTCTTTCTTACTGCATCTACCTATTATGGGGGTGTCACATGCGGTCATTTATTAAGAAAGTAACTTCTAGTTTTTGGGTAGATAAGACAAACCTATCAAATGACGGTTATCCAAAGACAATGAGGCTAGTAGTTGGTGGATTATTAGGTTCGGCGGCCGTCATTTTTCAGTCTGCAGGGGTTTTTACGGGGATCGGTTTCATCCTAAGTATGATGAGTACGGGCCCTCTTGTACTTGCAAGCCTAGTGTCACTTAAAATTGGTGTGATGACATATTTCGTATCCGCATTTCTATTGGTTATGCTCCAGCCAAGTGAACTATTGGTATTTCTCTTTACCACAGGATTATTAGGGCTCAGTTTAGGCATTGGGCTTAAGTATTTAAAGAAGAGCGTATTAACAGTTGCGTTTGCAGCATTAAATTTGACGTTAGGTATAAGTCTTTTATTATATGTAATTAAGTTTCCTATACTAGGGCCATCCGTATCACTACGTTTTGATAGTGTGGTTCTATTAGGGATATTTGCTTTTTGCTTATTGTATAGCTGGATTTGGATGAAAGTAAGTATTTCTGCTTTTAAAGTTCTCCAAAAAATTGTTTTACGATGAGAGTGGGACATGGGACCTGTCCCTGTGTCCCATGTTTGTGAAGATTGGTTATAGCTTGTTGGTCCAAGAAGGAATTTGAGCTGTTTTTGTGGAATATATTTATTAAAATAGATTTCCAAAGTATTCTTAATTCCAGAGAATAAAGGCGATATACGATGGAGAGTATGTAGGAAGGTGAAAATGTGGTTGATACTAGAAGTGAGTTTTGGGAATGGATTAAAGCCCTTTTTATTGCACTCTTAATAGCTTTTATTATTCGTGTATTTTTCTTTACACCTGCTATTGTTGAAGGTGCCTCGATGCAGCCTACTTTGCAAGACCAAAATCGAATGATTGTTACAAAAGTTGGTGAACCGAAAAGATTTGATGTTGTCGTTTTTCACGCAACTAAGGAAAAAGACTATATTAAAAGAGTGATTGGTTTGCCGGGAGATCGCATCGAGTATAAAGATGATACATTGTACATTAATGGAAAACCATACGATGAGCCTTATTTAGACAAAAGTAAACAAGAGCTAATCAATGGCCCATTAACAAATTCATTCACATTACGGGAAACTCCTGTGGGTAGTGATGTAGTTCCAGAAGGACATTTGTTTGTAATGGGAGATAACCGTCGAAATAGTATGGACAGTCGTCACATTGGGGCGATTCCAATAGATAGTGTGGTTGGAACGACAAATCTTGTAGTCTGGCCAATCAAAGAGATCAAAATACTTGATTAAGTATATAAAAGGTGCTCTCCAATAGCACCTTTTTTTAATGTATTAGAAACTTTCTCTTTTTAATTTCGTATACACATGTAAGACGAACTAAAGGGATGGTCTTGATGGAAGCGATTTATACAATTCTTGAGAATATATTTGGTGCCATTGCTCATGTTTTGGACAATAGGAAAAAAGGTAAAAAAGGAACGGGGTGAAATAATGTTAGCTAAGATTAAAGCACTACCCGAGAAAAAAGCATTCATGATCGGCATGTCAATTATTATAATCAGTCCATTATTATTATTTCTATTTTCGCTATTATTCCCTATAGATAATTGGATGACAATGATTATCCAAGGTATTGTCTGGGGTATTGCCACCTTATTTGTTTTAAGTGCTGCTGATAAAAGGCATTCACGCGTGAAGTAAGTAGAAAAGGATTTAGATTTGCCTTAAGTTTCCCGATAAACTTTATATTATCTGTACACAACATTTACTTGGCTTTAATATTCAGATGATATGATTGATTTATCAACGAATGAGGAGGCATTATAAATGAATGTACGTGCACTATTTATTGATATGGATGGTACATTACTAACAGCTTCAAACAATATTTCCCAACGGAATTTAGAAGCCATTTATAGACTGATTAATCAGGGAGTAAAGGTTTTTCTAGCAACTGGCCGACACTACGAAGTAACGGCTCCCTACCATAAAGAAATCGGATTACGAACACCCATGATTTGTTTGAATGGCGCCTCTATTCATGATGCATGGACGGGAAAAGCGTTACAAAAGAGAACCGTCAACATAAATGAGGAGCGATTTCACCTTATGACTGCTGATAGACCTTGTAATGTTATCGTTCACACAGCAGATGGGCTCTATTGTAAGGAAACAGATGAAGAAATCGATTATTGGACAAAAGTTGGGCAATCTCCACCAACATATATTGGAGATTTAAGACAGGCTCAATACCAAGATGTACTTAAGTATAGTGTTCGAACAGGAACAGCAAGTCCAGAGTTGTCTTCTATATTTAAAACGGAAGCAGAAGTCATTGACTGGAATGATGGGGTTGAATTAGTTGCACCAAAAATTTCGAAATGGTCTGCTATCAAAAGCTTAATTCATGCCTATCGCATTAACCCAAAAGAAGTTGTCGCCATTGGTGACGGACCAAATGATATCGAAATGCTTCGTCATGTAGGTACTGGTGTGGCTATGGGGAATGCAGATAATGATGTAAAAGCAGTAGCTGATTTTGTTACAGGGCACCACCAAAATGATGGATTAGCTGAGTTCATTGAACGCTATCTATGTAAACCATATGAGACGTATGCCCTGTAAAGTAAGCTGAATGGTTAGTGATTAAAATGTTTTGCTTTTTTTCGTAGATTTAAAGAAAAACTAAATACACAATACATTCGGCCATATAAGTGAAATTATTATATGGCTTTTTCATCTCTATTAAACTCAAATTAACCCAACCAAAAGATAAATAGCTGTTCCCCATATAAAGATCGCAGAGCATTTATTGAATACCTTCATTAAAACTCCAGTACCATCTAATCTTTTCATAACCGCACCAGCCAGCATTAATCCAAAGAACCATATCCAAGATACGAAAATACAAGAAACGGTAAATAGTATTTGTTCTGTTCCGACATATTTTAATGCACTTGTTCCAATCACCCCGACGATATCTAGGATGGCATGCGGATTTAGCAAGGAAACGGATAAAGCAAAGATGATTTGTTGCCGGATGGGCAAAGCTTTGTTCGTTTCACTTGTTGTCGGTGAAGACCGCCAAATTGCGTATCCCATATATAGTAAAAACAAAATCCCCGCACTCAACAGACTAATCCGCAACCATTCAAATTGTAGAACGATTGCTGACAAACCAAACACAGCTAAAAGGATTAACAGTGTATCGCACAAACCAGCTGTAATGGTTGCAGGAAACGCCCGCAGTAGTTTTGGCTGTGTTGCCCCTTGCGAAAAAACAAATACATTTTGTACACCTAAAGGTAAAATTAGACCAAATGCTAAGATAATCCCATGCAAAATGGCTTCCATATACTCAACTCCATTGTTTAAACAAATAGTTTAGTTCGAACTTATTTATCAGGTTTAAATACTTCTACCATAATCTTTGTTATATAATCTTCTTTTTGATTTGTTACAACCGTATCGTAAACATACTCTTCAAACACATAATTTCCTAACGTTAGATTTAATCGTTCCATTTCCGAAAGAAGTCGCTTATATGTTTTATGTATTGTTTTATCATCACCGACATGGTATCCGATAAGGAAATCACCTTTTACAGCTTGGAAATAAGGATAACCTTCTTTGGGATTAGGTTGTTCCATATATAAGTAGCTATATTTAGCGAATTCTCCCTTTAATACTTGCTCCCGTTTGGTTATACCACCTATAGGGTGGCCTGTATCAAGTTGTGATTCATTTAATTCGTCAATAAATTCAGAAATGACTTCTACAAATTCTTCATCCGATATATTTTCGATATTTCTACTTAAATAAAGTGTGGCTTCAGGTAAGTGCTCAAGCGTAATTTGGTCAAAGTTAATTTGTGCTGCCTCTTCCATTAATCCTATTTTAGCCTCAATCAGTTTTTCCTTCATTTCAATTTCTTGGCGCTTTTTCACGATTTCTTCTCGTTTTTGATACATTAAACGTAAAAAGCTTTCAGGGGATTTATTTTGTGTATATTGTTGAATGTCGTGTAGTGACATATCGAGATCTTTTAATAAATCAATGACATAAAATAACTCCATTTGATTAATGGAATAATATCGGTATCCTTTTTCATTTTTATATACTGGAGACAAAAGTCCGATTTGATCATAGTAAAAGAGAGTTTGTTTGTTAACCTTGCAAAGCTTTGCGAATTCACCAGTCGTTAAATACTTTACATTTTTTTCATTCATTTTTTACAACTCCATTCTTGACTATATAGTAACTATATACACTACGATAAAATCTGTAAACAAATGAAAAGTCTAATGGTATTTGTTTTGTTTAAGGAGTGTGAAAATAATGAAGACATATAAAGTCACTTTATGGTTATTATTAATGAATTTATTCATTGCCTTTTTGGGAATTGGCCTTGTCATTCCTGTATTACCAACGTTAATGAATGAATTAGGTTTAACCGGTACTACAGTTGGCTATTTAACTGCTGTGTTCGCGATTGCTCAATTGATTGCCTCACCATTTGCAGGTAAGGCTGTAGATAAGTATGGAAGAAAAATTATGATCGTCATAGGCTTATTTATATTCGGCTTCTCAGAATTCTTATTTGGGATAGGGAAAGGAATTGAGATATTATTTATTTCGCGTATTTTTGGCGGAATTAGTGCTGCTTTCATCATGCCAGCAGTTACAGCCTTTATTGCGGATATTACGACTTTGGAGACTCGTCCGAAAGCACTCGGTTATATGTCTGCGGCTATAAGTACAGGATTTATTATCGGTCCAGGTATAGGTGGATTTCTTGCTGAATTGGGGACGCGAATTCCCTTCTTTTTTGCAGCGGGACTTGGTACGATTGCAGCGATTCTTTCAATCATTTTATTATCTGAACCCGAACGTCTAACAGAAAATCACGAACAACCATCGGAAGAGCAAGTTGGGTTTAAACGGATGTTTGCTCCAAAATATTTCATTGCGTTTATCTTAATTTTTATTGCTTCGTTTGGTTTAGCAGCTTTTGAATCATTTTTTAGTTTATTTGTGGACCACAAATTTCAATTTACACCAGCTGATATAGCCATTGTGATTACCGGTGGTGCCGTTTTTGGCGCAGTGTCTCAAGTTCTATTATTTGATCGGTTAACACGGATTTGGGGTGAAATTAAACTCATTCGTTATAGTTTAATCTTGTCAGCCTTACTTGTCTTCCTGATGACCGCCGTTCATTCCTATTTCGCAATATTGCTCGTTACATTTATTCTGTTTGTTGGGTTTGATTTATTCCGACCTGCTGTTACTTCCTATCTTTCGAATAACGCGGGGAATGAACAGGGATGGGCTGGTGGAATGAACTCGATGTTTACAAGTTTAGCAAACGTAAGTGGCCCAATTTTAGGCGGTATGCTATTCGATATCGACATCAATTATCCTTACTACTTTTCAACAGTGATACTTGCTTTGGGGATTATTTTAACCTTATTCTGGCGTAAACAAGAAAAAACGGTAAAACAAGTGAAGCCGAGTGTAGCTAATTAAGGTAGATAAAAATAATGTAGGTAAGCAAGCACAAAGGGGGGAACCTCTTTGTGCTTTTTTTTAGGAATAAAGTAACATCTTACATTTATCTCTAAACATCGTTTGACAGTGAGAATCATTTTCATTTATAGTATTAATTGAGAGGTATTCTCATTTGAAATCGGAGGAACATAAGTGATATCCCCTTTTAATTATAGTCCCCATAATTAAACCATAAATAAGCGCTAGTTCCTCCACCCTGCTGATGAAGGGATAAAGATTGGCTTAGGGAAGGTGAATGTCATGAAGCATCGCTTTGTTTTATTAAGAACCAGTGTAATAGAAGTAGAATGTCCTTGCACCAAATGCGAGGGTTTGAAAAAAATAGAAGTAAAAAAAGGGACTGTATTAACCATAACTCCAGATAGGAAATATGTTGATAACCTTGGCTGGTATGTGTTAATTGATTTTGATGATAAATTCCAAGTATACATAAACATCCATGACTTTGAAAAATATTATTTTGAAAATATGTTCTGTTCGTTTATAGATTTAGATCTAAAATTAAACTATCTAGAATACAAGCTAAATGAATCTCTAGATGAAAGAAATGAAGAGGCTTTTCACATATTGTCAAGTGAACTCATGGATATGAACGAACTTAGGGAGAAGATTATTCGAAGCATGAGCATACATTATGAAGTATAAGTGTATATGATCACACAAGGAGGTAATGACTTGAGTATAATAGAGGTAATTAAGGCACGTCGTAATATAAAGAGTTTTAAACAGGATCAAATTGAAATGGAGCAGATATATAAATGGTTACAAGCAGGTTCGATGGCCCCGAACCATCGAATGACGGAACCTTGGGAAGTGTATGTTGTCGGTCCAGAGACAAGGAAAAAAGTAAATCATAAAACGAACTTCGGTAATGCACCTTTAGTTCTTGCTGTATTATCTAAACATGGTGCATCAGAAGCAGAGACGTACGAAAATGCAATTGCAACCTCTTGTTTTGTACAAAATTTCCTACTAGCTGCTTGGGCAGAAGGTGTAGGTGCTTTCTGGTCATCAATCGCTAATGCCCAAAAAATTCGTGATATCTTAGGTGTTCCCGGGGGCTATGATGTTATTGGAGTATTTGGTGTCGGATATCCTGCTGAAATTAAAGATGCAAAAAAAAGAACATCTATTCGAGAAAAAATAAGGTACCTTTCTTAAAAAAACTCATATTGTTACAGCTATCATGGTGCGTTGATCCTTAGCGGGATTAACACACTTTTTTTGTTTTATTTAGTAAGCTTTGTATATAATTTGTACTAAACTGATGGCCAGGGGTGATATGAACTTGGTTGTCGTTCATAACACTTTGAGCTATCATTCAAATACCACGTTCATTTCGGACACGGAAGCTCCTGTGATCATGAAAGCAGTCCGAATCCAGTATGCATTCGGACACAGCTGCTCCTGTGATCATGAAAGTTGTCTGTATCCAGCATGATTTTGGACATAACTGCTACTATGATGATGAAAGCAGTCCGAATCTAGTGTGCATTTTGACACGGCTGCTCCTGTGCCCATGAAAGCAGTCCGAATCTAGCGGGCATTCGGACAATGCTGCTCCTGTGATCATGTAAGTTGTCTGAATCCAGCATGATTTCGGACACAGGCGCTCCTGTACCCATGAAAGCAGTCCGAATCCATCACATATTTGGACACGTAATCCCCTTTCATCCAGAAAGCTGTCAGAATTCCCCTTTCATTCCGATATTCCCCTTGAAATCAGTATACCTACAGTCGAAACATCCCAAGCAGGTCAACACCGCTTACTTTCAGGAAAATTTTAAGCTAATTGTGAATTGGACGAAATCAAATAATAAAGATGAGATTATTTTTCTTGAGTAAGTTTTCATCAACAGATACTATAGAGTTTGGAACATTATTAGGAAGGAAGACAACATGGATAAACGTATTTATTTTTTAATGATCATATCCTTTATCATTGGGTTAGTTGAACTTATCATTAGCGGCATCTTAGATTTAATTGCAGAGGATTTAGAGGTAAGCATCGGACAAGTTGGCTTGCTGATTACTGTATTTGCTGTCATTTTTGCAGTGGCATCACCAATTTTACTTGTTATGACTGCTAAAATAGAAAGAAAAAGGCTCACCTTAATATGCTTATACATCTTTTTCATCGGTTGTATCGTAACCGTGCTCGCACCGACTTTTTCAATTTTGTTTATAGGAAGAATTATCCTTGCTCTGAGTGGAGCGTTATTAATCATCTTGTGCTTGGTTATGGCGCCTAGCTTAGTAGGGGAAAAGTATAAAGGCAGGGCAATCGGGATAGTGTCCATGGGAGTAAGTGCTTCTTTAGTTTTAGGGGTACCAATCGGTATTATCATGGGTAATAGTTTTGGCTGGAGAGCACCTTTCGTACTTATTACGGTTTTGACGGGATTATCTATCATTGGCGTTCATCTATTAATGAGTAGAGTACAACCAAAGCCTCAAATTCCATTAAAGAAACAGCTGGCTACCTTGAAAAATCACAAAATTACTCTAGGGCTAACAACGACTTTTCTGTATATGACAGGTCATACGATCATGTATGCCTATTTTAAGCCATATCTAGAAGTTACCACTGATTTTAACGCGACGTGGATTAGTGTTATCTATTTCATTTTTGGTTTTGCAGCAGTAAGTGGTGGGGGTCTTGGCGGTGTCTTGGCAGATTTATTGGGCTCAAGAAAAACAATGGTTATTTCACTAGTAATTTTTAGTGCATTATTCTTTGTATTTCCATACTCGGCAGATTTGTATCTCGTGTTTTTCATTGTCCTAATTGTTTGGGGAATTCTCAGTTGGGCGATTTCACCAGCCATGCAATCTTATCTGATTGAAATAGCCCCTGAATCGTCGGAAATTCAACAAAGCCTGAATAACTCAGCCCTTCACTTAGGTGTGGCTGTCGGGTCCGTGATTGGAGCTGGAATCGTAGATACACTTTCGGTTACAGTAAACCCGTTTGCAGGTGGAATATTTATTATCTTATCACTCATTACAGTAGTTATTTCTGTAAGGAGCAAGGAAAAGGATACGTATAAAACCAGGAGCGCAATTTGATTTTCTTTCAAGTTGTGCTTTTTTTTATTCTTTGGAAAAAGTGCAAGACTCAGAAGGATTCTCTAATCGAATAGGAGAATAGGTAATAAAAGCAAAAAAATAGGGGGAAATATGAAAAAGTTTTATGTTGCATCAAGTTTTAAGAACCTAGAATCAGTTCGTTATGTTGCACGACAATTAGTAAAAAAAGGTTTTATATATACATATGACTGGACAAAAAATGAAAGAGCTTCAACATTCGAGGATTTAAAAGTTATTGGGACGGAAGAAAAAAATGCAGTATTAGAATCGGATTTACTAATAGTCCTATTCCCTGCAGGAAAAGGCAGTCACATTGAACTTGGAATAGCACTTGGGCAAGGTAAGAAAATCTATCTTTATTCCCCGGATGATCAAATAAATCATTTTGAAACAACAAGTACGTTTTATCATTTACCTGAAGTTGAAAAGTGTATTGGGACTATTGATGAATTAATAGAGACAGTTGTTGAAGGGAATTCGAATGTAATCAATTAATTATATTTTAAAAAGCTTTTTTACAGGAGAGAGAGTATGAAAATGAATAATTGGTGGTATGGCTTTTACTTTTTAGTTTTAGGGGTGGTATCCTTTTTTACCGGTGAAATCGTAACTTTTATCATGTTAGGGTTTATATTACTAGCTTTGAATAATATAAACTCCACGCTTAAGAAAATATACAAACAAAATAATGGTGAAAAACAGGATTAGCAATAGAAACGGAGCTATCTTATGAAATTAAAAAATCGTGATATTCTAGAGCTTATGGAACAATATCATGTACCTGGTTTGAGCATTGCAATAATTGAAAAAGGTCAAATCAGTAAAATAGAGAACTGTGGTGTCTTACAAGCAGGGACTACTAAAAAAGTAGCCGAAAACTCGATTTTTAATTCTTGTTCGATTAGTAAGTTTCTAACAGGAATGCTCGTTATAACTCTAACCGAACAGGGACTCCTTGTTGTAGATGAAGATGTTAACATAAAACTTGAATCATGGAATGTACCTGAAAATGAATATACGAAAAATAAAAAGGTTACATTACGAAACTTACTAAGTCATCAATCGGGACTTGTCGACCCTAAATATAGCTTCACAGAGTTAACAGTGGACATAGGTCTACCTTCAATGGTTGACCTATTAGAGGGAAGAACACCTTATTGCAACGAATCGATTGAAGTGAAATATGAACCTGAGCGTGAATTTCATTATTCAGATGCAGGTTTTTGTATTATTCAGCAGCTAACAGAAGACATTACTAAATTGCCATTTGACCAGGTTGTGAACGAACTATTATTTAAACCATTAAGAATGGAGAATAGCTTATTTGTTATGCAAACCACGGATATAAGAAAAGTAAACATTTCTAGTGGACATAATAAAAATGGCGAAATCGTTCATGAAAAATATCCAATATATCCATACCCCGCGGCTTCAGGTTTATGGACAACCACTGCAGATTTAAGTCGTTTAACTCTGGAATTAATGAATGCTTTAAAAGGTGAAAGTAAAATTGGCATTTCTGCGAGTAAAGCAAAGGAAATGATAAGCCCTCAAAGAGATAAGAAGTGGTGCGGATTGGGAGTGTTTTTAAACGGGCAAGAAACAGAGCTTGAAATTTCCTCACTTGGTTGGGGAATAGGGTTTCAATGTATGATGGTGGCATTTCCGCAAAGGGAGTCCGGTGCGGTGATCATGACAAACGCTGAATTAGGTATTCACCAAATGGAGGGTATTATTGGTGAAATATACAACTCCCTTGAAATATAACAAATTTAGTTATTCTATAACCGGAGGATGCGGAAAATGAAAATAATCTCTATTAAAGAAAATCCAGAACATATGAAAAGTGCGATAACCTATATTCAAAGCAAATGGGCTAGTGAACAAAGCTTGAAGGTATATGAAGATTGTATCGAACATTGCATTTCGAACACGAACCCATTGCCACAATGGTATCTTTTGATGGATGAAGAAAAAATAATTGGCTGTGCTGGCCTGATTACAAATGATTTTATAAGCCGGATGGACCTGTATCCTTGGGTGTGTGCTATATACATTGAAGAAGAGTACAGAGGTAAAAATTATGGGTCACTCCTGTTAGAACGAGCTAAAAATGATGCAAAAGCTGGAGGTTTTTCAAACTTATATCTTTGCACAGATCACATTGGTTTATATGAAAAATACGGGTTCAACCATATTGGTACAGGCTATCATCCGTGGGGAACGAGTTCGCGTATTTACGCAGTAGCTTTGTAAGAGATCTAAACGTAACCGAATCCATTAGGAGTTTGCCAATAAAGTGGGACAGGGCCACTGTCCCTTAGTTTGTTTTCTTAGGAAAAGTGGCGATCACTTCCTACAAGAAAATATCAATACGACTGGAATTCGTTGTCTTCTTTTATACTCAGCATCACTTGAAAAATGTTCTCGCTGGGGAGACCCTTCACGTAAATCATCGATTCTAAAACCAGTCTCAGTAAGACCCCGGAAGTATTGCTCAATCGTCCTGTGATATTTTACAACGATTTGATCTATCCAAGGTTCTTTTCTTTCACCTTCAAGAAAATAATCATCAATTACCCAGTTCCCACGCTTATCTCCTGCTTGTTTGCTTATAAAAGAGGAAGTTGTGAGGGGATGCTGGACACTGAACACGAATTTTCCATTCGTTTTTAATGCATGATACGCGTTTTGAAAAAGAGACCGAATGTCTGAAATATAGTGTATCGCGAAGCGTGAGGTGACGATATCAAAGTGGTTTGAAGGAAAGCTGTATGTTTCTAAGTTTTCATGATAAATGGTTCCAGACTCACTGTTAAGATTAAGTTTTGCAGCTGAAACCATCTGCTCGGAACCTTCTACACCCGTGTAATAGGATGCACCTTGACTCAGTAGGTCTTTGCCAAAGGATGCATCACCACAACCTAAATCTAGAATACTTTTATTTTGAAAATCACCGATTAGCTCATAAATAATCGGGGCTTCGATTGCATTATTGGGACTATCCTTTCTGCCTCTCTGCTTCATATAATTTGAAAAAAAGTCCTCGTGATCGTATGCACTTGCTCCTCGAAATTCCATACACGTCATAACCCCTTCCCCACATTAATTGCTCATTGCTAATGGTTATTTTAACATGTATTGTAAAAATATGGGGTGAACTCATCGTTTTATAGAAAGGGTCGAAAGGGGAATGCCGATTGAGTGAATGGAAGGATCTAATCAAAGATTCACACGCAAGATGGGAAGAGAATGCGGAACTTTGGGATGATTATATGGGGTATGAGAGTAATCGATATCACCGTGAACTGATTCGCCCTTATACTGAAAAATTATTAAACATAAAAGAAGGCCAGACCATATTAGACATTGCTTGCGGTAACGGAAACTTTTCAAGGAGACTTGCAGAATTGGGAGCAAATGTTATTGCCTTTGATTACTCTGAAAAAATGATAGAGCGGGCAAAAATGAGAACGAAGGAATACATAAATCAAATCGATTATAAAGTTGTGGACGCAACCAGTTACGAGGAATTGTCTGAACTGGGAACTGAACAATTTGATAGTGCAGTAGCCAATATGGCTTTAATGGATATTGCGGATATTACGCCCTTGGTCCAATCCTTACATAAGATGTTAAAGCCAAATGGAGTTTTCGTCTTATCTATCACGCATCCATGTTTTCAACCCCCTGGAGTCCGTAAAGTTACGGAGACAGAAGAAAGGGATGGAAATGTGATCACTACAAATAGTATT
Organism: Ferdinandcohnia sp. FSL W7-1320; assembly: GCF_038050315.1. Taxonomy (NCBI): domain Bacteria; kingdom Bacillati; phylum Bacillota; class Bacilli; order Caryophanales; family Bacillaceae; genus Ferdinandcohnia; species Ferdinandcohnia sp. FSL W7-1320. Next base: position 900,245 of record NZ_JBBPAM010000001.1, read on the forward strand.
CAACTATCAAAATATCTCAACCCAGAACCCTATCACGCCATTGGCATAAAAGGTCAGTCCAGCCCACATTTCATGTTCCATCGTCCGTTATCGTACTATCACAATCTATTTTTCGAGGATAATTTTGTATTGGACGGTATGGAAGAACCGAGTTTCCAAAATGTGACCGATAAATTTGATTGGCTCGAGATTCCACCTGTCCTTATTTTGCGGTTTCGAAAAAGATGATTCGGATATAAAACAACCTGTTTTTGAAGGTTCATGTTAAAATTCACATAATGACGCATTAAGTTTTACTTATTTTTAGTTATTATGGGAGAGTGAGTTAATGAAACAGAATAGAGAAGAAAAGAAGCATCCACTCTATTTTTTGATTTTAGGTTTAGTATCTATCGTATCAGGCATAGGAAATCTAAGGTATTTCATGAATTCAGACAGTATATATGACATCTTACTTGGTATCATTGGTGCCGCAGCCATCATTGGGTCCATTCTTCTATTCAAGGAATATAAAAGATTGGCAAAAGTAAGGGACACAGGGACAGGTCCATCGTCCCAATAGGGTTGGGTCTACTAAAGATAAGGTTTATAATGAATGTGTTGATGGATAGGAGGAGAAAATGATGTACATAACAGACGAGGCGAAACAATTATTGGAAAAGTCAGGTGCTGTGGGAATTCGTCTTTTCACAGTTCCTAGTCAGGAACATGGTCCGCAAATTGCTTTAGCGCTAGATGAACCACATGAGTTTGACCGTGTTCAAACGATTAAAGGAATTAAAGTAGCCTTTGATCCAAGTGTAACTGGAACGGAAGTCTTAACATTAGACAAAGAGGAAACTGAAAATGGAGTAGGATTGGTTTTAACAGGACCAGGAAGCTATTCGTAAAAGGAGGAATAAAAATGCCCCTTAAAAAGATTACACATGAAGAGTTATTTCAGAAAATGAATACTCAGGAAAAGATTGTCCTTTTAGACGTAAGAGCAGAAGAGAAATACAATGATTTTCATATTGAAGGCCAAAGTGTTGAGAGTCAAAACATTCATAAAGAGGAAATTTTTAAATCAGAAGAAAACAAGAGTAATGCAGTTGGATCCTTACCAAAAGATAAAGAAATAGTCGTAACATGCACAACTGGAAACTCCGCCACAAAATGTGCAAACATCCTTTCAAATCAAGAATACAATGTTGCAGTATTAGATGGTGGAATTACGGCTTGGAAGGAATTTTTAGAAAACAGAGCAGAATAATCAAAAACGACAGCGATTGCGAAAGTAGGCAATCGCTTTTTGTAACTTAATTTTAATGTCTGGATTTGATTTATTGTTTACCCTTCATGAATGTATAATAGAAACATATATTTAGGTGTGTAGTCCTCCTGTTTCTAAGTCAGGTATCTGAGGGGAGATGGCAAAATGAGTTACAAGATGAGAATCGCGACGATGCTGGCTGATCAAATTGATGGTTTTATTCAACTCGTTCAAGAAAACTATGAAAGTAAACATAAAACCTACATAGAAAATCCGGATAAATGGTACCAAGTGAAGCTACTAATTGAAGAATTTAAGTTTCAACTAAACGCATCCGAACTTAGGAGAATTAACCGATTTTCTTGGAACGAAAAGTACACAATTTTATTAGTTGATGATGTTCAAAAGGGCTTGGATGTGATTGAGGAATACGTCGTGAGAAACTACGACGAGTTATTTATTTTAACGGGCAGACTTCACACATTAAGGAGTTTTTGTACGTCACTTAAAAAGGGTGAAGTTTGATTATGTTCGGGATTAAAGAGTATGAACCAATTTTCTTTTCGGATACTTATGAGTTTATGAAAGAACATGGAGAAGGGTTAAGGAGATTAAAAGGTTCGCAACTTGAAGCAATTATAACTGTACATCACGCAAAAGATGGTGAGTTTTGGTCGGACTGTCCAGTTATTTTAGTTATCGGAGGAAAACAAGTAGAGTTTTGTTCCTTTAAAGATTGTGTTTCTGTTACCTGGGATGAAATAGATGTGAATGAAGGTTTAGACTGGTACGGAAGTCAGAATTTACAGCTTGGGTGGCAAGAAAACATGGTTGAAAATGTGACTTCAATGATTGGAAAGAAGATTGAAAAAGTCGAGATCATTGAGGCATCCCCAGGCATTTTACACGGAATTGGGTTCCAAATAGGCGCAAGCTATTTTTGCATCTTCAACGCATTGGACGAGACAGGCTTTTCATGTGTGAAAGATGATGGCCATATATACACAAAGCTATAGGGAAGATGGAAAGGATATATCGGGAATGAGTGCTGAATCAAGAAAGCTAGTGTAGGATGAACTAAATGAAAGTACATAAACTTCACACGACAAACCACCGACATTAGTAAGGTGGTTTTTGTGTATGTATTATCTATTTTTGTAATACCAAAGCACCCGTTTAAGATGAAATGTACACTTATCTATTACTTTTCTTAAAACTAAGTATAATCCAAGAATAAAAGTAATAATTAAAATGACATAAATTACGTAGTACCAAAAAGGGTGATTATACGTTGTTGTAGTAGTAGTAATTCCCGAATTCCATTCTGTTATTTCTAACTGGGAAGGGAAAGGGTCATAAAGTATATCGATAGTTAAATAAGTTAGTATAGATTGTAGAATAAGAAATATTCCGATTGTTTCTTTCATTATTTTACCTCCACAAACCAATTCACTATTAACAGTTTAACATAAAAACAGTAAGTTTTTTCCACAAATTCCTTAAGATTGGTTTAATGAACTAGTTATAAAAGGATTAATGATAATTTTTGTTGAATTTATAATACAAGTATTATTTAACGGAGGAATTAAAATGTTTTCATATACAATTTGTTTTATTAAGCAAGGAAATAATATACTACTTCTTAATCGAGAATCCCCTGAGTGGATGGGAATTTGGAATGGTGTTGGCGGTAAATTAGAGGAAGGCGAAAACCCCTTTGAATGTATCATTCGAGAGATACGAGAAGAAACGGGGATTGAGATGGAACCTCAAAACGTACGGCATAAAGGTAATATTACATGGACAAACCCATCTCATTCTTATTTTGATGGAATGTATGTTTATGTTGCCGAGCTGCCTGAATCCTATCATTACCCTACTCCACTCAAAACCGATGAAGGTATTTTGGATTGGAAAGACTTATCCTGGATCATGCATCCGAAGAACGTAGGATTAGCAAATTTGAAATATTATTTACGAGAAATTTTACAAGACGAGACGAACTATGAACATCGATTTGTTTATGATGGGGATGATGTCGTGGATTTCAACAGAGTGCCCATGGTTGAGCCAGTTCTAAAATAATAGTGGAAGGTGCATTGTTTTTTCAAAACTCTTCCGGTCAACTTCTGACAATGGGGGTCGAAAAAGCGAGTTAGTGTCCGAAGCTTTGCTAACTTTGTACAAGTCCGACTTGAAAAAGTGGTCTAGTATCTGCAGCTGTGTGAACTTCGGACAAGGTCGAGTCGAAAAAGCGGGTTTGTGTCCGAAGTTGTGTGAACTTCGGACAAGGACGGGGCGGAAAAGCAGAATTGTGTCTGAAGTTGTGTGAACTTCGGACAAGGGTGGATCGAAATAGCAAGTTAGTGTCCGAAGTTGTGTGAACTTCGGACAAGGGCGAGTCGAAAAAGCAAGATAGTGTCTGAAGTTGTGTGAACTTCGGACAAGGTCGAGCCGGAATAGTCAGGTAGTGTCCGAAGCTGTGTGAACTTCGGACAAGGTCGAGTCGAAAAAGCGAGTTAGTGTCTGAAGTTGCGTGAACTTCGGACAAGGTCGAATCGAAAAAGCGAGTTAGTGTCTGAAGCTGTGTGAACTTCGGACAAGGTCGAATCGAAAAAGCGAGTTAGTGTCTGAAGCTGTGTGAACTTCAGACAAGGGCAAGTCGAAAAAGCAAGATTGTGTCTGAAGCTGTGTGAACTTCGGTCAATGGCGGGTCGAAAAAGCGAATTAGTGTCCGAAGATGTGTGAACTTCGGACAAGGACGGGTCGGAAAAGCAGAATTGTGTCTGAAGTTGCGTGAACTTCGGACAAGGGTGGAGCAAAAAAGCAAGTTAGTGTCCGAAGCCGAACCCGAACCCGAAGCCGAACCCAAAATCTATCAAATAGGAGATTGAGAGTAAAGAATAACTAAGAAATATAGGGTTGTAGGAAGTAGCCGCATAATCAAAAAAATATCCCCAAAATACCTAGGAGGTTAAAAATGAATAAAGACAAAGACTCGCAATCAACCACAAACCATTCAAAAAGAAAGAGTCGTTTATTTTGGGACCTTTTTCTTACAGGTGGATGGTCCTCTTTTGAAAAGGAATGGAAAAATTCAAAGAGTCATTGGCATACATTCCTTTTGTTTTCTGTCCCTGTCCTGGGAGCGGGGATCATCGTACTAATAGCCGTATTTGCGAGAAAAATATTTTAGTGCTCTCAAAATAAAAAAATAAGTTTAGTAACATACTTATTCGCTTATATGAATGCAAGCACAATCGTAATTTTTATAATATTGGCCTGTAAAGTCTTTAATTTATACAAGACTTTTGGTATAATAATTCTGAAAATTGGTAAATTTTAAAATACAGAAAAAGGGGGTTAATAACAATGAAAAAATTTAGTCTTTGGTCGGTACTACTAGTATTGGTATTGTTCGTCAGCGCGTGTGGTGGGGGTGGAAGTTCAGAAACAGGTGGGGACGGGATAAGCGAGGATGGTATCTTAACAATAGGTGAAACTGGTCTTTATTCAACCAAAGGTGGGGATTTTGAAGTAACGATAAATAGTGTGAAGAAAGAAGCAGGTGGAGATGGTGAGACGGCTTTAAGGGGTACATATGTCGTTGCAAATGTAACGATAACGAGTAGAGCATCGGAGTCGACAAATTTAGAAAAAGTATTACCATTTAAAATCTTTGTAGACGACATCGTTAACTGGAACAGCGTAACAGCTGGAAAAGAGTTCAGTTTTGGAAAACAAATTTCAGGAGAAATCGCTGGAGGTGATTCCATAACTGGTGAACTTATATTTGATGCTCGGGAATCAGAAACATATAAAATTCTGCTGGGTGGAAAAGCAGAACCAAATAAACTTGAATGGAGCCTAGCTGCAGAGGATTTTCAGTAAAAATATCATTAATATTTGAAGTGGTACTGGAATAAGATTCCGGTGCCACTTTTTTCTTTTGTGAACTAGGAAAATTTATTTAACACTATCATCCAAAACAATAAAATAGGTCTAAATTTCAATAATATTTTATTGAAAAACAATAAATAATAACTTATAATCAACTAAGAACTAATTCAATGTCGGGTGGGACACAGGGGCAGTCTCCTGGTCCCAAAATGGAGGTTAGGATCATGAGAGCGTTGAAACAGCTTTTTCATTTTGGTTGGGAGCAGGCCCTTTCTTGTTTGTTTCCTGTGGTTATTTTTGCCTCTTTGGCTCTTACAAAAATCATACCTCTTCCTTTTCTGCCACGGTATGATTGGCTGCTAATCATCTGTATTGTGATGCAGTGGTGGATGGTACGATCAGGCCTTGAAACAAGGGATGAACTAAAGGTGATCACATTGTTTCACCTTATCGGGCTTGCTCTTGAACTTTTCAAGACACATATGGGCTCATGGTCCTACCCAGAGGAAGGGTATTTCAAAATTTTCGGAGTGCCATTATATAGCGGATTCATGTATGCAAGTGTGGCGAGTTATCTTTGTCAGGCATGGCGAAGGCTTAATGTGGACCTCGTAAAGTGGCCACCATTTTGGCTAGTGGTCGCACTTGCAGCTGCGATTTATTTGAACTTTTTCACACATCATTTTTGGATTGACGTACGTTGGTACTTAACAGTGCTTGTTATGGTTGTTTTTTGGAAATCGTGGGTCACATATGAGATTAATGGAACACATTACCGGATGCCAATTGCCCTTTCTTTTATGTTAATCGGATTTTTTATTTGGATAGCTGAAAATATCGCAACATTCTTTGGAGCCTGGGAATATCCCAACCAAGCCAAAGCCTGGAGTCTTGTTCACTTAGGTAAGGTGAGTTCATGGGTTCTATTAGTCATAGTGAGCTTTCTTATCGTAGCAACGTTGAAGCAAGTTAAAGGGAAAAATTCCACTAGGATTACTACTAGTCATTTTTATAAAAAGGAGATGGTAAAATGAAAATGCAAGTGCCGATACTGTTTTTTCTTCTTATTTTATTATCAGCCTGTACAGAAAACTCTGGAACCCCAATTGTACCAAATGAAAATAATATGATTATTAAAGTAAAAAACAATGCAGATTTTGAAATGTATGGTCTGGAATTAGATCTACGTAACCATACACAAGGGGCGGTGTATGCGGACGGATCCAAAATAAAAAAAGGAGATGAACTTTTGTTTGAATTCCTCGAAGAAGACTTTACTTTAAAGGGTGAAGGTGAAATGACCGTTTTTATTTTAACAGACAACCACATAGAGGATAATGGAGATAGAATACCGTTAAACAAAAAAGTAATCTTTGACTTGAAGAGTAATAAGGAAATCATATTTGAACTAACTGGTGAATCAATAAGCGACGCTGAACTAAAAAGGTTAAAATAAGTGTAAGGATAATTGATGAGGGTGAGGATATGGCAACAATTACAAGAATCAATAAAGAACAAGCTTGGGAAGTAAGGCACAAAGTGATGTGGCCAGATAAAAACTTTGACTATATTAAATTAGAAGATGATGATCTAGGAATTCATTTTGGCCTTTTTGAAGATAAGATGTTGAAATCAGTTGTCTCTCTTTTTATAAAGAATGAGGAAGCCCAATTTCGAAAGTTTGCTACACTTCAAAAGGAACAAGGCAAGGGATACGGAAGTACATTGCTGGACTACGTGTTAAAGGAAGCAAAGAATCATGAACTGAAAAGAATATGGTGTAATGCCAGAAAAAACAAAATGGATTTTTATAAAAAATTTGGTTTGCAAGAAACCAATGTTAGCTTTGTAAAAGGTGGCAAATCCTATGTGATTATGGAGAAACATTGGTAATTCAAAATAGAAACATTGCAGTATAAGGGAGTGAAGTAGATGCTAGTAAGAGAAGTTACACTTTCAGATGCAGAGAATTTTGGGTATCTTACACAACAAGTTGAAATGACTTCTGATTTTATGCTTTGGGAGGCAGGGGAAAGAAAGGCAAGTCCTGGCCAACAACGAAAAATGATAGAGAGAATCGATGCCGATGATAATTCTACAATTCTTGTTGCTGAAGAAAAAAACCAATTAATCGGTTTCGTAATGGCAATCGGTGGCACTGCCAAGAGAAACAGGCATTCAGTGTATCTTGTTATAGGAATCTTGAAGGAGTCTAGAGGCAAAGGTGTGGGCACAAAGTTGTTTGAAGAACTGGAAAAGTGGGCATTAACGCACCAAATCCATCGTTTGGAATTAACCGTTGTTACTAGAAATGTAGCGGGATTAGGATTATATCAAAAAATGGGCTTTGAAGTTGAAGGAACGAAGAGAGATTCCCTCTTAATAGATGGTGAATATGTGGATGAATATTATATGTCTAAGCTTTTATAAATGGAAGATAAGGTGTGATAATCCAAGGAGGATTCACACCTTTTTTGTTGAATTTAACATAAAAAGGAAAAGTCCTAAAAGGAGGAATGAGTGCGTTGACAATAGAAATTCATTTGGACGAGTTTACCGCGATGCATGATGAATTTATCATAGATTGGAACAACGCAATGAAAACGGGAGATACTTCTGCAATAGAACGAATGCAAGAAGACTATTACGTTACTTTTTTTAATGGTTCTCATGAAAAGCCAATGCTATTTAGCAGGGAGGAAGCGATTAAGGGTATGCGGGAATCAGTTAAACAACTGCTTGGAGCTCAAAAGAAGTTTAATAATCGTGTCATTCGTATGAAGAATCATGAGAATGCAGCTGTTTTTTATGAACTGTTAATTGAAAAAGATGAAAAGATATTTGCCAGATTGTTTACAATCGAAACTTGGCAACTTATAAATGGAAAGTGGATGCTCGCAAGGGAAACAGAAGAGCCGATTTCGTAAAAAGGAGGACCATATGAAAAACATATATATGATCAGGCATTGTGAGGCTGAGGGCCAGGAACCTGAAGCGCCTCTAACAGAAAAGGGCAAACAACAAGCCATTAATTTAGCTGCTTTTTTTGAAAAACGAAAAGTAGATCGAATCATTTCGAGTCCGTTCAAACGTGCCATCCAAACAATTCAAGCACTGGCAGGTGAACGTGATCTTGTTATCGAAATGAATCATCAATTATCAGAACGTGTTTTAAGCGCAAGGAATATGCCAGATTGGTATGATAAATTAAGAGATACATATGTGAACTTTGATCTGAAATATGAAGGTGGCGAATCGAGTCGAGAAGCAGTAAGCCGAATCATTGAGGTTGTTGATGAAGTTTTGAAAAGTGATGCTGAGAATACAATTATAGTGACACATGGTGGTCTATTGTCACTGCTATTAAATCATTACAATAAAAACTTTGGATTCGAGCAATGGGCAGCACTTAGCAATCCGGATGTATATCTCTTAACTGGAGAAAATCAAATCACTTTCGAGCGACTTTGGGAATAAACTGTATCGTTATTTCTCAAAAAGTTATAGAGTAAAAGTGAAAGGGGAAATTCCCATGAAAACACTTGGACTCGCGCTTTCGGTAACGATTGCCCTGTTCTTTATCAGCATGTTTATTATAGCTCCGGTCATGTCCAATATTGGCTATTCATCTGTTGAATCGTCCTATCATCTACAAACACACGCATTATTAATAACCCTGATTTTTACGGTTATTCTTTGTACCCTCCTTGGCACAAGATATATTGTAGAAGAACTAAAAAAAGCAAAGGCTAAGCAATAATTGAGCGTTGACCCAATGGCAGGTCAGCGTTTATTTTGTGTAAAATAAACTGAAACTTCTGTAAATACAAAACGTAAGATATAGAGAAGGGAGTGGGTTTCTTGAAGAGATATATGATTTTTGTGTTATTGGTATTGGTGCTGGAATTAATCCTGCTTTTCGGTATATCTCTGTTTTTGGATATAAACCTCGTAAACACAATGTTTATTGGTTCCTGCATTTTCATCATTTTTGCATTTTTAATGAGTTCCACGGGTGATATCTTTTCGAAAAATAGTCAAAAGGCCATTTTTGATATGTTTTTGGGAAGCTACAAACCACAGCACGAGAAAATGACATTAAAAATTAGTCCATTTCTAGTTGGCTCGATCTTGTGTTTTGGAATGTATTTTGTTTTGTATTATTTAGGGATTTTGACATGAGGAGAAAATAAATGAAAAAAGCCCTTTGTATAACAATCCTAGTTTTATTGATGCATTCAATCTCTGCTCACGCTCTTAGCTGGGCGTATTTCTTTGTCGTTCATGATGGAAAAGTATACGAGGTAAAAGAAGAGTTGGTACTCAAACGAACTGAACTTGGAAAAACGATAGGTAAAGTGGAAACCAAAGCGGATGAATATAGTGGGGATTATTATGGAAATGCATCAAACTATTATGAAATCGATACACGCTATTTTAAGATACAAGGTGTCCCAATCACCGAGGCAATCGCAGTGGAAACGGAAGAAGGACTGTATGTAAAAGCGGTCTATGTTCACGATGCTTCATCTCATATCAAGAATCTCCTCACAAGCTCCTATTTTTGGGTTATTTTAGGAATAGGGATGGTTCTATTGGTGGGGATTACTGTGTTAAAATCAAAACAAAGCTGATTTACTAGGAGTGTTCCAATTTTGACTTATATCAAAACTGTATTACCTAGAAAGCTACTAACCGCATCCATCTCAGGTTCCCTTTTCGCAATCTTGTTTGGCTTATTCTTTCCAGGTTCATTTGGGAGTGAAATCAACTCGATAAAAGAATATATGTGGAGTTTTTCAGCAACCGTACCATTCTACCTCATGTATAGCTTTCCAGTCATTCTCGTTTACGGAACGGTAACTTCTGTCATTAGCGACTTCCTTTCAGGACTCATTACGAAAAATAGGTTAAAACGAATGGAACCATATCTGTCAGCAGTATTTCATTTCTTATTTGGTTTCGTTCTCCAATGGATAAGTCTAGTTGCTGCCATCTTGTTTTTTGTAACAGACCGTATTTTAGGAAAAAAGAAGAACAGATACACGTGGAGCCATGGTTTAAAAAGCCTAATCATTCCATTTCTAATCTGGATCCTATTCATGGGAATCATTTGGATTATGGATTTCATTAGGGATGGTGGAGATCACATCGTTTATTAATAGTTAAAAATGTGGGTAAATGGAGGTTTCATAATGAGTCCTTTTCTTGCACTTTTTATTATTTTATTTGCCATTGTGGCAGATTACTTTTGGTTTGATACGGATAAGAAACGATGGGGTTGGATGAAAAATTGGTCAAAACTCAGTAAAGGGTTATTTTTTTTAGGATTTGCGGTCTTCTCGATATTAATTTACATAGGTTTAAGTTTCAAATATTTACACTAATTGGCGGATCTAAAGTAAGATGAGGTGCCATTCTTCTAATAGGGGGAGTTTACTTGAATCATAAACTAAGAAAATCTGCTAAAGACCGGTCTATAACTGGTGTTTGTGGAGGTATTGCTGAATTTTTTGGTATATCCTCTTTTGCTGTTAGACTAATCTTTATTCTATTACCACCTGCGAACATACTGATCTATATCATTCTTGCAAATACGATGTCTGATAGTCCACGGTCTCTTTATTAATACAGAAATATTAGAGGTGATTAAATAGGGAGTGTGAACCAAATGGAAGTATACGATAGAGAAAATGTCACTTGTGTTGAATTAGAGGTTCCGAATATGCCAAACCTCTTTTTATTCGAAACTGATGGAATGTTAGTTGATACCGGAGCTAAAAGCTATGAAACTCAAATTATTCCTTTTCTAAATGAAGCATCATTCGATCTTGTTGCATTAACACATAGTCATGAAGATCACACAGGTACAGCTCCGTGGATACAGGAAAACCTTAGTGTTCCGATATATATATCGCCTCTAGGTGTCGACACTTGCTTGCAATTTGCACCATATCCACAATATCGCCAAGTTATATGGGGCAAACGAAAGCCATTCAGACCACTTCCGATATCAGATACAATACACTCTCGGAAAAAAGAGTGGAAAGTATTACATACACCAGGTCATGCTGAGGACCATATTGCTTTATTGAATAAAAAAACCGGAATTTTGTTCACAGGCGATTTGTTTGTATCACCAAAAACAAAGGTAATAATGAGGTCTGAATCTATCCCTCAAATCTTGGACTCAATTCGGAAGGTTCTTACCCATGACTTCGGTCCAATGTTTTGCTGTCATGCCGGCTACATACAAGATGGACAAAAACGGATGCAACAAAAGCTTGACTACCTTGAAAATCTTTGCGGCGAAGTAAAAAATCTATATGAAATTGGGCTTTCCAAAGAAGAAATTAATCAAAAGATTTTCCAAAGAAAATACCCAATAACGTTTGTATCAGAGGGTGAGTGGGATACTTTGCATATTATTACTTCAATTATCGGTGGTAATAAAAGATCTTAGGCAGATATTCTACATAAAATAATTTAATTGTTAAGGGAGTATTGTTCCAACTCATCAAGTTTGGAACATTGTCTTACGTCCTTTTTCTATTCCTTTGATTATAGGAGGATTAGTTATGTTATTTTGTGCGTTACTTCCAGAGCACCTCATACTAAGTGGGTTCCTAACGGTCCTTTTTTGTACATTATTGATTTCCATCTTACTTTCATTAAGAGCCTATAAAACTCATTTGAATAAATGTTAGGCTTCACAAGAATAAAAGCTAGGGAATACCTATTCAGGTCTTACCCTAGTTTCACAGAAACCTTTTAAACTGTTAAGAACAAACTCACCAGATTGTTTGGTTGAACTTTTAAATAGCTTATCAATCATATTCATAACAGGTCGGTAATACGTTGTTTCAAACTCTTGCTCGATAATGGTATGATTGGCCTGTTGCTGCAAACGATATGAAAAAGTCATCATATAGGTTTGAGATTCAAGTTCAAAAGCGAAGAACGATGGGCGGGTAACTTGCTTATTTCTCCCCTGTAATGTAACCTGTTCTTTTTCTTCCACGGCTGTAAGCTGAAAGCTCGCACCAGGATGAGATTCGTGCTTGAGGTTATAATAATGGATAGACGTCACATTCGGAAACCATTTTTCACGCAAATGGGCCTTCGCAATACAGTCAAATACTTCTGTAATGGGTGCTTCGATAACAATTGATTGTTTCATAGGAATACCTCGTCATTTTTATTAGATTAAACATAGCAGAAAAGGTGATGTTTGTGGAGAGAATTTTTGGACTAGATCCTATAGTAGGAGAAGACCCAAAAGTATTAATCCTTGGTTCAATGCCAAGTGTAGAGTCACTTCGGAAACAAGAATATTACGGAAACAAACGCAATCATTTTTGGAAAATCATGTTCCAGCTTTTTGATAGTCTTGAGCGAGCAGAATACGAGGAAAAGATTGCATTTTTAAAAGACAAAAAAATTGCCCTTTGGGACGTGCTATATAGTTGCCATCGTGAAGGAAGTCTGGATTCGAATATTAAAAATGAAGTACCGAACGAGATTGAGTCTTTTGTAAAATGTAACCCAACCCTTCGCATAATCGTTTGTAATGGCACAAAAGCCTATAAAAGCTATCAAAAATACATTGGGCTTAATCGCTTTCCAGAGCTTAAGGTGATTAAACTACCTTCCACAAGCCCCGTTCCCGGAAAATACAATAAAACTCTTGAAGGCAAGCTCCAAGAGTGGAAAAAGATTAAAGAGTATTTATAACACTTTTTTTAGGTCTTCCTCAATTTTTTCAGGCTCGGTTTGTGGGGCATAGCGACCCACAACTTGGCCATTACGGTCTACTAAAAACTTGGTGAAATTCCATTTGATCGCTTTTGATAAAACACCTTTTTGTTGTTCTTTTAGGTATTCAAACAATGGGTCGGCATTCTCACCATTGACATCAATTTTTGCAAACATCGGGAATTTTACGCCATAATTTATTTCGCAAAATGAAGTTGTCTCATCCACATTTTCAAACTCTTGATTTCCAAACTGTGCAGATGGGAACCCGAGAACAACTAAACCATCTTCTTGATATTTATCATAAAGCTCCTGCAACCCCTTAAACTGGGGTGTAAATCCACATTTACTTGCTGTGTTGACGATAATTAGTGGTTTTCCTTCATATTCCTTCAGCGCTTTTCTTTCACCATTTGGCATGGTTACTTCAAAATCATACACACTTGCCATTATTACCACTCCCTAAAGTACGACTTATTCCAATCGTAAATGATGTTAGATTTGGATTCAAGTTTGGACTTCTTTTCATACAGATTTTCATGTAAGATTCAGTGGAGAGAGAATTTTTTGAAAAATGAGGGTGTTGAATGAATCAGTCGTTAAAAGAGTGGAAGTTCCCAGCGATGCTATTAACGGGGTTAGGATTATCCTCTTTGGGGGATTTTATTTATCTAGTAGCTATTAATCTACTTGTTTTAAAAATGACCGGATCAGCCGCAGCAGTTGCTGCTCTTTGGGTTGTCGGTCCAATTACGTCAATCTTCGTAAATGGATGGTCTGGAAGTATTATCGACCGCTCCAATAAAAAGAAGATTATGATCATCACCGATATCGTCCGAGCTGTTGCGGTTGCCATCATCCCATTACTTCCAAGTATTTGGATGATTTATGCCTTATTATTTGTAATCAGTGTTGCTAAATCTTTTTTTAATCCGACATCAACTACTTATATAACTGCCCTCATCCCGAAGGAAAAGCGGAAGACCTTTAATTCGATTAGAAGCTTGGTTTCTTCAGGTGCATTTATTACAGGGCCTGCGATTGCAGGTGTGCTCCTCATCGTGGGGAGTCTTGAAATCGCCATCTATAGTAATGCCATTTCCTTTGTCATTTCTGCTATACTCATTGCATTTTTACCGAATATTGATAGTAATCAAAATGACATAACGGAAAAACTTCAATTGAAGAACTTACTAGAAGATTGGCAAGTGGTTATTCGCTTTGGAAAAGAGGCCCTATTTGTGATGACCATTTATTCCAGCTTTGTTATATTTGATATTTTTACGATGGCTATGGATTCGCAGGAAGTTGTTTTTACACAAAGGGTAATTGGTCTTACTGAAGTGGAGTATAGCTTACTAATGAGTGTTACAGGGATTGGCTATGCTGCTGGAGGATTATTGGTGATTTTTATTTCACGATTTCTATCGATTCGCGCCCTAATCGGAACAGGACTCTTTATGCTTGCAGCAGGCTATTTCATCTACTCCCTGTCCACATCCTTTACAATGGCAGCAACTGGTTTCATTATATTAGGCTTCTTTTTTGCCTTTTCAAATACAGGATTTACCACCTTTTATCAAAACAATGTACCTGTAGAAATCATGGGCCGTGTCACAAGTATTGTAAGTGTGCTGCAAAGTGCAGTGTCTGTTGTTTTCCTATTATTTATTGGAATCATGGGCGACCTTCTGCCGTTACGCTACACGATTGTTACATTGTCTATTATTAGCGTTGTGCTTGCTGTTTTTGTGATTATACTCGTATCACAACCAACGAAAAAAGTGTACTTCTCGGAGGAAAAGGCAGGATAGATGTAGATTTATGTTATATATAAGCACAAATCATGATAAATGCTGCGACCCAAAAAGTCGCAGCATTCACTCCTCAACAATCTCAACTTTACTCGCTTTTGCCTGAGCTGGGGCAGACTCTGCAATCCCGCCATCCACCACAATTTTTACTTTTTGCCCAACCTCGAGCTTAGAAACGACTGACTTGTCAATAGAACTGACGTTGAAAAAAATACTTGAATAATAGTACTCGTCATAAATTTCTTGATCTGTTTTTGTTTCAAATTCCGCTCCAATAATGTGTTCATTGACTAGGATTCGCTCCCCGATCTCAAGAATGTAGCCAGTAATCGTTGTTTCGGCACTATTGCCAGATTGCCCGCCTGTTCCACAACTTGCAAGCAACAAAGTGAAAAAGCTAAAAAGTAAAACAATTCGTCTCATATTCTCACCTCATCTTATTTGGCGAAAATTCATGTGAAAAGGTTACGAACTAGAAAAATAGTACGTGATTTTTTGTAAAATTATGTTAAAATATTTGAAAAGCAAAGGGGTAGGGAGATGAAATTTGTTCATTTATTTGGACCTCAAGCAGTTGGGAAAATGACGGTAGGACAGGAACTAGCGAAAATAACAGATTTAAAGCTGTTTCACAATCACATGACAATCGATTTAGTCAGTCATTTTTTTGATTATAGTACAAAAGAGGGGAAACGATTAGTTAAATTGTTTCGTCAGGAGATTTTTGAAGAAGTATCAAAGAGCGATTTAGATGGCATGATTTTTACGTATGTTTGGATGTTTGATATGAAGTCAGATTGGGAGTACGTGAAAAATTTATCTGAGCTTTTTGAATCAAGAGGGGCAACGGTTTATTATGTAGAACTTGAAGCCGACTTGGAAGAGAGACTCAAAAGGAATAAAACGCCAAATCGTCTTGAACATAAACCTAAAAAAAGGGATATTGAATGGTCTGAGAATGACATTAAAAAGACAATGGAAAAACATCGCTTGAATTCATTTGATGGTGAAATTACATTTGAAAACTACATCAAAATTGACAATACACACCTAAGCGCTGTAGAAGTAGCCAAAATGATCAAAGAAAGATTTCAATTATAAAAAACGCTTGGCATTTGTGTGAAACTGTATGATCTTACAATAGGAAAATGTGCAGTTCACATTTGCCAAAGCGTTTTCCAAATCAGTTATTCTTATTTAATTCATCTCGAAGCAATTCCAATCTTCTTTCCAATTCATGTGTGAAATGCTCACGTGCTTGCTTTGCGTCCATATCTGGAGAGGCAATATACATGGGTTCACCAAAAATAAGCCTTGCCTTTTTAAACTTGATTAATTCACCAATCGTATTTGGCCCAATATACACAGCGGGAACGACTGGTACCTTGCTGCGCTGTGCAATCGTAATCGCTCCTTGTTTAAGCGCAGACTGCTCATTCGTACGAGTTCCACTTGGAAAAATTCCCACTATTTCCCCTTTTGAGAGTAATCTAGATGGAATTTTTAACACACTCGGACCAGGGTTATCACGATCTACTGGAAATGCGTTTAACTTTGTTAAAAAGCCACCAATAAATTTATTTTTGAACAATTCCTTTTTTGCCATATAGTGTATTTGTCGAGGGAGTAGGGAAACACCAAGCCACAAAATATCAATATAACCTGTATGCGTACAGGCAACAACATAAGCACCGTCCTTTGGCAACTGTTCCTTGTTAAAAACCTTAATTCCACCTGTAGTTGTAAGGATGCCTTTTACTAAATTTGCAATAAAATGATACACGTAACTTACCCCTTCATAAAAAACTTCTAAACTAGTAAGATTATAGCATGAAAGAATGGGTCGAAAATACCAAAAAAGCGAGGATCTGCATGAAAAAAATCATGGTAATCGGAATATCTGCTGGCGTTGGAAAATCTACATTTGCTCAAAAATTAGGTAATAAAACTGGAATTGACGTGTTCCATTTAGACAGCTACTTTTGGAAACCAGGATGGGTGGAGGCTACACTTGAGGAATTCAGACAATCTCAGGAGGAGATTCTAACGAAAGATACCTGGATTATCGACGGCAATTATAGCAAAACCTTCGACCTTCGTGCAGAGCAAGCCGATACCATTATCTATCTCGAACTACCAAGATATATGTGCTTATACCGTGTCCTCAAACGCTATTTAACACACATTGGAAAAAAACGCTCAGACCTTGGCTGCACCGAAAAGTTAGACTGGAAGTTTATCAAATTCATCTGGACGACCTATAAACCAAGAATACATAAAATGCAGGAAAGGCTTAACCGATTAGCAAAGGATAAAACTGTGGTCATCCTACGAGGGAAAAAGGAAATTCATGATTTTATGAGTAAATTGTAGAGAGTAATAAAAAAACACCCTAAAAAAGTAAGTAGTTCGTTTTAGTGGTGAAACAGTAGGCCTTTTCCAAAGGATATTTACATAATGGTGGTGATGAAAATAAAAACGCTCGCCTTATATATTTTTGGATTTGTTCGATTTATTATTTTAACTATTTCTATATTTTTAAGTATATGGTTCTTCGTAGTAACTGTATTTTCAGGGATTGCTGCAATAGGGGAAACTCAAGAAGAGTGGGTTTATGCGTTAACACAATATCTATATTTTCTTGTTTGTGCTTTTTTAATAGGTGTGATGAATGAATTCGAAAAGAAAATAAATAAAGAGGATTACGACATAAGCTCAAATATTTGGTTATTTGATTTATATTTGCTTATATTAATAGCTCATTATGAATTGCCTAAAAAACTACTAATGAAATTGATGGGACGTTCAAAATAAAAAAGCCAGGTCAAGTTTCCTGGCTTTTGTGTTTGTGGTACGTATTTTGTATTTCTTCAACTGCTTGGTGATCGAACTCATTTTTAATAGCAGTGCCTAAACGGGTGTGGGTGTTTCAAAGAGAGTGCCCTTCTTTGTTGGATCTTTAACTACCAGGGCAGGTTAGTGAAGAAGGATTTAATCATTGTATGTAGAATCACTATTCTTAAAAGCAACTCAGTTTAGAAAACCTTTACCCTTTAGAACGTAATAATTACAAGGTAGGTGGTCTGAAATGAATAAATTGTCTAAAATAGGAAAATTACTGGCTTTTATTGGTGTCGGGGTAATTGCATTTGGCATTGTGTTGATGATAAAAGATGACGGTGGAACATTTACTGCTCTTGCAATGCCTTTCATATTTATAGGTTTATTAGTAATAATGGCGTCAATCTTGTTTTTAAGAAACTTGAGTAAAAAGGCGTTTCATACAAATAACTTTATCGTTTTGTTTATGTTACTGGCTTTTAACACGATAGCCTTATTTGGGGCTGAATTTAGCGGAGGAGCAGAACCTTATACGCTGTTTGCAACTGGAGTTTCATTTGTATTTTGGGGAATTTTTTATTTTGTTCAATTTGCACGTCCCAACCGGATATGGCGAATTTCTTGGTTTTTCATTATGTTACTATTTTTGCTTTTTTGGGAAACAGGACTTGGTACATTAGTTGGTCTACTGTTTTTTAACTAAAGGGTGCAAGAGTTGAAGATCAAAGCTGTCTCGTAGGCAGCTTTTTCTTTTAGTACTAACAGGCAGATTTGTTCAATAAGAAATCAATGGAGGTATAGTTATGTGGATAATATTCGGGGTTATTTCAATCATTGTTACTTTTATTAATCTTTATATGTATACAGCTGGAAAGGATTATAAGCTTGCTATGGCGATGGGTTTATCATTTACAGCATTAACACTTTGTGCAGAATACAGTCTTGTTTCGGATTGGGTAGAAGTGAAAGATTGGGCAGCTTTAGAGGATGTAGTACCTAGTATGGAAAGGGCATTATGGTTTTTGACAATTGTTTCTATCATACTAAATATAGCACCTATACTTTTAGAACGAAAAGGTAAGAAATAAAGAATGATTGTCATATCATTTATATAAAACGCAATTAATCTGTAAGTCTTTATGTAGAGCAACGGGTAGCGATTGCGTAATAAGCAGCCCTTCTTTGCTGACGAATAGGTTAATGGAATAACGATTTTAGATATTATGGTGGAAGGGATGACCAAAATAAAAACAGTTCTTCAAGCAGTTATGAGTTCAGTTATCATTCACTTAGTCTATATCGTTGGTCAAATGGTAGTCGGTTATATAAAAACAAGAAACTACAAACTAGATATTGTAAGTGCTCGGGATAAAGGTGAGACACTTCAAAATGATGTTGTTTTTGGTAAGGCTATATCTCCTTTTATTTACTTATTAACATTTATCGGTGTAACCGTTATCTGTGGAATTTTTATATTTTTATATAAAAAGTTACTGTACTAATGAGTAGCGTTTATTAAAAAAGGAGTGCACTTTTCGTATTCAATTAAAAGTAAGTAAATTAACGATAGTTGCTCTCCTATTATAGGGGAGAAAGCTTTAATAGGGTGTATGCTAAAATATAGAAAAAGGTAAACTTTGGATGCACACACTGCAATAAGACTTATTACAGTATTGAGTTCTTGATCTATTCCGTCAAGTACATATTATGAAACAGTGCTTTAATAAAGGAGTTGTATAAAATGAATGAAAATAAAGGTACAGAAATAAAACGCTCTTCAAAAGCTGAAAACATTCTAGCTCAGATTAATAGTAAAACTAAGCTAGGCGACTTACGAAAAATCGCGAAGGACATTAAAAAGGATCACGAACTAGCTATGGAACTATGGTCAACCGAAGAGTTTTTGCCCAGACTATTAGCAATCTTAATTATGGACAAAAAACTTCTTTCACCAGATGTGCTAAATAAGCTTGATAAGGATATGCAGACTCACACTCTTGATGAGCGAAATAACTTAATGGACTGGTTAATGGCTAATCAGCTCACCAAAGACAAGAAGAAGATTGCATTGATGGAGTCATGGGAAAATAGTCCTTCTGCTCTTCAAAGGCGAGCTTTCTGGTATTATCAAGGGCGGTTGAGATGGACTGGACAAACACCGCCTGATAACACCGAGGACTTGCTATCTGCAATGGAAGCTAATATTACGCAGGAAGAACCGGAAGTTCAATGGGCTATGAATTTTACCGCTGGCTGGATAGGCGTTTATGATGAAAAAAATCGTGCGCGTTGTATTAAACTTGGTGAGAAAACGGGTCTTTACAAAGATGAAAAAGTATCAAAAGGATGTACTCCCAACTATTTACCAGAGTTCATTAAGATTGAAGTAAAAAAACGAAATAAAAACTAGTTACCTCTGTACTGTTCAGAAGGAAATAAATAAGGACGATTTCCACAATAAAGGTGATCGTCCTTCTTCTTGGCAAAGTTTCAGTCGTTTCAAATAAGAACTTTATTCTTTTTCAACTAACGAAGTTTTCTATTGGAGGGAGAAGGATGGTAAAAATACTAGAATTGGCAAGTAACGAAATAATACAACAAGTATCTGAACTATATAAAGAAGTTTGGATGAGTGAGGATAATTCGATAAAAGAACGGATTATAAAACATAGCTCATATAAGGGGTATAGAGGGTTCGTAATCCTATCTAAAGAAGACAAAGTAATAGGCTTTTCATATGGGTATACTTCATTACCTGGACAGTTTTATCACGAGTTACTTGCAAAGGAATTTAATTCAGAAGAGTATCATAATTGGTTAAAAGATTGTTTTGAATTTGTTGAATTAGCAGTCCATCCATCATACAGAAAACAGGGGCTTGTTAAATTGCTAAGTACAAAACTATTAGAAAACCTTGAAAACAAGACCGCTATATTAACAACTCAAAACGATAATAATTCTGCCCGGTCACTATATGAGTCTTTGCATTGGAAGGTTCTAAAAGAAGCTTTTTACCCAAGCAATTCGAAACAGCCATATGTAATCATGGGTAAAGAATTAATGTAGTCCTTCTTCACAAGTTAACGAGAGAAAGGTATTTCTACTTATTGATACAAATCTACCTCCAGTTGCGAAGTATATGGAATATCTCTATAACAAGGAAATTCTGGAGCAGTATGACAGTTCCGTCGTCCACCATTGCTAATAAAGACTATTATTTATATAATTGATGAGAAAAATTAGTAAGACCTGAGTTTTTTTGGAGGGAAGAAAGTGGATTTTGATTTTGGTGCAATCAGTTATTTAGCAGTAATTTTAAGTGCGGTTGCTATCTGTATTCTTGGTTCAATCTGGTATTCACCAAAGGTATTCTGGAATACTTGGCAAACATTAAAGGGATTAAATCAGGAGGATCTACCCAGCGTGGGAAAAGTGATGACTAGTTCGATTTTGATGGCTATTGTTAATTCCTTTTTGTTAGCGAATATTGCCAAGTGGGCAAATATAGGTGGTTGGGCAGATGGGTTATGGCTCGGGTTACTAGTAGGTCTTATCATCGCAGGCACTTCTGCCACGAATGCCCTATATGAGGGGATGAAGTTGAAACTTTACATGATAACGGCTGGTTTTCATGTGATCAGCATGATACTTGCTGGGATCATTATAGGGAGTTTCTCTTGATACTTTCACTCAAAATTATTGGATCTTTTCGGATAAGATACTTTTAATAGTACATGACGGTCACTCTAGTAGAATGACCGTTTTGTCGTATTTGTGTTCAATGTTGGACTATTTACGCAAAAATACATTGAAAACAAACAAGTAATAATTTTTTTAACAAAAGGGTGCGTGAATCCAAGAAGGATTAACCACCATTTGTGAAATTCTGGGGGGAGAAAGATTGCTAAATAAAATTAAACGTCCCATTTATATCCTGCTATTTGTATTTCTTGCTATCTATTGTATTGATTGGTTTTATTTTGATTATACACGCTTCAAAGATGAATACCTTTTTGAATCTACCTCTCCAAATGAATCTTTCACAATAAAAATATTTCGTTCTAAAACAGATACGGTCACTCCTATCGTGTTGGGGGAGTTAACCATAAACAAAAAGAATAAAGAAACAAAATTTATCTACTTTGATGAAGTGGAAAATGCGAAAATTGAATGGCTTGATGATGATACCGTCCTTATTAATAACGTCCCGTTAGAACTACCAGAAGAATATTGGCATATTCGAGAAGGAGTAAAAAAAGGAAGTTTATAGTATCCTATAATCATTTTCATTGAACTGACTTAAATCCTAAGCGGGTGTATTCCTTACTTAACGAACGAAGCAATTTAGTTTAACATGGAGTACCGTCAGTTTTATCTTGTTACAAAACTATACATAAGGAGTTTTAGCAATGGAAAAGTGGGATTTATATGATAAGCATCGTAATAAAATAGAGAAACAAATAACTCGTGGAGATGAAATGATATCAGACGAGTTTCATTTAGTAGTACACGTATGTATATTTAATTCAAAAGGAGAGATGCTCATTCAGCAGCGTCAGCCCTTTAAGCAAGGATGGTCGAACCTTTGGGATATCACTTGTGGTGGTAGTGCGGTTGTAGGCGATACCAGTCAGCAGGCTGCCTCAAGAGAGTTATTCGAGGAGTTGGGGATTCATTATAACTTCGAAAAGATACGTCCACTATTTACTATTAACTTTGAACGTGGCTTTGATGATTTTTATTTAATTGAATATGACGTTGATTTGAATAAATTGAAGTTACAGACTGAAGAGGTACAAGCAGCCAAATGGGCTTCTAAAGAGGAAATCATAAAGCTAATCGAACAAAAAAAATTCATACCTTACTATGAGAGTTTCATTGCGTTTCTTTTTGAAGGTCGACATCATTATGGCTGTATTCGTCTGTAAATGTGTAGTTTTGCAATGATAAACGCATTTAAGGAATTAAGTTTATAAAGGCGTATAAAAGATGGTGAAGTATTGTACTTAAAGTAAGGGGTGCGTTGATCTAAGAAGGATTAATGCACTTTTTTGTTGAAGTTATAAAACGAAACATACGGAATTGTTAGATAAGGATGGAATGATTATAATTTTTAGTAAAATATCAAAAGGTGTGAAGCAAAAGATGCATTTAATATATGAAGTTTTACCAATTGAAAAAGCTGACTCTTGTAAAGAGTTGTGTAATGAACTTATGGTTTTTCAAAAATCAAAGGCAAAAATTACACCTGAATTGTTTGATGATATGAATTTTGAGACTAGGATGCTTTCTTCTATAAAAAGTGCTTTAGACAATCAAATAGTGGTTGTAAAAGATGGGGATAAAATAGTTGGTTATGTTTATTCAAATATCTCTCCTAAAGAAGCCTACTCGAATGATTTCGCAACTTTCTTTGACCTTTCTTCTGTTAATGGAAAGAATGTAGGGTGTTTATCTCAGTTTTATATAAAAGAAGAATATAGACGATTTGGGATTGGCTCAAGGCTATTTGATATTTCAATGAAATGGTTGTATCAATTTGATGATATAGAGGATTATTTTATTTTTGTTTCAAATGGTAATGATGCATTAGAATTTTATAAACGAAAAGGTTTTGCTGTGAGCCACAATATTTTGAATGGATTCATAACTGTTTTACGAAATAAAAAATATTCAGATCGTTTATTAAGAATGTGAAGGATTACACTTAAACGAACGGGTGCATGAGTTGAAGATCAGAGCTGTAACGAAGGCAGCTTTTTCTTGTTTAACTAACGGGGCAGTTTAGTTGAACAAGCATTTGGTTATTTTGTAATTGAGTATAGTAAAACGTGCATAGATTCATTTTTATATAAAAAAGGACATCATAAGAGTTTAAGCCGTTCTCTTTTGAGGTACCCACAGATATAAAAACAAGTATAAATGCAGTGGATTTCACAACTGAAATCACACTGCTTTTTAATGTTAATTAAGGTAATATATGTTAAAGTTATTGTATATTCCTTTTCAACTAACGGGTGCAGGTTAAGATTGATTAACGCTATACTTATTGAATTAATTGTACTACGGTGAAGGTTTAATTGAAGAAAAGACATTAGCATTATGGGGGGAGCTTTTGTAATGGAAAGATTCAGTATTTGGCTACGCCGAAGTGTATTCGCTGTACTTTTTGTTGCACTAATTTTCACTATTTATCGGCATTACTTTGCAATAGATAAGACTCAAGAAGCAGTAATTGGTGAAGTTACTCCGAATTTTAGATTACAAACTATTAACGACGGAGAACTAGAATTAAAAGATTTACGTGGACAGGCATTATTAATTAATTTTTGGGGTAGCTGGTGTACCCCTTGTAAAAATGAAATGCCTGCAATTCAAAATGCTTATGAACAATATAAAAATGATGGTTTTGAGGTTGTAGCTGTAAACATATATGAATCCGCAACAACTGTTTCAACTTTTCTGCAAAAAAATAATTTATCAATTCCTGTTGTCTTAGATAAAAATGGAGAAGTCTATAATACTTTCAATGTTCGTTATGTTCCTACATCCTTTTTTATAACCCCTGACGGAACTTTACAAAGTTCCTACGAAGGAGAGTTATCCAAGGAACAACTAGACCAATGGATAAAAGAAATTTTACCTAATTAAATAAAATAGAATATAGTGTTAAGGTGTAATAAGATTCGGATAAACTGTTCTCCCTGTGCAGATATTTTTCTGTTGAACACACGGGCAGGTTAATGGATTTAACTTGGAGAATACTCTTTTATATAAGAATTAAATTTGAGGTGATTTATTAATGAATGAGACGAAGAGAACGAGAGTTTTTGATTATAAATCCATAATGATAATTCAATTATTTACTACAATGATTGCTCTAATTTTATTTATATACCTCACCATTTCGGATAATATGGTCGTTGCTCCATTCTTTTTTACGTCAATTAGCTTATGTTTTTTTATAAGTGGTTTTCGGTTGTATAAGAAAAATAGAATCGTTGCTCAAAAAGTTATTTTCTATATTGTTGGTATTGTTTTATTTATCATTGCTCTTCAAGATTTATTGCAATACTGGTTCTATTGAATAACTCAGAAAACATTTGGATATTGCACTAAAGGGTTGCAATAGTTGAAGATCAGAGCTGTCAAAAGGTCAGCTTTTTCTTGTTGAACTAACGGAGCGATTTTGTTGAATAAGAATTCTTGTTTCCAAATAAATACATTAGAACGTACATTCGTGTTATAATTTCATTATAAAGTTATCTAGGAGGAGAATAATGAAATTAAAAAATATCAAAATTGAAGAACGAATGGAACATTATAATGTAAACGGTTTAAGTATTGCATTGTTCGAAGAAGGTCAAATCAGAGGAACAGAAAACTATGGTTTACTTGAAGTTAATAGTGATAGAAAGGTAAATGATGATTCTATTTTTAGTGCGTGTTCCATTAGTAAATTCTTAACTGGAATAATAGCAATAAAGTTACTAGAAGAAGGGCATCTTGATTTTGATGAAAATGTAAATGAAAGACTTGTTACTTGGAAAGTGCCTGAAAATGAATATACAAAAAATAAAAAAGTTACTTTAAGAAACTTGCTTAGTCATCAATCTGGAATCATGGACCCTGAAGGTAGTTTTTTAGAACTAAATTCAGATATAGGTTTTCCTTCGATGGTTGAATTGTTAGAGGGAAAATCCCATTATTGTAAGGTTCCTATTGAAGTTCAATTCGAGCCAGAGAGTGAATTCCATTATTCAGATGCAGGCTATTGTATTATTCAGCAACTAATAGAAGATGTAACGAAAAAGCAGTTTTATCAAGTGGTAAATGAGTTCATATTTGAACCACTAGGAATGAAAAATAGCCAATTAAATACAACAATGTCGGAAGTGGATAGAGATAACTTTTCTTGCGGTCATAACAAAAACGGGGAATTAGTAGATGGAAAA
Source organism: Ferdinandcohnia sp. FSL W7-1320 (assembly GCF_038050315.1). Taxonomy (NCBI): domain Bacteria; kingdom Bacillati; phylum Bacillota; class Bacilli; order Caryophanales; family Bacillaceae; genus Ferdinandcohnia; species Ferdinandcohnia sp. FSL W7-1320. Next base: position 925,762 of record NZ_JBBPAM010000001.1, read on the forward strand.
CATCCTATATATCCTTATCCAGCAGCTTCTGGACTATGGACAACTTCTTTGGATTTAGCTGAATTAGTTCTTGAGTTAATGAATGCAGTAAAAGGAGAAAGTAAGCTGGGTATTTCGGAAAGTTTAGCAAAAGAAATGATAACCCCGCAAAGAGGTAAAAGCTGGACTGGATTAGGTGTGTTTCTTGAAGGCTCCGAAAAAGAACTAGAAATAACATCACTCGGTTGGGGAGTAGGTTTTCAATGTATGATGGTGGCACATCCACACTTGGAAAAAGGTGCCGTTATTATGACGAATGCAGAATTAGGCGTTCATCAATTGGAAGGGATTATTGGAGAGATATATAAATCTCTTCTATCTTAAAAAACGTTAGTTTTTTAAAAAGACCGTGTTAAGCCATTAAATGTCTTATTGAACTAACGGGTAGCTTTAGTTGAACAAGGAAACCAGTAAAGAACTTTTTTTCCATGAAGTCTTGTTCAAATATTACAACCGTTACAGTTAGTAAAGAACTTTCTTTTTCGAAACCATTTTCTATAAGCGATGTAAGAAGGTGTATTGCGTTTATCAGTAAACAACTTTTTTATCACGCAACATAATTTTTCATAATTAATCGGAATCTGTTCAAAGTTCTCCGGAATGAATTTCATAATTTACTGGAAAAGTGGTAAGTAAAAAAATATTGATTAAAAAAGAGAAACGGCTTATGACGTTTCTCTTTTGCTAAGGAGAAAAATAATTTTGATGAAATTATTGTGTGTACCTACTCCTAAAGTTGATGAAAATATTTTCAGTTATATTAATAGATTATCTCAAGCCAATAAATATGAAACTAATACATGGATTCTAAACATGACTAATATTAAACATTATCATGGTCCTAGAAATTTACTTCCAATTAATTTTAATTTTGATTCATTCAAATCACTAACAAAATTGCCTTTAGAAGAATTAATGAAATTTACTTTTTGGAAGGAGTATAACTTCCCTGAGGAAAAATATGATCATCTAAATTATTTATTGTTTAATAATTCTTTGATGGGCCAAAATTCCAAAGTATGCCCTATATGTTTAGAAGAACTTAAACAAAACAACAAATTGTGGGATATTCGATTCTTATTAGCATGTCCAATACATAGATGTTTTCTTGTCTGTAAATGTAGTCATTGCAACAAAATTATAAGTCAGTATAGGAAAAGCTTTTATCATTGTACTTGTGGATCGGACCTAAGAAATGAGAAAATTAAAGCATGTCGAGACGAAAGTATTATTTTACCCCAAATTATTTATTATAGTTTTTATGGTGATGATAAATTTGAAACCTTTAATAACAACATACTTAATAAACTTGATCTTAAATATATAATTTTAATCTTTATATTCTTTATCAAATTGACTTTAAGAGATGAGACAAGATTAGGAAGTTCAGCAATACCTTTTGATCCTGGTGATTCTGAGTTTTCATTACTTATTGAGAAAATATCTTTGATTTTTAAAGATTGGCCACATAATTTTCATTCGTATTTACAGGATTATGAAACGGCAGTAAAAAGTAAACCAAAATATGATAGAGGAAGTTTGATAAATACGTTTGGGTACTTTTATATAGACTTATATGAAAAGTTTAACCACCCTGCTCTGAACTTTTTAAGAGAGGAATTTGAAAGGTATCTTGTGATTAATTGGGATAGAACCCAGCTTTCACATAGTAAATATATAAAAATTGACAGAAATAGTATCTCATATATATCTACAACTGAAGCGGGGAAGATCCTTGGAGTTCACCATTCACAAGTCAGAAAGTTAGTTTCATATGGCTACTTGCAAGCTAAAATGACTACGGAGAGAAATCCTTACTTATTAATCTCTAGAGACAGTATTGAAAAGTATATAGAGAATAAAAGCAATTATATAAATCGAAAAGAAACAAGTGGTTTATTAAATATTGACTATCAAACGGTGATAGAGTTGGAAAAGGATAATATTTTAAAGTTAAAAAGGGGTCCACAAATAGACGAAAGCTTAGAATACTTATATGATATTCAAAAGGTATATCAAATTCTTAATATTATTGAAAAGAGATACCAAAGAAGCAGTAGAATGTTCTTTCATTTTGAGACAAAAAATACAATTGACATTGTTTCAAGTACAAAGTTTGTAATTGGAACAAAACTTTCGGATATTTTAATATTAATAATAACAGGAGAACTTACACCGATTGGTAAGAATACAAAAGAAAAGGGAATAAAACAATATAGGTTAAGTACAGAACAAGTGAAAGAAAAAGTATATAAATTTAAAATCAAACAGCAAAATGGAGTTTTTTCAATACCAGAGTTATCTCGGTTTTTAAGTATTGGTAGAAATTTATTATATAGGATTATTCAAAGTGGTTTCTTAAGGACATCAGAAGAAATGAATAAACCATTTATCTTGGTCGAGGATGCTATATACTTTAAGCAGAATTATATTACATTAGGTCAACTTAGTAATGTGTACTCGACAGATTATGAAAATGTTTTACAACTATTAAATCGATTTGAAGTTGTACCTGTTTTAGATAGTTTTTATAAGAAAAATAAGATTTACAAAATTTCAGACATAAATGAATATGAAATGGCAATAGGGTTATCTCATTGAAAAATATAAAATTAATTTAATTTATGCTTGGATGGAGATGTAGTGAAAATGAATTTAATAATGGGACAAATTTTGAGGTAGAAAAACGCACTTATTAATTACAAAGTACTAAATCATATGTCTTCAATTAATGAAGTAGTATAGTTAAAGTGTCTTATTAAAAAGTTCTTTTGAAAATTACTCTAGTTCCTTTAAGGCTTCCTTAAAGGACTTTTTTATTTGTTATTATTTAGATTGATTGTGAAATGTTACACTTAAACTAACGAAGCAGGTGTGCGGCCGAGCATAGGTCGTATCATATAACGGGTGGGATTCCCGTCGAGCAAGAACTAGCCATTCACTCGTAGCGAGTCTTGGAGGGCTAAAGGTAACTTTAGTCTTTAAGCGTAGACAGTTAGGTAATGGGCCGAAAGCCAAATGGTTGAAGGGATTGAGCCCCATAATGTTAGAAAATCGAGAGGGCTGATGTTTTACCTGCAGCAGAAAGCAACATTTCATTCTTTGTATATGGCAAGAAGAATGAAACCTCTCTGGGGTCAGAGACCTTGGCACGTTACACATTGATATGATACGGCAACTCGGGAGACCCTATCGGTCTTTTCTTGAGAAAGAGTATGGTGTACAAGCGATACAAAGTAAGGAAACCAAACGCCGATATAGGGAGTCGGATAGCAGCGTAGTACCAATGAAGTTGGGTAATGCCGATGGAGGAAAGGCTAGCTACCAGTTATCACCCTTGCTAGGGAAACATTTACTACACACAGAGGTAGGAATGATAAATGGAAACAAGACTAGTAAGGATAGCAGAATTAGCAATATCTGATTCTAAAAGATTAGCTATATTTTGTGAATGGTAATTAGGAGGAGCCGTGTACGTTAATTGCGCAAGCACGGTTCTGAGAGGGGGGAGAACACAATCTACCGTAAGGTAGAGAGGTTCTCTTCTACTCGACTAGTGGTGCGAAATGTTTCTAGTTTAAATGGAGAATGGTCACATTTCTCTGGTAAAGACTAGGCGGTTCTTGTTGGAACTGAAGGATTATATAGAAGAATCAAATGAAGGGGTAACGCCCCGTAGGGTTCTCTCTTAGTCGAATAGCACTGGATTTAGTAAGAATGATAGTGTTATAAGCTCGGCAATAGGCGTAAGAAGTTACCGTATCAGTTTGGCTGACGAAAGCCTACCCGCGGGGGTGGTGTAAATCATGATGCTTGAGTTGAATGAATATGGTGAGAATGTGAATAAACCTAAAAGAAAAGGTTAAGCTGACAAACTTCTGAATGTACGGGTCTATACCTGCGATACATAGAAATGTGTATATCACCAAATTGTGAGGTTAGATAATATCTTTCAAAGTAAATACCTTATCTGTGAGTCCGATTCTTTGAGCAGGTGTTAATTCTTGCTTATCCCAAGATTTGTATGGGAGGCAATAGTTAGAAATTGTTCGTAATATCGTCAAAGCCATTTGTGCGTATTTTGGATTAAAGTTCGCATAAATATAACTTTTTTGGTCGCCTCTTGCAGTTATTAATGGTCTTTCTAGTATAGATAATTTCTTATAAAAGTCTAAATTATCATTGAATTATCAACAAAAATAAAAGCGTGAATTCTATTGTGACACGCTAAAAACTTATTGTGATTTACTTTTTTGCACCTCGAATTGGAACCCGTTAATCCAAGAAGGATTATCGCTTATTTTTGTTGAACTTATTCTACTTACGAAGAAGAATAGTCTAACATGGGAGGTTTATTATGTTCGTGCTCAATATGCTATTGGCAATAACGGGAATGGCAATATTGATTTTAATTCTAATTTTCTTTGCATATAAAATACTACGAAACAAAAAGAACTTTTACTCTTGGTTTATCTTAGCAATAATCGTTTTCTTTTTAGGAGTTGCCCTTTGGCAAAGTTTAAGTCGTTTCAAATAAGACCTTAATTCTTATTCAAGTAACGGTGCAGTTATATGTAGTATGGTTTTCGCCCGTATTTAACGTAAATGAAGATACAAAAACAGCCTATTTTCTATCTTTGTTTACTTGTTATATATAGTTAATATTCATAGTTTTCGACGTAAACAACGATAGGACTTTACTTGGAGGGGTGGGTATGATAGGCTGGCTTGCCTGCTGAAACAACTGCTTCAGCCTTTCAGGACCAATCATGCCCACAGAGGCTCCAAGTCAAGTCCTTAACCGCTTATCTATGATTACATATAAACAAAGGTAAAGGGTGCACCGAATCAATATTTTTGGACGGATACTACATATAAAGAGCAGGATAGTTCAACAATAACATAGAATTATATAGAAAAATAAAAGTAACGGGAGGATAAGCATTGGGCCGATTTATAAGTATTTTTTTACTCACTATATTAATTTGTATAATTACATTTATTTATATAATTCCATTGTTATTTGGTGGTTCGGTTGGTGAAATTGATATTGTTTTAGGATTGCTATTAATATTGATTGGGTCATTTATTATAACTCTACTTTTTTACATTATAGATTTAATACAAAAAAATAAAAGATAACTTAATGTACTAACGGAGCAGTTAGTGCAACAAGGCAAAACTACATTTTCAGGACTTCCAAAAGTATGGAAGTCCAGTTTTTTTATATAGAATCAACACTAACCACTAGCAGAGCTTTCTTTAAAAAAGGTAAAATAGAAAAAACATAAATCTTATTCACCACCAAATTAATCAGCCAAAGATCCTGGAAATAAAGCCGGATATGCGGCATCTAACATGATGGAAGGGGAAATAGAACGTTTCATGGGCAAGAATCGATCAAATTGTTGTATAGACGTGAATTTGGCCTTATCAAGGGCTAAGTTATAAATCTTTTTGATTATTAAGCCACTAACGTTATAGATTTACATGTTAATAGTCTTTATTGCATTTCTTTTTTTCGTGTTTACCCATAAAATGACTGGAATTAACATGAATGATAGATAAGCACCGATAAAACCTAATATCGTATAACTAGAGAACGCAACAATAAAACTTGATAATATGCTGCCGGCAGACCCACCAATTGCTACACCAACGTCAATGGATCCTTGTATTTTAGCACGGTTCTGAACAGTAGTTGAATCAACAACAATTGCCGTTCCACTAATTAAACCAAAGTTCCAGCCTAAACCTAGCAAAACAAGTGAAATAGTTAGCCATACAACTGATTCTCCTGGAACTAATGCTGCTAATAACCCTGCAGCTGTTAAAGTAACAGCAGATGCTATAACCATCTTCATACGTCCGATTTTATCAACAAGTGAACCTGTAATTAGAGAAGGGAGATACATTGCTGCAATATGAAGGCCGATTACTAATCCAACTGCAGACAATCCACTTCCATGGTGTTGCATATGAACCGGTGTCATTGTCATAATGGCTACCATGACAATATGAGATAAAATTAATACACTCGCTCCAATCATAACTCCAGTACGCTGAACTTGTTGCTTAGAATGATCTATAGTAGACGTTTCTGCCTTTGTCTTATTATTTTCTTCGATTGCACGTGCTACCATTAATGGGTCGGGTTTTAAAAATAGAAAGAATACAAGTCCCGCCAAAGTATAAGCTACCATTGCAAGTAAAAATGGTCCTGAAAGTGTTGGCATACCTAAACCTTCAGCTACGTGCCCCATTGGCGTAACCAGATTAGGACCAGCCACAGCACCGAGTGTAGTTGCTACCATTGCGATACTAGCCGCTTTTGCACGTTGATTTGCTTTTGCTAAATCGACACCAGCGTACCGTGCTTGTAAATTCGTTGATGTACCTGCGCCATAAATAAATAACGAAATGAATAAAAGCAGAATACTATTTAAATTTGCTGCTACTACTACACCAAGTGCTCCAAGTCCTCCGGCAATAAAGCCAAAAGAAAGTCCAATTCTTCTTCCAAAAGAATTTGTAATTCGTCCAACAACATACGCGGACAGGGCGGAACCTAAAGTAAATAGTGCGGTGGGTAACCCTGTTAAGCTTTCAACACCTAACATTTGCTGAGCAAGTAATGCACCAACTGTAATACCTGCTGCTAATCCAGCCCCGCCAAGCGTTTGCGATAGTAAAATAACAAGTAAAGTTCGTCTATATAAAGCCTTTTGCAGACTTTCTGAACTTGCAATTTTTTGAATATCCTCTGTTTGAAATTGAAACATTGTATCAGCCCCTTTACCGGTCACAGTGACGCCCCGAAACGCCCCGAAATTTGTCGAAAAAATACTTCCGATTAACTAATTTGCTTTTCTTTCTGCTAATAAATTGTTTTAACGCCGTTTTTTTTATCGAATATTAAATGAGATATTAAAGATATTTAATATCCTTAATTGCGGTAAAATAAACCGAAATTTACCTAAAAAAAGAAAATTGGAAGACCTAAAAGAATATCTTTAATTGAAAAAATTAACGTGATTCAGATCTTATATGAGAAATAATCTTATCATCAACTTTTTTTATAATATCTAATAATGTTTGTTCTTTAAGATGTTCTTCCATTTTTCTTTCTGCTTTCTCCATTACTTCTTGTATTAAGCAATTATGGTTATTGTGTAAATCATTATTTAAACTACAATTAAATAATGACGCTGATCCTTCAATAGCATGGATAATTTCTAAAAAAGAAATATCCTTTATATTTTTAACTATCTTATACCCACCATTTACCCCGGGTGCCGATTCAACAAAACCGGCTTTTACCAACTTTGTTAAAACCTTTGAAAGATAAGTTGGCGACACCTTCTGAATTTCTGCCAAAGGACGTACTCCAATTGTTTTTCCGCTTGGTGTTAAAGCTAAAAATACCATGGTATGAAGCGCATAATTCGTTGCCTTGGAATACTTCAAAATTCCACCTCCAATTACAGATTCAATATGTCCATATTATTCTTTCTTCTAATATTAGTCAACCAATAAAAACATCCTATGTTCATCCCTGATGTCAACTTTGATGAAGGTTACAAATTAACCAAGCCGTTTATTCAGATTAAGCATTATCTTCTAAATCATCATTACATAAAGAAAGATAACCTTTTTTAATAGAAAGGTTTTTTGAGTTTATTTTCAGTTCATATAAATATGATATTTTTTGTGTGCGGAGGAAAAAGGGAGGTAACTATCATGGAAAAAAGTAAGTCTATAAACCATATGCGTTATTTAAAAAGGTTTAGTTGGTTTGTAGCTGTATTAAGTGTTGTTTTGGTCCTAGGAGGGACCCTTTCATTAATAGGATTGTTGCCGAAAAGTATGTGGACTGGCTTAGATGCTTTTCTAACAAAAATGACGCAAATTTTTGGTATTGTAGCTGTGTTTCTCATAATTTTTAGAAAGGTCTGGATGGGTGTAAAGAAGAGTAAAGTTCTAAATCTCCGCTGGATTTTCCCCACCTGGCAATTTCTCAAAAAAAGGCATACTTTGTTTGGTTGGATTGTAGTAGCTGCGGGAACGGCACACAGTCTTTACTTCCTTCTTTTTATCCCGAGTGACATGAATGGAGTTTTCAGCGGGATCCTTGCATTCGTGGTCATGATTTTGATGGTTTTATTTGGATATAAATTAAATCAAAAAGTACGCACAACCAAATATGTGAGATTGTCACATACTCTTCTAGGCATAGCCTTTATGATTGGACTGGTATACCATATGGTCGAACTTCACTAGGGGGAAAAAATGAAAATTTTTAAGCAAGAAGTTTAGGAGGAATAGTAATGAAGCTACTAGAATTAAAACATATAAATAAATCATATAAATTGGCTGGAAAAGAATCAGTATCCGTTTTGCGCGATGTGAATATAAACTTTGAAAGTGGTGAATTTGTTTCTATCTTAGGAGAATCCGGTTCGGGGAAATCTACATTAATGAACATTATCGGCGGGATGGATTCAGATTATGAAGGAGACGTCATTGTTCAGGGGAAAACGCTGCGGGCAATGAAAGAAAAGGAAATCGATGCCTATAGAAAGGAAAAAATTGGATTTGTTTTTCAAAGCTTTAACTTAATCCCTCATTTATCTGTGTTTGAAAATGTGATGATTGCCATGCAAATGATGGATAAAAGCGTAAAAGAACGAACGAAACATGCATTGGAAATTTTGGCAGAAGTGGGTTTACAGGATCATGCGAAAAAACGGCCCAATCAGCTTTCTGGCGGGCAAAAACAGCGTGTTGCGATCGCACGTGCCCTAGCCAATGACCCTGAGATTATTTTAGCGGATGAGCCAACAGGCGCACTCGATCAAGAAACAAGCGGCCAAATTCTTGAGCTGCTTGATTCCATAGCGAAAAAAGGTGTTCTCATTATTACAGTGACGCATTCACAAAAGGTAGCTGATTTTGGTAGTCGGATTATAACGGTTGAGGATGGGAGTATTAAAGAAGATCAGTCATTAAAAGAGCGATACACCACTGTGAAGGAAACGGTAAAGAAAAAAGGAAAAAATTTAAGTATGATCGACTCTTTTAAGCTGGCTATGAAAAATATGCAATTAAAGGCGAGACGAAATATTCTCGTCGCTTTGGGAGGTTCCATCGGAATATTCAGTGTTATTTTAATGTTGTCTTTAGGAAACGGTGTTACAGACTACATGAATGATGAAATTAACACGAATTTGAATCCCCTTCTTGTTGATGTGGTAAAGCAGAATGAAGAAGAGACTACACAAGAGAAGGAGTTACGGCCTAATCCACAAACGGGGAGTGAGTCATTTTCAGATGAAGACATAGCTAAGGTCAGCAACTTAGAAAATGTTGAGAGAGTAGAAAAAGTGACAACGATCAGGGGAAAAACGAATGTTGTATACAATGAAGAGAATTATGAACTGGCATCAATGGGAACTATAGCTGATACAATTAATGAAGATAATATTGAAAAGGGAACACTCCCATCTAAGAATGAAGTATTGCTGACGACTTCTTTTGCACAAAGTTTATCCAGTGAAGAGACATATGAGTCCCTCGTAGGAGAATCCGTTACACTCTTTATTAATGAAATGGGAGAAAATAATCAGCCTGTCATAGTGGAAAGAGAGCTAGTCATCTCGGGCATATATGCTCAGGAAGATATGGGGCCAGTAGAAGGAGCAGGTGCGTACGTATCGTATACGACGCTAGAAGATGCATACAGCGAACAGAAGTTACTATTGCAACCTGTACAGCTTAATGCGTATGCAAAAAAACAGGAAGATGTAGAAAAAATTAAAGCAGATGTGGAAAAAGCCGGCTTCGTAAGCTCTCCGATTGCAAGTATGATGGAACAAGTAACAACGTATGTGAATATGGCATCATGGCTGTTAGCTGGAATTGCGGCTATCTCCCTGCTTGTATCTGGTATTATGATTTTAGTCGTCCTTTATATAAGTGTAGTGGAACGAACGAGGGAAATTGGGATTCTACGGGCGATTGGTGCTAGAAAGAAAGATATTCGCCGCATTTTCTTTTCAGAGTCTGCTCTTATGGGTCTGTTGAGTGGTGGAATAGCCGTTGCAGGAGCCCAGCTTATTAGTATTCTTTTGAATAATTTGACGTCCAAAAGCTTCGGTACTGAACTGATTCAGCCGACAAATGAATACATGCTGTTTGGAATCGGAGCCAGCATTTTGATTAGTGTGATTGCAGGATTACTCCCATCTTCTAAAGCAGCTAAACTCGATCCAATGGAGTCCCTTCGATACGAATAAAAAGCAGGACAGAACCCTTTCATTACATTGTATGATAGGGAATAAATAGATGAACGGAGGGGGCAAAATGAATAAGATTTTAGTCGTGGATGATGACCCGCATATTCGGAAGTTGATAAAGCTTTATCTTGAAAATAGTCAATTCACCGTAGTGGAGGCCAAGGACGGACAGGAAGCATTGGATTATGTGTCCCATACAAAAGTCGATTTAATGATTGTCGATGTCATGATGCCACGTGTAAATGGCATCGAATTAACGGAAGATATTCGCAGGTACTTGGATATTCCAATCTTAATGGTAACAGCAAAAGGCGAATCGATGGATAAAGTTAAAGGGTTTCAGGCCGGAACGGATGATTATTTGGTGAAGCCCTTTGACCCTGTGGAGTTGGTCCTCCGGGTTAAATCCCTTTTAAAGCGCTACAATATTTCCACATCAAAGACAATCGAAATTGGTCATACAAAAATTGACCTTGAGACCTTGACCGTTTCTTCAAATGAAGGAACGGTATCGCTAAAAAAGAAAGAATGTGAACTACTCTTTATGCTGGCCAGTTCGCCAGGTAAGATTTTTACTCGAACACAATTGATTGAAAGCCTTTGGGGAATAGACTATGAAGGGGACGAACGGACAGTGGATGTTCATATTAATCGCCTTCGTCAGCGGATTGAGTCTTTCTCATCTTTAATAATCACCACTGTTCGAGGGCTCGGATATCGGTTGGAGGAAAAATAGGGTGTTTAAAAAAAACCTGCGTATTCAAATAGTCGCTACTTTTATCATGATTATACTCCTTAGCCTCTTTTTATCATTTGGAATTACTCGATTGATTTCGGAGAGGGAAATTAGCATTGACGAGCCGTTTTTAACGATTGCAAGTGACATTGCTGATCTTCTTGCGGTAGCTGAACCCGATAGGCGTAATCAAGTGCTGGAAATTTCATCTAAATATAATATACATGGTGAAGTTTTAAAAAAAGGACATTTACTGCCTTTTTCATTAACAGAGGAAGAAACTTCACTGCTATTTCAGACTGATATAACAGAGCCGTTCTTTTTAAATAAAAAGGAAGGTCCTGTGCGATTTATTGGAGTACCGAATATTGATGATAGTGGAAGTTCATTGATCGTAAAGGTGGACTTTACCTACTTTTCGGAGGCTATCCAGCGCATCATACTCATTAGTCTTATTTTGGTATTGATTATTGGCAGTCTGTTTATTCTGCTAGCCTCTAACTACATTATTAAACCAGTAAGAAAACTGACGAGTGCAGCGAAAGAAATGGCAACAGGAAATTTATCCGTTCGGCTTAAATATAAAAAGAATGATGAACTCGGGGAATTAATAAACAGTTTTAATCATATGGCAAGTGAACTTCAAAAAATTGATAAAATGCGAGATGATTTTGTCAGTAATGTTTCTAATGAAATCCAGTCGCCAATCACATCGATTCGAGGGTTTACAAAGGCGATTAGAGACGGTGTTATTCCACAAGAACAGCAAAAAGAACACCTGGATATTATTTATGAGGAAACCTTAAGACTTTCGAAGCTTAGTGATCATTTACTTCGGCTTGCTTCACTCGATTCAGAAAACCATCCTTTCAATCCGGTGGAGTATCAATTAGATGAACAGCTACGTAGAACGGTTCTCGTTTTGGAACCGTTATGGTCGGAAAAAAATCTTGATGTTGAACTCGATCTCAAGCCTTGCAAAGTTAAGGTTGACCAGGATTTGTTTGAACAGGTATGGCAAAATTTAATTACTAATGCGATTAAATATTCCGATAAAAATGATAAAATTGAAGTGAAAATGGAAATAGTTGATAAAGAAGTCCGCATTCATGTAAAAGATAATGGAAAGGGGATTCCAGAAAAAGACCTTCCATACGTATTTGACCGATTCTATATGGTGGACAAGGCAAGAAGCCATTTAGGAGGAGGAAATGGGCTGGGGTTGTCGATTGTAAGAAAAATCATCGAACTTCATGGCTGTCAAATAAATGTAAAAAGTGAGGAAGGAAAAGGCAGCTGTTTTACGATTTCCATCCCGCTTTAGATTAACAAGTAAAAACCTCGACCATTATTTGAGTTGGGTTCAATTCCAGGACTAAATTTGATTCCGTAATGATGCTACAACTTTAATAAAATTATAATTAAGGACCTAACCTGAGGTCCTTAATTTATATTATTTATCTACTAATTAAAGTATCTTCTAGTAAAACCTTTACATTTAGGAAATTGCGTTTCGAATTTCATTCTGGTCAAACAAGATCTCTATTGGCAATTGACTCGTCCCGATGGTCGCAATGTAGGTGGCAATGCCTGCATCGGTATTTTGAAAAATATCAATGAGGTTGGAGACCAAATTTACGTCAAAAAGACAGTCAATAATGTCTTTATATAGATATTTTTCGCTTCGTTCATGACGACTTACATTCTTCCTTTGCATGTTCGATACCTATCAGACACGGTGATGATCCGATCGCCACGTTTTTACAGACTTTTTAATGTCATCTGGCGATAGGCTTTCAATAATTGTACGTTCAACTAATTCAACTAACTCCGCATCTGATGCAAACCGCAATGCAATTAATTGCTCCTTCGTAATGCTGTCATCTAAACGACTGCCTGTTAACATATAATAACGCATTTGCTCTTCTGTACGAATGAGTCGATCTTGTAAAGTTAAAGCATACATACGTGCAAGCATTCCGGGAATGATTGCCAGTACAACTACGCCAAATAATAATAACAATTGCATAGAAAAGCCGTATTTCATAAATTGATAAATACTATAGATTGCTGTAGTCAAAAGCAATATGAAACTTAATGGCAACCAAACAAAGTGCTGCAACGGTTGAAAACGGGTATGACTTCCATACGATTGTTCTTTCATTTTCTCACCTCCTATACCCATAAGGGTATTATAAAACATTTCAACATAAATAGCGAAGGATAACTACTTGAAAAAGCTGATTGTTTTTTCGCAAAAAACATATATTCAAGCCAATTTGAAGAGATTTATTATGATATAAGTTGAAAATAATTATTTTATTCAAGGTATGTACTAGTTGTATTTTTTTGACAAGATATATTTTTTTCTTTAATATATATACCCATAAGGGCATTTTAATCATTCGAAAAATACAGATACTATAAAAAAGGAAATGGGGGTGTTAAAATGGTCAAAGTAACACATGCTGCAATTTCAGCCATTACCAGAGAGGTTCAAGATATCATTGATGAGGGTAGAAAACCGCTGATTCGCTTTTCCATGGGCGTTGGCTGAGAGGGCCCGCAGCTTCGTCTGACTCTGGAAGAGTCAGCTTTAGAAAATGATGAAATAATAGAGCAGGATGGAATCAGCTTTTTAATAAATGAAAGAGATAAAGTATATTTTAATGATGCAAAGATTGATTATGTAAAGACATTATTCGGAGGCGGACAGTTTACTGTGCTTCGTGTTTAAGTTAAAGGGCTATTTTTAGCCCTTTTTTACATATTTGATTATGACCAGAAAGGAGAATATTATGAACAACCATTGGAAGAATCGCTTTCAAACTGAGAATTATGTTTATGGGACAGAGCCAAATGTGTTCATATCCGAAATGCAGGAAAAACTTCAATTATCCGGGGATGCTTTGGCTATTGCTGAAGGTGAAGGCAGGAATGCCGTTTTCTTAGCTGAACAAGGAATGAGGGTGACTGCTTGGGATTATGCAGAATCTGGGCTGCAAAAAACAAGGAAGCTTGCCGAGAACAAAGGGGTAACTGTTCAAACAGAGTATGTTGATTTAAATGAAGCTATTTGGGAAACAGAACTGTGGGATAAAATTATTTGTGTTTTTGGACACTTCCCAAAGAAAATACGTAAAAAACACTTGAGGGAGTAAAAAAGGCAGTAAAACCAGGGGGGTATTTTGTAACAGAAGTATATTCAATTTATCAACTTCCCTATAAAAGCGGGGGACCAAAAGATATCGATTTCCTTTATTCTCCGGAAGAGTTCCTGCAAACCTTTACGGATTGGCGGATTGTTCATTTCTTTATGGGTGAAGCTATTCGATATGAGGGAGAGTTACATACTGGCTTAGCACATGTTATTCAATTTGTTGGCCAAAAACCGGAATTATAAAATGCTGGTAAAAAGGTGAGAAGGCTCCAATTTTTCAATCGGGGATCCTCACCTTATATTATTTTGCAGATTTTTCAACACATTCTTAACAGTTCATACCAAGGAGAATAAAGGTCCCCAAGTCGGATTAACACTTTGTGATCTTTTTCTAATTAATGATATACAGCTGAATATGTTTTCCAACCGCCATCAAGATTCTTTACTTTAAAACCGTTGGCCATTAAAATTCTTGTAGCAAGATATCCTCTTAACCCTACTTGACATGTTACATAAATTGTATTGTCCTTAGGTAGTTCTTCTAAGCGGCCACGGATTTCTCCTAATGGAATATTGACTGAACCTTTGATGTAACCAGCTTCTCTTTCACTTGGTTCCCGAACGTCAATTTGTAGTCCTCCATCTTCTATAATAGAGTCGATTTCATTCCATTGTATTGTTTCAACGTCCTCCTCAATCATGTTTGCAGCAACATATCCAGCCATGTTAACTGGATCTTTTGCAGATGAGAATGGAGGAGCATATGCTAACTCAAGCTCAGTTAAATCAAATACCGTTAATCTACCCTTAATTGCGGTAGCGATAACATCAATTCTCTTATCTACACCATCTGCACCAACTGCTTGTGCTCCAAAGATCTTCCCAGTTGATTCTTCGAAAATTAATTTAAGCGCGATTGGATGTGCTCCTGGATAATAGCCTGCATGTGATGCTGGGTGTATATGAAGCACCTTGTAATCTTTTCCAAGCTTTTGTAATACCTTTTCGTTATTGCCTGTTGTGGCAACAGCTAAATCGAATACTTTTGCAATTGCTGTCCCTAGAGTCCCATGGTATTTTTCATTTTTCCCATAAATATTATTAGCAACAATCCGGCCTTGACGATTTGCAGGTCCGGCGAGTGGAACCATGGCAGAGATTCTGCTAATAAAGTCAACAACTTCGATTGCGTCACCTAATGCATAGATTGACTCATCACTAGTTTGTAAGTATTCATTTACCTTAATTCCACCACGTTCCGCAACGTCAAGACCAGCATCAGCAGCTAAAGTGTTTTCTGGACGAACACCAATAGATAAAATAATCATATCTGTAGATACTTTGTTTCCGCTTGATAAAATAACAGTCTTACCTTGATCTTCAAATGCTTTTACGCCATCTTTAAGTAGAAGATTTACTCCTTTTTCGATGAGATGTTTGTGTACAATAGCGGCCATTTCATAATCAAATGGAGCCATTACTTGGTTTGCCATTTCAATTAATGTAACTTTTACTCCACGCTCAACAAGGTTTTCTGCCATTTCCAACCCGATGAAACCACCACCGATTACATCAGCTTCTTTTGGTTGTTTATGATCAACAAAGCTTTTAATTTTATCAGTATCAGGTATTGCGAAGTGTAAATACGTTCTCAGCTTCGTTTAAACCTGGAATAGGTGGAACAAGTGGCTTTGCTCCGGGAGAGAGAACTAGTACATCATAGCTCTCTTCATATTCCTCGCCTGTTTTTAGATTTTTAACTGAAACAGTTTTAGTATCACGGTTAATCTTTGTTACTTCACTGACATTTCTAATATCCAAATTGAACTTTTTACTCATTCCATCTACTGTTTGGACAAGTAGTTTTTCGCGTTTTTGGATGGTTTCACCTATATAGTATGGTAAACCGCAGTTTGCGAAGGAAATATGTTCTCTTCTTTCAAATAAAACGATTTGTGAACTTTCATCTAATCTTCTAAGTCTTGCTGCAGCAGTAGCTCCGCCCGCAACGCCACCGACAACTACAATTTTTTTACCCATCTTTTATCTCTCCTTATTATGAAAAATTTATCTTCAGTTAATACCCCTACCCCTATATTAGTCCAACGTAAATATAAAAGATGTGATAAAAATCACATCAGCGGAAGAAATTTGTGGAAGTGCCCTTGAAGGTATTCAATTTGCCTAATAAGAAATAATACTCTTGAAAGGGGGTTATTATATGACAGTAACAGCGAATCGAGTTCTTGATGCGAAAGGTCTTGCATGTCCAATGCCGATTGTAAAAACGAAAAAAGAAATGACCACACTTGAACCAGGACAAGTAATGGAGATCCAGGCAACTGACAAAGGATCTACTGCAGATATCAAGGCATGGGCAGAGAACACGGGTAATCAATATTTAGGAACGGTCACAGAAGGGGATACATTAAAGCATTATCTTCGTAAAGCAACGTCGGAAGAGGAAAAACCTGTAAGAAAACATGATGCTGTTGCTACACTCGAGGATCTTCAAAATTCAATTGACGGTAACGAAAAAGTTACAATACTTGATGTAAGAGAACCAGCTGAATACGCATTTGGACACATTCCAGGTGCTATTAATATACCTTTAGGCGAGTTAGAAAAACGCTTTGAAGAACTAGATAAAAGCGAAAACCTTCATGTTATATGTCGCACAGGTAGTCGAAGTGATTTAGCAGCTCAACAGCTTACAGCGAAAGGGTTTCAACATGTAAAAAATGTTGTCCCAGGTATGAAAGAATGGAAAGGCCAAATCGAGAGTAAATAAGGAGGAATGAATCATGAAAGTAGCGATTATTGCTGCAAATGGTGGTATGTTCGATGCATATAAGGTTTTTAATATTGCTACTGCTGCCGCAGCAACCGATGCAGAAGTAGGAATCTTTTTTACATTTGAGGGGTTAAACCTCATTCATAAAGAAGGACATAAAAACCTACCAATGCCGGCGGGTACAGAACATTTTCAGGAGGGTTTTAAAAAAGCTAATGTTCCCCCAATTGAAGAATTAGTTTCCATGGCAAGCGAGATGGGTGTCAAAATGATTGCCTGCCAGATGACAATGGATGTGATGGGCTTAGAAAAAGAGCATTTTGTGGAAGGTATTGATGTAGGAGGAGCCGTTACCTTCTTAACGTATGCGAAGGATGCAGACGTAACACTTACATTCTAAGGAGGGACAAATTTGGCACAAACAATTTCAGTAAAAGAACTAGTGAAAAAAGTGCTAAGTAAAGAGAAGCTTTTTATTCTCGATGCAAGAAACACGGATGATTTCGATGATTGGAAAATTGAAGGGGAAAATGTGGAAGTTATCAATAAACCTTATTTCGAGTTAATTGATGGAATTGAGCCAGTTCAAGACCAGTTACCAAGAGACAAAGACATCTATGTCATTTGTGCGAAAGGTGGTTCCTCTGAGTTTGTAGCAGATCAAATTATGGAAGCTGGTTTCACGAATAACGTGTTTTCTATAGAAGGCGGAATGAAAGCATGGAGTGAATACTTAGAACCGATAAAAATTGGTGACTTAAAAAATGGTGGTTCGATTTATCAATTTGTTCGTATTGGGAAAGGGTGTTTGTCATACCTAATCGAGTCAAATGGCAAAGGAGCTATGATTGATACAAACCGAATGATCGAACAATATGAGGAGTTCATTAGTGAGCACAACATCCAGATGAAACATGTACTGGACACTCATCTTCATGCAGACCACATATCAGGTGGGAGAAAACTTGCTGAAAAACATGGTGCTACTTATTATTTACCACCTAAGGATGCTGATGAAGTCACATATGAATATAACCATATTCAAGATGGTGATGAATATCAGGTAGGAGAAACGACAATTAAAGCAGTATACTCACCTGGACATACAATCGGGAGTACATCCTTTGTCGTGGATGATCAATATTTATTAACAGGAGATATTTTATTCATTGATTCGATTGGTCGCCCAGATCTTGCAGGAAAAGCTGAGGATTGGGTAAGTGATCTTCGAAATACCTTATATAAGAGATATAAGGAACTAGCAGATGACCTTTTCGTTCTCCCAGCACACTTTATGACTCATCATGAAATGAATGATGATGGAAGTGTGTCTGAGAAACTTGGAGTCCTCTATAAAGAAAATCATGGATTAAATATACATGATGAAAATGAATTTAGAAGGACTGTAACTGAAAATCTTCCTCCTCAACCGAATTCATATCAGGAAATACGCGAAACAAATATGGGTAAGATCAATCCGGAACTAGAGCAACAGCGGGAAATGGAAATTGGACCAAATCGATGTGCGGTTAGGTAGTAAGGAGAAACACAATGCTGTTCAATCAACTAAGGTGTTGGATTGTAAAGGTCTCGCCTGTCCTATGCCTATCGTTAGGACAAAGAAGAAATGGACACATTGGAATTAGGAGATGTTTTGGAAATTCAAGCGACCGATAAAGGTGCTAAAAATGATTTAACAGCATGGCGAAATCAGGCGGACATGAATTTATTATAGAGGAAGAGGAAAATGGCTTACTAGAGTTTTGGATTAAAAAAGGTTAACAAACAAAAAGATAGGTGGCAAAAAGTCACCTATTCCCTTTGAAGTGAGTAACATTCATATGACTTATAAAAAAGCGTTTCTACTGAAGTAGAGACGCTTTTACCAAATTTTTAAAGTGAAAAAGAATTTCGTTATTTTCATAGAATTTTCACATTGGACTTTTATTATATTTTTTAGGGACTATAAAATAGATATTTTTCTATTATATATATTTTAATTTATTATCAAATAGAAAGAGGGATTTCTTTGAGTGTAATTGGAGCAGATACTGTATTAATTGTAGGAATGTTACTAGCTATGTCTGCTGGAGCACTGTCTTTTCTTTCACCTTGTGTACTTCCTATTTTCCCAGCATATTTATCTTACATTACTGGAATAAGTGTGAAAGAACTAAATGAAAGACAAAATACTAAAATACACGGGAAGTTATTAAGTCATTCGATCGTATTTTTATTAGGTGTTTCACTCGTTTTTATTAGCTTAGGTGCAAGTGCTTCTTTTTTCGGACAATGGATTCAATCAATATTAAACGGTGAAACAGGATTATTGATTCAGAGAATTGCAGGTATCTTTTTAATTGTAATGGGGTTGTTTGTTGCGGGGTGGTTAAATATCTCTTTATTAATGAAGGAAAGGCGGTTTCAGTTTGCAAGAAAACCTTCAGGATATGTAGGGACGTTTTTTGTGGGACTTGGCTTTGCCGCTGGATGGACGCCTTGTATAGGACCAATCTTCGGTTCAATTTTGCTATTGGCCGCAAGTAATCCCACGCAAGGCATGGTATATACAATGATGTATATTATTGGCTTTGCTTTACCTTATCTAATATTGACTTTCTTTCTCGGATCAACAAAGTGGATTGTACGCAGAAGTTCATTGATTATGAAAACGGGCGGAGTAATTATGATTTTAATGGGCCTAGTATTATTCTTAGGCTTGATGCCGCGAATTACGGGCTTTTTACTTGATATCGTTGAAGGAACATGGTTATCGAAATTAGGATAGTAGGTGGAGGTTAAAGAGTTGAGTAAAATAAACAAAATTATTCTTGCTGTAATCATATTCGGGATGTTTAGTTGGGTGATTTTTGAAGCGGTTTTTTCCAATGGCGATACAACAACGCAAAACACTATATCAGAAGGAGAAACGAATGCTGATGTAGTGACAACGTCTGATGGTAGTGGAATTACAAAGGGTGAATTAGCACCTGACTTTCAGCTTAAAACTTTGAATGGTGAAACTGTGAGTTTGTCTGATTATAGAGGTAAACCAGTCTTTATTAACTTTTGGGCAACTTGGTGTCCCCCATGTAGAGCAGAGATGCCTGATATGCAAGAATTATATGAAAAAAAGGATATTGAGATATTAGCTGTTAATTTAACATCAACTGAGCCGAGTCAAGAAGATGTTAGTAAGTTTGTAGAGGATTATGGTTTGACTTTTCCCATAGTGCTTGATGAAAACTCAAGTGTATCAGAAACTTATGAAGTATATGCATATCCTACTTCTTATTTGGTAGATTCAAATGGGCATATACAATTTATTTCCATAGGTGCAATGAATTATGAATCAATGGCTCAAGAATTCGAAAAGGTGAAATAAGCCTTGTTGTTCAGTACAATAGTCAAGAGGTGACCTATGTGACACAATCCATACTGGTTGTTGAAGATAATCAAATGATTCGCGAGTTAATTAAAATTTACTTAGAAAAGGAAGGTTATCATGTAATTGAAGCTGAAGATGGAATACAAGCAAAAGATGCCTTCTTAACATACCATCCATGTTTAATCATTCTTGATTTAATGCTTCCAAAGCTAAGTGGAGAAGATTTTTGTATGTGGGTTAGAGAACAAGAGCAAAATGAGGTATCCATTATTATGTTGTCGGCGAAAGCACGTATCGATGATCGGATAAAGGGATTAAAAATGGGTGCGGATGATTATCTAACTAAGCCTTTTGATCCTAATGAACTTCTGGCCCATGTCGAAGCTGTTCTAAGGAGGACAGGGCAATTTTGTAAAAAGATAACATATGGAGGTTTATCTATAAAACCTAGAAAAGGCGAGGTTATCTTATATGATAAAAAGTTAAATTTAACTAATCATGAATTCAAACTTTTATATCATTTCTTAAAAAATCCGAATGTAGTTTTATCAAGAGAGGATTTAGTAAATCAATTATACCCCTATGCTGATAAAATGATATTAGATAGGACGATCGATGCCCATATTAAAAAGCTACGAGAAAAAATTGAAGATAATCCGTCTTCTCCAAAACGAATACAAACGGTCAGAGGAATGGGGTATAAATTTGTTGATGGATAAAGTGTTAAAATCATGCTTTCCCAAAAAGGTTTTATGGAGATTAACACTGACAAATATTATAGTTATTGCCACATTTATCATCTTGAGTAGTTGGGCGATCTATAACACAGCTTGTTTCTTGGTTGAGGGCATGGGGCAAATTAATGCTCAAAAACAAAATGAGTTCAATACGACACTTTTTCAATATTTATGGATATTTAGTGTCAGTGTAATCATAATGGGTAGCGTAGTTCATTTTTATATAACAACGAAGTTAATTAAACCATTGAATAGATTGATAGAGTCTACAAAAATTATGAAGCAAGGGCATTATCCCGAGCCAATTAAAGTGAAATCGGATGGAGAGATAGAACAACTTATTCTCCATTTTAATGAATTAGTACAGCAATTAAAGAATAATGAACAATATCGACAGAAACTTATTTCGGATCTGTCACATGAATTTCGAACGCCGTTATCAAATTTAAATGGTTACTTAAATGCATTAAGTAATGGGGTCATTGAAGGTAACCCAAAACTATATGAATCACTTCAGAAAGAATCTAAACGTCTTACGCATATGGTTGAACAGTTTGAGATATTAAAAGAATGGGATTATGCGTCCATACAAAACTTTACTGAAAGACAGCAGGTAGATATGCGCTTATTGCTAGAGCAATCCGTTGAAATGTTTAAATGGTTATTGGATCAGAGAGGTATTAAAGTAGATTTACAAACGGATTATGGAAAAGTGACTGTTATCAATGGAGGGATTCCACAGGTAATTAGTAATTTGATCGATAATGCAATCCGTTATTATGAGGGTACAGGGCCAATTATCATAAAAGGAGAAGCATTAAATGAAGAATACCTCGTGACCGTAAGTGGACCTAGCCAAAGAATTTCAGAATTTAACCAAGAAAAAATCTTTGAGAGATTTTATCGAACTGATTCTTCAAGAAATAGTGAAACGGGTGGAACAGGACTTGGACTATCGATTTCAAAAGAAATTGTTGAACATCATAATGGGAAGATTGGGCTAATATCGAATCAGAATTATAATTCATTCTGGTTTACTTTGCCTTTAGGCCATATCACTTAAAAAAATTATCTGACATTAAAAAATAATAATGATTAACAGCTAGGAAATAAAATAATACTCCTAGCTATTTTTATGAAAACAATCATAATCCTCTTTTAATCAGATAAGCACAAAACCAATTTAAGATTTAACAACTGTTATATAATATCAAGTCTCATTGTCACAGGCTATTAAGAAATTATGTGGAAAAAATCACTTCGTATTTTAACTCCTGTAAAAGAAATAATAAGGGTTAGAGGAGGTGTGATGAATAGCCTTCTTAATTAGTTGGATAAGATAAAAAAGAATTGTGTTGACCTTAAAGGTCACTCATCTAATGAGGTGATTTGAGTTTGGATTTCTCTTTTATAATTGTGATTTTTTTAATTGGATTCATTGGTTCATTTATTTCTGGTATGGTTGGAATTGGTGGATCTATTATTAAATACCCTATGCTGTTATATATACCACCGTTATTTGGATTAGCTGCGTTTAGCGCCCACGAGGTTTCTGGAATAAGTGCAGTTCAGGTGTTTTTTGCAACAATTGGTGGGGTATGGGCATATCGAAAAGGTGGCTACTTAAATAAGACACTTATTATTTACATGGGAGTAGCCATATTAGTAGGAAGCTTTATAGGGGGATATGGTTCAAAGCTTTTGAGTGAGGGTGCAATTAACCTTGTATACGGTATACTTGCAGTTATTGCAGCTGTGATGATGTTTATCCCGAAAAAAGGAATAGATGATATTCCACTTGAGCAAGTAACCTTTAATAAATGGTTGGCTGCAATTCTATCACTGATAGTAGGTATTGGTGCTGGAATTGTAGGAGCAGCGGGTGCATTTATTTTAGTACCTATCATGCTTGTGGTTTTAAAAATACCAACTCGTATGACAATTGCTTCATCATTAGCTATAACGTTTATTTCTTCTATTGGAGCAACAATTGGAAAATTAACAACCGGTCAGGTAGAGTATTTCCCAGCACTAATTATGGTTGTTGCAAGCTTAATTGCTTCTCCACTTGGAGCAAATCTAGGTAAAAAAGTAAATACGAAGATTCTACAGTGGATATTAGCGGCACTAATTCTTGCAACATCTATCAAGATTTGGGTAGATATATTATTTTAAACAAGAGGTGAGATAAATGGCTGGACACAGATTTAATCCTGAAAAGGCTGATAAATTAATTAATCCAGATAGAAAGAAGATCGTTGACCCGGAAAGAATCATTACAATGCTTGGACTAACAGAAAGTGACAAGATTGTCGACTTGGGAGCTGGAAATGGGTTTTTTACCATTCCATTTGCGCAAACCACTAGAGATACAGTGTATGCGGTTGATATCGAACAAAAAATGTTAGAACTTCTAAAAGAGAGAGCGAATAAGGCAAGTATCGAAAATATTACCTATATCCAAAGTGATTTAGAAAATATAAAAATGGAAGAAGATACTGTAGACAAGGCCTTCATTGCATTTGTGATGCACGAGATCCCAAATATGACAAAGGCACTAGAGGAAATAAAACGTATTATTAAACCAGGAGGAAAACTCCTTATTGTAGATTGGGAAGCTGTAGAATCTGAAATGGGGCCACCACTGCATGAACGAATCTCTTCTAAGGAGATGGAGAACTTTTTACATAGCAATGGATTTCAACCTACTGTTAAGATCCTTCATGAAGCAGTCTATGCAGTCTTAACCGACGTAAATTAATGGGTAAAGGGGAATCATGATGTTTGATTATACGGTTACAACGAAAAAGAATATGGAAGAGGCTATAAAAAGCCTAGAGGACAACTTAAAAGAAGAACAATTTGGTGTGTTGTGGAATTTCGATTTGAAGGAAAAACTGCAATCAAAAGGTCTTGATTTTCAAAAAGAGTTTAAAATTCTTGAAGTATGTAATCCACATGAAGCACATAGAGTTATTAATGAAAACATTATGGCAGGTTACTTCCTACCATGTAAAATAGTTGTTTATAATGAAAAAGAAACGACGAGTATTGGAATGCCGAGACCGACATCACTTATTACCATGATGAAGGATGAAAAGATACATTCTCTTGCTAAGGATATTGAAGAAAGGCTAATAAGATGTATTGAGAAAAGCGTGTAATAGCTATAGTTGGGTGTATGTGAAAAAAACATCCAACTTTTTTATTTTATCTGTTGACAATATACCCATTAGGGTATAACATTGGAAATGTGATTTTTATCACAGCATCATTTAAAGTTTGAATAATGAGTAAGAAATAATAGGGTTGACACCCGTTTTTATTTTAGTTAACATTATACCCATAGGGGTAGAGGTAAAAATAAAATTATGGAGGTTATCTACATGAATATAGATAAAGTATTAGATGCAAAAGGGTTAGCTTGCCCAATGCCTATTGTAAAAACAAAAAAAGCAATTGACGGTCTTGAGTCAGGGCAAATCTTAGAGGTTCTTGCAACTGACAAAGGTGCAAAAAATGATTTAACAGCATGGGCAGCATCTACTGGACATGAACTAGTTGAAACAAAAGAGGAAAATGGTGTTCTTTACTTTTATATAAAAAAAGGCTAATACATTGGAGTAAATGGGAGGAATAAGAATGACTGAAAGAAAAAAAACAACGATCGTATTATTTAGCGGGGATTATGACAAGGTAATGGCAGCTTATATTATTGCGAATGGTGCAGCAGCATATGATCATGAAGTAACAATTTTCCATACTTTTTGGGGATTAAATGCTTTACGTAAAGATGAAGAGATTAAAGCAGACAAAAGCCTCATTGAAAAAATGTTTGGCAAAATGATGCCTAGGGGTGCAAATAAACTAGGACTTTCAAAAATGAATATGGCAGGAATGGGGCCAAAAATGATCAAGGATGTAATAAAAAAACATAATGCGTTGCCATTACCACAGCTTATTGAAATGGCGCAAGAGCAGGATATCAAGCTCGTTGCATGTACAATGACAATGGATTTACTTGGACTTAAACAAGAGGAACTTCTAAAAAATGTTGAATTAGCAGGTGTTGCGGCTTATTTAGCAGATGCTGAAGATGGAAATGTAAACTTGTTTATCTAAGAGACTTTATTGCACACAGGAGGTAATGAACATGGAATATATCAATTATATCGTTTTTGCATTAATTGTAATTTTTATCGTACAACGTCTTATTCCTACAAGAGGAATTAGAAGTATTAACACAGTTGAATTAAATAATGAATTAAAGGACAAAAACAAACAATTTATTGATGTTCGTACTCCTGGTGAGTTTAAAGGCTATCACATCAAAGGGTTTAAAAACATGCCACTTCATCAGCTTGCAAAAAAAGCGAATGAACTTTCAAAGGATAAGGAAGTAGTTGTGATCTGCCAGAGTGGTATGAGAAGTCAAAAAGCCAGCAAGCAATTAAAAAAATTAGGTTTTAAGCATATAACAAATGTTAAGGGTGGCGTGAGTTCCTGGAGATAATGATAGCTATCACAATTGTAAATAAACTTGTTGAAAATGGAGGAAATCAAAATGAAACAACTAACAGCTAAAGAAGTTGAAACATTACTAAACGAAGGTAAAACATTAAATATCATCGATGTTCGTGAAGTGGATGAAGTTACGGCAGGAAAAATTCCTGGTGCTGTGAATATCCCACTAGGATTAGTAGAATTCCGTATGCATGAACTTGATAAGTCAAAAGAATATGTTATGGTTTGCCGTTCAGGTGGTAGAAGTGGAAGAGCTTCTCAATTCCTTGAAGGACAAGGATTCAAAGTGATCAACATGGAGGGCGGGATGCTCGCTTGGGAAGGTAATGTAGAGTAATCTTTTTGAGTTTGTATAATACCATTATAGGTATATAAAGGTGCACAGTTTCTTTTAAACATGGACACTTATACAACTTATGTACAACAGATATCCAAATATGATTTTGATTGATGATTTAACGTTAAAATTGTTTTTTCGGAGGTAATAAAATGGAATCATTAAAAACGAATCTTGTATTAGATGCAAAAGGGTTGGCTTGCCCGATGCCGATTGTGAAAACTAAGAAAGCAATTAATAATATAGAGGGCGGTCAGGTCCTAGAGGTACAAGCAACCGATAAAGGTTCAAAAGCAGATCTTAAAGCATGGGCTGAGAGCACTGGGCATCAATACCTTGGCACAATAGAAGAAGGCGATATACTGAAACATTATATTCGTAAAGCTAGCGGTGAAGAAGTAGCAGAGAAAAAACATCCGAATGTTGTTTCAAACGAAGATCTTGAGGCTGCTCTTTCTTCTGGAAAGGATATTCTTGTTCTAGATGTTCGTGAAGCTGCTGAATATGCATTTAGTCATATTCCTGAGGCAATCTCTATTCCGTTAGGAGAATTAGAGGAAAGAATGAATGAACTGAATGTAGATCAAGAAATCTATGTAGTTTGTCGCACAGGTAACCGTAGTGACTTAGCTTCACAAAAGCTAACAAAAAAAGGTTTCAAAAATGTTGTTAATGTGATACCAGGAATGAGTAATTGGACTGGAAAAACAAAATCTATTACAAATGAATGAAAAAAGGAGTAATGAAGTCATGAATACTATTAAAGTTTACACTACAACTCGTTGTCCTTATTGTGTAATGCTAAAAAATTTTTTAACAGATCAAAATATTCCTTTTACAGAAATTAATGTTGAATCCAAACCTGAAATGATGCAGTATGTTGTAAACAAAACCGGTCAAATGGGTGTACCACAAACTGAAGTAAATGGAAAATGGGTACTAGGCTATGATCCAAATAGCATCATGGCAGCACTAAAAAATTCATAAATAAATCGTAATATAAAAAAATTTTAATTTAAAATATACCGCAGGGGGTAATAAGGAAATGGCTGTTCACGTAATGACTGCAAAAGATGTTACGAAAAAAGTATTCGCTAAAGAATCATTGTTTATCTTAGACGTTCGTAACGAAAGTGATTTTAACGATTGGAAAATTGAAGGTGAAAACTTCGACTATTTAAACATTCCGTACTTTGAATTACTAGACGGGGTTGAGGAAATCCTTGAAAATCTACCAAAAGATAAGGATATTTTAGTAGTTTGTGCCAAAGAAGGTTCATCTGTCATGGTAGCTGATATGCTTTCAGAAGCTGGGCTAGCTGTTTCCTACCTTAAAGGTGGTATGAAGGCTTGGAGTGAACATTTAGAGCCAGTTAAAGTGGGCGACTTTAAAGATGGTGGCGAAATCTATCAATTCGTTCGTATCGGAAAAGGCTGTCTATCTTACATGGTTGTATCAAATGGTGAAGCAGCTATTATTGATGCAACCCGTATGACTGATATCTTCCTTGATTTTGCTGAGAGCAAGGGTGCAAAAATCACACATGTATTTGATACTCACTTACATGCTGATCATATTTCTGGAGGAAGAAAAATCGCAGAAGCTACAAATGCAACTTACTGGTTACCACCAAAAGATGCTACAGAAGTAACGTTTGAATACGCTGCTCTAGAAGGTGGTCAAGATGTGACTATTGGTCATACAACCATTAATATTCATGCATTGTATTCTCCAGGTCACACAATTGGATCTACTTCTTTCGTTGTGGATGAAAAATTCTTACTTTCTGGTGATATTCTATTTATTGATTCAATCGGTAGACCGGACCTTGCTGGTTTAGCACAGGATTGGGTAGGAGATCTAAGAGAAACTCTTTATAACCGTTATAAAGAATTGTCTGATGACCTAGTGGTTTTACCTGCTCACTTCATGATTATTGACGAATTAAATGAAGATGGAAGTGTATCCGAAAAACTAGGAACACTATTTGCGAAGAACCATGGTCTAAATATTAAGGACGAAGCAGAATTTAGAAGAATCGTAACAGAAAACCTACCACCACAACCAAATGCATATCAAGAAATCCGTGAAACAAACATGGGGAATATTTCTCCTGATGAAGAAAAACAACGTGAAATGGAAATCGGACCAAACCGTTGTGCGGTACGCTAATTACGAACTTAATTGATAGGAGGAGTTATTCTTATGAATATAGCAAAGGTATTAGATGCAAAAGGACTCGCATGTCCAATGCCGATCGTAAAAACAAAAAAAGCAATGAATGAAATCGAATCAGGCCAAGTCCTTGAAATTCATGCAACTGACAAAGGTGCTATAAATGACCTAACAGCTTGGGCTAAGTCTGGTGGTCATGAACTAATAAAGCACGAAGAAGATAATGAAGTATTAAAGTTCTGGATTAAAAAGGCGTAAACAACCAAAAAAAGGGAACCGTATATGGTTCCCTTTTCTCAAGAGGAGGTAAACATAAATGGATTTTACATTTATCATTACAATTTTTCTAATTGGTTTTATTGGTTCATATATCTCAGGAATGTTAGGAATCGGTGGATCTATCATTAAATATCCAATGCTATTATATATTCCACCATTATTTGGTTTAGCAGCTTTCAGTGCTCATGAGGTATCAGGAATCAGTGCTGTTCAAGTATTTTTTGCAACTATTGGTGGTGTCTGGGCATATCGTAAAGGTGGGTATTTAAATAAAACACTGATTCTCTATATGGGGATTAGTATTTTAGTAGGTAGTTTTGTTGGTGGATTTGGATCCAAATTTATGTCAGAGGGTGGAATTAACGTAGTCTATGGTGTGTTAGCGTTAATTGCTGCTGTTATGATGTTCATTCCGAAAAAAAATGTAGATGATGTTCCATTTGACCAAGTTACTTTTAATAAGTGGTTAGCTGCTGTACTTGCCTTTATTGTAGGTTTAGGTGCTGGGATTGTTGGAGCAGCCGGCGCATTTTTACTTGTACCGATCATGCTCGTTGTCTTAAAAATTCCTACCAGAATGACAATCGCATCTTCACTTGCAATTACATTTATTTCATCCATTGGTTCTACTGTAGGAAAAATAACAACAGGCCAAATTGAATATGTTCCAGCCATTATTATGATTGTAGCAAGCTTAATTGCTTCACCACTAGGTGCAAATGCAGGGAAGAAGATGAACACAAAGGTTTTACAGATTATCCTTGCAATTTTAATCGCTGCAACTGCAGTGAAGATTTGGATGGATATTCTATAAAATAAAGAGACCGATATGCTTAAAGAAGGAAGGGTAATCTTTATGAGAAATTTTGTTTTCTTTGTATCATTACGTTCAAATGTACCCTTTGTTTTAAAAGAAGCTTTACGCATGGTCGAGAATGGGCATAAAGTAAGTATATTCTTTGACCTTGATGGTGCAAGAGTTCTTGATAAGAATTATGTAAAGGTTAGAAAAAGGAATCATAATGTTGATCTAGATATTCTTTTACAAAATGCAGTTGATAAAGGAATAAAATTATTTGGTTGTCAAATGAATGTATTAATTGCAGATGGTCTTGAACTTATAGATAGAGCCGAATTAGCTGGTGTTGTAACTTTTCTAGAAAAAGCATATGAAGCAGATGCCGTTTTGAGCTATTGAAGGGGGACTTCTAATGAAAAAACGAAAAGTAGTTGTGTTAGTCTTACATGATGAATTAGAATCGGCATATCCTCCATTGAATATTGCGGTTGGCGCAGCTTCTTCAGGAGCTAATGTTTCATTAGCTTTTTTAAGAAAAGGTGTTAATTTACTTGATAAAGGGTTTGTTCCAGTTGTTTCTGATGGAACTGAATATTTGTCAAAAGCGTTAAAGAATTTTAACGCACCAACTATTCGCGAACTCTTTGATATAGCAGTAGACTCGGGGGTTAAATTGTATGCTGTTGATTTAGATATTCAAAATCATACAAATTTTTTATACTCGATTGAACAGGTTCCGATAAAGTGGATCCTTAATGAAGCGGTGTCAGCTGACCTTTTTGTTCATTTTTAACGTGTAGTTGTACCAAAATTGAAATGGGGTGAAACAATGGAGAAGCCCAACAAGAATTGTGGTAATGGTACTTGAGGAATTAAGACAAACAAGGACTCAAAGGTTAAGGGCATTCCGCCAATATGACCTGGTGTTCTTGTCTGGCTCCTGGTAGGAGTCATTATATTGCTACAAAAAATATTTTAACGAGAAAGGAGGAGCACACCCTGGGTGTTTTTGCCCATCCCCCCGAAAAGGTGGAATAAGGAGTACCTCACTGAAAGATTAGGGAAGTACTCCTTAAACATCGCTTACTCTGTTTCCGATATTACGTTTAATTGGGCTAATTCTTGAATAATTGCATCCAAATCAACAGACTCTTGTTGTATATTAAACTCGTATCTTCCATAGAAGTTAATATGTTGCCATGCAACTGGGGATATTTTTTTCATAACATCCGAATCTAGAGCCTTTGTTTCTCTGTAAGCCAACATATTAGATAAAATACTGGCATTGTAATAAATAATGCAATTGGAGAGTAAGCGACTGCATTCGCCCCAAATATGTTGATCATTTTCATTTTTGAAACGTAATTTTCCAAAATTGGCAAAGGATACTGCTTTGCGTAATTTATGATAACTTTCCCCTCGATTTAATGCCTTTTGAACATTCCGGCGTAAAGGGGGAGAATCAATATAATCCAAAAAATATAGACTTCTTATGATGTTATCGTACTCCCATAAAGCACGTTTGGTTTTGTTCTTCCGTGCATAAGCGCTTAGCTTACCAATAATAATGCTTTGTGTGGTTGTTTTAACTGCAAGGGATAACATAATTCGTTGAATATTTTCCCATTCCTCTATAATAAGATTCGTATTAATCTTTCGAACTGGCTTGATCAGGTTATCTCCATATTGGCTTGGATGTTTGAATCCGTAAAGAGATTTGTTGACCTTATCGTGAATATCCTTGTAGCGAGGCGCAAACTGATAACCAAAAAAGTTCAGGATAGCAAAATTCACTTCATTGGTTCCATGTGTATCCGTGGAATGCACATCAGGCTGAATATCAGTTGTGTTGTTAAATAAAATATCAAATACATAATGACTTTCATGCTCATTGGCCCCAATAATTCGAGCATTAACAGGGATATGGTTGGCTACCATTGTGTAGGAAACAATCCCTTTACCAAGACCAAAGTATTTAGGTGAATGACGGGAATTAATGGTATTGATTCGAGTCTCAACTTTCTGCCCGTCACTACTAGAATGAATCGTCTCCCCAATGTCATAATGTTTAAAGATTGGGAGTTTGGCTATTGCATTACTGATACAATCATTCGCTTCTTTTAAAGTCTCCAGACGAATAAAGTTATCAGATGTGGCAGCCAGTAACGGATAGCTAATATCAGAAATTTCCCCCATTCTCCCTAACCCCATGTTGGTTCCCCAAGCAATCAGACAGGCGACAAGAATTCGATTGTCTTTATTCTGTTTGGCATAACGTCCCAAGATGTGCTCAAATGAGTCAAGGAATTGACAGTGCTGTTGAACAAAATGCAAGACACTCCTAATGTCTATTTGCTTTAATGTATCGTAGAATGAGTGATTAATAGATTCTGTGTCACGAGTATAAGGTAATGTCCATCGGGTATGTGAACCCCGTTTTTTGATTTGAAGATGCTCATTTTTCCCAGATGAAATACTCTGGTTAACTTTAGTAATGCGATCTTCTAATCGCTTCTCAAGCTCCACTAAATGACTATGAATGGGTTGGTTGAAAATCGTCAGACCAGTGTCAGCGATCAACATTTCTTTCTGTTCCCATTGACGATCATTGATCAGGTCATCCTCAAAACTGCGAAATCGGATACTATCACGACAAAAAATATCTCCTGCTTCCAAACGGTTGCGTAGGAGGCGATAGACTAAAAATTCATATCGATCTGCTAAAATTGTTTTTTGTTCATAGATATAACGCTTCACACCATCGGATATGAAACCATTTGGCAAATCATCTGAGTGATATTGTCCTAACGCTTTATTCTTATTAAAAGCAGTTTTCATAAAATTCACTGCTTTAATTAATGGATCATTTGGTGAAGGAGCTACGAAATCAACCTGCAAAAATATAGGTCTTAAATAACGTTTAAATCGTCGTGCCTGCTGACCAATATGTTCCCATTGGAAGGCAGTTTCATCATATTTTATATTTGTAGTAATCTGTTTGGCTACGGATTCCAGTTTCTGACGTTCCAAAATAGTAAATGCACGGTCTTGAATATCCCTAAAGGGAGTATTGGCAGGAATATGATCATCAGTGAATATTTTAAGCAGTTCCCCTGCTTTTTTGATGTCTTGATTACTCTCTGTATAGCACTCGTAAACTCGTTCTTTTGCTGCTAATTTAGCTTCATCTGCATACCCCCTTACACTATATATGAGGGTATTGATCAGGTTGTCATGCATCCGTTGATAACGATGGGATACAAAACATAACAAATAGACATAAACAATCCATACATTCAGCCGTTTGAGCTTGTAGACAGAGTAGTAACTTACTAATGAAGCATAGTACTTGATGCTTTCGTTGGAAATACCTAACTTTGGTAACAGTTCTTGAGCAAGGTAATATAAATGCTGTATTTGTTTACCACGATTCATTTCAAGCTTTATTTCAGTGGCGCTAAAGTCTTTCGGTTCGTGTTTCAGTAGTGTTATTTTATACAGCCCTGAAGAATCTTCAAGTAATCGATCTAAGGATTCCATATCATTCTGTTTTAGATGATCCTGCATCAATGAAATTAATCGGTTTTGCTCATGGGTTATTGCCTGTCCTGTCATATCTTGCATAAAACTATAGCCAGGAACAACAATGCAGTTTTCAGACAAATAATTCATGATTTCTCGAAAGATGTAAATCGGCTTACCACAAAACGCCGCAGACTTTTGAGCTTTTTCCTCCATCTTACGCCGTTCTTCGGCACCGCAACTGTGGTAGTTAAATAATTTAAGAATCAATTGTTGTTGTTTTAACCTAGTGGACTTATCAATTGAACTCAAGTCATCAATTTGACTGTTGTTGAAATGTTCCTTCAGAATATATTGAAGATCCTCTTCTACCTCATGGAGGTCAAATGTAAAAAATAGTTGTCTGGCTTTGAAATAACCCAGTTGTAAAACGAAATAAGCCTTAGATTTGACAGAACGCAATGTGTGTAGCAGCTCTTTCTCTGGCTGTGAAAGAGAAAAATAAGAACAGCGATCTTCGTATGAGAAACCTGGTCTGTCATAAATGATCTTTACTTCATCTTCGCTAAGAATCCTCAACCGTTTTTGGGTAGTTGTATTATTCTCCATATTCATATTCCAATCTCAAATTCCCTGACTACTTTATAAAATTAGTTCTTTTTCAACCCAAGTAAACACATGAACTCAACGCCCGTGATCTCTTTATTTTTCCACTTCGGATAGTGAGAATCTAATAATTGGCGCTGTTCATGGGAAAGGGTCCGTAAATTAAGCTTTGGTCGTCCCAAATGTCTACCTTGAGATTTGGCGAGCGCTATGCCTTCGGCTTGGCGCTGTTTGATTTTTTTTCGTTCTTGTTCGGCCACATAAGAGAGAAGGCTTAGAAACTGATCTTCCATTAACTTTCCGATATCTCCCATCTCTCTATATTTACGACTATCAAATAACGTTTCGTTTTCCAACACGACAATATCTGCTTGAATGTTCCTTGTAATGTGTTTCCATTCATAGATAATCCCTTCGTAATCCCTCCCCAATCGATCTAGGGCATCCAGATAAAGGAGATCCCCTTTCCGCAGGATACGCTTCATCGTCTGGTAGCTGGGGCGATTAAAGTCTTTTCCACTTTGTTTATCAACAAAGATCATTCGCTCTTCGATGCCTAAAGCTAACATTTTTTTGATTTGACGTTCTTCATTCTGATCTGTAGATGAAACGCGAACATAACCGATCTTCACAATGAACTTCCTCCAGAAGATATATTTTCTTCTACTATTTTACTATATTTAGTTTCTAAAGGTATGACGATTTTAGTAAACGTTTATAAAAAGATTTTCATAGATTTATAAACGCAAGAACCACCCTTTATTAGACAGGTTTTAAAAGTACACCTTTATAAACAAAAAAGAACCCAAAGAATTGAGTGTGGAATTTTTGCTCCACGTACGGACCATTTAGTTGAACAAGAGATAAATTAAATAGCTAAGGATTGTGAAGTATTTTATAATGATGAATGCTTTTTATTTTAGTCTAAAAATAAGAATAAAAGGGGTTGTTTTAAAAAAACAATAATATATTGCATATGGATAATGATTTATTGTAAAACGATAAATATTGTATTAAACTTAAATTAACGATAAATAAGTGAGGTGCATTTTTATGAAACGAGGAACAACTGTTTTTTTAAAGATAGCTGTTTTTCTTATTGGGATTACGGTACTCGCCTTGTGTATATTTTGGTTGCCTTGGTTAGCAAATGATACGGCAGAAATGTTTCCGGAGTTTGCTTTTTTGCAATATCCTGTATTAATCGGTTTGTATGTAACTGTGATACCATTTTTCCTTGCTCTGTATCAAGCTTTAAAACTTTTAAACTACATTGAAAATAACAATGCTTTTTCGGAATTGTCTGTAAAGGTTTTGAAATATATAAAATACTGTGCAATTACAATCAGTATCTTATATTTGATAGGGACCATCGTTCTTATGTCTCAAAACGCCTTACACCCAGGAATAGCAATTATCGGATTAACAATTATTTTTACTTCTGTTGTTATTGCAGTCTTCACTGCGGTTCTTCAGAAATTATTAAAAAACGTTTTAGATATAAAATCAGAAAATGATTTTACGGTCTGAGGTGAAACAGTGGCAATTATAATCAATATCGATGTGATGTTAGCTAAAAGAAAAATGAGTGTAACAGAACTATCTGAAAGAGTTGGAATCACAATGGCTAACCTTTCTATTTTGAAAAATGGAAAGGCTAAAGCGATTCGATTATCAACTTTAGAAGCTATTTGTAAGGCATTGGACTGTCAACCTGGGGATATTCTTGAATATCAAAGTGACATTGACAATCAAGAATCAACCATTTGATAGTTTAAACACATTAAGAAGGAATGTCATAAAATTGTTAAATTTTAACTAATGATAGTTGGCTAAAAGAGAGGAATGGACTAAATGGCTAAAGAAATGTTTGTGCAAATAAGTGATTGTAAACTATATGCTAAATTGATAGGGGAAAATAATGGAAAACCAACAATAATAATGGACGCTGGATATGGAGACTTTTCCAAGGCTTGGGATTCAGTAATTGGGGATATTTCAATGCTCTCTAATGTTCTAATTTATGATAGAGCAGGACTTGGGAAAAGTGAAACAAGTTCAAACCCCAGAACCAGCCGTGAGATGGTAAAAGAATTGAAGGAACTTCTTATTGAAGCCAATATTAAACCTCCGTACATATTAGTTGGTCACTCATTTGGTGGAGTTAATATGCGGATATATGCAACTGAATATCATAATGAAGTTTGCGGACTTGTCTTAGTTGACTCTACGCCTGAAGATTACAGAGAAAGATTTCTCCCAACGATGTCACAAGATTTTCAACAAGCATACAACAAGCAATTTGTTTATGAAGGCAATTATGATGAATTTATGGAAAGTCTAAAGCAATTAAAAGAAACCAGACTTAAATTAAATGTCCCATTAATTGTTCTTTCAGCTGGTAAGAAAGCTCATTATTCAAAGGAATCACAAGAGTTATGGAATGACATGCAGAGAGAGATTCTTGAAATATCCTCAGATGGTGAATTGGTGATTGCTGAAAACAGTGCTCATTTTATACAAAATGATGAACCAGAAGTAGTAGTTAGTGCGATAAAAAAGCTAATTGACATTTTTAAAAATTAAATTGTGGAGGATAATACTTAAACCTTAAACTCCCTCAGTTTAATACGATTTTCTCCCAACCCAAATACTCGCTATCGGGGTGCGTTAGTTTATTAAGTAATTTTATGGAAGAGGTCAGAATTTAGTTATTCCATTAAATGGCGCTATTCTTGCATAAGGAAGCGCCTTTTAACGGGGATTTGTTTTTAGGGAGATCCCTTAATCCACCTTTTCGAGGGGATGGGCAAAAACACCCACCCTCCTTTTTTGTTTGTGGAAATTTTTCTACTATAGATTTTAAAGATGCTCATACTACTCATAAATCAATTACTATGAGGAGTTGGGATGATGGCAAAGAAACTTACAATTATTCAGCAGAATGATACACATGGAAATTTTGAGGAACATAATGAGCTCTTTTGGAATAGCAACTATCATCTCCGGAGGGTAGGTGGCTTTTCAAGGATTTTTCAATTTGTTAAAGAACTAAAACGGAACCAAAATGTCTTGTTCCTAGACGGCGGAGATTTATTTCACGGCACTGCCCCACTTGTTTTGTCGAGGGGCGAAGCGGTCCTTCCGCTTTTACAGGAGATGCAAATTGATGCATTTGTTCCAGGCAATTGGGATTACGCGTATGAACCAGATCAACTTGTAAAATTGGTGAAGCAGCTGCCATTTCCTGCAGTCGCATGTAATGTACATATAAAGGAAACGAGGGTCACCTCATTATTTGAACCCTATATTGTAAAAGAAGTGAATGATGTCACTGTTGGTGTAATTGGAACAACCTATCCATATGTAGATGTAACGATGCCTGAGGCTTTTTCTGCTGGCTTAGAATTTTCAATTGGGGTAGATGAGGTTAAGAGGTGTGTTGAAGCTTTACAAAAGGAGAATGTCGATCTCATAGTCCTTTTAAGCCATATGGGATTACCGCTTGATTACAAACTAGCATCATTGGTTAGTGGTATCCATGTGATTGTGAGTGGACACAGTCATGACCGTATAACAAAACCAATCATTCAAAATGAAACCCTTATCTTTCAATCGGGAGCTAGTGGTTCCTTTCTCGGATTACTGGAAGTAACATGTGAGAAGAACAGAGTTATAGACTACTCGCATAAATTTATTCCGTTAGATGTAAGTCAATTTGAAGATAATGACAAAATTAATTACCTAATTCAACAGGTAATGGAGCCTTATTCGTTTATGAAAGAAGAAATAGTCGGAAAATCTGATACATTGCTTCATAGAATGACGCTAAACGAAGCGCCGATGGACAAGCTCATAACAAACTCTTATCTTTACCCATTTGATGCAGATTTTTCATTTTCTCACGGGTGGAGATACGGTACTCCTGTCGCACCAGGAAACATATCTTTATATGATTTGCATACAATCATCCCTACCAACCCGGAGATTTTTTCGTTGGAGCTAACAGGTAATGAAATCTTTCAAGAACTAGAAAAAAATCTTGAACAAGTATATTCGACAGATCCGTTTCAACAAAAGGGAGGCTATGTCTTACGTTCCAGTGGCTTATTTATGACATATAAGCCCTATAATCCAAAGGGACATCGTATTCAGTATTTAGCGATTAATGGTGAACCCTTTAACCCAGAGAAGGTTTATCGCATTATTAGTGCGGGAGAACAGCTCTTTAAACAATATAGCAACAGAAAACAACCGAAACATGTACACGCAATTGAAGTGATAAAAGCATATTTATCCGAAAAAGGACCTTTTTCTACTGGAGGTCCACCATCCATAATTAGTGTTTAGAACTTTTTTCAAAAGCCTCTTAACAGAAACTTAATAATTCTATGCCATAATAGTGTAAATAAAGTTTTCACTATGCAGGAGGTAGAAACGAATTGTTTGAATACGAAGTAAGAGATGGCTCATGCCGTATACAAACCGAATATCAGGAGTTACATGTCTCAGCAGATCCTCACAAGGGAGTAAGGCCTGTTGAGTTACTTGTTTCTTCATTAGTAGGCTGTAGTTCTGGAATATTTACTAAAGTGCTGGAAAAGAAACGAATACAAGTGGATTCTATAAGGGTTAGAGCAACCGTCGATAGAAATCCCGAGGAAGCAAACCGAGTCACCAAAATAAATCTTCATTTTATAGTAACCGGAAAGAACATAAGTGAAAAACAAATTCAAAAATCGTTAGAAGTTACTCGGAAAAACTGTAGTATGATACAATCTGTTAAGGATTCAATTCAAATCACCGAAACATTTGAGATACGTGGTTTAGCAAATAATTGAATAACCAACTTAGAGTATATTTATATATACCCGGTATGGTATAATGAACATGCGGTTAACCTGTAATCCATGAAATTAAGGGGAAAAACGAATGGCAGTTATTCAAATAGGTTCTTTATCAATTCTACTAAAATGGGTCATTCTTGGAATAGCAATTATAGCAGGGCTTGTTTTTATAAAAGTATGGTTAAAAGTTACTCATGAAAAGGATTCTCAAAAGAAGATTTTTGATATCCTGTCAAACGGTATTTTTATCGGATTTGTCTCCTGGAAAGCCAGCTTACTAATACTTGAGCCACAGCTGGTCCTAAAAAGTCCTCTTTCACTTTTATACTTTACTGGTGGATCAGACGGATTATTAATTGCGGTTATAATAACAATCTTATTTGTATTTTATAAGTTAAAGAAAATGAGCTTGTCGGAACATCAAATGATCCAGATTGTTCTCAATTATAGTTTAGTAGTAGTGGGTGGGTATCAAACGCTTGCAGCTATACTTCTTGGTACTGAAACACTCTATCATGTAGCACTTGGGGTTATCACTTTTATTCTATTACTGTTCATTCTTATACGTAAGCCATCTCTGAATGGACTAGTAAATGTGATGATCATTTGGTTATTTATTATGGTTATTTTACAGCTTACTTTATTACCGCAAAGTGTTCGACTATTTTTATTTACCATGGAGCAATGGTTTTTTATTAGTTTAATTCTCATTTCTTGGTTTTATCTAAATAAAAAATAAAATCAAATCACAGATATAGCTTCAGAAGGGAGTAATCTTGTTCGAAAATATAACTGAGGTTGAGAACCTTAGTGACTATTTACCTTCGTTTACATTTTTTTAATGAGAGGTGATCACATATGATACGAAATATAATCATTATTTTAGGATTAGTAGGTCTGGTAGGTTGGGCAATTTATGATACCCAATTTTCAAAAGCGGATGCGGAAAAAGCGAAGAAAACAGAAGAGGTATCAGAGGATATTGAGGTAGGGATTGAAGAAGGTAATAAAGCTCCGGATTTTGAATTAAAGACATTAAAAGGGGAACAACTTAAACTTTCAGATATGGTTGGAAAAAAAGTGATTTTAAACTTTTGGGCAACATGGTGTCCTCCTTGTAAAGCAGAAATGCCCCATATGCAGGATTTTTACGAGGAACAAGCTAAAAATGGAGTAGAAGTAATTGCGGTAAATCTAACAACTTTGGAGAAGGATACTTCGGAAATAGGAAAGTTCGTTGAGGAATATGGATTAACATTTCCAATTCCTTTGGATAAAGAAGGGGATCTCGGAGGGGATACGTACCAAGCATATACAATACCAACAAGCTATATTATAGATTCAAATGGAATTATTCGTAAGAAAATCGTTGGACCAATGGATAAGGAATTGATGACAGAGCTAATAAATAGTGTAGAATAAATGTGGTGAGAGTTTTGAATAAACGAGGAAAATCAATATTGATTGTAGATAGTGATGAGCAAATCCGAGATACGATAAGGAAACAATTAGAGGATGCAGGATTTGATGTTCTTGGGGCTACTTCTTATAAAACAGCAAAAGACTATTTTTTGACCTTTGACCCATGCTTTTGTATCAGTGAGCTCCTTTTACCAGATAGAAGTGGATATGACCTTTGTAAGTGGATCAGAAAAGAACAAAAAAGTGAAATACCACTCATGGTTGTATCTGGTCTTACTGATGAAATGGCTACTGTTAAAGCTTTACGATTAGGAGCTGACGACTTTATACGTAAGCCCTTCCGTCATGAGGAGCTGATTGCACGGGTTGAAACGGTCTTAAGAAGAACGGCCCATCGTTGTAGTAAAATATCGTATCGAGGTATTGTCCTAAAGCCATTAAAAGGAGAAGTAAGATATCAAGGACATGAGATTTCATTAACTCTGCATGAATTCCGCCTTCTTTACTTTCTGATGAGACACCCAAACCAAACATTGACGCGTCACCAAATCTTGGATGAATTATATCCAACCGATGATAAGATTGTTTCGGAACGAACGATTGACGTTCATATTTTAAAACTCCGCGAAAAGTTTAAGGTGCACATAACTGACGGAGAAATCATTGAATCGGTCAGAGGTATCGGTTATCGATTTATAGCATTTTAATTTTTTCGACTCGCCTAAACGGCGGGTTTTTTATATTTTGAAAAAATAGTTTCTACTTTAAACACAAGGTGAGTTGGGTGATTGACAATATACCCATATGGGTATATAATAATTCTACAGTGTTTCCTTAATTTATTGCCTTAAGGGGTTGTTAAGCTATTGATATTGTTTTTACTTTTGATACTATTTATACTATGGGAATTATATAAGAGGTATTTCCCTGTAGCTGGTATACACTGTGAAGATATATTAAAAGTTAATTTTACGGATGTTGAGGTCATAGATGTAAGAGACTACAATATATCATACAAAGATGTAATCGAGAAATCTATTAATATTCCTGTTGCCTATTTGGAAAGGTATTGTTATGAGATACCAGATAAGAAGGTTCATGTTGTGGCTTTAAATAGACTTGAAAAAAACGTAGCTATCCGAATCTTAAGACGCAAAGGATTCCAAGTGACTGGATATACAGTGAGTGATTCTCAGAAATTTATCGAAGAATTAGCAGTAAAATAGGGAATCATCAAACCTACGATCAAAGGGGGGAATTTACATGGATTACGATGAGAAAATAAAGAACCGCATAAAACGTATCGAAGGACAATTACGCGGTATTTTACGAATGATGGAAGAAAATAAAGATTGTAAAGACGTTATTACTCAACTTTCCGCAGCTCGTACAGCTATTGATCGAACAATTGGAGTAGTGGTTAGCTCTAACTTGGTTGCATGTGTACGTAACGCGGATGAAAAAGGGGAAAGCACAGAGGAACTTGTAAAAGAAGCAGTTGAATTACTTGTAAAAAGTAGATAAAGACCTTAGAAGGTCTTTTCAGGCTGTAGACAAACTCGATAATTCTTGAGTTTGCCTACAGTCCTTTTTATTTTACAATGTTATTAGAGAATATTAGGGTGGTTGGAAAATATGTCGAGAAACAATAGCGTAGAAAGAGAACAATTGGAAATGATCAAGTCGTACCATAGGATCTCCATGTGAGAAAGCTTGAAGCTGCAATTGATTTCTCCTTCATATACCCATTGGTTGAAAACCTTTATTCAACATTAGGTCGTTCAAGTATTGATGCAGGTTGTTCTGATTAAAAGGACATTTATTCATTATGATTTGGCATACGTTCAATGAGACAAACAATCAAGGAAATTGAAACGAATGTAGCTTACCGTTGGTTTTTGGCCACCAACAAAACGCATTTTGCTGGTGGCACCCCAAATTAGAATATTAATATAGTCACTAATAGTAGCACAATGCCGCATAACCAGCAAAATAGTCCATCAAAATTAATTACAATTTGATGGACTATTTCATTTATATTTTTATGTTTTATGATAGATATCTGAAACTGCTACGGTTTTGCCCAGTTTTTTTATGAGGCCGAACATCGTAAGCTATTTATTTGCAGGATTTTATTTCACTGACATCAAGCTGACTTATTTCAATGCTATCTTTATATAGACATTAGCCAGTTGTAAGAGTATCATATATTCAGTTTAAATTGCTGTATTAAGTTATTAATGCAGGGAGATGAGACCGTGAAAACGATTTTAATTGTTGAAGATGAAGTTCCTATTAGCCAGGTGCTGAAGGTTTATTTGCAAAAAGCAAATTTCAAGACGGTACAGGCTTTTGAAGGAAATGAAGCAATAGAAAAATTCTGCCTTCATAAACCAGCGCTTGTTTTATTAGATGTGATGCTACCTGGTAAAGATGGCTGGGCGGTTTTAAAAGAAATTCGCCAAACAAGTGCATGTCCCGTAATTATGCTAACGGCCTTGGGTGATGTTCATTATCGGCTGACCGGGTTGAATGGAGGTGCAGATGATTATATTCCAAAACCATTTATAGCTGATGAGGTGGTGGCGCGTGTCAATGCAGTTTTAAGACGCGCACAAATAGATGATGGTCCAGCAAGAAAATTTGGACAATTGCAAATCAATCTCAATTCTCATAGAGTAACAATTAATGGTAGAGAAATTGAATTAACGCCGCGTGACTTATCTTTGCTTTTGTTTTTGGCAGAAAATCCGAATCAGACTTTTACAAGGGACCAGTTAATAGAGCATGTGTGGGGTTGGGAGTATGAGGGCAGTGACCGGGCGGTTGATTTATCGATTAAAAGACTAAGGAAATCGCTTCGGGATTGGCCTCTCTCAGAGGGAGAAATTAAAACACTTCGAGGATTGGGGTATCAATTTTGTGTCTATCAAAAATAATAAAAGAATATCGCTGCTCCGCTATTGGACAAGCCGTTATTTAATCACCCTCTGTATTGGACTTGTCGTTATAGCGGTGATATCCGCTTCATGGATCAAGCATACAACGCTTGAGCACCGATTAAACATGACAAGGCTGATGGCAGAGGAAATTGCGGATCGATTTGTGAATTTAAGTGAAGGAAGACCGATTCCGAGAGGGGATGTGCCGGGATTTTTAACTGACCGCGGAAGATTTATGAATATAGAAAGTGACCCTTCTATTTATATCATTGATGCGTCTGGTACCATTCTCTCTAGCAACCGTCCGCGGAATCGGCTGTTACGGCAGTTTCCTCCAGCTGTTCTAGATGAGGAAGAGGATGTTCTAAAACTAAAATTAGAAGATGAGAAGACAGATTTCTATGTAGTTAAGACACCGATCGTGTCACAGGATGTCACTTTGGGATGGGTTGTTATTTTTG
This sequence comes from Ferdinandcohnia sp. FSL W7-1320, assembly GCF_038050315.1. Taxonomy (NCBI): domain Bacteria; kingdom Bacillati; phylum Bacillota; class Bacilli; order Caryophanales; family Bacillaceae; genus Ferdinandcohnia; species Ferdinandcohnia sp. FSL W7-1320. The sequence goes on from NZ_JBBPAM010000001.1 coordinate 968,826, forward strand.
AATTAGAAGATAATTTAACTCAGGTAAAACAAGAATACCGGCAGTTAGCAGTTATGATCATTAGTCTTGCCTTGCTGGGCTGGGCGGCGATTTATTTTCTATCTCGCAGGCTATCGAATCCGATTAAAGATGTGGCAAGAGCTGCTAAACAGGTTCAAGCTGGAGATTATAATATTAATCTGCCTGATGATATTAAAGAGCAGGAAGTATTTGAGCTTGTTCAGTCTTTCAAGGATATGACAGAACGCCTCCAAAAACTGGAGTCACTCCGTACAGAAATGCTGGCGGGGGTGACGCATGAATTAAAAACACCGGTCACATCAATTAGTGGGCTACTACAGGCACTTAATGATGATGTCGTGACAGGGGAAGATGCAAAAGAATTTTTAGCTCTATCCATAAATGAAACGGCGAAAATGAAAAAGATGGTGGAGGATCTTTTAGCTTTCAATTCATTTGCTGCAAATGCAATACCAGTTTCAAAGGAAAGGCATGACATCAATGAGCTATTACTTGATATTATACATCAATGGAAACTTGTTCAGGGAGACACGAATATAGAGGTATCCGTAACTACGCTTGCTAAACAGCAGGTTATTAGCGTAGATCCGCTACGTCTTCAGCAAATTATTACGAACCTTCTTAATAATGCCAAAGCTGCCATCGAAAGTGCTGGTAAAATTGACTTAATTCTTACGGAAACCTCTAATCAAATAACCATCGATATTAAGGATACAGGGGGAGGAATTCCAAAAGAAGAGCAAGCCCTTATTTTTGAGAAGTTTTTCCGAGGACAAGGAAAAAAGTATAAAGTGAGAGGACTAGGACTTGGTTTGCCATTTAGCAAGATGATTGCACAATCACTTGATGGCAATCTGATGTTAATCGATAGCTCTCCAGCTGGAACAACTTTTAGAATTGTATTGCCAAAATGATAAAGTGATAAAACTACTGATTTCGGTCAGTAGTTTTTTTGTGCGAAAAAAATAGTCTATTACTGTAGATAAAAAAGGCTTAGGTAGATTTCTTTGACATCTTCCTGACACATTTAGCCTTTAAAGTATGATTTGTAAGGCATATAAAAGCCATATTTCAGGGCTAAACCAAGATTAATATAATACAAAAAAAGGAGGGCATTTATGAAAGGGACAAGATCTATTTATGATAAAAGCCGCAATATATCGAAATCTAATCCCCTCGCGCTTGAATTATCAAGGAAAGTGACTCAAGGGATTGTGAGTGCGGTTGATCGTACGATTGCTGTTTCAACATCACAGGAGAATGGGATTTAGAAGTCATTGTTGCACAAACCATCACTAGACCAATCTCTGCGATGAGGAAGCATGTTGTCGAATTAGGAAGAGGAAATTATTCGAAGAAGGTAAAGGTTGTATCAATTGAAGGAGAAGCAATCAGTGATTCAACTATCTTCGCAAATATTTGTTTACCGAAGTCTCTATAGGGGATGAAGTTTAGATTGAATTATATAGAAAAGGTATATTAATGAAAGTTCAAGTCACATTAACTAGTAATCAATCATCAAACGAATAAAGGAGAAATTGATGAAACGAATCTATTGGATAACAGGATCTATTTTAGTAGTCATTTTAGTAGTAGTGCTATTTTTCGTGCCAAGGGACCAAGTTGCAAGTGTGAATGGAGAAAAGATCAGTGAGAAGGATCTCCATGATCTACTCGTTTCGCAATATGGGTTGGATGCGCTAGACATGTTAATAACAGATAAAATCATTGAATTAGAAATGGAAAAGGAAAATATCGAGGTAACACAGAAGGAGCTTGAAGAAGAAATGAAGGCCAATGCTGACTCTTATGGCGGAGAAGAGGCATTCGAAGAAATCCTTGCAAGCAGTGGGGTAGATGTCTCCACAATTGAAAAAAATATCGAGATGTATTTAGCAACAAATAAGCTGCTCGAACCTAGAATTGAAATTACAGAGGAAGAGATGACTGCTTATTTTGAAGAAAATAAAGATAGTTATGCACAAGCTGAACAAGTTCAGGCAAGCCATATTTTATTGGAGGATGAGACAACTGCCAAGGAGGTCCTTGAAAAGCTGGAAGCTGGTGAGGACTTTGGTGAGTTAGCCGCTGAATATTCGACAGATGAATCAAACAGTGAAATAGGAGGGGATCTTGGCTTTTTCAGCCGGGGAGAAATGGTCCAGGAGTTTGAAGATGCCGCATTCTCTTTAGGGGTTGGGGAAATCAGTGAGCCGGTTCAGACTGAATATGGTTACCATGTGATCAAAGTTGTAGATAAAATCGAAGCCAAAGAAGCAGTTTATGAGGATGTAAAAGAGGAGATTAAAACAACTTTATTTGATTCAAAGATGGAAACAGAATATATAGCCTGGCTGGATGAGAAATATGAAGAATATGAGATTGAGAAGTTTTTGGAATTCTAAAGGAAATGTTTTTTGGAAATAAAGGAAAATAAACTTTATCAATCTATTAAAAGGAGAAAAAAATAATTTTTTAAAACGTGCTTTATTAAGTGTAAATGCGCGAAAAGGCAAAAGCTTACTGCAAATTTTTGTTTTTTCGGTTATATGTGTGTTAGTGCTTGCTGGCCTGTCTATCCAGACTGCTGCGGAAAAGTCAGGAGATTTGGCAAGACAAAAACTAGGGGCAGATGTCACTCTTCAAGTTGATACAGAAAAATTAAGAGAACAGATGATGGCCCAGCAATCTGGAGGAGAGCGGCCACGGTTTCAGGTAACTCCTATTCCTGTTGAATCTGCCGAGGAACTAACATCATACGGACAAATCAAAGGTTATAATTTTTATTCAGCAACCACAGGGCTAGCTTCCAGTTTTGAACCCATTGAAAATGAAACAGCAGAAACAGGGACTTCAGAAGAAATTCCTAGTAACCAAGGGCTAGTAAGAGGTATGCCTGGAGGAATGGCTCAAGGGGATATAAGCCTGCAAGGTGTTGTATTTACCGATTCTGTATCAGAATTTATGGATGGTACTTCGACTATAGTGGAAGGCAGCCACATTAAAGAAGATGATATGGGTACGAATATAACTATGATTGAACAAACATTGGCTGAGGAAAATGATTTAATGGTCGGTGACACGATAACCGTTAAAAATCCAAGTGATAATTCAATCGCATTAGACCTTGAGATTGTTGGTATCTATAAAACTACTTCGATAGGTTCAGATCAGGCAATGAATTTCACAGCCTTAAATCCTTATAACAAGATATATGTACCTTATACGGTTGCAGCAGCATTCAAAGGTTCCGATTATGAAGGAACCATCGACAGTGCGATTTACTATATTGATGATCCTGCTGACATGCAGAGCTTTATTGATGAGGCAAAAGAAAACAGCAGCATTGATTTTGAGACATTTAATCTCGATGCAGATGATCAGCTGTATCAACAGATGGTAGGTCCAATTGAAAATGTAGCCTATTTTTCGAATAATATCGTTTATTTAGTTTCCATTGCAGGAGCCATTATCTTAGGTTTGATTGTCATGATGTCGATCCGGGAAAGAAAATATGAAATGGGTGTCCTGCTTGCAATAGGGGAAAAAAGATGGAAGCTTGTCGGCCAATTTATTGTCGAAATTTTGATGGTCGCAGTACTATCCATTGTAATCGCCACAGCCAGTGGAAATGTCGTAGCAAATCAACTTGGAGAACAGTTGCTAAATCAGGAAATGGAATCGGCCGAACAAACGAATACACCTGAATCTTTTAGAAGAGGAAGAGGCATGGGATTTGGACCAGGAATGCAGGCTTCACAGGCCCAAACCCAGCAAGTAGAAATGCTTGATGAGCTTGACGTGCAAGTTACTGCAGACGATTTAGGTTTGTTAATGATAATCGGAGTACTTATTGCAATTGTTTCGGCACTCTTGCCATCCTTATCCGTCCTTCGGCTGCAGCCTAAAACAATATTAACAAAACAGGATTAATAAACCTAATGTCTGGCTTCCAATGGTTTACTGTAAAGTAAGTTCCGGTGTGATGAGGTAAGCCAGGCAGTAGATCTCCAAAAAATAAGGTAAGGAGTTATAAAAAATGACTACTCTGCTTGCATTTCAAAATATCAGTTATTGGTATAAAAAGACATGACATCCTTAAAAATATTAATGTTAGCTTCCATAAAGGGAATTTTTATACCATTATCGGCCCTTCCGGTTCTGGTAAGACTACTTTTCTCGCGCTTGCCAGTGCACTAGATATTCCAAAAGATGGAACAGTTCTGTATGAAGGAAAAGATATAAAGAAAATCGGCCTAACAAGGTTTCGAAATAAATTTGTTTCAATCGTATTTCAATCTTATAATCTCCTCCCATACATGACAGCCTTGCAAAATGTGTTAACGGCGATGGAGATTACTGGTTCGAGACAAAAAAACAAGAAGAATTTTGCCTTAGACATGCTTCAGCGGGTTGGAATCTCTGAAGAGCAAGCGCGTCAAAAGGTTTTGACATTAAGTGGGGGGCAGCAGCAGCGTATATCCATTGCACGAGCTTTATGCTGTGAAGCTGATTTAATCGTAGCTGACGAACCAACGGGAAACCTGGATGAGGATACAGCTCAAGAAATCGTGGATTTGCTGCAAACCTTAGCACATAACGAAGGGAAGTGTGTCATAGTCGTCACTCATGACCCGAACATTGCAAAGAAATCTGATATTACTATTAAGCTATCAAAAGGAAACTTAACGATTAAGTCTAACGATGAATTGGTTTATAATTAAAGTCACACAAATAAACTAATTGATTAGGTATTTAAAACAAAAAAATACTTATAGTTGAAAATCCGCATTATCCAGACTGTGCCCCTTTAATGTTAATCTTCCACAATCGTGCGCTTTTCTTTAATATGAAGTCGACTTTTGCATGGACAACACATTTAAGGGATTGAGTTTTTTGAGGTGAAAAGGATTGTGAAGTAATCTTCTTAAAGTAAAGGGTGCGATGCTTCAATAAAGAAGGTTACTCTTTCTTATTGAAGTAACGAATCAGGTTTACCGAAGAAGGTTAACTACCTTTTTTGTAGAATTTAGATAAATTAAGGGGGAAAAGAAAAATATGCAAATACCATGGATAGCTGTTCTAGGTCCTATTATACTGGTTTGGATAGCAGCGTATATCGTCTATAAACTTATTACAGAACATATAGATGAGCGTTTTGAGGAACTGAAAAAATGGTTGAAAGAAAATCAATAAACAAACATAGAAACTTTAGAAGATTAATGAATTAATGGGTGCTCAACTTTAAGAAAGGGTAATGCCTTTTTTTCTTTTTGAACTAAAGGAGCAGAAGAGTTGAAGAAGAACGACAATATAAATAAAGCCTGTACCAACTTGTTAACCTAGATGCAGGCTTTTAAATAAAGGATCACTCTTTTTTACACTATTCAAGTTCATTTGTTTTTTGTTTTTGTTTTAGCCAAAAATCTGGTGGTTGATAACTGATTAGAGCATAATCGAGTTCAGCACCATTCGTTGCTAACTGAACTAATAAAAGCTTCTCTTTATTACTAGGATGTATATCGGCTGTTTTAATACTTAAAACTTCTACTCCAGTTCGTTTAGGAGTTCCGACAATAACAACTTGATTTCCTTTCGTATAAACTTCTGTGATGCTTGTTTGAAACACAACTATATATAGGTCAAGGTTTGTTTCATTTGTTGTGGTAGGAAAACTAATACCCATATCCAACTTGAAAATTTAATTCCGCTGCAATCCCAATAGCATAGAAAGGGAATATACGGTGGAGAGCATAGTGTATTCGAGATGGTACGTAGCTCCATCTCCCACCCCAATATGTGCTATGCCAGTGTTCTTCGTAAATGGGTCTAACATAGTTAGGTTCGCTTTTTATTATTTTGAAAGGAATTTTCGTTCCTTGTGTTATCACTTCTGAAATAGGGATAACATCGGTAGGAAAATGAACTTCTGTACCAGTCTCAAAAGGAAAAGGTGAATCAAGGATTGTGGTAGGTTCAGGCGGTTCGAGGTTTCCTAAACGCTGTTCCAGTTCTTGAATTTGTTTATGTTCACCTTTTTCACTACTCAATTGGGAAGGTGAAAACTCCATTATAGATGATATTGCATCTGTGGATTTACTGAAAAAAATTAAGTTTAAAATTATGGAAAAGCAAATAATATAACCACTTTTTATTTTCAACATACTTTATTCACCTCAACTTATTTTCTACTTCTGTGAGGGAGTTATGCGAAAGATGTTATTAAACTAACGGGGCAGTTTAGTTGAATAAGAAATGATAATATAAGAAGAAAGTGAACCGAAGGGATCGTTGGTTGTGAAGTATATTTATGTTGATTGGATACATAACTTTATTGATGAACCCATTATCTTAATTTCTGAATTAGATGAAAACCGATTTGAAACAAGGAAAATTGAAATATACAAAGATGGTCGAGTTGGTTTTGCGTATAACGATTTTGAAGTGTTGAATGCAGGGTTAGGAATTGTACCAGTGCCTAGCATTGTTGAGATTGCATCAGAGTCAGAATTTTCACCTAAAGAAATTACTAAAGAGGAGTTTGAAAAGTTTTGGAATGATAAAGTTTTGCCTCTCCTTTAATTTGAAATACACCGTAAGAACCAGGCACTAGAAAAAATTTTAATCATATAAAGGTGATATCCAGTTCTATTTGTTGAGGAGGATATCATGGAACCAATGTTACCTATGGAAAAGTATTTCGGTAAGCTAGAACTAGTATATTCATTTTATGGAGTTATGCCTACAGGTGTTAGTGTGACAGAATCCAATCGCATTTTCATTTGTTTTCCGAGATGGGGAGACGATGTTAAATTTACGGTAGCGGAAATTGTTAAGGATAAATTGCGGCCTTATCCTAATTTACAAACTAATTTGGTTAACCCTGAGAATATCACAATGACTTTCATCAGTGTCCAAAGTGTAGTTGCGGATGGAAGGGGAACGCTTTGGGTATTAGATACAGCGGCACCCAATTTTTCTGAACCTATTAAAGGTGGGGCCAAATTAGTCGCTGTTGATTTAAAAACCAATATAATTCGAAGAGTATATACATTTAAAGAAGATGTTGTTTTACCAACAACTTATCTGAATGATGTCCGATTTGATTTTCGTGTTGGAAACGCCGGTTATGCCTATATAACGGATTCTTCTTCTACAGGACCAGGAGCAATTATTGTCGTAGATTTAGAAAATGGAAACGCGTTTAGACGGTTAAATGGAGCAAATTCAACTTCACCCGATCCCTATTTTATTCCGAAAGTAGAAGGTCAAATTTTAATGAATCGAAACAAAAACGGTTCAACTTCTCCATTTAGATTGGCTTCTGATAGTCTTGCTATTTCTCCAGATGGAAAGCTTTTATATTTTGCTCCACTAACCAGTCGTCATTTGTTCTCGATCTCAACAGAAGCCCTGAGAGACAGAAATATACCGGACATGGATTTACCTTATCATGTGGAGTATTGGGGAGAAAAAGGTGCGTCTGATGGAATGATCACCGATGCTAAGGGAACTGTTTATGCTGGAGATTATGAAAACAACAGTATCCGTCAAATATTGCCGAATGGCACAATGGAAACCATCGCACATGATCCGAGAATTTTGTGGCCGGATACTTTTTCAATTGGTTCGGATCAATATTTGTATGTCATTGTGAACCAATTACATCGGCAGCCTAGATTTCATTATGGAAAAGACCTACGACAGAAACCTTATAGTTTACTTCGTATGAAAATTGATGAATTTCCTGCTCCGACCTTTTCATAATAAAAATAGTCAATTATGTTTTTATTATATAGTGCGATACAAACACGAGTAAGAAAGAAGAATTAACTATATTTAGTTCTGAGAAATAAACTCAAAATGGTTTAATAGGAACAGTTTATTTGGAAAGTGTTAAACTGTTCCTGGGGATTTTTTATAAAGTCGGTAAGTTCAATGCTGTATTAATATTATTTAAATCCAAACTGATCTGTTCGTTTGTATCCCAAGCATGGTACCATCCTTTTTCTACCATATATGCTGATATTTGTTCATGCATATCAAGAGCTTCCACTAAATGGCGAGTGAGCATTTCTTTAATTTCCGGTGTTCCTGCCTCCGTAACTGCCATGGCATAATTTCTAACTCCACTTTTAGCTGAAATGAGTAGATCCATTGCAACCACTTGATCCGATAATGCGTTCATGCCAGTTATTGTTTCAATGATTGGATTCATGTTCATTCATCTCCTAATTTACTGCTTAGCGTTGGAAAGGATAGAAGCATATTCTTGTAATTGTCTCGTAGATACATCAATGTCTTGCTGCATAATATCTTTTAATAGCGGATCTGTAACTAATGCTCTCATTGTTTTGGATTTAGTTAAACAAGTGGTCTTAAATGCAGCTATCTCATGGACTTCAAGAACTTCATGTAAGGCGTATTTCATTTTTTTATCTCCTTCCTCAAGGTTTCAACACGACTTTTATACAATCATCCATTTTGGTGTCAAAAATCTCATAGCCACGCTTCGCTTCACTAAGTGGAAGTACATGACTTACGACATCTCCTGGGTCAATTTTTCCGGTCGAAACTAATTCAAACATATATGGCATATAGTGAATCACAGGTGCTTGCCCAGAGCGGATATTGATATTTCGCTGCATAATATCTCCAAGAGGGAAACCATTATATCTACCGCCGTAAACGCCAGTAACTTGAATTGTCCCGCCTTTACGCACTGCTTGTGTAGCCATGATAAACGCACCTAATGCTCCACCTTGAAGTTTCATTCCGCTCGCAAGGAACTCTAAATCAGTCATTTTACCGTCCATACCAACTGCATCAATGACAACATCAGCGCCGCCCTTCGTCATTTCCTTCAAATGCATTCCCACATTTTCAAAGTGTTCAAAATTTACAATTTCAACTTTGTTGGTACGTTTGGCGTGTTGCAAACGATAGTCTACATAATCTACGGCAATGACACGCTTTGCTCCTTTTAGCCAACAGAATTTTTGAGCAAAAAGGCCAACCGGACCACAGCCAAAAACAATTACTGTATCTCCATCCTTTACGCCTGCATTGTCAACACTCCAAAAACCAGTAGTCATCGCATCGGCAATAACTGTTAACTTTTCATCTGGTTCCTCACATGTCTCTGGAATTTTGAAATGAGTAAAGTTAGCAAATGGTACTCTTAAATATTCAGCTTGCCCGCCTGGATAACCACCCGTTGTACCAGAATATCCAAAATAGGCACCCATATCACCATTATCATTAGAATTATCACATTGGCTTTCCAAATGGTTTTTACAATAAATACACTCCCCGCAGGCAATGTTAAAAGGAATAATAACACGATCCCCTTTTTTTACTTTCGTAACATTTGGTCCAACCTCTTCAACAATTCCCATTGGTTCATGACCAATAACATAGTTTTCTTGCAGGTTAGGAATCATGCCATGAATTAAATGTAAATCAGATCCACATATAGCTGTACTCGTTACTTTAATAATCATGTCATCTGGTTTTTCAATTTTTGGATCTGGAACTTCTTTGACTACAACATTTTTAATACCTTGATACGTTACTGCCTTCATGCTATACAGCCTCCAGTGTTAGTGATCATCAGGTGTCCGGTCAAACATACCTTTTCTATTGGTCTCAACCGGGAATAGATTCATTTTGCCCATCATCAATGTATTGTTGGCAGATAGTTGATCTAGTTTATACTGTTCACTTAGTTCGTATGGATGGAACCATTTTTTATTAATCATTAGTTCTGTAATTTCTTGGTGCATGGCAATACCTTGCATTAACTGCTTTCGTAAGAGGGTTCTAACATCAGGTGATGCAGACTCTGTTAATGCGACAGCAATATTGCGCACACCTTCTTTGGCACGAAGAAGTAAGTCCATCGCAAATGTGGTATCAGCTAGCTCTGGTACGTGTAACGCGTTTATAGGGTCTAAATAGTCCTGGTTCAATGAAATTGCCTCCTTTTCAATTTATTATTGGTGTTGGCCGGTTTTGAGGAACTGGAGCTTCAAAAGGTGCTCGTTGATAAACTGCCTGTAATTCTCCAAGCGCTTGCATGGATTGTTCAACATCTTTTTGCATTAATGCTCTCAAATCATGATCAAATACGAGTCCTTGCATTAGTTTTGATTTCGCTAAGCAAAGTGTTTTGAAATTAATAACTTCATGTAAATCCAATGATTCATGATCGGCTAATTTTTGATTATCCATTTCTAATTAACCTCCTTATTCGTTAATGCAATCAATTGTATTGTTCCAAAAATAGGAGTAAACATAACATTCTTTAATGGTATCTTAAATTGGTAAATTATCTTAAATGGTTGGAATATTCATAAAGTGGGGGGATTCATTTATTGTGATGTCAGAGGATGACGCTGTGCCGATCTTTTTTCTAGTAACTAAAAAAATAAGTTCAACCAGAAATATCTGGTTGAACTTATAATAAGAAAGGAAGAAGAAAATGCCACATCCTTTTTACTCCTTTTTTTTGTGATCCCGATTGTAGTAGAAATTCAAGAGTGCAGTTGGAATGGTTCACTAGAAGTAGATAGCAATGATTTCGAGAAAGTTCTCGGTCGTCCAATTAATTCGATTAACGAAGCACTTAACCAACTAGCTAAATCTAATTTCATAAACAACATAAAAGAATTATAAGACCGACATTAAGTCGGTTTTTTGTTTAATGGAAAACTTTAAAATAAATACCTTTTTGGAGAAAGTTTATCGTTCCTCCACTAAAGGGTAAGGGTAGTTAAAGAAGAATAATTCATCGATAAAATAATGATAATATGGTTGATATTGTTGTTTTTTAAAAAAAGAGGTGTTCCTCTTGGTGAAGCTATTTATAGTGACAGTTTTATTAGTTCTTTTAGTTGCCCTGAAAATTCCCAGAAAGAGAACTAGGCACGAGTTACTAGCTACAATACAGTTGCATTGTTAATGAATTTTGTAACTGATTTGTATCTTGATTTAAAGTACAATCTTTACTGGTATTTTGATAAAGAACAAATAGAGTTGTTGTACCTAGTTGTAGTCCTTGGTGAAATTGCTGTACTGGTTATTATTTTTAATTATTTTCCACTGAAATCTAATGCCATTAAGAAATTTATATATATCTTGAGTTGGACATGCGTTCTTGTATTACTTGAGTTGTATGCAGTTTATATTAGCATTTTACATTATGGTGAATGGAATATAATATATTCAGCGGTGGCTTACTTTATTTCAATGTACATCCTTTATTTCGTATTAGACTACACGGCGGATAGCAGAGAAACTCAGTAATAAAGTCGCATTTTCTTCTTGAATTAACGTGCGCAAAAACATAAAAAATCACATTGAAACGCTTGGAATCTATCCAAGCGTTTAATTTTGTATAATTATCAACATAGTTTTTTAACACAGTCTATACTAAAAAATGACACAAAAGGGTCGCTATTAAACTAGCTTTGAGTCAGCTTCTATTTCTTGTCTTATTGGATAAAAACATATTAAACCGCTCTGTTCTATATATATTTATTATTCAAATCATAATATTTATGCCGGATTCAGAGAAAGTTAATAGGAGATATTCTTAACTGATGTCGTTTGTGGTAAGATATTGTCAAATAATGTCGATAGATTTGGAAAAGGGTTGTGGATATATGAAATTATTTAATAAATCATATCTTACCAGTGTAAATTTAGAACGCAAGGATAATGTCACTTATTTACCACCAAGTGAAACGATTCTGGATAATATAACAAATGGCTTTTTTATAATAGATCGTAATTGGAAGATTATATATACTAACAAAGAGATGGAGAGGTTCGTAAATAAAGAGAGAAAAGAACTTATAGGACAAAACATATGGAAGGTACTCCCGCAGGCAGTGGGTACTAAGTTTTATAACTTTTACCATAAAGCTATGGAAGAAAGAGTTACAGTTACGTTCGAAGATTATTATGAACCAACAAAAGAATGGCTGGAGGTAAGAGTTATTCCAACTGATGAAGGAATAATTGGATATGCAATCGATATTACAGAACGAAAATTGTATGAACAATCAATTGAGCATTTGGCATTTCATGACCAATTAACAAATCTTCCAAATCGTATTTTATTAGAAAAAAAATTAAATGAATTAATTGTTAAATCAAAAGATAAAAAGCAATCATTCGCTCTAATTTACATGGATATAGATAGGTTTAAATATATAAATGATACCCTAGGACACATAATTGGTGAAAAATTTATTCTACAGTTTGCTGAACGATTGGTTCGAATCATTAGTAGTCAGGGCTTCATAGCAAGACTTGGTGGGGATGAATTCGCAGTTATATTAAACAATACGATTGAAAAAGAACAAATTTATACTATTTCCGAAAAAATTATCACAAAAGTAAAAGAAGAACCCTTTATTGTCGATGATTATGAATTGTTTGTTACTGTAAGTTTAGGAATTAGTGTATTTCCTCAACATGGTGAAGATTGCAAAACCTTAATGAAAAATTCTGATATAGCAGTTAATCATGCTAAAGATATGGGGAAAAGTAAGGCAGAAGAATATAATCCAATAATGGATATTTATAGTTACAAAAGATTGTCGTTAGAAAATGATTTACGAAAAGCCATTAATGAGAACAAGTTAGAATTACATTTCCAACCAAAAGTAAAAGTGAGTACAGGTGAAATAATAGGTGCTGAAGCATTAATTCGATGGAATCATCCAGATTGGGGAATGTTAACACCTGCCGATATAATACCCATTGCGGAAGAAACAAGATTAATTCACCCCCTCTCAAATTGGGTTGCAAGAAAAGTGTGTCTAGTTCTAAATTCCTGGCAAAATGAAGGCTTGAATCTAATACCTATTTCAATAAACATATCTGCTGATCGATTTATCTCTGCTGATTTTGTTCCGAACATTACGAGGATATTAGAGGAAACTAAATTAGAAGGAAAATGGTTAGAAATTGAAATAACTGAAACTTCAATTTTAGATAACCAGAGTCTTGTTGAGAAAACCATAAATGAGCTTAATTATTTGAACGTAAGAGTATCTTTGGATGATTTCGGGACAGGTTATTCCTCTCTGTCCTATCTAACTAGATATAAGATAAATGTGTTAAAAATAGACAAATCATTTATTCAAGATCTATCGGTTAATAGTTCTAATTCAACTGTAGTAAAGTCTATTATTCAATTAGCTCACGGGTTAGGTATGAGTGTAGTAGCTGAAGGTGTTGAGACTCCTGAACAACTACAGTTTTTAAAACAGCAAGAATGTGATGAAATTCAAGGCTATATTTTCAGTAAACCAGTTCCTGTCTCGGATTTATTAAAAATGTTAAGAAATAGAGTATTAAAGCCAAAAGTCGAAAAACAAAGTTACTACGAAAATAAACGAAATTATTTCAGAGTAGAGCTATATTTCCCAATGAGTTCACAAATGACTATCATAAAGTTTAAAAATAAGGATATTGAATTAGGGCGTACCGAGATTTTAGTTGAAGATATCGGACTTGGTGGACTTCGGTTCTTATCCCATCTACTTCTCTCTGTTAATCATGATATTATTTATGAGTTTGAAATAGAGATTCTTGGTGGAGTATTTAATTTAAATGGACGAATTGTGTGGAAGGAAGAAAATGAGGAAGGCATATATCGTTATGGGGTAGAATTTCTTATATCAGAATCGGGACGGGAACTTCTAGCAAAAACATTAAATAATCTTTCATTGCAAATTAGGAAAAGTCCTCTTGTTCCAAATTGCAGGCTAGTTCAATCAAATAAATATAGTTATATCAAAAATCAAATAAAAAAGAATAGCACAACATCATAGTATCTCAGTAAAGATTAGAAAATTAGTAAACATAACACTCAATCCAAGCCCAATGCAAAAAATCAAATAAGCCTGAATGAAAAAAATCGAAAAGAATTTGGTGAGATTTAGTTACCTTATTCAACTAACTGGTGTGTTGATCTAAGAAGGATTAACCACCTTTTTTGTTGAATTCCTAATTTAACAAACGGGGCAGTTTAGTTGAATAACAGTTGCATAATTTAGTATGAAATCCTTACTTCAATGCAGGAAGTAAGGATTTTTTGTTGAATATTTGAAGTTAGAATATTATGGAATTTTTGTGAATGGGAGTGGTTAATATGTCGTTTATGATGGTAAAAAAAGAGTTTAAGCTTATTGGATTAAAAGGTAGTGGGGAGTTTGTTAACTATGCTAAAGAAGTACCTTTGCTTGCAAAGCAACTATTAAGCCGCTCAAACGAAATTCTAAATCGAACAGAGGCCGAAATTGCATTATTTGAGCCTAAAAAGGACGAGATGCATAGGAGTGGTCATTATTATGTAGGGTTAATTGTGAGTGAAGAAGTAAATGAAGTACCGACAGGAATGGATTATATTGAAACAAATAAAAGTTACATAACTACAAGAGGGAATTTTTCTAATTTGGAAGAACTACATTTGAATTTTGGGCAGAAGAACAAGGTTACCAAAGAGATCTCGATTCTTATATTATCGAGACATATCACCCTATTGGGGAAGGCGATGAAGAAGTACAGATTTATTTACCAATTCAAGGTTAAAAGTATAAATAAAAAATCTTCTTCTATAAACGGTCAGGTCAGTTGAAGTATTTTGTATTATTAAAACGGAGATTTAATAAGAAAATCAGATAATCTATGAGGAGATAAAAAATGAACTCGAATTTCATTGAAGGTTTTAATATAAAAATTGCTACGAATGAGGATAGTAACATTATTATTAAAATGTTAAAACAAATAGCTCTATGGATGAAAGATAATGAAATACACCAATGGGGGTTTCTATTAGATGGTGGTGATGATGAAGAGATTGAACAAGCCATATCTAATCAAGAAACGTATATTGTTTTGAAAGATAACGAAATTGTTGCTACATTTACACTTTTGTCTAAACAAAGTGAATGGGATAGGCATATTTGGGGAGAGGATAATTCCTTTAAATCGCTTTACTTACATAGACTTGCGATTATTCCTACTTATATGAAGAAAGATATGGGTAAAAGTATTCTGACTTGGATACAGAACAATCTAAGTGATCAAGAATATCTCAGACTAGATTGTGTAGCAGATAATTTAAAGTTAAATAACTTTTATAAGAATAATAAATTTGAGCTTGTTGGTTTTACAGATGGACATAGTAAATATCAACTAAGTATAAAACAGTATTTTAAATCCTTCATCTAAATGAGTAGTTTAGAAGAAGGATACATTATCCATTTTGCGAATAAAGAAGGTAGCCTTATTGCAAAAGCAGTAAGGCTAATTTTTAATACCTAAAATTTTTTGAATAGGAGTAATCAGACTTGAAATTAGGTATCTTCGAATGCTACATAGAAGAATTAAGAAATTATTGTTATAAGCTAACTGGAACTCCTTGGGATGGGGATGATTTGTATCAAAATACAATTATGAAAATTTTGAAATACTCATCTCATATACCCAGTCACCCTAATCCAAAAGGATATCTCTTTAAAACTGCCACTAACCAATGGCGTGAGACAATTAGAAAGAATAGGCGTGAATTAGTAGATTTAGACTTAAATCAAGATTTAGCTACATTAGATATTAGCTTATTAGATTCAGTTGAGGCCATAATTTCATTGTTACCATTCAAACAAGCATCATGTTTATTATTAAAAGAATATTTCGGTTTCACATCGTTTGAGATTGCCGAGATGTTAGATATGACAAATGGAGGTGTTAAAGCAGCAATAAATAGAGCTAGAACAACATTGTCAAATTTAAAAGAAACAAAAAATAAACAAGAAGAAACTATACCATCTCTTGTAAATCGGTTATTAAATGCTTTGAGAGAAGATGATTTTAGAAATATAGTGACAACTTATCATTTACTAGTTTCTAAAGGTGCCAAGGTCAAAAAAGGGCATACACATTTTATATTCGAATTGTATGACCCAGATGGTAATGTTTTTGCAATACATGAAAAAATTTAAATTAATTCGTATCTTTGTGAGCATTTGTTTAGTTATTTATTTAAGGGGGTGATTTAGTGAAAACTGTAAAACGTATTGACGCAGTATTTTTGCCAGTTACTAATATTGATGCATCTGAAAAATGGTACATGAATACGTTTCCTTTTAAAGTAGTATACCGAAGTAGTGACGGGCGATATGTTGGCTTCCGTTTTAATGAAAAAGGAGAATTAAAAACAGCATTAACTCTATTTAAAGTTGATAAGCTACCAGAACGAAAGCATATTACATTTAACTTTTATTGTGAAGATGTTGATGCTTTCCATACTTACTTATCTAAACGTAATTATCATGTGAGTAAAATCCATGGCGGGGATGGTATGAGATTTTTTGATTTATTTGATCCAGACGGAAATGGATTGGGGATTGTTTCCTTTAAGGAAATACCAGTCAATGAAATTGAATAAATAATTGAATGAATAATAAGGAGAATTACTATGAATACATTTATCCATAGAGTTGGAACAATTTATGTACCTGTTGAGAATCCTGATTTATCTTCGAAATGGTATCAAGAAAATTTAGGAGCAGTTGAAAATTTTAGAAATGATGATAAGGCAATCTTGGACTTTGCGAATCAAAGTTTTTTCCTTGTTAAATCAAAGGTAGGAGAGAAGGCCATTTTTCAAGATTATGAAGGTAATGAGCATTTTTTAATGACATTTGAAGTTGATGGAATTGAGAAATTAAGGGAACTTCATTCATTTCTAACGGAAAAAGGTGTTATGGTAGAGAATATAGAAGATCGAGGGCACCCGGGAAACAATTTTGTGTTTTATGATATTGATGGTAACAAATTTGATGTATGGAGTGAGTTGAGTCCATTATTCAAAGAAAAATACAGTGTTTAAATTTTTGAAAATCCTTAGTATTTTTAAAGCAGCGCCACTAGCGTTGCTTTTTATTATTAAAACATTATAACAAAACAAATATGGAATGTAAGTGGGATAGTAAGATAGTATATAAAAACTTTGATAATGAGTATTAATTATCTTTAAAAATAAGTGTAATCTTTAATTGTGCTAATAGGTAGTGTTGATCTAAGTAGGGTTAATGCACTATTTTATTGAAGTTATTAAGCTAACGAAGCAGAATAATCTAACAGTGGGAGGTTTATTATGTTCGTGCTTAATATGCTATTGGCAATAACGGGAATGGCAATATTGATGTTAATTCTAATTTTCTTTGCATACAAAATACTACGAAACAAAAAGAACTTTTACTCTTGGTTTATCTTAGTAATAATCGTTTTCATTTTAGGAGTTGCCCTTTGGCAAAGTTTAAGCCGTTTCAAATAAGAACTTAATTCTTATTCAAGTAACCAAGCAGGTTTGTTAAACAAATATTGCTACATAATTAGAAAAGTTCTGAAGTTTTTAGGATATAAAAAAACCATCTATATACTAATAAAATATAGATGGTGTATGTAAAATATTAGTTTTTTAGGGTTGGCAACATAAATTTCCTTCGCCATTTTCGAGAGCAGACTTTAGACTATCAAGAACTCCTGACCAAGCCATTTGGTGCCAGTTAATTGCTTCAGTCCAGTCCTCATTGTCTTTAAATCCAATATGTTCAACAATTACTTTTGTAGAATCATCATTGATTGATATGAAACTTACATTAACATTTGTTAGTTCATTTTCATTGTTCATTAATGTCTCAAATTGGTCTGGCCCTTTCCAAGTAAAACTTAGCTCTTTTTCATTAATAAGTTTTGTGATTTTACAACCCTTAGTATTCATACCTTCACTATTTCCGGGAATAAAATAAAGTTCGTATGCACCACCTTCCTTAGCCTCTACTACCGTTTCAGGTGCAAACCATTCAGAAACTCTATCAGAGATTGTCCAGGCAAACCATACTAAATTTAATGGTGCATTTATTGTTACCTCTTTAATAATAGCTTTATCATTTGTGGTAGTTGTCAAAGAAACCTCTCCTTTTGTAAAATTATTACACTTAAATAGTAACATTATTAAAACAATTTCGAAAGGTTGATTTGTGAGTTTGTTTTTTAACCTTATTCAACTAAAGGGTAGCGTTGATCCAAGAAGGATTAACCGCCTTTTTTTGTTGAAGTTATTAAGATATCGGAGCAGAATTACTTCAACAAAAACTGTTGTGAATGAAATCTTTTGTCAAACTATTTAGTATATAATGTAAATATAGATTAAGATAACGTGTTAGAACTTAAAGGGGGAGTATTAAAATGTTGCAAAAATTAACAAATTTTATAACCGAAAAAGCATTCTACCTTTACTTTTTTTTAATGTTGTTGTTTTATTTTGGATACACATTATTGTGGAATCATAGACTTAATATGTCGGAACACTGGCAATCAAGAAATTTTTTGACAGAAGGAGATTTTGAAACTATTACTCGATTTGGAAAATTGACAGATGGTTTTGAAGTAATGTTTTATATCTTGTTCGCATTAATAAGCATTGTTTATTTTTTTAGAATCAACAAGGATAGAAAAGATAGCTCAATTGTAAAACAGTATTTCTTTGGGCATACTTTCTTGTTTATTACCGTAGTGGCTTTGAGTTTTATTATTTCTCTTATTACAAATGTACCTATTTACAATTTACTAAGTCTTTTATTTCTTCCAATTTCAATTTTTGTGGTGTTCCTTAGTTATATGTTATTTGGATTGATAAAATTGAGATTGGCTAATTAATGGTTTGTAAGTAATGAAAATTAGGAACAGCAATATGGAGATGACAACAGCTAACAATTTATTTATTCAACTAACGGGTGCGTTGATCCAAGAAAGATTAATGCACCTTTTTGTTGAAGTTATTTAACGAAGCAGGAGAGTGCAATAGAAGGTAACAATACAAATTGGGTTGAAATAGTAAAGAAAAAGAGATTAAGGGGGGCAAAACAATGAAGCTAAATATTAAATATCTAATAATGTTTGTAATTTCTATTGTGATAATTGTCGGTTGTAGTAATAAAACTTTGAAGCCTGATAGTCCAGATAATACTGCTCGATTAATGATATTAGCAATAATAAATAAGGATTACGAAAGTTTTAACTCCTTGTTTTCTGAAGGCAGGAAGGGAAGTGTTTCCAAAAGTGATTTTAGAGAACTTCAAGATATTACAACGGCTGGTATTGAGTATAAAAGGTACGAATTATTAACCTTTGAAAATGGGCAAATGTTATTAGTAAGGCTTACCCCCTCCGATAAAAATAATGAAATAAAAATAGAAGATGTAATAGTTGTATCTGATGAAATGAAAGAAATGTTTAAAGATTGATATTAAATTAACGGGGTAGGTTTGTTTAGCAAGGAGAAGGAAAATTTTATGAAGACATTGAAATAAAGTAAGAAAAAGAAATGGGGCAATATAGAATGGGATTTAATTTCCTTGAACTACTTGCTATCTTTACTGTATTTTACATTTTAAGATTGCTTGGCGATTCAAAATATAAAACTAAAGATAAGAAAAAGGTTGCTTTAGATATAATCTCAACATCTATATTGGCTTTTGTGTTGCTATGGATAATTAATTTCTTATTCAACTAATGGGTGCGATGATCCAAGAAGGATTATCGCCTATTTTAATAGAAGTTATTGAACTAACGAAGTAGGATAGTAGAAGAAGGGTGTTAAACAATAGGGGGAAATTTATGAAAAAGTCTTTGATTACTTTAATAGTGTTAGTTTTATTAGGTGTGGGGATTTACTTCATTATCGGATTATTTAATACTAATCCAACAGAACCAACCATAACTGTTGAAGGTAAAAAAGTAGAAGTGGCACAAGGTTCATATTGTTGGGATAGGTTGCTTAACTCCGTTTGTGCGGATACGAGTTCACCGCCGGAACTTATTAAGAATCAAGGACTAAAACCTGTGGCTGTATCACCTGAATCTGAAATAAAAATAGAATTTAAAAAAGAACCTAACGAAAATACATTGGGAGTCAGCAATTGGATTAGTGATAACGAAGTAGATGAAGTTTCGCTAAATGATAACGTTTTAATTCCACCAAAAGAAAAAGGTGTATATGTGTACGATGTCCATGCAAGGTTGGAAAAAGGAAGTTCAAGTTATGCTTTTGTAATTGAAGTTCAATAAGCAGTCGCTTCTTGCACTAACGGGGCAGGATAGTTGAAGAATCGAGTGCAAAATGTGAATAGATAGTAGATAAATTAATATGGAGGATACATATGTCATTTGGACAATGCCAGAGCATTAAGTCATTGATGTCAGGATTTGATAGACCTTGGTTTATTGCTGGAGGATGGGCAATTGATCTTTTTATAGGGAAAGGAACAAGAGAACATAAAGATATAGAGTTTGCCATTTTTCGAAAAGACCAAATATATTTGAAGAATTATCTCAAAGAATGGGAGTTTAAGAAAGTCGTTAATGGTAAGTTCCATGCTTGGGAAAGTGAGTTTTTAGAGTTACCAATTCACGAAATACACACTTTAAATATGTTAAGTGGCGACAAAATAGAAATTCTTCTAAATGAAACAAAAGAAAATAATTGGATATTTAGAAGAGATTTAAGGATATCATATCCACTCTATTCTATTGGGAGTATTAATGAAACAGGTATTCCATACCTAAAACCAGAAATTGTACTATTGTATAAGGCGAAAAACACAAGAGAAATAGATCATCAAGACTTTATAAAAATAAAGGATTATCTCGATAAAAAGAAGAAAAAATGGCTTGAAAATGCTCTGGAAATCCACGAACCAGAACATAAGTGGCTTAGATTTTTAAGGTAATTTTTGTTGAACTAACAGGCTTAAATTACACGTCCTCCTTACAAAAAAATGAGGAACATTACTTAGTTAATTGCCATATGTACATATTATCCTTGATTCCGATTCTCATCATATTTAACTTTTTTAAGACTTTAATTGATGAAATATTATCAATTAAACATTCAGCAACTATTTTTTTTACAGTACCAGTTGAGAATGCCCATTTAATAATTTCATTTACTGCTTCTGTAGCAAATCCCTTGTTTTGAGCTGCCGGTACAATCCCATAACCTACTTCAACAATATTTTCTGAGTCAGGTTTGCCTTTAAACCCAATATCACCAATGATTGTATTATCTTCTTTATTAATAACAAGCCATACACCCCATCCTAATAGGGAAGGGTCTTCTTTTAGTTTTTTCAAGTAATTGTTTATATGGCTTCCAATTTTAAATCCTTTGGTCGCATATACAGAAAATACTTCATCAGTGCAAGGGACAATTACTAGTCTTTGAGTTTGAAGTTCCATTTTTTCTCCTTGTTTACTTAATTTTTATCACTTCTGTAATATAAATCATCTTCATTTCTCATTTATGTCTTCTCATAATTACTTTACTGTCCTATATATCCTCTGTAAACAATAATCGTAATAATTTATTCTACATTACTCAATGTTTTTATTGTGAAATCCTTCGCTTAAACATTCAATGCTTATATTGAATAAGAACATCACATAAAATAACAAAAAACTTGGGATGTCCCAAGTTTTTTTGTGTTAATTGTATTGTAAATTCCCTTGCTATTTTCATTTTAAACCGTATTTTATTGGAACTGTGATTTTAAGTTTTCTTCACATTATCGGAGATCTTACTAAAACAGGGTGTTCATACTTAGATAATCTTTGTATCATTCTTTGGGGCTTCAAGTTTCATTTTTTCAAGCTCGACTCGCATTTTCTCAGTTTCAAGCAAGTAATTTTCATGCTTCAGTTTCTCTAACTCTAATTCATCTTGGATCATCTTATGTTTATATTTAGATTGTGTCTGAAAGTGACTCGTGATAATCGCAACAAGCGGAATTGAAAAAACCATTACAACCGCAACAATACCTGTCATTCTTTGACCTCCTTACAAAAAAATCCGTTTCTTTATATATATTTCATTATACCAAATATACGGAAGAATAAGCCGTATGGTTTCAAAATGTGTAACCTTTTTTTAGAATGTTTCGTCAGTTTAGTAAAAGCGCACATTTGGAGGACATATGATGAAAAAATGGATGTTTGTACTTTTAATCGCGATTTCTATTACTCTAACAGGTTGTGGAGAAAGTGATGCAAGTAGTAAGCTGTCTGGAAGAAAACCGCCGGAGACGGTGATTCAAATTGGAAATGAAACCTATCCAACGAAACTAGGTACGTACTGCTGGAGCA
The DNA here is from genome assembly GCF_038050315.1 of Ferdinandcohnia sp. FSL W7-1320. Taxonomy (NCBI): domain Bacteria; kingdom Bacillati; phylum Bacillota; class Bacilli; order Caryophanales; family Bacillaceae; genus Ferdinandcohnia; species Ferdinandcohnia sp. FSL W7-1320. The sequence continues at coordinate 991,071 of NZ_JBBPAM010000001.1, forward strand.
CTTCAAATACAAGTGAATGTGTTGACACAGCTGGGCCTGAAGGATTATTGGAGGGAAAGGAACCGATTGTTGTGCCCCCAGGTGAAGAAATTACATTTATTATGGATTATGAGCCATTGCCAAATGAAGTGCACCTAGCTATTTACAATGGTGACAAGGAAAAAGAAGTAAAAGTAGTAAATCATCGTTTTACGGCACCTGCGGAAAAAGGGATATATTACTATTCATATGGCGTTTGGTGGATGGATGAAAACGAAGAGAATGTATCAAACGGTGATGCGTTTTACGCCTTTGCACTTGAGGTAAAATAGGAGGACGTTATGAAAATAAGAAAAGCGGTAATAGCTGATGCATCAGGCATTGCAAAGGTGCATGTCGACAGTTGGAGATCGACCTATTCAGGAATTGTGCCTGATGAGTACCTTAAGAATTTATCCTATGAATCTAGGGAAATGATGTGGAAAAAAGGAATCCCTCACGGCCATATATTTATCGCAGAAAATGAAGAAGGTGAAGTCGTAGGATTTGCCTGTGGTGGGCAAGAACGGAGCGGGGAATACGAAAACTTTCATGGCGAGCTCTACGCGATTTATATTTTAAAAGAATATCAAGGGCGAGGCTTGGGTAAAAAGTTAGTAGCTCCTGTTGTAAGACAACTTTTAGGCAAACACCTAACTAACATGCTAGTATTAGTTTTGGAAGAAAACAAATCCTGTCTATTTTACGAAGCACTTGGAGCCCGCAAACTAGATTCGGTCGAAGTCGAAATTGGCGGGAAGATACTGAAGGAAGCAGTTTACGGATGGGATGATTTAAAAACAAGCTTTGGCACGATAATGAACTAGGAGGTACAACATGCTAGCAACTCTTGAAAAAAATGAACCCAATTACATAGCAACATTTGAACGTCATTATCCACATTCGGTTGATGAGGTGTGGGCGATGCTAACAGAAAACGATAAACTACAATCTTGGTTTTCAGAATTAAAGGTTGATGGTCTTCATAAGGGAGGCCGTATCCTATTTGATATGGGGGATGGAACCTTCGAAGAAATGACCATCACTGACTTTAGTGAACACGCTGTTTTGGAATATACGTGGGCAGACGACAAGGTCCGCTTTGAGTTGACCCCTGAGCCAAATGGTTGCAAATTTCTTTTAATTGAAACGATCACAAAGTTGACTGAACATACCCCAAGAGACTTAGCTGGTTGGCATGTTTGTTTAGATGTCATAGGTGTTTTACTTGATGGAAAACAAGTGGATGACCGTAAGAAGCTCTGGGAACCGATATATGAACAATACGTCCAAGCCATAGCTAGCTTAACTAAATAACACTTCATAAAGAAGCCGATCCATAAGGATATGGCTTCTTTTTTATACGCCATCGAGCACTCTTATGGAAAATAATTCATAAAATTAAAAGGGAAATCAAAATATGGCTCGAATAAAGTAAATATCGAAGTCTGTAAAAAATGGGGGCCAAGAACATGACACAAAAGCTCATAAGGGTCGGAACCACTTACCTTCCTGTTTCAAACGTGGAGCATTCAGCTAGCTGGTATACTGAAAAACTTGGAGCTACGCTAAATTATATGGATGAGGACAAAGCAATCATCGATTTGGCGAATCAAAGCTTTTTCCTTGTTGCAGCATCGGAAGGACAAAACTCAAACTTCATAGATTCAAAAGGTAATGAACGCTTTTCACTAACTTTTGAGGTTGATGGTTTACAAGCATTAGAGAAATTACATAAAGAATTCAAAGATCTTCGTATATCTGTTGGAGAAATTGAGGACCGTGGCCATGCAGGTAAGAACTTTGTATTTAGAGATCCAGACGATAACCAATTCGACGTTTGGAGCGAACTCAGTCCAACATCTAAAAAGTGAGGGTTAAAAAATGCAAGCATTACTAGTGATTGATGTCCAAAATGGAATAGTGAAGTTTAAAGATTTTAGCGAGGAACTTCACAAAATTCAACAAATCATTCAAGATTTTAAAAAGAAAAAACTACCCGTAATCATGGTACGTCATTTTGATGAGGTTGAGGAAAGTCCGTTATATCGGGAATCTGAGGGCTCTGAATTACATGAATCTATAAGAGATTTTGCGGATTATATCGTTGAAAAAGAGACACCGAGTGCCTTTTTTAAAACAAAGCTAGCAAGTATTTTAGAGGAACTCGGAGTAGAGCACATATTTATCACTGGCTTTGAAACAGAGTTCTGTTGCATGTTTACTGCCATTTCTGGATATGATCGAGGCTATAAAGTAACCTTTATTGAAGATGCAACCGGAACCACAAACACTGAAGATACGTATGAGATGAAAGGACTCGATATTAAGGACTTTGTTGGAACAGTCCTTAATTGGTCTAATGTCGTTGAGGTTCTATATTATGATGAGTATAAGGAGACCTATCAAAAATGAAGCAAGCACTTCAACTTAGAGAAGAGGGCCATTTTAAGGAATCAAATGATCGGTTATTGAGTTTGATAAAGGAGTCCCCAGATGATCCTCAACTAAACTATCAGGTTGCTTGGAGTTTTGATGTGTTAGGTTTAGAATCGGAAGCGGTCCCTTTTTATGAAAAATCAATCGCACTAGGTTTAAAAGGTGAAGATTTAGAAGGGGCACTTTTAGGTTTGGGTAGCACTTATCGGACCCTCGGAAAATATGAAAAATCAGCAGAGACTTTAGTAAAAGGTCTCGAGCTATTCCCTGAAAATCATGCGATAAAGTCTTTTTACGCGATGACACTATACAATCTTAATAGACATCAGGAAGCTATGGAAATTTTGCTAAAAAGTCTAGCCACGACCTCGGGTGATACGTATATTCAACAATACAATCGTGCAATCAACTTTTACGCAGATAAGCTTGATGAAATATGGAAGTAAAAAACCCTCCACAATCGGAGGGTTAGACTTCAATGATAAACGGAACAATCATCGGCTTTCGTTTTGTTTGGGCAAATAGGTACTGCCCCACTGCTTTTTTAATTTCTCTTTTCATTGCATTCCACTGGTACTTATTTTCACTTTGCAGATCTAGAATCGACTTTTTCACAAGTCGGTTCGTCTCCCTTAGAAGCTCTTCAGAATCTCGATTGAACACAAAACCGCGTGTAATTGTATCAGGACCGGATATGATTTTCTGATCTCGTTTACTGAGTGTAACAACAATGACAACCATGCCATCCTCAGATAACTGCTTGCGGTCGCGTAAAATAATATCGCCAACATCACCGACACCAATTCCATCCACATAGGTGTCTCCAGAAGGGACTTTCCGAGTTTGACGGGCCTCCGAATTTTGAACATCAACCACATCGCCATTTTGAATAATGAAGGTATTCTCTGGATCCACTCCAACGGATGCTGCTAGCAATTTGTGCTGATGTAACATCCGATATTCGCCGTGAATCGGGATGAAAAATCTTGGCTTCATTAAGGTCAGCATGAGTTTTAATTCCTCCTGATACCCATGACCAGACACATGCATACCAGTTGCGCTCCCACCATATAAAACGACCGCCCCAAGCTGGAACAAATTATCAATAATGCGTGATACATTTTTTTCATTACCAGGAATCGGACCGGCCGCTAGAATTACCGTATCCTCAGGAAGGATTTGAACATCCCGGTAACTTGCATTCGAAAGACGGGCAAGTGCAGCCATCGGTTCCCCCTGACTTCCTGTACATAAAATACAAACCTTCTCCGGTGCAAGATTGTTCACCTCTTTGGCATCAATCAGCATCCCATCTGGTAGGTTAATGTACCCGCGCTCGACCGCAACATCTACCACATTCACCATACTTCGCCCTAGCAGAGCAAGTTTCCGGTTTGTTTTCATCGCCGCATCAACAACTTGTTGTACCCGACTAATGTTGGAAGCAAACGTTGACACAAATACCTTACGCTTTGCTTTGAAAAAAGCTTCATCTATACTGTTTCCAACTTTTAACTCAGTCGGTGTTGAACCAGGGCGCTCCGCATTCGTACTTTCTGATAATAGTACAAGCACACCTTCTCTCCCGATTTCAGCCATCCGATGAATGTCCGAATGTTGGTCATTCACAGGTGTCAAATCAAATTTGAAGTCACCAGTATGTACAACTCTACCCTCGGGAGTGTCAAACACAATTCCGAGGCAATCCGGAATACTATGATTTACTTTGAAAAAGGAAACTGATATTTCCCCAAACGTAAGCTTTGAATCTGCATCAATTGTTATTAGCTCCGAATCCGCAATAAGTCGGTGTTCTGTCAGCTTTAACTCAATTAAACCTAGTGTAAATCGAGTCGCATAAATTGGTACATTGAGCTTTTTTAAAAAGTATGGAATCCCTCCAATATGATCCTCATGCCCATGCGTAATGAGGAGTCCGCGGATTTTTTCCCGATTTTCTTCTAAATAAGTAAGGTCCGGAATAATTAAATCGATGCCAAGCAGGCTCTCATCCGGAAACTTCCCCCCACAATCAATCACCAAAATGTCATCATCATACTGTAGCACATACATATTTTTCCCAATCTCATTAATCCCGCCAAGTGCAAAAATCGATAATTCGTTGCTCAACATTTACGCCTCCTACATCTGAAATCGTGTTCTTAGTTTGACCAGAGTGTATTGGATTTATTTATAAGGTGTTCCAAAATATGTTAATATTAGTTTTGTGAGGGGGTATTGAACGTGAAACGATTACCATTTGAACGACGAAACGTACATTATGATGAGAAACTTTTTGAAATAGATGAGCAAATATGTGCCCTTTTAGAGAAGAGAAAAAATATCTCAAATGACAATCCAGGATTACCAAAGGATGAAATGATTTCTGGGTGGGCAAAAAAATATGGATTCTACAAAGAATATTTGAATGCTGTTTTTGAATCATTTCAATCTGAAAAATATTTCAAACCAAGGGTAGAGCCCGAAGGATTTAAGAAACACCTGCCGGTTTTAAAAGCTGTCGAGGTAAAAAATGTACTTTATACTATCAGTTTTATACGACAATACTCGAACGCAAGTGTCATCAATTTAATTATCGATTGGGATGCATCAGAAGAAATCGAAGAAACGTGGGTACACACTTTTTGGGAATTAGAAATGGGAGACAAGTACGATTGCAGAACAGAAGGTGGTAGTGGATCAGGAGGCCATGTTTCTTTTAAATTTGTTGTGTCACCTCCACTACCAGACGATCCAAAGGGAATAGTCCTACAATTCAAGGGAGAACAAACACCATATCGTGAAGCTCCAACAGGGGTAGAGTTTGAAATTGAATTATGAACTATTTTATGAAACTTAATGTAATGGGCACACTTTATGCCCTTGCATTATTTGTTGCGATCGAACTAATTTTAAATGTTTATCGGATTAGTAGACTCACAGGCTTGGAGCTTGGAAGTGTAACAAATGTGGTTACTATTCTTGTTTTTTTGGGATTTGTTGGGGCAACCTTTTTGTTCATATTGATGACAAAAAGGTGGATGAAGGCAAGAAAATCTAGTTACTGGTCTGTGGTACTTTGGGCACCATATCTTGTATTCTATGTTTATATATTTGCTTCACTTTTCCCAATTATAGACCCCGGAGAAGTACCCAGCCCAGGTGTCGGCCTAGTGCTCATTGCTGCTCTGTTTGTGTACCCATTTTATGTGGCTTTGGTGAATTTTGTCGGTGTGAATCTACGGAGAGGATAAGGTGTAATCTATGATTTTCAAATTGATCATTCTTGTTTTGGTGGTAATTTTGGTGGGTACTGCCGGCGAAACGTATATAAGAAGAAGGTTTAATATAGAAAAAAGAAGCAGGATATATGGCTGGATCAATAAAGTTCAGGCGAGCATTGAAATCGTACTATTTCTCGTGTTTATTGTCGGGCTTTGGTTCTTGATAGATCATATTTTTTTCTACATGATTGGTTTCTTTACCGTTCTTAATTCTCTCCGCGCTTTTATGCACTGGAAATATGAACCCGAAAAGAAGCACCATATCCTTTTTGTGTATGAATTAGTACTGTTAATGGCAGTTTGGGCTGTGGCATATTGGTGGATTTTTGAGTGATTTCAGTTATTAGCCATAAAATAAAAATAACGGCCATAAACTTTTTTTATTGGCCGTATTTTTGTGCTAACGGCTATAAAAGTTTAATAAAAGCCATAAATTGTCCCACGCTGAAAAGATTAATTAATTTTAGGCTGTTTTCGCAAACTTTGTTGTTTTTATATCGTTGACTTCCGCTTCAGGTGGACGCTTTCCGCGGGCGTGGCTTGAGCCTCCTCAACGAAATGTGGAGGCGGCTTGCACAGAAACGAGAAAATTGGCCACTCCGACAAAGAGGCGTAATTTGCCTCTGAAGGAGGAGTTGAAATTTCTCGAGTTTCTAGCCGCTACAACTGGACAAGTCGCTGCCGCTCCTGCGGGGTCTCAAGTCTCACGCTTTTCCCGCTGGACATTGAATTTGCTTCTTTGAAATAACCCACGCACGAAGAAAATGTGAATACATTTTCGAGGAGTCGCCACCTTACGCTCCAACCAACTTGGTTTGCAATTTATTAACATAAAGCAACAATCTTTTAGAAAAGAGCCTAATTTTAAAAGGATTTAAAGGGATTTAAAGGGATTTTGTCGAAAAAAACATTATCAAATCATAAAGGAGTTAGAGTTAATGAGGAAAAAAGAGTTAGAAATCCCTTTACGCATTAGAAAACTTGAAGCCGAACTAAAAAGATTGCCGGAATCGCACCCAAAATATCAGGAAATTAGCGATGAATATGGCCGAAGGATGTCCGGTTATCGTGGTGAACAATCCTTAACGTACTATTTGTCCTTTTTAAAAGAAAAAAATTACTCCATCTTCCACAACCTGCGTCTTCCTGACATCTCCGGAGAGCACTTTTTTGAAATAGACTTACTTCTAACCAGCCCCACATACCAACTAATCATTGATGCTAAACATTATCGCGGAGAATTATATTTTGACGGTAAGTTTGACCAACTGATCCAAACCTACAAAGATACGAAGAAATCGTACCACTGCTCGGTTGCCCAAATCAACAGGCACCAACTACAGCTAAAACGACTCCTCGAAACCTTTAAATTACCCAGCCCCCCAATTGAAACCTTAGTTGCCTTCACAAATCCCAATGCTATTATTGATGCCAGCAAAGACTTTAAACACTTTCATAAAGTCATAAAAAGCCCAAGTTTTCTTTCGAAAATAGATTTGTTTGAGAAGAGGAATAAGCAAGAAATATTTGATAAAAAACAACTTCAAAAAGTGTCAAAACTACTTTTAAAGAAACATACCCCACATGATCACGACATACTCGCACAATTCGGGATAAAAGAGCATGAACTCATTAAGGGCGTGCGATGTCCTAAATGCAACAAGATTCCAATGGAACGAACGCCCAGGTCGTGGCGCTGTACAAAGTGCAATTATACCTCTAAGACAGCTTATCTGAACTCTTTGGTTGATTATTCGCTTTTAATCGGGAACACAATCACAAATCAACAACTACGTGATTTCTTAAAATTGCCTACTCGTTCAGGTGCAAAAACAATATTCAAGTCATTAAATTTAGAGTATAGGGGTGATCTGAAGGCTAGAGTATATATCATCCCTGACGATTTTGAAAATATCCTTAAAGAATTTGAGTGAAAATAGGGTTCGTTTAGTATTTATGGCTAATAATATTTTTTTATGGCTGATAAACAAAATTTATGGTCAATAATCAAAAAATATGGCCGGTAATTAAACTTTATGGCCAATAGTTCCAAAAAGCAGGATTCCCCACCCCACGTCTCGAATGAATGAAAAATGTCAATCCTACATACTATCAAGGAGGTCTAAACCATGTATGAATTAAAAACAAAAGAGAATGACGGAAGTGTCATCGAATTTATTGAAAGTGTTGAGAGTCCGAAGAAGAAAGAGGATGCTTACAAATTATTAGATATTTTCACAGAAACGTCTGGATACCCGGCAAAAATGTGGGGGCCGAGCATTATTGGTTTTGGATCCTACCATTACAAATATTCCTCCGGTCATGAAGGAGATGCGCCACTTGTTGGATTCTCACCACGCAAAGCAAAAATTAGTCTGTATTTTGCACCTGGCGATACAAAGCGTGAGGAGCTTCTCGAAAAGTTCGGCAAGTACACAACTGGAAAAGCGTGTGTCTACATTAATAAAATTGCAGATGTCGATGTTGATGTACTTAAAGAGTTAATTACCCAATCCATACAATTTTTAAAAGAAAGGTATCCTGAAAAATAAGGTAAACTTATATCAATACATAAAATTAATCAAATTTAGTTATCCCTCGAAATGAAGTACGATAGAAGTAACACATATTAAAGAGGCGATAAAAATGACTTATACCATTAAGGCAATTGACCACATTCAACTTGCTGCACCAAAAGGCAGTGAAAACCAGGCACGCCATTTTTACGTAGCCATTTTAGGCTGCAAAGAAGTCGAAAAGCCAGAGGCTCTTAGAAAAAACGGCGGTGCTTGGTTTACGTTTGGAACTGTGCAAATTCACATCGGTATCGAGGATCCGTTTGCACCCGCCAAGAAGGCACACCCAGCATTCGAAATCGAAAACTTAGAAGCCTTAAAACAACATCTTCTTAACAACAAGGTGGAGATAATTGATGACAACAACTTGCCGGGTGCAAATCGATTTTATGCACATGATCCGTTTGGCAACCGCCTAGAATTCTTAGAATGGAAGTAGAGTTGAACCAATGAAAAACCAGTTACTCAATCCAGTTCCCGAAAAAATTAGACCTTGAACTACAAGACATCTTCGAACGAATCAGCAGTTCGAAGCCACTGCAAATATATGAATGAACGACAAACTGATTGCCCACACTATGGCTAATGTAGAATTTTCCATAGTGGAGGTGGTCAGTTTGCCTAAGGATACGAAAAATGAAAGCCTAGAACTTTCTTCAAATGATGCACTTCGCGGGAAGCCCTATCTCGATATCGATCGCACTATTATCGAGGGAGTTTCAGCGTATGTGAATAAAGAAACGAAAACAAAAGATGTATAGGGGCTTAAAGCCTCTTTTTTGTTTTAAACGTAAGAGGAAAAAGTGAGTAGAGTCCAACAAGATAAAAAAAGGATGTCCCCTGAGTTGAACCGTAAATGTTAGACACTCCAATCTAACGTTTACAAGGCATTTCACCCCGGACATCCTTTTTAATTTAGCGTCCCAGATAGGAATCGAACCTACGACCTACAGCTTAGGAGGCTGTCGCTCTATCCTACTGAGCTACTGGGACATCATATAAAAAAATATACTACAGAAATTAATTATAAATTTAATTACCGAAAAAGGTCAAGACATTGAAACGACAAATAAAAAATCCACTCTCCTTTTGGAAAATGGATTAGCATGAAATTGGAAAAGCCACAATTGCCGTAATACGCTAAGAAAGTTTAAAACCACCACTCCTCAAAGTGGGTGTTTGCAGAAACATTCCTGTATGTCCTTCAAGTCGCCATGGACGAAGGCCTGCCATTCCAGCTTCAATGTTAAACTCCCTATTACAGTTCAAAGGTTAAACTTTATTATGATTACGTACAATGTAGCTTGTATATGTATACTACATGATTGAAACGATGAAATCAAATGTAAAAAAAATCCAAATTGTTGGATTTTGTCGTTGTCTTTTACGATCGAAAGCAATTGTTGTTAGAAATAGTAGTGAAATCAACAACATCTTTAGTAAATAGAAAGAATTTTTGTCGAAAAAAATTTGAGAGCCTTTGATTTTTGAATACATTCGCTCAGCTTGAAAATACTATATAAAAAAAGTGATGAGGAGTTATGCAATGAAACCAACTAATGAGCAACTTACTTCGGCAGAAATGGGTAAGCTATGGGCGGTCTACATGGGGAACTCAATGGCCATTTGCGTGTTAACCTATTTTCAAAAACATTGCCAGGACCCTGATATAATGGAGATTCTTAAAAAAGCAAAAGGCCTCAGCGAAAAAATAATAACTGGAATTACAGAGATATTCAAAAAAGATAATTTTCCAATACCAATTGGATTCGACGTTAAAAAGGATGTTAACCTAGAGGCACCTAGATTGTTTGTAGATGAATTTTACCTTCATTATTTAAAGTATACTGCAAAGGCAGGGCTTAGCCTTTACTCTACTGCGATTCCTATGATGATACGGAAAGACGTTAGAGAACTTATTCTTAATATTGACCACAATACAATTCAATTTTTAGTTGCTCTAAATGAAACTCTAGAGAATAAAGGTTTTTTAACAAAACCACCAATCATCCCAATCCCTAAGGAAGTAAGTTTTGTCGAAAAATAGAACTATCTAGCTGGATTCCTTGGTGACGTTAGACCGCTACATGCTTTAGAAATTGCTCACCTTCAAGATAATCTTGAAAACAATGTGGCGAGTAAAGGGTTATTGATTGGATTTAGCCAAGTAGCCACTCATAAAAAAGTAAGAGAGTTTATGCAACGCGGTGTGGAAATTACCCATAATCATATTAAAGATGCTAGGGAAAAATTAAATGAAAATAATCTACCAGGGCATCCATTACTTGATGATTTAGTGGAACCATCATCCATCCCTCCTTTTTCAGACAAGTTGATGGTTTTCCATAAGATTGATATGTTCTCAATGAAGATTCGGTCTTATGCTAACGCAATGTCAACAAACGGTAGACGAGACCTTGGGATGATGTATGGTAAGTTCATTATCGATGTAGGAAAATTCGCAGAAGATGGCGCAAATATCATGATCGACGAACACTGGTTTGAAAAACCACCACATGCTGTCGACAGGAAAGCACTTCTTGATGAACGATAAAATGAAAAAGTCAGGCAACCATAGTAACGGGTTCCAATTCGGGGTGCAAAAATTAAAATCACAATAGATTTTTGGCGTGAATTCTCTCGTGAATTCACGCCTATATTTTTATTGATAAATTAACGTATATCGTACTATTATTGAAAATTCTCCTAGTAGTTCGCATAAAGTTTCATTAGAGTGACAATACTTATTGTCCGCCTAGAACATTTGAGTGAAAATGGATGTGAAATAGCCTGCGAATTGAGGTATTAAAATGAAATTCATTCAACCAAAAGGGAAAAACAGAAAAAAATCTACTTGGCATGTATCAGAACAGACTAAAGCCATAGTAAAATACTATGCCCAGTATAAATGACAGCTCTATTAGTTTAATTAAGTAATATAAAATTAAGGACTAATTGCTAAAACTATTTTCAACATATTCCCTTATTTTCTTCCATTCATTATTTTCTTTACGAAATGTTTCTACAAAAAGTAATTTTACATCGGTCATTTCCCCATCAACTTCAAAATAAACCCAAAAAACAGCTACACCTTCTTGTTGTTTATTGATTTCTATTAGAATGTCGTTAAATATCCATTTAGGGCTTCTTCCTTGATACAGCTTATATGCTTGAACCCAGCCTTGTTTAGCTTCATCAAAGGTCCAATCTGAAACAATCGTATCAGGATTAGCCCATCTAACTTTCATTTGATTTGATTGATGTTCAGACATTCTCTCTGCATCTGAACTATTCCAAGATTTTCGATATTCTACTAAAAAACTCTTAAAGTCTCGTAATAATGTTTGTTCCATTTTATCACTCCTTAATTGGAAAAATCTGATAATATAAATTTATCATAGGTGACTTTCGTTGAGAACACACAACTTTCAACTATCATTTTACTAACTGTTTCGTCATTATTACGATGCTTGATGATATCAAGAAATGAAACCAACTCAAATAATGGTCGAGGTATTTTGTAGCCATACCATTAAAACGGTTTATCCTGCCTTTAAGTCGACTGTGATGACTATTTACATTTGCTTTAGACCTGTTATTTTCATTAAAGAAAGTATAAGGAACCCGAAAATCTGAGCCAATGGCAGAAAAAAACGCTGCTGATATTGAAAATCAACAGCGTTTTCTTATGTGATTATTGTTGCGAATTTCCCCTTAATTTTTGAGGAGAAATAGGATGTGTTTTATCTAGTTTGCACCTCAAAACGGAACCCGTTACAACCATAGCCTGACTTTTTTATTTAAGGTAATGTAACTACAAAAGCTCGATTATTCCCCTTTTTTCTTTCGCAACCAGTTTGCTAATATTCAAATCCTGTCCTCGTTAGTTAGAGAAACTAGACATCCAAAACGTTTCAAATTTATTAAAAGGATTTTAGTATTTATTATCGAAATACATATAAATCTTATCATTTTTAAAAAGGGCGGAAGCGAAAAATGTCAGAAACACATGGCAATATGTTTAAGATTAGACAAGCGGTCGGAGCAATCGTTTATAGAGACAATTATTTTTTACTTGTACATAAAACAAAAATAAATACACAAACAGGAACAGAAACAATAGATGGCGAGTGGGATTTTGTTAAAGGAGGAATCGAAGATAGTGATGTATCGCCAAGAGATGCAATCCTCCGTGAATTGCAAGAAGAAACAGGCTCGACCGATTTTTTGATCATTAAGCAGTTTGATGAAAAAATTCACTTTGAGTTCCCTGAAAAAATGAAAAAGAAAATCGGATATGATCGCCAGGAAACCATGATGTTTTTAGTTGAATTCACAGGTGCCAATTGCGACTTAGCTCCTGTAGATAAAGAAATTGCAGACCTTCAATTTATTCCGGAAAAAGAGGTCGGCGACAAACTTACTCACGAAGATACAAGAAGCTTTTTTATGAAAAATCTGTCTCAACAAAGCACAAAAAGACAGGATGGAAAAATGTGTGACAAGTAGAATGAAGGTAAGGAGTGAGGGAAATGAGTTGGCTAGAATCATTACAGAACGCAATTGATTATATGGAGGATCATCTGCTTGATGATGTCTCGATTGAGGAGATATCGAGTCATGCAAATGCATCACCGTTTCATTTTCAACGGACATTTTCGATTCTAACAGACATTACAGTGGGTGATTACCTCCGCCGACGCAGGTTAACATTAGCAGCTGAAGAACTATCGAGAACAGACACAAAGATTATTGATCTAGCCTACAAATATTGCTATGACACTCCCGAGGCTTTCACAAAAGCCTTTCGGAAACAACACGGTGTAACGCCAAGCGATGTCAGAAAGGGGATTGGAAAGCTGCAATCATATAGCCGCCTGGTCATTCAGGTGAGTCTGAAAGGAGCAGATCCAGTGAAGTACCGAATTGTAGAAAAGGAAGGATTTAAAGCAGTTGGGGTGAAACGACAGTTTTCATGTGTGAATGATGAGCATCTTATGATGATCCCGAAATTATGGGATGAAGTGAATTCCGATGGTACCTGCGATTCATTAATTCCACTAATGAATGGCGAAACGAACGGATTATTAGGTATTTGTGTTAGCGAGCCAAATACCAGAGCAATCGATTATTGGGTGGCAGTGGAAAACAGAGATGGCGCATCAGGAAAGTACGACATTTTAGACTTACCAGCTTCAAAATGGGCCGTATTTGAGGTTCATGGCGCGATGCCAAACGCGATGCAAGACGCATGGAAAAAAATCTACTCAGAATGGTTTCCATCAAGCGGGTATACGTATGCAGGGACTGCTGAATTCGAACTATACCCAGAAGGAAACGCAGCAGACCCCAATTACTACTCAGAAATTTGGATACCAGTAAAGTAAAGAGAGAGCCCCAAGGAGATTCCTTGGGGCTTTAAATGTAGGGTAATTTTCGCTAGTGGCAGTAAGTTGGCGATTAGCGGCAGTATTTTTGGAATAGTGGCAGTATTTCCGAATTAGTGGCAGTAACCAAAAGGTTATAGGCCTGATTAAGTGAGTGATTCCTGAAAAAACATGTCATCGCGACCACTTATGGCTGATAATCCAAAAATATGGCTAATAAATAAAATTTATGGCCAATAAAATGAATTTATAGCCAATAATTAAAACTTATGGCTGTTAACCCAAATTTTTCGAAACGGCCTTTTAGCCCACAACCAAATACAATTAGACAGAAATTTCGGAAAAACATATAATGGAAATATCTAAAATACATATAACTAGTAAACGTTTAAATAAGGAGGGACGAAATGAACATAACACATATTCGTCTGTTAGTAGATAACTATAAAGAATGTTTCTTATTTTACCGAGACACATTAGGTTTTGAAGTTTCATGGGGGGATGAAGAATCCAATTATGCTGATTTTACTGGAATTGGTGGAGCGAAGTTAGGTCTTTTTGAAAGAAAACAAATGGTGGCTGCGATCGGTACTGAATATGTACCACTTGTAGAAAATCAGGACAATTCGGCATTGATTTTTAAAGTGGAAAGTGTCGAGGATACATACGAAAAAATGAAGGATAAACTTGAGTTCATCACGAAGCCACACGAACAAGTTGATTGGATGCTGAAGGTTGCACATTTTCGAGACCCAGCAGGCAATTTAATTGAAATCTATGAGAATCTTTAAACCTGCATTGTAAAACAAGAAGGAGTGCTGTCCATGCATTATGGCTGGGTTGTGGTTTGGATTACATTCGTTGCGGTATTGATAGCAGCTGGAATTCGCTCAATTACAGGTATTATTTTAATTCCGCTAGAGCAAGAGTTTGAGTGGAGCCGTTCATCCATTTCATTTGCATTTGCTATTAATCTCATACTCTATGGAATTTCAGGGCCGTTCATTGCTGCTGGGCTTGAGAGATTAGGCGTTCGAAAAATCATGGCCTACTCGATGGTCCTGTTAGTTATCGGATTAATTACAAGTTTGTACATGACACATATTTGGCAGCTTCACCTCATTTGGGGAGTCATTATTGGGATAGGTTCGGGCGTTTTTTTATCCGTACTTTCAGCAAATATCGCAACGATTTGGTTTGAAGAAAAGCGCGGAATGGTTTTGGGTCTCCTTATGGCTGCAACCGCTGCGGGGCAAATGGTCTTTTTACCGTTATTATCATTTTTAACTGAGGAATTTTCCTGGAGAGTAGGAATGACTGTATTTATCGGACTCGGACTCCTAATAACCCCGATCATCTTTATTTGGATGAAGGATCATTCACGTGATAAGGGGCTTCTTCCTTATGGGGCAACCAAGGAAGAAGTGAAAAATGAAACGAAAAAGAATCCAATCACTTCTGCCTTTGAAGTGCTATGGATTGGAATGCGCTCTGTACCGTTTTGGTTACTGTCAGGTAGTTTCTTCATTTGCGGCCTGTCGACTGCAGGTCTTTTAGGTACACATTTTATCCCAGCCTCAACCCACCATGGAATTCCCGAGGTACACGCAGCGAGCATCTTCGCGTTCATGGGTGTTTTTAATATAATTGGAACGATGATTGCGGGCTGGTTATCCGATCGATTCGACAACCGCTGGCTCTTATTTTGGTTTTATGGTCTTCGAGGACTGTCGTTACTCGTGTTGCCGTATGCTCTTCAGATGCAGTCGTATGTGATGCTTATCGCCTTTGCTGTATTTTATGGATTGGACTGGATTGCTACGGTTCCGCCAACGGTTCGACTAGCAGCTGACTTCTTCGGAAAAATAAATGGGCCGATTATTTATGGCTGGGTGTTTGCAGCCCACCAAATCGGATCTGGAGTAGCTGCATATTTAGGTGGATATTTTTACGAGGTTTTCCATAGCTACACCATCACGTTTCTATCCGCAGGAGTCCTATGTATCGTTGCAACCCTGTTTGTATTAATCATAAAAAAACAAGCCACAATCATTCCCCAGGACCCTAGTGTGACGGTTAGTAAATAAACGAAGAGGAGTATCTGGTTTTTTACTACAAAAAAAGAAGGTGTAATGAAAATGAAAAAAGGAAATCCATTTCTACATAAAATTGAAACAGAAGAAGAGTTGCGCTCGATGATGGGTACTCCAAGTGAGTTAGTCAAAAGAAAAGCTATTTCTTATCTTGATGAAAATTGTGTAGAGTTCATTTCTAACTCACCATTTCTTGTCCTTTCTACGTCTGATGAATCTGGCTTTTGTGACGTCTCTCCAAGGGGGGATCATGCAGGTTTTGTTCAGGTGTTAAGCAGGAAGTATTTACTCATACCCGAGAGACCTGGGAATAAGAGAATGGACTCACTTCGAAATATTTTAACGAATCCTAGGATAGGTCTTCTTTTTATGATTCCAGGATTAGGTGAAACAATGAGAGTGAATGGAAAAGCCACGGTGGTCAAGGACCATGAACTCTTTGAGGAAATGGCCGTTAATGGGAAAAAGCCACTGATAGGCATAGGAGTTGAGGTAGAGGAGTGCTTTATCCATTGTGCCAAAGCCTTTATCCGTTCAGGATTATGGAAGCCTGATTCTTGGCCGGATCAAACGCAATTACCATCTCCAGCAAAAATGTTACTTGAACACACGAAACTCCCTCATGCAACAAAAGAATCAATCCAGAGTAGTCTTGAAGAAAGCTATTCGAAAAGACTTTATTAGATTGGTAGGACGAATTAAGATGTACGTAAATAGGTGCGTTAATCCATAAAGTTAAACGCACCTATTCTTGTTTGACAAATAATTCTATTACAGCGCGGGATTAGGGTATTTTACCCCCGTTGTTTTTCTTTCTCCACAACCAATAGTTTAATCAACGCTTTGCAACACATCACAATACCAGTGAGAAATGCTGCAAGGGTATAGCCAAAGGGTAAGTAAAAAAAGCAAAACAAAGTGGAGACAAACAACCAAATAAGCCAAAAAAGTAACTCTTTATTCATTTGTTGCATTCACTTTCTCAGCATTGAGGATATGTTCACTGATTACTTTTGCCAGCGCATCAACTGTGTTTTTTATTTCTTTCATGTCATTATCGACGCCACCGACCTCGATGAGAATGGAGTTTTCCGCTAAGTCCTGATTGTACACTCCATTTCCTTGGTCCAGTCCCTTTCCGATCACACCCCTGCTGATTCCTGGGAACTGCGATTCGATAGATTTATCTAGAGCCTCGGCCAAGGCATAGCTTCGTTCAAAATTTCGACTCGCTTTTCCTACCACAAAAAATACTCTCGCATATGGTTTATTGTTAATGGTAACAGTTGTTACATCTTTTCGAACACTGTCACGATGAATATCGATTAGAAAGTCGATATCGGAGTCACTAGCCATTGCCGATTGAACAATCTCACGCGAGACTGCATAAGATTCAGTCGTGTCCCACCCTTTTTCCTTCAATAATTGCCCAATATTCGTCTTATCGACAACTGCCCCAATTCCGTATTTTTCTAACTCTTTTCCTAGAAGTTCGCCAACAACTGTAATGTTTGTTTTAGAATCGACCGCTTTATTCATGTCCGGGTCACTAGTAAGTCCAAGAAGAGGTAAGTAGGATTCATAACTGTGAGAGTGGTAGATTAGCACCTTGTTATCCGTGGCTAGGTTGACTGGTGGAGTTTTCGGATCTTCCTTATTAAACTCATCCAGTTCCTTTTGAGCCATTTCTCTTTCTTGTAGTAAGACATCCAAAGGTGGGGCCGATTCGTATGGGAGATTGGTGAAATCTGTACCCTCCCCAGATATCAGGATTTCGGTATGATGCAAAGATAATCCGGGTAGTTCATGGCCGAAAAAGCTTCGCAAATCACCATAATTAAATTGAAAGGTTGATTCTACTAAGGTTTTTGTGAAAGATTCTTGTTCCACGGTTAAAGATTGTCCGAAATAGGCATTTTCAGATTCAAGTAATTTTACAAAAAACTCAGTTGGAAAGGTTCGAATGTTAATATCGATTTCGCGAAAACTCATCCAATCTTTTTTAATAGAGGATATGCTTGATGCGGCTGCAAAACAAATGAGTACGGTTAAGATAAACAGAAGGGCGACTCGTGGAATCAACATTTGCCCATACCCTAAATTTTTCATGATATCCGTCCTTTATTGCTTTTGGACATATATATGAATAATTGTACCTAAATAGAATGTCTATTTTCCTATGATCGATTTTGTTCAAATGAAAAAAGCATGGCGGACCATGCTTTCCAGGGCAAAACTCTCTTACTTATCTTCTCGTAATAAATACTCATTTCCATCTTGATCGTAGAAGGTGAACATAGAGCCATACGGCATTTTTTGTAGTTCCCCAACTTTAACTCCATTTGAGTTCATATTTTCATAAGCAGAGTCGATATCAGTTGTGCTGAAAAGAATCGATGGATGAGAAACCTTTGATGGGTCATGCTGCTTCATAGCTGCCTTCGCATAGAGTACCAACGTCGTAAACTCGTTCTCACTTGGACCAACTTCTATCCAAGAGAATTCGGGTCCCATTGGTTGTTCAAACTTTAAAACAAAGCCAAGTTTGTTCACCCAGAAATCCTTTGCTTGTTCTTGATCTTCCACATAAACAGTTACTTTACCAATTTTATTAATCATCATTATCACCTATTTCTATAGTGTCATCTAAATGTTAACAAATCAGCAAGTAAAAACGAAATACTTGTATAACAAAAAATACAGAGGCCATCTAGCCTCTGCATTTACTACTTAATGTCCGCCGCCGTTTCCAAAATTACTACCCGTCACATCAGCGATATTTTCAATCGCAATCAATGCACTTGGATCCAGTTCATGAGAAATTTCCTTTAATGTGGAGAGCTCGATCCGACTAACAATTGTATAAATTATTTTCCTTGGTTCATTTGTGTAGGCCCCTTCACCATGAATAAAGGTAATTCCACGACCCAAAACTTTATTCAATTCATTAGCAAGCTCATCAGGCATATCAGAAATAATGGTTACTGATTTTAATTCTTCCAAGCCTTCAACCACAATGTCAATCATTTTAAAAGCAATGTAATATGTAATTATTGAGTACATGGCTGTTTCCCAACTGAATACGAGCAAAGCAGCAAGAATAAAAATAAACACGTTCGTAATCATCACAAATTGTCCAACAGATACGGGTCGTTTCCTACTTACGATGATGGCCAAAATTTCTGTACCATCTAAAGCCCCACCAGTCCGAATGACCAATCCGACACCTGTTCCTAAAATAACCGCCCCAATAATCGTTGCTAAAAATAGATCATTTGTTACAGGTTCAAAATGATGCAAATAAGCAGTAAAGGCGGATAATACAACAACGCCATATAACGTATGTAAAGTAAATTTAATTCCCATTTTTCGATACCCAAGAAAAAGGAAAGGAATATTTAAAACAATAAGGAAGATACTCATTGGAACTCCAAATATCTTGGACGCAATGATGGACAGACCGATAACCCCACCATCCAAAATATCATTTGGAACTAAAAAGAGTTCCAACCCAAAGCCCGCGATGAGAGCCCCGATGGTAATCATAATAAGTTGTTTAATTTCTGTTAATACCCGTTTTTTCTTTGTTTTACCCACAAAAACCAAGCCTTTCACTATTAAAAATAAAATTTACTTATTAATATTACCACATATGACGGACATGCTTACAATTTTTGAAGGAAATTAATACCTTTAAGTGGAAAAATATAATAAGTAAATTTAATAAGTTTAGTAAAGGAGAACAAATGAATCAATTCAATAATTTTGAGGAATACAAAGATCCGGCCCTTTATGACCGAGAAAATGACCCTTTCCAAGATGATGTGGAATTCTTAAAAAAATGGGCTGCAAAAGTTAACGGGCCAATGATTGATTTGGCTTGTGGAACAGGTCGAGCAACAATTCCCTTAGCAGAAGCGGGACATTCTCTTATTGGGGTAGACATACATCATGGCATGCTTTCTCAAGCAAACAAGAAAACAGAACATGCAAACCTAAACATTGAGTGGATTGAGCAAGACTGCACGAATCTCCAATTAGGTGTGAAAAGTCCACTCATTTTTATCGTAGGAAACTCTTTTCAGCATTTCCTTACGAATGAAGAGCAGGATCAGCTTCTAACTTCCGTTCACAATCACCTCGAAGTAGAGGGGATTTTCATCTTCGGCACGAGGTTCCCAAGTCTGGATGAATTGCTTCAACCACCTACTGAGGAATATTGGCGAAGCTATAAGGATGAAACAGGGAAAACGGTAGATGTCTACACGATTAGTAATTATGACACGCTTCAGCAAGTGCAACACTATATAACGATTAGACGACAAAAAGATGACAGTGGTAAAACAGTTGGAGAACAGAAAACGAATATCAAATTGCGTTATGTTTATCCGCAAGAGATGGATCGTTTACTCAAACAAAATAGATTTGAGATTCTAGGTGTTTACAAAGATTGGGATGAATCGCCAATAACGAAAGATAGCCAACAAATGATTTATGTCTGCAGAAAGGTGTCGGAATGAATGGAAATAATCACAGGGCTGGCATCCATCACATTAGTAGCTTTATAAGTTCATCAAAAAAGGAAGTGGAGAAGTGGTCGTAACCAAGCAATTTGCCCAAACCATAGAAACCGCTGAAATAGAGGTATTGCACTCTAGACTAACAGCTATACAAGTGATCGAAGGAAATCCGATGGGCGTAGAAGTGAAACACTTTGGAAGTGCAAAGGCCTTTTCTGTTAAGAACATTCCAGGGCCATCGTTCAACACGGTAAAGGGTTTATCTGATGGTGATGAGAAATACGTAGATGAAATCATTCATTTTTACAATCAGAAGAATATTCCTGTTCGATTAGAACTAACGCCGGGACATGTTTCTTCGGATTTCCTTATGTTCCTTAGCAACAAGGGCTTATATCAATACGATTTTCACGCAACTCTTTACTCAGAACATCCTTCACATGAAGATACGGACACTCATTCTAAAATCAATGTTCGCGAGTTAGAACATCATGAATTTGATTTGTTCGCCGAAATTTACACGAAGGGCTTTGGTATGCCGGCATTTTTAAAAGATGGGGTCGCACAGAATAACAAAATACTTTACGACAATGAAAATTGGACATTCTATCTTGCAAATATTGAGGATGAACCAGTGGGTATAGGAGTTTTATATACACACAATAGCATTGGAACTCTTGCAGCCGCAACGACCTTGCCAGAATTTCGTAATCATGGTATACAAACAGCATTAATTAAGAAGCGGATGCAAAAAGCACTGGAAAAAGGATGCAGTTTAATTGTAAGTCAGGCAAAATTTGGCTCAGTCAGTCAAAACAACATGGAACGAGCAGGTATGCACATAGGTTATACAAAGGCTATTTGGATAATGAAATAAAGGAGAGGTTTCGATGGCACGAATAGTAGGTTTTGAAATCACCAGCCAGGACCCTGAAAAAGCAGTGAAATTCTATTCAACGGTTTTCGGTTGGGAATTTGAAGAACCAAATTGGGGGTTTTGGCCTGTTAAAAGATCAGGTCTAGTAGACATTCAAGGTGGGATTAGCAAAGGCCCGCATGATTATCCACATGGAACGAGAATCCAAATTGAAGTTGATTCGATAAAGGATACAATTGTGAAAGCTGTAGACAACGGTGCAATGATTGTCCGTGAAAAAATGGAGTTTGATGATTTCTTCTTGGCGTATTTAGTCGATCCAACCGGAGTTGGTTTTGGATTAATAGAAAGAAAGTAATAGGAAAAATGTAAAACGATATCGAATTGAATGGGGGACTTCGGGTGATAAATTATCCTCTATTAATGAGTGGAGCAACTATAGGGGTAACGGCACCGTCATCGGGGGTAGAAACAGAGCTTCATGATCTTATTGGATCTGCCATTACTCGTTTGGAGCAGAAGGGGTTTACTATCATTTGTGGTGAAACTGTTTGGACACAGGAAAAAGCAAGGTCTGCACCAGGAATAGAGCGTGCAGACGAGTTTAACGAAATGATGGGCAGTGAAGAAATCGATCTGATTATTCCACCCTGGGGTGGTGAATTACTTATTGAAATTCTTGAACATCTCGACTTTGACAATTTCAGAAACAAATGGATCCTAGGTTACTCAGATATAAGTGGGTTACTACTGGCTATAACATTGAAAACAGGTTTGGCAACTGCACATGGAACAAACTTAATAGATTTAAGAGGAAAGGATTCGGACCCGACGACAGCAATGTGGCAAACCGTCTTATCCACAAAGAAGGGAGAATCAGTCATCCAATATTCATCAGAAAAATACCAAAAGGAATGGCAGCATGATAATCCAACACCTCACATTTTTCATCTAACCGAACCGACCTACTGGAAAACAACAGGAAAAGGTGTAGTAACTATAAAGGGAAGAATACTTGGTGGCTGTATTGATATCGTTAGACATTTAATAGGTACCCCATATGGAGATGTTAGGAAATTTAATAAAGACTTTCTTGATGGTGATTCCGTGGTCTGGTATTTCGAAAATTGCGAGCTTGTAACAACCGATTTGCGTCGATCCCTCGTGCAAATGAAGCTAGCGGGGTGGTTTGAAAATTGTGAAGGCATTATGTTTGGCAGAAGTCCAGCAAATAATCCAGTTGAAGATTATACTGTAGAGGATATCTATCAAGAACTCACAGAGGAACTAAAGATTCCGATTATATATGATATCGATTGTGGCCATGTTCCACCACAAATTACATTTATTAATGGAGCATATGCCGAAATTGAAGTAGTAAACGGAAAAGGAACTGTTTTACAGACGTTTAAGTGAAACGCTTGGTACAGAACCAAGCGTTTTATCCATCTTTGTTGAAATCCAATCCTTGAAGTTCCTTATGCTTATGCAATTTTCTCAAAAGTACAAGAAACATGATTTCCATGAAGAGACCTAAAGGGATCGTAAAGAATAGGTAACCCAATATAATGTCTCGTGAAAAGTTCATCGCAAATGTATGGATGAGTGTGATAAATAGCATAACAGTCATATAAATTTTAAACGTTTGTGAGCTTCTACTTATTAAAACTTCATCCCCTAGAGCAGAGACAACTGTCATTATTAACTGAAAAACAAGGAATACAATGACCAACTTGAAAATTTCTAGTGAAAAGGTATAGGTATCCCAGATAGGTATGCCGACAAAAGATCCTACTTCATTCCCATTCACATTTTGTTGGATAAACACAGTTGGAATACTAATGAGTATAAGCACGATCAAAAGCTTTTTCAATAGATTGCCGGATCTGCTTTCTGAAGGAACCCCGACTAGGCTTGCGAAAATGAGATAATACCCGATTGGCTCTGGCAAAATATCAACGTAAATCAAATGGATCTCCAATAGAATAAAAACGAAGCCCCAGAACATTTGCTTAAAATTAATTTTCATTCGCTCTCACCAGCCTCTTTTCCTCGATGATTTCGTTGATCGCCTTTTGATCTAACTCAGGGTGATCTATGATTGGTAGCTCCCTCACAAACTCATCACCCGATTCTGTTTTTCCGTTGAGTTTGATGCTGAATTGAAAGAAACTATACCTTGCCGGATTGAATTGTATGAAGAAGCGGACCCATTCTTTTTGTTCCAAAGCAAATGGAAGTAAATCATCATTAGGGGTGACACCTGGTAAGTCATCCCATTCCTTTTCGCGGTCTTCATCGAACCATTTTGGAGGATTCGCACCAGTCTTGAGTTTTTCGAGTTCACTCAATTTATCCTGTTCAAGGTCAACTTTAATAAAAATGTCATCTGACAATTCCTCTTTAAAAGGAATCTCAATTTCCTCAATGTTGACTGGTTCTAAAGCAACAATCGATTTCTCCTCTCGATGCTGATTACTACTTGAACTTATTTGTGTCTCTAACACATTGGGGTATTCCGAATTTTTATGAAGAATGACTTCTCCAATATCAGCCAAAAGGGATTTTCCATTGGAAAGATGGACCTCCATTTCTGAAAACGATAAAGGACCTTCACCTTCGAAATCCATGGGAAACGTAACATTAAGTGCTTTTAAATAATGATGTGTATACTCTTGTTCAAACTGAGGTTCCTGCGACCCCCATATAAAATCCATATTCGAGCTCGCATATGCCTCAATTCCATCAATTTGTACATGATCAATTGATGAAGAGTCCGACTTATTGGTTACGTAATAAAATGTGAGCATTGTCTCATCTTCATCGTTCATAGTGAGTTCATAATAATGCTCCAAAAATAGTGGGGCATCCAGCTGTTTAGATTGGAAATACAAATAATTGCCGATATAGCTAAGGATAATGACCAATATACTGACCCAGAATATTTTTTCCTTCAAACAAAAACCCCCAATTATATAATTCTCTAAAACTATTTTACCATCAAGGTTTGGTAATATTTTTATTTATTTCAATTTTCTTGAAATAATGCGATAATAGAGGTAACAGATATCTAATAGGTACGGAGGGAGGAGTTTCGATTGTATTATGATAATGTTCTTGATTTCATCTATGTAGCATTATTCTGGTGGGTGATCTTTCTAGTTTTTCAACGTATTAACAACCGTTACCCAAAGAGTAATCCATGGAAGAAGGATATTATGTTAACGTTCATACAATCTTTAGTAGTTACACTTTTGCTTCCGATTATCGTGAAGATTTTTATATAGACACCTTTCGTTTAAAAGGCATAGGAGTTATCCAAATGCCTTTTACAACCCCCACGTAAACCATTTTCCATGCCCTTCTGTTTGACCAACAACATGTTTATACTCTTTCCCATCAAAAGAATAATCTAGATGAAGGTCGCGGTCTTTTATATTGTTATATAGATGAAAAATCTCACATTCGGATCCGATCTGCTTAACCTTCTCTAGCAATCTATTCCTCACTCCTGCAGGCATTTGGTTAGCCACATGGGTGTGAAACACACAAATCGCATATTCGCTTGAAACTTCTTTAGAAAGTTCATCAAGCATTTCAACACCATTCCCTTTAATCAATCGTATTTCGTTCGCCTTAACTATTTTTGCAGCTTTTTCAAATAACTCCCGTCTTTCATGATGTTCCGGCCAAATGAGGGCTTTTAACCAAAGGACATTGTCATCATCTTTTAAATCAATTGGATGGAGGTCAATGCCAATACGAGAAGCTACTGGAGGAATATAGTCTTGTAGATTAGGAGCATTATCTCCTTTTATCTCAGCTGTTATATGTAAAGTTGATTCTCTGTTTCCGTAAGCTACACCCGTCCCATACGAGTAACTATACTGATCCCATAGCAGCTGCAGGCCGGCACTGGTCCCAATTTCAATCAATGCTAGCGGCTTTTTCGTGATATTATAAATATATTGAAAGGCCGGAAAAAGATAGGAACATCGTCTTACTTCATTTGTCTGAACCAATTTTTCCTGTAAAAGCGGGATGATTTCATTAGAATATTGATTGCAAAACTCTTTAAAAGGTAAAAAGGATTCATCTACTTTTCGGGGATGCTTCGTCATACTTGGATAAAAATATCGTAGACTGTGATCATTTCCTTTTAATAAAAGGTAATGAACAGCACCAAACAACAAATTAGATGAAGGCTGACCACTACGTGCATGAGTAGCCAACTCTAGGAGTTCATCATCGTCGGCAATTTGTAATGAAAGAAATTCATACAAGCTACTTGAACCCTTACACTCGGTGTTGGCGAAGTTTCGAAACTTAATAGACTGAGTGTTATTCACTATTTTTCTCCTCCTGAAAATTTTTTTAACTTGACCCTCAAACCAAGATAAGCTCAAGCGAATTATATTAAGAAAGGTTTGGTGGATTACATGAAGGAACAAACAATAAAGTTTACGTATAATGAAATCGACTTACTTATAGAAGCAATGGATAAGGATATATGGAAAGATATTAAATGGAAGTTTGTAACTGAAGAAGAAATTGAATCTTTATTAAAAACCTCTTAAGGTATCCCTTAGGGGGGGTATTTATTTCCCATTATTCCTCTACCCACTCCAATTGACCGTTCTCTATTAGGCTTAATAACTTGTTTTCACCCTTAATTACATAGCTTTTGTCTTCGATTTGCAACTCACTTTCAGTAATAACTAAACTGTAAGCATCTTTACCAATATAGGCTGTCACGAAATAACCCAATCCAGATCCAAATCTTGTTTTCATAAGGTTCATATCAGAAGGCTCGGTAATGAATCTGTGTATCAATGATTGATCGGTGATGGTAGCTTTATTGTTCATGTAGCCCTTCTTTTGAACAAATGTCATTGCAGTTACTTCAATTTTATCGATTTTCTCCGTTTCCCCAATGTATTTACTAACTTCCTCACCATAAGTAGTTTTCGTGATTTTTTCATAAGTAAAAAAGATTCCAAAAGTAGCAATAACAGAAACAACCATTAAAACAAGAGACAATTTGTACTTCTTTCCCTCAACATATTTCCATTCCATGAATGACTGAAAACCCCAAAAAGAAAACATAAAAGAGATGAGAAGCCATTTTGTATGGTTAACATTATCAATATCAAATAATGTATAGGCACTTCCCAAAAATAAGATGACGATAAGGATGCCGCCTATCCGGAATTTTACTCGCCCGTCTGATTCGGCCAAATTATACCCTGGTTCTAATCGTTTTCCTATAACACTATCGATTATAGACAGCAGGAAAAACATAAATAAAAAAACGAAACCCATTAAATCCCCCCAGTCTTACTTTGATTATACTGATTATTGGAAAAATATACTAGGTGAGGTCTGAAGGCGAAGCGTAATTTTTGTACAAATTCACCTAAAGTGTCAAAATGAAATGGAAATAGGAAAGAATACAAGTATGAACAAGCAAGGAGTGAACGAAATGAGTTCCCTTTTTAAACGAGATCTTAAAAAGCATTGGTATATAAAATACAACAATAATGGGTATCCACATATACAGCAAGGCTTTGTGCTACCGCCTAATCGGTTTGAGGAGTTTGACCCGTTTTTAATTATGGCGGAGGACTGGTATAAGCGCGGCGCATTTCCGGACCATCCACACCGAGGGTTTCAAACGATTACCTATGTAATTGATGGACGATTGGAGCATATCGATAACCACGGTGGAAACTCAATTTTAGAGGCTGGCGATATCCAATATATGAATGCTGGCAGTGGTGCAAGACATGCTGAGGAGCCAGTTGACCAAGATATTGCTCATACACTACAGTTATGGTTGAACTTACCGAGTTCCCTAAAAAATACAAAAACCTCCTACCAAAATGTGTATATAGAGGATGTACCTCATGTGAAAATTGAAGGTGGGGAATTAAAGGTCTACTCTGGAGACATAGCGGGGGTTAAAGGACCGATGAATAGCTTGGTCCCCATTACTATGACTGAAATTTCACTTGCGAAGGGTATGACATACAAACACATACTGCCTGAAAATCACAATGGGTTTGTATATGTACTTTCCGGTGAAGTAGAGCTTGGTGAAAGTAAAACACCTCTGAAAAAAACAGGGGCAGGAACCCTTACTTTTAACGAAAATGGTAAAAACGAAAGTGAATTTGAAATATCAGCAAATAGTCGTTCAAAATTACTTGTTTACTCAGGGGTGCCACTGCGCGAAGAAATTGTCGCTTATGGCCCATTTGTTATGAATTCAATGGAAGAAGTCCAACAAGCATACCGTGATTATCACGCAGGAAAATTTGGCCCGCCGGCAGAATAAGGAGTATTGTTACAATGAATAAAGAAGTAATTGTCTATACAACAAATGACTGTGTCGAATGTACTTTTGTTAAAAAGGTTCTCACTGAAAATGGTATTCCATTTGACCTCCGAAATATTGCAGAAAACGAGGTCTACCAAAAGGAAGTGGAACGCTTTGGTTTTCTAGGTGTCCCTGTAACAGTTGTAGGTGACCGCGCTGTTAAAGGATTTACCCCTGAACTTATTGAACTATTAGAACCGTTGAAAAAATCCTAATCTCTTTGCAATGGTTAAAAGTGGTACAAGTAGGAAATCCTAAAGTATACACCCCTAAAGAAGATGGGAATAAAATAAGGAAACAAAATTATTGGGTGAACTTATGGAGAAAATCAAAAGCTGGGCAAAACGCTTGAAAAAACAAATATTCGTCTTGTATTTTGCATATAAGGATGCGAGGGTTCCGTGGTATGCTAAGCTTTTTACTGCTGGAGTGGTAGCTTATACATTCAGCCCGATCGACTTAATCCCAGATTTTATACCAATCCTCGGATACCTTGATGAGGTCATCCTTGTCCCAATTGGAATCATGTTTGCATTGAAAATGATCCCAAGTGCAGTGATTGCAGATTGCGAAATGAAAGCAGAAGAAATGATGAAAAACGGTAAACCCAAAAACTGGGTTGCAGGGATACTTATCCTGTTCATATGGGCTTTAATTTTGATCTGGATGATTGTCAAAGCATCACAATATATACTTTAAACCTGTATTTCAAAGTGAAATACAGGTTTTTTTTGGTCGTTAAGTAATCTTTGTTGGCAATTGCCCTGAACATCCTGATTGTGATGAAAAAGCATTACTCAAGATGAAGTAAAAAATATGAGTGATAAAGTAGATTTTCTTGCGTTGTACGATAGCGTATTGGCCGGAAAAGCGCTGTCACTTGTCAAATTATTATGATTTATTTTGTATGAAATTTGATGTTTCTGCTTTTTTTCATGTTATAATAACAAAGGATGGAATGAAGAATAAGAGTTTATTAGTATTCCATTCATACAACTGAAGATGCAAGGCTGTATTATCGGAGCCATGAACTTCTAAATAAACTTCTTACTTTTAACTGGCTTTTAAATAGCCTATAATTATCATATAGTAATGAAATATTAATCTATAACTTTATTCAGTTTTCTTACTTCAGTTAATTGGTACGAAAACACAGGAATTTAAATTTGTGTGAGCGTTTAAAACATGTCTGAATAAAGTTAAGCCTCCGGCGGATGCCACAGATTTTCAATGGAATCTTTCGAGCAAGCTCGAAAAAAATCTGGGCACAAATACGCCAAGGCGCATTTGATAAGATTGCCATCCAAAATGGCCTTAATTGAGACGAGAAAGAGAATGTCTAATAATGGTGAGCCCGATTTTGTGACCGCCTTCATCTTTTTTGTCCAAATTTTAAAAGAAAAGGTTGATAAATATGAGCAACATAGAAACCAAAACAGATGTCATTTTAATCGGTGCTGGTATCATGAGTGCGACATTAGGGACACTCTTGAAGGAACTAGTGCCTGAATGGAACATTACCGTTTTTGAAAAGCTCGATAAACCAGGAGAGGAAAGCTCTCACGAATTGAATAACGCTGGTACAGGTCATGCTGCACTATGTGAACTTAACTATACTGTTGAAAAACCAGACGGAACATTAGATATAAAGAAAGCAATTAATGTCAACGAACAGTTCCAAGTTTCCAAGCAGTTTTGGGCATATCTTGTAAAGAACAACTTAATCCAAAACCCACAAGATTTCATCATGCCATTACCGCATATGAGTATGGTTCAAGGAGAAAAGGATGTCGAAT
This sequence comes from Ferdinandcohnia sp. FSL W7-1320, assembly GCF_038050315.1. Lineage (NCBI taxonomy): Bacteria > Bacillati > Bacillota > Bacilli > Caryophanales > Bacillaceae > Ferdinandcohnia > Ferdinandcohnia sp. FSL W7-1320. Next base: position 1,020,440 of record NZ_JBBPAM010000001.1, read on the forward strand.
TTTTAAAGAAGCGATTTGAAGCGCTGTCAAAAAATCCGTTATTCCAAGGAATGGAGTTTAGCGAAGATCCGGAAAAACTTTTAGAGTGGATTCCGCTCATTATGAAGGATCGCTCGTCAAATGAGCCAATAGCTGCTACAAAAGTAGATGCTGGTACAGATGTGAACTTCGGTAATTTAACACGAATGTTGTTTGAACATTTAAAGAATAAAAATGTCCAAATTAATTACAACCACAGTGTAAAAGATGTGAAACGTACAAGTGATGGTCTATGGGACTTGAAGGTGAAAAATCAAAGTAGTGGTTCTGTTGAACATCATAAAGCAAAATTCGTCTTCATTGGAGGCGGTGGAGGAAGCCTACATCTACTCCAAAAGTCTGGTATTCCTGAAGGAAGACATATTGGTGGATTCCCTGTAAGTGGGATTTTCATGGTATGTAATAATCCGGAAGTGATTGAAAAGCATCATGCCAAAGTATACGGAAAGGCGAAGGTTGGTGCGCCACCAATGTCTGTTCCACATCTTGATACAAGATATATTAACAACAAAAAGTCATTACTATTTGGACCTTTTGCGGGATTCTCTCCAAAGTTCCTAAAAACAGGCTCCAATATGGATTTAATTACATCAATCAAACATGATAATTTGTTAACGATGTTAGCTGCAGGGGTAAAAGAAATTCCGCTAACAAAATACTTGATTCAGCAAGTTATGTTATCAAAAGAACAACGAATGGAAGAACTCCGTGAATTTATCCCAAACGCAAAAAGCGAAGATTGGGATTTAATCGTAGCTGGCCAACGTGTTCAAGTTATTAAAGACACTGAAGCAGGCGGCAAAGGAACCCTTCAATTTGGTACTGAAGTGATTACCGCAGCTGACGGTTCAATTGCAGCGTTACTAGGTGCATCACCAGGTGCATCAACTGCTGTTCATGTTATGCTTCAAATCATTAAAAAGTGCTTCCCACAACAAATGCTAGAATGGGAGCCAAAAATCAAAGACATGATTCCTTCATATGGGTTATCCCTTATGGAACACCCAGACCTACTGGCGAAAATCAATGCTTCAACTGGAGAAGCACTTGGCTTAATCGAAAAACAAGAGAAAGTAGAAAAAAAACAAAAGGAACTTGTCCTAAGTTAACCACTTACGATTTATAGATAAAAAGAACCTTCAATCTTGATTGGGATTGGAGGTTTTTTATGTAAAAAATCCGAACCACTCAGTAGTCCGGATTTTGTATTTCTTAATTCAAATAAACCTTTAATGCATCTAAATTAATTTCTTCATTGCCAATATCATACGAAGGAATTACCTCAATATACTTTGGTGGATTTTTACTATCAATTTCAAAGACAAGCATAGAATCTGAAACGGTATGGAGTGATAATTTTTCACCTTGATCAGAAACAACCTTAAAATGTAGATTTTCACCTTCTATCCCAGCTGTTGATAATTCTTCATAAGTTAGCATAGCGTTTGTTTTTCCAATCTTTATATCATGAAAAAGCAGACTATAACCCTTATTAGTAGAGTGCATGGTTTCATTAAGTACAATTTTCCGCGAAGGTAATTTTTCAACAGAAAGATTAAAGGACCACTCCCCTCTTACGCCGGCCATATGTGTGAACGTAATTGGGATTTCTAGCTCGTCTGGACTATTCTCGTTGGGGTTATTCAATATCATTGCACCCACATATTCATTGCCTTGTTTCGTTATGGTCCCCATAGTTGAACCCCATCCAGATTCATCTTTTCCGTCAAACATCTTATAGGAGTACCCAGACTCTGGTCCTGTTTCTCCGCCAAATGTGTCAGACAAGTTGTCACCAGATGCTTTAAAGGTTAAACCAACATAGGAGCCATCATAAAAAATCGATGTAATACTCATTTTGACCCCATTATTTTCAACGGTTTGATTCATTTCGGTTATTAGTTGCTCAGCTGCCAAATTCTGACCAATTGTCATTTGATAATTATCGTAGATACTCCCAATGATTGGAACTTGAGCAAGAACCTGATTAACAGGTGTAAAAATAAATCCGGATGCTAGGAGTAAAGCTGCAGCCCCAGTAGCAAAAAAAGTTGTGCGTTTTAGTGGTCGTATGTATTTTCTTTTTCGACGGAACCTTTCACCGCGCTCGATCCCTTTTTTAATCGCAAAATTTAGTTCTTGTTTCGGTATTTCAATATCGTTATATAAGTCTTTTTCCATAATAATCAGCCCCTAACGTTTTTCTTAATTCAGCCTTTGCTCTACGTAAATAGGTTTTAATGGTTGATTGTGGTTTATCCAGAATCGTAGAAATCGTTCGAATTGGCAAGTCATAATAATAGAAAAGTAAAATAGCATTTCGATAGTTCATATTTAGCGACGAAAGTGCCTCTGATAAATCGATTGTTAGGTTCGTTTCAGGTGTCTGGCTTGATTCGATTAAATACTCTAATGTTTCCTCGGGAAGCTTTATCACCTTTTTATTACGTGCAAGTTCTTTATAAGCAGTTCGCATTAAAATCTTCACAAGCCATGTACTGAAAAAAGCGGGTGATTTCAGTTGATGGATGGAAATATAGGCCTTATAGGTGGCTTCCTGTATGACATCAAGTGCATCCTCTTTGTTCCGCATATGTAAATAGGCAATTTTATATAACTTTTCACTTTCAGATTTTATAAGCTGTTCAAATGCTTGTTTGTCACCAGCAATGGCCAACTCAACTATGTTCGTAGAATATGACATTTCCTACTTAACCTCCTTTCAACTATTAGAGGTATGATATGTAATAAAAAGTTTCAATTAAATGTATTATTTATAGTAATATATCATTTTGTCGAAAGAAAAACTTCCCGTTGTCGCCTATTCTGTGAAGGAAGAACACTACATTTGTTGAATAAATAGGATGGTAAATTTATTTTTAACTAAAAAGGAGAAATTCCATGAACATTAAATTAGTTGATGTCACAGAGGGTAATTTTTATGATGTTATCAATTTAAAATCTGATGAAAACCAAGAAAAGTACATCCAAATCTACGAAAGATGGGTGGGTTCCAATACATATTTTCTTGCACTATGCCAAACATTTGGTTTCACTCCAAAAGCAATCTATAATGGCGATACACTAATTGGTTTTGCCTCTCATGGATATCAAAAGGAAACAAATCGATATGAATTAATCAGTATGATGTTAGGGCATAGGTATCAAGGAAAAGGATATGGAACCCCTGTTTTAAATGCAATTATTGAGGATATGGTAGGTGCCTATCAATGTGAGGAAATCTATCTATCTGTTATCTATAATAATGAACGTGCAATACGAACCTATGAAAAAGCGGGGTTTATCCCGACCGGAGAGGTAGAAGAGGGCCATCATCCTGAGCCGATTTATTGTTTGAAAATAAAATAAGAAACGGAGTGCCCAAAGGTCGAACCTATAGACCCTTGGACACCCCTCGTTATTATTCTTTAAAAGCTTTCGAATATTGAACAAGTCCTTGAACATGATCAAGAGAACCTTCAGTTAGTTCGAGAGCCATGAATACCTCATTCGGTACATCAAAAGGAGCTCTGATATTCCAGCGATTCGCCTGTTTGAAGCCAAACATAGGATAATAATCTTTATGTCCAAGTACAATAACTGACTGATATCCAAGATCCTTTGCCTTATTAAGTGCAGAACGGATTAATTGGCTTCCAACCCCTTTTCTTTGATACTCTGGTGCAACAGAAACGGGGGCAAGTGCCAGTGATTCGACGGAGTGGTCTCCATCCACAATCTTAATTTTTGAAAGAATGATATGTCCAACAATCTCATCTTTTTGATTAACGGCAACCAATGAAAGTTCTGGTATAAAAGCATCTGATTTTCGAATCCGGTTTACGAGAAAATGCTCTGTCTTATCACTGTATTCTTCTTTTAAAAAAGATTTTCTTACAACTTCTTCTGTTTGAAAATAATCTTCAGTTTGTTCTTGTCTTATTACTATTTCCATATATAATCCTCTATTCTAGGTATATTTTTTATGTATAAATGGTACACATCCCAGCTCTAAACAGAAGTTTACCAAATGATAGCCTACTCCTATAATACCTTCATTTTAGAAGGCTATGGAACATGGGTCAATGATGCTTTGTAGGAAATTGCAAAGTGATAAAGGGTTACGAAAGTTTAAGTAGAATAAAAACATAGAATGGAAGAGCATAAAGGAGGATTTTGTAAACTATGGAAAATAAGTTAAAGCAAAAATTGAAAGAATTAGAGGAAATGCATTTAAATATAGAAGTTCGAAAAAAACGTGAGGAGCTAGATAAACTACTAGCAGATGACTTCTTTGAGATTGGTAGTTCCGGATATATGTTTAATAAAAAAGAATGTCTTGAATCTAGAATTGACCTTTCAGTAATGTCACTCCATAACTATGAAATTTATCCCCTGGCACCAGATGTCGTTTTAGCAACCTATTTCATTGTCAATGAGACGAGGAAACGGAATACACTTCGAAGTTCCATATGGAAACTTATTGAAGGAAGATGGCAATTGTATTTTCATCAAGGGACGATCTCACCATTGAAGTTGAGTGAAGTACTTAACGAATAAATTTCACGAAATTTATAAGTCATTGCCTAGCAAAGATAAAAACATACATAGTTGGTATAATAGGTACGTACTTCAATTACATATCTAGGACGTGATGTACATTTTACATGCCATTTTCTTTTTTATCATAGCAGGAATCGCTGAAATCGGAGGAGGCTATTTGATATGGCTTTGGTTAAGAGAAGGGAAGCCGTATTACTGGGGAATCGGTGGGGGAATCGCATTGGCCCTATATGGTGTGATTGCTACTTTTCAAACCTTTCCATCTTTCGGTAGAGTTTATGCGGCTTATGGCGGGGTCTTTATCGTTCTTTCTGTCCTTTGGGGGTGGGGTATTGATAAGAAAACACCCGACCTATACGATTGGCTAGGTGCTGGAATTTGTATCATAGGTGTTTCCGTGATGTTATTTGCACCACGACAATAACAAAAGGGCATTGATCTAAGGAAGGATCAACGCCTTTTTTCTTTTTGGGGATTTCTGTTTCGTATTTTTAGTGACAGTTTTAATGAAAAATACGCCTACAATAAGGGCAAGAAAATTGAGAGAATCACCAAAATTCACTGTGAAATTAATATTGTTATTCACTCTTATATAGTTTCGATTATCAGATCTCGCCTGCGAAACTTTTTCATTGTTATCCAAATTGATCCCTCCATAATGAACGGTTGTCCTAAACTCAATATATGAAAGAAAATAATAAGTATTCGTGCCAATATCCTCACAACTACATTATTTTGGTTTGTCCGATAAAATGTGAGTTGTGTCCGATATATTGGCAACAATGTCCGATAAAATCAAAATATTGTCCGTTATCCTGCCATCTTTGTCCGATAAGTACAAAATTCTGTCCGATATCCAAGATTAGTAGAAAAAAACGAGTACATCATTCAAAATGGCTTGGCATTTTACAAGAGTTCTTGAAGGGAAATAAGATGTTATCCAGAATATAGGAAGGAGAATTTAAATCAGAGCTTAGCGTTAACCAGCTGATTGTGTTAACTACTTGCAAATAAGGAGAGCAGTTTATGGAAAGTTTATTAAGAAAATCAGGTTTTTATGGACTTATATTTGGCTTGGCGATATCTATACTATTTGTCAATTATAAAGATGTTTCACCGATAGATGGTGGTCATATAACAACATATAAACCAGTATTTGATTATATCATTACAATTTTACGGATTGGTATTATTGGCATGTTTTTAGGTCTATTTATTGGTTGGAAAAGCTATGAAAGTAAGCATAAAGCACAACTAAAGTCATATTACCTTACAGTCTTTTTTGCTGTTTTTGTTATCTACATAATAATAATGATGGTATTTAATTGGTAAACATGTAGTTATCGCATTATTTTACAATTAGTTTATCAATTCTTCTTCTCCAAAAAACAAGAACATATCAGGCAGACATGTTCTTGTTTTTTGTGTGATGTTTTTAAAGGCTAGCTTTTATTTAGCACTTTGGAAAATAGCAAGCACCGATAATGATTAATAAGATAAACAACACAACGATCAATACGAAGGTATTATCGTTACAAGGTTCAGGACAAGCATATCCATAACTAGGGGTAAAATCATAGCTTGGGGCTGTATATGTCGGTTGTGGTGCTACGTAAGGGGTATGAAAAGATGCCGCATTTACGTTAGATAAATTTAGCTCCATGTTCTTACTTCCTTTCTCTTGTGTAGATTCCCTACAGTATACTCACCTAGTCTCAAAATGCCACGTTTCTCTAAGAAAATGGGTCATTGTCACGGGCTGATAAAAGTATTACGGAGAACCTTTTATGTAATATTTTGGTATTGTTGTGTGGTAAAATTGTTTACATAAGTAGCCAGTACATTTCGTGGTTTTGGGGGTTAGTTTGGTGAAGGAAGATAAAAAGGTTTCGTACATAAGTATGTTTTTTGGGGGAGTTGGGACTGTATTAATTTTATTAGCGGCAATTAAGCTACTTGATTCGGATAAATTATATGAGGGGTATCTTGTAATTTTCGGTTTTATATTCACAATCGGTTATATTAACAATTTAGAGTCTAAAGCGGGTGTAAGTAAAAAAGCAACCTGGGTTAGAGCAATCCTTTCCATGGTGGTCTTATTACTAGTTTCATATTTTGTATTTTTCTTATGAATGGAGGGATTGTTAAGTGAGAAAGGGTAAAAAAAGATTTAGTTTGGGTGGGTTACTCGTGATCTTTTTAATCCTATCCTTATTATTTAACCCAACAAAACAGGACTATATAGAATATACAAATTTTAATGAGATCCCAGCAGAATCTTTCAATGAACCAGTTGATATCGAAATAGAAAGGAAAAATTTCTTTATCTTTTCAACTTATGCCCCAAAATTGAAGGTCTTCGAAAGTTACTGCATTGTTCATTTAGGATTTATGAACAGTTTTTTTCAAATTTCTGATGGACAGTACGATTACCCATGGTGGTTAAAACTTTTCAACTAGGCTGTTCACGTAGATGATTATACAAATGATTTTATAAGACGGAATATTTTGAAACTAAACGAGGGGTAGATCCGTATAGACACAAAAGGGGGAGCTGATTTGGCCGAAGTTATTTTGTGTTTGATATTAATGATTCCTTTATATGCAGTGTTAATTTGGACCTACTTCAATCCAGAGGAAAGTATGTTATTCGGGCAAAGGTGGATGTATAAGGGAAAACCTGAGTTTTCGGAACATGCCATTCGTTATACGAAATTTATGGCACGCGTAGGTATTTTACTTATAACAATGGTATTCGTCCTCTTTATTATTGATCATATCATAATCCGACTTATCATCATTCTTGGATTCATTTCTTATGTGATCATCGGGGGCTATCGGTTACTCCAAAAATATTTGGAATCTTAAAATGTCGAAAATTTAGGATGTAAAAAAACGAAAAAATTATCATTTTTTGTAAGCGATTTTTGTATAATGGATTTAGGCACTACAGGGCATCTGCAGTGCTTCCTTTTTTATAAGAAAGATGGAGGGAACATTTGATGGAAAATGAGATTTTGGTAGATAAAGACAAACAAGAAAAACCAAAAGTGAAGGTAGAGCGGAAAGAAGGGGAACCAACTGCAGCCTTTAAAGGGGCTTCGTGGGCAGCGTTATTAGTTGGTGTTGCTGCTTATCTTATTGGTTTATTTAACGCCACAATGGAACTGAATGAGAAAGGGTATTACTTTGCAATCTTAATTTTTGGTCTGTATTCATCTGTTTCTTTGCAGAAAGCTGTAAGAGACAAAGAAGAGGGAATTCCAGTAACAAGTATCTATTATGGAATTAGTTGGGTTGCACTCATTGTATCCGTATCACTAATGGCTATTGGGCTTTACAACGCAGGAAGTATCGTTTTAAGCGAAAAAGGATTTTACGGAATGGCATTTGTTCTAAGTATTTTTGCAGCTATAACCGTTCAAAAGAACATTCGTGATACACAAAAGGCAAGAGAAAGAGATTAAGAGATGAAAAGAGGACCTTCCATGTTTAAAATGGATGGTCCTTTCCTTTTTGTTTTTTTCGTTTCCATAACAAAAACGGGGTCCAACTTAATAAGATAATGAGTAGGATGGATACAAGCGTAAGGGTTACAGTATCCGTCATCAAGATTGCTGTGTAATCTCTAAAATCCATCTTTTTAGCAAAGACCTGATAAGGGTTATCGACATTATAGACGATTGGCATTTCCTCGGTATATTTTTTATAACTATGCCATGTGACGCCCTTTACGATAAAAATACTTTCGTGATCCTTCGGTTTATACATCAAGGAGATGTAGTACTCATTTTCGTTGTAGATTGATGTTCCCCTATCAAAACCACGATCCGTAACAATAGCCATTGTTTCAACATGATTCTTTCCAAAATATTTCTCATACCCGTTTTCAAGTGCTAATTTTGTTTCTGTTGAAAGAAAGAGAAGGAGAGCTAGTATCAAACTACCAAATATAAGTAAAGAAATCACAAAACCTGCAATCTTATTAATATACAAGCGTCTTGAAATAGTTGAAAATAATTTCCTTATTATTTTAATTTTGCCTAACCAATATAAAATATAGCCGATGGGATACAGGCTAAAGACGGTTAACAAAATATAAAACCAGCGTATTTCCTCTTTTAACAGTGTCTCTGTATAAAATTTTCCGTCAACCTCATAACCGGAAATTGTATCCCCAACATCAATTTCTTCAAATAATTCCTTAGAGATTGTAATCATGGAATCATTATGTTTTGTAGGGATACTACTATCGGGCAAGACACCGATTTGGACGGAGAACCTAGGCCCTTCCAATAGTCCATTCACTACATACTTACGCCAAACCCTCTCCTCAACTTGATTTTGCTCCGCTTTTTCAAGGAACTTCCGATGCTCCTGAACGTTATCATAGATCGTATAAAGGATAACTATAAATGCAACCAATGCCAGCAACTTCAACCCATTTTTGTCCCATAAATCTTTCATGAATGACACCCTTAATTTTCCTTTTTGCTAGTATAACATCGTTTAGGGTGTTTTTATTTTCTTTGACAAAAAAAGAGCTGTATCTTAACAGCTCTTTTACATAGTATAGATTATTTTCCAGGCTTGAATTTGATTTTCATTGCTTCGGCCATTAACACGGGTAGGTTTGTGTTTTCATGTAATCCGCTAAATAAATGAGACCCTGGTCCGAATGCATATAAAGGAACGTCAGTACCAGTGTGCCCTGAGCTTGACCAGCCAACAATTGCACGTTCAGAAACAACTTGATTGATTGCAATCGATGGAGAGTTAGCAGCCTTGATTCTTTCCACTTCGGCAGCAGTTAAATCCAAATTTGTATATTGCTTAACCACTTCCTTTACATTACTGCGGTCAGCGTTCAGTTTGCTTTCCATGAAATCACCAGTTGCTGTAACGTTACGTAAAACATCGAGATTTGCATCTCCTTTTCCATAACCACCGACTGACATCCCGCCAGTATCATGGTCACCAGCAACAATCACTAATGTGTTGCCATCCTTCTTAGCAAATTCTACCGCTTCCTTAACAGCAAGTTCAAATGCTTCACTGTCCTTCATTGCCCATGCAGCATCATTATCATGACCAGCCCAATCAATTTGGCTTCCTTCAACCATTAAGAAGAACCCATCCTTATCCTTTTTAAGAACGTCTATCGCAGTTTCTGTCATTTCTGCAAGGCTAGGCTCGTTGGTTTCATCACGATCTAATTCAGGTGCCATGCCGTCTTCAGCAAATAGCCCGATAAGTTTGTTTGATTTCTGGACTTTTTTAAGCTCATCGTGATTTGTAACATATTGATATCCATTTTTGACGGCCTCATTCAGTAAGGTTTCAGGGAAGTATTTTTTACCTCCGCCAAGAATAACATCGACATCATTTTCTAGCAATTGTGGTGCAATATCTGCTTCATTTGAACGTGAAGCTACATGAGAAGCAAATACAGCGGGTGTTGCATGTGTAATTGTTGAAGTTGCAACTAAGCCTGATGATTTTCCTTTCTCTTCAGCAACTTCAAGAATTGTTTTTAAATCTTTCCCATCTGGAGATGTACTAATCATCCCATTATTTGTTTTGATTCCAGTTGCCATAGCTGTACCTGCTGCGGCTGAGTCGGTCACCTCTGAGTTAGAGGAATAGGTGCGATGCATCCCAACAAGCATTGAATCAAGCACAGTTTCCTCACCTTTATACCATCTGTAGTTCGTTGCATATGAAGCAGAGTAGCCGTCTGGAACCATAAAAATAACATTTTTAGCTTTACCATTATTCGTATCTGGCTTACTTGATTTCGCATCAGCAGCAGGAACTGAAAAGTTTCCAACAAGGGCTCCAAGTGCGAGTGAAGATACAACAGCAAACGGGATCAGTTTCTTTTTAATTGATTTGTTTTTCATTACTATTCCTCCTAAAATGTTGTTAGGATTAGTATAGAATTCGAGTTTGAATATCGTTTTACTAGAAAGTAAATAAAAGGTTAATAGGAGAAAATGGTATAAACCTCATGCTTCATATATATCTATAAAAAGATAAATAGATATTTTAGCATAATCTTTTTAGCTATTACGTATAGTTAAGTGGTTCGTTATGATGGGAAGTTTAAGTTTGACTTTTGAGATGGGAAGTGGGGGTAATTCGTATGTACTAGACACGCCTACATCTTTTATTTACACTTCTGATACAATATTTACTTTTTTAGCTAAAACAGTGAAGGATTAGGGGGGACTCATCATGAGATGTGGAGCAAAATGCTTTCTGGTTGAAATAGAGGTAGACGGAAAAGTAAAAGTTGAGTCAGTCAACGCAAGAACATCGGCGGAAGCGAGAAAACATATCCGAAAACAATTGGGGCAAGACACTGAAATTCTGACAGTTAAAGAAGAGAAGAAGAAAGTATAATGATAAAAGGGTATGTTTGGGATGGGGGAAACTAACGTAAAAAAGATGATTTAATGTGTATGAATTGTTTAAACGATTCCATGTGCGTTGTCTACGACAGCGCATTTTTTATTGTTTTTTTAGGTTATTTTCGTAAACTTTGTTGCTCTTTGAGCCGATTATGCAAGGGGTATATTATTGTCCTTTCAGTGATTTCAGTGGATGGTACGAGATCCTCGAAAATGCTTGCATTTTCTTCGTGCGGTGTAGCTTCAAGGAAGCAATTCAACGTCCTGCGGGAATAGTGAGCCAGGTGAGACACCGCAGTGAACATAGCGACTTGTCCAGTTGCAGCGGCTAGAAATTCGAGAAATTTCAACTCCTCCTTCAGAGGCAAAAAACTCCTCTTTGTCGGAGTCTCCGACGCACAGGACGTGCTAGTGCCGACTCCGCCACAGGACGTGGCGCTTTAGTCGGCCAATTTTCTCGTTTCTGTGCAAGCCGCCTCCACATTTCGTTGAGGAGGCTTGCGGATCGCCCGCGGAAAGCGAGTACCAGGAGTGGAAATCACCCTACATATAAAAGCAAAAATCTTTTAGAAAAAAGCCTTTTTTAAAAAGAATAGCTAAAAAAACGGATGTAAATTCTGGAAGCACATGCTACTTTATAAGTAATGTAGAGTAATCCAAATCTAAATAAAAGGGAGATCACGTTTGATGAGCCAATTCATTCGAGACCAATATCCACTTAAAGGGAAAAATGTACTAATTACTGGAGTTAGCCGTCGCCAAGGGATTGGGTATGCGATAGCCCGCCAAGTGGCTGCATGGGGAGCATCTGTTATGATTCATCATTTCCAGCCGCACGATCAAGATCAATCATGGGGTGCGGATGATTTGAGTGAAGTACTGAAAGGTATTAACGCAGAGCTAATAGAAGGTGCATTTCTATATGACATAAGCGGGAATTTTTTAGAGCCTGAAGAACCAAAAAGGGTGATGGATGAAATCCGTAATAAATATGGACATATAGATGCTCTTGTTTGCAATCATGCAATGAGTGGTAGCGATGGCTTACTTGGTGAACTGACTGTAGAAATGTTAGATAAACACTGGGCTGTAAATGCACGCTCGTCCATTCTACTCGCACAATATTTTGCAGCTCAACATGATCCTAAATCAGGCAGAGGAAAAATTATTTTCATGACCTCGGGACAAAGATTAGGTCCCATGCCAGGAGAAGTTGCCTACGTTGCTTCGAAGGGAGCGCTTGCTGATGTAACGCTGACACTATCAGATCAATTGGCTGATCAAAACATTACTGTGAATACCGTGAACCCGGGACCAGTTGATACGGGGTATATGACCGAGGAATTATGGGAACATCTTAAACCCATGTTCCCATTTGGAAGGATTGGGCAGCCGGAAGATCCAGCGCGTCTTATTGCGTGGTTATTAACGGATGAAGCTTCGTGGATGACCGGACAAATTATTAATACAGAAGGAGGCTTTGGACGTTGGCGTCATCCTTCCTGATGGAGGAGTTTAAAGCTGTACGTACCAGTCTTAGAAACGATAAATGCTTTACCGGAATCACACTCAGATTAGGGAGTTTTAGGAATATTGTCATGAACTGAAGAATAAACGTTATAATACAAGCCTTCCTAATCTTTTCGTTAAGGTGCTGATTTTTTGAATAGGAATAAGAATATTAGTGTAGCAATTCTTTTGCTGATTTTGATACTCGTTATTCTGATTGTCCATGTGATCCTTCATGTAAATGTGTATGTTGTCTACAGCGCAAGTCTTGGTACGATATTTATGATTGGCCTTATCATATTTCTCATTGTTTTACTCATATTAAAAACATAACCGTCTAAAGAGGTGTTAATCAAAGAAGGATTAACACCTCTTTTTGTTGAACTAAAGTAATATTACAGTTGTCATTTCTTACAAATTGGAGGTTCCTATGGCATTTCTATTTTGGCCGTTTATGATCGTATCACTTATCCTTTCTGTTTTATCAATCTATAAAAGAAAACCTTTATTACTCGTAATATCAGCTGTGCTTATAGTACCACTGTCACTATATCTTGCAGCTACACCACGTTTTGAAATATGGGGACTTATATTTCCATTGTTTTATGTCGGGGCTGCCGTGTCCCTAGCCAGAAAAGTAAAATGGTTATCCATTTTGCTGGTATCTCCAAATTTTATTCTTATTGGGTGGATAGGATTTTCGGTAATGAATCAGTAATTTGTAGAGGAGTGTCTCAACATGGAAGTACAGTTAATAAAATTACAAACAGATAATATGAATGAAATGAAGAAGTTCTATGCTGACCTTTTCGGATTTCCATTAATTAATGAAAATAAAAGTAGCTTTCGAATTAAAGTAGGTTCTAGCCAGTTAGAATTTACTACGGAAAATGTAAAAGGGAATCCGTTCTATCACTTTGCCTTTAATATTCCTTCTAACCAGTTTAGTGAAGCTAAGTCATGGGTCAAAGAGAGGGTGGAACTAAATGTGGAGGATGGGGGTGATGAAGTCTATTTTTCTTTCTTTTCCGCACATGCTTTCTATTTTTACGATCCAGCTGGGAATATTGTAGAGTTCATTTCAAGGCAGGGCCCAAAAGAAGAAGCAAAGCCATTCTCGATAGACAATGTGATAAATATTAGTGAAATAGGACTTACAGTAAATGATGCAATTAGTGCTGGCACTCGGTTAATAGAAATTGGTATAAATGAGCGTGACAATAATCCACTTAGTCAAACATCACTACATGGGAGATAAATCAAAAGGAGTATTCATCATTTTAAATCAACCCGGGAGAAGATGGATCTTTTCCGATAAAATCTCTGCAATATTTCCAATTGAAATTTTAACAACAGATGGCAGAAAAATTATAGTTAATTCTGAAAATCTGATAGAAGTGTATGAATAATAACCACTATTTTGTTTTTTAATTATTTTGGAAGGTGAATGTATATGCAACAAGTAACATTAATTCGGCCATCACTAGACTATCAATTTGAATATCTATCTTTCTACAATGAATGGAAAGAAAGTAATGAAGATATGGTACCTTGGGTGATTAGTAAAGACCCATCAAATTTTCAAGATATGCTTCAATCTCTATTTGATGCTGAAAAAGGAGAAAATCTCCCGGAAAATTGGGTACCTGACTCGACCTTTTGGTTAGTTGGTGAAAATAAAAAAGTAATTGGTGCAGTAAATATCCGCCATCGATTAACTGAAACGTTATTCAACAGTGGTGGTCATATTGGATATGGAATCCGTCCCTCTGAGCGACGTAAGGGGTACGCATCGAAACTTTTAGCGTTATCTTTAGAAAAAGCGAAAGAACTTGGGATTCAAAAAGCCTTAGTTGTTTGTGATGAGGATAATATAGGTTCATTAAAAACAATAGTAAATAACGGTGGGGTACCTGATACGGACTTTATCGAAGAAGATGGAAATGTAATTAAAAGGTTTTGGATAGAAATTTAGATACTTTTGCTTAAGGTTAGAACTAGATAGTTTCCTTCGCACCAGCATTAATTCTCTCCGGATTAATGCTGTTTTTTTGCTATTTTTAAGATAATTTATTATACATAATTGATGGTTAACACTATATTCATAGCAAAAAACACTTGACTATAAGGAAAATTTTTTGGTAAAGTTACAAACAGACCGGTTGGTATGGTGGAGGTGTACTACGGAGAATGGATACAAAATCGCTGATAATCGAAATCGCGACAAAGCTCTTCCAGCAAAAGGGTTATATAGGTGTTGGACTAAATGAAATTTTAAAAGCATGCAATATTTCAAAAGGTTCGCTTTATCACCACTTTCCAAATGGAAAAGAGGAATTGCTTATTGCTTGCCTCCAAGAACTGAATGCAACCATTACTCAGGACATTGAGGCGATATTTGAACGGTGCCCGAACACAATAGATGCTACCAACGCTATGATTGATCAATTAATCGTTCATTTTGAAACTGAAGGAACGATTGCTGGATACACGTTTAGCAGTATTGTCAGCGAGATGGCTTCGCTAAGTGAGCCCGTCCGCAATGCTTGTTCTCTTTTATATAATA
The DNA here is from genome assembly GCF_038050315.1 of Ferdinandcohnia sp. FSL W7-1320. Classification (NCBI taxonomy): domain Bacteria; kingdom Bacillati; phylum Bacillota; class Bacilli; order Caryophanales; family Bacillaceae; genus Ferdinandcohnia; species Ferdinandcohnia sp. FSL W7-1320. The sequence continues at coordinate 1,035,530 of NZ_JBBPAM010000001.1, forward strand.
AAATGCAACAGATTTATTCGAACAAATTAGTAGCAGATGGATTTTCGAGAGAAGCGGCGGATTCTATCGCCCTCGCGATGGTGGCGATTGTTGAGGGTGGAATGATGCTTTGTTTAACACAAAAATCAAGCCATCCACTAGTAACCATTTCTCAAGTACTTCCAAATTTATTACATGGTAAGTGCTAAGTACCCAAAAAAAGAATAATATGGTTTTTGAAAAACGGCTAATTCCACTTTTTCATGAGCACAGCTCAGGTAGAAGAGGGATTGGCTTTTATTTTGCCAAAAATAGACCAAACTCAGGTCAAATCAAAGAATAAGGAGATTTTTATGAATACACTATTACAAGTCAAAAGCCCTAAGATGATGGCATTTATTTTAATGTTTGGTACCTTTATCGGATTGTTTGGTGAAACAGCATTAAACATGGCCTTAACAAATATTATGGGTGAATTTTCAGTTAAACCTGCAATTGCCCAATGGCTGACCACAGGATATCTATTAGTTTTAGCGATACTAGTACCAATTTCTGCCCTGTTGATGAAATGGTTCTCTACGAGACAATTAGTAATTGGGGGATTAGTTATTTCACTTTTAGGAGCGGTATTAGCTGCCCTATCTCCAAATTTTGCAATATTATTAGTTGGCCGTATCGTGCAAGCAATCGGAACGGGTGTTTTAATACCAGTGATGACGAGTGTTCTTTTAATTATTTTTCCTGTTCATAGACGTGGAGTGGTAATGGGGATTATGGGGCTTGTTATTACATTAGGACCTGCCTTAGGACCAACACTTTCAGGAGTCATTATTAGTACGTTAGGTTGGCCATATATTTTCTGGATTAGCACTCTTTTATATATGTTATTGACACTTTTTGCAGTAGTTAAGATTGAAAATGTATCAGAAATTACGAAACCTAAAATTGATTTTTCATCAGTTGCTTTATCATCAATCGGTTTTGGCGGATTAATTTACGCATTGGCATCGATGGCCGAAGCTCCTATCTCAGCTCCAATCGTTTGGGCACCTTTCCTTATTGGGATCATCGCGCTTCTATTATTTGGCGTTCGCCAAATGAAAATGGCTCAACCTATGGTTAACTTACGTGTATTTAAGTACCCTATGTTTACTTTGGGAACAGCGACGATGTTCCTCGGTATCCTAATGATTTTATCAGCGGGTATTCTCTTACCAATGTACCTAAAGGATGCATTATTGTATAGTGCAGCAGTGGCTGGGTTATTATTACTTCCTGGTAATGCCGTCAATGTAGTGATGTCGCCGATTGTTGGAACTTTATTTGACAAATTCGGACCACGTGTGTTCGTTATTATGGGTTCAGTTGTGATTCTAATTGCAAATTTCATGTTTGCCTCTGTCATATCAGCATCAACTCCTGGTTGGCAAATAATCGTTGCATTTATGCTTTTCTTCTTTGGGATCACAATGGTAATGATGCCATCACAAACAAACGCACTTAACCAGTTGCCCCGTGAATTATATGCGGATGGTTCAGCTGCAATGAACACATTGAATCAAGTAGCTGGAGCAGCAGGTACAGCGATAGCGATTACGTTATTTACAGCTGGTCAAGGAAGTTATGTAGCAGAAGTTCCTGCTGCATCAAATCCGGTAGTTTTAGCTGCAGGTGTAAAATATGCATTCTACTTTGTTACTGGAATTTCAGTTAGTACATTCATTTTATCTTTATTTGTAAAAAAGGGGTCCGCTGTTGGGGAAAAATCTACGTCAACTGTAAAGGCGACAGAACCTGTGTCATTAAGAAATGTATGAACTTTTTGTGATTGGCGAAACAAACCAAAAGAAAAAAAGCGCTAGTTTCCACTAAGCGCTTTTCTCTAGGTTTATTTATTTTTTCACCAAATCATTCAGTTTCAGCTTAAACTCAGCATGGTCTCCAAGTGCATGTGGAACTTGAATACTTATGATAACAGCATCATCAAGGAAGTATGAAAAAACACCATAAGGGTTTTCTTCAGGATTTGGATAATCCGCTTTCGTAATGGCATCAATAAGCGTTTGTAAATTAAAAGTATTTAAGTATTCAACAATAGCAGCCTGTTTTTCCTGATTTGGCTCTTTTGGATTTTCCCAATCAATGTAAGGTGCATTTCGCAATTTTTCAATAAAACCTGCATCAATTACATACTTATCCGATAGCCTTACTTTTTCTCCTTTTTTCCAGTCAATAGTGGTGGTGAAAAGGAGGCTTGTAGGATACATCCCACCATGATAATCACCAGTATATTGAATACTAAAAGTATCAGCATTTGGTAATAGGATTTCGTAATTCATTACAAGGGAAGAGTCACTACCATGATATTGCTCTATAAAAAGCGTTGCGTCTTCTTTAATAAGAGTATTGATTTCCTGCTCAATATTCTTATTCTGCATTTCATTTAGTTGAGGATAATGAATTGTAAGTTCCCCATCCTCATAAGTCGCTGTATCTATTTCAAAAGGTTCAGTATTTGTTTCTTCTTCTACATGCTTTGATGGCGTATCTTCTTCATCTACTTCTGTTTCTTCTGCCGGTGCATCATCGTTCTCATCGGTTTCTCCTTGTTTTGGTGATGTATTATCTTCTTCATTCACCTGTTGCGATAGTCCTGTCTGCTCGCCACTGCAGCCTGCTAAAAATAGGGCACAAGCAATCACAATCAGTAAAAGGATTTTATTCATTCAACTCTCCCCTTGAAAAATATTCCAAATCATTACTCTCTATTTTATTACAATCATTTATGGAAATGAATATCAGTTGACCAAATAAAACCTGATTGTTATCATTTAATTATCGTTTAGTAAACTTTGTTTCTTATTAGGAAACCTTTTTGCATCATACGATTATAATAGAAGGTGATAACATGAATTTGCAGACAGATGTTTGTATTGTGGGCGGGGGTCCTGCGGGTGCTCTACTTGGCTATTTAATGGCGAAGAAGGGTATATCAACAATCGTAGTTGAGCGTACTTCTGGAAATGAACGTGAATTTAGAGGTGAGCACATCAACGCAGAAACCGAAGCAATATTAAAAGAACATCAACTTTTCGATAAAATAGAAGCACTTGGATTATTAAAGATGAAGAAGGTTCAATATATTAATGGTCGGCATATTGTAAAAACAATCACTCCAACAACTGAGGATCACGTTGGTATTCATATACCGCAGCCCCATTTTTTAAGGGCTGTTTCTAACGAAGCAGCACGGTTTCCAAACTTTCAGTTGCTTGTAAACACAACTGTCACGGGGGTAGTTCAGGATGATCAAGGACACTATACAGGTGTAAAAGCGAAACAAGATGGAGAAGAAATCAACATTGCGAGTAAAATCGTAGTGGGAACGGATGGCCGTTACTCAACTGTTCGAAAACTTGCGGGTATTGCGGCTTCAGAGGAATCACATGGTTATGATGTGCTATGGGCTAAAATTCCGGCACCTGCTGATTGGGAGCCTTCAACAAAAATGGTTCTTGCCAATGGACATCAACTAGCTTTGTTTACTCAAACAGGTGGGATGATTCAAATTGGTTGGAACATTCCAGAAGGTACATTCAATTCTTTGCGAAAGCAGCCGCTAGAGCCATTTTTGGAGCCACTTTTAACAAGCTTTCCAGAATTAGAGTCAACTGTAAGAGAGCAGATTCAATCGTGGAAGAACTTCGTCTGCCTAAAAGTTTTTAGTTCAAATGCAGACACTTGGGTAAAAAATGGCCTCATCATCCTTGGAGATGCAGCCCATACCATGACACCAACAGCAGCGATTGGCATTAACTGTGCAATTAAAGATGCACATGTATTGGCACCAATTCTCGAACAAGCATTAAATGCAGGCGATTTTAGTGAAACAAGATTAAAAGAATTTGAGCTTGTAAGACGCGTGGAAATCGAACAACAACAAGAAATGCAGTTTGAAAAAGAAGAGGCATTCATAGAGAATTTCCTAGAAGTCGTTGGAAATTAAGCATGCAGTAGTAAAACGCTGCATGCTTTTTTAATGCCGAAAAAAAGCTAAAAGCAGTAAATTCAGGGGCCTGCGTTCCCCTTTTTCTGATTTCGTTTGGCGATCAGGCATGATTCAGGCGCTATCGTTCCCCTTTCGCCCATTTCGTTTGGAGATCAGGCACGATTCAGGCGATTGCGTACCCTTACCGCCCATTTCGTTTAGCGATCAGGTACGAGTATTTTTTCACAGTTACGGTTTAAATAAAAGAAAGGATTTTCTCTGTTGATACCGAATAAAACATATATATAGGTAATATATTGGAAATTAACGTTTAGAAAGATAGCAGGGGGATCAAGATGAATCTAGTTAAAGTAAAAGGAGAAAAAGTCACTTTACGTCAAGTTGAAAAAGAAGATTTACCCGTACTTTGGGAACTGCGCTACGGTAACCCAAATCCAGAATGGAAAAAGTGGGATGCGCCTTATTTCACACATAAGTACATAGATAAAGAAACGTATTTAAAAAAGGCTGAACATCAACTAGCCATGCAACACCACCCATTAGATCACATGATTATTGAAGCCGATGGTCAAATCATCGGATCCGTTATTTTCTATTGGGAAAGTGAAGCCACAAGATGGCTTGAGATGGGTATTGTTATCTATCTTCCGGAATATTGGGGGGATGGATACGGAACCGAGGCGATGAAGCATTGGATAAACTATTTATTTGAAACGATCCCATACATCGAAAGAGTCGGATACACGACATGGTCAGGTAATCATCGTATGGTCAAGGTTGGCCAAAAGCTTGGCATGACACTCGAGGCGCGTATGAGAAAATGTCGCTACTATAATGGCTTCTACTACGACTCAATCCGGATGGGGTTGCTAAGAGAAGAATGGGAACAAGAAAAATAAGAACTCGAACCTGCATTCCTAAAGAAATGCAGGTTTTTTTAATGGGACACATGGACAGGTTCATTGTCCCACAAAGTTTTTCCAATTTTAATTGACACCTTTCAAACAATTACATAATATTATATATGAGCATATGCTCATATACTTTAAATGAAGTAGGGATATTCATGTATGATGCTGTGGTAATCGGAGCCGGTCAAGCGGGTTTAGCCATAGGTTATTATTTAAAACAAGCCAAACAGTCATTTCTACTTATAGATAAAGCGAAGGAAATCGGGGAATCATGGATAAATCGATATGATTCATTGACCCTTTTTACACCAAGAGCCTATAGTGAGCTTCCTGATTTCAAAATGAAAGGTCCAAGGCAAGAGTATCCATCAAAGGATGAGGTTGCCGATTATTTGGCTAAATTCGCATCATACCATTCGCTTCCGACCCAATTAAATACAACAGTCACAAACGTTACAAAGGTAGAACATGGTTTCAAAATTGAAACGTCGAAAGAAGTAATCCTTGCTAAAAATATAGTGATTCAACTGGCCCGTTTCAAGAACCATCGATCCCATACTTTGCAAAGAACTTATCCAATCAAGTATTTCAAATCCATTCAGCACAATACAAAAATCCAACACAACTCAAAGACGGACCTGTATTGGTTGTGGGGGGAGCAAACTCCGGTGCACAAATTGCTGTTGAGTTAGCAAAAGAGCGAACTGTTTATCTTTCGGCTAGTCAAAAATTCAACTTTATCCCGCAGGACCTTGGTGGTAAGAGCATTTTTTGGTGGTTTGATAAATTTAGTATACTCGAAGCTAGTACAACATCCAAATTAGGTAATTTTATAAAAAAACGTCCTGATCCGATTTTTGGATATGAATTAAAGACAGCCATCAAATCTGGTAAAGTGACGATAAAATCAAGAACTATTAGTATAAAAGATGAAACATTCATTTTTGAAGATAAAAGTGAGCTTAACGTTCCTAATGTCGTTTGGGCAACTGGATTTAAATCTAATTATCAGTGGTTACAAATTCCGAACGCATTACAAGAAAACGGTCAGCCAGAGCATATAAAAGGAATCACCAAGATAAAGGGTCTTTATTTTTTAGGATTACCCTGGCAAACAAGAAGAGGCTCAGCCTTACTCCAAGGAGTAGCCGATGATGCAAAGTACATAGCACAGCATATACAGGTAACCAAGCAAAAGTAAGAAAGAAGGGTTAAATAGTGGAACAAAAAGATCATTCCTTTTTATCTCAAACCACCATTGGCGAAGCATCACGTATTTTTAAAGCACTTGCGGATCCAACGCGGATTAAAATTCTTTATTTATTATCACAAGAGGAATGTTCGGTTACCCATATTGCGGAAGTCCTCGAAATGTCACAATCAGCAGTATCCCATCAACTTAGCTTACTGAGGAATCTTCGCTTAGTGACGTACCGACGCGAGGGGAATACATTTCTTTATACATATGATGATGAACATGTCATTACTTTGCTCCACCAAGTCATTCATCATATTGAACATGAATAGGAGGGGAAATTGATGGGACATCACCATCATCACCATCATCACGGACACGACCATCATGGTCACCATCATCATCATCATTTTGATGAAGTTAGAGAGGGCAACAAAAAAGGCTTACTCATCGCTTTGGTCATTACGACGGGAATCATGCTGCTGGAATTTTTCGGTGGTCTTATTACAAACAGTCTAGCTTTACTATCGGATTCAGGTCATATGCTAAGTGATGCGAGTTCATTAGCGTTAAGCTTAGTCGCATTTTGGTTTGCTACCCGACCTGCATCTCCGAAGAAAACCTATGGGTTTTACCGATTTGAGATTTTAGCCGCTCTATTTAATGCAGTTACATTGTTTGTCATTGCAGGCTTTATCGTTTATGAGGCGGTTCAACGATTTTTCGAACCTCCGACTGTGGCCAGTGGGACGATGATGATCATTGCTGGTATTGGTCTTTTCGCGAATATACTAAGTGCTTGGTCATTGATTAGTAAAGGCGATGTAAAAAATAACGTGAATCTGAGGAGCGCATACCTTCATGTTCTTGGAGATGCACTTGGATCAGTGGGTGCCATAATCGCGGGACTCTTGATGCTGTTGTTTGAATGGTATATAGCGGACCCCATTATTTCTGTAATTGTGGCAATCTTAATTTTAAAAAGTGCCTGGGGTGTGTTAACACACTCAATTCATATTTTAATGGAAGGTACGCCGATTACGATTGATCAAAAAGAAGTGAAAGCCACCCTAGAAGAAATTGAAGGAGTGATAGATGTTCATGATCTTCACATCTGGACGATCACATCAGGCATCGACTCTCTCACATGTCATATATTAATCAAAGACGACTATGACAGCCAGGAAATCTTACAGCAATCCATTGATAAAATACGTGATAAATTCAAAATCGAACATACCACTATTCAAATTGAAAAATCATCAATTGAGCATGGGGAAATGAGAGTATAGAAATCTTAAGGGGGCGTATCCAACAATGGAGGCCCCTTCTTTTAATAAAAGGCATTTATATTGTAAAATAAAAGTATCTAGGGTTTTTTATTAGGAGTTGGAGATATGAGAGTTCTTGTTATAGAAGATAATGAGAGTGTTTGCTCGATGATAGAAATGTTTTTTTCAAAGGAAGGTATTCAAGGTGAGTTTGTCCATGATGGACAAGAGGGCTATAACCGATTTAAAGAGGAGAATTGGGATTTAATCATTGTTGACTGGATGCTTCCTAGTATGGATGGGGTTACCATTTGCCGGAAAATTCGTGAAGAAAAAAGCACGGTTCCAATTATTATGCTCACCGCAAAGGATAGTGAATCTGATCAGGTACTAGGCCTAGAGATGGGGGCAGACGACTATGTCACAAAGCCATTTAGCCCACTTGCGTTAATGGCACGAATAAAGGCGGTAACAAGACGCTACAATAGTAAGCCTTCAGAGAACGTAGAGACGGGGACCCTTCAAACAGAACATTTTAAAATAAATAAAATTACAAGGGAAGTTATTCTGAATGGGAAATCAATCACGAATTTAACGCCTAAGGAATTTGATTTATTGTATTATTTTGCGCAGCATCCGAAACAGGTATTTTCTAGAGAACAATTATTAGATCGCGTATGGGGTTACCAATTTTACGGAGATGAGCGCACGGTCGACGTACATATAAAGAGACTCCGCAAAAAATTAGGTACTGCAAATCAGCCATTTTTCCATACCGTATGGGGTGTTGGCTATAAATTCGATGAGACTGTTGAGGAAGACAAATGAAATTTCGCTACATGTTTCAACAGCTTGTTAGTCACATAAGTGTGATTGTGGTTGCTTTTGTAATCTTAAGTATTGTGTTCGCACATTACGTTGGGAACCTCGTCTTCGAAGAAAAGGTCGAAGAACTGACCACTTATGGTGAAAACATCATTTCTGATATTAGTCGTACATCTAATGTCGATTCATTAATTCGTCAATACTCAAACATGCTTGGTGAGAGAAATATTTTATTTACTGTATTTGATGAAAATGGAGTAAGTCTAAGTACAGCCAGTGGATTTGTACCGCAAGTGGAGTTGAAAAAGAAGGAATGGGACAAGGTCCGAAGTGGGCATATCGTGTCAGTCAAACAGGATTACAAGCGATTTGAGCAAGAAGTGACATTTATTGTCATGCCTTATATGGTTGGTCAAACTTTTGTCGGCGGTGTTCTGCTTGCGTCACCAATCAGTGGGACACAGGAAATGATTCATGATATTAACCAGTATTTATTTTATACGATGTTTTTAGCATTGGCTGTTGCTCTATTAATGAGTTGGATTTTGTCGACGGTTCATGTAAAGCGTATCAGACGTTTAAGGAAAGCGACCTCAATGATTTCTGCTGGAGATTATTCCATTAAATTGCCTTCATCTGATTTTGATGAGATTGGTGAGTTGTCGAAAGATTTTAATGAAATGGCGCAGCGCTTGCAACAATCAATGGAGGAAATTGAAAGCCTTGAAAGCAGAAGGCGGAAATTTATGGCCGATGTTTCCCATGAATTGCGGACTCCGCTCACAACCATTAGCGGGGTGATTGAGGGGTTAAGTAATGACTTGATACCAGATGATGAAAAGGCAAAAGGCGTTCAATTGGTAAGTCAGGAAACAAAGCGTCTTATTCGTCTTGTGAATGAAAATCTGGATTATGAAAAAATTCGCTCCAACCAGGTTACGCTTCAAAAGGAAACAATCGAATTAATTGAAGTGTTTGAGATTGTTAAAGATACACTTGAACCACAAGCAGAAGAAAAAAATGATCAAATCATGATTGATGTTCCTAACGATTTAATGATTACAGCAGATTACGATCGTTTAATACAAATACTAATTAATATCACAAAAAACAGTATCCAGTTTACTGATAATGGAGTTATTTGGATTCGTGGAAAAGTAGGAGAACATGAAACAATTATCGAAATTGAAGATACGGGTGTCGGGATTGACCCATCGGAAATAGAAAATATTTGGCATCGTTTTTACAAAGCGGATGTCTCACGAACGGGTACATTGTTTGGTCAATTCGGCCTAGGACTTTCTATCGTAAAACAGTTGGTCCAGCTTCATAATGGTAAGATTAAGGTCACGAGTGATAAAGGAAAAGGAACCAAGTTTGAAATTCGATTTCCAGTAACGTAATCCATCATAATAATGGTGGATTTTCGCTTATATTTCCACTTCTTTTCAAGGTTTGTTAATATTTTGTTCATAATTTTTGACTATGATATAAATAAGGAGTAAGTCAAGGAGGAATTCATAATGGAAAACGAAAAACGTTTTGATGAATTTAAACATACAGATGATCAATCTAACAACCTAGATAATAAGGAAAGTTATTCTACAGAGATTCAGTCCGAACAGGAAAAAGAGGATATCAAACCAGAGGTAGAAGACAATGACTTAGAAGCAACACAAATTGAACACGCTCAAACTGAAACTGTACAGCAATCAGCGGTCAGCGAAGAATCGACACTTCGTGCATCAAGACCAAAAGAGAAAAAGTCAAACTCAAAAATGAAAAGCTTTTTATCCATGGTGTCTGCAGGTGTCCTTGGTTCAGCATTAACGCTTGGAGTTGCACCACATATTGACGGTCTCCAGGGATATTTCAATTCAGAGTCACCTGCAACAGAGCAGAACTCTGAGGTTATTGAAGCGTCTGGACCAGTTAAAATCCAACCAACCGCGGTATCTGACTCGGCTTCTTCTATCGCTGATATGGTGGAAGAAGCATCAAAAGGAATCGTGGGAATTACAAGTATGCAATCCCAACAAAATCCTTTTAACCGAAGTAACTCACAAAATATTCCTAGCGGTACTGGCTCTGGAGTTATTTTTCAAAAAGATGGAGATAAAGCTTATATTGTAACGAATAACCATGTTATCGAAAATGCAAATGAGGTAGAAATCTCTCTTCATAATGGTGAAAAAACAATGGCTAAGTTGATTGGTACAGATCCATTAACCGATTTAGCCGTTTTAGAAATAGATTCAAAACATATCGAAGCGGTTCTTCCATTTGGTGATTCTGGGACACTAAGACCTGGTGACCAGGTATTTGCGATTGGGAACCCACTTGGACTTGATTTATCAAGAACAGTTACCTCAGGAATTGTAAGTGCGAAAGACCGAAGCATTTCTGTTGATACCTCTGCAGGTAGTTGGGAATTAAACGTTATTCAGACTGATGCAGCCATTAACCCTGGTAATAGTGGTGGTGCTCTTTTAAATACACAAGGACAAGTGATTGGAATTAATAGCTTAAAGATTGCGAACAGCGGGGTAGAAGGATTAGGCTTTGCGATACCAAGTAATGATGTTGTTCCGATTATTAACAGTCTGATTGATAATGGTAAAATTGATCGTCCATTTATCGGCATTGGTTTAGCGGACCTTGCTGAAGTTCCAAGAATGTATTACGCTGACCTTCCGAATGATGTTAAGGAAGGCGTCATAGTTACAAGTGTTGCTCAAAATTCTGCAGCAGAAAAAGCTGGTTTGAAAATGACCGACGTCATTGTGAAAATCAATGATACCGAAGTTAAAAGTTCGATGGACCTTCGCAAATATTTATATTCAAAAGTAAAAATAGGTGATCAAATTGAATTAACCTTCTACCGAGGTGGAAAGCTCGAAACAGCATCATTAACTTTAACAAGCAATACGACTGGAATTGAATAATTGACATAAAGGGCCCAAATCGAATCAGATTTGGGTCTATTTGCTGAGGGAAACTCTCCGACATTTTTTTCTATTGCCGACACCATTTCCCGGGAAACGACAGCGTGTATTGGTTGTTGACAGAAAATTTAAATATATATGCAAACGCTCTAGACCATAGGAATTATGCATGTTACTAACTATTACCTAAGCATCACGCATTTTTTAAAATGCTTTCAAAAGAAAAATGAATACAGATGACTTAATAAGGCAATAATCTGGTCTCAAATAACATCAAATGCCATATAGATTACTACCACTTAAAAACTAGGAGGGGTTTACAATGAGTCACTATTTATTGAAGCAATTTGAAGTATTAAAAGGTCGTTTCCTTGGCGAACTAGAGGATATAACAGACGACATAATTAATATTCAACCGGAGGGTTTTAATAATACAATTCTTTGGCATGTAGGTCATCTCGTTACGGTCAATGAGCAGTTCATGTTTGATTATCCGAAGAAATCTACTTCTCTACCGGAAAATTACATAAACCTATTTGCTAAAGGAACTAGTCCTGCAGATTGGAATGGAGATATTCCCTCAAAAACAGATCTTGTAAATCAATTTACCAAACAGGTAACTAGAATACAGCAAATTCCTGTTGAACGTTTGGAAGAAAGGCTGAAACAACCCTTTCTTGGGCTGGAAACCTTTGGTGAAATAACGAACTTAGCACTCTTCCATATTGCCTACCATTTAGGCCAAATTCATGCGATGAAGCTTATGCTTCAAAAATAAGTAGCTACTATCCGGAAAGATGCACATTCAACTTGTATACTATAAAAGTATAAAAAGCACTTGACAATTCTTGTGAAAATAAAAATGTCAGTGTGTTTTTAGTTCAATAGTATGATATGATAAGAGTATGTCATCAAAAGGCCTTTCATTCTTAGTGCTATTAAGAATGAAAAGGGGATTTTTGATTTGAAGAAGAGAACATGGACATATGAAGAAATAGAGTTTTTGAAGGATAATGTAGGCCGTATGAAAATCTCTACCATTGCCAATCACCTTCGTAGGACGGAAACGGCAGTTGAGTTAAAGATTAAAAGATTAGGGCTTTCGAACACGAAATCCTTTACTGGTCAATTGACTATGCACGAATTGGCAACTCTATTAAAAATTGATCCAAAGTCTGTAAAGCTATGGATTGATAACCATGGACTAAGGTACACAAAAAAAGCAACACGAAATACTCGAAAATTTTACTTTATTAAACCCGAGGATTTTTGGGATTGGGCAAAGAGGAACAAAAGCCGAATTGACTTTTCAAAAATTGAAAAAAATGCAATCGTTCCTGAACCATGTTGGGTGGAAGGAGAGCGTTCAAAGCAAAAGAGGGTCAATTACCGGGCGTGGACTACAGTAGAAATTAACTCTATGATTGAGCTTGTGGCAACAGGTACTCCGTTTTCCGATATTGGGAAAAGACTAAACCGTAGCCCAATTAGCATCCAACGTAAATACCAGCGTATGAATCAAGCAGTGAAATAAATACATCATTGATAAAAACCAAACTATACAAAAGGCAAAATTGTTGAAAGACAATGACGCAAAGCCACGGGCCTAAGGAGGATAACTCTATGGTGGCCGGGTTGCTATAGAATGGAAGGGTTCCTTTATTTGATGACGAAAAAATGGGAGATACTAGTTGAACTAGTTCTCCCATTTTCTTTTTCTACATTATTGATCCAGTGAATTGTTATCTATTTCTTTTACACCTTTCATAATTTGCATTGCAAAACCGACACAAACTAGAATAAGACTAAAAACAAGAAAATATGCTACAAACATGTAACTCTCACCTCATTATAGTTTTTTCTATTTCTATCTTTAGTATAGTGCGAACCTAAATAGGATTCTGTGATTTAAATCACAGAATCGCTTTATTTTCGAACCTTTGCTATGCGGAATTGGAATCAATTCTCGTTGTAGTTCCTTTTTAATTGTGATATATTTTTTTAGATACAATTACGTGTTCAAAAAGAGGATGAAAAGGACCACGAATTTCGAGGCGGCGCAGTTTTGAGGAGCGGAGCGTTTGTGGTTATACGTAAGCATAAGTAATTGCTTTCAGTGAATCTCTTCGCATTCCGGAAAGGTGTTTTTCCTTTCCAAGGAGCGTAAAAACAAGCCAACAAAGAAATTCGCAGTGTCATTTTCACCGGACTTTTTGAACTTTCGAACAATCTGCGATAACGGAAGGATAATTTACATGAGCTATATAGATGAAGTTCAAAAACGAAGAACGTTTGCCATCATCTCCCACCCGGATGCCGGTAAAACGACGATGACTGAGAAATTATTATATTTTGGTAATGTAATTCGTGAAACAGGTACGGTAAAAGGAAAAAAGTCAGGAAAATTTGCTGCGTCAGACTGGATGGAGATTGAAAAGCAACGTGGGATTTCAGTTACATCAAGTGTGATGAGTTTTCCATACCAAAACTTTTATGTCAATATTCTTGATACACCAGGACACGAGGACTTCAGTGAGGACACCTATCGTACGTTAACAGCTGTGGACAGTGTTGTGATGATCATCGACTCCACGAAAGGTGTCGAGCCACAAACGATTAAACTATTTAAAGTTTGTCGTATGAGAGGCATTCCAATTTTTACATTCATCAATAAGCTTGACCGTGAAGGAAAAGATCCACTTGAACTCTTAGCCGAAATTGAAGAGGTCCTTGGTATTGAGTCTTATCCGATGAATTGGCCAGTTGGAATGGGGAAACGATTCTTAGGGATTGTAGACCGTTACAACAATCAATTTGTACATTTTACTGGAAATGAAGATGAAAAAATTATTTCATTACAGGAGCTTGAGGACGGTAAGCATCCTGAAATTACAGATAATCCGATTTATGAAAGTACACAAGATGAGTTACTTTTATTAGATGAAGCAGGAAATGATTTTGATGTGGAACGTGTAGCCAAAGGTGAACTTACGCCCGTATTCTTTGGTAGTGCGCTCGCAAACTTTGGGGTAGAAACGTTTTTTAATACATTTTTACAATTTGCTTCAGAACCGAAGCCACGTAAAACAAATCTTGGCTTAATTCCACCAGAGGACGAAACGTTCTCAGGTTATATTTTCAAAATCCAAGCAAACATGAACACGAAGCACCGCGACCGAATTGCATTCCTTCGCGTCTGCTCAGGGAAGTTTGAACGTGGAATGAGTGTCAATATTACTCGTACAGGAAAATCGATCAAGCTCAATCAAACTCAGCAGTTTATGGCAGCAAGTCGGGAAACAGTAGATGAGGCTTATCCTGGAGATATTATAGGGATTTATGATCCAAATGTCTACCAAATCGGTGATACACTTACAGCAGGTAAAGAAGATATGCATTATCAGGAACTACCTGTGTTCCCACCTGAAATGTATCGTAAGGTTCGTGTGAAGAACGTAATGAAGGCAAAGCAATTTAGAAAAGGTATTGAACAGCTCGTTCAAGAAGGGGCAATTCAATTATTCAGACAGGAATCAAGTGATGAGTTCATTCTTGGTGCGGTTGGTCAACTTCAATATGATGTGTTTGAATATCGATTAGAGGGAGAATATAATGTCTCTGTTGAGTTCACTTCACTTGGAAACAGAATCCCAAGATGGATTGGAAATAAAGATGTAGATACTCGTCTATTTGATTCAAGAAGTCTACTTGTCCGGGACCGTAACGACCGATATGTCGTGTTATTTGAAAACGACTTTACGTATCGGTATTTCCAAGATAAAAACAAGGACGTTGAACTCATCGACCTCTATGAAAGCAATGACTATAAAGGTGTGTAAAAACATGACTCAAAACGCTCAGGAAACTTCTGAGCGTTCATGTTTATTTAGAAAGGAATTGGTATGAAAAGGAATTATATTCAAAAGATCATCAATCAAGATGAACCGAATATGAAGATTATTACAATACTACTGTTGATAGTAAGCACTCTTTCTATCCTCTTCTCAATCGGTATAGGGCCAGTCTCTGTTCATCCGCTCACGGTCATCGAAATACTTTTCTCCAAACTTCCCTTTCTTACTATTGAAAATAACTGGACACAGGTTGAGTTTAATATTGTTTGGGGCTTGCGCTTACCAAGAGTGTTATTAGGAATGATTGTAGGTGCTTCATTAGCGATAACAGGTGTAGTTATGCAGGCATTGGTACGTAACCATCTTGCAGACCCATTCATTCTCGGTGTTTCATCAGGTGCATCTGCAACAGCAACTTTAGGTATGTTATTCGGTGCCTTTTCGATTTTTGGTACTTATTCACTTTCCATCAGTGCGTTTATTGGCGCTGCTGTGACGATCATTTTAGTCTATACCCTTTCAAGGGTGAACGGAAGAATCAATGTTAC
Source organism: Ferdinandcohnia sp. FSL W7-1320 (assembly GCF_038050315.1). Taxonomy (NCBI): domain Bacteria; kingdom Bacillati; phylum Bacillota; class Bacilli; order Caryophanales; family Bacillaceae; genus Ferdinandcohnia; species Ferdinandcohnia sp. FSL W7-1320. The sequence goes on from NZ_JBBPAM010000001.1 coordinate 1,051,067, forward strand.
TCATCTCTTGCTTTCAGGTGTCGCCATCGCACTGATGATGGATGCATTGACAAGAACGATTACGCTAAGTGCTCCGAATGCATTAGGCTTACATAATGCCACCTTTTGGATGTCAGGAAGCTTGGCAGGAGCAAAATGGGGTTATTTAACGCTACCTCTTATAGTGGCAGTGATTTGTATGATTGTTTTAATGAGCCAATATCGTGCTCTCAATGCCTTGCTTTTCGGTGACGAAACAGCGGGAACATTAGGCTTTAATGTGGGGAGATTACATAAACTGTTGATCCTTGTTGCCTCGCTTTTAGCTGGTGTCACGATAGCGGTGAGTGGCTCAATCGGATTTATCGGTTTAATGGTTCCGCATATCACAAGACTTCTTGTTGGTTCAGATCATAAACGTGTTCTTCCTGTAAGTGCCTTACTAGGTGGAATTTTTGTCGTGTGGACAGATGTCGCCGCTAGAATGGTGATCGCACCTGAAGAATTGCCAATTGGGATATTAACCGCATTAATAGGAGGGCCATTCTTCATTTGGTTATTAAAAACAAAGAAGTAGGTGAAAAATTGAAACTACTGGTTGAGAATTTGAATTTTTCATTGAATGAAAAACAGATTATTGAAGATATGAATTTGTATGTTTCTAAAGGTGAATTTGTCGGAATCATCGGACCAAACGGAAGTGGGAAATCGACTCTCTTAAAAAACCTGTATCGTGGACTTAAGCCTGATTCCGGTGTTGTTTTTTTAGATGGAGAGAATGTATATAAAATGAACCCTAAAGCAGTTGCCAAAAAAATCGGTGTTGTTGGACAAGAAAATGTGATCCCATTTGACTTTAAAGTTGAAGAAATCGTCGCAATGGGACGAAGCCCATACAAAGGATTTTTTGATGGTGACAGTAAAAAAGATAAAGAAATTGTTGCAAATGCGATTGAGCAAATTGGTATGTCTGTTATGGAGAAACGTAACTATATCAATCTATCAGGCGGAGAAAAGCAGCGTGTCTTACTAGGTAGAGTGCTTGCGCAGCAAACGGATCTATTATTACTAGATGAACCAACAAACCACTTGGATATCCAACACCAGCTACAAATTTTTGATTTGATTAAAGGGCTAGGTGTAACAGTATTATCCGCCATCCATGATTTAAACCTTGCTGCTCTATATTGCGACCGACTTTATGTTGTTAAGGATGGGCGTATTTTGATGGCAGGGACGCCTGAAGAAGTATTAACGTCTCAATCGATATACGAAATCTACGGGGTCAGGTCTGATGTAGCGATTCATCCAACTACGAAAAAAGTGACGATTACCTATTTACCTGTCAGTTTGTTAGAAGGAGATAATTAAATGAAAAAAGTAGTTTTGCTATTGGCTGGGATTCTTGTTTTGGTATTAACAGGATGTGGCTCTAATACAGAGAACGGCTCCGTTACCAAATCTAAAGAAGCTCTAGTCATTAATAACTATGGGAGAGAAATAGAATTTACTGAGAAACCTTCGAAAGTATTAACCCTAGGACCGAATGCAACCGAATTATTTATTGCATTAGGACTCTCTGATTATATAATTGGAAACAGCTTGGACAATCATAGCCGCGGTGCTTTGCCTGAATACAAGGACGATTATGAGAAGATTCCAGAGCTTACGTACGGATCTGCAACAAGGGAAGCTGTGATAACGAGTGGGGCAGATTTTATTTACGGCATTGATTGGGAATTTGGTAGTGAAGGTCTAGACGTGGATGAGCTTGAAAGCTATGGAATCAACGTATATATGAATAAAGCCACAACAATGGACGAGATTTATCAGGAAATACGTGATATCGCTATGATCTTTGACATTGAAGATCGAGCGGAGTCATTTGTTGAAGAACAAAAGGCACGAATTACTAGTGTACAGGAGAAACTGGCCGATCATGAGCCGATTGATGTACTAGTATATGATAGTGGGGGGAATGGCATTTTCACCGCGGGTGGAACAAACTTTGAAACGTTATTAATAGAGCTAGCAGGCGGCCGAAATATTTTTAATGATATCACAGACAAACAATGGACCACAGTTAGCTACGAAGAAGTACTTGCAAGGCAGCCAGATGTCATTCTGATTCACGATTATGACGCTCCTTCGATTGAGCAAAAAATAAAGGATATCAAAAATGACCCAGCACTTTCACAACTTGAAAGTGTTAAAAATGAAAAGTTTGTCGTTATTTCATTAGAGAGTGTATTACCAGGAAACCGTATGGCGTATGCAGTTGAAACATTGGCTAAAGGATTCTATCCGGAATTGTTTAAATAGCAGGAGTAATCACGTGAATTCCTTAATTTGATTTGCTATATTGAAGATATGAAATTGAAAGGATACGAATTTTAATGCTATTAAAACTATTGCTGGCGCTCATCCTTCCTGGTGTACTCGTCGTTTTCTTTACAAGAGTGACCTATAACCATTATGTGGGGTTTTTACTAGTGGTTGCCCTTATCGTTGCGTCTATTTATAAAGGATATGCCGATTCTGCGATTATCATCGCTGCGGATATTCTATCGTTGGGTGCAGGGTTCATGTATGCGAGAAATATGGGAAAAAGAGCGGGAAAATAAAGTCCTTCATCGAGTTGATGAAGGACTTTCGTCTTTGAAACTCCTTCGATTTTTATCAAACTTCTCTACACTGAAAAATGCTTTTATTTAATCTCGACACTTCTATTTGCCCCTCAATGAATAAAAAAATTAAATAAAGGATCACCTTTTATCATATAAATCTCCTTCAAAGTAAACCTATTTACCAAATTATAGTATGTTATATTTTCTTAGAAACTATATTTCAATAAATAAAAAATCGAATATCAGTTCGTATTTTTGTTTGTTTTAGGTCAGTTTGTGGTACAATATTTCTATCAAGAAAAAGTCAGTGGAAAATTACATAAAAACAAAAGAATGGATGGGAGGAACGTAAATGAAGGATCAATTTGAGTTAATCTCAAAGTATTCACCACAGGGTGACCAACCACGAGCAATCCAACAGCTTGTTGATGGAATCAAAGCTGGCAAAAAAATTCAAACCTTATTAGGTGCTACGGGTACAGGAAAAACGTTTACGATTTCGAATGTGATCAAGGAAGTAAATCGACCGACACTTATCATTGCCCACAATAAAACATTGGCAGGTCAGCTTTATAGTGAGTTTAAAGAGTTCTTTCCAAATAACGCTGTTGAATATTTTGTTAGTTATTATGACTACTTCCAACCAGAGGCATATGTTCCATCATCTGATACATATATCGAAAAGGACTCAAGTGTGAATGATGAAATTGATAAATTACGACACTCTGCAACATCTTCACTTTTTGAACGACGCGATGTCATCATTATTGCCAGTGTATCTTGTATTTATGGCTTGGGTTCTCCTGAGGAATATAGGGAACTTGTTGTTTCATTAAGAACGGGAATGGAAATCGAGAGAAATGAGCTTTTACGCAAATTAGTCGATGTTCAATATGAACGAAATGATATTGACTTTCGTCGCGGAACCTTCCGTGTAAGAGGGGATGTTGTTGAAATTTTCCCCGCCTCACGTGATGAGCACTGTATTCGCGTGGAGTTTTTTGGTGATGAAATTGATCGGATTCGTGAGGTTGATGCCTTAACTGGTGAAATACTGGGTGAACGTGAGCATGTTGCGATATTCCCGGCATCCCACTTCGTAACCCGTGAAGAAAAAATGCAAATTGCGATCAAAAATATTGAGGCAGAGCTAGAAGAACGTTTAGCTGAACTTCGTGAAGATGGTCAATTATTACAAGCACAACGTCTTGAACAACGGACAAATTATGATCTTGAAATGATGCGTGAAATGGGCTTTTGTTCAGGTATTGAGAACTATTCACGTCATCTAACCTTACGCCCGCCAGGTTCAACACCTTATACTTTAATGGATTATTTTCCAGAGGATTTGTTAATTGTCGTTGATGAATCGCACGTTACATTGCCTCAGATTCGAGGCATGTTTAATGGTGACCAGGCAAGGAAACAAGTACTGGTTGATCACGGCTTCCGTCTTCCATCAGCATTGGATAACCGCCCTTTGCGTTTTGAGGAGTTCGAAAAACATATCAATCAAATCATTAACGTCTCTGCTACACCTGGACCTTACGAAATCGAGCATACAGACGAAATGGTTGAACAAATTATTCGTCCAACTGGATTACTTGATCCAATTATTGAAGTTCGACCAATTCAAGGTCAAATTGATGATTTATTAGGTGAAATCCAAGACCGTGTAAACAAAAATGAACGAGTCCTGATTACTACCTTAACGAAAAAAATGTCTGAGGATTTAACAGATTACTTGAAGGACGTTGGGATTAAGGTAACCTATTTGCATTCAGAAATAAAAACACTAGAGCGGATTGAAATTATTCGTGATCTACGTATGGGTAAACATGATGTACTAGTAGGGATTAACCTGCTTCGTGAAGGACTGGATATTCCTGAAGTTTCACTTGTTGCCATTCTGGATGCGGATAAGGAAGGGTTCCTGCGTTCGGAACGCTCACTCATTCAAACTATTGGTCGTGCCGCTCGAAATGCTAATGGTAGAGTAATCATGTATGCAGATAAGATAACGAACTCAATGGAAATTGCGATTAATGAAACAAAACGTCGTCGTGAAATGCAAGAGGAATATAACAAAAAGCATGGTATTACGCCACAGACTATTAAAAAAGATATTCGCGATGTCATTCGTGCTACAACTGCAGCTGAAGATACAGAAACCTATGAAACAGTACCTAAGTTAACTGGATTATCGAAGAAGGAACGCGATCAAGTAATTGCTGAAATGGAAAATGAAATGAAGGAAGCTGCAAAAGCACTTAATTTTGAACGAGCAGCTGAATTACGTGATTTAATTTTGGAGTTAAAAGCGGAAGGATGACACAAACATGGCATTGGATAAAATAGTCGTCAAAGGAGCAAGGGCCCATAACTTAAAAAATATAGATGTTACGATTCCGAGAGATCAACTAGTTGTCGTGACTGGTCTATCTGGTTCAGGAAAATCTTCCCTTGCATTTGACACCATTTATGCAGAAGGACAACGGCGCTATGTCGAGTCACTTTCTGCATACGCACGTCAATTTTTAGGCCAAATGGATAAACCCGATGTTGATTCAATTGAGGGTCTTTCACCTGCGATTTCGATTGACCAAAAAACAACAAGTCGGAATCCAAGGTCAACTGTTGGAACGGTAACAGAGATTTACGATTATTTGCGTTTATTATATGCTCGAGTAGGAAAACCGGTTTGTCCTAACCATGGAATCGAAATTACATCACAAACCGTTGAGCAGATGGTGGATCGTATTTTAGAATACCCAGAACGGACAAAACTGCAGGTACTCGCGCCTGTTGTATCAGGTCGTAAGGGTGCCCATGTGAAAGTTTTAGAGGATATAAAAAAACAAGGTTATGTCAGAATTCGTGTCGACGGTGAAATGCTTGAGCTATCAGATGACATCGAGCTGGAAAAGAATAAAAAACATTCAATTGAGGTTGTCATTGACCGAATTGTAGTTAAAGAAGGTGTAATGGCAAGACTATCTGATTCCCTTGAGGCTGCCCTTCGATTAGGCGGAGGTAAAGTAATTATTGATGTGATTGGGGAAGAGGAACTCTTGTTTAGTGAGCTTCATTCATGTCCAATTTGTGGTTTTTCGATTGGGGAACTTGAACCAAGAATGTTTTCTTTTAATAGCCCTTTCGGTGCATGTCCCGATTGTGATGGTTTAGGCAATAAGCTTGAAGTCGATCCAGATCTCGTGATTCCGAACTGGGATTTATCACTTCGAAAGCATGCAATTGCACCATGGGAGCCAACAAGTTCTCAATATTACCCACAATTACTTGAATCAGTTTGTAATCATTACGGGATTGATATGGATATTCCTGTTAAGGATATCCCGAAGCATTTGATGGATAAAATCCTTTATGGAAGTGATGGGGAGGAAATCTACTTCTATTATGAGAATGACTTTGGTCAGAAACGTGAAAATAATATCGTTTTTGAGGGTGTCCTTCGAAATGTAGAAAGACGTTACAATGAAACAAGCTCCGATTATATCCGGGAACAAATGGAAAAGTATATGGCTGAGCGGGCTTGCCCTACATGTAAAGGATATCGATTGAAAAAGGAAAGTCTGGCTGTTTTAATCTCAGGAAAACATATTTCTCATGTTACAGACTTTTCTATTAATGAAGCTTTTGATTTCTTCACTACTATTGAGCTATCTGAAAAAGATATGAAAATCGCGAACCTTATTTTTCGTGAAATCAAAGAACGACTCGGTTTTCTCGTCAATGTTGGATTGGATTATCTAACTCTAAGTCGTGCCGCAGGTACCTTATCAGGTGGTGAGGCTCAACGGATTCGACTAGCTACTCAAATCGGTTCGCGTTTAACCGGTGTTCTCTATATTTTGGACGAGCCGTCAATAGGATTACATCAACGAGATAATGACCGACTGATTGATACATTAAGGACAATGAGAGATATTGGGAATACATTAATAGTTGTTGAGCACGATGAAGATACGATGTTAGCTGCTGATTATCTAATCGACATCGGACCGGGAGCTGGAATTCATGGGGGAGAGGTTATCGCTGCGGGAACTCCTAAAGAAGTAATGGAAGACCCAGATTCCTTAACGGGACAATACCTCTCGGGTAAAAAGTTTATCCCACTTCCAAGCGAAAGAAGACAGCCCGATGGACGATATGTAGAGGTTATCGGTGCAAAGGAAAATAACCTAAAAAATGTATCAGCTAAGTTTCCACTTGGTCTGTTCATTGCTGTTACAGGTGTATCAGGATCAGGTAAGAGTACTTTGGTGAATGAAATTCTCCACAAATCATTGGCACAAAAACTGAATCGAGCCAAAACAAAACCTGGTGAACACAAGGAAGTTAAAGGGATTGAACAATTAGAAAAAGTAATCGACATTGATCAGTCGCCAATTGGACGAACACCTCGCTCAAATCCAGCTACATACACAGGCGTCTTTGATGATATTCGTGATCTGTTCGCTAATACAAATGAAGCAAAGGTAAGAGGTTATAAGAAGGGCCGTTTTAGTTTCAATGTTAAAGGCGGACGCTGTGAAGCCTGCCGTGGTGATGGAATTATTAAGATCGAAATGCACTTCCTGCCAGATGTTTATGTACCTTGTGAGGTATGTCATGGGAAACGCTATAATCGTGAAACATTAGAAGTTAAATACAAGGACAAAAACATTTCAGATATATTAAATATGACTGTTGAGGATGCACTATCCTTTTTCGAAAACATACCACGTATCAAGCGGAAAATTGAAACCTTATATGATGTTGGTCTAGGCTATGTTAAACTAGGACAGCCCGCAACAACTCTATCTGGTGGAGAAGCACAACGCGTGAAGCTTGCATCTGAATTACATCGTCGCTCAACTGGCAAGTCGTTTTATATATTAGACGAGCCAACAACTGGCCTACATGTAGATGACATTTCAAGATTGCTTAAGGTCTTACAGCGATTAGTTGAAAATGGGGACACAGTTCTCGTCATTGAACATAACCTCGATGTTATTAAAGCCGCGGACTACATTATTGACCTCGGTCCTGAAGGTGGAGACAAAGGCGGTACTATCAATGGAACAGGTACACCAGAAGAAATTACAAAAATCAAAGCATCCCACACCGGACGCTATCTAAAACCAGTCCTTGAACGCGACCGTCAGCGTATGAAAGAATTAATCAAAGAAAAAGAGACAGTTTCTAAATAAATGTAGAATCCCGTTTTGCGCATAGAAGCAGAACGGGATTTTTTAAATGAAAACATACCCCAGTAGGAAAATTATGGTACTCTACTAATAGATTCTTATTTAATAGGTGGAGTTGATACACATGAAAGCAAGAGCTCAGAAAAAACTATTTGGCCTTTGGACAGGAGAATTATCAGCTGCCATTCTATTCGCGGTCCTCTGGTTCCTATATATTCCAACTTTTGAATGGTCTGCTCATTATTTAACCACTATTCCTCATCTATTTGCATTCTGTATGTTGGAATACATTTTATTTCAAGGTAGTTATTATTGGTACTTGAAGTGGAAACGGGTCAAACAAGGCAACAGTTCTTCTTTACCTGACAGTTATCTATCACGTTTTCGTTTTTTTAAGAAAAGTAATCTGGTATTACTTGTAGTGGGTTTACCTTTCCTAGTCTACCAAGCTACTTTTTCTAAAGGACTATATTGGTACCTTTTCTTATACGGATTTGCTATGGTTGAATACATTAATTATTATCATATCCGCCTTTCCTACATGAGCACAGAAGAAATGAAAGAATTCATTCGCCAAAAGGGGTTTCGCCAATCGATTCTTGCAAGGGAGTTAGACAAAAAGTAAATCGAAGTTCACCCTTCTTAGTTCTAACAGAAGTGTAATACCGTAAATATTACTGTAAGGGTCTTTAAGGTAATCATTTGAAATTGGCTATTTAATAACTATACAAAGGGGATTATGATGAAAATCACCATTCGCTTTATTGAAATTCTGTTGGGGACCATATTTTTAGGAGCAGGGTTAAATGGGTATGCTGTATTATTTGGATTTGAGCCATTTGCACCAACAAGCCAGCCCTGCTGCGATGGAATTTTTGGGAGATGGCTATTTTCTAGCATTGGAAAAAGGTGTTGAAATCATCACTGGTGTTTTACTGATTATTCATAGGTATGTTCCGTTAGCTTTGGTTGTTTTAGCAGGTTTGATAGTCAATATTTTAACATTTCATATCTTTGTAGATTCAGAGTTGCTTCCATTGGCTATTATTATCACAGTATTTGAAGGAATATTAGCATGGCATTACCGCGAAAACTTTAAGGGACTTTTAGAAAGCAAGCCTAAGCATTAAATCCAGTGGGATGACCCCTGGATTTTTTTGAGTCAGGAGAAATTCACCCGATTCTTTCATCGATATATCAAGGTGGCTCCCTTTGTTATCTAAGACTCCAGGCTTATTTTTATAAAATCTTGAAACCAATTATATCTCGTTATCGTATATAGAGGTATAAAGGGGAGATGAAGAGTGAATACCGACAAATTAATTGCAGCGTTGTGTTACTTCAGTGTTTTCTTTGCGGGGTTTATTTTACCACTCGTTGTTTATATCATAGTTCAAAATCCAGTAGTAAAAAGGCATGCCTTGCATGCGTTAATCTCACATATTATTCCAGTAGCAACAATCGTTTTTATCATTATTCCGTTTTTCTTTATATGGTCTGTGGAGGCATTTGTAGCTACTATGGTGCTAGTGTTCATCCTATTAGCGATCATTAACGTCGGAATTGTGATTTGGAACATTGTAAAAGGAATTCAAGTATTAGCTCAAGAAGAACTTTAAGGGAGGAAGGAACCATGAAAGAAGAACAAAAACGTATTTTAAAACTAGTTGAAGAGGGAAAACTTACAGCTGAGGAAGCAATCGTTCTAATTGAAAAACTCCATTCTGGCGAGGAGAGCCAGTCCCAAGATCCAGCACAGGAAATCAAGACAGAGCTTTCGACTCAAGTCCAGTATGAGCAATCCCAGCAGCAACACCAACATTCATATCAAAGCAAGGGCTCTGCGAAACACAAATTTATGGACTTTATCGACACTGCTCTGAAAAAAATTAAAGACCTCGATCTCGATTTCAATTTTGGTAATGCAGTAGAAGTGAAACATATTTTTCAGCATAAGGACGTATATATTACCAAGCTTGACCTAGACGTTTCGAATGGAAGTATCACAATTATTCCGTGGGAAGAGAAGGATGTCCGCGTTGAATGTGAAGCAAAAGTATATAATATTGATAACCAGGAACGTGCACGCAAAGCATTTTTAGAGGATGTTCTTTTCTCCATCGAAAACGGTGCACTTCGCCTATCAATCCAGAAAAAGCAAATGAAGGTTCATGCAAAAATATATGTTCCTCAGGAAAATTATGAAAGTATTAAGACACGCATGTTTAACGGACCGATAACTGGGGAAAATTTACGAGTAAAGGATTTCCGTGCAAAAACAGCAAATGGTGCAATCACCATTTCGAATTTTGATACAGAATCGGTTGAAATAGAAACAGCAAATGGTCACATTAAAGCAAATCAAATCACAAGTAAAGACTTTGAAGCGGAAACATTAAATGGGACTGTCACAGCAACTGGACGTTTTGAGAAAGTTGACCTCCAAAGCTTTAACGGAAACATCACTTGCGACATTCAAGGAGATAACTGCCACACTGCGTATGTAAAAACAACCACTGGGAGCATTGATGTGTTTGTCGCAAATGACTATCAAGTTGACGGTGAATTAAAATCAAATCTCGGCAGCTTCAAGTCAGAGCTTCCAATGATGTCAATCATTGAAGAGAAAAATGAAGTTGTTCAGAAGTCTCTACGGTTTAAAGCAAATGAAGAGAAAGTGCCAAAGCTACATCTCTTTGCTGAGACGAAAACAGGCTCTATTACGATAAAGTGAAACTTCATTCAGTAAGGGGGTCTTCATCCCCTACTGAATGTTAGTTGAGGCCACACGAAGTGGGTCAAAAAGACGTTGACACAGGATGTGTCGCTCTTAGTCTTTGTACATTGATTCGGGCTTTTACTGGCAGTTTGCCCCCAAAAAAATACTTGTTGGTTATCCCTATAAACTTGTAGTGGGGGTCTTACTACCAGTTAATGCGGGATAAAACTACTTTGAGGTGTTGACAATGAAAAAGAAATTATACCGCTCCACTAGAAATAGAATGCTAGGAGGAGTGCTTGGAGGCCTAGCGGATTATACAGGAATCGATGCGTCATTATTACGTATACTTGCTGTAGTCGGATTCATTTTAGGCGTAGGTTCATTAGGGATTATTTATCTCGTTTGGTTGTTTATTGTACCAAATGAAGGAGATGTCTATAGATAATGAGATGGATTGCTAGCATAATTGTTAATAGCATCGTACTAATGGTTGTAGCAGGATATGTCGATACGTTTCATCTTGAAGGCGTAGGCGCCGCTGTCACAGCAAGCGTAATCCTATCGATTTTAAATGTAATCGTAAAACCCATTCTCATCGTTTTAACTTTACCTGTTACAGTACTCTCATTAGGTTTATTTTTATTTGTGATCAATGCACTTACTTTAATGCTGACACAGTCCTTAATGGGTGACTCCTTTGTCATCGAAGGCTTTGGCACAGCATTACTAGCAGCAGTTATTATCTCGATTCTAAATTTACTCATACAAAAAGTAATCGTCGAACCGCTTCAGGAGAAAAAGAAGAAATAACTATAAAAATGCCTATCAAATGTGGTAGGCATTTTTCCATAGATATAAAATGAGATTTTAACTAAGTACATTTCAAAAGAAATTACCATATCAAAAATTTGATCGCTGATAGGAATCAAATGAAATATAATAAAATGGATTATAATACATGGTTTTTTACACCACTATAAATTTCAATTCAATAAATTAATCAAAAACTAAACCCAAGGCATAAACCTTGGTAATCATTATTTTGGTTACTCTTCTATATTTATATCATCTTGTATATATACTACAGACTGTTGTTTCTTTTCATTAACTGTTAAACTAAAAACATCATTTCTTGTATAATGTCCCACTACATCAAAATCGTATCTGCTCTTCGTAAGCTGGGATAAATCAAGTTCTGAAATTAAAATTTTCTCTGCTCCCAAAAAAGGCTGTTCTATAAAACTACCAAATGGACTTACAATACAACTTCCTCCTCTACATAATTCATCTTCCAAGTCTAAAAAGAATGGACGATTCCTCACGTCTTCAGGATAGTCGCTTTTAGTCATATATTGATTACATGATAATACAAAACATCGGCCTTCTAAAGCAATATGTTGCATGGAAGCAAACCAGCCGTCTCTTGCATCAGCTGTGGGTGCTAAATATAAATCCACACCTTTTCCATACATTGCTGCTCGGGCAAGTGGCATATAATTTTCCCAACAAATTAAAACGCCTATACGTCCAAATGGTGTCTCGACTACAGGGAGTGTACTACCGTCTCCTTCTGCCCAAACTAATCTTTCAGATCCGGTTGGTTTTAGTTTCCTATGTTGAGCTAAAATTTTCCCATCTGGTCCAAAAATAATTGCTGTACAATATAAACTTGCACCTCGAAAATTCTTTTCTTTTTCTATAACACCGATGACAACATAGGCTCCAGCTTTTTTAACTGCTTCTGAAATTTGTGCTGTTTCCTTACCCGGAATTTCAATAGCACTATTCGCGTATCGAAAAAAATCATCTCGACCACTATCAGTTCTAATACCTACATACGTATCAAAATTTAGCCCTCGGGGATATCCTCCAATAAAAGCCTCGGGGAATAAAATTAAATCTACTTGATTTTTACCTGCTTCTTCAATAAGTTCAATAGTTTTTTTTACTGTAGCCTCTGTATCAAAAAGTATTCCACCTGCTTGTACCACAGCCACTTTACAACTTTGCTTCATTTCCATGTGTAATCCCTTCCTCATAAATGTTAATTTTCCTATTTTGTGATTCTTTACCATATAAGACTTCTATTAAATCATCATGTACTGCATCCTTTTCTAATTGGTGAGCATCTTTCGTAATCATACTTACTATATAGAAAGTGATTAGACCGAAAAGTAAACCAGCAGTTGCCGCTCCAAACGGGAGAGGAATTGAAAATAATGTATTGATTACTAAAGTTGTTTCTCCTACGAAGATAGAAGCAATTGCGCCTATTTTTGTACCTCTACGCCATAAGAGCGCTCCGAAAGCTGCAGGGACTAATTGTAATACAATACCATAACCTAAAGCTGCGATTGGAATTAAAAATCCTTGTGCAACAGGTAAAAATGCAATAAACATTGTAAATATTGTCATGATAATAATGGTTGTTTTAGCTACTTTAGTTGATTCTTCATTCGATAAATCTTTTGCGAAAAAACGTATATATATATCATTTACAAGTAAACTTGCGGATGATAATAATGCACTATTGATAGTGGAGATACCTGCGGCAATAATTGCTGCTACAATGATCGAACCAAAAATTACTGGATAACCTGAAAAGAAAAGTGGTATAATTCGGTCACTATTTTCCGAAGTTAATCCTGGAACTAGCCCTGGATAATGTGCTAAGATCCCAATAAACAATGCTCCTAGGGCCATTAACCAAGAGTTCCAAAATGGTGTAATAATTGAAGTTTTAGCTAATATTAATGGTGACTTTGCAGAATAAAATTTTTGCCACATATGAGGCATAATCCAAAAACCAAAAGCTAAGCCTAATGCTGTTTCCAACACACCCCAGAAGTTTCCTTTATTTGTTAATATTTCAGGGGTTATTTCTGCAATGTTTTTGAAGGCGTCGAATCCCCCAGCTTTAAATAGAAATGTTAGCGTTACAAATAATAATACAAATCCAAAAAAGAACCCCATAAAAGTATCGCCCCAAGCAGCACCCCTACCACCACTTAAGAAAACAATAATCCCAACAAATAATCCCATAATTAATACGCCAACCCAATAAGGAATAGCTTCAGCGGTTAAACTATTCAAAGACTGAGCGCCCCCAGTAATTTGAATTAACATATAGGGTACTAAACCAATAATCCCTACAACCGCAAATAATAATTTCAGTCCTGGACTTCGATAGTATTTCTCCATCATGTCACCAGGGGTTATATACTTATGCTTCTGACCAAAATACCAAATTCTTGCTCCAAATATCCATATAAATAGAGCGTGTAAAACTGCCCAAGCAGCAAAAGCAACGAACCATACACCGTCACGGTAATGTTGACCGATAGACCCTAACAATGTCCAAGTACTGAAGTAACTTGCACCCGTAGTCATTGTCATAACAATTGTACCTAAACCACGGCCAGCTAAGTAGAAATCATTTGGAGTTGCAACGTTTGACTTAGATGCATAGTTACTAATAATAAGTAATATACCTAAAAATATTGCTAAGATGATTATTGTGACTACGGCTTGACTCATTTAATCCCTCTCCTCTGTTATTCGTTTTTCCATTCGAAGAGCAAATGGCCTAAATACTTTAAAATAAATGACAAAAATTAAAATAGTATTAATTACATTAATGATAAGAGTAAAGGCCAAAGGTTCAGGTAATACACCCCAAAAAGCTAAGTCGTTAAAAAGACCTATATTTGGCAAAAATGTTGCCGCGTACAAAACAAAAAATAAGCTTAATAGAATTGCATTTGTTTTTCTCACATATACCCCTCCTTATTTACATGTTAAGAAATTTTAGACTATTATGTATATAGCATGTTTTTCATAACGATATTCCATCAGGGAATAGGTAGGGGTGTAAAATGGATAATATCTCAATAGAAGAATTGAAAATCTTAAAGAGAGTTATGGAAACAAATAATATAACGAAAACAGCAAATGAGTTATATATCAACCAACCGACTATCAGTAAAATGATTAAGCGAGTAGAAAAACAAAATAATATCCAAATTTTTAATAGAAAAAGAGGGTTTACTTTAACTAATGAAGGAGAGATATTTTATTCGTATATAATCGATCTTTTAAAAACATGGAAATCTCTTGAACAACATATTTCAGAACAGAATACAAACTACATATCAAAAATTCATATTGGATTACCTCCTATTATTGGATCATTTTTGTTTCCTAAAATTATTACTTCATTTATTAATACCTATCCATATATTGAAAATATTATATATGAAGGTGGGGGATTAAAAATTGAAGAAGGCCTACTAAAGGGAGATATTGATGTTGGATTTGCAGTACTTCCAACTAAAAATCCTTCATTAAAATCTCATATCATTTACCGTGATGTATTTGTAATTTGTGTAAGCGAAAATCATAGATTAGCAAACTATGATGAAATAGATTTTGTAGATTTGAAAAATGAGCGGTTTATTTGCTTTCGAAATGATTTTATGATTCATCAATTTTTTTTAAAAATGTGCGAAGAAAGTGCTTTCGAACCGGAAATCGTACTAAACAGTTCTCAGTGGGATTTAATTTTAGAACTTGTTGGTGTTAATTTCGGAATTGCTATCGTCCCAAGGATTTTAATCTCAAAATTTGAGAGAGAAAATATGAAGGAGATAAAGATTAAAACTCCCAATATCCCGTGGGAAATAGGGATTATATATAGTGGTGCAAATTATTTATCAATTGCTGCTAAAAACTTTATTGAAATTGCTAGGGATACCTATAAATTTTAAATATAAACGTAGATAGATTAGGTTATTATCATGTTTTGTGAAAGGAGTACAAGCATGTTTCCAGTACTAGAAACCGAACGACTTAGATTAAGAGAGATCGTACTTAGCGATGCCAAAGCAATCTTCATCTGTTTTTCAAACAATGATGTCACGCGTTATTACGGACAAGATCCACTAACCAAAAAAGAACAAGCAGAGCAATTTGTTGAATTCTTTGCAAAAAACTATAGAGAAAAACGTGGAGTAAGATGGGGAATTGAATTAAAAGAAACCAATGAACTTATTGGAACCATAGGATTTAATGCCTGGTCCCCCAAGCATATGCGAGCAGAAATTGGCTATGAGTTACAGCCCCAATACTGGCGAAAAGGATACGCAACAGAGGCTGTTAAAAAAGTAATCTCTTACGGTTTTGACAATCTAGGCTTAACTCGAATTGGTGCCATAGTGTTTCTTGAAAACGCAGCATCAAATGAATTGTTAATAAAACTTGGATTAGAAAAAGAAGGTATCTTAAGGAACTATATGTACCAAAACGGTGTTGCGTATGATACAAATGTTTATTCACTAGTAAAATGAAAATAGTCAAAGACAAATATAAGAGTTCTCCATGCAATCTGTATTTGAGACTGCCTCTCGCGGACAAAACCAAAGAGTTAGTTTGGTAATCTGTCTCTGAGGCCGTCCCTCGAAGACAAATTAAATGAGTTCACCGTTCAAACTGTCTCTGAGGCCGTCTTTCAAAGACAAATTAAATGAGTTCACCGTTCAAACGTCTCTGAGGCCGTCTCTCGAAGACAAATTAGATGAGTTCACTGTTCAATCTGTCTCTGAGACCTTCTCTCCCACAAGAAAACAGAAGCTAATTCTCCCAATCCACCTCTTAAAACACAACTCCCCTACATTCTTCTGCAATTTAAATCAGAAAAGTTTTGGCCTTACACAGAAAAATGCTAAAATAGGAGAATGAGTTTGAAAAATTTAATTTTAAAAAATACAGTCTTTTTAAGCAAAAAATGAGAGGGCTTTAAAAATACGCAGTAACAACTAAAAACTACATGAATCACAATCAAGGAGGAACAGATGTGCCAAAAGTTAGCACAAAAGATTTAATCGAAAAGTTCAAATTAGAATTGGTGAGTGGGGAAGAAGGAGTGAATCGCCCGATAACAACAAGTGATATATCTAGACCAGGTATTGAACTAGCAGGATTTTTTGATTACTATCCTTCAGAGCGAGTCCAGCTATTAGGAAAAACTGAGCTGACGTTCTTTGATAAATTGTCTACTGAAGAAAAAAGATACCGTATGGAAAAGCTTTGTACTGATATCACTCCTGCAATTATTATTTCGCGTGATTTAGAAGTTCCACCAGAACTGATTGAAGCCTCCGAGCGTGAATCTGTTCCGGTGATCAAAGCACAAATGAAGACAACAAGACTATCAAGTAGAATTACAAACTTTTTAGAAAGTAAGCTCGCTCCAACAACAGCTGTCCATGGTGTTCTAGTGGATATATACGGAGTAGGGGTGCTAATCATTGGTAAGAGTGGTGTGGGTAAAAGTGAAACAGCGCTTGAACTTGTCAAACGCGGACACCGACTTGTTGCAGATGATTGTGTAGAAATTCGTCAAGAAGATGATGATACACTTATTGGAAGCGCACCTGAGCTTATTGAGCATCTCCTTGAAATTCGTGGTCTTGGAATCATCAACGTCATGACCTTATTCGGAGCAGGTGCAATTCGAAATTATAAACGGATTACGCTTGTGGTCAATCTAGAACTTTGGGATCAGACAAAACAATATGACCGACTTGGACTTGAAGAAGAAAAAATGAAAATCATCGATACTGAATTAACAAAATACACAATTCCAGTTCGTCCTGGGCGAAACCTAGCTGTCATCATTGAAGTGGCAGCGATGAATTACCGTCTTAAACGTATGGGTTTGAATGCTGCAGAGGATTTCTCAAATCGTCTTTCACATACAATTGAATTTAGGGAGCACGATGACATATAAAAAAATCAATAAATTAGGGAGATGAGATAGTGGACCGAAACATTCAACCATTAGACCCAACATTTTTAGAATTTGGCGCGTTACGCATTCAATGGTATGGATTAATCATCGGGCTAGGGACCATGCTAGCCCTTTACCTTGCCATTAAAGAATCAGAACGCAGAGGTATGCACAAAGATACTTTCATGGACCTTATGCTGTTCGCGGTACCAATTGCTATCATCTGTGCAAGAATATATTACGTTATTTTTAAATGGGATTATTACTCACAAAATCCTTCCAAAATCATTGCAATTTGGGAAGGTGGAATTGCCATTCATGGTGCGTTAATCGGTTCAGTTGTGACTGCAATTGTATTTGCAAGAGTAAAAGGCTTGTCATTTTGGAAGATTGCAGACATCGCGGCACCAAGTATTATCTTAGGTCAAGCTATTGGCCGATGGGGAAACTTTATGAACCAAGAAGCACATGGGGGACCCATTGCTGAGGAACAGATACAAACCTTCTATAATGTGCTACCTGACTTTATCATGGACCAAATGTATATCCAAGGAACGTACTACCATCCAACCTTTTTGTATGAATCAATTTGGAGCCTTGTAGGTTTTGTTTTATTACTAATGCTTCGAAGGGTTAACCTAAGACGTGGAGAAATGTTTCTTACATACGTCATCTGGTATTCTATTGGCCGCTTATTCGTAGAAGGCTTACGGACAGATAGCTTAATGCTTGGGGATATTCGAGTGGCACAGCTGATTTCAGTGTTATCGATTGTGGGAGCAATTATCGTACTTATTTATCGAAGAATAAAAGGTCATTCGAACGAGCGTTATTTAGAGAACTAAATTTAGTAAAAGGGAGAGGGGAAACTTGCTAGATACGATCAAGAGAGGCTTTATAGTAGGATTAAAAACTACTTGGACATTAGGGAAGGTAATTTTCCCTGTTACCCTACTTGTCACGATGTTGCAATATACACCGGTGCTAGATTGGGTGATTAAGTGGATTGCCCCAATCATGGGCTGGTTTGGTCTGTCAGGTGATGCCGCAATACCACTTGTATTAGGTAACTTTTTAAACCTTTATGCAGGGATTGGAGCGATCTTAACACTAGATTTGACCGTAAAAGAAGTGTTTATTTTAGCTGTCATGCTATCATTCTCGCATAATATGATTATCGAATCGACTGTTGCTGCAAAAGTAGGTATGAAGATTTGGGTGATTGTAACAGTTAGACTGGGACTCGCATTCATTTCTGCCTTTGTCATTAATCTAGTTTGGAAAGGTGGAAGTGAGCTAGCAAAATATGGACTAGTTTCTACGACTGATGAACAAATTTCAGGCTGGGGTGCTATTGTTTTAAATGGTATTGAAAAAGCTACATTTGGGATTCTGCAATTGGCTCTTATTGTCATTCCATTGATGGTTGTTATTCAAATATTAAAGGATTTAAAATGGTTGGATGTATTTTCAAAGTGGATGACGCCTGTCACAAAGGCACTCGGAATGAAGGAAAATACATCAACAACCTTGGCTGTAGGTATTTTGTTCGGTCTAGCGTTAGGAGCAGGTGTAATGATTCAGGCGGTAAAAGAGGATAATGTAAGTAAGAAAGATGTAACCTTAGCATTAATTTTCTTAGTATCCTGTCACGCTGTTGTGGAGGATACGCTTATCTTTATCCCCTTAGGCATTCCGGTTTTACCGCTATTGTTAATCCGACTCATTACTGCAATTATACTAACAATGGTTATCGCTTTTATTTGGAAACGCGTCGAGCAAAATAATAGAAAGGAAGTTATTTATGGCAATTAATACACTACTCTTTGATTTAGATGGAACGTTAATCGATACGAATGAACTGATCTTGCAATCCTTTTTACACACCTTTGGAAAATACTTTCCAGATCGCAACTATAGCAGAGAGGATATTTTGCCGTTCAATGGTCCTACTTTACATGAATCTTTTTCATCTGTAGACCCGGATCGTGCAGAAGAAATGATTGCTGAATATCGAAAATTTAATCATGAAAAACATGATGAACTAGTTACCGAATTCCCAGGGGTATTTGACACCATTAAGACTCTTAAAGATAAAGGTTATAAAATTGGAGTTGTTACAACAAAAGTTCGAAAAACGGTTAACATGGGATTACAACTAACACAGCTAGATCAATTCTTTGATGTCGTGGTGACATTGGATGATGTGACTAATCCAAAACCAGATCCTGAACCAGTGCTGTTAGCATTGAAAATGTTAAATTCAACACCGGAAGAAGCCATTATGGTTGGCGACAATTATCAGGATATTGTAGCTGGTAGAAATGCTGGCACAAAGACTGCTGGAGT
This sequence comes from Ferdinandcohnia sp. FSL W7-1320, assembly GCF_038050315.1. Taxonomy (NCBI): domain Bacteria; kingdom Bacillati; phylum Bacillota; class Bacilli; order Caryophanales; family Bacillaceae; genus Ferdinandcohnia; species Ferdinandcohnia sp. FSL W7-1320. Next base: position 1,070,741 of record NZ_JBBPAM010000001.1, read on the forward strand.
TGCCTGGTCTCATAAAGGAAAAGACTTCTTATTGGAATACAACCCTGATTATATGCTTGAAAACATGAGTGACTTACTGGATTTAGTTTAACTTTATTCAGGAGTAACCTACTTCTTTAGTGGGATAAATATAAAGGAGTTTACAATTCAGTTGAGGGTACAAACCATGGCTGAATAAAGTTAAAGCCTCAGGCGGATGCCACGATTTTTCAGAGGTGATTTTTCGAGCAAGCTCGAAAAAAATCGGGCGCAAATACGCCAAGGCGCATTTGATTGTTAAAGGATGAAAAAATTGTGAAACGACGAACCACACGATATTTTGTTTCAGGACCCAATTCACTTTGGCAAATTTATAAGACCGTATCCTTTTGGAAGGTTGTTAAAAACTTTATCGTCATACAGATCGCGCGCTATACGCCATTTCTTGGCGTGAAAAATTGGCTATATCGCACTTTTTTAAAAATGAAGGTAGGGGAAAAAACAGCATTTGCACTGATGGTAGTACCGGATACAATGTTTCCTGAGAAAATCAGTGTTGGAAGCAACACCGTCATTGGCTTTAATACCACAATACTAGCCCATGAATACTTGATTAAAGAATACAGATTGGGTGACGTTAAAATTGGCAACGAGGTAATGATTGGGGCTAATTCAACGATTTTGCCGGGTGTGGAAATCGGCGATGGAGCAATTGTATCAGCGGGTACATTGGTCCACAGAGATGTCCCAGCAGGCAGCTTTGTGGGCGGGAACCCGATGCAAGTGATCTATACGAAAGAACAAAGAGAGCAACGAGAGAAAGAGGAATCAAACCATTGAGTAGGGTTGGTTCCTTTTTTATTGCCCAAACTTACACCATTTACATATCTCTTTTACCTTCTGTATTTCTGCTGAATCATCTTCTTTCCTCTTTTTCCTCATCTGTTCATTTTCTATTTCCAACATCTGTCTCCTTTCTTCCTCTCTCTTGCTTACAAATTCCCGGTTCATTTATACACAATATCAACAAAATTCACAATCTTACTTTTATAGTTATCAACAATATCCACATAATCCACAGTTAATAACTTTTTCTCCATAAGGGCACCAAATCCCTATCCTACCTAATATAATTCACCTAAATTCTGACTTTTTTGTTGACGCATGTAAGGGATAGGTGTATCATATACTTTATCTTGGTAGTATATTAGCGAACTAAAGTGAAATGATTTTTTTAAGAAAATATTGGGAAAGTTAACATATACAAACTTTGGTGGTGACGAAAATCGTGTTTATGTTTGAAAAACCATTAGGAATGAGAGATACATTGCCTGCTTTATATGAAGCAAAAAAGAAAATTCGCAACGCAATGTCGTCTCAAATTGAAAGCTGGGGTTATCAATTTATTGAAACTCCAACACTTGAATACTATGAAACAATCGGTGAGGCATCAGCGATCCTTGACCGTCAGCTATTTAAATTATTGGATTCACAGGGTCACACACTTGTGCTAAGACCTGATATGACAGCTCCAATTGCTCGAGTTGCTGCATCTCGTTTATATCAAGGTGAATATCCACAACGTATCGCATATTCCGCAAATGTGTTCCGTGCGCAACAACATGAAGGTGGAAGACCAGCCGAATTTGAGCAAATCGGAGTAGAGTATATTGGCGATACAACAACAAGTGCTGATGCAGAGGTTATATCGCTTATGATTACATCTCTTAAGCAGGCAGGATTAACTAATTTTACAGTGCCAATTGGCCATATTGGTTATGTAAAAGCATTGTTTATGGAGATTGTCGGAAATGAAGCAAGAGCGGATGTCCTTCAGCGCTATTTATATGAAAAAAATTACGTTGGCTACAGAGAGCATGTGAAAAAACTGCCGCTTTCTTCTATTGATAAACAGCGATTACTATCACTCTTACAATTGAGAGGAAATGATTCGAAAATTGAGAAAGCGAAAGATTTAGTCGAATGTGAAGAGGGAAAAAATGCAGCAGCCGAACTTGAAATGCTCTGGAAAAAACTAGAGGCATTTGGAGTTACTGAGCATATAAAAATTGACTTCAATCTCGTGAGTCATATGAGCTACTACACAGGAATTCTATTCGAGGTTTACGCTGAAAATGTAGGCTTTTTAGTAGGAAATGGTGGACGCTACGATCATTTATTTGAAAAGTTTGATCGTCCTGCACCAGCGACTGGCTTTGGTATCCGAGTTGACCGACTTCTTGAAGCTCTTGATTTACCACAGGAAGAGCCAGAAATCCATTGTGTGATTTTTAGCGCTGAACAGAGAGAAGAAGCAATCCGTTTTGCGATGAGTAAAAGAGAAAAGGGTGAGCGGGTTATCCTTCAAGATATAGCAGGAGTCAAGGATGTTGATGCTTGTACGAATGCATTTGCCAAAAACACCTTTTTCTTAGGAACAACAAGGAAGGAGGAGGCATAATGAGTGACAAATTAACAATTGCAATGCCAAAAGGACGAATTTTTGAAGAGGCGGCACAACTTTTAGTAAAAGCAGGTTATAATCTGCCTCCCGAATTCGAGGATTCCAGAAAGTTAATTATCGATGTTCCTGATGAGCCGTTTCGTTTCATGCTTGCAAAACCAATGGATGTAACTACATATGTAGAGCACGGTGTAGCAGACCTTGGTATTGCCGGTAAAGATGTCATGCTTGAGGAAGAGCGCGATGTGTATGAAGTGCTCGATTTGCAAATCAGCAAATGCTATCTAGCCGTTGCAGGACTCCCAGATGTCAAAATCAAAGGTGTCGCACCTAAAATCGCAACAAAATATCCAAACATCGCATCTAGCTATTTTCGTGAAAATGGGGAGCAGGTTGAAATTATTAAACTAAACGGTTCAATCGAACTTGCACCATTAATTGGTCTTGCAGATCGAATTGTCGATATCGTCTCAACAGGACGTACATTGAAGGAAAATGGATTAGTTGAGCTTGAACATATTGCGGACATCACCTCACGACTTATTGTAAATCCGGTAAGTTATCGCTTGAAGGATCAGCAAATCGATGAAATCGTAGAGCGACTATCATCTGTGGTATCGCAGTAGTATCTAAATAGAAAGGACCGACACACCATGAGAATTGAACGTGTTACCAGCACTGTTTCACTGAAACGGACCATTGATAGTGGGACAGTTGAACAAAGAAAAGCAGTCTTAGAAATTCTCGAAAACGTAGAAAAAGACGGGGATAAAGCCCTTCGTTACTATACTGAAAAATTTGATGGGGTTTTACTGGATGGATTAAAAGTCACCGACTCGGATTTTCAAGAAGCTTATCAAAAATTAGACGCGAATCTTGTGTTAATCATAAAAGAAGCGGCTGAAAATATCCGTGATTACCATAGTCGTCAGGTAAAGCAGTCATGGATGACGATGAAGGACAATGGGACGATTCTCGGTCAAAAGGTTACTCCACTTGATGCAGTTGGTGTCTATGTTCCTGGTGGGAAAGCTGCTTACCCGTCATCTGTCTTAATGAATGTCATTCCTGCACAAGTCGCTGGGGTCGAGAGGATTGTGATGGTTTCACCACCTGGAAAAGACGGCACCATTCCAGCCGGTGTATTAGTGGCTGCAGACATACTTGGTGTAAAAGAAATCTATAAGGTTGGTGGTGCTCAAGCAGTTGGTGCGTTGGCGTTCGGAACAGAAACTATCAAGCCTGTTGATAAAATCGTCGGTCCTGGTAATATCTTTGTTGCATTAGCAAAACGTGAGGTATATGGAAATGTAGATATCGACATGATTGCTGGACCTAGTGAAATCGTCGTGCTGGCAGATGCAACAGCTCTACCAAACGAAATAGCAGCAGACTTACTATCTCAAGCAGAGCATGATGAACGAGCATCAAGCATTCTCGTAACACCATCAATGCAGCTTGCAGAAGCAGTTTCCGAAGAGGTTGAAAGACAGTTAATCCTTCTTACGCGAGAAGCGATTGCTAGAGCATCAATTAATGATTTTGGAGCAATTTACGTCACAGGTGACCTAGATGAAGCAATCAAGGTTGTAAACGAGCTTGCTCCAGAGCATCTCGAAATCGTGACAGAGGAACCAATGGAGCAGGTTGGAAAGATCAAGCACGCAGGAGCTATTTTTATCGGACGTTATAGTTCAGAGCCTGTCGGTGACTATTTTGCTGGACCAAACCACGTCCTTCCGACAAATGGTACAGCACGATTTTCTAGTCCTCTAAGTGTGGATGATTTTACAAAAAAATCAAGCATTATTTCATATAGCAAACAAGCCATTGAGGAAAACGGTCCAAAAATTGCTGCCTTTGCAAGACTAGAGGGATTAGAAGCCCACGCAAGAGCCGTTGAGGAACGATTAAAATAATTCACAAAATTCACATCTAGTTTGTGGATAGTGTGGATAATGTGGACAATAATCAACAGATATCAAAAATATCAAGGACTCATTACCAATTATAAAATTGTGGATAACGGTAGGTGTAATTATGACAAGACAAGCAAGGGTTGAACGTAAGACAAATGAAACAGATATAAAACTAGATTTTACAGTAGATGGGGAAGGCATTTCAAAGCTAGATACTGGCGTTCCATTTATGTCCCACATGCTAGATCTCTTTACACAACATGGAAAATTCAACTTAACTGTTGATGCAAATGGGGATACAGAAATTGATGATCACCATACAACTGAGGACATTGGAATTTGTTTAGGACAGGCATTGCGTGAAGCACTTGGAGATAAAAAAGGCATCAAGCGCTACGGAAATGCATTTGTTCCAATGGATGAAGCTCTCGCGCAGGTTGTCATTGATTTAGGAAATCGTCCACACTTCGAATTGAAGGCAGATTTCCCAAGTACTCGAGTAGGCACATTTGATACAGAACTTGTTCATGAATTTTTATGGAAGCTTGCGTTAGAGGCGAGAATCAATCTCCATGTAATTGTTCACTACGGTCACAATACACATCATATGATTGAAGCTATTTTTAAAGCGTTTGGTCGTGCATTAGATGAAGCAACGATGATTGACCCACGAGTTAAGGGGGTCCCGTCAACGAAAGGGATGTTGTAGATGATAGGTATAATCGATTATGGCATGGGGAATTTATACAGCGTTTCTAAGGCGCTTGAACGGATGAACTATGATTATTTCATTTCAAGTTCACCAGATGAGCTTGCGAAAGCAGAAGGATTAATTTTACCAGGTGTAGGGTCCTTTAAGGACGCAATGGGGATCTTACATGAAAAAGGATTAGTCGGTTTCATAAAGGAGTCCGTTGCAAAAGGGACTCCGCTCTTAGGAATCTGTCTTGGAATGCAGCTTTTATTTGAAGAAAGTGAAGAAAATGGACTTACCCAAGGTTTTGGTTTCTTACAAGGTAGAATTACAAAAATACCTGGCGTAGCAGCGAATGGTGAAACCTATAAAGTTCCCCATATGGGATGGAATGATCTTGAACTCAAAAATCCATCTCCACTATTAAAAGACATCGAGGGTGGGCACGTCTATTTCGTTCATTCCTACTTCGCAGAGACTGACAGTGAAAATGTAATTGCAAGTAGCATGTATGATGTCGAAGTTCCAGCTGTTGTTGGAAAAAGTAATGTGTTTGGAACCCAGTTTCATCCTGAAAAAAGCAGTGAGCTAGGATTAAAAATTCTCCAAAACTACGCTGTGATTGTGGAAAAGAAGGTGACAATATGAGTACTTTTACAATTTACCCGGCAATCGATATGCGCGGTGGCAAATGTGTTCGATTGCTGCAAGGGGATTATAATAAAGAAACCGTCTATGGTGATTCTCCGTTTGATATGGCAAAAGCCTTCGCTGATGCGGGAGCTGAGTGGATTCACATGGTCGATTTAGATGGAGCAAAAGCGGGTAAACGTGTGAATGACCAATACGTGATTGAGGTTGCCAAGAAACTTGATGCAAAAGTTCAAATCGGTGGCGGTATTCGAACCGAAGAGGATGTAGCTTATTATATTGATAATGGTGTTGACCGCGTCATTTTAGGAAGTGCAGCCATCTCTAATCCTGATTTTGTAAAAAACATGCTTAAGAAATACAAAGAAAAAATTGCGATAGGCATAGATGCAAAAGACGGTTATGTAGCGACTGAAGGTTGGTTAAATACATCATCTGTAAAAGCGACTGACTTAGGTGTTGAGCTCGCAAAAGCAGGTGCACAAACATTCATTTTTACAGATATCGCGACAGACGGCATGCTTAGCGGTCCTAACATTGATGCGGTTGCAACGCTTGCTTCTGTTACAGGAAAACAAGTCATTGCTTCTGGTGGAGTTAGCTCTATTGAAGACTTAAAAGCTCTTAGTAAGTTAGCAGATCGAGGTGTTTCTGGTGCAATCGTTGGAAAAGCCATCTATACCAATCAGTTTACCGTGCAAGAGGCGTTAGAAGAGGTGAATGCGTGATGATTACAAAACGTATCATTCCATGTTTGGACGTAAAAGATGGTCGGGTTGTGAAAGGCATTCAATTTGTTGGTCTACGTGATGCAGGGGATCCTGTTGAACTTGCAAAATTCTATGATTCAGAAGGTGCAGATGAACTCGTATTCCTTGATATTTCTGCCTCACATGAAGGTCGAAAAACGATGGTTGAGGTTGTCGAAAAAGTGGCAGCAGAGCTTGCGATTCCTTTCACAGTTGGAGGAGGAATTAATTCCTTAGAGGATATGAAAAAAATCCTCCGTGCCGGTGCTGACAAAGTTTCACTAAATACGGCAGCCGTGACAAACCCTGCCTTAATCAAGGAGGGCGCTGACTTCTTTGGCTCTCAATGTATTGTTGTTGCGATCGACGCAAAATACGATGAGAAACTTAGTAGCTGGAGAGTTTACACTCATGGCGGACGTAAAGCAACTGAGTGGGAGGTTGTTTCTTGGGCGAAGGAAGCAATCAAGCTTGGTGCTGGTGAAATATTATTAACTAGTATGGACGATGACGGAAGCAAGGATGGCTTCAATCTTGAATTAACAAAACGAGTGAGTGAGGCAGTTACTGTACCTGTTATCGCATCAGGTGGCGCAGGAAATGCTGAACATTTTGTACAAGCATTCAAAGAAGGTAAGGCAGACGCTGCATTAGCGGCAAGTATTTTTCACTACAAAGAAACTTCCGTAAAAGAAGTGAAGACTTATTTAAAAGAGAAAGGGGTCAATGTCCGATGAACACACCAGACATTAAATTCGACGAAAAAGGACTTGCTCCAGCTATTGTTCAGGATGCAGTAAGTAAAGAGGTATTAACACTCGCTTATATGAATGAAGAATCTTTACGTAAATCCATTGAAACACGTGAAACTTGGTTTTATAGCCGTTCACGCCAGGAGCTTTGGCACAAAGGGGAAACCTCAGGTAATACTCAAAAAATAGTGGATATGAAGTATGATTGTGACCAGGATGCCCTCCTTGTTTTAGTTGAGCCAGCTGGTCCGGCTTGCCACACAGGAAGCTATTCTTGCTTCAATGAATCAGTTCTAGGAGAATCAAAAGAAGTGTCCTCTGACCGCTTCGCTATTCTTAATGAACTTGAAGAAGTAATTGCTAAGCGTGAAGCAGAAATGCCAGAAGGAGCTTATACTACATACCTATTTGATAAAGGAGTAGATAAGATTCTGAAAAAAGTCGGTGAAGAAGCTTCAGAGGTTATTATTGCAGCAAAAAACCGGGATCATGAAGAACTTAAGTGGGAAGCAGCAGATTTAATTTATCACTTGCTAGTCTTACTTCGTGAACAAAAGCTTCCACTTGATGAAGTATTGTCCGTACTACAAAAGAGAAGATAAGAATGTAAAGGGTGCTTATCCACAGATAAGCACCTTTTTCAATTCTAGACCTTACTGAAATGTGAGCTACATATCCACGATATCCACATTATCCACATTTCGCATTAGTTCGATGTGCATATGTCCAATCAAACCAGCAGCCACGGTACTTTATTCAAAGAAGTGTGGAAAGTTGTCCACATTATTAACATTACCCACAAATTACCACTCGAACTTTCTCCAAAAGTTTTTTCCTTTTACCCAAGCACCCCTATGTGTCAAGGATTATATATGTTATACTACGTTGGGAAATATGTTTAAAAAGCAGTATTTATAGTTGATGTTCAAAAAATCAGGTAAAAATGACACATCGAATTTCTTTGTTGGCTTGCTTTTCCGTTACTTACGTATAAAATGCATACGTTCCGTTACTCAAAGCTGCGCCGCCTAGAAATTTCGACGCACAGGATGTGCTAGTGTCGACAATTCCACAGGACGTGGCGTTTTTGTCGACGAGGTCCTTTTTATCCTCCTTTTTGAACACGTACTTTTAATGGAGGACCCCGATGGAAAAACAAAACAGAAAAGAAAGTCAGCATAGTTCAAAGGTAATTCCGTTTATCCAGACGGGAGAATATTATTTTAAAAAAGGACTAAAGGCGTATCGCCAGCATGATATATATAAATCCATAAAACATTTTAAACGAGCGATTCAGCTTGAACCGAAAGAGCCGATGTTCTTATGCCAATTATCTGTAGCCTTAACAGAAATTGGTGATTATGTCCTATCTAATCAATATCTTACAAAAATAATGGAAGATCCAAATTTCGATATGCCAGAGTGCTATTATTTCATGGCCAATAATTATGCACATCTAGGTTTGTTCCAAGAAGCAGGCAAACATGCACAAGCCTATTTAGATTGTGAGCCAGAGGGCGACTTTTCGGAGGATGCCGAGGATTTGCTTGATTTATTGCTCCTTGAGGAAGTGGACTTTGAAGATTCAGCTAACCAACAGGATGAACTCATCGTCATGCAAGAACAAGCCCGTGATTACCTTGAAACAGGACGATTAGACGAAGCAGTGACCCTTTTAAAGGAAATCATTCGCGAATACCCGGAATTCTGGTCTGCTTATAATAATTTAGCACTTGCGTATTTTTATTCTGGTGATGTTGAGAATGCATCAGAGATTCTTGATGAGGTTTTGAGTAAAAACCCTGGCAATCTTCATGCACTTTGCAACTCATTGGTATTTCTATATTATCAGCGAAAAAATCAGCAGGTAAAAGAGCTAACAAAACGATTAGCGCTGATCCATCCGATCCTTTCCGAACACCGCTATAAGCTAGGTGCAACATTTGGGTTGGTCGGAAGACATGATCTGGCTTATAAATGGTTGCGAAGTCTGCAACGAAGTGGGTTTGAAGGGGACGAAACCTTCTATTATTGGCTTTCTCACGCTGCTCATTTTACAGAGCACCATGATGTTGCCCAAAATGCATGGAAGCGAGTGCTTGAAGATAATCCAAGTAAAAAGGGCTCAGCCCCATGGGAATCAGACCGTACTAAATCCATTAGTGATGTATTGGACCGTTGGTTAACTGGTGATTTTATTGAGGAACGCCTATATGGTTTATTTTTGGCAAGTAAGACAAATTCTTCTCTTGCCCGCAAAGATATTAAACATATACAATTCCATGCGACCCTTGAACAAGAATTTGCAAACTATGTCCTTAGTAAAAAGAAAAAAATAGGAAAAATTCCGGCTTATATTATTGATGGATACAATATTGCAGACACTTTATTTACAAAAAATAAACATGATGACTCTGCAAATGAGGAACTCTATTTAACATGGTTAATGATTTATGATGAAGCGGTTAAGCGTCAATTCAATGTATCTAACTGGCAAGCATGGGCTGCAGCAACTGAATACATTTGGCGTAACCACGGGTCACGTACGATAACCCAAAAACAGGTTGCTGAGAAATATAATATTTCAAAAGCAACCGTGATGAAGTATGTAAAATTTGTTAAAGAACTCTTACAATGAGCATATTAATAGCGGATTTTGTCAGGTTTTTATAGGATAGGGGTAGGAGATACTAAAACAATAAAATCCACTTTTATAAAGGATGTAAGGAGAGACGTAAAAATGACTGAAGAAAAAATTTATGATGTCATTATAATCGGTGCTGGACCAGCGGGTATGACCGCGGCCGTTTATACATCTCGTGCAGACTTATCAACGTTAATGCTTGAGCGCGGGATTCCTGGTGGCCAAATGGCAAACACTGAAGAAGTTGAAAACTACCCAGGATTTGATCATATTTTAGGACCTGAATTATCCACAAAAATGTTCGAGCATGCGAAGAAATTCGGTGCTGAATATGCGTATGGTGATATAAAAGAAATAATTAACGGTGAAGAATACAAGACTGTCATTGCAGGCAGCAAAGAATATAAAGCACGTGCTATTATTATCGCAACTGGTGCGGAATATAAGAAAATTGGGGTTCCAGGTGAACAAGAACTTGGTGGCCGAGGCGTTTCTTACTGTGCCGTGTGTGATGGAGCATTCTTTAAAAACAGAGAGCTTGTTGTAGTTGGTGGGGGGGACTCAGCTGTAGAAGAAGGCGTGTACTTAACGCGTTTCGCTTCTAAAGTTACAATCATCCACCGTCGTGACGAACTTCGTGCCCAAAAAATTCTTCAACAACGTGCATTCGATAACGAAAAAGTGGAGTTTATCTGGAATCACACAGTTAAAGAAATACACGAAAAAGATGGTAAGGTTGGTTCCTTAACGCTTGTAAATACAAAGACTGGTGAGGAAACAGAATTTGGCGCAGACGGCGTATTCATCTATGTCGGTATGCTTCCGCTATCAAAACCATTCGAAAATCTAGGTATTACGAACGAAAACGGTTATATCGAAACAAACGAGCAAATGGAAACAAAAGTACCAGGCATCTTTGCAGCAGGTGACATCCGTGAAAAGCAACTTCGTCAAATTGTTACTGCAACAGGTGATGGAAGTATTGCGGCACAAGCAGCTCAACACTATATCGAAGAATTAATGGAAAAAATCAAAGCATAAAGTAGAAACACCTTCGTATCGGAGGTGTTTTTTTGACGAATTAAAGGGTGGGAAAAATCTTATGATCGATTTACAGGTTAAACCGACAATCTTCGGAGAAAATACAATTCTAAGACCATTTAACATGGATGAAGATTTCCCGTATATAGAAGAATGTTTAAAAGATCCTATTGTCCTTAAATATACGGGTAGCACAGCGGGATATGATAAAGAAAAAACTCTTCTGTGGTACAGAACAAGAAATGAACAGAAAGATCGATTGGATCTTGCTATTGTTGATAAGGAGAAGCAAGTCTTAGTTGGAGAAGTCGTGGTTAATTTATATGATGAAAAAACACATAGCATGAATTTTAGAATCCTGATTGGTCCAAATGGCAGAGACAAAGGACTCGGAACAGAAGCAACTCAGCTTATGGTTGATTATGTTTTTCAAAACACTGACCTTAACCAACTAACTCTAAGTGTTTTTGACTTTAACCCAAGAGCCAAAACAGTTTATGAAAAAGTGGGGTTTATTACTGACAGTGTAGACAAAGATGACTTAGAGTTTGAAGGAGAATGGATCGATTCCATCAACATGAAACTAACAAGAGCGGATTGGGAGAAGAAGCGGTCGGGAAGCTAGGCAAACTTATCATACGATATAAATAACTGAGGATTCGGACAAAGACGTGCATTAAATTAGGAAAGCAGTCCGAATCCCGAGCACATTCGGACACTGTAGCCTCTAAAAATTATAAAAGCTGTCCGAATACCACTCATAATCAGACACACTAATGCACGGAACTAAGAGAGCAGACTGAATACAACATTCATTCGGACTCACCAGCCTGTGAAACTAAGAAAGCAGTCTGAAGCCCACACATATTCGGACTCACCAGCCTGTGAAACTAAGAAAGCAGTCCGAATTCCACACATATTCGGACTCACACTCCTATGAAACTAAGAAAGCAGTCCGAATACTACATTCATTCGGACTCACCGGCCTGTGAAACTAAGAAAGCAGTCTGAATACTAAACTCATTCGGACCCACCAGCCTGTGAAACTAAGAAAGGAGTCCGAATTCCACACATATTCGGACTCACACTCCTATGAAACTAAGAGAGCAGTCCGAATACAACTCAAATTCGGACACACTAATGCATGAAACTAAGAAAGCAGTCCGAATACCACACATATTCGGACTCACACTCCAATGAAACTAAGAAAGCAGTCCGAATACTACACTCATTCGGACCCACCAGCGCATGAAACTAAGAAAGCAGTCTGAATACTACACTCATTCGGACCCACCAGCGCATGAAACTAAGAAAGCAGTCCGAATACTACACTCATTCGGACCCACCAGCGCATGAAACTAAGAAAGCAGTCCAAATACCGTACTCATTCGGACAGCTATGCCCCTTAATGAGTAGAAAGATGTCAAAATCCAAAATACACACTCAAGACCGCTCCTCGATAAGATATACCTGTCCCAATTCCGTAAAGAATTAAAATGAGATGATATCAAATGGCATACAAAATGTATCAATTATAATGATCATCTAAAATCAAACAGATATATATACGCTTTCTCAATAATATAGTGATATAAACGGGGATGAATTTTGAATATTGCTTTTTATTTTATCGAATGCCCAGAAAGGGAGATTTTTGTGTCGAGGATTGATTTATCAAGATTTGAGAAGAGGATTGTGTTACGAAATATTAGGCATGAGGACATCGAAGAGATTATTGAGCTTTCAAAAGTGTGTTTTCCCAATATGGACCCATGGGAGCGGGATCAATTAGAAAGCCATCTTACCATCTTTCCTGAAGGTCAATTTTGTGTTGAATATGATGGGAAAATCATTGGCTCCTGCTCAAGCTTAATTGTTGATTTTGATGAATATGAGGATAAGCATACGTTCGATGAGATTAGCGATAACTCCTATATTCGCAACCATGACCCACATGGGAAAAATCTTTATGGAATTGATGTCATGGTCCATCCGGATTATCGCCGTATGAAAATCGGGCGTCGACTCTATGAGGCTAGAAAAAAACTTACTCAAGAACTCAACTTAGAAAGTATCATTATTGGGGGAAGAATCTCAAACTATCATAAATATGCGGATGAAATGTCTGCTAGGGAATATGTGGATCAGGTCATCCAACAGAACATCTATGATCCAGCCCTTACTTTTCAAATGATTAATGGGTTTGTCCTGAAGCGCGTTAATGCCAATTACTTATCGGATCGGGATTCTTTAGGCTATGCAACTCTAATGGAATGGAATAATCCAGATTACTTGCCTAAGAAAACGAGGAGAATTTACAATCGGTCCCTCCCAGTAAGAATTTCAGTGATTCAATATATGATGAAAAAAATCAAATCCTTTGAAGACTTTGCCACACAATGTGAATATTTTATCGATGCGAGTTCTAACTTCCGCTCAGACTTTGCTGTGTTCCCTGAAACGTTTACCATGCAGTTATTGTCGTTCATTGATGAGCAGGTACCGAGTAAACAAATCAAAAGAGTTTCAGAATATACGGAGGACTATATTAATCTCTTTTCGAAACTTGCCGTAACATATAATATTAATATCGTAGGCGGTTCGCACTTTGTGGAAGAGGATCATTGCCTTTATAATGTTGCGTACCTTTTCAGACGAGATGGTACAATCGATAAGCAATATAAGCTCCATATCACACCTGATGAGAGAAGATGGTGGGGAGTTCAACCAGGGAATGGTGTCCACGTATTTGACACAGACTGTGGAAAAATCTCAATTCTGATAAGCTATGATATACAATTTCCGGAGCTTGCTCGGATTGCTGTGGATAAAGGGGCACAAATTATTTTTACCCCGTTTAGCTCAGAAGATCAACAGGGGTATTTAAGAGTGAGGTATTGTTCACAAGCTCGTGCTGTTGAAAATCAAGTATATACGGTAATTGCTGGTGCGGTCGGTAACCTTACACATGTCCCACATATGGATGTACAGTACGCACAATCCGGTATTTTTTCACCATCTGATTTTACGTTCTCAAGCAATGGAATTGTTGGAGAGTGCAACCCGAATATTGAAACAATCGTGGTGGGAGAGGTTGACCTTGAAAGCCTTCGACGAAACCGTAACATTGGAACCGAAACCCCACTAAAAGATCGCCGAACGGATTATTATCAAATTATCACGAAGAAACCTAAACAAGCCAAAAAGACAATCCCATCTGATTAAATACTTATACACATGTGAATAACTGTTTAACATAAATTAACCGCCTAATCCGCAAAGGAATAGGCGGTTATTCATATTTCTATCTTACACGCTTCGTTCAACCCTAAAAATCGCGTGATGTAGCTTTTCAATCATGAGTTCGACTTCTTCCTTTCTGATACAGAGAGGGGGAGCGAAGACGAGTGTATCCAAACCATCAAATACGACGGATCTACAGATTAAGCCGATTTTCGCGGCCTCATTCACAATTTTGGGGGCAAGAGGTCCTTTTACATGCTGTGGTGTATTGATTTCGACAGCACCCATGAGGCCGAGTGCACGGACATGACTGACAAGACTGCTTTCACCTTGAATCCATGAAAAACCATCAAGCATTTTGGCACCCATTTTTGCAGAATTCTCGATTAATCCCTCTTCTTCAATGATTTCGATGTTTTTCAACGCGACTGCACATGCCATTGGATGACCACTGTACGTATATCCATGTAAAAGTGTCCCAGTTGATAGTTGCTTGAAATCCTCAAAAATAGCCTCGGATAGTATGACCCCACCTAACTGGGCATATCCACTCGTTACACCTTTGGCAAAACACATCATGTCAGGTGAAACACCATAGTGGTCCACTCCAAAGTATTCACCTGTCCGTCCAAATCCTGTAATCACTTCATCTGTAATCCATAAAATATTGTATTCATCACATATGTTCCGCACTTCTTTAAAATATCCTTCAGGTGCGATATGGACCCCGCCAGCCCCTTGCACGGGTTCAGCGACAAATGCAGCAATTGTATCTGGACCTTCAGTTTCAATCGTCTGGCGCAATTCCTCAGTAGAAAAATTATCCGTATGATAAAAATCAGGTGCTAATGAATTTGTAAAATCTCGAAAAGGCTTTAGGCCTGTTGCACTTGTCGATCCCATGGCAACTCCATGATAAGACCTATTACGAGAGATGATTTTCTTTTTCCCAGGTATTCCACGGAGTATCCAGTAATGCCGTGCTAATTTATATGCCGTATCATTTGCTTCAGAGCCACCAGAAGTAAAAAAGGTTGTTGATAAACTTCCTGGTGATATTTCTGCAAGTTTAGTTGCCAAACGGATTGCGGGTTCATTGCTAAATGTTGCAAAACAAGAGCTAAATGCAAGCTTATTCATCTGCTCCTGTGCTGCTTGCCCTAATTCTTTGCGACCGTGTCCAATATTGACATTCCATAAAGACGACATGCCATCGAGTACGCGTTTTCCATTTACATCCTCAAGAAACACACCTTCTCCTTTTGTGAAAATAAAGGCAGGTCCTAAATCCTGCTGTTGCTGAATCGGAGAGGTTGGATGCAAAAAATGTTTTTGATCAAGTTCCATCAGTTCCTGTCGCACCATTACTTTTTCGTTCATTCAATTCCTCCTTCGTAAATAAGCTTTTATTGAAATATATGCGAAGGGTTCAAGCTTTTGAACTACGAATAAGTGAAGGAACTACTCCTTTCGGGTTAATGTTTCGTTTATGTAAATAACCACGTTTAAAACGTAATTTTGTTTTAACTCTCCTGTAACACGGATGAAATATATTTTGAGTATGATAATAGTAGTAATTGACCCCCTTTTTATAAATAGATTTTTTTTGGGCACGGGTACATCCCCCGTGCCCCCTTTTTTTGTCGGCCGAAAATGACACTTCGAATTTCTGCAAATATTACTCCGAGAACATAGTGAATTACTAGGACATGCGCTTGCGTCTGATAGTTTATTCTCCAGGTTAATTCCTCAGCGCAAGGCTGCAATGATGTTAACTCAAGCAGTTGCCTCGTTCCGGTACTCGGGAGCTCGCGCCGCCTTGAACTCTCGACGCACAGGACGTGCTAGTGTCGACAACCACAGGACGTCGACGCGTTCCTATTCAACCTCCTTTAGGAAACACACCTTAAATTTAAAAAAACAATATGAAAATCTTGTTCGTTGTGAGTACCTGTTAGAAATAGTATAATAATATCAATATGAATGCTTACAAACGGTCTATTTAAAAAGAGACCGACTTGGGGTGAAAGAAAGTGCAAAGAGTAACAAATTGCTTAGTACGCAAGGATAATAAAGTCTTGCTTTTACAAAAGCCACGACGCGGGTGGTGGGTTGCCCCTGGTGGAAAAATGGAACCGGGTGAGTCAATCCGTGACTCTTGTATCCGTGAATACCGTGAGGAAACTGGACTTTATCTTAAGAACCCAGATATTAAAGGGATTTTTACATTTATCATTAAAGAAGGTGACAAGGTAACCTCTGAATGGATGATGTTTTCTTTCTTAGCTAATGATTTTGAAGGGGAAAATGTTGATGAATCTGAAGAGGGAATCCTGAAATGGCAAGACATCGGGGACATACCCAATCTGCCGATGGCACCAGGTGATTATCATATTTTAGATTATGTACTTAAAGGTTCTGGGGTCATATATGGGACATTTACATATACACCCGATTTTCAATTACTATCTTATCGATTAGATCCAAGCTAATTTATTCAGTCGAGATTCAAGCACAGACTGCATAAAGTTAGTGCGTCTGGCGGATGCCTCAGATTTTTTAGAGAAAAATTTCAAGCATAAGACATTAAGAACGCCACATTCTGTGACAACGTCTTTGTAAACCCTCGTGTGGATATAGAAAATCTGTGTGCAAATATGCCAAGGCGCATTTATATTAGGGAGGCAAAACAATGAGTGTTGGTTCAACAAGTGAAATACAATTAGTAATAATAACTGGAATGTCAGGTGCCGGAAAAACGGTTGCCATTCAAAGTTTTGAAGATTTAGGGTATTTTTGCGTAGATAACCTACCCCCAACTTTGCTTCCAAAGTTTCTAGAGTTGATGAAAGAATCTGGCGGAAAAATGAATAAAGTTGCACTCGTCATGGACTTACGTGGCCGTGAGTTTTTCGATAGCCTTTTTGCATCACTTGACGAGCTCTCAGAGGTCTCATGGATTTCTCCGCAAATCTTATTCCTTGACGCAAAGGATACGACTCTTGTTACTCGGTATAAGGAAACAAGACGTTCTCATCCTCTTGCTCCGACTGGTTCTCCATTGGAAGGGATACAGGCAGAGCGCGAAATTCTTGATGAACTTAAGGGAAGAGCACAATACATTTATGATACTTCTGAGTTAAAACCAAGAGAATTACGCGAGAAAATCTTAAAGCAATTTGCATCCGAATCAAGACCTACATTTACAGTCAACGTAATGTCATTTGGTTTTAAATATGGTATTCCTATTGACGCTGACCTCGTGTTTGATGTGCGTTTTCTTCCAAATCCACACTATATCGAAACGATGAGACCGAAAACTGGACTTGAAGATGATGTTTCAGGTTATGTATTAAAATGGACCGAAACACAGAAGTTTATTGAAAAGGTAACCGACTTGCTTGCATTTATGCTTCCTCAATACAAACGGGAAGGTAAAAGTCAGCTTGTTATTGGAATTGGTTGTACAGGTGGACAGCATCGTTCTGTTACGCTTGCCGAATATATCGCAAATCATTTCAAGGATGAATATCAGACCCATGTTTCTCACCGCGATATTGAGAAGAGAAAGGACAAAAAGTAATGACCGAGCCAAAACAACCAAAGATTGTCATCGTTGGTGGGGGAACAGGACTTTCTGTGCTTTTACGAGGGTTAAAATATCTACCTGTTGATATCACGGCAATTGTGACGGTTGCAGATGACGGGGGATCTTCTGGTCGTCTTCGAGATGAGATGGATATCCCACCGCCTGGTGATATTCGAAACGTATTAGCTGCGTTGTCAGATGTGGAGCCACTAATTGAAGATTTATTTCAACATCGGTTTGCCGGTGGGAATGGATTATCAGGTCATTCCCTGGGGAACTTGATTCTTGCGGCAATGACTACAATTACCGGGGATTTTGTTCACGCAGTTGGTGAAATGAGTAAAGTCCTCAATGTAAGAGGGAAGGTCCTTCCGGCGGCAAATAAAAGCGTCATTCTACATGCCGAAATGGAGGATGGTACTGTTGTTTCAGGAGAATCCAAGATTCCATATTCGGGGAAAAAAATAAAGCGTGTATTTTTAACACCTAGTGATGTAGAACCTCTACAAGAATCGATTGAAAAAATACAACAGGCAGATATGATTATCATTGGTCCTGGTAGCCTCTACACCAGTATTTTACCGAATTTACTTGTACCCAAAATCGGTGAAGAGGTTTTAAAATCGAAAGCAAAAAAAGTTTATATATGTAATGTAATGACACAGGCTGGGGAAACGTTGAATTTTACAGCTAGCGACCATGTTCAAGCTTTGTACGATCATATGGGCGTCAATTTCATTGATACTGTTCTTGTCAATAATGGAGAGATTCCTGAGAATATAAAAGAAAAATATGCAAAAGAGCTAGCAAAACCTGTAGTTTACGACACTGAAAGGCTTTCTGCTTTAGGTTTAGCTATCATCCATGATAAAATTATTTCATACGATAATGGAGTTATCAGACACGACACTACAAAAGTAGCAAACCTGTTATACGATTTGCTCATTAAAAATAAAAAGGGTGATTGAGGGTAAATCACCCACTTTTAAAAAAAGGGAGGTGGAACTGTGTCATTTGCATCAGAGACGAAAAAAGAACTTACAAATTTAGACATCAAAGACTGCTGCGCAAAAGCCGAGCTTTCCGCTTTGATCCGAATGAATGGCGCACTTTCCTTCTCTAACCAAAAAATGGTGGTTGACATCCAAACGGAAAACGCCGCGATTGCGAGAAGAATTTATACACTTCTGAAAAAATGCTATAATGTAGGAGTAGAGCTCCTTGTTCGAAAGAAAATGAGACTTAAGAAGAACAATGTATATCTTGTTCGCCTTATTGAGGATGCAAAGGAAATATTAGAAGACTTGAAGATTTTTGAAGGCTTTTCATTAAGGCAGGAAATTTCTTCGGAATTAGTAGCGAAGAAGTGCTGCAAACGCTCCTATTTACGCGGAGCTTTTTTAGCAGGTGGCTCTGTTAATAACCCAGAAACATCCTCGTACCATCTTGAGATTTTTTCATTATATAAAGAACACAATGACTCACTTTGTGAATTGATGAACGTTTTTGATCTCAACGCTAAAACGTTAGAACGAAAAAAAGGTTTCATCACCTACTTAAAAGAAGCAGAAAAAATCACAGAGTTCCTAAATGTCATTGGTGCGCATCAGGCATTGCTTCGTTTCGAGGATGTTCGAATTGTCCGTGACATGAGAAATTCGGTGAACCGCCTCGTCAATTGTGAAACAGCTAACCTTAATAAAACTATTGGGGCATCGATTCGTCAGGTGGAAAACATTCGATACATTGAAGAAACAGTCGGACTAGGCATTCTACCCGATAAATTAAGAGAAATTGCGGAGCTTCGCGTCGCCTATCAGGATGTCACACTTAAAGAGTTAGGCGAAATGGTAACATCAGGCCAGATTAGTAAGTCGGGCATTAATCACCGACTTCGAAAAATCGATGAAATTGCTGATAAGCTACGAGCGGGCCAATCTATAAAGTGAGCACATTGCTCACTTGGAGAAAAATAAAGCGTTATCATTTTTAAATAAAATATGAAACCTTTAGAGCTCAACCTACGTATTAATAGGAAATACTAAAAAAAAACACAACTTAAGAATGTACAGAAAAATTTGAGGAGGAAGAAACGAATGGTGGAAAGACAAGTTGAGGTTGCTTTAAGAACGGGGTTACAAGCACGTCCTGCAGCGATGTTTGTTCAGGAAGCAAATAAATTTTCTGCAGATATCTTTTTAGAGAAAGATGGAAAAAAGGTAAATGCAAAAAGTATCATGGGTCTAATGAGCTTAGCAGTTGGCAGCGGTACAACAGTTACATTAATTGCTGATGGAAATGATGAAGAAGCAGCGGTTGAAGCATTAACTGAATTTGTTCAAAAAGAAGCATAAAAAAATCCTCTCACGATTAGATGTGAGAGGATTTTTATTATTTCTTATTTATTGTCTTGTGGGAACATAACCTTGTCGATTAATCCGTATTCCATTGCTTTTTCAGCAGTCATGAAGTTATCGCGGTCAGTGTCTTTTTCAATAATTTCTAGTGGTTGACCAGTACGCTCAGCTAAAATTTTGTTTAGCTTATCGCGTAGGAATAAGATACGCTTAGCCGCAATTTCGATTTCAGTTGCTTGCCCTTGTGCTCCACCAAGTGGTTGGTGAATCATAACTTCACTGTTAGGAAGCGCAAAACGCTTGCCTTTTTCACCAGCAGCAAGTAAGAAAGCACCCATAGAAGCAGCCATACCAATACAGATTGTAGAAACCTTTGGCTTAATGAACTGCATTGTGTCATAAATAGCCATACCAGCTGTAATCGAACCACCAGGGCTGTTAATGTATAAAGAAATATCTTTTTCAGGATCCTCAGCTGCTAAGAACAATAACTGAGACACAATTGAGTTAGCCACATTATCATCAATGGCACTTCCAAGCATGATAATACGGTCTTTTAATAAACGTGAGTAAATATCATAGGCGCGTTCTCCACGGTTTGTTTGCTCAATAACTGTAGGGATTAAATTCATTTAACTTCCTCCTTCAAAACAAATTAAAAACTTTACTACTATGTATTTCCATCATACAATTAAGGTCAGTAAAGGTCAAACAATTCGCTTTACTAACTTATCTTATTCTACAAACATTTATGACATACCTTTATCGATGTGAAAAAAACTAAATTTCATACGTATACCATCATAACCGAATCGGAGTGTTTTAAAACATACATCTTGCAATCAAATGCGTTCTAGCCTATAATGATGAGTGCAGTTTCTATTCAGACATGCCCTCGTAGTGTAGTGGATAGCACAAGAGATTCCGGTTCTCTTATCGTGGGTTCGAATCCTGCCGAGGGCGCTAATGAAGAAAGGACCAGAGTAAAATCTGGTCCTTTTTGCGTATTATGGTATTGGTACCTTTTTTCGTAAAATAGTTGAGGGGGGACACAAACGCATGAATCGTACCCTTACGAGCCGGAAATCGAGCCAAAAGGGAACACAAACGTGCTAATCGTACCCTTACAAGTCAGAAATCAACCTAAAAGGTAATGTAAACGCGAATCATACCCTCTTCAGCAAACAATCAGACTACGTTGGCATAGATATCCCCCGCCCATCACGTCGCCAAAGTTCCATCTCCAAATCGCTAATTATCCTTATACCCTAATGTTCCTTCGTACACATCCTCGTCAACTGGGTTCACAGCCCACATTGTTTGAATGGGATCAAATTCAGTTGCGAACTCTTCGTTGTTTTTCGCTTTTTTTGCTTCATCCAAAGTCCCCGTCACCGGGCCGGTATACATAATCTCATTTTTTTTCAATTCAAATCACCTCTTTAAAGTAGATTCTTTCAAAAAATGCATAAAAATGCGTGCTAAAATTTAACTTTTTCGATACCATAGAAGTAAGCTAAAATTAGCGATAGAACCTCTTCGATAAAATGAGGTTGTTCATTACAATAAGAAAAGTAAACGCTTCCATTTTAATACAACTCAGGGGAAGGGGGAAAACGAGAGTGAATATGCAAACTGGACTTTTTCAACAGCAATCATTAAAGCTAGTCATGACAAAGGAGCTAACTCAAGCTATAACTCTTTTACAATACTCTTCTTTGGATCTGACTAAATTTCTAGAAGAGCAAACATTAGAAAATCCCCTAATAGAAGTAAAACAAACGGATTTTAATAGAGTAATGAAATCAAAGGTCAAAAATGAATCCTATACAAATCCGATTGACTATATTGGAAAAAAAGAAACAACCCTTTATGAACATTTGCTTACACAACTTTCATATATGAAAGTGAACACCGAAAAAAAGCGAACGATGGAGTATATAATTCAACTTTTGGATAGCAACGGTTATCTGTATTTTCCGGAGGAGGAGATTGCAAAGGACCTTAATACCGATACAGAAACCATCGAAAGTGCAATTCACTATATTCAAAGTCTAGATCCGATTGGGGTAGGGGCAAGGTCCTTACAGGAATGCCTACTTCTACAACTCAGGAAATTGCCAAAGCGGAATAGTCTTGCTGAAACAATTATTCAGGACTATTTTGAAGAATTCGCAGAAAAGTCCTGGAAGGAAATCGCAAAGCAACTTGATGTAAAGCTCTTTGATATTCAACAGATTTTTGACTTTATCCAAACTCTTCAGCCGAGACCAGGTGCAGCTTTTCATGGAGGAGAAGCACAATATATTGTTCCTGACTTTGATATTCAAGTTGAAAATGGTGCTGTCATCATGAACATGCACGATTCATATTTACCAAAGGTTTCGTTGAATCTTCAGTATTACCAACATTTCATACAAGAAAAAGATTCAAAAACTAAATCCTATCTTCAAGAAAAAGTGGACCAGTGCCAATGGATTATGAGAAGTTTGGAGCAGAGAAAACTCACCTTACAAAATGTCATGAACGAAATCATCAATCGCCAACTGGACTTTTTTCTAAAAGGACCAGCTCATCTAAAACCGCTTATAATGAGTGATGTTGCACAAAGTTTAGACATTCATGAATCAACTGTAAGCCGTGCAGTAAAAGATAAATTTGTGCAAACTCCATTTGGTATCTTCGAAATGAAATATTTCTTTAGTCGCAACATCCAGACAACGGGTTCAACCGACACGTCATCAACTCAGGTTAAGAACGTTTTAAAAGAGTTGATTGATGAGGAAAATAAACAAAAGCCTTTGTCAGACCAGGATATTGTCAGTATACTTAAGGAGGAGCATGGTATTCTTGTGTCCAGAAGAACAATTGCAAAATACCGTGATCAATTAAATATACCATCTTCATCGAAGCGAAAAAGATACAGCAAGTAGATTGGAAGTGTAACAGTTGAGACGCATTCAAGTCACCATGTATTCAAAAGATAATTGCTCCCTTTGTACAAAAGCGAGGCGGGTTATCGAGGAATTAAGTGAGGAATTTCCATTAGAACTCAATGAGGTTGATATTTATAAAGATGATGAACTTCTTGAAAAATATCAAATCATGATTCCGGTTATCGAAATTGACGGAAACGAAGTGGAGTATGGGATTATCCATAAAGAAGTCATTCAAGAGTATCTAAGTAAATATTTAAAATAATCTGACTGCCTAAAAAATAGGCAGTTTATTTATTGCATTCTTTTAAAAGTACTGGTACTATAGAAAATGTAACACGGCGATATACAAACTTTATTCAATACTGAATAAAGTATGCCTCCGGCGGATGCCACAGATTTTCAAAGGAAATTTTTCGAGCAAGCACGAAAAAATCTGGGCGCAAATACGCCAAGGCGTATTTGATTTAACGAGTTGTTTTTTTTTACTGTAAGCGGGACATAATATGTCACAGCGGGACAAAAACAGTCCCTTATAGTAAAAAGGGGAAATGAATAAATGAGTTCGATTATTGAGGTACAACAAAAATTATTACCTGATTTACTAGAGGTTATGCAGAAACGCCATGAGATCCTCAAATACATACGACTTATGCAGCCGATTGGAAGAAGGAATCTTTCTACGAGTCTTGGTCATAGCGAACGTGTCCTCCGTGGTGAAGTTCAATTTTTAAAAGAACAAAACCTTGTTGACTTTAGTACGGCTGGAATGAGCTTAACAAGTGAGGGTGCTGAACTATTAAAGGACCTTGAGGATGTCATGAAGGAAGTTTTAGGTTTACGGGTTTTAGAATCACAGCTTAAGGAAAAGTTAAAGATAAAAGGTGTAATTGTCGTTTCTGGCGATAGTGACACAACTCCTTGGGTGAAAAAAGAAATGGGGAGAGCTTGCGTTTCAAGAATAAAACAAAGGCTTTCTGGAGAAAATATCGTCGCAGTTACTGGTGGTACAACCCTCGTTGAGGTCGCAGAAATGATGACCCCAGATTCGAAAGGGCGAAGTATATTATTTGTTCCAGCAAGAGGTGGACTAGGAGAACGAGTAGAAAATCAAGCAAATACCATTTGCGCAAAGATGGCCGAAAAAGCTTCTGGTGATTACCGTCTCCTCCATGTACCTGATGTTGTGAGCAATGAAGCGTATCAATCCTTTGTGGCCGAACCATCGATTCGGGATGTCCTGAATTTGATTAAATCGTCAAGTATGGTCGTTCACGGAATAGGAGACGCTATTACAATGGCTAAGCGGCGTAAAACAGATGAAGAGGACATGAAAAAAATCATTGAATCTCATGCAGTCGCAGAGGCTTTTGGGTATTATTTTGACGAAGATGGGAAAGTGGTCCATCGGGTTCAAACAATTGGCATCCAGCTAGAAGGTCTGAACGCAATTCACGATGTGATTGCCGTAGCTGGTGGAGCTTCGAAGGCAACAGCCATTCAAGCGTACTTAAAGCAGGCGCCTGAGACACTGTTAATAACAGATGAAGGTGCAGCTAAAGAGTTAATAAAGGGGTAAATCAACCTCTTAAATAATATTTTTTTAGGTTTCACATACAAAAGGAGGAAATCAAAAATGGCAGTAAAAGTTGGTATTAATGGTTTTGGACGTATTGGTCGTAACGTATTACGTGCGGCTCTAAAAAATCCAAATGTTGAAGTAGTAGCAGTAAACGATTTAACAGATGCAAATATGTTAGCACATCTATTAAAGTATGATACAGTTCACGGTGTTCTTAATGCAGAAGTATCTGTTAATGGAAACAACCTTGTTGTTAATGGAAAAGAGATCTTAGTTAAAGCTGAGCGCGACCCAGCTCAACTTGGTTGGGGAAACCTTGGAGTTGAGGTAGTTATTGAATCAACTGGTCGTTTCACTAAGCGTTCTGATGCAGCAAAACATATTGAAGCTGGTGCAAAGAAAGTTATCATTTCTGCTCCTGCAACTGATGAAGATATTACTATCGTTATGGGTGTTAACGAAGATAAGTACGATGCAGCAAGCCATGACGTAATTTCTAATGCTTCTTGTACAACAAACTGTTTAGCTCCATTTGCTAAAGTTCTAAATGAAAACTTTGGAATTAAGCGTGGTATGATGACAACTGTTCACTCTTACACAAATGACCAACAAATCCTTGACTTACCACATAAGGACTACCGTCGTGCTCGTGCAGCAGCTGAAAACATTATCCCAACATCTACTGGTGCTGCAAAAGCTGTTTCTCTAGTATTACCTGAATTAAAGGGTAAATTAAACGGTGGGGCAATGCGTGTTCCAACTCCAAACGTGTCTCTTGTAGACTTAGTAGCTGAGTTAGAAAAAGACGTAACTGTTGAGGAAGTAAATGCTGCATTACGCAAAGCTTCTGAAAATGAATTAAACGGAATTATGGGTTACAGTGAAGAGCCACTTGTTTCAAGTGACTACAACGGAAATTCAAATTCTTCAACTATCGATGCTCTTTCAACAATGGTTATGGAAGGCAGCATGGTAAAAGTTATCTCTTGGTATGACAACGAAAGTGGTTACTCTCACCGTGTAGTTGACCTTGTAGATTACATCGCATCAAAGGGTCTATAATTTTATTCAGCAGGAGTACCCCTCCTGAATAAAATTAAGCCTCCGGCGGATGCCACGATTTTTTAATGGTAACTTTTCGAGCGTGCTCGAAAAAAATCGGGCGCAAATACGCCGAGGCGTATTTGATTAAGTTACCGTTTGATTAGTATGTCATATTAGTCAATTAGTAAAACACATTGTTCTTTTAAACTAAAGCAACAACCACTATAATAGAACTCGTGAAGGGAAGGGAATGTTCCCTTCCCTTTTTGATGTCTATATGAGATGCTAATTACCGCTAGGATACTTTGTGCTTAGGGCACATGTTTTTTACCAACATTACATAGAACGGAGGCCTTCCCTGTGAATAAGAAATCAGTTAGAGATATGGATGTAAAAGGCAAGCGAGTTTTTTGTCGAGTTGATTTTAACGTTCCAATGCAAGATGGTCAGGTAACTGATGAGACTCGTATTCGTGCAGCATTACCAACAATTGAGTACCTTCGTAAAGAAGGGGCAAAGGTCATTTTAGCGAGTCACCTTGGTCGTCCGAAAGGTAAAGCTGTGGATGAGCTTCGTTTAGATCCAGTTGCTAAGCGTTTAGGCGAACATTTAGGTATCGAAGTTCGCAAAACAAATGAAGCATACGGTCCAGAGGTTGAACAAACCATCTCAGAGATGAACGAAGGCGATGTTCTTTTACTTGAAAACGTTCGTTTTTACCCTGGAGAAGAAAAGAATGATCCAGAGCTAGCAAAACAATTTGCATCACTTGCTGATGTGTATGTAAATGACGCGTTCGGTGCCGCTCACCGTGCACATGCTTCAACAGCTGGGATTGCTGAACACATACCAGCAGTAGCAGGTTTCTTAATGGAAAAAGAAATCGAAGTATTAGGTAAAGCACTTTCTAACCCAGAGCGTCCTTTCACTGCAATTATTGGTGGTGCGAAAGTTAAGGACAAAATTGGTGTTATCGAAAACCTTCTAGAAAAAGTAGATAACTTAATCATTGGTGGAGGACTTGCTTATACATTCGTAAAAGCTCAAGGTCACGAAATCGGTAAATCACTTTTAGAGGAAGATAAGATTGATCTTGCTACTCAATTCATGAACAAAGCAAAAGAAAAAGGCGTTAATTTCTATATGCCTGTTGATGTAAAAGTTGCAGACGACTTTTCAAATGATGCTAACACTAAAATTGTTTCAATCGAAGAGATTCCTAGCGATTGGGAAGCACTTGATATTGGACCAAAAACAGCTGAACTATACAGAGATGTTATCCTAAACTCTAAACTTGTCATTTGGAACGGACCAATGGGTGTATTTGAATTAGATGCATTCGCTAACGGAACAAAAGCCGTTGGTCAAGCACTAGCTGATGCTACTAATACATACTCAATTATTGGTGGCGGTGACTCTGCAGCAGCAGTTGAGAAATTCGGCCTAGCTGATAAAATGAGCCACATCTCAACTGGTGGTGGAGCTTCACTAGAATTCATGGAAGGTAAAGAGCTTCCAGGAGTCGTATTACTTAACGATAAATAAAAAAATGAGTGCAACTAGTTTTCAATGTCTAGTTCCAGGCGCTTCGGCTCTCGGGTCTAAGCCAATCGCTTCGGAAGGTAAAAAGACACCTTCTGTCAGCGCTCGTCTTATGCTTGTTACCTAAGGCTGTGCGCCGTGCACTTTTCTAATCGAAAGGGATGGTGAACATGAGAAAGCCAATCATTGCAGGAAACTGGAAAATGAATAAGGTTCTTTCTGAAGCAGTTCATTTTGTAGAAGAAATTAATGGTCTAATTCCATCACCAGAAAAGGTTGATTCTGTTGTTTGTGCGCCAGCACTATTTTTAGAGCGCCTAGTTGCAAACGTAAAAGCAGGAAACTATGACCTTAAAATTGGTGCGCAAAATATGCACTTTGAAGAAAGCGGAGCATTTACAGGAGAAATCAGCCCTGTAGCTTTAAAGGATCTAGGTGTCGACTATGTCATCCTTGGTCACTCTGAGCGCCGTGAAATGTTCGCTGAAACTGATGAGACAGTGAATCAAAAAACACTTGCAGCATTTGCTCATGGATTAGTCCCAATCGTATGCTGTGGTGAAACATTAGAGCAACGTGAAGCAGGCCAAACAAATGACTTAGTTGGAACACAAATTCAAAAGGCATTAGCAGGTCTTACAGCTGAACAAGCGAAAGAAGTTGTCATTGCCTATGAACCAATCTGGGCAATCGGAACAGGTAAATCTTCTTCAGCAGAAGATGCTAACAAAGTTTGTGCACATATCCGTAAAGTAGTAGCTGAACAATTCTCTGCTGATGTAGCAGATGCTGTTCGCATTCAATACGGCGGAAGTGTTAAACCAGAAAACATTAAAGAATACATGGCACAACCAGATATTGATGGTGCTCTAGTTGGTGGAGCTAGTCTTGATGCTTCCTCTTTTGTTAAGCTTTTGGAGGCGCAGAAGTAATGAGTAAATCTCCAGTTGCACTAATCATTTTAGATGGTTTTGCTTTTCGCGATGAAGTAAAAGGAAATGCAGTTGCTCAAGCAAACAAACCAAATTTTGATCGTTTTTGGAACCAATACCCACACGCTACTTTACAGGCAAGTGGCGAGGCTGTTGGTTTACCAGAAGGCCAAATGGGGAATTCAGAGGTAGGACACTTAAATATCGGTGCAGGCCGAGTTGTTTACCAAAGTTTAACTCGTGTTAATGTTGCGATTCGCGATCATGAATTTGAGCAAAACGAAACATTCCTTGATGCGATGAAACATGTAAAGGAAAATGGAACTGCCCTCCACCTATTCGGTTTATTATCAGATGGCGGTGTACATAGTCACATTGATCATCTATTTGCATTGTTACGACTTGCTGCATCAGAAGGCGTTGAAAAAGTATATATTCATGGCTTTTTAGATGGAAGAGACGTGGGTCCTCAAACCGCGAGAATCTATCTAGAACAGCTTGATGAAAAAATAAAAGAATACGGTGTTGGTGAAATCGCAACCTTGTCTGGCCGTTATTATTCAATGGACCGTGACAAACGTTGGGAGCGCGTTGAAAAGTCATACCGTTCAATGGTTTACGGAGAAGGTCCAACATATAAAAATGCATTTGAACTTGTCGATGATTCCTATGCAAATGGCATTTACGATGAATTCGTTCTACCATCTGTCATTGTAAAAGAAGATGGTTCACCAGTTGCAACGATTCAAGACAATGATGCTGTGATCTTTTATAACTTTAGACCAGACCGTGCCATCCAAATTTCAAATACGTTTACAAATGAAGACTTCCGTTCATTTGATCGTGGACCAAAGCATCCAAACAAGCTATTCTTTGTGTGCTTAACTCACTTCAGTGAAAGTGTAGATGGATACGTGGCATTCAAACCAACGAATCTCGATAACACTTTAGGGGAAGTACTTTCACAAAATGGTTTAAAACAGCTTCGCATTGCGGAAACTGAAAAATATCCTCACGTTACTTTCTTTATGAGTGGTGGACGTGAAAAGGAATTCCCTGGTGAAACTCGTATTTTAATTAACTCACCAAAAGTGGCAACTTATGACCTTAAGCCAGAAATGAGTGCTTATGAGGTAAGGGATGCACTTTTACAAGAAATTGCAGATGATAAGCATGACGCAATTATCTTAAACTTTGCAAACCCAGATATGGTGGGTCACTCAGGCTTACTTGAGCCTACAATTAAAGCCATTGAAGTAGTAGATGAGTGCTTAGGAGAAGTGGTTGATGCCATTATTGCAAAAGGTGGAGCAGCCATCATTACAGCAGACCATGGTAACTCGGATGAAGTTGTGACCCTTGAAGGCAATCCAATGACAGCACATACTACGAATCCAGTACCTGTGATTGTAACAAAAGAAGGCTTAGGATTACGAGAAGACGGAATCCTAGGAGACTTAGCACCAACCATGCTAGACTTACTAGGTATACAAAAATCAGCTGAAATGACTGGAAACAGCTTACTTAAGAAATAAGGGTAACTGATTAAGTTTTAAAAGAACGACCTAATAAACTATTTTTTAATCGAAAAGGAGAGATTTTATTATGTCAATTATCATAGATGTATACGCTCGTGAAGTATTAGATTCTCGTGGGAATCCAACAGTTGAAGTTGAAGTTTATACTGAGTCCGGCGCATTCGGCCGTGCTTTAGTACCAAGTGGTGCATCAACTGGTGAATATGAAGCAGTTGAGCTTCGTGATGGCGACAAGAGCCGTTACCTTGGAAAAGGTGTACAAACTGCTGTAAACAATGTTAATGAAATCATTGCTGCAGAAATTATCGGATTCGACGTAACTGATCAAGTTGCAATCGACCGTGCATTAATTGAGCTTGATGGCACAGAAAACAAAGGTAAATTAGGTGCAAACGCCATTCTTGGTGTATCTATGGCAGCAGCTCGTGCAGCAGCTGACTTCCTTGAAATTCCTTTATACCAATACCTTGGTGGATTCAACTCAAAAACTCTTCCAGTACCAATGATGAACATCATCAACGGTGGAGAGCATGCGGATAACAACGTTGACATCCAAGAATTCATGGTTATGCCTGTTGGTGCAGAAAGCTTCAAAGAAGCACTTCGCATGGGTGCAGAAATTTTCCACAACCTAAAAGCAGTTTTACAAGCAAAAGGCTTAAACACAGCTGTAGGTGATGAAGGTGGATTCGCTCCTAACCTAGGTTCTAACGAAGAAGCGCTACAAACAATCGTAGAAGCAATTGAAAAAGCTGGATACAAGCCAGGCGAGCAAGTACGTCTTGCAATGGATGCAGCATCTTCTGAGTTCTACAACAAAGAAGACGGTAAATACCATCTTAAAGGAGAAGGTAAAGTTCTTTCTTCTGAAGAAATGGTTGCATTCTACGAAGACCTTGTTTCGAAATACCCAATCATCTCAATTGAAGATGGTTTAGACGAAAACGACTGGGAAGGTCACAAGCTTCTAACTGAGCGCCTAGGTAAAAAAGTTCAGTTAGTTGGTGACGATCTATTCGTTACAAATACAAAGAAACTTTCTGAAGGTATTGAAAGAGGCGTAGGTAACTCAATCCTTATCAAAGTAAACCAAATCGGTACACTAACAGAAACATTTGATGCAATCGAAATGGCAAAACGCGCAGGCTACACTGCAGTTATCTCTCACCGTTCTGGTGAAACAGAAGACAGCACAATTGCTGACATCGCAGTTGCTACAAACGCTGGCCAAATCAAGACTGGTGCTCCATCACGTACTGACCGTGTTGCGAAATACAACCAATTGCTACGTATTGAAGACAATCTTGGTGAAACAGCTCAATACAACGGCTTAGCATCTTTCTATAACTTAAGAGGTTAATCTTATAAAAGGAAAACGACAAGCTTAGTGGCTTGTCGTTTTTTTTTGCTGAATTGTGGTTTCGCGGTTAAACACACAACCCTGAGAGCGTAAAGAGGTATGGATTATCCTAGAACTTTCCAGATTAGTGCCCGCAAAGAACATAAAGAGGACCGGTGTTTCCTAGAACCTTCCAGACTCGAACCCGCAAAGAACATAAAGAGGATCAGTGTTTCCTAGAACTTTCCAGATTCGTACCCGCAAAGAACATAAAGAGGACTGCATTTTCCTAAAAATCCCCAGATTCGCACTCGTTAAGCACGAATAAAGATGAAGAATCTCCCCAAAACATGGAGCACGACTTCTAACTACTTTTCTTTCTTCGGCTGCTGCTTCTTCTGCTTATCTTGCTGTGTATTCTCACCTAAATAAATTGTTTTGTGTTTTTTCTGTTCTTTTACCATTTCATCAAAATCCCAGTTGATCACTTATCATCATCCCTTTCAAGGTAGTCAACCTTAATATGGACGTTAACAGCCCAAATCATGAAGTGAATCCTTGGAAAAAACTACGACATATTGTAGTTCCATATATTAGGTTTGAAAAAAATGTAAAGTCAGAAAATGCAGTATTGTCCACTTTGTATTTTTATGGTACATTTATACTAACGTCATATGCGTTCTCGTTCAGGAGGTGTAGTTTTATATGTTGCATGGAGTATTTGTTACATTATTAGTAATCGTATGTATCGCGTTGATCGTAGTGGTCTTATTACAATCCGGTAAAAGCGCAGGTCTATCTGGAGCTATCTCTGGTGGTGCTGAGCAGTTATTCGGAAAGCAAAAGGCTCGTGGACTTGACGCAGTTTTACACCGAATTACAGTTGTCTTAGCGGTATTATTCTTTGTTCTTACAATTGCAGTATCATACCTTGAACTATAAAACTATTCAAAAGTAGGTTAGACAGTAGATGTCTAGCCTTTTTTATTGCGTATAAAAAGGTCTTTCATGTACGATAGTAGAATACCGAAAAAATGCGCAAAATAAACATATTGGATGTCGAAAAATAATAATTCAAAAATTCGACGAATCTGAAGCAAGAAGGTCAAGGAACTAGCTGCTTGAGGACCGGAGTGAGGCGACTACATAGAATATTCTTCCATGCAGCCTTGTGCTGAGGAATTTACATTCTAGAATGAACGAGTAGACGCAAGCACATATACAAGGTACTCGTTCCATCTTTGGTTAAAATCTTGCAGAGATTCGCAGCTTATCATTTGGCGAATTTTTGAATACCATCATAAAGGAGTTATACATAATGAAGATCAAACTACCTCAACCTTTCCTATTTGAAGGTGGAGAAAAGGCTGTTTTATTACTACATGGTTTTACAGGAAATTCGGCAGATGTTCGAATGCTCGGCCGTTTCCTTGAAAATAGAGGCTATACCTGTCATGCACCCATATACAAAGGACATGGTGTTCCACCGGAAGAATTAGTCCATACCGGTCCCGAGGATTGGTGGAAAGACGTCATGAATGGCTATCAGCTTTTAAAAGACAAAGGCTACGAAAATATTGCTGTTGCAGGATTGTCACTTGGTGGGGTATTTTCGTTAAAATTGGGATACACTGTACCTATAAAAGGGATAGTGACGATGTGTGCGCCTATGTATCTAAAAAGCGAAGAGGTCATGTATGAGGGTGTTGTTGAGTATGCACGGGAATATAAGCGATTTGAAGGGAAATCACCTGAACAAATCGAGCAAGAAATTGAAGAATTTAAGAAGACCCCGATGAATACGTTAAAAGCATTGCAAAACCTAATCGCAGAAGTGCGGGATAATGTCGATATGATTTATTCGCCTACTTTTGTTGCACAGGCTCGTCATGACAAAATGATAAATCCTGATAGTGCGAATATTATATATGAAGCAGTTGAAAATGATTTTAAAAAGATTAAATGGTACGAAGAGTCAGGACATGTCATTACCCTAGACAAAGAACGTGACCAACTGCATGAGGATGTGTATGCATTTTTAGAGCAGTTAGATTGGTAACGGGAGGGAAAAAAATGGAACAAGATATCCAAAAACATATTAATCAATTATTGGACTTTATGAAGGAAGAAGCCTACAAGCCATTAACTGTTCAGGAACTTGAGGAGGCTTTCGGAATTAAAGGTTCGGAGGATTTTAAGGACTTTGTCAAAGCTCTTGTGGTAATGGAAGAACAGGGCTTAGTCGTTCGAACTCGAAGTAATCGCTACGGTCTTCCGGAAAAAATGAACCTTGTTAGAGGAACTCTTACTGGGCATGCGAAAGGTTTTGCATTTGTGATGCCGGAAGATAAGACAATGGATGATGTATTTATTCCACCAAATGAATTAAAGAATGCAATGCATGGTGATACCGTTCTTGTTCGAATAAGCACGGAGTCTTCTGGTCAACGCAAAGAAGGCACCATTGTTCGGATTATTGAACGCGGCGTGAAAACAATTGTAGGTACATATACGGAAAGTAAAAGCTTTGGATTCGTTATTCCTGATGATAAAAAAATTGCCAATGACATCTTCATTCCGAAGCAGGCATCACATGGTGCAATTGAGGGACATAAGGTTGTCGTCAAGCTTGTCACATATCCTGAAGGGAGAATGAGTGCGGAAGGAGAAGTAGTTGAAATTTTAGGTCATAAAAATGACCCTGGAATCGATATTCTTTCGGTTATTCATAAGCATGGCCTTCCACAGGAATTTCCAAGGGATGTATTAGAACAGGCAAACAATACACCAGATACGATCGATCCAAAAGATCTCGAAGATCGACGCGATTTACGAAATGAAGTTATAGTTACTATCGATGGTGCCGATGCTAAAGACTTAGATGACGCTGTAACAGTTACAAAGCTTGAGAATGGCAATTACAAGCTAGGTGTGCATATTGCTGACGTTACCCATTATGTAACAGAAGGTTCGCCTATTGATAAGGAAGCGAGTGACCGCGGAACTAGTATTTATCTTGTCGATCGCGTGATTCCGATGATTCCACATCGTTTATCCAATGGGATTTGTTCATTAAATCCAAAGGTTGATCGTCTAACATTATCATGTGAGATGGAGGTTGACCAAAACGGTGCTGTTGTTAAACATGATATTTTCCAAAGTGTTATTAAAACGACGGAACGGATGACGTATTCGGATGTAAACAGCATTCTTGTAGACAAAGACGAAGAACTAAGAACACGTTATGAGCCACTCGTTCCTATGTTTGAAGATATGGAACAACTTGCTACAATTCTTCGTGAAAAACGAATGAAACGTGGCGCGATTGACTTTGATTTTAAAGAAGCAAAGGTTCTTGTGAACGAAGAAGGCGCACCATATGATGTCGTCTTAAGGGAGCGTTCCGTGGGTGAACGATTAATTGAAGAGTTCATGCTACTTGCAAACGAAACAGTTGCTGAGCATTTCCATTGGATGAATGTGCCGTTTATTTACCGAATTCACGAGGATCCTAATGAAGAGAAGTTAAGACGTTTCTTAGAATTCATTACGAACTTTGGCTATCTTGTAAGAGGAGCTGGAAATTCAATTCATCCTCGTGCATTACAGGAAGTCATTGAAGCAGTTCAGGGTAAACCTGAGGAAATGGTTGTTTCAACCGTCATGTTGCGTTCAATGAAACAAGCAAAATACGATCCAGAAAGCGTGGGTCACTTTGGATTATCAACTGATTTTTATACACATTTCACGTCGCCAATTCGACGTTATCCAGACTTAATCGTTCATCGATTGATCCGTACCTATTTAATTCAAGGAAAGCTAGACAATGCCACTCAGGATAAATGGAAGGAAAAACTTCCGGATATTGCTGAGCATTCCTCCAATATGGAACGTCGTGCAGTTGAAGCTGAACGTGAAACAGATAGCATGAAAAAAGCAGAGTACATGATGGATAAAATCGGTGAGGAATACGATGGCATCATAAGTTCTGTTACAAACTTTGGAATGTTTGTTGAGCTTCCAAATACAATTGAAGGACTCGTTCACGTAAGTTATTTAACAGATGACTATTACCGGTATGACGAAAGAAGTTACGCGATGATTGGAGAACGGACCGGGAATGTATTCCGCATAGGTGATGAAATTACGGTTCGTGTTATCAACGTAAATAAGGATGAGCGTTCTGTTGACTTTGAGGTTGTCGGCATGAAAGGAAGCCGTCGCAAGTTTTCGAAGGAACAACCTACGATTATTAAATCCGAAAAAAGAAGAGGTCGATCTAGTTCGAATGATGACAAGAAGAGCGACCGTAATAACGATGGCGAATGGTCAACTCGCAAACCACGTAAGAAAAAGAAGAATTTTGATAATGTACCTTCTCAGAAAAATAAGAAACGCAAGAAGAGAAGATAACCTAAAGTACTCCACAAGTGTGGAGTGCTTTTTTATGCTGGGCTTTTGAATAGTGTTTGTTTAATTTAATAGGTGGTGGATTCATGGCATGGATGTATTTCTATGCTAAAAAGGCAATTAGTAAGCAACAGACTCAGGGGTGTGGGTCCATGAATTATTTTATGTTATTGAGTCGAGCCCTTGCCTTGTGATGTTGTCCAATTTTTGTTAAAATATAAGGTACCGTGTTAAGGGGGAAATCAATATGCCAAAAGGTGCAGGCAAGGTAATCGCACAAAACAAAAAAGCCAATCATGATTATTTTATTGAAGAAACCTATGAAACAGGAATTGTTCTTCAAGGGACAGAAATTAAGTCTCTTCGAAATGGCAGAGCCAATTTGAAGGATTCATATGCCCGTGTTCATAACGGTGAAGTATTCCTGTACAACATGCATATTAGCCCTTATGAGCAAGGTAACCGATATAATCATGAACCGCTGCGTACACGTAAGCTTCTACTTCATAAAAAAGAGATTAACAAACTAATTGGTCTTACAAAGGAAGAAGGCTATGCGCTTGTTCCAATTAAAATCTATTTAAAAAATGGGTATGCAAAGCTTTTATTAGGTCTTGGTAAAGGTAAGAAAAAGTACGACAAACGTGAAGATCTGAAGAAAAAAGAAGCGAAACGTGACATCGAACGTGCTTTCAGAGAACGACAAAAGATGTAACTTTATTCAGCAGTAGTTTACAAACTCTAATTTATTGATAGATGAATCAAAAGTCTAACGAATAATCAAAGTTACGGCATAACTGAATAAAGTTAGCCTCCGGCGGATGCCACAGATTTTTTAAATATAATTTTTCGAGCGTGCTCGAAAAAAATCTGGGCGCAATACACCACAGATGTGTATTTGATTCACGTAACTTACAATAACTTACAATTGAAATTGTAAGTACATGTGCTATAATAAGACATGTGGTTGACAATTGAATAGTCAACGAAAGCAAAAACACTTCATCCGAAACACCCAGATAACTGGTGATTAAGTTCATCATTATCATTTAAGAATGTTTGGCGAATTAGAAGCAAGAAGGTCAAGGAAGCGAAGTGAGTGAGAACCGGAGCGTATTAGACATACGTGAGGATTTGAACGAGCAAGCTGACGAAGAGATTCGCCGCTTATCATTCGACATATGGGGACGCTACGGATTCGACAGGGGTAGTTTGAGCTTAAGTTGCGAGTCGAGGGGATCGGCCTCGTTAAAACGTCAACGCCTATAACTGGCAAAGAAAACAACAACTTCGCTTTAGCTGCTTAATAACAGTCTATAGCGGTTCCTCCCTCCATCGCCCATGTGGTAGGGTCAGGGACTCACTTTAAGTGGGCTACGCCGGAGTTCGCCGTCTGAGGACGAAGGAAGAGAACAACCAGACTAGCTGCTTGGAAGCCTGTCGATAGGCTGAAAAGTTAGCGAAATGCTAATATATCGACTACACTCGTAGAAGCTTAAGTGCCAATATCTTTGGACGTGGGTTCGATTAGTAATTAGTCGCCTTATGTGGTAACACATAAGTGATAATCCGGCTTTATCGGTGAAACCTAAGTCGTACTTGATGCGATAAGGCAATGCCGAGCGGTATGTAGAGTAATCTAACAGCCGTGTATCGACTTATAGGCTGCCATGAATCATGGTAGTACTAGGATGCGAAATCCTACCTGACTAGGTACAAATTATATTTCGCATAATACGCCGGAGGACCTGATAACTTCTTCAGGTTCAAGATATAGTCAGTGCCATGACGAAAGCATGGAATAGCACGTCCCACCGTCTCCACCAAATACATATACTTGGTGGTTAAATACGATGTTACTTTAAGCATAAAAATGTCACTATTACATCCTTATGCTTGAAACACGATGTGACAATATTATGCTTAAAATATCTAGTTGAGTTTGTGTGATTGAACCATAATCTTGCCGTTTTGGCAAAGTATGCTTCAAAAAACTTTCGGCAAACCTATGCTTTAAATATGTAAGAACTGTAGAAACTAACCTTCTATAGTTCTTTTTATTTTAACATTAATTATCTAAACAACTTATATTTAATGTTAGTAAAGGACAACGATTCTAACTAATTGAACCATTTCCTTTGTAGTTTAATTTATCGAAGTATTAGACATGTTCTATTTTTAGGCGAATTTCTTATTTTCTTTTAGCTTATAAAGAATATAGTTGATGTTATCATTCCACATTTCGTTAAACTTACTGACCATTCTTTAGCAGTTTTTTTATCTTTTGAAATAATTACTATCTTCATTTTTCATTTCCGCACTATAGCTGAAATTATAAAAACCACTAATAATAATTTCTTCATCAATGATCATGTTTTTTAAGGAACTAACAGCAATTCAGGAATTTAGGTCATTAGTCAATTTGACGATAGCAGAGATGGCAAATGGTGAATTTGATGTGTTTGTACTACCTACAAAATGGGGTCATCAAGGGGTAAGGGTTACAAAAACGGGAAAGAAGAAATAATTGTAGAAGCATTGAAAGAATTTGAAGTTAAAAATAGTGTGAAAATAGATTGAGGACTTCCCTATCTCTTATTGAGGTAGGTCTTTTATTTTTTTGTAGGAGTTATGTTTTACTTATAGAATCTGTACATACTTTTCCAAAAAAGTTATAACACATTTTTGTTGTGTATTTTAGGAGAAACTATATGTTGAAACATAAAAGTTTTTTGTAAGGAAAATAAGGTGAATATTGTCATGGGATAGTTCCAGTGTTGCCATCTTTTTGAGCCACCTCTGCCATAAAAATGACCCACTACTGACATAAAGAGTACCATTGCCTAGAAAAAGCCCTACAGGGCCAATTTTATATCTGCAGGGCCTTTCTTAATAAAACCTTAATTAAACCTTTTATTGAAATACCCCATAATTATTTTTCTTGAGCCCTTATAAATATCCTGCTCAGTCCAGATCTGGGGGAATGGTTATCTAATAGATTTGTCTTTAGTTCCTCAGGGAATCGGCACCAGTGCTTGTATCCAGTCTTATAATAATAATCCTCTATTTTCATTAGGTCATCTCTCGTTATATTAGTCATATCAAGCTTGTCCACCTAATCCATGACGCTCTCGCATGGATATTTCACCATCTATCAAAATTTGATAAGAGTCATGGACAATGCGATCTAAAATTGCGTCAGCTAGAGTACCTTCTCCAATCTTTTCATGCCACCCTCTAGGGTCAAATTGGGAACAAAATATTGTAGAACCTTGTTGGTGTCTAGCTTCTACAATCTCCAAGAGATCCCTAGCTTCACTTTCCCTTAATGGTGTAAGAAGCCATTCATCAAGGATGAGTAAATCGACTTTTTTATATTTTTTCACTACCTTGCGGTAAACACCTTCTCCTCTTGCGATAGAGAGTTCATCTAATAAATCTGGCAATCTAGTATATTGAACTTTGTAGAATTGGCGACAAGCTGCAATGCCAAATGCACAAGCTAGATATGTCTTTCCATTTCCTGAAGCCCCTTTAAGAATGATATTGTGGTGGTCCTCAATATATTGTCCAGAGGCTAGGCGAAGAATTTGTGACTTATCTAGCTTTCTATCTGGGTGATATTCGATATCTTCAATAGAAGCCTGCGTGTCACGCAATTCCGCACTTTTAATCAATCGTTCTAGTTTACTATTTTGTCTGCGGGTCCATTCCAAATCAACAAGTATTCCAAAACGGTCTTCAAAAGATAGGTCTTGATAATCAGGGTTTTTTAACTGCTCTACATACATCTCTGCCATGGCAGACATTCTCATTTCGTTTAATTTAGTTAATGTGCTTTCATTTGTCATTGTTCTTACCTCCATAATATTCGGATCCACGAGTGAATCCATAATCATTTGTCTGCTTTTCCTTTTTTGGATCTTTTGTTTCTTTCGATTCAGATAGTTTATCTTGTCCAGTCTTTAATATCGTTTGTATACTTTTAAGTGTAGGTCTTGGAGTATAAGATAGAGCTCTTTCACACGCTTTTTCAACACGCTCTATAGAATGCCTATCTGACAGTTTTATTAATCCAAGACAGGATTTCAGGGCTTGTTTTTCCACTTTATAAGAAGCTAGTATACTCTTAACCGTGGCTAGTGTACTTTCACCTGCAGAGGTTGCCCAATCCAAAACATACTCTTTATTGAATTCAAGAAATTGTTTGTGTTCCTTTGGCATATGATCTGGAATAGTAATTGACTGTCCGAGTTTACCAGTGAGTTTTTTATGGGATGCAATTCGAAAATTTTTATAAAAAACCTCCACAATGGTTCTCGTTACACGAACATCTACACGACGTTGGATATAATCATAAGGAACAGAATAAGACATATTGTCTACATTTATGTGATAATCATATTGTACGGTCGCCTTTAGCCAAGTGGCCATCTCGTACGGGGAAACAGGCAACGGCATTAGCGCAAACTTTTCTTCTTCTGTAAAGGCTGTATGCCTGTTCCCCTTTTTCTTTTGAAATGGTTTTGTATTAAATTCTTGAAGCTTTTCTTTAATAGCTTCATTTAGTTCCGCCAGAGAGAAAAATTTCTGGTTTCGTAGTGAAGCAATAATCCAAGTTGATATATCTCCAACTGCCCCTTCAGCACTCGGTTTATCCTTTGGATGACGTACACGTGCTGGAATAATCGTTGTTTGATAATGTTCAGCCATCTCTTGATAGGTTGGATTAATGATAGGCTCAGATCGAGAGGCTTTGATTACCCCAGTCTTTAAATTATCAGGAACAATAATCCGAGGTACACCACCAAAAAATTGTAGGGCGTGAATATGGGCTGTAATCCAATTTTCGGTGTCCATAGATAAGAAACCCTCTACATAAGCGTACTGACTACACGATAGGGCAGAGACGAATATATAGACAGGAATATCTTCGCCAGTCAAATTATCTGTTAGACTCATAGTTTGACCAGCCCAATCCACTTCCAGCTGTTCGCCTGGCTTACGTTTAATACGCATAGTTGCTTTTGTTTTCCTAGCGTAATCATGATAGAAACGGCAAAACTGCCTATAGCTATAGGGGATTTCATCACTCGCCCTACAACTTAAACAATACTCATCCCACAGGAGAGCTAAGTTCACTCCCGGCTTAGCTAATTCCTTATGGATGTGTTCACAATCTGGTTTTCTCCTGAAATTAGATGCTTCATGCTTTTCTGGAAACAGAAGTTCTTGAAGATCGCTATCTGTCATATCCTCCTCGAATGGCCAAGAAATATTTAACTTTTGAGCCCTTTTAACTACCTCTCTAATTGTATTTCTCGAGTTGGCACAACTAGAAGCGATCCCCCTTTGACTTACTCCTTGGGCATGTAGCCTAAGGATTTCTCGGTATTTAACCACAAAAAAACCTCCTATATAATAGATTTGCACAGCATAGTGCAATTCCATTATATAGGAGGGTGGTCCTCAGTTTGGCAGAGGTGGGTCTAAAACTTGTCATTAATGGGATAAAAACATGGCAAAGGAGGGTCTACTGGGTGGCAATATTCATATAGTATTGCCTGCATCAATGATATCATCATGAAATAGACGAAATAATGGTGACACTGCATCATTCGTTAAAAAGTTCCCATGAGGTGGTGGTTGTTGAGAATAGATAGCCGTAATTGTAAAAATTGCAAATAAAATAAAGCTTTCTAAACGAATCCAAGGGATCGGGTTGAACGTAGCATCTTTTGATATTTTATATTTCACAATGAAACCATTCACCAATGCATAAAAAAGAAGTGGCAGTAAGAATAAATGTTTTACTAATATTCCTTGTCCATATGAAACCATCCATGAATCAATATATCCATCCATAATAACATCCATCATAAATAGACCACTAAGTGCCGTAGCTACTAAACACCCAAAGGCGACCCATGAAAACCAGCTTAAAAATGTAAGCCAATTGTTGTGATTTGTTGAAAAACAACCAACTATTAACAGAATCCCAACCCAAATACTTACAGCGACTAAATGAATAAAGTCACTAATGATTCCTATGTTTTGGTCAAGTGCACCAGCATGACTTGACCAAGCAACCGTTAAAATTGACCCAAATGTTAGAAATGTACCTAAATAAGCAAAACTTACCTTTTCAGTAGATTTTGTAAAGGCAATTAAAAACACTAATAGTAGAGAACCAAGAAGGGTAAAATCCCATGCAGTTCCAGCTGTATAGGTAGTTAATACAATTTTCAATGAATCAAGAAAACCTAAACGTGGAGCAAGAAATAAAACAATGTCCAACACAGGAACAAATGCGTAAACTGGAAGCATAATTGCACAAATGAATAATAAACGCTTTGGAAATTTGATATCAGGGCGATATTCGTTTGGAACAAGTAAAAGGATGAAACCTCCTACTAAAACTGAAAAGGATAAATATAATAGCGCCTGACTAATAATAATTAATAGATCCATTTATTATTTCCTTTTTTTCGTAAGAAGGAATAATCCACCAACTAAGATGATTACTACAAGAGCAATTAGAATGACTGTCGTAAATGATGATTCTTCTTTCACTTCATCGGATGAAGCTTCTTCTTGACTTTCTGTTGACTGTTTTTCTCCGCCTGTTGTATCTTCAACTTTTTCCGGTGTTTCAGAAGGTTCCTCTGCAACTTCCTCTTCAGTTTCTGTAACTGGCGCATTTACTGTAAATGAGAATTCACCTTCTAATGGGTGACCATCAGCACTCATAATACTCCAGTTTACTTGATAATCATCATTTGCAAGGGGTTCAGAAACAGTACCTGTTAATATACCTTCACCAATAATAATGTCCTGAAGTTCAACATCTTGCCCGGAAGTAGTTGTTACCTCAATAAAGCTACCCTGTTCAATTTTTCCATCAAACTCAAGTGAAATTTCAGTAATGGGTTCCGTTATAGTCTCGCCATCTGCAGGAGTCGATCCCTCCAAATGTGAATGAGCGAAAACGCTATTCGAAATAGTCAATGCCAGTAATATTGTTGTTAAAGCTGTAATTATACGTTTCATAATAATTTCCTCCTATACAAACTAGTCATAATGATAATTTTATTGAATGACTTTATTTACTTACTTCAACCTTATGTTCCTCATGCTCGTGCAGACCGTTATCATTTTCAACATGGATTACAATTGTGTGAGTTCCATCTTGTTTAAATGAATAAGAGCTAGTGTATTGACCAGAAGTAGCTTCTTTTGTATCAACCCAGTCATGTTTTTCTGAACCTTCTTTATAAATTTCATATCGAACTTTAGCATTCGTCAGAGGTTCATTATCAAGTTGTAGGTGTACAGCTAAATCTATTTCCTGATTTGCTTTAATATCCTCTGGATTCATAAAATGCATACTGAGTCCTTCATTATGCCCATGGTCATGACCTTCTACATTTTCATGTTGTTCTTCCTCATGAGCCGCGTTAGCACCTTCACCGACTGTAATTGATTTTTTAGGCATAGTGTGCATATCCTTCGCAGTTGTGTGGGCATACATTTCATAAACGCCATCATGGTCAAATGTTACTTCAGCGATATACGTACCATCGTTCTTATTCGTCGATTCGACCATTGTACTATCTCCTTGATTACCAGTTTCCCAGTATTCAAATTTAACTTCATCAGCGTCTTTTACTTTTTCCTCTCCGTATGTAACAACTGCTTTCAGTAGGACTTTCTCACCTGCTTCAGCTTTTTCAGGTACGATAAATTCAACCTCAAGTGGCACTAATTCTTGGGACATCTGATCCTTCTCTTCATTTTTGTCTTCATTACCACAGGCAGCTAATAAGCCCGTTATCAATACAAACAGTAACATTCCCGTTTTTCTTTTCATATACATTCCTCCTTTTATTAGTAATCAATACATCTACTTTTATGCTAACTTTTACTTACATGAAA
Source organism: Ferdinandcohnia sp. FSL W7-1320 (assembly GCF_038050315.1). Classification (NCBI taxonomy): domain Bacteria; kingdom Bacillati; phylum Bacillota; class Bacilli; order Caryophanales; family Bacillaceae; genus Ferdinandcohnia; species Ferdinandcohnia sp. FSL W7-1320. The sequence goes on from NZ_JBBPAM010000001.1 coordinate 1,114,081, forward strand.
TGCATACCTTAATGATGTTTGTTGCAGCACCCTGAAAGACCTTTCATTTTCTGAAAAATCACTTCTATAGCATCCTGTAATCCGTAGATGTCTCCACCAAAGCCTTTAACGAATTTTTCGGCATGCTCTCGGTTTTCAAACGTTAGTACCTGTGGTTGACAACAAGCGATGTTAAGGGTGGTGTCCATAACAAACCAAGTTAAAGGAGCGCTTATCGTTGTATTCATAAAAAAGTCATGACATATCGCTTGTAAAACATCTTCACCCAGTTGGTGGTGTCGAAGGAGTCCACAGTGAGCGCAACAAGCCGTTTCAATCTTGTCATCAGCTAAGATTAATCGATACGACAATTTAGGATTGTTTGGTTTGTGACAGTAAACACATTGGCTTTGATTGGGTAACACAAGTTTATCTTGTTCAACAAGTGAAATTCCTCCAAAGGTTTTAGAGATAAGACCTTCTTCTACTAAAGGCTTAATATCTCGATAAATCGTCATTTCAGAGACATTAAATTGTTCACTAAGCTCACTAATTTTCAATGTCTTTTTTGTTTGGATCAATTTTCTAATTCTACTTTGTCTCTCAATCGGAAGCACTTCCTCACCTCTCTGTTAGATTGTGAAACAATTTGTTGGAAATAACAATCTACAACACATATTCTAACATCTTTTTCCGTGATATAAATAAGGAGAAACTACAATAGTATGAAAGATTTGTGACATATTGTTATAAATCACAAATTCAAACATAATATATACGGTTGATAAAGAACGATACTTAAGGATCAAGGGACACACTTCTAAGAGGGGGATTAACATGGTTACGGATGGCTTGCTTGAGGGTCAATTAATGTGGAATACACCATTGTTAGTAGGTTTGATAGGAATTGCTGTTATCTATTCGTTGTTCGTACATCGTGTTACAGAAATAAAATTGTATCAGAAACAACCACTGTTATTTATCTTTAGTTTAGTCTTGTTATATGTATCCATTGGTAGTCCTCTAACAACAATAAGTCATCTTTCCTTCAGTTTACACATGATCCAAATGAGTATTTTATACTTTATTGTCCCACCAATTCTTTTATTAGGGACACCTTGCAATTTGTTTCAAAGGATAAGGGGAATTCCGATTGTTAACGTAGTAACCAAGTGGTTTTTATTCCCAAGGATTGCGTTATTTGTTTTTGCAATATTATTCTTTATGTACCATTTGCCCGAGGTTTTAAAAGCTTTTTCTCAAGATTCCTTTCTTCACAATGGATATATTTTTGTGCTTTTGATTTTGTCATTTGGTATGTGGTGGCCGATTGTGTCTCCTGATCCAAGGCAACGATTCGATAAAAGGACAAAAAAACAATTTGCAGTTCTAAGTGGGGTTCTTTTAATGCCAGCTTGTTTATTATTCATTTTTAGTGCCTTAATTGATGGATTAAACAACCCATTCCTGACACAATTAACGGCTCATCTTTGCATTCCCTCTCAATCATTTTCCTTAAATATACTTCCCCCTCCATTTAATACGAAGTATGATCAAGCAATCGCAGGACTTATTATGCTGGGAATCCACAAAATTTCATTAACGGCAACAACTCGGCTTCAAAGTGCTTCATCAAACACTCAGGTGGAGAAAGAAGGTATATGAATAATCAAAAGTCGAACTTCAACTCATTTCCTAAGTTCGGCTTTTTTAAATCTATCAACTCTATGTTCTAAAGAGAACTCAATTTTAATAGAATATATTAATTTGACGGGAAAAAATGAGGTGAGCCTATCATATGAAAGAAACAAACCATTTAGAGATAAGTGGAATGCATTGTGCCGCGTGTGCGACAAGAATCGAAAAAGTAGTGTCAAAGATAGAAGGAGTTGAGGAAGTACATGTAAATTTAACAACGGAAAAGGGTCGTGTTACATTTACAAATACACTGACAAACATCAATGAAATTATCAATAGAATAAATAAAATTGGATTTGAAGCAAAAATTGATCGGAAGAGTAATCTTCAGTCAGAGATTGAGAAACGTAGAGATATTACGATTCTCAAGTGGAAGTTTTTTGTTTCAGCCCTGCTTACCTTTCCTTTGGCTTGGGCTATGTTTTCCCACTTTAAATGGGCTTCGTTTGTTAAAGTACCGGAAGTTTTTATCAATCCCTTATTTCAATTTGCAATTACCATTCCAATTCAATTCATTATAGGGTTCCAATTTTATGAGAGGGCTTGGAAATCGTTGAAAAGTGGAAGTGCTAATATGGATGTTTTAGTCGTGTTAAGTACTTCTGCAGCCTTCTTTTATAGTCATTATTTAACGTTCACTCATTTAGGTTTTTCCGGACCTCCACAATCTACCGTATTGTTTTATGAAACAAGTGCATTCATTATTACTTTCATTTTGTTGGGGAAATTACTTGAAGCGAGAACGAAAATGAGAACAACGGAGGCAATCAAGAAGCTTTACCAATTGCAAACGAGATCAGCTACATTGCTTTTGGACGGAAAGGAATACCCAGCACCAGTTGAAACACTCTCACCGGGTAATGTGGTTATTGTTAAATCTGGTGAAAAGGTACCAATTGATGGACAAGTTATGGAAGGCAGCTCGATGATTGATGAGTCTTTGTTAACTGGGGAAAGTATACCAGTTGAAAAAGGTGTTGGAAATCATGTGTTTGCAGGGACTATTAATCATAATGGAACATTAAAAATAAGAGTAACGAAAAAGGAATCCGATTCTGCTTTGTCACAAATCATTCGTATTGTAGAGGAAGCCCAAAGCTCTAAAGCACCGATTCAACACATAGCGGATAAAGTGACAGGGGTTTTTGTTCCAATTATTATTTTCGTTTCAATCGTTACATTTTTTCTGTGGTATATGTGGATTAAACAAGGGGATTTAAGTGAAGCCTTGGAAAAAATGATTGCTGTATTGATAATAGCATGTCCATGTGCCCTTGGGCTGGCTACTCCTACTTCGGTCATGGTAGGGAGTGGACGAGCAGCCCAGGCAGGTATTCTATTTAAAGAGGGAAAATACCTTGAGGTACTAGGAAAAAGTAACGTCATTGTGTTAGATAAAACTGGAACCATTACAAAAGGAGTACCAGAAGTAACCGACGTGTTTGTTGAATATATGAGTGAGCGTGAGTTTCTTGAGATAATAGGAGCCGTTGAAGGTGATTCTGGGCACCCAGTTGCACAAGCAATTGTTAATGAAGCGAAAAAAAGAGGATTAACTCTTCCAATTGCAAACCAAGTAGTTACAATTCCAGGTTTTGGGGTCATGGGGAATGTACATGGGAAAAAAGTGTTGATTTCAAATCCAAGTTATTTTGGTTTAAATAATTACTACATACCACGGAGAATAGAAAGAGAGATTACAAGACTAGAACAAGAAGGAAAGACGGTGATGGTAGTATCGATTCATTCTCGGTTTTCTGGGATTATTGCTGTTGCAGATGAAATCAAACAATCATCAAAAGCAGCGATTACTCGTTTGAAACAGCTAGGAATGCAAGTCATGATGCTAACAGGAGACAACAATAAGACTGCCATGACGATTGCAAAAAAGACGGGAATTGAAAATGTTCAAGCAACTGTTACACCAAAGAAAAAGGTAGAAATCATCCAAAATATGCAGAAAGAAGGGAAACAAGTTGTGATGGTTGGGGACGGGATTAATGACGCACCAGCCTTAACAGTCGCTGATGTCGGCATCGCAATGGGTACAGGCTCTGATATTGCGATTGAATCTGGTGATATTACTGTTATAAAAGGTGATTTAGGTAAGGTTGTGGATGCAATTAAGATTAGTAAAGCTACGATGACCAACATAAGGCAAAACTTTGTATGGGCATTTCTATATAATATCATTAGCATCCCGTTTGCGATGTTCGGCCTCTTAGCTCCTTGGCTCGCAGGGGCAGTTATGGCTTTTAGTTCAGTATCAGTCGTACTTAACTCTCTTAGGTTACAAAAAAACAAAATCTGAACATAATGGCGCATGATATCCCATCCCTTTATTATGTGAATTAGTGTTACATTTGCTCGAGACTGTAATACTTCAGTCTCGAACTTTTTATAGTGATAAAAACCAAGTAATTTTTATAATTGGATTCATTTTTTTCATAACGGCATCATAAAGATTGTATAATTGCGCATTTGGTATTAATATATAACCATTGAAATGCTAAAGGTAATACGTTAAATTAGTCTGCACTTTCGTGTTACTAATGTTGAAAAACGTGTTACTTATTACTTATTTTCTGATATGTACCATTGAACAACAAGTATTGCAATTAAAATCTAGGAGGAAATAATGGAAGATTCAATGTTAAAAAGATTTGGGATCTCAATGGAGGGGCATTTACTTCGAAAGTTTGACAGCTTAGTTCAGCAAAAAGGGTATGAAAACCGCTCCGAAGCAATCCGAGATCTTGTTCGTGATGCGCTTATCCAACATTCATGGGAAAAAGATGATCAAATAGTTGCAGGGAGCATTCTACTATTTTATGACCATCACAAAAGAAATTTACTAGAAGAACTGACAAAAACCCAACATGATATGCATGATCTGATTATGTCCACTACACATTTTCATCTCGATCATAATAATTGTCTTGAACTCATTATCGTAAAGGGAAAAGCGAAGGAAGTCCAGCAACTCAGTAATAAACTAACTAGTCTAAAGGGCGTTCAGTATGGCAAGTTTACAGTTGCACCGATTGAAAACATATAGGGATCATCCTTACATATGGAAGAAAGCTTTTGAATGCAAAATTAAAATTTGAGGTGAATAATTTGAGAAGAAAATCGTTTGGCATTATTTTATTAGCTATTTTTGTTTTTTCACTGGTGCTAGCTGGTTGTAGCCAATCAAAGCCTAATGAATCAAGTTCTGAGAATGGTAAAAGTAACGAAAAAAACAAGGATGAGCTTGTGTTAGCCTTTGGATCTGAGCCTGAAACAGGATTCGATCCAACGACCGGGTGGGGGCGCTATGGTTCACCGCTATTCCAAAGTACACTACTAAAAAGAGATGATAATCTTAATATTGTAAATGATTTAGCAACCGACTACGAAGTGAGTGAAGATGGTAAAGTTTGGACAGTAAAATTAAGAGATGATGTAAAATTCTCAGACGGACAGCCATTAACAGCAGATGATGTCGTATTTACTTTTGAAACGGCTGCTAATGCAGGTTCAGTAGTAGATCTAAATGTATTGGATAAAGTTGAGAAAGTCGATGATTACACAGTAACATTCCTATTAAAAGAGCCTCAATCCACGTTTGTTAATAACTTGATCGGAACAGGGATTGTTCCGAAACATGCCTATGGTGCAGACTATGCGGAAAATCCTATAGGATCTGGGCCATTTCAATTGGTACAGTGGGACAAAGGGCAGCAGGTTATTGTAGAGGCTAATCCTGAATACTATGACAAGCAGCCGTATTTTAAAAAGATCACATTCTTATTTTTAAGTGAAGACGCATCTTTTGCTGCTGCTAAAGCAGGCGAAGTTGATCTTGCATACATCCCAGCAGCATTTAGCAACCAGACAGTTCCAGGGATGAGACTAGAATCCGTTGAAACAGTCGATAACCGTGGTATTGTTTTCCCATTTGTTAAATCTGGTGAGTTCACCAAAGATGGAGATCTAATTGGAAATGATGTGACAGCTGATCCTGCTATTCGACATGCGATTAATATAGCTGTAGATCGCCAAGCACTGGTAGATGGAGTACTAGAAGGTCAAGGAACACCTGCGTATACTTCTGTAGATGGTCTACCGTGGTGGAACCCTGATACAGTCATTCAAGATGCTGATATGGATGGGGCGCAGAAGCTTTTAGAAGAGGCAGGCTGGAAGGATAATGACGGAGATGGAATTCTTGAAAAAGGATCTTTAAAGGCTGAATTTACTCTTTATTATTTAGCGAATGATGCGGTAAGACAATCATTATCCATCGCGGTTGCCGATATGATGAAGCCGCTAGGTATCAATATTAAATTAGAGGGCGGAAGCTGGGATGAGATAGAAAAGAATATGCATTCAAATGCTGTACTTTTAGGTTGGGGAAGCCATGACCCACACGAAATGTACAATATATATAGCAGCGAATATGCAGGAGTAGACTACTATAATACTGGCTATTATGAAAATAAAACAGTTGATGAATATTTTGAAAAGGCTCTTCGTGCTACAAATGAAAAAGAAGCCATTGAATATTGGAAAAAAGCTCAATGGGATGGAACAACAGGTTTAAGTGCGAAAGGCGATGCTCCTTGGGCGTGGTTAGTGAACATTAATCACTTATATTTAGTGAAGGATGGATTAGATATTGGAGAACAACGAATCCATGTGCATGGCCATGGTTGGCCAGCGACTGATAACATTACGGAATGGAAATGGACGGAGTAACAGTGGAAAAAAGTCTTGGCAAATTCTTATTATTAAAAGCAGTAAGAATGGTGACATTGTTAGTCGCCATCTGCTTCATTTCCTTTCTATTAATAAAAAATTCTCCGATTGACCCGATTCAAGCTTATATCGGTGCTGATCTGTTGAAGGTTGGTCCGGAACAGCGAGAAATGATTGCTAAATATTGGGGCCTTGATCAGCCAGTAATCGTGCAATTCTTTAATTGGGGTTCTTCCCTGTTAAGAGGCGATCTAGGTACTTCCATGATCTATCGTCGTCCAGTGGCAGATATCATTAGTGAACGTTTTATTAATTCCCTGGCTCTCATGTTATCAGCTTGGATTTTATCTGGAATAATCGGATTTTTTATGGGCGTTATTGCTGCAATGAAAAAGGGTACGTGGATTGATCGTTTAATCAAATGGTACTGCTTCACACTTGCCTCAACTCCAACTTTTTGGATGGGGCTTCTTATTCTTATCGTCTTTGCTGTATGGTTACAATGGTTTCCAATTGGAATGGGTGTTCCAGCAGGGGTCCTTGCAGAAGATGTTACACTGGCGGATAAAATCAAGCATCTGATTCTCCCAGCACTTACACTGAGTATAGTTGGTGTTGCAAATATTGCGATGCATACGAGACAGAAGTTGATCGATGTTCTGGCCAGTGATTATGTCTTATTCGCAAGGGCGAGGGGTGAACAAGGTTTTGTCCTATTTTGGAGACATGGATTACGAAACGTAGCCTTACCAGCGATAACCTTACAATTCGCTGCTTTTAGTGAATTATTTGGTGGAGCTGTGCTTGCTGAGCAAGTCTTTTCTTATCCTGGGCTAGGGCAGGCAACGGTAGAGGCTGGATTAAGAGGAGATGTTCCCCTTTTATTAGGCTTAGTCATTTTTAGTACTCTATTTGTTTTTGTTGGAAATCTAATAGCAGATATCATATACCGAATAGTAGATCCGAGAATGAGGGGGGGGCGGTCGCTTTGAATCATATAGTTACGAAACAATTCCCTCTAAATAAAAGGCACAGGACTCTAATTTCAATTCTGCTTTCCTTTGTTTTTATAGTAGCAGTGATTTTAGGAAGCTTTTTAGTAGATGAAGGAAAAATAGCTACCAATCTTCAAAATCGAAATGCTCCTCCAACCTTCAATCATTTGTTTGGGACAGATTGGTTAGGAAGAGATATGTTTACACGAACGGTTATGGGGCTGTCATTAAGTATTTGGGTTGGCTTGATTGGAGCGATTGGCAGTACGATAATTGCTCTTTTTCTAGGCATGGCAGCAACATTGGGAAAAGTGGCAGATCTTATTGTCTCATGGCTCATTGATCTTTTTTTGAGTGTGCCACATCTTGTTACTCTAATCCTAATTGCTTTTACTTTAGGAGGAGGTTTTAAAGGTATTGTGTTTGGGTTAGCGTTGACTCATTGGCCAAGCTTAGCTCGGGTTATTCGAGCAGAGGTGATGCAAGTTCGTTCTGCAGAATATGTACAAGTTTCTCAGAAAATGGGGAAATCCAAATGGTGGATTGCAATGCATCATATTCTCCCCCATGTTTTACCGCAACTTTTAATTGGTTTTATGCTCATGTTTCCTCATGTTATTTTACATGAAGCAGCCATTACATTTTTAGGTTTAGGGATGTCTCCTCACGAACCCGCAATTGGGATTATTCTGTCAGAATCGATGAAATACTTATCATCAGGTATGTGGTGGCTTGCCTTTTTCCCTGGGCTTTGTTTGCTGCTGATTGTGAGGGCATTTGATCATATCGGAGAAAATATCAGAATGCTTATGGATCCAGCTAGAGCAAATGATTAAAAGTAGAGGAGTTTTTAAATGCCAATCCTTGAAGTAGAGAATTTATCAGTTTCGTTTAAACAATATAAAGCTGGATTTAAACAGATTCATAATCAAGTGATTTCAAGTTTAAATATTACATTAGAAGCAGGGAGGATCCTTGCTGTTGTTGGGGCAAGTGGATCCGGTAAAAGTCTGCTGGCACATGCCATTTTGGGAATTCTTCCGAGCAATGCAAGGACAAGTGGAACGATTAAATATGAAGGTGAGATTCTAACCCCTGCTCGCCAAAAAGCGTTAAGAGGGAAGGAAATCGCAATTGTTCCTCAGTCGGTAAGCTTTCTGGATCCGCTGATGCGGGTTGGAAAGCAAGTACGCACATCTGTCAGAGGAAGCGAAGATGCGACCGCAGTGCAGCGTAAGGTATTTGAACGCTATCACTTAAGAAAAGAAGCTGAAACGCAGTATCCGTTTCAGCTTTCCGGCGGAATGGCGCGAAGGGTACTTCTCTCAACCGCAATGGTGAGCGGAGCGAAAGTGATTATTGCAGATGAACCTACCCCAGGCCTCGATCCTGTCGTGATGAAAGAAGCTTTACAAAATATCCGAGAGTTTGCTGACAACGGGAGTGCGGTCATGTTTATTACTCATGATATCGAATCAGCTCTTCAAATTGCAGACAAAATTGCAGTTTTTTATGCCGGAACGACCGTAGAAATTGCTCCAGTAGCAAATTTTACGAACCAGGGCGAGGCGCTAAGACATCCTTATACGAAGGCGTTGTGGAGAGCCCTTCCCCAAAATGATTTTATTCCGATTCCAGGATCACAGCCTCAACTGAGTGAATTACCAACGGGATGCTTATTCGCTCCTCGTTGTCCAATTGCAGCCACAGAATGTTTTGAAAAGCAGCCAGAAATGAGAGAACTAAGGGGTGGATTGGTGAGGTGTATCCATGAAAATTGAGGCAAAAGGGATTGGATTTCGTTATGAAAATGGACCATGGCTATTTCAAGGGGTCGATTTAACTTTACATCCAGGTGAAATCGTAGGGATTACTGGACCAAGTGGATGTGGGAAAACAGCGTTTTGCCGGATATTAGCTGGCTACGAACAGCCTGCTGAGGGAACTATTACGTTTGGCTGTGAACCGTTACGAAAAGTAGGCTATCAACCTATTCAATTAATCTTTCAGCATCCAGAAAAAGCAGTAAATCCTCGTTGGAAGATGAAAAAAACTCTTAACGAAGGATGGAATCCTGATCAAGAGCTACTGGATTTATTTGGTATTAAGAAGGAATGGCTTGAGCGCTGGCCAAATGAGTTATCCGGTGGGGAGTTGCAGCGATTCTGCGTTGCGCGGGCTTTGGGACCAAACACTCGCTTTCTTATTGCAGATGAAATGACAACCATGTTGGATGCGATCACACAAGCGCAAATATGGCAGGCAGTACTTCAAATTGCCCAAAAAAGAAACATGGGAATAGTCGTTGTTAGTCATGAAGCGAAGCTAATTCAAAGAATTTGTCACCGTGTGATTCAATTTGGAAATTTTAGTGCTTAATACTAGAGAGTGGACATCTTGAATATACAATATAGTCTCATTGTAAAGTACCTGGTACTAAAGAAACATAATTTAGAAGGTTTGACTTTATTTTATGTCATAGATCTAGAATGATATTTAATCCCTTAAAGTGAGCTATATAGCAGCAATCCTAGAGTAACGAAAAACTTAGATAGAAAAAACAATGTAATAACAAAGTTAGTCAATATATGCAATTAAAGTAACGGATAGAAGAGTATAATATCAAAGCTGTCGATAAGACAGCTTTTCTTTTTGAACACCCGGGGCAGGTTGTACAAAAAATCATTTCAGAATCCACTTCTAATTAAAGCCTAGTTACTATATTCCATTCCCACATATTATTTTTCGCTTCTGTTGCAGGAATAATGAATTCTTCTCTTTTTTAAGTTTCTAGCACAATCCAGTCTTCCGCTTTATTGATAATTCGTTTAGTGATCATCGGAGAAATCGTAGATGTTTTTTTTACGACTAAACAACCCGTATAGATTTCAAGTTCAAGGATTTGACGTATTGTGGAGCCATGCCAAAATACATTTGCATTTTTATGAGCCTTTTCTTGAGTAGGTATAGGAATGCCCTCGTTATATAAGGAACGACCAATAGCATCGAAGCTATTACTTTAATATTTTTTAAAAAATACATAAACTGGTATAATAGGGATAAAAAGAGGGGTGTTAGTAATGGAGTTATTAGATGATAAATATATTCTAGAAAAAAGAATTTACGATGGTCCTCAAAGCGAAATTTACTTGGGAAGTAATTCTAGGAATAATAATTTTAAAGTTACAATCAAACTTATAAAGCATTCTCTAAATTCGAATGATGGAGATATGGAAGAAATATTTAAACGAGATTCTAAGGCATTATCGTTGTTAAATAATCCTAATATTATTGAATATAAGGATTCTGGTACATGCTCAGACCGTTTTTATATCGTAATGGATTACTTTGATAGTGAAAATTTATTGGAATATGTGTATAAAAATAGTCTATCTTATTTAGAAAAATTACAAATAATTTTAAAAGTCTTAGATGGAATTCAAGCAGCGCATGACAAAAGAATTATTCACAGAGATATTAAGCCTACGAACGTTTTAATAAATCAACATCATGAAATTAAAATTATTGATTTTGGAATTAGTAAAATCTTGGACTTAAATGCGTATAGATCAAATTTAACTCTTAAAGATTATGTTACTAAAAAATATGCTTCGCCAGAACATTTATTAGGAAAAAAAGTTGATGTTAGAAGTGATATTTATTCTATTGGATGTATTTTGTATTTTCTTTTAGCAGAAAAAGAGCCACCAGAACTAAAGGATAATTTTGAAGTTGAAATTGAACAATTAAAGTGTGGAGAAGAAATTAAGCGAATTATTAAAACTGCTACTAACAATGAACTAGGTAGTAGATATCAAAATATTTTAGTGTTTATAAGTGATATTGAGAAAGAAATAGATAGGTCAATAAATAAAGAAGGGACTTTAAAAATATTAGTCCCTAGAATTATCAATAGTAATTTATTAGAGATTGGCAAGATATTTGATTTAAGTTTTTCGAATGTTAAGAGATTTATAGAACAGAGTTTAAAAAAACCATATATTTATAAAACGCCTAATAATACATACTATCTTATAGGTGATGAAATTAGATATCAAATAATACCCAATAACGAGAAAGGGTATTTTAGAGTAACTAAGGTGTTTTCAATAGATACCTATGGAGAAAATGAGTTTGAAAAAGAGAAAGGTATCGAATTACCTTTTCATATTGAGATAACACAAAATATACCTGAAAAAAATCATTTAAATAAAGAGTTTGACGCGTTAATTAGAGATATTAATACAAATTTGAAAAGCTATGAAGAATCTCGAATCAAAGCAGATTCTATTAATAAACTTATAAGAGAATGGCAAAACGTTATAAAAGATATTAATAAAATTAATTCTAATAGAGAGAATCTCGGAATATATGAAAGTATTTTTTATGATGATAAGAAGAATTTATTAATAGTTGAAATGCAGAGACACTTTGATTCTAGTTTAATCCAAGATGGAGATTATCTTAAATTGGCGTTGAAAAATTCCAGAAAATATAGAAATGTGGGCTTGATTCGAGAAGTTAAAGATAACAAAATTTTTGTTGCGTTTGATTTAAATATAGAATTAGAAGAGTTAAGTAAACGTGGAGAAGCAAAAATTGATGTATCTAACAATGTCACTTTAAAAAGATTTAATAATGCTTTATATAAATTAAAAGATAATGAAGGTGTGAATAAAAACCTAGTAGATATAATATTAGATCCTTCAATTTTAACACTTAAAAATATTGATTTAAGATTAGAACTTATAAATAAAGATATCGATACTTCTAATCTTAAAGTTGTAGAAGATGCTTTAAAGACAAGAGATATATTTTTAATCCAGGGGCCACCGGGTACCGGTAAATCGACAATTATTACAGAGATTATTAATCAAATATTTATGGATGATGACGATGCTAAAGTTTTAATAACATCACCATCTCATGTAGCCGTAGACCATTTATTGAAAAATATAGTAAAACATCATAAAGAAAAGCGAATTATAAGAATAGGGAATAGTGATAAAATTTCTAAGGAATCTTCAAATTTACTAGCAGCTGAACAAATAAGCATATGGGCAGAAGAAGTAAAAACTAAATCTATAAACTTTAGTTATGATTATTTGAGCAGTAAGTATGAAGATAAATTAGTAAATAAATATTTACAAATACAATTAAAAAAGAATCTACACATAGATCCAAAGGAAATAGATCATGATTTACTAGATAATAATTTAATTAAGACAGTAGATGTTATAAAAGACTGGAATAATAGAATAGGGCTAATAGATGAATTTGATGATATTTTTGCAAGGGAAGCATCTATAGTAGCTTCAACATGTGTTGGTATTTCTTCAAGACATGCTTTGAAAAATCTAAGGTATGATTGGGTAATTATTGATGAAGCAGCAAGGGCAACTGCTCCAGAATTACTTTTACCAATGTTACTTGGTAAGAAAATTATACTTGTTGGGGATCATAAACAGTTACCGCCAATTGTAAATTTAGTTAAGGACAATAACTATACAGTAAAAATAAATCAGAAAATTTTAGAGAAAAGTTTATTTGAGGAAATATTTGAAAAATCTGAAGGAGGACCAGCTCAAAAAACACTGTTATCTCAGTTTAGAATGCATTCAGGTATTTCTAAGTTAGTAAACGATGTTTTTTATCCAAAATACGATATAAAAACTAAAACTAAAGATGAAGATAGAATTCATAATCTAGGATTTACCGAACAGGTTATATGGTTGGATACTACCTATATAAAAGATAATCAAGAAGAAGCAGTAAACAAGTCTTTTAGAAATAAAGTAGAATCTAAGTTGATTTTGAAAAAATTAGAAGAAATGAATCATATCTATAAACAAAAAGGAATTCATAGTAATGTGGCTATAATTTCGGGATATAGCGCCCAAAAAGAGTTACTTATTAACGAAATTAATCCTGAAAATTTTAAATGGAGTAATATCAAAATCCAAATTGATAATATTGATGCCTTCCAAGGTTCTGAAGCTGATATCGTTTTTTACAGTTTAGTAAGATCTAATGAAGAAAACGATATTGGTTTTTTAAAAGATGAACGTAGGTTAAATGTAGCTTTATCAAGGGGAAAGAAATGCTTGTTTATAGTTGGAAATAAGGATAATGTTTGCGATTATAGGCCAGGCAAAGAGAATAGTTTTAATAGAATTGTATCTTATATTCTCGCAAATCCAAATAGTTGTAGTGTTGAAAGGGCGATTTTATGAATCTAAACAATTTGATGTTTTTTATAAATGATGACTTTCCGGATTATAAAATTATTAATATTGAAGAAATTGGCCTCCCTATATTTAAAAAAGATATAACATGTTTAGCAACTATAAATAAGAGTCTCTCAGATGTTTTAGAGTTTACTTTAAAATTATTTGATCTAGGATATAGTGTCGAAACAATCTCAAAAATTTTAGCTTTAGATAAAGAAATAATTAGACATGCTTACTATGATCTAGATTCAATGGACATGCTAGACATGACTACTAATAAAGTTACTGAGGAAGGTAGAAAATATTTAGAGAAGAACAGTTATGACACATTAAAAAAAGTGATTCTACCGGTTAATATAGATGGTTACTTAGGAGAAGTTACAACAGATAAAAATTTTATTTCAAATAAAATAGCTAAAAGTATAAATTTAAAAACAATTAAACCAATTTTAGAATTGAGTAACAATACTCTTATAGAACCGTTTAAAATTAAGAAAATCCTAAAAGATTATGTAAAAAAAGCAGATTCGGATATTGATGCAGAGCTAGTAGGAATTATGAGTGTAAAAAATAAATCTACACAATTTATGAAGCTAAATATAGTTGTATTAGAGTCACCTACTAAGGAAATTAGATATACGATTTACAATAGGAATATTAAATTAGCTAAGTTAGAACAGAGAATAGATATAGCTGATGAAGCCGGTATACGAATATTTCAAACGGTACCTAAAGATTTTTTAGAAAAAGTTAATGAGTCTACTGAAATTCCAGCTAAGAGTAAAAAACTTGAAGGGAATTATATGGATATTCTAAACTTTGAATATTTCGAGAAAGATAATTTATCTTTAGATTTTGTAATTCCTTTAATAGATGTATATAGTATAGAAAAAGATTGGTTAATTGCATTAGAGAGATATTTAGATAGAAAATTAAAAGTTTCTATTAAGTTCGTTGGAGAAAGATACCCAAATGAATATACAAAAAACAGGGTGCTAGATTTATTAAAATTGAGAGAAAGATATAAAGAATATCTAATTTTAAATCATAGTATTAATGTAAATTATGCATCTTTAACAATTAATCAAAAAGAGGTTTTTATAGATAAAATAAGTTCTTATGATTTAAATTTAAAAACTAATAAACAAACAATTCAACATGAAACTCTATGTTATTTTGCTGGAGACAAATCGAAGGATAACGTCTCAGAAATAATACATAGTAAATATTTAAATCGTTCGGAAATCAAAAGTGATATAGAAAAACTCATTAGACTTTCAAAAGAATTAGATGTTCAAATGGAAGAATGCTATGGTCTGAATTGGTTGATCTCTGGACAAATATTAAACCAAGCCAAGCTTTATGATATTCCATTAGCTACTAATGATTCTAAATATAGTGAATTTACTAAGTCACTATGTTCCTCATTTGTTGAAGTAATTCAAAAAGTTGGAGAAAATCAAGGGATAAACAATTATCTATTTAACGATTTTAAACAAACTTTTCCTAAGTTATTTAAGGCTTTAAATCGATTAAGAGTTTATAGAAATTCCATGCAGCATAATGACCTTGATAGTAAAAATTTAAAGACTTACCTTGAATTTATATGTGAAGATTTAAATGGACAGTTTCCAGAATTTATAAATGGTGGATATCTTCATTTGCAAAAGTTGATTATTTCAGAAATGATAAGAGCTGTAGAAGAGACGAGCAATGATTTAGCTGTACTTTATTCATAAAATATAAATCAAAGGGCGAATTTGAAAAAATTCGTTCTTTCATTTTAAGAAAAGTAGATAGGCATGACTAGCGGGTTTAGAGTTAAATAATTTGGTATTAAAGAATTTATGAGGAATAATGATTTAAAAGTATATATTTTTGGAGAAAACAATCAATAGTAACGTTTGACAGAGCTAGGATTTAAAGGCATCGATATAAATATGGGCTGCCCGTTGATTGCGTAAGCATATTAAGAATAAATTTAAAAGTAAACTATAAGATTAAAAGAGGCATTGGTAATATGATTACCAATGCCTCTTTTGCCTCTTAAATTAGTTCGGTGATCCATAAAACATTAAGTTTACTTGTTTATTGCAAAATAAAAGTGCAGAGCTTTGCAAGGAAAAAATGCAGAGTCCTGCACTTTATTTAATAGGTGCATAAAAAAAGACTTGCCAGTCACCCCAAGTCCCACTACATTAATTGTGTCGAGCAATTTGGTAGTGGAGGTAGAAAGGATGCTAGCAATGTCTGATATTAATTGTATCAAACACTTACGTAACAAAAAAGGATTATCAATAACAAAAATTAAGGAAACTGTAGGGATTAATTGGAGGACAGCTAAGAAGTATGCTGACGAAGACCAGTTACCTAAATCAAAGATCAAGAAATCTAAAGGTATGATGCATTCTGAAAAATGGGGTGTAATAGTTTCAGATTGGCTTTTTGAAGATAGTAAATTAAAGAAAAAATTACGAAGAACAAAAAAGCAGATATTTAAAGACCTTCAGGAGCTGGGATTTGAAGGTTCCTATAGAACAGTTTGTTACTTCATAACAGATTGGGAGAATAGTCATAATGATGAGCTCGATAAAGGTCATGAACGATTAGAACATCCCCCGAGTGAAGCACAAGTAGATTTTGGTGTTATGGAAGTTGTTAAAGATGGTGAGTTTGTAGATACTCATGTGTTAGTAATGTCGTATCCATATAGTAATGCTGGGTTCGCAGTACCATTGCCGTCTGAAAATCAGGAATGCTTTCTTCAAGGGTTGAAGCATCTATTTAAACAAGCTGGAGGAGTACCAAGAAAAATCCGAATTGATAATTTAACCCCGGCTGTAAAGAAGGTCAGATCAAAAACTGAAGAAGCTCAGCTTACGGATGCCTTTATCCAATTCCAAAATCATTATGGTTTTGAGGTCCAAGTATGTAATCCACGTAAAGGTAATGAAAAAGGAAGTGTGGAAAATAAGGTAGGTTATATTCGATACAACTTCTTTACGACATCACCAGTTATTGATTATTGCAGGCGAATTGAGCCACTTATGCGGAATTTTGAGCCAGTCAATGCGAAGTAAAGAGCCACCCTTTGCGGAAAGGAGAACCACTTTAATAAGAATCAAGAAAAGCCTCTTGTATAATAATGTTGCATGCAAACAAGCATGACACTATTATACAGGAGGTTTTTTTATGGTTAATTGTCGTAAGATTCTGGAACTGTATTTTGAAGGAGTCAGTCAAAGAACCATTAGTTCTAGCACTGGGCATTCAAGGAATACAGTTTCAAATGTCGTTCAACGTGCCAAGAAACTTGGTGTGGAAAGCTTGAATGATACAATGACCAATCCATGGCTAGAAGTGTTTCTCTTTCCAGAGAAACAAGCTGTTGAGAAAGGTTACTTCCCAGTCGATTGGGAAAAAGTGCATAAGGAGCTACAAAAAAAGAATGTCACCTTGGCATTATTGCATCACGAGTATGCGATGGAAGCACGTGATGGTGGAAAGATTCCTTATGCCTATCGTACTTTTTGCGAAAACTATGGGAAATATGCGAAGAAGTATAAGTTAACAATGCCTATTCGAAGAAAACCAGGTGAAGTCATGGAAGTCGATTGGGCTGGGAGTACGTTGCAGATTATTGATCGTTCTACAGGAGAAAAGATTCCAGCGTATGTTTTTATTGCGACCTTACCTTATAGTCAATTTAGCTATGTTGAAGCATTTTTAGATATGAAATCAGCTAATTGGCTTATCGCCCATATCCATGCATTGGAGTATTTTGGGGGAGTTCCTGAAACATTGGTACCCGATAATTTGAAAACAGGGGTTACGAAAGCACATCGAGAAGAGCCTCTTCTGAATGAAGCCTATCGTGAATTTGCGGATTATTATCGCACAGTCATTGTTCCGAGCCGTGTCCGAAGACCAAAAGATAAAGCAAGTGTCGAAGGGGCTGTTGGATATATTTCCAGACAGATTATCGCTCCACTAAGAAACTATCAATGTTTCCATCTTGAAGATTTAAACCAGCAAATCTTTGAAAAGCTAGAAGAAATCAACACCATCGATTTTCAAAAGCGACCAGGTTCACGTAAAAAGGTGTTTGAGGAAGAAGAGAAATCCTACCTTCAACAGCTTCCTCAAACGCGTTATAAACTTGCGGAATGGAAAACAGCAAAGGTTCAACTGAACTACCACATCCAAGTTGAACGAATGTATTATTCCGTTCCGTATGATTATGTCCGAGAGAATGTCGATATACGACTAACCACGGATTTAATTGAAGTTTACTTCAAAGAAGTCCGTATTGCATCACATAAACGATTAAATGGTGAAATTGGCCAGTTTTCTACGAACACGGACCATATGCCTGATAATCACCGATTATATTTAGAACATAATCCCGAAAATAATCGGAAGTGGGCAGAAACAATTGGACCATCTATGACTCGATTTGTTTCTAATATCCTGGAAATGAATGTGGAGAAAAAAGCATTAAACATCCTTAGCACACTGAGGAATGTATCTACGAAATACACAAATAAAGAAATAGAAACAGCAACGGAAACTTTACTTGAAATATCAACAAACCCGACAGTTTCTGTTTTAAAAAGCGTACTGGAGAGAAATAAGAAGAAAAAGCAAAATAAAAAAACGGATATTAACAGGCAGCCCACTACCTCTGAAGACTATGGATTTGTCCGTGGGGCTAAATACTTTGGGAGGAATAATAAATGATGAATCACGAAACATTACGTAAATTAATAGATATGAAAATGGGTGCAATGGCAGAAATATATCAACAACAAAGTCAAAATAAAGATTACAAAAGTATGGATTTTGATGATAGATTCAACCTCTTAGTAGATTATGAGTATGATAGACGTAAATCAAATAAACTTGAACGATTAATTAAGCAAGCGACATTCAGCGAACCAACGGCAGCTATTGAAGACATTGAATATCATCCAGATCGTAATCTAGACAAGAAACTAATACTAGAATTAGCAACAGGAAATTACATTCAAAATCACCATAACATTATTTTAATGGGGGCCTCGGGGAACGGAAAAACGTGGATCTCAAATGCCTTTGGGGTTCATGCATGTCGCCAATTTTACAAAGTAAAATATATTAGATTACCAGAGTTACTCGATGAATTAGCTATAGCAAAATATGAAGCAGATGGTAGTTTTCGTAAGTTAATTCAAAAATATAAAAAGATTGATTTATTGATACTAGATGAGTGGTTACTTACAGAGCTTTCAGAGGAAAACGTGCTTCACGTGTTGGAAATTATTGAAGCAAGGTTAAAGAAAGCATCGACTATTTTCTGTTCTCAATTTTCTCCAGAAGGATGGCATTCAAAACTAGGACAGGCACAAATAGCAGATGCGATTCTTGACCGAATTGTTCATGATTCTTATAAGATTCTAGTTGATGGTGAAGTTTCGATGAGAGAACGTCATGGATTGGGGGCATCAAAATGATTCCATCAGAAGTTGAAAGTCGAATAGCTAGGTATTTTTTGCATATGTATTTACCCGATGAAGTGAGGATAGCAGTAGAAGAAAGACTATTACCCTCCTGCATATGGAATAAAGAAGAGGATTTAGATCAGGATGAACTCGTTCGTTGGGCAATTGAGATTATTGATAAGCAATTAGGAGATAAAAGATTTAGATAATACAAAGAGCTATTGGAACGAATTCTGTTCTAATGGCTCTTAATTATTTTGTATTTTGATAGCAGTGGCTCTTTCCTCCACACTTACTGGCTCAGATGTCCGCAAACAGTGGCTCAAAATTCCGCACTGCCGGCTCAATCTATCCGCAATACTCAGTTATGAATAGTTATGAGGATTTTACAGAAACACTTCGTGTTCAATTAGAAAAAGACCGCCATAGACTTCACTATGAGAAAGAAGTATTGATCGAAGATCTTTGGAATGAAGAAAAGAACTATTTGCTTGAGTTATCAGAAGAGGATTATCCAGTCTTTAAAGAGATTGAAGCAAAAGTTAATAAGTATAATGAGGCAAAATTAGATAATACATTGATACATATCCCGAAAGCATCGAATTACCCTTTTATATACTTTGTAGTGACATGGGATAAATATAAAGCTGTATCACCCGATGGAGAAATTCTATTTGAAGATTTTAGACCATATATGAACAAAAAGAGAGCTATTCCATGGTTATCTATTTTCAAGGATTGGATTCGAAAACCAAGAGCGGTAACTTATTCAAGATATCAAAAATACTTACCAGGCCGTATTAATGACTACTTGATGGTTGAAGATCTTGTCGTTAGGAAAGAAAGATTAATAGAAATAGTAAACTTACTAATTACACATGATATTAAAAGAATTAACGAGGAATTTTATGATTTGATTTCTGGAAACAACGAAAATCCCTTCGGGCTAGATTGGGACGAGTATGATTCATTGGCACCTACAGGGGGTGAACAATCATGAGCGAGCAAATCCGTTCTATGTGTAAGTCTTTAAGACTGGCTTATGTTTCTGAAATTTATGAGTCGATTCCTTTTGAATCGCCTTCCCAATTTTTAGAGGCTTTATTTAAGGAAGAGTTTAGACTACGTGAGCAAGCAAAAGTCCAACGCTTAATTAAAAATGCAAGGTTCTTAGACTCGAAGAGTTTAAGTAATTATGAATGGACCGAAAGGATTAGGTTTCCGACACAGATTGATAAAGATGGTTTAATGAGCCTTGACTTTATCAAGCAAAAACAAAACGTTGTTTTGATTGGAGCTCCTGGGACTGGAAAATCGCATTTAGCAACCGGATTAGGGAGAAAAGCATGTGAAATGGGATATGAAGTTAGATTTTATCGTGTATCCACTCTTATCGAGCAATTAGAACAAGCACTGAAACAGGATAAATTGCCTTCCTTTAGAAAGAAGTTTGAAAAGGTAGAATTAGTCATTCTTGATGAAATGGGTTATCTACCTTTCAGCAAGGAAGGCTCAGAACTACTATTTCAGCTTATCGCTGACTGGTATGAACAGAAAAGCCTGATAATCACTTCTAACCTTGAATTTAGCCAATGGAATCGGATATTTATTGATTCGAGACTAACGGCTGCATTAGTGGATCGTTTGATTCATCATGCGCACGTATTAACCTTTAATGGCGGTAGTTATAGATTATCGAACGCTTTATCACGAGCAAGATAAGTTGAAACAATTGGGTGGCAAAGCTCTGCAAAATTTCTTGCGCAACTATGCACTTTTTTCTTGCAAAATACAATAGTAAACTTACTAGTTACACACGATATTAAAAGAATTAATGAGGAATTTTATGATTTGATTTCTGGAAACAACGAAAATCCCTTCGGGCTAGATTGGGACGAGTATGATTCGTTGGCACCTGGGGGTGAACAATCATGAGCGAGCAAATCCGTTCTATGTGTAAGTCTTTAAGACTCGCTTATGTTTCTGAAATTTATGAGTCGATTCCTTTTGAATCACCTTCCCAATTTTTAGAGGCTTTATTTAAGGAAGAGTTTAGACTACGTGAGCAAGCAAAAGTCAAACGCTTAATTAAAAATGCAAGGTTCTTAGACTCGAAGAGTCTAAGTAATTATGAATGGACCGAAAGGATTAGGTTTCCGGCACAGATTGATAAAGATGGTTTAATGAGCCTTGATTTTATCAAGCAGAAACAAAACGTTGTTTTGATAGGAGCACCTGGGACTGGAAAATCGCATTTAGCAACTGGATTAGGAAGAAAAGCTTGTGAAATGGGTTATGAGGTTAGGTTCTATCGTGTATCTACACTTATCGAACAATTGGAACAAGCACTGAAACAAGATAAGCTGCCTTCCTTTAGAAAAAAATTTGAAAAGGTAGAATTAATCATTCTTGATGAAATGGGTTATCTACCTTTTAGCAAGGAAGGCTCCGAACTACTATTTCAGCTTATCGCTGAATGGTACGAACAGAAAAGCCTGATAATCACATCTAATCTTGAATTTAGCCAATGGAATCGGATTTTTATTGATTCTAGACTAACTGCAGCATTAGTGGATCGTTTAATTCATCATGCCCATGTATTAACGTTTAATGGTGGAAGTTATAGATTATCGAACGCTTTATCACGGGCAAGATAAGTTGAACAATTGGGTGGCAAAACTCTGCAAAATTCATTGCGCAACTATGCACTTTTTTCTTGCAAAATACAGTTTACTTTGGAAAGTAAGATTCTTAAATTTTTTTTATAAAAAGACTTTGTGTATATATATTGCTTTTATGGTAAAAATACCCTTAATATTTTAAGGGTTAATTAAAAGAAGGTGTTTTTATTTGGAATTCATCCAAGTTCACTCTAACATAAAGATTCCTGATGCCGAACCAGTTAGTCGTTTGTTTAGCTTGCCCCCAATTGGAAAAGGTACACCTTATATTGAAAGCTTGACTAGTTATATAATTCGATTATCCGAAGCACACAATGTTACCCCCGGTATATTAATTGGAAAAGAAATTACACCTTTATTAAATAAACATTACCTTAATGAAACAGTTGTAAGGGGTGGTGGTGTAAACGATAAACTAGAATCAACAGTTTTCCACAAATAAGGATAAACAGATTTCGACAAATAAGAATCAACAGTTTACCTTAATGAACCCACTTTCTATATACTTAAATCAGTCTATGGAAAGTGAGGAATTAACAGGAGTGGAAAGGCTAATGATTTATAACGAGGTTCATAGGCTTCGCGGTGAGGGATTTTCAAATAGCGCGATAGCTAGGAAATTAAAGATTTCTAGGAATAGAGTGATAGAATACGGGAGGATGAGTCCAGAAGAGTTTTACTCGTTTGCAATGTCACTACAGAATAGAAGTAAAAAGCTAGATCCCTTTCGGGATGAAATACTTGAATGGTTAAAGGACCATCCTGACTTATCAGGAGCGCAAGTATTGGACTGGTTGGGAGAGAAATTAAACGTAAGTTCCGTTACAGAAGGAACGGTAAGGAATTATGTTAATGAGCTACGTGAAGTTTATCATATCCCCAAAATAATCTCAGAAAGAAATTATAGTACAGTACCTGAACTTCCAATGGGGCAACAGTTACAAGTAGATTTTGGTCAAATAAGGGTCCCAACAACGAATGGAGCATTCAAGAGACTCTACTTTATTGGATTCGTTCTGGCCCATTCAAGATACAAATATGTAGAATGGCTCGACCGACCATTTCGAGCATCAGATCTTATTAGAATGCATGAAAATGCCTTCCGTTTTTATGGGGGCATGTCGATTGAAATAGTCTACGATCAAGATCGTTTACTGGCTGTCAGCGAAAACGCAGGAGACCTTATTATGACAGTTGAATTCACTAAGTATCAACAGACAAGAAGGTTTAAGGTCTACCTTTGCAGAAAATCTGATCCAGAGTCCAAAGGAAAAATAGAGCAGGTAGTAAAGTATGTAAAAAATAATTTTGCGAAGAACCGTACATTCGATAATCTACTAGATTGGCAGGAATCTTGTTTGAGTTGGTTAAAGAGAACGGGGAATTATAAAGTACATCATAATACGAAAAAGAGACCAGTAGAGGTGTTCGCCCTGGAAAAGCCACACCTACAACGGGTCTCTGGTACTTACATTTTTGAAGATATCTTCGACTCTAGTATAACAAGAACTATTAACAAAGACAATGTTATCCGGTTTGATGGTAATCGGTACAGCGTACCTCGCGGTACTTACCGAAAAGGAGCTCCAAAAATTGCTTATGTGGAAACAGACACTGAGTATCTATACATACGCCTCCAGCAAAACGGACAGCTTTTAGCCAAACATAAAATCGCCAAAGGAAGTGGTGCAGTCATTTCAGACCCTTCCCATCGGCAACGTGAACACTCTAAACGTGACTTATTAATACAGCAAATTAAAGAAATGTTAAACGATAAAGAAGCAGCAAATTGGCTTATTGAAATTCTCTCTAAACAATATCCACGTCATTTAATAGATCAGCTTAAAGTTGTACAATCCGTCATCTTGAAATATCCAGCTTTCATTGACGAGGCACTTAATGAAATGAGACGTATACGGTTGACTAGTGCAAATGATCTTCGCGATATTGCCATCTCATTAGAAATACAGAGTCGAAAGAAACACAAAGAAACTGGAACCCTGAATGAGAAATATAAGGATATAGTTGCCCCCGAACGCAGGGAAGATATTTATTTAAGTGTCCTTCAGGGAGGAGCAAAACGATGAGCCAACCTTACG
Organism: Ferdinandcohnia sp. FSL W7-1320; assembly: GCF_038050315.1. Taxonomy (NCBI): domain Bacteria; kingdom Bacillati; phylum Bacillota; class Bacilli; order Caryophanales; family Bacillaceae; genus Ferdinandcohnia; species Ferdinandcohnia sp. FSL W7-1320. The sequence goes on from NZ_JBBPAM010000001.1 coordinate 1,137,986, forward strand.
AATTATTACAGGAAAAATGCCGAACCTTACGTCTGGCTGAGACAGCCAAGGAGTTACCCTCACTTCTTAGAGAAGCAGAAGCAAAGGGCTGGACATATCATGAATTCATCCATGAGTTTCTTAGTCATGAAATGCGTTGTAGGGAAAGGAAAAACAGTGAAAGACTAATGAAATGGGCAGAGTTTCCAGAATCTTTGACATTTGAGAATTTTCGCATTGAAGAACAGACAGCGATTGGAGAAAAACAACTAAATATATTAAAACAATTATCATGGGTGGATGAGTATTTCACCTTAATTATGATGGGACCAACGGGTGTCGGAAAGACTCATCTGTCCACTGCCTTGGGTATTCACGCTATTGAGCGTGGATACCAGGTTTCATTTATATCAATGGATCGTTTGATTTATGTATTGAAAACAAGAGAGTATATCAGTAAATCTAAGACAAGGTACAACCGTATCACCAAATCTGATCTGATTATCATCGATGATGTCATGTATATGGCATATGAACCACAGGATGCCCATTTATTCTTCCAGTTTATTTATGAGATGTATGACAAATCTGCATTTATCCTTACATCTAATAAAGGCCCCGGAGAATGGGGAAAGTTTCTTGGTGATACGACACTTACCACAGCAATATTGGATCGACTTTTACATCGGAGTGAAATTTTAACCTTCAGCGAAGAACAAGACAGCATAAGAATGAAATACAGAAAAGCACTATTTAATAATCAAGGTGTTGAATCTTAAATGATGAAAACTGTTTAATCTTATTTATTAAAAACTGTTGATTTCTACTTGACGGTTACAGGTGGAGGACTTTATAAATCAACTGCTAGCCTTAATGGAATTAAATCAGGAGCGTTTGACTTAGTTAAAGTACTTGAAAAGTTAACTCTAAGAAATGACCTTATGTACACTACTATGTTAACCTGGTCAGAAGTATTGCCAACTAGAGGGTTATTAAGAGCTAAAAAAGCATGGTGTCCTATATGCCTTGAAGAGTGGAAAACAAATGAGGAACCTATTTATGAACCACTACTTTGGTTTATTAAAGAAGTGAAAGTATGTGCTAAACATAAAATCAAATTGGAAACCAGCTGCCCATCTTGTAGAAATGAAATTCCAATCATAAGTAGAAATACTCGACATGGTTATTGCACGGATTGTGGACATTGGTTAGGTAAGGAAAATAATTATTTTACGAAACTAGATGAAGAAGGATATTACTTGGATTTATGGAAAGCAAATGTCATTGGTGAACTTTTAGAAAATATGCCATCAATAAAAACATTTCCTGATAGAAGTCGTATAAAAAATGCTTTGAAAATTGCAGTAGAGGAATGCACTGCTGGAGTGGCAAATAAATTTGCAGAAATGGCGAATATACCTAAAAGTACATTCAAAAGTTATTTTGTTAATAACCTTCCGTCTATATCAAGATTATTAATAATTTCTTTTTGTTCAGGAGTTACTTTAAATCAATTCTTAATAACCCAGTTATCAAAAATTACTTTTACTGTACGATTAATCCACTTTAAAAGTGATGTTGAACATATTGGTAATAACCGATTTCCTGATGGATATATAGAAAAGCAATTATTAAATTGGGCTAATAGTCTTATTTATCCTCCACCATCTTTAAGGGAGATTGCATTACTAATAGGCTGTGATAGAAGACTACTTTATAAAAATTCGCCAGAATTAAGTAAAATTATTTCACAAAAATACCTTGATTATATTAGTGAGCGTTCAAAGGAGCGAATTGAGAATGCAAAAAAGAGAGTTGTTGAAGCTGTGAATACCTTGAACAGTAAAGGCATTTATCCTAGCAGGAGAAAAGTAGAGGATTTTTTAGAAATGCCAGGTGTAATTAAAGAAGAAGCTGTGAGAATTACTTGGTTTGAGGAACTTAAAAAAATAAATCAAGAGATTAAACAAAGTTAGTCTACGGACTTAATATTACAAATAAATAAAAACAACATATATAGTAGGATTTTGTTTCTTTTTATCGAATACAAAAGGTATTAATAGTTTTAATATTATGTTTATACAACAAGAATTACTTACATTCCTTTCAAACTAAAAGCTTTTTGATAAATTGGAGGGTGAGTATAAATGTTATCTGAAATAGAGTTTCTAAGTTGGTGTGAGAAGAATAAAATTTCGAAAAGCACCCATGATTATATTAATAATAACATCCGACACACACAACCTGTACGTTCTGTAGGAAACGGAAAGAGTACCCAAGGAAAATATCCCTCAAAAAAAATGGGTGTGCATATTCAATGGGAAAGTAGAAGTGTTGAGGGGCCGGCTGTATTAATGATGGAGCATGATGATGATGTTTTAGAATATTATGATCAACCTAACAAGATTAAATTAAATTATGTAAATAATAATGGAAAAAAAGGAGGAACACTTTATACACCTGATTTTTTTGTTATAAGAGAAAATAGTGCTGGTTGGGTTGAGTGGAAAAATGAAGATGATTTAATAGATCTTTCTAAAAGCCAGCCATGGAAATATTCCAAAGATGAAAATGGTGTGTGGAGATGTCCTCCAGGAGAACAATTTGCTGAAAAATTTGGACTTGAGTTTAAGGTCTGTACGGATAATTTAATAAATCGGGAATTACATAGAAACTTTGTGTTCTTAGATGATTACTTTCGAAAAGGTAAAGCCTTAAAGACAGATGTAGGCAAATTAGATTCCATAAAACAAAAAATCTTTCAAGAACCTGGACTTACACTTAAACAACTAATTGAGCATTCAATTGACTCTGATTATTGTTCAGATGATATTTATATTTCTCTTATTAATAATGATATTTATGTAGATTTAAGAGAAACAGTATTAGCTGAACCAGATAAAGTAAAAGTATTTTTGCATAAAGAACATGCAGAAATGTACAGAAATTTAATTAAATGTGTGAGCGATTTACCTACCTCGACAAAAATTTCTTTTGAGGTTGGGGCGAATATTTCTTGGGATAATCATATTTGGAAGATCCTAAATATAGGTAATAATACTGTTTCTCTTATGTCAAATGGTAAGTACAATGAGGTGTCGAGGGAGATTTTTGACCACCTTATAAGGGAAGGTAAGATTATAGGTGAAATAATAGAAGAAAAAAAGGAATTAGAAGATCCGATAATGGATTTTATAACAGAGGCAAGCGAAGAAGACTATAAAGTAGCAAACTATAGATTAAAACACGTTCTTATATATATTGAAAAGGGCTCTAAGGAATTCAAAACAAAAAAAGAACCAAACCTTAGGAAAGTTCGTGACTGGACAAGGAAATATAGAAAAGCTGAAAGTCTTTTTGGACATGGATATGTTGGTTTACTTCCAAAAGACAAGGATAAAGGAAATAGAAAAGATAGATTTAGTCCTGATGTTACTAAATTAATGAATGATTATATAGAAGAAAAGTATGAAACAAAAGTTCAAAAAAGTAGGATATCAGTGTATGGAGATTTTAAAAATGAATGCGAAAAAAAGGGATATATTGCACCTAGTTTTACAACCTTTTGTGAATACATTAAGGAACGTCCAGTAGAGGAACAAACAAAAAAAATGAAAGGTTCAAGGGCTGCGTATCAAAAAGAGACTTTTTACATGGAACTTGATAGAACAACGCCGAGACATGGAGATTTTCCTTTTAATATATGTCATTTTGATCATACCGAATTGGATATTGAGCTTGTATGCCCAAAAACAGGTAAAAATCTTGGGAGGCCATATTTATCATTATTAGTCGATGCTTTTTCAAGAAGGGTTTTGGCATTTTACTTATCCTTTGAGCAACCAAGTTATAGAACAGTCTTAATGGTTTTCAGAGAATGTGTGAGACGCTTTAATCGGTTACCTCAGCAAATAGTAGTGGATAACGGAAAAGAATTTCATAGTGTTTATTTTGAAACCTTATTAGCCATGTATGAAAAAGAGCCTGTTTGGAGGCCATCAGCCAAACCACGTCATGGTTCAGTTTTGGAAAGACTATTTGATACTACAAATAGCAGTTTTATCCATAATTTAGAAGGCAATACCAAGATTATGAAGAATGTAAGAGAGGTTACTAAAAGTGTTAATCCTAAAAATCTAGCATTATGGTCCCTATTGGAGTTATCAACTGCTTTAGAAACCTTTTTCTATGAGCTATATGATACCATTGAGCATCCAGCGTTGCATCAATCACCCATGGATGCCTTTAAACAGGGATTATTGTACTCAGGCGAAAGAAAAGACTTTTATATTCCTTATGATAAGGTTTTTGAAATATTGACACTCCCTTCAACTAATAAAGGAGAGGCAACAATTCAACAGAGTGGAGTAAAAATAAACTATATTTACTATTGGAATGATGACTTTAAGAGCTTACATTCAAAAAAATTGAAAGTTAAAGTAAGGTTTGATCCTTTTAATATAGGTGTAGCTTATGCCTATATTAATAAAAGGTGGGTAAAATGTATTTCTGAGTACTATTCCGCATTAAAAAACATAACCGAGAAAGAACTAAAGTTTATTACCTCAGAAATCAAGAAGAACAAACAAAATCATTCAAGAAATTACACCATTAATGCACAAAGAATATCATCATTTATTAAAAAACTAGAAGATAATGCACAATATCAGCTATTGAAATCTAGAGCTGATGAAAACAGAAATGTTATTCACTTTAAAAATACAGGTTCGATTTCCCAAGATAATTTGGACGAACCCCCTCATTTTATAGATAAACAGAGTTTTGAAAGAAAGATGGAAGTCATTTTCAATCAACAAGACCTTGAGGTATATGGAGAGTTTTAATATGGACAAAAGTAAAAAGAACCCAAAAAAAAATCAAATAATTCAAGAGAAAAAGAATGAGTTTTTAAAACGTACTATTAATCACCCAATACTTCATAATGTATTTATTGATCTAATGGACGAAATAGAAGAATCAAAAGCTGGTAGAGTGTTACAAGTGTTTGGACCAACTGGAGTAGGTAAGTCAACATTATGTAGAAGAGTTAAAAATGAAATATTAATAAATAATCAAATAGAAATTGAAAACGATAAAGGTATAATTCCAGTGGTTTATCTGGAATTACCTTCTCCAGATAACGGGAAATTTAACTGGAAGGATTTTTATCGAAGGCTATTAAAAGAGATGCGAGAACCGCTTATCGATTATAAAAAAACAAATGATTACGGAGTAAAAAAGAATATCCCTAACCATTTACCTTCGACAGCTCCTGAATTAAGAGAATCTCTTGAAAATGCCATTATTCATAGGAAAACTAAAATAGTCTTATTAGACGAAGCTCAACACTTACTTAAAATTGCAGGGGGAAGAGCAATAATAGATCAGATGGATGCAATCAAGTCGATTGCAAATCTAACAGGAGCCATTTTTGTTATATTTGGAACCTATGATTTAATGGATTTTTTTGACTTAAACGGGCAATTAGGAAGAAGAACCGATGAATTCCATTTTAGGAGATACAATTTTAAAAATGAAAAGGATATTCAAGTATTTAGAAGTGTTTTAAATACATTACAGACTCATTTACCACTTACAGGGGATACAGATCTAATAAAGTATTATGAATTTTTATATGAAAGATCAGTTGGTTGTATTGGTATTCTCAAAGATTGGATTGACGTTTGTTTAGGTGAAGCATTAAAGAGTGATAAAAAAATAATTTCTTACGAAATGCTGAAAAAGCATGCGCCAACTCCTTCTAAGGCTCTTAAAGTGGCTGAAGAGGCAATAGATGGGGAACATAAAATTGAAGAACGTGAGAAGAAAAGGGCTGAGCTCCAAAGTCTTTTGGGATTAAGTCATACTTATGAAGAAAAAGTGGAATATACAGATAGTAAGAAGAGATCCGTGAAAGATGTTGGAAAACGAAATCCAACTAGAGATGAAATAGGTATTGCAGAGAGTGGTACCTAAAATCGTAATTAAAAAGTGAGGGGGATTTATGCAAAATGAAATTTATGAAACATTAGAAATAACACCAACAGAATTAACAGATAGAAGTGATTGTTTTGCTCTGAACCCGATGGGAGTGGGAACACCATTTGTGGAAAATTTGACAAGTTACATTAACCGCCTTGCTAGAGCACATAATATAAGGTCAAGTGATTTTCTACGATATAAAGTCTCCGAATTCTTAAAGAGTGCCTATTTAATTTCTGAGCTTAATAATGGAGGCCTAAACAATAAATGTAGATATATAAATAGTGATAGTTCAGTGGCAAAGGAATTTGTTGGAGCAATTGAATATTTAGTCGGTAAGGATAATCTCTTATATCTAACATTATTACCATTTTCGAGTAGTTATTATATTTCAACTAAGGGAATAATTAAACAACAACGAGAATGGTGTCCTTTATGCTATAGGGAACAAGAGAAAAAATATGAAACTACTTTCGACTTATTATTGTGGACAATAGTAGGGGTTAAGGTTTGTTTACTTCATAAAACAAAATTAATGAGTAATTGTGGAAATTGTGGTACTAAATTTAGAGTTATAATGAAAGATAGTACAACAAATTTGTGTCACAATTGTGGCATGAAATTAGACCAATATGTTGATAGAAATCCTTGTACCGAATGGGAAGTCTATTATGCTGAAAAAATGGGTGAATTAATATCCTCAATGATAGGATTAAGTAGAAATAAAGAGATATTTTTAGAAAACTTAAAAAAGGTAGTTAGTCATTATAAATATTATACTGCAGCTGCAAAAGCTACCTCTATTTCAGAAACAACATTAAGATCGTGGATAATACAAAAACAGATTCCAAATATAATTTATTTACTAAGGTTTTGTTTTGCTACAAATATTAATCCTATTAATCTATTAAACAATGAATTAGATATGTCTAAATTTAATCCCAGACAGCAATTACCTGAATTTAATGAGAAGTTGGTAATGAAAAGAGGAGAAAATGAAAAGTACAAAGAGTTATTGACAACTATAATAAAAGAAGATGCTTTTCCTCCACCTTCATTGTCGGAGGTAGAAAGAAGGCTAAATAATCGGGGACTGAGAAGAAATTTCCCTGATTTATGTAAAAAAATTGTAGATAGGCATAAATTATATCTTAAGAATAAAAAGAATGAAAATGATAGGCTCAAGTATAATGAAATATATAAAATAGGAAAAGAATTGTACGAATTAGGGATATATCCGAGTTGGCAAAGTATTGCTGAAAAGTCTGAAAAATTTTCACTAAATAGTTTTAAGAGTTCTACAGCTTATAAAGCAAGAGAGGACCTTTTTAATGATTTTAATATTAGTAAGAGTATTAATCAATATGTTCCTGTTCCCAACTTGATAAACCTTAAGCATGAAAAGTGAGTGCTTAATATGTAATTGATTATAATCAGTTAGAAAATTAATTGAAAAATATCATGTTAAATATAGTTATTTTTAATAAAATGCGCGTTTAACCAAAAAACTGTTAGAAGTTTATATATATAGCATAAGAATGTTAAAAGTTATTATTTAATTGATATTTCTCATGCATGCCAAGTAAATATTATGTGGATCTAAAATGTGTTGTTTCTTGAACGTTGATATCATCGTGTTTTGTTAAGTGACATTTATATGATTAAAAGTGTTACAAGTTAATGCCTTAAGTAACATACGAAATTGACACGGACTCACCGATATGGTGAGTCCGTTTTACATTTTCAAAAAAGTATTCTTCAAACATAATTTTCTTTCGTAATAATTCTGGCTCTATAATATTTGTTGGGGTTTAAACAAAATTTTGTGTGCATAAAAAAACACGCAAACTCCTCATTCTTTTATACTTGAATTGTCGAGAAACAAGTCTAAAGAATGGAGTTGCGTGTATATGGATTTTACCATGATTATTCCTGGATTAAAAGGGTCTATCCTAACCAATGTTGAAGAAGTGGGCGAAGTTATCCGCCTGTACGTTGAAATGGAGCGAAAAGTACATCGGTGCCCTAAATGTAATCAAAGGACGAGTAAAATTCATGACTATCGTATGCAAAAAATTCAACACTTAAAGTGGTTTGAAAGAAAAACCCAAATCTTTTATAAGCGTAGACGATATGTCTGTGAATGTGGGAAACGTTTTTCAGAGAAAAATCCTTTTGTCATGCGTTATCAACGTACCTCAATAGAATGGAATCAAGCTATATCAATTAAAGCGATTAAAGGAAAAACATTTAAGGAAACAGCTGAAATCTACGGGTGTTCATCTTCAACCATTATACGTCGATTCGATCAAATTTCACGAAGTGAAATTCGTCCAGTGGAAGAATTACCTACAGTTATAGCTATTGATGAATACAAGGGTGATACCCGCGAAGGGAAATACCAGTTAATCATTGCGAATGGGATAACAAAAGAACCGATTGATATTCTACCAAATCGTTATAAACGTACGATAAAAGACTACTTAAGAAAGCACGGATCTAGAGTGCAAATAGTCATAATGGATATGAATCATTCCTTTAAAGCAGCCGTTCAAGAGGCATTGGGTAAACCTGTTATTGTAGCTGATAGATTTCATTTTTGTCGTTACATCTATTGGGGGCTTGATGGAGTAAGACGTCGAGTACAAAACCAATTTCATGGCTACGACCGTAAAAAGTGTAAACGTATGAAACATGTCTTTCATAAAGACTGCCAACGCTTAACTAAGGATGAGAAATGGCATTTAAATCGTTACTTGGAGATGTCGAATGAACTCAAACAAGCATATGAAATTAAAGAGGCATATCGTACTTGGTTTTTACGTGCCAAAGAAAACGGAAAAAACAGTATCAGTTTGGTTAAAAAGGAATTGGAAGAACTATATAAGTTAATTGAGGATTCAAAGATACCTGAAATGATTAAAGCAATAAAGACCATACAAAATTGGCAAGTTGAAGTATTAAATAGCTTTGCCTATGAATATTCAAATGGGTTTTTAGAGGGAATTAATAATTCAACCAAAGTTCTAAAGAGAAATGCTTATGGATTTAGAGTTTTTGAACGCTTTAGGGCGAAGATTTTATTAACACACAAGTATAAAAGAATTGGGGTACATATTGGTTAACCGAGTTGGTGTGATTCTCCTCTATAAAAAATGATGAATGGTACCATCCATCATTTTTTATAGAGGCCACCAAGCGTAGCGCGGTAGCCTAAAACCCCAACATTTGATTTAGAACCATAATTCTGGACTGTACTTTCCGTTTCGAGTAATTTAAGGAATCTACCTCAACTCCTTCTCGATTTATGAAAGCGCTCTATATTTATATTGACAGCTTGGCATGAGTGGGCTAATATTCAGGTAAATATTCTTTATTTTTGGAATATTATTTATATTAGGGGTATAAATAATAGACGAGAGGGGACTTAGAGGAATTTGAGAACAAACACCATAGCCGAGGCCGTCCGTCGTACGGCCACACGGATCCCGCATAGTATTGCTATTGTGTTCAACGATAGGGAGTGGAGTTACCGAGAACTCGACATGGCAGTCACACGAATTGCGCGAAAACTGCGTGAACAAGGGGTGGAAAAGGGAGACAGAGTTGCCTCCTACGGTAAAAACTCCGACCTGTATGTTTTACTGTTTCTGGCCACGTCACGTATTGGAGCTATTCACGTTCCGGTGAACTTTCAGCTCCGAGCCGGTGAGCTCGACTACATTCTTGGCGATTCCGACCCATCGCTCATAATCGCTGACCGAGACCTTACCAATGCAATCTCCCAGACTAGGTCGAACAGCCATCGGCAGGTACTAAGATTCGAGGACGAGCTCCTGGAGTGGACCTTCAGTAATGATAACCGTCCTGTGGAAGATGAAGAGTTCGATGTCGAGGATACAGATGTTGCACAGTTACTCTACACCTCAGGCACCACGTCTGACCCAAAAGGTGCAATCATGACGCATCGTGCTCTGATGCACCATTACATGAGCTGTATCCACGGTCTGGACATCAAGGAATCAGATCGTGCGCTCCATTGCCTGCCTCTTTACCATTCCGCGCAGATGCATGTGTTTATGCTGCCGGCATTGTTAGTAGGTGGCTGGAACAAGGTGCTACCTGCTCCGGAGGCTGGTACCGTGCTTGAAACCATGGAACGAGATGAAATCACATCATTCTTCGCCGCTCCAACTGTTTGGGTTTCAATCGCTAATCACTCTGATTTGACAACCCGGGACCTTGGGAATCTTCAGAAGGCCTATTATGGGGCATCAATCATGCCTGGACCAATACTCGAACGACTGCAGAAGTGTCTACCTAAGCTCGGTTTCTACAATGTGTATGGCCAGTCAGAGATGGGTCCTGCTTGTACAGTCTTGCGTCCTGAGGAGCATCCGGATCATCCTGGTTCCGCAGGAAGACCAATGCTCTTCGTCGAGGCTCGGGTTGTGGACACCGAAGGTAATAGTGTTCCTCCTGGCGAACTTGGCGAAATTGTATACCGTTCACCACAGCTTTGTCTAGGATACTGGAACAAAAGTGAAGCAACGGCAAAGGCGTTCGCTGGTGGTTGGTTCCACTCTGGAGATCTCGTGAAGCAGGACGAGAACGGATACATCGAGGTGATTGATCGGGTGAAGGATGTCATTAACACTGGTGGTGTTCTAGTGGCCTCCCGCCAGATAGAGGACTGCATTTACGAATTACCTCAGGTCGCTGAAGTCGCAGTTGTTGGTGTGCCGGATGAAAAGTGGATTGAGGCAGTCACTGCCTTCGTTGTCATCAAAACTCCAGTGTCTGAGGAGGAGATCCTCCAGCATGTCAGGAACAATTTAGCCAGCTTCAAGGTACCAAAGAGAATCGAGTTTGTGAACGAATTGCCAAGAAATGCTAGCGGCAAAATCCTCAAACGGCAGCTGCGTGATGTTGGAAGTTCAAAGAGCGCTAAGTGAGTCTGTCTACTTTTTTTCCGAAATAAGGATAAATGGTCGCATAAATGTAAATTAAATCAAAAAAGCTATAGACATCAGGTCTATAGCTTTTTCTAATGTTCCTATATCTTTAATTGTTAGCCCCATAACTAATTAGGTTAGCAAAGATACGATATCCTCCAGGTACCTGAGCACCGATTTGGCGATAGAACACGAGGTTAGTGTAAAGGTAAGTCCCTTCACCGTATTCAGCCATTAGGATTCCACTTGTGAATGGGTCCTCACCTGGGTCTGCCATTGAAACGAATGTTTCATACTGTTCAGCCCATTCCATTGGGAAGTAAAGTCCTCTTTCTTGTACCCAGTTGTCCCAGTCTTTGCTAGTAATCTTGTTAGGGAAATTAAAGAGATCATGCTCTGGCTGAAGTACATTAACCTCTGCATTTTCATCCGTTACGCGCCAGCGAATGGATGGTGTACCAATTTTTAAATGATATGGCGGTGTTAGATTAGCATCCCATGGATCTGCTGCAGTCACATATTGCATGACTAAATGTCCACCATTTTCCACATATTCAAGCAATCTTTCATTATTTGCTAGTAGATCCTCTCTACCAAGAGTTGCGCGAATCCCCGTAACGATTGTATCGTATTGAGATAGATCTCCAGTGGCTAAATCTTCTGGAGTTAGCTTTGTAATATCAAACCCTGCATTTATGAAAGAATCAGCAATTGTGTCAAATCCGCTATCGATGTAGCCAACTTTAAGGTTATCTGGTTTTAATAATTCAAAAGCAACACCGTTAATGTCGGCAGGATACATGAAGTAAGAATCATTAATATGCTCATATTTAATTTCTTGTACAGTCGTGTTGAAAGACTTTCCATCTGCTTCTGCGATTGCTGCAATTGTAAAATTACCCTCTTCGACAGTTGAAGGTGGCGCTAATGTGAATGATACTACTTTTTCCTCGAATCTTTCTGTGAAGTTTACCTCTCCTACAGCGGGTTCACTCGTCCAGCCTTCTGGAAGGTCTAGGGAAACCTTTGCAGTTTTAGAACCATCGGCATAGTTTTTCACCTTAACTGAGACTGGAATTTCATCTTGAACATTAGCTGTATTTACCGTAATGTTTACTGGATCCGGTGTAACGCTTAATTCAGGAAGAACACTTACTGTATTATCTAAATCGATAACGGAAGTCGTTTCAACACCGTTTTCTTTAAAAGTTAACTGTGCTTGGATCGATGCATGATCATATGGTTGAAAATACTCAGCATCAGCTGGAACAGTTACATTGAAACTTACAGTCTTTGATTCACCTGGCTTTAAGTGCTTTAACTGAATTGCACTTTCATGCTTCCAGTTTTCAGGAGTAAGTAAAGCCGCTTCAATATGGTGAATTTTTTGCTTACCGTTATTTGTAACAGTAACCTCTACTTGAGTTTGTTCACCTTGTGTCAACACGTAAGAACCAATTTCAGTATCAACAGCTAAGTTAGAAGATATTAAGCTTACTTGTTGAAGCTGTTCTTCTTTTAGCCCAAGCTTATGAAGAAGGTCGTTTTTCATTGCATCTTCCAGCTTACCAGATTTTGTAGTTGAGATTAATTTTTGAACTGAGCGTAAAGCTTTTTGAGACTCAGGTAAAATTGCCTCGCGATTTGGGTAAAGCTCAATAATCTTTTCTAGATTATTTTGTAATGAATCAAGTTGTTCACTGATATTTTTAGCAGGAACAATATCTGCCCAAGCATGGAAATCATAAGGAACACCTGCAAAAAGTTCTGTGGATTCTGCTCCTACTGCTGTTTTCTCTAATTTCAGATGTTGTTGCTTTGGTTCAACTGGAATATCGCGTCCCATTCCTTGGCTCTTATGTAGATATCTTGAAGCTTCACCAAGTTGTGGATAGCTCATTCCATAGATTGGATCATAGTCACCAATTTCAATCGATGTGGTAGCTTCTTCCTTTGAAACTGGTAAGTAAAGCTTTTTAATTTGCCAAGGCTCCAACCCATTTTCTAATTGCTCTGGAAATACAGAAGGATCAGCAGCATCTTCAAATGCTTTAACTGATAGAATATTGATCAATCTGTGATGTCCGTGTTGGCTATCAACGTTTAGGAAGGAAGGCATGACAATATCAGGTTGATAGGTTCTAATAAATTTGATAAGGCGCTCATAAGTTACTTCTTCACCCCATTTTTCAAGCGTTTCATCTGGTGACTTGGAAAAACCGAAATCATAAATCGCATCAGAGGTTGTTTCACTTAAGTGATAGGCTTTTACACCGTTTACCTTTGCGGCTTCTATCATTTCATTTGAACGAATAATTCCAAGCGCATTTCCTAGTTCGTTTCCAATCGCGTTTTGACCGCCTTCACCGCGGTTAGCAATCAGACTTGCTGTTTTAACACCTAGCCCGCGGGATAAATAGGCTAAAAAATCACTACGTTCATCATCTGGGTGTGCACCTGTGTTTAAGAAAGTGACAGTGGTATCTAGAGGCTTAACTGCATTCCAAAGTTCAACATCGGCTTCACTTTGTTCTTGTGCTAGGCTGAGTGGTGGGAATAATGAAGCAAGTAAAAGAATGGACATCAACACATAGAGACATTTCTTCATTTTGTAACCCCTTTCAAATTTGGATAAAAAAATCTACAAAACTCTCCTTTCTTAGGATTTTTAGTTAGTAATTGTAACTAACTAACTAATGATCATTCCTTCAATTCGAATTATATATCCTTTCTGAATATTGTAAATATTACCAAATAACTATTTGCTGTTTCTTTGTAGGTATAACGTAGGGGGTATATAGTTATAAGACAAACTGTTGATATAATAGTGAAAATAAGCTTTACCAGTCTACTTATTAAATTTTGAAAATTTAGTATTGTAAACGATATCAAATTGTTATATAGTGTAGTTGAATTAGTTAAACTTACTAACTAACTATATGAAATAAGGCCGTGATGTTATGAATAAACTACCATCCCATCTTCGTGTACGAACGAATAATAAAAAAATGGTCCTGCAATGTATTCGATATTATCAACCAATTTCAAGGGCAGAAATATCTGAAAAACTAAATATTAGTAAACCGACTGTTTCCTTACTGGTTGATGAACTAGTACGAGAGAATTGGATTTGTGAAAAGGGAAATGGTGAATCCTCTTCACAAGGAGGAAGAAGGCCTATTCATCTATATTTTAATGAAAATGCTGCTTATGTAATTGGAACAGACATTGGAGGAACAAAGGTAAGAATTATTATTTCCGATCTGAACGGAAAGATGCTATGTTCAACAAGCTTTAGCACAAGTAAGTATTTAGAAAGTGGCTTAATCAAACAAATACATAAAGAGGTACAAGAGTTGATACAAAGTAGCAGGCTTGACCCAACAAAGATATTAGGAATGGGAATAGGCGTACCAGGCATTACGGAAACAGCATCAGGCGTTGTTGTGGAAGCACCAAGTTTAAATTGGGTTCGTTATCCGATTTTGATGGAGGCGGAGCAATACTTTTCTTTCCCAGTCTTCGTTGATAATGATGTGAATGTAGCAGTTCTTGGAGAACAATGGTTAGGAAATGCGAAGAATAAGGAAAATGTTTTATTTATTGCCGTCGGGACTGGAATTGGAAGTGGCATTATTATTCAAAATCAGTTATATCGTGGCTTCTCAAATGCGGCTGGGGAATTCGGATATATCGTCACCGATAAGAACGATATAAAAAATGAATTTAAACCCACTTTTCACCGGTATGGTTATCTTGAAAGTGTTGCTGGAGGGAAAGCAATCGGAGAAAAAGTAACAAAGCTGATCTTGCAACACGAGGATCACCCTATGTATAAAGAGGCACTGAAATCCGAAATTACAGGAGAGCAGGCTTTTTTACTGGCAAAAGCAGGTGATGAGATTGCCCAAACAGTGGTAGATGAAGCGATTGAACATCTTGCATATGGAATTATCAATGCAGCCACTCTATTAAATCCAGAAATAATCATATTAGATGGCGGGGTCATGAAGTCATCCGATTATATTCTTCCTAAATTACGACTAATGGTTCAAAGATATCTTCCGAGTTCAGTTGAATTACAATTGTCGCACTTAGGAGATCATGCAGGCGTTCTTGGAGCTATCTCGCTATTCCTCAGAGAACATGAAAGTATCTTAAACTAGCTGGAAAAGCAGAATACACATAACTTATCTGCATAATTTATAACAAGCTCATCTTCTATTTGATTCTTAGTAGGACGATTTGTCCTACTTTTGAATAAATAAAATGATTTAAGGGGGATTCTTATGTTTAAAAAGAAGCATTTTTTAGTTCTTTTGATTGCAGCATTGATGCTCTTTGTATCGGCATGCTCTGGTAGTTCTTCTACTGAGGAAGAGGAGCCAGCTGATGGAAATGACGATGGCAAAACGGAAGAAACAGCTGAAGCAAGTGGTAACCTTGTAATCTACACAGCTCGTGACCAAACAATTGTGGATCAAGTTGTCGAGATGTTCAACGAAAAGTACCCAGATGTCAAGGTTGATGTATTAACAATGGGTGCTCAACAAGTTCTTGAGCGTGTTCGTGGAGAAAAAGCAAATCCACAAGCTGATTTCTGGTGGGGAGGTACGCAATCTGCGTTCATGACAGCAGCAGATGAAGATTTACTTGAATCATTTAAGCCAAGCTTTGATGCTAGCATTCTTCCAGAACATAAGGATGCTGAAGGCCGTTGGTATGGTGAAATGCTTTTACCAGAGGTAATCATGATTAACTCTGACATGCTTTCGAAAGAAGAAGCTCCACAGGATTGGGATGATCTTCTTGATCCAAAATGGAAGGATGAAATTATTATCCGTGGTGTATTAGCATCAGGAACGATGAGAACCATCTACTCTGCAATGATTCATGAGCAAGGTGCTGATAATCCAGATGCTGGGTACGAATGGCTTGCAAAATTAGATGCCAATACAAAAGAATATGCACAAGATCCTACTAATCTATACTTAAAGCTTGCTCGTCAAGAAGGTTCTATTTCCCTTTGGAATCTGCAAGATATTTTAATTCAAAAAAACCAGCACAACCAACCATTTGATTTCGTATATCCAGAAAGTGGTGCACCAATCTTAGTTGATGCTGTTGGTCTTGTGAAAAATGCAAAGAACCTTGAGAATGCAAAATTATTCTATGAGTTCTTGTTTGAACCAGAAACACGTACAACGTTAGCTGAAGATTTATACCAAATTCCAACTCGTACAGATATTGATAAGTCTACGATGCCAGAATGGTATCAAGAGCTTGAACTTAAGTCATTAGATCTTGATTGGTCAGTAATGGCTGAAAAAGAAGCTGAGTGGATGCAACATTGGGATGAAAATATCAAAGGTAAAAATTAATAGGTTTTAACTTTATTCACTGAATAAAGTTAAAGCCTCCGGCGGATGCCACAGATTTTTTAGAGGAAGTTTTCGCAGCGTAAGATCAAAGACTAAAAACGCCACATCCTATGGCAACGTCTTTGTGACCCACGTCCTGTGGGCCTAAAATCTGGGCGCAAATACGCCAAAGCGCATTTGATTAAAAGGGGGTGAAGAGTTATTTTCACCCCTTTTTAAAGTTTAAGGAAGTTTCATTTTTATACAGCGAGGTGTTTGGTTTGAAAAATGTAAGACTTGATCATGTTAGTAAAATGTTTGGTAAAGCAAGAGGGGTAGAAAATGTAAATATCGACGTAAAACCTGGTGAGTTTTTCACATTTTTAGGTCCATCAGGATGTGGGAAGACAACGACATTGAGGATGATAGCGGGATTTTATTTTCCTACAGAGGGAAAAATCCTGTTTGACAATAAAGATGTTACAACCCTCCAGTCAAACAAGCGTAACATTGGTATGGTGTTCCAAAACTACGCCCTATTCCCACATATGACTGTATTTGAAAATATCGCATTCGGTCTTGAAGTACGTAAATTACCAAAGGCCGTTATTAAAGAAAAGGTAGAAAAAGCACAAAAGCTTGTTCACCTTGATCAATATGGAACGCGTAAAATCAATGAGTTATCTGGTGGTCAACAGCAGCGTGTTGCTTTGGCACGTGCACTCGTTATTGAACCGGATATTCTTTTACTCGATGAACCATTGTCAAACTTAGATGCGAAATTGCGTGAGGAAACGAGAATTGAGATTAAGAGATTACAAGTTGAATTAGGTGTCACAACGATTTATGTTACTCATGATCAAACAGAAGCGATGACAATGTCTGATCGCATAATGGTTATGAAAGATGGCGTTGTTCAGCAAATTGGGACTCCTCAAGAAATCTATAATCGTCCTTCTAACCACTTTGTAGCCTCCTTTATTGGTGAATCTAATATTGTTAATGGCGAAGTTGTTGAGATTAATGGCGATGCAGTTAAAGTGAAATTGGAAGAGGATGTTTTCGTAACAGGTTCAATGACTCAATCTGCAAATGGGAAAAAGCTTGTTGCAGGTGAAAAAATCAAATGCTCGATACGACCAGAAGCATTGCATGAAGGACCAGGCGTGAACCAACTAACAGGAACGGTCCAGCTTGTTGAATTTACAGGGGTCAGCATCAATTATCTTGTGAAAATAGGATCGAATTTGATAAAAGTCATGATTATTAATAAAGGTAACAAAATCCTAAGACGCGGTGATTCAATTACCCTTCACGTACCCGAAAATGGAATTTACTTGATTGGTGAATAGGAGGTGAAAGAATGAGTGCGAATCAAAGTACTGTCATGCAAGAGAACTGGTGGGCACGACTAACCCGTTCAAAATATTTTGTGTATGTTTTAATTTCTCCATTGTTTTTAGTGTTATTAGCTTATGTTATTTATCCGTTTTATCAAACGTTTATCCAATCCGTGGTCGGTGAAGAAGGTGCAAATCTCGAAAATTACCAACGCTTCTTTGGTTTAACAAGTACAGCAAACCTAGAGGCGCTTTGGACAAGTATATATATATCGGTAATTAGTGTAATTACTTGTGCCATTGTTGGTGTCACGATGGCATTTTTAATGGAACGTTACGAATTTCCAGGAAGAAAAATTCTCTCTGTCTTAATTCTAGTACCAATGGCGTTACCTCCACTAGTAGGGGTACTGTCATTTACCTTCCTTTATGGGGAAAGTGGAATTATTCCGAGAGCTTTTCAAGCACTATTTAATCTGGAAGAGGTTCCATTTGCCTTAAGAGGTGTCGTTGGGGTAATTGTGGTACACACCTTCACGATGTATACCTATTTTTATTTAACGGCTGCTGCAGCCATCAAAGGGTTAGACCCTTCATTGGAAGAGGCGGCAACAAGCCTTGGCTCTGGAAGGATTCGCATTTGGAGAAAGGTAATTCTGCCAATGCTAACTCCAGCACTCGTGGCATCTTCTTTGCTTGTATTTATGATTTCAATGGCTTCCTATACAGCTCCCTTAATGTTCGGTGTAGAAAGAACCATGACTATGCAAATCTATCTATCTCGTACAAATGGAGATTTAGATATGGCGGCAACGCAATCAACAATCCTTTCCATTGTGTCTATTTCATTCTTAATTTTAATGAGATGGTATCAAGGAAGGCGTAACTTCCAAAACCAAAGCAAAGGGATCAGTGTTCACAGAACTGAATTACGTTCCCCATTTGTAAAATACTTATCAATGTTCCTTTCATTTGTTGGGGTTATAATCTTGATGCTTCCAATTCTTGTTCTTGTACTTATTTCGTTTTCTGTGGACGGGGAATGGACGGTGCAAATTATCCCGACTGCGTACACCCTTCAACACTATATTGATCTATTTACAGATGAGCGAACATGGCGCCCAATTTGGAACAGTTTACAGATGAGTTTTGTTGCAACAGCAGGTAATATCCTGTTTGGTGTGGCAGCTGCCTATGCAATGGTTCGGACTAAATTTAAAGGCAAAGCCTTATTAGATATTCTCATCATGGTTCCTTGGGCATTACCTGGTACGGTTGTAGCGGTTAACTTAATCGCAGCATTTAGTGAACCTAACGTGTTCAGTTTTAACCAAGTGTTAATCGGTACCTTCTGGATTTTACCTTTGGCCTATTTTGTAAGACATTTACCATTGATTTTCCGCTCTACTTCTGCAGCTTTAATGCAAATGGATGAATCGGTAGAAGAAGCAGCGCGAAGTTTAGGGGCCAATTGGTGGTACACAT
This sequence comes from Ferdinandcohnia sp. FSL W7-1320, assembly GCF_038050315.1. Classification (NCBI taxonomy): domain Bacteria; kingdom Bacillati; phylum Bacillota; class Bacilli; order Caryophanales; family Bacillaceae; genus Ferdinandcohnia; species Ferdinandcohnia sp. FSL W7-1320. The sequence goes on from NZ_JBBPAM010000001.1 coordinate 1,157,087, forward strand.
TTAGAAGAGTAGTTGTTCCAATGGCCTTCTCAGGTATTCTTGCCGGTACCTTACTTGCATTAGTTCAGGGGTTAGGTGAATTCGTTGCTTCAATCCTAATTTATAGTACGTCAACGATGCCACTATCAGTTGCGATATTCCAAAAAATGTACGCTTTCCAATTTGGGACTGCGTGTGCATATGGCGTTCTTCAAATCATTTTAATTATTACAGTTCTATTTATTTCACAAAAGATTACGGATGGAAAAGCAGGCTCCGCAATCTAACTTTATTCAGCTGAGAGCCTCTACTTTTAGAAGAGGGGAAGCAGGATGTGACCTAATCAAGGCGTGTTCTAACCAAGGCTGAATAAAGTTTGGCCTCCGGCGGATGCCACGATTTTTCAAAGGAATCTTTCGAGCAGTAAGTTCAAAGACTAATAACGCCACATCCTGTGGCAACGTCTTTATGACCCATATCGTGTGGGCCTAAGAATCTGGCGGCAAATACGCCAAGGCGCATTTGATATAGGAGGAGGAAATTCGTATGAAGGCTAGTGATGTTCACGGAAGAGACTTGAAGGAATTGGATCAGGCTACGTTTGCGGTTGTTCCTCTAGGGAGTTTTGAGTACCATGGGCCGCATTCTCCTTTAGGAACGGATATTATTCTTGCTGATGGATTTGCAGATTTAATTGATGATGAATTAGGCGGAGCTGTTTTTCCAACGGTACCCTACACAGCATGTCCTGGAAAAACATCTAAATATCAAGGGACGATCCCGATTCGGCCAAGTATAATTACCGAATATTTAATTGATATTACGATGGGAATTATCAACCAAGGGATTAAGAAGATTGTTCTTTTAAATGCTCATGATGCCAATATGGGAGTTTCTCGAACAGTCGCAGAATATGTGACAGGAAAACACACGGACGCTAGCTTCTTGTTAATCAATTGGTGGCAGATGGTTGCGATCGATGCAGCTGAAGAAATCGGTTTTGTAGGAACAAAGGGTAGAGGTCATGGTGGCCCATATGAAATGTCTGCGGTCAAAGCATTTCGTCCCGATTTGGTGCGTGTACAAGAAGGGGACACAGAATTTAAAGAGGTGTCCCCACTTTCTTCTATGCCATATGTTCTAGTAGAAGGAACACCGAGAGCTTGGGATGGCTATACAGGTCTCATTCAACAAATCTCCTATGAAAAAGGAAAATTAATTGTAGAAAAGGCAGCGGTAAACATGAATGAGTTAATCAAAAATTGGATCGCTGATGAAGAAACAGAAGGGATTGACTAGAATGAAAAACTCACTTAGAGATAAGATCATTGAAATTGAAGGTACAGTTTTTCCTTCTAAAACATATACATCAATGGTACTTGAACCAGCTTATAATGAGGCAAAACATCAATTGCTTGATTCAATGATTGAAATTCACAATGCCCATTTAATCATGTTAGTCGAACAAGGGCTTGTAGGAAAAGAAGAGGCAAAAAAAATTGCTGTGGCAGTTTCCCACCTTGATCAAGATGAAATTCAAAAGAGAAGCTATACAGGCGAATTTGAGGATTTATTTTTTGAAGTTGAGCATGCATTGATTGAAGATGCAGGAGACATTGCAGGAAACCTTCATATTGCTCGGAGCCGCAATGATATGGGGATTGCCATCTATCGAATGACATTACGTAAAAAGCTTCTTCCTTTAATAGAAAAGGCTTTAAAGCTCCGCGAAGCTCTTATCGAAATGACCGATGAACATAAAGAAACAATTATGATTGGGTACACACACACGCAACAGGCGCAACCAACAACATTAGCCCATTATTTAAATGCAATGACCGATATGTTAACTCGTGATATAGTTCGACTTCAAGCTGCTTATAAAACCGTAAACCGCAGCAGTATGGGGGCAGCAGCACTCACAACTTCTGGTTTTGCAATTAACAGAGAACGGATGAAGGATTTACTAGGTTTTGAGGATATGATTGATAATGCCTGGGATGCTGTCGCAGGTGCCGACTATATTGCAGAAACAGCGACTGCTGTTCAACTATCAGCCTTGAATCTCGGACGGTCTATGCAAGATTTCTTATTATGGGGAACACAGGAATATGGCGCTTTTCTTCTTTCTGCTCCATATGTACAGATCAGTTCAATCATGCCGCAAAAGCGAAACCCTGTTTCGATTGAACACATGAGAGCACTCTTATCCAGTGTAGCGGGTGATTGTCAAACAGTATTATTAATGGTTCATAACACCCCATTCGGAGATATTGTCGATACTGAAGATGACATGCAGCCATACATCTGGAAAGCCATTGAAAAACTCGGTGGCATTTATGAGTTGTTGACTTCTGTATTACTTACAATGGAAGTTAATAAAGAAACCCTTCTAAAACGGGCAAGTGAAAGCTTTGCGAATGTAACGGAATTAGCGGATACAATTGTACGTAGTGATGGTCTATCCTTTCGCCAAGCACATCATGTTGTAAGTTCTACAGTTAAAGAGCTTACAAATCAAGGCAAAACATCGTTAGAATCATTAACAATAGACTTATTAAATGAGCAATCTAGAAAGATAGTTGGGAAGGAATCTACCTTAACAGCAGAAGAATTAAAGCAAGTGTTAAGTCCAGAGTATTTTGTTAAAATCCGCGATTTAGAGGGTGGACCAAGTCCAAGTAGAATGGAAAAAACAATTAAAACACGCTTAACTGAACAAGAAGAACTTTCAGCTTGGTTAGATGAAAAACAAGAACATCTTAACAAATCCGCGGCTAACGTTTCAAGCTTCATAACAGATTGGACTGGAGCCAATGAATAAGAATACCATCGAACTGCTTGCGGTCGATGGGGGTGGAACAAAAACACTTGCGGTCCTAGTTGATGCAAATGGAACCATTCTTGGTGAAGGAAGAGCTGGTGCCACAAATTATCATGTAGCAGGGGCTATCAGAGTAAAAGAAGCACTAGAAAAAGCCATACTTGCTGCCTTTATGGATGCAGGGATTAATCCGAGTAGTGTGGTGAAAAAAGCTGTATTTGCGCTTGCCGGTATTGATACGGACAACGATGAAAAAGAAGTCTCCAGAGTTGTAAAGGAAACGGTTATCGGGTTGCCAATTAAGATTGAGAGATTAGTAGTAGAAAATGATTGTCTTTCTGCCCTTTTAGGCTCGACCCAAAACAAAGCTGGCGTCCTCTTAATTGCAGGAACAGGCTCTATCGTTTTTGCTCATGATGGCAATAATCGAATTGTCCGTTCCGGTGGATGGGGCCACCGATTTGGCGATGAAGGGAGTGGTTATTGGATTGGCAAACAAGCCATTGAATCCGTTCTGAAAATGCAAGATGGCCGTGGAGAAAATACACTGTTAGCCAAGTTAGTATTGGAGAAATTTGATTTTACAAAAATTGAAGAACTTTATAATTGGGCTTATAGTGATGCATATTCAGTTGATGACGTGGGGGCCATTGCAACGACAGTCGATGAGGCATTTCGGTTGGGGGATCCAGTAAGTAAACGGATATTAGAGCGTGCTGCAGAGGAATTGCTGCTTCTCCTACATACTGCAATTGAAAATGCAGGCATCCAACAGAGCGAAATTGATTTGATTTTACAAGGTGGCGTTTTTCAACATAACCACTACATAAAAAATCAAGTTCGTAACAGGATTCAGCTTAGTTTTCCAAAAGTAAACATGATAACCACAACTGAAGAACCCATTCAAAGCATAATCAAGCGTGGGTTGAAGTTGAAATAGATTTCACCCCATTAAATGTCCTCTTTCAAACTACCGGTTAGGCAGTTCGAAAGAGGACATTTTAAATATTTCATTCAAAATAAACTAAAAAAGCTGATTTAAGTGCTGAAATATGTAGAATTGGTCTGTATGAAAACAGAAATGTTTACGGAACCATCTAGGGTGTTTAAACTATAAAAGTCGTCATTTTTGAACTCTGGATGGTGTTATTCATGTTAAAAGCTTATTCTTGGCTAACTTTTTGCGTAGTAGTATGGGGCAGCAATTTTATATTTGGAAAAATTTTAGTATTAGATTTCTCACCAGCACTATTAACGATGTTAAGGCTTATGTTTATTGTTATTTTTTTGATTGGATTAACCTTATTTAAAAAACACTTTAAACTGCTAAGAAAATCAGATTTTCTTTCTGTTTTTTTTCTAGGGGTAATCGGTGTATTTATAAACCAATGGTCTTTTTTTAAAGGATTGCAAACAGCGGATCCAACCACATCTGCGTTAATTTTAGCAACTACGCCCATTTTAACAAGTATATTAGCTGGCATATTTTTAAAAGAAAAATTAACAAAGCGCATGTTCATAGGGTCGATTGTTGCTATCATAGGTATTTATTTTGTTGTAACAAAAGGAACTTTTTCAACAATTCAAGTGGACAAAGGCCTTGTTTGGATTGTTGTAACGATGATAACATTTGCGATTATGATTATTATGACAAGGCTTTTATCCAACAGAACAGACCCACTGACTATTACGTTATATTCAAATTTAGTAGGACTATTTGTAGCAATTCCATTTGCTTTTTTACTGGACTCACCTTTACGAATAGGCCAAGACTTTTCTGATTGGGCTTTATTGATCGGTACGGCCGTTGTGGTACATGGTATCGCTAATCTGATTTGGAATAATTATATAAGATTTGTCGATGCCTCAAAGGCATCCATTTTATCAAATCTAGAACCCTTTGTAGCCATGATAATGGGATTAATAATTTTATACAAACCAATAACTGGTGCAGAAATGGTGGGATCACTTTTTATAGTCGGTGGAGTCCTATTATCAACGTATCAGAGAAAAGTGCCAGCAACGTCCCAAGGGAGTTGATATCTGATTTCTTACACGGATATAAGGACCCCCTTCTTGTAAAAAAAGGGGTCCATATTACTTTAAGATTCGTCTGTTGTTTGTGCTTGAAGTGTAGATTGTGCTTGACTTATTAGTGTTTGAATTTGAGCAATCTCCTGTGAAGCTGATTTTAAAGCTTCGTTTGCTAAAATTTGGTTTGCGGCTGACTGTTCAATTGCCGAAGTAATCATGTCCTTTGCAATTGAAGCTTGAGCTTCTGCTTGTTTTAATTTATTTGTATCAAGTTGATTTGCCATATTACCGCCTCCTACATTTTTGTTGTTATAATGACAACGGTAATATTTTACCTAAATCGATTTTTTATATTGGTTGAATTAATTGTTAAAATAAATTTAGTTAAGAGCGGGAATATTAGTTTTCAAATGCTCATTTCTGATGAAAAAAATATCACCTCTTATTTATAAGAAAAGAGGTGAGGCGTGAATAGGAAATTTAACATTCTATATTTTGGGAATTATGGTAGACTCCCAGTTTATTACTTCTTTTTTATAGTCTAATAAAATTTTTCTAAATTCCTGTATCGGGATCTCCATTTTAATTGTCATATTGATAAGTTCATCCTCTGCTTTATTACTTTCCTGATTTGCCAGTTCTATTACCATATCGGAATCTGGGGACAACTCAGGCATCTCCCTCACATCAGAAGTAATTTCTTTCTGACCATTAATTAATTCGCTATAAAAAATTTCCCACTGCTCAAATAATTTTTGAGCTGTTTGATATTCATCAATTTCCGCTTTCCTATTCGTCTGTAATTTCTCTTTCAATTCACTACATGACATTTCCCACTCTTCTAAGCTCTTCAAATCAAATAATTTTAAAAACCTTGGTTTCTTCCTTTCCCAGTGAAAATAAATGTTACTACACCATTCCAATAACTCCTCATGGTATTGTTTTTCTTCCACAATGTCCATATAACTCCATCTCCCTGTCCTTTACTTAAATATCCAAGAATTGGCGCGAGCAAAAGGTGAAACATCGACTATTAAATGGTTTTATTAAAATATCTCATTTAGTGATTTCACTAATTTGATAAACACAATTTCATCATATGTTCCATTATTGTCCTATGACTAGACGTTTTACCCAAACATAAATACCGTGAAAGTAGAGTTACATTCTATTACCATTATTTTTCAGATTCCATGTGCACAGACTAGTAGTTAATCCACCTGCTAAAATGGTTATAGCTGAAAGTAAGAATGTATCACTAGAAACCAATACCCCTCCAAGACAAATAACAAAAACGTCAATAATTAGAATAATGATTCCTACATTCATTTTCACGATCTCTGATAAGAACTGGGCTAATAAATCTGTCCCACCAGTACTTGTTTCAAAGCGAAGCATAATCCCAATACCAAAACCAATCAAGACACCACCTGTAAACGAGCTAAGTATAGGAGAAATATGTAAACGGAGTTGATTTAAGTTATGAAACAGGTCAATGAAAAATGAGGAAAGAAACATACCGTGCAAACTGTTAAAAAAATAAGAGCGATACTTAAACCAAGAGATAATAAAGATAGGAATACTTAATATCATAATCGTGAACCCAGCATTGGTATGAAATAAATAACTAATAATTAGACCTAAACCAATAATCCCACCATCTAAAACCCTGTTTGGTATTAAAAAAGTATTGATTCCGATTGCAATTGTTATACTGCCTATAAGGATAGCAGCTGCTTTTATAAAGAATGACATCGAATTAGAACTCTCCTGTCTAAATGGACATGTACTATTTATATGCAAAAAATATACCATTATGGACAACTTTTATAACCAGTACCTAGGTATTTTTTTCCTTTAATATTCACAGAATAGAAAAGGAGAGAGATATTCTGTTGAGGAGGGGTATTCTAATGAAAAAAATAATATTCTATCTGATTGTATTAAGCATTGCCGCAATCCTAAGCGCATGTAATCAAAACGATCAGACTAATACACCTGATGAGAATGAACAGGTGAATGAGACAGAGGAACAAATTGATAACAATACAGATGAAGCGACTCAGGAAGAAGAAAATAATGAAGTTGATGAAAATGAGCAAGGTACCGAAAATAGTGTAACACCGACAAACGAAGATAAAGTCTACCAGAACAAAATCTTCAAAGATGTAAAAGTGTCTGAGACGGATAATGAATTCGTATTTACTGGTAAAGCTCAAGTATTTGAAGGTGTTTTTGATTATGCAGTTTATGATGGTGAGGAAAAGCTAGTAGAAAACAACTATCAAACAGTAGGTGCACCATCTTGGGGTGACTTTGAAATTCCGATTGAGAAAGAATTAATAGCAAATGCAAAAACTGAAGCCAGGTTTGAACTGTTTGTTTATTCCGCTAAAGATGGTTCGAAAGAGAATGTATTAACGATACCACTGACAAATAAATAGATTAACCCGAAGGCTGACTCGATGCAGAGTCAGCTTTTTTATATAGGCTCTTTTCTAAAAGATTGTTGCTTTTTGTTAATAAATTGCAAACCAAGTTGATTGGAGCGTAAGGTGGCGACTCCTCGAAAATGTATTCACATTTTCTTCGTGCGTGGGTTATTTCAAAGAAGTAAATTCAATGTCCTGCGGGAAAAGCGTAAGACTTGAGACCCCGCAGGAGCGGTAGCGACTTGTCCAGTTGTAGCGGCTAGAAACTCGAGAAATTTCAACTCCTCCTTCAGAGGCAAATTACGCCTCTTTGTCGGAGTGGCCAATTTTCTCGTTTCTGTGCAAGCCGCCTCCACATTTCGTTGAGGAGGCTCAAGCCACGCCCGCGGAAAGCGTCCACCTGAAGCGGAAGTCAACGATATAAAAACAACAAAGTTTGCGAAAACAGCCTTTATATAAATGCTCAATCTTGCGGACATTACGTTATCCTTTCCGCTAATTTCCGAAATCAGCACCTTCCGATTCCTCTAATTTACGGTAGATAGCTTTTTCCTAAAAGCACTATAATTAATATGAAAATTATAAAAATTATGATTTCTAAATGAAAAATTTACATATCGGAGGGTTTGCCATGAAATTTAACCAAATTGGCGTAATTGGTTCAGGAACTATGGGAGGGGCAATTGCTCATCAAGCAGCAATTTGCGGATTCGAGGTAGTGCTCGTAGATGTCGAACAAAGATTTCTAGATAGTGCACAAGCACGCATGGAAAAATTAATGAATCGTTCCATAAGCAAAGGGAAATTAACCGAAGATGATAAATCAGCAATTCTTTCAAGAATAATACTAACGACTAACATGTCTGATGTGAGAGACTGTGATGTCGTCATCGAAGCTATCATTGAAGATTTAGATACGAAGAAGGAAATATTTAAGCAGTTGGATGAAATTTTAATGCCTGATTCGTTGATTGCATCCAATACTTCCTCAATGTCGATCACTGAACTTGCGAGTGTTACAAACAGACCTGAACAAGTAGCGGGAATGCATTTTTTCAATCCACCACAGGTAATGAAATTAGTAGAAGTTATTAGAGGCTATAGAACGAGTGACGAAACTGTAAGCGTATTCAAAGAGTTGGCAATCGCGATGAAAAAAGAGCCAATTGAAGTAAAAAAAGATGTACCAGGATTTATTGTCAATCGAATCATGATTCCTCAATTTATTGAAGCAATCCGCTTAGTGGAAGAAGGAGTTGCAACTCCAGAAGACATTGATAAGGCTGTTACATTAGGGCTGAATTACCCGATGGGGCCGTTTACCCTTCAAGACTATGCTGGGGTTGATATTGGGCTTCATGTTATGGATTATTTTTACGAAGAATTCAAGGATCAACGATTTGCAGCACCACTTACATTGCGTAATTTAGTCCGCGCAGGCCGAGTTGGGAAGAAAGCTGGTGCAGGCTGGTACGACTATTAACTTTACTCAGCGGAGTTCCCAACTATTATAAGTGGTTGGATGAATTCAATAAGCTTAACAATTAAGTGGATTTTCAACACTAGGCTGACTAAAGTTAAGCCTCTGGCAGATGCCACAGATTTTAAAAGGAAATTTTTCGAGCAAGCACGAAAAAATCTGGGCGCAAATACGCCAAGGCGTATTTGATTCTTATAATACGAAAGGTTGTGTTATGTAACAATGGATACAGTTCAATATCTTTCAAATGATAAACATATCGGGATCGTCTATTTAAATCGTCCACCATACAATCCGTTAAGTAGCCAAGTATATAATGAGTTATTCACTTTATTCGAGGAACTTGAAAAGGATTCAGAGGTTCGCGCCATTATTCTTACAGGAAAGGGCGATCGCGCTTTTGCCGCAGGTGCTGATATTAATGAAATGGTCAACTTAAATGGAGCCGACATGATGGAGATGTCAAGAATCTCTCGTCTTGCTTATGACAAAGTTGAATCTATTTCAAAGCCGGTAATTGCTGCGGTAAATGGGCTTGCTTTAGGTGGTGGCTGTGAATTAGCACTTGCTTGTGATTTCCGAATCGGCTCACCAACGACAAAATTTGGATTACCTGAAATTAATTTAGGCATTATCCCTGGTGGGGGTGGAACACAACGTCTTCCACGTTTAATCGGCCAAGCCAAAGCGAAAGAATTGCTCTATTTCGGTGAAATGATTGATGCTGAAAAAGCACTCGAAGTGGGCTTAATCAATAAGGTAGTAGAATCAGAGCGTGTACTAGAAGAAGCGATTGAATGGGCTGAAAAATTAGCCCAAAAGCCACGGATTGCAATGAAAATGCTAAAGACTTCTATTAACCGAGGGACAGAGGTGGATTTACAGGTAGCCTTAGACCTTGAAACTGCTTGTTTCGGAAATGCCTTTGCAAGCGAAGATCGTGTTGAAGGAATGAATTCTTTTGTAGAAAAGAGAAAGCCACAATTTGTTGGAAGGTAAGGTGAAGTATATTGAGCAAAGAAATTGTTGTCATTGATGGTGCACGTACTGCTTTTACAGAATTCGGGGGATCATTTCGTGATGTATCAGCGATTGACCTTGCCGTGCATACAGCAAAGGAAGCAATACGAAGGTCATCAATCCAGCCGGAAGAAGTGGATCAAGTAGTAATCGGAAATGTTATTCAATCCAGTACTGACGCAATTTATATGGCAAGGCATGTCGGGTTAAAATCAGGCATTCCTGAGCATGTGCCAGGATTAACAGTCAATCGACTTTGTGGCTCAGGTTTACAAGCCATCGTAAACGCTGCGCAATCTATTAAACTAGGAGAATCCAATGTTAGCATTGCGGGCGGTACAGAAAATATGAGCCAGGTTCCACATGTTGTTCGTGGGGCTAGATGGGGCTTACCGCTGGGAAAAGCACCAATGGAAGATTACCTCTGGGAAGCGCTTTATGATCCATATGGGAAATGCTCAATGGCCATTACAGCGGAAAACCTTGCTGAAAAATATGAGATTTCTAGAGAACAAATTGATGAGTTTGCCTCCCTGAGTCACAAGCGTGCTTTAGCAGCTCAAGAAAATGGTATTTTTGAAAGGGAAATTGTGCCGGTAACGGTGAAAGTAAGAAAAAGTGAAAAGATAATTAATCAGGATGAACATCCACGTGATACACCGGTTGATGTGTTAAATCGATTACCAGCCAGGTTTAAAGAAAACGGTGTAATTACAGCTGGAAACGCAAGTGGCATCAATGACGGTGCAGCAACGATGGTTGTTACATCTAGTGATTATGCCCAAAAGCGAGATTTAAAACCATTAGCGAGATTGGTTTCATGGGGAATTGTTGGCGTTGATCCAAAGTATATGGGAATCGGACCTGCTCCAGCCATTCGTCAAGCATTAGAGCGTGCCAATATGAGAGTAGAAGATTTGGATTTAATTGAAATCAATGAAGCGTTTGCTGCTCAATACCTAGCTTGCCAAAAGGAATTAGGTTTTGATCCAAGCATTGGGAATGTTAATGGTGGTGCGGTTGCATTAGGTCATCCTCTTGGAGCAAGTGGTGCAAGAATCAGTTTATCGCTCATTTACGAGCTAAAGAGAAGAAAAAAAAAATACGGCGCTTCTGCATTATGTATTGGTGGAGGACAAGGAATCGCGGCAATTTGGGAAGTCTTGTAGAGTTAAACAGTCGGGGCTCAGTCCCGACTGACTAAGGAAATTTTAGTTATTGGGGTGAATTACATGAAAAAAGAATTAAGCAAACTTAGTGTTTCAGAGCTTTTAGAAAACGTTTGCAAAAAGGATCCTCATCACGAAGTTTCATACGATGGTTATACACGGCTGTCCTATCAGGAGTTATGGGAGAAGTCTATTAATCTAGCAGCCTCACTACAAGAAATCGGCATTACAAAGGGAGATAAAATTGCGGTTTGCTTACCAAATTGGAATGAATTTGTCGTAATTTATATGGCTGTCTCTCATCTTGGAGGCATCATCGTTCCTTTCAATACTCGTTACCGACAAGATGAAGTTGAGTACATTTTACGTAATTCTGAAGCTAAGATTGCCTTTTTTACCGAAGAATTTGGTGGAGTCAAGCATTATGAACAATTTACGTTAGCTATCCAACATGTCACAAGTCTTGAAAGACTCATTACAGTTCGGTGCGTGAAAGATGGCCATATGAGTTATGAGCAATTACTTGAAAGAGTTGACGATCATCCTTTTTCCCCTGTCCCAATCGATTCGGAGGATGATATTTTCTGTATCTTGTATACTTCAGGGTCCACAGGAGCTCCAAAAGGGGCGATGCTTACCCATAGTAATTTTGTGAACACCGCGATTATTACCGCTGAAGAGATGAAGTGTACCGAAGAGGATGTCTTTTATGTAGCTGTACCACTTTTCCATGTATTTGGTATGGTGCCAAGCATTCTAAGTACGATTGCTGTAGGAGCACGAATGGTCTTGGCAGAAAAATATAATGCCAAAGAAGCGTTGAAAACCACTCAAAATGAAAGAATCACAGTAAAGCATGGCGTACCAACAATGTTCATTTTAGAGCTTAATCATGCTGAGTTCAAAAATTATGACCTGTCATCTTTAAGAACAGGTATTATCGCAGCGGCTCCGTGTCCTGTAGAGATTGTTAAGCGAATTCGTACGGATATGGGCTGTGATATCGTTGTTTGTTACGGTTTAAGCGAGACATCACCTACCCTTACGATGACTGCTTTTGATGATGACGACCAAATTCGTGCCGAAACGGTTGGAAAGGTACTGCCAGGTGCCGAAGTGAAAATAGTTAACGAATTTAAGGAAGATGTTGGTCTTAATGAAGTTGGAGAAATAGCTTGTCGTGGTTTCGGGATCATGAAGGGCTACTACAATATGCCTGAAAAAACGAGGGAAGCATTGGATGAGGATGGATGGTTTTATTCCGGTGACCTAGGCACATTAGACGAGCAAGGAAACCTAAGAATTGTTGGACGAAAAAAAGAAATGATCATTCGTGGTGGCTACAATATTTATCCAAGAGAAGTAGAAGAAGTTTTCTATACACACCCGGATGTAATGGAAGTGGCCATCGTTGGACTCCCTGACACGGTATTAGGGGAAATTTCTTGTGCTTGCGTAAAAATCAAACCAAATACTTCACCAAGTGTTAAGGAACTTTTGGAGTTCATAAGACCAAAAGTTGCTGACTATAAAGTCCCAGATAAGTTACTGATTATAGATGAGTTTCCGATGACAGCAAGCGGGAAAATTAGAAAAATATCTCTTCAGGATCAATTAAAAGAAAAATTGGGGGCCGAATTAAGATGAGAAAAAAATCTTGGGTGTGGTCATTTCTGGTCATTTGTTTAAGTTTATTTGTTATCGCAGGCTGCAGTGGAGGTTCAAAACAAACTGATGGAGAAATCAGTGGAGGCGATGCGAAGTCGAGTGGGGAATCCTCAGATACGATTAAAATCGGTGTCATCGTTGCAGATACTGGTCCAGCATCTGCGTTAGGTCAACCTGAGGCAGATGTTGCTAGATTACTAAACAAACAACTAAAAGACAAAGATTTTAATGGGAAAAAGGTCGAGCTTATCATCGAGGATTATGAAACAGATGATACAAATGCCGTTGTACTTATGAAAAAAATGATTTCAGAACATAATGTTACAGCTGTAGTAGGAGGAACTCAAACCAGTACGAGTGTGGCACTGATGGGTGTAGCTGCTGAAAATAAAATTCCGCTCGTTGCGCTAGGTGTACTGAATGATGACCAATTAAATGAATACACGGTTCAAGCGCCTCAAAGCAACGAAACAGTACTTCAAAATGTAATTGATTATTTAAAAGATAACAATATTGATAGTGTTGCTTGGATCAATGCAAGGGACGGCTTTGGTCAAACTGGACTTCCTGTCTTTGAAGGGATGGCAAAAGAAAATGGTATTGAAATTGTTGCAAAGGAAGATTTTGATGCTGAAGCTACTGATATGACTGTCCAGTTAACGAAAATAAAGCCTAAAAATCCAGGTGCTATCATTATTTGGTCACGTCCCCCTGGAGCAGGAATTATTGCCAAAAACTACTCACAATTGGGCATTGATGTTCCTATGATTCAAAGCCATGCTGTAAGTAATCAAGGTTTCTTAGATCAAGTTGGAGCAGATGGGCTTGGAGTATTGGTGCTTGGAAGTAAATTAAATGTTCTTGATTCATTAGAAGATAACGAACAAACTCAGCTCTTTAAAGACTTTGCTGAACCATTTATGGAAGAGTACGATTATAATCCAGGTCCATTTGGCGGCTATGCGTATGATGGGATTCAAATGGTGTTACAAGCTATTTCCGAAGGTAATACCGATTCCGAATCTATTAAGAAATATTTAGAAACAATCTCTTATAAAGGTGTTACAGGGACATATAATCTTTCACCAGAAAATCGTAATGGTGTTGAGGGTGATGGTATGGCCATCCTTAAGGTTGGGGATAACGGCTGGGAAATAGAATAGAATCTTAGATAATCAATTGAAGCATGTATGATGTGAGTCATGCATGCTTTCTAAGTTCTTTTGATAAAGGAGGGTTACGATGGATGCCGTTATTCAATATTTGATTACAGGTTTAACGACTGGAAGTATCTATGCATTAATCGCAATCGGGTTCGTAACAATTTACAATGTGACAGGTATTATTAATTTCGCACAAGGTGAGTTCGCAATGCTTGGTGCGATGTTTTGCATCACTTTTTCAAGTCTAGGCTTACCGATTTATGTTGCTATTCTGTTAGCCGTTTTGTGTACAGCATTGATCGGATTTGCTGTTGAGAAACTCGCAATTGCTCCAACGAAAAATGCAAGTTTTATAAACTTAATCATCATAACAGTAGGTTTATCCATGGTTCTTAAAGCAATCGGATTATTTGCTTGGGGGACGTATCCAAAGTCTCTACCTGCATTTTCAGCCAACAATCCGATTCAAATTATGGGAGCTGTACTAATGCCACAGAGCATCTGGGTCATATGTACGCTATTTTTCTTACTAGCACTTCTTTATATCTTCTTTGAAAAAACAATTACCGGATCTGCGTTAAAAGCCTGTGTTGTAAATCCAGTAGCTGCAAGGCTAATGGGCATCAATACCTCTTCCATGTCTACATTGGCATTTGTTTTAAGTGCGGCTGTAGGAGCGATTGCTGGGATTGTCATTGCCCCTGTAACAGGTGCAACTTATGATATGGGATTAATGCTTGGATTAAAAGGTTTTATGGCTATGATTATCGGAGGAATGACGAAGGTTCCGGCGGTAGTAATTGCAGGCTTCTTAATTGGTATTATCGAATCTTTTTCAGCAGGATATATATCCACTTCATACAGCGATGCGATAAGTTTTGGAATTCTATTACTTGTTCTATTTATTGCACCAAATGGAATTATGTCAAAAGTTATTGGGAATCGCGTGTGAGGAGAGGGGGATTGAAACATGTTGTATCCTAGTCGGACAAAACCATTGATTGTCATGCTTTCCACGATAATCGTACTTCCATTATTATTCAATAATTCTTATATGTTAAGTCTATTTATCCTGATTGGAATATATAGCATGGTTACAATTGGATTAAGTCTGCTTATGGGGTATGCAGGCCAAATATCACTTGGGCATGCTGCTTTCTTTGGATTAGGTGCTTATTTTACAGGAGTTTTAACGACAAGTTATCAAATGTCTTCATGGATTGCACTCATTGTTGGGGTACTAGTGACAGGTCTTCTAGCATTTGTTATTGGAATTCCTATATTAAAATTGAAAGAACATTTCTTAGCATTCGCAACTATTGGTGTCAATGTTATTGTATTTATTCTTTTGCTAGGGCTAACCGACATTACCAAGGGTGCTGCTGGTTTATCTGGAATCCCAAAATTAAATCTTTTTGGGTTTGTTTTACAACAAGAGTTGAGCTTCTACTATTTTATTTGGGGAATTGTTGTTTTAATCGTCATCGTTTCCCTTAATATTGTACATTCCCATGTTGGAAGGGTGTTAAGAGGCATTCATGATAGTGAGATTGCAACAAAGTCATTAGGAATTAACGTTGCAAAGTTTAAACTTCATATTTTTGTATTAAGTGCAATTTTTGCAGCAGTTGCAGGAAGTATGTATGCTCATTTTATGAATTTTATTACACCATCTACCTTTCACATATTAGTCTCGATACAATTTCTAGTAATGGTAGTAGTAGGCGGTTCCCAATCTATTTGGGGTGCAATAGCAGGTGCTTTTTTAATGACGATGCTCGGTGAATGGGTGAAGGATTATCTTCCATTGTTATTTGATGTAAGTGGAGAAGTCGAAATTATTGTGTATGGCCTCGTCTTAATCCTAGTCGTTATGTTTATGCCAAAAGGACTTATCCCAACAGGTGCCAGTCTTTACAAACGGGTTAAGGAGAAAGTTCGACCTGTAACAAGAAAGGAGGACGTTGTCGTAAATGAAAACAATCATCCTGCAGATTAATCATTTAACGAAACGATTCGGAGGAATTGTGGCAGTAAACGATGTCTCTTTCACAATGAATCAAGGAGAAATACTCGCTGTTATTGGTCCGAATGGTGCTGGGAAAACAACGTTATTTAATATGATCTCATCTGTTCTGCCTAGTACTAGTGGTGAGGTCTGGTTTTTGGGGGAAAAGTTAAATGGGTCACCGATTCATAGTTTAGCTTCTAAAGGAATTACTCGTACGTTTCAAAACCTTCAAATTTTTGACAACATGACTGTTCTTGAAAACGTAATGCTCGGTGTTCACCCTCAAATGAAAACGAATGTTTTTCTTACGGCATTAAGAACCAAGGCGGTAAATAAAGATGATGAAATGGCAAAACAGCTTGCTGAAGAAGCTTTGGAAAAGGTAGGCATACTTGATCAAGCAGACCAAATTGCAGGAAATCTACCATATGGACTGCAAAAACTTTTAGAAATTGCACGTGCAATCGTTTCGAAACCAAAGCTTGTATTACTTGATGAGCCAATGGCTGGGCTTAATGACGGAGAAGCGGCAAAAGTTGCAGATATCCTACTCGACATGAAACAAGAAGGCTATTCATTTCTATTTGTGGAACATGACATGAATACAGTCATGAAAATTGCAGATAAAATTGTTGTAATTGACTTTGGAAATAAGATTGCTGAAGGAACACCAGATGAGATTAAGAAAAACCAAAAGGTAATAGCTGCTTATTTAGGGGAGGAAGTATTATGACACTCCGCACAACCAATCTTACTACCTATCATGGTAGAGTTAGAGGAATTGATGGAATCAATCTAGTAGTGAATCCTGGAGAAATCATATCGATCATCGGAGCGAATGGAGCAGGAAAAAGCACTTTGCTCGGAACGATTTCGGGTATCTACAAGCCAACTGAAGGTGAAGTCTTTTATAATGATATATCTTTAACGGGCGTGAAATCTCATAAAGTAGTCGAACAAGGAATTTCTCTTGTCCCTGAAGGGCGTCAAATCTTTTCAAATCTAACGGTTAAGGAAAATTTGGTTCTTGGAATGTATTTTAAATACCGAAAAGAAAAACAGATTATTACTACAAAGATAGACCGAATGATTGAGATGTTTCCAGGATTACAGAAGCATATGAATAGTATTGCAGGAACATTAAGTGGAGGAGAACAGCAAATGTTAGCCATTGCAAGGGCGTTAATGTCTGATCCAAAAGTGATTCTTCTAGATGAGCCTTCAATGGGATTAGCGCCTTTAATCGTAAAAGAAATCCTTGATATTATGAAGCAAATAAGGGATGAGTTTGGTGCAATGGTGATCTTAGTTGAACAAAATGTAAAAGCAGCCCTAAGTGTTGCTGATCGAGCATATGTGATGGATCGAGGCAAATTTTTCCTTGAAGGCAGAGCAAATGAATTAATTCAAAATCCACTCGTTCAATCCACATATTTAGGTTATACAGAGAAAGTCATATAATGTGTGTCAAAAAGGAGGATGAAATGAAAAGGACTGCGTCGGTAATTAGTCGAAGTTCCTATACATTATGTCATTTTCACCGGACTTTTTGACAACCTCATATAAAAGGGTGATAAAAGTGAGCTTTATCGTAACAGAGGAACAGCAAACAATTAGAAGCTTTGCACGTGACATTGCAAAAAATGAAATTACACCTTTTGCACGGCAGTATGATGAGGAAGAAGAATTTCCGCTAGACATTCTAAGAAAACTACATGAGGTAGGTTTATCCAACCTAGCAATACCAGAGGAATATGGAGGGCCGGGCATTGATAAGCTCTCACATGCTTTAATCGTTGAAGAAATTGCAAGAGCATGTGCGAGTGTTGCAACAAGCATAGAAGCAAACTCACTATCTTCATACCCAATTCTAGTGGGTGGAAGTGAAGAGCTTAAGAGAAAATATCTGCCCCAACTCACTAGGGAAGGTAAGTTTGCCTCGTTTGCCTTGACTGAACCAGGTGCAGGGAGTGATGTTAGCTCTTTAAAGACGACTGCAATCAGAAGTGGTGAGGAATACATCTTAAATGGTGAAAAATGTTTTATTACGAATGCAAGCTATGCTAACTTTTTTGTTGTGTTAACCAATGTAAAAGATAGTGGTTTTACAGCATTTGTCGTAGAGCGAGATTCAGAAGGGTTACGGGTAGGTGTCAAAGAGAAAAAGCTTGGCTTACGAGCCTCAAATACAGCATCTGTCATTTTCGAAGACGTACGTGTTCCAGCATCGAATCGAATCGGTGCGGAAGGTGCCGGCTTAAAAATCTTTTTACAAGGGCTCATGATTGCTAGACCGATGGTAGGAGCTCAAGCAGTAGGAATTGCTCAAGCTGCCTATGAAGATGCCCTTTCTTATTCGAAGGATAGAACTCAATTCGGAAAACCAATTTCAAATCTACAGGCGATCCAATTCATGCTTGCGGATATGGCGATGAATATTGAAGCGGCAAGGCTCCTTGTTCATCAAGCTGTCCAGTTTTTACAATCGGGTACTCCATCCATCAAGCATGCTTCCTTTGCAAAGTGCTTTGCCTCTGATACCGCAATGAAGGTAGCGACAGATGCCGTACAAATTTTTGGTGGCTATGGATTTATTCGTGATTACCCAGTCGAGAAGTATTTTAGGGATGCAAAAATCATGCAAATCTATGAAGGAACGAATCAAATTCAGAGAGTTGTTATCGCTAAAGAAATACTTAAATAGGCCAATCTATATAAAATGAATGCTTTAAGAAGGAATTCGAAATATAAAGTGGAATGTATATAGAAAACAAAGTATAAGGTGGCGATTTTTTTGAAGTTAACGAGCGAACGAGAAAAGTTAATGAAGAAAATTGATACTCATTTACGAACGATGGCGCGCCACCTTGTTACATTTGACACGATTGAAGAAACACTAGATTACTTGCTAGAAGGGTTTTATAAGGAATATGCCTGTGATTTAGTGGGAGTCGTCCTCTATGAAAAAGGAAGGCTTGTCCCCAAAGTTTGGAAAGGAGAACAGTTCACAATCGATCAAACACTTCACTTAGATGTCAACGACTGCTCTCCAAAACTCCTGAAAAATGCAATTTGGTGGCAGAAGGATAAGCGTGAAGAGACTAAATGTGCCTTTCATACTGCCATCAAAAATGAAAACTTATCAACATGGTTTACAGTCCCCCTACATAACCTAAACGAAAGCTTTGGTCTTTGCGTAATAGGCTTTCGAGAATTTATTCCATTAATCATTGAAGCTGAACAAATTTTTACAGAGTTTGGTCATGATGTTGCATCCTCATTAATCATCGCGCGTGAGAAGGAAAGTCAAAAACGAAAAATGAAGGGAATCGAGTGGATTAAGGAGAATATCCTTCCAAACTCTTCAATCGAACATATCATCGAAAAAGTGGTGGAACGTGCATGTAAAGGGACCCTAGCAAATGGTGCATGCGTCTATTTATATGATGAAGAAAACACAAGCTTTGACCTTCATCCCCCATGGTATGGGCCAGTCGGACATCCAATTAAGATAAACATCCATTCAAATAAATCGTTGGACTCCTATTTTCCATATGTTGAGGTATCAGGAGGAACAGAACTCACAGTTCCATTACTAGTTAATTTAAAGACGATTGGTGTTATTTATGTCACAACCGGTGGGGAAGGCTATTTTACGGATGAAGATCTGGAATTTTTGAAATTTGTTTCGGACTTCGTGTCCATGCAAATCGAAAACGCAAGACTTTATCGGTTTGAATACGAGAGTAAAAAAAATCTTGAGACCATCGTAGAGCATCAACAAGAATTAGTAAAAAAGACAGTAAAAGGTGCAGATTTAGTTGAGATCACAAATACAATTAGCGCCATGATTGATAGTACCGTATTTTTATATGATAGATTTATGAATCCAATTATCTCAAAGGTTAAACAGGAGGAAAAACACCTCCAAAATGAATACGAACATGAAATCTCGAAGAAGAAAAGTGAAATTACAAAGCTTAGTATAGAAGATTTGACCTTTACAGTTAATGGCACAGACTTACATGTACTCCCCATTTTGCAGGGAAATAAAGCTTTAGGGTACATGATTGTGAGCTTATACAAGAAAAAAATGAACCGCCTTATTCGCCTTACGATTGACCATGTCTTAAATGTGTATGCAATTGAATTCATTAAGCAGAAACTCGTTCTAGATACAAAAGAACAGATACAAGAAGGATTCATCAATCAATTGTTCGCAGAAACCATTGAAAATCCAGAAAAGATTATCCAATATGCAACATTGACCAATTGGAATATACTTGAACCCCATACGGTTGTAGTAGGCTCTTTTTATGTAGCTGATGATGCAGGTGAGAATGTCGTTGCGGTTGAAGCGAAGAAATCAAGAGTATGGGACCAAATAAAGTCTGATTTATCTTTTCATTTTTCAAACATGATCTTCAGTCGTAAAGGTGATGATTTTATTATCATTGTTCAAACACCAAGCGAGAAAAACGTTTGGGAACGACTATATAAACTTCTATCAGATTCAGCAAAAAAAGAAAGGATAACGCCATATATCGGAATCGGTGGGAGTACAACCAAGCTAGAAGACTATAATGATAGTTTCATGAAAGCATCTAAAGCGAAAAATGTAATCATGAATCGTAATCCTGACGGAGGCTATGCATTATATGATGATCTCGGTGCCTACACCATTTTAAGTAATACGAGTGATTTTGCATCAGCCAAAATCTTTATCAAGAAAAACCTTGGTGCCTTGGTGCAGTATTCGAAAAAAAACAACGTCGATCTTTTTGGGACACTAAAAGTTTATCTACTTCATAATGGCAATGTAAGAGAGGCCTCTAATGCATTATTTATACATCGAAGCACTTTAGAATATAGAATTGACCGTATCTCTGAACTATTAGGTGTCGATTTAAATAATGCAGAAGTGCGGTTTGAGCTATTGATGGCATATAAGCTTTATAGTCTTTTTGATTTTGATTCAACTGAGTTAATGTAAAAAAGTTTAAGCCTTCCCTTACCATTTCAGGCATTAACTGAAGTTAAAAAATTCCGTATAATTGTTGAACTATAAGATAGAGTGCTAAAAAAGAGCTGTTAAATTACGACGGCTTCTTTTTTTTTGCTGTCGTCCTTGTGAATGAGAATGGCTGAACTTGTAAAATCTACTACTAAGCATAAACACGCATTAAATTCACAGGGGGTTTTTAAAAATGAAAAAACAATTTTTTCTTTTTTCCATCATTCTTACTTTTGCTTTTTTTCTAGTGGGATGTGGTGGCACAGATCAAGACAATAATGCTGGAAATGAAGAAAACAACGATACTGAACAAACAGGCTCCTTATTTGACGAAATCAAGGAAAAGGGTGTTCTAACAGTAGGAACAGAGGGTACGTATGCACCTTATACCTTCCATAATGAAGAGGATAAATTAACAGGATTTGATGTGGAAGTCATTAGAGAAGTCGCTAAGCGTATGGATCTTGAAGTGGAGTTCATGGAAACCCAATGGGACTCAATGTTTGCAGGTCTAAATTCAAAACGATTTGATTTAATAGCAAACCAAGTGGGGATCAATGAAGACCGTCAGGCTAATTATGAATTCTCAGAACCTTATACCTATTCCTCAGCTGTCCTTGTTGTAGCAAAGGATAATAGTGATATTGCGTCATTTGAAGATTTAAAAGGCAGAAAAGCTGCGCAATCTTTGACAAGTAATTACGGTGCAATCGCTCAAGAGAATGGCGCTGAAATCGTAGGTGTAGAAGGGCTTGCTCAGTCGATTGAATTGATTAAGCAAGGACGTGCCGAAGCTACTGTTAATGATAAGCTTGCTGTTCTTGATTATATTAAATCACAAGGTGATGAGAGTATTAAAATCGCTGCTGAGTCAGACGATGTTTCGGAAATGGCCTTTACTTTTAACAAAGGGAATGAAGACTTGGTAAAGGCAATTAACGAGCAGTTGGCTGCAATGAAGGAAGATGGAACATTAGCAAAAATTTCGCAGGAATGGTTTGGTGAAGATGTTTCTACAAAATAGTCTAATTTTCACGATTACTGCCAATATGGAGGGATGGGAGTTATTTATCAATTCCCTTCCCTCCATGCTTTCTGGAGCGATTCAATATACGATTCCACTCACACTTATATCATTTATAGGCGGAATTATTCTTGCGTTGCTCACAGCAATCATGCGATTGTCTAAATCTAGATTCTTTCAGATTCCAGCTATTATCTATGTTTCAGCGATTCGAGGAACGCCTTTACTTGTCCAATTATTTATTATTTTTTACGGACTTCCCAATATCGGAGTCAATATTGACCCTTTTCCAAGTGCGGCAATCGCATTTATTTTAAATGTTGGCGCCTATGCATCAGAAATTATTCGTGCATCCATTTTATCGATACCAAAAGGTCAATGGGAAGCTGCGTTTACAATTGGAATGACAAGATGGACAGCCTTAAGGCGCATCATTCTTCCTCAAGCCGCAAGGGTATCCGTACCGCCACTGTCTAATTCATTTATTAGCCTTGTAAAAGATACATCCTTAGCTTCATTGGTGCTGGTGGCTGAATTATTTCGTAAGGCCCAGGAGATTGCTGCAAGGACGTACGATTTCCTCCTATTATATTTGGAAGCTGCTCTAATCTATTGGATAATTTGTTTCATTTTATCACTGTTTCAAGAAGTACTCGAACGAAGGTTAAGTCGACATGTCTTAAAGTAAAGGGGTGAGGGTATGTTTTTATCTGTTAAGGGTTTGGCAAAATCTTTTGGTGAAAATGAAGTATTAAAAAATATTGATCTCGAGATTAATAAAGGGGAAGTTGTCTCCATTATTGGCCCATCCGGATCAGGAAAAACAACGATGCTCCGTTGCTTTAATGGTCTTGAACAACCGGATAAAGGAAATTTTCAGTTTGAAGATGGATTATCCATAAATTTTGGAGAAAAATTGAGTAAACAGAACGTCATTCGTTTAAGTCGAAAATCGGGAATGGTGTTTCAATCCTATAACCTTTTTCCACATAAAACAGCCCTTCAAAATGTCATGGAAGGCCCACTAATTGTTCAAAAAAGAAATAAGACGGAAGCAAGACGTGAGGCAGTGGATTTACTAGAAAAGGTCGGATTAAAGGAGAAAATGGATTTATACCCTGACCAATTATCTGGCGGACAGCAACAGCGGGTAGGAATCGCGAGGGCATTAGCACTAAAGCCGGAGCTGCTCTTATTCGATGAACCGACTTCCGCCTTAGATCCTGAACTAATTGGAGAAGTGTTAAAGGTGATGAAGGACTTGGCTCATGAAAATTGGACCATGATTATTGTCACTCATGAAATCCAATTTGCAGGTGAGATCTCAGATAAAGTCCTGTTTATGGATGGAGGGTATGTTGTTGAGCAGGGCAAACCAGATGCGGTATTAAAAAATCCAAAGGAAGAACGGACAAAACAGTTCTTACAACGAATCTTAAATCCGACGTAAAAAATATGCTTGAATAGAATCTATTAGATATAGGGAAATTAAAACCGTAATGCTTTTCTTAACTACATAGGTGGTGTTAAGTATGGGCTTTTTAGACAAATTGTTTGGCAAAAATACAGCAACGGAGGATCCAAAAATGACTGAAGAAAAATTAAACATTGGAATTATTCTAGGCAGTACACGTGAAGGTCGAGTTAGTCCACAGGTAGGAGAATGGGTAAAGGGTTATGGTGACAAGAAAGGAAATGCTAACTATGAAATTGTAGATATTAAAGAGTACGATTTACCGTTCTTAGGAACAGCTGATGCACCTGGGATTGCGAAATGGAATGAGAAATTAGCAAGTCTTGATGGTTTTATATTTGTTGTTGCAGAATACAATCACAGTATCACAGGGGCATTGAAAAATGCGATGGATTTAGCTCGAGAAGCTTGGTACAATAAATCGGCTGGAATCGTTAGCTATGGTTCAACTGGTGGCGCTCGTGCGGCCGAACATCTTCGTGGAATCTGTGGTGAATTAAACATTGCGGATGTACGCACCCATCCAACTTTATCGCTCTTTTTAGATTTTGAAAATGGTACTGATTTTAAACCGCAAAATATTCATGATGATAATATGAACATGCTGTTAGACCAAGTTGTTTCTTGGGGGAAAGCATTAAAGACAATTCGATAAAATGAAAATGAGGCAATGTCTAAAAAAAAGGCGTTGCTTTTTTTATTTGCCATTTTTCTAAATCTTAAAAATCATCTCTAAACAAATCTATCTAACTGGTATAATATTGATAGAATCATGAATGACAGGACGGGAGATATATCAGCATGGATCGGATTGAAAGATATCAAGTACTTTTTAATAAAATCAATCAATATAACTCTGGTGAAAAAGGAATAACTAGAATTGCCTATACCAATGAGGAACAAACTTGTACACATGCATTTATGCGGATGTGTAAAGCAGAAGGATTAGAAATCAGTATGGACCAGTGTGGTAATGTAATTGCAAGGAGAGAAGGAAAAAACAAGCATTTACCGCCGGTGCTAATGGGTTCCCATCTGGATACTGTCTATCAAGGTGGAAAATATGACGGGGTAGTGGGTGTTACAGCTGCATTGGAAGTTGTAAAAAGGCTCAATGAAAAGGGAATTGAAACCGCTCACCCAATTGAGATTGTTTCATTTGCCTGTGAAGAATCTGCTAGATTCGGCGTTTCTACTGTTGGAAGTAAGGCGATGTCTGGACTATTTGATAAAGAGAAATTTAGATATTTAAAAGATCGTGATGGAATTACAATGGAAGAGGCCCTTTCATTATGCGCTCTTGATATTGATAGTGTTGAAGAAGCCAGTAGAGTAAATGAAGAAATTAAAGCATTCTTTGAATTGCATGTTGAGCAAGGTCCAGTATTAATAAACAATAACAAAAATATTGGGATTGTTACGGGAATAGCCGCTCCGATAAGGTTGGTTATCAAAATTAAAGGAACCGCCTCGCATTCCGGTACAACCCCGATGCATATGAGAAAAGATGCCCTATTAGGAGCGTCTGAGATCGCACTAGAATTAGAGAAAATTGCCATAGATGAACAACATTATGGAACCGTTGCTACTGTTGGAGTCATGGATGTTCATGCAGGTGCAATGAATGTTGTACCAGGTGAAGTGGATATTAAGGTGGATATCCGATCTACCTCCGTAGAGTCAAGACAAAGAGTAGTAGACCATTTATATAAAACGATACAAGAATTGGAAACAAATCGAAAGCTTGAAATAGTAAGCAATGAAATCATTAGTGAAGAACCCGTTTTACTCTCTAAAGATATAAATGATGTTACAGAATCAATTTGTGAGAGTTTAAATCTTTCCTATCAAAGGATGGCAAGTGGGGCAGGACATGATGCGATGAATATGACAAAGCTTTGTCCTACTGGTTTAATTTTTGTACCTTCTGTCGATGGACTTAGCCACCATCCGGACGAGTATACGGAACTTGAAGATATCATGACTGGGATTGACGTGCTTGAAGAACTTATCCTTCATTATTCAGTGCAGGTAGGCTAGTATTCTGAAACCAGTTTGTCTTAAGATAATGTGTCTGTACAGATTAATAGGAGGGGATAATAGTGGTACATGATGGTATGAATTATGCGCCAAAGGGAAAACCAAATCCTGTTGTGAAAAAAGGGGAATTTATATTTGCAGCAGCATGTCTCGATCATGGGCATATTTACGGAATGTGCAATGGATTAATTGAAGCAGGTGCTACTTTGAAATGGGTATATGATCCCGATCCCCTAAAAGTAGCTAAGTTCTTGGAAACTTTTCCTGAGGTGGTGCATGCTGAGTCTTTAGAGCAAATTTTATCAGATACAAGTGTTCAGCTTGTGGCTGGTGCAGCGATCCCTTCAAAACGAAGTGAACTTGGTATCCAGGTAATGAATGCAGGTAAAGACTATTTTACAGATAAAACACCCTTTACTTCATTAAAACAATTGGAAAAAGCAAGGGAAGTTGTAAAACAAACTGGCCAAAAGTACATGGTGTATTATAGTGAGCGTCTTCATGTAGAGGGAGCTGTATTTGCTGGTGATTTAATTAAAACCGGTGCAATTGGTCGTGTCATTCAGGTAACTGGTTTCGGTCCACACCGATTAAGTGCACCTAGCCGACCAGAATGGTTTTTTAAAAGAGAACAATATGGTGGAATCTTATGTGATATTGGCTCTCATCAAATTGAACAATTTTTATATTACACAGGCTGTCAGGATGCAAAGGTGTTACACAGTAAAATAGCAAACTATAACCACCCGCAGTATCCGGAATTAGATGATTTTGGTGATGCAACATTGGTTGGAGATAATGGGGCAACAAATTATCTCCGAGTAGATTGGTTTACTCCTGACGGTTTAAGGACTTGGGGCGATGGGAGAATCTTTATAATTGGTATGGAAGGGACGATTGAAATCCGGAAATACATCGATCTGGCACGTGCGAATAATGGAAATCACGTCTTTTTAGTTAATAAAGATGGAGAGCAGTATTTTAATGTGTCCGGAAAGGTTGGATTTCCTTTCTTTGGGCAGTTCATCTTAGATTGCATGAACCGTACCGAACTAGCCATGACTCAAGCGCATGCTTTTAAAGCAGCAGAATTATGCTTACAGGCGCAAGAGCAAGCCATTGACATATATAGAAATGAGAAATTTAAGATGGGATGACAAGTCAGAGTTCATAAAACTTCCAACTGTCCACAACCCCAATAATCTTGATACAATAGGGACAGAGGGACAGGCCCCTCGTCCCAAAATTAATATCTGATGTGGGACAAGGGACCTGTCCCAGTGACCCAAAAAGGAGCATGTATATGTTCGTACTGTTGATTACGCTATTGGAGCGGTTAGGGATTATTGTTGCAATCGCTTTTATTTTGACTAGATTGAAGTTTTTTAGAGGGATGATGTATCAGGAGGAGCTGAACCGCTGGCAGAAGCTTGTGGCGATTGTCTTCTTTGGTTTTTTTGGAATCATTGGTACGTATACTGGCTTAAGCCTGAACACGGAAAGCCTGCAATTTGACCGGTGGGCATCTGCTTTAACCACCGATGAGGCTTTAGCAAACTCACGGGTAATTGGTGTTGTGCTTGCAGGCCTTCTTGGGGGCTACAAGGTTGGTTTAGGTGCGGGTCTAATTGCAGGAATTCATCGCTTTACCTTGGGAGGGTTTACTGCGTTTTCCTGTGGTTTTGCATCCATTATTGCTGGATTTATCTCGGGATACTTTTATAAGAAAAATAAACATGTGAAACTGAGTACAGCGTTTATTATTGCAGCCTCTGCGGAAGCACTTCAAATGTTGGTTATTTTACTCTTCTCGCGCCCGTTTGAAAAGGCATGGGCTTTGGTTGAGATCATTGGAATTCCGATGATTTTAGCAAATGGTTTGGGATGTGCACTTTTCCTCATGATTATCAAGAGTGTAATTAATGAGGGAGAACGGGTAGGTGCAGTTCAAGCTCAAAAAACACTGCGGATTGCGGACAAGACGCTCGCTTATTTACGGAACGGTTTGAATCGTGAGACAGCTCAGGCCGTTTGTCATATTATTCAGGATGAAATTCAAGCTACAGCTGTCTCGATGACAAACACGAACGAAATCCTAGCGCATGTAGGTCTTGGCCATGACCATCACCGTTCACAGATGCCTATTCAAACACAAATCACGCAGGAAGTTATTCATAACGGGAAAATTGTAATCGCAAACAAAAAGATGATTCAATGTAGGGATGAGGATTGCCCACTCGGTGCGGCTGTGATTGCTCCATTAAAAAGAAGAGAAGAAACGATTGGTACGCTAAAATTCTATTTCCGTTCTGAAAAAGAAATTACACCTGTTGTCACAGAGCTAATCTCTGGTTTAAGTTCACTTTTAAGTAATCAGCTTGAAATTGCGGAGGCGGACAAGGCATTTCAGCTTGCTAAAGAAGCCGAAATCAAAGTGCTTCAAGCACAAATCAGTCCGCACTTTCTGTTCAATACATTAAATACGATTCTCTCATTAGTCAGGAGAGATCCAACAAAAGCTAGGAAACTACTCGTTTCTTTATCACATTTCTTACGCCAGAACCTATCGGTAACGACACAAAATGTAACAACTTTAGAGCAGGAATTGCGGCAAGTTCGAGCTTATTTAGAAATTGAGGAAACAAGATTTGTAGACAAATTGAAGGTATTTTATAAAGTTGAGGAAGCTGCTTTGTATCAGCATATTCCACCACTTACCCTTCAGCCGATTGTAGAAAATGCAATCAAGCATGGCATGAAGAATCATGATGGAGATTTTCAGGTAAGTATTTCAATTCAAAAAGGGAATGACTGTGTTTTTGTTAAGGTTGAGGATAATGGAATGGGGATGAGTAAAGAACGTGCTAGGGAAATTTGCGTTACCCCAATAAAGTCAGAAAAAGGTAGTGGTGTCGCTTTATATAATGTTAATAGAAGGCTTACGATGCATTTTGGTGAAAAGTCCGCATTAGCAATTAAAAGCGAAGTAAATCAGGGAACGGAAATCTCTTTTTCAATCCCAGTTACGGAGGCTATATAAAATGGAATCAAAAATTAAAACACTTATTGTCGATGATGAATTATATAGTCGTGATGAACTGTCACATCTTTTAGAAGCGCATCCATCCATTCAAATAGTCGGGGAAGCCGATTCAGGGGAGGCAGCGATTTTAAAAGCGATCCAACTTCAACCAGATGTTGTCTTTTTAGATATAGAAATGCCAAAGGTTAACGGAATGGATGCAGCAAAAGCCCTTTTGGAATTGAAAAAATCGCCACTCATTGTGTTTGCAACCGCCTACCCGGAATTTGCTGTGGAAGCATTCCGTTTTAATGCAATTGACTACTTATTAAAGCCATTTGATGAGGAACAACTAGAAGAAACAGTAAAACGGATCGAAAAACATTTCCAGACGACTGAGGAAAAGGAAAAAGGAAAGCAAACTGGGAAATTGGCAATTGATTCAAGCGGTGAGATTATCTATCTTGAACCAAAGGATATTTTATATATTGTAAGAGATGAAAAAGTAACCAAACTCATAACTAAGGTGGGAGAATACGAGACAAAAATACAGCTGAAAGATTTGGAAAGCAGACTTGAATCGTTTGGGTTCTTCCGCATCCATAAAAGCTTTCTTGTCAATTTAAAATATGTCACTCGTCTCACTCCATGGTTTAACGGTGCGTATCAATTGGAAATAGAAGGTAGAAGTGAACAGCTCTCAGTTAGTCGAAATTATGTAAAGGCATTACGAGCGAGCTTAGAAATTTAAACAAGAAGGTAGAAATTTTGCGTTTTAGTTCACAATTTGGACACGTTATTGTCGAATTTCTACCTTTTAATCTAAAACCCTCCTAAAATTCACTTTAAATATTATAATTATTGTAAACGCATTCATAAATTCTATTAAAGAGAATAGGGGGAAATAGAATGATTACCTTTTTAGCTAGTATAGCTTTGTTAATTGTAGGGTACTTTACGTATGGTAAATACGTTGAAAAAGTATTCGGTGTGAAGGAAGAACGTGCTACACCAGCATATGTAGATGCTGATGGCGTAGACTATATTCCAATGAGCACAAAGAAAAACTCGTTGATTCAGTTACTTAATATTGCAGGTACTGGACCTGTATTCGGACCAATTATGGGAGCGCTTTACGGACCTGTCGCTTTCATTTGGATCGTAGTTGGATGTATTTTTGCAGGGGCAGTTCATGACTATTTAACTGGTATGATTTCCATTCGTAACAAGGGAGCTCACTTACCGGAACTTGCAACTAAGTTTTTAGGAAAAGCAATGAAACACGTCGTAAACGCATTTGCTGTTTTACTTCTACTATTAGTTGGTACCGTTTTCGTTTCGACTCCTGCTAGTCTATTAAATCTATTACTAGATGGGAAAGTTGCCTTAGGAATTCTGATTGCTGCCATTTTCATCTATTATATCTTGGCAACTTTATTGCCAGTAGATAAAATTATCGGTCGTCTTTATCCATGGTTTGGAGCGATCCTTTTAATCAGTGCTGTAGGTATCGGTATTGGTTTAATAGTTAAGGGAGCACCAATTCCAGAACTTTCATTATCAAATTTCCATCCTGATAATGCACCAATTTTCCCATTATTATTCTTTACAATCACTTGTGGTGCTTTATCTGGATTCCATGCGACACAAACACCAATTATTTCACGTACTACACAAAAGGAAAGCCAAGGACGTAAAATTTTCTACGGTATGATGATTGCTGAAGGGATCATTGCGATGATCTGGGCTGCAGCAGCAATGAGCTTATTCGATGGTTATGGTGGCTTACAAGAACTTCTTGCAGCTGGCGGACCAGGGGCAATTGTAAGTGAAGTTTCAACATTAATGCTTGGTGCTGTTGGTGGAACACTTGCAGTTCTTGGGGTTATCGTATTACCAATCACTTCTGGTGATACTGCATTCCGAAGTGCTCGTATGATTATCGCTGAGTATATTAATATGGCTCAAAAGAAAATGTCTAGCCGTTTATGGATTGCTGTTCCATTATTTGCGATCTCAGTTGTCCTAACACAAATTGATTTCAATATTCTTTGGAGATACTTTAGCTGGGCGAACCAAGCTACAGCAGTAATTGCCTTATTCGTAGGTGCAATGTACCTATACATTGCGAAAAAGAACTACTGGATTTCACTGATTCCAGGAACTTTTATGTTAACAATGGTTATCACGTATATCCTAAATGCACAAATCGGATTCCGATTACCAATGGACATTGCTTGGTACGGTGGTTTTGCAGGAACTGCAATACTTCTAGTGTTATTCTTCCGTCAAGCTAAGAAGTTAAGAGCAGCAAATCATCCGCTTGAAGTAGATATCTCAAACTATAATAAGGTGGCCTAAATGAGTTGCTGTAGTCCTGAATATCGGAAGGTAGTCGAGGCTCAGGAGCAGAAGGTCAATCAGCAAACAAATGACAAAGTTCCTGTTTGGGGAAAAATTGTGAGCATTTCCATTATAGTTGGAGCCATAATCATCTTTGTGCTCTTATAAATGAATCAAAAGTGCATGCATTCTTTTATGAATGTATGCACTTTTTTAATGTTTGAGAAAACTTTCACAAACTTATTGATTTCCTATACATGAAAACTTTAGTACTATAAAAGTAATAAAGGATTTCTTTCTGCACAAAATATCAGAAGGACATCTAGGGAGGTTCATACAGATGGAAATGACAATCAGTGAAGCAGCTGTAAAATGGTTCAAAGAGGATATAAGTGTAAAAGAAGGGGATAGTGTTCGATTTTATCCAATGTTTTACGGAACGAGTCCCGTACAAGAGAAATATTCACTTGCTTTTTCAACGCATGATGAACCCATCCAAATTCATGCAAGTCAAAAGATTGATGACATTGAATTCTATGTAGAAGAGGACGACATTTGGTTTTTTAACGGCCATAATCTCATTGTTGACTATAATCCCGATAAAGATGAACTAGAGTATCAATACCCAAAACCGTAGGCTCACAATAAGTGAGCCTATCTTTATTTTTACAATGTGATTCGAATCACGAACCTTTTCTTTAATCTATGCTATTTTCAAACATAACAGGTATTTTCAATATTGCATTGTTTGAAAGGAGAGATTCGTGTGAGTGAACTTATTAATAACCGTGAACAAAATAAAATCAGTGATCAAGAGCGTGAGGCTCTTATAAAACAAAGCTTTAAAGATTTACATAATGGTAAATCTGTTGAAGAGATAAAATCTCAATTAAAGGATAAAGTGGGCTATATAACCATTGGAGAAGTGTCCAGGCTCCAACATGTATTAATGGAAGAAGAAAATATTCAGGAACATGAGGCTACAGAAATTTGTTCAAAGCATAGAGAGATTTTTAAGGATTTTATAGAAGACACATTAAATCGTCATCCAGATGAACAACCTGGACATCCTGTTTATACGTTTAAGCTTGAAAATAGAGAACTTGAAAAGCAAGTAACTAAAATCAAGGAGCATTTGCAAGAATTCGAAGCAGATGATCAAAGTGAAAATAGATTGAAGTTACTCGGTGATTGTAATCTTTTAATGGATATCAGAAAGCATTATGAACGAAAAGAACAGCTCCTCTTCCCATATTTAGAGAAATACGGCATATATGGCCCAACAAATATGATGTGGAAGATTGATGATTTTATTGTAGACGCGATAAAAGATGCAAAAAGAATGCTTGTCGAATATGATGGGAATAAACAATCCGTTGTGGAGGTCATCAACTTTTTTACCGATCAAATTGACGAAATGATTTATCGTGAAGAAAATATCCTCTTTCCAATGTCGTTAAATAATTTAACAGAGGACGAATGGTTAAAAATTGCTCAAGAAAGTGATGAAATCGGTTTTTGTTTGGTTTCTCCCGAAGATTGGAAGCCTGAGCGAAGTGTGATTGATGATGAGCAAGTGGCGTCAAAAGGATTTATTAAAATGGAAACAGGTATCCTGTCCTTAAAACAACTTGAATTATTATTAAACCATTTACCGGTAGATATTACGTTTATTGATAAAGATGACGTCGTTCGCTACTTCTCAAAAGGAAAAGAGCGTATCTTTGCTAGGACGAAGGCTGTGATTGGGAGAACCGTTCAAAACTGCCATCCTCCTAGAAGTGTTCATGTCGTCGAAGATCTGCTAGATGATTTCAAAGCAGGAAGAAAAGATGTTGAAGATTTCTGGATCAAAGCAAAAGGCAAATATGTGTATATCCGTTATTTTGCGGTCCGCGATGAAGATGGGGAGTATATCGGAACGATGGAATTCTCTCAAAATATTGCTCCAATCCAAGAAATTGAAGGGGAAAAGCGGATTTTATCATAGGGAACATGAAAAATGCTGACATTTTGATGTCAGCATTTTTATGGTACATTGACAAACTCTGTAAATGCAACTTCTTCTCCATTTGCAACAAGAACGCCATGATTGTTCCCATTCAATGTAACTTTTATTTCGTTTGTACCAGATGGTAAAAAGTCCAGATGATAGTATTGCCCATATAAACGATTTACTTTTTCACCGTTTAAATAAATATGGGCGTGCCCTTCATTGTAGGTGGTTTCCTTAGTACCAGCCTTCTTCGGTTCAAATGTGAAATTTTCAGTATGAATTTCTAACAACCATGTTCCGGAAGGGTCTTTTATTACTGAACCAGAAATGGTAGGAGCAAGATGTGAAGGAGGAATAATGATTTGGTTTTCTTGATGCATCATTTCATGGTTACCGGCACTATAGTGGCTGCTCTGATTGTGAAAATATACCATCAATGAAACAGTCCCAAAAATAACAAAAAAACTAATGATTCTATACATAGCCCCCTCCTCATTCAAGAACTAATAGGTGAACTTTGTTTATCTTTTCGTTGTTTAATGAAATAGCCAATTATGAATAACAATAATCCGGATGCAAGAAATGCTAAGTCGTAGGCTAAAGCGTTGGGGTCCCCAGGCTTAACACGGTGGATCTGAAGGAGATGATGATTGACAATCCCCTCAACCATATTAAACACGCCACCCCCGATTAAAAACCAACCAACAAGCAAATGAACTCCCTTTGATAGATTGCTTGGATTTCCTGCCAGCCATAACAGTACACCACCAATGATAAGGGTGATTGTAACAGCAAAATGAAAAATACCATCACTCATGATTTGCCCTGGTCGATCTGTAGCCATATATACACTATGCCACTGTAATAACTGATGAAAAATAATCCCATCAAGTGCCCCTAAAAATCCAAAACCAAAAATAAAACTCCCTGTATTAATCAGTCTTCTTCTAGTATTTGTAGTCAAGATACGTCTCCTCTCTTTCTCTTTTGAACATTAATCTATTTTGTCCCTTTTGCTAGATTTATAAACAGTAACCTAGTAGGAAACTACTATTTTGATTTAAGAGAGAAGGAATCGTGCCCGATTGCCGGGGGAATATCAGTAAAGGGGAACGCAAGGGTAGGAATCGTGCCCGATAGCACGAGAAAGATTGGTAAAGGGGAACGCAAGGGGAGGAATCGTGCCCGATAGCACGAGAAAGATTGGTAAAGGGGAACGCAAGGGAGGAAATCGTGCCCGATAGCACGAGAAAAAGATTGGTAAAGGGGAACGCAAACGGTAGAATCATACCCATTGGCAAGTACTTCCCTAAAAAAGGTAACGCAAACAAAAATGCCTCTCAACTCACACCCCTAAAAATAAAAAAGAACCATCATTTCCATCACTGAATGATTGGTTCTTATGTTTATTGCGGTATAAGTGATCTTTTTTCGTTTTTGTCATTCTTGTTTGCATGTCGAATCCTACAAATGGGCTTCTTCCGTTTTCAGGATTTCGTTTTCCTTCGCGAACAAGCTTCTCGCGAATTTTTCTAGCTTTAGATTTCGCCATCCTCTATCACCTCTTCATCAAATGTGCCTTGGCGTGTTTGCGCCCGATTTTTTTAAAACCCGCGCGATATGGGTCACAAAGACGTTGCCACAGGGACGTGGCGTCCTTAGTCTTTGATCCTATACTCGAAAAATTCCCTTTGAAAAATCGTGGCATCCGCCGGAGGCTTTAACTTTATTCAGTCAGCAGCTGAATAAAGTTAATTATTTACATCTTCAGTATACATGTTTTCCCACATCACTTCCATATAGAAATTTTCAATAAAAATAGGCATTCTCCCATACAGATGCAAATGCCCAGAATAGGATATATACGACAAACAATTTGGGGAGGTGTCGGTATTGACTGATGAGAAAGAAAAAGATACCCGTGATGAGCAGGAGAACCAACGAGTAGATTCGTGGGAATTTTTCTGGGGAAGAAGACCAAGGTCCGAAGAGGAATCAATTGAAGAAGAGTAATATGCCTAGTGCAAAATTAAAAATAGGTCGCTTGGATTGTTTTGATCCACGCGGTCTTTTTTTAATCTAAAAATATGGCATAATAAGAGCAAGCATAATTCGGAGGATTTCCATGCAGGAAAAAATAGTAGATATTTTACTAAATTATGAGGCATATGCAGTAATCATAAGCCTGTTTCTAAATATCGTGATTAGCATATTTGGAGTTCTTCC
Source organism: Ferdinandcohnia sp. FSL W7-1320 (assembly GCF_038050315.1). Taxonomy (NCBI): domain Bacteria; kingdom Bacillati; phylum Bacillota; class Bacilli; order Caryophanales; family Bacillaceae; genus Ferdinandcohnia; species Ferdinandcohnia sp. FSL W7-1320. Next base: position 1,192,006 of record NZ_JBBPAM010000001.1, read on the forward strand.
AAGCGTATTTATTACTGCTGCTAATCTCCTTGTCTTCGGTGTTTGGAAAGGGACTTTCATCTCTTTTATCGGAGAGGTTGTGGGTGCGATTGTGGCATTTTGGTTATACCGTAAAGGATTTAAAAGGTTCATCGATAAGAAGAAACACGAACATTCGCTTATCAATAAACTTCTTTCCGCAAAAGGGAAAGAAGCATTCATGATGATTCTACTATTACGTTTCTTCCCTTTTATTCCTTCAGGGGTGGTTACCTTTACAGCAGCAATTGGTGATGTGAGTTTTATCATCTTTCTATTCGCAAGCTCGCTAGGGAAGCTTCCTTCCTTACTTATTGAGGCGTACTCGGTGCACAATGTCACTGCTGGAACAATGGAAGGGAAAATTATTTTAACAATGGTTTCAATTGTTGGAATCCTCTATATTTGGGCTAAACTAGTAAGAAAGAAAAATACATAGAGATAGTTACATAGAAATGAGGGGTGGATTGGAGATGCAAAAACAACGTATTTTAATTGTGGAAGATGAAGAGAAGATTGCAAGGGTATTGGAGTTGGAATTGACATATGAAGGCTATGAAACTGGGAAAGCCTTCGATGGTAGTACAGGGTTACAACTGTTTCTAGAAGAATCATGGGATTTGGTCCTACTAGATATCATGCTTCCGGGCATCAGTGGAATTGAGGTGCTTAGACGTATTCGTGCTGCAAACTCAGCTACACCGGTCATTCTTTTGACTGCAAAAGACTCCGTAGAGGACAAGGTCTCTGGCCTTGATTTGGGAGCTAATGATTATGTGACAAAGCCCTTTCAAATAGAAGAACTGCTTGCCCGTATTCGAGTAGCACTTCGAAGTAAACCTACTCATTTAACTTCCGGTCAAGAACAAACCGAAGACTGGTTACGTGTGGGGGACTTAAAACTTAATGAAGGAACATATGAGGTCATTCGTAGAGACGATGCAATAGAGCTAACACCAAGAGAATTTGATCTGCTTGCCTATTTAATGAAGCATCCAAGACAGGTGTTGAATCGGGAGCAATTATTAAATGCGGTTTGGGGTTATGACTATTACGGGGATACCAATATAGTGGATGTGTATATCCGATATTTACGAAATAAAATGGATAAGCCATATGACGAGCCATTAATTCACACAGTACGTGGCGTCGGCTATGTGATGAAGGAATCAAAATGAAACTAAGAACAAAGATTAATTTATTCACGGCTGTTTTGTTTATCATTTTGTTAATCCTAATTAATGTTGCGTCTTTTTTTACGTTTAGGCATATGATGTTCCAAAATGAAGTTGAGCGCACACATGCCGAAGCTGTGCATGCTTTAAATGGGATATCCAAATCAATAGATACAATACAGGCACAGACCTTACTTACTACATATATGCCGATTAACGGAATGCTTCGAGTAGTGCACCCGGATGGCGAGGTCGGTCCAAGAGCATATGTCCCAGAGCAGAAAGTGTTAAAAGATTTTCCAACCACCTACCAAAAATCAGAACGTAAACAAGTTGTTAATTATGATGGAAGACCCTACGCTTTTACTTCATTGCCAATCATTTGGAAAAATGGGGAAGTGGCTGAACTTCAGATGGTGGAAGATTTATCACAGACAGCTGCAAACTTGAAAACATTAAGTCTCGTCTTACTTGCTGTAACGATAATTGCAACCATACCTGTTATCGTTTCAACTAGGGTATTGAGTAATGTGATTACAAAGCCTATTACAGCGATGATTCAAACGATGCGGGAAATTCGCAAAAGCGGTCAATATAAACGGATTCGATTAACAAATGAATCGAACGATGAATTGCATGAAATGGGTCAAACCTTTAATGAAATGATGGATTTATTAGAAGTAAACTACGAAAAACAGGAGATTTTTGTCTCAAATGCGTCTCATGAGTTAAAAACACCATTAACCGTTATTGACTCTTATTCAAGTCTTTTAAAACGGAGGGGGCAGACAGACCCAAAACTTTTTCAAGAAGCAGTGGATGCGATACAATCCGAAGCCATTCATATGAGGGAATTAACTCAGCAGCTATTATTAATGGCAAAACATGATGAGCAATGGAAACTACAGATGGAAAACATTCCTCTACTGCAGCTAGTTGATGAGTCGGTAACTTCTTTCCGAGAGGGCTACAAACGCGACATTTCAATCATTGTGGAAGAAGAATCCATTGTAAAAACTGATAAGCAAAAGCTTAAACAAGTATTTTATATTTTAATGGATAATGCTCTAAAATACAGCGAAAAACCTGTGATTGTAGTGATTGGTAAGGAAAGGAATCAATCAAGCATAAAAATTATTGACCAAGGGATTGGGATTCCGTCACAGGATGTTGGAAAAGTATTTGATCGTTTTTACCGTGTTGATAAAGCTAGAGCGAGAAAAACAGGAGGCTATGGATTAGGACTTTCACTTGCAAAAGATTTGGCAGATGCAATCGGGGCGAAACTTGTTCTCGAAAGTGTTGAAGGGGAAGGAACGACAGCCAATATTCTGCTATCCAATGAGGATTCTCATTAATTTCTCATAAAATGCCGGTATTATAGTAGATAAAACGAAATCAATGGAGTGAGTGTAATGAAAAAAGGGACACTTCCTAAAAGTCTACTCGCTGTAGCAGGTATTATTATTGCAACTTTTGTGATTTGGCAGCTAACAAAGACCTTTACATCTGCAGAACCTTTAACTGAAAAGGATGCCGTTGACCTTGTAGAAAAGATGTATAGCGGTGAAAACACAGAAGTGAGCCGTGAAGGAGACATTTATAAAATTAAATTTGAAATAGAATCTGGCATTTATGAAATAGATGTTAATCGGAAATCGGGTGACGTTACTAACCTCACTCAAATTTCACATGAACCTCGGGAAAAAACAGAGGCTGAGATTCGAGATATCTTAGCCAAAGAGAAGGCCGGAGAAATTAAAACGATTGAAAAGAAGAATGAACAAGATAAAGCTTATTATTATGCAACTGTTACAAAAGACAAAACAGAAGCAACTTATAAATTAGAAACAACGACAGGTAAGATTGTGGATGTTGTAGTAAATAAGCAGCAACAACAGACACCACCTGAAACAAAGCCAAATAGCCAAGAGCCTGCACAACGTATCTCTGAGCAACAGGCAATTGAGCTTGCTCTAAAACAGGTAAATGGTGCTGTGGATGATGTTGAACTTGAAGAAGAAGCGGGCCAGCTCTATTACTTTATCGAAATTGAAGATGCCGGGGAAGAAGAATTCACCGTACAAGTTCATGCGATTTCTGGTGAAGTCAAAGCGATTATCTCAGAAGATTAATTCTTAGAAAAACTCATATGTTTCTCATCAATTTCTCATTTTATTATCTGAGTTTCCTCATTTTCATTGTCTATGATTAAGATAGTTCAAATAAAGGAGGAAACAAAAATGAAGAAAAAACTTGTGGTACTAGGAATCGTTGGAGCAGTTGTATTAGGAGGAGCAGTAGGAGTTGGTGCATTTGCAAAGGAAGCTGAAGTTCCATCTAAACAAGCTGAAGAAATTGCAATTCAAGAGGTAAAAGGAGCACATGTTGAAAAAATTGAACTAGAACGCGAAAACGGAGAGCTTGTTTATGAAGTTGAGCTAGAGGACGAATATGGTGACGATCTAGAGGTAGTAGTCAATGCAGCTACTGGTAAAGTAGTGAGAGTTGAGGATGATCTCGACGATGTCGATCGAGTTACTTCTCAACAAGCCGTTTCATCTGTAAAGATTTCAAAAGAACAGGCCATTTCAATTGTAACGAAAGATACCCCAGGTAAAATTGTTGAAATTGAGCTAGATGATGATAACCATTATGAAATTGAAATGATATATGATGGTAAAGAAGTCGAAATGGAGATTTCTGCAATAGACGGAACAATCTTAGAGAAGGAAATAGATGATCGTGACGACGATGACAGAGACTAAATTATTGTAAAGAAGAGGCCAGAACTTAAATTCTGTCCTCTTTTTTTATTTAGGTTCTTTTCTAAAAGCTTGTTGTTTTTATATGTAGGTGCTTTCCGCTCTAGGTACTCGATTTCCGCGGGCGATCCGCAAGCATCCTCGCTTAACTGCGGGTCTCGCCTGGCTCGTTATTCCCGCAGGAGTCTCGTACCATCCTGAAATCACTGAATGTACAATTATATATCCTTTGCATAATCGGATTACGGAAATAGCCTTTATTTATATATTTACAAACTCTCACATGTTTCTCATCAATTTCTCATTTTATTATCTGAGTTTCCTCATTTTAGTTGTCTATGATTAAGATAGTTCAAATAAAGGAGGAAACAAAAATGAAGAAAAAACTTGTGGTACTAGGAATTGTTGGAACAGTTGTATTAGGAGGAGCAGTAGGAGTTGGTGCATTCGCAAAGGAAGCTGAAGTTCCATCTAAAAAAGCTGAAGAAATTGCGATGCAAGAGGTAAAGGGAGCAAATGTGAAGGAAGTTGAGCTTGAGCACCAGAATGGAGAGCTTATTTACGAAGTTGAGCTTGAAGGTACACATGATGACGATGTTGAGGTAGACATCAATGCAACTACAGGTAAAGTTGTGAAAGTAGATGATAATCGTGATGACGACAATGTAAAGGTACAAAATAACGTAACATCTGGAACAGTTGTAAAAGCGGATGATGATGACGATGTTAATGTAAAAAACAATGTATCTTCTGAAAAAGTTGTAAAAGTAAATGCTGATCGTGACGACGACCGAGTTACTTCTCAAAAAGCTGTTTCATCAGTGAAAATTTCAAAAAAACAAGCTATTTCAATTGCAACTAAAGACACACCAGGTAAAATTGTTGAAATTGAGCTAGATGATGATAACCATTATGAAATTGAAATGATATATGATGGAAAAGAAGTCGAAATGGAGATTTCTGCAGCAGACGGAACAATTTTAGAGAAGGAAATTGATGACCTTGACGATGACAGAGACTAAATTTTATAAAAAGAGTGGCCAGAACTGCATTTAACGCGTTCAGATTTGAAGTGCCAAGCAGTAAGCGTGAATTCACAAACGGATTCACGTTTAATTTTTTTGATAAATTAACGTTTAATGCGGCTATTATAATAAATAGTTCAAATTCGTATCACGTTATAGGAATTACTTGACTTCGGACACACCCGCGACGATTTCGCCATAGCAAGTCCGAAGAACGCTAATCTTCGGACACACTCACAACGATTTCGCCCTCACAAGTCCGAAGATCCCTAACCTTCGGACACACCATCGAAGATTTCGCCCTCGCAAGTCCGAAGATCCCTAACCTTCGGACACACCCACAACGATTTCGCCATGGCAAGTCCGAAGATCCCTAATCTTCGGACACAAATACAACGATTTCGCCAACTCAAGTCCGAAGATACTTACCCTTCGGACACACCCTCGACGATTTCGCCATAGCAAGTCCGAAGATCGCTAATCTTCGGACACACTCACAACGATTTCGCCAACCCAAGTCCGAAGATTGCTAATCTTCGGACGCACTCACAACGATTTCGCCCTCGCAAGTCTGAAGATACTAAACCTTCGGACACACCCACAACGATTTCGCCATCGCATGTCCGAAGATACTTAACCTTCGGACACATCCTTGATGATTTCGCCATAGCAAGTCCGAAGATCCCTAACCTTCGGACACCCCCACAACGATTTCGCCAACCCATGCTCGAAGATACTTAACCTTCAGACACACCTACAATGATTTCGCCCTGACAAGTCCGAAGATCGCTAATCTTCGGACACACTCACAACGATTTCGCCCTCGCAAGTCCGAAATACTCAACCTTCTTTGACACCCCCGCGATTTAATGACCGTAACGACGCCCCCGTGAAGATGACAGAAACTAATACCTAAAACAAATGAGGCCAGGGCAATCCTGACCTCATTTTTATTACATATTTTCTTCAAAAACATCAGTTACATCATGTGGACCATATGATTGATTGGAGGGGATGACTAGTGTGATGTCTGTAGCAGGATAATAAGAAGAAGCAAAACTTACTCCAGGATCATACCCCATCACATGATATTTATAAATCTCAGATTCTCTTTTAGAAATCCATACCCCATAGCCATAAAATTCATCATCCTCAGTATGTACGTGAGGTGTTAAAAGCAGGTTAGTAGTTTCCTTGCTTACTAATTTATGGCCAAAGAGAGCATCCCAAAATTTCATCATGTCGGGTGCAGTGACAAATGCTCCACCATCTGATCCTCCCTTAATCGGAATGGAGTACATATTTGTTCGCCATGTTCCATCTTCTTCGTTATCGATATACCCTATTGCTGTGTTTTTCGGAAGATTATCGAGAGAATAGTATCCCGAGCCCTCCATATCACATGGTTTAAAAACATTCTCAATCACATAATCTGTAAATGATTTCCCGGTTTTCTGCTCAATGATTAACCCTAATAAAATATAGCCGGCATTGTTATAGTGAAATCTTTCACTAGGTTCAAACATCATACTGTTACTCTGGAACAATGGAAGAAAATCCTTCAATTCACGAATTAGGTACATCGGATTATCTTTCCAAAGCTCCTCAAAATCATCCATTACGGCTTCATCAAAATAATCAGGGACACCGGAAGTATGAGTTAATAAATGGTGGATGGTAATATTCTCAGCGAAATTTGGAAACTCAATATTCAAGCAATCTCTTAATCGTGTATCAAATGTTACGAAACCTTTTTCAACAAGCTGGCACACTGCGATGGCGGTAAAAAGTTTGCAGCCAGATGCGATTCCAAACCTTGTATTGATCTTGTTCTCTAGTTCTTCAGCTCTATTGGAAAAGCCGTAAGCTGACTGGATCATTATTTCATCGTGTTGTTTGGCAAGAACAACTCCGGAAAACGTACTTTGGCTACAAAATTCATTTATTTTACTGTTTAAGTCTGAATTTAAAGTATTCATTCAATTAACTCCTTAGTCATATTCCAATTGGCTTTTGCAACAAACAACAATTATATTCAGGGACTCTATTAAACACTATCATAATTTTCTAGTTATATGTCGAAAGAATATTCAAACGGTACAAGTATCCTAAATTTAAAGATGAGTAATATTTATGCCTCGGTAAAATATAGTAAGTGAGGATAGTATAAGGAGGAGAATACATGACCTATCTTTTGCTATTAATTGGATTTGCATTATTAATAAAAGGTGCAGACTATTTTGTTGAAGGTTCCTCAAAAATTGCTGGACTTATGAACGTTCCTCCGATTCTCGTCGGGCTTACCATTGTTGCGTTCGGAACAAGTTCACCAGAAGCAACGGTAAGTATTATTGCGGCTATCGAAGGCAATGCCGATGTGGCAGTTGGAAATGTGGTCGGAAGTAATATCTTTAATATCACGTTCGTTGTTGGGATAACAGCCATGATTAACCCGCTGAAAGTTGAGAATGCAACGATTCGAAAAGAAATTCCCTTTACATTTTTGGCGAGCATTGCCCTATTTGTATTGATGGGTGATCTGGCATTACAAAATGCAACTGTTAATACTATTTCACGTACTGAAGGGATCCTCCTCCTCCTCTTTTTTAGTGTGTTTTTGTACTACATTATTGAGGTGGCTCGAAATAATCGTAATTCTGTAGTGGCTGAAACGACAGAAAAAAAATGGGGCAAAAATATTGCATTAACACTCGGTGGCTTAGCAGCAATCATTTTTGGTGGAGATTTAGTGGTAGATAACAGCATAAAAATTGCCTACTCATTTGGAATGAGTGAAACATTAGTTGGCTTAACTATTGTAGCCGTTGGAACTTCCTTGCCAGAGCTTGTGACATCAGTTACTGCAGCCATAAAAAAACAAAGTGAAATAGCATTAGGAAATATCGTTGGAAGCAATATCTTTAACATCTTCTTTGTACTTGGAGCTTCTTCAGTTATTTCACCATTACCGGTCGACGGTAAAATTTTCATAGATGTCATGGTAATGCTTATTTTAACAATCGTACTATTTGTATTCTCTCGAACAGAATTCAAGATTGCCAAATCTGAAGGAGGTATCCTTACAGTCGCTTACATTGCCTATATGGTATTTATCATATTAAGAGGTTAAATTTCACCGTGTAATGCGGTGTTTTTTATTTCAAATATATAGATTATTAGATGAAAAATATGTAAACTAAAGTAATATAAGAGTTAACAAAGCAGATTTATATTTTATTTCAAAACAGGGGGAAAGTTGATGTACAAACTCCGAGGTCACCATCTTTTTTGCCTTTTAGGTTATAGGGGAATGGGTTATTCCAGAGAGTACGTGGAAAATATGACGATTGTTCACCAGACCCTTAGAAACAATCCGAGGACACTTATTCAGATTGTTAAAGGACCAGATCATCTATGCGAGAAGTACCCGAATACGGGTGAATACCATTGCCAAAATGCGTCCATTTTCGAAAGGGATGCTATGATTTTAGAAAGAATGGGACTTCGAGTCGGACAAATTTTAAGATGGGAAGACATTGAAAATAGAATCAAAAAGCATGTCATTCCTGCAGACATTCAAACAGTGTGTGAATCTTGCTCATGGCGCTCCTATGGCGTCTGTGAAGAAGGGTTAAAGGAAATGATTGAAGGTAAAGGACTACGTGAAGTGAAATAAAGCAAAAAAAATGCCTACTACTAGTAACGGGTTCTGTATTGAAGTACAGAACTAAAAATAAAAGGGGAAATTGCAAGTTAAATCTCATACAAAAAAACACCGTATTAATTTCGGTGTTTTTTGTGTATTTATTCTTATTTAACGAAAGTACCTGTTAGTTTAAGTACACTTATTCACAAACCTAGAAGAACATATATGTTTTTACTGTTTGGCATTTCCATTTTTAACTTTATAGAAAGCTAACGTTAAACCAATAATTAAACAAATAAGTCCACCTAATCCTGTTGTAATTATAGATAATTCCTCTTTAAAAATGAACTCACTTATACCCAAAAATATAATAATTAACCAGCCTAAGACATTTATTTGTTGGGTTTCATTCAACCACCCTCATTGGTAGAAAATTAAATCCGTACTTTAACTCTACTACACCCTTAGTTAAATAACATCTCCTTTTATTTTAACAGAAATATCCAACAACCCAATATAATAAATAAGAAAATTAGTGCCTTTTTATCAAATGGATTAGCAAAGAAACACAAACTTCTGTCGCTTTACTGAAAGAGGTGCGAATTAGGTTACTAATTTACTTATAAACAAGCTAATTATCCCATTATATCAACAAAAGGAAGCAGTCAAAGTCATATACGAATTCGACTGCTATTTAATGTGTTATTTAACCATTTGTACTCGAAAACAGAATCCGTTATAGGACTAGGCATTTTTTACATTAAGTAAATAATGATGAAATATCCCATCATAACGCAAAGCCCCATTGGCACTCCGAACTTTGCCCACTCTTTACTAGTAATTTCTAATTTCCCTGCTGCGATAATATTAGGGATATTACCAGGAATAAGCATTCCGCCACTAATTAATAATCCTAAGAGTATCGATTGAATCGTAAAATGGTCCATTGCTGGACTGATTTCGGCCGCTGCTAAAGTGGCATTATCAAGAATAGCTGAAATCATATTTAGCCAGTAAAGAAGTAACGGGTCAAGCCCGATGAAATAACGATTGATCATTGGCTCGAAGCCTGCACCTAGTAAGGTTAACCCCATGACGAAAAAATAGATCTTTAACGCTCGTACAAGAATTTCTTCATACGTTTCAAGATTTGATTCCTTTTCAACCATTCCTTTTTTACGATTTGGTGGTTCCACTACAAGAGTGGCTAATAACCCAAATAGAAGAAGTGCTGCAAAAATTTGAGGACCGATTAAGCTTATTAAAAAGAAAAACTCTTCATTAAGCTTACTGATTGCGATTGTTGATAAGGGCTCCCCTATGGGTGTTAATGCTGCCCCCATGCCAATTGAAAAACAGGCAATTATGACAAAGCGAATCATAGATGCACGTTCTAGTCTAAGTGAAGAAGCAACCAAAACAAGTACAAGTGCTGCGATGATGGCAGTTATGATACTTGAAATAAGCCCTAGGATAATGACGACTAATCCAATAAATAAGCGGAATGGGATTCTCCGACTCAGTCCAACAATGGATTTTTGCAATGGTGTATGAAACCATTTGAATAGCAACCCAGCTATAAAAACAGCTAACGTGATCTTGATGGGATCAACAGCTGCCCGTATAAATAGCTGACTGCTAAATACACCACCTACAACCGCAGCAAGAAGCCCCATAACAAACAGGAATAACTCCAGATTTTTCTCAACAATCCTGACCGAAAATGGTAAAAATAGCACAAAGATTAGAATTACTAAGAGTCCGATAATCATTCACATTACCTCAACTTTTCTTTTTGATGCGCCTAGAAGCAAGTATTATATTCATATGCAAAATTCGGACAAACTTGCTAAACAATTTTTTATCTTGTTTTATCAATGTATTTGATTTACAGAATATAAACACTAGATTAAGCTTTTGGAGAAACAAAAAAATTTAAAAATCGACTGTAACGAAATCGAACCTCAAGGTACTAATACATTGAACAAACAAAAATAAAATAGTGGGGAGAGGAAAATGGAGCTAGAGGAGCTATATAAAGAAATACAACCACGAATATATGCTTTTTTCTTTATAAAAACCTCTAGCAAAGAGATTGCGGAGGATTTAACACAAGAGGTATTTTATGAAGCCATTAAAAGCATGCATTCCTTTTCACAGCAATCGAGTATCCAAACGTGGTTATTCTCTATTGCAAGAAATCGGTTATTAAAGCATTATCGGTCAAAAAAATATAAAAATCAGCTTAACGAAATGCTTAAAAAGGAAACAGGAGAATCAATTACACCAGAGCAAGAAGTACTTAAGAATGAAGCCAAACAAAATCTGATCGAATATCTGAATCAACTAGATGAATTGTCAAAAGAGGTTGTAACACTAAGAATCTACGGTGAATTGTCGTTTAAAGAGATTGGCAGCCTGCTTGGAAAAAGTGAGAACTTTGCAAGAGTCACGTTTCATCGAGCAAAACTAAAGCTTCAAAAGGAAATGGAGGGATACCATGGATAAGCATCCTACACAAGCCATTATTGAAGATTTGCTTCCATTATACAATGAGGGCCTTCTAAGTACAGAAACAACAACATGGCTAGAAGGGCAAATACAAGAAAGTGAAGAACTTCAGAAACTGGTTACTCAATCAACAATACCGCTTGATAAAGAAGAGATTGATTCACCTGTCCAGCACGATAAAATGATTACTACCATCAAAAGAAGGCTTGCGCTTTATCAACTCATTTTTGTTGGGCTATCATTTTATTTAGCTATTCAGACATCCCTACTTAATGAAAGTTTTGGTTTTATTTTATGGTACGCGGTATTAGGATTACTCACTTACTTGTTTTATAAAGATATAAAAATTGTTTTTTATGTCTCTTTTATACCAATCTTTATTTGGTCAATTGGAGGCAATATAGCTGATTATATGAATGGTCAAATAGATACTACAGTTTCTTTAGGCAGATTCTTGTATCAATCCGTAATGGGTTCTACCTTAGTTACACTGATTCATTGTTTATTTGCATTCATTGGTAGCTTGATTGGTTTTTTCTATTTAAAAATAAGGAACGGTGAGGATCAATGAAAAAGCGAAAAGTTATTTATGGTGTGATTATCGGAGTACTCGTTGTGTTCGTCCTTTTCATCTATAATGCTTTTAATGGGAATCCAGTAAGTAAATTTTATTCAACAAAAGTTCTGGAACATTATTTGGAAGAAACCTACCCAGAACGCGATTTCCGTATGGAAGAAGTGTTTTATAATTTTAAGTTTTCAACATATGATTTTAAAGTAATTGAAATCGGCAATGCCAGTCCAAATGGAAATGAACCAAAAACGTATGAATTTACTGTTAGAGGATTTTTGAAGCCATATGTAAACTTAGATACCATTTATATAGAAAATCTTGACGAACCTTTAATGGAAAAATTAAGTGGAGAAGCCCAAAGTGAAATAACAGATTTGCTAATGCAATCAGTACCTGCAGTGAAAGGTATTGGAGTTTCCTTAGAGGTCTTGAAAGGAAAGTACAATTCAAATACCAATTGGAACAAGGACATGGAGCTTGAACGTCCAATAAGTTTGCATATTGTTCTGGATTCAACCAATTCAACGGTAGAAGATGTATTTAATGAGGCTGAAGTCATTCAAAAGATGTTAAACGAAAATGAGTATACCTATGAATCGGTCACAATTAATGGGAACATTATTGATAATCCAAATGCTGAATATGTAAAAGATGATACGGGCTATGTAAAATATTCTGTTTCATTTGAAAAAGATACAGAAATTAACGTACAGAATATTGAAGTGTTTGAATAGTGGAAAGAATAACTGGGGGTTGTCCGAAAAGTCATTGAAAAATGACTTTTGAGGATAGCCCCTCGTTTTTTGTTTTTGGATATTACTTATAAAAGGGTTGTTGATTTCCGCTGCAGGTTACTCGCTTTCCGCGGGCGGTCCGGGAGCCTCCTCGTCGCAAGCTCCTGCGGGGTCTCCCCTGGCCACGCTTTTCCCGCAGGAGTCTCGTACCTTCCGCTCCAATCAACAAGGTTTCATTATTCAGTAATATTAGTATTAAAATTTTCTAAAAAAACACACAAAAAAATCATCCTTTTTAGTAAAATGAAGTTATGACACAACATTACTGAAAGGATGATTCTTTATGAGCAATCAATTGATTACTAAAGATAATTATAACATGGAGATGTCTTTATTTCCAGAGTGTGAAGAAGAGAAACAAGTATGTCAAAACACTGAAACCCAGAAAAGCAATAAACCAAAAGAGCCTAACCCTCGTAAGTTAGCCCCTACTTTCAAACCCTACAATAATCGTCAAGTTCATATGATTTATGATATTGAATCTCTTATTTCAGAACATCACGAAGCTCGTGTAGTAGACGAAATGGTTGAGTCAATCCCTGATGAAAAACTATTTTCGTACTATGTAGGTGGTGGCAGGAGTCCCTACCATCCTAAATTGATGCTTAAAATTATTCTTTTTGGCTATTCCCAAAAGGTTTATTCCTGCCGTGGAATCGCCAAATTAACAGAGGAAAATATCCCAGCTATGTGGTTGACAGCGATGCAACAACCAGATTTTCGTACTATTAATGAGTTCCGCGGTGGACGGATGAAAGATTTAATGGATGAACTATTTGAAGCTATGATTCGCAAATTGATTGAAGAGAACTACATATCATTCGAAAATTACTTTTTGGATGGCACCAAGATTGAAGCCAATGCCAACAAGTATAGTTTTGTATGGAAACGGGCCACTTCAAAATTCGAAGAGAAGTTAAAAGAAAAAATTAAAGAAACACTTCAGCATATCCATAAACTAACACAATCAGAAACTCAACCTGAACAACTATCAACCGATCAAGAACAAGAAATTACCGAACAAGAATTAATAGAAGTTGCGGAGGAATTAGAGGTAAAGGTTGATGCGCTAACAGAGGTAATTGAAAATGAAACGGATAAAGAAATTCGAAAAGAAAAAAGACAAGAACGTAGTCAATTAAAGAAATCAATCAAACAAATCCGTGAGGATTTCATACCTCGCATGACTAAATATAAGGAACAAAATGAAACGTTCGGTGATCGGAATAGCTATTCGAAAACTGACAAAGATGCCACCTTTATGCGAATGAAAGAAGATCATATGAAAAACGGACAACTTAAGCCAGGGTATAATGTACAAATGGGAACAGAGAATCAGTTTATTTTGTATTATACAATCCATCAACGACCTACAGATACACGCTGTTTTATCCCTCATATGGAGAAACTGGCAGCTTCTTCTCTGCCCATGCCTAAAGTAGTGAGTGCAGATGCAGGATATGGTAGTGAAGAGAATTATGTCTATAGCGTTGGGGAAGAGAAAGAGCAACGATTTGAGTTTCTTATTCCTTATGGGAGCTATGTACAGGAACAAACACGCAAATACAAGAAAGACATTAAAAATGCGAAAAACTGGACCTATGTTGAAGAAGATGACTGTTTTATTTGCCCGAATGGAATGAATGTAACATTTAAAAAATATCAAAACAAAAAGAATCAGTCTGGCTATGAGCAAAGCTTCAAAATATATGAATGTGAGGATTGTACAGATTGCCCTCTTAAAGCACAATGCACTAAAGCAAAAGGCAATCGACAAGTTCATTGGAATACAATTTTTGAAGAAATGAAAGCAAAGGCCAAAGCAGCCCTTGAATGTGAAGAAAAGACCGCTATCTACGCTCAACGTAAAGTAGAAGTAGAAAGTGTGTTCGGTCACATCAAGGGCAATCGGTCGTTCCGCAGATTTTCATTGAGGGGACTCAACAAAGTGAATGTCGAGTTTGGGATTGTGGCATTAGCCCACAACATACTGAAAGTAGCAGGCATCCGCCAGCTACTTTCAGAGAAAAATCGAACAACTCGAAAAGGCAAGGGAGAAAAACGACTCGTTTTTCTCCCTTGCCTTATTTTTTAGGACTTATGGGACAGCCCCTTTTTATTGACTTTTAGGATAGTCGGAATTATAGTTAATCATGTTAATAGTTAAAGTGTTTAACTATTTAAAGTGTATGAATCTTATTTTGTGAGGTGATAGTGAAATATGGCTAAAACAAACATTAAGGAATTGGTTGATTTATATGTAGATGTATCATTTTCAGTGAACACCATTGCAGATTCGCTTGTGAAGGAACAACTTGGAACCGAACTAACCAATGAACAGCATTATACACTTCGCTACATAAATAAAGTAGGTTCGTGTACTTCAACTGAACTTGCTGAGGTTTTTGAAGTGAAAAAAAGCGCAATTACTGCCATCATAAATCGCCTTTTTGAAAAAGGGTTAATTGATAGATCACGTGATGAAAATGATCGAAGACTTGTCTATCTAACATTGTCAGATAGAGGGGAAAAGCTGTTTTTAAAGACAGAGGAGCGAGTTAATAAACTTGTAGAGTCTATTATTGGTGAATTCTCTGAAGAAGAGATTGTTCAATTTTTAAAAACGTATGAAAAGCTTAATGGAATCCTTCAAAAGATAAAACAGAACAAGGTGGTGGAATAAGTATGAATTTTATCATTAAACGGAAATGGTTTGTCCTATTAGCATGGGTTGTGATCGTAGCTGGACTATTTCTAGCAGCTCCAAATATGGGAGATCTTGTGCGTGAAAAAGGCCAGATAACTGTACCTGATGAGTACTCATCCTCCATTGCAGGTCAAATATTAAATGATGCACAGACCCAAGAGGGTGGCGGAGATGAAACACAGGTGGCACTTGTGTTTCATGATAAAAAGAAGTTAACTGATGACGAAATCAAAGAAGCTGAAAAAGCCATCCGACTTCTTGAAGAAAAGAAGGATGAAATCGGTATTACTGAAATACTTACTCATTTTAATGAGGAAACACTAAAGGAACAGCTTGTTTCAGAGGACGGAAAAGCAATACTTGCTTCTGTAACAGTTAGCTGGAATGACCGGGAGCCAAAAGAGCTCAGTGATGCTTTGTATCAAGCCATTAAAGATGTAAAGGTTGACCATTATTATACAAGTGAATGGCTCATTAGTGAAGATCTCGTGACTAGTTCACAAGAAGGGTTGAAAAAGACTGAAGGTATTACAGTTGTCTTTATTCTTGTCGTTCTTTTACTTGTCTTTAGATCCCTCGTAGCACCGATTATTCCACTGGTGACAGTTGGTTTTACTTATCTTGCGTCACAATCGATCGTTGCGATGCTGGTTGATAAATTTGATTTTCCAATTTCAACTTATACACAGATTTTCCTAGTCGCTATTTTGTTTGGAATAGGAACAGATTACTGTATTTTGCTTTTAAGTCGATTTAAAGAAGAACTATCACATCGAGAAAGCTTAACAGAAGCAATCGTTGCAACGTATAAGAATGCGGGTAGAACAGTATTTTTCAGTGGCGTTGCCGTCATGATCGGCTTTGCTGCAATAGGTTTTTCTCAGTTCATTTTATACCAATCGGCTGTGGCTGTAGCGGTAGGTGTTGCAATTTTACTAGTTGCATTATTCACGGTCGTACCATTCTTTATGGCCGTTTTAGGGAAAAAATTATTCTGGCCTTCTAAGCAGAATTTAGAACATGGAGATAGTAAAATCTGGGCAGTTGCTGGAAGATTTTCATTAAAGCGACCACTCTTATCTCTATTAATTGTTGCTGCTATCATTGTTCCATTCTTAGTTGTGTATGATGGAGAGCTATCTTATAACTCTTTAGAAGAATTAAGTGGAGATGTAAACTCGATTAAAGCATTCAATGCGATTTCGGATAGCTTCAGACCCGGTGAATCCATGCCAACTCAAATCGTATTGAAAAATGATGAGGCAATGGACTCCACAGAGTATATCGAATTAGCCGAAAAAATCAGCCGCGAAGTGGAAACATTGGACCTTGTTGACGCTGTTCGCTCTGTCACAAGACCAACTGGTGAACCAATTGAGGATTTATTCGTTGCAAACCAAGCAAAAACGCTTGAGGAAGGTCTTGGTGAAGGAAAAGACGGATTAACTCAAATTAAAGATGGGCTTGAAGAGGCTGGTAGTGAACTTGCAAAATCAGAGCCAGAGCTTAAAACCGCTACAGATGGAATCGGTGAATTAATTACTGGAACTAATCAGGTAAAATCCGGCCTAACAGAGATCCAAACAAACCTTTCAAAGATTGAGTCGGGTATCCGTAGCGGTACAGCTGGAATCGATACGATGATTGCTGAAGTTGACAAAGCAAAGGCTGGATCAGAAGAATTATTAAACTATTATAATACGAAACTATTAGTCGGTTATAAAGATGCCCAAAGTGGAATTGCAGGTTTGCAAACTGGCTACTCTGAAATAGCAAATGCGCTCCAACAATTAACCATTGGTGTGAACCAACTAAATGAAGGTGGATTTGCTTATTTAGAAGGCTCCTATATTCATGCAGAGAGTGGCCAAAGTATCGCTGGCGATGATGTGTATAATGGAATGAAGCAATCCTTACAAGGAATCCCACAATTGTCAGCGGGGATTCAAGAACTAAACGGTCATCTTTCTGAGGTAAATACCGGAATGACTCAAGCTAATGCAGGATTTGAACAATTGCTTAAAGAACAAGCAGCACTTCCAGCTGGTCTTGAGCAGTTAATTGCAGGACTAGGAGAACTAAAATCTGGGCTTGTTCAAGCCGCAAATGGCCAAGGTCAAATCGTTCGTGGTATGCCACAAATCACAAATGGCTTAACAGGCATTAATGATGGCCAACAGCAGCTCCTTGATGGATTTGGAAGTTTAGGTGGTCAATTAACACAATTAACGGATGGACTGACTCAAAGTGCTGATGGTCTAGAACAGGTTTCAGATGGATTAGGATCAGCTCAAGAATATTTATCAAATCTTTCAAACTCTGAAGAATTAAATGCTTTTTATATGCCAGAAGAAGTACTAGAGAGTGAAGATTTCGCACAAGTCCTTAATGTATACATGTCAAAAGATCGCAAAGTTATGACATTGGATGTCATCTTTGAAGCGAACCCTTATTCCAACGAAGCAATGTCACAAATAGAGGAAATTGAAGCAGCTGTTGCAAGAGCAACAAAAGATACTAAGCTTGAAAATGCAGATGTCGCACTTGGAGGTATCACAAGTACCAATACGGATCTAAGTAAAATGTCTGACCAAGATTACTCACGTACAATCGTGTTAATGTTTATTGGTATTGCGATCATCTTAATATTCATGTTCCGTTCGTTAATCATGCCACTCTATCTAATAGGTTCATTAATATTAACCTATTACACATCAATGGCCATTAATGAAGTGATTTTCGTCGATATTCTCGGATATTCTGGAATCAGCTGGGCGGTGCCATTCTTTGGATTTGTTATCTTAGTCGCACTCGGCGTCGACTATAGTATTTTCCTAATGGATCGCTTCAACGAATACCGTGACATCCCAGTTGCAGAAGCAATGCTTCTTTCCATGAAGAAGATGGGAACTGTTATTATTTCCGCTGCTATCATCCTTGGAGGTACATTTGCAGCCATGATGCCGTCTGGAATGTTATCCTTGCTTCAGATTGCATCGATCACACTCGTTGGACTCATGCTCTACGCATTTGTGATTCTGCCATTATTTATTCCAGTAATGGTCAAGAACTTTGGAATCGCCAACTGGTGGCCA
Organism: Ferdinandcohnia sp. FSL W7-1320; assembly: GCF_038050315.1. Classification (NCBI taxonomy): domain Bacteria; kingdom Bacillati; phylum Bacillota; class Bacilli; order Caryophanales; family Bacillaceae; genus Ferdinandcohnia; species Ferdinandcohnia sp. FSL W7-1320. Next base: position 1,210,316 of record NZ_JBBPAM010000001.1, read on the forward strand.
TTCAAACGACCAACCAATTAATCAAAAAACGAGGCTCCCTGTTTTATGGGCCTCGTTTTTTAGAATGAAATTTACTATCACTAACTAAAACTACATTTCTTCTGCATGGTACAATGATTGTATTAGACCCAGTGGAGGTACAAGATGCATTTCATACAAATTGGCTCTCTAGCCATCATGACAAAATGGATCATCCTTGGAGTTGGCATAATCGCAGGCCTTATCGTTGCACGGGTTAGGTTAGTAAAAACAACAACAACTGACAATACAAAAAGTATTATCAATCTACTTACTAACGGCATTTTCATTGGCTTTTTAGCGTGGAAGGGAAGTTTATTCCTTTTAGAACCTGGACTCGTCATAAAAAGTCCGATGTCTTTACTCTATTTTACTGGAGGAACCAAAGGATTAGCGATTGCAGTTGTTATTATCATAGTCTATTTTCTATATCATATAAAAAAGAGGAGCGTAACAACAGTGCACCTCATTCGCTCAATGCTTATTGTCGTCTTCACAACCTCTATGATATATGATTTACTAGCGCTATTTTTACTTAGTGATGACAGCGTTTTTCATTTTATAAAATCTATGGGTGCATTCTTTCTTTTATTGTTGACACTCTATAATAAAGGACAACAAAAAAAGGAAGTGTTTCATGATATGAAAAAAGCAGCGTTAATCGTAGGTTTAACAGGACTCATAGTGTGGACGGTCAATAGCAATTTTTCTTTCGCTAACCCGCAAGAGAATATAAAAGCAACAGAAGTCGAGGTTGGAATTTCGGAAGGACAGTCAGCACCTGATTTTACCTTGAAAACAACAAGTGGAAAGGAAATGAAGCTTTCTGAATTTAGAGGGAAGAAAGTTATTTTAAACTTCTGGGCAAGTTGGTGTCCGCCATGTAAAGCGGAAATGCCTCATATGCAAGAATTTTATGTGGAAAATAAAGAATCAAATGCCGCTCTGTTATCTGTAAATCTGACAACTGCAGAAAAAAAGAGCTCAGATGTTGCGAAATTTGTGGATGAATATGAGCTCACCTTTCCAGTCTTACTTGATGAGGAAGGTCATATTGGACAAATCTATCAAGCTTACGCCATTCCGACAAGTTATTTAATTGATTCCAGAGGTATCATCCGGAAAAAAATTGTCGGGCCGATGGATAAGGAAATGATGACAGAGTTAATCAAAAGTGTGAATTAAAAAAGAAAAGTGAGATGTTCACTTTTCTTTTTTTTCGCCCTGATTTTGAATGAGTTCGTCCACCAAGCCTTCTGCCGCACGACGATAAAATTGGCTTGCTGTAATAAAAGATAGAATTAAAAGCACCTTTTTCAGCTGTTCATCCTCGGAAGAACCGATTTCCTCTGAAACATCTTTCATTTTTGTATCCACATCTTCTTTGAATTCAGTTGCATTTTTTTTATAAAGAGCAAGATAGCTCTTATAAAATTCTTCTAACTCGAACCCCTCATCATTCATGATTTTGTGATTTACACCATCAAGTGTTGACTTGATATCATTGATTGATAGCCCACCTTTTAGTTGGTAAATCAAACTTAGTAAAATTAAATGCTCTCTTGAATATTTTTTGTTTTTAATCGGAATAAGCAATTTACCTTTTGCGTAATTGTTGATCATGGTTTTCGTGAGGACCTTTTCATCCTCATTTCTTTTTGTGGTGTTAAACGTATTTTCAAAAAGTTGGATGACCTGGTCCATGTATAAATCAATTTGTGGAATATCCTCTAAAAAGATATTTTTATCAATATCTATATTCATGGTAACGACCTCATTTATAACGATATTATTTGTTATCTAGTTTACTCTATAACCATCAGAAAGTAAATGTTGACTACGTGGTGGAATGTGTATATGATTATAAGTAGTATTAGAAACTACGTGAAATAGTATCCTTAATAAATTAAAATTAGATGAGCGGTGATAAATATGAAAATTGTATGTTTTGGTGATAGTTTAACCAGGGGTGTTTCTTTTGTGAAAGGTCGCATGCGAATCTTGAAAGAAAATTATCCAGCATTTTTACAGCAATTTGCTTCTGATCACTTCACTATTATAAATAAAGGTGTTTTTAATGATAACTCAGATTTACTGTTGTCCCGAGTTGAAAAAGATGTGGTGGCCGAACACCCTGATTACGTAATCATAAATATTGGTGGCAATGATTGCAATTTCAAATGGGACGAAGTGGCTAAGAATCCTGAAGATGAGCATCAGCCAATAGTTCCAATTGAACGATATATGGAAAATCTGAAAAAATTAATTCTTCGAATCCAAGAAACGAATAGTACTCCAATTTTGATGAACTTACCACCACTTGACCCTGTTCGTTATTACAAGCTACTTGCTCAAACGTATGGGAGCTCAATCAGTCATTGGATTAGTCTTCAAGGAGGCATCGAGCATTGGCACGGTCTCTATAATCGAAGCTTGAATAGTTTAGCAGAGCAATTAAATGTCTTAAAAATTGATGTTCGTACAGCTTTGAAGCAATCTGGTAACTTAAAAGATTTTATTAGTGATGATGGGATTCATTTAACAGGTGAAGGGTATAAAACAATGAGTAGTACCATTTTCTCTTCTCTAGTGAAAACGAAATAAAAGGAGTATGCCACTTGTATAATAGGTGGCATTTTTCTATTCAAAATGGAATACAACAAAAGGAATGTGAAAAACTGTATATCAATGGACATAAGCAAATAGTAAAGTTAAGATAAAAACATGAAAATGAGTAAAGGTAGATGAAAACAAATGAACTATTTTAAATCTGATTACATACTTACGATGAAGGATATTGTTCGTGAGGGACATCCGATTTTAGCTGAGAAAACAAAGGAAGTTCCTGTGCCGCTTGCAGAAGAGGACAAGGAATCACTAATAAGCATGATGAATTATTTGAAAAACAGCCAGGACCCAGCACTTGCGAAAAAGTACGGTTTACGCCCTGGAGTTGGCTTGTCAGCCAACCAAGTTGGTCTCAATAAGCGAATGTTTGTTGCCTATTTTACTGACTTTGATGACAAATTGTATGAATACCACGTAGTGAATCCGAAAATCGTAAGTCATTCGGTTTCCATGACTTATTTGCCAGAGGGAGAAGGGTGCCTATCAGTCGATCGCCCAGTAGAAGGTTATGTTCCTAGGTATGAAAAGATTAAGGTGAAAGCATATGATATCGACGGACAGGAGTTTGTTCTTCGTCTTAAAGGATATGCATCTATCGTGTTTCAACATGAAATTGACCATCTCAACGGAATCATGTTTTATGATCATATCAGCAAAGAGAATCCATTTAAGCTTCCAGACAATGTAGAAATTAAGAGCCTCTATTAAACCATTGGTAATTCCAAAGAATTTTGGAGGGATAGGCGTGAAATATAATTTTGATGAATCAATTAATCGGTTGCAGACGAATTCAATAAAGTGGGATGAGGTAGAGAACCTATTTGGAGATAAAGAAATGCTTCCGATGTGGGTAGCAGATATGGACTTTAAATCTCCAAAGCCGGTCATCGATGCTTTAATAAAACGAGCTGAGCATGGGATTTATGGTTATACAACAAGACCAGATGCCTATTATGATGCAACAGTTGGATGGATGAAACGACGTCACAATTGGACGATTGAAAAGGATTGGATTACTTTTTGCCCTGGCGTAGTCCCGGCATTACATATTATTGTTCAAAACTTTACTAACCCTGGCGATAAAATCTTGATACAGCCACCTGTTTATTATCCGTTCATGAGCGTAATTGAAAAGAATGGAAGGGAAATCGCCTATAATCCTCTACAATTTGAAAATGGTCGTTATACCATGGATTTTGATGACCTTGAGAAAAAAATTGATCCAAGTGTAAAAATGATTATACTTTCAAATCCACATAATCCGGTCGGTCGTGTGTGGACAAAAGATGAATTGTCAAAGCTAGGTGAAATTTGTTTGAAACACAATGTCCTTGTGGTTTCAGATGAAATTCATTTTGACCTCGTTTATAAAGGGAATGTGCATACACCATTTGCTGCGATTTCTGATGAATTTGCTGAGAATTCTATTACATGTACGGCACCAAGTAAGACTTTTAATCTCGCGGGATTAAAAACATCAAATATCATCATTCCGAACAAAGAGTACCGAGAGAAATTTACGAAAGCAGTCGAAGACGCATTCATTAGTATGACCAATACATTTGGAGTAACCGCCCTTATTGCTGCCTATGAAGAAGGTGACGAATGGCTTGATCAACTCATGGACTACTTACAAGAAAATCTAAATTTCCTTAAGGAATATATTCAGACCCATGTTCCAGAGGTAAAAGTGATTGAACCTGAAGCAACGTATCTCGTGTGGCTGGATTGTCGACAGCTTGGCCTAGAAGCCAAGGAACTAGAGCATGTCATTCAAAAACAAGGGAAAGTCGCATTTGACGAAGGCTATATTTTTGGAAAAGAAGGAGAAGGCTTCACCAGAATCAACATCGCTTGCCCAAGAGCTTTATTAGAAGAAGGATTGAAACGATTTAGCCAAGCGGTTAAACAGAAAATTAAATAAAGAGATTCTAAGTGGAAAAAGATCTATTCTTTTTCCACTTTTTTAATATTCGAATAATAATCATCTTCTTAGATATTGTTGGATTTACCTGGTGATTTTTCTATTGAATGTATACGTGTTACATAATGATTATTAAAAGAATAAAGCGTTTTATATATATTTAAAAGCGTTCCCAAAAAATATTTTAGAAAAGGAGTGGAAAAAAATGAAGAAAAAAGCTGTAAAAAAGTTTTACATGATTACTTGTTTGCTTTTAGTAGTTGCGATTATCTTTTCAGGGTGTTCAAGTAAAGAATCCTCAGCTGATCCTGAAGATTTAAAGAACATCACAATGATGGCCAACCTGCATACTCCAGAGGTACCTTCAGACAAGATTGAAAAACTACTAGAAGAAAAGTCTGGTTTTGATTTAACCTTCAGCTGGACACCGGATTCAAACTATGAAGAAAAGCTTAATACTGCTTTTGCAACAGAAACACTTCCAGAAGCAACATTTTTGAAAAACCAGGCATTATTCATTAAATTTAAACAAGCCATACGTGATGGACAGTTCTGGGAGATTGGACCTTATTTAGATGAATACGAAAACCTGAGCAAACTATATGAACAAACTCTAGCAAATACAGCAGTTGATGGTAAAATTTATGCACTTTATCAAGGGAGACCGGCTGCTCGTTCAGGTATTATCTATAGAAAAGATTGGGCAGATAAACTAGGTCTCTCAACACCTGAAACCATTGAAGATGTTTACGAAATGGCACGTGCCTTTACTGAAGATGATCCAGATGGGAATGGTAAGGATGACACAATTGGACTTTCCGATTTCGCTGATTTATATTGGGGAGCTTTTAAAATTATCTCATCTTGGCACGGTACTCCAAATAACTGGAGAGTTAAAGACGGGGAACTTCTTCCTGAATTTATGTTCGATGAATATATCCAAACAATGGACTATATGAAAGATTTACGAAATAAAGGTTATATGAACAGCGATTTTCCTGTTACAAGTAAAGACGACCACAGGGCATTGGTGAAAAACGGTACTGCGGGTATTGTAATTGGACCGATGGGTGATATAAGCAGTATTCACGCTGATACTACTGAACTTAATCCTGACGCAACATTTAATATCACGAATGTAATCACTGGGCCAGATGGAGAGTATGGTATCTGGGCATTACCTGGATATGGAAATGTTGTATTATTCCCAAAATCATCTGTAGAAACAGAAGAAGAATTAAAAGAGATTCTTAAATTCTTTGACTATCTAATGAGCCCTGAAGGCTCTAACCTAGTTTTCTGGGGTATCGAGGGAGAACATTATGAATTACAAGACGGAAAAGCACTGGGTCTAGATACTGATCTGTCAACACGTGATGTAAAACCATACCAGTCTATCGAGATTGGAGAACCTACAACTAATGGAAGATACGATAGTATTTATACGCTAGATATTAAAGAAAAAGCAGAAAAACTAACGGTTGATAATGATCAATATTTAATCATGGATCCAACAGCTGCCCTGGATTCTGCAACCTATATTGAAAAAGGTGAAATGCTGAACCAAAAAATAAATGATGCAACTTATAAGTATATTCTTGGAGATATTGACTTAAATGGCTTTAAGGCTGCTATAGAGGATTGGAAAAAGTCAGGCGGAGACGCGATCATCAAGGAATATAATGAAGCCTATCAAAATATTAAAAAATAGTTTAAATACCCATATTGAAGGGGTGGAAACTAAATTGGTAAATAACGTTGAAACTAATAAAATTGTAGTATCACAGGACGGAACTGGTGACTTTAAGACTGTTCAAGAAGCCATTAACTCTGTTCCAGAGAATAATCTATTTCCGGTAATTATTTATATCAAAAATGGCACCTACAAAGAAGTGGTAACGATTTCAGAAAACAGGAGGTTAATTTCACTTGTTGGAGAGAGTTCGTTAAACACCATTATTACCTATGATAATTTTGCCGGGAAAGTAAAGGAAAACGGAGAAAAAATCGGTACAAGTGGTAGCGCATCAGTGTACCTCCTCGCCGATGACACCCGTGTAGAAAACATTACTTTGGAAAATTCATATGATGATTCTTTTGAAATTGATCCTGTAAAGATTAATGGTAGACAAGCTGTTGCTGTATTTACATCAGGCAAACGTGTATATTTCAATAATGTGAGATTTCTAGGAAAACAAGATACCCTATACGTTCACAAAGGAACGATGTACTTTTACAACTGTTATATTGAAGGGGATGTCGATTTTATTTTTGGTGCAGCTCAGGCTGTATTTAATCAATGTCGAATCCATTCTCTTGATAGGGGATCAAAGATTGATAATGGGTACGTAACAGCAGCTAGCACATTAATTTCAGAACCATTTGGGATAATGATTATGAATAGCAAATTTACAAGCGATGCACCACCAAAGACTGTTTATTTAGGAAGACCTTGGCCAGCTGGCGGGAACCCGGATGCCATTGGTAGTGTTCTAATAAAGGATTGTGAACTAGGCGAACATATTAACATCGAAGGATGGACCTCAATGAACGGGCGCTTAGAACCTGAGGATGCCCGATTATATGAATATAAAAACTTCGGTCCTGGTGCAGTTAATCATATGAAAAGAAGACAATTATTTGAGGAAACAGTAAAAGATTGGTCGATACAAAATGTTTTAAAAGGTTGGGAGATTAGCGAACTAGTAAGTAAATAACAAATGAAGGGGCCGTCCGGAAGTCAATTTTCATGACCTTTTGGACAGCCCCTTTTTAATTTAGTTAATACGCATTTTAGACTTAAAATTCAGGGTTAAATGTTTCCTTTTCTTTGCGTACTAAACAAAGGATTCCTGCAATAAGGTATAGAATACTCGCAATAATGGAGATTAGGAATGTTGCAAGTGTCGAAAGTACAGCAACCACAATTAAAAGAATCCCTGCTGCTTTTGGATGCTTATTCCCTTTAAGAAGAAATAAAGATACAATTCCGAGTATGATGGCTAAAATACTTACAATAATGAAATACCAGCCTCCGGATGTAACCATATCTGTAATGATTCCCATATCAACTCCTTCAAGAGCTGGATCTTCTGCGGCAATACTCTCCATTTCTTGTGTGAACTCATTATTGTCACCAAGACCTACAAACATAATTCCAAATAAAGTTAAAAATACAAAGAAACAAGCTCCAATAATGGTTAAAACAAATTCACCAGTACGTTTCATACATAGTTCCCCCTTAAAAAAAAGTTTCATTTTGATTGTACTATACAGTATATAGTATACAATCTGATTTTCTTCCTAATCCTCTCCAAAAGTGGAATTAGTTTATTTACGAAAAAGAAGAAAAAAGGTTTCAAAATGGTGAAAATAATTTTTTCATACGATTTACGCATAAATAAATAAGGGATATATATTTAATAAGTATTATTACCATTGTATTAAAGAAATATTAAAAAAATTTTGCAAACGGGAGACGATTTATGTTAACCTAGATTTATAGGTTTGTAATTGGTAAATATACCAATTTAAGACAAAATAGTAGTTTGGTAGTAAACCTCGTTCTGGGGGTCTACATAATAAATATATAACTAGGGGGAATGCAAATGCTGAAAAAGTACTCATTTCTAACTTTGCTGCTAGCATTGGTTTTACTCATTGCTGCGTGTAGCAGTGATAACACGAATGGTGACGACAAGGATGATGAAGGAGGAAGCAGCGCTGAATCCGGAACAGTCGATCTTCTAATGGGTACAGGTAGCCAAGGAGGGACCTATTTTCCACTTGGGGCCGAAATGGCGAATGTATGGAACAAGAATATTGATAACGTGAACGTGACATCAACAGAATCAGGCGCTTCTGTTGAGAACCTAGCCAAAATTTCAAATGGTGAGTTTGACCTTGGAATGACTGTTAATCTACCTGCCTACAATGCACTTAATGGGACTGGTGATTTCGAAGGTAAGAAGGTTGAAAACTTCGCATTTATTGGGCATATTTACCCTGAAGTTCTTCAAATCATTACACGTGAAAGCACTGGTGTTGAGACAATTGCAGATTTAAAAGGAAAAAGAATTGCGATTGGACCTCCTGGAAGTGGAACACAAACTGCAACAAAAGCGGTTTTAGCCGCTTATGGAATCAACGATGGCGATTATGATGCCTACCAAGAAGGATTCGGTGATGCAAAATCGAAACTTCAAGACGGTACAATTGATGCTTCATTCGGATTACTTGGATTACCAGATGCAGGTATCGATGAGCTTCAAGCTTCAGTTGGAGATGTGAAGTTCTTAGAGGTAACTGGTGATGAATTAAAAACGGTAGAAGAAACAAGTGGATACACTGGCTATACAATTAAAGCAGGTTCTTACGAATGGTTAAAAGAGGATGCGAATGTTGTATCCGCATACGCTGTTCTTGTTGCAAATACAGACACAGTGGATGATGAATTAGCTTACCAACTTGCAAAAGTCATGCTGGAAAACGCAAGTGAAAATACACATGCTCAAGCAGCCCACATGACAAAAGAAAACGCACTTAGTGGATTAGGAGATTTACCAATTCATCCTGGTGCAGAAAAGTACTATAAAGAAGTTGGAATACTAGATTAATAGCTTTATCTTTATTCAGCGGAAGTCCCCTACTTCTATAAGTGGGGGACAAATGCAATTTTGAGCAGTAAGATCAAAGACTAAGAACGCCACATCATGTGGCAACGTCTTTAAGACCCACATCGTGTGGGCCTAAAATCGGGCGCATATACGCCAAGGCGAATTTGATTAGAAGAAGGGCTTAACACTATGTGTTCTGGCCCTTTTTTTAACAAGTCCTACTCTTCAAATAAAATAGATTTACAGGTGGTGGTAAGAATGAATTGGTGGAAGAAAAAGGAGATGAGGGATTCGAACGAGCCTACTCAAAATAAAGAAAGTGTGTCTGCAGAAGAGATCCTAGAAAAATACGATCGGGAAAGTACCTATCGAAGGAATCTTGGAAAATGGAAATGGATTGTACTCGTTTTGGCTGTTGGCCTGACGCTATTTCATCTTTATACAGGGTATCGCGGTGCTTTTGAAGCTCGAATTCAGGGTCCTATACATCTAGGGACAGCATTGGGATTAATCTTTCTTCTTTATCCAATTAAAAAGGGACTTCATCGTAAACAAAAAGGAATTCCTTGGTACGATGTGATCCTAGCCATTATTTCATTAGGTGTTGGCTATTATAATGTTATTTTCTATGAGGAATTGGTTTCAGAGCGAATTGTATTCGGATATACAACCCCAGATTATATTGTTGGAACATTAGGAGTATTACTTGTCCTTGAAGCGGCCAGAAGATGTGTTGGCCTTCCGATTGTAATCGTATCGAGTGTGGCCATTCTTTATGCATTGTATGGTAACTTGATTCCTACGAAACTATTTGCTCACCGTGGTTTTTCTTGGAATACATTGGTTACTGATTTATATTTAACGACAAAAGGAATCTATAGTACGCCAATCCAAGTTTCCTCGACATTTATCTTTCTATTTTTATTATTTGGTGTCATGTTAATTCGAACTGGTGTTGGACAATTTTTTAATGATATTGCATTTGCGATCACTGGTCGGTTTACGGGTGGTCAAGCAAAAGCAGCAGTCGTAGCAAGTGCCATGCAGGGGATGGTTTCGGGCAGCTCTGTAGCAAATACAGTTGGTTCCGGTTCGTTTACGATTCCAATGATGAAAAAAGCAGGTTATAAACCAGAGTTTGCTGCAGCAGCGGAAGCCTCTGCATCAACTGGTGGTCAAATTATGCCACCAATCATGGGGGCAGCCGCATTTATCATGGCTTCCTATACAAATATCCCATATAGCCAAATCATGTTGGTTGCAATTATCCCGGCAGCCCTTTATTTTCTTGGCGTATTTTTTGGTGTTCACTTCGAATCTAAAAAGATTGGGATTGTGGGGGTTCCAAAGGAGACATTACCTAAAGCGAAGAAGTTAATGCTTGAACGTGGTTACCTATTGCTTCCTCTTATCGTTATTTTCTATACATTACTGACAGGAAAGACGCCAATGCGTGCTGCATTGCTTGCGATTCTTGTCTCATTTTTAGTGAGTCTTGTTCGTAAAGATACAAGAATGTCGTTAAAAAGTGTCATTAAAACACTTGAGGAAGGTGCAAGAGTTGCTTTGCCGGTTATCGCAGCCTGTGCGTCTGCGGGGATTATTGTTGGAGTAGTTGTTCAAACAGGTCTTGGTGGACGTATTGCTGATGGTATTATTGCATTGGGTGGAGGAAGCTTAATCCTTACTTTGTTCTTTACCATGATTGCTTGCTTAATCCTTGGAATGGGTTTGCCAACAACAGCAAACTATGTTGTTACAGCTACAATGGCTGCTCCCGCATTAATCCTTGGATTAGATGTACCAGTACTCGCAGCTCATATGTTTGTCTTCTATTTTGGAATCGTAGCAGACATTACTCCTCCGGTTTGCTTAGCCGCCTATGCAGGGGCTGGCTTAGCGAGGGCAAATCCATTTACAACGGGAGTAACAGCAACAAAGCTTGCGACAGCTGCCTATATTATTCCATTTATCTTTGTCATCAATCCGCAAATGCTATTAATTGACGTCAAGGTTCCATTCTTGGTCATTTCTGTCATAACGGCAATCATTGGTATGATTGGCATTAGTACAGCAATGATCGGATTTTTTATACGCAAGGCATTTGTATGGGAGAGAATTATTCTATTCGCTGCAGGCTTAAGTCTTGTGTCACCGAGTATTTATTTTGGAGCTGCAGGTGTGATTGCATTATTTGCAATTCTATTTATTCAATCTCGCCGACCTAAAGAAAATATTCAAGCACCAACGATGTATTTTAACTAATTTATTACCACCCGTTTAGAAAAGGGTGGTTTTTTTTCTGCTATGTTTAGAGAAATTGAGTTTACTCTGAATAACCTATTTACTTCAAAGCTTGTCTCATTTTATAATGAAATTAATATTTCTTTATTTTTAAATATGAAATATTAATTTCATTAGAGGGGGCTTTTCGATTGACATTGATTCAATCTAACAAAGGTGATATTTCTGAAAAAGTTATCGGGTCTGCAAATTTATTTACGAATGCAAAATCTGTAATTCCTGGAGGAGTTTCAGCAAACATAAAATATTTTCCACCTCATCCCATCTTTATGGAAAAAGCAAATGGAAGTCGATTGGTTGATGTCGATGGAAATGAATATATCGATTATTTACTTTGCTATGGAGCACTTCTACTTGGCCACGGTCACCCAGAGGTTACGGCTGCTGTAAATAATCAATTGACCACAGCAGGAACAGCAGTTTTTGGTGCTCCACACAGATTAGAAGTTGAAATGGCAAATAAATTAATTGAGTATTTTCCCGGTATTGAAATGGTCCGCTATACAAACTCTGGATTAGAGGCTACATTATTAACGATTCGATTGGCACAAGCTTATACAGGAAAAGCAACCATAGCAAAATTTGAAGGACATTATCATGGAGGCTATAATGAGGTTTTGGTAAGTGTGAATCCCACCATTGATGAAGCGGGTGATGAAAACAGGCCGAACTCTGTACCAGAATCGAAAGGGATATCATCACATCACGTCGAAAATACAATAATTCTACCTTTTAACGATTTAAAAGCAACGGAGCAAATATTGAGAAAATACAAGGATAAAATTGCAGCTGTAATTATTGAACCTGTTCAAGGTGGATTTATCCCAGCTGAAGAGGGTTTTATGGTTGGGCTTAGGGAGCTAACCCAGAAACTTGGGATCGTTTTAATCTTTGATGAAGTTAAAACCGGTTTTCGCCTAACGCTTGGAGGTGCACAATCTATTTTTGGAATAAAGCCAGACCTTACAGCTTTGGGAAAGGTTTTAGGAGGTGGCTTTCCAGTTGGAGCAGTAGGTGGACATCAAGAAATCATGGAGATAATGGACCCTACAAAAGGCGGAGATATATTATCTGCAGGTGGAAAGGCTATAAAGAAAGATCATGTGCTATTTCATAGTGGGACCTATAATGGTCATCCAATTGTATTAGCAGCGGGATTAGCGACGATTAAAGTTCTTGAGGGAGATAATGTGTACCCAGGATTATTACAAAAAACGAAGAACCTTCGTTCAAGCCTCGAAAAACTTTATCATTCTTATGGGATTGAAATGCAAACTGTTGGGATGGGAAGCATTTTTAATATTGTCCATACAAATCATCCTATTAGAAATTATCGTGACTTGTTAAAAGCGGATATGAAACTCCGTGAAAAAGTCGATTATGAATTATTAAAGATGGGGATTTATACAAAACCATTAAATCGATATTCAATGTCTATTGTCCATACAGATAAAGACATTGAAGAAACTGTTAGAATGCATGAAAAGGCGATTAAAATTGTGAAAGGAATCGGTTCATAAGATGCAAGAGGTGTATCAAAATATAACGAATAAATTACCTGAAATGAGTAAATCACAACGTAAAATTGCAAAATACGTATTAGGAAATACGGAATCTGTACCATTTTTTACTGTTGGACAGCTAGCTAAAATGGCGGGTGTCAGTGAGGCAACTGTTGTCCGTTTTTCCACATTTCTAGGATATAGTGGGTATCCCGAATGGCAAAAAGCCATGCAGGATTCTGTAAAAAGACAGCTTACCACCGTTGAACGTTTAAAGATTACTGAGGATATTTATGATTCAGAGGATAAAGCTGTTTATGAAATGTTTCAGGCCGAAATTAAACGGATTCAAAAGATGGCAGACCAATTTGATATAAAGGCATTCCATCAAGCAGTCGAGGCTATTATTAATGCAAAACGAATCTTTATAGTCGCAAATCGTAGTGCAGTATCTCTAGGATCTTTTTTGGAGTTTTATTTAGATTTATTATTCGAAAACACCGAATTAATAAGGAACCCGAATGGAATTTCTGAAAAGTTATTTCGAATCAATGAAGAGGATATTGTAATCGGACTGAGTTTCGCAAGATATACAAAAAATACGATTGATGCGGTTTCGTTTGCCAAAGACCGCGGCGCAAATGTAATTGCGATAACAGATACGAGTCTTTCTCCGTTGATTCCATATGCAAACATTGTTCTTTGTTCACCAAGTGAGATGCCATCGTATATTGATTCATTTGTTGCTCCGTTAAGTTTACTTAATGCTTTATTAACAGCAGTAGGTCGAAAGAAGCGGAAAGAAATTGAAAAACATCTTACCGATATAGAGGAAGTGTGGGAAAGGTTTCAAATTTTTTATGGGTAAGCCGAAACGACGTGCGAATGGGCACGTCGTTTACTTTGAATGTTTTTGTAATTTAAGCCGATCAATCGTAGCTGGCGGCTCTTGAATCCACTTACGATTAACAAGAATACCAAATCCTTTAGCAGCGTAAAGGAAAATCTCACCAATGGTTTTTGAGTAAAATGCAACCAAATCTGCCCTCATGGATAATCCTTGGGCATGTCCAAGCAGAGTAATATCGATACTATTTAGAGCATGAAAGAGTGTAACAATGAGTTTATCAGAAAATGGTGAAACCGTAGAACCTGTTACCTCCATTGGAATGGACGTTGTTCCCATTAGATTTTCCTGTTTTAGAAGGTCATTAATAAAAGTAACTTGTTTTTCTGATATTTGTTTTCCTTCACTAATAAAGTCAAAGATTTCTTTATCCTTTACTACCTGCAGGAATCCCATGCAAAGAACAATCGCAAAATAATTTCGTTCGATATTAAAAAACATATCCGTGATTTCCAAGACATTTAATGGCCTTTTATCACCGATTAATCTTGTTAAGTAACTTTTCTTTTCAATATATTCGTTTTCAGTAGGATAGACAACCATAGGCGGTCGGTCATACAATCCTTTATTAAGCATTAACTCAGTCGCTTTATTATATTGTGTTGTAGCATCTGATAAGCATTTAGAAAATAATAATCGAATATCCTCTCTAGCCACACTTGAAGTTATAAAGCTAAAATTGATCATATTCATTCGACTCATAGAATAAACAAAGGTTAAAGAAAAAGGATCATAAAACAGTGGTGGTGCTGACAAATTAATATCCTCATCCGAAAATATATCAGGTAATGGTATGTTCTCATCCGAAAATATTTGCTTTATCTCTTTCATTTGCCCACTATATATTTGAAAAGATTCATTTAATAGCGGTTTAATTTCTTCATCTTTTAAGTGGTGTAGGAAATATTTAATCAAACAAATCGTCATACTGGCCTGTATTAAAGTCGTCCATAATCCACTGATTTCAGCACTGGATAAACGAATATTATGTTTCTCCATGAGGCACCCTCCCCAATACTTCATATATGGGTAGTATTGGTTAAATGAAAATTTCTATTCTTTGACAATTCAACCTTCCATATAGGATAATAATTGATCAAACTCTTTGTTAATGGATTTGATCTGATCATAACCCTCGTCTGTTTTGTTTGAATCCCCATTTATGATCCCCTGAAGCAGAGTATTCATGCCTTCCATATATCGTTCAATCGACGCTTGAATGCGAACTCTTAACTCGTACAAACTTTTATTACTCGGTTTATCATCAAGCTCAATTAGATTAAAAATGTACATCGCTTCCTCATTCGCAATTTGCATGGTTTCAACTGCTGCCTCTAATTCATCCTCTTTTTTCATTTCTTCTAAAAGCATATTTAAATCCTTATTAAGTTGAGTAAATTTTTGAACATGACTTTGAAGACTTTCTAAAATATCCTGATCCTTTTTTGAAAGATTTTGATCAAGGGTACTATATAGGTCTGAAGCATCTCTAGAAGGTGAGGAGCATCCTATTAATAATGTAAGTATGATGAATGGTAGAATGATTTTTTGACTCATATCGTCCCTCCCTAGTAACGTATATAAAAAGATATGAGACTTGTCCTTGTTATATGCTTGCGGTTTGACAAATAGATTCTAGTATATTATCTTGAATTAAAGATAATTTTTCTATTATTAAGTTCTCGTTAGGAGATACTAGAACAAGCATTTTGTTTAGGAGGAATACGATGAAGCATATTTTCCGAGAAGGTAAAGATAAAACAAAACCAACACTTCTGCTATTACATGGTACAGGAGGAACGGAGTCAGATTTATTGCCATTAGCACCACATATTGATGAAGATGCATCCGTATTAAGTGTACGAGGAAATGTATCTGAAAATGGCATGCCACGTTTTTTCCGTCGCTTAGCCGAAGGGGTTTTTGATATGGAAGACCTAATTTTCCGTACGAAAGAATTAAATGAGTTCCTCGACGAGGCTGCAGCAACTTACTCATTCGATCGAAATAATATTGTTGCAATAGGGTATTCAAATGGAGCAAATATTGCTGGAAGCCTACTGTTCCATTACAAAAATGCCATAAAAGGGGCCATTCTGCACCATCCAATGGTACCAAGAAGAGGGATAGAGTTACCCGACCTTACTGGTACACCTGTCTTCATAACAGCAGGTAAAAATGACCCAATTTGTCCAGCACAGGAAACCATTGACCTACAAGACCTTTTACAGAAAGCAAACGCAGACGTTGAGGTACATTGGGAAAATAATGGACATATGCTGACTGGCACAGAGGTTGCTGCAGCAGCAAAGTGGTATAAGAAACAAATCTAAGATTGGGTAGTTTCTTTTTGATTGCGTGTTAATGTATGTAATTGCGTAATAACAGATCTAAGACCCAAGATTGTGTTGCGAAGACACCAATCTTGGGTTATTTGCGTTTAAAATCTTATTTATTGTATTGCCTATAGCAACGCACTTTCGCCAAACTATCTCGCCCCTTACTCCCTTATCCCATACAAAATATTCCTACAAGAATAAAATACCATTTATGGAGGATTATATATAAAAATGTCTCTTTTAACTTTAAACAGCATGTTCTACTTCTCTAAGTGGGGTTTTATTGAAAAAAGAGTAATAAAAATGTTTTGGAGTTTATCCAAGTGCTGTATAAAGTTAAAGCCTCCGGCGGATGTCACGATTTTTCGAAGGATATTTTTCAAGTGTAGGATCAAAAGACTAAGAACGCTACGTCCTGGGGCAACGTCTTTGTGATACACATCGTGTGGGCCTAAAAAAAATCGGGCGCAAATACGCCAAGGCGTATTTGATAGAAAGAGGTATCGAAATGTCTTGGTCTACTATAAAGAGAAGTCCGAAACGAAGAAGTACAAAACTTTCAAAACAACCAGCTGCGACAGCAAATGACAATATGATTCCCCATAAATTGGTTGAAGAACTGCCAACAGATCAGCTGGGTAGAAACCTTGATACCACGATTGAATTACTGAAAAATCTATTAGGGAAAAACGCTGATTTCTTTTGTCGAAAGTTTCAAATGTACGGTAAATTTAATGCGGCGATTATTTATTTCTCTAGTATTGTTGATAAAAACGCAATTAACAGTGGCATTATGAAGCCACTAATGTATGTTCCAGTTCAAACAGACCTTGAAAAGCTTACAGTAACAAATGTGTTGGATTTCATTTTGAATGAGGCCATGTTTCATACTGAAATAAAAAAAGAAGATAGTATTGAAAATATCATAAACGCGCTATTACGCGGAGAAACTTTTATTTTTATCGATGGGGTTAATTCTGGTATTCAATTTGCTGTAAAGAATATTGAAAAACGATCAATCTCTCAGCCAGAAACAGAACAGGTTATATTAGGACCGCGAGAGGGTTTTATTGAATCATTACAAACGAACATAGCATTATTGCGAAATCGATTAAAAACTGCTGACTTTCGCGTTGAAATTATGGAAATAGGTCGCATATCAAAATCTACCACAGCCATTTGTTATCTTGAAGGGATTGCAACTGATGACTTAGTAAAAGAAGTGAAGGATCGTTTAGGGAAAATTGATATTGATGCCATTTTGGATGTAGGCTATATCGAACAATTTATAGAAGATAATCATATGTCTCCCTTTCCACAGATTCAAAGTACAGAACGCCCAGATAAGACAGTAGGTAGTATTCTAGAAGGAAGAGTGGCTATTCTAGTTGATGGATCACCGTTCTCGATCATTGCTCCGGTTGTATTTAATCAATTTTATCAAACCTTTGAGGATTACTCTTCTCGATTTTTAATGGGTAGTTTTGTACGAATTGCACGTATGATTGCATTAGTTTTTTCTTTAATTTTTCCATCTCTATATGTGTCGTTTATCTCGTTTAATCCAGAGTTGCTTCCTACAGAGTTTGCTGTAGCCGTTGCGGGTGGACGTGCAGGTGTACCATTTCCTGCAGTGGTAGAAGTATTAATCATTGAAGTCGCGATGGAGATCCTCCGTGAAGCAACTGTTCGCCTACCTAAGCAGGTAGGCGGGGCTCTTTCCATTGTAGGGGTACTTGTTATCGGGCAAGCCGCGGTTGAAGCGGGAATTGCAAGTCCAATAACAGTTGTTGTAATTGCGATGACTACGATTGGTTCATTTGCTACTCCCGCATATGATGCAGCGTTTGCTCTACGCATGCTTAGATTTCCAATTGTCATAATGGCGGGCTTTTTTGGACTTTATGGAGTTGTTATTGGCGTAATTTTCATTTTTAATCATATGCTTTCGTTAAAATCCTTCGGAGTCCCTTACATGAGCCCAGTAACTCCTGGTAATTTCCAGGGTTTAAAGGATGTCATTATTAGAGCACCATTCTGGTGGATGCCAAAAAGGCCACAAATGCTACATTCTCAAAACTCTGATCGTTTAGGAAAAACAAAGGGAGAATCTAAAAAGGGAACAAGTAACACTTTGGATCCAGTAATGGTTGGGAATGAAAAATGGGAGGAGGACAAGTCTAGTGGAATATCCACGCGAGATAACAGTCATTCAAGCAACAACGATTCTAATTAGTACCATAATTGGAGTGGGATTATTGGCACTTCCACTCTTTGCAGTTCGGACAGCGGATACAGGTGCCCCGCTTGTAACATTATTTGGTATAGCGATAGCATCTACTGGGCTTGGATTGATTACATTTCTTGGAATTCGTCACCCGAGGAAATCTATTATTTTGTATGGAGAAGACATCCTGGGGAAGTGGTTAAGTAGGGTGCCGAACATTGTTATCATTCTCTTTTTTGCAATATTAACTGGATTAACTTCGAGGGAGTTTGGAGCTGTAGTTATTACTGCCATTTTAAAGCAAACTCCGCTAGAAGTGACTGTAATTGTGATGCTGATACTCGCGGCACTGTCTACAAGGAATGACATGAATGTCTTTGCTTATATCCATAATTTTTATGTCCCGTTTATTTTGGCACCTGCTTTAATCATCGTTGCTTTGTCTTTAAAAAACGCAAATAGCTTATATTTACTTCCGGTAGTAGGAAATGAACCTGGAAGTTACTTAGTTGGAGGCCTTACCATTGCGGCATTATTTCAGGGTTCATTTATTTTTACAATGATTATTCCCTTTATGCGGCATCCACGAAAAGCGTTCAAGGCTAGTATTTGGGGAATGGTTATTGCTGGTGGTTTATACTTGTTAATTGTAATTGCAACTGTTGCGGTGTTTGGCCCTGTTGAAATAACGAACCTTCTATGGCCGACCCTTGAATTAGCTCGTACGACCTCAATACCAGGTAATATTCTTCAGAGATTAGATATTGTTTTTTTATCTGTGTGGGTAATAGCTGTATTCACTACATTGTTTTCTAGTTATATGTTCACGGTTCATTCGATTAGCCAGATGGCTGGATTACGTGATCATAAAATGCTTTCCTTTTTTATTTTGCCGATTGTTTTCGTGATTGCGATGATTCCACAAAATATATTGCATTTATACGATGTAATTGAAATATTTGGTAGATTAGGACTGATTCTAACAGTGGGTTATCCTTTGTTGTTAGTTAGTGTAGACCTTGTAAAGAAAAAGGTGAAAAAAAGTGGGAGTATCAAAGCATAGTTGGAAAACTTGTTTAAAAATTATACTTATCGCTTTGGTGCCTGGTCTATTCTTAACAGGTTGCTGGGATAGTGATGACATTGAACAACGAGCGACGGTTTTAGGTATTTCAATTGATAAGGTTGATGATGCAGACGGTGCAGACCTTGCTCAAATAACAGGTTTAGGAAATCAATTTCCAAAGCCGAAAGAAGGACTAATTAGATTAAGTGCTCAAATTGCTGTTCCAGGAAGAATTCCACTGGGACCGCAAACGGGTGGGGCTGGAGTAGATCAAAATCCACTTTGGGTAATCAGTGTAGTGGGATATACCTTAGATGACACGATAGCTGTGCTTCAACAAGAAGTGGCTGACCGGCTTTTTTTTGGCCACCTACGGACCATTGTCATTAGTGAAGAAGTTGCGAAGGATGGGGTAAAAAGGTTTAACGATTATCTTCGAAGAAATCCTGAGATTAGAAGGACTGCTTGGATGGTGGTATCGAAAGGGGAAGCGAAAAAATTTATGGAGGTGGCACCAAAACTAGAGCGGGTCCCTACTCTATATTTATCTGCAATGGTCGAAAATGCTGTTAGATTAGGTACATTTCCGGAAGATTTTATCGGTTTGTTTTGGACAAGGCTACAAAGCAAAGGGCAAGATACGTTTCTTCCATATCTTGAATTGAAAAAAGAGGATAATATACAAATTTCCGGTTTAGCGTATTTTAAAGATGATCGAATGATAGGTCGTACAGAACCAGTTGAAATAGGCTTATTTATGGCTGTAACAGGAGAGAAAAGAGGTGGTTATGAGGTCTTTGTTAAAGTACCTGATACAGATGTTAAGGTGATTGTGCGGGCAGAACATCGCAGGACATCAATAATACCAACCCTACGAAACGGGAAACCTCATTTTGTCATCAAGATTCATTATGAAAGTACAATCGCCGAAGGAGCGGTTGGAATCGATTTAAACAATGCGGAAATTGTTCGAAAAATCGAGGAAGAGGCTACAAAGGGAGTAATTGAAGGAACCAATAGGTTAATTAAGAAAATGCAGGATGAACAATCAGATATTTTTGGATTTGGTGAATACTTCCGAGCAAAACAACCTGCTTACTGGAATAAAAAGATTCAAACAAAAGAGAAATGGCGTGAAGTATACAAGGATTTAACCTTTGATATTCATTGTACAACAAAAATTCGAAGAGTGGGTACAAAGGCAAAATAGCCTAATCGTACCGAAGGAGTACTATATGATCTTTATTGGGTATTTAAATTACGTAGTTGTACTATGTGTCATGACTGGGGTCTTTATACTCATGTTTGATGTGAAGGGATATAAAACTAAGAACATGCAAAAAGAAAAGAAGATAAGCACGTTTCTAGGATGGTTCAATATAACTGCTGGGATATTTGCCTTTTTAATAAATTGGGCGTATCAGCAGATTTTCTGGTGAAAATCAAAACAAGCCCCTAGTCTTTAAATATTTTAGGGGCTATCTTCATTTAGATTTCCAACGGTCGTAAATTTGATTCAATTTCACTTCGCTTTGGTTCTAAAAATGCAGGAAGTGCAAGTTTTTCTCCTAACGTTTCCAATGGTTCATCTATATCAAACCCAGGAGTGTCAGTTGAGAGCTCAAATAAAATACCATTTGGTTCTCTGAAGTACAATGCTTTGAAGTAATAGCGGTCTACCTTACCGGAGTTGGGAAGGCGTGTTTGTTTTATTTTTGTAACCCAATCTTCATATTCCTCATCGTTCGGAATGCGGAAGGCCACATGGTGCACACCACCACGACCCAAACGTTCTTTTGGTAGATCAGGTCGTGTTTCAATATGGAGTTCGGCTCCAGATCCACCCTCACCAGTTGCAAAGACTAGGATTTCAGGATAATCACCTGCAAGCGATGGGTAGCTGCCAACCTTCCGAAAGCCCATTACATCTGTCAAAATTTCCACGGTAGGTGCAGCGTTGGCAACGGTTAATGTGACTGGTCCAAGCCCAATTATCGCATGTTCAGCTGGGATACCGCTTATTTCCCATGGTTCACCTGCAGGAACTCCCGCTTCGCTATTATCTGCAACAAGAATGATTCTTGAGCCTTCGTAGTCTTGAAATGCCATAGTATCACGACTAGCTCGCTTCGTGATTTCTTCAGTTGAAATGTGATACTCTGCTAAACGCTTTTTCCAAAATTGCAAGGATTCAGATGACTTCACACGTAGTGAAGTAGAAGAAATGCTTGAAACTCCAGGGTGTGTTCGTCCAAGCCCAGGTATATCGAAGAATGTAATTTCGGTCCCCGGATTTCCTTTTGCATCTCCATAGAAAAGATGGTAGGATTGCGTATTATCTTGGTTAACTGTTTTCTTGATTAGGCGCATTCCTAATACTTTTGTATAAAATTCAAAGTTTCGCTCCGCTTTGCCAGTAAGTAACGAAACATGATGTAAGCCTAGTAATTGCATGCCCATTCCCCCAATAAAATAAATTATCTTGAATTCAAGATAATTATATCACAGAATAGATGATATAGAAAAGGCCAAGGAAAGGAAACCCCTGGCCTAAGTTGATTATTTCTTTTTCTTCTTTTGAACGTTTTGTTTTTCTGCCTCTACTTCCGTATAGGATGCGAATTCAACAAGCTCTTCACTAATTCTATTTCCTTTTTTTGCATTATTATTTCGTTGTGCATTTGCATTTCCACGCTTTGTCCTTCCCAATTCGTTCATCTCCATTCTTAATATTTCATTTTGTAGTATGAGTAGTTTGCCTCTTATAATGTAAGGCCTGAAGTAGGAAATTTAGCCAGTTAACTTGCTAAAAATACCCTCACAGGTGTGAGGGTATTTTTATTGGTAGGTGTACTAGCGATTTTTATTAGCCTGGGACTGCTGGTTCTGTTTACGAACTTCAGCAACATCCGTTTCGCTAGCAAATTCGGTACTGAAAGAGGAACCGGTTGAAGTGAATTGTTGTTGCCCAACAGATTGTTGGAGCTGCTGTGCGGACTGCTCTATCTGATTTAACTGCTGAGCAGCATTCAATTCACGTCCAGCAAATCCAGGGGCAGATTGTTGCACTTGTGGTGAGCTTTGTTGGAACTGCTGTGCATTCATTTGCTCTGTTTGAGCCAACTGCTTAGCTGTTTGTTTGATTTGATTAAGTGCAGCTTGAGCCTGTGCTGGAATTTGTTGATTGTTGTTGTTTTGCATTCGGAACCCTCCCAGACGAATTTTTGTGGATTCTCAAAAGGCCTTCCCTTTCAAAAATCCTTTCTTAATTTGTGTCTTACTAACCTTTTTAATGTATTGAAAAGAATGTTAAAAGAGTGACATTTTTCAGTGAATATAAGGAGATTTGTTTGTTCTCATTTTTTAAGGCTGTTATCATAAACTTTGTTGCTTTTTGATCCGATTATGCAAGGGGTTATTATTGTCCATTCACTGATTTCATTGATGGTACGAGATCCTCGAAAATGCTGGCATTTTCTTCGTTAGATGTATGTTCAAGGAAGCAAATTCAACGTCCTGCGGGAATAGCGAGAAAGAAGAGACCCCGCTGCGACATAACGACTTGTCCAGTTGCAGCGGCTAGAAACTCGAGAAATTTCAACTCCTCCTTCAGAGGCAAAATACGCCTCTTTGTCGGAGTCTCCGACGCACAGGACGTGCTAGTGCCGACTTCGCCACAGGACGTGGCGCTTTAGTCGGCCAATTTTCTCGTTTCTGTGCAAGCCGCCTTCACATTTCGTTGAGGAGGCTTGTGGATCGCCCGCGGAAAGCGAGTGCCAGGAGCGGAAATCACCCTACATTTAAAAACAACAATCTGTTAGAAAAAGCCTTTTTTAAAACATCTATAGTAGGCTTACCGAGTTTTTTGTTGTTCATTTCAAACCATCCATTATATAATTCAAGTAATGGAAGAGGTGATTTGAATGAAACGAATCGATTTTTGGGGTAGAGATGAATATGATGAAAGACTTCTTGAAGAAGTACTACGTGGTGTGAAGACAGTCACCTGTACCCCAAAGGTTTGGTATGATCAATTGCCAGATGAAGAAAAAAGCGAAAAAGGCGATATCATACAAGCTTTTACGAAGCGGAATGAACATGTGGCAAACATCCAAATTACCGATTTTTATGAAATACGATTTGGTGAAATTCAAGGTGATGTGGGTAGAAGAATCGCGCAGGGCGAAAATTCCACGCTTGATGAATTTATAGAGGATCATATTTTCAGCTGGGAGAAACCACTACAAATGGATGGTTACGAACTGAATGAAGATACGGTGATAGTCGTTGAACATTTTACACTTAAGGACGTTTTTATAGATGTTAAGATAGATTTACACTTTGTCCCAATGTCCGAGGCGGAACGGTTTAAGGTCGCCAATTGGACAGATTTTGAGTTGTTTGGGATAGCTAGTGATTACTTTTATTCCGTATATAAAGAGAAAGATTTTGTGGCATTTGTTCGTTTTCGACAAAATGAAGAAATCACATTTATATACTACAAAGTAAATCCCGTCTTTGAAGGGAAAGTGGACGAAAAAGAACTCTTGATTAAAGCTGAAAAGTACGCCAAAGATAACCTATTGGCAACCCAGTTGATTCATGAATGGAGCTCCATTTACACCTATCATAAATAAGAATACAAAAAGACGCTTTGCGTAATATACGCAGAGTGTCTTTTTTAAAAGATAAGAAAGTATAAAAATTTGGGTCTACCACAGTCATTTAAGCTGTGGTATTTTCATTTTATGGAGACCAATATATTGAGAAGAATATTTTTTGATAAACACCAACATTGGGAAGCTTTCAAAAGAAAACACGGTGCTAAAATCCGCCCTATCGTAATTAAGGAGGTTGAGAAATTTCGAGATTGTGGGGATATCAAAAATGGATTTAAGTTATTTGTGTGTGAAGGTTGTCATGATGTGCGAAAGGTTCCTTACCGATGTAAAGGTCGATTTTGTACCACGTGCTCTGTTGGAGAAAGTGAAGAATGGAGTAGGTTACTTACTGAAGATGTTCTTCAGGTTAATCATCGGCACGTAATTTTTACGATTGATGAAGGACTAAGAGATGTATTTCTCCTTCACCGACATCTATTAAAAGATTTAATGGATGCTTCTGCAAGACTACTTACTGACTTCTTCAAAAAGAAAGCAAAGGTAACACCTGGGATTATTGCTGGACTCCACACTTTTGGTTCAAGGGTCAACTTCAATCCTCACGTACATATGTTAGTTACAATGGGTGGATTAACAGAAAAAGGAGAATGGAAGCAGTATGATTTCTTGCCATTTACGATGCTTCGTAAACAATGGCAAACGGTCGTATTAAAATTAATTAGAAACGGAGTTTCACCAAGAGAAAAGAAAAGAATCCAACCAAGACTTCAAAAGGCGTTCACCAATAATGGCGAAGGCTTCTATGTGTATGCACCTAAACAGAGGGGAAAAATAAAAGAACAACTTCGTTATATTGGCCGTTATATTCGTCGACCAGCGATTGGAATCAATCGGATTGAGGCATATGATGGGCAATTCGTTACGTTCAAATATAAGGATAAAACTGACGGAAAAGACAAATCCGAAACCGTAAGTGTCGAAGAATTTATTTCACGTTTAATTCGCCATATCCCAGACGAGCAATTTAAAACTATTCGGCATTACGGTATGTATTCTAGAAGATCAAAAAACTTGTGTAAAAAAGTGTTGAGTACTTGGCAACAAAAAGCAAGACGTTGGGTTGTAAAAGTTAAGAAAACCTTACGTCGCCAGACGTGGCGTGAAAGAATAGTAGCCAGTGGCAAGAAAGACCCTCTCGTTTGTCAGAGGTGTGAATGTTACTATGAATACAAGGGAGAAGTCTGCCTTGAAAATGGTAAATTAGAAATAAAGGTAGCCTTATGCAAAACTACAAGAGCTTATTTAGAAAGGATGATTAACGATCTCACCGGTATCAAAAACCCGCAAAAAGGGAAAGAAAAAGAAGAAAAACATAAGCCTAAACCAGTCCAAGCAACAGAGCGTCAGCTATGTTTGTTTGGCGTGTCATGAGAAAGAAGAGATTCCTATTAACGTGGTAAGGGATTTCGATTTAATGGATGATGGAGATCCGACAACTCCTCCTATGTTTGCATGTGAAAAATGTGGGGGTGAAATGTATCCTGAGTATTATAAAGGGGTACATGGCATAGAGTACAAATTATCGGATATTCTCTAACCATGAAAAGGACCGGGCTATGCCCGGTTTTTCTTAGATGCCGCCAAAAAATCAATTTGACTTTCGAATACCTGTAAATGTAAAATCGTGGGACGAGGTGACTCACTTCTTGTCCTATTTAATAGATAATACAATATTGGGGCAACGAAATATGTCCATTAAGTCCAAAAGGGAGAAATGAAATGAAGCAGCTTTATATGATTTTGGTTCTAGTAGTTGTGATGGCTTTTGTTGCGCCTTTTCAAGCTTTTGCTCAAATGTCTCAACAAATTGATGCACCAACGATAAAGAGTGATTCAGTCATTTTACTAGATGCAAATACAGGTTCAATTCTATATCAGAAAAATAGTGATACGAAATTATATCCTGCAAGTTTAACGAAAATAGCAACTGCTGTTTATGCAATTGAAACAGGAAATTTAGACGATATTGTCACAGTTACTGAAAATGCCTATGAAACGGGTGGAACTCGCGTCTACCTGGAAGAAGGGGAAAAGGTTACCCTAAAACATCTTATCCAAGGGCTGCTGATTAATTCCGGCAACGATGCTGGTGTTGCAATTGCGGAGCATCTTGATGGAAGTGTGGAGAAATTTGCTAAATCCTTAAACTCATACCTGCAAACGAAAGTGGGTGTCAAACAGACCCATTTTACTAATCCACATGGTCTATTTGATGAAAATCACTATACAACTGCATATGACCTTGCTTTAATAACGAATTATGCTTTGGAAAATCCACTTTTCCGTGAGATTTTTGGAACGAAGGAATTAGCCTGGAATGGTGAAAGCTGGGATACAACTCTCTATAGCCACCATTTAATGCTTAGAGGTGAAATCCCATATGAAGGAATCACAGGTGGAAAAACAGGCTTTGTCCAGGAATCGCGATTCACTCTTTCAACTACTGCGGAAAAAGGTGAAATGTCTTTAATAGCGATTGTATTAAAAGCAGATCGAAATGAAATTGCTTATGAGGATACAATTGAGCTTTTAGATTACGGCTTTGAAAATTTTGAGATAAAAGAAGTAGCTGCAGATAAATCCTTTATCGGTGACAAAAAAGAAAGCTATCATTTGAACAAGCCACTGAAATTTACACAAATGAAAAATGAAAAAGTTCAACTTGCGATGAACGACCAAGGTGTATTACAGGTACTTGGGGATGATGGCCGACTTCTTGCAACAAAACAGATGAAAATGGATATCCCAAAGGAAGCGTTAAATACCCGCGCTGAAATCAATCCAGCAAATATCAATCCTAAGGTTCCAGTACCAGCCATCCTAATGGTCCTGTTTTTTGGCGTTAGCCTTGTCTATCTACGAAAAACAATAAAAAACATAAAAAAGAGCACTTAATCAAAAGTGCTTTTTTTTTGTGGGACGAGGGACTTGTCCCTCTGTCCCGCAAACACAATATGCTTTTGTCCGAAGTAGTTTAGCATTGTGTAAAGTCCTGTTCCAAGCAAGACAGCTATTTCGTTTGTGTAGGGTAGTAAAATGAAACCTACTATGAATTTACTTGCTGAATAGGAAAGAAAATAGCAGCTCAGAATGACTAAAATAAATAAAGGGATGCTTCTTCCAAATGTGGCATTGCTGTTAAATGTAAAGCGTCGGTTTAAGAGATAACTGACGATCGCACCAACTGAATTTCCTAGGAAAGTTGAAAGCCAGTAAGAGAGACCTACCGCATGCAAAAATAAAAAAATACTTGATAGTCCAACAATGGTATTCATAAGTCCAACTAGGAGAAAGCGGATGAATGTGTTAGTTGGTTTCAGATAATGGGCTGTAATCAATCAAGTGTCCACCCTCTTTCGGAGCTTCTGGTTCTTCCTCAGGTATTGCTAGATTGAACGTGTCGATATCGACAACGAACTTTGGACGACGCTTTGTTTCCTTATAGATTTTTCCGATATATTCTCCGATAAAGCCTAAAGCAATTAACTGCAATCCACCAATTAACCAAATCGAGGTAATAAGGGAAGTCCAGCCTGTCTGGGTTTGTCCACTAAATTTCAAGTAAAAAAAGTAACCCCCAAAAAATAAGCTAACAAAGAATGAAAGCAGCCCCATTAATGAAATTAAGCGAATCGGAGTTACACTAAACGATGTAATCCCATCAAGAGCAAAGGAGAGCATTTTTTGTAATGGATACTTTGTTTCCCCAGCCATTCGTTCTTTACGGTCATAGAAGACAGATGTAGATTGAAAGCCGATTAGAGGAACCACTCCTCGTAAAAATAGGTTACTTTCATCGAATTGTTCGAGCGCATCCACGGCCCGCCTGCTCAGTAAGCGGAAATCGGCATG
Source organism: Ferdinandcohnia sp. FSL W7-1320 (assembly GCF_038050315.1). Taxonomy (NCBI): domain Bacteria; kingdom Bacillati; phylum Bacillota; class Bacilli; order Caryophanales; family Bacillaceae; genus Ferdinandcohnia; species Ferdinandcohnia sp. FSL W7-1320. Next base: position 1,238,381 of record NZ_JBBPAM010000001.1, read on the forward strand.
ATTATAGACAAGGTTAACACCCATGAATTTCATTAACTTGTAAAACCCTTGTGCAGAATGCTTCTTAAAGAAAGTATCAGTCTTTCGTTCTTTACGTACACCATAAACAACTTCATAACCTTCCGAGAAGCGATGTAGAAATTGACGTATGACCTCAATATCATCCTGTAAATCGGCATCTATGGAGACGAGACAATCTGACTGACGCTTTGCGGAAAACAATCCTGCTAGTAGGGCATTTTGGTGGCCAACATTTCTGGATAACTTTAACCCTTTTATTTTATTATCTACAAGGCCTTGTTTATAAATGATTGACCATGTTTGATCCTTGCTTCCGTCATCAACAAATAAGAGTCTACTTTTTTCGGAAATTAACTTGTCCTCGATAAGATCATCCAGAAGGGCTCTAAGTTGTTTCATTGATTCAGGAAGAACTTCCTCTTCGTTATAGCAAGGGACAACAATTGTAAGTAAAGGTATGTTCATGATGAATCCCCCTAAAGAAAAGTTTGGTTATAATGTTTATTGAAACCTTGTTACTGGCAAAAATCTAAATTGAGAGGTTAAACGGTAGTAATTGGTTGATATTCAAGAGTCCTGTCCAACCAGATCAATTGTGTTATTGAAATGATTGTAAGATTGCGACACAAAGCATGTTCCCCCGTTCGCTTTGTGTTAGAATAAGCCCTTGATTGCGACACAGAGCATGTCACTCCATTCGCTTGTGTCGGAAAGAGCCCCTAATTGCGACAGTGAGTATGTCCTTCCGTTCGCCTAGTGTCGGAAAGAGCCCTTGGTTGCGACACAGGGTACGTTACTCAGTTCCAAAGTGTCAGAAAAACCCTCTAATTGCGACACAGAGCACGTTACTGAGTTACAATGTGTCGGAAAAAGCCCTTGATTGAGACAGAAAGCATATTCCTCGTTCGCAGTGAGTCGGAAAGGGCCCCTGGTTGCGACTGAGAGCAAGTCCCTCCGTTCGCAGTGAGTCGGAAAAAGCCCCTGATTGAGACAGAAAGCATATTCCTCGTTCGCAGTGAGTCGGAAAGAGCCCCCTGATTGCGACAGAGAGTATGTCTCTTTGTTTGCATTGAGTCGGAATAAACCCCGAATTGCGACAGAGAGTATGTCACTCATTTGCATTGTGTCGGAAAGCCCCCTGATTGCGACAGAGAGCATGTTCCTCGTTTCGCAGTGAGTCAGAAAGAGCCCCTGATTGCGACAGAGAGCATGTTCCTCGTTTCGCAGTGAGTCAGAAAGAGCCCCAGATTGCGACAGAGAGTATGTCTCTTTGTTTGCATTGAGTCGGAATAAACCCCTGATTGCGACAGAGAGCATGTCACTTTGTTTGCTTTGAGTCGGAAAGAGCCCTGATTGCGACAGAGAGTATGTCTCTTTGTTTGCATTGAGTCGGAATAAACCCCTGATTACGACACAGAGCAAATTACTCGGCGCCCTTTGAGTCGGAAATCCCCCCTGATTGCGACAGAGAGCATGTCCCTTTGTTTGCATTGAGTCGGAAAGGGGCCCTGATTGCGACAGAGAGCAAGTCCCTCCGTTCGCATAGTGTCAGAATAAGCCCTTGATTGCGACACAGAGCATGTCACTCCATTCGCTTGTGTCGGAAAGAGCCCCTAATTGCGACAGTGAGTATGTCCTTCCGTTCGCCTAGTGTCGGAAAGAGCCCCTGGTTGCGACAGAGAGCAAGTCCCTCCGTTCGCAGTGAGTCGGAAAGAGCCCCTGATTGTGACAGAGAGCATATTCCTCGTTCGCAGTGAGTCGGAAAGGGCCCCTGATTGTGACAGAGAATATGTCCCTCAGTTCCTTGAAAATTCCCACAGCCTATTGGCCGAAAATAACCTTATTACTTAATCGATTGAAACTCGATATAAATAAACCCTCCATGCAGATTCTGGAGAATCGAAAGTCTCTTCAAGGACTAAATGATTTTCGTCTGCATTTTGAATAGGCAGAGATGAAATGATAAACCGCCCGCCCATCTCATAAAATGCTTGCATGTTCAGTTCCATTTTCTTAATCTCTTTTTTCGACGTTTTTTTAAACATATAGTGCTTGCCAAGTTCATCTAAAAAGATGTAGCACCGGCCACCCCATTCATCAAAATATTGGCGCAGTTTCTTGTCCTTTTTCAATTCCTTGGCGATAATTTTCCGAAACTGATGTTTATAAGAAAGGGGATAAAAATTATTGTATGTATCCAGTGTATAAAACCCGTTATACTGAGCGATAGCAGGGTGAAGACCGATGCTAGCTACACGATACTCCTCTTGCGGCAAACCTATATAGTCCTTGATATCCTCGAATTGTTTTTCAGCAAAAAATTGCAGAAAAGATGGCTTGTTTTTATAAACAATTTCTTCATTAAAAGACGCCACAATTACTAGCTGTGCTGCTAGGAATACCAAACTTGCACGCTTCCACCCAACCCGGTATTCCCATAAAATTTTTAACGAAATAGCAAACAAAACATAAATAACCATTGGCCTTAGAAAATGGTATCTTGCAAAATTAAAGGTGTCTAAAAAGTGAAATCGTTCCGTTAAAGGAACCCACCCCTTATAAAACCAAAAGGCATACCAAACGGACAATACAGCATTAAGAACATGTAAGAAAAGGAAAACTTTCTCTTGTTTCCATTTTTTCTTCATGATAACAACATTCAATGCAAGTATGGTAACTGGCAAAATAACCAAGCCATGAACACTCATTACATGGGTATGACCAAGTACATAATTTTTTAGAGATAGACGGAGAGCACGTAAAAATGATAATCGTGCATGAAAATATTCATCCCGACTATTTGGTTCATCCATAAATAAAAAGGAGTATACAAGACGATATTCAACTACCATAAAAATGAATGTGAAATAGATGAGTGCCCATAAAAAGCGAAGGTTCAAACCCTTGCCGCGGAAGCAATCGATCAGCCATAAAATCCCCATTGCGCTTATAAAAAAGAAAAATCCAAGAACAATGCTCGCATAAAAGGGAAGTAAGGTCAGTGTCAACCAGTTTACCCATGATTTCTCCCCAGCTCGGATATTTAGGAGTGCCCATAAGGCAAGTGGCATCCCGAGTGTACTCAGCATTCCAGACGGCCAAAAAGGTGTTAAGGCAAAGGCTAGTGAAACCCCAACACGAATCCAAGACCATTCATGACGAGTGAGAAAATGCTTTCTTAGTAATAAATACATGCCTAAAAACGCAAAGATTCTCGTGATAAACTGGCTCAGTCCATAGGCAATCATTGGTGGAAAAACGGCATGTAGCCATACAATTCCGCTAAATTCGGTTCCAAATGCACCTCGTTGAAGATTACCATTAATAATTTGAGGGATTGTGGCATCAACTGACCCGAGCATTTGATTGCTTTCTGAAAGAACCTTATACCATGCAAGATTCGAATCTAAGTTGTCGTGAACTCGTAGATGAGCATTCTCACCAAGGATAAAATAAGGAGATACAAAAATGACGATAAGTAGGAAGGCAGCTATGATGAGACGAAACTCACTTCGTTGTTGAGTTCTAGTTTGCGACAATGTCCTCCCTCCATTAACAAAATTTCCATTATTGGATTTCCATTTTTTATCGTATCCATAATCGGATGTAATATGAATGTGAAAAGAAAAAAGTGGGGAAGCCCCACTTTTTCACGGTTATTTACTACTGATCAACAATTAACTGGTTCCTACTTTTGCTTTTTCGAGAGCTTGAACAATATCGATTAATCCCTCGCCAAAATAAATATCTTTCCCCGCTTTACCAAGATCTAGGCTTGTTCCCTTGATCATCTCCATGATTTCTTTATTAGAAAGGTTTGGATTAATGGAGCGCATTAAGGCAGCCAGCGCAGCAACATGTGGTGCTGCCATTGAAGTTCCAGACAATGCAGCATATTGCTCATCAATATAAGTGCTCGGTATTGTCACTCCTGGTGCTGAGACATCGATATAATCTCCATAATTGGAGAATTCTGCTTTATCACCGTTTAAATCAACAGCTGCAACACTTAATACTTGTGGGTACGCAGATGGGTAGCTCGGTTGGCTTGAATTATCGTTGCCAGAAGCAGCCACCATCACAACGTCATGTCTATATGCATAATCAACTGCTTGTTTCAGCAATTTTGATCCTTGGTAATTACCAAGACTAAGATTAATTACATCAGCCCCATGATCAGTTGCCCAAATGATACCACGAGCAATGTCAAAGGTTGATCCATATCCATCTGAGCCCATTACTTTTATTGGCATAATAGGGTTAAACCACGTGACTCCTGCAGTTCCTTCGTGATTATTTGTTTGCGAAGCAATGATTCCGGCAACATGTGTACCATGCCCGTTGTCATCATCTGGGACATTATTGTCTTTTAGGATGTTGTAACCCTCCGTAATTCGGTTCACTAAGTCGGGATGATCCAAATCTACCCCTGTATCAATTATGGCTATTTTAACTTTATCTGATCCCTGTGTTATACCCCAGCCATTTTCGGAATCAATCATACGTAGATTCCATTGGAAATCGTTATAAAGGAGGTCATTTGGTGCTTGCTGATTTTGCATCATTATATAGTTAGGCTCGGCAAACTCAACGTCCTTCCTTCTATCGAAATAAGAAATCATCTCAGGTGTTTTCATGTTATTTGATTCAAAAATATAAGAAGAATCTAGTTTGCGAAGTAGCTTTCCTTCGATATCTTTTTCGATTTGATTAATTTCATCCTTCTTTAAAAGATGTTTAAAATCAACAATAACTTGGTGATGATGGTAATGGCTTTTCTCTTTGCCGTTATGGTCAATTACATCGATTTCTTCATGGTTATCTAATTGCTTTTGCACATTGTTGTACAGTTGAATGGAGTCTACATTCATCACCTGTGGGGACGTATCGATTGTTTCATTTTTTAATGGGTGGAGAGCGCTATGAGTTGAAGATGTTTTTGAATTAGCTTGATCCCCATTATTGTCAAATAATCTAAAAGAAACGAAAATCGATAACCCAACAGCAATTATTAATGCTACTATTGCAAGTCTCTTTTTATTCCACATTGATATATCACCTCAACCACACTTTTCTTGTCTAGTTCCTGGCCGCATTGGCTCTCAGGTTCATTCGAGTCTCTTCGGAAGGTAAAAGCACCTTCTGTCAGTGGCTTGTCTTATGCTTGTCGCCAATAAGCAGGCACTTGCACTTTCCTCTTAGTATCTTGCTTACAACATACTTTCATGCCTTACTTTCATTCCAATAAATTGAAAGTAAGAAGAAATAGTATGCATAATTTCCATACATTTCATGGAATAACTAACAGGAGGGAAAGAAGTAGAAATTCAAGAAACATGTTAAAAGCAAAAGGGTGATAGCAATGGCAAATTGGTTCAAAAAGGAAGATAAGAAACCAAGGTTAACGGAGGAAATATATCAAACCTTTCGAAAATCAGAAGATTTCATTTGCCAATTCAATAAACAAGCAATTCGCCCGTATTGGATTTGTTATCAACGAAATATTATTGATACAAAAACCATTAACGAACAAATACTACCTTATTTACTTTATGCGAAAGTCTATTCAATTCGAGACCTTAAAGCAATTATTCCAAATAAGGAAATTGTGATTTCAAAAAATCCTAGGGAAATTGAAGATAAGATTTTACAAGGTAGTATTATGATTCAATTTCACAAAAGTGACGGTTATTGTGCACTTGTAGATGCAGTGAAATTTGAAAAAAGATCAGTCAACTCCCCTGAAGTGGAATTTAGTGTTACTGGACCAAAAGAGGCATTTGTTGAATCACTTGATACCAATTTAAACCTAATCCGAAAGCGACTACCTGTGCCTGAATTACGGGTAAAGGAACTGACTGTTGGTAAATTATCAAAAACTAAGGTAGCAGTGGTTTATATTGAAGATATTGTTGAGAAGGAAAATGTACAAACTGTATTACAACGAATTAGCGATATTGACTTTGACCAAATAAGTGATAGCTCTTATATATCACAAATGATTGTTGATAATACGAATTCACCCTTCCCACAAATGCTTGAAACGGAACGGCCTGACAGGGTTGCGTCTGTATTAGTTGAGGGGAAGGTAGTGGTGCTTTCAGAAGGATCACCACAAGCCATCATTACTCCAACTACACTTGTTGAGTTTTTCTCATCATTTGAAGACTATTTCTTGAACTGGTACATCGCTTCCTTTGTTAGGTTACTTCGCCTTTTTTCGGTCATCTTTTCAATATTAATAACGCCGATTTATGTCGCTGTACTAACATATCATCATGAATTAATTCCTAGGGATCTACTGGCCACTTTAGTTATCTCAAGGCGTGAAGTTCCTTTGCCACCGATTCTAGAGGCATTGTTTTTAGAAATCGTCATAGAACTCCTTCGGGAAGCAGGAGCAAGGCTTCCTGCAAAAGTTGGTCAAACAATCGGTATCGTGGGCGGTATCGTTATAGGAACTGCTTCTGTTGAAGCAGGTCTTACGAGTAATGTATTGTTGATTATGGTTGCACTGGCTGCATTAGCATCTTTTACAACACCCGTTTATACGATGGGTAATACAATTCGTATCATTCGTTTTCCATTTCTTATCTTCTCTCAGTTATGGGGATTAATCGGAATTGTTCTATGTTTTTGTTTTCTATTAGCCCATTTAATACGATTAACATCTTTAGGTCGGCCATTCTTAGAACCAATTTACCCACTACGTGTTGGAGATTTAAAGGATGCATTTATTCGGCTACCATATTCTCAGCTTGCAAAACGTCCGGGTTATTTACGTCCGGAAGATAAAAAACGTTTTAATCAAAAGAAAGCAGAAACAAAAAAAGATATTGATGAATAGCTTCACCGTATTCATGCGTATTTGATTCCAAGGAGTTGCAACGATGGAAAGGATCAAAGAATCATTTTTAGTTTCTCCTATTTTTGTCTTTTTCTTAATTCATTCCATGCAAGTAGGGGTAGGAATGCTCGGTTTCCAACGGATCATAGCGAAATCAGCAGGGTATGACAGTTGGATCTCCGTCATACTAGCCGGGGTGGCTGTACACATCATTGTATGGATTATTTATAAAATCTTAGATTATTCAGGGGGAGACGTTGTTGATGTTCATAAAGAGATTTTTGGAAAGTGGATAGGGGGCCTTCTTAGCCTATTATTTATTCTCTACCTTATGGCATTAGCGGTAACCGTTTTACGAAGTTATATTGAGGTCATTCAGGTATGGATGTTCCCAGAATTCAATAGTTGGGTTTTTGGTTTTTTCACTATTGTGCTAGCGTACTATATTATCTTAGGTGGTTTTAGAACGGTAACGGGCATTAGTTTTTTTAGTATTGTCCTCCCATTATATATACTTCTTTTAGTTTTCTTTCCTTTGGATTATGGCCATGTGCGCAATTTGTTACCAATTATGAATCATTCGGTAACAGAAATTGCAAGAGGAACAAAGGATATGTCCCTAAGCATCATGGGTTTTGAAGCGCTTTTGCTATTTTATCCATTTATTAAAAATCCGCCAAAGTCCCAAAAATGGGCCCACCTAGGTGTCTTAGCAACAACGAGTTTATATCTAATTGCTAGCGTTACAGCAACCATGTATTTTAGCGCTGACCAAATAGATAAAATAATCTGGGCAACTCTAACCATGTTTAAAAGTATCAACATGCCGTTCGTAGAGCGATTTGAGTATGTTGGAATCGCATCATGGTTTCTTGTAATCCTACCCAATATTTGTATTGCATTGTGGGGAGCTGGCAGAGGAATCAAAAAAGTATTTTCGGTGCAACAACGAAAATCGTTACTTTGGATTTTACCAATCGTATTAGTTGCTAGCAGTCTTATTAAATCTCGTCAACAAATAGACATGCTCAGTGGATATATGGCAAATTTTGGACTTTATTATATTTTTGCTTATATTCCAATCCTCTTCATAATTACACTAGTTGTTCGTAAAATGAGGGAGAAAAAATGAAAAAAGTACTTACAGGAATTGCGCTCTGTACCATTACATTAATAACAATCTTATATGGAAGAATATCTGAAGAAATAATAGACGAAATTAATATGGTGGCAGCAGTTGGATTTGATAGAGCTGAGGGTCAAAAAATTAAAGGTACGGCTGTTATCCCTGTTTTTAAAGCAGACAAAAGCATCGACAATGCTAGCTTCACTGGGGAATCAGTGTTAGCCAAAGAAATTATTAATGTGCTACAAAAAAAGTCAGCGGATCCATTAGTGACAGGTGCTGTCCGCGTTGTTTTGTATGAAAATGAGCTTGCAAAAAACGGAATACTACGATATATTGACGCCCTTCAACGTGATGCAAGCATCGGATCGAAAATCAATCTAGCGATTGTTGAAGGAAAGACAAGTGACGTATTAGAAAAGAGTTTAGGAAACAGGGGAACTGGGGAATATTTATCAATCATGTTACAACATAATATCGAGAAACGAGATTTACCTAGGTCTGATCTTCATACTTTTATGTATAGACATTATATGGAGGGTATGGATCCCTATCTCCCAACTATGAAACTGCTTTCTAATAAGATGGAGATAACAGGGCTTGGACTGTTTCAGGATGGTAAAATGGTGGCTAAAATCGATGAGCCTGATTTGTTCTTTTTTAAGGCGCTGGTCGAAGATTATGGTGAAGGTGCATATACTATACGATTAAAAGGTACAGATGAGTATGCATCTATCAGGCGCATTAAATCAAAAAGAAAAATAAAGATCGAGGAAATAAATGGGGAGCCAAAGGTAAACATTACCATTAAATATCAAGGGATATTGAGTGAATTTTCTGGACAAACAACAAATCCCAAATTGATTCAAAAGATAGTAGAAGAACTCGAAGGCACAATAAAAGATAAATCCGAAGCAATGTTAAAAGATTTTCAAGAAAAAAATATTGACCCAGTTGGGATTGGATATATGGCTAGACACTCAACTCGTGGTTTAGACTTTGAAAAATGGGAACTAAATTACCCAAATATAAATATAGAGGTTCATTCAGAGGTAACGATTACTGAGACTGGTATTACGCAATAAATTTGTGACAAAGAGCTTCTTTTATAGCAACCAGTTTTCGGTAGTGTATGATATACTTACTAGTAAATAGTGGCAAAGATAAAGGTAATAGGAGTGTCTTATTTGAAATATTTTATTATAACTGGGACATCTAGGGGATTAGGAGAATCCATTGTTAAGCAGATCTTGGACAAGGATCATACTTTATTTTGTATCTCTAGAAAGCAAAATAATGAGTTAAAAGAATTAGCGTTTGAAAAGGGCATCAATCTTTATTATTTTTCTTGTGACCTCCAAAAGAGTGAAGAAATCGAAAAAGTGATGGAGCGAATTTTTTCATCTATTGACTTCTCAAATGCTGAAGGAATTTACTTAGTAAACAATGCTGGTATGATTGATCCAATTAAACCAATTGGAAAGGCAAGTCCAAAAGAACTAACCGCAAATATGCATGTGAATCTGTTGGCACCAATGTTGTTAAGTTCATACTTCATTCGCCATACGGCATCGTTTTCAACTAAAAAGGTAATTGTGAATATTTCTTCAGGTGCTGCAAACCGGGCTAGACATGGATGGACTGCATACTCTTCATCAAAAGCAGGAATCGATATGTTCACAAAATCAGTTGGCTTTGAGCAGGAAACCACTGAAAATCCAGTAACTATGATCTCATTCTCACCAGGCGTTATGGATACAGAGATGCAGGAGATAATCAGAAAGACAAACAAAGAGGACTTTATTGAGGTTGACCAATTCATCGAATATAATGAAAAAGGGATGCTACGATCACCAGACTTTATTGCAGGTGTTATCCTAGACCTCATTGTTAACCAAGAATTAATCAATGGTCATATCTATGATATAAAATCATTTTTATAAGAGGACTCCTACCTTCCTGAGTGAATTTCAGGGGGGATTTTTTTGTCGTGATAGACGATTTTACTGGCTAGAATTATAATGGGGAAAGGGGAGGAGAGATATGATGAAACATGTAAGAGTAGGAGTAGTTGGCCTTGGTGCAATTGGAGAAAGATTAATCCAGGGTTTTAATGCGAACAAACATACAACAGTAACAGCAGTCGTTGATAAGGAAAAAGAACGAGCTGTAGAAATGGCTGAAAAATCAGGTGATATCAATTGGTATGATAACCACAACGATATGCTAGTTAATGAGGATTTGGACCTTGTCTATGTAGCGGTCCCGCCTAAATATCACCATGCTGTTACAATGGATGTCATTGAAAAAGGAATACATATCTTATGTGAGAAGCCTCTAGCAAATTCAGTTGAAGAGGCGAGGGAAATGTTAGAAAAAGCAGAGCAAGAAGGAATCATTCATGCTATGAATTTCCCGCTAAATTATAGCAACCCTGCTAATAGCTTTGATCGGTTGATTAAGGAAGGGTACATAGGTAAATTAAGAAAGCTTGAACTTTCAATGAATTTTCCAAACTGGCCACGTTTATGGCAACAGAATGATTGGGTTGCAGGTCGAGAACAAGGTGGATTTGTACTGGAGGTAGGGGTTCATTTTATTCAATTAACCCAACGAATTTTTGGTTCAATTACTTATCAAAATAGTATATTGGAACTTCCTGAAGATAAGACAAAGTGTGAAACAGGGATCATTGCTTCATTAGAACTAGAGGGTGGTACCCCATTTTTAATAAATGGAATCAGCCAAATTGCTGGAGCTGAACGAATCTCTTATACTGCATATGGTACAGAAGGAACACTAAAACTAATAGATTGGGCAAAGCTTGAGGGCGGCAAGCTAGGAGAAGAAATTCAACAGATTGAGATTGAAACGACTGAAACAGCCACACTCATTGACAATCTCTTTTCCGCTATTGAAGGTAAAGAAAACCGACTCTATACCTTTAAGGATGGATATGAGGCGCAAGTTATTTTAGAAAAGCTAAGACATAACTAAAAGAAAAGCTCCCGCCAAAATAATCTGTACCCCTTGTAAAGGACATTTTAAAAAAAGCTAGGCTACTTTAAGAAGATGATCTCTGTATTGAACAGGGGTCATCTTTTTCATATTCCATTGATATCTGTAGTGATTGTAGTAGTGGATGGCAGCTTTCACTTCTTGCTTAAGTTCTTTTAAAGTTTCACATGATTTTATATCAGCCAGGTCCTTAAAATGACCAAAGAATGATTCCTGTGGGGCGTTGTCCCAACAGTTACCTCTCCTAGACATTGATTGTTCCAATTTGAATTTTTTCACCAGCTTTTGATAAACAGGGCTGGTATAGTGACCTCCCTGATCAGAATGTATATAAGCTCCTTTAGCCAGTTTGATTCTCCTGTTTTTCTTTAACTTCTTAAGTGTATCCGTAGCGATATCTAAAGTAATTCGATCAGAGACCTGATGAGCTAAGACTTCATTGGTGGAAGCGTCAATAATGGTTGATAAATAAGCTTTTTTACCTTTTCCGAAATATAGGTAGGTTATATCCGTAAGAAGGACCTTGTGTGGGATTCCTTGTTTGAATTCCCTGTTAAGTAAGTTCGGGACGACCTTGTGCTCCTGCGTAGCCTTAATGATGCGCTTGTAGGGGTTCGCTCTCCTAAAAGGGCTCTCAATCCCGTATTTCTTCATGATTCTTCTGATTCGCTTAAGATTGAAAACAACACTAAACTGACCTGCCAATACCATCTTAATTTGACGAGCCCCTTTCTTACGGTTCTTGAAATTGTATGCTTTTAAAACCAGGTCCCGAAGGGATTCATCCTTTTTCTCCCGATCCTTCCTTCTCTGAACTTGTTTAGCAGAAAAGTAGTTATAGTATCCCTGACGGGACACACCAGCTACTTTACAGAGGTGGGTTACCATCCTTGTTAGATTGTATTTCTCGATAACGGAATGAATAAGGTTAAATTTCTGGTCAGCTGACAATTTTATTTCTTCTTCATCCCCCTTTCTGCGAATCGTATCTTTTTTAATAGTTCATTCTCTGCTTTCAACAGGTTATTTTCGGCCTCTAACCTTGCATATTTTTCTTCAGTGGAAAGCTCTCTTTCCCTTGGTCTACCTGAGTTTCCTGATCTTGTATCACGAAGTCCTAGAATTCCGTGCTTACGATAAGCTTCTCGCCATCTTTTTCCAGAAGACTCAATCCGTTTCATACCTAATACCTCAGTATCGAACCCACAGTCCTCAAATATCTCTCTAGGAAACTTCCCCAGGTCATTTTGAGTTATAAAGTGCTCCTTAAACTCATCTGAATAGGTAATACCTTTGGGACTTACTGATTTTACATATGGATTTTTAGCTAGTAATTCGATCTCTTTTTCCGAGAATATTTTTTTACTCATACTATCTCTCCCGCACTATTTTTAATCTATTGTACATAAAAAGACCCTGTGCAGCAGACTTTTTTTAATGTGTCTACTACACAGGGTACAGTTTAAAAAGGTGGGAGCTTTTCTAATGTCCAGTTCCAGCGCCTAGCGCCTATCTGGTCTAGCCAATCCAAAAGAATGATAAAATGCATCCTTCTCGCTGTCTTTTGTTATGCTGGTCGGACTAACACAGGAAGTGCTGACATTGACGTTTGCCACAGGACGTGGCAGCAGTTAGTCAATGTTCCGCATTCAAGGCACTTACACTTTGTGTTTTTACTTTGCTAAGTATTTTTCAATGTCATCTAGCATGAGGTTTGCTGCTAGAACGCCACCTGCAGTATTCCAAATAGGGTCACTTACTTTGTGCACTTTGCCTTCCTTCACGGCATTTAAACCTTGCCATAACGGATTGTTAATCCAGTCTTCCTCGACCTTTGTAGCTTCCCCATTACCGGTTTCGTATGTGAAATAAAAGATTTCATCAGCATCCATTAATGGGATTTTTTCTTGGTCCACTTCTCTTGCAAACTGATCTTCAGGATTTTCAGCAAATATATCAACCTGATGCTGTGGACGTTTCAAGCCTAATTGTTCGAAAATCACACCTGAAAAGGAATCAGTATAATAAATCCGTGTTCTTCCTTCCATAAAGCGTACGACTGACACTTCAGCATCGGTATTGATATTTTCTTTAACCTGATTTAAATGGTCTTCAAATTCAGCAAGGACTTTTTTACCTTCTTCTTCTTTATTGATGGCTTTTGAGTAAAGGGTAAAGTTCTTTTGCCAATCTCCACGTAAATCCTCAGCAAAAACAGTTGGAGCAATCGCTTTTAGTTGCTCATAAATATTTTCCTGGCGCATTTTATTACCGATAATTAAATCTGGCTCTAGTGCAGCAATAGCTTCGATATTTACATTGCTTTCTTCACCGACAACCTCGACACCTTCCATTTGGTCCTCGATATGGTCGTACCATGGGTCGCCAATCCAAGAACGAACAGCGCCAACTGGTTTAACTCCCATTGCTAATAGGGCTTCTGTCCCTTCGTTTGTTAAAATGACAATTCTTTCAGGATTTTTGCTGATTGGAGTTGTACCCATGGCATGTTCAACCGTGTATGTATTAGCTCCCTCAGTTTCGTTATTGCCTTTGTCTGTATTATCTGCTTCACCACAAGCAGCTAAAAGAAGTGATAATACAGCCAATGTTAGGAATCCTAGATAAGCTTTCTTTCTAAAGTTCATTATGTACCCTCCTATTAATTGATAATGATTTTCAATTATTCACTTATGATGATAAAATGAATTAAATCTTTAGTCAATATAAAATTGAGAATGGTTTTCATCCCATTGACAATCATTCTCAATTCAAATAGACTAAAAGAGAACTAACTTACTAATTTCGCTTTCTTATTAAGATGAATAAGAAGACATATGAATAGTAAAGCCTAACAAAAAACGACCTAATATATAACATAAACATGTTTAACTAAAGTCATACATGACTTTTTCACAACGTCTAGCCCAAGAAGCCATCGGCTCGAGGCCATAAGTCAATCGCTTCATAAGGTTGGGGTCGTCTTATGCTTGTCGCCTAATACTGTGCACCTTGCGCTTTTCTAATCATTCAAGGAGTCTTACTATAATGGTTTTGAAATCAAATCAAGCTAAATCTGCAGGCCTTATAATCGGAATTTTACTATTACTTTTTTCAATGTGTGCAAGTATTGTGTATGGATATACCGATACATCTTGGAAAATGGCCTATCAAACATTCACGGCATTTGATGGTTCAAATGAACATATTATCATTGAAACAATTCGCTTACCTCGCGCACTTATTGCTACAGCTGTAGGAGCAAGTTTAGGAATAGCAGGGGCACTCATGCAAGCTTTAACGAAAAATCCATTGGCATCACCAGGTATCTTCGGCGTAAATGCAGGAGCGGGATTTTTTTTAGTAGCAGGTGTCTCAATATTCTCGATAAACTCCTTACAAGCATTTACTTGGGTTGCTTTTTTAGGAGCAGCGATTGCTGCGTTTATCGTTTATTTTATTGGTTCACTAGGTAGAGAAGGCCTTACTCCAATGAAGTTAACATTAGCAGGTGCTGCAATGGCTGCGATGTTCTCATCCTTTACACAAGGATTACTAGTTATTGATGAAATGGCATTAGATCAAGTATTATTTTGGCTTGCGGGCTCTATTCAAGGACGAAAGCTTGAAATGTTAACGAGTGTTCTTCCTTATTTAGCAGTGGCATGGGTAGCATCCCTTTTATTAGCCAATAAAATCAACGTTCTTACAATGGGAGAGGATGTTGCAAAAGGCTTAGGACAGCGAACTGGAACTGTCAAGCTATTAACAGCCTTTACGATTATTCTACTAGCTGGTGGTGCAGTGGCAGTTGCCGGACCAATTGGATTTATTGGGATAGTTATTCCACACCTTGCTAGGAGTTTAGTTGGAATTGATCATCGATGGATCCTGCCATACTGCGGAATCCTTGGTGGTGTTTTACTTCTACTGGCTGATATAGCTGCCAGATATATTGTCATGCCAGAAGAGGTGCCAGTCGGTGTTATGACAGCTTTAATTGGAACACCTTTCTTTATTTATGTGGCAAGAAAGGGGTTTCATAAAGCGTGAATAAATATCGATCCATTCGATTTGGAAAAAAGGGAAACATCTCTTATCTAATCGATCATAAATCACTAATAACGGTATTCGTTCTAATAGTAATAACAATTATTTTATTTTTAGTCAGTACAGGGTTAGGTGAAATGAAGATAGACCCCGTTACTGTTGTAAAAACATTGTTTGGATATGGCTCAAAAATGGAACAGTTGGTTGTCACATCCTTTCGTTTACCAAGGATTATCATTGCATTCTTAGTGGGAATGGCCCTTGCAGCTGCTGGGAGTATTCTACAAGGAATTATTCGAAACCCATTAGCCTCACCAGATATTTTAGGAATTACAGGTGGTGCGTCTGTTGCCGTCGTTGCCTTCTTAACCATTTTTTCTAATTCCAGTAATGCACTAACCGTCAGTATAAAATGGATGCCTGTGGCTGCATTTATTGGTGCAACTGTTGTCGCATTTTTGGTCTATGTGTTGGCTTGGAAGAATGGTGTTTCGCCCATACGCCTTGTGCTGATCGGAATTGGTGTTTCTGCACTCACACAAGCATTGACAACAACACTTATGGTAATGGGACCAATCTATCAAGCTAGCCAGGCGAATATTTGGATTACAGGTACTGTTAATGGGTCAACATGGGCAAATGTACAAATACTTAGTCCTGTTGTCATTATTTTATTGATTATCTGCTTCATGCTTGCACGACACCTAAACATTCAAGAACTAGGTGAAGAGTTAGCAACCGGAGTGGGAAGTGCGGTACAAAAACATAGATTTCTTTTATTGTTAGTAAGTACTGCATTAACAGGTAGTGCAGTTGCGTTTGCCGGAGGGATTGGTTTCGTTGGATTAATGGCACCACATATGGCACGGAGATTAGTCGGTTCAGCATTTGGAGCATTGCTCCCCACAGCTGCCCTTTTAGGGGGGATTCTTGTCATGCTAGCGGATTTAATTGGTAGAACTGCTTTCTCTCCAACCGAAGTACCAGCAGGCGTGTTTACCGCTGCCATCGGAGCACCTTATTTTATCTACTTGCTATACAAGACTCGGAACAGCTAGAAAAAGTAAAAGGGGGCGTTTGGGATGAATGCACTTGAAACGGAAAGCTTAACACTATCGTACGGAGATTCCATTATCATAGAAGACTTGCATCTTGAAATTCCAAAAGGGGAGATCACCGTTTTCATTGGTGGAAATGGATGTGGTAAATCAACCTTGTTACGTTCTTTAGCAAGATTACTAAAACCAAAACATGGGGCTGTTCTCCTTGAAGGGGAAAGAATCGCTAAGCTTCCGACAAAAGAAATAGCTAGAAAGCTTGCCATCCTTCCCCAAGGACCAACTGCACCAGAAGGATTAACCGTCCTCCAGTTAGTAAAACAAGGTCGTTATCCATACCAAAATTGGCTTAAGCAATGGACAGAAGAAGATGAAAGAATGGTTAATCACGCACTAGAAGCTACCAATATGCAGGATTTCGCAGAACGCACGGTCGACTCTCTCTCGGGTGGTCAACGTCAACGTGCTTGGATTGCAATGACACTTGCACAGGAAACCGATATTATCCTACTTGATGAACCAACAACATATCTCGATATGACACACCAAATCGAAATTTTAGACCTGTTATTTGAACTTAATGAAACAGAACAACGAACTATCATCATGGTATTGCATGATTTGAATTTAGCATGCCGCTATGCCCATCATATTGTCGCGATTAAAAACAAACAAATTTATGGACAGGGCAAGCCTGAATTTGTTGTCAATAAGAGTCTGGTCAAAGATGTGTTTGGCATGGATTGTGATGTTGCCACTGATCCATTGTTTGGAACGCCTCTATGCATTCCTCACGGCAAAGGAAGACGTATTAATCTTATTCAGCAGAAATGCTGAATAAAATTAAAGCCTACGGCGGATGCCACAGATTTTCAATGGAAGTTTTCGAGCAAGCTCGAAAAAATCTGGGCGCAAATACGCCAAGGCGCATTTGATTAGAGAAGGTAGGAGTTTAATATGTCAAACCTCCTTTTGGAAACAGAAATCGAACAATTAAAGGAATTTCGTTTTAGTAGTCAACAATTTCGATCAAACCTATCAAGTCCTGTGATAGAGCTTTTAAAGGAAGAGAAGATTAAACAATATTTGGAGAATGTCCAGCAGAAGATATCTGCGCCAGATAAGCGAGTAGCGGCATCCATGTTCATGAAACGTTATGGATTTTTTGCTGTCCTGAATTTGTATGCAATGACAGTTTTTAATAAGCGATTAGATGTTTCATTGACTAATATTTCATTAGAGACAAGTAATGAAGAGGAAATCTGGTATTGGAATCCGAAGTTCTACTTTTTTAACCTGCATACTGTATCTGGTCCTTCTGAATCTAGAGAGCAATGGCGTAACGAAACAATTCGGGCTATTTTTCATGAGAATATCCATAAAGTCTTAACTGCTCTTTCTGAGTATTCCGGCCTCTCGAAAAAAGTACTTTGGGAAAATATCGCGATTTATGTGTATTGGCTCTATGAATCTGTACTAGCAAAACCGAAGTTTGATGAAAAACGAGAGACAATTGAGGATGATTTTAAGTATCTTGTAAAATATGCGGAAGGGGAACTATTTGGTCCAGTAGATTTTAACCCATTGTCACGATACTACGGTATAAAGGTGTATCGTCCAGAATACGAACAGAACATTCGAACAAGAACAACATGTTGTCTTTACTATAAAACCAAAAGTACCGGAGACCGTTGCAAAACATGTCCCCTAAACTGCAAAATAGGAGTTAATAAAAATGGATCAAAAAATAGAAGAACAAGTTGATGGATTACTAGAAAAATACACAGAGCTTTTACTTGGAGAAAGTTCCCCAGAACTAAAGGAAAAAGTAAAGCTATGGTCCTTATACATGCATATTTCAAAGTCAATGCCGCCTCTTGCAAAGCACTGGAACGAAACCTACCCAGATGCAAAAGAAGGCATTAAGGAAATCATCGCTGAAATCAAAAAACTAAATGAAGAACACCGCTTAAAAAATAAATAAGAGATGAGGCACCAATAAGGGGCTTCATCTCTTTTTTCTTATTGAATAGTATTATGGTTTGGAAATTGCGTTGTTGTGTAATTATAAAATTGTTGAAGCTTTTGTTGCACCTTTTGAGTTTCTTCTTCTTCAAGCTTATACCAGCCATTCTTGAACATAAGATTGTATAGCTCTCTTTGGCAGTCCTGTGTTTCATTGAAGATCGAACGAATATCCTCATAAAGTCCATCATGACTCATCTCATTCAAAGCTGTGCTGTAGGCAGCAGTCATATATTTTTCCGTTGCTAGCATGTCATTTATAAAATCACGATCATTCATTGCTGGTGTTTTTGGAACTTTTGTTTTTGGATTACTTACCTGATTAGGATTTTGGTTCATTTGTTGATTCATTATGTAGCCCTCCTTTTATTGCATTTGCTGGCTTTGCTGATTTTGGCTCGGTTGCTGCGGTGCTTGACCTGTATGCTTTTGCATATGATCTAAAATTTGACGATAATGGCGCTCATGCATTTGGCACGCTTTTTCGAGCGCTTGAGAGATCTCCGGCATTTGACATTGGCCCGCAAAGAAATGCGCCTTTTTTAAGGCTAAAAGGTTCCAGGACATCATATCTGTTAAGTATAAGAGGTCCTTTGATGTAATAACTGCAGGAGTTTCTGACATTTGCCCTGTCTTTGGAGTATAAAAAGGTTGTTGTTGTTGTTGTGATTGCTGTTGTTGCATAATAAAACCCTCCTTATCCTATTTTTCATTATTAGGTTGCCAACAAAACGTTTATTGTATGCAATGCATATAATGAAATAGGGTACTGTTCAGGAAAATGTAAGCGTTCGACAAAATTTTTTCGAGCATATATTCAAAGCAATTTAAACGTGATAAAATAAATAAGGATTTAGGTAGATTGCTAGATTACAGCTAAGATTGCATTTCGAGGGGGAAATTGAAATGGAACAACTTTTACGTAATTTCTTTTTGTTTTTATCAAAAAATAAAGCGTTTACAAAATTAGCTAGGAAATATGGCTTGCGCTTTGGTGCAGCTAGATTTGTTGCCGGAGAAACAATAGATTTAGCTGTAAAAAAAATCAAAGAGTTAAATGCAAAGGGCCTCGCGGTCACCATCGATTATCTTGGTGAATTCGTTGACAGTATAGAAGAGGCGAATCTTATGGCTGACGGTTCAATTGAAGCAATCAAAGCAATTGGTAGAGAAAAGCTAAATGCACAATTATCCTTAAAAATGACCTCGATGGGATTGGATATTTCAGATGAGGTCGTTATGAATAATATGCGTCGAATCCTTGATGTCGCAAAAGAAAATGATGTCTTCGTAACGATTGACATGGAAGACTACTCACGATGCGCTAAGACAATTGAAATTTTTAAAGAACTACGAAAAGATTACGATAATGTTGGAACTGTAATCCAAGCTTATCTATATCGGACTGTCCAAGATATAGAAGACTTAAACGAATATCATCCAAATCTTCGTCTTGTAAAAGGTGCTTATAAAGAATCACCAGAAGTAGCATTTCCTGACAAGAAAGACGTCGATGAGAACTTTAAGAAAATCATTAAAATGCATTTGTTGAACGGAAACTATACAGCAGTTGCTTCACATGATGAGGCCATGATCCAATATACGAAGGAATTAGTAAAGGAACATAATATAAGTCATGACCAATTTGAGTTTCAAATGCTCTACGGGATTCGATCAGAACGCCATGAGGAACTTGTAAAAGAAGGATATACAATGCGCGTGTATGTACCGTATGGAACGGACTGGTATGGCTATTTCATGAGACGTCTAGCAGAACGGCCAGCAAATGTAGCGTTTGTAGTAAAAGGGGTTCTTGGGAAGTAGGTAAATCTGAAGCAGTGCGAGTGAAAACAAAGTGTGTTTTCTTGCGCTGCTTTTTTTGTTTGCTTCAAGATTATGAAAAGACTACAGGGTTTGAACGGATGAAGGGGATGTGGGTAGAATATTTGTTGCAAATTGCCTGTCATTGAAGTGACGAAGGGGAGTGAGTTGAAGTATTTATTGCGAATTCTCTTTCATTGAGGTGATGAAGAGGATTGGGGCGAAGTATATGCTGCGAATTGTCTTTCATTGAGGTGATGAAGGGGATTGGGGTTAAATATTTGTTACAAAAACCCTTTCATCGAGGTAATGAAGGGGATTGCGCTGAGGTAATTGTTGTTCAACCCTCTTCATCGAGGTAATGAAAGGGATTGGGGTTAAGTATTTGTTGCCCAACCCTCTTCATCCAGGTAATGAAGGGGATTGCGCTGAGGTAATTGTTGTTCAACCCTCTTCATCGAGGTAATGAAAGGGATTGGGGTTAAGTATTTGTTGCCCAACCCTCTTCATCGAGGTAATGAAGGGGATTGCGCTGAGGTAATTGTTGTTCAACCCTCTTCATCGAGGTAATGAAAGGGATTGGGGTTAAGTATTTGTTGCCCAACCCTCTTCATCCAGGTAATGAAGGGGATTGCGCTGAGGTAATTGTTGTTCAACCCTCTTCATCGAGGTAATGAAAGGGATTGGGGTTAAGTATTTGTTGCCCAACCCTCTTCATCGAGGTAATGAAGGGGATTGCGCTGAGGTAATTGTTGTTCAACCCTCTTCATCGAGGTAATGAAAGGGATTGGGGTTAAGTATTTGTTGCCCAACCCTCTTCATCCAGGTAATGAAGGGGATTGGAGTTAAGTATTTGTTGCCCAACCCTCTTCATCGAGGTGATGAAGAGGATTAGACTGAAGTATTTGTTGCCCAACCCTCTTCATCGAGGTAATGAAGGGGATTGGGGTTAAGTATTTGTTGCCCAACCCTCTTCATCGAGGTGATGAAGGGGATTGGGGTTAAGTATTTGTTGCGAATTCCTTTTCATCAAGACGATGAAGTCCCCACCGTCCAAGAGTTCACAACGTAAAGTCCTTCATCAAGTCGATAAAGTCCCCACCGTCCAAGAGCTCACAACGTAAAGTCCTTCATCAAGACGATGAGGTCCCCACCGTCCAAGAGCTCGCACCGTAAAGTCCTTCATCAAGACGATGAAGTCCCCACCGTTCAAGAGCTCGCACCATAAAGTCCTTCATCAAGTCGATGAAGTCCCCACCGTCCAAGAGCTCACAACGTAAAGTCCTTCATCAAGACGATGAAGTCCCCACCGTCCAAGAGCTCGCACCATAAAGTCCTTCATCAAGTCGATGAAGTCCCCACCGCCCAAGAATTCCCACCGTAAAATCCTTCATCAAGTCGATGAAGTCCCCACCGTCCAAGAGTTCGCACCGTAAAGTCCTTCATCAAGACGATGGAGTCCCCAACGCCCAAAAGATCACACGGAAAAGTCCTTCATCAAGACGATGAAGTCCCCACCGTCCAAGAGTTCACACCGTAAAGTCCTTCATCCGGTCTTATGAAGTCCAGAACGCAACGCAAGAGCCGCCAGTCCTTCATCACCATAGCCACCGTAAAAACCACTACCTATTATTCTTCCCCGCCCGTATTATGAGCCCCGTATTGTTGGTTTGTAGATTGTGTTTTTCCGCTTCGCGCTCTTGTATCAGGACCAGCATTTCCCTTTACACTTGCTGCACTAACCGCGCGTTTAGATGGATTTTTATCAACTTTAGCCATTTGATTCACCTCCAGTTATTAGAATCACCTGAATCTCAACTTTCAATGCGAAATCGAAAGAAAACCAAAAATTGTTTGTTGAATATATTGCGAAAATTAAAATATTGCTTTATATTTAGATATAAAGGAACTCATTCTTTTGGATGTTCAAAAATCCATCAGCTGAATTTGAATAGGGGATATTTTTTTTGAAGCGAAAATGAATGAGTGTTCATTCAAATGTTCAAAAAGCATAAAAGGAGGAAACTGTGAATGATCCAAAGCATTAAAAGAGCTGCAGTTCTTGGTTCGGGAGTTATGGGATCGGGTATTGCTGCTCACTTAGCTAATCTCGGAATACCTACATTACTATTAGATATTGTTCCTCGTGAACTTTTAGAAGTAGAAAAAAAGAAAGGGTTTACATTAGAGGATAAACAAGTTCGAAATCGTCTGAGTGATTCAGCAGTCCAAAAGTTGTTGAAACAAAAGCCAGCTCCGCTTACTTCTAAAGAAAATATCGCTCTAATCACAACTGGAAACTTTGAAGATGATATGGAAAAGCTTTCGGAAGTTGACTGGATAATTGAAGTGGTTGTTGAAAACCTTGAAATTAAGAAAAAGGTTTTTAGCCTAATCGATAATGTAAGAAAGCCAGGAAGCATTGTGAGTTCAAATACATCTGGTATTTCGGTTGAGGCTATGGCTGAAGGACGTTCAGAAGATTTTCAGAAACACTTTTTAGGAACACACTTCTTCAACCCACCTCGTTATTTAAAATTGCTTGAAGTGATTCCAACAAAAAACACAAGCCCAGAAGTACTTTCTTTTATGAAAACATTTGGAGAGGATGTACTTGGAAAAGGTGTCGTTGAAGCAAAGGATACACCAAACTTCATCGCAAACAGGATTGGAACATATGGGTTGCTTGTTACCGTTCGTGAAATGCTAAAAGGCGGATATAGCATAGGAGAAGTAGACTCAGTTACAGGTCCAATGATTGGACGTCCGAAGAGCGCAACATTCCGTACTCTCGATGTTGTTGGGCTAGATACATTTATACACGTAGCCAATAATGTTTATGAACAAGTTGAGGGAGCAGAAAAAGAAGTTTTCGATGTTCCTGACTTTATGAAAGTCATGTTGGAAAAAGGATGGTTGGGAAGTAAATCAGGGCAAGGTTTCTTCCTGAAAAAAGGTAAGGAGATTTTAGAATTAAACCCTGAAACTCTCCAATACCAAGAGAGAAAAAAGCTACAAACTCCAGTTACTGCTTCCATAAAGCAAGTGAAAGGAACAGCTAATAAGTTAAAGACACTATTATACGCAGAGGATCGTGCCGGAAAGCTTTTATGGAATATTACCAGCCCAGCACTTATCTATTCAGCCGCTCTTTTAGGTGAAATTGCAGATGATATCGTTGCTATTGATGAGGCAATGAAGTGGGGCTTCGGTTGGCAATTAGGTCCATTTGAAACGTGGGATGCAATCGGCCTTGAAAAATCTGTGAAGAAGATGGAAGCAGAAGGTGCCCAAGTGCCAGAGTGGATTAAAGAAATGATAGCAAACGGACATACTTCGTTCTATAAAAAAGAAAATAACTCTGTTTCTTATTTCCATAACGGAGAATACAAAGCAGTTAAGGTAAATCCAAAGAATATAAATATCAAGACATTTAAAGAAACAAATGGCGTCATTAAGAAAAATAGTGGTGCTAGTTTAATAGATTTAGGAGATGATGTAGCACTTCTGGAATTCACATCACCAAATAATGCAATTGGATTCGATATTATTCAGATGATCAATCACTCGATTGATGAAGTGGCAAAAAACTATAAAGGCTTAGTGATTGGTAACCAGGCGAAAAATTTCTGTGTCGGTGCTAACCTAGCGATGATCTTAATGGAAGCCCAGGATGACAATTTTTATGATATCGAACTTGTTGTTCGTCAGTTCCAACAAGCGATGATGAATATTAAATATAGTGAAAAACCAGTGGTCGTAGCACCATTTGGCATGACACTTGGTGGAGGAGCAGAAATCTGTTTACCTGCTGCCAAGGTTCAAGCATCAAGTGAAACCTATATGGGGCTAGTAGAGGTTGGTGTAGGTGTAATCCCTGGCGGTGGTGGAAATAAAGAACTTTACCTTAACCATCTTCAAGGAATGCCATCAGGAGTAGAGGTAAATCTCCAAAATGTCGCAAACAAAGTTTTCGAAACAATAGCAATGGCGAAGGTTTCAACATCAGCCGATGAAGCACGTGCAAATAACTTCTTAACAAAAGAAGACGGCATAAGCTTCAATGGAGATCATCTCATCCATGATGCGAAAAAATCAGTGTTAGCATTATCTGAACAAGGGTACAAAGCTCCAGTACGTAAGAAGGTACCGGTTGTTGGTGAGTCAGGATACGCAACCTTGTTATTAGGTGCACAAGCAATGAAATACTCTGGTTACATTTCAGACCATGACCTTAAGATCGCGAAAAAACTTGCTTGGGTACTTGCAGGTGGAAATGTTCCATATGGTACTAAGGTAGATGAACAATACTTATTAGACCTTGAACGTGAAGCATTCCTTAGCCTTGTCGGTGAGCCAAAGACGCAAGCTAGAATGCAACACATGCTTGTAAAAGGAAAACCATTACGTAACTAATAAGCATAGATAAAAGGTAAAAGGGAGGATGAAAAGATCCGAGAAGGTCGAGGAACGATAGCGGCGAGGACCGGAGCGTATGGATTAATACGTGAGGACCGTAGGGGCAGAGTGACGAAGAGATTCGACAGAGATTTTTATCCGTACTTTTACCTTCCTTAAAAAGTTAGGAGGGAATGTGTTGAGAGAAGCAGTCATCGTAGCGGGTGCGAGAACCCCTGTTGGAAAAGCGAAAAAAGGTACACTAGCAAATGTAAGACCAGATGATTTAGGAGCACTAGTAGTTAAAGAAACATTAAAACGAGCGGGTAATTATGAAGGGAATATTGATGATTTAATCATCGGATGTGCAATGCCTGAGGCAGAACAGGGCTTAAATATGGCAAGAAATATAGGGGCATTGGCAGGATTGTCACATACAATTCCGGCAATTACGATTAATCGTTATTGTTCATCTGGACTTCAATCTATTGCCTATGCAGCAGAAAAAATTATGATAGGACATTCTGATACCGCAATTGCTGGTGGAGCAGAATCTATGAGTCTAGTACCAATGATGGGCCATGTTGTCCGTCCAAATGCGAGGCTTGCAGAAACAGCACCTGAATACTATATGGGAATGGGCCATACAGCAGAGCAGGTCGCTGTAAAATACGGTGTAAGTCGTGAAGATCAAGATGCTTTTGCTGTAAGAAGTCATCAAAAGGCAGCTGCAGCTATTAAAGCTGGTAAGTTTGTGGATGAGATAGTTCCAGTAGACGTACCTTTTCGTCATGTGGATGTAAATAATAAATTAGTAGAAAAACATATCCTTTTTTCTCAAGATGAAGGTGTCCGAGAAGATACGAATCTTGAAGTGCTTGCAAAACTAAGACCAGCTTTCTCAGTGACAGGTTCAGTAACAGCAGGAAATGCTTCACAAACAAGCGATGGTGCAGCTGCTGTAATGGTAATGGACCGTGAAAAAGCAACGAGCCTTGGCCTGACTCCATTCGTGAAGTTTAGATCGTTTGCCGTTGCTGGAGTTCCACCAGAAGTTATGGGTATTGGTCCAGTTGCAGCGATTCCTAAAGCACTCAAAAATGCAGGTCTTGAGCTCTCAGATATAGGGTTATTTGAGTTAAACGAAGCATTCGCGTCTCAATCTCTTCAAGTTATTCGTGAATTAGGACTTGATGAAGATAAAGTAAACGTAAATGGTGGCGCAATTGCACTCGGACACCCACTTGGATGTACTGGAGCAAAATTAACTCTTACATTGATGCATGAAATGAAGCGACGTAATGTACAGTTTGGTGTTGTAACAATGTGTATCGGTGGCGGTATGGGAGCTGCCGGAGTGTTTGAATTATTAGCTTAAAAAGTAAGGCTAACAAAGAGTTAGCCTCTGAATAAAACTTTTAGGGGGAAACCAAATGTCAAATGCAACTGATAAAGTCGTTTTAGGTGGGGGCTTTTTGATCGAAGATTTAGAAGCGGACCGTGTCTTCACACCAGAAGATTATACAGATGAACATAAAATGATCGCAAAAACTACAGAAGACTATATTGCAAACGAAGTTTTGCCACAGGTTGAGTATCTTGAAAACCATGAATTTGATCGCTCAGTAAAATTATTGAAAAGCGCAGGGGACCTTGGTCTTTTAGGTGTAGACGTCCCAGAAGAGTATGGTGGATTAGGTCTAGACAAAGTAAGCTCTGCTTTAATTGCTGAAAAAATGGCAAGAGCAGGCGGATTTTCTATTTCACATGGAGCACATGTTGGAATTGGTTCACTTCCAATTGTTCTTTTTGGTAATGAAGAGCAAAAACAAAAATACCTTCCAAAATTAGCTACAGGTGAGCTACTAGCAGCGTATGCGTTAACAGAACCTGGTTCAGGTTCCGACGCTCTAGGTGCAAAGACGACTGCAAAATTAAATGCAGAAGGGACGCACTATGTATTAAATGGTGAAAAGCAATGGATTACAAATGCAGGCTTTGCGGATGTATTTGTTGTCTATGCCAAAATTGATGGCGATAAATTTTCGGCATTTATAGTTGAGCGTGAGTTTCCTGGTGTTTCAACAGGTGCTGAAGAAAAGAAAATGGGAATCAAAAGTTCCTCAACACGTACACTAATTCTCGAAGATGCACTGGTACCAGTCGAAAACCTTTTAGGTGAAGTCGGTCGTGGTCACGTAATTGCATTTAATATTTTAAATATCGGTCGTTATAAGCTAGGTGTAGGTGCGGTTGGCGGTGCTAAAAGTGCATTTGAACTAGCTGTAAAATATGCAAACCAACGTCAACAATTTAAAACGCCAATTTCAAAGTTTGGCCTTATCCAAGAAAAATTAGCGAATATGGCATCAAAGATATATGCGGCTGAATCTAGCGTGTATCGTACAGTTGGTTATTTTGAAGACCGTATGGGCCAATTATCCGAAGAAGAAGTAAAGAATGGTAAAGAAGTTGCAAAATCAATTGCTGAATATGCAATTGAGTGCTCAATTAATAAATTCTTCAACACTGAAGTGTTAGACTATGTCGTTGATGAAGGTGTTCAAATCCATGGTGGCTATGGATTTATGCAGGAGTACGAAATCGAAAGAGCATACCGAGATTCTCGAATTAACCGTATTTTTGAAGGAACAAATGAAATCAACCGTCTACTTGTTCCTGGAACATTCCTACGTAAGGCATTAAAAGGGGAATTGCCTTTACTTGAAAAAGCTACACAGCTACAAGAGGAGCTAATGATGCTGATGCCTGAAGAGGTGGGCGAGGGCGTTCTAGAACAAGAGAAATTTCTAGTTCGCAATGCGAAGAAGATTGGCCTTATGATAGCTGGGCTTGCAGCACAAAAATTTGGTCCTAAACTTGAGAAAGAACAAGAGATTCTTGCAAATATTGCCGACATTGCTGCAAATATTTATGCGATGGAATCTGTCGTTCTTCGTACAGAAAAAGCAATCAAAAAATCAGGTGAAGATAAAAATCAACAAAAGATCCTTTATACTCAAGTATTTGTTCAAGAAGCATTTAATGAAATTGAAGCTCATGCTAAAGAAACACTTGTTGCAACAGAAGAAGGTGATGTTTTACGGATGATGACATCTGCACTCCGTAAATTAACTCGTCATACCCCTGTAAATGTAATTGCGAAAAAACGCGAAATTGCGGCAACACTTATCGAGGCTGAAAAATACACTGTGTAATTCCCAACTTGAACGGCTAGAAAAAGCTCCTATAATAGGGGCTTTTTTTCTTGAAGTAAGAGGGTTTTTTCTTTTTTTAGCAGGATAAACGAGAAATGAGTCGAAATTATTCTTGGGAATCTAGAGAATCGTTGTTATTTCAAAATTTTATATGTTAAAATATTTGGGGAGTATGTTGTAGGGGTGGTGAGAATATGGCTTTAACATTTTACTGGTATCCAAAATGTGGAACCTGTCGAAAAGCGAAAAAATGGCTTGAAGAACATCAGGTTACCTTTGAGGACATACATATTGTGGAGAATCCCCCATCAAAAGAGCAATTAAAAGAAATGTACCAAAAAAGTGGATTGGAAATAAAGAAATTCTTCAATACAAGTGGTCAAAAATACCGTGAACTTGGATTGAAGGACAAAATTGGTACAGCCTCCGAGGATGAATTGTTAGAACTTTTAGCCTCTGATGGAATGCTAATTAAGCGCCCACTCACTAGCGATGGTAAGAAGGTAACTGTTGGTTTTAATGAGGCTCAGTTTGAAAGCACTTGGGCAAAATAAATCGGATGAAAGACCTTAATAAGGACTTTTACATAATCCATTTTATTGAGACTATTCATCAAAATGGACACTAATTATTTCATAATATCGAATTAATGGAGGGTACAAGATGAGCACGCCAAAAGAATTACGTTATTCTGAAGAACACGAATGGGTGAAAGTCGAAGGGGAAAAAGTACGCATTGGGATTACTGATTTTGCACAATCTGAGTTAGGTGATATCGTATTCGTTGAACTACCAGAGATAGGCGATGAAATACAAGCAGATGAGCCATTCGGTAGTGTTGAATCTGTTAAAACGGTTTCTGAACTTTATGCGCCTATCAGCGGTAAAGTTGTAGAAATAAATGAAGACCTTGACGACAGCCCAGAATTCGTAAACGAATCTCCATATGAAAAAGCTTGGATGATCGTAATTGAGCCTGCAAATGCTGGTGATATTGAAAATCTAATGACAGCTGAACAATATGAAGAAATGATAAAAGAAGACTAAGATTTCTATAAAAAGAGCCGAAAACAGGAAAAAGTTCCTATCGGCTCTTTTCTTTTTTTATCCCTACAAGGACAATGACAAACAGAATGAAGTTTCTCTTAATGGACACTCTAAAATTAAATACCGATGGAAGGGTGTTCGTAATGGTATTGAAACATACTCGAATTGAAGTGACTGACCGAGTGGTTGGAAAGCTTGGAGATAATGAAATGAAATTATATGTTGAAAAAGAACAAATCGGAAAGATCCGTTTTACAAATGAAGGGGCTCAATATGAATTAAAGCAGGGATATGAGCAAGAAGAGAGCAAAATTTTCACATATGCTGATATACCTTCTAACCCAGATATGAAATATGTCGATTGTGATGATGAAAATGGTTGGTGTTAAGACAGTGGTTACCCACTGTCTTTTTTTCCCTATTGTTTCCTTATGATTCACCAAATTATATTCTTCGCTATAAAATGAAGGAAAAGCAGTTGTATACATCGAAGAAGTATATATCAGATTAATGTACACTTGAAACAAGGTGATGAAATGGTGGCTTTTGACGATAATGAAAAAGTAATCATTGTTGAGGGGAGAACAGATAAAAAGAAAGTCGAAGCGGTTGTGAATGAACCAGTTGAGATTATTTGTACTAACGGAACGATTAGTATCTCCAAACTGGACGAATTAATTGAGCATTTGTTTAATAAAGATGTTTATATCTTAGTTGATGCCGACCGTGCAGGAGATAAGCTTAGAAAACAGTTTAAACGCGAGTTTCCAGAAGCACGGCATTTGTTTATCGATAAAATGTATCGGGAGGTTGCGACTGCCCCTGAACAACATATTGCTACGGTACTACTTTCAGCAAACATAGATGTGCACGCTGAATACTTACTTTAGGCCAAGCGTGTATCCTATACTTTTTCAATAATTATGGTAAAATAAACAACAATTAACAAGATAAAAGGTTGTTGTAAAGATGAAGGAATGGAATGAACACGAAATTGATACTCACCTCACGAACACGGGGGAGTTTTGGCTTTATTTATTCACTCCGATGTGCGGAACCTGTCAGGTAGCTTCGAAAATGATGACTGTCGTCGCTGAATTGTTACCAAACGTAATAATCGGTAAGAGCGATCTTAATTATTTACCAAAGAAAGCAATCAATTGGCAAATTGAAAGTGTTCCTTGTTTAATGCATGTAAAAGAAGGAAAAGTTGCGCAAAAGTATTATGCCTTTCACTCAGTTCCTTACTTGGTTGAAATCTTATCAAAAACATAAGCCCAGGAATGGATATCAGCATTCTTGGGTTTTTTTATTGAATGTGCTATGCCTTACAATTTTCTACCCAAGGAAAATTTTAAACATATTACCTAAAACAACTCCGTTTATCGTGCTTCTTTGTACTCATACTAAAAAGAGTACTATAAAAAAGGGAAACTCATGAATTGGAAATTTCCTAAAAGTTGGGGGAGACATTCATGGAGTCAATATGGCTTGAATATGCCTGGGCATTGTTAATCCTAATTGGTTTGGAAGGGTTATTATCAGCGGACAATGCTCTAGTTCTAGCAATCATAGCCAAGCATTTACCTGAAGAACAGAAAAAAAAGGCAATCAATTACGGAATACTCATGGCTTTTGTTTTCCGTTTTGGAGCACTTTTTGCTATTTCCTTTATAGCAAACGTTTGGCAAATACAAGCGATAGGGGCAGCTTATCTTCTTTATTTAGGATTAAAGCATATCATCCAAGCAAAGTTTGGTAAGGAAAATAAGGACATTCATAAGGATGATGAAAAAGAATCTGCTGGTAAAGGATTTTGGCCAACTGTAGGAAAAATTGCATTAGCGGATCTTGCTTTTGCTATTGATTCAATCTTAGCTGCGGTTGCTCTAGCCCTTGGTCTTCCAGAATCACCTCTTGGCAATTTCGGTGGTATGGATGGAGGGCAATTCATTGTTATTCTTCTTGGGGGTATTGCTGGCCTCGTATTGATTAAGTTTGCTGCAACTTGGTTTGTGCAACTTCTTGAGAAGCGACCTGCATTGGAAACAACCGCATATGCAATTGTCGCCTGGGTCGGTGTCAAACTTGCTGTAATTACCCTTGCTCATGAGGATATTGGTATTTTAGACCATGATTTCCCGCATAGTACTGTTTGGACAATTATCTTCTATGGAGTATTAGTTGGCATTGCACTACTCGGTTGGTTTGCACCAAGTAATAAGAAAACGCTTCAAGAAGGCAATGCATAAAAAAAGCGAAAGAATAATGTCTGTTTAACTGCGATAATCCAATTGGGTTATCGCTTTTATTTATTTTAAAAATATACATCATTTTTGTATTCGGTATATTGCAATTTGTCTAAAAAGTTGTATGATATTTAGGGAGTCGAAATATCATATTTATCACATAATTATAGGAGCACATATGAGCATTGTCACCGGATGGAAAACGCAATATAAAGCATACAATCAAAACATCAAACGATTTATCCTAGCAACTGTTTTTACACAATTAGGCATGGGTATGTACACAATCATGTATAACTTTTATGTAAGAGAGCTAGGTTACTCCGAGCAAACGAACGGAACAATTATTGCAATGACTGCTTTAGCATCTGCCTTAATTCTCGTACCCGCAGGGCTTATGAGTGATAAATTTGGCAGAAAGAAAGTGATGGTTCTTGGAGTTGCGATTTCTACATTCGCCTTTTTTGCTAGAAGTATACTAGAAATTGATCAGTTACTGATTGGAACTGCATTTATTACAGGGGTGTCGACTGCATTTATTCAAGTATCTGGAATCCCGTGGTTAGCGGAAAACTCCACATCTTCACAAAGGGTTCACCTTTTTAGTTTTCATTCAGCAATCATGATGGCCGCACAAGTAGTAGGAAATATTGCGGGAGGGGCATTTTCTGATGCCTTTCAATTTATCTTTCATTTGAGTGGACTTTGGAGTGTAAGAATCACATTATTAATTGCAACTATCATTTATATGGCTGGTATTTTACCGATACTTAAAATGAATGAACAGCCAAGGAAACAACCTGAGATTAAAACAGTGGCGTCATTTAGGCAGAAGCTGCGAACAAATAAATCACAAATAAAGTTAATTGCGATGTTTGCATTTGCTCAAATGATCATAGGGTTTGGATCAGGATTAGTTATTCCTTACCTAAATTTGTATTTTGCTGACCGGTTTTTAGCAAGTAATACAGTAATTGGTCTCATTTTATCATTGGGACAAGCAGCAACAGCGATCGCGATGATTATTGGACCAGCCATTGTTAGTAAGGTAGGAGAAGTTCGAGCAGTTGTTTATCTACAACTATCATCATTGCCTTTCCTCTTGCTGACAGGGTATACCGAAAATCTTTACATAGCGGCCATTGGCTTTTTATTTAGACAAGCCTTAATGAATGCAGGAAACCCGATCCAAGCATCTCTTGTTATGGGGCGGGTTGATGATTCTATGAAAGGACTGGCCAACTCTGTTAACCAAATGGTATTTTCATTAGGCTGGGCTTTAATGGGGCCAATATCAACCTCGATTGTGATGCTGTATGGTGCTTATTGGGGCTATGCTTATGTTTTTACAATTACATCTGTCTTATATTTAATAGGTTCTCTCTATTTCCTATTTGTTTTTACTGGGAAATCCTTTCAGAAAGAGGAAAAACAAATCGCGAAAATATCTTAATATGTCGTATTTCCCGGGAAAAATGGACGAATTTTGTAGCATTAACATGAATGTTTAATTAGTGTTGTCGATTTTCACAAAAAATACAAGTAATTTGGAATATCTTGTTTTTTCAAAATATTTTCATTGACTTGTGAATGAAAAAGGGTTAACATCAAATTAATCATAAAAGTAAAAACTTAATAGTTTATCTTATCAAGAGTGGTGGAGGGAATGGCCCTATGAAACCCGGCAACCGGTATTTACACGGTGCTAAATCCAGCAGGCTTTTTTTGCCTGAAAGATAAGAAGAGAGACCATACATACAACCTCTTCTTATCGAAGAGGTTTTTTTATTTAATCAAAGAGGGAGAGATTAATATGAGTGAAAAACAAAAAAATTTCAGACCAGAAACGATTGCAATACATGGGGGTCTTGAGGCAGATCCAGTAACCGGTGCTAGAGCAGTTCCTATCTACCAATCAAATGCGTTCAAATTTAATACTACTGAACATGCAGCAAATCTCTTTGGATTAAAGGAAAACGGTTATATTTATACTCGAATCCACAACCCAACTACTACTGTTTTTGAAGAAAGAGTAGCTCAATTAGAAGGTGGAGTAGGTGCATTAGCAGTTGCTAGCGGAATGGCAGCCATTACGACTTCAATCCTTAACATTGCGGGAGCAGGAGATGAGATTGTATCTGCTTCTACTTTATACGGTGGAACGTATAATCTATTTGCTAATACTCTACCTAAATATGGAATTAAAACGCATTTAGTAGATCCAAAAAATCCTGAAAATTTCCGTCAAGCAATAACACCAAATACAAAAGCAATCTTTGCTGAAACAATCGGAAACCCTAGCTTAGATATACTAGATATTGAGGCAGTTGCTAACATTGCTCATGAAGCAGGTATTCCACTAATTGTTGACAATACTTTTGCAACACCATATTTATGTAGACCAATTGAGCATGGAGCAGACATTGTTATCCATTCAGCTACAAAATGGTTACTAGGTAATGGAACAACCATGGGTGGAATTATAGTAGACGGAGGTAAATTCGATTGGAATTCACCAAAGTTCCCTGGATTTACAACTCCAGATCCTAGTTATCATGATTTAGTCTTTGCGGAAGCATTGGGACCAGTAGCCTTTATAATTAAAGCAAGAGTTCAACTACTACGTGATTTAGGTCCAGCTATTAGTCCATATAATTCATTCCAATTCAATTTAGGTTTAGAAACATTGCATGTTCGAATGAAGGAGCATATTGCGAATACGAAAAAAGTTGTTTCTTATCTTAAAAATCACCCTGGGGTTGAATGGGTGTTGTATCCAGGTGAAGAGGACCATCCAAATAAACAACTAGCTGATAAATATTTACCAAAAGGTGCAGGAGCGGTAATTGTATTCGGTATTAAAGGTGGAAGAGAAGCTGGCGAAAAGCTAATCAATAGTGTTGAGCTTTGGTCACATGTTGCAAATGTAGGAGATGCAAAAAGCTTAATTATTCACCCTGCTAGTACTACACACCAACAATTGAGCCCAGAAGACTTAAAGGCATCTGGTGTATCAGAGGACTTAGTCCGCTTATCTGTTGGTATTGAAAATGTGGAAGATATTTTAGAAGATTTAGAGCAAGCCATTAAAGCTGCAAATGGAACCAGTTCAGCCTTATCAGTGCCGACTGCATAACTGAAAAATTGTTCACAATATTTTCGTTGACACCCTTATATAGAGATGATAAGATTACTCTCGTGTTGTTTTAGTATGATAATAAAAATTAAATAAATCTGATAACTCTTATTTAGAGTGGTGGAGGGATGTGCCCGATGAAACCCAGCAACCGTCAACGTCTGTTGAAAAGGTGCCAATTCACACAAAGCTTTGGGCTTTGGAAGATGAGAGGAAGGAATCACAAAATTGTGCCTTTCTGCTCGTTTTTGCAGAAAGGCATTTATTTTTATATGCGTGGCATATTTGAATAATTATTATCTTTATTTATTTACATTATCGCATACACTAAACATAGTTTTCTCTGAATAGAAGGTGTGACAACGTGATAACACTAAAAAATGTTAAAAAGATTTATCAAACAAATACAAATTCTGTAACAGCAGTTAACAATATT
This sequence comes from Ferdinandcohnia sp. FSL W7-1320, assembly GCF_038050315.1. Lineage (NCBI taxonomy): Bacteria > Bacillati > Bacillota > Bacilli > Caryophanales > Bacillaceae > Ferdinandcohnia > Ferdinandcohnia sp. FSL W7-1320. The sequence goes on from NZ_JBBPAM010000001.1 coordinate 1,272,831, forward strand.
GACCTTCAGATAAATGAAGGTGAAATTTTCGGAATCATTGGATACAGTGGCGCGGGTAAAAGTTCACTCATCCGTTTATTGAATGGGCTTGAAACTCCAACAGAAGGGAATATTTCTGTTGCTGGTCATAATATCACGTCCATTAAAGGAAAAGCATTACGTGATGCTCGTAAAGAAATAAGTATGATCTTTCAGCACTTTAACCTACTATGGTCGCGAACAGTTAGGGAAAATATCTCCTTTCCCCTGGAGATTGCAAAGGTGCCAAGAACTAAAAGAGAAGAACGGGTAAATGAGCTTATTAAGCTTGTAGGACTGGAAGGAAGAGAAGATGCTTACCCATCACAGCTAAGTGGTGGTCAAAAGCAAAGGGTTGGAATTGCAAGAGCACTTGCCAATAATCCGAAGGTTTTACTATGTGATGAAGCAACATCTGCATTAGACCCTCAAACAACTGACTCTATTTTGGACTTGCTAGTTGATATTAATGAGCGTTTAGGGTTAACAATCGTATTAATTACCCATGAAATGCATGTGATTCGTAAAATCTGTCATCGAGTTGCAGTAATGGAAAATGGGAAGTTTGTTGAACAGGGAAGAGTGCTTGATGTATTTAAAAAGCCTCAAGCCAACATTACAAAACGCTTCGTTCAGCAAGTGACAGAGCCTGAAGAAACAAAAGAAACGGTTGAGAATTTATTAGATCGTTATCCAAATGGAAAAATGGTTCAGCTTAGCTTTGTTGGTGAAGATGCTGAAATGCCATTAATTACAAGATTAATCCGAGATTTTAAGGTGGAAGTGAATATTTTACAAGGGAAAATTTCACAAACCCAAAATGGATCTTATGGAACATTATTTATACATCTTGATGGTGATGCTAATGAAGTCACTTCAGCCATCGAATTTATTCGACAACAACGAGTAGAAGCTGAGGTGATTGAAAATGCTTGAACAATTTCAAGAATTACTTAAATGGGAAAAACAAGTTAATGATTATCAAGCACTCAATTGGGGGAATCTTTGGGAAGCAACTTTAGAGACTTTATACATGACCTCAATCTCCGTGCTTGCTACTTTTATAATTGGTTTATTTTTAGGTTTAGTTCTCTTTTTAACAGATAAAGGAAATGCATGGGAAAATACAGTGGTGAATCGGATTGTATCTGCATTTGTTAATATTTTTCGTTCCATACCATTCATCATCCTGATTGTCCTATTGATACCTTTCACGAAAATTATGATGGGTTCCATGCTAGGACCAAATGCTGCGTTACCATCTTTGATTATAGGGTCAGCACCGTTTTATGCCAGAATGGTTGAAATTGCTTTGCGTGAAATCGATAAAGGAGTTATTGAGGCTTCTCATTCAATGGGAGCTACTAACTCGACAATCATTTTTAAAGTGTTAATTCCTGAATCTTTACCAGCCCTAATTTCTGGGATTACCGTTACTGCGATCTCATTAGTAAGCTTTACCGCAATGGCTGGAGTTATCGGTGCAGGTGGGTTAGGACATTTTGCATATTTATATGGTTTCCAGAGCAATAAACCGATCATTACATTTATTGCTACTGTTGCAATACTAATATTGGTATTTATCATTCAATTTGTGGGTGATTTCTTTACAAAACATACAGACAAGAGATAACAGGAGGAAAAACACAATGAAAAAATTACTTTATGTACTACTATTTGGACTACTTTCATTTGCCCTAGTTGCTTGTGGCGGAAATGACGATGCTGGTGATGGAGGAGACACTCAAGAAGCAGAAGGAAATAAAAAGCTTGTTGTAGGTGCGTCAGCTGTTCCACATGCAGAAGTCCTTGAACAAGCAAAACCTTTATTAAAAGATAAAGGAATTGACCTTGAAATAGAAGTTTTTACAGACTATATTTTACCGAACGTTGCATTGCATGAAAAAGAACTTGATGCAAACTACTTCCAAACACCAGGTTATTTAGACCTGCAACTAAAGGACAACCCTGACTTTGACTTTGTAAGTGTTGGAGAAATTCATAAAGAGCCTATTGGGATTTATTCTAAAGAATACAAAAGTTTAAAGGAGCTACCAGATGGTGCAAAAATTATTATGAGTAACTCTTTTAGTGACCATGGCCGTATTTTACCGATTTTTGAAAGAGAAGGTATTATCAAACTTAAAGAAGGGGTTGGCGATCAAGCAAGAGTTGAAGACATCGTCGAAAATCCAAAAAATCTAGATTTTTCTACATTAATTGAAGCAAAACTTCTTGCTACATCCTTTGAAAATGGTGAAGGAGATGCGGTTGTAATTAACACAAACTACGCTCTTGAAGGTGGAGTGAATATTGCAGAAGACGGTATTGCCTTTGAAGGTGATGATGTAGTACCTGCAAACCTCGTTGTTGTGAATAAGGGCGATGAAGATCGAGAAGAAATCAAAGCACTAGTAGAAGTGTTAAAATCTGAAGAAATTCAAAAGTTTATTGAAGAAAAATACGCTGGTGCTGTTACTGTAGTTGAATAATAACAAAAGAGGCTTGCCTATTGGTAAGCCTCTTTTCGATTTTTGAATATTCTCGAGGAAAACAAAGGAAATTGATTGAATTGTATCTCCTGTGTTCCTAGTGTTATCCATTTAGTCAAATAAGGATTGGGAGCTTTAAATACTCCGAAATCAAGCTGTTGAGGCAAAAGGATGATGGTGATAGCATTAAATATGTGCAAGTAAGCACGATAAAAAAGAAGGGATTGGTCCAATATCAATCAAATCCGTTTGAATTATACGGGCGAAATGGAAAAGGCAATGCATCAGGCACATGGGATTGGTTACAAAGATTACTGTCGAAAGTTCAAAGAGCGTATGCGGGTTGAGGTTAATCGAGAAAAGGACTATAAACAAGGTCTAATGATTATTGCTCAAATAGGCAAAGTGAACATCTAAATAGATATATTACGATTGCGAAACCCAGTGCCCACCACACTGGGTTTCTATATTATAGAATGAATTATCGGAATCTGTGAAAAATATACTGAGGATTTGAATACTTACCATTGGATAACATCTATTCTCCCTTACATATCCTTGTAATTTATGTTATCTTAATTGTTGGACAAGATTTAAATTTTTTCTTCTCATTTAATGCATAATACAACAAAACTTATATTAAAAAAATGTATCACGAGTGTGAATGTGTAAAGGTTGATATCACTTTGAATTTGATATAAGATTGTAATGAGAATAAAATGAGAATGAAGTTTTGACTTAATGTGTCAATACTATACAAAATATTTTCGTTTAATGGAGGTAGTAGTTATGGCAGGATCAACTTTAGTTATTAAGGATCTTCATGTCGAAATCGAAGGCAAGAAGATTTTAAAAGGGGTTAACCTTGAAATAAACGGTGGAGAAATTCACGCAATCATGGGACCAAATGGTACAGGTAAGTCAACTTTATCATCTGCAATCATGGGCCACCCTAAATATGAAGTAACAAGCGGAAGCATCACTCTTGATGGTGAAGATGTGTTAGAAATGGAAGTTGATGAGCGTGCACGCGCTGGACTTTTCTTAGCAATGCAATATCCAAGTGAAATCAATGGTGTAACAAACGCAGACTTCCTTCGTTCTGCAATTAATGCACGTCGTGAAGAAGGTGATGAAATTTCATTAATGAAATTCATCCGTACAATGGATAAAAACATGGAATATCTAGAAATGGATCCTGACATGGCTCAACGTTACCTTAACGAGGGCTTCTCAGGTGGGGAAAAGAAACGTAACGAAATCCTACAATTAATGATGTTAGAGCCTAAGATTGCAATCCTTGATGAGATTGACTCAGGACTTGATATCGATGCGTTGAAGGTTGTTTCTAAAGGAATTAATGAAATGCGCGGAGAAGAGTTTGGTTGCTTAATTATCACTCACTACCAACGCTTACTTAACTATATTACACCAGATAAAGTTCATGTAATGATGCAAGGACGTATTGTGAAATCAGGTGGACCAGAACTTGCACAACGACTAGAAGCTGAAGGATATGATTGGATTAAGAAAGAATTAGGAATCGAAGATGAAACTGTAGGTCAAGAAGCGTAAGCGTAAGGAGGATTATTATGACAATCGATACGAAATTACCATTTGATAAAGATTATGTCAGAGGTTTTTCGTCTACTCTTGGTGAACCAAGCTGGTTACAGGAACTTCGCTTACAAGCTCTTGAAAAAGCAGAAGACCTTCCAATGCCAAGACCGGATAAAACAAAAATTGATAAATGGAACTTTACACAATTTGCAAATCATGTTGTGGAAAGTGCACCTTATAACTCAATTGACGAACTACCTGAAGAAATTAAATCATTAATTCATGTTGAAGAAGATAAGAATATATATATTCAACGTGACAACACTCCAGCCTTTATCTCACTTTCAGATGATTTAAAAGCAAGTGGTGTTATTTTTACTGATATTCATACAGCTGCTCGTGAACATAGTGACCTTCTTCAAAAGTATTTTATGAAAGAAGCCGTCAAGGTTGATGAACACCGTCTAACTGCACTGCATGCTGCATTGGTTAATGGTGGTGCATTTGTTTATGTTCCTAAGAATGTTGAAGTGTCCGTTCCACTTCAAACTGTATTTATTCAAGAGAATGGTGCATCCGCACTATTTAACCATGTAATCGTAGTTGCTGAAGATAATAGTTCAGTTACTTATGTTGAAAACTATATTTCTACAACAGATTCTGCAAATACAGTTGTAAATATTGTTTCAGAAGTTATAGCAGGCAGCAATGCTAAAGTTACTTACGGAGCTGTTGATGCTTTAGCTACAGGAAACACAACTTACGTAACTCGTCGTGGAGTAATCGGTCGTGACAGTAAAGTTGAATGGGCTCTCGGACTTATGAATGATGGTGATACCATTTCCGAAAATATCACTAACTTAGTTGGAGACGGCTCATATGCTGATACAAAGACCGTTGTTGTAGGTCGTGGCGAGCAAAAGCAGAACTTTACGACAAGAATTACTCACCATGGTAAGAATTCTGAAGGATATATTCTTAAACATGGTGTTATGAAGGATAGCGCAAGCTCTATCTTTAATGGTATTGGGCATATCGAACATGGCGCTTCTAAATCGAATGCTGAACAAGAATCAAGAGTATTGATGCTTAGCGAAAAAGCACGTGGAGATGCAAATCCAATTTTACTTATTGATGAAGATGATGTAACAGCAGGTCACGCTGCATCTGTTGGTAGGGTTGACCCTGTTCAATTATATTACTTAATGAGCCGTGGTATTCCACAGATGGAAGCAGAGCGCCTAGTCATTCATGGTTTCCTTGCACCTGTTGTAAACCAACTTCCAATTGAAGGAGTTAAGAAACAACTTGTTGAGGTAATTGAAAGGAAAGTAAAATAATGAATATCCAAGATATTCGTTCCATGTTCCCAATCTTACATCAAGAGGTAAATGGAAAACCGCTTGTCTATTTAGACAGCGCTGCTACATCTCAAAAACCTGTTACTGTAATCGAAACGCTGGATCGCTATTATCGAGAATACAATTCAAATGTTCACCGTGGTGTTCACACCCTAGGTACAAAAGCAACTGATGCTTATGAGAATGCACGTGAAAAAGTTAGAAAATTTATCAATGCATCTTCTATTCAAGAGGTTATTTTTACCCGGGGAACAACATCTGCAATCAATACAATTGCAGCAAGTTATGGACGCGATAATCTCGGTGAGGGCGATGAGATTGTCATTACCTATATGGAGCACCATGCCAATATTATTCCTTGGCAACAAATTGCTAAACGAACAGGTGCGAAGTTAAAGTATATTCCTCTACAAGAGGATGGTTCGATTGATCTCAAGGATGTTGAAGATATTGTTACGAGTCAGACAAAAATTGTTGCTGTGATGATGGTCTCTAACGTTCTTGGTGCAATAAATCCAATTAAAGAAATTGCAGAAATTGCACACCGAAATGGTGCTGTCATGGTTGTTGATGGAGCACAAGCTGCGCCACATCTAAAAATCGATGTAAAAGACCTCGATTGTGACTTCCTAGCTTTTTCAGGCCATAAAATGTGCGGACCTACTGGTATCGGTGTATTATATGGCAAAAAAGCATTGCTTGAAAAAATGGAGCCAGTTGAAACAGGTGGGGAAATGATCGATTTCGTTGACCTATACGAATCAACATGGAAAGAGCTCCCATGGAAATTTGAAGCTGGAACTCCTATTATTGCAGGAGCAATTGGTTTAGGTGCTGCAATCGACTTTTTAGAAGATATTGGTTTAGACAATATTCTTGCGCATGAGCACAAGTTAGCATCACATGCTATCGAGCGATTGTCACAAGTAGAGGGTTTAACTATTTATGGCCCTAAGCATCGTGCGGGAGTAGTAACTTTCAATATTGAAGATGTCCACCCACACGATGTTGCAACTGTTCTAGATGCTGAAGGTATTGCTGTAAGAGCTGGACATCACTGTGCCCAACCACTTATGAAATGGTTAAAGGTATCAGCAACTGCCCGTGCAAGTTTTTACCTCTATAATACAGAAGAAGAAATTGATAAACTAGTTGAAGGACTCATAAAAACAAAGGAGTATTTCAGCAATGGATTCTAGAATAAACCTTGATACCTTGTACCGACAAGTAATAATGGATCATTATAAAAAGCCAAGAAATCGAGGAGTTATCCAAGATGGGGCATTAACAATTGATATGAATAACCCAACCTGTGGAGACCGAATTCATCTTACATTAAAAGTTGATGATGGAGTCGTTCAAGATGCTAAATTCGATGGAGAAGGTTGTTCCATTTCAATGTCATCCGCATCAATGATGACTCAAGCGATTAAAGGCAGAAAAATTGAAGATGCATTAAAAATGTCACAAATCTTCTCAGAAATGATGCTAGGAAAAGAATATGATGATAGCATTGATTTAGGAGACATTGAAGCACTTCAGGGCGTTTCAAAATTCCCAGCACGTATTAAATGTGCGACATTAGCTTGGAAGGCAATGGAAAAGGGATTTAAGAACGAACAAAATGAATCGTGATTGATTTCTCCTAACATTTTGTTATGAGGATTCCTCACATAGAATGGAGTGAAGTAGAATGGCAAAGAAAATGCCTGAAATTGGCGATTATAAATATGGCTTTGCAGATAAAGACGTTTCCATCTTCCGTTCAGAACGTGGTTTAACAAAGGAAATTGTTGAAGAAATCTCACGCATGAAAGAAGAGCCTCAGTGGATGTTAGACTTCCGTCTTAAATCCTTAGAGCATTTTTACAACATGCCTATGCCACAATGGGGTGGAGACCTTAATAGCTTAAACTTTGATGAGATTACGTATTACGTAAAACCATCTGAGAAATCCGAAAAGTCATGGGACGAAGTTCCTGAAGAAATTAAAGCAACTTTTGATAAGTTAGGTATTCCTGAAGCTGAACAAAAATATCTTGCTGGTGTTTCAGCCCAGTACGAATCAGAGGTTGTATACCATAATATGAAGGAAGACCTGGAAGAACTAGGAATTGTATTTAAGGATACAGATTCTGCTCTTAAAGAGAATGAAGATATTTTCCGTGAGCACTGGGCAAAGGTTATTCCTCCAACTGATAACAAGTTCGCGGCATTGAACTCAGCAGTTTGGTCTGGTGGATCATTTATCTACGTACCACCAGGTGTTAAGGTTGATACACCACTTCAAGCATATTTCCGTATCAACTCTGAAAACATGGGGCAATTCGAGCGTACATTAATTATTGTTGATGAGGGTGCAAGCGTACATTATGTTGAAGGATGTACTGCTCCTGTTTATACAACAAACTCACTACACAGTGCTGTTGTTGAAATCATCATTAAAAAAGATGCGTACTGCCGTTATACAACTATTCAAAACTGGGCTAACAACGTGTATAACCTAGTTACAAAACGTGCAGTTTGTGATGCGAATGCAACAATGGAATGGATCGATGGTAACATTGGTTCAAAATTAACAATGAAATATCCAGCTGTTATCCTTCGTGGTGAAGGAGCGCGTGGTATGACTCTTTCCATTGCAATTGCTGGTAAAGGTCAACACCAGGATGCGGGTGCGAAAATGACTCACCTTGCTCCAAATACGTCTTCTACTATCGTATCGAAGTCTATTGCTAAACACGGTGGTAAAGTAACATACCGTGGTATTGTACACTTCGGACGTAGAGCACATGGAGCACGTTCTAATATCGAATGTGATACGTTAATCATGGATAATCAGTCGACATCTGATACAATTCCATATAATGAAATTTTAAATGACAATATTTCATTAGAGCATGAAGCTAAGGTATCTAAAGTATCTGAAGAACAACTATTCTATCTAATGAGCCGTGGTATTTCTGAGCAAGAAGCTACTGAAATGATCGTAATGGGCTTTATCGAGCCATTTACTAAAGAGCTTCCAATGGAATATGCTGTTGAAATGAACCGCTTAATCAAATTCGAAATGGAAGGTTCTATCGGTTAATAAGAAAACTTGCAATAACTCGTTTGAGATACTCTCAAGCGAGTTATTTTTGTACATAATCGTAATAGGAGGTGACTCCATGATTTATATTGGTGTAACTGGCTGGGGTGACCACGATAGTCTATATACAGCAGGAACTACACCCAGTGATAAACTAAAAGAATATGCTGGTCACTTTCCAATTGTCGAGGTGGATGCGTCTTTCTATGCCATTCAGCCTAAACGTAATGTGGAAAAATGGCTGAGAGACACACCTGAATCTTTTCAATTCATTGTTAAAGCTTATCAGGGGATGACAGGTCATCAACGTGGAGAAATTCCATTTGAATCAAAGGAAGACATGTTTGATGCTTTTCGTTTGTCACTGGAACCTTATCAACAAGCAAATAAGCTTGCCATGGTTTTATTTCAATTTCCTCCATGGTATGATTGTAATCGAGAAAATGTAGACTACTTAAGGTGGTGCAAGCAACAGATGGGAGAAATTTCCTGTAGCGCTTGAATTCCGCCATCAATCATGGTTTTCACCACAACTAAAAAAACAAACATTACAATTTATGGAACAGGAAGGCTGGATTCATAGTATTTGCGATGAGCCACAGGCAGGCCAAGGGTCAATTCCGACAGTCCTCCATCCAACCGATAAACTAAAAACGCTCGTACGTTTCCATGGCAGAAATGTTCATGGCTGGACAAAGCCAAAACAAGGCAATTGGCGTGATGTGCGTTATTTATATAAGTATAATAAAGAAGAGCTAGAAGAATGGATCCACCATGTGCAGAAACTTAATCAATCAAGTGAGACCATCTACGTATTGTTTAATAACAATTCAGGTGGGGATGCGGCAGACAATGCTAAACAATTTATTGATATGCTCGGAATCGAATATAGAGGTTTAGCGCCGAGGCAATTAGACTTTTTTAGCTAGTAAAAACTATACTAAATTTAAATTGAAATACAAAAGTGAAGTACCTAAAGAAGAAGTCCATAGCATTTTAAACAGGCAAAAAGGAGGTGTAGGGATTGATTGAAACCGTACATATTTATCATACAAACGATCTCCATAGCCATTTTGACCGATGGCCTAAAATCACAAAATATATCACAGAAATGAGAAAACTTCATCAGGCTAACAATGAGGAAATGCTCTTAATTGATATTGGTGACCATATTGATCGCTTTCATCCAATTTCAGAAGCATCCCATGGCAAATTGAATGTGCAGCTCTTAAACCAACTTCAATACGATTATGCTACTATCGGTAACAACGAAGGAATTACGATGTCTTATGAACATCTGGATTCTTTATATGAAGAGGCAGAATTTAAGGTCTTGCTTGCAAATCTATTCGACCGAAATGGGAAGTTACCTAACTGGGCAGATCCTTACCATATTCATGTCTTGCCAAGTGGATTTAGGATAGGAATCATCGGTTTAACGGTTCATTATATGGGGCTATATAAGCTGCTCGGCTGGAACGTCAAAGATCCTTTTGTTATCCTACAAGAAACAATCAATGAATTAAAAGACAAAACAGATATGATGCTTCTGATGTCCCATTTAGGAATCAATGAGGATGAGCAAATTGCAAGAGATTTCCCAGATGTTGATGTGCTACTTGGTGGGCACACACATCATCTTTTAGAAAATGGAAAGAGAATCAATAACACACTTCTATGCTGTGCGCAAAAATACGGGAATTATATTGGACATGTTACTCTTAAAATTGATACTGAGCACAAAAAGCTCATTGAAAGTGCTGCAAGTGTAATCCCTACGAAATCACTGTCAGAAAGTAAGGAAACAACTGAAATCCTTTCAGAGTACATGGCAAAAAGTATACACACCTTACAAAATGATGTTATTGCAGAAATTGACCAACCACTTCTAAGTGATTGGTTTGCGGAAAACTCATTTTCCAAGCTTTTAGCTGAGGTCCTTCGCGAATGGTGTGCAGGAGACATATCGATGGTGAACTCAGGGCTATTGCTTGACTCGCTTCCACCAGGAAAGGTAACAAGAGAAGACTTGCATCGAATTTGCCCACATCCTATTAATCCATGTAAGGTCTGGGTTAAGGGCGATGAACTGAAGGAAATTATTTTACAAGCAAACACAAAGGAAATGGAAAACCTCCATATTAAGGGTCTAGGATTCCGTGGAAAGGTAATGGGCAAAATGGTATATGACGGCGTAGAGCTTTACACTACAAAGCTTTCGGATGGATTAGATCACATTACCGATATTAAAATCAATGGGGAGGACCTCGATCCTGACAAAACGTATTCAATTGCTACCATTGATATGTTCACATTCGGTTCACTCTTTCCTGTCATACGGGATGCAAAGGATAAAAAATACTATATGCCAGAATTCTTACGAGATCTTTTAGCTGAAAAATTAAAAAACAATTAGCAAAACGTACTAAAGATACTTAGTCAAAAGGATTAGAGAAAGATAGGTCTATGACTAGTACTATTTCAAACACAAATCACTTTCCCGTTACATAAATTAGTTAGGGAAAGGAGTGTGCTAGGAATGGTCTCAATGACACCAATCGTAATTGATAATCATCAATTTACAGCCATTACCGTTAACCTGCCTAAGACAAATTTTATGGCAGTCACGAATGAAAATGGCTATATTATGTGCGGAGCTCTCGATGTTGCATTATTAAACGAAAAACTTAAAGAACGAGGCATTATTGCTGGTAGGGCAGTTGGTGTTCGTACAATCGAGCAATTACTGGAAGCCCCTCTTGAATCAATTACAATTGAAGCCGAAAACCGAGGCATTACAGTAGGCATGAAAGGCAGAGACGCCCTACTAAAAATGATCTAAAATTAACCTGAGAAGGTATACCATATAAAAGAACGTGGCATCACTTGAACATTGTCGAACAAAATAGTTATCGTACATCCCTCCTTACTTGCATACACATAGCTTGTAAGGGGGGATTTTCGTTTGGGAAAGTATAGAGCTCGTCTACAACCAAGAAGGAAAGGGCCCTTGCCTTTCCGTTACGTCTTCTTATTAACATTCGTATTTTTTATTCTCTCAACTGTTATTGGTTTATTCATTATTAACAAAGCGATAGAGCCCGCACTCATGGCATATGCTGAAAATGAAACGAAGAAGGTTGCTGCCACAGTTATTAAAAACGCTATTAACCAACAATTAAACGAGGAAGAATTGGTCCAAGAGGATTTAAGTATTGTGCAAACAGATGAAAATGGGAAAGTGATTAGTTACAATACTCAGGTCGTCAATAAAATGGCGACAAAGACACTCGGAAATATTGAGCGGTACTTAAAGTATGTAAATGAAGGTGAAATTAATAAACTTGAATATCCTGATTTAGAAATTGAAACGGATGATGCCAGTGGACAAACGGGCTTTGTTTTTAAAGTACCCCTTGGGGAAGCAACCAATAATGCCCTCTTAGGAAACTTAGGTCCACAAATACCAATTCGTTTTCATATGATTGGATTTGGAGAAACTACGCCACAAGGAAGAATTGATGAGTGGGGGATTAATAATGGGTGGTTTCAATATAATGTTCTTGCGACAGTGACGATGCAGGTTATTTTACCTTTCTCAACAGGAGAGGTTGAAATTGAAACAATTATCCCTGTAATCAATCAAAACATTTTACATGATGTTCCAGACTTCTATAATAATGGTGGGGATTCATCTCCTTCGATAGAGATACCGACAAATTAGTAAAAAATACTATACTAGAATAGTTGAATCTAAGTGAAAAATCAGATATACTAGCGATGGAATTAATAAAAATGAATACACCACCTTATCTGATCGATGAGGTAGAGGTGCAGAAAATAAGAGTAAACTATGTGAGGATGACAACGTAGATCATAGTTGAAAGGATTTTTTGCCGAAGCAAAAATAAACACGTCAATGTTATTTTTGTTGGGGTTGCCTTGAAAAAGGGTAACACTGTCATTATAGAAATGATCTATAATGGAGGGCTACTGATCGTGATGGAGGATAACATAACATTACAGAGAGTAATGATAGTTATTTTCTATCATACTCTCTTTTTGTCTTCTAAAGAGTATCTTCTTTCACCACGCCCTCCAAAATAACACTTGGAGGAATCACATATCATGTCTGGAACAATATATTCAATTATCCCACCGATCATTGCGCTTCTCATGGTTGTTTTAACAAGAAGGGTTTTACTATCACTTGGAGTCGGCATTGTTTCGGCTGCATTCATATTACATGGAAATGTACTAACGAATGAAGGAGTCGGAGCTTGGCTACAAGACGTTTTACTCACTATCTGGAATAGCATTAAAGGAGTCTTCGTTTCAGAAGGCGAACTTAATACATGGAATGTATATATCATATTGTTTTTATTCTTATTAGGAGTTATTACTGCCTTTATCTCCATCTCTGGCGGTAGCCGTGCTTTTGGTGAATGGGCGCAAACAAAAGTAAGAACGAGAACGGGTGCACAGCTTTTAGCAGCTGTTTTAGGTGTTATTATTTTTATTGATGATTATTTTAATGCCTTGGCTGTTGGACAAGTAAGTAGACCAATTACAGACCGAAATAAAGTTTCACGTGCAAAGCTAGCCTATATTATTGATTCAACATCCGCACCAATTTGTGTTGTCTCACCAATTTCTAGCTGGGGTGCTTATATTATTGCAATCTTGGCACCTATCTTAGTAACACATGGTGTATCGGAGTTTTCTCCGTTATCTGCATTTATTCGAATGATTCCGTTAAACCTTTATGTACTCGTTTCGATTTTAATGGTAATAGCTGTAGCCATTTTTAATATTAATTTTGGTAGTATGAAAACCCATGAAAATCGTGCATTAACAACAGGGGAAGTAACAGACCCTGAAAAACCGGTATTAGGGGAATTAAAACAGGAATTACCTCAAAGTGAGAAAGGTACTGTTGGTGATTTGGTTTGGCCGATTATTGCATTAGTCGTCGGTACGGTTGGTTCCTTATTATGGACAGGCTATAGAGCTTCTGAAGGTAATATAACCATTTTTACAATTTTTGAAAATACGGATGTAACAGGATCTCTATTATCTGGTGGAATCCTAGGTATTCTTGTAACACTTATTTTATTCTTTGTTCAGGTTTATGCAAAAAAAGCTTTAAACATTGGACTTCTTCCTAAGGGAATTGTTGAAGGGATAAAATCAATGCTCCCAGCTGTATACATTTTACTATTTGCTTGGGTAATTGTTGACTTGATTGGACAAATTGAAACAGGTAAATATCTAGCGAGCCTCGTAGAAAGGTCTAATTTAAATATTGCATTTTTACCGGTCATATTATTTGTTGTAGCCGGCTTTATGGCATTTGCGACAGGGACGTCTTGGGGAACTTTTGGAATGATGCTTCCGATTGCAGGAGACATTGTAGCGGCATCAGATATTAATTTACTACTTCCTGCCTTAGCTGCTGTCCTAGCGGGTTCCGTGTTTGGTGATCATTGTTCACCAATATCAGATACAACTATTCTGTCCTCCACTGGAGCTGGAAGCCATCATATTGATCATGTAATGACACAGTTACCATATGCCATCACTTCCGCCGTTATCGCTATAATCGGATATATAGTACTAGGTCTTACAGGCAATACCTTATTAGGAGTGCTTACTACTTTACTGTTATTTGTTATTTTTGTTTTCACTATGAAAAACAGACAAAACGCATAGAATTACTATTCAAATGGTAACAATCAAACTTAACTAGTATATAAGAGACAAAGGGAATTAGAACCTTTGTCTCTTTTTTTTTTAAAAGTATATTTCATTTTAAAATAACTTTTGACATAGAGATAAAGACTGGCTATACTAATAAATAGATTATAGAAAATAATCTGAAAATAGAAAAATTTCCAACTTCAGTCTAGTGCTAAAGGGCTAATACGGTAACGGGCTAAAGTGGAAAAGGGGAGGTTTGTTTTATGGATAATCGTCCACAGTGGGGGACGCGGGCAGGCTTCGTAATGGCTGCAATCGGTTCTGCGGTTGGTTTAGGTAATATATGGAGATTTCCATATGTTGCTTACGAAAATGGAGGAGGCGCATTCTTTCTACCATACCTATTTGCGATTTTAACAGCTGGTATACCAATCCTAATTCTCGAATTTACAATCGGACAAAAGTTTAGAGGATCAGCACCTTTGTCATTTTTCCGTTTAAATAAAAAGTTAGAATGGCTTGGGTGGTGGCAGGTATTAATTTCTTTCGTTATCGCCACCTATTATGCAGTTATTATCGCATGGGCAATTTCGTATACATTCTTTTCATTTAATAAAGCGTGGGGAGAAGATACAGGAGGATTCTTATTCTCTAAGTACTTACATTTAGCTGAAACTCCAGGAGAAGTTGGAGCGCCAGTACTTGGGGTTTTTGGGCCTTTAGTCGTTGTTTGGGCTATTACACTATTTATCCTATTTAAAGGCGTGAAAAAGGGGATTGAAAAAGCGAATAAGATTTTCATTCCTACACTATTAGTTATTTTTACGATTATCGTTATTCGTGCAGTAACACTTGAAGGAGCAAGCACGGGTCTAAATTCATTCTTCCAACCTAACTGGGATAAAATTATGTCTGGAGAGGTTTGGGTAGCGGCATACGGGCACATTTTCTTTAGTTTATCAATTGGTTTTGCAATTATGATTACTTATGCAAGTTATTTACCTAAAAAGTCCGATGTAGTAAACAATGCATTTATTACCGGTTTTGCAAACTCAGGTTTTGAACTATTAGCAGGTATCGGGGTATTCGCGGCATTAGGCTTTATGGCAGCACAAGCGAATGTACCTGTAGAAGAAGTAGCTAGTGCAGGTGTTGGTCTAGCATTTGCGGTCTTCCCGCAAATTATTAACCAAATGCCATTTGGCGAATTTTTCGGAGCGCTTTTCTTCTTGTCATTAGTATTTGCCGGATTAACGTCATTAATTTCGATTTGTGAAGTGTTCATTGCTGCAGTTCAAGACAAATTTAATCTTACACGTAACAAGGCAGTCATATATGGTGCAGGGTTAGCATCACTTATTTCAATCCTATATTCTACAAATGGAGGCTTATACTTCCTAGATGTAGTTGACTACTTCATTAACCAATTTGGTATTGCTGTTGCCGGTTTAGTTGAAGTAATACTTATTGCTTGGGTATTCAAGCAAATGAATCCATTACAAGCACATGCAAATGCGATTTCCGATATTCGTGCAGGTGGTTGGTGGAAGATTTGTTTAGGCGTAATTACACCAGTCGTTTTAGGATATATGATGTTTGACTTATTCAAGCAAAATATCCTTCAACAATTTGACAATGCAACTGGAAACTATGAAGGGTATGCAACTTCATTTATACTCTTCCCAGGTGTTTTCATTGCAGCAGGAGTCATTATATTAGGGATTGTGTTTTCACTTAAAAAGTGGGGAAGTGCAGCTTTAAATGACAACTACTCTTCTGGTAGTGACAAGGAGGTAGGACTATGACCGGTGGAGCAATTGCGATGATGATCATTGGGATGGTTATCTTATGGGGAGGATTAGTAGCAAGTATTGCACATGCTGCTAAAAAGGCTAAACAAGCGAAACAAGGTTAAAGAAATAATTATAAAAAGAGGGTCAAAATAGAACGGAGAAAGGCTGTGGTGAAAAATTTCCACAGCCTTTAATCATTTACGTTTTCTGGCTTGTCTTTCTGATCTTTCCCAAGCCCTTAGATGCGGATATGGATCAAAGGACCATTCTGTATACCCGTTGTCTTTGTACATTCCGTAGTGAAGATGTGGAGGGAACTTTCCGGCAGTTCCTGGTGGTCCATAGCCAGAACTTCCAACAGAGCCAATCACTGTACCAGGTTCAACAACTTGCCCGATTGCTATATCCTTCGCAAATCCATTTAAGTGAGCAAAGTAATGGTACGTATTATTAACATCGCGGATACCGATACGCCATCCACCAAAACGGTTCCAACCTTTCATTTCGATGACCCCATATGAGGTTGCCCTTACCGGTGTTCCGTAGCTTGCAAAGATGTCAGTGCCTTCATGCATTCTACGACCTCCCCAGCCACGCGCATCTCCCCAAGTATTTTTATAGCTGTGATTATAGCCAAGAGGAACCGGAAAGGCGTGTTTATCTAAATCAAGTGTGCCATATGTTGAATAGATTTTAGCAATTCCCGTAATCAGTGAAACCGATTTGTCCCGTTTGTAATAATCCCATAAACCGATTCTGATATTATCAGGATCAGTCCCGTACGCTAAAATTTGCTCTGAAATCGTAAGTAGGATATCCTCATCATTCGTTTGATCTGCAACTCCATCCCCGTTACCATCAAGACCTATTCCTCCAAAAAGTTGAATACTATAAGGGTTCGAATCATTTGGATTTGGGTTTAAAGCCCCCGCCCAAGTCTCTGGTTTAATATAAATTCCAATTAACCCGGTTTCTTTCGGAATATCTTTTCGGGAACGACGGATGCTTCTTTCATACTGGTCAATAGCCGCATAATAGTACCAAGGAATCTGTGTTACTGTTTCCATCTTTGTATAGAGGTTCATTCGTTCCTGAAAAACTTTTTGTTGATCCTCATTTGCACTTGCATCCAAAGGCATACACATTAAAAGTAAGCAAATAACAACAACTATACCAAGTTTTCTGTTCACGCACGCAAATCTCCTTTCACTAAAATAACACAAGGAAGTATTGTTTTAAAAAGGCATCTATAGGCATTTAATAAGTCGAATTTGTCTAATTTGAATTAAATAAAAATGTCTCTTCCTTGTTAGTTTGTTAAATCATCTCATTTTCATAATCACTAATTGTTGGAAGCTAAAAAATACAAATAAATCGAATACTTGGATTCTTAAAGTAGTTAGGAGTATAATAGGGATAGCCTTTGCAATGGAGTGATGAAGTATGTCAAAAAAACAAGAATATCTTCGAAAGCCGGAATGGCTAAAAATAAAACTGAATACGAATGAAAGCTACACTGGCTTAAAGAAAATGATGAGAGAGAAGCAATTACATACCGTTTGTGAGGAAGCTAAATGTCCTAATATTCACGAATGTTGGGCTGTAAGAAAAACAGCTACTTTTATGATTCTTGGGGACACTTGTACTCGCGCTTGCCGCTTTTGCGCGGTTAAGACAGGCCTTCCAAATGAATTGGATTGGGCAGAACCAGAGCGGGTAGCTGATTCTGTCGCAATGATGGGATTAAAGCATGTTGTTATTACAACAGTTGCTCGTGACGATTTGAAGGACGGTGGAGCTGCGGTATTTGCAGAAACAGTACGTGCAATTCGTAGAAAGAATCCATTTACCTCAATTGAAGTGCTACCATCAGATATGGGTGGAGTGCACGAAAATCTAAAAATCCTAATGGATGCAAAGCCCGACATTATGAACCATAATATTGAAACGGTTCGCCGTTTATCTGACCGTGTTCGTGCACGTGCAAAATATGAACGTTCACTTGAATTTTTACGTCGTGCAAAAGAAATGAATGCAGAAATTCCAACAAAATCAAGTATCATGATCGGCCTTGGCGAAACGAAGGAAGAAATCATTGAAACAATGGACGACCTTCGAGCAAACAATGTAGATATCATTACAATTGGTCAATATTTACAACCAACGAAAAAGCATTTGAAAGTTGAAAAATACTATCATCCAGATGAATTTGCAGAATTAAAAGAGATTGCATTAAGTAAAGGTTTCAGTCATTGTGAAGCCGGTCCTCTTGTACGTTCTTCTTACCATGCGGATGAGCAAGTAAATGCAGCAAAATCAAATCAACAAGTTAAACAAGCATAAAAAAAGGGGGAAATCCCCTTTTTTTTAATGCGTTCCTTTTTGCAATAATTCTCTTCCATCATCTCTCTTTTGGTCCTCATTCCCTTTATTATCAGTTGTGCGATCTATTTCAGGATTGAATTCAATTCCACCTTTATTGTTGATACTAGGGTTACTAAGGAAGTCTTGGTTCTCTCTCGCCCTACGTTCATACTCAGGGTTGAGGCCACCTTCCATTTCCCCATTTTCATTTTCACCATCACTGACTTTATATCCTTGTGGCGATTTAATCATTTGTTGAATGGTAGATGTAATAATTTGATCGACATTTCGGCTGTCTGAATCAAGTCTTCCGAATCGCTCAATTTGATTCATCATGTCAGGGTTATCAGAAACGTATACATGGAAATACCTCGGAACAACTGACATTGCGGAACGTTTTACCTGGTCTGCTGTTAACATACGGTCTTTAGAATCCGTATCATATGCGACAAGGACCTCTTCATCAGTTACTAGCGTACCAACATCTTTGACGTTCGGAATAGTTGTACAGATTTTACTGATTAAATCTGCAACTTTTTCCCTGTTCATGGTTGGCAAATTACTGTATACATTTGCACCGCCAGGGACTGGATTTTTTTGGTGACGAACATAGCCAAAGTTCGTCATTTCTTTACCATTGTTTTTGACGCCATTCGCATTGTAAAGCTCATTTTGGTCAGTTCGATATATTGTATTTCCGCTTTCATGGTAGACTCCTGCATTATCGTCAGAAGTACCGCAACCTGTTAAAGCGGTTAAGGCAATTAAGCCTGAGATGATTGTGTATTTTTTCAATCTTGACACCCCCTCAGTTGTAGGGTGACCAATTCAACAAAAATTTCGCATAGTAATTGATGGATTGATTGGCTATAATGGATATATAGTGAACATCCTCTAGTATGGGGTACGAGGTGATTGAAGTGATTAGCATAGGTAATACTACATATGAGCTCATTGATGAGCTAAAAGATGGATTTAATGAAGAAGGTTTTCGTGCGAGATACAGCGATATCTTAGCGAAGTATGATTATATAGTTGGGGACTGGGGATATGAACAGCTTCGCTTAAAAGGTTTTTTTGATGATAAAAACCAAAAAGCGTCATTTGATACAAAAATAAGTACCCTTTCTGAGTATCTATACGAATATTGCAATTTCGGTTGTGCCTATTTTGTCTTAAAAAAGGTAAAAAAATAAAGTACAGGCTAATTTAGCTGCCTGTACTTTTATTATGGCTTGAACCTTCTTATTAGTCATAAGGCGGTTCGGCATTTTCATCCTTGTCATCATGTGTGGGATGAGCCCCAGGGAATTGTCTTGGAAGATCCTGGTGAAGTGATTTGAACTCATAGTTAAAGTTGCTATATGTTCGTTGTCCTTCTTTCCATGGTGTGCTTTTGTTCTCAACAGGCGTATCCTTACCACGCGGTGTGCCATATGGCCCTTCCGGATATTCCTCAAAGGTTAAGAAATTTCTCATCGTCTCCACATTTGAAAAGTCGGTATACTTTATTTCTTCTTTGTCTTTATCTTTTTCTGCCACCTGAAAAACACCTCACTTCTTACTTCTAGTGTTTTCGCAGCATTGCGTAATTATGTTAGACAATTTCATACAAAAAAGAACGCAATTCCTCTGCTTCCTCTTCAGATAGCTGATAAGCATGTTCAATATAGCCGGGCTCATCAAGGTCATCTCTACCGATAATAGCAAAACGATTGCTTAAAATATTTAAAACAATATGCTTGCCATAATAGCGGTCAGATTTGACAACAGCTAAGTCGTAGCGCTGGTGTTCCCCCATAAAACTTACAAATCGGGTTTGTGTGTCGATTGTATCATCATATAAGAAAAATCGTTCAGACATAATGGATTCTCTCCTTTTAAGAAACAGTCATTATCCTTATCATAACAAAGGTGTACGAATTAGAAAACGAATTTATAGATACGGTAGGTAAGAGGGAAACCATGAATCATTATTAACTTTATGGTAAGATAATGTGGTATATAAAAGATGGTGGGTAAAGATTATAAACTGAAGGTGATACTATGTATTTTGTTGACCGAGAAAAAATTGAAAAAACCCTTCTTTTTTACGAAGAAAATTTACAATTAATTGAAGCAAATTCAAATTGGACAAGCGTGGTTGAAAAGAAAGCGTTAGAGAGAATATCTCATCTTACAATTGAGGCAATTTTAGATGTCGGAAATTCGATGATTGATGGCTTTATTATGCGTGATCCAGGTAGCTATGAGGATATCATAGACATACTTGAAGATGAAAAAGTAGTGACAACTGAAGTAGCGAATGAACTTAAAGAAATTATCCGTTTTCGAAAAGTAATAGTTCAAGATTATCTTGAGATTAATCACGACGAATTAATTTCGAGCTTTCAAAAAAATAAAGAAAGTCTTGCTAGCTTTCCACAAGCGGTACGATCTTATCTTGAAAATGAATTAGGACCGGTTTCCGCATTTAAAAACTAAAAAAAGGTGATAGAAGTAGTGAAAACATACAAAGGATATTTATTTGACTTAGACGGTACCATGTATCGTGGAACAGAGCGTATTAATGAAGCGTGTGATTTTGTAAATAAACTAAATCAAAAGCAAATACCATATTTATTTGTTACGAATAATTCATCTAGAACACCTGAACAGGTGGCAGCCAAACTTCGTGACTTTGATATTGCGTGTTCAGAGGAGCAGGTTTTCACCACAAGTCAAGCTACGGCAAATTATATGTATGATATGAAACCGGGTGCAAGTGTATATGTAATTGGTGAAGATGGTATCTACCAAGCATTAGAGGAAAAAGGCTTTACATTTCAAGAGAAAAACCCTGATTTTGTGGTTTGTGGAATTGACCGTTCCCTTACATATGAAAAATTCGCCATTGCTTGTTTAGCCGTACGAAATGGTGCAACCTTTATTTCAACAAATGGTGATATTGCCATTCCAACTGAACGTGGGCTTCTTCCAGGGAATGGTTCATTAACTTCGGTAATCACTGTTTCAACAACAGTAAAACCCATTTTTATTGGGAAGCCTGAAAAAATCATCATGGAACAAGCGCAAAAGCAACTGGGGATTCCAAAAGAAGATACTATCATGATTGGTGATTACTATGATACCGATATTATGGCAGGTATGAATGCTGGTATCGATACATTGCTTGTCCACACCGGTGTTACTACCCCTGAACTATTAAAAGGATATGACCGACCTCCAACCTACGCAATCCATAGCTTAAAGGAATGGATGGATCAAATTTAAAAACGCTCAATTTGAGCGTTTTTTTACATGGCCAAAATTGTTTTCAAATTAAAAAGACCGAGGTAGTTGGAGTAACGTGTTCCGTTATTAGCTGCAAACTGTTCTACCTAATTAATGCTGAGGTTGAGGTATTTTCGGACATGAGATGGCGAATTCATGTGGACTGTGTCCGAAGTTTGAGTACCTTCGGACAAGGGAAGGCAAAATAATCGAAGTTGTGTCTGAAGTTCAGGCATCTTCAGACAAGGGAGTTCAGATCCTTCTAGTCTGTGTCTGAAGTTTATGTACCTTCGGACAAGGATAGGCAAAATTACTGCAGTGATGTCCGAAGTTCAGTCATCTTCAGACAAGGGAAACCAGATTCATCGAGTCTGTGTCCGAAGTTTGAGTACCTTCGGACAAGGATAGGCAAAATTACTGCAGTGATGTCCGAATTTCAGTCATCTTCAGACAAGGGAGTTCAGATCCTTCTAGTCTGTGTCCGAAGTTTGAGTACCTTCAGACAAGGATAGGCAAAATTACTGCAGTGATGTCCGAAGTTCAGGCATCTTCAGACAAGGGAAGTCAGTTTCATCAAGTCTGAGTCCGAAGTTTGAGTACCTTCGGACAAGGATAGGCAAAATTATCGCAATAGTGTCCGAAGTTCAGGCATCTTCAGACAAGGGAGGTCAGATCCTTCAAGTCTGTGTCCGAAGTTTGAGTACCTTCGGACAAGGATAGGCAAAATTACTGCAGTGATGTCCGAAATTCAGGCATCTTCAGACAAGGGAGTTCAGATCCTTCAAGTCTGTGTCCGAAGTTTATGTATCTTCGGACAAGGATAGGCAAAATTACTGCAGTGATGTCCGAAGTTCAGGCATCTTCAGACAAGGGAGTTCAGATCCTTCTAGTCGGTGTCCGAAGTTTGAGTACCTTCGGACAAGGATAGGCAAAATTACTGCAGTGATGTCCGAAGTTCAGGCATCTTCAGACAAGGGAGGTCAGATCCCTCTAGTCTGTGTCCGAAGTTTATGTATCTTCGGACAAGGATAGGCAAAATTACTGCAGTGATGTCCGAAGTTCAGGCATCTTCAGACAAGGGAGTTCAGATCCCTCTAGTCTGTGTCCGAAGTTTATGTATCTTCGGACAAGGATAGGCAAAATTACTGCAGTGATGTCCGAAGTTCAGGCATCTTCAGACAAGGGAGTTCAGATCCCTCGAGTCTGTGTCCGAAGTTCAGGGATCTTCAGACAATGGAAGTCAGTTTCATCGAGTCTGTGTCCAAAGTTTAGCCAACTTCAGACAAGCAAAGTCAATTTCCTCGCAATAGTGTCCGAAGTTACGTAATTCCTTTAATGTTAGGTTTTCCTACTACACTCAGAAATTAAAAAAAGCGTGAATTCGTTTGTGAATTCACGCTAAAAATGTATTATGATTTTACTGCTTTGCACTGGAACCCGTGACGCTTGGATTTGGTCTTTTACATCCTTATTCTACGTTAGCTGCTCTATGTGCTAAACGACTTGAAGCTGCGGCTGCAATCGCGCCCACAATATCATCTAAAAATGTATGACATTCCCCAGTTGATTTATCATTTAGGCGTTCTAATATACCAGGTTTTTTCTTATCAATATATCCGTAGTTTGTAAAACCGATCGAGCCGTAAACGTTCACAATTGAAAAGGCAAGGATTTCATCTACACCATAAAGTCCTTCGTCCACTTTGATTGTTGAGAGGAGTGGCTCCTCAAGTAAGCCTTTCTCTGCAAGTTTATCTAATTGGATCCCTGTTAACACTGCATTTTGGATTTCGCGCTTTGTTAACACGCGGTCAACATTATGAATACATTCTTCCATTTTTAAATCTGGGTGATATTTGCTTTGTAGATAATACACCAACTCCGCAATATCCTGAATGGTGACGCCCCTTTCCTCCAACCATTTTCTGGCTGTTTTTTCAATCGCGTTCATTTTATTTTCTTGACTCATCTTGTTCACCCAATTTCCTTTGATTTCAAAATAATTTTTTACTAATATTTCCTAGTTTACCACAAGTAATGATGTTTTGTTTCATATAGATGTTTTATACAAATCAATACGTTTCTTAATAGTATGAACGGGGAGTGATGTTTTATGAGAGAAACACTTTTGGAGCAATACAAATTAAAAGTGGATCGATTTGTAAAAGTTTTCGGATATGAAGGGATCATCTATCGAAATATAGTATATTGTATTGTGCCAATATCATATTTGGAACAAGAAGAACTGTTTGAAATTAAACATCTTAGTGAGTACATGATTCAAAAGGGAGATATACGTGTAGGCTCCATTTTACCTACGACAGATGGGAAATTAAGCACCATTATTAATGATGAAGAAGCAGTTATTATTAGATGTCCAGTATATAGCCATAGAGTTTCCAATTCATTAGGGTATGAGTTGGCTAGGTTTCATAAACGTGGTAGAAGCTTTCCTTACCAAGTAAAAAAGGTTAACCGAATCGGACAGTGGAAATTCTTATGGGAAAAAAGATTGGATCAAATGGAACTGTTCTGGAAGGAAAAGGTAAAGCAGCATCCTCAAAATGAGTTTGAAACCTTATTTGTCGAAGCTTTTCCATATTATATAGGATTAACAGAAAATGCAATCCAATATCTTGTTGATACAGAAATAGATGAAACACCAACTGCAATTGATTCAGCTACTGTATGTCACCATCGTTTTACGGAAAATTCTTGGGATCGGAATTCGTATACGAAGCTACCTACGGATTGGGTTTTTGATCATTATACAAGGGACCTTGCAGAATTCATTCGAGACCAATATGTTAATGGAGAAACTAAGCAAAACGGGCAAATCGTGCATTTTTTGAAGGAATATGAGCGAATCACCCCACTTTCTGCTTTCTCTTGGAGACTTCTATATGCACGCCTTTTATTTCCACTGCATTTTTTTGAGTGTATTGAGGAGTTTTATATGACAGGGTCAGAGATGCAAATGGAAAGGCATTGTAAAAGATTAGAATCCATTCTGAAGCATTCGAGTGAACATGAACGCTTTTTAGCAACTTTTTTATCAAGTGCAGGAGTAAAAGAAAAAAGACTAACAATTCCAACTATCAGCTGGCTTCAAAAATAAAAATGTATGGTACTATAGAGAAAGATAATTTTTTCTTAGAGGTGAAACATGACTAGGCCATATGTTTTTATTACTAGAAAACTTTCCGATAACGCAATTCAACCATTAATGGAAGTAGCAGATGTACATATTTGGAATGAAGAAGAAAAGGCTGTTCCAAGAGAAATCCTGCTTGAAGAGGTAAAAAAGGCAGATGCTCTTTTAACAATGCTTTCAGATAAAGTCGATAAAGAGCTTCTGGATGCAGCACCAAAATTAAAGGTAATCGCAAACCTTGCTGTGGGTTATGACAATATCGATGTAGAATATGCAAATCAAAAGGGAATTGCGATTTGCAATACACCTGATGTTTTAACGGATACTACAGCAGATTTAGCCTTTGCTTTATTACTTTCAACTGCAAGAAGAGTGGTGGAAGCAGCTGAATTTATAAAAAAAGGCGAATGGAAAAGTTGGAGCCCATTATTGCTAGCAGGAAGCGATGTCCACCATAAAACCATTGGAATCGTAGGGATGGGTAAAATCGGGGAAGCAGTTGCAAAACGCGCAACAGGGTTTGATATGAATATTTTGTACCATAACCGCTCCCGTAATGTAGTAGCAGAAGAGCGCATTGGCGCTTCTTATACTTCCTTTGATGAGCTAATTGAAACCTCTGATTTTATTGTTTGCCTAACTCCACTAACGGACGAAACAAGAGGTTTATTCAGTAAGGAAAGCTTTATGAAAATGAAAAATTCTGCAGTTTTTATTAATGTCTCTAGAGGGCCAGTTGTTGATGAAGATGCTTTATATCAAGCGTTAGTTACTGGTGAAATTGCAGCAGCTGGACTTGATGTTTTTGAAAAAGAGCCTGTAGATGCAGATCATCCATTATTAACACTTCCAAATGTCGTAGCATTGCCACACATCGGAAGCTCAAGTACTGAAACACGTGAAAAAATGATGAAACTGTGCTGTGAAAATATTGAATTAGTTCTAATCAATCAACAACCAAAAACACTTGTTAACAAGGAATGGGTCTTTCAGTAATCATATATTTGTCGGAGGCACCTTCGTAAAGAAGGTGTTCTTTTATAACTTGAATTTTTACAAAATAAAAACTTTTTTATAAAATATTTCCCTTTTATATCAGTGAGTTAAACGTTTTCAAGCAAAAAGTCTAAAAAAAAGCACTTGTAAAAGCATAGTATTACCACTATAATGTCTTTTATAGAAAGACAATTGTATTTCCTAGGAATACAAAGGAGGCGGAAGAATTATGAAAAAAATTTCAGTAGGATTATTAGGTTTAGGTACGGTTGGTAGTGGCGTTGTTACGATTTTAAAAAATCATCAAGATAAATTAATGCACCAGGTTGGTTGCCCAATTGAGGTTAAAAAAGTATTAGTGAAAGACATACATAAGCATAGATCGGTAGACATTGAACCTACCCTTTTGACAACAAATGCAAACGAGGTAATTGAAGACCCAGAAATCGATGTTGTCATTGAAGTTATGGGGGGAGTAGATGACACTAGGCAGCTTATACTTCAATCTTTACGTAATAAAAAACATGTTGTTACAGCCAATAAGGATTTAATGGCATTATACGGTTCAGAGCTATTAACTGTTGCTAGTGAAAATGGCTGTGACCTATTTTATGAAGCAAGTGTTGCCGGTGGGATTCCAATCCTTCGAGGGTTAGCAGATGGCTTTGCGTCAGATCGAATCATTAAAATGATGGGAATCGTGAACGGAACTACTAATTTCATTTTAACAAAAATGACAAAGTTTGGCAGTGCTTATGAAGAAGTATTAAAAGAAGCCCAGGATCTTGGCTATGCAGAAGCAGACCCTACAGCAGATGTTGAAGGTCTAGATGCAGCAAGAAAGATGGCAATCCTTGCAACATTAGGATACTCCATGAATATTGACCTTAAAGATGTTCGTGTTCAAGGAATTTCAACTGTAACAAGTGAGGATATCGCATACAGTAAACGATTAGGTTATGTTATTAAGTTGATTGGTACTGCCCATCGTAAGGGGGAAAAAGTTGAAGTAAGTGTTCAACCAACACTTCTTCCTGAAACACACCCACTTGCTGGAGTAAATGATGAATTTAATGCGGTATATGTGTATGGAGAAGCAGTTGGAGAAACGATGTTTTACGGACCTGGTGCAGGTAGCCTGCCAACTGCAACTTCAATTGTTTCCGATTTAGTCGGGGTCATGAAAAATATGAGACTTGGGGTAAATGGTAAAAGTAGCGTGTCCCCTCAATTTGAGAAAAAGTTAAAAGATGATTCTGAGATCTTCTCAAAATACTTCTTACGTATTCACGTAAAAGATCAAGTGGGAGCATTTGCAAAACTTACATCCCTATTCTCAGAACGCGGTGTAAGCTTTGAGAAAATTCTTCAATTACCGTTGAAAAATAAAGATTTAGCTGAAATTGTTCTTGTTACTCATCAAGCATCATTACGAGATTACGAGGAAATTTTAGTACAGCTTAGAGATTTACAGATTATACAAGAAGTTAAGAGCTCTTACCGAGTTGAAGGAGGAAATCCAGCATGAGATGGCAAGGACTACTACAGCAATTTCGTGAATATTTACCGGTGAATACAAATACTCCAATGCTTTCCTTAAACGAAGGGAATACACCATTAATACCGCTACATTCCATTTCAGAGGATCTTGGGGTTGAGCTATATGTAAAAGTAGAAGGTGCGAACCCAACTGGATCCTTCAAGGACCGTGGAATGGTAATGGCAGTTGCGAAAGCAGTTGAAGAAGGCAGCAATACGATTATCTGTGCATCAACAGGAAATACTTCAGCAGCTGCTTCAGCATATGCAGCACGTGCAGGACTCCGTTGTATTGTTGTCATTCCTGAAGGCAAGATTGCGATGGGTAAACTAGCTCAAGCTGTCATGTACGGAGCTGAAATTATTTCAATTGAAGGAAACTTTGACCATGCCCTACAGATGGTTCGTAATATTAGTGAAACAGCACCTATTACTCTCGTAAACTCTGTAAATCCATATCGAATTGAAGGACAAAAAACAGCAGCATTTGAAATATGTGTACAGTTAGACGGAGCTCCTGATGTATTAGCGATTCCGGTTGGAAATGCTGGAAACATTACGGCATACTGGAAAGGTTTTAAAGAATATAACGAGCGTCATAATACAGGTCTTCCTGAAATGCGTGGGTTTGAAGCAGAAGGTGCAGCGGCAATTGCAAAGAATAAAGTCATTGAAAATCCTGAAACAGTTGCAACTGCGATCAGAATCGGAAATCCAGCAAGCTGGGATAGTGCAGTTGTTGCTGCAAGTGAGTCAAAAGGTAAAATTGATGAGGTTTCAGATGATGAAATCCTTGAAGCATATCAATTATTAGCTAAAAAAGAAGGCGTGTTTGCTGAACCAGGATCTTGTGCCTCCATTGCTGGAGTAATCAAACAAGTACGCAGTGGTGAAATTAAAAAAGGTAGCCGAATTGTTGCTGTTCTAACGGGAAATGGATTAAAGGATCCTAATATTGCAATCGAAGCAACTACTATCAAGCCTGTGGTATTGCCGAACGATGAAAAGCTTGTCTATGAACATATCAGAGGAGCCGTACTTCATGAAGTTTGATCAAGCATTTCAAATTAAAGTACCAGCGAGTACGGCAAATCTTGGACCAGGATTTGATTCAGTTGGGTTAGCGGTTAATCGCTATTTAACTCTCCAAGTTGAACCAAGTCAAGAGTGGGAGTTCGTTCTACAGTCAAAAGAAATTGAGGATACTCCAACTGGTAAAGATAATTTTATCTATAAAATTGCAGAAAAGGTGGCTCGTGCTTTCTCCTACGAGCTGCCTCCCTGCAAGGTATATGTTCAAAGCAATATTCCACTAGCTAGAGGTCTGGGAAGTAGTGCAGCAGCCATAATCGCTGCAATCGAACTGGTTAATGAACTTTGTAATCTCCAATTAACACGCCAACAAAAACTTGATTTAGCCTGTGAGTTTGAGGGACATCCCGATAATGTAGGGGCTTCCTTATACGGCGGCTTAGTCATTGGCAGTCATCGTGGAAGCAAAGACACTGATCTCGTCCATGTGGACGATTTATCCTTTGATTTGGTGGTTGTCATTCCACCGTATGAACTAAAAACAAAGGATGCCCGAAGTGTGCTGCCGAAGGAATTATCCTATCCGGAGGCAGTGAAGGCAAGCTCAATAAGCAATGTAATGATCGCTGCTCTTTTAACTAAGGACCTTAAATTAATGGGGAAAATGATGGAACTCGATCTCTTCCATCAACAATATCGTGCAAAACTCATTCCTGAGTTCAATCAGATCCATCAAATTGCAAAAAACGGAGGAGCATTTGGTGTTGCCATAAGTGGAGCGGGACCAACAATCATTTGCTTCACTGAATGTGGACATGGAAAACAGCTAAGAGAAGAGTTATCATCTGCCTTTGAGGGGTATCAGGTTGAAGAAGTATCAATAGAGAAAAACGGAAGTGTGTTAACTTCACTTTCATTGCATGAATAAAGAAGCGAAACCGATAGGGGTTTCGCTTTTTTGAGTATATATTACATCAAGAATGACACTTTTTCGGATATACGGCCATTATTTCAGTATTACTGCACGAGCCTTTTTAAGCATAAAAAAATGCCTCAAAAACTTGAGGCATCACAGAATTATCTATTAGAAAACTTGTTCAACTTCAACTATACCTGGGACTTCTTCTAATAATGCACGTTCAATCCCAGCTTTTAAAGTAATTGTAGAGCTTGGGCAGCTTCCACAAGCACCTAAAAGACGAAGCTTTACAACACCATCTTCTACATCAACTAAATCACAGTCTCCACCATCACGAAGTAAAAATGGACGAAGTTTATCTAAGACTTCTTGTACTTGCTCTTTAATATCTAGTTCAGCCATTTCGATTGACTCCTTTCCTCATACCTTTATAATTATTATAATCTGTTTGCTGGAAAAAATCTATTAACTTTATTTAGTAGATGTTCCACTCCCAAACGTAAATAATTCTAATAAATGTATACAATTTTAGTTTGAGTTTCGACTAAATAAAATTAATGTCTCCGGCGGATGCCGCAGATTTTCAGAGGTGATTTTTCGAGCATGCTCGAAAAAAATCTGGGCGGGAATATGCCAAGGCATATTCAATTAATAAACCCTTATTGAGAATCCTAAGATGTGTTATTACTATCTTTTGGTGTCTATTCTAACAGATTTTTAGTACAATGGAAAAAGAAATGATTGTAGACGATTTAGTTGGGGAAAAGGAGAGCATGAAATGGAAAAGCAAAAGGTCGAGATCTGTGTGTACGGTGCAGAAATATTATGTCCGAGTTGTGTCAATCTTCCTTCATCAAAGGAGACTTATGAGTGGCTTGAAGCGGCATTAAGCAGAAAGTTCCCGAATCAACCATTCGACATTACTCATGTTGATATTTTTGATCCACCTGGGGACGAAGAGAAAAAAACATTTGCCACACGAGTAATCGAGGAAGATATGTTTTACCCAGTTGTTGTTCTAGAGGGAACCATTGTCGGAGAAGGAAGCCCGAAGCTAAAAACCATTTATGCAGAAATGGAGAAATACGGATACGTAGCAGCAGAATAATCAATAGTAAAAAAGCACGGAAAGTCATTGACTAACCGCGCTTTTTTTATCACCCATTATGATACTTATACATCCATAATACCCCTGATTTTAACATACGAGGTACGCGTCCTGTGAGAGCTCGTTCTGCAACTAATCCAAATCCTTCTTTTTTACCAAGAGAACCAAGAACACCTTTTAGTTTAATTTTAGGAAACTCAGCTGGAGGTCCTTCACCCTTCCAACGTTTTAAAAGGACCTGAACAATTTGTTCAGCCTGACCTTCGGCTAGTTGAGCACTTGGTGCATGTGGTAAGCTTGCACAGTCACCAACAACATATACATGTTCATCATTTGGAAGATTGTGTTGTTTTGTTAATACTACTCGGCCGCTTCCGTCTTTTTCAACATCTAAGTCACGAACAATTTTATTAGGCTGGATACCAGCTGTCCACACAACTACATCACTTTGAACAGGTTGGTCGTTATTAAAGAGTACATTCTCTTCCACTCTTGTAATATTTGAGTTATTGATAATCTCTACTTCGTTTTTATCAAACCAGTTTTCTACATACATACTCAATTTTTCAGGGAAAGCTGAAAGTATATGTTTCCCTCTATCGAATAGTTTGATTTTTAAGTCAGGTCTGCTTTCATACAGCTCACTCGCTAGTTCAACTCCACTTAGGCCTGCACCAACAATGGAAACAGTAGCACCAGCAGGAAGATTATTAAGCTTTTGATAGGTTTTTCTTGCTTTATCGATGGTTTGGATGCTATCTGTGTATTCTTTCGCACCTGGAACATTGTGATATTTGTCCTCGCATCCAAGTCCAATTATTAAATCATCATACTTAACTGGTTCTACATCATTAATGTGAACAAGTTTTTCATTTAAATCGATGCCTGTAATCTCCCCATACTTTACGTGCAAACGTGGATGTTCTGGAAAAGTTACACGTACATGTGAGTCTGAAATAGTCCCTGCTGCTAGCGCGTAAAATTCCGTTTTTAAACTATGATAAGGCGCACGGTCAATTAAGGTAATCTGTATATCCTCGGGTAATTGACTTGGCAAAAGGCGGTGTAAAACCCGCATTCCACCATAACCTCCACCTAAAATGACAAGATTTTTCATGATGATTATCCCCTTTGTTACTCTCTTTAGTTAAAGCGTATTCATCCATTGTTAGTACAAAGTTTATAGCTAATTCGTTATCCTTTTCAAACACTAAAAGTATAGCGAAATTATGACAAAATAACAACCGATATTCTAAAAATTGACGAATCGAAAAAAAGAGAGTACGATAAATAGTTGTAGTGAGGTGAATACCAGTGAATCCTATCATTGAGTTTTGTGTTAGTAATTTGGCAAGTGGCTCACAGAAAGCTAAGGAAATTCTTGAACAGGATCCAAATCTTGATGTGATTGAATACGGATGCCTTAGCTATTGTGGACAATGCTTTGAGTCGCTATATGCTCTTGTAAATGGGGATGTAGTTACTGGTGAAACAGCTGATGAGCTTGTTGAAAATATCTATACCTATTTAGAAGAAAACCCAATGTTCTAATACAAAATATTATATATACGAGAAAGCAGTCTATTTTGACTGCTTTTCTTACATTTTGGGCAAAAAAAGAAAACCCTTCATTAAATGAATGAAGA
Source organism: Ferdinandcohnia sp. FSL W7-1320 (assembly GCF_038050315.1). NCBI lineage: Bacteria > Bacillati > Bacillota > Bacilli > Caryophanales > Bacillaceae > Ferdinandcohnia > Ferdinandcohnia sp. FSL W7-1320. Next base: position 1,304,877 of record NZ_JBBPAM010000001.1, read on the forward strand.
GTTTCTAAAAAAAACGGGGGATAATCTTATTGTGCTCCAAATAATACCATTTTATACTAGAAGTAATAAAAAAAGTTAGCATTAGACAGATTATTTGTAACAAAACCCGATTACCATTATACTAATAGTAATAACCTATTTTAGTAAGCTTGAAAAAGAAGGAGGTTACAAACATGACAGATCGTGTGGTTACCATTTCTGAAGCGGCTGCTTTTCAAATTAAAGATATGATGAAACAGAATGAAGAAGAAGGATCATTCTTACGTGTTGCTGTAAAGGGTGGCGGTTGTAGTGGGCTTTCTTACGGAATGGGCTTTGAACAAGAAGTAAATGAAGATGATCGCCAGGATGAACAGCATGGTATTAAGATTATCATTAATAAAGAAGATGCTCCAATACTATCTGGTGTGAAAATAGACTTTAAACAATCCCTTATGGGTGGCGGATTTACGATCGATAATCCAAATGCAATTGCATCATGTGGGTGTGGTTCTTCCTTCCGTACAGCAAAAGTTACGGGTACACCTGAAAACTGTTAATTGTAAGTTGGGCTTCTAGTGTGGGCCCGACTTTTTTATCCTAAATATGGCAAGTTTTAGTCTAAAAAAATAACAAATTTCCAACAACCTCCAAAAAGGGTTGTTTTTTTATTTTTTTAATATTTAAAAAGGTCCTCAAACACTTGAAAAATCAATATAAAAGGCATAATATAGGATGTGGGTAATAAATAGTACAACTTATCGACAAATATCGGAATCTTTTTTGTCCAATAATGGTATCTTACGTGAAAGATATCACAAACTATTTAATCAATAAAATTAGAGCATACAGTTGAAAATAGAAATAAGTATTTTTGACTGCAAAAAAGAAAAGGTGGGCGTGATTACAGTGAGAAAGCCAAAAATCGTAGTTTTAGGTGCAGGATATGGTGGATTAACCACTATTGTTAATTTACAAAAGACTTTGGGTGTAAATGAAGCTGATATTACACTAGTTAATAAAAATGATTACCACTATGAGACCACTTGGTTACATGAAGCTTCTGCTGGTACTTTAGAGGCAGATCGTGTACGTTACCAAATTGAAGACGTAATTAGCGGACATAAGGTTAAGTTTGTAAAAGGCTCTGTAGCAAAGATTGATCGTGAAGGCAAACGTGTAATTCTTGAGGACGATTCACAGGTTGAATATGACTATTTAGTTGTAGCACTTGGTGGAGAATCCGAAACTTTTGGAATTAAAGGCCTAAAAGAATACGCATTTTCAATTTCAAATGTAAATACAGCTCGTCAAATTAAAGAACATATCGAATATCAATTCGCAACATATAACACGGAAGAAGAAAAAGACGATACTCGTCTAACAATCGTTGTTGGTGGAGCAGGATTTACGGGTATTGAGTTCTTAGGAGAACTTGTTAATAGAGTTCCTGAACTTTGCCGTGAATTCGATATTGACCAAAATAAAGTAAAGATTATTTGTGTGGAGGCTGCACCAACCGCATTACCTGGATTTGATGCTGAATTAGTTGAATATGCAGTGAACCACTTGGAGAAAAAAGGTGTGGAATTCAAAATCGGAACTGCGATTAAAGAAGGTACACCTGAAGGAATCATCGTTGGAAAAGACGACGTAACAGAAGAAATTAAAGCGAAAACTGTTGTATGGGCAGCGGGTATTCGTGGAAACAGCGTAATAGAAGCTTCTGGTTTTGAAGCAATGCGTGGTCGTGTGAAAGTTGAAAAAGACCTTCGTGCACCGGGTCATGAAGATGTTTTCTTTGTTGGAGATAGCTCACTTGTTATTAATGAAGAAATCAATCGTCCATACCCTCCAACTGCACAAATCGCAATGCAACAAGGTGCATTAGTTGCGAAAAACATTGCGGTACTAGTTCGTGGACAAGGAGAACTTGGTGAATTTACCTTTGATAACAAAGGAACTGTATGTTCACTTGGTGAGCATGATGGAATCGGTGTAGTATTTGGCAGAAAAATTTGGGGCTCAAAAGCAGCATTCATGAAGAAAGTAATTGATAACCGTGCTCTATTAATCGTAGGCGGACCATCACTTGTTCTTAAAAAAGGTAAATTAAAATTCATTTAACATAATAAAAAAGGAATGCTTTTATAAACTGTACCCTGTGTAGTAGACACATTAAAAAAAGTCTGCTGCACAGGGTCTTTTTATGTACAATAGATTAAAAATAGTGCGGGAGAGATAGTATGAGTAAAAAAATATTCTCGGAAAAAGAGATCGAATTACTAGCTAAAAATCCATATGTAAAATCAGTAAGTCCCAAAGGTATTACCTATTCAGATGAGTTTAAGGAGCACTTTATAACTCAAAATGACCTGGGGAAGTTTCCTAGAGAGATATTTGAGGACTGTGGGTTCGATACTGAGGTATTAGGTATGAAACGGATTGAGTCTTCTGGAAAAAGATGGCGAGAAGCTTATCGTAAGCACGGAATTCTAGGACTTCGTGATACAAGATCAGGAAACTCAGGTAGACCAAGGGAAAGAGAGCTTTCCACTGAAGAAAAATATGCAAGGTTAGAGGCCGAAAATAACCTGTTGAAAGCAGAGAATGAACTATTAAAAAAGATACGATTCGCAGAAAGGGGGATGAAGAAGAAATAAAATTGTCAGCTGACCAGAAATTTAACCTTATTCATTCCGTTATCGAGAAATACAATCTAACAAGGATGGTAACCCACCTCTGTAAAGTAGCTGGTGTGTCCCGTCAGGGATACTATAACTACTTTTCTGCTAAACAAGTTCAGAGAAGGAAGGATCGGGAGAAAAAGGATGAATCCCTTCGGGACCTGGTTTTAAAAGCATACAATTTCAAGAACCGTAAGAAAGGGGCTCGTCAAATTAAGATGGTATTGGCAGGTCAGTTTAGTGTTGTTTTCAATCTTAAGCGAATCAGAAGAATCATGAAGAAATACGGGATTGAGAGCCCTTTTAGGAGAGCGAACCCCTACAAGCGCATCATTAAGGCTACGCAGGAGCACAAGGTCGTCCCGAACTTACTTAACAGGGAATTCAAACAAGGAATCCCACACAAGGTCCTTCTTACGGATATAACCTACCTATATTTCGGAAAAGGTAAAAAAGCTTATTTATCAACCATTATTGACGCTTCCACCAATGAAGTCTTAGCTCATCAGGTCTCTGATCGAATTACTTTAGATATCGCTACGGATACACTTAAGAAGTTAAAGAAAAACAGGAGAATCAAACTGGCTAAAGGAGCTTATATACATTCTGATCAGGGAGGTCACTATACCAGCCCTGTTTATCAAAAGCTGGTGAAAAAATTCAAATTGGAACAATCAATGTCTAGGAGAGGTAACTGTTGGGACAACGCCCCACAGGAATCATTCTTTGGTCATTTTAAGGACCTGGCTGATATAAAATCATGTGAAACTTTAAAAGAACTTAAGCAAGAAGTGAAAGCTGCCATCCACTACTACAATCACTACAGATATCAATGGAATATGAAAAAGATGACCCCTGTTCAATACAGAGATCATCTTCTTAAAGTAGCCTAGCTTTTTTTAAAATGTCCTTTACAAGGGGTACAGATTATTATCTTAGCATTCCTTTTTTACATAATTGTCCGTTTTGCTAAGTGAAATCAATTGACTCATTAATCATACCTTTAGTAAACTAGGAAGGGATTTGTCCTTATTCGTCCAGCACAAGTGCCTAGCCCTCTAGGTCACAAGCCAATCTGTCATTTAGGTCAAACAGTGCGCCTTTTGCCAGTTCGTCTTGTGCTGTCGCGGCTGATCAAGGAACTTGCGCATTTGTAATGGAGGTGAGTTGCCATGTCACTCAGTTTTTTACCGATATTTTTAATTTCGATGTTATTATTTTTCGTTTTATTTTTTGGAATAGGATTCATTCTTAACATGCTATTACGTATGTCGTGGATTATGGCCATTATTTATCCAATAATTGCCTTGGCAATCATTCAAGAGGTATCCTTTCTAGATTATTTTACATCACCGGCTAGTGCATTTAGCTCTTTAGGAGAGAGTATTACGACATTAGCTCCGCTAGATATTGCGATTTTACTTAGTGGTCTTGCTGGTGCAATTTTATCAGGAGTAATCATAAAACTCCTACGAAAAAAAGGATACAGAATGTTTTAGGTAGTCACTTCTATTGAGAATTTCCAAGAGGAAACGTAAGGATTTAGTTATAAAATCTTTACGTTTATTTTTTTCTACAATTATCTTCCACTCATAAACGAATATTTTTTTGCCAAATTGGAAAGAAATAGAGTCGTGAGAGGAGTGGAAAAATGTGTTTCGTTTAAACACAATGATAAGAAGAAGTGCAATGACATTCCTATTTGCATTAGCACTAATTACTACGTTCCAATCTTTTTCCGGAGTGCAGACGAAAGACCTTACAAACTGGATAGGCAACCAATTTCAAGAGAAATCGCAATCAGTAGGAATTAAAAGTGTAGAATGGGTATCACAATTATTATTTATAAATAATGGAAATAAGGCGGTCTCGGCCACTGGCTTAGAAACCACATTACCAATTGAAGAAGCGATTGATTTTTCAAAATACCCAACACAAACAGTTGTCGCGACTGGATATACGGCAGGTGTTGAATCAACAGGTAAGGATGCGAAACACCCTTCCTATGGGATTACCTATTCAGGTGTTAAGGTGAAACGTGATTTGTATTCAACCATTGCTGCGGACTTAGATGTGTTTCCAATAGGAACAATTCTATTTATACCCGACTACGGGTATGGAGTAGTCGCTGACAAAGGCGGAGCTATCAAAGGAAATAAAATAGATTTGTACTATGATACAGTTGATGATGTCTATAAAAAATGGGGGAAGAAAACCCTTGATGTTTATATCATCAAGATGGGTGACGGAAGAATATCTGAAGAAGAAATTGCTGCAATGAATGAGGATAAGTCAATGCAAGTATTTCGACAACAAATTTTAGGTGAAAAAAGTTAAAGGCTAATCATAAAGATTAGCCCATTTTGTATTTTAAAGGATATGAAGTAATAAAGTTAACAAGACCCCAGTTAATCCACCAAAAAATACCTCAATCGGTTTGTGACCTAATAACTCCTTTAATTCTTTTCTTTTACTATCCTCATCAAGCTTAGGCCATAGTTTTGCATCATCTGCAAATTTCTGGAAATCCGCAACAAGCTGATTGAGAACGGTCGCCTGTTCACCAGCATGTCTACGAACGCCAGAAGCATCAAACATGACAATGACAGCAAATACTGTTGATATCGCGAAGAAAGGGGAATCTACGCCTTGTTCGAGGGCGATACCGGTTGTTAACGCAGTAACTGCTGCTGAATGGGAGCTGGGCATCCCACCAGTACTTGTAACTAACGACCAATCAACTTTTTTTGTTACAAAAAAATGTAGTGGGACTTTAACAAATTGTGCAAATCCTATTGCAGCAAGTGCAGCCCAAAGTGGAAAATTTGTAAAAAGCTCCATGTAAACTTCTTCCTCTCGTTAACATCCATTTTCTAACTTTGTTTTTGTTTAAAAAAATTTTGACATTTCATCTAATATAAAGTTACTTTTTATCATTATAAAAGAATTTGGTTGAGCCTGCAAAATGAATTTTAAACTGGTGGATTGATGATGAAATTTAGTGCCTCGAAGTTTATAATAAAAAGGTAAAATATAATGGAGGTGTAACAGTGTTTAACGTTAAAAATGAAGCAAAAGCAATAGAAGCAAATGAAGCATTACTAATCGGTATTTTCGCGAAAAACCAAAAGACAACAGGTCTTACAAAAGAATTAGATTTATTATTAGATGGACAGATTACAGAACTGTTAAAAGAAGGCGACATTCGTGTAGAACAAAATAAGGTTTCAAAGGTACATACTTTAGGGAAGACACCGATAAAAAGAGTTTATTTTTTAGGTCTAGGAAAAGAAGAAAAGCAAACCCTTGAATCTCTCAGAGAGGCGTTTGGAAAAGCTGTTAAAATAATCTCAGAAACAAAGGTTGAAAGCTTTGCCGTTAGCTTAGATTCCTTTGTATCTGAGGAATTAGATGCACTTGATGTTGCCCATGCGTTCGGAGAAGCCCTTGCATTGTCTACATATAAATTTGCAGATTACAAGCAAAAGTCAAATGAACCAGAAAAGAAAATTGAAGAAGTCGTTGTTTATTCTAGCAGCGATTCAGAAGAAATCAAGGCAAGTATAACTGTCGGATATGCGTATGGACAGGGAACAAACTCTGCCAGAACCCTAGTAAATCTTCCAGGTAATATGTTAACAGCTACAGATTTAGCAAATTATGCAGCAGAGCTCGGAAAGAAATATGGATTTGAAGTGGAAATACTAGAAAAAGAGGATATGGAAAGGCTCGGGATGGGCGCACTCTTAGCGGTTAATAAAGGTTCTGCAGAGCCTCCTAAAATGATCGTCCTTAAATATCAAGGAAAAGAGAACTGGGAAGATGTCATTGCACTAGTTGGAAAAGGAATTACCTTTGATACAGGTGGATACTCCATCAAGCCAAAGGACGGCATTGTTGGCATGAAATCAGATATGGGTGGAGCAGCAGCTGTTTTAGGAGCTATGGAGGTCATTGGGGAATTAAGACCTGAAAAAAATGTTGTTGCTGTCATCCCATCAACCGATAATATGATTAGCGGTGATGCATTCAAGCCAGATGATGTAGTAACCTCTATGAATGGTAAAACAATTGAAATCTTAAATACAGATGCAGAAGGTCGACTTGCATTAGCAGATGGCATCACCTATGCGAAATTTCATGGTGCCTCTTATTTAGTAGATGTTGCGACATTAACTGGAGGAGTGATTGTCGCTTTAGGTAATGATATTACGGGTGCAATGACAAACAACGAAGCCTTTTTTGAGGAGGTTTTAGAAGCATCCATTGAAGCTGGTGAACCTATTTGGCGTTTACCGATCACTGAAAATCATAAGAAGCGTGTTCGAAAAAGCCTGGTTGCCGATTTAAATAATTCACCTGGTCGCGATGGTCATGCAATTTTCGCTGGTACATTCATAGGTGAATTCGCAGAAGATACACCATGGGTACATCTAGATATCGCAGGAACAGCAACGACGACTTCAGCTCACAATCTTGGCCCAGCCGGTGCAACTGGGGTTATGGTCCGTACACTCGCAACCCTAGTTGAGCGTTTTGGAGAAACAGAAGAATAAATGACAGAGAAGTCTACCTAACGGGTAGGCTTCTTTTTAATAGGAATGCGTATCATCATATCGCTATATGATAACTGAAATGGCGTATTGCCCGATTTATGATATATCTCTATATCGCAGCCCGATATGTGGTGTATAGAAACCGTTTAATCGGTCTATCAGCATACCGCAATACGCTTGCTTACTTAATAGTGTATTGGTACCCGATATGTGGTATATCGCAATATATGAAACGATATATCGGCAAAATACTTAAATGTTAATGCTATAATCACAACCTGATTTATCGAAATATATCCCTATATCGCAACCCGATATATCGGAACATCCTTATATCACAAGCCGCTTTTATAAGTTTCGTCCTATGAAATCCCAATCAACAAAAAAGTGTTCCACCAGGATCATAACCAACTTCTCCTATAAAAAACCATTGACGATTTCTAATATCATATGGTATTTTAGTTTAGTATTTTAATTCTCTACCAATTTAGCAAACTAAAGTATTTGAAGAATAATAACCATACTAAAAGGAGTTTTCACCATGAATGCAGTTGTTATAGCAGTTCTTGTCATGCTAATTCTAAGCTTATTCCGTATAAATGTGGTTGTAGCTCTTGCTATAGGGGCAATTGTTGGGGGACTAACAGGTGGTCTCGATATTGCAACAACAGTATCTACATTCACAGAAGGCTTAGGTGGAAATGCTACAGTCGCATTAAGTTATGCACTACTTGGAAGTTTTGCAGTAGCTATTTCAAAAACAGGATTACCAGATGCGATGGTAGACCTTGCCATCAAACTTGTTGGGAAGCAAGGAGATAGCAAACGGAAAACCTATTCAAAGGTACTAATCATCTTAATTATTCTAGCAATTTCTATTTCATCACAAAACATAGTACCGGTTCATATTGCTTTTATTCCTATTTTAATACCACCTTTATTAAAGGTATTTAATGAACTCGAAATTGATCGTCGACTTATCGCTACCGTTATTACTTTTGGTTTAACAGCTCCATACATTGCGCTACCAGTTGGATTTGGAGAGATTTTCCACGGACTTCTGCAGCAATATATGCAAGAAAGTGGATTAGAAGTAGTAAAACGAGATATCCCAATTGCCATGTTGATTCCATCTGCAGGGATGGTAGTTGGTTTACTTATCGCAGTTCTATTTTCCTATCGTAAGCCAAAACAATATAAAACGATCGAAATTGCAAATGAGTCAGGTTCAGGAGTAAACACAACTTATACTAAAAAGAGCCTTAGCTTTGCTACACTTGCCGTGATTGTTACATTAGGTATACAGTTAACACTTTCGCAAGTATTTGATGTGGATGGCATGATTTTTGGAGCATTAGCCGGAATAGCTGTTCTTTATTTCAGTGGCTCGATGAAAGTAAGTCAAGCTGACGAAGTCATAACTAGTGGTATGAAAATGATGGCATTCATTGGATTTGTTATGATCACAGCTTCAGGGTTTGCATCTGTTATTAAAGAAACAGGGCATGTTGAGGCACTGGTTTCACAATCTGCGGATCTTATCGGTGGAAATTTATCACTTGCTGCTTTAATGATGTTAATTGTAGGTCTTTTGATTACCTTAGGAATTGGTTCATCATTTTCAACGATACCAATCATCGCAACGATTTTTGTTCCATTATGTATTGAAGTTGGATTTAGTCCAATGGCGACAATTGCTCTTGTAGGAACTGCGGCAGCTCTAGGAGACGCTGGATCACCCGCATCAGATAGTACGCTAGGTCCAACGGCTGGATTAAATGTCGATGGTCAGCATAATCATATTTGGGATACTTGTGTTCCAACATTTTTACACTATAATATTCCACTCATTATTTTCGGCTGGATTGCTGCAATTGTCTTATAAAAACTTACCCCCACGAATTTTCGTGGGGGTATTTCACTTAATTTCATAGATTTGTTGAAGACGGATTTACAGAGTTCCTAGAAACTGCTCGATAAATTCTTGGTGAAATAAGTGCGGCGAAAATGGTAAAAGCAAGGTCCTTTACAATAAACCAAGCCATAACAGCCCAAGCTGCTCCATAGCTCATTTTAACCTCTAACCAAAAATTGAAAGCAAAGTACATATAGTTCGTGCCAATGAAATAGTTCATAAACAAACCAACAAATGCAGCAATCACGAACGTTTTTAAGGTTGGATATCCCTTAGCATGCTCAACGATCTTTCCTGAGAAATAAGCTGTTGCAATGAACGAAAATATAAACCCACCCGTACCGCCAATGATTGGAGCAAGCCCTGCTTCGAACCCTGAAAAAACAGGTGCTCCAGCAATTCCAATTAACATATACACAGTCATAGAAATCGCGCCTAATCGACTTCCGAGAAGAAGCCCAGCCAATACGGCAAAAAAGGTTTGCATTGTTAAAGGTACACCCGCAACCTGTAAAAAAGGTACCATTGAGGTAATGTTTGCACCAATCGCCATAAGTGCTGCAAACATCCCAACATATGTAATTTCGATTGCTCGAATGCGTGGTTTTGATAGTGTTGTCATTATGTGTTAACCTCCGTGTATTTTAGTTAACAAAATCGTAAAACAAGATTCATTATATGTCAACAAAAAAAAAAACAGAAGTTAACAAATGAAAGTGAAGTCATATGATTAAGATGACGTTGATAAAATAGATGTAGATAATCTTAAAGAATGACAAGTAATCATCTCTAATTGTTATATTTAAAAAATTTTTTTGCCGTTCAAAGTAATAAAAAAGTGTCAAAAGGGATGTCTTTTAAATATAATGCCCATATCCGAAAATGTTGGGAGCGGTCGGAAATGAGTATTGGAATTGTATTAATGGGCCTTTTTGTCGGTTTTTTGGTCGGACTAACAGGTGTTGGTGGAGCGGCATTATTAACCCCATTCTTGATCTTAATTGGTATTAATCCACTAATTGCAGTTGGAACAGACTTTGTTTATAACTCAATTACGAAATTTTTTGGATCTGTACAGCATTTTCGGCAGAAAACAATTAATTTTAAGCTTGTAAAATATTTGGCTATAGGAAGTGTTCCTAGTGCAATTCTAGCGGTGACTACTTTACATTTTGTTGGAGGAGATAAACTCCTGCAAGGGGAAATCGTAAAGCATGCACTTGGATATGTTCTTATGATGGTTGCCGTTGCGACCGTAATAAAAACCTTGTTCAGTTCTCGTTTTAAAAGCAGGTCCTATAGTATAAAACCTATTGAGGATAAAGCAAAAGCAACCATTCTTTTAGGTGCCATCCTTGGTTTTATAGTAGGGTTAACCTCAGTTGGTTCCGGGTCGTTATTTGCCCTGGCCATGTTGTTATTTTATCAGTTGCGTGCTTCGGAGTTAGTTGGAACGGATATCGCACATGCGTTTATATTAGTCACGGTAAGTGGTTTTTTTCACTTAGGTTTTGGAAATGTTGACCTGCTATTAGTTGCAAATTTACTTTGCGGTTCGATTCCAGGTGTAATCATTGGGAGTACCCTGTCTGCAAAGGTTCCTATGAAACCATTGCAAACGGTAATAGGAGTCATCATTTTTATAAGTGGTTTGAAGTTAATTTATTAGTCCAAAAAAGGTGAAAATATTGCTTACTATACTGCCTTAGTGTAAAATTACACTAAGGCTTTTGTGTTTGTTATAATAAGTAGCAGTACTTTTGAAATAGGTGATTAACATGGATAAAGAACAATTAACGAAATTGCTTTCTGAAAAAATGAAGCTTATAAGGATTGAAAAAGGATATACACAAGATAAAATGGCAGAAATCTTGGGGATCTCAAAAAAGACGTTGGTGCAAATTGAAAAAGGAAGAATTCAAGCAGGTTGGACTTGTGTTGTCGCTGTTTGCGCATTATTTCGGGATAGTGAAATTATTCAAACGACGTTAGGAGGAGATCCAGTTGATGTCATTGAAATCGTTGGTCGCAACGGGATTGACCGGGCTAAGGAACGTACCCTAGGCGGAAAGCTTTGGTGGAAAGATCTTCAGAGGGAGGGGAAGTTTCGTCTCCAACAAAATGTAATTAGCCAGCATTATCGTATTTTGGATGAAGCTAATTTTCGATGGTATTCTTCGTTTGACAAAGAGGAAGCTTACATTAGACTAACAGAATTTTCAATTGAATCCAATTAAAACGGGGCAAATTACTTAGCCCCATTTTTCTTTTTCTTTGCGGATTTACTCTTTGAATACGTAGATGAAGTTAAGTTGTTGTTTACCGCTGCTTCTTCGTTAAGACGTTCTTTATTAGCCATTTAACTTCCTCCATGTCATTCATTAGTGGTCGATGGAAAAATCGTCGAAGCGTTCATTTAAGTATTCATTTTCGCCTGTTGCGAAATTTATATTTCGAAGATCAAGCTCTGGATCAAGCTGATTAACAAGCTGTTCTTCCTTGCTTCGTTTTAGTCTAAACATGTCTCTATCTCTATCATTCATTGTTTTTTTACCTCCTCGTATTTTATCATGTCCTAAACCGAATAACTTTCATTCTTTAAATAAAAAAGAACGATAGGCAATTTTTTACCATCGTTCCACAGCAGGGTATTCATACTAACGCCATCTTAATGCAATTGTTAACTCACTGGCTTTAGTGCCGCCTACACTAGCTTCTAATTTAAGATTTAAACTATCTGGATTATAGGTCGCCTTAACATCTGACTTAATTCCTGTCGATTTTAACAGGCGAACTACTTCCTTACTATTTGATGCCTGTGCAGCAGCCATTACTTGTTTCGCAAACTCCTTTGAGCCAGCTAATTTAGCCAGCATTTTGCTTGCATCCAACATTAGAATTCTCATTTCTTGTGCGGATTCCTTAAATAAACTCGGGTCTACCTCGGGTAATTTTCGATAATATGGGGATGGATAATTCGTCTTTGGGTCAGGAAACACGGAATGGTGTGTGATGTTTGAATTATAACCTGGATATAAAACCGTCCTTGGTGGCCCTTGATGCCCATAGTTAAACGGATAATAGTACAATTCTAGACCTCCCTTATCAAAATTCCCTTACAATATATGTTAATTTTTTGATAAGGTGCTTTTTACCTATGTTCTTCTGTTACTTCCGTTCAATGCCCAACATCTTTAACACCAGCCTTTCCCACATGGTCCAAGGAAGAACATTCTTAAGAAATATAGAGGTTCTTACTCCTTTTCCTACAGGGTAGCGAAGTTTGGACAAAGATTCCTTTTGGGCTAGCTTTACAATGAATTGCGCAACCACATGCGGGTCTCCGTATGATGCTTGGCCTTTTTCAAGTCTTGCTTCGATTTTTTTCATCATATATTGATATGGAGACGTGAGTTGCATTGATTGTTCCGCAATCTTTGTTCCACTGCTCCAAATATTGGTTTCGAATGAACCAGGTTCAATTAGGGCAACGTCTATACCAAAGGGTCTTACTTCTAGTTGTAATGACTCACACCAGCCTTCTAAGGCGAATTTAGAGGCAACATAAGGAGATAGACCTGGAAATCCGATTTGTCCACTGATACTACTAAGATTGATGATTTTTCCCGATCCTTGATTTCTCATAAATGGAAGAATAAGTTTTGTAACCTCGATTAGACCAAAAAAGTTTGTTTCAAATTGAGCTTTGTATTCATTCAGTGAAATTTCCTCGACAAACCCACCTGTTGCAAATCCCGCATTGTTCAAGAGGATATCAATTCCCTTTAGCTTATTTAAAGTTCGCTTAAAATTATGTAAGGACGTAGCATCCGTCACATCTAACTGACAAAAAAGAAGATTTTCTTCTAGAGTAGAATCATTTAATTTATGTAGTACGTTTTTTTTCTTTTCTAAATCTCTCATTGTTGCTACAACAAAGTATCCTTTTTTTAGAAATTCGATTGAAGTTAAGAGTCCGAATCCACCTGAAGCACCGGTTATGATCACAATGGGTTTTTTCACATTTTTCTCTCCTTAAACCATTTAAAAAGGTTTCTAATATTATCCATTTAATCTTATAATAGAAAGAAGTAAGTATCTACAATTTAGTAACTTCAACCTGATAAGGCAGGGATAAGATGGATATAAATGAAATCGTGTCAATTATTCAGGAACACGGATATATAGGACTTTATTTATGGTTGTGGGTGGGGGCCTTTATCATTCCAATCCCTAATGAGGTCATTGTTTCAACAATTGGATTTTTTGCTTCAGAGGATGTTTTTGTACCTTGGAGGATCTTTTTAGTTACATATGCTGGCATTCTCACAGCTGTCACTACCAGTTATATCTTTGGTCGCTTTGCAGGACATGCGATGGTTGTCCTCTTAAATAAACAAAACAAAATGAGAAAAAAAATTGCACGTGGATTATCTCTTATTGAAAAATACAATACGTTTGCGTTGGCTTTTTGTTACTTCGTACCAGGCTTTCGTATTCTATTTCCGTTCTTATTCGGTTTTAGTAAATTATCCTTTTTAAAATTTGCAACTACGCTTTACACAGCTATATTTTTATGGGTGTCCATCATTTTTTCAGTAGGGTATTTTGCAGGTGAAGAGTTCATAGAGGGTTTTATTAAATATTATGATATTGTTATTGGAATAGGTGTTGCAGCATTTGCAATAATTGTGTTGGTTAAGTTAAATAAGACGAGAAAACAACGTAAGCTTTCACATTGAGAGGATGTCCTAAAAAATGAAAAAGCTGTCTTTATTACTAGTATTTTTAATAATAGCAGGTTGTTCACAGAAACAACCCCTTGATGAACCTATAAAGGAAACTGTTTCAAACCCGACTATTATTGCGACAAACCTTACCATTCCATGGATGATAACCATAACAGACGGTACCTTCCTCATACCTGAACGTGTAGGGAGGTTGTCGGAAATTGAAGAAGATACAGGTAAAATAACTTCACAACGGCTAAACCTTCTTAAAGAAATTGTACACCAAGGGGAAGGAGGTTTTCTTGGGTTTACGCTTGCACCTGATTATGAGAATTCTAAACAGGCATATTTGTATCATACATATATGGAGGACGGGGAAATATTAAATCGCGTAATCCTTGTCGAAAGAAGCGATACAACCTGGGAAGAGAAAAGCATTTTACTTGAAGGAATTCCCGGAGGAAGAATCCATAATGGGGGACGAATTAAAATTGGCCCAGATCAAAAATTGTATGTTACTGCAGGTGATGCAGGAGTTCCGGAAAACTCCCAAGACATAACAAGTCTTGCAGGCAAAATCCTCCGAATAAACCTTGATGGTTCTATCCCGACAGACAACCCTATTCCTAACTCTTATGTCTATTCGTATGGTCACCGGAACCCACAAGGGCTTGCATGGGATGAAGAAGGAACATTATACAGTACAGAACATGGACAAAGTGCACATGATGAGATTAATCTGATTGAACCGGGGAAGAACTACGGATGGCCTGTTATTGAAGGGGATGAGACAGAGGTTGGTATGATTTCACCAATTTATCATACGGGCGAGGAAACATGGGCACCTTCTGGAATTGATTATGCAAATGGCAAGCTGTATATTGCCACGTTACGCGGATTAAAAGTGAGAAGCTACGATGTTGCATCCGGTAAAATTGAAACGTTCCTTGATATCAATAGCAGAATGAGGGATGTATACATAGTAGATAATATCCTTTATACCATTACAAATAACACGGACGGACGTGGGAATCCAAAAGAAGATGATGACAAACTTCTTTCGATCCCATTATCAGGAATTCGTAAATAAACAGAAATGAGGAGAAGAAGAGTGACAGAAAATTCGTTAATTGAAGCTTTGGGGATTACACTTGAAGAGGTGACACCTGACCGAGTGACGGCGACTATGCCTGTTGATGAACGGACGCGTCAGCCTTTTGGTGTTTTACATGGTGGGGCATCTGTGGCGTTAGCGGAAACGGTTGCAAGTGTAGGCACATACAATTTAGTAGATAAAGAAACACAAGGTTGTGCAGGTTTAGAAATTAATGCGAACCATATTCGTGCAAAAAGGGATGGTATCGTAAGAGCAATCGGTACATCCCTCCATAAAGGAAAAACAACAATGGTTTGGGATGTGAAAATAGTGGACGAAGAAGATAACCTAATCTGTGTATCACGCTGCACCACAGCGATTATCAATTTGAAAAAATGAACTTTTTAGGTTAGGGACATTTCGGTGATAAAGCGGGAATCTGAAGATAACGCGATTCCCAGTTGAAATAACGCAATTACGAAGGAATAGAGGGCAAAAAAAATAGCATGCATTTACCGAAAACAGCACATAATCTCAAACCTAGCAGTCAGAAAAAGCGAGGACTTTACAAGTCCTCGCTTTCCTTTATGGACTAATTCTTTCTTTTGAATGATGTACCTTGTCTTTTAAATCATCCTGAGAGCTTTTTTCCCAAAGTGGAACCTTTGTATTATAGGCAGCACGGCTAATTAAATGTCCGGCAACTGGTGATGTCAGAAAGAGAAAGACGAATCCCAGAATCAACCTCGCATTCATATAGCCTTCGATGAGCGAGAAGTATAGAAACGTTCCAAGTAATATTGAAAGAACCCCTAATGTCCCACTTTTAGATACTGCATGGTTTCTTGTGTACACATCTGGTAAACGAAGTATTCCTATCGCACTTAACACGCTTAAAAGCGCTCCGAACAAAATAATGACTGCAAATAATATCTTAAGCGTCTCGGTCATGTTCAATTACGACTCCTTTCTCAAGGAACTTCGAAAAGGCTACCGTGCCAACAAAGGCTACAATCGCAATCAGTAAGATGACCTCAAGGAATGAATTTGAGCGTAGAATGACGGATATAATCGCCGTAATTCCCACTAAATTGACTCCAATTGCATCGAGTGCAATGACCTTGTCAGAAATCGAAGGTCCCTTAATGACACGGTATAAATAAGCAATCGTTGAAACCGATAAGCAGACAAGTGCAATATTAAGTATAATCTCAAACATTATCGGCTCACCTCCATAATTGCTTTTTCAAATGTGCTTTTAATTGAATCTATTGCCTCATCCACATCTTGTAAATCCATGGCGTGAACATAGATTAATTTTTTATCATCTGAAATATCCATTACCAAAGTACCGGGAGTAAGTGTAATTAAATTTGAGAGTACCATGATTTCCCAGTCTTTTTCGACTTCGATAGGTAATGCAAAAATCCCAGGTTTGATATCAAGCTTTGGCTTTACAACTACCTTCATAATGGCATAATTTGATAGAATTAATTCTCTAAAGAAAATTAAGATTAGTTTAATCACTGCCCACACATTATTGAGATAAAATCGGTGTGCGAAGGACCGACGTAAGACAAAAATTAGAAAAAGACCAATCAAATATCCGCCAAAAAAGGCCCCAAAGTCATATGAATTCGAGATAAACATCCACGACACGGCAATAAATATATTTAAAACTAATTGCAACAACATAATATCTACTCCTTTAAGACAGCTTGGACATAGATGGATGGGTCCGTTAAATCTTGAGCTGCTTGCGAGATATACGGATAGAACCATTCAGCACCAAATCCAAGTGCAATTGAGAGTGAAAGTAGAAGAGTGATCGGAAATAGCAGTCCTTTTGTTGTTCCTTTTTCTTCTTCTTTCCTAAGCTTTGCTTCGCCCCAGAAACCGTTAATAAAGATTTTCATTACCGAATAGAGGACTAGAAGACTTGAAATTAAAATTGCCGCAACCAGTGCATAATGCTCAGCAGCAAGGCTACCTTTAACAATTAGAAGTTTGCCGATAAAACCACTAAATGGAGGAATACCTGCAAGTGAAATGGTTGCAATGAAGAACATCCAGCCTAAATATGGATGATGGTTAATTAAACCGCCCATTTTCTTCAAATTGCTTGTTCCAGTAATGACAATCATCGCCCCAACTAATAGGAAGAGGGCCGCTTTGATAATCATGTCATGAATTAAATAATAAATCGAGCCAGTAAGTGATGTCGGTGTTAAGGTTGCAACACCTACTAAAATCACACCTACTGCGGTTAAAATATTGTAAATAATAATTTGTTTAACATCCCAGTATGCAACAGCTCCAATTACTCCTACTAGAATTGTAAAACCTGCAAGGATGCCGATTAAGGTATGAGTAAAACCCGTATCGTGATAAAAAATAATTGTAAACGTACGAATGATTGAATATACCCCAACCTTTGTTAATAAGGCTCCAAATAGAGCGGTAATCGGTGTTGGTGGAGCATTATAAGATCCAGGCAACCAGAAAAATAGCGGGAAGATTGCACCTTTTAATCCGAACACGACTAAAAATAGGATTGAGATAACAGTCACAATACCTGGCTGTCCAAGTTGACTAATTTTTGTTGATAAATCTGCCATATTAACTGTTCCAGTTACTGCGTATAAATAGGCAACTGCAATAACAAAAAGGGCAGATGAAATCACGTTTACCAAGATGTATTTAATGGATTCTCGTAATTGTGGCTTTGTCCCACCATGAACAATTAGGACATAAGAAGCCATTAGCATGACCTCGAAAAAGACGAAGAGGTTGAAAAGATCTCCTGTTAAGAATGCACCTAGTACCCCAACCATTAGGAATTGTACTGCCGCATAGTAGAAGAACGCTTCTCTTTCTTTCCCGATATTCTTGAATGAATAAATTGTACATGCTAAGACTACAATACTGCCTGTTGTAACTAGTAATGAAGCAAGCATATCGGCTACTAGTACAATTCCAAAAGGAGCGTCCCAGTCACCGAGGTTAAGAGTTTGAATCCCATTATGATAGACCTGATTAACAAGGCTTAGTGACACAATAACAGTTAGTACAGTTGAGATTAAGCTGATAACTCTTGATGTTTTTGTATATTTATTTACAAAGATAAGTATGATTCCCGTCATGAGAGGAATCAATATTGGAAGGATTACAAAATTATTCATCGCTATCATTTCCCCTTAATTTATCCATGTTATCCGTTCCAAGCTCTTGATAGGAGCGATACGCGAGTACTAGAATAAACGATGTTACTCCAAAGCTAATTACGATCGCTGTTAAGATAAGGGCTTGTGGAAGTGGATCAACATATGCCTTCGTACCTTCTACTAAAATAGGAGCAGCTCCATGCTTTAACCCACCCATTGTTAAAATCAATAAATGGGCTCCATGACTTAGCAAACCTGTCCCAATAATGACACGAATAAGACTTTTTGAAAGCATCAAATATGTCGCTGCCGTAAATAAAATACCGATAACAATAGCCATTAAAATCTCCATTAATCATTCATCCTCCCCGATTGTTTGGATAATGGTCATGGTTACTCCTACAACAACTAAATAAACACCGGTATCGAATAATACAGCAGTGGCAAGTTCTGTTTTCCCGAAAATTGGTAAATTAAAGTAACCAAATGTATGGGATAAGAAGGGAACATCGAAAAAGAATGAACCCATTGCAGTTAAAGTTGCAATTAATAACCCAAGAGCCGCAACCTTTTTAAAGTCAAAAGGCAAGGCTTTTTTTACTGTTTTCATATCGAATGCTAATAGGAGAAGGACGATTGCTGCAGCAGAAATCAGTCCACCGATAAATCCTCCTCCTGGAGTATTATGACCTGCAAAAAAGAGATTCAAGGAATAGGCAAGAATAATGAAAACAGTTATTTTTGTAGCTGTTTGTAGGATTAAATCATTTGTTTTCATCCTTCTTTCCTCCTTGTTAAACGTAATTTGATCATTGTAAATATACCTAGTGCAGCAATACCAAGCACGGTAATTTCAAACAATGTATCAAAGCCACGGAAGTCTACTAATATGACGTTAACTATATTTGTACCTCCGCCTTTTTTATAACTATTTTCTACAAAATAACTTGAGATGGAATCAATCAATCTTGTGCTATTTGCGGAAATTGCAAGCAAAGTGACAATGGTTCCAACCCCTAATGAAATAATTAGGTTTGTAAGACGAAAACGCATTGGTTTTTCTTTTTTGTGTAGCTTTGGTAAGTGATAGAAACACAAAAGGAATAATGAGACTGACACTGTTTCAATTACGAGTTGAGTCAATGCTAAATCAGGTGCTCGGAATAGCACAAAGAATAACGAAACTGAATACCCCACTGCACCAAGTGCGATAATTGCCGTAAGCCTTGATTTTGCGAAAACAGTTGTCGCAACGCCACCTACCAGAACAAATGCTAGCACAGCTTCAAAAAGTCGAACTGGCGCAACATGTGTTAAATCAAAAGCAAATGCATTTTTAATAATAAGCGCACTTCCAATTGCTAAGATAAAGAACGCAAACATAATCACTAAATAGTCACGAATAACTCCAGTCATATAGAAGCGATTTATCTTTGATGCAGACCTCTCCATTCCAATAATCCCATTGTCATAAAGATTGTTTAAAGTTAAACGCTTGGAAAAGACATTATAAATGCCTGTCCATTTTGCAAGCGAGAGAAACATAAGAGTTCCTAATACAACAACTCCAATTGACATAAAGAGCGGTGCATTCCATCCGTGGAAATATTCAAAATGAACATGATAGGTTGAATCGCCAACAAGTAAGCTTGGAACGATGGATGTCACAGCTGGTTCAATTAAACTTGGAGCCAGAATGTTTGAAAATAAACCGAAAATGATAACAAGTGAAGCTAGGATAATTGGTGAAATTAACATCCCAATTGGTGCTTCATGTGGTTTTTTATCTAGCTTTTCAAACTGAGCCTTTCCAGTAAAGGTTTTAAAGACAAGGATCATACTGTAAATGAACGTGAAAACACTGGCAACCCAACCAATGATAGGGAAAAGAATACCTAATGTTTCCATATTGAAACTATCAAGTGTTGTTGCATTTACAATTGCTGTAAAGAATGCTTCTTTACTTAAGAAACCATTAAATGGTGGTAGACCTGCCATTGAAAATGCACCAATTACAGCCAATGTGAATGTAATTGGCATTACGGTCATTAATCCACCAAGTTTGCGAATATCACGAGTACCGGTTTCATGGTCGACAATACCTACAACCATGAACAAACTTCCTTTGAATGTCGCGTGGTTTATTAAGTGGAAAATAGCGGCTACTATTGCAGCCAAATAAATATTGGTATCAAGATGATCATAATGAAGAGCAGCTGAACCAATTCCTAGTAGGGACATAATCATCCCCAGTTGACTTACTGTTGAAAATGCAAGAATACCTTTTAAATCTGTTTGTTTAACCGCACTAAAGGAGCCCCAGAACAAGGTAATGATTCCGAAGGTTGATATAATCCAAAACCATTCACTTGATCCAGCAAAAATAGGACTTAAGCGCGCAACTAAATATATACCTGCTTTTACCATTGTCGCTGAGTGTAGATACGCACTAACAGGAGTTGGTGCTTCCATTGCATCCGGTAACCAAATATGGAATGGAAATTGAGCTGATTTTGTAAAAGCACCTAGTAATATTAATAGCATCGCCGGAATGAATAGTGGATTTGATGGTAATGTGTCCACTTGAGCAATCATTTCACGAATACTGAATGTATTCGTCATGAGTGATAGTAAAACAAATCCAGCTAGCATGGATAAACCACCGAACACGGTGATTAACATCGATTTTTGTGCACCATACCTAGACTTTTCCCGATTATGCCAGTATCCAATTAGTAAAAAAGAAGATAGGCTTGTTAACTCCCAAAACGTATAAAGCATAATCACATTATCTGAGAGGACAACCCCAAGCATAGCTCCCATAAAACAGAGCAGGTACACATAAAAGTTATGTAGGGATTCTTTTTCCTTTGATAAGTAGTAGATAGAGTAGAGGACAACTAATGCACCAATACCTGTAATCAGTAAGGCAAACAAGAGTCCTAAACCATCAATGTACGCAGTGAAATTTACACCAATGGAAGGTATCCACTCCGCAGTACGAATGATCGGATTTCCATTCATCGTATCCTTCATAAATGGAAAGAAATAAGAAAATAGTAGTACAGGTAGAATTAGTACAAACCAACCTGTATGAATCCCTCGCAAATATTTGCGTAAAAAAGGAATAAAGATAGCCAATATAAATGGAGATAATATGGCCAAATGTAAAAGTGACAAAACAGTACCCCCTTAACCTATTCTTTTTTAGAGTATATAACAATTAGTGAGAACTTGCATGCCTTGCAATTCCTAGTGTTACCAAGAATTTCAGTTGTTATTAAATATGTAGGAACACGTATTTTTTGACTGAAAAAAGTTTTTAAAATGATAGTAAAAATAGTGCTTATAGTTCTTTTTTAGAAAATATTATTGTTTCAAGTTAACTTGAGAAAGCTTGTATGCTATCAAACTTATGTCCTATATTTAGATTCTAGCATTTAGATAGAATTTTGTGATATGTTAGTAGTGTAATAAAGTACAGTGTGAAAGGAGGAGGTTAAGGTTTTGCCTTAACTATATAATTTTATGAATATCTGGGATTCTATTGTTACTTCCGTTCAGGAAGCTAGTGGTTTTTATTTTTTATTTGAATTGGCAATCATCGTTTTTGCAGTAAAATTGGTAGGGCATCTCAGTACCAAAATCGGACAACCTTCTGTTTTTGGAAAACTATTAGTCGGAATTATACTAGGTCCTTCCTTATTAGGAATCATCCACCCGAATGAATTAATTAGTGAATTGGCTGAGGTTGGGGTAATTCTATTAATGTTTTTAGCGGGGCTTGAGACAGACCTGAAAGAATTTAAGAAAAATGCATTTGCATCTACATCCGTAGCTATCGGAGGGGTCATTTTACCATTCTTAGGTGGAATGGGATTATCGATTGCTTTTGGATTTGATACAACCGTAGCTATCTATATGGGTGTCTTATTGGTTGCGACGAGTGTAAGTATTTCTGTTCAGACATTACGGGAATTAGGTAAGTTAAAATCAAGAGAAGGGGTTACCATCTTAGGTGCAGCTGTCCTTGATGATGTTTTAGGTATTATTATCTTATCAGCCGTTTTAGGATTAATGGCCGGTGGTGCAGCAGGTGCAGGCGGAATCAGTTCTATTTTAATATTACTTGTTAAAATCGCCCTCTTCTTTGTCCTAGCAATTGCAATCGGTTATTTTGTATTACCAAAATTATTAAAAGTTTTCCAACGCTTTAACGTTTCACAAACTGTGCTATCATTTGCTGTAATTGTTGCGTTGTTATTCGCATATATGGGAGAGGTCTTTGGAGTTGCAGGAATCGTTGGTTCCTATGTTTGTGGTCTAATGCTTAGCTTAACACCGCAAAGTGAGGAAATGACACATAAAGTGGAAACCTTCAGTTATCCATTTTTTGTACCACTTTTCTTTGTGAACATTGGACTGGTTGCAAACTTTAGAGAAGTTAACCCAGAAATCCTCTGGTTTAGCATTCTATTAGCTCTTGTTGCAATCGTAGGTAAAGTTCTAGGTGGTGCATTAGGGGCTAAAGTCGCTAAGTTTAGTACATCAAGCTCATTCGGTATTGGGGCAGGAATGGTTGCCCGTGGTGAAGTGGGATTAATCATTGCGATGATTGGTATTGAAAGAGGCATCATTTCAAATGATCTCTTCAGTTCAGCGATTATTGTCGTAATCGCGACAACACTGGTAACGCCTCCACTTATCAAGCTCTTGATGAAAACAGAAACGGATGGAAACCAAATTGAAACCAAAAAAAGTGTAGGCTTCTAACAATTAAATGTTAATGAAAGAGGGACATGGGTTTAACCCATGTCTCATTTTTTTTAAAAAGTTTGTATAAAACCTCTTTTTATAATAAATGCTAGTAGCAAGAGGTGAGTTTTGTGAATGTAAAAAAAGGAATTGTGGCAATTGCGATTTTTGCCTTCTTGTTTACTATAGCGTGGGTGATTCACGACCAAACGAAGAGAGAATATATCGTAGAAGAACAAATCGATAGCCAGCAGCAATTTCAAATACAAACAGTTGATTCTACACAAACTGAGGAAACCACGGTCTATCCAAAGTTCAAACCCCGTGAATACATTCGGATTGAACATCGAAAATAAAAAAAGGATGGGACAAAAAGCATCTCATCCTAAAACGTACTGTTATTTCTTACCATTGGAACCGGAATAGCCTTATTATGGAACATCATAATTAAGATAGGACATCCAAGAAGAGCCAAGAGAATAAATAAACTAAATAATAATTTCGAGGTTAATGAAATACCAGCTTCATAACCAGCATTCATATAATCATCGTATAGTGCAGCGATTTCTTGATCATCAGGGAAATTTGAAAGCATTAGGAATTCTTGGTTTTCTGTATCATAATAAAAGAATTCATGTTTTTGAATATAAAAAATGCTATCGCGTTTTAATTTATATGCTACGTGCCCTACGACAACATTTGCTTTATACGTATCAATTTCTTCTTCATTTTTCTCTGTGCTTGGATCATCCGCGGTGATGACTTTTGTAATTTCTGCTTCCTTTGTAATGGTATTAATCACATCAGCAGAACCTTCCGCATAATAATTTATTTCCTTCAATTTCTCATTAACCGCTTTTGTGAAATCTGATTCACCAGAAGCACCTGCCGTACTTAAGAAGGTGAAAAAAGCAAAACAACAGATAAGTATTAAAAATAATAACCCTTTTTTCATCTAACCCCTCTTTTCTCAGAATAGTAGTCCTTACTCTATATGTATTTACAAAAAAGAGATTTACCACTAAAATCGAAAAGAACAACACAGTGAAGTATTGATATGAGGAATTGAAAATGAAGAATACATATTTTACGAGTTACTTTCCGCTTATTTCTATTATCCTTTTTAGTGTCTCTTTTGCGATTTTGACGGAATTGAATACATTAGAGCTACTTAAGCAAATTGGTATTTACCGTGGCATGCAGGACTTTTTCTCCCCAACCTGGATTAATTTTGCGATTTTTTTTGTGTTTTTCCTGATTTATTTCATGATATTTGCCGCTTTAAAATTAATCTCGAATACATTGCTTGAACTTTCTCTTTTGTTTTTCACGAGGGACAGTAATGGAGAGAGTTTACCAAAAATCCGAGTAGGTTCCTTCTTCTATCTTTTTGGAGGTACGGTTTCACTTGCTTTTGTCCAGTCCTTTTATGGCATCGTCATTGTCCTGTTACTTGCAACTCTTGGATATTTTATTTTTTTCGTCTATAAAATTCAGGACACCTTAACTTTCGGTGGATTAATTGGATTAGTCTTTTTTCATACACTAAGCTGGTTCACGTTTTTTATGACGGTAACCTATGTATGTATACGGTTATACAACAGTATTATCGCTAGCTTACCAATCTAAAAAAGCGAGCCAATTATTGGCTCGCCTTCATAATATCCTTCCATATATAAATTTGCGGTTTGCTTGATTCCATATAGTAAATGCTTTTGTTTTGATCATGCCCAACCCATACACCAGCTGTGTATTTTTCGGTTAATCCGACAAACCATAGATCTTTTACATCATTTGTGGTTCCTGTTTTCCCACCAATATAATCACTTGAAAAATTCGCTTCTTTAGCTGTTCCAGATTTTACTACGTCCGCAAGTAATGACTTTACCTTTTGATTAGCTGAAGGACTCCAAACCGGTGAAGGTTGTTCCTTCCATTCATATAGGATCTTTCCTTGTAAATCAGTTACCCTCGTAATTCCACGAGCTTGAATAAATTCACCATTATTTGCAAATGTTGCAAATGCATTTGTCATTTCTAAAGGGGACATTCCGTATGTAAAACCGCCAATGGCCGCGGGTAAATGGTGGTCTTCTTTTACCACCTTTGAAAAGTTAAGTTTATCTAAATACTTGAAACCATTCTCAACCCCAACCTTTTCAAACAGTCGAACGGCAGGGGTATTATAGGAATACTTGAAAGCCGTTTGTAAACTAACATTTCCATACTGGCCACCGCCATAATTTCGCGGGCAATATCCGTTCTTGCAATAATTGTTTGCATTAATAGTCTGTGAGATAGAGGAACCGGTTTGATCAAGATAAGGTGCATAAACAAGCAATGGTTTAATCGCTGAGCCAGGTTGACGGAATGCTTGGTATGCACGGTGAAAGGAAAACTTTTCGTAATTTTTCCCCCCAACAATCGCGACAAGTTGATTCCTGCTATGTTCGATAACTGCAGCAGCACCTTGAACGTTTGCGTTTGGTAAATATCGTTTTACGGAATGGATAGCGGCTTCCTGTATTGTAGGATTCAATGCTGTTTCGATGATGATCCCAGATTTAAGAATTTCTGCTACCTTAGTATCTAATTCTTTCTGCAGTTTTTCTTTTTCAGTAATTGAAGATATTGAATTTATTTTTTGATTAAATCCTTCTTTTTCAGCAATTAATTCCTCAAATTCTTGATAAATATAGGTTGTATAATCAGGATACCGGTCGATCATGTTCTCCTTTTTTGTAAGTTCGATTGGTTCATGTATGGCTTTTTCATATTCCTCTTTTGTGATTTTGCCTGCATCGACTAAGTTAAGTAAAATTCGCTCTTGTCTTTCTTTTGTATTTGAAAAATGCGTAACTGGATTATAAAGTGAGGGATTATTTGGTATGGCACATAAAAAGGCAATTTTCGCAAGTGAAACATCTTTGATGGATTGATTAAAATAAAGCTGAGAAGCAGTTTCAATCCCATATGCCCCATTTTGAAAATATATTGCATTTATGTACAATGTTATTATTTCTTCTTTAGAAAGGTTCCGCTCAAGTTGGTACGAATACAAAAGCTCACTTAACTTTCGGTTATAGGTTTTTTCGTTGGTTAAATAGAGATTTCTTGCTAGCTGCTGCGTAAGTGTACTTCCACCTTGGTCAATAGAATCATTTTGTAAGTTAACAAGAGCAGCCCTGCTTATTCCGGATATATCAAAGCCTAAATGCTCATAAAAATGCTGATCTTCAATAGTAATAAACAATTCCTTCACAATTTGCGGAATCTCGTCCTTAGTGAGAGTGAGCCGATTCTCACTATGGTGAATCTCTGAAATAACATTTCCTGTTCGATCAGTTATGTAACTTGTTTGCGGTAATACTACTTCATTAATTGGGATTTTTTCATCCAGCACAGCTGGAAAACTTTTTGCAACTTTTAATTCTCCAGTCAATTGAAATAGCACAAACAAAAACAATAGAAAAAGAAAAAAAGTGATAATGTATCCTGTTTGTCTTCTCATAAACTAACACTCTCTCAAAAAGTTATACTTTTATTATATATAATCAAATGCGCCTTGGCGTATTTGCGCCCGATTTTTTTCGAGCCGCTAGAAAAATTCCCTTAGAAAAATTGTTGCATCCACCGAAGGCTTACACCCACGGATAAAATTAAAACAGATGGCAATCGCCATCTGTTTAAGCAGCTTGTTGAGTTGATTTTTGAGAATGCCGAACAACACTTAGCCATAAGATTATAGCACCGGTTAAAAAAAGGCCACTTGTTACGAAAAAGACAGTAGAAATTCCGAAAAATCCACTAAGAATTCCACCAGAGATCGGACCGATAACATTACCTAAAAACCGAAAACTTACATTATAGCCCTGAACTTCGCCTTGCATAGAAAGTGGTGCAACCTGACGGATATACGCAGTCATGCAAGGAATGAGCCCTCCAACCGCCATACCAAATAAAAATCGGCAAACCACAAGCTGCCATAATTCGGTTACGAGTCCTTGCGGAATAAACATTATCGAGGACGCAAGCAAGAGGAATGTTAAGATTTTTTCATGGCCAATGCGGTCACCGACTTTACCCCATTGTCTCGTGAATAATAAATTTCCAAAACCGGTCGCGGAAAATGCCATTCCAGCTAAAAACACAATATTACTACTGTCTGTTAAATGCGTGACATATAATGCAAGTAAGGGCTGAATACTAAAATTAGCGACCTGGATGAGTGTTGAGATAAGCATAATGGTTAGTAAAACAGGATGTCTGAGAATATGGATTAAAACCTCTTTGCGTGTATACTTTTTTGCAGTAGTACTTGTTTCATTGGTCCGTACCTCTTTAATACCAATAGCAACGAGTCCGACTGCCCCTAAAATGACGATTGCAGTAAGGACAAAGGTATATTGGAAACCGACTGCATCTGCAAGCAATCCACCTAATAAAGGGCCGAATAATGCGCCTGACACATTTCCCATTTGAAGTGTTCCTAACGTTTTTCCGGCAATTTCTTTAGGAGTTTGTGCAGAAATGAGGGCAAGGGAGGTTGGAATAAAACCTGTCACAGCACCCATGAAGAGTCTTAAGAAAAATAATTGCTTTACAGAGTGCACATAGCCCATTAAAAAAATACTAATGGCAATACCAATGCCTGTAATGATAAGAATTTTTTTATAGCCATTTCGATCACCAAAACGTCCCCATATCGGTGAAATAAAAAAAGCCGTAACAAAGGTTGCTGCAAAAACTAATCCAGCCCACCGTTGTACAAAGCTATCTGAATAATCACCAAATGTTTCGATGTATAAAGAGAGAAATGGCATTATCATTGTAGCACTTGCAGCAACAAAGAAATTTGCAAACCACATGATCAAAAGATTTCGCTTTGCTGTTTGAATCGGAAACACCTTCTTAACTCGAATATTTCGACTTACTAAATATTATAGAATATTATTGTTACTTAATCAAATACGCCTTGCCGTATTTGCGCCTGATTTTTTAGGCCCACAGGATGTGGGTCACAAAGACGTTCCCACAGGAAGTGGCGTTCTTAGTCTTTGATCTTAAGTTCGAAAATTTCCTCTGAAAAATCATGGCATCCGCCGGAGGCTATAATTATATTCAAACGGGCCCAAAGCCCGTTTGAATATAGTTAAGGAGAAATAGCATATATATTATAAATATATTCTGAAAAATGCAGTAAACCGTGCTATAATATTTAAAAGATGTTCGTCGGTTTTGTATTGTAAAGGTAGTATTTCATATTAATAGACTGATATGACAAAGGAGGTTAAGGAGTGGATAATCAGCATCAATACTTGTTTATTGATTTTGAATTTACTATGCCAGAGAAAAAAAACAACCCACAAGGATTTTATCCCGAGATTATTGAAGTTGGCCTTGTTTGCGTGAGAAACCAAAAAATAATCGAACAATACTCATCATATGTGAAACCAATAAAATTTCCTACATTAACAGAACGATGTAAATCCTTTTTAAACATTTCTCAAGAGCAAGTCGATCATGGTATCACGTTTCAGGAGTTGGTTAATAAGCTCGCAGGGTATGAAAATCATTCATCTAGCACCATCATCACATGGGGAAATATGGATATGAAGGTATTGCGCCATAATTCTCAACGGGCTGGAATTCCTTTTCCTTTTAAAGGAAAACAAAGGGACTTGTCCATGGAATATAAACGCTTTTTTGGGGACCAAAATCAGACAGGTCTTTGGAAGGCGGTTCAAGAGTACGGCAAAGAAGGGACAGGCAAACATCATTGTGCCCTCGATGACGCACTTACAACCTTTAATATATTCAAATTAGTCGAAAATGATAAACGCTATTTAGCCAGACCCGAGC
This sequence comes from Ferdinandcohnia sp. FSL W7-1320, assembly GCF_038050315.1. Classification (NCBI taxonomy): domain Bacteria; kingdom Bacillati; phylum Bacillota; class Bacilli; order Caryophanales; family Bacillaceae; genus Ferdinandcohnia; species Ferdinandcohnia sp. FSL W7-1320. The sequence continues at coordinate 1,333,621 of NZ_JBBPAM010000001.1, forward strand.
CAACAACTATCGGCGATCGAGTGGATTTCTCGAAAGTATTGAATAAGTTTGCATTATAAAAAACCAATTCGCTAATCAAGTGAATTGGTTTTTATTTTTATCATTTGAAAGCACTGTCGAATTTTTACAATTGATTTGAAAAATAATCGCATCCCGTTAGGATATCCTAATTTCAAAAGGAGGGATGCGTTATGTTTATTGGCCATAAAATAGAAAATCCACAAACTGTATGTTTATATATAGATCCCCAGTTGGAGGAATTTTCAAGTGAAATTGGTATACCGGAACATGGAAAAAAGCTTCATCTAAACGAAAGCATTCGAATGTACCTCAAAGAAAAAGTCCCTACCCTAAATCCGAATATCGTAAAAGTCATGATGGGGACAATGGTAATCGCTACAATTACTTTAGTGGGAGGACACCATTCCTCTAAAGTAGAAGCAGCGAGCAATAACCAAGCAAGTACCCAAACAACACACACGGTTGCAAACGGTGAAACACTATATGGAATTGCAAAACAATACAATTTAACCGTGTCCCAGGTAAAACATTTGAACCATTTAACTGGTGATATGATCTACCCAGGACAAACACTTGTAATTAGTGAGGCCAAACCTCCACAAAAGACAGCAACGTATACGGTAACCCGTGGAGACACACTTTACTCCATTGCTAATTCTTATAACATGAGTGTTGATCAAATAAAGCAATTAAATAATCTAACTTCAAACACCATCCATGTGGGACAAACCCTACAAGTAATCGGTACTGCACCTCAGACTACTCAAATACAAGGCAACACTTATACTGTGCAACCAGGGGATTCTTTGTATTCGATAGCCCAGCGAGCTAACACAACGGTTGACCAAATCATGAAAAATAATAACTTAACATCATCGATGCTATATGTGGGACAAAAATTACAACTAGGAACTACAGCGAAAGCCCCACAGCAAAATGTAGCAAGTGCTACATATACTGTAAAAGCAGGAGATACTTTGTATGGAATTTCTCGAACTTATAATATTAGTGTGACAGAGCTTAAAAGCATCAATAATCTGGCAACAGATACACTTTCAATTGGACAAGTTTTAAATGTGAGTGGGACTGCTCAAGCTGAACAAGGAACACAAAATCGTGAGCAGGTGCTTCAAGATTTAGTGAATGACTCTTATAACTTTGTAGGAATTCCGTACCTGTGGGGAGGAACGACAACAGCAGGATTTGATTGTTCTGGTTTCGTTTCTTTTATGCATGCACGGCATGGAATTGACATCCCAAGAACCACCTCAGCAGGCTATTATACGATGGGTTCGCCTGTCTCTAAATCAAATTTACAACAGGGAGACCTCGTGTTTTTTGCGGTCAATGATACAGGCCGAATCTCCCATGTTGGCTTTTATGTAGGGAATAACAAATTTATTTCCGCCACATCCTCAAAGGGAATAGACGTTGTATCGATGGATAATACGTATTGGTCCAAATACTATGTAGGAGCCAAGCGGGTTTACTAAAAAAGAAAAACCTACGGAACAACTTAATCCGTAGGTTTTCTATGTTTGCGGTCAATAATTGTGATTTATGGCCGATAAGCTAAAAATATGGCCGATAAGCTAAAAATATGGCCGATAAAATAAATTTACGGCCAATAAATAAATTTGATGGTCATTAGCCCAAAATTCAACTGGAATGACTTATTTAAAATAATCTTTCTCCAACACGTTCATGTTTTCAAGACTGCGCAGTGCCCATTCTGTTCCTTCAGCTTCTAAATCATTTTTTGCTTTTTCCACTGCTTCTCTTAATGAGGATTTATATTCTGGAACGTCCTCTGTGTAATGACGTACCATCTTTTTCGGAACATTTGTCTGCTCGTTAAATGCAAGTGCTCTCCGTTCTTGAAAAAGTGGAACATGAACATCCTTCGGTGAATGAATGTCCCCTTGCATTGGATGCTTTAAGACAGCCTTTACCTTTACAAGATAATGCTCAGGCTTAATTGCTGTAATTTCTCCAATATATTTTCCAGTCTTATAAATTCCAGTTACAATGTCACCAACTTTAAATTCATCAGACATTTCAAATCACTCCTTCTGCATATTTATAACTCTATCCATTATAACCGACGTCATTCGAACAAGCATCTTATAACACGTCTTAGGTTTGTGTTATAATGTAAAAAGCTATCATTCTAGGTTGAAAGGTGTGTAGGAATGCTGCTTTTACCAGTATTAAACCTGTTTCTATATTTCCCTGAGGATAAAACAGAATATATTCCAGCTGCAATAACCACTGTTATTTGCTTAATTGTTGCGTTTATTGTGTTCCGTTTATTTATCAAGCATTCGAAAAAAGAACAAGCGAAAGCTGAGGAACTAGAGAAGCAATTAATAAAACATGACAAAAACAATCTCACGAAGTAATTTTAGGTGATTCTATGGAAAATCAACAGGCCAATTTACAAATTATGATTGTGCTGCAAGAATGGGATCCACTAGGTTATGGAGTCGGTTCCTATGAAACAGAAGCGGTGGATGTTATACAGGCAGCCCATCAATTTGATAATCCAAGTAAATTAGCAAGAAAAATACAGTCTATTTTTGAATTCTCTTTTGAGGAAGTCATCCCGCTAAAAGAGTGTGAGAAAATGGCTGTGAAACTCTTAGCCATTTTAAATAATGCAACGTGCGAACTGTAAAAAAGTTGGGGCAACCCATCTTTTTTGTTTATTAAATTCGTTTTGTACGGGTCATTGCTGATTTGGACGAGGAGGAATATTGGCTCTCTCGGTTTACCCTTCATAGACGTGATGAAGAGGACTGGAGCGGAAACTTTTGTTACAAATCCCCTTCATGGACTTGATGAAGAGGACTGGAGCGGGAATTTTTGTTACAAATCCCCTTCATAGACGTGATGAAGAGGAAATAATCTAATATTGACGCACCCAACCCTCTTCATAGATGTGATGAAGAGGAAATGAGTGGGGATTGCCGCACCCAATCCCCTTCATAGACGTGATGAAGAGGAAATGAGTGGGAAAAGCCGCACCAAACCCCCTTCATAGACGCGATGAAGAGGAAACGAGTGGGGATTGCCGCGCTCAATCCCCTTCATAGACCTAATGAAGAGGAAATGAGTGGAAATAGCCGCACCCAATCCCCTTCATAGACGTGATGAAGAGGAAATGAGTGGGAATAGAGGTACCCAATCCCCTTCATAGATGTGATGAAGAGGAAATGAGTGGGAATAGAGGTACCCAATCCCCTTCATAGATGTGATGAAGAGGACTCGGGTGCGAATAGCCGCACCCAATCCCCTTCATAGACGCGATGAAGAGGAAATGAGTGGGAAAAGCCGCACCCAATCCCCTTCATAGACGTGATGAGGAGGAAATGAGTGGGAATAGAGGTACCCAATCCCCTTCATAGAGTGATGAAGAGGACTCGGGTGCGAATAGCCGCACCCAATCCCCTTCATAGACGCGATGAAGAGGAAATGAGTGGGAAAAGCCGCACCAACCCCCCTTCATAGACGTGATGAAAGGGGATTGGACCTAGAACAGCTAGATAAACTGTGAAATATATTCGGATACCTTCTCAGGACATTCTTCCGGAACCAAATGTCCTGTATTCTTAATGGCAACAAAACTAGAATTAGGCAGGTCCTGATGAAGCCTTTTTCCTACAGAAATTGGAACGACTCGATCTTTTTCTCCCCAAATTAATAAGACAGGATGCTTGATCTTTTTTAATTCCTCAGACGGTAAATCTCCCTCACGATGGCGAATCATTCGTGTTAATCCCATAAAAATTCGGTTATCCATAAAGGGCTCTGTATATCCATCAATCATTTCTTGGTCAATGAGCTCATGGTTATGCACGACATTACGTAAATTATGTAATACCCCTTGCTTAGCTAGCTTCCTTTTTACAATAAAATGAAAATAGGGAAGATAGGAAGAATAGATTAAAGACTTTGGCATTCGTTTCATATAGCCTGAACTGCACAACAGTATTAATTTATCTACTAAATCAGGTGCTTGCTTTGCAATGTATAGACATATTTGTCCACCCATCGAATGGCCAACTAAATTCACTTTTGAAAAATGAAAAGACCGAATCAAGTCACATACCACATACGCGATATTTGAATAGGAATATGTAAAGCTAGTCGATTTTTCACTTTTCCCAAAAGGGGGAAGGTCAATTGATAAGATGGTATACTCTTCCTCTAAAAAGGGAATCAGTCTTCGAAAGCTAAATGAGGATGATAAAAAACCGTGCAACATGACAAGAACGGGCTTCTTTTTATTATGTTGGTATAACTCATAATGAAGATTTACTCCTTTAATTTGTATCGTATCCATTGATAAACGTCCACATCCTACACTATTGATTTATCCCTATTTTTACCTAAGGGGATAGAAAAACTCATAAAATTTCGAATGAATATAAAATAATTCAATATACTATTCATTTATCTGATATAATAAATGACAAAAATTCATTTCAAATTACTAGGAGTGACCATTATGCAGTTACAGGAAAATGAAATTGAAATACTTGAGATAATTGAAAACAACGGACGACTTCCTGTGGAAACAATTGCAAAATTAGTTGGCAAAAGTGTTGATGAAGTCGATGGCATTATTCAAAAACTTGAAGATCAAAAGATTATTGTGGAGTATAACACAATCGTTGACTGGAAGAAAGTTGAAGGTCATGAAGGTGTAACAGCTATGATTGATGTCAAGGTAACCCCGAAAAAGGGTGTAGGCTTTGATGAAATTGCTAAACGCATCTATCATTTTAAAGAAGTAAAATCGGTTTATTTAATGTCTGGTGCATATGATTTATCTGTGGTAATTGAAGGTAAAACGATGTCGGAAGTTGGTTCTTTCGTATCTGAAAAGCTTTCAACACTTGATTCTGTTCTTTCGACTACAACACATTTTATTTTGAAAAAATACAAACATGATGGAACTATTTTTGATCAAGGTGAAGATGACAAACGGATTGTGGTGACACCATGACTTCTCAGTACCTTTCTAAAAAAGTTCAAGAATTACAACCTTCCGGAATCCGTCGATTCTTTGATTTAGCGGTAACGATGGAAGGTGTCATCTCGTTGGGTGTGGGTGAACCTGATTTTGTAACACCTTGGTCAATTCGGGAAGCAAGCATCCAATCTATCGAGTCAGGAATTACATCTTACACTGGAAATGCAGGACTTCTTGAACTACGACAGGAAATTTCAGCTTATTTACATAGGTCATTTGGGGTGAAATATACTCCTGAAAATGAGGTTATTGTGACGGTTGGCGGAAGCCAAGCAATTGATTTGGCATTGCGTGCAATTGTCGACCCAGGTGATGAAGTTATCATTGTAGAACCAACCTTTGTTGCGTACAGCCCAATCGTTTCGCTTGCAGGTGGAGTTCCAATCCCTGTACACACTAGACCTGAAAATGAATTTAAGCTACAGCCAGAAGAAATAGAAAAAGTAGTAACAGAACGTACAAAGGCCATTATTATTTGTTCTCCAAATAATCCAACAGGAACTATGTTGAAGAAGGAAGAACTTGAAGCAATTGCTAAAATTGTGGAAAAGCACGATCTACTTGTGATTTCAGATGAGATTTATGCTGAGCTTTCCTACGAAGGCAAATATACAAGTTTTTCAAGTATCCCTGGGATGTTTGAGCGCACAATCCTGGTATCTGGATTTTCAAAGGGTTTTGCTATGACTGGATGGCGCTTAGGTTATTCTGCTGCTCCAAGGGAAATTTCGGAAGCAATGTTGAAAATTCATCAATATACAATGATGTGTGCTTCGACTATGGCTCAGTACGGAGCAATCGAAGCACTTCGAAATGGACATTCAGATGTAGAATATATGAGAAAAAGCTATCGTCAGCGTAGAAACTTTTTTGTATCTTCGTTACAGGAAATTGGACTAACTTGTCATATGCCAGGCGGTGCTTTCTATGCATTTCCGTCTATAAAAGCAACAAGATTATCATCTGAGGAATTTGCGCATCGTTTACTAATGGAGGAAAGGGTAGCAGTTGTCCCTGGTAATGTATTCGGTGAAAGTGGTGAAGGGTTTATTCGCTGCTCATATGCATCCTCACTAGAGCAACTCCAAGAAGCAGTCAAACGAATGGGCCGATTCTTGAAAAACAACAATCTTTTATAAAAAACTGTATAAAAAAATGGGGCTGGGACAAAACCCTCCTCTGAACTGAAAAAGCCTGTGAATTTTTACTATGAGTAAAATTTCACAGGCTTTGATTATTTTTAAATAAAAAATAAGGACATTCTTTGTTAAAATTAAGTTACCACACAAAATCCAAACAGAAAGAAGTGTCCTTATGTTTAAAGATTATAACATGAATCAATTAATTTTGCCTTTAGATTTAGAAGTAAAATTACAAAATAATGATATTGCCTTCCATGTCCATCATTTAGTTGAAAGTATCCCGCAAGAAGCATTCGAACCATTTCTTCGAAATGAGGGTTGTCCTGCTTATCATCCACGCATGATGCTTAAAATTATCTTGTGTGCCTACTCGCAATCTGTCTTCTCTGGACGCAAAATCGAAGCCCTATTAAAAGATAGTATCCGTATGATGTGGTTAGCTCAAGGGTATGAACCAAGCTACCGCACAATCAACCGATTCCGTGTTCAATCAGAAGTGAAAGATTTAATTCGCAAATGTTTCGTCCAATTCCGTTGCCAATTAGTTGAAGAAAAACTTATTGATCAAGAAGCTATTTTTATTGATGGTACAAAGATTGAAGCGAATGCGAATAAATTTACGTTCGTTTGGAAGAAATCCATTGAGAAATATAGTGAAAGCTTAATTGAAAAGTCAAACCAGCTATACAACGAGCTACTTAAGAACGAAATCATACCTGAAATTGAACGCGAAAACACCGAACAGTTATCGTTGGAAGAGCTCACTCAATTGGTTCAAAAAGTAGACGAAGTCGTAACCGAGTATGATAAACAAATTGAAGTTACATCAGATGTTTCAGAACGAAAAGCTTTAAGAAGCGAACGCAAATATCCGAAACAAGTACGTAAGCAATTGATTGATTTTGTCTTACGTAAACAGAAATACCAAGAAGACTTAGAAATCTTTGGCACACGTAATAGCTATTCTAAAACGGATCCTGATGCGACATTTATGCGAATGAAAGAAGATTATATGAGAAATGGACAGTTGAAAGCTGGTTACAATGTACAAATCGCAACGGAAGGTCAATACACTCTTGCTTATAGTTTGTTTTCTAATCCAACAGATACACGTACGTTAATTCCATTTCTAGATGAAATCGAGCAGCATTATTTCGAGTTACCGAAACACATTGTCGCAGATGCAGGTTATGGTAGTGAACAAAACTATAATGATATCCTTTCCAATAGAAAACGAGAAGCGCTTATCACTTATAACCTGTATTTGAAGGAACAAAACAAAAAGTTTAAACAAAACATATTTAACCCTGACAATTGGCAGTATGATGAAGAAACAGATACATATACATGCCCTAATCATAAACGTCTTGAGTTTCAATATCATTCTATTCGCACTGACCGTACAGGCTTTGAACGGAAGTTCAAAATCTATGAGTGCGAAGACTGTTCGGGATGCCCATTCCGCTTATCATGTACAAAAGCCAAAGAAGGTAACAATCGAAAACTAATGGTGAATGAAAAGTGGGAACAGCAAAAAGAATACGTAAGAGCGAAGCTTTCAGAAGAGAAAACGAGTGCCCTCTATCGAAAACGCAAAATCGATGTGGAACCAGTTTTTGGATTCTTGAAAGCTAATTTGCGTTTCTCCCGATTTTCTGTTCGAGGAAAATCGAAGGTGGAGAACGAAATGGGTCTAGCTTTAATGGCAGTGAATTTAAGAAAATTCACTGCCAACAACTAAGGTAATAGGAGAATTTACACGAAAAATAGAAAAAGGTGAGTTTGAGCGTGCTCAAACTCACCTTTTTCATTATTCGAAGCTAGTTAATGTCCCAGCCTCTACATACAAAAGGGGAATACTAGAAAGCCTTTGAAAGTAGTATCTCCAATAATCACCTATTTTAAACACCGCACAGATCCCGCTATTATCGAAATGATAAATATTACCTCTTTCATAATTTCATCTCGAAATGGTAACTCTAAAAGCGAAAAGGTTCTTTTTTTGAATAAATGGCCATTCTGTGTTATAATTATTTATTGCGTATATAAAAGGTATGTAAACTAAAGTTTTAGGAGTTGGGTAGCATGACAGAAAAATTCGAAGTAGGAAGTGTTGTTAAGGGTAAGATTACAGGAATTCAACCTTATGGAGCATTTGTTGCTTTAGACGAAAATACACAAGGTTTAGTTCATATTTCAGAAGTAACTCATGGTTTTGTTAAAGATATTAACGAACATGTTAAAGTTGGCGATGAAGTAAATGTAAAGATTTTATCTATTGATGAAGGAGCAGGAAAAATCGGTCTATCAATTCGTGCAACTGAGGAAGCACCAGAAAAGCCGGCACAAAGAACTGCTAAGCCAAAAAAACGTCCAGCACAAGCACAACCAGCAAATGCTGAAAGCCCTCAAGGTTTCAACACTTTAAAGGATAAGCTTGAAGAGTGGATTGAACAATCGAATTTTAACTAAGAACCAGAAAAAGAGGCATTCACTGAATAGCCTCTTTTTTTACATATATAAAGAAAAATAGAAGATAATGTTAAGAGCAAACTGCTTTACAACATGTTGTAACATTGCCATAATTTTTTACAGGAGGCGATAATTTTGGAAAACTTTACATATTACAACCCAACTAAGCTTATCTTTGGTAAAGGTCAGGTACAAGAACTTAAAACTGAAATACCCCAGTACGGAAAAAAAGTATTGCTTATATATGGTGGCGGTAGTATCAAGAGAAATGGTTTGTACGACCAAGTCATTGACCAATTAAATGAAATAGGGGCAGAGGTACACGAGTTTTCTGGAGTAGAACCCAATCCTCGTTTGTCTACAGTCAGAAAAGGAATCGAAATTTGCCGTAAGGAAGGCATTGAGTTTTTGCTCGCTGTGGGCGGTGGAAGTGTTATTGACTGTACAAAAGCAATTGCAGTGGGCGTAAAATATGATGGTGATGTATGGGATTTTATGTCTCGAAAAGCAGTGGCTACTGACGCTCTACCTTTAGGAACAGTTTTAACAATAGCTGCGACAGGTTCAGAAATGAATTCAGGATCTGTCATTACAAATTGGGAAACGAATGAAAAATATGGATGGGGAAGCGCTGCGGTGTTTCCAAAGTTTTCAATATTAGATCCAGTTTATACATATTCACTGCCAAAGGATCAAACGGTGTATGGAATGGTGGATATGATGTCACATGTGTTGGAACATTATTTCCATCATGAACCTAACACATTAACCCAAGATAGATGGTGTGAGTCTATACTAAAGACGGTCATTGAAACGGCGCCAAAACTAATTAATGACTTAGAAAATTATGATTACAGAGCAACCATTATGCTTAATGGAACGCTTGCACTAAATAAAATGTTAAACATGGGATATAGTGGGGATTGGGCTACACATAATATTGAACATGCCGTATCCGCTGTTTATGATATTCCTCATGGTGGTGGACTTGCGATCCTATTCCCGAATTGGATGAAGCATGTTCTGGATGAAAATGTAGACCGTTTCAAGCAATTGGCGGTTCGTGTCTTTGAAGTCGATACTGAAGGAAAAACGGAACGTGAAGTAGCACTTGAAGGGATCGAAAAGCTAAGAGAATTTTGGAGCAGCATCGGTGCACCATCAAGATTGGCAGATTACGACATTGGTGAAGAAAACCTTGAACTAATGGCTGACAAAACAGTTGTATTCGGTGAATTTGGTCGCTTTAAACTATTAGGCAAACAAGATTCGCTTGAAATACTAAAAGCATCTCTATAATTGATCGTTATAAACTGTGAAAAAGGCTCATACTACATGTGTGAGCCTTTTAACTTTATTCACCCCCATGGCTATATAAAGTTAAAGCTATCGGCGGAAGCCACTATTTTTCGATGGGAGTTTTTTCTGTAATTAACTGGTGCTAAGCCCCCATGAAGGGCAACTACCAGTAAATGCCCGATTGGTTCAACTAACAAACGGCAGAATAATTTCTACTGATTGAAGCTTCACTGTATCTCGCAGTAAGTTCAAAGACTAAGAACACCACTGCTTGTGGCAACTTCTTTATGACCCACGTGGGCCTAAAAATCGGGCGCAAATATGCCAAGGAAGATTTGCTTTAATTATTTTTTCAATGGTTACGCTTACAGTAAGCCGGCGGTCTTGATTTAACAGAAAAGTTTGGTTACAGTGAAAAGAGGCATTGAAAATTAAAGGGTGGAGGTATTAATAATGACACATGTTCGTTTCGATTATTCAAAAGCATTAACTTTTTTTGGAGAACATGAAATTACATATCTACGTGATGCGGTTAAGGTCGCACACCATTCTATACATGAAAAAACAGGCGCAGGTAGTGATTTCTTAGGATGGGTAGACCTTCCTTCCGAATATGACAAAGAAGAATTTTCACGCATTCAAAAAAGTGCTGAAAAAATCAAATCAGATTCTGACATTTTACTAGTAATTGGTATCGGTGGTTCTTATCTTGGTGCTAAAGCAGCTATTGATTGGTTAAACCACTCCTTCTATAATTCCCTAACAAAGGAACAGCGTAAAACCCCACAAATCGTATTTGTAGGGAACAATATCAGTTCTACATATATGAAAGACCTTATGGACTTACTTGAAGGTAAGGATTATTCAATTAACGTCATTTCTAAATCTGGAACAACAACTGAACCAGCACTAGCCTTCCGTATCTTCCGTAAAATGTTAATTGAAAAATACGGAAAAGAAGAAGCACGTGGCCGTATCTTTGCAACAACTGACAAAGCACGTGGCGCATTAAAAACTTTAGCAACTGAAGAAGGCTATGAATCCTTCGTTATTCCTGATGATGTTGGTGGCCGTTACTCTGTTTTAACAGCTGTTGGACTACTTCCGATTGCCGTAAGTGGTGCAAATATTGAAGAAATGATGAAGGGTGCACAAGCAGCAAGTGTTGATTTCTCTAAATCAGAGCTTGAAGAAAACGCTGCTTACCAATATGCTGCGGTTCGTAATGCACTATACAACAAAGGCAAAACAATTGAAATGCTAATCAACTATGAACCAGGTCTTCAATATTTCTCTGAATGGTGGAAGCAATTGTTTGGCGAAAGTGAAGGGAAAGACCAAAAAGGAATTTACCCATCATCAGCAAACTTCTCAACAGACCTCCATTCACTTGGACAATATGTTCAAGAAGGACGACGTGATTTATTTGAAACAGTCATTAATATCGAGAAATCCCGTCATGAATTAATTGTTGAAGCTGAAGACAATGATTTAGATGGATTAAATTATTTAGCTGGAAAATCAGTGGATTTTGTTAATAAAAAAGCATTCGAAGGTACAATGCTTGCTCATACAGACGGAGGCGTACCAAATCTAATTGTCCATGTACCAGAAATGGACGAGTATTCATTTGGATACCTTGTGTACTTCTTTGAAAAAGCATGCGCGATGAGTGGATACCTCTTAGGTGTAAATCCATTCGACCAACCTGGTGTAGAAGCATATAAAGTAAATATGTTTGCACTATTAGGTAAGCCTGGCTATGAAGAGAAGAAGGCTGAACTAGAAAAACGCTTATAAGCTGAATCATTGTAAAAGGGATTCCCGAATGGAGAATCCCTTTTAACTTTTTATAATTAGAATGTGATCATTTTTTCGTATTTCAAGTGAAAGAGGAGGATTAATTGTTATTTCTTCGCCTCGCTTAATTCCGATTAATATTTTTCCTTCCTTTAATAAAGTTTCACTCGCTTTTTGAAAAGTCAGTCCCACTAAATCAAAAGTAGTTTCCAAAAACTGAAGTTTAACACCTTTTAAATCAACCAACATGGACAGTAATGCATCAGACACTCCATGTGAAAAAATACTATTGACCATCACCAAACTTGAAAGCCGGTTTGTTTGGATAATTTCATCAGCACCACCACGCTTTGCATTTTGAATCTGATGAGTGGTTAATATTTCTACAATTGTATAAACCGTTGGATTCAACCCTTTTATCGCGAGTAGTGTCAGGATGGTTAGCATATCAGCATGTACTTCATCCTTGCCTTGGTCGGCAGTAACTAAGACCATATCTGCATTCTGAACATTTGCTTGTTTTAATGTTTCATCACGAGTCGGATCCCCTTTAATAAAATGAAAATGATTGCCAGGCATCGGGTTCTTTTCTAAGGAATCATCAATTAACAAAATTTCAGTTGCTGAACCTGGAGCTTTAAGAAACGAAATGGTTTCCCTTACACGTTCATTCCATCCAATGATAATTATGTGTTTTTTTCCGTGGAATCCTGACGTGCCTTCAAGGTATGCATTTTGGGTAACGAAGGTTGCAGTTGAAATTGCAGCGAAATACCGGGTTACAATGCCAGCACCGATAAAGATAAGAAACATCCCCACAATTCTTCCTATTAATGAAGTTGGAGTATAGTCACCGTACCCTACTGTTGCAGCGGTGACAATCGACCACCAAACCCCATCGAAAACGGTTGGAAAGTTTTCGGGCTCAATTAAGTGAATAATGGAGCCAAAGATGATGATGACTAATAAAACAATCCCAACGAGCTTGGCTATCAAAAAGCGCTTAAAAAAGGAAGCTAAGATACTTGTTAACAAACACTCCACTCCTTTTTACATCTATTTTTTTTCCTCTTTTGGTAGAAAGGCAAAGATCTCTTTTATAATTGTATTAATCCTACGAGTAATCTCCTCTTCTCCAAAGGTTTCCTTCGCTTTTTCAATGGCTTCAATAACTTCTTGATCAAATTCAATCAGGGGCTTGTCTTCTTCTGCCTCATTGTATAACTGAATGACAACATCTATGCCTTCATTTAACCGATCAATCGAATCACTAAGTGTCTTCTTCTCATTTTCATTAAGCTTCATACGTTTACTCCTATCCTTGGTCCTTTCCTATATAGTGTGTTCAAAAACTTGCTATCTTTGCATAAATTTCCTAGAAATTCGGAAACTATTGGAGGGAAGAAAATATTAATTTGGAGTGAGTAGAATGGATATTCGTAGAGCAAAGCAAATCTTATCTTCATCAAATGAAGTAACCGTTCATTATCAAGGTACTTCAGTATGGATTGATAGCTGTGATGAGCAGGGGAATATGTGCACAGTACACCTAAGAGGTAGGGAGCATGAAAAAAATATTGTCCCAGTAGCTGAATTAGAGGAAATGTAAGTACATAAGTCTTTTGAGCCGGTTGAGTTTAGTTGGTGTAACCTGGTGTTACTCTGTCTGAATCATCCGGGCATAGTGTCTTGATTTAGAGGTAACTGGTGCTCAGAGTAAATGAGCCTAGAATTCTTACATAGAGTACAAATTACATGTTAAGGCTGTCAGAAAACCCTTGTATTCGGACTCACCGTAGGGTTTTCAGGTTCACAGAGTCCGAATGAGGCTAACATACAGACACAGGGGATAAGTTTCTGGTTGAGTCTGTCAGAAAACCCCTTGTATTCGGACTCACCGTAGAGTTTTCAGGTTACTGAGTCCGAATTCTCCTGTCATTCCGACACAAGGAAGTATTTTATAGTTCACAGAGTCCGAATCACCAGGGCCTTCAGACACCAAGTAGAAATTCTAGGTTCACAGAGTCAGAATCAACACAAAGCTCCAGTTTTCGCCGGGGAACTTCCAGGTTCCCTACATAAAAAATTAAAGAACAAAACAAAAGCTCCCATTTTACTCAAAGGGGAGCTTTTTTTAATCCCAAAATCCACTAATGAATTTTGCGAAAATATCCGAACTAAAATAAAAGAATGAGCAAAGAAAAAAAGCAATCACTAGACCAGTTAATATCCAACTAAGGGTCTCCTTCTTCACACAATCACCTCTTTTATATACTATTTGCATAATGGAATCTTTCATACAACCCAAAAAACCTCTAGGACACCCTAGAGGTTCTTTGTATATATAAATGATAGGGGAAATGAAGTAAAAAATGCCTCTAATTATGAGAGAGTAATTAGAGGCAAGAGAGAAATGAAAACTTCATTGAATTAGACGAACTGTTTTGTAAAAGGTTACAAACCCTATAAAAATTTTTTTTGATACTCATTCTTTTTCTTTTCCATGCATACATATAGGACAAGCGTAAAAAAAGAGGGGGATTTGATATGGCTTATCCAGGATCAAAAGGTTGGTACGTGAAACAATTAAAAGAAAAAGGGATTTACCAGCATCCAGTTGAGCGAAAAAAACTAGAAACGTATAAAACATATATCTTACGAAAATTATATTTCGAATTAGTAGTTGATAAAGACAAATAAATAAATTTCTGTCTCAGAGAAAGTCCTAAAGGGGTGTTTTGAGATGCATTTCTTGAGATATAAAGAACGGCACTCAATGAAATAACAAGTAATAATATAATATGAACGTTTGTTAACATATTAGGACGTTCTCTTTTGAAAAAGGAATTGATAAAAACAGGTATAGAAGCAGTGTATTTCACTTCAGAAATAACACTGCTTTTTTGTGTTTATATAGAACTTTTATAATCAAATTAATTGAAGACTTATTGCACTAGCGAAATTGGATTTTTACCAGCAGCCTAGATTTAATGGTAAAGTGACGGAGTAGAACCGAATGATGAGGATATAAGAAATTTATATAAAATACGGTTCTGGTGAATTAACTTCTTTATTTTTACTGTAGAAATAAATGGCTTCGATTAAAAAAGCGTACAATGTTATTTACTTTTGGGTTATTGTTCGATAATTAATGTATGAAATATGAAATTTAGTAATAAAGAAGAATAAAAAAATAAGGAATCGTTAACATTAAGGTTAGGATTCAGGCAATAGCATAAGGCTACATCAGATTAATTAAAGTTTTGGCATAGATAGCTGAGACAAAATTAGTTCTACTTTTCATTGTTTGAAAGCGGTTTACTTCCTAAGATTAATATATAGGTATTATGATTTTGAAAGGAAGTGGGTCAAATGACTCAACAAGATAGAGGGATTAAAGTTGGCGTGCAGAAATTCGGTAACTTTTTAAGCTCCATGGTTATGCCGAATATTGGAGCATTTATAGCATGGGGGTTAATTACAGCTCTTTTTATTGAAGCAGGATGGTTTCCAAATGAGGAATTGGCTTCATTAGTGGACCCAATGGTAAAATATTTGTTACCATTATTAATCGGTTACACTGGCGGTAAACTTATTTATGACGCTCGCGGTGGTGTCGTTGGTGCGATTGCAACAATGGGTGTCATTGTTGGAGCAGAAATACCAATGTTCCTTGGAGCCATGATCATGGGTCCGATTGGTGGATGGGTCATCAAAAAGTTTGACTCGTTAATAGAAGGAAAAGTAAAAACTGGTTTTGAAATGTTAGTAAATAACTTTTCTTCCGGGATATTAGGTGGCATACTTGCTATTCTTTCATACTTGTTAGTAGGACCTGGAGTAAGTGTCCTTACGGGCTGGTTAGTGACTGGCGTAGAATGGATGTTAGGAGTAGGCGTTCTGCCATTAACAAGCATTTTAATTGAACCAGCAAAAATATTGTTCTTAAATAATGCAATAAATCATGGTGTTTTATCACCAATTGGGATAGAGCAGGTTAAACAAACTGGAGCATCGATCTTATTCCTGCTAGAAGCAAACCCTGGACCAGGTATCGGAGTTCTTTTAGCATATTGCTTCTTTGGAAGAGGAACAGCTAAGCAAACAGCGCCTGGTGCAAGTATCATCCATTTCTTTGGTGGGATTCATGAAATTTATTTCCCATATGTATTAATGAATCCTCTATTGTTTATTGCTGTTATACTAGGTGGAATAAGCGGAGTATTCACCTTATCTGTTCTTGGTGGTGGTTTAGTAGCTCCATCTTCACCTGGAAGTTTTCTAGCTATTCTTGCTGTAACGCCTGCTGGTAACTATTTTGCTAATATTGCGGGTGTAGTAGTAGCAGCACTAGTTTCACTTCTCATTTCTTCAATCATATTAAAAACAAGTAAAACAAAAGAAGGAAGCATTGAAGATGCATCGCAAAAAATGCAAGAGATGAAAGGGAAGAAAAGTAGTGTAGCAAGTGCATTAAGTGCAGAAGACGTGAACGGAGATTTCACATCTAAAGATATTGACCATATCATTTTTGCATGTGATGCGGGTATGGGTTCAAGTGCTATGGGAGCTTCTCTTCTAAGGAAAAAAGTAAAAGAAGCTGGATTAAATATGAAGGTTACGAACACAGCTATAAGCAACCTTCCAAGTGATGCAAAACTTGTTATTACACAAGAGGAACTAACTCCACGTGCAAAACAAAAAGTACCAAATGCATATCATATTTCAGTTGATAACTTTTTATCGAGTCCCAAATATGATGAATTGATCCAACGTCTAAAAACAGAGGATGTTGTTGTTGAGGCCCCTAGTGATGAGAAGGTAGAAGATCAGTCACCATCAGGCAATCAAGATGTTTTAAGGAAAGAAAATATTTTCGTAAATCAACAATTTTCTTCTAAAGAAGAAGCCATTCGATTTGCAGGAAGGGTTTTAGCAGATGGTGGTTATGTAGATGAATCCTATATTGAAGCGATGATTGAAAGAGATAAAATAACAACTACCTATATGGGGAACGATGTAGCGATACCTCATGGTACAGATGAAGCAAAGAAGAGTGTTCGAAAATCAGGTGTTACCATCATTCAAGTTCCAGAGGGAATTGATTATGATGGACAAAAAGTTCGTTTAATCTTTGGAATTGCTGGAAAGGATGGCGGACACTTAGAAATACTGTCTGCAATTGCTATTACCTGTTCTGAGATGGAAAACGTTGAAAAAATGGCAACTGCAAAAACAGCGGATGAAATTCTAGATATTATAGGAGCTTCATTTGAAAATTAAGTTAAGCAAGAAAGATGCAACATGCATCTTTCTTCTTCCATTTTATGAAGAATCTCAATCATTTATCGAATAATTTTGATTGAAAAGAGTTGATGGACATGATGATGACAGCAAGAGAGAAGGCAATAGTTGACCTAATGGTAAAAAAAAGTGGAAATCATACGATCTCTTCCATTGCTGATTTTTTGCATGTCAGCACCAGAACCATTCAAAGAGATATTAAAAGCATAGAAAAGATTCTAAAGAAATTTGATTTATCGGTAGAAAATGATAACGGGTTATCGATAGTTGGAACCAATGAAAACTTTTATCGACTGATTCAAGAATTGAATAAGATTAAACCAATCGATTTTACAATAGAAGAAAGAAGATTACTTGCTTATATTAAACTATTAGATGCAGATGGCCCCATAAAACTAGCTCCATTAGCAAATGAGCTAGGCATTTCAATAACAACCTTGGGCACAGATATCGATGATTTGATGGAGTGGTTGAAAAACTACGATATTATCCTTAATCGTAAAAAAGGCGTAGGAATTGAAATCGACGGATTAGAAGAAGACAAAAGAAATGCCTTGGTTAGTTATTTACTCATTCATTTTAATAAAGAACTGATTGAAAGCATATTTTTACTTTCCAATGATAGGCTACAAAATGACAAAATCTTATTTTTTCTTAAAAAGGATTACTTAAAGACAACAGATAAAATTGTATATTCATACATAAATCAATCAGAAATAAAATTAGCGGATAGTGATTATATTGCGTTCATCATCTATATCTGTATTTCCTTGCAAAGAATTGAAAAGGGACATACTCTTTCTGAACGAAAACAAGATGTTGATCGAATAAAGAATTCTGAAGAATATTCACTTCTGATTAAGATATGTGGTGAATTATCAAATTTATTATCTATCGAGTTAAACGATCATGAAATTTCTAATTTTGTAACTGTTTTTAGAGGTTCAAAAATAGTAACAACTGAGAATACATACTATGATCAAATCCTCATTAGTCGCTCAGTTAAGAAATTGATTTATGATGTTTCTGAGCAATTGAATGTTGACTTATCTGCAGACTTTTCTTTGTTTCAAGGGCTTATGGCTCATATGGAACCAACAATTTATCGAATGACTAAAGGGTTAACTCATTTTAATCCTTTAACAGAAGAAATTAAGCAAAAGTATCCTCTTTTGTTTATGGCTGTACACACAAGTGTTAATAAGATTTTCACCCAGATTCCATTTTATGATGATGAAATTGCTTATATTGTCTTGCATTTCGGATCAGCTTTGGAATTAAAAAAAGAGGAAGTTCAGATCCATGCTTTAATCATATGTCCTACGGGAATTGGTACTTCAAAGATGCTGGCTAGTCGTATTAAAAAAGAGGTACCAGAGATTACTTCAACCGATATTATTTCATTAAAAGAAATGCATACTATGGATTGGAGTCAATATCAAATCATTGTCTCGACTGTCTTACTACCGCTACAAGAAAAATTTGACTATGTTTATGTAAATCCACTACTTTATGAAAAAGACATTGAGTCAATTCAAGCATATTTACGCACTCATGTTCAAAACATTACTAAACATTCTAGTTATCCAACGAAACAAAATGAGCAACAGAAGATAATTAAAAGTCCGACATCTCTTACTGCTTTAATGGATGAAGTAGATATTTGTCAAGATAGTATTCGTGCTATCTTTCGCAATTTTTCCATAAACAAGATGAAAAATGAGTCCTCCTATGATCTTCTTATCCAGAAGATGCTAGGATACGAAAAGCAAAGAGGAAGAATAACGAATAGTAAGGATGTCTTTCGTCAGCTTAAGCTACGTGAAGCAAAAGGAGGATTGGGGATTCCTCAAACAAGTATGGCTCTTTTTCACTGCCGACATGACAGTGTAAAAGAACTCATTTTTCAAATCGCACATTTGGATTCCCCATACAAGTTAGTAGGCATGGATGGTAAGGAAATGGAAGTATATACTATTCTTTTGCTTCTTGCTCCACAAACATTAAATGATGGTGAATTAGAAATTATAAGCATGGTAAGTACGACTATAGTTGAAAATAAAGAAAATATAATGATCTTTTCTTCTGCAAATGAAAAGATGATACGTATAAAGTTAGAAGAAACATTTTTAAACTTCTTACAGCTTAAATTTGGAAGGGAATGAATTTTTGTGAAAAAAGTAGTACATTTTGGCGCTGGAAATATCGGTAGAGGTTTTATTGGGGCATTGTTTTCACAAGCAGGTTATCACGTAACGTTTGTTGACATAGCAGATGTGATTATCAACCAATTAAATAAAGATGGAAAATACAAAGTCATAACAGCAGAAGATGTTCCTCAAGTGACAGAAATTAACCATGTTTCGGGATTAAACAATATGAAACAAGAAGAAGAGGTAATCAAGGCAATAGGAGAAGCAACCTATATCACAACTGCAATTGGTCCAAATATTTTACCTCATATTGCTCCCTTAATTGCAAAGGGCTTGAAAACTCGGATTGAAAATACAGACGAAAAAGTCTATGTAATTGCTTGCGAAAATCAAATCTCAGCAACAGAGCTATTAAAAGGTTATATCCAAAAAGGATTTAGCCAGGATGAAATCGCAAAAATGACAGATAAAGTATATTATTTTAATTCAGCAGTAGATCGGATTGTACCAATACAAGATAATAAGAATTCTCTAGATGTTTTAGTAGAGCCCTATTTTGAATGGATTGTTGAAACAACCTTGGATATTCCAAAGGTTGAAGGAATGACCAAAGTTACAGATCTAGCACCTTTTATTGAAAGAAAATTATTTACTGTAAATACTGGACATGCCGTAACTGCTTATTTTGGTTACTTGGCAGATAAAGAAACCATTGATCAAACACTGAATGACCCAACTATCTATGAGAAAGTTAAATCAACCATTGAAGAAACAGGATCATACTTAATAGAACGTTATCAATTACATGAAGCAGAGCATCAAAAGTATATTGAGAAAATATTAGGACGTTTCCAGAATAAACATTTACATGATGATGTGACGCGCGTTGGTCGCTCTCCTCTCCGTAAGCTAGGACCAAATGACAGGTTAATAAAACCGATGGTAGAAGCCCAAAAGCTTGGATTGTCTTACCGAAACCTTGCTAGTGCAGCGGCAGCCTGTCTGTTATTTGACGTTAAGGATGATCCTGAGTCAGTTGAATTACAAAAAATGATTCAAGACCAAGGTGTCACATTTGTATTAAAAGACATATGCAAGTTAGACGAGACAAATGAGATCGCACAAGTAATCATTGAGAAATACGAAGAATTTAAAGTACAATATAGTAAATAATAAGATAAGACTCATCCGATAGGATTGAGTCTTTTTTTAAAAGCAATAAGAGAATCCAAAAAATATACCACTTATCTATTTAAACACTCAAAACTACATAACATTGAAATGGTGCTGATTAGTTATTAATAATTAAACCTGCATGCCATTACTTCCGGGACTTAATAGAAACTGATTAAAACAAGAACGAAAAAGGCACCGAATTCAGTGCCTTTTATTTCTAAACTGTATATAAGAAGGTCGCTTCCACCCTAGCAGTAATTGTCAATTCCCCAGCCTGTATCGGTGTAGCAGCCTCACTTTTGGCAAACATTGCAGTTTGATACGGAATAGGTGGGCTTTGCTGTGAAAGTTCCTTAATTTGAAGGGGAACCTCTTGAAGTGCAACTCCTAGTTTTTTGGCGATTGTCCTTGCCGTATCTTGTGCATCTTGAACGGCATTCTGAAGTGCCCGTTCATAATAAATGCGTGGATTGCGTACTGTGAAATTAATATTCGTCACCGTATTGGCTCCGTTCTGAACGGCTGTATCCACAACGGTACCCACAGTTTGGATGTCCACATCGGATATTTGTAACATATGAGTGACTCGGTAGCCCCTTAAGGTCTGTTTAGAGTTTTCATAGTCATATATGATGTCGATTCGAAAATCTACTGTTTTAATATGTTCATTTGGTATCCCTAGTGCTAATATAGAATCTATGATCTTTTTTGTTAGTTGGTTATTTTCATTTTGTGCTTCAGTAACTGTGTTACTTTCTGTGATGACACCCAATGTGATGGTGGCGATATTCGGCGCAGTTGTAACAATTCCCTCACCATTCACTTTCATTCTATGTGTATTCGTACTATTGTTCCTTTTAGGTTGTGAACGCATCATCCACGGTTCATAATAATACATAGAAGAGCTCCTTCCCAAAATGATCTTTTTGGTATTGTATTACTTCGAGAACCTTTCTGTGTGCATTCAAAAAAATAAAGCCCACGAATTCGTGATTAGCCTGCCATTCTTTTTCTATACAATGGTCCAAAAATGACATGTAAACAAATATCCCCTGTAAAGTGAGCAATCATCGCGATTTCAATTCCAAACTTCCAATATAAATACCCAAACAAAATTCCAGGTATGGCATTAAGTAAAACTGTACGGATGATCACGATTTTTGATTTGCCGAAAACTCCAAAAGCAGCTGGTAAATGTCCTACGCCAAATAAAACGGCAGCAAAGATGATTCCAATCCAATATGAAAGATCTCCAAGCCCTAAGAAGCTTGATGCATAAACCGCTGCGGTCATCAAGAATAAGCGGGTTAAAACCTCCTCTGAGATTCCACCATAGAAAGAAGCCAAAAACGATTGAAATCTTGAAGGTTCATCCATTTGAACATTAGGTATCTTTTTCATGAAAAGAATATCC
Source organism: Ferdinandcohnia sp. FSL W7-1320 (assembly GCF_038050315.1). Classification (NCBI taxonomy): domain Bacteria; kingdom Bacillati; phylum Bacillota; class Bacilli; order Caryophanales; family Bacillaceae; genus Ferdinandcohnia; species Ferdinandcohnia sp. FSL W7-1320. The sequence continues at coordinate 1,355,440 of NZ_JBBPAM010000001.1, forward strand.
AAACCGATGATAATAATGGATGCAACAAATCCAATCACAATACTCAGTAGAATGGCCCCTGAAATGGAGTATGGAATAGCGCTCCCAACTAACCAGGAATCAATTAGCCACCAATGTAAGTCAACTTTCGGAGCGAGCCATGTTCCAATAAATGCGGATACTCCTAATAATACAACGCTTTGAATGATACTCATAAAAACAAGTACGGGAGTAGGAGGAATTTTTTTAGTGGGATTCTTTTTTGCATCCTCCTCAATTTTTCCTTTTAACATATTAAACTGATAGGGCATAACCACGATTGCCCCAATTGATGCAGCTATCCAAAATATAAAAAACTCTGTCATAATGAGCCCCCTCATTCGTTATCGTTATCATTTATTTTCCGTAGATAATACGAATGAAGTGATGAGAAAGTTCATTATTATTTTTTTAACTCAACAAAAAAAGGTACCCTTTCAGGCACCTTAATCATACTTGATCTTCTTTAACATTATTCATAATGGATACAATATTCTTTACCCAATGATTATTTAGGCCAGTGGCGTCATTCGCTGCTTGATTTGGAGCATAGATTGTTTGGATTTCACCAATTGTTTCATTTCCATTCTCTACATAGTATTTCTTTAAATAGATTGCTTTAAAATGGATACTATCTTCAATAGAAAGAAACTTTTGCCATTCTGTTCCACCTTCGACTAGTTCCTGGCAACCAGGGTTTGGATAATCTTCACCAAAAACATCAGCGTAAATATCGGGCATACATGTTATGCCTCCAATATTATTCCAAGGTGAGGTTGAAATATCAGAATTGCCCCAACCGGTTTCCTGAGCAGCTAATGCTGCTAAAAATACAGGATCAATTTCGTGCTCTTCACCGGACTTTACAAAGTTTGGTCCTAAACCCTTTAAATTTCCCTTTAAATGCTTGTCCAATTCTAAACCAGTAATGGTATTTTCCTGTTCTATATTATAATTTTTTGAAGCCATTTGCACAGGCTTGCTTTCGCCTTGCGGTTTTTGATTATTTATTTTTTCTTTCTTTAATTCTTGTACTGGATTGATTGCTGGTGTGTCTTTCTTTTCAAGTGTTTCAGCATTTGAATGCTGCATGGTAGCGAAAATACTTGTACCTATAATGATTACAACACCAATTATATAAATAAGAGCTGGTTTTTTGAGTATAAGGTTTGAAATTTTCAAAGTATCCTACCTCCTTCATAAGACCTTTTTCCCACTTATGGAACTATCCTAACATAGTAAAATGACAGTTATGTTACAAAGAGGTTATAACAATCTTATAAAAAGATGACAGATGGTATAGGTTGTTTGCAAATATAGTACTAGTCTAGTATAATCAGAAATTGTATGTTCGTTGTCAAAAACGTAAACATTTCCCATTTTTATCAATAAAATGGAAGTAAATTGCTTTTAAGGCAAAAAATATACAATGAAAGGTGTTAGTCATGTATTTTCAAAGTTTGCTAATGAAAGAGGATCTGAACAAGAGCCCGTCAGAGGTCAAACAGGATTTAGAGGATTTACAGTTTCAGCTTTTTCGTATGCAAGATAACATTAAAGAAATCTCCAAAAAGCATCAAATCATCGGTATTGACCAAACAAAGGATGAGAAATGGGTAATTGTATCTGCCTTTGATGATGGAAATCGTTGCCAAATCATGGTGAATGATTGTGACACAGCCTATAGAGGTAACTGGGATTTCTCACTTCAGGCACAATACAAAGATGAAGATCATGCAATTCATATCGGTGATATCAAAGGACCTGCGAACCAGGGCTATGGTTCAATTTGCATGAATCATTTAAAGGAGATTGCGCGAGAACAAAACATCCCTGTTATTACAGGTGATATCGCAAAAAGAGACTGGGACCATGTTGATCGTCTGATCTATTTTTATGAAAAACACGATTTCGAAGTTGAAATCGATCCTACAACAAAATCGGGTGAAATTATTTGGAAAGATTAATTAAAAAGAAAGAGGCCTGCTTACCAGCTATCTTACGGTAAAGCAGGTCTTTTTATTATGGAATTATTAAATGTCCCAAACGATTGATGACTTTGATGCGATAAAAGGGTGATTATGTGCCATATGAAGCATATAGAGTGAGACCATATGAACTATTAGCAAGATTTGAAGGTGGTTAGTTACTTTTTAACTTTCATAAAAGATGGTACCATAATAATAAAATCTGGTTTAGTCATAGGAGCTCACGTCATGAAAATAATAAACAAAGGTCTAATACTTGGAATTGCAGCAATCATTCAGGGCTTTGCAATGGCAACCTTTTTATTCCCGCATTATATTCCAACTGGAGGAGCTGCGAGTGTCTCAGTACTGGTCAATTTTTTAGCGGGTACTCCTTTTGATATTACGCTTTGGGTACTAAATGCGGGTCTCTTATTTGCAGCGATTAAATGGCTTGGTAAAGATGCTGCGCTTTGGACGCTGTACTGTGTCACAGTTACAGCATTCACCATCCGTCTGATCACTCCATTGATAACAAATCCAATATCAAATGTAATCGTAGATTTAATTGTAGGTTCTATCATCTTTGGTGTTGGAATTGGGATATTATTTCGAATGGGTGCATCATCAGGTGGAATGGATATTTTGGCTTTAATCATTTCAAAACTTAAAGGGTTTTCACCAGGAAAAACACTGTTTGCCATTAATGGTACAATTTTGCTTACCACAGGAATCATCGTCGATTGGAAAATCATTATTTTTGCGCTCGTTAGTCAATTTATAAGCACACGGATTATCGATCTTTTATATAAGGTCCAATTACCAAAAACGCAAATTCAAAAACATGATACAAGTACGTTTTAACTAAAAAAAGGCGGGAACCCTCAATGTGGTTCTCGCCTTCTGTGGATTGCACTATTCTTTTTAATTCATAGCAACCCAGACACTCTTAACTTCTGTGTAGTTATTTAGGGCATAGGATCCCATTTCACGGCCGATACCAGATTGCTTGTAGCCACCAAATGGAGAAGCTGCATCGAATGCATTGTAGCAGTTCACCCATACTGTACCAGCTCGTAGGTTGTTTGCGATATAATGTGCTTTTCCAACATCTCGTGTCCATACACCTGCCGCAAGACCATACTCAGAATTATTTGCACGTGCAATTAATTCATCAAGGTCTTCATATGGCATTGCCGAAATAACAGGACCAAAGATTTCTTCTTTCGCAATTGTCATTTCATCTTTTACATTCGCAAAAATAGTTGGCGATACGAAATAGCCTTCTTCAAATGGTTTTTGACCACCTACTACTAGTTCTGCACCTTCGTTAATTCCTTTTTCAATATATCCTAAAACACGATTTTGTTGTTCAATTGAAACAAGCGGTCCAATTTCTGTATCAGAATGTAAACCTGCCCCTTGTTTAATCTTTTCAGCATGGCTTGCCATGTCTGCCACAACATTATCAAATTGTTTCTTTTGAATGAAAACACGTGACCCGGCACAACATACCTGACCTTGGTTAAACATAACCCCATTTAATGCACCAGGGATTGCCTTTGAAAGATCAGCATCAGGTAAAATAATATTTGGAGATTTTCCTCCTAATTCTAATGTTACACGTTTTAATGTTTTGGAGGCTCTTTCCATAATGCTTTTTCCTACTTCTGTTGAACCAGTAAATGCAATCTTATCAACCAATGGATGATCAACTAGAGGTTGACCAGCTGTTTCACCAAAGCCAGGAACGATATTTACTACCCCAGCTGGGAATCCTGCTTCTTCCATTAGCTCTGCTAAATAAAGAGCAGAAAGAGGAGTTTGTTCAGCTGGCTTTAATACAATCGTACAACCAGTTGCAAGGGCTGCACCAAGCTTCCACATTGCCATTAATAGAGGGAAGTTCCATGGAATGATTTGTCCCACAACACCAACTGCCTCATGACGAGTATAGTTTAAGAATGGTCCATTTACAGGAATAGTTTGCCCTACAATTTTCGTAGACCATCCAGCATAATAACGCATATGTTCGATTGCTAGAGGAATATCTGCATTTGATGTTTCACGAATCGGTTTTCCATTATCCAATGTCTCCAACTGTGCTAGCTCATCTTTATGTAGCTCCATCAAATCTGCCAGTTTATACATGATACGGCTTCTTTCGGCTGCGGACATTTTTTGCCAAGGGCCTTCATCAAAAGCTTTTCGGGCAGCTTTTACCGCACGGTCAATATCTTCTGGTCCAGCTTCACTGACAGTTGCTAAAACTTCCCCGGTAGCTGGATTATAGGATTCGAACGTTTTACCAGAAGCACTATCAACAAATTCTCCATTGATGTAAAGCTTCTTAGTCCCTCTTAAAAATGACTCAACCTTTTCTCGTAATGCAAAAATTAATTGGCTCATTCTCTTCCTCCTTTTTAATATGAAACTAGCAATACAGGTGCTAAAAACACCTTCAATACTAATGTTAACATTTTAAAACTAGTAATCAACCAACTTTTGGTAAAAAATTCCGACAATTCATGACGGGTTTTTTCGACACAAGGGATGATTGATTAATCAATTATTCTACTATTAAATGTATAAATGAAGAATTGTTACTGTGCATGGAGCATCATGAAATACGATGGAAGTTTTAATGTAGAAGCAAATGCGGTTAACAAAATTGTTGAAATAATTTCGAATTTGCAAAAGTTATTCCATATGTTATTTGAATTCTTTATTTAAATCATATACTATAAAATTTAAAAAATGGTAGTACAAAAGTAGGGATTGAACATGAATGAACGAAAACAATATGTCTTAGAAAAGGCTCATCAACTCTTTATGGAAAAAGGTTTCCAAGCCACATCAATCCAAGATATTCTAGATTCTAGCGGGATTTCAAAGGGGACCTTTTATAACTATTTTTCTTCAAAAAGCGAACTGTTCATGGCCGTTTTTAACTCAATACAAATCAAAAACGAAGAAGAACGGAATAAATTATTAATAGGCGAAAACCTTGCGAATATTGATATCTTTAGTAAACAACTAGGTCTCTTTTTCCGTCTAAATAAGCAAAACAAACTTTATGCACTAATTGAAGAGGCGCTCGTATCGAATGATCCAGACCTAAAGCAGTTTGTAAAACAATTTCAATTATTGCAACTAAGATGGCTTTATTTTCGTTTTATTGACTTATTTGGTGAAGAGAAACGTGAGTATTTATTGGATTGTGCCATTCTTTTTTCCGGAATGCTACAACAATCATTTCAGTATCACTTTTTTACATACGGTCCGAAAGTTGATCATGAAGCCATCATTCAATATTGTGTTGATCGCTTAATAACTTTAGTCGATGATGTCGATAAGACAAATAGTAAGCTATTGAATCCTGAGTTACTAGAAACATGGTTGCCTCAAAAGAATGCAGGGGGAAAGAATGTTCAAAATCAATTTTTCGAAGTATCAAATGATTTGAAAAAGGCAATTATGAAGATTCATCAAAATGAACCTGAAAAGGAAAAATTTCATCAATTAGTGGACTTCATTCAAGAAGAAGCTATGAATAACAAACTTCCACGTCTTTTTCTCATCGAGAGCTCACTACTATCACTAGTGATGAGCAAGGAGCTTCAACGAACCGAGGAGCTTGCTCAGTTTGCTCACTTTGTGAGAGAGCATATCTTAAACCAAGAACAGACCCAATCCTAACTGAACGGGTCTGTTCTGCTTTTATCGAAAAAGAAAAGTCACTCAATGTGGAATAAAAGAGTGACTTTAATGATGGAGTTGATGGGAATCGAACCCACGACCCTTTGCCTGCCAGGCAAATGCTCTCCCCCTGAGCTACAACCCCGTATGAATTTAGCAAAATTATATCATGTGGCTTTTTAATAGACAATATTTTATTCGTTTTTTTTGCATGAGGTTGTCCAAAATTTCATATAATCTATTAAAAAAGCTGTAAACGAATCATATTATTTTGATATAAATAACCAGAAATAAATGGTAAAATTGATTAAACCTAAAATGGTGGTGGACTTGTGAGTTATTTATATGTATTAGCTTCTTATTTTATAGGAACGATTATGACCGGATATGTCGTCATGAAGATTATGAAGGGCGAGGATATTCGCAAGCTCGGAAGTGGGAACGTAGGGGCTCGGAATGCTGGTAGATTGCTAGGAAAGAAGGGATTTTTGCTAACAGCCATTGGTGACGTTTTAAAAGGGATGGCTGTAGTTTTAGGTGCAAAATACTTGAATTTTTCATTTGAAATTCAAATTCTCGCTTTAATCGCAGTCGTTATCGGACATATTTGGCCAATTACCCTCAAATTTAAAGGCGGAAAAGGAATAGCAACCGCGGCAGGTGGATTAGTTGTATTGGCTTATCAACCATTTTTAGTATTTGGTGGGATCTTCCTTCTTTTATTATTGATAGTAAGAAGCTTTACAATTGCTGGAATGTCTGCCTTTCTAACTGTACCAGTCATCTATTGGTTCATGGATTATTCCATCCGTGAATGTATCCTTATTTTTATTGTAATCGCCCTATTATTAGTGGCACATCGTGACAACCTAAAGGAAAAATTATTGAATAAAAACAAATAAGCGGAGTGATTCCAACGTGACATTTGTATATAAAATAGCACGGACAAAACAAGAATTTAATCAAATCCATCGTTTAAACTACAAAACATTTGTTGAAGAAATTCCACAGCATGAAAAAAATGAAGAAAAAATGCTAATTGATAAATTCCATGATGAAAATACGTATTTAATTTGCGTAAAGGATTCTAAATTAGTGGGTATGATTGCTGTAAGGGCAAACAGACCGTTTTCACTTGATCATAAGCTCTCAAATCTTGATGAACAACTGCCAGTTAAACCAAATAGTCCTTGTGAAATTCGTTTGCTAGCTGTTGAGGAAGAATATCGTAATAATGGGAGGATTTTCTTCGGTCTTGCCCAGCTTATGTCTAATTATTGCTTGAAAGAAGGCTATGATGTCGCCTTAATCTCTGGAACAACAAGACAAGAAAAATTATATCGTCAATTGGGATTCAAACCATTCGCATCTCTAACTGGGACGTCAACTGCATCGTTTTGGCCAATGTATTTAACAAAACAAACCTTCGATGAATCTTTGGCTGGGAGAATATTAAAAGAACCTGTTAGCTTTTTGCCTGGCCCAACTAAAATAAGCGGGAATGTAAAAGTGGCTTTTGCAGAGGAGCCAATTTCCCACCGTTCGAACGAATTTTTGTTTCAAATGAAGTCTGTAAGAGAGAAATTATGTAAAATGACAAACTCAAAGCATGCCGAAATTTTAGTTGGATCTGGTACTTTAGCAAATGATGTTATTGCTGCTCAGCTATCTGTATTAGGGGGTAAAGGCCTAATAATTAGCAATGGAGAGTTTGGTTCAAGATTAATTGATCATGCAAATCGAGCTGGTTTAACTTTTACAAGATTAGAAAAAACATGGGGAACCCCTCTTACAGAGGCTGATATTCAGAGTGAACTTGAAAAAGGTGAGTATACATGGCTTTGGAGTGTCCATAGCGAAACCTCTACAGGTATGCTTATAAACTATGAAAATTTAAAAGAAATCTGCATGATGAACAATATCAAGCTATGTTTGGATTGTATTAGTACAATTGGAGCAGTTAAACTTGATTTCAAGGATATATATTTAGCATCAGGTGTGAGCGGGAAAGCAATTGGTGGCTACACTGGACTCTCATTTGTCTTCCATAATCATGAAATCGAGCCAAATCAGACAATTCCAAGATATTTAGATCTCGGAATGTATGCCATTAATCAAAGTATTCCATATTCCCATTCCTCGAACTTGCTAGAGGCATTAAATCAAGCTCTTAATAAATATGAAAAAGATGAATTTTATTCTGAAATAAAAACAAGATACAAGTTGATTCGTGAATATCTTGAAGGTCTTGGTTTACAAATTTTAACACCACAAGAATCTTCGTCACCTGCAATCATGACGGTATTACTACCAAAGCATATTTCTTCAAAGGACTTTGGAGATGATATGGCACTTCAGGGGTATTACCTTCACTATGAAAGCAGCTATTTACAAGAAAAGAGATGGATTCAAATCTCCTGCATAAGCAGTCACGATGAAAAGAAAATAGTAAGAATGCTACGCGTGTTTGAGTTATTATTAAATCAATATACAAAATTAGGAGAACCTTCGGTATAGAGGGTTTTCTTTTTTTCTAGATTTAGGCGCTATTGGCTCTCTGGTATAAGCCAATTACTTCGAAAGGCAGAAGGGTGCCTTCAGCATTTCTTTTATGTAACATTTCTTTCCAAGTTTCGTCTAAGTGGAAAAGGGGTGAAATGGATGAAGAAAAGATGGTTCATTTATCTTGCTTCAGTTATTATAATCACGGCCATGACTTTATTTTTTAAGGCTTCAAAACCAGCCATCGTCAGCCAAGTGGATACTGAAATCCAACCCGTTACAAAAGAAAAACTCCAAGAGATATTTCGGGAAGCACTAAAGGAAGAAAAACGGAATAGAAGGTTTAGTATTTTCGGAAGGGACACCGCTAGGGAAGATATGTCTGTAACGAATGAATCTTCTGCAGTTGATCAAGCCACTGAAGGGGGAAATGATCATTCAGAAACGAATACACAGGTTCAGGGTGTTGATGAAGCAGACATTGTAAAAACAGATGGAAAACATATATTTCAAATCATTGATGGAAAGCTCAATATCATTAAAGCAGCACCTGCAAAGGAAATGTCTTTAATAAAATCCATACCATTCACACACTCATTTTCACCAAGCCAATTATTTTTGTATGAAGACCAGCTCGTGGTAATTGGGTATACATTCCGTGATAGTACACCTAAAGTAAATCCAAATCAGCGAAAGATGATATACCCTCCTAGACATTTTGAAGCTACAACAGCCATTATTTATGACATAAATGATCCAAGTAATCCCGAGGAAATACGTAGGGTAGAAGTGGAAGGCAATCATGTAACGTCACGGAGAGTAGACAGCTACGTATATTTAGTATCTAATCATTATCCAAATTATTGGATAATGGAAGACATGAGGGCCGATGAGGTTGAATTAAGGCCACGTTTTTCTGATACTGCACTAAAAGATGAAAGCACGCTGATCCCATATGAAAGCATTAAATATATACCAGGGTCAAAAGAAACTAATTTCACTTTAATTGCGGCATTCGATTTGAATGAGCCTAAAAAAGAAGCCACGATTACTTCATATATAGGTAGTGGAAATCAAATGTACATGTCAAAGGAGAACATTTATATTGCGGTTTCAAACTACTATGCCGTACCTTTTATGGAGGGTGGGGCTGATAACTCTCCTAATACGAGCTTGTATAAATTCTCAGTGGAAAAGGACAAAGTCGAATTCCATAGTTCGACTGAAGTACCAGGAACGATTTTAAATCAATTTTCAATGGATGAGTTCAAAGGTACTTTCCGGGTAGCTACAACGAAAGGAGATACTTGGAATGCCAACAAACCTTCAGCGAATAATTTGTATATTTATGATGAGAATTTAAAGCAAATTGGTTCCTTAAGTGATTTAGCTCGAGGAGAACGAATTTATTCTGCAAGATTTATGGGGGAACGGATCTATATTGTCACCTTTAAACAAGTCGATCCATTGTTTGTGATTGATGCTAGCAATCCCAAAAAACCAAAGGTACTAGGTGAGTTGAAAATACCAGGGTTTAGTAATTATCTTCATCCGTATGATGAAAACCATATAATAGGCTTTGGTCATGACACAAAGGTTGTCGCTGATAAAACAAGTACAGGTGAACCAAGGGTGTATACCGATGGGATCAAGATTTCTTTATTTGATATTCGAGATGTGAATGCTCCAAAGGAGAAATTTACCGAAATCATTGGTGGTAGAGGAACATACTCGCCTTTAAATTATGATCATAAAGCTCTTTTATTTAATAAGGAAAAAGGAATTTTTGCATTCCCTATTACTGTTTTTCAAAATATAGAAGGAAAACAGTACGAGCAAAGCTTCGAATTTCAGGGAGCTTATGTGTACGATATCAATTTAGAAGGAATTGAATTAAGAGCAAAGCTCTCACATGACGTTCCTGGCCCATATGAAACATGGGAAGGTGAGATTCAACGAGTCCTTACCATCGAAGATACTTTATATGCCATTTCGCCGACAAAAATTTCTGCATATAACTTAAAAAACTATGAGCAAATTACTGAATCTTCATTGCGTTAAAAAAGGGTAGAATTTCTTCTATCCTTTTTTGGTATTTATCTTATATACTGAATAAGATTATAAGATTATATAAGGAATGAAGGGACAAACATGAATCAACCGAAAATAAATCCATACTTAGTATTGGCCATTGGTGCTGTTGCGGTTTCCACCTCGGCTATTTTTGTTAAATTAGCAAATGCTCCTGCACCCGTTATCGCGTTTTACCGGCTATTTTTTACAGTTCTGCTGATGCTTCCTGTTTTTTTATGGAAATATAGAAATGAACTGAAGGTGATAAAGAAAAGAGATTGGCTCTTTTCTAGTATCTCAGGGGTATTTTTAGCTCTACATTTCATACTATGGTTTGAATCACTTAACTACACATCAGTAACTAGCTCGACTGTTCTTGTGACAATGCAGCCTGTCTTTGCTTTTATCGGAACTTATTTCTTGTTTAAAGAAAAAATAGGCTTAGGTGCTATTTTAAGTACTTGTTTAGCTTTATGTGGTAGCATCATTATTAGTTGGGGTGATTTCCAAATAAGTGGGAGTGCGTTATATGGAGACTTTTTAGCGATTGTTTCCTGCATAATGGTTACAGCCTATCTATTATTTGGGCAAACTGTACGAAAACGCCTAACGCTTGTCACCTATACATTCGTTGTCTACAGTATAAGTACAATTACCTTATTCTTATATGTAGTAATCCTCAAATATCCATTAGGTGGATATGCAGGCCAAGATTGGATGTACTTTTTACTACTAGCAATTGTACCAACTTTACTCGGTCATAATCTTTTCAATTGGTCATTAAAATGGGTAAGTACCTCAACCATTTCGGTAAGTATCCTATTTGAACCAGTTGGTGCTGCGATACTAGCATATTTTATCCTTTCAGAAAAAATCATCCATACACAGATATTCGGAGGAGTCATTATAATACTGGGTATTTGGCTATACTCCATAGGTGAAAGGAAGAAAAAACAGCGGGTTCAACTATCGGAGCAAAGTGTTGGGTAAAGAAAAGCCATGTCTATAGGCGTAGACATGGCTTCATTTTTAAGTGAATTTTCGAGTCATTAAAACGGAGCCGATTCCCATCACTATTAATAAAGCCCCAATTAATAGTAGATTGGAATAAGGACTAGCCGTTGTAGGAAGCTTATTCCCCTGAACTTTTACACTCATCTCTGTAGCCAGAGTTGCTACCGTAAGTAACTTTTCTCCACGTACAAGGATAAAGTCAGAAGCTAGCATATCCTCGGAAACCTTAAGATCCAGCAAATACTCATCATTTGTCCGATAAAGTTCAACTAAAAGCTCTGCCCCATCAAGTGAACTTTTCTCGAGAAGCTTATTATATGCTACAGCTTCCTTAACACCATCTTTTAATAGATAGTACCGGGGCTGTAATTCAAAGATTTCAATCATTTTATCATACATCACGAGAAGTTCTTTTTGCTGCTCTGCCGATAATCCCTCTGAGCTATTATAGGAGAAATATTGCTCTAAATTAGAACTAAGAGACTTCATATTTTCCTCAAGATTTATATCATTTAGACTTAAAAAATGAAGAAATAAACCATCAATTTCATCTTCCGTTAATCCAATTTCTGAGAGCATCCGCTCTGCCTCTACTATTACCTCAGCATGATTTAAATAGAAGTTAACCGTAGTTTCGAGGTCCTTAATAAATAAATAATCATGGATTGACTCCCCAAAACCACCGAGGATATGCTGTAACTCATCCTCATTTAAATTATGTTTTGATAATAGAGTCTGGATGGTCTCTTTGTTAACAGGTTCGCCTAAATAGGAAACCAATTCATCAACAGTCTCAAAATCCTTTACGGACAAATCATAAATTGCTAAATAATCCTCAAGGTCACTCTCAGTAAAACCTGTTTTTGAAGTATAATCTTTTAATTCCTCAGGGGTTACCGCAGCAAACACAACATTAGATAAAAACGAAAACTGGAATAAAAAAATAACCCCAATTAGCAATAACTTCTTCATTCCTCTTCCTCCAAGCCATTATATTCATAGGTCTAGTATTTTCAACTTTTACCAAATAATGCATATGAGAGAAGAATAGACATAAAAAACTGACATCCAAAAGAATGGAATGCCAGATTAAAAACTGAAATTAATAAAATGAACTAGCAAAAAAGCTAAAAACGAAGGCCATAATGATAGACGAAACAAAAGTGATAAAAGTGCTGGCCTCGATTCTTCCTTCATTATTACTTATTCTCAAGCCTTCAATATATACGAATGAAAACAAAAATAAGCACATAGCCAATGATAAAAACATTCCTACTGCTTGCAAAAAGTCAAAAATCAAAACCTTTCCTCCTTCCAATTCCATTACTATTAATAAAATATATGAGTCATTCTAGTAAATATGAATAAAATAATAGAGGACATAGATGGTTTGAAAAATTTAATAGAACCAGCTTTACTAATACTTATAAAAAGTATTTCATCCTAAAACTATTTCTTGTATAATAATTATGGCTTTATCACATGATGAATTAATAGAGAAAAGAGAAGATAGTTCATTTTAAAAAATCCTTAAAACTTTTTAAAAAAAGGTATTGAAAAAGGTTAAAAGAGATGGTATATTAATTCTTGTCGCTAAAACAAGCGACATAGAAATTGAATGAGTGATATAAAACTTTTTAAAAAAAAGAATTGACACTCAAAATTAAAAATGTTATATTAGAAAAGTCGCTTCTGGGCGACAGAAAAAGTTCTTTGAAAACTGAACACAATACAAGCGTCAACGTTTAATTCTAAAGTAACAAACTATTGAGCAATCAATACTCTTATTGGAGAGTTTGATCCTGGCTCAGGATGAACGCTGGCGGCGTGCCTAATACATGCAAGTCGAGCGAACCTGAGGGAGCTTGCTCCCAAAAGTTAGCGGCGGACGGGTGAGTAACACGTGGGCAACCTGCCTATAAGACTGGGATAACTTCGGGAAACCGGAGCTAATACCGGATAACATATGAGACCACATGGTCTCATATTGAAAGATGGCTTTTAGCTATCACTTATAGATGGGCCCGCGGCGCATTAGCTAGTTGGTGAGGTAATGGCTCACCAAGGCAACGATGCGTAGCCGACCTGAGAGGGTGATCGGCCACACTGGGACTGAGACACGGCCCAGACTCCTACGGGAGGCAGCAGTAGGGAATCTTCCGCAATGGACGAAAGTCTGACGGAGCAACGCCGCGTGAGCGAAGAAGGTCTTCGGATCGTAAAGCTCTGTTGTTAGGGAAGAACAAGTACCGTTCGAATAGGGCGGTACCTTGACGGTACCTAACCAGAAAGCCACGGCTAACTACGTGCCAGCAGCCGCGGTAATACGTAGGTGGCAAGCGTTATCCGGAATTATTGGGCGTAAAGCGCGCGCAGGCGGTCCTTTAAGTCTGATGTGAAAGCCCACGGCTCAACCGTGGAGGGTCATTGGAAACTGGGGGACTTGAGTGCAGAAGAGGAGAGCGGAATTCCACGTGTAGCGGTGAAATGCGTAGAGATGTGGAGGAACACCAGTGGCGAAGGCGGCTCTCTGGTCTGTAACTGACGCTGAGGCGCGAAAGCGTGGGGAGCGAACAGGATTAGATACCCTGGTAGTCCACGCCGTAAACGATGAGTGCTAAGTGTTAGAGGGTTTCCGCCCTTTAGTGCTGCAGCAAACGCATTAAGCACTCCGCCTGGGGAGTACGGTCGCAAGACTGAAACTCAAAGGAATTGACGGGGGCCCGCACAAGCGGTGGAGCATGTGGTTTAATTCGAAGCAACGCGAAGAACCTTACCAGGTCTTGACATCCTTATGCCATCTCTAGAGATAGAGCTTTCCCTTCGGGGACATAAGTGACAGGTGGTGCATGGTTGTCGTCAGCTCGTGTCGTGAGATGTTGGGTTAAGTCCCGCAACGAGCGCAACCCTTGATCTTAGTTGCCAGCATTCAGTTGGGCACTCTAAGGTGACTGCCGGTGACAAACCGGAGGAAGGTGGGGATGACGTCAAATCATCATGCCCCTTATGACCTGGGCTACACACGTGCTACAATGGATGGTACAAAGGGCAGCGAAACCGCGAGGTTAAGCCAATCCCATAAAACCATTCTCAGTTCGGATTGCAGGCTGCAACTCGCCTGCATGAAGCCGGAATCGCTAGTAATCGCGGATCAGCATGCCGCGGTGAATACGTTCCCGGGCCTTGTACACACCGCCCGTCACACCACGAGAGTTTGTAACACCCGAAGTCGGTGGGGTAACCGCAAGGAGCCAGCCGCCTAAGGTGGGACAGATGATTGGGGTGAAGTCGTAACAAGGTAGCCGTATCGGAAGGTGCGGCTGGATCACCTCCTTTCTAAGGAAACTGAAGTTCTACGAACTTCATAAAAAGACGTTTTGTATTGTGGTCAGTTTTGAGAGTGCTTTTTTGTGCTTTCAATATTGCACTTGCGTCTGCTAGATTAATCGAAGATGATTGATTCCTCAGCGCAAAGCTGCATGAAGATTACTCACTGATGTTTAATCACGATGTGATTGATGTCAGTAGCTTCGTTCCTTGAAAACTAGATAACGTAACAAAACATTCATTGAAGTAGTAAAAGTTCTTTAAAACTTGAAGGCGCACGAGAAGCAAGAAGTTCGAGGCGACGAGTTTTCGAGCAGCGGAGTGCACTTTAGGGTGCATGAGCAGCGGAGAAAGCGAGTCAACGAAGAAATTCGCAGCTTATCGAAGCCGAAATAGGTTAAGTTATGAAGGGCGCACGGTGGATGCCTTGGCACTAGGAGCCGATGAAGGACGGTACTAACACCGATATGCTTCGGGGAGCTGTAAGTAAGCATTGATCCGAAGATTTCCGAATGGGGAAACCCACTGCTCGTAATGGGGCAGTATCCTTACCTGAATACATAGGGTAAGAGAAGGTAGACCCGGGGAACTGAAACATCTTAGTACCCGGAGGAAGAGAAAGCAAACGCGATTTCCTGAGTAGCGGCGAGCGAAACGGAAGATAGCCCAAACCAAGAGGCTTGCCTCTTGGGGTTGTAGGACACTCTATACGGAGTTACAAAAGAGCGAAGTAGACGAAGCGACCTGGAAAGGTCCGTCAGAGAAGGTAACAACCCTGTAGTCGAAACTTCGTTCTCTCTTGAGTGGATCCTGAGTACGGCGGGACACGAGAAATCCCGTCGGAAGCTGGGAGGACCATCTCCCAAGGCTAAATACTCCCTAGTGACCGATAGTGAACCAGTACCGTGAGGGAAAGGTGAAAAGCACCCCGGGAGGGGAGTGAAATAGAACCTGAAACCGTGTGCCTACAAGTAGTCAAAGCACATTTATGTGTGATGGCGTGCCTTTTGTAGAATGAACCGGCGAGTTACGATCCCGTGCAAGGTTAAGTTGAAGAGACGGAGCCGCAGCGAAAGCGAGTCTGAATAGGGCGAAATAGTACGTGGTCGTAGACCCGAAACCAGGTGATCTACCCATGTCCAGGGTGAAGTTCAGGTAACACTGAATGGAGGCCCGAACCCACGCACGTTGAAAAGTGCGGGGATGAGGTGTGGGTAGCGGAGAAATTCCAATCGAACTTGGAGATAGCTGGTTCTCTCCGAAATAGCTTTAGGGCTAGCCTCGAGTATAGAGTCTTGGAGGTAGAGCACTGATTGGACTAGGGGCCCTCATCGGGTTACCGAATTCAGTCAAACTCCGAATGCCAAAGACTTGATTCTCGGGAGTCAGACTGCGAGTGATAAGATCCGTAGTCAAGAGGGAAACAGCCCAGACCACCAGCTAAGGTCCCAAAGTATACGTTAAGTGGAAAAGGATGTGGAGTTGCTTAGACAACCAGGATGTTGGCTTAGAAGCAGCCACCATTTAAAGAGTGCGTAATAGCTCACTGGTCGAGTGACTCTGCGCCGAAAATGTACCGGGGCTAAACGTATCACCGAAGCTGTGGATTGTTCTTACGAACAATGGTAGGAGAGCGTTCTAAGTGCCGTGAAGTCAGACCGTGAGGACTGGTGGAGCGCTTAGAAGTGAGAATGCCGGTATGAGTAGCGAAAGATGGGTGAGAATCCCATCCACCGAATGCCTAAGGTTTCCTGAGGAAGGCTCGTCCGCTCAGGGTTAGTCGGGACCTAAGCCGAGGCTGAAAAGCGTAGGCGATGGACAACAGGTTGATATTCCTGTACCACCTCTTTACCGTTTGAGCGATGGAGGGACGCAGGAGGATAGGGTAAGCGCACTGTTGGATATGTGCGTCCAAGCAGTTAGACTGGTAAGTAGGCAAATCCGCTTACCGTAAGGTTGAGCTGTGATGGCGAGGGAAATATAGTACCGAAGTTCCTGATTCCACACTGCCAAGAAAAGCTTCTAGCGAGGTAAATGGTGCCCGTACCGCAAACCGACACAGGTAGGCGAGGAGAGAATCCTAAGGTGATCGAGAGAACTCTCGTTAAGGAACTCGGCAAAATGACCCCGTAACTTCGGGAGAAGGGGTGCTTTTTAGGGTGCATAGCCCTGAAGAGCCGCAGTGAATAGGCCCAGGCGACTGTTTAGCAAAAACACAGGTCTCTGCGAAGCCGCAAGGCGAAGTATAGGGGCTGACACCTGCCCGGTGCTGGAAGGTTAAGAGGAGGGGTTAGCGCAAGCGAAGCTCTGAATCGAAGCCCCAGTAAACGGCGGCCGTAACTATAACGGTCCTAAGGTAGCGAAATTCCTTGTCAGGTAAGTTCTGACCCGCACGAAAGGTGTAACGATCTGGGCACTGTCTCAACGAGAGACTCGGTGAAATTATAGTACCTGTGAAGATGCAGGTTACCCGCGACAGGACGGAAAGACCCCGTGGAGCTTTACTGCAGCCTGATATTGAATTTTGGTACAGCTTGTACAGGATAGGTAGGAGCCTTGGAAGCCGGAGCGCCAGCTTCGGTGGAGGCATCGGTGGGATACTACCCTGGCTGTATTGAAATTCTAACCCGAAGGCCTTATCGGCCTTGGAGACAGTGTCAGGTGGGCAGTTTGACTGGGGCGGTCGCCTCCTAAAAAGTAACGGAGGCGCCCAAAGGTTCCCTCAGAATGGTTGGAAATCATTCGTAGAGTGTAAAGGCACAAGGGAGCTTGACTGCGAGACCTACAAGTCGAGCAGGGACGAAAGTCGGGCTTAGTGATCCGGTGGTTCCGCATGGAAGGGCCATCGCTCAACGGATAAAAGCTACCCCGGGGATAACAGGCTTATCTCCCCCAAGAGTCCACATCGACGGGGAGGTTTGGCACCTCGATGTCGGCTCATCGCATCCTGGGGCTGTAGTCGGTCCCAAGGGTTGGGCTGTTCGCCCATTAAAGCGGTACGCGAGCTGGGTTCAGAACGTCGTGAGACAGTTCGGTCCCTATCCGTCGTGGGCGTAGGAAATTTGAGAGGAGCTGTCCTTAGTACGAGAGGACCGGGATGGACACACCGCTGGTGTACCAGTTGTTCTGCCAAGGGCATAGCTGGGTAGCTATGTGTGGAAGGGATAAGTGCTGAAAGCATCTAAGCATGAAGCCCCCCTCAAGATGAGATTTCCCATAGTGTTAAACTAGTAAGATCCCTCGAAGATGACGAGGTTGATAGGTCAGAGGTGGAAGCATGGTGACATGTGCAGCTGACTGATACTAATCGATCGAGGACTTAACCAAAATACTTCGAAGATGAATGTAAGTACGTTATTTAGTTTTGAAGGAATGAAAATTTCTTCTTGAAATTTTTTTTGAAGATAGTATAATATATCTTGTCTTTAACTTATCTAGTGACGATAGCGAGAAGGTCACACCCGTTCCCATACCGAACACGGAAGTTAAGCTTCTCAGCGCCGATGGTAGTTGGGGCTTTGCCCCTGTGAGAGTAGGACGTCGCTAGGTTGGATGAGACGGAGGATTAGCTCAGCTGGGAGAGCACCTGCCTTACAAGCAGGGGGTCGGCGGTTCGATCCCGTCATCCTCCACCATATATTTTAAGTTTAATTTGCCGGTTTAGCTCAATTGGTAGAGCAACTGACTTGTAATCAGTAGGTTGGGGGTTCAAGTCCTCTAGCCGGCACCACTTGCGAGCCATTAGCTCAGTTGGTAGAGCATCTGACTTTTAATCAGAGGGTCGAAGGTTCGAGTCCTTCATGGCTCACCATTTAAATTAAATATGCGGGTGTGGCGGAATTGGCAGACGCGCTAGACTTAGGATCTAGTGTCTTTGACGTGGGGGTTCGAGTCCCTTCACCCGCATTATGCGGAAGTAGTTCAGTGGTAGAACACCACCTTGCCAAGGTGGGGGTCGCGGGTTCGAATCCCGTCTTCCGCTCCATGGCATTACTTGCCGGGGTGGCGGAACTGGCAGACGCACAGGACTTAAAATCCTGCGGTAGGTGACTACCGTACCGGTTCGATTCCGGTCCTCGGCACCATCTAATAAAATAAAAAAAGTGCGCCCGTAGCTCAATTGGATAGAGCGTCTGACTACGGATCAGAAGGTTATGGGTTCGACTCCTATCGGGCGCGCCATTTTACGGGAAGTAGCTCAGCTTGGTAGAGCACTTGGTTTGGGACCAAGGGGTCGCAGGTTCGAATCCTGTCTTCCCGACCATTAACAAAATTGGGGCCTTAGCTCAGCTGGGAGAGCGCCTGCTTTGCACGCAGGAGGTCAGCGGTTCGATCCCGCTAGGCTCCACCATTAGAATTTTAAATAATTACTTTAATTATGGCGGTGTAGCTCAGCTGGCTAGAGCGTACGGTTCATACCCGTGAGGTCGGGGGTTCGATCCCCTCCGCCGCTACCATTTAAAATTAAAAATTCTAGGACCTTTAGCTCAGCTGGTTAGAGCAGACGGCTCATAACCGTCCGGTCGTAGGTTCGAGTCCTACAAGGTCCACCATTTACAACCTTATATATGTGGAGGAATACCCAAGTCCGGCTGAAGGGATCGGTCTTGAAAACCGACAGGGGTGTTAAAGCCCGCGGGGGTTCGAATCCCTCTTCCTCCGCCATATTTTTTAACAAATATATGGTGTAAGAAAGTCATATTTTATAAACCTTCTATATATCGCTGGGTGGAGCAACGAGCGTTGCATCATCGATATACTGCGAGTTGTCCCGACGGACATGCTTCAAGAATAAGCTTGAAGAGGAAGGGGACAGTTATTTACTTGCATAGCGCATAACATAAACTTTATAAATTCTATTATCGCGGGGTGGAGCAGTCTGGTAGCTCGTCGGGCTCATAACCCGAAGGTCGTAGGTTCAAATCCTGCCCCCGCAACCAAAAAAAAGTGTTGACAAGCACAAGAAGTTATAGTAAAATAATTTTTGTTGTTAAAAATGGTCCCGTGGTGTAGCGGTTAACATGCCTGCCTGTCACGCAGGAGATCGCCGGTTCGATCCCGGTCGGGACCGCCATATTTTGTGGCTCAGTAGCTCAGTCGGTAGAGCAAAGGACTGAAAATCCTTGTGTCGGCGGTTCGATTCCGTCCTGAGCCACCTTTCTAATTTTATAAACTTTAATGGCGGCTGTGGCGAAGTGGTTAACGCATCGGATTGTGGTTCCGACATTCGTGGGTTCGATTCCCATCAGCCGCCCCATATAAAAAATGCGGGTGTAGTTTAATGGTAAAACCTCAGCCTTCCAAGCTGATGTCGTGAGTTCGATTCTCATCACCCGCTCCAATTTATACAATGGGCCTATAGCTCAGCTGGTTAGAGCGCACGCCTGATAAGCGTGAGGTCGATGGTTCGAGTCCATTTAGGCCCACCATATATAATTATTCCGCAGTAGCTCAGTGGTAGAGCTATCGGCTGTTAACCGATCGGTCGTAGGTTCGAATCCTACCTGCGGAGCCATTTTTGGGGAAGTACTCAAGTGGCTGAAGAGGCGCCCCTGCTAAGGGTGTAGGTCGCGTAAGCGGCGCGAGGGTTCAAATCCCTCCTTCTCCGCCATGTCGAATCATATAAATACTTTTTTCTGGCCCGTTGGTCAAGCGGTTAAGACACCGCCCTTTCACGGCGGTAACACGGGTTCGAATCCCGTACGGGTCATCAAACGTTATGAGAATTTCTCATGGCGTTTTTTTATTTTACTAGATTTCTAGTTTCTTATTTTTTTACGGTTACAAAAAGAAAAACACCTGTTGCCAGGTGCTTAATCTTGAGAAATGATATCATCTTCTATTTTCTTTGCGGGGTTGTCTAAATCTACATCTGAGAAGATTCCGGGTGATATTCCACGGAACATGTCAAATGCTAGAATTTTATCATCTGGGGCATCAAATAGTGGAGCATCGGGTTTTTTATTAACGTCTTCTTTACGTTTCATCTTCCACACCTCCATTTATTATCTTCCCAGTTATACTTATATTTATTCTATCTGTTATCACCGTTTAATAAATTTCCGATTCCTCCTAGAATACTTCCTTCACCTGTGCTTCCCCCATTTCTAGGTGCACTTGCGAAGATACGGTCTGCCATACGGCTAAATGGCAATGATTGTACCCAAACTGTTCCAGGGCCACGTACAGTTGCGTAGAATAAACCTTCACCACCAAAGAAAGCTGTTTTTATTTTCCCTACATATTCGATATTGTAATCTACTTCCTTCGTCATCCCAACTAAGCAGCCTGTGTCTATTCGAAGGATTTCACCAGGTTGGAGTTCTTTTTTATGTATGGTTCCACCTGCGTGTAAAAAGGCTAATCCATCTCCTTCTAATTTTTGCATGATGAAGCCCTCTCCACCGAAGAAACCAGTACCTAATTTGCGTTGAAAGTCTATTCCGACTGATACTCCTTTTGCTGCACATAAAAAAGAATCTTTTTGACAAATCACTTTTCCACCTAGCATGCTTAAATCAACCGGGATGATTTTTCCAGGATATGGGGCAGCAAACGAAACATGTTTTTTGCCCATATGGCTATTGGTAAAAACTGTCATAAAAAGACTCTCACCAGTAAGGACTCTTTTACCTGCACCAAACAGTTTACCTAATAAACCTCCACCTCCAGATTCTGAACCATCACCGAATATGGTTTCCATCGAGATTCCATCTTCCATCATCATCATGGCTCCTGCTTCCGCAATAACACTTTCACTCGGATCTAGCTCGATTTCAACAAATTGCATGTCATCTCCATATAGTTTGTATTCAATCTCATGAGCGTTCATTATACTCTTCCTTTCATTAAAAATGATATATAGAAATAATTCGTCATTTGCTTAGTATCTTCCTTTAAGCTTTTCACTAAGTATGAAAATAATGTCAGTCTATTGGAGATTTCAATGACAAAATGAAAATGAGATATTATAATATATTTAGAATTTTCTTGAAATAGTTAGTCTAAGGAGGAGTTTATGAGTTCAGAAGTCGCAGTAAAAAGACGTATTTGGCCCAGA
The DNA here is from genome assembly GCF_038050315.1 of Ferdinandcohnia sp. FSL W7-1320. NCBI lineage: Bacteria > Bacillati > Bacillota > Bacilli > Caryophanales > Bacillaceae > Ferdinandcohnia > Ferdinandcohnia sp. FSL W7-1320. The sequence goes on from NZ_JBBPAM010000001.1 coordinate 1,377,100, forward strand.
AAGAAAAGATGGAGGGTTATTTTAGTATCAGGAATTATAATCATCCTCCTGCTTGTCGCAAGTATTTTGGCAGGCTATTTATTTTTGAGAAAGAGTTTACCAGAAATTGAAGGTACAATTAATGTTGCTGGTATTACTGATGAGGTTGAAGTGATTCGTGATCAAAATGGGGTTCCCCATATAAGTGCTAAAAACACTCACGATCTGTATTTTGCACAAGGATATGTAACGGCTCAGGACAGGTTATTTCAAATGGATCTAAGCCGTAGACAGGCATCAGGAGAGCTCAGTGAGGTAATTGGTAGCTCCCTAATTGAACAGGATAAATATTATAGAACTCTTGGCTTACGAAGAGCAGCTAAAATCTCGTACGATGGATACTCGACAGAAGCGAAAGGTGTCTTACAATCTTATGCAGATGGCGTAAATGCTTTTATTAAGGAAGCAAAGGAGAAGAATACATTACCCGTCGAATTTACTCTTGCCGGATATGAACCAACGGAGTGGAGTCCTATAGACTCACTCACGATAGGTAAGTATATGGCTTATGATTTAGGAGGTCATTATAAAGGTCAAGCCTTTCGTTATTACATGGCACAGCATGTGTCAGAAGAAAAACTACTTGAATTATTTCCTACATATCCTGAAGATGGGGCAACAGTTCTTCAAGTAATGAAAGAAAATCCTATTGATATTTCCAAAAGTATTGCACAAGCTCCTTTCCCAAATGAATTTAATGGGAGTAATAACTGGGTGGTTAGTGGAGAAAAATCTGAGTCAGGTATGCCGATTCTAGCGGATGATCCTCATTTAGCTTTGGCTACTCCGTCGATTTGGTATGAAACGCATTTACAAAATAATGAGGTAAACGTAAGTGGTGTCATTTTTGCAGGTGTTCCAGGAATTATATTAGGACGTAATGAACATATCGTCTGGGGAGTTACCAATGTAGGTCCTGATGTCCAGGATTTATATATTGAAAAAAGAAATCCAGAAAATCCAAATCAGTTTGAGTATATGGGGAAGTGGGAGGATGCAAGAATTATTGATGAACCAATAAAAGTGAAGGATGGAGAAACAATTCCTTATCAAGTTCAGGTAACAAGGCATGGTCCCATTATTTCAGAATTCACTCATGACCACAAGGAAGAAACTGCTTTAGCTTTAAGATGGACAGCTCTCGATCCTTCGACTGAACTTGAAGCGGTGTTGATGTTTAACAAGGCGAAGAGTTGGGATGAATTTAAAGAAGCTCTTACATATTTTCATACCCCTGCTCAAAATTTTGTTTTTGCAGCTACGGATGGAACCATTGCTTATCGAGCGAATGGGTTAATTCCTATTCGAAAAAAGGGAGATAGTTCGATACCTGTACCAGGTTGGACGGATGAATATGAGTGGGAGGGTTTTATTCCATGGGATGAACTTCCAACAATTGTGAACCCAGAGGAGGGGTTTATTTCTACGGCAAATAATAGAATTGTAACAGATGATTATCCATACCATATTACGAATACTTGGGCACAGCCATATCGTCAACAACGTATACGGGATGTTTTAACGAGTAAGAAGAAACTTTCGGTTGATGATATGCTTCAACTACAGTTTGACCAACATAATTTGCAGGCGGAGGAATTTGTACCGATTTTTCTTGATGTATTAACAAGCAATAAAGAAAAGCTAAGAGATATTGATAAAGAAGTCTTAAAGCGGTTTGAAGGATGGGACTCTGTAGATCGAAGAGAAGATGGAGAGCCTTTAGTCTTTCATAAATGGATGGAGGAATTCGCGAATGTTTTGTTTGAAGAATCCATTCCAATTGAAATTGATAACTTGTTTGAAGGTAAATCCCAAATTGTTGACCAAATGATTAGAAATGCTGCCAAAGGGGATGAAGGTGTATGGTTGAGTGAAGCTGGTGGTTTAGAGCAGGTAACTCTAGAGTCATTCAAGCGAGCTGTTGATTTTGCTGTCAAACAACAAGGGAAGCATCCGGGTAAATGGAAATGGGGTGAATTTCATAGGGTTCCTTTTAATCATCCGTTGTCGGCAATTTCTCCGTTAAACTATCTTTTTAATCATAATGAATTTGTTCCAATGGGTGGTAGTGGAGTATCGGTAGCTGCTGCAAGTTTCAATAGAAAATCAGGAGCTATAACACATGGAGCTGCATGGCGTTCCGTAATTGACCTATCAAACATGAAACAAAGCTATAATGTGGTAGGTCCAGGGCAATCTGGTCATGTTTTGAGCAAATTCTATCATGATCAAATTTCAGATTGGACAACAGGAAAATATCATATCACTCATACTTACAAAGAGAACTATATAATAAATAGTTATAGATTACTTTTACAACCAATAAAGTAAAAAAGTAAAGCAGTGGGGAATTTTCCACTGCTTTTAACCTTAATCCTGAGCTTCATCCTCTGTATAAGGTTCTTTTTCATAGGGAGGAAGGTCACCGAACATGGTCATGATTCCTTCTTCATCTAATACTTCCTCATATCGTTCATGCTGGTTGTTTGGATAGATGATTATTTCTTTCCCTTCAATATCTGTTGCAACAAAGTTTTCGTAGTCCTCTACATAACCTACATTTTCATCTGATTCAAGGAATACTTCATTATAACTATCAACTGGATCTGCAAGATCAGAAGGTGATTCAGATGTTCCATACTTAGCAACATCTTGCCATGAATCTTCAGCATCAAAGGATACATTATCTTCCTCATCAACAAACTTTCCAAACGGTGGCATTAGTACCCCTTCCTCAATCGGCCGATTATGAGAAACGACTTGGGTCGGGCTGTGCTCAACACAATAGGTTGTGGTAGGCATTGCTTCTAATCGATCAACAGGTATTTCCTTACCGCATTTTTCACATTTCCCGTATCTTCCTTCAGCAATTGCCTGTAAGGCGTAGTCAATGTCCTTTAGTTCTTTTTCAATATGCTCATTAAGTGCAATATCTTTTTCACGTTCATATAGCTCAGTTCCTTCATCCCCTGGATGGTTATCGTAAGAAGAGAGTTCCCCTACCGACCCATGGAAATGACCACGTTCTAAATCAAAATGATCGCTATCCGTTAATTGTTCTTCAACCTCTTTTTTTGCGTTTATCAACTGTGAACGGAAGGTTGATAATTGCTCATTTGATAACATGAAAAGCACTCCTTCCATAATGATTTCGTAACGAATCTTGTTATGTATTATTTACATAAACACGAAAATCATAAATGTAAAAAAGTGCTTGTATGAAAGAAGGCAAAAGAAAAAACACGATCGTAAAAATCGTGTTTTTAAAAGAAGTAACCAATAAAGATTCCAATTGATAATAAGAAACCAAAAAATGTATTTGTTTGGGCGGTTGCTTTCATTGCTGGCATCATTTGGATTGGCTCTGATTTTCCAATAAATCCAATTATCGCTTGAATAGCTTTTGGAACACTCACCAATACAAGTAGGCTCCACCAAGATGCTATTCCCATAAATGACAAAGCAATAATCCAAACATATGAAATAACAAACAATACCGCTAAGAACTTAATCGCATTTTCTCTTCCTAATAAAATCGGTAAGGTGCGACGTCCGTTCTGTTTGTCACCATCCAAATCACGAATATTGTTTGACATATTAATGGCACCAACAAGAATCATAATTGGAATTGAAATTAAAATACTTGTTGAAGTAACCGTACCCGTTTGGATGAAAAACGATATTAAAATAATGATCATACCCATAAAGAAACCAGCTGCAAGCTCTCCAAAAGGTGTCGATGAAATTGGGAATGGGCCACCAGTATAAAGATAACCAACAGACATACAAATAGTCCCTACTAACGCTAGCCACCAGCTACTATTCATACAAATATAAACACCTAAAAGTGTAGCAATCCCCATAAAGGAAAAAGCCAAGTTTAAGATCACTTTTGGCTTGACTCCATCTCTAACAATTGTCCCACCAATACCGACTGATTCAGCGGTATCTAGACCGCGTTTATAATCAAAATACTCATTAATCATATTAGTAGCTGCTTGAATGAGAAGACAAGCAAGTAACATTATTAAGAATAGTGCCATGTTTATAGAAGTATCTGAAAGTGCAAGAACTGTACCTAGGATAACTGGAACAAAGGATGCTGTTAGTGTATGTGGACGCATAAGTCTCCACCATACTTGAAACCCATTTGAAGGCTTTTTAGATAGCTTCTGATTTGACTGAAGTCCTGTATGCATTAAACTTCTCCTCTCCGTCATATCATGTATATCCAAAGTTCAGTTTAGTGAATTGGGCAAGTACTGTCAATGGTTTAATGTAACAAAAAAGTCATAATCATTCTTACCATGATTTAATCCCCAGACTAACATATCGTACAAAACGTAATAATAAGGAAGTAAGTGGTCATTGTACGGTTACATATGGTAGAATCAAGTTTGTTGACAACTATTCATAAAGAGGTATATTGTAGCACTTGATTCATTAACCCAAAAGTATCGGGATTATAATACTAAGGGTACATACGTGTTAATGATATACTATAATCAAATACTATTTCTAAAGTAAAATTTATTACAGGAAACACTTCGGGGGGATATAAGTTGGTCATGATACAACAAAAAGGATTGAAAGATTACATAGAGAAAGGAATGTTTCGTTCAAAGGAGCTTTCAAAGCCGATACTTGTAAGTCAGGTTAGAGAGATTGAGAACATAGACCCCCTATTGTTCTTTTCTACTGGGAAAAAAGAAACTTATAAAACGCGATGTTTCTGGTCCAATCCAACAAATGATACGGTAATAGTTGGACTTGGAGAAGCTTATACCATTAGCGATAATGAGTCTACAGAACGTTTTGTTACAATAGAAGAGGAGTGGAAAAAACTCGTTCACAACGCAATTATAGTGGATGACTTTGCACCATATTCTACAGGTCCAATAATAATGGGAGGTTTTTCATTCGATCCATTAAAAAAGAGAACAGATCTGTGGGATCATTTTGATGATGCAAAATTTGTTTTGCCTGCGTTTATGCTTTCAATATATAAAGGAAGTACTTACTTAACTACAAATATAATTTGTGAACCTACAGGTACAACATTTGTTGAATCTGATTTAGAACAATTAGAAGAACAGCTTGAGGGAAATCACAAAGAGCTCATAAACACTTCTTTTACAAAAGAAGAAGTCCAACCAAAGGAATGGATGGAATCTGTTCGAAATGCAACTAAAAAGGTACAATCCGGCGAGGTTGAAAAGGTTGTACTAGCAAGAGAAATTAAACTACATTTTGATAAGCCAATTGAAACGGATGCCATTTTAGAACGTTTAAAAGAAGAACAACCAATGAGTTATTTATTTGCAATCGAGTATGGCGATTCATGTTTTATTGGAGCTTCACCAGAGCGTCTTATAAAGAAAAAAGGTGGAGAATTTTTAACAACTTGCTTAGCAGGTTCGATACGACGTGGTAAAACTCCTTCTGAAGACGAACAATTGGCAAATGAATTACTTAGTGACCGGAAAAATCTATACGAACATGATGTGGTTGTACAAATGATTAAAAATGCGATGAAAGAATCTTGTATACGCATTTCTTCACCAACACAACCTGATATCTTAAAAATGCGAGATATTCAACATTTATACACACCTGTAAGAGGGGTAGCAAAAGAAAATGTGTCATTACTTACTGTTGTAGATCGACTACATCCAACTCCAGCGCTTGGAGGACAACCTAAACAAAAAGCATATGAAATAATTCGTGAGCTTGAGATTCTTGACCGTGGTTGGTATGGAAGCCCAGTTGGTTGGTTAGATACAAAAGATAATGGAGAATTTGCCGTTGCCATTCGTTCTGGATTAATAAATAGCAACAATGTATCCTTATTTGCTGGATGTGGAATTGTAGGCGATTCAGAACCAGAAAGTGAATATACAGAAACAATGATTAAGTTTAGACCGATGCTATCCGCACTAGGAGGCTTAGACAATGAATAATGAAGCATTAACTCGGTATGTAGCATCATTTGTTGATGAATTAGTCCAAGTGGGTGTCACAGAGGCCATTGTGAGCCCCGGCTCCCGCTCTACCCCGATGGCAATATTAATGGCTGAACATCCTGATATGAATGTTACAATCAATATTGATGAACGATCATCCGCTTTTTATGCGCTTGGTGTAGCTAAAGCAACTAAAAAGCCTGTAGCGATACTTTGTACTTCTGGGACTGCAGCAGCCAATTATTTTCCGGCTATTGTGGAGGCCTATTATTCAAGAGTACCGCTTATTGTCCTGACAGCGGACCGACCACATGAATTGCGCGATATTGGTGCACCGCAAGCTATAGATCAGAACCAGTTATATGGGAACCATGCGAAATGGTTTGTAGAAATGGCTCTACCTGAAGATTCCGCTCAAATGTTGGCTTATGTCAGAACTATGGCAGGAAGAGCAGCGGGTACAGCACAATCAGCTCCCGCAGGACCTGTCCATCTAAACTTCCCTTTTCGTGAGCCGCTGGTTCCAAACCTCGATCTTGATTATTTATGGGGTTCAAGGAACATTGCTAAAAAAAATGTAAACGTCGTTGTTGGTAAACCGACAATGGACGAGGAACAAGCTCAGTTGATAAGTGATGTAGTCAATGAAAAACTGAGAGGGATTATTGTTTGTGGTTCACATGATAATTCTGAGTTTGGACATGCTGTAGCTAATCTAGCAGAAACTCTTCAATTTCCAATACTTGCTGACCCACTATCCCAACTGAGAAGTGGAACACACTCTAAATCATACATAATTGATGGGTATGATGCTTTTTTACGAAACGAAGAGTTCGGAGAAGCTTTCTCACCAGACATCATTATTCGTTTTGGAGCAATGCCCGTTTCTAAGTCACTTCTGCAGTATATTCAAAAACAAAAAAGCACGCCACAAATCATTGTGGATGGGGACGGTGGATGGAGAGATCCTACTTTATCAGCAACCGATATGGTTTACTGTGATGAAATAGAGTTCTGTCATTCGATTACGAAACGAATTCAGAAACGTAGTAATAATGGTTGGATAAGCTCTTGGATTAAAATAAATGATATAGTGAAAGAGAATATCAACGCAGTATACCAGGAAGAAACCTTATTTGAAGGGAAGGTATTTACTGAACTTCAAGAAATCCTGCCGAATGGTTCTACTTTATTTGTTGGAAACAGTATGCCAATCAGAGACCTTGACACTTTCTTTACGAATAATGAAAAGTCAATTCATGTACTAGGAAATCGAGGAGCCAATGGAATTGATGGACTTGTTTCTACGGCGATGGGCATTAGTTCGCAAAATGAGCATACTGTTTTAGTGATTGGGGATCTTTCTTTCTATCATGATTTAAATGGATTATTAGCAGCAAAACATCATCATTTAAATAATACGATTGTGTTAATTAACAATGACGGTGGCGGAATATTTTCTTTCTTGCCACAATCACAGGAAGAAAAGCACTTTGAAACACTGTTTGGTACGCCAATCGGGCTTAATTATGAACATGCCGTAAAAATGTATGGCGGGAAATTTACTAGTGTTGAGAATTGGGCGGAATTCCGAAAAGCCATATCTGCTTCATTAAATGGGAATGGTCTTCATGTTGTAGAAGTAAAAACGGACCGCCAAGAAAATGTCATGATTCATCGAAAAATGTGGAATAATGTTTCCCAGGAAATAAAAGACGTTCTCAAAAAGGAACAATAACTATGTTTATTTCATCAAACGGGGTTACTTATCATGTGCAGGTGATGGGAGAAGGGGAACCGATAGTTTTCCTTCATGGTTTTACAGGTAATATAGCAACCTGGAGTAATGCCACCGAGACACTTCGTTACAGTTATAAATGTATTTTTATTGATATAATCGGACATGGAGAGACAGATAGTCCTGATGACTCATCAAGATATCATATAGAAACTGTTGCAAAAGATATCATTCATATTCTTGATGTCTTAGCTATCCCCAGAACTAATATAGTTGGCTACTCCATGGGAGGAAGGCTAGCATTGGCTATCTCTATTCTTTTTTCAACTAGAATAATTAGACTTGTTCTAGAGAGCAGTTCTCCAGGGTTAAGAACAGTGGAAGAAAGAGTTGCCCGCAGAAAATCAGATGAGAAACTGGCTAATCGGATTAACCAAGAGGGAGTCCAAGGTTTTGTTGATTATTGGGAGAAGATCCCTTTGTTCTCTTCGCAACAGGCCCTAACGAAAGATATTCAACAAGAAATACGCCAACAACGTCTTAACAATAATCCAGTCGGTTTAGTTAATAGTCTTAAAGGAATGGGGACTGGTTCACAACCCTCATACTGGGATAGACTAAATGAGCTAAACCTACCCACTTTATTACTTTGTGGAGTGCTTGACCAAAAATTTTGCAGGATAGCAGAAGAGATGAGCTTAAGCATTCAAAATGCAAAAGTGGAGAAAATAGTAGATACTGGACATGCAATTCATGTGGAACAACCATATTTTTTTGGTAAAATAATAAATGAGTTTGTTTCTGATCATTTTTCTCAATGATCAAAATTATATACAAACCTATACATAAAAGTGCGTGTTCAAAAAGGTGATAAAAAGGACCACGTCGACGAAGGCGCCATGTCCTGTGGCAACGCCGACGCTAGCACATCCTGTGCGTCGAAAGTTCGAGGCAGTGCAGCTTTAAGTAGCAGAGCGTATGCTGTTAATACGTGAGCAGATGATTTTGCACGCCGGAAAAGTAGTTTTCTTTTTACAAGGAACTGAAAAGAAAGCCAACGAAGAAATTCGATGTGTCATTTTTACCGGACATTTTTGAACATCCTTAAAAGGAGGACAAGCTAATGGCTGCAGTTGAATGGGTTGCAGAACGTAAGTATGATGAAATTTTATATGAAACATATAATGGTATTGCAAAGATCACCATTAACAGACCACATGTTAGAAATGCATTTACGCCGAAAACAGTGGCAGAAATGATTGATGCTTTTGCTTATGCCAGAGATGATTCAAACATTGGTGTTATTGTTCTAGCTGGTGCGGGAGATGAAGCATTCTGTTCTGGTGGAGATCAGAAGGTTCGAGGGCATGGTGGATATGTTGGAGACGACCAAATACCACGATTAAATGTTCTTGATTTACAACGTTTAATCCGTGTAATTCCAAAGCCAGTTATCGCTATGGTATCTGGTTATGCAATCGGTGGAGGACATGTACTGCATGTTGTATGTGACTTGACTATTGCAGCGGATAACGCTATTTTTGGACAAACTGGTCCGAAGGTTGGAAGCTTTGATGCAGGTTATGGTTCTGGATATCTTGCACGCATCATTGGTCATAAAAAGGCACGTGAAATTTGGTTCCTTTGCCGTCAATATAATGCTCAAGAGGCATTAGACATGGGTCTTGTGAACACAGTTGTTCCATTAGAGCAACTTGAAGAAGAAACAATTAAGTGGTGTGAAGAAATTCTTGAAAAGAGTCCAACAGCTCTTCGTTTCTTAAAAGCAGCAATGAATGCTGATACAGATGGCTTAGCAGGTCTACAACAAATGGCTGGCGATGCTACTCTTCTATACTACACAACAGATGAAGCGAAGGAAGGCCGTGACGCATTTAAAGAAAAGCGCATGCCAGACTTTAAGCAATTCCCTCGTTTCCCTTAATGTTCAGTTCTCAGCTTGATGAAGACCTCATCAAGCTGTTTTTGCATTTTTATTACAAACATAAGAGGATTTGAAAAAAATGAATTCAACAGAAATACTAAATTGGCTGAAACAGCGAGCGTTTTTAACGCCAAATCGAATTGCTATAAAAACTGAAAATAAAGAGATATCATTTTTGACTTTACATAAAAATGTGCTGAAAAGGGCTAACCAACTCACATATGCAGGAGTACAAAAGGAAGACGTTGTGGCTGTTCTTCTTGGAAACAATGTTGAAATGGTTGAAGTGATTCATGCACTGAAATATATTGGTGCAGTTACAGTCCTATTGAATATAAAATTAACAAGTAGTGAGCTAGAATTTCAATTGAGTGATGCTGGAACAAAAATGCTGCTAACGCAAGAGCCTTATCTTGAGAAAGTAGCTCATCTAAATATTAAAAACATATCATTAAATGAACTTCATGAGCTTCCTGAGAAAGACTGTAAGATTCAAGAGTATTTCTCTTTAGAACAGGCTGATACAATTATGTACACATCGGGAACGACTGGAAAACCAAAGGGCGTTATTCATACATATGGAAACCATTGGTGGAGTGCGATTGGCTCCAGTTTAAATTTAGGACTGCACCAGGATGATTGCTGGTTACTTACTGTTCCGATGTTTCATATTAGTGGGTTATCAATTTTGTATCGAAGTGTCATTTACGGAATACCAGCTGTGATTCACGAAAAATTCGATCCGAAAAAAGCAAATGATGCTATTAAGTATCAAGGTGTTACCATCATGTCGGCAGTGAGTGTCATGCTAACAAGGATGATTAAAGAATTAGGGGATGAGCGCTACCCTGATCAGTTTAGATGTATGCTTCTTGGAGGTGGACCTGCACCAAAACCTTTATTAGAGGATTGTATTGCACATAATATTCCTGTTTTCCAGACTTATGGTCTGACTGAAACAGCATCACAGGTTGTTACGCTAGCACCTGAGTATAGTATTTCTAAGTTAGGTTCAGCAGGTAAACCACTTTTTCCAGTGCAAATCAAAATTGATAATAATGGTACACCTACACGTCCAAATGAAGTAGGAGAGATCGTTGTAAAAGCACCCAACGTGACAAAAGGCTATTTAAATCGAATTGATGCTACGATGACTTCAATAGTCGATGGCTGGCTATATACCGGTGACATTGGATACTTAGATGAGGAAGGGTTCTTATTTGTGTTAGATCGCCGGTCTGATTTAATTATTTCAGGCGGAGAAAATATTTATCCTGCTGAACTTGAGGCGGTTCTGTTGTCACACCCTAACATTTTAGAAGCGGGTGTTACAGGAGTGGATGATGAAAAGTGGGGACAGGCGCCTGCTGCTTTCGTCATAAAAGAAGAAGGAAGTAACCTACATGAAAATGAAATCATTGCTTTTTGCCATGAACAACTTGCTCGTTATAAAGTTCCAAAATCAATCTATTTTGTTGATGCCCTACCAAGAAATGCATCCAATAAACTTATGAGAAGAAAATTAATTGATTTAATAAAGGATGAGAAAAATGATTAAGGTGAAAAAGGTAACCCTCCATCTCATAGAACAAAGTTTGCTCTCACCGTTTGTAACAAGTATGGGAAAGGTTGATACAAGAGAGAGTATTCTTGTTGAAATGGAGGATGTAGAAGGTGTCGTTGGTTGGGGAGAAGTCGTTGCCTTTTCATCACCTTGGTATACAGAAGAGACGATTAAAACTAGTTGGCATATACTTGTCGATTATCTAGTCCCGCAAATTTTAAAAGAAGAGGTTGAGCATCCTCAGCAACTGCAGGAATGTTTTAAATTTGTAAAAAGAAATAATATGGCGAAAGCTAGCATCGACATGGCTATGTGGGACTTATATTCAAAAAAACAAGGAATTTCTCTTTCTAAAGCGATCGGCGGAACAAGGGATTCTATAGATTCGGGAGTAGTTGTAAGTATTAATTCAATTGAGGATGTATTACATAAAATTCAGGAGCATGTGAATACAGGCTATAAACGGGTAAAAATAAAAATTAAGCCTGGACAAGACTATGAGCTTCTAAAAGAAATTAGACGGGAATTTCCTAACCTCCCTCTAATGGTGGATGCGAATTCGGCATATTGTTTAGCGGATACTGACAAACTTAAAGCATTAGATGAGTTTAAGTTGTTGATGGTTGAACAGCCATTAGCGGAGGATGATATTTTTGATCACGCAAAGCTACAAGAAATACTTTCAACACCTATATGTTTGGATGAAAGCATTACATCAGCAGAGGATGCCCGTAAGGCAATTGAAATGGGGAGCTGCCGAGTGATGAATATCAAAATTGGGAGAGTGGGTGGAATCACTGAGTCAATTAAAATCCATGATATTTGTGAGTCCCATCAAATCCCCGTCTGGTGTGGAGGGATGCTTGAAACCGGAATTTCAAGAGCACATAATATTGCTTTAGCTAGCCTACCAAACTTCACAATTCCTGGTGATATTTCTGCGTCCTCAAGATATTGGTCAAGAGATGTCATTATTCCGGAAGTTACTGTAGAAAACGGCCGAATTGCCGTTCCAGATGAACCAGGAATTGGATATAAGGTAGATTACGAATGGATTCAGCATATCACGAAAGAGAAAAAGGTAATGCAATGTTAACTTTATTCAGCTCGGGTTGGACCCAGCTGAATAAGTTAGATAAATAGCAGTAAACTTAACGCCATAACAGCCATACCTGCAATTAATCCATAAATGGATAAATGTCCACTATCATAACGTTTAGAAGCAGGAAGTAATTCATCAAGAGAAATAAACACCATAATTCCTGCTACCGCAGCGAAGATTATCCCAAACATGATATCATTTAAAAATGGCATCAGAATTAAGAAAGCAACAACGGCCCCAACAGGTTCAGCCAAACCGGAAAGAAACGAGAGCTTAAAGGCTCTTTTTTTATCTCCTGTTGCAAAATAGACCGGAACAGCAACAGCGATTCCTTCAGGTATATTGTGAATTGCTACTGCTACTGCGATTGCGATACCTAGGCCCGGATCTTGAAGAGCTGAAGTAAAGGTGGCAATACCTTCAGGGAAATTGTGAATGCCAATAGCGAGAGCTGTAAATGTTCCCATTTTTAATAATTTATCTTCTTCTAATTTGGAAGAAGATAAATTCATGTCCTCCACCTTTTTTACCTCATGAGGGTTACTACTCTCAGGGACAAATTTATCAATTAAAGCAATTAAAAACATTCCCCCAAAAAATCCTGCAACTGTCATCCAGTTCCCAAGTTCATTTCCAAGTGCAGACGTTAGTGCAACTTTTGCTTTAACAAAGATCTCAATCATGGACACATAGATCATGACACCTGCTGAGAAACCGAGTGTCCAAGATAGAAATTTGGTATTCGTTCTGGACGTAAAGAGAGCTATTAAGCTTCCTATACCGGTTGCGAGGCCAGCAAATAAAGTTAAACCAAAAGCGAGTAAAAGATTTTCATACATCGCTTATTCTCCTCTCAAGCTTCTAATTTATTTCTGTGTATTTTGTCTTAATGAATAAATGTTTCCTTAGTGCAACTTTTAAAAGTATCATATGTTTATTTTTAAATTTTGTCAATTATTTTATTTTAAAAAATTCGACATGTTATAAGGATTATGCAAATTTGGGAGGATTTGTTTCAGCTATTTAAAAATATAAAAAAGACAGCTGAGTTAATCAGCTGTCATGTTCATATTTCTATAAATCACTTGGTATGAAAGTTTTACAATCTGTTTCGGTTTGTTCTGATGCAGTTTTCCCTGAGTGACTCACAACATAAATCGCATCAGCACTACATTTATTGCCGTTTGCCCAATAATGACAGTTTTTAACTTCACATAATACATCTTGTGCCATTTTACTACACCTCTTTCTTAGGAATGTGGCCTAGCATCCTTTATGTTCTCCAAGTGAAGAAATACAGATAACAAGCAACATATCCCAAGGGTGGTAATTAAATTAGCGCCTTCCGTTTTAAATTGAAAAAGGACTAAATATCAATAACAAATTTAATTACTATGTAAAAATTAAGGAAGTCTTCGAAGTCTTCGGCCAAGGAATGCAAAATCAGTGTAGTTCCTGAAGTCGGAGTATCTTTGGACAAGGAGATGGTAAATCAGTGAAATTGTGTCTGAAGTTGGAGTATTTTCGGACAAGGGGATGGAAAATCAGTACGGTTGTGTCTGAAGTCGGAGTATCTTCGGACAAGGGAATACAAAATCAGTGCAGTTGTGTCTGAAGTGGAAGTATCTTCGGACAAGGGTATGGAAAATAGGTACGGTTGTGTCTGAAGTAGGAGTACCTTCGGACAAGGGGATGGAAAATCAGCGCGATTGTGTCTAAAGTGGAAGTATCTTCGGACAAGGGAATACAAAATCAACGCGATTGTGTCTGAAGTCGGAGTATCTTCGGACAAGGGAATGCAAAATTAATACGGTTGTGTCTGAAGTTGGAGTATCTTCGGACAAAGGAATACAAAATCAGTGCAGTTGTGTCTGAAGTGGAAGTATCTTCGGACAAGAGAATGCAAAATTAGTACGGTTGTGTCTGAAGTTGGAGCATGTTCGGACAAGAGAATGCAAAATTAGTATGGTTGTGTCTGAAGTCGGAGTATCTTCGGACAAGGAAACGCAAAATCATCGAGGTTGTGTCTGAAGTTGGAGCATGTTCGGACAAGGGAACACAAAATCAGTGAAGTTATGTCTGAAGTGGAAGTATCTTCGGACAAGGGAATACAAAATCAGTGAAGTTGTGTCCGAAGTAGAAGTATCTTCGGACAAGGGAAAGCAAAATCAACACGGTTGTGTCTGAAGTAGGAGTATCTTCGGACAAGGGAACGCAAAATCAACACGGTTGTTTCTGAAGTTGGAGTATCTTCGGACAGGAGAATGCAAAATCAACACGATTGTGTCTGAAGTAGGAGTATCTTCGGACAAGGGAATGCAAAATCAGTGGAGTTGTGACTGAAGTAGAAGAATCTTCGGACAAGGAAACGCAAACTCATCGCGAATGTGTCTGAAGTTGAATTATCTTCAGACAAATAAAAGTAAAATCATATCGGTTATGTATAAAAAAGCGTGAATTCATATGTGAATTCACGCTAAAAATGTCTTGTGATTTACTATTTTGCAGTACACTGAATTGGTAACTATTAAGTTAATTTAAAGCCTTTTTTAATGTAGCTAGATTTTGTTTCATTAAGCTAAAATAATCTTTGTTGTCTTCGATTTCTTTTTCAGTTAATGCCTCCAAATTATGAAGGGTTAAGCTTTTTGTACCTGTTTCTTTTTGAACGGTTTCTGCGATCTTTGACGATATATTCTGCTCAAATAAAATATATTCAAGATTTTGTTTCTTCACAGATTCAATAATATTTTTCAATTCTTTTTGAGATGGTTCATTGGAAGGGGAAAAGCCAGTAATACTTATTTGCTTTATTCCATAACGAGCTTCCCAGTATCCGTAAGCCGAATGGGCAACTAGAATTTCTTTACGTTTTGCAGAATTGGCCACTTCCATAAATTCTGTGTTTAATTCTTCCAATTGAGCTTTTAATATGTTGAAATTTTCTTCATATACATCTTTATTAGAAGGATTTAACTCAGTTAGAGCATTTTTAATATTTTCAGCAATCTGTATGGAGTAGACTGGATCTAACCATATATGGGGATCAATATCTCCGTGTTGATGATCTTCTTCATCGTGATGGTGAGAATCATCTTCCAAACTCATGAATTCTATTCCAGATCCTGCTTCAATTAATGCGACATCTTCCTTTTTGAGTGTTTTTTTTGCTGAAGCTACAAAAGCCTCAACACCAATCCCAGTGTAAATAAATGCATCAGCACTTGCGATGCTTGTCATGTCCCTAGGAGTGGGTTCAAATGTGTGGGCATCAGCACCCGGCGGATAAACACTATTAACAATGACATCTTCGCCACCTATTTTTTTTGTAAAGTCTGTTAAAGGAAATACGGTTGTATATATCGTAAGCTTCCCTTCTTCATCTGATGATTTATTTTGATCTGCTCCACAAGCTGCTAGTATGCCGATTGCGAGTAAGAGCATGATATATCCTTTGATTTTTTTCATAAACTTTCTCCTCTCAAGTACCCAAAATGGTGCCTGTTTGAAATCCTTTCATATTATATCGTAATTATTCCGATTTGAGAACAAAAAACTTTTTTAAGGGGAACGATGTTCTATTAGTATCTCTGGTAGACACAAGAACTTGTGAGTAATAATAAAAATATTATCTAAAAGGACAAGTTTTTGATAAAATATAATGAAATAAAGAGTGAAGGGTGAAAAGTATGTCACTACTGGATAATATCCTAGAATATAACAAAGAGTTTGTTGAAACCAAAGAATACGAAAAATACCAAACGACAAAGCTTCCAGATAAAAGAATGGTTATTGTAACCTGTATGGATACACGACTCATTGAGCTGCTTCCAAAAGCAATGAACATGAAAAATGGAGATGTGAAAATTTTAAAGGTAGCTGGTGCGGTTGTTTCACATCCTTTTGGTAGTGTAATGAGAAGTATTTTAGTTGCCGTGTATGATTTAAATGCGGACGAGGTTTGTATTGTCGGTCATCATGATTGTGGTATGAGTGCACTAAACTCAGATGCGATTTTACAAAAAATAAAAAACAGAGGGGTTACTCAAGCGAGAATTGATACATTAAAGTACTCTGGAATTGATCTTGATAAATGGTTTAAAGGTTTTAGCAGTGTAGAAGATAGTGTTCGACACAGTGTTGAAATGGTCGAAAACCATCCACTTCTTCCAGTGGAAGTTCCTGTTCATGGTCTTGTTATTAATCCTGAAACAGGTAAACTGGATGTTGTAGTTAACGGGTATAAATAAGATGAAAAGAGGTCATATGGCCTCTTTTTTCATGGTTAGAGGTTAAAGTTACGTTAATATTGGTTATTATGGGTAATGAATGTCATAAAAAAGACACAGGAATAAATGGTCGTTTGTTGTACCATGTAGTTGAGGTGAAAGAAATGAAAAAAATAGGTCTTTTTCTCTTTTTGGCTGCAATCATCATGCTTGCAGCATGTAATAATGAGACAGAAAAGAAAAATACGAATACGACAGAATTAGTCCCAATTGCAGTTGATTTAAAGCTCGATCCTGAAAAAATAAATCCAGGTGAAGAAGTAACCTTGCATGCAACTGTAACTCAAGGGGAAGAAACAGTTGAAGATGCAGATGAAGTTCAATTTGAAATTGCGCAAAAAGGCAGTGAAGAAAGCGAATTTCTAGATGGGGAGCATACTTCTGATGGTGAATATACGGCTGTTAAAACGTTTGAACAGGACGGGATTTATTTTGTGACAGCACATGTAACGGCGAGAAGCATGCATACCATGCCAAAGGTTGAAGTGGTAATTGGAAACCCTAGTGTAACAGAAGAGTCAGCAGATGAACCTGCGGAACATGGAGATCACCATGGAAATGAACATCATCATGGAAGTGGAGATGTTTCAATCGACTTCCCACTAGAGACTGAATATCCTGTAGGAAAATCATCTACATTACATGTCTCTTTTGAAGAGTCAGGAGCACCGTTGACAGATGCAAAAGTTCGGTTTGAGGTTTGGAAAGATGGCGCTGAGAAACATGAGTTTATAGATGCAAATGAAACCGAAAATGGTGTCTATCAATCAGATTTTACATTCACTGAATCCGGGAATTATAATATTCAAGTTCACATCGAAAAAGGAGAAATCCACGAGCATCTTGAAAAGACAACAAACGTAAAATAAAAAAAGGAAGGTAGCATTAATGTTTATGCTTACCTTCCTTTTTTTCGGGTACAAAGTCAATCCCGCCTGGGTGGAGTGGATGACATTTTAATATACGTTTTATGGTCAGCCAGCCACCTTTAAATGCACCAAAGCGTTTAATGGCTTCAAGTCCATATTGAGAACAAGTCGGATAAAAGCGACAAGTTGGTGGTTTTAATGGGGATATAAATTTTTGATAGAAACGAATTACACCTATAAATATCGCTTGAAGCAATTTTTTCTACTTCCCTTACTTGGTTTAAGTAACTTATACTATACTATAGGTAGTGGATAAAAGCATCTTTAAAGGTTGTCCAAAAAAGTTACGTGAATATGACACATCGAATTTTTTCCAATTCAAATTAAATAGATGAAAAAAATCGGAATTAGCGTTATGATAGATATAAATGCAGGTACAAAAAGAAGAGTAAAGGACTGAGATGTTCAAGGCGGCGAAGTTTTGAGTACCGCAGCGTATGAAGTTGATACGTGAGGAACAGATAAACATGCCTTAGAAGTGTCATTTTCGGTCGACTTTTTGTAATCCTCTAAAAGATATTTAGGGAGTGAAGAGAATGCCATCAGTAGAAAGCTTTGAACTAGATCATTGTGCAGTTAAAGCTCCGTATGTAAGACATTGTGGTGTACACAAGGTAGGTACAGATGGAGTTGTAAATAAGTTTGATATTCGTTTTTGTCAGCCAAATAAACAGGCTATGAAGCCAGACGTTATTCATACACTTGAACATCTATTAGCATTTAACCTTCGTGAGCATTGTGAGAAATATGATCACTTTGATATTATTGATATCTCTCCTATGGGGTGTCAAACAGGTTATTATTTAGTTGTGAGTGGGGAACCAACAGTTTCTGAGATTATTGACCTGTTAGAAGCAACAATGCAAAGTGCTATAGAAATTACAGAAATCCCTGCAGCAAATGAAACTCAATGTGGTCAAGCGAAGCTTCATGACTTAGAAGGGGCAAAGCGCCTCATGCGTTTTTGGTTAACACAATCAAAAGAAGACCTTCAAAAGGTATTCGGATAATAAAAAGACCTCAGCCACTATGGCTGAGGTTTTATAGTTTTGGTGGAATCCGATGTTTGGTTTCTTGTTCGTATGCATATGCCAATTTTATCAGTGTTGCTTCCGAAAAGGCAGTTCCTGTGAAGGTGATTCCAACTGGTTCTCCTTCGGGTGTATATCCCGCAGGTACTGTTATTGATGGATAACCAGCTTTAGCAGGTATACTTGCTCCAATATTATTAGGGAATACAATTGCATCTAATTGATGCTCATTTAAAACAAAATCAATTCCATTTTCCGTTGAATGATAATGATCATTTTCAAGTGCATCAAGGTATTCTTTTTCTGTTAACGTGCCACTCGTTTTTTCTGCCTCTTCCAAAATAATCTGACCGTACTTTAACATTTTATCTTCATTATCCTTGTTGAATGCAATCAAGTCAGATAAATTTCGAACTTTTACGGAAGGCTCTAAGTTTCGTAAATAAGCATTTAGGTCAACCTTAAATTCATAGGTTAATACATCATAGCTCCACTTGTTTTTGGAAGAAGGAATTTTTACATCCTCAATAACAGTTGCCCCAAGTTCCTCGAGTACCTTTACGGCATTATCCAATATTGCTCGTTTTTCCACGCTAAGGTAGTCAAAATAAACCTCCCTAGCAATTCCAATTCGTGCACCTTTTAGCCCATCCACATCTAAAAATTGGGTAAAATCGGTAGAGGTTAATGTTTTGCCTGTGTAAGTGATTGGGTCACGCTCATCTACTCCTACCATTGCGGTTAATAGGTAAGCAGCATCCTTTACTGTACGTGCCATTGGTCCTGCAGTATCTTGTGTATGAGCAATTGGAATAATTCCTGCGCGGCTTATTAATCCTAAGGTTGGCTTTATGCCGACAAGTGAGTTTTGACTTGAAGGACTTAAAATGGAGCCTGATGTTTCAGTACCAACTGCAACAACTGCAAAATTTGCGGCAATGGCTGAGCCAGAACCAGCGCTTGAGCCCCCAACATCAAATTTACCAGGTCCATATGGATTTAATGTTTGCCCACCTCGGGAGCTATATCCACTAGGCATCCCTTCTGTCATGAAATTCGCCCATTCAGTCATATTAGTTTTGCCTAAAATAATGGCGCCGGCTTCTCTTAAGAGATACGCAACATATGAATCTTCTGAGGCACATGAATCAGCTAAAGCGAGTGAGCCAGCAGATGTGTGCATCTTATCGTTCGTATCTAGATTATCTTTTAGTAATACTGGTATTCCGTGAAGCGATCCGCGTGGTCCAATTTCTTTACGCTCCGTATCCAGAGCCATTGCGATTTGCATAGCATCTGGATTTAATTCTATGATGGAACGCAGTGATGAGTCATAGTTTGCAATTCTATGTAAATACATAAGTACCAATTGTTTGGCCGTTAATTCTTCTTTTTCAAACTTTTCTTGGATGGAATCAATTGTTGCCTCAATTAACCAATTATTTGAAAGTTCTTGAAGAAGCTTATTTTCCATCAGAATTCTCCTTATTTTCAGGTTGGTTTAAATATGGATTATCCTCTAAATCATCTACTGTATGTTTGTACTTATATGCTTTGGATGTCGTACTAACTGCTAAAAACAAGACAACAAAAACAATAATGATTGAAATAATTAATACTGTAAACATAGCAACCTCCTCTTATTCTCCTTTATTTTAACATGAAAAATGATAGAAGATATTGATATTCCAATTAAATTGAAAAAGTATGAAATTTGTCAAGAAACAAAACCAAAATTTATGTTTCACAGTGTTATAAAGGGGGTATGTTAACAATAAGGAGGAGATATAAATGTCAACACAATTAGTGGAAATGGTAAATAAGCAAGTTGCAAACTGGAGTGTGCTTTACATTAAGCTACATAATTATCATTGGTATGTGAAAGGTTCTAATTTCTTCACCCTTCATGAAAAATTTGAGGAATTGTACAATGAGTCCGCAGTTCATATTGATGAGTTAGCTGAGAGATTATTGGCAATTGGTGGACAACCTGTTGCTACAATGAAAGAGATTCTAGAATTGTCTTCCATTCAGGAAGCAAATGGTAATGAAAATGCCGATGAAATGGTTTCTACTATCTCAAATGATTTTTCTATATTAACGGGAGAATTAAAGGAAGGTATGAAAGTAGCTGGTGATGTGGATGATGAAACTACAGGGGATATGCTCCTTGCAATTCACCAATCACTTGAAAAGCATATTTGGATGCTACAATCCTTTTTAGGAAAATAAAAAATAGTTTGCCCTTCTTTCTTGTAGAAAGAAGGGTTTTGTTATACTTTTTTAGTAGGGGAGGAGAGAAATATGATCGATTTACGAAGTGATACAGTCACAAAGCCAACAGCCGAAATGAGAAAAGCAGCTTATGAAGCTGAGGTTGGAGATGATGTCTATCAAGAAGATCCAACAGTAAGAGAGTTAGAACAAACAGCAGCTGATATGCTTGGGAAGGAAGCGGCATTATTTGTGACGAGTGGAACTCAAGGCAATCAAATTGCTGTGCTAACTCATACACGAAAAGGGGATGAAATCATCGTTGAACAAGATTCTCATATTTTTAATTACGAAGGTGCTGCGATATCTGCGTTTGCTGGAGTACAGCCCCGCACAATTAAAGGGGATAGAGGCGCAATGGACCCTAGAGAAGTAGAGTCTGCTATTCAAGAGGATGATGTCCATAACCCTGAAACCGGCTTGATTTGTATTGAAAATACACATAATCGAGCGGGTGGTGCAGTCATCCCACTTGATAATATGGCAGCGATTCATCATGTTGCATCTGCAAATCATATACCTGTTCATTTGGATGGTGCCCGTCTATTCAATGCAGCGGTAGCATTGGGACAACCTGTAAAGGACATTGCGCAATATACGGATACTGTTCAATTTTGTTTATCAAAAGGATTAGGTGCTCCGGTAGGTTCTATCATCGCTGGAAGCGAGGAGTTTATTAAGCAAGCAAGGAAGTGGAGAAAGCGTCTTGGTGGAGGTTTAAGACAGGTTGGGATTATTGCGGCCCCAGGACTTGTTGCACTACGTACGATGGTTGACCGTCTTGCAATCGATCATGAACATGCAAAATTTCTTGCAGAAGGACTAGGGAATACAAAGGGGATCGAAGTCGTAAATCAGATTGACACCAATATCATTTTAGTGGATGTGAGTGAAAGAGGCTTAACCTCTAGTCAATTTGTCGCTTTATTAAAAGAACATGGTGTATTGGTTTCAACATTTGGACCTAAACTTGTCCGATTCGTCACTCATTATGATGTTAATAAAGAGTCTATTGGGGACGCATTAAGGATCGTAAGTAAATTATAATACTGATTTAGGAAGGATTGTCAGAGCGACAATCCTTTTAATGTATATCTCTCAACTCATTAATCGTCATCATTTTTGATTGACCAATTCCATCACGTGCCATTTTTGCTTTAAGGTTTTCTATCATGTAGAAACCAACTAAGTTTCGCAATTCTTGATCAGTTAAATCTCTTAAAAGATCTATCAGATCTTCACGTTCAAATTGTTCAAGCACGGAAAAAGCAATGATGTCCGCATCTTCTTCATCACCTGTTAATTTATCTCTATATAGTTCATAAATTTCGTCAATTATTTTCATAAGTGTTTTCCCCTTTGCATGCTTATTTCACATGTTTTCTTGGAAATTAGTATATGGGGGAATGTCTTAAAAGATACTAATTTTAATGAAATTTAGGCAAAGGCCATAATGAATGTTGAATATTTTTTACACGAGAGGAAAAAGCTAAAATAACGTAAATCACTGTTAGGAGTGACCATAGTGGAACAACAGTCAAAGAAAACCTATTATATTGCTGTAGGGAGTGGGGAAATATCTCAAGTAAAGTCTGGGTCTTCTTGGGAGTATAAAATTGAAGCAACGGACGAGGAAATTCATCAACTGCGAAAGCTTTTTGATTCGAATTATGCAAACGAAGTAGAAGGATTTTTACGTGCACATGTTCCTTTTGTGGAATATCATAATGATTCATCGAATGATAAGTACGACTCAAATATGCTTCAGGTTTTTCAGATGATTTATCGACTTGGAGACCAGGAAGCAAAAGATTTCATACAATCACAAGGCATACTTGATGTTTTAGGTAATATTGATTAAGCCACTTCTACATGAAGCGGCTTGTTTTTATGTTATCATAATAATAAAAACAACGATATTGGAGAATAAAAAAATGATTGTTTTTCAAGACATGTATCATAATGAAGTGAATTTATCGTTTACACCGGATCCTTTTTCAGACCAACCGAAGCATGTGTGGGTTATCTGTCGATATCAGAATCAATGGCTTTTAACAAACCATTCTGAGCGAGGACTCGAATTTCCAGGGGGAAAGGTTGAGGAGGGAGAGAATCCTGAAGCTGCAGCGATTCGTGAGGTAATGGAAGAAACGGGTGCTGAGGTTAAGGAAATCGAATATATTGGTCAATATAAGGTCATAGGAAAAGGGAAAACGATTATTAAAAATATATATTTTGCTGAGATAGATCGCCTTCTTGAGAAAAAGACTTATTTTGAAACAAAAGGGCCTGTCTTGCTGAAAGAAATTCCACTAGGAAATGTAAAAACAGACCGAAGATTTAGCTTCATCATGAAGGATGATGTCTTAACCCATAGCCTTGACTATGTAGAAAAATACTTAAAAATGAAGAAAGCTCACTAGTTGATACTAGATGAGCATTTTATTTAGAATCCTTTATTAGTTTTCTCTCTAGGAGTTCAACTCCTTGGTACATGAGTGTTGCACAAATGGCAATCAATAATAAACTTAGGAAAATGAGTGTGAAATTAAATACCTGGAATCCATAAATGATAAGGTAGCCTAAGCCTTGCTTTGAAACCAGGAATTCTCCGACAATGACTCCGACCCAAGACAATCCAACGTTAACCTTTAATGTGGAGATAATAGCTGGAAAAGATGAGGGGAGAATGACATCGCGGAAGATTTGTTTCCGATTTGCTCCAAAAGTCTGAAGTACTTTGATGTAGTTATAATCGACTTCCTTAAACGAAGTGTAGATGACAATGGTCGTGATAATAACTGAAATTATTGCGCCCATTGCAATAATTGACACATAACCGGTACCTAAGGCAACGATTAAGATTGGTCCTAATGCTACTTTTGGCATCGCATTTAAAATGACTAAATACGGATCAAGAATGTTTGAAAGACGTTCTGACCACCACAATAGCGCGGCAATTATAACCCCTAAGGCCGTTCCAATAATAAATCCTAACACTGTTTCAAACAATGTTACAGCGAGATTGTTAAACAAACTTCCATCATTTATTTTATCTAAGAATAGATTCCAAACTTTTGAAGGAGCGCTGAAGATTAAAGGATCTATCCAATGGCTTCGACTCGCAATTTCCCAGAACCCGAAAAAGACAATAAAAATTAGGATTTGATAAAATCGGACTAGTCTTTTCTCTTTTTTTATTGATTGGAGATAAAGATGGTGTAGGTTATTAATGTTCAGGTTTTGTTTCAAGTTTATCTAACTCCTCCCATATTTGCTGAAAAATATTCGAATACTCTGGGTGTTGTCTTGCATCAAATGGAGTCTCATTGCGTAAGTTCTCTGGGATATCAAAGACTTTTGCAATTTTACCCGGTCTTTTTGAAAGCAGGAAAATCCGGTCGCTCATGGCAATGGCTTCACCAATATCATGTGTCACAAGAATGGCTGTTTTTTGGTATTCCTTTAAGGTCTCCGATACAAGGTCCTCCAATTTCAGCTTCGTTTGAAAGTCTAGTGCAGAGAATGGTTCGTCAAGTAGAAGAATTTTTGGGTTTGTTGCGAGCGTGCGAACCAATGCGGCTCTTTGTCTCATCCCTCCTGAGAGCTGTTTCGGATAAGCTTTTTCGACCCCTTTCAAGCCAATTTCTTCAAGTAGATCTAAGGTTTTTTTTCTTGTTTGCTCTGTTTCTTGGTTCATGATTTGCAAGCCAACAAGGATATTCTCTTCAATTGTCTTCCATGGAAATAAGTAGTCCTGCTGCAGCATATAGCCGATATCTGATTTCGCTTTTTCAATCTTTTTACCTTCGATCAAAACCTCTCCGTATGTCGGTTTTAATAATCCAGCAATAATAGAGAGTAATGTGGTCTTACCACACCCACTAGGGCCGAGAAGAGAGATAAATTCTCCCTCCTCGATTGTGAGTGAAATATCCTCGAGTGCGGTCGTTGTAGAATCCTTTGTAAAATAAACATGGTATATATCTTTTATTGACAAAAAACTCATAGTAACACTCCTATTAACATGTGTTCAAAAAGGAGGATGAAAAGGACCGCGCCGGTCTCATATCCTATCCTGCTGGCACTTGCACATCCTGTGCGTCGAAAGTTCAAGGCAGCGCGAGCTCCCGAGTACCGGAGCGACGCAACTGTTTGAGTTAATTCCACAGCAGCCTTTCGCTGAGGAATTGACCTCGTGGAACGAGTGGACGCAAGCAGCGCATTACCTAGTTATTCATCGTGTTCTCTGAGCAATGTACGAAGAAATTCGATGTGTCATTTTCACCGGACTTTTTGAACATCTTTATTTAGAAATTACTTTTTCAGCAATACTTGTATTCACAAGTGTGTTGTAATCAATTCTCTTTGGTAATTCTCCTGCTTCATCCATAATGTCTTGAAGGTTATTCCAAGCTTCCTCTGATAAAACAGGATTAGTTGCGTAAGAGCCTTGATTCTTGTAACGTTCAATAGAAGAAGTGATTAGATCAAGCGGTGTATCTGGGAAGAACTCTTGAACGGATTCTGCGATTTCATCTGGGCTATGGGAATCCACCCATTGCTGTGCTTTATAGATCGCTCTTGTGAATTTTTCAACAGCTTCTTCATTTTCATCAATAAAGCTTTGCTTTGTCATAAAGGATGTATATGGGACCTTCCCAGATTCTTCACCGAATGATGCTACAATATAGCCACGGCCTTCTTTTTCAAAAAGGCTTGCAGTTGGCTCAAATAACTGGACGAACTCTCCTGTGCCAGAGGCATAAGCACTAGAAATATTCGCAAAGTCGATATTCTGTATAAGATTCAAATCACCATGTGGGTCAATTCCATGCTTTTTTAATACAAACTCCCCAACCATTTGTGGCATACCGCCTTTACGTTGGCCAAGGAATGTACTATCTTTGAGTTGCTCCCAGCTAAAGTTTTCGATGTTTTCTCTTGCGACTAAGAATGTACCATCGGTTTGTGTAAGAGCTGCAAAATTAATAACAGGGTCGGTTGAGCCTTGTGCCTCAACATATATGGATGTTTCAGAACCTACTAAGGCTACCTCAGCACCACCAGAAATTAACGCAGTCATGGTCTTATCTCCACCTGGTACTGTTGTTAATTCAATTTCTAAGCCTTCTTCTTCAAAAAATCCTTCGGTAATCGCTACATACTGCGGTGCATAAAACACTGAACGAGTAACCTCTGCTATACGGATTTTTTGAACCTGGTCATTATTACAAGCGGCTAACGGAATAATAAGCAGTAAAGCAAAAAGGCTTGCAAGAATACGACGCATGTATTCATTCCTCCTTGACAGTTCATCTGTCGACTATAGTAATTTCTTAAGATAGAATATGAAACGTGACAAAAATGTGTGAATGCCTATTTTTGCGTTTTTTTAGAACATTTAAAGTAAAGGTTGTACAATCATGTTGTAGAGAGGATGGATAATATGGTGGAAGGCACTATTATTGAAAAACAGAGATACCCGTCTCCCAATCCGGCAATCAATCTTTATTTAATTACATATTGGAGTAAAGGACTAAAAGTGAAAGGTTATCTGGCTGAACCAAAGGAAGAAGGTGTATATGACGGTTTTTTATATCTACGTGGTGGAATAAAAAATGTAGGGATGGTCAGAATCGGTCGCATCATCCAATTTGCTTCAGAAGGTTTTGTAGTGATGGCACCTTTTTATCGTGGAAATCAGGGTGGTGATGGTAATGAAGATTTCGCCGGTCATGATAGATATGATGCATTTTCTGCTTTTAAAGTGCTTGAGGAACATGAAAAAGTGAACCCGACCCGGATTCATGTCTTTGGATTTTCACGCGGAGGAGTAATGGCCCTTCTTACGGCCATTCAGCATCCCGGGATCTGTTCACTCGTTACATGGGGTGGTGTGAGTGATTTAAGTCTAACGTATGTGGAACGAAACGATTTACGGCGAATGCTAAAGCGGGTAATTGGAGGAACACCTACAAAATATCCAGAGCGTTATAAATGGAGAACACCATTATACGAACTTGAAATGCTGGAGGCTCCAGTTCTTATTATTCATGGTGAAAAAGATAAAAATGTTTCTATTAACCATGCATATCGACTAGAAAAAAGAATAAAGGAACTCGGAAAAGAGGTAGAAAGTTGGTATTTTCCACTATACACTCATTATTTTCCGCCACATGTAAATCGAGAAACAGTAAGACGATTGACGGAGTGGATGAAAACGAGGGAGCCCCATACAAAAAAGCTCGAGGACTAATTTCCTCGAGCTTCCTTTATTTCCAGCTCCAACGCTATTACGTTCGAGGTCACAAGCCAATCCGTCAAAAGGGTAAGGAAGCACCTTCTAGCAAGATCGTCTTTTACTTGAAAGGGCTGATCAAGACGATAACGTATTTGATATTAAATGCGTGGTCCGCCCAATAATTCGATTTCTTTAGCAACATTAGAGAACTTCTTGAAGTTTTCTTTGAATTTCACAGCTAATTCTTTTGCTTTTACATAGTATTGACTTTGGTCCGCCCATGTTTTTGATGGTTGAAGTACATCATCAGGAACCCCAGGAATATGAATTGGAATTTCCAGACCAAAAATATCATTCTTCACAGTTTCAGCATTATTTAATTCGCCTTCTAAAGCAGCTTGAACCATTGCGCGAGTATATGATAGTTTCATTCTGCTTCCAACGCCATATTCTCCTCCAGTCCAACCTGTATTCACTAGGAATACTTGAACATTGTGTTCATCGATCTTTCTACCTAACATTTCTGCATATTCTGTTGCAGGAAGTGGTAGGAATGGTGATCCAAAGCAAGTTGAGAATGTTGCTTGTGGAGCAGTAACACCACGTTCTGTTCCTGCTAGTTTACTTGTATATCCACTTAAGAAATGGTACATGGCTTGTTCCTTAGTTAGTTTACTGATAGGAGGTAAAACACCAAAAGCATCCGCAGTTAAAAATACGATTGTATTCGGATGACCTGCAATACTAGGAACAATAATATTATCTATATTATCGATTTGGTATGCAGCTCTTGTATTTTCAGTTAATGAATTATCATCATAATCAGCTATTCTGGATTCTTCATTTACAACCACATTTTCTAACACAGAGCCAAAGCGAATCGCATCGAAAATTTGTGGTTCCTTCTCGCGAGAAAGGTTGATGCATTTAGCATAGCAACCGCCTTCAATATTAAACACGCCAGAGCTAGACCAACCGTGTTCATCATCGCCAATAAGACGACGTTTTGGATCTGCTGAAAGAGTAGTTTTTCCTGTTCCAGATAGACCAAAGAATAGTGCAACGTCACCTTCAGGGCCTACGTTTGAAGAACAATGCATGGAAAGAATATTTTTTTCAGGCAATACATAGTTCATCACAGAGAAGATTGATTTTTTAATTTCTCCAGCATATTCAGTTCCTCCGATTAACACTGTTCGTTTTTCAAAGGAAATAATAATGAATGTTTCAGAGCGAGTACCATCTACCTCAGGATCAGCTTTAAAATTTGGTGCACAAATAACTGTGAATTCAGGTTGATGTGTATTTAGATCCTCTTCTGTTGGTCGAACAAACATTTGTTGAGAGAAAAGGTTATGCCAAGCATATTCATTGATTACTTGGATTGGCATGCGTACTTTTTTGTCTGCACCTGCATATCCATTGAATACGAAAATCTCATCTTTTTCTGTTAAGTATGAAAGTACTTTTGTATAAAGTTTTTCATATACTTCTTCAGAAATTGGTTTGTTTACCTTACCCCAATCAATTCTATCTTTAGTAGATGCTTCTTCTACGATGTATTTGTCTTCAGGTGATCTTCCGGTGTACTTCCCAGTTGTCGCACGTATAGCCCCAGTCGAAGTAAGGATTCCCTCTTGTCTAGATAGTACTTTTTCAACTAAAATAGGAACAGATAGGTTATGAAGTGCGTTTTTTCCATTCACTAATTCTAATAGCTGCTCATTTGTAACTTCAACTGAATTCATGTTAAACCATCCTTTATTAATTTTTAAATTTCCATAAATTATCTCAAATTTACAATTAGTATAACACATTAATAAAAATAGTCTATACTATTTAACGTATTTTACGTAACATATCATTAAAAAGTGCGCGCAGATTCTAAAATAGTCCTTTATAATCGATAATTCTTTTATAGTTTGTCAATATTGAGGAAATAGTGTGACACACTTCGACTTTGTTTTTTTTCGGAATTCTGTTGACACCTTAAGGACTACTGCGATATCATATGTCATTGAACGGATACTCTCTTATCCCGAGCTGGCGGAGGGACAGGCCCAATGAAACCCGGCAACCATCACTTTTCTTACATATCAAATGGTTTTTAGTGAAACCTATTAGTAGGTCTCCACATTCGAAAAAGTGATAAGGTGCTAACCTGAGCAAGGTATGTCCTTGATCGATAAGAGTGAAAGGCTGGATAAACGATAAACCTTTCCTCGAAATAGTAGGAAAGGTTTTTTATTCTTTATTGGTTTTATTGATGTTACTTAACGCGTGATATGTGTTTAAATTATTCTCGGAGTTCGATTCCAACAGAATAATGTTAAAGCCTCCGGCGGATGCCTCGATTTTTTAGCGGAAATTTTTCGCTTCCTGTGGCAACCGTCTGTATGACCCACATCGTGTCGGCCTAAAGATCGGGCGCAAAAACGCCAAGGCACATTTGATCGTAGATAACTGTTCATTTAATATAGGATAGAAAATCGTGAAGGTAACAATACTAAGGGAATGAGTACCGTATCAATGAATGTCAGAACTCGAACTATTCGATTCTGAATCCGAAAAGGAGGAAGCGTTTGTGACAAATAGACGCCGTTTATTTACTTCAGAATCTGTTACAGAAGGACATCCAGATAAAATCTGTGACCAGATTTCAGATTCTATTTTAGATGCGATTTTAGCAAGTGATGCAAATGCACGCGTAGCGTGTGAAACTTCTGTCACAACAGGTCTTGTACTTGTTGCGGGAGAAATTACAACTTCTACATATGTAGATATCCCAAAGATTGTCCGTGAAACGATTAAAGAGATTGGCTATACACGAGCAAAATACGGATTTGACTATGAAACTTGTGCAGTTTTAACATCCATTGATGAGCAATCTCCAGATATTGCAATGGGGGTTGACCAAGCGTTAGAAGCACGTGAAGGTCAAATGACTGATGAGCAAATTGAAGCAATTGGTGCTGGAGACCAAGGATTAATGTTTGGTTATGCTTGTAACGAAACAAAAGAATTAATGCCTCTACCAATTTCATTAGCTCACAAGTTATCACGCAGACTAACAAAGGTACGTAAAGATGAGATTCTTCCATATTTACGTCCAGATGGAAAAACTCAAGTTACTGTTGAATACGATGAGAACAACAATCCAGTTCGTATCGATACGATTGTTATTTCAACCCAGCACCATCCTGAAATTTCATTAGAGCAAATTCAACGTAATTTAAAAGAACATGTAATTAACCCTGTCGTTCCTAGTGAACTAATTGATGAGAATACTAAATATTTCATTAATCCTACTGGCCGTTTTGTAATTGGTGGTCCTCAAGGGGATGCTGGCTTAACTGGCCGTAAAATTATTGTTGATACGTACGGTGGTTATGCACGCCATGGCGGTGGCGCTTTCTCGGGTAAGGATCCAACTAAGGTTGACCGTTCAGCTGCATATGCTGCTCGTTATGTTGCGAAAAACATCGTAGCAGCTGGTTTAGCGGATAAATGTGAAGTTCAGCTTGCGTATGCAATCGGTGTTGCACAACCAGTTTCTATCTCTGTAGACACATTTGGAACCGGAACTGTGTCAGAGGATGTACTTGTAGAATTGGTTCGTGATAATTTTGATTTACGTCCTGCTGGAATTATCAAGATGCTTGATCTACGTCGTCCAATTTATAAGCAAACCGCTGCATATGGTCACTTTGGTAGAAATGATCTTGATTTACCATGGGAGCGTACTGACAAAGCAGAAGCGCTTAAAACACAAGCTGCAAAATAAGAAAGAAAAAAGCTCGCCTTAATGGTGAGCTTTTAACTTTATTCAGCTGAAATGCTATGAGTGGTTGGATGAAAGCAAATAGATTATCCAATTTAGTATCAAACTTGACTGAATAAAGTTAAAGCCTCCGGCGGATGCCATAGATTTTCAAGGGCAATTTTTTGAGCAAGCTCAAAAAAATCTGGGCGTAAATACGCCAAGGCGTATTTGATTAACCGCGTTTTTCTTTTTGTAATTCCTTATAATGCTGCCCTTTTTCCACATATTCACGGCGAATTCTGGCCATATCTTTTTTATCTTCATCATTTAATTCACGAATAACTTTAGCTGGTCTTCCGAATGCAAGAGTGTTTGGTGGAATCTTTTTGCCTTGTGGAACTAGGCTTCCGGCACCTATAAAAGCCCCTTCACCAACCTCTGCCCCATCAAGAATAATGGACCCCATTCCGATTAGCGCATTTTTACGGATAATAGAGCTATGTAGGATCACCTGATGACCAATTGTGACATCATCTTCAATAACTAAAGGATTATTTGGGCTTTGATGCAAGGTTGAGTTATCCTGAATGCTCACTCTTTTTCCGATAATGGTCGGTGCCACATCCCCCCGTATGACAGTATTAAACCAAATGTTTGTTTCCTCACCAATTTTTACGTCACCAGTAACTGTCGCATATTCCGCAATATATACAGAGTCGGCAATTTCAGGATATTTCCCTTTGTATGGATAAATCATAATAGTTACATCCTTTCGTTTGATATTCGATAAATAATCATTTATGGTAAGTGTATCAACTTTTACAATTATCGTAAATCGTACATATATTCAATGTTCCTAAATATTGAGGTGATATCGATGGTACCAACAAAACCGATTAGTTTAATGAAGAAAGTGTATCGTGAGGTATTTCCGATTGTACATCGTGAATTATCAATTTGGAAAAAGAAAGCGGAGGCTATTCCAAATGAGGAACTTCGGAGACAGGCATTAGCGAGTATTCAAACTAAAACGTTTCACTGTGAAGGTGGAGCAATTCTCGCCTTATTATCAGAAGGACAAATGGAGGAATGCATTCGATTTATCGTTGCGTATCAAACGATTAGTGACTATCTAGATAATCTTTGTGATCGAAGCACCTCGCTTGATCCGTTAGATTTTAGCTCGTTACATGATTCTATGCCAGATGCCTTACGACCAGGATGTCCAACAAAAAACTATTATCAATTTCGAGAAGAACAGGATGATGGGGGTTACTTGGAGAGCCTAGTAACAACCTGTCAGGATGTTCTTCACAACCTTCATCATTATGATAAGATTGCTGATTATTTACAGGAGTTGGCAAGTTATTATTGTGCTTTACAAGTTCATAAACATGTAAAGGTAGAAGAGCGAGTTCCAAGACTTGAGAATTGGTTTAAAGATCACCAAAAGGATTTGCCAAACATGGAATGGTATGAATTCTCAGCCTGTTCAGGGTCTACACTAGGGATTTTTTGTTTAGTTGCTTACGCTTTTCATGAAGAATTCAACGAGGAGATGGCCAACAAAGTTCGGAATGGGTATTTTCCATATATCCAAGGCTTGCACATCCTTCTTGATTATTTCATTGATCAAGAAGAGGACCGTAAAGGTGGAGACTTAAATTTCTGTTTTTATTATCCACATGAAAATGAATTGGTAGATCGCCTTAAGCACTTTATCACCGAAGCAGATAAACATACAGCCGGGTTACCAAATGAAAAATTTCACCGAATGATTAATAGGGGTTTATTAGGTCTATATCTATCAGATGAAAAGGTAAGGTCACAACGAAGTGTATTAAAAATTGCGAAGAAAATTATTAGACTCGGTGGGAAGACTTCTTTTTTCTTTTATGTAAATGGACGAGCCTACCGTAGATTTCAACATGTGTTTGAATAAGAAAAAGATAGAGCGACGGGGCTCTATCTTTTTTCATAAGTGAAGTTATGGATGAATTCTTCCAAGACTGTTATGAAAACGCTTGTCAGACAAGGCGCTCCGCTGAGCGAAGACGCGAATAGAAGTAGCCCTCATGAGCGGACGAGGGAGGCAAGCAACGAAGTATGCGAGCGTTTTTCAACAGTCTGGGCTCTATCTTTTTTCAATTGCGATAATAAAAGGTGGATTGTTCATTTGATTCATAAATCGGTACATTAATACATGAGCGCTGGTTTGGTCCAGCGTTGAACAATATTCTAACAGCTGATCTCGTTCGACTGCACCCTCTTCATGACCATGGTACACAACAAGTACTATAATACCTTCAGGCTTCATGACAGTAAGTAATTGCTCAATTGCCTCAATTGTAGAATCAGCCTTTGTAACAATTTCCTTATTTCCTCCAGGCAAATATCCCAAATTAAAGACTGCCCCTGCGATTTTGCTGCGGGCATCAGTGGGAATCATCGCTAAAAGTTGACTATGGCTCTCGTGAAACAAACGAACGCGATCAAACAGGTCTTGCTCTTTTAAACGAGTGGTTGTGTTTTCAATAGCTTCTTTTTGAATATCAAAGCCAAAAACTTGTCCATTTTCACCAACCAAAGAAGCAAGCATTGCTGTGTCGTGACCATTTCCGATTGTAGCGTCAACTGCATAATCTCCTTCTCTAACTGCAAGTTTAAGTAATTTACGGGCAAATGGAAGTATACGATCTAATTTCATACGTTTTCTGCTACCTTCTTATATAATTTTCCTTGATAGCTGTCACGACGTTTCAATTCGGCATCTATTGTATTTAATACCTCCCATTTATTCACACTCCACATTGGCCCAACCATTAAATCAATGGGACCATCCCCGGTAATACGATGAACAATCATTTCTGGTGGTAAAACTTCGAGTTGGTCACAAACTAATTGTACATAATCATCAAAAGAGAGAAATTCCAATAGTCCTTTTTCATATTGCTTCACCATAGGTGTTCCTTTTAACAAATGTAGCAAATGAATTTTGATACCTTGTACATCAAGTTTCGCTACTTCTTGAGCTGTATCCATCATCATTTCTGTTGTTTCCTGTGGGAGGCCATTTATAATATGGGAGCAAATCCGAATATTATGTTTACGAAGCTTATTTACTCCTTCAACATAACACTTAAAATCATGTGCTCGGTTAATAAGGTGCGCTGTTTTTTCATGTACAGTTTGTAAACCAAGCTCAACCCAGAGGTAGGTTCTTTCATTTAGTTCTGCTAAATATTCGACAACATCATCGGGAAGACAATCAGGCCTTGTAGCAATAGAGATTCCGACTACTCCTTCTTGACTTAAAACGGGTTCAAACCTTTCACGCAATACTTCAACAGGTGCGTGGGTGTTTGTGAACGCTTGGAAGTATGCCATGTACTTACCATCTTTCCATTTTTCGTGCATTTTATCTTTAATTGTATGGAATTGTGTAAGTATATCGTCTGCACGGTTTCCAGCAAAGTCACCTGACCCTGAGACACTACAAAAAGTACATCCACCATGTGCGACTGTTCCGTCACGGTTTGGGCAGTCAAACCCTCCATCAAGGGCTACTTTAAATACTTTATGTCCAAATGTATGACGGAGGTGGTAATTCCATGTATGGTAACGTTTATTATCTGTTGAATATGAAAATGGATTTCCTTGAGGCATAAAATCGCCCCTCCTAACTAAGATAAGAATCTGCTATGTAAATTTTAGCACGGGGGCTTTTAAGAACTCAAATGGAAATTCGAAGATCAAAAACTAAGAACACACTTTATGTGGCAAGCATCTTTTTTGACCCATCTCGTGTGCGTGGGGGCTTTATAAATTGGAAATAACTTTATGAGAGAAGAAATGAAGGATGAACAAACTATAGGAGAGAAGGCTTTTGCTTCTCATTTCGAATGTAGGAGGGGGAAGAATGGCTACTCGACAATCAGTAGATGCCTTTTTACAGCGCTGTGAGGATTCAATCCGAAATGCTCAGGAACAAATTACGACTGCTAGAAGACAGGAGCATTATAATACAACGGAATATACAGATGCTCAAATGCAATTGGAAGAAGCCACTAATGAATTAGCAAAGTTAGCACAAAGTTGTAATGATCAGCAACGAGAGCAATTGCACCGAATGAGGTTGCAATTACAGCAACTTCAAAATGATATGACCTTGGATGTAAACGTGATTCAACAGTATAAGATGTAGGGGATGAATTCATGAAAAAGCGTTCGAAACAAAATAATCCAGAGCAAAAAACAAAAAACGGTGTAAACAGCAATGATTTGGAGTTCGGGCAGGACTTTGATCCTGTGAAAAAATCAAAGCAAAATTATCTAAAAAAGGGACAACCAATCAAATCAAAACAACGTCCCGAATAAAAAACAAACCGACAAGCGAAATTCGCTTGTCGATTTGTTTTTTGTGTCCATTTATAGTAGCGCGCATTTAAAATGTTTTTGAAGTTTAGGCTTATGGCGAAATTGCCGGAGCATGTACTGTGACACCGCCCTTGCGGTACAGGCTCACGCCGAAATTGCTCGAGCATGTACTGTGACACCGCCCTTGAGGTACAGGCACGCGTTAAATTTGCCTAAGCATGTACCGTGACACCGCTCTTGCGGTACATGCTCGCGCGCGAAATTGCCCGAGCATGTGACGTGACACCGCCCTTTCGGTACAGGCAAGCGCTGAATTTTCCTAAACATGTACCGTTACTAGTTCTTGTGCTACACGTTCTCCCGAGGTATCCCGTTTTTGTGTCCATTTATCCGAATACTTTTTTAAATTGAATTAACAAGAGGAAAGGAATAAAATATTTTTTGGTATGGATAAATACGTGAATTTAAAGGAGGTGCCCGTATGCCGAGAGCGCTATGGATGATTATTATTGGAATGATCATTAATGTCACAGGTTCATCTTTTTTATGGCCGTTAAACGCGATTTACATTCATGGTCATCTTGGTAAATCTTTATCTGTTGCAGGTCTTGTATTAATGATTAATGCGGGTGCAACCGTTATTGGAAATTTAGTAGGTGGCATGTTATTTGATAAAATTGGTGGCTATAAATCAATCCTGACAGGAATCTTGATTTCATTAGTGGCTCTAATTGGACTGACCTTTTATCATGGATGGCCACATTATGTAATTTTCCTAACAATCATTGGACTTGGTACAGGTATGGTATTCCCAGCCATGTTTGCCATGGCAGGAGCTGTTTGGCCAGAAGGTGGGAGAAAGTCATTTAATGCCGTTTATATCGCGCAAAACCTAGGAGTTGCGATTGGATCAGGGCTTTGTGGCTTTGTGGCATCTTATTCATTTGATTATATTTTTATGGCAAATACATTTATGTATATTCTATTTTTCTTAGTGGCTTTGTTTGGTTACCGTGGAATTCATGCGGAAAAGGCTACTCAATCAAACCTACTAGAACAATCAAAAATGGTTAAAAATCGCTCAAAATTAACAGCGTTATTAGTTCTTTGTATTGGTTATGTCTTATGTTGGGTGGCCTATGTGCAATGGCAAGCCACTATTTCAAGCTATACACAGGACATCGGGATTACATTAAAGCAATATAGCTTATTATGGACAGTAAATGGAGGCTTAATTGTTCTCGGGCAGCCATTACTGAATGTGGCGATAAAATCATTTGCAAAATCCTTGAAAAAACAAATTATTATCGGAATTCTTATTTTTATTTGTTCTTTTCTTATTGTTTCAACGGTAAGCTCATTTAGTGGATTTCTAGTTGCGATGATTATATTAACAGTTGGGGAAATGTTTGTATGGCCAGCTGTACCGACCATTGCAAACGATCTTGCACCAAAGGGGCGCGAAGGATTTTACCAAGGGATTGTAAATAGTATGGCCACTGGCGGGCGTATGATTGGACCAGTACTCGGTGGAATGCTTGTTGACTTATGGGGGATGAGCATGTTATTTACGGTATTAGCGGTATTATTGTTCGTATCCATCTTCACCACCATGATTTATGATAAAAAATTAAAAGAAAAAACAAGTGTTGTAATTAGTGCATAATGAAAAAGGCTTGATACAAAAAATTGTATCAGGTCTTTTTTATCCTCTTTAATGAATACCTATTCAGATGATATGATGAACATATAAAGGGTGAATAAAGAGGGTGTTGGGAATATATGTTTAATCACAATGATTTTGAGTTCAAAAACAAAATTCTTGAAACGATTATTGACACTGCTTATGAATGGATTGTTGTAGTAGATCATCAAGGGAAAATTATGTACATGAATAAAAATTATTGTGATTTCCTTGAAGTAAACCGGGAAGAGGTAATTGGTACACATGTAACAAAGGTAATCGAAAACACAAGAATGCATATTGTTGTTCAAACCGGAGAAGAGGAAATTGGCAGTCCGCATTATATAAAAGGGAATTATATGATTGCAAATCGGATTCCGATATACTCTGATCAGACAATAGTTGGGGCAGTAGGAGCAGTTATTTTTAAAGATACTAAGGCATTAAATAAGATGAATAGTCATATTAAAAGCTTAATGTCACAGCTTCAAACCTATATTGAAGATTGGCAGGAAAACAATGGGGCTAAATATACGTTAACTGATATTAAATCGGTTTCAAAGCAAGTGATTGAATTGAAGGAAAAGGTTAAAAATATCGCATCAGGTGATATTTCTGTTTTAATTCGAGGTGAAAGTGGAACTGGAAAAGAATTGTTCGCACACAGTATTCATCAACTGAGTGAAAGAAGTCAAAATCCTTTTATTAAAATTAATTGTGGAGCAATCCCTGAGCATTTATTAGAATCAGAGTTATTTGGTTATGAAGAAGGAGCATTCACTGGAGCAAAAAAGGGTGGGAAAAAAGGCAAGTTTGTTCTTGCACATGGTGGAACCATTTTTTTAGATGAGGTGGGTGACATGCCACTAAATATGCAGATAAAGCTATTACGCGTTCTCCAGGAAAAAGAAGTCGAACCAGTGGGAGCAGTAAAGCCTATCCCAGTTGACGTTCGTGTGATTGCAGCGACGAATCGACCTTTGGAGCAGATGATTGAAGAAAATCGATTTCGTGAGGATTTATTTTACCGAATCAATGTAATCCCGTTCAGAATTCCGCCCCTACGTGAAAGGCCAGAAGATATTGGTCCATTAACCCAATTTTTTATTGAAAAAGTTTCAAAGCGTTCGGGAAAAAGAATTACTGCAATTGACGATGAGGTAATGAATATTTTTAACCAACATCAGTGGCCGGGAAATCTTCGTGAGCTTGAAAATGTAGTAGAAGCAGCTATCCATTTAACAAGTGGGGAAAAAATAGAGATCAGTTCGTTACCGGAATATTTAGTTGACGATCCCAAATTATTAATCGGCCAAAAAACTTTAAAGGAAATTCTTGAGGATACTGAAAAAAGGGTGCTCGAGAAAACATTACAAAAGTATAGTGACGATAAACAATTGGCCGCCAAAGCACTTGGGATAAGTAAATCTAGTATGTATGAAAAACTTAAAAAGCTAAAGATAGAATTGTGAATTCCAGAAATCCGGAACGTTATTCCAGATTTCTGGAATTCTTTTTTGCCCATGTAAACTCAATTTCTAAAAAACTAGGAAACTACCATTCCAGAATTCTGGAATGATAGGATGCACAATAAATTAAAATATGGCGATTTAGTGACCTTTTTGATGTTGGCATGCTACTTGCAACTTTAAAAACTGAAATGATCAAAAGGAGGTCAAATATAGCGAATCAAAAAAGAGGTCAAAAGGAAAATGAAAACGGTTACTGAATTAAATAGGATTGGAGACAGAATTGTTGTATTTAATTGACATTGTTTCAAAAAAAATTTGAGTAAGGGGGATATAAAATGCTCAGTATGATTGGTTTAGTTGGCGGTTTGGCGCTTCTCATTTATTTAACAATGAGAGGCATGAACTTACTACTTGCAGGGCCATTATGTGCTCTAGTTGTAGCAGTTTTAAGTGGCCTACCACTGTTTCCGCAGTTAGCCGGTGAGGGAGAAGCAAACTTTGTTGGCAATTATATGAGTGGTTTTTCAAGTTTCGTTACGTCTTGGTATCTGATGTTCCTATTAGGAGCCATCTTTGGAAAAGTGATGGAGGATAGTGGTGCGGCTGATAGTGTGTCAAAATGGATTGTTGATAAATTAGGAATGAAATTTGCCATTTTTGCAATCGTCTTAGCATGTGCAGTTCTCACCTATGGCGGTGTAAGCTTATTTGTTGTTGCTTTCTCTGTTTATCCAATGGCCATCAGTCTATTTAAAGAAGCCAATTTACCGAGAAGATTTATCCCTGCAACATTAGCTTTCGGTTCTGTTACATTTACAATGACATCCGCAGGTTCTCCTGAAATTCAAAACTGGATCCCAATTGAATATTTAGGTACATCTCCACTAGCGGGCTGGGAAGTAAGTGTTATTGTCGCCATATTTATGATGATTTTTGGCGGTTGGTGGTTAAAACGTATGATTAATAAGGCAGTTGCAAATGGAGAAACCTTCGTTTCAAGAGAAAATGACCCAATTGTTGAAAATAAAGAACTGCCACACCCGATTACAGGACTTATTCCGTTAGCTGTGGTTCTTCTTATTTCGTTTTTCTTTCATGACAAACTTGCTCAATCCGCACTTATTATTGCGTTATTAGGTGGCGTTATTTCAACGTATTTATTGAATCGAAAGTATTTCACATCGGTTAATAAAGCACTTTCAGAGGGGACAATGGGTGCATTAATTGCGATTGGCAACACTGCCGCTGTTGTTGGATTTGGAGG
Organism: Ferdinandcohnia sp. FSL W7-1320; assembly: GCF_038050315.1. Lineage (NCBI taxonomy): Bacteria > Bacillati > Bacillota > Bacilli > Caryophanales > Bacillaceae > Ferdinandcohnia > Ferdinandcohnia sp. FSL W7-1320. Next base: position 1,416,778 of record NZ_JBBPAM010000001.1, read on the forward strand.
AGTTGCAAAAGCGGTCCCTGCTTTTGAGGTTGCTGTTGATGCGATGACTAGTATCCCAGGTAGTCCCTTAATTGGAGGAGCAATTGCAGTTAGTGTCATTGCCGGAATGACTGGTTCAGCTTCTGGAGGTCAGGCGATCGCACTTCCATTACTAGCACCACATTATGTTGATGCAGGAGTTAATACAGAGGCACTTCATAGGGTAGTGGCTATTTCATCAGGTGCATTGGATTCACTCCCACATAATGGCTATGTTGTAACAACGGTTCGTTCGATATGTGGAGAATCACATAAGGATGCATATGGGGCGGTTGGTGCATTAACAGTAATTGTTCCATTAATTGGGCTAGCCATTGCCATTATTTTATTTTCTTTAGGTTTAGGGATTTAGGAGGACGGACGTCATGTTTACAAATCAGGTTATCTTAATTACCGGTGCAGCACGAGGGATTGGATTTGAAATGGGGAAAACCTTTGCTATGAATGGCGCACGTGTTGTGTTAACGGATGTAGATGAGTCGGCAGTAAAAAAATCCGCATCAGTGCTTCAGGAGGCAGGATATGAAGCGATTGGTTTAAAATGTAACGTCACAAATGAACTAGAAATTATTGAGATGATTAATAATACTGTTGCGGAATACGGAAGAATTGATTGTCTAATCAACAATGCAGGGTTGCAGCATGTGTCTCCAATTGAAGAATTTCCAAAAGAAAAATTTGAACTATTATTATCCGTTATGCTTACTGCCCCATTTGTGGCAATGAAGCATGTTTTTCCAATTATGAAACAACAGAAATTTGGGCGGATTATTAATATGGCTTCCATAAATGGTTTAATCGGTTTTGCTGGTAAAGCTGCCTACAATAGTGCAAAGCATGGGGTAATAGGATTAACAAAGGTTGCTGCATTAGAAGGCGCTGAGCATGGAATTACAGTAAATGCAGTATGTCCTGGGTATGTCGATACACCACTTGTAAGGAATCAACTTGCAGATTTAGCCAAGACGCGAAAAGTGGATTTGGAAAAGGTTTTGGAGGAGGTTATTTATCCCCTTGTCCCACAGAAGCGCCTTTTAGAGGTTGAGGAAATTGCAAATTACGCTATGTTTTTAGCAAGTGAACATGGAAGAGGAATAACTGGTCAGGCATGTGTAATTGATGGGGGCTATACAGCACAATAAAAGTGAAAAAGAATCTCATATTCTGAGATTCTTTTTCTGCTATTTTTCTATTTTTATGGTAAACTTTATTTAGCGAATTTTTGTTGACCTTATAAAAGGGTGCCATTAGTGTACTTTTTTATAGGGTCTTTTTTTAATGTCCAACAGTTTCACTACCATCATCTGTACCATCTGCTGTAACTTTTAATAATGCAACTGCCCCTTTTTGTGCATGGTTAAATTGGTGAGTTACGATTGAGTAAGTTCCTTCTTTAGTAACCGTAAATTCAACAACTGCTCCACCACTGGCTGGAAGCATAACAGTTTGAAGGCCTTGCATATGGTTGTATGGGTTACCATCGATATATACATCATCAAATATTGTACCAACTACGTGGAAGGAGCTCACTTCATTTGGACCAACATTATTAACATAAAGTCTTACACGGTCACCTACTTTAGCAAGGAGTGGTGTTTCTTTTAATGAAAATGTATCGCCGTTAGTGTTTAAATCTCCTTCTTTAAGGGCTTTAGTAGAAAATACGACTTGGCTTGGTACACCATTAGTAAAGTCATTTAAATCGTTGTATTTGTACCATTCATTTTGAATGATAAGGTATTCTCTATCAATCTCTTTATCTGTTGGATAACCATCTTTAGGCTTTACAATGATTGTTCCGTGCATACCGTTTGCGATGTGTGACAGAACTGGTTTTGTACCGCAATGGTACATAAATACTCCAGGCTTATTTGCTGGGTAAGAGAATGTTCCAGATTCATCAGGCATTACATCAATGAAATCTTTTGAAGGTGATGCATGTACTGCGTGGAAGTCCATGCTGTGTGGAATAGCCGGATCCATATTTTTTAGTGTAAAGTTAATTGTATCACCTTCGTTTACAACTACAACAGGTCCCGGTGCTTCACCGTTAAAGGTCCACGCTTTGTAGAGATACCCTTTGTCAATTTCAATGTCTGTTATTTGAGCAGTCATTTCAACATTCACTTCATTGTCTGATACCCTTTCTACTTTTAAAGGTACGGGTCCTTGGTTAAGATCATTGTGAGGAGCAATTACTTCTCCTTGGCCCGACTCAGAACCAGCTGTTTGTGCTTCTACTTTCTCCTCCTTCATCGCCTCCTGATTACTACCACATCCAGATAAAATGATTGAAGTTCCAACTATCGATGCAACCAACAATTTAATTTTGTTGCTCATGAATAATACCCCCTTGGATATTTGGTATTTGCTTCTACACCTTTATCATATTCGGAGAGCATTCCTAAAAACGTGATTTTAATCACGCATTTTGACCTAATCTGTGGACAGTTTGTGAAAAGGTGAGCATATAAACATTGTTCCAATAGTGATAAGGGTTTAAACGCTTTCAAAATGGCGTTTTTCGTCACATATTTGTCTTTTTTTCTCATGTAGTAATTGTCCCAATGACATGTTTTTTTGTTAAAAGGAGCTATGATTCATAAACCAAATTTGGAACTTCATACGTTTAAGGAAAAGTATATGTGGGTAAAATGGTGGAGGAAAAGCCCAATTTTACCTATTTCACTTGCAGTTCTTATATAAATTCTATACAATACTGAATATAATCAAAAATTAATGAAGCGTTGAAAAGGAGTAGTAATGTTCTACACACGTGTTAGAGAGTTGACGGGTGGTGCAAGTCAATCGTTGATGAACATGAACTCGCCTTTGAGCAATAAGCATGAACTGCAAATGTGCAAATTAGTGCTTGTCGTATGATCCGCGTTAAGGATGAATGAAGTGAGTGCACAATTTGTCACTAATGTGGGTGGTACCGCGGGAAGAATACATATCCTCTCGTCCCTTTTGGGATTAGGGGTTTTTTGTTTTTTTATAAGTCTTTTTAGCATTTGTAACTGATTAAGGAGGAAGTCTTATGAGTTTTAATCACCAAAAGATCGAGAAAAAATGGCAGCAGTACTGGGAACAGAACAAAACATTTAAGACAACTGAAGAACAAGGAAAACGTAAATTCTATGCGTTAGACATGTTCCCATATCCTTCAGGAGCGGGACTTCACGTTGGTCACCCTGAAGGATATACGGCTACTGATATTTTAGCAAGAATGAAGCGTATGCAAGGATACAATGTTCTTCATCCAATGGGGTGGGATGCATTCGGTTTGCCGGCTGAGCAATATGCTTTAGATACTGGAAACGATCCTGCTGAGTTCACGGAAAAAAATATCAATACCTTCCGCCGTCAAATTAAAGAACTTGGATTTTCATATGATTGGGATCGTGAAATTAACACAACAGATCCTAATTACTATAAATGGACACAATGGATTTTCACAAAGTTGTTTGAAAAAGGTTTAGCATATGTAGATGAAATTCCTGTAAACTGGTGCCCTGCGTTAGGAACTGTACTTGCAAACGAAGAAGTAATCGATGGGAAAAGTGAACGTGGTGGCCATCCTGTTGAAAGACGCCCAATGAGACAATGGGTATTAAAAATTACTGCATATGCAGAACGTTTATTACAGGATTTGGATGAGCTTGATTGGCCAGAAAGTTTAAAAGAAATGCAGCGTAACTGGATTGGACGTTCAGAGGGAGCGCATGTAACCTTTAAAATTGATGGACATGAAGAAATATTTACCGTGTTCACAACACGTCCAGACACTTTATTTGGTGCTACTTATGCAGTACTTGCTCCAGAGCATCCATTTGTTGATAAAATCACGACTCCTGAACAAAAAGGAGCAGTCAGTGATTACCTAGATAAAATCAAAAGTAAGAGTGATTTAGAGCGTACAGATCTAGCAAAAGATAAAACAGGTGTATTCACTGGTGCATATGCCGTTAACCCTGTTAACCAAGAAAAAATACCAATCTGGATTGCCGATTATGTCCTAATGAGTTATGGAACAGGAGCTATAATGGCAGTTCCAGCTCATGATGAGCGTGACTATGAATTTGCACAAAAATTTGAATTGCCGATTAAGGAAGTCGTAGCTGGCGGTGATGTTTCCAAAGAAGCATATACTGGTGACGGTGAGCATGTTAATTCAGATTTCCTAAATGGATTAAATAAAGAAGAGGCCATTTCAAAAATGATTGCATGGCTAGAAGAAAATAAGTTAGGTAAAAAAGAAATTACCTACAAATTACGTGATTGGTTATTTAGCCGCCAGCGCTATTGGGGTGAACCAATTCCAGTGATTCAATGGGAAGATGGAACAATGACTACTGTTCCTGAGGAAGAACTTCCACTTGTGCTTCCAAAAACGAAAGAAATCAAACCTTCCGGAACTGGTGAATCACCGCTTGCAAATATCTCAGAATGGGTAAATGTAGTTGATAAAAAGACTGGCAAAAAAGGCCGTCGTGAAACTAACACAATGCCACAATGGGCAGGCAGCTGTTGGTATTATTTACGCTACATTGATCCACATAATGATCAAGCCATCGCAGATCCGGAAAAATTAAAAGAATGGTTGCCAGTTGATATTTATATTGGTGGAGCAGAGCATGCAGTACTTCACTTACTTTATGCTAGATTCTGGCATAAAGTTTTATATGATATCGGTGTCGTTACAACGAAAGAACCATTCCAAAAGTTGTTCAACCAAGGTATGATTCTTGGAGAAGGTAACGAAAAAATGAGTAAGTCAAAAGGAAATGTAGTAAACCCTGATGACATCATTGAATCTCATGGCGCAGACACTCTTCGTTTATACGAAATGTTCATGGGACCATTAGATGCTTCCATTGCTTGGTCAACAAACGGCCTAGATGGTTCTCGTCGTTTCTTAGATCGAATCTGGCGCTTACTTGTCGATGACAATGGTAGCTTAACATCCAAAGTTAAAGCTGATTCAAACGATACTACACTTGAACGTGTGTATCACCAAACAGTGAAAAAGGTAACAGAAGACTATGAAGCATTACATTTTAATACGGCAATTTCACAATTGATGGTATTCATCAATGATGCATACAAAGCAATTGAATTGCCTAAGTCGTTTATTGAAGGCTTTGTAAAACTTCTTTCTCCAGTTGCTCCTCACTTGGCTGAAGAACTTTGGGAGAAGCTTGGCAATACAGGATCTATTGCATATGAGTCATGGCCAGCATTTGATGAAGCAAAATTAGTTGAAGCTGAGATCGAGATTGTTATCCAAGTGAATGGAAAAGTAAAAGCAAAGCTTCATGTTCCTGCAGATGCTTCAAAAGAAGTACTTGAGCAAATCGCGATGGGTGCTGATCCTGTAAAAGAACAAATCGAAGGAAAAACAGTCCGCAAAGTTATAGCAGTACCAGGTAAGCTTGTAAATATTGTAGCCAATTAATAGTAAAAAGCCCTCCGTTTTGGAGGGCTTTTAACATTCTAAAGGAGCCACAATGGCATCCGTACCATTTACTCCACCATTCCAGATTGTAGATAATGATAGAGTAGCTTTGTAGTGTTTTCAATTGAATCTTTATGTGTTCGCTCAAATGCGTGGGAAGAGTCGATTCCAGGTCCGATTAATCCATGGATAATATCATGCCCAGAACGAATAGCTGCAGATGCGTCAGATCCATAATATGGATAAATATCTAACTTATACCCGATTTCATGTTTTTCCGCAAGTTGGACAAGTTTTTTGCGGAACGCATAATGATAAGGTCCACTAGCATCCTTCACACAAATGGAAACTGTATATTCATCGGTTGATTGACCGTCCCCCATTGCCCCCATATCTACTGCTAAATACTCTACTGTTTCGGGTGTGATATTGGAGTTACCGCCATAGCCAATTTCTTCATTATTAGAAATAAGAAAATGAGTTGTATATGGAAGCTCAATATTCTCTGCCTTGATTTGCTTAATCAATTGAAGCAGAATACCAACGCTTGCTTTGTCATCCAGATGACGAGATTTGATAAAGCCATTAGCTGTTACTTCTACACGTGGGTCAAATGAAACAAAGTCACCAACTTCTATACCAAGAGCTCTAACTTCATCCGCGTTTTTTACTTTTTCGTCAATCCGGACTTCCATATTATCTTGGTTGCGTTCAGCTTTACCTGCATCCTTGTATACGTGAACAGATTGCTGATGCATTAAAATTGTCCCAGTAAAAAATTTGCCAGTTGAAGTTTCAATTCGGCAGTATTCTCCTTCAATGGAGTTGTATTTAAATCCACCAATTAGATCAAGTTTTAATCGACCACTTGGTTTAATTTCTTTTACAATAGCACCTAATGTGTCCACATGGGCTGTGAGCATCCGGTGTTTTTGTGTGTCTTTACCAGGAATAGTAGCAATTAGTCCGCCTTTTCGGTTTCGGTATGTATCTACATTTGCCTCTTTTAAAAGATTTTCAACGAAACTAATCACTTCGTTAGTGTTTCCAGATGGACTTGGAATTGAAACTAGTTCTTTGATAAGTTGAATGGTTTCGTCTGTATTTGGATAAGTCAACTTCTTTTCCCCCTTGTTTTCAGCTAGTTATAGCATACTCTTTTTTAAAAAGAAATTCTAGCTTTCAAGAATATGGAAAACTTGAGTTTTGAAAAATTGTAATCCACAATTTCGGTTTGCTATAATGGTCGAGATAGAAAGTGAAAGGATGGGACCTAATGATTGAAGAAATAACAACTGAAGAACTGAAACAAAAGCTCGAGGCAGGCGATAAGTTAGAGCTTGTTGATGTTCGTGAAGATGAAGAAGTAGCAGAGGGAATGATCCCTGGAGCAAAGCATATTAAAATGGGAGAAATTCCAGCAAATCTCGATTATTTTGATAAAGACAAGGAATACATCATAATTTGCCGCTCTGGTGGTAGAAGCTTCAATGTCTGTGCATATCTAGATGACCAAGGCTATAAAGTCCGAAACATGGTTGGTGGAATGATGAATTGGACAGGAGAAACGAAGTAATATTTGGCAAGGCTTCCTCCAATAATTCCTGATAAGAGATATAAAAATTAAATATTAATAAGTAATTAAACGTGAATTTATAAAGGATTCACGTTTTTTTTTTTTTTTTTTTAAAAAAACAATAATAAAGTAGTAAATAACGGTAATATTTTATTGAAAAACAATAAAATATTGGTTAGGATGATAATATATAACATTTGGAGGGAAAGAAATGACACTTACTTTATTGCTCGGTATTTTATTAGTGATTATTTTAGGAATTTATAAAAACAAACTTGTGAATTACATAGGTACCAATAATCGCACGGTAAATAAACTATCAAGCTATAATTGGTTCCAAAATCCATGGCTCAGTGGTTTATTTCTTTTTGTTTTGAATGCCATTTTATTTGGCTCTACTTTATTAATACTCTATGGACTTAGTTTCTTAATGATCCCTTACATCCATTTATTCATTATGGTGGGAGCTGTTCTAGTAAGTCTGATTGCATGGATTATCCTTTTGAATGCCTGGAAAGGTGATAAAAAGGGGCGTTTACTAAGAGGGTTTCTAGGCAGTAGCTTTTATTTAATCCTTACACTTGTTTTCGCTTATATGATTGTCACTCTTGAACCACAATTTCCAGGGGACGATACCTTTATGGCATTCATCGGACTCGTCATGGCCATCACCGTAACCCTAGTCGCTTTCATCACCTGCTTTTTATTTACAGGTCTTTTTGCAAGAAAGGAAATGAACTAATTCTTTCATATGGGGAAGTATAAGGGCGCACTATTGAAAAACATATGATGCGGATAAGAAGTGACCTCTGGGAAAAAAGAGGAAAAAGTCATGGCATAAGTATCGGATAAGGAGTGACTTCTGGATAAAAGAGAAAAAAGTCATGGCATAAGTATCGGATAAGGAGTGACTTCTGGATAAAAGAGGAAAAAGTCATGGTATAAGTATCGGATAAGAAGCGGCTTTTGGATAAAAGAAGAAAAAGTCATGGCATAAATATCGGATAAGGAGTGGGTTCTGGATAAAAAAGGAAAAAGTCATGGTATAAGTATCGGGTAAGAAGTGACTTTCGGATAATAGTGGAAAAAGGTATTACATATGGATAAAGCAGAAAAAAACATAGAAAAACCCAGATCCATTCCGGTTTATTAGTCATTTATATTTAAAAATAAATCTAGAAGCTTTTTTTGCAACCCTTACGTTCCTATTTTCGACTATACCTTAAAGGGGGTATACGAAATGAAATATATAAAAGGGATACTTGTTTTAGTGTTACTTTTCTTGATTTTTATTGGTTTGTTCCCACGTCAGGCAACTGCATGTTCATGTGCCTATCCTGAATCTGTAAAGGATGAGTTAAATAGAAAAACGGCCGTATTTTCTGGTAGAGTCATTAAAATGGAAGAGGAAAATAAAATTTCCTACATTAAATCAAGTGCCGATCCGATTAAAGTGTTATTTGAAGTCACTGATAGTTGGAAAGGTGTTGATAGTTCTCAAGTTATTGTAAGCGCTGCAAGATCTAGTGCAAGCTGCGGGTATGAATTTGAATTAGATAAGGAATATATTGTCTATGCCTATGGGGAAATTAATAATTTAGAAACAGGGTTGTGCGAGAGGACGGCATTATTATCTGCAGCAGGGGACGATTTAGCGATGCTTGGCCAGGGGAAATCCCCCACCAAACAAGTAGATTTGCAAAATGAATTAGGAGACTCAAATGTGTTTTTGTATCTTGCCATCAGTGTCATTATCCTAGTTATAGGACTGTTATTCCGTAAAAAAATGAAAAAATCTTAATTTGTAAGCTTATAAGTCTAAAACTCTGTCAATACTAGTATTGGAGGTGGAGTTTGTGGCTTTGAAGGTAAGGATTTTTGATGAAGAACATGAAGAGGACCTCGAACATAAGATGAACCGCTTTTTAGAACAGATTGGAGAAGGAGATATTATTGATATCAAATTCCAGGTCGGCGTATCTTGCGATCAAGAGGATGACCAAATTTTTTGTTTTTCTGCAATGGTTATCTATAGAGCCTAACCCACAATAAATACAGTGTGTTAGGCTCTACTTTATTTTCGTATGGCTGATGCTTGTTTCCCTGCGTTTTCGCCTGCTAATCTCCCCGTCACAAGGGCGGATGTTATATTGTAGCCCCCCGTATATCCGTGTATATCAAGAATTTCTCCGCAGAAAAAGAGTCCCTTCATGAGTTTTGATTCCATTTCCTTTGGATGAATTTCTTTGATTGAAACACCACCACCAGTTACAAATGCTTTCTCAATTGGCAAAGTGCCATTTACTGTGAATTGGAATTGTTTACAATCCTTAGCAAATGCACGAATGCGATCATGAGACAAGTTTGCAAATGTAACCTGTGGGTCAATCTCATTTCTTTCTAATAAAAATAGTAAATATCTTTCTGGTAAAAATCCTTTTAAGATATTTTTTAAAGCCTTTTTAGGCTCTTCTTTCACTAATTTCAATATCTGTTGAAAAATTTGCTCTTCGTTCATCGCAGGAAGCGCATCAATACTAATGACTACATGATCTACTTTAAACTTTTTCATCGTCTTTACAACAAACTGGCTGCAACGTAAAATGGCAGGTCCCGAAATTCCGAAATGAGTAAACAACATGTCCATTTGATGGGTAATTACCGTCTTACCTTTAGGATTCAGAACACTAACAGCAACATCTCGTAATGCCAGTCCTTGTAAGGCTTTATTTTTAATAAAATCTTCGTTTGATGTTACCGGAACCTCCGTAGGGAAGAGGTCTGTGATTGTATGACCGGCAGCCTTTGCCCATGCATATCCGTCACCAGTTGAACCTGTTTGTGGTACAGATTTACCGCCGACAGCGACAACGATACAGTTTGCTTCTAGGTATTCACCGTTTTTTAAGTGCACAGCTGCGACCCTGCCATCTTTATAGTCGATCTTTGAAACTGGTGTATCCGTTTTGATATGAACTTGTAAAGACTCAAGTTTATTTAATAGGGCATCCACAACAGACTGGGCTTTATTTGTCGTTGGAAACATCCTGCCATGGTCTTCTTCTTTAAGTTGAATCCCTAATTTTTCAAAGAATGCGATAATATCTTCGTTATTAAAAACAGAGAATGCACTATACAAAAATCTGCCGTTACCTGGGATATGCTTGATGATTTCTTCTATTGGGAGTCGGTTTGTGACATTACAACGCCCTCCACCTGAAATTGCAAGCTTTCTCCCAAGCTTGTTCCCTTTATCTAAAAGAAGAACTTTCGCTCCTTGCTCTCCAGCTGCAATCGCAGCCATTAAGCCAGAAGGTCCCCCTCCAATTACAATTACATCATACTGCAAATAGAACACTCCTTATAATCAAATTCAGCTTGGAGTCTGCCAAGTTGAATAAAGTTAATCTAAAAATCGTTGGCGGTCCTTAGGAGAAGGAATTGTGCAGCTTTCCTGTTTTCCAAACCATTTATAACGATTATTGGCAATTACATGATAAAATATATCCCTGATAGGTGCTGGCACAATCCTAAAAATCGAAAGGAAACGATATGGTCCTTTGAGATTTCGACAGACCCTAAGTGCAGCATTTGATTTTGTATAAAAATAGTCCCCTTCAATTAATACGAAACTATTTATGTTTTCGGAAATACCATGTTTTCTCAACAGGTCTTTTCCCACTTCACTTTGAAGGGATGCAAAAAGATAACGTTGTTTCCAATCTCTTTTAAGGATAAATTGGACACTGCTGTTGCAAAACGTACAAACGCCATCAAACAAAATAATATCTTTCATGGCTTTTCACACTCCCATGTTTTCCTTATTACATCATATCATGGGATTGATTAATAGTTGAAACATAGAATACGTTGAAATTAAAAACTAACAAGTCTAAACTATACATTACAATGCTAAAGAAGCCAAATAGTCAAGAAACCGACAAATAATTATAGGTTAATAATTTTTATAAGTATGATAAAATTGATAAGTTAGTCTAACTATATTCAGATGTAGCATATATTTTTATACTGTTTTAAAATGGCTTAATGTTATAAAAGAACCGTGGTTCCCCTTGGCTGAATAAAGTTAAGCCTCCTGCGGATGTCACAGTTTCTTAGCAAAACTTTTCGACCGTGCTCGAAAAAAATCTAAATGCAATACGCCAAGGCGTAGTTGATTAGAAGTAAAGATTGGGGATTTTATATGTCAGATTCGAAACTATTGCGTGGGACGTTTGTTTTAACCCTTGCTACATATATTTCTCGAGTACTTGGAATGATCTATGTGTTTCCCTTCGTGTATTTAGTCGGAAGCCTTGGATCTGCCCTTTATTCTTATGGATATGCACAATATACAATTTTTTTATTTATATCAACAGCGGGAATTCCAGCTGCTGTTTCTAAATTTGTTTCAAAATATAATTCTTTAGGTGATTATCATACCGGAATGAGGATGTATAAATCTGGGCTAGTCGTAATGGGGATTACAGGTTTAGTCGGTTTTACAATCCTTAACTTAATTGCACCGCTTCTTGCGCCAATTGTTCTTGGAGGGGGAGATGCAGGAAATACGGTTGAAGATGTTACGTTCGTGATCCGAATGGTAAGTTTTGCACTACTGGTTGTTCCGATTATGAGTATTCAACGAGGCTTCTTCCAAGGTCACCAATCAATGGGACCAACTGCTGTTTCTCAGGTTGTGGAACAGATTGTACGTATTTCCTTTGTTCTGGCAGCAACCTTTATTGTGATGAAGATACTCGATGGAGAGAGAGTATTTGCTGTTGGATTGGCTACATTTGGTGCCTTTATTGGGGCGCTTGGTGGTTTGGCAGTCCTCCTATGGTATTGGTTCAAGCGAAAACCATACTTAGATGAAATGCTCGCGAAAAGTAAACCTCAAACAGATATGACAACAAAAGAGATGTTTAGGGAGCTGTTTTCTTATGCAGGACCTTTTGTCATTGTCGGACTTGCGATTCCGCTTTATCAATATGTTGACCAACTTACATTTAACAAAACAATGATGGGCAACGGCGTTGATAAAGATATATCTGAAGGATTATTTTCATATGTCACCTTCATGGTTCCTAAATTGGTTATGATTCCTGTTTCTTTAGCTACGGCATTTAGTCTAACGCTTGTACCAACGATTACAAAGTCGTTTACATCTGGGGACTTTAGTTTACTTAGAAGTCAAATTGATAAAACCTTTCAAATTTGTGTGCTGTTAGTATTACCAGCCGTGGTTGGTTTATCAGTATTAGCTTATCCAGCCTTTAATGCATTTTTTGAAATGAGTGAAGCTGGTGGTCGGATTTTAAGATGGTATGCACCTGTCGCGATACTATTTTCTTTCTATTCGATTTCAGCTGCTATTCTTCAAGGAATTAACAAGCAAAAGTTTGCAGTGGTAAGTTTGTTTATGGGGCTAATTCTCAAAATTAGTTTTAATAGTCCGTTTATCTCCTGGTTTGGTGAAATTGGTTCAATACTAGCTACAGCCTTAGGATACACAGTGGCCATTTTATATTGTTTCTGGATGATTGCAAGACATACAGGATATAAATACTCAATGTTTGCAAGAAGGTCGTTATTAATGGCTATTTTCGCAACCGCTATGGCATCGGCTATAATTTTAATCGGATGGCTTTTATCTTTTGTTGTTGGATTTGAAAATGGTAGGGTGCAGTCAGTTTTCGTGCTCTTAGTTGGGGTAGTAATTGGGGCTGCTGTTTACTTGCTTTTAGCCTATCGTTCGCGATTATTGGAGGTACTCCTCGGCAATCGATTTAGATTTTTATCAAGAGATAGAAAAAAGGCTGTACAGTAAGTGACAGCCTTTTTTTCGAATATATTTATTCATTTGTGTGAGAGGAACAATCTTTTTTCCGGGTTAGAAGGTCATACAAGTAAGTTAGCCTTGGAAGGTTCCAATGCCAAGACGACGCTCAATGCGGTCTACGCGGCGGTCTAAACGATCAATCTGGTTTTCTAGTCTTTGGATTTGGCGCTCAAGACGTTCGAGACGACGGTCTACGTTTCCGCCTCCACCTGGAAATCCAGGAAAGAAGCCCTGAGGTTGTTGACGATAATCATAATAATACATATTGGTATCGCTCCTTTTTCTTTATAAAAATACAATAACAGTGTATGTATGAAGGGCGTTTGTGCAATGAATAAAACGCCTATTCTAATTAAGAATGGGTATTCGCGGAGTAAAAAAGGAGGTATATGCATTGCGAATTGATAAATTACTTGCCAATCGAGGATTTGGAAGTAGGAAAGAAGTTAAAAGCCTATTAAAATCGGGAGCTGTTCAAATAAATGGAGTAGCTACCAAAGATTCTAGTAAGCATGTAAATGTAGAATTAGATTCAGTCACCGTTCATGGTGAAATAATCGAATACAAGGAATTCATTTATCTAATGTTAAATAAACCTCAGGGTTTCATATCTGCAACTGAGGATCATCTTCATGACACTGTTATTGATTTATTGGAGATGGAAGATACGATTTACAAACCTTTTCCAGTCGGACGTTTGGATAAGGATACAGAAGGTTTATTGTTGTTAACAAATGACGGTCAGCTTGCACATCAATTGCTTTCCCCAAAAAAACATGTGCCCAAAACCTATGTAGCTATTATTGAAGGTGAAGTAACTCAAGAGGATGTAGAGGCATTTCGAAACGGGGTTACTCTTGATGATGGATATGAAACTATGCCAGCGGAACTAAGAATCATTAGCAGTGGTTTACGTTCTGAAATCGAAGTAATCATTGAAGAAGGAAAGTTCCATCAAGTAAAACGAATGTTTGAATCGGTAGGGAAGCGAGTCATTTATTTGAAAAGGATTAAAATGGGGCCGTTACCACTAGATGAATCTCTAGAGTTAGGGGAATATCGTGAGTTAACGGATAATGAGGTCTTGCAATTAAAGAACTATACGAAAAATTAACTAGGGCTGTCATTAAGACAGCCCTTTATTTCTTGCAAATATAGTTTCTATATATGTATCTGTATGAATAGGCTTTCTATTGTGAAGTTATTTGCTACCTTCTTCTTGCGCCCCTTACAATTGGTTGCTAAGATATTTTGACTTTCTTTTTTGTGATTGTCCATTTTCCTCGGCTAGGGCTGCGAACCAAATCATTATATGCTAACACATTCAAATCGCGCTGAATGGTTCTTGATGTTATACCAAATTCATCAACAAGCTCCTGTGTAGTTACAGTCCCTTTTTCGTTAATAAACATGTAGACTGATTTGATACGAGTTAACATACGGTTTGTTGAAGGCTTCAAAAAACCACTCCTTATCATTTTTGTACATGCTGACATGCCTCAGTCTTCCTATTAATCAAATCGCTTTTTAAAAATATCAATTGGTATGACGTATTCTTATTTTAAACAAACAATCTTATATATATGACCTTTTATCACCTCTTCTCTTTACAGGTGCGTTTGCTATATATATATAGTTGTAACTGAATAGTATGACTATTTCCACAATTTTTTTCAAGAATTTACAATTTACCTCTATTATTATCATAAATTATTTCTACTATTCTGTTTTTTACATTTTAATTACAGTTTGGTAAAGGTCGTCCAAAATAAGGAAACCTTTTTTCATGATTTTCGTATGTAATGGTGGAGGGGTTGTGAATGGAACAGACATTATTGGAAGTCTCAATACAGGATTCAGGCTATGAGCAAAATAATAAGATTATAGAAGATCTTTCTTTTTCAATTAGCCGAGGTGAAATCGTTGGGCTTATAGGACCGAATGGTGCAGGTAAAAGTACAACGATAAAAACAATTCTTGGATTATTGGAAAGCACAAATAGCAAGATTGATTTTATCAATAACCATACATATGCTTATATTCCGGAACGCCCGGTTTTTTATGATGAATTGACATTATGGGAACATCTAGACCTTGCGGCGGGTGTAATGGGGATTGAAGATTCGCAGTTTAATGAAAGGGCAATGAAACTAGTTAACCTTTTCCATATGGAAAAGGCGATACATAAGCTTCCAAGTACTTTCTCAAAAGGGATGCAGCAAAAGGTTATGCTCATAACTGCCTTTCTAATAAAACCGGATATTTATATAATCGATGAACCATTTGTCGGTTTAGATCCAATGGCGATGCAGGACTTTTTAACACTAATCGATAATGAGAAAGAACGAGGGGCAGGAATTCTGATGTGTACACATGTATTAGATACTGCGGAAAAGGTATGTGATCGTTTCCTATTGGTTGCGAGTGGAAGGCTCAAGGCTGAGGGTAACCTTGATTATATTCGAGCAGAAGCAAAACTTCCTGAGGCTGCACTTTTACAGTGTTTCAACCAAATCGTACAAGGTGAATCGTCGAATGAATAACAGTCTTTTTAAAACTCGATTTCGTAAGGAGATTGGGTATCAATGGGGTGTATTTAAGAGTGTAGTAGATTGGACCATATTCCTCTATTTATTTATTCCTGCCCTTGCGATAGGAGGCTACCATTATTATATATGGTGGTCTGAAATTCCAAGCTGGGTTAATGGTTTCCCACTTACCTTTCTATTTATTTTGCTCTATTTTTTTTGCTGGGAAGGACGGATTCGGACATTTTTGGAGGAAGCAGACCAATTATTTTTACTTCAAAAACGCTACCTTGTTGTGGCTTTGAAAAAATCGACTCGTAATCTATATGTTCTTGGCTATAGTGTGGGAGTACTTATTCTTGTCGGGATATTAGCGCCATTCTTATTCAATTATTACAACTTATCTTGGTTAGAAATTCTTATGGTTACCTTTTATTTTATCAGTCTAAAAGCACTTATTCTCGGATGGAAGCAATACCTGGATGATATCGTTTCGGCATGGAAAAAAGGTTTTTTTACAGTTTTATTATTCGTTGCATTAGGTGCTTTCACATTTTCATTTGTAACTTGGGCACTTGAACAGTTTACCTTTCTATTACTAATGATTGGCCTTATTCAATGGTACTTATTCTGGGTGAAATCTTCTCAAAGGATATATAAGTTAACAACCTTTTCTAAGGATGTTGAGGTAGAGAACATGCTGAAGCTGAAGTATGTTAGGAATATCTTTGTTTTTTCCGAATATGTTGAAAAAACACCAAATCAAAAGAAGCGAAGCTCATTATTTTATCGGAACTCAAAACGAATTTATAATAAACGTAATCGCCAGAAAAGTTTACAGGAATTATTTATTAAAGTCCTTTTCAGGAACAAAATGTATTTGTTTCAATGTTTACAAATCTCAAGCATCACGACGGCAGCCTTGATTGTCATCCCCCCAATTTGGATTAAATGTATGATCTTTTTTGGCTATATTATCATACTAAGAATGTGGATAAAGATTGTATATAAGCGGACCATGTCCAATCACTTTATCGTTAATGTTAGAAAAGATGATATTATTCGTATACAGGCGGAACACTATATTGTGAATTTAATATCGCTTCCTGTAATATCTATCGTAGGATTAATACTAATTTTAATCATAGTGTAAGGAGAATTAAAATGGAGCAGATTAACTGGCTTGAAGAAGTAACAAAACGTAAAGATCAAATGATTAAAGATACACAAGATTTTTTGAGAATAAAAAGTGTCCTTGATGAAGAACATGGAACTCCAAATGCACCGTTTGGGGAGGGAATTGATGAGGCATTACACTATCTATTAGACAAAGGCAGTGCAGAAGGCTTTAGCGCTAAAAACCTTGATGGATATGCAGGCCATCTTGAAATGGGTTCTGGAAATGATTTGATTGGAATTTTATGCCATATTGATGTTGTACCAGAAGGGGATGGCTGGTCTAGTGATCCATTTGGGGCAGAAATTCATGACGGAAAAATAATTGCAAGAGGCTCACTCGATGATAAAGGTCCAACGATGGCTGCATATTACGCAATGAAAATAGTGAAAGAACTAAATTTGCCACTTTCTAAGCGTGTTAGAATGATCATTGGAACGGATGAAGAAAGTGATTGGCGCTGTGTAGACCATTATTTTAAGCACGAAGAAATGCCGACAATGGGCTTCGCACCAGATGCGGATTTCCCAATTATTTATGCTGAAAAAGGAATCGCTGATTTTGATATGGTTCAAAAATCGGATCAAGTTTCTGATGGTGATCTTCTGTTAGAATCGTTCAGTTCTGGGAGACGCTACAACATGGTTCCTGATTTTGCAGAAGCCAAGCTTGAAGGGAAAGCAAATCTTCAAGAAATGGTGAATGATTTCCAAGAATTTTTACATAAAAATACATTAGAAGGTCGTGGCATATGTGATGAAGATACCGTCATTTTTCAGCTTGAAGGTGTGTCTGCTCATGGGATGGAGCCAGACCATGGAAAAAATGCGGGCTTATATTTGGCAACCTTTTTACAAGGATATTCATTAGATGAACAAGCAAGGCAATATATAAACTTCATTCATGAATATTTCGTTGGTGATTCAAGAGGAAGAAGTCTTGGTGTCGCTTATCGTGATGACATTACGGGTGATCTAACCATAAATGTTGGAAAGCTTTCCTATTCATCAATGAATGGTGGAAGATTAGGATTAAATTTACGTTATCCAGTAACAAATGATATGGAAGGAACGAAGAAGAAACTTGAGGAAATATGTGAGAAGTTCGGATTCGAGCTTACGAATTACAGTAATTCTTCACCACACCATGTTGACAAGAATCATCCACTAATTCAAACACTTCAAAAAGTCTATGAACAGCAAACTGGTGAAGAGGCTACTTTGGTTTCAATTGGTGGAGGAACATATGCAAGGTCATTAAAAGCAGGTGTGGCATTTGGACCATTGTTTCCAGGTCGTCCGGATGTTGCCCACCAAAAAGATGAATTTATTTTAGTAGATGATTTAGTTGCGGCAACCGCAATCTATGCTCAAGCAATTTATGAATTAGCGAAATAAGATGCTGGAGCCCGCCCTGATGGCGGGCTTTTAAATTAGGATATAGAAGTAAGTGCTAACTCCGAGAGAATCCCCCTAGTTTCCCTTTATCCGTAAGTTTGCTAAAATGGGTAAATAAATTATGTCAAAAAAGGAGCTTAAAAAATGGAGCATCAAACTCACTACTTTCTTGCACTTGCACTTCCTCCAGAGACAAAAGAGCTCTTGTTTAAATGGCGGAAAATGCTGGACCCACGCCTACCGTTTAAGTCATGGGTTCATCCTGAGGATTTACACATTACGCTTGCTTTTTTAGGGGGGCAGGCATCGTTTAAACAGTTGACTTCCATCAAAAAAGAAATGCCGGAAATCGCTAAGGAGCATCAACACTTTACTCTTCAACTCAATGGGCTAGGAACGTTTGGTAAATCAGATTCTCCTCGTATCTTATGGGCTGGAGTAGAAGAAAGCGAACCATTAATAGCTCTTCAAAAAGATATTTATCAAGCGTGCACGGACTTGGGTTTTTCACTTGATAAACGAAAGTTTACTCCACATATAACTTTGGCAAGAAAATGGAAATCTGAAACCCCTTTTTCTACAAATGATTTAAATGAAATCGTACAACCTAAGGAAGATCAGTCACTATTTAAAGCAGAACATTTTGTGTTATATCAAACTCACTTGAATCGAACGCCAAAGTATCAGCCGTTATCGATTTTTTCATTGAGCTAAAAAGGCGATGTTCAAAAAAATTCCAAATGATAAACTTCAGATATCTGCTTCACTCGGCCTCTCTGGTCCTCGAGACTGCCGTTTCTTTATCTACTGGCTACTGATTTGTCTAATTTTTGAACACGTATTAAAAGGGGAAGTTTTACGATGAGATTTGTTAAGATTTGTTTTCAAATTGCCATTTTATATATGATTTATTGGGTCGGAACGTTGATACAAGGGCTTTTACACACATCTATTCCAGGTAGTATTATTGGGATGATTTTGTTATTTATCTTGTTACAAACCAACATCATTAAAGAAAAGTGGCTTGGAGAAGGGGCTCATTTTTTACTTGCGTATTTGGCACTGCTCTTTGTGCCAGCAACTGTCGGGATCATGGATTATCTCCCCTTTTTCAAAGGGAAGGGTTTTATTACGGTTGCCATTGTGTTGTTAAGTACAATTCTAGTTATGCTTACATCAGGTATAGTTGGTGATAAATTAGCAGCTAGAAAGCAACAAAAACAAAGCACGAATATTGGGGAGGGCTTTGGAGCATGAATACTCTATATGCGATCAGCTCAATCGTTTGTACAATCACTATTTTTCTGTTGATGACGCGTCTGTATAAACGATATTCTCACCCGTTACTAGTACCAATTGCAACAACTACCCTTGTGGTTCTTATTATTTTGTTATTTTTCTCAATCCCTTATAAAACTTATATGTTGGGTGGAAAATGGATAGATGAGCTACTCGGACCTGCAGTTGTGGCATTGGCCTATCCTTTGTATCAAAATCGCAAGTCGTTAAAGGAATTTTTCATTCCGATTATCATTGGCGTCTTTGTAGGTTCTACAACAGGAATTATTACAGGAATATATTTTTCAAAAGTTTTAGGCATCGATTCAGATATCATCCTTTCTATTGCTCCAAAATCAGTTACATCTCCGGTTGCTATGGATATTGCAAGCATGACGGGTGGAATTCCTGCATTGGCTGCCGTATATGTAATGTTTGCGGGAATTTCGGGTGCGATGTTTGGTCCACTTCTTTTAAAAATGGTAAAGGTCAATCACTTTGTCGGTGTTGGTTTAGGATTTGGGACCGCATCACATGGTATTGGCACAGCTAGGGCATTGGAAATAGGAACAAATCAAGGGGCAATAAGCTCGATTGCGATGATTTTAAGTGCGGTCTACACATCAATCATATTGCCAGTTTTGTTTTCTTTTTTTCTATAATGAGGTGAAAAGAAGTTGGGACAACTAATAAAATTGCAGGATTATATATCTAGGTATGAAATTGATATGTTTCGGTATCCAGGCCAGTTTATCCGTCAAAAAAGAAAGCAATGGGAACAGACAACGATAGAGAAACAACAATTTCTTGATCATATCTTTGATTTTCAAATGAAATGGGCAAGCTCTACGATTCGGGAAAAATCATATATAGATAAGGAATTTTACAAGGATCATAATTTAAAATACTTTCTTCAGCGATTTCCAGATACGTATCTTGTGTTATATAGACCCATATTCAAGTTGAAAAATGCGCCGGTTGAAGTGGAAATTATCATGATTAGTCCGACGACAACTTGGTTAATTACCATTCTTGAAGGGATAGAAAATAGTGTATTTATCGGTTCAAATGATAGGTTTTGGATTGAACGAAAAGGAAAGCATGATAAAAAAGTGTTATCACCGATGATTGAGCTTGATCGAATGGATGGTATCGTTCGTACGATTTATTCTTTATATGATATCGTGCTACCAATTCGGAAAGTGATATTGAATCGTACAGGCTATATTGATTTTCCGCTTGCACCATTTGATGTGGATTTAGTGGAAAAAAGAAAATATGAAGAGTGGTTTACTGGTTTGCGAAATACAAGTTCTCCATTAAAACATATGCAATTAAAAGCATGCAATGCGCTACTACAATACTGTCATACAGTTTGTGTGCGTAGGATGGAATAGGGGTGTAAATGAATGCACCCTTTTTCTATTGTCATCTCTATGAATATAAAATACTATTAAGTCATGAATGTCATATTCTTTTGAGGATAAACTATGAAACTATTGATTTTTATTGTAAATAAACAGGCTGGTAATGGAAAGGGACTAAAAGTCTGGAACCAGCTTAAACATGAATTAGAACAGAAAAAGATCCACTATCGTTCTTTCTTCACAAAATACCCAAATCATGCAGGTGAATTGGCGCGACAAATCGGTTCAATGTTCGATGTTAAGGTGGAGGCTGTCGTCGCTGTTGGGGGTGATGGAACCATTAATGAAGTCGTGAATGGAATGGTGTATTATCCTGAGATTAAGGTGGGATACATCCCAGCTGGCTCTGGTAATGATTTTTCAAGAGGTTTTAATGTGCCAAGTTCTCCATTAGATGCACTCTCCTTTATTATTCGCAATAAATCAGGTAAGGGAAAATTGTTTGATATCGGAAAATGCAAGATTCAAGGGAAAACAAAGAGCTCCTATTTTGTGAGTAGCTTAGGAACAGGTTTTGACGCTGCAGTTGCGAAGCAAACAAATGAATCGCAAATAAAAAAATACTTAAATAAGGTACATCTCGGCTCATTAGCATATGTCTTTGCACTGATTCGCCTCCTTTTTACTTATCGCCTTACGAACGTTACAGTAAGCATTGACGGAAAAGAATTCCATTATGAAGATGTTTGGTTTGTGACCGTTTCAAATCAACCTTTTTATGGCGGAGGTATGAAAATAGCGCCACAGGCAAAGACAACAGATGGTTTATTTGATGTTACAATCGTTCATCATCTTTCAAGAATCAAACTTTTATTTGTATTTGTGACCGTTTTCTTCGGAACTCATACTAAGTTTAAGGAAATTGCGCAGCATAAAGGTGTAACTATCCGTATTGAATCAGATGAGAATATGTTCGTTCATACGGATGGCGAATTCATTGGCCAAACTCCAGTTAAGGTTGATGTTCAGCATCGACAAATACCTTTTTTGGTCGAATAATCCTATTTGGTACTATTTGCCTGTGTTATTTTTGCTATTTTTTATAGCGAAAAAGTTTCTTTATCTTGACTTTAATTGTAAATGAACGCTAAAATTTAGTAAGATAGCTATTGTAATATGGTATGTTCAATAGCTGTCTTTTTTATTTTATATTTATTAGGAAATGTTGTGTTGAAATTGGAGATAAACTGGCTTACATACGTATTAGGCAACGAGTGGGAATACTCCCCAGCGGGTGGTGCAACGGGAGACGCGTATTTTGCCCAATTAAATGATAAAAAAATATTTCTTAAACGAAATTCATCCCCGTTTCTTGCGGTTCTTTCTGCAGAAGGGATTGTTCCAAAGTTAATTTGGACTAAGCGTCTCGAAAATGGCGATGTTGTCACAGCACAGCAATGGCTCAGTGGCAGAGAATTAAAACCTGCTGAGATGAACGGTGAAAATGTGGCTGGATTACTTAAAAAGATTCATCAGTCCAATGAGCTATTAGAAATGCTTAGACGTATAGGTAAAAAGCCTATAGAAGCCAAAGATGTTTTGGACGATGTATTACGAAAATTGCATCCAGATTTATTAAGGTTTGAAATTGTGAACAAGGCCATTACTTTTTTAGAGCAAGAACTTGAAAATATGAAACATGACCATAGTGTCGTATGTCATTCAGATGTTAATCATAACAATTGGTTATTATCAGATAGCAATGAGCTCTACTTAATTGACTGGGATGGGGCAATGATTGCAGATCCTGCAGTTGATATTGGAATGCTTTTACATTGGTATATAAAAAAAGAAGACTGGCCAAAATGGATCAGTCTCTACGGAATGGAATTGACAGATAATTTGCTTCTGCGTATGAAATGGTATGTGGTTGCACAATCTTTGCATCTTCTGGGTTGGTATCAAGTAAAAAAGAAGGAGAAGGAAATCCTTCATTGGCTTCAATATTTGGAGCACCTTTTATGAGTATTGGTCAATATCTGAAATCCACTGATTAATTTGATTTTGATGAGATTCAATATGGTTATCCAGATGCTGGGTATATTGACCTTGTTGACTATAGGAATAGACGTCAGTTAGAACCTGTTTCACACTCTGGTCAATATTTGGGTTTGCCAGAAGGGATTGAATCAGTCTACCTAATTGTTCACATTCAGATACTGTACCACAGCAATCCATCTGATGATTTGATAATATATCCTTTAAAATATCCATTTGATGTGTATAATCTAGAGGCATTTTAAGAACACTTCCTTTTTGATGTTGTCTCTATACTACATTTCCATGAAATGACCATTTTTATACGATATAAACACGAAACTCACCAATCGGTGGGTTTACGTTTTTTATTGGCATTAACACATCCAACAGAGCCTTGCACGAAATTGTTGGACATGTTATTCTTTTGTGCGATACAACTTTAATAGGATGGTCAAAAAGTCTGGTGAAAATGACAATTTAATCTGAACACGTATTTAAATGAGGTGGCAATCATGCGTTTGCGCAATAAACCGTGGGCAAAGGAAAAATTAGCGTCATACCCACAGTATGTAATTGAGAATCCAGTTGAACATAAAGGGAATTGGAATCAAGTATTTGGAAATGATAATCCAATTCATATAGAAGTAGGTACAGGTAAAGGTAGATTCGTAACAGAGATGGCAAAAGCTCATCCTCATAACAACTATATTGGGATTGAATTATATGAAAGTGTAATAGTCTCAGCACTAGATCGTGTTATTGAGGCAGAGATTCCAAATCTTAAATTATTAAATCAAAATGCTGTTAAGCTTAGGGACTTTTTTGAAAAAGGAGAAATTGACCGCGTTTATCTCAATTTTAGTGATCCCTGGCCAAAGACACGTCATGAAAAACGTCGTTTAACCTACAAAACGTTTTTACAAATGTATGAGGATATCCTTGGTGACGAAGGTGAAATTCATTTTAAAACGGATAATCGTGGATTATTCGAATATTCGTTAAGAAGTTTTTCTGAATACGGTCTTCTTTTAACATTTGTTAGTCTTGACCTGCATAAATCAGATTTTGAAGGTAATATCATGACTGAATATGAAGAAAAATTTTCAGAAATGGGACATCCGATTTATCGATCAGAGGTCCGCTACCAACATAAATAATCCTAACATCCCCCATAAACTGTGGTTTATGGGTTTTTTTTGTTGGTGGGTTAACTCTACGGAAAGATGATTTATAAATTTTCATAATAATGGTAAAATGGGTATAACCGTTTGTGAAGGGTGGGGAAAGAATGGAACAGCTTGTAATTGGTGATATTACACTTACATGGTTAAATGGCGGTGTTACACATTTAGATGGTGGTGCAATGTTTGGTGTTGTACCTAAACCGTTATGGTCAAAAAGATATCCACATAATGAAAAAAATCAAATTGAACTGCGAACAGATCCAATCCTTGTTAAGGCAGGTTCAAAAAATATTTTAATTGAATCAGGAATTGGTAATGGGAAACTGACTGATAAGCTCAAACGAAATTTTGGGGTCCTGGAGGAATCTTCTATTGATAAGTCTTTAGCAGAGCTTGGACTTACTACGAGCGATATTGATATCATCCTTATGACTCACCTTCATTTTGACCATGCATGTGGGCTTACGAAGTGGGAAAATGATAAATTGGTTCCTACCTTTGAGAACGCTGTCATTTATGCAACAGATGTGGAATGGCAAGAAATGAGAAATCCGAATATCCGCTCAAAAGCAACATACTGGAAAGATAATTGGGAAGCAATCGAACATCAAGTAAATACGTTTACTGACAAGCTTGAGATAGTCCCTGGAATTACCATGATACATACAGGTGGACATAGTGATGGACATTCTATTATTTTAATAGAAAGCCAGGATGAACAGGCAATACATATGGCGGATATCATGCCGACACATGCCCATCAAAATGTTTTGTGGGTATTGGCCTATGATGATTACCCAATGAAATCGATTGAGCAAAAACAAAAATGGATGGGTGAAGGACTTGCAAACGAAGCATGGTATATTTTTTATCATGATGCTTTATATCGAGCAATTAAATGGAATCAAAGTGGAGAAATAATTGATTCATTGAAAAAGAATTCGTGAATAAAAAATTAGCTTATAAGTAGTAAAATCTTATAAGCTAATATGCCTTACAATGGGTTAACTTCTAATATGGAACCTGTTTTTGCATCCATTACGAATTCGTATTGGTGGCTTCCTTGATTTAATTTGCGAGAAATGCCACCTTTGTATACTTGATAGTGTATGCCTGATTTTGTGTAGTCTTCTGGATTCATTTGAATCCAAGAACCATCAATTGGTCCATTCTTTTTGAAAGCTTCTTTGGCTAGTTTTAATGCTTTGTCACCGGGAATCGTTGAATCACTTAATGCTTCTTTAATAAGAAGTGCACTTGCAAATCCAACACCAAAACCAAGAAAAAACTTATTCCAGCTCATTAAATCCCTCCTAAACGAACTTAATCCTTGTGATAAGTATAACTTCTTTTTATGAAAATCTCCATGTTCGCTATGGTAACGAAAAAACAATTTCGATATACTAAATAATGTACATAATAGAATCAAATTTTTGCAAATTGTTACAACTCTTATATACCGAAAGGAGAATGACATTGAAACAGGATACACTTGAGCTTTTTAAAACGTTAACAGAGCTCCCTGGGGCTTCAGGGAATGAACACCAGGTAAGAAAGTTTATGCGTTCACAGCTTGAAAAATACTCAGATGAGGTTGTACAAGATGGATTAGGTAGTATTTTTGGAGTACGCCGTGGTGATGCTAATGGGCCAACTGTCATGGTTGCAGGCCATATGGACGAAGTTGGATTTATGATTACATCAATCACTGATAATGGGATGCTACGTTTCCAGACTTTAGGTGGCTGGTGGAGCCAAGTTCTTCTAGCGCAACGTGTGCAAGTAATTACTGACAATGGTCCTGTAATCGGGGTTATTGGTTCAATCCCTCCACATTTACTGGAAGAGAGCCAACGAAAAAAACCAATGGATATTAAAAATATGTTAATCGATATTGGTGCTGATGATCGTGAAGATGCAATCCGCTTGGGAATAAAGCCTGGTCAGCAGGTAGTTCCAATTTGTCCATTTACACCAATGGCTAACGAAAAGAAAATTTTAGCCAAAGCATGGGATAATCGCTATGGCTGTGGGCTTTCTATTGAGCTATTAAAAGAATTGCAGGGAATTGACTTACCGAATACACTTTATTCTGGAGCAACTGTACAAGAAGAAGTAGGTTTAAGAGGAGCAAGAACCTCGGCAACAATGATTAAACCTGATATTTTCTATGCCCTAGATGCAAGTCCAGCAAATGATATGTCTGGAGATAAGAGTGCATTTGGTAAACTTGGACATGGAGCTTTACTTCGAATATTTGACCGTACGATGATTACACATCGTGGTATGCGTGAGTTTATTTTAGACACTGCAGAATCAAATAATATTAAATACCAATATTTTGTTTCTCAAGGTGGAACAGATGCTGGTCAAGTTCATCTTTCAAATGAAGGTGTGCCATCAGCTGTAATCGGGATTTGCTCTCGTTATATACATACACATGCATCAATTATTCATGTGGATGACTATGCTGCTGCAAAAGAATTACTTGTTACCCTTGTAAAGAATTCTGATCGCACAACAGTGGATACTATTCGTCAAAATGGGTAAACAATAAGTTTAAAATTAATGTGCTCGGCTCTTGCCGAGCATTCGTTTTGGTAAAAAGGTGGGAATGAAATGATACGAATTGCAATTGGTACGGAAAATCCTGCAAAAGTAGATGCAATTATAAAAGGATTTCAGGGCATTGAGGCAAATTTTCATCCAACATCTGTTTCTTCGGATGTGTCAGCCCAACCATTTTCAGATAAGGAGACCATTCAAGGTGCAATTAATCGCGCAAAGTCTTCTCTTGAAAAGGAAGGCGCAGACCTAGGAATTGGCTTAGAGGGTGGGGTCGTTGAAACCGAGTTCGGGATGTTTTTATGTAATTGGGGCGCAATTGTTGATAAAGACAATGACCCGATAATTGCAGGTGGAGCAAGAATTCTCCTACCGTATGAAATAGCTAGAGAATTAAAAAAGGGAATCGAACTTGGTGATGTGATGGAGGATTTCACAAAACAAAAGGATATTCGCAAGGCTGAGGGGGCAATCGGTATTTTCACGGACCAGTATGTGAATCGAAAAGATATGTTCACGCATGTCGTTAGGCTTCTAGTTGGCCAGTTTTCATATAGAAAAAAATTCAAGTCATAATTGTTACAATAAAATGGTACTTATTTCTTATTGATTAAAATATCTAGATTACCCTTGCAACTAATAAATTAATAGGTTTATTATAGAAAAAGAGAATAGCTACCTTTTTAAGGGGTGAGAGAATATGAAACTAGGAAAAGTCTTTGTTTTCATTTTTCTATTGTTTGTAGGACTTTTGGCAGGTTGTGCATCGATTGAAGATGAATCTAAGGAAACGGTTGCAGCGGTCGAAGATATATTTAAAGCTCAACCCGAAAAGACAAATAGCGAAAACGGCGATGTATCCTTTTATCTGCCATCTACTATGGAGATAGAAGAGAAGGATGAAAATAACATAATCCTTCAAAACGGAAACCAAACATTTATTTTATTTGTTAATCCAAATGAAGAACGTACAAGTGATGTATTATATAATTCAGTCGATGCGAAGGAATTTGCAATTGACAAAACCTATACAGATAAAGAGCGATTTGGCTATGTAAAAGCTTTTGAGATTGAGGACAAGCTTTACCTTGTGACTGTGGGAATTGGCGGAATAAAAATGACGACTGAAACGAAGGTAAGCGACATTTCTGAAAGTGCAACTGAGATGATGCAAATCGTATCTTCCGTGAAATATTGATATTAAGCCCCTACACTGTTAGGGGCTTTTATTTGTTTTTAGATAAAGAATATATGATAATTAGTTCATACGGAAATTGGAGGTAAAGCCCATGAAAAAACTTGAAACGATAGACCAATATCAAGAATTAATCAAAAACGGAAAGAACATTTTTATGTTTTCAGCAGATTGGTGTCCAGACTGCCGTTTTATCGATCCATTTTTGCCTGAAATAGAGAGTTCTTATCCTGACTATACATTTTACTATGTAGACCGTGACGAATTTATTGATTTATGTGTAACTCTGAACGTTTTTGGTATACCAAGCTTTGTAGCTTACGAAGACGGAAAGGAAACAGGCCGTTTTGTAAGTAAGGACCGTAAAACAAAAGAAGAAATTCAACAATTCATTAATGGTCTCTCTTAAGATCACGCAGAGAGAGGAGATTGATTTTTATGGACTCAAAAAATAATAGAAAAATGGATTCAAAAAAAGTAAAGAATTTAATCCAAGAAAAGCTATCCCATCATAATTGGCAATTTTCTTTTGACCGTGAGAAAGATACTTTACGTATTGAGGATAAGGAAACGAAGAAAGGAACGACTGTCACACTTCCGGGAATAGTCGCCAAATACCAAGAAGAAGGTCCTGGAAGTCTTGATGAAGTCATTTATTATATTGAAGAATCTTTGACTTTTATGAATAGTGAATTGGAACTTGAGGGTAAAGAAAAAAACATTTTTCCTGTTATTCGTTCAACCTCCTTCCCGACAGAATCGAATGAGGGAGAAGAACTTATTTACGATGACCATACTGCAGAAACAAGAATCTATTATGCTCTAGATTTAGGAACAACGTACCGCTTGGTCGATAAAAAACTTTTACAAAAAGAAAATTGGAAGTTTGAACGGATCCGTGAAATAGCGAGATTTAATTTACGTTCCCTAGATGTTTCATACAAAACTGACGAAGTTGCAGGCAATACCTTCTATTTTATTAATAAAAACGATGGGTATGATGCAAGTCGTATCCTGAATGATGCTTTTTTACAAAAAATGAGCCAACAAATTAGAGGAACAATGGCTATCGCTGTCCCACATCAGGATGTACTGATTATAGTTGATGTTCAAAATGATACGGGATATGATATCCTGGCTCAAATGACTATGAGCTTTTTTGCAAGTGGACGTGTTCCCATTACGGCACTCTCATTTCTTTATGAAGATGGTAAACTTGAGCCCATCTTTATCCTTGGGAAAAATCGCCCAAGGAAATAAACAATACTCTACCAAAAGTCGCTAGGAAAACTAGCGGCTTTTTTGTTACAATAAGGAATAGAATTGAAATGGAAGAGTGATAGTTGTGAATTGGATAAAAAGATTACTACATTTTTTACAGACGGACGATGATGATCCAATTGAAATAAAAACGACTCAAATCAGACAAAACAAACCTGTTGAGGCAAGAGTGACATATGAATACCCAAAGGGGAAATTTCGATTTCCAGTCATACCAGATCTTGAAAAAACAAGAATAAAAAAGGAAAAGGTACAAACAAGACAAAGTCAGCGAACACAGCAAAGTCAGCGAACAAAGCAAGTACAAAAAACAAAGCAAACAGAAAAAGCTCAGCAAACTCAACAAACAAGAACTTCACAACCAAATAGGAATTCAACACCTAAAACCGTTGTAAATTTACAGGAGAAACAACCCTTTCAACCATCCGAGACACCATCCCCGGTATTCGGTCTAGGTAAACCAAAGCCTCAGGAAATAGCTCAGGAAACAGCTCAAGAAATAGTTGAGTATGAACTTCCTTCAAACCCTATCGCAGATACAGAATCGATTGCTAGGGCCTGGAAAGAAGCACAAGAAGAGGTTGCTTCAACAATCATACTAACGGAGCAAGTTGAACCAAAACAGTATACAAGTTCAACTACATTAGAAGATACCGAGCAAAAGGTGGCAAGCTTTGCGGATCAATTAATAAGAGAAGAAGAGGTAACTGAGGGAGTACCGGCTGCTATTGAGCCTCAAAGTGAAAAGTCTATTAATGAGGAAACTCCAATACAAGTAGCTGTGGAGGAGGAGTTGAATGCATCTGAGGAAACAAATCTAGTTGAACAAGAAATGATACATCCTGAAGAAATTGTGACTGAAGAACTAGTTGATCAGATTGAAAATATAGAAATGCAAGAAGATCTTAAAGTGGAGGAAACTGAAACTTCTACAGAGAATACTGAAACACAGGTTGAACAGATAAAGAAAAGTGAACAGACCAGAACAGAGCCGAGACGATCCAATATACCGTTTAATGTATTAATGTTTAAAAAGGACAAACAGAAATTGTCACAGCGGCAACCAGAAAAAGCAACACAAGTAACTTCTGTCGAAACAAGGCAAAATGAACAACTGGTTGAGCAAGAAACACCAAGGCAAAATGAACATCCGGTTGAGCAAGAAACACCAAGGCAAAATGAACATCCGGTTGAGCAAGAAGCACCAATGCAAAATGAACAACTGGTTGAGCAAGAAGCACCAAGACAAAATCAACAATTAGTTGAGCAGGAACAACCAATGAATCAAGAATTACAAACACATCGGGAAGACGAAATTCAACAACCTGGCTATACTTTCCCAGGTCTATCTTTCTTAAATGCGCCTCCTGCCGAACAAGCTGATGACAGTCAATGGTTACTTGACCAGCAAAATATTTTAGACCAGACTCTAAGAAACTTTAAAGTGCGTGCAAAAGTGGTGAATGTAACACAGGGACCTGCTGTTACTAGATTTGAGGTACACCCAGAGCCTGGAGTGAAGGTAAATAAAATTACAAATCTATCAGATGATATTAAATTAAGTTTGGCTGCCAAGGATATTCGGATTGAAGCACCGATTCCTGGGAAAAATACAATTGGTATTGAAGTACCAAATAGAAAAAGCAAGCCAGTACTATTAAAGGAAATAATAGAAAGCCCTGAATTCAAAACAAATCAATCACCATTAGCAGTCGCAATGGGTCTTGATATCTCTGGAAAGCCAATTGTAACGGATTTACAAAAGATGCCGCATGGACTTATCGCGGGTGCGACTGGTTCGGGTAAAAGTGTATGTATTAACGCAATGCTTGTCAGTTTGCTTTATAAGGCATCACCGGATGAAGTGAAGCTACTACTTATCGATCCCAAAATGGTAGAATTGGCACCTTATAACCATATTCCACATCTTGTAAGCCCGGTTATTACGGATGTAAAGGCCGCAACAGCTGCTCTAAAGTGGGCAGTTGAAGAAATGGAAAGAAGATATGAACTATTTGCCCATACCGGTGTTCGTGATATTGGTAGATATAATGAAATGGTGAAAAAACATGATGAGAAAAGTGGAAAATTACCTTATCTCGTGATTATCATTGATGAGCTTGCTGATTTAATGATGGTGGCGCCAGGGGATGTAGAGGATTCAATCTGCCGAATTGCCCAAAAAGCAAGGGCCTGTGGAATCCATTTAATTCTTGCAACACAACGCCCATCGGTTGATGTTATCACAGGACTTATCAAAGCAAATATTCCGACTCGTATCGCGTTTTCTGTCTCCTCACAAGTTGACTCAAGAACGATTATTGACTCAAGTGGGGCAGAGAAACTGCTTGGAAGAGGAGATATGCTTTTCCTAGAGAATGGTTCTTCAAAACCATTTCGTGTTCAAGGCAATTTTGTTACAGACGATGAAATCGAGGAAGTTGTTAACTTTGTAAAATCAGAGATGAAGCCAAGCTATATGTTTGAACAGGACGAGCTCCTAAAGAAAGCTTCAATTACAAATGAAGAGGATGAGCTCTTCTTTGAGGCATGTGAGTTCGTTCTTGAACATGGGGGTGCATCTACCTCTAGTGTCCAAAGACGTTTTAGAATCGGGTATAATCGTGCAGCGCGTCTAATAGATATGATGGAAGAACAAGGAATTATCTCTGAATCACGTGGTAGTAAGCCACGTGAAGTTTTGATAACCGAAGAGGATTTAGCTGATATTTATGAGGGCTGATAACAAATGTTATCGCCCTTTTTTCTTTATAGGTATAAAGAATGAAATGAATTATTCAATATCGGAGAAAAATCAGTGCTACATCAGGTTAATTCTAATGTCCTACGTTCATAATAAAGATAACTCATCCCAATTTTGTTGTGGTTTCGTAGGACATAACTCATACTTCTTGTATACTTCTAGTAATTTTTTCGTAATGGTCTTCACCAATGATTAGTGCTATAATGAAAAAATGTGAGATGATTGTATATACATAAAATTCGATTTTACTTAATAGCACCTATCTCAAAATCATGGGTACAATTATCAAAATTAGATGAATTTCATATACTGTCTTACAGATAGACATTGTTGGAGGTTCTTTATATGACAGTTTACCACTTCGTTGGAATCAAAGGTACTGGCATGAGTTCATTGGCACAGATACTTCATGACATGAATTATGAAGTTCAAGGGTCTGACCATGAAAAATTTTATTTCACACAAAAGCCTTTAGAGCAAAGAGGAATAAAGATTTTACCTTTTGACAAGGAAAATATTCATGAAGGTCTGACGGTTATTGCCGGGAATGCCTTCCCTGATACTCATGAAGAAATAGTAAAAGCGGTCGAAATGGGGTTACCTGTTATTCGCTATCACCGTTTCTTAGGTGAATTTATGAAAAAATATACGAGCGTTGCCGTAACAGGCTCCCATGGAAAAACATCTACAACAGGCTTACTTGCACATGTTATGCAAGGAGCAGAGCCTACTTCCTATCTGATTGGAGATGGAAGTGGCAAGGGATCTGAGAATAATAAGTATTTTGTTTTTGAAGCATGTGAATACAGACGTCATTTCTTAAGCTATCACCCTGATTATGCGATAATGACGAACATTGATTTTGACCATCCTGATTATTTTGCAAATATTGAAGATGTATTCAATGCCTTCCAAGAAATGGCCTTGCAAGTTAAGAAGGGAATTATTGCTTGTGGAGATGATGAATACCTCCAAAGCATCCATGCGAAGGTACCTGTTGTGTTTTATGGAATTGGGGAAGAAAATGATTTTCAAGCTCGAAATATCAAGAAAACCACAGAAGGTTCTACCTTTGATGTTTTCGTAAGAAATACTTTTTTTGCAAGCTTTTCCATCAACGGGTACGGAAATCATAATGTGTTAAATGCTTTAGGAGTAATTGCATTATGTCATTATGAAAATATTGATGTGTCCATTATTCAAGAGCGTTTGTTGAGCTTCGGTGGTGTGAAGCGTAGATTCTCTGAGAAACGAGTCGGAACTCAAATATTAATTGATGATTATGCACATCATCCAACAGAGATCAATGCAACAATTGAAGCTGCAAGACAAAAATATCCTGATCGTGAAATTGTAGCGATTTTCCAACCACATACATTTACAAGAACACAGACATTTTTGGATGACTTTGCTGCAAGCTTAGTAAAAGCCGATCAAGTTTATCTATGTGATATTTTTGGTTCAGCCCGTGAAAATAAAGGTGAGCTTTCTATTGGGGATTTACAAGGGAAAATCCCAGGTTCTGAGTTAATTCAAGAAGAAAATACTTCTATCCTTAAAAAACATGAGAATAGTGTATTAATTTTTATGGGAGCCGGCGACATTCAAAAGTTTCAGGATGCCTACGAAAAGGCAGTCGTATAAAGAAAGACCTTTGCGAAACATATCGCAAAGGTCTTTTTTTTCTATGTCCAGCTCGGGCGCTTAGCCCCTATCTGGTCTAGCCAATCATTCAAGAAGGATACAAGATATCCTTCATGACGGCTTTTCTTATGCTTGTTGGAATTTACTTTAGATTTTCTGGGTTTAATGGTTCAAGCTCAGGGATAACGAAGCGGCCGTCTTTACGAATAAGTACATCATCAAAATAGATCTCTCCACCGCCATATTCAGGACGTTGAATATTTACCATATCCCAATGGATATTTGAGTTGTTTCCGTTGTATGCATCATCATATGCTTGTCCAGGTGTGAAATGGAAGCTGCCATCAATTTTTTCATCAAATAGAATGTCTTGCATTGGATGTTGGATGTATGGATTTACTCCAATTGCAAATTCACCGATAAAACGTGCACCTTCATCTGTATCAAGAATTTTATTAATACGCTCAGTATCGTTCGATGTAGCTTCTACAATTTTTCCATCTTTAAAAGTTAGTGAAACATTTTCAAATGTGAAGCCTTGATATGGAGATGGCGTATTATATGTTAAAGTACCGTTTACAGAATCACGAACAGGTGCTGTATATACCTCACCATCTGGGATATTCATTTCACCTGCACATTTAATTGCTTTAATGCCCTTGATGGAGAATGTTAGGTCGGTGCCAGGCCCCGTAATGCGTATCTTGTCGGTATTATCCATTAGTTCAACAAGAGCATCCATCGCATTGCTCATTTTACCGTAATCAAGATTACATACATTAAAATAAAAATCTTCAAAAGCTTCTGTACTCATCTTCGCTAGTTGGGCCATCGAAGAATTTGGATAACGCAGAACTACCCATTTTGTCTTTGGTACACGTATTTCACGATGTACTTTTTTACCGACTGTATTTCCTTCAATTTTCATTTTGTCATCCGGTACATCTGCAAACTCATTAATATTATCACCAGAACGTAAGCCTATATAGGCATCCATTTTGCTCATAACGTTAGCCTCAAAGTCCGCTTTCATCTCAAACTGCTTTTCCTGAGCACCTAGTAAAAGAGCACGATCTACTTGGTGATCTTTTAATGATACAAATGGATATCCACCAGCTTTATAAGCTTCATTAATAAGCGCAACCACGAGCTCACGCTGCAAGCCGAAGTTCTCAATGAGTACTTTTTCACCTTCTCCGAGGCGTACAGAATAATTAATTAAATTTCGAGCGAGTGTTTCAATACGAGGATCTTTCATATTAATTGCCTCCAAATTCAAATTTGCTTATGTACATTCCTATTGTAACCGAAAAAAAGGAAATTGTTTATTAAAATAAAATGCTTAGAAATTCCTTGGAGGACTTCAATGATTTTTGTCGAAAGTTTAACAATGGGGATAGTATGTTTGATATAGGTAAAATCGGGTAACAAAGATAGAAGGAGGTGCATCACGAATGATTCTTATCGTATACATAAGTGTTGCAGTAATTGCTGTAGCTTTTTTAATTTTGGTTTTTTATCTCTCAAGGACTCTACGTTCCCTTCAAGTAACATTGGATAATGTAGCAAGTACTTTATCTGGATTAGAGAAACAAATGGAGGGTGTAACAAGTGAAACAACAGAACTCTTGCATAAAACAAATAAGCTTGCAGAAGATATTCAGCAGAAGTCTGAGAGTTTGAATACAGTTGTTGATGCTGTTAAAGACGTTGGAACTTCTTTACAACGCTTCAATAAATCAGTTGGAAATGTGACAGAAGAAGTGGCAGTACAGCTAGAGAAAAATAAAACCAAAATCTCACAGGTTGTTCAAGTGGGGAATGCTGTAATAGAGATTTGGGATAAATGGAAAGATAAGAAACAAAAGCATGACAAACCAATTCCGAATGAAGAAAGGGGATTATAATGGGAAAAAATAGTGGTTCAAATTTTATCTTAGGTACAATTGTAGGTGCAGCGGTGGGCGCTGCAACAGCATTATTTCTAGCGCCAAAAACAGGACAAGAATTCCGTAGGCAGATAAACGATCAAGCTTCTGTTGTAAAAGAAAAAACAAATTCACTTTCTAAAACAATTTCTGAGCAGTCCAATCAAATTTTAACAAAAGTAAAAGATATTAAATCTCCTGCTGGGCATAGTGAGCCTGAAGTTGGGCTTGAGAATAATGAATCAAAACCAGATGCTGCGACAGAAGAAACAAATCAGGATTCAGCTGGAAGTGAACAGATATTCCAGGAAAAACTTGCTGAAGCGAGGCAAGCCTTAGAAGACGCAGAAAATAATACACAAACTACTAACAACTAATATATAGGGAGATGTAAAAATGGGGAAGGAAAAAATTGAAACAATTGAAGAATTTAACCAAGTCTTAGCAAAAGAAAATAAATTTATTTTTATCAAGCACAGTCTTACTTGTCCAATTAGTAAAGCAGCTTTTGATGAGTACGAACAATTTGTGTCAGACCATGAAAATGTACCAAGCTACTATCTATATGTTCAAGAAGCAAAAGAACTCTCAAACTATATTGCAGAGACCTTTGAAATTAAACATGAATCACCACAGGCTCTTCTTTTTGAAGATGGCAAGGTAAAATGGAATGCCTCTCATAGAAGCATAACGAAAGAAGCATTAGTGACTGCTGGTAAATAAAGAAAAGTCCATGGCTCAATAAACTGTACCCTGTGTAGTAGACACATTAAAAAAAGTCTGCTGCACAGGGTCTTTTTATGTACAATAGATTAAAAATAGTGCGGGAGAGATAGTATGAGTAAAAAAATATTCTCGGAAAAAGAGATCGAATTACTAGCTAAAAATCCATATGTAAAATCAGTAAGTCCCAAAGGTATTACCTATTCAGATGAGTTTAAGGAGCACTTTATAACTCAAAATGACCTGGGGAAGTTTCCTAGAGAGATATTTGAGGACTGTGGGTTCGATACTGAGGTATTAGGTATGAAACGGATTGAGTCTTCTGGAAAAAGATGGCGAGAAGCTTATCGTAAGCACGGAATTCTAGGACTTCGTGATACAAGATCAGGAAACTCAGGTAGACCAAGGGAAAGAGAGCTTTCCACTGAAGAAAAATATGCAAGGTTAGAGGCCGAAAATAACCTGTTGAAAGCAGAGAATGAACTATTAAAAAAGATACGATTCGCAGAAAGGGGGATGAAGAAGAAATAAAATTGTCAGCTGACCAGAAATTTAACCTTATTCATTCCGTTATCGAGAAATACAATCTAACAAGGATGGTAACCCACCTCTGTAAAGTAGCTGGTGTGTCCCGTCAGGGATACTATAACTACTTTTCTGCTAAACAAGTTCAGAGAAGGAAGGATCGGGAGAAAAAGGATGAATCCCTTCGGGACCTGGTTTTAAAAGCATACAATTTCAAGAACCGTAAGAAAGGGGCTCGTCAAATTAAGATGGTATTGGCAGGTCAGTTTAGTGTTGTTTTCAATCTTAAGCGAATCAGAAGAATCATGAAGAAATACGGGATTGAGAGCCCTTTTAGGAGAGCGAACCCCTACAAGCGCATCATTAAGGCTACGCAGGAGCACAAGGTCGTCCCGAACTTACTTAACAGGGAATTCAAACAAGGAATCCCACACAAGGTCCTTCTTACGGATATAACCTACCTATATTTCGGAAAAGGTAAAAAAGCTTATTTATCAACCATTATTGACGCTTCCACCAATGAAGTCTTAGCTCATCAGGTCTCTGATCGAATTACTTTAGATATCGCTACGGATACACTTAAGAAGTTAAAGAAAAACAGGAGAATCAAACTGGCTAAAGGAGCTTATATACATTCTGATCAGGGAGGTCACTATACCAGCCCTGTTTATCAAAAGCTGGTGAAAAAATTCAAATTGGAACAATCAATGTCTAGGAGAGGTAACTGTTGGGACAACGCCCCACAGGAATCATTCTTTGGTCATTTTAAGGACCTGGCTGATATAAAATCATGTGAAACTTTAAAAGAACTTAAGCAAGAAGTGAAAGCTGCCATCCACTACTACAATCACTACAGATATCAATGGAATATGAAAAAGATGACCCCTGTTCAATACAGAGATCATCTTCTTAAAGTAGCCTAGCTTTTTTTAAAATGTCCTTTACAAGGGGTACAGATTACAAAACCGTGGACTTTTTTTACTAATACGATACAATAATATAAATAATTATTTGATTTGTATGTATTCACCCATCAATGGATTGTATCATAATATACTTTATTGCTTAAAAGCGTTTAGGTAATAAAGTTTTTAGTGACATATTGAATTTTATCGTTTATAATGAATTCTAATTACTAGAAATATATCATATTTTCGATTAAATTACGATAATAACTTGGGTGGAGAAAGGAAGAGTGAGATGAGTAAAGTAGAACTAGATAACCTACGCGACAGAGTAGAAGAAATTAATCTTGAAATTCTTAAACTTATTAGTGAACGCGGGAAATTAGTACAAGAAATTGGAAAAGTAAAAGAAACACAAGGTGTTAACCGATACGATCCTGTACGCGAAAGAAAAATGTTAAATAACATTTTAGAGCATAATGAAGGACCTTTCGAAACATCAACTGTACAACATATCTTCAAAGAAATTTTCAAGGCAGGTCTTGAGATTCAAGAAGACGATCATCGCAAAGCTCTCCTTGTTTCACGTAAGAAAAAACCTGAAGATACAATTGTTGATGTAAAAGGTGTAAAAATTGGTGATGGCTCACAGCAATTCATCGTTGGACCATGTGCGGTTGAAAGTTATGAACAAACAGCTGCAGTAGCTGCAGAAGCAAAGAAATATGGTTTACGCCTACTTCGTGGCGGTGCATTCAAGCCAAGAACTTCTCCTTATGATTTCCAAGGGCTAGGACTTGAAGGATTAAAAATCTTAAAACGCGTTGCAGATGAGACAAACATGGCTGTTATCAGTGAAATTGTAAACCCTGCAGATATTGAGGTTGCTTGTGATTACATTGATGTTATCCAAATCGGTGCTCGTAACATGCAGAACTTTGAATTACTGAAAGCAGCAGGCTCAGTTAAAAAGCCAGTATTATTGAAACGCGGATTGGCTGCTACACTTGATGAATTCGTGAATGCAGCAGAATATATCATATCTCAGGGAAATGATCAAATCATTCTTTGTGAAAGAGGTATCCGTACTTACGAAAAAGCTACTCGTAATACATTAGATATTTCTGCAGTTCCTATCCTAAAACAAGAAACACACTTACCAGTATTTGTTGACGTAACACATTCAACTGGACGTCGTGATTTATTATTGCCATGTGCAAAAGCAGCTCTTGCAATTGGAGCAGATGGTGTCATGGCGGAGGTACATCCAGATCCAGCGGTTGCTCTATCAGACTCAGCACAGCAAATGGATTTTGATCAATTTGAAAAATGGATTACAGAACTTAAGGCAACTCAAGCCGTTCGTGTTTAACTTTATCCAGCCTTGAGGCGGATGCACAGATTTTTCAAGCTTGCTTGAATAAAATCTGGGAGCAAATACGCCAAGGCGATTTGATTTTTCAAGAAGACCTCCTACTGTCAAAGTAGGAGGTTTTTTCGAGCTTTTTTAACGAATTTGTTAAGAATTGCACAAAGTAATTGCCCTAGAGGAGTAAGTATCGTATGATTATTAGATAAAATAAGCAAACATGACATTTGTTTGAATAAAAAAGTTAATACTAACATATAAGTGGTAACTTGAAATAAGGAGTGCTGTCAATGAATGTGACAATCTATGATGTTGCGAGGGAAGCCAATGTTTCCATGGCAACCGTATCGCGTGTTGTAAATGGTAACCCAAATGTAAAACCAACAACTCGAAAGAAAGTACAAGAAGCAATTGATCGATTAGGCTATCGCCCGAATGCTGTTGCTCGTGGACTAGCTAGTAAAAAAACGACAACAGTTGGAGTAATCATTCCAGATATCTCAAATATTTTTTACTCAGAGCTTGCACGTGGAATTGAAGATATTGCGACAATGTATAAGTACAATATTATCCTCAGTAACTCTGACCAAAATAAGGACAAAGAACTACACTTATTAAATACAATGCTTGGAAAGCAAGTGGATGGTATTGTATTTATGAGTGGAAATATTACAGGAGAACATGTCGAGGAATTTGAAAAGTCTCCTGTTCCGATTGTCTTAGCTGCCTCAGTGGAGAGTACAAATACGGTCCCAGCTGTAACAATCGATGTCGAACAGGCTGCATACGATGCAGTAACAGAATTGGCTAATAAAGGCCATAAGAAAATTGCGTTTGTTACCGGTCCATTAAATGAACCAATTAATGGTGAAAAGAAATTAAATGGTTATAAACGGGCTATCGAGGATGCAGGACTTTCATATAAGGAAGACTTTGTAATCGAAGGAGATTACACATATGATTCTGGTATTGAAGGTTTTGAGAGAATCCATGAATTAGAAGATAAACCTACTGCTGTATTTGTAGGTACGGATGAAATGGCATTAGGTGTCATCCATAGTGCACAAGATTTAGGTTATTCAATTCCAAATGATTTCGAAATTATTAGCTTTGATAATACACGATTAGCACTCATGGTGCGTCCGCAGCTTACATCAGTTGTTCAACCGATGTATGATATTGGAGCAGTAGCGATGAGACTTTTAACTAAGTTCATGAACAAGGAAAATGTTGAAGAGCAAATCGTGACATTGCCACACCGTATTGAATTTAGAAACTCAACAAAGGAATAGTTAAAAACACGGCCCGAGGCCGTGTTTTTTATTTATTATTTCGTATTGGGTAAAGCGTTTTTGTAACGGTAAGTGCATTTTTTTCCTCAATTTCTGCTCTTCTAGGTATAGGTGGATAAATAGTGGGCTCATCATCCCAATATGCTGGAAGAGTGAGTT
Source organism: Ferdinandcohnia sp. FSL W7-1320 (assembly GCF_038050315.1). Classification (NCBI taxonomy): domain Bacteria; kingdom Bacillati; phylum Bacillota; class Bacilli; order Caryophanales; family Bacillaceae; genus Ferdinandcohnia; species Ferdinandcohnia sp. FSL W7-1320. The sequence continues at coordinate 1,457,017 of NZ_JBBPAM010000001.1, forward strand.
TGGCTATTGGTTGCCACTGATTGATCCATTCGGTTGGAAGTGCGCCACTTATATTTGATTTTTCAATCATTTCGAGCCAAATCAAAGACCATGCTCTAGGTACGACTCTCCAAATGTCATATCCGCCGCCACCGACTGCAATCCAGCGACCATCACAATATTGATGTGCAAGCTGATGAGCAAGCTTAGGGATTTCACGATAGATTTTCATTGTTGCAGACAAATGGGTTAACGGATCATAGTAGTGCGAGTCGACACCGTTTTGCGTAAAAATAACATCTGGTTTAAAAAACTCAGTTACTTCTGTAAAAGCGGTTGTGTATGCATGTAACCATGAATCGTCCTCAGTAAATGCATCAAGCGGAATATTAAAGGTATAGCCGTAGCCCTTGCCAGAGCCACGCTCAGTTACATTTCCTGTCCCAGGAAATAGATATCGTCCTGTTTCATGAATTGAAAGTGTACAAACAGTTGGGTCATCATAAAATGTCCACTGCACACCATCTCCATGATGTGCATCAGTATCCACATATAGAACCTTTACATTATATTTTTTTTGCAAATAACGAATCGCTACTGAACTATCATTGTAGACACAAAATCCAGAGGCCTTCCCGCGGAATCCATGATGGAGTCCGCCTCCTAAATTAAGGGCATGCTTCGATTTTCCCGACATTACATGGTCAACTGCGGAAAGGGTAGCGCCTACTAGTAATGCACTAGCCTCATGCATTCCGGGAAAAATAGGAGTATCCTCCGTGCCGATTCCATAGCTATATCCAGTTTCTTTAGGGAGTTTACCTTCCCCTGCTAACTTAACAGCCTCAATAAATTTGGGGTCATGGACGAGTTCTAATTCTTCATCTGTGGCTACTCTAGGTGGAATAATATCCGATTCATCTAACAAGTTCAGACTTTTGAGTAGATCATATGTAAGTTTTACCCTCGTTTGATTAAAGGGATGATCATTACTAAATCGATATTTTAATAATTCGTCCGAATAGACAAAGACAGATTCTTTCGTCATAATCGTGGCCCTGGTATGGTTGGCCATAGTACAGTGTAGCCATTATCAATTAGATTAGTAATGATCTTAGTTGGATTCATTGTTTGAACTCGTAACACAATTATTTTATATTGCGTGTCCTCTTTGTCAGGATAAACAAGGACACTGTGAATATTTACATTATGATTTTTTATGACATTGACAACGTCTGCGAGTGTTCCTGCACGATTATGTACCTTAATTTCGAGTTGTGAACCTGGTTGGTTTGCACCTGTTAGTTGTGCAAAGGTATGAAGTAAATCAGTCTCAGTGATGATTCCAACTAATTTTCCATTGGATTCAATTGGGAGACAGCCAATCCGATGCTGGAAAAAAACAGCAGAAATCTCTTCAACAAAGTCAAGCGGATGTCCGGTTATTACTTCTTTTACCATAATGTCTTTAAGTGGTGAATCTAGTGTTTTTTCATTGTTCGTATAGTCTAGGATTGAAGGCTTTGCATCACGAATATCACGGTCACTAATTAACCCAATCACGTGTTGATTTTTATCTACCACAGGTATATGACGAATTTTTTTCTCATCCATTATTTTAATCGCTGTTGAGATGGAGTCATCAGCTGATAAAGTAATGACATTTTTCTTCATAATTTCTTCAACAATCATGTGAATCCCCCTTACTCCCTTAATACATGAATCGATTCATAAAGCGTAGCCGGTCAAATCTTTCAATCGTATCCTGATTTACTCGTTTGCCAATTCGAGCCATTAAACAGTTGGCAGGGTGTGAACTAATTTCAGGATCATCTGTTGCAAACCATTCAAGCCCACCTGCACTCATCATTTTTTCCATTACTTTACGATACTCCCAAACATTCAGGCCAGTTCCTTTTAAATCCCAATGCCAATAATATTCGGTAGTAATGATGAGATAGTCTTCCATAGCGTCATCCATCATAGAAACAATTAATAGATTCTTTCCAACTCTGCTGCCTCGAAATTTTGGAATAACTTCAATTGCTCCTAATTCTATCAAATTTTCTATTTTCCCCTCAGACCAGCGCTCTAGCGGGTCTGGGTAAAGGTATGTAACATACCCTACAATTGTATGATGCTCTCTTGCGATAATAATTCTTCCTTCAGGGAGGTCAGCAATTTCAATCAATGCTTTATGCTGTTGATTTGGAGGACGAAATGCTACCAAGTCCTCGTGAAATTCATAGCTTGCAAGGGCTTCTCCGGTTATGGGACCTTCAATAATGAGCGTGCCATGAGGGGTTTTAAGTTCCTTTGCGTTATAAGTTTTCTTATGCTCCACATTGTCACCACCATTCATAACGTCAATTTCATTATACATGAACCTAGTAAAAATAAAGCGTTTTCAGAATTTTGTCAAATGCGCCTTGGGGTTTTGGTGCCCAAATTTTTCGCGCGTGCATGAAAAACTATCGCTGAAAAGTCGTCGCATCTGCGGGTGCTGTACCTATATTTAGCAGGGTATTGGGCCCATACTATTACACTAATTATACAATTTTACAGAAAAATAATATATAAACAAAATTTTAAAAATTGAGAAAAGACGAGTTTTATTTTATAATAGAATAGTAAATAACTTACATAAAGGGGAAATGTATAGTGAAAGTGGAAGCGTTACCAGCAACCAAAGGCAATTATAATCTAAAAGATTATGATGAAGCATATGAGAATTTTGATTGGACGGAAGTAGAAAAAAGTTTTTCTTGGTCAGAAACAGGTAGGGTTAATATTGCTTATGAAGCAATCGACCGCCATGCAGAGGGTGTAAGGAAAAATAAAATCGCTCTATATTATCGTGATCCATCACGTGATGAGAAATATACATTTAAAGAAATGAAAGAATATACGAACCGTGCGGCTAACGTATTAAAGCAAGCGGCAGATGTGGAAAAAGGTGACCGAGTATTTGTATTTATGCCACGTTCTCCCGAATTATATTTTACAGTATTAGGGGCTATTAAATTAGGGGCAATCGTGGGACCACTATTTGAAGCATTTATGGAAGGAGCAGTTCGCGATCGCTTGGAAGATAGTGAAGCAAAGGTAATTGTCACAACTCCAGAATTAGTGGATCGTATTCCGTTTAATGAACTTCCTGCATTAAAGCATATTGTCCTCGTTGGTGAAAATGTTACGGAGGATGGCCCATTTATCGATTTTCTTGGTCGGCTAAAAACAGCAAGTAAAGAGCTGCAAATTGAATGGGTAGAACGAACGGACGGTATGCTATTACACTATACTTCTGGTTCAACAGGTAAACCAAAGGGAGTATTGCATGTTCATAACGCCATGATTCAACAATACCAGACTGCAAAATGGATTCTCGATTTACAAGAAGATGACATCTATTGGTGTACAGCTGACCCAGGTTGGGTAACAGGAACTTCTTACGGCATTTTTGGTCCTTGGCTTAACGGAGCTTCAAATGTAATAGTAGGAGGCCGTTTTAGACCGGAAAACTGGTACCAAACCATTGAAGATTTTGGAGTTACAGTCTGGTATAGTGCACCAACAGCATTTAGAATGCTGATGGGCGCTGGTGATGAACTTGTAAAACAATTTGATTTAAGTACATTGCGTCATGTATTAAGTGTAGGGGAGCCACTTAACCCCGAAGTTGTTCGTTGGGGAGTAAAGGTCTTTAACTTACGAATTCATGATAATTGGTGGATGACAGAAACGGGTGCACAGCTTATTAGTAATTACCCTTGCATGGAGATCAAACCAGGTTCTATGGGTAAACCATTCCCTGGAATTAAGGCTGCTATTGTTGACGACCAAGGTAATGAATTACCACCAAATCGTATGGGCAACCTCGCTGTTAAAAAGGGCTGGCCATCAATGATGTATCAAATTTGGAATAATCCCGCAAAATATGAGTCCTATTTTATGCCCGGTGATTGGTATGTATCAGGGGATTCAGCATATATGGATGAAGATGGTTATTTCTGGTTCCAAGGTCGTGTTGATGACGTAATCATGACCTCCGGTGAGCGGGTAGGACCATTTGAAGTTGAAAGTAAGCTTGTTGAACATCCCGCAATTGCAGAAGCCGGTGTTATCGGAAAGCCTGACCCTGTAAGAGGGGAAATCATTAAAGCGTTCGTAGCACTCGTTGATGGCTATAAAGCGACAGATGAGTTAAAAGAAGAAATAAGAGATTTTGTAAAAAAAGGATTAGCTGCACATGCTGCTCCTCGTGAAATTGAGTTTAAGGAAAAACTTCCAAAAACACGTAGTGGAAAAATCATGAGACGTGTTCTTAAGGCATGGGAGCTTGATTTACCGACAGGCGACCTTTCTACAATGGAAGATTAAAATGTTAACAGAAAAAGAGGTGATCCACTGGATCACCTCTTTATTATTGATTAATTTCCACCGTTTTCTTTATCTTTTTCTTTACCCTTAGCGTTACCTTTGCCATTCTTTTCATTCTCATTATTGGTACCGTTATCCCCATCAGCAGGAGGGTCTGACGGAGGTGGGGTAACCACTTCCGGCTCTGGTTTGTAGTCGCCATTTTTGATTAAGACTGAATTTGCGAGTGGCGTTTCTTTACCAGTGACATCAACAGCAGTAACATAATAGGCAGCAACGGCGTTTCCAACTTTAAATTGTAAATTCTTTGTAGCAGGAACACTTCCGATTTTCTTGAAGTCTGCTGTGAAATTTCCTGCAGAATAGATTCGATATCCTATGACATCATTGTGATCATGCTTTGCCCATTTCAATGTACCTGAAGAAATCGAGGCACCTTTTACTTGGGACGGAACTGAACCATTATCTTTAAGTTCAGTAGATTCTGTAACAACAAGGTTCTTCCAACGATCGTTCTTAGGAAGCAGTTGTGAAATGGCCGCAGAATCTTTTAAACCATGCTCCGATAAAAACTCTTTCTTGATCATGATTCCTTCTTGTACAAATTCCTTTGGTGCACTTGATGGTACACGATAAGCTTTGCCATCTACTTCAATATACTTACCTTTTACAAGGTTATCATCGACCTTTGTCGGAACAAATTTTGCATTATATATGTCAGATTGTACTAGACCAGCTTCACGACATAAATCTGAAGGAAGTAATCCAGAAAGTCCACAATAAGAGCGACTTACAATTCCTCCAGGCATTTTAAAGTTCTCTTTTGGTTTAACAAGCTCTGGTTTTACATCATATACTGCATTCATTTGTTGTGCCCACAGAAGAATATTTCTTCTTGAATTATAAAGTCCCTTATAGTTCAGTGCCACTGGTTTTGGTGTATCATAGCCAATCCACGTACCAAAGGTTACATTCGGGTTGGTTGCTACAAACCAAATATCCCACCAGTCGTTGGTTGTACCCGTTTTACCAGCCCAATCCGCATTAAACTTAAGGTAGCCATTCATAGATGCAGCTGTACCACCGCTAATAACATCACGCATCATATCGATTGTTAGATAAGCAGTTTGTGGAGAGAAAACCTCAACAGGTTTCACTTCATGTTCGTATACAACTTCTCCGTCGTTCGTCTCAATTTTTTCAATCATATAGGCATCAATAAACTTACCTTCGTTAGCAAATGTTGCGAACGCATTTACATTCTCTTCAACTGAAACTCCATCCGTCATACCGCCAATTGCTAAAGATGGGGCGTGATAGTCTTTCTCATTTAAAGAAGTGAACCCCATTTTCTCTAGGAAAGTTATTGGGCGGTGATCAAATGCCTTTAAGTATGTCTTGATCGCCGGGATATTCTTAGAGACTTGTAAAGCTCGTCTAGCAGACATTAGACCATCAAAGTCATTTGTCCCACCCACGTTATATGGAGTATATTTTCCATACGAGAACTTTACATCGGCAATCACGCTACCAGGTTGTACGAGTCCAAGTTCCATTGCTGGTGCATAGTCCAAGAGAGGCTTCATAGTTGAACCATTTGAACGCTTCGCACCTAATGCGTGGTTGGTTTGTTCACGCTCGAAGTCACGGCCTCCCACAAAACTAATTATTTTTCCTGTTCTATTTTCAATTAATACAGAACCGAGCTCTTCTGGTTCTATTACTTGTACATCTTCATTCGTTTCTAAGTTTTTCTTTGTTTCTTTTCGATCTGGACCAAAATATTGAAATTTCTTTACTGCCTCTTGCATTGCATCATATACTTCTTTGTCAATAGTTGTATGGATTTTATATCCATTTTGACGAAGGTTTCTGTCTGCGATAACTTGGTAGTGTGATCGAAGTTCCTTATTTTCTTCAAGATCCTTTTCCTCGTATCCGTCATCCTTAGCCAATTTTTTCATCAAAATATCAGTGGCACGTTTTTCTACTTCAACTGTTAACCAAGGATATTTTTCAGTAGGCTCTGACTTAGGTGGGGCAAGGTTTGCACGAATATCATAGGTAAGTGCTTCGTCATATTGCTTCTGTGTAATAAAACCACCTGTAAGCATACGCTCTAAAACTGTTTTCATCCGGTTGATACCGGGCTCCAAGTTCTCTTTCACCTTTCCACCCTGGTTCAAAAACGGAGTATATACATATGGGTTTTGTGGTATACCAGCGATAAATGCTGCTTGTGGAAGGTTTAAATCTTTTGCATCTACTCCAAAAATTCCTTTGGCTGCTGTTTGAACTCCAGCAATATTTCGACCTGAAGAATTACGGCCATAAGGAATAATATTTAGATATGCTTCTAGAATTTCATCTTTATCAAAAAACTTTTCAAGTCGCAGTGCAATGAGAATTTCCTTAGCCTTCCGATCAAAGGAAACTTCATTTGATAAAATTTGATTCTTAATCAATTGCTGGGTCAGCGTACTTCCTCCAGTTTGGATAGGTGAATTAGTTACATCCTGTACGATTGCCCGGAGTATTGATTTTGGAACAACTCCATCGTGCTTATAGAAATATTGGTCTTCAGTAGCAATAACAGCATCTAAGACAAATGGTGAAATATCTTCGAGTGCTACTTCTTCACGTTGCAGGTCTGCCCTTAATTGACCAAGGTAGACCTCATTTGCAAAGTAGACCTCCGTGTTTTCTTCATAGTTATAAATATCTTTTTGCAGACTTTCATAGCTTCGGACAGGTTCGTCCTTAACCAGAGATGCAAAATATCCTGCACCAGCTCCACCGGCAAAGCCAAGTCCAAGCAGACCAATAATAAAGAAAATTAAAAATAAGTTCCATATAACCCCGTAAGTAACTCTTGCGCCTTTTCGGGCTTTGTTTCCGGTAACTGCTTGAATGACTTTATTTGATAGGACTCTTCGCCAAAAAGAGCTAATTTTTTCAAATATCTGTGATTTATTTAGATTCATAATCATCCCCCTAAAAATCCAAGTTTATTATAGCATATAGCGTAGGGTCATTAATATTATTTTATGAATTTCCATTATTTAATTTGACAATAATAGACAGAATGTGATAGAAAAACCTTATTATAAGGTTAAAAGGAGAATCGAAATTTAATGGATGTTATACAGGATTTGACTTATAGGGGATTGATAAATCAAGTAACAGATCAGGAAGGTCTACAGAATACATTAAAGAATGAAAAGATCAAATTGTATTGTGGATTCGATCCAACAGCTGATAGTTTACATATTGGCCACTTAGTAGGGGTTTTAACTTTGAGAAGATTCCAATTAGCTGGGCATCAACCCATTGCATTAGTTGGTGGAGCAACAGGCTTAATTGGTGACCCAAGTGGTAAAAAGGCTGAAAGAACATTAAATCCGAAAGAGGTCGTCGTGGAGTTTAGTAATAGTATTAGAAATCAACTTTCACGCTTTTTGGATTTTGAAGCAAAAGAAAACCCAGCTCAAATTGCAAATAATTATGATTGGATTGGAAGTTTAGACTTAATTACTTTCTTGCGTGACATAGGAAAAAGCTTTGGTCTTAATTACATGCTTGCTAAGGACTCTGTGCAATCTCGTCTCGATGCTGGTATTTCATTTACTGAGTTTAGTTATATGATTTTACAATCCTATGACTTCTTAAAACTTTATGAAGATGTAGGCTGCCGACTTCAAATTGGTGGAAGTGACCAATGGGGAAATATCACAGCAGGACTTGAATTAATTCGAAAAACAGTAGAGGATGCAAAAGCATTTGGTCTAACTATACCTCTCGTGACAAAAGCCGATGGAACTAAGTTTGGAAAAACAGAAGGTGGTACAATCTGGTTAGATAAAGATAAAACGTCACCATACGAGTTTTATCAATTTTGGATCAATACAGATGACCGTGATGTTGTCCGCTATTTAAAATATTTTACGTTCCTATCAAAAGCAGAAATTGAGAGTCTTGAAGCAGAAATTCAAAATGCACCTGAAAAGCGATTGGCACAAAAGACATTGGCTGAAGAAGTAACGAAATTGGTTCATGGTGAAGCTGCTCTAGAGCAAGCTGTGAAAATTTCAACAGCATTATTTAGCGGTTCTATCAGTGAATTAAGTGCAGAGGAAATTAAGCAAGGCTTTAAGGATGTTCCTTCATATGAGTACAATGGGGATCCAGTGGTCGGGTTAGTTGATTTATTAGTAATGAGCAAAATTTCCCCATCTAAGCGTCGGGCGCGTGAGGATATTGGAAATGGGGCTATTTATGTCAATGGTGAGAGAATCCAAGAAGTAGATGCGGTCTTGACTTCACAAAATCGAATTGAAAGTCAATTCACCGTCATCCGTCGTGGCAAGAAAAAATATTTCTTAATTAAATACTAAAATGATAAGGTGCTCCCAAGGAGCACCTTATTGATTTTATCTATGCAAAAAAAAGAGGAAAGGGATAACCCTTTCCTCTTTAGGAAGATTAACGTGAGTAGAACTCAACGATGAATGCTTCGTTAATTTCTGCTGGTAATTCAGAACGCTCTGGTAAACGAGTATATGTTCCTTCTAGCTTATCAGCATCAAAAGTTAAATATTCTGGTACGAAAGTAGTAGCTTCGATAGCTTCTTTAATTGCAACAAGGTTACGTGATTTTTCACGAACTGCAATTGTTTGACCAGGTTTTACACGGTAAGATGGAATATCAACGCGGCCACCATCTACAAGAATATGACCATGGTTAACTAATTGGCGAGCTGCACGACGAGTACGAGCAAGACCAAGACGGTAAACTAGGTTATCTAAACGTGATTCAAGAAGAATCATGAAGTTTTCACCAAGGATCCCTTGCATTTTGCTTGCATTGTTGAATGTGTTACGGAATTGACGTTCGTTCACACCATACATATGACGAAGCTTTTGCTTTTCTTGTAATTGTAAACCATATTCAGAAAGCTTCTTGCGTTGGTTAGGACCATGTTGTCCAGGAGCGTAAGGACGCTTTTCTAATTCTTTACCAGTACCACTTAATGAGATGCCAAGACGACGGGATAATTTCCAGCTTGGACCAGTATAACGAGCCATGAATGACTCCTCCTTCAATGTTTTTATTTTGTTGTAAAATAAAAACAGATGTGCTAGATGCTTTTGACTATTTTGTTTTCATGTATCTTCGCTCTAGCAGCCAAGAGTTACGTGATACACCATCTATGAGCTAATAGCCCACGCAGAGGAACAAAATAGAACAAAAACCTAATCACATACGCTGCAATATTTTACACAACGATCATTATATGATTTTTAGTAAAGGAAGTCAAGTTATCATGAAAATATACATAAAACGGCAAGATCTTTGTCTTTTTATGAAGTAAATTAGATTATTAATATGAAGATGTAATAAATTTGGTTTTTTTACGATATAATAAAACATTTTTCGTGCATTTTCTATTATAATGAAAATAGTAAGTACTTATGTTAGATGGGTGATTAATCATGAAGTTTCCAAATGAAGAATTGAGATATGAGCAACTTTTTAGAGTAACCTCTAAGTTTCACTCAACCATGGATATAGATGCTGTGCTCGAAGAGGTTATGAATACATTACAAGATGTATACCCATCGTTTGCATTTACCCTATTTCTTGCACATGATAATAAACGACATAATGTTATTCCTATTAAAGATATACAAGAATATGAAAATGGTGAACATTCGCTTGTTATGCAAGCGTTTGTAAACGGTACCTTGCAACATGAAAATTCAATTACTGATAAAAAATCGGTCATTTATGCCCCTTTAAAAGGAAGACAGGGTGTTTATGGAGTCTTGCAAATCAATGCCCATTACGGATTGGTATTTCCTAAATCAGAAATCCAGTTTATTGAACTGTTAGCAAATACAGCTGGACATGCATTCGAAAATGCACAACTCTACCAACAGTCGAAACAATTAATTGCTGATCTACAATTAATTAATGAAACTTCACATAAGCTAAATTCTAATTTGAGATTAACAGATACAATGACATTCATGACATCTCAAATCAAAGCTTCCTTCGGCGCAAATGAAGTAGGCTTCTTATTACAATCAAATGGACAAATAGAGGTACTTCCAGGAAGTACTACTTTTTTTGAAGAAGGACATGGCGAGCAATATATTTTATGCTGCCTTGATCGAATATTAACAGAAAAAGAAACTCTATTCATAGGAGATTTACAGGTGGATCCGGCATTTGGCAATTCCGTCTATCGTTCTATGATGTCAGTTCCAATTGTACAACGCAGTGAAATTTTAGGTGTTGCCATTGTTTTACATGAACTACCTTATTTCTTTTCTTTTGATAAGTTTAAACTCCTGCAATCCTTGATTTATCATTCATCATTGGCTTTTACAAATTCAATCCTTAGGGAAGAACTCGAAAAATTGGTTATCACCGATTATTTAACCAAACTTTATTCCCGTAATTACTTAGAGGATTGTGTACACAAATCATTGGAAACAGATGCTTTTGGAACATTTATACTAATTGACATTGATGATTTCAAAGGTATTAATGATACTTATGGTCATCAGGTTGGGGACGAAGCAATTATACAAATAGCTAATCTTATTAAAGAAAATATCCGTGACAATGATATTGGAGCAAGATGGGGTGGAGAAGAACTCGCAATTTACCTGCCTAGAGTGGATTTAGCTTCAGGGATTGCTGTAGCAGAAAGGCTCGGAAAAAGAGTGGAACAAAATTCAAATCCCAAAATCACAATTTCATGTGGGGTGGCTACCTGGCATAAAGAATTCAGAGAAACATTCCAAAGTTTATTCCATCGTGCAGACAATGCACTGTATGCAGCTAAACAATCAGGGAAAAATCAAGTTATTGCTAGTGAAAATAAAGTCATTGAAGGGCATCTATGAAGGTATCGGGTTCGAATTCAGGGTATGAAATAGTAAATCCCTATACATTTTTAGCGTGAATTCATATACGAATTCACGCTTTATTTTTATTGATAAACCGTGTCCCAAGATACTTAAACTTCAGACATACCTTGTCTGAATTTGTCCTTCCGAGTCCGAAGTTACCTAGACTTCGGACACCCCTGGTCTGAACCTGGCATGTCGAGTCCGAAGATCTCTAAACTTCGGACACACTGGGCATGAATCTGGCATGGCGTGTCCGAAGATCTCTAAACTTCGGACACACTCGCGCTGAATCTGCCTTCTCGAGTCCGAAGTTGTGCTATCTTCAGACAATGATTAGCTAAATCTGCTTAGTCGAGTCCAAAGATCTCTAGACTTCAGACATACCTGGTCTGAATTTGCCCTCCCGAGTCCGAAGATACTTAAACTTCGGCCACACCGTGCATGAATCTGGCATGCCGAGTCCGAAGATCTCTAAACTTCGGCCACACTGGGCATGAATCTGCCTTCCCGAGTCCGAAGATCTCTAGACTTCAGACATACCTGGTCTGAATTTGCCCTCCCGAGTCCGAAGATACTTAAACTTCGGCCACACCGTGCATGAATCTGGCATGTCGAGTCCGAAGATCTCTAGACTTCGGACACACCGTGCATGAACCTGGCATGTCGAGTCCGAAGATCTCTAAACTTCAGACATACCTGGTCTGAATTTGCCTTCCCGAGTCCGAAGATACCTAGACTTCGGACACCCCTGGTCTGAACCTGGCATGTCGAGTCCGAAGATCTCTAAACTTCAGACATACCTGGTCTGAATTTGCCCTCCCGAGTCCGAAGATCCCTAAACTTCGGCCACACTGGGCATGAATCTGGCATGCCGAGTCCGAAGATCTCTAGACTTCAGACACCCCTGGTCTGAATTTGCCCTCCCGAGTCCGAAGATACTTAAACTTCGGCCACACCGTGCATGAATCTGGCATGCCGAGTCCGAAGATCTCTAGACTTCAGACACCCCTGGTCTGAACCTGGCATGGCGTGTCCGAAGATCTCTAAACTTCGGACACACTCGCGCTGAATCTGCCTTCCCGAGTCCGAAGATCTCTAAACTTCGGACACACTGGGCATGAATCTGGCATGTCGAGTCCGAAGATCTCTAAACTTCGGCCACACCGGGCATGAATCTGGCATGCCGTGTCCGAAGATCTTTAGACTTCGGACATGTCTGTGCTGAATCTGCGTCCCCGAGTCCGAAAATCTCTAGACTTCGGACATGTCTGTGCTGAATCTGCGTCCCCGAGTCCGAAGATCTCCAAACTTCAGACACACCGTGCATGAATCTGGCATGTCGAGTCCGAAGATCTCTAAACTTCGGACACCCCCGGGCTGAATCAGCACTCCCGTGTCCATAATGATTTTAATTGTTATTCGACACTAGAAATCATACGCGTTTTGCTATGGTAATTGTTCTATTTACAGCTCAAAATAGCCCCCATCTATAAATGGATGTCCTTTTTGGTAGGAACAGCGCTTTAATTCGCTATATTATAAAACCTAGTAAACCTCTATGAAAATAGAAAACGCTTTCAATACAACCCTTCTTGTCATATGCTAATGGTATAATCAAAAGTTTTAAGGGGGATAAGGGGAGCATGAGCAAGGAAAGTAAATACTTTGACACTTTAGCGATACATGGTGGCGGACCAACTTCTCCAAATGGGAGTTTAACACCACCACTTTACCAAACATCAACTTTTACATTTGAAACAGCTGAACAAGGAGAAGCTCGTTTTGCTGGTGCGGATGAAGGATATATATATTCAAGATTAGGGAACCCAACAGTTAAAATTTTAGAAGAAAGAATCGCTCTCTTAGAGGGAGGGGAAGCAGGGCTTTCATTTGGATCGGGGATGGCGGCTGTTTCGGCTGTGTTATTTGCATTAACAAAGTCTGGTGATCATATCCTCTGTTCACAGGGACTGTATGGGTGTACCTTTGGTCTCCTAAAGATGATGAACGAGAAGTACAATATTGAACATGATTACAGTGATATGGATGATGAAGAGGAAATTCTATCAAAAATTACTCCACAAACGAAACTAATCTACATTGAGACACCAATTAATCCAACTATGAAACTCATTGATTTACAAAAGGTTGTTAAGATTGCGAAACAGCTTAATATCCCAGTTGTCGTGGACAATACTTTTAGTTCACCTTATTTGCAGCAACCCATTAAATTGGGCTGTGATATTGTGGTACACAGTGCTACAAAGTATATTGGAGGACATGGAGATGTTATCGCAGGACTTGTCGTTGGCAAAAAAGAATTTATTCAACAGGTGGCAATGACAACGAAAAAGGATATTGGTGGTATTATGTCACCATTTGATGCATGGCTTTTACTTCGTGGGCTAAAAACACTGCCGGTAAGGATGGACCGCCACTGTGATAATACAGAAAAAATCGCATTCTTACTCAAAGAACATAAAAATGTGGAGCAAATTTTTTATCCTGGTGATATAGAAAGTCCAGCTTACGAGATTATGAAAAAACAAATGAGTAAGCCAGGTGGACTTATATCTTTTACAATTAAAGGCACAAAGAAAGATGCACAAAACGTTCTAAATCGACTGAAGTTAATCAAAATTGCTGTGAGTCTAGGTGATACAGAGACTCTCATACAGCATCCAGCAACAATGACACATTCAGTTGTGCCAGAGGAATCCCGATTGAACATGGGCATTACGGATAATTTGATTCGACTTTCGGTAGGATTAGAAGCATGGGAAGATATTTGGGATGATTTAAATCAAGCGTTAAATGGATAAAGGAGAACCTAGTCGGGAGGTCAAGCGACTCATAAATACGGGCAAATCAAAAAGCCAGCGAGGACAAAAATCCTCACTGGCTAGTTTTATTTGTCTAGGTCCAGTTGCCATCGTCTCTCTAGTCTGTTCCGATCGTCTCGGAAGGTAAAAGGCACCTTCTGTCAGCGCTCATCTTATGCTTGTCGCCTAAAGCTTAGCACCTTGCACTTTTCTACAGATGTTCTTCTAAAACCTTCACAAATTCTTCAAGGCATTGTTGGTCTACTTCATCAAAACGCTCTTTGATTGGACTGTCGATATCTAACACACCAAATACTTCACCATTTTTCATAATTGGAACAACAATTTCTGATTGGGAAGCACTATCACATGCAATATGACCAGGGAATAGATGAACATCTGCCACTCTTTCAGTCTTTCGATTTTGGGCTGCAGTGCCACAAACCCCACGTCCCATCTTAATTCTCACACATGCAGGTAGGCCTTGGAATGGTCCGAGAATAAGCTCATCTTCTTTCTTTACATAAAAGCCAACCCAATTGACATTATCTAAAAATTGGTTAAGTAATGCTGATGCATTTGCTAAATTTGCTATTTGGTCATGTTCGCCTTCAAGCAAAGCTTGCAACTGTTTTGTTACCAGTTTATAGTCTTCTGCTTTATTACCTTTGTATTGTTCGACATGAAACATTATGATTCCCCTCCATTTGAGTAATACCTACATAAATTATATTAAATGATAGCTTAAAGCGCGTGACTTGTCGATAAATTCTTAAAGGAATCCACCTTAGCATATCGAAATCTATACTATATTAAGGGTAAGGTGGGTTGGTTATGAAAAGTAAAACAATGAAACAAAAAGTTATTGAGTCGTCCGTATTCTTATTTAATACAAAAGGCTTTGATGGAACAACAGTACGTGAAATTGCGAAAAGAGCAAATTGTAATGTCGCCAATATCTCCTACTATTTTGGAAATAAGGAAGGTTTACTAGAACATTTAGTTTCTACTTACCTAGAGGGATATTTAACGATTGTCGAGCATGCCTATATTGAATTGGATAACAGAACGGCAAGAGAATGTTTATTGCTTGCGGTCAGAGGGATTATGGAATACCAAAAGGATAATCGTCACTTATCACGTTTTGTCCAAAGGGAAATTACATTTGATACCACTTTGATTCGTGAAATCATGACCACCTATATGGCAAAAGAAAAATATTATTTCCAAGCCATTTTTGAAACAGGTATTAAACAACAGGAATTTGCCCTAGTTCCAATCCCTTATGCCATCATGCAATTAAAGGGGATGTTATCTATGCCTTATCTACACCCTCAATATATGTCAGAAGTTTTACATTTAATGCCTTATGAGTTGTATGTTAGTGAACAATATTGTCATGAAATAGAGAAATGGGTAAACACGACTATTTGTAAACAACCTCAAACAGTAAAAAGCAAAATAACTCAGATTCCCGTTAATATCTAGTTGGTGACACTAACAAAGCATCTTTAATTAGATGTTCAAATCCTTGATTTAAATCCTTCCTGCTATGGGCATCGGAACCATAGACGAGAGGGATTTTTCGTTTTATTGCCTCTCTAATGATTTTTTCTGGTGGATAAACCTCTCGACAAAGTGGTTTATTAATACCAGCACCATTATAATCCAAGGCTAATCCAAGATCCGCAATTTGGTCGAGTATCGAGTGAATTTTGTCATCGAATTGCTTGGATACCGGGAATTTTTTTTGAAACTTATGAACAAGTGTAATATGGCCAATCCTTTTTGGCTTAAATTGACCTAGGTCTGCCGTTATAGAACGCGCCAATGTATTATAATAAGCTTCATAGACCGCCTCAACTGAGGAAAAGTCACTGATCATAGTCGCAAACATGTCAGGACTATAATCGAGGCAATAATACTGATCTTGTTTTTTTAAAAAATGAACAGAGAGAATGCTATCATTCAAATATCGACCATACTCGTTCAAAAAAGTCCTTGTGTCCTCTTCATATCCCTCAATATAGTCGACCTCTAATCCAATATTGATTTTAATATCTGATGCAAACTTTTTTTGAAGCTCGGTTAATACAGAAAAATAGATTTCTAGCTGATTTTCGTCCATTCCACTGTCCTGTTGAGGTGTGGGATCGTTAAATCGTGACGGAAGTGGTGCATGTTCTGTGAACGAAATTTCATCAAACCCTAACTGTAGAGCACGGGCAATGTAATCCTCAAACGCGTCCTTTGTACCATGCGGGCAAAAGGGTGTATGGATATGACCATCTGCTTTCATCGACAAATCCCTCATTTTTATATAAATTTTGTAAAAAATTTTAAAAGTTTTAGTCAAAAATTGTCGTTTACATGGTATCATAAATACAATAAAAAAACATTTGATTTGATATTACATATAAAAGTTAAAAACTAATATACATAAATGTCTAGAACGAGATTGATTGTGGGAGCAAGGAGGCCAAATTATGGAAATCATAATCGGCATAATCGTAGTAGCAAGTGCAGTAACTATTTTTGGGTTTTATTCGAGAAAAAAGATATATAAAGATGTTGATAGGCTTGAAGCCTGGAAGATAGATATGATGAATCGGCCAGTCACCGATGAAATAGCTAAAGTAAAAGAGCTTAATATGACAGGTCAAACTGAAGAACTATTTGAACGTTGGAGAAAGCAATGGGATGAAATTGTCACTGTTGCTCTTCCAGATGTTGAGGAATTATTATTTGATGCTGAAGACTTAGCTGATAAATATCGTTTTGGGAAAGCAAAACGGGTACTTGCCCAAATTGAGGCAATCTTAAAAGATGCTGAAAGCAATATCGCCATTATTTTAGACGAGCTTAAGGATTTAGTTGGCAGTGAGGAAAAAAATCGTGTTGAGGTTGATGAATTAAACCAACAGTATCGGGAACTTAAAAAGAATTTACTTGCGCATAGACATACTTTTGGACATGCTGAAAAACAGCTTGAAATGAATCTAGAAGATGTTTATGGGAAATTTAAAGAATTTGAAGAAGCAACGACGAATGGAAATTACTTTGAGGCAAGAGAAATTGTTCTCCTGATTAAGGATGCGCTATCCGTAACGAAGCAACAAATGGATGATATCCCTCACTTATTACATGAATGCCAAAGTACAATTCCAAATCAGTTAAATGAACTTTCTGAAGGTTATAGCCAAATGGAACAGGAGGGCTATTCTCTAAAGCACCACCAAATTGAGAAAGAAATTGAAAGAATGCGAGAGCAATTATCCCAACATATTTCTCTTATCGAAGAGCTAAAGCTTGAAGATGTGAAGAAGGGAATTGAAGAAGCAAGAGAGTCGCTCGATACAATCTATGATTTACTGGAAGCTGAAGTAAAAGCAAATCAGTTTGTGAAAAAAGAAGTTGAGAAAATCGAACAAGATTTAGAGGACTTAATTGAAGGCAGTAAAAGCACAGAAGAAGAAACTACCTTTGTTCAACAAAGCTATCATTTATATGAAAAAGATATAGAACAACACCGGAATATCGTAAAACAAATTAAACAACTGGTGAAGCAATATGTATCTGTTCAATCAAAGCTTGAAGCGGAGCAAATTGCCTATTCTCTAATCAAGACGGAGTTAGAAGAGGTGTACGGTAGGATACAGGATGTAAAGGAAGAGCACTTACAATTTTCAGAAATGCTGAAAACACTTCGTAAGGATGAACTTCATGCAAGAGAACAAATTTCGGAAATGAAGAAGCAACTTACAGATGCGAAACGACTTATCTCAAAAAGTAATATCCCTGGTCTTCCAGTAAAATATGCTGAACTCGTTTCGGAAGCAAGATTGTCTCTTACACAAGTAATGAATAGTCTCGAAGAAAAACCACTTAATATGAATACGGTCAATCAAACATTACAAAATGCGTCTGATTTAGTTTCACAGACATATAAGCAAGCAGAAGAAATGATTGAGCAAGTATATCTTGCAGAAAAGGTCATCCAATATGGAAACCGATATCGAAGCAGGGATCAAAAAGTTGCAGTTAGTTTACTTGAAGCTGAGAAATCTTTTAGAAATTATGAATATGCACTTGCATTAGAACAAGCTGCAACAGCAATTGAAGATGTAGATCCTGGAGCGTTGAAAAAAATTGAAGTTTTACTTGAAGATGATTCTAAGTAAAGGGCCTCAAATTGGGGTCCTTTTCCTTTTTTTATTTTATAAATGTATGTTATCATTTTGTTTGCAAAATATCGCATAGTAGGGGTAATAAGATGATTTATTTAGATAATAGTGCAACAACAAAACCTTTTGATGATGTAATTGATTCCTATATAAAAGTTGCAAAAAATTATTTTGGCAATCCCTCTTCCTTACATGGAATAGGTGGACAAGCTGAAAAGCTATTAAGTCAATCCCGGAACCAGATTGCTTCCCTTTTACAGGTAAAGCCGCAGGAAATTATTTTTACATCTGGAGGGTCTGAAGGGAATAATTTTGCGATTAAAGGAATTGCATTACAATACAGTAATCGAGGCAAACATATTATTACAACATCAATAGAGCATCCTTCGATAACTGAGGCATGTAAGCAATTACTAGAACTTGGGTTTGAAATCACCTATCTTCCAGTAGACGAAAAGGGTGTTGTTTCGATTGAAGATTTAAGAAATTCAATTCGTGAAGATACGATCTTAGTTTCTATCATTCATGTAAATAATGAAGTAGGGACCATTCAACCAATAGAAGAAATTGGAAAACTTCTAGAAAATTACCCGAAGATTATTTATCACGTTGATCATGTACAAGGAGTAGGTAAAACCCATCTAGATTTTAATAAGGCAAAACTTGATTTATGTACGATTTCGGGACATAAGTTTAATGGGCTTAAAGGAACAGGGGTTTTATTCGTCCGTCAAGGTGTTAGAATTAAGGCTCTAATCGGTGGCGGTGACCAAGAAATGCAAAAAAGGGCGGGAACTGAAAATGTTGCAGGTTTTGTAGCCCTTGCTAAAGCATTAAGGTTGACCATAGAGAATAGAGATGGAAATATTAAACATCTAACTCGACTAAAAGAAACTATTATAGATCAATTATCAAGGTTGAATGGTATTACAATACACACACCTGAGGCTAGCAGTGCCCCACATATCATCAATTTCTCGGTTAACGGTTTAAAGCCTGAAGTATTTGTTCATTTATTAGAAGAGAAGGAGATTTACGTTTCAACAACCTCCGCATGCTCATCCAAAAATAATGAACCCAGTAAAACATTGCTTGCGATGGGAGTACATGAAGCCCTTGCTAATAGTTCAATACGAATCAGCCTGTCGCATCAAAACAAACTGGATGAGATTCCGATTTTAATAAATGCTATTGAAAATGCAATAAAGAAATTACAACATGTAATGGGGGAACAAAATGGAATATGATCACATTTTAATACGATTTGGCGAAATTACTACAAAAGGTCGAAATCGTAATCATTTCATTAATAAACTTTTAAATAATATAAAAAGGAAGCTTACTGATTACAAAGGTATCACATTTGAAAAAACAAGAGATCGAATTTATATAAAGTTAAATGGAGAACCCCATGAAGGAATTGTGGAAGTTCTCAAAAATATTATTGGAATTCAATCCTTTAGTCTTGCTTTAAAGGTTGA
The DNA here is from genome assembly GCF_038050315.1 of Ferdinandcohnia sp. FSL W7-1320. Lineage (NCBI taxonomy): Bacteria > Bacillati > Bacillota > Bacilli > Caryophanales > Bacillaceae > Ferdinandcohnia > Ferdinandcohnia sp. FSL W7-1320. The sequence goes on from NZ_JBBPAM010000001.1 coordinate 1,476,784, forward strand.
AAGTGAAATCGAAAAAATAAAAGATGGTGTCTTAGCTGCCATTAAACAACTAGATCATCAAGGAAAGACCTTTAAAATATCTGCACGACGATCAGATAAAAGCTTTGAACTTGATTCCAATCAATTAAATTATGAATTAGGAAGTCATATTTTAAAGAATACCGAGGAAATCTACGTAAATGTGCACACTCCTGATATCAATATCCGTGTTGAAGTACGAAAGGAAGCCACTTATATTACCTTTAAAGATGAAAAAGGTGTAGGAGGACTTCCAGTTGGTTCAAGCGGGAAAGCGATGCTTATGCTGTCGGGTGGTCTTGATAGCCCTGTTGCCGGTTATTTATCCATGAAGAGGGGATTAACAATTGAGGCTGTACATTTTCACAGTCCCCCATATACAAGCGACCGTGCACGCCAAAAGGTGATTGACCTTGCACAGCAGCTTACAGAATTTTCGGGAACGGTTAAATTGCACATCGTCCCTTTCACTGACATTCAGATAACGATACAAAGACAAATTCCTGAAAACTATACGCTAATTTCAACTAGACGTATGATGCTACGAATCACAGATGAAATAAGAAGAAGACGTAATGCACTTGCGATTGTAACTGGTGAAAGCCTTGGTCAGGTGGCAAGTCAGACATTAGAGAGTATGCATGTCATCAACAACGTAACCAGTACACCAATTATTCGTCCACTTGTTACTGTAGATAAATTTGATATTATTGATATGGCTAAGAAAATCAATACACATGATATCTCAATTCGTCCATTTGAAGATTGTTGTACTATTTTTACACCTTCAGCTCCCAAAACAAGACCAAAGCTGGAAAATGTAACTCATTATGAAAGCTACACTGATTTTGAGAGCTTGATTGAAAAAGCCGTTAATGAAACGGAAATCATTACTTTAGATGGATCTAAGAAAGAAGAGATAGAAGACTTATTCTAATAGAAAATCATTCTATTGTTGTGAACATTTACCAGTAGTTTACATGTATTGTGCCATGTGATTTTACACATTATATACTCACAAGGAGGTGAAGTCACATGGCAAACAACAACAACAGCAACCAACTATTAGTAGCTGGTGCACAACAAGCAATTGACCAAATGAAATATGAAATCGCTTCTGAATTTGGTGTAAACCTTGGTGCTGATACAACTTCTCGTGCTAACGGGTCTGTTGGTGGAGAAATCACTAAGCGTTTAGTATCTTTCGCTCAACAACAAATGGGCGGAGGTAATTTCTAAAAACAAAAAAATAGATGGCTACAAGGACGGGTTCATTCCCGTCCTTTTTTGTATTTTGAAAAAATTGAAATCAGATATTATAACCAGGTCACAATTTTTTCACAAAACCCCTCCAAATTGTTTGGAATTTTTTATATAATTAGAAGATAAAGATTGAGGAGGAATGATTGTGAAAAGAGAAGATTTACTTGCACCCTTACGGTATAACCTTGTTCAGGAAATTGAAAAATATGCAAAAGATCCTAAAAAAATTGCGTTGAAATGGGAAGATGAGCAGGGAAGCAAAAAGGAAATTACATACGTTGACCTCTTCAAGAATGTAAATAAAATTGGGAATACATTTATCAACAATGGTCTAAACAAAGGGGATAAGGTATTAGTTATTATTCCGAGATTAGTGGAAGCATATATGGTTTATTTAGGGGCGTTAAAAGCTGGACTAGTTGTCATTCCTAGCTCAGAAATGCTTCGTACAAAAGATCTTCAATACCGAATCACTCATGGCGATGTAAAAGCCATTATTAGCTATCACCCTTATTGTGATCAATTTTCATCTATCGAAAGTATTGAGCAAATCCAGAAGTTTGCAGTTGGCGAAAAGGTGGCAGAGTGGGTTTCATTAGAAGAGGAAATGCAAAGTCAATCTGAAGAACTTGCAGCAGCAGAAACAAGCAAGGACGATATGGCGTTCCTTTCCTATACTTCCGGAACAACTGGTAATCCGAAAGGCGTTGTTCACACACATGGCTGGGCATATGCACATTTAAAAACAGCAGCTCCATACTGGTTAAGCATCAGTGAATCGGATACGGTATGGGCAACAGCGGGACCTGGCTGGCAAAAATGGATTTGGAGTCCATTTCTTTCAACTTTAGGTAGTGGCGCTACTGGATTCGTGTATAACGGGAAATTTGATCCAAATAAATATTTGCAATTGTTGGGTTCGTATAAGATTAATGTGTTATGTTGTACACCAACCGAATATCGACTTATGGCAAAGGTTGAGAATTTGTCTGATTACTCACTTCCAAATTTGCATAGTGCTGTATCAGCAGGAGAGCCGTTAAATCGTGAAGTAATTGACACATTTAGAAGAGAGTTTAATATCGAGGTACGCGATGGCTACGGACAAACCGAAAATACTCTTTTAGTAGGAGTACTAAAAGGAATGACAATAAAACCTGGATCGATGGGCAAGCCTACACCTGGTAATAATGTTGAAATTGTCGATGAGTTTGGTAAGCCTTGTGGTGTTGGTGAAGTTGGGGATATTGGCGTTCATGTGAACACACCTGCGCTTTTTAAAGAATATTACAAGGATCCTGAAAGAACATCATTGCAATTTAGAGGCGATTACTATATTACAGGTGACAAAGCGAAAAAAGATGAAGATGGCTATTTCTGGTTTGAGGGACGTGCCGATGATATTATTATTAGTTCAGGATACACAATTGGGCCATTTGAGGTAGAAGATGCACTCGTAAAACATCCTTCTGTAAAAGAGTGTGCGGTTGTAGCAAGTCCAGATGAAATTCGAGGTAATATTGTAAAAGCATTTGTTGTATTACGTGAAGGTATTACTTCTAATGAGGAACTCATCAAAAACCTACAAGAACATGTAAAGCAATTGACAGCACCATATAAATATCCTAGAAAAATTGAATTTGTTAGTGACTTACCAAAAACAACTTCAGGAAAAATCAGAAGAATTGAGCTTAGACAGGCTGAATCTGAAAAAGCAAAAGCTTAATCCTAAAATACAAAAAAGCAGCTAGTATTTTTACTATCTGCTTTTTGCATGTTAAAGTAAGCTTAAATTAGTAGGGATAGTAGGTGTGAAAATGGGAACTCTTTGGACAGGCGGAAGAATATACACAATGGAAGGTAAACACGCCGCGGTAGAAGCTGTCTTTGTGGAAGACGGCATCATTGTTGATACAGGATTATTATGTGATTTAGAAAAACGATATAAAAATAGAATTTCAAGAGTAACCGATTTAAAAGGGAACACGATGTTTCCAGGTTTTGTTGATAGCCACATGCATCTTATTGGCCACGGGGAAAAGTTAATGAAACTGGATTTTTCGGAGATGACATCTTCCCAGGAAATTGCGACTTCCATACAAACTTTTGTAAAAGATAGGCCTGAAGGTGAATGGATTATTGGAGAAGGATGGAACGAAAATCAGCTTCCTGACAGAAAGATATTTCATCGCAAGGAGTTAGATGAACTCTCCCCCCATAATCCACTCATGTTAAAAAGAATTTGCCGGCATGCAATTGTCGTGAATACAAAGGCACTAGAATTAGCTGGCATCACGGAACATACCCCGAACCCTGAGGGTGGCATTATTGTACGAGATACAGATGGACATGCTACAGGTTATTTATTGGATCAGGCTCAGGAACTCGTAAAAAATGTAATTCCGCAGGTAACGGAAGACTACATTCAAAGTGCACTTCGTTTATCCATTAAGGATTGTCTAAGCAAAGGTCTAATTGGAGGACATACAGAGGATTTAAATTACTACGGGGGATTTGAGCGAACATATAGAGGATTTCTAAAAGTAATCAAAGATGAAGGAATCAAATTTAGAACAAATCTTTTAGTGCATCATGAAGCTGTTAATGACATGCATGGTTTAGGATATTCATATGGAGATGGGGATAATCTTGTAGAGCTTGGTGCAATGAAAATTTTTGCAGATGGTTCACTTGGTGGTAGAACGGCCTTATTAAGTCATCCTTATAATGATTCACCAGAGACGTCTGGTGTAGCAATCCACTCATTAGATAACCTCAAAAAACTTGTTCAAAAAGCAAGGAGTTTTAAGATGCCTGTTGCTATCCATGCGATTGGTGACCTCGCTTTTGAATATGTCTTGGATGCAATAGAAGAATTACCGCCATTACCAAATCATCGTGATCGTTTGATTCACGCGCAAATATTACGTAAAGAACTAATCGACCGTGCGAAACAACTACCACTTATTCTTGATATACAGCCAAGGTTTGTTGTCTCAGATTTTCCATGGGTAATTGAAAGAATTGGCGAAATGAATATGGAATATTGCTATGCATGGAAGACATTGATACAGGAAGGCTTACATTGTGCAGGTGGATCAGATGCTCCAATTGAACCGATTGACCCCATTCTCGGTATTCATGCTGCTGTTACTAGAAAGAAGCCGGGTGAAGAAGATGTATATATGCCTGAGCAAAAACTCTCCGTTTATGATGCTGTACAGTTATTTACTACAGGAAGTGCATATGCAGTTGGAAAAGAAGAGTGTATGGGTAAGATTGCACCCGGATTTAAGGCTGACTTTACAATACTCGATCAAGATATCTTACATATAAATGAAGATGATATTTTGGATACAAATGTGAAGATGACGGTTGTAGATGATACAATCATGTTTGAAAAATAATGAAAAGACCAAGCATTGACTTGGTCTTAAAACTTTGATTCCTTTTTTATAAAAAGGTGCGCTTTACCTTTTCCCAGAATGAATTATCCTTTAATTTTACTGTTTTAATTCTTTTTTCACTCAACTTAATGTCGATTTGCTTTACATTCCGGATGCTGAGTGCTTCATTATCCATACCGATTGAAGGAAAGTCATTTCCATCCTGGACATCACGTAAAGTTAATTTTCTCGCGCCATTTAAAATAAACGGAGAACCTAATGTTCGATACTGGTTATTATTTAAGGATGCCAGTTCAGTGACCTGCATACAAGGAAGAAGTGGGTCGACAACTGCACCTCTAACTGATTTATTATACGCGGTGCTGCCGGTTGGAGTAGAGATAATCATTCCATCGCCACGGAATGTCTCAAAATGCAAATCATCAATATACACATCCAACACAAAGGTTTTAATGATTCCGGAACGAATGGAGCATTCATTTAAACAATAAAAAGATGGATTATCATCAACTTTCACTTCAAGAATTGGATAACGGCGAACTTCAATTTTTTCATTTAACATCGCTTCAACCATTTTATCTGTTTCGTCTGCATGGAAATCACAATAGAGGTTTAAAGCTCCAGTTGTTGAAACTCCAACATATAGACAGTCTTGACGGAAATTAGTCTTGCGAACTGCCTGAAGGAAAGTTCCATCTCCTCCAATACTAACAATGACATTTGCTTTTTTAGCATCATCTACAATTGTAAATTGATGCTCCTTTGCAATCTGATTCAATTTCTCTACATATTCAATAATTTTATCTTCTTTCCGATAAAAGAAGTAGACGTTACGACGATCCATGTAATTACCTCCCAGTGTTTTTCAAATGATGGCAATAAAAGTACATATGTATCTATTTTAGTTTAACAATAAAATGAAACCATTTTGGATTTGATTCGTATTTATTTTTGAACAATTCGTGAATAGTATCCATAAATCTAGGAGGAAAAGAAATGAATGGGAAACGATGGGCAGCTTTAGGGATTGCTGCAGTCATATTTGTATTTTCGATCTTTTTTAATTTTGCAACTAACTTAGCCTCGAAAAATTTTAGTAATTTTTCAGATGAGATTTTGGGGGCATCCAATGAAGAATTTCTCGAAAATGTTGTAATCGAAGGAAAGGGAATGAATAAGATTCTCGTTCTATCTGTTAATGGAGTGATTCAAGACACAGGTGATGTCACTTCTTTTTTCCAATCAGCTGGTTACCAGCATCAATCATTTCTAAAAATGATTGAAAAAGCTGAAGAGGATAAAACTGTAAAGGGTATTATTCTAAAGGTTAATTCACCAGGTGGTGGTGTTGTTGAAAGTGCGGAAATACATAAAAAGTTAACGGATCTAAAAGAAGCTACAGATAAACCAATTTATGTATCGATGGGCGCTATGGCTGCTTCTGGCGGTTATTACATCTCTGCTCCAGCTGATAAAATATTTGCTACACCTGATACAATGACCGGCTCTTTAGGAGTTATAATGCAAGGCGTTAATTTTAGTGAACTTGCTGAAAAATATGGTGTAAAATTTGAAACAATCAAAAGTGGTCCATACAAGGATATCATGTCTTCATACCGTGACATGACGGACGAAGAGAGACAAATCATGCAAACGATGGTCGATAATGCGTATCAAGGGTTTGTAGATGTAATTGCAGATGGACGTAATATGTCGGAGTCGGAAGTTCGTAAAATTGCAGACGGACGCATTTATGATGGCAGACAAGCAAAGGAAAATCATTTAATCGATGAATTAGGATACTTTGAGGATACGGTTGAAGCAATGAAGAAGGACTATGATCTTGGGGACATTAATGTTGTTGAGTACACAGCTAATTTTGGCTTTGGATCTCTATTCTCTATGAGTGCAAAAAAAATCTTTAGTGATGACATCGAAATGGCAACCATGGTTCATTTACTATCACAGCCAAATTCACCTAGAATGATGTATTTGTATGCGGAATAGGGGGGAACCAAATTGAATATGGATCTTACACACGAAGGCGTACAGGGAGATAATTATCTTCGCGATCATACATCCCGTCCAATTACCAATGCCACAACTCGCTATGCGGGCTATTGGATGCGTTTTTGGGCATACTTATTAGATCTTGTTGTAATTGGAAGTATAAACCGTATCCTTATATATCCAATATTTAGAGCTTTAGACATTCCATTATCTGATAGTGATATGTTTAGTGCTGCAGCAATTGCAACGGCAGTTGTTTTTTATCTGTATTTTGTGCTGATGACAAAGTTTTTTAGTCAAACACTTGGAAAAATGGTGTTTGGTATAAAGGTTGTAACCCTCGAGGAACAACCGCTTACTTGGATGACAGTAATTTTTAGGGAGTTCATAGGTCGATATATCTCAAAGCTTTTCTTTATAGGCTATTTAATTGTTGCTTTTCTTCCTAAAAAGCAAGGAATTCATGATTTACTTTCAGAGACAACTGTTATACATGCATCAAAGTAAGGGTAGGGTGTCCAACATGGACACTCTTATTTTTTTATAAACACATTACCATAGACCCCCTTTTTATGTATTTTTCACCATCTAGTAGGTGATAACTATACATTGAAAGGGAGTGCGTGTCATGAAGTGGCTCTTATTCGTTGTATTATTTCTAGTCCTACTACTACTGCTAATAATGATTTCGAGGCTAAAAATCTATATAGAAGCAAATCACTTAAGGGACGATGACCATATTAAAATAAGATTCAGCATTTGGTTTGGGCTGATTAGATATACGATTAATGTTCCTATGGTTGCTGTCGATAAGGAATCCCCGAGCATTGTTTTTAAAAAGGAACAGAAAGCAAGCGTATCGACTGGTGCTAATAAGAAAAAAGAAAAATTTTCGGTTAAAAATTTGTTAGCAGACTATCATGACTCTAAATTAATTTTAAGTAGGGTTGTTGATATGATTCCAATTGTTAGAAGCTTTTTAAAGAAAATATCGGTGACAAAATTTGAATGGCATTCCCATATAGGTGTTGGTGATGCTGCTCATACAGGGGTACTTACTGGGCTTGGTTGGTCTATTAAAGGAACGATTGTGGGTTTGATTAGTCACCATCTCAATCTCAAAACTCATCCTGATTATTCGATTACACCTTCATTCCAGTTTGTTGTTTCTGAAACAAGTCTAAGATGCATGTTTCATTTCCGTATCGGGCATGCTATGGTGGCAGGAATCAGAGTGATTAAAAGGTGGCGAGGAGGAATACCTAAATTTCATTCCTCAACCCTCTCAAAGCTCAGCGAAACCGATTCGGATAAAAAATCAGTTTAGAATGTCAGGAGGAATTTAATATGTCTGATCATCCAATACAGGGTTTAATGAAAACCGCAATGGAAAACTTAAAGCAGATGATTGATGTAAATACAATTATTGGTGACCCTGTTGAAACACCTGATGGGAGCGTGATTTTAACGGTCTCAAAGGTTGGCTTTGGATTTGCTGCAGGAGGTAGTGAGTTCAAAGGACAAGGTGAGGGTGGAAAAGATAGCGGTGGTGGAGGTGGAGGTGGAGACCAACAGCAACAACAACAACAGGGATCCAAACTCCCATTCGGTGGAGGAAGTGGTGGTGGAGTTTCAATTACACCAATCGCTTTTTTAATTGTTAGTGCAAACGGTGTGAAAATGCTTCATCTTGATGAAAGCACTCATTTATATGAAAAACTTCTTGAACTAGCACCACAGGCAGTTGATAAAATCCAACAAATGTTAAAAAAGAATAACCAAGACCAACAAAATCAAGACAAAAAATCTGATTTTGACATATAAGAACTTTGCGAGTTAACTGGACACACAGTTAACTCCTTTTTTGTGGTGATTTAACAAGAGTATGGCTGCGATGAAGGACTTTACATTGGGTTCGTCGATACGAGTGGTCCTTCATCCTACATATGAAGAGGATTCCGTTCAAGAATCATCCGGCATATCCCCTTCATTCAGCTTATGAAGAGGATTCAGCCCAAGAATCATCCTAAATTTCCTCTTCATTTAGTTTATGAAGAGGATTCAGCCTAAGAATCAGTCAGCATATCCTCGTCATTCAGTTTATGAAGAGGATTCAACTCAAGAATCATCCGGCATCCCCCCTTCATCGTGCTCATGAAGAGGATTCCGTCCAAAAGTCATCCTGCATATCCCCTTCATTCAGCTTATGAAGAGGATTCAATTCAATAATCATCCTACATATCCTCTTCATCCGCCTTATGAAGAGGATTCAACTCAAGAATCATCCGGCATATCCCCTTCATTCAGCTAATGAAGAGGATTCAACTCAAGAATCATCCGGCATATCCCCTTCATTCAGCTTATGAAGAGGATTCCGTCCAAAAATCATCCTGCATATCCCCTTCATCGTGCTCATGAAGAGGATTCCGTCCAAAAGTCATCCTGCATATCCCCTTCATTCAGCTTATGAAGAGGATTCAACTCAATAATCATCCTACATATCCTCTTCATCCGCCTTATGAAGAGGATTCCGTGCAAGAAACTGAATGCATTTCCTCTTCATTCAGCCTATGAAGAGGATTCTGCCCAAGATTCTGAACGCCTTTCCCTTCTCAGCCAAACTAATTAAGTGCGTATCAAACTTTTTCGCCTATCCTCAAATTCAGTCCCCAAAACTCTACTCTACTGAGCCCACCTACACTAAGAAAAAGGAACCTAATACCTCAAAACCTCTATACTCACTTCCTGCTAGAACCGATATAAAAAACTGACTAAACACAAGGATTTACTTAACAAATATAAAACCAAATAATTGCAATTGTGGGAGATAAAAGATATGATTTACACTGTACATAAAAATTTAAGGAGGATTTTGGTAAAATGGCAAATATCACATTTAAAAACAATCCAGTCACTTTATTGGGGAATGAAGTAAAAGTTGGGGACAAGGCTCCTGATTTTACTGTATTAGCAAACGATTTATCACCAGTATCACTTGCAGACTCAAAAGGATCTGTTCGTTTAATTAGCGTTGTACCATCACTTGATACAGGTGTATGTGATGCACAAACTCGTCGTTTTAACGAAGAAGCAGCCGGTCTAAATAATGTTAAAATCTTAACAGTCAGTGTTGATTTGCCATTTGCACAAAAACGTTGGTGTGGTGCAAACGGTATTGAAAATGTTCAAACTCTTTCCGACCACCGTGATCTTTCTTTCGGAGAAGCTTATGGTGTAGCAATTCAAGAACTACGCTTATTGGCTCGCGCAGTATTTGTTGTTGATAGCAACGATACTGTAACATATGTGGAGTACGTTAGTGAAGCAACAAACCATCCAAACTACGAAGCAGCCCTAGAAGCAGCAAAAGCAGCTAACTAATAGATTAAAACGAAGAGGATCCCAATCATGTTTGGGGTTCTTTTTTTAACTTTGTTGAACTACACCACGATTTCTTTTAAAATAGAGTGATATGTCGAGAGTTCGAAAAAAGGAGTAAAACAATGGCACAATTATCCGCAGTTGAAAAACTATTTACCGTTATCGATAACACATCAATGATCTTGGTCGAAGAATTATCATGTACTTATCTTGAGGCAGTTGCAGAAACAGGCGAAAACCTCTTCCAAAACACGATTCTTCAGGAGGAGGTAAGTGAAATATCAAAAAAGCGTATTGAGAAAGAATACAGCCAGGTAAACCTAAAACAATATTCTGCTGAAGAAATTCGCAAAGCCTATCAGCTTGCTGCTTTAAAAGGGATGAAAGAGGCGACCCAACCAAACCATGAAATGACTCCAGATGCTGTTTCTATTTTTGTTGGATACCTTGTTTCAAAATTTACAGAAGGCTGGAAGGGATTTAGTATCTTTGATCCGGCAGTAGGTACAGGAAACTTACTCACAACCGTACTTAATCAAAATCAATCAAAAGAAATTGAAGCCTCAGCTATCGATGTTGATGATCTCTTGGTTAAAGTGGCATATGTAAGTGCAAACCTGCAACAGCACTCCATTCAGTTTTATAATCAAGATAGTCTACAGCCATTATACATAGACCCAGTTGATGTGATTGTTTGTGATTTACCTGTCGGTTATTATCCGAATGATATTGGAGCGGCTAACTTTGAGCTGCATGCTAAAGAAGGTCATTCGTATGCCCATCATCTGTTCATCGAGCAAAGTCTTAAATATACGAAAGAGGGTGGCTATTTATTTTTCTTAGTTCCTAATCATTTATTTACAAGCGAATATGCTAAGGAATTAAATGCATTCCTCAAAGAGAAATCCGTTATACAAGGGATGATTCAGTTACCTTTATCCTTATTTAAAAATGAAAATGCTGCTAAAAGCATCTTTGTCATTCAGAAAAAGGGGCCAGAAGTAAAGGCACCAAAGCAAGCGTTACTTGTCAATTTACCGAAGTTTTCAAATCAAACGGCAATGGCAGGTATCATTAAACAAATTGATGATTGGTTTAAACAAGAGAAACACGAAATTAAACTATAAATGTTTGAGCACGGAGACCCCACTAATGGGGTCTTTTTTTGAATTGTAGCGTTTTCTATTATCTGAATTAAAGAACTTTATGGCGAAAACGGTACCAATTAAGAACTCTCCTTGAAATGTTTTGGTACCGATGTTTAAATGAAAATGGTATCTATGAAACAATGTCGTTTTGCATAGAATAATGTAGAGTAAAAATTTACATACATGTATAGATTTAAACAAAGGAGCGGACATAATGTCGAAAATCATTGCCATAAATGCAGGAAGCTCGTCACTTAAATTTCAACTATTTGAAATGCCGAGTGAAGAGGTTATTACAAAGGGGATCTTCGAACGGATTGGACTTGAGAAGGGAATTTTCACAATCTCAGTTAATGATGAAAAACAAACAACTGAAACAGAAATTCCTGACCATGCTGTTGCTGTAAAAATACTCCTTGATAAATTGACAGAATTAGGGATTATTCAATCGTTGGATGAAATCGACGGGATCGGTCACCGGGTTGTTCATGGAGGAGAAACTTTTGCAGATTCAGCCGTGATTACGAATGAGGTTATTGATGAAATAGACAAGCTATCAGAATTAGCTCCATTGCATAACCCAGCTAATTTAACAGGAATTAAGGCATTTAAAGAAGTATTACCAAATGTTCCAGCGGTAGCCGTATTTGATACAGCATTTCATCAAACAATGCCTGAGAAATCATTTTTATACAGCCTTCCTTATGATTACTATAAAGACTATGGAATTCGAAAATATGGTTTCCACGGAACATCTCATAAATACGTTTCACAACGTGCAGCTGAAATTTTAGAAAGACCTGTAGAACAGCTTCGTATATTGTCTTGCCATCTTGGTAATGGTGCAAGTATTGCTGCAATTGAAGGTGGAAAATCAATTGATACATCTATGGGCTTTACACCGCTTGCTGGTGTAACAATGGGGACACGTTCCGGAAATATTGACCCGGCATTAATTCCATTTATCATGGAGAAAACAGGTAAAACTGCAGATGAGGTTTTAGATGTTTTAAATAAAGAAAGTGGAATGCTTGGCGTTTCTGGATTTTCAAGTGACTTACGTGATATTGAGTTAGAAGCAACTGAAGGAAATAACCGTGCTGAATTAGCTCTTGAAGTATTTGCAAGCAGAATTCATAAATACATTGGATCATATGCAGCACGTATGCATGGTGTTGATGCAATTATCTTTACAGCGGGTATTGGTGAAAACAGTGATACCATCCGTGCAAGGGTATTAACAGGACTTGAATTCATGGGTGTATATTGGGATCCAGTTTTAAATAAAGTAAGAGGTAAGGAGACTTTCATTAGCTATCCACATTCACCTGTGAAGGTTATCGTTATTCCTACGAATGAAGAAGTCATGATTGCTCGTGATGTTATGCGTTTAACAAAATAAAGGATTTGAAGGACAAACTCTTAGTGGGTTTGTCTTTTTCCTTTTTCTAACGGTTGATTCTCCTCCTAATGGTTTTCGGTTTTTTCTTTGTGGTGGTATAATACACATAGTGAATGCTGGAAACGGAGGATGATTATGGGTCTTACCGAACGAGAAATACAAATTTTAACCGAGATTGAAAAATGGTCGGATCAAATGCAACATGAGCAAACCGATTTTGAAATGACGTATGACAAATGGCTGGAAAACTCGTTAAGCCTTATCCCTGAGAATGTACGAACGGAGTTCTTTTCAAAATTAGATAATTGGCTATTCCATTTACATGCCATACTTCAAGGAACACAAATTCAAGTGGATGCAAGGGAGCGTCTTATTCGTTCGGCACGTGTTTTTAATCAGGATATTGAAGAAATATCTGATTTAAAAGAATTAACTATAGATCAGCTTATATATTTAACCGAAAACCAGATTGCGAAGCATCGCCTTTATTCTTTTGCACAAGGGGGCCTATCTGGTACAGGGGGACTTCTCCTACTTGGAACGGATATACCTGGGATAACGGTCCTTAATCTTCGTATTGTTCAACTCATTGCGATGACATATGGTTATGAAGTAAATACACCATATGAAATGATGACATCTTTAAAAGTGTTTCATGCTGCTACGCTGCCAAAGCGCATGCGCTTCCAGGGCTGGGAGGAACTCACCCAGGGAACTGATGGGTCTAACCAGAACCAATACTTTTATAATGGATCAGAGGACTTAACCGACGAAACTTGGCTTGAACTCCCATTAAAACATATTGTAAAAGCGGTGGCCATTTCAATTCTACGAAAGCGGATGATACAAGGAATTCCTCTTGTTAGCATGGCGATTGGGGCAGGAATGAATTATCAACTAACAAGACAGGTTAGCGATTATGCCCATAATTATTACCGTTTACGTTTTTTGAAGGAAAAGGAGTATTAAGAAATGAGCGTTCAAGAGCATAAAAAAGCTACACCCTCCTCAGTCAGATGCAAAGTGGTTACAATAAGTGATACAAGAACGAAAGAAACAGACAAAAGTGGTAAGCTTATGATTTCGCTACTAGAGGAAAATAATTTCAAAGTCTTACAATATGAGGTTGTAAAGGATGAGGAATCTTTTATCGAAAAAGTGATACGTGAAGGCTGTGAACATGAAGAGATTGATGTAATTTTAACAAATGGGGGCACTGGAATCGCTAAACGTGATGTCACAATTGAAACGGTCACAAAATTATTAGATAAAGAAATTGTCGGGTTTGGTGAACTGTTTCGAATGTTAAGTTATACAGAGGACATAGGCTCAGCGGCTATTCTTTCAAGAGCAATTGCCGGTGTTAGCAATGATACAGCGATCTTTTCAACACCAGGTTCTTCCGGTGCTGTAAAGCTTGCAATGAATAAATTAATCCTACCGGAACTTGGCCATGTTGTCAGTGAAATAAAAAAGGATATCAAAAAGGTCTAATCATATTGGATTAGACCTTTTATATTGTCTAACTCGAGGAGCCGTCTGCTCGAGGTCATAAGCCAGTCGCTTCTGAAGGTTAGGCTCGTCTTATGGTTGTCACCGGTAAACAGGATCCTTTCGCATTTATTTATTGGTGAATTTTTTTAGATATTCCTTGATTCATTCTATACCATATCCATAAATCATTAATGATGGACGCACAATCGGAGATTTCGTTGTTTAGTTCACATGAACGGACAAAATCAAGTTCATTGCCGAGTTGTTCTTGTTTTTCGTTAATAATGGTTTCAATTTCTGCAATTCGATCAGGAATATGTCCTCTGATTTTTTCCCAATGGAACAAGATAAGCTGCTGTGTTTCCACTGTATATTCTTCCCACTCTTTTTCTAAATACGGTAGAAGAATCCCAAGTCGGTCATTAAAATGAAAAAAATCCATTATTACCACCCCTCGTAGGTCTTGCTATCATTTTACAATACTACTAATTTATATTCTATCTTAAAAGAATTTTTTTATTTTTCTCAGTTTACTATTGAAAAAAGTAGAAAGAGTTGCTAAAGTAATACATTATAAATGTATAAATATAAAATCAGATGAATTAATATTCGAGAGGGAGATACAACATGAGCAAAAAGAAAGTTGTTTTAGCATATTCAGGTGGTCTAGATACAAGCGTTGCAGTTAAATGGTTACAGGAGCAAGGATATGAAGTCGTTGCTTGCTGTTTAGATGTAGGTGAAGGAAAAGACCTTGCCTTTATTAAAGAGAAAGCTATTACAGTTGGAGCCGTATCTTCATACGTAATTGATGCGAAGGAAGAATTTGCAAATGAGTTTGCGCTTGCTGCATTACAAGCACATACCCTTTACGAAGGAAAATATCCGTTAGTTTCTGCTTTATCTCGTCCGCTAATCGCGAAAAAACTCGTTGAAGTAGCTGAACAAGAAAATGCTGTAGCCGTTGCACACGGTTGTACTGGGAAAGGTAATGATCAAGTTCGATTTGAAGTCTCAATTAAGGCATTAAATCCTGACCTTGAAGTATTGGCACCTGTTCGTGAGTGGAGCTGGTCTCGTGAAGAAGAAATTGAGTATGCGAAGAAGCATAATATTCCGATTCCAATCAATCTAGATAGCCCATTTTCTATTGACCAAAACCTTTGGGGACGTAGTAATGAATGTGGTATTTTAGAAGATCCATGGGCTGCTCCTCCAGCGGATGCATATGAATTAACAGCAGCTCTTGAAGAAACACCAAATACACCTGACATCATCGAAATCGATTTTGAACAAGGTGTTCCAAAGTCGATTAATGGTCAACAGTACCCATTATCTGAATTAATTCTTGAATTAAACCAAATCGCTGGAAAACATGGTGTAGGCCGCATCGATCATGTAGAAAACCGTCTTGTAGGTATTAAATCTCGTGAAGTTTACGAATGTCCTGGTGCGATGACTTTAATTACAGCACATAAAGAACTTGAAGACCTTACACTTGTAAAAGAAGTCGCTCATTTCAAACCAGTCATCGAACAAAAGCTTACTGAATTAATTTACAATGGGCTTTGGTTCTCACCACTTAAGGATGCATTACTTGGTTTCTTAAAGGAAACACAAAAAAATGTAAATGGAACTGTTCGTGTAAAACTATTTAAAGGTCATGCAATTGTAGAAGGACGTAAATCTGAAAATTCATTGTACGATGAGAAACTTGCAACTTATACTTCTGATGATGAGTTCGATCATAATGCAGCAGTTGGATTCATTTCATTATGGGGCTTACCAACAAAGGTTAACAGCATTGTAAATAACAGTAAGAAGGTTGAAGTATGAAAAAGCTTTGGGGAGGAAGATTCACAAAAAGTGCGGAAAGCTGGGTAGATGAATTCGGTGCATCGATCTCCTTTGATCAGGAACTGGTGAAGGAAGACATCGAAGGAAGTATTGCACATGTGACAATGCTGGGGAAATGCGGCATTGTTTCTATGGAAGAAGCAACTACTATTAAGTCGGGGCTACTTACCTTATTAGAAAAAGCCAAAAGTGATGAATTAGAATTCTCTGTTGCAAATGAAGATATTCATTTAAATATCGAGAAGATGCTAATTGATGAAATTGGACAGGTTGGTGGAAAGCTTCATACGGGAAGAAGCAGAAATGACCAAGTTGCAACAGATATGCATTTATATTTGCGACAACAGGTAGACGAAATCATTCATCTTGTCGAGGAGCTTCAAGATGCAATCGTGGAACAAGCGGAGCAACATGTAGAAACAATTGCTCCTGGTTATACCCATCTACAAAGAGCACAGCCTA
Organism: Ferdinandcohnia sp. FSL W7-1320; assembly: GCF_038050315.1. Lineage (NCBI taxonomy): Bacteria > Bacillati > Bacillota > Bacilli > Caryophanales > Bacillaceae > Ferdinandcohnia > Ferdinandcohnia sp. FSL W7-1320. The sequence continues at coordinate 1,493,226 of NZ_JBBPAM010000001.1, forward strand.
TTTCATTTGCCCATCATCTATTAGCCTATTATTGGATGCTTGAGCGTGATAAGGAACGCTTAACAGACTCGTTAAAGCGAATCAATATATCCCCATTAGGGGCAGGTGCTCTAGCGGGTACCACGTTTCCGATTGACCGATACTACAGTGCTGAGCTTTTAGGATTTGAAAAAATCTATGAGAATAGTATTGATGCTGTTAGTGACCGTGATTTTATCATTGAATTTTTAAGCAATAGTTCAATGGTTATGATGCATCTATCACGTTTTTGTGAAGAATTGATTTTATGGTCCTCACAGGAGTTTAACTTTATTGAGATGGATGATGCTTTTGCAACGGGAAGTAGTATTATGCCACAGAAGAAGAATCCGGACATGGCTGAACTTATTCGTGGTAAAACAGGAAGAGTTTATGGAAATCTGTTTGGCTTATTAACGGTTCTCAAAGGAACACCACTTGCTTATAACAAAGATATGCAAGAGGACAAAGAGGGCATGTTTGATACTGTGAAGACGGTAAAAGGATCTTTGAAGATCTTTGCAGGAATGGTTTCAACAATGAAGGTGAAAAAGGAAGTAATGGCAACAGCTGTTAAAAAGGATTTCTCCAATGCGACAGAACTAGCTGATTATTTAGCCTCAAAGGGACTACCATTTAGGGAAGCACACGAAGTGGTAGGAAAGCTTGTGTTAACTTGTATTAAACGTGGTGTCTTTTTAAGCGATTTACCACTTGATGTGTTGAAAGAAGCTTCTTCATTATTTGAAGATGATATTTATGAAGTATTGCTGCCTGAAACGGCTGTTGCTCGCCGTAAGAGTGCAGGCGGTACTGGCTTTGAAGAAGTACGTAAGGTTTTAGAGAAAATAAAACAAACAAAAAAATCGTGATTGATTCACGATTTTTTTGTTTGTTTAATGATCAAATGCGCCTTGGCGTATTTGCGCCAGATTTTTTTCGAGCTTGCTCGAAAAATTTCCTTCGAAAAATCGTGGCATCCGCCGGAGGCATTAACTTAATCAGTTGGGTTACAAACCCAACTGATTAAGTTAAAGGTCTTTCTCTGTTCGTACAACCATAACATCACATTTTGCATATCGTGTAATATTTTCAGATACACTGCCTAATAGGAAGCGCTCGACAGCATTTAACCCAGTTGCACCACATATGATTAAATCGATATCATGTTTTGGTGCAATTTCTTTAGCGATTTTTATTTTAGGTGAACCGAATTCTAGTATTGTTTCGATGTCATCAATACCAGCTTCACTTGCAATATCCTTATATTGATTAAGTAATTCTTTTCCATATTGCTCTGATTGTTCTGTTAAATTGTATTGATAAGCTCCTATCGTCGCAAACTGTTTTAAATCAATTATATGAGTAATACTAAGTGTGGCATGATACCGCTTGCAAACATCGATTGCTTTCTTAAAAGCCCATTCCGCTTCCTTTGAACCATCAACAGCTACAAGAACTTTTTTATAGGTAACTAGCATTTTTTAGCCCCCTAAAATATAAAATTATCTTTCTACATTTATTATAGTCCTGGCAAGAACATTGAATATCATACATAATTGTATAATATTTGAACTTTTCCTTGATTATTAGGAAGAAAAATACTATTATGTAAGTGTTTTCATCATTGTTGTAATCGTATTTTTAGTTCAAGTAATTAATCTATTGAAAATGAGATGAGGAGTGTTTTTCATGCGAATTGGTGTACCTCGGGAGATAAAAAATAACGAAAACCGTGTTGCAATGACTCCGGCAGGTGTTGTGAATCTTGTAGGCTTCGGTCATGAAGTGTATATTGAGACAAATGCGGGGCTTGGATCTGGTTTTACGGATGAACAATATGTTAATGCAGGGGCTACCATTGTTAGTACTGCAAGTGAGGCATGGCAAGTGGACATGGTTATGAAGGTAAAAGAGCCACTTCCAGAGGAATATCAATATTTCCGTGAAGGCTTACTCTTATTTACATATTTACATTTAGCTGCAGAGCCTGAATTAACGAAAGCTCTAGTCGAGAAAAAAGTAATTGGGATAGCATATGAAACAGTGCAGCTCCAAAACCGTTCACTTCCATTACTAACCCCAATGAGTGAAGTTGCAGGAAGAATGGCAACTCAGATAGGCGCGCAATTTTTAGAAAAGCCACATGGCGGAAAAGGGATTTTACTTGCTGGTGTTCCAGGCGTTCATCGTGGTAAAGTAACGGTTATTGGTGGAGGAGTTGCAGGTACGAATGCAGCTAAAATGGCAATTGGTCTTGGTGCCCAAGTGACAATTATTGATTTAAATCCTGAGCGACTTCGCCAGCTTGATGACATTTTCGGTGCGGATGTAACTACACTAATGTCAAACCCACTTAACATAGCGGAAGCGGTTGAGGAATCAGATCTTGTAATCGGTGCAGTCCTCATTCCTGGGGCAAAGGCGCCAAAACTAGTAACGGAAGAAATGATTAGAACAATGACACCAGGTTCTGTGGTCGTAGATATCGCGATTGACCAAGGCGGAATTTTTGAAACGACAGATCGAATAACAACCCATGATAATCCAACATATGTCAAACATGACGTGGTTCACTATGCAGTTGCGAACATGCCTGGAGCTGTACCACGTACATCAACGTTTGCACTGACAAATGTAACCGTTCCATATGCATTGTCAATTGCTAATAAAGGATTTAAACAAGCTTGTATAGAAAATGATGCGTTGTTTAAAGGGATTAATACATTAGATGGATATGTTACCTACAAGGCAGTTGCAGAAGCACATGGAACTTCTTACTCAGATGCAAAAACACTCTTAGAAAACAGATAAATTTTTTTGGGATACCTTTCCTTAGGTATCCCTTTTATGTTCTTAATCATTGTCACCATTTTTTATGCATAAAAATAAGATAAAGAAAGTCTGAATGAAGACAAACGTCTAACTAACTAGTAAGGGAGTGCTGAAAAATGGGTTCATCTGTTTATTATAATGAATCGTTAGCCCGATTTGTTCATCGACCAGCTAGTTCCTCACCAGATAATCCAAATCAACAAACTTATTATTCTAATTTTGTTTCTGAACATATTAAACAGCAGGAAAAATATAATGAGCTCGTCAAAGAGTACATTAAAAGTAATGAAGGGCTAATCAAGCATTTAGCAGAAGAACAAAAAGGACTACAACGCCAGTTTTTTAAATCTGAACAAAATCAAATGGAGAAGGATGAAAAGTTCTCTAAAAAAATAACGGAACAGAAAAACTTATTGGAGGTATTTATTGGCTTTATGAAGAAACAAGAAAAATATAATGAGACAACTGCGAAGCAACAAGTGGATCATAAAGAACAGCTTGAAATTCTCCAAAAAATTGTACAAAATCAAGAACTATTTAACAATAAAGTCTCTGAAAATATTAACCTAGTGAAAAAGCAATTTGACCAAATTATTGATTCTCTAAAAAATCATGAAATAATAAATGAAACCATTGCTAATTACTTTGAGAAAAATGACGAAAAAGACCAAGAAATTGCATCAACCATGATAGAGCAAAAGGAACTATTTTTCAAGGTACTAAATGGTTTACAGGATAATAAAGAGCAATACGATATTTTATTTGATTATTTACGTAATCAGGATAATTTTAACCATAAACTGTTTGAATACCTCTGCTCACAATTTGAGGAGGAAAAAAATGCAGTGAATTAGGAAATCTCACGACTAATAAAGTACAAAAAGGACCGCTCAGGGTCCTTTTTTCATTTATTTTATGAGTAGTTCCTTAGGGAATTTTGTAAGTGTTTGGGCTCCATCAGCGGTGATAATCATATCATCTTCAATTCGAACTCCGCCAATTTCTGGAGCATAGATTCCTGGTTCAATTGTAAATACCATACCCTTTTGTAAGAGCATATCATTTGTTTCATTCATAGAAGGAAATTCATGAACATCAATTCCAAGTCCGTGTCCAATTCGGTGGGTAAAATATTCACCAAATCCAGCATTGGATATAATGGTACGAGCTGCACGATCGATATCGCCAATTCTGGTTCCTGGCTTACAAATATCCACCGCTGCTAATTGAGCTTTTAACACAGTGTCATAAACCTCACGTTGTTGGTCAGAGACCTCTCCAAATGCAACTGTTCTAGTTATATCAGAGCAATAACCATCAAGAACAACACCTAAATCGAAAAGAACAAAATCTCCTTTTTGAATGGTTTCAAGTCCAGGTTCTCCATGTGGAGCTGCAGTTTTTAAACCTGTTAGTACCATTGTATCAAAGGACATTTGACGGATTCCTTTTTTCTTCAATTCAAATTCAATTGTGGCAAGAACATCTAATTCTGATTTACCTTGGGCAATTGCATGTACACCCACTTCTACTCCATAATCCGCAAGCTTTGCTGCATCTTCTAGAATAGAAATCTCTTTCTCTTCTTTAATCATCCGTAAAGTATGTAATTTTTCCTCAGCAGAAACGAAAGATGTGGATGGGAATAATTTTTGAATTTGTTCAAAACGATCAACGGTTAAATGTTCTTTTTCAAGAGCTAATGTAGAGACAGTAATGTTTCGTTTAGATAGTGAATTTTGGATGAGTTCCCATGGATTATCTGTATCACTATATCCAATGATTTCATATTCCCAGCCAGCATTACGTGCTTGGGCAAGTTCCATATTTGGACAAATTAAAATGGGCTCTTCCTGTTGAAAAACGAATAAACCAAGGAGTCTTTCGTGTGGTTCGGTATAAAAGTTTGTTAAATAAAATACGTTTGGAGTAGACGTAATAAAACTACATGTAATGTCCTTTTCTGTTAACCAACTAGAAAGTTGTTGTAATCGTTGATTCATTCATAACACTTCCTTTTTAATAATAAGGGACATTTTTTATTTTAGCACTTTGTGGAATGAAGCGGAAGGTGTGAACCTTTTCCTATTATCATATTCGTTTTTGGAGCAGGGTTTGTTTTACGAAGGAAAAGGGTATAAAAAAGAAGGAAAGTAAGCTTTTAAAAAGAAGTACTATATAGTAAGGTTCCGATATAGAATTATGGAAGGGGAGATACATATGAAAGTATCCTATCATGGTCATTCTGTTGTAAAAATTGAAACAGGTGGAAAAACGATCATCATTGACCCATTTATCACAGGAAATCCTAATACAGATTTAAAAGCATCTGAGGAAAAGGTGGATGTCATTTTACTTACACATGGTCATGGAGATCATGTCGGAGACACTGTAGACCTTGCTAAACGCAACTCGAGTCTTGTGGTAGCGCCAAATGAACTTGCAGTCTATTTAGGCTGGCAAGGCTTGAATGTACATCCAATGCATATTGGTGGTGCCCATCAGTTTGATTTTGGGAAGGTAAAGTTTACCCTAGCCTTTCATGGTTCAAGCGTCGAAATTCCTGAAAAACAGGAATTTGTATACACAGGAATGCCAGGTGGTATCTTGTTTAGTGCTGAAGGAAAAACAATCTACCATGCAGGAGATACCGCACTATTCTATGATATGAAATTGATTGGTGAGCTTAATGAGATTGACGTTGCCTTTCTACCAATTGGAGATAATTTCACGATGGGACCAGACGATGCGCTAATTGCAGCAGAGTGGTTAAAAGCAAAAACTGTCGTGCCAATTCACTATAATACTTTCCCTGTTATTAAGCAGGATGCGGACGATTTTGTCTCAAGACTTACATCTGCTGATGGCAAGGTTTTAACAGCAGGTGGCACAATTGAATTGTAAATCGAACAAAGGCGTGAGGAATCACGTCTTTTTTTTATGCATGCTTCATAGAATGATACAAGCATAGGCTAGAGGAGGTAAAAGGATGCATAATAGATTGTTACTATGTTTATTGCTCTGTGGTGTCTTACTTTACTACGGGGTTCCTAGACTATCAATCGGGGCGGAAGGATTAGAAGGAGTATTCGCTCTTTCATGGTTAGTTTTTGCCTTGATTGTAGTTAGTGGAAATTTAATTGGGTTATTATATAATCCGAAGTCTGCTCAGAAAACGACAAGACCACAAGCTGTCACTGCAAAACGTCGACAAAGAATGCGGAATTACTAATATCGCCATAACTATTAAAATTGAATAAACCTTGCTTCACCCGTATAATAAGAGATAACTTTATTCATCAGAAATTCTCTACTTCTATTAGTGAGAATGAATGCCGTAAAAGTAACTAAATTCAGTATGGGAACAAACTTTGGCTGAATAAAATTACTGCCTCCGGCGGATGCCACAGATTTTCAAAGGAAACTTTTCGAGCATAGGATCAAAGACTAAGAACGCCACGTCCTGTGGCAACGTCTTTGTGACCCACCTCGTGTGGGCCTAAAAAATCTGGGCGCAAATACGCCAAGGCGCATTTGATAGAATTTAACGGACTAGACAAAGAATGATTATTAGAGGGTGAAGAGCTTGGCGACAAAGCATGAGCAGATTTTACAGTATATTGACACACTTCCGATTGGTGAGAAAATTTCAGTTCGACAAATTGCAAAGGATATGAAAGTGAGCGAAGGAACGGCTTATCGAGCTATAAAAGATGCGGAAAATAAGGGATACGTGAGTACTATTGAACGTGTCGGAACCATTCGTATTGAACGAAAAAAGAAAGAAAACTTCGAAAAGCTAACTTTTGCTGAGGTTGTCAATATTGTTGATGGACAAGTGCTTGGGGGAAAAGCAGGGCTGCATAAAACACTCAATAAATTTGTTATCGGTGCTATGAAACTAGAAGCAATGATGCGTTATACAGGTGCAGGAAACCTTTTAATAGTTGGTAACCGGACAAAGGCACATGAGTATGCTTTAAATGCAGGAGCTGCTGTTTTAATAACAGGTGGTTTTGACACAGAAGATGAAGTGAAAAAGCTTGCAGACGAGCTCCAACTTCCAATTATTTCGAGTAGTTATGATACGTTTACGGTTGCGACTATGATCAACCGTGCTATCTATGACCAACTTATAAAAAAAGAAATTGTCTTAGTTGAGGATATCTTAACGCCAAAAACTGAGACGGTAAGCCTCCATACCTCGGATAAGGTAGAGAAATGGTATGAACATAATATCGAAACTGGTCATGGTCGCTATCCTGTTGTTGATAATCAATCAAAGGTTGTTGGAATGGTAACAGCAAAGGATATTATGGGACAGGACCTGAATACGCTCATTGAAAAGGTGATGACCAAACAACCAATGACTGTTAATGGAAAAACATCGGTTGCATCTGTATCACATATGATGGTGTGGGAAGGTATTGAAATGCTGCCAGTCGTGGACCAATCGAATCGTTTGCAAGGGATTATTAGTCGTCAGGACGTACTAAAGGCTATGCAAATGATTGGTCGCCAACCTCAAGTAGGAGAAACGATTGATGATATCGTGACAAATCAATTCGTGGATATTTCTGCTGATGGTGAAGCCATATATCAATGTGAAGTAACTCCACAAATGACAAACCACTTGGGCACTATTTCCTATGGGGTATTTACAACGATTGTCACTGAGGCAGCAAGTAGGGTATTAAAATCCTTTAAAAAGGGAGATTTGGTTATCGAGAATATGACGGTTTATTTTATGAGACCCGTTCAAATTGATAGTCTAATGGAAATTCATCCAAGAGTTCTAGAGGTTGGAAGAAGATTTGGTAAGGTTGATGTTGAAGTTTTCCATGGCGGAGTCGTTGTAGGAAAAGCTATGATGATGGCACAGCTAATTGAACGATAAGGATAAGCAGGAACAATAAAAGACGCTGTTACGCGTCTTTTTCTCGGTCTAATTAACTTTGTTGTTCAGCTTCTTTAAGTACGTATGGAAGATAATGCTTATAAGCACGAATGCCTGCCCAAATGCTTCCACCACCAACTAATAGTAGGACTGTCCCAATTACATATGAGATTGTAGATGGATGAACGAAATACGTATTTAAACCAAATAGCGCAACAAAAAGTCCTAAGGCAATACTAGATTTCGCTGAGAGCCATTGTTTTTCAATTGGACGTCTTGTGCGGAAGTATTTTGTTTTATAATAAAAATAAAATACAAGTGCAAATATGATTAGAAAAACGAGAATTTGCATGAGAAGTTTCCTCCAATTCTAGATTACTATACCTATTGTAACCAGAACCAATTCAAATTGCTAGTGAATAGAATGTGGAAACTTGGTGACGAAAAGAAGCGAAAAAGGAGAACTCTAATGATTCAATCTATTCTTAAAACAATTAGTGATTTTGAGACGATCATCATTCATCGCCACGTACGACCAGACCCTGATGCCTATGGCTCACAGTGTGGTCTAGCAGAAATTCTAAAAGCATCCTACCCTTCTAAAAAAGTTTTTGTTGTTGGAGAGGATGAACCCTCCTTACTTTTTCTAAAGGAAATGGACCAAGTTTCAGATGAGATGTATGAAGGAGCATTAGTGATTGTCTGTGATACAGCTAACCAAGGCAGAATTTCAGACGAGCGGTATAATCGCGGGAAAAAATTAATTAAAATCGACCATCATCCCAATGAAGATCCATATGGAGACCTTTTATGGGTGGATACAAGTGCCAGCTCTTGCAGTGAGATGATCTATGAGTTTTACCTCCAAGGGAAGAATCACGGATTAACTCTTTCAACGGATGCAGCGAGACTTCTTTTTGCTGGAATTGTAGGAGACACAGGTAGATTCTTATTTCCTAGTACAAATCCAAAGACATTTACATACGTTGGAGAATTAATTGAATTTGGTTTTCATTTTCCAGATGTTTACGAAAATTTATATAAAACAAAGGAAAATGTAGCACGCCTAAGTGGCTATGTCCTTCAAAATTACAAAGTAACCGAAGATGGTGTAGGGTCTATGGTAATTTCAAATGAGATCCTGAAAGAATACAATGTAACGCCTACAGAAGCATCTCAATTGGTTAGTAACTTAGGAAATATTGAAAATATTAAGGCATGGGTGTTTTTCGTGGAGGAAAAAGAACAAATCCGTGTTCGCCTGCGTTCTAAGGGACCTGTGATAAACGGGGTAGCAAAAAAATACAATGGTGGTGGGCACCCACTTGCATCAGGAGCCACCATTTACTCGTGGCAAGAGGTAGAAAACGTCATTTCTGACCTACGGAAGGTATGCAATCAGGTAAACTAAAAAAATAAAGTCGCTCCATTTGCGTGCGACTTTATCAGCTATCTACTTTTACGGGAATGAACCATGAACCTAGATCTGTTACTTCTTCAAGGACATTGAGGTCTAATGCTTGAATTTCTTTTTTTAACGCATTTACAACTTCTGGGGATTCTGCATAAGCTGAGTACCCTTTTTTGATTCTAGCCATTTTTTCATTTAATAATTTTCTCCGGTTAATATACATAAATTCCCTCCTTAAGTGTTTTCTTTTATTTTATTGCATTTTTGCCTAAAAATGCTACATTATTTTTAAATTTTCTAAAAATTAATACATATTTGTAACAAAATAGTCACTTTTTCCTAAATCAAAAAAAAGCCTCCGGAAGGAAGCTTTGTCATTTAACAAGTTCGATATTTAATGAAATTTCAAGTGTTGTATCGACAAAAACCGTGTGGATTTTGAGTTTGTAAGTTTTATCATCCATTTCGTAAAGTCTATTTTCAATTGTTCTAAAAAGAAGTTCTTTGTTTTTCGATAATGATTGAATATCCTGTCCGATTAATGAGTTAAGGTCCTCCAACACAGCGGTTTTCATATGGTGGAGATCCAGTGAACTGAGTTCTACTTTTTTTCTGTTCGCAAACACGATTTCAAAATCTTGGATTTTTAACTTGCTTTTATTTTCTTCATTTAGCTTTTTTGCATCTTCAATTAAAATTTCTTTGCTTTTTTTTAAATCGGCAATTTCAAGCTCTTGTTCTGATATTTTTTGTATTTGTTTATCTTGCAGTATCCCAAATTGAAATAAAAAGACAAACCAGCTAATCAAGGCACCGATTACGACACCTGCGAAAAATCGTTGCCAGCCTGGTTTTTGATGATAAGGGGGGACTCTCATTATGATATATGCTCCTGGGTGAACCATTCAATTATTCTCCATCCGAATTGTGCTCCACCCATAGCAGAAACAATTAGCAGAAATTGTTTAAAAACATCTTTCGTTTGACCTAAAAATATTCCTCTTTCAAAACTATAAAAAGCATCAAATGTTCCACCAATTGCAGCAACAAGTGCCCAAATCTTTAACTTGCTGGCAACCGAATAGATTTCAGATAAAGGCGCTTGACCCGAAATGAAGGCTCCAAGACCTCCAATAAGGGAACCACCTAAAAGTACCCCAAGTGCAATAAAAAAACTATGAATAAATGCAGGCATAAACGCCTCTTTTACTTCCATATGGACACCTTCTTTTAAATAATTGTAGTTGCGGAAGCTTTTAATACATGTATATGGACAAACAATCCATTCTATGAGTTTTGTTTTGCTTGTTTCATAAATAGGTCTATAATTGAAATATCAAATAGGTGGGACGAAGAAATTAATTATATGAAAAAGGTGTGATTTGATTGCCTTTTGTTCATCTTCAGGTTCAAAGTGCGTATAGCCTGTTATCAAGTGCTGCAAAAGTTGAAGCCTTGGTTGAAAAAGCGAGCAGCTTAGGGTTTAAAGCATTGGCATTAACCGATGAAAACATAATGTATGGGGCGATAGCCTTTTATAAGCATTGCAGGAAACATGGTATTAAGCCGATTATTGGCATGACGGCTTCGGTGTTATCAGAAGAGGAACAAGGTCATGAAATGGCTTATCCGGTTGTATTACTTGCAAAGAATAATAAAGGTTATCAAAATCTATTAAAAATTAGCAGTGCTATTCAGACAAGGTCAAAGGTTGGAATCCCAAGAAGGTGGCTTTCGCAATATCGAGAAGGAATCATTGGGATTTCTCCTGGTCGTGAAGGAGACATTGAACGAAGTATTAAGGATGGAAATTATGAAGAAGCCATTCGACGAGCAAATTCTTATAAACAAATTTTTGAACCGGATAGTTTTTACTTAGCCGTTCAAAATCATAACTTGCGAGAGAATGTACAGGTCAATAATAAACTATTCCAAATTGGAACAGAACTAAAAGTCCCATTAGTTGCTACAAACCAGGTTCAATACATAGATCAAGAAGATTCATTTGCTCATGAATGCTTATTGTCGATTAAAAACAATACAAAACTATCAGATGAAAATCGAGTTGTTTTTCCAAGCAACGAATATTATTTAAAGAGTCCGTCACAGATGAGTGAGCTTTTTTCTGATACTCCAGAGGTTCTTGAAAATACATTGCGGATTGCTGAGCGATGTAATGTGGATATAGAATTAGGGAAATTTGCATTACCCAAATATCCAGTACCAAATCAAGAATCTGCAGAGGATTATTTATCACGAATATGTTTAAAAGGATTGCATGAAAGATATCACGATCCTACGGATGAACAGTTTGAAAGACTTCAATATGAACTTCAAGTAATCCGAAAAATGAATTTTAGTGATTATTTCTTAATTGTTTGGGATTTTATGAAGTATGCTCATGAGAAAGGAATAGTGACGGGTCCAGGAAGGGGTTCTGCTGCAGGTTCTTTGGTGGCATATGTTTTGCATATCACTGACGTTGATCCACTCGAACATCAATTATTATTTGAACGATTTTTAAACCCAGAACGAATCTCTATGCCTGATATTGATATAGACTTTCCTGATAATCGACGAGATGAAATGATTGAGTATGTTTCAAAAAAATACGGCAGACTTCATGTTGCCCAAATTATCACGTTTGGAACTTTAGCTGCAAGAGCTGCATTACGTGATGTTGGAAGAGTAATGGGTATCTCTCCTAAGGAGGCAGATTTTCTTGCCAAACAAGTTCCCAGTAAGCTCGGAATTACCCTACAGCAAGCATACGAGGAATCACAGGGATTACGGGACTATATTCAAAATATCGAAATTGGACGGAAAATCTTTGAAACAGCAAAAAAAATTGAAGGTCTTCCTAGACATACTTCTACACATGCGGCTGGTGTTGTGATTAGTGAACAGCCATTAACTGAATTAATTGCCATTCAAGATGGACATAACGAAATCTATTTAACGCAATTTCCGATGGAAGTGCTTGAAGAAATTGGCCTCTTAAAAATGGACTTCCTAGGACTACGAAATTTAACGTTGATTGATAATATTCATTCCTTGATTCAACGGGGAACTGGAAAGAAATTGGATCTTTCTAAGATAGCAATGGATGATCAAAAAACATTTGCATTGTTAGGTAAAGGAGATACAACGGGGGTATTCCAACTCGAGTCAAGTGGAATGCGCAGTGTTCTCGTAAGGCTTAAGCCAAGCGAATTAGAGGATATTGTTGCTGTAAACGCACTATATCGGCCGGGCCCAATGGAAAATATTCCGCTCTATATTGCTAGGAAACATAAAAAGGAACCGGTTCAATATCCGCACCCAGACCTTGAACCCATACTTGAGAAGACATATGGCGTGATTGTGTATCAAGAGCAAATTATGCAGATTGCTTCTACAATGGCTGGTTTTAGTCTTGGAGAGGCTGATTTATTGAGAAGGGCCGTAAGTAAAAAGAAAAAAGAAGTACTAGATAAAGAAAGACAACATTTTGTGCAAGGTAGTTTAAAAAAAGGATACACCGAACAAACAGCAAACGAAATTTATGACTTAATCGTTCGGTTTGCTAATTATGGGTTTAACCGAAGCCATGCTGTTGCTTACAGTATGATTGCTTATCAGCTTGCCTATTTAAAAGCAAACTATCCGCTCTATTTTATGGCTTCATTACTTACAAGTGTAGTAGGTAATGATGACAAGCTTGGGCAATATATACGAGAATCCAAACAAATGGGGATTTCCATTTTGCCCCCATCTATTAATAAAAGCTATTATCCTTTTAATGTAGAGAAAAAAGCAATCCGTTTTAGTTTGGCGGGAATTAAGAGTGTAGGGGTTGCAGCCTTAAAGGAAATTATTGAGACGAGAAAAGTTAAGCCTTATTCAGACCTCTTTGATTTCTGTGTCAGAACATCGATGAGGAGTATTAATCGTCGTACAATAGAAGCGCTAATTTCTTCAGGAGCCTTTGATGAATTCGGGGAACACCGAGCGACTCTATTAGCAACTTTGGATGTTGCGATAGAACATGCTGAACTCGTACGACCAAAAAATGATGAGAATCAAGTCGAAATGTTTTTTGAAGATGATTTTGGACTTAAACCTAAATATGTAGAGGTTGAACCTTTTAAGGAAATGGAAAAACTGCGCTTTGAAAAGGATGCACTAGGTTTCTACTTATCAAGTCATCCAATCAGTAGTTATTCGGCTTATCTAAAGAAGCACGGAGCAATCTCGATTTCGGAAGCTTCACATTATCTACATCAAAATGTTGTGATAGGTGGATTCATTACAAAAGAAAGAACGATTCGTACAAAAAAAGGCGAGGTAATGGCCTTTTTGACGGTTAGTGATGAAAGCGGTGAATTAGAAGGAGTTGCATTTCCAAGAACCTACACACAGTCGGCAAAGCTTTTAAAAAATGATGCGTTAGTTTTACTAAAGGGTAAGCTTGATAGTCGAAATAATCAACCACAACTGATTATTAATCAAGTTGGGGCCTTACCCGATAAAATCGAGATGCCGGAAGATGAAAAGAAACTTTTTGTCAGAATGGAAAAAAAGGTTCAAGCAGCTCAAGTACTAGTACACTTAAAAAAATTATTAAAGCAATTTCCTGGGGATACCCCAGTGGTCTTGTATTATGAAGAAACGCAAAAAACAATGCAGCTTCAACAAGAACTATGGGTTACTCCTAATCAAGAATTTTTATCCGAATTAAGAGAATTGATGGGACCTCAAAATGTGGTGATTCACTAATAAACCACTTTACATGACCAGCAATTATGTTATATTGTAATAGAAAAGCGAAGTGGCCATACCACTTATTTTTGATTAATTAGAAAATTCTATTTTACCAGCTTTATTCATAATATGTTGGACAAGATTTAACTACCTAATTAATATGACAAACAACTGGTGGGAAAATTGCTACTACCAAGTTGTCTTTATAACAAGGAGTGAAATATGGAAATGACTCTAAGAGAAGAAGCTCTACATATTCATCAAATTCATAAGGGTAAGCTTGAATCAAAGTCAAAAATACCAGTAAGAAATGCGAAGGATTTAAGTTTAGCTTATTCACCGGGAGTAGCTGAACCATGTAAAGCTATTTATGACGATAAGTCTAAAGTGTATGAATACACGATGAAGGGGAATATGGTAGCGGTAGTATCTGATGGGACTGCCGTACTTGGATTAGGTAACATAGGTCCAGAAGCTTCTCTTCCTGTAATGGAAGGAAAGGCTGTGCTATTTAAGAGCTTTGCAGGAGTAGATGCATTTCCAATTTGCTTAAACACAACAGATGTTGACAAGATTGTGGAAACAGTCAAACTATTAGAGCCTACTTTTGGTGGAGTCAACCTAGAGGATATTGCAGCTCCGAATTGCTTTGTGATAGAAGAGCGTCTTAAGAAAGAAGCGAATATACCAGTTTTTCATGATGATCAACACGGAACCGCAATTGTTACAGTAGCGGGATTAGTGAATGCATTAAAGCTGGTGGGCAAGAAAATGTCAGAAATAAAAGTTGTTGCAAATGGAGCAGGTGCTGCAGGCATTGCAATTATTAAGCTTTTATATCGCTATGGAGTCCGCGATATCATCATGTGTGACTCTAGGGGTGCTATTTATGAAGGGCGTACCTATGGAATGAATAACGTAAAAGCAGAAGTAGCGAAATATACAAATCGTAACCGTCTAGAAGGCACTCTTGCAGATGTCCTTGCGGATGCTGATGTCTTTATTGGAGTGTCTGTTGCAGGAGCACTAACAACTGATATGGTAAAAACGATGAATCAGGACCCAATTATATTTGCTATGGCGAATCCTAATCCTGAAATTATGCCGGATCAAGCATTAGAAGCGGGTGCTAAAGTTGTTGGTACAGGAAGATCAGATTTTCCAAACCAAGTAAACAATGTTCTCGCATTTCCAGGAATTTTTAGAGGAGCTTTAGATGCTAGAGCAACTCATATAAATGAACAAATGAAGATTGCGGCTGTAGAAGCAATTGCAGCATTGGTAAGCTCTGAAGAACTACGTTCAGATTATGTAATCCCTGCACCTTTTGACCCACGTGTGGCACCTGCTGTTGCAGCAAGTGTGGCTAAGGCGGCAATGGAGACAGGTGTAGCTAGAATTACTGTAAATCCAGAGGAAGTTGCAGAGAAGACACGTCGTTTAGCAATCATTGAATAATGGATTGGAAGAGGTTAATGTGACATCTCCTAACTCTAAGGTTTACATTGAAATTGTTAAGGAAATTAGGTCCATCATTCAAGATGATGGACTTTCCGCTGGTGATAAAATTCCGTCTGAGCGGGAACTTTCCGAGCGTCTAAATGTAGGTCGTTCCTCTGTTCGGGAAGCACTAAGGTCATTAGAATTATTAGGCCTCATAGAGACAAGAAGAGGTGAAGGTACTTTTTTAAAAGATTTCGGTGATCATCAACTGATTCATTTATTAGGTACCTTCATAATTCAAGGAGATAAAACAAAGGGTGATCTCCTTGAAACAAAACAAACTCTTGAAAAATCTTGTATCGAAATAGCATGTCCTAAGATGAACGAAGAGATGCTTACAGAGTTGGAAGAAAAGCTTTGGGATACTGAGGACCCAGAGGAATTCCTTTTTAAATCTATTGTAGAAGCGACGAATAATCGATTATTACTACGAATATGGGTCGTCATATATGAATATGTTAAGTTTATTTATGAGGAACAGACTCATGTAATAAACAAAGAAGGCTTTGAAGAGTTAGTAACTGGACTACGTGAAAAAGATGTGGCAAGAGCTCTATCTGCCTATGAAAAAATAAAATTGTAGAGGATGTTCAAAAAGTCCGGTGAAAATGATACGTCGAATTTCTGCGTAAACTGCTCCAAGTACATTGTGAATAACCTGGTTATACACTTGCGTCTATTAGATTATTCAAGATGTCAATGCCTCAGCGCAAGGCTGCAAAGGAGTTAACTCAAGCAGTTGCCTCGCTCCGGTACTCAAAGTTGCGCCGCCTTGAAATTTCGACGCACAGGCTGTGCTAGTGTCGACAAGACATGAGGCTGTGGCGTTCTTGTCGACGTGGTCCTTTTCATCCTTCTTTTTGAACACTCTCATTTGTAGGAATTTGTCGTGTTTTTGTTGACATATTCCTACAAAAAATAAAGAAGACATTCAGTAAAGTATAAGTACATGCTTTTTTGGCAACGAAGGAAGATATAAGATTTTCCTTTTTTTCGTTACACAACTTTTTGTCTTAATATAAGCAGATAAACTAAGTCGAAAAAGCTATTCCATTGAAAGTGTGAGGAGGTTCCTTTTTGCTAAAAGACTTTTTTGTAAAAAAGAAAAAATATGCTTCAATTCCTTCGGAACAAGCTAGACAAGATGTTCCAGAGGGTATTATGAGCAAATGTCCAAATTGTAAAAAAATAATGTACACGAAAGAATTAATGAAAAACGATAAAATTTGTATGAACTGTGACTATCACTATCAAATGACTGCTTATGAAAGAATCGATAGCTTACTTGATGAAGGATCTTTTATCGAACTTGATAAAGAAATGGTTTCTGAAAATCCGCTAGACTTTCCTGATTATCTTGGAAAACTGAAAAAGGACCAAGATAAGACAGGTATTAATGAAGCCGTGGTAACCGGTGAAGGTACTATTGAAGGAAATCGTATCGTTTTGGCAATCATGGATTCAAGCTTCCGTATGGGAAGTATGGGTTCTGTTGTTGGTGAGAAGATTACTAGGGCAGTTGAAAAGGCGATGGAATTGAAGGTTCCATTTCTTATTTTCACAGCTTCTGGCGGTGCAAGAATGCAAGAAGGTGTTCTAAGCCTAATGCAAATGGCTAAAACAAGTTCCGCATTAAAACTATTTAGTGATCAAGGTGGCCTCATTGTTTCAGTCATGACACACCCAACAACGGGTGGTGTATCTGCAAGCTTTGCATCATTAGGTGATTTTAATTTCGCAGAACCTGGTGCCTTAATTGGATTTGCAGGTAGAAGAATCATTGAACAAACAATTCGCGAAGAACTCCCAGAAGACTTCCAAACAGCTGAGTTCTTATTAAAACATGGTCAACTGGATGCTGTTATTCATCGTCAGGATTTAAAAGATACATTAGCAAATATTGTTGATATTCATATGAACGGGGGTGCGGTTAATTGGTAGGTGAACTAGAGTTTGAGAAACCAGTTGTAGAATTAAAGAAAAAGATTACTGAGTTAAAAGAATTTACAAGCGATTCGAATATGGATCTAACAGATGAAATCTCAAAACTAGAAACAAGACTTCAAAAACTGGAGAATGAAATTTATAGTCATTTAAAACCATGGGACCGCGTTCAAATTGCCCGTCATCCAGAAAGACCGACTACCCTTGATTATATTGAACGCATTTTTACAAATTTTTTCGAGTGTCATGGTGACCGTTACTATGGAGATGATGCTGCTATAGTAGGTGGTATTGCCAAGTACCACGGTTTACCTGTAACTGTAATTGGACACCAGCGAGGTAAAGATACAAAGGAAAATATTAGAAGAAATTTTGGAATGCCACACCCAGAAGGATATCGTAAAGCACTACGTTTAATGAAGCAGGCTGAAAAATTTGGTCGTCCAATCATATGTTTCATTGATACGAAGGGCGCATATCCAGGCAAAGCAGCCGAAGAACGTGGTCAAAGTGAAGCTATTGCAAAAAATATTTTTGAAATGGCAGGCTTAACGGTTCCTGTTATATGTATTGTAATTGGTGAAGGTGGAAGTGGTGGAGCACTAGCATTAGGTGTAGGAAATCAAATTCATATGCTCGAAAACTCAACCTATTCGGTTATTTCTCCTGAGGGTGCTGCTGCACTACTTTGGAAAGATGCAGGACTTGCTAAAAAAGCTGCAGAGTCTATGAAAATAACAGCGCCAGACTTAAAAGAACTAGGGGTTGTAGATGAAATCATCCCGGAAGTAAGAGGTGGAGCTCATAAGGATGTTGCAGAACAAGCAGCTTCCATCGATACCGTTCTCTTACAATCATTAAAAGAATTACGCAAATTAAACAAAGATGAGTTAGTTCAGCAACGCTATCAAAAATATAAAAAGATAGGCCAATTTACAATAGCTGAAGAAGAGTTTATCGGAGTTCAGTAATAAAGTGGACGTGCATCTAACGAAATGTTTAGGGCACGTTTTACTTTGTTTCCGCATAATTAGAAAACGATTGAATAAATCGAAATTCTTCGAAATCGGAAAGTGATATTCAACTGATTTTAAAATATACACAGTATTCAAAATTCCCCCTACATAGTATTCTATTTAATTCTCGATTTTTCTACACAATTTCACAATTTTTTCTGTATTTATTACATTATCTTAGTTGTTTTACTTATATATTAGTGTTATTTTATACATATTGCACAAAATAGTAAAAGCGAATAATCACAATTCGTGATTTATGATTATTTTTAGATTATTTTTTACATAGAGGTGGAAAAATGAAGAGAATAGGTGTTTTAACTAGTGGTGGGGATTCACCAGGAATGAATGCTGCGATTCGTGCTGTTGTACGTAAAGCAATCTATCACGATGTTGAAGTATATGGAGTTTATCAAGGATATTCTGGACTAATAAGTGGACAGATAAAACAATTAGAGATTGGATCTGTTGGAGATATCATTCATCGCGGTGGTACAATGCTTTATACTGCTCGATGTGAGGAATTCAAAACAGAAGAAGGTCGTAAAAAAGGTATTGAGCAATTAAAAAAGTTAGGAATAGAAGGCTTAGTTGTTATCGGTGGTGACGGCTCTTACCGTGGTGCCCAAAAACTAACTGAACTTGGTTTCCCTTGCGTTGGTGTTCCAGGTACAATTGACAATGATATCCCAGGTACTGATTTTACGATTGGTTTTGATACAGCGCTAAATACAGTAATTGATGCTATAGATAAAATAAGAGATACAGCAACTTCACATGAGCGTACATATGTAATTGAAGTTATGGGTAGACATGCTGGTGACCTTGCATTATGGGCGGGATTAGCTGGTGGTGCTGAAACAATCATTATTCCAGAAGCAGATCACGACATGGATGAAGTTATCGCTAAGCTTAACCGTGGCCATGAACGTGGGAAGAAGCATAGTATTATTGTCGTAGCCGAGGGTGTAGGTAGTGGTGTTGAAATTGGTAATAAGATTCAAGAAGCTACAAACTTTGAAACTAGAGTGAGTGTCCTTGGACATATTCAACGTGGTGGTTCTCCAACTGCATCAGACAGAGTATTGGCAAGTCGTCTAGGTGCAAAGGCTGTTGAATTGTTGCTTGAAGGAAAAGGTGGACGAGCTGTGGGGATTCAACAAAACAATTTAGTTGACCATGATATTATGGAAATTTTAGACCGTAAACATACAGTTGATAAGAAGATGTATGACCTATCCCAAGAGCTATCCATTTAAAATACATTTGAGTAAAATTCTTATAGAAGTGTTGCTAATCGCTGATATAAAGCGATTATAGAGGAGGAAAATGTAATGAGAAAAACAAAAATAGTTTGTACAATAGGACCTGCCAGTGAAAGTATTGAAAAACTTGTTGCTTTAGCGAATGCAGGAATGAATGTAGCTAGACTTAATTTTTCGCATGGTGACTTTGAAGAGCATGGCGCACGTATTAAAAACATTCGTGAAGCTGCCAAAATCACTGGCAAAAACATTGCGATCCTACTAGATACTAAAGGACCAGAAATTCGCACTAATACAATGGAAAATGGTGCGATTGAATTAGTTGAAGGTTCAACTATTACTCTTTCAATGGAAGAAGTTGTCGGTACACCGGAAAAATTCTCAATTACATATCCGGGCTTAATTGAAGACGTTCATCCTGGCTCCAGAATTCTATTAGATGATGGATTAATCGGATTAGAAGTATTAGAAATTAATCAACAAAAGCGTGAGATTCTAACAAAAGTATTAAATAGTGGAACATTAAAAAATAAAAAAGGTGTTAACGTACCTGGGGTTCGTGTAAATTTACCTGGTATCACTGAAAAAGACGCAAAAGATATCATATTCGGTATCCAACAAGATGTCGATTATATTGCTGCTTCTTTCGTTCGTCGTGCTTCTGACGTATTAGAAATCAGAGAATTGCTTGAAGAAAATAATGGGGAAGCTATACAAATTATTCCTAAAATTGAAAACCAAGAGGGTGTAGATAACATCGATGAGATACTTGAAGTATCTGATGGATTAATGGTTGCTCGTGGTGACTTAGGTGTTGAAATTCCTGCTGAAGAAGTACCACTAGTGCAAAAGACATTAATTAAGAAATGTAATGCCCTTGGAAAACCAGTTATTACAGCGACACAAATGTTAGACTCTATGCAACGAAATCCTAGACCGACTCGTGCAGAAGCAAGTGACGTTGCGAACGCTATTTTTGATGGTACAGATGCGATTATGCTTTCAGGTGAAACTGCTGCAGGTTCATACCCAGTTGAGGCAGTACAAACGATGCATAATATTGCGTCTCGTGCAGAAAGTGCTTTAGTACATCGTGAAATTTTATCACAACGAAGTAAAATCTCAGGAATCACAATTACAGATGCAATTGGACAATCAGTTGCCCATACAGCGCTTAATTTGGACGTATCTGCAATCGTGACGCCTACAGAAAGTGGTCATACTGCAAGAATGATTTCAAAATATCGTCCGAAGGCTCCGATCATTGCCGTTACTTCCAACGAATCAACAACTAGAAAGCTTTCTCTTGTTTGGGGTGTGTACCCGCAAACAGGTAATGTAGCTAAATCAACAGATGAAATGCTTGACAACTCAGTTGAAAGTGCATTAAATACTGGAATTATTAAACCTGGGGATTTGGTAGTGATAACTGCAGGTGTACCAGTTGGTGAGTGCGGAACTACAAACATTATGAAGATTCATGTTGTTGGTAATACCCTTGCAAATGGACAAGGTATTGGAAGAAAATCTGCTTTTGGTAAAGTAGTTGTAGCAAACTCTCCTGAGGAAGCAGAAGCAAAAATGTATGACGGTGCAGTTCTAGTCACAACTGCAACAGATCGTGATTTGGTAAAATACGTGGAACAGGCATCTGCTTTGATTACGGAAGAAGGCGGTCTTACTAGCCATGCAGCTGTAGTAGGATTAAGTATCGGAATTCCTGTGATTGTTGGTGTAGAAAATGCAACAACACTTTTAAAAGATGGACAAGATATTACTGTTGATTCATCTCGTGGAGTGATTTACGAAGGACATGCAAATGTTTTATAAAAAGGAGAAGGGAAACCTTCTCTTTTTTTGATGTCTAGTTCCTGCGCTTAGCCCCTCGATGTCACAAGTCAATCCAAAAGGTCAAAGAGCAACCATACAGTTGGATTGAATTGTACTTGTCGTACATGCATAGGACTTGGTAATAGTTAGTCGATGTTCCTCTTCAAATCCGCATGCAGTTTTCTTTAGGTTTTACTACTCATATTTGTAAAGGAAACGTATAATATAAGAAAAGCCTTCATCTAAGGAGGACAATATGAGAATTTTACTAGCATTGATTATTATCGTACCGGCATTAGAAATAAGTGTCCTTATATTCTCAGGTAAAACACTTGGAATTCCAATTACTCTGTTGTTGATTGTTCTTACGGGTGTAATGGGGGCGTGGTTAGCGAAAAAACAAGGAATTGATACACTTCACCGCGCTCAACAGCAAATGAATTATGGACAGGTCCCTGGTGAAGCCATTATGGATGGAATTTGCATCTTGATCGGGGCAGTATTGCTTTTAAGTCCTGGTTATATTTCTGATCTTACTGGTTTTTTCTTACTTATTCCTGCAACTAGAAATCTGATAAAACCGATTATTGCTAACTGGATAAGACGAAGAATGGAGAGAGGTAATTTCACAGTTATTCGTCGTTGGTAAAAAAATAAAGCCATTGCGAAGCAATGGCTTTATTTATGTTTCTTTTCCAATAATAAATCCCCATACATCTCGAAATACACCTGTAGTATATAAAGTTCTAATGATTACTAACGTGACGGGTCCAATAATTAACCCAACGAATCCAAATAATTGAAATCCAACGAACAGTGATATTAATGTTGCCAATGGATCTAATCCAATACTAGAAGAGATAATCTTAGGCTCCATTACCTGGCGTTGTACAATTACAACAAGGTATAATATACCAAGCCCTATTGCAAATGCTAGATTCCCACTGAAAGCCGAATAAATTATCCATGGTACGAACACAAGTCCAGTTCCCAAATACGGAAGTAGATCAACGATTCCAATTAATAACGCAATTGTGATTGCATAGTCAACTCGTAATATTAACAGGCCAACTAATACGATCCCTGCTGTGATGGAAATCAATGTTGCTTGTGCTTTGATAAAACCAAATAATGCTTTTTTCAATTCAATAAATACGGACTTACCACTTGTGCGAGCTTTTGTTGGAATAAATCTTCGGCCCATAATCACAAACTTATTCCAGTCTTTACTAATAAAAAATGTGGCTAATAGAGAGAAAACAATCACTGTTGCTGCATTTGGTAGCCATCCGAGGAACTTTGGAATATTTTCTAAAAACGCTTTAACAAATTCTCCAACATTTGTCGCAATAGTTGTACCAACATTTGTGACATTATCCATAATCGTTTGTTGTTGGCCTTGGTCCAAATTATCAAACATACTCGTTATTCTTTCATAGAAAGGAATAATCTGACCAACTATTAAATTTTCGAAATAAACAACTAGGTTTTCAAAATGCTGTGGTACTTCTTTTGCTAAATAGTTTGCACCTGAGATAATCTCTGCTATTAATAATGTAAGTAAACCTGTTACAATGCCAAATACAAGCAAAATCCCTATAAATACCGATAACCCACGTGGTATCCTGGCTTTACGCTCCAAAAAATTGACAAGTGGATTAATAAGGAATGCAATGATTAAGGCAAAAATAAACGGATATGTAAGTCTAAATAGAAAATAGAACAAGATGAAACCTATCACAATTAATGCAACAACCAATAAAAATCGAAGAAAACCATACACATAATTAATGTTCAAACTTTTTCCTCCCTAGGAATTTCTTGCATATTTTTATTTTACAATCTCTTTGATTACTTTAAAAGTATTACGAAGAAATGAAATATAAAGTTTCCAATTATGGAGAAAAAATTTTATTTATGATATCATACGTTATGAGCAAGTGAAAAATTTAAAGTGCAAAATACAAAATAAGCCATATTAAATGATTTTAAATCTAGTAAACGGCTCTGTTAACTGGAAAAATCAAAACTATTCGTAAAAATGTTTTTGTGTAATAATAATTTATTAGGGGAAATTTGTCGCTTTTGATTCACAAAAGTCTGATTATTTATTATAATAGAGTCAAGGTTATTTATTTCCTACATATTTATTGATTCGCTTTCACTTGCATAAACAACTTTTATTGTCACGATCAATATTATATTGATATTTGTGACGATGAGCGTTTTTTCAAAAATGAAAGCATTTACTTCACTAGATTACAATGTTGAAAGCATAAATAACGATGTGATAATGTGTTTTGTTTTTGAGCGTGCGCTCAATTTACCTTATAAAATGATTAGGGGAATAAAAAAAAGGAGAGGGTCATATGACAGCAACAAAGGGGCTTGAAGGAATTGTAGCTACAACATCTTCTGTCAGTTCAATTATTGATGACACTTTAACGTATGCAGGATTCAATATTGATGATTTAGCTGAAAATGCTAGTTTTGAAGAAGTTATCTACCTATTATGGCATCGCAAACTTCCAAATAAAGAGGAGTTAGCTGAATTAAAACAGCAACTTGCTGAAAATGCGAGTTTACCTCAAGAATTAATCAATCATTTCAAAACTTACCCAATTGATAAGGTTCATCCAATGGGGGCACTTCGCTCAGCTGTTTCACTATTAGGACTATATGATGAAGAAGCAGATGTAATGGAACCAGAAGCTAATTATCAAAAGGCAATCCGCCTACAAGCAAAATTACCTACAATTGTTACCGCTTTTTCTCGTGTTCGTAAAGGATTAGAGCCAGTTGCTCCACGCACAGATCTAAGCTTCGCAGCAAACTTCTTATATATGCTTAGCGGGCAAGAACCAAGCGAAATTGCAGTAGAGGCATTCAATAAAGCATTAGTACTTCATGCTGACCATGAACTCAATGCATCTACATTTACAGCACGTGTTTGTGTTGCAACTCTATCTGATGTTTATTCAGGTATTACTGCTGCAATTGGAGCTTTAAAGGGTCCGCTTCACGGTGGAGCTAATGAAGCTGTAATGAAGATGCTTACTGAAATTGGTGAAGTTGAAAATGTAGAGAATTATATTAATACAAAATTAGCTAACAAAGAAAAAATCATGGGGTTTGGTCATAGAGTGTACCGTAAAGGCGACCCACGTGCAAAGCACTTAAAGGCAATGTCTCAAAAGTTAACAGGGATTACTGGCGAACCAAAATGGTATGAGATGTCAACAAAGATTGAAGAAATTGTTACAAGTGCAAAACCTTTACCACCAAATGTTGACTTCTATTCAGCATCTGTATACCATAGCTTAGGTATTGATCATGATTTATTTACTCCAATCTTTGCAGTAAGTCGTGTTTCTGGATGGTTAGCTCATATTCTAGAGCAATATGATAACAACCGTTTAATCCGTCCACGTGCTGAATATACTGGTCCAGGAATGCAGACATACGTTCCGATGGAACAAAGAGGTTAATAAATCTAACAATATATATATTAATAGGTTGAAGTATTTCAGGGGAATTTTTTCCCCGAAATACTTCTTAAGAACTTTAGGAGGTAATACTAGTGGCAGGAGAAAAAATTACAGTATCAAATGGTGTACTTAACGTACCAAACAATCCAATTATTCCTTTTATTGAAGGTGATGGAACTGGTCCAGATATTTGGGCAGCAGCGTCACGTGTATTAGAAGCAGCTGTTGAAAAAGCATACAACGGCGAAAAATCAATTGTTTGGAAAGAAGTATTAGCAGGGGAAAAAGCTTTTAACCAAACTGGTGAATGGTTACCAGAAGAAACATTAGATCTTATTCGTGAGTACATAATTGCGATTAAAGGACCTCTTACTACACCAGTTGGTGGCGGTATTCGTTCATTAAACGTTGCATTACGTCAAGAATTAGATCTATTTACTTGTCTTCGCCCAGTACGTTATTTTACAGGTGTACCTTCACCAGTTAAGCGTCCAGAAGACACAGATATGGTTATCTTCCGTGAAAATACAGAAGATATTTACGCTGGAATCGAATATGCACAAGGTTCTGAAGGAGTTCAAAAGCTTATCAACTTCCTACAAAATGAACTAGGTGTAAATAAAATCCGTTTCCCAGAAACTTCTGGTATCGGTATCAAGCCAGTTTCTGAAGAAGGAACAAAGCGTCTAGTTCGTGCTGCTATCAACTACGCTATTGAACAAGGCCGTAAATCTGTAACACTTGTTCATAAAGGTAATATCATGAAGTTTACAGAAGGAGCTTTCAAAAATTGGGGCTATGAACTAGCTGAACAAGAGTTTGGCGATAAAGTATTCACTTGGGCTCAATATGACCGCATCGTTGAAGAGGAAGGTAAAGATGCTGCAAATAAAGCACAAGCTGATGCTGAGGCTGCAGGTAAGATCATTGTAAAAGATTCAATCGCTGATATCTTCTTACAACAAATCCTAACTCGTCCGCGTGAGTTCGATGTTGTTGCTACAATGAACTTAAATGGTGACTACATTTCTGATGCTCTAGCTGCACAAGTTGGTGGTATCGGAATCGCACCAGGAGCAAATATTAACTATGAAACTGGCCATGCAATTTTCGAAGCAACACACGGAACTGCACCAAAATATGCTGGTTTAGATAAAGTTAACCCTTCTTCTGTACTATTATCAGGTGTATTAATGCTTGAACACCTTGGTTGGAATGAAGCAGCAACTCTAATTATGAATTCAATGGAAAAAACAATTGAATCTAAGGTTGTAACATATGACTTCGCTCGTCTAATGGAAGGCGCTACAGAAGTAAAATGTTCAGAGTTCGCTAATGAACTAATCAAAAACTTAGGCTAATCATAGAACAAGTAACTACCCTAATAGTGTGGAGTTCAAAAAGGAGGATGAAGAGGCGGAGAATTTCAAGGCGACGCAAGCTCCCGAGCAGTTAATACGTGAGGAACGCCAAACAAGCCAACAGAGAAATTCGATGCATCATATTCACTGCACTTTTTGAACATCCTCTTAGGGTAGTTATTTGTATATGTGAATAGGGAGGATTTAAAATGAGTCAATTTAAACGAAAAAAAGTCTCTGTAATTGGTAGTGGTTTTACTGGTGCAACAACCGCTTTCTTACTTGCGCAAAAGGAATTAGGAGATGTCGTTTTAGTTGATATCCCACAAATGGAAAATCCAACAAAAGGGAAAGCTCTCGATATGTTGGAAGCTAGTCCTGTCCAAGGGTTTGATGCAAATATTACTGGCACTGCAAATTACGAGGATACAGCAGATTCAGATATCGTTGTGATTACAGCGGGAATTGCTCGGAAACCTGGTATGAGCCGTGATGACCTAGTTCAAACAAATCAAAAAATCATGAAAAGTGTCGCTCAGGAAATTGCAAAACATTCTCCAAATAGCTATATCATTGTCTTAACAAACCCAGTTGACGCTATGACTTATACTGTGTTTAAGGAATCAGGATTTCCAAAAAATCGTGTCATAGGGCAATCAGGCGTACTTGACACTGCAAGATTCCGTACATTCATTGCCCAAGAACTAAATTTATCTGTAAAAGATATCACTGGTTTTGTCCTTGGTGGTCATGGTGACGACATGGTTCCACTTGTTCGTTACTCCTATGCTGGAGGAATCCCACTAGAAACTTTAATTTCAAAAGATCGTTTAGATGCTATCGTTGAACGTACACGTAAAGGTGGCGGTGAAATTGTCAACCTCCTCGGCAACGGAAGTGCTTATTATGCACCGGCGGCTTCCTTGGTGGAAATGGTTGAAGCCATCTTAAAAGACCAACGACGTGTCCTTCCAGCCATTGCATATCTTGAAGGTGAATATGGATTCAGCGGAATTTACCTTGGGGTCCCTACTATTTTAGGTGCAAATGGTATTGAGAAAATCATTGAGCTAGACCTTACAGAACAAGAAAAAGCTGAACTTGCCAAATCCGCTGATTCTGTTAAAAATGTAATGAATATCCTAGTCTAATAATTAGTTAACGAAAAAAATTCGGGGTTAACCCCCGAATTTTTTGTACATATTCTATTTAATTTCTATGGAGGTGTAACCTTTTTCATGCTATTAGGGAAAAAGCGAAAACTAGGTAGAAAGATTGAGGAAATGTCAGTTGGTGAAAAGCTATCACTAACTGAAAAAATTGAAGATAAAGATCTGCTTTTATACTTAGGTTTGACGAATGATGCGAATCCGCTTTATATTCAACATGATTATGCATCCCAAACTCCATTTAAGAAACCGATTGTTCCAACTGTCATGCTGACTGGAATTATCACAGCTGCGATTTCGAAGTATTTACCAGGGCCAGGAAGTCATATTCTCAAACAGGAAATTGAATTTTTGCAGCCACTTTATCACTATGCAACTATTCAATTTTTATTTGAAGTATCCAAAATTAATATTCACGACCATACTGTCGAAATAGCAGTAACGGCATTTGACGAAGATGAATCATTGGCAATTGAAGGAAGACTTTTAGTCTGTCCTCCACACCGAATAACGCCAATGGACGGAAAAATATTAGAGAACTTTTAGAGAGCTTAGCCTCTCTTTTTTTTGTTTTCGTGGTAAGTATCGAAATGTTAATCTATAATAATCTTATATAGAGATAGAAAAATGATGGGGTTTATCTTTTTTTATGGAGGAAAACAATGAAGAATAAAGTATTGGTTGTGGAAGATGAACAGTCAATCATAACATTACTTCAGTATAACCTACAACAGGCGGGATACGAGGTTATTACTGCAATGGACGGAGAAGAAGGATTAAAAAAAGCCTTAGCGGAAAAACCGCAAATTATTGTCCTTGACTTAATGCTGCCTAAGATAGATGGGATCGAAGTATGTAAGCAGCTTCGTTTAAATAAAGTAGATATCCCAATCTTAATGCTGACCGCGAAGGATGACGAATTTGATAAGGTATTAGGTTTAGAGCTTGGAGCAGATGACTATATGACTAAACCATTTAGCCCAAGAGAAGTTGTGGCACGTGTTAAAGCAATACTAAGGAGAACAAGTAAAAACATTGTCAAAGGCCAAGATGATACTTCAGCTCCGCAAATCACAATAGGACCACTACGTATTTTACCAGAAAATTTTGAGGCTTATTTTAACGAAGAAGCGCTTGATTTAACACCTAAGGAATTTGAACTTCTTGCCTATTTGGCAAAGAATAAGGGGCGAGTACTAACACGAGACCAACTCCTGAGTGCGGTTTGGAATTATGATTTTGCGGGTGACACAAGAATTGTAGATGTTCATATAAGTCATTTGCGTGAGAAAATTGAAAAAGAATCTAAAAAGCCAAATATTATTAAAACAGTTAGGGGATTAGGCTATAAGCTCGAGGAGCCTAAAATTTATGAATAAGTTTCACTCGAGGCTTCTAACTGCGATTATCTTTTTAATCATTATTGTTTTTCTTTGTATGGGTTTTATGCTGGGGCAATTTATTAGTAGTCTTATCACGAATAATGCAATGCATGGAACCTCAATCGAAGAAACAGTTAAGCAGGTCTGGATTGCTCTGGCAATTTGCCTAGGTATCGCATTAATTATTATTCTTTCACTTATTGTAAGAATCACGACTACCTATACAAAACCGATTGATTCAGCAACAGAAGCGGTCAAAGAATTGGCCAAAGGAGATTATCGTGCTAGAACATATGAAGACGAGGTAAGTACAGCTGGATTACTAGGCAAGTCCATCAATATCGTTGCTAGAAATATTGAAGAAATGACAAAATCCTATGAAATGCAGCATGACCGATTACATACCCTGATTGAAAATATGGGGAGCGGCTTATTATTTATCGATAGTAAAGGATATATAAGCATTGTTAATCGCTCAACAAATGAGATCTTCAAGGTTGATCAAGATGATTTATTGGGTCAACTTTATTATGAAGCTCTTACCCACAAAGAAATTGTAAAGCTAGTCGAAGAGATTTTTATGACCGAACAAAAATTACGAAGACAAGTCCACCTCTTAATTGGAAATGAACAAAAGGACTTTGAAGTATACGCTGCACCCGTTTTAGGAGCGAAGGTAGAATGGAAGGGAATTGTTCTTGTATTTCACGATATTTCAAACCTGAAAAGGCTTGAACAGATGCGGAAGGATTTTGTTGCAAATGTATCCCATGAGCTTCGTACACCTATTACATCTATAAAAGGATTTTCGGAAACTTTATTAGACGGTGCTATGAATGACAGGAATGTCTTAAAACAATTTTTAACCATTATCCTTGAAGAAAGTCATCGTCTCCAATTACTCATTCAAGATTTATTAGATTTATCGAAAATAGAGAACAAAGGTTTTTCACTTAATCTTTCACAGGTTAATGTGAAAGAGCTCTTAGAAAATAGTATACAGATGCTTAAATCCAAAGCAGTAGAAAGAGAGATCCAATTAGAGCTTACACTAGATGATGAATCAACAGTGATCGATGGAGATATGGATCGGTTGAAGCAGGTCTTCATCAATGTGATTAATAATGGTTTGTCCTACTCTCCGGATGGAGCTAAGGTTGAGGTAAAAGCAACAAACCTTAGTGATTATGTTCAAATTCAAATTATTGATACGGGGATTGGAATAGAAGAAAAAGAACTTCCGCGTATTTTTGAGAGATTTTATCGCGTCGATAAAGCAAGGAGCCGAAATTCTGGAGGAACAGGTTTAGGTCTTGCAATTGTTAAGCATATTATTGAGGCACATGAAGGGGCTGTACAAGTAAGCAGTAAAGTAGGGGAAGGAACGACTTTTACATTTCGCTTAAAGAAGAAAATATAATGTATAGGAAGTCCTAATTTACAAAATGTTTACACTGGAAAAACATTCTCTTAATATACAAACCGTATGATGTATATGAGAACCCCTTCATTCAGAAGGCCAAACTTTTTTGACAAGGACGTAATATCCTTGTCATTTTTTTTACTTTATTCAGTAAATGACTGAATAAAGTAAAAAAGCCTCCGGCGGATGCCACAGATCTTCAAAGGTAACTTTTCGAGCAGTAGGATCAAAGACTAAAAACGCAACCTCCTGTGGCAACTTCTTTATGACCCACTTCCTGTGTGCCTAAAATCTGGGCGCAATACGCCAAGGCGTATTTTGATAAATTTTGAAACCTTTTTACATGATATTCGTATAAAACAATGTAGCAATAAATTGAGGGGGGAAAGCATGGTTAGTTTAAAACGAATATATACGATTGTTGGACTAAGTGTGCTCGTTTTGATTTTAGGTGTCGTTGGTTTTACATCATGGTACACTGTTGATGAGTCAGAGCAAGCAATTATATTAACCTTTGGGAAAGCAGATGAAGGAATTACAGAACCAGGACTTCATTTTAAAATGCCATGGCCAATTCAAGATGTAGAGAAACTGCCTAAAACAACTTTTAGTTTACAATTTGGCTATGATCAGAAGAATGGCGAAATCACTGACGTGCCAAAGGATACAAAAATGATCACCGGTGACGAAAATATTGTTTTAGCAGATATGGTTGTTCAATGGCAAATTACAGATCCATCAAAATTCCTATTTAATTCTGAGGATCCTGAGCAAATCCTATATAATTCTACTTCTGCTTCTTTAAGAAGTATTATCGGAAGTTCAAAAATTGATGATGCATTAACTTCTGGTAAGGCGGAAATTGAAGCTGAAGTAAGAGATTTATTAGCAGATCTTTTAGTGAAATATGATATTGGAATTTCAGTAACAGCTGTTAAATTACAGGATGTTGAATTACCAAACGATGAAGTTCGTAAGGCATTTACGAATGTAACAGATGCTCGTGAAACAAGAAATACAAAAGTAAACGAAGCAAATAAATACCGTAACCAAAAAATGAATGAAGCAAAAGGTGAGGAAAAAGCTCTTATTTCTAGAGCTAATGGGGATAAAGCAGCACGTATCGAAATTGCTCGAGGGGATGTTGCCACATTTAATGCTTTATATAACGAATATGTGAAAAATCCAGAGATTACTAGAAAACGTCTAGTTCTTGAAACATTAGATGAAGTATTACCACATACAGAGATTTACATTATGAAGGATGATGGCAATACAATGAAGTACTTGCCAATTCGACAAGCTGGAAGCCAAACGCAGGTTCCTCCTGTAGAAACAGAAGGGAGTGGTAACCAATGAGTGAAAACGTTGTGGATTTAAACGAAAAAAAGGGTTCCAATAATTTTAGCAAATATACAAAGGGTGGAATTGGCATCCTAATAGCTATCATCTTACTTGGAATCGTAATAATAAATATTTTCATTGTAAGAGAAGGAGAATACAAAGTTGTTCGCCAATTTGGTGAAGTTGTCCGAATTATAGAAACACCTGGACTTTCCTATAAAATTCCATTTATCCAGTCTGTTGAGACATTACCAAAATATCAAATGATTTATGATGTTGAAGAGGCTGAAATCAATACGAAAGATAAAAAGCGAATGATGATTGATAATTACGCTATTTGGCGTATTGAAGATCCAAAACAAATGATTTCTACAACAAGAACGGTTGTGAATGCCGAAGCAAAACTCGATGAATTCGTTTATTCTGCCATTCGAACAGAGCTAGGTCAATTGAATTATGATGAAATCATTAATGATGAGAAATCAGAACGTGGTAGCCTTAATGACCGGATTACGGAAATTGTAAATAAAAACCTTGAGGAAGATAAATATGGAATTGTTGTAACAGATATTCGGATGAAGCGTACAGATCTTCCAGCCGAAAACGAACAATCCGTATATACTAGAATGATTTCTGAGCGTCAATCAACAGCACAAAATTATCTCTCTGAAGGAGATGCTGAGAAAAACAAAATCGAAGCTGAAACTGACAGGGAAGTAAAAGAAATTATTGCAAAAGCGCAGGCAGAAGCAGAAATTATTCGAAGCCAAGGGGAAGGAGAAGCGGCTCGTATATACAATGAGGCTTTCTCAAAGGACCCGGAATTCTATAACCTATTCCGTACATTAGAATCTTATAAGACTACAATTGATGGAGAAACAGTGATCATTTTACCAGCGGACTCTCCATATGCGAGATTGTTAATGGGATATACTGAATAACAATTAATTAGGTAGCCGTTATTTTTCATTCTGTTCATGACATGATAAAATGAACAGTAGGAAATAACGGCTATTTTTAATGATTTAAGGGATGTGTGCATGGAAGGTCCGAATGCCGTAATAGAAGGGAAGGATTTTTCTTGGATAAAAAGATTGTCTTAGTGGATGGAAATAGTATCGCATATCGTGCATTTTTTGCTCTACCACTTCTTAATAATGATAAAGGTGTACATACCAATGCCATTTATGGCTTTACTATGATTTTAAATCGAATTTTAGAACAGGAGAAACCGACACATATATTAGTAGCCTTTGATGCAGGAAAAACAACTTTTAGACATAGTACTTTTAGCGAATATAAAGGTGGCAGACAAAAAACTCCTCCTGAGCTTTCGGAACAGTTTCCATTTTTACGCGAATTGCTAGATGCATACAAGATTGCCAGATATGAGTTAGAAAACTATGAAGCCGATGATATAATCGGAACTTTATCTCTTCAAGCTGAAAAAGAAGGCTTTGAGGTTAAAGTTATCACAGGTGATAAAGACTTAACACAGTTAGCCTCAGAGCATATTACAGTAGATATAACGAAAAAAGGGATCACAGATGTAGATTCTTACACTCCTGAGTTTATTAAAGAGAAGTATGGGATTACACCTGAACGAATAATTGACATGAAAGGGCTAATGGGAGATAACTCTGATAACATTCCAGGTGTTCCTGGTGTCGGTGAAAAAACAGCCCTAAAATTATTGCAGGAGTTCAAAACATTAGAAGAACTATTAGACTCAATCGATAAGGTGAGCGGGAAGAAGCTAAAAGAAAAACTTGAGGAAAATAAAGACCAAGCGATCATGAGTAAGCAGCTTGCGACTATCTATCGTGAAGCCCCAATTGAAATTGGAATTCCTGAGCTGGAATACAACGGCTATGATGCAGAAAAAGTCACAAAACTATTCAAAGAGCTTGGATTTAATTCCTTACTTGATAAAGTAGAGGGTAGCGAGCCAGATGAGGACAAGCCTTTAGAAAAGATTTCCTATACAATCGTCGATGAAATTACAGAAGATGTGCTAACAGCTGAATCTTCATTAATCGTGGAGGTGCTTGATGAAAGTTATCATAAGGCAGACGTCCAAGGATTTTCAATTTCAAACGAGAATGGAAATTATTATATTCCAACAATGCTAGCTCTCGAGTCAGAGGCTTTTCAACAGTGGGCAAACGATAAAGAGAAAAAGAAAATCGTTTTTGATGCAAAAAAATCAATTGTGGCTTTGAGATGGAAGGGTATTAATCTACAAGGAATTGACTTTGATTGTTTAATTGCATCTTATATTTTAAATCCGTCTGAATCAACTGAAGATGTTGCGGCTGTGGCAAAATTAAAGGGAATAACAGATGTAAAATCCGATGAAGCAGTGTACGGAAAAGGAGCCAAAC
Organism: Ferdinandcohnia sp. FSL W7-1320; assembly: GCF_038050315.1. Lineage (NCBI taxonomy): Bacteria > Bacillati > Bacillota > Bacilli > Caryophanales > Bacillaceae > Ferdinandcohnia > Ferdinandcohnia sp. FSL W7-1320. Next base: position 1,527,239 of record NZ_JBBPAM010000001.1, read on the forward strand.
AAAGCATTCCTAACGAAGAAATTCTTTCTGAACACTTAGTGAGAAAAGCAGTTAGCCTTAAAAAATTAAAAGATTTATTCTTGCACGAACTTCAAGAAAATGAACAGTATGAGCTTTTTACTGATTTGGAAATGCCATTATCCCTAATCCTTGCAGACATGGAATCGATAGGGATAAAGGTCGATGTAGAACGTCTAAAAGGAATGGGAGAAGAGTTAAAGGAACACCTTCAGGATCTAGAACAAAAAATTTATGAACTCGCTGGTGAGGAGTTTAATATTAATTCCCCTAAGCAGCTAGGTGTCATTCTCTTTGAAAAGCTTCAACTAACTGTGTACAAGAAAACAAAAACGGGGTATTCCACTTCTGCTGATATCCTTGAGAAACTGTCTAAAGAACATGAAATTATTGAATATATCTTGCATTATCGTCAAATAGGTAAGCTTCAATCAACTTATATTGAAGGCTTATTAAAAGTTGTGCATGAAGATACTTGTAAGGTTCATACTCGTTTCCAGCAAGCTTTAACGCAAACAGGAAGACTAAGTTCAACAGACCCGAACCTACAGAACATTCCAATTCGCTTGGAAGAAGGAAGAAAGATCAGACAAGCTTTCGTCCCTTCAAAAAAGGATTGGTTTATATTTGCCGCTGACTATTCCCAAATTGAATTAAGGGTATTAGCGCATATAGCTAATGATGAAAATCTGATTAGTGCCTTTACGAATGATCTTGACGTTCATACAAAGACCGCCATGGATGTGTTCCATGTAACAGAAGATGAAGTAACCTCCAATATGCGTCGTCAGGCAAAGGCTGTAAACTTCGGGATTGTGTACGGTATTAGTGATTTCGGATTGTCTCAGAATCTTGGAATCACTCGGAAGGAAGCAGGCCACTTTATTGAACGGTATTTTGCAAGCTTTCCAGGTGTTAAAGAATATATGGAAGAAATTGTTGAAGACGTAAGACAGAAAGGATACGTATCTACACTTCTACATAGAAGAAGATACATTCCTGAAATTACTGCTCGTAACTTTAATGTCCGTAGCTTTGCTGAAAGAACAGCAATGAATACTCCAATTCAAGGAAGTGCAGCTGATATCATCAAGAAAGCAATGATTGATATGGCGGACAGATTAGAAGCAGAAAAGCTTCAAACGAAGTTGCTATTACAAGTTCATGACGAATTGATCTTCGAAGCACCAGAAGAAGAAATTGAGATTTTAAAGAAGATCGTGCCTGAAGTTATGGAAAATGCCATTTCCTTGAAAGTACCTTTAAAGGTTGATTATGAATACGGTAAGACTTGGTATGATGCCAAGTAAGACGAAAAAGGACGTGATCATATGCCAGAGTTACCCGAGGTCGAAACTGTTCGTCGCACGTTAATCCAGCTTGTAAATGGCAAAACAATTGAAAAGGTAACGGTTTTATGGTCAAAAATCATCAAAAAACCGGAAGAACCAGAGCAGTTCTGTGATGCACTACGTGGACAGACAATTCATGATGTGGACAGAAGAGGTAAATTTTTAAAGTTTATTTTAGATGATTATGTTATGGTTTCTCATTTGCGTATGGAAGGCAGGTACGGCCTCTACGATAAAGATGAAACCTACGACAAACACACACATGTATTGTTCACTTTTACTGATGGAACCGAACTACGCTATCGAGATGTTCGGAAATTTGGAACGATGCATTTATTTAAAAAAGGTGAAGAAGAAAATAGCCTGCCCCTATCTCAATTAGGACCAGAACCATTTTCAAAAGAATTTTCATTAAAATATATGGAAGAAAAGCTATCTAAGACCAACCGTAAAATTAAGGTGGCGCTGCTTGATCAAACAAAGTTCGTAGGGCTTGGGAATATATATGTTGATGAGGCTTTGTTTAGAGCGGGCATTTATCCGGAACGTGCAGCCAATTCCCTTTCCAAAAAGGAAATGAAAATACTCCACCAAGAGATTATTCAAACCCTGAAGGAAGCTGTTGAGAAAGGTGGTAGTACAATACGTTCTTACGTTAATACGCAAGGTGAAATTGGCATGTTCCAATTGCAACTCTTTGTATATGGTCAAAACGGGAAAGCATGTCAAACATGTGGAACAGAGATTGAAAAAACAGTTGTTGGTGGCAGGGGCACCCATTTCTGTCCAAAATGCCAAAGAAATAAAACGAAAACCAAATAATGTATAGTAAGCATGCAGTGAAATTCGATCCATCATTTTCTTTCGACTTTTGACTGCCAAAGGACATTTCACATGGAATGGGCTCTCTCCATATACTATCTTAGCAATCGATAGGAAGGAGACTTTGTGAGATGTCCCAATTGGCATCACTTGTTTTATTAGCATTTGCAGTAAGCTTAGATAGTTTTAGTGTTGGGTTCACATATGGTATGAGGAAGATGAAAATACCTTTTAAATCAATCATTACAATCGCATTTTGTTCAGCAGTAACGATGGCAGCCGCCATGGGATTAGGAAAGTCTATTGAGTTATTGCTATCACCTGCAATCGCTGATCGACTAGGTGGTATTGTACTCATGTTAATTGGTGTCTGGGTATTGGTTCAGTTTTTTCGACCAACTTCCCAAGCATCTGAACAAAATGAAGAAAAACTATTAGTGAAAGTTGAAATAAAATCACTTGGACTTGTTATCAATATTTTGAAAAAGCCAATGGTAGCTGACCTTGATAAGTCAGGAACGATTACCGGTTTTGAAGCATTTTTACTAGGGTTTGCCCTTTCTCTAGATGCTTTTGGTGCAGGAATTGGTGCTGCTTTATTAGGATTTTCTCCGTTGGTAATGGCTTTACTGGTTGCCGTAATGAGCTCGCTTTTTGTTTATACAGGTATAAAAAGCGGTGCTGTTTTTTCAAAGAAAAGATGGGTACAAAAATTTTCATTTTTACCGGGAATCTTACTGATTTTAATTGGTATATGGAAATTCTAAAAAAATTGCAATAGGGAGAATAGAAACGTGGCATTAACAATCGGATTAACAGGTGGAATTGCAAGTGGAAAAAGTACAGTATCCCAGTTGTTCAAAGAAGCTGGAATTGTAGTTATAGATGCAGACGTTATTGCACGTAAAGTAGTTGAGGTTGGAGAAGAAGCATATGAACAAATTGTTCAATCATTTGGCAAGGACATTCTATTACCTGATGAGACGATTGACAGGCAAAAATTAGGATCGATCGTCTTTTTCAATGAAGACAAACGATTGTTATTAAACTCAATTGTTCATCCCGCTGTTCGAAAACAAATGCTGAAAGAAAAAGAAGAACACCTTAGCAATGGAGAAGAAACGGTTATATTGGATATTCCATTGTTATTTGAAAGTAAGTTAACTGCATTAGTTGATCGAACCCTATTAGTTTATGTTGATTATGAGACACAATTAGCACGCCTAATGAATCGAAATAATCTCAGCATGGGGGAAGCAGAAGCTAGGATCCAATCACAAATGCCGCTTAAAGATAAAATTCAACTTGCAGATGCTGTAATTGATAACAACGGTACAATTGAGTCCACAAAGGATCAATTACACAAAATTTGCAAGCAATGGGGAGTTAAAATATAGCGAAGACACAGGTGTATGTCTAATCTAACGGGTTCTCAATTAGGGTACAAACATAACATTTTTATTTAGCGTGAATTCATAAACGAATTCACGCTTTCATTTTTTGTTAGTAAATTATCGTTTAGAGCGTGGTTTTATAGCATATATCTTAACTTCGGCTACAGCTGTGGTGACTTAGCCACCCCTTTTCTGAAGATAGTACAACTTCGGACACAACTAAGCAGACTTAGCTAATAATTGTCTGAAGATAGCTGAACTTCGGACACGTCCGCGCAGATTTAGCTATTATTTGTCTGAAGCTAGCACAACTTCGGACACGACTAAGCAGATTTAAGTCAAGTCCATAATTTTGTGTAAAATTAATTCTATGGCTAACAATAATTATCAGGTTATTAGATTTACTTGTGTTAAGAAATTAATTTGTATGGGTAGGAAGGGGGTACCCCCTTCCTACCCATACAAATTTCGCTCGCTTCGCGTACTATCTTTTTTTGATTGGCAGCTTTTTCATAACTTGCTTTTCTTGATAATCCATTAATATGGCTCCAATTAAGCGAAAGGCAGATTGAGTGTGAGGGAAAATTCTTATTACTCTTTCTCTTCGCCGGACTTCCTGGTTCAACCGCTCCAATGAATTTGTACTGTGTATATAAGTGTGGTATGAACATGGTTCATTTAGGTATTGGATGGCATCTTCGAAGCCTTCTTCTAAGATTTGTATTGCTTTTTTTAGTTTAGAATTATCTCGATAGTTCTTAATAAAATCTTCTTTAAACGCGCAAGCATCTTCTCTAGTCATAGCACTGAATATTCTTTTTAAATCAAAGATTACCTGTGCCATATCTTTTTTTGGAAGATCACCTATTATATTACGCTTGAAATGTACAGTACATCTTTGCCATGAGGTTCCAATAAATTCACGTTGTATAGCCTTTTTTAACCCTTCATGAGCATCTGATATAACTAGCTTAGGTGATTGTAACCCGCGTGACTTTAAATCCTTGAAAAAGCTTTGCCAAGCATCAAAACTTTCTACATGATCTACTTTTAGACCAATAACTTCTCTTTGATCTTTTTCATTAATAGCAGTAGCAATATAAACTGCTTTTGAAACAACACGGTGATGTTCACGAACCTTTATGTACATGGCATCTGCAAAAATATACGGATAGTACATGACGTTTAATGGTCGATTTGCCCATTGATTAACGATTGGTTCAAGTTTCTTTGTAAGTGATGACACAAAGGATTTCGATACATTTTCTCCACAGAGTTGCTTTACAACCTTCGTAACATTTCCAGTAGATACCCCATTAATAACCATCTCTAACATAGAAAGAACAAAAGCTTGGTCGCTTCGTTCATACTTTTCAAATATAGATGGAGAAAAGTCACCTTCACGTGTACGAGGAACACGCAAAGTAATTCGTCCGTTAGATAATAGTAAATCACGTTCATAATAACCATTTCGGTAATCTCGACGAGTAACTGTTCGTTCATAAGCTTTTGCTTGTAAGTGTTCATCACGTTCTTTTTCCATTATTTCATTCAGTACTAAGACTATGGAAGCTTTAGTAACCGCTTCGATATTAGAGTTCATAACAGCATCTTTTAAATTGTCCAAATTTAGGGTAAACTGAAGTTGAGTCAAAATTAATTCCTCCTAATGTTTTCGTCGCTGATAACATTGTGGCCAAATGGAATTGATTTGACTCTTTTTCTTTTTACACAATTATATGGACTTAATCCAGATTTAGCTAATCTTTGTCCGAAGCTAGCTGAACTTCGGACACGTCTGCGCATATTTAGTTAATCTTTGTCTGAAGCTAGTTGAACTTCGGACACTTCTGCGCATATTTAGTTGATCTTTGTCTGAAGCTAGCTGAACTTCGGACACGTCTGTGCAGATTTAGTTAATCTTTGTCCGAAGCTAGCACAACTTCGGACACGACTAAGCAGATTTAGCTAATCTTTGTCCGAAGCTAGCTGAACTTCGGACACGTCCGAGCAGAATTAGCAATTCATTGTCTGAAGCTAGCACAACTTCGGACAAAGTCGCTTAATTTAGCCATTTTTTGTCTGAAGTTACCTCAACTTCGGACACGACTAAGGAGATTTAGCTAATCATTGTCCGAAGCTAGCTGAACTTCGGACACGTCTGCGCATATTTAGTTAATCTTTGTCTGAAGCTAGTTGAACTTCGGACACGTCTGCGCATATTTAGTTAATCTTTGTCTGAAGCTAGCTGAACTTCGGACACGTCCGAGCAGAATTAGCAATTCATTGTCTGAAGCTAGCACAACTTTAGACACGACTAAGGAGATTTAGCTAATCATTGTCCGAAGATAGCATAACTTCGGCCACAGCCGCGCATATTTGGATACTATTTGTCTGAAGCTAGCACAACTTTAGACACGACTAAGGAGATTTAGCTAATCATTGTCCGAAGATAGCGCAACTTCGGACAAAGCAACGCAAAAATAGCAACCAATTGTCTGAAGCAGCCTCAAGTTCCGACACCAGTGCGCAAATTTATCCATCCATTGTCCGAAGATCTCTCAACTTTTGACCCATTCTCGCATATATTGCACTCCTGTGTCCGGAGATACCTCCACTTCGAACAAAGCCCCACTGACTTAGCACCTCCCCTGTGCATCTATCCGCCCCCGATGCACCCATGCTGTTTTGACCTTCTCTTGTCCGAAGACTATCCAGACTAATATTTTAAGATGAGTTTTATTATTATTATTCTGTTTACAGAATGAGTTTGTTTGTACTCAATTTGGAGTCTATATCTTTATACAAGATACCTTATTTACCTAGGTCAAATAACCATATGAAATAGCCTAAAGGACGTATAAATGACCAATTTTATAAAAAAATGAATTAAAGTGTTACATATCTATTTTAATGTGTTATACTAATCGTAGAAAATAACAACAAAAAGTATAACATATATCGTGGAGGGGTTTTGATGAAGCCAAGAATCGCAATCAATGGATTTGGCCGTATTGGAAGAATGGTATTTAGAAAAGCAATTATGGATGATACTTTAGAAATAATCGCTATCAATGCAAGCTACCCTGCGGACACACTAGCACATCTAATAAAATATGATACAAACCATGGTAAGTTCGATGCGGAAATCATTCCACAGGACGACTCATTATTGGTGAATGGTAAGCGTATTCAGCTTCTTAGCTCCCGTGATCCTTTAGAGCTTCCTTGGAAAAGATTAAATATAGATATTGTGATTGAGGCAACAGGAAAATTTAATTCAAAGGAAAAAGCGAGCCTTCATTTACAGGCTGGTGCCAGAAAAGTCATCTTAACTGCACCTGGTAAGGATGAGGATGTTACAATTGTAATGGGTGTAAATGAAGACAAATATGATCATGAAAATCATGCAATCATTTCAAACGCTTCTTGTACAACAAATTGCTTAGCACCAGTTGCAAAAGTTTTAAACGAGCAGTTTGGAATTGTGAACGGTTTAATGACAACAGTTCATGCTTATACAAATGACCAAAAAAATATCGATAATCCACATAAAGATTTAAGAAGAGCAAGAGCTTGTGCACAATCTATTATTCCGACATCGACTGGAGCGGCAAAAGCATTATCACTTGTATTGCCAGAACTAAAAGGAAAATTACATGGAATGGCATTACGTGTACCAACTCCTAATGTTTCTTTAGTTGATTTAGTTGTAGATGTTGAACGAGATGTAACGATTGAAGAAATTAATGAGGCTTTTATAACTGCATCCGTTGGGGCATTAAAAGGGATCTTGGATTTTACGACTGAACCATTAGTTTCCATTGACTTTAATACAAATCCACATTCGTCTATTGTCGATGGGTTATCTACAATGGTCATAGGTGAGCGTAAGGTAAAGGTATTAGCTTGGTACGATAATGAATGGGGATATTCTTGTAGAGTCGTAGATTTAGTCAAATTTGTTGGCGAAAAAATTATCCAAAAAACTGAAGCAAAAGTCGGTTAAATCAAAAACCTTCCCAATTGTGGGAAGGTTTTATTATTTAGTTTAATAAAACGTATTGCTAAATGTATATAAACTTAGTATACTAGTTTTCGTGAACTTCTTAAAAGCTTATGCTTTTGTAGCTACTTAAAGGGTTAGGACCTCTCTGGACTAACTTTCCCCCGTGGTAGTTATGCTCATGCTTTACGCGAAGAACTCATCGAAATTATGGTAAGAGGGGGAACAATTAAATTATGGAAACTATGGGACGTCATGTAATCTCTGAATTATGGGGTTGCGATTTTGAAAAATTAAACGACATGCAAGGTATTGAAGAAACTTTTGTTCAAGCGGCACTAAAGTCAGGTGCAGAAATTCGTGAAGTAGCTTTTCACAAATTTGCTCCACAGGGAGTTAGTGGTGTTGTTATCATCTCTGAATCACATCTAACGATTCACAGTTTTCCTGAACATGGATACGCAAGTATAGATGTGTACACATGTGGAGATTTAGATCCGAATATTGCTGCAGACTATATTGCTGAGGCACTTGGTGCACAAACACGCGAGAATATTGAACTTCCACGTGGTATGGGACCAGTACAAGTAAAGCCAGCACAAGTAAAAGTACTTTAAAAATAAATAAGAATCAACTAAAATAGAAAGAGGTGTATAAATTACACCTCTTTTTTACATTTAGAACAGTAATTTTCATTTATATAGATAAAAATAGGGAGTGGAACTAATGGGATTGCAAACGTTTTTTTCTAATCACAGCGAGACGAGAGACAAACATTCGGACGAGCAGTTAAGAAGTCATTATTATAAAACAACAAATAAAAAGGCGATTGATGCTGTAAAAAAGGTTATTAATCATTTAGATGGTTACCATATTAACTCTGTATCAGAAGAACGAGGGGAAATAAGCATTTCAATAAAAAAAGGAAGAAAAGCCTTTGTGGTTGCAACTGTTGTCTCTGTAAGACCGTTTGAAACAGCGATTGACTTCGCGGTTACAACCGAAACACTTTTATTACCTATAGACTTTGGCTACAGTAAAAAAGTCATTATGAATTTATATCAACGCTTAGATAAAGAACTTCCTCTTATAGGTAAAAAAGATTCATAAGTCGGATTTATGATGAGAACCCCTTGTCCAATGAAAATCTTTCTTATAATATGAATACATAGAGATCTCCTAAGAAGGGAGTTGTTACGAATGAGATGCCCTACTTGTCAACATAATGGAACGAGAGTCTTGGATTCACGCCCAGTTGATGATAGTCGTTCAATCCGTAGAAGACGAGAATGTGAAAAATGCCAGTATCGGTTTACGACATTTGAAAAAGTGGAAGAAATTCCTTTGATTGTGGTTAAAAAAGAAGGTACCCGCGAGGAGTTCAGCAGGGAAAAGATGCTGCGGGGGCTAATTAAAGCGTGTGAAAAACGTCCAGTTTCCTTGAAACAATTAGAGGATATCACTCATGACGTTGAAAAGGAACTACGTAGTCAAGGGATTGCAGAGGTCAATAGCGATATTATTGGTGAATATGTAATGAACCATTTGGCAAAGGTAGATGAAGTTGCGTATGTTCGTTTTGCATCAGTTTACCGCCAATTTAAAGATATAAATGTTTTTATCGATGAATTAAAGGAATTAATAAAAAGAGAACGCTAAAGGGCTTAAGATACGTGTTAAGCTCTTTTTTGAACTATAAATGCGTGTTCAAAAATGAGGTTAAAAAGGACCACGTCGACAAAAACGCTACGGCCTCATGTTTTGTCGACACTAGCACGTCCTGTGCGTCGTAATTTCAAGGCGTCGCGAGCTCCCGAGTACCGGCGCGAGTAACTGCTTGAGTTAACTCCCTTGCAGCCTTGCGCTGAGGAATTGTCATCGTGAATAATCTAGTAGACGCAAGCACATAACCAGGTTATTCACAATGTACTTGGAGCAGTTTACGCAGAAATTCGATGTGTCCTTTTCGGCCGACTTTTTTGACATCCTATAAAAATGGAAGGCTTTGATGAAATGGAGCATTGGAAGGAATTAGTACCAGTTGATCGTTATATTGTGCATTCTGCTGACCTTTTGCATGATTATGACCGGAAAATTGTATCTTTGCTTTACCAACCTCTTATTGGAATGAAAGCCTTCAGTCTATATATGACTTTGTGGAGTGAGTTGGAGCAAAACCGACTATGGGGAGAGGAAAGTACCCATTATACGTTAATGGCACTGTTACAAACGAATCTACAGGATATTTATCAAGAACGATTAAAGCTTGAAGGTATCGGCTTATTAAAAACATTTGTAAAATCCGATGAGCATTCTAGGAGTTTTATCTATGAGTTGCAGGCACCACTCTCACCTAGAGCTTTTTTTACAGATGGTGTTCTTAATGTTTATTTGTATAACAGATTAGGAAAAGGTAAATTTTTTAAACTCAAGCAGTTCTTTTCAGATCATGAACCTGATTTAGATTCATATAAACCGATTACGAAAGCATTTAATGAGGTATTTGCCTCTGCTCAAGTCTCGAAAATGATTTCATCGATTAGTGATGAAATGAAAAGCAATCTTGAACGTGATGACAATACAGAATACATGGATCGTAGTCATGAGAAAAAGCTTGTAATCGAAAACGAAATCTTTAATTTCGATTTGTTTTTTGCAGGTCTTTCAGATGTAATGATTCCGAGAAATGCCATTACACCTAGAGTAAGAGAAGCAATCACTAAGCTTTCTTTTCTTTATGGAATCGATCCGGTTGAGATGCAGGGGATTGTTATGAGTGCTTTTGATCCAAACGAAAAAATTGATATCGAAAAATTAAGAAAGGCTTCAAGAGACTGGTATCAATTTGAAACTGGTAATGAATTACCTAATTTAACAGAAAGGGTTCAACCATTACCAAATCAAACAATGGTAAACAAAGTTCCTCAAACAAAGGAAGAAGAATTAATTCAGAAACTGGAAAGAATCTCACCAAAAGAGTTTTTAATCGATGTATCTGGAGGGTCACAGCCTTCTGTTTCTGAATTGAAAATTATAGAAGATGTGATGTTCCGTCAAAACTTACTTCCAGGTGTTGTGAATGTACTGTTATATTATGTCATGTTAAAATCGGATATGAGATTAACAAAGTCTTATATCGAAACCATTGCAAGTAACTGGGCAAGATTAAATATAAAGACAGTTAAGGATGCAATGGAGACGGCCAAAAAGCATAATTGGACTGCAGATAAAAAGACAAATAAATATAAAAGACAACCGATTCGCAAAGAGTTATTACCTGACTGGTTAAAACAAGAGGATGAAGGTACAAAAGAAGAAACTCCAAAAAAGGAAAAAGCAAAGGAAAATGCATCAAGTCCTTCCTTTGAAGAGAAGAAACGTCTGTTTGAAGAAAGATTAAAAAAGAATAACCAATAAGATGGGGGTGAGGATATGAAACCGATTCAGGATTCTTTGAAAAAACTTTCAAATCATGCTGGCTTTCAGCAGCGATATGAACAAATTAAACATGAGGTATTAAACCATTCTGAGGTAAGAGACTTTATAAACGCACATCAGGATCAAATTACTAATGATACGATTAATAGAAGTCTTGTTAAGCTTTACGAATATATCAATCAAAGCAAGGAATGTAATAAATGTGAAAGCCTTCATTCGTGTAAAAATATGCTACAGGGCTTTCATCCTCATCTTGAACTTAAAGGTAACTCAATTGAATTAAGCTATGAAAGATGTCCGAAAAAGGTAATGCACGATGAACAGATTAAATATAAATCTTTAATTAAGAGTATGTATGTTCCAAAAGATATCCTTGATGCATCCCTCGAATCTCTAGAATTTGATGAAGGACGGTCAGATGCAATTCTTTTAATTCAGGAATTTCTCGACCACTATGAACCTGGCAAACGGATGCAGGGATTATATTTACACGGTTCGTTTGGAATTGGGAAAACTTACTTCTTAGGAGCCCTTGCAAATGGACTAGCTCAGAAAAAGGTCTCTTCGATGCTTGTGTATGTACCAGAATTTATGAGGGAGTTAAAAGGTTCCTTACAGGACCAATCAATCAATTCAAAAATTGATGCAGTTAAAAAAGTACCAGTTTTAATGCTAGATGATATTGGTGCAGAATCGATGTCTAGTTGGATGCGTGACGATATTCTTGGTAGTATCCTGCAATACCGTATGCTTGAAAACTTACCGACCTTCTTTACATCAAATTTCGATTTTAAAGGTCTTGAACACCATTTATCATATACGCAACGTGGTGAAGAGGAAAAGGTCAAAGCTGCTCGAATCATGGAACGAATCAAATATTTAGCAAAACCAGTTGAACTTAAAGGAAAAAACAGACGATACTAATCGAATTGGCTTTCTCGAAAAAGAGAAAGCCAATTTTTTTATTCTAAAGTTGTCCGATTCACCATATACATGTAACAGGGTAATGGTATTGGTGAAATGGGGGGACTAGCTTGATTGAAATGCATTTCCAAGAAATAACAGATGCACAAAAAATGTATAAGGGCTTAGTTGCAAAGGCAAAAGCTCTTTCTATAGATTACATAGAAGTTGTCAATGATGAGGAGAATGTCGTGTCTGTTTTCATTTCAGAGAAAATACAATATGCAGTTCAGGTTGTGGTCATTCCGGTAATGGCCGAGTTTATCATTCATAACAAAGAGGACAATTGGATTCTTGATTACATTGAAAATTTATTTTACTTTACCGATTATGAAGAGAAGAAGCAAATATTAGAAATTGCCAAAGGATTGATGGATGGGAATAACCCTGATATCCCAGGGGTTCAAGATGTCGTGCCGCGGGAACAACTGATAGAGGAAGCGCTTCACGATTTTATGGAAATTCCTATTTCTTTCTCGTTTGAATCATTTTTAAAGTTTCGCATGCGGTCGTATAATGAGGCATTATTGCAAATAATCGAATCTGCTATTGATGAATACAAGCTTGAGCAGGAGTATCAAACATTTATTCAAGGACTGAGGGAATTTAGAGAGAAGCGAGAACCAAAGCTTGAACAATTACATATTTTACATGATGAGCAATTTTATTTTTATAATCATGAGTTTACTGAAATTAAGCGAGATGAATTGTTTAAATATATTGATCGAAAACTAATCCTACACCAGCCCTTGTACATTGATTCTGCAGTATTGGCACCATTAGTATCAATTGCTCCGAAGTCAATTTCAATTTATACGGACCAGATTGATAATGGAATGGTACAGACCATCCACAATATTTTTTTAGAGAATGTCACAATTTACACGAAGAAGTCCTTTGAAAACACACGGCAGAAAGCAAAAAAAATATGAAATATACGAACTGCCCTTGATTTAACTTTTAAATAAGACTATAATACCTACATATTACAAATACTCATGAATGAGTAGTCTATAATTTAAAAGTTATGATGAGGACACGATTGTATAATTACGGTTTTCAGAGAGGGAGGCCAAGGCTGGAAGCTTCCTAACACGAATGATACTTTTACCACCTCTAAACTTCAGTAGTGAACCTTTGTTTATCAAAGTTGTAATTACTGACGGGATAACCGTTATTTGTTTCTTGAGCCATTCGATTTTTCTCGAGTGGAAACAAGGGTGGAACCACGATACATATACTCGTCCCTTTTTTTGGGGACGGGTATTTTTTATTTTCACATTTTTATATCTAGCCCAAGGCGCCATCGGCTCTCGGGTCTAAGCAAATCGCTTCAGAAGGAAAAAGGCACCTTCTGTCGGCGCTAATCTTATACTTGTAGCCTAAGGATGCGCGCCTTGTGCTTTTAATTTAAAAGGAGTTGAAAACTGATGTCAGATGTAGTAAAAATTACATTCCCAGACGGAGCAGTGAAGGAGTTTCCTAAAGGAACAACAACAGAAGATATTGCAGGATCAATCAGCCCAGGCCTAAAGAAAAAGTCAATCGCTGGTAAGTTTAATGGAAAAGAGATTGATTTACGAACTGAAATTCATGAAGATGGTGAAATAGCAATCATTACCCAAGATACTGATGCAGCATTAGAAATCATGCGACACAGTACAGCTCACCTTATGGCTCAAGCAATTAAACGCCTATACAAGGATGTTAAGCTTGGTGTAGGGCCAGTTATTGAAAATGGTTTTTACTATGACATTGATATGGAAAAATCATTAACACCTGAAGATCTGCCTGAAATCGAAAAAGAAATGAAAAAGATCATAAATGAAAATCTTGAAATCCATCGTGTCGAGGTTTCGCGTGATGAGGCATTAAGAAGATACGAGGAAATCGGCGATGAGCTTAAAATTGAATTAATTCAAGATATTCCGGAGGGAGAACCTTTATCAATTTACGAACAAGGTGAATTTTTTGACCTTTGCCGTGGTGTCCATGTTCCTTCAACAGGAAAAATTAAAGAATTTAAGCTATTAAGCATTGCTGGTGCGTACTGGCGTGGAGATAGTGACAATAAAATGCTACAACGTATTTACGGAACTGCATTCTTTAAAAAAGCTGAACTTGACGAATACCTTCGTTTACTAGAAGAGGCTAAAGAACGTGACCATCGTAAATTAGGTAAGGAACTAAGCCTGTTTACAAATTCACAAAAAGTAGGTCAAGGATTGCCATTATGGCTTCCAAAAGGCGCGACGATACGCCGCGTTATCGAACGCTATATTGTAGATAAAGAAGTAAGACTAGGCTATGACCATGTGTATACACCAGTACTTGCAAACGTTGATTTATATAAAACTTCTGGTCACTGGGATCATTATCAAGAAGACATGTTCCCAATAATGGAAATGGATAATGAAGAGCTTGTGTTACGTCCAATGAACTGTCCACATCACATGATGATATATAAGAATGGTATTCATAGCTATCGCAAGCTTCCAATTCGAATTGCAGAATTAGGAACAATGCACCGCTACGAAATGAGTGGCGCATTATCGGGTCTTCAACGTGTTAGAGGAATGACTCTTAATGATGCACATATCTTCGTTCGACCTGACCAAATTCAGGAAGAATTCAAACGCGTTGTAAATCTTATTTTAGAGGTTTATAAAGACTTTGATATTCAAGACTTTAGCTTCCGACTTTCTTACCGCGATCCTGCTGACACTGAAAAATATTTCGATGATGACGCAATGTGGGAGAAAGCTCAATCTATGTTAAAGGCAGCGATGGATGACCTTGGTCTGGATTACTTCGAGGCAGAAGGTGAAGCAGCATTCTATGGTCCTAAACTTGATGTTCAGGTTCGTACAGCACTTGGAAAAGATGAAACACTTTCAACTGTTCAACTTGACTTCTTATTACCAGAACGTTTTGATTTAACTTATATTGGTGAAGATGGAAAACAACATCGTCCAGTTGTTATTCACCGTGGTGTTGTATCAACAATGGAACGCTTTGTTGCTTACTTGATTGAAGAGTATAAAGGGGCATTTCCAACTTGGTTAGCCCCTGTTCAAGTTCAAGTCATTCCAGTTTCTCCTGATGTACATCTTGACTATGCGAAGAGTGTTCAAGAGAAACTTCAGGCAGAAGGATTACGTGTCGAAATTGACGACCGTGATGAAAAGATAGGCTATAAAATCCGTGAAGCACAAATGCAAAAAATTCCATTTATGCTTGTTGTAGGTGACAATGAAATGGGAGAAAAAGCGGTAAATGTCCGTAAATACGGTGAGCAGAAATCTGAGACTATGTCCTTTGATGCTTTCCTTTCAGCGATCCTACAGGAAGTAAAAAAATAAAAAAAGCTTGTCAAACATAAAGGTGCATGCTAGAATGAATTTCGTTGCACTATTCTAGTTGCACCGTTTGACAGTTATCATCATAGATGTTATACTTTTGTAGGTAATTGAATACTTGTTTGAGAAAGTAGAGGCACCCGCTTCTCACCTGATTGACGCAAATTGCAGTTGGTAGGTCTTACGTTCATTAATCATTAATGTGTAAATGAATTGTAATAGTGTGGGTGTGTATACATTCACACTTTTTTGTTTGTCTCAAATCTGTAAAATGCGCAAGATTTCAAACGAGGCATTCTTTAAAAAACCTTGGAGGTGGCTAATTATTAGCAAAGACATGATGGTAAACGAAGGCATTCGTGCCCGCGAAGTTCGTTTGATTGGTCAAAACGGTGATCAGCTTGGAATTAAATCCAAAAATGAAGCATTAGAAATTGCTGCAAGAGCAAATCTTGATCTTGTATTGGTTGCACCTAACGCGAAACCACCTGTATGTCGTATAATGGACTACGGTAAATTCCGTTTTGAGCAACAGAAGAAAGAAAAAGAAGCTCGTAAAAACCAAAAGGTTATCAATATTAAGGAAGTTAGACTTAGTCCGACAATTGATGAGCATGATTTTAATACAAAGCTTCGTAACGCAATTAAATTCCTTGAAAAGGGCGACAAAGTTAAAGCGTCTATTCGCTTTAAAGGTCGTGCGATTACACATAAAGAAATCGGTCAACGTGTTTTAGATCGTTTTTCTAAAGCTTGTGCTGAAGTAGCTACGATTGAATCCCACCCAAAAATGGATGGAAGAAGCATGTTTTTAGTACTAGCACCTAAAATCGAAAAGTAATGAATTGAGGAGGAACTCCCTATGCCAAAAATGAAAACACACCGTGGTACTGCAAAGCGTTTTAAGAAAACAGGATCTGGTAAACTTAAACGTTCACATGCATACACAAGCCACTTATTCGGAAATAAATCTCAAAAGCAAAAGCGTAAGCTTCGTAAAGCTACATTAGTTAGCAAAGGCGATTTCAAACGTATTCGCCACATGTTAGACAACATTAAATAATCGGTTATTGATCTTAGGAGGGAAACAAAATGCCAAGAGTAAAAGGCGGAACAGTTACACGCAAACGTCGTAAAAAGGTATTAAAATTAGCTAAAGGTTATTTCGGTTCAAAACACACTTTATATAAAGTTGCAAACCAACAAGTAATGAAATCATTAATGTATGCTTACCGTGACCGTCGTCAAAAGAAACGCGACTTCCGTAAGCTATGGATTACTCGTATCAACGCAGCTGCTCGTATGAACGGACTTTCTTACAGCCGTTTAATGCACGGGTTAAAAGTAGCTGGTATCGAAGTAAACCGCAAAATGCTTGCTGACCTAGCTGTTAGCGATGAAAAAGCATTTGCAGAATTAGCAACTGTAGCTAAAAACAACTTAAAATAAAAAAGCGGAAGCGACTTGACCAGAAATGAGGAAACTGGATACTGCGACTACGAGGCGTAATTTGCCTTTGCCGGAGGAGTTGAAGTTTCCTGAATTTCTAGTTGCTGAAGCTAGACTACAAATAAGTCTAGGTAAAAAGGTTACTCCCATTGTAAAATGAGAGTAACCTTTTTTGTTTTAGTCAATAACGGAGGAATAATAATGAGCTATCTCTTTTTCATCTATGTAATTCTAAATATATATGGATTCTTACTTATGTATATTGATAAAAATAGAGCTAGAAATAACAAATGGCGCATTTCTGAAAAGCATATTTGGGTTGTCGCCATTGTAGGTGGTGCACTAGGGGCAACCTTTGGGATGAGACAATTTCGCCATAAAACAAAGCATAAGCAATTTGTCATCATGCTTCCCATTCTTTCAATTGTTACGATAGCCCTTTATACATATATTTTAGTTAACCTGTCATAACAACTTGTACGTTTGTATATGCTTAAATAGCACCGAAGTAACCTAACGAAAGAGAGGTGAGTTGTGTATTTGGATGAAACAATGACACTTCTGTTTGTTTTTATTGAATCCACTGGACTGCTTGCCCCCATTATATTTATTGGGATACATCTTATTCGTCCCTTCTTTTTCATTCCAGTACCTGTAATATGTATTGTCGGGGGAATATTATTTGGATCCGTATTTGGAACGATCTATTCCATCCTAGGTTTAACCATGCTTAGCATTCTTTTCTATTTTTTATATAGTCAAGTTCCTAGATTGTCGCAAAAAATTACTAATCTTAAGCAAAAATGGTTGGGTGAACGAGTGAAATTTACGATTGGGCAAATTGCAATCTTACGTCTTATTCCTTTTATTAATTTTCATCTTTTATCATTGTGCATCAAAGATGTGACTCGAAATTTCCGAGAATATGCCAAAGGCTCCTTCTATACAAATATCCCAGTAGCTCTTCTTTACACCGTTTTCGGACAATTTATCCGTGAATTCTCCACGACAGTTATTCTTGCTATTCTCCTTGCACTAACTCTATTGTTCTATTTACTTAGAGAAAAACAAGTCATTATCAAATGGCATGAATTTTTCAAACCTAAAACAGGTAGATCTTATCAATGAAAAACAGTCGTGAGTTAACGCTCACGACTGTTTTCTTTAATAAGTTCTTTAATCGGACTTTTCCAATCAATTTTAGCATGCGGGTATACTTCACTAATCCTACGTTCAATGTATTGAAAATCTGTATAATTTAATCCCTTTAGATTGTCGTCTTTGGCCCAGACAAAAATCGAGACAACTTCAAACGATTTCTTCGTTGTTCCTAAATATTTTTCTCCCTCAAATAAAACTCCCTTATATGTTAATAAAAAGTTTTTATGAACATTTGCAAGATCGTCAAGCCAGTAGAATTCTCGTTTTTCTTGAGCAAGTTCAAGTTTCCTCTTTGGGTTAAGGACATACTTAAAAATCCGATATAATAAGAAAATAATAAGAAGTAATAGTACAAAACGTATAAGTAGGACAAACATAAGAGGACTCCCTCCATTCTCAATCTGCCAACATATACGATTGAAACAGTTAAAAGGTTTCAAGTTTTGATTAATTTGCTATAATTTTTTTAGTTTGTTTTTTATTGAGGAGGACTACTTATGACATATAACTTAAAAGTAATGCTGTTAAACGAGGATGCAAGGCTCCCGTTACAAGCAAACCCAGGTGATGCAGGATTGGATTTATTTTCTGCTGAAGAAAAAGTAATTAAACCTGGAGAGGCTGAATTAATTAAAACGGGAATCAAAATTGAGCTTCCTCCAGGAACCGAAGCCCAAGTAAGACCAAGAAGCGGACTAGCACTCAAACATTCGGTTACTGTTTTAAATAGCCCTGGAACAATTGATGAAGGGTACCGTGGGGAAGTCGCTGTTATATTAATTAATCATGGCAAAAAGGACTTTGTGGTAGAAAAACAAATGCGTATTGCGCAGATGGTCATTGCCCAGGTCGCTCAGGTTAATTTACAACAAGTGGAGGAAGTAACAACTTCTGAAAGAGGTGAAGGTGGTTTTGGGTCTAGTGGGACGAAATAAAAAGTCCCTGATTGCTCAATTGCCACCATTTTCTGTATAATGAAATGGTGATCAAACTTAGGAAAGTTAGGTGATTTATTAATGACAAAGCTTGATGAAACATTAACGATGCTTAAAGATCTTACCGATGCAAAAGGAATTCCTGGTAATGAACGAGAGCCGCGTGAAATCATGAAAAAATACATAACACCATATTCTGATGAAATTTCGTACGATGGGATTGGAAGCATTATTGCAAAAAAGGCGGGTAATGCAGAGGGTCCAAAAGTAATGATTGCAGGACATTTAGATGAAGTAGGTTTCATGGTAACACAAATAGATGATAAAGGATTTTTGCGTTTCCAAACCGTTGGAGGCTGGTGGTCACAGGTTATGCTTGCACAACGTGTAACCGTTGTCACGAGTAAAGGTGATATTACGGGCGTTATTGGCTCAAAACCACCACATATATTATCTGCTGAAGCACGTAAAAAGCCTGTAGAAATTAAAGATATGTTTATTGATATTGGTGCATCAAGTCGTGAACAAGCTCTTGAATTTGGTGTGAAACCTGGTGATCAGGTGGTGCCATATTTTGAATTCACAGTTATGAATAATGAAAAAATGCTACTAGCAAAAGCTTGGGATAACCGAATCGGCTGTGCAATTGCAATTGACGTTCTAAAATATCTGAAGAATGAAGAACATCCTAACGTTGTTTATGGTGTTGGTTGTGTACAAGAAGAAGTCGGTCTTCGTGGTGCAAAAACAGCTGCAACGATGATTAAACCTGATATTGCGATTGCAGTTGATGTAGGTATTGCAGGCGATACTCCTGGGATTTCTGAAAAAGAAGCAATGAGTAAAATGGGAGAAGGTCCACAAATCATTTTATACGATGCTTCTATGGTTTCTCACAAGGGATTGCGTGATTTTGTTGTTGGAGTGGCTGATGAGCTAAGTATTCCATACCAATTTGATGCGATTGCAGGTGGTGGAACAGATGCTGGAGCAATCCACATTACATTAGAAGGCGTTCCATCATTAGCGATTACAATCGCAACCCGTTACATTCATTCACACGCAGGAATTCTTCACCGTGATGATTATGAAAATGCTGTTAAGTTAATTGCAGAAGTAATCAAACGTCTTGATCAAGAGACTGTCAACAAAATTAAATTTGAATAAGAACAAGTAAAGCCGATGAGTTTATCATCGGCTTTTTCTAACTACTGCTTTAATCCTTGCTCTAATGTTGCAAGCATTTCTTGCTTATCCTCTTGGCTTGCATTTTGCCAAATGACTTCAAACAAAACACCTAAACCAGGAAGCATTTTTTCTTCGCCACTTTGGATAGCATCTACTATTGTATCTTCTAATTCAGCCTGAGAATTTCCTGTGACATTGTGCTTTACAGCATGTCTTAAGTTTAAGTTCATTCACATGCACACCTTTCATATGTAACTTTTTCTTTACTATGATTTACGTTATACCGTTTTATTATGTATCTTTGTTAGGATATAATGGAAAAAGAATTAGCAAAAAGGAGCAATTGACAAATTGAAACGAATCGAATCAAATAAAAATCCTCAAATAAAACAATGGAAAAAACTACATACAAAAAAGGAACGTGACAAATCAAGAACTTTTATGATAGAAGGATTTCATTTAATAGAAGAGGCATTAAAAAGTGATGTAGTCATCCAAGAATTGATTATAAGTGAAACAACAGACATCCCATCAGAGTGGATTGTAGATGATTTGTCAATCACGATTGTGACGGAAAAAATCATGCAGGAAATAAGTGATACTGATACTTCTCAAGGAGTTGCTGCAGTTTGTGAGCAATACTCGGTAAAAGAAGGTGGAAAGATCTCTAGGCTCTTATTAATAGATGCTGTACAAGATCCCGGTAATCTAGGGACGATGATTCGAACGGCAGATGCAGCAGGAATTGATGCAGTCATTATTGGTGAAGGAAGCGTTGATGTCTATAACTCAAAGGTCATTCGTTCTACACAAGGCTCCATATTTCATATACCTATTATTAAAGAAAATCTTCACGACACTATCTTAAAACTTAAACAAAATGGGATTAAAGTATATGGAACATCTTTAAAAGATGCAGTTGATTATAAACAAGCGTCTGTTGGAGAGTCATTTGCATTGATTGTTGGAAATGAAGGAAATGGAGTCGAGCCAGAATTACTAGATAAAACAGATCAAAACCTTTATATCCCAATCTTCGGTAGAAGTGAATCATTAAACGTTGCAGTAGCAGCAGGGATTTTACTGTATCATTTACGATAAAGAGGGGGGAGTATAATAAACGACTTTTTCGGAAGTTCCGTTATCGGAGACCCGTTTCGGTGGTTAGCTCTTTCACATGTTGTGATGTTAGGCTTATTGTTTGCTTCAGGGATAGTTTTATTTATTTTTCGAGCAACACTCACAAAGAGAAAATCAGCAATCCGTTATTCCTTAGCTTTCTTTTTATTAGCAAGTGAACTATCGCTTTACATATGGTATTTGAAAACGGGAGTATGGGATCCAGTAGATTCATTGCCATTTCAGCTATGCTCAATCTCATTGTTTTTAAGTATCATCATGTTGTTAACACGAAAGTTTTTTTTATTTGAAATTACGTATTTCCTAGGCATTGGTGGTGCTCTACAAGCAATGCTTACACCAGAGCTTGCTTATGATTTTCCACATTATCGCTATTTTCATTTTTTTCTAGCACATATCGCCATCATACTAGCGAGCTTGTACATGATTTGGTATGAGAATTGTAGGCCGGCTTTCACATCTATTTGGAAGGCATTTGCTGCTTTAAATGTTATTGCAATAGTTGTCTTTTTTATTAACAAAGCAACAGGTGGAAATTATATGTTTCTCGCACGAAAGCCAATAAATCCAAGCCTAATCGATTTTTTGGGTCCGTACCCTTGGTATATTTTATCCTTGGAAATAGTCGCATTGTTTATGTTTTTTATTCTCTATCTCCCATTTATACGAAAAAAGAATTAAAATGGGTTTGATTTGTACAACAAAGATACGTATAATATAATTTATATGCTTACATAAAATCTGTGTTTTAAAAAGTCGATGCTTATCATTTGGTGACTTTTTAAACATCCTTATATCGTAAAAACAGTGATAGAGACCAGTAACTTTCCACTCACTATCTAGGGAGAAAATGCCGAGACTGCAAGCATTTTTATAGAAGAAGAAAGTGAATTCACCTCTTGAGTTGGCACTGGGACCGTTTTGTCATTCAAAACGTAAAGGTGTACCGGCATTTGCCGTTATCGAAACGAAGTGAACAATTAGTATTTGATAATTGTTAACAAGGGTGGTACCACGAATCTAAACCTCGTCCCTTTTTTGGGATTGAGGTTTTTTATTTTGTCTTGATGTCTAGCTCCAGGCGCCATCGGCTCGAGGTCACAAGCCCATGCCAGGATGGCTAGGATTCCAGTGCTATGCACAGGACGTGTATACTTTTAGCTGGAATTGGGGCGCCTTGTGCTTTTCTAAGAAAAAAGGAGGAATTATGAATGCAAGAAAGATTACTTGAGCTGAAAGAAGAAGCTCTGGCAAAAGTCGAAGCTTCAACGAATCTTAAAGAATTAAACGATATTCGTGTTGCGTATTTAGGAAAAAAAGGACCTATCACTGAAGTACTAAGAGGGATGGGCAAGCTTTCTGCCGAAGAGCGTCCTAAAATGGGTGCGCTTGTAAATGAAGTAAGAGAGCAAATTACTGAAAAATTAACTGCAAAACAGGAATTACTTGAAAAAGAAGAAGTTGAAAAAAGACTTGCTTCTGAAACAATCGATGTGACCTTACCTGGAAGACCGATTAAGGTAGGTGGACCTCATCCACTTACTAAGGTAATTGAAGAAATTGAAGATCTTTTCCTTGGTATGGGTTATTCAATCGCTGAGGGGCCAGAAGTCGAGAAAGATTATTACAATTTTGAGGCCTTAAATTTACCGAAGGACCACCCAGCAAGGGACATGCAGGATTCATTTTACATCACTGAGGATATTTTACTTCGTACCCAAACGTCTCCTGTTCAAGCAAGAACAATGGAAAAGCATAAAGGAAAAGGACCTGTAAAAATTATCTGTCCTGGTAAAGTATACCGCCGAGACAACGATGATGCGACACATTCCCATCAATTCACTCAAATTGAAGGATTGGTTGTGGATGAAAACATTCGTATGAGTGACCTTAAAGGTACTTTAAATACGTTTGCAAAGAAAATGTTTGGTGAAGATCGTGAAATCCGTCTACGTCCAAGCTTCTTCCCATTCACTGAGCCTTCAGTAGAGATGGACATCTCATGCTTTAAATGTGGTGGAGATGGCTGTA
Source organism: Ferdinandcohnia sp. FSL W7-1320 (assembly GCF_038050315.1). Taxonomy (NCBI): domain Bacteria; kingdom Bacillati; phylum Bacillota; class Bacilli; order Caryophanales; family Bacillaceae; genus Ferdinandcohnia; species Ferdinandcohnia sp. FSL W7-1320. The sequence goes on from NZ_JBBPAM010000001.1 coordinate 1,550,495, forward strand.
ATGTTTGTAAGAAAACAGGCTGGATTGAAATTTTAGGTGCTGGTATGGTTCATCCAAATGTACTTGAAATGTCTGGATTTGATTCAAAGAAATATACAGGCTTCGCGTTCGGAATGGGCCCAGAGCGTATTGCAATGTTAAAATACGGAATTGATGATATTCGTCATTTATACACAAATGATAATCGTTTCATCAAACAATTTAATCGGGCTTAAGGAGGGAAAAAACATGTTTGTTTCATATAAATGGTTACAAGAATACGTTGATTTATCAGGTGTAACTGCTGAAGAATTAGCAGAGAAAATCACTAGAAGTGGAATTGAAGTTGAAGGTGTCGATCATTTAGGGGAAGGCATTAGCGGAATTGTTGTCGGTCATGTATTAGAATGTGAGCAACATCCCAATGCTGATAAATTAAATAAATGTCAAGTCGATTTAGGTGAAGGTGAACCTGTTCAAATTATTTGTGGTGCACCAAATGTTGCAAAAGGCCAAAAGGTGGTCGTGGCAAAGGTAGGAGCTGTACTTCCAGGTAACTTCAAAATCAAAAAGGCGAAGCTTCGAGGTGAAGAATCAAATGGTATGATTTGTTCCCTACAAGAGCTTGGCATTGAATCAAAACTTGTTTCAAAAGAATATTCAGAAGGTATCTTTGTATTTCCACATGATGTTGTGCCAGGAGCGGACGCGATTGCCCAACTAAATCTTGATGACAAAGTTCTTGAGTTAGGACTAACACCTAATCGTTCTGATGCTATGAGCATGTTGGGGGTTGCTTATGAAGTTGCAGCTATTCTAGGCAGAGAAGTTAAACTTCCACAACCAAAAGTAATAACCTCAGAGGAAAAAGCGGAGGATTATATTTCAATTGCTGTTGATGCAAACGAAGATAATCCATTATATGTGGCGCGAGTTGTAAAGAACGTTAAAATCGGTCCATCACCATTGTGGCTTCAAGCACGCCTGATGGCAGAAGGAATTCGACCACACAATAATGTAGTTGATATTACAAATTATATTTTATTAGAATATGGCCAACCTTTACATGCCTTTGATTATGATCGACTAGGCTCTAATGAAATTCTTGTAAGACGTGCAAATAACGGAGAAAAGATTACAACATTAGACGATGTAGAGCGTACATTAACGAACGAACACCTTGTTATTACAAATGGAACGGTGCCAGTTGCCCTTGCAGGTGTAATGGGTGGAGCAAATTCTGAAGTTAAAAATGACACAACAACAGTATTAATAGAGTCTGCTTATTTTACAGGAAGTACAATCCGTAAGTCTTCTAAGGATCACGGATTACGCAGTGAGGCAAGTGCTCGCTTTGAAAAAGGAATTGATCCTAATCGTACTCGTGAAGCAGCTGACCGTGCTGCTGAGCTAATGGCAGAGCTTGCTGGCGGTGTGGTTCTTGATGGTGTTGTAGCAGTTGATACTCTTGATATTCAACCTGTAGAAGTATCGGTTTCACTAGAGAGAATTAATAAAGTGTTAGGAACTGAGATAACAAAAGAAAAAGTAGAAGAGATTTTTACAAACCTACAATTCCCATATACTGTGGATAACAATACGTTCCATGTTACTGCACCAACTCGCAGACCTGACATTACGATTGAAGAGGATTTAATCGAAGAAGTTGCGCGGTTATTCGGTTATGATGAGCTACCAACAACACTTCCAGTTGGCGAATCAAATCCTGGCAGATTAACGGATTACCAAGCTAAGCGTCGTTTAGTTAGAAGATATCTAGAAGGTGTAGGCTTATATCAAAGCACCACATATTCACTTACTAGTGCTGAAAAAGTTACTAAATACGCACTTGAAAAAAGCGAACCTATACGTTTGGCAATGCCAATGAGCGAGGAACGTAGTCTTTTAAGACTTAGTCTTCTTCCTCATTTATTAGAAGTTGTTTCACATAACCTCGCTCGCCAGATTGACAGTGTAGCTACTTATGAAACGGGTGCGGTATTTATTACTAGACCTGGCCAGGAACTACCTGAAGAGAAAGAACATCTTGCGATAGCTCTTACAGGTTCGTGGTTATCACCAACATGGCAGGGTGAGAAAAAAGCAGTGGACTTCTATGTGGTTAAAGGTATTGTAGAAGGTCTATTTGAAAAGTTAGGTCTTGGAAATAGAACATCATTCCTTCAAGCAAGAGTGGAAGATATGCATCCTGGTCGTACAGCTACTGTATTATTAGACAATAAGGAAATCGGATTTATTGGTCAAATTCATCCAAATGTCCAAAAAGACTTAGATTTAACACCGACTTATGTGGTTGAATTATCATTAAAGGATGTCTTGGAAGCAGATGTAGAAGAAATACTCTACCAGCCAATTCCAAGATACCCATCAATGACTCGTGACATCGCACTTGTCGTGGACAATTCAGTTGCTGCAGGTGATATGAAGCAGGTCATTATTGAAGCGGGTGGAAAGTTACTCCGCGATGTTACGATCTTTGACCTATATGAAGGAGAGCGTATGGAGCCTGGGAAAAAATCAGTTGCATACTCGATCAAATACTTTGATCCAGAACGTACTCTAACAGAGGAAGAAGTAACAAAAGCACATGAAAAAGTACTAAAGGCAGTTGCAGAGAAATTTGATGCAACATTGCGTTCATAATAAGAATGGAGTGGGAATTGTAGCCCACTCCATTTTTAATTTGTCTAGCTTCAGACGTCGTCGGTTCTCTGATCTAAGCCTAATATTTCGGAAGGTTGGGGGCATCTTATGCTTGTCGACCAAAGTTGCCCTCCTTTCTTATCTTATATCCCAGCTATTTTCTTCGCTTTTCCTGTGTTTGCAAAATGTAGTTTGGTATACGTGCGCAGTGCACCAACACCATGCTTTTTTATTAGCTTAGCTGCAACAACATCAACCTGAGCACCGGCCCCTTTTTTTAACTCCAAACCGCACTTCTCACTTAATTTATCAAATTCTTTTATGAATGCATAACGAGCGATAATTGAAGCAGCAGCGACTGATAGGTGTACGCCCTCAGCCTTTGTGCTGAAATAAACCTTATCCTTAATTATTTCCTTTTGACCAGAAAGATGTCTAAAATACACGTCTGGAACAGCGAACTGATCGATTAGAATACCATCGGGTGTGGAGGGTGCAATTTTTTTCAAGACATGTGCGATTGCTTGGTTATGTAATAAGGCCTTCATCTTTCCTTGAGTCATCCCTTTAGCTTGAAGTTCATTGTATTTTTCATTATGTAAAATTAACAGACTATAAGGGATGACATGAATAATCGATTCGGCAATCTCACAAATTTGTTTGTCGTTTAAATCCTTTGAATCTTTAACCCCAAGTTCCTTCAATAGCTCGAACTTATCATTGGAAACAAATGCAGCAACGACTGTCATCGGTCCAAAGTAGTCACCTGTCCCAACTTCATCCGAACCAACCATTGATAATGTTCCGATATTTGCTGGCAAGCCACTATTCTTTGGAACTGGTTTGTTAGTTGTGGTCGTTTTACTGGACGTAACAGAGCTGTCCCATTTTGCAGCTTCACTTAAAGCACTATTTCCTTGAAACAATACTTTCCCAGATTTATAAGCTGTAATTGTACAGCTAGGGAGTTTGGCGACAAATAATCCTCCCTGTGGGACCTTATCTTGCAATTGACTTTTATAATCCGTCTTCATTTTTTCTATCGTTTCGAGGGTACATTTTAATACAGTATTAGACAAAAATAACATCTCCTACTATTTTTGGATAAAATTCTACATGTTCTATCATAACGTTTGTTGAGATTTCTTTCCATAAATATCACGTTCATGGTATTATTATCTGTAGGATTGACTAGAATGGAGGCCAAATACTTGTCACAGCCACAAAAAACAAGAACCACTGTAGATATATATGGACAGCAATACTCAATTATCGGGTCTGAGAGCACAAGTCATATTCGCCTTGTGGCCTCAATTGTCGATGATAAAATGAGAGAAATTAGCGGAAAAAACCCGACACTTGATATTAATAAACTAGCAGTATTAACAGCAGTTAATATTGTTCATGAACATCTAAAGTTAAAAGAAGACTATGAAAACCTTGAAAAACTCTTAGAACAAGCAAAAAATGAAAAGGATTGAAGTGATATGTTCGATTTAGTTTTGATTATTATCCTCTTAATGGGATTCTTAGTTGGTTTAAGAAGAGGGTTTATCCTTCAAATCGTTCATCTTACTGGCTTTATTGTTGCATTTATCGTCGCATATCTCTATTATGATGAACTTATGCCAAAATTAGTATTATGGATTCCATATCCATCATTCGGCGACGCCGAGACAATGAAATTTTTATTTGAAAGTACAAATTTAGAAACGTCTTATTATCGTGCTATTGCTTTTGCAATTATTTTCTTTGTTACAAAGTTCCTATGGCAGATTATAGGATCGATGTTAGATTTCCTTGCAAATCTACCAATTTTAAAACAAATTAACGGGTGGGCTGGCGGCCTACTAGGATTTGTTGAGGTATACCTCATTGTTTTTATTGTGCTTTATATCGGAGCTTTACTACCAGTTGAAATGGTTCAGTCTAATCTCAATGATTCATTTATGGCGAAAATGATCGTACAACACACACCATTCTTCACTGGAAAAATTAAGGACATGTGGATTTGACAAGTAATTAGTAACTGACTCCTCTATTTAGTTAGAGGAGTTTTTTTTGTCAAAAATGAAAAAGCTGATACATTAAGTGACTTTTTCGCAAAAAATCTGTATCATTTTGGATAGTTAATCGTATGGAATGATAGGTAGGTGCTAACAGTGACTATTAATAAAAAAGATGTAATCCGTCTATTAGAGACAATTGCAATATATATGGAGCTAAAAGGGGACAACCCATTTAAAATTTCAGCTTTTCGTAAAGCAGCAGCTGCATTGGAAAATGATGATCGAAGTTTATCTACCATTGAAGACTTCACAACACTCCCTGGTATAGGAAAAGGAACCGCAGCTGTGATTACAGAGTACATAGAAACTGGCAGCTCAAACGTACTAACTGAATTAAAAGAAAAAGTGCCAGAAGGACTCATCCCTTTGTTAGACCTGCCAGGTCTTGGCGGCAAAAAAATAGCTAAGCTTTATCAAGAACTGGCTATTGAAGATATGGAAATGTTAAAACAAGCATGCTTAAACGAAAAAATTCAAAATCTTGCAGGTTTTGGTAAGAAAACAGAAGAAAAAATACTCGCTTCCATCGAGGAATATGGCAAACGACCAGAGCGCTTGCCAATTGCTCTCATGCTAGCGCTCGCTGAAGAAATCGAGGAACAATTAAGTAAGATGGATGGAATCTCAACTTTCTCTCGAGCAGGTAGTCTGCGCAGAATGAGAGAAACGATAAAGGACCTTGATTTCATTATTGCAACAAATGAACCTGAAAAAGTACGGGAACAACTATTAAGTCTTAATGGCATAAGTGGTGTCATTGCAAGCGGAGATACAAAGGTTTCCGTTCAAATTTCGTATAGTTATGATATTTCGGTTGATTTTCGTCTTGTGAAACCACATGAATTTGCAACTACCCTTCATCATTTTACAGGCAGTAAAGATCATAATGTGAGGATGCGGCAATTGGCAAAAGACCGTGGTGAAAAAATAAGTGAATATGGCGTTGAAAATAGTGAAACAGGTGAAATGAAAACTTTTGATACGGAAGAAGAGTTTTATCAATATTTCGGACTCACCTTTATCCCGCCAGAGCTAAGAGAAGATGGCTCAGAGGTAGAAGCCTTTCAACAGAAAGTTGAACACATACGACTTGAAGATATAAAAGGCGACCTCCATATGCACACATCATGGAGTGACGGGGCTTTCACGATTGAAGAAATGGTCGAAGCATGCAGGAAAAAAGGCTACCGCTATATGGCTATAACAGACCATTCACAATATCTTCGTGTTGCAAACGGGCTTACCCCCGAGCGATTAATAGAACAACACAAAGAAATAAAACGATTAAATGAAAAATATGATGATTTTATGATTTTTACAGGTGTTGAAATGGACATCCTTCCTGATGGTAGACTAGATTATGATGATGAACTTATTCGAGAAGTAGATGTTGTAATTGCATCCATTCATTCAAGCTTTTCACAACCAAGGGAGAAAATCATGCAACGCTTAAAAACAGCATTAGAAAACCTTCATGTTGATATCATCGCACACCCTACTGGAAGAATACTTGGGCGCAGAAAAGGATATGACGTAGACGTTGATATGCTAATTGAGCTAGCCAAAGAAACGAATACAGCCTTGGAATTAAATGCGAACTTGAATAGATTGGACCTTTCTTCAGATTATATTAGAAAGGCACAAGATGCAGGTGTCAAACTAGTGATTAACACAGATGCACATAATATAGACATGTTAGAAGATATGGGTTATGGCATTTCTGCTGCAACAAAAGGTTGGATCAAAAAAGAAAGTGTTATTAACACCTGGGAAAAGGATGAACTATTGGCTTATTTAAAAAGAAATTTATAATTCTATTTATTCTCCTCCTGTAGGGAGATACATCCATATTAAAGTAGTGGGTAGCAAGAAGGGAGTAACAGCATGCAGCCACGAGTTTTAAAGGTTTTAGAATTTGGTAAAGTGAAAGAACTGCTAAAACAGCACGTCTCATCCTCATTAGGAAGAGAAAAAGTTGATCAAATGATTCCTTCTACGAATGTAGAGGAGGTTGTTTTTCTACAAGAGCAAACCGATGAAGCATCTAAGGTATTACGGTTAAAAGGAAATGTTCCTCTTGGGGGATTAACGGATATCCGAGCTGCGGTTAAGCGCGCAAGCATTGGCGGTGGCTTAAATACAATGGAGCTCTTAGACATTGCAGGCACTATCTATGCTGGTAGACAAATGAAGAAGTTTGTTGAAGGTATGATTGAGGACGCGATCGAAGTTGCAATCCTCGGTGAATTAGTTGAACGTATTACCCCCTTATTTGAACTAGAACAAAAAATAAAAAACTGTATTGATGATAATGGAGTTGTCATGGATGGAGCGAGTGACAAATTGCGTGGAATTCGCACCCAACTTCGTAGCAGTGAAGCGAGAATTAGGGAGAAGCTAGAACATATTATTCGTTCTTCTTCCGCTCAAAAAACACTTTCAGATGCAATCATTACAATTCGTAATGATCGTTACGTAATTCCCGTTAAACAGGAATACCGTGGGACTTACGGTGGAATCGTTCATGACCAATCCTCTTCAGGGGCTACATTGTTTATTGAACCACAATCAGTAGTTGACCTTAACAATGTATTACAGGAAGCTAGGGTTAGAGAAAAACAAGAAATTGACCGTATTTTACTAGAACTTTCAAATGCAGTAGCAGAAGAATATGAGCCACTCTATCAAAATGTAGACACGCTTGGGGAACTTGATTTTATGTTCACAAAAGCGAGCTACAGTAAAAAGGTAAAGGGGACAAAGCCGAAAATCAACGGGAATGGCTATGTGTTTATTAAAAAAGGTCGTCATCCTCTAATTGACCCACAAGAAGTAGTGCCAAATGATATTGAGCTTGGCAAAGACTACACTTCTATTGTGATCACTGGTCCAAATACAGGGGGAAAAACAGTCACATTAAAAACAATCGGGTTATTAACGATTATGGCTCAAGCGGGCCTACAAATACCGGCACAAGAAGAGTCAGAGATTGCTGTATTTGAATCGGTATACGCTGATATAGGTGATGAGCAATCTATTGAACAAAGCTTAAGTACGTTTTCTTCCCACATGGTTAACATTGTAGATATTTTAAAACAAGTTGACGAAAACAGTTTAGTTCTTTTCGATGAACTAGGAGCAGGAACTGACCCTCAAGAAGGGGCTGCCCTTGCTATTTCAATTCTTGATGAAGTGTATAGTAGAGGTGCAAGAGTTATTGCTACAACCCATTACCCAGAGTTAAAAGCGTATGGATACAACAGAGAAGGAGTAATCAATGCAAGTGTCGAATTTGATATCGAAACCTTAAGTCCAACATATAAGCTTTTAATCGGAGTTCCTGGACGAAGTAATGCATTTGAAATTTCAAAACGATTGGGGTTATCTGATAGCATTATTCACACTGCCAAAAATCATATTAGTTCTGAAACGAATACGGTCGAAAATATGATCGCCTCCTTGGAGAAAAGTAAAAAGGATGCTGAACAGGAGCTTGAGGAAGCTGAAGATATCCGAAGACAGGCAGAGAAACTTCATAAACAACTTCAAGAGCAAATCATTGAATTTAATGAACAACGTAACAAACTATATGAAAAAGCGGAACAAAAAGCAGCTGAAACAATCAAAAGTGCAACGAGCGAAGCAGAAGAAGTCATTCGAGATTTACGTAAAATGAAGCTTGAACAACAAACCCTTGTTAAGGAACATCAATTGATAGATGCGAAAAAGCGTTTGGAAAATGCAGTACCTCAACTTTCGAACAAGACGAATAAACAATCTGTTTCAACCAAAGCAAAAAGAAATTTCGTACCTGGTGATGAAGTAAAGGTAATTAGCTTAAACCAAAAGGGCCATTTAATCGATAAGGCAGGTAATAACGAATGGCAGGTTCAAATTGGGATCTTAAAAATGAAGGTTAAAGAAAAAGACCTCGAGTTTGTTAGCAGTCCGAAACCAGTAGAAACTAAGCCACTAGCGACAGTAAGGGGTAGAGATTATCACGTAAGTCTAGAATTAGACTTACGAGGTGAACGATACGAAAACGCTTTGGTTCGAGTGGAAAAATACATCGATGATGCTTTACTTGCAGGTTATCCACGTGTATCTATTATCCATGGAAAAGGAACAGGTGCTTTGCGTCAAGGAGTTCAAGAATACTTGAAAAATCACCGCTCCGTAAAATCTACAAGATTTGGGGAAGCCGGAGAAGGTGGAACAGGCGTTACAGTAGTAGAATTAAAATAAATTTGCAAAGAAATGTAATCTCTAACAGGGAGAGAAGATAATGGATCAATTTTGGGATAATGAATTTGTGTTAACGGCTGCTAATTACAGTGTTGTTATTCTGTGTTTAGTTCTGTTTATGGCCATATTTGAATTGGTCACCAAATACAAAAATTGGGAAGAAATCCAAAAAGGAAATCTCTCAGTCGCAATGGCAACCGGAGGGAAAATTTTCGGGATTGCAAATATATTCCGCTATTCCATCCAAAACCACGATACATTATTTGTCATGATTGGCTGGGGAGTATTTGGATTCTTCCTTCTTCTAATTGGCTATTTTATTTTTGAATTCTTAACCCCGAAATTCGACATAGATGTTGAAATACAACAAGATAATCGCGCAGTAGGATTTATATCCATGATTATATCGGTGGGACTCTCTTATGTAATCGGCGCAGGGATTGGAAATGGTGGTTTTTAATATGGAAAAGCTAGCTAAAATACTGTTAGTTGTAAGTGGAGTATTTGTTATTGTTGGGATCCTTTATTTAGTGTTATAAGATAATGAGCTGTTGGGAATTAACCAACAGCCTTTTTTATTTGTCATTTGGTAATTTGTCGTAAAACGACATAAACTTCCGCAACAATTCATGAATCTAATTGTCACCGAATATTCTATATAATATAATGAATATAAATGGTTTGAAAATTCAAACTGGTCTTTGGATACGTCTTCGTATTCTTTAGAATGATTTAAAGGGAGGTTATTAGATGGAGTTAGAAAGGCCGTGGTTAGCAAATTATCCTGAGGAAATTCCGCATCAGCTCGAGTATGAAAACATCCCGATTCAAGCATATTTGAAAAGAACTGCTAGTGAATTTCCTCAAAAAATCGCTGTTCATTTTCAAGGAAAAGAATTAACTTTTTCACAAGTGTATGAAGAATCTTTAAAACTTGCAAACTATTTAGTGTCTCAAGGCATCAAAAAAGGTGACCGAGTTGCCATTATGTTGCCAAACTGCCCACAAGGTGTAATTGCTTATTATGGTGTCCTGTTTTCAGGTGCAATCGTGGTACAAACAAATCCATTGTATACAGAAAGAGAACTAGAATATCATTTAAAGGATTCAGGTTCAAAAGCGATTATTACATTAGATATTCTTTTTCCACGTGTCTCAAAAGTGAAAGCGCTAACAGAACTTGAACATGTTATTGTAACCGAAATTAAAGACTATCTCCCATTCCCAAAAAATTTGATTTATCCTTTTATCCAAAAGAAACAATATGGTATTGTAGTCAAAGTGGAACATGAAGGAACAAATCATTTACTAAGGGAAATCATAAACACATCTGAAGCTAAAGAAATCGATATTGACATTGACCCAGTAGAAGACCTTGCCTTGTTACAATATACAGGTGGAACAACAGGATTTCCAAAAGGAGTAATGCTAACACATCGAAATTTAGTTGCTAATACGATAATGTGTTCAAAATGGATGTATAAATGTAATAAAGGAGAAGAATCCATTTTAGCCATTCTGCCATTTTTCCATGTGTACGGAATGACAACCGTATTAAACTTATCCATTATGATGGCTGCAAAAATGATCCTTATGCCGAAATTCAACGCAGGAGATACACTAAAAACGATTCATAAACAGAAGCCAACCCTGTTTCCAGGTGCACCAACTATGTACATTGGTCTGTTGAATCATCCTGACCTAATGAAATATGATTTATCTTCGATTGAGTCTTGTATAAGTGGTTCGGCGGCTTTGCCACTTGAAGTACAAGAACAATTTGAAAAAGTGACTGGTGGAAAGCTTGTAGAAGGATATGGTTTATCGGAAGCTTCCCCTGTAACACATGCTAATTTAATTTGGGGACATCGCGTGAATGGAAGTATTGGATTACCATGGCCGGATACAGATGCTACGGTGCTTTCAATGGAAACAGGTGAACCTGCAGATATAGGGGAAATTGGAGAAATCGTCGTAAAAGGTCCTCAAGTTATGAAAGGATATTGGAATAAGCCTGAAGAAACTGAAAATACATTACGTGATGGTTGGTTACTAACAGGAGACTTAGGCTACATGGATGAAGATGGATATTTCTATGTGGTGGACCGCAAAAAAGATATGATAATTGCTGGCGGATTTAATGTTTATCCCAGAGAAATTGAGGAAGTATTGTTTGAACATGAAAAAGTACAAGAGGCTGTCGTCGCAGGGATTCCAGACCCGTATCGTGGGGAAACAGTTAAGGCTTATGTCGTCTTAAAAGATGGCCAACAACTCACAGAGGAAGAGCTTGATAAACATTGTCGAAAACATTTAGCAGCATATAAAGTTCCAAGAGTATATGAATTTAGAAAAGAATTACCGAAGACCATTGTAGGCAAAGTTTTGCGCAGGGTATTAGTTGAAGAGGAAAAGGAAAAACTAACAAAAATTAATTAAGCAAAGTAGGATCGATCAGCTCTAAATACATCATTAGCGTTAACATCAGTGAGGAGCCATGATATGAGCCTGTGGCTCTTTTTCTTTACCTTAATAGAGCAAATGAGAAATTAAGAAGATAATCTTGACAGTATATTGATTAGGTTTTATTATAGAAATATGAATGACTATTCATTCATTTTTCTGAAAGGACGTAAGAACTTGAAAAATACAAAACCAAAATATAAGCAAATCATAGACGCAGCGGTAGTTGTTATCGCGGAGAATGGGTATCATCAATCTCAAGTCTCAAGAATTGCTAAGCAAGCAGGCGTGGCAGACGGAACAATATATCTATATTTTAAAAACAAAGAAGATATTCTTGTATCTTTATTCCACGAAAAAATGGGCGAATTTATTGAAAAAATTGAAGCTGAAATAGCAGGAAAATCGAGTGCGGCAGAGAAGTTATTAACATTGGTAGAAAAACATTTCGAACTTTTAGCAGCTGATCATCATCTTGCAACCGTAACTCAGCTTGAATTAAGACAATCAAATAAAGAATTACGTCATCGGATTAATGAAGTACTTAAAGGGTATTTAGGAACCATCGATTCCATCATTCAATTTGGGAAAGAAAATGGTGAGTTTAATCCAGCCCTGGATGTCCGTTTAGCAAGACAGATGATATTCGGCTCAATCGATGAAACTGCAACCACTTGGGTCATGAACGAACAAAAATATGACTTGCCATCCTTGGCAAAAGAAGTCCATGCTCTATTAGTAAATGGTTGTGGATTGACACACATCTAGTAATTCTTAACTTTATTCAGCGGGTTTCTCATAACATTTTAAGTGGTAGCATAGTGTAAAAGGGTAAACAATCTAATTGAGGAGTCAAACCTTGGCTGAATAAAGTTAAAAGCCTCCGGCGGATGCCACGATTTTTCAAACGAAACTTTTCGAGCAATAAAATAAGTTTAAAGACTAAGAACAACGCCACATCCTGTGGCAACGTCTTAATGACCCACTTCCTGTGGACCTAAAAATCGGGCTCAAATACGCCGAGGCGCATTTGATTGAGGTGTGTTACATACATATTCTTAATTAGGAGGGATGCAGATGGAGTTTTTTAAAGTAAAGATTGCTGAGTACATTGCTACTATTAGCATTAATCGACCTCCAGCGAACGCATTATCAACTGCTGTTTTGAAAGAGCTTACAAGTTTACTAGATGACATTGAGAAGGATGATAATGTAAGAGTTCTAGTAATCCATGGGGAAGGTCGCTTTTTCTCTGCAGGGGCTGATATAAAAGAGTTTACAACCATAAACTCTGGTGAAGAATTTTCAAATCTTGCAAGACAAGGGCAATCTCTATTCGAAAGAATGGAACGATTCCCAAAACCTATTATAGCTAGTATTCACGGTGCTGCCTTAGGTGGCGGTCTTGAACTGGCAATGGCTTGCCATTTCCGCCTCGTTAGCAATAAGGCAAAACTCGGGTTACCTGAGCTACAGCTTGGACTAATCCCTGGATTTGCTGGGACAGCACGCTTGCCTCGATATGTTGGTGTTGCTAAAGCTGCTCAAATGCTTTGGACAAGTGACCCAATTAGCGGTGATGAGGCTGTACAGTGCGGATTAGCAAATCAAGCTTTCCCGGAAGAAAATCTTCACGAAGAAACAATGACAATTGCTAGGAAGATCGCTCAAAAAAGCCCTTTATCTATACAAGCGACCATTGAATTATTAAATTCAATGAAAAATGAACAATATATAGAAACTGTCAAAAGAGAAGCGGTTTTATTTGGAGAAATGTTCATTTCAGAGGATGGACAAGAAGGAATATCAGCCTTCATAGAAAAACGTTCGCCGACATTTAAAGGGAAATAATACTAGATTTGAAGAAAATTAATAGTTTACAAGAAATTGCACAATACCTTTAGGAGGGAAACTCATGAACATCTTTGTTATTTTGAAAAGGACATTTGATACTGAAGAAAAAATTGTAGTAAGCAATGGACAAATCAGTGAAGATGGGGCTGAATTTATTATTAACCCTTATGATGAATATGCGGTTGAAGAAGCAATCCAACTCCGTGATGCGCATGGTGGCGAAGTAACTGTTGTCACAGTTGCCACAACTGATGAAGCTGATAAAGAGTTACGCACCGCTTTAGCAATGGGTGCTGATAAAGCAGTTTTGATTAATACAGAAGATGACCTAGAAGAAGGAGACCAGTTCACAACTGCAAAAATTTTGGCTGAATACCTAAAAGATAAAGAAGCCGATATTATTTTAGGCGGAAATGTTGCAATTGATGGTGGTTCAGGTCAAGTTGGCCCGCGTGTAGCAGAAATTCTAGATATTCCTTATGTAACGACAATTACAAAACTTGATATCGATGGTTCTACAGTAACAGTAGTAAGAGACGTTGAGGGTGACTCTGAAGTTATTGAAACGACTTTACCATTACTTGTTACATGTCAACAAGGGTTGAATGAACCACGCTATCCATCTTTACCTGGAATTATGAAAGCGAAGAAAAAGCCGCTTGATGAGCTTGAGTTAGATGATCTAGATTTGGAAGAAGATGATGTACAAGCAAAAACAAAAACAATTGAAATCTATCTTCCACCAAAAAAAGAGGCTGGACGTGTACTTGAAGGCGATTTAGAAGATCAGGTAAAAGAGTTAGTTTCACTCCTTCATAACGAAGCTAAGGTGGTATAAGTTTTCGGGTAATCTTGTATGCGATTTCAAAATTTTACTAAGGCGAATCTAGGGGGTTACGCATAATGTCAAGAAAAGTAGTAGTTCTAGGAGAAACACGTGATGGTGCTTTACGAAACGTATCTTTTGAAGCAATTGCAGCGGGTAAAATTGTAGCAGAAGGCGGCGAGGTTGTAGCCGTGTTAGTTGGTGAATCTGTAGGTGCGCTAACAAATGATTTAATTCATTACGGAGCAGACCGAGTTGTAACGGTTGAAGATGCAAAATTAGCATCATATACACCAGACGGCTTCTCGCAAGCCATTCTTGCAGCAATTGATGCTGAGTCACCAGAAGCTTTAGTTTTTGGTCACACATCATTAGGTAAAGACCTTTCACCTAAAATTGCGAGTAAATTGAATTCTGGTCTAATCTCAGACGTAACAGCAATTGAGGCTGCAGGTGGAAATATTGTCTTTACTCGTCCAATCTATTCAGGAAAAGCATTTGAAAAGAAAATTGTGACAGATGGTTTAATCTTTGCAACCGTACGTCCTAACAATATTACACCACTTGAAAAAGACGAATCACGAACTGGTGAAGTTTCATCACTATCTGTTGAAATTAAAGATTTACGAACAATTGTAAAAGAAGTTGTGCGTAAGGCAACTGAAGGTGTAGATTTATCCGAAGCGAAAGTTGTAATTGCAGGTGGCCGTGGGGTAAAGAGTGCAGATGGTTTTGAACCATTAAAAGAATTAGCGAATGTTCTTGGTGGTGCTGTAGGTGCATCGCGTGGAGCATGTGATGCTGATTATTGTGACTACTCTCTACAAATTGGTCAAACAGGTAAGGTTGTTACGCCAGACCTATATATTGCTTGTGGGATCTCAGGAGCAATCCAGCACTTAGCAGGAATGTCTAACTCGAAAGTAATCGTAGCCATCAACAAAGACCCTGAAGCAAACATCTTCAAGGTTGCAGACTATGGAATCGTTGGTGACTTATTTGATGTAGTTCCAATGCTTACTGAAGAGTTCAAAAAACTAAAAGTAAATGCATAATAGGTTGTCAAATTAATTTATAGAGATTTTTCCATTTTACCTTTGAAAAATTTATGGTATACTAATCAAGCGATGAGCTGAATTGCATAAGTCGAGTTGACACGCCTTTTGGCAAGGCACTATGTGGAGTGCTGTCCTCGCCGCAATACGCAAAAAGACGTCCTTCTGGACGTCTTTTTTTATATGCTACATTTAAAATAATGTCTATAACCTCTATTAATTTACATACATAACAGCTTAAAAAGTTGGGGAAGATGACTATGTATGAAGTACAGTGTTTAATCTTATCATTTCTAAATTAGTTAACTGTTTTTTTTGAAGCAAAACATTCGTAAAATGACATCTCAGATGGTATACTCTTGGTAGAATTTCAATGTTGTTACTTATTAGGAGGGGTTAAAATGGCTATTACAAATGTAACAGACCAAAATTTCGATTCAGAAACAAAAGATGGATTAGTACTTGCAGACTTCTGGGCACCTTGGTGCGGACCATGTAAAATGATTGCTCCAGTACTAGAAGAATTAGACACTGAGATTGGTGACAAAGTGAAAATCGTGAAACTCGATGTAGATGAAAACCAAGAAACTGCAGCGAAGTTTGGCGTAATGAGCATCCCAACTTTACTTGTAATTAAAAACGGTGAAGTTGTAGATAAAGTAGTCGGTTACCAACCAAAAGAAGCTCTTGCTGACAGACTTGCAAACCACTATTAATCCAAATTTTAAACAGCCTTAATAGGCTGTTTTTTTTGTTTGAACTCATTTCTAAGTGACTTCCTATTTTTACTCGTACAACTTCTTCGTAAAAATGTTACAATATAAGATACGTCAAAATAAAAGAAAAGATTACTTAGACGAATTGATTTTATAGTAGATGGAGTGATTACTATGCACGATCATCTTAAGGAAAAATTATCGATTTTACCAGACCAGCCTGGTTGTTACTTAATGAAAGACAGGCAAGGTACTGTAATATATGTGGGTAAAGCGAAAGTGTTGAAAAACCGTGTTCGATCTTATTTTACAGGGTCACACGATGGTAAAACCTTAAGGCTTGTCAATGAGATTGAGGACTTTGAATATATTGTAACTTCTTCAAATATTGAAGCACTTCTTCTTGAGATCAATCTTATTAAAAAATATGATCCAAAATACAATATCATGTTAAAGGATGACAAGACGTATCCTTTTATCAAAATTACTGCTGAAAAACATCCACGCTTATTGATTACTCGAAAAGTAAAAAAGGATAAGGGAAAATATTTTGGACCATATCCTAATGTACAAGCAGCAACTGAAACAAAAAAACTATTAGACCGGATATATCCTTTAAGAAAATGTTCAACATTACCAGATAAGGTTTGTTTATATTATCATATCGGTCAATGTCTAGCCCCTTGTGTCAATGATGTTACCGATGAAACCAATAAAAAAATGGTAGACGATATTATCCGCTTTTTAAATGGTGGATATAAAGAAATCAAAGGCGAGTTGACTGAAAAAATGTTAAAGGCCTCTGAAGAACTCGATTTTGAGAGAGCAAAAGAATACCGTGACCAAATCTCAAATATTGAAACGACAATGGAAAAGCAAAAGATGACAATGACAGACTTTATTGATCGTGATGTATTTGGTTATTCCTATGATAAGGGGTGGATGTGTGTTCAAGTCTTTTTTATCCGTCAAGGAAAATTAATAGAGCGGGATGTTTCTTTATTTCCTTTTTATAACGAGCCTGAACAAGACTTCTTAACCTACCTTGGTCAATTTTATTTAAAAGATAATCATTTTAAACCAAAGGAAGTGTTGCTTCCTAGTTCGATAGACCGTCACATTGTTGAGCAATTATTAGAAGTAGCTGTTCAACAGCCTAGTAGAGGGAAGAAAAAACAATTAATTGACCTAGCTACTAAAAATGCAAAAATTGCGCTAAAGGAAAAATTCGCTTTAATTGAACGAGATGAAGAACGTACAATTAAGGCTGTTGAAAATTTAGGACAGAAGTTAGGGATTTATACACCTCATCGAATCGAAGCATTTGATAATTCAAATATTCAAGGAACAGATCCTGTTTCTGCCATGATTGTGTTTACTGATGGAAAACCTGACAAAAAAGAATATCGAAAGTACAAAATTAAGTCAGTTCAAGGTCCGGATGATTATGAATCGATGAGGGAGGTTGTTCGGAGGAGATATAGCCGTGCATTAAAAGAGAACCTTCCATTGCCAGATTTAATCATTATTGACGGAGGTAAAGGTCATCTTGCTGCAGTAAGGGATATTCTTGAAAATGAATTAGGTTTAGAAATTCCACTAGCAGGACTTGCAAAGGATGATAAACACAGAACGTCCGAGCTCTTAATTGGAGACCCACCTGAGATTGTAGAACTACCTAGAAATAGTCAGGAATTTTATCTTCTACAACGAATTCAAGATGAGGTTCACCGTTTTGCGATTACCTTCCATCGTCAAATCCGTGGAAAAAACGCATTTCAATCTGTGCTCGACGATATTCCTGGAGTTGGGGAAAAACGTAAAAAAGCACTATTAAAGCACTTTGGTTCTATCAAGAAGTTGAGAGAAGCAAGTGTTGAGGATATCCTAAAAGCTAATATTCCTAGACCAACAGCTGAAGCAATTTACGAAAAATTAAAAGAATAGTCGTTGCTATTATAAAAATAGTCTGATATAATGCTTAATAATATAATATTACACTTCAATACGTTGAAGTGAAGATAGAGGTGCGATCTTTATCAGTATGCAATTGGAGGGGTATGAGCCCTAATGATCATTGCAAAAAGGAAAGTTCGCCGAAGTGTAAAAAGGCTCATACTTTTTTATGCTGGTCTTATGTTTAAGAGACATAGGATTGTCAAGATGGATGAATCTTGGAGGGCTATCTCACGAAGTGACACGTAGTACGTTTACGTATATCACAGCAATGAGAATCTCTCATTGCTGTTTTTTATTATTCTAAGAGAGGGTTGAGGGCATGGGGATCATCGTTCAAAAGTTTGGAGGCACCTCTGTTGGGTCACCAGATAGAATTAAAAATGTTGCAAGTCGAGTTATTCAAGAGGTGCAAGCGGGAAATCAAGTTGTCGTTGTTGTTTCGGCAATGGGGAAGACAACCGATCAGCTAGTAAGCTTAGCTAATGAAATTACAAGCGCGCCAAGTAAGCGCGAGATGGATATGTTGTTAAGTACAGGTGAACAAGTAACAATTGCATTATTATCTATGGCTTTACAAGAAAAAGGGTATGAATCCGTTTCGTATACAGGCTGGCAGGCTGGTATTGAAACAGAGGCAATACATAGCAATGCCCGAATTGAAAACATTGAGGTATCAAGAGTATATAAAAGCTTAAAAGAAGGAAAAATCGTTGTCGTTGCTGGATTCCAAGGAGTCAGCAGTTCAGGCGACATTACTACTCTTGGTCGTGGAGGTTCCGATACAACTGCTGTCGCACTTGCAGCGGCGTTAAAGGCGGATAAATGTGACATCTACACAGATGTAACAGGTGTATACACAACTGATCCTCGCGTAGTTCCAACTGCACGAAAACTTCATTCCATTTCTTATGATGAAATGCTGGAGCTTGCAAATCTTGGTGCTGGAGTACTTCACCCACGTGCAGTGGAATTTGCGAAAAACTTCGAATTGCCGCTTGAAGTTCGTTCAAGCTTAGAGCTAGAAAATGGAACCATTATTGAGGAGGAAGTTTCAATGGAAAAGAATCTTGTTGTTAGGGGAATTGCTTTTGAAGACCAAATTACAAGGGTAACAGTATCAGGTTTACCAAATGAATTGCATACACTATCAACTATATTTGGCACACTAGCAAAAAATGGTTTAAATGTAGATATCATTATTCAAAATATGACAGATCATAATCATACAAATATTTCATTCTCTGTAAAAACACCTGATTTACGTGACACACTTGCTGTTTTAGAAAATAACAAGGATTTATTGAAATATGAAAGTATCGAACATGAGGATGGATTAGCAAAGGTTTCAATTGTAGGTTCTGGAATGGTTTCAAACCCAGGTGTAGCCGCTGATATGTTCCAAGTGCTTGCAAATGAAAATATTGAAGTGAAAATGGTAAGTACATCTGAAATTAAAGTATCTACAGTTCTTGAACAAGGCAATATGGTTCGAGCAGTTGAATCTTTGCATGACTCATTTAATTTAGCTGCTGTTGAAGAAGAAAGAGCGAAAGTAAAACTATAATTTTAGTTAAATGGGTGGTTCAAAGGAATTTGGACACCCTTTTTTTTAAATAGAAGGCTCTTTTCTAAAAAAGATTATTGCTTTCTGATAATAAAGGCAAAACTAGTTGATTAGAGCGTAAGGTGGGGACTCCTTGAAAATGTATTCACAATTTCTTCGTGCGTGGGTTATTTCAAAGAAGCAAATTCAATGTCCAGCGGGAAAAGCGTGAGACTTGAGACCCCGCAGGAGCGGTAGCGACGTGTCCAGTTTCAGCGGCTAGAAACTGAGAAATTTCAACTCCTCCCTCAGAGGCAAAATACGCCTCTTTGTCGGAGTCTCCGACGCACAGGACGTGGCGCTTTAGTCGGCCAATTTTCTCGTTTCTGTGCAAGCCGCCTCCACATTTCGTTGAGGAGGCTCAAGCCACGCCCGCGAAAAGCGTCCACCTGAAGCGGAAGTCAACGATATAAAAACAACAAAGTTTGCGAAAACAGCCTAATAAAAAATCTGCACGAAATGTGCAGGCTTTTATTCTTCGGTGATGTCTTTTGGGTCCCATTTTACCGTGAATATTATTTTTTGTGCTCTTCTTTTTTGTTGTTCAAAGCTTTCGGTGATTCGATTTTTCTGTTGTTGAATTTGTTGGGCAAGAAAGCCAGATTCAAGCTGGAATGTACAAATATCTTTCCGTTTAAAGCGAGTAGTTACGATCGAACCCTCCAAATGAAATTCAATGGAGTTTTTATCCAAACGTTCTACCTTAAGGTCTCCCCATCCAGCATCGTGAAAGAATGAAATGATTTCTTCCGTCGTAGGTAAGGGGAATTTTCGGGCAAGATTTTTTCCAGCCCAATATAATATCTGTGGCGTTTCTTTCCCGAGAATATCAGGAATTAAAATTTCTCGTAATAGTTCGTACCCAAATACGGGAACAGACTGTTCACTTGTATTTACATTTTGTTCATTGATGTTAACGTTCTTCACTGCATTCCCCTCTTTCTCCATTCTTTATTATATAACATGAGGGTATAAGAAAAACATGAATTTTTTTGTTTCTTTTTGTCAGGGAGAATTGATTTTTATTTCGTATGACTACAATCATATGTGTACAATTATTATTATTTTTATGAATAAATTGTGGACTTGTTTCCTTGACGCTCTTGCTTTATGGGAGTAAAATGAATTTGTTACATTATACTGATAAAAGAAAATCAGTTGCAGTATTTGTCTATTTATCTACAATAAATAAATTTGTAGATTCCTGCAAAGGTTTTCAGTTGTCAGTTTTTATATCGTCCTTTTACATAATTATACAGGATGAAACATTATAACGGAGTGCCATGTGGGCACGTTTAATTACTAAGGGGGGTTAAAGTATGGCTGGTAATCGTGAATTTTTAAATCGCAGACTTCATTCATTATTAGGTGTAATTCCTGTAGGTTTATTTTTAGTGATGCATTTAGTTGTGAATAATTTTGCGACAAGAGGAGAAGAGGTTTATAACGGTGCTACTCACTTTATGGAAAGTCTTCCGTTTAAACTTTTCTTAGAAATTTTTGTTATTTATTTACCATTATTATTTCATGCAATTTACGGTCTCTATATTGCCTTTACAGCAAAAAACAATGTGAGCAATTATAGCTTTTTCCGTAACTGGATGTTCGCACTACAACGTGTGTCCGGTATAATTACTCTAATTTTTGTTGCATGGCATGTATGGGAAACAAGAATTGCCGCAGCTCTTGGTGCGGAAGTTAATTTTAATATGATGGAGAATATCTTGAGTTCACCTTGGATGATTACATTCTACCTAGTTGGGATAATCTCTACCATCTTCCACTTTGCTAATGGTCTTTGGTCATTTGCAGTAAGTTGGGGATTAACGGTAACTCCTCGTTCTCAAAAAATTGCAACATATGTAACAATGATTATTTTTATAGCGTTAACATACGTAGGTGTGTCTACAATCCTTGCATTCGTTTAATTTTTCAAAGAAAATTTTCAAGTAAGCTCGATAAAATCGGGCGCAAATATGTCAATGCGTAATTGATCTTTTAAAATTTGACCGTTCACTAGTATGACATTTGAACGATCTCTTTATTGGGGAGTGAGTAACTTTGAGTAAAGGAAAAGTTATCGTAGTTGGTGGTGGACTAGCTGGGTTAATGGCTACCATCAAGGCTGCTGAAGAAGGAACACAAGTTGATTTATTTTCACTCGTACCTGTAAAACGATCTCACTCTGTTTGTGCACAAGGTGGGATAAACGGTGCAGTTAATACAAAAGGTGAAGGGGATTCTCCGTGGATCCACTTTGATGATACAGTATATGGTGGAGACTTCTTAGCTAACCAAAAGCCAGTTAAGGCGATGTGTGAAGCAGCACCTGGAATTATTCACTTAATGGACCGTATGGGTGTTATGTTTAACCGTACACCAGAAGGTTTACTTGATTTCCGTCGTTTCGGGGGAACTCAACACCATCGTACTGCATTCGCTGGTGCAACAACTGGTCAACAATTGCTTTATGCATTAGATGAGCAAGTTCGACGTCACGAAGTAGCAGGATTAGTTACAAAATACGAAGGTTGGGAATTCTTAGGAATTATCCAAGATGACGAAGGAATTTGTCGTGGTGTCGTAGCGCAAAATCTTCAATCAATGGAAATTAAATCATTCCCTGCTGATGCTGTTATTATGGCATCTGGAGGCCCTGGAATTATTTTTGGTAAAACTACAAACTCAGTTATCAACACTGGATCTGCTGCATCAATCGTGTACCAACAAGGTGCATATTATGCGAACGGTGAATTTATCCAAATCCACCCAACAGCAATTCCTGGAGACGACAAACTTCGTCTAATGAGTGAATCCGCTCGTGGTGAAGGTGGACGAGTATGGACATATAAAGATGGAAAGCCTTGGTACTTCTTAGAAGAGAAATATCCTGCATACGGAAACTTAGTTCCTCGTGATATTGCAACACGTGAAATTTTCCATGTATGTGTAGATATGAAACTAGGTATCAATGGTGAAAACATGGTTTATCTAGATCTTTCTCATAAAGATCCAAAAGAACTTGATATTAAATTAGGTGGAATTATTGAGATCTATGAAAAATTCATGGGTGATGATCCACGTAAAGTTCCAATGAAAATCTTCCCTGCAGTTCACTACTCAATGGGTGGATTATGGGTTGATGATCATCAACAAACGAATATCCCTGGATTATTTGCTGCAGGAGAGTGTGATTTTTCACAGCACGGAGCAAACCGCTTAGGTGCTAACTCCCTATTATCAGCTATTTACGGTGGTATGGTTGCTGGTCCAAACGCAGTTAATTACATCAAGGGACTTAAAAAAGGTACAGATTCCATTTCTTCAACTGTTTTCGATAACCATGTAAAACAAGAGCAAGAAAAATGGGATAACATCATGTCAATGGATGGTACTGAAAATGCATACATCCTTCACAAAGAACTTGGTGAGTGGATGACAGATAACGTAACAGTTGTTCGTTACAATGACAAGCTATTAAAGACTGATGAAAAGATTCAAGAGCTTATGGAACGTTACAAAAACATCAACATCAATGACACATCTAAATGGAGCAACCAAGGTGCTACATTTACTCGTCAATTACAAAATATGCTACAACTAGCACGTGTAATTACAATTGGTGCATATAACCGTAACGAGAGCCGTGGAGCACACTATAAACCTGATTTCCCTGATCGTAATGATGAGGACTTCTTAAAAACTACGATGGCTAAATTTACTGGGAAGGATACTGCGCCTGCATTCCATTATGAAGACGTAGATACTTCATTAATCGCACCTCGTAAACGTGACTATACTAAGAATAAGGAGGCAAAGTAAGATGAGTGAAAAAACAGTTGAATTTCATGTAACTCGTCAGGATACTCCAGATTCTGAACCATATGTAATTAAATTCAAGGTTCCTTACCGTAAAAATATGAACGTAATTTCTGCATTAATGGAATTCCGTCGTAATCCGGTAGATATAAATGGAAATCAAGTTGCTCCAATTACTTGGGATATGAACTGTTTGGAAGAGGTTTGTGGTGCATGTTCAATGGTTATCAACGGTAAACCTCGCCAATCATGTTCAGCACTTATTGACCAGCTTGAACAACCAATTAAACTTGAACCAATGAAGACATTCCCTATCGTTCGTGACCTACAAATTGACCGTAGTAGAATGTTTGATTCATTGAAAAAAGTAAAAGCTTGGATTCCAATCGATGGAACATACGACTTGGGCCCTGGACCTCGTATGCCAGAGAAAAAGCGTCAATGGGCATATGAATTATCAAAATGCATGACATGTGGTGTTTGTCTTGAAGCATGTCCAAATGTTAACAGCAAATCTGATTTCATTGGTCCAGCACCATTATCACAAGTACGTTTATTCAACGCACATCCAACTGGTGAAATGAATAAAGCTGAACGTTTAGAAACAATTATGGGAGATGGAGGCCTTGCAAACTGCGGTAACTCACAAAACTGTGTACAGTCTTGTCCAAAAGGTATTCCACTCACTACTTCAATTGCAGCACTAAACAGAGATACATCTATCCAAGCATTCAGAAATATGTTTGGTAGTGACCAAGTCTAATAGAAATATTGAAAGCACTCCCTCATGTCATATGGAGGGGTGCTTTTTTTACGAAGAGTTTTTAGAAGTATACCTCTTAATCAGGCATAAAATTTCCCCATTAGAATAACGCACCACTTAACTGCAATTTGAATAATCTTTTGTAAGGGAGCTATTGGAATGAAGCATATTACGTATATCGATGAATTTGAGTCTTGGGAGAATACATTTGAATTTTTTCAACCAATTCAGGTACGCTTTTCCGAAACAGATATGTTTGGACATTTAAACAACACAGTCCCCTTTGCTTACTTTGAGGAAGCAAGAATTCAATATTTTAACCATGTAGGGTTTATGCAAAGGTGGACTGACAAATCCAGCGACACAATCCCGGTAGTTGCAAACCAACAATGTGATTATTTGAAACAAGTCTATTTCGGAGAACAGCTTAAACTTTATGTAAAAATAAATCAATTAGGCAATTCCTCAATGGATATCCATTATATGGCTAAAGATAAGGAAGGAGCCGTTTGTTTTGTCGGCAGAAGTACGCTTGTTCAAATGTCAAAGCAAACGGGAAAAGGAGAGCCTTGGTCTGAAGAGATGAAACAAATGTTAAATCCAATTAACCTATAATATATGAGTCAAATTAATCAAAAATACCAATACATCTAAAAATAGACGCAAAAAAGTCTACATATCGGCCTTTTAACAGTCACAGCAACACTCTCCTTCTCATATTATATGGTGACTAAATATATACCCATCCAGTAGTTCAGCTCGAACCTTAGCAAGGAGGGTTACAATACTTGAAGGAGAAAGAGTTTCAACCAAAACCGCTACTAACAAAAAGAGAGAGAGAAGTTTTTGAATTACTAGTTCAAGACAAAACAACGAAAGATATCGCAAGTGAACTATTCATAAGCGAAAAAACAGTTCGTAACCACATATCGAATGCGATGCAGAAGCTGGGAGTAAAGGGGCGTTCTCAAGCAGTTGTAGAGCTCCTTCGTATGGGAGAACTTGAACTTTAAGTATGACCGGCTACCCTTTACTCTTGTAAGGTAGCCGGTTACTTATTTAGTGCATTTTACATATTTCCTAAATAACTTCAACTTGCTTTTTACGCGAAAAAAGTAGAAAATAAGAATAATATAGATTTTTTTCTTAAGCGATACGTCTTTACATTTTGCATACAATGAAGCAACTGTAATAGAAGAAAAATCGGTTGGATTTTACCACTAACATTTTACTAGGAGAGGATGTAATGACTGTTAAGGAGAGCAATGAAACAAAAGACTACCAAGTAATCGCAGATATCGAAAAATCACTTCGTTTTATCTCGGGCTTACTTAAACAAAAGGGCCGAGAAATCCTAAGTAACTTTACAATTACAACACCCCAATTTATAGCTCTTCAATGGTTACTTGAACTTGGAGACATGACAATTGGTGAATTATCAAATAAAATGTACTTAGCATGCAGCACGACGACAGATCTTGTAGATCGCATGGAAAAAAATTCGCTAGTAATGCGCGTAAAAGATCCAAAAGATCGTCGTGTCGTTCGAATTCATTTACTTGAAGAAGGTGAACGTATTATCGAAGAGGTAATCAAGAAAAGACAAGATTACCTACATGAAATCATGGAAAACTTCTCTGCTGAAGAAGTTACCCAACTCGAAAAGAGTCTTAGAAAATTACATCAAGAAATGCGAGTAGAATGAGGCGAATCTTTTGAACAGACCAATCGGAGTTATCGATTCAGGGGTTGGCGGTTTAACCGTTGCTCGGGAAATAATTAGACAATTACCAAATGAAGAAATTATATATTTAGGTGATAATGCCAGGTGTCCATATGGACCAAGACCTATAGACGAAGTTCGTCAGTTTACATGGGAGCTGACGAACTATTTATTGTCACATAAAATTAAAATGCTTGTCATAGCATGCAATACGGCGACTGCGCTCGTGTTGGATGAAATTCAAGCTGAACTTTCAATTCCAGTAATCGGTGTCGTTTACCCAGGAGCAAGAACCGCCCTAAAGGTTACAAAAAATAATTATGTAGGAGTTATCGGCACTGTCAACACGATCGAAAGTGGTGCCTATGTTGACGCTCTAAAATCAATCAACAATCAAATCAATGTCGAAAGTCTCGCGTGCCCACGATTTGTTCCAATCGTCGAAGCAGGAGAATTCGCTGGTCCCCATGCCGAACAAATTGTGGCCGAATCCCTAGAGGTCTTAAGGGGGAAAGAAATCGACACCTTGATTCTTGGTTGTACCCATTATCCATTACTTCATAAAACCATTCAGAACTATTTGGGAAATGGAATCAAACTAATTGATTCAGGCGCAGAGACAGCCCGTGAAGTGAGTACCGTGCTATTCTATAGTGGACTACTGAACAAAAAAACGTCAAAAAATGGCCACCTGTTCCTCACAACAGGGGAAAAAGAAATCTTCCAACAAATCGCCAGCAACTGGTTTGAAGAACCAGTGTATAATGTGAAATCGGTGAAATTGTAGGAGTAGAGAAAAAAGTCCCGGATGGGGCTTTTTTTGTTTCATAAAAATAAGGAGATGTACTGGATTTTATTTTAATGTGAAGATATTGAAGGTAGTTTCGGGAACAAAAAATATTAGAGGTTAATCATACCCTCTGGCAGAGGTCATCGTCCAAGTGAGGGTACGCAAAGAGGATAATCGTACCCTCAGGCAAAGGTTCGCGACCGAGTGAGGGTACGCAAAGAGGATAATCGTACCCTCACGCAAAGATCATCGTCCAAGTGAGGGTAAGCAAAGAGGATAATCGTACCCTCAGACAAAGGTCATCGTCCAAGTGGGGGGAAGCAAAGAGGTTAATCATACCCTCACGCAAAGGTCATCGGATTAAGTCCATATAATTGTGTAAAAAGAAAAAGAGTCAAATCAATTCCATTTGGCCACAATGTTATCAGCGACGAAAACATTAGGAGGAATTAATTTTGACTCAACTTCAGTTTACCCTAAATTTGGACAATTTAAAAGATGCTGTTATGAACTCTAATATCGAAGCGGTTACTAAAGCTTCCATAGTCTTAGTACTGAATGAAATAATGGAAAAAGAACGTGATGAACACTTACAAGCAAAAGCTTATGAACGAACAGTTACTCGTCGAGATTACCGAAATGGTTATTATGAACGTGATTTACTATTATCTAACGGACGAATTACTTTGCGTGTTCCTCGTACACGTGAAGGTGACTTTTCTCCATCTATATTTGAAAAGTATGAACGAAGCGACCAAGCTTTTGTTCTTTCTATGTTAGAGATGGTTATTAATGGGGTATCTACTGGAAATGTTACGAAGGTTGTAAAGCAACTCTGTGGAGAAAATGTATCGAAATCCTTTGTGTCATCACTTACAAAGAAACTTGAACCAATCGTTAATCAATGGGCAAATCGACCATTAAACGTCATGTACTATCCGTATATTTTTGCAGATGCCATGTACATAAAGGTTCGTGAACATCACCGTGTTGTTTCAAAAGCAGTTTATATTGCTACTGCTATTAATGAAAAAGATCAAAGAGAAGTTATTGGTCTAAAAGTAGATCATGTAGAAAGTTTTGATGCTTGGCAAAGCTTTTTCAAGGATTTAAAGTCACGCGGGTTACAATCACCTAAGCTAGTTATATCAGATGCTCATGAAGGGTTAAAAAAGGCTATACAACGTGAATTTATTGGAACCTCATGGCAAAGATGTACTGTACATTTCAAGCGTAATATAATAGGTGATCTTCCAAAAAAAGATATGGCACAGGTAATCTTTGATTTAAAAAGAATATTCAGTGCTATGACTAGAGAAGATGCTTGCGCGTTTAAAGAAGATTTTATTAAGAACTATCGAGATAATTCTAAACTAAAAAAAGCAATACAAATCTTAGAAGAAGGCTTCGAAGATGCCATCCAATACCTAAATGAACCATGTTCATACCACACTTATATACACAGTACAAATTCATTGGAGCGGTTGAACCAGGAAGTCCGGCGAAGAGAAAGAGTAATAAGAATTTTCCCTCACACTCAATCTGCCTTTCGCTTAATTGGAGCCATATTAATGGATTATCAAGAAAAGCAAGTTATGAAAAAGCTGCCAATCAAAAAAAGATAGTACGCGAAGCGAGCGAAATTTGTATGGGTAGGAAGGGGGTACCCCCTTCCTACCCATACAAATTAATTTCTTAACACAAGTAAATCTAATAACCTGATAATTATTGTTAGCCATAGAATTAATTTTACACAAAATTATGGACTTGACTGGTCATCGTCTAAGTGAGGGTAAGCAAAGAGGATAATCGTACCCTCACACAAAGTCCATCGTCCAAGTGGGGGTAAGCAAAGAGGATAATCGTACCCTCACGCAAAGGTCATCGTCCAAGTGAGGGTAAGCAAAGGGGATAATCGTACCCTCACGCAAAGGTCATCGTCTAAGTGAGGGTAAGCAAAGAGGTTAATCGTATCATCACACAAAGGTCCGCTACTAAGTGTGGTAAGTAAAATCTTAAATACCTTTAAGCATAATCAAAAAACGAATAAGTGTAAGAAAAGAAAATTTAATAATGAAAGTCAATCCCATCCAACAAAATTATTATTAATAATAGAAACTAAAGCTTCACATAAAAAGACGATCTTCCAAACTGGATTAGTTTGTACCTTTTTGAAAGTATTTTTCTTATTGTCTTTTTGCTTTTAATTACCTGACACCAATCAAATATTGTACTAACCGTAATCTTCATATGAGGAAAAAGATGCTCGAATTCTTCAATACATCTAATAATAGCAGTTTCCTTATCTTCCCATTTGTTGCATTTAGGACATTTTAATTTATGTTGATTCCCAATCTCCATAAACCCATTCCAACACTCTCCACACAAAATCCCTTTTTCTAACTCATCAAAATCATACGCTGGTAGCAATGAGAAAGGGGACTTTTTTATATGTATCGAAAGCAACTTTTTTGCTAACGTATGATGTGTATCATAGATTTTGGACGATTGTGCATTTAAAGAGCGTACAAAACGATTAAGTTGAGGCTGAAATACAATCGGTAGATTTGGTGGAGCTTCGTACAGATAAAATTCTGGATTTATAAAAATGAGGTGGCCTTCGACGGTGAGGTTGGAACCGAGTTGTTGGAGCAATTGTCTAAGTAGAGAGGTACTTCGGGATAGCTGTAGAAGGGGATTTTTGATCTCTTTTCCAGTTGATAAGCTTTTCCATTGGTCTCCTTTTACTATGAAATCGCCTTCAAAGTTCTTTACTTCGAATATGTGAATCTTGGGTGGGGAAATAAGTAGTGAATCAATTTGATAATGAGCTCTGTTTGTTTCTAGAAGCAAGTCATTGATGGTGAGGGAGTCAAGTGAAAGACTTTCCATACGCTGGTCAAATATAGTTTCCCCAATGAAGCCTTTTTCGAGCGTAATGATTTGATGCTCGATTTTTTCAGGGACTTTCTTTCTTGCTCGATTAGACTTTAGGAGCTGTAATTCAAGAGGTACGGTACGTTTTTTAATAATCAAACACAACACTTCCTTTCGATAAATCTAAATCTTACCCCTTTATTTTACATTTTGTTTCCTTCTAAAATCAAAACATTTTGTCCATATTTTTCAACAAAAAGCGGTCTAATTTGTATAGAGGGCTCGTATACATAGTAGTACAAACTGCCTTAGGAGGGAAAAGAATGCGTAAAATAACTAAATCTGCAATAGCTGCAACAGTTGTTACTTCTACAGTTCTACTTTCAGGATGCGGCTTATTTGGTGGAGAGGAAGAAGTTAAACAAATGGATCCACCTAAAAACGAAGCGGTGGATGAGACAGTAGCAAAAGGGGATAACTCAGAAACTGATGCTACTGAGGCTACTGACCAAGAGGAAGCTACAACTGAAACAGTAAAACGAGACCTGTATCTGATTGATAATAGTGGTCTTGTAGTACCATATACTGTAGATCTTCCGAAGACAGATGCTGCGGCAAGACAAGTGCTTGAATACCTGGTAGCGGGTGGACCTTTAAATGAAATTCTTCCAGATGGATTTAGAGCGGTTATTCCACAAGATACGGTTGTGGATGTGAAATTGGAGGATGGCACAATTACAGCTGACTTCTCGAAGGAATTTGGCACATATAATCCTGAGGATGAAGCAAAAATCTTACAAGCCATTACTTGGACATTAACCCAATTTGATAATGTCAATAACGTTGTAATTAGCGTAAATGGATATAAATTAGATGAAATGCCTGTTAATAGTACACCAATTCCAACGGATTTAAGTAGAGCGGATGGAATTAACATTGATAACAGCGGTGTAGTAGATATTACAAATAGCCGCCCTGTGACACTCTATTTCTATGTGCAAAATGAAGACGCGGAATATTATGTGCCTGTAACGAAGCGAATTGAAAATACAGGGGATGACAAAGTTTCAGCAGTGGTTAATGCACTAATTGACGGACCAAATTTGTCATCGAATTTAATAAGCGAAATTCATCAAGATGTAAAACTACTAGGTGCGAGATTGGAAGATGGCAAAGTTACTTTAGATTTTAATGAAGCTATCTTTGGTAGCTTTAACGAGAAGATGATCTCTAAGCATGTTATTAACTCTTTAGTATTATCTTTAACGGAGCAGCCTGATGTAAAGAGTGTTGCTATCACGGTAAATGGAAATGAAGATGTTGTTACGGAAGATGGGAAATCCCTAACTAAACCAGTAACACGTCCAGCAAATGTGAATACAGGTAGTTTCTAAAAAGAGTAGGGGTGTGGACTATGTTCACACCTTTTTCCTATGGAAGACGATAGAAAAACAAAATTTTGCTATACTATATAAAGGATAGTAGGTAGGCAGTGTTTAGCCTACTTTTAAGGATGGACAGGGGGTTTTTAGTTTTTGAGAGTTGATGGACGAGTACATAATCAGATAAGGCCGATTCAGTTTGAAGTGAATTATATCAAGCACCCCGAGGGGTCGGTATTAATTACGATTGGGGATACAAAGGTTATTTGTAATGCGAGTATTGATGATAGGGTGCCTCCTTTTATAAGGGGGTCTGGTAAGGGGTGGATTACAGCGGAATATTCTATGCTTCCAAGAGCAACTGAGCAGCGGAATATGAGAGAGTCCACTAAAGGAAAAATCTCTGGACGAACGATGGAAATTCAGCGTTTAATTGGGCGTGCATTAAGATCAGTGGTTAATCTTGAACAGCTCGGTGAAAAAACAATATGGATTGATTGTGACGTTATTCAAGCGGATGGTGGTACAAGGACTGCTTCGATAACGGGTGCTTTTGTAGCGATGGTCCTTGCTGTACATAAAATCTATAAAGATAAAAAAATGGGTGTATTTCCAATCACAGACTATTTAGCAGCTATTTCAGTGGGAATTGATCCTGAAAAAGGGGCAATCCTTGATTTAAATTACATAGAAGACTCGGCTGCAAATGTTGATATGAATGTTGTGATGACAGGAGCGGGGGAGTATGTTGAGCTTCAAGGAACGGGAGAAGAATCCACCTTTTCAAGACAGCAGTTACAAACATTATTAGAATTAGCCGAAATAGGGATTACTGAGTTGATTCAGGCCCAGAGAGCTGCATTAGGAGATTTAGTAGACTTAATTGGAAAGAAGGAGTCTTAACGTGAAGGAAATAATGATTGCTACTAAAAATAAAGGAAAAGTAAAGGAATTTAGGGATTTATTTGCAAGCAAAGGAATAGACGTAAAATCACTGGTCGACTATCCTAATATAGAGGATATAGAAGAAACGGGCACTACATTTGCAGAAAATGCTCAAATAAAAGCAGAAGCTATTACTAAAAAGCTCCACATACCTGTTATAGCAGATGATTCTGGACTTGCTATTGACTATCTTGATGGCAGACCGGGCGTCTATTCAGCAAGATATGCTGGTGAGCATAAAAATGATGTGGATAATCTTAATAAAGTATTAGAAGAATTAAAAGGAGTTCCCGATGAAAAAAGATCGGCTAGATTCCATTGTGCACTAGCTTTGGCAATTCCTGGAGAAAAAACGGAAATTGTAGAGGGGACCTGTGAGGGTGTTATTACAGATAAGCCTGTTGGGGAAAATGGATTCGGCTATGACCCAATCTTTTTTGTGCCTGTTAAGGGCAAAACAATGGCTGAATTATCAAAAGATGAGAAAAACCTTATCAGCCATCGTGGGAAT
This sequence comes from Ferdinandcohnia sp. FSL W7-1320, assembly GCF_038050315.1. Taxonomy (NCBI): domain Bacteria; kingdom Bacillati; phylum Bacillota; class Bacilli; order Caryophanales; family Bacillaceae; genus Ferdinandcohnia; species Ferdinandcohnia sp. FSL W7-1320. The sequence continues at coordinate 1,582,738 of NZ_JBBPAM010000001.1, forward strand.
GCACTTAGAAAGCTAGACGAGCTTTTAAAAGATCGTGAGGAGTTTCAAAGATGAAGGTATTAATTTTGAGTGACAGCCATGGATTAACAAAGGAATTACTCGACATTAAGGAGAGGCATAAGAATGATGTTGAGTTTATGTTCCATCTCGGGGATTCTGAGTTGTCATCTCAATCAGAAGAAATGAGTGGATTTTCAGTAGTCAGAGGAAATTGTGATTTTGACTCTAACTATCCGAACGATATGATTGTTCTTTTAAATGGGCTAAAGGTATACTTGACACATGGTCATTTGTATAATGTAAAGATGTCATTAATGAATTTATCCTATCGTGCTAGAGAAGTCGGCGCATCTATTGTTTGCTTCGGACATTCACATATTGCAGGAACTGAATTAATTGATGGTGTTTTATTTATTAATCCAGGTAGTTTCCGATTGCCAAGAATGCGCAAAGAAAGAACATATGTAATAGTAGAGGTTGATAATAATCAAGCTGATGTTGTCTTTTATGATAGTGAAGGAAATATTGTTGAGGAGTTATCAACCAAGGTAAACTTATGATACAATAGCGTAGGGAGTAAAAAAATACTCCCTTTTAAAACTTTTTCTTCAAAATGTGTTGACATCTGATTCCTATCTGACTATAATAAAAAATGTCGCTAATAACTTAGCGGAAAAATTTAAAATGTCCCAGTAGCTCAGCAGGATAGAGCAACGGCCTTCAAGAAAATAGGAGCCTCTATAAGGAAAGAAGAACTTATAGAGTGGACGACACTATATCGGTGAAGCCTTAACAGTTTTTAGCTGATGGTAATACCGAGGAAACTTATGTCTTGCATTAGACTGAGGAGATTCGAATGATCATGTAAATTGATGGTAGAAACTCCAAAGAATAATCTTCAAGTGATTATCATGAGGTTCCGTAGAGACTACACGTGTCGCACCTGAAATGGTGAAGATATAGTCCAGACTACAAACAACTATTGTTGGTGGCGAAAGTCATAGTGGTAAGCTAAGCCGTCGGTCGGGAGTTCGAATCTCTCCTGGGACGCTAATAGGTAAAATTGGATACGATAAGATATCCGGAAAACACGTTAAATCGTTGATATTTCAAGCGATTAGCGTGTTTTTTATTTTTCTAGAAATACGATAGAAAAAGGTGAGTTATCAAACCGTTTAACACATTTTTTACGCAAGAATAAACCCAAAATTACATGAAAGTATATATTAAGGTTTAATTAGGTGGCATAACCATTCAGATTTTAAACCTCCTCCGTTTTTTTAAGTGATATCCCCAGGACCTATTGATGTACGGTTCAATAAGAAAGTTAACAAAAAAGTGGTTAATCCTTCTTAGAACAACGCACCTTTTCGTATGCACAAATATGCTTAGTTCCGCCTACAAATACAACAAACACATTAAGTAGACCAAAGCTTGTAAACACTTTAGGAAACTTTTACCGAAAAATCTTTTAATCTTTCAGATCATTATTCAACTTTTTCTAGTTTAAGATAACATTTTTTACGAATTGTTACACCTACACTGATTTTTTGTAAAAAATTGGCTTTTATAAAATATACCTATTTAACTGAACCTATAGGTGTTAAGGGAAATCAGAATATGTGGAGGTAAAGTAATGACAGTTAAGAGTCAGGTTAAACAAACGTTAGCAGGTCTGAAAAGTGCACAAGCAAGCCTTGAACAATTTTCACTTCAAACCCAAAATCAACAAGCAAAACAACTATATCAAAATGCTGCCCAACAAACCCAAATGATAGTGGATAGTCTAAACCCGCGTTTGCAGGAATTGGACGCGGAAGAACCACAATATCAACAAGAATAAATAAGCTCAAAAAATCGGGCTTGAATTTTAAAACCATATTTCTTTCAAGGTTGGTTAAACATACCAACCTTTCTCCAGTTATTACGCTCTATGGATGGGGTTGATAGATATGAAAATGAAAAAGTCTTTCTTTCAATATAGTGTTTTATTATTTCTAACTATAGGATTATTAGCTGGATGTAAGGAGGATATGGATTCTATCAAAAGCCAAGGCACGTCTATAACCAAAATCAGTGCGAAAACGGCGACGAATCAATCCGTGGCTAACCAAGCAGAGGAGCTATTGATCAAAAGGGATGATATTACCGGGGTTAGAGGAGTTAACAAGGATAAAGAACTTCTAATTGCTATAAAGGTACCACAAAAGGACAGGTTTCAACTATCTACAATCGAAAAGGAAGTTAAAAAAGAGTTAAAAAAGCAATATCCAGAACACAATATCCAAGTATCAACTGATCAAAAAATATTTCTGGAATTGGATAAATTGGAGAAAAAGCTTGAGAAAAGCAAAGTTGGGGAAAAAGAACTAAAAAAAGAATTAGATAATATTAAAAGTCTTATGAAAGAAGAAGCATGAGCTGTAAAGTGAGGAATAGCATATGTCGAAAAGTAAGAAGAAAAAATTAACCCCAGTTCAACAAGAATATAAAGCTCTTCAACAACAGAGGGAGACAAAACGACCCTTGTTTAAAAATTGTATTAAAGCATTTCTAACAGGTGGCATCATATGTTTGATTGGACAGGCGATTCAGACCTTTTACATATACTTTTTCGATTTTACAGAACAAACAGCTGGAAATCCAACAGTTGCTACCTTAATTTTTATTTCTATGTTATTTACAGGATTTGGGGTTTATGATCGAATTGCCCAATTTGGAGGTGCCGGTTCCGCCGTTCCAGTGACAGGGTTTGGAAATGCTGTTATCTCTGCAGCGATTGAACATCGTACAGAGGGATTTGTTTTAGGGGTTGGTGGCAATATGTTTAAGTTGGCAGGTTCAGTTATTCTTTTTGGTGTTTTTTCTGCCTTTATTATTGCCACCATTAAGACCATTCTGATCACGTGGGGGGGATTGTAATGCTGATTGGTCATCGGACATGGATATTCAATAAAAAGCCAGTGATTATTTCAACCGGTACAGTAGTTGGACCATTTGAAGCAAAAGGCAAAATTCCACAAGATTTTGACTTAATTCATGGTGAAATTTGGCTAAATCAAGATTCGTTTGAGAAGGCACATCAAGTCATGTTAGAGGAAGCTTGTCAAAAGGCAATCGAAAAAGCCAATCTGCAAAAGGAACAGATACAGTTTTTCCTTGGCGGAGATCTTATCAATCAAATCACTCCTACAAGCTTTGCAACTAGAACACTAGGTAGTCCATATCTAGGATTGTTTGGAGCTTGTTCAACCTCAATGGAAGGATTGGCCCTATCGGCATTTCTTGTTAATTATAACGGAGCAAAATATATTTTAACCGGTGCGTCTAGCCATAATGCAGCTGTTGAAAAGCAATTTCGCTATCCAACAGAGTATGGTGGCCAAAAACCACCAACTGCACAATGGACGGTTACAGGTGCTGGTGTGGCCATACTAAGTTCTACAGGCAAAGGCCCACGAGTAACATCAGCCACCATTGGTAGAATTGTTGATATGGGGTTGACTGACCCATTTAATATGGGCGGTGCAATGGCACCTGCTGCTGTCGATACAATTGAGGCTCATTTAAAGGAACGAAACATCGATCCATCATATTATGATTTAATCGTGACGGGGGATCTTGGTCATATAGGTCGAGAGGTATCTCTTGATTTGTTTAAAAAACATGGTACCCCAATTAAGGAAGAAAACTATCATGATTGTGGACTAATCATCTATCGAGAAGGGCAACCCGTCCTTGCGGGTGCCAGTGGCGCAGGGTGTTCCGCTACAGTCGTTTACGGCCATATTTTAAATCGGATGAAAAAAGGGGAATTGAATCGGGTCCTTGTTGTTGCAACAGGTGCCTTACTTTCTCCGCTTACCTTTCAGCAAAATGAATCGATTCCTTGTATTGCACATGCAGTATCAATTGAAAATGGAAGTGAAGAGAAGTCATGATATTCTTTTGGGCGTTTGTCATAGGTGGATTCATTTGTGTGATTGGTCAAATTATGTTTGATGTTTTTAAACTAACCCCTGCACATACATTATGTACATTTGTAGTACTTGGTGCACTATTAGATGCGTTTGGTTTATACGAACCATTTATCGACTTTGCAGGTGCTGGAGCAACTGTTCCGATTACCAGTTTTGGAAATTCCCTTGTACATGGAGCGATGGCAGAGGCGGAAAAGCATGGACTGGTTGGCGTGGTAACTGGGATGTTTGAAGTGACAAGTGCAGGCATATCGGCTGCCATCATTTTCGGGATGATTGGAGCATTATTTTTTAAACCTAAAGGATAAGGAGGATGTAGGGTGACAGTAGGCTCTCAGGTGAAACAGTGTCTTTCTAGTATAAAAAGTATTGAAGCTTTGTTTTCAAGCTTGGCATTGCGTACACAAGACACAGAAGCGAAACGAACTTTTCATGAAACCATGTTGATCATGGATGAAATAAAGAATGATCTAAAAAAACGTGTTGGCGAAATTGAGCGGGAGGAATATCAATATAAAGGTTTTTAAATTTTTTTCAAGGAGTTATTAACATGCCAGATTGGTTAAGTATTGCAGTACGTTCACTAGTCCTACTTATTGTATTGTTTTTATTAACGAAATGGTTAGGGAAAAAGCAAATTTCTCAGTTATCCTTTTTTGAATATATTAATGGAATAACAATAGGCAGTATTGCTGCGGAGGTTGCCACAGGTCTGGATAAACAAATTAGTCACGGCTTAATAGGTATGGGTGTCTGGTTTGCTGTTCCATTTGTTATGGGTTTCATTTCATTAAAAAGCAAAACCGTACGAGACTTTGCTGAAGGAAAAGGAACCATTTTTATTCAGGATGGAAAGGTAATGGAGGATAATTTAAAAAAAGAAAAATTTACGATTGATGAATTATTAGCAAAACTACGAAATAAGGATGTATTTCAGGTAGCGGATGTTGAGTTTGCAGTATTGGAGACAGATGGAAGCTTAAGCGTATTATTAAAAAAGGAAAATCAACCAATAACTGCGAAAGTTCTAAATCTCGCAGTAGCTCCGATAAAAGAATCGCAAACAGTTATAATGGATGGAGAAATTATGCATGAACCATTGTCCTCATCAGGACATAGTCAGAATTGGCTTGAAACGGAGCTAGATAAAATAGGTGTCAGCATTGAAAATGTATTCATCGGGCAAGTCGATACACATGGACAACTGACAGTCGATCTATATGATGATAAAATCAAGGTCCCATCCCCACAAGAAAAACCATTACTTCTTGCATCGATAAAGAAATGTCAGGCGGATTTGGAATTATTTTCTTTACAAACAAATAACCAATCGGCAAAAGAAATGTATCAAAAAAATAGTGAGAAACTCCAGGAGGCACTTGAAAAAGTGACACCGTTTTTAAGCAATTAAAAGGGACACGGGGATAGGTTTCGCATTCTACCATTTTATGCAGAAAGGACTTTGAAAATAATAAATTTGACTTACATCAATTCTATGCCTTCTCTTTGGTCCAAAAAATGAAGCCTCCATGCCAAATGTACGAAAATATTAATGGAAATAGCTTATTTCTATCTAAAAAGTGACTAAAAATTGCAAAGTCCTTCATATGTATATAACTGATTATTAACAAAGTTATGTATCGCATGTACAGCAGCAGGTTAGGAGACCTCTCTAAATTCCGATATACTGTTGACCTTGATAAACAAATAAACAAGAAATTGATATTTATTGTGTATATTTTCCCGACACCGATGAATGTTACTACTTGGACCCAAAGTTCTGCAATAAATCGTTAACTATAAGAGTAAAACATCCTAAGAATAATCAGGAAAAGAATGTTCACTTTGTTAAGGATTTTCGTAACCTCCCTTAGGCTAATTACCTAGCATAGCCATTTTACATACTTAATCACAAACACTTCTTTTCATGTAAATGAATTGAAGTGTTTTTTTATTTGTCCAATGGACTCATCTACAAACAAAAATTTTAGTATTACGTGCGATCAGATATTAAAGATTGACCTTGAAAGATTCCTACCTATATCGCATCCGAATCAATCATTTTCAGTCACGAAAATTTCAACAAAATCTTTCAATTCTAAAAACCGCGTCACTTCTGAGTTGTAAGCGGATTCAGATAGTTTATCAAATCAAAATAATCTAACAATTCTTTAAAATGGTGTTGACTCCGATAAAAAATGGGCGTAATATAGGCTCTAATATCAAATATTTTCTAGCAAAAAGAAAATGAATAAGCAAATTATCAACTTAGAAAAGTCCTATCATAACTAACCCATCCTTTTACTAAAAAGGTGGAAGGTCATGGATTTGGATTATTTTTTGAACCTAAGTTTTCAATCATGTAAAGCGTTTATGTTTTTAGGTATTAAAGAAATACCTGTGGCATAAAGCTAATAAAAATGTAATTTAAAAATATTGAATATTCATAAACGTTGAAGAGGATAAGTAGTCTAACGTAAAGATATCAACAGAGAGCCGGTAATGCTGGAAGCCGGTGTTATCCCGTTGGATGAACTCACCTCAGAGTGTTAGCTTGAAACATTTGTAGTAGAGTTAACCGGGTGTTTGGTAACAGCTCACCCGTTATCAAAATGAACAACAAAAGTTGTTCCTGAGGTGGTCTTTTTTTGATCGCGAACAAGGGTGGTACCGTGAAAAGTGATAAATGCCTTTTCACCCCTTCGACCAAGAAATTGGTCTAGTGGGTGGATTGGCATTTTATTTTTTTAACATAATTAAGACCCGGTCTTAATTATGTTAAAAGCCTCTGGGAGGATGTCACGATTTTTCAAAGGGAATTTTTAGAGCAGTAAGATTCAAAGACAAAGTGCGCCACATCATGTGGCAACGTCTTTATGACCCACTTCCTGTGGGCCTAAAATCTGGCGATAATATGCCAAGGCATATTTGATTAAGAAAATTTAATTACTATAAGGAAGGGATGTAAGAAAAAATGGGCGTAAATGCAAAAGTGGAAGAAAAAACTAAAGCTTCTACAAAAATGAATGGTTCCCAAATGCTAATCGAAGCATTGAAACGGGAAAACGTAGAAGTCATTTTTGGATATCCTGGCGGTGCTGTACTAAACATTTATGATAGTTTATATGATTCAGGAATTTTTCATGTATTAACCAGACATGAACAAGGTGGTATACATGCAGCTGAAGGGTATGCGAGAATTTCAGGAAAACCAGGTGTCGTCATTGCAACTTCTGGACCGGGTGCAACAAATATTGTGACGGGATTAGCAGACGCGATGATTGATTCAATTCCACTTGTTGTATTTACAGGTCAGGTTGCTTCATCAGTCATTGGTTCAGATGCATTCCAGGAAGCAGATGTTCTTGGAATCACGATGCCAATTACAAAACATAGCTACCAGGTAAGGGAAGTAAAGGACTTACCAAAAATAATTAAAGAAGCATTTTATATTGCTACTTCTGGAAGACCAGGTCCTGTATTAATTGATATTCCAAAAGACATGACAGCAAATGAAGCGGTATTTGATTATGATCAAGAAATTCAGTTGCCAGGTTATCAGCCGACAATTCACCCAAATCATCTGCAAATTCGTAAGCTAGTTGAAGCAGTTAGTCAAGCGAAAAAACCGGTCATTCTTGCTGGTGCTGGGGTTATACATGCAAAAGCTGCAAACGAATTAAGAGAATATGTTGAACAACAAAATATTCCTTTAGCACATACACTTTTAGGTTTAGGTGGATTCCCAGCTGATCATCCATTATATCTAGGCATGGCAGGAATGCATGGAACATACTCAGCGAATATGGCTTTACATGAATGTGATCTATTAATCAGTATTGGAGCAAGATTCGATGACCGGGTAACTGGAAACCTGGAACACTTTGCTCCAAATGCAATAGTAGCACATATTGATATTGATCCTGCTGAGATTGGGAAAAACGTACCTACTAAGATTCCAGTGGTAGGGGATGCAAAAGAGGTTCTTAAAGCTCTAGTTCACCAAGATGGTAAACCTGGAGATTCCCGAGAATGGAGAGAAAAACTAGCTGGATGGAAAGAAGAATATCCACTTGTTTATAAACCATCAGAAGATGAATTAAAACCACAAAAATTAATAGAACTTATCTATAAATATACAGATGGGGAAGCAATTGTTACAACTGACGTTGGCCAGCATCAAATGTGGGCTGCCCAATACTATCAGTTTACAAAACCAAATCGTTGGGTAACATCAGGCGGACTTGGAACAATGGGCTTTGGCTTACCATCTAGTATCGGAGCACAGTTAGCTGAAAGGTCATCAACTGTGGTTGCCATCCTAGGAGACGGTGGATTCCAAATGACTTCCCAAGAACTTTCAGTCATTCATGAATTAAACCTACCAATCAAAATCATCATTCTTAACAACAAAGCTTTGGGAATGGTTAGACAATGGCAACAACTTTTCTATAAAGAGAGATACTCACATTCTCTGATTCCTAATCAGCCAGATTTTATGAAACTAGCTGATGCATATGGAATTAAAGGTTTGAGAGCTACAAATGAACAAGAAGCAGAGCAAGTGTTAAAAGAAGCTATCGAATACGCTGGACCGGTCCTTATGGACTTTAATGTGACGCCTTTCGAAAATGTATACCCAATGGTAGCCACAGGAAAGGGTCATCATGAAATGGTAGGTGTTAAACTGTGAAAAGAATCATCACATTACTAGTAAATAACCGCGCTGGTGTACTTAACCGAATCACTGGCCTGTTAACTAAACGTCATTACAATATTGAGAGTATTACAGTGGGACATTCCGAAACAGAGGGACTCTCACGAATGACATTTGTAATACATCTCGATGAAGAAACCGTTGTTGAACAAATCACAAAACAGCTAAATAAACAAATTGATGTTATAAAGGTCGTGGATATTACGAATCAAGCCATTGTGGCTAGGGAGCTTGCTCTCATTAAAGTAGCATCCAGTCCATCAAATAGAAATGAGATTTATAGCTTAATAGATCCTTTCCGGGCATCGATTATTGATGTAAGTAAGGAAAGCCTGGTTATCCAAGTTACAGGTGAATCAGAAAAAGTCGAAGCTTTAATTAACCTCTTAAAGCCATACGGAATTAAAGAAGTAGCCCGTACAGGCACAACTGCTTTCACAAGGGGTAACCAAAAGACAGCTTCAAATCCAAAGAATATTTCTATTGTTTAAATACGTTTCATCAACTAAAGGGTTTAATCACATTAACATACAAAACTTAATTCTAATAAGGGAGAGATTTTAAAATGACAAAGGTATATTATAACGGAGATGTAAATGATTCAGTTTTACAAAATAAGAAGGTTGCTATCATTGGTTACGGTTCACAAGGACACGCACATGCACTGAACTTACGTGAAAGTGGCGTGGATGTAATTATTGGTCTACGTCAAGGAAAATCTTTTGAACAAGCAAAAAATGATGGACTACAAGTTTATTCAGTTCGAGAAGCTGCTGAGCAAGCGGATGTAATTATGGTATTACTACCAGATGAAAATCAACCAAAGGTATATAAAGAAGAAATCGAACCAGGATTAGAGCCAGGAAATGCATTAGTATTTGCTCATGGTTTTAACATTCACTTTAGCCAAATCGTACCACCAAACTTCGTAGATGTTTTCCTAGTAGCTCCAAAAGGCCCGGGACATTTAGTACGTCGTACATTCACTGAAGGTGCAGGGGTTCCAGCATTAATTGCGGTTGAACAAGACGTAACTGGAAATGCAAAAGAGGTTGCACTAGCATATGCGAAAGGAATTGGAGCGGCTAGAGCGGGTGTTCTTGAAACGACATTTAAAGAAGAAACTGAAACAGATCTATTTGGTGAACAGGCGGTATTATGTGGTGGTACCACTGCATTAGTTAAAGCAGGATTCGAAACATTAGTAGAAGCTGGATACCAACCAGAAGTTGCTTACTTTGAGTGTCTACATGAATTAAAACTAATCGTTGATTTAATGTACGAAGAAGGTTTAGCTGGAATGAGATATTCAATCTCTGACACAGCTCAGTGGGGCGATTTCGTAACTGGACCACGTATTGTAAATGACAGTGTGAAAGCTGAAATGAAGGAAGTATTAAAGGATATTCAAACAGGTAAGTTTGCAAAAGGTTGGATTCTTGAAAATCAGGCGAATCGTCCAGAATTTAACGCAATTAACAAAATTGAAGCTGAACATCAAATTGAAGTAGTTGGTAAGAAGCTTCGTGCAATGATGCCATTCGTCAAACAAAGACAAGTGAAAGAAGTGGTGGGTGCCCGTGCGGAAAATTAATATTTTTGACACTACATTAAGAGATGGAGAACAGTCTGCTGGAGTAAACTTAAACCTACATGAAAAACTTGAAATTGCTAAGCAACTGGAACGACTCAATGTGGATGTTATGGAGGCCGGATTTCCAGCTGCCTCTGAAGGTGATTTCCAGTCAGTTAAACAAATTGCTGATATCATCAAAAATGTTTCCGTAACAGGACTTGCACGTGCTGTACAAAGTGATATTGATGCAGCATGGGGAGCATTGAAGGGAGGAGCGGAGCCTCGTCTCCACACCTTCCTTGCAACTTCCCCAATTCATAGAAAATATAAGCTTAAGCAGACAAAAGAACAAGTAATTCAAACAGCTGTGGATAGTGTTAAATATGCTTCTCAATTCTTCCCAATTATCCAATGGTCTGCGGAAGATGCGAGCAGAACAGAATTAGACTTCTTAGCAAAAATCATCAAAGAAGTAATAGATGCTGGAGCAAATGTGATTAATCTACCGGATACAGTTGGGTATGGTACTCCAGAAGAATACGGCAAAATGTTTACCTATGTACTAGAAAACGTACCGAATATAGATAAAGTTATTTTATCAACTCACTGTCATGATGATCTTGGAATGGCAGTTTCCAATTCATTATCAGCTATTGAACATGGTGTGTTACAAGTAGAAGGAACCATAAATGGAATTGGGGAAAGGGCAGGTAATGCCTCATTAGAAGAGGTTGCAGTTGCACTCCATATTCGTCAGGACTTCTACCAAGCACATACTCGATTAAAGTTGGATGAAATCAAGCGTACAAGTGATTTAGTTAGTAAATTAACAGGTATGATTGTTCCTCCAAACAAAGCTGTTATTGGTAGAAATGCTTATGCACACGAATCAGGTATTCACCAAGATGGTGTGTTAAAGGAAAAAACGACCTATGAAATTATCACTCCAGAGTTAGTAGGGGTGAAATCAAATTCAATGGTGCTAGGAAAGCATTCAGGTAGACACGCATTTCGTAATCGTATTTTAGAATTAGGCTACACATTAGATGACCAAGAAATTAATCGCGTATTTAAGCTATTTAAAGATTTAGCAGATAAAAAGAAAGAAATTACTGATGATGATTTAGTTACATTATTAGTAAATGAAAAGGTAGCAAACGTGGAGGATACGTATCAATTAACCTCTATGCAGGTTCAATACGGTACAAACCAAATCCCTACTGCAACCATCACCTTAACAGATCGTGAAGGTAACCAAATCCAAGAGGCTGCTACAGGATCAGGAAGTGTTGAAGCACTTTACAATACACTCGAACGCTGCTTCGGTATTTCAATAACATTAGATGATTACCGAATCCAATCTGTTGGCGCAGGGCGTGACGCACTTGCAGAGGTATTTGTAAAAGTAAAACATGAGAATGTTGAAAGCAGTGGAAGAGGCTCTGCACAAGACGTGTTAGAAGCTTCTGCAAGAGCATATGTTAATGCAGTAAATAGACTTATAACAGTTGAAAAGAATAAGAAGCTACTTGAAAAAGTTGGAGTTTAAACTTTTAAATTTACTATTTTCAGTGTAGATAAGATAAAAGAGGAGGAGTCAATATGAAGAAGAGTATTGCCGTACTTCGTGGAGATGGCGTTGGCAAAGAAGTGACTAAAGGGGCAATCGAAGTGTTGAAGGCTGTCGCCGGACAATACAATCATGAGTTTACATTTCAACACGCTTTAATAGGTGGTTCAGCAATAGACGCTGAAGGCACTCCTCTTCCGGCGGAAACACTGGAAGTATGTAAACAAAGTGATGCAGTAATGCTAGGGGCTGTAGGGGGTCCGAAGTGGGATTCTAACCCTCCACACTTACGTCCTGAAAAAGGATTATTACAAATTCGAAAAGCCTTAAACTTGTATGCGAATGTAAGACCGGTAACTTGTTTTAATAGCTTACTAGACGCTTCTCCACTTAAACAAGAAGTGATTGAAAATGCGGATTTCGTAATTGTCAGAGAGCTTACTGGTGGTCTTTACTTTGGAAAGCCAAGTGGTAGAAAGATTGAAGATGGCGAAGAAGCAGCTGTTGATACTCTTTCCTACAAACGCTCTGAAATGAAAAGAATCATTGAAAAAGCATTTGAAATGGCTATGACAAGAAGGAAGAAAGTGACATCTGTAGACAAAGCTAATGTCTTGGAATCTAGCAGAATGTGGCGCGAGGTTGCTGAAGAAGTAGCTACTTCTTATCCAGAGGTTACATTAGAGCATATGCTAGTGGATAACGCGGCAATGCAACTAATCCGAAACCCTAGGCAATTTGATGTAGTCGTTACTGAGAATATGTTTGGAGATATTTTAAGTGATGAAGCATCCATGTTAACAGGATCACTTGGCATGCTTCCTTCAGCAAGTTTATCGACGGATGGACCGAGTCTATTTGAACCAATCCATGGTTCTGCACCAGATATCGCTGGAAAGGATATTGCAAATCCAATTGCAACCATATTATCTGCAGCTATGCTTTTACGCTTATCTTTTGGATTAGAAGAAGAGGCAAAAGCTATTGAAAAAGCCGTGGATGATGTATTAGCTGCTGGTTATCGTACTGCAGATGTTGTTCAACCACAAGGAAATGCAATTTCAACAACAGAAATGGTAGAAAAAATTAAAGAGGCCTTAGTTGAGGACGGGGCGATTTCAAATATTATGTCTTGCTATGCATAGATTTATAAATTGCAAAGCTAGACCTGCTGATAGCTCGGTATATACCGAGCTTATCTTTTCAAAAAAAGTGAAAAAGGAGGATGAAGATACTAATGGCACCGAAAACGATTATAGAAAAAATATGGGATCAGCACGTTATCAATCATGAAGAGGGGAAACCAAACCTATTATACATTGACCTACATCTTGTCCATGAAGTAACTTCTCCGCAAGCTTTTGAAGGTTTACGTATAAAAAATAGAAAAGTCAGAAGACCTGATTTAACATTTGCGACAATGGACCACAACGTACCTACTACAAGTGATCGCTTCCAAACAAAGGATGAGATAGCTGCTAAACAAATGAGTGCATTGGAGAAAAACTGTAAGGAATTTAACGTACCATTAGCAGATCTACACAGCCCAGAACAGGGAATTGTTCACGTTATTGGACCTGAGCTTGGATTAACACAACCAGGAAAAACAATTGTATGTGGGGATAGCCATACATCTACACATGGAGCATTTGGAGCATTAGCGTTTGGAATTGGGACAAGTGAAGTCGAACATGTTCTTGCAACCCAGACATTATGGCAACAAAAACCTAAAACCATGCAGGTAAATGTAGTTGGAACATTATCACCTGGCGTCTATGCGAAGGACGTTATTTTATCGATTATCCGTAAGTTTGGGATTGATTTCGGAACAGGACATGTAATCGAATATACAGGAGAAGCAATTCGAAACATGTCAATGGAAGAAAGAATGACCATTTGTAATATGTCAATTGAAGGTGGAGCGAAAGCTGGCTTAATAAGCCCAGATGAAACAACATTCTCCTATTTAAAGGGAAGAAAGCATAGCCCTTCAGGTGCAGATTTTGATGCAGCTGTTGAAAGATGGAGAGCTCTTGCAACTGATGAGGGTGCTACTTTCGATGAAATTCTAGAAATTCATGCAGATGAAATCTTACCTACTGTTACATGGGGTACTAACCCATCTATGAGTATAACTATTGAGGATACAGTTCCATATCCAGAGGATTTTGATAAAGAAGTTGACAAGAAGTCTGCTCAGCGTGCTTATGAATATATGGAGCTTGCTCCTGGAACGCCGATTAATGAAGTAGAAATTCAACATGTATTTATTGGATCATGTACAAATTCACGAATTGGTGACTTACGCGAAGCGGCTGAAATTATCCGTGGTCAAAAGATATCTCCTAATGTACGGGCTTTAGTCGTTCCAGGATCTCAACAAGTGAAACAACAAGCGGAAAAAGAAGGTCTTGCTGATGTATTCCGTGACGCTGGCTTTGAATGGCGTGATGCTGGATGCAGCATGTGCTTAAGTATGAACCCAGACGTAGTTCCTGCTGGTGAAAGATGTGCTTCAACTTCAAACCGTAACTTCGAGGGACGACAAGGTAAGGGTGCACGTACACACTTAGTAAGTCCAGCAATGGCAGCTGCTGCAGCTATTTATGGGAAATTCGTAGATGTTCGTAAAATTCAAAAGGTAACAGCTTGGGAGGAGGCATAATTATGGAACCATTTATCACACATCAAGGTAAAGTTGCAGGAATGGATCGAAACAATGTGGATACCGACCAAATCATTCCGAAGCAATTTTTGAAAAGTATCGAAAGAACTGGGTTTGGAAAATATGCCTTTTTTGATTGGCGCTTCGAAGCTGACGGAAGCCCGAATCCAGATTTTGAATTAAATCGAAAAGAAAATGAGGGTGCGACGATTCTTGTTGTAAATGAAAACTTTGGTTGTGGTTCTTCTCGTGAGCATGCTCCATGGGCATTACAAGACTATGGATTTAAGGCAATCCTAGCTCCATCATTTGCAGATATTTTCTATAATAACTGCTTGAAGAATGGTATTTTGCCTATTGTATTAGAAAAAAGCGTGATCGAGTATCTTCTAAAAGAAGCGAATGCTGCTGACTATCAATGCACTATCTCATTAGAGGAACAAACAATAGTTGATTCAAAAGGCTTCAAAACAGAATTTTCAATTGATGCATACTGGAAGGAAATGTTGATCAATGGTTGGGATGAGATTGACAAGACTCTTTCCTATGAACAACAAATTAAAGAGTACGAAGTTAAAACTGCGAACTAATAATTCTAGACAAAGTCCATCAGACTTTGTCTTTTTTTGTATCCTATCATGGTATCACTATTGTTTTCTCTTTTTTTCATTGGTACACTAATAACTCAAGTAGAAAACGAGTTTGGGGTTGGAAAAACTCTATGGAAAAAAAGTTTAATGGTAAGAAGCAGGATAAAGTTGTTCCCTTTCCTCATCTAAAGGAAAGATTAATGGAAAAAGGTCTTGATGCATTAACCAATAAGCAATTTAAAGAAGCTTTAACTTTATTAATACAAGCTCAGGAACTTGAAGAGGGCAATCATGAAATAGAGCTTGGAATTGTCATCTGTCTTTTTGAACTAGGAGAATTAGAGCAAGCAAAAGAAAATTGTTTAGTTATGATGAAAGAAGATGTTGGGGACTATTTTCATGTCCTTCAAATCTACTTAACCATTCTCATTCAACTCGGACAATATAATGAAGTAAAAACAACAATTGAGGCTGTGCTTGATGAAGATTCAGTTCCTCCCGAGTATTTAGACAATCTGTCCCAGCTCTTAGAACTGAGTAAAAGAATGCTTTATTCTGATGAGGTGGAAAGAGAAGCTGAGAACACGAATCAGGATGTTATGGAAC
This sequence comes from Ferdinandcohnia sp. FSL W7-1320, assembly GCF_038050315.1. Taxonomy (NCBI): domain Bacteria; kingdom Bacillati; phylum Bacillota; class Bacilli; order Caryophanales; family Bacillaceae; genus Ferdinandcohnia; species Ferdinandcohnia sp. FSL W7-1320. The sequence continues at coordinate 1,598,442 of NZ_JBBPAM010000001.1, forward strand.
ATCTACAACATGTTTTATATAATGAAGAATTTATCGGGAATCAAATAGCTGCCATACAATCCATGAAGGAACTCAATGTACGGAAATACTTAGATATGCTGGTTCCATTTTTAGCTAATCCTAAAAAACATCCTGTTGTAAAAACGATGATATTGCAGTTGCTTGCAATGAATCAGGTGGATCGTGAGACAGAGGTTGAGAAGCTTGGGGAGACCCTTAAAGTTATCCCTTCAAAGTTAATTGATCCATCCATGTCACCTTTTGCAATTCAGGTTTTATCGATCTTGGAGGAACAATTGCAAAATGAGAATCCGACTCTATATGAAACAGCAAAAGAGATTTGGCTTCAGCATCTTTTTGTGATTTTTCCTTTTACATTAGATGATGAGAATCCAGCAACGTATGCTGCTGCTCTTCATTTATATAGTGCTGAACTTCACGGAATGGAGATTGAGAATCGAACACTTGAGCAAATCTATGGGATAAGTTTGTTTGAACTAAAACATGCTCTAGATATGCTAGAAAAGGTAGAGCGTTTTTCGTATATCGAATAAAAAATGGTAATCGAAGATATTATAATTTTGATTAGTTGGTTAAACTTTCTAACAATATAAAAATATTCTATATGTTGAAAGGTGACTATTCTATGTTATAATGTAATGGTTGTAAAATGCTAGTTTACCGACATATGGTAATAGTTATGAAATTTACATATCGGAAAAAATAGTTAGTAAATAGATAGTTGGAGGGAAAGAATTATGTCCGCAAAGTTTGAAAAATTAGAAGGAAACCAAGGTGTCTTAACAGTAGAGGTTGACGCAGAAACATTTAACCAAGGACTTGACGAAGCTTTCAAAAAGGTAGTAAAGCAAGTTAACGTACCTGGGTTCCGTAAAGGTAAAATGCCTCGTGGAATGTTCGAAAAGCGTTTTGGTGTTGAATCACTTTACCAAGATGCATTAGATATTATTCTTCCAGATGCATATGAAAATGCAATCAAAGAAACTGGTATTGAGCCAGTTGATCGTCCAGAAGTTGATGTTGAACAAATCGAAAAAGGTAAAAACCTTATTTTCACTGCTAAAGTAACTGTTAAGCCAGAAGTTAAACTTGGTGACTACAAAGGTCTAGAAGTTGAAAAGCTTGAAGAAACTGTTACAGATGAAGAAGTTGATGCAGAAATCAAACAATTACAAGAGCGCAATGCAGAACTTGTTGTTAAAGAAGAAGGTACTGTAGAAAATGGCGACACTGTTGTAATTGATTTCGAAGGTTTCGTTGATGGAGAAGCATTCGAAGGTGGAAAAGCTGAGAACTATTCATTAGAAATTGGTTCTGGTTCATTCATTCCTGGATTCGAAGAACAATTAGTTGGTATTGCTACAGGTGAAGAAAAAGACGTTGAAGTTAGTTTCCCTGAAGAATACCATGCTGAAAACCTAGCAGGTAAGCCAGCAACTTTTAAAGTGAAAGTTCACGAAATCAAAGCAAAAGAACTTCCAGAGCTTGATGATGAGTTTGCAAAAGATGTAGACGATGAAGTTGAAACATTAGATGAATTAAAAGCTAAAACTAGAACTCGTTTAGAAGAGACTAAGAAGCGTGACGCTGAAAATAGCCTTAAAGATACATTAATCGAAAAAGCATCAGAAAATGCTGAAATCGATATTCCAGAGGCAATGGTTAATACTGAATTAGACCGCATGCTACGTGAATTTGAACAACGTTTACAAATGCAAGGCATGAACCTTGACCTATACTTCCAATTCTCTGGTCAAGACGAAAATGCTTTACGTGAACAAATGAAAGAAGATGCTGGCAAGCGCGTTCGTGTTAACTTAACTTTAGAAGCGATCGCAAAAGCTGAAAACATTGAAGTGACTGAAGAGGAAATCAATGCAGAGTTAGAAAATATGGCAACAATGTATGGCGTTTCTGCTGATGAGATTAAGTCAATGCTTGGTGGCTTAGATGGAATTACAGAAGATTTAAAAATTAGAAAAGCAATCGATTTTCTTGTAGAAAATAGCAAAAGTGTTGCATAATAATAAATAAGGGAATATCAAGGCGCGATATGATCGTGCCTTGTTTTATACCCAAAACTAAAAAGTTGTACATATAATAAGCATTTTGTAGTAGTTTTAATCTAAAGAAAAAGGGAACACTGAAAAAGGAGGGGCGAAGTCAGCACATATTTCACTAGTTGTTTTTTAAGACCACACATAACTTACATAATGAGCGCGAGAGTTATTATTACCATTCTGAAGAAGAAATATGGTACAATGTGCATTACATAATTAGATAATGGAACTGACGGTAATGGCCAAAGTTCAAACAAGATTGCCTATGTAATAGGTGTACGAGAAGCGAGAAGATCGAGGAAACAATTGAGGAAGCACCGGTGCGTATTTAAATGTACGTGAGGATGCTGACGACTAGAGGTGACGATGAGATTCGACGCTTATCGAAGCCGTAGGGGCTTAGTGTAGAGAGAAAGAAACAAATAAGGGGTGACATGATGTTTAAATTTAATGATGAAAAAGGGCAACTTAAGTGTTCTTTTTGCGGGAAAACCCAAGATCAAGTTCGAAAGTTAGTTGCAGGTCCTGGCGTTTATATATGCGATGAATGTATTGAATTATGTACTGAAATCGTTGAAGAGGAACTAGGTACAGAGGAAGAAGTTGAATTTAAAGATGTACCTAAACCAAAAGAAATAAGAGAAATCCTAGATGAATATGTGATAGGTCAAGATGCAGCGAAAAAGTCATTAGCTGTCGCTGTATATAACCACTATAAGCGTATTAATTCAAACAGTAAAATTGATGATGTTGAATTATCAAAAAGTAATATCTGTATGATTGGGCCAACTGGTAGTGGTAAAACATTATTAGCGCAAACTTTGGCTCGTATTTTAAATGTACCATTTGCGATTGCGGATGCTACTTCATTGACAGAAGCTGGATATGTTGGAGAAGACGTAGAGAATATTCTATTAAAACTTATTCAAGCAGCTGATTATGATGTGGAGAAAGCTGAAAAGGGAATCATTTATATCGATGAAATTGATAAGGTTGCACGTAAATCCGAAAATCCATCAATTACTCGTGACGTTTCGGGTGAAGGTGTACAGCAAGCATTATTGAAAATTCTTGAAGGCACAGTGGCAAGTGTACCTCCACAAGGTGGAAGGAAGCACCCTCATCAAGAATTTATTCAAATTGACACTTCAAATATCCTATTTATTTGTGGTGGAGCTTTTGATGGAATTGAACAAATCATCAAGCGCCGTCTTGGTAAAAAAGTAATTGGATTTGGTTCTAACGTTGTGGAAGAAGAATTAGACCAAAAATCACTACTTTCTAGATCATTACCAGAAGACTTATTAAAGTTTGGTTTAATTCCTGAATTTATTGGCCGTCTTCCGGTTATTGCGAGCCTTGAACCTTTAGATGAGGACGCGTTGGTAGAGATTCTAACGAAACCAAAAAATGCTTTAGTTAAGCAATATCAAAAAATGCTTGAGCTAGATGAAGTCGAATTGGATTTCGAAGAGGATGCTCTCAAGGAAATTGCAAAAAAGGCAATTGAACGTAAAACAGGAGCCCGTGGTTTGCGTTCCATTATCGAAGGAATTATGCTCGATGTGATGTTTGATCTTCCTTCAAGAGACGATATTAAGAAATGCATCATTACTGCGGAAACTGTATCAAAAAATACCTCTCCAAAGCTTTTATTGGATGATGGAACGGTTGTTGAAAACACAGAAATCTCCGCATAAGAAAAAATCCCGAGGCAACTCGGGATTTTTTTATTGAGTAATTTCCATTTTAATATTTAGATTTTTAGCATCCCTTTCATCAACCTGAGTGATTGTTTAAGTGCTTTTGTTTGGATCTGTTTCGTTTTCCGTTTTATTTACTTTCTCTTCTTGTGATTTTTTTGCTGACTGCTTCTCTTTTTCTGCTGAGCATCCTCCGAAAATAAGAATAGATGCTGAAAGAAAGGCTAGTAACTACCTTTTCTTCATATTTTCACTCCTTCCATACTTCCATATCTTACAGATAGTCAGCTTTTATAAAATAGTCCTAAATAACCGGACAAATTTGTATAATATGTATTAATTTGATTTTATTCAGTACGTTATTTTAAGAGTTACGTAATAAATATAACGAAATGACTAGCCAAAAATCCGTCAAATTTGGTTTATTCCACCTATACTCAGGAGATAATAGCAGATAGTAGTCTATCTTTGCGAGCAGGAGGAATAATATGAGTTGGACAGGTATTGTTTTATTCGTACAGCTATTTTTTGGAGTGATCATCGGACTTTACTTTTGGAATCTCCTTAAAAACCAGCGAACTCAAAAGGTATCTATAGATAAAGAGTCTAGAAAAGAAATGGAACAACTCCGTAAAATGAGGTCCATTTCCTTAACAGAACCTCTAGCTGAGCGAGTAAGACCAACTAGTTTTTCAGATATTGTTGGACAAGAGGATGGAATAAAATCATTAAAAGCAGCGCTTTGTGGACCAAATCCTCAGCACGTCATTATTTATGGACCACCCGGAGTAGGTAAAACAGCGGCAGCACGTCTTGTAATGGAGGAAGCAAAACGCAATGCAAAGTCTCCTTTTAAGCAATCAGCTGTTTTTGTAGAATTAGACGCGACAACCGCACGATTTGATGAACGTGGAATAGCGGACCCCTTAATAGGTTCTGTTCATGATCCGATTTATCAAGGAGCAGGTGCGATGGGGCAAGCAGGTATTCCTCAACCAAAACCAGGGGCTGTAACACATGCACATGGAGGCGTTTTATTCATCGATGAAATTGGAGAGCTGCATCCCATTCAAATGAATAAAATGTTAAAGGTATTAGAGGATCGCAAAGTATTTCTTGAAAGTGCTTATTATAGCGAGGAAAACACACAAATTCCTACACATATTCATGATATTTTTAAGAATGGATTGCCAGCTGATTTTCGAATGATTGGCGCGACAACACGCACACCTAATGAAATACCACCAGCGATTCGTTCCCGTTGCTTAGAGGTATTTTTCCGTGATTTAGATCAGGATGAATTAGCAATTGTAACAAGAAAAGCACTTGAGAAAGTCAAAATGCAGGCGACTGAAAAAGGGATTGCTACACTTGCCTCATATGCAAGGAATGGACGTGAAGTGGTGAATATGGTTCAAATCGCCGCTGGAATTGCAATTTCCGAGGATCGCGATTTTATTAAGGATGAAGATATAGAGTGGGTACTTCATTCAAGTCAGTTAACACCTCGTTATGATAAGAAGATATATCCAAGTGCAAGGGTGGGACTTGTTAACGGCTTAGCTGTATATGGACCTAACACTGGAGCATTGTTAGAAATCGAGGTCACCGTTATCCCTGCTAAAGATAAAGGAACGATCAATATAACTGGTATCGTTGAAGAAGAAAGTATTGGGGACCGTGGAAAGTCTGTTCGAAGAAAAAGTATGGCGAAGGGCTCCATTGAAAATGTCATTACTGTACTTCGTTCAATGGGCGTTCCTGCACATGATTATGACATCCATGTTAATTTCCCTGGGGGGATTCCAATTGATGGACCTTCTGCAGGGATTGCAATGGCTACCGGTATCTATTCTGCCATTCATAAATTCCCAGTCGATCATAAAGTTGCCATGACAGGCGAAATTAGTATTCATGGGAATGTAAAGCCAATTGGTGGAGTTGTGCCGAAAATTAAAGCAGCAAAACAAGCAGGAGCAAAAAAGGTCATCATCCCTCAAGAAAATATGCAATCAATCTTAAAGGAAATTGAGGGAATTGAAATTATTCCAGTTACCAATTTGGAAGAAGTCTTTGAGATTGCAATTGAAACACCTGAACGGCAAAAGCAATCCAAGCAATCAATCATTCCGGCTTCAACTAACTTTTCAAAAACAGAATCTGTCTAAATGTAAAACAGTTTAAAATAGAAAGACTTCGACATACTATAAAAAGAACGTCGAAGTCTTTTTATGTTTTTCATCTTTAATATAAAAATGAAAAATCCTCCAAAATAGACACTAGCTATCAAATAAGATAAAATTTACATTTAAGAACATGTTCAAAAAGGAGGATGAAAAGGACCGAGAATTTCAAGGCGGCGCAGCTTTGAGTACCGGAGCGTATGCAGTTAATACGTGATTAACGGAGAAGCAAGCCAACGCAGAAATTCGATGTGTCATTTTCACCGGACTTTTTGAACATCAACTTTAAGAACTATATTCAATTTTGAGGTGTATGCAATGACAAGAAAAAAAGAAATCATTGTTCCTCTTTTACCACTTCGCGGATTGCTTGTCTATCCAACTATGGTTTTGCATTTAGATGTTGGCCGTGAAAAATCAGTGCAAGCATTGGAAAAAGCAATGGTAGAAGACCATATCATTTTTTTAACAACCCAAAAAGATGTGGCTATTGACGATCCTACAGAGGATGATATCTATAATATAGGAACATTAACGCAAGTAAAACAAATGCTTAAATTACCAAATGGAACAATACGTGTATTGGTTGAAGGACTTTATCGCGCGGAAATTAAAGAAATATTTGACAAAGATACGTATTATTCGGTTAAAGTAAGAACATTTGAGGAAGACGAAACAAAGGATGTAGAATCTGAAGCACTCATGCGGATGATGCTTGAGTATTTCGAACAGTACATAAAGCTTTCTAAAAAGATATCGACTGAAACATATACGTCTGTTACTGATATTGAGGAACCAGGTCGAATGGCAGATATCATTGCCTCCCATATCCCTCTCAAACTGAAAGAAAAACAAGAAATTCTTGAAACGATTGATGTTCGAGCCAGAATGAATAAGGTCATTACTATCATCAATAATGAAAAAGAAGTCTTAAGTCTTGAAAAGAAAATTGGCCAACGTGTAAAGCGTTCCATGGAAAGAACTCAGAAGGAATACTATCTGCGTGAACAAATGAAAGCTATTCAAAAAGAATTAGGAGATAAAGAGGGAAAAACAGGTGAGGTAACTACACTAAAGGATAAAATTGAAGCAGCAGGAATGCCTGACCATATCGAGCAAGTCGCTTTGAAAGAACTTGACCGCTACGAAAAAATCCCACAAACTTCGGCAGAGAGCGCTGTAATACGGAATTATATAGAATGGCTTTTGTCATTGCCATGGACAAATGCAACGGAAGATCGACTAGATATTCACCATGCAGAGGAAATCCTTGAAAAAGACCATTTTGGGCTTGATAAGGTAAAGGAAAGAGTACTTGAATATTTAGCTGTTCAACAATTAACAAACTCTTTAAAAGGGCCAATTCTATGTTTAGCTGGACCTCCAGGAGTTGGTAAAACATCGTTAGCAAAATCAGTGGCAAAATCACTTGGTAGAAATTTTGTGCGGATTTCTCTAGGTGGTGTTCGTGATGAATCTGAAATCAGGGGGCACCGTAGAACATATGTAGGAGCAATGCCAGGGCGTATTATCCAAGGAATGAAAAAGGCCGGTACAATTAATCCAGTCTTTTTATTAGATGAAATAGATAAAATGTCCAACGATTTTAGAGGCGACCCATCAGCAGCCTTGCTTGAAGTATTGGATCCTGAACAGAACTTCAACTTTAGTGATCATTTTATTGAAGAGCCTTATGATTTATCGAAGGTTATGTTCATTGCTACTGCTAATAACTTGGCAACCATTCCAGGACCACTACGTGACCGAATGGAAATTATCACAATCGCTGGGTATACTGAGCTTGAAAAAGTCCATATCGCCAAAGATCATTTATTACCAAAACAACTTGAAGAGCATGGTTTGACAAAAGGTAAATTACAAATAAGAGAAGATGCTCTATTGAATATTATTCGTCATTACACAAGAGAAGCGGGAGTCCGTAGTCTAGAGCGTCAAATCGCGAAAATTTGTCGTAAGGTGGCTAAGATAATCGTTTCTGGTGAAAAGAAACGAGTTGTCATTACCGAAAAAAATGTAGTTGAATTTTTAGGGAAACCGATATTCCGTTATGGCCAAGCAGAAATCGAAGACCAGGTTGGAGTTGCTACTGGACTTGCGTATACTGCTTTTGGCGGAGACACTCTTTCAATCGAAGTATCGCTAGCACCTGGTAAAGGAAAGCTTGTCCTCACTGGGAAGCTAGGGGATGTCATGAAGGAGTCTGCTCAAGCAGCTTTTAGTTATATTCGATCTAAAGCACAAGAATTAAAGATTGATCCTGACTTTAATGAAAAAAATGATATCCATATTCATGTTCCAGAAGGTGCTGTTCCAAAGGACGGACCTTCAGCTGGGATTACAATCGCGACCGCACTAATTTCTGCTTTAACTGGTAAAGCTGTCAGCAAGGAAGTTGGGATGACTGGTGAAATTACCTTAAGAGGCCGTGTTCTCCCGATAGGTGGTTTAAAAGAAAAATCATTAAGTGCCCATCGTGCCGGTTTAACGAAGATTTTATTTCCAAAGGAAAACGAAAAGGATTTAGAGGACATCCCTGATAGTGTAAGAAATGATGTCGAATTTATTCCGGTTTCACATTTAGATGAAGTATTAAAACATGCGTTAATAGAGGAGAAAAAATGAAAGTTACAAGTGCAGAAATCGTTATAAGTGCTGTAAAGCCAGAGCAATATCCAGAAGGAGATCTTCCTGAATTTGCGCTGGCCGGACGCTCGAATGTTGGAAAATCTTCGTTTATTAATAAAATGATTAATCGTAAAGCGTTGGCACGTACATCATCAAAGCCTGGAAAGACGCAAACTTTAAACTTTTACCTGATTAATGAATTATTGCATTTTGTGGATGTTCCAGGGTATGGGTATGCAAAGGTTTCAAAAACAGAAAGAGCGGCATGGGGTAAAATGATTGAGAAGTATTTAACAACACGTGAACAGCTAAAAGCGGTTGTTTTGATTGTTGATTTACGTCACCCTCCATCCAATGATGATGTGTTAATGTATGATTTTGCGAAACATTACGAAATCCCTGTTGTTGTTATTGCAACAAAGGCAGATAAAATTCCAAAAGGAAAATGGGATAAACACTTGAAGGTCGTTCGTGAAACATTAGAACTTGAGCCTGATGACCATATCATCAAGTTCTCATCAGAAACGGGATTAGGAAAAGAGCAGGCATGGACCGTCCTACAATCATATATGAACAATGAAAACAGTTAAAGCATATGCTTTAGCTGTTTTTTATTGATTAACCAAGCTTGGCGAAACAAAGGACATTATGGAGAATTGGGGAGATATTAAGGCGATTTTACCGATTCGGTTATAAGCAAGGGATTGGCCTAATAAGATAGAAGAAATGTTAGGTACACTTTACTAGCCGGATTTTGGTAGCCGTTTTTAGTAGAAGTAGAAAAAGGGGGAAACAAAAATTGAAAACGAAACTCATTTCTTTTTTAGTTCTGATGTTGACGGTTGGTGTTGTGAGTGCTTGTGGAAGTGAAAAGTCATCTCAAACAGGGATGAAATTAGTTGAAGACGGAAAATTTACGTTTGCATCATCTGGAGAATACAATCCTTTTAGTGTTACAGATGGAGACGGTGTTATGACTGGGTTTGATATTGAAGTAGCAGAAGCAATTGCAAAAGAGCTAGGTTTAGAACCAGATCAAAAAAGATTTAAATTTAACAGTATTGTAGAGGGTGTGAAAACAGGACGTTTTGATGCTGCAGTTGCAAGTCATACGATTACAGATGAACGTGCAGAGCATGTTAATTTTTCAACACCATATTACTATTCAGGACCTCAGATATTCGTAAGACCTGACAGTGAAGTAGCAAGCCTAGATGATCTGAAAGGGTTGGAAATTGCTGTTTCAAAAGGTTCTACTTATGCAAAAACAGCTCAAGAAGTAACTGACAATGTCGTTCAATACGACAGTGATGTTACGGCATTGGAAGCTTTAGCAATCGGCAAGCATGATGCTGTTATTACTGACTTCTTAACGGGAAAAGAAGCTATCGGGAACGGTATAGAAATTGAGGGGAAAGATATTCTTGGTTTAAGCGAGCAGGCCGTAGCAGTGGCGAAGGACAATGAAGAACTATTGAAGAAAATAAATGAAGCACTAGATACATTAAGGGAAGACGGGACCCTAAAGAAAATTAGTGAAAAATACTTTAAAGAAGATATCACAACGAATCCAGAAGAATAGGTATCATCATAGAAACGAATGTGATTTTTTCGCATTCGTTTCTTTTTCTAATAAGTACTTTGGAAAAAGGAGTTGAAGGTAATTGCCTGAATTTAGTCATATCATAGAACAGTTGATTGATTCGTATCCAGTATTTTTAAAAGGGATGCTACTTACATTACAAGTAACAATTGTTGCTATTTTCATCGCGGTTTTTATTGGTTTGTTTTTTGCATTCTTAAAAATCTCCGGGAAAACCATCCTCGTCAAGATTGCTGATTTGTATATTTATTTGGTAAGAGGAACCCCGTTGATCGTTCAAATCTTTGTCTTTTATTTTGGCTTATCAGCTTTAGATATATCAATGTTTTGGTCCGTAACACTAGGATTGGCATTCCATAATGGTGCATATATTGCTGAAATTTTTAGGGGTGCCATTCAATCCATTGATAATGGCCAAATGGAAGCGGGACAATCATTAGGAATGAGCAGGATTTTAACGATGCGAAGAATTATCCTACCTCAAGCGTTTCGTAGAGCAATACCACCCCTAGGAAATCAATTTATTATTGGATTAAAGGACTCATCACTAGCCGCATTTATTGGTTTAAACGAGCTCTTTAATGTATCAACAACATTGGGCTCAAACAATTTTGATTATATGACATATTTACTTATCGTTGCGATTTATTATTTAATTCTTGTCTTGATTTTTACTATTTTAGTTGGAATGCTCGAGAAAAAATTGGCGGCAAGCGATAAATAGGGGAAGGTGAAGTGAGTTGCAAAAGAAGGATATGATAAAAGTTGTCGATTTAAATAAATCATTCGGGGATTTACACGTGTTAAAAGATATTAACATGATTGTGAAAGAAAGTGAGGTTGTTTGTTTAATTGGAGCAAGTGGGTCTGGCAAAAGCACCTTGTTACGTTGTTTGAATTTCTTAGAATTAAAAGAAAGTGGAGAAATCATAATTAATGATGAAAATATCGAGTCTAATAGCCATAACCTAAATGAAATACGGCAACGAGTTGGTATGGTGTTTCAACATTTTAATCTATTTCCCCATATGACGGTTCTTCAGAATGTGATTGAAGCGCCCACTCAGGTTAAAAGATTTCCGAAACAAGAGGCCATTGAGCAGGCAAAGGAGCTTCTTGCAAAAGTGGGATTGGCAGATAAAATGAATGTGTATCCGTCAAAATTGTCAGGTGGACAAAAGCAACGTGTTGCCATTGCTCGGGCATTAGCAATGAAACCCGAAATTATGTTATTCGATGAACCAACATCAGCCCTTGACCCAGAATTAGTCGGTGAGGTTCTAAATACAATGAAACAATTAGCAAATGAAGGAATGACCATGATTGTAGTTACGCATGAAATGGGATTTGCTAGAGAGGTTGCAGATCGAGTTATCTATATGCATGATGGGAAAATTGTGGAGGTCGGAAAGCCTAGGGACATATTTGAAAATCCGAAAGAACAGCGAACGAAGGACTTTTTGAACTCTATTCTTTAACAGAAAGATACGTATCTCAAAGACAAACTTTGAGATGCTATTTTTTTTATAAAAATAACCCACGGGACAAGTTCTTCGTGGGCAAATTGCATTTTGGTATAATTTACTTTTTCTTAATGAATAATAAATAAAAGCCGATTCCAATCACAAGGACGGGCCAATAGTTCAAAATAAATGAAAACCCACCTTCAAAAAAGCTTAACCATCCCATAAATCGGCTGTAGTTGAGAAACAATAATGAAATAAATAATAGAACAATACTAGGGAATAGCCCATTTTTTGTTTTAAAATATGTAAATAGCATTCCAAGACCAACAATAAGAAGCAAGGTACCCGGCTGTTTTGGCCAAAAGCTGAGTTGGTTGAGACTGTGAAAATGAAATCCAAATCCAACCAGAATTACTCCAGGTAAAACACTGCCTGGATTGTTTTCAAGATAAGCTTGAACGAGAAAGGCAATCCCGACAATGATGATGAGTGTTTGCCAAGAATAGAAGTTAGTAAATACTGGTATACCCAGTTGTTGTAGTAAGAGATAGCAACCAATCCCTAAAAGGATGATGCCAGAAAAGATATTATTTTTTTTCATATGATCCCCCGTGCTATTAACTTGATTTGACCCTATTTTTTTGTTAATGTAACGATTGAAGTCAAGATGATTAAATCATTTATATAACTGCCTTTATCATTATTATCTATTATAAATTTATCTTAGCATAGGTTGTCAAAAACTGTTCACACATTTTTCGACAATCCGCAACGTATTACATGGTATAATAGTAGTAGTTTTTTGGACGAATGATCCATTATGATTATTTAAAAGGTTGGGGTGAGAGATATTATGCATACACTAATGGTCGGACTTAATTATAGAACAGCCCCTGTTGAAATACGTGAAAAATTAACTTTTGATCCGGATAGCATTGCACAAGCTATGAAGGAATTGAAAGGGAAAAAAAGTATTCTTGAAAATATTATCGTTTCAACTTGTAATCGGACAGAAATATATGCTGTAGTCGACCAATTGCATACAGGACGCTACTATATTAAAGATTTTCTTTCACAATGGTTTGGTATTGAGAAAGAGGAATTTACTCCATATTTAAGTATCTTTGAAGATGAGGGAGCAGTTGAACACTTATTTCATGTTACTTGTGGATTAAATTCTATGGTTGTTGGTGAAACACAAATTCTTGGACAAGTACGTTCAAGCTTTTTATCAGCACAGGAAAAAGGAACATCAGGAACTGTTTTCAATCATTTATTTAAACAGTCTATTACATTAGCTAAACGCGCACATTCAGAAACTGAAATCGGCTCAAACGCTGTTTCAGTAAGTTATGCTGCTGTTGAGCTTGCTAAAAAAATCTTTGGGGACCTTACAAATAAAAATGTTCTCATCTTAGGTGCCGGAAAAATGGGTGAGTTAGCTGTTCAAAACCTACACGGTTCAGGCGTAGGTAAAGTAACGGTAATGAATCGAACTTTTGAAAAAGCACAAAACCTAGCTGAGAAATTCCAGGGTGAAGCCAAGACTATAGAGGAACTTCAATGTGCCCTAGTTGAAGCTGATATCATGATTAGTTCAACTGGAGCTAAGGGATATGTGGTTACAAAAGAGATTATGCAGGATGTCGAACGCATGAGAAAGGGTCGTCCTTTATTTATGGTCGATATTGCTGTACCGAGGGACTTAGATCCAGGACTTGCAGATTTAGAAAGTGTCTTTTTATATGATATTGACGATTTAGAAGGAATCGTGGAAGCCAATCTTCAGGAACGTAAGGTAGCGGCTGAAGAAATAGAGCTTATGATTGAATCAGAGATCGTTGAATTTAAGAACTGGTTGAATACCTTAGGCGTAGTTCCAGTGATATCAGCTCTTCGCAAAAAGGCATTAACCATTCAAGCTGAAACAATGGAAAGTATTGAACGAAAGATGCCTAATCTTTCCGAACGTGAGAGAAAAGTATTAAATAAGCACACGAAAAGTATCATAAATCAGCTATTAAAAGACCCTATTTTACAAGCAAAGGAACTTGCTGCACAACCAAATGCAGAGGAATCACTTTCATTATTTATGAAAATCTTCGATATTGAGGAAGCAGTTGTTTCTGAGCAGGGGATGCAAACGGCTAAGAGTAATTTGAACAAGGTAGCAAATAGACAGCAGCCTTCTCTACAGTCATAATGAGGAGAAAATCGATATGGTAGAGATGAATGTAATGAGATTACATGAGTTCACAGTAATTCTCTATGCCTTAAGTGTCCTACTTTATTTTATAGACTTTCTTCATAATAACCGGAGGGTGAATAAGTTTGCCTTCTGGTTACTTGCATTTGTATGGGTAATTCAATCGATTTTTCTATTAACGAGACTGCTAAGTACAGGTAGATTACCGATTTTATCTATGGTGGAGGGGCTTTATTTTTATGCATGGGTGCTGATAACCCTCTCTTTAATTTTAAACAAATATTTGAGAGTAGATTTCATTGTATTTTTTACAAATTTATTAGGTTTTTTCATAATGGCATTGCACACATTTGCTCCAGGTCAGCACGGTTCAAGTGCAGTGGAAAGTCAGTTAATCTCAGAATTACTTATGATTCATATCTCGATGGCGATTCTTTCATATGGCGCATTTTCGTTATCTTTTGTTTTTTCGATTCTGTATTTGATTCAATATAACTTATTGAAACAGAAAAAATGGGGAAAACGACTCCTTCGTTTAGATGATTTATCAAAACTAGACCATATGTCATATGTATTGAATCTCATTGGAGTGCCCATGCTTTTACTATCACTTATTTTAGGTTTGTTATGGGCCTTTATTAAGGTTGATAATTTTAATTTTTACGATGCAAAGGTGGTAGGATCGTTTTTTGTTCTAGTTATCTATGCATGGTATTTATATAAAAGGGTGGTCCAAAAGCTTCAAGGAAAGGCCATCGCTAATTGGAATATTGGAGCATTTTTACTTTTGCTTGTTAATTTCTTTTTATTTGGAAGCTTATCAAGTTTTCATTTTTGGTATACATAGACAGGAGGTACATTCATGAGAAAAATAATTGTTGGGTCTAGAAGAAGTAAATTAGCTATTACACAAACAAACTGGGTTATTCAACAGCTTAAGGATCTTGGTGTTCCATATGAGTTCGAGGTAAAGGAAATCGTCACTAAAGGGGATAAAATCCTTGATGTAACTTTATCTAAGGTCGGAGGTAAAGGCCTTTTTGTTAAGGAAATTGAACAAGCTTTATTCGATAAGGAAATTGACATGGCGGTTCATAGTATGAAAGATATGCCCGCAGTGCTACCTGAAGGCCTAATTATTGGTTGTGTGCCAAAACGTGAAGATCATCGTGATGTAATCATTTCCAAGGGGAATGTTTCCTTTGAAAAGCTTCAAAGTGGGGCTATCGTGGGTACAAGTAGCTTAAGAAGAAGTGCACAGCTTCTAGCAAAAAGAAACGATATCGAAATTAAATGGATTCGTGGAAATATTGATACGAGACTTGCAAAGCTTGAGAACGAAGATTACGATGCAATTGTATTAGCAGCAGCCGGCTTAAAGCGTATGGGGTGGTCTGACGATGTAGTATCCGAATTCGTAGACCCTGAGGTTTGCTTGCCAGCAGTAGGTCAAGGTGCGTTAGCAATAGAATGTCGTGAAGATGATGCAGAACTTTTAGTAGCATTGTCAAAATTTAATGATGAATATACGGAAAAAACGGTTGCAGCTGAACGTGCATTCCTTGATAAAATGGAAGGCGGCTGTCAAATTCCAATCGCAGCATATGCAACTATGTCCGATGATAATGAGATTGCTTTGACAGCTTTAGTGGGCTCTCCTGATGGAAATACGATTTACAAGGAACAGGTCTACGGTCATAATCCAATCGAGGTTGGTCATGAAGCAGCAAATAAATTGACAAATCTGGGTGCAAAAGAACTCATCGACAAAGTGAAAGAGGAGCTAAATCAGTAATGGAAGGCGAACAACCTCTTTTAGGGAAAAGAATCTTAAATACGAGAGGTAAAAAGCAAGCTGCTGAATTTTCAATGAAAATTACAGCGGCTGGCGGAACGCCAATTGAACTTCCGTTATTAACATTTGATAAACCGAAAAATACAACGATTATTAAGAATACAATAAGCAATTTAAAGTCATATGATTGGTTGATTTTTA
The DNA here is from genome assembly GCF_038050315.1 of Ferdinandcohnia sp. FSL W7-1320. NCBI lineage: Bacteria > Bacillati > Bacillota > Bacilli > Caryophanales > Bacillaceae > Ferdinandcohnia > Ferdinandcohnia sp. FSL W7-1320. The sequence goes on from NZ_JBBPAM010000001.1 coordinate 1,614,326, forward strand.
CGAGTAAGAATGGTGTAGATTCCTTTTTCGATTTTTATAATCAGGTAGTGGAAGAAGCGGGAATGAACCTTCCACTACCCAAAATTGCTGTAGTTGGCACAAAGACAGAAAAGGCTCTATTAACAAAGGGATATAAACCGGAGTTGGTCCCGGAAGAGTTTATCGCGGAAGGCTTGTTTAAGAGTTTAAAACCTTTTGTGAAAAAAGGTGCTCGCTTTTTACTTGCTCGTGGAAATCTAGCACGTTCTTATTTAGTTGATGAATTGATTAGGCATGGGGCAGAAGCTACCGATTTAGTTGTCTATGAGACGGTTGGAGATTCTCGTGAAAAAGAGCGCTTAATAACGCTTTTAAAAGACAAACAAATTGATATTATAACCTTTACAAGTCCTTCAACTGTGAAGCAATTTTATAAAATGGTTGAACAATTAGAGTGGCAACTTTGGACAAAAAATGTGATATTTGCTTGTATTGGACCGGAAACAGAAAAGTGTGCAAAGCAATTACATATACCAATTCACATATGTCCTGCTAATTACACCATTGATCATTTATTAACGGAAATCGTCGATTATTTAAAAGCGCAAGAAGGAGAAAAATAAATGGAAAAATTACAATTTGCAAGACATAGAAGACTACGTCAAACGGCAAATATTCGAGCATTAGTACGTGAAACTCATCTTCATACAGATGACCTAATTTACCCATTGTTTATCGCTGAGGGCGAAAATAAGAAAGTAGAAGTTCTTTCTATGCCTGGTGTATATAATATTTCATTGGATTTACTTGAGCAAGAGCTTGATGAAATCGTAGAATTAGGAATTAGATCTGTTATATTATTTGGTGTACCAAATGAAAATGAAAAAGATGAAACGGGTACTGGTGCATTTCATGACCACGGAATTGTCCAAAAGGCAACTCAATTAACAAAAGAAAAGCATCCAGACTTGGTGGTAATCGCTGATACATGTCTTTGTGAATATACATCACATGGGCATTGTGGTGTAATAGAAAATGGACAAGTTTTAAATGATCCTTCCCTTGAACTATTAGCAAAAACGGCTGTAAGCCAGGCAAAAGCTGGTGCGGATATAATTGCCCCATCTAATATGATGGATGGCTTTGTGACAGCGATTAGACACGGCTTAGATGAAGCTGGATTTGAAAATGTTCCAATTATGTCTTACGCGGTTAAATATTCATCAGCATTCTATGGTCCATTCCGTGATGCTGCAGGGAGTGCTCCTTCCTTCGGTGATCGTAAAACGTATCAAATGGACTATGCGAATCGTCTAGAGGCATTAAGAGAAGCTGAATCAGATATTGAAGAGGGTGCTGATTTCTTAATTGTAAAACCAGCATTGTCTTACTTGGATATCGTGCGTGACGTTAAAAATAATTTTAATGCACCAGTGGTAGCTTATAATGTGAGTGGCGAATACTCCATGATTAAAGCGGCTGCTCAAAACGGATGGATAAATGAAAAAGAAATTGTTATGGAAATGCTAACAGGAATGAAACGTGCAGGTGCAGATTTAATCATTACGTATCATTCAAAAGATGTTGCTCGCTGGTTACAGGATAAGTAATTGTTTTATTAAGCTTATTAAGGGGCCTGCCCCCCACCGTGTTAACGCATTAACGCATCGGGGGTCAGGCCCCCAAAAAAGAAAGGGGTTACGAAGATGAGAAGTTATGAAAAGTCAAAAGCGGCATTTGCAGAAGCAGTACACCTCATGCCAGGTGGAGTAAACAGCCCAGTTCGTGCTTTTAGATCGGTAGCTATGGATCCAATCTTCATGGAACGTGGGAAAGGTTCTAAAATATATGATATCGATGGAAATGAATACATAGATTACGTTTTATCATGGGGACCTCTTATTCATGGTCATGCGAATGATCAAGTTGTGGAAGCACTTAAAAGAGCAACCGAAATGGGAACTAGCTTTGGTGCCCCAACTTTAGCAGAAAACGAACTTGCAAAGCTTGTCATTGAAAGAGTCCCATCAATTGAAATCGTTCGGATGGTTAACTCCGGTACAGAGGCAACGATGAGTGCGTTACGATTAGCTAGAGGATATACAGGTCGCAGTAAAATCTTAAAATTTGAAGGTTGTTACCATGGACACGGCGATTCTTTATTGATTAAAGCTGGTTCAGGTGTAGCTACACTCGGTTTACCTGACAGCCCGGGAGTACCCGAAGGAATTGCAAAAAATACGATTACCGTTCCTTATAATGATTTAGAGGCTGTGAAATACGCGTTTGAACAATTTGGAGAAGACATAGCAGGTGTTATTGTCGAGCCAGTGGCAGGAAATATGGGGGTTGTTCCTCCACAGCCAGGATTCCTTGAAGCACTTCGTGAGATTACAACACAAAATGGAACATTGCTCATTTTTGATGAGGTAATGACTGGATTCCGGGTCGACTATAATTGTGCACAAGGATATTTTGGTGTCACTCCTGACCTTACATGTCTTGGTAAAGTAATAGGTGGTGGACTCCCTGTAGGCGCATATGGTGGCCGGGCAGAAATTATGGAGAATATTGCACCAGCTGGACCAATCTATCAAGCAGGAACCCTTTCTGGTAATCCATTAGCAATGGCTGCAGGTTATGAGACTTTATCACAGCTGAAACCAGAAGACTACACTGAATTTAAAAAGAAAGCTGATCGACTAGAAGAAGGGCTTACACAAGCAGCTGAAAAATACGAGATCCCACACTGCATCAATCGTGCGGGTTCAATGATTGGATTCTTCTTCACCAATGAAAAAGTGATAAACTATGAAGTTGCAAAAACATCTAATTTAGAGTACTTTGCATCCTATTATCGTGAAATGGCAAATGAAGGAGTATTCCTTCCACCATCACAATTTGAAGGACTGTTTTTATCAACAGCACACACTGATGAAGATATTGAAAAAACAATTCAAGCAGCTGAAAAAGCATTTTCTAAACTAAAAGGATAACGAGAATAGTAGGACAGACTCAGTAAACGGACTGAGTCTGTCTTTTTATTTACGGAAAGTATCATAAATGCTTATGATTTATCATAAAAATTGTAATGTCATAGTAAATCTGTATAGAAGAGGACTGAAAGGAGGAGTAGCTATGTCTGAAAACTTGCGATTTTCAGTAGAGGAATCAGTCTGGTTTCAAAAGGGACAGGAAGTCTCAGAGCTCATCTCAATATCTCTTGACCCAGATATTGTGATTCAAGAGCATGACCAATATGTGTCCATACGCGGTGCATTACAGCTAACAGGTGAATATCGTATAGATGAAAACCATTCCGAGAAGAAGGAACGCGATTTTACGTCGGTTCGCCTTGTGAATGAAGTGATCACAAGAGAAGATGGGGTTAGTGAACTAAACCATCGATTCCCAGTCGATATTACAATTCCACAAGATCGTGTACAAAGCCTCGATGATGTATATGTTTCAATTGAGACGTTTGACTATGAAATTCCGAAGCGTGGATGTTTACAAATTATTGCCGATTTAGCAATTAGCGGTATCCAAGGTGTTACTCAGGCGCCTAAGGAGGATGCTGTGCAGGAGACAATAAAACAAGAGGTGCAAGCTCCTGTTGTAGCAGAACAAGAAGCAGAAGAGGGACTGGAGCTTGTAAGAAGCATTCCTCCTGAAGAAGAAACCGAAGTGGAAGTTCAAGCGGTTTCAGAACAGGTGGAAGAGGAAAAAACACAGGAGCAAGTAGAGGTAGTGCTACAAGAAAAAGACGAAGTGGTGCTACATAGAGAGGCACAAGAAAAAGTTCAGGTAGAGGCTCAAGATGATATTAAGTCAGAGGCTAAAGATGATGTTCAGGTAGAGGCTCGAGAAGAAGCTCAGGTGGAGAAACAACCAGAGGTTATTGCTGTAAATGAACAGCAGAATGAGGAAGAAGATACTGATCTATTTGTTCCATTTGAAGTGGAGGCTAGAAAAGAGGCATACCAAGAACACGAGGTACATGAGGAAGAAGAGGTTGTTGATGTAGTCGAAGCGATTGAAGAAGAGGTTCATGCAGTGTTAACCCCTTCAATTGAAGTGAAAGCAAGACATGATAATCAATTATCCTTTGGGTCTGATAATCCAAATAAGAAAAACTCGACTGCCGTCCAGGAAAAAGATGCAGTGAAAGAACAAAGAGAAGAAAAGATTGATGAGCCTTCAAAACGTAGCGAAAATGATTTATTATTAACTAAAATTTTTGGTAGAGATGAAGTAGATGACCATACAACCATGAAAATTTGTATCGTTCAACACGGAGATACGTTAGAAAAGATTTCAGAGCGTTATGATATCTCAGTACAACAATTAGTACGTGTAAATTCACTAAACACAGATTCCGTCTCTGAAGGACAGCTTTTATACATCCCTGTTCAAGCAAATAGTTAGAAACATAGATAGGGTGAGGAAAACCTCACCCTGTTTTCTTTATGAAACGAATTACCAAAACTGTTAGGAAAGAGAGTGATTGGCCCAATGGATAATAACGATGCTAGAGAATTAGGGCCCATCTTAAAAAAATATAATCTAAAGCCCTTATCATTTGAACAACTCGGTAAAGTTACCAAGGTTGTGACAAACAAAGGAATTTTTGCATTAAAGTCTGTTTCAAATAAAATAAATCCTTCCTTCCCTACTTTCCTTCAACACTTATTGCAACAGGGCTATACAAGGGCAGTTCCCATTTACTCAACCATCGAGGGGAAGTACCTTGTCTATCATAACCATAAATTCCACTACCTAATGCCTTGGTTAAAAACTGCGACCATCGAACATCGTGGAGAACATTATCATTCCTTTTTTAAAGAAATTGCTAGAATTCACTTAACAACTGCAAGAAAAATACAAATGAACGATGAAACTGAGATTACAAGGCATTATGAATCAATCGTTAAGAAATGGGATGAACGGAATCAGTTACTAGAAGGTTTTGTAGAAACTGCCGAACAAAAATGGTATATGTCTCCATTTGAACTTCAATTCTGTACGTATTTTTATGAAGTAAGTCTAGCAGCCTCATTTGCAAGATCACAACTCGATAAATGGCATGAGTTAATGATAGGAGAAAAAGCATACCGTACCGCATTAACACTTAATCATTTTTCAGATACACATTTTTTATATGATGACAGTGGAAGGGGCTATCTATCAAATTTTGAAAGGGCAGGGTATGCCAGCCCTACCAATGATTTAGTAAGCCTCTATTTTCGAATATTAAAGACTTATCCGACTTTGTGTACAGATTGTCTTGAGTGGTTTGAAACCTATCAAAGCCGTTTTCCATTACGTGAAGAAGAGTTCTATCTCTTTCTAAGCCATTTGACTTTCCCTGAGCCAATCTATAAATGTCTTCGAAATTACATGGATAATAAACAGAAGAAATCAGAGCTAGAACATGTCCAAGTTTTACAACGAGCCTATTGGTTGACTAAAAATATTGAATTTGTTTCAGTGAAACTGTTGGAAGCTGAACAAAAAAGAAAAGAACAAGAGGAAGAAGAATCCCATACGGAATAAAGTATGGGATTTTTTAGATCATGTCGAGGTAAAATGCAACTGCGAGTAAAATTAATATGGCCAAAAAGAGCACATCAAATGAGGTGGGTATAAATATAGTTCGAACCGCTTGAACAATGGTGATGGGGATGATAAATTGGTGACAAACATCTCTACATTGTCGTAGCCAATGAGGATAAGAGTATTTTCTAAATCGTCGTCTTCTCATGCTTTATCTCTCCCTTCAAAGAAATCCTATAACTAAACTATGCTTGGAAAAGCAGAAAAGTTCCTGTCAATTCAGATTGAAAATTTTGTAACAAATTAACTTAAAGAGAATAAAGTATAAAAAACTTGGCTACCCTTATTGACAATACCTATTGAAATTCAACAAAATAAGTAGTAAAATTCTTTAAAGAACTTAACTTACATCCCCATAATGAGTACATACGATGACAGGGAAGAGTACATTGTGAACACCTTCAGAGAGAGAAATCATTAGCTGTGAGATTTCTTAGGAACGTAACGATGGAAGGTCACCCTTAAGTAGCTTTTATGAAATGAAGTAGTAAAAGCCGGTGAAAAGCCGTTATCTTTTTTTGAGAGCATAGATACGTTTTTTATCTATGAAAAAAGGTGGTACCGCGAATAGACTCCATTCGTCCTTTTATTAGGATGAATGGAGTTTTTTTATTTATTCAGCCGAAGCTGAAAAATAAGCCTCCGGCGGATGTCACAGATTTTCAAAAGAAACTTTTCGAGCAAGCTCGAAAAAATCTGGACGGCAAATACGCCAAGGCGCATTTGATTTTGTTTATTAGTTTAAGGAGGAACTCAAATGGAAGGTAATGAAAAGACTTTATCAACTAAGTATGATCCGCAAGCCATTGAAGCGGGGCGCTATCAATATTGGTTAGAGGGTAAATTTTTTGAAGCAAAAGATGATGCTGAGAAAAAAACTTATACGATTGTCATTCCACCACCAAACGTAACTGGTAAGTTACATCTAGGTCATGCGTGGGATACAACCTTACAGGATATACTTACTCGTATTAAAAGAATGCAAGGCTATGATGTGTTATGGTTACCGGGAATGGACCATGCTGGTATTGCAACCCAAGCAAAGGTCGAGGCTAAGCTACGTGAAGAAGGAAAATCTCGATATGACCTAGGGCGAGAAAAGTTTGTAGAAGAGACATGGAAGTGGAAGGAAGAGTATGCGAGCCATATTCGTGAACAATGGTCTAAACTAGGTCTTGGACTTGATTATTCCAGAGAACGTTTCACTCTTGATGAAGGACTTTCTAAGGCGGTACGTGAAGTATTCGTTACTTTATATAAAAAAGGTCTAATTTACCGCGGTGAATATATCATCAACTGGGACCCAGCTACAAAAACAGCTCTATCTGACATTGAAGTAATTTATAAGGATGTTCAGGGTGCATTTTATCATATGCGTTATCCATTAGCAGATGGAAGCGGATCTATTGAGATTGCTACGACTCGACCAGAAACAATGCTAGGTGATACGGCAATCGCTGTTCATCCAGAAGATGGGCGGTTCAAGCATTTAATCGGTAAAACGGTTATTCTCCCAATCGTTGGTAGAGAAATTCCGATTGTGGCTGATGATTATGTTGATATGGAATTTGGATCTGGTGCAGTTAAGATTACACCGGCACATGACCCGAATGACTTTGAAGTAGGAAATCGTCACAATCTTGAGCGTGTTTTAGTTATGAATGAAGATGGAACCATGAATGCAAACGCTGGTAAATACCAAGGAATGGATCGCTTTGAATGCCGAAAACAAATTGTTAAAGATCTTCAAGAAGAAGGCGTGCTATTTAATATTGAAGAGCATCTCCATTCAGTAGGTCACAGTGAGCGAAGCGGTGCTGTAGTTGAGCCATACCTATCCACACAATGGTTTGTAAAAATGCAACCATTAGCAAATGAGGCAATTAAGCTTCAATCACAAGAGGAGAAAGTAAACTTTGTTCCGGAACGATTTGAAAAAACATACTTGCGCTGGATGGAAAACATCCGTGACTGGTGTATTTCACGACAATTATGGTGGGGGCATCGAATTCCAGCGTGGTACCATAAAGAAACAGGTGAGGTTTATGTTGACCATGAGCCACCAAGTGATATCGAAAACTGGGAGCAGGACAATGATGTTTTAGATACTTGGTTCAGTTCTGCGTTATGGCCATTCTCCACAATGGGCTGGCCAGATAAGGAAGCAGCCGATTTTAAACGCTATTACCCTACAGATGCTCTTGTAACTGGCTATGATATCATCTTCTTCTGGGTTTCAAGAATGATTTTCCAAGGACTAGAATTTACAGGAAAACGGCCATTTAAAGATGTTCTGATTCACGGTCTGGTACGTGATGCGGAAGGCCGTAAAATGAGTAAGTCACTCGGAAATGGTGTGGACCCAATGGATGTTATCGCCCAATATGGCGCCGATTCATTACGTTACTTCTTATCTACTGGAAGTTCACCTGGTCAAGATTTACGCTTTAGTATGGAAAAAGTTGAAGCAACTTGGAACTTTGCCAATAAGATCTGGAATGCGTCACGTTTCGCATTAATGAATATGGGTGACATGAAGTTCGAAGATATTGACTTTAGTGGTGAAAAATCTGTTGCAGACAAATGGATTTTAACTCGCCTAAATGAAACAATTGAATCAGTAACAAAGCTTGCGGATAAATATGAATTCGGTGAAGTGGGTCGAGTTTTATATAACTTCATTTGGGATGAATTCTGTGATTGGTATATAGAAATGGCGAAGCTTCCTTTATACGGTGAAGATGAGCAAGCAAAGAAAACAACCAGATCGATTCTTGCATATGTCTTAGACAACACGATGAGATTACTACACCCATTCATGCCGTTTATTACCGAGGAAATATGGCAAAACTTGCCACATAATGGCGAATCCATTACTGTTGCAAAATGGCCAGAGGTGAATCGTGAATTATCTGATGATCAAGCAGCCGGTGAAATGCGACTATTAGTCGATATTATTCGCTCTGTTCGAAATATCAGGGCAGAAGTTAATACACCAATGAGCAAACAAATCAAGCTTCATATCAAAGCAAAAGATGAAGCCGTTCTTTCACAATTGGAGAAGAATCGTTCTTATTTAGAAAGATTCTGTAATCCTAGTGAACTTGTACTTGCAACTGAAATTACTTCTCCTGAAAAGGCTATGACTTCAGTAGTAACAGGAGCAGAATTATTCCTTCCACTTGAAGGATTGATCAACATTGATGAAGAAATTAAACGACTAGAAAAAGAACTAGATAAACTAGATAAAGAAGTTGAACGCGTTCAGAAGAAACTTAGTAATGAAGGTTTTGTGAAGAAAGCACCTCAAAAGGTAATTGAAGAGGAACAGGCAAAAGAAAAAGATTATCTTGAAAAACGCGAAACAGTTCGTGAACGCATTTCAGAATTAAGAGGCTAAAGGAATGAGAGGCGGATCTACTATAGATTCGTCTTTCCTTCATTTTTTAAGTTGAATGATTATATATGGAGGAACCCATATGATACATACGTACGAAGATGCTTTGACTTGGATTCATGGAAGATTAAGACTTGGTATGAAACCAGGACTTGCGCGAATGGAATGGATGATGGAACGGCTCGGTCAACCGCAAAAAAAAATTAAAGCAATCCATGTAGCAGGAACAAATGGGAAAGGCTCAACTGTTAGCTACATTCGCAATATGTTACAAGAAGCTGGATACAGAGTTGGAACATTTACTTCACCCTATATTGAGACCTTTAATGAACGAATTAGTGTAAATGGAAAACCTATAACAAACGACGAAATTGTCACCCTTTTAAAGGTGATCAAACCATTAGCAGATGAACTAGAAGGAACCGAACTCGGGGGTCCAACTGAATTTGAAGTAATCACAGCAATGGCTCTCTATTATTTCGGGGAAAATCCCAATATCGACTTTGTGATAATGGAGGTTGGATTAGGGGGTAAGTTAGACTCTACAAATGTGATAACTCCTCTTGTATCCATAATTACGAGCATTGGATTTGATCATATGAACATACTAGGGGACACCATTGAAAAAATTACCGGAGAAAAAGCGGGTATCATTAAGCAGAATGTCCCGGTCGTGTCAGCTGTTGAACAACAGGAAGCTATTGAAGTTATTAATGCCAAGGCAAAAGAAACAAATAGCCCAATTTATCAGTTGGGACAGGATTTTTTTATTTCAGATCACCAACACAAAAATGGAGAATCATTTACTCTAAAAGCACATCAAAAAACATTTCATAATCTAACCATTGCCATGAAGGGTACACATCAGGTAAGAAACGCTAGTCTTGCAGTAATGACGATAAATATTTTGAAAAATAGCGGGATTGTACAAATAGGAGATCAAGAGCTTGCAGCTGGATTGGAAAAAACAAAATGGATCGGTCGCTTTGAAGAAATTTCGAAAAAGCCTCTCGTCATTCTAGACGGAGCTCATAATCCAGAAGGAATTAAAAGCCTTGTTGATACAATCCAGGCTCACTTAAAAGGTAAGGAAGTCCACATTATTTTTAGCGCATTACATGATAAAAAACTTGATACAATGATTGGCCAACTAGAAGCAGTCGCTCATAACCTAACATTTACAACCTTTGACTTTCCGAGAGCAGCAAGCTCCAAGGAACTATATGAAAATTCTTCTAAAGGTGAAACAATCGTAACGATTGATAACTGGATGGAAGCTGTGAAATCGGAATTAGACAAGGTGACAGCGGAACAAAATTCAGTCCTAGTAATAACTGGTTCACTTTATTTTATATCAGAGGTTAGGGGATATTTATTATCAAAATAACTGAATAGAGGCAAGATAGAAGTGAAATAGATAAGAAAAGAATTTTTCTTGTCTATTTTTTTACATGAAAATACAAATTCTGACACGACTTTATGTTTTTTTCTTTCCAATATTATTTAATAACAATATAATGGTGCTAAAGAACTATTTGTAGAGGGGGAATGGAGGTTGAAGTTAAAGAATCAAAATGGAATCACCTTACTTGAAATACTCGCCTCCATCGTCATTCTGTCAATTATCATTGTTTCAATCACACCAATGTACATACAATCATCTAGGGCTAATCATCTATCAAAAAATATAACAGAGTCAACTTATCTTGCAGAATCCGAGATGGAAGAAATCATAAATTTAAATACAAATTCTACTACACGTTCATTAACTGATCTATCAAATAAGTTACAAAATAAAGGATACAGAAATGATCCTTCATGCACGAATTGTTATGGAATATCTAAAGAAGGACGGTATGTATTTGTACAGATCAAAGATCATTCAACTGACCTAGGAAAAGTTGTTCTAAAAGTCTATAGAGATACATCTAAAAAAGAGCTTGAATCCCAAATGGAGATGATTATATCTTGGAAAAAATAGTGGGTGTTAATAAATGATAAAGTCCGAAAGAGGTGTTAGCTTAATTGAACTTTTGGCCGCCATTGCACTTCTTTCAGTCGTTCTACTCCTAGCTAGTTCTGTTCATTTATTTGGACAAAAACAAATGAATTCCCAATCAGATGAGGTACAAATACAATCACAAGAAAGACTAGCGGCAAATATAATCACAAAGGAAATTAGAAAAGCAAAAACTGTCGAGGTGAAAAACCCTAATCAGTTAACCCTTAATGATACAGATACTTACAAACTTGAAGGAACGACAATTAAGAAAAACAATGAAGAGTTCATGACAAAAATAAATGGTTTTTCTGTTTCAAAGAATGAAAATAAAGTTAGTTTAAAAATTGGGAACCTGCCAGAAACCACTATTTATATACGAGAATAGGCGTGATATTTTGAAAAAACGGACTTCATTCTTAAATAATGAAAAAGGCGTTGCCTTAGTTATGGTGCTGTTAATCTTAACGGTCGTTACTATTTTAGGCCTAGCTCTAATGGGACTTACATTGAATAATATGAAAATGAGCTCCAGTGATAGAACCTATCAATCTACTTATTATATTGCTGAATCAGGCGTAACATATACGTTGGATAAAATGAATAAGAACATAGTAAATATTTATAATGACTCTACAAATAAAACTACGTTTTTCTCAAAAATTGATAGTATGTTCACGGATATTAACAATGAACTACCCTATACAAATTTTGAAGAAGCTTTTGGACATAAACCAGAAGCAAAAATTTTGATCGAAAAGATTGGAAATCAAAATACGAATTCAAGTCATCAAGATTATAAAATCACATCAATCGGAACAATCGATAATCGGTCACGAACGGTGGAGAAACAAATCCGCATCAAATGGGTAGCTAAAAATAATGTGGAAATCCCTGATACAGCTGTTTTTGTTAAAGAAGTTATTGATTTATCAGGTGGGGCCGATATTTTTGGTAATGTAGGGACAAACTCATCTGCCCCTAAATCGGTCAGACTTAGCGGTGGTGCTGATATTTCAGGTACGGTATATGTAGGCCCTAGTGCTGGAAATGATGTTATTGAGAAACCTCAAAATATGGCCGTTGACTTTGAAATAGTTAAATTACCGTATATAAAAGTATTTAACTTACCGCAGTTTCCTGCATTTCCTACCAATCCAATACCAAAGAACGAAAGAATTTATAACAATAACAATAGTCATGATGTCATTTATAACGGATCATTACATATTAATGATTGGGTTGCTAACAATTACACATTATATATGACAGAGGATTTGCAATTCGATGAGATTTATATTACTTCGAATAATACATTAAATATAGATATAGGTAGTGCTGATCGAAACATCGTACTAAATCATTTAAATGTTCCAAACGGAAAAATAAATATCATTGGAACAGGAAAACTTACCCTTTATGTTAATAACAATATAACAATGGGTGCAGGCAGTGTTATTAATACCACTGATGAGATTGAAAATATTAAAAAGAATAATGAAGCAACAAGTTCGGAGCTAATCAGAGAACAAATTAAAATGCTTGATATTTTTTATAAAGGCCTTAGCCTGGATATGTCAGGAAGTCAAAAAATATATGGTTCGTTATATGCACGAAATGCAAACATTTCTCTGACTGGGGGATCGGGTTTTCAAGGTCATATTATTACTGGTGGTGGAAAGATAGACATTAGTGGAGGAGCTAATGCTATAACTCAAATTTTTTATGCACCAAATTCAAATGTAAATATATCAGGTGGAGGCACCATTGTAGGTAATATTATTTCTAAGAACTTAACCATTTCTGGGGGAGGATCAATAACACATAATAATGCCTCAGATGACGATTTACCCCCAATCTTTGGCGGTTCAACGGGTGCCGTATCATCAAAAGATATTCTCTCAATAGAACCAACTAGAGAAAAATAACGATATAAATGGGGCGAACGGCCCTATTTTTTTATGCTTTAGAATCGAGTTTGAAAAAATGACAAAATGTATGAATTTATTACAAATATCGTCTAAATTTTCTTTAGTATTTTCCTATTTTCATATAAAATGATAGGTGATGAATAGGTATTTTTTACTATAAAAACATGCGTTTGAATCTGGGGACACTACAAACTAAAGTTACAATTTAGTTTCGTCTAATAAAAGCTACCGCTATAAGCAGTTGAAGGGGGGACAACTTTGCAAAAAATAGTTTCAGTTAAAATATTTAGTCTGCTAATTATTTGTGTTTTACTGTTATCACTTTTTTCGACTGTTGGAGCAAGAACGTATCATTCATTCTTTGCCGAAGAAATCTTCAAGGAAAGGACTATGATTGGACCCGTGGATGTTTCAGGCTTAACTAAGGAAGATGCAAAAGGCATTTTATTATCAGAGATTGAAAACTGGTATGGGACAGGTGAACTTTCAGTTGTATCTGGTGATGAAAAAATGAAATTGAGCAAACGTGAAGTATATAGCTTTCATATTCTTGAGAGTATTAATTCAGCAGCTAATGGCATCCAAAACCCCCTTCTTACAGATTTAAAGGATGATCAATTTGAAACAGTACTTACTGAATTAACTTTGATGGAAATAGAGGATTTTGAATCTAAAGAACTTAAATCTGGGATATTATCACCAGCCTCAAATTTACTTCCTGGTGAAATAGAAATAAACCTTGATCAATTTGTTATTGTAGATGATTCCAATGTACTATCACAGTCGGTTGTTAGTAATATCGACGATGAGAGTGAAATAGAAAAATGGGTTAACGAATATGGAGTTGTACATGTACCTGCAAATAAGCCATTTTCACTACTTACCTTATTATCTGAAAGTGGCACAACAAATCACTATTCAGACAAAGCATTAAGTGTAATCGCTACAGGAATATATTCTACTGTACTACCGTCTAATTTTGAAATCATTGAACGACATATTAGTGATGTGCTGCCTTCTTATGCTGATTTTGGATATGAGGCAAAAATTGAAAACAAGAAAAAGGATTTAATTATCTACAATGAAAATCCTTACGATTATAAACTAGTCTTTTCATTAACTGGCAAAAGGTTAGAAGTCCAACTTGTAGGTGCGGAGCTTCCACAAACAATCAAAGTCTCCATAGAGGATGAAGAAAACTTTAAGCCAAAGATAATTAAGCAATATGATAGTACCCTTCCCAAGGGAAAAATGGTTGTCAAACAACAAGGTAGTCCTGGTCAAGTTGCAAAAGTATATCGAATAATGAGTGAGAGTGGCCAAGTAGATCAAAGGGTGAAGATAGCTGAGGATTATTATCCACCAATCCATACGATTGAAGCCCATAGTATTATCGTACCGGAACGATCGCCAAACCTAAATGATTCTGATCCTGAAGACAATGAAGCTAATTTCGAATCAACCACTCCTGGCAATAATAATGGAACAGAAGGAGAAAAAAATAACAAAGAATCGGGAAATGAATCTAAGGAAGAGAACGAACAAGAAAATATAGATTTATGGGAAGATCCTGACCCAATGCATTTAATAAAATCTTAGGAAGGGGAAATTCATGCGAAAACTTCGTAAGCGATTAGGGGACTTACTACTTGAGTCAGGTCTGATAACAGAGAATCAATTAAAACAAGCGCTTGAGGACAAAACAGAGTCTCAAAAGCTTGGGGATATACTTCTTCAAAAAGGGTTTATAACCGAACAACAATTAATTGAAGTACTAGAATTTCAATTGGGGATACCACATGTTAGTTTATTCCGTTATCCAGTTGATACGACATTAACAAACCTGATTCCAAAAGAAATGGCGAGACGTCATTCTTTAATTGCCCTTCGAAAAGAAGGGGACAAGCTTTTTGTGGCAATGGCGGACCCAATGGACTTTTATGCAATTGATGATCTACGTCTATTGACCGGATTTCATATTGAACCTGTCATCGCTTCAAAGGATGAAATCTTACGTGCAATTAATAAGTTCTATGATCTGGATGAAGGAGTAAAGGAACTTTTTAATGAAGCACCAACTGAAATCCAAGAAGAGAAAATTACAAATGAGGATTCACCGGTTGTTAAGTTAGTCAATCAGATATTGCAAAATGCAGTCCAACAGCGCGCAAGTGATATTCATGTGGATCCACATGAAACGAAGGTTATGCTTCGTTACCGAGTGGATGGAGTGCTCCGTACAGAACGTGCTTTACCGAAAAGCATGCAAGGAGTCTTAACTGCAAGAATCAAAATTATGGCAAATCTTGACATTACAGAAAGTAGAATCCCACAGGATGGCCGCATAAAAGTTAATCTTGAAGCACACCATATTGATTTACGTGTTTCCACATTGCCAACCGTTTATGGCGAAAAAATCGTAATGAGGGTCTTAGATTTAGGAAGCTCCCTTAATAATCTTTCACAATTAGGATTTAATCAAATTAACTTTAATAAATTTAAGAACTTAATTAAAAAACCTACGGGTATTGTATTGATCACAGGCCCAACGGGATCTGGTAAGTCTTCAACCCTTTATGCTGCTTTAAACCATCTTAATTCAGAGCAAGTAAATATAATTACAATTGAAGACCCTGTTGAATATCAACTCGAAGGTATTAATCAAATTCAAGTAAATGCTAATGTAGGAATGACGTTTGCGAAAGGCCTAAGAGCGATATTAAGACAAGACCCTAATATCATCATGGTAGGGGAAATACGTGATCGAGAAACAGCAGATGTAGCAGTAAGAGCTTCCCTAACGGGTCACTTAGTATTAAGTACTCTACATACAAATGATTCTCTGGGAACAATAACTCGTCTGATTGATATGGGTGTTGAACCTTTTCTTGTTGCTTCTTCACTATCAGGTGTAGTGGCCCAACGATTAGTTCGCCGGGTATGCCGGGATTGTGGTCAACTGCAGGAACCTACCGTTCGTGAGCTCGAAATCTTCGTAAAACGTGGTATTTCAGTTGATAAGGTGAACAGAGGAAAAGGCTGCGGGACGTGTAATATGACGGGTTATAAAGGCAGAGTTGCTATTCATGAATTATTGGTAATTAATGATGATTTGAAAAGGGCAATTATGAATCGAGAATCCTACACGACACTTCGTGAGTTGGCCATTAAAAATGAAACCATCTTTCTAATTGATGATGGACTATTAAAGGTTCAGCAAGGATTAACAACGACTGAAGAAATATTACGAGTAACAACTGCTGAATAGGTGGGAACTAAATGAGAGAAGAAATAAATCGAATTTTATATTCAGCAAATGAACATAAGGCTTCGGATATTCATATTACCGCTGGTGTACCACCAATATTCCGTATCAATGGAGAATTAAAAAGATACGGAAAAGAAATCTTAAAGCAGCCTGTAATTGAGGAAATATCCAAAGCGATTGTCCCAGAAGAAATGTGGGACCAATTCAAAGCAAAAGGAGAACTTGATTTTTCCTATGGAATCGCTGGCGTATCACGTTTCCGCGTTAACATTTATATGCAAAGAAGCTGTCCTGCAATTGCATTTCGAGTAATTCCTACGTCTATTCCGACAATCGAAGATCTTGCATTGCCCCAGGTGCTTAAAAAGATTTGTCAAAAACCTCAGGGCTTGATACTAGTAACAGGCCCGACAGGTAGTGGGAAGTCAACCACACTTGCTGCAATGATTCAATATATTAACCAAACAATGAGTAAACATGTTGTAACGTTAGAAGACCCGATAGAATACTTGCATAAACATGGTATGAGTATTATTGAGCAACGCGAGGTTGGAAGTGACACTCATAATTTTGCAAATGGTCTTCGCGCAGCACTAAGGCAAGATCCTGATGTTATTCTTGTTGGTGAAATGCGGGATTTAGAAACAACACAAACGGCTATTACAGCTGCGGAAACTGGCCACCTTGTGCTGGGCACCTTACATACAGTAAGTGCTCCTTCAACAATAGACCGAATCATTGACATGTTTCCCTATGCCCAGCAGCCTCAAATCAAGATTCAACTAGCAAACGTTCTAGTAAGTGTTATCTCACAGAGATTATTTCCAACCATTGATAGAAAGGGTAGGAAAGCTGCAACAGAAATTTTGCTTAATAATTCAGCAGTTGCAAATTTAATTCGAAACGATAAAAATCATCAAATTAAAAATGTGATGCAAACAAGCCGTGCCGAAGGAATGCATACGCTGGAAAGCAATATTCGGGACTTAATCCGTGCCGGGGTTATTTCTAGGGAAATTGCAGAACCATTTATACAGGAGTTAAATTCAAATGGCTAGATATAAATATGAGGGAAGAGATAAATTTGGAAAAAAGTCCGGCACAATTTCAGGCACTTCTAAAACTGATGCGGTCGCAACTCTGCGTGATAAAGGAATTCGGGTAATTAGCATTAATGAAGTACCTGAGACCTTTTTAACGAAGGATTTAGCCATTGGCAATCCTGTTAAACTAAGGGACTTTGTGATCTTTTTAAGACAGTTTTCAACCCTGATCAAAGCTGGGGTAACCATTGTCGATTCAATGAATATTTTGGCGCACCAAACAGATAGTAAACCACTTAAAAATGCTCTGTTAGAAGTAGAGCTGGACCTTAGAGAAGGGATTGCCTTATCAACTGCTACTGCAAAGCATAAACGAATTTTTACTAACTTATTTACGAATATGGTACGTGTAGGTGAGGTTGGCGGAAGTTTGGATGAAACGCTTGAAAACCTTGCAGTGTATTATGAGAAACAAAATAAAACAAGACAAAAGGTAAAATCAGCGATGGCATATCCAATCGTAATTGGAATCGTTGCAATTGCTGTTGTCATCTTTTTATTAGTTTCTGTTGTCCCAACCTTTGTTGATATGTTTGCTGACTTTGGAGCAGAACTACCTGCTATCACAAAATTTGTGTTAAACGCAAGTGTGTTTATGCAAAAGTTTTGGTGGCTTGTAATACTTTTAGGTATAGTCATTTATATTATGTTTATTCTGCTTAAACAAAGACAAGAAACAAGATATTACTTAGATTATGCCAAAATAAAAATGCCCATTTTTGGGAAGTTGATTCAAAAGGCAGTTCTTGCCCGCCTAACGAGAACACTAAGTTCCATGTTGAATAGTTCAGTACCTATTTTACAAGCGCTAGTTGTTGTTGAAACAATTGTTGAAAATGAAGTAATAGCTGACGTTATAAAGCAGTCAAGAAAAGCGCTAGAACAAGGAAAATCGATGACAAATCCGATGAAAAAGCACTGGGCGTTCCCACCGCTGATCATCCATATGATTGCGATCGGTGAAAGTACAGGTTCATTGGATGAGATGCTGGGGAAAGTAGCAGATTTTTACGAGGACGAAGTTGAAAATGCAACAGATCAATTAAAATCATTGATTGAACCATTAATGATTGTGTTTTTGAGCAGTATTGTCGGGACTATAGTCACAGCGATTCTAGTTCCAATGTTCGACATCTTTAATCAAATTCAATGATGAAATTATGAAAAAAGACACACCTTTGTAAAAAATATGTTTAAAATCATGTTATTTCGAACAAATTTCTAGTGTTTTCAACAGCATTTGCTATTATAATAAATAGTATAAATGGACTAGTTCCTAAAAAGGAGAGGGAAACATGTTTAAAAAGCATTTGAAAAATCAAAAGGGGTTAACATTGATTGAATTGTTAGCAGTTGTTGTAATTTTGGGGATTATTGCAGCAATTGCGGTGCCTGCTATTGGGAATGTGATTAATAATACAAGGGAAGATGCAATAGTAGCAGATGCAAGACAGGCTGTAGAATCTGCCAAACTGTTTCTCGCAAGTAATCCTGGTACAACTGAAACATCACTAACAAATACACAATTGGAAGATTATTTTGATGGTGGTAAATTAACTAGCTATACAGTTTCTGTTGATTCTGGAAAGGTAACTGGGATTACTTTTGCATATAACAGTAAAAACTATGAAGCTACAATAGAAGAACTCAGCACAGAGGGAACTGAACTATCTAGTTTAGAAAAAACTACTTAATATAAATATTATTTTTATAAGTGTAGCCTAAAAGGCTACACTTATTAATAGAGGATGTTAAAACCATGAGTTTTATTTATTATTTATTTATATTCTTTTATGGCCTACTTTTAGGCTCCTTCTTCAACGTCGTAGGCCTCCGCATTCCAGCAGGCCAGTCAATTGTTCGCCCGCGTTCTGCATGCCCAACTTGTAAGCATCAGCTTACAACGATAGAATTAATCCCGGTTTTTTCATACATATTACAAAGAGGTAAGTGCCGAAAATGTAAAACCCACATCTCACCTATATATGCTTCAATCGAACTTGCTACAGCAATTCTTTTCACGATTTTACCATTGCTGGTGGGATGGTCAAAAGAATTGATCATTGCTTGGACTTTAATATCATTATTGGTCATAATTTTCGTTTCAGACATCACCTATATGATCATCCCAGATAAGGTTCTATTCTTTTTTACTCCACTCTTCATTATAGAGCGTATTTATGTGCCACTTGAACCATGGTGGGATATGATCACGGGTAGTGTAGTGGGCTTTCTGTTACTCTATCTTATCGCTGTCGTTAGCAAAGGTGGAATGGGTGGAGGCGATATTAAGCTTTATGCAGTCATCGGTCTTGCATTAGGTTGGAACCTTGTACTTCTGTCCTTTTTCCTCGCTACTCTTATTGGTACGTTTCTCGGATTAATCGGGATTGCAATTGGTAAAGTTAAAAAAGGAAAACCCATGCCGTTTGGTCCAGCCATTGTCATCGGTACACTTATAGCATATTTCTGGGGACACAACCTAATCGCGATGTATATTGACCTAATAGGATTTTGATAGTAAGGGGATACATAATGGCTTTTACACTTTTTTCACCAAGTAAAACTGCAAATATCATTTTAAAAGATCATGTAATTCGTTATGTGGGTGTGAAACGCTCTAACCCTATCACAGTACATAAGTTTCGAGAAAAATATTTACCGCCTGGCATTATTCATGAAGGCAGAATCATTGAACGTGACACACTTCATTTAATTCTAGAAGAATGTATGACAGATTGGGGTATCAAAAATAATCAAGTCCAATTTATTATTCCAGACTCATTTGTAGTCATTCGAAAGATATCGATTCCAAATGAAGTGAAGGATGATGAGATTTTAGGATATATTTACTTAGAGCTCGGAGCAACCATTCATCTTCCTTTCGAAGACCCTGTTTTGGATTATAAAATTCTTTCTGAAGTTGAAAAGAAAAAAGAGGTTCTCATTTTTGCAGCACCTGAGGATGTTGCTACCGAATACTCGTCCCTATTAGAGGATATTTCGTTAAAGCCTATTGCGGCAGACATTTCACCACTTTGTATGTATCGACTGTTTCATTTTTGTAAGAAAACAAGTGCAGAAGAACATTCACTGTTGCTTCAATTTGATCTACAATCTGCAAATATAAGTATTTTTCATCACGACATCCCTTTGTTTATGAGGCATATTACCTTAGAAACATCAATTGATGATTGGGATATCCAACAAAACTCTTCCAAAACCTTAGCAGACATACGATGGAATAGTCATCGCAGTAAGTTAGAAGTCCTGATAGATGAAATAACTAAAGAGATTGAACATGTGATGAATTTTTATAGTTTTAACATGACACAGGGGAAAGAGAGAGTTACGAATATTCTCGTTAGCGGGGATCATCCAAATCTTCCAGACATCACATCAACACTTGTTGAACGATATGACATTCCAGTATGTACAATTGATACATTTGAGAAAATGCCTAGTCAATATTTTCTACCATTAGGATTGGCGCTAAAAGAGGTGTAATTATGCTTGTGGATATTAATTTACTACCAAGAAAAGAGTTTAAAAATCGAGCGAAATTACTACTCCTTCTTATGATTCTTGGTGTTGCAATCATTGGATTTTTGTTAATCTTTTTACAATATAAACAAGCAACTTTACTTGAAGAAAATCTTGCAAACCAAATTGAGACACTACAAGAAAAACGAGCAGCAGAGGAACAAAAATATGCATCCGCAAATAATTCGAATAATCTAATCAATTTAGAAAGAACTGTGGAGTGGGCTGATGGCTATTTTGTAGAGTCGGTACCGATTATAAATCATTTAACTAAGTTATTGCCTGAACGGGGTTTTGTTCAAAAATTTTCATACTCAGAGGATGGAATTGTTTCTTTAGAAGTTCAGTTTGATACCAATACAGAAAATGCTCATTATCTGGCTTTACTTACTGAATCTCCGTTTATTCGTTCAGCACGCCTATTAACTGTCTCTACTACCCCAATTTTAGAAGAGAATCGGGATAAGGCCGATAATAAAGAACAATCGAACAATAATAGTAATGAGGCTGAGGATGCTCCAACTGGTAATGCGGTTGAAACAGACATAAATAATGACATTCTGCCTAGGTATTTTGCTCAATATGAGATTATTTTTGAGAAGAGTGCCATCCGTTCATTACAGGAGGGAAATTAGGTATGACTCTCCAATTTTCACGAAAACAAATTATCTATTTGGTTATGTCTATCGTCTTTTTAGCTGGTGTTTTTTATTTAACCTATTTTCTCTTAGTAAAACCAGTGAAGTTGAAAATATCTCAATTAGAGAATAGTGTAAAAACAGAAGAAAGACTATTAGAGGTAATATCGAATAAACGTACGAACGAAACGCCAAATATTAGTTCTACTGAAATTCAAAAAAGAATTCCAGTAGTTCCTCTAGTTGAGCAAATCGTCTTGGATCTTGAACGTGCAGAGACTTTATCTGAGAGTCGAGTTATTAGTATGTCTTATAGCGAAAGTGAATTCACATTATTCGATGAAACTCAACCTGTTGAGGAACAGGAAGCAACGAATCCCGAAAATGAAGGAAATGATCAAGCTTTGACGGAAAATGGGTCAGATGATGCCAATCAGACTGTGGAAGTGGAGGATATTGACCCTGAACTTATCGATGGACTAAACCAGATAACTGTAACATTACAAATCCAATCACCCACTTATCCTGATTTGGAGAAGTTCTTAACAGTACTCGAACGCCAGACTAGAATCACAAGGGTGGATTCAATAAGCTTTTCAGGTACTCCGGAACTGACATCTGTGGATCAAATGGCGCAACCACTCGTGTATGATGTGACCATTTCAACTTTTTATATGCCTAAATACCCTGAACTTGCTGAAGAGGCACCAAAACTTACGGTTCCCCCACCAAGCAACAAGGATAATCCTTTAGCAACAGGTTTAGAAAAGAAAAGTGAAGAAAATGAGTAGCTGATAACCTAGTAAAGGACGAGGCAAAGCAAAAATGTCTCGTTTTTAGCTGTTATCGCAGTATCATAAAAGTTTTATAAAATCAAAACATTAGTATAAAATAACAAAATGTAAAAAATGGCTTCGATGAAAAAAACACTTTCCTAAAACATTTATTACAACTGTTAAAAGGAACTTGATGATCTTTACAGAAAGATGTGAGAGCAACTTGGAATCTCTTGTAATTGCAATTATTTCTCTTTTAATAATACTACCCATTATATATTTTTTGCCTATTGGTTTTACTCACAAGGGAAAGTTATTAATTCTTCTTTGTGCATTTATCGTATTCAGTATTGGTATCGCATTGAAGACAGTAATGAGTGTATGGCAAACTGGCTTAGTGTTAATACTGCTAGCAATAGGAGCTTCATATTTAATTGGAAAAAAATATGGAAATCAATTATTTATTCATGACGAAAATAGTGCAGAATACGAAGATCAAGTCATTAAATTTGAAATTGAAGATGAGATTGAAGAAGAAATACGAAAGCAGGCAAGCCCTCAAAAAGACAAGGCACTTCAAGTTGAGCGGGATATCGTTTCTCCTCAAACAGAAGCAGTTGATGAGGAATTTGTTGAAGAACTTGAACCAATTGTCAATCAAAAAAATGATGAATACATCATTGAAAATATACATGTTGAAAATGAAGAACTTCCAGATGTCACACACACAAACACTCAGGACGGAAATCACGAATTTGAGGAACTGCTCAAAGAAATCGAACTGGAATTAAATCCTACTAATGAAATACAAAAAACGGATGAAATTCTTGAATCATCTGAAGGAACGATAGAAATTGAACCAAACGACCTAGATCTAGAGGAAGATGAAATTCAAATTACTGCACCTTCAACCCTTGAAGAAATTCAAATTGATAGTTTACCAGTCAATAAAGTCGAACATCCGAGTGAAGAAAGTGGTATAGAGGGTATCCCACTCATTGAACCTAGCGAAAATAAGCCAGAAGAAATTGAGGTTGATTCAACTGAAGAAGATGTCATTCTGTCCATTCCTGTTGGAAACGAGAATACAATTCAGGAAGTACAACTGGAGGCATCACAGAATCAGATC
Source organism: Ferdinandcohnia sp. FSL W7-1320 (assembly GCF_038050315.1). Classification (NCBI taxonomy): domain Bacteria; kingdom Bacillati; phylum Bacillota; class Bacilli; order Caryophanales; family Bacillaceae; genus Ferdinandcohnia; species Ferdinandcohnia sp. FSL W7-1320. The sequence goes on from NZ_JBBPAM010000001.1 coordinate 1,637,705, forward strand.
GATGAAGCTCGGGAAATAGAAGAACTAGAAGAAATCGGAATAATATCATTAGAAATTGAGCAATTCGATGAAACAAAGGAAGATTATCCTAGTACTGAAACGATGGAAGTCGTTGAAGTAGAGGACGATACTCAAGGAAATCAAGACAATAATAACGTGCTAAGACAACAGATCTTTGCTACGATGATTTCTCAAATAAAACTTTCACGTAATAAACTCTCAAATTCTCACTATGAAAAGATTATTCTGGATCATCTCAATCCTCAACTTTCTGATCATGAGTATTATACATTTGTTAGTTTATTAATAGAACATTATATAAATACAGGACAAATTGAAGAACTATCATCTTTACTATCACAGAATAGAGTTAGGTTTGAAAAATATCCTGTAATTTTACAAGAAATTAATTATATTAAAGATGAATATTGCAAAATATGACGAAAAATAGCGAAGAACATGGTAAAATGAATGAAAAAAGACGCATGAAAAAATAACTAGGTGTGGTGAATAGAATGAAGAAGAGTGTTGAAATAGTTGGTCTACCAATCATTAGTATTATAGATGGAATTGAAATTGGAAAGGTTAAATCCTTAGTGATAAATCCTGAAAAAGGCTCAGTGGACTTTCTTACTATAGAACATGAAGATTGGCAAGTTAGTGTGAAGGCTATTCCGTTCAAAAGGGTAGTTGGTATTGGTGAGTACGCCGTCACTATTGAAAGTGAAGGCTCTGTTATAGACTTGAATGAGATACCAATTGCAAATTCACTTGTAAATAAGAAAATCAAAATTACGAATACAAAAGTCATGACAAGAAAAGGACAATTATTAGGGGAAGTCCTTGAGTATTATGTGGATGATGAAACAGGAAATCTATTAGGTACATTATTAAATGTCTCTGGAAGTGAAGTGGCTCTCTCATCTGATTCTGTTCTTACATATGGAAAAGACATTATTATTGTAGAGGAAGACGCGTCATCTAAGTTCCTTGACTCTGTAGAGTATTTCGAAAATCCAATACTAGAAACACAAAATGAACCAAATGAAGAAATCATTGAAAAAGTTTTACCCGCATCATCAACAGAAGAACAAAGTCCATTTGATGAAATTAATGCATCAATAGACAAGCATGAAGAAGCAGAAGCAAAAGCACTTCGCCTCAAACAAGTAGATCTTCTATATGGCAAAGTAGTCACTAAAGACATTTTGGACAATGAAGGAAATGTTTTAATACCAGCTGGCACTCATTTATCAGTAGATGATATTATAAAGGCTCAAGACTTAGGTCCTAATGTTTTTGTAGAATTATCAATGAATGTTGAACAATAAACCCACGAATTAGTGGGTTTTTTTACTTTATATGTACTCATGGAAACCCACCAATTGTTATCATTTGTAACAATTTGACGAAAACCTCTAGTAACAAGACGACAAATGTCTTGTTCTTTTTTTTTATAGGTATGGTAGCATTGAAAAAAAAGTAGGCGTTCCTTAAATGGGTGGTGAAAAAATGGACAAGCAGAATCGGATTTCTATTAAAATTAATGGCAAGGAGCCGAAGGTTAAGAAGGAAAAGAAAGAGAAAACAGAATTTGTCGAAAAGGAAAAACCTCTTATTATTGTTGAAAATGAAGAGGTTGCGGCAGCACAAGAGGAAGAAGAGGATGATTTTAGCTGGGTTCTACCAGATGAAGATTTGAGAAATCAAAAAACAAAAGAAAAAGAGATTCCTGTGATTCCAATTGAAGATTTACGTCATACCAATGGTCCTAGCAAAATTCCATATTTACCGAAAAAGAGTAAAGGAATACAAGTATTTTCATTAAAACAATTTGTTATTTCAATTGCTTTAGCCATCGTTCTTGGCACAGGTTTTGGGTTCATGATTTTAAAAGTCGTAGAAGATGTGAATGCTGGACCAGCAGATAATGAAAACCCAACACAAGTTACAAACGGCAATCCTGCTCCAACTGGGAAACAGGAAGACCCACCTGCAAGTGATCAGGTTGCGATAGATTTAGAGACTCTATCAACTGGGATCGTACAAGGTGGTAAATTTTCAACTGCTGAATCTGCTAATACAACTGTGAGTGATATCAAAGGTAAAGGGTTTGCTGCAACGACCGTTGAAATGGATGGTGCGTTTTACGTTCTTGCTGGTATCGGTTCTGAACAAGGCTCAGTTGGGGATATTAAGGCCAAATACAAAGAAGCATTCCCTGAGTTTTTTACGAAAACATTCGAGGTGCCGGGTGGGTCTTATTCGAAAGTAGGAAAAATGGACTCTGAAGCAATTAAGGTAAGTCTACCAGTATTTAAGGAATTATTAACTCTATCTTCTCAAGCATTTGGTACAGGTGCGATTGATAACGGACAATTAGAGAATCTATCAAAACAATTATCGGCAGTAAAGGAAATCAAAAAAGACAACTTGCATGCACAGCTTAAGGAATTCAATGCGAGTATCGAGTCTTCCTTTACTCAGCTACAATCCTTTAAAAATGGTGGCGACGAGAAGGCATTGTGGCAATCACAACAATCACTATTAAATGCGTACCAAGCCTATACCGTTTGGATTTCTGAGCTAAGTTAGTCAAAATTAAATTTTACAATCGACTGGGAAAGGAGAAATGAACTCCTTTCCTTCTTTATGGATTGAATTTCTTTGGGTTTACATAAATAGATAAATTTTTACAAACGATAAATTATCGACAAAATTCAATTTTTCGTAATTGTAGAGTCAGGTTTTGTTTGATACGATAAACAGGTATCTTCCATTCTGAAATATAAAGATAAAGGGTGAATAAATCATGCAACACCTCGTTTTAGCCTCTGGTTCCCCACGACGAAAAGAACTTCTTAGAAATGTGAAACTTTCCTTCGATGTTTCCGTCAGTAATATTGATGAATCCATTGACGAAACACTCACTCCTGAAGAAAAAGCAATGACCATAGCCTTAAAAAAAGCAAAGGCAATCCTGGAGCAATTCCCTGATTCCTATATTCTTGCAGCAGATACAGCTGTTGTGTTTCAAAACCAATTTTTAGGTAAACCTAAAAACGAACAGGAATCTATAGATGTATTAAAAACACTTTCAAATCAAACACATGAAGTCGTAACAGGAGTTGCGATCCTTTTTAAGGACACCCAAAAAACGTTTTTTGAGAGAACAGAAGTAACGTTTTGGGACCTTACGGATGAGGAAATTCAAACATATGTTGCTTCAGGCGAACCAAAGGATAAAGCAGGTTCATATGGAATTCAAGGACTTGGATCTGCACTCGTAAAACATATTAAAGGGGACTATTTTTCTGTAGTAGGATTGCCTGTATCAAAAACCCTTCGTGAATTAAGAAATCTAGGTTTTCACTGCTAAAAAATTTGTACAGTTTGAGAAAAGAAAACTCTATACGTTGCATTTCTGGGTACGATACTTTCACAAAGTAGTCTGCAGTTTAATAAATGAGAGTGGGGTCCGAGTATCTATTTGTGAAGGTAGGAGGAACCTATTTGAAAACGTCTGAACTTATGATTCGGGATTACCCTCAAAGTGAAAGGCCTCGGGAACGTTTGGTTTCCGATGGACCCGACAGCCTTTCGAACCATGAGCTTTTAGCCATTCTATTACGCACGGGTTCGAAGGAAGAATCCGTTATCCAACTGTCAAACCGCTTATTACATCATTTCGAAGGACTACGATTATTGCAGGAAGCATCTGTTGAAGAAATCACCTCGATTAAGGGGATTGGGCAAGCAAAAGCCGTACAAATTATGGCAGCTATTGAGCTTGGTCGAAGAATAGGCAAACTTCAATATGAAGATCGCTATGTCATTAGGTCTCCAGAAGATGGGGCAAAATATGTGATGGATGACATGCGCTTTTTAACTCAGGAACATTTTGTTTGTCTATACTTAAATACGAAAAATCAAGTGATACATCGCCAAACAATTTTTATCGGAAGTTTAAATGCCTCGATTGTTCATCCTCGTGAAGTGTATAAGGAGGCCTTTCGTAGGTCAGCTGCTTCGATAATTTGCATTCATAATCATCCTTCTGGTGACCCTGCTCCAAGCCGAGAGGATATTGAGGTAACGAAAAGACTTGTTGAATGTGGTAGGATAATTGGCATAGAGCTATTGGATCATTTGATCATTGGAGAACATAAATATGTCAGTCTTAAAGAAAAAGGTTATGTGTGACTATTAATTTTTAATTTTGTACGATATAATATTTGTTATGAGTTTTTCGCGTGAGTAACAATTATTACAACTCTTTATTCGCGTATCAGAAAGGAAGATACATATATGTTTGGAATAGGTACAAGAGACCTTGGTATAGATTTAGGAACGGCTAATACGCTTGTTTTCATTAAAGGTAAAGGAATTGCAGTGAGAGAGCCATCGGTCGTTGCCATGCAAACAGATACAAAGCAGATTGTGGCAGTCGGAAATGATGCTAAAAACATGATTGGGCGTACACCTGGGAATGTTGTTGCGCTTCGTCCTATGAAGGATGGAGTCATCGCTGACTACGAAACAACTGCCACAATGATGAAGTATTACATAAATCAAGCGGTTAAAACAAAGAACTTTTTTTCAAGAAAACCATATATTATGGTTTGTGTACCATCTGGTATTACAGCAGTTGAACAACGCGCGGTAATCGACGCGACTCGTCAGGCTGGTGCGAGAGATGCTTATCCAATCGAGGAGCCATTCGCAGCGGCAATTGGCGCTAACCTTCCAGTATGGGAACCAACTGGCAGTATGATCGTTGATATTGGTGGAGGTACAACAGAAGTAGCAATCATTTCTTTAGGTGGAATCGTTACAAGTCAGTCCATCCGTATTGCTGGTGATGAAATGGATGATGCAATTATTCAATACATTCGAAAGACATACAACCTTATGATTGGAGATCGGACAGCGGAAGCAATCAAGGTTGAGATTGGATCAGCGGGTGCTCCAGAAGGTGTAGAAAACATGGAAATCCGCGGAAGAGACTTACTAACTGGTTTACCAAAAACAATTGAAATTACAGCAGATGAAATTTCGGGAGCCCTTCATGATACAGTGTATGCGATAGTCGATGCTGTTAAAAATACGCTTGAAAAGACGCCACCTGAATTAGCAGCAGATATTATGGACCGTGGAATTGTATTAGCAGGTGGGGGAGCTCTTTTACGTAATTTGGATAAGGTTATTAGTGAAGAGACTAGTATGCCTGTCCTTATCGCAGAAAACCCATTAGATTGTGTCGCAATCGGTACCGGTAAGGCACTCGACCATATCCATTTATTTAAAGGGAAATCAAAGGATTTACGATAAGATACTTTAATAGTGGGGAATTTAACTTCCCCACTATATGTGTTGAAATTTAAAGTTTAGTTAGAGGGTGTAACACATGCCACAATTTTTTCTCAATAAGCGACTAATCATCTTACTTGTTTGTATCATCGTTCTAGTGGCATTGATTGGATTTTCCTTACAAGAGCGTAACAAATTATCATGGCCGGAGCAATTTATAAAAGACTCAGTTGGTTGGGTTCAAAGTGTTTTTCATCAGCCCTCACAAGCCATTGCGGGATTTTTTGATAATATCAATCATATTCAAAATACATATGAAGAGAATAAACTCTTAAAGGAAAAGCTTGATTCATATGGTCAATTAGAAGCAAAAGTACAGGAGTTAGAGAAAGAAAACGGAAAATTACGTGATGTCTTGGAAAAAACGGAATCACTTGATCATTTTAATAAAATTCAGGCCACTGTAATAGGACGTAACCCTGATCAATGGCATGAAATTATTACAGTTAATCGTGGAACTCGGCATGGTGTGAAAGTTGACATGGCGGTTGTCACCTCAAAAGGATTAATTGGTAAGGTAAAGCATGCTAACACATTTACTTCCACCATCCAGCTTTTGAGTTCCCCTAATCGCATTAATCGAATCTCTGCCTACATTCAAGGAGAATCAAAGATTATGGGGTTAATTGAGGGGTATGACGAGGAAAAAGAAGCTCTACTATTTAAAATCAATACGCCAGATTCTAAGATTGAAAAAGATCAAAAGGTACTTACTTCCGGACTAGGTGGAATTTTCCCAAGTGAACTATATATTGGTGAGGTTATGGATATTGTACCTGACGATTATGGATTAACAAAAACAGCCTACATCAGACCAGCTGCTGATTTTTATGAAATTGATCATGTTATCATTGTCGAGAGAACGATGATTGTACCGGAAGAGGAGGAGGAAGAATCGTGAAGCGTTTCGTTCTTCCCCTTATTTTGTCCTTTGTTTTTTTACTAGAGAGCAGCTTTGTTGATTTAGTGCCGGTAGATATATTTCACAAAGAAAATGTCTTTGTACCCCGTTTTTTATTTTTATTGATTGCTTTTACTACAGTCTATTTTAATAAACCAATGGGACTTCTATATGGGGCTATCTTTGGTTTACTATATGATATTGTTTATACGGAAGTTTTAGGAGTTTATTTATTTTTATACACACTTGTGGTTTATCTTATTTCCTGGGCAAGTCGAATTTTACAAACAAATATCTTTGTCATCTCTTTTCTAAGTCTCATTGGAATCTTTGTGTTGGAATTTTGTGTGTATGGTGTAAATTTGGTAATCGGATCTACTACTATTTCAATAGAACGATTCCTTCAAATCCGAATTTTACCGACGTTACTAATAAATAGTATATTTATACTAGTGTTTGCATTTCCCTTTAAGAAATTACTAGGAAAGCTGCATATTGAAGAATAAGTAGAATTTGATAGAATCTCTTAAAAAAATTTGATAATTAACAGGAAAAATGGAGTCTCTTGTTGAAGTATATTATCGTTGAGGTGAACGTCGTGAAAGGACAAAAACAACAGTATGTTACAATAAAAGGGACAAAAGACGGACTAACGTTGCATCTCGATGATTCTTGTTCATTTAAAGAGCTAATCGAAGACTTAGAGATTAAGCTTTCCTTGAATCAGAAGCGGAATGAGGATGTTCCGTTTGTTCCTGTTAAAGTAAAGATTGGTAATCGTTTTTTATCACATGATCAAGAAGAAGAAATCAGATCGATTATTCGAAATAAAAAACATTTAGTCGTAGATCTAATTGATAGTAATGTCATTACAAAACAAGAAGCAGAAGAGATGAGAAAGAAACATGAAATCGTTTCAGTTGCTAAGGTGATTCGTTCCGGACAAGTTCTAAAGGTCGAAGGAGATCTTATGTTAGTTGGTGATGTGAACCCAGGAGCTACTGTAATTGCAGGAGGAAATATTTTTATTTTAGGCACTTTACGTGGAATTGCACATGCTGGTTTCAATGGGAGACGAGATGCAATCATCACTGCATCAGTTATGAAACCTACACAGCTTCGAATTGGTGACATCATGAATAGAGCACCAGATGCTGTTCAAACAGACAACAATCTTATGGAATGTGCCTATGTGGACGATAATGAGACAATTGTAGTAGATAGATTGCAACAGTTAACTCATTTAAGACCTAATTTAACAAGGTTAGAAGGGGGAATCTAGCTGTGGGAGAGGCTATAGTTATAACATCAGGAAAAGGTGGAGTCGGAAAGACGACCACGTCTGCTAACGTAGGCACTTCCTTGGCTGTGCTAGGGAAACGAGTATGTTTAATAGATACAGATATTGGCCTGCGTAATCTAGATGTTGTTATGGGTCTTGAAAATCGAATCATTTATGATTTAGTTGACGTTGTACAGGGGCGTTGTAAGCTTAAACAAGCCTTAGTTAAAGATAAAAGATTCGATGACCATCTTTATTTACTGCCAGCTGCCCAAACAAGTGATAAAACTGCAGTAGAACCTAGCCAAATGAAGAATTTGGTAGAGGAGTTAAAACAGGATTTTGATTATATAATCATTGACTGTCCTGCCGGTATTGAACAAGGCTTTCAAAATGCTATCGCTGGAGCTGACAAAGCTATTGTTGTAACAACACCAGAAACTTCTGCCGTTCGAGACGCAGACCGCATAATTGGATTACTTGAAAAAGAGGATATAGAGCCTCCACGTCTAATTGTAAACCGGATTCGGAATCATATGATGAAATCAGGTGAGATGCTTGATATTGATGAAATTGTGACACATCTCTCAATCGACTTAATCGGAATTGTCTCAGATGATGATGAAGTCATTAAAGCATCAAACAATGGTGAGCCGATTGCGTTAAATTCAAGCAGCAAAACAGCAATTGCCTATCGAAATATAGCTCGGAGAATTCTTGGGGAGTCGATTCCACTTCAATCTCTTGATAACGATCCAAAGGGGATGTTCTCAAAAATCAAGAAATTCTTTGGCGTACGTTAAACCACCTTCAAAATAAGGTGGTTTTTTGTTGCTGTAAAAAGATTCCTCTATGTTGTACATATAGAAATTAAACGACAACTATGAGAGTTTAGTCCTTTCCCATCAAATTTATCAATGTAACTTAGGAGACTATACCTATCGTAATAATGAAATCAGGAGGGATTATTTACCAAATTCTTATTTACCTAAATAATTCCAGAAAAATCAGAAGGAGAATATAATCATTTTTGTGAAAATATTTACAAAGACATTACAAATAAGTCAATCTACCTAACAAATAAATTACCAATCTTTTGTTAAGTAAGGTAAAGCAAAATCCCCATTTTCTTGGAAAACCCCCAAAAAAACAATAATATAACGAAAATATATTTATTCGTACTAAACTCCTTATTTATCTTTTTCCATATAATACAAATTAACCAAATTCTGAATCTTCAAACAAATAACTCGTTTTTCGACACTTTTTTCATATTTTTTTAGCTAAGGTTAATTCATACCTGTACTTCTACATAATGTTATTTCCGGTTGGAAATACGCGGTATTTATCAATGAGAAATACCGAACAGACCTCAATGCATTGGAGTATAGGATTCTTACGAAAGGAGGACATATCAGATCATAAAAAAATAGAGGGAGGAAACTTGATGAGGAAAAAAGGGAAACGTAGGTTTACAAAGGTTGCAAGTATTGTAATGTGTGCGTTATTACTAGCACCAAGTGTAATGGCACCGCAAGCATTTGCTCAGGAAAAGGAAACTTCAACATCTTATCTAGGAAATAAAAAGGAAGTTGCTTCAAGTAAAATTTCTAAAAGCTTAAAAGACCAATTTGCCGATGAGAAGATGGTTACCTTTCTGGTTAAGTTCAAGGAACAAGTTGATTCTAAAAAAGTAGCAAATGAAGCTGCTAAAAAAGCTAGTATTCAAAAATCTACTGTAGCTAAAACAAAATCGATTAAACGAAATGCAATCGTTTCAGAACTTCGTACAACAGCGATTGAAACACAAGGTGATGTTAAGACATATCTACAAAAAGAAGAGGCTTCCGGTAATGCAAAAGATATCAAATCCTTTTTCATTGTAAACGGAATGGCGGTTACCGCTACGAAAGATGTTATGGAGAAAATTGCATCGTTCCCTGAAGTTGAAAAAGTGTTACCTAATGAAACACGAACATTGCATGTTCCAGTAACGGAAAAGTCTTCAGCAGCAGTTGAATCCAAAGCGACCCCTCAAAACATTGAGTGGAATATTGATCGTGTTGGAGCTCCACAGGTTTGGGAGATGGGAATCGATGGTTCTGGTACGGTTGTCGCGAGCATTGATACGGGTGTTCAATGGAATCATCCAGCATTAATGGAGCAGTACCGTGGCTATGACCCAGCTAATCCAAGCAATCCGAACCATCAATATAGCTGGTTTGATGCAACTGCTGGTCAATCTACTCCGTATGACGATATTGGTCATGGTACACATGTTACAGGTACAATGGTTGGTGCAGAGCCAAATGGTGCTAATCAGATTGGTGTTGCCCCAGGTGCAAAGTGGATCGCAGTTAAAGCATTTACAGATGCCGGAGGGTCAGATATTGATTTATTAGAAGCTGGGCAATGGATTATCGCTCCTGGCGGTAACCCGGATATGGCTCCTGATGTTGTTAACAATTCATGGGGTGGAGGACCTGGTTTAGATGAATGGTATCGCCCGATGGTCCAAAACTGGAGAGCAGCCGATATTTTCCCAGAGTTTTCTGCAGGTAATACAACTTTATTTAATCCAGGTGGCCCAGGGTCAATTGCTACACCAGCAAACTATCCTGAATCGTTTGCAACTGGAGCAACGGATATTAATGATCGTTTGGCAAACTTCTCGTTACAAGGTCCTTCACCATATGAAGGGGATATTAAGCCGGATATTTCAGCTCCAGGTGTGAATATTCGTTCATCCGTTCCAGGCAGTGGGTATGAAGGTGGATGGAATGGAACATCAATGGCAGGCCCGCATATCTCTGCTATTGTAGCGTTATTAAAACAAGCAAACGCGTCATTAACGATTGAGCAAATTGAAGAGATCATTATATCAACTGCAACGCCTTTAACTGACGGTACCTTCCCAGAATCCCCTAACTTTGGTTATGGTTATGGTTTGGCTAATGCCTATCTAGCTGTTTCCTCAGTTGCTTCTGGACTAGGGAAAATTAAAGGTCAAGTTGCAAAGGATGGTGTGGATGAAGAGGCTCCAACGTTTGAACATGCAGCTCCTTCTGAAACCTATGCAGGTATGGATTTACCACTTTCTATTTCAGTGCAAGACAACATAAGCATTACATCTGTTGTGCTTCAATATGAAAATCAAGATGGTGAATGGGTGAATGTATCGGCTACTCAAACATCAGGTACGTACAATGAAGGAACATATGAAGCAGTGATTCCAGGAGAAGAAATTGCAGAGCCTTCTGTGTCGTATCGTTGGCAAGTTGTTGATTTTGGTCAAAATAATGTAACAACTGATGAATATGAAGTTACGGTTCAGCCGGGAATTTCAGTTGGTTATTTCCAAGATTTTGAATCTACTCCTGTAGGTTGGTTCTCCTATGGTGCGGAAGATTCTTGGCAATGGGGTGTTCCTACAAGTGGTCCAAATGGTGCACATTCCGGAGAAAAAGTATATGCTACGAATCTAGCTGGACAATATAGTAGCCGAGCGAATATGACTCTTGTTATGCCACCAGTTGACCTGCCTGAAGGTCCGTCATATCTACAATATATGAACTGGTTTAATCTTGAACGTAACTGGGATTATGGTCATGTATTTGTTTCTACAGATATGGAAAACTGGACACAATTACTACAGATCACAGATACATCTTCTGGATGGCAAACCGCAGAAGTTGATTTATCAGATTATGCGGGACAGCGTGTATATATTGGCTTCAATGTAACAACTGATGGAAGTGTTACCCGTGATGGCTGGTACATTGATGATGTACGCTTAACAGACGAGCAACTTACTGGTCAAAGTAAAGCGCAATTAGGAGTACAACCTACGAAAGGTGACAGCGCGGATAGAGGTGACAGTTCAGTTTCTCTAAAAGAAGGAGAAAAAGTTGACCCAGCGAAAATTCAGCCAGAAGGTTATAACATCGAGTTCAAGGAAGTAGATGTCAAAGAAAATAGCCCACAAGCTTTACCTTTAAATGCTCAAGTAAGTGTATTAGAATCGGGCAGATCTGTTACAACTAATCCAGCCACTGGGGCTTATGAATTAATTCACGGCACAGGTGATTTTACAGTAGTTGCAGAAAGCTATGGATATCATCCAGCGCAACAAACTGTAACAGTCGAGGCAGATGGTGAAGCAGTAGCAAACTTTGTTTTAGAGGAGAAAGCACAAGGAACAGTAACAGGTACGATTACAAATGCGGCAACCGGTGAACCAGTTTCAGGTGCGACTCTATTACTCGTCGAAGATGCAAATGTTGCACCAGTTGTGACAGATGAAGATGGTCAGTATTCACTTACTGCATATGAAGGTACGTATACAGTTCGTGTAATGGCACCTTCCTATTATAGTGAATCATTTGAAGTTGTTCTCGATGGAAATGGTGAGGTTTCGCAAAACGTAGAATTAAGACCATTCATCGGATATCCTGGTGAAATTGGATATGACGATGGAACTGCAGAAAATGCACGTGCTTTCTATGATGCTGGCAACGGATGGGCAGTGAAAATGTCATTAAATGAAGGTCAAAATGCTGCTCTTGTTACAGGAGGACAATTCCGTTTCTGGGATACAACATGGCCAACACCAGGAGGAACGGATTTCAAAGTAGAAGTATGGGATGCAACTGGAGCAGATGGAACACCAGGTAAAAAACTTGCTGGGCCGATTGATGCAACTGCTCTACGAACTGGTGAATGGACAAATGTGGATCTTGCAGCTGAAGGTATTATCGTAGAAGGAGACTTCTATATGGTATACATTCAAGCAGATCCAAATCCAAATGCACCGGGACTTGGAACCGATGAAGATGGGGAGTATTCAGGTCGTAGCTGGCAGTTGGTTGGAGGAGCATGGTCATTAGCTCCAGAAGCTGAAGGTAACTACATGATTCGTGCGACAGTTAATTATGAGGTAACGGCTCCGACCATTACTTCTCCAATAACAGGATCTTACACGAATGAATCAACTGTTACTGTTGAAGGAAAGGCAGCCCCGACTACTACTGTTCATGTCTTTAACAATGGGGAAGAAATAGCGACAACTGAAACAACAGATGCTGGTACTTTTTCAGTTGATATGGAACTGCAGGATGGTGAGAATTCACTAACAGCTAAAGCTTCAACTGATACAGGAATTACTGATGCATCAGAACCTGTTGTAGTTGTCCTTGACCAAACATCTCCGGAACTCGCAATTACAAGCCCTGAAGATGGTTCAAAGACAAATAAAGAAACGGTAACAGTGACAGGTACTGTTCAAGATGAAAATATTGAATCTGTGACAGTAAATGGTGAAAATGCAACTATCACGGACGGAAGTTTCTCAAAACGCATTTTACTTGAAAATGGTGAAAATAATATCGAGGTCATTGCTACAGATAAAGCAGGTAATACAACTACTAATCAGGTTATTGTGACGGCTAAATTTGGTGAAATAACAATAGCTGATCTTAAACCTACAGAGGATGTACATTTACAATCTGGTGAAAGTGTGAAAATAGAATTCACAACTGAACCTGGATTAGATGCAACTTTTGCGATTCGGATGCCTTTAACGAACGCAAAAGCTGATCTTAGCAATGCTACAGAACTTCCAATACAAGAGGTATCTCCTGGTGTCTACGTTGGTTATTGGACGGCTGTTTCAAGCGTAGTTGCAGAAGGTGCTGAAATTGAGGTTATTGTAAGAGATGAATATGGCAATGAGGCTCGAAAAGTTGCAACTGGTAAGCTGTTTATCAATGTTCAAGAAGATGATGGAAAGCCAGGGAAAGGGAAGCCAGGAAAGCCTGATAAACCAGGAAAACCTGACAAACCAGGAAAAAATAAATAAGTAGAAGAAGGAGGATGGGAGAAATCTCATCCTTCTTTTTTCGAGTGCTTCAATATTGTCATATCTTAGTTCCTTTAATCATAAACTTGTACAAATAATATGGACAAGGGATGATGTGAATATATGAGTAATCGAGCGAATGAAATTAGAAGGCGGATTGCGAAGAGAAAGCGTTCCAGATACCCGAGCCCCACTAATCATCATAAGACTGTTTCCCCCTTTTTAGCAAATGATGAAGAGCGATTTGGAGGCAGTACATACGCATCTTTCGATGGGGGTGGACCTGGAGATGGAGGCCATCCACTCTTCAGAAAAGAAGTTTTTTTATTTAAGGTACTTCTTTCAGCCATTCTTGTGTTGTCAATTGGAATTATATTTAAAAATCAGTCGCCAAATTTTGAAAAGGTCCGGCATTTTGTATCTAGTACAATGGAAACTGAATTTCAATTTGCAGCTGTAACTGAATGGTATAAAGATACTTTTGGTAGTCCACTTGCTTTAATTCCTATTAATCAAAACAAAGACAAAGTTGATACACCTGAACCCGGTAAATATGCCCTTCCTGCAGCTGGAACAGTGACCGAGACTTTTGAAGCAAATGGTCAAGGTATTATAGTTGAAACTGACAGCAAGGTAGTAGAGGCAATGAATGCAGGAAATGTGACAGAAGTTGCAGTTAAAGGGGATCTAGGCAAAACTGTGGTGATTCAACATAGCGATGGCACTGAAACTTGGTATGGAAATTTAGGATCAGTAAATGTAAAACTATATGATTATGTAGAGACAGGACAAGAGGTTGGAAAGGTTCAAGACCCTGAAGGCGAGAACAAAGGAACGTATTATTTTGCAATAAAGCAAGGTGAAACATTTATTGACCCGATACAGGTGATAAAATTTGAATAATTACGTAAAACTTCTAAGAAAAATAGAAATACATCCTCTACTTTGGCTTATCGTCGCAATTGCGGTTGTTACTGCACATTTTAGAGAACTATTGATGCTGTTTTTAATCATATTGGTCCACGAGATGGGACATGCTGCATGTGCCCATTTTTTTTCATGGAGAATTAAGAAGATTCAGCTCCTACCATTTGGTGGAGCGGCAGAGATGGATGAACATGGGAATCGTCCTTTAAAGGAAGAACTCCTCGTGATTTTAGCTGGCCCACTGCAACATATTTGGTTAGTGGGTGTTGCGTATTGCCTTTTTTTGGGTTCAGTCATATCTCCAAAAACGTTTGATTTGTTTCTGTACCATAACGTGGTCATTCTAGTCTTTAACCTTCTTCCAATTTGGCCATTAGATGGAGGGAAATTACTATATTTATTTTTTTCTTATAAGCATTCTTTCTTTGAGGCACATAAACGGATGCTTATCGTATCCTGCATGGTAGCAGGGCTAATCTTAATAGGAATGTTATTCTATAGCCCGAACAATCTAAATCTCTGGGTGATTTTATCCTTCCTATTCTTTTCGATTATCATGGAATGGAAGAAGAGGCATTATGTTTTCATGAGATTCTTACTGGAACGCTATTACGGTAAGCAGGACACCTTTACGAAATTGAAGCCACTCGTTGTGGACGAAACTGAAATGGTGTATTCCGTACTCTCGATGTTTCAACGAGGTTGTAAGCACCCCATTGTCATTAGAAAGGACGGAGAAAACCAACAGCCTCTTGATGAAAATGAGCTGCTATATGCCTATTTTAATGATAAAAAAATTACCCAACCTGTCGGTGAGCTTCTCTACTTGTATTGACATTTCCAAATGAGGTACATTATAAGGTAGAGTGAAATGTTAAAGCGAGGATCAAGAGTTTGAAGACAATTATAATAAATGTTAAGACAAGTGAAAAGCGCGTAGCGGTAGTAGAGGATCATAAAGTTCTAGAGTTGAATATCCAGCAACCTACACATAAAGAAATCGTTGGAAATGTATATAAGGGTCGAGTGATAGACGTTCTTCCAGGTATGCAGGCAGCTTTTGTAGATATTGGTATAGGCAGAAACGGCTATATCGGACGAGAGCAGCTTGCTTCCTACCATCTTTCACCCCAAAGTGAAAAAGATAAAAGTATAGCTCATTTTATTAGACAAGGTGAGGAAATCATTGTTCAAGTTACGAAAGAAGGGACAGAGCGAAAGGGCCCCAAACTAACTGGACTTATAGAGTTTCCTGGAACTTCCCTTGTCTATTCACCGTTTGGGAATTATGTAGCCGTTTCGAGGAAAATGAAGGAGGAACAAGAAAGGGAAAGATGGCGTAACTTTGGAAAAACACATCTTGAAAACTCTGAAGGTCTCATTATCCGGACTGCTTGTGAAAATAAGGATGAATCAATCATTCTAAATGAGCTTGAATTTCAAAGAAGTCGTTTCAACTCATTAATTGAAAAGCAAAAACAACTTAAGCCTCCAAGTCTTTTATTTGATGCCAATAATCTTGTTGCTAAAATTTTACTTGATCATCAGCTTGAACATATTAAGGAAATCGTAATTGATGATGCGCAAGAATATAAACAGATAAAAGCCCTATTAGGTGAAAAAGTCTCTTTTTTTCGTGGAAAAGAAAACATTTTTTCTTCTTACGGAATAGAACGGGAAATTGAAAAAGCACTTAAGCATATTGTATGGCTAGATAATGGGGCGTACTTATTAATTGAGCAGACAGAGGCTTTAACAATAATTGATGTGAATACTGGAAAGTTTCAAGGAAAAGAAAATTTGCGAGATACGGTGTTTAAAACAAATATCGCAGCAGCAAAAGAAATTGCTTCTCAATTAAGGCTTCGAGATATTAGTGGTATTGTCTTGGTTGATTTTATTGATATGAAGCATAATGATGATCGCCAAAAAGTCATCCAAGCCTTACGTTCTGTAGCGAAGGAAGATCGAAATCGGATCACTATTCATGGCTTTACTTCTCTAGGTATTCTCGAGCTAACACGGAAGAAAACCAGGCAAGATCTTTCAGGAATATTGCAGACGTGTTGTCCAACTTGTTCAGGTACAGGACGGGTAGACTCTGCCGAGACGATTGCTTTCAAACTTGAGCGTGAATTATGGGAATATAAAGGCATGGACCACGATGCGATTTGGGTTGAAACAACCGCAGAAGTAAAACAAGTACTGCTCGGAGAAAACATGAATCATAAGAAACGTTTGGAAGAAGCCCTGTCTTTTCGTATTTATGTAACTGAAATAGCTTCCCCCCGACATAACTATTTAATTAGACATACAGGATCCATTGATGAAGTGGAAGGAAGGCTAAATAATCAATCCTAATATAAGAAATGATTGACTCCAACTTGTCTTTGTGATAATATTTTCATGTTATTGTTTGTAGCACCCACTGCTACAACCGCTCATTCCAGGTAGTTAAGTTTCCATCAATGGAGCGCCTGTGTATTGGCGAGTCTTAGTCATACTATTAGGAGGTGCAAATATGTACGCAATTATTGAAACTGGCGGTAAGCAAATCAAAGTTCAAGAAGGCCAAGAAATCTATGTTGAAAAGATTGACGTAGAACAAGGTGGAACAGTTACTTTTGACAAAGTTTTATTCGTAGGTGGCGAAAACGTAAAAGTTGGCAGCCCAACTGTTGAAGGTGCAACTGTTACAGCTAAAGTTGAAAAGCAAGGTCGCGCTAAGAAGATCATTGTTTTCAAATACAAGGCTAAAAAGAACTACCGTAAAAAACAAGGTCATCGTCAACCTTACACTAAAGTTACAATCGAAAAAATCAACGCATAAGGCTTTCTATCATGATAAAAGTAACTATTAACCGTAATAGTTCTGGTAGAATCGACTCGTTTACAATGAGTGGACATGCCGAATATGATGTTCCTGGAAAGGATATCGTTTGTGCAGGTGCCTCAGCAGTTGCTTTTGGTGCCATTAATTCCATATATGCTCTCTGTAAAGTAGAGCCGATATTGGAACAAGAAAAAAATGGATTCCTCCGCTGTCAAATTCCTCAACTCGAGGATGAGGCAACGAGGGAAAAGGTGCAGCTTCTTCTAGAGGGAATGCTTGTATCCTTACAAACGATTGAACTTGATTATGGACAATATATGAAAATTCAATCTTAAAAAACTTCATTAATAGGAGGTGGACAATAATGTTCGTAAGATTAGACCTTCAATTCTTCGCTTCTAAAAAAGGGGTAGGTAGTACTAAAAACGGTCGTGATTCAATCGCGAAACGTCTTGGTGCAAAACGTGCTGACGGTCAATTCGTAACTGGTGGATCAATTTTATACCGTCAACGTGGTACTAAAATTTACCCAGGAGTAAACGTTGGCCGTGGTGGTGACGACACTCTATTCGCAAAAGTTGACGGAGTTGTTAAATTTGAGCGTGTAGGCCGTGACCGCAAACAAGTAAGTGTATACCCAGCTGCGCAAGAAGCGTAATCGTGTAAAACTCTAACCTTAAGGTTAGAGTTTTATTTTTTGGAGGATGAAAATGACACTTCGAACTTCTGCGGTCATTGCTCCAGCGAACATCGAGAACAACTAGTTTATGCGCTTGCGTCTACTAGTTTATTCAAGAAGTTAATTCCTCAGCGCAGGGCTGCAAGGATGTTAACTCAAGCAGTTGCCTTGCTCCAGTCCTCAAAGCTGCGCCGCCTTGAACTTCCGATGCACAGGATGTGCTAGTGTCGACAAGACATGAAGCCGTGGCGTTTTTGTCGAAGCGGTCCTTTTCAACCTCTTTTTTGTATTTATTGAAATAATCCTGATTGTAGAATGTAGTGTTATTTTCCAAGGTTTGATATAATTTTTAGACAAGATTCGAAATCTAAATGTTGTCTATTGACACATTGAATTTTAGGGGAAATGACATGAATAAAAATTGGAGTACAATTGAAGTTTTAAAACATACACGTCACGATTGGTTAAATAAAATACAGCTAATCAAAGGGAACATCGCACTAAATAAAATTGATCGGGTTAATACGATAATTGAAGAAATTGTTATAGATGCTCAAAATGAAACACATCTTACAAATTTACAAATTCCAACTTTTGCTGCACTTATCATGACCTTAAATTGGGAGCCTCATAAATATCAATTTGACTATGATGTTGTCGGTGATATTCGAAATTTATCAAACTACGATTCAAAACTAACAGAATGGTGTTCGCAATTTTTTGCGATACTGGAAGAAGCGGTAGATGAAATGGGAGAAAATCATTTATCCCTTACTATAGACTGTTCGTTAGAGGAAACTCGATTCTTTTTCGATTTTAGTGGAATACTAAAAGATAGGGAATACCTTACAAATTGGTTAACTAGAATAAGCAAATCAGAACAATTTCCGCAAATAACAGAGTATAAAGTACATAATAAAGAAGTAAGTATAACAATACATATTGCATGAAAATTTAGGTGCATAAATAACCGGAGGTAAGAGATGTTTGTTGATCAAGTCAAAGTGTATGTAAAAGGTGGAGACGGTGGTAACGGGATGGTTGCTTATCGTCGTGAGAAATATGTTCCAATGGGTGGTCCTGCAGGTGGAGATGGTGGAAAAGGCGCGGACGTCATTTTTGAAGTTGAAGAAGGTTTAAGAACCTTAATGGACTTCCGATACCAACGCCACTTTAAAGCAAAACGTGGGGAACATGGAATGTCTAAGAATCAGCACGGAAAGAACGCAGAGCCGATGGTTGTTAAGGTTCCCCCTGGCACAGTCGTAACAGATGATGATACAGGTGTGGTTATTGCAGATTTAACACAGCATGGCCAAAGAGCAGTTATCGCTAAAGGTGGTCGTGGTGGAAGAGGAAACTCTCGATTTGCAACACCAGCAAATCCTGCACCAGAAATTGCTGAAAATGGTGAGCCAGGACAGGAACGTTATGTAAAACTTGAACTTAAGGTTTTAGCTGATGTAGGTCTAGTTGGTTTTCCAAGTGTAGGAAAGTCTACTCTATTATCAGTTGTTTCTGCTGCAAAACCAAAAATTGCAGAGTACCATTTTACAACGATTGTACCAAATCTTGGTGTTGTTGAAACAGAAGATGGACGCAGCTTTGTGATGGCTGACCTTCCTGGTTTAATTGAGGGAGCACACCAAGGCGTCGGACTGGGACATCAATTTTTGAGACATATTGAACGAACAAGAGTCATTGTTCATGTAATTGATATGTCAGCAATGGAAGGACGCGATCCTTATGAGGATTATCTCACTATTAATCAAGAATTAAAGGAATATAATCTTCGTTTAACTGAACGTCCACAAGTGGTGGTCGCAAATAAAATGGATATACCTGAAGCTGAAGAAAATTTAAAAGCATTCAAAGAGAAGCTCCAGGATGATGTGAAAATTTTTCCAATTTCGGCAATAACGAGACAAGGTCTTCGCGACTTGTTATTCACGATTGCAGATTTACTTGAAACGACTCCAGAATTTCCGCTAGAGGTCGAGGAAGATACGAGCAATCACCGCGTGATGTATCGTCACGAAAAAGAAGAAGTCGATTTTGTTATTTCGCGTGAAAGTGACGGCTCTTTTGTAATTTCTGGAGAACGAGTCGAAAAACTCTTTAAGATGACTGATTTTACAAGAGATGAGTCAGTAAAACGATTCGCCCGCCAATTGCGTGGTATGGGAATCGACGACGCATTACGTGAAAAAGGTGCAAAACACGGGGATATCGTAAAATTGCTTGACTATGAATTTGAATTTATAGAATAAATAACATGTTTAAAAGAAGGTAAGTAGGGGGGAGTAGCTTACATGGATGGCAAATTCTATCTTGTTCGTGAGGATGTACTTCCAGAAGCAGTTCGTAAAACATTGGATGCAAAGGAACTATTAGACAGTGGAGAAGCACAATCTATTGCAGAAGCAACACAGAAAGTGGACTTAAGTAGAAGTGCATATTACAAATATAAAGACACTGTATTCCCTTTTCATACGACTGTTAAGGAAAAAATCATTTCATTGTTTTTTCATCTGGAGGACCGGTCTGGTACCCTTTCTCAATTATTAAGAACTGTAGCAGATACTGGTTGTAATGTATTAACAATCCACCAAACAATTCCGCTTAGGGGAAAAGCGAATGTAACACTCTCATTAAACACATCTGGTATGCATGGTGAAGTAACTGACCTCCTAGCTAGACTTCGTAAACTTGAATTTGTAGATAAAGTTGAAATTCTTGGAACAGGAGCATAGGGGGAAAATCGATGAACATTACTAATGTCGGGTTTTTAGGACCGAATGCAACATTCACAGCAAAAGCGGTTGCGGCCTTGTTTCCCGGTAAGGAAAACAAACCATATCGAACAATCCCTGCATGTATTGATGCAGTAGAAAATGGGGAAGTGGATGTGGCTGTCGTTCCAATTGAAAATACGATTGAAGGAACGGTTAATTTAACAATTGATTATCTAATTCATGTAAAACAACTTAAAATTATTGGTGAAGTGATAATTCCAATCAAACAGCATTTAATGGTGCATCCCAACAATACAAACAATTGGGAAGATGTACAAGGCATCTATTCACACCCACATGCAATCGCGCAGTGCCATAAATTTTTATATAACCATTTTCCAAATATACAGCCCATTGAAACAAGTTCAACGGGTGCAGCCGCTAAATTTGTAAGTGAGCATCCAGATCAGAATCATGCAGCTATTGCAAACTCATTTGCGGCAAAGGAATATGGTTTATCGATTGTAAAACATGACATTCATGATTTTGATAATAACCATACACGATTTGTTGTTTTACATAAAGAAATGTTAGATTTAGATTTAACTAAGGAAAATACAGGAGATAAAACAACCTTGATGGTTACATTGCCTTCCGATCAAGCCGGGGCATTACATCAGGTATTGTCCGTTTTTGCCTGGAGAAAGTTAAATTTGTCTAAAATCGAATCAAGACCTATGAAAACTGGTCTTGGTAATTATTTATTTTTAATTGATATTGAACAAAGAATGGATGAAATTTTAATCCCAAGTGCAATTGCTGAATTAGAAGCTCTAGGGAGCGGAGTAACTGTATTAGGAAGTTATCCATATTATCGTATTTAGACTCGGCAATTCGTCGAGTCTTTAACTTTATTTAGTTGTAGTTAATTCTCCAGCGGATGCTATGATCTATTTTTTGAAAGAATTTTTCAAGGAAGCTCGAAAGAAATCGGACGACAAATACTCCAAGGTGTATTTGATTTTTACAGACATTTTATGCTTGACCAGCCCTCATGCTGTACATAATTTGTGAAGCCTATGCATAAGTTGTGATGAGAAATAGTGGCAATTTGCCTATTTTGACATAGTATGTATTGACTTATGTATAGGAGGGGAAAATCGCGTGAAGATCCATATCGTTCAAAAAGGCGACACCTTATGGGAAATTGCAAAAAAATATGGGGTCGACTTCCAAGAACTAAAAGCTGTCAATACTCAGTTAAGTAATCCCGATATGATTATGCCTGGTATGAAAATTAAGGTGCCAACCGGAACTGTTCATGTAAAAAAAGAAGCTCAAATTGGTGGTGCTAAAAAAGAGGCTCAGATTAATGTAGCACCGAAAGAGGAACAGATTCAGCATCCATTTGCTGAAATTGCACCACAACCTTTTCCTGTAATGGATTTTGAAGAGGAGGTACCAGAGGTTGAAGAGGAAGTAAAGGGCGTTGAGACTGGACCATATATTCCTCAAATGCCACAAATGCCTCAGATTTTTGTGATGCCGCAGATGCCAATTGCTCAACCACAGATGCCAGTTGCACCGCCACCACAAATGCCGCAATATCAGCCACTAGAAATCGATATAAATAATTTTAATCTAATGGAAATGGGGATGCCACAAATTCCAACACCACCAACCAATATTCTACCTGGAATGATGGCGCCGGAAGAAGATTTTGGACCAGAAGAGGATTTTGAAGCAGAAATGCCGCAAATGCCACAAATGCAGCAAATGCCACAAATGCCGTTACAACAGCCAGCTATGTTTAATAATTGTGTACCAATTACGCCAGTTATGCCTGGGTATGGCTTTAATTATGTACCAGGGTTTCAGGGAGGCTTCCCACCACAACAAGGGCCATTTAATCCGATGGGAGGCTTCCCTCGAACAGAAGGGGTAAAAGAGGAAGTAAAAGAAGAAATGCTACCTGTTCAAATGGCACCAGTACAAATGCCACCAGTACAAATGCAACCGCAACATCCATTTGAAATCGATATTAACAATTTTAATATTATGCAAGCACAAATGCCTCAAATGGTCGCAGGTGTAGAAGATGAATTTGAAGATGTACCTGTAATGCCACAAATGGCACCAATGCAGGCACCGCCGTTTCCAATGGGGCCATGTGTACCAGTTACTCCAGTAATGCCGGGTTACGGATTTAATGGAGGTTTCCCTGGACCTGCTGGCTTCGGACCAAATATGCCAATGCAAGTTGCACCACAAGCCGTAAGTCCAGCGATGGCTAACAATCCAGGACCAGGTTTTGCTGGACCAATGAATCCACAAATGATGCCATCACAATTTTATAATAAAAAAGATTGTGGCTGTGGTGGACCGAAACCACCATTTGCAGGATTCCCGCAACAAGGCTACCCAATGATGGGGCAACCAGGATTTCAAGGACAATTCCAACCACCATTTCAACCTCAGTTCCAAGGTGGTGGATTCCCGGGATATCAGGGTGCACCGTTTGGAATGAATCCAAATCAGCAAATGCCATTTAACCCTATGTTTAACATGCCAGATGTTGATGATGACTTAGACGACTAATCATAAACATATAAAGAAGGACGAATAAATCATACATTTTCGTCCTTGTATTTTTTTTAGTCTTTATATAAAAGATAAATTCTAATAATGTAAAAAGAATAAAACAGGCTTATCTGTCCAAGATTTAAACAACCTGCAAAAAACTAACAGAAATAATCCCCCTTTGAATAAGCCAACCTAAAGGTGAACATGTAGATATGTTCAAAAGGTCAAAGGGGGTTATTGTATTGAGGAAGATACTCTATACAGTTTCGACTGCAGCATTATTACTTGGTGGTCTAACGGCGTGTAATACAGATAATCAAGGGGCGGGTCCAAACAAGGATTATAATGATAATGCTAGACCAATCGGTTATTACTCGAATGAAAATAATCGAAATAATGAAGATGGAAATGGAAACCGTCTTCGTGACAATGATGGTCCATTAACAGAAATTATGGATCGCACAGGGAATAACAGGAATGACCGTACCGGTATTATGAACAATCGAAATGACAGAAATAATCGCACTGGCATCATGAACAACAGGAATAACGATGACAGAACCGGTATGGTAAATAACAATGATAAAACAAGAAAAAATCGTCCTGGGATCATGAATTATCGCGACGAACAACGTCGAAATGGTATCATGAATAACCGTAATGGTCGAACAGTTAACCCTTTTAATGATGGTAACCCAAATACAATTAGAGATAATGGACATGGACATTCCGATACTAACTATCACAGCCATCTCAATGACAATAACCATAGAGTACAAACATATGGATATTACAATGACAACGGAAATTTAGTTCGAAAAATTTCCGAACGTGCTTCAAAGGTAAAAAATGTTGATGATGCTCGTGTCATCGTAACAGACGATAATGTTTTAGTTGCTGTTGATACGAACGATAATTCAAATCGTAATAATGTCCAAGACGCTGTAGAAAGGGCTGTACAGCCATTAGTTGGAAAACGTAATGTCAATGTTGTGACAGATGAAGGTACTTTTACACGAGTACGTGATATCGATAATGATATACGTAACGGGAATAGACGTGAGACAATTGATGCTGACATAAAAGACCTTTTTGACAACATTGGCGATGCTATTCGTGAGCCATTCACAAATCATAATAGGGGTTAACGTAACCTGCATATTGCATATTTAATTGGGTGTCCTTTGGGACATCCTTTTTTTATGGAATATTTTTTCAAAAAACATTGGATATTCTTGTTAATAATGGTCAAACTAATTTGTGTGGGACGGTCATATACAAGTGTAAATAAGAGTTGGCAACTAATTGTAAGAGGTGATGCCAAAATGAGAATGATTGTAAAAGTAATCGTTTGTCTAACGATTGTTTTTATATTGCCTAGCTTTTCTGGAATTAATGCCGAGTTAAAAGAAGAACATAATAATTCTGTTCAAGAGGTAACCGGTCCATTAGAGGTCACTGTTATTCTTGAACGTGTTTATGTAGACGGCGAGGTAAGTGAAGAAATAATAAAAGAAACAATCCTATCAATGGAAGATTTTTGGGCACAGTATGAGGACTGGAACCTAGTCCATCAAGATGATACTCAAGTTGTTTTTCAACAACGAATAGACGATATTTCACCGTTGCTTAAAACAAATGGCTATTTTGGTATAACGGAAGATGGAATTTTATCTATCTTTAATGGAAAACCAGATGAATCAGAAAAGGTTATCCAATCATTCTTTCAGATCGACGTTGAGAAGCTTGAAAGTTATCAACATGATTTACTAAAAAAGGGAATCAAAATAGGGACTAAAGATGAGTATATTAATGTCATTGAAACCTACAAAACTTATACATCCTCCCCTTGATATAAAACATTTTTGAGAGACTAGACCCCTTCTAGTCTCTCTTTTATTTTTAGTCTTTTTTTGACGAATATGATAAAATGGGGTACAGCAAAGTAGGGGAGAGAATAAGTTTGATTGAATTTATTAAAGGGACGGTTGACTACATAAATCCGGAATATATCGTTATCGAAAATAATGGAGTGGGCTACCAAATTCTTACACCAAATCCGTTTATTTTTAAAAAAAATAATAAGGAAATTGTTTATACATATCAGCATGTAAGAGAAGATATATTAGCACTTTATGGCTTTAAGACACGTGAAGAGCGTGCTTTATTTTTGAAACTCTTAAATGTTACAGGGATTGGTCCAAAGGGAGGACTCGCGATTTTGGCTTCGGGGGAACCAGAACAAGTCATTCGTGCGATTGAAAACGAGGATGAGAAATTCCTTGTCAAGTTTCCAGGTGTAGGGAAAAAGACAGCTCGACAAATTATATTAGATCTTAAAGGAAAGCTCCATGACCTTATGCCAACGCTCCATCCCGATTTGTTTAGTGAAGATCATGAATTTGTGGACAATACGAGTCACACAGAAATTGATGAAGCAGTTGAAGCGCTTAAGGTGTTAGGTTATGCGGAGAGAGAAATCAATAAAGTGTTGCCAGAGCTAAGAAAAGAAAAGCTCTCAACGGATCAATATATTAAAAAGGCTTTACAAAAGCTATTAAAATAAGGAGGATGCTTGGATGGAGGACAGAATCGTTTCAGGTAGTGCCAATTACGAAGAGTCAGCAATCGAGCAAAGCCTCAGACCACAAACCTTAGCTCAATATATTGGTCAAGAAAAGGTAAAATCAAATTTATCGATATTTATTGAAGCAGCTAAAATGAGACAAGAAACCCTGGACCATGTATTATTATATGGACCTCCAGGACTTGGAAAAACAACGCTAGCTACGATTATCGCAAATGAAATGGGTGTAAATATACGGACAACCTCAGGGCCAGCTATAGAAAGGCCTGGGGATTTAGCGGCTATTTTGACAGCACTTGAACCTGGTGATGTCCTTTTTATTGACGAAATTCATCGCCTTCAAAGGTCCATCGAGGAGGTTTTATATCCTGCGATGGAGGATTTCTGTTTGGATATCGTGATTGGTAAGGGAGCGGGGGCACGTTCTGTTCGACTTGACTTACCCCCCTTTACTTTAGTTGGAGCAACAACACGTGCTGGCTCATTATCTGCACCTCTTAGGGATCGATTTGGGGTGCTGAGTCGACTTGAATATTACACTGAAAATCAATTAGCTGGTATTGTAACAAGAACAGCTGAATTGTTGGAAGTAGAAATTGATGGACAAGCAGCCAAAGAAATTGCGAGACGATCAAGAGGGACTCCAAGGATTGCGAACCGTTTACTAAGACGAGTAAGAGACTTCGCACAGGTACGTGGCAATGGTACCATTACAACACAAATGGCAGATATTGCTCTAGAATTGCTACAGGTTGACCGTTTAGGTCTTGATCATATTGACCATAAATTACTTAGAGGAATCATTGAGAAATTTCGAGGTGGTCCGGTTGGTCTCGAGACGATTGCTGCAACGATCGGCGAGGAGGCGCATACGATTGAAGATGTATATGAGCCTTACCTTCTGCAAATTGGTTTCTTGCAACGAACCCCGCGTGGTCGAATTGTAACTGAACAAGTATATCGACATTTTCAAATTGAGGTTCCAAAGGAGTAATAACCTAATCATATACGCCTTGGTGTATATGCGCCCGATTTTTTTCGAGCTCGCTCGAAAAATTACCTTTGAAAAATCGTGGCATCCGCCGGAGGCTTTTTAACTTTATTCAATTAAGTTTTTTCCTACACGAAAATTGACTAACAAATAGATGCCTTCGTTCCGATACCTTATAAGGAGTGAATAAAGTTAAAATGGGTAAAATGCTAATGATAATGGGGATTCTACTATTAGTAGTCGGTTTTATTATGCATTTTATAGGAAAACTGCCTGGGGATATTGTAGTGAAAAAAGGAAATACCACATTTTATTTTCCAATCGTTACATCTATTGTAATTAGTATTGTATTATCATTAATTTTTTACGTATTTGGTAAGTTTCGTTAGAAAGTCAGTAGAAATTAGGTGGAAATATGAAAGTAGAATTATTTGATTTTGATTTACCGGAGGAATTAATTGCACAAACACCGCTGGAAAATCGAGAAGCTTCGCGCTTAATGGTAGTGGACAAAGAGACAGGGGCAATTACTCATACTCATTTTCGTTCAATCCTATCTTATCTAAATAAAGGAGATTGCCTAGTCTTAAACGATACACGTGTGTTGCCAGCAAGACTTTATGGGGTAAAAGAGGACACGGGTGCAAAAGTAGAAGTACTCCTTTTAAAACAAAAAGACGGTGATAATTGGGAGACTCTTGTAAAGCCTGCAAAACGTGTGAAAGAAGGTACTGTGTTATCCTTTGGTGATGGGCGATTAAAAGCAACGTGTACGTCAATCGGTGATCACGGTGGAAGAATGTTGAACTTTCATTATGAAGGTATATTTTATGAAGTTTTGGAAGCCTTAGGCGAGATGCCATTGCCCCCTTATATTCATGAGCAATTGGATGACAAAGAACGATATCAAACAGTGTATGCAAAACATCGTGGTTCAGCAGCAGCGCCCACAGCTGGGCTGCATTTTACAGAAGAACTTTTACAGCAAATCCGTGATCAGGGAGTACATACAGCTTTTATTACCTTGCATGTTGGGTTAGGAACATTTCGTCCCGTCAGCGCAGACACAATTGAAGATCATGATATGCATTCTGAATTTTATCAAATGACAGAGGAAACTGCTAATTTACTAAATGAGGTAAAAAGAAATGGCGGTAAAATCATTTCTGTGGGAACTACCTCAACTAGAACCCTTGAAACGATTGTGAAAAACAATGGCAAATTCGTTGAATCAAGCGGTTGGACGAATATATTTATATACCCAGGATATCAGTATGAGGCAATTGATGGTCTTATAACAAACTTCCATCTTCCAAAGTCAACACTGATTATGCTTGTAAGTGCACTGGCCGGACGCGAGAATATACTTCATGCGTATAACGAAGCAGTAAAAGAACGGTATCGATTCTTTAGCTTCGGAGATGCAATGCTAATTAAGTAAGACACAGTCCAAATTTGATATTTCGGGTGGTGAGTTATCACACCCACGATAAAGGAGACATATAAGTGACAGCAATAAGATACGAACATATTAAGACTTGTAAGCAAACAGGTGCGAGACTAGGAATTGTACATACCCCGCACGGTTCTTTTGAAACACCTGCTTTCATGCCAGTGGGAACACTTGCAACGGTAAAGACAATGTCACCAGAAGACCTTAAGGAGATGGGTGCTGGTATTATTCTAAGTAATACCTACCATCTATGGTTAAGACCAGGCCATGAAATCATCAAAGAAGCGGGTGGCTTGCATAAATTCATGAACTGGGATCGAGCAATTCTCACTGATTCGGGAGGATTTCAGGTATTTAGTTTAAGTGAATTTAGAGAAATTAAAGAAGAAGGCGTTCATTTCCGTAATCATTTAAATGGAGATAAGTTATTTTTGTCACCAGAAAAAGCAATGGAGATACAAAATGCACTTGGCTCAGATATTATGATGGCATTTGATGAGTGTCCACCATATCCAGCTAGCTTTGAATATATGAAGAAATCTGTTGAACGTACAAGTCGTTGGGCTGAAAGATGCATACAGGCACATAGTCGCCCACATGACCAGGGACTATTTGGTATTGTTCAGGGAGGGGAATATGAGGAACTTCGTAAACTAAGTGCAAGGGATTTAGTATCCCTAGACTTCCCAGGCTATGCTGTAGGTGGCTTATCTGTTGGTGAGCCTAAAGACGTTATGAACAGGGTACTCGAGTTTACAACACCACTTTTACCAACGAATAAGCCTAGATATTTAATGGGTGTTGGTTCGCCGGATTCCTTGATCGATGGAGCAATTCGTGGCATTGATATGTTTGACTGTGTACTACCAACTAGAATTGCTAGGAATGGAACGCTTATGACTAGCGAAGGAAGATTAGTTGTTAAAAACGCGGAGTATGCACGTGATTTTGGACCGTTGGACGAAAATTGCGATTGTTATACATGCAAAAATTATAGCCGTGCTTATATTAGACACTTAATAAAAACAAGTGAAACATTCGGAATAAGACTTACTACTTATCATAATCTTCATTTTCTGTTAAAATTAATGGAGCAAGTCCGTCAAGCGATTCGCGAAGATCGTCTTGGAGACTTCCGTGAAGAATTTTTTGAGCGATATGGTTTTAATAAGCCGAACGCGAAAAACTTCTAACTAAAGAAAAAATGAAAAAAAAGATAGAGTCGGGAGGTGAAATAAATGGAAGGTATTTTAGGAACAGTTGGTCCTTTGATTCTAATGTTTGCGATTTTCTATTTCTTGTTAATTCGTCCACAACAAAAGCGTCAAAAAGCTACTCTTAATATGCAATCTAACCTGCAAAAAGGGGATAAGGTTGTAACTGTAGGCGGTTTACACGGAACAGTTGATGCAATTGACGAAAACAAGATTATTATTAAATCTGGAAATGCAAATCTTACATATGACAGACAAGCAGTACGTGATGTCATCAAGGACTAATTTTTCATAAAAAAAAGAGCGACTCGGGCGCTCTTTTTTTGTTTTTCTATTAAGCATCTCTTCTTGAAGGAGTGGTCATATTTACACCGAAAATTCCACCAATTACAGCTGCCGCTAAAAAACCAACATGATACATTGTTTGTTCCGCAGTGAATGTAGCATCATACCCTAAGAATTGAACAATGAATACAATGATAGAATATAAAATACCTGTGCCTCCACCAATGAGCCAACCTTTTTCCTTTCCTTTTCCACCTGAAACAAAACCACCGATGAAAAGAGCAAGGAAGGAAGCCCCTAAAATCACCCAGGACATTGAAGATTCCTGAAGTGAAGTAAATCGAAGTAATAGTGAGATTAGTAAACTAGATACAATAACAATTAAAAAAATTGCTACCACACCATAAACCATTGCAACTCCCATTTTCCTCATATCGATTCTCTCCCCCTCAAATGTATACAGATAACCCTTAGTACGAGCATATTCACTATCACAATGAATTAGAATAAAAAGTACAAACTTTTCTTGTCCATTTAACATATCAGGAAAAATTCGAATAATGTTTTAAGAGAATTTGAGCACACTAAGTTGCAGTATGTGTTTTATATATTAGGGATCCATTTGAGAGGGGGGACTTTCATTGGAAGAATACCTCATCATTGTAGGGAGGACTATTTTACTTTATGTTATCTTGTTAACAATTTTTCGGTTAATGGGTAAACGGGAAATTGGGGAACTCAGTCTTATCGATTTAGTCGTTTTTATGATGATTGCAGAGATGGCTGTTATCGGTATCGAGAGTACTAGAGACCCAATACTCCATTCACTGATACCAATGATTTTACTAATGGGGATACAATACTTACTAGCCCTGCTGTCGTTAAAAAGTAAAAAACTTAGAGAACTCATCGATGGACGTCCAACAGTTATTGTGAATAGGGGTAAAATTGATGAACATGCTATGAGACAGCAACGATATAATCATGATGATCTTATGATGCAACTACGTGAAAAAAACATAAAAAATTTAGCTGATGTGGAATTTGCTATACTTGAGTCATCAGGAGAATTGTCCGTGTTGGAAAAAAGTAAAAATGAACCTTCTGATTTCTCAGACTATACAATTGATTTACCAGTCGTTCTTGATGGAGAAATACAAGTGGAACATTTAACACAAATTAATAAGACAGAATTTTGGCTCCGATCTGAGTTGAAGAAATTAGGTTATAGTGATATTAAGAAAATTTCGATTTGTAATTATCATCATGGAAAACTGCATGTAGATATAAAAGATGAAAAAAGGTAACCGCGGTCGGGTTACCTTCTGGCTTAGTAATTACAAAAGTGCTGCAAGCTTTGGTCCAATAAACGGAATTCTCTTAACTTCCTCTTTTGTTAAAAGCTTAAATACAAATAATAAAACAACATAAATGAATGATGTAACACCAATTGCTGCCAGTGTTCTCATAGCAAGGGAACCGTCGGTTAAACAGAATTGATAAAAGTAATGACCACCTATTCCTGCTAGTACCATGGTTATACCACTCTTTATATAGTCCTTAACATAAAAACTATAGGAAATCACTTTTACAATTGTTGAAAAGTGCAGCAAGGTTACAAGCATCATTCCAATGACAATAGCAAGAGCTGCCCCCATAATCCCAAGGGAAGGTCTTGTTGCTAGAACAAAAATTGCGCCAGTTTTTATAAAATTACCGATAAAACTATTAATCATTGCAGCTTTGGCTAAATCAAGAGCCTGCAAGGTTGCTTGAAGTGGACCTTGGAAGTAATAAAAGATAAAAAACGGAGCCATTACTTTTATATAAATGGCTGAATTACTATTCCCATACATTAGCTCCATTACTGGTGAAGCAAACACATATAAAACAACAATTGCTAAGCCACCTGAAACAAGAGATAATCGTAACGCCTGTTTGAGACGATATTCAATTAATAATGTTTGCTTTTTTGCTGCTGCTTCACTTATAGAAGGCACAAGTGCCGTAGAAAGTGAAGTCGTAATAAATGAAGGAAGCATAAGTAGTGGTAATGCAAAACCGGTTAACTCCCCGTATTGTCTTGTCGCGATATGTGTTACGACGCCTGCAATTGCTAAGCTTTGGGCAACGACAATCGGTTCAAAAAACCAAGAAATCGATCCAATCATTCTACTGCCTAATGTTGGAACCGCAATTCGTGTCAAATCATTGAAAGTTTCCTTTCCGTGCTTAGCTGATTTAAAAAAGTTTTGCCGGATTCGGATTCGTTTTTTCAGTTTGAACATAAAGAATAAATAAATGAGTGACATTAATTCTCCCACAACAGCAGAAAGCATTGCACCTGCTGCAGCGTATTCAATCCCCATTGGTAAAAACGCATTCGTAAATACATACACTAAGGTAATTCTGACGACTTGTTCAATTACCTGTGAATAGGCAGGTGGCTTCATATTTTGACGACCTTGAAAATAACCACGGAGAACAGAAGATATCGCTACGATTGGGACAATCGGTGATATTGCTAACAAAGGATAATATGTCCTTTCATCGGTTAGAAGCGTCTCAGATAATAATGGTGCAAGAAAAATCATCATAGGTGTAAAAATAATACTTAATGTCCCAGTAATGGATAGGGAAACAACCAAGATTTTTTTAATTTTTCTTCTATCACCCTGTGCCTCTGCTTCAGCTACTAATTTCGATATGGCCACTGGAAGTCCCATCTGGGTTAATGTAATGGTGAGGACAAATGTAGGGATTGCCATCATATACAGCCCCACACCTTCTTCACCAATAAGACGGGCGACAACAATTCTATTAATAAACCCCAATATTCTAGTAATGAGACCTGCAATAATTAATATTAACGTACCTTTAAGGAATGTTTGCTTTGACAATTCATTTTCCCTACCTTCTCAAAAAAGGTGATATCATTTACAATTAACTATATGCTAAGTAGGTGGCCAAGCATGACAAGTATTGTTAACTATATTCAGTAGAGGTCAAAACTTATACTGAATATAGTTAAAGCCTCCGGCGGAAGCCACAGATTTTGAAAGGAATCTTTTCGAGCAAGCTCGAAAAAATCTAGGCGCAAATACGCCAAGGCGCATTTGATTAGTTAGTTGAAAAATGGGAGAGATGATGAGTGAGTCAATCAGAGAATCACATGTATGACAAGTATCGTGAAACAGTTCGTCCATTTTTAAAGAGCAAGCTGGAAGAATTCGTACTTTATGGATACGACAGCGTTAAAGAGGAAGAACTGTGGGAGTTCATGAAAAGTAAAACATGGAGAAAAGAAAGAGAAGAAAAGCAATTGCACCAAATTGTCAGTGATATTCTCGGAGTAAAAGTTGGAGATTATATGAACTATGCAACAGTAGAGGCTTTTAAAGCACCGAATTGGTTTGAAGGTGAAGGAAAAGCCGCTTTGGAAAAATTACTATAATTCATAGAACTTTAAATTATTTAGATGTAGTATTAATATTCACAAAAGCTGTAATTGACATCAAAATCGCATTGTTTCATAATTGTGATGGAGGGCTTAAAGGACAGGCTAGGTTTTTTACTAGAATAGAATTGTCAAGCTCTTGGCTCCATCGGCCAGTGGACATAAGCCAATCGCTTTTGAAGGCAAGTGCGCCTTCTGCAAGCGCTCGTCTTATGCTTGTAACCGATAGGCAGGGCACCTTTCGCTTTTCTTATATAAAGGAGGATATACATACTTATGGTTAAAAAAGGCCGCATTGTGGTGTTTTT
The DNA here is from genome assembly GCF_038050315.1 of Ferdinandcohnia sp. FSL W7-1320. Taxonomy (NCBI): domain Bacteria; kingdom Bacillati; phylum Bacillota; class Bacilli; order Caryophanales; family Bacillaceae; genus Ferdinandcohnia; species Ferdinandcohnia sp. FSL W7-1320. Next base: position 1,671,167 of record NZ_JBBPAM010000001.1, read on the forward strand.
TGTATTGGTGCTTCTCTTTGGAGCATTAATCGGAGTAACCGGTACAGATACCGCAAAAAATATTAAATTAGGACTCGATCTTCAAGGTGGTTTTGAAATCCTTTATGAGGTACAACCTGCTAAGAAAGGCGATGTAATTGATAGGGAAGCCTTAGTAAGTACGGTGAATGCCTTAAATAACCGTGTAAACGTACTAGGGGTAAATGAACCAAATATTCAAATTGAAGGTAAGGATCGCATTCGTGTGCAATTAGCGGGTGTTGAAGACCAACAAAAGGTTCGTGACATCCTATCTACACAAGCTAAACTAACATTCAGAGATGTAAACGATAACGTTTTACTTGACGGCTCACAACTAGCGCAAAATGGTGCTAGTCAGGCGTTCGACCAAATGGGAAAACCAGCCGTTTCTCTAACCGTTAAAAATTCAGATGACCTAAAAAATGCTACACAAAAAGTTCTTGACCAAGCTCCAAACAATTTAATGGTGATATGGTTGGATTTTGAAGAAGGTGTGGATTCCTTTGAGGCTGAAAGTAAGAAGCCAAATCCAAAGTACCTTTCTGCAGCATCTGTTAATGAAGTATTCAATAGAAAGACGGTCTCAATAGAAGGAGGCAGCTTTACAGTTGAATCTGCAAAAGAACTCGCTTCTTTGTTAAATGCAGGGGCACTACCTGTTGATTTAGAAGAAATCTATTCCACATCTGTTGGAGCAAAATTTGGTGAGCAAGCTCTAGACAAAACTGTTTTCGCAGGGGCAATTGGTATTTTCTTAGTGCTATTATTTATGCTTATTTTTTACCGATTCCCTGGACTGATTGCTGCTATTACATTAAGTATCTTTGTTTATTTAAACTTATTAGTATTTGATTGGATGAATGCAGTTCTTACTCTACCAGGCATTGCAGCCTTAATCCTTGGAGTAGGTATGGCCGTCGATGCAAATATTATTACCTATGAAAGAATAAAGGAAGAAATTAAGTCCGGAAAATCTATCTTATCTGCGTATCGTTCAGGAAGTAAAAACTCATTCCTAACAATTTTTGATGCAAATATTACAACTCTTTTAGCAGGTGTAGTTCTATTTATTTTTGGAACAAGTGCTGTAAAAGGCTTTGCTACTATGTTAATCGTAAGTATCTTGCTAAGCTTTATAACTGCTGTATATGGAAGCAGATTATTACTTGGACTATGGGTAAATAGTAAATTTCTAAATAAGAAACCAAGCTGGTTTGGCGTTAAACAAAGTGACATTCGAAACTTAGCAGATGCCGATGAGGAAGGGAATTATCCAACTCGATTTGATCGTTTTGATTTTGCGAAACAAAAAAATAAATTCTTTATAGCATCTGGTATAATGGTTATCTTGGGCATAGCAGTATTGGTAATCTTCAGGCTTAATCTCGGAATTGATTTTGTTGCTGGTACCCGTATGGAGGTGCTCGCTGACCACCCAATCTCTCAAGAAGAGTTCACAGATGAACTTAGTAAGCTTGATCTAGAGGCTAAGGAAATCTTGATTTCAGGAGATAATAGTGACATTGGTGTGGCTCGTTTTGCAGATGAGCTATCTAAAGATAAAGTAAACGAAGTAAAAGCTCATTTCCATGACCTGTATGGGGCAGACCCTAACGTTAGCACAGTCTCTCCAACAGTTGGAAAAGAATTAGCTAGAAATGCCTTTATCGCAAGCTTAATTGCGATGGCGGGTATTATTATCTATGTTGCATTCCGATTTGAGTGGTTAATGGGGCTTGCAGCAATTGTTGCACTATTCCACGATGCTCTCTTTATGATTGTTATCTTTAGTGTTACACGACTTGAAGTAGATGTAACATTTATCGCTGCTATTTTAACCATTATTGGTTACTCTATAAATGATACAATTGTTACGTTCGATAGAATTCGTGAACTTTATAAGAAGAAAAAGCGTGTTAAAACATATGAAGATCTTGCAAGTATTGTAAATAATGGATTAAGACAAACATTAGGACGTTCCGTTAATACTGCTATAACTGTTATCTTCACAAGTGTTGCTTTATTATTATTAGGTGGACAGGCAATTACCAATTTTTCTTTCGCCTTAACAATTGGTTTAGTAGCTGGTATGTATTCATCTATTTTCATTGCAGCACAATTATGGTTAGTATGGAAGACAAAGCAAATTACTAAAAAACGTCCAGCACAGTCTGAATCAGAACAACAGGTATAACATATTAGTAAAAGTCGTGATTTTTCACGACTTTTTATTTTCTCTTTGAATATGGATACACTAAAAAGCATGGCGTATGCGCAGATGAAAAAAGCGCATTTTTGTTCTCAAACTTACATGGGAAGGATGAGGATTTTTTGAAAGAGAACGATCGTTTTAAACAAGCAGAAAAGGCCATAATTATCGGTGTAGTGGGGAATATCATTCTAGCGATTATAAAATGGGTGATTGGGGTACAATCCAATAGTCGTGCGCTGATTGCAGACGCGGTCCATTCTGCATCTGATGTGGCAGGGTCTGTTGCCGTTTTCGTTGGGGTCCGTGCTGCTAAAAGGCCACCAGATGAAGATCATCCATATGGTCATGGTAAAGCAGAGTCTGTTTCGGCCATCATTGTTGCTGTACTACTGGCACTAGTCGGATTTGAAATCGGAAAAGCATCAATTGAGGCTTTTTTTAAGCCTATCGATGTTCCAAAGACGATGGCTATTTATGCTGTCCTATTCTCCATCATCATTAAAGAAATCATGTTTCGCTATAAATATAATCTCGGAAAAAAAATTAAGAGCGATGCACTAATAATTAATGCATATGATGACCGATCTGATGTCTTTGCTTCCATTGCGACGCTTGTGGGCATTGTGGGAGCTATTCTTGGTGGCTATTTAGGAATTGACTGGCTTGTTTATGCTGACCCGGTTGCGGGGTTAGTTGTTGCTGTTTTAATTGTAAAAATGGCCTGGGAATTTGGAACGGAAGCAATACACAATACATTAGATCATGTATTACATGATGAAGATACAACTGAATATAGAGAATTGGTTCTGTCCGTTCCAGAAGTAAAAAAAATTACGGAACTCCATGCTCGCGAGCATGGACATTATGTTATTGTTGATTTGAAAATTTCTGTCGATCCTTACATGACTGTTGAAGATGGACATAAGGTTGGGAAAAAGGTAAAAGCAAAACTGATGGAATATGCAGAGGTCCAGAACGTTTTTATCCATATCAATCCATACTCTGATGATGACTGAAAATGGAAACCTACTATATAAAAAATGTCAATCGTTGTAACACTCCCAAAGCTTCGATATAATAGTATGGTTAAGGGGTGAAACTTTTGTTACAATCTAAAACTCGTTGGAAAGTAAATGATTACAACCAGGCTAACGCAAATCTACTAGTTAATGAACTGCAAGTTACACCTCTAGTAGCATCCCTACTAGTGAATAGAGGAATTACAACCGTCCAGGAAGCACGTGAATTTTTAGAACCAGAAATACTTGAGTTCCACGATCCATTTTTATTGGACCAAATGGATAAGGCTATTGACAGAATTACTTTGGCCATTAAAAATGAGGAACAGATTTTAGTGTTTGGTGATTATGATGCGGACGGTGTGAGCAGTACGACCGTCATGGTCACTGCCTTAAAAGAAAAAGGTGCCAATGTTGAATTTTATATTCCTAATCGATTCACGGAAGGTTATGGACCAAATGAAACAGCTTTTCGTTGGGCAAAATCGGAAGGAATCTCACTTATTATTACTGTAGATACAGGTATATCTGCGCTTCATGAAGCAGAGGTTGCAAAAGAATTAGGTATTGACTTAATCATTACGGATCACCATGAGGTTGGTCCCGTGTTACCCGTAGCAACAGCGATTATCCATCCGAAAAAGCCGAATAGCCAGTATCCGTTTAAGGAATTGGCAGGAGTTGGGGTAGCATTTAAAGTAGCTCATGCTTTACGAGGAGAGGTCCCTACAGAATTATTAGATGTAGCAGTTATTGGAACAATTGCTGATTTAGTTCCTTTAACTGGGGAGAATCGGCTCCTTGCAAAAAAGGGAATAAGGGCGTTACAAAATACAAAACGGCCAGGTTTAAGAGCGTTATTAAAAAAAGCCAAAATCGAATCCAGTGACATTTCTGAAGAAACAGTTGGATTTGCAATCGGTCCACGCATAAACGCGGTAGGTCGATTGCAATCTGCAGATCCTGCAGTTGATTTATTATTAACAAATGATTTAGAAGAAGCAGCATATATAGCCGATGAAATCGATGAACTGAACAAAGAAAGGCAGCAATTAGTCAATCAAATGACTCAAGAGGCCATTCAAGAAGTAGAGGAAAACTTTCCACCTTCTTCAAATTCAGTATTAGTCATTGCAAGGGAAGGCTGGAATCCTGGGGTGATCGGAATTGTTGCTTCTAGATTAGTTGACCGCTTCTACCGGCCAACAATTGTCTTAAGTATTGATTCTGAAAAAGGTCTGGCAAAAGGCTCAGCAAGAAGTATTGAAGGTTTTAATCTATACGAGAATCTATCAACATGTCGTGATATTTTACCGCATTTTGGTGGGCATCCAATGGCAGCTGGAATGACACTACAAGTAGAAGATGTGGCCGACTTAAGAAATCGTCTTAATACAATTGCAGATGAGGTCCTAACACCAGAAGACTTTCAACCTATCACAGCTGTAGATGCTGTTTGCCATATACAAGATGTTTCGATTGAAACTATACTAGAGTTGAACAAATTAGCACCATTTGGAATGGGAAACCCAAAACCCACTGTGCAAATCAATGATGTTGAAATCAATTCGCTTCGAAGAATTGGGTCTGATCAAAGTCATTTAAAAATTGTGCTTCAGGAAGACCAAATAGCTTTAGATGGAGTTGGATTTGGATTAGGACATACTGTTGACGGAATCTCACCGCTATCGAAGGTTTCCGTTATAGGAGAATTATCTATTAATGAATGGAATAATAATAGAAAGCCTCAAATTATGTTACAGGATATAGCTGTTCATGAGTGGCAATTATTTGATATTCGTGGGATGCGTGATTTTTTATCCTATTTAGAAAAAATCAAAGATGATAAACTCCGATTAGTTTCATTTGCTCAGGAAACTATTCAAAAACTTGGTCTGTCTAATTATGAAGTAACGGTAATTTCCTCCTTTGAAGAGGCGACAGAGCTGCAACTAGATTCAAAGCATGTTGTACTTCTTGACTTGCCAGAAGATGATGAATTGATAAAAGTACTGTTTGATACTAGTTTTCCAAATCGGATTTATACATTATTTTTCCATGAGCAGGATCATTTTTTCAGTACAATCCCGACTCGGGAACATTTTAAATGGTTTTATGCATTTCTGGCAAAAAAAGGTCCGTTTGATATGAATCGCTATGCGCACGAGTTAGCAAAATATAGAGGATGGTCAACGGAAACAATTGATTTTATGTCACAGGTGTTTTTTGAATTAGATTTTGTTAAAATAGACAATGGATTTATTTCATTATCAAATCAAGCTAAGAAAAGGGATTTGACTGAATCGAGAACATACCAATTAAAAGCAAAACGAATTGAATTGGAAAAGCAATTATTGTATTCATCATATCAACAATTAAAGCAATGGTTTGATGCAATAAATAAAGGTTCGCATTCGCTTGAGGAGGCAATTAATTAATGGATTTAAAAAAGTATATTGAAATTGTTGACGATTATCCAAAGCCAGGAATTAAATTTAAGGATATTACTCCTTTAATGAATGACGGTGAAGCGTATAAATATGCTACAGACCTAATTGTGAAATATGCTAGGGAAAAAGAAATTGACCTTGTTGTTGGACCAGAGGCTCGTGGTTTCATTATTGGGTGTCCAGTCGCTTATTCACATGGTGTAGGATTTGCTCCTGTTAGAAAAGAAGGAAAACTACCTAGAGATGTAATTAAAGTGGATTATGGCCTTGAGTACGGTAAAGATGTTTTAACAATCCATAAAGATGCTATTAAACCGGGTCAACGTGTATTAATCACAGATGACTTATTAGCTACTGGTGGAACAATCGAAGCAACAATTAAACTTGTAGAACAGCTTGGTGGTATTGTTGCAGGAATCGCATTCCTTATCGAACTTACTTACCTAGATGGTCGTGACAAGCTCGATGGTTATGATGTATTAACCCTTATGCAGTATTAAGATGTAAATTGAAAAGCGCTCAGATTGAGTGCTTTTTTTAATAGAATCCTTTCTACAACCCGTAGGTAAAGAATTTTTAGACTTTATAGTTTATATTTATGTTATTTCCCTTTACATCTATCAAGATTTTCAAGATAATAGAAACAATAATCTTTTTAATTCTATATTTTAAAAATGATTCAAAGAGACTATATTTGAATCTTCAATTTATAAAAAGGTGATAAAATCCATGGCAAACGAACAGGTCTTAACTCCTGAGCAAGTGATAGAAAAGGCAAGAAAATATTTGAATAATAAGGATCTGGAATTTATTGAACGAGCTTATAAATTTGCTGAAGAAGCTCATCGCGAGCAGTTTCGCAAATCTGGTGAACCGTACATCATTCACCCCGTTCAAGTGGCAGGCATTTTAGTTGATCTTGAGATGGATCCTTCAACAATTGCGGGTGGTTTTCTACACGATGTAGTGGAAGACACGAATGTAACGCTTCAAGAAATTAGTGATGCATTTACTCCGGAAGTAGCGATGCTTGTCGATGGAGTCACAAAGTTAGGAAAAATTAAATACAAATCTCAGGAAGAACAACAGGCTGAAAATCATCGTAAAATGTTTGTTGCAATGGCTCAGGACATTCGTGTTATTTTAATCAAGCTAGCTGACCGATTGCACAACATGCGTACTTTAAAGCATCTCCCACCAGAAAAACAGCGCAGGATTTCCAATGAGACGCTTGAAATTTTTGCTCCATTAGCACATCGACTTGGGATATCTAAAATTAAATGGGAGCTTGAAGATACAGCTTTAAGATATTTAAATCCACAGCAATACTATCGGATTGTTAACCTGATGAAAAAGAAACGTGCGGAACGCGAGGAGTATCTCGAGGAAGTCATTAAAGATGTTAAAGAACATGTTGATGAGGTTTCGATCAAAGCTGATATTTCAGGCCGACCTAAACATATCTATAGCATTTATCGGAAAATGGTTCTCCAAAATAAGCAATTTAATGAGATTTATGATCTACTTGCAGTAAGAATCGTTGTAAATAGCATTAAAGATTGTTATGCAGTCTTAGGAATCATCCATACTTGCTGGAAGCCGATGCCAGGAAGATTCAAAGATTATATTGCGATGCCTAAGCCAAATATGTATCAATCCTTACACACTACAGTAATTGGTCCGAAGGGTGACCCACTGGAAGTTCAAATTCGAACTGTTGAGATGCACCAAATTGCCGAATACGGGATTGCAGCGCATTGGGCATATAAAGAAGGGAAACAGGTCAACACACAATCGTCATTTGAGGAAAAATTAACATGGTTCCGTGAAATATTAGAATGGCAAAATGATGCGTCAAATGCCGAAGAATTTATGGAGTCCTTAAAAATTGATTTGTTTTCTGACATGGTTTTCGTCTTTACACCTAAAGGTGATGTCATAGAATTACCATCTGGTTCTGTTCCGATTGACTTTGCATACCGCATTCACTCGGAAATTGGTAATAAAACAATTGGTGCAAAAATAAATGGAAAAATGGTGACCTTAGATTATCAGTTGAAAACAGGGGATATCATTGAGATACTAACTTCGAAGCATTCCTATGGCCCAAGCCAGGACTGGATTAAACTCGCCCAAACATCCCAAGCTAAAAATAAGATTCGTCAGTTCTTCAAAAAGCAACGTCGTGAAGAGAATATTGAAAAAGGGAAAGAGCTTGTTGAAAAAGAAATTCGCAACTTGGAATTTGAAGTAAAGGATATTTTAACACCTGATAATATAAAAAGGGTTGCTGAGAAATTTAATTTTTCAAATGAAGAGGATATGTATGCAGCGATTGGATATAACGGCATTACTGCAGCTCAAATTGCAAATCGATTGACTGATAAATTGAGAAAACAGCGTGACTTAGAACAAGTTATTGAAACCGTATCTGAGGTTAAACAAGTTTCATCTCGTTCGAAAAGACGTGATTCGGGCGTACAGGTTCAAGGGATTGATAACTTACTAATCCGCCTCTCAAAATGTTGTAATCCGGTACCTGGAGATGAAATTGTTGGATTCATTACTAAAGGTAGAGGTGTATCCGTACATCGTGCAGATTGTCAAAATGTTCATACTGAGGATGCTCAGCAGCGACTCATTGAGGTTGAATGGGAAAGTAATATAAATGATCGTAAAGAATTTAATGTTGAAATTGAGATAAACGGATTTGATCGTCGTGGATTATTAAATGAGGTTCTTCAGGCTGTTAATGAAACAAAGACGAATATTTCAGCTGTTTCCGGAAGATCCGACCGTAATAAAGTAGCTACAATCAACATGTCGATTTCCATACAAAATGTAAGTCATCTTCATAAAGTTGTAGAACGGATTAAGCAAATTCGTGATATTTATTCAGTTCGACGTGTCATGAGTTAGGAGATAAGTTGTCATGAAAGTTGTTGTACAACGTGCAAAAAACGCGCGTGTAGTGGTTCAAAATGAAGTAGTCGGAGCCATTAAGAATGGTTTAATGCTTTTAGTTGGAATTACACATACCGATACAATGGAAGATATTAAATATGTAGCAGACAAGATTGTGAACCTTCGTATTTTTGAAGATGATGAAGGGAAAATGAATCAATCACTGCTTGATGTTAAAGGAGATATTCTTTCAGTATCTCAATTCACGTTATACGGGGATTGCCGAAAGGGAAGGCGTCCAAACTTTATGGATGCTGCTAAACCTGAATTTGCAGAAAAAATGTATGACCTTTTTAATGCAGAAATTCGTGAAAAAGGTGTACATGTTGAAACAGGTTCATTTGGAGCGATGATGGATGTTCAATTCACAAATGTTGGACCAGTTACTTTAATCATTGAGAGTAAATAAAAAATGCCTCAAAAGCGATTTGCTTTTGGGGCATTTTTGTTGAAAAATTATTTTCCCTTAAAATATTGAGCTAGTCCATAATAGACTCCGTTCGAAACATTTTCTTGGAACGTATTTGTGTTAACTGTATATTCTTCAGTCGGATTACTGAGAAATCCTAATTCTAATAAAACAGATGGATTAAGGTTCTCACGTAACACTTGATAATTACCTAGACGGTGTTCTCTGTTTTTAAATCCTGTATTCTTGACTAACTCTTTTTGAATGTTAGAAGCGAGTCCAACATCGCTGTTTTTATAATAATAAGATGTAACGCCACGAACATTTCGATCATAAATGCTATCATAATGGATACTTACAAAAGCATCTGCACTTCGATAATGTGAAATACTCACTCTTGAGCGAAGACTGACATAATTATCGCTATTTCGTGTCAGAACTACATTTGCACCTGATGCACTTAATTTATCAAATACCATTCTTGCTGTACGTAGATTTAGTGTTTTCTCATAAGTACCACTTACTCCAATGGCTCCACTATCATTTCCGCCATGACCAGGATCAATCACGATAGTTTTTCCCTTTAAATATTGATTAACACCAGGTCTTTCTACAATTTGGTTTGATCCACTAAAGGAAACGAGCCAACCTGCAACATATCCAATTTTATTGCCCGGAAGGTTGATTTTATACCAGTCACCCTCCTTTGCTACCATTGCAAAGGAATCCCCTTCATTCGCACGAGCAACCACTGAAGTTGAAGTAGATGAACCTGAACGAATATTTGTTCCATTGTAAAGAATTTTTACAGTAGATTCAGAGTTGTTTGGGGTTTCACGTTGTGAATCCAACTGAACGTCAAGATACCAACTAGCGACCCATCCTTTATTCCCATTTGGCAACGTAATATGGCTCCAATTATTTACTTCTTCATGAATAGTGACTTTATTCCCCTGCTTCAAACTGCCAATAATTCTCCCTGAAAGGGAGCCACTATCTCGCACATTTAAGCTGGATGCTGTCACTTTTCCAATTTTTCCTTGATTTGTTGGACTTTGTGGAGGTGCAGCAGGCTGAGATGGTTTTTCTCCTGAAGAAGAAATACCTGCAACAAAATCCCTATGTATCCAAGCAGAGCCACTGCCAAATTTAATTTCTAACCATTTTTCTCTTTCATTAGTAATCGTAACAGTAGCATTTTGCTTTAACTTTCCTACAATTCTTCCTTGCGAATTAGGTTGATCGCGTACATTTAAGATTGAAGCTGTAACAGTTCCTGTTTTCTTTGATGTACCAGAATTTGAATTTGGTTTTGAATTCGTAGAACCAGATGTTTGCTTTGTTGTTAAGAATTGTGAGGAAACCCAGCCAATATGTCCTTTATAAGAGATTTTTGACCAATTATCATTTGCTTCAATAAAACCAGCTTCATTTCCCTTGTTTAACGATCCGATCACTTGGAATCCTGTTCCTGGACCGCTACGAAATCTAAGTCCATCTACAGTTGAAACAACGGTGGACGATGTACCAGATTGGGTAGAATTAGTTTGAGTTTCTTTAATAAGCCAAGAAGCTACCCAGCCTGTTTTTCCAGTAGAAAGTTGTAACTTTACCCAATCATTTTTTCTTTCGATGATGGTAAATTTCTCTCCTTGTTTGACCTGTGCAGTTCTTGAGTAGGAGAGTCCGGGGCCGTCCCTCACGTTTAGTATGGTGGTGTCAATAATTGCGATTTGTTCAGCTTTTGTAAGATTTCCCGGGTTGGTTGTAACTGAAAAAATAATCGCGAGTAGGAACGCTAGTCCTATTTTAAAAATCTTGTGTAACACGTAAAAGCCTCCTTGAGTAAAAAGCATAGCTTTATAAAGATTCGCTAAAAATAAAAAAATTCCTGTTTAAAAGAAATAATTTCTTAAAAAAGGGAAAGATACGTAATATCTTACCATGAAAAAGGGGCGAAAAGGATGAGATTTAGCGAAAAAAGCAACAATGTACAAAATACAGGAGGAAATCTATTCGGGGTTGATTTCCACGACTTTATTCAGAAGGAACAATCATCAACCTATGTGGAATTAGCTAGTGAATTTGGTGTTTCAGTTAAAGATGTACGAAACTTAAAAAAACAATTACATCGTTCCTAAAATAACCTTTTTGTTCTAAAAAAAATAAAAAATTGAATCATAAACTTGACATGTATCGAGTTCATACGTATGATAATATAAAATTCTACAAAAAAATATGATATTATGAACCAGTGATGGGGAAAAGTAAATAGGACTACACATGAATAGAGAGGGAATGTCATAGGCTGCAAGCATTCCTACATGATGACTTATTGAACGAACACCTCTTAGGTTTCTCTCTGAAAAAGCAATTTGCTCTACTAGGAGTTGAACGTTTCAGGCGTTAACTGATCGAGTGAAAATCTAAAGTCTCTAAAAGACCAAGAAGGTCGAGGTAGCAAGATTTCGGTAGACGGAGTGCACGTTTTTTGGTGTATGAGTATGTAGAAAACACTGCTAACGAAGAGATTCGCCGATTATTTGGCGTTAGGTTTTAACTAGGGTGGCACCACGGGAACTATAAGCTCTCGTCCCTACAAGAAATTGTAGGGATGGGAGCTTTTTTGTTTTGTTTGTTATCCCAGATGTGTAAATACATATCTTTTCTTTGAGTAAGGAGGAGTAAATAAATGGTTAATATTCCTAGAGGAACGCAAGACATCCTTCCAGGTAATGTGGAAAAATGGCAATATATCGAGGAGATGGCCCGAGATCTATGCAAAAGATTTAATTATAAGGAAATACGGACGCCAATATTTGAACATACAGAACTTTTCTTACGAAGTGTAGGGGAGACCACCGACATCGTAACAAAAGAAATGTACACCTTTGAAGATCGTGGGGAACGAAGCCTAACCCTTCGACCTGAAGGTACAGCAGCTGTAGTTCGCTCATATGTAGAAAACAAAATGTTTGGTAACCCATCACAACCAACCAAGCTATACTACTGCGGCCCTATGTTCCGTTATGAACGACCGCAAGCAGGTCGGTTCCGTCAGTTTGTCCAATTTGGAGTTGAGGCATTAGGAAGCAACGATGCTAGTATCGATGCAGAAGTTATCGCACTCGCGATGGAAATCTACAAATCACTTGGATTGAAAAAGTTGAAACTTGTCATTAACAGCCTTGGCGATAAATCTAGTAGAAGTGCACACCGCGATGCGCTAATCGCACATTTTTCACCTAGAATTGATGAGTTTTGCTCAGACTGTAATTCTAGACTTGAGAAAAATCCAATGCGTATCCTCGATTGTAAAAAGGACAGGGACCATGAATTAATGCACACGGCACCTTCGATTTTGGAATATTTAAATGCCGAATCAAGTGAATATTTCAATAAGGTAAAGTCTTACTTAACTGATTTAGAAATTGACTTCGAAGTTGATTCTGGACTTGTAAGAGGTTTAGATTACTATAACCATACTGCATTTGAGATTATGAGTGATGCAGAGGGCTTTGGAGCCATTACAACACTTTGTGGTGGTGGACGCTACAATGGTTTAGTTGAAAGTCTTGGTGGACCTGAAACTCCAGGTATCGGTTTTGCGTTAAGTATTGAAAGACTCTTAGCCGCTCTGAATGCAGAAGGTATTGAACTACCAGTTGAAGAAAGAGTGGATTGCTATGTAGCTGCTATCGGAGAGGCTGCATCAGCTAAATCTGTATTCCTCGTGAATGAACTTAGAAAAGCAGGATTGGTTGCAGAAAAGGACTATTTAAATAAAAAAGTAAAAGGCCAATTCAAAGCAGCTGACAGATTACAAGCCAAATTTGTTGCGATCTTGGGCGATGAAGAATTGGAAAGAAAAGTTATTAACGTGAAGAACATGGATTCAGGTCATCAAGAAGAAGTCCAACTTGAGCAATTGATATCATATATAGTTGAAAAAAGTCATTAGGAGTGGGAAACATGTCTGGAAGAACGTATTATTGTGGTGAAATAACCGAACAAGCAATTGGTGAAAAAGTAACACTAAAGGGCTGGGTTCAAAGACGCAGAGACCTAGGTGGACTTATTTTTATTGATCTAAGAGACAGAAGTGGAATTGTTCAAATCGTATTTAATCCTGAAGAATCTAAGGAAGCATTAGAAATTGCTGAAACGGTAAGAAATGAGTATGTACTAGGTGTAGAAGGTATTGTTGTAGCTCGTGATGAAGCAACAATAAACAACAATATCCCGACTGGAAAAATCGAAATCAAGGTTTCTGATTTAAATATCATAAATGAAGCAAAAACACCTCCATTTATGATTGAAGATCGTACAGAGGTTTCAGAAGATTTACGTTTGAAATATCGTTATTTAGATCTTCGTAGACCGGCTATGTTTGAAACATTCCAAATGCGTCACAATGTTACAAAATCCATTCGCGAGTATCTAGATGGCGAAGGCTTCTTAGACATTGAAACACCGATTTTAACAAAGAGTACACCAGAGGGCGCACGTGATTATCTTGTACCAAGCCGTGTCCACCCAGGTGAGTTTTACGCACTTCCACAATCACCACAAATATTTAAACAATTATTGATGGTGGGTGGATTTGATCGTTATTACCAGATTGCACGTTGTTTTAGAGATGAAGACTTACGTGCAGACAGACAGCCTGAATTTACACAAATCGATATTGAAACGTCCTTCATGAGTCAAGAGGACATCATTGCTATGACAGAACAAATGATGAAGAAATTAATGAAGGACGTAAAAGGTATGGATATCGAACTTCCATTGCCTCGATTAACGTATGCAGATGCAATGAACCGTTACGGCTCAGATAAACCTGATACGCGCTTTGAAATGGAATTAATTAATCTTTCTGAAGTTGTAAAAGATAGCGGATTTAAAGTGTTCAGCAATGCAGTAGCGACTGGTGGGCAGGTAAAAGCAATCAATGCAAAAGGTGCTGCAGATAAATATACTCGTAAAGACATTGACGGCCTTACTGAATATGTAAATCGTTACGGTGCAAAAGGACTTGCATGGTTAAAAGTTGAAGAAGATGAGTTAAAAGGGCCAATCGCAAAGTTTTTTGATGCAGATGAGCAAAAAGCATTAAGAACTGTTTTAGAAGCTACAGCGGGAGACTTACTATTCTTTGTAGCAGATAAACCAAATGTAGTTGCAGATGCACTTGGAGCACTACGTTTAAAACTTGGAAAAGACCTTGATTTAATCGATGCATCTAAGTTTAATTTCCTTTGGGTAACGGACTGGCCACTTTTAGAATTTGATGAAGAAGATGGTCGTTATTATGCAGCTCACCATCCGTTTACAATGCCAGCGAGAGAGGATATTGAGCTACTTGAAAGCAAGCCATGGGAAGTCAAAGCACAGGCGTATGACCTTGTATTAAATGGGTATGAATTAGGTGGAGGTTCACTCCGTATTTTCGAACGCGATATCCAAGAAAAAATGTTCAACGTTTTAGGATTTACAGATGAGGAAGCAAGAGAACAGTTCGGATTCCTATTAGAAGCATTTGAATATGGTACTCCACCACATGGTGGTATTGCACTAGGTTTAGACCGACTAGTCATGCTTCTAGCAGGTAGAACTAACTTACGTGATACGATTGCTTTCCCTAAAACTGCAAGTGCAAGTGATCTTTTAACAGACGCTCCTGGTGAAGTTAGCAAAGCGCAATTAAATGACTTGTATTTGTCGTTAAATGTACGAAAATAGCGAACAAAACCCTTTTAGGTCAACTTGTAAAGACGAATTTCGTGTGTTAATATGTTGACAAGAAATAAAGTTCAAAAAGGTGGATGAAGAGGACCGAGAATTTCAAGGGACGCAGCTTTGAGTACCGGAGAAGCAAGGCAACGTGGAAATTCGATGTGTCATATTCACCGCACTTTTTGAACATCCTTTAAAGTTAGAAGTCCTGATGTGTTTGTCGTATAACCTATTGTTTTGACCGAACAATAGATTATACGGGAGCCCGGAGTTTTCGCACTTGCGTAAATGCCTCATCTATACTTAAAAAGAGGACTTACAAAAGTCGAAACAGGGTGCCCACCTGCTGTGAGCGGGTTCAAAACTAAGGCATCGACTGCACGATTGGGACTTCTAAGGATACTTTATACAAGAACAAACCCTTGTTTACATTGTGTGAACAGGGGTTTTTTATGTTTTTATATTTAAAACACATAAATTCACATAGAAATACTTGAAATGTGTCGAAAGTATGTTATATTCTAGTTCTGGTAAAAATAAAAATCACATTGAATTTGATACCCAATGGAGTTGAAGATATGTTACACCAATTTTCACGAAATGAACTAGCAGTAGGTAAGCGCGGGGTAGATATCCTTAAAAACAGTACAGTAGCTGTTCTTGGAGTGGGTGGCGTTGGTTCTTTCTCAGTAGAGGCGCTCGCACGCTCTGGTGTTGGACGATTAATCCTCGTAGATAAGGACAATGTGGATATCACAAATATTAACCGTCAGTTACCTGCTTTACTTTCTACTATTGGTCAATCAAAAGTAGACGTAATGAAGGAGCGTATCGCAGATATTAATCCTGACTGTGAAGTAATCGCTCTTAAAATGTTTTATACAGAAGAAACTTACGAAGAATTTTTTAGCTATGATCTAGACTTTGTTGTTGATGCATCAGATACGATTATGTATAAAATTCATCTTATGAAGGAATGTTTACAACGAAATATTCCAATCATCTCAAGTATGGGTGCTGCAAATAAGATGGATCCAACCCGTTTTATGATTGCAGATATTTCAAAAACTCATACGGATCCAATTGCAAAGGTAATCCGTACCAAATTAAGAAAAGAAGGAATCCGTAAAGGTATTCCGGTTGTGTTCTCAGATGAAAGCCCAATCGTTATTCGGGAAGATGTTCGTAAGGAAATCACTGATGAGAATGCTAAAATTCGTAAAGCAAAAATGCCACCATCCTCTAATGCGTTTGTTCCATCCGCTTGTGGACTAATAATGGCTAGCTATGTTGTTCGGGAATTGCTGAAGGACATCAAAATAACTAGAGTTAAGGACTCATAAAAAAACGTGGCCATGATAGCCACGTTTTTCCTATTTTGCTAATTGCTCAAGATTCCCGTTTTTATCCATTCGGAATGTCGGGGAGTTACGATCCTCTGTATCTTCAAACATTACTAAGCGTCTTGCACGGTCCATAATTTGTACAAGTGCTTGGTAGTCTTCTTGAATGATAGTCTGTTGGTCAGATAACTTTTCAAGTCTCTTCTCAAGCTCTTTAGTTTGTTGCTTTAATGATTCGTTTTCACGATGCAAACGATTATTTTCCATTTCTAACTGATTCGAAAGAAAATCATTATGACGTAATGAAGATAAGAATGAAATACAATCTTCAAGCGTAATTGAATTATTGATTGGATTACTGAATGATTTAGATGAAGGGATTAGTTCCGCAGAAACCTCCTCGATATAAACAGGTGCAGGTGTTTCTTCTACAAATGCCTCCTGACTGACTGGTTTTTCTTGAGATGTTCCTTTATCCTTGTTCATTCTTTCTAATGCTCGTTTTCTTTCTTTACGCTGCTTTTTTGCAATAGCAATTGCTTGCTCATAATTATTTCGGACTTCCGCATTCCATCTAAACCCACATGCCGCTGATGTACGGTTTAGTTTATCGCCTACTTCGTCAAAAGCAGCTAATTGAGTTCCACCTTCACGTATGTAGCGTAAAACAGTTTCAGCTAATAATAAATCATCTTCATGTGACCATGCGTCTTGTCTTACTTTCATATAACCAACTCCCTTTAGATGATGTTCAAAAAGTCGGCAGAAAATGCCGCGATACAAGAGGATCTTCGACTAAATACCGACAAGTCCTGTGTCGAACGTCGAAGTCACTACATCCTGTGGAAGTCGTTGGCTTGCTTTTTTCGATCCTCACGTATTAACTGCATACGTTCCGGTACTCAAAGCTGCGCCGCCTTGACCTACTCGGTCCTTTTCAACCTCTTTTTTGAACACTTTAATTAATTTAAAATAATAGATTTTTTCTTTATATCTAGCATGACCACGTTCTATTTGTTTTATACATTAATAGTTTTATCAAAAAGAAAATACTACATAAGGAGTACAGGGACTGCATTTGCAATGTAAAAGTATTGTTAATTTCTCTCATAACCTAAAAAAATGGGAACTTTTTCATCTATAATACGTAAGTAGTATTGTCGCATAATCCGGTAAACGGCGAACGAGATTCTACACAAATGAATCTCACAAACTGATAGGGGGAAAAAATGTGCAACCAGTTTTACAATTAAAAAATGTAAAAAAGACAATTGGTAAAAAAGAAATCATTAAGGGAATTTCCTTTGATGTATATCCAGGTGAAGTTTTCGGCTTTTTAGGGCCAAACGGCGCTGGTAAAACGACTACGATTCGAATGCTTGTAGGGCTAATGTCCATCACTGATGGTGAAGTCATGATAAAAGGAACAAATGTTGCCAAGAATTTTGAACAAGCTGTAAGACATATTGGCGGCATTGTTGAAAACCCGGAAATGTATAAGTTTTTAACGGGATATCAAAATCTTGTTCACTATGCAAGGATGGTAAACGGTGTATCAAAAGAAAGAATCCTTGAGGTAACAAAGCTTGTTGGTCTTGAAAAGAGAATCAATGAGAAGGTTAAAACCTATTCATTGGGGATGCGACAGCGCTTAGGTATTGCTCAAGCATTATTACACAGTCCTTCGATTTTGATTCTAGACGAACCAACAAATGGATTAGATCCTGCTGGAATTCGTGAAGTTCGCGATTATATTCGAAAGCTTGCTAGGGAAGAAGGCTTAGCTGTAATTGTTTCCAGTCACTTGCTCTCTGAAATGGAAATGATGTGTGATCGGATTGGAATTATACAAGATGGTAGATTAGTGGGTGTACAAAAAGTCACTGATTTTATGAATGAAGAAACAAGCATTAGAGTCCATTTCCAAGTGGGTAATGTAGAAAAAACTCTATCAATACTATCAGCTGAATACCCTGCACTTGAAGTAAAACAAACCGAAAAAGGAATTGAACTTAACATTGAACATGGGATGATCCCGCAAATAAATGCTAGTCTTGTAAAAAATGAGATTCAGGTGTTTGGAATCACACAGCTTTCCAAATCACTAGAAGACCGATTCTTAGAAGTAACAGGAGGTAGCAGAATTGGCTAATATCGTGAAACTGATACAAAATGAAAATATGAAAATTTACCGTCGAATTTCCACTTGGATTATGCTTGTAATATTGATAGCAGTAGCTGTAGTTGTAGGAATTGTAATGAATATCACTGCTTCAGACTCTGTTGATGAACAATGGAAACAAAACTTACAACAACAGAATGAAATGTATAAGACAGATTTAGCGAGCGAAGACTTACCTGACATGGTAAAGGATATATCAAAAAAAGAATTAGCGATTAATGAATATCGAATCGAGCATGATATTGCTCCGGTGGAATCTAGATCTACCTGGAATTTTATGACGATTGCTGCAGAAATTGTTTCATTGATTACATTGTTTACAATAGTTGTTGGTGCGAGTAGTGTTGCCTCTGAATTTACTTGGGGAACCATTAAATTATTATTAATACGACCAGTATCAAGAGCGAAGATTCTTCTGTCAAAATATTTAGCTACCATTTTGTTTGCGTTATTTTCTTTAGTTTTACTATTTGTAGTTTCATTTTTAGTAGGTAGTATATTCTTTGGTATCGAAGGCTCTACACCTCACCTTGTTTATAGAGATGGCGCCGTACATGAGGTTCATATGGTTTCACATATTCTCGGGGTCTTCGGATTAAAATCAATTAATTTAATCATGATGTCAACATTTGCATTTATGATTTCTACTATTTTTAGAAATAGTGGTCTAGCAATTGGTTTAGCAATCTTCTTAATGTTTGTAGGAGTGAATGTTACAGCCCTTTTGGCCACAAAGTTTGAGTGGGCAAAATACATTCTATTTGCGAATACAGATTTATCTCAATATTTAACTGGATATGTTCTAGTTGAAGGAATGACGATGACATTTTCAGTTATTATGTTAATTATTTATTTTGTCATTTTTAATACATTAACGTGGTTTGTCTTTACGAAACGTGATGTTGCTGCTTAATAAATAAGGGGGAAGAAATAGTTTAGTCTATTTCTCCCCCTCTTTTTGTAATTGTTCAAGTCGATCATATACTTTTGCAAAATATTTTTCTTGTCCATTTTGTTTGGGTTTAAAGTATTTTCTGTTCTTTAGTAGTTCTGGTAAGTATTGCTGCTTAACCCATCCATTTGGATAGTCATGTGGATATTTATAGCCAATTCCATGACCTAATTCTTTTGCACCGCTGTAATGGGCATCTCGCAGGTGATCTGGAATTTCCCCGATATTTCCCTTTCGAATATCTTCAATTGCCTTATCCAGTGATTTATAAGCACTATTTGTTTTGGGTGATAGACACTGTTCAATCACCACATTTGCTAGTGGAATGCGTGCCTCGGGCAGCCCTAATCGTTCTACAGCCTGGCAAGCAGCAATTGTATGAGCCCCAACCTCAGGTGCAGCGATTGAAATATCTTCATAGGCAATTACCGTTAGACGTCTGCAAATTGAAACTAAATCTCCACCTTCAATTAGTCTAGCTAAATAATGTAACGCCGCATTTACATCACTACCACGGATACTTTTTTGAAGACAGGAGAGAAGTGAATAATGAAGATCCCCATCTTTGTCATGGGAAAAGCCCTTATTTTCAACACATTCCTTAACTAGCTCTATGTCAACTTCAACGACTTCACTGTCTCTCACTTTTGAGGCCATAACAACATCCTCTAACACATTCATAGCAGAACGTGCATCTCCTTTTGTCGACGATGAAATGAGATCTATTGCTTCTTCTGAAATTGAAATTTGTAAATCGCCAAGTCCACGTTCTGAATCCGCTAATGCACGCAATATTAATTCTTTTATATTTTCTTTTGTTAATGGACGAAGCTCTTTAATCTGTCCACATCTGCTCCGAATCGCAGGGTTTACATCATGGAACGGGTTTTCCGTTGTTGCCCCGATTAATGATATCAAACCTCTTTCAACATGTGGAAGCAAATAATCTTGTTGCGCTTTGTTAAAACGATGGACTTCATCAATGAAAAATATTAACTTCCCTTCCGCTTTTGCGGTTGAAACAGCATCCTCTATATCCTTTTTCCCAGCAGTTGTTGCATTAATTGAGATAAAGGGCATATCAACCGTACCAGCAATCGCTGTTGCAATGGAAGTTTTTCCAATTCCAGGTTCACCGTAAAGTAAGATGGAAGGAACATGTCCATTCATAATCATTTTATATAAAGCTGTATCCTTACCAATAATATGCTTTTGTCCAAGAATTTCTTCAATATGCTTGGGGCGCATTCGGTACGATAAAGGTGCTTCGATAAGTGATTCAAAAAGCAAAACATTCATCCCCTTAGCCAACAAAATCCTAATAATTTTAATGTATGTACATCAACTTTATCATACGTTTCGACCCGATAAAATACAAATACAATGCAATTTATGATATAATGTCGTGAGTTTAGACGAAATCGAAATAGCAAATAGAGAAAAGTTATGCAACAGTGGGAGACATAAGAGATGGAGTGAGGAAATTGCGAGCACAGATTAGCTTTAGCCGCCACATTTTGAAGTGGTCTACTTTTTTTATCGGGATGTTAATTATGTCATTGGGGGTAGTCATGATAATCAAAGCAGAGCTTGGGGCATCACCCTGGGATGTTTTGCATATCGGACTATTTAAACAAATTGGTCTCACTATTGGTTCATGGTCGATCATTGTCGGCTTTTTTGTTTTGTTCCTATCCTCATTATTATTAAAGCGACTGCCTCAAATTGGTGCTTTTTTAAATATGATATCAGTAGGTATTTTCATTGATATGTTCATGATGGCTCCTTTCCTTGTAACACCAGAAAGTTTTATCGGGAAATTAATCATGCTGTTGATGGGATTACTTATTAACGGATATGGGATGGGAATCTATATATCAGCGAGTGTTGGTGCAGGTCCAAGAGACAGTCTGATGCTAGCACTAACCCAACTCACTAATTGGAAAGTGCAATATATACGTACAGGAATGGAAATTATTGTACTAACGATTGGTTGGTTGTTAGGAGGACCTGTTTTTATCGGAACTTTAATATATTGTGTAGGTATAGGCTATATCGCAGGTTTTGCATTGCCACAAACTCAACGAATGCATGATGTATTAAAACAGAAATTGGCGAAGACACGAGTAGTTGAAGTGAATCATTTTAGTAATTAGAGGTGAAAGTGAATGAAAATATCAACAAAAGGTAGATATGGTCTCACAATCATGATTGAACTTGCAAAAAATCATGGAAAAGGACCGCTCTCCCTAAAATCAATTGCAGCAAAACACGAACTTTCTGAACACTATCTTGAACAATTAATATCACCTTTACGTAATGCAGGATTGGTGAAAAGTATTCGTGGTGCCTATGGAGGCTATGTATTAGGGGATGAACCTACAAAAATTACAGCAGGAGATGTTATTCTCGTTCTTGAGGGACCAATTAGCCCTGTAGAAGTTCTAGAGGATGAAGAGCCAGCAAAACGGGAATTATGGATACGAATACGAGATGCTGTAAAAGAAGTACTAGACAGTACTACACTCGAAGACCTCGCAAGCCATAGCGATGGAAACGATGCATATATGTTTTACATTTAAGAAAAACATGTCATAATAACGTTACTTTTTTAAAAAAGGAGGGCTGATCAGATGCAGCATATTTATTTAGATCATGCAGCCACATCGCCCATGCACCCTGATGTTGTAAAGAGTATGCTTCCCTTTATGACAGAGGCATTTGGCAATCCGTCAAGCATTCATTTTTTCGGACGAAAAAGTCGTCATGCAGTTGATGAAGCAAGACAAACCATTGCCGATTCAATCAATGCAAAACCAAACGAGATTATCTTTACAAGCGGTGGAACTGAGGCAGATAATTTAGCCATTATTGGAACTGCTATGAAGATGCAAGGAAAAGGTAAACACATCATTACGTCTGCCATCGAACATCATGCCGTACTTCATACTTGTGAAAATCTGGAGAAACAAGGATTTACAGTTACGTATTTACCAGTTAATGAGGCTGGACTCGTTTCTGTCAAAGATGTTGAAGCGGCACTAACTCCGGAAACTATCCTTGTGACAATCATGTTTGGCAATAATGAGGTAGGAGCCATACAACCAATTAGGGAAATTGGAGAACTTCTTCAGGATCATCAGGCAGTTTTTCACACAGATGCCGTCCAAGCATATGGGCTGGTTGATATAGATGTCAATCATTATAAAATTGACTTGCTGTCCGTTTCAGCTCATAAAATAAATGGCCCTAAGGGAACCGGTTTTTTATTTATGAGAGAGGGAGTAAAGTTAGCTCCTCTTCTATTTGGAGGAGAACAAGAAAAGAAACGTCGTGCAGGAACAGAAAACGTAGCAGGGATTATTGGATTACAAACTGCTGCACAGTTGGCGAAGAAAACAATGAGAGAAAAAAAAGCTCTATACCAAGATTTCAAAGAGGCTTTTGTTTCAGTATTAAAAGAAAAAGATATCTCATTTGAAGTGAATGGTGACTTAGCGAAGTCTTTACCACATGTGTTAAATATCTATTTTCCTGGTACAAACGTCGAGTCTATGCTTGTTAACTTAGATTTAGAAGGAATTGCAGCTTCGAGTGGGTCAGCGTGTACAGCTGGATCGATTGATCCTTCTCATGTCCTGGTTGCGATGTTTGGAAAAGATTCGGACCGAATCGCTTCATCTATACGTTTTAGCTTTGGTATTGGAAATACAATTGAAGATATAAAAACTGCAGCATTAGAAACAGCAAAAATCGTTTCACGATTAACGAAATAGGAGGTGGAAATATGAAGGATCCTAAAGATACTCGAGTAGTAGTCGGGATGTCTGGTGGAGTAGACTCATCAGTTGCAGCCCTTTTACTAAAAGAGCAAGGCTATGATGTAATCGGGATATTTATGAAAAACTGGGATGATACCGATGAGAATGGGGTATGTACTGCCACTGAAGATTATGAAGACGTAATCCGAGTTTGTAACCAGATCGGCATTCCTTACTACGCGGTCAATTTCGAAAAGCAATATTGGGACAAAGTCTTTACCTACTTTTTGGACGAGTATAAAGCAGGTAGAACACCAAATCCAGATGTGATGTGTAATAAAGAAATTAAATTTAAAGCTTTTTTAGAGCATGCTTTAACACTGGGTGCTGATTATCTTGCGACTGGCCACTACGCTCGTGTTGAGTTCAGAGACGGAGAATACAAGATGCTTCGTGGGGTAGATGAGAATAAGGACCAAACTTATTTCTTAAATCAACTTACACAGGAACAACTTTCAAAGGTCATGTTTCCAATCGGGAATATAGAAAAGTCAAAGGTGCGGGAGCTTGCAAAAGAAGCAAACCTTGCGACTGCTACAAAAAAAGATAGTACCGGGATTTGCTTTATTGGAGAACGTAATTTTAAAGAATTCTTAAGCAATTATTTACCTGCTCAACCAGGCGACATGGTCACTTTTTCAGGTGAAGTAAAAGGTAAACATGATGGCTTAATGTATTATACGATTGGTCAACGTCATGGCCTTGGAATTGGTGGAAGCGGAGAACCGTGGTTTGCAATTGGAAAAGACCTTAAGAAAAATATTCTTTATGTTGACCAAGGTTTCCACAATGAGTTTCTATATTCAGATTCCATTTTAGCTACAAATGTTAGCTGGGTTTCGGATATGAAACCTGAAGAGGATGTAAAATGTACAGCTAAATTCCGTTATCGTCAACCGGATAATGCAGTAACGGTTAAAAAGGTGGACGACAATACAGTTAAAGTCATTTTTGATGAACCCATTCGTGCGGTAACACCAGGTCAAGCAGTCGTTTTCTATAATGGGGACGAATGCCTCGGTGGTGCAACAATTGATAAAGTCTTTAAAAATGAAGAACGTCTAACATATGTTGGATGAAGAAACCTCAACTCTATATTTAGGGTTGGGGTTTTCCTGTGTTATAATATGAGTGCAAAAAAAGTCGATTCTGGAGTTGAATATCATTGGATTTAAATAAACAAGGCATTGAATATATGCAAGAAGGTAAGTACGAAGAAGCAGCTAAATGCTTTACTCAGGCTATTGAAGAAAACCCGAAAGAGCCGGTTTATTATATTAACTTTGGCAATCTTTTAGCGGCTGTGGGTGACCCTGAAAGAGCGATTGCTTTTTTTAGAAAAGCACTTGAGCTTGACGAAGGAGCGGGAACGGCTTATTACGGAATTGGTAATCTTCTCTACAACCAAGAAGACTTCTTAAAAGCAAAGGATATGTTTGAAAAAGCTCTAAAAGCAGGCTTGGAAAATAGTGATACATATTTTATGTTAGGGATGACATTGATTCAGCTTGGCCAGCCAAAATTAGCACTGCCATATATGAAACGTGCAGTTGAATTAAACGAAAATGATGTGGATGCATTATTTCAGTATGGCCTCTGCCTAGCAGGTGAATCAGTAATTGACGAAGCAATCAAATCGTTCCATTCTGTAATTGAATTAGAACCTAATCACTCAGATGCCTATTACAATCTAGGTGTAGCCTATGCAGGTTTTAAGAATGATTATGAAAAAGCACTCGACATGTTTGAAAAAGCATTAGAAATTCAACCTGACCATATGCTTGCAGCAAACGGGAAAAAGATTGTAAGTGAAGCATTAAGTGAATAAATGAGGGGAGGGGATACTTAATGGAACAACAGGAATCTTTAGATTTATTTGATGAACAACGAAAATTTATGAAGGGTACTCATTTAGTAACAATCTTTCATAATGAGCAAAATTTGTATTCTGTCGTTCGGATTAGGCTTCAAGAAACAAATGAAGACTATAATGAAAAAGAAGCAGTTGTAACAGGGTATTTCCCTCGAATTCATGAAAATGAAACATACATCTTTTTTGGTCGCTTAAAGGAGCATCCGCGGTTTGGCATCCAATTCCATGTTGAACAATTCCAAAAAGAAATTCCACATACTAAACAAGGAATCGTCCAATACCTCTCAAGTGATCTTTTTAAAGGAATTGGGAAGAAGACAGCAGAAAAAATTGTAGAGACACTTGGTGAAGGAGCCATTTCAAAGATCATCGCAAACCCAGACGTCTTGCAGGAGGTTGATAAACTTTCAGCAGACAAGGCCAAAGAAATTTATGACACACTACAAGAACACCAAGGTCTTGAACAGATTATGATTGGTCTCTCTCAATATGGATTTGGTCCTCAGCTTTCCATGAGGATTTATCAAGTCTATAAAGAGCAAACACTTGAAATTCTTCAACATAGCCCGTATAAGTTAGTCGAAGATATTGAAGGTATTGGTTTCGGTAGAGCAGACGAATTGGGACGCCAACTTGGGATTTCTGGAAATCACCCAGACCGAATCAAAGCTGGATGCTTATACATACTTGAACAAGATTCATTACAAGATGGACACGTCTACCTTTCTGCAGAGGATTTAATCATTCGTGTTCAGCAATTATTAGAACAAAGTAGCCGTGAAGAAATCGTTGCAACCGATATTTCTAAGGAAATAATAAGTTTAACAGAAGAAAGTAAGCTTGTTATTGAAGAGGACAGGGTCTACTTACCTACCCTATATTTTTCTGAAAAAGGATTAATTACAAATATTAAACGGGTCATGGAACAAACTGAATACGAAAATCTTTTTCCAGAGTCTGAATTTTTGCTAGCACTTGGTGCACTTGAGGAAAGGATCAAAGTCCAATATGCGCCTTCGCAAAAAGATGCAATCCAAAAAGCACTTATGTCTCCAATGCTCCTCTTAACAGGTGGTCCAGGTACGGGGAAAACAACCGTTATTAAGGGGATCGTTGAATTATACGGAGAACTGCACGGTTGCTCCTTAGACCCAAAAGATTATAATTCCGAAAATCCTTTCCCAGTTTTATTAGTGGCTCCAACAGGTCGTGCGGCAAAACGGATGAGCGAATCAACAGGTCTTCCTGCCGTTACCATCCATCGACTCCTTGGATGGAATGGAGTCGAGGGTTTTAGTCATGATGAAGATAATCCGATAAATGGCAAGCTGCTGATAGTGGATGAAGTTTCGATGGTCGATATTTGGATTGCACATCAGTTGTTTAAATCACTACCGGAGCATGTCCAAGTTGTGCTAGTAGGGGATGAAGACCAGTTGCCTTCTGTCGGTCCTGGTCAGGTATTAAAGGATTTATTGGCATCTGAAGTAGTACCAACCGTTCGTCTAACTGATATTTATCGACAATCAGAAGGTTCGTCAATTATTGAATTGGCTCATGATATTAAAAAAGGGACCCTACCACCTGATATTTCCTCACCTAAAAAGGACCGCTCTTTCTTAAAGTGCTACCAGAACCAGGTACTTGAAGTGGTTAAGCAAGTTTCGGATAATGCAAAAAAGAAGGGCTTTTCCGTTAAGGATATTCAAGTTTTGGCACCAATGTATCGCGGTCCTGCAGGGATTGACAGTTTAAATGTTATGCTGCAAGAGCTCTTTAACCCGCCTGTACATGGTAAGCGGGAATTAAAATATGGAGATATCGTTTATCGGCGTGGTGACAAGGTGCTTCAACTCGTCAATCAGCCTGAAAATAATGTGTTTAATGGCGATATTGGTGAAATCGAGTCGATCTTTTATGCAAAAGAAAACACAGAAAAACAGGATATGGTTGTTATAAATTTTGAAGGCAATGAAGTCACATATACAAAACAGGACTTAAACCAAATCACACACGCATATTGTTGTTCCATTCATAAATCACAGGGTAGTGAATTCCCGATTGTCATTTTACCGATTGTTAAAGGTTATTATCGCATGCTACGACGTAATTTAATTTACACAGCCATAACGAGAGCCAAAAACTTCCTCATCCTATGTGGCGAAGAAGACGCATTAAGACAAGGGGTTCAACGTGCAAACGATACAAACCGTCAAACAACCTTGTGCGAAAAGTTAAAAACTACCTTTGGTGCAATGGAGGAAGCTCCTATTCCTGTTGAAATACCTGAAGAGGCAAAGTCATATCAAGAGGTTATTTTCCAAACCGACCCAAATATTGGCATGGAAGGAATTACTCCATACGATTATATGGAAGTTGAATAAAAGCTGGGGATACCAGCTTTTTTCTTTTGGAAACTCTTGTACAGTATGACACCTTATCTGAAAGTGAATGATAAGTAATGTTCGGAGAGGTGGCGATTATCTTTGCGGACGTTCTCACTACTCAAGGATTTACCGGTCTATGATGAAAAGTCTGCCGAAGAGCTCGGCCGAGTTTCAGATCTTTGTATCACATCGGATGGCAAGGTGAATGCCCTGATCTTGAAAGGGAAAGGACTTTTTGAACGAGATCGAGTAGTCCCTATCGAAAGTATCTCCTCCATTGGAGATGATGGTGTCATGGTTTCGGACAGGTCGCTTTTGGAGCTACTTGACAATGAAGCCGATACACCCACATATTTTTTACACACCCATCATGGATTATTCCGAAAGCCGCTTTTATCCTCTGAAGGTCAAAAATTAGGCTTACTTGAAGATGTATATTTTACAGAAGAAGTGGGCACTATTATAGGGTATGAAGTAACGGATGGCTTTTTTGCTGATATAACAGAAGGAAAAAAGGTAATCAAAACCAACGAGCCTTTAAAAATCGGTGAAGATGTCATCGTCGTATCTATAAATTAGGAATTCCATGATGTGAGGTGTACCCTGTGAAGTGCCCAAACTGTAAAAGTAAAGATATCGGTAAAATTGGTGTCAACCAATATTACTGCTGGGGATGTTTTATCGAACTATCTGTTAACAAAGGACAAATATTCACACATCAGGTAGAGGAAGATGGCACACTCAGTTCGTTGGATGATCTGTTTGCTGAGGACGACAGAAGGATCAGTATGTAATCCTAAACAAGGAGTGAAGAGGATATGAACAAAACAATGACTTCTC
This sequence comes from Ferdinandcohnia sp. FSL W7-1320, assembly GCF_038050315.1. Classification (NCBI taxonomy): domain Bacteria; kingdom Bacillati; phylum Bacillota; class Bacilli; order Caryophanales; family Bacillaceae; genus Ferdinandcohnia; species Ferdinandcohnia sp. FSL W7-1320. The sequence continues at coordinate 1,699,376 of NZ_JBBPAM010000001.1, forward strand.
TAATCACTATAGGTCTAGGTGCTGCGGCATACGGAATTATGCAAAGAACAGATGTAATGTCTGCCCGCAACATGAAAAAAATGCGCAAACGCATTACGAAAATGTTTTAAATGAAAACCCCACGGATGTGGGGTTTTTTGGTATTGGTTTGGAAATCTAGAGAAAGAGGCTCGCAACTGGAAAAAAATTAGGAGTTGGCGAACCAGCAAAGTGTAGAAAGAGGCCCGCAACTGGATAAAATCAGGAGTTGGCGAACCAGCAAAGTGTAGAAAGAGGCCTGCAACTGGATAAAACTAGGAGTTATCGAACCAGTAAAGAAGAGAAAGAGGCTCGCAACTGGATAAAATTAGGAGTTAGCAAACCAGCAAAGTGTAGAAAGAGGCCCGTGACTGGATAAAATTAGGAGTTAGCGAACCAGCAAAGAAGAGAAAGAGGCTCGCACCTGGATAAAATTAGGAGTTAGCGAACCTGCAAAGTGTAGAAAGAGGCCCGCAACTGGACAAATTAGGAGTTAGAGAACCAGCAAAGTCGAGAAAGAGGCTCTCAATAAATTAGGAATCGGTGAACCAGCAAAGTATAGAAAGAGTCCCGCACCTGGATAAAATTAGGAGTTAGCGAACCAGCAAAGAAGAGAAAGAGGCTCGCAACTGGATAAAACTAGGAGTTATCGAACCAGCAAAGTAGAGAAAGAGGTTCACCCCTGGATAAAACTATGATTTGCCATACCAGCTATAAGGTTTAATAAACCATCCCAATAAATACCCCCCAAAAACTGTCTCGGACCACTTTTACTTCCTTTTATCTACATAATATGAGCCTCTGCCAAATGATATCAAATCGAAATTTTTGGATAGGATTCTTTGTATTGTTTTTTTTGATCTTATAACCTTACACCAATTATAAATAACATCCACAGTTATACGTTTTTCAGGAAAAAGGAACCTAAACTCCTCTACACTCCTTAGCACGGCTAATTCTTTGTCCTCTACAAAGCCACATTTTTTACAAAACAAAGTTTGCCCTTTTGTATCTTCATATCCCAAGCACCCACACTTACAAACAATCCCCTTTTCCAACTCCTCATATGTATAATCAGGCAGGCGCGAATAGGGATTTTTCGTTATATGCAAAGAAGCCAATTTATGTGCTAAGTCAATATGACCATCGGAAACCCGAGATGCCGGACCCGCATCTAGTTTTTTAATAAATCGACCAAGTTGCGCATGGAATACATAAGAGCCATTTACCGGTGCCTCATATAAAAAAAACTCTGGGTTGATGAATATGACATGAGATTCAACGGGGACATTAAACTTCAAATCTTGGAGGAGTTGCCGAAATAAGGATTCACTACGGGAGATTTGAATGAGTGGGTTTTTGATTTCTTTTCCATTAATAATGTGCAAGCGTCCATCTTTGATGTAATAGTCTCCTTCGTAGTTCTTTACTTCAAAGATGAATATTTTCTTTTGCGTGATAAGCAGGGAATCAATTTGGAAGAGGGTGTTGTTCACTTTCAGGAGAAGGTCGTTTAATATGAGGCATTCATTTGTGAGGCCTAAAAGCAATTGGTCAAACTGTTTTTCACCTGCCCAGCCTTTTTCGAGGGATACATAGTTGTTTTCGTCTTCTTCCTCTAATTTTTTGTGGACTCGTAAAGAGCGAAGTAACTCTAGTTCAATGTTTTCACCACGTGGTTTAATAACTATAACCAAATTACCACATCCTTTCAGCTATATTTTACAAAATAATCTTTCTTTTTACAATATTATAGGTTACGAGCACGACCCGTATAAAACCGCATAGACTCCAAAAACTACTAACAAGGGAGTGGATGAAATGAGTGAAAATAGAATTAAATGGATCTTCAGAATATCACTATTATTACTAGCATTTTTGACTATCTATATTTTTTTGAAATTGGCACCAGTTTGGCTCCCGATTCTTTTACTCTTAAAAACATTTCTGGTTCCTTTCGTTTTTTCTATTTTTATCGCTTATTTACTACATCCTATCATCGAAAAAATCAGCAATCGTGGAGTACCGAGATCCCTTGCAATCCTACTGATTTATTTGGTTTTTTTCGGTGGGGTTGGTTTTGGTATATACAAAGGAATTCCGGTGATTCTTGCACAGCTCAAGGATCTTGCTGAGAGCTTTCCGGAATTCAGTAAGACCTACAGGGTCTGGTTAAAAGAAATTGAATCAGGAAGTTCACAGCTTCCTGCTTTTGTTCACGCACAGCTTGATGATTTGCTTAATTCGCTAGAAAATTATGTGGATTTTCTGCTTTCAAGGACAATTGAATTTTTGAAAGCATTGTTTAATTCCATTTTCATCATTGCTATCATTCCATTCATTGTTTTTTATTTGTTGAAGGATCACGACCAAATGATGAAAGCACTTTGGTATATAACGCCTCGAAAACTTAGAAGAGCTGGTCAGCTTTTTTTTCGAGATGTTGATGAGTCGTTGGGGAATTATATTAGAGGGCAGTTGATTGTTTGTTTGCTTGTTGGAACAACTGCTTCAGTTGCATTTTGGATTTCCGGTATGAAATATCCCTTATTATTTGGAAGCATTGTTGGTATAACGAATATCATTCCATACTTCGGTCCGATCATTGGTGCAATTCCTGCCGCTATTATAGCTGCTACCATATCAATCAAAATGCTTATCATCGTGGTTCTTGTTGTGTTTGGCCTTCAGTTTATCGAAGGAAACCTGCTTTCACCAATTATTGTCGGGAAAAGCTTACGATTACATCCGATTGTGATAATAGCGGCGTTATTAGTAGGAGGAGAAGTTGGTGGAGTGGTAGGCCTGATTGTGGCTGTTCCGGTTGTAGCCATATTAAAGGTGTTTATTGTTCACGCGAAACAGCATTTTACAGTTGCTAGAAAGGAACATTAACACAATGAACGCTGACGTTGACAAACATTTTTGACTTGAATATAATTGACAAGAACTAGGTAATACATAATGTAACAATTTAATCACAATCAGTGAAAACTATGAAGGAATCAGTATGTTACAGTACCATCAAACCAGAGAGAAATTTCCAAGGCTGAGAGGAATTTCGGATGAAGGGTAACAGAAAGCTACTCCTGAGTGTAGGTAAACCTACCGGTGAATACCGTTATCAATATACGAAGGTGATGGACACTATTTCTTTGTGTCCATAATCAGGGTGGTACCGCGAGCATACTCTCGTCCCTGTTTTTAGGGGATTAGAGTATTTTTTTATGTCTAAAATGTAATTGGAGGTAATGAAATGAAACAGTTAACATCAGCTCAAGTTCGCCAAATGTTTTTGGATTTTTTCCAATCAAAGGGGCATGCAATAGAACCAAGTGCTTCCTTAGTTCCACATGAAGATCCGTCCTTACTATGGATTAATAGTGGTGTTGCGACTTTAAAAAAATATTTTGATGGACGTGTAATCCCTCAAAATCCAAGAATTTGTAATGCACAAAAATCGATTCGTACAAATGACATTGAAAATGTTGGAAAAACAGCACGCCACCATACTTTCTTTGAAATGCTAGGGAATTTTTCCATTGGTGATTATTTCAAAGAGGAAGCAATTGAATGGGCATGGGAATTTTTAACAAGCAAAGACTGGATTGGCTTTGACCCAGAGAAGCTTTCTGTTACGATTCATCCTGAGGATGATGAAGCGTTTGAGCTTTGGAATAAAAAGATAGGAATTCCTGAGGAGCGAATCATTCGTCTTGAAGGAAACTTTTGGGATATCGGTGAAGGTCCAAGTGGTCCAAATACAGAAATCTTCTTTGACAGAGGTGAAGAATTTGGAAACGACCCGAATGATCCAGAATTATATCCAGGTGGAGAAAATGAGCGATATTTAGAAATCTGGAACCTTGTGTTCTCACAATTTAATCATAATCCAGATGGTTCTTATACACCACTACCAAAAAAGAATATTGATACAGGAATGGGTCTTGAAAGAATGTGCTCTGTTATTCAAAACGTGCCTACGAACTTTGACACAGATCTATTTATGCCGATTATAGAGGCAACTGAATCCATTTCAGGTGAAAAATATCGTCAATCAAAAGAAAAGGATGAAGCATTTAAAGTTATTGCTGACCACATCCGTACAGTTACATTTGCAGTAGGTGATGGGGCGCTTCCTTCCAATGAAGGTCGAGGTTATGTAATCAGACGCTTATTAAGACGCGCTGTACGTTATGCAAAACAAATATCCATCAACCGTCCGTTCATGTATGAACTCGTTCCAGTTGTTGGGGAGATTATGGTTGATTTTTATCCGGAAGTTAAAGAGAAGACTGAATTTATTCAGAAAGTCGTGAAAACAGAAGAGGAACGCTTCCACGAAACTTTACATGATGGATTAGCAATACTATCAACTGTTATTCAAAAGGAAAAAGCAAAAGGCAGTAACATTATTTCAGGTGCAGATGTCTTCCGTTTATATGATACGTATGGTTTCCCTGTTGAATTAACTGAGGAATACGCTGAAGAAGAAGGTATGAAAGTCGACCACAACGGCTTTGAGCGTGAAATGGAAAGTCAACGTGAACGAGCAAGATCTGCTCGTCAAGATGTTGATTCCATGCAGGTCCAAAGCGGGGTTCTTGGTGAAATTAAAGTTGAAAGTACATTTGTTGGGTATGATGAACTTGAAGCTGAATCAACCGTTCTTGTCATCGTAAAAGACGGAGAAATGGTGGAGAAGGCAAATGAAGGTGACGAAATTCAACTTATTTTAGACCAAACACCTTTTTACGCTGAGAGTGGTGGACAAATCGCGGATGGAGGTACAGTTGAAAACGAAAATACAAAACTAGTTGTAAAAGACGTTCAAAAAGCGCCTAATGGACAAAACCTTCATCGGGTAGTTGTTGAAAAAGGAAGTTTAACAAAAGGTGACAAGCTTCATTCGAAGGTTGACCAAGAGAATCGTTCGGGTGTTATTAAAAACCACACGGCAACTCACTTGTTACATCAAGCATTAAAAGATGTGCTCGGTGCGCACGTAAACCAAGCGGGTTCACTTGTGACATCTAATCGTTTACGTTTTGACTTCTCTCATTTTGGTCAAATTAAGCAAGCCGAGATTGAGCAAATTGAAGCGATTGTGAATGAAAAAGTGTGGAGCAGCATCCCAGTTAATATTGACAATAAATCTCTAGCTGAGGCAAAAGCAATGGGAGCAATGGCCCTATTCGGTGAAAAATATGGCAACATCGTTCGTGTTGTTCAGGTTGGTGACTATAGTTTAGAGCTTTGTGGTGGTTGTCATGTACCAAATACATCAACTATCGGGTTATTCAAAATCGTTTCTGAGTCCGGAATAGGCGCAGGTACACGCCGTATTGAAGCTGTAACTGGTGAAGCGGCATATCATGTAATCAATGACCAAGTAAAAATGCTACAGGAAGTTGCTAGCCTATTAAAAACAAAGCCTGCAGAAGTTCCAAGTCGTATTGAAGCATTACAACTTGAAATTCGCAATTTGCATCGTGAAAATGAATCACTTTCAGCAAAACTTGGCAATATAGAAGCTGGAAGCCTGGTTGAAAAAGCGAAAGAAATTAATGGCGCAACTGTTTTATATAGTAAGGTAAATGCCCAAGATATGAATAATCTTCGTGCAATGGTAGATGACTTAAAGCAAAAGCTTGGGTCAGCAGTAATTGTCTTAGGTTCTGTAAACGAAGACAAGGTAAACTTAACGGCTGGTGTAACAAAAGACTTAATTGAAAAAGGTTTCCATGCCGGAAAATTAATTAAGGAAGTAGCAACTCGTTGTGGTGGGGGCGGTGGTGGCCGACCTGATATGGCGCAAGCGGGTGGTAAAAATCCAGAACAACTTGAATCCGCACTACAATTTGTAGAAGAATGGGTAAAAAGTATCTAAAATAAGTGAATTTGTATCATACTGTCACAAAAGTATGATACAAAATGTCACTTCTTGTTTCTATTTAGTTGTGATTAGTGTACAATGAGTGGTAAGATTTACATGTACGGATGCGGACACCAGAATCTAAAGAGTGAGGTGCAAAACTTGAGCTCATTTGATAAAACGATGAAATTCAACTTTCCAGAGGAACCAGTTGAAACAAATGTAAATGAAGTATTATTCAATGTTTATGATGCTCTTCAAGAAAAAGGATATAATCCAATTAATCAAATTGTAGGATACTTGTTATCCGGAGATCCTGCATACATTCCACGTCATAATGATGCAAGGAATATTATCCGAAAGCTTGAACGAGATGAAATAATCGAGGAGTTAGTTAAGTCGTATTTAAAGATCCATCGTGAGGGGTAAAACGAATGAGGATTCTCGGTTTGGACGTCGGCTCTAAAACAGTCGGTGTCGCCGTTAGTGATGAAATGGGCTGGACTGCTCAAGGCATTGAAACAATCAAGATAAATGAAGAACGACAGCAGTTTGGCTTAGAAAGACTTGGTGAAATTATCAAGGAATATAAAGTAGAATCTGTTGTGATTGGTTTACCTAAGAATATGAATGGAACTATTGGACCACGTGGTGAAGCCAGTCAATACTATGCGGATATGGTACAAGAGAAATTCGGTTTGCCTGTTGTATTGTGGGACGAGCGTCTCTCAACAGTAGCAGCTGAACGTGTCCTATTATCAGCGGATGTAAGTCGAAAAAAGAGAAAGCAGGTCATTGATAAAATGGCTGCAGTCATGATCCTCCAGGGGTATCTAGATAGTAAAAATTAATGAGGTGGATTAAAATGGAACATGGTGAAAAGCAAATAACAGTAATTGACGAGCAAGGAAATGAAATTCTTTGTGAGGTTTTATTTACATTCGAATCAGAAGAATTTGGAAAATCATACGTCCTTTACTATCCTGTAAGTGATGAAAATGAAGATGATGAAGACATCGAAATTCATGCATCAAGCTTCAGCCCTTCTGAAGACGGAGAAGATGGTGAACTAAAACCAATCGAAACGGAAGAAGAATGGGACCTTGTCGAAGAAATGTTAAATACATTCCTTGATGAAGAAGGAGAAGAATAAAAACAGCCTCGGGCTGTTTTTTTCTTTTGGCTCCTTTCTAATTATTTGTTGCTTTTATAAGATATGCAAACAAAGTTGATTGAAGCGGAAGGCGGCGACTCCTCGAAAATGTATTCACATTTTCTTCGTGCGTGGGTTATTTCAAAGAAGCAAATTCAATGTCCAGCGTGAAAAGCGTGAAACTTGAGACCCCGCAGGAGCGTATGCGACAAGGAGGCTCAAGTCACGCCCGCGGAAAGCGGCCGCCTGCAGTGAAGATCAACGGCGTCAAAGACAAAAAAAACCTGCAAAGGCAGTCTATGTTTTTCTCCAACTTATGGCTTAAAAAATTTCAATTGATACCTAAAAATGCACGAAATTTTTAGAAAAAACTGCAAAAATATAGTGAATTCTCCCTAAAATTGACGAATTAGATAAAAAAATGTAGTATAATAATTCGAGTGAGGGGAGGATTTTCGATATATGTCTGATAACGAATCGAAAAAGGATTTATATAAAAAGAATCTGCAAGAACGGCATAGAGAAGCCAAAACAATCCGTAAAATTGTGTTTATCGTATTTATCGTTATATTAGTAGTTTTATCTGGAATAATTGGCGGAGGCTATTTATATATAAAATCAGCACTTGAGCCTGTTGACCCTACGAATAAGGAACAAATCGAAGTAACTATACCAATTGGTTCGTCGCCAACAGCGATTGCAAGAATCCTTGAAGAAAATAATATTGTGAAACACGCAAAAGTTTTTCGTTATTACACAAAATTTAAAAATGTATCAGGTTTTCAGGCTGGCGAATATACATTTAATCAATCTATGAATTTTGACCAAATCATTGAAAGTCTGAAATCAGGAATCCTTATGGGAGAAGCAGCTTTTAAACTAGTGATACCAGAAGGAAAACAACTTGAAGAAATTGCAACAATTATTGCGGAGCAAACCGGTTATACTCAGGAAGAGATCATGGAAAAGGTCGATGACCCTGCCTATGTTAAAGACTTGATTAGCAGGTTTCCAAATACACTATCGGATGAAATTTTAAACAAGGATATTAAACATCCACTAGAAGGTTATTTATTCCCAGCAACGTATTCATTTTATGAGAAAAAACCTTCAATTGAATCCATAGTCGAAACCATGCTAGAACAAACGGATAAAATCCTAGTGAAATACGTAGGGCTAATGGAAGGGAACAACTACATTGATTCTACTCATAAACTATTAACCATGGCGTCATTAATAGAAGAAGAGGCAACGGCACAAACAGACCGTGAGCAAATTTCCAGCGTATTTTATAATCGTCTAGATGATGGAATGCCACTTCAGACCGACCCTACTGTTCTTTATGCATTAGGAGAACATAAAAAACGTGTCCTATATGATCATCTTGAAGTGAACTCGCCATACAACACATATAAAAACCAAGGTTTAACACCTGGACCAATTGCAAATGCCGGTGAATCATCCTTATCAGCTGCCTTAAATCCTGCAGAGACTGATTATTTATATTTCTTAGCCGCTCCAACAGGAGAAGTGTATTACTCCAAGACATTAGAAGAGCATAACGCTAAAAAAGCACAGTATATAACCAATCAAGAATAACTTACTAGGGAACCCAATATGGCGTTCCCTTTTTCTTTATGGTAAAATAAGTTGGAACTTTATTCAGTAGATATCACTCTCATTTATAGTGGGATTAAGTATTAGTTAAAAACCTTCTTGTGGGTTATAACACGGACTGAATAAAATTAGCCTCCGGCGGATGCAAAGATTTTTCAAAGGAAGTTTTTCGAGCATGCTCGAAAAACTCTGGCGCAAATACGCCAATGCGTATTTGATTAGGTATACAAAAACAAATGACTGCACTTTTTAACCAATACCACCATACTGAAATGGAGGTTTTTTTCTTGTTATCAAGCAAAATAACCAATTATCTAGAAGATCTATTTCCAAAAAGAGACGAAATCATTGAAGAAATTGAACAATATGCAAAAGAAAACAATGTACCAATTATGGAACTAGTAGGCATTGAAACAATGCTTCAAATATTGCGTATATCTGAGCCAAAGCAAATTTTAGAAATTGGAACAGCAATCGGCTATTCTGCGATTCGAATGGCTCAGGCACTTCCAAAGACAAAAATTGTCACTATTGAAAGGGATCTAGAAAGATACGAAAAAGCCCTTGAAAATATTGAACGAACAAGGACAGGCTCACAAATTGAAGTGATTTTCGGGGATGCTCTTGAAGCTGCTGAAGAAGTAAAGAAACATGGGGAATTTGATTGCATTTTTATCGATGCTGCTAAAGGGCAATATCGACATTTTTTTGACATCTATGAAAAATGCCTTTCAAAGGATGGTTTAATTGTAACGGATAATGTACTATTTAAAGGGCTTGTTGCAGAGGAACAAATTGAGAGTAAAAGAATAAGAAATCTTGTTACAAAAATTAAATCCTATAATGAATGGCTCCTCGCACACCCAGATTATCTGACTACTATCTTACCTGTTGGGGATGGGGTTGCATTAAGTAAAAGAAGAGGTGTAACGGAATGAAGAAACCAGAGTTGCTGGTGACTCCTACATGTGTAGAAGATATTGAACCACTGATAAATGCTGGTGCTACAGCATTTATTATTGGTGAACAACGATACGGCTTACGTCTTGCGGGTGAATTTAACCGAGAGGAAATAGTAAAAGCAGTTGAGGTTGCTCATGCACATGACGCTAAAATATATGTTGCAATGAATGCTCTTTTCCACAATGAAAAGGTCCCTGAGTTAGGAGACTATGTTGCGTTTCTACGTGATAGCAATGTTGATGCGATTGTTTTTGGTGACCCTGCCGTACTGATGACTGTTAAAGAGGTTGCACCAGAAATGAAACTTCACTGGAATACTGAAACAACAGCGACAAATTGGTATACATGCAATTACTGGGGCAGAAAAGGCTCAAAGCGTGCAGTTCTAGCACGTGAGTTAAATATGGATGCAATTGTTGAAATTAAGGAAAATGCAGAAGTTGAAATTGAAGTTCAAGTACATGGAATGATGTGCATGTTCCAATCGAAGCGTTCCTTAGTCGGAAACTATTTCGAATATCAAGGCAATGTAATGGAAATTGAAAATCGCAAAAAAGAAAAAGATATGTTTCTATTTGATGAAGAGCGCGGTAATAAATATCCTATTTTTGAAGACGAAAATGGCACTCATATCATGAGCCCAAATGATGTGTGTATTGTCGATGAACTGGAAGAAATGATTGATGCTGGTGTAGATAGCTTTAAAATTGAGGGGATTTTAAAATCAACAGAGTATCTGATTGAGGTTACAAAAATCTATCGAAAAGCAATAGACTTATGTGTCGAAAATCGTGATGAGTATGAAGATATCAAGGATGAATTATTAACGAAACTTGAGAAACTTCAACCAACTAATCGACCACTAGATACAGGTTTCTATTTTAAAGAAACAGTTTACTAACTTTATTCATTAGAAGACTGAATAAAGCTAGAGCCTCCGGCGGAGACATGCGATTTTCAAAGGAAGTTTTACTAGCAGTAAGATCAAAGACTAAGAACGCCACTTCCTGTGGCAACGTCTTTATGACCCACTTCCTGTGGGCCTAAAATCTGGGCGCAATATGCCAAGGCGCATTTGATCTAAGTGATAAAGGAGGATATTGTATGACAGCAGTTGTGAAAGAACCTATTTCAAAAATAGTAGACGGCAAACGTGTAATTGTTAAAAAACCTGAATTGCTTGCTCCAGCAGGTAACCTTGAAAAACTAAAAATTGCTGTCCATTATGGGGCGGATGCTGTTTTTATTGGTGGTCAAGAATATGGATTGCGTTCAAATGCTGATAATTTTACATTAGAAGAAATCGCAGAAGGTGTCGAATTTGCGAAAAAATATGGTGCGAAAATCTATGTTACAACAAATATATTTGCTCATAATGAAAATATAGATGGATTAGATGAATACTTGGTCGGACTAGAAAATGCTGGAGTATCTGGAATTATTGTAGCAGATCCACTTATTATTGAAACGTGCAAGCGAGTGGCTCCAAAGATGGAAGTACACTTAAGTACACAGCAATCACTTTCTAACTGGAAGGCTGTTCAATTTTGGAAAGAAGAGGGATTAGAACGTGTTGTTTTAGCGCGTGAAACAAGTGCCGAAGAAATAAAAGAAATGAAGGAAAAGGTCGATATTGAAATCGAAACTTTTGTTCATGGTGCGATGTGTATTGCCTATTCTGGACGTTGTACATTAAGTAATCATATGACAGCCCGCGATTCGAATCGTGGTGGTTGTTGCCAATCATGTCGTTGGGATTACGATTTATTTAAGTTGGATGAAAATGAAAATGAAGTAGCCCTTTTTGATGATAGTGATGCTCCATTTGCAATGAGTCCAAAAGATTTAAAGCTAATCGAATCGATTCCACGCATGATTGAATTAGGAATTGATAGCTTGAAAATTGAAGGACGAATGAAGTCAATTCATTATATTGCAACAGTAGTAAGTGTTTATCGTAAAGTTATCGATGCGTATAGTGCTGATCCAGATAATTTCGTCATAGATGAAGAGTGGCTTAAAGAGCTTGATAAATGTGCAAATCGTGAGACGGCTCCTGCCTTCTTTGAAGGGGTTCCTGGTGTATCAGAGCAAATGTATGGTATGCATAGTAAAAAAACAACTTATGATTTTGCAGGTCTCGTGTTAGACTATGAGAAGGAATCAGGAATTGTAACGTTACAACAGCGCAATTACTTTAAAAAAGGAGACCAGGTTGAATTTTTCGGCCCTGAAATTGACAACTTTACACAAACAGTTGATACGATTTGGGATGAGGACGGAAACGAAATAGAAGCTGCGAAACATCCATTGCAAATTGTTTCATTTAAAGTGGACAAGCATGTTTATCCAAACAACATGATGCGAAAGGGGAAGTAAGATGAGCAGAAAGCCAATTGTCATTGGCATTGCTGGGGGCTCAGGATCTGGTAAAACAAGTGTTTCCAAAGCCATTTATGAGCATTTTAGAGGCCATTCAATCATGATGATTGAGCAGGATTCCTATTACAAAGATCAAAGTGATATACCTTTTGAAGATAGATTAAGTACAAATTATGATCATCCATTGGCTTTTGACAATGATTTACTCATTGAGCATATTAAAAATCTTCTTGAATATAAAGGTATAAGAAAACCAGTTTATGACTATAAATTTCATACAAGGTCTTCTGAAGTGATCGATGTTGAACCTAAAGATGTCATTATTTTAGAAGGAATTCTTGTTCTTGAGGATGAAAGATTACGCGATCTGATGGATATTAAGCTATATGTTGACACGGACGCCGATATCCGCATCATCCGAAGAATGCTACGTGACATAAAAGACCGTGGCCGTACGTTAGATTCTGTTATCGAACAGTATGAAACAGTGGTTCGTCCGATGCATAATCAATTCATTGAACCAACGAAGAGATATGCAGACATTATCATCCCCGAAGGTGGACAAAATCACGTTGCAATAGACCTAATGGTAACAAAAATTCAAACAATTCTTGAACAAAAAGTGATTTTGTAATAACATAACAGAGAAAAAGGTGTTATGATAGTACAATCAATAAGGAAAGGAATGGTGGTAATTTTCTACCATTCCTTTCCCTACATACAATAAAGAAACAAATCGTACTACATATTTTAACTTAAAAGCAATCACAGGGGGATTGTAACGACTACAAGGAGTGAAGGGATTATGGTAGAGAAAGTATTTCCTATGACATTAGAAGGAAAGCAAAAATTAGAGCAGGAATTAGAGCATTTAAAGACAGTTAAGCGCAAAGAAGTAGTTGAGCGCATTAAAATTGCAAGAAGCTTTGGGGATCTTTCAGAGAACTCAGAGTATGACTCTGCGAAAGATGAACAAGCATTTGTTGAAGGACGTATTACAACAATTGAAAATATGATCCGTAATGCAAAGATTATTGAAGAAGACGCTGACAGTGCTGGCCGTGTTTCACTAGGAAAATCTGTGACGTTTATTGAACTTCCAGATGGTGAAGAAGAAACATATACAATTGTAGGAAGTGCAGAAGCAGACCCATTTGAAGGAAAAATCTCAAATGACTCTCCAATTGCCAAAAGCCTTTTAGGTAAACATGTTGGTGATAAGGTAACTGTTCAAACTCCAGGTGGAGAAATGCTTGTCGAAATCACTAAGATTGACTAGTATTGACATTGCACTAGGACTTTTTATAACATTTTAATATGTATAAATAGTGTGACACCTCGTCGAAACTGTAGACGAGGTGTTTTTTCTATGGCTATTAAAAGACGAGCAGTACTAATTCTGATATTCATTCTGTTAGGCTTAGCTGGATTAATGGGCAGGCTCATACAATTACAGCTAGTAAGTACAGAATCATTTACGGATCGAGATGTGAATTTAATTGAGGCAAGTGTATCGCAACGAACTCAAGAACTTGTTATTGATCAAGGCCGTGGTAGATTTATTGACCGAAATAAAAAGGCGTTAACTCATGAATATTATCCTACACTCGTGTTGTTTCCTTTTTTAAAAAACGTTGAATGGCCAGTTGAAGAAGTGGCGGATATTGTAAATATTCCTGCTTCAAAACTAAAAAATGAAATCCATGAAGCGAAAAAACCGGTTATTGTAGGTGGAGAAAGACCCATAGAATTAACGGAAACGCAAATGAATAAAATCAATAACCTCCAAATTCCTGGTGTATTTGCTGTCCATCGTCAATATGAACTCGATAGTGAAATCGCCGAACACTTAATCGGTTTAATCCGGGAAAACAGAGAGTTGTTTGAAAAACGTTATCCAGAGAAAAACTATTTACCGAAAAATACAAAGCTAGGTATCACTGGTTTACAATCTACGTTTGATGAATTTTTATTACCAGAAGGAGAGGCGAAGCTTTTATATCACGTAGCAGGCGATGGAGGACCTTTATTCGGTATTGATGTAAAGTACACGGCACCTGCAAATCCTTATTATCCAGTTGCTATTCAGACAACACTTGATCGAGACCTCCAGATGTTAACAGAAGAGATACTTGATAAGCATGATTTGAAAAAGGGTGGAATTGTTCTTCTTGATATTGAATCTAACGATTTACTTGCTATGGTGAGCAAACCAGATATAAATTCATCAAACCCATTTAGGGATGGTTCTGCTGAAAATCAAATGATTATGCCACAATTCCCTGGTTCTGTGTTTAAGACAGTCATAGCCGCAGCTACAATTGAAAATCAACAAATCTCAAACGATCGAATGTTTAATTGTGACCAAGATTTGTACGGAGAAGGGCGAGCCGAATACCCACATGGTATGCTGAACTTTCAGGATAGCTTTGCAAAAAGCTGTAATTTCACCTTTGCTAAGCTAGCGCAAGAATTAATACAAAAAGACCAAAACGTGATTGAACAGTATTCAGAAATGCTTGGTTTACTTGGACCAGTTGGTTGGAATGGGGATGTATTCCGATTTCAAGATTTTAAGCAGCTACCAAATGAATACAATGGTCGAATTTGGACGGATGAACGTGACAAAAAAGTAGCAAAAGCAGTTGCGCAAACAGCAATTGGCCAAAAGGATGTTAGAGTAACTCCATTGGGAATTGCAAATATGATGGCAACTATTGCTCGTGGCGGATCCAAAAAGGAAGTTCGTACAGTTAGTGATGTATTATATAAAAACGGAACAACTCTATTCTCATTTTCGAAACAGGATATGGACGGACCAAAAATCGCTCCTTATACGGCAAGTAAACTTCAAGAATTATTAAGGGGAGTGGTTTTATCCGGAACGGGACAAAGGTTCGTACAACTTCCCTATACTGTAGCCGGAAAATCTGGTACTGCTGAGACAGGAAAAAAACAAGGTGATGCAGTCCTTGTAAACAAATGGTTTGCAGGTTATTTTCCATTTGAAAAACCAAAGTACGCGCTTGTCGTCGTCGATTTAGAACAGCCAGGATCAAAATCTGTAACCAATACTGTTTTTTATGAAATTGTACAAGGGATATATCAATTGGAACAGGAAAAAGGTACCAATCAAAGCGACTGATAAAGAAATGTCTTCAACCTTTCTTTCACACATGCTAGAATAAGAAGATAGTTTACTGATTAATAGTCGTTTTTAGGAGGTACTATTATATGGGGTATGAGATAAACAAACTGAATGAAGGGCCTCGATCTGAAAGAAGAGCGAAAAGAAAAAAGGTAAATCGAATTTTAAATATTTTAATTGTCCTTGTGGTTGTTATGATTGTCTTTTTTGGAGGAAAATTAATTTTTGGTGATAAAAATGTTGATGATTCAGTAGCTTCCAAACAGACAAACCAACCGGCAAATGATAATGGAAAAGCTGCTTCAGATCCTTCAGACAATAAAGAGAATGAAGCAGAGAAAACTTCTGGCGAAACAAATGAACAAACGAAGGAAGACAACAAAGAAGAAACGCCTGAAGAAAATGAAGAGCAAAAAACAACAGAATCGGAAGAATCTGAAGTGATTACAGAAGGTGATCCTGAATCAAATATTGTGAAAACAATCGTTAATTCTGCATGGAAGCCTGTCGGTACTGAACAAGCAGAACCACATACAACGAACTTCACTCCTGATTCAGTTGACCGCAACGAAATGGAAATGGCTACAAGTTATGCCACTGGCTTTGACCGCTCAGATATGGTTGTGTGGTGGCTTGGCAGAAACGGTGGAAATTCGATTACTGCTACGGTTTCATCAAAAACTACAAAACAAGTACTTAAAGTATATTTAGATTGGGTTCCTAACGAAGGCTGGAAACCAACTAAAATTGAAGAATTAAAAGAAAATGACAGTGAAACCTATAAAAACTATAAAACTTCAGAACCTGATGAAGACGAACATGAATCAGATGAAGATTAAGTATACGCAGGATATTCCTGCGTTTTTTTGTGCCATTTTCTCAACTAATAATTGATAATAGCAGTATAATATGTTAAATTTAGAACAATTCATTGTTTAATTCATACTATACTTATAGGAATAATAACTAATTGCGGAGAGTGAGAAAAATGGGACGAGAATTTTTAGATGTTTTTGAAGGTTGGGCGGAATCTTATGATTCAACTGTAACCGGTCATGATGTGGAATATAAAGAAGTGTTTTCACGATATGATGACATTTTAAATGATGTTGTACAAAAATCTGGCCATGCCGTTTTGGAGTTTGGTGTTGGCACAGGAAATCTCACTCAAAAATTACTTAACAATAATAAAAAAGTGTATGGAGTGGAACCATCAAAGCCGATGCGGGAAATTGCATTAGAAAAGCTTCATAACTTTGCTTTTGAAATAGAGGATGGGGACTTTATTGTTTTCAATAGGCCAACTGCTCAGATTGATACTATTGTAAGTACGTATGCATTTCACCACTTAACTGATACCGAGAAAAAACAAGCTATTTCACAATATAGCAACTTGCTTGAAAAAGGTGGTAAAATAGTGTTTGCGGATACAATGTTTGAGAATAAACAAGAATATACAATGACGATTCATTCCGCAAAACAAAATGGCTTTCATAACCTTGCAAAAGATCTAGAGACGGAATATTACACGACCATTCCGGTATTACGTGAAATTGCAGAGCAAAATGGCTTTACTGTTGTTTTTACACGGTTTAATCATTTTGTTTGGGTCATGGAGGCAACGAAACAGTAAATACGAAAGGTGATACGTACGAATGAAGATAGCAATTATCGGAGCAATGGATGAAGAAGTAGCAATTTTAAGAGAGAAAATTGAGAATAGACAGGAAACCACAGTTGCTGAAAGTGTTTTTTATACCGGGACGCTGAATGGGTATGATGTTATTTTATTAAAATCAGGAATTGGGAAAGTTAATGCTGCTATATCTACAACTATTTTATTACAGCAATTTAACCCAGATTATGTTGTAAATACAGGCTCTGCAGGTGGTCATTTAAAAACGCTTAATGTAGGAGATATCGTCATTTCTTCAGAGGTAAGACATCATGATGTGGATGTAACTGCTTTTAACTATGAATATGGGCAAGTTCCTGGATTGCCTGCTGCATTTAAAGCAGATGAAAAGCTAATCGAATTAGCCGAAAAAAGTGCTGAAGGAATCACAGATATACAGGTTGTGACAGGATTGATTGCAACAGGTGACTCCTTCATGAATGATCCAGAGCGAGTTTCATTTGTAAGTCAAAAGTTTGGTGATCTATATGCTGTAGAGATGGAAGCAGCGGCAGTAGCTCAAGTTTGCCACCAATTTAAAGTACCATTTGTAGTAATCCGTGCTTTATCGGATATCGCAGGTAAAGAGTCTGATGTATCGTTTGAACAATTCCTCGAAACGGCAGCAGCACATTCATCAAACGTGGTTGAAAAAATAGTAGAACAGATTAATAAGTCTTTATAACTTTATTCAGGATAACTTAGATTTTTGACCATAATGATTTTTACAATATTGAATAGAGTAAGCAACAGGCTGAATATAGTTATGCCTCCGGCGGATGCCACAGATTTTCAATGGAAGATTTTCGAGCAGTAAGATCAAAGACTAAGAACGCCACTTCATGTGGCAACGTCTTTATGACCCACTTCTGTGGACCTAAAATCTGGGCGCGAATTCGTCAAGGCGAATTTGATTAAAACGGAGTGAATTAACATGCAAGTGTATCAAAATGTTCACGGGCTTATCGGAAATACCCCGATTGTTGAGATTACGAAATTTCCATTAGCTAATGGTGTTCGTCTTTTTGCAAAGCTCGAATTCTTTAATCCGGGCGGGAGTATAAAAGATCGTTTAGGAGTTGAACTTCTTCAAGAAGCTTTTGCTACAGGTCAGTTAACTGAAGGAGGAACGATTATTGAGCCTACTGCCGGCAATACTGGGATTGGACTTGCACTTGCTGCAATCAATCGTAATGTAAATGTGATTCTTTGTGTTCCTGAAAAGTTCTCAGTTGAAAAACAAGAGTTGATGAAGGCATTAGGTGCCACTATCGTCAATACTCCAACAGAGGCAGGTATGACTGGTGCGATTGAAAAGGCAAAAGAGCTTCTTAATGAAATTCCAAATTCCTATTGTCCACAGCAATTCGCAAACCCAGCGAACCCTGAAACCTACTATAAAACAATTGGACCCGAGATTTGGCAACAGCTTGAAGGACAATTAGATATTTTCGTAGCGGGAGCAGGTACTGGTGGTACTTTTATGGGGACTGCGAAGTATTTAAAGGAAAAGAAACAGTCCATAAAGACCGTGATCGTTGAACCAGAGGGCTCAATCTTAAATGGTGGTGAATCAGGTCCACATAAAACAGAAGGTATTGGCATGGAATTTCTTCCAGGCTATATGGATACATCCTATTTTGACTCGATTCATACTGTATCTGATGAAGATGCGTTCCGACGAGTGAAAGAAATAGCACGTTCGGAGGGGCTTCTTGTCGGCAGTTCTTCAGGGGCGGCCCTTCATGCCGCTCTTGTAGAGTCAGAAAAGGCACAGCCAGGATCACATATCCTAGTCATTTTTCCTGATAGTAGTGAACGCTATTTAAGTAAAAAAATATATCAAGGAGGGATTTAACGATGAAACGTAAAACGATGCTTATTCATGGAGGAGTTGGCGAGGATCCACAGACAGGTGCGGTTAATACGCCTATCTACCAGGTTAGCACATATAAACAAGAAGGAATTGGAGGCCATAAAGGCTTTGAATATTCAAGAACTGGAAATCCAACCAGACATGCACTAGAAGAATTAATTAAGGATATTGAGGGTGGAGAAAGAGGGTTTGCATTTGGCTCTGGTATGGCTGCGATTACAGCCGTAATGATGTTATTTAACAGCGGAGACCATGTCATTTTAACAGACGATGTATACGGTGGAACATATCGCATAATGACAAAGGTACTTAACCGACTAGGTATTGATTCAACCTTTGTTGATACGAGTGATCTGGACAATATTGAAGGTGAAATTCGTGAAAATACTAAAGCAATTTATATCGAATCTCCGACAAATCCTTTATTAAAAATTACCGATATTAAAGGGGCCTCAGAAATTGCAAAGAAACATAACCTCTTAACTATCGTTGATAACACGTTTAGCACACCGTATTGGCAAACACCAATTGCTCTTGGTGCTGATATTGTTTTACACAGTGCTACCAAATATATTGGTGGTCATAGCGATGTAGTAGCTGGTCTTGCAGTAGTTAACTCTGCTAAGCTGGGTGAAGAATTACATTTCGTTCAAAATTCAACTGGAGGGGTTCTTGGTCCCCAGGATTCCTGGTTATTAATTCGTGGAATTCGTACACTTGGAGTAAGGATGGAAGAGCATGAGGAAAATACGAAGAAAATAGTCGAGTTTCTTCAAGACCATCCAGCGGTTAATAAAGTATACTATCCAGGGATTGAAACACATCCAAATCACGCCATTGCTAAAGAACAAGCAAAAGGATTTGGTGGAATGGTTTCCTTTGATGTTGGCAGTGAAGAAAATGCAGATAAGCTATTAAGTAAAGTTAAATACTTTACCTTAGCGGAAAGTTTAGGTGCAGTTGAAAGTTTGATTTCTGTGCCAGCTAAAATGACCCATGCCTCCATCCCGGCAGATCGCCGTGCGGAATTAGGCATTGGAGATGGGCTAGTACGTATTTCTGTTGGATTAGAAGATGTTGAAGACTTAATCGAAGACCTAGAACAAGGCTTGCGATAAAAAAAAACCTCTGGCCCATTTATGGGTTAGAGGTTTTTTTCAGTGATTCAACTGCTAATATTTACATCCGTTACAACCTATCAAGCTATGATATTATAGGGTAGAAGTTTAATAAATTGGTAGGTGGATACATGATGGAACAAAATAAACAAATGAAGAACCTGCGTACTAAAGTCAAAGACTACACAAACTTCGGTTACATCCTTCTTGTATTAAGTGTATTTTTATATATCGGTGTTATCATTCCGGAGGGACGTTCTCCGTTTCAACTATATACAATGATGGGTTCTACACTCATTCTATTAAGCTTGTCATTTACATTTTTTATATTAGTGATTAAATATAAAAAACGTCTCGAAGAATAATAGTCCTTCACCTAAATTTTTGGTGAAGGAATTTTTTTGCAAAAAAAGTGTTTACATGTGCACCTTAATTGGTTATAATTACCACAGTAGGAAAAAATTAATGACAAAAGGAGGTCGAGTAAAATGATGAAAGTAAAAGTGACGATGACAAATATTACAACTTCATATGAAACAATCTATTCGACCAAACCGGTGATTAATTTTTAATTTTATTGATACGTTAATCATGCCACAGGTGGAATAGTACGCCTGTGGCTTTATTATGCCTATAACGCCACAGGACTCGTATACCTGTGGCCTTTTTGTGTCAATTTTTCCTACACAAGTTTTTAAATGTAAAGCTAACGAACAAAGGAGGTGAGCAAATAATGACCATCAATCTATTTTTCTTAACAATCTCAATTTCAAAACGTGAAAAGTCTATCGAGGAATATGTACATGAAGAAAAAGTCAATAAACATATGGAAGAAATGAAGGAACGCCAATATTTAATGATACGCTTATTTTAATCAACCAAAAATAAGAAAAGGAAAGGGGAATGTAAAATGTTAATGAGAAATTTTCCGATTATAGCTTGGTTATCTGTGGAGAAGGATTCCACCTAACGTACTAAAATCATAGGAGGAGTTTCGAATGCTTTCGGTACATGTGCTGATTTTTACCATTTTATTTTCAAAGAAAGATAAACAATAAATTGAAAGGAGCGCCATACGAGGCGCTCCTTTTTGCCGACTTAATTTTGTCAAATTTCTTTAACACAATGTTCAAAAGTGGATAACGTTTACACAGTTCCTAAGTGATAAAGTAAAAGTAAGAAGTACATCCTTTATGGAGGTTGATAAATATGTTTATGATCGTTATGGGAGTTGTTATTACAGCTGTTATTGCCATTGTTATTGGAACAGAGGTAAGTGTAGAACTATAAAAAATTAGAAAAAAAGTGGACTGCATAGCCTGCAGTCCACTTATACTTTATGTCCTTCTTTTTTCTTTTTCTGCGCGATAAAATTCATGGAACATTTTCATTAATGCACGCTTTTCAATCCGCGATACATAGCTTCTTGAGATACCAAGTTCTTTAGCAATTTCACGCTGGGTTTTTTCCTTCTTTAAATCAAGTCCGAACCTGCCCACAATTACTTCCTTTTCCCGGTCATCAAGGACATCAATGTATTCTTTAATCTTCTCAAGCTCCATATTTAATTGGATGGTTTCAATCACATCTTCCGTTTCAGATTTTAACACATCAATTAGACTAATTTCATTTCCTTCTTTATCCTGGCCGATTGGATCATGAAGAGAAACATCCTTTTTTGTCTTTTTTAGGGCTCGCAAATGCATTAAAATCTCATTTTCTATACAACGCGCGGCATACGTTGCAAGTTTCGTTCCTTTTCCTTGTGAATAGCTTTCGATTGCCTTAATCAAACCGATAGTCCCAATTGATATGAGATCCTCTGTGTCCTCACCTGTGTTTTCGAATTTTTTTACTATATGAGCGACTAACCGTAGATTATGTTCAATTAACACATTCCGAGCATGTTCATTTCCCTCGGCCAACAATTGTAAGTATTTCTTCTCATCAGAAGAAGATAACGGTTGAGGAAAAGCATTGTTTTTAACATAGGATACTAAAAATAATAATTCTTTTACAAAATAACCTAATGCTGCTAAAAGTCCAGACATTCGCTCACCTCCACATATATCGTAGTGTATGTATCCATATCCATTACACTACTACCCTAGGCGTTTGCCCATTTACTTAATGTTATGTAGAAAGATGCTTCCTTGTGTCTGTCCAATGTAAAAAAGCTGAGGATAGTACAAAAGAAGAACTTTTATACTCCATCAGCCTTAAAAATTTCGAGTTACTTTATAATAGTAAAAAATGGTGCGATTGCAATGATCAAAGCAAATCCAAAAACAACGATGGAACCAGGTTTATTTTTATCTTTCCAAAGAGAAATGGAAAACCCGACTGCATAGAGAGTGGTAATAGTCATCATCAAATAAATAAATGCATTCATACCTTAATCTCTTATCCTTTCATAACTTGGTAATTCCGACTGACGCCCAAATTCAGAAAAGGTGATATCGACTTTAACGCTAATATCTGCTTCAGGATAGGATTTCATCCAATCATAATCCTCCCATTCTGGGATAGTTAAAAAATGTTTTCTAGCTTCTAGGGAAAAGCCAAAGAGGTCAGCTTTGAATTCCTCCTGCGTACGTTTAAGAAGATTATTAATTCTTTGTTCAAAACCTTTTTTGATGTGATCCTTTAATTCGCTCCTTTTTTGCTCATTATCTGAATAGCTCACCATACTATGGTCTGTTAAAATTTTTGCTTGGAGAGGTAGATTCACCATGATTTTTGGTGCTTGCTTTGATACATCCATAGTTATTTGAGGGGAGTTTATTTGAATAAAGCGTGATGTAATAAAATAATTTTTCTTAAAAGGGTCTGGGAAAGAAACCAAAAAGCTAGGGTTAGTTGCTTCTTTGTTAAGCAATTGAGTTAACCTTGTCTCCTCCACTGATAATTTTCCAATCATTTGTCCCTCTTTAAAGACTGCAGAACCAAGAAATTGGGCTGGGTTAGTATCACCAGTTACATTTAAGTTTCCAGCTATGAAGTTTGCATCGATGTTTTTTTTGGCAGTCACTTTGTCTTGCTCAGTCGTAGCATAGGCAGAAATAAATAAATCTGCATCTGCTTCTGTTATTCTAAAAAAATTGTGTATCTGAGAATTTGGAATAAATCCAATTTCGGTTGCATGGTCGAACATTGTCTCAAAATATTCATGTCTTCTTGTTTCAAGCTTTGGTTTGTTTTGATCAATAAAAGTCTTTGCCTCTTCCTTCGTAACTATGATTTTTGAATCACGTCTAATTTCACGGTCCTTGGTTGCATCATACATCCAGCGAACAAAATCTTTATCTTTTGCAAGCTCCTCTGAAACAATAAAGAAGTCTAAAATGTCGTATGTAATAGCTTTCGCTATAACAGCGTTAGCGATATTTTGTGATTGAATAAAATCTGAAGCATTGAATGTAATTGTTTCATGTGTTGGTTCACTTGAGCCTCCACCTTCTTGCGTTGAACCAGCTTCTGGATTAGATATTAGATAAGTGATTTTTATAAATCCTTTTACATCTGTTTTATCAAGACCAATTCCAAGGACATAAGCTCTTTGATCAATCTCCTCCATATCCCAGCAGCCGACTAACATCAATAAAGTAAATAGTATTAAGAATGGCCTAATTTTTTTGGCTTGTTTTTTCATGTTTCAAATCCCCTCTAAGTTTTGCAACTATCCACATGACACAAGGAAGCAAAAGAAACATAGGGCTCAGAATGTTAATCAGATTTTCTCTTATCTTAAAGATTGTGAAGGTAGGCGCCTCTGGTGCAATCCCGAAAATAACAACGATTGTTGCTATAATGGGTGTTAGATATTCAAAATTTTTAATATTACATATACCACCGATAAATATGGCAATTAAATATAAATAGACTGTAAAACGAATAAATGAGGCAATTATCCAAAATGGAAAGAAAAAAGTTTCAATATTTGTTAAAAATCCTACCCTAATTAAGCGTATTAATTCTTGATAAGGATAATCAATCATTTTTAATCCCTCATAATCGAAAACAAGTAAATAGATGATAAATGAAATAGTAATCTCAATAATCACAATAGAAAATGCAATCCAGGTTCCTTTTTTATAGGCTTTTGCTGATACAAGGTAGGGAGCAATTAATCCTAAATAAAAGAATTCTACAAAAATAGATACATGGGTTGTACTCTTTTTTACTACTTCAACAATCCCTGGTCCGAAAAATGGAAACAAGAAAGAAGAGCTACTTTCTTTTAGCGATAAAATTAAGGCGATGAGCAGTGAAAATTTTATATAGAAAAGTACTAGCCATGAAACACTTCCAATATGTTCAAGGCCCTTGTTTGCGCCATAAGCACAAACAGCCATTAGCACAGTATAAATGATTAAGATAGGTGTCTCTGTAAAATACATTGTCCCAATAATATCAACATAAATGGCAGAGTCCAAAGTGAGCCCAGTAAGACCCGAAAGGACCAGAATACAGGAAAGAAAGGTTCCTAAAAATTTTCCAAATAGATGAATAATAACGTCATGTAAATTTTTATTTTTGTAGGCTGTTATGACTTTTAATGTTAAAAAAATTGGAATAATAGAAAATAACCCAATAATAATAGGTGCCATCCATAAGGCGTTACTAAGATAGTTTACGAAAATGGCTGGGGTATCATCAGAAAGCTTTACACCAACAACCAAGATTACCATAGCAACAAATTCTCTTATTCCGATTTTACCTTTAGATTGCTCCATTTTTTTATTCCTCAGCTTTTTTTATGACGTCTTTTGGCTTTAGATAACCTGGACGAATTCTTTCACTCTTTAAAATCTGTCTGATGATTGTATCCTTAGATGAAAGGTATTTTGGTGACATTGGAGATAAGTACGGAACACCAAAAGATTTTAAGGAAACCATATAAAACATCCCAACAGTAAACAAAGCAGTCATACCAAAAATACCAAATAGGCCAGCAGAAAGAATAATAATGAAACGTATAATTCTTATCGCAAAATTCATGCTTACATCACTTAGTGTAAATGAACAAAGACCACTTAATGCAACAACAATAACTACAATCGGGCTAACAATGTTCGCCTGTACAGCTGCCTGACCTAAAATAAGTGCCCCAACAATACCAATTGTCGGTCCAATAGGATTAGGGACTCGAAGTCCTGCTTCTCGAATAAGTTCGAAAGCTATTTCCATCATTAATATCTCTACAAGTGCAGGGAAAGGAACTTTTTCACGAGTTGCAGAGATAGCTAATAAAAGATCAGTGGGGACCATTTCTGAATGGTAATTCGTTACTGATACATAAATAGCTGAAGCGAAAAGAGTAATAAACAATGCACATACACGTAATACGCGGATGAAATTACCATAAAGAAATCGTAAATAATGATCTTCAGGATTATGAATAAAAGACCAAAATGTTGCAGGCAATATTAATGCAGCAGGTGAGTTATTCATTAATAACACGATATATCCGTCTTCTAAAAATGAAGACGCACGATCAGGTCTTTCAGTATACAAAAGACTAGGGAAGATTGATTTCGGTCTTTCTTCAATATATTGTTCTAATAGTGAAAGGTTTTGGATTGCATCGACATCCAATGCATTTACTCTCTCTTTTATATTTTTGACCATTTTGTCGTTTGCGAGATCCTTGATATATAGAATATAAAGTTCATTATTAGATCGTTTAGATATAGTAGATTGCTCTACGATTAAGTTTTCACTTCTAATCTTTTTTCGAATTAGTGATATATTTGTATC
The DNA here is from genome assembly GCF_038050315.1 of Ferdinandcohnia sp. FSL W7-1320. NCBI lineage: Bacteria > Bacillati > Bacillota > Bacilli > Caryophanales > Bacillaceae > Ferdinandcohnia > Ferdinandcohnia sp. FSL W7-1320. The sequence continues at coordinate 1,724,961 of NZ_JBBPAM010000001.1, forward strand.
TACCTTTTCGTTAAAAGCCTCCTTTGGGCCCTTAATGACAATTTCATTTTCGGCTTTTTCAACGGACCTACTTTGAAAATCAGAGGTACCGATTATAAATGAATGAGGTTTACCATCAATTAGTAATACTGCATTCCCTTGATTTGCACCGTTAACAATATCTTGAATTTTGTTTACCATTGAAAATGATTGGACCTCTATAAGGTTCTGTATTTCCTTAGATGGACTTTGATTGTTAAGCAAAGGTTCGAGAATGTGATTGTTAATCAAGTCTATATCAGTAATGGTTGAAATAAACAAAAGAGCTGCTTTTTTATATAATCCACCAATCGTAAAACTATGTATTTTTACATCATTGTTTTCAGGTATTGAATAGATTATTTTTAATGTTGAAATATTGATCTGAAGATCTTGATTAATTTCCTGTTTTTTAATTTGAATATCTTCTGCAGCAGATACTTCCGGATATTGTTCGGGGTCTAGTTTATCGTTTTTAAACTTTTCTATATAGTTTTGAATTAAATTCTTCTTCATTACAAACAACTCCGGATTTTTCCTAAGTTTACCACCAAAGGTAAAATTTCATTCAAAGAGTGTAAAACGGGTGAGAAAGTCAAAAACTTCCCGAAATGATAGAAATTTTTTAAAAATCCATTTATAATGAATCATATAAATTATTTAGGGAGACTAAGTAATTAGAAGGGAGAAACAAATATGAGCACGAGTACATATGAATTAAAATGGGATTTAGACGTATTTTTCGAAGGGGGGAGCAGTTCACCTGCATTTCACTCCTTCTTGCAAGCGCTACATAATGAACTTTCAGAATTCGATGCTTTAGTTGACGCTTTTCAAGTACCAACAAATGAGAAAGATAAAGAAGAATTATTAAACATACTAAATGCTTTCCAATCATCTTTTAAAAAACTTCGCCAAGCGGGTGCCTTTGTTAGCTGTTTGACAGCACAAGATACTACAGATCGAGGCGCTACTCTTTTACAAGGCAAAACAACACAGTTAAGTGCACAACTTCAATCGGTACTTACTGCATTTGATCAAAAGCTGGTTGCAATTGAGGAAACAGTTTGGAATAAGCGTTTATCAGAGGAGCCATTAAATGAGCTATCGTATGTATTAGAAGATAGAAGAATGAGAGCAAAAGAAAAGCTATCACTTGAGCAAGAAAATCTTATTAATGCCTTAGGTGTTGATGGATATCACGCTTGGGGACAGCTTTATAATATGGTAGTTGGAAACATCAAAGTTCCATTTAAGGAAAATGGAGAAGAAAAACAACTTTCTGTTGGACAAGCATTTAACAAATTTTCAAGCTCTGACCGTAATGTCCGCAAGACGATGTTTGAGCAATGGGAAAAAGCTTGGGCTGAACATTCAGATTATATTGGAGAGTCGTTGAATCATCTTGGCGGGTTCCGTTTAAATGTGTATAAAGCACGAGGGTGGGAAAATGTTCTCCAAGAACCGTTAGATATAAACAGAATGTCTAAGGAAACGCTTGAAACCATGTGGTCCGTTATTACGGAATACAAAGCTCCATTTGTTGAGTATTTGAACCGTAAAGCAAAGGTATTAGGTCTAAATAAACTTAGTTGGTATGATTTGGATGCACCAGTAGGACAAACTGAATCAAAGGTCTCCTATCAAGAAGGTGCCGAATTTATATTAGACCAATTTAGTAAGTTTGGATCTGAGCTTACTGAATTTACCCAAAAAGCATTTGAAGATAGCTGGATTGAAGCTGAAGATCGTCCTGGTAAACGACCAGGCGGGTTTTGCACAAGTTTCCCTGAAAGCAATCAATCTAGAATCTTTATGACGTTCTCAGGAACACCATCTAATGTATCAACGCTTGCCCATGAGCTGGGCCATGCATTTCATCAGCATGCTATGGCAGGGGTTCACACGTTAAATCGTAGTTATGCAATGAACGTTGCAGAAACTGCATCCACGTTCGCAGAAATGATTGTCGCGGATGCATCTGTAAAAAATGCAAAATCAGAAGATGAAAAGCTCGCTCTTCTAGAGGATAAAATCCAGAGAAGTGTTGCGTTTTATATGAATATTCATGCTCGGTTCTTATTTGAAACAAGATTCTATGAAGAACGCAAACAGGGTATTGTAAGCACAGATCGTCTTAATGAACTTATGCTTGAAGCGCAGAAGGAAGCATACTGTGGCGCACTAGAGGAATACCATCCACAATTCTGGGCGTCAAAAATGCATTTCTATATAACTGGAGTACCTTTTTATAACTTCCCATATACATTTGGCTATTTATTCTCTTTAGGTATTTATGCAAAGGCATTAGAAGAGGGAACAGATTATGAAGAGAAGTACATTGCACTGTTAAAGGATACAGCAAGCATGAAAGTAGAAGACCTTGCTGCAAAGCACTTAGGTGTTGATTTGACGAAGCGCGACTTCTGGGAAAAAGCAGTAAAACTTTCGATAAAAGATGTCGAGGAATTTTTAGAACTGACCAAGTAATTAGAAAAGCAAAATCTGCATGGCCTTAGGCAATAGAATCCTTTGGTGCCTGGAGCCAGAAAAGAAAAAACACCTATCTGCTGTTAAAAGTGGATAGGTGTTTTTGGATTTGAATTAAACTTTCCTTAATTTAAATGTACCAACCATCAGGAAGGACAGGATAATCATGAGGTAAATAAAAAATTGAGGAGAAACATAAGGGATTGCTAAGAAGCTTAATGTCAAAAGACAGCCTGCAGCTGTAATTGGTAAGCCAATGAAGAAGCCTTTATTGTCGCTAATATTAAATTTTGCTAATCGAAATGCGCCGCATCCGATATAAAAAACGGTGAAAAACATTCCCGGTGCTCCGAATTCATGAATAATTCCTTGGTATAATAAAAGTGCAGGTGCGACTCCAAATGAAATAATATCACACATCGAGTCAAGCTGTTTTCCAAGCTCTGATTCAATTTGAAATTTTCTTGCTACCATTCCATCAAATCGATCAGCAAGAGCGGCTAAAAAGATCAATAATAATCCTAAATTTAATTCGTTTTTAAGAATAAATAATATTGAAAAACCACCTAAGCTTAAGTTAATTAAAGTAAGAATATTAGCGGTGTGTGCTTTAAGCTTTTTTAAAGTTGAATCTAAATAATCTAATAAAAACATCTCATCACTCCTTTCTTGGAAAAGTCTTTGTAAAAAGGACCAAAAATCAATAAAATGGTATAGTATTACTTTATTAATCTTATTTTATTCGTTCCATTTTGCTTTTGTAAAGAGAATTGTTACATCCTAGGAGGAATTGGGTTTGCAAAAATGGCTTTATCGCTTTTTTATAGAATTAACAAATCATCGTTTTTCATCGGCGATTTTAAAAAAATTTTCACAATCAAGAGTTAGTGCTATACTTATTCCGAGTTATGCGAAAATATACAATATTAACCAAGCCGAAATGGAAAAAAACTTGACAGAGTTCTCAACCCTACATGACCTTTTTGTAAGACGGCTTAGAAAAGGAAGTAGGGAAATCGATCAGACCGAAAATACGGTTATTAGTCCTGTTGATGCTGTCATTGAAGAAACGGGGATTATTACCGCTTCAAAAGAAATGATTGTAAAGGGTAAACACTACCAGGTTGCCGAAATGCTAGGTGATGAAGAGTCCCTTTCAAAATACATAGGTGGTACCTTCCTTATTCTTTATTTAAGCCCAAGCCACTATCACCGAATTCATAGTCCAATAACTGGGGTCGTTACGAAACAATGGGCATTAGGCCGGAAATCGTATCCGGTTAATCGACTGGGGTTAAAATATGGTAGAGATCCTTTATCCAAGAATTTTAGAAAAATCACAGAAATAAAGGGCAAAGATACATATGTTGCAATGGTTAAGGTAGGTGCAATGTTTGTAAATAGTATAGAAACTACATATACAAGTGATACTGTGGAAAAAGGGGAAGAAATTGCGTACTTTTCATTTGGCTCAACCGTCATATTGTTATTTGAAAAAGACAGTTTTATGCTTAACCCTAAAATTAATGCTTTGACGGATATTAAAGTAGGTGAAGTATTAGGGATAATTAATGATAAAGAAAAAAAGAGCCGTTAAATGGCTCTTTAATTAAATGAATTATGATATATTTTTAATTTTATGTCCCAATGATCTGCGCATAATCTCAGTTTCAATAAGGTGAATAAAATCAGGACTTAGCTTTAATTTTATTGCTTTAAAATAAGATTCAACTAACAAGTCATCTGATAATTTTTTCATATCAACTGCCAATAGTTGGCCATTCACCTCCTAAATTAATTACATGTAATATGTTCTAAAGTTTCTCATGTTGCATATACTATTATGTTATTCGTTGTTGTTAAAATTACTCTATCACGAAAAAAATAATAGAACAACCGTTCTGTTATCCACAGGAAATAGTGGATAACCTGTGGGTATTTTGTTTATAAAATTTGGAAATCTATGTATATCGCTGTGTAAAATGTGTATAAGATTATCCACAGGTGTTGAAATTTACTGACTTTTGTCGAAAACTTTTTATTTTTTGTATAAAAAATGAAAGATTATCATGCATTTTGTCATCTTTTTGCTTTGTGGAAATCATATTAATTCGTTATGATAGGATGGGTATAAAAAGGGTAGTCCGAGAGAGGTGTAACAAATTGTTAAATGTTTTTTTACCAAATGAACATGTGAAATCAGTTTTTGAGGTTTCACCAAGCAAATTAAAAGAACTAGGCATCAAAGGTGTCATTACCGATTTAGATAATACGTTGGTAGAATGGGATCGCCCAAGTGCAACTCCAGAACTTGTTGAATGGTTTAAGGAAATTAAGGAGCAAGGTATTACCGTCACAATTGTCTCAAATAATAATGAAAAACGGGTAAAAGAATTTGCAGATCCACTAGGTATTCCATTTATTTTTGAGGCGAGAAAACCATTAGTACGTGCTTTTAAGCGCGCAGTAAAGGAAATGGGTCTACAAAAGGAGGAGGTTGTTGTAATCGGTGACCAACTTCTAACAGATGTCTTTGGTGGGAACAGGAGTGGCATGCATACTATTCTTGTTGTTCCAGTTGCCCAAACGGACGGTTTCTTTACAAAATTTAACCGCCTAGTCGAAAGAAGAATATTAACTTGGATGAAGCGTCGTGGAATGCTTTATTGGGAGGATTAAATAGAGTGGAACAAGAGAAGATTAGCTGTATTGGCTGTGGAGTAGAAATCCAAACAGCTGACGAAACAAAATTAGGATATGCACCAACATCTGCTTTAGAGAAGGATAAAGTCATATGCCAACGCTGCTTTAAATTAAAGCATTATAATGAAGTACAAGATGTATCCTTAACCGATGATGACTTTTTAAAAATCCTACACGGAATAGGCTCTACTAATGCATTAATCGTAAAGATTGTTGATATATTCGACTTTAATGGCAGTTGGTTACCAGGTCTTCATCGTTTTGTGGGGAACAATAATATACTATTAGTAGGTAATAAAGTGGATTTGCTACCGAAATCGGTAAAACCAAAAAAACTAGTAAACTGGATGAAAGAATCATCTCGAGAACTTGGCTTAAAACCGGTAGATGTCTTTTTAATCAGTGCAGAAAAAGGTACAGGCATCAAGGAGGTAGCTGAGGCAATTGAGCATTATCGCTCTGGAAAAGATGTATACGTAGTAGGATGTACGAATGTCGGAAAGTCTACATTCATTAATCGTCTGATTAAGGAATTTAGTGGAGAGAAAGAGGACATCATCACTACTTCTCACTTCCCAGGTACAACATTAGATATTATTGATATTCCTCTTGATGAGGAGCATTCCTTATTTGATACTCCAGGAATAATCAATCATCACCAAATGGCACACTTTGTATCAAAACAAGACTTAAAAGTTATTACACCTAAGAAAGAAATTAAACCGAAAGTCTTTCAGTTAAATGAAGCACAAACCTTGTTTTTTGGTGGCTTAGCAAGGTTTGATTTTATAAGTGGTGGCAGACAGTCTTTCGTTTGTCATTTCTCAAATTTGTTAAATATCCATCGCACAAAACTAGAAAATGCTGATGAATTATATGAGAAACATCAGGGTGAGCTCTTACAGCCTCCTGGTAAACATGAATTAAATGATTTTCCGCCACTGGTTGCCCATGAATTCATGATCAAAGAAGCGAAAACAGATATTGTTTTCTCAGGACTGGGTTGGGTAACGATTAATGAACCACATACGAAGGTAGTAGCTCATGTTCCAAAGGGCGTTGGGGTTATGATAAGAAAATCATTAATTTAACAAAAAAGTAGTAATCTTAATGGTAATGGGTGAGGAAATGGAAAAGGTATATGGGGTAATTGGAAGTCCCATTTCACATTCGATGTCACCGATGATGCACAATGATATTTTTGAACATTATAAGCTTAATGCTAGATACCATGCTTTCCATGTGGAACAGGACCAGGTGAAAGCCGCAATTGAAGGAATAAGGGCACTCGGGGTATCAGGCATTAACGTAACAATTCCACATAAATTAAAGGTAATCGACTATTTAGATGAAATTGAAGAGGTTACTAAGAATATCGGTGCAGTGAATACGATTGTAAATGAAAATGGGAAATTAGTAGGCTATAACACGGACGGAAATGGATTTATCCGTTCATTAAATCGCGTCATCAATAATGAGGAATTGTGTTCTTCAAATGTATTGATAATCGGAGCCGGTGGTGCAGCTAGAGGGATATTTATTTCATTAGCAGCTATGGGTGTGAAAAGAATTGATATTGTAAATCGCACGATTGACCGGGCAAAAGCCATTATTGACGATTGCAAATTCGCGGTTGACTCGCATGCACTCGCTTTTGCGGAAGCAGAGAGTATTCTGGGTAAATATAAAGTCATAATCAATACAACTTCAGTTGGTATGCATCCTAAGGTTGATGAAATTCCGCTTAGACTGGAGAATTTGGCTCCAAAAACTATCGTAAGTGATATCATTTATAATCCATTTGAAACCAAACTCTTGCATGAAGCAGCAAAACGTGGTGCAATTACGCAAAATGGAATTGGAATGTTTGTTTATCAGGGTGCTTTAGCATTTGAAAAATGGACAGGAATATTTCCAGACACGGACAGAATGGAAAGACTAGTTACAAAGCTATTAGGAGGTAAGACATGCTAACAGGTAAACAAAAACGCTTTTTGCGATCTAAAGCTCATCATTTAGATCCAATCTTTCAGGTTGGAAAAGGTGGGGTAAATGACAACATGATTAAACAAATCAGCGATGCGTTAGAAGCTCGTGAACTATTAAAGGTAAGTGTCCTTCAAAACTGCGAGGATGACCGTGATACGGTAGCGCAAGAGCTGAGCAATGGTGCAAAAGCTGAATTGGTCCAAATCATTGGAAATACAATTGTACTATACAAAGAGTCTAAAGAAAACAAGCAATTGGAGCTACCAAAGGCTAACAAATAAGCATTCAAATAAGGAGGTTGAAAAGGACCGAAGTTCAAGGCGGCGCGAGCTTCCGAGTACCGAAGCGAGGCAACTGCTTGAGATTACTTCCTAACACCCTTGCGCTAAGGAATTAACATCGTGAATATACTAGTAGACGCAAGCGCATAACTGGTTGTTCACTATGTTCTCGGAGCTAAGTACGCAAGAAATTTGATGCGTCATTTTCGACCGACTAGGAGGGAAAAAATGAACCATATCGGAATCATAGGTGGTACATTTGATCCGCCCCATATTGGTCATTTGTTCATTGCTTCAGAGGTATTAACACAGCTAAACTTATCGGAGATTTGGTTTATGCCAAATCGTATACCTCCACACAAAGAACGGAAAAGTTATGTGACTGATGAGGAGCGGGTTGAAATGCTCTCTCTAGCCATTGCAGGCCAACCAAAATTCAAATTACAGCTTATTGAACTGGATAGAGAAGGACCCTCATATACATACGACACAATTCTATTGTTACGTGAACAATATCGTGATACAAAATTTTATTTTATTATTGGTGGGGACATGGTCGAATATTTGCCGCATTGGCATAAAATTGATGAACTCATCGATTTGATTACGTTTGTTGGGGTGAAAAGACCAGGATATTCTTTTCCGACTCAATATCCAATTGTTGAAGTAGATGTTCCTCAATTAGATATATCCTCTTCGATGATTAGAAAAAGGCTGAGGGAAAATAGAAATACAATGTATTTAGTTCCTGAAAAAGTACGAAACTATATAGAGGAGAAGCATTTATATGGAACGTGATATGGCCCTAGAACTTGTTAAAGAACAGTTAACGGAGCATCGCTATCAGCATACACTAGGTGTTATGGAGACAGCCATTGACCTGGCCAAACGATATGATGCTGATTTGAAAAAGGCCGAAACAGCTGCCATCTTCCATGACTATGCGAAATTTAGATCAAAGGAAGAGATGAAGCAGATCATTATCGACCAACATATGCCGAAGGATTTATTATTTTATAATACAGAACTATGGCATGCGCCGGTAGGAGCCTACCTTGTTAATACAGAGGTGGGGATTCAGGATGAAGAAATCCTTGATGCAATTCGTTTCCATACATCTGGACGTGAAAGAATGACTCTGCTTGAAAAGGTTATATTTGTCGCAGATTACATCGAGCCAGGTAGACATTTTCCGGGTGTAGAGGAAGTTAGAGAAATCGCAAAACAGGATTTAGACACAGCCCTCATCTATTCATTAAGAAACACGATCATGTTTTTGGCAAAAAAAAATCAAGCCATTTATCCTGATACTTTGCAAACATATAATGCATTAATCTTAAATAAAAAGGGGGAATCCTAGGGTGAATGAAAGAGACATCTTAACATTTGCAGTTCAAGCTGCTGACGATAAGCGCGCTGAAAATATTGTAGCATTAAATATGAAGGGGCTATCCCTTGTTGCCGATTATTTCTTAATCTGTCATGGGAATTCTGAAAAACAAGTACAAGCAATTGCACGCGAAATCAAAGACAAAGCCGATGAAAATGGTATTCAAATCAAGCGTCTTGAGGGCTTTGACGAAGCAAGATGGGTTCTTGTTGATCTTGGAGATGTAATTGCTCACATATTTCATAAAGACGAGCGTACCTACTATAATTTAGAACGTCTGTGGGGAGATGCGCCTACTGAAACAATAGAAGATGTGCTGAGTTTATGAGCTATGGAGAATTTGCCTATATCTACGATGAACTAATGCGTGATGTGGATTATGAGCAATGGATTTTGTTCTTTAAAGAGAGAGTTTCGCACTTTAATAAAAAACATCCACTGCGTGTTCTTGATATTGGATGCGGAACAGGTGAAATTGCGATTCGACTTGCAAAAGAAGGCTTTGAGGTTGTTGGGGTAGATCTCTCTGAGGATATGCTGGCAGTCGCGAATAACAAAGCAATGGAAGCCGGAGTGAAGATTGAGTTTTACCAACAGGATATGGTGGAAATCTCGGGGTTAGATCCATTTGATGTGATTGTGATTTTCTGTGATTCACTTAATTATTTGCGTACTGAAGAAGATGTGCAGAAAACCTTTCAAAATGTTTTCAAGCTATTGGAACACGATGGACTTTTCTTGTTTGATGTCCATTCCGTTTATAAAATGGACTCCATTTTTATGGATGGGCCATTTGTGAGCAGTGATGAAGAGGTTAGTTTTATTTGGAATTGTTTTGAGGGGGAACATCCTCACAGTGTAGAACATGAATTATCGTTTTTTGTAAAAAATAAACATTCTGATGATTATACGAGATTTGACGAATTTCATGAACAGCGAACCTTTCCGATTCAGACTTTACAAAATTGGCTTGAGAGAATAGGTTTCAAAGTAGTTAATGTGCTTGCAGATTTTAGTAACCCAGTTCAGGAGACTTCTGAACGGATATTATTTACCGCAAAAAAATAGATGGGCAGACGATGTCTGCCCTCGTTTTATTTGTCGTGAAAAAATGAGTATTCCTATTTAAGAAGGAACATGGTATATTTATCGAGATGGAGTCTCGTTAAATTGTTTATTTACTTCGTAAATATCCTCATCAAATTTTCGATGGGTACTCCTAAAAAGTTCTACAAATAACTCACCGATATTTTCTTCCATTGCCTTAATGCCTTCCCCAGTAACACCACCTTTTACACATACTTTTTCCTGGAGAGTGGGCAACGTATATATTTCCTTTTCAAGCAATTTTCCCATTCCGACAATCATTTCACTAGCTAAAATTGTTGCTTGCTCCTCTGTAATTTTCGTTTCCTTCACTGCTGCATTAATAAACTTTCTCACAAGATAAGTAAAAAACGCAGGGCCGCAGCTTACAATATCAGAAGCGACTCTTGTAATGTCGTTATTTATGTGAACCGGAGCAGAAATTTGCTCAAAAAGAAATTCCAAATAATCCTTAAATCTGCTGCTAATGCTACTTCCAAAAGTAAATAAGGATACGCCTGTTAGTGCGCGATTTGTAATACTTGGAATAATACGTGCGACCTGACAGTTTACAATTGATTCGAGCTGTTCAACAGAAATCGGACTCGTAATTGAAACGATACATTTACTACTCGTTAGGCAAGGAGATAATTGGTGTAAAAGGGGGTGAATTTCCAAAGGTTTTACACAAATGAAAATTAAATCAGAGCCTTTTACAACCTCTTCATTTGTTGCTACAACTGTGATATCTGGCATGTAGTTCTTAATGGCTATTGCTTTTTCAATGGTTCGATTTGTTATCGTTAATTTTGAAGGCGGAACAGCAAGAGATTCTACAAAGGACTCTATTAAAATTTTCCCCATATTTCCTGTACCAATAAACCCTATATTCAAGTTCGTCCCTCCTTTACAGACTATTCTCCTAAAACAATATGTTTTCCCGAATAAAATTATGAATGATTTTACTTAAAGTAAAAAAAAACAAAGGAGACCAAACCATGAATTTTAGAGAAAAAAAGATTAAGTTATTTAGTATATGTTGTGGAGTCTGTCTAGTTATCTTTATTGTCTTTTATAATATTTTTGATCATGGAACAAGGGCAGAACCTTACGAGGTAGAAGAGGATTTGCTCTTTGAACCGAACGTTGAGGAAGAGACTGATGCAGAGGAAGAGATTAAGGTAATTCTTGTTGATATCAAGGGAGCGGTACATAATGAAAATGTATATAAGGCCGAGGATGGGATGAGAATTAAGGACATTATAGTGATGGCGGGTGGATTTACTGAAGATGCAAACATCAATCAGGTGAATTTAGCACAGCGAGTGGAGGATGAAATGGTTATTTATGTTCCACGCATTGGTGAGGATTTTGAAATGGATAGCAGTTTGTCCCCAAAAGGCGATGGAAAGATTTCATTAAATAAAGGAGCACAGGCAGATTTTGAAACGTTATCAGGAATCGGCCCATCAAAAGCGGCAGCGATCATTGCATTCCGTGAAGAAAATGGACCGTTTAAACAACTTGAGGACCTGATGGAAGTTAGCGGAATCGGGGAAAAATCCTTTGAAAAAATAAGGGACAAACTCAAATTAAATTGACGGTTTGTACAAATAACCGATAAAATAATTGTAAGATTTTGTTGAAGGGATGGGGAAAATTTGAATCGAATCAAATGGGATCAATATTTTATGGCACAAAGCCATTTACTTGCATTAAGAAGTACCTGTACACGACTAACAGTTGGGGCAACCATTGTACGAGATAAGCGAATTATCGCAGGGGGATATAATGGCTCTGTGTCTGGCGGTACACACTGTTCAGATGAGGGCTGCTATGTAGTCGAAAATCACTGTATAAGAACCGTTCACGCTGAAATAAATGCATTACTGCAATGTGCCAAGTTTGGAGTCCCTACAGAAAATGCGGAAATCTATGTTACTCATTTTCCATGCCTCCAATGCACAAAAGCAATTATTCAAGCAGGGATTAAGGTTGTATATTATGCAGAAGATTATAAAAATCATCCTTACGCAATAGAATTACTTGAGAAATCAAATGTAAGAATTGAGAAGGTTCCTCTTCAAGAAATGGTAATTGACTTAAAATCAAAGGAGAAATTAGCATTTGTTAATGATTTAATAGAAAAAATAACAGAGTCAGGTGCGGATGATAGAGAAATAGAGAAGCTGCATGAGAAAACTGCTGCACTATTTTCAAATATTGGTTAGTTTGATAAATAAGTATGGGGACTATGTAAGAGGAAAGCTTGTTTTTCTTGCATCCTTTGCAATATTTGGAATACTAGTCCCCTATACATCTTTTTCATGGTTAAGTTTAATCCTCACCCTACTCTTATTAGGATTTGTTATGATCCGCCACCATTATTCACTCGTTATCCTCTGTATTATCACTCTTTTTACTTTTATGTGTATTTTTACCATCATCGACTCCAACAATCATACAAATTTGATCCCTACCACAGAAAGGATTGATGCGGAAATAGTTGAAACACCAGATATTAATGGTGACAAGCTATCCGTTACCGTAAATACTTCAAAGGATGAAAAACTGCTGTTAGTTTATTATTTCGAAACGGAGTTAGAGAGAAAGCAGCTAAGCTCTACTGTTCGAATAGGGTTGGTTTGTACTTTTCATGGAAGTCTAAAGGAACCCCAAGTCGCACGAAATCCCAATTCTTATAACTATAAACAATATTTGTATACACAAAAAATCCATTGGATTTTTGAAGCGAATGAAATAAAAATAGAAAACTGTTCTTCAAACGAAAAGTGGACGATAAATCATATGCTTCTAAATATAAGAGATACTGGAATCCATCATATTAATACTTATTTTGCTGGCTCAACCGCAGGGATTATCCAAGCATTGATCTATGGGGAAAGAACAAATATCGCAAATGAAATAGAAAGTTCCTATCAATCATTAGGATTGATACATTTATTGGCGATATCAGGACTGCATGTAAGTCTCATGACAGGGATGTTTTACTATTTATGTATTCGCTTTGGCTTGACACGTGAAATAACCACAATTTTACTGTTATGTTTACTGCCAGCATATATCATAATTGCCGGAGGCTCTCCTTCAGTTATTCGCTCCGTTTTAATGAGTATGCTTTTATTAGCAAGCATTAAATGGTGGGAAAAAGGTAGTGTCCTTGATGTCATTAGTTTTTCCTGCATGACTATGCTACTGTTTAATCCGTACTATATCGTAAATATCGGTTTTCAATTGTCCTTTTTAGTGAGTGCGTCCCTGATCCTTTCTTCTAGAGCCATTTTTAAATACTATCCAACTACGATTGCTTCTTTATTTGTCGTTTCATTGTTATCGCAAATTACTTCAATGCCGGTTCTACTCTTCCACTTTTATGAGTTCTCGTTATTGAGCTTACCTCTAAATATGCTTTATGTCCCATTATATTCAGTTGTGATTTTACCATTTGCCTTACTCACCGTATTTTTGCTGAGCATATTCGATCCGATTGGCCAAATCTTTGCTGCGATGCTTTCGTGGATGCTCGAAACTTTAAATCAAGTGACGGTTTGGGCATCACAATTCCCTTTCACTTTATTGACACTAGGTAAGCCAGGTTTCATCTTAATGATTCTGTATTGTGTATCTATTCTATACCTTTTAATTTGTTGGGAAAAAAGAAAAACCTTAGTCCAAAGGGCACTTTTCGCGCCAATTTCGGTTTTGATACTCCATTTGCTTTTACCATATATAAATCCATATGGTGAAATTACAATGTTAGATGTTGGACAAGGCGATAGTATATTAATTGAGCTACCGTATCGAAAAGGAACGTATCTCATTGATACAGGTGGAAACATTGAGTTTAATCAAGAGCAATGGCGGCAAAGAAGGAAAGAGTTCTCGACTGCAGATATAATCATTCCATTCCTAAAGTCAAAAGGAGTACGAAGTTTAGATAAGCTAATCATTACCCACGGTGACCAAGATCATATCGGTGGAGCGAAGGAAATTATAAAAAAAATGAGGATTAATGAAATCGTCATAGGAAAAAGCACGAAAGATACAAAACAAGAAACAGAGTTGAAGAAAATAGCTACTAAAGAAGGGATTCCCATACATTTAGTTGAACGTGGACATAAATGGCAGGAAGGAGGAAATACATTTTATACACTTTCCCCAAAGTCCTGCGGTAATATGTCAAGTACCAAAATCTAAGGAATTGGAAATTGTAAGCCAACCAATACCTAAAAAAGACAATACTTAAGAAACCCAGTAAGATATTAAACCATTTACTGGAAAACATTGAAGGATTTAGGATGTTTTATCCTTTAGTTATTCACCTTCCTTCTTGGCGTGTAGACTTGATCGTTGCGTAGCAGCGCATCGACCAACCGCACAAGTTTTCTTGCCGTTAAGACGAGTGCTCTTTTGTGTTGATGCTTAGGAACCTCACGATATTTTTTCAGGTAGTATGCCCGAAATTCAGGTTCATTTCGTTGAACCGAGTTGGCAGCTTCAACAAGGTAATAACGAAGAAATCTATTTCCTGAACGTATCATTTTGGTTTCCTCAGCTTGGAACTTGCCTGATTGATGCTTGGACCATGTAAGTCCACTATATTTGGCAATGGAAGCTTGGTTATCAAAGCGATCAATTTGTCCAATTTCGGCTAAAATACCAGCGGTATAGACTGGGCCTATTCCTGGAATCGTCTGTAAGGTATTAGGGATACCTTCTAGAAGCTTTTGGATGGCTTTGTCAAGTTCTTTAATCTGTTTAGTTATACTACGGATGGACTCTATTGAAGTCCCTAATAATAGGTCGATAGAATCTTCCACACACTTTGATAATCGGTAGGAAGATCTCGCAGCCTTTTGAATGGATTTCGCCACACACTCGGCGTCAGTAAAGCGATTTTTGCCCTTATCTTGAAGATAATTCGCAAGTTCTTGAAGATCCATTGAGCTAATTTCATCTAAGCTATATTGTTCAAGAAATAGCTCTAACATGGCATTTCCAAAAACCGAACTATCCACTTCAGTCGTAAAGGAACTACACTTATAAAATAAGTGTTGCAGAAAATATTGCTTTTCTCGCGTTAGGTTATGAACGAGATGATATCTCATTCTTGTCAACCTTTGAAGAGCAATAAATTGTTCCTGCATGACCGCCGTTAGTGGAAGACGTCCAAACCGTAAGCGATCTGCAATAATCCAAGCATCGACTTGGTCTGTTTTATCCAGGTCAACATATGACTCTTTAAATTTTTTAATTAGTTTTGGATTAATAGTAAAGACTGTTGTTTTAAATTCTTTAAGAGATTCATCCTCGTGAAAAAACATAGCAGGATGCCAACTATAGACTGAAGTGGCCTCCATCCCGATTTGAATCTCGGAAATTGAGTTACTTTGGGCTATCTTGACAATCAGATCTTTCAGATAAGATGCCCCTGTCAAATTGTTGTCAACAGTGAGAGCAGTTAATGCTTTTCCTTCAAAATTCATGACACAAGCTTTCATATCTTGAGAGCTAACGTCTATTCCAACAAATAATTTCATGGTGGCTAACCTCCTTTCAATCTAGGATCAAGGGAAGGACTCTTCGGGATATCCCCAGTGTACTTGTCGGTCAATCACCCTCGCGTATTAGAACTCACTTTGGTCCATGAGCTGCCTGGAAGCTGCAACTTCCAGCATGGGCTGCCAAAGGGAACAGCCTGCGGGTTAGAAGTTCGAACAAGGACTGGGGAGACAGACTTTTGTAGTAGTCAAAGCTACAGGAGATGATAGAAATCCCCCAAACGATCCTAAGACCATTATCTAGGGACATCACGAAAAGTCCACCCTTTGGAAAACTTTTTCAGATGGTGGGGGGCTAGCCCCCCACTATCTGAACTAACATCTATAGAATTATCAAAGAACAATATTTTAATTGGAAATTACCTCGAAAGAGGACTATAAACTTACTATACGAGGGAGATGAAATGGTGGAAAATAACAATTCAATCGTTATATTTACAAAAATCGGTGGTCTAAGTTGGTTATTTACAGGGGACATTGAAAAAGATGTGGAACTTGATCTTATCAATACATATAAAAACATGAGGATAGATGTATTAAAGGTGGGACATCACGGAAGCAAGTCCTCATCTACGGAGAGATTTATCCAATCCTTAAAACCTAAAATTGCCCTAATTCCAGTGGGTGTTAATAATCGTTTTAATCATCCACATCCAGAGGTGATTAATCGATTAAAACAAGAAAAAATCATAGTATATAGAACTGACACAGATGGGGCGATACAATACCGTTTTTTCAAAAAACCAGGAACCTTTATAACGACAATTCCATAAGATACAGTATAGGCAAGGAACGAAAAAAGACTGCCTTATATGGGCAGTCTTGGTTTTGACAGTATGTATTCTGTCGGTATTAAGCTCCGATAACTTTAATTAAAGTTGCGATAATGAAAATTATAGCGAAGAAGCCAAATGATACAACGAAAGCTACTCCAGCATCGATAACGTCATTTCGTGTGTTTTTTATATTCTTTTCGAATTCGTTCACGCCTAACCCCTCCTAAACACTTATAGTATAGCCTAACTAGTCAAAAAAATCTATAATTCCTTTAAAAAGTTGGTTTTGTTTTAAAATCAAAAAGTTAGAAACCTCAGTGAATAAAACAAAGCCAAAAAAAGGTAGAACCCTTTTTCCCCTATTATCCGATACTCTTCCTTTATTAACAACACTTGTCACAAATAGTTCAAAAAACAATGTAAATCCTAATAGTACATAAGAACAACAACACAGTAATAGTCAGATTACAAATAATCATTACTCGACAAGATACCCGGGGCTTGTTTGGTAATGTTTCTATAGATAGGGAATTGGTGAAAACCAATTCCCTTTGAAATTTTTATGGAGGTTGAAAAATTTGTGTTTTACCGATACGATTAGAGAAGATTTGAAGGCTTACAGTGGAGAGGAATAAGTATGAATTTAGAGCTTTGGAAAAAAATTAAGAAAAGGCAATTTGCACCTGTCTATTTATTACATGGTTCAGAAACCTTTTTAATACAGGAAACAAAGGAGTTGCTGATCAAATATAGCGTTGAAGAGGAAGAAAAAGATTTTAACCTATCTATTTTTGATTTAGAGGAAACTCCTGTTGAAATTGCCTTGGCTGATGCTGAGACCCTTCCTTTTATGGGAGAAAGACGTCTGGTTATTTTACAAAATCCACACTTTTTAAAAGCTGAAAAGAGTAAGGAAAAGGTTGAACATAATGTAACGGTACTCGAACAATATTTAAAAGAGCCTGCTCCTTTTACGATTCTTGTGATTACGGCTCCGTATGAAAAGTTAGATGAGCGGAAGAAAATTGTTAAGCAGTTAAAGAAAAATGCTGAAGTGTTGACTGTTAATACATTATCTGAAAAGGATTTACATAGCTGGATAACTGAAAGAACAAACCAGCATCGGGTTACCATTTCCCCCTCTGCGATTCAGGAACTGTTACATGTGGCTGGGACGAATCTTATGAACATAACCCAAGAAATCGATAAAATGTGTTTATACCTTGGGGAAAATGGCGAGATAACAGAGGAAACCGTTAAATTACTCGTACCTAGGTCTTTGGAGCAAAATATTTTTTCATTAATTGATAAGGTAGTAAATAGGAAACTTGATGAGGCACTAAGAATTTTTTATGACCTTTTGCAAAATAATGAAGAGCCCATCAAAATATTATCTTTGCTTGCTACACAATTTAGGTTGATTTTTCAGGTGAAGGAGCTTTCTAGACAAGGCTACGGACAACAGCAGATTGCTGGAAATCTTAAAGTTCATCCGTTCCGGGTCAAGCTTGCGGGTGGACAAGCAAATTTATTTACACAGGAAGAATTGCTGGGTATTTTAAGCCAGCTTGCTGAAGCTGACTATGAAATGAAAAACGGAAAAATGGATAAAAAATTAATTCTGGAATTATTTATTATGAAGTTAGGTAAGTAAAATAGAACGCAAAAAAAAACGACTCAAATCGAGTCGTTTATTTATTATGCGTTAACCTCGTTAAGTTTTTTCGCTAGACGAGATTTTTGACGGTCAGCAACATTTTTATGGATAAGACCTTTACGAGCCGCTTTGTCAAGCTTGCTTGAAGCAGTAAGAAAAGCTGCTTTTGCGTTTTCAACGTCATTGTTAGCAACTGAAGCTTCAAAGTTTTTTACAGCAGTACGCATTGCAGACTTAACAGTTGCATTATGAGCACGGCTTTCATCACTTGTTTTTACACGTTTGATAGCTGATTTAATATTTGGCATACTTTCACCTCCTGCGAATATCAAGATGATCTAACACGATCAATCATCTACGAAAATTAACGAAAACCTTCTCTATTATAGTTTTCCTTCGCTTAATGATCTCTTATACATTCATTGATACTCTGATGTTACAACAAAAGTTATTCTATCAAATTGGCTGTGAGAATGCAATACCAATCTAATTCCTACTTGATAAAAATTGCATGAACCACATTTTAACAGGTAAAGCTATAGATACTATGTAAAAATTGGAGGTCATTGGAATGGGAGAACAACTAGACTTAACAAAATACTCTGTTCGTACTGACTTAGCGCTAGAAGCAAGCGCAATGGCAGTCGAAGAACGAAATAAAACACTAAAAGAAGATCAACAGCCTGTATCAGAAATTGAAGGTGTCATCATAAAAGAGAGACAAGAGGATGGAATTACCATTTCTACAGTCGAAATTACCGAGGAAGGTGCAAATGCAGTTGGAAAGAAAAAAGGAAATTATTTAACACTAGAGGTTCAGGGGATACGTCAAAAAGATTCAGAACTCCAACAAAAGGTGCAAGAAGTATTCGCTAAGGAATTTAATCACTTTTTATCAAAACTAAATATCGGGAAAGATGCTAGCTGTCTAGTTGTTGGTTTAGGAAATTGGAACGTAACACCAGATGCGCTGGGGCCGTTGGCAGTTGAGAACCTTGTCATTACAAGGCATCTCTTTGAATTGCAGCCTGAAAATGTGCAGGATGGTTTTCGTTCTGTAAGTGCAATTGCACCAGGGGTGATGGGGTTAACAGGAATCGAAACAAGTGACATCATCTACGGAGTCATTGAAAAATCAAAACCTGATTTTATTATTGCCATCGATGCATTGGCAGCACGTTCAGTCGAGCGGGTGAATTCAACGATTCAAATATCGGACACAGGTATTCATCCGGGTTCTGGAGTTGGAAACAAACGCAAAGAACTAAGTAAGGATTCATTAGGTATTCCCGTAATCGCGATTGGGATTCCAACAGTCGTTGATGCTGTTTCTATTACAAGTGATGCGTTTGATTTTATATTAAAGCATTTTGGTAGAGAGCTTAAAGAAGGGGATAAACCTTCACGTTCTCTAATACCTGCGGGCATGACTTTTGGGGAGAAAAAAGTATTAACAGAGGATGACTTGCCTGGTGAGCAAGAAAGGAATACATTCTTAGGAATAGTCGGAACTCTACCAGAAGATGAGAAAAGAAAATTAATTCACGAAGTGTTGTCACCTCTTGGCCATAACTTAATGGTTACACCAAAAGAGGTAGATGTCTTCATTGAGGACATGGCAAATGTAATAGCGGGTGGCCTAAATACTGCATTGCATGGTGAGATTGGCCAAGATAATTCAGGTGCGTATACTCATTAATAAAATTGAATAGATTCTATCATTTCGGTTCTACTAACTCTTGTTTGCTCATATCAATATGATAGACAAACCATTGAGGAGGTAGAATATGAAGGGTTTTCGGTCTCAAGGAATGATGATCTCAATTCAAGGAACCAGCGTTGTAAAAGGGATTCTATTCCTCATATTTAGCTTTATCTTATTGTTTACGATTACGGGAGCAATTGTCTCTCTTAAACCAGAGTTTAGAATAAGTTCTTCGTCTATAAGTAATGTCGCAACAAATCTCTCAGGAGAAGCACTTGTACATCTATTAGGGTATGAAAACCATTATTTTGTTCAAGGCTTACCTGAATCGACTACGAAACCAGACTATTTAGGAGCTGTTTTTAAAGCAGCTACAAACCTTACATTAGATGACCCACGAAGCTTCTTAGGCAGGGAGCTCCCTGGGTTCTCGATTTTTGATGGGAAGATAATAGTAGCAGGTGAAGGAACCAATTACACGAATATGCCGATAGAGTCTCCACCACCATTAGATGTTTTATTAGATGAACGAAAAGTGGCTACACAAAATGTTGAACAGGCAGAAAAGCCTACTCAACCTGTGCCACCACCGACGATGACAACTGGTGAGAAAAAAGTTGCCTATATTTATCATACTCACTCAGCAGAAGCCTATTTTCCACATTTAAAAGGTGTAGATACAACCAATGCGAATAATGCAAGACATCCTGAAGTGAATGTAACCAAAGTAGGGGAAATGCTTAAGCAAGAATTAGAGGCAAGAGGAATCGGTACAGATATTGATAAGACAAATATGGACAAGTATTTAAAGTCTAAAGGCTATGATTATTATCAGTCATACAAGGGCTCTGGTGAGATTATGGCTAGCGCTATGGCAAATAATAAGGACTTAAATTATTTCATTGATATTCACCGTGATGCGCATCGAAAAGAAAAAACCACCGTAGAAATTAACGGAAAGGCCTATGCGAAAATAGCTTTTATAGTTGGGTCAGAGAATCCAAACATTGCGAAAAATCTTGAGCTTGCCAATGCGCTCCACGATATATTTGAAAAAAAATATCCAGGTTTAAATCGAGGTATTTTTAAACAAGGCGGAGTTGGCAATAATGGAGTATATAACCAAGATAAATCAGGCAATGCCATGTTAATTGAATTTGGTGGTGTCGATAATAATTTCGAAGAACTCCGCCGAACAGCAGCTGCTGTAGCTGATGTCTTAGCAGAATACTACTGGCAAGCCGAAAAAGTGAATGCAAATGAAACGAATAAAGAATAACTTTATCGATGCTATATTCGGACCTTATTGACCTAAAAATAGCTTTCAGGACATGTTTGGGCGGTAAAAAGTCAAAAGTAATGGTATGTACCGTTAAGCACCTTTTTAAGGTACATGCTTAGGTGATAAAAGCAAAAGCGTGTACTGTAAGAACCGTTTAGAGGTACATGCTCAGGTAAAAAAAGCAAAAGCATGTACCACAAGCACCGTTTAGAGGTACATGCTCAGGTGAAAAAAGCAAAAGCATGTATCGCAAGAGCCATTTTGAGGCACTTGCTAAAGTGAAAAAAGGCACCTAAGTAACACATCATTGCAAAACCGATAAAAAAATATCCATGTAAAAAAACATTGTGTTAAAAAAAGGGTGTAATTCCAATGGTTAAATTCATGATGAAATGTTTTTTAATAGTAACCGTGCTTCTCCTGGGTGTGTTGATTGGCATGCAGCAGGCGAATGAAGGGATGAAGAAAATGAGGGGCTATAATGACCCCTCCCTTCAAGGCGCCTTTCATATCACCGATAATGACGGTGAAGTTGAAGCATCTGTCTTAGGCAGAAAGGTCACAAGTCATGACCTAGAAGAAAAACAGAAACAACTTGAAAATGTAGAATCATTTAACTTTTTTTCAAGTATTGGTGAAAAACTAGGAAATGGAATCAGTGCTATTTTTGAAAAAATCATGATTGCAATTGGAAATGGAATAGGAAATTTACTTGATAAAATTTAGAAGAGAGCATGCTATGAATAATAAGCAAGCTCTCTTTGTTTTATGGTCGTTTTTTTTCGTAATTGAATGTGACAAAATAGTTCTGTATAATCTAATCTAGTGTAGTTGTTCCATACAGGAGGATTTTTAATGAACCAAGAAGAGAGACGTAATAGACAATCTAGAATTCGAAATTTTTCAATTATTGCTCATATAGACCATGGTAAATCTACATTGGCTGACCGCATACTTGAAAAAACCAATGCGTTAACCCATCGTGAAATGAAAGAACAATTGCTAGATTCCATGGACCTTGAAAGAGAACGTGGCATTACGATTAAATTAAACGCAGTACAATTAAAATATAAGGCAAAAGATGGTGTGGAATATATTTTCCATCTTATTGACACCCCAGGACATGTTGACTTTACATATGAAGTTTCACGGAGTTTAGCAGCATGTGAGGGTGCAGTGCTCGTTGTCGATGCAGCACAGGGGATTGAGGCACAAACACTAGCAAATGTGTACCTCGCTTTAGACAATGACTTAGAAATATTACCGGTAATTAATAAAATCGACCTACCGAGTGCAGATCCAGAGCGTGTTAGACAAGAAATTGAAGATGTTATCGGACTCGATGCGTCAGAAGCTGTTTTAGCTTCTGCGAAAGCAGGGATTGGAATTGAAGAGATATTAGAGCAGGTTGTTGAAAAAGTCCCTGCACCGCAGGGGGACCCTGAGGCACCTCTAAAAGCTCTTATTTTTGACTCTTTATATGATCCATACCGTGGTGTAGTTGCTTACATTCGAGTAATAGAAGGTAAAGTTAGACCTGGTGATAAAATAAAAATGATGGCAACAGGTAAGGAGTTTGAAGTAATTGAAGCTGGTGTATTTACACCTCGCGCAACCCTTCAGGAAGAATTAACTGTTGGTGACGTTGGATTTTTAACAGCTGCAATCAAAAATGTAGGGGATACACGTGTGGGTGATACGATTACCAACGCGAAAAACGGTGCTACTGAGCCCCTACCAGGATATAGACGCTTAAATCCTATGGTGTACTGCGGTTTATATCCAATCGATACAGCTAAATATAATGATTTACGTGAAGCATTAGAAAAACTTGAATTAAATGATGCAGCCCTTCAATTCGAACCAGAGACTTCTCAGGCACTAGGTTTTGGCTTCCGATGTGGATTTTTAGGTCTATTGCATATGGAAATCATTCAAGAAAGAATTGAAAGAGAATTTAAAATCGACTTAATTACCACTGCACCAAGCGTTATATACGATGTGTTTCTAACGGATGGTACAGATGTACGAATTGATAATCCATCAGCAATGCCAGATCCACAAAAAATTGACAGAATTGAAGAGCCTTACGTAAAAGCAACCATGATGGTTCCAAATGATTATGTTGGTGCTGTTATGGAGTTATGCCAAGGCAAACGTGGTATCTTCATTGATATGCAGTATCTTGATGAGAGACGTGTAAGTATCGTCTATGAAATTCCACTTGCAGAAATCGTTTATGATTTCTTTGACCAATTAAAATCGAGCACTAAAGGCTATGCATCATTTGATTATGAATTAATAGGTTACAAGCCTTCAAAGCTTGTGAAGATGGATATTTTATTAAATGCTGAAAAAGTAGATGCACTTTCCTTCATTGTCCACAAGGATTCAGCTTATGATCGAGGAAAAGTGATCGTAGAAAAGCTAAAGGAATTAATTCCAAGACAGCATTTTGAAGTACCTATTCAAGCCGCGGTTGGTCAAAAGATTATTGCTCGATCAACCATTAAGGCAATGCGTAAAAATGTATTGGCAAAATGTTACGGTGGGGACATCTCCCGTAAACGTAAACTTCTTGAAAAACAAAAAGAAGGTAAGAAACGAATGAAGCAAGTCGGCTCAGTCGAAGTACCTCAAGAGGCATTCATGGCAGTATTGAAAATGGATGATAAATAAGAAAAGTGCAAGGCGCGAGGTCTAAGGTGACAAGCATAAGATAAGAGCTGACAGAAGGTGCCTTTTACCTTCCGAAGCGATTGGCTTATACCAGAGAGCTGATGGCGCCTGGTACTAGACATATAAAGTAAGATGCCGCAGACTTTTCTGCGGTTTTCTTTATTCTATTATTTACGACATTCGCTTAAAGAAAGAAGTGATTTTTTGGTACGAGCAGCATACCTTCACATCCCCTTTTGTGAACAAATTTGTCACTATTGTGATTTCAATAAAGTTTTTCTAAAAGGTCAACCTGTTGATGAATATCTTCAATACATGGATACTGAAATGAAAAATACAGTCGAGGCTCATCCTCCTGCTACTCTCAAATCCATCTTCGTCGGTGGGGGAACGCCAACCGTTCTTTCCGTAAACCAGTTAGAGACATTCCTCACGAGTATTAATCAATATTTAAAGCCCCAAAGCGATACAATTGAATTCACCTTTGAAGCAAACCCTGGTGATCTTACAGAGGATAAATTAAAAGTATTGCTTGATTCAGGTGTCAATCGAATAAGTTTTGGGGTACAAACCTTTGATGATGAGCTCCTCAAGGCGATTGGTAGAACACACCGTCGTGAAGATGTTTTTCACACAATTGAATTAGCGAAACGTGTTGGTTTTAAAAACATTAGTATTGATTTGATGTATGCCTTACCCCAACAAACGATAGAAAGTTTTCAAGAATCGCTTAACTTAGCATTTTCACTCGATGTAGAGCATGTATCAGCATACTCCCTCATCATTGAACCAAAAACAGTGTTCTATAATTTGATGAGAAAAGGAAATTTGCATCTGCCAAGCCAAGAAAATGAAGCAAGAATGTATGAAATCTTAATGGAAGAGATGGGGAAACATGGTTTGCATCAATATGAAATAAGTAATTTCTCAAAGGATAACTATGAAAGTCGCCATAATCTAACGTATTGGAATAATGAAGAGTACTATGGAATCGGTGCAGGCGCTCATAGCTATTTGGGAGGAAGAAGAATTTCAAATGCAGGACCCATTAAAAAATATATGCAAACCATAGATGATCATGGCTTTCCGTATGTCGAAACGCATGAAGTGACAAAACAAGAAAAAATGGAAGAAGAGCTTTTTTTAGGATTGCGTAAAACAAAAGGTGTTTCAATTCCTCATTTTTCGGAAAAATTTTCAATCAGTATTTTTGATGTTTTTGCAGACCAAATTAAAGAACAAAAAGAAAAAGGTCTGCTAGAAGAAAAAGATGATTATATTCGATTAACTCATGCCGGAAAGTTTCTTGGGAATGAAGTTTTTCAAGCGTTTTTGCTGTAAATAAAGAAGGAGTTTAAATCGTTGACAATGGCACTCGTATTTGGTAATTTAATTATAGAATTAGCACTCGCAGATTAGGAGTGCTAACAGAGGTGATGTTCCTTGCTAACAGATCGTCAACTATTGATTCTTCAAGTAATAATTGATGACTTTATTAGATCTGCACAGCCAGTAGGGTCAAGAACATTGTCGAAAAAGGATGGGATTGTGTTTAGCTCAGCAACTATTCGCAATGAGATGGCAGATCTAGAAGAACTAGGATTTATTGAGAAAACTCATAGCTCATCTGGTAGAGTCCCATCTGAACAAGGCTATCGATACTATGTGGACCATTTATTATCTCCGAGTCGATTAACTTTAAAGGAAAAGCATGAGATAAAGTCTATTTTTGCAGAGAAAATTTATGAGCTTGAAAAAATTGTTCAAAAATCTGCACAGATTTTATCAGATCTAACAAACTATACTTCGATTGTTTTAGGTCCCGCCTTTAAAGAAAATAAAGTGAAAAAGCTGCAAATTGTTCCAATTAACAATGAGACAGCTGTTGCGATTATCATTACAGATAATGGCCATGTGGAAAATCGAACAATTTCATTTCCGGAGTCCATCGATCCAAGCGATATTGAAAAGATGGTAAATATTCTAAATGAGCGTCTTGTTGGTGTTCCACTGACTGATCTAAAAAACAAAATTTATAAAGAGGTTGCATCTCTGCTGAAAACAAATATTCGTAACTACGATACGGTTATAAGTGTTTTAGACAAAACACTTTCACTATCTACCGAAGAAAAAGTGTTTATTGGTGGAAAAACAAAGATGTTAAGTCAACCAGAATTTCATGACATTGAAAAAATTCGATCTTTATTAACAATGATTGAAAGTGAACATGAATTTTCTCGACTGTTACGAACAGATAAAGCGGGAATCAATATTAAAATCGGTCATGAAAACAACAATATCGCAATGAATGATTGTAGCCTAATAACAGCAACTTATTCCGTTGGGAATGAACACCTTGGGTCAATCGCGATTTTAGGCCCTACCAGAATGGAATATTCACGTGTTATTACATTGTTGCAGCATATCAGTCATGATTTTTCAAAGGTGCTGACAAAACTGTATCAAAACGAATAGCCGTGGCTATATTTAGTAGAGGGTGGAATAACCCTCTAATACATATACTAGGTACTATGATAATAGGGACTTCACTTTAAGGGAGGTGAGTGTATTGGCTAACGAGAACGAAGTAGTAAAAGAAGATATTGAACTAGAAGAAACTAACGTAGACAATGATGTGGTAGAAACGATTGAACAGGCTGAAGCAGAATTAGTAGAAGAACAAGAAGATAATGTGCAAGCCGAACTTTCGAAAGCCAATGAAAAAATTGCAGAACTTGAAGCTAAGCTAGAGGAAGCAGAAAGTCGAATTTTGCGCCAGATTGCCGACTTCGAAAACTTTAAGAGACGTGCACGCTTAGATCAAGAAACAGCTGCTACATATAGATCACAAAGTCTTGTAACGGATTTGATACCAGCTCTTGATAACTTTGAGAGGGCACTTCAAATAGAAGCGACAAATGATCAAGCAAAATCAATTATGCAAGGTGTAGAAATGGTATACCGAAGCATTATAGATGCCCTGAAAAAAGAAGGGGTAGAAGCAATTGAAGCAGTGGGAACACAATTTGATCCGAATGTGCATCAAGCTGTTATGCAAGTGAGTGAGCCAGATACGGAATCAAATGTGGTTCTAGAAGAGTTCCAAAAAGGATACAAACTTAAAGATAGAGTGTTAAGACCTTCAATGGTGAAGGTAAATGAATAGTTCTAAGTTTTATTCAATTAGGAGGTTTTTTTATGAGTAAAATCATTGGTATAGATTTAGGTACAACAAACTCATGTGTTGCTGTTATGGAGGGTGGAGAACCGAAAGTTATTCCGAACCCAGAAGGCAACCGCACAACACCATCTGTTGTCTCTTTTAAGAATGGGGAAAGACAAGTTGGTGAAGTGGCAAAACGTCAAGCTATCACAAATCCTAACACAATTATGTCGATCAAACGTCATATGGGAACAGATTACAAAACTGAAATAGAAGGTAAGCAATATACTCCACAAGAAGTATCTGCTATTCTACTTCAATACTTTAAATCGTATGCAGAAGAATACCTTGGAGAAAAGGTAACAAAGGCAGTTATCACTGTCCCAGCATACTTTAATGACGCTGAACGTCAAGCAACTAAGGATGCGGGTCGAATTGCTGGTCTTGAAGTTGAACGTATTATTAACGAGCCAACTGCTGCTGCTCTTGCATATGGTTTAGATAAAACAGAAGAAGATCAAACAATTCTTGTATATGACCTTGGTGGTGGTACATTCGACGTGTCCATCCTAGAACTTGGTGACGGAGTATTCGAAGTTAAGTCCACTGCAGGTGACAATCGTCTTGGTGGAGATGACTTTGACCAAGTAATTATTGATTATTTAGTAGATCAATTCAAAAAAGATAATGGAATTGATCTTTCAAAAGATAAAATGGCATTACAACGTTTAAAAGATGCTGCTGAAAAAGCGAAGAAGGATTTATCTGGTGTAACTTCTACACAAATCTCTCTTCCATTCATCACTGCTGGAGAAGCAGGACCACTTCACTTAGAAGTAAATTTAACTCGTGCAAAATTTGATGAGATTTCAGCTGGACTTGTTGAGCGTACAATGGGCCCAACTAGACGCGCGCTTCAAGATGCTGGTCTTTCAGCTAGCGATATTGATAAAGTCATCCTTGTTGGTGGCTCAACTCGTATTCCTGCTGTTCAAGAAGCAATCAAGAAAGAAACTGGCAAAGAACCTCATAAAGGGGTTAATCCTGACGAAGTAGTTGCGTTAGGTGCAGCAATTCAAGGTGGAGTATTAACTGGAGATGTTAAAGACGTCGTTCTATTAGACGTAACACCTTTGTCACTTGGTATTGAAACAATGGGTGGTGTATTTACTCGTTTAATCGATCGTAATACAACAATCCCAACTAGTAAGTCTCAAACATTCTCAACTGCTGCAGACAATCAAACAGCTGTTGACATCCATGTACTTCAAGGTGAACGTCAAATGGCTGCAGATAACAAAACATTGGGTCGTTTCCAATTAACTGATATTCCACCAGCACCACGTGGAGTGCCACAAATTGAAGTAACATTTGATATCGATAAGAACGGTATCGTAAATGTTCGTGCAAAAGACCTTGGTACAAATAAAGAGCAAGCTATTACAATTCAATCTTCTTCAGGCCTTTCTGACGATGAAGTTGAACGTATGGTACGTGAGGCAGAAGAGAATGCAGAAGCCGACAAAAAGCGTAAAGAAGAAGTTGAACTTCGCAATGAAGCAGATCAATTAGTGTTTACAACTGAAAAAACACTTAAAGACTTAGAAGGTAAGGTAGATGCTGCAGAAGTTGAGAAAGCTAACGAAGCTAAAGACGCATTAAAACAAGCAATCGAGAAAAACGATCTTGATGAAATTAGAGCAAAGAAAGATGCTCTACAAGAAATCGTTCAACAGCTTTCTGTGAAACTATATGAGCAAGCTCAGCAACAAGCTCAAGCAGCTCAAGGTGCACAAGGAGCAGAAGGCGCAACTCAAGGCAAGAAAGACGACGATGTAGTAGATGCTGAATATGAAGAAGTAAATGATGATAAATAGAAAGGCGTAAGTGCCTTGTACAGAAACGAGAAAGCTGGCCGCCTAAAACACCACGTCCTGTGGGAAAACAGCACTAGCACTTCTTGTGTGCTTGAGACTCCGACAAATAGGCGTAGTTTGCCTCTGCAGGAGGCGTTCAAGTTTCTCGAGTTTCTAGGCACTGAAACCAGACATCATTAAAAAGAATTAAATGTAAAAAAAGTCGAAGTCAGGCCTGTCTTGGCTTTGACTTTTTTTGTTTAAAGTGGATACCTCTTAAAAGTTTGACAATTATGAACTTGATGCTTGAAACAAGTATTATTGCCTTTTCATAAAATTAAATGATACAATATTCTTTATGTGAATGATGCGGGAGTGGATTCAATGAGTAAAAGAGATTATTATGAGGTACTCGGGGTTTCGAAAAATGCTAGTAAAGACGAAATTAAAAAAGCATATCGAAAATTATCAAAAAAATATCACCCCGATATCAATAAAGAAGCAGATGCTGCAGATAAATTTAAGGAAATAACAGAGGCTTACGATGCCTTAACAGACGATAACAAACGTGCTCATTATGACCAATTTGGCCATTCAGATCCAAATCAAGGATTCGGCGGTTTTGGTGGAGGTGCAGATTTTGGTGGTGGCTTTGGTTTCGAAGATATCTTCAGCTCAATCTTTGGTGGCGGAACTAGAAGAAGAGACCCAAATGCACCACGTCAAGGGGCAGATTTACAATATACAATGACACTTAAGTTTGAAGAGGCTGTTTTTGGTAAGGAAACAGACATTGAAATTCCGAGAGAGGAAGAATGTTCAACCTGTCATGGGTCAGGTGCAAAACCTGGAACAAACCCACAAGAATGTTCACACTGTGGAGGTTCGGGTCAAATCAATGTTGAACAAAACACAGCTTTCGGAAGAATTGTAAACAGACGTGTTTGTCACCATTGTAGTGGAACAGGTAAATTTATTAAGGATAAATGTTCTACATGTAGTGGAACGGGTAAAGTGAAAAAACGTAAGAAAATTCATGTGAAAATTCCAGCTGGTATTGATGATGGCCAACAGCTTCGCGTATCAGGTCAAGGTGAACCAGGTGTAAACGGAGGACCTCCAGGGGATCTATACGTTGTGTTCCATGTTCAATCACATGAGTTTTTTGAGCGTGACGGAGACGATATTTTCTGTGAAATGCCACTAACCTTTGCGCAAGCTGCATTAGGTGATGAAATTGAAGTGCCTACTCTTCATGGGAAGGTAAAGCTTAAGATACCTGCGGGCACTCAGACTGGAACAAAATTCCGACTTAGAGGCAAGGGTGTCCCAAATGTTCGTGGATATGGTCAAGGAGATCAACATATTCGGGTTCGGGTTATTACCCCAACAAAGTTGTCTGAAAAGCAAAAACAATTGCTTCGTGAATTTACGGAAATAAGCGGTAATGAAGCTCCAGATGAACAACATGATAATTTTTTCGCGAAGGTAAAACGAGCTTTTAAAGGCGAATGATACAGAATGGTTTAGTAACTTTTTAACAAATGGATTGGAGTTGGTAGTAATGAAATGGTCTGAAATTAGTATTCACACTACACAAGAGGCAGTGGAGCCGGTATCAAATATACTTCATGAGGCAGGTGCAAGTGGAGTTGTCATTGAGGATCCATTTGACTTAACAAAAGAACGTGAAAATGTGTTTGGTGAGATCTACCAACTCAATCCTGATGACTATCCTGAAGAAGGTGTTATCGTTAAGGCGTACCTCCCAGTTAATAGTTTTTTAGGTGAAACTGTTGAAGAGATAAAAGAAGCAATTAACAATCTTTTGCTTTTTGATATAGACTTGGGCCATAATAAAGTCACTATTAGTGAAGTACATGAGGAAGAGTGGGCCACAGCATGGAAGAAGTATTATCATCCTGTAAAAATCTCTGAGAGATTTACAATCGTGCCTACTTGGGAGATGTACGAGCCTGTTCATAGTGATGAATTAATAATTGAATTAGACCCAGGCATGGCTTTCGGAACAGGTACACACCCTACTACTGTCATGAGTATTCAAGCTTTAGAACGAACAGTTAAGGACGGAGATACAATTATCGATGTCGGTACCGGTTCGGGTGTGTTAAGTATTGCAGCAGCAATGCTAGGTGCTAGTTCTATCAAAGCACTTGATTTAGACACAGTTGCAGTTGAAAGTGCAAAACTCAATATTAAATTAAACAAGGTTCATGATAAAGTTACTGTCTCTCAAAATAATCTCCTTGATGGTATTGAGGGACCTGTGGATCTCATTGTAGCGAATATCCTTGCTGAAATTATTGTCCGTTTCACTGATGATGCAGAAAAAATCCTAAAACCGAATGGAGCTTTCATTGTTTCTGGGATTATTAATACGAAAAAACAAGAAGTAAAGGACAGTCTTCTAGCATCCGGATTCGAGATTGAGGAAGTACTTGTTATGGAAGACTGGGTATCAATGATTGCTAGAAAGATAAGCGAATAAGGATATTTGCAGGTGGTGGAAGAATAAATGCAAAGATATTTCGTCGATCATATTAACGAAACACAAGCTACAATTACAGGTGAAGATGTACACCATATAACACGAGTTATGAGAATGTCAGTTGGAGACTCTATTTTTTGTTGTTATAATGGTAGAGTAGCTATTTGTACAATTACTGAAATTACCAATGATACAGTTTTGGCAAATGTTGTAGAATGGGTAGAGAACTCGAATGAGCTTCCCATTAAGGTATGTATTGCAAGCGGACTACCAAAAGGGGATAAGCTTGAATATGTAATCCAAAAAGGGACGGAGCTTGGGGCATCTGAGTTTGTCCCTTTTGTTGCGGCACGTTCAATCGTCAAATGGGATGAAAAAAAAGGACAAAAAAAGGTTGAACGATGGGGGAAAATTGCAAAAGAAGCAGCTGAGCAATCCCATCGCGGAATGGTTCCAAACGTTACCAAACCATTATCATTCCGAGAACTATTGTCCTTTAGTCAATCTTATACTTATAAGGTAGTAGCTTATGAAGAGGATGCAAAGCGCGGTGAAAACTCTAATTTGGCACGTCTTTTATCACAAATGCAAAATGGGGAATCTCTTTTTGTTGTGATAGGGCCTGAAGGAGGACTAACCGAAAAAGAGGTTTCCTCATTAATCGAAAATGAGTTTATTTCCTGCAGCTTTGGACCAAGAATCTTACGTACTGAAACAGCACCACTATATGTTTTATCAGCTGTATCATATCATTTTGAATTAGCGAGGTGACAATCATGTCATTAGTTGCATTCCATACATTAGGATGTAAAGTAAATCATTATGAAACAGAAGCCATATGGCAGCTTTTTAAAGAGTCTGGCTATGAGCGTACTGAGTTTGAAAGCACTGCTGATGTGTATGTAATTAACACTTGCACTGTTACAAATACAGGGGACAAAAAGAGTAGACAGGTTATTCGTAGAGCAATCCGTAAAAATCCTGATGCTGTTATTTGTGTTACAGGCTGTTATGCACAAACATCACCAGCGGAAATCATGGCGATTCCTGGCGTTGATATTGTCGTAGGTACACAGGATCGTAAGAAGATGCTTGAATATATCGAGCAATACAAAGAAGAGCGACAACCGATAAATGGTGTTGGAAATATAATGAAAACACGTGTATATGAAGAACTTGATGTACCTGCATTTACTGACCGTACGCGTGCTTCATTAAAAATCCAAGAAGGTTGTAATAATTTCTGTACGTTCTGTATCATTCCATGGGCACGTGGTTTAATGCGTTCTCGTGACCCACAAGAGGTTATCAAACAAGCACAACAGCTTGTGAATGCAGGCTATAAAGAGATTGTTTTAACTGGAATCCACACAGGTGGCTATGGGGAAGATATGAAAGATTACAATCTCGCAGCTCTTTTACGTGACCTAGAATCAAAGGTGATAGGACTTAAGAGAATTCGTATTTCTTCCATTGAAGCTAGCCAAATTACAGATGAAATTATTGAAGTGTTAGATAACTCCGAAAAAGTAGTTAGACATCTACATGTTCCATTACAATCGGGCTCAAACACCGTGTTAAAGCGTATGAGACGTAAATATACAATGGAGTTCTTTGCTGAACGTCTTACAAAATTACGTCAGGCTTTACCAGGATTGGCAATTACATCAGATGTTATTGTTGGTTTTCCTGGAGAAACGGAAGAAGAGTTTATGGAAACTTATAACTTTATTAACGAACATAAATTCTCTGAATTACACGTTTTCCCATATTCAAAGCGTACTGGTACACCAGCCGCTAGAATGGAAGACCAAATTGATGAAGAAGTGAAAAACGAGCGTGTACACCGTTTAATTTCACTATCTGACCAATTAGCGAAGGAGTATGCGTCTAATTACGAAGGCGAAGTACTAGAGGTAATTCCAGAGGAAATTGACAAAGATGACCCGGCAAGCGGTCTATACATCGGGTATACCGATAATTATTTGAAAGTAAAGTTCGATGCCACTGAAGATATGATTGGAAAAATCGTAAAAGTGAAAATTACAAAAGCCGGTTATCCATATAACGAAGGTAAATTTGTAAAAGTCGAAGAAGAACTTTCGGTTGAACAAGAACAAAGAACGACTGCATAAAGATTAGAATAACGTAAAGAAGTTAATCGTTGGATTAGCTTCTTTTTTTTATCGCATAATATGAAAGAGAAGTGCTAGTCAAGCTATTGCAACAATGATATGATGTTAGAGGTACGTACAACTGAAAGTTGAAGGGAGAAATACATAATGACAAATATTGCAAAAATGATTGATCATACAGCATTAAAAGCGGATACTACGAAAGCACAGATTGAAACCCTTTGTGCAGAAGCTAAAGAATATGGGTTCATGTCAGTTTGTGTAAATCCAACATGGGTGGAAACAGCAGCAAGCTTGTTAAATGGTTCAGATGTAAAGGTTTGTACGGTTATTGGTTTTCCATTAGGAGCTAGTACTTCTGAAACAAAGGCATTTGAAACAAAGGATGCAATTGAAAAAGGAGCTACTGAAGTTGATATGGTAATCAATATC
Organism: Ferdinandcohnia sp. FSL W7-1320; assembly: GCF_038050315.1. Classification (NCBI taxonomy): domain Bacteria; kingdom Bacillati; phylum Bacillota; class Bacilli; order Caryophanales; family Bacillaceae; genus Ferdinandcohnia; species Ferdinandcohnia sp. FSL W7-1320. Next base: position 1,758,694 of record NZ_JBBPAM010000001.1, read on the forward strand.
GGTGCTCTGAAGGATAAAAATGACGAATTAGTTGAAAAAGACATTCGTATGGTTGTTGAAGCAGCGAAAGGTAAGGCACTTACTAAGGTTATTATCGAGACATCATTGCTAACTGAAGAGGAAAAGGTAAGAGCTTGTGAACTTTCCGTCAAAGCTGGAGCTGATTTTGTTAAAACATCAACTGGTTTCTCAACAGGCGGTGCTACAGTGGAAGATATTCGTTTAATGCGTAAAACAGTAGGTCCCGATATCGGGGTAAAAGCATCCGGTGGTGTTCGTGATGTGAAGGGAACTCAAGATATGATTGATGCTGGGGCAACCAGAATCGGTGCGAGTGCGGGTGTTGCAATCGTCAATGGATTAACTGGTTCTTCAGATTACTAATAAAGAAAAAAGCTGGCCAAATGGCCAGCTTTTTATGTAGTTCTATGTACTTTCGTGATAAAATCTGTTAAAACTCCTGCAAATGGTAAAAATAGGAGTGAACTGAGGACGTTAAAGATTAAACTAACGTGTGCGATTTGCACATCAGGATGTGATGTGAGTAACATGGCGATTTGACCAAGTACATTAATAAACGGGAAAAATAAGGTTACCCCGATTACATTCACCCAAATATGAGCATATGCCGCTAATTTTGCTTCATGCTTACTCCCAATACTTGCTATAAACGCTGTAATACAAGTTCCTATATTCGCACCAAGTAATACGGCGATTCCTGCATTTAAAGTTAATAGTTGTTCATTCATAAACCCCATAATAATTCCAGTTGTCGCTGTACTTGATTGAATAATAGAAGTTAAAATGGTTCCAACCCCTACACCAAAGAGATTACTTTGGTTTGTCTGCTGAAAAAAAGTATAAATCGAGGGGAAATCTCCTATAGGTCTTGCGAGTTGTTCGAATCCATTCATTGCCACAAACATGCATCCCAACCCAAACAAAAAGGCACCAAAACTAAAAACCTGCTGATTTCGAACAAATAAACATAAAAATCCTATGATTAATATTGGGACAATCCATTCGAATATATCAATAGTGATCATTTCTGCAGTAAATGTCGTGCCTATATTTGTCCCAAGAATAATTCCAAACGATTGTTTAAAGGTTAAATATCCAGTGGCAATTAATCCAACAACAAGAACCATAACAGCAGAACTGCTGTGGATAATTGCTGTAATGATCATGCCAGTTAATAAACCTTTTATCGGATTATTTGTAAAACGAATTAACCATACTCTTAATTTTTCGCCTGTCAGATTATATAAGCCTGTCCTCATAACAGTCATACCAAATAAGAAAATGGCGATAAATACAGCAAATAATGATATAAGTTCAATCATTCATCTTCACCCCTATCACATTGTATGGACAAGGCTGCTTGAAAATGACTATTTCAATTTATTAAACTTTTTACTTGTTAAATTTTTGGAATAAGCAACAAACTGTAAAAAGTAAGGATTAAGTAGGAATAGAGCATAAAACTTTATCAAAACTATTGAATATGAACTACTTTCTAGTGTTCAATTGTGATAAATAGTTGACCAAAAAACATGCATATATTATAATTGCAAAGTACATGTTTATTTTTTAGACGATATTTAGCTATCGACACTAAGAGAACCAATGGAACATGTGTCTTAATTAGATGTTAGTGGTTGTTTTCGGAGGGAGGGAATTAGAATGTCAAAAACGGTCGTTCGTAAAAACGAATCGCTTGAAGATGCTCTTCGCCGCTTCAAACGTACTGTATCTAAATCAGGTACTATTCAAGAAGCTAGAAAGCGCGAATTCTATGAAAAGCCTAGCGTAAAGCGTAAGAAGAAATCTGAAGCTGCTAGAAAGCGCAAATACTAAAAGAGGGTGTAGTTTTATGAGTCTTCTCGAGCGTTTAAATAATGATATGAAAACAGCGATGAAGAATAAAGAGAAAGATAAGCTATCTGTTATTCGAATGGTTAAGGCTGCTCTTCAAAACGAAGGCATTAAGCTTGGTACCAATGAGCTATCAGAAGAAGCAGAACTAACTGTTCTTACTCGTGAATTAAAACAACGAAAAGATTCCCTCCGCGAATTTAGTAACGCTGGTCGTGAAGATCTTGTTAATAAAATTCAAACTGAAATTGAGATATTAGAAGTATACCTTCCAGAGCAATTATCCGAAGAGGAACTTGTTGAGATTGTGAAAGCAACAGTACAAGAGGTCAATGCTTCTTCAAAAGCTGACATGGGCAAAGTGATGGCTGCAATTATGCCAAAAGTAAAAGGGAAGGCTGATGGCAGTCTCATCAACAAACTTGTTCAACAGCAACTATCTTAAACAAAGCACCTTACATTGTGTAAGGTGTTTTTCTTATATGGGAGGAAATAAATTGCTCGTTTCGCTGGCCTTGATCTTCATCTCCATACATACAAAACCCAAGAATTACCAATGAAAATAATGTATAGAATTACACAAAATATTGAAACCTCGCTTACATCTCAATCGTATAACATACTATCAAGTCGTAAAAATAAATAGAGAGGGGGGGAACGCCTTGAAAAGATTGAGAATATTTTTGTATCTTTCCATTATTGTTTTACCTTTACTCCTTACACTAACACCCAATAAAAGCTTAAGTGCAACAGATCAGGTAGTTTACATTATTCCGTTGGAAGAAACGGTTGAAAAAGGCTTACATGCTTTTATTGATCGCTCGATTACCGATGCTGAGGAGAAAGGAGCCAATGTCATCATTCTTGAGATAAATACTCCTGGTGGGGCTGTTGATGCAGCAACTCAAATTGGAAAACGAATACAGGAAGCAGCTATTCCTACCGTTGCTTTTGTCAATAACGACGCCATCTCTGCAGGTGCTTTTATCGCCTTAAATGCCGATGAGATTTATATGTCTGAGAATGGAAGAATGGGGGCAGCAGGAATAATCGACCAGGCAGGGAATACTGCTGATGAAAAAGCCGTTTCTTACTGGCTTTCAGCGATGAAAGGCGCTGCTGAAAACAATGGTCGTGATCCGATTTATGCATTAGCAATGGCCGACAAGGAAATAGACCTGCCAGAACTAGGTGCTGAAAAAGGTAAATTTCTCACTTTAACTGCAAATCAGGCTCTCGAAGTTGGGTACGCAGAAGGTGTTGTAAAGAATCGAGGAGATTTACTAAAGACAATTGGCTATGAAAAGGCTGCAGTTGAAGAAGCTGAACTTAGCTTGGCAGAAAAAATTGCACGCTTTATTACGAATCCAATTGTCGTTTCGATCTTATTAACAATTGGAAGTTTAGGTTTAGTTGTTGAACTTTACTCACCGGGATTTGGTATTCCAGGCATAATGGGAATATCATCGCTACTACTCTTTTTCTACGGACATTTGGTAGCGGGACTAGCTGGTATGGAGTCCATTATCCTTTTTGTAATTGGAATTGTGTTAGTTCTATTGGAGTTTGTATTGCCGGGGGGGATCATAGGCTTGATAGGTTTAGGAGCAATTTTAACAAGCTTTTTCTTGGCAGGGAGTAGTGTTATGGTTATTGGAGTTTCATTATTAGTTGCTTTAGTAGCTACTGTCATTGTTTCAATTATTTTAGTTAAAATATTCGGAAAGAAATTACATGCCTTTAAAAAGATTATTCTCTTCGATTCTACCAATACTGAAAGCGGGTATGTGTCAAATAAGAATCGTGATGATTTAATTGGAAAACGAGGAATGGCCTTAACAACCTTAAGACCTTCTGGTACAGCAATCATTGGTGAAGAAAGACTAGATGTTGTCTCACAAGGGAATTACATTGAGAAAGACACAAAAATTGAAGTGATCAAAACAGAAGGTTCTCGAATTGTTGTTCGAGAGGTTACTGATATTGATAAATAAACTTAATCTAGGAGGAAAATTAGAATGCCAACAGGTATGATAACAATTCTAATATTAGTTGCACTTGGTATTATTTTATTAGCTGTACTATTTACATTTGTGCCAGTTGCACTATGGATTTCTGCACTGGCTGCGGGTGTCCGTGTAAGTATCTTTACATTGATTGGGATGAGATTGCGTCGGGTTATCCCAAACCGTGTCATTATCCCGTTAATTAAGGCCCAAAAAGCGGGACTAAATCTTAATACAAACCAACTGGAGAGTCACTATTTGGCAGGTGGTAATGTTGACCGCGTCGTAAACGCGTTAATCGCTGCACAACGTGCGAACATTGAATTAACTTTCGAAAGGGCAGCTGCAATCGATTTAGCAGGTCGTGACGTGCTAGAGGCCGTTCAAATGAGTGTTAATCCGAAGGTTATTGAAACACCATTTATCTCTGGTGTGGCAATGGATGGTATCGAAGTTAAAGCGAAAGCACGTATCACTGTGCGTGCGAATATTGACCGCTTGGTCGGGGGAGCAGGAGAAGAAACTGTTATTGCCCGTGTAGGTGAAGGTATCGTTAGTACAATTGGTTCACAAACTGACCATAAAAAAGTACTTGAAAATCCAGATATGATCTCTCAAACCGTTCTTGCAAAAGGACTTGATGCAGGTACTGCATTCGAAATTCTCTCCATTGATATCGCCGATATTGATATCGGTAAAAACATTGGTGCTGTGCTTCAAACAGACCAGGCCGAAGCCGATAAGAAAATTGCTCAAGCGAAAGCTGAAGAACGTCGCGCAATGGCGGTTGCAAGTGAACAAGAAATGCGTGCTCGCGTTGAAGAAATGAAAGCGAAGGTTGTGGAAGCAGAAGCAGAAGTACCTCTTGCTATGGCAGAAGCATTACGTTCAGGTAACTTAGGAGTACTCGATTATACGAACCTTAAGAATATCATGGCTGATACTGATATGAGAAATTCAATTGGTAAAAGCACACATCCAGAAGATGAAGAAAAATAATAATAAACTGAAATAAACCTCAAAATTTGAAGGGAGGTTTACATTGTGGAATCACCTTTGCAAGACTTGATTGAATTTGTAATGGCAAATGCTTGGATTGTGGTCATTATAATCGGTTTTGTTTTTAATACGTTCAGGCGATTTACCAGAGGGGAGTCAGAACCTACAACCCCGGTTCCAATGCCAAAACAGTTTAATCCGTTTGACCAAGAACGTAAACCTGAAAAAGATGAATATCAGGTTGAAACAAAATATGAAACTGAAGTAGAACCAGAAGAGATTCCCGATACTAAAGTTCCAAATACGTTTTATGATCGTTATCTAGAGCTTCAACAGCAGGGCGTCTATACAGAGACGGAGACTGTAACCAGGGAAGAAGAACCAATGCTAAAGGTTCTTAAACCAACTGCTTCTAGAGAAACAAGGCAAGCGAAAACATACTCGAAAAACAAGGTTGTAGAAGGTATTATATGGTCCGAAATTCTAGGTCCGCCTAGAGCAAAAAGACCATACCAAATCCGTCGTTAAGACTAGTTCTCTGATCTAGGAGGATAAAAAGGACCAAGAAGTTTAAGGCGGCGCAGCTTTGAGGACCGGAGAAAGTAAGCCAACACAGGAGTTCGATGTCTCATTTACATCCTCCTTAAAAAATGTACTAAGAACCCCTTTTCACTCATAAACATGAGATGAAAGGGGGTTCTTTGTTATGCCTAAAAAACTAGGTCAACGAATGAAGAGTTGGATTACAAACAAGATGGAACTTCCTGCTGACGTCATGATGGATCTTCCAAGAATAACCATGATTGGACAATTACATATTTACATAGAAAATCATCGAGGATTATTAACCTTTTCAGATAAAGAGGTACGGCTATTACTGAAACAAGGACAACTTCTGATAAAGGGAAATGCATTTGTGATTAAAACAATTTTACCTGAGGAAATAATGCTCGAAGGAAAAATTGAACATGTGCAATATATTGAGAATTGAATCAATGAATCAGTAGGGGGATAAGCATGAAAAATCATTGGATGCACTTTTTTAGTGGGAGTGTCAAAGCTGTTATTACTGGAAAAGGTACAGAGAGATTCATAAATGAATGTGTACGACAAGGAATTGTCGTGTGGGATGTAAAGAAGCCAGGAACCCATGCCCTGAGCTTCTCTATGTATTTAAAGGATATAAAAAAAATTCGAAGGGTTGTCCGTAAAAATGATTGTAAGCTTCGCTTTATTGGAAAAAAAGGATTGCCATTTCTCGTTCAAAAGGCAATATACAATAGTGGATTTCTAATTGGAGCTTTTTTATTTCTTATCATTGTTACTTTGTTATCAAATATGGTATGGGGCATTAAAGTAGAGGGTGCTAAGCCAGAAACAGAACATTTAATTATTAAAGAGCTGAAGAAACTTGGAGTTGAAAAAGGGAAGCTTCAATTTTTTATTGAAGATAATGAGTCCTTACAAAGGCATTTAGAAGAAGCGATTAACGATATTACTTGGATTGGTGTGGAGTTAAATGGGACGACCTATCATTTTGAGGTTGTTGAAAAGAACCAACCTGACCCGCCGGAACAGTATAGTCCAAGAAATCTTGTTGCAAATAAAACAGCTATTATCAAAAAATTAATTGTCGAAGAAGGAAGACCAGTTAAAGCAGTTAATGATCTTGTTAAAAAAGGAGACATACTAGTTTCGGGCAAAATTGGAAAAGAAGGAGAAGAAGTCTACGTACCTGCTCGTGGGAAGATTTATGGCGAGACTTGGTACAAGTCTTCAGTAGAGGTAGAAATTACAACGAAACTTAATGTGATGACAGGAGAAAATAAACAAAAGCATTATATCTCGATAGGGGATTTACGTATTCCAGTATGGGGATATGGTAAAGTTGAATATAAGGAATATCAAACTGAAATAGATAAGAGACATATCAAATTCTTTAATTGGGAACTTCCAATTGCGTATGAAAAAGTGGCTATTCGAGAAAGTGAAGAAATCACAAGAAAATATACAACAAATGAGGCTGTAGAAGAAGCAAAAAGAATAGGTCGGAATGCTTTAGAACAAGATTTGGATAGTGATGCCGAAATTATTGAAGAAAAAGTTTTGCGTCAATCCATTAACAATGGTAAAGTAAAATTGGAAATAAAATATAATGTTATTGAGAATATCGTCACTACGATACCATTAGTTCAAGGAGACTAAAGGATGTCAGAAGATTTAGTAATGAGTAAACATCAACTGGAAAATCCAAACGAAGCACTTGTGCTGTTTGGAAACAATGACCTCCACCTTAAAAGGATCGAGGAGGAATTAAATGTTTCAATTATAACTAGAGGCGAGGCACTTAATGTTTCAGGAAATTTAACAAGTGTTCAATTAGTTGAAGAAATTATTGAAAAGCTTCTTGGGGTAATTCGAAAAGGAATACGAGTAAGTGAACGTGATGTTATTTATTGTATTCAAATGGCGAAGAATGGAAATTTAGATTCATTTGAAGAATTATATGATGAAGAAATCACAAAAACTGCAAAAGGAAAATCAATTCGTGTAAAAACACATGGACAACGCCAATATGTAGCTGCTATCAAACAGCATGACTTAGTTTTCGGGATTGGTCCAGCAGGTACAGGAAAAACTTATTTGGCCGTAGTAATGGCTGTAAATGCACTAAAAAATGGACAGGTCAAACGAATTATTCTAACCCGCCCTGCTGTAGAAGCGGGTGAAAGCTTAGGATTTTTACCTGGAGATCTAAAAGAAAAAGTCGATCCATATTTAAGACCATTATATGATGGATTACATGACGTACTCGGAGCAGAACATACGGAACGACTAATAGAAAGAGGAACAATTGAAATTGCTCCATTAGCCTATATGAGAGGGCGTACTCTTGATGATGCTTTCGTCATTTTAGACGAAGCTCAAAACACAACACTAGCCCAAATGAAGATGTTTTTGACACGACTTGGTTTTGGCTCTAAAATGGTCATTACTGGGGATATCTCGCAAATCGATTTACCTAGAGGGGTAAAGTCTGGATTACATGAAGTAATGGATATACTGAAGGACGTATATGGTTCTGCCTTTATCTTCTTAGAGCAGTCTGATGTAGTACGTCACCCACTTGTAGCTCGTATCATTGAAGCTTATGAAAAGGCAGAAGCAGGACAATCATGACAAGACCCATGCGAAATGGGTCTTTTTTACCATTAGTGAAACTGGTAAAATCAGGTTAAAGGAGGTTAGAGAGATGAGGAAACCGAATAAGCTGCAACATAAGTTGTCCATCTTAAAAAGCTATCAATCCCTACATATTTTGATATATATCCTCCTTGCGGGAATTATGTTTTTAGTCATGTTTAGCAATGTGAAACCGGATGTTTTACAAATCGAAGCTTTAAAACCCTCTGAACAGACGATTCGTTCACCTTTGACAATAGAGGATAAGGTTGCCACAAAAACAAAACAAGATGCAGCTGCAAAAGAGGTTGAAGATGTTTTCACTCTCAAATCAGATTATGCAGACAATCAAGTTGACCTAGTCATTTCAATTTTTGATTCTATTGATGAAACAAATAATGAAGCAATGGATATACACAAATCAAAGGTCAAAGAGTGGGAAAACCTTTCGGAGGATGATCGAGGAGAAGAACCAAAGCAGCTCACAGCTTCTGAAAAGTTACAAATTTTAAAAACAAAACTTCCACAAGATTTAACTGATCGAATTCAAAACGATGTTCTTACCGCATTATTAACAGCTAGTCCCAATCAATTATCACGCACAAAGGATGCAGTTATCACCGCAGTTAATAATGTGATGAACACAAGAATTCCAGCTTCTGAAGTTGAGACTGCAAAAAATAAGGTAGTGGAGGAACTACGTTATTCAAGTGTAGATACTGCTCTTCGAGAACCAATGCGGGAAATGGCGCGTTTTGCAGTTGTTCAAAATGTCTATTATGATGTTGAAGCCACGGAAGAAAAGCGACAGCAAGCGATTGAAGCAGTCGAGCCGGTTAAGATCCTACAAGGTCAAATTATTGTTGAAGAAGGACACTTAATCACTAGGGATATATATCGTCAGTTAGAGCTGCTTGGTATGACTAACACTAATAACCCTATACAGCCATTCATCGGCCTGTTATTGATTATTCTATTAATTATTACCGGGATAATTTATCATTTTCATAATGAGATGATTCCAACTGATCGGCATCGGAATATCTATTTATTAATTTTTGCAATTATCTTTACTATTACCATTCTATTAATGAAGGGTATTAGTTTATTCCAACAAATCGATTATTCTGATATAGGATATATTGTGCCCGTGGCAATGGGGGCAATGCTGATAAAGCTATTGATTAATGAAAAAGTTGCAATACTTTCAAGCATGGTTTTTGCAGTTTGTGGAAGCCTTATCTTTAATGAAGGTGTGACGGGCACGCTTAATTTCTCAGCGGGGATCTACTTCCTGTTTGGCAGCTTAGCTGGGGTACTTTTCCTAAGTAAGCACAATCGTAGGGGGAAAATTCTCCAAGCTGGACTCTTCGTAGCTTTAATCAATATCTTAGTCATATTTTCCATTATGTTATTGCAAAACGGTAGTTATTCAAGTCTAGACTATGGTTCTTCGATTATTATGGCCGTTTTATCTGGTGTAATTGCTGCTGTATTAACGATTGGGTTACTACCATTCTTTGAAGCAGGGTTTAATATTTTATCAACGATGAAATTAATTGAATTATCAAACCCAAATCATCCGTTACTGCGAAAAATTTTGACAGAAGCTCCTGGAACCTATCATCATAGTGTTATGGTTGCGAATTTGTCAGAATCTGCCTGTGAAGCAATCGGAGCTAATGGATTATTAGCTAGAGTGTCATCGTATTATCATGATATTGGAAAAACAAAGCGCCCGCATTTCTTTATTGAGAATCAGATGAATATTGAAAATCCGCATGATAAGATTGCACCGCAGCTTAGCAAAACAATTATTACAGCACATGCTACAGACGGGGCAGAAACTTTGAGAAAATTTAAGATGCCAAAAGAAATCGTGGATATAGCAGAACAGCATCATGGTACAACACTGTTAAAATATTTTTTCCATAAAGCTAAACAACAAAGTGAACGCGATATCCTAGAATCAGATTTTAGATATGTAGGTCCAAAAGCACAAACCAAAGAGGCAGCGGTGATTGGGATTGCAGATAGTGTTGAAGCAGCTGTAAGGTCTCTATCAAATCCTACTCCACATAAAATTGAATCTCTAGTAAATAGCATTATTGCGGACCGCTTACAGGATGGACAATTTGATGAATGCGATATAACTCTTAAAGAGCTTGATGTAGTTGCGAAAACACTTTGTGAATCACTCAAGGGAATTTTTCATTCAAGAATTGAGTACCCTGCCGAGACCACAAAACAGAAGGTGAAGGAAGCATGAGACTAGAAATTGATTTTAATGATGAAATTGGTGAAGTAAAAGAAGAAGAATGTAGATTAGTTCAAGAACTATTATTTTTGGCTGCCGATAAAGAAGGAGTCAGTGAAGGAACTGAGGTTTCTGTCACGTTTGTTGATAACGAACGGATTAAAGAAATAAACCGAGAATATCGTGACAAAGATCAACCGACTGATGTCATTTCATTTGCTATGGAAGAGATGGGTGAAGGGGAAATTGCGATTGTCGGTGAAGACATACCAAAAGTATTAGGGGATATCATCATCTCGATTCCGAGAGCAAAGGAACAGGCTGAAGATTATGGTCATTCTTTTGCAAGGGAATTAGGTTTCCTTGCTGTCCATGGTTTCTTGCATTTACTTGGCTATGACCACATAACAAAACAAGATGAGGAAAAAATGTTTTCAAGACAAAAGGAAATTTTAGAGGCGTATGGTCTTGAAAGATAAACAAAAGAATGAATGGTCACGCTTAATCAATAGCTTTTCGTATGCTTTACAAGGCTTGCGAGAAGCATTTTTTTCAGAACGAAATCTGCAAATTCATTTTTTTTTCTCGGTTATCGTTATTTTTTGTGGTTTCTTGTTTCATATTACAAAGGTAGAATGGTTGATTGTACTCCTTTTATTCGGTGGAATGTTTGCAATAGAAATGCTAAATACCGCAATTGAAAAAGTGGTTGATTTAGTCACGGATGAGTATCACCCCTTAGCCAAAAAGGCTAAAGATATTGCGGCCGGAGCTGTTCTTATATATGCGATAATCTCCATTTTAGTTGGATTCATCATTTTTCTACCTTATCTAATTTAGAGAAAATTCTTACAATTATGTAACATATGTAACAAATGAAACATAAACGATGATTTCGTGAACGTTTTTATGTAAAATGAAAATACACTTCCGTACTTAGATACGAAGAAAGGAAGAAGAAATAGTGAAAACAGAGGAACTAATCAACGAAGCGAAAAAAGCAAGAGAATTAGCATATGTTCCATATTCAAAATTTAAAGTAGGGGCTGCGATATTAACAAAGGATGGTAAAGTGTACCATGGCTGTAATATCGAAAATGCAGCATACAGTGTAACAAACTGTGCAGAAAGGACAGCACTATTTAAGGCTGTTTCTGAAGGAGATAAAGAGTTTGCAGCAATAGCTGTAGTTGCAGATACAGAACGACCAGTACCGCCTTGTGGCTCATGTCGTCAAGTGATTTCAGAGCTTTGTGGACGTGATACAAAGGTATTCTTATCGAATCTTAAAGGTGACGTACAAGAGATTACAATTGATGAACTGCTACCAGGAGCATTTACACCGGAGGATTTACATGGAAACTAAGACTAATTATAAATCAGGGTTTGTTTCAATAATAGGACGACCGAATGTTGGAAAATCCACTTTTTTAAATCATGTTATTGGACAAAAAATTGCTATAATGAGTGATAAACCACAGACGACACGAAATAAAGTCCAAGGTGTTTATACCGAAGAAAATTCTCAAATTATTTTTATTGACACGCCTGGTATTCATAAGCCAAAGCATAAGCTGGGCGATTTTATGATGAAAGTCGCTCAGAACACTCTTAAGGAAGTTGATCTAGTTTTATTTATGATCAATGCGGAAGAAGGTTATGGTCGTGGGGATGAGTTTATTATTGAACGACTAAAAAATATTCAGACACCAGTTTTTCTCGTTGTTAATAAGATAGACCAAATACATCCTGACCAATTATTGGAGTTGATCGAGAAGTACAAAGGACTTTATCCATTTAAGGAAATAGTTCCAATTTCAGCACTCCAAGGAACGAATACCGCTAGATTAGTTGAACAGATCAAAGTTTATTTACCAGAGGGACCTCAATACTATCCTGCTGATCAGGTAACGGACCATCCTGAGCGATTCATTATTACGGAATTGATTCGTGAAAAAGTTCTTCACCTAACGAGAGAGGAAATCCCACACTCGATTGCAGTTGTAATGGATTCACTCGAAAGAAGAGAAAGTGGAAATACGGTGTACGTTGGAGCTACTATTATTGTCGAACGTAATTCCCAAAAAGGAATCGTAATTGGAAAGCAGGGCAGTATGCTAAAAGAAGTAGGAAAACGAGCAAGAGCAGATATTGAAGCATTGCTCGGTTCAAAAGTTTTTCTAGAGCTTTGGGTTAAGGTTCAAAAGGACTGGCGCAACAAAAGTTCTCAACTTCGCGATTATGGCTTTAGGGAAGATGAATATTAAAGTCTAAGTATACGTAAATTCCAAAAAAATACACGGATTAGCAAAATTTATGTAACATGTTTTTTAGGATTTTCGGTCATGATATTCTTACAAGTGAATGAAATTGGAATAGTCTTTGCTAGTGTTTAAATTACAGAAAGGTGGGGTTACTATGTTAGATTTTACCTGGAAGGTGTTTAGTCAAACAGGTAATGTTGATACGTATCTTCTTTTTAAGGAATTGGAACAAGAGAAGACAGAGAGACCCGAGGCACAAAGTGAGGAGCTAGCAGAAATAGATTTTCCAATTACTTGACCATCCTAAAAACAAGCGTCTTAAACCTTTATAAGGCATGTATGACGCAAATAAACAATGGTAATTGGATTGCCTAGTTGCCAACGGATGGTGACAGTAGTGCTACAAAAATGCGAAGGTATTATCATAAGAACAAGTGATTATGGTGAAACAAATAAAATCGTAACTTTGTATACCCGTGAATGGGGGAAAATAGGGGTAATGGCAAGAGGTGCGAAGAAACCTAGTAGTCGCCTCGCAGCCATTACCCAGGTTTTTACATATGGACAGTTTTTAGTTCAAAAGACGTCAGGTTTAGGTGTTTTACAACAAGGTGAAACGATTTCAACCTTCCGAAGTATTCGGGAAGATATTTTCCTAACGGCATATGCATCTTATGTTGTCGAGTTAACTGATAAATGTACTGAAGATAAGAGATCAAACCCGTTTTTATTTGAAATGTTGTATCAAACACTAAATTACTTAAATGAGGGGTATGATCCTGATATTCTATTGTACATATATGAGCTTAAGATGCTGCCATTGCTTGGGTTGTATCCTCGACTTAATGAATGTACAAACTGTAACAGTACAGAGGGAGAATTTGCTTTTTCAGTTAGAGAGGGTGGCTTACTTTGCCACCGTTGTTATGAAAAAGAACCCTATCATTTAAAAGTATCGCAAGCAACAATACGATTGTTGCGCTTATTTTATTATTTTGATTTAAACCGATTAGGAAAAATTGCCGTAAAAGACGAAACGAAGAAAGAATTGAAGATGGTTATTGACATGTACTACGAGGAATATTCAGGCTTGTATCTAAAGTCTAAACGATTCCTAGACCAACTTGAAAATTTACGTCTAACCTAACGTGGCGACTTGACATCGCAGTGAAATTGGAATATAGTTCAATTAAAATAAGAGTTCAAAAAGTTGACGAATCAGAAGCGAGAAGGTCAAGGAAAGAGTGCCTTGAGGACCGCAGCGTATGCTTTTAATTTTAATACGTGAGGACCGTAGAGGCCGAGTGACGCAGAGATTCGAAGTCTTATCATTTGGCTACTTTTTGAAATTCATCTAAAAATATTTGCACGGTGAAGGAAAGTAGTACTTATTACAGTGAGTGTGCAAAAAGAAGGATAAAAAGGACCAAGAAGTTCGAGACGGTGCAGCTTTGAGTAGCGGAACGTATGCAGTTAATACGTGAGCAGATGTTCTAGCACGAAGGAAAAGTGATTTTCTTTTCCAAGGAACGGAAAAGCAAGCCAACGAAGAAATTCGATGTGTCATTTTTACCGGACTTTTGAACATCCGCTTTAGTTCATAAAAGCGAACCTAGGATGGTGGAAGCTAGGGTATGAACAGATAAGGAAGGCGTTCCAGAGTGTATCGCTTGAAAGAGGCAATAACTCATAATAGAGTTATTTGCAAATAGGGTGGAACCGCGGGTAAACTCTCGTCCCTATGTCTACAATTAGGCATAGAGGAGGGGAGTTTTTTTATTTTATTTTAAATAGTTTTTTCAATCTAGCTGCAGCGCCTAGAAACTCGAGAAACTTCAACTCCTCCTGCAGAGGCAAATATTGCCTCTTTGTCGGAATATCCGACGCACAGGAAGTGCTAGTGCCGACGTTGCCACAGGACGTGGCGATTCTAGTCGGCCAGTTTCCTCGTTTCTGAGCAAGGCGCTTCCGCTTTATAATTTTGGAGGTGCAAGATTAATGAATATTCAAGAAATGATATTAACCCTACAGAAGCATTGGTCAGATCAAGGTTGCATTCTGATGCAGGCCTATGACGTTGAAAAAGGTGCAGGAACAATGAGCCCCTACACATTTCTCAGAAGCCTTGGCCCTGAGCCATGGAATGTGGCATATGTTGAACCTTCAAGACGTCCAGTCGATGGCCGTTACGGAGAAAACCCAAACCGCTTATATCAACACCATCAATTTCAGGTGATCATGAAACCGTCGCCTGATAATATTCAGGAATTATATCTGGATTCCTTACGTGCATTAGGAATCAATCCATTAGAACATGATATCCGCTTCGTTGAAGATAATTGGGAAGCACCAACACTTGGAGCAGCGGGACTTGGCTGGGAGGTATGGCTAGATGGGATGGAAGTTACTCAATTTACCTATTTCCAACAAGTTGGAGGCATTGAATGTAAGCCAGTGTCAGTCGAAATTACATATGGAATTGAACGTTTAGCCTCATACATTCAAGATAAAGAAAATGTATTTGATCTTGAATGGACAAAAGGATTTACAGTTCGAGATATTTTCCATCAGCCTGAATACGAACATTCAAAGTATACGTTTGAAACATCAGATACAGAAATGCTTTTTAACTTATTTAGCATTTATGAAAAGGAAGCGCATCGTCAAATGGACGAAGGACTCGTCCATCCAGCCTATGACTATGTTTTAAAATGTTCTCACACCTTTAATCAATTAGATGCAAGGGGAGCAATTTCAGTTACCGAAAGAACAGGATATATCGGCAGAGTTCGTAATTTAGCTCGTAAGGTAGCTAAGACGTTTTATGAAGAGCGGGAAAAATTGGGCTTCCCGATGCTGAAGGCAAAAGGAGACGATCGTAATGAGTAATCGAGATTTATTGATTGAAATTGGATTAGAGGAAATGCCAGCACGCTTTGTAACAGATTCTATGAATCAGCTTTCTGACAAGATTACAAATTGGTTGATTGAACATAATATTTCATTTGAGCAGGTAGAGAGTTTTTCTTCACCGAGAAGACTAGCAGTTCTTGTTCGGGACGTTGCTGACAAACAAAAGGATGTTGAACTAGAAGCAAAAGGTCCTGCGAAAAAAATTGCTTTAGACCAAGATGGAAATTGGACAAAAGCTGCAATGGGGTTCACAAGAGGACAGGGTGCTACTGTTGAGGACATCTTTTTTAAAGAAATAAATGGTGTGGAATACGCACATATCAATAAATTTATTCAAGGAAAAAACACAAAAGAAATCTTAGGTGAACTTGAGAATGTTATCGTACATCTTTCATTCCCTAAAAATATGCGCTGGGGCGATCAAGATCTACGCTATGTCCGTCCTATTAAATGGATTGTTGCTTTGTTTGGAGATGAAATTATTCCAATCACAATTACAAATGTATCATCAGGGAATAAAACATGGGGACATCGTTTCTTAGGCCAAGAGGTTGAAGTCACATCTCCTAGGGACTATGAAAAAGTGCTTATGTCTCAGTATGTTATTGCGGATTATTTAGAGCGTAAGGAAGCCATTACGAATCAAATTAAAATACTTGAAGAAGACAATAATTGGGAGATTCCAATTGACGAAGATTTACTTAGTGAAGTAACGAATCTTGTTGAATATCCTACTGCTTTTTTCGGAAAATTTGAAGAAGAATTCTTGAATTTACCTGAAGAAGTCTTAATTACAAGTATGAGGGAGCATCAGCGTTATTTTCCTGTAAAGGACAAAAACGGGGCTCTGCTACCTTACTTTGTTGCAGTTCGTAATGGTGATCATAACTATCTTGAAAAAGTTGCTAGAGGGAATGAGAAGGTTTTACGAGCACGTTTATCTGATGCAGACTTCTTTTATAAAGAAGATCAAAAGTTAGAAATTGATAACTTAGTTCAAAAGCTTGATAAAATCATTTACCATGAAGAGATTGGTTCAATTGGTGATAAGGTTAGAAGAATCCAGCTTATCACTAAGAACGTGTCAGAACTTTTGAAAATTGATAGTCAAACACAGGAAAAAGCAAATAGAGCAGCCGAAATATGCAAATTTGACCTTGTAACCAATATGGTATATGAATTTCCTGAGCTTCAGGGTGTAATGGGTGAACGCTATGCACGAATTAGTGGAGAAGACGAGGCGGTGGCGGTAGCTATTAACGAGCATTACATGCCTAGACATGCTGACGATTCTAGTCCAACTTCCACTATTGGAGCATTAGTTAGTTTAGCTGATAAATTGGATACAATCATTGGATGTTTCTCTATCGGTATTATTCCAACAGGTTCACAGGATCCATATGCATTACGCCGTATGGCTTCTGGTGTCGTTCAAATCTTACTTGATAAAGGTTGGAATATTGGCCTTGAAGAACTAATCGATGATGTTTTAGATCTGTTTATTGAGGCAAAAGTTGCGAAACTTGAAAAACAAGAAATTAAGAAAGAACTTGTTCAGTTCTTTAAATTACGAATCAAACATGAACTAAATACTAGAAACATCCGCTATGATATAATTGACGCGGTTCTTGGCACCCAGATTGGAAATGTTGGTCTTGTTATTAAAAAAGCGGAAATGCTTGAGAACAACAAGGACCATCAAGATTTTAAAACAACTATTGAGTCATTAGGTAGGGTTGTTAACATTGCCAAAAAAGGCGAAGAAGCTGAAATTAATCCAAGCCTTTTCCAATCTGAAGAGGAAAAGCATCTTTTTGAGAAGTTCACGGAAGTAAAGCCAAAAGTAATTGAAAGTCTAAACAATCATGAAGTAGCTGAAGCATTCCATTTGTTAGCTTCATTGAGAGAGCTAATTGATCAATACTTCGAACATACAATGGTTATGGCAGAAGATGCGGCAGTAAGGCAAAACAGACTTGCACAAATGGTGCAACTAGCGAACATTATTTACTTAATTGGGGACATGAACGCAATTATTGTAAAATAAGCGCGAACAACATTTTGAACTCAAAAAAGAAGCACATTTAAAAAACAAATTAAAAACTAGGAGCAGAAAAATTAGCTCCTAGTCTTTTTCTATTTACTATACGTGATTACGCAATTAGTATATAATAATTAATAATTAGTATAACTCTTTTCAGTACTTTACATATTTAAAATAAATAGTATAGATTTTAGGAATGGTGGTGAGTACAATAGAACTGAGTAAGCGGCAACAACAAATTGTACAAATTGTAAAAGACAATGGGCCTATCACTGGTGAGGCTATTGCAGATCGTTTAAATTTGACTAGGGCTACTCTTCGTCCGGACCTCGCTATTTTAACTATGGCAGGATATCTGGAAGCCAGGCCTCGTGTCGGCTATTTCTATACGGGCAAAACAGGGCAGCAATTACTTGCGGATAGAATAAACAAAATTAAAGTGATGGATTACCAATCTATCCCTGTTGTGATAAATGAGAGTATATCTGTCTATGATGCAATTGTTACTATGTTTTTAGAAGATGTCGGTACATTGTTTGTAGTGGATAAATCCTCACTTCTTGTTGGCGTTTTATCTCGAAAAGACTTACTGCGGGCAAGTCTTGGAAATCAAGATTTAAAATCTGTCCCTGTTACTATTATTATGACAAGAATGCCAAATATTACGATGTGTGAAAAAGATGATCTTTTAATTGACGTGGCACATAAATTGATTGAAAAACAAATTGATGCATTACCAATTGTTAAGCAATCGGAACGGGGTATCGAGGTAATTGGCAGAATTACTAAGACAAATATGACAAAAGCGTTGGTAGGACTTGCTGGTGATGAAATCCTTTAATGAGCATTTGATCTTTTAAGTTAGGAGATGGAGAATTAAAATGAGTAATCGGGTTGTATATGTAGTATCAGATTCAGTTGGGGAAACAGCTGAATTAGTTGTTAAAGCGGCAGTTAGCCAATTTAACGGCTCACATACAGAAATTAAACGAATTCCTTATGTAGAAGATACAGCTACATTAGCAGAGGTTGTAGCACTTGCCAAACTGAATAATGCAATAATTGCATTCACACTTGTAGTTCCAGAACTACGAGATTTTCTTGTGATGGAAGCTGCACGTGAAGGGGTAATTGTAAACGATATAATAGGTCCACTAATCGAAAAAATGTCTGGCCTTTATGAAAGTAACCCAAGATTTGAGGCTGGTCTTGTACGAAAACTCGACGAGGATTATTTCAAAAAAATCGAGGCTATAGAATTTGCTGTTAAGTATGATGACGGTCGTGACCCAAGAGGGATTTTGCGTGCAGATATCGTCTTAATCGGTGTTTCAAGAACATCTAAAACACCATTATCTCAGTATCTTGCACATAAGCGCTATAAAGTGGCAAACGTGCCAATTGTACCAGAAGTTGATCCACCCGAAGAACTCTTCAAAGTATCACCCAACAAGTGCTTTGGACTAAAAATTAGCCCTGAGAAGCTAAACCATATTAGACGTGAAAGATTAAAGTCATTAGGTTTAGATGATCAAGCGATCTATGCAAATATTAATCGTATTAAAGAAGAACTGGACCATTTTGAGTCTCTTGTGAATAAAATCAATTGTGATGTAGTGGATGTATCAAATAAAGCGGTTGAAGAAACGGCAAATATTATTTTAAATAAAATAAGTAATCGTAAAACAAAATAATCTTAAGACTACCTATACAGTAAAAAACATATCTCTAAAAAGATATGTTTTTTTATGGCGCTTGAAAGAATTTTGTATTATAATAAAAAATTGTGATAAAAATACATATTTTTAGGTTTAGAGTTCGATTGGATAGAATAAACTATATATTGAAGGTTGTCAAGGATAAATTATGGAATAGGTGAATTAATTTTCGACATTTTTTTCTTGATTCAGTGGTTCGCCTTCGAAAAATGATAGAATATTTACCCATAATTGCTCACCTAAAGATGGCCCAATCACAGATTTTTGAACTTATTTTTAATCTTTTCCCTTGAAAAGAAGGATTCTTCGGAGTGATGTAGAATAGAGAAATATGACGAAAAAAAGAATAAAATATTTGTGGATGCTGATGCATGTCCAGTTAAAGAAGAAATACTTAGCATAGCAGGTACATATAATATCAATGTTGTATTTGTAGCGTCATATGCCCATGTTATGTCGACCCCGATGGGTGGGAAATGGGTGTACGTGGATGCTGAGAAAGAGGCAGCAGATCTCTATATTATGAATCATGCAATAAAAAAAGACATCGTCATTACCCAGGATACTGGCTTAGCGAGTATTTTAGTAAATAGAGGTGTAAATGTTATATCACCTCGTGGCAAAGAGTTTAAGGAAGAGGATATGGAACAGATCCTCCATTTTCGCTTTTTATCTGCAAAAGAAAGACGTAGTGGTTCATATTCAAAAGGACCAAAACCCTTTACTGACGAAGACAGACAACATTTTACTAAAATTTTTAAAAAAAGTTTGTCGAATCTTGCAGGATTTAAACTCTAAACATCGAATAATTTAGTACTTGGGGATGTTATACATGGGATATCGAATACCCGAAGAAACAATCGAAAAAATTCGTATTTCTGTTGACATTGTTGATGTTGTTAGTGAATATGTTCAATTGAAGAAGCAAGGAAGAAATTATTTTGGCTTATGCCCATTTCACGGTGAAAATACCCCTTCATTCTCTGTATCTCCCGATAAACAAATCTTTCATTGTTTTGGGTGTGGAGCAGGTGGAAATGTATTTTCTTTTTTAATGGACCTAGAAGGGTACTCCTTTTCGGAAGCGGCAATAAACCTTGCTAATAAAGTGAACATAGATTTGTCAGATTATGAACAGCCAACTGCTGTTTCTGATAAAAACAATGAAGCATCAAAAATGCAAGAAGCACACGAATTATTAAAGAAATTCTATCATCACCTATTACTTAATACAAAAGAGGGTCAACCAGCGCTAGACTATTTAACCAATAGGGGCTTTACAAGAGAAATCATCGATAAGTTTGAAATTGGCTATGCCCTTGACTCGTGGGACTTTGCCACGAAATTTCTCCAGAAAAGAGGTTTTAGGCCTGAGTTGATGGAAAGGGCCGGACTGCTTGTGAAAAAGGAGGATACCGGTACATTCTTTGATAGATTTCGAAACCGCATAATGTTCCCGATATGGGACCACCAAGGTAAAACCATAGCATTTTCTGGCAGGGTGCTTGATAAGGGGCAGGAACCAAAATATTTAAACAGTCCCGAAACGATTATTTTTAATAAAAGCAAGACCCTTTATAATTTTCATCAAGCTAGACTTGCTATTCGAAAACAACAGCAAGTGGTTCTATTTGAAGGATTTGCAGATGTCATTGCAGCTGATACAGCTGATGTTCCTAATTCAATAGGTACGATGGGCACATCCTTGACGGATGAACATGTGAAAATAATTAGACGGAATGTGGAATCTGTTGTTATCTGTTATGACTCTGACAACGCGGGGGTAGATGCGGCTTTACGAGCTTCAATTATGCTGGGTGAAGCGGGTTGTTATGTTAGAGTAGCTACAATGCCAAATGGTATGGACCCTGATGACTACATTAGAAAATATGGCGCAGAGAAGTTTAAAAATGATGTAATAGGGGCAAGTCTTACATTAATGGCATTTAAAATGCAGTACTTAAGAAAAGGAAAAAATCTTCAGGATGAAGGAGATCGCATCCGTTATATAGAAGATGTTATTAAAGAAATTTCCTCATTAGAAAAGGCTGTAGAAAGAGACCATTACTTGCGCCAATTATCCAGTGAATTTTCTATTTCACTGGATGCATTAAAAACGCAACAGCTTCAGTATTATAAATCTGAACGGAAAAAAAGGGATAATTTCTCTTCGAATAGAAATAATACGAAAGCGAAACCTGCCGTATCAAAACATTTACTAAAAGCCTATCATAATGCAGAACGATATTTAATTGCTTATATGTTACGTAGTCGGGATATTGCTGAAAAAATACAGGATCAGCTTCAAGCCGAATTTAATATCGAAGAGCATCGAGCGATTGTAACGTACTTATATGCATTTTATGAAGAAGGATTTGAACCAGATATCAGTACACTACTAACAAGGGTTCATGATGAGAGTTTAAAAAGGATTGTCACTGATATTGCAATGATGTCAATTGAAGAGGAAGTATCGGATTCTGTTTTATCGGATTATGTGAAACAGGTGTTGAATCACAAAAAAATGTCAATGATAAAAGAAAAAGAATCTGAGCAACTCGAGGCTGAACGAAGTAAGGATTATTTAAAGGCTGCTACAATTGCAAATGAAATCATTCAAATGAAAAAAGCATTAATTTAACAAATAGGTTTTCTAACCTCTATGTCTTACAAGTTTGGAAGGAGGGGAACAAATGGCTGAAAAGTCTAAAGAAGTCGATACAGAATTAACATTAGAGCAAGTTAAAGAAAAATTAACAGCACTAGGAAAAAAGCGCGGTGTATTGACATATGAAGAAATCGCAGAGCGTATGTCTGGTTTTGAAGTTGAATCAGACCACCTTGATGAATACTATGAGTTCCTTGGAGAGCAGGGTATTGAATTATTAGGTGATAGCGGGGATCATGATGTTGATGATGACAATGAAGATGATCCAAATATTCAAGAATTATCCAAGGAAGAAGAATTTGATCTTAATGATCTCAGTGTTCCTCCAGGAGTAAAGATAAATGACCCGGTGCGTATGTACCTAAAAGAAATTGGCCGTGTTGATTTACTATCAGCTGATGATGAAATTCAACTTGCTGAACGTATTGAACAAGGTGATGAAGAGGCTAAACGTAGACTTGCTGAAGCCAATTTACGACTTGTAGTAAGTATTGCAAAGCGTTACGTTGGTCGCGGTATGTTGTTCCTAGATTTAATCCAAGAAGGTAATATGGGACTTATTAAAGCTGTTGAGAAATTTGATTATCGCAAAGGATTCAAATTTAGTACGTATGCAACATGGTGGATACGTCAAGCCATCACACGTGCGATTGCAGACCAAGCTAGAACTATCCGTATTCCGGTTCATATGGTAGAAACAATTAATAAATTAATCCGTGTACAACGTCAGTTACTCCAGGACCTTGGGCGCGAACCAACGCCTGAAGAAATTGCAGAAGATATGGATTTAACACCAGAAAAGGTAAGGGAAATCTTAAAGATTGCACAAGAACCTGTATCATTAGAAACACCAATTGGTGAAGAAGATGACTCACATCTTGGAGACTTTATTGAGGACCAAGACGCAACTTCTCCATCAGAACATGCTGCATACGAGCTATTAAAAGAACAACTGGAAGATGTTCTGGATACCCTAACCGATCGAGAAGAAAATGTATTACGTCTTCGCTTTGGATTGGATGATGGACGTACTCGTACTCTCGAAGAGGTTGGTAAAGTGTTTGGTGTTACTCGTGAGCGTATTCGACAAATAGAAGCAAAAGCTCTACGAAAGCTTCGTCACCCAAGTCGAAGTAAGAGATTAAAGGATTTCTTAGAATAAACATTTTCATTTACATTCCGTAGTTTACTTCATACAATTGAAGTAAACTATTTTTTTTGTTCTAGCCCATCCGATGTGGGTCATGAAGACATTGCCACTTAATCGTGGAGTTTTTAGATTTAGATATCAATTAAACAAGGTGAGCGCTTTCATGAATCAAGATAGAAAAAAGATTATTATCAATGAAATTCTATATTGGCGTAAAAATAAATTACTGCCAGAAGCATATTGTAATTTCCTACTCTCGTTATATACAGAGGGTGAAGGAATTGAATCAACAAAAGAAAATCAGAAAACACCATTTGTTTTGATTATCGTAATTGGTTCACTTTTACCAGTTTTATTACTTGTCACTTATTTTACTGAAATATCGACTAATTTGCAAATGGTATTAAACTTTATTTTTTTAATTATCTGCATTTTAGGCCTAATTACTCAAAGAACAAATTCACTTTTCGTTCATATTGGCTCCATTATTCTCGCTCTATTTATCTTGCTTTTAACAGCGAATGTAAGTGAACTCATTTTTAAAGGACAGGCACTATATTTAATCGGTATGATCTTTTTGAATTGTATCGGCTGGATTTTTGTTGGGGTTATTTTAAAGATGCGGTATTTTTTGATTGCAGGTATTCTGGTTAGTATAATTTCAGTCGTCACTTTATTGAATATTTAAATTATTTGAAAATTCGTCAACTCCCGATATAATAGATATGAAAACGTATACAACGGGAGGGGTATTATGAATTTCGATTTAACGACCGAGCAAAAATTGATTCAAAGAACAATTAGAGAGTTTTCCGAAGCAGAAGTTGCACCAGGTGCTGAACAACGGGATAAAGATAAACGTTTCCCAAAAGAAGTTTTTCAAAAGCTTGGTGAATTAGGGATGATGGGTTTGCCGTTTCCTGAAGAATATGGTGGAGCAGACTCTGATACAATTAGCTTTGCAATCGTGGTCGAAGAACTAAGCCGTGCCTGTGGGTCTACCGGAATTACATACTCGGCACATATCTCACTTGGTGGTGCACCCCTTCATTTATTTGGAACAAAAGAGCAAAAACAAAAATACTTAACCCCTATTTGCACAGGAGAGTCCTTGGGAGCATTTGGATTAACAGAACCCAATGCTGGATCAGATGCAGGTGGAACCCAAACAGAAGCCCTTCTTGAAAATAATCAATTTGTCATTAATGGAAATAAATGCTTTATCACAAATGCAAGTTTTGCAAAGCATTTAGCCCTCACAGCGATAACGGGCCGTCACGGGACTAAAAAAGAAATAAGCGCAATTATAGTCCCAACTGATGCAGAAGGCTTTAAGGTTATTGATAATTACGAGAAAATGGGACTGAATGCTTCAAACACGACGGAATTAGTTTTAGAGGATGTACATGTACCTGAAGAGAACCTGCTTGGAAAGCGAGGAGAAGGCTTCAGACAGTTTCTAATTACGCTGGATGGGGGAAGAATCGGTATTGGAGCAATGGCAGTTGGAATTGCACAAGCAGCCTATGAGAAGGCCCTAAATTATGCAAAAGAACGTAAACAATTTGGTAAGTCCCTTTCAAGCTTCCAAGCTATTCAATTTAAATTAGCAGATATGGCAATGAAGATTGAACTAGCACGGAATATGGTGTATAAAGCTGCTTGGTTGAAGGATCAAGGAAAAAATTTCTCAAAAGAAGCTTCAATGGCGAAGCTTTATGCCTCTGAAATTTGTATGGAGGTGACAAATCAAGCCGTCCAGATACATGGTGGTTATGGCTATATGAAGGAATATCATGTTGAAAGATATATGCGAGATGCAAAGCTTCTTGAAATCGGAGAGGGGACATCTGAAATTCAACGAATGGTCATCGCACGTTCAATTGGATGCTAAAATGAATATGTCTGATATAGCTCCTTACCAATTGGTAAGGAGTTTTATTATTTATTATGACAAATTTGTGACATTTTTGTGTAAAAAAATTTTACAATATTATGTTAAATAAGTTCTTGTACAAATAGGTCTTTTACTTCTATCATTTTTCAAGTAAAATAGAGAGTGTTTGTATAGAATAATAATTATATCTATTTTTGATGTACATAAGGTAAGGGAGGTCAGAATAATGAAAAAGAATCCATTAATACCATTTGCCCTGATTGCAGTTTTCGGTATTGGACTTATGTTCCTATTAGGCTTTGTTGGACTAGGTAACATGGATGAAATGGCAAACCAAGGTGAAGAGGCTCCAGAAACAGCAGCTGCTTCCCCAGAAGAAGTTGTCCAAGGTACATGTGCAGCATGCCATGGCCAAGATTTATCAGGTCAAGGTAATGCACCTGCATTAAAAGGTATTGATCTTTCCGTAGAAGAGATTCAGGATGTAATCACGAATGGTAGAGGTGCGATGCCGGCTGGTTTAGTTAAAGACCCTGCACAAGTACAAGAAATCGCAAATTGGTTAGTTGAACAAAAATAAATAATAAAAAAACCCTTTGCATAAATGTAAAGGGTTTTTTACTGCCATTCCCAGTAAGATGGAAGTTTCTACTGACATCTTGTATAATAAAAACTAAAAAATATTGTGTTAAAAAGGAGGATGAAAAGGACCGCGTCGACAAAAACGCCACATCCTGTGGCATTGTCGACACTAGCACATCCTGTGCGTCGAAAGTTCAAGGCGGCGCAGTTTTGAGTAGCGGATAGTATGTAGTGAATACTTGAGCAGACGATTTTGCACGCCGGAAAAGTGGGTTTCTTTTCCAAGGAACGGAAAAACAAGCCAACGAGCTTCCACAGGATGTGGTGACTTCGACGTTCGACACAGGACGTGTCGGTTTTTAGTCGAAGTTCCTCTATCGATGTGTCATTTTCACCGGACTTTTTAACTATCCTAAAAAAATGTGGTGCTATTATGAATGAAGAGAGATTATCGAAGCGGCTTGAAACGGTCGCATCATACATACCAAAAGGGGCAATTTTAGCAGACATCGGATCTGACCACGCATATCTTCCATGCTATGCATACTTAAATGGGTTCATCTCTGGGGGAATTGCTGGTGAGGTTGCAGAGGGGCCATTACAATCTGCAAAAAAACAAATCTCCAAAAGTAAGCTTGATTCCAAAATTGAAGCTCGTAAAGGGGATGGACTTGAAGTCATTCAACCAAATGAAGTTACATGTATAACCATAGCAGGTATGGGTGGCTCGCTTATTCGCTCCATTCTGGAAAATGGTAAAAACAAACTGCCAGGTGTAAAAAGACTTATCCTACAACCGAATATTGGCGCATCAGCAATTAGAGAATGGCTTATTGAAAACGACTGGGAGCTAATCGCCGAAGAAATCCTAGAGGAAGACAAAAAAATCTATGAAGTTTTAGTTGCTGAAAAAGGAAACCCCCTTAAGCCTTATCAGCATAAGGAACAAGAACTTTTACTAGGACCTTTCTTACTAAAAGAAAAAAATTCAGTTTTCGAAAAAAAATGGGCTCATGAACTCAAACATTGGGAAAAGATTTTATCACAGCTTGAGACAGCAGGTGAAACACCCGATAATCGGACACGAAAAGAAGAGCTTAAGCAAAAAATAAAAATAGTAAAGGAGGCATTACAATGAGCAAAATACCTAATGGTTTTGAAGTGATACAAGTATTTGAGCAATTTTCTCCAAAGCACTTAGCCGTCGAAGGTGATCGAGAAAGAATCGGCCTTCAAGTTGGGACATTAAACAAGCCGGTAAAAAAAATCATGGTTGTACTTGATGTGTTAGAAAACGTCGTCGATGAAGCCATTTCAAATGATGTTGATTTGATTATTGCGCATCATCCTCCTATTTTTCGACCCTTAAAAACAGTTCAAACAGATACATCATCTGGAAGAATCATTGAAAAATGTATTTTACATAATATAGCGATTTATGCAGCACATACAAATTTAGACGTGGCTGTCGGTGGCGTTAATGACATGCTTGCGGATGCATTGGGTTTAACGAATGTTGAATTGCTTGCGCCGACCTACGAGGAAAAATTAAAAAAACTAGCTGTTTATGTCCCTCGGGAGTCTGCTGATAAAGTACGAGCTGCTTTAGGCTCGGCTGGTGCAGGTTATATCGGAAATTACAGTCATTGTACGTATAATACCCCTGGTACAGGCACATTCTTACCACACCAAGGGACAAACCCACATATTGGCGAAGTCGGTAAATTAGAAGTTGTAGAGGAAATCAAAATTGAGACAGTTTTCCCAAGTGGCCTTCAAAAGAAGGTGGTCACTGCTATGCTTAACGCGCATCCATACGAGGAGGTTGCTTTCGATATTTATCCCCTTGAAAATGAAGGTAATGTGCTTGGACTTGGACGTGTTGGCAATCTTGAACAGGAAATGACACTTGAACAATTCGCCTTGCATGTTAAAAATAAATTAGAGGTAGATGGACTTCGGGTTGTTGGTTCTCTTTCAGATAAAGTGAAGAAGGTTGCGGTGCTTGGAGGAGACGGAAATAAGTATGTTTCACATGCTAAAAGAGCTGGTGCAGACGTGTATGTAACAGGAGATATGTACTACCATGTTGCTCACGATGCGATGATGATGGGACTTAATATCGTTGATCCTGGCCACAATGTTGAAAAGGTCATGAAAACAGGGGTAGCTAATATCTTAACAGAGCGTTTTAAAGAAAGGAAATTCGAGGTTACTGTGATAACCTCAGAACTTAATACAGACCCATTTCGATATCTATGAAAAAAGGTACTCCAATTTTACTGGAGTACCTTTTACTTTAATTAAGATCGCTTTTGAACGTTTATTTTTTAGCTGCTTTTACCTTTGGTAACACTTTATGGAGTGGAACTTTTCGAGATCGTTCCCATGTTTCCTCATTTTCAGGATCGAATTGCTCTAAAAAGGTAATGACCTCTTTTGTAATCGGCGTTGGGGTGGAAGCACCAGCTGTTACGGCTACTTTTTCAACACCTTTAAGCCATTCAAGTTGTATATCACTTACGTCTGCAACACGATATGCTTTTGTTCCTGCAATTTCTTCGGAAACTTGTGCAAGTCGGTTTGAATTATTGCTTTTCGGATCTCCAACTACGATCGTTAAGTCGGCCACGGTTGCTTGTTGGGCAACAGCTTCTTGTCGGACCTGTGTAGCTAAACAAATTTCATTGTGGACTTCAGCATGTGGGAACTTTTCCTTAACTTTATCCATTACATGAAGAACGTCCCACTGACTCATTGTTGTTTGGTTGGTCACAACAAGCTTTTCATGATTTAGTTCAAGTTTTTCAACATCTTCAACCGTTTCAACAAGATGAACGAAACTAGGTGCTACACCTAATGCGCCTTCAGGCTCTGGGTGGTTCTTTTTACCAATATAAATGATATGATAGTCTTCAGCTGTTTTTTCCTTAATTAAATCATGTGTTCTAGTTACATCAGGGCAAGTTGCATCAAGTGTAAAAAGACCACGTTCTTTTGCTAAATTTTTCACCTCAGGTGAAACGCCATGTGCTGTGAAAATAACGGTACCCTCTTTAACCTGATTTAGTATATCTAAACGGTTTGCTCCATCAAGCGTAATAATTCCTTCTTCTTCAAAGGCATCAGTTACATGCTTATTATGAACAATCATTCCTAGTATATATATAGGTCTTGGTAATGTTTTATCTAAAGCTGCATTTTTCGCAATTACCATCGCATCTACTACACCATAGCAGTATCCACGTGGAGCAATTTTGATTACTTCCATGCTCTTCTCCTCCTCAGTCAATAAATCGGATAGCTCATACCTATTGGTACTCTCGTAATCTCGTATTTATTATATCTGAGTATGAAGGATAATACAAAGTCTTTTAAATGTAAAGCTTTGGAACAGATTTACCGGTACCGCTTGCTTTTGAATTTTCTTCTTCATTTTCAACTCCTTCACTATTTGATGTCACATCCGATAGTGAAATAGTCTCATTATCTTCTTCTTCTTCTTGTTCATTCCCTGCATTTTTAATAGCACTATACATCCTAACCATTGCTGGGATGTTTTTCATTAATGGTCCATATTGTTGAACCATTGGAACTACAGATTCAGCCATTTTTAACGTTTTTTGTACATTTCCCATTATCGCACTAAGGTTTGAGGGATTTGCTAAACCTTGAAGGGTGCCAGGGTTCATTCCTTGTGAAGGATTAAAGAAACCCGGCATACCACCCATTCCTTGCATTGGGTTTGACTTTCCCATTCCAGGGATTAACTTTTTCAAAAGGCCACTTAATCCGGATCTTCCTTGTCCTTGCATGCCCTGCATTCCCTGCATACCACCGAACATTCCTGGTGGTCGAACCCCATATTGCTGTGGAAACATGGATGGCGGTCTCATCGGTCTCATTGCTCTCATTGGTCTCATTTGATTCATTGGTTGTCGTGGATAAAACATTTGCTTCTCCTCCTTTCAAATTACCTAAGTTAAGTAGAAGAATGAATCGGGTGATAATACCTTATTTTTAGGATATGCGGTGGGTGAATTAAATGTTTTCCCAATTGCTTCAAATGGGCGCAATTGGTATTTTGACAAGCTTTCCTATATAATAAATTGTTAGGTTATGAGAAAACATATAATTAAACCCAAACCTTGCAAAACAAATTCATATTTATATAAAATGAGGGATCGTAATGACAGTAAAAGATTTTGAACGTTTTCAATTTCAGCCATTTATACTTGAAGCATTAAAAGAGATAAAATTTACAAAGCCAACCGAAATTCAAGAACGGTTAATACCGAGCATTCAGCGGGGCGAAAGTGCGATTGGGCAATCACAAACTGGTACAGGTAAAACCCATGCATATATACTGCCAATTATAAATAATATTGATTCAGCAAGACAGGAGGTACAGGCCGTTATAACTGCGCCTACTCGTGAGCTTGCAACTCAAATCCATCATGAAATTGGAAAAATCATTAAATTTAGTGGAGAAAATCCCGTCACAGCAAAATTGTTTGTAGGTGGGACGGATAAAGCGAGGGCCATTGAAAAACTGAAAACACAACCACATATTGTGGTAGGAACTCCTGGAAGGATTCACGATTTAATTAAAGAACAAGCTCTTCAAGTTTACACAGCGAATCAAATTGTAGTCGATGAGGCTGATCTAATGCTTGATATGGGCTTCATCGAAGATGTCGACCAAATTGCAGCGAGGATGGCCGAAGACCTACAAATTTTAGTGTTTTCAGCAACCATTCCTGAAAAATTAAAGCCATTTCTAAAAAAGTATATGGAAAACCCTAGATACACTCATGTTGCACCTGAACAAGCTACCGCAGCCAAGGTAGAACATATACTTGTTCCTTTACGACATCGGAATAAGCTAAACCTTTTGCAATCTATGTTAGAGGTTTATAATCCATATTTAGCCATTATTTTTACCAATACGAAAAAGTTGGCAGACGAAGTAGCGGATGGGTTACTTACAAAAGGGATGAAGGTAGGAAGACTCCACGGAGACCTTCCTCCAAGAGAACGTAAAAAGGTCATGAAGCAAATTAACTCATTAGAGTTTCAATATGTAGTGGCAACGGATTTAGCAGCAAGAGGAATTGACATTGAAGGTGTGAGCCATGTCATCAATTATGAGCTACCTAGCGATCTTGATTTTTACATTCATAGGGTGGGTAGAACGGCAAGGGCAGGCTACTCAGGAATCGCAGCAACTATTTATGAGCCAGGGGATGAAGATGCAATTATAAGGCTTGAAAAAATGGGCGTTACTTTTATAAATAGGGACCTTGAAAACGGTGAATGGGTCAACATTGGTGAAAGAAACAAACGAAAGGCTCGCAAAAAACAAGTTGATGAAATTGATAAACTTGCACAAAGTCAAGTGAAGAAGCCTAAGAAAGTGAAACCAGGCTATAAGAAAAAGATGAATCAAGAGATGGAAAAAATTAAAAAGCGCCAAAAACGCTTAAAGAGAAAATAAACATGAATTATGATAATATACATTTATGAAATAGTTGGGAGATAGGAGAGGTATACCATGCTAAAACTTGGCTCACATGTTTCGATGAGTGGAAAAAAAATGCTTCTTGCAGCGAGTGAAGAAGCAGTATCATATGGTGCAAATACATTTATGATTTATACAGGGGCACCACAAAATACAAGACGTAAAAAAATAGAGGATTTAAATATAGAAGCAGGACATGCTCATATGAAGGAAAATGGGATTGATGACATTGTTGTACATGCTCCGTATATCATAAATATCGGTAATACTTCAAACCCCGCAACGTATGAACTAGGTGTCAACTTTTTACGTTCTGAAATTGAGAGAACAGAGGCGCTCGGTGCAAATCAAATTGTTCTTCATCCTGGTGCACATGTAGGGGCAGGCGCAGAAGCAGGAATAAAGCAGATAATTGCAGGTTTAAATGAGGTTCTGACAAAGGACCACAAAGTACAGATAGCATTAGAAACAATGGCTGGTAAAGGCACTGAATGTGGAAGATCGTTCGAGGAAATTGCCCAAATTATTGATGGAGTTACTCACAATGAAAAGTTATCTGTCTGCTTTGACACTTGTCATACTCATGATGCAGGCTATGATATTGTGAATGATTTTGATGGAGTCTTAGTACAATTCGATAAACTAGTGGGTCTAGATCGAATCAAAGTCCTTCATATCAATGATAGCAAAAACGATAAAGGGGCGAGAAAAGACCGTCACGAAAATATTGGGTTTGGTAAAATTGGGTTTAATGCAATCAATTACATTGTTCATCATCCATCCCTAGAAAATGTCCCTAAAATCCTTGAAACACCATATGTAGGTGAGGACAAAAACAATAAAAAGGCTCCATATAAGTACGAAATTGAAATGATTCGATCAAAATCATTTGATGAAGGCTTACTCGAGAAAATAACCAATCAGTAAAAAAGCTGTCGATAGACAGCTTTTTTTAACTTGTAAATTTGATAAACAATTGATTGAGTTTTCTTGCGACCTCAGGACTTGTAACACGGGCAATTTCTCTTAATAATTGATTTTTTTCTTCTGGATTAAAGATATTAATATTCTTGTTTTTTCGAATTAATTTTAATACATTTGTTGCTTGTTCTTTGGATACATATATATCATATTGTTTCCCGTATTTCATTAAGTCATCAGGTGTTAACGTCTTTAATTTTTGGTTAATGATTTGTTGATAAATGTTCATTGTTATCATCTTCACCTTCCTCTCGTTAGTCTATTTCATAACGAAAAGGTGTGTGCATAAATCTTTTTTGATAATCAATTTCTTTACTTTATAAAATTCATCCTGTATACTTCTTAAAGTATAAATCGTAATGATTCTTAATAAGAACAAAAATTAACGATAGATAAGGTGATAACTTGACACATCCAAATTCGGTATTAAAGATAAAGGATCTTTCTTTTCGATATGAGGAACAAACCGTTTTAGAAAACATTAACCTAGTTGTCCCTCAAGGATCTTTCTTAGCTATTGTCGGTCCTAATGGATCTGGTAAAACCACGCTTTTAAAAAGCATTCTCGGATTAGTTAAACTTCAAAAGGGGTCAATTGAATTATTTGGCACACCAATTTCGAAATTTAAAGATTGGCCAAAAATAGGTTTTGTTTCTCAAAAAGCAAATAGTTTTAACTCAGGATTTCCGGCTACGGTATTTGAGGTTGTATCAAGCGGCCTAACCGCAAAGCTTGGATTATTTCATTTTTTCAAACAAGAACACAAGAAAAAAGTCACGGACGCACTTCAAGCAGTTGGAATGGAAAAGTTTCTATATCGGAACATTGGAGAGCTTTCTGGAGGGCAACAACAGCGCGTTTTTATTGCAAGGTCGCTTGTCAGTGAACCAGATCTTCTTATCCTTGATGAACCGACTGTTGGGGTGGATGCCCAAACGGTTCAAACTTTTTACAATATGCTTGAAGACATAAATAAAAACAAGGGAATTACATTGATATTAGTTACCCATGATGTAGGGACAGTATCGGAAAAAGTGTCACATGTTGCATGTTTGAATAAGCATCTTCATTTCCATGGAAGTGCTGATGAGTTTGAACATGTTCAAGATCAGGACTTATCCCAATTTTATGGACATTCGCTTCAAGTAATTACTCATGAACATAACCATGGAAGGTGAAACGATGCTTTCAGATATTTTTCAATATGAATTTTTACAAAATGCATTCTTTAGTGGTTTGCTAATTGGATTTATAGCACCGTTACTCGGTGTTTTTATAGTGGTAAGACGACTGTCACTTATTGCGGATGCCTTAAGCCATGTGACCTTAGCAGGGATTGCTGCGAGTCTTTTACTTGAAAA
Organism: Ferdinandcohnia sp. FSL W7-1320; assembly: GCF_038050315.1. Taxonomy (NCBI): domain Bacteria; kingdom Bacillati; phylum Bacillota; class Bacilli; order Caryophanales; family Bacillaceae; genus Ferdinandcohnia; species Ferdinandcohnia sp. FSL W7-1320. Next base: position 1,792,114 of record NZ_JBBPAM010000001.1, read on the forward strand.
GAAACTCGGGTTAGCAGGGCCAATCAATCCCATCTACATGGGAATGACATTCTCAGTCGTTGGTTCTCTATTTATTGAACGTTTAAGAACGGTGTATAAGCATTATCAGGAACTTGCAATCCCCATTATTTTATCAAGTGGAATTGGTTTAGGTGTTATTTTTATTTCACTCGCGGACGGCTTTAATACAGATTTATTCAATTATTTGTTCGGTAGTGTAAGCGCGATTAGCCGGTCAGATTTATGGACCATTCTTGCAATTTCTGTGCTTGTTATTATTATTGTTACTTTTCTATACAAGGAATTATTTTTATTATCATTTGATGAAGAGCATGCCGCTGTTTCAGGGATTAATGCAAAAACAATTCATTTTATCTTTATTGTTACCGTAGCATTAGTTATTGCTGCATCAATGAGGATTGTTGGAATTTTATTAGTGTCATCTTTAATGACATTGCCTGTTGCTGCAGCCATTCGAATTGCAAAAGGCTTTAAACAAACGATTATCCTCTCGGTTGTATTTGGAGAGTTAGCCGTCATTATTGGATTAGTGCTTTCATATTATCTGGATTTAGCTCCAGGGGGAACCATCGTTGTACTTGCAATTATTATTCTTTTAGGCGCAATTAGTTGGAAAAAAAGGCGGAAAGGAAGATCAGCATGAATGTTTCTGAAGCGATGCAGTTAATGAAGGAAAAAGGGTTTAAACATACAGGAAAAAGACAGGAAATGCTTGAACTCTTTTCCGTATCTGATAAGTATTTAACAGCTAAGGATGTTTTGGACGATTTAAAGGAAAACTATCCTGGATTAAGTTTTGATACAATTTATAGAAATCTTTCATTATTTGTAGAGCTAGGTATATTGGAAATGACGGAGCTTTCAGGTGAGAAGCATTTTCGATTTACATGTGGTGGAAATCACCATCATCATCATTTTATTTGCTTAGAATGTGGTAAAACCAAGGAAATAGAATCATGTCCTATGGATAAAATGAACGATAATTTAGCTGGATATGATATAACCGGTCACAAATTCGAAATTTATGGTTCATGTCCAGAATGTAGAATTTAACGCTTTTTAGACTAATCTGCATTGGTATTAGAGTCAATGATTAACAATTATATTTCTCGCTCCTTTAACTCATACTAAAAATGCTCCTTACCGATAAGGAAAGCGAGGGATAAGCATGGCGGAAGAAGATACAAACGTAAGAAAGATTCGAGATGATGATTTTGAATACGTTGATCCAAACTTAGGTGCAAATGCTGACTCAAGCTACGATGAGGAAACGGCAGCAGAAGTTGCCGCTCCAATTAATTATGGGACGACAAGACGTGAAGCGAACTATGAAGAAAACAATACGGATGATAGGGTAGCGGGTGGTGCTGGTTTAGGCTGGCTAGCTCTAGCTTTATCAATCATTTCCTTGTTTGTAATGCCTGTACTATTAGGAGCAGCAGGTATTATCATTGGATTTATCGCACGTCGTCGTGGTGCAACTGGTTTAGGAGCATGGGCAATTGGAATTGGTGCTGTTTCGATTATCGTTGGCATCTTTATCCTCCCATTTTTTTAACAACTTGATTATGTGAAATAAAAATAAGCCCGACATATTGTCGGGCTTGTTTTTTATTTTTGTGTCCAGTCTCAGCGCCTAGCCCCTCGAGGTCACAAGTCAATCCATCATGAAGGTTAAAGAACAACCTTCTTGCTGGCTCGTCTTGTGCTTGTCGGTGCTGAGCAAGGCGCCGAAACTTTTCTATTGCTCAGCTGCTTGTTTAGCATAATATTCTTCAGCAAGCTTATCGATTTCTTTTTTCAATTCTTCTACCATAGTTTCTTCCGGTACTTTTCGTACAGTTTTACCGTGGCGGAACAGTAGGCCTTCTCCTCTTGCTCCTGCAATGCCGATATCGGCCTCACGTGCTTCACCAGGACCGTTAACTGCGCATCCTAATACAGAAACCTTAATTGGTGCTTTAATCGTTGAGATGTACTCCTCAACCTCGTTAGCTATTTTAATTAGATCAATTTCAATACGTCCACAGGTCGGGCAAGATATTAATGTTGCTGCATTAGCTGCCAAACCAAAAGATTTTAGCAATTCGCGGGCAACTTTAACTTCTTCTACAGGGTCAGCACTTAATGAAACTCGTAATGTATTTCCGATTCCCTTACTTAAGATGGCACCTAAACCTGCAGCACTTTTGACTGTTCCTGAGAATAATGTTCCTGATTCGGTAATTCCTAAGTGAAGTGGGTAATCAAAAGCTTTTGCAGCTTTTTCATAAGCCTCAATGGCAAGCTCTACGGTTGATGCTTTCATTGATACAATGATGTCATGAAAATCAAGATCTTCTAAGATTTTAATATGGTGTAATGCACTTTCAACCATACCATCTGCTGTTGGGTATCCATATTTATCAAGGATACGCTTCTCTAATGACCCAGCGTTTACACCGATTCGAATCGGAATTCCTTTTTCTTTTGCAGCTTTTACAACAGCTTCAACTTTTTCTTTGCGACCGATATTTCCAGGATTAATCCGAATTTTATCGGCTCCTCCCTCAATCGCTTTTAAGGCTAATTTATAATCAAAGTGTATATCAACTACAAGAGGAATTGAAATTCTCTTTTTGATTTCAGATATTGCATTTGCTGCTCGCTCATCAGGACATGCTACACGAACGATTTGACAGCCTGCTTCTTCAAGCCTTTTTATTTCAGCAACCGTTGCTTCTACATCATGTGTTTTAGTTGTGGTCATACTTTGAATAATTACTTCATTATTACCACCAATCGTTAAATTACCTACCTTTACAGGACGTGTTTTTGTACGATGGATGATTTCACTCACAAATATCGCTCCTTTAAAAAGCATTTGAATAACTTATATAAGAGTAATCCTTTATTTGAAAAATATCTAGTCTAAAGAATCATTTACTTGCCTATTTTACAGTTGAAATAAAAAATTGACAAGAAAATACCCTTATTCACCCTTATATAATGGAAATTTGTAGGTTTTCCCAATTTGTAGAAGCTCTGCTTTGCTTTCTGGATTTAGTCCTTCAAAATCTTTGATTACAGTTTCGATAGATGATATTTGCCTATCCTCATTTACCCTCTCGACGATGGAAAGTAATGTGTCACCTGCTTTTACTTTAACTTCTATAAATGGATCGTTTGATGTCTGAGCAATGACTTCGGTTGTCTCTATCTTTTCTTCTTTTGCTGTTGCTGTTGGTAGCGTCCCAATTCTTATGTCGTAATAAATAATATATACAATAAATACGATTGCTAGGAATGCAAATAAACGTTTCATATCAAAACCTCCGCTAGGTCTACTTAATACAGAATATGCTTCGCTGACTACTATATTCCAAAAAATAATAGAGTTAGAAGAGAAATTTAATAGGAAAAGTATAGGAATACATAAATCTGCATATCAAGTGAAAAATAGATTTACAAGAGAAGTGAAAAATAGCCTAATGTTACAGTATTGTAAATTTACTTAATAATCCTTTACTTTAAAAATTGACTACGGTACTATTTTTATGGCTTTACTACAAAATTCGATTATTTTTTTAGGAGTTGGCATTGTGGAATTAGACGTACAAAGTATGATATTTCAGTTTATAGGCGGCCTTGGTATTTTCTTATTTGGTATCAAGTACATGGGGGATGGACTGCAGAAATCCGCTGGTGATAAACTCAGAGATATTTTAGATAAGTTTACTACCAATCCATTCATGGGAGTTCTCGCTGGTATTTTTGTAACATGTTTAATCCAAAGTAGTTCGGGAACAACAGTTATTGTGGTAGGACTTGTAAGTGCCGGTTTTATGACATTAAGACAGGCAATTGGTGTAATAATGGGAGCTAATATCGGTACAACGATTACTGCATTTATCATTGGTATAAAAATTTCTGATTACGCACTCCCGATTATCGCGTTAGGTGCAATACTATTGTTTTTCTTCAAAAATAAAAGAATACACAATTTTGGACAAATCGTGTTTGGGTTTGGTGCACTGTTCTTAGGTTTAGAATTAATGGGAGATGGAATGAAGCCTCTTAGATCCCTTGAAACCTTTCATGATTTAACGGTTAATATGAGTTCTAGTCCAATACTAGGAGTTGTCATTGGTACCGTATTTACGGTTATTGTACAAAGTTCAAGTGCAACGATTGGGATTTTACAGGGATTATTTGGAGAAGGCCTTTTAGATCTTAAAGCAGCTATCCCTGTACTGTTTGGTGATAATATTGGAACGACAATTACAGCTGTTTTGGCTTCTATCGGGGCATCAGTTGCTGCGAAACGAGCTGCATTGACACATGTAATTTTTAATATTATTGGAACCATTATTTTTCTGATTTTGCTTGCGCCTTTCACAAAATTTATTGGCTATTTACAAACTACGTTAAATTTAAATCCAGAAATGACCATAGCGTTTGCACATGGTAGCTTCAATGTGACAAATACTATTATTCAATTTCCATTTATTGCTGTTTTAGCATTTATTGTTACAAAGTTAATTCCGGGCGAGGATTCGCTGATGGAATACAAGCCAAAACATCTTGACCCTGTTTTTATTGAACAATCTCCTGCAATTGCATTAGGGCAAGCAAGAGAAGAGGTTGTTCGAATGGGTGAATTTGCGGTTAAGGGCCTGGAAGAATCAAATACCTATTTAAATGAGAAATCACAAAAATATTCAGATACAGCTATGCAAATTGAGGACGCAATAAATAATTTAGATAAAAAAATTACTGATTATTTAATCAAAGTTTCATCGAGATCACTCTCAGCACAGGAATCAGCCTTACACTCTGTTCTTGTTAATACGATTCGTGATATCGAAAGAATCGGTGACCATTTTGAGAATGTGGTGGAGTTAGTTGACTATCAGATTTCGAATAAAGTGAAGTTAACAGAAGATGCAATGGAAGATTTAAATGAAATGTTTAAATTAACAATATATACAGTGAATGAAGCCGTTCAAAGTCTTCAAAAGAATGATCGTACATTGGCGATTGATGTGGTAAAACAAGAAGAAAAGATTGATACAATGGAGCGTTCATTGCGTAAAAAGCATATACTGCGTTTAAATGAAGGTAAATGTTCAGGACAAGCTGGTATCGTATTTGTTGACATTATTAGTAATCTTGAGCGTATCGGCGACCATGCGGTTAATATTGCGGAAGCAGTTCTAGGTGAAAGACAACTTTAATATTCTTACATTAAATACAAGGCGTACAATGCCTTGTATTTTTTTAAAGGAGGATGAAAAAATATGGTACTTCTTATGTGGATAATTATTATATTATTGTTTGTAATTGCATTTGTCGGGCTTGTCTATCCGATTATTCCGAGTGTGCTTTTCATTGCGGGTGGCTTTTTAGTTTATGGCTTCTTTCAGGGATTTGCTTCTTTTTCGATTTGGTTCTGGGTGGTTGAAGCATTATTTTTTCTTCTATTATTAGGTGCTGATTATGCAACTAATTTAGTTGGGGTAAAAAAATATGGTGGAAGTAAGGCGGCTGTTTGGGGAAGTACAATTGGACTTCTCGTTGGCCCATTTATAATTCCTATCTTTGGGATTATTATTGGTCCATTCCTTGGTGCATTTTTAGCAGAACTGCTAGTGCATAAAAAGAATGTAAAAGATGCACTTAAAAGCGGTGTAGGGTCACTTATTGGGTTTCTTAGTGGGGTTCTGGCAAAAGGAATCATTCAAGCTATTATGATAATCTATTTTTTAATTGTTGTATTATGATGAATAATCCTTCTATATCAAGGGAACTTTAAATCTGGTACTATTGTTTACCCATGAAAAATTATGAATTAATAGTGCTTTTCATTTGAAAGGTTATACTTATTTTGGTAATCTTACAAGTGAGGACTAATGAAGACGAAATCGTTTTCAAGGTTCAATTTTTACATACATATTTAAGGAGGAATAAACAATGGCATACGAATTACCGCAATTACCTTATGCTTATGATGCTTTAGAACCACACATTGACAAAGAAACAATGAATATTCACCACACTAAGCACCATAATACTTACATTACAAACGTAAACAATGCAATCGCTGGTAAGGCTGATCTTGAAGGCAAATCAGTAGAAGAATTAGTTTCTAATCTTGACGCTGTTCCTGAAGATATTCGTACAGCAGTAAGAAACAATGGTGGTGGACATGCAAACCATAGCCTGTTCTGGACTATTCTTTCTCCAAATGGTGGCGGAGAGCCAACTGGCGAATTAGCAGAAGCAATCAATAGCAAATTTGGTGGCTTTGAAGCATTCAAAGATCAGTTTACTAAAGCAGCTACAACTCGTTTTGGTTCTGGTTGGGCTTGGTTAGTTGTTAACAATGGTGAGCTTGAAGTTACAAGCACTCCAAACCAAGATTCTCCATTAATGGAAGGTAAAACTCCAATTCTTGGTCTTGATGTTTGGGAGCATGCATACTACCTAAACTATCAAAACCGTCGTCCTGATTATATTTCTGCATTTTTTAATGTAGTTAATTGGGAAGAAGTAGCAAACCGTTACAATTCTGCAAAGTAATTTAGAGTAGAGCTAGTGGATCCGTCCACTGGCTTTTTATTTTTTCAAAGCTAAGGAACCTCCTGCATTTCTTTGTATATCTCCTTTTTTTTATCACACAATAATGATGTAGATAAAAAAGGGGAGTCAGCAAATGTTTGGTTTTAAAAAGGTATTAGGTGATGTACCCATACACAGGGACTTAATTTTGTTACTAGTGATTGGTGGGTTGTATGCATTAAGTATTGCTTTATCGAACACCTTTGTAAATGTGTACTTATGGAAGCAGTCAGGAGATTTTAAGGATTTAGGGTTATATAATTTAGCAGTCGTTGTTTTACAACCATTAACCTTTATCCTAGCAGGCAGATGGGCTAAGAAAATAGATAGAGTAATCGTGCTAAGGCTTGGAGTTTCATTCTTAGCCATTTTTTATATCACCGTTCTCTGGATTGGTGAAAATGCCTCACAGTATTTGTTAATATTAGGGGCACTACTTGGAATAGGTTATGGCTTTTACTGGTTGGCCTTTAATGTTTTAACCTTTGAAATTACAGAGCCTGAGACGCGTGACTTTTTCAACGGATTTTTAGGGTTACTTGGCTCATTTGCAGGAATGATCGGTCCCATTGCAGCGGGAATCATCATATCTTCAATGAAAAGTTTTACTGGTTACACAGTTATTTTTGGAATTTCCTTAGGTTTATTTACTGGTGCTGTTGTGCTTAGCTTCTTCTTAAAAAGGCGAAGTGCCGAAGGAGATTTTGTATTTAGGCGAATTCTAGCTGAACGGAAAAATAATTCAAACTGGAAGAACATTCTTCATGCCCACTTTTTCCAAGGAATCCGTGAGGGTACATTTGTATTTGTCATTTCAGTGTTTGTTTTTGTCGCAACAGGCAGTGAGTTGGCTTTGGGGAAATTTGGATTAATAAATTCAGGTGTATCGTTTTTGTTTTACTTCCTCGCAACGAGGTTAATCAAAAAGAAAATGCGCAAAAAGGCCATACTTCTTGGTGGATTAATGATATATCTTGCAATATTTGCGATTCTTTTTGATGTAACCTATGCAAGGTTGATTATATATGGAGTTATTATTGGAATTGCTTATCCCATCTTACTCGTTCCCTATAATTCCTTAACCTATGATGTGATTGGTAAGGGGTGGAACGCGAAAGAGATGAGAATAGAATATGTGGTAGTGAGAGAAATCTTTTTAAACTGTGGAAGAATACTTTCGATTATTCTTTTCTTAATTGCAGTTACTTTCTTCGACGAAAAACAAAGCATTCCAATGCTTCTAGCAATTGTCGGGGCGGGACATATACTTCTTTATATTCCAATCCGACGTATCAAAACACCTGACGCTGCTGGTCCCGTCCAATCAAAATCTGGTGCGAATCGCAAGTTAATAGAAGGTGAAGGCGGATCAACTGCTTAACTTTATTCAGCAGGTGCTGAATAAAGTTAAGTGCCTCCGGCGGATGCCTCAGATTTTCAGAGGAGGTTTCGAGCTAGCTCGGAAAATCTGGGCAGCCAATACACCAAGGTGTATTTGATTTAATATATTTAATCATGGAAAAAAACTTGAGTTTCTTTTACAATAGAAGATAAAGGCACCTAGCCTGGGTTAGGTGTCTTTTTTATTCATAAGAATAGTACGTAAAGATAAAATTAGAAATAAGCAAATAAATAAAGGTAGTTGATGTTTATGATCAAAAAGAAAAAGTCACATGTTCCATTTCGTTTAAATATGTTATTTTTTGCTGTCTTTTTGCTATTTTCAGCCTTAATCCTACGACTTGGGGTTGTGCAGATAGTACATGGTGAGAAATTTCAAAAGGAAGTAGAAAAAACAGAAAATGAAATTGTAAATCTTCCTGTTCCACGAGGTAAGATTTACGACAAAAATGGAAATGTCATCGTGGATAATAAGGCGTTAAATGCAATCACATATACACGTGCACGAGGGACTAAGCAAGAAGAAGTATTAGAAGTGGCAGAAACCCTTGCAACGTTTATTGACATGAAGACGGATAAAGTAACAGAACGTGATTTGAAAGATTTTTGGATGCTTAAAAACCCAGATGAAGCAAATGCATTGGTCGAAGAAGAAATGAACAAAGTGGAAGCTGGCGAGTTAGAATTATCCAGTAAAGACATCTATAAGCTCCAAATCGAACGAATCACGGAAGAAGATCTTAAACAGATCACAGGAGCAGAGCTAGAGGTTGCAGCAATTTTCCGTGAAATGACTAAGGGCTATGCACTAGTCCCACAGATCGTAAAGAATGAAAATGTAACACCAGAAGAATATGCTGTAGTCAGTGAAAATCTCGAGCATTTGCCAGGTGTCAACACTACAACTGACTGGATTCGTGATTATAAATTTGATAACACATTAAAATCCATTCTTGGCCGAATTTCTGATACAGATGAAGGGCTACCAGGTGATAAGCTTGATTATTACTTAGCTCGAGGGTATAACCGGAATGATCGTGTTGGTTTAAGCTATTTAGAAGCACAATATGAATCTGTATTACATGGCCAAAAGGCAAAAGTTGAAAATATTATTAAGGGTAATGCCGTACAGGAAACAATCATGATTTCAGAAGGGCAAAGAGGTAGTGATCTTGTTTTAACAATCGATATGGAGCTTCAACAAGCAGTTGAACAAATTATCGAAGAACAAATGTTGGTTCACAAACAAATGAAGGGTACACAATATCTAGACCGCGCATTTGTAGTCATGATGAATCCAAAAACCGGTGAAATTCTAAGTATGGCTGGAAAGGTCTATACAAGAGGAAAAGATGGCAAAATGGGATTTCAGGACTATGCCCTAGGTACAATGAATGCAGCTTATGAAATGGGATCAGCTGTTAAGGGAGCTACTATGTTAACAGGCTATGATACAGGTGTCATAGATATCGGTTCTATGTATTATGATTCCCCAATGAAAATTGGTAAAGAAGGATCACTTAAAGCATCATGGAAGAATTTAGGGCCTACTAATGATTTAAAAGCACTAGAATTGTCATCTAACGTATATATGTTTAAGTTATTTCTTGAATTAGCGGGTGGAAATTATGTGTATGGCCAACCCATTTCTATTGATACCGATGCATTTCGTACTGTAAGAAATTATTTTAGTCAGTTTGGTTTGGGAGTGAAAACGGGAATTGACTTACCTGGTGAAGCAACTGGATATCCCGGGCCAGATCTTACTCCTGGTCTATTAATGGACTTAGGAATTGGACAATATGACACTTATACAACGTTGCAATTAGCGCAATATGTGTCTACGATTGCAAACGACGGTTATAGAATGCAACCAAAGATCGTTAGACAAATTCATCAACCAACCATGGAAGATAATGAATTAGGTCCAATTCAAGAACCTTTCGAACCAACTGTCATGAACAAGGTTGACATAGACATGAAATATATTGAAAGAGTCCAACAAGGATTTAAATTAGTTTTTCAAGGATCAAGTGGAACAGCTCGAAGCGCATTTTCAGGTAAACCTTATGACGCTGCTGGTAAAACCGGTTCAGCTCAATCGTTCATTAAAGGTGTAGAAGCAGTAAATAGTACACTTGTCGGATATGCTCCATTTAATAACCCTGAGGTAGCATTTGCTGTAGTATTACCTTACGCATATTATGGAAATACATCACATAATATGAACCTTAAAGTTGGAGAAGCCATTTTAGATAAATACTTTGAACTGAAAGAAAAGCGAGCTACAGAGTCTCAACAAAAAAATTCCGAGGGAACAGATTCTACAGCAGACGAAGAAACATCTACTGATGAAGATGATGCACAGGGAAATGAATAAGAATGAAGAAAGCCTAACAATATCGTTAGGCTTTTTTCTATGAGTCGTAAATGCAAACTCGGGACAATAATAGGGGGATTTCATCATTCCCCCAAAATTTACATAACCTTTACATTCAATTCACACGAGATTAATAGAGTACGATTATTCTAAGTTTGTAAGACAAAGCAAAACAAACTTACTCTTAGGGGGAATTAAGGAATGAAACGCTTGAAGTTTTTAGGTTTAGCAATGATTACAATCACAATGCTAGTATTAGCTGCATGTGGTAACGAAAGCAGTACTGGAAATAGTGAAACGGAAAACAAAAACGAAAGCGCAAGTGCTGAATTAGAGGGCAGTGTTGTAATTGATGGATCTGGAACAGTTTATCCTTTCATGTCAAAGATGGCAGAAAATTATATGACGAATGAGCAAGAAAATGTGTCGGTTGAAGTAAGTCGCGCTGGAACAAGCGCTGGTTTTAAAAAGTTTTTAGTTGAAGAAGGCGGAACAGATTTCAACGATGCATCTCGTCAAATTAAAGACGAGGAAGCAGCAACTGCCGAAGATTTAGGAATTGAAGTAAAAGAATTAAAGGTCGCTCTTGATGGTTTAACATTTGTTGTACATCCTGATAACGATTGGGCTGAAGAATTAACTCAACAAGAAGTAATTGATATTTTCTTAGCAAGTGCTGGTAAGAAGAATTGGTCAGATGTACGTTCAGATTTTCCAAATGAGCCGATCAAAACGTACGGTCCTAACGAAAACCACGGTACGTATGAATTTTTCTGGGAAAACATTTTAGACGAGCAAGACTTAGTAGCTGAAGCAAATCTTCAACAAGAATACTCTACGTTAGTAGACTTAGTTTCTAAAGATAAAAATGCCATTGCATTCTTCGGATACGGTTATGCAGTCAATAATAAAGACAAAGTTAAAATTGTAAAAATTGATTTTGGTAACGGTCCTGTTGAACCTAACCTAGATACAATCAGTGAAGATGGCGAATATGCTCCATTCACAAGACCCGTATTTACTTATCTAAATGTCAATATGGCGAAAGAAAAGGCACAAGTATTAGACTATGCAATTTATACAATGGAAAATGCTGCTGAAGTAGCTTCGGAAACTGGATTTGCTCCACTTCCAGAAGAAGAATTAAATGCAGTCGTTACAGAATTAGAAGGTTTAAAATAAGAAAAGTTCTGAAGGTGAGAGCAATCTTTGCTTCTCATCTTCTACCTAATTATAGATAGAAAAAATTTGGTCTTTAATAATGATGAAATGGATCGAAGGGAGCTTATCATGAAGGAAGGTTCTAAAGTGAATGTGCGTGAGATGATTGCCAAAAATAAAAGAGCAAAAAGCTTAAACACTATTATAGAGAAAGTCATTCCAAAAGGCTTGCTCTTCATTGCGATTATCTCGATTTTAACAACAGTTGGTATTGTACTTACACTTCTTTTTGAAACATTTGAGTTTTTTAAACGCGTACCAATTCTTGACTTCTTTACAGGTACCGTATTAAAACCCCTTGGCGATAATGCCGAATTTGGGGTATTACCTCTACTAACAGGAACGATTATTTCATCGACTATAGCAATGCTTGTCGCAATACCTGTCGGAATGATGTCAGCAATTTATTTAAGTGAATATGCATCCGAACGAGTAAGGAAAATTTTAAAACCGATTCTTGAAATTCTTGCGGGGATTCCGACCATTGTATATGGTTTCTTTGCTTTAACGTTCGTAACACCTCTATTACAATCTATTATTCCTGGTCTTGAACCGACCAATATCCTCAGTCCGGGCATCGTAATGGGAATTATGATCATTCCTATGGTCGCATCGCTTTCAGAGGATGCAATGAGTTCTGTACCCAATTCTATTAGAGAAGGTGCGCTTGGTCTAGGCTCAACAAAGCTTGAAGTAACGTGGAAGGTTGTTATTCCTGCAGCAATGTCTGGAATTATTGCATCATTCGTTCTTGGTATATCTAGAGCAATTGGCGAAACCATGATTGTTACACTTGCTAGTGGAAGTTCCAAGAACTTTACTTTTGATGTTACCCAATCAATGCAAACAATGACCTCTTATATTGTTGAAGTAAACAGTGGAGATGCACCTGCGGGCTCAACCTTATATTATAGTTTATACGCTGTAGCTATTACACTATTCGTGTTCACATTAGTAATGAACTTACTTGCACAATATATTTCTCGCAAGTTTAAGGAGGAATATTAAAATGAAATATGTAAATGAAGCACAGGTTCAAAAGAAACTTAATTCTCGACTTTTTACAAACAATATAGCAAAATCACTTTTCTTTTTATCAACTTTGTTTGGTTTAGTTGTTCTCGTTATTCTTTTTTACCGAGTCATATCTCAAAGTCTTGGCTGGATTGATCTGCAATTTCTAACTAGTAAGCTTTCGACTGTTGCTGAGAACGCTGGAATTATGGGTGCCCTCCTAGGGACTCTGTGGTTAATGCTTGTTGTTGCACCTATAACACTTTTCCTGGGTGTTGGTACAGCTATTTATCTCGAAGAATATGCAAAAAAAGGACGTCTACAACGGTTTATTCAAACAAATATCTCAAATCTTGCAGGTGTTCCGTCAATTGTATTTGGTATATTAGGTCTTACCATTTTTGTTCGCGGTTTTGGATTAGGCAATATCGTGTTAGCTGGTGGGCTTACAATGTCGTTACTGGTACTTCCAATCGTAGTAGTTGCTAGTCAAGAAGCAATCCGAGCAGTACCGAGTTATTTGAGAGAAGCATCTTATGGAATGGGAGCTACTAAATGGCAAACGATAAAAAATGTAGTTTTACCAACTTCATTACCTGGAATTCTTACAGGGGTTATTTTGGCACTTTCTAGAGCAGTTGGAGAAACAGCTCCACTTGTAGTAATAGGAATTCCAGCCTTATTAATTCCATTTCCTGATAGTATTTTTGATAAATTTACTGTGTTGCCAATGCAAATCTATTATTGGACTCTCGATTCTGCACTAGTCGCTGAATACGCAAATCTAGGAGCCGCAACTATTGTCATTTTATTAATCGTATTATTCTTAATGAATTCAATAGCCATCATAATTCGAAATAAGTTCCAAAGAAAATATTAATTTTTTACAAGTGAAAACAACAGGTATTAATAACAGGCGCGATTTGGTCAATACGCATTTGATTCTACTTTGAAGGGGAGAAACTCAAATTATGACATTACAAGTAATGACTAATAATTATATAAATCCAGATCAGACAGATCAAAAAATTGTTTATAATACAAAAGATTTAAACCTATGGTATGGGGAAGATCATGCCCTTAAAAATATTAATTTTCCAATCTATGAAAACGAGGTAACAGCAATTATTGGGCCGTCTGGATGTGGAAAATCAACTTATATTAAAACCTTAAATCGTATGGTTGAACTCGTTCCGATTGTTCGCATTTCAGGAGAAATTTTATACAGAGGAAAGAATATTTTCGATAAAACATATAAGGAAGAAGAACTCAGAACTCGAGTAGGGATGGTTTTCCAAAAGCCGAATCCTTTTCCAAAATCAATTTATGACAATATAGCTTATGGACCTCGTATTCATGGGATTCGAAACAAAAAGGTCTTAGATGAGATTGTTGAAAAAAGTTTACGTGGTGCAGCTATTTGGGATGAGGTGAAAGACCGACTTCATGAAAATGCTTATGGTCTTTCAGGCGGACAGCAACAAAGAATCTGTATTGCAAGATGCTTGGCAATTGAACCTGACGTGATTTTAATGGATGAGCCGACTTCCGCTCTTGATCCAATTTCGACATTAAAAATTGAGGAACTTGTTCAAGAACTTAAGCAAAACTTCAGTATTATCATTGTTACTCATAATATGCAACAGGCTGCACGTATTTCAGATCGAACCGCCTTTTTCCTAAGTGGAGAAGTTATTGAGTATGAAAAAACAGATAAAATGTTTTCAAATCCATCCGACAAGCGCACAGAAGATTACATCACTGGCAGATTTGGATAATAATGAATAAGAGGGGTGTAAGTCATGGCGATACGTACGACATTAGATAAGGATTTGGATCGTCTTAAAGAATTATTGGTTGAAATGGTCAACCTATCGAAAACAGCAGTTGAAAAATCAGTACAATCACTCGCACACCAAGATATTAAATTGGCTGAACAAATTATTCAAGATGACCAAAAAATAAATGAGCTTGAAGAACAAATTGATAATATTATCATTCAATTAATCGCACAACAACAACCAGTTGCTTCTGATCTACGTGCTATCATTGCCGGCTTGAAAATCTCAAGTGATATTGAAAGAATCGGAGATCTAGCCGTAAATATTGCAAAATCGATTATCCATATTGGAGATGGACCGCTCATAAAACCAATTGTTGATATCCCCAAAATGGCTGAAAAAGCTTTAGACATGTTAAACAACGTAATCAAAGCATATATCGAAAAAGACATCAATTTAGCTATTCAAACAGCTAAAGCAGATGATGAGGTTGATGAGTTATACGGAAAAATCATTAAAGAACTATTGAAGTTAATGCCAAACAATCCCAATTCAATTAACCAAATTACACAATTAGCTTTTATCAGTCGCCATTTCGAAAGAGTAGCAGACCACACAACTAATATGGCTGAACACATTATCTATATGGTTAAAGCTAAAAAAGTCGATTTAAATGCCTAAAAAAACTCAAGCCTATCTCGGCTTGAGTTTTAATTTGTCGTTAAATAGTAAACAAGACCATATACAATTGTAGAAAAAATAATACCAATTGCGATTCCCCGTAACAAATATTTATCCATTATATGAGCCCCATTTGCTTTGCTTGTTCAAGAATGAGTCGAACTTCTTCAACTGGTAAATTTGTTTTTGTTCCGATTTCCTCATAGCTTAAGCCTTTATCATGAAGGGATAAAATGGTGGAGTTTGATAAAGACATAACACTTGTTTGAGATGGTCCCGTTTCATAATCGATGTCATTGGTTAGAAGCTCTTCTTCAAGTACTTTTATTTTTTTCTTTAAAAGGTATGTTTCTTGAACCATCGAAAGGGAAAGTTGATCCAATTCTTCTTGCACCATTTTAACTCTGTCCTTTCCATAGAAAGAAACGACAAGAAGAAGGATTGCGATGGCTAATAAGATAATAATAGCGTATTCCATACTGTCACTCCATTCCATACTCTATCTTATCGTAACTTGTTTAGGTGGACAATACTAGTACGTTCACTGAATTGTATTTTGAAATAGTAATTAAATTTACTTTGTCCCAAAAATAGGACTGGAATTTTGGGAAGTTAAGTGGTATGATAGGTAAGTCTGATTAAAGCTTTATATGTTTGGAGGGAAATGAAGATGCGTGTTAAAATCACTTTAGCTTGTACTGAAACTGGTGATCGTAATTATATTACAACTAAAAATAAGCGAAACAACCCTGACCGTCTTGAACTTAAGAAATATTGCCCAAGACTAAAAAAGGTTACTCTACACCGCGAAACAAAGTAACAGTAGGAAAGCAATTTCCTGCTGTTTTTTTATATTATATAAAGTAATTAATGGAGAGGAGCGAATAAGTTGAAGCGGAAACAAGAATTGAGAAAAGAGATGAAGGAAACATTGCGTTCAGTTGATAAAGATACTTTAGACAAGTGGTCTAAGGAGATTACTGATCATGTTCTCACTTTACCTGAATGGGTGAATGCAAATACGATAGGAATCACCATTTCAGGGGAGTATGAGGTCAACTCTAAATATCTAATTGAAAAAGCGTGGGAATTAAATAAACGAGTGGCTGTACCAAAATGCCATCCAAAAACAAAAAACATGACATTCCGTGAAATTACATCCTATTCTCAATTAGAAGTAGTCTATTATGGCCTCCAGGAACCAATTGAGGAACAAACAACTGTCGTTTTACATAATGAAATCGATCTATTATTTGTGCCAGGCCTTAGTTTTGTAACAAATGGATACAGATTAGGTCATGGTGGAGGTTATTATGATCGGTATTTAGCTCAATACCAAGGAGTTACAATGTCTTTAGCATTCCCTGTACAGGTTTTAGACGAAATACCTGTCGAGTCTTTTGATATTCCGGTCCAAAAAATTGCAACAAATACAGGGATAATTAAAACAAATGGCTAATCTTCTTCTCCAAATCATTGCCTCCATAGTTGTAGCAATATTGGGATATAAATTTAAATCATTAACATTAAGTGGAGCAGTAGGAACAATTCTTGTTGGTAGCGCAGTGTCGATAGGTTTTGGTTATCGGGGCTTGCTTTTATTAGGAGTCTTTTTTGCGAGCTCAAGCTTATGGAGTAAAATCAAAGTAAGAAATAAAACCAATCTCAAAAATAAGGTTGCTAAAGGAGAACAGAGGGATATTGTTCAAGTTTTTGCGAACGGTAGTGTCGCTGGGGTTACAAGCCTAATGTTTGCTATCACTGACTCTCTCTTCTGGCTTATCTTCTTTGTTGGTTCAATCGCAGCAGCGAACGCAGATACGTGGGCTTCGGAAATTGGAACACTAAGTAAAAAGAAGCCAATCTTACTAACAAAATGGAAGCGGGTTGATACAGGGACATCCGGAGCAGTTTCTGTTTTAGGAACTTTTGCAGGCTTTTTTGGTTCATTACTTATTAGTTTTATTTCATTTTTAGTGTGGCCAGAGCTTTCATTTTTTCTGTTTCTTGGACTGACCCTGATCGGCTTTTGCGGCAATCTAATTGATACGATTTTGGGAGCGAGTATTCAAGTTGTTTATAAATGTCCTGTATGTGGAATGGAGACAGAGAAAAAGTTCCATTGCGAAAAAGAAACGACGTATTTTAAAGGCTTGCGGATTTGCGATAATGATGTTGTGAACTTTTTATCAATCCTTCTGGCATCAGGATTTGGGACATATTTCTTTTTTCTTTTACTAGGATAAAATGAAAGCGATAATCAAAAAGTATAACTAGGAGGGATGAATATGTTAAGTTTATTGACCCGAATAGCTATTCTTTTTGGTGGGATATATGCAGTCTATAGGTACCGATATCGCATATTTAATCGCGTTTTCGGCAATGCTGCAGTTCGTAGGATTGCTATTAGTACCTCGATGAAAATCCCATTTATTCGTAACAAAATGATACAAACAGCCTTCCGATAAAGATAAATCAAATACGCCTTGGCGTATTTGCACCCAGGTTTTTAGGCTTACATGAGTTGGGTCACATAGACGTTGCCACAGGAAGTGGCGTTCTTAGTCTTTGATCCTATGCTCGAAAAGAACCTTTAAAAAATCTGTGGCGTCTGCCGGAAGTTTAACTTTATTCAGTCGTAGTTAGAACGACTATACTTCTAACTTCATTACTGATAATGTTGAGCTTTGCTGAATAAAGTGAACCTGTTGATTAACTTTCAACAGGTTTTTTCAATTTCGAAACAGAAATTTGGTAACGGAAATAGAAAAACGTTTATAATAAATATAATACCCATTGGAAGAGGGGGGGATAAGGTGTTCAAGCAAGATTATCTTTTTTGGAAAATCATACAGGGGCTTCAGGAAGAAGGCGGTTATCGTATTCTCCAACTATCTAAATCAAATAATGAAATTTGGTTAGAAACGATGCAGAAGAACAAGCCAAGAATAATTCGCATTCTGCGTCATGATTTAGATTGGAGCAATTGGATGCAGCGGGATATGGAGCTCACCGCTCAGCGATTGGAACAGCTTAGAAAACGTCTATTTGCCCGGAAATTAAAAGCTCTTAATATTTACATCACGACATACCCACCAGTTGATGACTGGAGATTTCGGTTAGAACAACCACTTCATGCAGGTGCAAAAGGCTTAACTACATTACGAACTGTTTTAATTAATTCTGAACATAAAGAAACAGGACTAAGGGAAATCTCAACACTAGTTCATACCGAATTTACAATCGATGACTCTATTTATATCGATCTTGAAACAGTTGAGAATATTAAGCATGAGGTTATTAAGGTTGCGAATAAACGAATATCGAGTGAAAAACAAATTTTCCAAAATGGAAAACCTTTTTTTACATATATTCTGATTGCGATACAATTAGTTATGTTTGCCATTTTAGAATTTAATGGTGGAAGTACAAACACAGAAACCTTGCTTAAATACGGGGCAAAGGAAAACTTCCGCATTTTAAATGGTGAATGGTGGCGTTTTTTCACGCCAATGATTTTACATATTGGATTTCTTCATCTCCTAATGAATACCTTTGCGTTGTATTATTTGGGATCAGAGGTAGAGCGACTATACGGGAAAATAAGGTTTTTATGGATTTATGTTTTTGCCGGTTTTATAGGAAGTCTTGCAAGCTTTGTTTTTAACGCAAATATTTCTGCTGGGGCTTCTGGGGCTATTTTTGGATGCTTTGGTGCATTATTATTTTTTGGTGCTGCTTATCCGTCTTTGTTTTTTAGAACGATGGGCCCAAATGTAATTGGTATTATTATCATAAACCTTGTCCTTGGATTTATGATTCCGGGTATTGATAATTCAGGGCATATTGGAGGCTTGGTTGGGGGATTTTTAGCAGCGAGTATTGTTCATTTGCCAAAACGTAAAGAATTTGCGAAACGAGTAGGTGGGCTTGTCGTAACATTGGCGACTGTAGGTACACTTATTTATGTAGGATATGTGATTCAGCCACACTCTGATAACCCACGATTTGTCGTGCAAACAGCTCAGGAATATATACAAGCGAATGAGATTCATAAGGCGTATGAGATGCTTAAGAGTGCAGAGGAAAATGGAACTGACACACCAGAAGTTTACTTTTATCTTTCTTATACTGAAATTAAGCTTGGAAAACTTGAAGATGCTCGGGATCATTTACAAATCGTCACTCAAAAGGCACCAGATATCTCAGAAGCACATTATAATCTAGCTCTTATATATGTTCAGTTGCAAGAATTTGAAAATGCAAAAAATGCAGCGGAACAGGCTGTTGAAATTGACCCGGAAAATGAAAACTATCAAGACCTTATCAATGAAATAAATAACATGGAAGATTCAATGTAAAGTGTCTCAAATGAGGCACTTTTCTATATTTGTCCTGAATAAGTATTATTTTCCAATTTTACGTCAAAGATGGATTAGTAGCCTACGAAAGCAAACTAGAGGTCTTTTGTGTGATTGGAGTGATACTCATGGGAAATGAAAATAAAGAGCCAAAACATCCGGTCTCATCGAATTTAGAAGAAAATCGAAGTTATTTAAAAGAAGCCCTTGGTGTTGACAAAAGCTTTGATGTAATCCAAATTGATGTCGAATATGCCGGCAAAGACATGTCAATGTTTTTAATTGATGGCCTTATTAAAGATGATATTTTGCATTTATTGCAAAAGTTTCTTGCTAAACAAGACGAGAGTACTTTAAAAATAGATGGATTAGAAAAACTACTGAAGACGTATATTCCATATGTAGAAGTGGAAAGCACAGACGACCTAGATAAGGTTGTTGACATGGTCCTTGCGGGTCCAACTGCTCTAGTCATAGAAGGCATTGATAAGGTTATTTTAATAGATGCTAGAACCTATCCTGTAAGGGGGCCTGAGGAACCTGACACAGAACGAGTTGTAAGAGGGTCAAGGGATGGCTACGTCGAGACGGTTGTCTTTAATACTGCATTAACGAGAAGAAGAGTTCGGGATAAATCCCTCCGGATGGAATATATGCAGGTGGGAAGACGTTCAAAGACAGATATCGTGATCAGTTATATTGAAGATATTGCTGATCCTGATCACGTTAAAGAAGTTAAAGATGCCATTTCAAAGATTGATACTGATGGTTTGCCAATGGGTGAAAAGACCATTGAGGAATATATATCAGGACGACATTATAATCCATATCCGGTTGTAAGATATACGGAAAGGCCAGATACCGCAGCTGCACATCTATTCGAGGGTCATATTATCATCATGGTTGATGGTTCACCAAGTGTTCTTATCACCCCAACCACATTTTGGCATCATATGCAGCATGCCGAGGAATATCGTAACAGCCCCGTAACTGGGCTATACTTGCGCTTGGTTCGCTATTTTGGTGTATGGGCATCACTGTTTTTGTTACCATTATGGTATTTGTTTGCTGTTCATCCTGAGCTATTGCCAGATAATCTTAAATTTATTGGTCCAAATGATGATGGCAGATTACCATTAATATTACAGTTCTTTTTAATTGAAATTGGAATCGATCTGTTGAGAATGGCAGCCAT
Source organism: Ferdinandcohnia sp. FSL W7-1320 (assembly GCF_038050315.1). Lineage (NCBI taxonomy): Bacteria > Bacillati > Bacillota > Bacilli > Caryophanales > Bacillaceae > Ferdinandcohnia > Ferdinandcohnia sp. FSL W7-1320. Next base: position 1,812,769 of record NZ_JBBPAM010000001.1, read on the forward strand.
TCACACTCCAACTGCCCTTGCAACGGCACTAGGGCTTGTCGCAGCCATGTTGATCGGACAGGTGGCAGTTGAAGTTGGTTTATTTACAAATGAGGTTATTTTGTACCTTGCAATTGCAGCCATAGGAACCTTCTCAACACCAAGCTATGAGATGAGCCTTGCGAACCGCTTAGCCAGACTATTTTTCTTATTAACGACCAGCATATTTGGAGTAATTGGATTTGTCGTAGGAATTACACTATGGATTCTCTACTTAGCACGAATGAAATCATTTAATGTTCCATATTTATGGCCGTTTATTCCATTTTCCTTCAAAGGATTTAAGGATGTTTTATTCCGTGCTCCTATTCCATTAAAAAGAAATAGACCGAAAATATTACATCCAAAAGACCCAGATAAATAAATTTCTTTAGGAGTGCTCTTTTTAAAAGGAAGCACTCCTTTTACATTTTTATGGACTTTCATGAGAAAGACTTGCGTGTTTCTATTTTTTTAAATAAGCTAGTATATATTGTGGAATGCAGAAGGTGAGAAAGTGAAAACAATTTATGATATTCAACAATTTCTAAAAAAATTTGGCACGATCATTTATGTTGGTGACAGAGTTGCTGACCTGGAATTAATGGAAACTGAAATACAAGAGCTTTACAATTCACAGCTCATTGAAACAAAGGATTATCAATCAGCTATTTTTCTACTCCGCCAAGAAATTGTCCGGGAAACCGAAAAAAGAGCGAAAAACAAATAAAGGAATGGACGATATGGAAAAATTATTAATTGGTATCGATTTAGGTGGTACAACTGTCAAACTTGCCTTTATCACACAAGAAGGTGAAATTGTTACAAAATGGGAAATTCCAACGGATAAATCTGGAGCAAAAATTATCCCGGATATTGCAAAAGCAATTGAAGCAAAAATGGTAGAACTTAAGCTTTCAAAAGAACAATTCGCTGGTGTAGGAATGGGTGCCCCTGGGCCAGTTCATTTTGAAGACGGCGTTATCTATAAAGCAACCAATCTCGGATGGAGAGAGATGTATCCTCTAAAAGCAGAGCTTGAAGAAAAAATTGGGTTGCCGGCAGTTATCGATAACGATGCAAACGTTGCTGCTATCGGTGAAATGTGGAAGGGTGCAGGTGCAGGCGCAAAGGACTTACTTTGTGTAACGTTAGGAACAGGTGTCGGTGGAGGCATTATCTCTAATGGTCATGTAGTTCGAGGAGCCAATGGGGCAGGTGGAGAAATTGGCCATATCACTTCCTTGGTTGATGGTGGTGCTTTATGTGGCTGTGGAAAAACGGGCTGTATCGAAACAATAGCATCTGCTACTGGTATCGCACGTTTGGCAACTGAGGCCCTTCAGGGTGGAAACGACTCAAGTGTTCTTCGAGAACAATTTGAACAAACTGGAAAAGTCACCTCAAAGGATGTTTTTGATGCAGCAGGCAAAGGGGACCATCTAGCCCAGGAAATCATTGACAATGTAACATTTCACCTTGGCTTAGCTTTAAGTCATGTCGCTAATGGACTAAACCCAGAAAAAATCGTTATTGGTGGCGGTGTCTCAAAAGCAGGTGAGCAATTACTGCTTCCATTAAGAAAGCAGTTTAAGCGTTTTGCTTTTTCAAGGGTAGCCGAAGCTGCTGAAATAGCCATTGCCACATTAGGAAACGATGCGGGTGTAATAGGTGCAGCTTATTTGGCTAAAAACAACCAATAAATAGGAAAAAGAGATTTCACAATGAAATCTCTTTTTTTACATTTTTGTTAGAATATTTAAAAGATTGTTACTTTTGGTTACTATGAAACTTTCTAGTCAACTAATCGTCTTATATGTATATACATAATGTACATCTATATGATTCTATAAAATTTAGTTGTTTAGATGATTGATTTTTAGTCAAAAAAGTATTAAGATTATCTTTAGATTTTTCTAAATTACCTAAAAATGGAAGTAAGAACATTAATCTTTGGTGCTCCGTGGTCTTGAAAACAAGGAGGTATATTGATGATTAAGTCATCAACTTTATCCAAATCAAAGTTCATCTTTTTAGCTGCATTTATGCTTTGGATAAAAACATACATCGTATATAAAACTAGCTTTGATATAAAAATAGAAAACTTGATGCAAGAGTTTATTTTACTGATAAACCCATTGAGTTTTTTGTTGCTGTTCTTTGGTATTTCTTTCTTTATTAAGGATAAGCATCGTACTAAGTTCATTATATTTGCTAGTTTACTATCTTCATTTGTGTTATTTGCGAATGTTGTATTTTACAGATTCTTCAATGACTTTTTGACTCTTCCTGTTCTTTTTCAAACAAGTAACATGGGGGATTTAGGAACCAGTATTACAGGAAATTTAAAGGCAACAGATCCACTCCTTTTCATTGATGTAGTTATTCTAATTTTGATCAATAAATATAAACCAAGTTTTACTGCTGCTGAAGTTATCACGAAAAAGGAAAGAAGATCCTATTTCATCCTTGTTGCAGCTATCTTCTTTTTTAATCTTGGATTAGCAGAAGCTCAGAGACCACAGTTATTGACAAGAACCTTTGATCGTGAAATGTTAGTGAAGAATATCGGGACATACAACTATCAAATTTATGATATTGTCCTACAATCAAAATCTTCCGCCCAACGAGCTTTGGCCGACAGCAGTTCATTTATTGGAATCGAAAACTATTTAAAAGCAAATCAAAAGGAACCAAGCGATAAATTTGGTATTGCACAAGGAAAGAATGTCGTCGTAATTTCAATGGAATCACTTCAAAACTTCGTCATTAATGAAACCATTGATGGGGAAGAAATTACGCCATTCCTAAATGATTTTATAAAAGAAAGTTATTACTTTGACAATTTTTATCATCAAACAGGTCAAGGAAAGACATCAGATTCAGAGTTTTTATTGGAAAATTCATTATATCCACTTGGACGCGGAGCCGTTTTCTTTACCCATGCTAATAATGAATTTACAGCAACTCCTGAATTTATTAAGGACTATGGATATTTTTCATCAGTCTTTCATGCGAATAACAAGACTTTCTGGAATCGCGATATCATGTATGATTCTCTCGGGTATGATGAATTTTTTGATCTTGAAAGTTATGAGGTTACAGAGGAAAATTCAATTGGATGGGGCTTAAAGGATATAAATTTCTTTGAACAATCCATTGACTTATTAAAGTCACAGCCACAGCCGTATTACTCAAAATTTATTACATTAACAAACCATTTCCCTTTTGAACTTGGTGAAGAGGACAAAATGGTAAATGAATTTAATTCAAACTCAAGAACATTGAACCGTTATTTTCCAACAGTTCGCTATATGGATGAGTCCATCAAAATCTTTATCGAACGACTTAAAGAAGAAGGAATGTATGAAAATACCATATTTGTTCTTTATGGGGATCACTATGGAATTTCTGAAAACCATAATAAAGCGATGGCACAGTTTCTAGGGAAAGAAGAAATCACACCATTTGATTCAATTCAACTGCAAAAGGTACCATTAATTATTCACATTCCCGGAGTGACAGATAAGAATCCACAAGTAATTTCAACTGTATCTGGACAAATAGATTTAAAACCAACCATTTTAAATCTCCTTGGAATGGATATACGTAATGACGTTCATTTCGGTAGTGATTTATTTTCTGAAGAAAAAATACCATTGACTGTCTTACGTGATGGAAGCTTTATCACAGATAAGCATGTATTTACGAAGAATACTTGTTATGATAAAGAATCAGGTGAAGAGACAGAAATTAGCTATTGTGAGCCTTACATGGAAAAAGCAGGGCTAGAATTGGATTATTCAGATGAGATTGTCTATGGAGACCTACTCCGTTTCTATAATGGAACATCTTATCATGAACCAGTCCCTGAAGAGTTTAAAGAATAAGTAAATAAAAGCCTTGGCCCAAATGAGGGTCAAGGCTTTTCCGATGGCATGAAGTACATCCTATCGCTCATAAAATGGTAGGAGAGGATAACAAGGAGGTATTAGGTGTGAAGGTCATTGTCCGTCCAGGAGACACTTTCTGGTATTACAGTCAATTGTTTGCTATCCCTATTCATTTATTAATTGACTCAAATCTACATTTGAATATAAATAATTTGCAGGTTGGAGCAGAAGTAAAGATTCCCGGTTTTCTTTTAAAACAGCATAAGGTTGTTCAAGATGATACGTTATGGAAGTTGGCGAAATCTCGGACACTTATGGCAGATGCTTTATTTTTAGTGAATCCAGGGATAACAGCCGAAAATATACAGGTTGGCCAAATGATTCTGATTCCAGAAAGAGTGGTTCGACCAATCGTAAATGGAAATAGGGAATACGATTTTGCTGATATGGTGAGTGATATTGAGCAATTAAAGACGATTTATCCATTTCTTCAAACCCGGTCTATTGGTAAAAGTGTATTAGGTAATGATCTGCTTGAGCTTCGAATTGGTAGAGGAGAAAAGAGGGTTCATTGGAATGGGTCGTTTCATGCAAATGAATGGATTACAACAAATGTCATTATGACCTTTATAAATGATTATTTACTGGGTTTAACAAATATGGCTCCGATTAGAGGGTTTTATGTCGAGCCATTATATTTGGAAACACTCTTATCAATAGTTCCTATGGTGAATCCAGATGGTGTTAATTTGGTGCTTAATGGTCCTCCTGAACAGAAACCATATAAAGATGAAGTTGTAAAAATTAACAATGAAAGTTTTGATTTTAGAGACTGGAAAGCAAATATTCGCGGTATTGATTTAAATAACCAATTTCCAGCAAATTGGGAGGTTGAAAAAGAAAGAAAGGAACCAAAGTCGCCCGCACCTCGTGATTACCCAGGCGATGCTCCATTAACTGAGCCAGAAGTAATCGCCATTGAGAAACTAACAAGAGATGCAAACTATAATCGTGTATTAGCCTTCCATACACAAGGAGAGGTTATTTATTGGGGATATGAGGGGTTAGAGCCATTAGAGTCTGGTACCCTTGTGAATGAATTTTCAAGGGTTAGTGGATATAGAGCAGTTCGAACGATAGATAGCCATGCAGGATATAAGGATTGGTTTATTCAAGAATGGAAGAAACCAGGGTTTACTTTCGAATTGGGGGAAGGTGTTAATCCACTCCCACTTTCTCAATTTGATGAAATTTATCAGGAGACTCTCGGAGCATTTTTAGCCTCCTTGTATATGTGAAAACGTTCTCTAGAAAAGTCGGTGAAAAGGCCGGCTTTTTTCCTTGCGCTGAAACTTTTTAACGTGCATAATCGTATTATCTGTTAAGGGAACAATAGAACGTGGAACTCTATTTTAGATGCTAAAGAGGTGATTTTTGAGTTGATGAGAAATTTAATATTCTTTTTTATGTTACTTTTTCTACTAGCTGGCTGTAATTCTCATCAACATTTTGATTCAAGTGATGCGCCAAACAGTAGGAATAAGAATGTTACAAAAGGTCCTGTACCTGCAGAATTCTTTGGAGAAAATCAAGAGGTAAAGCCGCTTGATCTTAGCGGGGAAGAATTCAATAGTGTAGGTGAATGGTATGATGATGAAAGCATCCTCTATGTTACCGATGATAATGGTATTTCAACAATATATAAGTATCACTTGTTCACTGGTAAAAAGGAGCTGTTCCTCCAAACCTCTGCCCCTGTGCTGACAATGAAGGCAAATGAGGACCATTCCATGTTTTTAATACATACATCAGATTCTCAAAATATGGCGAAGTTAATGGTGGTAAACAAAGAAGGAAACGTGCAATTTGAATGGGAAATCAATTCCTTTGATTTGTTTTACAGCTGGAATCCTTATCATCCAAGTGAGGTATTTGTAACAACGTTTTTAGAGGATTGGTCGTTTCAAACCCATTTGGTGGACATTCAGTCCGAGGAAAAAACGAAATTTGAGGTCTTTCAGCCTTTTATTCAATGGGTTAGTCCCAATACAATTTCATATTTAAAATGGGACCAAAACGAATTAGATTACTTTGCACCACTTTATTCGTATCATTTAGATACAAAAACAGAAGGACTCTTATTTGAGGATATTATTTCGTTCGTTACTTTTAAAAATCTACTTGTTACATATGAATTAATTCAAGGGGAGGAGGCATTTGCAAAGGTTGGCCTTTACCACCCTGAACAGAATAAAAAGCTATATGAATTTAAAATGCCACTCTTAAGTGACTATTCAAAATGGTATATTCCTTCAGCCGATTATGCCGTCGAACAAAAGAAATTCTACTCGTTTCAACCATATTCAAATGGAGCATTTGATACGTACGGAGAAAAATTCGAATTGGTTTCCTACGACATCAGTACAAGGAAAGAAGAGGTTATCCTTGAAAAAGTAGATGATCAACCCCTTAACTTTTCTCCAAATGGTTTCTTATGTTTATATGGTTTTCAATTTGAGAAGATTATTGATATGAGGACAAAAAAAATAACAGACCTTGTAGCAAATTAAGGGAAATGAAAAAAGCCATCGTATCTGATGGCTTTTAAATCTTTTTTATTTTCGTCCAGCTTCATCGCCTAGCCCTTCGAGGCCGAGGCCACAAGCCCTCCATCGATAAGGTCAATAATCAACCTTCTCGCTGGTCGTCTTGTTCTGGTCGGGCTTTCACAGGAAGTGCGACATCGACGTTTGCCACAGGACGTGGCTGTAGTTAGTCGATGTTCCTATTTCAAGGCGATTGCGCATTTGTTATTAGTGAGCAGTTGGGAAACCATGTTTCCAGATTGTCATGATTGTGAACCAGCCTAATACTAAAAAGATTCCTGTAGAGAATAATAAGGCTAAAAGGTTCTTATCGCGTAAAGAACGTATAATACCAAATGCAGCTAAAATTACAACTAGTGAAAAGATAATCATTAGACCCATGTGACTTACCCCCTTGCTATAATCAATGTTACACTTAAAAGTGCGCCTTTACTTTTAAATATTCATTACTATTTTTCCCCATAGCATGAAAATTTACAACATCCCATCATTCAACTCATGAAAAATGTTGCTCGAAAAAGGCTGAAAACCCTTTATGTAAAGAAATAGATAGATTCAATCTATATTCTAATCGTTTTATACGTATTTGTCGAGGAGGAAAAAGTGACACTTTCAAGACAAATTACCTTTTAGTCAAAACCTTAAGTGCAATTGTTTAAGTGCTTTTTCGTTTTCAATTGATAGTGTAGAATAAAGGATAGATTAAAAAGCATCGGAGGGAAAGGTATGAAGTGGCAAAGGATTCCGTTAGGACCCTTACAAACAAACGCGTACATTTTGACCAATTCAAACAAGAAGTGCCTCATCTTTGATCCCGGTGGGGATGGACAAAGATTAAATACGATATTAAGGCAACAGGGACTTATCCCAGTTGCGGTTCTTTTAACACATGCTCATTTCGATCATATAGGTGCGATTGATGATGTAAAAGCTAATTGGGATGTTCCTGTGTATATTCACGAGAAAGAGAAGAATTGGCTGAAAGATCCTGCTTTAAATGGTTCAGCATATTTTATTCCTGGGCAAGAAATCTTATCAAAAGCAGAACCAACAATACTTCCTAAAGAAGGAAGTATTGAAATAAGTGACTTTCATTTAGAACTGTATTATACTCCAGGCCATTCACCGGGAAGTGTTTCGTATTATTACCAAGAACTTGGAGTAGTTTTTTCAGGAGATGCCTTATTCCAAGGCAGCATCGGGAGAACTGACCTACCAGGTGGAAGCCATGAACAACTACTTAGCAGTATTCATAAAAAGCTTCTCACATTACCAGAAGAAACAATTGTCCTATCTGGGCATGGACCTGAAACAACGATTGAAGCTGAAATGGACTCAAACCCGTTCTTAAATGGGTTTTAAACACTAAAACACAGAAAAGGTCTAACTCCGGTAGAGTCAGACCTTTTCTGGGGGATGTTTTTAACATTAAGAATTCCTTCCTAATGTCAAATTTGGCATAAGCCAATACTTATATATCCGTATAATGGGAGGGATATTGTAAGCTACTAAATTTACAATATAATAATATAAACACTGTGTCAATGGTGAAAAATAGTAAAAATAAATGTTCAAAAGAAGGATGAAAAGGACCGCGTCGACAACGCCACGGCCTCATGTCTTGTCAACACTAGCACATCATGTGCGTGTCGAAATTTCAAGGCGGTGCGAGCTCCCGAGTACCGGAGCGAGGCAACTGCTTGAGTTAACTTCCTTGCAGCCTTGCGCTGAGGAATGTACATCTTGAATAATCTAGTAGACGCAAGCGCATAACCAGGTTATTCACAATGTACTTGGAGCAGTTTACCCAGAAATTCAATGTGTCATTTTCGGACGACTTTTTGAACATCCTCTAAAAGGTGAGCATATGCTAGACATATTAAAAGATGCCATTCAATCATCTTTAAACAAACAGATTACATATGAACAGTATATGAATACTGTGTTATATCATGAAAATAAAGGCTATTACAAGAAAGACCAAGTAAAGGTTGGGAAAAAAGGGGATTTCATCACGAGCAGTAATATCTCCAATGTTTTTGGCAAACTGTTTGCAACCCTCTTTCATAAGCTTATTGCTCTCGAAAAAATTCCACCATATATCTGTGAAATAGGTGGTGGAAATGGTAGATTTGCAAAGGCTGTTCTTGACGAATTACAAGATTCTTTTATTGAAACCTATCAAAAAATAACCTATATAATGATAGAAACAAGTCCGTACCATCAACGTTTGCAGCGAGACATTCTACCTGTAGACAAAAAAGTGATTCAGTATCAGAGTCTTGATGAAGCAAAAAGAGATTTCCCAGTTTTTCATGGAATAGTGTTTTCAAATGAATTATTTGATGCTTTTCCGGTGAGAGTGATTGAGAAAAACGATAATACTATTTATGAGGTGAAGATCACTCTTACAGAGGAAGAGCAATTAACCGAAATTCTTGTACCACTTACGGATGAACAAATTAATAAATACTTAGATGCTAACAAAATCGTACTGACGAATGGACAAAGATTTGAAATTCCACTTCAAATGCTTTCCTACTTAGAAGAACTAACTAGTTTTCTAGGGAATGCTATTGTTTTTACGGTTGATTATGGGTATACGAATGCTGAATGGAAAGAAACAGCGAGAATAAGGGGGAGTCTTAGGGGGTACTACAATCATCAATTAATACATAACCCACTTTTGCACCCAGGGGAAATGGATTTAACAACCCATATTCATTTTGACACGCTTGTTACATATAGTTCTAAGCTAGGACTTGAATTCGTGAAGAAATGTAGACAGGATGAATTTTTATTAGAGGCGGGGATTCTTACGTTTTTACAGGATAATTTTGACCCTAACCCCTTTTCAGAAAAAAGTAAACAAAACAGAGCGATTCGTTCTCTTATAATGGATAGTGGAATGAGTGCATCCTTTCATGTTCTCATACAGCAAAAAAATGTAAAAGTATCTTGGGAAAATATCTTCCAAGGAAAATAAAAAAGCGATGTCTCCATCGCTTTTTTTTAGTGACCTCCACCAAGTGGCATCATAAATGTGGTGTAGTAAGAGAAGGCACAGAAGAAAACAGTTAAATATGCACCAAACACGTAAATGTACATTCTTTCAGACAATTTTAAATAGCTTAAAAGGACGAAAAATCCGGTTTGTGCAAAGAAAATTAGTGCTAGAACATCCATACTACCAACGTAGAACATTACTGCAAATATACCTGTCCAAAAACCTAAAACTCGGTACATACGTTCCATATGTATATTTCCCCCCCTTAGACATGATTTAACATCACTTTTATTATTATAATGTAACGATTGCACAAATGTAAACATCACTTTGCGACAATTGCGTGATAACTGCAGGAATTACAACCAAGAATGATATTTTCGGATTCCTCTAGTACCACGTCTTCAAAGAGTAAATCAAACATTCCTCTTAGAAATGCATGATGCATTCCACAAACGGCTTCGAAGTTTTCTTGAGCAATTTCTCTGAATGGACAATTATTAATCTTTAAAAAGATTTTTGTCTTATCTTTATTATGGTCTAAATCTGGATAAAAACCCGCAACTGTGGATGCCTTTTTTAAAATATCAAGCTTCTGATCAAAGGTAAGCTCATGGATTGAAACTGGGATTTGATGGTTCACTAGTTCCTCTCCGAACCTTCTGCCTGTTAGTTCAAGTGCTTGTTTTCCCACGTCCCCAAGTGTAGCCATCGTTTCTATGGCAATTTTTGAAAGCAGTTGATAATCCCGAAACGGGAAATTAATTTGAATGTGATCATCCGATAGTCGATAAAGACGACTAGGTCTGCCACCTTTTCCAGTTTTCTTTGCTTCTGAAACAAGCATATTGACATCTTCAAGCTTTGTTAGATGAAGCCTTGCTACATTCGGATGAATTTCAAATTCTTCTGCAATTTCTTGAACGGTAACATCTTTATTTTGTTTAATAATATATTGGTAAATATAATAACGGGTTGGATCTGCTAAAACGTTTGTTATTTTCAGTGTTTGTTCCACCGTCTTCACTCCTTGCGACCCTAATGATACCCCAATTATAGTACAGTTAATTACCATCAATAAGTGATTTATATCACTTGTAGGTAAAAGTTCATAAATAATCGAACATATTTTTCAAGTGAATTGGCATAACTCGCAGGTACCGGACATACAATGTATTGATTCCTCCTAATAATAGATTCAAATTTCCACCAAAATACAACCCTAATGGCAGGGGTTGTATTTTTATTTTTTATTGAAGTCCCCATGTTCAAATAAAGTTCACAAATATTTTTTTATAAAAAGAAGGAGTTTGTAGATATTTGTTGAAATATGTTACCTGCAAGAGAAAAAATAAAAATAAGAGTTCGAAAAGGAGTGAATTATTTGAGTGAAATCGAACAGCTTGGTGACCTATTGATCGAGGATGCTTGGTCAATGAATGTATCCGACATCCATTTTGTTCCGAAAATCAATGATGCCGTTGTCCAATACAGACTCGATAGTGAATTGTTCAATAAGCAAACGATTCCAAAGGATGTCTGCGAACGGTTAATTTCCCATTATAAATTCCTTGCTGGAATGGATATTGGAGAAAGGAGAAGACCACAAAACGGTGCAATAACCCTAAATCTAAAAGGTATTAACATTAATCTTCGATTGTCTACACTACCCACACCCTACAACGAAAGTCTAGTCATACGTATCCTACCTGAAACACCAACCTATTCTCTTGCAAATCTATCGCTTTTTCCAACAATGACAACAAAACTTCTTTCACTTCTGAAGCATTCACACGGGTTAATTATTTTTACTGGACCAACAGGATCAGGCAAAACAACCACCCTCTATTCCTTACTACACGCAACGAAGAAGCTTTTCAACCGAAATATCATTACATTAGAAGATCCTATTGAAAAACAAAGTGAAGATGTTCTTCAGGTTCAGGTGAATGAAAAAGCCGGAATCACATATGCTCATGGATTGAAGGCCATTTTGCGTCATGATCCCGATATTATCATGGTGGGTGAAATAAGGGATTCAGAAACCGCGAAGATTGCTGTTCGAGCGGCAATGACAGGTCATTTGGTTTTAACAACGATGCATACAAGAGATACAAAAGGTGCGATTTATAGGCTATTAGAATTTGATGTGTCCTTGCAGGAAATTGAGCAAACATTAATAGCAATCGCAGCACAAAGGCTGGTTGATCTCAAATGTCCGTATTGTGAAGGGAAATGCTCCCCGCAATGTAAAAAGTATCGAAAAGTAAGACGAGTGGGGGTGTACGAGCTTTTAAACGGACATGCCCTGAATGAAGTAATGAAGGAAGCGAGGGGTAACAAAGCAGAATACCGCTACGAAAAATTAAGGGATGTCATTAAGAAAGGAATTGCTCTTGGATACTTATATCCGGATGCGCTAGAAAGATGGGTTGTCAATGATATCAAGGAAAAGAAATAAGAATTGGACCTTAAAGGAACAATCATTATATTTGAGTAGAATCGGTAATCTTCTTGATCAAGGCTATTCCTTTGAACAAGCCTCACAATTCCTTTTGTTCCAGTTGCCAAAAAAGCACAACAGGGACATTGAAGTCATCATTGAAAGCTGTAAACAGGGTGAATCCTTATATACTGCCTTTAGCAAGGTGGGATTTCATAAGGATATTCTTGGTTACTTGTACTTTGCCGAGCAGCATGGCGATATTTCATTTGCCCTCCGTGAAGGAAGTACAATGTTGCAGAAGAAGATTGTACATTTTGAAAAAGGAAAAAAAATAATACGTTATCCACTCGCTTTGTTAATGTTTGTTGGATTCATGTTTACCATGATTGAAAAAATCCTTTTACCGCAATTTCAAAGCTTGTTTACCTCGATGAGTTATGAACAGACATTGATTTCTAAAACTTTATTAAGGCTCCCTGAGCTAAACCGATATTTACTCCTCATTGTCGGTTTGCTACTGATTATTGGCCTCACGTACTATTTTCTTCATTTTCAAAAACTTACCCCAGTTGAAAAAATGAAGCTACTCTTAAAGATTCCCATATTAAAAAAAGTAACGGTTATGTTTAATTCCCATTTCTTTTCCGTGCAACTTAGTAACTTATTAAAAGGTGGATTATCGATTTTTCAAGCGTTAACGATGTTTGAACAGCAGCGCCACTCGCCATTTTTTCGAGAGGAAGCAAAAGAAATGAAACAGCTTCTACGAGCGGGGAATCGATTCGAAGACATTTTGAGGGTGCGAGAATATTACGAGGCAGATTTAGCGATGATTATTTTACATGGCCAATCTAACGGAAATTTAGCTAGTGAACTCCAGCATTATAGCCAATATGTAATGGAAAAAGCCGAGGAAAACGTTACAAGATTATTAGCAGTCGTCCAACCAATACTTTTTGCGACCATCGGAATTATCATCATGTTGATGTACGCAGCCATCATGGTACCAATGTTTCAACTATTAAATGGAATATAGAAAGGTAGATGTTGATGAAACTGAAAAATCAAAAGGGGTTTACCCTTGTGGAAATGTTAATTGTGTTATTAGTTGTATCGATATTGCTTTTGATAACTGTGCCCAATGTGACGAAGCATAATTCAGTTATTAAGGATAAAGGGTGTGATGCACTAGTGAAAATGGTTGAAGCGCAGGTGCAGGCGTATGAGTTGGAAAATGACAAGCCCCCAACAGAACAAGATTTAACAGATGATAAATATCTTAAAAATGGCATCCCAGCTTGTCCAAATGGTGACACCATTACAATTGATGGAAACGGAAAAGTTACACAAGTTGAAAATACAGCCTCTACTCAACCATAAAGGTTTTACCTTAATCGAGGCTCTAATTGTCCTATCAATTGTGATTGTCATATCCTCGATAAGTCTTCTGCAGCTAAGACCACTACATGAATCAAAGAAGATAGATCATTTTTTGGAACAGCTGCAAAATGATATTTTTTACAGCCAACAATATGCAATCAGCCATAATGAGTCAACAAGGCTTTATTTCAGTGTAAGCGGCTCATATTACGAGCTTAGCAGTGCAAAAACGAATGATGTGATATTGGTTCGAAAGATTGACCCAGCGATTCGAATCATTATCACTACACTGGGGTCGAGGTTGGTATTTACAAGTAATGGGAATATACAGCGTTCGGGGGAGATCTTGTTTTTGTATAAGGATAACAAATACACTGTAACGTTCTTGTTGGGAAAGGGTAGGTTTTATGTTAGTAAGGAATAAGCGAGGCTTTACATTAATTGAGATGCTCCTTGCAGTCTCGATTTGGCTTATGCTTTGTGCAACACTCCTTCCCCAGCTATTGCTTATCATGACAGAACGAAAAAACACCGATATCTATAATATGGGGAGACAATTATTATCAGAGGAGCTCAATAAGGAGTACAACGGGGATGAATCAGATCTAGATAGGATCATAAAAAACGGGGTTACCTATCTGTTTTCAAAGACATTTAATGAGGAGTTGCAAAAATGGGAGCTTTGTATAACATGGGAGGACAAGCTTTCCAAAACGTACGAAAGATGTGGATACCTAAATGGTGAGTAATGACAAGGGTTTTACTTTAGTTGAGATGTTAGTAACTTTTTCAATTCTGCTAGTCATTCTTTCATTTATTTCACCTTTCCTTAGTGTAGTGTTCCGAGATAATAATGATCAGTTCAATAAACTCGAATGGCAAATATTAATTCAACAAATGAAAATGGAAGTCCGTGAAGCAAGTGAAATAACCGTATCAAAAAATACTTCAGTGTTCTTTAAAAATCCGTCTGGTGAGTTAGTGAGTTTCGAAAAATACAATGACAAAATAAGAAGAAGGGTAAACGGAAAAGGTCATGAGGTGTTGCTTCAGCAAATAACTGGTGTGACATTTGAGTCGAAAACAAATGGTTTTTTAATTTCAGTGGTAACAGTAGATGGGAAAACGTATCAAGCCGTTATTTCCGCATTCACAACAGTGGAGGTTAAGGAAGCATGAAAAATGAACAAGGTTTTATTCTTCCGGTTACAATTGCGATTTCTTTTTTATTTTTTCTTGTGTTTACGTTTCAAGTAAATGCGTATATGACGGAAAAAGATTTTTCAAAGGAAACAGAGGAGATATTCATATTGGAGAACCTAATGCAACTAGGAGTTGGGGAAATACAGGATACATTAAAGGAGGATGTAGAAAGCACCGGAGAAACTGGTTTTCTCGACTTTCCAAACGGAACAATATCGTATACTGTTGTGCCGTTAACGACCACAACATCTCAAATTACCATCTCTTGCACGACAAAGGAACAGCGCAAATATAGTGCGCGCTTTGTATATGATTATGAGAAGAAAGTGATAGATTCTTGGATTGAATTACGTTAAGACAAACATGGATGTTTTTGTTATAATTTATAAAAATCGAGTGGACGTATATAGCCGCATTTTTAGGAGAGTAGAGAAATGAAAGCCGTTTATTTAACAGGATTTATGGGAGCAGGAAAAACAACAATCGGACAAAAGCTTGGGCAAGTCTTAAATATGCCGGTTGTTGATACGGATCAATTTATTGAAGAAAAGATAGGAAAAAGAATTGTTGATATTTTTTCACAAGAAGGTGAGCAAACCTTTCGAGGCTATGAACGCTCATTTCTAAAAGAAATACCAACAAATGATATGGTAATCACAACCGGTGGAGGAATTGTCATTCAAGAGGAAAATCGTCAGTGGATGATGCAAAATGGTCACGTCATTTTCTTATATTGTGACATTGAGCAAATTTTTGAACGTGTTCAGTTTGACCCATCTCGACCATTGTTTGATTCAGAGAAAAAGGAAAATACAAGAAAACTATATCGTGAGCGAATGCCTTTTTACAATGAGGCACATTATAAGATTGACACAACCGATAAAAATCTAGACGAAGTTGTCGACGACATAGTGTCGTGGTTACATTCGCAAAAAAATGGAAATAATAATATCACTGAAGCTTGAATAAGGCAGGTGTTATTATGTCTACAAACGATTATGTGAAGTTTGTGACCCAACAAATAGTCAAGACTTTAGACCAGCCAAAAGAAGTGCGTAAGGCGACACGCAAGCAGCGTAAGGAAGAACAACCACCATTAACCAATCGCTGGTTTGGAATCATGCCGCTCGCTGTTTCCCTTATGTTCAAA
The DNA here is from genome assembly GCF_038050315.1 of Ferdinandcohnia sp. FSL W7-1320. Classification (NCBI taxonomy): domain Bacteria; kingdom Bacillati; phylum Bacillota; class Bacilli; order Caryophanales; family Bacillaceae; genus Ferdinandcohnia; species Ferdinandcohnia sp. FSL W7-1320. The sequence continues at coordinate 1,828,472 of NZ_JBBPAM010000001.1, forward strand.
AGAAACAAAAAAGAAGAGAGCTGACAGCATATGTGTCAGCTCTTTTTTTACAAATAGCTTCAGGCGTCATCGGCACTCTTGTCAAAGCCAATCGCAAACGAAAGGTAAAAAGCCACCTTCTGCCAGCTACTCTTATGCTTGTCGGACAGACGCCTTACGTATTACTAATTAATACCAGAAACCGCCGCCATACGGGTAGTATGGGTAATACGGTGGACGATAATATGGATATCCGCCGTAGAAATACGGATTAAGAAGGGTACTCCCAACAAGTCCTCCAACTAATCCACCTACCAAAGGTGCTCCCCAAAAAAACCGTTCCTGTCTGCCAAATCCATATGGTCTTCTATATGGTCCCATCTAATTACCTCCTGTTATTATTCTCCCACTTCGGGCACGGGATATTTCTTTCTACCGTGATTGGGCTAGAATTGCTCCTTATTCTTGCCTCACTAACATGGATATGTAACCATAGGCTAGAAGTCGTGGGCGTTTGTCTACATTTTGAAAATTATTTCGCAAACCGGATTTCATGGATTATCGTTTCTATTCACAAGAATTTGTTAGTATGATAGAGTAATAGGTACTTGTAAAGATAGGATGTTCAAAAAGTCCGGTGAAAATGACACGTCGAAATTCTGCGTAAACTGCTCCATGTACATTGTGAATTACCTGGTTATGCGCTTGCGTCTACTAGATTATTCAAGATGTAAATTCCTCAGCGCAAGGCTGCGAGGGAGTTAACTCAAGCAGTTGCCTCGCTCCGGTACTCAAAGCAGCGCCACCTTGAACTTTCGACGCACAGGATGTGCTAGTGTCGACAAGACATGAGGCCGTGGCGTTTTTGTCGACGCGGTCCCTTTCATCCGCCTTTTTGAACCTTTATTTAAAGGTAGGAGTGACAGGTTAAATGACTACAAAAAATGAAAAAATTGTTGATCAATTGAATCGACCTCTACGTGATTTGCGCATTTCTGTCACAGATCAATGCAATTTCCGTTGTTCGTATTGTATGCCTAAAGAAATCTTTGGGGATGATTATCAATTCTTAAGGCAAGGCGAATTATTATCCTATTCTGAAATAGAAACGTTGACACGAAGCTTTGTCAAACTTGGTGTGCAAAAGATTCGCTTAACTGGTGGAGAACCGTTAATTCGAAAAAATGTCCATGAACTAGTTGAGCGTTTAACTCATATAGAAGGTATTGAAGATATTGCCCTCACGACAAATGGCATATTCTTACCGAAATATGCAAAGCAATTGAAAGAAGCGGGCCTGCAGCGTGTGAATGTTAGCCTTGATGCGATGGATAACGATATTTTTAAAGGAATGAATGGTCGTTCCGTTGGAGTGAAGCCAGTATTAGCGGGAATTGAAGCAGCACAAGAAGCAGGACTTCATGTGAAAATGAATATGGTTGTCCGAAAAGGAAAAAATGACTCGCAGATTCTACCAATGGCGCGGTATTTTAAAGATAAAGGAATCACGCTTCGTTTCATCGAATTTATGGATGTTGGAACGACAAACGGTTGGAATTTTGATCAAGTCGTTTCGAAGAAAGCGATCCATGACTTAATCCATAGTGAAATGCCATTAGAACCTGTCGATGCGGATTATTTTGGAGAAGTAGCGAAGAGATATCGTTACGTAGGTACAGATGTGGAGATTGGTTTCATTTCATCTGTTACAGAGTCCTTCTGCTCAAGTTGCACCCGAGCACGAATATCGGCAGATGGAAAGCTGTATACATGCCTATTTGCAACGGCTGGCCATGATTTAAGATCATTAATTCGATCAGATGCATCCGAAAGTGAGATTGATGAAACTCTTAAGTCGATATGGCAAGTAAGACGTGATCGGTACTCTGATGAACGAACAGAGGAAACTGCGAAGAAACGTAAGAAAATTGAAATGTCTTATATAGGTGGGTAAATAGAGAAGAGGTGCAGAAATAGATATGCACCTCTCTTTTTTATGCAACTCAAGCATGGGATCTCTCGGTTCTATCTGACCTTACTAACCAACGGTGGATAGCTATCTCAACTAATGTAATAACAAGGGCTGTTAAGATTGCGCCCCAAAGGGTGACTCTCGCACCATCGTAGAACAAGGAAAGAAAATATACTACAAGGGCTGCAGTTACAAAATCGGCAATATCTGTCATCACCGTAGTATCTCTTCTTAGCATCGCTTTCTCCATAAAATAACCAAGAATGGCTAACAGTACACCAATACCAATTGGCTGATACCATGCAACTAAATCAACACTATCGAAAATGCCAGAACAAATGGCTACAATTAAAGGTAATAAAATTAATTTCATAATAAAGTTAGTCACGGCATTCACACCTCCTTTACCTCGTATTTTTCACATAATTGATGGATTATATGTAAAAGCACTATCGGTCTGTTTCCACAACGGTAATATTTTTTACTCGTTCAGTCTCTGGTTCAAACGTGATATTTACAAAAACACCGAATTCACGATTATCCTGCTTCAGCCAAAGTTTGAAACGTTCAACATACATTCCGTTTTTCTTATGTCTACCAACATGTAAATAATCAACAATTTGAGCGGAAGGATAACGTTTCTGTGTCTCCTCCATCGCAAGTTTTCCCCATTTTGCATACTCTGGGACTGGCTTTTTTTGCTCAGCTGAAAAAGCTGCAGAATCATTGTCGATAAAAACAGTTGGAGTTAATAACAAACAAAAACTACAGCCAATCAATATTTTACGCAGCACATACAGCACCTCACTTTTACTTTAGGAATTCCCTGCATTAGGAAAATTTATGCAGTTTAATGGAAAGCTATGGTATTATGAGAAAAAAGGGGGAGTGCTAGTGTGCAGGCTATTTAAAATGTCGATTGGATTTCTTTTTTTACTTGCTCTGATCGGCTGTAGAAATGAAAACAATCCTGCTAAGAAAGCAGATGGTGTGCTGACTCCGGTCAAACAAAATGAGAGAAATTCGCAAATCATTAGTTCACTCGGGTTCGATACACTTTTAATGTACGACCTTAACATAAAAAACGAAGATATAAAGATGATTCATGTTTGGGTAGAGCATTTTAAAAATGGAGAAAAACAAGAAGATATCGTACGAGGGGCAACCGCAACTAACGAAGATATGACGTTGTCTGCTGCCAAAATGAATTTTAACATGGATGACACTACATATGCCCAGTGGACGTTATCGATGACCGATGGCACAGGTTCTACCACGTTGCAGTCACCAGTTATGGAAGTTGATACATCAATCGGCACTGCTCAATCTCAACTCAATGACAAAATACATATTGAAGCAGAAAAGCCCCAAGCACTTGCGCTAATTGTGAAGAATGGCTCTAAAGGCATCAGAGTTGGCTTGGATGAGGATGTTATTGAAAACACAGTAAAAGAAAACGATGAAGTGTATGTTGTAAGGGTAATGATTAGTAAAACAGAGGAATATGAATAAAAAGCGATCTTATATCGGATCGCTTTTTTTGTTTGATCATTCTGCATGATTTGGACATTCTACGTGCATATTAACTTTATGTGAAAAGTTAGCTGGTAGGAGGAAAATCATGCGGAAACGAATTTTTATTTTTGCGATTTTGCTACTTAGTTCATTATTGCTTGTCAGTTGTAAAGGAGACGACAAGGCGAAAGAACAAGAGAAAAAAGAAGATCCAAAAGCAACCAAAATTCAACAAGCCGACGAACAAATCATGGATCTGGGCTCTTTAGGCTTTACAACAGAAGACCTCGTTAAAAATTGGAACGAAGCTCAAACAGAAATGAAAGATTCCGATAAAATTGAACAATTGAATGTAAGAAATGGAGAATTCAAACACGATGTCAACAACGGAATGATTCTTGAAGGAATCGTAAATGAAACAACAAATGAAGTCGTTCGTTTATCAATCGTGAAAAAAGACGTTGAATCAGACAACCTCAGCACTACGTTAGATAAATATGAAGACACAATTGCTGCATTCTTCTTATTGGTTGCCGTCACAAACACAGAAGAGGCAGTCAAAGAAGAGGATATTGGAAAAGTAACATATAAATTGGGACTCCTTCGTGACAAGGATAAAAAAATCAACGGAACCGCAACGCTGAACAACATTACGTATAAAGCCCAGGAGAATGAAAGAGGGTTAGTAATATCAGCGTTGGAGAAGACGGATTAAATGAAAAAACCTTGGAAGGATTGTTCCTTTCAAGGTTTTTTCAACATTATTCTCCTTTTTCTTTTAACAAAACTGTCTTTAGTTCTTCAACAACAGCATCAAATTCATTGCCTTCAGTTTCAATGCCATGTGATTTTGCTGTTTCGAGAATTTGCTTTCTCCTAGAATCTGGTTTCATTCGTAGTTCTTCGTATTTATTAGAGGAAGGCTTTATTAACTCGGGTTTCTCCCTATACGTTTCTTTAAGTTCTGTTATAAGGGCTTCCTCTGATTTACCTTCAACTTTAATTCCCGCTTCTTTAGCCTTCTCTTGGAGCATTATAGAACGAATTTCGGCTTGAATTTCCTCTGAATCCTTACCTTCAGTTTTAATACCTAAATCCTTTGCTAGATTGTTTGTATAATTATCAAATTGTTCACTCTCCCTAGCTTGGCTACGAAGATCACTCGTGGAATCTGAAGTTGTTGTTTCTTCGGTAGTTTCATTTTCCTGTTCGTTCATACTTGAGTCCTTCACTCTAGTATCATCAGAAGGTACTAAAACCTCGCGTTCTTGTTTGACGTCAATATCTGTATCTTCACTTGCTAATACGGGTATTAATTGTGTGGAGCCTAAACAAAGTACAACGATTATACCAGTTATCACTATTCCTTTTTTCATTGATTTCACACTCTCTCCTCTCATCTGTTATAAATAGTTAAACCAAATCATTCGACATGTTACATCTTCACTATTTCCATTGTTATATACTTTTATTACTCGGAATCTAAATTCAACATTTTTTTGTCACGTTATCAATATTATTCCCTCCTTTGTTTTTTATGTGACCATTTTTCCAGTTGCTAAATTTTATATAGTTTTGAAACTCTCTGAAGTCCTCTTTGCTTAATCCGTCATCAATTGCATTTTTTAAGAGCTTGGTCCACTCTTGATCAAGTGGTTCATTAGAATGAGGAATCGTTCTTTCTTCTCCTAATAAAAATTCAATATTTGTATCGAGTGGCTTTGAAATCTTAGTTAAGAATTGAATAGAAGGATTTTTTTGTACATCTCGTTCAATATAGCTTAAATATGACTTTGAAACTCCAGCGCGTTTTGCAAGCTCTGTAATCGTGAGACTTTTCTGCCTTCGTAATTCTTTAATCCTCGAACCGATCATCTTCCTTCTCCTTCGTTAATTTGAATACTTACACGTTCATTATAAGGAACTTATTGTTCTTAATAAAATAATAAAATAGTAAGGAAATAAGAGATATTACGAGAAAACGAACGATATACGTTCTTTATTAAGAAAAAATGACTGATTTTGGGATTTTTCAAATATAAGACTTATGGGCTATACTCACATTGTAAGTTCGTTACAAAGAACATAAATGAACTTTACTAAGTACAGTTCTGGTTGATCTCCTTATCAATACATAAGGATTCAATATAAAAATTTATAAGAGAAAAAGAGGAGGAAACAAAAATGAGTTTGAAAAAGAAATTAGGTTTAGGGGTAGCATCAGCAGCACTAGGATTATCACTAATCGGGGGAGGAACATTTGCGTACTTCAGCGACACAGAAGTATCACACAATGAATTTACAGCTGGTACATTAGATTTAGCAGTAAACCCATCAGTTGTAATTGATGTTGAAAACATCAAGCCTGGAGATATAATGGTTCGTGAATTCCTATTAGAAAACAATGGTTCTTTAGATATTTCATCAGTTGATTTAGCTACAGCTTATAACGTTGTAGATGCAAAAGGTGATAATGTTGACGACTTTGGTAAACACATTAAGGTGCTATTCCTTGAAAATGCTGATAAAACAGGTGATGGTTGGGTTATCGGAGATTATAATGATGTAATTGCAGAAACTACATTGTATGATCTTCAAAATATGGAACCAGATGCAGTTGAAAACGTACAAGGCTTCTTTACCCACTTATTTGGATTAAACGGTGAAGGTGATGGTTTAGAGAATGGTACTAGTGACCAAATGTATGTTGCATTCGAATTTGTTGACAATGGTGCAGATCAAAACGAATTCCAAGGTGATACTTTAAAACTAGATTGGACATTTACTGCTCATCAAACTGAAGGGGAATTAAAATAATATTTCATAATTGAAAAGGGGAAGGGGATTCTATCTCCTTCCTTGTATACATACTAGTTACAATAATCTTGTGAAAAACGTTATTTATAGGGAGAAAAAAGGGGAAACGAAGATGAGTATGAAGAAAAAATTAGGACTAACTGCCGCAACAGCTATTCTAGGATTAGGACTTATTGGTGGGGGAACATTTGCTTATTTTAGCGACACTGAGGTATCAAATAATTCGTTTGCTGCTGGAACATTAGACTTAGAGCTAAAAAGTACTGATGACAGTGCATATGTTGATTTAAGTGTTGATAATATGAAGCCAGGTGATTGGACAATTAAACAACTTCGCTTATATAGCGAAGGTTCACTCAAAATTAAAGATGTAAAAATGAACGTTGATTACACAGTGTCTGATACAAATGGTGACAATGCTGGGGAAGATTTCGCAGATCATATTCTAGTAAGAATTAGTGAAAATAGACAAAATGGTCCAGTTGTACTTGATTGGACACCACTTTCTGAAATTGAAGATTTAGTTGTTGCTGAAGATTTAAACTCTAAAACAGGTCCATTAAATAATTCGGACAGACAAGTATTAATTTTCAACTATAAGTTCGATGATAATGGTGCGGATCAAAATAAATTCCAAGATGACAAATTAGATTTCCAATTGATTTTCGATGCTAGTCAACAAGATGGGGAACTTAGATAGCTACTAATAGGGGAGGAGAGCCCTCTCCTTCCTGTTTTATATATATTTATGAAAGCATAGCACCTGAGTTGTTTTCATAAATATATATAAATCCAGAATTGCGAATTTGAAGGGGCTGAGATAGCATTGCGAAAAACAAGTAGATTACTAAGAGAAATGAATAAAAGATATAAAAAATACAAAATCATATTTAAGGCTGCCCTTGTATTTTATATTCTAATATTCGCTATGAATTATTTTACTTCAACAACAACGGCATATTTCACTTCTAAATCACAAGGTAATATCTTAATTACTGCAGGTGAATGGTCGCCACCAGATAATAGTAATCTTGTATTCCCTGAGCCAGCTAACGATAATCTAAAAGCATGTCCGGCAGATATGGAAGTTATTTTAAGAAATACTGGAAGCGACATGACGACACAAAGTATTTATGAAATATATTTCACTTCAGAGAATGGAAAGCCTAAAAATCAAGGTGAAAAAATTTATGAAGGTGTTATTCCAATTCTAAAAAGTGGAGAAGAGATTACGTTAACACATAAAACAAGTAATGAAGGATTTTATGAGTTTAAAGCTATTCAAACGAATAAACAGTTTGATGATGCATGGAGCAAAAAGAAGCTCAAAGTAAAATGCATGAACAACAATTCTAATCAAAATGACAATTCTAATGAAACAATCGAAGTTGAAACGGAAGAGCCAGTTATTGAAAAAACTAAGGAAAATAATATAGAACCTGAAAATGAACAACAAAGTAATGAAGTATCCAGTGAGGAACCAACAGAAGTTACAAATGAAGAAGCAACATCTGATGGGATGGTAGGAACAACTGGTGATTCAACTGAAATTGCGAATGATATCATAGATGATAATAAAGAGGAGAAGGATGAATAATGAATAAAAAGAAGGTAATTAAGAAGTGGATTAATCAAATTGTCACGAGCTTGCTCGTACTATTATTAATAGGGGTAGCAGCTTTGGTAGTTTCAAATAAAATCTCAGGTGGGGAACCAACAATTTTTGGTTACCAACTTAAAACTGTATTATCAGGGTCAATGGAACCAGGAATCAAAACAGGATCTATTATCGCAGTAAAAACAGGCGGAGATATGACGCGGTTTAAAGAAGGTGACGTAATCACCTTTATGGAAGAAGATGAAAAACTCATCACTCACAGAATTACTGAAGTCCTAAAAAACGAGAATCAAGTGATGTATAAAACAAAAGGGGATAATAACAATACAGAAGATATTAATCCAGTATTAGCTCAAAATGTAGTAGCCGAATATCGTGGATTAACGATTCCTTATCTTGGATATTTTGCTGATTTTGCAAGTTCAAAAAATGGAACAATCATATTAATGATAGTCCCAGGGGTTTTGATCTTCCTATATTCTATTTTCTCACTTTGGAGAACAATTTCAAAAATTGATATAAGCAATAAAACAAAAGATGCTATCGAAGAAACAAAAACTAATTAAGGATCAATATTCTTTAAATATTGATCCCCTTCTAGGGAAGGAAGGGAGCAAATAATGAAGTTAGGTAAGAGTTTTATTAGAATAATATATTTTATGACAGTGTGTACTCTTCTATTTTTTTTTCTAGCAAATCAAGTTAAAGCATCTCCATCTAACAACAATAAAGAAATAGATATCAATACAACACCTGAAAAAGTATTATTTGATGTTGATAATTTTAAACCGGGAGACTGGGCAACTAGAACATTAATCATAAAAAATAGTGGTACTGAGGATTTTAACTATTTAACTTCAGCAGATCGAAAGTCAGGATCGAAAGAATTGTATGAGGAGTTATTTCTAACTATTTCTGATAAGAATGGAGATATTTTCAAAGGAAAATTGGGGAATTTTAAAAAAATAGATCCTAGACCAATAGTAAGTGGTCAACAAGAGGAACTAATATTTACGGTAGAATTTCCTCCACATTTAGGGAATGAGTACCAGGGTTTAGCAACTGAAGTGGAAATGAAGTTCTATGCAGAAGGTACTTTAGGTGGAGTCCTTCCTGTTGATGGACCTAAATTGCCTGAGACTGGTACTAACACCTTTAATATACTAATTGCTGGTATAATTTTAGCTTTAGGTGGAGGTTTTATATTTTACTACCTGAGAAAACGTTTAAGATCGTGATTGATAGATATTTAATTTAATAGGGAGTATATTCGTTCGTGTATTCTTTATTGAGAATGAATAAAAGCGGATCATAGGATATATCTGAATAAGTTCTCAATATTAACTTAACTTTATTAATGATGATTTGCGAGGTTTCCAATGAAATTTATCCTCATTTTGCTAGCTTTTTTAAATCTCATAGACGCATTTATCACCCATTTCGGAATCCTTGGCGGCCATATATCAGAAGCCAACCCGTTAATGTACACAATATACGAAATCCATCCGGTCTTATTTTTACTTATAAAAGCAATGCTTTCTTTATGTTTGATTTCACTTTATTTTATCATTCGTATCCCAGTGAACCGATTAATTCGTTCTTTATCCTATATAGCCACTGCTTTATATGCATATGTTTTTATCCTCCATGGCTATTGGATTACTCAAATTTTCTAAATGGAGGAGTCTCTATGTATACAAAAACATGTTCAAGATGTTATCGACCATCTTTTAGGAGCAGTAAACAAGGTAAATGGAACTGTCCAATTTGTAATCATAATCTCGCAACATTTCGTGCCCGTGATGCTGGAGAAGCATATCCTTCATCATTACAGAAAAAATACCCAATTCCTCAACAATCTGAATCCCACAGTAATACCACTTTCGATACATACATATAAAATAAAAAATGCTTCAGGCAACCAATGTGCCGAAGCATTTTCTATTTATTATCCATCTTCCATTTGTTGAATTCTAAGAATGATCGAAATTCCTCTTTGGAAACTCCTGATTTCATTGCCTCGCGTACTAGTCTAGTCCATTCTGAATCAAGTTCTACACTTTCAGGTTCTGATTGTTCATGGAGCAATTCGTTGACTGTAACTCCTAATACTGTAGATATTTTTTCAAGAAATTGGATAGAAGGGTTTGATTGGAGATTCCGTTCGATTGAGCTCAAGTATGATTTGGCAACTCCAGCGCGATCTGCTAGTTCAGATAGGGATAATTGTTTTTGCAAACGAAATGTTTTGATACGTTGACCAATCATTCTTTCTCACCTTCCTTCATATACCTATTATAGCATATAACGAAGTAAATGTTTTATAACAAGAACACAAAAAACTGAAAAATAAAAAGGAACCCGATAATTTAGGTTCCCTCGCATCCTTATGTTTCCAATCCGTAGCTTCAAAAGGTTATTGTTATATGTATAGATAAGGTCCGTTATGCTGTTTTACTTTGGAGGAAAGCTTGAATATCCTGGACGCTCATTCCCATCTCCACTGCTTCTAATATAAGGTCGATCCAATCTTGATCCAATTGCTCATCTTTGTTTTGTACTTCATTTAACATTTCGTTTCCTCCCAAAATACAATTAGTATTCCAGGCAGTCCAGCCGTCTTAATTGTTACGTCCAATCTTAGACCTGTGACTTTGCGTCCCTATTTTTCAATAGGTTTGCCTTTGTCTGTTCGAATGTTAGCCGTCTACCTAAAACGATAGTCTCTTATGTATAGAACCTTTGTATTACATTTAGAAGTATAAAACATGAAAATGAAATTTTCTGTAAAAATCTGTCGATGTCAAAATATTTACAAAACACGAAATATAGTTCGTCCGACCAATCGAATTTTAGTAGTTTTACTCTATTTATGTAGAATAAACTCGAATTATAGGGATTTAGACCTATAAAATGTAAACTTAATGAAGTGGTTGGTTAATACATAGTGATATTCTAACCAGGTTTTTTGTAAAATTACCAAAAAATTGTAAGGAATTTGTCGAACGATTTCTTTTAAAATACCCTCAAAAAAATAGTACCTACCCTCGGAAGGTGAGGATAGGTCAATTTTACATCGTGTTTTGACAAAGATAAAACAACCCGCCATTGATAATTTCGACAAGAACTTTCGGTTCGTATTGCTCTTTGAGTGCTTCTTTTTCAATTTCATAGCTTTCAGGTTTTTCTTCGATGCCCTCATAAAAGGAATTTAGCAAGGCTAAATCTTCGTCCCAGCGCTGCCTTGCTTCATCTGCCCAAGAGTGGTCCTGAGTTTCAACATACCCTCGCACATATTGCTGGAGACGGTTAATTCCACTTTGTGGCTTAACAAGCGGTGACATTGTATACGTATGATCAGGTATCTTAGGAGTAAGCGGCAACTTTTCAACTTTTTCTTGGAAATCTTCAACAATGATTCCATTAATAAGCTGTAACCCGAGTGACATCAGCACATCACGCTTGCGGTCACTCTTGTATGAAATTTTTACATTCAACCCAAGCCACGGGAAAAGAGGGGTATTCCCTTGTGCACCGGGCGGTGATTGCTGATACAAGCGTATATAACTTGCGAGCTTTTTCGTCGATTCAAAAATCTGATGTAAACGGGGGGCACCAAAATGAATAAAGTCGCCCTTCACATTGTCAGGCGTTTGATCCCGATCTGTAATTAATGTAAGCTTCATCGGATTTGGAGTTCCGCCTGTTTTTTCAACATATGTCCAATAAAAAGGTCGATTCATTAATTGCTTATCTAAATCAACGGTTAATTGTACGGTCATATATCCGGGATGACGTTCAAGAATTTCACAATGGTTTGAAACAAAATAATTCTCAAGAAAGTTAACTATTTCCTGTTGCTGCATGCTGCTCACCACCATTTTGTTCTTCAAAGCTTATGATAGAAGTTAAATTTTCCATCTTAATTTTCATTTCACCCTCACTCCGCGAACGAAGCATGATATCCTGAATATGGTCTTCGATGTTACCGAGATCCAATCTTGTTAGGATATCATCCAATTGTCCAATCACACGCTCAAACAGATTAATTTTTTCATATAATAGCTTTAAAATATGCTCTTCAACCGTGTTCTTTGTTGCGAAATTATAAATATGAACATCTTTTTCCTGGCCAAGGCGGTGAATACGCCCAATCCGTTGCTCAAGCCTCATTGGATTCCAAGGGAGGTCATAATTAATAATGTGGTTACAGAATTGTAGGTTAATTCCTTCACCACCAGCTTCTGTTGCAATCAAGACCTGGAACTTACCTTTAAACAATTCTCTCATCCAATCTTTTTTCCCGCGTTTAAATCCACCTCTAAATGGAACAGATGAAATTCCATTCTGTTGCAGAAACCATTGTAAATACATTTGGGTTGCACGGTATTCGGTGAAAATGATGACTTTATCATCGATTTGTTTGATTAATTCAACCGCTTTTTCAGCCTTAGAATTTTGTGTAACCTGTTCGACCTTTTTCATGAGGCCCATCACCATATCCTCAGGGACCGCGCTACTTCCGTCTTCATTCTTTTTCTCAAGCATTTTCTTCAACGTAAAATATACAGCCTCTCGACTACTACAAGCCTCTCTTTGTAAGGTTAAGATTGAGAACATACTGGATGCAAAGCCTGAAAAGCTAGACCGATAGGCAGAAATGGCATCATATAGTTCCTGTTCAGTCTCAGAAAATTCAATTGGCACTGTTTCCACCTTGCGTTTTGTCCACTCAATTCCTGTATCGTCACGGCGATTGCGGATCATCACCTTATTCACTAATTCTTTCAAATGCTCATGGTCATCGATTGAACGACTCTTCTTTCCGAAAGATTCCTCAAAATTCTCCTGATTCCCTAAATGCCCAGGCTTCAGCAATGAAACAAGATTAAAAATTTCATCGATCCGGTTTTGAATCGGAGTAGCGGTTAATAGTAAACAAAACTTCTTTTTCAGGTTTTGAACAAATTCATAGTTTTTTGTTTTGTTGTTTTTAAGCTTGTGAGCTTCATCGATAATGATCAAATCATAATCCTGTTCATACACAATTTCACGATGTGGGCTTCTTTTTGCCGTATCGATAGACGAAACAATTACATCATATTGCTCCCACATATAGCTCTTTTTTTGCTGGACCGCTGGAATGTAAAACTTCTGATTTAATTCTGATGCCCATTGTGACACAAGGGATGCTGGAACAAGGATTAATACCTTCTTTACCAGTCCACGAATCATATATTCTTTCAAAATAAGGCCGGCTTCTATTGTTTTTCCAAGTCCAACTTCATCTGCTAAAATGGCTTTTCCGTTCATTTTTTCTACCACTTGCTTTGCAACTTCAAGCTGATGTGGTAGTGGTGTTAGCTGTGGTAAATGCTTAGGTGCCTGAAGTCCTTCGAATTCAGGAATCGACTGGTGTTTTTCTACTTCGTATGCAAGTTTATATAACTCCCAGTTCGCCCAAGGACCGTCATCGTCAATTCGTTGCAGAAAGTCACCTTGCCACGACTGATCAAATTCAAAATCGACATTCATAAAATTACAGTCCTTTCTCAGTTGAGATATATAATATAGAAGAAAGTAAGGTTTTTCTTAAAATCCGAACGTTTTTCCAATAAAATAAATTAATGTTAAGAAAATAAGTTATTGCTCAAATCTCAAGATGATGGTAGGATGAAGGTAGTTCGAAAACGCTTCTCTACGCTATTCAGTAGGGATTAGCAAATTAGATTAAATGATAAAATAAGAGCTTTTGGGCTTGGACATGATAAATTTTCCATAGTCATTTCGTTAGTATTACCAAAAAAATGAAAAATATGAAGACCGCGAATGAGAACAAGGGGAGAGACTACATCTATGTAGCGCCGAAGGAGCAAGCAAGCCGATTGTGAATCTCTCAGGCAAAAAGACTCTTGTTTGACGCAACTCTGGAGAGAGCCGATAAATTTCAGGGCATTAGAAGCAAGAAGATCGAGGAAGTGAAGTTTTGAGGACCGGAGCGTATTAAATAATACGTGAGGACCGGAAAAACGAACTGACGAAGAGATTCGCCGCTTATAATGATCTGAATGGCCACCAAAGGGGCAAACCTAATTGAACCTCAATTAGGTAAACTTTCAGGTGCAAGGACAGAGACTTCACAATGCTGTGGAGTTTATCTGTCCTTTTTTGCATTTTCAGAATCTTTCGCTTATGGCGCAAAAAACCAAATAGCTTTTTAAAACGATGAATGTTAAGGAGGAATTCGGTTGTCTGAATTAAAACGAACACCATTATTTGATGAATATCAAAAGCATGGCGCCAAAACAATTGATTTTGGCGGATGGGATCTTCCAGTCCAATTTTCAAGTATTAAAGAGGAACATGAAGCGGTTCGTACAAAAGCAGGTCTTTTTGATGTTTCACACATGGGTGAAATTGATGTGAAAGGAAAGGACAGCTTAGCTTTTCTCCAAAAAATGATGACAAATGATGTTTCACTTTTAAAAGATGGCGCAACACAATATACAGCAATGTGCTATGAAAATGGTGGAACGGTTGATGACCTATTAATCTATAAAAAATCTGATGACCACTACCTACTCGTTGTAAATGCTTCAAATACAGACAAAGATTTTGACTGGCTTAAACAGCATGTCTTTGGTGATGTGGATGTCGTTAACATCTCGAATGAGATAGGCCAAATAGCAATTCAAGGGCCACTAGCTGAAGCAGTATTACAAAAGATTTCGAACACTGACTTAAGTGAAATCAAGTTTTTTAAATTCCAAGATGATGTTGAAATCGCTGGAAAGAAAACACTTGTATCAAGAACAGGATACACAGGCGAAGATGGTTTTGAAGTCTATTGCCACGCTGAAGACACAGCTGCGTTATGGAATGCTATTTTAGAAGCTGGAGAACCAGAAGGTGTTTTACCATGCGGACTAGGTGCACGTGATACATTGCGATTTGAAGCAAATCTTGCGCTTTATGGACAAGAACTTTCAAAGGATATCACGCCAATCGAAGCAGGAATCGGTTTTGCGGTTAAGCCGAATAAAGAGGCCGACTTTATTGGTAAAGAAGTATTAAAACAGCAAAAGGCTGAAGGTGCTCCTCGTAAAATCGTAGGAATTGAAATGATCGACAAAGGAATTCCTCGACATGGCTATGAAGTTTATATTGAAGACGAGCAAGTGGGTGAGGTTACAACCGGAACTCAATCGCCAACGCTTCAAAAAAATATCGGTTTAGTTCTTATTAAATCAGAGCATGCCGAATTAGGAAAAGAAGTTGAAGTTCAAGTTCGTAAAAAACGCCTTAAAGCGGTAATAGTAGCAACGCCATTTTATAAGCGACCTAAAAAATAAACGGATAATTGGGAAAGGGGTACATCAATGAAACATCGTTATTTACCAATGACGGAACAAGATAAAAACGAAATGCTTCAGTCAATCGGCGTATCTACAGTCGATGAGCTTTTTAATGATATTCCAGAAAGTGTTCGATTTAAAGGCGAATACAACATCAAGAAGGCAAAATCAGAATCAGCTTTAATGAAGGAACTTTCTGTACTTGCAGCAAAAAATGCTGATTTACGCCACAATGCGTCTTTTTTAGGAGCAGGTGTGTATGATCACTACATGCCAGTAATCGTAGATCATGTTCTTTCACGTTCAGAATTTTATACAGCATATACACCATACCAACCAGAAATTTCTCAAGGTGAGTTACAAGCCATTTTTGAATTCCAAACAATGATCTGTGAGCTTACTGGAATGGATGTAGCAAACTCTTCTATGTATGACGGTGGAACTTCACTTGCAGAAGCAGCGATGTTAGCTTCAGGACATACAAAAAATAAAAAAGTCCTAGTTTCACAGGGAGTACACCCAGAATCAAGATTAGTACTTGAAACATATGCAAAGGGTCAATACATTGAGGTTGTTGAAGTTCCAACAAAGAACGGTGTTACTGACGTAGAAGCATTAAACTCTCTAATGGATAAAGATGTAGCTTGTGTTATTCTTCAATATCCAAATTTCTTTGGTCAAATTGAACCATTAAAAGAAATTGAAGCAGTTGCTCATACAGGTAAAAGCATGTTCGTTGTATCAAGCAACCCGTTAGCACTTGGAGCATTAACACCTCCTGGCAAGCTTGGTGCTGATATCGTGGTTGGGGATGCACAGCCGTTTGGTATCCCAGCTGCATTTGGTGGACCACACTGTGGATATTTTGCAGTAACATCAAAACTTATGCGTAAAGTACCTGGCCGTTTAGTAGGTCAGACAGTAGACGAACAAGGAAAACGTGGCTTTGTATTAACACTTCAAGCACGTGAACAACATATTCGACGTGACAAAGCTACTTCAAATATTTGTTCGAACCAAGCGCTTAACGCATTAGCAGCATCGGTTGCTATGACAGCATTAGGTAAAAAAGGTGTAAAAGAGATTTCAACTCAAAACATTCAAAAAGCCTATTATGCTAAACAACAATTTGCAGCAAATGGTTTTGAAATTGCATTTGAAGGGCCATTCTTCAATGAATTTGTTGTAAAAGTAGGTAAATCAGTTAAAGAAGCGAACGCTCGTTTATTAGAAAATGGAATTATCGGTGGATATGATTTAGGTCGTGACTACCCAGAATTAGAGGGTCATATGTTAGTAGCAGTTACTGAGCTTCGTACAAAAGAAGAGATTGATACTCTTGTAAAAGAATTGGGGGATAGCCATGAATAAGCAAGATCAACCATTAATTTTTGAACTATCTAAACCAGGCCGAATTGGTTATAGTTTGCCAGATTTAGACGTACCTGAAATCAACTTTGCTGAAGTTATCCCTAGTGACTATCTTCGAGTAGAGGAGCCAGAACTACCGGAAGTATCAGAATTAGATATCATGCGTCACTATACTGCATTGTCCAAGCGTAACCACGGGGTGGACTCAGGATTCTATCCATTAGGTTCATGTACAATGAAATACAATCCGAAAATAAATGAAAATGTTGCACGATTCAATGGATTTGCCCACATCCATCCATTACAAGATGAAAGTACTGTCCAAGGTGCAATGGAATTAATGTATGATCTTCAAGAACACCTAAAAGAAATCACTGGTATGGATGAAGTTACCCTTCAACCAGCGGCTGGTGCCCATGGTGAGTGGACTGGATTAATGATGATTCGTGCGTACCACGAAGCAAACAATGACTCAGCTCGTACGAAAGTAATCGTTCCAGACTCTGCACATGGTACAAACCCGGCATCTGCGACAGTTGCAGGCTTTGAAACCATTACAGTAAAATCCAATGAAGACGGACTAGTTGATTTAGAGGATTTACGTCGCGTAGTAGGACCAGACACTGCGGCATTAATGTTAACAAACCCTAATACATTAGGTCTGTTTGAAGAAAATATTCTAGAAATGACAGAAATTATTCACTCTGCCGGTGGTAAAGTGTATTATGACGGTGCAAACCTAAATGCGGTTTTAAGTAAGGCGCGCCCTGGCGACATGGGATTTGACGTTGTTCACTTAAACCTACACAAAACCTTTACTGGTCCACATGGCGGTGGTGGCCCAGGTTCTGGCCCAGTTGGTGTGAAAGAAGATCTCATTCCATACCTTCCTAAACCAGTACTAGTTAAAACAGAAGAAGGTTATCAGTTTGATAATAACCGTCCACATTCTATCGGACGCGTAAAACCATACTATGGAAACTTTGGAATCAATGTTCGTGCATATACGTACATTCGTTCAATGGGGCCAGATGGACTTAAAGCTGTAACTGAAAATGCGGTTATCAATGCAAACTACATGATGCGTCGCCTAGAACCATATTTTGACCTACCATATGATAGACATTGTAAACACGAATTTGTCATTTCAGGTAGACGTCAAAAGAAATTGGGTGTTCGTACATTAGATATCGCAAAACGATTACTCGATTTTGGTTATCACCCACCAACTATCTACTTCCCATTAAATGTTGAGGAATGTATGATGATTGAACCAACTGAAACAGAATCTAAGGAAACACTGGATGACTTCATCGAAGCCATGATCCAAATTGCAAAAGAAGCAGAAGAGAATCCAGAGATCGTTCAAGAAGCTCCACATACAACAGTTGTAAGCCGACTTGATGAAACATTAGCAGCTAGAAAACCTGTTTTACGATATCAAAAACAATAAGTATATATAGAAGAGACTCGTCCTAATTTGGATGAGTCTCTTTTTTACCATTAATTACCGTGATATAAACTGTTGAAAAATATACGTAGGGCTGATAATATAGATTAAGTCATCACGACAACGTGATTGATTGAGTCACAACTTATAAAGAAGAAAAATACTTCTTAAAAAAGTTGTTGACATGAAATGTTGTTTGATGATATATTATTAAAGTCGCTTTTGAGCGGCGCTAAAAAAGTTCTTTGAAAACTGAACACAATACAAGCGTCAACGTTTAATTCTAAAGTAACAAATTATTGAGCAATCAATACTCTTATTGGAGAGTTTGATCCTGGCTCAGGATGAACGCTGGCGGCGTGCCTAATACATGCAAGTCGAGCGAACTTTTGGGAGCTTGCTCCCAAAAGTTAGCGGCGGACGGGTGAGTAACACGTGGGCAACCTGCCTATAAGACTGGGATAACTTCGGGAAACCGGAGCTAATACCGGATAACATATGAGACCACATGGTCTCATATTAAAAGATGGCTTTTAGCTATCACTTATAGATGGGCCCGCGGCGCATTAGCTAGTTGGTGAGGTAATGGCTCACCAAGGCAACGATGCGTAGCCGACCTGAGAGGGTGATCGGCCACACTGGGACTGAGACACGGCCCAGACTCCTACGGGAGGCAGCAGTAGGGAATCTTCCGCAATGGACGAAAGTCTGACGGAGCAACGCCGCGTGAGCGAAGAAGGTCTTCGGATCGTAAAGCTCTGTTGTTAGGGAAGAACAAGTACCGTTCGAATAGGGCGGTACCTTGACGGTACCTAACCAGAAAGCCACGGCTAACTACGTGCCAGCAGCCGCGGTAATACGTAGGTGGCAAGCGTTATCCGGAATTATTGGGCGTAAAGCGCGCGCAGGCGGTCCTTTAAGTCTGATGTGAAAGCCCACGGCTCAACCGTGGAGGGTCATTGGAAACTGGGGGACTTGAGTGCAGAAGAGGAGAGCGGAATTCCACGTGTAGCGGTGAAATGCGTAGAGATGTGGAGGAACACCAGTGGCGAAGGCGGCTCTCTGGTCTGTAACTGACGCTGAGGCGCGAAAGCGTGGGGAGCGAACAGGATTAGATACCCTGGTAGTCCACGCCGTAAACGATGAGTGCTAAGTGTTAGAGGGTTTCCGCCCTTTAGTGCTGCAGCAAACGCATTAAGCACTCCGCCTGGGGAGTACGGTCGCAAGACTGAAACTCAAAGGAATTGACGGGGGCCCGCACAAGCGGTGGAGCATGTGGTTTAATTCGAAGCAACGCGAAGAACCTTACCAGGTCTTGACATCCTTATGCCATCTCTAGAGATAGAGCTTTCCCTTCGGGGACATAAGTGACAGGTGGTGCATGGTTGTCGTCAGCTCGTGTCGTGAGATGTTGGGTTAAGTCCCGCAACGAGCGCAACCCTTGATCTTAGTTGCCAGCATTCAGTTGGGCACTCTAAGGTGACTGCCGGTGACAAACCGGAGGAAGGTGGGGATGACGTCAAATCATCATGCCCCTTATGACCTGGGCTACACACGTGCTACAATGGATGGTACAAAGGGCAGCGAAACCGCGAGGTTAAGCCAATCCCATAAAACCATTCTCAGTTCGGATTGCAGGCTGCAACTCGCCTGCATGAAGCCGGAATCGCTAGTAATCGCGGATCAGCATGCCGCGGTGAATACGTTCCCGGGCCTTGTACACACCGCCCGTCACACCACGAGAGTTTGTAACACCCGAAGTCGGTGGGGTAACCGCAAGGAGCCAGCCGCCTAAGGTGGGACAGATGATTGGGGTGAAGTCGTAACAAGGTAGCCGTATCGGAAGGTGCGGCTGGATCACCTCCTTTCTAAGGAAACTGAAGTTCTACGAACTTCATAAAAAGACGCTTTGTATTGTGATCAGTTTTGAGAGTGCTTTTTTGTGCTTTCAATATTGCACTTGCGTCTGCTAGGTTAATCGAAGATGATTGATTCCTCAGTGCAAAGCTGCATGAAGATTACTCACTGATGTTTGATCACGATGTGATTGAAGTCAGTAGCTTCGTTCCTTGAAAACTAGATAACGTAACAAAACATTCATTGAAGTAGTAAAAGTTCTTTAAAACTTGAAGGCGCACGAGAAGCAAGAAGTTCGAGGCGACGAGTTTTCGAGCAGCGGAGTGCACTTTAGGGTGCATGAGCAGCGGAGAAAGCGAGTCAACGAAGAAATTCGCAGCTTATCGAAGCCGAAATAGGTTAAGTTATGAAGGGCGCACGGTGGATGCCTTGGCACTAGGAGCCGATGAAGGACGGTACTAACACCGATATGCTTCGGGGAGCTGTAAGTAAGCATTGATCCGAAGATTTCCGAATGGGGAAACCCACTGCTCGTAATGGGGCAGTATCCTTACCTGAATACATAGGGTAAGAGAAGGTAGACCCGGGGAACTGAAACATCTTAGTACCCGGAGGAAGAGAAAGCAAACGCGATTTCCTGAGTAGCGGCGAGCGAAACGGAAGATAGCCCAAACCAAGAGGCTTGCCTCTTGGGGTTGTAGGACACTCTATACGGAGTTACAAAAGAGCGAAGTAGACGAAGCGACCTGGAAAGGTCCGTCAGAGAAGGTAACAACCCTGTAGTCGAAACTTCGTTCTCTCTTGAGTGGATCCTGAGTACGGCGGGACACGAGAAATCCCGTCGGAAGCTGGGAGGACCATCTCCCAAGGCTAAATACTCCCTAGTGACCGATAGTGAACCAGTACCGTGAGGGAAAGGTGAAAAGCACCCCGGGAGGGGAGTGAAATAGAACCTGAAACCGTGTGCCTACAAGTAGTCAAAGCACATTTATGTGTGATGGCGTGCCTTTTGTAGAATGAACCGGCGAGTTACGATCCCGTGCAAGGTTAAGTTGAAGAGACGGAGCCGCAGCGAAAGCGAGTCTGAATAGGGCGAAATAGTACGTGGTCGTAGACCCGAAACCAGGTGATCTACCCATGTCCAGGGTGAAGTTCAGGTAACACTGAATGGAGGCCCGAACCCACGCACGTTGAAAAGTGCGGGGATGAGGTGTGGGTAGCGGAGAAATTCCAATCGAACTTGGAGATAGCTGGTTCTCTCCGAAATAGCTTTAGGGCTAGCCTCGAGTATAGAGTCTTGGAGGTAGAGCACTGATTGGACTAGGGGCCCTCATCGGGTTACCGAATTCAGTCAAACTCCGAATGCCAAAGACTTGATTCTCGGGAGTCAGACTGCGAGTGATAAGATCCGTAGTCAAGAGGGAAACAGCCCAGACCACCAGCTAAGGTCCCAAAGTATACGTTAAGTGGAAAAGGATGTGGAGTTGCTTAGACAACCAGGATGTTGGCTTAGAAGCAGCCACCATTTAAAGAGTGCGTAATAGCTCACTGGTCGAGTGACTCTGCGCCGAAAATGTACCGGGGCTAAACGTATCACCGAAGCTGTGGATTGTTCTTACGAACAATGGTAGGAGAGCGTTCTAAGTGCCGTGAAGTCAGACCGTGAGGACTGGTGGAGCGCTTAGAAGTGAGAATGCCGGTATGAGTAGCGAAAGATGGGTGAGAATCCCATCCACCGAATGCCTAAGGTTTCCTGAGGAAGGCTCGTCCGCTCAGGGTTAGTCGGGACCTAAGCCGAGGCTGAAAAGCGTAGGCGATGGACAACAGGTTGATATTCCTGTACCACCTCTTTACCGTTTGAGCGATGGAGGGACGCAGGAGGATAGGGTAAGCGCACTGTTGGATATGTGCGTCCAAGCAGTTAGACTGGTAAGTAGGCAAATCCGCTTACCGTAAGGTTGAGCTGTGATGGCGAGGGAAATATAGTACCGAAGTTCCTGATTCCACACTGCCAAGAAAAGCTTCTAGCGAGGTAAATGGTGCCCGTACCGCAAACCGACACAGGTAGGCGAGGAGAGAATCCTAAGGTGATCGAGAGAACTCTCGTTAAGGAACTCGGCAAAATGACCCCGTAACTTCGGGAGAAGGGGTGCTTTTTAGGGTGCATAGCCCTGAAGAGCCGCAGTGAATAGGCCCAGGCGACTGTTTAGCAAAAACACAGGTCTCTGCGAAGCCGCAAGGCGAAGTATAGGGGCTGACACCTGCCCGGTGCTGGAAGGTTAAGAGGAGGGGTTAGCGCAAGCGAAGCTCTGAATCGAAGCCCCAGTAAACGGCGGCCGTAACTATAACGGTCCTAAGGTAGCGAAATTCCTTGTCAGGTAAGTTCTGACCCGCACGAAAGGTGTAACGATCTGGGCACTGTCTCAACGAGAGACTCGGTGAAATTATAGTACCTGTGAAGATGCAGGTTACCCGCGACAGGACGGAAAGACCCCGTGGAGCTTTACTGCAGCCTGATATTGAATTTTGGTACAGCTTGTACAGGATAGGTAGGAGCCTTGGAAGCCGGAGCGCCAGCTTCGGTGGAGGCATCGGTGGGATACTACCCTGGCTGTATTGAAATTCTAACCCGAAGGCCTTATCGGCCTTGGAGACAGTGTCAGGTGGGCAGTTTGACTGGGGCGGTCGCCTCCTAAAAAGTAACGGAGGCGCCCAAAGGTTCCCTCAGAATGGTTGGAAATCATTCGTAGAGTGTAAAGGCACAAGGGAGCTTGACTGCGAGACCTACAAGTCGAGCAGGGACGAAAGTCGGGCTTAGTGATCCGGTGGTTCCGCATGGAAGGGCCATCGCTCAACGGATAAAAGCTACCCCGGGGATAACAGGCTTATCTCCCCCAAGAGTCCACATCGACGGGGAGGTTTGGCACCTCGATGTCGGCTCATCGCATCCTGGGGCTGTAGTCGGTCCCAAGGGTTGGGCTGTTCGCCCATTAAAGCGGTACGCGAGCTGGGTTCAGAACGTCGTGAGACAGTTCGGTCCCTATCCGTCGTGGGCGTAGGAAATTTGAGAGGAGCTGTCCTTAGTACGAGAGGACCGGGATGGACACACCGCTGGTGTACCAGTTGTTCTGCCAAGGGCATAGCTGGGTAGCTATGTGTGGAAGGGATAAGTGCTGAAAGCATCTAAGCATGAAGCCCCCCTCAAGATGAGATTTCCCATAGTGTTAAACTAGTAAGATCCCTCGAAGATGACGAGGTTGATAGGTCAGAGGTGGAAGCATGGTGACATGTGCAGCTGACTGATACTAATCGATCGAGGACTTAACCAAAATACTTCGAAGATGAATGTAAATACGTTATCTAGTTTTGAAAGAATGAATCTTTCAACATAGTCTAGTGGCGATAGCGAAGAGGTCACACCCGTTCCCATACCGAACACGGAAGTTAAGCTCTTCAGCGCCGATGGTAGTTGGGACTTTGTCCCTGTGAGAGTAGGACGTCGCTAGGCAATTAAGAGATCAACCGTTATGGTTGGTCTTTTTTGTTTTCAAAAACCGAAAGGTTTTATGGTGTTAAAGGCGATTTTGATGGAAATAAGAATAAAAAACAGAATAGGTCGGGTTTCGAGGAGCAAAGAGTTCAAGGAAGCAAGGGAGCGACAACCGGAATGTACTATGTACATGAGGATTGGAGTGAGCGCAGCTGACGCAGAAATCTGCCGCTCATCGGAAGCCGACCACCGAACACGGAAGTTAAGCTCTTGCGCCAATGGTAGTTGGGACTTTGTCCCTGTGAGAGTAGGACGTCGCTAGGCAATTAAGAGATCAACCGTTATGGTTGGTCTTTTTTTGTTTTTTCAAAGCCGAAAGGTTTTGTGGTGTAAAAGAAGGTTTTTTACGGGAATAAGACAATAAAATAGAATAGGTCGGGTTTCGAGGAGCAAAGAGTTCAAGGAAGCAAGGGAGCGACAACCGGAATGTACTATGTACATGAGGATTGGAGTCGAGTGCAGCTGACGCAGAAATCTGCCGCTCATCGGAAGCCGACCACCGAACACGGAAGGTAAGCTCTTGCGCCGATGGTAGTTGGGACTTTGTCTCTGTGAGAGTAGGACGTCGCTAGGCAAATGAAAGATCAACCATTGTGGTTGGTCTTTTTTTGTTTGTGTTGGTGCGTGACAGTTTTTTAAACAGTAATATAAAGAAAGAGGTACACAACTGGATAAAATTAGGGAAAGCCAAACTAGTAAACACCAGAAAGAGGTACACAACTGGATAAAATTAGGGAAAGCTAAACTAGAAAACACCAGAAAGAGGTACGCAACTGGATAAAATTAGGGAAATCTAAACTAGAAAACACCAGAAAGAGGTACGCAACTGGATAAAATTAGGGAAAGCCAAACTAGAAAACACCAGAAAGAGGTACGCAACTGGATAAAATTAGGGAAAGTCAAACTAGAAAACACCAGAAAGAGGTACGCAACTGGATAAAATTAGGGAAAGCCAAACTAGTAAACACCAGAAAGAGGTATGCAATTGGATAAAATTAGGTAACCCCAAACCAGCAAACATTAGAAAGAAGTTCGTTCCTGGTAAAAAATGTTAAATACGAACTCAGTATGCATCAAAATGAAGGCAACAACTGGATAAAATTAGGGGAAATCATATCTGTAAAGGGCTATTCGTTCCGTTTCTGTAATTGAGAAGGACAAAAGGCGTGCAAAGTAATCAGCTATAACTTTTTTCAAAGTTTAATAAAAGAGTAACTCAAAGTGCTTAAATCATGCCGTTTGACGATAGGGTTACAACAGATGGGAGGGCAATGTTACCATTGATACTAACACAGAGGGGCGGGCTAATAACAAAACTACTGAACTGTTCTCACCCTACCCTCCCCTTATCCGTTAACCAACAAAGCCCCTAATAATGGTAAAAGTAGTGCTGCAATCCAGAGTGGCGGAAAATACTTTCTCGATTTTTTAACTTTCTTAAAAGGCAGACTGAATGTGTAAATGCTTTTATATAAACAATTCATGACAGCAAAGATCATAGTGGTGCCAATAAAACTATATAGAAGTGAAACAATGTAATATTCGACTTTCATATTTGCAAAAGGAAGTCTTGTTAGTAAAATTGTCAAGATTAGTGACACTAGTGCTATCCATAATAAGGCACCAAGGTTTGTTAGCAATAGCTTGGGTGATTTTACAATCGCATCCCTAACCGTTGTATCTTCTAATACAACTATGTATGGAGTTAATGAGAATATAAGTACAACGAAAATAACTATGATTGCTAATGGCCAAAAAGTATGAGTTAGTTGAAAGATTATGCTACATAATAGGAGTTCGAGTATTGAAAATTGTATCATTCTTTTAAAATAATAGGGTGCAATTTTTAATATTGAATATGTATTATCAGGTCCTTCTAAAAAGCATTTCATGGCTCCAAGATACATGCTGAGCGCGTAGCTTTTTATTAGTAGCATTATTATGGTAGCAATACTAGTTAGTAGCCAGTTGTTAGTATAGGGTCCATATATAGAAAGAATCTCATTATTTAATACCGGAATTGCATAGGGAAATTGGGTATCAATAGAAAATAGGGTAAAACCAAAGTAGATACCTAAGACTCCTATGAAAGTTTGAATCACATGAACGATGAGTGGGATGATCACCAATCTTGGGTGGTAGATGGTGTGGTAAAGTCCTTTCGAAATGTTCAATGTATCACCTCGAGTTATTTCTTTCCATAGTTTATTATATAACATGAAAAAACCTACTCCAAAAATGGAATAGGTTATTTTTTCTTTATTTTACCTGACCACTTTTTAAAGCCGCCTTGAAGTTGGTAAAGGTCTTTGTACCCTTTTCTACGAAGTAATTGGGCTGCACGACCACTACGAACCGTGTTTTGGCAGTACAAGTAGACTGGTTTATCAGGTCTGATTTCTGTTAAACGTTGTTTCATTTGGGATAATGGTATATTACGTGCGCCTAGAATATGACCCCCGTCAAATTCGTTTGGTTCACGTACATCAATTAGTTGTGCTTTACGATATCCTTCGCGGAACTGTTCCTCAGTTAAAACAGTTACGATTTTACGCTGGTAGAAGAATGTAAATATAGCGTATGCGATGATTGCACCCAAAACAATTAAAAGTATTTCCAAAATCAATCTACTCCTTTTTCTATCTCTCATTTTCTATTATATTCGTGTGACTTAAAAGAATCAAAGGAATTCTCTGGAGTATTTGATTTTGAATTTCAATTTTGTTCTGATAGACTAAGGGAGGTTGATAATTTTTGATTAAAGAGGGTTTAGTATGGGAAAAGAGGTATGGAGATTTATTGATTCAGGCGATTGTTCCCCTGAGTTTAATATGGCTTTAGATGAAGCATTGCTTGATTGGAACAGTGAGGGTAAAATTCCTCCAACCATTCGTTTTTATGGCTGGAATCCACCGACTCTTTCAATAGGTTATTTTCAAAAGGTAGAAAGAGAAATCGATTTAGAAGCTGTCAAAAAATATGGTCTTGGTTTTGTTCGTCGACCAACGGGTGGTAGAGGGGTTCTACATGATAAAGAGTTAACTTATAGTGTGATTGTATCGGAAGAGCATCCTGAGATGCCACACACGGTAACTGAAGCATATCGTGTTATCTCAGAAGGAATCTTACAGGGCTTTCGAAAGTTGGGTCTCGATGCTTATTTTGCAGTTCCAAAAACGAGCGAAGAACGAGAAGGCTTAAAAAATCCACGTTCTGCAGTTTGTTTCGATGCACCTTCCTGGTACGAACTTGTTGTCGAAGGAAGAAAGGTAGCCGGGAGTGCTCAAACGAGACAGAAGGGTGTCATTCTTCAGCACGGATCAATTCTACTAGATATAGATGAGGATAAATTATTTGACCTATTTAAATATCCGAGTGAGCGTGTAAGGGAAAGAATGCAACGGAATTTTAAAAATAAAGCAGTTGCAATCAATGCATTAAGGGAGAATCCGGTTACGATTGATGAAGCCAAACAGGCTTTTAAAGAAGGTTTTGAGGAAGGACTAAATATAGTACTTGAACCTTATCATTTGACTGATGAGGAATTGGATTATGTTCATGGGATTGCAGAGAAACGCTATAAAACAGATGAATGGAATTTTAAACGATAACGACTTTTTTAGTCGTTTTTTACTTGGCTAAAAGACCTATCCTTGGTATTATTAGGTTTGTTCTTTTAAGGGAAAAATCAACCGACAAAATTCTTCAAAAAAGATGAAATAATTTAGTTTACCTAGATTTTCCTCTGTTTTACTTTATATCTTATACTATTTTCAGTTTGACAAAAAAGATTTTATTTATCTAAAAATCAATATATAGTAGTGTCGAAAATTATTTTAACACTATATATTGATTTTTTTATTGTCTTTCAAATAGATATATGGTACTTTAATTTTATCATATAAAAAATAAACCTTATGTAGATTAATAGATTTTAAAGGGAGATGTGGGAATGACTGTTGTGCTAGAAAAAATGAATATGAATGTTGAAAGGCTGAACCAGGATATACGCCTTTTTCCTCAAGTCCATCCAATTACGGAGGACATGAAGATTACCCACAAGGGCGTATCAAGGCTCGTAATGCTTGATCGGTATACATTTAAGGATACCGAAAAAATTACTCTGGCAGAAGGTGACTTTGTTGTTCTAACAATCAAGGAAGATCCAAAGTTTCCAGCTCGTGGTTTAGGTTTCATCATTGACATTGATTGGGAACAGAAGACAGCACAGGTGCTTGTTGAAGAAGAGTATCGTGGCGTGTTGGACAAGCCAGAAGAAATTGAGACAGGTATTGTTAATCGTTCACTTGATGTTATCGAGAAGCCTCTTGAAATTTTCTATGAGCAAATTGCAAAAAGAAATGCCACTGGTTTAGCTGCAGTAGAGAAAACGGAGGAGAAGCGCAAAGAATGGTTTGAAAAGTTCTATCAAGAGCTTGTAAATCTAAACTTCATTCCAGCTGGACGTGTTCTTTACGGAGCTGGTGCGGATACTGATGTTACGTACTTTAACTGTTACGTAATGCCATATGTACAGGATTCTCGTGAAGGTATCTCTGAGCACCGAAAACAGGTTATGGAAATCATGAGCCGTGGTGGCGGTGTCGGAACAAACGGTTCTACACTACGCCCACGCAACACACTAGCACGCGGTGTAAACGGTAAGTCATCTGGTTCCGTTTCATGGCTTGATGACATTGCGAAACTTACACATCTAGTTGAGCAAGGTGGTTCGCGCAGGGGAGCTCAAATGATCATGCTTCAATCTGATCACCCTGACATTATTGAATTCATCATTTCGAAGATGCAAAATCCAAGAATTCTTCGTTATTTAATGGAAAATACACAAGATGCAACAATTAAAAAATATGCTCAAGAAAAGCTAAAGTTCACTCCATTCACGGAACAGGAAATTCAAATGTATCAAGGAATTGTAAATTACAAGCAAATTCCTGGTTATGGTGGTTTTAGTGAAAAAATCATTAAAGATGCTGAACAAAAAATAGTGACTGGCGGAACTTACAGTGTTCATAATCCAGAGTTCTTAACGGGTGCAAACATTTCCGTTTGTATTACTAAAGACTTCATGCAAGCTGTTGAAGAAGACGGGTTATATGAACTTAAATTCCCGGATGTTGAAAGCTACAATGAAGAAGAAATGAAAATCTACAATGAAGAATGGCACAAGGTTGGGGACGTACGTGAGTGGGAAAAACTTGGCCATAAAGTACGTGTGTACCGTAAAATCAAAGCAAGAGATCTTTGGAACTTAATCAATATCTGCGCAACGTACGCTGCAGAACCAGGAATTTTCTTCATCGATAATGCAAACGACATGACTAATGCACAAAGCTATGGTCAAAAAGTTGTTGCAACAAATCCTTGTGGGGAGCAACCTCTCGCACCTTATTCAGTATGTAACCTTGCAGCGGTTAACTTAGCTGAAATGGTTGATAAAGACACAAAGACTGTTAACTTTGAGAAACTAAAGCAAACTGTTGAAGTTGGAGTAAGAATGCAGGATAACGTAATTGATGCAACTCCATACTTCTTAGAAGCAAATAAAAAGCAAGCATTAGGTGAGCGCCGAGTTGGTCTTGGGGTTATGGGATTACACGACCTACTTATCTATTGCGAAACTGAATATGGTTCTGAAGAAGGAAATAAGTTAGTTGACGAAGTGTTCGAAACAATTGCAACAACTGCTTATCGTGCATCAATTGAACTTGCAAAAGAAAAAGGCAGCTTCCCATTCTTAGAAGGTAATTCACTAGAGGATGGCAATCGTATCAGAGAAGCTTTAATTAATACTGGATACATGCAAAAGATGCCAGAAGATATCAAAGAAGGCATTAAACAACACGGAATTCGTAACTCACACTTATTAACCGTCGCTCCTACAGGCAGTACTGGGACAATGGTTGGCGTTTCAACAGGTTTAGAACCTTACTTCTCATTCTCTTATTTTAGAAGTGGACGTTTAGGTAAGTTTATTGAAGTAAAAGCGGATATCGTTCAAGAATATTTAGATAAACACCCAGAAGCAGATCCTAACAACCTGCCTAGCTGGTTCGTTTCTGCAATGGAACTTTCACCAGAAGCACATGCAGATGTACAATGTGTCATCCAACGTTGGATTGACAGCTCAATCAGTAAAACTGTTAACGCACCAAATGGCTACACTGTTTCTCAAGTAGAAGCTGTATATGAGCGCCTCTACAAAGGTGGAGCAAAAGGTGGTACAGTATACGTAGATGGAAGCCGTGATGCTCAAGTTCTTACGCTTAAGGCGGAAGAAAACACATTTGAAGAAGCTGAAGTTACAACTGAAGAAGAAAAGCCAAAAAATCGTGTAGTCCTAATGGATACTGTCATTGATTTACGTCAAACTGATGTTACAATCGGTTCTGAAGTTGGCGACACTTGTCCAGTTTGCCGTCAAGGTACGGTAGAAGACCTTGGTGGATGTAACACATGTACTAACTGTAATGCACAACTTAAATGTGGATTGTAATCAAATGCTAAAGAGGGAATCCTGTACGGATTCCTTCTTTTTTTATATTCAAAAAATCACACGTACTAAATCCCGAGCTATCCGATTAAAAATGTATAAAGGGATTGATTAACTTTATTCATCCGAAGCTGAATAAAGTTAATCAGCCTCCGGCGGATGCCACAGATTTTCAATGGAAGTTTTTCGAGCAGGCTCGAAAAAATCTGGGCGCAAATACGCCAAGGCGCATTTGATTGGGAGGGGTACGATGTTTATTGATGGTGTTTTTTCAGGTGGGGGTATTAAAGGCTTTGCGCTAATAGGGGCTTATCAAGCTATCGAAGCAAAAGGTTTTAGTTTCAAAAGATTGGCGGGAACCAGTGCAGGGTCCTTGATTGCTTCCTTAATAGCTGCTGGTTACACAAGTGAAGAAATTATCAATCTTATGGAAGAATTAGACCTTAGCGATTTTTTAGATGAACGTAAGACCCCGTTAAACACAGCCTTAACGAAGTGGCTACTCCTCTATTGGCGTCTCGGGTTATACAAAGGGGATATGTTGGAGAAATGGATCTATCAAAAGCTTCGTGCAAAGGGTGTAGTTACGTTTCAGAACCTCCCTCCCGGATCATTAAGAATTATTGCATCGGACTTAACAAATGGAAGAATCATGGTATTACCCGACGATTTAGAACGCTATGGGATTCATCCCCAAACTTTCCCGGTGGCAAAAGCTGTTCGGATGAGTTGTAGCCTTCCATACTTTTTTGAACCAGTCCGATTAAAAGATTATCAAGGAAACACAATCGTCGTCGATGGAGGAGTGCTCTCCAACTTTCCAATATGGCTCTTTGATGAGGAACAAAAGCTAAAAAAACGCCCAGTTATTGGGATTAGGCTAAGTGGGAATAATCAGCAGCAAAAACAAAATAAAATTCACAATGCAATCGAAATGTTTGGAGCTCTCTTTGAAACAATGAAGAATGCGCATGATGCGCGTTATATCTCACGTAGACACGAAAAAAATATTATTTTTATCCCCGTTGAAAGTGGATTGACAACCGAATTTGGAGTAACAGATGAAAAAAAGCAAGAGCTTATTCAACTTGGAAAACAACGTACAGAAGCCTTCTTGCGAACGTGGGGTTTTTAAATCAAACAAGAGAAGAATCCAAAGTATAAAAAAACTTTATCCAGCTTTTGTGCTGAATAAAGTTTAAAATAATGCTCGATTCTTCTTTTTGCCTTTTTTACCTTCAATAACAGTTAGGTGTGTCGTATTCGTTTTTCGCTTTTTATGAATAGACGCTACAGTCGATCGTTTTGCCGCGCTGGTCGTAGGTCTTTTATTCCCTATTCCCATAGTCCGAGTCTTCCTCTGACTTCCTGTTTTAAAACGTTTCCTAGATTGTTTTGCTGCGCGTAAATAAGCGGAATTTTCTTTTCCTCCCATTCGTCGACTAATCACAAATTTATATAGTAGATAGATTATACCTATGAAAAGGAAAATCATGCCTGCTTGCACGAGTAATGAACCTGGACGAGTGAAAAGGGTGTAGACAAATCCAAGTGCTCCTAATCCTAGTAAAATCATGACGACTATATTTGATTTACGACGATTCATGAGATACACCTCCTGAAAGCTATACTTATATTGTATTATGAATCCATGTCATTGTTGCCCGTATATTTCAGTAAATTGATCGATACATGTAAAAATATAAGGAACTCCTACTTATATATATTCTACAAGATAAGCTAATAAACCTCTATGTTAAAAGCATCAATTATTTGAATTTTATTTTTTATTCAAACTAACATTTACTATTCTACCCAGTAATTACCATTGATACACATTTTTCCGAGAATCTTTTCCAAATAGATTAAAAAAGTTCGGGACATACTAGCAAATGGAGGTGTTGACCTATGGTAGATGCTGAAAAAAAGAATCCAGAACTTGAACAGAACAAAAAAGACGGAGATATGTCTTTAATGGCTAAAGTTGTAGTTATTGGTTTGTTTGGGGGGATATTTTGGAGTCTATTGTCGTACTTAACGTATATTTTTAATTTTACAGAACTTAGCCCAAATCTTATCCTCAAACCGTGGATCCTTGGTGATTGGAAAAACCGCGTGTTAGGTCAGTTTATTGGGATTTTAATGATTGGTATTATATCAATCGGTGTAGCACTTTTATATTATGCATTACTAAAAAAGTTTCAGTCCATTTGGGTTGGTGCTGCATTTGGCATTGCCTTATGGCTTATTGTGTTTTACGTGTTTAATCCGATTTTTCCTGATATTAAAACCGTTGGGGAATTAGAACGTAATACAGTTATTACTACAATATGCTTTTATATCTTATATGGTGTCTTTATTGGTTACTCCATATCATTTGAAGAAAATGATATGAGGGCAGAAAGGCGTGTCGTCTCTACAAATGAGTAGGTAAATTAGGGTAAGATATGGTAGAATGTTCTTGTTCGAACATTCTATTTTTTAGTAAGAGTTCAATAAGGAGGATGAAAAGGACCGCGTCGACAAGAACGCCACGTCCTGTGGCATTGTCGACACTAGCACATCCTGTGCGTCGAAAGTTTAAGGCGGTGTAGCTTTGAGTACCGGAGCGTATGTAGTTAATACGTGAGGAACGGAGAAGCAAGCCAACGCTGAAATTCGAAGTGTCATTTTCACCGGACTTTTTGAAAATCCTCTTTAAAGGGAGATCTATTTATGAAGAAAATACTCCTTATTAACGGACCTAATTTAAATCGACTTGGAAAAAGGGAGCCGCATATTTATGGGAGTCTCACACTAGCCGATGTGGAGAAAGACTTAACTGAGTTTGCGCATAACAGGAATGTGGAGCTTAATTGCTTCCAATCGAACTACGAGGGTGCAATTATTGATGCGATCCACAATGCCGAAGGAGAATACGATGGAATCGTAATGAATCCAGCGGCTTTTACGCATTACAGCTATGCGATTCGTGACGCCATAGCTGGAGTTACTGTGCCTGTAGTAGAGATACATATTTCGAATATTCATACTCGCGAAGAATTTCGACACACATCAGTCATCGCTCCTGTTACAATTGGGCAAATTGTTGGAGTAGGTGTATACGGCTACAAACTTGCGTTATTAGCAATGATTGAGCATTTAGGGGGAAAACTAGATGAATAAATTAGCAAAGCTACGTGAAAGTTTTTCAGGATTTGGAATTGATGGCTTATTCGTTACGAATAGTTATAACAGACGTTACATAACTAATTTCACCGGTACAGCGGGAGTTGCCCTCATTTCAGAAGAGAAGGCAGTTTTTATTACAGATTTTCGTTATGTCGAGCAAGCAAGTGAACAAGTGAAAGAATTTGAAATTATTCAACATTCAGGGCCAATCATTGAAGAGGTTGCCAAACAAGCTGAAATAATGGGAATTAAAAAGCTTGGGTTTGAACAAGATGATCTTTCTTATGCAACTTATACTGCGTATGATAAAGCAGTACAAGCAGAACTTGTTCCTGTTTCAGGAGTGATTGAAAAGTTACGCTTGATTAAGACCGATTCAGAGATTAAGATATTAAAGGAAGCAGCGGAGATAGCTGACGCCGCCTTTACTCATATTCTAGATGTGATTCGTCCTGGTATTACTGAAATTGAAGTTTCTACTGAGTTAGAATTTTTTATGCGAAAACAAGGGGCGACTTCATCTTCATTTGACACAATCGTTGCATCAGGTTATCGCTCAGCATTACCTCATGGGGTTGCGAGTGATAAAGTGATTGAAAATGGTGATTTTGTAACCCTTGATTTTGGTGCATATTATAAAGGATATTGCTCAGATATCACACGTACTGTCGCTGTAGGGAATCCTAGCGATGAACTGAAAAACATTTATGATGTTGTTTTAGAAGCTCAGCTTCGTGGTATGGCCGGTATTAAGGCTGGCATCACAGGAAAAGAAGCCGATGCCTTAACTCGTGATTATATTACGGAAAAAGGTTATGGTGAATATTTTGGTCATTCAACTGGACACGGTCTTGGTATGGAGGTTCATGAACAGCCATCATTATCATTCCGATCTGACAATGTATTAGAACCAGGAATGATTGTAACCTGTGAACCAGGTATTTACATAGCAGGTTTAGGTGGCGTGAGAATTGAGGACGATGTTGTTGTTAGAAAAGACGGCAATGAATCACTAACATTCTCTAAGAAAGAGTTAATTATTTTATAGACAAAATGGTTTGTCGTAATTGAATTAGGAGGAAATAGTATATGATTTCAGTTAACGATTTTCGTACAGGTTTGACAATTGAAGTGGACGGTGGGATCTGGAGAGTAATGGATTTCCAACACGTTAAACCAGGAAAAGGAGCAGCATTTGTACGCTCTAAGTTACGTAACCTTCGTACAGGTGCCGTTCAAGAGAAAACATTCCGTGCTGGCGAAAAAGTAGCAAAAGCACAAATCGAAAACCGCAAAATGCAATATCTATATGCAAACGGTGATTCACATGTATTCATGGACAATGAGTCCTACGAGCAAATTGAACTACCTGCATCAGCAATCGAGTATGAGTTAAAATACTTAAAAGAAAACATGGAAGTACACATTATGATGTTCCAAAGTGAAACATTAGGTGTTGAGCTGCCAAACACAGTTGAGCTTAAGGTTACTGAAACAGAACCTGGCATCAAAGGTGACACAGCTTCTGGTGGATCAAAGCCAGCAACACTTGAAACAGGTTTAATCGTTCAAGTTCCTTTCTTCATTAACGAAGGTGATGTTTTAATCATCAACACAACTGAAGGATCATATGTATCACGTGCATAATGAATATTGAGATCAATTAAGGACCCATCTTTTTAGATGGGTTCTTTTTATTATGTTTTTCTAAGTGCCAGCAGCAGATAAACCACAAAATCACCACCACTTAACCACCCCATAAAAATTCCTCTTCTGAAAATCAATGAACAAGCATAGGTTGTACAAAAGAAATTTATTTGGGTGGGGACAACGATGAAACGAATATTTTCGATGTTTGATACAAGTGTTTTGACGATGGCAGGACTGCGAATTTTATCTGGTTGCTTGGAAATAACGGCAGCGATTTTAATGCTGGTTTTTAATGATGTGAAAAAAGCGTTAGCAGTTAATGCATCACTAGCGGTTGTGGGGCCGCTAATTTTGATCTCGACTATGTCTATTGGACTGATTGGTTTAGCTGATCAGCTATCGTATTCGAAGCTTCTATTTATTGGGCTTGGCGTTGCATTTATATTGTATGGAATCTTCAAATAGAAATCGGCATAATGTGTCCAAGCATGCATACATTGAATTATGAGAGATATTAACTTTATTCAGTTGAAATCCCTTACTTGGAAAAGTGGAGGGAAATGCCAAAGAGTATACAATTCGTTTGGGGTTAAAACCCTGACTGAATAAAGTTAAAGCCTCCAGCGGATGCCACGATTTTTCAATGGAAGTTTTTCGAGCATAGGATCAAAGACTAGGAACGCCACTTCCTGTGGCAACGTCTTTGTGACCCACCTCGTGTGGGCCTAAAAAAATCGGGCGGCAAATACGCCAAGGCGCATTTGATATAAGGAGTTTACTAGATGAAAGAAATAATTGATGTGCTACCAAAATCAATCGTAAGCCTTATAAACAAGTATCCTCCAGAACGCATAGAAAAAATGGAAGAAATCCGAATTAGAGTGGCTAGACCTCTTGAAATCATTGAGAATGGAATTCCCATTTTTCATAATTATTCCGTTACCGGTGAAGATGCCGTTCAGCTTCTGAACAAACTTGGTCAATATTCGATATATACACTTGAAGAAGAGCTGAAACGGGGTTATGTCACCATCCAAGGTGGACATCGAGTGGGACTAGCTGGAAAAGTAATCACGGAGAATGGAAATGTCAAAGCAATTCGAGATGTGACTTCCTTTAATATTCGGATTGCAAAGCAAAAAATTGGAGTTGCAGCTCCACTGGCACCTTATCTCTATGATTCTTATTGGAAAAATACCATCATCATTGGACCACCACAGACTGGTAAAACCACTTTACTAAGGGATCTTGCAAGAATGATTAGTACAGGAATCGAATCTAAACACATTCCGGCGTTAAAGGTTGGAATCGTAGATGAGCGTTCAGAGATTGCTGGCTGTGTGAAAGGAGTTCCTCAAGCTTCATTGGGGCCAAGAGTTGATGTCCTAGATGCATGTCCAAAAGCTGAAGGGATGATGATGATGATTAGGTCGATGAGTCCTGACGTATTAATTGTTGATGAAATTGGTAGAGAGGAAGACAGTCAAGCGATTATGGAAGCCGTTAATGCAGGGGTAAGTTTGATTGTGACTGCACACGGACATCAAATTTCCGACCTCATGAAGCGTCCATCCTTAAAGAAGATTATAGAAGCAGGAGTTATAGAGAGATTTGTAGAGTTATCACGCACTAAGGGGCCGGGAACCATAAAATCCATCCTAGGTCCAACTGGAAAGCATCTTTTACCAAAAGTGAGCGTGACGTAGATGATAAAAATTTTAGGAGCAATACTTATTCTTCTTGCAACCACTTGGGCAGGGTTTGAAGCAGCACGACGTTTAAGTGAAAGACCCCGTCAGTTAAGGATGTTAAAAACAGCCTTACAATCACTGGAAGCAGAAATTATGTACGGCCATGTACCCTTAATTGATGTTGCAACCCATCTCTCAAGGCAAATTCCAAAGCCCGTATCTTATTTTTTTGAGGGCTTCGCGAAAAGGCTTCAAACAGGAGAGGTAAGTGTCAAGATTGCTTGGGATGAAAGTCTAAAGGAAGTTTCCAAATTGACTGCCTTTCATCAAGGAGAAATCGAGATTCTTCAACAGTTCGGGGAAACACTCGGACAGCATGATCGAACCTCACAACAAAAGCACATAAAACTTGCTATAACCCATCTTGAACGTGAAGAAAGCGATGCAAAAGATAGACAAATGCGTTACGAAAAAATGGTGAAAAGCCTGGGCTTTTTGTCTGGTTTATTAGTAGTCATTTTATTGATTTAGGGGGAGAAGAAGCGAATGGGAGTGGATGTAAATATTATATTTCAAATAGCCGGTGTAGGAATTGTGGTTGCCTTTCTCCATACAATCCTAGATCAGATGGGTAAAAAGGAATATGCACA
Source organism: Ferdinandcohnia sp. FSL W7-1320 (assembly GCF_038050315.1). Lineage (NCBI taxonomy): Bacteria > Bacillati > Bacillota > Bacilli > Caryophanales > Bacillaceae > Ferdinandcohnia > Ferdinandcohnia sp. FSL W7-1320. The sequence goes on from NZ_JBBPAM010000001.1 coordinate 1,865,629, forward strand.
GTGGGTTACACTGTTGGGCTTCATATATATCCTGTTTATGGTTGCAACAATCGTTGAGGACCTATTTAAAAAGATTAAAGCTGTATTCCTCTTTCAGGGGTAAGGAGGGGATGAGCGATTGAGATTATACAAATCGTTGGATTAGGTTTAATTGGAACCTTTCTGGCACTCATTGTAAAAGAACAAAAACCTACCTTTGCCTTTTTACTTGTAGTATTTGTCGGCTGTGTAATCTTTCTATTTTTAGTGGGAGAAATTGCAGATATCATTCGCATGCTTGAGAAAGTTGCAATTAACGCAAATGTGAACACTGTATATGTAGAAACCATTCTAAAAATCATTGGAATAGCATACATCGCTGAATTTGGCGCACAGATTACAAAAGATGCAGGTCAAGGGTCACTAGCCTCAAAGATTGAACTCGGGGGGAAAATCCTGATTTTAGCACTAGCTATACCAATTTTAACAGTATTAATAGAAACAATTATTGGACTTATTCCTAGTTAAATCAATAGAAACCAAGGTTTTCAAGGGGGTGGTTGGCATTGACCGGTAGTAAAACCTTATCTATTCTAGCGCTATTTCTTTTCTTTTTTTCTTTACCACATATTGTACAAGCCTCACCCTCACAACAAGAAATCATCGAAAACCAAATTCAAGAACAGGTTGAGGAACAACTAGAAACCCTTGGCATTGACGAAATAAAACAATTTTGGGATGAAATTGTTACGGACTATGGAGGTTATTTACCTGAAAGCCAAAAGGGTAGTTTACTAGAGTTCATTCAAGGCGAAAAGGAGCTTTCATTGAATGAATGGCTGCTCGGACTCGTCAAATTCGTATTCCATGAATTGATAGCAAATGGAAAACTTCTTAGCACACTAATCATGCTTACGATCTTTAGTATGTTTTTACAAACATTGCAAAATTCATTTGAGAAGAGTGCAGTTAGTAAAGTTGCTTATGCCATTGTTTACATGGTGTTAATCATCATCGCACTAAATAGCTTCAGGGTTGCCATCATGTACACAGAGGAAGCTATCGAGACGATGATCAATTTTATACTTGCACTTGTTCCTTTATTGCTTGCGTTAGTGGCATCATCAGGTGGAATCGCATCAGCAGCATTTTTCCACCCACTGATATTGTTTTTAATGAATACTAGCGGGCTTTTAATTCAATATATCGTTTTACCTTTATTGTTTATGTCAGCTCTATTAAGCATAGTGAGTACGTTAAGTGAACACTACAAGGTAACACAGCTTGCCCAATTACTACGTAATGTGAGTATTGGTATTATCGGGGTTTTCCTGACGATTTTCTTAGGCGTTATCTCAGTGCAGGGAACTACAACTGCGGTTGCAGATGGAATAACAATCAGGACCGCAAAATTTATTACTGGTAATTTTATTCCGGTCATTGGCCGGATGTTTACCGATGCCACAGATACTGTAATCAGTGCCTCGGTTATTCTGAAAAACACAGTTGGTATCTTTGGGGTTGTTATTCTCCTGCTAATTGCAGCATTCCCAGCGATTAAAGTGCTGTCATTAGCAATTATTTATAAGCTAGCAGCTGCACTTTTGCAGCCACTTGGCGGGGGACCGGTCATTGCTTGTTTAAATATCATTAGTAAAAGTGTCGTATATATCTTTGCGGCATTAGCAATCGTGTCACTGATGTTTTTCCTAAGTATCACGGTTATTATTGCAGCTGGAAACCTGACATTGATGGTGAGATAGAAAGGCGCAAGGTGCCCGATTATCGGCGAAAAGCATAAGACGAGCGCTGACAGAAGGTGCATTTTACCTTCCGAAGCGATTGGCTTATGACCTCGAGCCGATGGTGCCTGGAGCTAGACAAAAGGCCTAGGAGGTGAGGACACTGAGTTTTATTGCCGAATGGATTACGAATATTATTTTATTCATTTTACTCGCGACAATCGTGGACATGCTTCTGCCGAGTTCAAGTATGCAAAAATACGTAAAAATGGTAACAGGGCTTTTATTAATCCTAATTATATTAACTCCTCTGTTCTCACTTTTTAAATCTGATTTGGACCAGGCCTTGTTAAATATGAATTTAAAACCAGTTCAAAGTGAAAAAAATCTAGAAAATTTAATAGATTTGAAGAAAAAAGAAATACAAGCCTCACAACGTGCATATATTTTAGAAACAATGGCTGTCCAATTGGAATCTGAAGTGGAAGAGGAGTTGGTGCAAAACGAATATGATTTAACTGTTCAAAAAGTAAATGTATCCCTTTCAAGTGCTGTAGACAGTAAAGAGATTGTTACTTTGGATGAAATGTTGGATGACATTCAGTCAATTGAGGTGGTGCTATCGAAAGAGACAGCCGAACCTGATGATGTGGCAGTAGTAAAAACAGTTGAGATTGATACCTCCAAACAGAATGAGCCAGTGTATAAAAAAGTAGATCAAAACAATGTTAAGGCAATCACAAAAACATTAGCTTCCAGATGGGAAATAGACTCAGAAAAAATTGTAGTCACTGTGGAAGGGGGGAAAGAGTCGTAGATGGATAAGGACAAAGGTATCTTGAACAAAATCAAAGGAATGTTCTCCGGGTCCAAGGATGATCCACCAGATAAAAAGGGAAACAAGAAAAACCAATATTTCTTACTTTTATTAGCAGTTGGGATAGCCTTTATGTTAATTAGTAATCTATTCTCAAATGACAAACCAACATCTTCTGTTTTGCCAGCTACATCCTCGGAAGTAAGTGCCAAAGATGAGCCAACTTTTGGAGGACAGAAAGATGAACTAACTACAGCAATTGCAAAATATGAGGATCGTTATGAAAACGAGCTCAAAGAAGCACTAGAAGCAATTGCTGGAGTAGAGGATGTCATTGTTTCAGTAAGTGTAGATGCTACTGAATCAAAAATACTTGAAAAAAACACCGTATCCCAAAGTCAAATCACAAATGAGGAAGACAGGGATGGTGGAAAAAGACAAGTTGAGGATATAACAAAAGATGAACAAGTTGTCATCATCCGCAGCGGGGATTCTGAAACACCAATCGTCTTGAAGATTGAAAAGCCTGAAATACGAAGTGTTCTAATTGTTGCTAAAGGTGTTGAGAACGCAAAAATAAAACAAATGGTAGTGGAGGCTGTTACCAAAGGTTTTGATGTACCAAATCACAAGGTAGCAGTTGTACCAAGGAAAACGAAGGGGGATTCATAAAATGTTATTGAAAAAACAAACTGTATGGTTATTAACAATGTTAAGTCTAGTAGTTGTGTTATCAGTCTATTATATTACGACACCTGAAAACAATCCTAATGAAGTTGCAATGGAGCAGGATGAACAAAAGGATAATGAAAAAGAAAAAGAAAATGTAGAAACATCTACTGAAAATAAAGACGGAGCAAGTGTAACTGTTGAGGAAGATGAAGATGGTAATGTGATTTCTTCTGTTTCTAGTGATGACATGTTTGCTGCATTGCGCTTGGAAATTGATGAGCACCGCAGTAAAATAAGAAGCAATTTAGAAGATCAAGCAGCTTCAACAGAACTAACAGCAGATCAAAAGCTTAAAGCATATGATGAGTTAAAGAAGTTAGAAGATATTGAATCAAAAGAAAAGATTATCGAAATGCTTATCAAAGGAAATAACTACGAGGATGCTTTAGTTCGCGTAGAAGGTGACAAGATTAAGATTACAGTTAAATCTAAGGAAAGCTCAAAGCAACAAGCTAATGAAATTCTACGACTAGTTCGCAGCGAGTTAGGCGAACTCCAAAATGTTGCGGTAGAGTTTGAATTAACTGGTGACAAAGAAAAATAATAAAGAAAAGAAAGTACGGCTAAAATGCTGTACTTTCTTTTCTTTTTGGTAAAATAAATGGGTAGTGGGGAAATCAATGTTAACGTTTTCCTGAAAAAATCTCTGCAATATATTGAAAAGAGGGTTTTAAGTATCGTATCATGTTAGTATGTGGTACTAATACTAGCAATAAAATGTGACATCAATTTATAGTTTTATATTTCGAGTTAATCACAAGGAGTGTAATGAATGTTTAAAATTCAAGAATTACGTGAACTTATTAAGTTAGTTGATCATTCAAATATTGACGAGTTTACTTTTGAGAGCGAAGGCTCAAAAATTAAAATGAAGAAAAGTAAAGAAACAACTGTACAAACAATTGTAGAAAGCAAAGTGCAAGCACAACCGGTTGCACCTGTTGTTACTGAGGTAGCTCAGCCTGCAGCACCAGCACAATCTGTACAACCACAGTCACAGCCAGCTGAACCTGTTACAGCAGCACCTGCAGTTGATGAAAACCTACATAAAATTGTCTCACCGATGGTTGGTACTTTCTATGCATCTCCATCTCCAGATGCAGATGCATATGTTCAAAAAGGTGATAAAGTTAAAGAAGATTCAGTAGTTTGTATCGTAGAAGCCATGAAGCTATTTAACGAAATCGAAGCTGAAGTAAATGGAGAAATCGTTGAAATATTAGTTGAGAATGGTCAGCTTGTGGAGTATGGTCAACCATTATTCCTAGTTAAAGCATAGTATGATTGTTCAAATAAGTAAGGAGCGACCCTCATGTTAAAAAAAATACTAATAGCAAACCGTGGAGAAATTGCGGTTCGTATAATTCGTGCCTGTAAAGAGCTCGGTATTGAAACGGTAGCTGTTTTCTCTGAGGCAGACCGGGAATCTCTTCACGTTCAACTTGCAGATGAGGCCTATTGTATTGGTCCAAAGTCTTCAAAGGACAGCTATTTAAACTTTACAAATATTATTAGCGTTGCAAAGCTTACTGAAAGTGAAGGGATTCACCCAGGTTACGGATTCTTAGCTGAGAACGCAGACTTTGCGGAGCTTTGTCGTGAAGTAAATCTAACTTTCATTGGTCCAAGCCCTGAAGCCATTAATAAAATGGGTACAAAGGATGTTGCCCGTGAAACGATGAGACAAGCAGGTGTACCGATTGTGCCTGGTTCACAAGGAATCATTAAAGATACAGGTGAAGCAATCGCGTTGGCGAATGATATGGGCTATCCAGTCATTATTAAAGCTACTGCTGGTGGAGGCGGAAAAGGAATCCGTGTTGCGAAGGATGAAGAGGAACTCACTAAGGGAATCAACATCACTCAACAGGAAGCTGCTACTGCCTTTGGAAATCCAGGTGTATATATTGAAAAATATATTCAGGATTTCCGCCACGTTGAAATTCAAGTATTAGCAGACAACCACGGAAATGTGATACATTTAGGGGAGAGAGATTGCTCCATTCAAAGGCGTTTACAAAAGCTAGTTGAGGAAACACCATCTCCTGCACTAAATGAAGCTACAAGACAAAAAATGGGTGATGCTGCAGTTAAAGCAGCACAAGCTGTTAACTACTCAGGTGCTGGAACAATAGAATTTATTTATGACCATGTCAATGATCAATTCTATTTCATGGAAATGAATACAAGAATTCAAGTTGAGCATCCCGTTACTGAGATGGTAACAGGTGTAGACTTAATTAAAGAACAAATTCGTGTTGCATCAGGAGAAGAGCTTTCACTCACTCAAAGTGAAGTAACATTTAATGGTTGGGCAATTGAATGCCGAATCAATGCAGAGAACCCAGAGAAGAATTTCATGCCATCTCCAGGCAAAATTGAAATGTATTTGCCACCTGGTGGTCTAGGAGTAAGGGTAGATTCTGCTGCATATCCTGGTTATTCAATACCTCCATATTATGATTCGATGATTGCTAAGTTAATTACATATGGGGCAACTAGGGAAGAAGCAATCGCAAGAATGAAGCGTGCTCTAAGTGAATTTGTAATTGAGGGTGTACACACTACAATTCCTTTCCACCTTAAGCTTATGAATCATGAGAAATTTGTTGGCGGAGACTTCAACACCAAATTTCTTGAATTATATGAGGTTATGAAGTAGTACGTCAAAAAACGCCTTGTTGTATCCTCATCTGAATCGACTACTTATGTAGCATTGAACCACCACATATAGAAGAGATTGGCTGAATAAAGTTAAATATAGGAGGTGCTTGCTAATGGCAGCGGAAACGAATATTTTAGAAATGGATCAAGGCAGTAACGGTCTTGGTAAGGTTGAAATTGCACCAGAGGTAATTGAAGTAATTGCTGGTATTGCTTCTTCAGAGGTTGAAGGAGTCGCACAAATGAGAGGGAACTTTGCTTCTGGAGTGGTTGAGAAACTAGGAAAGAAAAACCATGGTAAAGGTGTTAAAGTTGAATTAACAGAAACCGGGATCATTGTGGATGTATACTGTGTAATGAACTTTGGCGTTTCTATTCCGAATGTTGCTCGTCAAATTCAAGACAATGTACGCCAGGCTTTATTGAATATGACAGCTTTAGATGCGAATGAAGTTAACATCCATGTTGTTGGTGTGTTATTTGAAACGCAAAAACCTGAAGTTGAAGTAGAAGAAGAGATGTAGGCACTAGGTAGTCTGATGGCAAACGCTATCAGACTTTTTTATTGGCTCTTTTCTAAAAAGATTGTTGCTTTTTGTTAGTACATTGCAAACCATGATGATTGGAGCGTAAGATGGCGAATCCAGTAAGAGGAACAGCACCTGTCCAGTTGTAGCAGCTAGAAACTCGAGAAATTTCTACTCCTCTTTCAGAGCCAAATTACGCCTCATTGCCTGAGTGGCCAAATTTTCTCGTTTCTGTGCAAGCTGCCTCCGCATTTCATTGAGGAGGCTAAAGCCACGCCCACGGAAAGGATCCACCAGAAGAGGAAGTCAACGATATAAAAAACAACAAAGATTGCGAAAACAGCCTTTTTATTTTTACCTTACAATAAAGAGTTGGTTTTTATTTTAAAATTATTTTATGATATTATCATGTTATCGGAATGCAATTGATAGTGGGACAAAAGTTTTACTATATATAAAGGAGAAATAATTAGTATGAAAAGACGTACAGCACGACAAAAGGCTTTGCAATCGTTATTTCAAGTTGATGTAAGCCAGAGTGACCCAAATGAGGCAATTGAAAGTGTACTTGAAGAAGAGTCTTTAGATCCTTTCTTAGAACAGATTGTACATGGAGTAATCGAACATAAAGAAGAAATTGATTCTCTATTAAGAGAGCATCTAGAAAAATGGAATCTTGAAAGACTTGCAAATGTAGACCGTTCGATTTTACGCATCGCAGTCTATGAAATGAAATATATAGAGGAAATTCCTGTTAAGGTAAGTATTGATGAGGCAATTGAACTTGCTAAAGAATTTGGTGATGATAGCTCGAGTCGTTTTATTAATGCTATTCTATCGAAAATAAAAGATACATTAGTAAAGTAAAATATCGCTGTAGTCCATAAAGAATTCAAATTAGATAAGGGAGAGTCGAAAAATGTCGGCAGAGATTATAAGTGGGAAAGAATTAGCACAAACAAAACGTAATGAAATTGCAGAAGAGGTAAAGAATTTATCACAGGACGGTATCGTTCCTGGATTAGCTGTGTTATTAGTTGGTAATGACCCAGCTTCAAGATCCTATGTAAAAGGGAAAGATAAAGCATGTAAGGAAACTGGCATTTACTCTTTGATGCTAGAATATCCAGATACCATTACAGAAGAATTTTTACTTAGTGAAATTGACCGCTTAAACCAGGATCCTTCTATCCATGGTATTCTTGTTCAATTGCCATTACCAAACACGATTAATGAAACGGCAGTTATTGAAAGAATTTCACCCGAAAAAGATGTGGATGGTTTTCATCCAATTAACATTGGCCGCATGATGACTGGACAAGACGCTTTCTTACCATGTACACCTTTTGGAGTTATTGAAATGGTTAAATCGAAACAAATATCAATCGAAGGTAAGCATGTTGTGGTTGTTGGCAGAAGTAATATTGTCGGGAAACCAGTTGGACAACTCTTCCTTAAAGAGAATGCTACAGTAACATATTGTCATTCCAGGACTAAAAATTTGAAAGAAATGACCCTTCAAGCAGATATTTTAGTTGCTGCTGTTGGAAAAGCGAATTTTATTCCTGGAGATTATATTAAAGAAGGTGCAGTTGTGATTGATGTTGGTGTAAACCGCCTTGAATCAACCGGTAAGCTTGTTGGGGACGTTATTTTTGACGAAGCAAAAGAGAAAGCAAGCTATCTTACACCAGTACCAGGTGGAGTTGGTCCTATGACGATTACAATGCTTCTTCATAATACGGTTCAGTCTGCGAAAAAATTCGCCCTTCTTTCTAGGAAGTAAGGATTGGTTGGAATGGAACAGAATCGATATCTAACCGTTACAGCTTTAACAAAATATATTAAACGTAAATTTGATGCGGATCCTCACCTTCAGGATATTTGGGTGAAGGGAGAAATCTCGAATTTTAAGGCGCATAGTCGTGGACATATGTATTTTACAATAAAGGATCAACAAGCACGAATTCAAGCTGTGATGTTTGCTGGCTATAACCGAGATTTAAAATTTACTCCTGAAAATGGGATGAAAGTTTTGCTTCGCGGCGAGGTTACAGTATTTGAATCAAATGGAAACTATCAGATCTATGTAAAAGAAATGCAGCCTGACGGAATCGGAAATTTATACTTAGCCTATGAAGAAATGAAAAAACGTCTTGAAGCGGAAGGACTTTTCTCCCAAAACTATAAAAAGCCAATTCCTAAAATACCACATTATATTGGGATTGTTACATCACCAACAGGGGCTGCGATTCGCGATATAATTACAACGATTAGACGTAGATATCCAATCGCAAAAGTAATTGTCTTTCCTGCCCTTGTCCAAGGAGTGAATGCCGGGCCATCAGTGGTAAACGCCATCGAGCAAGCGAATGAATTTGGAAAAATTGATGTTTTAATTGTTGGCCGTGGCGGTGGCTCAATTGAGGAACTTTGGGCATTTAATGAAGAAATCGTGGCAAGAGCGATTTTTCAGTCTAAGGTGCCCATTATTTCTGCAGTGGGACATGAGACAGATATTACGATCGCAGATTTTGTGGCAGATTTACGTGCACCTACACCAACAGGAGCTGCCGAATTAGCTGTGCCACATATGGCCGAGCTTTCTGAACGCTTACTCGTTAGACATACTCGTCTACTGCGTGCAATGAAAGAAAAACTAGTAAGTGATTCAAAACGTTTAGATACATTGAAGAAATCCTATGCTTTTCGTTTTCCGAAAAATCTTTACGATCAAAAGCAACAACAGCTGGATCGCTTGGTAGACCGATTAGAAAGAGAAGGGGCTATGGCAATATCTCGAAAGCAAGAAGTATTTCAAAAGCTTAGCCTACGGTTGCAGCATAACCATCCAAGTGAAAAGCTGATTCGTGCCAAACAAAAGCAGGATCTTAATCGAAAAATGCTTTTAAAAGAATTTACACAGATTTTGAAACAGAAGCAATTTGCTTTTTCGTCCCAAGTATCGAAGCTAGAGGCACTTAGTCCGTTGAAAATCATGGATCGTGGGTATAGTCTTGTATATGATCAGGAAGAACATTTAGTAAAAAGTGTGCAGCAAGTTGAACAGGGGAATAAAATCAAGGTTAAGCTGTCGGATGGTCATCTTGACTGTGAAGTAATTGAAATAGAGGAGAGACAATAGATGAGTGAAGACAAGGTATTATCCTTTGAAGAAGCAATGGAAAAACTCGAGCAAATTGTCGGGCATCTTGAAGAAGGAGATGTCCCTTTAGAAAAAGCAATCACATATTTCCAAGAAGGCATGAAGCTTTCAAAGCTTTGTCATGACAAGCTCCAACATGTTGAAAAGCAAATGGAGCAAATCTTACGCGAAGACGGTGAACTTGAACCGTTTACGATTCAGGAGGAAGAATGAACATGAATCCGACTGAGATAGCACAATTTTTAGATGTACAAAAGAATACTATTGAAGAGCAGCTTCCTAAGTATATTTCTAGCTTATCAGCACCCAAAATAATAAGGGAAGCGATGCACTACTCTCTTGAAGCGGGTGGGAAACGGATTCGCCCTTTATTACTCCTTGGTACACTACATTCTTTTGGAAAAGATGAAGCAATCGGTCTACCGACTGCGTGTGCGATTGAAATGATTCATACGTATTCCCTTATTCATGACGACCTACCGAGTATGGATGATGATGATCTTCGTAGGGGAAAACCTACCAATCACAAGGTGTTTGGAGAGGCAGTGGCAATTTTAGCGGGTGATGCACTATTAACATATAGTTTTCAGGTAATTACTGAATCCATCAGTCCTGAATTATCCCCTGAAAAAAAGCTGTTGCTCGTAACTGAATTAGCAAAAGCTTCTGGTCCAGAAGGCATGGTTGGAGGACAGGTGGCGGATATGGAAGGCGAAGGTAAAGTCCTGAGCTTAGATGAATTAGAATACATTCACCGCCATAAAACAGGAAAATTATTAGCATATAGTGTGATTGCAGGAGCGATTCTTGCAGATGCTACTAGTGAACAGCTTGATAAGCTTACGCAATTTGCGCATCATTTAGGTTTAGCCTTTCAAATTCGAGATGATATTTTAGATATCGAAGGTACAGAAGTTAAACTTGGGAAACCGGTCGGCAGTGATACTGGTAATCATAAGAATACTTATCCTGCATTATTAACTCTTGAGGGTGCAAAGGAGAAACTAACATTTCATATAGATGAAGCAAGGCGGTTTTTATATAGTGTTGATATGAAACATGATATACTAGACTATATGTGTAATCTAATCGCATCCAGAGATCATTAAAATACATTCCAAAAAAATGTATTACATAGTAAATGAAAGTGAGTGAATCCTTTGGATCTTCTAAGTATTAAAGACCCTAAGTTCCTAAAAAATATGTCTATAGATGAATTAAATAAACTTAGTCAGGATATCCGTCAATTTTTAATTGAAAAGCTTTCCAAGACAGGTGGACATATTGGTCCAAATCTTGGGGTGGTTGAATTAACAATCGCTTTACATAAGGAATTTGATAGCCCAAAGGATAAATTCATTTGGGATGTTGGGCATCAGTCCTATGTACACAAAATTTTGACAGGTCGGGCTTGTGAATTTGATACATTGCGACAATATAAAGGGCTATGTGGGTTTCCGAAACGGATTGAAAGTGAGCATGACGTTTGGGAAACTGGACATAGCTCAACCAGTCTTTCCGCTGCTATGGGAATGGCTGCTGCACGAGATATTAAAGGAACTAAAGAATTTATCGTTCCGATAATTGGTGATGGTGCCTTAACAGGTGGAATGGCATTAGAAGCATTAAATCATATCGGACATGAAAAGAAAGATATGATTGTCATTTTAAACGATAATGAGATGTCAATTGCACCAAATGTTGGTGCACTTCATAATGTACTCGCAAGGCTGCGTACAGCGGGTAAATACAACTGGGTAAAAGATGAACTTGAGTATTTACTTAAAAAAATTCCAGCTGTAGGTGGTAAGCTTGCTTCAACCGCTGAGCGTATCAAGGACAGCCTGAAATATTTGCTTGTGTCTGGAGTTTTCTTTGAGGAACTAGGTTTTACATACCTAGGGCCAATTGATGGACATAATTATGAGGATTTATTTGAGACACTAGAATACGCAAAGAAAACAAAGGGGCCAGTATTGGTTCATGTAATTACCAAAAAAGGGAAGGGTTACACCCCTGCGGAAACAGATAAAGTGGGTACATGGCATGGAACAGGTCCTTATAAAATTGAAACAGGGGATTTCGTTAAGCCTGTAAATCCACCTCCTGCATGGAGTGCTGTTATTAGTGAAACCGTCCGGAAGTTAGCTAAAAATGATAATCGAATTGTTGCAATAACACCTGCAATGCCTGTAGGTTCAAAACTCGAAAAGTTTGCAAAGGAATTCCCTGACAGAATGTTCGACGTGGGAATTGCAGAACAGCATGCAACTACGATGGCTGCAGGTCTGGCAACGCAAGATATGAAGCCTTTCTTAGCGATTTATTCGACCTTCTTGCAAAGAGCTTATGACCAGGTTGTGCATGACATATGCCGCCAAAATCTAAATGTGTTCATTGGAATTGACCGCTCAGGTTTAGTAGGGGCAGATGGAGAAACACATCAAGGTGTGTTTGATATTCCTTTCTTAAGACATATCCCAAATATGGTCCTTATGATGCCAAAGGATGAAAATGAAGGTCAGCACATGGTGAATACTGCGATTCAATATGATGATGGTCCAATTGCTTTAAGATATGCAAGAGGAAATGGACTTGGAGTCGACATGGATGAAGAACTTAAGGTTATTCCTATCGGTACATGGGAAATTATAAAACCAGGTACAGATGCTGTAATTCTTACGTTTGGTACTACGATTCCAATGGCCTTAGAAGCAGCAGAGCGACTTGAAAAAGAAGATATATCTGTAAGAGTGGTCAATGCCCGTTTTATTAAACCACTCGATAATGATATGATGCACCAAATCTTAGGGTCAAGCCTTCCAGTTTTAACAATTGAGGAGTCCGTATTAATGGGTGGATTTGGAAGTGCAGTTCTTGAATTTGCTCAAGAACATGGATATCAAAATGCATCAATCGACCGAATGGGCATTCCTGACCAATTTATTGAGCATGGAAATGTAAATGATCTGTTGCATGAAATTGGCATGACAACTGAGAATGTGGTTGAGCGCATACACAATCTCGTACCTAAGAAACAGAAAAGAGTGTAGACATGGGTACAAAAAAAGAAAGACTCGATGTTTTGTTGGTTGAACGCGGATTAATCGAAACAAGAGAAAAAGCAAAACGATCCATTATGGCTGGTCTCGTGTATTCAAATGAAGAACGACTTGATAAGCCAGGAGAAAAAGTAGAAATTGATATACCACTTGTTGTGAAAGGGAATGTCATTCCTTATGTCAGCAGAGGTGGGTTAAAGCTTGAAAAAGCCATTAAAGATTTTAATTTAAACATCAAGGATAAAATTATGATTGATGTAGGCTCCTCAACTGGTGGTTTTACGGATTGTGCACTTCAAAATGGAGTCAAAAAATCATATGCCCTTGATGTTGGCTACAATCAGCTTGCCTGGAAACTCAGACAAGATGAACGTGTCGTCGTTATGGAACGAACTAATTTTCGATATGTAACACCAGCTGACCTACAAAGCGGTCTACCTGAGTTTGCGACAATTGATGTTTCGTTTATCTCTTTGCGTTTAATTCTGCCTGTTTTAAAAACGCTCCTAGTTCCGAATAGTGACGTTGTGGCGCTTGTAAAACCACAATTTGAGGCAGGTAAAGAGCAGGTTGGTAAAAAAGGGATCGTACGTGAACCGAAAACCCATGAGGCGGTCCTTACGCATATCATTGAGTTTTCCTTAAAAGAAGGGTATGATTGCATTAATTTGTCGTATTCGCCAATCACAGGTGGAGAAGGAAATATCGAATTTTTACTCCATTTGCGCTGGAATGGTCCGGCTGAGAAGGGCGAAAACAAGTTACCTATTTCTGAGCAGGAGATCGTACAAAGTGCACATGCAAATTTAAAAAATGATAAATAATAGAGGGGATAGCCGTAGTGCTGTCCTCTTTCTTCATGAAGAAATGATATTACGCTATACATATTGAAAACCCAATAACTCATTAAAAAAAATGTACAATTCTGTCAGAATCGGCTAACATAGGAGGTAATAAAACAAAGTTTGAGAGAGAGGAAGTCACAATGAATAAAGGGCAAAGACATATAAAAATTCGTGAAATTATCACGAGCAATGATATAGAAACACAAGATGAAATTGTCGATATTCTAAAAAGTGAGGGATATAACATCACACAAGCGACTGTATCCCGGGATATTAAAGAACTTCATTTGGTAAAGGTACCAATGATTGATGGCCGTTATAAATATAGTCTACCAGCTGATCAACGTTTTAATCCGCTACAAAAATTAAAACGTTCATTAATGGATGCTTTTGTGAAAATCGACTCAGCGGGGCATATGCTTGTGATGAAAACCCTTCCGGGGAATGCAAATGCGATCGGTGCATTAATCGACCATTTAGATTGGGAAGAAATTTTAGGTACAATTTGTGGCGATGACACCATCTTAATTATCTGTAAAACTCCAGAACAAACAGAAACAGTTTCAAATCGATTCCTAGACATGCTCTAAGGGAGAGAGTGGAATTAGGAGGTGTAGGAATTGTTAGCAGAATTATCAATAAAGAACTTTGCCATTATTGAGTCTCTTTCGGTTTCATTAGAAAAAGGATTGACAGTTCTAACGGGTGAAACAGGAGCGGGAAAGTCCATCATAATTGATGCTGTCCATTTATTGGTGGGCGGAAGAGGCTCTGTTGAATTTGTACGATATGGCGAAGACCGAGCGGAAATAGAGGGGCTATTTTTAATCGATAATAACAATCACCCCTGTTATGCAAAAGCTGAAGAGTTTGGGATTGAAATTAGCGAGGGAATGATTGTTTTACGTAGGGATATATCTAAATCAGGGAAAAGTGTCTGTAGAATTAACGGAAAACTCGTCACCATTTCGATTCTTCGTGAGTTTGGCAGAACATTAATCGATATCCATGGTCAACATGAACACCAAGATTTAATGAATCAGGAACAACATATTCATATGCTGGATCAATACGGTGGAAAATTACTTGAACAAGCATTAAGGGCCTATCAAGAGGTTTATAAAAGCTATCTACAAGTAAAGCAAAGGTTAAAAAGCTTTAATGAAAATGAACAGGAAATGGCCCATCGACTTGATTTAATTCAATTTCAATTAAATGAAATTGGCAATGCAAATTTGCAACCGAATGAAGATGTGGAATTAACTGAGGAAAGAAGAAAGATTTCAAATTACGAAAAAATCTTCAAAGCGTTACAAAATAGTTATAATGCGCTACATGGTGACCAAAAAGGACTTGACTGGGTTGGGTTAGCCATGAATCATGCAGAAGATATTATGGATATTGATAAAGAATTAAAAAATATCCATGAGACCATCTCCAATAGCTTCTATTTGTTAGAGGAAATCTCCTATAAAATCAGAACTCAATTAGACGAATTAGAATATGATCCTGCAAGACTTGACTATATTGAAGGTCGTTTAAATGAAATTGCTCAATTAAAGCGAAAATATGGACATACTGTTGAGGAAATTCTCGAATACGCAGCAAAAATAGAGGATGAAGTCGATACTATTCAAAATCGCGAGCAACATATCGGAAAGATTAAAGAAGAACTTGAGTCAGTACTAGAGGATGTGAAGCTTGAGGCTGAAAATATCTCAAACCTTCGAAAAAAATTAGCAAAAGAACTAATTCATAAAATTAAACAGGAATTAAAAGAGCTATATATGGAAAAAGCAAAATTTGATATTAACTTTTTTGAGGATTCGACTATTAAATTCACTCCAAATGGGAAAGATGATATTGAATTTTACATTTCGACAAATCCCGGTGAACCACTTAAACCTTTAGCAAAAATTGCCTCAGGTGGAGAGTTATCGAGGATTATGCTTGCCATAAAAGGTATCTTTTCGAAACATCAAGGTGTTACATCCATTATTTTTGATGAGGTTGATACAGGGGTTAGTGGGCGTGTTGCACAAGCAATCGCCGAAAAAATTCATGGTATTTCAATAGGTTCACAAGTACTTTGTATTTCCCATCTCCCGCAGGTTGCAGCTATGGCAGATACCCATTTGTTTATATCCAAAGAGACTGTACAAGGAAGAACAATGACATCCGTAACACCATTGGATGAGGATGCCAAAGTAAAAGAAATAAGTAGAATGATTTCCGGGGTCGAAATAACGGATTTAACAAAGGAACATGCACAGGAATTATTAAAACTTGCGAAGGAAAGCAAACATGCAAGACAGATGGTAAACCACTAATGTATTTATGATATACAAAATGAGAAGCAATTTTTATTTGTAATGCTATCCAAATTGGGTAGCTTTTTTAATCTCGAAGTGGTTATAAATGTGGCCTTGAAAGGCCAAATTATAGAATGTAGCCATAAAAACTTTATTAGTGAGTCAAGTCACCTCTTTTAGTAGTGGTTTGATTTATGGCGTGGGATAGGAGCGAGGAGAGTGAAAAATAAATGAAAATAGATAAAATTAGATATATAATCGGTACATTTCTCCTTGTTTCAATAATGGCTTTAGGTTTTTATAAGCCGGTAAAAGAATATTTAGAAATTCCATTACAACTTACTTTGTTTGAAGGCCAAGATTTTACAGTCCAATCCTCACTACCAGTCACAACAACTACTAATAATGCCAATTTTGCCTTTTCATCAGCGGTGGAGAACAAACAAATCTCAGTTGCTGCAAATGAAAGCGGTGAAGGTGAGATGATGGTTGAATTAGCAGGTATTCCCGTAAAAAAGGTTAATGTAAATGTTTTATCTGATTTTAAGGTGATACCTGGCGGACAGTCAATAGGTGTTAAACTCAATACACTAGGTGTTTTGGTTGTTGGGCATCACCAAATCGAAACAGCAGATGGGAAAAAATCCCCAGGTGAGATTGCTGGAGTAGAGGTTGGCGATATTATTAAAGAGATTAATGGTAAGAAAATCGAAAAGATGAGTGATGTTGGACCATTTGTTCAAGAATCGGGTAAGACAGGAGAACCGTTAAACCTTGTAATTGTTCGCGACAACGAAGATATAAAGGCAAAGCTCATGCCATTAAAGGATAAGAACGATGAAGCTTATCGAATTGGTCTTTATATACGGGATTCAGCTGCGGGTATAGGAACTATGACCTTCTACCATCCGGAAACGAAAAAGTACGGGGCATTAGGACATGTTATCTCAGATATGGATACTAAAGAACCTATTGTCGTATCGGATGGCCAAATTGTTAGATCTACTGTTACCTCGATTGAAAAAGGAAGTAATGGTGATCCTGGTGAAAAGCTTGCGCGTTTTTCAGCAGATAAAGAAATTATCGGGAACATCAAACGTAATAGTCCATTTGGCATTTTTGGTGAATTAAATAAACAAGTGAATAATGGCATTATGGATAAGCCGTTGCCAATTGCACTTTCACACCAAGTAAAACCAGGGCCAGCGAAGATTTTAACGGTTGTTGAAGATGATAAAGTTGAGGAATTTGATATTGAAATTGTAAGTGCGGTTCCTCAAAAAATTCCTGCTACAAAAGGAATGGTTGTTAAGATAACAGATAAACGCCTATTAGAAAAAACAGGCGGTATCGTCCAAGGTATGAGCGGTAGCCCAATTATTCAAGACGGTAAACTAATTGGAGCCGTTACACATGTATTTGTAAATGACCCAACTAGCGGATATGGTGTTCATATTGAGTGGATGCTAAGTGAGGCGGGAATTGATATTTATAAAAAAGAACAAAAAAAGGCGAGCTAATGCTTGCCTTTTCTTGTTCATTTCTATAAAAGATATCGCCAAATTTTGATTCAGCTTATATAATAAATAGGGCATAAAGATTTTTCGACAAAACCCAAATTTCATCAATAAATATTGGCGTTTTTAGTCGAATACTTCAGTATAATGGAGAATAATTTATTTTTCAATAAAATTTTCCTATTTTTTTAAAAAATTAAAGGAATTCTTATTGCATTGTCGAATTCTTTCTTTAGAATAAGAATATATACAAATTTTCTGGATTTAAGCTTGAGGAGGAAATAGAGTGAAGAAAATTAAAGTTTGTGTGGTTGATGATAATAGAGAACTGGTTAATTTACTTGATGAATATTTATCAAGCCAAGATGATATCGAAGTATTAGGTGTTGCGTATAACGGTCAGGATTGCCTAAACATGCTTCAAGATAAACAACCAGACGTTCTCGTTTTAGATATTATTATGCCTCATCTAGATGGCCTAGCAGTATTAGAGAGGCTCCGTGAATTAAATCTTGAAAAACAGCCAAATGTCATCATGTTAACAGCATTTGGTCAAGAGGATGTGACGAAGAAAGCTGTCGATTTAGGTGCTGCGTATTTTATTCTCAAGCCATTTGATATGGAAAACCTTGCAAGTCGAATTCGTCAAGTAAGCGGAAAGACTGCCCCGATTATTAAACGTAATTCTGGAAGCAATGTTGTTCGTACGGAAAATAGTCCGAAAAATTTAGATGCGAGCATTACTAGTATTATTCATGAAATTGGGGTTCCTGCGCATATTAAAGGATATCTTTACCTAAGAGAAGCAATCTCGATGGTATACAATGATATCGAATTATTAGGATCAATTACAAAGGTACTTTATCCTGACATTGCAAAGAAATTCAATACAACTGCAAGCCGTGTTGAGCGTGCGATTCGTCATGCAATCGAAGTTGCATGGAGTCGAGGCAATATCGATTCTATTTCTAGTCTTTTTGGTTATACAGTAAGTATGTCAAAAGCAAAACCAACAAACTCAGAATTTATTGCAATGGTAGCAGATAAGCTCCGTCTTGAGCATAAAGCTTCTTGAGAGGGTAAGGAATAACTACAACTGAACTTATTATTTGTTATATGATAGAAAAACACCGTTTCCAAGAGGAAACGGTGTTTTTCTTATTTGTCTTCTTTTTCGGCTTTCTCCAGCTCCATCATTTTTTGTACAAGAATATGTTGTGGCATATGCATGATTTGCTCAATCGGAACATTTAGGGCTTTTGATAAACGGATTGCTGTTTCAGCAGAAATTTGCAATGGTCTCATATTTGGTTCTCCCTTTACTAAAATTACACTATAATGGAAGTATACCAAAAAAAGGAGAATATCAATGATGAAAACGAAAATTTTTGGTCATAGAGGTTCTGCCGGAACACACCCGGAAAATACAATGATATCGTTTAAAGAAGCGGCTAGGGTTGGAGCAGATGGGATTGAGTTAGATATTCAAATGACAAAGGATGGAGTCATTGTGGTCATCCATGATGAAACCGTTAATCGTACTACGAATGGAAAACATAAGGGCTGGGTTAAAGATTATACATTAAAACAAATCA
Source organism: Ferdinandcohnia sp. FSL W7-1320 (assembly GCF_038050315.1). NCBI lineage: Bacteria > Bacillati > Bacillota > Bacilli > Caryophanales > Bacillaceae > Ferdinandcohnia > Ferdinandcohnia sp. FSL W7-1320. The sequence goes on from NZ_JBBPAM010000001.1 coordinate 1,884,587, forward strand.
AAAAAATGGATGTAAGCTACAAGTTTAAGGATAAGTATGGTTTTTGTGAAATTCCGACACTTGAAGAGGTATTTGATTGGGCAAAATCAAACCAGTTGCTAATAAACGTGGAATTTAAGACCGGGTTAGTTTCGTATAAGGGTATAGAAGAAAAGACCTTGAAGATGATTCGTGACTATGGTCTGGAAAATCGAATTGTTTTATCAAGTTTTAATCATTATAGCTTAGTTAAGTGTAGACGCATTTCAACTAAAATTGAACTTGCCATTTTGTATATGGAAGGTATTTATAAGCCGTGGGATTATGCAAAACGTCTTAAGACGAACGGCATTCATCCATATCACCAGACGATAAATAAGGAAATAGTTGAAGAATCGAAGCTGAATGGTATTGCTGTACGCCCTTTTACAATAAATGATGAGAAAAAGATGAAGCAACTTATAGATTTTGGTTGTTCCGCGATCATCACAGATTATCCGAAAAAAGCGTTAGCTTTAACAAAATAACAATGTAATAAATAAACATGTAAAAAATCCTGCTTATAAAAAGCAGGATTATTTATTTTGCTCGCCAGCAGGTGAACTTTCGTTTTGAAATTTTTCCTGAACTTTATTTCTTTTCCGGTCACGGTGTAAAATGAATCCGCCAATAAATGAGAGACCTGCTAAAAAGAAAATAAGGCCAATAATAAATTGTAGCATTAAGGATGGAATAGGGCTGTGTAAGACACCGAAAAACATATCCCTCATAAATTTAATTCCAACCCCTGCAATAACTCCTGGTATTAATAGCACTATTAGAGCTAGTATACGTTGCATATCAAAAATCCTTTCAATAAAAACGACCTATATATAAATGTAAGTCATTAATAAAATTTGTCAAGATGGAGAATTAAGGTTATTATATAAGTGTGCACTATTTTGCAAAGAGAGTAATGGGAGTATGTAAAATATTGCATGGTTTACATATTTGTTAGGGGGTGACTGTGGTTATGCAGAAAGTTATGGTCGATTTGATCTTAGATTCAACCCATGATGGAATGATTGTCATCAATATTGATAGCCAAGTCATCTTACTAAACAACAGTGCATCAAAGATGATTGGTGTCACGAAGGAAGAAGCAATTGGAAAACATATATATGAGTGTATTCCTGATAGCAGATTACCTGAAATACTTACGACAAGAGCCATTGAGGTCAACCAAGAATTCGTCCTGAAAAATGGACGTAAGATTATTACAACCCGAATTCCGATGGTCAATGAATCGGGGATGTTATTAGGAGCATTTGCTGTTTTTAAAGATATTACCGAGGTAGTAAATCTTGCTGAAGAAATTACAAATTTAAAAGAGATACAAACAATGCTCGAAGCAATTATTCAATCCTCTGAAGAAGCCATTTCGGTTGTTGATGAAGATGGAAGAGGAATATTAATTAATCGCGCATACACTCGGATCACTGGACTAGAAAAAGAGCAGGTAATTGGAAAACCCGCAAATGCAGATATATCTGAAGGCGAGAGTATGCACATGCAGGTTTTGAAAACAAGAAGAGCTGTAAGAGGTGCCCGCATGAAGGTAGGGCCTCACGAAAAAGATGTAATTGTTAATGTTGCACCGATCATTGTGGATGGAAAGCTTAAGGGTAGTGTTGGTGTCATTCATGATGTATCTGAAATAAGTCAATTAACATCTGAATTAAATCGAGCCAGACATATCATTCGTTCACTTGAAGCGAAATATACGTTCGACGATATCATAGGTTCATCTGAAGAAATGGAATTTGCTATTGAACAAGCAAAACTTGGTGCAAAAACTCCTGCTACGGTTTTACTTAGAGGAGAATCGGGAACGGGTAAGGAGTTATTTGCACATGCAATACATAATGAAAGTAAACGAAAATTTAATAAGTTCGTCCGTGTGAATTGTGCTGCTATTTCTGAATCGCTGTTAGAAAGTGAGCTTTTTGGATATGAGGAAGGAGCGTTTTCAGGAGCTAAACGTGGTGGCAAACGAGGTATTTTTGAGGAAGCGAACAATGGCAGTATTTTCTTAGATGAAATTGGAGAGATGTCCTTAAATACCCAGGCCAAATTACTAAGGGTGTTGCAGGAACGAGAGATAGTTCGAGTTGGTGGAACAAAACCAATACCAATTGATGTAAGAATTATTGCAGCAACGAATGTGAATTTAGAAAAAGGAATTGGCAACGGAACATTTAGAGAAGATCTCTACTATCGTTTAAATAAAATTCCGATTTATATCCCTTCATTGCGTATGCGAAAACAAGATATTAAACCACTAGCAGAACATTTGCTGCATAAAATTAATCAGGATTATGGTCGGACAGTCGAAGGACTAACTGAGGGTGCAATCAATTATTTGTATCAATATGACTGGCCAGGGAATGTTAGGGAGCTTGAGAATGTCTTAGGTAGAGCTGTAATCTTTATGAACTATCAGGAAAGACTAATTGATATAAAACATGTACAGCCATTACATAGTTTGAGTGAGAAGGCTCCTACCAAACAATTGTTAGCTGAGACTGAAATTAAGGATGTTCCACTAACGGAATTAGTAGAAAAATACGAAGCAGAAGTAATTGAAGAAGTATTAAGGTTAAATGGCGGAAATAAAACAGCAGCTGCTAAATCATTAGGGATTTCCCTAAGAAGCCTGTATTATAAGTTGGAAAAATATAATCTTGCAAATTAAAGCACGCAATAATTTGCAAAGTATGCAGGAATTTGCACAAAAATATTAAGAGAAAGTAAATGAAATAAAGCGCTTACAAAATAATATGTTGGCACGATAATTGCATAATAAAAAGGTGTAACAAAGGGAATTTTGATTGAAAAGAAGGTAAAGTTTAAATGAAACTTAGTGATCTTATTAATATTGCAGCCGAACAATCACAAGTGACCGTTGCAGTTGCAGCTGCTGAGGATGAAGAAGTACTTGAAGCTGTAGTAGAAGCCGTAAAAAATAAGCTTTCCCGATTTTTATTGTTTGGTAATAAAGAAAAAATTGAACAAATCCTTTCTTTAAAAGGGGGATATGAATTAGGACAAGAGGCAGTTGTTGTAGTAAATATCTCTTCAAAAGAAGAGGCGGCAGTGGCTGCGGTTAAAGCTGTACATTCAGGAGAAGCAGATGTGCTAATGAAAGGAAATATTCCAACCGCGACTATTCTAAAGGCAGTTTTGAATAAAGAATATGGACTGCGGACAGGTAATATCCTATCACACGTTGCTGTATTTGAGGTGCCAGATTACGATCGTCTTATCATCGTTACGGATGCGGCGATGAATATATCTCCGGAACTTCAGGAAAAGATACAGATTTTAACTAATGCCGTAAAAGTGGCAAATTCAATCGGTATCTCATTACCAAAAGTTGCACCAATTGCGGCCGTTGAAGTGGTTAATCCTTCAATGCAGTCAACATTGGATGCAGCAGTTTTAACCCAAATGAATCATCGCGGACAAATTCCTAATTGTGTCGTCGATGGACCGTTGGCGCTCGATAACGCTATCTCTATTTCAGCAGCAGTGCATAAAGGAATCGCGAGTGAAGTGGCTGGACAGGCTGATATTTTGCTAGTTCCAACGATAGAAGTTGGAAATGCATTATATAAATCATTAGTCTATTTTGCAAAAGCAGAAGTTGGGGCTGTTATTGCGGGTGCTCGTGCCCCAATTGTATTAACTTCTAGAGCCGATTCTGCAAAAAGCAAATTATATTCATTGGCATTGGCTGTTTGCTCTGCCAGTAAGTAATCAACTTTTAGTCAATCTTGGGAGGAACATACAAATGGAAATCTTTTCTTACATGGAAAAATATGATTATGAACAATTAGTATTTTGTCAGGACAAACAATCTGGACTAAAGGCAATTATTGCTATTCACGATACAACGTTGGGTCCAGCACTTGGTGGAACACGTATGTGGACATATGCTTCAGAGGAAGCTGCAATTGAGGATTCGCTCAGATTAGCGAAAGGTATGACCTATAAAAATGCTGCTGCAGGATTAAATTTAGGTGGAGGTAAAACAGTTATAATTGGTGACCCACGTAAAGATAAAAATGAAGAAATGTTCCGTGCATTTGGACGTTATATCCAAGGGCTAAATGGCCGATACATCACTGCTGAAGATGTTGGTACTACAGTTGCAGATATGGATATTATTCACGAAGAAACAGATTTTGTAACAGGTATCTCACCAGCGTTTGGATCTTCAGGAAACCCATCTCCGGTTACTGCATTTGGTGTATACCGCGGTATGAAGGCAGCTGCAAAAGAAGCATTTGGTTCGGATTCACTTGAAGGAAAGATAGTAGCTGTTCAAGGTGTAGGAAATGTGGCGTACACACTTTGTAAATACCTTCATGAAGAAGGGGCAAATCTAATCGTAACAGATATTAATAAAGAAGCAGTAGACCGTGCGGTAAGAGATTTTGGTGCCAAAGCAGTGGACCCTAACGACATTTATGGGGTGGATTGCGATATTTATGCTCCTTGTGCACTCGGTGCCACAGTAAATGATGAGACAATTCCACAATTAAAAGCAAAGGTTATTGCTGGGTCTGCAAACAATCAGTTAAAAGAACCTCGTCATGGTGACACGATACATGAATTAGGTATCGTTTACGCTCCAGATTATGTTATTAATGCTGGTGGAGTCATCAATGTTGCAGATGAATTATATGGTTACAACCAAGACCGTGCTCTTAAAAAGGTGGAACTCATATATGACACAATTGCCAAGGTCATTGAAATTGCAAAAAGAGACGGTATTCCTACCTACCAAGCTGCCGATCGATTGGCAGAAGAACGTATTGAAAGAATGAGAAACTCTAGAAGCCAGTTTTTACAAAACGGGCACCACATTTTAAGTCGCAGAAAGTAAAGGCTTGTAGTGGGGGAAGGCTTAAGCAAAGCTTTTCCTCCTTTTTACCTTCATTAAGATGCAAACATGAATGCAAAACAAACGAAGCACAGCCTTAAGCAGATGGAGGTTTCAATGTTGCAGGACAAAGAATATCGAATTCTCGTTATCAATCCAGGTTCGACATCAACGAAAATTGGCGTATATGATAATGAACTTTCGGTTTTTGAGAAAACGATTAGACATGATATATCAGAACTAGACGCATATGAAAATATCATTGATCAATATGAATTTCGAAAAACAACTATTCTTGAAACATTAGATAAAGAGGGTATAAATATTTCAAAATTAAATGCCGTATGTGGAAGAGGTGGATTGTTAAGACCAATTCAAGGTGGGACTTACAAAGTTAATGATGAGATGCTTCATGATTTGCGTATTGGTTACGCGGGCCAGCATGCCTCAAACCTCGGGGGTATATTAGCATATGAAATTGCATCTGGCTTAAACATACCTCCATATATTGTCGATCCAGTTGTCGTTGATGAGCTTGAGCCAATTGCCAGAATATCGGGCTTTGATTTGATTGAGAGAAGAAGCATTTTTCATGCATTAAATCAAAAGGCAGTCGCACGAAGAATTGCGAAAGATCTCGGAAAAAAGTATGAGGAGTTAAATTTAATTGTCACTCATATGGGCGGAGGGATTACTGTCGGTGTCCATAGACAAGGGAAAGTTGTGGACGTTAATAATGGGTTGCATGGTGATGGACCATTTAGCCCAGAACGTGCTGGGACAGTTCCTGCTGGAGATTTAATCGATCTCTGTTTTTCTGGTCAATATTTTAGAGAAGAAATCATGAAAAAGCTTGTAGGTCATGGTGGATTGGTAGGATATCTTGGTACTAATAATGCAATTGAAGTCGAAAAGATGATTAAACATGGTAATGAAAAGGCGAAATTAATTTACCAGGCAATGGCCTATCAAATCTCCAAAGAAATAGGAGCAGCAAGCGCAGCCTTATCTGGACGAGTAGATGCCATTATTCTAACCGGTGGATTAGCTTATGGAAATGAGTTTATTTCCGAAATTTCTAACCGTGTAAATTGGATTGCGGATGTCATCGTCCAGCCAGGAGAAAATGAACTCAGGGCACTGGCGGAGGGAGCATTGCGTGTACTGCAAGGGGAAGAGAAGGAAAAAGAATATCCAGGGAAACCACTTCAAACCCCGGTCTTAAAATAAGTGTTTAAAATGGAGGTTGAAAAGGACCGAGAAGTTCAAGGCGGCGCAGCTTTGAGTACCGGAACGTATGCAGTTAATACGTGAGGAACGGAGAAGCAAGACAACGCAGAAATTAGATGTGTCATTTTCGGCCGACTTTTTAAACATCATCTTAAAATAAGTGGAGCGAGAAGGTGAATATCATGTCAAAAGAATATGATTTAGTGATTTTAGGAGGCGGGACCGGTGGCTATGTAGCTGCCATTCGTGCCTCACAGCTGGGACTGAAAGTGGCAGTAGTAGAGAAAGGTAAGCTTGGTGGAACCTGTTTGCATGCAGGATGTATCCCAAGTAAAGCTCTGCTTAGAAGTGCTGAAGTGTATGCAACGACGAAAAGAAGTGAAGAATTTGGTGTTATCACAAAAGATGTTTCACTAGATTATTCAAAAGTACAGGAACGTAAAGCAAAAATTACTGAGCAATTATATAAAGGTGTTCAACATTTAATGAAACAAGGGAAAATCGATGTTGTTGACGGGTATGGTCGCATCTTAGGCCCATCTATATTTTCACCAATGCCTGGGACAATTTCAGTCGAAATGAATAATGGCGAAGAAAATGAAATGTTGATTCCTAAAAATGTGATTATTGCAACAGGATCTAGACCACGTTCTTTACCTGGACTTGAAATTGATGGGGAATACGTTTTAACCTCGGATGAAGCTCTTCAAATGGAGAGTTTGCCAAAATCAATAGTCATTGTTGGTGGAGGTGTAATAGGGATTGAATGGGCATCGATGTTGCACGATTTTGGTGTTGAAGTAACAGTCCTTGAGTATGCAAATCGAATTCTTCCAACCGAGGATCATGAAATTTCAAAGGAAATGCAACGGCTGCTTAAGAAAAAGGGCGTAAAAATTGTGACAGGTGCAAAAGTATTGCCGGAGACCCTTGAAAAAGGAGAAGGAATTTCGATTCAAGCTGAGCAAAAAGGCGAAATAAAATCTTTTTCAGCAGAAAAGGTTCTTGTATCTGTAGGCCGACAAGCAAATGTAGAAAATATAGGCCTTGAAAATACGGAAATTCTTGTAGAAAAAGGGTATATCAAAACGAATGAATATTTCCAAACGAAAGAGTCTCATATTTATGCAATTGGAGACGTAATTGGTGGTCTTCAACTTGCACACGTTGCATCCCATGAGGGAATTGTAGCGGTCGAGCATATTGCTGGTGAGAATCCGATGCCGATTGATTATTCACTGGTTTCTAAATGTGTATACAGTAATCCCGAAGTAGCGAGTGTTGGTTTTACAGAAGAGGAAGCGAAAGAAAAAGGTTACACAGTGAAAGTAGGGAAGTTTTCATTTAGAGCAATCGGGAAAGCCCTTGTTTTTGGTGAATCTGATGGATTTGTAAAACTTGTTGTTGATGAAGTTACTGACGATTTACTTGGTGTTCATATGATCGGGCCACATGTAACGGATATGATTTCAGAGGCTGGGTTAGCAAGAGTACTAGATGCAACTCCATGGGAGGTTGCACACACCATACACCCTCATCCAACTTTGTCTGAAGCGATCGGGGAAGCTGCTTTAGCTGTTGATGGTAAAGCCATACACGCATAATTTTGTTCTGTTTTTAATATTTTTTAATTAGCGGGCTTGTCCAACCTGCGAAAATAATGATTTTTTAAGGAGGTCTTTTCATGTCCGAAAATCGTCATCAAGCATTGGGGTTAAGTGATGATGCAGTTCTTGAAATGTATGAAACCATGCTTTTAGCAAGAAAAATAGATGAAAGAATGTGGTTATTAAACCGTGCGGGTAAAATTCCATTTGTTATTTCCTGTCAAGGTCAAGAAGCAGCACAAGTAGGTGCCGCATTTGCCCTTGAACGTGAAAAAGATTATGTGTTGCCATATTACCGGGATATGGGAGTGGTTCTTACATTTGGAATGACGGCAAAGGAATTGATGTTGTCTGCATTCGCAAAGGCTGAAGACCCAAATTCAGGCGGACGTCAAATGCCTGGTCATTTTGGTCAAAAGAAAAACCGTATTGTAACGGGTTCGTCTCCAGTTACTACACAAGTTCCTCACGCAGTAGGTGTAGCCCTAGGGGGAAGGATGGAAGGAAAAGATTTAGTTACTTTTGTTACATTCGGTGAAGGTTCATCTAACCAAGGTGATTTCCATGAAGGTGCGAATTTTGCAGCCGTCCACAAACTACCTGTTATCTTCATGTGTGAAAATAATAAATACGCTATTTCTGTTCCATACGAAAAGCAGGTAGCTTGTGAAAAGATTTCCGATCGGGCTATTGGATATGGAATGCCCGGTGTAACTGTCGACGGAAATGATCCACTTGAAGTATATAAAGCTGTGAAAGAAGCAGCAGACAGAGGCCGTCGGGGAGAAGGACCAACTTTAGTTGAGACGATCTCGTATCGTCTGACTGCACACTCATCTGATGATGATGATCGTGCATATCGTGAGCAGGAAGAAGTGGCGGAAGCAAAGAAGAATGATCCAATCCTCTCTTTTGCGGCTTATTTAAAGGAAGTAGGAGTTCTAGATAAGGAAAAAGAACAGGAAATCGTAGACCGTATTGCGAAGCTTGTTAACGAAGCAACAGACTATGCAGAAAATGCTCCATACGCGGAGCCAGAGCATGCTCTAAAATATGTTTACGCTGAACAGTAAGGGGGAAAAAGAATGCCTGTAATTTCATATATTGATGCCGTAACAATGGCAATTCGTGAAGAAATGGAACGAGATCCTAAAGTCTTTATAATGGGTGAGGATGTAGGAAAAAAAGGTGGAGTATTTAAGGCGACAAATGGACTATATGAAAAATTTGGGGAGCAACGGGTAATTGACACCCCTTTAGCTGAGTCAGCCATTGCAGGTGTTGGAATTGGTGCAGCAATGTATGGAATGAGACCTATTGCTGAAATGCAATTTGCAGATTTTATAATGCCTGCAGTCAATCAAATCATTTCTGAAGCAGCTAAAATACGATATCGTTCGAACAATGATTGGAGTTGTCCAATCACAATTCGTGCTCCGTATGGTGGTGGAGTCCATGGTGCACTTTATCATTCGCAATCCGTTGAAGCGGTTTTTGCAAACCAACCCGGCTTGAAAATTGTGATGCCATCTACCCCTTATGATGTTAAAGGATTGTTAAAGGCAGCTATTCGTGATGAAGACCCAGTTTTATTTTTCGAACATAAACGTGCCTATCGCTTAATTAAAGGCGAAGTACCAGATGATGACTATGTACTGCCAATTGGTAAAGCAGATGTGAAGCGTGAGGGTGACGATATTACGGTTATTACGTATGGCTTGTGTGTGCACTTTGCTTTGCAGGCTGCAGAGCGTCTTGCAAAGGATGGAATTCAAGCCCATATTCTTGATTTGCGTACCGTATATCCGCTTGATAAAGAAGCCATTATTGAAGCAGCTTCTAAGACGGGCAAAGTCTTACTGTTAACAGAAGACAATAAAGAAGGAAGTATAATAAGTGAAGTTTCCGCAATCATTGCTGAAAATTGTTTATTTGATTTAGATGCACCAATTAAGCGACTTGCTGGTCCAGAAGTACCTGCCATGCCATACGCACCAACAATGGAAAAATTCTTCATGGTGAACCCGGATAAAGTCGAAAAAGCAATGAGAGAGCTTGCGGAATTCTAAATTTGCGCAGAATATTATTCTGCTTAATTGAGGAGGTTTCATGATTGGCGACTGAAAAAATAACAATGCCCCAACTCGGTGAGAGTGTAACCGAGGGCACCATTAGTAAATGGCTTGTTGAAGTTGGAGATACAGTAAACAAATATGATCCATTAGCTGAGGTAATGACGGATAAAGTGAATGCAGAGGTACCTTCCTCGTTTTCAGGAACAATAAAAGAGCTTATTGCGGAAGAAGGAGAAACTCTAGCAGTCGGTGAAGTAATCTGTGTGATTGAAACAGCAGGAAGTGAAACTGATCAGAAGTCAACCCCCAGCACTGACAAAGAAGACACTACTGAAAAAGCTACAAATGTAGTGGCAGTGCAGAGTGATACTTCCCAAAAATTACGCTATTCACCGGCCGTTCTAAAGCTTTCACAGGAACATAATATCGATCTAACTCAAGTAAAAGGAACTGGAGCGAGCGGTAGAATAACACGTAAGGATCTCCAAAAGTTGATTGAGTCTGGTCAGATACCTACACCTGGTCAGCAAGTAGAAACAGTAGAGTCTAAACCTACTAGCCAACCTGTTGCTAGTCCACAAACTAGTCGGCCTGCGTCACCATCTAACATACCGGTTGCCGTTGGTGATGTTGAAATACCAGTAACGGGGGTGCGTAAAGCGATTGCGGCAAATATGCTACGTAGTAAACATGAAGCACCACATGCATGGACAATGATTGAAGTGGATGCTACCAATATGGTTGCATACAGAAATTCTATTAAAAATGATTTTAAACAAAAGGAAGGGTTTAATCTTACATTCTTTGCGTTTTTCGTAAAAGCAGTCGCTCAAGCGCTTAAGGAATTCCCACAAATAAATTCAATGTGGGCAGGAGATAAAATTATTCAGAAAAAGGATATTAATATTTCCATTGCGGTTGCCACAGAAGATGCTCTATTTGTTCCAGTTATTAAGCATGCGGACGAAAAATCAATTAAAGGGATTGCAAGGGAAATTACTGAACTTGCAACAAAGGTTCGAGCTGGGAAGCTTTCTGCTGACGATATGCAGGGCGGTACCTTCACAGTGAATAATACAGGTTCATTTGGTTCAATCCAGTCAATGGGGATTATCAATTATCCACAAGCAGCTATACTACAGGTTGAATCAATCGTGCAACGACCAGTAATCATTAATGGAATGATTGCTGTTCGTGATATGGTGAATCTTTGTATGTCTCTTGACCATCGTGTGTTAGACGGACTAATTGCAGGTCGTTTCTTAGCACGGGTCAAAGAAATCATTGAAACTACCACGAAAGAAAATACATCTATTTACTAAAGACATTGCTTAGGCAGTGTCTTTTTTCTTTTATCTATTCATTGCGACATCCTATTAGATATACTAAAATTATAGTTGAAAACGATTACGAAGGTAGGGGAATCCTTGTGACGAATAAATCGAAAAAATACCAAGATATTACCTTCCCATCCATAGATTATGAGACATGGAAACAGGAAGCAGAAAAATCATTAAAAGGAAAGCCTCTTGAAAAATTACATAAAAAAACATATGAAAAAATTACACTGAAACCTATTTATACAAAGGAAGACATTCAGCATATAGCGTTTCTAAAAGATATGCCTGGGGAAGGCTCAAAAGTGCGTGGTTCAAAACCTACTGGATACGTGAACAATCCATGGCATGTGAGTCAGGAAATAGATATACAAACGCCTGAAGAATTCAATAATGCATTAAAGGAAGCACTTCAAAATGGGCAAACGATGATCCATTTTACATTGCGAACCGAGAATAACTCGAGTGACGGGCTGGCCATACATAACGAAAATGATATGAAAAAAGCCTTTCATGGCATCTCGTTATCAAATACACCCGTATTAATTGATGCACAAACTGATTTATTACCTTTTTTATCATTGATTGAAGCTTATGCAAAAGAAGATTCTCTGACAGGGACAATCGGAATGGACCCACTAGCGGTATTAGTCGAGAATGGTCAGTTTCCTTCAAAACTTGAAGTTGCTTATGAACAATTATCAGAATCGGTAAAATGGGCCACAGAGAAACAACCCAATTTAAGAACGATTCTTGTCAAAGGGTCATCATATCATAATGGTGGCGCAAATGCGGTACAAGAACTTGCTTATACTATTGGGACTGGGATTGAATATATATCCGAATTACTCGATAGAAAGCATTCAATTGATGAAATAGCACAACGAATGACATTTACGTTTTCAATTGGTTCAAATGTATTTATGGAAATTGCCAAAATAAGAGCTGCAAGGATGATTTGGTCGACAGTTATTGAAGCGTACGGAGGAAATGAAGAATCCTCAAAAATGCATATCCATGCAAGAACATCAGCATTTACAAAAACAATTCACGACCCATATGTGAATATGCTACGGTCTACTTTAGAAGCTTTTTCTGCAATTGTTGGTGGAATCGATAGTCTACACGTTTCTGCATTTGATGAACCAATCAAAAGGTCGGATTCTTTTTCGAGAAGAATTGCAAGAAACACACAAGCGATTCTTCACAAGGAGTCCTTCTTAAATAGGGTGATTGACCCTGCAGGTGGGTCCTGGTATGTCGAAGCATTAACAAACGAATTGGCAGAGAGCGCATGGAAGCTATTAAAAGAAATTGAGTCACAGGGTGGAATGCTTGAAGCTTTAAAATCTGGAAGTGTTCAAGAAAGTATCTCAACAGTATTATCGGAAAGACAAAAAAATGTGAACCTTCGAAGAGATAAAATTGTCGGCACGAATATGTATGCGAATATTCAAGAGACATCGATTGGTCAAATAGTGCAAAAAGACAAAAAGCAAAGCTCAGCGTCATCCTCTTTCATCAATCCAATCCCATCAGTAAGAATTTCGGAAAGCTTTGAACTACTGAGAAAAGCTTCAGAGGATTATCTGCGAGCTACTGGTGAACGTCCTAAGGTTGGTTTAATTAATTTAGGTCCAATTCCTGAACATAAACCAAGAGCAGACTTCATTACTGGGTTCTTTGAAGCAGGAGGTTTCCAACTTTTGAAAAATGATGGGTATCTGAAAGTTGAGGATGCTATTGCAGGTGCAAAGGCTATGAATCTGACAACTTTTGTATTCTGTGGGAAGGACGAATCATACAAAGAAATGACAATGAGGATATGTAGTGAACTCAAGGAATTCAACCAAGACTATCGTTTCTTTATAGCAGGAAAACCAGAAGATGAGGCACAATTTCTAAATACAGGAATCAGTGGTTTTATTCATATGGGCACAAATTGTTTTGAGTTTTTACATCAATTACAACAAGAGTTGGGGGTGAAGTAACATGGCTAAAAGACTTGATCTTTCAAAAATAAAATTAAAGAAGTCGGATCTACCCTCTACTCCTGAACAGTGGACAAAGAGAGTAGAAGAAGAAATCAATCAATCTATTGAGGATTTACTATTTGAGACAAACGAACAAATTGCAATAAAACCTTTATATACAGAAAAGGATTTGGAGGGGCTAACCCATCTTGATTATATGCCAGGTCTTCCTCCATTTCTACGTGGACCATATCCAACGATGTATGTTAATCGCCCATGGACAGTTCGACAGTATGCAGGATTTTCCACAGCAGAGGAAAGTAATGCTTTTTACCGCCGAAATCTTGCAATGGGGCAAAAAGGACTTTCTGTTGCATTTGACTTAGCTACTCATCGTGGATATGATTCAGACCACCCTCGTGTTGTTGGTGATGTTGGTAAAGCTGGAGTGGCGATTGACTCGATTCTTGATATGAAAACATTATTTGATGGGATTCCACTCGATCAAATGAGTGTTTCGATGACGATGAATGGTGCGGTTCTTCCAATCATGGCTTTCTATATTGTTACAGCAGAGGAGCAGGGGGTTCCTCCTGAAAAATTATCAGGTACGATTCAGAATGATATATTAAAAGAATATATGGTTAGAAATACGTATATTTACCCACCGGAAACTTCGATGAGAATTATTTCCGATATTTTTGAGTACACGTCTAACAAGATGCCGAAGTTCAATAGCATTAGTATTTCTGGATATCATATGCAAGAAGCAGGTGCACCAGCAGACCTTGAGTTAGCATATACCCTTGCAGATGGGTTGGAATATGTACGAACAGGAATTAAAAAAGGGATAGATATTGATTCCTTTGCACCTCGATTGTCTTTTTTCTGGGCAATCGGCATGAATTATTTTATGGAGGTAGCAAAGATGAGAGCGGCTCGACTCATTTGGGCGCAAATGATGAAGGCCTTCAATCCGAAAAATCCAAAATCACTTGCATTAAGAACACATTCACAAACTTCAGGATGGAGCTTAACAGAGCAAGACCCATATAATAATGTGACAAGAACATGTATTGAAGCATTGGCAGCTGTCTCTGGTCATACCCAATCCTTGCATACAAATGCACTTGATGAGGCGATTGCCCTTCCAACTGATTTCTCTGCCCGAATCGCTCGAAACACGCAATTATATTTACAAGATGAAACCGGGATTTGTAATGTAATTGATCCGTGGGGAGGATCCTATTATGTTGAATCCTTAACCAAGGAGCTTATGGATAGAGCGTGGAAGCATATTGAGGAAATTGAGGAACTTGGTGGAATGACAAAAGCTATTGAAACAGGTCTTCCAAAAATGAGAATTGAGGAGGCTTCCGCTAGACGCCAGGCAAGAATTGATTCTGGCAAAGAGACTATTATTGGTGTGAATAAATATCGATTACAAAAAGAAGACCCCATTGATATTTTAGATATTGATAATACGGCAGTTCGCTTGAAACAAATTGAGAGACTGAATGAGTTAAAAGCCTCTCGTGATGACAAAAAAGTCGATGAGGCATTAGCTGCTATTACAAACGCAGTGGCAACAGGTGACGGAAATTTGTTGGAGCTAGCGGTGAATGCGGCTCGTGTTCGTGCGACTTTGGGAGAAATTTCAAAAGCAGTTGAAAAAGCATCACAAAGACATAAAGCTGTTATTCGTTCGATTAGTGGAATCTATAGCTCTGAATATTCAAATGAGGAAGAGATAATGAATGTTAAACATATGACGGATGAGTTTATGGAGAATGAGGGAAGACGCCCAAGAATCCTGATTGCAAAAATGGGTCAGGATGGACATGACCGGGGAGCTAAAGTAATTGCTACTGCCTTTGCAGATCTTGGCTTTGATGTGGATATCGGCCCGTTATTCCAAACACCAGCAGAAACAGCCCTACAAGCAGTGGAGAATGATGTACATGTAGTTGGAATGAGCTCTCTTGCTGCGGGCCACAAAACATTACTCCCACAGCTTATAGAAGAGCTAAGAAAACTGGGACGTGAGGATATTATTGTAATTGTGGGCGGTGTCATCCCAGCACAGGATTATGAGTACTTGAAAGAACAAGGAGCTGCTGCTATTTTTGGACCTGGTACAGTTATACCGGTTGCCGCCCAAACCGTCATCGAGGAGATCTATCATCGTTTAGGTTATGAGGAAGAGAGCGATGAATGACAAGAAAAATCGTCCTGAGTGGGTGCCAGAAAATGCCTCTGATGGTTTTACAACCGAAATCGTGAAGGGAAAAGAGCAAGATAGTCCCTCTGAAAAACGTACATTTGTGAAAAAGAAAGAGCGTTCAATTGAAGAGTTTGTGCAAGGAATCCGAGAAGGTAATCGGGCAATTCTTGCACAAGCGATTACCCTTGTTGAAAGTAATGCAAACCGTCATCAAGATCAGGCACAGGCTGTTATCAATGAAATTCTACCCCATACTGGTAACTCCGTCAGGATTGGTATAACAGGGGTACCAGGTGCGGGGAAAAGTACGTTCATTGAGAGTTTCGGTTCGTATTTATGTGAACAGGGGCATCGTGTAGCCGTTTTAGCCGTAGACCCAAGTAGCAGTATTACAGGTGGAAGTATTCTCGGGGATAAGACGAGAATGGAGACACTTGCCCGAAATAAGAAAGCATTTATTCGTCCATCACCTTCAGGGGGGACCCTTGGTGGGGTTCATCGAAAAACAAGAGAAACGATCTTACTTTGCGAAGCAGCGGGTTTTGATGTGATTTTGGTAGAGACAATTGGTGTAGGTCAAAGTGAAGTGGTTGTAAGAAGTATGGTAGATTTTTTCCTTCTTCTCGTTTTGACAGGTGCAGGAGATGAATTACAAGGCATGAAAAAAGGGGTCATGGAGCTAGCTGATGCATTATTAATCAATAAAGCCGATGGTGACAATAGACAGAAGGCCAAGGTAGCGCGCGGAGAGTACAATCGGATTCTCCACTATCTTCAGCCTTCAACGAAGGGTTGGTCATCAAAGGCGTATACAGCTTCAGCACTTTATCATGAAGGTATGGAAGAGATGTGGAAAATTATCCAACGGTTTGTTAAGACGACGAAAGAATCTGGTGTTTTTACAGAGCGGAGGAATTCTCAAACGAAGCATTGGATAAATGCGATGATTAAAGATTATCTTGAAGCAAGCTTCTTTAATCATCCGTCGATCAAAACACAACTTCCCATTTTAGAAAATAAGGTTGTCCAGGGGGATTTAAATGTAACATCGGCTGTGAAAGAATTAATTCAGCTATATGAAGCATAAAAAAAGAAGGAGAGCAAAATATTGCTTTCCTTCCATCTAGGGAGTTTAGGGGTATGATCTAGATGTATTTATAGAATACCCGAATAATGTAATTTTAAACGTTCTATTGATATTTTAATCAAAGCATTTTCGTTTGTAAAAACATGTTGTAAATTGATATTATTAAAGAAGGCAATATAATTTTCTTTGTGGAGGAGTGTTTTAGATGGAAGTAGATTTCAATCTGTTTATGAATGATATAGTAACAACAGCTCGTAAAGAAATTTCGGAAGCTGGCTACCAAGAGTTAAAAACACCTGAAGAGGTTGAGGCAGCACTAAGCAAAAAAGGTACTACCTTAGTAATGGTTAACTCAGTTTGTGGTTGTGCAGGTGGAATCGCAAGACCAGCGGCAGCACATTCAATCCATTATGATAAGCGCCCAGATCAATTAGTGACCGTGTTTGCTGGTCAAGATAAAGCTGCAACTGAAAAAGCAAGATCCTATTTTGAGGGTTATCCGCCATCATCACCATCATTTGCATTATTAAAAGATGGTAAGGTTGTAAGAATGATTGAGCGTCACGAAATTGAAGGACATGAACCAATGGATGTAATCAATAAATTACAGGATTCTTTTGAAGAATATTGTGAAGAAGTATAAGAAGCCTTAAGGGCTTCTTTTTTTTGAAATAATTAAATTGTATGCATAAGATTGTTGATTCTTTATTGCTTTTCTACTTTAATTGTTTATATTAGTAAAGTGATTAGCTTGATTTATTGGAACGGCTTTTCCGTGTGAATAATCCCCTAATGCTCAATATAAGCAGAATAATAATACGTTCGAAAAAATAATAGAATTATTAATCAATTATTATTTTTAAAAAACATATTGTATATTTATGCAGATGTGTTAAAATACATTCTATCGAATAATTATAAACAAATGACATAGGGGGAAAACATAATGAAAAAGTTTTTACTAGTAACATTGTTTACTATTTTATCAATTGCATTTTTAGCAGCATGTGGGACAAGTGATGACAATGCAACTGGATCTGAAGAAGGAAAAGATGAGAAAAAGGTTTTAACAATGGGAACGTCTGCAGATTTCCCGCCATTTGAAACAATTGATGCAGCAACAGGAGAATATGTTGGGTTTGATATTGATTTAGCAAACGCAATCGCGGATAAACTAGGTTATGAGCTTAAAATCGAAAATATGGATTTCGGTGGACTAATAAGTGCATTACAATCAGAACGTCTTGATTTTATCATTTCTGGTATGTCAGCAACGGAAGAACGTAAGAAAAACGTTGATTTCTCGAATGAATACCATAAATCAGGAGAAATGTTTGTTACTTTAAAGGATTCAGATATTAAAGCTTTTGAAGATTTGGATGGTAAAACTATTGGAGTTCAATTAGGTACCATTCAAGAAGAAGGGGCTAAAAAAATTAAAGAAGAAACACTAAAAAATATTGAATTCTCAGCATTAAATAAAGCGCCAGAACTAATTCAAGAGTTAAAAGCAGGTAGAATCGATGCAGTATATTTAGATAAAACTGTTGCTGTAGGATTCATTGAAGAACTAGACCTAGCTGGATTCGACGACCCTACTGAGGCTTCACCAGGTATGGCGATTGCATTTGCAAAAGGTGATGCGCTAGTAGATGAATTTAATAAAGTATTAGAAGAGATGAAAGAGAACGGCGAATTAGAGAAACTTCAGAAACAATGGATAGAAGAATAGGTCAAAATTTTTGGTAGAAATGAGGTGTAAGGCATGGGTTTGGATATTGATTTCTCCGGAATCCTGCCTTCAATTCCGTTTATACTAGAAGGAATCGGTATTACGGTTTCATTTGCACTAGTATCGGCAATTTTAGGTTTAATTCTCGGGACAATATTAGCGGTTTTTAAAATAAGCAAAGTTTCATTTTTAAAGTGGTTTGCGGATATTTACACTTCTATTTTTAGAGGTACACCACTTATCCTTCAATTGGTTCTAATTTATTTTGCAGTTCCACAGCTATTTCAATATGATATTGATAAATTTGTAGCAGGAGTTTTGGCGTTCGGATTAAATTCAGGTGCATATATTTCTGAAATTATTAGAGCTGGTATTCAGGCAGTCGACAAAGGCCAACAAGAAGCCGCAGAAGCGCTTGGAATTTCGTACCGACCAATGATGTTAGATATTATCCTGCCACAAGCAGTCAAAAATATTTTACCAGCACTTTTAAATGAATTTATTACCTTAACGAAGGAATCTGCAATTGTAAGTACAATTGGATTATTGGATATTATGAGACGGGCTCAAGTTGTCGGAGCAAACACATTCCGCTATTTTGAACCATTATTAATTGCTGGTCTAGTCTATTGGATTATCGTTACAATCCTCACATTCCTAGGCGGAAGACTTGAGAGGAGGTTGCGTCGTAGTGAGTAATGATCATATCAGAGTAGAAGGTCTTCATAAATCTTTTGGCAAACTGAATGTGTTAAAAGGGATTACGACCACCTTTAAACAAGGAGAGGTTGTAGCGATTATTGGTCCTTCTGGGTCTGGAAAATCCACATTTCTTAGATGTTTAAATTTACTTGAAAAACCGACACAGGGACAGATTTGGGTTGGTCAAGATGAGATCACAAATTCAAAAACGAATATTACGAAGGTTCGTGAGCATATCGGAATGGTGTTCCAGCATTTCCACCTGTTCCCACATAAGACAGTCCTACAAAATCTAACATATGCACCAATGAAGGTAAGAGGGCTTTCCAAAAATGAGGCGGAAAGTAAGGCTATGGAATTGTTAAAACAGGTTGGCTTATCAGAAAAGGCCAATGAATATCCAAATCGCCTTTCTGGTGGTCAAAAACAAAGGGTAGCAATTGCAAGAGCGTTAGCCATGGAACCTGAAATAATGTTATTCGACGAGCCAACTTCAGCACTTGATCCTGAGATGGTCAAAGAGGTTCTTACTGTTATGAAAGGATTGGCTCATACAGGGATGACGATGTTAATTGTTACCCACGAAATGGGCTTTGCTCGCGAAGTAGCAGATAAGGTACTCTTTATGGATGATGGAGTCATCGTTGAAGAAACAACTCCAAATGAGTTTTTCACAAATCCAAATAGCAAACGTGCGCAGGACTTCTTAGAAAAGGTTCTATAAAAAGAATGATCAACGTGATCATTCTTTTTTTCGTTTATTAAGTATAGTAAGATTAGTAAATGTGTTTTGTTTTTCCTCTATTTAACAATATAATAAATTTATTATGGATTTTTAGGAGCCGATTTATGTTCAAAATAGGTTATAGAACGTTAAAAACAGCTATAGGTACAACAATATCTATATCAATCGCAAAACTAATTGGACTAGATAGTTTTGCATCTGCTGGAATTCTAACGATTTTATGTATTAAAGTAACAAGAAAAAAATCGTTGGAAAGTTCATGGGAGCGATTTGTTGCGTGTGTAGTTGGAATCATATTTTCGTCTGTATTTTTCGAGGGTATAGGCTATCATCCATTAACCATTGGGTTATTACTGCTACTTTTTATCCCTACTGTCGTTATTCTAAAAGCAAAAGATGGAATCGTAACAAGTATCGTTATTATTTTACATATATTTTCAGCGGGTAATGTAACATTAAATTTAATTATTAATGAGCTAGGGTTAATTATCATTGGTATTGGTGTTGCGCTACTTGTAAATCTATATATGCCAAGTGTTGACAAGCAACTTAAGGCATACCAACAAGAAATTGAAATTCTATTTGGAAATATTTTAAACGAAATGGTTCATTATCTTCGAACAGGCGATAGTATTTGGGACGGTCGGGAGATAACAGCTGTTGAGGAATTATTAAAAAAAGCGAAAAACATTGCATATAGAGATGTTGAAAATAATTTAATGAGGGATGAAAATTTATATTATACCTATTTCGAAATGCGAGAAAGGCAGTTCGAGATTCTGCAAAGAATGTTACCTACTATTACTTCAATGACTCAGTCGGTGGAGCAGGGGAAGATGGTTGCCGATTTTATTATGGAGGTAAGCCAGTCCATTCATCCTGGAAACACGGCTATTGTATTTTTGAAGAAGTTAGAATCTATGCGGAAAGAGTTTAGAGAGATGCCATTGCCAGTAACCCGAGAGGAGTTTGAAACAAGAGCTGCACTCTTTCAATTTATTAAAGAAATGGAAGAGTATTTAATTATAAAAAGACTATTCAAGGGGTTGCCAACCTAATATTCTAACGTTTAAAGGTGACCAAAATGGTCACCTCCACGTTGTAAAAAAAACATGCATCACTTAAATGTTTGAATTAAAACCACATACCTACGCCTGCTAAGAGGGTAGTAATTAGCATTACTCCAATCATTAAATATACAACAATCTTTTGTGTTTTACGGGACATGTCACTTACTCCCTTCTGCTTACATACTTATTTATAAATATTTTACCTTGAAAAACCAACTTGGACAACCATTATGTATTATTCATTATAACTGAAAATACACAATTTATAATGAGTTCGTGCTACAATATAGTTATTATATGAAACGCTTACAATTATTGAGCGAGCGCTCGCTTGAGGAGTGAAAACATGATAAAAAAAATAGACCATATTGGAATTGCTGTCTCATCGATTGAAAATTCCCTCCCATTTTACACAAATATTCTTAATCTCCAATTAGAAGGCATTGAAGAAGTAGAATCAGAGAACGTAAAAGTTGCTTTCATTAATATTGGAGAATCGAAGCTTGAACTATTGGAGCCTCTTTCACCAGAAAGTCCAATTGCCAAATTTATAGAAAAACGTGGCGAAGGAATTCATCACGTTGCCTTAGGTGTGTCATCGATTGAAGACCGCATCCAAGATATGAAGGAAAATGGTATTCGAATGCTTGCTGATGAGCCAAAGCTAGGTGCAGGCGGTGCAAAAATTGCATTTATGCATCCAAAATCAACAGGTAGTGTCTTATATGAGCTTTGTGAGAAACCTAGTAAAGGGGAAACGAACAAATGATAGATATTTATGAAAAAATTAATGAACTATACGATCGCCGTCGTGAAGTTGAATTAGGTGGCGGAGATGAAAAAATAGACAAACAACATGAAAAAGGAAAATTAACTGCACGAGAACGAATCGACTTATTACTTGATAAAGGAACTTTTGTAGAATTAAATCCTTTTATTGAACACCGCAGCACAGACTTTGGCTTAGAAGATAAAAAAGGACCTGGGGACGGGGTTGTAACAGGCTACGGAAAAATAAATGGCAGACCGGTCTATTTGTTTTCACAGGATTTTACGGTGTTTGGTGGTGCACTGGGAGAAATGCATGCAAAGAAAATCGCAAATGTGATGGATCTAGCTGCTAAAAATGGGGCACCTTTCATTGGCCTAAATGATTCGGGTGGTGCAAGAATCCAAGAGGGAGTCGTTTCTCTTGATGGATATGGTCACATTTTTTATCGGAATGCAATATACTCTGGAGTTATCCCTCAAATATCGGTGATTATGGGACCTTGTGCGGGTGGTGCGGTGTATTCTCCTGCGATTACTGATTTTGTATTCATGGTTGAAAAGACGTCTCAAATGTTTATTACAGGGCCGAAAGTTATTGAAACTGTAACGGGTGAGAAAATAAGCTCGGAGGATTTAGGTGGGGCAAACGTACATAATTCGATTAGTGGGAACGCCCATTTTTCAGGTAAGACCGAAGAAGAGGTATTACAACAGGTGAGGGCTTTAGTGAGCTATCTTCCCCAAAATAATGAAGAAAAGGCTCCAATACTACCAGTTGAGGATAACGATGATTATAGACCCGACTTAACAGAAATCATTCCATTCGATGCAGTCAGACCCTATGATGTTCGAAAAGTGATCGAGCAAGTAGTCGATGCCGATACATTTATGGAGGTTCATAAAGATTTTGCGAAGAATATTGTTGTCGGGTTTGCAAGAGTAAAAGGGGAAGTTGTAGGGTTAGTATGTAACCAACCTAAATACATGGCAGGTGGACTTGATATTGATTCATCTGATAAAGCCTCACGATTCATTCGTTTTTGTGATTCCTTCAATATCCCACTTATTACATTTGAGGATGTGACAGGGTTCTTCCCAGGGGTAAAACAAGAACATGGAGGAATTATCCGCCACGGAGCAAAGATTTTATATGCCTACTCAGAAGCAACGGTACCTAAGTTAACTGTCATTCTTAGAAAGGCATATGGAGGGGCATATGTCGCACTAAACAGTAAATCAATTGGTGCTGATTTAGTTTTCGCATGGCCTAATGCTGAAATTGCAGTAATGGGTCCTCAGGGCGCAGCTAATATTATTTTTGCACGTGAAATCAACGATAGTGATAATCCTGAACAGACACGTGCGCAAAAGATCGAAGAGTATCGCGAAAAATTTGCCAATCCATATGTAGCAGCAAGCCAAGGGATGGTGGACGACGTCATCGATCCTCGAGAAACAAGAATTAAAATCATCCAAGCCTTAGAAATGCTACGAAACAAAAAAGAAACTCGCCCTAATAAGAAGCATGGGAATATTCCGTTATAATTCAACAATTTGATTTTTGGAGATAATATGATAGGCTAAAATTATTAACTTATTCATTAACCTATTCATCTTGGA
The DNA here is from genome assembly GCF_038050315.1 of Ferdinandcohnia sp. FSL W7-1320. Lineage (NCBI taxonomy): Bacteria > Bacillati > Bacillota > Bacilli > Caryophanales > Bacillaceae > Ferdinandcohnia > Ferdinandcohnia sp. FSL W7-1320. The sequence goes on from NZ_JBBPAM010000001.1 coordinate 1,907,666, forward strand.
GGTACATAGTATGATTAATCAGGACAGACTTGTTAATGAGTTTTTAGAGCTCGTACAAGTAGACTCAGAAACAAAATTCGAAACAGAAATTGCGAAGGTTCTAAAAGATAAATTCACTGCGTTAGGTGTACACGTTGTAGAGGATGATACCACTAGCCAAACAGGACATGGTGCAGGGAATTTAATATGTACTCTTGAAGCCACAAAAAATGATGTGGATCCGATTTACTTTACTTCTCATATGGATACAGTTGTCCCTGGTAAAGGAATTAAACCTTCTATCAAGGATGGTTATATTGTTTCTGACGGAACAACGATTTTAGGCGCAGATGATAAAGCAGGTCTTGCTGCTATGTTTGAAGCAATCCGTGTTCTAAAAGAAAATCAAATTCCGCACGGTACAATCGAATTTATTATTACTGTAGGTGAGGAATCTGGTCTTGTCGGCGCTAAAGCATTAGACCGCTCGATGATTACTGCCAAATACGGATATGCACTTGATAGTGACGGAAAAGTTGGAGATATTGTTGTTGCTGCACCTACACAAGCTAAGGTAAGAGCAACAATCATCGGAAAAACAGCTCATGCAGGTGTCGCACCTGAAAAAGGTGTTTCTGCAATTACAATGGCAGCAAAAGCCATTGCCAAAATGCCTCTAGGACGAATCGATGAAGAAACGACTGCTAATATTGGGCGTTTTGAAGGGGGCACACAAACAAATATTGTTTGTGACCATGTTGAAATTTTAGCTGAGGCACGTTCTTTAGTGACAGAAAAGATGGAAGCACAAGTTCAGAAAATGAAAGCAGCTTTTGAATCTGTTGCAGCCGATATGGGTGGTAGAGCTGAGGTTGAAATTACGGTTATGTATCCAGGATTCAAATTTGCAGATGGGGACCATGTTGTCGAGGTTGCAAAACGAGCTGTAGCAAAAATTGGTCGTCAAAGCGCGCTCCAAAAAAGCGGTGGAGGCAGTGATGCCAATGTTATCGCAGGACATGGCATCCCTACTGTTAATCTTGCTGTAGGATATGAAGAAATTCACACAACAAATGAAAAAATGCCAGTAGAAGAACTAGTCAAAACTGCAGAACTTATCGTTGCGATTGTTGAAGAAGTTGCAAAATAACGTACTAAAAAAGTGGAATTCTCTCTTGGTTGAGGAGTTTCACTTTTTTATTTCCTTTCGATAATAGGTAAAGTATGATAGATATAGAACATAGATTGTTGTTAACATATTCAGCCAGGGTACAACCCTCCGGCTGACTAAAGTCAATGCCTCCGGCGGATGCCACGATTTTTTCAGAGGAAGCTTTTCAATCTGAAAGAGCAAAGACAAAGAACGTCACATCCTGTGGCAACGTCTTTATGACCCACTTCCTGTGGGCCGGATAAATCGGACGCAATTAGGCCAAGGCGCATTAGGTAGAGGTGAGTGTTTGATGGTAGATCAAAAAGTCGTTGTATTTTCATCAGGGAATGAGGAATTTGGCATTCCTGTTTTAAAAGTCATTTCGATAGAAAGAGCTCAAAAGTTAAACGCTATTCCGCAAATGCCAACATTTTTGCTAGGTATGTTAACGATTCGGGATCAACTCATTCCGATTGTTGATGCAGGAATTATTTTATTTAATATACCAACAACCCATACAGATAAAACGAAGATTATCGTTACCCAAACAGATTCATTATCAGTAGGATTGCTTGTCGACGATGCGATAGAAATAATGGATATCCCCAAAACTCAATTGAAACAAATAAGTTTAACCTACCAGCTTTCCCCGTACATAACAGGAGTTGCGTCCCTTGAGAATCGATTGATTACTTTACTCGATGCGGATAATCTGTTTGATAGTCTTGAAGGATTTGATATGATTGAGGATCACATTCAAAGTCACCAATAGAATAGGTGGCTTTTTCTATGATAAACTATATTTATGGATTATTAGTAGGAAGTGCAAATCATGAAAGAAATGTATCCGAAAAATGGGAAGGTTATTTTACATGTGGACATGAATAGCTTCTATGCATCAGTCGAGGTTGCCTATGATCCTTCTTTACAGGGGAAGCCTTTAGCGATTGCAGGGAATGTAGAAGAGCGTAAAGGCATTATTGTCACCTGTAGCTATGAGGCTCGTGCTTTTGGAGTGAAAACAACGATGCCACTATGGGAGGCAAAACGAAAATGTCCAAACCTTATCGTTCGTAAACCAAACTTTGAACGCTACCGTAGAGCTTCATTGGCCATGTTCGATATCCTGCGCACATACACGGATTTAGTTGAACCAGTTTCAATTGACGAAGGCTATATGGATATAACGGGCTGTTATGAAAAGGGTTCGCCGATTGAAATTGCGTCTTCCATTCAAGAAACTTTACAAAAAACGCTTCTACTTCCTTGTAGCATTGGAATTGCACCAAATAAATTTCTAGCGAAAATGGCATCCGATATGAAAAAACCATTAGGAATCACTGTATTGCGGAAGCGGGATGTTCCAATTATTCTCTGGCCCATGCCAGTTGGAGAAATGCATGGAGTTGGTTCGAAAACTGCAGAAAAATTAGCGACAATCAATATTCATACAATTGGAGACCTTGCTAAGGGCAATGATATTCAATTAAAGCAGTTATTAGGAATTAATGGGGAGCGGATTAAGCAAAGAGCAAACGGAATTGATAACCGACTTGTTGACCCTGATGCAATCTCAGAGTTCAAAAGCATCGGTAATTCGACAACATTACCATATGATTCAACAGATGAGGAAGAGCTTCTCGGTGTTATCAAAAGACTATCGAATTCTGTTGGAGCACGTATTAGAAGGAAGGATATGCTATCCAATAATGTCCAGTTAATGATTCGATATTCTGATCGAAAAACGGTAACAAGAAGTAAGAAACTAGATAATCCAATTGATCAGGATGAAGAGATTTATAAAGCAGCCAAGCGCTTGTGGACAAAACATTGGAACGGGGAACCCATTCGATTATTAGGTGTCACAGCCCAGGAACTTGTTGAGAAACAAGTGGCATTTAAACAACTTGATCTTTTTTCTTATGAGAAGGAAGCGAAAAAAGAACCCTTACTGAAAGTGATTGATGAATTAAAAGGGAAATACGGGAATGAGATTTTATCAAAAGGGGTTAAACTGCCTAAAGATAAGAAACCACGAGATAATGAACATGGAACGAGTTTTGAGAAAGACTTCTTGAGTGATTAAATAGTAGAGACCCGACTCATAGAGTCGGGTCTCTTTTTTCATTTTAGTCTTCTACTGGCCACCAGTGGAATCCATCTTCTGCCAATAGTTCATCAGACGCCTTAGGACCATTAGAACCAGATGGATAATTTGGGAATTCAGTTGCAATTTGGTTTTCCCAAACCTTTGAAATTGAGTCGACGTAGCGCCATGAAAGGGCCACTTCATCCCAGTGAGCAAAGTTTGTTGTATCACCCATCATACAGTCATAAATTAGCTTTTCATAAGCTTCAGGTGTGTTTATACCATCAATGCAGTTATTGCAATAATCAAGCTTAACAGGTAATGTCATTGTGTTTTGACCTGGTCTTTTTGCATTTAAATAAAGTGTAATACCTTCATCAGGCTGGATATTAATGACAAGCAGGTTAGGATTTTGTTGCTCATTTTCCTCTTTATAATATAAATCCATCGGAATGTCTTTGAATTGAACTACAATTTTTGTTGATTTTTTCTTCATTCTCTTACCGGTACGGATATAGAAAGGAACGCCTGCCCATCTAAAATTGTCGATTAGAAGTTTACCGGCAACAAATGTAGCAGTATTTGATGCTGGGTCTACTTTTTCCTCTTCTCGGTAACCAGGAACCTGTTTGCCATTTAACGTACCAGCATCGTATTGCCCTCTAACGAAGTATTTTTTTACATCCTCTTCTTCTAATGGGCGAAGGGCACGCAATACTTTTATTTTTTCACTACGAATCTCATCGGTATTTAATTTAATTGGCGGTTCCATCGCTAATAATGCAACCATTTGAAGCATATGGTTTTGTACCATATCTCGGAGAGCGCCTGATTTTTCATAATAGCCGCCGCGATCTTCTACTCCAAGTACTTCACTTGATGTGACTTGGATATTTGATATGTATCGATTATTCCAAAGTGGTTCGAAAATTGCATTTGCAAAGCGGATGACTTCAATATTTTGGACCATTTCTTTTCCTAAATAATGGTCGATTCGGTAAATTTCATCCTCTGAGAAAGCATGACGAAGCTTCTCATTCAATTGCTTTGCAGATGGCAGGTTATGTCCAAAAGGTTTTTCAATTACAAGTCTTGTATAACCTTCTGTATCCGTTAATTCTTCAGCTTTAATGTTGACTGCGATTGTCCCAAAAAACTCTGGAGCCATTGCTAAATAAAAGATCCTATTACCTTCTGTTTTGTAAGTTGAATCTAGTTTTTCAGCTAGGTTTTTTAATTCCTTATAAGAAGCACGATCATTCACATTAAACGGAAGGTAGTAAAAGTGTTTTGAGAACTTCTCGATATCCTCACGATTTTCCTCAAATCTTCCCGATACAGAATTTCTTACGTTTTGTTGGAATTCTTCATTCTCTAATGGGCGTCTTGCCACCCCGATAACCGCGAAATTGTCAGAGAGTTTTCCTTTCGTATAAAGGTTATATATAGAAGGGTAAAGCTTTCGATTTGCCAAATCACCTGTTGCTCCAAAAATAACCACGATTGATTTTGGTGCTGTATTTGTCATATAAATCCCCCACTTCTTAAAGCTTTAGTGATATTTATTTAATGTATACTTTTTTGTTTAGTAAATCAACTAATTCGTATGAATTTTTCAAACTCCTTTTAAAAGTATGCCTTAACCAGGGATGGATATTCGAAAACGATTATAAGTAGTCGTTGAAGTGGCTTATCTAGAGAACAAATGGGAGAATATGATATAGTAGTTAATGGAATATAAACGAAGACTATCATAAAAATTTAAAAATTATTTGGAGGATTTCTGAGTGGAAGTCGTATTTTTAGGAACAGGTGCAGGGGTACCCGCAAAAGAGCGGAATGTCACTTCAATTGCTTTACAATTGCTGGATGAACGTAGGGCCACCTGGTTGTTTGATTGTGGGGAAGCAACACAGCATCAAATCCTACATACATCTATAAAACCAGGGAAAATAGAAAAAATTTTCATCACTCATTTGCATGGTGACCATATTTTTGGTTTGCCAGGGTTATTAGGAAGTCGCTCCTTTCAAGGAGGAGAGTCCTTATTAACTATTTATGGCCCTAAGGGAATAAACGAATTTATTGAAACTTCTATAAAGGTAAGTACCACACATATTCGATATCCACTTGAAATCGTTGAAATTGAAGAAGGCGTAGTCTTTGAGGACGAGCAATTTTGTGTTACTGCAAAAACATTAGAGCATGGAATTCAATCTTATGGGTATCGAATTGTAGAAAAAGACCTCCCAGGAACATTGCTTGTGGATAAGCTATCAAAAGAAGGAATTAAACCTGGGCCTATTTATCAAAAAATTAAAGAAGGACAAACAGTTATCCTTGAGGATGGACGTCAGATTAATGGAGAGGAATATATTGGTCCACCTAAGAAGGGACGTATAGTGACTATTTTAGGTGATACCCGTTATGTTAAGGAAAGTATTGAACTTGCAAAGGATGCAGATATACTTATTCATGAAGCAACATTTAGTTCAAATGAAGCTGATTTAGCTCATGATTATTTTCACTCTACCACAACTCAGGCGGCGGATGTTGCCAAACAAGCGGAGGTCAAACAATTAATACTTACACATATAAGCTCTAGATATCAAGGTGATGATTGTCAGAAGCTTCTTGAGGAAGCTCAGCAAGTGTTTGAGCCGACTTATATGGCAGCAGATTTCTTAAGATACGATGTAAAATCAAACCAAACAAAAAATAAGGACAACTAGATTGGAGGTATATAACAATGAATACCATTATTGAAACAATTATGAATCACCGTTCGATTCGTAAATTTGAAGAAAAAGTATTATCAGATGAACAAATTCGTTCGATTGTTGAATGTGCCCAAGCAGCTTCAACATCTAGTTTTATCCAAGCCTATTCCATAATTGGCGTGAAAGATCCAGATAAAAAGAAGAAGCTCGCGGAAATCGTTGGTAACCAGGCTTATGTTGCCGAGAATGGTCATTTCTTTGTGTTTTGTGGAGATCTACATCGTCACCAGGTTATAAGCCAAATGGAGGAAAAGGACTTATCGACTTCATTGGAGAGTACAGAGAAATTTATGGTCGCTACAATAGATGCTGCATTGGCTGCTCAAAATGCAGTACTTGCAGCAGAATCAATGGGATTGGGTGCTTGCTATATTGGTGGACTGCGTAACAATCTAGACGAGGTTTGCAAACTCCTACATATCCCTAAATTTGTGATACCTCTTTTCGGAATTGCGGTGGGCTATCCAGCCCAAATGCCTGATAAAAAACCACGTCTTCCTTTCGAGCATATTTATCATGAAGGTGAATATAACCAGGATGAAGACTTATTTAAACAAGAGCTGCGTACCTACAACCAAACTATCTCAGCCTATTATCAAGCACGTACAAATGGGAAACGCTCAGATACATGGACAGGGCAGATGGCAAACATGCTTGAAAATCCAAAGCGGATGTATATGAAGGATTTTGTTAAAGGACAAGGCCTAAATCAAAAGTAAACCTAGGATAGAAAGGAGTCGGAATCCATGGATATCAAAATCAATCAAAAATTGATAAAGGAAATGTGTGGAACCGTCTCCTTTAAAAGAGGGGACGTTTTTTATCGAACAAACAAGGTTCTATTAACTGAATATGGATCAAATAAATGCAAGGCCATTGTTAAAGGAGCAGAGGACTTTCACGTAACAATTGAAAAAAATAGACAAGGAAAATTAGTGACTACATGCAGTTGTCCATCCCTTGCTAATTTCGACAAGGAATGTCAGCATATTGCTGCCGTTTTGATTGCGATAAATGAACAGCAAAATCAAGAACCATTAGCTTTCGGTGAAATTCAAACTTCTACTAACGAAAAATTGACTAATGATTTCATGACATTATTTACAAATCGGCCGTTACGATCTAGTGGCCATCAGCTTCACTTTGAAAAAAGAGAAGTACTCAACGTTAGATTCATATGTAAGCCCGTTAAGGTTTCGAATGAGCAAGTCTTAATTGGATTGGAAATAGGAATTGAACAGGTAGGGGTACATGATATTCGTATTTTTCTTGAGAATATCAAACAAGGAAAGACTAGTTTGATATCTGAACAATTTTCATATGATCCAAATCTCCATTGTTTTTTATATGAAGTAGATACTCTACTTCACCAATTGATTAAAGTTACTGAGGATGAAAAAGTTTATTTTGAAGTAAACTCGTTAGATGATCTGGAAACTCGTGAAATATTGTTAATTCCGCCATCTTCCTGGAAAGTTCTCGTACCTTTATTATCTAAGTGCCCGTCTGTTTATATGGAAAACAAAGATAATACATATGAAGGCCTTCAAATCGAAGAGGGACCACCACCACTGCATTTTTCATTTGAAGAAGGGCAAGAAAGTGACTATCAATTAACCATCCAAGGATTTAACAGAATGATTATTTTAAAATCCTATCATATAGTGTTAAGTGAAGGACGGCTCTATCAAATTTCTGAACAAGATTGTGAGCGCTTATTTGATTTAAAGAACATGCTCGTAAATCCAGGTGCTAATCATATTCCAATTCCAAAGGAACAAACTCAATTTTTTCTAAAAACAATCGTACCCAGCTTGAAAAAAATTGGTGTCGTTCATATGTCTCAAGCCATTTCCAAAGAATTTTTGAAAACTCCACTTGTTGCTAAGCTTTACTTGGATCGACTTCGAAACAAACTGCTGGCAGGGCTTGAGTTTCACTATGAAAATACCATCATCCAACCTCTTGAGAATCGTGATATCCCAACAGGACCTATGGTAATTAGGGATATAGAAAAAGAGGATGAGATTTTAAGAATTATGGATGATAGCGGTCTTTCGAAGACGGAGGGTGGGTATTACATGCATAATGAGGAACTTGAATATGAGTTTTTGTATCATATCGTTCCAAAGTTGCAACCTCACTGTCAGATTTATGCTACGACAGCTATTCGAAATCGCATTTTACCTAAAACTGAACATCCGAAAATAAGGGTGAAAATAAAAAAAGAACGTACAAATTGGCTTGAGTTTAAATTTGAGATGAAGGGCATTGCAGACCAAGAAATTCGTGAAATTTTAGGTGCCCTTGAGGAAAAACGTAAATATTACCGCTTGAAAAATGGTTCATTGCTCTCACTTGAAACGAGGGAGATGGAGGAAATTCAGCGATTTTTAAAGGCTGTTCCAATTCAGGACGATGATTTTGAAGCAACTTTAAACATGCCAATGATGGAAGCCTTACCTCTTTTGGATTCGTTCGATGACGATGAAATCTATACAGCTGAGGAATCATTCCGCCATTTTCTTGATTCCATTCGAAATCCTAGTCATTTGAGTATAGAAGTCCCTCATCATTTAGATACCATTTTACGAGATTATCAAAAGCAAGGCTTTAAATGGTTGAAAACTCTCGCAAGTTATGGATTTGGTGGTGTACTTGCGGATGATATGGGACTGGGTAAAACAGTACAGAGTATTGCTTTTATTGTTTCTGAGCTTCAAAAGATTCGGGAAAATAAGAAGCCCGTTCTCATTGTCTGCCCATCATCGTTAACATACAATTGGCTCCATGAAATCTTGAAATTTGCTCCTGAACTTCAAGCAATTGTAATTGATGGCAAAAAGGATGAGCGAAGAGCTCTACAAAAAGAATGTGAGGACATGGATGTTCTTATCACATCCTATCCGTTATTGAGACGTGATATTAAATGGTATGAGTCTGTTAACTTCCATACCGTTTTCTTCGATGAGGCTCAAGCCTTTAAAAATCCAGTTACCCAAACTGCAAGAGCTGTTAAAAAACTAAAAGCAGATCATCGTTTTGGATTAACTGGAACACCGGTTGAAAATTCAATTGAAGAGCTTTGGTCCATTTACTATGTTGTTTTTCCACAGCTTTTTAAGGGGTTAAAGGAATATAGTCATCTATCAAGGAAAGATATCGCAAGAAAGGTTCGCCCATTTTTACTTCGTCGTGTGAAAGAAGACGTCCTTGCAGAGCTACCGGAGAAAATTGAAATTCTTGAATCATCTGAACTTTTACCAGAACAAAAGAAGCTTTACGCTGCCTATTTAGCGAAGCTTCGTCATGATACATTAAAGCATCTTGATAAAGATACTATACGAAAGAATCGGATACGAATCCTTGCTGGAATCACCAGACTAAGACAGATTTGTTGTCATCCTGCTTTATTTGTGGATGGTTATAAGGGGAGTTCTGCAAAATTTGAGCAACTTTTACAAATTATCGAGGAATCCAAACTTTCTGGAAGGAGAGTTTTGATTTTCTCACAATTTACGAAAATGCTTGGACTGATTGGTAGGGAATTATCTAGTAGGGGGTATACTTATTTCTATCTTGATGGACAAACACCTACAGAGGAACGAGTGGAATTATGTCAACGTTTTAATGTTGGAGAACGAGAACTCTTTTTAATTTCTTTAAAAGCAGGAGGAACGGGTCTGAATCTGACAGGAGCGGATACCGTCATTTTATATGACCTTTGGTGGAATCCAGCTGTCGAGGAACAGGCTGCTGACCGTGCCCACCGAATCGGTCAGAAAAAGGTAGTCCAAGTAATTAAGCTTTTTGCACGCGGCACAATCGAAGAAAAGATGAATAAATTACAGGAGAAAAAGCGTGACCTTATTACGGATCTTATTGATTCTGAGGAAAAAACGGCATTGACAGAAGAAGATATCCGGGAACTTCTCATGATATAACAAATCGACAAGGCAAAGGCACTTGTCGATTTTTTTGTTAATTATTATTACCATCCGCGTTCGTATTGTTTTGGACTATCAATTGAAACACCAAGCTCTTTTGCAGCCGTTCTTGGCCAATAAGGGTCGCGTAATAATTCTCGAGCAATAAATATTAAATCAGCCCGATTATTTTTTAATATCTCTTCAGCTTGAACAGCTTTGGTGATCAAACCAACTGCGCCAGTAGGGATATTGGCTTCATTGCGAATTTTATCTGCATAACCAACCTGGTAGCCTGGATATGCATCAATTTTTGCTGGAACAACAGCACCAGAGCTGACATCTATTAGATCCACACCTTGGTCTTTCATGCGTTTTGCATATTGTACATAATCGGTAGGAGTCAAACCACCTTCCGCATAATCATTTGCTGATACACGAACAAATAGTGGACCATCCCATACCTCTTGAACAGCTTCGATTACCTCTTCTAGGAAGCGATAGCGATTTTCGGGACTCCCGCCATATTCATCTTCACGTTTATTTGAAAGTGGAGATAAAAATTCATTTATCAAATAGCCGTGTGCCCCATGGATCTCAATAATATCAAAGCCAGCTTCTTTTGCGCGTCTTGCTCCATCCTTGAATGCAGCGATTGTTTCTTTTATTTCATTTATCGATAATTCCTTTGGTGTTTTGTAGCTTTCATTAAATCTAATGGCAGAAGGAGCAACAATATCTCCTGTTACTGTTGCTTTTCGTCCGGCATGGGCAATTTGAATGGATGTTTTTGAGCCATATGCTTTAATCATTTCAACTAGCTTTTTTAATCCTGGCACATGATCGTCGCTCCAAATACCTAAATCCTGTGGCGAGATTCTTCCTTGCGGGGTTACTGCGGTTGCCTCTACCATGATGAGCCCTACCTGACCAACAGCACGGCTAACATAATGGGTATAATGCCAATCCTGAAGCTTCCCATCCTCATTGTGACTGGAATACATACACATCGGTGACATAACAATTCTATTTTTTAAGGTAACATTTTTAATTGTATAGGGTGAGAATAATCCTGATTCCATGTGATTTAAGCCTCCTATGTATTTCGTAATACTAAATATTATATCATTTTAGTTATGCATATTAAAAAAATAAGCATCGACTTTATCTCGTCGATGCCTTTCTTTATTTAACAGGGGCTTCAGCTAATTTCTTTCCTGTTTCTTTACTTATGAGTGCCACTTTCGTTGGCATGTATTTTTGATTTTGCTTATTAAATATATATCTTGTTTCGAGATAAGCGATTATGTCATAGTGGGCAATTCCGGAAACAGCCTGGATGGCAACAATTTCTTGCGGCTTCATTTTGGTTAATTTATCGAAACGATATCCCGAAGCTGGATCTACCCATGTCTCCATTTCTTGAAGTCGATCACGCAGTTCTTTTTTATCAGGAAAATCACGGTAGCGCTCTTCTGATAATGGAATGATTGCTTCCAGGCTATTTTGCTTATCTATAAATTCAATCTGATAATCGCCAGTGTATTTCATTGAATAACGCTTTTTTGCTTCATCAAACCATCCTGAAGAATTAGGGTCAGTATAGATTTCCTCCACTTTTTCACCTGTATAGCTTAGGACAGTTAGACCAGTGATACCGCCACTTCCGATTGAACGAAAATAGAGGAGAATATCCTGTTTCCCGTTTTGAATGACATCTGCAAACTGCATTTCAGCCAGCTGATATAAATCCTGTTTATTATGATAGGTTCCTAATTGGTCCCCATTGATTTTTAAAGACCATTCGTTCGCAAGGTTATATTGATTTTTTCGTGCGTAAAGCTCAATGATGTCCTTCTTACCATCACCGTCTAAATCAACATACTCTTTTTGAATAATTGTAAAAGGGCCATATTCAACATCGTTTTGCCCGGCAAGAGTTACACTGTGAAAGCCACTAAGAAGGCCTAAAAAAAGTAAAAAACGTATCAGTTTCACAAAATCACCTCTTTGGTAGGATAACCAAAAATTGAGAGGGATATAGGTGAAATGCCTTATTTTGTGTAAAAGTTTTCAGTGTAATAGGGGTGAGACTCCGTATTAAAGGCGACTCCCACACCTAAATATTTATATTCCTTTTTTAAAATATTTTCTCGATGTCCCATTGAGTTCATTAAACCTTCATGGGCAAAAATACTGCTAAATTGTCCATAAGCGAGATTTTCACCAGCAATGGTAAATAAAATTTCATCCTCAATCATTCGATCAAACGGAGACTGTCCTTGTAAATTAGTATGGCTAAAATAATCATTTTTCGCCATATCTAAGCTATGCTTTCGAGCCGTTTCCTTCACATGATCATCCCAAGATAGAACGCCTAGTCCATGATTTACTCTAGATGCATTTGTTAGGTCAAATAATTGATATTCGAACCCTTCTTTCAACTGATCACTTGCATCTGTGTAAAAATCGGCTCTTTTTTGCTCTAGAGCTTTTGAAACAATTTGAATCGAGGTCACCGTGTTATTCTGCTGTTTATCATAAAAAAGGGTGACATAGGTGTTATCTATGTGGAAGACATCATAGTCCCGGTCCTGTTGAAATTCATAGTACACAAATCCTTTTTGAATTCGCGTCATTGGTTCCCCCAGTAGATTAAGTGCTTCCTGTTTTTGTGTTCCATACTTGATTCCTTTTGTCGATGAGATGAGGTCCTGATTTGTGTATAAACCTACAACTTTATTCTCCGAGTCAAAAGCCACCAACATAAAATTTTGATAGTTTTCATGATACGTATACCAGTTCGTTCCATATTCATTTAAAGACACTCGTTTTGGATCCCCAAGTTTTGCTTCTACTTTCTGTTTGCTTTCCCCAAGCTCGATATTGTGAATTGAAAAGGCCTGTTTACTTGGTGTATCTAATTCTGGTTTCTTCACTTTATTTTTGTCGATAATCGAATTTTCTGGTGCCTTTTCTTCAAAGGTTTGCCATAATGTTTCGATATATTGTATGCCTTCGTTCAGTTTGTTCTTTATATTTGCAAGTTCTTCAGATTCAGATACTCTGTCGATTTCAGTTGTAATAGTATTTAAAACTGATTGATTATCAGTTTTTGCAGCTAGTTTATCTAATACTGTCCAACCGGCGTATAGGAAAAATAAAAAAGATATAAATAGAAGAATTCTCCTCATAAGTCAACCTCCATCCCTAAGATTCATTTTATCCAATTTTTTTCGAAACGATAAGGGATTTAAGATGAAAAAGGAAAAAGGGGACTATTGCCCCTTAAGTTGTAGTATTATTTTTTCCAATCCATGTAAAATAAAGCAAAATGGAAATTAACACAGATAGTGCAGAGGCGATGTAAATGGATTGGTATCCTAATAAATAGGCGATTTGACCAAAAGCAATCGCACCAATCCCCACTCCTAAATCAAAAGAAGAAAAAAAGGTTGCGTTTGCCATCCCTTTTCGATTGTCAGGAGCCGTTTGTACAGCCCATGCTTGTAAGGCAGGCTGCAATGCACCGAAACCTAAACCGTACATAAAAGCCGCTATGTAAAGGACAAGACTACTAGGTAACCAGGCTAATAGTAACATAGCTAATACAATTGAAAAAGCACCTGGTACAAACACGGCACGATGTCCCTTCTGATCATAAAGGCGGCCAGCAAAGGTTCGGGAAATCATTAGAGCAACTGCAAATAAAAGAAAATACCATTCAATCCCGGATATTCCCTTTTGTACAGTATATAAAGGTAAAAAGGCTGCAATTCCTCCAAATGAAACAGTTATAAAGAATAATAGAATCGAAGGAGGGAGCGCTGTTTCTTCATAAAAGTCCCATTTTCTTGGATTTTCTTTTACAGGTTCGATTTTTTTATAGTGGATTCTAGATGATAGGATGAGTGCGACTAAACCTAAAATGGCGCAAATGGAAAAGAGTTTTGTATAGGATATTGTACCAGCAAGTGTAAGGCCTAACGAAGGACCAAAAGCTAGTGCGATATTTCCGAACAGACCAAAATAGCCCATTCCTTCACCACGTCTTTTGGCAGGGATTAAGTCTGTTGCGATGGTTCCCGAAGCAGTTGTTGAAAAGCCCCAGCCAATCCCTTGAACCATTCGAAACAAAAATAAAAAGAGTAAACTTGAAATGATTCCGTAGGTGCCAACAGATAGGACGAAAATGGCAAGCCCAAGTAAATATACAAAGCGTCGTCCTCTTATTTCTAGTTGATGGCCAGCGAAGGGTCTGATTAACAGTGCGGAAAAGGTGAAAATTCCAACGACTAATCCAATGAGCTGTTCATTACCTCCAAGATGTTCTACAAATAGTGGGATTGTCGGCAATGTCATCTGAAAGCCGAGAAAAATAAAGAAGTTTGATATGCAGATTAGGGTAAAATCACGGGTCCAAATTTTTTCTGTAGTCATACTTAGTTGTGGTGGTGTTTCCTTAATAAGCGGTGCACTCATAGAATCTCCCCATCATGATTTATTTCGGTACTCTAAATAATAGTATATCAAAAATGTCAGTAAAATCCTACCAATAGTAAATCACTTTTTCTGGATTGGTAAGATCCTACTGACTTTGATATCATACATTTAATTCTTTTCTGAAACTGATTGGAGCATAGCTTCACCAAGTTCGGCAGAGCGAGTGGTAGCACGTTTTATGCAAGACACCATTGCTTGTTGGTAGTTAAATTGCTCCAATACTTTTATACCTGCTTCGGTTGTCCCGCCTGGACTTGTTACTTCTTTTCGCAAAGTAGCAGGTGGCTTTGGTGAATTTTTTAGCATTTCCGCTGCACCAATAATCGTTTGAAGGATTAATTCCTTGGCAATTCCTTTTTCAAGACCGATATCGTCAGCTGCTTTTTCCATCGCTTCCACTAAATAATATACATATGCAGGACCACTTCCAGAAAGCCCCGTGACTGCATGAAGATCTTTTTCTGCGACCGTTGTAACAATCCCAATTGTTTCAAATAATTGTCGTGCAATGAGTAAATGGTCTTCGTTTGCGTACATTCCCACAGATAAGGCAGTAGCTGATTTTCCAATAGTTGCAGATGTATTTGGCATAGCGCGGACTACGGCAACTTCTTTGTTTAATAAGTCGGTGATGGTTGTAGTCGATACTCCCGCTAAGACAGAGATGATGAGTTGGTTCTCATTGACGTGATCCTTAATTGCTAAAACAGCTTCCGCAACGTCCTTAGGCTTTATCGCTAGGAGGATGACTCCAGCATTTTCAATTGTTTCTTGTTTGTTTTGACTTATGGTTACACCATATTCTTTGTTTAGACCTTCTAATCGTGCATAATTGGAGCGATTTATTACAGAAATTTGATTGGGTAAGAAGAGCTCCTTTTGTAGCATTCCAGAAATCATTGCCTCAGCCATTGATCCGGCTCCAACAAACACGATATTTTGTCTCATTTCCATAACTATCCCTCCGTAATTAATAACGTGCATTGAAAAATAAAAGCTATTTTTCTGCTTATAGATCTAGGGTGATTTCCACTCCTGGTACTAGCTTGGCTCGCTATTCCCGCAGGACGTTGAATTGCTTCCTCGAAACTACATCGCACGAAGAAAATGCAAGCATTTTCGAGGATCTCGTACCATCCATCCACTGAAGTCACTGGATGTATAATAATATTCGGATCTAAGAGCAATAAAAAAGTTTACGAATAAAGCCAAATAAAAAGACCTACTCCATCCTTGTCAAAGGACGGAATAGGTCTGCTATCCGCGGTACCACCTTACTTAACATCTTGAAAAACTAATTTTTTCGATGTTCCACTCGAACCCGTATCGTGGGGGAGACGGTTAGGTTTTCCTAACAGCTCATAGGTAGGTTCAATCAAGAAGTGGGCTATGAGATCTTTCAGCCGGTGGATCTCATTCTCTTATTGCCATTACATGATTTACTAGTCCTAATCATTGCTTTACGAAATTTATATTAATGGTCATTATGAACTGATTTTATCTGGATGTCAATACCTTCTTTTTGTAAAACGAGCCTAATTTCGGTTACATAATAGAGAAGTTATTCGAATATAATGACAAAATCAGATGAAAAAGGTAAACTAAAACTGGATAAATGTAACGATTTTATTGATATAGCACAAAGGAGATTTCTTATCTATGAATAAACTTAAAACGACCAAGGATGTTTTTAAAATAACCCTGCCAACACCTTTTGCTGTCGGAGATGTAAATGTGTATGTTGTGAAGGGAGAAGCTTTAACATTAATAGATGCTGGTGCAAAAACGGAGGAAGCGTGGCAATCTTTTATTGAGCAGTTTGCTCAGTTAGGCTATACACCATCAGATATTGACCAAATTGTGATTACTCATCATCACCCGGACCATGTAGGGCTTCTCGATTATTTTAATAAAGATATCCCGATTATTGGTCACCCCAAAAATCAGCCATGGATTAGTCAGGATAAGCAATTCTTTGTAGAGAATGAACCGTTTTATAAAGAGTTATTCCTTCAATTAGGTCTTGATCCCGCATTTATCAACTTAATCGATATGGATGAAGAACTTGCATATTCTTGTTGTAGATCTCTTACAAAAACGATAGAAGAAGGAGATCTCATCGAAGGTATGACAGGCTTTAAAGTGTTAGAAACGCCAGGACACGCACAAAGCCATATTGTTTTGTACCGCGAAGAGGATGGAATGCTTATTGCAGGAGATACTCTCTTAGCTAAAATCTCACCAAATCCCTTGCTTGAGCCACCACAATTTGGTGAAACAGCTAGACCGAGACCATTAATCCAGTACAATAATTCTTTACGGAAACTTCTATCACTTGACATGTCTAAGGTTGTAACGGGGCATGGAGCTGATATTATGAACCCTCATGAGCTTATTCAAGAGAGATTTGTCTCACAAAAAGAACGTGCATATCACGTTCTACAAATGATTAAGGAAAAGCCAATGACTGCCTTTGAGGTGTGTACTAAGTTATTCCCAAAAGTATATTTAAAGCAACCTCTCTTTACGGTATCTGAAACAGTTGGACAGCTTGACTTCCTTGAAGAAATTGGTGAAATTACGATAGAAGTCGTGAACGGACAACATATATATCACGCCAATTAACTTTATTCAATAGGATTCCTCAACATGGTTAGTTAAATACTTGTATTAGTATATTATATAAGTAGGTAGTTCTTAATCCTGATTGAATAATGTTAAGCCTCCAGCGGGTGTCCCGATTTTTTAAATGAAATTATACGATCCGTAAGATCAAAGACTATGAACGCCACATCCTGTGGCAACGTCTTTATGACCCACTTCCTGTGGGCCTAAAAATCTGGCGCAAATACGCCGAGGCACATTTGATTAATTTTGAGGTGAAAAAGGCCGAATGAATTCTAGACTTAAAGGAAAGAAAATTGTGATTACTGGGGCTTCGAGCGGGATTGGCGAAAAAATTGCCTACCTTGTTGCAGAGCAAGGCGCATATCCAATCCTTTTAGCCCGGAGCTATGATCAGTTAGAAAAAATAGCTCAAAACATTAAAGAAAAATACCATATCGACTGCTTATTTTATAAGCTAGATGTTCGTGATACAGAAAATGTAAAAGATGTCTTTGAGGACATATTACGCAATGTAGATACGATTGATGTGCTTGTTAATAATGCTGGCTTTGGTGTGTTTGCCAATGTTGTGGATGCACAAATAGAGCAGATGAAAGCAATGTTTGAGGTTAATGTATTTGGACTCATTTCATGTACAAAGATGGTTTTACCCACAATGATCCAGCAAAGCTCAGGCCATATTATTAATATCGCATCACAGGCCGGGAAAATTGCGACACCAAAATCAAGTGTTTATTCGGCTACAAAACATGCGGTACTTGGGTTTACGAATAGCCTTCGGATGGAGCTTTCAAGTACAAATATCCATGTAACAGCTGTAAATCCAGGTCCGATTCGGACGCGTTTTTTTGACATTGCCGATGAGTCTGGTACATATGCGAAAAGTGTAAATCGGTTTATGCTTGATCCCGATTTCGTCGCTTCTAAAATTGTAAATGCCATGCTGACTCCCAAACGGGAAATTAATCTGCCAGGCTGGATGAATGCGGGAAGTGTATTTTATACCTTGTTTCCTCGACTCGTTGAAAAAGTAGGCGGCAAAGCGTTTTTTAAAAAATAAGTATCATTCATACTCCTTTTATTAGGGGTATTTTTTTGCTTTCACACTTAAAAGTTAATTGAATCTTATTCCTTGACGTATAATTTAGATAATGAGTAAATTACATTAAACACATTGAGTTACTATGTTTTAATATATGTCTTAGGGGAGAGGATTACATGTCACAAAATGAACAGACATTTAGCTGTGCGATTCCTGTTGAATCGAATAATGACACATCAATAAAACCAGTAGAAATAAACGCCGATGGTTCTTTCAATCGTCAAACGAATCGCTTTATTACACCTTTCGGAAATCAGCTTGGTGAATTACCCGTCGAGTCTGGCCGCTACCGCTTACTTTGGTCAGCAGCATGTCCATGGGCACATCGTTCTGTGATTGTGCGTAAAATTCTTGGATTAGAAAACGCGATTAGCTTAGGGAAAGTAAGTCCAATGAGACCAAGAATTGAGCGTGTAGATTGGGAATTTTCCTTAGATGACAATGGAGTTGATCCTGTTCTTAGTGTTCAGTATGTGAGTGAGGTCTATAAGAATGCGGACCCTGATTATACAGGTAGACCGACTGTACCAGTCATGGTTGATCTTGAAACCAAACAGGCTGTGAATAATGATTATTTTAAGCTTACCAACTATTTTGAAACGGTTTGGTCTCCTTTCCACAAGGAAAATGCTCCAGATTTATTTCCAAGTGCATTGCGTGAAGAAATCGATGCATTGAACGATGTCATTTTTCATGATGTAAATAATGGCGTGTACCAATGTGGATTCGCCCATTCTCAGGAGGCTTATGAGCAAGCCTATGATCAATTATTTGCTAGATTAGATGAGTTAGAGGAGCGTTTGTCCAAGCATCGTTTCTTATTTGGGGATTTTATCACGGATTCGGATGTCCGTTTATACACCACTTTGGTTCGCTTTGATGCTGCTTATTATTCAGCTTTTCGTACAAACCGTAATTTAATTCGTGAGTTTCCTAATCTATGGGGCTATGCCCGCGATTTGTTCCAGACACCTGGTTTCGGTGAAACAACCGATTTTGATGCAATTAAGCGTCATTACCACCTGTCCATCACCATTGACCCTACAAAAGGAGAAGTCAATATTCTTCCTAAAGGACCAGACGAATCGGTATGGTTTTCCGAACATAACCGTGAAGAATTGAGCAATAAAAAAGAAAAGTTTTTAATAAAAAGGTAGGTGAAATGCCAAACATGAAAATTCGTGATGCTAAACAGGATGAATTAGATTTCATTCGAGAGCAACGAGTTGCTGCTTATCTTGAGCATTCAAAGGCAATTCCAGCTCCTCATTGGCAAGCTCTTAAGCAGGCAATTTCGTCTGAGGCTGACCGCCTTCACGGTTCTGAGCTTATTGTATGTGAGCTTAATGAAAAAATTGTTGGCAGTGTAGTCTTGTTTCCTGCTAAAACAGACGCATATGAAGGTCAGCTGGAGAAGTTGGATTATCCTGAAATTCGAATGCTAGCGGTAAATCCTGAGGCTCGCGGAAAGGGTGTAGCTTCAGCTTTGATTAATGAATGTATAAATCGTTCCAAAGCAAAAAAACACCAGCATATCGGATTACATACCGGTGAATTCATGAAACATGCGATTCAGCTATATACAAAGCACGGCTTCGAGCGATTGCCACAATATGATTTCGAGCCTGCAAATGATGGGATTATCGTCAAAGCGTTTCGATTGACCTTATAAGATAAAAAACCAATTCGCTTTTCTAAGCGTGTTGGTTTTTTTTATGTTCCTTCTGTATTCGATTTAAACACCGTTGGGATTCTTCTTGAAATTTCCATTGAAATCGAACGTATATTCTCCTATTATTAAGAATACAATACGAACATATATTCTTTTTGGAGATGATGTTAAATGGTGGATTACAGCCAGTTGCCCGTTCAAAAGATTTTGTGCGTGGATATAAAAAGCTTCTATGCAAGCTGTGCTGCCGTTTTATTAGGTCTTGATCCGCTCGAATGTTATTTAGCGGTTGTTGGAGATACGGAACGCCAGGGAAGTATTGTGCTTGCGGCTTCACCAAAGCTAAAGAAGGAATTTGGGATAAAAACAGGATCAAGACTTTTTGAAATCCCTAAGGATCCACGAATTAAAATTGTAAATCCAAAAATGGCCATCTATTTACGAATTTCAACGGAAATTACGAGACTTTTTAACCGGTATGTACCTAAAAATGCAATCCACGTGTATAGCGTAGATGAAAGCTTTATCAAGGTTGATGGGACTGAAAAATTATGGGGAGACGCAACAACGATTGCGCGTAAAATTAAGCAGGAAATCGAGGCCGAATATGGGCTTGCTTGTGCCATTGGTATTGGTCCCAATATGCTGATGTCAAAGCTCTGCCTAGATTTAGAGGCGAAGAAGAAGGGGATTGCAGAATGGACCTATGATGATATCCCAGAAAAGCTATGGACAGTCTCACCGCTAAGAGAAATGTGGGGGATTGGGAGTAGAGTTGAGCGAACTTTGAATGGGATGGGGATTACGACGGTTGGGCAGCTTGCCCATTATCCGCTTGAACTACTTGAGAAAAAATTCGGAGTCATGGGAAATCAGCTCTATTACCATGCTTGGGGTGTGGATTTATCAGAAATTGGTGCACCAATTATACAGGGACAGATCAGTTTTGGGAAAAGCCAAATTCTTATGCGTGATTATCCAGATCCGGAAGAAGTCAAACATGTCATTCTTGAAATGTGCGAAGAGGTAGCGAGGCGTGCTCGAAGACATAAAAAAGCAGGAAGAACGATTAGCCTCGGTATTCATTATAGCCGTGATGAGTTTGGCGGAGGATTTTATCGTTCCAAAACCATTGATACTCCGACAAATATCACAATGGAGATGTACCGCGTATGTCTTGAGTTATTTGAGAAATTTTATGCACAGAAGACAGTCCGTAAAATTTCAATTGCACTTTCTAATATTGAAGATGACACACAAATGCAATTGGATTTGTTTTATCTCAACCGAGTTAAGCAGCATAAGCTTGGCTATGTGATGGATGGTATTCGTGGGAAATACGGTTCCGATGCAATCCTGCGTGCAGTATCCTACACAAATGCCGGAACATCAAGACACCGCAGTAAGCTTGTCGGTGGACATAAGGCGGAATAGAAACCAAAAGCGCAAGCACCGGAAAGAGGAACATCGACTAAAAACCGTCATGTCCTGTGGCAAACGTTGATGTCAGCACATCCTCGAAAATACTGAGTATTTTCTTCGTGCGATGATTATGCTACCGAAGCCTTCCTTGTCCTGTGCAAGTCCGACAAGCGCTCCGAACCCCGACGAGGAGGCTCAAAAATAAGCAAAGCTTATTTTTTGCGAGGGTTATGCTCACGTAGCATTCCTTAGTGTTGCTGCCGCAGGAGGGCTTGAAGCGACCTCGAGGGGCTAGGTGCTGGAGCTAGACGTAAGAAAGAAGGTGATTAGCAATGATACGGGATCGTGGATCTATAAAATGGACAGCAATGATGCTGCCGGAGCATGTAAAAATACTTAGAGATTGGACGGAAGAAGACACGTATGAGCAAAAGCCAGAACTTGATGAACAGCAAATTGAAGAGATGAATGGCATTCTTTGTGAGGCAATGGAGGAGGGGAGAGAACTAGTGATTACGCATTATGAAGCGAAACACCACAAACTCCTTCTCGGTACTATCCATCATTATGATGCTCTACAAAATAAACTGCATGTCGTCGATAAATTTGGGGAAGTTCACTATATCCCAGCAAACATGTTAGTCGATTTGCGTTTTTCCGGTTAATTTTATAGGCTCTTTTCTATAAGATTGTTGCTTTTTGATATAAAATTGTAAACTTAGTTGATTGGAGCGTAAGGTGGCGACTCCAGCGGGAAAAGCGTGAGACTTGAGACCCCGCAGGAGCAGCAGCGACGAGGAGGCTCAAGCTACGCCCGCGGAAAGCGTCCACCTGAAGCGGAAGTCAACGTTATAAAAAACAACAAAGTTTGCGAAAACAGCCATTTTATAAAAAAAGGCGTGATTTAAAAATCACGCTTTCTTCAGCAAAAGATAAATAAAATAAGGTGCTCCTGTAAGAGCAGTCATCATTCCAGCAGCAATAACTTCTGGTTTCACAATATTGTGAAGGTTGTATAGGCAAACAATAATAGCCACCACCAATCAGCAGAACCAGTCTGTCCCCCATATGTTCCCTGGTTTCATCCCATAATGAAATGTTTAATCAGAGAAATCGGAAATTAATAAGTAAAATGTTAAAATAGGTCTTTTCCACACATTCGTCTGTTAATTGAAGGAATTTATTGAGAAGGAGTAGAAGAATAATAGGATACAAGAATGGAGGGTGAGACAGGGGTATGTTTGAATACAAAATTGACGAGGAATTATCTTTAAAATTGACAGAGTTAAGTGATGCTGAGCGAATTTTTGAATTAACAGATCAGTCCAGAGCCTACCTACGAGAATGGCTGCCATGGCTTGAGATGACAACGAAGGTAGAGGACACAAAAGCATATATCGAATCATGTAGGAAAAGCTATGCAGAAAATAAAGGACTACATACCGTTATCGTTTATAAAAATGAAATCGTTGGGGTAGCAAGCTTCAACGAAATCGACTGGACCAATAAAATAGCCGCTATCGGCTACTGGCTTGGTCAGCAATACCAAGGAAATGGAATAATGACAAGGGTAGCAAAAGCATTGACAGGTTACGCACTGGACCACTTAAAACTAAATCGAGTTGAGATCCGTGCAGCGGTTGAAAATCATAAAAGTAGGTCGATTCCGGAAAGACTAGGCTTTGTGAATGAAGGCAAAATAAGACAAAGTGAGTGGCTTTATGACCACTATGTAGACCATGTTGTATATGGCATGATTGCAAAAGACTGGAATTCAGAAAAATAGATAGGAGCCTCTGAGGCTCCTTTTACATATCCTTCCCCATATGAAAAAATCGGTACGTCATTATAAGTCCAATGAAGAACAAACAAATAGCAAAATAAGCAGGAAGCAGATGGATAAAGGTTGTATATCCAATCGCAAAATGTATCCAAATCCCCGCGAAAAAGGCAGGAAGTCCACCAATGAGTAAGGTCCACCAAACCCATTTATTCCCTTGCTGAAATCCCCAAAGGGAAATCGTTAGGACTAACAATCCAACACTGAGGAGTGCACTCCCAAACCCCGCACGATCATGAGCAATTACTGATATCAATTTATCATTAAACAAATCAAGCATCTCGGGGGGCATACAAAGATATAAAATGTCAGTTGCTACAAACACCTTAGTTATTCCAATAATAGAGATCACGATACCGCCTAACACGAATGAAAAACCAAGAATGACAAAGGCAAATTGTCCTATTATACCATGTTTCCAAACGCGGTGATTACGGGTGTTAAGCGATGTTGGGGTCCCTTTAAGGGATCTTGTTTTCATAAAACCTATTAGATAAATGGGAAGTAAAATAAGCCAAAATATCAAATGTAACCAATCAAAATAGCCATATCCGATAAAAAGGAAAATGCCTAAAAACCCCAGAATGGCTGCTAAATCGATGGCCTGCTTCGCCCAAAGAATTTGGTTGCGTATTCCAAAACGTGCCAATGCCATATAGACGATACCACCAGAAACCATCGTCCCAGCGAGTGTCATCCGGTCATGTGCCATAAAATAAAGAATCCGATCATTAAACAAGAGAATCTCTTCCCTTGGCATCCCAAGAAACAGCTCGTCATAAGGGAGAATAATGGTTGTCAAACTGAAAATAACAGCGATTATTCCACCAATAAGAATAGACAATCCAAATAGCCAATACCAAATCCATGCTGGGTGAACGGGAGGCTTAGGCTGAAGATTGTGTGTAAGAGCTTCATTAATTCGCTTTGTCAGGCCAGGTCCAGAGAAGACATAGCCTTCTGAAAGCAGAACTAGATCTGCACCAGCTTCGAAAAGTGCAAGTGCATCGGCAGGTTCATCGATGCCGCCAACTGTAATGACAGGTAAGGAGAAACCAAGTTGCCTTAAAAAATAAATTGAATCTAGTAATTCACTTCTATATTTTTCATACGGTATTTTCGGTGATTCATCTACTACTATTCCAGAAAAATAGGTCTGAACATGATTGAAATCCAAGTCTCTCATTTTATCAGCTGGTACAGACAGATAAACAGGGCGATCTGTTGAAAAAATAAGTTCCGGTGAAGAAGTGACAAACGCAGCAACATAGGGCTCTAATCTCATTATTAAATAATGTAGTTCTTCACCCGTTCCATCCAATCTTGCTAAAACGGGTTGTATTGGTTTCCACTTTTTTAGCTTTTGAACTGTTTTTTCAATTCCGATAGATTCATAATTAAATGGAAAATCAATTTGTTGTTTTTGCCAATCGACGATTGGTAGAGTAGGATCCGTTGTGGGCTCTTTCGTTACTGGACCAATTTCAATCAAGCCAAATCCAAGATTTGAAAAAGCTCTAGACCCAGTTAATAGCGGGTCGAGTTTTCCAGAAAGGCCAATCGGATTTGGATAGCTCACACCTTGTATATCTTTTTTTACTAGTTCAGAAGATTCCTCTCTGCCAAGAAAATGAATGAACCGATGTCCTCCTGGAATGGAGGCAACCAGATTCATACCTCTGTGGATAAATTCACGAGATTGATAGGGAGAAATTCGAGTTAAAATAGGTTTAAATAGTGTATGATACGACCAATCAGGCATGTTTCGTCCTCCATGATAGGCTTTTACCCGTATTGTATCATAATTAGAATAGTTAAAAACGAAAAAACCGAATGCATAGTGCACTCGGTCTAATAAGGATTATTCTTTTGGTGCGCGTACGACAGATTCGAAATTCCCCTTATGCGAACCGTCACAAAAAGGTTTATTTTTAGACAAACCGCATCTGCATAATGAGAAGGTTTGTTTTGTTGGGAACTTATTTCCTTCCTTATCCACTAAATCAACGTCACCTGTGATCCTTAATGAACCATTATCATTTACCTTAATCGTAACCTTTGACATCTCTTGAATACCTCCTTAATCTAATTGTATTACTATTGATAGTAGTTCAACATTTACCAAAACTCAAATTGTTGGTGAAGTGTCGAGTTATTGTAATGATATGTAGTTGGAAACAAGATATGTTAGAATAGTCATAAATTGAAAGAAAGAGGAGAACGAAATGAATATAACATTTTCAGAACGTGCCATTGAAAAACTAAACTCCCAAATAAATAATAAAGATAAAAGGTTAAAATTAAAATATGAGACAGAAGGCTGTGGCTGTGTGATGAGCGGAGTTACCGCATTATGGCTAGTAGACACTGGGGACGAAGATGATCTAGTTCTTGAAACAAATTATCAACCATTATTCGTCGAAAAATCTAAAATGGTATTCTTAGATGAGAATATGACTATTGATTTTATTGAAGCAGCAAATTGTTTTATGTTAAAAAGTCCAAATGAGATTCTGAATCCGCGTTTACGGTTAGTAGAAATGAGTGGTGTACATGAGTTCCAAGCTTAAAACGATACGAAATATTGCAGAAGAAAAAACATGGGTCTCTTTTTTACATGATAATCACCCGTATAGTCTCTTGCACTGGTCGATTGCAGGAGTGAATCATGATCAAAAGGATGTTTGGCTGCTTCAGGATGAAGTAACCTTTGAGGTTCAGGAATTTGATACGATTGAACTTGCCTTAACCTGGATTGGTGAGAACTTGAAAGAAATAACAGATATATTAGGTTAGGGGACTGAAAACATCAGTCCCTTACATAGTTGGCAAAAAAATCATCAATTACTTTTTCATAGGCCTCTTTGTTATCAGCAAAAGAGTATGCATGCTTTCCTCTTTCGGCAATTAACATTTGCTTGGGTCCTTCTTTCATTTTATAAAGCTCCATTGTCATTTCGGGTAAAATATAATCATCCTTAGCACTGTGGATAAATAATACCGGATTTTTAATATTTTGTATCACGGACACGGGGGAAACATCTTTGATGCTATATCCATCCCGTAGCTTTAAAAATATATTGGCAAAGGGAAGAACAAGTGGAGCTGGAATTTTATAATCAACTTTTAAAAGATACTTCAATTGTGCTTCAAAGTCGGAAAACGGGCAGTCCACAATATAGAAATCTGCTCCATCCTCAATCATCCCAGCGTAAAGGAGAGTTGTCACAGCCCCCATAGATTCCCCGTGAATACCAATGGTACTATTTTCCCCATATTTTTCTTTAACCCAAGTAACTACCGATTCTAGATCGAATTTTTCATAGTGACCATAGCTCGTTGTTTTTCCACCAGTTTCTCCATGGCGTCGATGATCGTATAAAAGGACATTCCAATCACGTTTCAAGAAAAGCTTCATGTATTTTATTGAATTTAATTTGTTTTGAGTTACACCGTGAGAGATAATAATAAATCTGTTTTTTTCCGTTCCTTTAACAAACCAGCCTTTAATCGGGTATCCGAATTTTGATTGGATGGTAATGTCCTCCTTTTGAATAGACTGGACTTCATCCAAAGTTAAACGGCCTTCCCTCGTCTCACGTTCAAGAATTTCGTCATCAGTTTTCTTCTTCATAAACATCACAATGTTTGTAAAAATCATTCCAATTGTGGCCATGTAGCCGATGAGAATACCGAGTAATATAACTATTTTTTTCATTCTTTTCATGAAAAAACGCTCCTTCTAAAAATCCGATTAAATATGTAAGCTCTCTTTATTATATCCTTTTTCTACTGATTCTCCATAATTTTCCTAAGTCTTAAGTCTTACATCAAGATAAATCTCCGGATCATTATGCCATTTTCCTTATGACGATATGATTAATTTATACAAAAATACTAAATTTTACCTATTAGGAAAGAGGAGATGGACTTTGAAGCTATTTAAATTTATTGTACAACGGAAAATTCTGATTTCATTAATGATTTTTCTAGTAACTGTAGTTGGCAGCTATTCACTATTAAAAGTAGACAAAGAGCTAATGCCTCCCGTAAAGCTAGATGGAGCCTTTGTTGAAATTTACGCAGGTGAAATGGCAGCAATTGAAGTGGAAAGAACCATAACAAACCCTATTGAACAAAAGATCTTAGCAATAGAAGGAGTGGAGGATGTTCAGTCAACAACAAATATCGGTAGGACTACTCTAAATCTAAGCTTTGAAGCAGGGCGTGGCGAAGAAATCTATAAAGAGGTAGAATCAGCCATTGCATCTGCTAGGTCAGAGTATCCCAGCATTACCGATGTTACATCGGGTCAGTATGGCGGGAGTCAAAGCTATGAATTTTTTATGGATGTTTCGGGTGGAAACATGGAAGAAATGTCTGCATTTGCAAAAGACAATTTAGCGCCTAGATTAGAAGCCTTGCCTGAGGTGAGAGACGTTTTACTTACTGGGATAGAAGAGCAAGAGGTTGCAATTAAAATTGACCGTGGAAAATTACATGAGCATCATCTTGATGTAAACCAGATAATCACGGCAGTTCAACAGTCTAACAGTGAAGCAACTTTAGGAGAATTACAAAATGACAAGGATTCACCTTCCCTAAGATGGAGTTCTAAGGTGGAAAATATTAAGGATATTGAAAATATTTCGATTCCAATCCAAAATGGTTTTATTCAGCTAAAGGATGTTGCAAACATAACAATTCAATCACTCGAAAATAATTCGTATGTATGGAAAAACGGTTCTCAAGATTTCCTTCTTGTACAAATCGGACGCGTTTCCAATGTCACACAAATCGAGATGGCCAAAGCAATACGTGCGGAAGTAAAGAAAATTCAAAACGAAAATCTTGTTAAGGATTTTGAATTAAATGAAGTTGTGGCCCAAGCGGATTATGTCAGTGATTCAATAGATGGAGTGAAGGATAATATTTTAATTGGTGGAATCATTGCCATTGTCATTTTATTACTTTTCCTACGTAATATTAGGGCAACCTTTATTATCGGTTTAACGATCCCTTCTTCTGTGCTTTTAACCTTTACAGCGATGTGGCTGTTTGATTATAGCTTTAATATGCTTACACTACTTGGACTTGGACTAGGAATAGGGATGATGGTGGATTCCTCTATTGTAATCCTAGAAGCTATTTATAAGAAGAAGGAACTTGGCTTGGGTAGGTTTGAAGCGGTTATTGAGGGGACTAGGGAGGTAGCCTCGGCGGTAATTGCATCTATGCTGACAACCATCGTGGTTTTCCTGCCAATTGGTTTAATCGGTGGGGAGATGGGGGAGTTTGTCATTATGCTGTCAGCTGTAGTGGCAATAACCTTAATAAGTTCTGTAGTGATATCATTTACATTGATTCCGTCTCTATCTGAAACATTTTTAAAGCTTAGAAGACCAACAAAATTGAAAAAAGACTCAATTATGATGAGGGGCTATCGTAACGTTGTGTCTTGGGTGATTAGAAAGAAAAGAAATAGCTTTGCAGTAATCACACTGTTTCTCTTGATGCTAATCGGTTCCCTATTTCTTGTAACGAAAATACCGATGACAATTATGCCTGATATGTTGAACCGTTATTCAGAGCTTGCTGTAGACTTGGAACCAGGTTTATCTTTGGAAGAAAAACAAAGTGTAGTTAGTGAAATAAATCAAAGACTGCAGAAAGTGGAAGACGTAGAAACGAATTATGTAATGGATAATGGATCCATGCTATACACCATTATTAATATGACAAAGGGAAACCAAATAAAGGTTGAGCAAAAGGAAGTAAATGAAAATATTCTTGAGGCGTTACGAGATATGCAGGAAGATCATCCAATTTTGGGAGTTCAAAGTGCGATGGCAGGCGGTGGAGGGTTTCCTGTTCAAATAAATATTAAAGGTGATAGTTTTGAGCAACTTCAAACAATTTCAAACAAATTCATTGATGAGCTTCAGAAAGTAGATGGGGTTTCGGCAATTACAAATTCAATTGAAAGAACCTCTGAAGAGCAAATGATAGTGGTAAAAGAAAAAGAAATTGAGAAGGCAGGCTTATTTCCTTCACAAATTAAACAATTTATTGAAGAATCCTTTATTCAAATGCCGGTCGGCACGTTGCAAAACCAGGATGAAACAATGCCTTTAACTCTTAGCTGGGAAAAAACACCTGCTACAAAAGCGGATTTACTGGATATGAAAATGTCTATTAATGGGGGGGAAGAACCACTTTCTTCATATATAAAGCTTACAAGTGTTCAAACACCAAATGAGATTATTCATTCAGATGGGGAAAGACTTGTTACGATTTCAGCAGATATTAAGAACCGTGATCTCGGGGCTGTGAATCGGGATATTCAAAAAATAATTGAAAGTTTTGAAACACCTACTGGGTATACGCTTACCGCTGGTGGTGATTTAGAGCAACAGCAAGAATTAATGACGGATATGATTTTTGTATTTGCGATTTCCATCTTTCTCGTTTATTTGGTGATGGCCGTTCAATTTAACCACTTTGGGCATCCATTGCTTGTAATGTCCGTTATTCCGATTACAATCATTGGTGTGATTTTAGGATTGTTTATAACAAAAATGGAATTAAACCTTATCTCGGGAATGGGGATTATTATGCTAATTGGTATTGTTTTGAATAATGCCATATTGCTCATCGATAGAACAAATCAACTGCGAAAGGAAGGCAATACGATTCAAGAAGCTCTTATAGGAGCCGGCAATGATCGGATTCGACCGATTTTTATGACAACCTTGACAACAGTTGGTGGTATGCTTCCACTTGCCCTTGAATCCGGAGCCTCTGGGAATTATCAGGCTCCAATGGCAACCGTCATAATCTCAGGACTTTCATTTGCAACTCTAATTACATTGTTTTTAATTCCTGCTGTTTACCGATTGTTTTCATTTTCAAAGTCAACGGAAACTCGTAAAGAAAGAAGTGAAGTACGATCGAAAGCTAAGGTAAAGGCAGAAATAGTACCTAAAATCTAAAAAAAAACCCTGGTCAGTGCATTTAAACTAGACCAGGGGATTTTGCTATTGCTCTGAATTTTGGCGGTTTGTGGGGTGAATGGCTTTTTCCATTTCCTCAGCAGCCATTGTATTGTTTGTCGTATCAGCATTTGGTTTACCTTTTTGAGAACGACCTTTTTCTCGTTTTGCCAATCATAAACACTCCATTCCTGAAATTTCATCAATAGGTTGTGGAGTTTTCAAACAAATTATTCCTGGTTAGCAGACTGTAACCTGTAATACTTGCTTTCGATAGGACGGGTCAGATAGGGTTTAATGACATCAACAGCCTCTACAAGTTTTGAAAGTTCAAGGCCTGTTTGTATCCCCATCTCTTCAAGCATATACACAACATCTTCAGTGGCAACATTGCCAGTCGCCCCGGGTGCAAACGGGCACCCACCTAATCCACCAGCTGATGTGTCAAAACGATTAACTCCTGCTTGGAGAGCAGCTATCACATTTGCAAGTGCCATCCCGCGAGTATCATGGAAGTGAGCAGTCATTAGTATATTTGATAGCTCTTTTTTTAGCTTTGAAAAAAGAGAAAAAACATCTTTTGGAGTTGCTTTTCCTATCGTGTCGGCAACACTTAATTCATCAACACCATATTGGACAAAGGTAGAGCATAGCTTTAAAACAGCTTCTTCATCCACTTTTCCTTCATATGGACAATAAAAGGCGGTCGAGATACAGGCACGAACAAAATAACCTTTTGATTTTAATTCCTTAATAACAGGTTTTAGTTCCTCCATACTCTCAGTTGTTGTTTTATTAATATTTTTCTTATTAAAGCTTTCACTAACACCAACAAAAACAGCAACGGCTTTACACTTTGTATCGTAAAGTCTTTCAATACCTTTGCGATTTGGTGCGAGAACAATATTTCGAGTACTGTCTAAGCATGATGTAATAATTTCTTTTGCGTCCTTCATTTGTGGCACCCATTTTGGTGAGACAAATGAGGTAAGCTCCATTTCTTGTAGGCCTGCAAGTTTTAGTTTGTGAATAAAATCAATTTTTACTTCGGTTGGTATTAAGCTTTTTTCGTTTTGCAATCCATCTCTTGGTCCTACTTCAATAATCGTGACTTGCTCAGGTAATTGCATATACAACCCTCCAGCAAAATGCCTTATTCTAAGAGGATGTTCAAAAAGTCGGCCGAAAATGACACATCGAATTTCTGGGTGCATCGCTCCTGTAACATCATGAATAACTAGGTTATGCGCTTGCATCTACAAGTTTAATCTCGAAGTCAATTCCTCAGCGCAAGGCTGTAATGATGTTAAGTCAAGCAGTTGCCTCGCTCCGGTACTCAAAGCTGCGCCGCCTTGAACTTTCGACGCACAGGACGTGCTAGTGTCGACAATGCCACAGGACGTGGCGTTTTTGTCGACGCGGTCCTTTTCAACCTCCTTTTTGAACACGATCTATTACTCTTATTCTATTAGAGGCATTTCGTGGAAAGCAAGAATTATAGGAAATTAGACAAAATAAGAGGTATTTCGAAAAAAATCAAGAAATATATATGGTAATGAATACATAAAACGTAATAGTAAAGGGAGATGTTGATATGAATAATGAAGTTTTAATTGTAAGCGCTGTCAGAACGGCGATTGGTAGTTTTGGAGGGAGTTTGCAATCTGTTTCAGCCCCAGATCTGGGTGCTGTCGTGATTAAAGGAGCATTGGAAAAGGCAGGTGTTGATTTAAAGCTTGTAGATGAAGTCATTATGGGGAATGTTCTGCAAGCTGGAGTAGGACAAAATCCAGCAAGGCAGGCTGCGATAAAAGCAGGGTTACTACAGGAAACACCGGCAATGACAATTAACAAGGTATGTGGTTCTGGATTAAAAGCTGTGCACATAGCGACACAGGCAATCATTGCGGGTGATGCGGATGTGATAGTGGCTGGCGGGATGGAGAATATGAGCCAGGCTCCTTATCTTTTAAAGGGAGCACGAAATGGCTTTAAAATGGGCGACCAAAAAATGATTGATAGCATGATTTCCGATGGGTTATGGTGCGCGTTTAATGATTATCATATGGGAATTACGGCAGAAAATTTATGTGATAAATATGAGATTACAAGAGAAGAACAGGATCGTTTCTCAGCAAGGAGCCAGGAAAGAGCAGTAGCGGCAATTGAGGCAGGGAAATTTAAAGAAGAGATTGTGCCTGTAGAAATTCCACAACGTAAAAAAGATAGCATTGTCTTTGATACAGATGAATACCCTAAAGCAGGTACTACTGTTGAAAAATTAGGGAATTTACGTCCCGCATTTAAAAAGGACGGTACTGTAACCGCTGGGAATGCATCAGGAATAAATGACGGAGCAGCCGCATTCGTTATCATGAGTAAGAAGAAAGCGATGGAACTCGGTATTAAAGGATTAGTCACCATTAAAGCAAACGGAAATGCCGGTGTTGACCCAAGTATAATGGGGATTGGACCAGTTGCTGCAGTGAAAAAGGTGATGGAAAAGTCTGGATTAAGCGTTAGTGATATGAATTTAATTGAGGCAAATGAAGCGTTTGCTGCCCAGTCAATTGCCGTTGACCGCGAACTTCATTTTAACCATGATATTTTAAATGTAAATGGGGGAGCAATTGCCCTTGGACATCCAATCGGTGCTAGTGGTGCGAGAATTCTCGTCACTCTTATTCATGAACTAAAGCGCCGTAATGAGCGCTATGGATTAGCGACCCTATGTATTGGCGGCGGTCAAGGTGTTGCAACAATTGTTGAAAATATTGAATAGTGGGGTGTACTAATGAAACCAATATATTCCTCGTTTCAGGAAGCTGTAGAGCAAATCAAGGACGGTTCCACGATAATGGTTGGTGGATTTGGCTTATGTGGGATTCCAGAAAATTTAATTTTAGCATTGGCCAAGTCTGGGGTTAAGGACTTAACCGTAATTTCAAATAACTGCGGTGTTGATGATTGGGGTCTTGGACTGCTTTTACAAAACAAACAGATTTCAAAAATGATAGGTTCATATGTTGGTGAAAACAAAGAATTCGAACGACAGGCATTATCAGGCGAACTTGCGGTTGAACTTGTCCCACAGGGAACACTGGCTGAAAAGATACGAGCTGGTGGAGCGGGGATTCCTGCATTTTATACACCTGCAGGAGTAGGAACACCTATTGCTGAGGGAAAAGAAACCCGAATATTTAATGGAAAAGAATATGTATTAGAAGAATCATTCATAGCAGACTTCAGCCTGGTCCGTGCCGAAAAGGCAGATAAAATGGGGAATTTGATCTATAACAAAACAGCTCGAAATTTTAACCCAATGATGGCCGCTGCCGGTAAGGTTACAATCGCTGAGGTCGAAGAGCTCTATGAGATAGGGGAACTTGACCCGAATAGGATTCACACACCAAGTATCTATGTCCAAGGGCTCATTGTTGGTGAACAAAAGAAGCGGATTGAACGATTAACATTATCTAAATAAGGGGGAGTAGGCTTTGACAAATACTCGAGAAAAGATTGCGAAGAGGGCTGAAAAAGAAATTGAAGATGGCTTTTATGTAAATCTTGGAATCGGCATGCCAACCCTTGTTGCAAACTATATTTCTTCAAATAAACAGGTTGTACTCCAATCAGAGAATGGGTTACTTGGGATTGGTCCATATCCAACAGAAAAAAATGTTGACCCTGATTTAATCAATGCCGGAAAAGAAACCGTCACCGCTATTCCTGGTGCAGCTTATTTTGACAGTGCAGAATCATTTGCGATGATTCGCGGGGGGCATATTAATATTGCTATTCTTGGCGGAATGGAGGTTTCAGAGACAGGGGACCTAGCAAACTGGATGATCCCAGGCAAAATGATTAAGGGAATGGGCGGAGCAATGGATCTCGTACACGGGGCTCAGAAAATCATTGTGATAATGGATCATGTAAATAAAAAAGGAGACGCGAAAATCCTCAAAGAATGTACACTTCCTTTAACCGGTAAAGGAGTTGTAAATCGGATTATTACAGATCGTGCCGTACTCGATGTAACAGAAAATGGGTTAAAATTAGTAGAGGTGGCTAAAGGTTTTTCGGTTGAAGATATAAAGGCTTCTACAGAGCCCGATCTTCTAATTAATGATAGCGTTATCCTAAACGCGTATTAGTATAGAAATATTGGCGAGTAGCCACCGAGCGGTAATTCACCTTTTTATGATATAATAGCTGTGAAATGGTTGACGGATGGAGGGAATAATATGGCTAAAAAGAAACAAAAGCCATCTGTTAAAAGGCAAAA
Source organism: Ferdinandcohnia sp. FSL W7-1320 (assembly GCF_038050315.1). Taxonomy (NCBI): domain Bacteria; kingdom Bacillati; phylum Bacillota; class Bacilli; order Caryophanales; family Bacillaceae; genus Ferdinandcohnia; species Ferdinandcohnia sp. FSL W7-1320. The sequence goes on from NZ_JBBPAM010000001.1 coordinate 1,942,037, forward strand.
AGATGAAAAGCTAAGTCTTGGAGATTTACTAAATGAGGATATTGTTTCGAAACTAAAAAATACTCAACAGCAGTTAAAGGAAGAAGAGCAAAAGAAACAAGAAGAGGCGATTGAAAGACAAAGAGAAGAACGTAGACAACGAGAAAAGAATAAATCATTTGAGGAACTATTGGAAGAAAGTAGCCTTAAATGGTCAGATTTTAAATAATAATACCCCCACAGGAACTGTGGGGGTATACATTTATCTATGTTGATCGTAAATTGATGCTTTTGTAAGGTCTCTAATCTTCTGAACCTGTTCAGCTGTAAGAGGTGTCGAATTTGCAGCTGCTACATTATTTTTGATTTGTTCAAGGGAGCTCGCACCTGCAACAACTGAAGCAACAGTATCGTCAAACAAACAATATTGCAATGCAACTTGGGTTAAAGAACGATCAACTGCTAAGTCGGACTTTAAACTCGAAATTACAGTTTCAAGCTCTTCAAAAGCATAATCAAGATATCCATTTTGTTTCATACTTTGACTAGCATTCTCTAATGGACGATTGGTGAGTATCCCTTTAGCAACTGGACCACGTGCTACTACACTAATTTGATGATCATTTAGATAGGGAAGTATCTGCTCTTCTGGGCGACGGTCTAGAATACTATATTGCATCATTACACTTACAATGGATGATTTTGTAACAAATTCTCGTATTACATTCGGGCGAATTGAGGAGATTCCATAATAACGTATGACACCTTCTTGTTTTAATTCTTCGAATGCTTCAATGGTCTCATCGATAGGATCTTCCATTGTTCCTCCATGGAGCTGGTAGAGATCAATATAATCAGTTTGCAAGCGTCGCAAGCTATCCTTAACAGCAGATTTTATGTATTTTTTTGAAGGGTCCCAGGACCATCCCTTTTTCCCCTCCTCAAATCGATTTCCCACTTTAGTGGCTAGTATAATCTCTTGTCTTTTCTGCTTTATGGCTTTTCCAACAAATTCCTCATTAAGCCCTTGATCATATAAATCAGCTGTATCTAAATAGTTGATTCCCATATCTAATGCGGAATCAATCAGTTGTAGCGCTTTTTTTTCCTCTGTTCCAACAGACATACAGCCTAGCCCGATTTTACTCACATATAAATCGGAAGTGCCAATTCTTCTTTTTTCCATACTGTCCCCTCCAAGATTTAGTTTCCTTCTATCATCTAGTCATATCTTATCCTTTTCATTTCAGAACTACAAATGATATGAAGGGGATGTATCGTGGGCTTATTTTTTCTCTTTATTTCCTTTTCCTTGATTAATCCATTCTTGAACAGTTCGGTAGGAACGGCTATATTCCTTAAGTTTTGCACGAATTTCCCAAGCCTTTCCTACTAAAGCTACACGATTTTCACCAATCACAATTTTCATAGCAACCCCCTATGAACTTTTAAAATAAGAAAAGAACTATGCTAAAATGTATGAAGTAGTATGATTTAGTAGAACAAGGAGCTGGCGAAATGGATCACTTAGTAGAAAAGACAATAAAGAGGGAAGTGCTTTTTGAAGGAAAGATTATTGATTTACATATAGAAGAGGTAGAGTTGCCTAATGGACATACGAGTAAAAGAGAGCTTATTAAACATCCAGGAGCCGTTGCAATTCTTGCAATAACGGATGAAAAGAAAATTGTGATGGTACAACAGTATCGAAAAGCACTTGATAAGGTGATTGTTGAGATACCTGCTGGTAAACTTGAAAAAGGCGAAGCACCTGAAATTACTGCTAGAAGAGAATTAGAAGAAGAAACGGGTTATGATTGTGAAACATTGACACCTTTAATTTCATTTTATACATCACCGGGTTTTGCAGATGAATTGGTTCATCTTTTTATTGCGAAAGACTTAAAGAAAATTGAAAATCCAGCAAGCTTGGATGAAGATGAATTTGTCGACGTCCTTGAGGTATCATTGGAAGAAGCCCTTGAGCTTTTAAGTGAGAAGAAAATTTATGATGCTAAAACAGCTTATGCAGTGCAGTACCTACAATTACAACAAGCATTAGGAGAATAAGCTAAAGATGAACAATTATTATGTAGATCTCCATATCCATATTGGGAGAACGAATTCGGGTAGACCCGTAAAAATTACGGGTGCTAAATCACTTACAATTGGAAATATCCTTCATGAATCCACCGAAATCAAAGGAATGGATATGATAGGTGTAATTGATTGCCATGTTCCAGAAGTCATTGGGGAGCTCGAAACATTAATCGAAAGTGGAGAAGTGTATCCCTATGAGGAAGGCGGACTGCGCTTTAAGAATGTTACCCTCATTTTGGGAAGTGAGCTTGAAATCTATGATGAGAATTGTAAAGGACCTATCCATGTTCTCGCTTTTATGCCAACGATTGAAAAAATGAAAGAATTTACGGTTTGGCTATCTGAACGAATGAAAAACATAACCTTAAGCTCGCAAAGAATATATGTAGGAGCTAGAGAACTGCAAAGTAAGGTTAAGGAGTTAACTGGAATTTTTATTCCTGCACATGTATTCACACCCTATAAAAGTATGTATGGTCGAGGAGTGAAACAATCGTTAACTGAAGTATTTGATGAGAATTTAATTGATGGAATCGAACTCGGATTGAGCTCGAATACAGATATGGCTGACCAAATAATAGAATTGCATCAATTCACTTTTGTTTCTAATTCAGATGCTCATTCGTTACCGAAGATTGCTAGAGAATATCAAATTATGAAAATGAAGGAGCCTACATTTGAAGAACTAAGGCTTGTACTCCATCAACAAGATGGAAGGGAAGTTGTTGCGAATTATGGGTTAGATCCTTTATTAGGGAAATACCATAAAACAACATGTGATAAATGTTTAACCATAATTGAGGATGTAACAGCTGAGGTGTGTCCTAGCTGCGGTCATCAAGGGTTTGTCAAAGGGGTGTTTGATAGGCTTCGGGAGTTAAAAAACACGGATAAATCAAATCCAAATCGACCTCCATATGTACACCAGGTACCGCTCGAATTTATTCCGGGGTTAGGACCGAAAACCTTACAAAAACTTAGAGATTATTTTAAAACAGAGATGGCCATCCTTCATGAGGTTCCCGAAGAAGAACTTAGACGTGTCGTCAAAGCCCAGATCGTCGATATTATCATTCAAGCTAGAGAAGGAAAACTTCGTCTAAAATCAGGCGGAGGCGGAAAATATGGAAAAGTTGACTCCTAAAAGGGAGTCTATCGGTTATTTTGTAGAAACGTTGTTACTGCATAGTATTTAATACAGTCACAAAATGGTTATGTAATTAGCACCCTTATTAGCAACTTGACGATAGCTGTTGTCGTCGTGCGAATAAGGGTATTTTGTATTCTCAAGGAACGTAATAGTCGTCTGTTTTACATTTTTATGGATATTACGAATGACTTCATACTGCGAATCTATAGAAAAGCATACGCATTCCATTTTTACGAATGCATTTATCGCCATTCTAATTAAAATCAATACGCAAATGGATAGTTTTTACATTCTTTGTCTCTTTTGAAATCACTATTCCCGTTTTTTGGATTTTGCGAATGGCTTCATACTGTCAATTTATCTAAAAGCATACGCATTCCCTTTTTACGAATGCTTTTATCACTTTTCTATTTAAAAACGATACACAAGTGGATAAATTTTACATATTCAATCTCTTTTGAACTCACTATTCCCGTTTTTTGGATTTTGCGAATGGCTTCATACTGTCAATCTATCTAAAAGCATACGCATTCCCTTTTTACGAATGCATTTATCGCATTTTTACTTAAAAACAATACACAAGTGGATAATCTTTCACATATTTAATCACTTTTGAAATCACTATTCCCTTTTTATGGATATTGAGAATGACTTCATGCTGCCAATTAATATAAAAGCATACGCAATCCTTTTTTACGTATGATTTTCTCGCTTATTTACTTAAAAAACGATACAATAGTGGAAAATTTTAACATTTTGTTCTTTTTAAATCATTCTACCTTTCTTGAACTTGAAGACACTTTATTCTAGCAATCTATACTAAGCAAACACATTCCTTTTTACGTGCTGATTTTTTAATTATAAATTTTCGATTTACTAGAAATACTTTTGGCAAGTTGTCATAGAAGTCTATTTTTCCTCATAGAATCTAGTAGAAGATTGATAGGAGGAACGATAGATGAGAAAGCAACAGCCCTATAAAAAAATTGTAGCTAGCCATTTTCGGGAACATTCATCCATATATTTATTTATTTCTGTACTATTCCTAATGGGTGTCATATTTGGAGCAATTGTTGTAAATAGTTTAAATTTCAGTCAAAAAGAAGATCTCTTTTTCTACTTAAGCCGCTTTTTTGGAGAAGTATCTGAAGGAACTTATGCCAATTCAGGCGATATGTTCAAACAAAGCTTCCTTCATAATCTGAAATATGTGGGACTTATGTGGATACTGGGAATCTCCATCATCGGTCTACCAATTATTCTTATTCTCTTATTCTTAAAAGGGGTAGTCGTTGGTTTTACAGTTGGCTTTCTCGTCAATCAAATGGACTGGAGCGGATTTCTCTTATCATTTGTTGCCGTACTACCACAAAACTTATTAATCATCCCAACATTTATTATCGTAGGAACAATTGCCGTTTCATTCTCATTAAAAATGATTCGCCAGCAATTTATGAAACGAATGAACGAGCCTGTATTACAATTACTTACACGATATTCAATCCTAATGGTCGCCGTTAGTTTTGTCATTCTAATTGCATCGGCTGTTGAGGCATTTGCTTCACCAGTACTAATGAAAGAGGTAATAGATGTAATAAATAAGTAAGAATGAATATTAAATGAAAATAATTATTCTTTGTTATTTATAATTATTTTATTTGGACAGTGCCCCTTCTTCTGGTATAATAATGAAGTAACGGCGAGGGAGGGGCAGTTTTACATGGAAAATCGGATTGATCGAATAAAGAAACAGTTGCATTCGTCTAGCTATAAGCTTACACCACAGCGTGAGGCGACCGTTCGGGTACTGCTTGAACATGAAGAAGATCATTTAAGTGCCGAAGACGTTTACCTCCTTGTAAAAGAAAAGTCGCCAGAAATCGGCTTAGCAACTGTATATCGGACACTTGAATTACTTACAGAATTAAAAATCGTTGATAAAATAAATTTCGGAGATGGTGTATCTAGATACGACCTTCGCCAAGAAGGAGCAGCACATTTCCATCATCACCTCGTATGTATCGAATGTGGTGCTGTTGACGAAATTCAAGAGGATTTACTTGAGAACGTTGAAGAAATTGTTGAAAAGAACTGGAACTTTATCATTAAGGACCATCGATTAACTTTCCATGGAATTTGTCATCGTTGTCATGATAAAGAGACTAAAGAAGAAACTGATAATCTCGAATAAAGCACCCTTTTCCTTTAGAGGAGAGGGGTTTTTTTATTTTCATAATTTACTAGGATGTTAAAGAAATTAGAAAAAATGGGATAAGCACGTATAAAACCATGTAAAATTGGCATATCTTCTAATAGACAAATGTATTAACTTATTCAGCCGGATTTTATATTTGCCTGAAAAAAGTTAAGGCCTTCGGTGGATGCTTCGGATTTTCAAAGAAAGTTTATTGAGTAACTCGAAATCTGGGCGCAAATATGCCAAGGCGTATTTGATTGGAGGATTACTAGATGAGACAATGGTTTCGTGTTGTATATGATACGTTAAAGGTTTTTGTATTGTTTACTGGATGCACAATTCTTTTTTATTATGGTATTATATGGATTAATGAGGAATATCAAAATTATCACAAATATGATGAGCCAGAAGGTTCCTCAGTGAAGGCAACCTCAATGATTGAAGAAAAAGAGGAAGGCCTATTAGACAGATTACTGTTTTTTTACCGAAATGGGGAGTAGAGACCAGTGGAAGATCAACTAAAGGATTATTTGCATTATTTAGTTGTCGAAAGAAGACTTGCAACAAATACAGTAAAGTCCTATGAACGAGATTTAAAAAAGTACTATCAGTATGTAACCAAGGTTGAAAATATTACTGCCTTTAATGATGTAAATCGTCTTCATGTTATTCATTTTTTGAAGCATTTAAAAGAACAAGGGAATTCTTCAAGAACGTTGGCTAGAAATATTGCGTCGATACGGTCATTTCATAAATTTTTATTTCGTGATAAAATAACTGACCATGATCCTACTGAACAGATTGAAACGCCGCAAGCAGAACGCAAATTACCAAAGGTATTAAATATTTCTGAAGTAGAGGCATTGTTAGATGCACCTAAATTGGACAACCCACTTGGTATTCGTGATAAGGCAATGCTTGAGCTCTTATATGCGACAGGTCTTCGTGTTAGTGAACTCATAAACTTAAATCTAGCCGATATCCATTTATCAATGGGTTTCATCAGATGTCTTGGAAAAGGGAATAAGGAGCGAATTGTCCCGCTTGGAAGTGTTGCAACAAAGGCATTACAAGCTTATTTAGATAATGGTCGTGCTCAACTAGTGAAACGGAAAAAAACGGACGCTTTTTTTGTGAATCATCATGGTAATCGCTTGACAAGACAAGGATTCTGGAAAAATTTAAAGAAAATTACTAAAGAAGCTCAAATTGAAAAAGAACTTACACCACATACCCTTCGTCACTCATTTGCGACGCATCTTTTGGAAAATGGTGCAGACCTACGAGCTGTGCAAGAGATGCTCGGACATGCAGATATTTCAACCACGCAAATATATACTCATGTTACAAAAACGCGGCTTAAGGATGTTTATAAAACATATCATCCTCGTGCATAGTAGATTGCTAGACAAATTGTCTAGCTTTTTTTGTTACGGATTGTTGCGGCAAGAGAGTACCAGGAGCGTAAATCACTCTATATTTAAAAACAATAATTTTTATAGAATAGGGACATTTGTTAAAATAATGTTATCAATTTGACTATTACACTCATAATCTACTTGAAAATACATACTCTCACACGTATACTTTGAGATGTCAGACTTCTGACATGTGTGCATGTATGAAATAATGAGTAACTTGAAGCTAGAAGGGAAAAATACAACATAGAATATATTTGGGAGGGATTTACATGTCTAATTATACATATAAGCGAATATTTCTAATTGTCATGGATTCTGTTGGAATTGGAGAAGCGCCGGATGCAAAAAAATTTGGTGATGAAGGTTCAGATACATTTGGACATATTGCGGAAAAAATGAATGGTTTACATATGCCTAACATGGCAAAGCTTGGCCTAAGTAATATTAGAGAAATTAAGGGAATACCTGTACAAGACGAGCCACTTGCATATTATACAAAAATGCAAGAAGCATCAAATGGAAAAGATACAATGACAGGACATTGGGAAATCATGGGTTTACATATCGAAACACCATTTAAGGTCTTCCCTGAGGGGTTTCCAAAAGAGCTATTAGATGAAATTGAAAAACGTACAGGGCGCGGAATTTTAGGGAATAAACCAGCATCGGGTACCGAAATTCTTGATGAACTCGGTGAAGAGCATATGAAGACTGGGAAATTAATTATCTATACTTCTGCAGATTCAGTTTTACAAATTGCAGCACATGAGGAGATAGTACCGATAGATGAACTTTATAAAATTTGTGAAATTGCACGTGAATTAACACTAGATGAAAAATATATGGTAGGACGCATCATCGCTCGTCCATTTGTTGGGGAACCTGGTCAATTCACTAGAACATCAAACCGTCATGATTATGCCTTAAAGCCGTTTGAACGAACTGTAATGAATGAATTAAGTGATAGTGGGTTTGATGTGATTGCAATCGGAAAAATATCAGATATTTATGATGGTGAAGGAGTCACTCAATCACTACGAACAAAGTCAAATATGGATGGAATGGATAAATTAGTTGAAACACTTGATATGAATTTTACAGGCCTGAGCTTTGTCAATTTGGTTGATTTTGATGCATTGTTTGGACATCGTAGGGATCCTATAGGCTATGGAAAAGCCTTGGAGGAGTATGATGCCCGTTTACCGGAAGTATTTGAAAAACTTACTGATGACGATTTATTAATTATCACAGCAGACCATGGAAACGATCCGGTTCATACTGGAACAGATCATACACGAGAATATGTGCCTTTACTGGTCTACAACAAAAAAATGGATGGTGGAAAGGAATTACCATTACGTTCAACGTTTGCGGATGTTGGTGCAACAGTAGCGGATAATTTTAATGTAACACCACCTAAACATGGAAAAAGCTTTCTACAAGAAATTAATGGAGGAAAATAAGAATGGATATGAACGTTATTGATAAATCTGTACAATTTTTAAAAGAGAAAAGCTCTACTACACCTGAAATTGGGTTGATACTTGGCTCAGGACTTGGTGTTTTGGCGGATGAAATTGAAAATCCAATTAAAGTGGCATATGACCAAATTCCAGAGTTTCCAGTGTCTACTGTTGAGGGGCATGCCGGTCAACTCGTATTTGGTACATTACAAGGAAAATCAGTTGTCGCCATGCAGGGACGATTTCATTTTTACGAAGGTTATAGTCTAGATAAAGTCACATTTCCTGTTCGCGTTATGAAAGAGTTAGGTGTCACAACTCTAGTTGTTACAAATGCCGCAGGAGGAGTGAATGAATCGTTTCAACCAGGCGACTTAATGATTATTTCGGATCATTTGAATTTTGGTCAAAATCCATTAATTGGGCCAAATGATACAAGGTTTGGAGCAAGATTTCCAGATATGTCTGAAGCATATACAAAGGAACTCAGGACAATTGCAAAAGAAGTGGCAAATGAATTGAATATATCAATCAAAGAAGGCGTTTATGTTGGTATGACTGGTCCATCTTATGAAACGCCTGCAGAAATTAAAATGCTTCGCACACTTGGAGGCGATGCCGTTGGGATGTCAACAGTTCCTGAGGTAATTGTTGCACGTCATGCCAATTTAAAAGTACTAGGAATTTCCTGTATTTCAAATATGGCAGCAGGCATTTTAGATCAGCCGCTAACCCATGATGAAGTAATTGAAACAACAGAAAAAGTAAAAACTGACTTTTTATCACTAGTAAAACAGATTGTAAAAAAAATCTAGATCAGCTAATAAAAATAGAGAATAGAAAAAGGTGAAAACAATGAGAATGGTAGATCTAATCGAAAAAAAACGTGATGGTAAGGAATTGACATCAGAAGAAATATCATTTGTTGTTTCCGGATATACAAATGGTGAAATCCCTGATTATCAAATGAGTGCTTTTACGATGGCTGTTTTTTTTAAGGAAATGACAAAGCAGGAACAAGCAGATTTTACCATGGCAATGGTTCAGTCTGGTGATACAATTGACCTCTCAGGAATTGAAGGGATCAAAGTTGACAAGCATAGCACGGGTGGTGTAGGTGATACGACCACATTGGTGCTTGCGCCACTCGTTGCGTCAGTAGGGGTTCCAGTTGCAAAAATGTCAGGAAGAGGTTTAGGACATACTGGTGGAACGATAGATAAATTAGAATCAGTTTCAGGCTTTCATGTAGAAATTAATAATGAAGAATTTATTCGTCTTGTCAACCAAAATAAGGTAGCTGTCATCGGTCAAAGTGGGAATTTAACACCTGCAGATAAAAAGTTATATGCGCTAAGGGATGTTACAGCTACTGTAAACAGCATTCCATTGATTGCAAGCTCAATTATGAGTAAGAAAATTGCAGCTGGAGCAGATGCAATTGTTTTAGATGTAAAAACAGGTGCAGGTGCATTTATGAAGGATTTGGACGATGCAAAGGAATTAGCAAAAACAATGGTTGATATCGGGAATAATGTAGGCCGCAATACGATGGCAATTATTTCAGATATGAGCCAACCGCTTGGGTTTGCAATTGGTAATGCACTTGAGGTTAAAGAGGCGATCGACACGCTAAAAGGGGAAGGTCCTGATGATTTACAAGAGCTTTGCCTCGTTTTAGGAAGCCAGATGGTGGTACTAGCAAAAAAAGCGAACACTCTTGAAGAAGCTAGAAACTTGCTTGAGGAATCCATTAAAAATGGGAAAGCACTAGAATCCTTTAAAACTTTTTTATCTTCACAAGGTGGAGATCCATCTGTCGTAGATTCACCGGATAAACTTCCAAAAGCAAAATACCAATTTGAATTTGAAGCTGAATCAGAAGGATATGTTTCAGAGATTATTGCTGATTCTATCGGAACAGCGGCGATGCTTTTAGGTGCTGGAAGAGCAACGAAGGAATCATCTATCGATTTAGCTGTTGGGCTTGTACTTCGAAAGAAAATTGGCGACAAAGTATCAAAAGGCGAAAGCTTAGTAACCATTCATAGTAATTTTGAAAATATTGATGAGATTAAAAAGAAACTTTCAGAGAGTATCTTGATCTCACAAAATCCAGTAACAGCACCAACATTAATCATTGATAAAATTTCATAAATTTACATTGATACCGAGGATAAAATCCTCGGTTTTTTTATTTTTTGTATATTTTTTAATTTCTTGGAAAAAATGGGAAGGTATAAAGAATGGAGGGTTTGGAGATGAAACGCGTATTTAGTCTGTTAATTTCAACACTGATAATTTTTACTTTTAGCCCTTTCGCTTCCGCACAGGAATCAACTGTTGATTTAGCGAATAATGCAAAATCTGCAATTCTTATTGAACGTGATACAGGGAAGGTACTTTACGAGAAAAATAGTGATGAAAAGCTTTCCCCTGCGAGCATGACAAAAATCATGACAATGCTGTTAATCATGGAAGCTCTTGATAAAGGTAGTATCACCTATTCTGAGAAAGTTAGAACAAGTGAACACGCCGCATCTATGGGTGGATCACAAATCTTCCTTGAGCCAGGCGAAGAAATGACGGTTGAAGAAATGTTAAAAGGAATTGCAATCGGTTCAGGAAATGATGCATCAGTAGCCATGGCAGAAAAGATAGCAGGCTCTGAAGAAGCTTTCGTTGAAATGATGAATAAAAAAGTGGAGGAATTAGGCCTTAAAAATACTTTATTTCAAAATCCAACTGGCCTTCCTGCGGAAAATCATTATAGCTCTGCCCACGACATGGCAATCATGGCAAAGGAATTGCTAAAATACGAGGATATTACTAAATTCACGGGTCAATACGAGGATTATTTACGTCAAAACACTGAAAATAAGTTTTGGCTAGTTAATACCAATCGCCTTGTCCGATTCTATCCAGGTGTGGATGGCTTAAAAACTGGCTTTACAACAGAGGCAAAATATTGCTTAACAGCTACTGCCGAAAAGGAAAATATGCGTCTGATCTCGGTTATCTTTGGAGCCCCAACACCAAAAGATCGTAATGCACAAGTAACAAAAATGCTTGATTTTGGATTTAGTCAGTACAAGACACATCCTTTATATGAACGCAATCAGGAAGTTGCTGAAGCAAAGGTAAGTAAGGGTAGTGAAAAAAGGATAAAGCTTGTTACGTCAGAACCAATTTCACTATTAACGAAAAAAGGTGAAAAAGTTGATGATGTACAAAAAGAAGTGGTTGTCGCTGAAAAGCTAAATGCGCCGATTAAAAAAGGTGACGATATTGGAAAATTGGTAATTAAAAAAGATGGAAAAGTATTAAGTGAAAGCCCTCTTGTTGCGGACAAAGATATTGATGCTGCTAGTTGGTGGAAATTATTTAAGCGTACAATGGGGTCGTTTAATAGAACTCCATAAGGAATCCTTTTCTTTTAATAAATACCTACTTTTTTTGCCGAATGAACACTAGTTTTGTCATCTAGAAGGATTCTACCATGTAAATAGCGAAAAGACTCACTATACGATTTTAAGGAGGCATTGTAAAGTGAGTCTTGGTATTGAACTTGAGGTAAAACACAATGTGTTATGTATTCGGCTTACAGGTGAGCTAGACCATCATACAGCTGAAGAATTACGATTAAAGGTGACAGATACGATTGAAAGTAATCAAATTAATCACATCTTATTGAATCTTGAAAAGCTTACTTTTATGGATAGCTCAGGATTAGGTGTCATTTTAGGAAGATACAAACAAATAAAAAATTTAGGTGGAGAAATGGTTGTTTGTTCAATTTCTCCGCAGGTCGAACGTTTATTTGAAATGTCAGGACTTTTCAAAATCATTCGATTAGAGCGTAGTGAGTCGTTTGCGCTTCAGTCATTGGGGGTGGCGTAATGAAAAACGAAATGCACCTTCAGTTTTCTGCACTAAGCCAAAACGAATCATTTGCTCGTGTTGCAGTAGCAGCATTTATTACACAACTCGATCCAACCTTAGACGAACTCACAGAAATTAAGACAGTTGTGTCTGAGGCCGTAACAAACTCAATTATTCATGGATATGAAAGTGACCCAAGCGGGATTGTTTATATTTCATGCAAAATTGAAGACAGTACTGTATATATCACCATAAGAGATGAAGGAATTGGAATTAATAATCTCGAGGAAGCAAGGCAGCCATTGTTTACAACAAAGCCAGAACTCGAACGCTCGGGTATGGGCTTTACAATCATGGAAAATTTCATGGATGAGTTTGATGTAGAAACAGGTTCAGCTAGAGGTACAACATTACGGCTAACAAAGCATTTATCAAAGAGTAAAGCGTTATGCAATTAAGGAGACTTGCCAATGGATGTGGAGGTCAAGAACACCAAAAGTGAAACGTATTTAAAAGATAATGAAGTTAAGAATCTAATCAAACTCAGTCAAGAAGGACGACAGGAAGCACGTGATTTAATCGTCCAAAAGAATATGAGGTTAGTTTGGTCTGTTGTACAAAGGTTTTTAAATCGAGGCTATGAACCAGATGATTTGTTTCAAATAGGCTGCATTGGACTTTTGAAGTCAGTTGATAAATTTGATTTATCATATGACGTGAAATTTTCAACCTATGCTGTACCAATGATTATCGGTGAAATCCAACGTTTTATACGAGATGATGGAACGGTAAAGGTGAGTCGTTCCTTAAAGGAGACCGGAAATAAAATCCGAAAAGCCAAGGATGAATTGTCAAAGCAGTTTGGTAGGGTTCCTACGATTGCAGAGATAGCCGAGTACTTGGAAATTACTCCCGAAGATGTTGTTTTAGCACAAGAGGCAAGTCGAGCACCTTCATCTATACATGAAACTGTATATGAAAATGATGGTGATCCAATTACATTACTTGATCAAATAGCAGATAATAATGAAACAAAATGGTTTGATAAGATTGCTTTAAAAGAAGCAATTCGCGAGTTAGACGAGCGTGAGAGACTAATCGTTTTCCTCCGCTATTACAAGGATCAAACCCAATCCGAAGTCGCGACGAGGCTTGGTATATCCCAAGTTCAAGTATCCCGACTAGAGAAAAAAATATTGCAGCAAATGAAAGACCGAATGGACGTTTAATCCATTCGGTTTTTTGTTTTTTCTCATTTAATTAAGCCGTGGTAATTCTTGGAGTTTGCTGTCTAATCGCATTAGAAGATAAAGATTTAACATACTACATATATAAGGAAAACAATGTGTAGGGTGTGAAAGAGATGGAAAAATCAATTTATCTCCGAATGCGCCATCGCGTACTAGTACAACCCAATGCAACAATAAAAATAGGACAAATCGTACAGATTAGTGCGGAAGAAAAGGTTGCACAGGAAATTAAAAATATCGTCATTCATCAAGTAAGTAAAAAAGACAAAAACATTGTTGTCATTGATGTAATGAAGGTGATTGATCAGATTAGAAGACAATTTCCCCAAATTGATGTTCAAACGGTAGGGCCTGCACAAACAATCATTGAAATTGCCATAAAGAAAAGAAGGTTTACACCTGCACTATTTGTGGCCGTTTGGTTTTTATTATTTGTTGGAGCTGCACTTACCATGATGAATTTCCATGAAGATGTATCGATGAGGGAGGTTCATATTCGCATCTATACTATGATTACTGGTGATGAGGTTCTAAAACCATTGCTTTTCCAAATACCGTATTCAATAGGTTTAGGTCTAGGGATGATTTTATTTTTTAATCACTTCTTCCGCAAACGTCTTAACGAAGAACCAAGTCCACTTGAAGTAGAAATGTTTAATTACCAACAGGATTTAGATAACTATCTCATTATTACAGAAAATAAAGAAAGTATGAAGCACGTCGATGACAATTAAGGTCCTTCTTATTATCTTTCTTGGATTAGGAAGTGGACTAGCGGTTGGTGGAGGTTTTGTTGCCTTTTTGGCAGTATTAGGGATCATCCCAAGGCTTACACAATTAACGAAAACGATGAAATTCATTCGTTTTTATGAATGGGGTGTAGTGCTCGGTGCTGTATTCGGTAGCTGGTTTACTCTAAATGATCAGATCTTTTATTTATGGGATCTGGTAGTACTTCCAGTGGGATTAGCGAGTGGGATATTCGTTGGTATGTTGGCTGCTGCTCTTACTGAGGTACTGAATGTTTTTCCGATATTAGCTAAAAGAATTGGGATTGAAAATAAAATCGTAATATTGGTCATGGCGATTGTTTTCGGAAAAATTGTTGGGTCCTTGTTCCAATGGATCTATTTTGTAAAATAACATATTCTTATATTTTGCACGCGAGGAGTGAACATAAAGTGGCTACTAAGAAAAAGATCAAAGACGATTATAAAAATAGTATTAAGAAGTACCAGCCAAAGCCACGATACTTTATTAATTGTCTTAAAGCATTTCTTGTAGGTGGAGCGATATGCTGTGTCGGACAAGGAATCCAAAATTTCTATATGACGGTCTTTCACTTTTCAGAAAAGGATGTTGGAAATCCAACTGTAGCAACCCTTATATTAATTTCTGCCTTGCTAACTGGCTTTGGTCTATACGATAAACTTGGTCAGTTTGCAGGAGCGGGGTCTGCAGTTCCTGTAACAGGTTTCGCAAATTCGATGACGAGTGCCGCAATGGAATATAAAAGTGAAGGTATCGTATTAGGGATCGCCACAAATATGTTTAAGCTAGCAGGAAGTGTTATCGTATTTGGAGCTGTTTCTGCGTATATTGTGGGGATTATTCGATACTTCTTTAGGCTCACAATTTCTTGAATGATTGCAAGGAGTGGACTTTAATGAGGCTAGTTGGAAAACAAACATGGGTATATAAAAACCAAATCTATTTAAATTCAACGGGTACGGCGGTTGGACCAAAAGAAGGTCAAGGTCCTTTAGGCGCTAGTTTTGATATAAAATATGATGATTTGCATTGTGGTGAAGATTCTTGGGAATTAGCTGAAAGAAGACTAATGGTTGAATCTGTTGATTCTTGTCTGCAAAAAGTAAACTTAACAAATGATGATATAGATTTCTTTTTAGCAGGTGATTTGTTAAATCAAAACGTGACGACAAACTATACAGCGAGACACCACCAAATCCCTCTAATATGTATGTTTGGTGCTTGTTCCACATCTATGGAGACACTGGCTGTTGGATCAGCATTAGTCGATGCCGGATTTGCAAACCGTATACTAGCATCTACTAGCAGTCATAATGCGACAGCAGAAAGGCAATTCCGATATCCAACTGAATATGGTGGACAAAAGCCTGATTCTGCAACATTTACAGCTACCGGTGGGGGAACAGCTCTTGTAAGTAAAGAGAAAGGTCCAATCCGAATTACATCTGCAACAATTGGAAGGGTCATGGATTTAGGAATAACAAATCCATTTGATATGGGTTCTGCAATGGCACCAGCTGCTGCAGATACCATCATTCGACATTTTAAGGATTTAAATATCAATCAAGATGAATATGATTTGATTGTCACTGGTGACTTATCAGGTGTAGGAAGCCCTATTTTGAAGGAAATGGTTAAAGAAGAAGGCTATGATTTAGGTAATAAATATAATGATTGTGGGCTTATGTTGTATCATTCAGACCAGGAAGTTTTTGCGGGTGGAAGTGGTTGTGCGTGTTCAGCAATTGTAACCTATGGACATATTGTCAAAGAATTAATTAGCGGCAATTTAAATAAAGTTTTCATTGTTGCAACGGGTGCACTCCTTAGCCCAACCATGATACAACAAAAAGAAACAATTCCTACAATCGCACATGGTGTTGTTTTGGAAAGAGTACAGGGTGGTGAGTAAGATATGGAATATTTATATGCTTTTTTAGTCGGAGGAGCAATATGTATTGTAGGACAACTCTTACTTGATTTTGCAAAATTAACACCTGCTCATGTAATGAGTATTTTTGTCGTACTTGGGTCAATCTTAGATGGATTTGATTTATACGACAATTTAATAAGATTTGCAGGCGCTGGTGCAACTGTTCCAATTACGAGCTTTGGTCATTCCCTTTTACATGGTGCCATGCAAAGTGCAGAGGATCATGGTTTTATAGGAATCGCTATGGGAATCTTTGAATTGACGTCTGCTGGTATATCCTCCGCAATATTGTTCTCTTTCTTAGTTGCATTGATCTTCAGAGCGAAAGGATAGCATATATGGACGAAACTAGAAGAAGAGTCATTCTAGTAACAGATGGCGATGAATATGCACAAAAAACATTAGAATATATTGCAAAAGAGGTGGGAGGACGGTGTATTTCTAATTCACAAGGAAATCCAACCACCTTAACAGGAAATGAAATGGTGGAATACATCCTTCAATCCCCCCATGACCCTGTTTTTGTGATGTTTGATGATAGTGGGTATTTGGGTGAAGGTGCTGGCGAGCATGCATTAAAGTTTGTCGCAACGCATCCGAAAATTGAAGTATTAGGCATTATTGCAGTAGCATCGAAAACGCATCAAACAGAATGGGCAAAGGTTGATATATGTATTGACCGGGACGGTAATCTAACGGAATACGGTGTAGACAAGAGCGGGTTAACTGAATTTGACATTGGTCGAATAAACGGAGATACCGTATATTGTCTAGACGAACTGGATGTTCCAATAATTGTGGGTATTGGAGATATTGGAAAAATGGCACGTAAGGATGATATTAAAATTGGTGCCCCAATTACAAGAAAGGCAGTGGATCTAATACTCGAAAGGAGTGGTTACGATCGGAAAGGAAACAACGACAACTAAAACTCCAATCTCTCCTGATATAGTAAAAAATGATCATTTTTTTAAAACACATATAGGCATGGGTACGGGAAGCTTTGATATCGGAGTTAGAAAAATAAAAATTTTAAAGAAAGATGTTCATCTTTATTATTTAAATGGACTTTGCGACACTCAATTTATCGTTCAACTCTTAAAGGAACTAGTTAATGTTAATGATAAAGAAACGAACGTAAATCAAGCTTTCAACGTAATTGAAAACCGGCTTGTACATCAACAGGTAAGTACAATTAAGAACTTAGACGAGGGAGTAGATCAATTACTTTCAGGGCTCATTCTTATTTTAGTCGAAGGGGAAGACTCTGGATTAGCCGTAGATGTAAGAAGTTACCCAGGAAGAACACCGCAGGAGCCCGATACTGAAAAAGTAATTCGAGGTTCACGTGATGGCTATGTAGAAAACATTATTGTCAATTGTGCATTAACGAGAAGAAGGATAAGAGATGAGAGACTTCGCCATGAGATTATGCAAGTTGGAGAAAGATCGAAAACGGATATATGCATCTCTTATATTAAAGATGTAGCGAACCCAGACTTAGTGGACATTATTCGAAAAGAACTAAAAAGCATTAACGTCGATGGATTAACAATGGCAGATAAGACGATTGAAGAATTTATCGTTAATCAAGGTTTTAATCCCTATCCATTAGTTCGATATACGGAACGTCCAGATGTAGCAGCAACTCACTTACTTGAAGGACATGTTGTGATTATGGTTGATACATCTCCAAGTGTCATTATTACTCCAACTACAATGTTTCATCATGTGCAGCATGCGGAGGAATATCGCCAAGCTCCCGCCGTTGGTACATTGTTGAGATGGACAAGATTTATTGGAATTTTAGCATCAATCTTTCTTTTGCCGCTTTGGTTTTTATTAGTATTAGAACCTGACATGATTCCAAAAGCAATTGATTATATTGGTCCAAATGAGAAATCGAATATACCGATCGTAGTTCAAATATTTCTCGCTGATATGGGAATTGAATTCTTAAGGATGGCGGCCATACATACGCCAACCCCATTATCTACCGCAATGGGATTAATTGCAGCTGCTTTAATTGGTCAAATTGCAATTGATGTTGGCTTGTTTGTTCCAGAGGTTATTCTATATGTCGCGATTGCTGCGATTGGAACATTTGCAACACCAAGCTATGAATTAAGTGCTGCGAATAAGATAGCAAGATTGTTCTTATTAATACTCGTAGCCATATTTAAAACACCAGGTTTTGTCATAGGTTGTACACTCTATTTCTTGTTCTTAGCGAATATTCGTTCTCTTAACACACCATATTTATGGCCATTTTTACCATTTAATGCAAAAGCTTTATTACAAATCTTCATTCGAACATCAGTTCCTGGGGCAAAACTAAGACCGAGTATTGTACATCCTCAAAAACCTTTCAAACAATAGTTGCACCATATTATACGTTGTGTTAATCTAATTTTCATATAGCACAGCGTTAAAGAAGGGATAGACAGCTGATGACTATATCAGCTGTCTTTTCTTCTTTAATGATGGTGTGGCACGAAAGTGTGCTTAACGAAAAAGGCTCTGATGAGTACTTTACAGAAACGAGGGGAATTAGATGTATCTACATGGAACAAGCAAGGTAAATGAAAAAAACCACTTAGAAATTGGTGGCGTTGACACAGTAGAATTAGCAAAACAATACGGAACACCTTTATATGTGTATGACGTAGCACTTATCAGAGAGCGAGCAAGAGGTTTCTTTGAAACATTCAACCGATTAGGTATTCCTGCACAGGTTGCGTATGCGAGTAAAGCCTTTTCAACAATTGCGATGTTTCAGCTAGCTGAAGAAGAAGGGCTTTCCCTAGATGTCGTTTCTGGCGGAGAATTATTTACTGCGTTACAAGCAGGATTCCCAGTAGAACGAATCCACTTCCATGGAAATAATAAAAGCTATGAAGAACTAGATATGGCGATAAAAAATAAGATTGGCTGTATTGTTGTTGACAACTTTTATGAACTTTCATTATTAGAGCAAGTTTGTATTGAAAATAAAACAACGGTAAAGATTTTATTACGTGTAACACCTGGAGTTGAAGCACACACTCATGATTATATTACAACTGGTCAGGATGATTCGAAATTTGGATTTGGACTAGAAAATGGACAGGCAGACAAGGCCGTAGAGCTTGCTTTTCAGTCAGAATCTTTAAATTTATTAGGTATTCATTCTCATATTGGTTCACAAATCTTCGAGACAACAGGGTTTTTGGTTGCTGCAGGCAAGATGTTTGGTAAACTCAAGGAATGGAAAGATCGCTTCGGTTTTACACCTAAAGTATTAAATTTAGGCGGCGGTTTTGGAATTCGCTACACCGAAGAAGATAAACCACTACCACCATCAGAGTACGTAGAAGCAATCATTGGGGAAGTAAAGAAACATGCAGATGACCTTTCCATCGATATACCAGAAATTTGGATTGAGCCTGGCAGATCGATTGTAGGGGACGCGGGGACAACCATCTATTCTGTAGGCTCACGAAAAGAAGTTCCAAATATTCGACAATACCTTGCTGTTGACGGAGGCATGACGGATAATATTAGACCTGCATTATATCAGGCGAAATATGAGGCTGTCTTAGCTAATCGTGTACAGGATCCAGTAGAGGAAACTGTATCGATTGCCGGAAAATGCTGTGAATCCGGGGATATGCTAATTTGGGATTTACCATTACCAAAAGCAAGTTCAGATGATATGTTAGCGGTGTTCTGTACAGGGGCATACGGATACGCAATGGCTAATAATTATAACCGTATTCCAAGACCTGCAGTTGTGTTTGTTGAGAATGGAGAAGCACAGTTAGTAGTTCAACGTGAAAGCTATGAGGATCTTGTAAGATTAGACGTTCCATTAAAATCAAAAGTAGTTGAATAAACAGTAAATAAAAAACCCACTATTTTCGTGGGTTTTTATTTATTGCCAATTATTTAAACAAACCTTTAATAGCGTCTATGAGATTGACAAAGAATTCTTTTAGTTTATCTAGAAAACTTTGCCCTTCCTCAGACTCAAGAAAATTTGTTAGCTTTTCTTTAGCTAGATTTAGTTGTTCTCCAACTTGATTCCAGTCAATATTGAGTTCTAATAACTTATTGAACAACTCCATTAATCTTGTTATGTCAGCATCAGTTAGTGTGATTCCTAAGTCATTGGCTGCATTAACGATAATAGTCCTGAGTTCCTCATCGTTTTTGGGAGCATTTTTTGCAATCTCATCTTTTATTTTTGCCATTAATGCCGCAGCATCTTCCGCTCCAATTTTTTCACTTAATTTTGTTGTTTCTACCATTTCTTCGTTTGCAATCTGCTTCACTTCTTCTGGAATAGCTTTATCAGAGGAAACTTCATATGCTTTAATAATTCCAGTTAGTGCAGCGGTTCCAGAAACATTACCTGGACCGGTTACAAAGATTTTTGCATCTTTAACTCCAGCTGTAATTAATGCATTTGCATACATTTCCTCTGTAATTAAGGTGATATGCTCCGTTATCGTTACATCTAATCCAGATCCTTTTTCTCCAATGGTAATAGAAGCAGAGGATAAGGCCTTGTTGCCAATTCTAGCCTTTGGAATGTATTGACCAAGGTATTGGTGTTCTTCTTCATTTGTAACAACCACAATTTGTGGGTTCTCAGGTGCGTTCATTTCGTTTAAAATTGTTTCTTTTTGAGTTTCTGTTAAGTCTTGACCAAGTGTAATAATCACATCTCCAGGTACAGCGTCAGCGAAGCTAAGTGATGGAAAAATGAGTGAAAATACAAGTAAAAATGAGAGTATACGTTTATTTTTCAAACTAGTTCCTCCTTTATTTGTAGAAAAACAAGGTATCCATCGTACTTATTATACATTATTCTCAATTATAAATATCTTATTGACTCGTATTTAGGAAATCTCCCCTCTTTCGTATTGGATTATTAGAACCATTTATAGTAAAATGAACTCGTTCAATACATATGGACGAAAGAAAATGAGCGGAGGTTTCAAATGAAAAAAGCAAGCATTGAATTCGAAAATGGAGAAAAAATTGTAATTGAGTTATATCCAAATGAAGCACCTGGAACAGTAGCAAACTTTGAAAAACTTGCGAACGAAGGTTTCTACAATGGCCTTACATTCCATCGTGTAATTCCAGGCTTTGTTGCACAAGGTGGTTGCCCACGCGGAAACGGAACTGGTGGACCAGGTTATTCTATAAAGTGTGAAACTGAAGGAAATCCACATAAACATGTGGCTGGAGCGTTATCAATGGCGCATGCTGGAAAAGATACTGGTGGAAGCCAATTTTTCATCGTACATGAGCCACAACCTCATTTAGATGGAGTACATACAGTATTTGGTCAGGTGATTGAAGGCTTAGAGTCTGTTTATCGCATTAAACAAGGCGATATTATGAAAGAAGTTAAAGTTTGGGAAGAATAAAAAAGTAGATTTTTGACACAACAAGTGAAACTTGTTGTGTCTTTTTCTTTTATTGTCCTATAATATTGCTTGAGGTGAAACTACATGGGAAAAGGAAAATGGACAGTTTTTTTTGTTCTATTATTATTATCTTTGGCTTGGGGAGTCATTTATTGGTTGTTTATTGTCTAATTTTGGTTAAATATTATGAATAAGTGATAATTTTGAATGCAGAAGCGTATAATTCGACAAAATAATAATACTTTATGTTATACTGTTTTAAATCGCTAAAAATTATTATTAATTAAATATTTTCCTTCGGGGTTAGGTGAAATTCCTTACCGACGGTAATGAACAATTTGTTCTAAGCCCGTGACCCATTTTAATGCCGCATTTTATGTTGGTTGGCCCTTTCGCCATAAGAAACAAGGTTTTGGTTTCTTATTTAAAATGGTGGACTTGGTGAGAATCCAAGGCCGACAGTTAAAGTCTGGATGGGAGAAGGATGTTAGGTACGTACAGGTATGTGAAAAAATTTGCTCATTATACCCTTATTTGTGTTGGGCAAAAGTACATATTGTGTTACTTGATTACATCTATCAGACCCCGGATTGTATTCCGAGGTCTTTTTTATTTTGGTAACTAAGATAGAAACTCCCGAATAAGTAAAAGATAAAAGAAAGGAGCGTAGTAAAATGAGAGATCAGGATTATATGAATTTAGCGATAAATGTAGCAAAAGCGGGGGTCGGACAAACCACTCCAAACCCTGTTGTGGGTGCAATTATTGTAAATGAAGGACGAGTTGTAGGAATCGGAGCACATCTGAAAGCGGGAGAACCTCATGCAGAGGTACATGCTATTAGGATGGCAGGAGAAAAGGCTCAAAATGCAACTGCTTATGTCACATTGGAGCCATGCAGTCACCATGGGAAAACCCCACCTTGTGCAGATTTGTTAATAACAAGTAAGGTAAAAAGAGTTGTAGTTGCAACCACAGACCCTAATCCACTCGTCGCTGGAAAAGGCATTGCCAAACTAAAAGCAGCAGGAATTGAAGTAGAGGTTGGGGTTTGTAAGGAACAAGCTGATGCATTAAACTCAGTCTTTTTTCACTATTTAGAAAAAAAGCGACCATATATAACACTAAAGTCTGCTACCACTCTTGATGGAAAAATAGCGACCGTTACTGGTGAGAGCAAGTGGATAACAGGTGACGCTGCAAGACAAGACGTTCATTTATATCGTAGTATACATGATGCCATTCTTGTTGGTGTTAACACGGTACTTATGGACAACCCAAGCTTAACAACTAGACTTCCAAATGGTACGGGGAAAAATCCTATTCGTGTTATTTTGGATTCAAAATTACGAACTCCACTGGATTCACAAATTGTAAATGACGGCAAAGCAGAGACATGGATTATTGTTTCCAACCAAGTAAACCAGGAGAAAATAAACGAGTTTTCTGGAAAAAAAGGTGTTCGAATTATTCAATTACAAGAGGCTAATTTAGCTATCAGCACCATGTTAACAAGGTTAGGTGAAGAAGGGATCACCTCAATTTTTGTGGAAGGTGGAGCTGAAGTGAATGGCAGCTTTTTAAAGGAAAAAGCGATTAACCAGGTTATCGTTTATTTAGCACCAAAACTATTTGGTGGCAAGCAAGCACCAACGGCAATTGGTGGCTCTGGAATTGAATCGATTGATGATTCATTACAATTAACAATTACATCGGTCGAACAGCTTGGAGAAGATGTAAAAATCATAGCCGAACCGGTATTGTAGGTGAAAGAATGTTTACAGGAATTGTAGAAGAAATCGGGAAAATTAAGGCGATAAATGGATCACAGGATTCGGTTGAAATGGTTATTAAAGCTAGAAAAATACTTGATGATGTGAATCTTGGAGATAGTATTTCCGTTAATGGGGTTTGTCTAACGGTGACCGAATTTACATCAGATGGATTCACGGTTGATGTGATGCCTGAGACGGTTAAATCAACCTCGTTACGTGATTTGCAACGCAATGATGATGTCAACCTCGAAAGAGCAATGTCTGCAAATGGGCGTTTTGGAGGACATATCGTTTCAGGACATGTGGATGGTATCGGAAAAATTGTTCGAAAAGAGCCCAAAGGGAATGCGGTGTATTATGAAATCGAAATTCCTGAAGAACTTATCGAGTTCATGATTTATAAAGGATCAGTAACCGTTGATGGAACGAGTTTGACGATCTTTGGGCTAACGAAAAATACATTTACTCTCTCGCTCATACCTCATACTCTAACAGAAACAATTTTGCGAAAAAAAGGAGTAGGAGACATTGTAAACATTGAGTGTGACATGCTTGGCAAATATGTCAGTCAATTTATGCAAAGGTCCTTTGCGAAAGGAAACTCAACTAAAACAAAGATTACAGCAAGCTTTTTAGAAGAACATGGCTTTAAATAACAAAAGGGGGGAATTCAATGTTTGATCCAATCGAAGAAGCACTTGCAGAACTAAAACAAGGAAAAGTAATTATTGTATGTGATGATGAAGATCGTGAAAATGAAGGAGATTTTATCGCGATTGCTGATAAAGCAACCCCAGAGGTTATTAATTTTATGATCACACATGGACGTGGACTCGTATGTACTCCCATTACAGAGACTTTAGCGAAAAAACTAAATCTTGAGCCAATGGTGGCGCACAATACGGATCCACATGGAACTGCATTTACAGTGAGTATCGACCATAAAACAACTACAACTGGTATTAGTGCAATCGAACGTTCAACAACAATAATGGAGTTACTTAATCCGGAGTCTAAAGCGTCCGACTTCAAAAGACCAGGTCATGTCTTTCCTTTGATTGCTAAGGAAGGTGGAGTACTTCGAAGAGCCGGTCATACCGAAGCGGCTGTTGACTTAGCCGCGCTTTCAGGTGCAGAGCCTGCGGGAGTGATTTGTGAAATTGTCAAAGAAGACGGAACAATGGCTAGAGTTTCTGATTTACGTAAGATCGCAGATGAATTTAACTTAAAAATGATTACGATTGAAGACTTAATTCGATATCGAAATCGTAAAGAAAAATTGGTTAAAAGAGAAGTTGAAGTAACCATTCCAACAGAATATGGAGACTTTAAAGCGATTGGATACACCAGTCTTATTGATAATAAGGAACATATTGCACTTGTAAAAGGTGAGATTAGTGAAACAGAACCGATATTAGTTAGAGTACATTCGGAATGCATAGCTGGGGATGTATTCGGCTCAAAGCAATGCGAATGTGGACCACAGCTTCATGCAGCATTGCGCCAAATCGAGCAAGTGGGTTCCGGAATCCTCCTTTATATGCGTCAAGAGGGTAGAGGACCTGGTTTAATTAATAAAATGCGTGCTTATAAACTCCAAGAAGAAGGACATGACTCTGCTGAAATTTCTAAAAAACTAGGGGGATTACCGGAATTAAGGGATTATGGGATTGGTGCACAAATCCTTAGAGATCTAGGCATTAAGAAAATGAAACTCTTAACGAATAACCCAAGAAAAATTGCTGGCCTTGAGGGATATAATTTAGAGATTGTTGACCGTATTCCCATTCAAATAGATGAAACAAAAGGTACGGAAAATTTAGGGCATATACTTCATTTTTAATAAAATAGAACAAATAACTTATAACATAGGAGGATCATGATGAATAAAATTTATGAAGGACATTTAGTTGGTACAGGTTTACGAGTAGGGATAGTAGTTGCACGTTTTAATGAATTTATTACAGCGAAGCTACTAAGCGGATCACTTGATGCACTGAAAAGACATGGAGTTGCAGATGAAGATGTTGAAATAGCATGGGTTCCAGGAGCGTTTGAACTTCCGTTAATCGCAAAAAAGATGGCTGAATCGAACAAATATGATGCAGTTATTGCGTTAGGTACTGTAATTAGAGGTTCAACTTCTCACTATGATTATGTTTGTAACGAAGTAGCAAAAGGATTGGCTGCAACTGCATTATCCACTGGAAAACCTGTTATGTTTGGTGTTTTAACAACAGATACAATTGAACAAGCAATCGAGAGAGCAGGAACAAAAGCAGGAAATAAAGGATGGGATTCTGCGGTAACTGCAATTGAAATGGCGAATTTATCCCGTTCTTTTGAATAATATATAAGTTTTTGTATAGAATTACAAGATATTGGTAATAATTTAAATTTAAGGGTATTCCAAAAAGACTATGGAAAAAAAGAATAGAAAATGGTACTCTTAATTAATGTGATAAGGTTAGTCTAAAAGTAGTAGACAGTTTGAAAAAATATACTACTCGGAAAGTTTTTTCGATAATGAGGGATTTATATGTTAATTCGTTATAAAAAGAATTATGAGAAAATCGCAATGGGGCTTCTTTCATTTATGCCGACTGAAAAGGACTTAAAGAACCTGCAAGCAACGATGAAGCAATATGATGAAGATGACACTCAGCAGTTATTCTTGTGGAAAGAAGAAGATATTGTAGGAATTATCGGAACAACAATCCATGACGGGAATCTTGTAGAAATTCAACATATCTGTGTCAATCCATCCCATCGATACCAAGGCATTGGGAAAAAGATGGTGAAGGCACTTAAAGAGCATTTTCCAGAACGTGAGTTACGACCAAATGAACATACCGCAGCCTTTTTTGAGAAATGTGATTTCTCGGAGAATGAAAAATGCGAAGAAGGACAGTCCTAAGACTGTCCTTCTTATTTTTCGTTCCTTAATTTTTGCTTTTTGATGAATTGTTTTTGTCTCTCAGCAATTACTTCACTTCTATCACGTAATCTATGTTTATGGATCAATTCTATATTTGATAAGTCACTCTTGGTCCCCCAAGGTATCCCAATTTGTAAAGCTTGGGAACCACAAGTTTCTATAAGGACTTGATCATTAAGTGGTAAGTTAATACTTTCATAGGGTGCGCCGATTTCAACTTCATGATATTTCTTTTGTAATATTTCAATCAACTTATCAACTTGTATGCCTAACTGAGATAAGGCAGTTTTTTGGGCTTTACATATCGTTAATGCACTTTTCATCATTCGTAAAGCACCTGCATGATTTCCACGCCGTTGATGATAAAGGGAAACTGCAATTTGAATTAAACCGACCCAATATTGCTTTCTTTCTGCAACAGGGTCTTTTTTCCAATGATCCTCTAATATTTCATGACATTCAAAATAGTCCCGGTCACAATGGAAGTGAATTAGATATTCAATATAAGCTTGAGGGTACAAGTGGCTTAACACACTCCTTTATCAATATGTATATGTAGTTTATCATATTTTCACATCCATAACATGGACTAAATAAGGTGCTCAGCAAAATGCCGAACACCTTATTGTCAAATTTTAGTTTTTCTTAGAACCAAGCTGCACCAACAATAATTAAAAGAATAAATAATACTACGATTAAGGCAAATCCGCCTCCGAAGTTATATCCGTCACCCATGTAAAATACCTCCTTAATTTTCTTGGTTACACAGTTATAGTATGGTTTTTACTTCTTCATGTGTGGGCGATTGTCCATATTAACACTATTTTTTTTGAAAAAATTTGGAACAAATATCCACAAACCTGATATGGCTTGAATGCAAATTATGTTCTATACTAATTATTGTGTTAAAATTAACTTGAATCAGCAGAGGTTCCTGCTGGTTAATGATAAAGCCTCAGGCGGAGACATGTGAGTTTCAATGGAAGCTTTATGGCCAGAAAGTTCAAAGAAAAAGAATGCCACTTCATGTGGTTACGTCTTTTTGACACACTTCCTGTAGGCCAAAATTCTGGGTGCAAATACACTTAGGCGTAATAATTAAATTGAAATTGTGATGAAGGGTTTTTTTGGTGAGATGAGCGAGGAATTACATTACAGCGTAAAAATAGACTCCTTTGAAGGTCCGTTAGACCTTCTTTTACATTTAATCAATCGATTAGAAATTGATATTTATGATATACCAGTAGCGGAAATTACTGAACAATACTTAATTTATATACATGCTATGAAAGTATTACAATTAGATATAGCAAGCGAATATCTTGTCATGGCTGCTACGCTTTTAGCAATTAAAAGTAAAATGCTGCTTCCAAAGCAGGAAGAAGAGCTTATTGACGAAAATTCAGAATTTGAATTTGAAGAAGACCCACGTGAAGATTTAATGAATCGCTTGATTGAATACCGCAAATATAAAAATGCTGCTGATGACTTAAAACATTTAGAAGAAGAACGGTCTCAGTTATTTACAAAACCTCCAAGTGACTTAAGTGAGTTTACGAAGGATGTTACAATCGATCATTCATTAGATGTCAATATCTATGACATGCTAGGAGCCTTTCAAAAGCTAATGCGACGTAAAAAACTGCAGAGACCATTAGCGACAAGAATCACAAGGCAAGAAATACCCATCGAGAAAAGGATGGAAGAGATTATTCATGAATTAAAAGGGTATCGTGGAAAAAAGAAATTCACAGAGCTTTTTCCATACCATGATAAAAATCATATGGTTGTCACATTCCTTGCGCTTCTTGAATTAATGAAAAAGAATGCTGTGTTAATTGAACAACAGAACAATTTTTCAGAGATTTATATATCGAGTATGGAAAGGGATTTTATGTAATGAAATTAATAGATTGGAAAGCCGTTATCGAAGGGCTTCTTTTTGCTGCCGGTGATGAGGGTTTGACATTAAAACAAATGGCACTTGTTTTAGAGATTAATGAGAGTACGGCTCTAGATATCATCAATGAATTAATAAATGATTATCAGCAAGCTGGCAGAGGTATTAATCTAGTTGAAGTAGCTGGAACCTACCAACTCACAACAAAAAAGGAACATGCCGTGTATCTAAAAAAACTAGTAGAATCACCTTCATCCTCTTCATTATCACAGGCTGCCTTAGAAACACTAGCAATTATTGCTTATCGTCAGCCGATTACACGTGCAGAAGTCGAAGAAATCCGTGGAGTGAAGACGGAAAGACCGATTCAAACCTTAATGGCAAAGGCATTGATTAAGGAAGTTGGACGTGTTGAAGGAACAGGGAGGGCTATTTTGTATGGCACAACGAAGGAGTTTTTAGAGTATTTTGGATTAAAAACTTTAAAAGAACTACCTCCACTTCCTGAAAAAGTAGATGAGGAATATGTTCAAGAGGAAGCAGACCTGTTTTTTGAAAGATTTCAAGAAACAATAGAAGATTCAAATTAATTCACCTTAAATAAGTTAACTATGGTAATATGAAGATATATCTAAGTGGAAAATGCTGGCTGATGAGGTGAAATTGTGATAATTAAAAAATGTAGTGGATTTGAGCTTGAGAAAACGTTAAAAAATACTTTTGAAGACTTCTTTAATCAATCTGAAGTCACATTCGTTGAAGATGGAGAAGAAAAAACTTTACAAGTCCTATATTTACGTTATTTTGATGAACAATTTACATCATTTACTCCTTTTGCTGAAGACCCAGTTTTTACAATTGATTCGAATGAAGTTTATTTCAAGGATCTCGTAGCATTAGTTTGTTTACTTAAAAACCCAGGGTACCGTCACCGTAAACGGGTATACCTCAATGAACAAAAACAATTTGAAGAACATTTTAAAGAGATACAATTTGAGAGATTGAAAGAAATTTTTACACATCTCCATCATAAAAACAGCTATGAAGTAAAATCACCACTGGAATTTTTACAACCATAAAAACAGACCCCAATTGCTAGTCTTTCGAGCAATTGGGGTTTTCTTTATTCTTGAACGCGCGGCTTTGTGGGATCACAATTTGGTTGATCGATTTCCTTTGCGGATTGGGCTAATTTAATTAAGTAATAACATTCTTCTCTTGCCATATGGTCTGCCATTAGTGGGGTAAGGACGCCTAGGATTTCTTTATTTAATTGCATCTCCTCTAACTCTTCAAGAAACCCTTTGAAAATTTTCATCTCTAATTCTACATCATTGTTAAAACGGGAAAGGGCAGGAAATTCATACTGATTGGTACGTAAGAATCCAACCATTTCTACTGCTTTCAAGTAAAAATCCTCCCATTCCTTAACAAATTTCTCGCTTTTTTTGAGTAATTCTTTTTCAACTCGGTCAACATTTGAAGATATTCCACCCGCGTGACCTGCAGCATCTAATAGCCAAATGAGGTGGTGATGAAGCGCATGAGTTGGTGGTACATTTTTTCCTTCTACTAGGAAGCTGGATACCCGAAGCCATTCATCTAATTCGTTGACCATATGATTGATAAAAGAAGGAGTAAGGCTAATTTTTACATTTCCAACCAATTGTTCTTTGATAATATCTAACTTTAAAATGCGAAGCTGTTCTCCTGCAATTCTACCTTCTTTAATAATAGCAATTAGTTGAACTGTAGAGAGAGGCTGACGTGCAGCATTTAACAAATAGTCAAATTTGTTTTTAAATTGTTTGGTTTGGGAAATTTTCGCTTCTTCACTAGGTGCTAATGAATCGTGTAAAAATCGACTGTGGTCACCTAAAATTTGCATCCAAAATTGGGTTTCAAATATAGCTTGCTCTTGAAAAGAATGGTTCAATTCGTTATACCTCCTAATAATGTATATCCATGTAATTAAATGAAAGTCATTTTTATTGATTAGGCGTTTGTCTTGATTTCTATATGTATCTGTATGTAGAAACGATAAAAGTGGTGAATCATAAACAGACATTTTCTCCCTTAAAGTCACGAAATTGGGTTACACGCATACGATAGTGACGATTAAACCCTAGGGAGGATTAAGATGAGCACCCCTGAAAAGTATGTAGAAGAAGTGAAACAATGGTTTTTGAAGCTGAAAGGTCAATTCGATAATGAACGGAATGAAGACCTGCAATCTTGTTTATCAAATTTTTCATCTTTCTTAGATTCAATAGAAGAGAATTTAACACCTACTAGTTTGCTTGAGTTGCAGGAGCAAGTGGAGAAACTTTATAATGCTGGATTAAGATTTACCGACCAGTCAAAAGATGAGCTTGGAGAGGTAAGAAGGGTAGGTATTGGTCAACATACATTACCACCTCTCCCATATGACTATGATGCGCTCGAGCCATATATTTCAAAAGAGATCATGAGACTGCATCATGATAAACACCATAAAAGCTATGTTGATGGTTTAAATAAGGCGGAGAAAATGATGGAAAAAGCACGCGACACAGGTGATTACGATTTATTAAAACATTGGGAAAGAGAAGCTGCTTTTAATGGTTCTGGTCACTATTTGCATACGATATTTTGGGAAGTGATGAAGCCAAAAGGTGGAGGAATGCCAGGGCGAGAATTGCTTCGGCAGATTAATAGGGATTTTGGGAGTTTTGAGGTGTTTAAGAGACATTTCAGTGAAGCTGCGAATAAGGTCGAAGGAGTCGGTTGGGCGATTCTAGTATGGTCGCCAAGGGCAGGACGCTTAGAAATCCTTCAAGCAGAACGTCATCAGTTCATGACACAATGGGATACGATTCCTTTACTCGTATTAGACGTTTGGGAGCACGCTTATTATCTACAATATAAAAACGTTCGTGCAGATTATGTGAAAAATTGGTGGAATATCGTCAACTGGAATCAAGTTGAACATCGGTTTAAGGAAGCTTCAAAACTTCAATGGAAACAGTATTAGTTACTTATTTGCTAAGCTGACCCTGTGCTGGTCAGTTTTTTTGTGTCTATTTTACTATCTAACTCCAGGTGCCCTCCGTTTTTCTAGTTTTACATATTTTATTCATATAGTTGGACATGTTCTGCATACACTTTTACAAAACAGCAAAAGGGACGGGGATCGAATGACATTAATTCGCAGAAGAATTTTTATACTTACCATCACTGTTATGGTTCTCTTAGGCTTAGTTCCTCAAAAAACGAGCGCGCTTTCTGTTAGTGCAAAAGGTGCGATCTTAATAGAGCAAGAGTCTGGTAGAATATTGTTTGAAAAAAATGCTCATCAACGTATGAGAATCGCAAGTATTACAAAAATCATGACAGCTATTTTAGCCATTGAATCAGGGAAACTTGACGAGATGGTAAAGGTGAGTAATAAAGCTGTACGAACAGAAGGCTCCTCATTATATTTAAAGCCAAACGAACAAATAAAGCTTGAGGATCTAGTTTATGGATTGATGTTACGATCTGGAAATGACTCTGCAGTTGCTATCGCCGAGCATGTGGGTGGTAGCTTGGAAGGCTTTGTTTTTATGATGAACCAAAAAGCTGCTGAAATTGGTATGCAAAATACAGAGTTTGCAAATCCTCATGGCTTGGATGACCACGAGAATCACTATTCATCTGCTTATGATATGGCCATATTAACAAGATATGCGATGATGAACGAAAAATATCGGGAGATTGCCGGTACAAAGGTACACCGTGCACCTAATCCTACTGAGAAATGGGATCGTGTTTGGAGAAATAAAAACAAGTTACTTACGAAGCTTTACCCGTATAGCACAGGTGGAAAAACAGGCTATACCAAGCGTGCAAAACGGACCTTGGTATCAACTGCAACAAAGGATGGTATTGATTTAATAGCGGTAACGATTAATGCATCTGATGACTGGAATGATCACATGAATATGTTTAACAGAGCTTTTGAAACGTATGATTTAGTGAAGCTCATCAAAGAAGGCGATGTTCAAACAGATAATCGTTTTTATAAAGGGAAAGTATTTGTGGATCATGACTTTATGTACCCTCTTAGTGAGGAAGAGAGAAAAAATGTTAAACTCGATATTTCATTGTTAGAACCTGAAAAAGAGTGGCGTAAACCAGAAACAGTTCCTGATATTGTAGGGACTATTACGGTGAACCTTGGTGATGAGACAATTGAAGAGATGCCTATCTATTTTGATAACGGCAATGTGAAAAGGTCCAAGGAAACATTCTGGGAAACACTGAAAAGTATTTTTCTAGTAATTTTAGGGGTTAGATGACATGGTTAATATCATTTGGGTTGCGATGACAATTATCGGTATTATCTTTGCGATTGTGAATGGAACAATTAGTGAGGTAAACGAAGCAATCTTTAAGGGAGCATCCGAAGCAGTTACTATTTGCATCGGTCTAATTAGTGTCCTGGTTTTTTGGTTAGGACTTATGAGAATTGCACAAGAGGCAGGGTTATTAGAAAAACTTTCAAAATTATTCCGCCCTCTCGTTAGTCGAATATTCCCAGAGGTTCCTGTCCAACATCCAGCAATGGGGTATATGCTTTCAAATATGATTGCTAATATGTTTGGACTCGGCAATGCCGCAACACCCATGGGAATTAAAGCGATGGAGCAGTTGAAGGAGCTAAATGGCGGAAAAACGTCAGCAAGCCGCTCAATGATAACTTTTCTAGCAATTAATACAGCGAGTGTAACCCTCATACCTACAACAGTTATTGCAATTAGAATGACCTATAATTCTGAAAATCCAACTGAAATAGTAGGGCCTACTCTTGTTGTAACTATTATTTCTGCTATAGGTGCCATATTGATTGATCGTTATTTTTATTACCGAAGAGTGAAGAAGGGTGGCGTTGAAAAATGAATATGATAAACACCTTGTCACTCTGGCTTATACCTGGCATAATTGGATTCATACTATTGTACGGAACTGCAAAAAGAATCCCTACCTATGAAACTTTTGTAGAGGGTGGTAAGGAAGGAATAAAAATTGCCTTTTCTATTATCCCGTATTTAGTTGGAATGTTAGTTGCAATTTCGATATTTAGAGCTTCAGGCGCAATGGACTTTTTCATTAATTTAATTCGCCCTGCACTAGAATTCGTTGGCTTCCCAGCAGAAATTGCTCCACTAGCTTTAATAAGGACAATGTCTGGTACAGCTGCTTTAGGTATGACAACGGATCTTATTGCTACATATGGTCCGGATTCTTTTATTGGTAGACTTGCATCAATTATGCAAGGAAGTACGGATACTACCCTTTATGTATTAACAGTCTATTTCGGAGCAGTTGGAATTAAAAAAATGGGAGATGCGCTGAAAGTTGGTCTACTAGCTGATTTATTAGGAATAATTGTAAGTATCATAGCAGTTACTTTAATATTTGGTTCTTAAAAAACACGTAAAAATAGCGTGTTTTTCTTTTTTTTAGGAAACTTCTGGGTTGGGCATACTAGAGAATGTTTTTATCTTGTGAAAACACAAAGAAACAAGTAAGATGTTTAAGGGGTGAGCATAGATGGAACGTTTACAGAAAGTAATAGCACATGCAGGTGTAGCATCAAGAAGAAAAGCTGAGGAACTTATTGCTGCCGGACATGTTAAGGTGAATGGTAAGGTTGTAAAGGAGCTAGGGATTAAAGTAGGCTCAAACGATAAAATTGAGGTAAGCGGCATTCCACTTGAAAGAGAAGAGCCTGTTTATTTTTTATTTTATAAACCGCGTTCTGTGATATCTAGTGTAAGTGATGATAAGGGTAGAAAAGTTGTAACGGACTTTTTCCCAGAGACAAAAGAACGTATTTATCCAGTTGGAAGACTCGATTATGATACGTCCGGATTGCTTTTACTAACGAATGACGGTGAGTTTGCAAATCTTTTAATGCATCCTAAGTATGAGATTGAGAAGGTTTATGTGGCGAAACTTAAGGGTATTCCAGCAAAAGAAAAGCTTCGTCAATTAGAAAGAGGAATAAAGCTAGAAGATGGTAAGACGGCTCCTGCTAGAGTGAAGCTTATTTCAATGGATAAGCGTAAACAAACTTCAATTGTCGAAATTAGCATTCATGAAGGAAGAAACAGACAGGTTAAAAGAATGTTTGAGGCGATTGGACATCAAGTAATGAAGCTTAAGAGAGAAAAGTTTGGCTTCCTTACACTAAACGGCTTAACTACTGGTGAGTTCAGAGAACTGCTTCCACATGAAGTTAAACAATTAAGAGCTTTAGCAAGTACGAAAAATAATCGTTTGTAGGGAATGGATTTGTTCAGGTCAAAGAAGCTTTACTCGCCTATTTTATAAGACAAAGCATGACTAAATTACATGAATTTTTTTGGAAAATTAGCTTTCTCTTAAATCTCATGAAATTTAGCGCAACGTTGATTGGCGATAATGGTTCTCAATTGTCACATAACCTTCAAAATGTATGCAATGTTGCTATATTAATAAGTGCTATAATGGCAAAGGAAGTACACATCAAAACAAACATAAAGGGAGATTTCAATGGACAAGAAAAGGCGACGATTAGTTATGCGGACCGTCATATTATTACTTCTCGGCGCTGCACTCGTTTATACATTGTATATCAATTTCTTTACTAGTAAGGAAAAAGTTGCAGTAGGGGATAAGGCACCAGATTTTGTCGTAACAGATTTGAACGGGAAAGAACACCATTTGTCGGAGTATAGAGGGGAAAAAGGTGTGTTCTTAAACTTCTGGGGTACTTGGTGTGAACCGTGTCAACGTGAATTCCCATATATTGATACACATTATCAGGAATATAAGAATCAAGGTATTGAAGTCATCGCAATCAATGTTGGTGAGCCGAAGTTTAGTGTTAATAATTTTATTGAAAAGTATGACTTATCATTTCCTGTTGTAATCGATAAAGGAAACCAGTTGTTAAATGCCTATGGAATTGACCCCTTGCCAACAACTTTATTAATTGATAAAGATGGAGAAGTTGTGAAAATAATCACGGGCGAGATGACAAATAAGATGGTACGAGATTATATGGAGCAAATTAAGCCATAGGGAGTTATTTTTATGGAAAACGTTAAATGCGAATGTGGGCATGTAAATCCACATGGTACAATTTTTTGTGAGGCTTGTGGTAAACCTGTCCAAAACGAAGAAGAAAAACAGGGTGAAAAAGAGAAAAAGCCATTGCTTGATATGAGGTATGAGGGTAGTGCAAGGCGCTCTCAAACTTATAATAAAACAATCGTTGATAAAATATGGAATTTCTTTTCCTCTGTAAAAGTGGGGATTTGGATCATCGTTGTGCTTCTAATTGCTTCTGCATTAGGGACAATTTATCCGCAAGAATTATACATACCTCCTGCGATGAATCCAGCAGATTTCTATGAACAAGAGTATGGTATCACTGGAAGATTATATTATCAGTTAGGTTTCCACAACCTTTATGGTTCTTGGTGGTATATGATTCTAATTGCAATGCTTGGTATTTCCTTAATTATTTGTAGCATAGACCGTGTAGTACCACTGTATAAAGCATTAAAAAAACAGGGGGTTACACGTCATGAAAGCTTCCTAAAAAGACAACGTGTATATGGAAAAAACACTGTTGAAAATATTGATAAGGACTTTGAAAATGTTAAGGATAAATTAAGGAAGAAACATTATTCTGTCCGTGAAGAAAATGGGAATATTTTAGCCGAAAAGGGTCGTTTTTCTCGATGGGGGCCATATGTAAACCATTGTGGACTTATTCTTTTTCTTATTGGTGCAATGCTCCGTTTTGTACCTGGAATGTACATTGATGAAGTACTCTGGCTTCGTGAGGGAGAAACAGCAAGTGTTCCAGGAACAGATGGGAAATATTACTTAAAGAGTGAACGATTTCTTGTAGAAGTTTACGAGAAGGGCAAAGAAAAAGAAGTATTTGATGAAGCGATTGAACTTGCCGGAAATGCAATGGTAGTTAAAAACTATCAAACAGATGTTACTTTATTCGAACGAACAGATGAAATTATTCCTGGGGTGGAACCAGAATTAAAAGAAGTTAAATCTCATGAAATTCGAGTAAATGAACCATTAAAGCATGACCATTATGCAGTCTACCAAGTTGATTATAAATTAAATGAATTTAGCACGATGTCCTTTACAATGGTAGATAAAGAGACGAACCAGGAATTTGGTTCAATTACAATTAACTTAACAGATCCGCAAGATAAATATGATTTAGGTAATGGATATTCAATCGAGTTAGCAAGCTATTTCCCTGATTTCTATTTTAATGATGAAGGGGAGCCTGCCACAAAAACAAAGATTCCAAATAACCCAGCATTCGTATTTAAAATGTATGCTCCGGATAAACCAGAAGGTGAAATCAGTTTCGTAGCTATTCAGCAAAATATCGAACCTGTGGGTGAGAATAAGTATAAAATGGCTTTTTCTGGTATTGATATGAAGAATGTATCTGGATTAACAGTTAGAAGAGACTTTACTTTATGGTTACTTGCTGTGGGTGGTGCAATCTTTATGATTGGTGTTATTCAAGGATCATACTGGCATCATCGTCGGATCTGGATTCAGCGAAAAAATAATGAAGTTATTGTTGCAGGACATACAAATAAAAACTGGTTTGGTTTGAAAAATGAAATTCGTTATGTTTTGGCCGATACCGGAATCGCCGAACCTATCGATCAAGTTGATGCGAAAAATAAGGAAAGTAAGGAGGGATAAAAATGGCTGAATTAAGTTCAAATTTACTATATGCTGCTTTTATTCTCTATCTTGTGGCAACATTTGTATTTGGTGGAGCGATTCGAGATAAAAAAAGTTCAAATGGATTTAACCGCTGGTCCCATGTCGGAATTTCTATTACAATCATTGGATTTGCTGCACAGTTAGGCTATTTTTTTACAAGATGGATTGCAGCAGGACATGCACCAGTAAGTAACCTATTTGAATTTATTACATTTTTCGGTATGATGCTAGTCCTAGCGTTTATCATTATTTACTTTATATATAAAACAAGTATTTTAGGACTGTTTACTTTACCGATTGCATTATTAGTTATTGCTTATGGAAGTATGTTTTCAAGAGAAATCTCTCCATTAATTCCAGCTTTACAAAGTGACTGGCTCCACATTCACGTTACAACAGCGGCATTAGGGCAAGCAATTCTTTCAATAAGTTTTGTCGCAGGAATCCTTTATCTTTTAAAAGGTGTAGATCAGTCTGTTAAAAGCAAGGAAACATTCTGGTTAGAATTTGTTATGTATACATTAGTTGTTGTTGTTGGATTTGTAGCCATTTCAACTGCATTTGGAGCTATGAAATATGAATCTGTGTTTTCATGGGTCGATAAAGACGGCGTTGAAGCTGAGATGGTATATAAATTACCTGCTTTGGTAGTACCTAATGAAGGCGAATTACTAACAGATGGCAAGTTTTCTAGCGGGATTGAATTACCTGCCTTATTAAGTGCTAGAAAAGTAAATACATTACTTTGGTCAATAATTTCAGGATCTATACTATATGGATTACTTCGTTTGATTTTACGTAAACGAGTAGGTGCAGCTCTACAGCCTTTAACAAGAAAATTAAACCTAGACTTAACGGATGAAATTGGTTACCGTTCAGTAGCAATTGGGTTTCCAGTTTTCACGTTAGGCGCGTTAATTTTTGCAATGATTTGGGCGCAAATTGCATGGACTCGCTTCTGGGGCTGGGATCCCAAAGAAGTATGGGCACTTATTACTTGGCTCTTCTATGCAGCATTTTTACACTTGAGGCTTTCAAAAGGCTGGCATGGTAAAAAATCTGCATGGCTTGCGGTCGTTGGATTCTTCATTATTATGTTTAATACTATATTTGTAAATTTAGTTATCGCTGGATTACACTCATACGCATAAGAAAAGAAGCCTTCATCATGTGATGAAGGTTTTTTATCTAACATTTATTGTGGCGAATTATCGACTTTTCTCTCATTGGATAAACTAGTGTGATATATGTTATAGCAAATTATGAAATTTTTATGTACGATAGTGTTGTAGAGAAATATTCTTTCGGAAAGAAAATGGAGGAATAAGAAAATGGAAAATGAAGCGAAAATTTTAGTTGTCGATGATGAAGAAAGAATTCGTCGTTTACTTAAAATGTATTTAGAAAGAGAAAATTATGTAATTGAAGAAGCGGAGAATGGAAATATTGCCTTAGAAAAGGCTTTGAAAAATGATTATGACCTTATTCTATTAGACCTCATGATGCCAGAAAAAGACGGAATTGAGGTATGCCGCGATTTGCGTGAGAAAAAATCAACTCCAATTATTATGCTTACTGCAAAAGGAGAAGAAGTAAACCGCGTGCAAGGCTTTGAAGTCGGTACTGATGATTATATAGTGAAGCCATTTAGTCCAAGAGAAGTTGTTCTTCGAGTAAAAGCTTTGCTAAGAAGGGCCTCACTTACAACCTATCTTCAAACTGAAACAACTGCTAAAGATGTAATCGTGTTTCCTCATCTAACAATTGATAATGATGCACACCGTGTGCTTGCAGATGGCAAGGAAGTAGGCTTAACACCGAAGGAATACGAACTCTTATGCTTTTTAGCAAAATCACCTGACAAAGTATTTGACCGTGAACAACTATTAAAAGAAGTATGGCATTACGAATTCTTTGGTGATTTGCGTACTGTAGATACACATGTGAAACGCTTGCGTGAAAAGTTAAATAAAGTGTCTCAGGATGCAGCAAAAATGATAGTAACTGTATGGGGCGTAGGTTATAAATTTGAGGTCGGCCAAGAATGAAATTTTGGAGAAGTGTAGTAGGAAAACTATGGGCAACCATTCTTTTACTGTTTTCCTTTGTGTTATTTGTTTTAACAATACTCTTCATGGAGTATTTTGAGAATTACCATATCCAAGAAGCTGAAAGAAGTTTAACTCAACTTGCTGCTAATATTGCTGTTATTATGGAGCAGCATGAGGATAAAAATGTAGCTAGGACCCTTGCGTGGGAGCTTGTGAATGATGAAACAAAGGTTATAATAGCAGCAGACGAAAACACGTTATGGGTATCTCCAGATCGAGCGGCTGTACCCAACATTCCCGTTACAGTTATTACAGAAGACCCAGATCTTAAACGTGTTATTACAAACGATCAAAACGCAAGCAAAAAGATAAAACTAACAGAGAATGAAAAAACTTCACAAGAGCAAAGACAAGAACTATTTGTGGTTGGTGCCCCACTTCACATCGAAAATGATCAGATGGGTGCAGTTTTTCTCTATCAATCCTTAGATGTAGTTCAAAAGACTACCAGGGATACAACTCAATTCATAATATTGGCTGCTGGTATCGGAATTGTCCTAACCACAGTTTTTGCCTTCTTCCTATTAACTCGTATTACAGCTCCGTTACGGAAAATGCGGGAAGCCGCTACTGAAGTAGCTAAAGGGAAATTTGATACAAAGGTTCCTATACTAACTCATGACGAAATTGGCGCTTTAGGAATGGCACTAAACCAAATGGGGAGGCAGTTGAAATATAACATAAATGCCCTTAATCAGGAGAAAGAGCAACTTGCAAGCATATTAAATAGTATGGCGGACGGAGTTATCACTTTAAATCGTGATGGCACGATATTGGTAACAAACCCTCCTGCAGAACGCTTTTTGCAAGCTTGGTATTACCAACAAGGTATGTATCAGGACGTTGGTCAGGAGCTTCCACCAGAGGTCAAGGATTTATTTCAACGTTCCGTTACATTTGAAAAGGAGCAATTTATTGAAATTAGTCTTCAAGGTAGAACATGGGTTATTTTAATGAGTCCGCTTTACAATCAGACGTATATAAGGGGTGCCGTTGCAGTACTTCGCGATATGACGGAGGAAAGACGTTTGGACAAGCTACGTGAAGATTTTATTGCAAATGTTTCTCACGAACTGCGAACTCCGATCGCAATGCTCCAGGGCTATAGTGAAGCAATTATGGATGACATAGCGAGCTCCGAGGAGGAGCGAAAGGAAATTACCAAAGTCATCTATGATGAGTCATTAAGAATGGGTCGACTTGTCAACGAATTATTAGATTTAGCTAGAATGCAATCAGGGAATATTACCTTAAATAAAGAAAAAGTTGATTTCGATACCCTTATTAATCGTGTGATTCGGAAATTTCAAGGTTTAGCTAAGGATAATCAAATAACTCTAACTGCAAAAAAGGTAGACGAAATTGGTGAAATTTATATAGACTCTGATCGCATTGAGCAAGTTTTTACAAACTTAATTGATAATGCGATTAGACATACCGATGAAAATGGTCAGGTTGAAGTACATGTTACTGGTCAAGAAACCTCAATAAAAGTTGATATTAAAGATACAGGTTCTGGTATTCCAGAAGAAGATTTACCTTTTGTATTTGAACGTTTCTATAAAGCGGACAAGGCTAGAACAAGAGGGAAATCTGGTACTGGTTTAGGGCTTGCGATTGTAAAAAACATTGTTAGTGCACACAACGGGAATATATCAGTCCATAGTAAGCTTGGTGAAGGAACGACATTTACATTCGTAATCCCTCGAAAAAGTGAATAATTTGAAAGAACATGGCGAAGATTCTTGTTCCATAAGAAACAATTTCCTTGTAAAATAAAAACTCTTCTTGTAATATAGGGATTGTTAAATAGAAAATTAAATATTTATTGAATCTTAGGTGTCAGAGAATGTAGATATTTCTTTATTCTCTCTAAGACTTAAAAGGGAATCTGGTGTAAATCCAGAACTGCCCCCGCAACTGTAAAAGTGGACGAAATGAGAAAAACCACTGTATGACTGGATGGCAAATGCTGTTCAACATATGGGAAGGACTCAAAGTAGGAAGAAGCTTAAGTCAGTAGACCTGCCTAATTCATTCCTTTTTTAATTCTCCGGGGTGCGGGAATTTGCGTTAAAACACCATGCTTTTTTGTTGTTTTTCTGTTATATCTTCAAAGCTCACCCCAAGGGTGAGCTTTTATTATTTTATTCCGCAGAAGCAAGACACTTCTGCGAAATAAAATAATAGCCTCCGGCGGATAACACGACTTTTCAAAGGAAATTTTCGATCTGTAAGATCAAAGACTAAGAACGCCACATCCTGTGGCAACGTCTTTATGACCCACTTCCTGTGGGCCTAAAACTCGGGCGCAAATACGCCAAGGCGCATTTGATTCGATGTTAGGTGCATAACACACTTATTCATACACATATTTTAACAAAAGGGGAGCTAGAAACATGAAAAAACTATTAGTTTCTTTACTATCATTGGGAATTTTATTTGGATGCAGCAATGCCCCATCTACAAATGAATCTTCCAACAACAAAGCTGAAACTGTAGATAAAGAAGAAGCAGCAGAGATTGTTACAGTCGTTATATCCAAAAACAATGGTGAAGAAATCATTGAAGAAAAAGAAATTAAAATTGAATCAGGAAAAGAAGTTACAGTTATGGACATCATGGAAGCAAACTTTGACGTCGAAACACAATTCGATGGTGCTTTTGTTGCCAGCATTAATGGCGTTGCAGGAAGTGAAGAAGAAAAGACATCATGGTTTTATTCTGTTAATGGTGAAGAAGCTATGGTAGGAGCTAATGAATACAAATTAGAGCCTGAAGATAAGATCGAATTCGATCTCCATAAGTGGGAATAATGAATTTATCCGTTAAAAACTTAACGCTCTTATCGATGCTAATCGCATTGTCCGTTGTAGGTCGTATTACATTTACATTCCTTCCGAATGTTCAGCCTATGACAGCGATTATCGTGATAACTAGCTTATTTTTGGGTCCCATCTATGGTGTGATTGTTGCTGTTTTTGGTTCTATATTAACGAATCTTGTAATGGGAATGGGTTTATGGACTATTGGCCAAATCATAGCATGGGGGATAATTGGGTTAATCAGCGGTGCATTACGAAAGTATCGAGATCGAATTCCTGTCATATTATTAGCCATATATGCAGTATTCTGTGGTTTCTTATATGGCTTTGTCATCTCAATTCCTCTCTATTTATTCTCGGGTAAGTTCTTTGCCTATTACTTAGCTGGATTACCATTTGATATGAGTCATGCAATTGGAAACGGAGTATTTTTTCTCATACTATATCCAATCTTGAGATTACTATTTTTAAAAAATGTAACAATTGCAAAGTAAGGAAGAATATTACCAAAATATTCTTCCTTTTTTTATTAATTCATACTATATTGGGAGTGTAACTTTTTTTATAAAACATTCGACTAATGAAATGAACGGGAGGATTTGCAAATGGATTCCTTGTTTGAGGAACTATATGAAAAGTATCATCACGATGTCTTCTCCTTCTTATTTTATATGGTAAAAAATCGTGAACAAGCTGAAGATCTCGTTCAGGAAGTTTATATAAGAGTTTTAAAATCATATGATAGATTCGAAGGAAAAAGTAGTGAAAAAACATGGTTGTTTTCAATTGCAAGACATGTCGCGATTGATTCGTTCCGGAAACAAAAAGGGTGGAAACAGCGAATAATGGATTCCTTTGATTGGAGTCGTCAAGAGGTAAAAGATTTTGCACCACTTCCGGAAGAAATAGCATTGCAAAATGAACAAGTTCAAATGATGTACCGTTGCTTGGAAAACTGTACAACAGATCAGCGTATGGTACTGATATTACGATATATCCAATCACTTTCGATTGCAGAGACTGCTGAAGCTTTAGGGTGGACGGAGAGTAAAGTCAAGACAACTCAGCACAGAGGTCTAAAGGTATTAAAGAAGTATATGGAGGAATCAGGCGTAAAGGAGGGGATAGATGATGAAAAAATCAAAGTGGAGTGATGAACAACTCGAGCAGATGCTTACGCAAATGCCAGGTGTAAAAGACAAACGGAAGCCACAAGAGATTTATCAAAATATAACCCTTAAAATGAATAAGAAAAAGAGAAAAATGTGGCTTGTCCCTACCCTTGCATCTGCAGCAGCAGCGCTTCTATTATTCATCTTAGCTCCTTCTTTCATTAATAATATGAACAGTTCAAGCTTCGACTCAGCACAAATGGCAAGAGAAAATACAAACATTACTATGGATTCAGAGAATAGAGAAGCATCATCAAAGGACGAATCATTTAGCACATTGCAAAAAGAAGAGGAACCACAACAAGATGAAGAGGCTGGAATATATTCATTTGAGGGACAGCCAAGCAATAGTTACGCTGTAAAAACTGTAGGGGAAAATGAAGTCCTTCTAACATATGGTGTGTATTTGGGCGGTGTAATGTTTCCTTCTGTCGTTTCGGTAATCGTCGATTCTAACGGGGAAAATGTTGTTGAACAATGGCAAAAGACAGTTCCAAGAGTAAATGAAGTTATTCGTAAAAACAAGGAATGGGGCATTGACGAAATATCAAATTCATATTTTGAGGATTTTTCAGAAGTTGTAACGAAAGACAATTCAAAAGCTGTAAGGGTGGACGTAAATAACTCAATTAATACTGAGTCTTTTGCTACTGCTGAAGCTGCAGAATTTTCACATACAATTAGTTCGTTCCGTTATTTGTTAGAAGACTATCAACATGTTGAACTTTTCCAAAATAATCAACAAGGAATTACTATCGGGCAAACGGGTATCATTGAGAATTATATTGATGTTGAAAAAGATACCAAAAAGGCATACCTGTATTATATAAATGATAGTTCAGACCGCAAAATATTAGCTTTAACTTATGAGGATTTTAATACGATTGAACAAGCACTGGAAGCTATGAAAGTGGAGGCTAAACAAGGCGATTATAACCTACATCCACCAATTATATCTGAAATTAAACAAATTAAAGCAGATGGTTCTAATTTAGAAATTCATTTTAGTGATGACTCGGACTTAGAGAATACAGATAATTATATCCTTATGCTAGATGCAATTATGCTAACCGCTAAAGAGTTTAATTTTGAGACTGTTACTTTTTATGGAAATATTGACCAAATTGGTGATGTGAGAATAGGGGAACAGGTACCTGTACCACTCGCACCAAATCTAATTCAATTGCAATAAGAGACACGAAGTTGTCTCTTTTTTTTTTGCTTTAAATATATGATTTGGATAGGTGTAACTAGGCAGCATGACCTTCTTGGTTATGAAAAGTATTACTTTATTTACATAATTTAAGAAAATTTTTCAAATAATGTAAGGGTGTCCCTTATTTGCTTAGTAAATAGAGAAAATGTTAGATAGGGGGTGTCCTTGAATCTAAACATAACGGGTTCACATTTTCATAGTATCTTTGTTCAATATTTTGAGGAGGATCAAAATGTTTGGTAAACGATTTGCGATTGTTGCTATTTTAGCAGTTTGTACAGGATTACTCTTTATGGGAGGACGTAATGTCATCGCACATGAACTACCTAGTAACACCGCAACAGAGGAAT
The DNA here is from genome assembly GCF_038050315.1 of Ferdinandcohnia sp. FSL W7-1320. NCBI lineage: Bacteria > Bacillati > Bacillota > Bacilli > Caryophanales > Bacillaceae > Ferdinandcohnia > Ferdinandcohnia sp. FSL W7-1320. The sequence goes on from NZ_JBBPAM010000001.1 coordinate 1,986,677, forward strand.
GGGCATGGCCAGTCATAGGGAGAATCACTGATACATTCGGAACGAGACAGGGGAATCACAAGGGCTTAGATATCGCTGCTCCACTTGGTGATCACATATATACGGTTGAGGAAGGAATCGTGAAAAAATCATATTACAAGGGTTCATATGGGCATGTCGTTTTTATTGAGCATCCTAATGGATATGAGACAGTGTATGCACATTTAAGTAAGCGAAATGTTCAAGAAGGAGAAAAGGTCGTAAAAGGTCAATTAATTGGTCATATCGGTAGTACGGGCAATTCAACAGGTCCACATTTACATTTTGAAGTACATAATGGAGAATGGAATGCTTCTAGAAATAATGCGATTGACCCTCTTTATATGCTAACCGATGAACAAATTCTAGTTCCTACATTAATGGAATTGGAAAAAGAGGGCGTTGAAGTTTCAAAAAAGCTTGAAACCTATACAGTGAGGGCTGGGGATTCATTATCAGTAATTGCGAATAGGGTAGGTTTATCAGTTGAAGAAATCAAAATGTTAAATCAGTTAACAGATGATTTAATTTTTCCAAATCAAATTTTAATTGTCGAAAAATCCTAAATAATTTTGAGCTTTTCTATTCCCCTATAGTGACAAGTTCATGTATAATAAGAAAAACTTTGGGGGGATTCGTTATGCGAACTGATTATCACAATCATTTAGAGCTTGGAACGCTTGAATTAGACTATTTAATGAAGTTTATTGACGAAGCAAAGGTAAAAAAAATTGACCATTTTGGGATTTCTGAACACGCATATCATTTTTATCAGACAAAAGATATTCTGAGTAATCCTTGGGTTGATGCAAGAAGATATTATGACATGAAGGATTATGTAGATTTATTTAAGCTTGCCTGGAAAAATAATATTGATGTAATGATGTCAATTGAAATGGATTATACACCTGGAAAGCATGCAGAAATGGAAAAATTCATTTCTTCTTATGATTTTGATTATGTAATTGGCTCCATTCATTGGGTTGGCGATTTTGGAATTGACCTTGCGGAGTTCCGTGAAGAATGGGATAAAAGGGATCTACATGATACATATACAAAGTATTATGATCAGGTGATTACATTGGCAGAATCAAACCTATTTGATATTATCGGCCATATTGATCTAGTCAAAATTTTTAAATATATTCCTGAAGATGAGGAGTTTCTCCTGCATCAATTTGATCGTGCAACTACCGCATTAGCGAACTCAAAAACATGCGTTGAAATTAGTACAGCTGGATTACGAAAGCCTATTGGAAAGCTTTATCCAGATCCTCGACTACTGCAAATGTGCTTTAACAAAAACATTCCTATCGTCTTGTCATCAGACGCACATCGACCACAGGATGTAGGAGCAGATTTTGATCAAGCAATTGAACTAGCTAAAAGTGTAGGCTACAAAACCTTAATGACATTTGAAAAAGGGGAACGCATTGAAGTTCCACTCGGATAAACGAACGACAAAAAGCAGGCATTGCCTGCTTTTTGCCATTATAAAAAAAGAACCCTAAAACGAAAGGGTTCTTCTTTTAATATAAGGACTATTCAAATTTTAGTGGATCACCGTCGAATGGCTCGTCGGCTACCTTAATGGAATCCGTTGGGCAACCTTCAAAAGCATCGATCATGTCTTCCTCTAATATTTCTGGAATTTCTACAATTCCTTGGTTATCATCAAGTGTTACAAATGCGATTCCGTCATCATCGTAATCGTAGATGTCAGGTGCAGCTGCACCACATGCACCACATGCGATACAAGTTTCTTTGTCAACAATGGTATACTTTGCCATGTGTACTTTACCTCCCAAAAAATCGTTACATGTATAAAATGTATATTTATAGTAGTTCCCCATCCTACTTCCTAATAGCATGGAAACAGCTTCCTCATACTCATTGTATAGCTGTTCACAAAACTTTTCAATAAAAATATATAGTGAGATTGCTTATTCTAAAGGGGTTTTTCTCGTTTGACAAGCATGTTCATAATTCCACACGAAAACATCCCACTTTTCGTTATTATTTGATAAAATAATAGTAACATTCGTTCGACAATTTTCCATCTATTTCGTCGTTTAAAGGGGGGGAGAAACCGTGAACATTACTTATCGTTCAATCTTAATCTTGTATAGTTTGCATAAACTAGATGGTGAACGCACTGTTTATGGGATTCATCACTTGTTGAACGGTAAAAAATCCTCCCAAACGATTGGGGATGCGAATTTATTTGGTCTCACTCCTTTATTCGGTATTCTAAGGCCGATCGGAAGGGAACAGGTTGAGAAGGAAATACAAATCCTTCGTGAACATGCTCTAATTGAAGAAATAACAGCTTCAAGTAATAAATTTACCATTACATCTCTAGGTGAACGTGTATTAAAAAAGGAATTTGAAAACAAACCGATTCCTCCCCATTTAAATGGTTGGAAGCACAATGAACAATCCATCTTACTATGGCGTAGGCTTTCATTGTTAACGCAGGTATTGTCGAATTTAGTAAATGGGAAAAAACAGTATACTCCTATCCAACAAGAGGATTCAATTGTTGACTGGGTAAAAGGATTCTTAATTAAGTATGGACATACTCGATTTACATTATCAGAAGCCATTTACAATGAGGTTTTGTCGGTCCTTGAAATGGTCACAGAGCTTGAATCAACTATTTTTGTCATGAGGCTGACCAGTTCAGCGAGAATTGGCTATACTATCGATCAGATTAGTTCTTTACTTGGTGAGGATGAAATATGGTGCCAGGTTCTCTTTTTACATACCTTACATACAATCATTCATCATCTTGAAATGAATAGGCACAGTTTCCCTCTTCTAGGTTCTATGATCGAGGCTAATCATCAAGAGGAAGTATTGCTAACAGTTTCAACAAAGAAAACGTATCAATTGCTATTACAGGGTAAAACAATCGATGAAATTGGAATCATTCGAAATCTAAAACGGAATACAATTGAAGATCATATTGTAGAAGTTACACATCAAAAACCTGATTTTTCAATTGACCGTTTCGTTACTCACGAGCATCAGCAGCAGATTTTATCTGTATATAAGACATTAAATGTAAAGCAATTACGACCTTTAAAGGAAAAATTGTCAATTGACATCTCGTATTTTGAAATTAGGCTAGTCCTTGCAAGATTTGGTGGTAAACATGGATCTTAATTTAGTTTTAAAAGAAAAATTTAATCATTCTACGTTCCGAGAAGGGCAAAAGGAAATTATAGAAGATATTTTAGCTGAACATGATGTCATGGCCCTCTTACCAACTGGTGGAGGGAAATCACTGTGTTATCAGCTTCCTGCTCAAATTCTCGATGGTAGTGTACTTATCATTTCACCACTTGTTGCACTTATGGAAGATCAGGTTCTTCAAATAAAAAAAATGGGTGAAAAAAGGGTAATTGCCCTTAACAGTTTTTTATCGATCGAAAGAAAACGTAAGGTTATTTCGAGTTTGCACAACTATAAATATATTTTTGCCTCCCCAGAAATTCTCCAGTCAAAATTTATATTAAATCGATTAAAAGAAATTCGTTTTTCTATGTTTGTGGTGGATGAAGCACATTGTATCTCGCAATGGGGACATGATTTTCGTCCAGACTATTCCCGATTGGGCGAGATTCGCCGTGAAATCGGTTCCCCACCTTGTTTAGCGTTAACCGCTACAGCTACAAAAGAGGTTCTAGGGGATATTAGCAGGACATTAAAATTGAATGACCCGAAAATGCACATCCACTCGATCGATCGACCAAATATTGCAATAATGGTGAAAAAGGTTAATTCGATGGAGGAAAAGAAAGATTTGCTCTTGAATTATCTAAAAGATTTGCAAGGGCCAGGAATTATTTATTTTTCAAGTCGACTATGGGCCGAAAATATTGCCCAATTTTTAAAAGATGAAGGCTTTGACCGAGTTGCTTATTATCATGGTGGAATGGAACAGGAAAAAAGAATGTTGATCCAGGAGCAATTTTTAAATAATCAACTATCCATTATTTGTTGCACAAATGCATTTGGGATGGGTGTGAATAAGTCTGATATCCGATTTGTCATTCACTTCCATTACCCTTCACAAGTAGAGGCATATTTACAGGAAATGGGGCGTGCTGGCAGGGACGGAAAATCAAGTATTGCAATACTACTTCATAGTGAACTTGACAGAGAAATACCTGAAGTCTTACTTAAATATGAGTTTCCAACGAAAGAACAAACTCATCAAATAATCGAATACATTAATAATGAGATACAATCAAAAGGGAAATTTACAAATACAAAATCGGTTGAAGAGTATTTTTATTCAACATTCGGTGTGTCTGAAGTTCAATGGCGATTTATTCAATTTTACCTGGAAATAGATGATGGTATGGAGTACGAACTCAACACTCAGCAGAAAGTTGAAATTATAGAGGAAGCTGCAAATAAACGATATTCATACAAGTACAGCAAACTTAAACTGATGGAGAGATGGTTAGAGACTCAGGGATGTCGAAGGGAAGCTATTTTATCTTACTTCGATGAAAGCCTAAAAATGAGACCATCATCTTGCTGTGATTTATGCGGAATTGACTTAGAACTGTACAAACGAAGCGGTAAAGAAGTAAGTGGGTGGGAGCTACCATCTTGGAGACAAGAATTGCATCGTATCTTCCATAGAAATGGGTGAAAATTATGAGTAGGCGCCAAGCTGATATTATCAAAAACTTACCAGATAAAGAAATAGTTTTTCACCTTTATCTAACACAAGCAATTCTTTTAATTTTGTCTCTAGTGCTTGGGTTTTTCCTATTTGATCATTGGTCATCATTTATGGAACTTTGGAATTGGAAGGATTGGAATATTCTCCTTGTTGGTTCTGGATTTGCAGTATCTGTTGTAATTATAGATTTTTTGCTTGTAAAATGGCTTCCGGAGGCAATGTACGATGATGGCGGTATTAATGAGAGAATCTTTCAAACAAGAAGTATTCCACATATTTTTATTTTATGCCTATTGATTTCCTTTGCGGAAGAGATTTTATTTAGAGGTGTCATTCAAACCCATTTTGGACTGGTTATAGCTAGTATGATATTTGCTTTATTACATGTCCGTTATTTACATAAGTGGGTTCTATTGACATCTGTAGTTCTTTTAAGCTTTCTATTAGGATATATCTATGAGGTCTATGCAAATCTTTGGATTACCGTTTATGCTCATTTTTGGATTGATTTTATTTTAGCAGTAAAGCTTAGAAAAGATTATTTGCGTGATCAAAAAGAGGGGGTATCGTCATGAAGCATCCTGAAGGAGAAGAAACGTCAGTTAATAAACGAAGAAGAACTTCGACTTTACCATCTCGAAGTGAAATTCATAATAAAAAGAAAAAGAAAACAAAATTTAAGATTAAATATCCGATTATTCGTTTATTAGCTCTATTATTTATTTTACTTCCTATTGCAATTCTCAGCTATAAATTTAATACGAATCCTGAAAAACTGGAGGCAAGTCCGCTAAAAAAGAGTGCAAATTTTGAAAGTATCAGCTATGAAGATAAAGAAGATGCCTTTCGTAATCCTGAAAATGATGAGGAAGAAACACCAACTGAAGAAATAGAGACAGAACAAGAACCAGCTGAACAAGAACAAAAAACGGTTGAACCAAACGAAGCAAAACAATCAGAAGTCAACAACCAAGAGGAAACTAAAGAAGAAGCGGTTCAAAAGGTTGAAGCAAATAAATCAAATACAGACGAGGTAAAGCAACCGGTTCAAGAACAGCCTAAGGACCGTTATAATGTGAAATATCATACGGTAAAAGCCGATGAAACATTATTCCGGATATCGATGAAATATTATAATAGTCGCTCTGGTGAAGAGTTAATAAAAAGATGGAATAATTTAAATGGTGAAACCGTTATTGAAGGTCAAGTCTTAGAAATTCCAATTAAAATAAACGAATGAATAACGCGAGGTTTTCGCGTTATTTTTTTTGTGCAGACATATCCAGATGTACAAGCACATATTTTATAATAGGTCATTCTAGAAGTATATGGTTTGGGGGGATTGAAAATAGAAGAAAAAATTAAGGAATTAAATGAATATACGGATGATGTAACAAAGCAAATGCTTCAACATTCGGTTGAGAAAAAGAGAAAATTTGAAAAATTAAAGGCAAGAGCCTATTATATGAAGCTTATTGCACTTTTTTTATCGTCGGTTTTTTTAGTATATGTGTATAAAACCATAGTCCTTCCTTATAGCCATTCAACCGAATTGATGATTAGTATATTTCTCGACGGTTCCATATATTTTATGTTTGTATTTATCATCGGTGGACTTTATGGTGGAATTCGCTATGTTGATAAAAAGAAAGATGAAGCTGAAGATAAATATCATGCAATTCGATGTGAAATTGTTGATAAGAGTAAGGACTTGTGGAAAGAACCGGTACAATGGCGTGAGCGCCAGAGGGTTTTTGAAATGATGAAAAAAGAATATGATGTGAATTTATATCATGAAAGTAAATAGCTGAATTTAGCATTCAGCTATTTACTCATTTAGAAAAATTTCTTTTTGTCTCTTTCATCTTTAAGAATTTCAACCGCTTCTCTAAATCGTTGAGCATGTATGATTTCACGTTCTCGAAGGAATCGAAGACTATCATTTAAATCCGGATCATCACTCATATTAATAATCCATTGATAGGTGGCTCTTGCTTTTTCTTCAGCTGCAATATCTTCATATAAATCAGCAATTGGGTCTCCTTTTGCTTGGATATATGATGCTGTAAATGGTACGCCTGCAGCATTATTGTAAAATAGTGCGGAATCATGGTTCACGTAGTGTGGTGCAAGACCAGCTGCTTTTAACTGATCTGGGGTTGCGTCTTTTGTAAGTTTATACACCATTGTCGCAATCATTTCTAAATGAGCAAATTCTTCAGTTCCAATATCATTCAACAATCCAATCACTTTACCTGGTATGGTGTAACGTTGATTTAAATAACGTAATGCAGCGGCTAGCTCACCGTCAGCACCGCCATATTGTTCAATCAATAATTTAGCTAAAGCTGGGTTACACGTACTTACTTTGACAGGATACTGTAGCTTTTTTTCATATATCCACATACGTTAATCCTCCCCTTGTTAAACAAAAGATTATTTTGTTAAACCTGCCATGGCCAAGGTTCGTCGTCCCAGTTCCAGGGATATTTGGAATAGCTATAACGTCCAAACTGAGTTAATGGCCCAAACCTTTCTTCATAAACCTTTGCAATCTTTCTTCGTTGCTGAGAAACAGTATTAAATTGTTGGATCGCTTCAAAATCATTTGGATGGGTATCTAGATACAAGGTGAGTTCTACTAAGACAAAATCCAATGCCTGTAAATCCTCTAATAACGCATAATACTCTGGGGGCATCTGTTTAGGATTCATTTACTCTCAGCCTCCCTTTTCGGTTCATATGGCCCAAAATACGGATCGTAAAAGGCTTTCCAAAGCGTACCCGCAAATAATGCTTCCCTGGGTGAGAATTGTGGTAGGTTTGCTGGTTGAAATGGTATATATAGATTTGGAGGGGTAACGTAGGTTTTACATATGATTGGTTTGCAAGGGTCAAAAGGGCTTATATAGGGGTAATAGACCTTCCTAGTAGTAAACATGAAACAACCTCCTTGATGTCGATATACAAAACGATATCAGTTTACTTTATGGCTGGAGAAATAAAAAAATGACTAGGAAATTATTTTAAACATGGAATAGGAAAATTTGTATCTATTCCATGCTCTCTTCATAATCTTAATATGAAGGAGATGGGGGTATGTATAAATTTTTATATGAAGTGATTGGATTTTTTTGCGGGTTTATGATCATCTTTTTAACATCAGGAACTTCCATCATTGAAATACCACAATTGTTGACAAGTTTTATCATAAACCCGTTCCTGTTTGTCATCTTAATGATTTGTTTTTTTATTGGGTTTTTAGCTCATTCAGTGTTAATTAAGGGTGTCATTGAAAACTTTTACCACATGGTTAAAGGTAATCGTTTTTCATTTATGCAATTAATCTACCCTGTAACTTTAGTAGGAGGCTATTTCATTTTATTTATATTTGGGCCTTGGCAAACCTTTTTATTGATAGCCTTTTCCATTATTTATGGTATCATTACTGTAGATTTACCTTTATACAGACAAAGTTCAAACTCCGAATGAATTAAAGTAAAAAGCTGTTAGATAGGTAGGGCAAAATCGTGACCATACTATTTTTTTACGGTATACTTTTAATTGGAATAATACTCCTTTTCTATATGTGGCGTGAAGCAAGAAAGGACCGTGTTATAACGAATACACTTACATTTACGAACTTTCCAAAAAGCTTTGGAAAGATTACCATATTCTTCATTTCAGATATTCACAGAAGAGAGGTTTCAGAAAATATAATCAATGAGGTAAAAGGGAAAGCAGACATTGTTATAATTGGAGGAGATTTAACTGAAAAGGGAGTACCGTTTGAAAGAGTGGAGAAAAACCTTCAATTAATAAAAATGGTTGGGCCGACTTACTTTGTATGGGGAAATAACGACTATGAAGTTGATTACCATGAACTCGATTCTCTTCTTTTAAGTATGGGAATTAAAATTCTTGATAACACAGCTATGTTTTTTGAAACGGGTGAGGGAGAAAAGCTCGCTCTTTTAGGAATAGATGATTTGAGGGAAGGCAGAAGTCGTTTGGACCTTGCTCTTCTAGACGCAGGGGATGACGTGGATTTTAAAATTTTGGTTAGCCATAATCCGGAAATTAAAAGTGAACTTCAACCTGAACAAGGGATAAGTCTTCTATTATCTGGACACACCCATGGTGGACAAATCCGGTTTTGGAAATTTGGACTTTATCCTAAAGGCGGGGTAGAACACAAAAATGAAACGACCATTTTCGTAAGTAATGGATATGGAACATCCGGTGTTCCACTCAGGCTCGGTGCACCACCTGAAACACATTTACTTATCCTACAATCATCACAAAGTGAATAGACGTTGCAAAAAAAGTCCTAACAACGCTAATTCCTAGAACATAATTTATATTCTTTCATAAAATAAAGAAACGGTTGCTGTAGGTGTGATGGTGAGGGAGGGTTTTTTAATGCGTCTCGAACGCTTAACTTATAATAAAATCAAGATTTTTCTAACATTCGATGATCTGGTTGATCGTGGCCTCACTAAAGATGATCTTTTGTCGGATTCGCTTAAGGTCCACCAATTATTCCGAGATATGATCGAAGAAGCAAGTATCGAATTAGGCTTTGAAGCCGATGGTCCTATTGCTGTAGAAGTGTATTCTTTACAAGCTCAAGGTATGGTGATCATCGTTACTAATTCAGTAGGTGACCTTGAAGACGAAGAATTTATGGATGAAGATTATATTGAAATGCAGGTTACGCTTGATGAAAGTAAAGACATATTTTATGAGTTTCACTCATTTGAAGATGTAATCCAACTTTCAACCAGATTAAAAAGTTTATCAATAGATGGTGGAAGATTATATTCATTTAAAGGCTATTTTTATTTACTGCTTGAAGATAATTTGACACTCCAAACTGAGAACGTCATTGCTATTTTAGCTGAGTTTGGCAATCCTGCAACTATTACAAAATATCGGGTACATGAATATGGGAAAATACTTTTTAAAGAAAATGCAATGAAAGAAATTTACAAGTATTTTATAAAAAAATAGGGAAGACCTCTAACCTAGATTAGGGGTTTTTCTTTTATGGTTAGCTATAAAATCTCAAATTGTAAACTCATTTACAATTTTGAAAGAAAAATGAAGATTCTTCATTTTTCATCTTGCATAAACATATGGAAGGTGTATACTAGTGACTGGAAAGGTGGACAATAAGAGAAATTTGATTCGCCATGTTCACCGCGCTTTTTGAACATCCTCTAATGGAATTGGAAAAATCTTGGGAGGTTTACAAATGGTAGCCGAAAACAAAAAGGACATTTCAGGGCAGAATAATGAAGAAAAGATGGATGTCCTCAAATCTACACAAACAGTTATACATAAGGCATTAGAAAAATTAGGGTACCCTGAGGAAGTTTATGAACTATTAAAAGAGCCGATTCGGATGATGACCGTAAAAATTCCTGTAAGAATGGATGATGGATCTGTTAAGATTTTCACAGGCTATCGTGCACAGCATAACGATGCAGTAGGCCCTACAAAAGGTGGGATTCGATTTCATCCTAATGTTACAGAAAAGGAAGTTAAAGCGCTTTCGATTTGGATGAGTTTGAAATGTGGTATCGTTGACTTACCATATGGTGGAGGAAAAGGTGGAATCATTTGTGATCCTAGAGATATGTCATTCCGCGAGCTTGAACGATTAAGTCGTGGATATGTTCGTGCAATCAGTCAAATCGTAGGTCCTACAAAGGATATTCCAGCGCCGGATGTATTTACCAATTCACAAATCATGGCCTGGATGATGGACGAGTATAGTCGCATAGACGAATTTAACTCACCAGGATTTATTACAGGTAAACCGCTTGTGTTAGGTGGATCACATGGTCGTGAGTCTGCAACTGCAAAAGGAGTTACAATTTGTATTCGTGAAGCGGCGAAAAAGCGTGGCATTGATTTGGAAGGTGCCCGCGTTGTTGTACAAGGTTTCGGAAATGCAGGAAGCTTTTTATCAAAATTTATGCATGATGCCGGTGCTAAGGTAATTGGTATTTCAGATGCATATGGTGGTTTATATGATCCAAATGGTTTAGATATTGATTATCTATTAGACCGTCGAGACAGTTTCGGAACTGTTACAAAGTTATTTAATGATACAATCACCAACAAGGAATTGTTGGAGCTTGATTGTGATATTCTTGTTCCGGCTGCAATCGAAAACCAGATTACTGAAGAGAATGCCCATAATATAAAGGCGAGCATAGTAGTAGAAGCTGCAAACGGACCTACTACACTTGAAGCAACACAAATTTTAACTGAAAGAGGAATTCTGCTAGTACCTGATGTTTTAGCAAGTGCTGGTGGTGTTACCGTCTCTTATTTTGAATGGGTTCAAAATAACCAAGGCTATTACTGGTCAGAAGAAGAAGTGGAAGAAAAACTTGAAAAAGTAATGGTCAAATCCTTTGAAAACATTTATACAACTGCTCAGAATAGACGTGTTGACATGAGACTTGCAGCCTACATGGTAGGGGTAAGAAAAATGGCGGAAGCTTCTCGCTTCAGAGGCTGGATTTAACAACTATTTTGAGACGGGCTTAAAAGACTGCACAGGAAATGCACAGAATTTGATTCATTTTATTTGCAAAGACAAGGAAAAACTCCTATCATTCTGGTAGGAGATTTTTTTTTGATTAGTAGGAGTGACAAACATGCAATTGGAAGAAGTCGTCATAGTTGGTGGGGGTCCTTGTGGACTGGCAGCAGCAATTGCCTTGCAAAATATTGGAATCGATCCATTAGTGATTGAAAAGGGGAATATTGTAAATGCAATATACCATTATCCAACACATCAAACTTTTTTTAGTTCAAGTGAGAAATTAGAAATTGGAGATGTACCATTTATTATTGAAGGTCGAAAGCCAAAAAGAAACCAGGCCTTGGCCTATTATCGTGAAGTAGCGAAACGAAAGAAAATAAGAGTCAATGCGTTTGAAAAAGTGGCAGAAGTCCAGAAGCAAGAAAATGGAGAGTTCCTAATCACTAGTTCAAAGGGTAAATATCAAACAAAATACGTCATTATAGCGACTGGATATTATGACAATCCAAACTATATGAATGTTCCAGGTGAGGATCTACCTAAGGTGTTTCATTATTTTAAAGAACCGCACCCATATTTTGATAAGGATGTCGTTGTTATCGGTGGAAAAAACTCGAGCGTGGACGCAGCATTAGAACTTGCAAATGCGGATGCAAGAGTAACAGTCTTATATCGTGGTTCCGAATATTCTCCAAGCATTAAACCTTGGATCTTACCAGAATTTGAAGCCTTAGTACGAAATGGAATTATTACCATGGAGTTTAATTCAAATGTCGTTGAAATTACCCCAGATGCCGTTATTTATGAGGTTGGGAATGAGAAAAAAACAGTTAAGAATGATTATGTATTTGCAATGACTGGTTACCATCCGGATCACAGTTTTCTGCAAAAAATGAACGTTGAAATTGATAGAGAAACTGGCAGACCTTTGTTTAACCCAGATTCGATGGAAACAAATGTGGAGGGAATTTTCATTTCCGGTGTCATTGCAGCAGGTAATAATGCCAATGAAATATTCATCGAAAATGGACGTTTCCATGGAGACTTAATTGCAAAAACAATAGTGGAAAGAAAATAGGGGCGACAAGGTTACGAATTAGGACAAAACAATAAAATACAATACATTTTTAGCGTGAATTCATATACGAGTTCACGCTTTTAAATTATCTTTGGGTGAAGTTCGTAATTTTGGTGTGGGGATGCAGGTAATACTGTGAGCATGTGTGCAAAAAAGGTATGATGTTATCTGGTTCTGTTTTAAAAAAATGTGCCACTTAAAATGCTTGAAAATTGCCTCAAATATACTTTAACACGCTGTTGGAGATCCAACAGCGTGTTGTTGAATACCGAAACCTACTATATAAAGGAATTTACTGAACTTCAGACACCCCCGTGGTGAATTAGCAAGCAAAAGTCTGAAGATGCTTAAACTTCGGACAACCTTGCGCTGATTTACCCAACGCAAGTCTGAAGCTGCCTAAACTTCGGCCACACCTGTGGTGAATAAGCCAGCGCAAGTCTGAAGATGCTTAAACTTCGGACAACCTTGCGCTGATTTACCCAACGTTTGTCTGAAGAAGCCTAAACTTCGGACACAATCGCGTTAATTTAGCCACCGCAAGTCTGAAGCTACCTAAACTTCGGACACTCCCGCGCTGATTTACCCACCGCAAGTCTGAAGCTACCTGAACTTCGGACACAATTTCGCTGAATAAGCCACCGTTAGTCTGAAGAAACCTAAACTTCGGACACAATCGCGTTAATTTGGCCACCGCAAGTCTGAAGATGCTTAAACTTCGGACACCCCTGCGTTGAATTAGCCAACTCAAGTCTGAAGATGCGTAAACTTCGGACACCCCTGTTGAATTAGCCACCGCAAGTCTGAAGATAGCTGGACTTCGGATACACCAGCGACCATACTGGCGCCCTTTTCTTATTTGTAAAACATTTCTTGGAGTTCATCATGATCATTTGTGATTTCTAAAGTGACTAGAAGCTTGAGTCTTGCCTTTTGGCCATTTAAACCATTTGAGAAAATTACACCAAAATCTTTTAATTGGCGTCCGCCGCCTTCATAGTTGTATACCTCCTGTACATACCCATTAAAACAGCGGGAAACTAAGACAATAGGGATTCCGCTATCCATAAGCTTCTTTAACTCTGGTACCATTGTTGGAGGAAGATTACCTTGTCCGAGAGCTTCTATAACTAAGCCATCTGGATGTAACGAGCGAATGGCTTGAATGATTGACCCGTCCATCCCCGTGTATGCTTTTAGTAAGATAACATTTTTTGTGATATTTTCTATATCATATGTTTCTCGAACAGTTGGTACATGGTGAAATGTTATCTCTCGTTTACTCACAATTCCTAATGGACCATACTGTGGGCTTTGGAATGTAGCAATATTACTTGTATGAGTTTTTGTTACGTTCTTTGCTGAATGTATTTCATCATTTAGGACAACTAGAACTCCTTTCCCAACTGCACTATCGGAAGCTGCTACCCGTACGGCTGAGATCAAATTGTAAGGACCATCTGCTCCAATTTCATTGCTTGATCTCATGGCTCCGGTAACAACAATTGGTATATCGGATTGAACGGTCAAATCAAGGAAATAAGCCGTTTCCTCTAGTGTGTCAGTTCCATGTGTAATAACCACACCCTCAATCCTATCTTCCTTGATACTTTTTTCAATTTTTTCTTTTAGTTTCAACATAATCTTTTCAGTAATATGTGGAGAAGGCAATTGAAATAAATCCTCTACCTTAACATCAGCAATGGATGACAATGCATCAGTCTGAAGTAGCAATGGGTTTTGTTGATTTTGCTGTACAGCACCGGTGTTTTTGTCCTCCGTCATTGCGATTGTTCCGCCTGTGTGTATAATCAGTATTTTTTTCAATGTTACTCCCTCAATTCTATATAGGAAAATTATCCATAAACAGGATAGTTCATATTTTCATTTACCAATTTACATGTTACGATAAAAGTATCTGTTACTCAAACATTAATTGATTATTAGGGAGAAGAGGAATTATATGGTGGCGGTCATAACCGCAGGACTAGCACCTGGACTTGCGTTATTAAGTTATTTTTATTTAAAAGATAAGTATGAAGCAGAACCCATTTTAATGGTTTTTCGAATCTTCATTTTTGGCGCTTTATTGGTATTTCCTATCATGTTTATCCAATATGTCTTAGGGGTTGAAGAGGTATTTAATCACAGCTTTTCACAGGCGTTCTTAAAAGTAGCTTTATTAGAAGAGTTTTTTAAATGGTTTATCCTTTTTTATACCGTTTACCAGCATATTGAATTTGATGAACAATATGACGGAATAGTCTATGGTGCGGCGCTGTCGTTAGGATTTGCAACTTTAGAAAATATTCTTTACCTATTAGCGAATGGGGTTCATTTAGCTGTAGGTCGAGCCCTTTTACCAGTATCAAGTCACGCTCTGTTTGGTGTGATTATGGGGTTTTATCTTGGAAAAGCTAAATTTACTCCTAGTGAAAAAAGAAAATGGATTTTGATATCCTTCTTATTTCCATTTCTCTTACATGGGATATACGATTACATACTTTTATCATTAAAAAAATGGATTTATATGATGATCCCATTTATGTTGTTTTTATGGTGGTTCGGATTACGAAAAGTAAAAATAGCAAAACCATAAATTTATAAAAAGTCAGCCCTTTTGCTGAATAAATTTATAGCCTCTGGCGGATGCCACGATTTTTCAATGGAAGTTGCTCGAACTTGCTCGAAAAGATCTGGCGCAAATATGCCAAGGCGTATTTGGTTATAGACAACCTGTCGCTTAGACAGGTTTTTTTATGTTCATTTTTAATCAAATATAAAATCTGAATAAAATACCAATCTCTACAGAAAATACTTGTAAGTATATATAGAAAATGGTTAGGGAGGTAATTGATCATGAGCTTCAAAAGATATTTGATGTTCCCCATCGTCCTTATCATGTTTGTCAGTGTGTTCATTGGTGGGACTAACTATAATGTTCATGCTTTTTCAGAACAGATTATTCAACGAGGTGCAACAGGTGACGATGTAATTGAATTGCAATCAAGACTTCAGTATAACGGTTATTACCACGGAACGATTGATGGAGTATATGGATGGAGTACGTATTGGGCAGTTCGTAACTTCCAAAAGGCTTTCGGGCTAGAAGAGGTGGATGGGCTCGTTGGTGACAAAACGAAAGCCATGATAAACCGCTTTACAAAATATAATAAGCAATTTGTATATGATAATTTGCGTAAAGGGAATCAGTTTACTCACTATGGAGGCGTTCCATGGAGCATCCAATCCGCCCCATCTGAAGCGAGTATCCAAAAAGCAAAAACAGCGGCAGAAACAAGGCGTACTGATATAGAAAAACAATTTATAGTGGAGCAAAAGAACCCACAGGCGGGCCAGGGCAAAGCACCGCAACCAAAGGCAAAAGCGCCAGCACAACAGCAGCCTCAAGCTCAGCCGAAACAACCACAAAGTAAGCAGGGACAAGCTGGACAGCCTCAACAGCCTAAAGCTCAACCGAAACAACCGGCGAAACAACCAGCAAAACAACAAGCAAAGGTGCAACAACAGGAAGAGGTTCAATCCCAAGGACCTACAGCAGTAAATATGCCGGGTGGATTTTCGCAAAATGATATTCAGCTCCTTGCGAATGCTGTTTATGGAGAAGCTCGTGGAGAGCCCTATGTTGGACAAGTAGCAATTGCAGCAGTAATTTTAAATCGTCTGGATAGCCCGACCTTTCCTGATACAGTATCTGGTGTTATTTTTGAACCACTTGCGTTTACAGCGGTAGCGGATGGACAAATTTGGTTGACGCCGAATGAACAGGCAAAAAAAGCAGTAATTGATGCGATAAATGGTTGGGATCCTACAGGTGGTGCGACCTATTACTTTAATCCAGCTACAGCGACAAGTAAGTGGATTTGGGGTAGACCACAAATTAAGAGAATTGGAAAGCACATATTCTGTAATTAGAATGGAAGGTGAGACAATTGCTAAGAGGAATATTAATTACAGTACTTACTATAGGGGTTATTGGAACAGGCTATTGGGGCTATAAAGAGCACCAAGAGAAAAATGCCATTCTAATACAAGCAGAAAATAACTACCAACGAGCGTTTCATAATTTAACCTATCATATAGACCTTTTACATGACAAAATTGGAACAACACTTGCAATGAATTCTCAAAGTTCATTATCTCCAACACTTGCAGATGTGTGGAGACTTACGTCCGAGGCACATTCAGATGTAGGACAGTTACCATTGTCTCTTATGCCTTTTAATAAAACGGAAGAGTTTCTAAGTAATATCGGGGATTTTAGTTACCGTACAGCAGTACGTGACCTATCAAAAGAGCCTTTGTCTGATAAGGAATACAATACGCTTCAACAGCTCTATAAAAATTCAGAGGATATCCAAAAGGAACTAAGGACTGTTCAACATCTAGTAATGGAGAATAACCTTCGCTGGATGGACGTTGAATTAGCGCTAGCTTCAGGTGACAAACAGGCTGATAACACCATCATTGATGGTCTTAAAACTGTTGAAAAAAATGTAGCTGCTTATTCTGAGAGTGAGTTTGGTGTCACGCTTACAACTACGAAGAAAGATGGTAATAAATTTCCTAATTTAGAAGGCCCAGAAATAAATGAACAACAAGCAAAAGAACTCGCAAAAAAGTTCCTTGGGTTAAAAGGGAACATTGAAATGAAAGTTACCGAAAATGGTGAGGGGTCACAAAACGGGTTTTATAGTCTAGAAATTAATGATCCAAAATCAAAAGTAAATACGTTCATGGATATTACGAAAAAGGGTGGAACTCCAATTTGGGTCATTCGTAACCGTGAAGTTGCAAAAAGTGCAATCAGTCTTAATGATGCATATAACCGGGCTCAGAAATTTTTAAAAGACAATAAATTTGAAAACTTAGAGCTATTTGAAAGTGCTCAATATGATAACATAGGTGTATTTAATTTCGTATCATCTATTAATGGAGTCAGAGTATATTCAGATTCCATTAAAATGAAAGTAGCACTTGATGATGGAAACATTATCGGTTTTACAGCAAGAGATTATTTAATGGCTGGCAAGATAAAAACAGCTGGTAAACCCAAAATTTCAAAAGAAGAAGCAAAGAAACATATTAACCCGAATCTTGAAATCATGGAAGATCGTCTAGCGATCATAACAAATGATCTAGACCAAGATGTCCTTTGCTATGAGTTCTTAGGAACAATAAATAATGATACGTACCGAATCTTTATTAATGCTGAAAATGGATTTGAGGAAAAGGTAGAAAAGCTTAAGAATGCTGAGCCAGTCTATAAAGGGATAAACAAATCATAGTGTTCAAAAAAGGAAAGCAAATTTGCTTTCCTTTTTTTACTGGCTAGCACAAGCACCTAGCACCTCGAGGTCATAAGCCAATCCGTCAAACAAGGATAAAAGGCATCCCTTCTCGCCGGCTTTTCATATGCTTGTCGGGGTAGAACAAGGTACTTGTACTTTTCAGTTTATTCGTGGTTTAATTAATATACAGAATGTTTTAGAAAGAGTGAACGTCCGTGTTGAAAATTGGGGATATGATAAACCTTGAACCAACCACAAATCCAAATGGTGAAAAATATAGATGCAGGGTTGTTGAAACAAAAGAACAAAAGATCTATATTGACTATCCTGTTAATACGAAAACAGGGAAAACAGTTTATTTAATAAATGGAACAATGTTAAAGGCTTTTGTAGCCGCAGACAGTACTTCGGCTTATTTTTTTGATACTTCAGTGCTTGGCAGAGTTAAACAAAATATCCCTATGATTGTTCTTTCCTTCCCAGGTGACGATCATATGTTTAAGATTCAAAGACGAGAATATGTACGTATAGAAACACCGGTAGATGTCGCAATCCACAGCATGAACGGGGAGTTTCCGCCATTTGTTACAATTACACATGATATTAGTGCTGGTGGTGCCTCGATCATTCTACCTTCTTCGAAAAGCCTTAATCCTGGAGTAGATATAATCACATATTTTGTCTTCCCGACTCTTTCTGACGAATATCAATATATATCCTTTAAGAGTAAAGTAATCCGTATTGTTGAGGGGAAAAATGGAGAAAGAACAAAAGCATCAATAACATTTGTGGACGTTACAGAGTCTGCTCGACAACTGTTAATTAAGTTTTGTTTTCAAAGACAATTATTGTTAAAGAAAAAAGGCATACATTCTAGCGAATTAAAAGAATAGCAGCTTTTATAGAATAAAAAAAGAATTACATTAGCATACTAGTAGTAAAACTTGGTTTAGGGCTGGTATGGAATGAAAAATTTTGAACGTATTTTAATCAAGCTTGCTATTATTCAATTTATCTTTCTGCTTGTTGCACAGGCTATTATTTTATATAGCCCGTTGACTCCGTATATCACGAGAATGATTGAATATGAAGGTGTCGACAAATCAGACACGACTAAAACCATTGAAACATTATTAAATAACAATTAAAATATAAATGCAGGGATTCCCTGCATTTTTTCGTAAGTAGGAATACTGTTCTAATGAATAAATATAATAAGCCTTAGAGAAAAAGCTTATTTGTTTATCGAGGTAAAGACCTTTTTAGAGCGTTACAAACAGGAGGCATACTTAGTTTATGGACAAGAAGATTTCAATAGCAATAGACGGACCAGCGGCTGCTGGAAAAAGTACTGTTGCAAAAATTATTGCAAAAGAATTATCTTACATATATGTTGATACAGGTGCAATGTACCGTGCATTAACCTATAAAGCATTGCAATTATCCTTAGATCTAGAAAATGAAGAACAGGTTCTTGATGCTCTTCAAAACGCAAATATAGAATTAAGACCTAGCGAAAATGGTCAGCTTGTTTTTATTGATAACAATGATGTAACCGAAAAAATTCGTGATCATGATGTAACAAATTCAGTTTCAATTGTATCTAAGCATCGTAAGGTTAGGGAAGATATGGTAAGACGTCAACAAAGCTTTGCAAAGTCCGGTGGAGTAGTGATGGATGGAAGGGACATTGGGACTCATGTACTACCAAATGCAGAAGTGAAAATATTCCTTCTTGCTTCTGTTGATGAAAGAGCAGAACGTCGACACCAAGAAAACCTTTCAAAAGGATATCAGTCGGATTTAGAGCAATTAAAGTTGGAAATTGCCCAAAGGGACAAATTAGATTCAGAACGAGAGGTTGCTCCACTACGTAAGGCAGAAGATGCAATCGAAATTGATACTACATCGTTAGGCATCGAAGAGGTTGTTGTGAAGATTATGGATATTGTGAAGGAAAGGATTTGATTGGTATGAATCTTTACCCCTTTGCAAGAGGATTAGTTGGAGCAATCATCAAACCTCTTTACCGTATTGAAGTCATAGGTAAGGAGAATATACCAAAGGAAGGTGGAGTCTTGATTTGTTCGAATCATATCGACAATTTAGACCCACCTGTAGTTGGAGTAACATCTCCAAGACATATACATTTTATGGCAAAAGAGGAACTGTTTAACGTACCTGTATTAGGTGCGATTTTACCAAAAATAAATGCATTCCCTGTAAAGCGTGGAATGAGTGATCGTGAAGCATTAAGAACAGCATTAAAAGTGCTAAAAGAAGGCAATGTGTTAGGTATCTTCCCTGAAGGAACAAGGAGTAGGGATGGAAAGCTTGGAAAAGGTTTAACGGGAGTCGGCTTTTTTGCACTACGAACAGATTGTGTAGTTGTTCCGTGTGCAATTTTGGGACCTTATAAACTGTTTGGGAAATTAAGAGTGGTATACGGTGAGCCAGTTGAGATGGAAAAGTTTAGAATTGAAAAAGCATCACCTGAAGAAGTAACTAATAAAATTATGGATTCTATAAGAGAATTACAGGAAAAATATCAATAGATTAAGAGTTTATACTTGACAAATATCTCTATTTATTAGAAGTTAATTAAAAGAATATTTTTAACTTTATTAAGTAGAGGTATACCTCTACTTAATAAAGTTAGCCTCCGGCGGATGCCACGATTTTTCAAGGGAAATTTTTCGAGCTTGCTCGAAAAAAATCGGGCGCAAATACGCCAAGGCGCATTTGATAATATTATTTATACATACATTGTTTTTCGTGTTTGACTTTTAAGGAGGTAATTGGAATGGCAGAGGACATGAACCAAGTTGAGTACAAAGAGTTACAAGTCGGTGATGTTATCACTGGCAAGATTACAAAGGTTGAAGAGAAACAAGTTTTTGTGTCAGTTGAGAACAGTAAGTTAGATGGAATTATCCCAATCAGTGAGCTATCTAGCCTACATGTTGAAAAAGCTAGTGATGTTGTTTCAGAAGGAGAAGAATTAGAGCTTTCAGTTACAAAAGTAGAGGAAGAAGCTTTAATTTTATCCAAAAAAGCTGTACTTGCTTCTAAAGCGTGGGATGATTTAGAGCAAAAGTATAATTCAGGTGAAGTATTCGAAGCGATTGTAAAAGATGTTGTAAAAGGTGGACTTGTTGTTGACCTAGGTGTAAGAGGATTTATTCCAGCATCTTTAGTTGAAAATTATTATGTTGAGGATTTCTCTGATTACAAGGACAAATCATTAACTGTTAAAGTTGTTGAGCTTGACCGTGAGAAAAATAGAGTAATTTTATCACATCGTGCTGTAGTTGAAGAAGAGCAAAAAAACAAAAAACAACAGGTTTTAGACTCTTTACAAGTTGGGGCTGTTCTTGAAGGTACTGTTCAACGATTGACTGATTTCGGCGCATTTGTTGATATCGGTGGTATTGATGGACTTGTACACATTTCTCAGCTTTCGCATGAGCATGTATCAAAGCCTTCCGATGTTGTTTCAGAGGGTCAAGTAATCAAGGTTAAGGTATTATCTGTTGATCGTGATAACGAAAGAATTTCGTTATCGTTGAAGGAAACATTACCTGGACCATGGGAGAGCATCACTGAAAAATTATCGATCGGTGACGTAGTTGAAGGAACAGTAAGAAGACTTGTATCCTTTGGTGCGTTTGTTGAAGTGTTGCCTGGAGTTGAAGGGCTAGTTCATATTTCACAAATTTCTTCTAAGCATATCGGTACTCCTCATGAAGTATTAAAAGAAGGCCAAGAAGTAAAAGTGAAGATTCTTGAACTAAATCAATCTGAGAAACGTATTTCATTAAGCATGAAAGAATTAGAAGAAAACGTTGAAGAAGACTACAGCAAATACCAACAACAAGAAGAAACAACTGGTTTTCAACTTGGAGAAGTAATTGGTGACCAATTAAATAAATTAAAGTAATCTTTATCGAAAAAAGCTCTCACCCATATGGGTGAGAGCTTTTTATTTTGGCTCTATAATATTTGTTGGGGTTTAAACAAAATTTTGTGTGCATAAAAAAACACGCAAACTCCTCATTCTTTTATACTTGAATTGTCGAGAAACAAGTCTAAAGAATGGAGTTGCGTGTATATGGATTTTACCATGATTATTCCTGGATTAAAAGGGTCTATCCTAACCAATGTTGAAGAAGTGGGCGAAGTTATCCGCCTGTACGTTGAAATGGAGCGAAAAGTACATCGGTGCCCTAAATGTAATCAAAGGACGAGTAAAATTCATGACTATCGTATGCAAAAAATTCAACACTTAAAGTGGTTTGAAAGAAAAACCCAAATCTTTTATAAGCGTAGACGATATGTCTGTGAATGTGGGAAACGTTTTTCAGAGAAAAATCCTTTTGTCATGCGTTATCAACGTACCTCAATAGAATGGAATCAAGCTATATCAATTAAAGCGATTAAAGGAAAAACATTTAAGGAAACAGCTGAAATCTACGGGTGTTCATCTTCAACCATTATACGTCGATTCGATCAAATTTCACGAAGTGAAATTCGTCCAGTGGAAGAATTACCTACAGTTATAGCTATTGATGAATACAAGGGTGATACCCGCGAAGGGAAATACCAGTTAATCATTGCGAATGGGATAACAAAAGAACCGATTGATATTCTACCAAATCGTTATAAACGTACGATAAAAGACTACTTAAGAAAGCACGGATCTAGAGTGCAAATAGTCATAATGGATATGAATCATTCCTTTAAAGCAGCCGTTCAAGAGGCATTGGGTAAACCTGT
Organism: Ferdinandcohnia sp. FSL W7-1320; assembly: GCF_038050315.1. Classification (NCBI taxonomy): domain Bacteria; kingdom Bacillati; phylum Bacillota; class Bacilli; order Caryophanales; family Bacillaceae; genus Ferdinandcohnia; species Ferdinandcohnia sp. FSL W7-1320. The sequence continues at coordinate 2,009,125 of NZ_JBBPAM010000001.1, forward strand.
TATTGTAGCTGATAGATTTCATTTTTGTCGTTACATCTATTGGGGGCTTGATGGAGTAAGACGTCGAGTACAAAACCAATTTCATGGCTACGACCGTAAAAAGTGTAAACGTATGAAACATGTCTTTCATAAAGACTGCCAACGCTTAACTAAGGATGAGAAATGGCATTTAAATCGTTACTTGGAGATGTCGAATGAACTCAAACAAGCATATGAAATTAAAGAGGCATATCGTACTTGGTTTTTACGTGCCAAAGAAAACGGAAAAAACAGTATCAGTTTGGTTAAAAAGGAATTGGAAGAACTATATAAGTTAATTGAGGATTCAAAGATACCTGAAATGATTAAAGCAATAAAGACCATACAAAATTGGCAAGTTGAAGTATTAAATAGCTTTGCCTATGAATATTCAAATGGGTTTTTAGAGGGAATTAATAATTCAACCAAAGTTCTAAAGAGAAATGCTTATGGATTTAGAGTTTTTGAACGCTTTAGGGCGAAGATTTTATTAACACACAAGTATAAAAGAATTGGGGTACATATTGGTTAACCGAGTTGGTGTGATTCTCCTCTATAAAAAATGATGAATGGTACCATCCATCATTTTTTATAGAGGCCACCAAGCGTAGCGCGGTAGCCTAAAACCCCAACATTTGATTTAGAACCTTTATTTTGGATTCATACGGTTCATTTCCCTAGCTTCATCAGGAGTATCCAATCTCGTTGCTCCGGGATAATCAAGAGATTGATCACGGTCAGATTCCGTTAATCGCGCCTCTTTATGCTTTCTTTCCTGTCTATCTTTTCCCACTTCATTTCCACCTCTTTCTTCCTACATAACTATCCTTTTTTGGGGAATTGTATATAGGGGTAATGGCTATTACTGATTCCATTTTATTGTTTCATAAAAGGAATTTTGGTATTCGTATAAGGTTAAAATTCATAATTTCTAGCCATAATGGAAATAATGGGAGGTGGAGATATGGATGGTGTCTTATTTTATTGGATTACTTGGATGGCATGGGTGAGTAGTACTTTTTTGATGAAGAAAAACAATGAAAGGCTTTACCTATCAATTTTGTTTCTAGTAACTATCATATTATCACCATACTACGTTGAAGTAGGTGATATTAAAATAAATAACAGTATCATTCCAATTTTGTTTTTTTGCATAAAGGAAATCTCAAAACGACCGAAAAGACAAGTATTTTATATGCTGATTTGTATACTTACCATTTCATTAGCATATTGTAGTTTCTTAATGTTCGAATTATATGATCCTGTTTGGCTTTTTTTTAATCGTAATTTGATGCTTGGTGCTGCATTAATATACGTAACATTAATGTTATTAAAGGATTTCCGTTTACGACTGGTTGGGCTTTTAGTTGGTGCCATTCAGGGGGATATTCTTTATGGAATTATAATAAATAATGTCAATTTTTCTTATGAAATTGGTTCATTTGTCTTTTTAGATGTTATTGCAATTAGTTTTTGTTTTATTTTTGTTTGGTCATCCTTAGAACATCTTCTTCATCATGTGGATGTTCTGGTCCAAAAAAACACAAAGGAGAAACACGGCTAGCATGAATGAATATACATACCCAATTTTATTTGGGGTCATTTTTGGAGTTGCTGTACGCCTTTACATGCTGCGTACAGATTATCGTCAGTATCCAACTTATTTACATGGTAAAATCATTCATATTGCTTTAGGATTTATTGCTGCAGGATTAGGAACCGTTGCAGTACCTTCAATTATGGAAGAGGATTTTACCGCAATCACCTTTTTAACGATTGCGGCTTCGCAATTTCGGGATGTGCGAAATATGGAGCGAAACACGCTTACTGAACTTGATTCGTATGAACTTGTTCCAAGAGGAAAGACATATATTGAAGGAATCGCGGTGGCCTTTGAAAGTCGAAATTACTTAGTTATTTTTACTTCCTTTTTATCTACTTTTGTCTATTTAGCAATTAATATGTGGGCTGGAATACTTGTGGGTATCATTTGTCTGTTAATTTGCAAAAAGCTAATGGCTGGTAGTAGACTTAAAGATATTGTTGATATCGAGTTTGTTAAGCCGTATTTTAAGGATGCAGGCTTGTATGTTGATAATATATACATTATGAATATTGGACTTCCTGCGAGACAGGAAGAAATATTAGAATATGGGATGGGGTTTATTTTAAAGCCTAAAACGTTTAATGCAAGAGCTACCATTGCAAATTTAGGGCAAAGACAAGCCATTTTACATGATGTATCTACCGCTTTGGGGATATTCAGAGATTCGGGGACCCCTGCTCTCACCCCTTTGGCAAAGCGAGATTTGAATGATGGACGTGTAGGAGTTTTTGTTTTGCCACAGGAAAAAGATGTTGAGAAAGCAATTGAAATAATAGGTCGTGTACCAACATTAGAAAATGCAATCCGAATGCCAACAGAGAGGAACGCAAACGAAAAGGGGCGTCCACTTAAATGAATATCGAAAAATTTGTTTTAGCAGCGATTAAGATGGATACATCTAAGGTTAACGTTTCAGGGGGAACACCTGTATTTTCATGTCCTACAAAAGAGGAAATGGAGACAGTAGCTGCAAATTTGGAAGCAATCTTAGATGGAATTGCTCACGAAATCAGTGAGAATTTGTACATAATCGTAAAACACTAAACAATTGATTGTTGTTACCATTTATTTTTGATAGAATGTAAAAGCATGACCCTTCTAACGTAGAAGGGTTTATTTTATACATAACGTTGATATTAATCATATTTTATGTGATATATGTAGTAATAGATAGTTGAGAAGGGAAGAACGCATGTGGCAAAACCAGTAGTAGCTATTGTTGGTCGTCCTAACGTTGGGAAATCAACAATTTTTAATCGTATAGTAGGAGAAAGAGTTTCAATCGTAGAAGATGTACCTGGAGTGACAAGGGATCGAATCTATAGTTCAGGTGAGTGGTTGAATCAAGATTTTAGTATTATTGATACCGGTGGTATTGATATTGGTGATGAACCTTTTCTTGCTCAAATTAGACATCAAGCTGAAATCGCTATCGATGAAGCAGATGTAATTATTTTTATGACAAGCGGTCGCGAAGGCGTGACAAGTGCGGACGAAGAGGTTGCTAAAATATTATATCGCTCCAAAACGCCAGTTGTTTTAGCTGTTAATAAAGTGGACAATCCCGAAATGAGAGCAGATATTTATGACTTTTATGCATTGGGATTTGGTGAACCTGTACCAATCTCAGGCTCCCACGGAATTGGCCTTGGAGATTTACTAGATGAAGTTGTAAGGCATTTTCCAAAGGGTGCAGATGAAGAATATGATGAAGACGTCATTAAGTTCTCTCTAATTGGTCGACCTAATGTAGGGAAGTCATCTCTTGTTAATTCTTTGTTAGGCGAGGAAAGAGTAATTGTAAGTGACATAGCGGGAACCACTAGGGACGCTATAGATACAAAATACACTGTTGATGGTAAGGAATATGTCATCATCGATACAGCTGGTATGAGGAAAAAAGGAAAAGTCTATGAAAGCACTGAGAAGTACAGTGTATTAAGAGCGCTGAAAGCAATTGAACGCTCTGACGTCGTCCTTGTCGTCTTAAATGCTGAGGAAGGTATTATTGAACAAGATAAAAAAATAGCCGGTTATGCTCATGAAGCGGGTAGAGCAGTGGTGATTGTTGTTAATAAATGGGATGCCATCGAAAAAGATGATAAAACCATGAAGGAATTTGAACAAAAAGTACGTGATCATTTCCTATTTCTTGATTACGCACCGATTGTATTTTTATCTGCAAAAACAAAAAGAAGAGTCCATACGTTGTTACCGATGATTGATATGGCCAGTGATAATCATACAATGCGTGTCCAAACGAATGTGTTAAATGATGTCATCATGGATGCTGTTGCAATGAATCCGACACCAACGGACAAGGGAAAACGATTAAAAATCTATTATGTCGCACAGGTTGCTGTTAAGCCACCGACTTTTGTTGTATTTGTAAATGAACCTGAATTGATGCATTTTTCTTATGAACGTTTCTTAGAGAATCGAATCAGAGATGCTTTTGGCTTTGAAGGTACGCCAATTAAAATAATCGCGAGAGCTCGAAAATAGAAAGGGGAGGAAGTAATGGAGAAAATAACGGTTGTTGGAGCTGGCAGTTGGGGTACTGCACTAGCACTCGTTCTTGCAGACAATGCTCATGAAGTGAGGCTTTGGTCACATCGTAAGGAACAAGCGGATGAAATCAATTCGAAACATACAAATTCAAAATACGTGCCCTCAATTGAGCTTCCAGAAACCATTATTGGGTATTCGGATTTAGACAAATCCTTAGAGGACGTCAAAACAGTTGTACTTGCAGTTCCGACGAAAGCAATTCGTGAAGTACTTCAGAAAATAACTCAGTTCATTTCAATCCCTTTAACGATTATTCATGTTAGTAAAGGGATTGAACCGGATACATTAAAGCGGATTTCTGAATTGATTGAGGATGAAATGCCTTCAAACTTACTGAAAGATGTTGTTGTACTTTCTGGGCCAAGTCATGCCGAGGAAGTGGTACTTCGCCATCCAACAACTGTTACAGTGTCATCCAAAAATATGGAAAGTGCTGAATATGTGCAAGACTTATTTATTAATCAGCATTTCCGTGTCTACACTAACCCTGATATTGTGGGTGTAGAAATTGGTGGGGCGTTAAAAAATATTATTGCATTGGCTGCAGGTATTACGGACGGACTTGGTTATGGTGATAATGCCAAAGCTGCGTTAATTACACGCGGTTTAGCCGAAATTTCACGTTTGGGCAGCAAAATGGGGGCAAATCCCCTAACATTCGCTGGATTAACTGGGATTGGAGATTTAATCGTCACTTGTACAAGTGTACACTCACGGAACTGGCGTGCAGGAAATTTGCTTGGAAAAGGTCAAAGTCTTCAGGAAGTTCTAGATAATATGGGAATGGTGGTCGAAGGTGTTAGGACAACGAAAGCTGCCTACCAGTTAGCCAAAAAAATGGATGTTTCCATGCCGATTACATTTGCTTTATATGATGTTCTTTTCAATGATCAGTCACCTAAAGAGGCTGTAGATAAACTCATGTCCAGAGGAAGGACAAACGAAATGGCTGATCTTTTCAACTATTTAGAAGAAAAAGGTTAAATGTGGCAATATTTAGCACACCTACCGCTTTTAGCGTGCATAGTATGTCAAGGAGAATACCATATTAGCGGGATTTTCCAATAATTTCGCATAGCAAGGATTTTCTACTGAGTAAAACGTTTGCACTTTTCTTGCTAAAAATAGGCATTAGACGATACATTTCATGCCTTTTTCGCATAAAATGCAGCGTAGTATACTGTGTGGGTTGAGCGATTGGATAAAGGGAATATTTAGTTGTTCAAGTTTTGCTGAGGTAAAGACGCCCCTCTTTACTTCAGTTTTTTTGTTTTATTTCGAAAAAAGGTTTCATGTTCACAATTAACAACATTGTCTTAGTTTATAGATGCGTATTATGATATAATATTTGACGGAATGTTAAGAGGATGTTCAAAAAGTCCGGTGAAAATGACATTCGAATTTCTTTGTTGGCTTGCTGTTTAAGACCCTCACGTATTAAATTACATACGTTCCGGTGCTCAAAGCTTCGCCGCCTTGAACTTTCGACGCACAGGATGTGCTAGTGCCGGCGGCGCGCCATAGGACGTGGCGTTTTTAGCCGGCGAGGTCCTTTTCATCCTCCTTTTTGAATACACCTAGATGTTGGACAAGGGAGTGAAAAAGGTGACACCAGGATTACTAAAAATGTGGATATCATTTGCGGGTATTGCATTTATGTTTATCGCAGTAATATCCATTTATCTTAGCCGTTTTAAATTGAAGGGCTTCTTAAAAGGATTAGTAGCCACGATAGCATATATTTTTATGATTCTAGCAGGAATCATTATCTTCTTTGTCGTGTTCAGCGGACCTGTTAGTGAATAAAGATACAAACTTAAGGATGGTATTATTATGAAAGTTACGTTACAACTGATGGTAATTGTTTTTTCTTTATCATTACTTACGGGATGCTTGTATCCAAAAGAAAAGCTTACTGAAAACCAAATTCCATATGAAGACCAGGTTGCGGATGTTCAGAAAGCAGTTGACAAATTCAAAGAGGATAATGGTGGGCTCTTACCAATCAAAACAAGAGACATGGAGACTCCTTTATATCAAAAATATCCGATTGATTTTACTCGGCTTTCACCCAAGTACATAGCTGAACCTCCTGGTAATGCATATGAAACTGGTGGAGTTTATTTATATGTTTTAGTAAATGTAGAAACAAATCCAACTGTTAAACTTCTAGATGTACGAATTTCAGAAGAAATTAGTGAACTAAATTTACGAGTAGAAATGTATCGTTCATCAAATGGGTATGCACCATTTAAAGAACAACTTCAAACAGGTATATTTACTTTGGATTATAGCAAGCTAGGATTGAAAGAAGAACCGTTTGTGGTAAGTCCTTTTTCAGGGAAAAACTTACCACTCTTGATAACAAACACAAATGAGATTATTGTAGACTATCGTATGGATTTATATGAGTATTTAACAAAACATGAGCATACCTACCAATCAGGTGATGATATTCGGGATATTTTAGTTGAACATTCAATGTTTGTTCCTGTAAATTCCCACCCCACTACGATTGATGATAATAATGAACCAATATTTTTAAATAAATAAGTCATGAACCCTTCTTTTAGACATAAACTCTAAGAGAAGGGTTTTTATTTTGTAAATTATGTTCAAAAAGTGTAAGAAAAATAGCTTACTAGTGTAGTTTTCATTCATCTTTTTGAACTCAACTTTGCTGCTACATATTATGGGGGGAATTTTTTTCTAGAAATAGTCATATTTAATTAGGACAACGTCATACAAATATAATGTCCTAGAATATGTAGTAAACGGATATAATTATCCCAAGAATTGTAAAATCGGGAGGGATCACACTTGGAAAAGGTAGATATTTTTAAAGATATCGCTGAGCGCACCGGTGGCGATATATATTTAGGAGTCGTTGGTGCAGTTAGAACTGGCAAATCCACTTTCATAAAGAAGTTCATGGAATTAGTAGTTTTACCAAATATCGGTAGTGAGGCAGATAAGGCACGTGCACAGGATGAGCTGCCACAAAGTGCTGCAGGAAGAACAATTATGACAACAGAACCAAAATTTGTTCCAAACCAAGCTGTTTCTGTACATGTTGAAGAAGGACTTAATGTTAACATTCGCCTTGTGGATTGTGTGGGATACACGGTTCCGGGTGCAAAGGGCTATGAGGATGAAAATGGGCCTCGTATGATAAACACTCCTTGGTATGAAGAGCCGATTCCTTTTCATGAAGCAGCTGAAATTGGCACGAGAAAAGTAATTCAGGAGCATTCTACAATTGGGGTAGTAGTAACAACAGACGGCTCAATTGGGGAGATTCCTAGAAGAGATTATATTGAAGCAGAAGAGAGGGTTATTGAGGAACTTAAAGAGGTAGGAAAACCATTTATTATGGTTATTAACACAGTTCATCCTCATCACCCAGAGACAGATGCGCTTCGTCAAGAGTTAAATGAAAAGTACGATATTCCAGTTTTAGCGATGAGTGTTGAAAGTATGCGTGAAGCAGATGTTTTCAATGTTCTACGCGAAGCACTTTATGAGTTCCCGGTATTAGAGGTAAATGTTAATCTACCTAGCTGGGTAATGGTCTTAAGAGAAGATCATTGGTTAAGGGAAAGCTATCAAGATGCTGTGAAGGATACTGTTCAGGATATCAAGCGGTTACGAGATGTTGATCGAGTTGTAGGGCAATTTAGTGAATATGACTTTATTGACCAAGCAAGCTTGGCTGGTATCGAAATGGGGCAGGGTGTAGCTGAAATTGATTTATATGCTCCAGATGATCTATATGATCAAATCCTTAAAGAAGTGGTGGGTGTTGAAATCCGCGGAAAAGATCATCTCTTACAGTTAATGCAGGACTTTGCACATGCAAAAGCAGAGTATGATCAAGTGGCAGATGCACTAAAAATGGTGAAACAAACGGGTTATGGAATTGCAGCACCAGCGTTATCTGACATGAGTCTTGATGAGCCTGAAATTATTCGACAAGGTTCCCGATTTGGGGTTCGCTTAAAGGCTGTTGCGCCTTCTATTCACATGATTAAGGTTGATGTAGAATCTGAATTTGCTCCGATTATAGGTACAGAAAAACAAAGTGAAGAATTGGTCCGATATTTAATGCAAGACTTTGAAGATGATCCACTTTCTATCTGGAATTCAGACATATTTGGAAGATCATTAAGCTCCATTGTACGCGAAGGTATTCAAGCGAAATTATCATTAATGCCTGAAAATGCGCGCTACAAGCTTAAAGAAACTCTTGAAAGAATCATTAACGAAGGTTCGGGCGGATTAATTGCTATCATATTATAGGATAATGGCTCCTCACAAGGGAGTCTTTTTTTATGCAATAAAGAGGAGGATTTGCTTACGAAACACTTATATGATAAGCTTTTTACAAAAAAATAGAGCCGAATTGGTGAAATATACATAAAAAGGTAAAATTTCTGTTGAAATATATTGAATTATGTCTAATAATCGTTTATTATAAGGCATGTTAGTATCAGACTAACGTTGAAGACACTTGATGACACAAGACTCGCAGAACAATGAATAATCACTCATATTGAATGAATAGCATATTTGGGAGGAGGTGAATGTCATGAACAAAACAGATTTAGTTAATGCGGTGGCTGAAAGTGCTGAACTATCTAAGAAGGATGCTACAAAAGCTGTTGATGCAGTTTTTGATTCAATTCTTGAAGCCCTTAAAGGTGGAGACAAAGTTCAGTTAATCGGATTTGGTAACTTTGAGGTGCGTGAGCGTGCTGCACGTAAAGGTCGTAATCCTCAAACTGGTGAAGAAATCGAAATTGCTGCTAGCAAGGTTCCTGCATTTAAACCAGGAAAGGCGCTTAAGGATGCAGTAAAATAATTTTACATAGAAACTATGTGAAAGATATAAAATTGAATTACAAAAAAGAGTCGTTTCTTACGGCTCTTTTTATTTTTGTTTTCTGTACATAATTATGCTAGAATCAATTGACTAGTAGTATGTAATGTAAAATGAAGAGGGGTTGGCTAAAATGACTTCCATTGACTATAAAAAAATAGAGCAGGCAGTAACCATGATTTTAGAAGCAATCGGTGAAGATCCAGAGAGAGAAGGACTAGTCGATACGCCAAAAAGAGTTTCTAAAATGTATGCGGAGGTATTCTCTGGTCTACAAGATGACCCGAAAGAATATTTTCAGACCATTTTCGGTGAGGAACATGAAGAGTTAGTGCTTGTCAAAGACATCCCATTTTACTCAATGTGTGAGCACCATCTTGTCCCGTTTTATGGTCACGCACATGTTGCCTACATTCCTAAAGGTGGTAAAGTAACTGGCTTAAGTAAGCTTGCACGAGCCGTAGAAGCAGTCGCTAAAAGACCTCAATTGCAAGAGAGAATTACCTCAACAATTGCAGACTCTATTGTTGAAACCTTACATCCTCATGGGGTAATGGTAGTAATTGAAGCAGAACATATGTGTATGACAATGCGGGGAGTAAAAAAACCAGGAGCAAAAACAGTAACTTCTGCTGTTCGTGGAATATTACAAAAAGACCCAGCTGCGCGAAGTGAGGTATTATCTTTAATTAAGAATTGACATACGTAATGAATTACGAGATAGTAAAAATAATGTGGATTTCACTCATTTTCCATTAAATGTGGAATGAGTTGAAAAAATTTCCTTTACATAGCATTCATAGGAGTGAAGAAGGATGAGTAATAATTCAAACTCAGAATTTATTGTAATTAAAGCAGTGGAAGATGGAGTCAATGTAATCGGTTTAACGAGAGGATCTGATACACGCTTCCATCATTCGGAGAAATTAGATAGAGGCGAAGTAATGATTGCCCAATTTACTGAACATACTTCAGCAATTAAGGTTCGTGGCCATGCAATTATTCAAACTAGCCATGGAGAAACTGAATCTGATTCCAAAAAATAAAGCAGGTTATTCCTGCTTTTTCTTTTGGATTGCATAAAACTAAGGGAAAAACTATGGGATATATGTTATAATTAACGTTGTTTTAAAGAGACTAATATAAAGACCTTCAAAATAGAAAATCTATTATTTAAATTGGGGAAACAAGGGTGATTGATTTGCATGACATCAAGGAAATAGTTGCCAATCTTAAGGAGCGTATTGAGGTTAAAACAAGACATTCATACCTTCAAAGATATATGGAAACACCTAGCATAGATGAAGATAAGATTTTATTATTGAATTCGATATGCGAGGATTTACTTTTGCCAAAAGAGCAATTGGAAAACTATATAGTAACAACTATGCTTGTTCAACAGGCATTGGATACCCATGAATCAGTCCCCAATCGATTATCCTATTCAGATGAACGCATGCGCAGTCAACAGTTGGCTGTATTGGCGGGAGATTATTTTAGCGGATTATATTATAAACTTCTGGCTCAGGTCTCCGATATAAACTTCATTCGAGTACTTGCAGAAGGAATTAAAGAAGTAAATGAAGCAAAAATTTATTTGTACCAAATGGACAATGAAAATATAGACAAGCTTTTTAATTGTGTAACTACTGTGGAGTCGGCCATTTTTCAAAAAATTATAAAAAGCTTTCAAATAATAAAATGGGAAGAACTCATTTTGAATTTTTTATTATTAAAAAGACTACTGCGCGAACGCGAACAGTATCTGGAAAACGGGAATTCAATTCTCTTCAAGACGCTAAAGAAAATCGTTTTTCAGCATGAAAAACATGATCATGAGACACAAGTAATGATCGTTTTTAACAGGCAGCTTTCTGTTGTAACAAATAAGCTGGATCAGATTTTAGCAAAGAACCCAAAAATGAACAGTATCTTATTAAATCGAATTAATGAGTTACGATTTGAAGGTGCTTCAATATCAATGAATAAGATTGTGGAAGAAGGGTAATTATGGAGCAATCTAAAGAACAGCGTGTACACCATGTGTTTGAAAAAATATATAAAAATTATGACCAAATGAATTCCGTGATTAGCTTCCAACAACATAAAGCCTGGCGTAAGGATACAATGAAAAGAATGGATGTCCAAAAAGGCTCATCCGCATTAGATCTATGTTGTGGAACTGCAGATTGGACGATTGCGCTTGCAGAAGCAGTGGGTCCTAATGGGAAAGTAGTTGGTCTAGATTTCAGTAAAAATATGTTAAAAATTGGCCAAGAGAAGGTTGTTAATCTGCAATTAGATCAGGTTAAATTGGTACATGGAAACGCGATGGAACTGCCGTTTGAGGATAATTCCTTTGACTATGTAACAATTGGCTTTGGTTTAAGAAATGTACCAGACTATATGACCGTTTTAAAAGAAATGCAAAGGGTAGTAAAACCTGGTGGCAAGGTTGTTTGTTTAGAAACTTCACAACCAACAATGATTGGATTTCGTCAATTATACTTTTTCTATTTTCGTTTTATTATGCCAGTTTTCGGAAAACTTTTTGCGAAAAGCTATCAGGAATATTCATGGTTACAAGAATCTGCACGTGATTTTCCAGGCATGAAAGAACTAGCAAATATGTTCCGAGAAGCAGGCTTAAAGGACATTGAAGTTAAACCGTACACTTTGGGTGTAGCTGCTATGCATTTAGGGTATAAGAAATAATATTTTCGCGTCATATTTTTGTAAACTAAGGTGAAACTCATGAAATTATCTTTGATGTATTCGTATTTGAATACAGATTTAGCTATTATAGAAAAGGAACTGGAGGCTTCCATCAAAGGGGAGCATCCTGTTCTTCAGCAAGCTGGATTGCATTTATTGCAATCAGGTGGAAAACGATTACGACCTGTTTTTGTCCTATTAGGTGGCAAATTCGGTAAGTATGATATTAATGTGATTAAAAACGTAGCCGTAACACTTGAGCTTATTCATACAGCATCGCTTGTCCATGATGATGTGATTGATGACGCGGACCTACGTCGTGGCAAGCCTACCATTAAAGCCAAATGGGACAATAAAATTGCAATGTATGCAGGAGATTATATACTAGGAAGTTCTCTAGAGATCATCACGAAACTTGATAATCCTTTATTACATAAACTTCTTGCTCATACAATCGTCGAGGTGTGTTTAGGTGAGATTGAGCAAATTAAAGATAAATACCGGTTTGATCAAGACTTACGATGTTATTTGCGTCGTATAAAACGGAAAACGGCCCTATTAATCGCAAGTAGCTGCCAACTAGGAGCAGTTGCGGCGGGTGTTCCTTCTGATATTCATAAAAAACTTTATTTATTTGGCTATTATGTTGGAATGGCCTTTCAAATTACAGATGATATTCTTGATTTTACAGGCACTGATCAACAACTAGGCAAACCTGCTGGTAGTGACTTGATGCAAGGGAATATTACATTGCCAGTTCTTTATGCGATGAATGATGCGAAACTTAAAGACCTTATTACTCAAGTTTCAGAACATACAACATCTGACGAAATTAAACCATTAATCACGTTGATTAAACAATCAAATGCAATCAAACAATCTGAGGCTATAAGTAACCGTTATTTAGATAAAGCGTATAAGGTATTAGAGGAATTACCTTCTGGTCGTGCTAGAAATACACTATATAATATTGCAAAATATATCGGAAAAAGAAAATTTTAAAGTTACTTGGCCTCTTTGTAACTTACCTCGTGTTGTCATTAAAAAACTGAGCGCTAAAACCAAAAGTGTATTTAATGAATACAGTTGCAAACCAATCGAAATAGTGTTACTATTTTGATTGGTCGCTAAAAAATGACTATTATACATATTTTGGTGGGGTGGAGAGAATTATGGAAAAAACGTTTTTAATGGTTAAACCTGATGGAGTCCAACGTCAATTAATAGGTGAGATTGTATCACGCTTCGAAAGAAAGGGCTTTCAATTAGTAGGGGCAAAACTAATGGTAATTTCTGAAGAACTTGCTGGAGAACATTATGGTGAGCACAAAGAGCGTCCATTCTTTGGAGAGCTTGTAGATTTCATCACTTCTGGTCCTGTATTTGCAATGGTCTGGCAAGGTGAGAATGTAATTGCAACTGCACGTCAAATGATGGGTGCAACAAATCCGAAGGATGCCCTTCCAGGAACAATTCGTGGTGATTTTGGATTAACTGTTGGAAAGAATGTAATTCACGGTTCTGATTCACCGGCAAGTGCTGAGCGTGAAATCGCACTTTTCTTCAAAGAAGAAGAAGTAGCGGCATACGAAAAGCTTATTAATAACTGGATTTATTAATCCATCAAAAACCAGCTCTAATAGGGCTGGTTTTTCTTAAGGAACCTTTCATTATCAACACCAAAACTATGTATAGTTTTTAGGAGATCGCTATGAACACAGATTACATCACTTTTACCCACCAAATAAAAAGAAAAACAGGTATCGATTTGCGTTTATATAAGGAAGCTCAAATGCTAAGAAGACTTACATCGTTATATGAAAAAAGAGGATTTACGAGTTTTGTTGATTACTATAAGGGTATTGAAAAGGACAATGAACTATTTCACGAATTTTTGGATCGTATGACAATAAATGTATCGGAATTTTATCGAAATGCAAAAAGATGGGAAATACTAGAGAGAAAGATTCTCCCAAAACTTATAGAAAAAAATCGAAATCTTAAAGTATGGAGTGCCGCGTGTTCTGCAGGTGAGGAGCCTTACACCCTAGCAATGATACTTTCGAAGTTTTTACCTTTACACAAAGTATCGATTCTAGCTACAGATATTGATGAAAATATACTAGCAAGAGCAAAGCTTGGTGTGTACTCTGAGCGTGCACTTCAGGAGCTCCCAAATCATATGAAAAATCATTTTTTCACGCAAAAGGATACTTTCTATCATATTAATTCTGAGATTAAAAAGTCGGTGACCTTTAGAAAGCAAAATTTGCTATCAGACTCATTCGATGCTGATTTTGATCTAATCGTTTGTCGTAATGTCTTGATTTATTTTACAGAAGAGGCTAAAGATATGGTATACAAGAAGTTTAGTAATGCATTGAAAAGTGACGGGATATTGTTTGTTGGAAGTACTGAACAAATTTTTAATCCTGGTTCATATCATTTAGAAACCGAAGATACATTTTTTTATCGAAAAAAATAAAGCATGTAAAATAAAGCGTCAGAAAAATGACAAATCTAATAATGTTTGCTACGATATAGTAATCGAATTTGCCTCTGGGTGAATTCTTTTTCTTTATCATAATGTATATAAATCATAGAAATTTTTGAAAAAATCTATCCGGAATTATAGAGATTATGATATATTGGTACATAATCGCTTTAAATTACGAAAGTGAAATTCTTTTTCACGATTACATATAAGGGGGAAACACACATGAGATACTTAACAGCTGGTGAATCACATGGGCCACAGCTTACAACCATACTTGAAGGTGTACCTGCTGGTCTTGAACTTACTGCAGAAGATATAAACTTTGAACTTGCTAGACGTCAAAAAGGACACGGACGAGGCAGAAGAATGCAAATCGAAAAGGACCAAGTGAAAATTGCAAGTGGCATTAGGCACGGTAAAACATTAGGTTCTCCAATTGCATTAGTCGTTGAAAACAATGACTGGAAACACTGGACGAAAATTATGGGTATCGAACCTATTACTGATGATGAGGCAGAAGATATTAAGCGTAAAATTACACGTCCACGCCCTGGACATGCAGACCTCAATGGAGCAATCAAATACGGACATCGCGATATGAGAAATGTTCTTGAAAGATCTTCAGCTCGTGAAACGACAGTACGAGTTGCAGCTGGAGCAGTAGCTAAAAAATTCTTGGCATCTCTAGGGATTCAGGTTGCTGGCCATGTATTAGAAATTGGGGGAGTACGTGCGAAGAATATTACCTATTCAACCCTAGAAGAATTGAAAACAAAGACCGAAGAATCTTCAGTTAGATGTATGGATGAGGAAGCGGGCGTTCAAATGATGAATGCCATTGATGAAGCAAAGAAAAATGGTGACTCCATCGGTGGTATTGTTGAAGTCATCGTTGAAGGTGTACCTGCAGGCGTAGGAAGCTATGTTCATTATGACCGTAAACTGGATTCGAAAATTGCTGCAGCAATGGTAAGTATCAATGCCTTTAAAGGTGTTGAGTTTGGTATTGGATTTGAGGCAGCTAGAATTCCTGGAAGTCAGGTTCATGATGAGATCATTTGGGATAAAGAAGCTGGATATAAGCGAAGAACCAATAATTTGGGCGGCTTTGAAGGCGGTATGACAAACGGTATGCCTATTGTAGTACGAGGTGTAATGAAGCCAATTCCAACTCTTTATAAGCCATTAAAAAGCGTTGATATTGAAACAAAAGAAGTATTTGAAGCAAGTATTGAACGGTCTGATAGCTGTGCAGTACCTGCCGCATCCGTAGTCGCTGAGGCAGTTGTGGCTTGGGAAGTTGCAAACGCAATTGTTGAACAATTCGGACAAGATAGAATCGATTTAATTCAAGAAAATGTAGCGAAAATGCGTGAGTATTCGAGGGAATTCTAATGGACCAGTTAACCATAGCAACAAAATCGAAATCCTATCCAATGTACATTGGAACTGATATTATCAATCTTTTGCCACAAGTTATAAAGGATACCTGTAAATCGGTATCAAAGGTACTTGTTATAAGTGATGAATCGGTTGCTTCACTATATTTAGAGGAAGTAAAAGATATCCTTCATGCCCAATTCGACGAGCCGTTATCGTTTGTTATTCCCGCTGGCGAAAGTGCAAAATCATTTGAAATGTATTATCAATGTCAGACTTTTGCGTTGGAATATGGGTTAGACCGTTCATCGGTAATTCTTGCATTAGGAGGAGGTGTTGTTGGCGATTTAGCAGGTTTTGTCGCGGCAACATTCATGCGTGGCATCCCATTTATCCAAATTCCAACTACATTGCTTGCACATGACAGTGCAGTTGGAGGGAAGGTTGCCATTAATCATGAACTAGGAAAAAATATGATTGGTGCTTTTCATCAACCGAATGCGGTATTATATGATATTGATTTAATGAAAACATTGCCAAAAATCGAGCTTCGTTCAGGCTTTGCAGAGGTCATTAAGCATGGATTAATTTGGGATCCGGAGTTTTATGAGTGGTTAACTGAAAACATTACATCTTTAGACGATTTAAAGGGTGAAAAGCTTCAATACGCTGTATTAAAAGGTGTAGCCGTAAAGGCAAAAGTTGTTTCGGAGGACGAACAAGAAAAAGGACTGCGTGCCATCTTAAACTTTGGGCATACCTTAGGTCATGCTATTGAAGCTGAATCTGGTTATGGAAAGATTACCCATGGAGATGGCGTTGCAATTGGGATGATTTTTGCATTAAAGGTAAGCGAAAAAATCTTTAATAGTAATCTATCATCTGAAAAAATAAAGGAATGGTTTAGCTTATTTGGGTTCCCAACCAGCATTCCTGAACATTTAGAAGTTGATAAATTACTTGAACGAATGAAGCATGATAAAAAAGCTACCTCAGGAAAAGTAAAAATGGTCTTGTTAAAAAATATTGGGGAAACTGTTATTCAAGATATAGAAGATGAGCATCTACTCCGTTTCTTAAAGGATTTTATTTAAGATAAGATGTCTTATGCAAAAAGGAGGAGTGTAAATGATAAGGGGAATACGTGGCGCCACCACTATAAAAGAAAATAATAGACAAGAAATATTAACAGCTACTGAACAGCTACTGCGTGACATGATCATTGAAAACCACATTGAAGCTGCAGATGTGGCACAAATTGTATTTTCAGTCACCGATGATATTGATGCAGCTTTTCCTGCTGCAGCGGCAAGACAAATTGATGGATGGACATTTGTTCCAGTAATGAGTATGAGAGAAATCCCTGTACCGGGTTCATTGCCAATGTGTATACGCATATTAATGACTGTGAATACAACTGCAAAACAAGAAGAAATCAATCATGTATACCAAAATGGAGCGATTGTCTTAAGACCAGACCTTTCAACCGTACAAGGTAAATAAAACTATACATTGACAAATTGAAGATGTATATGATAAGTTTAGTTACAATATTTGATAAAGTTAGAGTTTAGTAAGTTTTCTGAGAAGTTTAGAGTTGAGTTTAGGGTAGATGAGAATGAGAGAGTTTAGCCGAGGTTAGCAGAGTTTAGTTATGTTACTTCTACCCAAAGATACCAATGTGTCTTTGGGTTGTTTATTTTTATCGTTTTTTTTATAAAAAAGCGATTCCAATCTTCAAATACCTCCTAAATCCTCATTCTCCATATTTTATGGAGGAGTGAGCTGAATGAATACGTATGATTTTTCCTCGTTTGCGTCCGATGCAAAACAATATCGGACAATTCCGATTGTCAAACGTTTCTTAGTGGATACGTTGACACCCATTCAAATTTTTCAAAACCTAGAAAATGAAGCATCTTTTCTGCTTGAAAGTAAGGATCACGAATCCGAGTGGTCTAGGTATTCATTTATTGGCTTAAAGCCATTCCTGTTTATGGATGAAAATAAAGGTCACTATTACGTGAAAAATGAAAACCAGCAAAGCTTAGTGAAGAAACCAACGATGAAGGATGCATTCAACTGGATTAAGGATTACCTTGCCTTAAAGCCGCTGGATATCGAAATCCCCTTTTATGGAGGGGCAGTTGGGTATATTGGGTATGATGCAATTTCTACTTTTGAAAAGGTAGATGAGCACTCAAACAATGATTTAAACATGGAACGCTATCAATTTTTCTTTTGTGAAACGATTTTAGCGTTAGACCATCATTCACGCGAGTTAATTGTCGTTCATTTTGTTCGATTAAATGGTGGTGAAGATGAGCGGATTCAAAAAGCTGTTTTCGAACATGCTCGCTCAAAAATCAACATGTATTTGTCCCGTATTGTTCAAAACAAAGAACAAAGTGAAATGTTATTACTACCAAAATTACATGAAATACCGAATGTAAGAGATATAAAAACGAACTTCGAAAAACAGGATTTTCTAGATGCTGTTGTTAAAATAAAGGACTATATCACGGATGGAGATATTTTTCAGGCGGTTTTATCACAACGCTTTGAAATTCCGGTCTCAGTAAGTGGATTTCAGCTATACCGAATCTTACGAATGGTAAACCCCTCACCATATTTGTTTTATATCAAGATTAATGATATTGAAATCGTAGGAAGCTCACCAGAGCGTTTAATCAAAGTTCATAATAAACATCTTGAGATTCATCCAATTGCAGGTACAAGACGTAGAGGGAAGACGAAAGAAGAAGATGAAGCACTTGCATCGGAATTGCTTCAGGATGAAAAAGAGATGGCAGAGCATTATATGCTAGTCGATTTAGCACGTAATGATATTGGCAGGGTATCTACATTTGGTTCTGTTAAAACTCCTGTATTAATGGAAATTGGTCGATTTTCACATGTGATGCACATTATCTCAAAGGTCACAGGTGAATTAGATGAGAAAATTGATCCATTAGATGCGTTACAAGCAGCTTTCCCAGCAGGTACTGTATCTGGAGCACCTAAAATTCGAGCCATGCAAATTATCTCAGAGCTGGAACCAACGGCTCGAAACTTATATGCTGGCACAATTGCTTATATAGGCTTTGATGGAAATATAGATTCCTGTATTACAATTCGGACGGCGATTATAAAAGATGGTATTGCTTACGTTCAGGCGGGAGCAGGAATCGTTGCCGATTCAGTTCCAGAACACGAGTGGATGGAAACTGTAAATAAAGCAAGTGCCTTAATTCAAACAATCCAATTAGCAGAAGAAGCATTCGATAAGGAGGATATTCATGTTTAAACAACTTTTAAATAAATGTATTACTGGCGAGGTATTAACAGAAGAAGAAAGCTATCGAGTGATGGACGTGATTATGTCTGGTGATGCAACTGCAAGCCAAATTGCAAGTTTACTTTCAATCCTTCGTTTTCGTGGCGAAACAGTCGATGAAATTACTGGCTTTGCAAGAGCGATGAGGGAGCATATGATGCAGCTCGATTATGAAAGTGATCAAGTAATAGACACTTGTGGGACAGGTGGGGATGGTGCTTCTACATTTAATATTTCAACTGCAGCTGCAATTATTGTATCTTCCATAGGAATAAAAGTTGCAAAGCACGGAAATCGAGCAGTGTCATCAAAAAGTGGTAGTGCGGATGTTTTAGAATATTTAGGTGTTGAGATTCAATCAACCAAAGAAGAAGCGAAAGATGCATTAAATAAACGAAATATGAGCTTTTTATTTGCACCTATCTATCATGCTGCGATGAAGCATGCCGTCACTCCAAGACAGGAAATTGGATTTCGAACCATTTTTAACC
Source organism: Ferdinandcohnia sp. FSL W7-1320 (assembly GCF_038050315.1). Classification (NCBI taxonomy): domain Bacteria; kingdom Bacillati; phylum Bacillota; class Bacilli; order Caryophanales; family Bacillaceae; genus Ferdinandcohnia; species Ferdinandcohnia sp. FSL W7-1320. The sequence goes on from NZ_JBBPAM010000001.1 coordinate 2,028,619, forward strand.
TATTAGGGCCGATGGCAAACCCAGCCAGATGTAAAAGGCAAGTACTAGGTGTGTACTCAACAGAGTACGCTGAAAAAATGGCATATGCCCTTCAGAAACTCGGTTCTGAGCATATTTTATTTGTTTCAGGACGTGATGGACTTGATGAATGCAGTATTACAACTGAAACAGATATTGTGGAACTTAAAGACGGAGAGATTACAAGATTTGTTCTCTCACCTGAAGATGTCGACCTTCCCCGTGGAAATATGAAGGACATTCAAGTATCTTCCGTGGTTGAGAGCGCAAACCTTCTGCGGGATGTTTTGTATGGAAGAGCCAATCAAAGTGCAACGAATATTGTTTTATTAAATGCTGGTGCAGCTATTTATATCTCAGGAAAAGCGAACAGTATTCGTGAAGGTGTTGAAATGGCAAGAGAGGCTCTTGTAATGGGAATAGCAAGGAACCAATTTGAACAGCTAAGAAATCGTGAGGTGGAGTATTTTGCTAAACAAAATTCTTGAACAGAAAAAAATAGAAGTTAAAAACATTAAATATCCTGAGATTGACAGTGCTGTTAAACGAATTTCTCTATATGAAGCACTCTCTAATCCTAATCGATCCCTTGGTATCATTGCTGAGGTGAAAAAAGCATCACCTTCTAAGGGCGTGATCCGAGAAGATTTTCATCCAGTCAAGATTGGAACAGAATATGAAGCAGCAAAAGCGGATGCTATTTCAGTATTAACAGATGAACCATTTTTTCAGGGTTCAATTGAATATTTAATGGATATTAAGAAAAATGTAAATATTCCTGTTCTTCGAAAGGATTTTATCGTTGATGCAAAGCAGATAAAACAAAGTGAAAAAATCGGTGCAGATGCTATTTTATTAATTGGCGAAGCACTGGAGCCCAATCAATTACATGAATACTATTGTGAGGCATATGAAAAAGGCTTAGAGTGTCTTGTTGAAGTCCATTCTAGGGAAACGCTAGAGCAGGTTTGTAGCATTTTTACACCTAAAATCCTTGGTATTAATAATCGGAATTTGAAAGTATTTGAAACTTCGATTACACACACGAAGGAAATCGCAAAAGATGCTCCAGTAGATAGTCTTATTGTCAGTGAAAGTGGAATCCACACTCCACAGGATATTAAGTCCATTATGAAATATGGAGCAAAGGCAGCACTTATCGGAGAAGCATTTATGCGAGCAGAGTCCCCAGGAATTGGGATTAAGCAAATGTTTGGAGAGGTCCCTCATGCAACGTCCGCTTATTAAATATTGTGGAAATAAATCATTTGAGGACTTACAAGTGGTTGCTAAAAGCAATGCCGATTTTATCGGCTTTATTTTCGCATCCAGTAAGCGAAAAGTAAATCCTATTGAAGTGGAACAATGGTTACAAGAAATTGATCTGCAGGATAAACAAACCGTTGGGATCTTTGTTAATGCAGACTTGGAAGAGATAGAGACTGTATTGGAAAATGTACCTTTATCCGTTATCCAATGTCATGGTTCAGAGTCAGTTGATTTTATTAAACAACTAAAAAAGAAGACAGGGATTAATGTATGGAAGGTAATCCATCATGATGAACAAGCTCTTAGAACGATGGAGGAGTTTGCTGATGTAGCCGATGGTTATGTTGTTGATACAAAGATTGCAAATGTTTGGGGTGGCTCTGGTATCTCATTTGATTGGCAGTCAATTCCTATCTATCAACAAGAAGCAAGTCGACAAAGGGTTCCTTGTTTCATCGCAGGTGGAATAGGCCCTGAAAATATTGAAAGCCTACTAACCTATAAGATCGACGGGTTTGATATCTCGAGCGGGATTGAATATGCAGGTAAGAAAGATCAAACTATCATACAAACTATTGAGAAATGGGTGGATAAATTTGAAGAACGTACCAAATGAAAATGGTAGATTCGGAGACTTTGGTGGAAAATTTGTACCTGAAACATTAATGATGCCATTAGAAGAAATCGAAAGGGCATTAGACGAGGCATTTCAAGATGAAGAATTTCGTAACGAATATATTCGTATTTTAAAAGAATATTCAGGTCGACCTACAGCACTTACATATGCTGATCAGTTAACGAAAGAACTAGGTGGGGCGAAAATCTATTTAAAGCGTGAGGATTTAAATCATACTGGCGCACACAAAATCAACAATGCGATTGGTCAAGCGCTATTAGCAAAAAGAATGGGGAAGAAAAAAATAATAGCTGAAACAGGAGCTGGCCAACATGGTGTAGCAGCTGCTACAGTAGCCGCTAAATTTGGATTAGAATGTAAGGTTTTTATGGGTGTAGAGGATATTGAAAGGCAAAAGCTAAATGTGTTTCGAATGAGACTTTTAGGTGCTGAGGTCATTCCAGCCACAAGTGGGAATCAGACATTAAAGGATGCAACGAATGAAGCAATCCGTTACTGGGTACAAAATTGTGATGATCACTACTATATGATTGGCTCAGTAGTAGGTCCACATCCTTATCCAAAAATGGTCCGTGATTTCCAACGAATTATCGGTGATGAAGCAAAAGAACAGTTTTTAAAACGCGAAAATCAATTGCCTTCAACAGTCGTTGCCTGTGTAGGTGGCGGAAGTAATGCGATTGGGATGTTCTATCCGTTTCTAAATGATGATGTGCGTTTGGTCGGTGCTGAAGCAGCTGGAAAAGGTGTCGATACAATGTTACATGCAGCAACAATTACGAAAGGAACAAAAGGTATCATTCACGGGTCGCTAACGTATCTTCTTCAAGACGAGAACGGTCAAATTACAGAACCTTATTCTATATCTGCTGGGTTGGATTACCCTGGTGTTGGCCCTGAACATGCCTATCTTGCAAGCAGTGGAAGAGTGAAATATGAAAGTGTAACCGATCAAGAAGCTCTCGATGCATTGCAATTACTTACTCGTGTTGAAGGAATTATCCCAGCTATCGAATCCGCACATGCAATGGCCAAGGCCATCCAGTTGGCAAAAGAAATGTCACCAGAAGAATCAATCTTAGTTTGTTTATCCGGACGAGGAGACAAAGATGTTCACTCACTAATGACATATTTAGAAGAAAGGGGAGCTAAAAATGAACACAACCTTTACGAACCGGTTACCCAAGGCTGAAAAATTATTTATCCCATTTATCGTGGCAGGGGATCCTCATCCCGATGTGACAGTTGAAATTGCACTTACATTACAGGAGTCTGGTGCTTCAATCATAGAATTAGGGATACCATATTCAGATCCATTAGCAGACGGTCCTGTTATTCAAAGAGCATCTGGGCGTGCACTTAAAAATGGTGTTACATTAGAAAACTCAATGAAACTTGTTTCGGTTATGAGAAAAAAAGGTCTAAAAATTCCAGTAATTATCTTTACCTATTACAATCCTGTGCTACAATTAGGAGAAGAAAACTTCTTCGCTTTAGCGCAACAAAATGGTATTGACGGACTACTTGTTCCCGACCTTCCTTTTGAAGAAAGTGAAGACCTCAGAAGAAAATGTGAAAGTGAAGGGTTAAAATTTATCTCGTTAGTTGCGCCAACTTCTTCAAGTCGAATTGAAAAGATCGCTACAAATGCACAAGGATTTTTATATTGTGTTTCATCCCTTGGTGTAACAGGTGTTCGAAATTCGCTTAATAATGAGGTATACTCATTTTTACAAGAGGTAAAACGCTATAGCAATATTCCTGTAGCAGTTGGGTTTGGTATTTCTAATTCTTCTCAAGTAGAAGCACTTAAAGATTATTGTGATGGGGTGATCATGGGAAGTGCCCTTATCCAAAAGATTGAAGAGTATCTACCAGAATTAGTGAATGAAGAAACAAGAGCTACCGCCTTATCCCATTTTAAAATTTTTGTAGATGATGTATTGCATCCCATTAACTTTATTCAGCAGAAGACTGAATAAAGTTAAAGCCTCCGCGGATGCCACGATTTTTCAAAGGAAATTTTTCGATCCTAGATCAAAGACTAAGAACGCCACATCCTGTGGCAACGTCTTCATGACCCACTTCCTGTGGGCCTAAAAATCGGGCGCAAAATACGCCAAGAGCGCATTTGAATATGATAAGAGGTGTAGCTTCAGATGAATATCAAGGAACAGTTATTAGATTTAAAACCATATCAACCAGGAAAACCAATTGAAGAGGTAAAAAGAGAATACGGTTTAGAAAAGATTGTGAAATTAGCTTCAAATGAAAATCCTTATGGATGCTCAGCAAAAGTAAAAGAAGCAGTTAAAAACAGTTTGGACTCATTTGCGATTTACCCTGATGGCTATGCAACGGAGCTAAGGGAAAAGCTTGCAAAGCACTTAGGTGTAGATGGTTCACAACTTCTTTTTGGAAATGGGTCTGACGATGTCATTCACATTATTTCAGCTGCATTGCTTGCACCTGGCAAAAATACCGTTATGGCCAATCCGTCCTTTTCGCAGTACAAGCATAATGCCATTATTGAAGGGGCAGAAGTACGTGAGGTTGAGTTAATTGATGGTCATCATGATCTTAATGGAATGCTCAAGCAAATCGATGCGAATACTGAAATTGTCTGGGTTTGCTCTCCAAACAACCCATCAGGAGTGTATGTGAACTCAGAAAAACTTCATCATTTCTTGAAGGAAGTTCCAAAGGATGTCCTAATTGTAATGGATGAAGCTTATTATGAATTTGCAGCAAATGAAAAAGATTATCCAAATACAGTTGCGCTTCTAAATGATTATCCTAATCTACTTGTTTTAAGGACTTTTTCAAAGGCTTATGGCCTTGGTGGACTACGCGTTGGCTATGCAATTGGAAATAGTGATTTCATCAATAAAATTGAGCCTGTCCGTCAGCCGTTCAATTCAAACCGAGTAGCTCAAATAGCAGCGGCCGCTGCAATAGAGGATCAAGACTTCATCGCTTCCTATGTTGAGAAAAATAAGCAAGGCTTGCAACAGTATTATAGTTTCTGTGAGGAAAATCAATTATCTTATTATCCATCGTTTGGTAATTTTATTTTGATTGATTTTAAGCAACCTGGTGATGATGTGTTTCGCTATTTATTGGAGCGAGGCTTCATTGTTCGCTCAGGAAATGCTTTGGGCTTTCCAACTAGCCTTCGAATTACTGTTGGCACTGAGGAACAAAACAGTGAACTTATAGCGATACTTTCAGAGATGCTAGCAAATCAAGAGAAGTAAAACTGTGGGGGTTCAATGTAACCCCCATTAGTGTTTCTATAATCGGTGGTGATGAGATGGGAAAAAATATATTAGTAATTGGACTTGGTTTAATTGGGGGTTCTATTGCTCTTGCAATAAAGAAGGAACATCCTTATGCTACTATTTATGGTTTTGATAGCAATACAGAATCATCACTGTTAGCAAAAACGTTACAAGTGATTGATGAAGTTGTATTTAATTTAGAGGATGTTGTACACACATGTGATTATATTTTTATTTCGGTTCCAGTAAAACAGACGATTGACATTATTCATGAGCTCAGCTCATATGAGCTAAAAGAAGAAGTGATCGTTTCTGATGTGGGGAGTACAAAACAGGAAATTGTTCAGACAGCAGATTCCATATTTGGGGAAATTGGTGTAACTTTTATCGGCGGCCATCCAATGGCTGGTTCTCATAAAAGTGGTGTTGTTGCTGCGAAGGAACATTTGTTCGAGAATGCTTTTTATATTTTTACACCACACAACGAATCGCCTTCTAGTAAACTTGGGGTAGAGCAACTTCAAGCATTATTAAAGGGAACAAAAGCGAATTTTGTTATTATGAGTCCTGAGGAGCATGACCGCGTTGCGGGTGTAATCAGTCATTTTCCACATATTGTTGCAGCCAGCCTTGTACATCAAGCTCTAAAATATGATCAGAAAAATGAATTGGTTCGACCATTAGCAGCAGGGGGTTTTCGAGATATTACTAGAATCGCATCTAGTAATCCGTCCATGTGGCGTGATATTTTATTACATAATCGAAATGTATTACTAGATTTGTTTGAAAATTGGATTGATGAGATGGAACAAATCCGAAAGTTTGTGGCAAGTGGAAATGGCGATGATATTTATAATTATTTTATGGATGCCAAAAACTTTCGCGATGGACTTCCTACTCGTACAAAAGGTGCAATACCTTCATTCTATGATTTATATGTTGATATTCCGGATTATCCTGGTGTCGTTTCGGAAATCACAGGTCTTCTTGCCCAAGAAAGAATTAGTATCACGAATATCAGAATTATTGAGACAAGAGAAGAAATCTACGGTGTTTTACGTATCAGCTTCCAAAGTGACGAGGATCGTGCCAAAGCTAAGTTATGTATCGAAAGCAAGACAAGTTATGAAACATTTAATGGATAGCTTGTAAAATATACAGAGGGGTATTTGATTAGGAGTGGTAATATGGATTCAATAAAACTGCGTACAAATATTAAAGGTCTTAATGGTTCAATTAATATTCCCGGTGATAAATCCATCTCTCATCGTTCTATTATGCTTGGGGCAATTGCAGAAGGGAAAACAATTGTGGATAATTTTTTACTTGGGGAAGACTGCTTAAGTACTATTAGTTGTTTTCAAAAACTTGGTGTGAAAATTACTCAGGATAAGGACCATGTAGAAATTGAAGGAGTAGGTTTTGAAGGGTTACGTGAACCAGATGTAGTACTAGATACAGGAAATTCTGGAACAACTACAAGACTAATGGTCGGACTTCTTTCCGGTATACCAATTCATACATGTGTGATTGGGGACGAGTCAATTGCAAAAAGGCCAATGAAACGGGTAACAGCACCATTAAGGCAAATGGGAGCAAAAATTGATGGCAGAGAAGATGGGAATTTTACTCCACTCTCAATTCGAGGTGGCGAATTACAGGGAATTGAGTATGTTTCTCCTGTTGCAAGTGCACAAGTAAAATCCTCAATCCTTCTAGCGGGTTTAAATGCAAAAGGGACTACATCTGTTACAGAACCGCATAAATCAAGAGACCATACTGAACGTATGCTGCGTGCCTATGGCTGCGAAGTTGAAGAAGAAGGTCTGACTGTTAAAGTAAAAGGCGGACAGAAGCTTAAAGGGACAAATATTCAGGTTCCTGGGGATATTTCGTCTGCAGCATTTTTCCTGGTTGCAGGGGCAATTGTACCTAATAGTCGAATTACATTGAAAAATGTTGGAATGAATCCAACCAGGACAGGAATAATAGATGTGCTTATTAAAATGGGAGCGCGTCTAGAAATCGAGAATGAGAGAGTGGAAAATAACGAACCTATTGCTGATTTAACAATTCAAACATCTGAATTAAGAGGGATTGAAATAGGTGGTGACCTGATTCCGCGATTAATTGATGAGATTCCAGTCATTGCGCTTTTGGCAACACAGGCTGAAGGTAATACAATTATTAAAGATGCCGAGGAGCTTAAGGTAAAGGAAACCAACCGAATTGATACAGTTGTCGGCGAACTTTCTAAACTTGGAGCTTCAATTGAACCAACAGACGATGGAATGATTATATCAGGTGAGAAGAAACAATTAACGGGTGGACAAGTTCATAGTCATGGAGACCACAGAATTGGCATGATGTTAGCTGTTGCAGCATGTATTGCGGGCGATGATGTGACTCTTGAAGATTATGCTTCCATTAAAGTTTCGTATCCAAGCTTTTTTGAACATTTTGATTTATTAATAAAGGAAGGTTAAGCATGAAAACCCGTGGAAAACTAAATTTCCATGGGTTTTCTGTTTTATTAAGAACTAAAACTAACATACATCCATCACTTTTTGCATAGCTTGTCTTAAGACTAAGTTTTGCGAAGGGGGAGGTTTGATGCCATATATATTAGAAAAAGCGAATGTTTTAAAAGACAATAGGGTTATAACATGCTCAATTCTTATAAAAAATCAACGCGTTGATTATATGAATGAAAACCTCAAAAGACTCTCTTTCATGAAGACAAATTTATCACAATACTTATTAACACCCGGTCATGTTATGATTAACTATTCCTTTTCGAAAGGGCTTTCATTTCAATCCTTTAAAATGGAAGTGACAGAAAAATACTTAAGAAAAGGTTGTACAACATTACTAGTCATAAGTGACGTAAAGAGCGAGCGCGAACTGGCCAATTCTCTAAAGAATACTAGGCATTTCCTGTTGAATAGTCCAATTGATTATTATTTAGGGATTCGTATTCCCCTTGAAGCTTTAACGCCATCTATCATTGTAGCCTGCAGGCGAAAAAAAATTCCAGTCATCATTGTCACAATTGAAAAAGCGGACGATCTATACAAGGTACCATGGGGATGGATTAGGGAATCGTACCACTCCTTTCAAATTCCAATCATCCCTGAATGGAATTTGAAAGAGAAGACGATTTTTAATAGTAATCGAAAGGAAGAGATCTGGAGGGTTATTACTGAAGAAAATCGAATTCCAACAATTCCGGTTTGTCCGACTGAGAATGAACTATTGTCCTTTGATATGTTAAAAAAAGTTGGAATTTACCCAGATAAAGGGGATATACGTGTAGGTGGAGAACTTGATTATAATTTATATGAGCATGATTCAATAGGCTATTCAGTTGATGAAAAGCCAACTCTCGATTATCATAATCTTATACCCACACTCACCATGCATAAAGGTAATTTTACAAAAGTAGATGCAAATGTATACTTTCGTTCCGGCTATGGTAATGAATGTATAGTAAAAAAACCTGGCTTCTTTGCATCTTCGTATGATACAGATGTATTGGTGAAAGAGAGATAGGTAAGAGGAGTTAATGATTTCATGAATAAATTAGAGAATGCAATTCAGTTAGTTGAAGATGGTAATGTTGAAGAAGGCCTCAAAGCTTTAAAGAAGCTAAGAGAGTACTCAAATGATGATGATAAATACACTATTGCACAAAGTTACTATAAATGGGGTTTTGTTGAAGAAGCCAAAGAAATCGTTGAGGAACTAATCGCAAGATATCCTGATGAAGGTGAGCTCTTTGTATTTTTAGCGGAAATCATGATTGATTTAGATATGGAAGAGGAATCAATTGAAATTCTCGAGCAAATTTCAGAAGATGATCCAGTATACTTGGAATCCCTTGTTTTGCAGGCTGACTTGTTTCAAATGCAGGGTTTACACGAAGTGAGTGAGCAAAAGCTATTGTTAGCTAAGGAAAAATCAGACGATGAGCCTATCATTGATTTTGCATTAGCTGAATTGTATTTAACTCACGGCGAATACAACAAAAGTATTCCTTATTATGTGAAGGTTTTACAGAATAATGACGAAATTGCTGGTGTAAATGTTAACGCAAGAATCGCGGAAAGCTATAGTACAACAGGCAAGTTTGAAGAAGCTCTTCCGTATTATGAAGAAGCAATTAAGAAGCAAGAAGACAGTAATACTTTATTAGGTTTCGGCGTTACTGCTTTTCAGGCAAAATACTATAAAAAGGCTATCCAGATTCTTTCTAGACTAAAAGAGCTAGACCCGGACTATGGTTCACTTTATTTATACCTTGCTAAAGCATATGAAGAAGAAGGGAGCTTCACGGAAAGCTTTCAGATTCTCATAGAGGGCCTTGAAGTGGAGTCATTAAATAAAGAACTTACATTTTATGCAGGAAAAATATCTATGCTGCTTGGCGATAAAGAAAATACAGAGAAGTACCTACGTGCTGCAGTTGGAATTGATCCAGGATATGTGGAAGCAACTTTACAACTTTCAAAGTTCCTCTTGCGCGAAGAAAGATTCGAGGATGTTGTGGAATGCCTCGATAATGTCATGAGTTATGGCGAATATGATGAACAATTTGAGTGGGACCTCGGGTTTGCAAAAAATAAACTAGAACAATATTCGGATGCATTAAACCATTACCGTCATGCATATACTTCTTTTAAAGAAACTCCAGAGTTTTTAGAAGAGTTTGGATATTTTTTATTGGAGGACGGAAAACGGGAAGAGGCAATCGAAGTATTTAAGGAACTTCTTAAGCTTGACCCAATGAAGTACGAGGTTGAAGAATTAATATCCGAACTGGAATAAGCTTAAAGTTCTATTGTTTTTATCATCCTTTTGAAGGATATTTTGATGTCAATGTTGAAGTATAACATTAAAATTACTCCATACTAGCAGAGGAGGGAAGCATGCGATGACTACCCCTGTATCTGTCAACGAGAAAAAAGACTTCATTCGCTGGTTTCTGAATAATTATCAGCTAAAGAGAAGAGAGTGTGTTTGGATTTTAAATTATTTAATGAGCCATGACCAACTCATGAAAAATGTCCACTTTGTCGAGCAAGCCCAATACTGCCCTCGAGGAATCATTATGTCGACTCATTGTGTTGATGATGTACCCTTCCGTTTTTATAAGGAAAATGTCATGACCACGGATGCTGAAAAGTCATTTCATGATATTCGACTAAATAGGGAAGAAGAAATTTATATTCAATTAAATTTCAGATCCTCCTTCCATTCTCCGAATTATGTGGCTGTACTTGAAGAGAATCCATATATGCCGAAACATCTTCAAGTGAACGAACAGGATAAAGAACTGGCGAAAAAATTTCTTGAGGAATCCATTCATATGTTTCAAAAAGAACATCTGTTAAAGAGGATTGATGAGGCACTTGACAAACAGGATAAGACAGAGTTTAAAAGGCTAACTGAACAACTAAAACAATTATAGAGGGTTGTGTAACATTTGGGCTGACAAAGTGTGTCAGTCTTTTTTATTTGTCCAGAATATGGTATGGTAGTTTAGGAGTTTACCATTACTTCATAACGTAATTGAGAAAGGAAGCATACATAATGAAATGGGTAACCAAGGATATGGATGTCTATATTCAAGCAAAGGAATATGTTGATACAGCTGTTATTCCACTCATTCCTGTCTCGCTTGAAGGTAACTTAAAGAACACTGTTTCAATGGGGGAGTTTATTACCATTCTTTCAAATGAAGTGGAACGTCAATTTAAAGGAAGAATTATCTTATTTCCTGCGTTCACGTATTCAAATGGTGAAGAACTTGAAATGGCAAAGGCTCGATTAAATCAATGGACAAGCGATCTAAATAGTGGTGGTATGAAGCATACGATATTTATCACGTCTGATAGCAGCTGGAAACAGGTAGAATCCGATTTAAATGGATCCCTAATTTGGCTTCCTACTTTACCACTTGAATATGTTGAAGAAAAATATAAGCAAACAATGCTTCAAGATCAAATGAAACAACTGGTCACATTATTTACAAACATCTGGCAAAAATAATTCAACATTATTTAGCAATAATATTGAAAAATTCCTTACTTTTCCTAAGAAAGTCACATAGTTGCCATTGTTTCGGTAAATCCTATTATTGACCTGTACCAAATATTGATATATCATGAGAATGTCCTAGTTTTAAATGTGTACAATTATGTCCGGAGTGGACTTAGCTTAGCATAGAGGGGGGAAAAAAATGAGCGAGAATAAACAACGGGTTTCAAGACGTCAATTTCTAAACTATACTCTAACAGGTGTAGGTGGATTCATGGCAGCTGGGATGTTAATGCCAATGGTTCGCTTTGCAATTGACCCATTACTTCAGCCGGAAGCTGAACACGACATGGTACAAGTGGTAAGTGTTGATAAGATTACAACTGAACCTCAAAAATTTGATTTTAAAATTAATCAAGTTGATGGATGGTATGAATCAGAGGTTCCAAATTCAGCATGGGTTTATAAGAAAGATAACGGCGACATTATTGCATTGTCACCGGTATGTAAGCACTTGGGGTGTGCGGTTTCTTGGGGTGAAGATCCAGCTAACCCAGACCGTTTCTTCTGTCCTTGTCATTATGGTTTATATGAAAAGGATGGTATCAACGTGCCAGGTACACCACCAATGGGCCCATTAGATGTATTTGACAGTGAAGTAAAAGATGGTTATCTATATTTAGGAAAAGCAAAACCAAATCCTGGAGGAGGCAAGTAATCAATGTTAAATAAGATTTTTGATTGGGTTGACGAACGACTTGATATTACTCCTCTATGGGCAGATATTGCAGACCATGAAGTTCCTGAGCACGTAAACCCAGCGCATCATTTTAGTGCGTTTGTTTATTGCTTTGGAGGACTAACATTCTTTATCGTCGTCATCCAAGTATTATCTGGTATGTTTTTAACGATGTACTATGTACCAGATATCATTAATGCATGGAATTCTGTTTATTACTTACAAAACGAAGTAGCATTTGGACAGATTGTTCGCGGAATGCATCACTGGGGAGCTAGTTTGGTTATCGTCATGATGTTCCTACATACCCTTCGTGTATTTTTCCAAGGTGCTTATAAAAAACCTCGTGAGCTTAACTGGATCGTTGGAGTATTAATTTTCTTTGTCATGTTAGCACTTGGTTTAACAGGTTACCTATTACCTTGGGATATGAAAGCGTTATTTGCAACAAAAGTTACAATCCAAATTGTTGAATCAGTTCCACTTATAGGGCCTTACTTAAAGACTCTAATTGCGGGACACCCTGAAATTGTTGGGGCACAGACTTTGACACGTTTCTTTGCTATTCATGTATTCTTCTTACCAGCAGCATTATTCGGTTTATTAGCTGCTCACTTTATCATGATTCGTCGTCAAGGTATTTCTGGTCCATTGTAGGATTGAATTTAACTTCATACTTGAAGTGTAAAGTGTGTAGTATGAAAATGGATTGATATGAACTAATAATTTTTCGAGCTTGCTCGATTGTATTATGAAAACAAGACAAACTCTTTTGAATGTAATGTAAATTCTCTAAAAAGGAGGGGGACTGATTATGCATCGCGGAAAAGGAATGAAATTTGTTGGGGACTCCCGTGTTCCTGTTAGTAATAAAAAGCATATTCCTAAGGATTACTCTGAGTATCCAGGAAAAACAGAAGCGTTCTGGCCAAACTTCCTATTAAAAGAATGGTTAGTTGGTTCTGTTTTCTTAGTAGCTTTTCTTTGCTTAACAGCAGCACACCCGTCACCATTGGAAAAAGTCGCTGACCCAACTGCGGCAGGGTATATTCCATTACCAGACTGGTATTTCTTATTCATGTATCAATTGATTAAGTACACGTATGCATCAGGTGATTATAACATTATTGGTACACTCATTATTCCGGGACTTGCGTTTGGAGCACTTTTACTAGCTCCATTCTTAGATCGTGGTCCAGAACGTAGACCATCTAAACGCCCAATTGCTACAGGTATGATGCTTTTAGCATTTGCTGCAACTGCTTACTTAACATGGGAATCTGCTTCTCAAGTAGACTGGGAGGCAAGAGCAGAATCTGGTAAAATTGTAGCAGAGGCAGAGATAGATAAGGAATCTGAAGGGTACTTACTATACCAAGACAAAGGTTGTATCGGATGTCACGGTGGTAACCTTGAAGGTGGACCAGCAGGTAAGGCGTTAGTTGATAACGGATTATCTCCTGAAGAAATCGCAGACATCGCGAAAAATGGTCAAGGTGCAATGCCTGCAGGTATCTTTGAAGGAACTGATGAAGAATTACAGAAGCTAGCTGAATTTATTTCAGGTGTAACTTCTAAATAATAAAAAAAGCTGACTTTTACAGTCAGCTTTTTTTTATGCTAAAATAACCTTTTTTAACTTGACAAAGAGACTGTTTTTAAGAGAATCTTGAGATAAGTAAATAGGAAAGTTGGTACAAAGATGAAGTGGATTACATATTTAATGGGGCAGCGCTGGGTGCTTTGGATTCTTTTACTTATAAACATACCCGGAACGATTTATGGGTATATCTGGTATGAGAGTCAACTAGACATCACACCTCCAAAATTTTTAATTTTTGTTCCAGATAGCCCTACAGCAAGTTTGTTTTTTTGTTTTGTGTTAATCGCGTTTTTACTGAGGAAGAATTGGCCGCTTATTGAAGCGTTAGCAATTGTTACCCTTTTTAAATATGGAATCTGGGCAGTAGTCATGAATATTCTTACTTATTTTGTGGACGGCCTAAATATATATGGGTATATGCTTATTTTTTCTCACCTAGGAATGGCAATTCAAGGGCTATTATATGCTCCGTATTATCGAATAAAGCCGGTTCATTTAGTAATTGCAGCTATATGGACCTTACATAATGATGTAATTGATTATGTTTTCTTCATGATGCCAAGGTATAGTGTGTTGGATCAATATATCCCTCAAATCGGCTACTTCACATTTTGGTTAAGTATGGTGTCAATTTTAATTACCTATATGCTTTGTATAAAAAAAGAGCGTTATCAATTAGAGTTAAACTAATCAAATACACCTTGGTGTATTTTGCCGGAGGCTTTTTACTTTATTCACCAGAAGTTCGTAACTATTGATGAATAAAGTAAAATTAGTGGTCTACTCTTGTCCAATCTATCATACATTTTACTAGATGTTTGAGGAGGGACAAGTATGAAAATTTTTCGAATTATATGTATTATTTGCTTTATAGTTATGATTAATCCTATATCCATAAACGCCACCTCCAACGAAGAAAATTGGGATAAGCTCGATCAAATCTCAGATCAGGCACTGCAAATGGTGAAGCAAGAAAGATACAAGGATGCCAAGCAATTATTAACACATTTTTCAAATGAATTTTTACGAATGAATCAGCGTGAACAATCATTTTCAATGGATGACCTTCGAATCATTACAATGACCCATAATTCAGCATTTGAAGCTGTAAATTCAACTTCACTCAGTTTTGAAGAAAGGATTAATCTTGTTACACAATTCCGCTTGGTAATTGATGCAATGAGATCAGAGCATCAGCCGATGTGGACTGAAATGGAAGATTCCATTATGACGACCTTTGGGCAAATGAAGGAAACTGTTGAAGAAGGAGATACTGAAAACTTTAATCATCAACTAACAATTTTTCTTTCAAAATATGATATGATCCATCCGAGTATTACGGTTGATATTACGCCAGAGGATGTTCAAAAAATTGATTCTCATATCGCATTTTTAGATACGTACCGAAATGAAGAACTTAAGTCGTCTACAAGAATCCAGCAACTTGAACAAATGGAAATGGATCTGAAGAATTTATTTGAACGCATGAAAGAGGACGAAGCCGATCCATCACTTATCTGGGTAATGATATCAACAGGTGGTGCCATTATTCTCACATTAATTTATGTTGGTTGGAAAAAATATAAAGGTGATAAACAAAAGCGACAAAAACAAAGAGATTATGATCTGCGATAACAGTGGGAGATAACCCGCTGTTTGTTTTTTAGGAGATTAAATTTTGTAAGCAAGTCAATTGACTTTGGGTCCTACTCAAATTAAAATTAAACTATACTATAAGTATGGAGGAAAAAAAATGATTTTTGTTTATTTTGCTTTAATCATTATCATTCCAATTTATGCGCAAATAAAAGTAAAAAGCGCATATAAGAAGTATTCACAAATCCCATCGTCATCTGGAATGACAGGTGCAGACGTAGCAAGAAGAATACTCGATCAAAATGGACTATATGATGTGAGAATCGAAGAAACACCTGGTGTACTATCAGACCATTATGACCCAAGATCCAAAGTCGTTCGACTATCAACAAACAATTACTATGGGAATTCAATTGCGGGTGCGGCAGTTGCAGCCCATGAGGTTGGACACGCAATTCAAGATCAACAAAACTACGCTTTCCTTCGCTTCCGCCATGCACTAGTACCGGTAGCGAACATTGGCTCAAACTTTTCATGGATTTTAATTATAGCAGGTATGATTTTTACTATACCAAGCTTAATGCTATACGGAATTATCTTTATGGCTGCAGCAGTATTATTCCAGCTTGTAACTCTACCAGTTGAATTCAATGCTTCATCGAGAGCAATGAATGAAATTGTATCAGCAGGAGTTATCCGAAACGATGAAGAGCGTGAAACTAAAAAGGTTTTGAATGCAGCGGCATTAACATACGTTGCAGCAGCTGCAGTAGCGGTATTAGAACTATTGAGATTAATCCTAATGTATACAGGAATGACTCGATCAGAAGAATAATAAAAATGCCAGTTATCAACTTGATAACTGGCATTTCAGACTGTAGACAAACTCGAAGAAATTTCGAGTTTGCCTACAGTCTTTTTTAATTTACAATATTTATAGAGAATATTAGGAGTGATGGGAAAATGATGTCGAGAAGTAATAACTTAGATAGAGAACAATTGGAAATGATTACACTAGATCAAGTCGTACCACAAGAACACCTTGTGAGAAAACTTGAAGCAGCTATTGATTTCTCCTTCATATACCCATTGGTTGAAAACCTTTATTCAACTTTAGGCCGTCCAAGTATTGATCCAGTTGTACTGATTAAAATGACATTTATTCAGTATGTATTTGGCATACGTTCTATGAGGCAAACAATCAAAGAAATTGAAACTAATGTAGCTTATCGTTGGTTTTTGGGTTTTGGTTTTCACACAGATGTTCCCCATTTTTCTACCTTCGGTAAAAATTATGAACGTCGTTTTAAGGATACAGATTTATTTGAACAGATCTTCTACCGTATATTAAAAGAGATTACAGATAAGGACTTATTAAGCGCTGATCATGTATTTATTGATTCAACGCATGTAAAAGCGAGTGCTAATAAACGTAAATTTGAAAAGAAAGTTGTACGAAAGGAAGCACGTGCTTATGAAGCGAAGCTTCAAGAGGAGTTAAATCAGGATCGTATAGACCATGGTAAGAAACCATTCCCAACTGACAAATTTGAAAAAGAAAAAATGAAAGAGATTAAAGAAAGTACAACTGATCCTGAAAGTGGATATTACGTAAAAGATGAACGCACTAAACAATTTGCCTATTCATTTCATGCAGCTACTGACCGAAGAGGTTTTGTGTTAGGGTCAATTGTAACGCCAGGAAATACTCATGATAGCCATATACTTCAACCGTTGGTCGAATCGATTATGGATAAAGTCAAGAAGCCTATTGCTGTTGCTGCCGATGCTGCTTATAAAACACCTGCAATCTGTAATTTCCTAATAGAAAATGGCATTACTCCTGCTCTTCCTTATACTCGTCCCAAAACGAAGGAAGGATTCATGCGTAAACATGAGTACGTTTATGATGAGCACTTTGATTGCTATATCTGTCCGCAAGGAGAGACATTAACTTACACAACTACGACGAAGGAAGGATACCGACAGTACAAGTCAAATCCTTTAAAGTGCGTAAATTGTCCTTTACTAGAACAGTGTACTCAAAGTCAAAATCACCAGAAGTTAATACAGCGTCACATCTGGGAAGGTTATGTGGAAGAAGCTGACCACCTTCGTCACACTGAAGAGGTAAAAGAAATTTATGCACGTCGTAAAGAATCTATTGAACGCGTCTTTGCTGACGCAAAAGAAAAGCATGGTATGCGATGGACAACCCTGAGGGGGATAAAAAAATTGTCCATGCAGGCGATGCTAACTTTTGCTGCAATGAATTTAAAGAAACTAGCAAATTGGACTTGGGTAAGTCCAAAGCTTGCATAAAACATATGCAAGTTGGACCGGTATATATTCAAAAATAGTGAGATTTTTGATGAAAATGAAAAAAATAAAAGGTATTTGGGAATAAGAGAATTCCCAAATGCCTTTTGTCGACACTCTGAAATGCCAGTTATCAACTTGATAACTGGCATTTTTATATTTATCGCTCTATTGGCTTTTTATTCTCATCTAGCGTAAAACCTTCACCGAGTACATCATGAACATCACTAACGGAAACAAAAGCATGTGGATCGACAGAGATAATAACCTGTTTTAAGCGACCAACCTCACTTCTGCCTACTACACAATATAAGATATGTTTCTCTTGTTTCGTATACGACCCCATCCCTTTCAAGATCGTAACACCACGTTCCATCTCATTTAAAATTTTTTCTGCGATTTTATCGTTGTGCTCTGAAATAATCATCGCACCTCTAGCAGCATAGGCACCTTCCTGCATAAAATCTATCACTCTTGCCCCAATAAACACAGCCAGTAACGTATACATTGCCTCTCGATGAGATAGATAAAAAATAAGCGAAATCGTGATAACAACAGCATCAAATAAAAACATTGTCCTTCCCATTGGCCAACCCACGTATTTGCGAACTAGCCTGGCTATAATGTCTACCCCTCCAGTGGTTCCTCCATAGCGGAATATAATCCCTAGTCCAACCCCAATGAAAACACCCGCAAATAGAGCTGCAAGCATTAAATCCCCATCAAGTGGAATATCAAACTGATAGCGTTGAAATAACCACAAAAATATTGAAACACTAATAGTACCGATCATTGTATAGTAAAATGCAACACGGCCTAGTAGCTTCCACCCGATTATAAATAGTGGAATATTTAAGATTAAGTTCGTATAAGATGGATCGAATTCAAATAGAAAATAGAGCAAAAGAGTGATTCCAGTAAATCCACCTTCTGCAAGATTATTTTGCATATTGAAATGTACAATTCCAAACGAAAAGATGGCAGAGCCTAATAATATAAAAAAGATACTTTTGATCGTTAACTTCAAAATGATTTACCCCCGAGATAGTAATAATTTGCCACTTTATTATAAAGTATGGGTAAATATCTGACAAATCATGTTATATAAAAGAAAAGTTTGTCAAAACTCTATATTTTAAGCTAACATAGGAAGAGAAACTTCATGAGGTGATAGAGATGGCAGATAAAACAATGAAACAGCTACAAGAAGAAGTAGATGAGTACATAAGCCAATTTAAAGAAGGATATTTCAGCCCTCTTGCATTACTAGCAAGATTGACAGAAGAATTGGGTGAACTTGCTAGAGAAGTTAATCACTATTACGGTGAAAAGCCTAAAAAGGATACAGAAACTGAAAAAAGCATGGCAGAAGAAACAGGAGACATGTTATTTGTTTTGATTTGTCTTGCAAATTCCTTGAACATTGACCTTGAAGACGCACATAATACTGTTATGAATAAATTTAATACAAGAGATAAAGATAGATGGACTCGTATTGACACTAACGAATAGGGGAGATAAAAGAATGGAAACCATTAAAATCGTAATTGCTGGACCAAGAGGCAGAATGGGAAAAGAAGCGGTAACGCTTGTACAGGAAACTGAGAATTTTTCTTTAGTAGGGGTAATCGATCATAAATACAATGGAATGTCCCTAAATGAGATTGATGGATTTTCAAATGTTAACGTACCTATCTTTACTGATATTAAAGAAGCGTTTAAAGAAACAAACCCTGATGTTTTGATTGATTTAACGACACCTGAAACGGGTAAATATCACACAGAGATTGCTATTGAACATGGAGTACGGCCAGTCGTTGGCACTACAGGGTTCACAAAAGAGGAATTAGAAAGATTGTCAGTGCTTGCAGAGGAACGTAAATTAGGTGCAATTATTGCTCCAAATTTTGCGGTTGGTGCGGTTTTAATGATGAAATTCTCACAAATGGCAGCCAAGTATTTTCAGGATGTGGAAATTATCGAGCTGCACCATGACCAAAAACTCGATGCTCCATCTGGAACAGCTGCGAAAACGGCAGAACTACTAACAACTGTTAGAGAATCAAAGAAACAAGGACACCCTGATGAAAAAGAAACCATTCAAGGTGCTCGAGGTGCTGAATATGACGGAATTCGTATACATAGTGTCCGCTTACCTGGACTTGTCGCACATCAAGAGGTACTGTTCGGCGGAAATGGACAAATGCTTTCCATTCGCCATGATTCTTTCAACCGGGCTTCTTTCATGTCAGGTGTTAAATTATCGGTTGACACTGTAATGAACCTCGATGTACTGGTTTATGGATTGGAAAATATTATCGAATAAGGGGATACATAACGATGAAAATTGCATTAATTGCTCACGATAAAAAGAAAAATGATCTTGTTCAATTTTCTACAGCTTATAAATCTATTTTAGAGGATCATGAATTGTTTGCCACAGGTACAACAGGTTCACGTGTTTCTGAAGCTACAGGGTTAAAAATCCACAGATTCCAATCCGGACCATTAGGTGGCGATCAGGAGATTGGTGCGATGATCGCAAACAATCAAATGGACATGGTAATCTTTTTTAGAGACCCACTTACTGCACAGCCACATGAGCCAGATGTAACAGCACTTATAAGATTATGCGATGTATATTCTGTACCTTTAGCGACAAACATGGGAACGGCTGAGGTGCTTATTCATGGCCTTGAACAAGGATTTTTCTCATGGCGTGAAATAATCCGTGATAGACAAGAAGGAAATAATTTGTAAGTTCGTAGATACACATACGTGTATTTAATGAAGAAGTGGGAGATTCGTAAATGAAACTGAAAATTGGGATTACCTGTTACCCGTCTGTTGGCGGTTCAGGTATTGTAGCAACAGAGTTAGGGAAGCTACTTGCAGAAAAAGGACATGAAATTCATTTTATTTCTTCAAGTCTTCCATTTCGTCTCAACAAAATTTATACAAATATTTACTTTCATGAGGTGGAAGTCAATCAATATTCAGTTTTTAAATATCCGCCGTATGACCTTGCATTAGCTAGTAAAATGGCAGAAGTGACAAAGAGGGAAAATCTAGACCTTCTTCATGTGCACTATGCGATTCCACATGCAGCATGTGCATTTTTAGCTAAGCAAATGGTGGGCGGTGATGTAAAGATTGTAACGACCCTTCACGGTACAGATATTACTGTTCTCGGGTATGATCCATCTTTAACAGAACTTATACGCTTTGGAATTGAACAATCTGATGCGGTGACAGCTGTTTCACAATCACTTGTGGATCAAACGTATGAGTTAATCGAGCCCCAAAAAGAGATTAAGACGATTTATAATTTTGTAGACGAGAAAATTTATTACAAACGAGATGTGAATGATTTGCGAAGTCAATATGGGATTGAAGAGGATGAGCGAGTCATTATCCATGTTTCTAACTTCCGTAAGGTGAAACGTGTACCCGACGTTATCCGCGCATTTGACCTCGTTCAAAAAAAAGTGAAATCAAAGCTGTTATTAGTTGGCGATGGGCCGGAGCTAACAACAGCCTGCAAATTAATTGATGAATTAGGCCTTGATGATAAAGTCCTTCTCCTAGGAAAACAGGAGAACCTCGCTGAACTGTATTCAATCAGTGACTTAAAGCTACTATTATCTGAAAAAGAAAGCTTTGGACTCGTTCTCATTGAAGCAATGGCATGTGGAGTTCCGACAATCGGTACAAATGTTGGTGGAATTCCAGAAGTCATTGAAGATGGTGTAGATGGCTATATTTGTGAACTAGGTGATATTAAAGATATTGCAAATAAGGCAATTAACCTACTATCTGATAGTGAGTTACATCAAAAGATGTCAAATCAGGCAATTAAATCTGTCCAACAAAAGTTTAATTCTGAACGAATTGTCAGTAACTATGAGGATTTATATTATTCAATACTTTCGAATAAACGTTGATAGGGGCTCACGACGATGGATGAATCTTTTGTAAAAGCCAAAGCAATTCTTACAACATTACATAATAATGGCTACGAAGCTTATTTTGTTGGTGGTTCTGTTCGTGATTTTCTCCTTCATCGTCCAACCGATGATATCGATATTGCAACCTCGGCATTACCAGGGCAAATCATCGATTTATTTCCAAAAACGATTGATGTCGGAGCCGTTCATGGCACCGTAATCGTTTTACACGATGGTGAACAATTTGAGGTGACAACATTTAGAACGGAAGAAGGTTATGAGGATTACCGTCGACCTTCACATGTGGAATTTGTTACTTCCCTACATGAAGATTTAAAAAGAAGAGACTTTACAATGAACGCTATTGCGATGACGATTAATGGAGAAATTATCGACCCTTTTGATGGAAGGAAAGCGATAAAAAAGAAAGTAATCCAAACAGTTGGTAATCCGACTGAACGTTTTCGTGAAGATGCGCTAAGGATGATGAGGGCCGTTCGATTTTTAAGTCAGTTGTCCTTTTTACTTTGTGAAAACACTCAATCTGCGATCATGGAAAATGCATATTTATTAAAAAAAATTTCAGTTGAGCGGATTACTATCGAATTTGAAAAATTACTTTCTGGTCCGAGTTGTCAGGCTGCATTTCCAATTTTAATTGAGACAAGATTATTTCAGTACATACCAGGATTAGAAGATGAAATAAAAGGGTTGAAAAACTTCCCTGCATACAAATGGAATCAATTGCAAGACAGATCTGAGTATTGGACACTTGTTAGTTATTTGTTGTCTAAAGAGGATCTTAAGTCGTTTTTAAGGCAATGGAAGCTTCCGAATAAAGTTGTGGATCAAGTTGTAAAAAATGTAGCTTGTATACAAAATGTCTTTCAAACTGGTTGGAACAATCGGCTATTATATGATTCTGGAGCGAAATGTGTCCAACAAGTTGAGAGAATTTTAAATGTGCTTGGATTTGGACAAGAAATATCACCATCAAAAGAATATGAAAAGCTGCCTATTAAGCAGCGATCAGAATTAGATATCACGGGTGAGGATTTATTAAATTGGTATAATCAAAAACCAGGTAAATGGATTTCAAATCTCTATATTAAAGTTGAAGATGGAATACTTGAAAACGAAGTGGTAAATAACAAGGTAAAAATAAAGGAGTGGCTTCTATCGTGCAATCAGAAATAAGAAAAAGATTGTTAGAGGTCTTCTCTAATGCTAACGGAGAATTTATTTCTGGTCAAAAAATTAGTGAGCAACTTGGGTGCTCACGTACTGCCGTTTGGAAGCATATTGAAGATTTACGAAACGAAGGGTATGAATTAGAGGCAGTTAGAAAACTTGGTTATCGTATAATCACGAAACCAGATAAAATTAGCGGCAACGAAATTCAATTGGGTCTGGAAACCGAGTTTCTTGGAAGAAATATTCATTTTGAAGAATCACTCACCTCAACGCAAAAAATAGCACACCGGCTATCGTATGATGGTGTAGTTGAGGGCACACTTGTCGTGGCTGAAGAACAAACAACTGGTCGAGGAAGACTTGACAGGTCCTGGTATTCACCAAAGCATACAGGAATCTGGATGAGCATGATACTAAGACCACAAATTCCACCTTCACAAGCTCCGCAATTAACACTTTTGGCGGCAGTAGGTGTAGTCCAAGCGATCCAAGAAGTAACAGGGTTAGAGCCTGATATAAAATGGCCAAATGACATATTAATCAATCATAAAAAGATTGTTGGTATTCTAACTGAACTTCAGGCAGAGACAGACCGGATTAATTCAGTTATTATTGGAATTGGCATTAATGTAAATCAAGAATTGAATCATTTTCCTGAAAGCTTACATTCAATTGCAAGCTCACTTGCAATTGAAAAAGGAGAAAAAATTGATCGCGCGAAGCTCGTTCAGGTAATTTTATTTAAAATTGAAAAACTGTATAAGGAATATTTACAACATGGCTTCAAGGCTGTGAAGTTATTATGGGAGAGCTATGCAACAAGTATCGGCAAGAGAATTGTTGCAAGAACACTTTCAGGTTCAATTGAAGGTAAAGCAATTGGAATCAATGACGAAGGTGTATTACTTCTAGAGGATGCGTCCGGAAAATTGCACCATATCTATTCAGCGGATATTGAGATTCCTGAAAAATAAAGTGTAGAAATAATATTGAATCTTTTATATAATTCAAAGTAATGGGTGGTATCCTGTCGGAACTGCACCAGTGACTTAAGTTTTACCAATGTCATTTACAATTATATTCTGCCTTGATCCATTGGACTGGGACAGAGGGATGAAATTTACCGAAAACATTCATGTTTAATCCTTCTTTCTCTTTATTGAAAGAAGGATTTTTTACTTCGTAATCAAATACGCCTTGGCGTATTTGTGCCCAATTTTTTTCGATGGTGTCTCGAAAAATTTCCTTTGAAAAATTGTGGCATCCGCCGGAGGCATTAACTTTATGCAGTCTCTACTGAATAAAGTTAATAAAAAACGTCCACGAATCGGTTTTTCATCTCCTCTTTTTAAGGACTCGAGGACAGCCTTAAGCAAGGCGAGCTTTAAAAGCCAAAAGGAGGAAAAATGATGAAACAAACAACAGAATTTTTAAAAATGAAGCAGAAGAAAGAGCCAATTGTAATGCTAACAGCTTATGATTATCCATCTGCAAAACTTGCAGAGGAAGCAGGGGTCGACATGATCCTTGTAGGTGATTCATTAGGTATGGTTGTATTAGGCTATGATTCTACTATTCCAGTAACGGTTGATGATATGATTCATCATACGAAGGCCGTAAAACGTGGTGCAAAGGATACTTATATTGTAACGGATATGCCATTCATGTCTTATCATGTCTCACGATCTGATGCCTTGAAGAATGCTGCTCGAATTATTCAAGAATCGGGGGCACATGCAGTTAAAATCGAAGGGTCAAATGATGTCATTTACACGATTTCAGCATTAACTGAAGCAGGAATTCCTGTAGTAGCGCATTTAGGATTAACCCCACAAGCTGTTGGTGTATTAGGTGGTTATAAGGTACAAGGAAAAGATGCAGAAAGTGCTAGACAGCTAATTGAGGATGCCAAAAAAGTGGAAAAAGCAGGTGCGATTGCTTTAGTTTTAGAATGTGTTCCTAGACAATTAGGTGAAGAAATTACAAACAGCATTTCAATTCCTACTATTGGAATTGGGGCTGGAAATGGTACAGATGGTCAAGTTCTTGTTTTCCATGATGTGGTTTCATATGGCGTCGATCGTGTTCCAAAATTCGTGAAGCAATATGCTTCAGTTAATAACCAGATTAAACAAGGAATCCAAGATTACATTACTGAGGTTAAAACCAAGTCATTCCCTGATGAAAAACATTCGTACACAATGAAAGAAGAAGAGCTTGCAAGCCTTTATGGGGGAAAATGAACATGAAAATTGTAACATCGATCAAGGAAATGCAGCAACATATCAAGACCTTAAAGCTGGAAGGAAAAAAGGTTGGATTTGTACCAACAATGGGGTACCTTCATGAAGGTCATTTAACATTAATGAATAAGGCAAGAAGCGAAAATGATGTATTAGCAGTAAGTATATTTGTAAACCCTCTTCAATTTGGTCCGAATGAAGATTTTGAATCCTATCCGCGTGATTTTGAAAGAGATAGCAAACTCGCAGAAAACAATGGTGTTGATATTTTATTTCACCCAAGTACAGAAGATATGTACCCAACCAAAATGTCACTGACTGCAAATGTTCAATCTAGAATAGATGTGTTATGTGGTAGAAAAAGAAATGGACATTTTGACGGAGTTGCAACAGTATTAATCAAATTATTTAATATTGTTCAGCCAGACCGAGCGTATTTCGGGTTAAAGGATGCTCAACAGGTAGCTGTGGTGGAGGGATTAATTACTGATCTTAATTTCCCGATTACGCTTGTTCCGGTGGAAATTGTCCGAGAAGAGGATGGGCTAGCAAAAAGCTCGCGTAATGTAAATTTAACTGCCAAGGAGAGGGCAGAAGCTACGAGATTATATGAAAGTCTTCAAATGGCTAAAACAGCTATCGAGAATGGCCAACGCAACCCAAGGGTAGTTGAAGAATTAATCATGAACCATCTTACAAAACATACATCTGGTGAAATCGATTATGTAGAAATATACAGTTACCCAGAGCTTGACGAGCTTTCGGAGCTAACTGGAAAAATCATTATTGCGATCGCTGTCAAGTTTACAAAAGTCAGACTTATTGATAATATAACTTTTGATGTATAAAAACGAGTTCAAAAGGAGGATGAAAAGGACCAAGAAGTTCGAGGCGGAGAAGTTTTGAGTAGCGGAACGTATGTTGTGTATACGTGAGCACAAGGAATGTTTCTTCATTGATTCCGCTTCGCACGTCGGAAAAGCGGGTTTTCTTTTCCAAGGAACGGAAAAACAAACCAACGAGCTTCTACAGGATGTAGTGACTTCGACGTTCGACACAGGACGTGTCGGTAGTTAGTCGAAGATCGTATACCGATGTGTCATTTTCACCGTACTTTTTGAACCACATTTTGAAATCTTTTGATTCAAGGGGGAGCATCATGTTCCGTACAATGATGAACGCAAAAATACACAGAGCACGTGTCACAGAAGCAAACTTAAATTATGTAGGTAGTATTACTATTGATGAAGATATATTAGATGCAGTCGGAATGGTTGCTAATGAAAAAGTTCAAATTGTAAATAATAACAATGGGGCTCGACTTGAAACATATATTATCCCTGGTGAGAGAGGAAGCGGAGTTTTTTGTTTAAATGGAGCTGCTGCTCGTCTTGTACAAGAGGGAGATGTCATTATTGTGATTTCGTATGCAATTGTACCTGAAGAGAAACTGTCTGAACATAAGCCTAGGGTAGCAATCATGAACGAAGAGAATCAAATTAAAGAATTACTTTTTCAAGAACCAGCTGCAACTGTATTGTAAAAAACTTTATAAGTACAACGCCCCCATATTGGGGGCGTTTGTGTTAGGAGGTGGGACTAAATGAAAAAACGCTTTGTCGTTGTAGACTTGGAAACTACGGGGAATTCTCCAAAGAAGGGTGATAAGATTATACAGTTTGCAGCTGTTGTCATTGAAGATGGAGAGATTATTGAAAGATTTGCAACTTTTGTAAACCCGAAACAAGACATCCCTGTTTTTATCGAGCAATTTACTGGTATTTCAAATGAAGTTGTTGCGAATGCCCCTGATTTTTCAATTGTGGCACCCGAAATTATTTCGATGTTTAAGGATTCCTATTTTGTTGCTCATAATGTTCCTTTTGACTATTCTTTTTTACAGGAGGAATTAGCCCAGTGCGGTTTTACGAAATTTCAATGTCTTACTATTGATACGGTTGAACTTTCTAGAGTAATGCTTCCATTGGCAGATAGCTATAAACTTGGACAGCTTGCAGAATCTCTTTCATTAACACATGAAAATCCACATCAGGCTGATAGTGATGCTGAAGTAACAGCAGAAATACTCTTAAAAATAGTACATAAAATTGAGCAACTGCCGTTGGTAACAATTCAAAAGCTTTATACCCTTTCAAATTATTTTAAAAGCGATATCCGTGAAATTTTGCGAGAGATTATAGATGATAGATCCAAACACGCAAAGCGTGAATCGAAATTTGACATCTATCGTGGACTTGCTCTGCGTAAAAAGAAAAAACAAAAGGGTAAAGCAAACCCAAAAAGTAATACATATACTGAGGTTTTTCATTCAGTGATTCACGATTTTCCATTTCGACAGGGACAGCTAGAAATGGTGCAAACAATTCACCATGCACTTGAAACAAACCAACACGCAATTATCGAAGCAGGTACAGGTATTGGGAAATCATTAGCATACTTGCTTCCAGCAGTTTATATCTCAAAAAAGAAGGGACGTTGTATGATTAGTACAAATACCCTTCAACTTCAGCAACAATTATTTGAGAGGGATGTCGCGAAATTGCGTGAAATCCTTTCGTTTGATTTCGAAGTTGCACTATTAAAAGGAAGAGGGAATTATCTCTCATTAAGAAGGTTTGAACAAATACTTTATGAGGACAGTGAAAACTATGATGAGGTCTTAGCTAAGGCTCAAATATTAGTATGGTTAACTGAGACCGAAACAGGAGACATTGACGAAATTAATTTGCCTTCAGGTGGCAAGCTTTTATGGGATCGTGTGAAAAGCACATATGAAAATCACGGATTTGAAGATACAATCTGGGAGTCAAGAAGTTTTTATAAAAAAGCAAGGGAATCTGCTGAAAAAGCGGATATATTGATTACAAATCATGCTTTG
Organism: Ferdinandcohnia sp. FSL W7-1320; assembly: GCF_038050315.1. Lineage (NCBI taxonomy): Bacteria > Bacillati > Bacillota > Bacilli > Caryophanales > Bacillaceae > Ferdinandcohnia > Ferdinandcohnia sp. FSL W7-1320. Next base: position 2,056,403 of record NZ_JBBPAM010000001.1, read on the forward strand.
TTATTACAGGATCTGAGCTATGACTTTGAAATTCTCCCTTCTTACGACTATTTGATTATGGATGAAGCCCATCATTTTGAAACCCTTGCAAAGCGGCAGGTAGGATTTCATATTCATTACTTAATGATTCACTCTGTTCTGACGAGGATTGGTCTATTCGAAACAAACGATTTACTTAAGAAATCATCAAAAATAGTGGAACGGATTGGATACAATTCAGACTCATTTGAACGAGTGAACCAACTTTTAAAGGACATGAGAGCATCTGTTAATGAATTTTTCCGGATGATACGTAGTCATGCATTATCAAAACAATCGAATGAAAACCAAACGAATCGGATTCAATATGTAGTAGATCGAAATAATGAATCAGGTGAGTATTGGCAAGAAGCGATGGAACAACTGACAAAGTTGAGTATTTCAAAGAAAGAACTTTCTACAATGATTCAATACCAAAACGAGCTAATTATTCAAAATAAGTCAATGCTAACACCATTGCAATTAGGTTTATTTAATGATTATCTATTATGTTTCAATTTATTATTTGAAAAATGTGCTATTATCGAGAGTTTTTATGACGTGTTGGAAAATCAAATGGTTTGGATTGAAATCGATCCAAAGGGGCCTGTAAATTCGGCAACCTTATTTGTGGAACCCACAGATGTTTCTGAATATCTAGCTGACCACTTTTTTACTTTTAAGAAAAGTGTGATTATGACTTCTGCAACATTAACAGTGGATTATTCATTTTCCTATATTATTAAGAAGCTTGGCTTGACAGATTTTCAACCCATTACATTGACAATACCATCACCATTTGATTACGAACGTCAAGCAGTGATGATGGTTCCATCAACTGTTCCACTAATCAATTCTGTATCACAGGATGAATTTGTTGATTCGATTTCAGTTCATATAGCTGAAATTGCCAAAAAAACAAATGGACGTATGCTTGTTCTTTTCACTTCTCATGATATGCTCCAAAAAACATATATGAATTTAAAAAGAATGCAGCAACTTGAAGAGTTTGTGTTAATTGCCCAGAGTATAAGTGGCGGTAGTCGGGCAAAATTAACAAAGAATTTTCAGGCGTTTGATAAGGCAATTCTTTTAGGTACAAGCAGTTTTTGGGAGGGTGTAGATATCCCAGGTGAAGATTTAACCGCACTTGTTATCGTCAGGCTGCCGTTTACTGCTCCAAACGATCCAATTTTCGCTGTTCGCACAAAGGAAATTGAAGGAAAGGGTGGAGATTCTTTTAAGGAACTATCTTTACCTGAAGCAATCCTTCGATTTAAACAAGGTATTGGAAGGTTAATTCGATCTGAAAAAGATAAAGGGGTAATCTTTATTTTAGATCGTCGGATTATAACAGCATGGTATGGAAAAAAGTTCGTTTCATCAATTCCACAAATGAAATTGATTCAAAAACCTCTTCATGAGCTTATGGAATATGTTGAAAAATGGTTATAGATATTAATTCTTTGGAGGCTGATTTGTGAAATATATTAATCTGATCTTATTCATTTTTTTAACATTATTTACTTCAGGCTGGACAAGCGAAAATGTGCGGACTAATATAGAGAAAATTAATGTTAAATTATCCGAAGATGAGATTGCGATTACATTTTTAGACCTATCAAATGGTGAAGCAAGTTTGATCCATATACCAAATGGAGAGTTTTTCCTAGTGAATACCGGTGGGAACGGAACCAAAGAGGAACTTAAGGAGTACCTTGAAGTCTATGAAGTGAAAAAATTAACAGGCATTATTATTACAAAACAAGACACATTATATACTTCAAATTTAGACTGGCTAATACAACAATTCTCAGATGTACAAATCATCCAGGGAGCACATAATAAGCAAGAGTACTCCAAAAATAATATCGTTAAGTGGGAAAATCAAAAGACCTATAAACTAAGCTCTTTACTAGCTGCTGAAGTCATTCATGAAGACCAGATTAGCGAGAAGTCTCTTGGTATGGATGTATTATTCCGATTTGGTAATCATCAGGTTCTTTTTATGACCAGTGCTAATTCAGAATTAGAGCATCAAATGCTGTCAAATAAAGTGCTGCCCATAACAAATATTTTAAAGGTTGCGGAATTTGGCCATGCAAAGGGTTCAGGAGAAAAATTTGTGAATCATGTAAATCCCCAAATTGCGATTCTTTTTCATAAAAAAGGATCACTTCCTAGTTCAGATGTGTTAGAAAGACTAAATAGTAGTTGGATCGACATTTACTATACAAAACAGTTTGGCAGTGTCACCATCAAATGTACACAGACCGATTACGAAGTTTTTCCCATTTCGTTAAAAAGTGATCAACCAAAGGGAGACCAAGAATAAAAAAGACCTGTCAAAGACAGGTAAAGGCATGGGATTAGGAGTTAATTTTTTATTAAAAAATTATATTGTGAATGGTTATACACCTGTTATAATGATGTAAGGCAACTTAGTGTAGACAACTTCAACTGTAATGTTGTAGTACTTCTATTGTTGCCGTTAGAGAGATATCGTATGAGTAGAAAAATTTGTGATGAATGAAGGGAGAGCTCTTGCTTGGAAAGTAAGATAGAAATTCTATCGACTGTTAAGATTCAAAATACTCCTGATTTATATAAAATTGTTGATTTGTTAAATCGAAGTTTAAAACATGAGGATCTTATGTTTGGATTGGCACTCGATAAAGATGATCAAAATAAAGCAGTTTTTACAATTTATCGAACGTAAAGAAGTTGATTAAAATGAAAAAATGGATCATATGGATACTCGTCCTTCTCCTTATTATTATAATTTGGACAGGAATCGGCATTTATCAATCGGCATTGAAGCCATACAATAATGCTCAATCGAAGGGAAATGAAATTGCCCTCGAGAAGACAGTAATTGAGACAATTGATGATAGTTATACATATTTTGGAACGAAAGCGTATCAAGTCGTCATCGGTAAAAATGATGAGGGTGAAAAAGTGATTGCTTGGATTCCAGAAAAAAAAGGTAAAATAGTAACGCGATTTGAACGTGATGGAATCACAGAAAAAGAAGCAATTACTATACTAAAAAGGGAACGGGATCCACAAGAAATTCGTTCCGTCAAACTAGGGATTGAAGATAATATTCCGATTTGGGAAATTATTTATATAGGTAGTGATAATCGATTAACCTACCATAAATTGTATTTTGAAACTGGCAAATATCGCAATTCAATCAAACCATAATACGTGGGGGGAAAACCATGAAATTAGCAAACAGAGTAGCAGCATTAACACCTTCATCTACACTTGCAATTACTGCAAAAGCAAAAGAATTGAAGGCAGCGGGACATGATGTAATTGGACTTGGTGCAGGTGAACCGGATTTTAATACACCTGAACACATAATCGAGGCTGCAATCAAAGCAATGAAAGAGGGACATACAAAATATACACCTTCTGCTGGATTGCCTTCGTTAAAACAAGCAATTTGTAAAAAGCTTCTAAAAGATCAACAATTAGAATATAAGCCAAATGAAGTGATTGTTGGAACTGGTGCAAAGTTTGTATTATATGCTTTATTCCAAGTACTTCTAAATAAAGACGACGAAGTTATTATTCCTACTCCTTACTGGGTTAGCTATCCCGAGCAGGTAAAGCTCGCAGATGGTGTACCAGTGTATGTTGAAGGCAAAGAAGAGAATAATTTTAAAGTCACAGTAGACCAGCTGGAAGCAGCCATTACAAATAAAACAGTTGCTTTAGTATTAAATTCACCAAGCAATCCAACTGGTATGCTTTACTCAAAAGAGGAATTAAAAGCAATTGGTGAATTATGTGTGGAGCATAATATCTTAATTGTGTCCGATGAAATATATGAAAAACTCGTGTATTTTGGTGCTACTCACTATTCAATAGCTCAGGTAAGCGAAGAAGTGAAAGCAAAAACTATTCTTATCAATGGACTTTCTAAATCACATTCAATGACAGGTTGGAGAATTGGATATGCAGCTGGTCCAGTTGATATCATTAAAAGCATGACAGACCTTTCAAGTCATAGTGTTTCTAATCCAACTTCGATTGCACAATATGCATCGATTGCAGCTTATGAAGGTTCACAAGAACCTGTAGAAACAATGAGACAGGCTTTTGAACAAAGATTAGATGTTATTTATGATAAGTTAGTAAGTATTCCTGGAATTTCATGCAAAAAGCCACAAGGGGCTTTCTATCTATTTCCGAATGCAAAAAAATGTGCGGAACTGACAGGATATGATAATGTAGATGATTTTGCAAAAGCACTATTAGAAGAAGCACTTGTTGCTGTTGTACCTGGGTCTGGCTTTGGTGCACCAAACAACATTCGTCTATCTTATGCTACATCATTAGAACAGCTTGAAAATGCGATTGATCGTATTCGTAAATTTGTTGAGGAAAAGATGAAATAAAAAATTTATATGGGGATGGTTCAATTGGAGTTTATTCACTCTTGAACCATCCCCATGGTATTTCTTGCTTCATTATGACAAGATATGTATAATAAAGTAGGAATTTATACATAAGTGGCGATAATAACGCCAATGCGCATTTGATTGATTTTTGGAGGGACAATTGTGAAAACAACTATTTCAGAAGTTAATAAATTTGTTGGAGAAGAGGTTACAATCGGTGCTTGGTTAGCGAATAAACGATCAAGTGGAAAGATTGCCTTTTTACAACTTCGTGATGGGACAGGCTTCATACAAGGTGTCGTTGTAAAGGCGGAAGTGGATGAGGACGTTTTTAAAACGGCGAAATCAATCACACAAGAAACATCTTTATATGTAACTGGTGTTGTTAGGGAAGATGAAAGATCACCTTTTGGTTATGAACTAACGGTTACAAATATTCAAGTCATACATGAAGCAGTCGATTACCCAATTACGCCAAAAGAACATGGAACAGAATTCTTAATGGATAATCGTCACTTGTGGCTTCGATCAAAGAGGCAGCATGCTGTCATGAAAATCCGTAATGAAATTATTCGTGCAACTTACGAATTTTTCAATGACAATGGTTTCACAAAAGTTGATCCACCGATATTAACTGGAAGTGCACCTGAAGGAACAACTGAACTCTTCCAAACAAAATACTTTGATGAAGATGCATATTTATCACAAAGTGGACAACTATATATGGAAGCTGCAGCGATGGCTTTAGGAAAAGTATTTTCCTTCGGCCCAACATTCCGTGCGGAAAAATCGAAAACAAGACGCCATTTAATCGAATTTTGGATGATTGAGCCGGAAATGGCCTTCTATGAACATGAAGATAGCTTAAAAGTACAAGAAGAATATGTTGCACATATTGTTCAATCTGTCTTGAAAAACTGTCAATTAGAGCTGAAAACATTAGGCCGTGATGTATCGAAACTTGAAAAAATACAAGCACCATTCCCACGTATCTCTTATGATGAGGCTATTGAGTTTTTACATGAAAAAGGCTTTAACGACATACAGTGGGGCGATGACTTTGGTGCTCCACATGAAACTGCAATTGCCGAAAGCTATGAAAAACCTGTGTTTATTACGAATTATCCTAAAGGAATTAAGCCTTTTTATATGCAGCCAGCACCTGATCGTGATGATGTGGTGTTATGTGCGGACTTAATTGCTCCTGAAGGATATGGCGAAATCATTGGTGGATCAGAGAGAATTCACGATTATGACCTTATGAAACAACAGCTTGAAAAACATGGATTAACAAGTGAAGCGTACCAATGGTACCTTGAATTACGTAAATATGGTTCAGTACCACATTCGGGCTTCGGATTAGGCTTAGAGCGAACTGTAGCATGGATTAGCGGTGTTGAGCATGTTCGTGAAACAATCCCATTCCCACGCTTATTAAACCGTCTATATCCATAATTAACAATAGTAGGGACCTTCTTTAATAAGAGGGTTTCTTTTTTATTTTTTGAACAAAACCAACCCAAATATTTCTTTCTTATTGCTAATCGTAATCTCATGTTATACTAGGGTATGAAGAGGTGTTTATACATGAAAATGGATAAATTAGTTGATTTATTCGAACAAGGCAGTATTTCAATTCCGAAAATGTTAATGTCCTCGTATCGACATCTACAGCTTAATGAAGAGGAAATGATGGTCCTTTTCCATATCCTAACTTTTATGGATGGTGGAAATTTCTTTCCTACACCAATTGAAATCTCAAATCGCATGACAATTACAGAAGAAAAATGTATGGAAATTCTACGTCAGCTCATTCAACGTGGTTATTTAGAAATAAATGAAGGAAATGATGAAAATCGTATCATCTACGAAAAATACTCTTTACGACCATTATGGGAGAAAATGCTCCAACATCTTGTTCAACAAAATATGAATGAAGAGAAAGTAATCGAAAAACAACACGAAAAGGACTTATATAGTATTTTTGAACAAGAATTTGGACGACCTCTCTCACCATTTGAATGTGAGTCCTTAGCAATGTGGTTAGATCAAGACCATCATGATCCATCCATTATAAAAGCAGCATTACGAGAAGCTGTTATGTCTGGAAAGCTCAATTTCCGATATATTGATCGAATCCTCTTTGAATGGAAAAAGAACGGTATTCGTACCATTGAACAGGCTCAGAACCATTCTCAAAAGTTCCGGCAACACCAACATAAACAAAAACAATCTGAGCAACCTCAACAGGGAAATTACAAACGGACAATCCCTTTTTATAATTGGTTAGAGAGCTAAAGATAAAAAATAGGTGATAAAAAATGCTAAACAAACAACAAATTCAATTTTGTCTAGACACAATGGGGGAGATGTTCCCGGAGGCTCATTGTGAGCTGAATCATAGGAATCCATTTGAACTGGTAATTGCTGTTTCATTATCTGCTCAATGTACAGATGCATTAGTTAATAAAGTAACAGCTTCTCTTTTTGAAAAATACAAAACACCAGAGGATTACTTAGCTGTTTCTCTTGAGGAGCTTCAAAATGATATTCGTTCCATTGGTCTTTTTCGAAACAAGGCAAAAAACATTCGTAAATTATGCCAGATGCTAATTGAAGAATATGGAGGCATACTTCCACAAGACCGTGATGAATTAACAAAATTACCTGGGGTCGGTAGAAAAACGGCTAATGTTGTTGTCTCAGTAGCCTTTGGTATTCCAGCAATTGCAGTCGATACTCATGTAGAAAGAGTAAGTAAGCGACTAGGATTTTGTAGATGGAAAGATTCTGTATTAGAAGTTGAAAAAACATTAATGAAAAAGGTTCCTAAAGAAGAATGGTCTGTGACCCATCACCGAATGATTTTTTTCGGAAGATACCATTGCAAAGCCCAAAATCCACAATGTGAAATATGTCCGCTATTAGAGGTTTGTAGGGAAGGGAAAAAGCGCATGAAGGGGAAAGAAAAAGTTGGATAATGAAAAGGGTATTTCTGATATTATTGAAAAATGGGATACAAGAAAAGAACATCTAACTTACTGCTATCGAAATCGAGATAATGCTACGGTTATTGAGCCGATGAAAGAAGCAGTAGATGATTTTTTAACCTTTTTATGTTTAATAAATGAAAAGCAATTTTCGAGTGCAGAAAACATACTTGATTACTCCAAGGAATTTGATTATAAGCCGATTAATTTTGAGGAGCGGATTTCATTTATTTTAAAAAAGCCTCATCAATACCATTCATTTGTACAATTAAACGAACTTTACCATGAACTTCTAAAGCTTCATGCAATCATGAAAATTAAAACGCAAAAAAAATAACGCACATTTAGTGCGTTATTTTTTTATACTTATTCTCGGTCTTCGTTACCAGGTGGGAGAGGTGGGAAGATCGCTCCTTCACCAATACCTTCGCCTTCACCGTTGCCATGACCTTCACCATCGCCACCATTATCACCTTCGTTTCCACCATTTTCATGACCTGGTGGAGTTACAGGAGGGAGTGGAATTTCAATTTCTTCTTCCTCTGGTTCCGGAACATTAATGGTGTTTGATGCAGGATCACTGCGTTTTTTAGGATTATCATCATTTACAGCTGTAACTGTAAATTTGTAGATCGCTCCTGGAATAGCATCAGGAATTGTATAGCTTAATTCCTTAGTCGTTGTAAGAACCTTAGCAGGTCCTTCGTCAATTGAAACACCAATCTCAAAGCTATTACCATCAAGTTCACCTTCAGTATATGCCCAAGATAGATTGATTTGATTTGTTACTTGGTCATACTGCACATCAAGGTTAGAAGGTGGGTTAAGTTTGTCATATTTCTCAGACACTTGCGTTGGTTCAGTTCCTTTTATGAAATATTCATAAACAATTTGGTCTTTTGGCGTAAAATCACTTGGAAGTTTTGCAGGATTTGATCCTTTTTCAACTCCGACTTTAACGACTGATTTTGGCATTACAAAATCCTCTGCTTCTTTTCCTTCAGAAAGATTAGTAATGATGTTTCTAAATAATTTTAATGCTAGGTTCTGTTCAGCCGGTTTAATAGGTTCACGATTATTTTTATATCCCGTCCAAATGGCTACCGTATGGCTAGGTGTGTAGCCGCTGAACCATACATCTGGGACACCCGATGAAATATTATATTTTTTCATATCATCTGCGGAATAGTTGGTTGTTCCTGTTTTACCAGCAATTTGTAATCCAGAAACATCATATCTACTTCCGGAACCAAAATCCATTACAGATTTTAGCATGTCCGTAATCATAAACGCTGTTGCTTCCGACATTGCTTCTTCAGGCTCTGGAGCAAGAGTTACTTCTCTTCCATCCGGAAAAACAATCTTGTCAACCGCATGTGGTTTGATAAAGTTTCCTTGATTTCCGAATGCAGCATAAGCACCTGCCATTTCAAGAGGAGAAATACCGCCTGACATCCCACCGATTGAATATGCCTCGTTAATTCTCTCATCAAATGTAATTCCAAGACGTTCTGCAAATTCGGTAACTTTGGTTACGCCTACTTCCTGGAATGCCTTAAGTGCTGGGATATTCCTTGAGTGGGCTAAAGCAACTCTTGCAGATATTTGTCCCATATGCTTTCTGTCAAAGTTATTAATTGGCACACCATTTGAATAGGTGTACGGTTCATCTTTAATTTGCTGATAGGTTGACCATTTTAAATATTCAATAGCAGGGCCATAGTCTAAAATAGGTTTAATTGTTGAACCCGGTTGGTTTTCGGATTCAAGTGCAAAGTTTCTGCGGTTATTTTCGGCCTGGTTTCTTCCGCCGCCTAATGCTCTAATTTCACCTGTTTTTGTATCCACTATCGCGATTCCAGCTTGGAACTCTTCATTTGGAAATTGAACATCAGGATCTTCATTTGCTAATAATGAATCGACATGTTCTTGTGCTTTAGGGTCAAAGGTTGTATAGATTTTTACACCTGCATTATAAACATCGATATCATCATATTCTTTAAGCTCGATTTTTACTTGGTCCATGAAAGAATCGATTGGAGATGATTGTTCGTTTGATTCTACTATAGATGATTCAATCGGAACCTTTTTAGCAGCTTCTGCTTCATCTTTCGAAATAAATTCATGCCTAACCATTAGGTTTAATACAATATTACGGCGCTTTTCTGCTGCTTCTGGATGAACAAAAGGGTTATAGATCCCTGGGTTTTGCCCTAATCCAGCAATAAAGGCTGATTCATGCAGCTCAAGTTCATCTAGTGACTTATTAAAATATTTTTCAGCAGCCTTGGATACACCATATGTGTTACCGACCCCGTAGTAGATTTTGTTAAGGTACATTTCAAGTATTTCATCTTTTGAGTACTTTCGTTCTAATTGAAATGCAAGCCATAGCTCCTGTGCTTTTCTCGTAAGCTTTTTTTGCCCTTCTTCGAAGAAGGAGTTCTTTATTACCTGTTGTGAAATGGTACTCGCTCCTTCAGAGCCAAAACCATCAGTAATATTTGCGACAACGGCGCCACCAAGACGAATCACATCCAAGCCGTGGTGCTCATAGAAACGTGCATCCTCGACTGCTATTACCGCATTCTTTAGATCCTCTGGTATTTGATTAAGAGGGACGTAGGTCCGTTTTTCTGCGCCAAATTCATAAATTTTGTTGCCATCCTTATCATAAACTTTTGATGAAAGTGGATCCTTTAATAAGGATTCATCTAATGGTGGAGCTCCACTTGCCATTACGAAGAATGTCGTAGCCCCGGCTACCATTCCTATTATTCCTATTAATAGGACAATAAGTATAATTCGCTTAAATAACGAACCCTTTGCTTTTTTTGGTGTCTTCTTTTTTTGATTCGCATGTCGACGTTCTTCACGTGTTTTATATTTTTCAGACATACTATTTCCTGCCTTTCAAATGCATTCATACATATTGACGTTTTTGAATTGCAAAATGTTTCATTTCTAGCTTTTTACTATTCAAAATAGAGTTGATTAATAATTTTAATATAATCAATTCTTGGCCTAAATCCAATAGATAATGGATGGCCATAGGTTTCTACTTCTTTTTTTGTTATTGATTTTCTTCCATCAGCCATTTTTCGATTCCAGAAGGTTAGTAAGTGCTTTGCCTCAAGTAAATACATTTCATCTATTGTTGTAAATCGAAGAATTACAAAGCAAATCCCATTTTGTTTTAAACAATCAGACATATGCTTTATTTGGTGCTCGTGAAAGTTTTGAAGCGGAAAAGAGGTTTTATTTTTCGTTTCCTTCGCTTCAAAATCAATATATCGGCCTTTGTATATACCATTATAGTCCGTGGTTGATGCTTGTTTAAAATAGGCTTCTTTTATGACTGCTGCACTTCTTTTCGGATAATCGACATTTACGATTTGTACAGGTGTTGGTTTTTTATGAATAACTGCAATTTCCTGCTCCAAATAAAATTGATTTGTTTCGTTGAGATCTTCTTCAAGTGTCATTCCACGATTCCCGTATATTTTTTGCTTGAGATGTGGTTTGTTTTTTACTTGTTGGGGCTTATATACTTTCCCATTTGGATAACGAAACTCCATACTCCCATCCCCCTTAAGACACCTATTATACCAAAAACTTCTCAGAAATAGTTTAAAGAAATTGTTAACAATTAGGGTGAGGCCAAGAAGGATTACATATCACTATACCATACTATTCGCCTGAAAATATACTTTTGGGGGCGTGTTGTACGCTAGGATGGACACACTATGGTAAGAGGTGTGCAAAGAATGAGTAAAAAACAAACCGATATACTAGAAATAGAAACGATGGTAGATATTCGAAGAAACCAGGAACATAATTTAACGATAGAAGAAAGAGAAATACTTCTGGATATTCAATCAAAAACAGCAAAAGGGAATATTGATAATATTTCACGGACGAAAAGTTATGCAACTTACTATAAAAAAAATACAGAGATACAATGGTCATTTTTAGCAAGTCAAGTATCACGGAATGCTGGTTGGAATATGACCGATTTAGAAGGGGAATGGATCCCGAGAATTCTAACTGAAAAAGAGAGAAGAACTTTATTTAATACATATGAACGCGCAAACTGGCTCATTTTTTCAGATGCATTTCCACAACTCTTGATTTACGAGTATTCGAAAAAAATAGGGAAGCCTTTGTTTCACATGCTAAAAATGTTTTCGGTATCCAAATTTGTCGAGGCAGAATGGGAGTTTTTTTGGCGATTTGGTAATCGTGGTCGTTTGGTAACAGCCCAAATCATTAATGAACAGAATATCATTCAAAAGCCTGTAATAGAACATCCATTACTAAAAAGGAAGGTTTTTCAAAGTTTCTTTTATAATCTTCAGGACTTTCTGCACTTTAGTTCAGTCATTTATCCAACATTGGATGGAAGATTATTTGGATTTTCCGTTCATAAATTTACAAAACTAGATAATAGAATTGAACTTGGTAAAAAGCTTGCATCCCTTTTATTTCATAAGGACTATTATAGATATTTTATACAGTTTTCTAACGTTGTAGAGCATACAGGCTCTAGATATGATTATGAAAGGTATATAGATGAGCGAAGATTTCGTAATACACCATTTTTACGAACTACCTATCCGATTATCCAACACCACAAAGGCAAGACATTAGATTGGTATAAAGGGGAGAGAAAAGCTAAATGGTTTGCGGAAGTTGAGTTAGGAGACCAATTTGACCTTACAAAATGGTTCTTAAAGAAACAGAAGCAAGTACAAGCAGGAATCATACTAGAAGAACTGTTATTAAAAAACAAAGGCTGACAGTCAGCCTTTGTATGTATATTATGTTGATGGTCTATCTGGTCCTTCTAGTTTTTTGTCTCCATAACCAGGTGCTTTCTCTTCATTACGTTCTTGATTATTTTTCTTCTTATTTTGCTTTGCCATAGGATTTTCACCTCCTACTCGTAGTGTGAGCATCTTTCAAAGATAACATTCTTAAAAATGTTAGGAAACCATTGTCGAAAATAGAGAAAGTTGTTGGAGTAATACCACTTTCTTTGACGAATAAAAACTAGTTTTGTCAAGCGTGCAGGAGGAACAATTTCGGCATCGAATTAACTAAAAAAAGACCGAATAGGAGGATGGATATGTTGAAGGGTGAACTTACGACGAAAGCGCATGTTCTTGGGGATATTGATCAATTGCTTAATTCATTAAACACGATTGATAAGCAAATTCAGGCAGAAGTAGATTTGTGTATTGATGAAGGGAAAGATCTGAAATTGATTCAAATTAAAGGGCTTGAAAATGATCTCATTTCCTTACAAAAGACATTTCTTAATCAAAAATCAGAACAATCACCGCAAACCGGAAAGGAACATTCTTATCACTTAACATTAAGCTATTAAAACGGTAAGATAGATGTTGAGGTGAGAGAATGTACACGGAACTATTGGCGAAGACGAATATTTTAAAGGATCTCTGTGACCAATCCATTAAACGATTAGAGGATGTTAAAACAAGTGAATCCTATGAAGTGGATTTTTATAAAGAAGTAAAACCTTTTGTAGATTCTACAATGGAAATAGCAGATAGTTGGAGAGAATTGGCGACTGCATGGATTAATAAAGAGTTTCCGAAAAACCTTCATCCTAATCAGATTGATGCTACACATGAAAATATCCAACATATCTCCATCCAAAGTTTTTATCAAGATACAAAAGTTAAACGTTTTAAAAATATGTATGAATCGGTTCAATTTGTACTAGATAACATCCTTGTAAGGGCTATAAAACCAAAACAATAAACCCTCCTTTAAAGATACCTTGATATCATGGTATCTTTTTTTGAACATCTAACCCAACTTTTACATAATCTATAGTAAAAGAACATCACAGGAGGTTTGTCCACATGTATCAAAATTTTCGCAGGAACAAATATGCTGCTAGACCTTATGGTAATTCGTGGCCTTATTTGGGGCAACCTACTTATCAGCAATTTTACGGAGGAGGGTACCAATCGAATTGGAATCAATACAATCCTCCAACCTATATGCACTATAATATGAACAATTATCCTGGTTATTCTCCATACGGATATCAGACACCTTATTTAAATCCTTATCCTACCCCTAACTTAACTGGTTCAGATCAAATAAAGGCGAAAGGGGCTGGGGGCATCCTAAATCAATTTAAGAAAAAGGATGGGACCTATGATATCAATAAAATGATGGATACAGCTGGGCAAATGGTAGGGGCAGTGAACCAAGTTAATTCAATTGTGAAAGGCTTAACGAAAACATTTAAAGTGTAGATTTGAACAAATAAAAGAAAGCTGTCACTATCCAGCTTTCTTTTTATATTGGTTTATTTAGGTTTCTTTTGTTCATTGTACTGCTTTGCCAAAAGCTGTAATGCTTCATTATAGGATAATCCAGAATTTGCATTCAATCGTTTTACTTCTTCGACATTTGTATTCGAATACTGTTTCGTAGTAAATCCGTTTCCCATTTTATCCACCTTTTCTAAAGCAATTCATATACTTCATTAAGTTGATGAACACGTGTAAAATCTTTTTCGTCCATCGCGTAATTGATTTCTTCAGGTAAAACTTTGTTCAAAAATTCGATTTCTTCCTCATCTAAATCTCTTACAAATGCTTCTTCAGATGCGTATTGGTTGTTTATCATTTTTGTAAGAATAGCACGGCTTGTCTTATTCTCATCACCATAATTTGAAATTGATTCTATTAGATAGCCTAGCGTTTTATCCACGATTAATCACCATTTCATAATTATTTGAACATCCTCTATTAGGATTCTTCGAAAAATGAGGTAAATTCCTCTCTATTATCTGATTGAGATTCTTTAAAATACGGGTTTTCCTCAGTTGCATTCTTAGGGTCAAGATTCGTCTTAATCACAAGCATTGGTTCATCACTGGCATCTGCAATGATTCGATCATTTAATTCCTTAAAATCAGGTAACTTTTGGTTGCCTGCCTTTTTGTCCATAATTACACCTCCTAGCCATATCATGCTAATCTTCGATAGAAAGTATGTAAAAAAGAGCATGTATTTTCACATGCTCTCATCAATTGTGATTTTTCGTTTTCTTGGCTTTGGGATCCGAATTTTTAAGACACCATTTACATAAGATGCTTTAATTTGGTTTGTGTTTATGGGGTAAGGTAACGAAATTGTCCGACTTGCTTTGTTGAAAGAATTCTTTTTTACATAATAATGTTTTTTTTCATTGGTTTCTTCCATTTCTTCAACATGGTTAACAGTAATCGTAATATACCTTTCCGAGTACTCGATATCAATTTGTTCTTTATTGACTCCTGGTAGGTCTGCTGAAACAATTAGCTCAGTGTCTGTTTCATACATATCAATGGGAATTGTTGAGAACGGGAATGGTTTTTCGAAAAATTCGTCTATCGTATCTAATAGTCGTTTGACAGGTTGCTGGGTAAAGAACTCATTCATTGATTTCATAAGTGGACCGAATGCTTCATTTTCATCTTTTGGGTTTGGTTTATTTGACCTTTCGTCTTTCATTCTTTTTTCTCCTCCCTAGACGTATTATCTATTGTCACTATATTCATTACATATCAAAATGTTTTTATTTTGGGCATGAAAAAAGAACTGAGTTAAATTTGGCTCAGTTCTTTAATACTTAAATAAATAGTTCTTCCTCTAAGCTTTCTAAATCGACCATGATGTTACCTTTTTCATCAACTTCCACTATTTCTTTTTTCTTTAATTTTGTTAACGTTCTGCTCACTGTTTCACGGGTAGTACCAATCATGTTGGCTAAATCCTTATTTGTAAATTGAGTGGTAATCATGATTTTACCATTGGATATCTCCTCGCCATCTGACTTACAAAGGCGCATGATTAATTTAATAATTTGTTCATATGTATTATTTAATATTTGAGCTTCGAGACGATTTTGAAGGTCTACTATTTTCTCACCCAATACCCTGAAGAGCTTGATGCTAACTTGTGGCTGCTGTAGCAATACGTTTTCAAAATGAGAAATTGAAATAACCACAGCCTTTGTATTCTCTAGCACCAAAGCATAAGCAGGATAGTTACCCTTTCTGAAAAAACCAACATGTGGGAACATATCTCCGTCCTTTTGGACAGTCACAATTTGTTCTTTTCCATTTACATCATTTTTATATATTTTTACTTTTCCTTGGTAGATAAAATAAACATTCTCTAAAGGGTCGTCTTGCATAAAAACATGGGACCCCTTTTTATACTGCCGGTATTGGGCAATGTTCACGATTTCATTAAGTTCATTACTTGTTAGTTCTTTAAAAAGTGGTACCGTTTGTAACACCTCAGTTATCTCAATCCGATTCATTTGTATCACTCCAAGTCTCTACTGTTACTTTAAGTGTACCAAACTACTAGATTACAGGTAAAGCATCTCCAAGCTTTTTATCGGCTTAAAAGGTCGTTGTATTAAAGTATGAAAGGAAAACTAGTACTTATCACTTAAAATAAAAAGAAATTTATCGCTAGTGTCATATTTTGATGATTTTTTTTATAGATTTAATGTAGAAATCATATGATTTCAAAAAAATAGTATAGGGGGTCAATTTTTTGAAAAGAAAGCTTTCAGTTGGATTGGTATTATTGCTTTCTATCTTTTTAGCTTTATCTGGTTGTTTTAGTGGTGAATCGACGTCAAATGAACCAGAAAAGCCATCAACTCCTAGTGAGGAAGGTAAAGAAAACGAACAGGAATCATCTGGACCAAAGATTCTGCGCCTTAATAATAATGAGGAGCCTGGTTCATTGCACCCAGGTACTGCACAAGGAACTCATGATTCATGGATTCTTGAACATGCATTTGAAGGATTGACAAAGAAAACACCAGAAGGTGAAATCGTAGCCGGTATGGCAGAATCATGGGAGCCGAGCGAGGATGGGTTAACTTGGACATTCAAGCTTCGAAGTG
Organism: Ferdinandcohnia sp. FSL W7-1320; assembly: GCF_038050315.1. Taxonomy (NCBI): domain Bacteria; kingdom Bacillati; phylum Bacillota; class Bacilli; order Caryophanales; family Bacillaceae; genus Ferdinandcohnia; species Ferdinandcohnia sp. FSL W7-1320. Next base: position 2,072,775 of record NZ_JBBPAM010000001.1, read on the forward strand.
ATGCAAAATGGTCAAATGGTGACCCTGTTACCGCTCATGATTTTGAATATGCGTGGAAATACGCTTTGAATCCAGAGACCGCGTCTACATATGCTTATCAACTCTATTATTTAGAGGGTGGAGAAGCATATAATTCGGCAGAAGAAGGTGCTGATCTAGCAGCACTTGAAGCTGCTGTAGGTGTAAAAGCAGTTGACGATACGACGTTAGAAGTCAAGCTTGCACAGCCTACACCATATTTCTTAGACTTAACATCTTTCTATACGTACTATCCGATTAATAAAGCTGTTCAGGAAGCAAATCCAAATTGGTACCAGGAAGCAGAATCCTACGTTTCAAACGGTGCCTTTAAATTAACAGAGTGGAAGCATAAAGAAAGCATGAAGCTTGCAAAAAATGAAAATTATTACGAGAAAGATAAAATCAATCTAGATGAGGTTCAATTTGTCATTATTGATGATGAAAACACGTCTTGGCAAATGTATCAATCAGGTGAATTGGATTTAGTCTACCCACTTCCACAGGATGTAATTGGTCAGCTAAAAGCTGAAAATAATCCTGAGTTTGAAATTGGTTCTGACCTTTCTGTTTATTATTACAATTTAAACACGGAGAAGGCGCCATTTAATAATGCAAAGATTAGAAAAGCATTATCAATGGCAATTGACCGTGAAACAATTGTGGAACACGTTGCACAAGGTGGACAATCACCAGCATATTCAGTCGTACCACCTGGAATTCCTGATGTTGCAGGGGACTTCCAAGAAAATACAGGTAAGCTATTTGAAGCAAATATTGATGAGGCGAAAAAGTTAATGGAAGAAGGATTGGCTGAAGAGGGCCTCGATAAGTTCCCAGCGGTAACATTAACTTATAACACGTCAGAAGGGCATAAGATGATAGCTGAAGCTGTTCAAGAAATGTGGCGCAAAAACCTTGGTGTTGAGATTACTTTAGAGAATGTTGAATTCCAGGTTAAACTTGACCGTGAAAAAGCGGGAGACTATCAAATCTCTAGAGCGGGTTGGGTTGGTGACTATGTAGACCCAATGACATTTATGGACCTTTGGGTAACGGATGGACCATATAATGACGCAAACTGGAGTAATGCTGAGTACGACAAGTTAGTTAATCTTGCGAAAACGACAATGAATCAAGAAGAACGTATGAAGGCAATGCATGATGCTGAAAAGATCTTAATGGAGGAAATGCCGATTGTCCCAATCTATTTCTATACAAAACCGTTTACTGTGAAGCCACATGTAACTGGTATCTTTACACCAATTAATAGTTATCCTCAGTTCATCTATGCGGATATAACAAACTAAGTATCAGGCTAATCGAGGTATGCTAGCAATTAGCATACCCCGATTTTTATAAAATAGAAACTAAGGCTAGCACTTTAGATTTAAGAGGGGGATAACATGCTTAAGTATATTGGAAAACGGATTGTCCTAGCAGTTGTAACCCTTTGGGTGATCGTCACACTAACTTTTATTCTTATGCATAGTATTCCAGGAAATCCATTTGCCCAAGAGGGAACGATGCCAGAGGCAGTCTACAATAATCTACAAAGCTACTATAATTTGGACAAACCTTTACATGTACAATATGGTCTTTATCTACTTTCTATTTTGCAGTTTGATTTTGGGCCTTCTTATAAATCTTCAACCCTAACAGTGAATGATCTAATCGTGAACGGTTTCCCAGTTTCCTTACATTTAGGAACACAGGCCTTGCTGATTGCGATTCCACTTGGCTTGCTTTTCGGAATTATTGCTGCCCTTTATCGAAATAGGTGGCCTGATTACTCCTCTATGATTCTCGCAATCATTGGAATTTCTGTACCGAACTTTATTCTTGCAACTTTTCTTATCAATTATCTGGCAGTTGAATTAAGATGGTTCCCTGTTGCAACATGGAAATCATGGTCACATACCGTATTGCCGTCCCTATCACTTGCGATGATGCCCATGGCCTTTATCGCGAGATTAATGAGATCCAGCATGCTTGAAGTTATGAGTCAGGACTATATTTTAACAGCAAAAGCAAAGGGACTTAAAAAAGGGTCGATTATTTTAAAGCATGCCATTCGAAATGCGATTTTACCTGTCGTTACAATTGTAGGAATCTTGATAGCCAATATTGTAACTGGAAGTTTTATTATTGAAAAAATCTTTGGTATCCCTGGTATGGGAGAAATGTTTGTAACAAGTATTTTTAATCGGGATTACCCTGTTATTCTTGGCTCGACTATTTTTTATTCTGCCATCCTGATTCTTTTTATTCTGATTGTTGATATCGCCTACACGTGGATAGATCCAAGAATTAAGGTAACGGGGGAGAGCAAATGAAAAATCAACCAAATCTAACGGAAGATATGTTTACACCAGTTGAACAGAAATATGCTGAAGCAGAGAGAATTGCGAGACCAAGTATTTCCTATTGGGGAGACGTTTGGAATCGCCTAAAGGAAAATAAATTAGCAATGTTAGGGCTTATAATCATTATTATTATAGGGGCCATGGCCATCATTGGTCCCCATATAAACGGATATACGTATTATGAGCAGGATTTTACAAAAAAGAACTTACGTCCGAATGCTGAGCATTGGTTCGGAACAGATGCTTCTGGACGAGATTTGTTTACACGAGCATGGTATGGTGCGCGAATTTCTTTATTTATTGGACTAATGGCTGCTCTGATTGATTTTGTAGCAGGGATTATTTACGGAGGTATTTCGGGTATTCGCGGTGGCAGAGTCGATAATATTATGATGAGAATCGCGGAAGTGCTTTATGCCATTCCTTATCTCCTTATGGTCATTTTAGTCATGATCGTCCTTGAAAGAGGATTATGGGCAATTATTATTGCAATGTCCATAACAGGTTGGATACCAATGGCAAGGCTGGTCCGTGGGCAGGTGCTTCAACTCAAGGAGTATGAGTACGTCCAAGCAGCAAATGCGATGGGAGCAAAAACCTCCTGGATTTTAAGAAGACATATGATTCCTAATACAATGGGGCCAATCTTAGTAAATGTCACATTGACTGTTCCAACTGCAATATTTGCTGAAGCAACACTTAGCTTTTTAGGACTTGGGATTCCTGCTCCGAAGGCAAGTTGGGGTACGATGGCGAATGATGCATTAGGCAGTATTTTGATCGGGAATTTCTATCAATTATTTTTCCCAGCTTTTCTCATCTCACTTACAATGTTCGCGTTTAATGTGTTCGGAGATGGTTTAAGAGATGCACTTGATCCAAAATTGCGGAAATAGAATATCTGCATTGATTAGAAGAGGGGGAAAGTAGATGGAAAATATACTAGTAATCAATGATTTGCATGTTTCGTTTGATACAAGTGCAGGAAAGGTAAAGGCAGTTAGAGGAGTTTCCTTTTCAGTAGAAACAGGGGAAGCAATAGCTATTGTTGGTGAATCGGGCTGTGGTAAAAGTGTGACGGCTAAATCGATTATGAAACTTCTTCCAAGCCCACAAGCAAAAATCGAAAATGGTTCTATTCTTTTAAATGGAGATAATTTAGTTCAAAAATCAGAAAAAGCGATGGAGAAAATTAGAGGAAATGAAGTAGGGATGATTTTTCAAGATCCTATGACATCGTTAAACCCTACAACTAGGATCGGGCTGCAAATTGCAGAGGGAATTATTCGTCATAGAAAAGTTTCAAAAAAAGAAGCACTTGAGTATGCCGTAAACATGCTTGAAATGGTGGGTATTCCTCAACCGGAGAAGCGCATTCATCAATATCCACATGAATTTTCAGGTGGGATGAGACAGCGGGTTATGATTGCTATTGCCCTTGCCTGTCAGCCGAAACTTTTAATTGCTGATGAACCTACAACTGCACTAGATGTGACCATACAAGCACAAATTTTAAGACTGATGAAGAAGTTGCAAGAGCAAACCAACACTTCGATTATTTTAATAACCCATGACCTTGGTGTTGTAGCGGAAATGTGCAGTAAGGTTGTTGTGATGTATGCAGGTGAAATTGTTGAAACTGGTAGTGTCGAGGAGATCTTTTCAAATCCGACTCATCCGTATACGAAAGGATTGTTAAAATCCGTACCTCGTCTAGATATGGATAAGCATGAAAAACTATCCACCATAACTGGAACTCCTCCAGATTTACTGTACCCACCTAAGGGCTGCTCATTCTATCCAAGGTGTGAAATGGCAATGAAAGTTTGTGCTGAACATAAACCAGTTTTTGAAGGCGTTAGCCCAACACAGCACAGTTCATGCTGGTTAAATCATCCGATGGCTAAAAATCGTTTAAATCATGTATAGGGGGGGGTAAGAAAGTGGTAGAGAAATCAAACGCATTACTTGAAATAAAAAATGTTAAGAAATACTTTTCTATCCAAAAGAAACCGTTAAAGGCGGTTAATGATTTGAATTTAATCATAAATAAAGGAGAAACAGTTGGACTAGTTGGAGAAAGTGGCTGCGGAAAATCAACAGCAGGAAAAACGATTATTCGCTTAATTGAACCAACAGCAGGTGAAGTCTTGTTTGAAGGAAAAAACATTTATCAGTTTAATCCAAGACAAATGAAGGAGCTTCGCAAAGATGTTCAAATTATTTTTCAGGATCCCTATGCATCCTTGAATCCAAGAATGAAAATTGAGGATATTATTGCAGAACCACTTGATATCCACGGTCTTGCTAAAGGTAAAAAGAGAAAGGAAAGGGTGAAGGAACTTTTAGAATTGGTAGGTCTTCGTCCAGAGCATGCGAATCGATTCCCCCATGAGTTTAGCGGTGGACAAAGACAACGAATTGGAATTGCCAGGGCACTGGCTCTAAATCCAAAGTTTATTGTTTGTGATGAACCAATTTCAGCATTAGATGTATCAATTCAGGCGCAAATAGTTAATCTGTTAAAGAGTTTGCAGGAAAAAATGGATTTAACATATTTATTTATTGCCCATGATTTATCAATGGTCAAATATATTTCAGATCGAATTCTTGTGATGTACTTAGGAAATATGGTTGAGTTTACGAATAGTGAGTCCCTTTATGATGAACCACTACATCCATACACAAAAGCATTATTATCCGCTGTGCCAATTCCGGATCCGGTAGTGAATCGTGAACGAATTGTACTCGAAGGAGAAGTACCCAGCCCGTTATCTCCACCATCTGGTTGTGTGTTTCGAACAAGATGCCAATATGCAATGGAAAGATGTTCAACTGAAGTTCCACAGTGGAAGGAAGTAAAGCCATCTCATTTCACAGCTTGTCATCTTTATGATTAATACCTACGTTTTACAAATATAGGTAGAAAGTGGTATAATATTTACTAACTAAGATAAATTAATAGTAATGCTTATTATAAGGAGTTTCTCAAGGAAGCTTCGCGTTAACAAAAAGCTCTAAAGCCAAAGTTAGCCGTAGTGGCGCTGATCAAGTTTAAAAGCGCACAAAGAACACTTTTTATAATAAGTTTTTTTATTGTCTAGCTCCAGGCGCTATCGGATCTTTGGTCTAAGCGAATCGCTTCGGAAGGCAAAAAAACCTTCTGTCAGTGCTTATCTTATGCTTGTAACCGATAGACGAACGCCTTGCGCTTATCTTTTTAAACAATAATTTACTATAAGTTTCGTGCCAACCAAAACAAAGGAGATGATTTGAATGGCTTTTGGAAGAAGACCAGTCGAAGAAATTGTTACTGAGGAAACGAAGGTGTGGGAATGCACATCTGAGGAATGTAATGGATGGGTACGAGATAATTTTAAGAGCACACAAGAGCCAACCTGTCCATTATGTGGAGCAGAGATGGAGACCAATACAAGATTATTACAGGTTGTCAACAACCATAATAAAAGCTTTTTAGCATAAAAACGTTATTTGTTTCCTCCACCAAAAAATAGAAAAAAATTTTTTAGTTATAAAATGTTTTTTCTATGGACATAATAATTCATGCATTACCTTGCAACAACTTTTGTTGCATTACATAGGAGGAAACAATATGGCACAAGGAAAAGTAAAATGGTTTAACAGTGAAAAAGGCTTTGGATTTATCGAAGTTGAAGGTGGAGACGATGTATTCGTTCACTTTTCAGCTATCCAAGGTGATGGGTTCAAAACGTTAGAAGAAGGTCAAGATGTTACGTTCGATATCGAAGAAGGTAGCCGTGGACCACAAGCTGCTAATGTTCAAAAGGCATAATGAACCAAAAATAAACCGTTCAAAACAGATTCTATTATAGAGTCTGTTTTTTTATTGTTAAAAACCGAACTAAAAAACTCCCCTAACTAATGTTAGGGGAGAAAAATTAATTTGTAGCGGCTTTAACTGGTTTAACAGTTTCAGCCCCATGAACAGCCTTGTTGCTAACATCTACTCGTTTAATAAAGAATGCTAATATTAAAGCAACTATATTAATACCTAATGCTACTAGGAAGGAATAATTAATTCCTGCAAGTAATGCTTGTTGGCCAAGTAAAGCTTGAGTGCTTTCTGTTAATGTCGTTGGATCAACATTTGCCATGAGACTTTCGCCTTCTGACTTGGTCACGCTATTCATGATCGTTACCAATACAGCTGTTCCAATAGAACCAGATACTTGTTGAGCTGTATTGTTGATAGCTGTTCCGTGTGGATAAAAACGTGCAGGCAATTGATTTAATCCGTTTGTCATAATCGGCATCATGACCATTGACATTCCAAACATACGAAGAGTGTATGTTGTTATGATATAGGTGTACGAAGAATCAATTTGCAGTTGTGATAATAAATAGGTTGAAACTGCTGTTACGATTAACCCACAAATTGAAAGAAGACGTGGGCCGAACTTGTCAAATAATTTTCCTGTAATCGGGGACATAATTCCCATAACGATTGCTCCAGGTAACATCATTAAACCAGATTCAAATGGTGAAATTCCACGAACACTTTGAACATATGCTGGTGTTAAAATCATTCCTGAGAACATCGCTACCGCGTTTACGATGGAGATGATTGAAGCTAGTGCGAACATTGGATATTTATAAGCTCGTAAATCTAGAACAGGTTCATCTATTTTTAGTTGACGTAAAATAAAGACAATGAGTGATATGCCACCAATAATTAATGATGCCAGAACTAGGGTATCGCTCCATCCGTCGTTGCTTGCGGAGCTGAATCCATATAATAAGCCTCCAAATCCGATTGTTGATAGAATAATGGATAAATGATCAATCGTCGCGTTTTTGTTTACTTCCATCACATTCTTTGATTTCCATACAGCAAGGACTAAGCTGATTACTGCAAGAGGTAAAATCATTTCGAACAATACTCGCCAATCGTAATGCTCTACAATATAACCTGATAAAGTAGGTCCAATTGCAGGTGCTGTTATCATAACCAAGCCAAAAACACCCATTGCCGCACCGCGTTTTTCAACTGGGAAACTAACAAGCATGATGTTCATTAGTAATGGTCCCATGACTGAAGATCCTGCAGCTTGAACCATACGGCCAGCAAGTAATACTCCAAAATTAGGTGCAAATGCTGCCATTGCAGTACCCAGTGCGAAAATGACCATAGATGTAATAAACAAGCTACGATTTGAAAAACGTGTAATTAAATATGCTGAAGCAGGAATTAATACACCGCTAACCAGCATATATCCAGTTGCAAGCCATTGTACAGTAGAATAATTTTCGATTTTTAAATCAATCATAATGGATGGTAATGCAACATTTAATAATGAATTATTTAAAAAAGAAACAAAAGCACCAATAAATAATACAGCTAACATTAAATATGGTGGTTTTTTTTGTTGTAAAGTAGATTCCATTCATCTTCCCCTCGATTCGTTCAATAAAATATTTACTTGATGATTTTATACCATCAGTTCAATTTGTGCAATATATTTATACTTAAGGTATAATGTTCTAGTAGTAGTAAATAAAATGTTTACTTGGAATATAAAGGAAACGGTTGGAGGATGTATGAATAAACGTAGGAGAAAAGTGGCTGACGTTGCTTTGAAGTTATTTGTAGAGAAAGGATTTCAACAAACCTCGATACAAGATATCATTGAACAAGCCAATATTTCAAAAGGTACATTTTATAATTATTTCTCGAATAAAAATGACTGTATTGCAGAATTATTAGAAGGATTGCGTTATGATGCTAGCCAAATTCGTATGGAATTACAGGTTGGAAAAGATGAAACGGACCGAGTTGTTTTAGTTGAACAAATTTCGATACTAACCAAATTAAATAGAGAGCGTAACCTCAATACCATTTTTGAGGCGATTTTAAATTCAAATGAAGTAGAACTGAAAAAACTGGTGATGCATCACCGGATTCATGAATTGGAATGGTTAGCGGGACGATTTGTAGATGTTTATGGGGATCATATAAGGCCATATGGGTTTGAACTTTCGATTCTTTTTTATGGGATGATGCATTATATCTCATTTACAATGAAGATTACGAATAGTACACAACCAATGCACAAGACGGTAGAGGTGCTATTAACCTATTTGGAGGCAATAATACCAATTATGGTCAAAAATGGCAGTACTTTGCTTGACTCGTCATCTCTTCATTTTTTACAAGCGAGAATTGATCGAAAGGTACTAAACTTACAGGAACTTTTAGATTTAGCTAAGGAAATCGAGCAGGAAGCAATTTTTACAACAGACCAGCGAGATTTATATGATACGATTGTGTCAGAACTACAGCGGGAACGGATTCGGAAAAGTGTGCTTCAGCCTTTGATAAAACCATTTCAACTGTCATTCGTACAATCGGAAATTGAACATGAAGTAAATACTTTTACAAATTTTCTTTGGTATTACTTAAGGATGCATTAAGATAAAAATACAAAGGGGTGTTCGAGATTACAACTAATAAAATGGGTTGGAATTTTGACAATAGTTATGTTCGTTTACCAAAGGATTTGTATTCAAAAACAGATCCTACTCCTGTACGCGAACCAGAACTAGTGATCTTAAACAAGTATTTAGCCGACCTCCTTGGGTTAGATGTAAATGCTTTGCAGAAAGATGGGGTTGAGGTCTTTGCTGGGAATAAGATTCCTGAGGGGGCTGAGCCTATTGCGCAAAGCTATGCTGGTCATCAATTTGGTCATTTTACAAATCTAGGAGATGGCCGTGCGGTGTTGCTAGGTGAACAGATGACACCAGATGGAGAACGCTTTGATATTCAGTTAAAAGGTGCAGGTCGGACACCTTATTCACGCGGAGGGGATGGTCGTGCAGCAATTGGGCCAATGCTTCGCGAATATATTATTAGTGAAGCGATGCATGGCTTAGGTATTCCTACTACCCGAAGCTTGGCTGTAGTTACGACAGGAGAACCGGTTTATCGAGAGACAGTTCTACCAGGTGCGGTTCTTACACGCGTGGCATCAAGTCATATTCGTGTGGGTACATTTCAATTTATTGCTGGACTTGGGAAAATCGATGAACTAAGATTATTAGCCGATTATACGATTGAGCGACATTATCCCGAGATTAAAGAGGAGGAAAACCGGTACCTTGCTTTACTACGAGGGATGATTAATCGCCAAGCCGCTTTGATATCAAAATGGCAATTAGTCGGATTTATTCATGGGGTCATGAACACCGATAATATGACGATAAGTGGTGAAAGCATCGATTATGGCCCATGCGCCTTTATGGATACCTATGATCCAGCCACCGTTTTTAGTTCAATCGACACGGGAGGTCGTTATGCATTTGGTAAACAGCCATATATCGGTGGTTGGAATTTAGCCAGATTTGCAGAATGCTTATTGCCTTTAATAGATGAAAATGAAGAAAAGGCACTTCAATTAGCGCAGGATGAAATGTCAAAATACATCGGGATTTATGAAGAAAATTGGTTAAACGGGATGAGAGCAAAGCTTGGCTTGTTCGATGAAGAGGCAGAAGATAAGAGTCTTATTGAAAACCTATTGGAACTGATGAACTCAAACCAACTAGATTACACGAACACATTTGTAGCGTTAACCTTCAATAAGCTTGATAGCATTGAAATATGTAATTCGGAGAAATTTAAAAGCTGGCAGCAAAAATGGAAGGAAAGACAATCTAGGCAAGGGAAATCTGAGGTTGAGATAAATGAATTAATGAAAACATCAAATCCTGCTGTCATACCACGAAACCACCGTGTTGAAGAAGCATTGGAGGCTGCTGCAGATGGTGATTATAATGTCATGGGGAAACTGTTAAATGTATTAAAAGATCCATTTGCTCACTCCTCTGATCAAGCTGAATACGCAAAACCACCTGAGCCAACAAATAGGCCATATCAAACATTTTGTGGAACTTGATATAAAAAGCACACTTATTTAGGTGTGCTTTTTTGTATGCTTAAATATACCAGAAGGAATAACTTCAAAAACGAACGTTTATTCTGTACAATAGGAGATAGAAATCCTGAGGTGATTGATTATGAAGTTTCGAAAAAATATTCATGAAATAATAGATCTAATAAAAGAAAATCCGCAATACGCGAAAAATATTGTACACTGGCATACGATTGAGGCGACGTCTGCTAAAACAATGGACATGCCGAGAACCATAGATAATAGATTACGAGAAGCGTTGGACAAAAGAGGAATACATCAACTTTACACCCACCAACATTCTGCCTATGAAATTGCACGAAGTGGTGGAAACTTTGTCGCTGTAACTCCTACAGCATCAGGAAAGACACTTTGCTATAATCTTCCTGTATTACAGGCAATTGTTGAAAATGACCAGGCACGTGCACTTTATTTGTTTCCTACAAAAGCTTTAGCACAGGATCAAAAAAGCGAATTAAATGAAATCATTGAGGAAATGGGAGTTGCGATTAACAGTTATACATATGATGGTGATACACCGGCAAATATACGCCAAAAGGTAAGAAAAGCTGGACATATTGTTATCACAAATCCGGATATGCTGCATTCTGCGATTCTCCCACATCACACAAAATGGGTTTCCTTGTTTGAAAACCTGAAATATGTTGTTATCGATGAACTACATACATACCGTGGTGTTTTCGGAAGCCATGTTGCTAATGTAATTAGACGGTTAAAGCGGATCTGTGAGTTTTATGGCAGCAGTCCGGTTTTTATGTGTACATCAGCGACAATTGCCAATCCGAAAGAACTTGCAGAAGATTTGACTGGTACTAAAATGGAGTTAATAGAAAACAATGGTGCCCCAACTGGAAGAAAGCATTTTGTTTTTTACAACCCACCCATCGTCAATAAACCACTCAATATTCGGAGAAGTGCGACACTCGAGGTGCGAAAATTAGCCAGTGAATTTTTAAAAAATAAAATTCAAACCATCGTTTTTGCACGAAGTAGAGTGAGGGTGGAAATCATCCTAACGTATTTACAAGAACTTGTTAAACATAAGCTTGGACCGAAAGCGATCCGTGGTTATCGTGGTGGCTATTTACCGAAGCAACGTCGTGATATTGAACAAGGTCTTCGAAATGGAGACATTTACGGAGTAATCAGTACAAATGCACTCGAATTAGGTGTGGATATTGGACAGCTTCAAGTTTGTATTATGACAGGCTACCCTGGAACAATTGCTAGTGCGTGGCAACAAGCAGGTCGTGCTGGTCGTCGGCAAGGAGAAGCCGTAATTTTTATGGTGGCTAGTTCCAATCCATTGGACCAATATATGATTCAAAACCCAGAATACTTTTTTAGTAGAAATCCTGAGACAGCTCGAATTAATCCAAATAATCTTGTGATCTTAATTGATCATATTAAATGCGCTGCCTATGAATTACCATTTAAAACAGGTGATACATTCGGTGAACTTGATCTGGAAGATATTCTAGAGTTTTTAACCGAAGAAAGAATTCTTCATCAGAATGGTGACAAATGGTATTGGATGAACGATTCATTTCCAGCCCACAATATTAGCCTTCGTTCTGCATCGCAAGAAAATGTTGTCATTATTGATCAAACAGATATTGCTGCAGTCAAGGTCATTGGTGAAATGGACCGCTTTAGTGCAATGACTTTACTACATGATGAAGCTATTTATTTACATCAAGGTGTTCAATACCAAGTTGAAAAGCTCGATTGGGAAGAAAAGAAAGCATTTGTTAGGGAAGTAGATGTTGATTATTTTACAGATGCCAACTTAGCAGTAAGTCTTCGCGTTCTTGAGGTTGATAAAGAACGCTCAGAAGAATCTGTCGAAATTGGCTATGGGGATGTTTCCGTTCAAGCAATGGCAACAATCTTTAAGAAAATAAAATTTGAAACACATGAAAATATCGGTTCTGGGCCGATTCATTTACCCGAAGAGGAACTACATACTTCTTCAGCTTGGATTAGCTTGAAAAAATCAGAGCTTGAAGGCATAAGTGATCAAAGGATTGAAGAAGGATTAGTTGGTGTCGCTAATGTCTTAAGACATGTTGCACCATTGATGACCATGTGTGACCCTTCAGACTTACATGTAGTCCCCCAAGTGAAAGCTGTTCACAATGAGCAGCCGACAATCTTTCTTTATGACCGTTATCCAGGAGGAATTGGTTTGAGTGAAAAAGTCTATGAGGTTATGGAAAATCTCCTCAATGAATCTGAAGAATTAATTGGAAGATGTTCGTGTGAATCAGGTTGTCCCTCTTGTATTGGTACGGATGTGCTAAATGAACGAGCAAAATTTGATGCACTTACTTTAATTACAAAGCTAAAACAAGGTTCAAAACTTTAAAGGGGACATGGTAATGTCGATTAAAGGGAAATTAAATCGATTAAAAAATCATATTGTGAAAGAAGAAGTGGTAAAGCAAAAGCCGGAAGATCTGTCTTTACATTTGGAGGAAATTCCTTATTTAGATAAGTGGAAAGAGTTTGGAGCAGAGCCCTTTTATTTTGATGGTACCTATTGTATGGTTCGTAAAATAGAGTATCCACTGAATTTTCAGCATGGCTTGTATTCTTTTTCTAAATTATACGATGTAATTGAGCTCTGGAATAATTCTGAATTGAATCATCCATTGTCTGCAAAAGGACATCAAGTTTCTGATTTATTTTTCTTTGACACTGAAACAACTGGACTAGGTGGGGGGACGGGCAATACTATCTTTCTATTAGGACACGCTAGGGTTCAAGAAGATCGCGTTGTTCTCACGCAACATTTTTTACCTAACCCAGGTAGTGAGGTAGCTCTTTACCAAAGTTTTCTTTCAAGTGTTGACTACACAACCCTTGTGACTTATAACGGAAAATCATTCGATTGGCCACAGGTGAAAACTAGGCATACATTAATTCGTAATGCACTTCCGAAACTTCCAGAATTTGGGCATTTTGATTTATATCATGCAGCAAGAAGATTATGGAAGAACAAACTCGATTCTGTAAGACTTTCAAATGTTGAAAAAGAAATTCTTGAAATCCAGCGTGATGGGGACGTACCGGGTTATTTAGCACCGATTCTTTATTTTGATTTTGTCGAAAATCAGGTGCCTGATGGGATTTTTGGAGTGATGCGCCATAATGAAATCGATATTTTATCGCTCTTAACCCTTTATATTCACTTATCTGGTGCTGTTATTCTTGACGAAAAGAATAAATATACGACTGATAAATACGAAGTTGCGAGATGGTTAGAGGCACTTGGGGAGACCTCTAAGGCACAGGAACTATATAGACAGGTTGTTGACGTGGACTCAGAGAAAGAAATGAAGGCAAAGCTTGCATTAGCGTTAATATTTAAAAAGGAAAAAAAGCTTGAGGAAGCGATAGAGTTATTTGGTGAAGTATATGAAAATGGGGCAGACCATGATTCTGTTCTAGCAAGTATAGAGTTGGCGAAATATTATGAACATTATACAAAGGATTATAAATTCGCTTTGGATATTGCAAATAATGGCTATTTGAAATGGAAAGAAATCAGCGATCCACGCAATAAGACAAAAAATGAAAAGATTGAAAATGAGTTTCAAAAACGACTTTCAAGAATAACCAGGAAACTTCAAAAAAAATAGAAAATATTGCCCAGGTAAGCGCAAATTTAGTGCTTTTTCGCGCTTTATTTGTCGATTTTATGAAGATTTGTAAACTTCCTTCATTTGTCATTGTAGAACTTTGTAATACCATGTAAAATAGTGTTTTGTGTAAAGGAAATATTATTTTAGATGGAGAGAGAAATGTATGTATAAGAAAATTTTATTTCTGTACTTTTTTGTACTTGTAATAACTGTAATCGTATTAACTGGAATAAAAGAAGGCTCGTATGCCTTTTTCTAATAAGAAGAGAACGATTTAAACTTTTACAGAAAATTGGTAATTTAAATAAGAAAGAAGATGACCGAGATTATCAGGGCGGCGCAGCTTTGAGTTACGGATCGCGATTATGTTTTAAGTGGAACACTGAAAATTGATTCGTTAAATTCACAACAGTTTATAAACTTCTTCTAAAAATAGGTGTTTTGATTAGTACATGACTATCCATTCCTTCATAGGCTATTAATGTAAGACAGATGAAGGAAAGGAGATAAATAAAATGTATTGTCCAACAAACGTAATGCAACCTATTGTTCATCCAACTAAATGCTGTGTCCAACATCATTGCTGTAAAACAATTGTTCCACATATTCATCCTTCACATACGCAACATGTAAATCATCATATGTATCAACATATGCATTATTTCCCACACACAGAATCTGTTGCGAATGAGGTAACGAATCAACACTTTAATTGTGGACCAAGACCACCAGGACCATTTATGGGAAGATAATTCAAAAATAAAACGCAATATAAAAATGTCGTATAAGAAGTCAATCTAACAGGAACTTTCATGGTTCCTGTTTTACATACTTTAGAAAAATTCATTCGATGTAAAGGAGTGTTGACATGGTAAAGGTTGTTGCAATCACAGGCTATAAACCATTTGAACTTGGGATCTTTGGACAAGATCATCCGGGAATCAAATATATTAAACTAGCCCTTAAGAAGCAACTGATCCCCTTAATTGAAGACGGACTAGAATGGGTTATTATAAGCGGTCAACTTGGTGTTGAGCTTTGGGCTGCCGAAATTACATTCGAGCTTCAAGAGGAATATCCTGACCTGAGACTTGCTGTCATTACTCCATTTCTTGAACAAGAAGAAAAATGGAATGAAACAAACAAAGAATTTTATCAGCTTATTTTGTCGCAAGCCGACTATGTAAACAGCATCACAAATCGAAAATATGATAATCCATCACAATTTCGCTTAAAAAATGCTTTTTTTCTTGATAAGAGCGATGCATTATTAATTTTTTATGACGAGGAAAAGGATGGTAGTCCTCGTTATATCTATGCAGATGCAAAAAAGAAAGCTGAATATGAAGATTATCAACTTATTACAATAAACGCTTATGACCTTCAGGCAATCGTGGAAGAAGAACAATTCGCGAATAATGACTACTAATGGTTACACCATTTAAATTGACAATACACGAATTTTTTGAAAAAATAGGTTTAGGAATAATGGGGAAAGTGTATCGAGGTGATTGATATGATATCAGATAAAATTAAATTAAGTGCGACACAAATACTTGAAAAAGAATTTAAAACAGGCATGAAAGGCTATAAACAAGAAGAAGTTGATAAATTTTTAGATGTTATTATTAAGGACTATGAAGTGTTTTACCAAGAAATTGAAGAACTTCAACAAGAAAACCTCCGTTTGAAGCGTCAGCTAGAAGATTCTTATAAGAAACAGCCACAGGCACAAACGGGAACAACTAATTTTGATATTTTAAAACGGTTATCTAATCTTGAAAAACATGTTTTTGGTAGTAAATTATACGACTGACTATGGTTTACTGATTTTATGATTAAGGAAAAAATTGCCAGTTTGTAATACTTGCAATATTAATGTTTTTCCACTATACTATTTTTTGCACACATTAATAACGTTCGGGTAATCGCTGCAGGGTAACCTGCAGAGGAAAGTCCATGCTCGCACGGACTGAGATGTCCGTAGTGTTCGTGCCTAGCGAAAAAATAAGCTAGGGTAGCTAAAGTATTGAACTTTGCTAACGGCAGGGAAAAAACCTAAGTCCATTAGGATATGGTTTGACTACCTTTAAAGTGCCACAGTGACGAAGTCCTGTAAGAAATTACAGGAGTGGAACGAGGTAAACCCCACGAGCGAGAAACCCAAATTATGGTAGGGGCACTTTCTCTTTTGGAAATGAACAAGGAGAAGGACAGGCGTACAAACGTCTGTAGATAGATGATTACCACCGGAGTACGAGGCATTCGTTTTGCCGACTGAAGTACGAAGGAACAAAACATGGCTTACAGAACGTTATTAATTAAACGATCATACGAATAAAGAAGCAAAGCTCTTCAGAATTGAAGAGCTTTTTGTATGCTTTCGTTCATTTTTTGACGATATTTAATAGCATTTCTTGCTTTACACTGTGAGTTTCTTTATTCTTTTACTATACATAATGTACATAGTTAGGGTGAACGTAATGGGAAAAGTAACACTTATTGCAACAGCAGCAATGGGAATAGAATCGATTGTTGCCAAAGAAGTGCGGGATTTAGGTTATGAATGCACGGTTGAAAACGGCAAAATTACATTCGACGCTGATGAACAAGCAATATGCCGGAGTAATTTATGGCTTAGGACAGCAGACCGTATAAAGCTAAAGGTTGGAGAATTCAAGGCCACAACCTTTGATGAATTATTTGAAAAGACCAAAGCCCTTAATTGGGGGGACATTATTCCAGAAAATGCGGAATTTCCTGTTATAGGAAAATCAGTAAAATCAAAGCTTTTTAGTGTCTCAGATTGCCAAAGCATCGTAAAAAAAGCGGTTGTTGACAGCCTCAAAAGGCATTATCGTAAAACATCTGGTTGGTTTGAGGAAACTGGACCATTATATCGGATTGAAGTCGCTTTACTGAAAGATGTTGCCACGTTAACAATCGATTGTAGTGGAGTTGGACTCCATAAACGTGGTTACCGTGCTGATCAAGGGGAAGCGCCATTAAAAGAAACACTTGCAGCGACACTAGTCAAGCTTACCAATTGGACACCAGATAAACCCTTTGTTGATCCATTTTGCGGCTCAGGAACGATTCCAATTGAGGCAGCGTTAATCGGTCAAAACATTGCACCTGGTTTTAACCGAGATTTTGTATCTGAAGAGTGGGATTGGATTGGTAAAAACAGATGGGATGAAGCACGACAAGAGGTAGAAGATTTAGCAAAATATGATCAGCCACTTGATATTAGCGGATTTGATATCGACCATAGAATGATTCAAATAGCAAAGGATAACTCAGATGAGGCTGGTTTCGGAGATATCATCAACTTTAAACAAATGCAGGTTAAGGATTTTACAACGACTAAAGAATATGGTGTGATCGTCGGAAATCCGCCATATGGAGAAAGACTTGGTGAAAAGAAAGCTGTTGAAGAAATGTACCGCAGCATGGGAGAAGTACTCCGTACCTATGATACTTGGTCAGTCTATATGTTAACTTCACATCCAGAATTTGAGCAATTATATGGCAAGCCTGCAACAAAAAAACGTAAATTGTTTAACGGGTTTATTCGTACAGACTATTATCAGTATTGGGGAAAAAGACCGCCAAGAAATCAATAAAGATTTTCGTTATTTCTAGTAATTCATGAATAGTTCCAATCCTAAGGACATATACTCTATTGGTGTCTACAAAATTACCAGGAGTGAATGAATAATGAATTATATAGACTTTAAGAAAATTCAAGATGCGCTGAATGATACATATCGGGCACTTCAAAATGAAGTCGGAGAAGAGATGGATCCACTTAAATCCATTGTCAAAGCAAAAAACGACCTTCTTCATGCCATGTCTCATTCAACTTCCATAGACGTTGATTATTTACGATATAAGAATGAATAATGGAATAAAATAAAAACTCGCTATTGCGGGTTTTTATTTTATTAATTTTTCTAGTTCTAGACTTCATGTGCCACCTAAAAATATTGACTTCCCACATTTACTAGTAGATAATTAAACATTGGCTGAATAATTAAAGCCTCCGGCGTATGCCACAGATTTTAAAAGAAAGTTTTCGAGTATAGGATCAAAGACTAAGAACGCCACTTCCTGTGGCAACGTCTTTGTGACCCACCTCGTGTGGGCCTAAAAAATATGGGCGTAAATACGCAAGGCGCATTTTGATCTTGTTGGTTTTGGGGGTTTTTACATATGATTGGAGAAGGGTTACCCTTTGAAATTTCCAGAAATGAAAATTTCTTTGATAAATTAAATGAGTGGATTGGCGATGTTTTTTATGACGTCCTTCCAGAAAAAGGTTTTGAGCTCCGCGATGAGCAAATTTTTATGGCATTTCAACTAGAAAGGGCGTTTAAGGATAAATCAATTGTCTTTGCAGAAGCTGGTGTAGGCACAGGAAAAACAATTGTTTATCTTTTATATGCTATTTGTTATGCCAGATATATGAGAAAGCCGGCAATTATCTCATGTGCTGATGAGTCATTAATTGAACAGCTTGTTAAGCCTGAAGGAGATATTGCAAAAATAGCGGATGCATTAGATTTGAATATTGATGTTCGACTCGCAAAAGCACAGGATCAGTATTTATGCATTCGAAAATTAGATCATGCTACTCGTCGGACATCTAATGAAAAAATCGCAAGAATCTATAACGAACTACCAGATTTTGTACATAATCATTCTACCATGCAAGCTTTTCATCATTACGGGGACAGAAAAACATATCCTGATCTTGCAGATGAAGAGTGGAAAAGTGTCGCATGGGATAGCTTTCAGGACTGCTTTTCTTGTGAGTTAAGACATCGGTGTGGGCTTACACTTTCTAGAGAACATTATCGCAAGGCCGTTGATTTAATTGTCTGCTCACATGACTTTTATATGGAGCATGTGTGGACAATGGAAGCGCGCAAAAGAGAAGGACAGCTTCCGTTTTTACCGGATAGCAGCTGTGTGGTTTTTGATGAAGGCCACTTACTTGAATACTCTGCACAAAAAGCATTAACCTACCGTATCCAAGAAACCACTTTGGAATCACTGTTAACAAGATTATTAGGTAATGATATTCGTGAAGAATTTGCACAATTAATTGAGGATACAATCGAACAAAATGAGCAGTTTTACAGAAGTCTCCAAGAAAATAGCAAAGCAGTCGAAGGCTCTGAGCGAATGGAAATTAAGCGGACAGTACAATTAGTTGCCGCTGCGAAGAAACTGCATCAAATGATTGTTGAGATTGGCAATAACCTTGTTTTTGAAGCAGAAACGTATACAATTGACCAATATGAATTACATATTGTAGATGAGTACTTAGACCAATTGGAATATTCATTAAAGCTTTTCGGTGAAGAGAATGATGCGATTACGTGGGTTGAGGCAGATAGTGAGAGTGATACGCTTGTCATAATGCCCCAAGCAGTAGAAACGATCTTAGCGGAGAACGTATTTTCGAAACAGATTCCATTTATCTTTTCTTCTGCAACATTATCTGAAGATAAATCGTTTGACTATATTGCGAATAGTCTGGGAATCAAAAACTATCAATCATTTTCGGTGGAATCACCATTTGACTATGAAACTCAGATGAAGATCCAAATGCCTAAGTTCAATATTAACGAGGATGTATTCCAATCGAAAGTGGATTTTGCATGGAATGATATCGAAAAATCAGAAGGCAGGGCTTTGCTTTTATTTAATTCAAAGGAAGAACTCCAGAGATTTAAAGAGAACTGTAGGACTGAAAAATATGAGTTTCTCTTTGAAGGGGATCAAGAAATCAGTGGATTGGTTTCTAAATTCCAAAACACTGAACAAAGTATCCTTTGCTCAGTTTCCTTGTGGGAAGGTCTCGATATCCCAGGTCCTTCTTTATCCAATGTCATCATTTGGTCATTACCATTTCCACCAAATGACCCGGTTTTCCAGGCAAAACGAAAAGGAGCAGAACATTCCTTTGAGCAAGTTGATTTACCATATATGCTTCTGAGATTGAGACAAGGAATTGGTCGATTAATTCGGTCAAGTGAAGATACAGGTACGGTTAGTATTTTTGTTGATAACCAAGTTTCTATCGAGGTTTTAAATAAAATTAAAAATGTACTGCCAACAGAAACATATTAATGGGGGGACTAAATATGTCTGAGCAACTAAAACAAACTGAACTAGCGTTTCTTGAATTAGTAAAGAAAATGACAAGCTACAATGAAGCAATTGGGGTTATGTATTGGGACTTGCGAACTGGTGCTCCAAAAAAAGGAGTCGAACAACGCTCAGAAGTTATTGGAATGCTGTCTTCTGAAGTATTTGCAATGTCTACTTCCGTTGAAATGGAAAGCTACTTGAAAGAATTAACGACACCTGAAGCTCAGCAACAACTTGGTGAAATTACAAAGAAAGTGGTTGAGGAGTGTCAAAAGGATTTTGAACGAAATAAAAAAATACCTGCTGATGAATTTCGAGAGTTTGTGATTCTTCAATCAAAAGCTGAATCTGTATGGGAAGATGCAAAAGAAAAATCTGACTTTGAAATGTTCCGCCCCTATTTGGAAAAGCTTGTCGATTTCACGAAGAAATTTATTAGCTACTGGGGTTATGAAGGGAACAAGTACAATACATTATTAGATATGTACGAGCCAGGAGTAACAGTTGAGGTAGTTGATGCCGTGTTTGCTCAATTACGAGATAAAATTGTACCACTTGTAAAAGCAGTAACAGAATCACAAAACAAACCAGAGACTTCATTTTTATTTAAAGAATTCCCTAAGGAAAAACAGCGTGAATTTAGTTTAGAGATTCTAAGAAAAATGGGGTATGACTTTGAAGCAGGACGTCTTGATGAAACTGTTCACCCTTTTGCAACTGGGTTAAATCCAGGGGACGTTCGAGTTACAACAAATTATGTTGAAAATGATTTTAGAACTGCAGTTTTTGGAACAATCCATGAGGGTGGACATGCTCTTTATGAGCAAAACATTTCTTCAGATTTAGTTGGAACGAACCTTGCACAAGGAACTTCAATGGGGATACATGAATCTCAATCCCTTTTTTATGAAAATATACTTGGGCGCAGCCTGTCATTTTGGAAAAATAATTTTGAGTTATTAAAAAAATATGCAAGTGGTCAGTTTGATGGAGTATCAATCGAAGACTATTATCGAGCAATAAATGAATCAAAACCATCTTTTATTCGAATTGAAGCAGATGAATTAACATATCCATTGCATATCATGGTGAGATATGAAATTGAAAAAGGTTTGTTTAATGATGAGATCGAAGTAAAAGACCTACCAGAAATATGGAATGCTAAGTATGAAGAGTACCTAGGTATACGTCCAGAGAATGATGCAAAAGGAGTCCTGCAGGATGTCCATTGGGCAGGCGGTAGCTTCGGATATTTCCCTTCTTACGCCCTTGGATATATGTATGCTGCTCAATTCAAGAATGCCATGGAAAAGGACCTTCCAAACTTTGATGAGTTACTAGAAGAGGGGAACTTACTTCCGATTAAAGAATGGCTAACTGAACATATCCATAAGCATGGAAAAATGAAAAAGCCTTTAGAAATCATCAAGGATGTTACAGGTGAGGGGTTAAATGCAAATTATTTAATCCAATATTTAGAAACTAAATATAGTGAAATATATAAGTTGTAGAAAAAGGAAGCTACGCAATCTAGATATTGCGTAGCTTTTATATCTCTTATAGTAAATGTTTAAATGGTTTTGCCCCTGGTGGTGCATTTTGAATCATATCGACAAATGGAATTGTATAAGCGATTAAGATTAATACTGCAAGTACACCAACCCAAAGTTTCCAGTTTTCTAAAAGCATAGGTGTTTTTTCTGCTTCTTTAGCAACTTCTCCTACAGGGAATTCTGTTTCACCCTTAGGAGCAAAGAAGGCAAGGTTAATAAATATAACTAGAACTAGGATGATACCAATAAAGAGAATAGATCCGCCAATCGCTTGAGCAATTTGATAAGGTATCCAATCCATTGCTTGTGCTGAATCCCCGTATGTTGAGAAAGCAGAACGTCTAGGTGCTCCTAGTAAGCCTGCAAAGTGCATAGAAGTTGACATAAACGTCATACCAATTGTCCAGACAATTGTTTGAACAATGGCAAGTTTGTTCATCGCTTTTGTCATAACTCGACCAGTTAAATGTGGAATTAACCAGTAGGCGATACCAAAGAATGTTAGTAAAACAGTTGTTGCTACGGTTAAGTGAAAGTGTCCAGTTACCCAAATTGTATTATGAATCACTTGGTTCATTTGGTGACTCGCATTGATGATTCCACCCGCTCCTGCTGGAATAAAGAATAACATACCAATGAATGGTGCGAAGAAACGAGCATCTCCCCATGGAAGTTTTCTAAACCAGCCGAAAAGTCCTGTAGCTCCTTTTGATCTTCCGTATGATTCGAAAGATGCGAACAATGAGAATGCCGTCATCAACGATGGGATTACAACCATGAATGTCAGAACAACTTGCAAGTACTTCCAATTCGGATCAATCCCCGGTTCAGTTAACTGATGGTGGAATCCTACTGGAATAGAGAATAACAAGAACAGAATAAAAGATAATCTTGCTAGTGCATCTGAGAAGATTTTTCCTCCGATTACCTTTGGAATTACAACATACCATGCCATGTATGCAGGTAATAACCAGAAATACACAAGTGGGTGACCAAAATACCAGAATAATGTTCGACTAATGAGAACATCAATAGTTTCAACCCAACCAAAAGACCATGGAATAAATTGAATAAGGACAGATGCAGCTACTCCAAGTGTTGCAACTAACCATAAAATCATTGTCATGATAGCCATGTAGCTTAATAAAGGCGTTACTTGACCAGGGTTTGCTTTTTTCCATTTACCAAAATGGGTGAACATTGCAAAGCCGCTGATCCAGCTACCAACCACAACTAGTGCTAACCCAATATAAAAGAAAGGGTGTGCTTGTAGTGGTGCATAAAATGTATAAAGAACAGATGCTTCACCTAAAAGAATCGTAGTTGCTGTAGAAGCAGTTCCAATTGTCATTGTCAAGAAACCAATCCAACCTGTTAAACGAATTTTTGATGATAGGGTCCCAGCTGTTTTACTTAAGCTAGCAAATAAAAATCCTATGATAAAAAATGTAGTAAGTACAAGTCCCAATAAAACTCCGTGAACGGTTAACAATTGATAGTAACCAATTCCAGCTGGTAAAGTAAATTTTCCTGAACGAACAAGGGTTTGAAGCAAACCTGCAGTTCCTCCAAGGAGTAGGGCAGCGAAGGCTACATAAAAGTGTGCCATTGCTAATTTTCCGTCATTTCTGTCTACCTTGAAATTTGAATTTATCATTATTCGGTCACCTCAACTTTTGCCATCATTAAGTGGTGTCCAGCTCCACAATATTCATTACATAATACTAAAAATTCGCCTGTTTTAGAAAATGTTTGAGTATAAGTGCTTACATATCCAGGTTCAACCATCATATTGACGTTTGTGCCTGCAATTGAAAATCCGTGAACAACATCTTTTGTTGCAACGTTAATTGTTACTTCTGCGCCTTTTGGAATTTGGATGGTACTAGGTGTGTACGCAAAGGCTTCTGCAACAAGATTTAATTCATATTTGTTTCCTTCAATATGAACAAGTCCAGGATTATCAAATGGTGCTGTTTCAGCCACCTTTTCGGGATCAATTGTTTTAATACTGCTTGCTGGCTGGTGACCCATCGCAAATGCGCCAACACCAACAACTGCTAGAAATACGAAAAGTATTCCAATACCAAAAGTGAGCCATATTTTTTCAAATTTATGCAGATGCATGGCTTTTTTCCCCTTTCAAATTTTCACATTCTTTTTCTGTTTGTTTTCCCATAAAATATTACAAGCCATTTTTTAATGGATGTTCCGCGTAATCTTAAATGGAGATTACTTTTACAATCTGTCTAAGAACAAGAAATAGACACCAAGCCAAGATAAAATTAAGAAAAGTCCAAGTAAAAATACAGATGCTAATGTTCCTTTTAAGGAAGTTTTTTCATCTTCAATTTTTGTCTTTTGGTTTGTTTTTGTAAGCTGTGTCTTTGCCATTCCTCACGACCCCCTTCAAGCGTAAATTCAAAGGTTTTTACATAATCATCATACAAAACAATTTGATAAAAACTAGTCAGTTTTGACTATTTCACAAATTGTTCATTCCTAATCTAATCACTATATTAATAGTGAAAAATTAATAAAACAGTGATTTTTATCACATTTGAAAAAGAAAACATTTGACTAATTTGTGACATTCGTAATAACAGCAATTCATACTTCAACATAGGATAAATAAAAAAGGGAGTGGTGTGTAAATGATTAGGTATTATTGTTCTAGATGTCATACGCTCTTGCTAAATAATAAAGAAAGATGCTTTAAGTGTGGAAACGGAACAATTAGTCAAATTGATATTAATGTACAAAAGAACGATCAAAAGTCCTCCTAATCACTATTTTTTAATAGTGGTTTTTTGTGATAATAAGAGTAAAAAGGTTTATTAAAATAGAAAAAATAAATGATACAGTTCAAAAACAATATTATTTTTATTCACACACATCATCTACCTGCCATACTCTAATGTAGGCGAATGTCTACAAGGAGGTATGTAGTTTATATGGCAAAAGTAAAAAATTATTATGCAGGTACAAATTCAAGTGTAGGATTTTACTCGTTCTATGATGAGGCATTAAAAGGGCTAGAAACTCTATATATTTTAAAAGGGGGACCTGGAACAGGTAAGTCCACCTTTATGAGGAAAATCGGTCTAGTGTTTATGGAGAAAGGCTACGATCTCGAATACTTACACTGTTCTTCAGATAATCACTCTATAGATGGAATCATTATTCCTGAACGAAAATTAGGATTTGTAGACGGAACGGCACCACATGTGATCGAGCCTAGATATCCTGGAGTCGTTGAAAAGGTAATTGATCTCGGTCAATACCGCAATGATCAATATTTAGCTCAATTTAAGGATGAAATCATTGAACTGACAGATGATATTTCAAAGAACTTTGAAGAAGCTTATAAAACCTTTGCAGAAGCGAAGAAGGTTCATTTAAAACGTGAGGATATTTATGTCTCATCAATGAGTTTTAAAAAAGCAGATGCTGTCCTTCAAAACTTGATTGATGCAATATTTAGTAAACCATTTACAGCTGAGGAAAAGCCAACAAAAAGAAGGCGATTCTTTGGAGCGGCTACACCGAAGGGCGCAGTAAATTTCATTGATAATATTACGGAAGAATATGATAAGCGTTATATTGTTAAGGGAAGACCAGGAAGTGGAAAGTCAACTTTAATGAAGAAGGTCGCGAAACATGCAGAACAAAAGGGATTATCAGTTGAATATTTTCACTGTGCATTTGACCCGAAAAGCATAGATATGATCATCATTCCAAAGTTGAGTGTCTCGATTGTAGATGGAACAGCACCACATGTTGTTGACCCATTCCGTGAGGGTGATGAGGTCGTAGATATGTTTGCTTTATGCATGGATCCGAAAATTGAAAGCACGTTTAAAAAAGAAATTGAAGAGCTTAACCTAGAATACAAGAATAAAATGACGATTGGTACCAACTATTTAAGTGAAGCAAAAAGACTTCATGACAAACTAGAGGATTACTATAAAGCTGCCATGGACTTTGATGCAATCGACAAAAAGCGAGAAGAAATCGTAAAGACATTACTATAGAAAGAAAAGAATTTTTTCCCTAATATGAAACCAAAAATTTACTAGTGAATGTTTGAAAAGTTTGAGTTATACTATAAATGCACAACAACAAAACAACTCCTTTGAAACGTGAGCTTTCCCGTGTTGGGAAGGCTTTTTTTATGCCCTTTTTTATTTGTTTGCATACTAATTTTATAACTGGAAAAAGTAACCTTAAGAGATTTCCTTTAAAGTAAGGGGGGGCACCATGCCTAAAATCATTTCAGTGGGTATTTGTAATCCACCACATAAGATTAATCAATCCAAAACCACTGAATTTATCAGGGATTTATTCCAAGACCACTTTCCAGACATAGACCGTCTTATCCGAGTATTCACGAATAGTGAAATCGAAGAACGGTATTTTAGCGAATCATTAGAGTGGTATAGCAAAGACCATCGTTTTGAAGAAAAAAATAATACATATATTGAAAAAGCAATTTTGTTTGGAGTGAAATCCATTCAGAATTGCTTAAATAATACCACCCTGCTTAAAGAAAAGATCATGCCGAAAGAAATTGATGCCATCATTTTTATATCGAGTTCTGGTATCTCCACTCCAAGTATTGAAGCAAGGATTATGAATCAAATGGACTTCGGAACACATACAAAGCGGATTCCAATTTGGGGACTTGGTTGTGCGGGAGGGGCTTCTGGATTGGCGAGAGCATTTGATTACTGCAAAGCATATCCTGATGCAAAAGTGCTTGTAGTTGCAGTAGAGCTTTGTAGCTTAACTTTCCAAAAAAATGACTTTTCTAAGAGCAATTTAATAGGTACTTCGTTATTTGCGGATGGAACGGCTTGTGTGTGTATTGTGGGAGATGAAGTAGAGTATCAGAAAATTTCAGAATCAGATGTATTACCCAAATTTGTTTCTGCACAATCCACCCTAATGGCACATTCAGAGGATGTTATGGGCTGGGATATAAAAAATACAGGTCTCCACGTGATCTTTTCAAAGGATATCCCTAGTATTGTAAAATCGTGGTTAAAAGGAAATGTAGATGAATATTTACATGCAAATCAGCTGGATATGAGCCATATTAAGCATTTTATTGCACATCCAGGTGGAAAAAAAGTATTGGACGCATATGAGGTAGCGCTTGAAATTCCACGCTCGATGACAGATATCGCTAGGGAAGTATTACGAAAGCAGGGGAATATGTCTTCTGTAACGGTGCTATATGTACTGAAGGAATTTATGGAGAAGCAGCTAGGCACAGAAGGCGACTATGGGCTTGTTACAGCCTTAGGACCTGGGTTTAGCTCAGAGTTAGTCCTTTTACAATGGAGGAAGTAGGATGATATTTTGGATATTCATTACGTTGGTAATCGCTCAAAGATTAATTGAAATGCGAATTGCAAAAAGAAATGAAAAGTGGATTTTGTCTCAAGGTGGCTATGAGGTAGGGCATGGGCATTACAAATACATTGTTCTTATGCATATCCTGTTTTTTATTACGCTCATGGTTGAGTTTGTCTATTTTAATAAAGAGTTATCAACATATTACCCATTTCTATTTTTCTTATTTGCTTTAACACAGCTAGGGCGATTGTGGGCAATTCAATCATTGGGAATGTTTTGGAATACCAAAATTATGATTCTCCCGACAAAACAAGTTCAGGCAAAAGGTCCGTATAAATATCTTAAGCATCCTAATTACCTTGTTGTAGCGTTAGAGTTCATCTTAATCCCGGTGTTATTCCAGGCATATATAACGGCAATTGTTTTCACAATATTAAACCTGATGGTAATGGCTGTTCGGATTCCAATCGAAGAACGAGCTTTAGCTGTTCATGTTGAATATCAGAATATCGGATTTGTCCGAAATCGATTCATACCAAATAGATTGAAAACGCTAAAAAAGGATTGAAAAGTAAAAAATCTGCTGATACACTATTTATAGATGAAAATAATTATCACTATCAGTTGAAAGCTGGTGATTTGATTGCTAACTTTATTTATCGCTCTAACGATTGGAATATACAGCTTTATCATGTATCATGTCCTACATAATGTTCTAAACTCAAAACAAAAAACATCATAATTCTATTCACGTAACCAGGTAAATACCTGGTTTTTTTTTTATGAAAAATTTGATTCCTAATATTCTGCTTTGTCAAAAGCATTCGTGTAGAGTAAAATACATATATATTGAATTTTTATGCAATGTACAATAAGGGGATTAGACATGATACAGACAGAACAAATCAAACACATCACAAAGGGAGACTTAGAAAAAAGACTATCTTATTTGTATGATATTTTTGAAAAAAACAATGATAAAGAAAGCAGTTCAAAAATTATTCAGTTGCTAAAAAAGCTATATAACTCTGAATATATGATTGGTTTTTCTGGCCACTTCTCGGCTGGAAAATCGAGCATGATAAATGAACTCATAGGGGAGAGTCTTCTACCATCAAGCCCGATTCCAACCAGCGCAAATTTAGTAAAAGTAAAGTCAGGACGAGAATACGCACGTGTTTATTACCGTGATGGAAAAATCATTGAATACCCAGCACCATATGATTATGATGTAATCAAATCATATGCTAAAGACGGGGAAGCAATTGAGTCCATTGAAATTAGTCATGATAATAGGAAACTCCCAGAGCAAGTAATTGTGATGGATACGCCAGGGATTGATTCTACGGATGATGCCCATCGTGTATCAACTGAATCGGCTCTCCATTTAGCAGACTTGTTGTTTTATGTGATGGACTACAATCATGTCCTTTCAGAGCTGAATTTCCAATTTACAAAGGAACTAACGGATCGAAACAAGACGGTTTATTTAATCGTAAACCAAGTTGATAAACATAAAGAATCAGAGTTAAGTTTTGTATCCTTTAAACAAGGTGTCGAAGAGGCGTTCCAAAATTGGAATGTGGCCTATTCAGATATATTTTTCACGACATTAAAAGAACCCAATCACGTGCAGAATCAGTTTAAGCAAGTTCAGCAGTTGCTTCAGGATAAAATTGCTAACAAAGAACACCTTTTATTAGAGGGTGTATTCCATTCTGCAAAACAAATTATTCTTGAGCATATTGCATTTTTAGATGATAAAAATGCCGTAGAGCTGGAAGATACGAAAGAAAAGCTTCGGTCATTATCAGAAACTGAGCGGGAGACAATCCCCAATCAAATTAAAAACTTAAACAATCAACTAGCTAGCTTCAAAAAAAACAGAGAAAAAATCGAAGTTGAGTATATGAATGAAATTGATACGATTTTATCAAATGCAATTCTGATGCCGTTCCAAACACGTGATTTAGCGAAAAATTTTGTTGAATGTATGCAGCCTGATTTTAAGGTCGGATTATTATTCTCCAAAAACAAAACAGAAAAGGAACGTGACGAACGGAAGCAAGCATTTCTAGCTGATGTGAAAGAAAGAATGTCCACTCAATTGGAATGGCATTTAAAGGACTTTGTAGGGAAATTTGCAGGTAACTTACGACTTTCGAAACAACCGACTGGAAACGAGCTTGCAACTGACTTGAGTGCGAAGGAGTTACAAGATTTAGTTAAGCCTGGAGCGGGTGTTACTGGAGAATACATTTTAACTTATACAGATGATGTAGGAAATTATATTAAGAGAAAATATAAACAAAAAGCAGTTACGTTATTAAATGACATTCTAGAACAGGTAAAGACTAGTACTGCAAAAGAAGAGCAAGGGATAAAAGCAGAGTTAGAAAAATATGAGGTTTATCAAGAAGCGTTTGTTACTTTGAAGACGTTTGAGTCGAAGCGAACTGAAATTCTCTCGAAGCTTAACGACATCATGAATGGAAATTCTGAAAAAAATCGTGTGGAATCAGCTGAAAAACTACTTTCAAGATTTGCTGAAAATGTGGAGGTTTCTTCTACTGAAGAAATTCTACAGGATTTGGAGAATCAAAAGGCAGCCACTCCGACATATGTAGAAAAACCAACACAACAGCAAAAAGAAAACAAGGGTACATCTGATCAGGCGATCAAACACTTAGAAAAAGCGCATGAATTGATAAAGCCAATTACAGGTCTTTCAACGCTTGCGAAAGATATTAAGGAAAAAGCTCAACGTTTAAAACATAAACATTTTACGGTTGCATTATTTGGGGCGTTTAGTGCAGGGAAATCTTCCTTTGCGAATGCATTAATGGGGAAACACGCACTTCCTGTTTCACCGAACCCAACAACTGCAACAATTAATAAAATTACATTTCCAACTGATGAACATCAACATGGAACAGTACTGGTAAAAATAAAATCAACCAATCAATTATTAGATGATATCAACCATTCATTACACATTTTTGGTGAAAAAGCAGGCAGTCTTGATGTTAGTATAGAAATCATAAAGTCGAAAATTAGCAATATCGAAAAAATCGAAGCGAAAGAAAAGCCACATTTTTCATTCTTAAAAGCAGTATTGGCAGGGTTTGAGAAAATTGCTTCAGATTTAGATCACGTTTTAACAACTGATATGGATGGTTTTAATGAATATGTTGCGAAGGAAGAAAAGGCATGTTTTGTAGAATGGATTGAGCTTTATTATGATTGTCCACTAACCAAGCAAGGGATTACGTTGGTAGATACTCCAGGGGCAGATTCAATCAATGCTCGCCATACAGGGGTTGCTTTTGAATATATTAAAAAT
Organism: Ferdinandcohnia sp. FSL W7-1320; assembly: GCF_038050315.1. Taxonomy (NCBI): domain Bacteria; kingdom Bacillati; phylum Bacillota; class Bacilli; order Caryophanales; family Bacillaceae; genus Ferdinandcohnia; species Ferdinandcohnia sp. FSL W7-1320. The sequence goes on from NZ_JBBPAM010000001.1 coordinate 2,103,198, forward strand.
GCCGATGCCATTCTATTTGTAACTTACTATAATCATGCTTTCTCTAAAGCAGACCGCGAATTTTTAATTCAACTTGGCCGTGTTAAAGACACCTTCAGTATGGATAAGATGTTCTTCATCATAAATGCGGCAGACTTGGCTAACTCAACTGAAGAGTTATCAGATGTTAAAGATTATGTCGAGTCACAGTTAGTAGGCTATGGAATTCGTTTTCCTCGACTCTACACCGTATCAAGCCGTGCTGCCTTACTTGAGAAGCTTAACGAAGACAGTCAAAAAGATCGTGGAATCCTTGCGACTTCTGGTATCGAACGTTTTGAAGCTGATTTCCATTCATTTGTTATTGATGAGTTGACAGAAGTAGCAGTTAATGAAGGATACGTTGATATTCAGCGTGCTGCGTCTATCATTGATTCGTATATTCAATCTGCGAAAGAAGATAAGGATATTAAGCGTGCTAAACTCCAAGATGCTAAAGACCAACATGTGGGAATGAAGTCGGTAATTGAAACTGTCGATAAGCAGGAATCATTTGGAGTGGTTGAGCAAGAAATCAAGGAGCTCAGTTACTACATTAAACAAAGGGTCTTCCTACGTATATCAGATATGTTTAAGGAAGCATTCAATCCATCATCATTAAGAGATGATGGCCGAGATTTGAAAAAAGCGTTACAATCATGTTTGGCTGAATTTCTAGAGTCAGTCGGCTTTGATTTAGCTCAAGAATTGCGCGCGACTTCATTGCGAATAGAAACTTTTATTTCAAAGCGACTACTTGGGCAAATCGGAACATTTAATGAGCAAATTAAGTCAATCAATTCCAATATGAGTATTTCAGAGTCCATTGAACTAGATTTTGAAACAATTGAATTTAAGAATGGACTTAAGCAGGAGGAGCATACTCGTTACAAAAAGGCACTAGCTCTGTTCAAAAACCCTAAATCATTTTTCGAAAAAAATGAGAAAAAACATATGCAAGATGAATTAGAAATATTGCTTGATGCACCCGTGAGCTCATATCTTGAAGAAAACCAAGCATACCTTGTGAATTTCTACAAACAGGAATTTAATAGAGGGCTACAGGCACTTCAAAAGGATGCATTGCAAGAAATCCATGAGTATTTCGATGGTGTCACCAAAATTTTATCTGAGGATATCGATATCGAAAACCTAGAACAGGTACATGAAAAGCTGTCTGGTTACTACGCGGAGCATATGGGGTGAGTTGATTTGACTGACTCGAAATCAAAATATCATGCATGTGCCACTTGTGTTCATTTCGTAGCAGCACGAAAAAGTGGGAAGATGAACTACAGATGTGGACGTTTAGGCTATGATACAATGCCAGCTTATAAATTCAATTGTTGGACGCCTAAACCCCATATTGTTAAACTAATGAAGACTGATACAACGGAGGAGAAATAATGTCAAACGTCCATGAAGCAATCACAAAACATTCAAAATCACAGCACGAAATTGTTAAAACATTCGTGGGACTAGAGCAACAAAGAGAACTATTTATTGATGAGGCAGTTGCTTTAGCAAAACAAAACAAAGAATTCACCGTTGATAAAATCAATAGAGTGACGAATGAAATGAACAAACTTGCAAAAAAAGGAATTGTACCATTGAGGAAGCTTGTAACCGCTGATATGGTGAAGGAGTACGCATTCCGCAAATAAATGATGCATGTTGGGTTAATACTAACCATAATCTCTAATAAAGGAGACATGCATGTGAAAACCGATAAACAATCTGCTTCGAAAAAAGATAAAAAGCAAGATGGAAAAGGGACTACCCCTTATCATTTTGCATCCTATGCAGAAATTGAAGCAGAAAAAATGAAAAGTAAATAAATGTGAGCCCTCTTGTGTAAGAGGGCTTTTTTGTGCACATGGAAGGAAGATACAAACAAATGCACTTTAGATATATGTTATAATTCTATTTATGATGATTTTTGCTGAAAGGGAGGATATGCGATGAAAAAACAGATTATGTTAATAGATGGGATGGCATTATTGTTTCGCTCTTTTTATGCAACGGCAATGAGTGGATATTTTATGGTAAATAGTAAAGGGGTTCCAACAAATGGGATTCACGGATTTGTAAAACATATGATGACTGCCGTTAATAAGTACAAGCCTTCACATGTTATTTGTTGTTGGGATATGGGCAGTTCTACATTCCGTACAGAAATGTATGATGGATATAAAGCAAATCGTGGCGCACCGCCGGAAGAGTTAATTCCACAATTTGATTTAGTGAAGGATGTAGTTGAATCCTTTGATATTCCAAATGTGGGACTTTCTGGATATGAGGCAGATGATTGTATAGGTACGCTAGCAAAACAATATGGCCAAGATTCTGATGTGATCATTTTGACTGGTGACCAAGACATCTTGCAATTGCTTGATGAAAATATTACGGTTCTAATAATGAAAAAAGGAATCGGTAATTACGCAGAGTACACGAGTGAAAGCTTTCTTGAAGAAAAAGGCATTACTCCTCAGCAAATGGTTGACCTTAAGGCATTAATGGGTGATACAAGCGACAATTATCCGGGTGTAAGAGGGATCGGTGAGAAAACAGCACTTAAACTACTTCAACAGTTCGGGTCAATTGAAGGTATTCTTGAAAATGTAGAAAATTTAACAAAAGTGCAAAAGACAAAAATCAAAGAGGATCTGGAAATGTTACATTTATCGCGTAGATTGGCGAGAATTCATTGCGAAGTTCCGATTAATTGCTCACTTGATGATGCATTAATCCAAATTAACCGTGAAAAAGTACAGGAAAAGTTCTCGGAGCTTGAATTTAAAGGCTTGGATCAATTTATTAGTTAATGGAGTACTCAATTTGAGTGCTCTTTTTTTGATTTTATTGGAGACGTTAAGATTAAAAATGTTGCTTATGGCTGTTAATTTGAGTTTATGGCCAATAAATAAATTTTATAGCTGATAAATAATAAATATGGCTATTATGAAAATTTTTCGGCTGATCGCCTATGCGATTCATCCGTACAACAAGGATGCCCCGTGATCACAACCAATCACAGGGCATCTCACAAATACCTTATCTTTTTGTATTTGATTTCTTTGCTTTGTTTTCAAGCTCACTTTTTGGTTCCATAGAAAATTCGGTATCTTCATTATGACCTTGAGGGTTTACGCCTTTTGGAGCTTTTCCGCGGTTGTTTCCTTTTTGTGCCATGATATGTCACCTCCATTTCGTATTATTTCCATCCTAATTTGGAATATGTCTTGAATAGAAAATGAGGTGATACATGAAACTAACCATGAGGTGAGAATCGTGAACAAAGGAATCTATACTGCGCTACTAACAATTGGGCTTGCTCAATTTTTAAAAATTCCAATTAAAAAAGCCAAAACCGGAAAATGGGATTGGGGTACTTTTTTTGAAACGGGTGGCATGCCAAGCTCGCACTCAGCTGGCGTATCCTCTCTTGCAACTTTTATTGCGTTGAAAAGGGGTATTCCCACGATAGATTTTGCATTATCAACCATATTTGGCTTAATCGTAATGTATGATGCACAAGGTATCCGCCGCCAATCAGGTGAACTCACTATTAAGGTGAACGAGCTTGATGAAGAAATAGAGCGATTAGCAGGACAAAAGGACCATCACTACCATGACAACAAGGAACAGAGATTAAAAGAAAGACTTGGCCATCAGCCAGAAGAAGTACTTGGTGGAGCAATATTTGGAATGATTGCAGGTACAATAGCCCATTTTTTAACAAAAAAATCGTAGTATTTCGACAAAAAGTGCGATATTATTAGAGTAGAATTTTTTGTTGGGGTTGGGGTCTATTGTTTAAACTAGAAAAAAAAGTAAATGAATATTTACAATTCTTGGCGCAAAAGGGTTTTAACTTTGGAGAGGACGCAGTTGGCTTCATTACATTTGGTCAGCAATATACCAATGCAACAGACGAAATTGTCAATGTTGCAATTGAAATCACTTTAAAGGCCCAAAAGGAATTTGATGGAAGCTTCTTCATATCTTTATTAGAGATGCTGAAGGAAAATCAAATCCAAAGTCGAAAACAAGCAATTCGTTTTGTAGAAGAACGAAATATAATGGCATAAAACCCTTGGACAAGACAGTCCAAGGGTTTCTAAGTTTCATTTTTTCGGATGGCTTGTCTTGCTAATTCATCAGCCACTTTATTTTGTGCGCTTGGGATCCATTTAAGAAAAAAAAGGTCAAGTTCATTAGAAAGTAGCAATGCTTTTTCAAGCAAAGGAGCGAATTTTTTATTTTTGACGTATTCCTTTGCTATCGCTCGGTCAACCAGTTGTGAATCCGTTCGAAACGATACCACCCTGTAGTCATTCTTGATGCAAATTTCAAGACCTTTTAAAAGAGCATAGTATTCAGCTTCGTGGTTCGTCATAATCCCAAGAGGAATCGAATGTTTTTCCACGACACCATTTCCCTTAATAAAAACCCCAGCACCAGAAGGACCAGGGTCACCAGCGCTTGCACCATCTATATACACTTCGATCATCTAATGCCTCCAAAATATACTAAATAATGCCTATTTTATCATTAATCATGTAAAGTTGTGAAGATAATAAGAACAGGACGTCTACTCGCAGACATCCTGTTCTCTCACGTTAATTATGCATTTTTATGAAATCTTCTAGCGATATAAATAAATGGTGTATCGATTAAAGCAACTAACCATTTAATAAAGTATGTCGTTATGAAAATTTCAATCCATACGTCAAACGGATATGCACCTAAGAATGCAACACTTGTAAAGATTAATGTATCAAGTAGTTGGCTGATCATTGTGCTACCATTATTCCGTATCCAAAGTTGGTTATCCTTTGGAAATCGAGCTTTAATTTTTGAATAAATAATCACATCTGAATACTGACTAATCAGAAACGCAAGAAGGCTTCCTAAGGCAATCCGTGGAAGAAGTCCAAAGATTGTTTCCAACGACCCTTGAGCAAAGTCAACCTCATGCGGGTCAAACGCAAGAACAAACTGCATGATAACAATCATGGAAAGAAGTGTGAAAAAGCCAAGCCAAACACCTTTTTTCGCTTCCTTTTTTCCATACTTTTCATTCAGAATATCAGTAATTAAGAAAGTTGTTCCATACATAATATTACCGAGGGTAGCAGTTAATCCAAATAGCTCAACCGTTTTTACAACCTGCAGATTTGCTATAACGGTAGAAAAACCAATCCAAACAAATAATCCGGATTTTCCAAAAATGCGGTAAATCGTTAAGACTAAAATAAAATTGACAAGTGCAAAAATGAACCAAAGAATCTCGTTATACATACTATTACCTCCTATAGTTTTGATAACGCGGGAGTTTACGAACCGCGAAAGGACTTCATTTAATTGTCAAAGGTTTATTATAGTACGATACGAATAAAAGTGGAAGTACATAACCTAATGGAAAAAGTGTATAATGAGTAAAAAATTAGGAAAAATGAAGATACGTTCCACTAGAGAGGATGAGCATGATGAAACTTAAGCTGGAATGGACTTATAAAACGCCAAAAAACCAAGTGATAACCTTAATGTCGGATGAAGTATCTGCGGAAGAGGCATTGCTCTTAGCAGATGACTTTGAACGAACTGGACGCACAAAAGAAATCGTATTTTATGATGAGCGACATACAAAATGGACGAAAAAAGAAATCATTAAATTGATGAAAGTAGTTGAAACGGAACCTCAGGATGTTATTGCTTATTTCGATGGCGGGTTTGATATTCAATCAGGTAAGGCCGGCTTAGGTGTTGCTATATATTATTCCCAAAGTAAAAAGCCATATCGGGTTAGAGTAAATGAAGTATTTGAAGAAATGGAATCAAATAATGAGGCGGAATACGCAGCGTTTTGGTTACTTTTAAATACTCTTGAGGAAATAGGAGTACAGCATGCAACTGTCACATTTAAAGGGGATTCCCATGTTGTATTAAAACAATTGTCAGGGGAATGGCCGTGCTTTGAGGAGAACCTAAATAGGTGGCTGGATAGGATAGAGGAGAGAATTGAAAAGTTAGGGATTCATCCAATCTATGATCAGATTGGCAGGAAACAGAATGCAGAAGCAGATAGACTTGCTACACAGGCGCTCGAAGGAACCTTTGTTTCGAGTAAAATTGAAATAAAAGGGTAAGTAATTAAGCCTATTCATCATACTCATAAAGTAGGTGAATTTGATTGGGATGGATTCGAGTGGGCGATACCGATGAAAATAGGAGCTGATTTTTTTCATGAAACGGAAGGAACTTATATTGGAAGTTGGTGAAATACTTGACACCTATTGCCAAGATTGTTTTGTAAAAGAATATTTTCGCAAAGAACATGGCAAACGCTATGCCCAAAACTTCTGTATTAAAAACTGCACGGTTGGTCAAAAGCTGAAGGCATATGGAGAGAAACTATCATAATGTACGTAAAAAGGGCTCTTTTCGGTAGAAAGAGCCCAAAGAAAAGGGGTTGTCCGAAAAGTCATTGAAAAATGACTTTTGAGGATAGCCCCTCGTTTTTTGTTTTTGGATATTACTTATAAAAGGGTTGTTGATTTCCGCTGCAGGTTACTCGCTTTCCGCGGGCGGTCCGGGAGCCTCCTCGTCGCAAGCTCCTGCGGGGTCTCCCCTGGCCACGCTTTTCCCGCAGGAGTCTCGTACCTTCCGCTCCAATCAACAAGGTTTCATTATTCAGTAATATTAGTATTAAAATTTTCTAAAAAAACACACAAAAAAATCATCCTTTTTAGTAAAATGAAGTTATGACACAACATTACTGAAAGGATGATTCTTTATGAGCAATCAATTGATTACTAAAGATAATTATAACATGGAGATGTCTTTATTTCCAGAGTGTGAAGAAGAGAAACAAGTATGTCAAAACACTGAAACCCAGAAAAGCAATAAACCAAAAGAGCCTAACCCTCGTAAGTTAGCCCCTACTTTCAAACCCTACAATAATCGTCAAGTTCATATGATTTATGATATTGAATCTCTTATTTCAGAACATCACGAAGCTCGTGTAGTAGACGAAATGGTTGAGTCAATCCCTGATGAAAAACTATTTTCGTACTATGTAGGTGGTGGCAGGAGTCCCTACCATCCTAAATTGATGCTTAAAATTATTCTTTTTGGCTATTCCCAAAAGGTTTATTCCTGCCGTGGAATCGCCAAATTAACAGAGGAAAATATCCCAGCTATGTGGTTGACAGCGATGCAACAACCAGATTTTCGTACTATTAATGAGTTCCGCGGTGGACGGATGAAAGATTTAATGGATGAACTATTTGAAGCTATGATTCGCAAATTGATTGAAGAGAACTACATATCATTCGAAAATTACTTTTTGGATGGCACCAAGATTGAAGCCAATGCCAACAAGTATAGTTTTGTATGGAAACGGGCCACTTCAAAATTCGAAGAGAAGTTAAAAGAAAAAATTAAAGAAACACTTCAGCATATCCATAAACTAACACAATCAGAAACTCAACCTGAACAACTATCAACCGATCAAGAACAAGAAATTACCGAACAAGAATTAATAGAAGTTGCGGAGGAATTAGAGGTAAAGGTTGATGCGCTAACAGAGGTAATTGAAAATGAAACGGATAAAGAAATTCGAAAAGAAAAAAGACAAGAACGTAGTCAATTAAAGAAATCAATCAAACAAATCCGTGAGGATTTCATACCTCGCATGACTAAATATAAGGAACAAAATGAAACGTTCGGTGATCGGAATAGCTATTCGAAAACTGACAAAGATGCCACCTTTATGCGAATGAAAGAAGATCATATGAAAAACGGACAACTTAAGCCAGGGTATAATGTACAAATGGGAACAGAGAATCAGTTTATTTTGTATTATACAATCCATCAACGACCTACAGATACACGCTGTTTTATCCCTCATATGGAGAAACTGGCAGCTTCTTCTCTGCCCATGCCTAAAGTAGTGAGTGCAGATGCAGGATATGGTAGTGAAGAGAATTATGTCTATAGCGTTGGGGAAGAGAAAGAGCAACGATTTGAGTTTCTTATTCCTTATGGGAGCTATGTACAGGAACAAACACGCAAATACAAGAAAGACATTAAAAATGCGAAAAACTGGACCTATGTTGAAGAAGATGACTGTTTTATTTGCCCGAATGGAATGAATGTAACATTTAAAAAATATCAAAACAAAAAGAATCAGTCTGGCTATGAGCAAAGCTTCAAAATATATGAATGTGAGGATTGTACAGATTGCCCTCTTAAAGCACAATGCACTAAAGCAAAAGGCAATCGACAAGTTCATTGGAATACAATTTTTGAAGAAATGAAAGCAAAGGCCAAAGCAGCCCTTGAATGTGAAGAAAAGACCGCTATCTACGCTCAACGTAAAGTAGAAGTAGAAAGTGTGTTCGGTCACATCAAGGGCAATCGGTCGTTCCGCAGATTTTCATTGAGGGGACTCAACAAAGTGAATGTCGAGTTTGGGATTGTGGCATTAGCCCACAACATACTGAAAGTAGCAGGCATCCGCCAGCTACTTTCAGAGAAAAATCGAACAACTCGAAAAGGCAAGGGAGAAAAACGACTCGTTTTTCTCCCTTGCCTTATTTTTTAGGACTTATGGGACAGCCCCAAAGAAAAGGCTGATAAAAAATCAGCCTTGGTTTCACATTGTTAAGTTAAAATGTAAGAATTATAGCTTTACAACGTTTGCAGCTTGAGGTCCACGATTTCCTTCAACAACTTCGAAAGAAACTTCTTGACCTTCTTCTAAAGATTTGTAACCTTCACCTTGGATAGCTGTGAAGTGTACGAATACATCGTCTCCGCCTTCAACTTCGATGAAGCCAAATCCTTTTTCATTGTTAAACCATTTTACTTTACCGTTTTGCATTATGCTTTTCCTCCTAAACCTTCGGCACAACCGTGCATCGTAAAAATTTTATCAATTAGCTACATATTTATGTATCTTTAAAAATAATAATATTGTAAAAAAAATACTTAACTACTAGCTAAATGATGATATTAATATACAACCTAAATCGTGTTAAGTCAAGGGAATAAAGGGTTTTTTACGTATTATTGGAAGATATTTGTGACAAAGAAGAGGGGAAATGTTAAAATTCTTAAATATTTTTGTATATTCGAATAATTATTGAAGAAATTCCATTATTTGATATAATGATAGAAAGAAAAGTTTGAGGTGTCCAATACGATTATCGATTCATATTTCAAAAAACATGAAATTGAAAGCGTTTTATCATTACTGTTGGATGGAGGCTACTATTATGTTTAGACACAATTACAATGGGAAAGAAATCATTATCAGGTTTACCTCAAATTCGAATAGCACCAAGGTCAATAAGGATTTTTTGTATAAAAAAATATTATCCATATGTGAAAGTATAATGTCTGCAGATCATGAAACTCCTTTCATAGTCGAGGATGATCAACGACGCCTTGCAGTAGGCACGGTACAGCATGGTGATTTAACTGTTATCTCTATCCATCATATTGTCGAACCATTGCATATGTATCTCCAAATAAATGAAGTTAAAAAACCATCTTGAATGGTTTTTTAACTTTAATTATCCCTCCTATCTGTCTCTCATATTCTCCCACCAAAATCTGTATTTCTATGAATCCTAAAGTTTTGATAAAATAATCATAGTAGTGTAATTGAAAAGAGGAATAAAATGAAGGTTATTATCGCGGAAAAACCAGACCAAGCGATGAAGCTTGCTGCTCCATTTAGGAGTAAAAAATCTCAAGGGTTTATTGAGGTTTCGCCAGATCCAATATTTCCTAAGGGTGCTTACTTTACATGGGCAGTCGGTCATATTTGTGAGTTGCTTCCACCCGAAGAATATAATCCTGCCTGGAAAAAATGGAGAATTGAAACACTCCCTCTCATCCCCGACCAATTCTCATATCGGGTCATGAAGTCAAAATGGAAACAGTTTACCATTATAAAAAATCTCCTTCGAAAAACTGAAGTAACGGAAATCATTCATGCAGGTGATGCTGGACGTGAGGGAGAACTAATTATCCGTAATATTATTGAAATGGCCAATGTAAGTAAGCCGATAAAACGATTATGGATTTCATCTTTAACGGAAAAAGCTGTGAATGATGGATTTCAAAATCTATTAATGGAGGAGGATACTAGGAATCTATACTATGAAGCGAAGGCTAGGGCATGTGCAGATTGGATTGTTGGGATGAATGCATCTAGAGTCTACACATTACTGCTGAAGCAAAAAGGAGTATCTGATGTATTCTCAGCAGGAAGAGTTCAAACTCCTACTTTGGCTTTGATTGTTAAACGTGAAAAAGAAATTGCTAATTTCAAATCTGAGCCATTTTGGGAGGTATTTGCCAAGTTCCAAGTGAATGGTAAGCACTATGAGGGGAAATGGATAAAAGATAATGAATCACGGCTTTCTTCACAAGACATGGCTGAGAGGATTGCGGCTTTTTGTCGGGATAAGCCTGCGGAAATTGCTGAAGTGGAAATAGAGAAGAAAGAATATCAGCCTCCTTTACTATTTAATTTGTCGAGTCTTCAGGCAACCGCAAACAAAGCGTTTAAATTCTCACCAAAAAAAACATTGGATGTCGCACAAAGTCTATATACAAAAGGGATTATTTCCTATCCCCGTTCGGATTCAAGCTATATAACAAAAGGGGAAGCACAGACAATTCCAGAAATTTTTTCAAAGCTTAATAAACTGGGAGACTACAAGGATTTTTTTCCAACACCTAATGTGTCAATAATGAATAATTCACGTTACGTTAATGAGAAAAAAGTGACTGATCACTATGCAATTATTCCAACTGAGCAGGTTCCGAATCCTGAAAAGCTATCCGGTGATGAGAAGAAGATTTACGATCTAATCGTTAAACGTTTGATTGCCGCGCACTATAAGCCTGCTATTTTTAACTATACAACCGTAAAAACTTTAGTGGATAAACGTGCTGAATTTGTAACAAAGGGAAAGGTAATGCTTCAGGAAGGGTGGAGAAAGGTACTCTTCCAGGATAATTCAAAGGATGAGGATGTAATCTTGCCACCCCTAGAAAAGGACGAAGCAGGGGTAGTCGAAAACAGTTACACAAAAGAAGGGAAAACACAGCCGCCGAAACGCTATACTGAAGGACAGTTGATTACCTTAATGAAGACGGCTGGTAAGCATATTGACAATGATGAGTTAGAGAAAATTCTTGCTAAAACAGAAGGTCTTGGCACCGAAGCAACACGCGCGGGTATTATCACTATGTTAAAACAACGGAACTATATTAAGGTAGAGAAAAACCAAGTATTTGCAACAGAAAAAGGGATTCTATTAATCGATGTGATTGGTGAAAAAATCCTTGCATCTCCTGAAATGACAGCGAAATGGGAACAGCGTCTTCATGAAATAGGACAAGGGAAAGCTTCGCCTGCATCATTTATGATTCAGACGAAGAAGCTTTCTCAAAAAATTGTGGATGATGCAAAAGTACAAAGTGATACATGGGATTTCTCAAATATCAAGATAGAAAATGTTAGTTCCCAAAACAGCTCGTATAATAAAAAAGACATCGGAACAGTTGTAGGAACCTGTAAAAAATGTGGTGGTGAGGTTATCAATAAAGGTAAATTTTATGGTTGTGCAAACTATAAAACAAAAGGCTGCCAATTCACAATTTCAGGAAAAATCTTAGGTAAAACAATTACGAAAACAAATATTCAAAAATTACTTTCAGCAAATAAAACTAATTTAATAAAAGGATTTAAAAAAGATAGCAAAACATTTGATGCATATCTTAAATGGAATGACCAAACAGGAAAAATAGAATTTGAATTTCCGGCAAAAATACTAAATAATAATTAAAATGTAAGAGAAAAGGCAATATGCCTTTTCTCCTTTTTTTAAAATTTTCAAAAAACTGGATTGAACCATATATAACCAGGTTGTATAATAGAAAAGAATGCTTGATACGTACACGTACTAAAAGAATGGATGGATTGATTTGTTATTTGTAAAGGAAATGCCGATAGAGGCAAGAGAAAAACTTTTATTTGCTGGACTTAGGCTATTTACAGAAATGGGGTATCAAAAGACATCTGTACTTGAAATTGTCGAAATGGCGAGAGTTTCAAAGACAACCTTCTATCAGCATTTTAAAAGTAAGGAAGATATCATGGTTGCTTTGTTTGAACAGCTTGGCAACGAAATGTCTGAGGAAGTGAAACTAGCAATCTCACTAGAAGAAAGCATGTCTTACAAAGCGTTTGCTGGGATTAATCGGTATATCCAAATTTGTTTTGAAAATAAACATGTTGCACAAATATTATTGGTTGAATCAGTTGGAGTGTCGCGGAATGTTGAAATGGTGCGCCAAAGGTCTCACCAAGTGTTTGCATCAATTATTCTGCAAACAGTTCAGGCAGAGCTGCCGAAAACTGTTTCAAAGATAGAAATGCGAATCGTGGCCCAAGCAATGGTTGGTGCAATTAATGAAGTCATTATGCAAAACTTTTTTAACAATGAAGAAGAGACAATTGATTTTGAGGGGATATCTAGATTGTTAAACCGAATCGTTATTTCTGCATTTGTGAATCTTGGAATGCAGGAATAATCTATTTCTGTAGAAGGAATACGATTTCGTACTCAATGTTAATAATTAAAAATATTTGGGAGGATGCTAACATGACAAATGGTATTGAGAGTTACACATTATCTGAATTGATGCAAAGAATAGAAGAAGTGATTAACCAAAACCCGGGACCTATTGAAGGTCTTAATGTGATTTATCAGTTTAATATTACGGGAAATGAAGAAGCAATCTTTCAACTTAAGGTCGAAGGTGGTCAGGCAAAGATATCAGAGGCTACTGAAGGGGCAGATTGCACGCTAATTTTATCACTAGTAAACTTTAAAAATTTCTTAATAGGAAAACTAGGTGGAACTGCTGCTTTTATGACAGGGAAATTAAAAATGAAAGGTGATATTGGCAAAGCAATTAAATTAGAAGGACTATTACGGGAATATAATCTTAAAGAACATCTATAAGTTAGAGAGGGTGAACAGGATGGGCGATTTCAGATGGCATAAGGAAGCTGAAAAGCAATGGGATGGTCGTGCTGACTTTTGGAGTAAGCAAAGTCAAGATATGTGGAATTCCGGAAGCCGCTCCACAATTATTCCTTTTTTTTCAAAGCACCTAGCGGATAAAGCTCATATTTTGGATGCAGGCTGTGGTGACGGTTACGGGTCATATTTACTTTCTGAGCTTGGGTTTCAAGTAGTTGGGGTTGACATTTCAGCTGAGATGATTGAAAAAGCCAATAATAGAAGTCAATCTGAAAACCTTTCATTTACACAAGGTGATTTGACAAATCTACCTTTTGAGAATGAAACTTTTTCAGGAATCATGGCAATTAACTCAATTGAGTGGACAGAGCAACCACTACAAGCAATTAACGAAATCAGGCGTGTGACAAAACCAGGAGGTATCTTTTGTGTTGGGCTATTAGGTCCTACGGCAGGACCAAGGCAACATGCATATCAACGCTTGTACGGGGATACCGTCATCCAAAATACGATGATGCCTTGGGAATTTGAGCAATTGGCATCTGAAAATGGCTGGCGAGTAGTTGATGGTCAGCCTGTTTATAAGGATGCTGTGAAAATCGAAACAACGAAGGGATTACCCAAAGAACTAAAACAAGCATTATCGTTTATGTGGGTGTTTATTTTAAAAAAAGCGTAAGAAAAGGTATCTCGAGTCCGAGATACCTTCTATTATTCCCAGTCATATGGAGTTTCTTGATAAACATAATAATTGAGCCAATTTGCAAACAATAGATAAGAGTGTGATCTCCAGCTGTGAACCGGTGGATTGGCCGGGTCATTGTTTGGAAAATAATTAACAGGAATAATGACTTTACCTTTAGCGAGGTCACGTTCATATTCCTCTTTTAACGTATTAACATCATATTCAGGATGGCCAGTAAGAAAAATATGTTTTCCGTCTTTTGAAGCAACTAGGCACACACCTGCATCATTTGAAAAAGATAAAAGTGTCAATTCTTCAGTATTTTCAATTTCCTCAAGTTTTACCTCAGTAAACCGGGAATGCGGTACATAATATAAATCATCAAAGCCGCGAACCAATTTCACATCCTTATTAACTAAATGGTGGTGAAACACACCCGTACATTTTTCAGATAGCGGGTATTTTTTAACCCCATAATGATAATAAAGCCCCGCTTGTGCACCCCAGCAAATATGTAATGTCGAGGTTACGTTGGTTTTCGTCCAATCCATAATTTCCTTTAGCTCTTCCCAATAGTTCACATCCTCGAACGAAAGGTGCTCAATCGGTGCACCAGTTATGATCATCCCATCAAACTTTCTGTGCTTAATGGCAGAAAAGGATGTGTAAAATTTATCAAGGTGATTCTTTCCCGTGTTTTTAGCAACATGCGTTTCTGGGAATAACAATGTAATATTCAGTTGTAATGGGGAGTTTCCAAGTAGTCTAAGGAGCTGGGTTTCTGTTCGTTCTTTTTCTGGCATAATGTTTAAGATTACTATATTAAGTGGACGAATATCTTGACTGTAAGCACGATCTTCATCCATTACAAATATATTTTCAGATTCTAATACTTCTTTTGCAGGTAAATCATGAGGGATATTAATTGGCAATCCTATCATCTCCTAGTTTCTTATAATTGAAATTTTACAACAATTCACACAGGAATATCAAATAAAAAATCTTTACTTGTTTTATGCACTAAAGAGTAAGGGATAAAAATAGAAGTTTCACTTTATACCGATGTATCAAATAAGGTAAGATATAGGAGTATGGGAAGTTTGTTCACTAAAATTGTCTTGGGGGTATTGTGCATGAGTTTATCAACAAAGTATAAGTCTGATATTGAAATTGCTCAAGAGGCTGAGTTAAAGCCAATTAAGGAAATTGCAGAACAGTTAGATTTACTTGAAGAAGAACTAGAACCCTATGGTCATTACAAAGCAAAAATTTCCTTAGACGTGATGAAGCGTCTTGAACAAAAAAAGGATGGTAAAGTCATCCTCGTAACATCCATTAATCCTACGCCGGCGGGGGAAGGAAAATCGACAGTCACTGTTGGACTTGGACAAGGACTTGCTAAACTTGGAAAAAGCGCAATGGTTGCGATGAGAGAGCCATCCCTAGGACCAACGATGGGAATTAAAGGCGGTGCAACGGGTGGCGGATATTCACAGGTGATCCCAATGGAGGACATCAACCTGCATTTTACAGGAGATTTTCATGCGATTACAACTGCAAATAACACACTATCTGCATTAATTGACAACCATATTCATCAAGGAAATGAACTTCAAATTGATGTCAGACGTGTCACATGGAAGCGCGTTGTTGATTTAAATGACCGTGCGCTACGAAATGTTGTAGTAGGGCTGGGAGGACCTACTCAAGGTGTGCCTCGTGAGGATGGATTTGATATTACCGTTGCATCAGAAATTATGGCGATATTCTGTCTAGCAACAGACATACAAGATTTGAAGCGAAGACTATCAAAAATAGTAGTGGCTTATAATATACATAAACAACCGGTCACAGCAGCAGACCTAGGAGCAGAGGGCGCGCTTACCCTTTTATTAAAGGATGCTCTTAAACCAAATTTAGTTCAAACACTCGAACACACACCAGCTCTTATTCACGGTGGCCCTTTTGCTAATATCGCTCATGGCTGTAATAGTGTAATTGCCACAAAAATGGCGGCGAAATTAGCTGATTATGTGTTAACAGAGGGTGGTTTTGGTGCTGATCTTGGAGCCGAGAAGTTCCTCGACATTAAAGCAAGATATGCAGAAATTAAGCCAAAGGCAGTTGTGATTGTTGCAACTAACCGAGCTTTAAAAATGCATGGTGGCGTTAAAAAGGAAAATTTAACTGAAGAAAATGTGGAAGCTTTAGCGAAAGGTTTAGAGAATCTTCAAAAACATATTGAAACCATTCAAGCTTTCGGATTGCCATTTGTAGTGGCGATTAACCGTTTCGTTACGGATACTGAAAAAGAAGTTGAAAAAATCGAATCTTGGTGTGCGGAACACTCTTATCCTGTTGCACTTACAGAAGTTTGGGAAAAAGGCGGCGAAGGTGGAGTGGAGCTTGCTAAGAAGGTACTCGATACAATCGAAAATGGTGAAAATCACTATGCCCCAATCTACGAATTATCTGCTTCAATTGAAGAGAAAGTAAAGGCAATTGCTAAAACTGTTTATGGGGCAAAAGATGTTGAGTTCTCGAATAAAGCGAAAAAACAAATGATTGATTTTGAAAAATTCGGGTGGAGCAATCTTCCAGTTTGTATGGCGAAAACTCAATACTCCCTTTCAGATGATCCAACATTGCTCGGAAGACCAACGGATTTTACCATTACTATACGTGAATTTAGACCATCTATCGGCGCTGGATTTATTGTAGCTCTAACGGGTGATGTCATGACGATGCCTGGGCTACCAAAGAAGCCATCAGCACTTAATATGGATGTTTCTGAAGACGGAAAAGCTGTAGGCTTATTTTAGATAATGATAGGGGGATTTCCCCCTTTATACCAAAAAGGAAGGTATATTTTATGTTTGATCCAACCGTATTTGAAAACCTAAAGGTTGTAATTGAGGGAGCCCTTTATGATTTAGATCTAGAAGGACAACTCTTGATTACTGATCGTCAGGATCAAGTGGAAATGGCGAAAATGGGTAGGCATTATCGCATTACCTTTAAGGATAAAACGATTGATAAAATTCAAGCCTATATTAATTTGAAAGTTGACCTTGATAATCTTGTTACTGAACTACGAAGCCTTGATGATAGTAAACCAGGGTGTCATTTGGAAATAGGGTTTATTTTTAAACTCGAATCGCTGGATGTTTGCCCAAGTATTGATCGAGTATTAACCACTATTTGGGGTGACGAAAGGGAAATCGAACAGGAAATTTCTTTTCAATATGGTACGAGAAATCAATATACAAACAATAGTAAAATTACTTTTCACCGATTAATTCAAGAAGATCATATAGATGATTTACTTGAAATGATTGACTATATCATTAAGACGATTCATCAACTACATACTGCTACTGCTTAGGGGCAATCTAGCCTCTTTTTTTTAGGCTGTTTTCTAAAAGATTGTTGCTTTTATATGTAGGGTGATTTTGGCTCCTGGTACTTGATTTCCGCGGCGATCCGCAAGCCTCCTCAACGAAATGTGGAGGTGGCTTGCACAGAAACGAGAAAATTGGCCGACTAAAGCGCCACGTCCTGTGGCGAAGTCGGCACTAGCACGTCCTGTGCGTCTGAGACTCCGAAAAAGAGGCGTATTTTGCCTCTGAAGGAGGGGTTGAAATTTCTCGAGTTTCTAGCCGCTGAAACTGGACACGTCGCTGCTGCTCCTGCGGGGTCTCTTCTGGCTCGCTTATCTAGCAGGAGTTCCCTTGCATAATCGAATCAAAAAGCAACAAAGTTTACGAAAATATCCTTTTTTTTACAACTAAAGGATTAAATTTTCTGATAATTTAGTGTTTTTTATGATATAGTAAGAGCATATATAGTAATATAGTGATAATGGTATTTGTTAAGGGGGCGATTTTATGGGGAAAATTGCATGGGTCACAGATAGTACAGGATTTTTAGATGAGGAACTTTTGGACCATGAGGATATTTTTGTGATTCCAATGACGGTCTTTTTCGATGAGGAAGAATATCTTGATGGAGTTACGATTACTCCTGCTCAATTTTTTGAACGATTGAAAACGGCAAAGACCATCCCAAAAACATCACAGCCTTCCATTGGAAGCTTTGTAGAATTATATAATAGTCTTGAAGAAAATTATGATGAGATTATCTCGTTGCATATCTCGGAAAAATTAAGTGGAACCGTTTCGTCAGCAAGACAAGCTGCAGAATTAGTAAATATTCCAGTAACAGTCATTGATTCAAAAATCCTTACCTATCCGATGACAAAATTAATGAAAGAAGGGATGAAGCTTTTACAGGAGGGTGGGACCGTAGCAGAGGTTGAAGAACAAATTGTGGATTTGGCTGAGAAATTAGAAACCTATGTCATTATCGGAAGTTTAGAACAACTGCACCGAAGTGGACGAATGAACACGGCCCAATATTTCCTTGGGAGCATGCTTCAAATTAAGCCAGTCATCCAAATTAACGATGGTGCGCTTTCTGTAAAAGAAAAAGTACGCTCTGAAAATAAAGCAACAAGTAAAATACTAGGTTATTTAAAGGATGCCATCGCGAAAAATCATGTGGATGAGGTCTATATTTTATATGGCTTGGACGATTCTAAGACTAAGGAATGGGAGCAACACATCCGGGAATTTGCGCCAGACAATATTTCGATTAATGCTTACCCACTTGGTGTTGCGATTGGCGTACATGCTGGTGAAAATACCATTGGGATTAGTTGGATGAATAAATAATCTATTTAACTAGGATGTATTGTACTTCGTTATGAGATAGGGGGGCAATGGCTGCGATATTGTACCCAATACTTAAGAATTGGGAGATTGTTTCTGCACAATTTGGATGTGGTGGTTCAGTAGGAGCATGAAGGCTCTTATGGAGTTGTAAAAATTGATTTGTAGCGGGATTACACGTTATTAATACAACATGACGTCCAAACCATGCAGTGCCAATTTCCCGATTAAAACCTTCAGGATAATACATATTTATTTACCACCTTTCAAATTACCAGAGTTTACTCTGGTTTTTTTAGTTTATGCATGTGTTTTGTAGTGCGCGACAGTTTAGTTGGCGCTAGAATATGATACAATGGTTACGATATTGATGGTAGTGGAGGATACGATGGATCAGCAGAAAATAATTGAAGCAACAACTACTTTTGTGAAAAATATTTTGCAACATGATAGCAGTGGTCATGATTGGTGGCATATAGAACGCGTCAGAAAAGCAGCATTGCAAATTGGTGAAGAAGAAAATGCCAATTTATTTGTCGTAGAAATGGCAGCATTATTACATGATGTGGCAGACGAGAAATTAAACAAATCAGAAGAGGAAGGCCACATGAAAGTACGGAACTGGCTTTCATCTATACAAATAACTGAGTCTGAACAAGAGGAAATCATTGAAATCATCTCAACAATGTCTTTTAAGGGTGGCAGTAGACCGCCAATGAAAACAATTGAAGGCAAGGTTGTTCAAGATGCTGATCGATTAGATGCGATTGGTGCAATTGGAATTGCAAGAACCTTTGCTTATGCAGGGGCGCACGGTGATTTAATCTATGACCCAGCACTCCCTTTTCGTGAAAGCATGACAAAGGAAGAGTACCGGAACGATAAATCCACAGCAGTCAATCATTTTTATGAAAAATTATTAAAATTAAAAGATACTCTTAATACAAATGCAGCAAAAAAAGCAGCCAAGGAACGTCATGATTTCATGACAGCGTTTCTTGATCAATTTTATAAAGAATGGAATGGACAGTTATGAGGCTTTTAACGGTTGAGGGTTTAGCAAAAAGCTATGCTGAAAAAACATTGTTCGAGGAAATCTCATTCAGCATTACAGATAATGAGCGAATCGGTATAATCGGTGTGAATGGAACCGGAAAATCGACGTTATTAAAAATCATTGCAGGTGTAGAAGAGGCTGACCGCGGCGAGATTACTCATTCAAAGGGATATACAATTAGCTATTTACCGCAACAACCTGAATTTACTCAAGGGAATACGGTTCTTGACCAAGTATTCCAAGGCAATACGCCGCTCCTCCGGCTGTTAAAAGAATATGAGGAAGCGATGCTTCAGATTGAAAAAGATTCGATGAATACAGTGTATCAAGAGAAACTATACGACCTGCAACAAAAAATGGATGCCGCAAATGCGTGGGAGGCAAACTCCAACGCAAAAGCTGTATTATCAAAGCTTGGAATTATCGATTTTTCTCAGGACGTGATGGAACTGTCAGGTGGCCAGAAGAAGCGGGTGGCATTAGCTCAAAGCTTAATTGAAGTTCCGGACCTACTCATTTTGGATGAGCCAACCAACCATTTAGATTACAATACGATTAAGTGGTTAGAAGACTATCTCGCAAAATACAACGGAGCACTACTGGTTGTTACGCATGATCGTTATTTCTTAGACCGTGTGACGAACCGAATTATTGAGCTTGATGAAGGAAGGCTATACACCTATACCGGAAACTATAGTAGCTTCTTAGAGGCAAAAGCGGTACGAGTGGAACAGGAGCAAGCATCTGAACTAAAGCGACAAAACCTATATAGACGTGAACTTGCTTGGATTCGTCGTGGTGCTAAAGCGAGAACAACAAAGCAAAAAGCACGGATTCAGCGTTTTGAGGAAATTGAAAATGCAAAAAAGACAATAAATACGGATTCGCTTGATATTTCAGTTGGTGGTAGCCGACTAGGTAAAAAAGTTATTGAATTGAAAAATGTTTCAAAGAGTTTTGGTGACACGAAGATTTTAGAGGATGTCAATTTACTTGTAAAACCGGGTGACCGAATCGGAATTGTTGGACGAAATGGAAGCGGGAAATCCACATTATTAAATATCATTGCAGGTCAAATTCCTGTAGATACGGGCGAAATCGAGATTGGACAAACAGTTAAGCTCAGCTACTATACTCAGGAAAGCATAGATATGGATCTTAACAAACGAATGATTGAGTATATTAAAGAAACGGCGGAAATGATTCATACCCTTGATGGTAAAATGATATCAGCAGCGCAAATGCTAGAGCGGTTTTTATTCCCAATGCATACCCATGGTACACCGATTCGCAAGCTTTCTGGCGGGGAGCGAAGACGTTTGTATTTATTGAAAATTATCATGGGTGAGCCAAATGTGTTGTTACTGGATGAGCCTACGAATGATTTGGATACTCATACATTGACAGTATTAGAGGATTATTTAGAGGACTTCCCTGGTGTTGTAATCACTGTTTCGCATGACCGATATTTCTTAGATAAAGTGACAGACCAACTGTTAATTTTTGAAGAGGGGCACCAAATTTCAACGTATTTTGGAGATTACTCAGATTACCTTGAGAAAAATTCAATTGAGGCTGCGAAGACAGTACAAAAAGAAAAAATCGAAAAAACACCTGCACAAGAGACGCCGAAACCAAAGAAAAAGAAGCTTTCCTACAAGGATCAGCTTGAATGGGATGAAATTGAGGGGAAGATTGAGGCCCAAGAGGAAAAGGTTGCAGCACTTGTTAAAGAAATTGAAGAAGCAGGAAGTGATTACCAAAAGGCACAGCAGGCAATGGATGATCATGCAAAGGAATCAGAAGTACTGGATCACTTACTTGAAAGATGGGCAGAACTATCTGAACTTGTCAATGACTAAGAAGAGAGGCTAGGCATCATATTTGGTTTTAAAATATAATCTTTTTTGATTTTGATATCCAAATTATCTTTTTTTGGTTTTGTGAATGACTTTATACTGCAAATTTAAATAAAGCATCCGCATTCCTTTTTTGCGTATGCTTTTATTCCTTTTTGATTTAAAAATAATACGGAAATGGTTAATTTTTACATTCCATATCGATTTTAAAACGATTTATTCCATTTATTGGGCTTTGCGAATGCCTTTATACTGTCAGTTTAGCTAAAAGCATCCGCATTCCTTATTTTCGTATGCTTTTATCACACTTTGACTTGAAAACGATACGCAAATGGATATTTATTACACATTTCATCGCGTTTAAAACAATTACTACCATTTATTGGATCTTGCGTATGCCTTTATCCTGCAAATTTATATAAAAGCATACGCATTCCTTATTTTCGAATGCTTTTATCACATTTTGCCTTGAAAATAATACGCAAATGGATATTTATTATACTTTTCATCGCGTTTAAAACAATTACTACCATTTATTGGATCTTGCGTATGCCTTTATCCTGCAAATTTAAATAAAAGCATCCGCATTCCTTATTTTCGTATGCTTTTATCACATTTTGGCTTGAAAACGATACGCAAATGGATATTTATTACACTTTTCATCGCGTTTAAAACGATTACTACCATTTATTGGATCTTTCGTATACCTGTATCCTGCAAATTTAAATAAAAGCATACGCATTCCTTTTTTGCGTATGCTTTTATTGCTTTTTTATTAAAAAATGATGCACAAATGGATAATTATTACACTTTATATCGATTTTAAAACGTTTTATTCCATTTATTGGATCTTGCGAATGCCTTTATACCGCAAATTTATATAAAAGCATCCGCATTCCTTATTTTCGAATGCTTTTATTGCTTTTTTATTAAAAAATGATGCACAAATGGATAATTATTACATTTCATATCGATTTTAAAACGATTTATTCCATTTATTGGATCATACGAATGCCTTTATACCGCAAATTTATATAAAAGCATACGCATTCCTTATTTTCGAATGCTTTTATCACATTTTGCCTTGAAAATAATACGCAAATGGGTATTTATTACATTTTTCATCCCCGTTTGAAACGTTTCCCAACTGGAGGCTACAGTTTTTCCAGTTGTTGGTTAACCCCAATTAAAAGAAATTATAATCTTTTCGCACCTAAATAGCGTGATTGCCAGTAGTTGATCGTCATTTCATCAATACTTACACCATCGGTGGAATCGGCATGGATAAATTTATTGTCGCCAAGATAAATACCAGCGTGTGATGGACCTGGTTTATAGGTTTGGAAAAAGACTAAGTCCCCAACACTTGGTGCCGACACACTCGTACCTTGATTCCATATACCAGTAACAGTTCGTGGGATGTTAACTCCTTTTTGCGCAAACACATATTGTAAAAAACCACTACAATCAAATCCACTTGGTGACGTTCCACCCCAGACATATGGAACCCCCATGTAATCCATTGCAATAGATATCACACTGCCATCAACTGGCGGTGTTTCAATTGGTTCAACGGCGGTTTCATCCGTTTTGTTAGTCGAATTTGGCAGTGTCTGAGCTGTAACCACAGTTACTTTTTTAATGGTTAGCCCCCTGACATTTTTGTTTTTCATAATGTGATCGATTGTTTCGTCAGTGGCAAGCCCGTTTGATTCTAGGTTGAACTTTTTTTGATATGCCTTCACGCTTGCCTCCGTGACGGATTCAAACTTCCCATCTACTAAACCACTATAATAGTTTAATTTGTGTAATTTGGATTGTAGCTGTTTGACCTCAGGCCCCTCGTCACCAACAGAGTAGAAAGGGGGCTTTGGCTGTATGATGACTTCATTTAATTTCTCTAATGTTACTTCTCCAGCAATTCCGTCAACCTTCAAATCATATAATTCTTGAAATCTCTTTACAGCTTCTTGAGTAGTTTCTCCATAGTGACCATCGATTGTTTCATAATAAAAATTTAATTTATGTAATTCGAATTGAAGAAAACGGACTGGATATCCGGTATGACCATAGCGTAATTCCTGATTTGTATCGAATTGATAGTTTTTATCTAGTAATGGATCCAAATTCTGCTTTTCAGTTGCATCAGCTGCGAGTGGGGAGCCGAAGAAAAATCCAGCAGCTAGAGATGTCACGACAATGGCTTCGCGTGTTCCATAGCTTTTTTTCATAGAAGACCTCCTTGGTGTTTGCGAAAGCAAAATAGTATAGTTTTCGAAAGTTTGTTGTAGAGAAAGGCTATGGATTTGAGTTGAGTACGATAACTCACTTAAAAAATGTATTACTTTTTCCAATCCTTAGTACAACAAAAGCGAAAACAACTCTTAATGAACACACATTTATGATATTGAGTCAAATAAGTCATTATGACATAAGTTCGGATAATTAGTACTAAAGCGCTAAAATAAGACAAGGACTAATCGGTAATATAAGTTCTCACAATGGATATATTGTTATTTCGTGTGCTACAATTACGATAGTATACTCAGTAGGAGAAGGAGCGGTAGATGTGAAAATTAAATCAATTGAACCAACACCTAGTCCGAATACAATGAAAATCATTTTAGACGAGGAACTACCAAAGGGGAAAAGCAATAATTATAAGAAAGAAAATATAGATCAAGCACCACCTCTAATTAAAGAAATATTGGCAATAGAGGGTATTAAAGGAGTCTATCATGTAGCAGATTTCCTAGCGGTTGAACGAAATGCGAAGTATGACTGGCAGGAGCTGCTGCCAAAGGTTCGAAAGGTTTTTGGGGAGGTTGTCGTAGAAGGCGAAAACGAAGCTCCAAAGCTGGATGAGCATTTTGGAGAAGTAAAGGTTTTTGTTCAAATGTACAAAGGTCTTCCAATGCAGGTTAAGCTTCATGACGGTGAACAGGAATTCCGATTTGGATTACCTGATGTTTTTCGGGAAGCATTGCTACGTGCACAAGAGGTTTCAGGTAATGTTGTGTTAGAAAGAGAATGGAAGGAACAAGGTGTTCGATATGGCAATCATGAAGAAATAGGGAAAGAGGTTGTCGATGAGCTAGCTGCTGCATATCCCAAAGATAGACTTGACCGCATTGTTAAACAGATTTCAGAGCAAACTTCTGCTCCAACTATCCAAAAAAGACAATCCTATAAAGTTACTTTGGAGATGTTGGAGGATCCTGAATGGACAAAACGCTATGCAAGTCTCGAACAAATGGATCCAGAAGAGGAGGATATTCCTGTCCTTGCTAAAGCATTGAAAGATGAAAAACCGTCTATTCGTCGTTTAGCAACTGTGTATTTAGGGATGATTGAAAAGCCTTCAGTGTTACCTTATTTGTATGAGGCTTTAAAGGATAAGTCTGTTACTGTTAGAAGAACAGCAGGTGATTGTTTATCAGATATCGGTGACCCTGCTGCAATGGAAGCAATGTGTGAGGCATTGAAGGATCCGAGTAAGCTTGTAAGATGGCGCGCAGCAATGTTTTTATTTGAGGTTGGAGACGATTCTGCATTAGATGCTCTAAAAGCCGCTGAAAATGACCCGGAATTCGAAGTGAAAATGCAAATCAAATTAGCCATCGAACGAATCGAGGGTGGAGAAGAAGCAAAAGGTTCAGTATGGAAGCAAATGACCGAAAGCCGAAATAACTAATTGGGTTTCATCCGTGTTTCATTAAACATTCTGGGGGTTAACTCCAGAATATAAAAAACATTGATATTGATTGGATGTTTGAAAATTGATTTTGCTTGGTCATCTATAGTATGCTAAGTTTATCGAATTTGAATTGGAATTGGGAGGGATTTATATGTCAATGGCATATGATGAATATATGAAGCAAATTGTGAAGCCGATGCGCCAAGAACTTGTTGTTGCTGGATTTGAAGAGCTTCAAACAGAAGAAGAAGTAGAAAACTTCATGGAAAAAACAGAAGGTACTACATTAGTTGTAGTAAATTCTGTATGTGGTTGTGCTGCTGGACTTGCAAGACCTGCAGTTACTCAAGCAGTTCTTAATAACGAGAAGAAACCAGACCACCTTGTAACTGTTTTTGCAGGTCAAGATAAAGACGCAACAGCAAAGATGAGAGAGTATTTTGAAGGCATCGAGCCATCATCTCCATCCATGGCCTTATTAAGGGGCAAGGAAGTTGTTCACTTCATTCCAAGACATGAAATTGAATCAAATTCAATGGAAGCAATCATGGAAAACATAACTTCCGCATTAAATAAGCATTGCTAAAAATAGAAGTTCAAAAAGGATGTCACTGCGACATCCTTTTTTGTTCAAATAGGTGATTATATGGTTGTAACGACAGCAGGAAGAACAAATGATGAGATGATTGAGTTGGCGAAAAAAACTGCATTGGAACTCAATGTTTCTTTTATCGAGAGGAAAAAGCGTTCTATCGCAAAGATACAAGAACAAACCAACGAAGATGTTCTTGTTGTGGGAAAAAATAGAATTGAAATCTATCCTTCTCATGGTGATGAGCCACTATTCTTCCATCCGAACTCTGCTATGTTTCGCATGAAAAGAATCATGAAGGGGGAGCATGATCCCTTTATTCAAGCATCAGAACTTACCCAAGGTAACTCAATTTTAGATTGTACCTTAGGCTTGGGGTCGGATAGCATTGTAGCAAGTTTCGTTGTGGGTGAATCAGGAAAAGTAGCCTCCCTTGAAGGAAACAAGTATTTGTATTATCTATTAAAGGGAGGGTTAAAGAGCTGGGATACCGGAAATGCGATCATGAACGAAGCGATGGCTCGAATTGATGTGATGCACGATACTTATGAAAGCTTTTTAACAATCTGTCCCCCGAATAGCTTTGATATTGTGTATTTTGACCCAATGTTTGAGGAGACAATTGAAGAATCAGAAGGGATAAGTGCTTTACGTAATTTCGCAATTTACTCTACAATAAGTCCTGAAGCGATTGAAGCAGCAAAGCGAGTTGCGAAGAAAAAAGTAGTACTAAAAGATCATTGGAAAAGTGAACAATTTGAAAAGTACGGTTTTACCGTTTATAAACGAAAAACTGCAAAGTTCCATTTCGGAGTGATTGAGGTTTAAGAGGGATTACTGCCTTCGGTTAATGCAGGATATTTTGCCACACCTTTGGATACTTTAAATAACGTACGGAGGTGATGAACATGGCAAAACGTAAAAAAGATCCTTCAACAATCGGATTAGGCTCTGCAGATGTAGAGGGACAAGGTACTACCAATCAAGAGACGGGACGAATAGAAATGGATTCGTCTAGACGCAAGAAAAAGAAAAAGATGTAACTAAAAAGTTGTATTACATATTCGTACAAAAATAAAGCCCGCTTAAAAAGCGGGTTTTGTCTATTCAGTCACACAACAAGTTATAAAATAAAGTAATGTAACAACACATGCAATACCAAAAATCCAATCCATTTTAACGAATCCACCTTTCAAATATGTATAGTATCCCTATTTTATCAAATATTGAGGATTTTATGAACTTTAATTTTACGAAGGATGTATTTCATGTCCTTATAATGTGGAGGTTTGATGATTTTCCATGATGGGCATTTATCCTTATTTTTTTATGATTTCTTAATTTCATAGTAAAAATTTTTGCTAGATTGTGTTAAAATGACGATAAGGGTAAATGTTGAAAGGGCGTTTTCGTTATGAAAAAATGGTTGCGAAAAGCATTAGTCGTCTCATTTTCTATTTTAACTCTTGGTTTGGTAACGCCACCACCGGCTCTCACTATGCAGCAGGCGGATGCCGATAAGCCAAGTAAGTTAAATTCGATTAATGACCAAAATGCTGAGTCGAAGCTATATTCCAATTTTGAATCTGATTATGGATATGACAGTAAAAACTTTGTTACATATGCGATGTCACAGGCTGAAACAAAATCCTTCGAGAAATTTGGGAGTAGAATAGGGCCTGTTATTGAAGATGAATTCCGTAGTGCAATCTTGCCGAAAATTGAAAGTGTAATTGAATTATTAGCCGAGCAATATCCAAGTGAAGAACTTGGACATCTTGAGATTTCAGAGCAACCGTCTGGTGGAAATGGGGAAAAGATTTTCCATATTTTCGATAAAACGTCTGGGAATGATATTATCCGTTTTCATGTAAGAAGGGATCATCCACCACAGGATGGCTATTGGTTTAACTTCCACTACCATACACATCATGATGGATTCCAAACACATCATACATTAGGTGAAATTTATTGGGATAAAAATACTCCGCCAAAATGGCTTAGTTAATAAAAGAGGAAAAGCAATCCAGAAGTCGATTATTCGCTCCTTTGGATTGCTTTTTTTGTCCGTATTTTTCCTGCTTGAATAACTTACCACTCCTAGTCTAGCAGACTCATATTTCTGAATATGGTATACTATTATTACCATTTTAAAAGAAGAGTGCGCTTTAGCATCACGATTTTATTCATAGATTAAGGAGAGCATTCTTATGCAAAAAACGTTTATTCTTACGCTTCTATTTGTCCTGGTAGGTTTTACCTATCATCCTGGTGAAGCGTCTCCTCATGGGGTTCCACTAAAAGATTAT
This sequence comes from Ferdinandcohnia sp. FSL W7-1320, assembly GCF_038050315.1. Classification (NCBI taxonomy): domain Bacteria; kingdom Bacillati; phylum Bacillota; class Bacilli; order Caryophanales; family Bacillaceae; genus Ferdinandcohnia; species Ferdinandcohnia sp. FSL W7-1320. The sequence goes on from NZ_JBBPAM010000001.1 coordinate 2,131,221, forward strand.
CAATCTCTCACACTATATACTGAAACATCGAATCTTAATAACTACGAAAAATTAAAAAACATCATAGTATTACCTGAAACTAGATTTAATGAGTCTGCCGCAGCAAAAATGATTGAACGTGTGAACCATATTGATGAACTTATCTTGCAAGGACTGGTTGACAATAGTGTAGTGCTGAAGCTGTTTACAGGTAATTTAACGGACGAGCCTACAGCTGCCTATTTAAAAGGAGAAAAGCCGCGTGGCTATAGTGAAAATGGACCGACTTGGGACGATGTTCCGGGAATTGGTGGCTCAGAAGTTGTACTAGCCAAAATCGGATCTAGTGAAAAGGGAAATGGCCATGGTTCTATTAATTTAGAGTTGCATGAATTGGCCCATTCGATTGATAATTTTGTATTTGGTACAATCAGCAATGATCCCAATTTTTTAACCATTTTGCAAAAGGAAGTCAATCAATTATTCCCGGATCGTTCTTATTTTAGTGATTATCCTGAAGAATATTTCGCAGAAAGCTTTGCAATGTATTATCTGTCGGATCAGACAAGAGAAGAATTAAAACTTGCAGCGCCAATGACACACCAGCTTTTTAGTGAATTAAGCAAAACTCAGCAATGAATTCGAATGCTATTTGTAGTAATATAGTAGAATGAAGTTCATGCAAGGAGTGAATCTATTGAAACATGGTGAAAATGCGTACCTAGATCTATTAAAGCATGTTCTTGAAAAAGGTACGAAAAAAATGGATCGAACAGGGACAGGAACGGTTTCAGTTTTTGGCTATCAGATGCGTTTTAATTTAAGTGAAGGCTTCCCTTTGCTAACGACGAAGAGAGTTCCATTTCGTTTAATTGCGAGCGAACTACTTTGGTTTATTAAAGGTGACACGAATATCAGATATTTACTGAAAAATAACAATAATATCTGGAATGAGTGGGCTTTTAAAAATTGGGTTGAGAGCGATGAATACAAAGGTCCAGATATGACGGATTTCGGAAACCGAAGTCTGGTTGACTGCGAATTTAATGAGTTGTATCAAGCTGAAATGGACAAGTTTAAATCTCGTATTTTAGAGGATGATGACTTTGCTACAAAATATGGAGAGCTTGGTCCAGTTTATGGGAAACAATGGAGAGCGTGGGAATCATCACGTGGTGAAACCATTGACCAGTTAAAAAATGTCATCAATCAAATTAAAAATAACCCAGATAGCAGACGTCATCTTGTCGTCGGATATAATCCGGGTGATGTTGAATTCATGGCACTACCACCTTGTCACAGTCTGTTTCAATTCTATGTGGCCGATGGGAAATTGAGTTGTCAGTTGTATCAGCGTTTGTAAATGAGCGCCTTTAGGGAGAAATCTCTATAGAAAACCTACCTAAACGGGGAAACTCTTGCAAAAGACAATCCCGTGCTAAATTGTTTCAAATTGAAACATAAATGCCGAACGACTATCCCATTTGGGAGTACACCTAAGCAGGTGGAAATGGTAGGGGTCCATCATTGGATCGTGATATAGTCTCATCTGTATGGCGACATACAGCAGTTCATAAGTGAACGGGCTAGGCTTAGCGAACCTAGTCGAAGATCATGTCAGGCGACCTTTTTCTCGGAATCCCCTTCAACATCGCAAGTTATGCTCTATTAACTCATCTAATCGCATTTGAATGTGGATTAGAGGTAGGGGATTTTATCCATACGATTGGAGATGCCCATATTTACACAAACCATATCGAGCAGGTGAATTTACAGTTAAGTCGTGAGCCACGTCCGTTCCCGGCATTAAAATTAAATCCTGCAGTTAAATCTGTTTTTGATTTTGAAATGGATGACATTGAAATCGTTGGGTATGAACCACATCCAACTATTAAAGCACCAGTTGCCGTATAACATAATTCAGCAGAATTCCCTACCTTTATTAGTGGGGAGGACTGAAAAAAGTGTTCAAATTTGCTTGGAGCGACTGAAAAAAGTTATAGCCTCCGGCGGATCCACGATTTTTCAAAGGATTTTTCGAGCTGTAAAATCAAAGACTAAGAACGCCACATCCTGTGGCAACGTCTATATGACCCACTTCCTGTAGGTCTAAAAATCTGGCGCAAATATGCCAAGACGTATTTGATTGTAATTCCTATTTCTATGATCCTAAGGTATAATCGACCTTAGGATCTTTTTAGTTAGGAGAATATATATGATATCATTACTAGTTGCAATGGACAGAAACCAATTAATCGGCAAGAACAATGATCTACCATGGCGTTTACCTGCAGATTTAGCTTATTTTAAAAGAGTAACGATGGGGCATACCATTATTATGGGACGTAAAACTTATGATTCAATCGGACGCCCCCTTCCAGGACGTGAAAATATTATCGTAACACGTGACACTTCGTATAAGGCAGAAGGCTGTAAAGTGATTCATTCCATCGAGGAAATTGTAAAAATGAATCAACAAACTGACCAGGAGCTATTTGTAATCGGCGGGGCGGAAATTTTTAAAGAAATCCTACCACATTCAGACCGTCTGTACATAACTGAAATTAATAAAGAATTTGAAGGAGATACCTATTTCCCAGCGTTTGAAAAAGACAAGTGGAAGGTTATTTCAAGAGAACAGGGGATTAAGGACGAGAAGAATCCTTATGATTATACGTTTTTGGTATACGAAAAAATCCCACAAAATTAATGAAAGCAAACAAAAACGCTATGATTTCTCATTGTAGAAACATAGCGTTTTTTATAATTTGTCTCGATTCTTTTGGAGTAAGTAAGAGAGAGGATTCCGTTTATAATTAAACTTGTATAAGCAATACGTGAAATAGCTAGAATGGTAATTATTATCTACAAAAAGGAGCATATACTATGAAGAAACTAACATTAAGTATGGCTGTTATCTTTTTTTTAATAACTATTACTGGCTGCAATGCCGACGATGAAAATGTAACCAAGGTTCCTGAAGAAGTACCCGTTGAGGAGGAAGGAACGAATAACCAAATCAACACAGATCAAACGAAGGAAAATCTATTTAACTTTACAAACTTCGATTTGGATGTAGAATACGCTGAAAATAAGGAATATGACGTGGATTATGAAAGTGAAAGCAATGGATTGGAAGCGGAAATCAAGGATGATATATCAAATACACAAAGTTTGAGCTAGAAGTTAAGTTTCTTGATGGGACTGAGAAGGAGTATAATAACTGAATTAATCATAAGGGGCTGGGACAAAACCCTCCTCTGAACTGAAAAAGCCTGTGAATTTTTACTATGAGTAAAATTTCACAGGCTTTGATTATTTTTAAATAAAAAATAAGGACATTCTTTGTTAAAATTAAGTTACCACACAAAATCCAAACAGAAAGAAGTGTCCTTATGTTTAAAGATTATAACATGAATCAATTAATTTTGCCTTTAGATTTAGAAGTAAAATTACAAAATAATGATATTGCCTTCCATGTCCATCATTTAGTTGAAAGTATCCCGCAAGAAGCATTCGAACCATTTCTTCGAAATGAGGGTTGTCCTGCTTATCATCCACGCATGATGCTTAAAATTATCTTGTGTGCCTACTCGCAATCTGTCTTCTCTGGACGCAAAATCGAAGCCCTATTAAAAGATAGTATCCGTATGATGTGGTTAGCTCAAGGGTATGAACCAAGCTACCGCACAATCAACCGATTCCGTGTTCAATCAGAAGTGAAAGATTTAATTCGCAAATGTTTCGTCCAATTCCGTTGCCAATTAGTTGAAGAAAAACTTATTGATCAAGAAGCTATTTTTATTGATGGTACAAAGATTGAAGCGAATGCGAATAAATTTACGTTCGTTTGGAAGAAATCCATTGAGAAATATAGTGAAAGCTTAATTGAAAAGTCAAACCAGCTATACAACGAGCTACTTAAGAACGAAATCATACCTGAAATTGAACGCGAAAACACCGAACAGTTATCGTTGGAAGAGCTCACTCAATTGGTTCAAAAAGTAGACGAAGTCGTAACCGAGTATGATAAACAAATTGAAGTTACATCAGATGTTTCAGAACGAAAAGCTTTAAGAAGCGAACGCAAATATCCGAAACAAGTACGTAAGCAATTGATTGATTTTGTCTTACGTAAACAGAAATACCAAGAAGACTTAGAAATCTTTGGCACACGTAATAGCTATTCTAAAACGGATCCTGATGCGACATTTATGCGAATGAAAGAAGATTATATGAGAAATGGACAGTTGAAAGCTGGTTACAATGTACAAATCGCAACGGAAGGTCAATACACTCTTGCTTATAGTTTGTTTTCTAATCCAACAGATACACGTACGTTAATTCCATTTCTAGATGAAATCGAGCAGCATTATTTCGAGTTACCGAAACACATTGTCGCAGATGCAGGTTATGGTAGTGAACAAAACTATAATGATATCCTTTCCAATAGAAAACGAGAAGCGCTTATCACTTATAACCTGTATTTGAAGGAACAAAACAAAAAGTTTAAACAAAACATATTTAACCCTGACAATTGGCAGTATGATGAAGAAACAGATACATATACATGCCCTAATCATAAACGTCTTGAGTTTCAATATCATTCTATTCGCACTGACCGTACAGGCTTTGAACGGAAGTTCAAAATCTATGAGTGCGAAGACTGTTCGGGATGCCCATTCCGCTTATCATGTACAAAAGCCAAAGAAGGTAACAATCGAAAACTAATGGTGAATGAAAAGTGGGAACAGCAAAAAGAATACGTAAGAGCGAAGCTTTCAGAAGAGAAAACGAGTGCCCTCTATCGAAAACGCAAAATCGATGTGGAACCAGTTTTTGGATTCTTGAAAGCTAATTTGCGTTTCTCCCGATTTTCTGTTCGAGGAAAATCGAAGGTGGAGAACGAAATGGGTCTAGCTTTAATGGCAGTGAATTTAAGAAAATTCACTGCCAACAACTAAGGTAATAGGAGAATTTACACGAAAAATAGAAAAAGGTGAGTTTGAGCGTGCTCAAACTCACCTTTTTCATTATTCGAAGCTAGTTAATGTCCCAGCCTCCTTTTAAATCCGAGCCTTTTTTATGAGATAAACGGTACGTCTACGACATAAAATAGGATGCTAAAGAACATCGCGGCACTTCCCGCTAATACAAATAAATGCCAAATTGCATGGTTAAATGGCAGCTTTCTCCAAACATAAAAGACAGCTCCAACTGTGTAGAGGATTCCACCAGTTAATAGCAACATAAAGCCATTAAACCCGATGCTTTCATATAAAGGCTTAATGCCAACTATGATTAACCACCCCATCAGAACATAAAAAACCGTTGAGAGAATCATAAACTTTTCAACGAAGAAGACTTTAAACACAACTCCAACAATCGCTAGTCCCCATACAATTCCGAAAAGAGTCCAGCCTAACCAGCCTCCTATTGAAACGAGAACGAAGGGAGTATATGTTCCAGCAATTAATAAATAGATCGCTGAGTGATCTAGTATCGCGAACAGCTTTTTCACTTTCGGGTGTGTGATGCTGTGTAATAGCGTTGAAAATAAATACAGCAGTATCATGGATGCCCCGAAAATAGAGAAGCTAACAATATGCAAGACGTTTCCATATTTCACAGCAAATACGATTAACATCACGAGGGCAGGAATGCTTAATAAAACTCCTATACCATGTGTGATGGCATTTGCAATTTCTTCTTTTAATGATTCTTGTCGAAATGTCATATTTATCACCTCTTGTTACATCTTTCTCCAATCATACTGCTAATAAAAAAAGAACACAAATGACATTCGTAATATATCCCCCCGCTAAATTAGAAAAAAATTTCATAAAAATGACTGGTAGCGATTTCATTTCAAAAAGTAATACAATATTTAGAAAATTTTACTCCAGATAGGCTAATTCATGTTATAATGAACAAATTAAATCTTCATTACTGTACAGTGTTGTTGTAGAAATAAGCGAAGCGAAAGGGGATATGGGCTCATGGCACAAGAGGTAAAACAAAAACTAGATGGGATCCATGTAGAGGATATCATAAAAGCGAATCAAACATTAAAGGATGTTATAATCCATACACCTTTACAAAGAAATGAATTACTATCTGAACGTTACGAATGTAACTTATTGATAAAAAGAGAAGATTTACAAATTGTCCGTTCTTTTAAAATAAGGGGAGCCTATAACCGGATTAAAAATCTTTCGGAGCAGGATTTAAAAAATGGCGTTGTTTGTGCGAGTGCTGGAAACCATGCACAAGGCGTGGCTTTTTCCTGCTTTGCTTTAAAAATTCAAGGTAAAATCTTTATGCCATCCACGACACCAAGACAGAAAGTTTCTCAAGTAGAGGCTTTTGGACGGGAATATGTAGAGATTATTTTAACAGGCGATACTTTCGACGACTCTTATGAAGAAGCTGTAGCATGTTGTGAAAGAGAAAATCGTACATTTATCCATCCATTTAATGATGCTGATGTTATGGCAGGTCAAGGAACAGTAGCGGTAGAAATTTTAAATGATTGTGCAGAACCAGTCGATTATGTATTTGCAGCGATTGGTGGGGGCGGACTTATTTCAGGAATTTCAACCTATATGAAGAGCATCTCTCCTGAAACAAAGATTATTGGTGTTGAGCCTGAAGGTGCAACAAGTATGAAGACTTCAATTGCCAACGGGGCGGTTACTACATTGCCTAAAATTGATAAATTTGTTGATGGGGCAGCCGTTAAAACGGTGGGTGAAAATACATTTGAAATCAGTAAAAAGCTTGTTGACGATATTATTCCTGTGCCTGAGGGAAAGGTATGTACAACTATTCTGGACCTATACAACGAAAATGCGATTGTCGCCGAACCAGCAGGGGCATTATCAATTGCTGCACTTGATATGTACAAGGATCAGATTAAGGGAAAAACAGTTGTCTGTGTACTAAGTGGTGGTAACAATGATATCAGCAGAATGCAGGAAATAAAAGAGCGTTCGATGCTCTATGAAGGCCTACAATGCTATTTCATTGTGAACTTTCCTCAAAGAGCAGGGGCATTACGGGAGTTCTTACTTGATGTACTTGGACCAACTGATGACATTACTCGTTTTGAATATACAAAGAAAAATAACAAAGATAATGGGCCAGCATTAGTAGGGATTGAATTAAAAGCGAAAGATGACTACCAAGCATTAGTAAACCGAATGGAGAAAAAAGGGTTCCCATTCCGCGAGTTAAATAAAGAAAATACATTATTTAATTTGTTGATTTAAATTCAATAATTCTACATTTTTAGACAAAGACGTAATGCTTGTTTTCATGTATAATATAAGAAACGGGTGAAAAAGGACTGATAGTTTGCTATTCAAAAGCCTAGAGTTCAAAAATAGTTATGGACATAAGGTAAAAGTAATTGAAATTCCAGTATTAGAGGAAGGCAACACATATCGCTTTATGCTCGATTTTCGTTTACAAGCATATTTGTCGAAAATCATGACGAAATCAAGTCCAGGTCAAATCTATTCGTTTCGAGAATATTTGAAGACAGTGCTAAAATGGACTGATTACGAACGGATTTTCAAACTAGATATTTTAAAACATAATGCATAGTTTTAGAATGAGAGCTGATTTTAAAACATTAAAATCAGCTCTTTTTTTCTGGTTAGGTATAAATTGTAAGCAATCCCCCCGTTAAAATTTGGATAAACTATTTTTATAATAGCTGTACCAGACGTAGGAAGTGAACGTATGACAAAGGTAAAAATCGTAACAGATTCTACAGCAGATTTATCAGAGGAACTAGTAAAAGAACTAGGAATCGAAGTTGTTCCCTTATCAATAACGATTGATGGAGAAACGTTTTTAGATAAGGTAGACATCACTCAACAAGAATTTTTAGCGAGAATGAAGCAATCTGTCGAATTGCCAAAGAGCTCTCAGCCAGCAGTTGGGCATTTCGTCGAGCTTTATGATCAGTTAGGAAGTGATGGCAGCGAAATTATCTCCATTCACATGACAGGTGGGATGAGTGGTACAGTTACATCTGCTGAGAATGCTGCTAATATAAGTGAATCAAGTGTAACCGTAATAGATTCCATGTATATTTCAAGGGCTTTAGCTTTTCAAGTAATTGAAGCTGCAATAATGGCAAAAGCGGGACAAACGAAAGATCAAATCGTGAAACGAATCAATGAAATTAGGGAAAACTCAACTTTGTTTGTAACCGTTGATACTTTAGAAAACCTTGTAAAAGGTGGGCGGATTGGAAAAGGCAAGGCATTTATTGGTTCTTTATTGAACATTAAACCAATTGCTTCTTTACAGGATGGCGTCTATACTCCAGTTTCAAAGGTAAGAAGCCATGCACAAATCGTGAAATACTTAAGTAAAAAATTCGCTGAAGATGTAAGTAATAAAACGATAAAAGGTGTAGCGATAGCTCAAGTTGATGCAATCGAACTTGCGGCAAATTTAAAAGAGGCAATCAAAAAACTAACCGGATACGAAAAGGTTGATATCGTTGAAACTACTCCAGTGATCAGCACCCATACTGGCCCAGGTGCAATTGGGTTTATGTATTACGCGGAATAGGACAAAAAGGACGTGTGAATTTCACACGTCATTTTAGATTTCAGGTTGTGGAGTTGGTGTTGGGTTCGCATAGCCTTCTTTATATGTTTCATCGATCATAGCTCGTATTTCACTTGGTGATTTCCCGTTTGAATATTCAAGTACGGCTGTAGCTGCGATTTCTAGGCAAACGTTACATTTTGTACCGTGATCATCCCATACAACTGCATCGCCTTTATTCTCATGGACAAAGCAATCGTAATTATCGCGATGTCCAACAGAATCAGCACAACCACAATAGCACGGCATTGATTCGAGTAAATCTTTGTGCATTGCTGCAGCTTTATATATTGTTACTAGTTCCTCTGACTTATCATCTAGAAAGGAGGGCATCACATCAATTGAGGCTGTTTCCTCACGTATATCTCCGATTACATGGTCTTCACCTCGGGACTCATGACTTTCTCCATTTTGGGAGCAACCAACCATACCAAACACGAGGACCAGCATGAGAAGAACAGATAATTTTTTCATTTCAAACAACCTTTCCAATGTTTATGTAAGCCCATTTTAACATAATCCATGTCCCTAAAATATATGTTCACTATTTTGTCAAAATACAAAATGCGCAAGGCACACAATTCCAACTAAGAGCAAGGCATGTCCTGTGCCTAACACTGCAAGCCTAACCATCCTTGCATGGGCGACAAGCACAAGAAAACTAATGACAGAAAGGCGCTTTTTGCCTTCAGAAGCGAATGACTTGTGACCTCGAGCCGAGAGCATGAGGAGCTTGGCAAAGAAAAAGGATATCGATATCGATATCCTTACTTATCTTCAGATTCTTCATCTGCTAAGTCTAATTTTTCTCCACCAATCGAGATATAAGAAAAAATATCTAAATCTGGCTTAACTTTTGCCATACCTTGAATGTACGGAGTGATCGTGTCTTTAAAATCTTTACTTACGCCTAATTCCTCACAGTGTCCATAGACATACATTTTTTTATCGTCAAAGAAAAACGAGATATAGCCAAGTGCTTTTTTTTCTTGATTGACTATGTTAAGTATTTGACATTCTTCTTTGATAACCTCTGGAGAAACGAAAATTTGCAAAGGTCAACCTCTCCTTTATCATATTAGGTAAACTGAAGTTTTTTGAACAGGGAATCATTTGTTTCTTTTTTAGGATTTTTCTTTTTAACATGAATTAGGAGCATACATAAAAGCCCAACTATAAGGGTTAAAGATGCAGTTGTTAAAAACATTCCGGCTCTTGACCAACTCATTAACCATCCATATATAGGCGGACCAATGGCTACTCCTAAGAACCGAACGGAACCATAAAGTGAAGTAACAAATCCTCGCTTTTCGGATGAAACAGAGCCCGTTATAAAGCTGTTTATACAAGGTAATACAAGTCCAGTTCCGATACTGCTGATTGCCAAAACGGCAATAAACGGAATTAAGCTCTCAAAAAAGACTAATAACGCAAACGATATAGTCATGAGGATAAGTCCAATGATGATAAGCTTCTTCATCAAAGGCATCTTTTTACCAATTTTACTACCTGTAATATACGATGTTGTTGTCATACATAATAATGGAATTGCTAATATTGCTCCTTTAAGTACACCATCTGTATCATACGTTTTTTCTAATACATCAGATAAATAAAAGAGAATCCCAAAAAGGGTGAATAAACAAGTTGCTCCAGCTAAATATGCTGTGAATAACCATCTGCCTTCATGTTTAAACACTGAAAACAATCCGCGCACATACTTTTTAAGTGGGGGTGGTTCTTTCTTTTGCTTTTTCTCTTTAACAAAGAATATCGTGAGAAGTACGGAAATTAAGCAAAAAATTGGGAATGCAAAAAAGGCAGCATACCAAAATAATAACGCTAGAAGGGAACCGATAATTGGTGATATTACCTTTCCAAAGCCATTTGATGCCTCCACGAGTCCTAAAACTCGGCTTTGTTTTCCCCCTTTAAATAAATCTCCAGTAAGCGCCATTGCGATAGGTGCTGTTCCTGCGGCACCGATACCCTGCATAAGCCTACCAGCCATGATCCAAAAATAAGGACTAGAAAACCATGCGGCTGCAGCACCAGCGAGCAATCCTCCTGTACCGTAAAGAATCAATGCTGGTATAATAACCGCTTTTCTTGAAAAACGATCCGAGAAATAACCAAGTAATGGAATAGAGATCGCCGCTGCAACTGAAAATGTTGTGATTACAAGACTCACCTGAAATTGGCTGATATCTAGCTCTTTTTGCATTTGTGGTAATACAGGAATGAGCATCGAATTACCAAGTACCAGGATTAGTGGAATAGAACTAATCGCAACAATTGTCATTGCTGAATTTTTTTGATTTGACAAGTTTTTGCATCTCCTTCTTTTACGGTATGTAAAAGGCTGGATGAACTTCATCCGTTTCCCTCTTGTCATTGTCGTTAAAATCAATTATTGCTTTACTAGTTTTTCAATATCTCACGAAACCTATTCTGTAAGTAGTTTCCAAATGAACAGTGCCCAGAAAAGCCCAATCTATACACCCTTTACCTATTTTTGAATAACATATCAACTGTAAGATGATGGGTATTTGTAATGGAAATAGAACAGAAGCCTATGAAAAATTGGGCAAATGTAGTGAGGATTTTTTATCCTTACGCTGAACTAAGGAGGAGTTATTCCTATGGATTTTTTAGATGTTCCTATACGAACACAGGGAGAACGTAGTTATGGACTTACCTCAATCGCTGATTTTGGTACTCCGTTAGGTCAATTAGAGGCTTATTTACAGGATTATCATACCTATATCGATATCGCGAAAATTGGGATTGGCTCCGCCTATGTGACCCCGAACCTACAAGAAAAAATCAACCTCTATAAAAAATACAATGTCATTCCTTATTGTGGCGGTACTCTTTTTGAAAAATGCTTTGTACAAGAGAAACTTGACGAATATGTACTAAGTTTACAAAAGCTAGGGATTGAATGGATTGAGGTCTCAAATGGAACAATTGACATCCCACTTCATAAGAGAATTTCATTAATCAAAAAACTAAAGCAGCATTTTAATGTAATTGCAGAGGTTGGGTCTAAAGATCAAGATAAAGAAATGCCTTTATCTGAGTGGGAACATGAGATTAATTTATTGCTGGCAACAGGTTGTAAGTATGTTATTACTGAGGGGAGAGACTCAGGGACAGCAGGTATTTACAATCGTTCGGGCAATGTGAACATGGATCTAATTAATCAAATTTCCCAAAATATTGACGTAAATAAGGTGATATTTGAAGCCCCAACACCTAAACACCAAATGTTTTTTATTAATCAGTTTGGAACAAATGTCAACCTCGGCAATGTGAAAATTAACGATGTACTGGTTTTAGAGGCACAAAGACTCGGACTACGAAGCGAAACATTTTTCCTGGGTGAAAAGACATGGAACTTACCTTAATCAGGCATCTTCCTACTGAATGGAATGAAAAGGGGGTTCTCCAGGGTAGCAAGGATATTCCTATTTTAGAACTTGCTGACGCAAACAAGAAGGCGATCGAAACCAATAAAAAATTGTTAAAACCAACATACTCATTGATTTTAACAAGTGAATTAACCCGCACTCAACAAACAGCAAAGTCCTATGGATATAACAGTTTTAAAATAGAGCCACTGTTAAATGAGCTTCATTTTGGAGAATTTGAAGGGAAAGAAAAGAAGCTTCTCATCGAAACGTATAAAGATGAGTGGTTTACACGTCCAGGTGAAATCATGCTTGGGGAAAAGATTTCGAACTTGGAAAAAAGGGTGCACACATTTTTATACAAATACAAGGATTTTGAGTCAATTTTAGTATTTGGTCATGGTTCTTGGATACGGGCATGTGTATCCTGTCTTACATTCGGAGCTATCAATAATATGAACCAGCTAGAGATTAAAAATAATCAGTTGCTAACGATCAACGTGAGAGAGGAGGAACACAAGATTGAGCGTCATCACATATGAAAATTGGAGTGAGAAAAGGGTAAAGGACGTTGTCAACAGCAACAAAGATTATTATGACATTTTAAAATGGGCATATCGAACATATGCAGCAGAAGACATCGTCTACGCATGTAGCTTTGGAGCAGAGGGTATAGTGCTCATTGATTTGATTGCTAAGGTCAATAAGGCTGCCAGAATTGTCTTTCTAGATACAGGACTTCATTTCAAAGAAACGTATGAACTCATTGATAAGATCAAAGAAAAGTATCCTACTCTAAATATTGAACTAAAAAAACCTGCCTTAAACCTAGAAGAGCAGGCAAAAAAGCACGGGGATGAGCTATGGAAAACCAATCCTAATTTATGTTGTCAGATTCGAAAAATTGAACCTCTACATGAAGTTTTAACATCTACCAAGGCTTGGATTTCGGGACTACGGAGAGAACAGGGGCCAACCCGCAAAAATACGGAATACCTAAACAAAGATGAAAAATTTAAGAACATTAAAATCTGTCCCCTTATTCATTGGACTTGGGACGATGTTTGGACATATATTAAGCTGAACAATCTCCCCTACAATGAGTTGCATGACAAAGATTATCCAAGTATTGGTTGTGCACCATGCACAAATCGAGTATTGAATGGAGATTTGCGTTCAGGAAGATGGGCCAATTCTGATAAAACAGAATGCGGTTTACATGTGAAATAACGAAATAGGTAATGGAGGTTTTTAAAGTGTCATTAAGTACGCCGCATGGCGGTTCGCTGGTAAATCGTTTCAATCCAACTTTAAATGTTGAAGACATTGATAAACAAATTGAACTGAGCAACATGGAGTTAAGTGATTTGGAATTAATAGCAGTTGGGGCATATAGTCCGCTTGAGGGGTTTATAGGTAAAGAAGACTATGAATCGATTCTACACTCAATGAGACTTTCAAACGGTTTACCGTGGTCAATTCCTATCACTTTGGCGGTTGATAAGGCAACGGCGAAGAAGATCTCAATTGGAGAAAAGGTTCAATTAGTACAAAATGGTAAGGCTTATGGGGTCATAGAAGTGTCTGAAAAGTATGTACCAAATAAAGAAGCAGAAGCCTTTAATGTGTATCGTACGACGGAAGATGCACATCCGGGGGTTAAACGATTGTATGAAAGACCAAGTGTGTATATTGCGGGTCCGATTCAAATGATAAAGCGTCCAAAAAAGGAAAGGTTTGAAACCTTTTACTTGGACCCCATCGAAACAAGAGCGGTGTTTGAGCATCTTGGTTGGAAGAAAGTAGTCGGATTTCAAACAAGAAATCCAGTCCACCGAGCACACGAGTATATTCAAAAATCTGCATTAGAAGTTGTAGATGGATTATTTTTAAATCCATTAGTCGGAGAAACGAAATCGGACGATATTCCAAGTGATATTAGAATGGAAAGCTATATGGTTCTCCTAGAAAAATATTACCCGAAAAACAGAGTGTTCTTATCGGTATTTCCGGCTGCAATGCGTTATGCTGGGCCAAGAGAAGCGATTTTTCATGCTCTAGTAAGGAAGAATTATGGTTGTACTCACTTTATAGTCGGTCGGGATCATGCAGGAGTGGGAAATTATTACGGAACATATGATTCACAAACAATTTTTAGTCATTTTACAGAAGATGAACTAGGAATTTTGCCATTGTTTTTTGAGCATAGTTTTTTCTGTAGAAAATGTGGGAATATGGCGTCCGCAAAAACATGTCCTCATAGTAAAGAAGACCATGTCATATTATCCGGCACAAAGGTACGTGAAATGCTAAAAGCGGGTAAAAAACCACCAAAGGAATTTAGTAGACCAGAAGTAGTTGAAGTCCTCATTAGAGGAATGGCAGAACAATACACAAAGATATAAGGTGGGAAATATGGGCGAAGAACAATATATTATATGGCATCAATCAACAATTACGAAGAATGAGCGACAACAACAAAATCAACATAAAAGCTGTGTGATTTGGTTTACTGGACTATCAGGTTCAGGTAAATCCTCATTAGCAAATGCCCTTGACAAAGAACTTTTCTCACTAAATGTACAAAGCTATGTCCTTGATGGTGACAATATTCGTCATGGATTAAATGCTGGCCTAGGATTTAGCAAACAGGACAGGAAAGAAAATATACGTAGGATAGGTGAGGTATCAAAGCTATTTGTTGATAGTGGGCAAATCGTTTCAACAGCATTCATTTCACCGTTTCGAGAGGATCGAGATCAGGTGAGAGCCTTGTTTCCTGACGGCGAATTTATCGAAGTATATGTGAAATGTCCAATTACTATTTGTGAAAATCGTGATCCAAAGGGTTTATATAAAAAAGCAAGGAATGGAGAGATATCCGAATTTACAGGAATAAGCTCTCCATACGAAGAACCCTATCGTCCAGAGTTGATTTTAGAGACAGATAAATTAACCATTTCACAATCAGTTGGAACAATTATTAACTATTTAAAAGAGAGGGAAATTCTGTTGAAGTAAGAAAGTACATTTGGCTTTCTTACTTTATTTTTTTCTCCACCCCAGTGATGGTGTATTGATAAACGAAGGTGCTCTAAGATGATAGATTACATCAATAATATTAGTTGATACTGTTTGGCATATAATCGCATAAAAAACGATAGGGATATCGATTACTGATGCTGTTAATAAGAAAATGCAAAAGTTTAACCATAGCATGACTTTACCAGGAGACCAATCATTGTATTGAGCAATCATTAATGTTGGAATAACCATTCCGCCACTGGATGAACCACTTCGGATTAAAAGTCCGACTCCAACACCAAAAATCACTGCCCCACTTAATAGATCCAGCCAGAAGAACGGGGTTAAGAAGGATCCAAGAGTAGATACATAACTCACTGTCACTGAAGTAATCGTCACGGCAATCATCGTTTTTACCGTCCATGAAAACCCAAAGTATTTTAAAGCAAGAATTAAAAAGGAAAAATTGACTATCCAAAGGGATATGCCTAGAGGCAATTGAACCCAGTGATTCATTAGTATCGCAAGCCCCGCAGCACCACCGGAAGGAATATTATGAGGAAATAAAAATAAGGACATACCGAGCCCCTGTAAAAATGCGCCGATTACAATACATATGTAGGTAATAATAATTTTAGGCATTTGAATAAAAACCTTTCCAACCAGTATAATAGAACCTCATAACCGATAACCTCCCAAAACTCACTCTCCTTGTCCATTTTATGATGACAAGCTGTTTGATATGTTCGAAAATTGTTCACAGCTATTTTGTTGTAAGTTTGTCACATATTCTTTAAAATGAGATATTGAATGGAAAAATGACGAATGTAGGTGAAAACGTGAAAAGAATAAAATTTTTTGTTATGATTGCCCTTATTTTTATTTTAGCTGCTTGTGGAAATAGTGGTATCGCAAATCCGCTGAACTATGAGGTTTCCGATTTCTCCTATGTAGATCAGAATGGCGAGGATTTTAGCCTTAAAGATTTAGAAGGAAAAGTATGGATAGCGGATATGATCTTTACACAGTGTGACACGGTGTGTCCACCAATGACCGCACATATGGCTAAGCTTCAAGGAATGGTAAAAGAAGAGGATCTAGATGTTGAATTTGTTTCCTTTTCAGTTGACCCAGAAGTTGATACGCCTGAAATGCTGAAGGAATATGCAGAAAGCTATTCGGATGATTTATCAAACTGGCATTTATTAACTGGATATACAATGAATGAAATCACAGTATTTGCAAAAGACAGCTTTGCTGCCTTAGTTGCAAAACCAGAGGGTGAAGACCAGGTGGTGCATATGACTAAGTTCTATTTGGTAGACCAAAATGGAACAGTGTTAAAGGATTATGATGGAGTTTCAGATACTCCATATGAAGAAATTATCGCAGACATAAAGAAAGTACAATAGTTGATTGTAATAGGACTCCTAGCCGGAGTCCTTTTTGCTTACCTCTCAATCCTCTGCAGATTCAACGCCGTCAACAACGATGGTTTCTAGTTCTTTCCAGAACAACTCGTGACTAGTAAATGTCATACAGCCACTTGAGATTTGTTCTGGGAATTCTTGTTTTGAATTCTGTTGTTTTTCATGATCTTTTTCCATATCAAATACATCCTTTCAAATTTTATTGAATGTACATAGTTTTTTTAAAAGTTTCTACTTTTATCTTGCCTTACTTTTCCAAAATAATTTTCAATTAAAATAGAGAAAATGAAACTGTAAATGATTGTTAAGGGGATGCATCCATGCTCGCAAAAATGAAGCTGTGCGTGATTACTATTTGGACAATTCTTGATCCGATTTATTATGGACTTACAAGACTTACATATGTAGAGAATAAAGAGATTTTGCGGGTTAAAGTAACAAAATATAAAGGACGTTCCTGCATTCTTGCTGATGGAACCGAAATAAAGAAAAACGATTTATTAATAAAAATTCATTTGCATAATGTAGTTTTACTTAGAGAGTTGATTTGCATTCAAGGAGAAACTTCGAAGGCTAGAATGATATACAAGCAAGTGAAGCAGGCGTTACCTGGGGTAGCCGAGTATTTACTTAACCATCCAAAAAGGGATGAGATAAAGGGACTTATTGGTATTACTGCACTAAACAAAGGCAGCAAACGACTTGGTTTTGAAACTGTAGCGATATCAAACAAAATCTATCTTTGGTTTAAATTAATTGTATTTCTTCCCATGTATTGTATGGCAGTTTCAAATATGTCAGCGCAAAGTATCCGTAGACAGCCGATGTATTTATTTATGTCTAAAGATACATTGTATAAACTTTATTCAGAAAGGTCTCAAACTTCATAAGTGGGATGAATATAGAAAAGACACTAGCTGAATAAAATTAGAACCTCGACGAATGCCACAGATTTTAAAAGGGAAATTTCGATCAATAAGATCAATGACTAGAAACGCCGTGGCAGCGACTTTATGACCCACTTCATTTAGGTCTAAATCTGGCGCCTATATGACTTAGTATTTTGATTTGTAATTCTTAGGTATCCATTCATTACCACTGCTTTTTTCGAATTCTATTATCTATAATGGAAGGAGAAAAGGTGGTGTTTTTTTGTGAAAATTTTTATCGCTCTTATCGCTATCATAGTAGTTTTCTATTTTCTTAGAAAAGCTAATAAAAATACGTATAAAGTGGTTGTTAACAAAATTTCTGTAAACCCAGAACAACAATATGTGAACCCAACACAAGTCAATGTTCTCCACCTATCAGACTTACATCTTGAAAATCTATCGATTACTCCTGATGAATTATACCGACAAGTGAAACATGAAAAAATTGACCTAATAGCCATAACTGGTGACTTCTTGGATCGTCAACGCAGTATTCCAAAACTCATCCCGTATCTAGACATACTAAATAAGATTGAACCTTCACATGGTATTTATGCTGTATTTGGAAATCATGATTATTTTTTACGAAAGAAAAACTTTGAAAAACTAAAACAGTTATTAGAGGAACATGGGGTGAGAACATTTCAAAATGAAAATGATTCACTTCTGATTCATGGTCATCGTTTGAATTTGATTGGGATTGATGATTTTAGTTCGAAACGGAGCAATCTAGTAGATTCTTATTCATCATTAAAAGCGGGATATAATCTTGTGTTAACTCACGACCCAAATCTTGTTTTGCAGATGAAGGAGTATCATTTTGATTATCTCTTATCTGGCCATTTTCACGGTGGACAAATTTGTTACCCGAAGCCTTATCACTTGGTGAAAATGGGGAAACTTGTTAGAATGAAGATGATAAAAGGTTTTCATACACATGATGGAAAACCGTTTTATATAAACGAGGGATTAGGTCAGACAGGCGTTAATATTCGCGTTCGAAGCAATCCTGAAATTACCATTCACACGCTAACGCTCGGAGCAAAAAACGTAGCGGAACACCAAGCAATGTAGTGAAGACGTCCATTTAGACGTCTTTTTTCATCATCTATTCAATGAATTGGTCAAACTTTTATGAAGATTGAAATTATTACTTTGAATAGAAGATATTTCAACGAAACATGAATCCTTAAAGGTTTTTTTACGTATGCTATAATACTAAACTTGTAGACAACAGTCTGGAAAGAAATGTGGTGAGCAAGTTGAACAAACCGTTATTAGCCATTATTATCACTAGTTTATTATTAAGTGGTTGTTCAGGTGGAATAGCTGCAACAACAACAGGTACAGCCACCAGCGACCATGATACAGGTCTATCTCCAAAGAGTGAAGTCCCGGATGATTTTATCCCTAGAGAACTTCGCATTGCATCAATTGGCGATTCATTAACAAAGGGTGTCGGTGATGAAACGAAGCAGGGGGGCTATACTTCGTTACTGGAGGAAAAGCTAATTAGTGAAAAAGATGTAAAATCGGTTACTCTCCAGAATTTTGGTGTGAAAGGTCATAAAACAACGGACCTTCTAAATCGATTGCAGAATGAGGAAGTTCAAGAAGGGATTGCGGATGCTGACATCATTATCATTACTATAGGTGGAAATGATATAATGAAAATTGTGAAAGAGAACCTTTTTGATTTATCATTACATGTGTTTGAGAAAGAACAGGCTAAATATGAGGTTCGCTTACAAAAAGTCCTCGAAAATATTAGAATCCATAATAGTGAAGCCGAAATCGTACTGGTTGGGCTGTACAATCCGTTTGGTTGGTTTATTGACCTTTCTACGGAAATTAATACAATTGTAGACAATTGGAACGAAGGTAGCGAAAGAATTCTTTCAACATTTGACCATACTAAATTTGTAGTCGTAGACGATGTTTTTAGTCAAACGAGTGATAATCTTTTATCAGAAGATGAGTTTCATCCAAACGCAAAAGGGTATGAAATAATGAGTGAGAGGATTTTTGAAGCAATCATAAAAGAGTGATTTCCTTCGTAGAGGGGGTCTTTGATGAAGGTAAAAAATAAATGGAAGTTTCTTTTTCTCACACTGCTAGCGCTTAATCTCGTGTGTGTACTTATCTTTTTTGGGTTGCTTTTCGCACCGAATAAAGAAGTGGCCCCGAAGGAAAATGTCGTATCTACAGATCATGTAAATCTGTCAGTCGAAACCAATAAAGAGGACTTAACGAGAGTAATCAATAGCTTTTTGAAAAAAGAAGCAAAGGATAACCCTCTAAATTACAAGGTTTTGTTAACGGAGCGGGTGATGCTCCTTGGAACGATTACTGTATTCGGGAAAGAAATTGATATGGTTATGACATTTAAACCTGAGGTAATTGAAAATGGGGATTTACGATTACAACAGGAGGCTTTTACCGTGGGTCAAGTAAGCTTACCTGTTTCCTTTGTACTTAGGTATATTAACGACTATTATAATCTTCCAGAATGGGTTCAAATTGATTCGAAAAAACAAGATATCTATGTCTATTTGTCGGAAATGAAAATGAAAAGCGATACGAAGGTAGCGGTCGAAACGTTTGATCTAAGCAAGGACGAGTTACGGTTCAAGTTGCAAGTCCCAATAGACTAGTAAGCAAACCAATGAATGGTTTGCTTTTTTTTATATATTAATCATTGAATGAGTACAATCCGTACCATCATATCTATGTAAAGGAAGGGTGAGAATAAGGGAGGGTGGGAGATGGCCGATCCAATTGTTACCAGGTCATTAGATGAGATTAGATTTTGGTCTAGAATAATGAAGGAGCACGCTTTGTTTTTGAGTTTGGGTTTTACGTATGAACAACAACAATTAATTAATGAAGCAAAGAATTTTATTACAGTGTTTGAAAGAATTGAGGAAAAGCTAGCTCGGTTTTCGGTTAATTCGGAATTACAGCAAGTGCAAGCGTTTAATAATGAAGTGTACCAAGCTGCTGCTTCTATATGGGCTTATAAAAGAAAGGTATTAGGGTTAACTTTACGTTGTGAGATTAGAACAAACAATTACCCTTTGTTAGTTGATCATATTAGCAGGGAAGCAGCCTATTTTGCTAATCGGTTAAAAGAACTTAATCAAGGAATTCTTGCGCCAAAACCAGAAGCTATTATTCAGGAAAATGTGTTTTTCCTTCGAATTATGGCTGATCATGCAAAATTTATCGGACATTTGTTAGACCCTTCGGAACGAAAGCTTGTTGACCAAGCTAGAGAGTTCAGTCATGATTTCGATCAATTGTTATTTCAAGCAATTGACTTAGATTCAATGCGACCACAGTCGGAAACAAAACCAATTTTAACTCAGTTTTTAGATCAAAATAGAGTATCAGTTGCCTCATTAAGAGATTTTAAGAAAACTGCGAGGGAGCTAATTGAGGCCTGTCGCATAAAAAGTAATATTCATCCTCTGTTAGCTGATCACACCTTTAGAGAAGCTGAAAGATTTTTAGAAATAATTGATTTATTTGAGTCGAGTTTACTAAAGAAATAAATAACGTTGTAACAGTAAGAGCAAATCGATGTTGATTTGCTCTTATTTTTACTTAATTAAAGGTATGGAGCATTTCTTTGTGGAAGAAGTATGGATATAATAATCGTAAGAGAGGTATTTTTATGGAAATGCACTCGGAAAAATGGTTCCAAACTGTAGTTGAAAGTGCTGGTTATAAAATCACTGGGCCAATTGTAAAGGTTAAAGAGTCTGATTTTTGTTTGATTGTACGAATCCCAACGAATAATGGAGATCTTTATTTGAAAGAAAATGGTTCCGCCACCAAACATGAAGCATCATTGTCTAAGTATTTAGATGGGACATTAAAAGGTAAGACTGCTCGTATAGTAGCATCAAATGAATCAGAGGGTTGGTTCCTAATGAAGGATCTAAAAGGGCAACCCCTTCGGAAGCTAAAGGAAAAAGTTCTTTGGCAACGAGCAATACAAGAATATGCAGAATTACAGATTATCCAAACGAATAATGTGGAAAGCCTTCTTGCACTGGGTGTACCTGACCGAAGGATTCCAATACTAAAACAAGAAATTGAGCAGTATTTACTAGACATGTGTCGAACAGGACTCTCAGAGGAAGAAACGAAAAAAGTCATGTCTCTCCAACCTGAATTTTTCGAGATGTGTGATTATTTGGGGTCGATAGTACCTGCTTCAATAGAGCATGGGGACCTTCATTCAAATAATATAAGACTAGTTAATGAGAACATCTCGTTTTTTGACTGGGGCGATACATCTGTTTCGCATCCATTTTTTAGTACTCGTATCTTCTGGCATGCGCTTGATGCTTTGATCAAGGTAGAATCCGATTGGCTTAAAGTTGTTGAAGAATTTCGCCCATTTTATTTAGAGCCTTGGACAAAATTTGCACCTATGAAGGAATTAGACAGAGCGTTACGGATATCTGATGAATTGGCATGTGTACAGCGTGCACTCAGTTGGCATTTATATTTGACACCTTATAGCAAGAATAAAGTTGAATTTGCAGCTAGGCCAGCACAATGGTTACGGCTATTGATGGAGCATCGTACATTGGTTGGGAAGTGAACCGTATTAAGTATATATTATGGAATTCTATCGTGTAATTAATATCCTCCAGAAAGGTGAGCTGTTATATGATCTCTGAAATAACATCAAAAATGCGAATTAATAGGTCGGCAAATGAGGTGTTTGAAGCATTAGTAGACCCAGAAAAAATCGGAAACTACTGGTTTTCATCTGGGTCAAGCCGATTAGAAGAAGGAAAGAAAATTACATGGATTTATCAGGAATATAATGCCGAATTAACCATTAAAGTAGTAGAGGTAGAACAAGATAAAAGGATTGTGTACAAATGGGGGGAAGGTGAGCAGGAAACGACAGTAACTTTTTACTTGCGAAAAGAGCAAAATGGAAGCGTTGTGCTCGAGGTAACAGAATCAGGTTTTAACACCAAAGACCCTGAAATTGTGAATACTTTGTTAGGTCAAAAAGAGGGATGGATGTATATGCTTTCTTGTTTAAAGGGATATTTGGAAAATGGTATCTCTACGCTGAGGGGTTCTTTAATTCATTAGGATTTTAAATGTGTGTTATGCTAGTATAATGGTATACATATTTTATTGGGGGTAATAAGATGGCTCTTCCACACTTTGAGGAGAACTTAAAAAAGTATGCGAAGCTTTTAGTAGCTAACGGACTTAATGTGCAAAAAGGTGATTGGGTTAAGATGACAATCACGGTAGATCAGGCTCCACTTGCTCGCCTTGTGACAAAAGAGGCATACGCATTAGGGGCTGAGAAGGTTATTGTAAAATGGTCTGACGATGAAATTACAAAAGAACATTATCTGCACCAGCCTAAAGAAGTGTTAACTGATATTCCTGAATATGAAATTCAAGAATCAGATGATCATGTTCTTAACCACAAGGTATGTCGACTTTCAATCGTTTCAAGTGACCCAGGCTTTTTAAGTGGGGTTGATTCTGCTAAAATTTCTGCCTATCAAAACAAAGCTGCAAAGGCTTTCAAAGTACAACGGGTTGCGACCCAAAACAATGATTTAAAATGGACAGTTGCAGCTGCTGCTGGAGCAGGGTGGGCGGCTAAAGTATTCCCAGACCTCTCAACAACTGAGGAGCAGGTTGATGCACTATGGGATCAAATTTTCAAAACATGCCGAGTGTATGAGGAAGACCCTGTTGCTGCATGGGATGAACATACAAAAATCTTAAATGAAAAAGCAGCTAAATTAAATGAAATCCAATTTGATGCATTGCACTATCGGGCACCAGGTACTGATTTAAAACTAGGTTTACCAAAGAATCATATTTGGGAAAGTGCTAGAAGTTATAATCCGAAAGAAGAAGAATTTATCGCAAATATGCCAACTGAAGAGGTGTATACGGCACCAGATACACGTCGTATGGATGGTGTAGTTCGAAGCACGAAACCATTAAGCTATGCAGGCACATTAATTGAAGGCATTGAGGTTCATTTTAAAGATGGTAAAATTGTTGACATCTCAGCGGAAACGGGAGATGAAATTATGAAGAAGCTCGTATTTGATAATGAGGGTGGAACAGGTCTAGGAGAGGTAGCATTAGTACCAGACCCATCACCAATTTCTCAGTCAGGTATTACATTCTTTAATACATTATTTGATGAAAATGCGTCAAATCACCTTGCAATCGGTGCAGCGTACCCTACAAATCTACAGGGTGGCACGAAAATGAATGAAGAAGAACTAAAAGAAAATGGCCTAAACGTGTCAACTGTTCATGTCGATTTTATGATTGGTTCAAGTGATATGGATATAGACGGCATTAAACAAGATGGTACAGTCGTTCCGATTTTCAGAAAAGGTGATTGGGCTATATAAAAATGAAACGAGGTCCAGGAGAAAGCGAATAAAGCATTTTCTCTTGGGCTTATTTTATTTGGCGTGAATTTATTGGTGTTTGCCGATTTCTTCTTCAACTAAGGCATCTAATCGCTCAATCATTTTCTTCGCTTTATCCTCATCAATCTCACGATAGTGGTGAAGGCCACCCTCTTCTTCATCAAGTTCATCCGCAAGCTTTGTGATGGCTTGGATTGGCGTACGCTTGATGAAACCTTCTTCGATATAGGAGTCCGTGTGGAATAGTATCGCATAAGCAATTTCCTTGGCATACTTCGGATTTTCACCTAATCGAATCAATAATTTATGAGCTCGTTCTGCCCCTTTAATGGCATGAATATCATTTTCCTTGTACATGCTATAATCCCATTTACCATTCTTATACCAAGTATAATGTCCCATATCATGCAGTAAAGCTGCCTTTGTAGCAAGATCGACAGAAACATTTTGCTGCTTGGCCATTTTGAATGCGTGGTAAGCACAAGCAATAGCGTGAGCCTTCCCAGAACGAGATAGGTATTTTTGCGCGATTCTGTGATTATAAATTTCAGTTAACGTAACATATCTCAATTTTAAGGCCTCCCAAAAAAGATAAATTTTTTGAATCTTATCATGGTTGAAAGATATTAGCAAGAGAGAAACATCGAATTTTATAGAAATGAGTGGAAGAACAAAGCGAACGTGTTAAAATGGTTTTATTACTTGAGCGTGGTGATTTGTTTGTTTTTAAGAAGTGTAAAATTATTAGCGGAAAAAATACAAAATAAGCGGGAATATCCTTTTTCGATACCCAGTATTAGAAGTTTCGAACAACTTGATTTCTATGAACCTGTTACGTTTTTTGTAGGGGAAAATGGGTCAGGAAAGTCCACTTTGCTAGAAGCAATTGCCCACCAGTGCGGGTTTAATAGCGGTGGAGGGGGAAGAAACAATTCCTACAATTTTGAAGAGGCGTCCCCAGCATTAAGTGAGTATATTCGACTCTCATGGATGCCAAAAATTAATCAGGGCTTCTTTTTACGGGCAGAAAGTTTTTTCCACTTTGCCTCGTATTTGGATCAATTGGCCGAGGAGGATCCTACTTTTAACTATGAGGGATATGGGGGAAGGTCGTTGCATGAACAATCCCATGGGGAGTCGTTTTTGTCATTATTTTTAAATCGGTTTGGTGATCAAAGTATTTATCTTTTGGATGAACCTGAGGCGGCATTATCTCCAGCGCGGCAGCTTGCCTTTTTACGTGTGATACATGACCTAGCTAAAGGTGGAAATGCACAATTCATCATTGCAACCCATTCACCTATATTACTTGGATATCCGGGGGCTCAGATTTATAATTTTGATGCATCACCGATTGAGCAGATCGATTATGAAGAAACTGAGCATTATCAGATTACAATGGGGTTTTTGAATCGGAGAGAACGGTATTTGGACGAGTTGTTTAGAGACGATGAGGAGGAATAGGTGAATGCAGCTTCGGGTTGGCTTTGTTCATTGATAGATGATACAAATATGGGTATTCGTTCCCTGAATTAAAATGTTTTCAGGGACTGAGGGTACGATTAGATGGAATCGTACCCAGGTCTAAAATGATTTTGAAGATTGAGGTAAGATTAAGTGGTAATCGTAGCAGGTTTAAAAGGTTTCCGAGACTGATGGTATGTTTAAGCATTAATCATACCTTCGTCATCTAGATTGGTAGATTGTTGAAACAATAGTCTCAGCCTATTCTTTTATGAATTAAAAAGACTACCAAACTGGTAGTCTAAAACAAACTAATAGCTGCTCCGCCAATTGCACCTGTCACCACTACAATCCAAGGTGGCAGTTTCCAATAGACAAGCATGCTGAACAAAATGGCTGCGAATGCAAAATCGATTGGTGCATACACAGTACTGGTCCAAATCGGGTGATAGAAAGCAGAAATCAATATTCCAACCACTGCTGCGTTAACCCCCATTAATGCTCCTCTAATTTTAGGGTTGCGGCGTACTGAATCCCAGAACGGTAGTGTTCCTAAGATGAGTAGAAAAGCTGGTAGAAAAATAGCCACCGTTGCAAGTAGTCCTCCTTGCCATCCATTGATCACAGCACCTAGATAGGCAGCAAATGTAAAGAGTGGTCCAGGAACAGCTTGTGCAGCACCATACCCAGCCAGAAATGCTTCTTCACTTAACCAACCTGTTGGGACAAATTCACGTTCTAAGAGCGGTAATACAACATGTCCGCCACCGAAAACTAGGGAACCTGAGCGGTAAAAGCTATCAAACATTGCAATCCATTCCAAGGAAGTAACTTCTCTTAGAATCGGTAAAAGAAGGAGCAAACCGAAAAACAATGTCAAACAGAAAACTGCGAATTTCCGAGAGATGGGGAACTGTAAATTGGTAGTCTCGTTATCTGTTTGATTTTTAAATAAAATAAATCCGAAAATGGCTGCAATGAGAATAACGCCTACCTGTGTAAAGGCCGTTTGCCATAGTAAAGTTCCAACTAATGCAAAGAGTGCAAGTGATTTTCTTTTTAAATCTGGGGTAAGTTTTTGTGCCATTCCAAGAATTGCATGTGCCACAACGGCTACGGCCACTAATTTTAATCCATGTATCCAGCCAACAGTTCCGATATTGAAACCTTGTAGGATTACCGCAAAAAGTATGAGTGCAATGACAGACGGAAGAGTGAATCCCAGGAATGATACGATTCCACCAAGTACTCCTGCACGCATAACACCAATCCCAATACCGACTTGGCTACTAGCGGGACCAGGTAAAAACTGACACAAAGCAACTAGGTCTGCATAGGTTTTTTCATCCATCCATTTTCGGCGACGGATATATTCTTCGTGAAAATAACCTAAGTGTGCAACAGGTCCCCCAAAAGATGTCAAACCGAGTCTTGTAGATACAAAAAGAATTTCGAGTAAATTTTTCATGATTTCCCCCTTCACCTAGTCCTTAATTTCTCTGAAGAGCTCATAAGCTTTGTTCCGAGCTTCGATAAGAACGGAATTTCCTTTATCTGTTGTGGTATAATACTTTCTAATTTTTCCTTCTACATTTTTTTCTTCTTTTTCTAATAGACCATCTGACTCCATGCTGTGGAGGATTGGATAAAGTGTTCCAGAACTTATCACATATCCATGCTCTCTTAGTTCTTCGAGCATCCATGCTCCAAAAATAGGGTGTTCTTTTGCATGGTGTAAAATATGAATCTGGATAAACCCTAGAAAAAGCTTTCTCACTATTTTATCTTCCACTATAGTAACCACCAATCATATTAATATAGAAAACCAATATCGGAAAACGATATCGAAATTATAGCATGCAAACAAAGATACCTAAAGTCTATAATGAAAATTTACAAAAACTTAACAATCTGAAACCTTTTTACTAGCCTATACGTATAAAAATAAACGAAAGGATGTGGGGGATATGAGTAAATATTCAATTGCGGAATTTATAAAAAACACGGAACAAGAAGATAAAGGGGAAGGGTTGTTTGAGTTAGAAACTCCCAGAATGCTTGAAGTAAATTTGAATGGCATGATTTGGGCAAAAGCGGGGTCGATGGTTGCTTATAATGGAAAAATTAAGTATGAACGAGAAGGAATCCTTGAACATGGACTTGGAAGTATGTTTAAGAAAGCGTTAACAGGCGAAGGGGCCTCGTTAATGAAAGCCAATGGGCAAGGGAAACTGTACTTGGCTGACGGCGGGAAAAAAATTATTATCCTGCAGCTTCAGAACGAATCAATATATGTAAATGGGAATGATCTTCTTGCCTTTGAACCATCCTTGAAGCATGAAATAAAGCTTATGAAGCGGGTAGCGGGTATGATGGCTGGTGGATTGTTCAATGTTCGCTGTGAGGGGAGTGGAATGCTTGCGATTACGACTCATTATGAGCCACTCACATTGCGGGTAACGCCAGGAAAACCAGTGATTACAGATCCGAATGCAACAGTTGCATGGTCTGGAAATCTTCGCCCTGAGTTCCAAACGGATATTTCGTTTAAAACATTTGTAGGTCGTGGAAGTGGTGAATCGATTCAAATGAGATTTGAGGGAGATGGCTTTGTCATTGTACAGCCGTATGAAGAGGTTTATATGCAGCAATCGAATAGCTGATATTGGAAAAGAAGCATAAGGGATTATACTTAAGTAGTTCAGTTTTTGTGGAGAAATATTCTAAATAGCATAGTAAATAGAGGGTTAAATCGCATACTGATTTAACCGTCTATTTTTGCCTATATATCAGTGTTTTATGTTAGAATATCCATAAAAAAGTAGTTGAAATCGCACGCTAAATAACAATGTGACAATAACTATTGTCAGGATGAAAATTGAGTTGCTAATTGCAATGCTAAATCTACTTGAACTTCATCTTAGGGTTTTTGGATTAAATGTTAAACTTAATAGATAGATTACCTGAAATATTTGATTAATGAGGCATCACTCATTAAAAGGGGAAGAATATGAAAAAGTCTTTAATTACTATAATAGTGTTAATTCTGTTAGCAGTTGGGATTTATTTCGTTATAGGGCTATTTAGTGTAAAACCACCTTCACCAACAATAACTGTCGGAGATAAAAAGGTTGGAGTAGTACAAGGTTCGTATTGTTGGGATGGATTAATTAATTCAGTTTGTGCTGATGCAAGTTCTCCGCCAGAAATCATTAAAAATCAAGACATAAAACCTATTGTTGTATCTCCGCAATCTAAACTGAAAATAGGGTTTAAAAACAAACCGCAAGAGGATACATTAAATGTAAATCAATGGCTTACCAATGAAAAAACAGAAAATGTTTCAATAAATGATAATGTGATTCCGTTGCCAAAAGAAAAAGGCATTTATGTGTACGATGTTTCTGCAAGGTGGGAAAAAGGAAGTTCAAGTTATGTCTTTGTAATTGAAGTTGAGTAAATGTCTTAATTTAACAATACCAATTTAAAAATGCTTGGGAACATCCCAAGCGTTTTTATGTGTTAAATACACTGATATTTATTTTGCAAATTCAGATGCTTTTTGGTAAGTGTTTTACACTGTTATTTTAAGTTTTCTCCACATTATCTGAACTACTTAGATTATACTTACGCTTCTTTTTTTGCATTCATATTTTTATTATGGTCTCCATAGGACATCAACGAGTTCACGTTTGAAAAGGTTTGTGTCGATGTTACAACTTTCAGAGTCTAAACCGTATTGCCAGCCCCATGCAAGTGAACCTTCTGGAGCACTCGGATTATATTTTGGTGCTTTGGTTTCTGCTGTTATTCCGACACTAGGTGCAGCTGTCCAAATATAGTTCTGTTCAAGGATGGCGCCTTTGCTTTTTCCGGCCTCTTGATAGGCTTTAAACAAAGCTTGTTCTGGGTCAAATACGCCATAGATTCCAGATTTATACGAAGAGCCATCGATTGTTTCAAACCATCCTTTAATAAACTCTGAATCAACTGGGTAGGTTGGTTCAATATCTGCAAAAATAGCAACTCCTTCTGGGATACTGATATCACCAGCTAGTTTAATTGCTTCCTTTGCATGCGCGACCCCATTGTCATAACCTGTTGCCTCATTAAAATGATTATAGATTGGTAAGATAAAATCGCCTTCAGCATGGATAATCTCCACCTGCTCAGCTGTCAGTCCTACTGAGATTCCTTCGCGCTCGCCAAGATAACGACCAAATACAACTGGATCACCAAAATTCTCTTTTACACATGCATAAAAATCCTTTGTCGTTTCACTTGCTGAATCAATTCCCCAAACAATTTCTGGGAGTTCATCGCTAGGCTTTGCTTTATCATTGTTGTTTTGTTTTTCATTGTTCTGTTTTTCTTCTTCTTTTTGTTTATCTTCTTCATTTTGCTTATCTTTTTCACTTTGTTTTTCTGAATCTGTTTGCTTAGCAGGTTCATTATTCTTTTCTTGATTTTGTTGTTCCTGGTTATTGGCTGGTGGTTCTTTCTTACCTGTATTGGAAGGAGGGGGAGTTGTCGGTGCTTCGGACGTTGGATTTGATGTTGCGGGTTTTGTGTTGTCTTCGGTTATATAGAAAAACACCGCACAGCTTAATAGGAATCCGATGATTACGGATAGTAGGATATTAAAAATTTTCTCTGTCATGTTATCACCTCACCTTAGATACCCTTTATATATATGTAAGGTGACAGTGTGCGGTGTGGGCTTGGAATTCTGAAGTTTAAACCGAGATTTCCGATACGGAATTTTTATACGTAGCACGGTGAAGTTGCATCATATACCTCAGACATAGAAAAACTTCAACCACTATTAGACTTAAAATGAGCCAAATACCAAAAGAAAGGACAAAATGCCGGATATGCAAAATAATGGCGATATCTGTTTGAAGACGGAATGTAAATGTATCAAACATGGCAAAGGTAAAAATCCGACTCCACTGGGTGACATCGTAAATAAAAATTCCTTTTTTAATTCCAAAATCCTTAAGTCTTAAATAAAGTCGGATGATCTCAATTGTCTCAACAATTAAATAAAGAGCAAAGACGATAATCCAGACCGTGACGATGATAGTAGGATCAACATTTCCGGATACAATGCAGGCAATTCCGGATATGGACAAGGCCCCGTGGAGAATACAGTTTGTGTTATTCCAGTCATCCTTGATGGACCAGTTTTTTCGAATATATCTTTTACCGATAAAATATATCCCAACACAATAAAAAAGGAAACCAATCATTAGCAAGGTTGTGTTCAAGTAGGTTGGTACATCAGGATATATGGTGTTTATTAAAAGGATTAATGATTGTGTACTAACTGTGGTTAGTAGTAGAATACCGTGAACCTTATGATAGGAATTGGTTTTGTGGATTTCGAAAAAGGCTACTATCGAGATAATTATATAAAATAGCCAGAAACCAAAATTTACAAGTGAGACGAGCATCGCTGGAATAAACCAATCGTTATAAATGTAAAGTAAAATCCCGCAAATGGAGGAAGCGGCTACCCAGGTTCCAATCCCAAATCGATTAATGGGATTTTTGATATGGAGTTCAATAAATTTTCCATTCCATATGGTCAATCCTAAAGAAAAAAGAAATGACAGCCATAGTGTAATGTTGATCATCACAATAATTTCACTATAAACATTAAAGCCTGTCGTGAAATAGTTGGATAAAACCCCTCGAGTCATAATTCCAATCGCCATTACAACGGCTAATGTTGAAGTTTTAACGAAAAGATTTGTGTACTTAATATAGATAATTCCAATTAAAATGAGCAGTACCCATAACAAAAACAATATGATCACCTTTTAAATCTAATTAATTACTAATCTATTTTACCATGTTATGCCTGAATGTGAAAAATCCGTTCAATGGATGAACGGATTTATGTATGTTATTAGATTCCAGTTTTAATGCCAAAGCCGACAAGGATTAAACCGGTTGATTTTTGGAATGCTTTGTTGAATTTCGGATTGTTGAACCACTTTTTTGCGTAATCAAGAATTGATACGAGGAGTAAAAACCAGACAATGGCAAGGATGGACATAATAAGGCCCATTATAATTAATTGTTGATTTATGTTCTCCTTCAAATCAATAAACTGGGGCATGATTGTGATATATACGAGAACGGTCTTTGGATTAAGTATGTTACTAAGTAACCCTTGCAAAAATGATTCTTTATGATGCTTTTTTGTAGGTGTAACCTGATTCTTTGCTTGTTCTTGAAGTTCATTCAATGACAAGGAGCTTTTTGTGAAGAAGCTTTTGATTCCTAAATAGATTAAGAAGGCAGCACCTGCATATTTAATAAAACTAAACAGAAACACGGACTTTGCAATTACAACGGATAACCCAAGAACGGCAATAAGTGTCCAAAAAGCGAGTCCCATCGACGTTCCAAGTAAAGTGTAGCGACCAGCTTTCGGACCGTATGTAAGTGTGTTTTTGATGATTAACATCGTGTCCACTCCAGGAATTATAACCATCATAGCTGCAATTGGTAAATAGGCAATTAGGTTATCCATTTTCTGTAGACCTCCATATTCGTTTTAGTGACTACTACAGTAACTACTTAAAGTTATTGTAGCAGAAATGATTGGAATGCATCAATACTTTTTGTTAGTATATTAGTTACAAAGGTAGCGACTAATTTGGAGGAAGTAAATGGATAATATTTTTGATACCTTAAAAAATTTACATTTTACGGAGTATGAGGCGAAGGCATATTTAAGCTTATTGGAAGAATCTCCATTAACAGGCTATGCGGTTGCAAAAAATTCTGGTGTACCTCGTTCGAAAATTTATGAGGTATTGGACAATTTGGTCATGCGTGGCGATATATTGGTCAGTCCAGGTAATACACCACAATATACGCCGGTTCCTGCCAAAGAACTGATCCGTAACCGTCGTACGAAGGCAGAGGAAAATTTTGATAAGGCAGAGAAGTTTTTTGAGAACTTTGAGCGTTCGGTTCATGATCGTGAAAATATTTGGAATATCACAGGAGATACAGAAATTCTTGATAAAGTACGGACATGTATTGAAGCAGCTAACAAACGAATTTTGTTAGAAGTATGGAAAGAGGAGTATGAGGTATTAGCAGATGATTTAAGAGCGGCTGCTAAAAGAGGTGTCAATGTTACGATTATAGCGTACGGAGAGGTTGAATCAGACTTTGCCAATGTGTATTTACATGATATGAGCCTGGATATTACGGAAGAATATGGCGGTAGATGGCTCGTATACAGTGGTGATGATTCAGAGGTCGTAGCTGGAATCGTGTCTTTAGGTAAAGATAGTCGCGCAGCTTGGACGATGCATGTTGGACTAGTCATGCCAATAACAGAGGTTATCATTCATGATTTATATTTGATGGAACTGTTAAACAAGCACCGTGATATCTTAGAAGAAAGCTTCGGCAAAAACCTAATTAGCCTCCGTCACAAATTTTCAATCCACCCGGATTTCAAAAAACATTATGTGAAGTAAAATGGGTATGGAGCGTTGGTCTTGAATCAGCGCTTTTTTTGTGTAAAAAGAATGTGTCTATCGCAAAGGATTTGGATAAAACGGGAAAATGTTAAAGCGAAAATGCCTGATAAGGTTGGGTTTGGATGCAACTGGAAGAGTCCGTGGTATAAAGATGAAATATGGTATGGGTTTTGTATGAAAATGAAAGATGCCATAGCATAAGGTTTAGATATGGAGTGGGTTTTGTGTAAACCTGGAAAAAGCCATAGCATAAGAATGAAATATGGTGTGACTTTTGTATAAATTTGGAAGAATTTATTTTGTAAGGTTTAGATATGGTATGGGTTTTGTATGAAAATGGAAGATGCCATAGCATAAGGACCAAATAGGGATACGTTTTGTATAAAATAGGAAAAATGCGAAGGGGGATCTTCCTTTGGGGACCAAAATCAGCCCCCGCGGTTAGCTAATTACTCATCTTTTTTATCCCTTACTGAGGAGATTCCGTGAATGGTGTTTTTGATGAGGTCTTCAGAGATCATGGTTGCACCTGTGACAAGGATAGCCTGCACAACGGATTGAATAATGAAACCATAATAGAGAAGGCAGGCGATGGTGGCGAATCCTAATTGAATCCATCTGTGTGTCCACCGTGGTATGAAAGGAGTATCTTTAAGGATGAGCCCAATGAAATACAGTACAGGTATTAAGATAAACGCATCTTGCCGAATATAAAATTTAAAATTTAGATCCATTTTTTCACCTTCAACATATCAAATCCTTTTAGGATAAATTATTCCAAATAGAAGGTATTGGTTAGTGTGAAAAGGATATTTAAAAATTATAGAGAATTATTTGACTATAACCCTATCAATATAGTATTACTAAATAGAAGGATGATTGAAAGCGATTACTAAATTATAATTACAGCATCCTGTCCTTCTCTTATTCAGAATGATTTATTTTCAATGCAAGTAAATATGTTTTGAAATTGGAGGAAGTAAATATGTCGAATATTCCATCTATCCTAAACTCCTTAAGGTTACCTGTTATCGGTTCACCAATGTTTATCATTAGTAATCCAAAGCTTGTGATTGAACAGTGTAAGGCAGGGATTGTAGGGTCGATGCCTGCACTGAACGCTAGACCCGCCTCACAACTCGATGAATGGTTGGCTGAGATAACAGAGACGCTGGCTGATTACAATGCGAAAAATCCTGACCGCCCAGCAGCTCCATTTGCTATTAATCAAATCGTACATAGGTCAAACGATCGGCTTGAACATGACATGGACCTATGTGTGAAATACAGGGTACCTATTATTATCACCTCACTAGGGGCTCGTGAAGAGGTGAATGTCGCAGCTCATAGCTATGGAGGAATCGTTTTACATGACATCATTAATAATAAATTTGCACATAAGGCAATTGATAAAGGGGCGGATGGCCTAATTGCCGTCGCTTCAGGTGCAGGAGGTCATGCAGGAAGCAAGAGTCCATTTGCGTTAGTTCAGGAAATCCGTGAGTGGTTTGATGGTCCCTTAGCTTTAGCAGGGTCCATTGCATCCGGGAAGTCGATATTAGCAGCTCAAGCTATGGGAGCAGATTTTGCCTATATTGGTTCACCATTTATTGCAACACATGAGGCACGAGCAGCAGAAGACTATAAGCAAGCTATCGTTGATTGCAATTCGGATGACGTTGTGTATAGTAATTTATTTACGGGAGTTCATGGAAACTATCTTGCGCCATCCATTCGTGCAGCAGGCTTAGATCCTGAAAATCTTCCTGAAAGCGACCCATCAACTATGAATTTTGGTGGTGATGGGAAATCAAAAGCTTGGAAAGATATTTGGGGAAGTGGTCAAGGCATTGGAGTGATTAATGAAGTAACAAGTGCAGGAAACTATATTGAAAAACTGCATCAGGAATATATTGAGGCAAGGGAAAACTTATTGAAGACAAGTCAAGTCTTTGCCTAGTGAGATAAATGAATTCGTGTGCTTATTCCTAAGTTGATTTTTTTATCGGAGTAAGCACTTTTTTTCATGTTTGTTGGAGGGGAGGAGGAATTACAGTGGACATAGCTCAGCATAACAGAAATGCTTGGGATAAGAAGGTAGAAGAGGGGTCTAGATATACTCGATCGGTGAGTAGTGATGTAATCGAAAAGAGTAAAACTGGTGTGTGGGAAATCATTGTTACAACTGAAAGATCTGTCCCCAGGCACTGGTTTCCGAAATCATTAGATGGATTGAAAATACTTTGCTTAGCGTCTGGTGGGGGACAACAAGGGCCAATCTTAGCTGCGGCTGGGGCAGACGTGACTGTTTTTGATCTATCTAAAAAACAATTAGAGCAAGATGCAAAGGTAGCAGAACGTGAAGGATTAACGTTAAAAACAGTACAAGGTGACATGTCTGACCTTAGTGAATTTGAAGATGAGTACTTTGATCTGATTGTTCATCCTGTTTCTAATTTATTTGTTAAAGATGTGCGTCCCGTCTGGAATGAAGCATCTAGAGTATTAAAAACCAATGGTATTTTGATTGCTGGGTTTACGAATCCCTTACTCTGGATTTTTGATGAAAATCAAGAAAATAATGGGATTCTAGATGTAAAACATCCTATACCATCTTCGACCCTGGATTATTTACCAGAGGATGAAGTGCAAGATTATATCAATTCACATCAAACAATCGAATTCGCCCATACGCTGGAAGATCAAATCCAGGGACAAATTGATGCAGGGTTTGTAATATCAGGTTTTTTTGAAGATGATTTTGGAGGAAAAAGAATAGTAGATAAATATATTAAAACATTTGTTGCTACACGAGCTTTAAAGTTGAAATAAACGCTCAGAGACCTCTGAGCGTTTGTTTATACGAACTAATTTATTTCTTAGCTAGTACCCCTCGTTTCACTACGTGTTTTCGTTGGTCCCCATTCAAATAGGCAGTGGCGAGTGCAACTAAGAGCAATATTCCTGTTACCGTGAAAAGCATTTGTGTAGGAAATAGGCCACCTAATACTCCTCCGATAAGTGGGCCAATCATACCTCCAATTTGATTTGCAGTTTGACTTAGGCTGAAAGCTCTTCCGCGGAAATCTTCTGGCGTAATCTTGACGATGAGCCCATTTAAAGCAGGGAAGATCGCGCAGAAGAATACTCCATAGGTAAAACGAATAATTGAGAAGCCCCAGATTTGGGTAAAGACAATCTGCGCTAATGTACCGATTCCAGCCCCCAACAGCCCAATGAATAAAATCCTATGGAAACCCACTTTATCCGCCCATTTTCCCCATACAGGTGCAAACAATGCACTCGCAAGACCTGGTAATGCTATTACAAAACCTGTCAGTAATGTTGTATAGCTTGTGTGGCTTGCAATATCAGCGATGTATAGTGGTAGAATTGGGTCAATAATCATGGTAGAGCAACTGACCATTAAAGTCAGAATTAAAACAAGGAAGAATGGGCGATTGTCGATTGCGATTTTAAAATCTTTTATAACCGAACCTTTTTCCTTGTTCGCTTTGAAGTTTTCTTCTTTTACGAAAAAGATAATTAAAATCGTCGCCAATAAGACAACAACTCCTGCGCTTGCAAAGGCCCAGCGATTACCCCATAGTTCAGCTAACCCCCCACCTAACAGTGGTCCAATAATCATCCCGGTTGCAGCTGCAGATGAAATCATGGAGAGAGCATACCCAACATTTTTCGTTGGTGTATTTGTACCGACAAGGGCAATTGAGCCTGGAATAAACCCACTTAGTAAACCTTGCATGATACGTAAACCTAAGATTTGATAAGGATTTGTAACAAATGCCATTAATGTATAAACGAGAAAAAGGGCAAAGCCAGCCCTTACAATCATTGGTTTACGTCCGTACTTGTCTGCAACTCTTCCCCAAAACGGTGTCGCAAATGCACCTGCAAAAAATGCGGCCCCATAGATTAGCCCTGACCATAATTCTGTGTGGTCGTGTACCCCGATTTCTAACAAAAAGATTGGTAAAAACGGGATAACCATCGAAAATCCTGAAGCGGTAAAAAAGACACCAATCCAAAGAACCCATAAATTTCGTTGCCAATTCGGCATGATTTTTTCCATCTCCTAAAAAAGATACTTGTTTTTTTAATAGATTTATAGTACCACAATTGTAGATTATTTTCATTAACGAAACTTTCGGTTTATGAAATATTTTCGAAGCTAAAAAAAATACTCAAAGTCCCTGAGTATTTTTTAGTGAGGAAAATAAATTTGTAGGATGTGTGTTCCGTTTGTTAATTGAAAAAAATCACGAAAATCCGGGAGAATCTCAATTGTTTGATAGTTTATTAATGAAATCGTTTGTTTCACTTCGTTTTCTTTTATGAAAAGCAGTGTATTACCCTCGACACATAAGCTTGAAAAAAAGAATCCATTACGTTCGATTAATTGTCCATCCTCATACCAATTTATAACGACCTGCTGATTGGCGTATTCCATAAGCATATTTAGAACTTCTTTATTTTTTCCAGACGCGAAAAACATAGCCACCACACCCACATTGGTCAATAAATCGATAGGACACACTTGATTCGTACTTGAGATTTATAGCTTCTGCAAGATAGTGAGAGGGGTTACCGAAATTTGCAGGTGTGACAAGATTGACATAGCAGCCACGTTCAGTCTCCTCAATCGCATTTAACCCTTCTTCAATTACTAAAGAAATATTGTGCTCGTAGTCCCCATGCTCTAAATCAATCGACCAATCCTTCGTCATTTTCATCACCTCAACCATATTATAAAGCTTGAGAATAAACCTGAAGATGATATGAATCACAGCTCAAAACGTCTAATAAGGTTTGTTTCATTTTTATTAAGATTTTTCAGTATAATTACAAACTGGCCATTAATATTAAAAAGACATTTACAAATCAAAGACAATTGCATAAACACCCTCCTTGCGATGCTATAATACGATAACAATAGTTTGGAGGTTTTATGATGGCACATAAGCGAGAGTATTATTTTGATAACGCAAAGTTCATCTTAATATTCCTTGTTGTCTTTGGGCATTTTATTCAGCCTTTTATTGATGATCATAAAATCATCATGACAATTTACCACTTCGTATATTCGTTTCATATGCCTGCTTTTATATTAGTTTCAGGGTATTTTGCAAAGGGATTTAGGAAGGAAGGATATATTAAAAAGACGGCAAAAAAACTGTTGATTCCCTATTTAATTTTTCAGCTTATCTACACGATTTATTATTACTACCTATATAATGGTGAATCACTTTTATTTGAGCCATTTAATCCACAGTGGTCACTCTGGTTTTTAATTAGTTTATTTTGCTGGAATGTGATGCTGTATGCGTACACGAAACTTCCGATGAAATGGTCGTTGACTATCGCAGTTTTAGTGGGGATAGGTGTAGGATATATTCCCTTTGTGGAAAATTACCTAAGTTTATCTCGGACATTTGTCTTTTTTCCATTATTTTTGTTAGGTTTTTATTGTAAAAGAGAACATTTTTCAGCCTTGAAACGCCCGGCAGTGCAGGTGGGATCAGGAATTTTGCTTTTAGCTATTTTTATCGGCTATTATTTCGTTCCAGAGTTCAACACCGGTTGGTTGCTTGGCTCTAAGTCGTACGAAACGTTATCTCATGTGAATCTTGGCGGACTCATTCGATTAGCAGTCTACTTGGTATCAGTTGTTATGACGTTTGCCTTTTTCTCACTTTTACCGAAAAAACAGTTTTTCTTCACAAGCTGGGGCACACATACATTATATGTTTATTTACTGCACGGTTTTGTCATTAAATATTTCAGAAGTAGCGAATGGCTTGACGTCATTAACAATACCGGAAATATTATCATATTAGTAATTGCTTCACTTGTCTTAACGTTGTTATTATCAACGAAAACAATTAGAGCGATTACTCAACCGTTAATTGAACTTCGAATCTCCATCATCAAGAGGTTCTTTAATTTCAAACAAGAAGGCTACTAATAAAAGGGACGTTTCTCTTGGTCCGGTCAGTACCGTAAAACCAGGAGAAACGTCCCTTTGTGTTTTTACCCTTTGTAATTTTGAGCTCTTTTAATGAAGGATTGTTCATCTTCAATCAGGCCACAT
Source organism: Ferdinandcohnia sp. FSL W7-1320 (assembly GCF_038050315.1). Taxonomy (NCBI): domain Bacteria; kingdom Bacillati; phylum Bacillota; class Bacilli; order Caryophanales; family Bacillaceae; genus Ferdinandcohnia; species Ferdinandcohnia sp. FSL W7-1320. The sequence goes on from NZ_JBBPAM010000001.1 coordinate 2,170,163, forward strand.
ACACCGCACTGTACTTTGATTTCTGGTCCACGGTATGGAACATGGAAGGGATCAAGGTTTTCAGTGTATTCCTCCATAACTTCACCACTTTGCGGATCCATTTTTACGGATTTAGGCACTTGTTCAATAATATTAAATCTAGAGCGGTTGGTTTTACAATTAGGACATAAATAAGGACTACTCATTCTTACACCTCCTATTTTTTACTTTTTCCAATTAAGGAAATACTATGAGCGTATTTTTTTGAACAGACAGCAGAAATGATATAATGAAATAAAGTAAAAGGAGAAAGGAAGAGGGTATATGGAAAATACACATGAGAAAGTAGAAAAAGCAACCTTCGCTGGTGGCTGCTTCTGGTGTATGGTTAAGCCGTTTGATACACAGCCAGGAATTATTGAAGTTGTGTCTGGTTATACGGGTGGAACGAAAGAAAACCCTACGTATGAAGAGGTTTGTTCGGATACAACAGGACATTATGAGGCCGTTCAAATTACATTTAATCCAGATATTTTTCCTTATGAGAAAATAATTGAACTCTTTTGGCAACAAATTGATCCAACAGATGCAGGTGGCCAATTTTTCGATCGTGGTGATTCCTACCGCACAGCAATTTTTTATCATACGGACGAACAGAAAAAGATTGCTGAAGAATCAAAACAAAAACTAGCTGAAAGTGGAATCTTCACAAAACCAATCGTAACACCAATCCTTCCTGCAAAGGAATTCTATAGAGCAGAAGAATATCATCAGGATTATTATAAAAAGAAGCCTGAACACTATAATCGATATCGCAAGGGTTCAGGCAGAGACAAATTTATTAGAAAACATTGGTCCGCGAAGGAATACGAAGAGGCTAAGAAAAGTCTGACAGAGATGCAGTTCCATGTCACACAAGAACAAGGGACAGAACCTCCGTTCCGAAATGAATACTGGGATAACACAAAAGAAGGCATTTATGTTGATATTGTTTCAGGTAAGCCATTGTTCAGTTCATTGGATCAATATGATGCTGGCTGCGGCTGGCCAAGCTTTACAAAGGCGATTGATGCGAAAGAAATTGTTGAGGAGCTAGATACTTCTCATGGAATGATCCGTACTGAGGTAAGAAGCACTACAGCTGATTCCCATCTTGGCCATTTATTCTATGACGGACCAGGACCAACTCGTATGCGTTATTGTATAAATTCCGCAGCACTTCGTTTCATTCCAAAGGAAGATCTTGTAAAAGAAGGCTATGGGGAGTACGTGAAATTCTTTAACTAAATCGAGAGAATGCATGTCTATACAGCATGTATGAGAAAATGACTATTTTTATATTTGTTGGTTGACTCTGGTAATCTGCGATGATATGATGAAATAGACCATTTTGTTGCGTTATATAAGTTTAAAGAAAGAAAGAACGATAATTTCATTTTAGAATCAGGCTATTCTTCTGAAGTTATATGTGAATTTGTTTTAGATTTATGTAAGTGTACAATGGTTAATTTTTCAATGCACAAATGGTTTGTGTGTTCATTTTAGGAGGCATATTTCATGCAAAATGGTAAAGTAAAATGGTTTAACAGCGAAAAAGGATTCGGATTCATCGAAGTACAAGGTGGAGACGATGTTTTCGTACACTTCTCAGCAATCCAAGGCGAAGGTTTCAAAACTTTAGAAGAAGGTCAAGAAGTTTCTTTCGAAATCGTTGAAGGTAACCGTGGACCTCAAGCGTCTAACGTAGTTAAATTATAATTTAACCCATAAATAAAAACAGTCCTACTGAAGTAGGGCTGTTTTTTTTGTGGTGATTTTCGAAGTAGTGGGTCAGAGGGACAGGTCCGTTGTCCCAGATGGGTTTGTGGTTTGATTAAGGACTTAGAGAGTGCCACAAAATGGGTTTAGCGATACAAGCTAGTGTGCTAGAAAAGTATTTAGTAAATATGATAGTGTCTTCCGTACCGTCCCAAAAGGTGAAGCAGACTTCTGATGGCAAATTACTTGTTACAAAATAGTAAGCAATCGCCTGAAGGTACGAATAACGGCTAATCTTACGAACCCTAGTGTACTAATTAAGATAATTCTTGTTTAACCAACTTGATAAAGTTCTTAGCAGGGGTTGAGACATAGTGATGCTCAAGCCAAATCACACCTAGTGAGGAATGCATTGTTGTATCTTTAATCGGAGCAGAGTATAGATCTCCATCCCCATATACATCAAACACCGATTTTGGCACAATCGTTGCTCCCATGCCTCCTTTAACCATTTCCATCAATACATGCATATCTGAGCACTCCGCAATACTTGTAAATTGAAGCTTTTGTTTAGAAAATGCTTCGTGAATGATATTATAGCTTCCCAAACCTTCAGTACTTGGAATAATGAGTGGCAATTGTGAGATTGATTGCAGCGAAACTATGTCCGTTTTCTGCTTACTCACAAAAACAAAGGGCTCACTAAGAAGGTGTTCATATATGAAACCACGATGTTCAAGCGGTAGTCTTACAAATGCCATTTCAATCGCGCGTGATTTGACCATTTCTGCCAGATAAAAAGAATCATTTTGAACAACTTTAATCGAAACGAGTGGGTATTTTTGGTGGAAGGCACGAAGCATGTCCGAAAATCCAGAGACAGATAACGTGTTTAAACCCACCGCGAGTACACCTTTTGTACCTTCTTCTGTTTCTTGAATTTCATTTTTTATTTCCTCAATACTGTTCACGAGATGCAATGCACGTTGATAGAGAACCTCACCTTTATCCGTTAATTCCATACTTTTGCCAATACGTTCAAATAATTTGACTCCAAGCTCTTCTTCCATCTGCTTTAGTAGCATGCTAAGAGGCGGTTGAGACATATGAAGTCGATTGGCGGCTGCTGTAATATTTTTTTCTTCAGCGATTGCAATAAAATAACGTAACTGCTTAATATCCATCAAATTTCTCCTTCTATATAAAAAATATATAGTTTCTATATATATTATATATTTTCCGAATAGTAGAAGTCTATGTTATGATGAATATCGTTTTTAGTGGACGTGAGAAAGGTGATAAACATGGAACGTTTTTTTAAATTGCAACAACATGGTACGACAATTGGAAAGGAATTTTCTGCAGGATTTATTTCATATATAACCGTTGTCTACATTATTATTGTCAATGCAACAATCCTCGCTGTAGCGGGAATTCCTATGGAAGCGGGTATCATTGCTACTATTTTAACTAGTTTCATAGGATGTGTAGTGATTGGGTTATGGGGGAATACACCGATTCTCCTCATTCCTGGAATGGGATTAAATGCGATGTTTACCTATACAATTGTACAATCCGGAGGATTTACATGGCAGGAAGCATTAGCTATGGTTTTTGTAGCGGGACTCATTTTCGTTGTTATTGCTTTTACACCATTAGCGAAAGTGATTACTTCCTCAATTCCAGCCTCTTTAAAAGAAGCGATTACGATTGGGATTGGAATTCTGTTGATATTAATTGGGTTTGACAACGCAGGGATAATTACTAGTTCAGAACACACTCTGCTTGCTATCGGTGATTTAAGTAGCCCGACAGTGATAATTACTTTTATTGGTTTAATTATTACGGTTTTATTATTTATTAAAAATGTACCCGGTAATCTATTGTTAAGTATTTTGATTACATCGGTATTAGCGATAATGTTTGGGGGATCAAACGTAGAGGGAATCTCCTTATCTACACCAGATTTCAGTGAATACTTTGGTGTGTTTGGTCAATTATCTTGGGCACAAGCAGGGAATATTATTTTTTGGCTAACTTCAATTTCACTTGCAATGGTGCTAGTATTTGAAAATATTGGTTTAATACATGGACATACGAACATGTTAAAACGTCCTGAGAGTAGTAAAAAATCCCTTCAGGCTACAGCCGTTTCTGTTTTATCTTCTGGAGTTTTTGGAACGAGCCCAACTGTTGCTTCAGTGGAGTCAGCTGCTGGAATTACGGCTGGAGGAAGAACTGGACTAACAAGTATTGTAACAGGGGTTATGTTTTTAGTTTCTATTTTATTTATACCAGTGATAAAAGTGGTTCCCGCAAGCGCGGTTTCACCAATTCTAATCTTAATTGGGGTTCTGATGTTGCAAAACATTGTGAACATTTCAATGGATGATTTCACTGAGAGTTTCCCGGCGCTTTTAATTATCGTGTTAATTCCATTAACGTATAGTATTGCGGACGGCATGGCAATCGGCTTTATTATGTACCCTGTCATGAAACTTTTGATGGGCAAAGGAAAAGAAATCCATCCGGCACTATATATGATTGCGATATTGTTTATTAGTAATTTTGTCATTCAATATGTGTACTAAAAAATAGCAGTCCTTTATGGGCTGCTATTTTTGTTTAGAACATTCCATTTTCATTAGGAAAGTTTTCAGGTAGGGATTGTCCAATATCCCACAATTCAACAACCTTATTATTTTCGAAACGAAAGATATGTACAACTGCTGCACCACGATCGTCAGGATTTTGTCTGATGTGGGAGTATACAACAACCTTGTCACCTTCTTCTATGGCAAGTTTCACATCGAAAATCTTATGGGGATTCTTGACAGCATTTTCTTCCATAGCGAGCATAAGACTTTTTGCATCTCCACGAAAATGAGGATTATGGTGACAAAAATCAGTGTCGATGTATCGTTCGTATGCTTCTCTTACATTCCCTGACACAACGAGATTTAGAAAAGATAATGCTTTATCTTTAAGTGAGGAAGGGGGTGTGCTTCTTAGATCCGGATTCATTTTAATCATCCTTTTTAAAAAATTATATCTATTAAAATAAATGGGTGTCAATTATGGGAATTATTATTCACAGGTTGTATGATAAACTTTAAAAAGTTACAGAAGAAGAGGTCTTATGAGCATGCGATATGAAGAAAAGGAAAATTTATATTTTCATATAGACTTGAGTCATCTGAAAATCAAACTGTTATTACATTGCATGGCGAAATCAAGGGGTTAATAGGTTTTGGCAAAGTTTTTGGTAAGGTAATGGCAGGTGAATTTATAAAAGCCAGTGCTAAAGATTTAGATGCATTAAAAAGCTATTTAGAGAGATAAGTATATGGTGTTATAAAATAAGTTGAATAACATTTTTTACTTTTTCCGATAATGAAGAAGGTGTAACAGCAACATAGGTAGAATTACATAATATAGAAAAATTTATGAAATTGTAGGTGGATATGATGGGAAGAATCGTTCATTTTGAAGTACATGTGGATGACATGGAGCGAGCAAAGAAGTTTTATGGGGAAGTGTTTGGTTGGAAATTTGAAGATTGGACGGACTATGCGGGGATGCCTTATTTTGGAGCTGTGACAGGGGATGCAAATGAACTTGGTATTAATGGTGCTTTAATGCAAAGACAAGGTCCTCCTCCTGGAGCAAACCAACCTCTGAATGGTTTTGCCTGTACTATGGGTGTGGCGGATTATGATTCAACTGAACAGAAAATCTTGGCTAATGGTGGGAAGGTTGCGTTGCCGAAATATGCACTTCCAGGTATGGCGTGGCAGGGATATTATATTGACACTGAAGGAAATATCTTTGGAATTCATCAACCAGATGAGAATGCGAAATAAGTCTTAATCGTTCCTTCAAATAATAAAGCCTTTTGCCCAATTATGGGTGAAAGGCTTATTAGTTTGATATGTATTTGTTTAGCGATGCTGGTCGAATAAAATTTGATTCCCGTCTGGATCTTCTATGACAAAATGAGCAGGTCCTTCACTTGATTCATCTGCTTCAGTCAGCATAGTCATTCCTTTTTCTTTTAGCTGCTTTTGAATTTCGCGAACGTCTGTAAACGACTCGAGATTTTGTGCGCTTTGATCCCACCCAGGATTAAAAGTGAGAATGTTCTTATCAAACATTCCTTGGAATAAACCGATTACAGTATCACCATTTTTTAAGATGAGCCAATTTTGATTGATATCCCCACCTAGTGTCTGAAATCCTAGGTTTTCATAAAATTCCTTTGATTTGTGAATGTCTTTTACATTTAAACTGACAGAAAATGCTCCAAGTTTCATTTTTTACCTCCTCATTATGGTTTAATTTAACTATAAAGGAGTACTTGGAAATTCACAAGGATATCAGGGTATGATCCATTCAAATTATGGGATAAAATACCAATTGTAATACACGAGGATCATGCTAGAACTTAAATAGATTTATTGAGAGGATGAACAAATGTGACGTATGAAGAAATTATGGAAAAACTTGAGGAAATAGGTTCCGAGCAAATAAAGCAAATTTATAAGAATCATGGTGTAAGAGAGCCGCATTTTGGAGTTAAAATTGGGGATTTAAAAAAGCTTGTTAAGTTTGTAAAGAAAGATTATGAATTAGCGTTAAAATTATATGATTCTGGTAATCATGATGCTATGTATTTAGCGGGTCTCTCGGTAAATCCCAAGCTAATTTCAAAGGAGACGTTACAAGATTGGGCAACTAAAGCATATTGGTATATGGCTGCAGAATATACTGTTGCACAAGTGGCGGCTGAAAGTAAGTTTGCACTCGAATTGGCAAGGGAATGGATGAGATCTGAGGAAGAAATGATTGCAGTTTGTGGATGGAGTACATACTCAAATTATTTATCAATTACACCAGATGAAGAACTAAATATTCCAGAAATAAGAGACCTGTTGAATCAAGTGAAAAGTACGATCCATGAAGAGCGAAATCGGGTTCGCTATGTGATGAATAGCTTTGTTTTGTCTGTGGGTAGTTATGTAGCGGAGCTAAATGATGAAGCAAAGCAAGTCGCAGCACATATTGGAAAGGTGCATGTAGATGTAGGGAATACAGCATGTAAAGTTCCTCTTGCAACTGATTACATAAAGAAGGTAGAAGCGAAAAATCGAGTAGGTATGAAAAGAAAGACTTGTATTTGTTAACTCCAATACGTAATGGATTCACATATTTTTATAAAACTAGAAGGTGAAAAAGATGGAAAAAACAAGAACGATTGAAGCGGTAGACCAATATATTTCGGAACTACCTGAAGATATTCAGAGCATTACACTTGCTTTAAGAAAAATCATACTAGATGCATCTCCAAACTTAATTGAGGAATATAAGTGGTCGATGCCGAATTACACCTACAATGGATTGGTGTGTTATCTTCAGGCCTCTAAAAAACATGTGAATCTTGGTTTCCATAGGGGTGTTGAACTTCAAGAAAAGGATACAAATCAATTATTACAAGGGTCAGGCAAAGGGGTGAGGCATATTAGGATTAAAAAAATGGAAGAGATTCAGCCTGATGTTTTTAACGAATTAATTAAGGCTGCGATGGATTTGAATGAGAAATAAGCTCAGTGTATCTGATTTCAGCAAATAGAATTCAGGCAGATAACGAGTGGGGGTATCTAACATATGGATTTTGAAGTTATTATCGTTGGTGCTGGATCGATGGGAATGGCAGCTGGCTACTACTTAGCGAAGAAAGGGAAGCGTGTATTATTGATAGATTCCCATAATCCTCCACATACAGAAGGATCACATCATGGAGAAACAAGAATTATTCGCCATGCCTATGGAGAAGGCGAGAGTTATGTTGAGATGGCACTAAGGGCACAGGCCTTGTGGAATAAGCTTCAAGAGCTGTCAGAAGAACAAATTTTTGTAAATACAGGGGTTATTAATGTTGGTCTTCCTGATTCTCCATTTATTCAAAATGTAATGAGTAGTGCCGAGAAATTTTCTTTAAATGTGGAACAGTTATCCGCTGCGGAAATTAATGAAAAATGGAATGGTTTTAGTGTACCAGAGGGTTATATAGGCTGTTATGAGTTGGATTCAGGTGTATTAATGAGTGAGAAGTGCATAAGTGCTTATAAGACAGATGCTTTAAAAAATGGAGCAGTTCTTAAGCCTAATTCACCTGTGACATCCATAAGCATATTTGAGAATCATGTAGAGGTACAAACAGAAAATGATAGCTTTACAGCTGAGTCACTCGTCTTTACTCCGGGTGCGGGTGCTAGAAAAGTTCTTCCACTTATTGGACTAGAATTGCCGTTACAGGAAGTAAGAAAAACCTTTTCGTGGTTTGATACTGATGAGGGTATCTATCATTCTGATACGTTTCCAGCCTTCACATTTGAATTGCCTACAGAAACATTCTATGGTTTTCCTAGTATTAATGAAGCAGGTGTTAAAATTGGGCGTCACGATGAGGGACATCCTAGAAATATGGAGAAACCTATTGAAGAATTTGGAACTCATGAAAATGATATACAGGATGTAACTCGTTTTGCAGAGAACTTTTTAGATAAGGTTGGACTTCACAAGTTGGGGAAGGTATGTACATATACGAACACACCAGATGAAGATTTTATTATTGATAAACACCCAAGTTATGATCATGTCGTGATTGCTTGTGGATTCTCAGGCCATGGCTTTAAGTTTAGTAGTGTAGTAGGGGAAATTTTAAGTACATTAGTAACTGGGGATCGTAATACAAAGTTTGATATTCGTCCTTTCTCAATCAAGCGATTTGATAACTAAGCGATGTTGGTGAACGTTAAAAAGCAGTCCTAAGGGGCTGCTTTTTGTATTAGTTTTGGGACAAGGGACCTGTCCCCGTGTACCAAAATCTAAATTTTTTATAAATTCAAGCAATAGGATTGACAGTTCTACACTAGTCTTATTAATATTATGTTATAAAGACGAAAGTGAATAAAACGTAATGTTACTGATTTAGTGTAGAGGAGTGGGGAGTTTGAAGCTAAGAGCAAAGAGAAGTGAGCTAGTGGAAGTAGCAAAGGGGAATATACCTGCTGATTTGTACATAAAAGGTGGGACAGTCATTAATGTGTATTCTGGTGAATTTTTAAAGCTAAATGTGGCTGTATATAAGGATAGTATCGCGTATGTTGGTGAAAGTGAAGCGATGGTTGGAGAGCATACGAAGGTTATTCATGCTGAAGGAAAGTACGTGTCTCCTGGGTTCATTGAGGCACATTCTCATCCATGGGTTGTCTATAACCCTATCAGCATTACAAGCAAGGTGTTGCCACTGGGTACAACCACATCGGTCAATGATAATTTATTTTTCTATTTACATATGGGAGCGAAAGGTTTCAAGGACATGGTTTATGACTTAAAGTCCCTTCCAGGAAATTTCCTTTGGCTTGTAAGACTTGTTTCACAGGCGGACTATCCAGGTGAACGTGAGTGGTATAATCATCAAGATATTCAGGAATTATTAGCATTGGACGAAGTGGTTGGTTCGGCTGAAGTAACACGCTGGCCGCTCCTTTATAATGGAGATCCGTTTCTTCTAGAAACAATGGATTATGTAAAAGAAATCGGAAAGGTTTCCGACGGCCATACTTCAGGCTGTTCGTATGAAAAATTAAATGCGATTGTCGCTTCAGGCGTGACTGCGTGCCATGAGGCGATTACGGCCAAAGAAGCATTAGACCGCCTTAGATTGGGGATGTGGACGACATTACGAAACAGTTCGCTTCGACCAGATTTAGAAGAAGTGATTAAAATGATTACAGAAGGTAAGGTCAGCACAAGTAGAATTGTGATGACAACAGATGGGCCACATCCTGGCTTTATTGAAAGAGAAGGATTTGTTGATGGACTTGTTCGTCAAGCAGTTGAACTTGGTGTTCCAGTGATGGACGCCATTCAAATGGTAACAATCAATGCAGCTACATACCTTCGCCTTGAGGATTATATTGGGGGCATTGCCCCGGGAAGAAAGGCAGACATCCTCCTGCTTCCAGACCTAGTTGACTTCCGCCCGGACTTAGTTGTTGCAAGTGGCGAAATAGTTGCGGAAAATGGACAATTATTCGCATCGATGCCGGAAATAGACTGGACAAAATATGTGGTGAGAGAAGCATTTGAATTCCCGAAATCTGTGTTAGAAAACCCAGAACTCTATCAATATCCACATCCAGATGAGAATGAACCATTACCAGTTTCATATTTTAAGAGTAATGTCATTACCGCTAGGAAGGATACCATCATCCCATCTGTGAATGGTGTTGCGGATCTTTCAGGTCATGAAGGTCTAATGTATTCAGCATTGATTGATCGAAGAGGAAATTGGGTCAGTAGAGCTGTCCTGGAAAGATTTGCTGTTACCCTTGATGGGATGGCTTCGACGTACAATACGACGACAGAGTTACTTGTTGTTGGAAGAAACCATCAAGCGATGGCAAAAGCAGCAGCACGGGCTTATGAAATGGGTGGAGGTATTGTCATTGTGGATGGAAATGACATCATCCTTGAAATCCCGTTACCACTTACAGGTATGATGACTACGAACCCTTCATTTGATAAAGCCGTGCAATATCATGATGAATTGCTTCAAACACTGCAGGAAAGGGGATTCCCATTCCATGATATACTCTATACTTTATTGTTTTTAACCTGCGACTTCCTTCCGGGTTTACGCTTGGTGCCGTATGGTCTATATGAAGTTAAAAAGGATGACATTTTGCTAAAGGCAGAAGCGTTTGGGTCAGAGGTAACGAAGTAATATAAATAAGCAACCAACAAACACGGAAAGATAAATGTTTGTTGGTTGCTTTTTGTTTAGGTTAATAATTCTCCAAACTCCTCAGCAATAAATTTCAACAAAGCCCTTACTGCGAAAGATTGATACCTGTCTTTTTTGGTAATGACAACAAGCTCCCACATTGGAGGTGATTCGAGTGGAATCATGTTTATTTGAGTTTTATCCATTTTTGAATACGTTGATTTAGGTAAAAGAGTAACCCCCAATTGTGCAATCACAAGTTCCGTTATCAAGTCCCATTGTGAACTCACATAAGCAATTGTAGGAGTGAATCCAGCATTTTGACATTGTTGAATAATCAAATTATGTAAAGCAAATTCTTGATTAAAGAGAATAAAAGGTTCTGTTTCAAGTTGTTCAAGTTTTACGCAATCCTCATTAGATAATCGGTGTCTGGGATGAGTGAATAGCATAAATTCTTCTTTAATAAAGGGGGCGACCCAAAATTTATGGTGGTCGGTCGGATTTACTACAACACCAACGTCTACTTGCCCCTCATCTACCAAATGTTCAATACGCTTGGCACCAAGTTCAATTAATTCTAACGACACTTGCGAATGTTGCTTTCCAAATTCTTGCGCAATAGTTGGAAAGAAGAGTGTTCCAATTAAAGGGGGTATCCCAATTTTGATTTTTCCTGTCGGCAGATTGATAAGATCGTCTAATAAGGTATGTAGTTCGTATGTGGCACCTAGTATTTTAGTTGCTTGCTTATATACGAGTTTACCTGCATCTGTCAAAACTAATTTTCGAGTTGAGCGTTCGAATAATTCAACGTTAAGGTCAGTTTCTAATTTTTTAATGGATTTACTTAAGGTTGGTTGTGATATGTAGGTGTTAACTGCTGCTTTTGTAAAACTACCGTAATCTACAACTTCCATAAAGTAGCGTAAATCTTTTAACTCCATACATGCCTCCTTTTATTCCATTTTGTAATAAAGTTTATTCTTAATATTCATTTTACGGATAAATTGGGTTGTTGTAAAATCTCATTAAGAAGATATTGAAAATTAAGAAAAATTATTGGGGGAGTTCAAATATCCTTAGTTCGGGAGGAAAAATATGAAAACAATATTTATAAGTTTTGAAGAGGCTGTAAGCGCTATTAAAAGTGGAATGACCTTAATGGTAGGTGGGTTTGGCCTTGTTGGAATTCCAGAAAATTTAATTCTTGGCCTAGGGCAGGCGAATGTAAAGGATTTAACAGTGATCTCAAATAACTGTGGTGTAGATGATTGGGGACTCGGGATCCTTTTGCAAAATAAACAAATCAAAAAGATGATTTCCTCTTATGTGGGAGAAAACAAGGAGTTCGAAAGACAAGTGCTAAGTGGCGAATTGGAGGTTCAACTAGTTCCACAAGGGTCATTAGCAGAGAAAATCAGAGCTGGTGGAGCAGGTATCCCAGCATTTTATACCCCGGCAGGAGTGGGAACTCAAATCGCGGAGGGACGTGAAACAAGAGAGTTTAATGGAAAAGAATATTTACTAGAAGAAGGTTTAACAGCCGATTATAGTCTAGTGAAAGCATGGAAAGCAGATAAATTAGGGAATTTAGTTTATCGACAAACAGCTCAAAACTTTAATCCAATCATGGCAGCAGCTGGGAAATATACGATTGCAGAGGTAGAGGAGATTGTAGAAGTTGGCGAACTCGAACCTAACGAAATTCACACACCCAGCATTTATGTTCAGGGACTTGTTATAGGTAAGCATGAAAAACGAATTGAGAGATTAACAATAAGAGATTAGGGGAGGGAAAACAATGTCGAATAACGTGAGAGTGAAGATTGCAAAAAGGGCGGAGCAGGAAATTAAGGATGGTAATTATGTGAATCTGGGGATTGGCATGCCAACAATGGTGGCAAATTATATTGCGGACAATAAACATGTGGTTTTACAATCGGAAAACGGATTATTAGGAATTGGGCCTTACCCTTCGAAGGAAGAGGTAGACCCTGACCTTATCAACGCAGGAAAAGAAACAGTCACGGCGATGAAGGGAGCTAGCTTTTTTAGCAGTGCCGAGTCTTTTGCTATGATTCGCGGGGGACATATAGATATTGCAATCCTAGGTGGTATGGAAGTGGCTGAGAATGGCGATTTAGCCAACTGGATGATTCCTGGCAAGATGATTAAAGGCATGGGTGGAGCCATGGACTTAGTTCACGGTGCCAAAAAGACGATTGTCATTATGGAGCATGTGAATAAACAAGGTCAGCCTAAACTATTGAAGAAATGTAGTCTACCACTTACAGGTCAAAACGTTGTGGATCGCATTATAACAGATCGAGCCGTTATTGATGTTACAGAGAATGGCTTAAAATTAGTTGAGGTAGCAAAGGGGTATAGTGTAAAAGATATAGTAGAAAATACTGAGGCTGAATTAATCATAGATAATGAAGTTAGTCTTGAAGCATATTAGATACGAAAAAGGATAAGGCAACACCTTATCCTTTTTCTGATATTTTAAATAAACATCCCTGCAATAGCAGCACTTAATAAAGAAGCAAGCATCCCTGCAGCAACTGATCGTAATCCCAATTTTGCGATATCTGCGCGTCGTGATGGTGCTAGTCCACCTAAACCACCAAGCAGAATGGCCATCGAACTTAAGTTTGCAAAACCACATAATGCAAAACTGACAACGATGACTGTTTTTTCAGTTAGTTCAGGAATTTGAGGGGCAAAATAAGAATATGCCACGAATTCATTTAGGACAAGCTTCTGACCTATAAAGCTTCCAGCCGTGATTGCTTCTGACCATGGTACACCCACGGCAAATGCAATTGGTGAAAAGATGATTCCTAAGATGCTTTCAAGACTCAAAGCGTTATAACCAAATATACCACCTAGTCCACTTAATATTCCGTTTATTAACGCAATAAGTGCAATAAAGGCGAGTAACATGGCACCAACATTTAAAGCAAGTTGTAAACCATCACTTGCACCCCGGGCTGCAGCATCAATTACGTTAGTCGAATCAGTATCTTTTTGCATTTCATAATCTTTAATGTTTGAATGCTCGGTCTCAGGCATAATAATCTTTGCTAAAATAAGTCCAGCTGGTGCAGCCATGAAACTTGCAGCCAGAAGGTATTCTAAGGGAACACCTAGGAGCGCATACCCTACTAGGACAGAACCCGCAACCGAAGCTAGTCCACCTGTCATTACTGCAAATAGTTCCGAGTTGGTCATTTTAGCTAAGTAAGGACGAATGACCAAAGGTGCTTCTGTCTGGCCAACAAAGATATTTGCAGCTGCAGACATGGATTCAGTCATGGAGGTTCCGAGTAACTTAGATAATGCTCCTCCGATGATCTTGATGAACCATTGCATAATCCCAAGATAATAGAGGATTGAGATTAATGAAGAAAAGAAGATAATAATCGTTAACACGTGTATTGCAAAAATAACACCAAATTCCTCAGTATTCGAAAGCGACCCAAATAGAAAAGAAATTCCTTCATTAGCGTAGTTAACAATATCCTGAACCCTCATTGAAACCCATTTAAGTGCCGCTCTTCCTGTCTCCCATTTTAAAACAATAAAAGCAAAACTCAATTGGATAAGTAATCCAATCAGGATTGTTCTGGGATTAATACTACGCCTGTTACCCGATATTAATAAGCCTATCCCAAGTACAACCAAGATTCCGAATATCCCCCAAAGTATGTTCATTAAATCACCTCTAATGGTAGATTTATCATCATTGATAAAGAATATACGAAATAAAGCTTGTATTAGGATAGACTTTTTGCTGTATTATCTTTAATTAATGTGAAACAGCCTCTATATTATAAGGCCGATCATACCCTGCATATCCAGGAATCGACCATACGCCGATTTTCGCTTTTTTCGCTTGCTCCATGGCTGCAATATAATCATCTAGATACTTTTTGTCTTCATAGATATATCTTACGATTAGAAGTCCTTCTTTTAACATTGTTTCTTGAATGTTTTCACCCGTTAGTAAGAAGCCGTAGACAAGTAGGCGATCGTATTTATCACGACTATTACCTTTACCTAACTCAAGAACAATTTCTTTTCCTTCCACTAAATTATTTAAATAATCACGTGCTTCCTCTGCAAATGGCATAGGGCCACCTTTAATTTCACTTGAATCTACTAGTAAAAAACGAAGGGACTCCTTTTTACCATTTACAATCGCTTTACAAGTGTCACCGTCATAACAAGTTTCTATATGAGCCGTTACAACTTTATCTTCATTAACTCCATCTGGCAGTTTCGTAAGGACTTCAGTTAAATTTTCAATTTCTCCAGCAAATTCTGCAGCATTACCTACCGCATCGCTGAACTCTTCTAATTCGTTTGAACCGACAATTTCGCTAGCTTGCTCAACTTTGTCTGCTAGTTCTTGAATTCCTTGTACATCAACGGTATCCGAACAAGCGGATAGGATTGTAGTACTTAAGAATACGATTAATGTCTTTATTAGTTTCTTCATTGTTTCTCCCTTTTTCTAACTTATCTATGTTACTAATTAATAATATGAAATATCTCGAAAAATTCAAGGGTTGAATGTACCGAACCATATAGAAGGGTATCTTCTTTTATAAGTCACAAAATTTTCATTTGCATACAATAGGGGGGTATCGTACACTTTAATTATGAAGATAAAATGATATTGATAAATTCAAGATATATTGATAATGGGCTTAATTACCCTTTTTTTTTTCGAAAAAATTTATACCTACTATAGCTATTCGCGTAAAAAAGTTAATCTTAATCACTCTTTTTCGTTGACTTGAATACTATAGGGGGGTATAGTAAGATTATAAAGTAAAGGAAGTGATTGATTTGGATAAATTTTTACATGAGCACCCGAGTCAACCAAGATCAAAAGATGAAAAGCAAGCTATTGTTAACCGTTTAAAACGTATTGAAGGTCAAGTTCGTGGCATACAGAAAATGGTTGAAGAAGATCGTTATTGTGTAGATATTTTAGTACAAATAAGTGCCATCCAATCTGCATTAAAGCAAACTGGGTATACGATCACGGAACGACATATGAAACATTGTGTCAGTGATTCTATTAAGAATGGGGAAGGGCAAGAAGCGATTGACGAGTTAATGACTGTTTTAAAACAGTTCTCGAAATAGGGGGTATAGACGATGAGTGAGGCACAGCGTGCAATGCAGCATACAACACTTGGTGTAACGGGAATGACGTGTGCTGCGTGTTCCAACCGTATTGAAAAACAGTTAAATAAAATGGACGGGGTGGAAGCGCAGGTTAATTTAACAACGGAAAAAGCAACCGTTAATTATGACCCGGAAAAGATATCGATTGAGGAAATTACAAAGAAAATTGAAAATATCGGATATGGCGTAATAATGGAAAAAACAGAACTCGATGTTTTTGGGATGACATGTGCGGCCTGTTCAAATCGGATTGAAAAGGTATTGAATAAACAAAAGGGTGTTAAGGTGGCAACGGTCAACTTAACGACTGAAAGTGCCGCCATTGAATATAACCCAGGAATGGTCGATGTCAAAGACTTGATTGAGAGGATACAGAAGCTAGGGTATGACGCGAAACTAAAGGTGGAAGCTGAGGAAAAGCAAACCTACAAAGAAAGAGAGCTTCAATCCAAAAAAATAAAATTAATTATTTCGGCACTGCTGTCAGCACCGTTGTTAATTACGATGCTTGTTCATTTATTTGGAATGACCATACCGGCTATTTTTATGAATCCATGGTTTCAATTTGCATTAGCAACGCCAGTTCAATTTATTATCGGCTGGCAATTTTATGAAGGTGCCTATAAGAACCTTCGAAATGGTGGGGCTAATATGGATGTGCTAGTCGCCTTAGGTACAAGTGCCGCGTATTTTTACAGTTTATATGAAGCACTGAAAACCATCGGGAACGCACATTATATGCCACATTTATATTTTGAAACAAGTGCCGTTTTAATCACATTGATTTTATTCGGTAAGTTTTTAGAAGCAAGAGCAAAGAGTCATACAACAAATGCGATTTCCGAATTGTTGAATCTGCAAGCGAAAGAAGCACGAGTGATTCGTGATGGAAAAGAAATCATGATACCTGTTGAAGACGTTCTTGTTGGAGATCGTGTTCTTGTAAAACCTGGTGAAAAAATACCTGTAGATGGTATCATTGTGAAAGGAAGAACGTCTGTTGATGAATCAATGCTTACTGGTGAATCGATACCGATTGAAAAAGATCCAGGTTCAAAATTAATTGGATCCACGATTAATAAAAACGGCGCTATAGAAATGGAAGCAACAAAAGTTGGGAAAGATACAGCCCTTGCATCCATTATTAAAGTAGTAGAAGAAGCGCAAGGCTCAAAGGCGCCAATTCAACGTCTAGCTGATGTGATCTCAGGTTATTTCGTTCCAATTGTAATTGGCATTGCAATCTTAACCTTTGTTATTTGGATTGCTTTTGTGGAGCCAGGTCAGTTTGAACCTGCATTAGTCGCATCAATCGCTGTACTCGTGATTGCATGTCCGTGTGCTTTAGGTCTTGCCACTCCGACATCCATTATGGTTGGAACAGGTAGAGCAGCTGAGAGCGGAATCTTATTCAAAGGTGGAGAACACTTAGAACGTACACATCAAATTGAAGCGATTGTTTTAGACAAAACCGGAACTATCACAAAAGGTAAACCAGAAGTTACTGACTTTACGGGTGACGATGAAGCGTTGCAGCTATTAGCTAGTGCGGAAAAAGGTTCAGAACATCCACTTGCAGAGGCAATTGTTGCCCATGCAACAGAAAATGATATCGAATTTTTAGAGGTCGAAGATTTTAGAGCTATACCCGGCCATGGTATCGAAGCAAGAATTTCTGGCAAACACGTTCTTGTGGGAAATCGAAAACTGATGATGGATCATCTTATTATTACAACCGGTTCTGAAAAGCAATTAGTCGAATATGAAACACAAGGAAAAACAGCGATGTTGATTGCAATTGATGGAGAATATCGCGGTATGATTGCCGTGGCTGACACAATTAAGGAAACTGCGCCAGAAGCGATTAAGCAATTAAAAGAGATGGGTATTGAAGTCATCATGTTAACAGGTGATAACGAAAGAACTGCGCAAGCGATTGCGAAACAAGTTGGAATCGACCAGGTAATTGCACAAGTGTTACCTGAAGAAAAAGCAGACAAAGTGAAAGAGTTACAAGATAAAGGTAAAAAGGTTGCCATGGTTGGAGATGGCGTAAATGACGCACCTGCTCTTGTCACAGCAGATATCGGGATTGCTATTGGCACAGGAACAGAAGTTGCAATCGAAGCCGCTGACTTAACCATTCTTGGTGGGGAGTTATTGCTAATTCCAAAAGCCATTAAAATCAGTCATCAAACGATTAAAAATATTCGTCAAAATCTATTCTGGGCTTTCGGATACAATGTAGCAGGTATTCCGGTTGCAGCGATTGGATTACTTGCACCATGGATCGCCGGGGCTGCAATGGCATTAAGCTCAGTAAGTGTAGTTTCGAACTCACTTCGTTTAAAACGAGTGAAATTATAAACTAAGTGCTTGGGGCTCACATTATGGTTAATGATTATTGAGCTGAATGCGCAAAGTGCTAGATATTCTTGCACGTTAAAGGAGGTGAAAACATCATGGAAAAGAAAACATTAGACGTACAAGGTATGTCATGCGGTCACTGTAAAGCAGCAGTCGAGGGCGCATTGAAAAACTTAAATGGCGTATCAGCTGCTGAAGTTCACTTGGAAACAGGTAAAGTAGATGTTACTTATGATGAAACTAAAGTAGATGTCAATGCTATGAAAGAAGCAATTGAAGAAGAAGGCTATGATGTTGTAGCATAAAATTACATTACACAGTAAGGGAGTTCGTGGTTGAGACATGAACTCCCTTTTTTGGGACAATGGACCGTCCATCTATACGAGAGGAGGAATATGATGAACAAAATAATAGAGAAGTTGCAGGCTTTTTTGCCTGTAGGAGTGTATGTTCAAGTATCGGAGGATGAAGACGGAATTTTTGATATCCTAGAATCAGCTACAGATGAAATAATCGGGAGCTATTCTTTGAATGAAAAGGGAGAGTTAATAAGCTATTCGTTAGTGGATGATGCCCCAGAGGGAGAACTTAGAAAGGAAGAATTAACAGCGATTGCGAAAAAATTTGTTGACAACTTTTTTCCAGGACAGCAAGAATACGAGTTTTCGGGAATCCTAGATTTAGATAATCCGTACATGGTGACGTATGAAAAGAGAGATGAGAAATATGGTTTGTTTATACATAGCACCGGTTTCACGATAACTATTTCAACATCAGGTCAAATCATGAGTTTTTACAGTACAGATGAAGAATATGAGATTCGTTATTCTGATTTCGTTGTATCTGAAGAGGAAGCTTTGGAAAAATACATTGAAGGACTAGACTTCGAGTTGAATATACAAAAATTTGATCATGAAGTTTATAAGAATGGAGATAACAATTACCACCTTTCGTATAGTGTAATTGAACAGATCATGGAAATCCCTGTTGACGGGTCAGAGTTTCCAAGTATAAAAGAAGAATATCCAACGGATTTGACTATAGAAAAACGAGAGTGCTCAGTTAAGGATGTATACGAATTAGTCGGTCTAACAACTGACTATACACTTTTGCATAAGCAAGTATTGGATGGGAAACGGGTTGAAGTTTGGTCCAAGCAAGTATCTCTAGATTCGTATTCTTTTGATATGGAAGAAGAGTCCAATCATGTGATAAAGCTATGTTTTGGTGAGAAGGATGGGTTCCTTTTACAAGTTAAAAATGGGGAAGAACATGATAATAGTGGGGAAGATATTGGCTTAGAGAATGCCCAAGAGCGTGCAATGGGTCTGTTGTTTAAACTGTATCCTGATGCACATGAACGATTTAGACTTGAGATCTTTGAAACGGAAAATGATGAGTTCGATGATGTATTTGCGGATGAGGAAGAAGCAATCGAGCTTGAAGAAGATTTAAATGAAGCTGAAATGTTTGAAGAGGAGTTTGATGATTGGGATGAGGAATACATTGAAGTTGAGGAAACTTACACCTTCTATGTTCATTTATTCCATCAAGGGCTGCGAGTTGTTAATCATGTGACAGTAATCGAGGTTGGGAGATATACAGGTAAGATAACTCATTTCAACTTGGACGTACCATCCCTTGAATTATATAGTAATCTACCGACCAAGCCTATCATTTCAGTTGATGATGCTAAAGAAATATATAAAAGGCATTTGAAAATGGAACGAATGTTTATCCGTGAGTATGATGAAGACGGGATGTCTGTTTATAGTCTAGCTTATGTAGCAGACTTTCCAAATACAGTTGGTCACGTCCGTGCGATTGACGCAACCAGTGGGGAAGCGATGTATGTGGATGTTGGTGACGCTACTTTTATAAAGTGATTTTAGTAAAGCAGTCTATAGGGCTGCTTTTTTGGTTTGTTCAGGTGTCAAAATTAGTTTACATACATTAGGGGGGTATAGTAAACTATTGATACAAATAGTCTATTAATATTACGTGATATATACCTACCGGGTGTATTAATATAGGGGTGTGTTTAGGATGGATGAAGATGTGAAAAAAATAAAGATTGCCATTAATGGTGGCATTGGATTTGGTGCAAAGTTGAATGCAAAGCAACTTGTAGCAATTTCTAAATATATGAATGAAGATGAAGAGCTTGAACTGACGACATTCCAGCAGCTATACATTGAAATTCCTGAATTTCAAAAGGATGAAATCATTGAAGAATTCGAGCGGGTAGGATTAACTTGTTATCCAGTTGGAAACTTCGTTAAGAGTTTAAGAACGTGCAATTTTTGCAAAGGGGAAGAGGAAGAAGGCATGCCAGTTGCAAAGGAAGTTAATCGCCGTATTGCTGGGAAGCCTGTACCATTTACACTTAGGGTGGCATATACGGGTTGTCCGGTAGGCTGCGGTGAGCCGCTTGTTAATGACATCGGGATCATGAAAATCAGAGATCACTATCATTTATATGTTGGTGGGAAAGCAAAAGGAAAGGATGCTGAGGTTGGTACTTTATTGAAAGAGAACCTAACACCAGAAGAACTCTATGGTACTATCGAAAATATCATTTCTACATATGCAGAGCAGGGTAAAAAGCGGGAGCAATTTTATAAATTCGTTAAGCGAATAGGGATAGACCAACTCACCAGCTAACAACGGGACAGTAGAGGTTGTTGTCCCAAATAATTGTATAAATTGATTATATCTTCATTTATACTTGGGATATATCAAGGTAATATGGAAGTGTTAGTATGAATGATTATTTTAAATCTGATTGTACTCATTGTTTTGGATTATGTTGTGTAGCCTTACCTTATGGGAAATCATCAGATTTTCCCTTTAATAAAGATGGTGGAGAGCCATGTCGCAATTTATGTTCAGATAGCCGTTGTAAAATTCATGAGGGATTAAGGGAAAAAGGGTTTCGTGGATGTGTTTCTTATGAGTGCTTTGGAGCCGGTCAACATGTCTCACAAACAATCTATAAAGGTAATGATTGGAGAGACAATTCAGAGCGAGCCAGTGAAATGTTCGAGGTATTTCCACTTGTACAACAACTACATGAAATGCTTTGGTATCTCAATCAAGCATTAAACTTGAGGGAAACTCAGTCATTTCATCTTAGTATGCAAAGTCTATACAACGAAACGTTACAATTAACGAAGAAAGCCCCTAAAGAAATTATACGGCTAGACATCGTCTCCCATAGAAGAGGGTTAATGAATACTTACAAGAAACTAGTGAAGTATACCGAAAAGATTTAACCGGAAAAAGGAAAGAGAAACAGAAACTGAAGGGTCTTGATTTCGTAGGTGCCAATCTAAAAGGGGCTGATTTGCAGGGTGCTAACTTCCGAGGAACTCTACTAATAGCAGCTAATCTGAGCCATGCTGATTTAAGAAAAGCTGACTTTATTGGTGCTGATCTTCGTGATGCAGACTTAAGTCATGCAAACCTAGATGATGCTCTTTTTCTAACACAGTCTCAAATCAATTCAGCTAGAGGAAATGTACATACAAAAATACCGAATTTTTTAGTTAGACCAGATCATTGGATAAAATAAAAATGCTAGGGACAGTTAACTGTCCCATATTATTTTTTCACTGGTTTCACAACAGAATCAGCCCGATTGTATTTGACTATTTCGAGGAGTTGTTCTGCCATGAATTGTGGACTGTATTTAAACCCGCCATTAATCCATTCTACGACCATCCCTAATATTGCATATGCTTGGTAATTGGCGTGAATCTCCCTATCAATTTTTTGATTGGTGAGTACGTCATGCAAGTCAGTTAAGACGAGATCCTTTAAGACGGTACAAAACTTATTTTGAAAGCCTGTTAAAGTGTGTGTTCTGACGATATGTGTATAAAAATTTGCGTATTTAAAGACATGGTCAAATATTTTTACCGCGGACGTAGATAGTTTTTTAATTTCCAATACTTCAACACCTTTATAGGGTTCCCGATAAGATTCAATCAAGTCAGTGATGACTTCATCCATAATCTCATGTAGAATATCTTCTTTATATTGAAAATGCTTATAAAATGTACCACGATTTAGGTCCGCAACCCGTACAATATCTGATATCGAAATCTTCTTTAAGTCTTTTTCATTCATTAAGGATAGTAATGCATCTTTCATTGCTCGCTTTGACTTTACAATTCGGCGGTCAAGATAGTCATTATTACTAGACATAAACATCCTCCCATGTTTGATAAAACAAAAATACTAGACAAATTCATATATATTTGTTTATTAGTAAACACTTAATCATGGTTTTGCTGATTGTAAGCGTATTATTCTTCTTATTATACTATAGATAGTTGTTGATTAACGTACAACTGTTTATTAAAATGCATTCTATCATAATTGGAGGAATGAACATGAGGCTAGAGAAAAAAGTAGCAGTTGTTACAGGTGCCGCTTCTGGTATGGGAAAATCAATTGCAATTCTGTACGCAAATGAAGGTGCAAAAGTAGTCGTTTCAGATATTAATATTGAAGCTGCTAATGCAACTGTTGATGAAATCAAGATAAATGGCGGAGAAGCTATCGCTGTTATGACCAATGTTGCAAAAGAAGAAGATATTCAACACTTAATTAATTCTGCTGTAACGAAGTATGGAACAGTAGATATTTTAGTAAATAATGCAGGAATTATGGACAACTTTGAACCAGCTGGAGAAATTGAAGACGAGAAATGGGAAAGAATTTTTGCGGTAAATACAACGAGTGTAATGCGCGCAACCCGTAAAGTACTGCCAATCTTTTTAGAGAAAAAGGCTGGGGTTATTATCAACGTAGCATCTGCAGGCGGACTTCAAGGGGCAAGAGCTGGTGCTGCTTATACCGCCTCTAAACATGCGGTAGTTGGATTCACGAAAAACACCGGTTTCATGTATGCTCAAAGTGGGATTCGTTGTAACGCGATTGCACCAGGCGGTGTTGAAACTAATATCAGTGCTTCGATGACTGGCAGAAGTGATTTTGGAATGGGCCGTATTATGCCAGGATTGGCTATCAATCCACGTACAGGTAAACCGGAAGAAATCGCAAGTATTGCACTATTCCTTGCATCAGATGACGCAAGTTTTGTCAACGGAACAGTCATCACCGGGGATGCGGGTTGGACAGCATATTAGGAAATGAAAAAGCTTGGGTCACATATGGTGATCCAAGCTTTTTGGCATATTTTATTCTAATTTGAAACAAGTTTTGTTCCTTCAAGGAAAGACTTTTAAAAGTTTTTCCAACGTATTGATCCGTAACCAGTATGTGGATGTCCTTTAGATTGAATTTTAAAGTACTCATGTTCTAATTCGGGCAGGGATAATTCAAATAGATGTTTTCCATCTTTTTTATACATGTTACACGCAATTAGTTTCCGAATGATCTCATTTTTACGTTTCTCAACAGTTTCTTTTAATATAGCCATAATCATCTCTCTCCTTTCGTAATTGGCTTTCAAAAGACCCAATAACAAGATAAGAAGAGGCTTTTTTATGATTAGGGTAACCTCACTTATCTTTCAAGCTTGTTAGCTTGCAGGATTTAGCACAGTATTCAACGAATCTGTTGCTGAGGTTTCACAGGGCCAGCCCCTCCACCTCTCTTGATAAGTTTTTATAAGTTTGTACAAATGAAACACCCTAGACGTAATGGATGTTATTTATAGTTTAACCATATTATTCCGATGTGTCTACTTGTATTTATGAAATTTTGCAAAATGTAATGATTTCGTAAAAAATAAGGACGCGAAAAGGGGGCATAAAAAAGAGACAAGATTCATAACCCAAGGGGTTAATCAACCTGTCTCTCAATTCCAAATTTGATTTTAAGATGAAACCAAAAGGGTCCTCTGTAGAAATGACTTCGATTTCTGCAGGAAATACTTTGTTTTTCATATGTTTGCCTCTTAAAATAATAGAATAAAAGGCATAGGATGAAATAGACTTCCGTATGACTGTGGGGATAATTAACAGGAGGTACCGCATTGTCCTGTTCTGGGACAAGGAACCTGTCCCTGTGTCCCATTAAGCTTCGCCGACGACTGTAAATCTTTGGTTAAGGTGTTTGGGGTTTTCGATTTCGTCAATTACTGCGATGGCAAAGTCAGCGTAGCTAATGTAGCTTTCGCCTTTTGAGTTAACGAGTAAATTGTCTTTACCAGTTTGATAAGTACCAGTTCTTTTTCCCTCTGAATCAAATACTGCAGATGGACTGATAAATGTCCAAGTGATATCTGCTGTTTCTTTAAGTTCTTGAAGATTTCGTGCTTGACCATTGGCTGTTGGTTTTACAAAGTCTGGAAACTCTGGTGTGTCGATGAGTTGAAGGGTTTTTGCCTCATCAACATAAAGACTTCCTGCACCACCAACAACTATGATTCTTGTATCTGTTCCTTTAACAGCCTCAATTAATGCATGGCCGGCATCTACGTGGGCTTGTTCTTCTCCAAGTGGCGCACCAAAAGCATTAACTACTACATCGAGATCCTCAACATCAGCTTTTATTAATTCAAAAATATTTTTTTCTAAAACAGATACTTGATTGTTCTGTATTTTAGATGCATCCCTAACGATTGCTTTAACTTCATGTCCTCTTTTAACTGCTTCTTTTAAAATTAGGCTTCCTGCTTTACCATTTGCACCAATAATTCCAATTTTCATTATAGTTACCTCCTATGTGGTTTAGCTTGTAATTATATTGATTACATGTAATGATTATAGTTACATGTATAGTTAATGTCAATACATTCAACTTTTAGGTATAATAAACGTACGATTAGGAATGAAAGAAAGGTGACAGCGATGTCCATCAGTAGTAGATTTTCTGTTGGAATTCATATACTTTCCCTCATAAAGTTATCGAAAGAGGGGGAATGTTCATCAGGATTTTTAGCATCAAGTGTAAATACAAATCCAGTAGTTATTAGAAAAATTATGGGAATGCTTAAAAAAGCAAACTTAATTGAAGTACACCCGGGAGTTGCAGGTGCAAAACTCGCAAGAAAATCAACAGAGATTACAATGCTAGATGTCTATAAGGCAGTTGATGTAGTAAGAGAAGGAGAGCTGTTTAGCGTCCATGACAATCCTAATCCGGAATGCCCCGTCGGCAGAAATATTCAAAATGCCATTGAACCCTTATTTGTACAAGCTCAATTCGCTATGGAGAAAATCTTAGCAAACGTAACCCTAGAAGACATTATAAACGGCATCAACGAAGTTGGGACAGAGGGACAGGTACAGCGACCCAAATGAGATATGAATATTTTAGGTTCATAAAGAGGGTGTCAATCCATGTTGGATTGACACCCTCTTTTATTTTTTAGGATAAGCAATATTTCATAACACACTGGGTGTTAATTGAAATGATTGGAGCGGATGGCACAAGACTCCTGCCGGAATAGTGATCCTTGCGAGAACCCGCAGCGAGGTATGAGCGAGGAGGCTTGCGGATCGCCAGCGGAAAGCGAGTGCCAGAAGCGGAAATCACACCTTTTTCCACTGATAAACATTATTAAGTTAATAGCAACAATCTTTTAGAAAAGAGCATTTAATAAAATAAAACACTAAATATGACTGGAGTTTTGTTTAAAAGTGGAAAAAGCTACAACAATAACAGCATATATGCTAGCGATTTTGGTTATTAGTGGAAAAAGCCATTACTTCAAATCCATATATCCTAAGGCTTTTGGACATATATGGAAAATGTTATAACAAAAACACCAAATATGACAAATTCCTCTAATGAAAATAGATATAAAACCATTCTTTACACTTTCTTTATACTTTTCTGGTCTATTAATTTATACCTACAATTTATTCTAAGCTTAACAACACAACATCGAAAGGATGATAGCTATGTCAGAAACGATTCTTAAAGCAACCAATGTTTCAAAAATATATGGTCAACACAAAGCGCTGGATAAAGTGTCGATTGAAATCAAACGAGGTATGATTTACGGCTTAATCGGGGAGAACGGTGCTGGAAAGTCAACCTTCATGCGCATGGTTATGGGATTAATCAAAATCGATGAAGGAAACATCGAGCTGTTTGGGGAAACAGGTTCGAGGGGATTGCAACAAGCGCGTCGAAAAATGGGTCAATCGATTGAAACACCAGCCCTTTATCCGGAATTAACAGCTAGGGAGAATTTACAAGTGCAAGCTGCAAATGGTGGTGTGAGCAACCGAGAGATTGATGATTTATTACGCTTAATGAACCTTAGTCATACAGGAAAGAAAAAAACGAAAAACTTCTCGTTAGGGATGCGCCAACGCTTAGCCATTGCCTCCACACTGATTACAAACCCTGAGTTATTAATTTTAGATGAGCCGATAAATGGCTTAGACCCATCGGGAATAGTGGAAATGCGTGAAATTATCCAACGATTAGTTACAGAACGGGGGATCACCGTTTTACTTTCAAGTCACATACTTGATGAGCTTTCGCAGATCGCTACACATTACGGTATTCTTCATAACGGAAAAATCATTAATGAACTTTCCAAGGAAGAATTAGCACGTGAAACTCGTCAATACATTGAATTAGAAACAACAGAGGTTCAAAAAACAGTTGTCGTACTAGATGAATTAGGAATAAAGGATTACGTGGTTGTAAATAGTTCTGAAATTAACATCTTCGAAAAATTGGATGATGTCGCTGCAATCAATCGTACATTAGTGTTAGCTGGTGTGAATATTTCAAGGATTGGAACAACTAGACAAAAGCTAGAAGATTATTTCTTACAATTAACAGGGGGAAACACTCATGCTTAATCTATTAACAGCAGAAAGAATTAAATTATTACGAAGTAAAAAACTATGGATCGTTATTAGTATTTTAATTTTGCTTCCAATCTACCAGGTCGTGAATAGTAAAATATCTGTGAATTACGGATCAGATTTAGTCCAAGCTAAAGATACAGTGATTAACGGAGCAACAGGTATTTTGATGATGGAGAAAAATGGATTTACCATATTATTTGTGATATGTGCTTTTATAAGTTTCTTTATTGGAGAAGAATTTCAAAATGGAACGATTCGAAATGCATTATCCCTAGGACGCAGCCGCACGCATTATTATTTGTCTAAACTTGTAACGGCTTCCCTACTTTCACTTGTTGGTGTAATTATCATGACAATACTTGGAGTGATAGGTTTTTCGGTTGTGTTCGGGTTTGGTGAAGTTGCGGGTATTACCAATTATTTAAGCTATGCGACAAAAACGTTCGGTACGCTTTATTTATTAATTTTAGCAAACGTGTCAATTTATGTGATGATTGGCTTCCTAACGAAAAACATCGGTATCTCACTCGTGTGGAGTTTTCTTTATACAATCATGACTGCTTTTGTTCCTCCAGTTTTCCTGCAAACTGAACACTTCAAGCATGTCACATTCTGGTTTACAGAAACCTTCTTAAATTATTCAGACTTCGCTAGTCCAGTAGATATTGCGAGATTTCCTGAGATGGTATTGGTAAGTATTATTACAATAATGTTATCATTAGGGTTAGGAATTCTATTTTTTAACAGAACTGATATTAAGTAGGTCGATTTATATGGCAGCCATTTTAATTATTGAAGACGATATGGCAATTCATTCGCTTATTAAGGAAGCATTGGAATTACAAGATTTTCGAACACTCAGTGCATTCTCAGGAACTGAAGGAAAGTTGTTATTTGAACAAAATCAGGTCGATTTAGTTCTTTTAGATTTGATGCTTCCGGGGATGAATGGAGAAGATTTTCTTCAGCAGCTCCGGCAAAACTCTACAGTTCCTGTAATAGTGATTTCAGCAAAAAATGATCAGGATTCGAAATTGCATCTGTTAACATCAGGAGCAGATGATTATATCATAAAACCTTTTGATCTGAAGGAACTTCTTGCACGGATTTACATTCAATTACGTCATGCAGCCAGTACGTCAGTAAGTCAAATGAAAGAAATTCATTATAAAAACATCAGTGTGAATTTAGACACGCGTGAAGTGGAAACCGATGGAGAACAAGTTCATTTGACTGGACGTGAATACGCGATTTTACTCCTGTTTTTAGAGAATCCTCAAAAGGTGTTTAGTCGCGCCAATATTTATGAAAGTATTTGGAATGAACCATTTTTTGATAGTGAAAAAACGATAAACATGCATATTAGTAATTTACGAAATAAACTCAACCATGGGGGAACGAATTACATTAAAACAGTATGGGGAATTGGTTTTAAATTCGATTAACATTATTTGGCAGGTCCCACTTCTGCTGATTAAAGTTAATGCCACCGACAATGCCACGATTTTTCCAAGGGAAAATTTCTTGCAAACTCGAAAAGTTGTGTGGCAAATACTTTTATGCGTATTTGATTGAAAGGAGCGTGGATGGAATGTGGGGATGGATATTTGTCACACTTGCATTGGCGCTTCTTCTTTATCTTTATTTCTTAAAACGAGAACTACGTAAATTAAAACAAGAGATTAAGGACCTTCCAAACCGTTCTGGATTTGGAGGTAGGCTTTCACTTGATTTTCGTGAGAAGGCATTGATGGATGTAGTTGATGAGTTGAACCAAATGATTGATACGTTTGAAGATAAAAATCGTCAGGCAAAGCAGATGGAAGAAAATGTTAAGTTATCTATTGCTGGGTTATCTCATGATATACGAACACCACTTACGTCAATCAAGGGTTATGTTGAACTCTTACATACAACCACGGATGAAACAAAAAGGGCGCAGTATTTAAAAATTATCGATCAATCTGTTAAACGTCTGATAGATATGACCGATCAATTTTATAATCTGGCTCGAATTGAAACAAACCAACGAGAAATAGAGTTATCATCGATTATTCTTTCTAACCTGGTTGAAGAAATCTTTTTGTCCTTCTATGAACAACTTGAGGAAAAGAATATCGAGCTCCAATTTCCAGAACAGATAAATGATAGGCAAATTATTGCTGACAAATTAATGCTCGTTCGTGTTATCCAAAATATTGTTCAAAATATCCTTCGTTATGCCAAAAGTAAAGCGATGATCAGCTATCAGATCGAGAGAAACTTTCTTATTTTTAGTGTGAAAAATGATATCAAATCAGATAGTAAAGTCGCTATAGAAAAAGTATTTACCCGATTCTATACAGAGGTTACGAGTCGCACAAATACCGAGGCAAGCGGATTGGGGCTTTATCTATCTAAGAAGCTAGTTGAAAGGATGAATGGGAAAATGGAAGCAGAACTCAATTCAAATTGGTTTATTCTAACTATTCACCTTCCAATTAATATGGGACAGGTTTCTGCCCTAAATGAATCGAAATAAAAAAGTATCGAGAGTTTTGCAAATAATTTTGCAGACTCTCGATTTTTATTTGTGATTTTTGCATCTATCATTCTGTTGAACTTTTGATTAGAATTGAAAGATAGATTGATATACAGATGGGAAATATTGGTGGGACAAGGGACCTGTCCCTCTGACCCAGGAAGCAACTTTTGTCTGACAGAGGAGTAGTGTTTTATGAATGAGGAGTTTTTGTATATTGTTTTGATTATTGCGCTGGGGTATGTGTTGAAGCGCATTGGTATTTTGCAGGAGAAGGATGGAGAGACGATCTCCAAGCTTATTTTTAAAATCACGCTTCCTGCGTTAGTGCTTGTGACGTTTGATACGGTTGAAATTGAATTGAAGCTTATTTTAATTCCAATTATTGTTCTTGTTTATGGAATTATCATATCTTTACTGGGCATGGTTATTTTTAAAAATGAGAAAAAAGAGCTTAAGGGTTCGTTTTTGATGATGTCGTCCGGATTTAATGTTGGTTTATTTGCGTTTCCACTTGTTTTTGCAATTTGGGGAATCGACGGATTGACGTATTTTAGTATATTTGATGTGGGAACATCCTTAATTGTCTTTGGCATTAGCTATATTTTAGGTAGCTATTTTTCTGAAGAAGGTTTAAGTCTCAAACCGATTTCGATTCTAAAAAAACTTACGAAATCAATCCCATTGATGACGTATTTAATTGCAAGTACTTTAAATTTAAGTCATATTAAATTACCGGAAATCGTCATTAATGTGGCAAGTACCATTTCACAAGCTAATATGCCATTGTGCTTATTACTTTTGGGGCTTTATTTAAATTTTAAATTTGAAAAGCAATTTTTGAAGCCGATGTTGAAATTTTTAACGTTCCGGTATGGAGTGGGCTTGCTGATTGGAGTCACCTTGTTCTTTCTGCTTCCATACGAGGATATGTTTCGATACACCGTATTAATTGGTTTGCTGCTTCCGGTTGCTTCATCAGTCATCCCATTTGCGGTTGAATTCAAGTACAGTAATGAAAGCATTCGGTTAATTGCAACGGTTACTAATATCACAATCTTGGTGAGTATCGTAATTTTATATGTATTTGCCAATCTAATCTAAAAAAGTGGCCCGATTCCGGGTCACTTTTTGTCTTATAAGGACTGAATAAATCAGCCCTTTCTTTGATCTTGTTTTCTCATATCAAACATGCCTGATGAGATCTCATTGAGTTTATTTAGAAATCGGTTAAAGCCAAATCCGACAAAGAAGGCGACACTGACCTGTGCAAAGGGACCATCAATATTGTCGGTGAAATCAATCATTAAAATCCCACTTTGAATAAGGGTGACAGCGATGACAGCCGTACCTGTAGCAAATAGCGGGAAGAAAATATACATGACCCAATGACGAGGATCGATTAATTTATCGTTCATATAATGGGAACAAAACATATACAGATGTCGAAGTGAACCGCCAATGGCTCCGGCGAAGAAATAATATAGGAACATTTTAATGTTTACTTGGATGTGGAGTGTTTCATCAAGTGCACCAACCCACAATACACCGATTGCTAAAAAACTGCCAAAAAATAAAACTGAGAGGTAAAATAAAATAAAGAACTTCAACCAACGTTTCACATTATCACCCCATATCTACAGTTTATGGAATGGTCTTGGAAATGGTGTCTTGAGAGACGAGGTTTGATGGCCCATTTGGGGACGAGAGATCCTTGTCTTAATGGAATATTTATAATTGTTCGTGAATAGGATATGGGGATTCTTTTGTGAGGTGGTGTTTGTGTGAATACAGGGAAAATAGCAAAGCATATAAATCAGCTTGTCTTTTCATTATTACTGTCCGGTTACAAGAGGTGTAAGCCTGACTGGTATAAGCCGTTTCGTGAGCAGCCACACCATTCACTTTGGTTTATTACAAAAGGGAGTGGCGAAGTAACAATCGACGGCACAAAGTATAAGTTGAAACCTGGTAAACTAGTAATTTTTCGGCCGGGGATGATCTGCGAAAAAAAGACATCCTCATCAAATCCGCTTGAATTTTATTTCGTTCGTTTTACATATGCAGTAGCTTTTGAGGATAAAGGGCATTGGAATTTTGAACGTCCTGAAGCAAAATCTTTTCCTTTACAGGGAGTTTTTCCAATTACTAATACGGGAAATATGATTCATGTGTTGGATCAAATCCATCAACTCTCCAAACGAAGAGGTCCGACAGTAGCGATGCAGCGAAAATTGCATTTTCAAGAATTATTGCTGATGATTATTCAAGATTTTCGCTCGCAAAAGATTACAGGAAATTCGACAATGGCCATCGATACCACTATCGATTATATTGTAAATCATTATCATGAACATATGAATCTTTCAGATTTAGCCATGATGGCAGGGTTGAGTACGAGTCATTATGCACGTCTATTTAAGGAATATGTGGGCTATAGCCCGATCGATTACTTAACACATGTTCGCATTGACCGTGCAAAAGAACTATTGGCGATTTCCGATTTTCGAATTAAAGAAATCAGCCAAAGTGTGGGGTATCAGGATGAGTTATATTTTAGCCGCATTTTTAAAAGAATCGTAGGTGTTTCCCCAACTCAATTTAGTGATAACCACAAGATATTTGTAAGTTTAACAAAAAATGACTACCCTATTTCTGATGAAAAGCCGAAATAATGGTAGTCATTTAGCTATAAGTGAAACAGTCTCGTTTTTTGTTTTTTCGTCATTTGTTGTTTGTTTTGACTCATACATAAGCGATAATACGCGCCTTTTTGTTGAAAAAGGCGAGGGTGGGTACCCATTTCTATAATTCTACCTTTATCTAAAACAATGATATTATCTGCATGTTGAATGGTGGAGAGACGATGCGCTATGATAATTGTTGTTCGGTTTTTTGAAATTCGCTTTAGGGTATCCTGCACAACGATTTCGGTTTCTGTATCAATATTGGCAGTGGCTTCATCTAATATTAAGACGTCAGGATTTGCCATCATCGCTCGTAAAAAGGACAGAAGCTGTCGTTGCCCGGTCGATAACACCGTTCCTTGTTCTCCAAGTAAAGTTTCGTATTGTTGTGGTAGGTTTTTAAAGAAGGGGTCAATCCCAACAGATTTTGCTGCTCTTCTTATTTCTTCATCACCGATTGTTTTATTATTTAGGCGAATATTATCAAATACAGTTCCTGAAAACACAAAACTGTCCTGCTGGATAATCCCCACATGCTTTCGCAACTCACTTATTTCTACATCCTTTATTGATACCCCATCTAAAGTGATACTTCCTTTTTGAATATCATAAAAACGATTGATTAATTGTATGATAGAACTTTTCCCTGCACCCGTTGCGCCAACAATACCGATTGTTTCTCCAGGGGAGATGGTGAAACTGACATCCTTTAACACCCAATCTTCTGATTGATAAGCAAACCATACATTTTTAAACTCAATTTTTCCGTTCACCTTGTCTGGCAGTTTAATAGGGTCCGCTTTATCCACTATCGTGGGCTTTGTTTCCAATGTATCAAAAATCCGTTCTGCAGATGCAAGCGCTGCTTGTATTTGATTAAACCTGTCGGCAAGACCTCGTAATGGTTCAAAAAATTGCCGTACATAGTGGGTGAATGCATACACCACGCCAAATGTAAGGGCACCGTCTAATACATTTCTGCCTCCATACCAAATTAATAAAGCCATCGAAATATTACCAAAGAAGCCAATGGATGGATTAAAAATCGAATTCAAAACGGTTTGACGCATCCCGGCCCGATAATGTTCTTGATTCAATTCATTAAATTGCTCTAATTGCTTTTCTTCACGAACAAAGATCTGAATAATACTCATACCTGATAGATTTTCTGCTAAATAGGCGTTCAATCTACTCAAGACAAAACGTACATACCTTTGAGCGTTACGAATGACTTTTTTGAAATAAAACGTAAGTAGGGCGATGAATGGAATCACTGTAAAACTAATTAATGTAAGCTTTACGCTCATTTGTAACATAATCACGATAATCCCAATTAGCAATAAGATTTCACGTATGAGATTTACAATGACTTGAGAATAAAGTTGGTTCAAAGCTTCGACATCATGTGTGATTCGTGTGACAAGTCGCCCGATTGGATTTTTATCATAAAATGAAACCTGCATACAAGATAAATGCTTCATAATTGTTTGCCGGATATCAAAGATGACAGATTGACCAGTAAATTGTAAGGAGTTATTTTGAAAATACGTAAGAACGGATGAACCAATAATCAACACAAAATAAAGCACTCCAAGCCAAATCATGCCGGTATAATCCTGGCCGCGAAATAATTGCTCCGCATCTCCTTGCAAGGATATAACCGGGTAGAAGTTGTCGTTAATGGAAATTTGATTATTCGTAATCTCATAGTTAGTTGGATTCTTTAATCCAGTATTCCAGCCATGGATGAGATAATTTGTTCCTTCGATGGAAACGATACTTGCTTTTTGCACACCAGCGGGTAGTTCACCACCAGATTCAGTTATACGAAAATACGTATGTCCCTCAAAAGTAGTAACTTCTTTCCCTTTAATACCTTGTTCGTCGAGTATATGTAATGCTTGGTCTTTTTCGGATTGGTCGACAAAAACCATAGGTGCATAGATTCCATTAATATGATTGTCAATCGCAATTTTTATTAAATAGGGCTGAGCCAGACTTGCGATAACAATCAAGGTTGTCAACAGAAGAGAGAATACAAAGAGCTTCCAATAAGGTTTTGCAAACGCGAGAATGTTTCGTAATAATTGTTGGTCACTATATTTTTTGAGTTGGTTTGTTACATTCTTCTCGATCATCGATTCCTCCTCTTAATCGCAATCGGTTTCCCATGGGAGTGGGACGGATTGACATTTAGTCCGGTCAACTGCTGGTTATGCATTTTTTTATATACCCCGTCGTTTCTTAAAAGAGTCTGATGTGTTCCCCTTTCAATAATTTTTCCTCCGTCAAGAACAATAATCTGGTCAGCGTGCTGAATTGTGGAAATTCGGTGGCTAATCAGGATTGTTGTGGTATCTTTCATTTTCGTTCTAAGTGTGTGTAAAATATTTTTTTCTGTTTTCGAATCAACAGCAGACAAGCTGTCATCAAAAATCATAATGGGTGCTTCTTTCACCAAGGCGCGAGCAATACTAACACGTTGTCGTTGGCCTCCTGATAATGACAGGCCGCGTTCCCCTAAGGAAGTTTCAAACCCTTGCGGCAAATCGGTAATATCCTGATAAACATGGGCTTGCTTTGCAGCAAGTTCCACTTGGTGATCATTAAATCCCTTTGGATCAAATCCGATATTTTCCTTGATGGATATGGAAAAAAGAAAATGATCTTGTGGAACAAACCCGATTGATTGCCGCAATGTTTTAAGCGGTATATCCCGAATATCTGTATGGTCGATAAAGATGGTTTTTCGAGGTGGATTGTAGATTCGTAGAAGTAGATTAACAAGGGTCGATTTGCCACTACCGATCTTTCCAACAATAGCTAAGGTTGTGCCTTTTGGTATGTGTAAATCAATAGAAGAAAGTGCATGACCTTGTTTATTTTGATACGAAAAAGATAGACCCTTAATCATAATGTCGCCTTGAATAGATGGCATGTTTACAATTCCTTCTTCGTCCTTGATAGAAGGTTTTGTAGAAAGTACCTCTCGTAAACGTAAATCGGCCGCGGATCCTTGTTGAAGTAAATTAATAACTTTACCTAAATTTTCAATAGGACCAACTAAAAGTGATAAATAGGTATTAAAGGCAACAAATTCACCAAGGGATATGGTGTTTTGCATAACCAAAATCGAACCAAACACAATCGAGGTAAGGTAGCTGAGCCCAACGATTCCTTGACTAAGTGAGTTGAAAAGGGAGTTAGACCGAATTAATTGTTGATTTGCCTCTACATTGGTTTGATTGTCCTGTTCGAATTTTTTTAGTTCGGATTTTTCTTGGACATATGTTTTAATGATTCTGATGCCTGAGCAATATTCTTGGACTCGGCTCGTTAAGCTGCCAATAGCTTCTTGTACTAGATTAGAGTGCATCCTAATTTTTATGCGAAATCGATAAGCCAAGTAGGTTAAACCAGGGAGTGGTAAAAGGACTAACAATGTTAAATACAAATCAATGGTCGTCGCCATCATGATGACTGTCACTGTTATTAGTACAGCTGCTTCTAATGTTTGGAACACACCTTGCATACCGATTTGTCTTAAGACATTTACATCATTAACAGCATGTGCCATTAAGTTTCCAATCCGTTGCTTTTGATAATACTCTGTTTGCAAAGTCTCCCAATGAGAAAATAATCGTTCACGAATATTTCGTTCTAACAGTCTTGATAAACGAAAAATATAAATTCTTCCTGTAGACCTGAAGGCAAATACACCAATTCCCACTATGACCATCCAAAAGGCAATCCGGATTAGTTCATCGCTGTTTGTAGAAAAGGTTTGTAGACCATCTGTGAAGACTTCAAGCAACATTGGAACAACAAGTTGCAATATGAGGGATATCGTAACCAAAATGGTACCCATTATATAGCCCCATTTATTTTGAATCAAATGCTCACGGAAAATAGGTTTCACATCCAAATCCATCACCTTCTAAAAAAATGTCGTAAGGTAAGATTACCGCATAACTTTCAAAGGTAACATGGATTTCCCTATCAACTTACATGGATTATCTTGCTATGGAAGGGGGTGGGTTTCACGTGTTTATCTGGGGGATCTCATGTGGGTCGAAGGTGTGGGTCGCAGGGACAGGTCCCGTGTCCCAGTCTGCGAGACACGAAAACTAAAGTGGAAAAAAAGAAATACTGTTGATCCCTGAAAGAAGAATACTTTCACATTTTCCGATTTTAACAACTGTAGCAAAATGGAAAAGGAAACTGGGACGATGTACCTGTCCCTCTGTCCCATCTCAAGTTTAGTACATGCTTGGAGGTACTAAGCCATTTTGAAGTACGGCTGGTAATGTGTCGTGAATGTATGGTGGTGCTGGACGTAGTTTAGGCGCTTTGGCTAATGGTTGAGGGTTTTCTACATATTTAAATACACCTTCACCATCCATACTTGGTCCACTCGCCCATCTACCTGTAGCACTTTCGTTTCCTCGAGAGAAATTGAACAGTACATGAGAAACTTCGCGTTTTTCTAACTCGCGTGGGAATGTACTAGGTACCACAATATTTTCTTTTGATTCGAGTTCATAAATTGCGGCTATCCACTGATTTTGATGCATCGTGTCTCTCGCAAGTAACCATGAAAGCATATCCTTTACACCACGGTCAGTTGTTGATTCATACAATCGAGCAACTTGCAAACGACCTTGAGATTCAGCAGTTAAATTTGCACGGAAGTCGGCTAATAGATTCCCACTCGCTATAATATAATCAGCTGTCCAACGATTGCCTACACTATCGGCTGGCATCGCTCCAAGCCCCGAAACGATTGCGTGTTGTGGGTTCATCCCACCTAGAATTGCCCCAATTACAGGATCTTTCGCAGCAATTTCTTGGTCACCAACTGGAGCGCCGTCAAGGAGTCTTGCAATCATTGTTGCCAACATTTCGATGTGAGCAAGTTCCTCCGTACCTGTATCCATAAGTAAATCCTTATATTTGCCATCAGCCCCTCGAACATTCCATCCTTGGAATAAATATTGAAGTGCAACAGAAATTTCGCCAAATTGTCCACCTAGCACCTCTTGAAGTTGTTTTGCAAAAAGCGCATCGGGACGCTCTGGTTTCGCTCGATACTGTAATTCTTTAATATGATAGAACATCGTTTATCTACCTCCACATATAAAACGAATTCATAGGTCTTGTATAAATTGCCTATGTTAATTAGAGGATGAAGCGGTACCAATTAGGTGTTTACATTAGAAAAAAATGGGTGTATGTCAGTATTTAGTACAAATTGGGGAGGGGGAGTGCACAGTTGTTCATGGGGACAGGTCAGCCACATTTAATAGAAAATGGAAATGGAATAACTGTACAAGAGTTGTAACTTTATCTAGTTTGATTCGTAGGTAAAGGAGCGATATGTTTGGAAATGGATTAATTGTAAGTTTGGGACAATGGACCTGTCCCTCTGTCCCACGAAGGAACTTTCTATCCTAGGACAGGTGTGCTTAGTTTCAGGAAGGAGTAAATAGGTATGAAAAAAGAGGATAATGGGTTGAGACCGTTTTTTCGGTTGATCTTGTCAACGAATATTCCGAAGGCAGCACTGACACTTGGTTTAGTTGGGAGTATTATTACAACTTTTGTGGGGCTGTCGATTCCGTTATTAACGCGAGAGCTTGTGGATGGATTTTCCGGAATCTCGATTAATGGTACTTTAATCGCAATCATTGCAGCTGTGTTTCTTTTACAAGCGGTGATTGATGGTGTATCAACTTATATGCTTGCTGCCGTCGGTCAACGGATTGTTTCGCGATTGCGAGAAAAAATGTGGGAAAAGCTCATCCGATTACCGGTCAGCTATTTCGATAAGCAACAAAGTGGGGAGTCGGTTAGCCGAGTAGTAAATGATACCGGAATAGTAAAGGATTTAATTTCGCAGCATTTCCCGCAATTTATAACTGGTGTTATCTCGATCATTGGGGCAATCATCATTTTGTTAATTATGGATTGGAAAATGACACTTCTCATGCTCGTATCCGTTCCACTTACAATGGTCATCATGATGCCACTTGGAGGTAAGATGGCTAAAATCTCACGAGGATTGCAGGATGAAACCGCCACATTTTCAGGAAAAATTCAACAAACCATTAGTGAGATTCGATTGATGAAGTCTTCAACAGCTGAACGCTTTGAAGCGAAAAAAGGGATTACCGGAGTCCAAAATCTACTAACATACGGGCTAAAAGAGGCAAAGATTTTCGCACTAATTGGTCCACTCATGTACACAATTGTCATGATTGTCATTGTTATTATTATTGGATATGGAGGAATCCGTGTGGCAAATAGATCAATGACCACAGGTTCACTTGTTGCATTCCTACTTTATTTGTTTCAAATTATTTTTCCGATTACATCATTTGCTATGTTTTTCACCCAGTTGCAAAAAGCAAAAGGCGCAACAGAACGGATTATTGATATCATCGAACTTCCATTAGAAGAAGGACAGAAAGGAAAAGATATTGATATTTCAAATTTACCAATTCAAGTTGAAAATGTTTCTTTTTCCTATGAAGAGGAGGAGCCAGTCATTCAAGACGTGTCATTTGAAGCAAAACCTGGCCAAATGATTGCTTTTGCAGGACCAAGTGGTGGAGGAAAAACGACGATGTTTGGCTTGTTGGAACGGTATTACGAACCAACAACTGGTGAAATTCGAATAGGTGACATTCCTATTCACGAGCTATCACTCGAATCATGGCGAAGTCAAATTGGCTATGTATCTCAGGAAAGTGCGATGATGGCGGGAACTATTCGTGAAAATTTATGCTACGGATTGAAGAATGCAGATCAAATCTCAGACGACCGCTTATGGGAAGTGGCAAAAATGGCTTATGCGGATGAATTCATTC
Source organism: Ferdinandcohnia sp. FSL W7-1320 (assembly GCF_038050315.1). Taxonomy (NCBI): domain Bacteria; kingdom Bacillati; phylum Bacillota; class Bacilli; order Caryophanales; family Bacillaceae; genus Ferdinandcohnia; species Ferdinandcohnia sp. FSL W7-1320. Next base: position 2,209,147 of record NZ_JBBPAM010000001.1, read on the forward strand.
GTGCTTTCTCACAAGGATTAGATACCGAAGTAGGGGAACGGGGTGTAAAATTATCTGGTGGACAGAGGCAACGGATTGCGATTGCCCGGGCCTTTTTACGGGATCCCAAAATTCTCATGATGGACGAGGCAACGGCAAGTCTCGATAGCCAATCCGAGAGTATTGTTCAAGAAGCATTATCGCGACTCATGGAAGGTCGCACCACCTTTGTCATTGCTCATCGATTGTCAACCATTGTGGACGCCGATCAAATCATTTTTATTGAAAAAGGAAAAGTCACAGGCAAAGGGACACATCAGGAATTAATTGAGGGCCATGACTTATATAGAAGTTTTGCAGAACAGCAGTTGACATGAGTTTATTGGACAGGTTCTATTGGGAAAATATTCAATAGAACCTGTCCTTTGTATTTATTAAAACTTTTTTTACATTAATAGTGCTTCAAGGGAATTTCGTACGAAAGCAATATTGTAACTCAGAGAAGCAGTGTATAACAAATAACTAGAAAAACGAATTAACGTTATTTTAATACACGATTCACCTCATCAATATACCGATTCGCTTCCTTTGATAGGATATTATCATTTTTCGTAATCCATCCAAATCGAAATGATGTATCAATCGAATCTTCCATATCTATCGCTATAATTTGGTCAGGGGGATGGTTCACATTAAATTTAGTAGATATATCATGTCCAATGGTAACTGCACCTAATTCTATAACAGCTTTATATATTACATCTAGATTAGTAGTTTTAAAGAAAATATCAATTGGGCCGTATAATCTTTGGAAGTTTGTAATAAAATTTTCTACATACTCATCCTTATAAATGACAAATGTTTGTTGTCGTAATAATTCGGGAGTTGTTACTTCTGTGTTAGCCAAAGGGGATTGTTTAGAAACATAAGCTAATATTTTTCCCCGGATAATCGGATTGAAATGAAGATCAGTTATCGAGTCTATATTTGATTTATTAATGGCAATGAAACCAATATCAATTTTATTTGTCCTTACATCATCTACTATTTCAAAGCTCGCTCTCTCATTTACTTCTATTTTTAAAGTAGAACCGCCCCTTTTTAAAGATAAATAAGTGTCTACGATAGGGCTTGTTAAACCTGGTATTACGGAAATCCTTAGTAAATCATTACTATTGTTTAGTTGATTTCTCGCTTCCTCTTTAACTTGGTAAATAGCATGTAATGCTTCTTGTGCTCTTTCAACAATGAAAATCCCTTCCTTTGTTGGGGTAGCACCAGTTCGATTACGATGAAACAGTTTAAGGCTGAGTTCTGCTTCTAATTTCGTAATGGCTTGACTTAGTGCAGATTGACTAATGTTTAATGTTCTCGAGGCTTCTGCCAATGATTTTACCTTTGCAACTTCTACAATATAAGATAGCTGTTCTATATTCATAATTTCACTTCCTTAAGTAATACTTAACATATGATAAATTATATTAACTTTTGCAAAAGTAATCAAAGAGTTATACTAAAAGAGTACTAGTTTATTAGAATATGGAGGGGAAACTATGCAAGCAGCAGTTTGGCATGATATGAAGGACCTACGTGTTGAAGAGATAACAGAGCCAGTCATTTCATCTGGGAAAATGAAGGTGAAAGTAGAGTGGGCAGGTATTTGCGGAAGCGACCTACATGCGTATTTACATGGCTTATCAATGGAAGCGCATCCAATTAGCGGTCAAAAGCCACCGATCACGCTAGGACATGAATTTTCTGGAACAATTGTAGAGGTTGCGGATGATGTAACACGTTATCAAGTTGGTGAAAGAGTTGCAATCGAGCCTCTTCTTTACTGTGGAGAATGCTACGCGTGTAAAAGAGGTTACTATAACCAATGTAGCAAGGTTGGCTTTGTTGGATTAAACCGAGATGGCGGTTTTGCTGAATATGTAATCGTTGATGAAAACATGGTACATGTTCTTCCTGAAAATGTTTCATTTGAGGAAGGAGCTTTGGTTGAACCAACTGCGGTTTCTTTCTATGCAGTAAGAGAAAGTAAATTAAAACCGGGTGATGCTGTTGCTATATTTGGTGCGGGACCAATCGGATTATTAACATTACTTTCTGTTAAAGCAGCTGGTGCAACACAAATTATTGTAGTTGATTTGTCAACAGAACGCTTAGAAAAAGCAAAAGAACTAGGTGCAACTACGGTTATTGATGGAATGCGTGATGATATTGTTGAAACAATTCTTGAATTATCAAACGGTGGAGTTAGTGTTGCCTATGAGTGTGCTGGAGCGCAACCAACGATGACAAGTGCTGTTGCTTCTGTAAAACAAGGTGGACAAGTTATGGCAATAGCTGTATATGCAAAACCTGTTGCAATTGATATGGGACAAGTTATGTTTAAGGCTGCCGATATTACATCTACTCTTGCATACAGACATGTATTTCCAGAAGTAATTGAGATGATTGCGACTGGTAGATTAGACGTAAAATCTGTAATCACTAAGAAAATTGAACTGAAAGACATTGTTGAAGAAGGCTTTAATCAATTAATCAATGATAAAAAGCAAGCAAAAATTTTAGTAAGACCGTAAAGGCAATAATATATTTATTTTACATAAGGGAGAGTGTGTTTGATGACAAACCTATCAGGAAAAGTCGCGATCGTTACTGGAGGAGCTTCTGGAATTGGATATGCAATTGTTCAACGTTTAATAGAATCCAACGTAAAAGTAGCAGTTGCAGATTTGAATGCAGATAAGCTGAAAGAACTTGAAGAAACTTATAAAGGAAATCTAATCGGTTGCGTTACCAATGTGACAAAAGAGAGTGATATCGAGGCTCTAGTAAGGCAAACAGTTGAAACATTTGGTGGACTTGATTACGCCTTTAATGTAGCTGGTGCTTCCAAGGCAGGTGCAATTGTAGACCAAAGTGAAGAAGATTGGGATTTCACAGTTGATCTCTGTTTAAAAGGTGTATTTTTATCTGTAAAGCATGAAGCAAAATTCATGAAGGAGAATGGAGGTGGAGCGATTGTTAACGTTGCTTCATTGAATGCTCATGTTCCGATGTTTTATGGAGCAGCTTATTCATCTGCAAAAGCGGGAGTAGAAATGTTAACGAAGAATGCAGCTTTAGAGTTAGCACAGCATAATATCCGTGTAAATGCCATTCTACCAGGATTAGTTTCGACTCCACTAACAAAAGGATTAACAGATGTTGATGCTATTAATGAAGCATATATGGAGCGTATCCCAATGAGACGTGCTGGTGCACCGGATGAAATGGCAGGACCTGCTTTATTCTTAGTCAGTGATGATGCTTCCTACGTAAATGGAGCAAGCTTGATTGTGGATGGTGCATGGGCAGTAAGTGGATATCCTGATTTGAGTAAATTTATTTAAGAAATGGTTGTGGTGTAAAACAGACGGAATGTATTTCCGTCTGTTTTATACTTTTCAGTTAGATATTTCTTTGCTAAGTCTCTTCTATTTGACCGTCAATGGTGGCTGTTCTTACCATTTGTTAGTTATCATGATGTGAACAAATCTCCAAGTAGATTAAATTTCTCATTACATAAAGAAAATATAAAAGAATACATATTGTTTAATCTACAAAAGGGAGAATTAAACATATTGATTCTACATCTGAACAATTACATAAGTAGAATGGTTGAGGAAGACTATAAAATAGATATGCATTTATTTGATTATATGTAGGTGTTATATCCAAATAATTGTATGTGATTATATTTGTAATAAATTGGTTGTTGATAGGAGTTGATTAAAATGATAATATTAATTTTGTCGTTTCGATACAAATAAATAAAACGACAAATTGCTATCTTGATTTGTTTATCTTATTATGTTAATATAATTTTATGTTCTTCGAATCTATGAAATTAACAATTAAAAAAGTGTTGACTTCATATAAAGAAACATGATATATTAGCAAAGTCGCTTTTGAGCGGCGCTAAAAAGTTCTTTGAAAACTGAACACAATACAAGCGTCAACGTTTAATTCTAAAGTAACAAATTATTGAGCAATCAATACTCTTATTGGAGAGTTTGATCCTGGCTCAGGATGAACGCTGGCGGCGTGCCTAATACATGCAAGTCGAGCGAACTTTTGGGAGCTTGCTCCCAAAAGTTAGCGGCGGACGGGTGAGTAACACGTGGGCAACCTGCCTATAAGACTGGGATAACTTCGGGAAACCGGAGCTAATACCGGATAACATATGAGACCACATGGTCTCATATTAAAAGATGGCTTTTAGCTATCACTTATAGATGGGCCCGCGGCGCATTAGCTAGTTGGTGAGGTAATGGCTCACCAAGGCGACGATGCGTAGCCGACCTGAGAGGGTGATCGGCCACACTGGGACTGAGACACGGCCCAGACTCCTACGGGAGGCAGCAGTAGGGAATCTTCCGCAATGGACGAAAGTCTGACGGAGCAACGCCGCGTGAGCGAAGAAGGTCTTCGGATCGTAAAGCTCTGTTGTTAGGGAAGAACAAGTACCGTTCGAATAGGGCGGTACCTTGACGGTACCTAACCAGAAAGCCACGGCTAACTACGTGCCAGCAGCCGCGGTAATACGTAGGTGGCAAGCGTTATCCGGAATTATTGGGCGTAAAGCGCGCGCAGGCGGTCCTTTAAGTCTGATGTGAAAGCCCACGGCTCAACCGTGGAGGGTCATTGGAAACTGGGGGACTTGAGTGCAGAAGAGGAGAGCGGAATTCCACGTGTAGCGGTGAAATGCGTAGAGATGTGGAGGAACACCAGTGGCGAAGGCGGCTCTCTGGTCTGTAACTGACGCTGAGGCGCGAAAGCGTGGGGAGCGAACAGGATTAGATACCCTGGTAGTCCACGCCGTAAACGATGAGTGCTAAGTGTTAGAGGGTTTCCGCCCTTTAGTGCTGCAGCAAACGCATTAAGCACTCCGCCTGGGGAGTACGGTCGCAAGACTGAAACTCAAAGGAATTGACGGGGGCCCGCACAAGCGGTGGAGCATGTGGTTTAATTCGAAGCAACGCGAAGAACCTTACCAGGTCTTGACATCCTTATGCCATCTCTAGAGATAGAGCTTTCCCTTCGGGGACATAAGTGACAGGTGGTGCATGGTTGTCGTCAGCTCGTGTCGTGAGATGTTGGGTTAAGTCCCGCAACGAGCGCAACCCTTGATCTTAGTTGCCAGCATTCAGTTGGGCACTCTAAGGTGACTGCCGGTGACAAACCGGAGGAAGGTGGGGATGACGTCAAATCATCATGCCCCTTATGACCTGGGCTACACACGTGCTACAATGGATGGTACAAAGGGCAGCGAAACCGCGAGGTTAAGCCAATCCCATAAAACCATTCTCAGTTCGGATTGCAGGCTGCAACTCGCCTGCATGAAGCCGGAATCGCTAGTAATCGCGGATCAGCATGCCGCGGTGAATACGTTCCCGGGCCTTGTACACACCGCCCGTCACACCACGAGAGTTTGTAACACCCGAAGTCGGTGGGGTAACCGCAAGGAGCCAGCCGCCTAAGGTGGGACAGATGATTGGGGTGAAGTCGTAACAAGGTAGCCGTATCGGAAGGTGCGGCTGGATCACCTCCTTTCTAAGGAAACTGAAGTTCTACGAACTTCATAAAAAGACGTTTTGTATTGTGGTCAGTTTTGAGAGTGCTTTTTTGTGCTTTCAATATTGCACTTGCGTCTGCTAGATTAATCGAAGATGATTGATTCCTCAGCGCAAAGCTGCATGAAGATTACTCACTGATGTTTAATCACGATGTGATTGAAGTCAGTAGCTTTGTTCCTTGAAAACTAGATAACGTAACAAAACATTCATTGAAGTAGTAAAAGTTCTTTAAAACTTGAAGGCGCACGAGAAGCAAGAAGTTCGAGGCGACGAGTTTTCGAGCAGCGGAAGTGCACTTTAGGGTGCATGAGCAGCGGAGAAAGCGAGTCAACGAAGAAATTCGCAGCTTATCGAAGCCGAAATAGGTTAAGTTATGAAGGGCGCACGGTGGATGCCTTGGCACTAGGAGCCGATGAAGGACGGTACTAACACCGATATGCTTCGGGGAGCTGTAAGTAAGCATTGATCCGAAGATTTCCGAATGGGGAAACCCACTGCTCGTAATGGGGCAGTATCCTTACCTGAATACATAGGGTAAGAGAAGGTAGACCCGGGGAACTGAAACATCTTAGTACCCGGAGGAAGAGAAAGCAAACGCGATTTCCTGAGTAGCGGCGAGCGAAACGGAAGATAGCCCAAACCAAGAGGCTTGCCTCTTGGGGTTGTAGGACACTCTATACGGAGTTACAAAAGAGCGAAGTAGACGAAGTGACCTGGAAAGGTCCGTCAGAGAAGGTAACAACCCTGTAGTCGAAACTTCGTTCTCTCTTGAGTGGATCCTGAGTACGGCGGGACACGAGAAATCCCGTCGGAAGCTGGGAGGACCATCTCCCAAGGCTAAATACTCCCTAGTGACCGATAGTGAACCAGTACCGTGAGGGAAAGGTGAAAAGCACCCCGGGAGGGGAGTGAAATAGAACCTGAAACCGTGTGCCTACAAGTAGTCAAAGCACATTTATGTGTGATGGCGTGCCTTTTGTAGAATGAACCGGCGAGTTACGATCCCGTGCAAGGTTAAGTTGAAGAGACGGAGCCGCAGCGAAAGCGAGTCTGAATAGGGCGAAATAGTACGTGGTCGTAGACCCGAAACCAGGTGATCTACCCATGTCCAGGGTGAAGTTCAGGTAACACTGAATGGAGGCCCGAACCCACGCACGTTGAAAAGTGCGGGGATGAGGTGTGGGTAGCGGAGAAATTCCAATCGAACTTGGAGATAGCTGGTTCTCTCCGAAATAGCTTTAGGGCTAGCCTCGAGTATAGAGTCTTGGAGGTAGAGCACTGATTGGACTAGGGGCCCTCATCGGGTTACCGAATTCAGTCAAACTCCGAATGCCAAAGACTTGATTCTCGGGAGTCAGACTGCGAGTGATAAGATCCGTAGTCAAGAGGGAAACAGCCCAGACCACCAGCTAAGGTCCCAAAGTATACGTTAAGTGGAAAAGGATGTGGAGTTGCTTAGACAACCAGGATGTTGGCTTAGAAGCAGCCACCATTTAAAGAGTGCGTAATAGCTCACTGGTCGAGTGACTCTGCGCCGAAAATGTACCGGGGCTAAACGTATCACCGAAGCTGTGGATTGTTCTTACGAACAATGGTAGGAGAGCGTTCTAAGTGCCGTGAAGTCAGACCGTGAGGACTGGTGGAGCGCTTAGAAGTGAGAATGCCGGTATGAGTAGCGAAAGATGGGTGAGAATCCCATCCACCGAATGCCTAAGGTTTCCTGAGGAAGGCTCGTCCGCTCAGGGTTAGTCGGGACCTAAGCCGAGGCTGAAAAGCGTAGGCGATGGACAACAGGTTGATATTCCTGTACCACCTCTTTACCGTTTGAGCGATGGAGGGACGCAGGAGGATAGGGTAAGCGCACTGTTGGATATGTGCGTCCAAGCAGTTAGACTGGTAAGTAGGCAAATCCGCTTACCGTAAGGTTGAGCTGTGATGGCGAGGGAAATATAGTACCGAAGTTCCTGATTCCACACTGCCAAGAAAAGCTTCTAGCGAGGTAAATGGTGCCCGTACCGCAAACCGACACAGGTAGGCGAGGAGAGAATCCTAAGGTGATCGAGAGAACTCTCGTTAAGGAACTCGGCAAAATGACCCCGTAACTTCGGGAGAAGGGGTGCTTTTTAGGGTGAATGCCCTGAAGAGCCGCAGTGAATAGGCCCAGGCGACTGTTTAGCAAAAACACAGGTCTCTGCGAAGCCGCAAGGCGAAGTATAGGGGCTGACACCTGCCCGGTGCTGGAAGGTTAAGAGGAGGGGTTAGCGCAAGCGAAGCTCTGAATCGAAGCCCCAGTAAACGGCGGCCGTAACTATAACGGTCCTAAGGTAGCGAAATTCCTTGTCAGGTAAGTTCTGACCCGCACGAAAGGTGTAACGATCTGGGCACTGTCTCAACGAGAGACTCGGTGAAATTATAGTACCTGTGAAGATGCAGGTTACCCGCGACAGGACGGAAAGACCCCGTGGAGCTTTACTGCAGCCTGATATTGAATTTTGGTACAGCTTGTACAGGATAGGTAGGAGCCTTGGAAGCCGGAGCGCCAGCTTCGGTGGAGGCATCGGTGGGATACTACCCTGGCTGTATTGAAATTCTAACCCGAAGGCCTTATCGGCCTTGGAGACAGTGTCAGGTGGGCAGTTTGACTGGGGCGGTCGCCTCCTAAAAAGTAACGGAGGCGCCCAAAGGTTCCCTCAGAATGGTTGGAAATCATTCGTAGAGTGTAAAGGCACAAGGGAGCTTGACTGCGAGACCTACAAGTCGAGCAGGGACGAAAGTCGGGCTTAGTGATCCGGTGGTTCCGCATGGAAGGGCCATCGCTCAACGGATAAAAGCTACCCCGGGGATAACAGGCTTATCTCCCCCAAGAGTCCACATCGACGGGGAGGTTTGGCACCTCGATGTCGGCTCATCGCATCCTGGGGCTGTAGTCGGTCCCAAGGGTTGGGCTGTTCGCCCATTAAAGCGGTACGCGAGCTGGGTTCAGAACGTCGTGAGACAGTTCGGTCCCTATCCGTCGTGGGCGTAGGAAATTTGAGAGGAGCTGTCCTTAGTACGAGAGGACCGGGATGGACACACCGCTGGTGTACCAGTTGTTCTGCCAAGGGCATAGCTGGGTAGCTATGTGTGGAAGGGATAAGTGCTGAAAGCATCTAAGCATGAAGCCCCCCTCAAGATGAGATTTCCCATAGTGTTAAACTAGTAAGATCCCTCGAAGATGACGAGGTTGATAGGTCAGAGGTGGAAGCATGGTGACATGTGCAGCTGACTGATACTAATCGATCGAGGACTTAACCAAAATACTTCGAAGATGAATGCACGTACGTTATCTAGTTTTGAAGGAATGAATCCTTCAACATAGTCTAGTGGCGATAGCGAAGAGGTCACACCCGTTCCCATACCGAACACGGAAGTTAAGTTCTTCAGCGCCAATGGTAGTTGGGACTTTGTCCCTGTGAGAGTAGGACGTCGCTAGGCAATTAAGAGATCAACCGTTATGGTTGGTCTTTTTGTTTTTCAAAAAACCGAAAGGTTTTATGGTGATAAAGGCGCTTTTGACGGGAATAAGAATAAAAAAATAGAATAGGTCGGGTTTCGAGGAGCAAAGAGTTCAAGGAAGCAAGGGAGCGACAACCGGAATGTACTATGTACATGAGGATTGGAGTCGAGTGCAGCTGACGCAGAAATCTGCCGCTCATCGGAAGCCGACCACCGAACACGGAAGTTAAGCTCTTGCGCCAATGGTAGTTGGGACTTTGTCCCTGTGAGAGTAGGACGTCGCTAGGCAATTAAGAGATCAACCGTTATGGTTGGTCTTTTTTTGTTTTTTCAAAACCGAAAGGTTTTGTGGTGTAAAAGAAGGTTTTTACGGGAATAAGACAATAAAATAGAATAGGTCGGGTTTCGAGGAGCAAAGAGTTCAAGGAAGCAAGGGAGCGACAACCGGAATGTACTATGTACATGAGGATTGGAGTCGAGTGCAGCTGACGCAGAAATCTGCCGCTCATAGGAAGCCGACCACTGAACACGGAAGTTAAGCTCTTGCGCCGATGGTAGTTGGGACTTTGTCCCTGTGAGAGTAGGACGTCGCTAGGCAATTAAAAGATCAACCGTTATGGTTGGTCTTTTTTGTTTTTTCAAAACCGTAAGGTTTTGTGGTGTAAAAGAAGGTTTTTACGGGGAAAAGACAATAAAATAGAGTAGGTCGGATTTCGAGGAGCAAAGAGTTCAAGGAAGCGACAACCGGAATGTACTTTGTACATGAGGATTGGAGTCGAGTGCAGCTGACGTAGAAATCTGCCGCTCATAGGAAGCCGACCACCGAACACGGAAGTTAAGCTCTTGCGCCGATGGTAGTTGGGCCTTTGTCCCTGTGAGAGTAGGACGTCGCTTGCGATTGAGAGACCAACCGTTATAGTTGGTCTTTTCTTATTTTAAAAAATAAAATGTTATGTCGTAGTTTATTTTATCTTTCATATCTTACTAAAACTTTTCTACGTAAAATAGCTTTTTAATCAAGATATTAAGAGTGGATGATACGTTCATTCACCTTGGAACAATGGACCCTTCCCTTTGAGTCTATTTTGTTTCAGGTTTATTTTTCGTTTGCTTTTTAGAGTCTTGTTTGTTTTTAATATGCCCCTTCGCATCCACTTTTGAATCCTTTAACATGATTTTTCACCTCCAAATTATAAAAGTCACCTTTAGATGCTGTTATGTTTCCACTTCAGAAAACCTTTATACGTAGCTTCTTTATTGAACGACTGTATAAAAACAATTTGTCTTCAAAAAATAAGGGAACAAATTTATTAGGTGGTGTTCATTTTGGCTGATAAGAAAAAGAAAGGTTGTCTTGGCTGTTTCGGGTTACTCATTCTTATTATCATTATTGGTTCTTGCGCTGCCATATTAGGTGGGGATGAGGAAGATCAAGCTCCTCCGGCACCACAAGAGGAGCAAAATAGTACGGATGATACGGTAGTAGAAAAAGAAGAACCAGTGGAGGAAAATAAAAAAGAAGTTCCGGAAAAAGAAGAGCAGCCTAGTAAAGAACAGACAGCTGAAAAAGAAAAAGTACCTGAAGATTTAAGTGGCTTTGTTGAATACGCAGTTAAGAAGGAAGCAGGCGAAACATCGAATCACGATGAAGAAAAGCTAAAAAGTCGAGTGCAAAAAGTCTCTGTTGATGGAGATGTTGTGTGGGTACAGGCTGTAGCTGACGATAACTTTACAAAAAATACAATTCGCAAAAGTATACAACGAGATAGTACCGATATCCTACAAAAGATTTATACAAGCAGGGATGACGTATCTGAATTTACACTTGATTGGGTGTTTCCATTACAAGATGCGTATGGAAATGCGAAGATTGGACCGATTGTAACAATTATCCTATCGAAGTCCACCGCAGATAAAATAAATTGGGAAAACTTTACCTCTTCCAACCTTCCAAAAGTTGCAGATACCTATATCGAATACCCAGCAATAAAAGATTAATATAGAGTTATTTGAGGATTAGGCTTAGTTAAAGGAGTAAAAGGTATCTTAGCAATGAAAAAGGGACACTGGCTTTTCAGTGTCCCTTTTCACAAAAAATGGTGGGACGATGGACCTGTCCCTCTGACTCACCTATACTCCTGGGAACCAGCCAGGGGTGTGGATGATTGCATTCCATAGTGGATCTGGAATGACTAATTCTTTTTGTTTGGTTTTGTCTATTTTTGTTATGATGTCTTTTTCTTTATCTTCTGCTACTTTTTGTACCCAATCTGGGTCAATGATTAATTCTCTACCTAATGCAAGTAAAGGTACTCCTGTATTAAAGGCTTTTCGAGCTTCATCTGCTGAATAAATAGACCCGACTCCAATCAAAGGAACCCGATTATTAATCGTTTCTAGCAAGTATTCGATACGAGGTTTGTCTGTGTCATCAACACCTCTTCTTGCTGTTGAGAAAAATTCACTTATTGACACATGTAAATAAGTTAAGCCTTTATTCGCTAGTGTATCAACTAGTTTAAGTGTATCACCCATTGTAATTCCCGGTGTTTCAGGTTCTTCTGGTGAAAAACGATAGCCAACTATAAACTCTGGAGTTGCATGTTCTTTTACGACTCTTTGCACTTCATCCACAATTGCGAGGGGGAAGGTCATACGTTTTTCTAAATTGCCTCCATATCGGTCTTCACGACGATTTGAATGAGGAGAGAAGAACTGTTGAATGAGATAGCCGTTAGCTCCATGTATTTCAACTCCATCATAGCCTGCTTCAATTGCACGACGAGTTGTATCTCCGAATGCCTTAATAATATCTTCAACTTCGCCCTCAGTTAATGGTCTTGGTTTTACATCAGGTTCCTCGGTTGATGCTCCGCCACTAACTGCAGGTACATCACTTGCGCTCACAATTTCTCCATTTGGAACTAATTCAGGAGGGCACATTCTTCCGCCATGAAAAATTTGTAAGATCGCTTTTGCACCTTGTTCTTTAATCGCGTTGGCTAATCGAGTTAAACTCGGAATCATCTCATCTTTATCACCAGCAAATTCACCATGGAATCCTTTTCCATTTGGTGTAACATATGTACAAGCCGTGATTACCATACTAACACCACTTGAGCGGCGTGCGTAGTAATTCACTTCTGCATCTGAAACAGTTCCATCTGGGTTAGATGAAAAGTTAGTCATTGGTGCCATGACCAGCCTGTTTTTTAATTCAACTCCATTAGGGAGAGTGTAAGTTGATAGCATAAATTTATTGTCTACATTCATTGTTGAAGCCTCCTTAACAGTTGATTGTTATGAAAAAAACAGTACCATTATATACTTAGCTAATCAGTGGTACTTTATTAGCGTGCAAAAATAATGATACATTCTAAAAGAAACAGTTTAAAGTTTTCTGCTTATATGGGAGAGGGAGAGATAATCGATGGATGGAATTGGTACCACCATGTTAAGTGGTTATATGAAAAAACGAGCTGGTCATATAGATGCCAACTCGTTTTTTGAAATGCCCCTGCCAAGGAATTTTATTTTACCATATGTAGGGGTCACTTTTAAAAGTAAATGCTACTTAAATATTGGTCAAACGCTTGGTTTCATCTTGCTGTGAATCTGTTTTACCAAGTTGAACTTGTCTGGTCATATAAAAATTTTTCTCCAACATTTTGATTAGGCAATTAAAATGCCTATTTCATTATTTACCATTTTTATAAAAGGAAATGGAATGATGTGATTTAGAGAGGTAGATTAGATAGAAATAGTGGGACGCGGGACCTGTCCCTCTGTCCCAAGTTGTGGTAAGATGGACAAGCTAAATTGTACGAAGTAAGGGAGATGATGATTGAATGATGCAGGAGTTTATTGAAGTTATTAATGGACGGGAGAACAATTTGAAAAATGTTCATGTTCAGATTCCGAAGGGGAAAATTACGATTTTTACCGGGGTTTCTGGTTCTGGGAAGTCATCGATTGTATTTGATACGATAGCACAGGAGGCAGGTCGTCAGCTAAATGAGACTTTTAGTAGTTTTGCCCGTCAGTTTCTGCCGAAATACGGCCGGCCTGAGGCGGATGAAATTAATAACCTTTCCACTGCAATTATAGTTGACCAGAAACGTCTTGGTGGTAATGCAAGATCAACTCTTGGGACGGTTACTGACATTCATCCTTTGTTACGACTTCTTTTTTCACGGTTTGCACAACCAAGCATTGGCTGGAGTAATGCATATTCCTTTAATGATCCACTTGGGATGTGCCCACATTGTGAGGGGATTGGTAGAACGATTACATTAAACCTCGAAGCTGCGTTAGATAAAGAAAAGTCCTTAAATGAAGGAGCGATTTTACTTCCGGGGTTTGGTCCAGGGACATGGCAATGGAAAGCATATGCTGAGTCTGGATTCTTCGACAACGATAAGAAAATAAAGGATTATACCAAGGAAGAGTTTGAAAAGCTCGTTTATGCCGGTGAGGAAAAAATCGTCGTTAATTATATGAATGGTGAGATTAACACAACGTATGAGGGCTTGGCCGTTAAATTTATGAGACAAAATGTGAATCGAGATAAAGATACATCGAAAGCTGCTGAGAAAAAGCTGAAAGAATTTACGACAACTGGCAAATGCCCTAGCTGCCAAGGGACACGGTACAATGAGAAGGTCTTGTCTTCAACTTTCAAAGGTTATTCCATTTATGACCTGACATCCATGCAACTCGATGAATTAATGGATGTTCTTCAAAGCTTTGATGTACCAAGTGTGAAACCAATTGTAGACGGGGTTGCAGAACGTGTTAAAAATCTTTGCGACATTGGACTAAGTTATTTGACCTTAACAAGGGAAACACCTACTCTATCTGGTGGAGAGTCTCAGCGTGTAAAAATGGTGAAATATTTGTCCAGTAACCTAACTGGATTAATGTACATATTTGATGAACCAAGTACAGGACTACATCCACGTGATGTCTACCGATTAAATGAATTACTAGTAAAGTTAAGAGATAAGGGAAATACGGTTTTAGTTGTGGAGCATGACCCTGATGTTATTCAAATTGCAGACCATATCATCGATGTTGGTCCAAATGCAGGTACTGGTGGAGGACATATCATGTATAGTGGAAGTTATCAGGGGTTATTATCTTCTGATACACTTACTGCTCAGTTTTTAAACAAGAAAATGGAAATTAAAACAAATCCCAGACCTGTTAATGAGTTTTTGGAAAGTAAAAAAAGTAGCCTCCACAATTTGAAAAATGTGAGCATTCGCGTGCCAATCGGAGTTTTTACTGTTGTTACGGGGGTAGCGGGTTCTGGTAAAAGTACGCTTGTAAACGAGGTTTTTGCAAAGGATTTTCCAGATTCCATTCGTATAGACCAAAGCCAGGTTCATGGTAACATACGATCCAATCCGGCAACCTTCTCCGGTATTATGAATTCGATTCGAAAAGCATTTTCAGAAGCGAACAATGTGGAGAGTGGATTATTCAGCTATAATTCAAAAGGTGCTTGTGAAACATGTGGTGGAACAGGAACGGTAGAGCTTAACTTATCCTTCATGGATAAAATGGAAATGGAATGCAGTGAATGTCACGGAGATCGTTACAAACAGGAGGTCCTTCAATACCTGTACAAAGGAAAAAATATTGTAGAGGTTATGGATATGTCTGTAGCAGAAGCTGTGGAGTTTTTTGAAGCCAAAGATATCAAGCGCCAATTGACAAGTATGGCGACTGTTGGACTTGGATATTTGTCTTTAGGCCAACCACTAAACACATTATCTGGTGGAGAGAGTCAACGACTGAAGCTCGCAAAAGAGATAAATAAAAAGGGGAATATCTATATTTTAGATGAACCGACAACCGGACTGCATCTGTCCGATGTTTCCAATATTCTAGCGATTATCGAAAAATTAGTTGAAAAGGGTAATACAGTTATTGTCATAGAACATAACCTAGACGTCATACGAAATAGTGATTGGATTATTGATTTAGGTCCAGATGGAGGTACAGGTGGTGGAGAAATTTTATATGAAGGGCCACCTGGAGGACTAAAAAATTGTGAACGATCAATAACAGCTAAGTATATTTAAAGAAAAGAAGAGGTGCCTAAACCCTGTATACTTAAGGGTTCATGTGCCTTTTTTAAATGAATAACGAAAGGACGCATCAGTAGCCAAGGTGGATAATGATCCTGTTTCTATACAATTAGATTGAATAAAAGTAAGTTGCACTCATACTCATTTAATGAGGTGATGTTATGGATTATAATAATTTTAAATCAATTAAAGATTATGGCTTCGAAGGTTATATTCCGGTTACTGAATTGATGCAAAATCACTCTATCGTTCCACATAATAAAGGGGTTTATATGGTGCTTTATACCCCTGATGATTCACCAGAGTTTTTAACAGAAGGTACGGGTGGTTATTTTAAAGGGAAAGATCCGAATGTTCCAGTAGAAAAATTAAATGAAAGTTGGATAAAGAATACGAAAGTAATCTATATCGGGAAAGCCGGTGGTGGAAAAAGCTCTGCAACTTTGAATTCAAGAATAAAACAGTTGTTAAAATTTGGTAGTGGGAAAAATGCAAGCCACTACGGTGGTAGGGTTATTTGGCAAATAGAGGATATTAATCATTTGATTGTTTGTTGGAAGGAACTAACCGTTGAGGATCCTAATGATGTAAAAAATCAACTGATTAAGGGTTTTAAAAAAATACATAGAAAGAGGCCATTCGCCAATATGGTTGATTAATCTTAATTTCGTGAGTAATGTTCATTAATATATGGAGTAGTTTAAAAAAAAGGAACCGGGAGGATTATTGTTAATCCTCTCCTTTTTTTGTATCGGTTTTAACAGGAGTGGTAAAAAGTGGATGGAAAAATGAAACTAAATCGAGTTTTATTCGTATATAAGGTATAAGAAAAAACGATCCTTTGCCAAATTAAGATTTCATTAGGCGGTGGTGTATTGAAAAATCTTGTAGACGATATAAAAACAAATTTAAGGAAGCTAAGGAGTAACATAAGTAAAGAACAAGCAAAAAAACTTGATTTAAATAAATGTGAAAGAGTGGTTGAAAAGCTGGATTCTTTATCGACGAATTGTGAGGAATGTCGAGAACATCTAGTTGATTTAAAGAAACATTTTATGGGGTTAGAAGCAAAAATAGATAGTATTGAGCAAGAATGTAAACAGCATAAACAAGTCATTCAAGGAATTGTTTCACATCTTCAGAAGAAGCATAAGTTGGTATCAGAAGGATTTTATCTATCATTATATATGTCCATTGGTATGAGTTTAGGTGTAGTGTTTGGATTAACAATAATTGACAACTTTGCGTTAGGTATATCGTTTGGTATGAGCATGGGTATTGCCATTGGTGCTGGTTTGGATGCAGATGCTAAGAAAAAAGGTAACACAATATAGTCGATCGAACACTTACAAATGTGAGTGTTTTTTGTTTGCATTAGGTGAGGATTGCTTAAAAAAGAATTTGAACTTCCTTAAATGTTACTGGAAAATTTTATGATATACTAGTTTGGTAGAGGAGGCAGTGTAATGAAAAATAAACAGCGTTTACAAATTGTAATAATTATCATAGCATTATTCTCGTTGGTTGCATGTAGTAATTCAACGGATGAGGCAAATGCTAAACCAGAAAATGAAGAATCAGAAACTAGCACCGATCTAAAAACAGAGGAAAAACCGGCTACCGATGAGGAGCCAGGTGAAATAGTTAAATCTGAGAGTCCTGAACATACTCAGATTAAAAACAAAGATGTGACATCTAAAGAACCATCAACGAATGAAAATGAAGAGTCATCGAAGTCTAGTGACAACAAAGAAATAAACCAAGGTATGAAGGATACATATCTCAAAGAATTAAATGAAATGGAAGAAGCAGATAGAAACCCCGAAGATACAACAACAATGGCAGAATTAGAAGAACAAGAGGCGGCAAGGTATAAAAAGTGGGATCAGAAATTGAACGAAATTTATGGTGTATTGAATGAACAGCTTGATTCTGAACAGATGGATCAATTACGAGAAGAACAGCGGAATTGGATTAAATATAGAGATGAAACTGCAAAAGAATCATCACTGAAATATAAAGGTGGCTCGACGGAAACCTTAGAATATGTTGCTACCAAAGCAAGTCTAACTAGGGAAAGATGCTACGCGTTGGTTGCAAAGTATATGAAATGATTGTTTTAATTGCAGGAAGCTCTGAGTAGGACAATCACTCAAGCGGGACAATGGACATGAATAGTTGCCTTTTCATAGCCACTATGATTAACTAGTATCTAGTAACTTAATAATCTAACAATTCGACTAGGGGAGCATTTTTGTGCTGAGAGATAGAAGAAATATCGACCCTTTGAACCTGATCTAGGTAACACTAGCGTAGGGAAGTGGAGTTGGCACGTTATGTTTAGACTGAACGATTTTATATTGCCTAACCCATTCCTAGCAAACTAGTGATGGGTTTTTGTTTTTTTATCTCCCCAAGGTCAAATGGAGAGAGGGGACAAGAAAGTGAGTAGTCTTTTTACAGATCGTTTATGGAATCGAGTGGAGCCTATCTGGAATTCGTATTTGGAGCATCCATTTGTGAAAGGGATTGGCGAGGGTTGGTTGGATAAGGATAAGTTTAAGCATTATATGAAGCAGGATTATGTGTACCTGATTGAATATTGCCGTCTATTTGCATTAGGGAGTGCAAAAGCTCCAGATTTAAAAACGATGTCCATATTTGCAAACCTTTTGCATGGGACATTAGAGATGGAAATGGATCTTCACCGCCAATATGCCGCAAAATTTGGAATATCAGCTGAAGAGCTTGAGGCAACAAAGCCTTCATCAACTACAACTTCTTACACAAGTTACATGTTGAATGTGGCGCAGCTCGGTGGTGTAGATAATGTTGTCGCAGCAGTCCTTGCTTGTGCTTGGAGCTATAACTTTATTGGAAAAGAGCTCGTAATATGGCATGGAGCTGTTGAACATGAATTTTATGGTGAATGGGTGAAAATGTATTCATCCGATGAGTTTACTGCCTTGGCGGAAGATTGTAAGACGCTAATCAATGAAATCGCAAGCGAAAAACCGGAACGAGATTTAGCTGTACTTGAAGAAATCGTCGTCAAAACCAGTTTGTTTGAGTATATGTTCTGGGATATGGCTGAAAACCTTGAGGAGTGGCCAATTAAACTGTAAGGACATGGGGACAGAGGGACAAAGAACCTCTGTCCCCCTATATTATCGACCTTTACTGTTGGAGTTATAGTCAGTTTTTAACCATGCAATTGGGCTCATATTTACCTTGTTTGCACCTGCATATTTTGTAAGTGTTGGAACAACGCTGTCTAAAGGAACCACGGTATACGTATAAGGGAGTTTCTCGTCATAGTTATATTCAAAGGTAAATGGATCAGTAGGTGGATTCATTTTACTCATATTTTCACTTCCAACAATATGAGAAGACCATGCCCAATTTCCGATTGTTGATTTGTCATACCATATAAATCCTGTTGTAAACAGATTTTCACCATTATTGTCCCAGCTGCTTCCTGTATACGTGCCATATTGGTTGGTAATTTTTGAGTTTACAATTAAGTTTCTATTATAAGCTGCTTGGAATAACTCAGCCCATTGGGCGTCCATATTTTTAGTATCTAATCCCTGAATCTCTGCACCAATGATTGGCTCGTTAATGTCATTGAATACAGATGTATCTGCTGCAATCGAGGCTCCATTTCTAGCATTTAGTGCCCGTGAAAGTGTATCTGTTCCGAATTCAGCAATTGCCGAGACATTCTCTAAAATCGCTTGATGAGAGGAATTGTCCAAATACAAGTTGTACGCATGACCAGAACCTTGGCGTATCATAGGAATTCTCTGTCCAACATTGGTATAGGTATTATAAGCGAGTGTTAAACGTATTCTTTGATTGCCATCCTTTATCTCATCGCCACTACTAGACACATAATTCACATAGTCTTTATCACCTGAACCTGATAAATGCACCTTACTGTGATACGCAGCATAGGCCATGATTTGTTCTTTAGTGGCACCTTCATTTCGCATGTTGTAATACACACTATCGGAATTCAGTTCATTTGAAGCATATTTCTCTTCCATAAATTGAATCGTTTGATAAATATCAGTGTCTGTTGAGGGATTTTCATCTGCAGGTAATCCGAATTCAGACCAGGAAATGGTGATGTTGGAGCCACCGTTCTCTGTATCAATTAATCCATCCGCTGCAATTGGAAATTTGCAATGGTCAATCCATACATTGTTGGCACCATTTATTTTAATATAAGTCCAGCCTACTTCCTTGTGTTTTCCTGTATCATCCCATTGCCACATGCCATCAAAGTTCAGATTACGAATGACGATATCGTTCGTAGACCGTTGTAATTTTAACTCGACAGATCTTATCGTTTTTCCTTTTTTTGAAAAAATCGTGAGTCCATCAACATTATCAATATTTAGTTGTGAAACACCAGAAGCTTCTATTTTTGGATTGGTAAATCCGTTCATAGGATCTCGATATTTCGTAATGAAACGAAACTTCTTTGTTTCCTCAGAACTCAGATTTAGATTCTTCCACCCAAAATTTAAGTCCTTAGCGATTTCAATTACTTTCACACTTCCAGCTTGTGCATCCAAGATGGCCTGTAAAAACTCTCTTTCTGTTTTGACCTGTCGATAATAGGGTGTATCAATGTATTCACTTCGGTCATTCACCCCTATTGAGGCATAACCAGAAACAGATAGAAAACTACTGTCATAATCTTTCATATACCTAATAGTGTTGGGAATCGAATCGATTGCTGCAGCGTGAGCCGTACCATTTCCGGTCAAGAAAAATGGCGCAAATAAGGAAAAAACCATAACCAATACCATTGCTTTTCTAAACTTCATAAAATACCACCTTTGCAATTTTTTTAACTAAGTCTCAATGCAAACCAAATACAAACAAGCCTTTATATTACACCTCCAATCAACGTCTAACGGTAAACATTAGATTATTCTTGTAAACCCTTTCGTGTTTGTGAATTCAAAAACTTCTATATTAGTTTAGCAAGCTTCTCATTACATATTTTGTGAGAAGAAGACGTTTCTGTTTACATTTTCGAAGGTGTTTAGGCATGTACACAGGAGAGGGGGTTCCTTTTTCCTAGTTCCTCGTTTGTTAAATAGGAGTAAAGTTGCGATTCCTTAAAAAATGAAGGATATGGGCAGATGAACATGTAATAAAAAGAACATAACTAGAGTACAAGTTTTAAGCGGGTGAAAAATGAGAACACGAATAAAGAATTTTGTTGGCTCATTTGGAGAGGAGTTGAATAGTGGTGCAAAAAATAAGTGTTTCTCTTCGTGAACAGCCTTTTTATATAAATCGTTTTAGTGGATACCATCCGTCAATGGCAACACATCATCTGCACCAAGATTACGAAATTTATTATTTATCCAAAGGGGAACGGATTTACATTATTAATGGGGAAGAGTACCTAGTAAAGAATCAGCATCTCGTTTTTATTGATAAAAATGTGATCCATAAAACGGTCAAGAAAAGCAATCAAGTGTATGAGCGAATGGTTATAAACTTTAGGGAGTGCTTCTTGAGTTTAGGCGAACAACATATCGTGAAGCAGCTCTTTGAAAATGGACCGTACATTATATCGATTCCTCAAAATAAAAGAGAATTAATTAACACTATCATAATGAGGCTATTCGAGGAGTACCAAAAGAATCTAAAGGAAAGGGATATGTACCTTAGATCTTTGCTATCCCAATTATTAATTGAAAGTAATAGACTGATAGAGGATGCGTGTCCTTTAGAAAAGATGAAAGTTTCGGGACAACAAGATAACACTGGTAAAAATGAAATCGAAAAGATTATTACATTTATTAATAACAATTTTACAAGCGATATTTCACTTGGTGTTTTATCCTATCATTTTCATGTAAATGAGCAGTATATAAGTAGACTTTTTAAAAAATACACTGGATGCAGTTTTATTGAATACTTGAACGCAATCCGTATAAATGAAGCAAAAAGATACTTAATACATACAAGCTTGAAAGTGAATCAAATTGCAGGAAAAGTGGGTTATTCCAATCATGTTCATTTTTGGCGAGTGTTTAAGAGGAATACAGGCATGTCCCCGAATCAATTTAGGATTCTAAAAGCAGAACGATAATCATCTTTAATTTCTTGATTTTGTTGAGCTACTAAAAATAAAAGCGTCAATAAGTTGCATAAAATAATTAAAACTAACGATAATATGGAATTGGTGGTATTATACGATAAGATAGAAATTTCATAGTAGAGGTAGTTTATTTAATGTTACATTTTATTAATCGGTTTGAACAAGCTTTTCATTATTCACCTATAGGCATGGCCTTGTTTTCACTAGAAGGGCAGTGTATAAAAACAAATCCAGCACTATCAAAGATTACTGGCTATTTAGAAGAGGAACTATTATCTCTTACCTTTCAACAGATTACACACCCGGATGATTTAGAAGAAGATCTTAGATTTGTGCAAGAACTAATAAAAGGTAAAAAAAGTTCTTATGAAATGGAAAAGAGATACTTTCATAAAAATGGAAATATAGTATGGGTTTTTCTTTCCGTTTCGATTTTTCAACAAGACGATAAAACGTTCTACCTAATTGCTCAAATTCTTGATATAACTGATAAAAAGAATTTACAGCTTAGTTTACTTGAGAGTGAAGAAAGGTTTCGTAACCTCTTAAATTATTCACCGGACCCTATCTTGGTATTTGATGGAGAGATTATCTTATACGCGAATGAGTCTGCAGCTAAACTAGTTGACACGTTTGCTGAAGATATGATTGGGGAGTCAATTATGAGATTTATTGATCCTAGCATGCATGAACTGATTCAAACTCGGAGCCAAGAAATTATCGATCAAAATAAGCAACTTCTTGATTTAGATTTGAAAATACGCAGTAAAAATGGCCGTATTGTTGATGCAGTTATATCGGCGGTTCCAATCTCTTATATGGAAAAAAGGGCTATTTTAGTTAGTTATCGTAATATTACGGAACGAAAAAAAATGGAACAGGCATTGAAAGAAAGTGAGGACCGTTATCGACAATTAGTCGATTATTCCCCATTGGGTATTTTAGTCCATCAAAAAGGTGTTATCCAATATGCCAACCCTGCAGCTTTGCAATTATTAGGAATCACAGATGAAAAATTGATAGAAGGTATTCCAATATATGATATTATTCACCCGGATTTTCGACTTATCGTATCAAGAAGGATTAAGAATATTGAAGACAATGGCATTTATGAACCAACCTTATATGAAAAATTCGTACGCATAGATGGTCAGGAGATTGATGTTGAAGTAAGTGGAATCCCAACTAAATTAAACGGTGAATCAGCTGTCCAAGTCGTGTTCTGGGATGTGACCGAGAAAAAGAAGGAAGAGGACTTAATCAGGTACCGTGCCTACCATGATACCTTAACAGATTTACCTAACCGCCTTAAATTCCATTTAGATTTAATGGAAGAGATTGAAAAGGATTCATTGTTTACCATTATGTATTTAGATTTGCATGGTCTTAAATCGGTTAACGATGAGTTTGGTCATCAAGCTGGTGATATGGTACTAATCAAAGTAACAGCCCGATTAACTGGAGTCCTTGGTTCTGTAGGTCTTGTTTATCGTATAGGTGGAGATGAATTTGCAATCGTACTTCCTGGTCGAAAAAATGATGAAGAAATAAGTGTGACTGCAAACAGTATAGCGAGGGTTATCCAGCAGCCCATCTACGTTTCAAATTCGATTGCTGAAATTTCAACAAGTATTGGAGTTGTCTTCTATCCAGAACATGGAGTAGACATGGAGTTACTTTTGCGTCATGCTGATTTGGCCATGTACCACG
Organism: Ferdinandcohnia sp. FSL W7-1320; assembly: GCF_038050315.1. Taxonomy (NCBI): domain Bacteria; kingdom Bacillati; phylum Bacillota; class Bacilli; order Caryophanales; family Bacillaceae; genus Ferdinandcohnia; species Ferdinandcohnia sp. FSL W7-1320. Next base: position 2,232,183 of record NZ_JBBPAM010000001.1, read on the forward strand.
CAAAGAAAACAAAAACCTTATATAAAATCTATGATAGATAACAAGGGGGAGTTTTTAATCTCTGTAGTTTATCATTTAGATTGTATCGAAAAACGACATGTATATGTCGTTTTTCTTTGCTCATTATCTATTAAGTTCCGTTAGATATATTTTCGGAATAATTTGATATTTTAGTTGACAACCTCATGTGACTTCATGTACGCTAATATTGTTAAATATTACAAAAATAAAATACGACATCTCTTATCGAGAGTCGGGGGAGGAACCTGGTCCAGTGAACCCGCAGCAACCGTTACAAAGAATGTAACTAGGTGCTAATTCCAGCAAGCATTTGCTTGAAAGATGAGTGTGGGATACATATTGCCTCTTCCTCATCGGAAGGGGCTTTTACATTTTATTCACTGGAAATAAGGATATTTGATTTTAAGGTGAGTAAATTAATGTGAAAAGTTGTATTTTATTTGGTGAAAAAATTGCTAAGGGAGAGATTTACGATGAGTTTGTACAAAAAGGAATATTTCGGAAGACTACCAGAATTGAAAAAATATGCACCTGAAGCATTTCAATCATTTATAAAGTTTGATAGCCAAGCACTAGCTGCAGGCAAGCTTTCCGTAAAGCAAAAGGAATTGATTGCGGTTGCAGTAGCCCATATTACAGGTTGTCCTTATTGCATTGATTTACATGTTGGGAATGCAAAGAAGAATGAGTCTTCTAGAGAAGAAGTAGCAGAGGCTATTTTTGTTGCAACAGCATTAAAGGCAGGTTCCGCTTTAGCACATGGTGTGAATGCACTCAATGCCTATGATGGAAATGGCGATGAAGATCTATATAAAGAGGCTTATTTTGCAAGACTAAAAGAATTTGCTGATTTAAATGGTGAGGCTTTTAAAGCATTTATTGATTTTGACACAAAATCTCTTAAGGCGAAAAACTTAACAGAAAAAGAGAAAGAGTTAATCGCGGTGGCGTGTGCGCACACAACAGGTTGCGCGTATTGCATTAACCTACATACGAAAAATGCCAAAAAAGCGGGTGCTGATTTAGAAGAAATCTCAGAAGCTATTTTCGTGGCAGTAGCATTAAAAGCAGGTTCTGCTTTGGCACACAGTGTAAATGCGCTTAATGCGTATGATGAGAAGTAATTAACCATATAAAACATAATCTTTTAATAGAAGGGGAACACAAACCTAACCAAAGGTCTGTGTTCTCTTTTTATTTTCCACCTATATTTTCATGATAGACTAGGATTTGCATCTCAAAATAATAAGAAAATCTTAAGATTTGCATGCAGTGTTTGTTAAGATTTGATTGATATCCTTTCCTTATAGTAAATTCTAAGGAGTTGATAGAAATGGTGAACACCACAAGTAGGAGTGAACGTTATGAATATATTGGTTTGTGACGATGATCAAGCCATCGTCGATGCGATTGGAATTTACTTAGAGAATGAAGGCTATACGGTTTGTAAAGCTTCTAATGGACTAGAAGCAATCGAGGTCATCAAAAGTCAGGAAATCCATCTTATTATCATGGATCTGATGATGCCCAAAATGGATGGAATGAGAGCAACTATGGAAATTCGGAAAGAAAACAATATTCCTTTAATCATGCTTTCTGCAAAATCAGAGGATCATGACAAAATATTAGGCCTAAATATTGGGGCAGATGATTACATGACGAAGCCTTTTAATCCGTTGGAACTTATTGCAAGAGTTAAATCCCAACTCAGAAGATATACAACTTTCGGTGGCCTTGATACGAGAACCAATATAGTTCAGACTGGGGGATTGATTATCGATGATGAAAGTAAAACGGTCACGGTCGATGGCGAGGAAGTCCATCTTACACCCGTGCAATATAAAATTGTAAGGCTTCTGACAGAAAACGCGGGAAGAGTATTTTCAATCGAGGAGATATATGAAAAGGTATGGAACGAACCCTCCTTTAACCCGGAAAATACCGTTACCGTTCATATACGAAAAATCAGAGAGAAAATCGAAATCAATCCGAAAGAACCAAAATATTTGAAGGTGGTGTGGGGTGTTGGATATAAAGTGGAAAAAATATAGCCACTCGATTATAACGAAAATCATTGTTTTTGTCATTGCGATCTTGTGTTTTACAGGAATAGCTCGAGCCGTTGTTGAAGTGGAGATTGTGAATGATGTTAATTTTAGCAGCGTAACCGAAGAGTATTACATAGAGAGCATGGCCTATGTAAAGGAAAGTGAAAGGTTGATTGGAGACCTCACAAGACTATTAGGGAAATATAAAAGTGAGGAACATATTTTAAGTGGCAATACCCTCACTCAGGAAGAATGGAAGCAAGCAGAAGAAGATTTATATTACACAGAGTTTCAATATTCTAGGTCTTATAATCCTGAGTTAAGTGAAGAGAAGAACTTTGATAAATTTGAAGAAGAGTATGCTGATAAGCTCGCAGAAGCAAAAAATCAGATGATCAAAGAAGATTTAAAAGAGTTTCATATGCTCATTCAAAATCTTGATGATTATGAGCCAATCTTTTATGCAAGTGATGGTACCAATGTGTTTGCAAATAGTTCGAGTACGAATAAAGAGCAGTTTGAAACGTCACCAGCATACATGATATTTGAGGAATACAAACAAGAGTTTTATCCAAAGGAAACAGAGAAAAATGAGCATTTATATCGAATTACCGAGCAAATCGATGAAATTGATATGGAAAACACCGTTATTTTTTTAGGATATTCAAAACAATTTTTAAATGAAAAAGCACAAAAGTGGCAAGAAGTAAAAGCAGTTGCTACTACAAGTTTATATCAAATATTAGGATACTTGGCAGGATTCATTCTTTCATTTATTTATTTAGTGCTAGTAGTTGGTAGAAAATTATTTCACGATCAAGAGTTAACCTTCCGTCCGGTAGAAAGACTATACAATGACATAAATATTGTGATGTGTATTCTTCTCATTCCACTATGGATAATGTTAGTGGATGACGTGTTTGAAAATATGACGAATATGTTCACCATCATCACCATTCCATTTGCGATTTTGGAATTAATATTGCTACTGCTCCTTGTGAAGCATGTAAAAAATAAAACACTTCTTAAGCACACATTGATCTATACAATCATCTACAAACTTGTGAAATTTTTTGGTGATGTCTATAAAAGCGGAAGCATTGCTGTAAAAACCGTATTAGTTGTAATTGGCTATCCACTATTGATCGCTATTACTTTTTTCATGTTTCCAATTACAATTGGGCTTGCCGCTTGGTTTGCTTATAAAAAGGTCAAGGCCTTCCAAAACATTCAAAAAGGAATCGAGATTGTCAAGGATGGTAATCTTCATCATCGAATCGAGGTTGTCGGAAATGGAGAATTTGCAAAACTTTCTTCAAATGTCAACAGCATTACGGATGGGTTGAAAAAAGCGGTAGATAGTGAGTTGAAAAGTGAACGATTAAAAACAGAGCTTATTACCAATGTCTCACATGATATTAGAAATCCGTTAACTTCGATAATCACGTACGTAGATTTATTAAAACATGAAAAAGATCAAGTAAAAGCAAGTGAATATTTAGAAGTACTTGATCAGAAAGCACAAAGGTTAAAACTGCTAACAGATGATTTATTTGAAGCATCGAAAGCATCTAGTGGAAATATTCCAGTACAACTAGATAAAATTGATATTGTGTCATTAATTACCCAAGGTCTTGGGGAAGTGAATGATAAGATAGAAGCAATGGACTTAAATATTAAGCTGAATCATCCAGACTATAAAGTATATGTTACTGCTGATGGGAAATTATTATGGAGGTCCATCGAGAACATCTTATCGAATATTTTTAAATATGCACTTGAACGATCAAGGGTATATATAGATATTGAGGACATGGACAATGAAATCCGAATCAGCTTTAAAAACATCTCAGCCTATGAGTTAAATATCACTGCAGACGAATTAATGGAGCGTTTCAAAAGAGGCGATGAATCCAGAAACAGTCAAGGTAGCGGATTAGGACTCTCGATTGCGAGAAATCTTATTGAACTTCAAAAAGGCAGATTTACCATACACGTTGATGGAGATTTATTTAAGGCGATAATCAATTTACCTAAATTTGAGCCTAATGAATAAACGGTAGTTACAAACAATAGACAAAGTTATTTATGGGTTGATTCTATTACAAAGTGTGCATCATATTGAAGATAGACCTCATTTCAACCATTCTGATAAAAATGTTATGATATATTGGCAACAGGATTCTTTGATTGTTGACAATAACCAAGATTTTTTCATAGGAAATATCGATGGAGGTAAACAGGATGAAAATCATAGTGACTAGTTTATTTGTAGAGGATCAAGATAAGGCACTGAAGTTCTATTCTGAGACTCTGGGGTTTGTAAAAAAGCATGACGTTCCCGTGGGAGAATTTAGATGGATCACAGTTGTATCTCCCGAAGATCAGCAAGGTACTGAGCTTGTGCTCGAACCAAATAACAATCCCACTGCCAAAGAGTATCAACAAAAGTTATTTGCTGAAGGCATCCCAGCTACTATGTTTGGAGTAGAAAATATTCAAACTGAATACGAACGATTAAAGGAGCTTGGTGTGAAGTTTACAAAGGAACCGACAAATGCTGGTCCAGTAACAATAGCTGTCTTCGATGACACTTGCGGAAACCTTATTCAAATCGCTCAGCAGAACAAACTGAATAACTAAAAAGCACCATTTGAACAATGAAGTATATTTTAGATATAGCTAAAGACTAGGAAAAGATAAATTCCTAGTCTTTTTTTTTGAAATTTATTTGGTGAATCGATAATAATATATTAATGATAATTAAATATTTATTGAAAAACAATAAATAATATCTTATAATCAATCTAACGAAGAAACAAAGTTTGAAAGGAATGGAGTACATTGAAAACTAAAACAAAACGTTTACTTATTAGTGGGGTTACAGCAGCCGCTATTTTTAGCTCATTTGCAATTCCTCAAGTTCGAGTAGAAGCTAATGAATTTTTATCATTATTTCGTGTGAATCAACTTGAGATGGTGAAGTTGACGCAAAGTGATATTAGTGAAATTGAGAATTGGGTTCGTGAAAATAAAGAAGGTTCGTTAGACTTGGCGGGAATTGGAAAACTCGAAATGTCAGAGATAGCAGGGGAGCCGAAGTTCTTTGATACGTATCAATCAGCTGTAGAAGCTGGCTACTCTGTGCCTGAATTAGGGGAATATGAGGTTGAAGCAGTATGTGTGACTCCAGCAACAACCATCACCTTTACTTTAAACGTCGAAAAAGCAAATCAACTATTAACTCAATTAGGTTCAGAACAACAATTCGAAGCAGCTTTAGATAAACATTCGTTTTCTGTTTCAACCTTTGATGCAATTGAAACGGATTACACGCAGAACGAGCAACATATCAGATATATGCGCACAAAATCTCCAGAAATCCTAGTTCCTGAGGGAGTATCGGTAGATGAGTTAAAAGCTACACTGCTTTCTCTACCATTTTTACCTGAAAATGTGAAGACACAGCTTGCAGACATCGATCATATTGAGACGACATTACCTATTCCTCATGTAGAAAGAGAAGGTTCTACAATGACTGAAGTTCGTGTAGGAAATGCTCCTGGATTTGTAGTAGAAAGTAAAGAGGATTCCTATATGGTATGGCAGGAAAATAGCAATATCCATGTTATCTATACTCAAAGTAAAATGGGTGCAGAGGAACTAATGGAATTAATTGAAAAAATGAAGTAAATGATTTGAAGAGTTCAGAGTGATTTAGGTTACTCTGAACTTTTCTTAATAAACAACAAGGAGGAAGAGAATGAACGTTATCCAAACGAGTTCTTTAACGAAAACGTACAATGGAAAAGGTGGAATATCTGATGTAACTTTGTCGGTAGGGGAAGGAATGGTATACGGTTTTTTAGGACCGAATGGTTCTGGGAAAAGCACGTTCGTTCGTACACTTCTTGGGTTACTACGCCCTACAAGTGGTGAAGGTTATATTCTTGGAGAACCGATTGGAACGACAAAATCACGGGAACAAGTAGGATATCTACCAGAGTTATTTCGTTACCCAGATTGGTTAACTGGTAGACAATTGTTACAAAGTCATGCTGAATTATGTAGGATACCAGTTCGCGAGCGAAACAAACGAATTGATGAAGTCATCGAGTTAGTTGGAATGACAGGAAGAGAAAATGGTAAGATTAGTGGATTTTCAAAGGGAATGTCCCAACGGATTGGCCTTGCTTGTGCTATATTAAATGATCCAAAGGTAGTCTTTCTTGATGAACCAACATCTGCACTTGACCCAATAGGACGCAAAGATGTCAGAGACCTTATGGTATATCTGCGAGACCAAGGTAAAACAGTGTTCTTAAATAGTCATTTGTTGTATGAAGTAGAGTCAGTGTGTGATCATGTTTCGATTGTTCATCAAGGTGAGATGGTTGCACAGGGACCATGGAGAGAGTTAATGATGACGGAAGCAAAAGTGGAGGTTGTAACGGATAAACCAATAAATGCCTCAATGCCTTCATTTGTGACACGTTATCAGAAAATAAAAGTTGAAGAGGGTCGAACAAGATGGGGTTTGCAACTTGAGCTTGAATCCGATATACCAAGACTCATTCAATTCTTAGCTTCAAACCAAGTTTCAATCTTTGAAGTGAAACCCATAATCCCTCATTTAGAGGATGTTTTCATGTATTGGGTGAACCAGAAAAAGGAGAACGCTTATGTGGACAATCAGTAAATTAACCTTTAAAGAAATGGTATCAAAGCGAATCTTTTTAATTACGATTATTATGACGCTCATATTTCTGGCTCTTTACGGTACGGCTATTTATTTTATTGGTAAGGAAACACCGGGAGCGGGGAATAACGCTGGAACACAAGCCTTCTTAATGCAGCAGTTCGTAGCTTCACAATTTTTGGGTGTCGGACTTTATTTCTCATCATTTATCATTGCTCTTCTTACAATATTGTCTAGTGTTAGTGCTATTTCAGGCGAAGTGGCAAGTCACCAAATTGATACTTGGTTAATGCGCCCAATATCTAGAGCTAGATTTGTTTTGGGCAAATTTATCGGATTAGGTTTACTCTTAATCTCTTACGCTATCGGATTATTTTTTAGTATTATCCTCATTCATCAAGGGATAGGAGCGGAATGGATGGCATTGGATATTGAACCAATGCAGATATTGAAAGCTGTAAGTGTATTTGCCATTCAGCCATTTGTTTTGATCGCTTTTGGGGTATTTTTAAGTACAAGAATGACCACCTTGAATGCAGGCATTGTTTCCATTATCTTATATGGCGCGGCGTTTATAGGAGGTTTTATTGAACAATTTGGAGCCGTAATTGAAAAAACGACTCTCGTAAATATCGGGATCGTGATGAGCCTCGTATTTCCAATTGATTCAATCTATCGAAAAATGACGATTTTATTATTTGATACGTCCGATAACCCATTGTCACTCGCACAAGGTGGGATGTTCACGAGTATTTCAAATCCTAGTAATCTGATGATTTGGTATGCGTTGTTATATGGAGTACTTATTGTGGTACTTTCAATTTATAGTTTTAAAAAGCGGGATGTATAAAAAGTTATAGGTAAAGCTGTCTGACTTATAGACAGCTTTTTTGTTCGGAATTTAATTCTAGATAAACAGAACCAAAACATCTATTCAAATCCTGTCACTTTATGAGTTCCCCAATAGTAAAATAATCCCATACTTATAAGTAAAAATAACTAAATTAATACAAATATTCTAAATATTTATTGATTTTAGACTTAACTGAAATTATAATGGTAAAAAATGAAGTTTATACTTCGTATATTAAAAAGATATGAAGTGTGGGCTTTATTATAAAGGAGGATGCATATGGATAGTAAAGAATCAATTATTGTTGAGGACAGAAGGTTTAAACAGTGCACGAAAGAAATGTGGTTGGTATTAGGGCTATTTGTTATTAACCTCATTGTAGTGGGGATTCCTGCCATTGCTTTGGGATTAAATAAACCATCAGCCGACATTACCTTTATTTTAGGATTTCCTGCTTGGTTCTTTTGGGGTGGTATTGTTGGAAGCCTTATCATTTGTATCCTACCTCTATTCATGGTGAAGTTCTTTTTTAAGGACATGTCTATCGAAGCTGAAGAAGAAGATGGGGAGGTAGATTACTAATGCAATGGGATGTATTGATTCCAATTATTATTTATTTAGTTATCACCTTTCTTATTGGTGGCGCACTTCATAAGCACATCAAAAACCGAAAGACAAGCTTCCAAGAAGAATACTTCATTGGCGGACGTTCACTTGGTCCAATCGTATTAACATTTACCATCCTAGCATCTGCGGCCAGTGCCGGAACGTTTATTGGGTCTCCAGGGGTAGCCTATAATCAAGGGTTTAGCTGGGTATTAATCCTGTTAACTCAAGTAGGTATGGGAATTTATATTCTTGGTATCTTAGGGAAAAAATTTGCTATAGTAGCGAGAAAAATTGGTGCTGTTACGTTAACAGACTTTTTTAAGGAAAGATATCAAAGTACGGCAGTTGTACTAGGAAGTTCCATAGGTATCATCATCTTTATTAGCGCCTACATGGTTGCTCAATTTGTTGGTGGAGCTAGAATACTTGAAGCTATTACGGGACTTCCATATGAGGCAGGGCTTATCTTCTTTGGAGTAGCCGTTGTTGCTTATACAGCCTATGGTGGCTTCAGAGCTGTGGCATTAACCGATGCAATACAAGGAATAATTATGATTCTTGGTGGTGTTATACTTTGGATTGTCTTTATGGTTAAAACAGATGGTTTTTCTGTTTTAATTGGAGAGTTAGTTGCCAAACACCCAGAAATGGTCGAGTTACCTGGACCTGCGAATGCAACGCCGTTAAATTTATTCTCCTATTTTATTCTTTTCGGAATTGCAGCAATCGGTTTACCACATGCTTCTGTTCGAGGAATGACGTTCAAAAATACCGATGCTATGCACAAATCACTTATCTATAGTGGTATCATCATGTTCTTATTCTCCATCGGATTTGCTACACTTGGACCATTTGTAAAAGTTTTATATCCAGATCTTGCCGTGGCGGATTTAGCTTTGCCGACTATGATATTAGATCTTATGCCAGGCTGGCTTGCAGGTTTAGTTCTTGCAGCTCCATTAGCGGCAATTATGTCTACGGTTGATTCGATGTTACTAGTTACAAGTGCATCCGTCGTTAAAGATATATATTTGAACTACATAAATCCCAATGCTAGTGATACTAAGATTGCGAAGCTTTCATATATGACGACACTTATAATTGGGGTAGGAGTTGTTCTATTCGCTCTAACACCTCCTGACTATCTACAGTTTATCGTGATATATGCAATCGGTGGTCTAGAAGCAACATTTTTTGCACCAATTGTATTCGGGCTATATTGGAAGAGAGCAAGTAAATGGGGAGCAATTGTTTCTATGTACACTGGTCTAATTAGTTATATCGTTATTGGTCAATTCTTCCCTAACCCATTTGGAATGCAAACGATTGTTACGGCAACAGCTTTATCTATCTTTACTATGGTAGTGGTGAGTTACTTATCACCTGCACCAACTTCACAAGTCATTAGAAAGTTTTGGGGTACAGACAAGATTGCAGGGTAAGCCCTTTATAATATTTCTTAATAGAAAGAGAATGAATGATGATGGAAGCCATAAATACTTTAATACGTACACATTATAAGACATTATCAAATGGCCAGAAACTTGTAGCAGAGTATATCATTAATTACCCAAGTCGTGTCGCTTTGTCTACTGCCAAAGAAGTGGGCGAACTTACAAAAACGAGCGAAACTACTGTAATACGTTTTTGCTATAAGGTCGGTTATAAAGGGTATAGTCAGCTTCAAAAAGAGGTTCAAAAATCTCTTTTAGAGGATGAAGTTAAGGATCCAATTGTAAAATATCGAGAGGATACAGATGCTTTAAGCAGAGAGGGAAATCTCTTAGCCATTGTTATGGAACAAGATATAAAACATATTGAGGAAACTCTGGGGAGTATAAATAAAGACAAATATCAGAATGCGGTGAATACTCTAGTAAAAGCCAAAAAAAGATTTGTTATTGGATTAAGAAGCTCCCATGCACCGGCCAGTTGGCTGGCCTTTAGCTTAAATATTGTAAGAGGAGAGACGTATCTTTATAGAGGTAATATGGATGATTCAAATTATCTTCTATCGGAATTAAATGAGGAAAGTGTAGTAGTCGCTATCACTTTTCCTCGTTATGTTCAAGAAACTATTTCTTTTGTTCGTGCTGCAAAGAAAAGAGGCGCAACAATTCTAGTAATAACAGACCATGAATTAGCACCTATAAGTGAATATGCTGATTTGTTGTTTACGGTGAAAGCTCCTAAACCAATTGGATTATCAGGGATGCCAACTATATTTTCATTGTTAAACGTATTAGTTACGGGCGTGGCATCTTCTGGTGAAAAGGAAGTTCAGGAACATTTTTTAAATTATGAAAATGCTCGTCAAGACTTCTCTCAAGATGTATGACATTACTATTTAAAATGTATTGGGGAGATTCTATGAAAATTGAAAAAGTTGATTTAAAAAGGCTAAATATGCCTCTAAAAGCTCCGTTCGAAACAAGCTTTGGACGTCTTACTTTTAAAGACTTTTTAGTTGTTAGTGTTCATGGTGATGGGTTTATTGGTTATGGAGAAAGTGTTTCACTGCCATTTCCAGTTTATAACGAGGAAACGACTGGAACGGTGTCGTATATGCTTGAGGAATTCTTGATTCCACAGTTGTTAGACAATGAGATCAATACGCCGGAGGATGTATCTACTTTATTTCATCCTATTCGTCGGAACAACATGGCAAAAGCAGCCATTGAGGGAGCAGTTTGGGATCTTTTTGCAAAGCAAAAGGGCATCACACTTGCCGAAGCCCTAGGTGGCAATAAGCAAGAAATTGATGTAGGTGTCAGTATTGGAATTGAGCCCTCTATTGAAGAAGTATTAAGCAAGGTTGAAAGATTTATATCAGAAGGATATAAGAAGATTAAAATTAAAATTAAACCTGGATTTGATGTTGAGGTCATCAGAGCTATTCGGGAAAAATTTGGGGACGATGTTCCATTAATGGCAGATGCAAACTCTGCTTATACATTAGAAGATATTGAAATTATTAAAGCCTTAGACGAGTTTAATTTGATGATGATTGAGCAGCCACTAGCTCATGATGATATTATTGATCATTCTTTGTTGCAAAGGGAAATTAACACTCCAATATGTCTTGATGAAAGCATTCACTCAGTTGAAGATGCAAGAAAAGCAATTGAACTAGGAAGCTGTAAAATAATTAATATTAAAACAGGTAGGGTCGGTGGATTAACTGAAGCAAAGAAAGTGCATGACCTATGCGCCGATAAGGGGATACCTGTATGGTGTGGTGGAATGTTAGAAGCAGGTATTGGACGTGCTCACAATATTGCTTTAACCTCACTTTCTAACTTCACAATTCCTGGTGATACATCTGCATCAGACCGTTATTGGGAGGTAGATATCGTAGAACCGGAAGTTAAATTGTCTGCTCCTGGAAAGCTAGTTGTACCATCAACGCCGGGTATTGGTTACAACATTAATGAAGAAGTGTTAGAAAGCTTTGTTATTGAAAGCAAAAGCTTTTATTCAAAGCTCACACATAAATAATTATTCATATGCTCATCAAAGTTGTATATTTGAAAAATCTAAGGAGGAATTTACATGTTTGATATTATAATCCGTAACGGTCAACTTTTTGATGGAACTGAAAACCCGTGGACAAAGATGGATCTTGGAATTGTAGACGGAAAGATTACTAGAATTGGTGATTTGAGTCAAGAAAAGGCAGAAACTGAAATTGACGCTAAAGGACTAGCTGTTTCCCCTGGTTTTATTGATACACATGTACATTCTGATTTGCTTTGTACAAAACCAGAGATTCATAAAATTAAAGTTTTGCAAGGTGTGACAACGGAACTGTTTGGTCAAGATGGAATTTCAGTAGCGCCAGTATCAGAAGAGACCAAACCCTTATGGCAGAAGCAATTAAAGGGTCTAAACGGAGATATTGGTGATTGGCCATGGAATACTATTGAAGAATACCTTGAGTTTTTAGATAACTCAACCATTGCAGGTAATGCTACATATTTAGTTCCGCATGGTGCAGTAAGAACGCTTGTAATGGGATTTGACGGAAGAGTATCTACAAAAGAAGAAATGGAGAAAATGAGATTACTAGTCGAAGAGGGGATGCGCCAAGGTGCTGTGGGACTTTCTTCTGGCTTAGTATATCCTCCAAACGTATTCTCCAATAAAGAGGAACTTATAGAACTTTGCAAAGGTGCTGCCAAATATGATGGTTGCTTTGTTGTTCATATTCGTAACGAAAGCAATCAGTCCTTAGAAGCTTTGGACGAAGTGATTGATGTAGCAAGGCAGTCTGGAGTTCGTCTACATGTATCCCATTTTAAGGTTGCGGGGAAAATTAATCGTGATAAGTTTGTCAAAGCCTTAGAGAAAATGGATGAGGGACGTAAAGAGGGAATTGAAATTACTTTTGACCAATATCCGTATACAGCTGGTTCGACAGTATTCCATGCGGTACTTCCACCATGGATGCACTCTGGGGGTACAGCTGAAATGCTTGAAAGATTAAAGGACCCAAGTGTTCGAGAAAAAGTCAAAAAGGATCTAGCTACTAGAGATGATTTTGAGAATTGGTCATTAACCTGTGGTTGGGAAAACATTACAATAACCTCTGTAACGACCGATAACAACCGTGATTTAGAAGGAAAGAATATGGTTGAGATTGCGGAACTTCGAGGAGTTCACCCTACTGATGCTGCGATGGACATTTTAATAGAAGAAAATGCAGGGGTTACCATGGTTATTCACTGGGGTGACGAAGAGGATGTTATTTTCGGTATGCAGCATCCCCTACAAGTTGTAGGATCAGACGGTATCTTTGGAGGAAAGCCACATCCAAGATTATATGGTACATATCCAAGAGTACTAGGGAAATTCGTACGTGAAAAGGGAGCACTTTCATTAGAACAAGCGATTCGTAAAATGACTGGAGCTCCAGCTCAATTATTAAGATTGAGAGATCGAGGCTTGTTACGAGAAGGATATGCAGCTGATGTCGCTGTCTTTGATCCCGAAACGGTCATTGATAAAGCAACGTATTCAAGTCCTTTAGAGGAACCAGAAGGCATTTTGTACGTTATCGTAAATGGAAAACTAACTGTAAGTAATGGTCAATATATTGGAACAACCGCTGGTCAAGTTATTCGTCGGGAGCAAACCAATGAGAGTAAAGTTCAAGTGTGATGTAACGGAAGATATTAGGGAATTACAAGAAACCATTCATCTGCAAAAAATGGTATGGGGTGACGATACAGTCACCTCTTTACCACAAATGGTTGCTGCCATTCACAATGGGGGAGTTGTAGTGGTAGCCAAAAGTATCGATAACCAGAAAATAGTTGGCTTCTGTTATGGGTTTGCAGGCTATGACAACATTACGAAACAAACACATCTTTGCTCTCATATGATGGCGATTGATCCGGAACATCGGAATCATGGAATTGGGAAAGAATTAAAGCTTGTTCAACGTCAATGGGCGATTAAGAATGGCTATAAAAAAATGACCTGGACCTTTGATCCCCTTGAAATTCGTAATGGTTATTTAAATCTTTGTAAGCTTGGTGGATATGTAAACATCTATATTCCTGACTATTATGGAAATCTTGAGGATAAGTTGAATCGAGGATTACCATCAGACCGTTTCCTTATTGAATGGGAACTAGCTTCTGAACGCGCAGAGATTGCAGCAAGTGGAGATTCTATTTTTGATGACGGGTGGGAGGACTATCCTTCACTACTTCATTGGAGGTTAGAGAATAATCAACTAATCCCAGAAGATGTGCAGCCTCTTAGTAACCACAAAGGATTCTTAGTAGCAATTCCAAAAGAAATACAAAGAATTAAAAATGAGAAATTTGATATTGTAAAAAAGTGGAGAGTAAAAACTCGAGACTTATTTACAATTGCCTTTTTTAATGGATATAAGGTAGTCGGAGTTTTACGGAGTGAGGAGCCAGTACACTATTATGTCCTTGAAAAATGATATTTTAGAAGTATTGGAAAGACTTTGAATCAAATTCATAGCTAGTGAGAGTAGGAGAAGGATTTCAATTATGTCTACAATTAAGGAATGGATAGTTGAAAACAAGCAACTAATCGTAAAAACATACAACGACTTACATCAGCTTGCAGAAATAAGTTGGAAGGAATTTAAGACTAAAGAATATTTAATAAATCAACTTGAACAACTGGGGTTTTCTTATCAAACGTTTCCCAATCATACAGCCATTGTAGCGGAATGGGGTGATGATGAGGGACCAACTGTTGCTTTACGAGCCGACATGGATGCATTATGGCAGAATGTGAACGGTGAATGGAAAGCTAATCACTCATGTGGTCACGATGCCCATATGACCATGGTGTTAAATGCTTTGCGCTGCTTAAAGGAAATAGGCTTTTCTCCCAAAGGGAAACTAAAGGTCATTTTTCAACCTGCAGAAGAGTCTGGTAAAGGAGCAGTTGCCTTAGTAGAGGATGGTGTAGTAGACGATGTCACCTACTTGCTAGGCATCCATGTCCGTCCAAAGATTGAAATGTCCTATGGACAGGTTTCAGCTGCGATTTATCATGGAGCGACAACCCTATTAAGAGGTACTGTTAAAGGGGTTCAAGCTCATGGTTCTAGGCCGAATATGGGCATAAATGTAGTGGACTCTATAGCAGCGATTGTGAATGCAGTAAACGCAGTTAAAGTAGACCCAACGATAGCAAGTTCTGTAAAGGTTACACAAATTAACGCGGGAGGGGATAATGTAAATATTATTCCTGACGAAGCTACTTTTGGAATCGATGTAAGAGCACAGACAAATGAAGCAATGAAAGAATTGGTACCAAGAGTTTTAAAAGCTGTAACATCAGCTGGGTCAGCAAACGGTTCAGAGGTAGACGTTCAAATTGCCGCGAGTATGGTCGCGGCTAATCCTAATTTCTATATGGAACAGGTTGTAAAAGAAGCAGTTGTCGAACATCTAGGGGGAGCTGCTTTTGTTTCTCCTCCTATTACTCCTGGTGGAGAGGACTTTCATTTTTACACAAAAGAGAAAAAAGAACTGCAAGCTACGTTGGTCGGACTGGGGACAGACTTAGAACCAGGATTACATCATCCGAATATGACATTTAATCTTAACGCTTTAGAAAACGGAGTTGCCGTATTAGCGGGAGCGGCGGTGAAACTCTTTAAGTAACGTTCTAACGAAAATTGTCTATATGGGGGTGTAAACTTGTATAAATGGAATGAAATGACGAGAGATGATTTTAAAGAAATAACAGAAAAAGCGATTGTCATTCTGCCTATTGGAGCGGTTGAACAGCATGGACCTCATCTTCCTGTTATGACGGACGAAGCGATAGTAAATGAGATTGCAAGAAAAAGTGGAGAAAAAATAGCAAAACAAGTACCAGTTGTACTTGGACCAACAATTCCATTTGGTTTTTCCCATCATCATCTTATATACTCAGGTACTCTCTCTTTAAGTTCTAATACGTTGTTACTCGTATTAAAAGAGCTTCTAGAAAGCGTAGTAAAAAGTGGGTTTCAGAAGATTTTTATCATAAATGGTCATGGTGGTAATGATGAAATTATTCAACTAGCTGCCCGAAATGCCGCAATGGATTATAATGTAACGGTGGGGGCAGCATCTTACTGGTCAATCGCCTCGGATACTATTAAAAACTATTGTGAGAAACATCAATTATCACCTGCTCCGGGTCATGCTGGGCAATTTGAAACATCTCTAATGTTAGTTATTTATCCCGAATTGGTTAAATTAGCGAACCTAGTAAACGCAAATCCAAGGCGCAACCCTTTGGAAATTGATTTACTCTATACTAATGTGAGGATAGAAAAACCTTCTATTTGGAAGGACATCGATGGTTTTACCGATGATCCTAATTCTGCATTTGCGGAGCGAGGTAAAGAACTAATCGAAATTATTACAGATGAAGTGGCTAGATGTCTTATTGAGTTTGGTAAGTAGTAAATACCTCATTTCAACACGATGCCATCTATTTTGAGTTTGGCCTGATTCCCATGGAGTAAGATTACACCTCTGGGGGCAGGCCTATTTATATATGCAAAGTAATTTTTTAATTAAAAATAAATTAGTAAAGTAAATACATTCTGTTACTCTATACATATATAGCTACCAATTTTCAAAGGGGTGTTGAGATGGATATGATATTAGGAAAAACAATAGACGAATGGATACAAACCTATCCATTATTAGAAAACCTCCTGCTAACAGAGGAAGTGTTTTGGAACAATCCGAAGTGCATAGATTTTGAAAGAGCGATTCAACATGTTTCTTTAGGAATCGAGGATGTCCGTGATGCGGAAAAGAGGTTAAAGAGATTTTCATCATATCTTGCAAGTGCTTTTCCAGAAACGAGGGAAATGAATGGAATTATCGAATCACCTTTAAAAGAAATTCCTGTGATGCAGCGTTCCCTTGAGAGTTTGTTTACTGAAAAAATAGAAGGAAAACTGCTCCTAAAATGTGATAGTCATCTACCGATTTCTGGCTCAATTAAAGCAAGGGGCGGTATTTATGAGGTTTTGAAGCATGCAGAAGATTTAGCCTTAGAAAATAATCTTCTATCTACTGATGATGATTATAGCAAACTGGACAGTGATACCTTTACACAGTTCTTCTCCAAGTATACTATCGTTGTGGGTTCTACTGGGAATTTAGGATTAAGTATTGGAATTATAAGTGCAAAGCTAGGTTTTAACGTAACGGTTCATATGTCAGTCGATGCAAAACAATGGAAAAAAGCTCTGCTCCGGAGTAAGGGTGTAACAGTAGTCGAACATGAATTAGACTATAGTGTTGCAGTTGAACAGGGGAGAAAACAGTCTGAGGAAGATCCTAATAGTTATTTTATTGATGATGAAAATTCGACCAATTTATTCTTAGGATATGCCGTTGCAGCATCAAGACTTAAAAAACAATTGGAAACGATGAATATTACCATTGATGAAAATCGTCCATTGTTTGTGTACCTTCCTTGTGGAGTTGGTGGCGGGCCAGGTGGTGTGGCTTTTGGTCTAAAGCTACTTTTCAAAAATCATGTCCACTGTTTTTTTGCCGAACCGACGCATTCACCTTGTATGTTATTAGGCTTATTAACCGAGCAACATGATAAGATTTCAGTCCAAGATTTTGGCATCGATAACAAAACGGCTGCTGATGGCTTAGCTGTTGGCAGGCCTTCGGGCTTTGTTGGCAAAACATTGGAGCAGTTAATTAGTGGGGTCTATACGGTGGAAGACGATCAGTTATTTGCTTATCTCAGTATGTTGACTCAAACAGAAAATATCTACTTGGAACCCTCTGCATTAGCGGGAATAGCTGGCCCAGCTCGATTGTTTGCTGAACCAGAAGGAAGACTTTATATCATGAAAAATAATTTAACAGAAAAAATAAAGGATGCTGTTCATATATCATGGGCAACGGGAGGCAGCATGGTTCCAAAAGAAATCATGGATTCCTATGTAGAAAAAGGGGTAAAGGTACTAAACTCGAAACCTCAAAAAAATAAATGAAATATTTTTTTTAAGCATTTTTTAACGTCCCTTAATATCCACTTATCTATTTGGTAGATAAAGTGAATATTAGGGGGATTTTATTGTGGAATATAAGTAGCCTAAAATGAAAAAGAGGATCAGAAAATGCTAAAGTTTGTAATCCTAAATACGAATTTTTAGGATTGAATATATTCAAATTTCTTAAGCAATCAGTAAACAAATTCTAATTATTAAAGAGCATTACAAAAAAAGTAATGCTTTCTTTTTTTACATAAAATAGTAATATAGTCCCATATATTACCTTTTTATATGAATATAGTAAAAAAGTTATATTTTATATAGTAATTTTGCCTAATTTCTATAGACAAGCACAAAAAGTATAGCTAATATAAAATATGGAATATAAAGAAGATTGAGATTATTTGAGTAACAACACCTAGAACACCCACCTATAATGATCTTGCTCTGGAAAAGGGTGAGGTATATATTGATAGAAATAATAATCCTTTTATCTTCATGGATAATAGGAATCTTATTATTCTGTTTTTTAGTACCAGTTTCGAAACTTCGCTTAGCCATTATTGGCTTTCTTATTATGCAAACAATCACATGGCCATTAGGCTTTCTTGTATCCGAGTTTAATTTGATCAGTTATCCAGTTCGTCTCTTTGATGATGCAGCTCGAACTAGTTTTACATTTGAATACTTTGCGTTCCCAATCGTTAGTGCATTATATAATTTATATCATCCACGAAAATCAAAGTTAAGAGGACTTTTATTTACAAGTATAATCGTTTCTTTATTAACAGGTATAGAAGTGATACTTGAAAGATATACAGATACAATTGAATATATAAATTGGAGATGGTATTGGAGCTCGATTTCCATGTTTATTACATTATATATTTCGTTGGGGATATGGAATTGGTTTAACAAAAAAAGCGCTGACAAGTAGATTTACATAGCATAAGCCCCAAAGGACCTATGCTATTTTTGATTAATGCAAAGCTGTTTTCAATGTTTCTAGATTTTGTCTCATAATGCTAAAATAATCAGCATTGTTTTTAATATCCTCTTCTGTAGCTGATTCCAGGTTATGGAGAGTTAGAGCTTCTGCGTTGATTTCGTTTTTTACCATTTCAGAAACTTTTGAAGTAAGATTTTGCTCAAATAACACAAACTTGATGTTATGTTCTTTTGCTAGGTTAATAATGCGTGTTAAATCCTTTTGGGTAGGCTCATTTGTGGGAGATAATCCGGAAACACTAATTTGCTTTATACCATACCTTGATTCCCAATAACCGTAAGCTGCATGGGATACTACTATTTCTTTCCTAGAAGACTCGTTCACAACTTCCATGAATTCTTGGTCTAATAAATGCAAGTTTTTTACTAGTCCATCAAAATGTTTTTCAAAGTCTTTTTTAGCCTCTGGTTTTAATTCCTCAAGTATATGAAGAATATTTTCAGCCAACTCTCGAGCTAAAAGAGGATCTAACCAAACATGTGGATCAACATCTCCATGATGATGGTGATCTTCCGTACCAGTATCACTGTCAACTTGTACCTCGTGTTCATCATGGCTGTTGCTTTTTTCAATATTTGAGTCAAATTGGTGGTGGTCGTGTTCAGTTTCAGTTATCTCCTCATCATTAAGTAATTCGTATTCTTCTTGTGCTTTCGAAAGTTCCATATTTTGCGTAGCCTTAACCAATTGCACCTTTTCATTTTCGAATGTTTTAATGGCTGCATCAATGAAGCCTTCTACACCTGCACCAACATAAATAAGAGCATCCGCTTCCGCAATCCTTACCATTGTTTTTGGAGTGGGTTCGAATGTGTGAGCGTCAGCACCTGTAGGGAACACACTTAAAACCTCTACATGTTCACCACCAATTTTTTCTGTGAAATCCTGTAATGGAAAGACTGTAGTGTAGATTTTAAGACGTTCAGATGGTGTAGGAGTGTTTTTTGCTTCAATTATACCCGTTTTGTTTTCTTGGACACACCCAAACAAAAATGTGGTTGCTAATAAAACGAAAAATGCAATACCGTGCTTAATTTTCATCAATTTCCCTCTCAATCATAATCATTCCGATTTACTCGGTATATGTAAAATGTATATCGTAATCATTCCGATTAATAAACTAAAAAAAATGAATGTTCATATTACTTGGTGCATTTATTAGGCTCTTTGATTTTAACAAATCGTAATGATTTCGATTTACTTAAATAATATTACGATAGAATTTAAAAACTTTCAAGTAAAATTTTGAAGTGGAAATGATTTATTATTTTTCAAGAATAGGAGATTCTTACTTTTCTATTATTTATAGAGACTGGTGGCCATGCCTTGTAGCAGGTGCTTTCAATTTTGAAGCATTTGTTACCATTTATGAATCTAAAGGAGCATGTTTACATAATCCCCTAGTCAGCAGTCCATAACATGAATAATCCCAATATATCCCGAATTATCCAATAATATGGCATTTGAGCAAGTATTCAAAAAAGATATACAATTTTATATGACGTCATTGTTCGTGGTACTTTCGTTTCAAAAATCAATTTGAACAAGTATTGCCAATCAGAATCTTTTCTAGAATAAAAAACTCAGGGGGTATATAGGTACATGAAAAAAACATTATCAATTTTATTTTTAGTATTTATCATGGGAATGATGACAGCTTGTGGAACCGGTCAGGAAGCAGGTGGATCAACTGAGGGAGGAAAGTCTAGTAGTGATTCTTCAAGTTTACTAGAAGAGCTGAAAGAAAAAGGAACCGTTAGAATTGGTTTTTCAAATGAACCGCCATATGCTTATCAAGATGCTAAAACAGGAGAATTAAAAGGAGCAGCGGTTGAGATTGCTACAAAGGTTTTTCACAATATGGGAATTGAAAATGTAGAAGGTCAAATTGCAGAGTGGAATCAACTCATTCCAGGAGTAAAGGCTGGCAAATTTGATGTCATCACAGCAGGAATGGCAATTTTGCCAGAACGTGCAGAACAAGTGCAATTTGGTGAACCGGAAATTCAATATGGTGAAGGTTTAATTGTTGAAAAAGGAAATCCATTAGATCTTCATAGTTACACGGATATTGCTAATAATCCTGATGTAGTTGTGGCTGTCATGTCTGGGACAACTGAAATAGAGTTTTTAACTGAAATGGGTGTTAGTGAAGACCAGATTCTTGAGGTTGCTGACATTCCAGCTACATTCTCAGCTGTGCAATCAGGTCGTGCTCAAGCGACAACAGGGACAGAAATGACGGTGAAAATGGCCTTAGAATCTTCTGATCAAGATGCTTTAGAATTTGTGGAAGATTTTGAGCAACCTGATATCAAGGGTGTACCAAGTTATGGTGCAGCTGGCTTTGCAAAAGGTAACGATGAACTCGTAGAGGCATACAATGCAGAACTGAAGAAGCTTAAAGAAAGTGGAGAGATTCTTGATCTCATTACCCCATCTGGTTTTGGTGAAGGCAACCTTGTTCCAAACGATTTAACAACGGAACAAGTGATTGAAAGTTTAAAATAACACGGGGAAAAGTCGACAGGTCTCCCAATGGGGGATCTGTTTTTTAGTGGGTTTGGTTTGAATCAAGATTTGGATAGTTATAGCAGGATTGTGCGATATAAAATTCAATTCCGTTGTTATAGCGCAATTGTGAGAAGTAAAACGCAATTCCGAAGATTAACGCGCAATTCCGTGAAATAAAAAACATTTCCGATGCACAAAACGTAATTCCGAAGATTAACGCGCAATTCCATGAAATAAAACGCAATTCCACAGGTTTAATCAAAAACGAGGTGATTCCAATTAGTCAAATAGGTGAGATCTTTTCAATTTTACTTCAAGGTTTGAATATTACGATTACGATATTAGTTACATCTGCATTCTTCTCCTTTCTAGTTGCTTTTTTAGCAGGGTTTGGTCGATTATCGAAGAATATCTTTATCCGAAAATTTTCAGGTTTTTTCGTCGAAGTTTTCCGTGGCACTTCTTTAATCATTCAATTGTTTTGGTTTTTCTATGCATTGCCAATTTTGTTTGGGATTGATTTAGGTTCTGAATTTTGGGCTTGTGTGATTGCCATTTCAATGAATTATGGTGCCTATATGTCAGAAACCGTTCGTGGTTCCATTCTATCCGTTGCACACGGACAAACAGAGGCAGCGATTGCTCTGAATATGTCACGCTTTCAGAGGATGAGAATTGTCATTTTGCCGCAAGCGGTACGGATGATGCTTCCGGAATTCGGCAATTATTTGATACAAATGTTAAAGGCAACCTCTCTCATATCACTCGTAGGCTTGGCTGATATTGTGTATAAAGGCCAACTTTATACAAATACCAATCTTTCTTCTACGCCTACTGTCTACTTACTAATTCTAGTATTCTATTTTATTATCGCCTTACCTTTAATTGGTTTAACGAAGTGGGCGGAAAAACAATCATCGAAGGGAGTGGCAAGTGAATAATGTGGGATTGGAATATGTTTTTTGGATCACTTCCGATGATTTTTAAAGGGTTGTGGGTGACCCTTGGGGTAACAATTGCCTGTTATCTTTTTGCGATGGTGTTTGGTTTTGTTTGGGTTACTCTTAAACGAATCCCATTTAAACCCTTTCAGTGGGTTGTGTCATTTGTGCTTGAGTTTATTCGTTCGACACCGCCACTTGTGCAATTGTTTTTCTTGTTTTTTGGGTTACCGATGGTTCCATATGTAGGCGTGAGTTTAAGTCCATTTACTGTTGCGGTGTTAGGACTAGGGGTTCACTACAGTACATACATCTCTGAAATCTATCGTTCTGGTATTCAATCTGTTGATAAAGGGCAATGGGAAGCCTCAATTGCTTTAAATATGTCTGTGAGGGATAGATGGACAAAGGTCATCCTTCCACAAGCCATTCCTCCGATCATCCCAATGCTGGGGAATTATTTAATCATCATGTTCAAGGAGGTCCCATTGACATCGACAGTTGGGGTTGCAGGCATGTTGCTTATGGCGGATAAATTTGGTGCAAGAAATTGGGCGTATTTAGAACCATATACATTAGTGGCTATTTTCTTCCTGCTATTAAGTTATCCATCAGCAATCTTAATCAAAAAATTAGAAAACAAGATGAACCGACGATTTGATAAGAAAGATCCAACAGGAGCTAAAAATGTAAAAAAGGGAGTGGCTATCGATGGCTGAGCCGATTGTAACCTATAAAAATGTGACGAAATCTTTCGATGAGGTCGATGTCTTAAAAGGAATTAACTTAGATATCGCACCTGCTGAAAAGATTGCACTGATCGGACCGAGCGGGTCTGGTAAAACGACGATTATTCGGTTATTGATGACATTGGAAGAACCAACTTCAGGGGTCATTGAGGTAAATGGCCAAAACCTCTGGCAGATGGAGAAAAAAGGTGAATTAGTTAGAGCTAATGAAAAGCACTTAAGGCAGATTAGAGGAGATATCGGAATGGTATTCCAGCACTTTAATTTGTTTCCGCATATGACAATCTTAGAAAATTGTATGACGGGTCCTATTAATGTGAAGGGAGCATCCAAGGAAGTGGCGAAGAAGAATTCAATCGAAATGTTAGAAAAAGTTGGTCTAGGTGATAAATTGGAAAACTATCCGAATCAGCTATCAGGTGGTCAAAAACAACGGGTAGCGATGGCACGCGCACTCGTCATGCGTCCAAAAGTGATGCTTTTTGATGAAGTAACCTCAGCCCTTGACCCAGAGCTAGTAGGTGAAGTACTGGAAGTGATCCGTGAAATCGCCAAAGAAGGAGAAATGGCAATGGTCTTGGTCACCCATGAAATGGATTTCGCACGTGATGTCGCAGACCGAATTATTTTCTTAGAAAACGGCGTAATCGCCGAACAAGGAACACCCGAAGAAGTCCTAGAAAATACCGAAAGCGAACGCCTTCAACAATTCCTAAGTCGCTTCCGATCTTGAAATGGGTCACGGGGACAGGTCCCTCGTCCCAAACCATATAGGACCAATCTATTAAAAATAATAGGAAAAGAGTTAGAGTTGTAGATCCGAGATGATAGGCAACTCTTTTTCTTATTTGAGTAATTATCGCAGAAGGTGAATTGAAGTTTTATAATAGAAGACTTTAGCTAATAGAATTAGTTGGGAAAAATAAATTGGTGTCACGATTGAATGACATTTGGTAGTTGAAGTTGGACACCATGCGGATATTAATTTTTATAGTTATTAAAAACATTTAATAGTTTATCAAGTTCTTGACTGCATTTAATTGTCTCTGTATTTAAAAGTCCATTTGAACTAGCAAGGCGGATCATTTCATCTCTTTTTCGAACGATTGATATAATAATAGATTCCCTATTAAACTGCGTATTTTCCTGTAACAATTTCTACACCTCTTTATTTATTTAACGCTTCAAAAAAACAAATACAAACACTATTATGCAAATTTTTTTACATAATGAAAAGCCCTTCGACAAAATAAGTCAAAAGAAGATAAAACAGTATGTGACAAAAATGTGAAAAACTCCACTTTACATAATGAATTTTTTCAGGTTGATAGAGTTGTGAAGGGAGTTCATTTTAATTCATTAACTTTCGTGACAATAATGTTAGATTAGTCCGCTTAATTGTAAGATTAATCGATGGTTATTCTCATTTAAGTATATTATATTTAAGAATAGGTCCGATTGCGTCGACCTATTATTTGTTTTATGAGGAGGTAACAATGGGGGATCTGGATATCATATTAATAATCAAAATGATTATTGTTGGGTTAGTACAAGGCTTTACAGAACCAATTCCGGTGTCATCAAGTGGGCACGTCATGATTGCTAGTGAAATTTTGGGGCTTGGTGAACAAGGATTTACTTTTGCTATCTTAACAAATACAGCTTCACTATTTGCGATACTTTTTATTTATCGAAAAGATATCGCAAGACTTGCAGTAAATTCAATTCTTTATGTAAAAACAAAAGATTTTCGTTATAAGAGTGACTTTCGGTTTGTTTTCTTTATTGTAATAGGCACTATCCCGGCAGGTGTTCTTGGGATATTATTAAGTGACTTTATAGCAGAAAATGTTAGTATGACGACGATTGCACTGATGCTTTTCATCACAGGGATTGCCTTGTGGTTAATACGCAATATGAAAGGGAATAAAGGCGAGAGTGATTTAACAATGAAGGATGCATTAATTGTTGGACTGGGGCAGGCTGTCGCATTAACACCAGGTATCAGTCGTTCAGGTGCAACCATTATTTCTGCCGTTGCTGTTGGAATGAAATCAGATACGGCTCTTCGATTTTCATTTATGTTGTATATTCCCGTGAGCCTCGGGGGAGTTATTCTTGGCATTTCTGATTTTTTAAACGAACCAAATAAAGCAGACTTAGCCATTCCGTATTTAGCTGCATTTATCGCAACACTGTTAATGACCTATATTGCGTTGAAGTGGTTTATGGGAATCATGAAAAGTGGGAAACTATCTTATTTTACATATTATTGTTTCTTAGTAGGGGCATTACTTCTCATTTTCTTCTAACGTTTATCTTATTTGAACGAAAGGTGCGATAATCCATTGAAGGGTTATCGCTTTTTTTGTACAAGGAGACCGTTTGGATTGATGCAAACAGTTTTCTTATTCATCTTAAAAAAAAGGAAATTCGCTAAAATAAGTAGAATTAGTAAAGCATAAATCATTTAAGACTAAAAGGGGAATTTCCGAGTCAATTTGTAGGAAGGGGTTTCACTTTACATGGATTATACAAGTTTGGTCGTGATGGCTATTGTATGGGGAGGTTTATTATTTTAATTTTTAGCTCCCATCCAAAGAAAATCGGAAACAGTAGCTCATAGAAAAGGAAAGTTGGCAAATGCGTTAAAACACAGTTTTGTTAACGTAACCTTTCATAAAAAAGCAATTTTAGCATTAATATTAATGGTGATTACTATATTTATCACTTTATGGTCTCAACAACAAAATGAATTGTATAACGAAATACACGGAATTAATTTGCAAACTCACCCCATAAATTTCACATTCGGGATAGTGATATATTCACTAATGATCTATTTGTTACATATTATTGGAAGACCCATAAAGTTCTAAAGAAAGAGGGGTTGAAGTGGATGTATTTCTTGGGATAACGATTTGTATTATAATAATCGGATTTGTTGTCTTGGCAATAATTAAAAGAAATATAGAAATGAGGAAACGCGCTTCTACTCAATCTTAGATTTGGTTGTAGGTGGAACAACAGCTTGGGGGATAGCGAGTATCGTGCTTATTATCTGGTCGTTTGGTTATCATTGAAAGGATATTTCATACTATTATGAGTACGTAACAATGATCCAAAGAAAATAAGATGCCCCAGTTCAAGGACATCTTTACTTATTTTTTGCAATATCTTTTCGATTTGGAGCAAGTGGTGGTTGTTCAATCCATTTATTTTTAGACATGATATTAAACCACTCTTTGGTTATCATTAGATTTTTTAATATGATTTTTTCATAAGTTGCTGCGAGGTCAAATCTCATGGCAGAAGCTAGACCTGCACCGTGATAAGATTGTGCTGATTGCAGTAAGAAACCTATATGAAACATCATTAACTTATCGGAAAAAGGTGAATCTTGAGAGTTCGTGACCTCTGTTTCCCAGGACATGGGAACAGGCAAATTATCATCTTTAAGTAATTTACTCAGTGCTTGAATTTGTTGATCTGATGCCCTTTCTGCTTTCTCCAAAAATTTTCTAACTTCCAGTGATTGGGTTACTTGGCTAAATCCAATAGATAGTGACTTTTCCAGTATTTTCTTTTTTATATTAAGAGATAAAGCAATTATTTCTGTAGCAGCTAATGGCCGTTGATCTCCGAAAAAATCACCTAAGAATTTTTGACCTGAAACATATTCCGGTCCTTTTGCCGGATAAAAATAGGGGTCTCTTTGAAAATGTCCCTTTTCCAATAGTAATTCAATTGTTCTATTGTACATATTCATTCCATCATTACAACATGATTGATAAAAGTGTCTTAGGTCTTTTCTTACGGAAGAACTAAGGGCAGTAGAATGACCTAATATACCATGAAGGGTCATTATATGTAGATAGTGCAAACAGAAGATGTCAGAGAATAATCTTTTGGTCGTCTTATTAAGGTCGGAATCAGTAAATCCTATCGGAACAGGAAATTCTTGATTTTCAATGAATGTTTTTATTTGACTTTTTTGTGATGCAAAAATCTTAATGGCATCTTCGAATACCTCTTTAATTTTCTCATCTTCAATAATGGATAACATATATTTATTTACAGTATCAACAGCAGTTCCGTTTACATATTCTCCCCATAGCGTTCCTATTTCAGCCGACGTGAGTTTTAATTCTTCTTTATCCATTCCAATCACCTCTTGCTAATCTTTCCCTGAGTAAGATGTTTTTATAATGTACATGATTAAAGCGGAATTACTGTTCTGGATTAAAGTCCAATATTTCCAAGAGTTTTTCTGTGTTACCTTCGAAGGTTAAGAAAAATGGTTGGTTCTCGTCATTAAACAGCATTAAATATGGATCCTCTTGACTAGGTAGAATTATGGTTACTTCATCGACAAGGTCATCAAACCATTTATTTCTTATCATAATAGTTGGTTCTAATGGAATTCTTACCATGTATCCGTTAGAGGGAATAGGATTATATTTCGCATATACGCCTGTTATTCCCTTAAGAAATTTCTCTACTTCTTGCTGTACATCTGCGTTGGTTAGTTGTACAGTTTTTATAACTTTGTCTTGATCTATATCGAATATTTGTATTTGCTGCTTTGTTTGAGCAATACCACTTGTTGATAGTAATTGAAAAATAAAGAGGAAAACGAGTACCTTTTTTATCAATTTAACCACCTCTAATGTATTGTTCCCCAAAAAAGAAGGTAAACAACTAAATTTTCGAGAACAGTTAATAGTATGTACAGTAGAATAGGGAGAGGTTCTTTTTTGGAATTAAATTGCATATAAGTGAATCTCTATAATGGAAGGAGGAACTTCACGTGGGGAAACTAACGAGGGTTCAGCAGCTAGCTTTGGACTATATTACTAATTATGCAAAGAACCATAATCGTGAAGCTAATGAATTAATAAACCATATACTAAAAATGTCGAATATCCCAAGCACTGTTTTCAGAACAGCAGTTTTAAATTTGAAAAATTATGCACGAATTGGAATCCATTTTCATCCCGATCGGCCAGATTCAACGATGAAGAATGTTGCTGAAGCACTTCTAGAACAGGGAATATATAAAAGCCAATTCGAAACTCTAATATCAAATGGGAGTGTATCAGCTCTTCCAGGTGGCGAACGTGATCTTTGGGAAAAGCGAATGTTTGGAGGAGCCTATCAAACAGAGGGTACCACCAGTCATCAACGTCCAAAATATGGTGCATTGAATATAATGTTACATTCAGACGGGCCAGCTCCACGTTTTGGCTCATGCTACTTTCTTCTATACCCCAAAGTATCAACTCGTTCTACGTTTACGTACTTAGATTCTCACCAAGAACCTAAGGAGAAGGGGACTTATGAAGAGTTTAATATGATTCTTGCAGCACTCTTAGAGGAGACATTCTCTAGGGAATTTGCAATCGGAGAAAGAGATCTAACACCAACAAAATTAATCGATCATTTATTGGTGAATCTTCAAAAAGGCGTAATAACCGACGAAAAAAAGGAACCAAAACGTAACCTTAATCATTACATAGAAGCCCAAGTCCATGGAGATATTTCACTTAAGGAAGACGTGGAAGTTCTTGTTGCGGACCCTTCTTTTAAAGATACAAATATCGGAACCACCTTAGAAGAACTATGTCTTAAATATTCGATTGAATTATTGTGGCATAGAGGATTTGTACTTCAGGCAGTTGAAGTTCCTTCTAACTTCAGAGGCTCAGCCATGCCTTCACTAGCAGCCCGGATTGCACAAAATAATTGTATCAATGCGGCTATAATTGGTTGTGCCGTCATGGACCTTTACCGTAATCCTCAAAATTGGATTGACCGTGGCAGTTTCAGGGAGGTACTTCAGGAATTAAAACTTTTATGGCATGTGCTAGTTAGGCATGGAAAGCCTTATGAGCAATAGATAATCAGGGAAATTGTTTATTTGAAATGAAAGGACCGAGAACTATGACGAATAACATTAAACAGAGAAGAATCATTCTAGATTTAGCAGTTACATTAGATGGATTTATTGAGGGGAAAAACGGAGAAATAGATTGGTGCATTATGGACCCTGATATGAAATTTACTGATTTCTTAAATCAAATTGATACTATTTTATATGGTAGAAAAAGCTATGATTTATGGGGGCAGTATACTCCGCAAAATGAAGAGTCTGACTCTGAAAAGGAAATTTGGAAATTGGTTCATAGTAAAGAGAAATACGTGTTTTCCCGAACAAAAAAGACGGATGATCAAGCGAAATTTATAAATGAAAAGATTGTTGAAGAAATAAATGAATTGAAGAAAAAACCTGGTAAAGACATCTGGTTATATGGTGGAGCAAGTCTCATTACAACATTTATTAATTTAGGACTTGTTGATGAATTTAGGTTATCGATTCACCCAGTTGTATTGGGAGAAGGAAAACCTTTGTTTACTGATCTAAAACATAGGATAAATTTAAAAATGGTTCATACAAGATCGTTTTCATCTGGGGTTGTGCAAATAATCTATCATTGGAATGGAGAATCATAATATCTCTTATTGAAGAATGTAAGAAACGAAAAATAGATATGATTAGGAAGAAATTTAGGGAAAAAGTATAAAGAGAGCCAATTTAACACACTGCTACAAGGGAGGATCATCGAACGGATGGTCTTTTTATTTTTGGACATTGGATACTATGTAGTAATTATGAATGAATGTAACTCGACCAATCCAACCATAACGAATTCAATAATTTGGAGGATGATTATGTGTAAAAAAATAGGATTGATTCTTGTAATCATGAATTTTCTTTTCGTACCTGTATCAACTCAGGCAGCTCCATCACTTGATACAGCCGATGTTGACGAATACGTTTCAAATTATATAGAAAAAAATGGACTGCCTGGTGCAGCCATCGTAATCGTTAAGGATGGGAAAGTACTATACGAAAAAGGATATGGGCATGATTCTGAAGGCAACCCATTGACAGCAAAGTCCAAAATGGGGATTGCTTCTGGTACTAAGCCATTTACTGCATTTGCTGTTTTACAATTGGTTGATGAAGGGAAAATAAAGCTGGACGACCCAATCGTACAATACCTACCAGAGCTTACATTTGATGACGCAAGATGGAAACAGGTAACAGTACGACAATTATTAAGTCACACCTCTGGGGTGCCGAACCCGACCATTGTAGCCCCGGCGAATACATTAAAAGAGGGAGTAGAACGTTTCCATGATTGGAAGCTACAATCGGAACCAGGAAAGCAATATGCATACAGTAATGCAAACTACTGGACCTTGGCATTTCTAGTAGAAAAAATAAGCGGCATGACATTTAATGATTATTTAAATCAAAATGTATTCTTACCGATCGGAATGAACGATTCAATCTCATTAGTAAATTCAGAAGACATCGAAGAATATGGAATATCTCGTGGATTTGTCACCTTATATGGCAATGCAATACCTTGGACGGAGCTCGAAAAAATGTTTAGTGGTTCGGGAAGCATCTTTACAACAGCTAGTGATATGGGGAAATGGCTCTCAATGCATACGAGTGAAGGGAAAAATGAGAATGGGGAACCATTATTATCGCAAAAGTTACTAAAAGCATCGTATTCACCACAACCTGGAAGTGAAAAATATGGGCTTGGTTGGTCGATTAGCTCACCCAATATTAAACCAGCACGTATATCACATAGTGGATCCATATCTACCTTCCAATCTCAACAAGATATCGTGCCGAGTAGTGGTTACGCAGTTGCTGTATTACTTAATAGTTTCACAACTACTTTCGAACACTCGTATGAGATAAGTTCTGGTATCATACAATTGACGGAAGGATATGCTCCGGAATTAAAAGCCCCAACACCTAAAATCATTGATTATTCACTTGGTGTGTTGACACTGGTTTATTTGTTTTTAGGAATCAGAGGAATTCTAAGAAGTAAAAAATGGTCAGAAAAACGTAAAAAAAATGGAGCATGGCGATTCTATTTCCGATTGATTCCTCAATTGATACCTGTTGTAGGAATTGGCTGGTTATTATTTATTGTCCCGACTTTAAAGAATAACAGTTCCACGATTATTGATGCGTTTGGTCTGTTTCCTTCAGGGATGATTTTTTTGGTAATCACTTTTATCATTGGATTGGTACTCACAATATTGAGAATTTACTATCGATTTAGGATGCTTAATTGATGATAGATATATCACGAACTTGTAAAATGATAAATGATTTATTAGAAAGAGCCTAAACGGATATCACAAAATTTGAGAAATGATAAAAGGTTTACCGCAATACTGATATACATGGAGTATCGAAAATCTTTTTATGAAAGAAGAACTTAAAACAAAGGACGACCCCTGAGGTCGTCTTTTTATGTGGGAATTTTCAATCGTATTTTTGGAATATTATGTTAGTATGGAAGAGTGATTGATTTTTTAAAAGGGGAGAAATAACTTAATGTCAATTCATATTAAACAATGTAACCTAGAAGACTTACAGACACTTCAAGAAATTAGTTGTGAAACATTTAATGAGACGTTTAAGGATCAAAATTCATCCGAAAATATGAGTGCTTATTTGGAAAAGGCATTTAACTTAAAACAATTGGAACAAGAATTATCCAACATGTCATCGCAATTCTATTTTGTCTATTTTCAAAATGAACTCGCTGGATACTTGAAGGTCAATACTAATGATGCTCAGTCGGAAGAAATGGGGAATGACTCACTTGAAATCGAGCGGATTTATATAAAGAACAAATTTCAAAAACACGGTCTGGGTAAATATCTATATAGTAAAGCGATTGAAATTACGCAGGAAACGAATAAAAAGAAAATATGGCTAGGTGTTTGGGAAAAGAATAAAAATGCGATTGCTTTTTATAAGAAATTAGGGTTTGTTCAAACTGGCGCTCACTCTTTTTACATGGGTGATGAGGAACAAACGGACTATATTATGACAAAAACACTCATGTAGTGGGTCAGCGAAGTGAGATACATAAAAAGAAAAATTGGGTAATGAGTATAAAAAACTTTGGGAGTGGGAAAATGGTGACTAATAGAATAGATGGTTCTAAAAATATTCCTTATAGATTAATAGAACAAAGTGATGAAACAGATAGTCTAGTTATTGTCTTACCAGGGGCTGGTTACACAATACAAGCTCCATTGTTACACTTTACAACAGGGGTATTTTACTATAAAGGCTTTGATGTATTACACGTTAACTATCAATTTAGCAGGCAAGAAATGGCTGCTATAAATGAAAAGGATTTCGCAAGTGATGTACTACAAACGATTGAAAACGCAACCAAGGACAAAAAATACTGCAAATATTATGTTGTAGCAAAATCAATAGGAACGATTGCATTGAGCAATTTGCAGGATCATCCAACGTTAAAAGAAGCAAAACTAGTGTGGTTGACGCCATTACTCCAAAGAAGTGACGTATTTAATGCAATGGTTAGAAGTGAAAATAAAGGACTCTGTATGATTGGAGATAAGGACAGTTGTTACATTGAAGAACGCTTTGAAAAATTGAAAAACAACCAAAATCTTATATTAAATGTAGTGGAAGGTGGAAATCACAGTTTAGAGCTTGATAACGAACCAATTAAATCTATTGAAATACTAAAAAATGTCATTTCCGCAATAAATGATTTTTAAAAAATTACTTCATCTTTGCGAGTAATGTGGGTGGATAAACGAAGAAGTAATTAAAATGTCTTGAAATATATTAATCAAACTACAAAAAGATTAAAACGATAAGCTGGTTGTGGGTGGACTTGCTGGCATAGCAATTTGTAGTAGTTTTGACGGGAATGAAGTATTTTCAGCCTATGCTGTAATCTTAGGAATAGTAGTATCATTATTAAGTAAATTTAATACACCTAGATAAAAATTTTACAGATCGGATTTCGATTAAAGAGTTTTCCTACTAGAGAGGGGGGCAAAATGGCATCTATTGTATACTCATTTCTATTAGTTGTTAGTTTTATATTTTTAGTACTGAAAAAGAGTGAAGCAGAATCCTATTTTCCGTTGAAAATAATTGGATACTTTATATTAGGTTCATTTGCTTTTAATTTCAATCAAGTTCCACTTCCTCTAGGGTTTATCGTGTACCTGATATTTTTTCGACCTTCGTTAAACATAGATATAAAACGATTGGCAGCTATATTCGGTGTACTCTCATTTATCCTGGTCCATTGGATATTGCCAATTGCCAATCTAGAATGGCAAAGCCGCCCACTATTTATCGAACATAAACTTGGTTCAGTATATACGATGAACTTTCAAGATGAATATGAACGAATTAAGCAAAAATTAAAGTTAGAGAACCAAAATGTAAGACTGGAGGATTTTGAAGTTGAGTATGTTAAAGATGGTAGAATTACAGACTTAAGCTGGCAGCTACTCGGACAAAATGGCAATAGTTTTAACCTTTATCGAATTCGATACGATTTGAATAAGAGTAGGTATCAAGTGACGAATAGTAAGCTTGATACCTGGCTCCAATACAATCGATTGATTGATGCTGAACATTTCTTTGAAAATTTGGATGTTCTTGATATTAAAGATATTACTCATTTAAAGGGTGACTTTTCCTCCTATGTGATCCGAAGTACAGGAGAACGAACGAATTATGCAGTAGAAAACGGCACTCATTATTTCTTATTAAATGGAGAAATACAAGTATTAGATGATGAAAGGTTACCAGTTGAAGCCTATTATATCTCAACATTTGCAATGAAGAAAACGGGAGAAAAAAGAGATAATCAAGGAAATCTAAGAGAAGAAAGTTTCGAAGGTACCGTCTCATCTGATTATCTATTTGATGTAAAGTTTGGTGAGGAATGATAAAAACTAGAAGAAGCATAAGGGGAGCTATATATGGCAAAAGGGTTACTTCATCATATTGAGATATATGTTTCAGATTTAAGTAGGACAGTAGACTTTTGGGGTTGGTTTCTAGAAGAATTAGGATACGTATCTTTTCAAAAATGGGAGAATGGACGAAGCTGGAAAATGGATGAGACATACATTGTTTTTGTCCAAGCTGAGGACAAATTTTTAGATATTCCGTATCATCGATGCCGAGTAGGTCTTAATCATCTTGCATTTCATGCAAGTTCACGAGAGCACATAGATGAAATGACAAACAAATTAAAAGAAAAAGGAGTAACTATTCTTTATCCTGAAAAACACCCTTTAGCAGGAGGAGAGGATCACTATGCCGTTTATTTTGAAGATCCTGACCGAATTAAAGTAGAACTTGTGGCTCCAAGATAGTTATTTAAGCAAGGATTGTTTCAAGAGGATACACTTTAAAAATGAAATAGTAAGCAGGAATAGTGTAAGCAATGTCGAAGTAGTAATATGACAACATCCGGTAATATACCATAAGGAGGCATAAGACAGTGGATAAATTATGGATCAACTCTTCAAAATAATAAATTTTTGAGGAGGAAAAATGAATGACGATAATTTTTAAGAATAATAAAAATATAAATAGAGAACAAGTAGAACGATTATATAATGATGTAGAATGGTATGCTTATACACAAGATATAGATGTTCTTCAACAGGCAATTGAACAATCGTTAGAAGTAGTATCTGCCTGGGACGGTGATGAATTAGTTGGGTTAATTCGAATAATTGGGGATGGATTAACAATTATCTACATCCAAGATATTCTGGTGTTAAATGCTTATCAAAATCGAGGATTAGCTACTCAATTGGTACAACAGATTCTGGAGAAATATAAAAGTGTTCGTCAAAAAGTATTATTAACCGAAGAAGCTCCAGATGTAAGACATTTTTATGAGAAAAATGGTTTCCAATCTTGCGATAAGGGGTCTTTAGTGGCATTTGCAAAGATGAATTAGGGGATTATTAAAGATAGTTAGCGTTGCATCATAAAATGGTGCAACGTTTTTTAGATTGTTTACCAACAATGAAGGGTTAATTGCATTTTTATGTACTCTCCCTACTTTAATTATAACATTTATAAAACCTTTATTATAGACTTTTTCTTTACATATACTACTGCTACAATCAATAGACATGAAAAGTAAGGAGAGATGTTGTATGAGTTCATTGGTTCTCGATTTTCAGGAAATGAATAAAACACAGTTTATGCTCGTTGGTGGAAAAGGTTTTAATTTAGGTGAATTATCAAAAATGGAAGGAATACAAGTACCAGTAGGGTTTTGTGTCTCCACTGTGGCATATCAACAGATCATTGAGCAAAACAATAAATACCGGGTTTTGTTAGAGCAACTTGCAAAACTTGAAATAGATGATCGAGATCAAATTGATGAAATTAGCAGGAAAATTCGCCAAGTTATCATGGAAATCGAGATTCCACTCAATCTTGTAGAAGATGTTACTCACTATCTCTCTAAGCATGGAGATGAACATCCATATGCAGTACGTTCTAGTGCGACTGCTGAAGATTTACCACATGCCTCTTTTGCAGGTCAACAAGACACTTATTTAAATGTCATTGGCAAAGATGCAATCCTGCATTATATCAGCAAGTGTTGGGCCTCTTTATTTACCACTCGTGCAGTTATCTACCGAATGCAAAACGGATTTGACCACAGCCAGGTGAGACTAGCAGTGATCATACAACGAATGGTTTTCCCTCAAGCATCCGGAATTTTATTTACCGCTGACCCCATAACTTTTAACCGTAAGATACTTTCAATTGATGCCAGTTTTGGCCTTGGAGATGCTCTGGTTTCAGGATTGGTTTCTGCGGATTGTTATAAAGTAAAGGATGAAAAAATCGTTGATAAGATGATTGCAACGAAGAAAGTGTCCTGCAATGTCTTAAACGGAGGCGGAACAGAGATTCAGCAAATCGATCCAGAAAAGCAAAAAGCACAAACACTTACTGATCAACAGATTTTACAACTAGCGCGCATTGGACGAAGGATTGAAGCTTATTTTGGAAGTCCACAAGATATTGAGTGGTGTATAGTTGAGAATACCTTTTATATCTTGCAAAGTCGTCCAATCACTACTTTATATCCGATCCCTAGTTCAAATGATGAGGAAAATCATGTCTATATATCTGTTGGTCATCAACAAATGATGACCGACCCGATTAAACCATTGGGATTGTCTTTTTTTCTATTAACGACTTTTGCCCCAATGCGTGTAGCTGGTGGAAGATTGTTTGTTGATATCACACATCAACTTGCAACTCCTGTAAGTAGAAACAATTTATTAAATGCGATGGGTCAACACGATCCGCTCATGAAAGACGCAATTATGACCATTATTGAGCGTGGCGATTTTATCAAAACGTTGCCAGATGATAATCATGCACCGAGTCCCACTAAAGGCAATTCAGATAGGCCCGAACAAGTTGAAAACAATCCATCCATCGTTTCTGATTTGATTATGCGCAGACAAACATCTATAGAAGCGTTAAAACAAAACATCCAAACGAAATCAGGATCAGATTTATTTGATTTTATTTTAAGTGATATTGATGAATTAAAGAAACTTTTATTCGACCCACAAAGTTCATCTGTATTTATGACTGCTATACATGCATCATCATGGATCAATGCTAAAATGAACGAGTGGTTAGGTGAAAAAAACGTAGCAGACACACTTTCTCAATCGGTACCAAACAACATTACTTCGGAAATGGGTTTGGCATTAATGGATGTTGCAGATGTGATTCGCCCTTATCCAGAAGTAGTTGAATATTTACAACATGTAAAAGATAATCACTTTATGGATGAACTGGAGAGGTTTGATGGTGGACAGAAAGCTAGAGAAGCTATCTATGCTTTTCTCTACAAATACGGTATGCGATGTGCCGGAGAAATTGATATTACGAAGACAAGGTGGACTGAAAAGCCACTTACAATAGTCCCTATGATTCTAAGTAATATCAAAAACTTTGAAGCTAAAGCTGGCAAGCGGAGATTTGAAAAAGGGCAACAGGAAGCCCTAAAAAAAGAACAAGAATTAGTAGAACGATTGAAGCAATTACCGGATGGTGAACAAAAGGTTAAAGAAACAAAACGAATGATCGACCTAATTCGTAATTTTATTGGTTATCGGGAATATCCAAAATATTTTATGGTAAATCGTTATTTCATATATAAGCAAGCTCTAATGAAAGAAGCAAAACAACTTGTGCAAAAGGGTGTCATTTATAAAGAAGAAGATATCTACTACCTCAGTTTTGAAGAACTACAAGAGGTTGTACGCACGAATACACTAGATTACCAAATCATCAGCAAGCGAAAGGTTGAGTACAAATTATATGAAAAGCTAACACCACCTCGCGTTATTACATCTGATGGTGAAATCATAGCAGGGAAGTACAAACGAGAGAATCTGCCAGCTAAGGCAATTATCGGTTTACCAGTATCTGCAGGTGTTATAGAAGGTCGCGCTCGTGTCATTCTTAATATGGAAGATGCCAATTTAGAAGATGGAGATATATTAGTCACAGCTTTTACGGACCCTAGCTGGACACCTTTGTTTGTATCCATCAAAGGCCTAGTAACTGAAGTCGGTGGGTTGATGACACATGGAGCCGTTATTGCACGAGAGTACGGATTACCAGCAGTGGTAGGAGTTGAGAATGCTACTAATAGAATTAAAGATGGGCAACGAATTCGCGTGCATGGAACAGAGGGATATATCGAAATACTATAATCGTTTTAGTTGAATTTTGCAGCACACATACAACTTTATACAATCAAACGGCCGATTTTCCAATGTGGAAATCGGTTTTTTTTTACTATGTTTTCACAAATCTTATTCTAATCCATTCTTAGACCAACCCTTACCCTAACACCTGTTTCCTAGAGAAATAGGAAACGTATCGCAGTACTAGAATGACTTTCAGTAGAATAATTAGAAAAGTTATCCATCCTCATTTAGGTATAAAAAGTTAAAGTATATAACATTCCTTCTCTATTATTATGTAGGATTATCATTTTGTTAAAGCTAAATTATAAAAGGAACAGTTCATCGAAAAAGTAGGAAGCTATTCCTAGTTTAAATATGAAATTAGGAATAAATATAGGAATCATTGGTAGTCGACTCGTTTTTATTACTGAGGTTATAATGTTAATACTTCACATAAGACTTCAATGGAAAAATGCTGATTAATGAATGGTGTTTTTTCTATTGGCCCGACAATCGAAGGGAGTTAATAAATGGAACTGTTTGCTAAAAGGATCATTATAATCTCAATATTAATTATGTTAATTTCAATATTTGATTTTTTGGATAATACAATCATAAGTATATTACATCTTGAAGATGAGGGAATATTTGAATTAATGGTGGATTTTTTCAGCCCTATATTAGAAGTTTCGTTAATGTTTTGGGCTTTGTTAACAGGTAAGAAAATTATTAGTAAAACACAAGAGGAAGAAGAACAGTATAAACGTTTAGTCCAATTATCTCCTGAAGCTATCATAATTCATGATAAAGGGGAAATCCTCTTTATTAATGAAAGTGGTGCAAACTTACTTGGTTCGAATTCAACAAATGAACTAATCCATCGGGACATAAGTGAGTTTGTTCATCAGGATTCAAAAGAACTCATAATAAATCTAAAAAAGCACTTAGATCAATTCCCCAATAGTGAATTTAATGAGCAAGTGAAAATAAAGAGAGTGGATGGGGCCGTAGTGGATTTAGAATTTAAATCGACTATGATTGATTTTAAAGGACATTTGGCACGAGAACTAATAGCAAGAGATATAACGATACAGAAGAGCGAAATTGAAAATGTAACGCGATTAGCATATGAAGATGCATTAACGGGTTTACCTAATCGAAGAGCCTTCATGGATCAACTCACCCGATTGTTAAAGTCTTCTGAAAAAGAGAATAAAATGTTTGGGGTAATGTTTATTGACTTGGATGGCTTTAAGCAAGTGAATGACACCCTTGGTCACGATGGAGGGGATATCCTTCTAAAACAAGTTAGTGATTATTTTAAGAAATGTGTAGCAGATAAAGGTATTGTGGCAAGGTTAGCTGGAGACGAGTTTATGGTCTTGCTGGATAGTGCAAATCAAGAAGAGAGTACATTGGTTGCAAATCGTATCATTGAGAGTTTCAATTCTCCAATCATTATACTTGGAAAAAGAGTTAGAGTCACAACAAGTATA
Organism: Ferdinandcohnia sp. FSL W7-1320; assembly: GCF_038050315.1. Lineage (NCBI taxonomy): Bacteria > Bacillati > Bacillota > Bacilli > Caryophanales > Bacillaceae > Ferdinandcohnia > Ferdinandcohnia sp. FSL W7-1320. Next base: position 2,271,285 of record NZ_JBBPAM010000001.1, read on the forward strand.
GGAATAGCCCTATATCCACAACACGGTCTAAATGCTACCGAATTAATTAACCGTGCTGATATGGCTATGTACCAGGCAAAACAACAAGGGAAAAATAAATATCAACTATATAATCCATATAGTTTAAATGAGATTGATTTGTATTGAAAAACAAACCATACGCTACATCAGCGTATGGTTTTAATAATGTATATTTCCGAAGAAAAAGAGGTGTTTCTTACGCCTGAAACTTTTTGTTGTCAATTGAAATAATTTGTTCGTTTGCATGTTTTGCGATTTCTTTTGTTTCTTCAACTAGTTGTGAAATATGAAGACAACTTTGCTGCGCCCCTTTGACTAGGAGTGGAACACCTATCGAGTTAATTCCTAGTCCTCTCGAGAAAAACCCGCCCATTGTCATCGCAAAAGGGACAACGGGTGAAGTATTCGAAAAAATAATTTCCTCATTAGTATTATAGCGATTTACGATGATCTCACTGAAGTGATAAAGAGAAGGGAGGACGAGTTTTGATGAACGTCTTCCAAGTGTATACACACGATTCCCCTCATCATCTTCACCATGGAAAATGAATTTTCCTGCATCTTTTTTCTTAAGTTTGTTAAAATAAGGGACTGCTAATATCTCATCTTTTTCTAAAATCCTCGTAGGGTCATTGAAGATTTTAAGATGATAAGCAGCTGCTAGCGATGTGGAATGGGTACCACCGAAATCATGATAAATAAATAGCATATAAAATCACCCTATTTTTCTGTTTGTCTGTAAGCTTTTATTTGGGTTTTTAAAGAGGCATATACCCCGACAGCTGCATTACCATAGAAAAAGCCCATAAATATTCCCTCCAAAAGGTGATGGCGATGAGCGAAAAAAATCGAAATGATTAAGCCGATCACATTTGCAACAGTAGGAATAAAAGCCTTACGAATTGGTAGAAGCCACTTACAAATTTGAGTCAAGATAACGACTAATGGTACTGAAATAAGAGCATCCCAAACGTTTGTATGGATAGTAGGAAAGTTCTCCAATATCTAATTGCACCTCTTTTATAATGAACATTCTTGATACTATTGATAGCGTTGAAAAAATGAGGGGAAAATTCCCCTAGCCTAGTCTACTTCTTTTTTTCCTTTTCTTTCTTATCGTCTTCTTCATCACCCACTTTTAATTTGATATTCTTTTCACTGTTTTTATCATTTTGAGTGTGATTCTTTGATTTATTATCGTCTTCTTCTTTGGGCGGAGCACATCCAATAAGCAATAGAACTGTAATAATCACATTAATAAAAATTAAAAATTTCTTTTTCATGATAATTCCCCCAGAGGATATTAAATAGGTTTAATCAAATCCTATTAAATACAGTATCCAAAAGAAGAATAAATAAACTTCAGTATGAAAAAATCAGGTGTGAAGAAAAAATAAGTTGAATTTTTTAACGTTTATGAAAGAGGGAGGTCGGGTAACCACCGTATTGTATTAAGGAAATATAGATTGCTTTTCCTTTTTTTGGAGTTTGCGAATTGTTTCATACTGCCAATCTATGAAAAAGCATACGCATTTCATTTTTACGTATGTCTTTATCGCATTTTTAATAAAAAACCATACATAAATGGATACTAATTACATTTTTGGCCTCTTTTAATATCATTTTTACCTTTTTTTGGATGTCGCGAATGGAATCATACTGCCAATCTATGAAAAAGCATACGCAATTCTATTATGCGTATGTTTTTGTCGAACTTTTATGAATAAACCATATGCAAATAGATATTAATAACACTTTTGGTCTCTTTTAATATTTTGTAAAAGACATCATACTGCGCATCAATCTAAGCATACGTAAACCATTTTAAGTGAGTGAAAAAAAGAAACTTTTTATTTAGTTATTCGTATAGATAGTAATGAATATTTGAAAGGAGTCTATATGGAATCAATATTATTATTTTCAGTTATTATAGGGTTGGCTTCTACTCTCATCCTCTTTCCATTTTTACGAAATACGAACAAGAAGGAAAAGGAAAAAAAGGCTAAACCCCAAACAGGTCTTCTCCTATTAGGTGCGGTTCTATTTACCGCTCTAATATTTATTTTTTTCTATCTGACGAATCTTGATCGTAATTTTTCTTCCGTTTGGCTATTAGCCATTCTTGTTACGGCTGCTGGCGCATTCTTTGGAACCGGGATTGAAAGAGTTGTAAAGGGAGCATTATTTGTAGGGAGTCTTCTCTTTTGTATTTATTTAGGAACGGCTTTCCTCTTTAATGCGGATGAGAAATATGAAATTGCCAGCATGGCGCAGGAAACGGAGATTGAAGTCTTTGATGAAACAAAAACACCGGCAAGTGTGCCACCACAGTTTGCGCGAAATAAAATGAAAAAGGCCTTTGGTCAAGTTCCAGATACAAGTTATTATGAGTTAGGAAACTTGCAAATCCAAAAGGTAAACAACAAGTATGTGTATATAGCGCCTATCGAATTTTCGGGCTTTTTCAAGTGGTGGAAAGGGGATACGACACCTGGATACTTCACGATTAGTGCTACGGATTCTACTGATAATCCAAAGTTTGTGAAGACAGAAATGTCTTATACGCCATCTTCTTATTTTCATAAGAATCTTGAACGCCATATGCGAATGAAATATCCAAATATGATCTTTTATGGGGAACCTCAATTGGAAATCGACGAGGAAGGGAAACCCTTTTATATTCGCTCATATGGGGAATTTATTTCGGCACGAAATGGTTTTGAAGTAGAAGGAATCGTTCTCGTAGACCCAGCTTCAGGTAAAACAGACATGTATGCTTTAGCTGATGTTCCTTCATTTATTGATGGAGCTGTATCTCCAGAAGTGGTTAGCTTGCAAAATAGTTATTATGGAAATTATGTGAATGGTTTCTGGAACAGCAAGTTTGGAAAATCTGATGTAAAACTTCCATCAGATGAGGGAACGGAAGCAAATGTAAGTCCGATTTTTGATGAAAATGGGGATATGTATTATTTCACTGATTTTACTAGTCCGAAAGAAGGCGTTGACTCGATGCTCGGATACTCCCTCACGAATTCAAGAACGGGAGAGGCAACTTATTATACGGGTAACTTACAAGAATCATATATGGATTCACAAGGTGCTCTTCAAATTATTGAAAAGAAATTCATAGAAAAGAAATGGGACGGCGAAATGCCAATTCTCTATAACTTTTATGGAGAGGCAAGCTGGTTAACACCAGTATTGGATGCGAATGGATTTTTACAGAACTATTTTATCGTTTCAGCTGCTAATCCGGAAATTTCCGTGTACGGTAATACGCCAAATGAAGCGTTAAAGCTGTATAAAACAGCCTTACAACGTGGCGGAGGAACGGTTGACGGAACATCGGAAGCAGCAGAAAAACAAGTGAGCGGGAAAGTTGTCCGGGTTTATAAGGAAAAGGGAGAAAATGCTACGATTGTTTACTTTTTATTAGATAATAACAAAAGTTACGTGATCTCATCTGAAAATAGCCCAAAGGCGATCTATTTACAGGCAGATGATACCGTGAATGTGACATACCTTGATACAGGTGAAGACTTTTTACCAGCAAAAACTCTTGTGATACAAGGATTAAATTAATATTGATGTGAAGATAGTGTCGGTCATTGATGGCCGGCGCTTTTTGTTGTTTGTGCTTCTAGAAGGATTAATGCATATTTTGTTGAAATTATAAAAAGAACGGAGCAATATGACTTAAAAAGGTGAGCACTATTTAAAATTTGATATTAATAGAATTGAGGCACATAAACGAAACCTAGTTTCTGTGAACTTTTGTCTTACTTTATAGTGTTTTACATAATGAGGTTATCTATTGATTCAAAATATAAGACGAAAGATATGAAGTTTAGCAAAACAAATAGCTATAGATGCCAAAATTAAAGGTTTAAAAGTTTGTTGTAGTTGTCTTATTTATATATAAAGGGGAAGATGTAAATAGGTTTGACACGTTATCAGGCAATGCTTTTTGATTTAGATGATACCTTACTTAATAGGGATAAAGCTGTAGATAACATGTTTTTACTGATCTTAGAAAAGTATTATGAGGATGTTAAAAATATTGCCCGAAACGAAATGTTAACAAAATTTAAAGAATATGATAAAAGAAGTTATGGCTATGGTGATTAAACTATTGTTTTTGAATCATTTTTTGATGAATTTACACCAAAATATAGATTACCACGTAACGAAATTCAAGATTTTTGGAATCATCATTTTCCTCAATGTTTTACTTTAAATCAAAATACGATAAATATCATAACGTATAAAAGATTATGTTAACGTTGGAATTATAACTAACGGCTCAACTCAGAGACAAAAAGCTAAAATAATGAACACTCATTTAAATAGTTGTTTTGATATGATCATTATTTCTGAAGAAGTGGGATTGAGTAAACCAGACAAGCGCATATTTGAGTTAGCATTAAATAAGCTTAATGTGCCTCCAGAAGCCGCATGGTGATGATATAAAAAAAGATATTGGTGGTTGTCAAAATGCTCATTTAAAGGGAATATGTTTTAATCCTTTAATGGCTAAAAATGAAACTGAAATAGAACCGTTTGCCGAAATTACTTCTCTTGATAGATTATTAAATTATTTTGTTAAAGGTTTATTTTAATGGATTGTTATGGTAATCAAGGACTTAGCAACTCTGGATTTAAAGAAATAACAAATAAAATGTAAAATTTTGGGATAAACTCTTACTGAGATTAATCATTGAGTGAGGGGTAAAATGCGAAAGAAACGAAAAAATACAAATATGCACGTCATTTTGGTGTTTAGCATAATATTGTTAACTATCTTTAGTAAATCTTGGCGTGATATTCCAAAGTACTATAAAAATATGGTATATGTTAGTTCACTTAATGCACTATATTATTTTCTATGTAGAAGACATCTTGTTTGGGAATTTATTCCTAACGGCATAAACTGGTTCTTAATAAGAATGGTACATATAATTATTGTAACTCCGTTAGTAGTACTTGTATTTTTGAGCAAGATGCCTAGTGGGCGGTTTGAGCAATTAATCTACTATTTACGATGGATTACAGTAAGCTTTGCGGTTGAATACTTTATTCAGAAAAAACATCTAATTCTTTATGGACACGGCTGGAATATTTTTTGGTCAGGATTCTTGTACGTTAAGATGTATTTGTACAGTCATTTATTTACGACACGCCCTTTATTTACGTTATTCCTATCTTTGTTTTCAACTATTTTTTTTATTATTAAATTCAAAGTTCCTTTAAAAATGAAACACCTCTCAAGTTTCTTTGAACCATTAGTTGATCTATTTTACCATACAACTTTACAGGGTTTATTGACAAAGAAAAAACTATTCTAATTGTGCGATGGTTTTGCTTTTTTGTAACAGCACATTTTAACTAGCGGGTACGATCCTTCAAAAGGAAAAGTGCCTTTTTTGTTGAATTTTTAAACTATCGAAGCACCAGTTGAAATAGAGTTGCGTAGACGATACGCAACTTTTATCAATTTTAACCAGAATTACATCCAAGTCAGTCGGGATAATAGATAATTGTATAGAATCGGACCAGTTCTTCTGAAGAATTAATATAAATGTGTTCAGTATTCGCATTAAATTTAATGGTTTCGTCAGGATTTAACTCAAACTTCTCCCCATGAATTTCCAGAGTAAGCGTTCCACGTTGAAGTAGCACATATTCCTCACCTGTATGCTTTTCAGCTACATGTTTAAAACCAGGTTTTAAGTCTACAGCGAATATTTCAAACTTTTTTTCTGGATGAAAAGGGAAGATTGAATACACGAAATAATTTCCATCATCATCAGTGACTGGATTAAGTTCATTCAATTTTATTTTTTTAATTTGTGGTTTTTCATTTTCTTTTAAAAATCCTGAGAAAGAAACTTGCAATCCGTTTGCAATTTTCCAAAGAGTGGTGACAGTTGGATTTGATTTCCCATTTTCAATTTGGGCTAACATTGCTTTGCTAACCCCAGTTAGTTCTGACACGTTATCTAAGCTCAGTCCTCGCTTTTTTCTCAAATTGGCAAGATTATTCGCAATAACCTCTTGAATGAATTCCATTAAAAAACTCCTTGACTCTTTTTTCTATTCATTATAACATACATTTAAACATCATAACAGACGCGTGTTTACTATAGCATACATAAGGTGGTGTAACGTTGAACCAATTAGCAAATGAAATAACGTTTGAAAAAAATCTCCCTTCATTTTCTCAAGGAGTAAAAGACTGCGTTCCAACTTTAATTGGGTACATCAGTATAGGAATTGCGATGGGCATAGTTGGGGCAGCGTCCAATCTAAGTATATTAGAAGTTGCTTTATTATCGATCTTTGTCTACGCTGGTGCAGCACAATTTATCATCTGTGCTCTACTTGTATCAGGAAGCCCTTTTTCAGTCATTGTATTTACAACTTTTATTGTGAATTTACGTCATTTTTTATTAAGTATGACGATAGCACCGAGCTTTAAAAATTATTCTCTTTTAAAAAATTTTGGGATTGGAACCCTTTTAACTGATGAATCATTCGGAGTTGCGGCCAATAAAATTGCAAAAAAAGAAATGATTAATGCAAGTTGGATGAATGGATTGAATCTAACAGCTTATTTTTTCTGGATTTTGTCATGTACATTAGGTGCTGTTTTCGGAAAATGGATTTCAAATCCGGAAGTTTTAGGATTGGATTTTTCATTAACGGCCATGTTTCTAGCATTACTTGTTTTGCAATTAGAAAGTATGAAACGTAGTAAATTGAAGTTTTATCTATTGCTTATTACTTATGTTGTACTTTCGATGTTGGTACTCTGTATGTTTATGCCTTCCTACATTGCGATTCTATTATCGACCATAATTGTTGCGACGATTGGGGTGGTAAAGGACAAATGAGTTTGAATGTATCGATATTATTAATCATATTAGGTAGTGCGATTGTCACTTTTATTCCGAGAGTTGTTCCATTCATTGTTATAAGGAAAATAGGACTTCCCAAAGTTGTAATCAAATGGCTTTCATTTATCCCTATTTGTATTTTTACCGCACTGATCGTTGATAGCTTTATTATTGAAGATGAATCATTACTTTCAATTGACTGGAGAGTTCTTGCAGCAATTATACCAACTCTCATTGTAGCTATATGGACAAAGAGCTTATCAGTTACAGTTATTGTAGGAGTTGTCTGTATGGCTACAATAAGATTTGTGTTTTAATGAAGCTGAGTTTTTTGAATCAGGGTATTGCTATAATTGATAAAACTTATTCTTAATTGTTGCTGCATTTTTTTATCCTTACTGAAAATAATAAGTTCGGAGGTGTTAATATGGCAACTGCTAAAATCGGGGACAATATTTCATTTAATCGTGATGGGCAAAGTTATAAAGGAACAGTTACGGTTGTACGAGAAAATTCTGTTATTGTTGAGTATGGTTACAATGAAGAAAAAGACGAACCAATTTCAACTATAGTCAATCATAAAAATTATAAAATTACGAAGGCAACGTAGTAAACAATTGTATAGAGTAACGGGTAGCGATAGTCCAAAAAGGATTATCGCTTATTTTTTTTCAATTATACTCTTCATTTATCTCCGACGATTGACAAGCGAATAGCGAATAGGTAGGTATTCACCTATGTTTACCCAGATGAATATCTTATTCGTATAGCTTTTTTAGGGGGAATCAAGTGTGGGTTATTACGTTACTGTGGAATCAGGTGTAAAATTATATATTGAAGATATTAATCCTGAAGGCAGCAAGACAATCGTATTTCTGCATGGTTGGCCGTTAAGCCATAGACAGTTTGAGTATCAATTTGATGTTCTGCCTTTCATGGGTTACCGCTGTATCGGAATAGACTGGAGAGGTTTCGGAAAGTCGGATAAGCCAATAAGTGGATACAATTTTGACCGATTGGCCGATGACATACGTAAAGTTGTTGATGTCCTTCAATTAGACAATTTTACTCTTGTTGGTCATTCTACGGGCGGAGCAATTGCGATTCGGTATATATCCCGACATAATGGTAACGGGGTATCTAAGCTTGTCCTAGTTGATGCTGCAGCTCCTGTAGGCTTTACGACAGAAACTGCGACAAAATTCCTTACTCAAGCGTTAAATGACCGTCCTAAGATGATGAGAGAAGTGACAGAAAACTTTTTCTTTCAATATATAACAAGCCCATTCTCTGAGTGGTTTTTTCAAATGGGCTTAGAAGCAGCAGGCTGGTCAACAGCAGCGATCATTATTACACTAAGAGATGAAACACTTTATGCAGACTTACAAAAAATACTTGTCCCAACTTTAATTGTTCATGGTGTTCATGACAAAGTGATTCCATTTGCACAAGCTCAGGAACTAAGTCAAAAAATAAAAAACGCACAGCTTGTTCCGTTTCATTACAGTGGTCATGGTGCTTTCTGGGAAGAACGTGAAAAGTTTAACCAGCTATTGAGGCAATTTATTGGTTGATCCATCCTATTTAACTTACAAATGTAAGTTTTCTTGAAGTCGAATTTTAAACGAATAGGTGCGTTGATCCGAGAAGGATTAAGGCACTATTTTTTTGAAATTTTTGTCGTTCTTTTTTAATAACTGGGGTGAGTTTAGTTGAAAGAAGAAAAATCTGTGATTTAGCAGGTAATTTATGGTACTAGGTGGAATTAATGTTAATGAATAAATAAATCGATAATAAATGGAGGAGTAATGATGAGTCAGGTTTGTGTTATTGGGATTTATGTTCCTAATATTCAGGAGGCAATTGACTTTTACACCATAGTTTTAGGCTTTGAAGTTAATAAAAAATATGGTCCTAAAATTGTAACACTCGTTCAAGGAGATCTACCCATCGTATTAGAAGAATCAGAAGAGGCATCATATATTAATAATCCTAAACCTTCAGGAGTAGTTTTAGGATTAAAAACGGAAGACATTCATCATACAGTTGATCTGTTAAAAGAACATAAAGTTGATTTCATTGTTGAAGAACCAACAAAATGTCCTCCGGGAAAATATATTAGTTTCAGAGACCCATTTGGTAATGTATTAGAGTATCTGCAATTTGATTAATTCAACCAGTCTTTTGGAGGATTATGATATGGAATATTATAAATATCTGAGACTGTATGTAGGCCATAAACCTATTATTTTACCTGGTTCGGTTGTTATCATTATAAATCAACAGAATGAAGTGTTATTGCAAAAAAGAAAAGATGGATATTGGGAATTACCAGGAGGCCTAATGGATTTAGGTGAAAGTTTTGAAGAAGTGGCAAAAAGAGAGGTTTTCGAAGAAACAGGCTTAGTAGTTGAAAACCTAAAATTACTTAATGTTTTCTCTGGTTCTGACCATTATTTTAAAGTGTCAAATGGGGATGAATTATATTCAGTAACAGCTGTTTATTATACGAAAGATAGCAGTGGAGAATTGAAGATAGATTATAGCGAATCTGAAGAAATGCAATATTTTTCACTTAATAATCTACCAAGTAGATTAACAGTTGAGTATAGAGGATATATTGAGCAATACATAAATTGTGTAAAGGTAGATTTTAAGTAAACATAGTGATCATACTAAAGGATTATTGCTTATTTTGAGGTTAATATAACAGTACTTACTATATGTAACATTTATTGAATGGGAAAATAAATTCTGGAGGTACATAATGGAAATTTTTAAGTTTAGTAAAGATAGTGGTATGAAAATATCAAAGTTCAATTCGGATTTTGTGATGTCCCGTATTATTCAAACTGAAAAAGCAACTCATGTAGGTTACATGTACTTAGAAGAAAACGGAATTATAGGCTATCATCAAGCAGTAGTACCTCAACTTCTTTTAATCTTAAATGGGGAAGGGGATGTACGTGGTGAAAAAGAAGAATATATCAAAGTTCAAGCGGGAGACGCTGTTTTTTGGGAGAAAGATGAATGGCATGAAACCAAAACGGATACAGGATTAACCGCTATTGCTATTGAAAGTGAAGAATTAAATCCTTCATTATTTATGCCATTTAAAAAATAAACTAATGGTTGCCATTACTGAATTAGGCAGTCGCTTTTTCTGTTACTTGCGCAGTAAGGTTTTTATAGATTAAGAATATTTGGGTTAATAGAGTTTCAGAATAAATGCGAGAAAATTAACCTTCCCTCAATTGGTAATTCGACACGATCGTATTGTGTCTTTTTTTGTGATTTTTTTAAGGAGAATCAGTTGACAGGTAAAATAAAATTATGATATTATTAAAAATTTGATTAAAAAATCTATGTGTGTTAAGGTTAAGAAGGTTACCATATATGGAGGTGGGTTATTTGTTTCAAATTGGCGATAAAATAGTTTATCCAATGCACGGAGTAGGTATAATTAAAGCCATAGAAGATAAGGAAATCTCAGGGGAAAAACAACAGTATTATGTTATAAAAATGTTAATAGGTAATATGCAAGTCATGATTCCAACAGGTAAGACCTTGAATTTAAAAATACGCCATGTTACTGACATAAATGCATTAACACACATCATACACATTTTTCAGCATGGAGAAACAGACAGATTTCAAATGTGGAAGCAAAGGTATAAAGTGAACACGGACAAAATAAAAACGGGTAAAATAGAAGAATGTGCTGAAGTCGTACGTGATTTAATGCGTATGAAGAAAGAAAAAGAACTAAATGCAAGTGAAAAAAAGATGTTACTAAACGCACGTGAATTTTTGATGAACGAATTGGAATTAATTAAAGGAATTACTGAAAAACAAATAAAAAGTTTCTGTTAATGTTTAATTAAAATAATGTATTACAACTCCCGAAAATATCCTGTTTTTTTGGGAATATGTTTCCTTTTGAAAGTAAATCTTTCAAAGACATTCAACTTCTCCAACTCACCTTTAGAGCATTAACCTCTTTTTTTATTTCTGCAATTTAATCCATTTTTATTATTTAAATTACTTTTACGAACTATAATGCTACAAATAACTCGATAATACTGCACTCGATTTTTTTGCGATCCTGATTCACACTGGCACGGACAAGGAGCCGTAAGGATGAAAGAGAGGTAGGGCTTTCATTGTTTTAGGTAAGCAAATAATATTGCTTCTCTTCTTTTCATAAAAGAGAAAAACGATTTGGTAACACAATATGGTCAACTACAAAAATGGTTTCCTAGTTTGGAAATCATTTTTTTATTTATTTTACATCACAAAAGGAATTAGGTATTTTCTCTCCCAAATCATTCATTATAAAGATTTTTAATTATATTTAAAGAGTATTGAATATTGCCACCCAGTAGACCCTCCTTTGCCATGTTTTTATCCCATTAATGACAAGTTTTAGACCCACCTCTGCCAAACTGAGGACCACCCTCCTATATAATGGAATTGCACTATGCTGTGCAAATCTATTATATAGGAGGTTTTTTTGTGGTTAAATACCGAGAAATCCTTAGGCTACATGCCCAAGGAGTAAGTCAAAGGGGGATCGCTTCTAGTTGTGCCAACTCGAGAAATACAATTAGAGAGGTAGTTAAAAGGGCTCAAAAGTTAAATATTTCTTGGCCATTCGAGGAGGATATGACAGATAGCGATCTTCAAGAACTTCTGTTTCCAGAAAAGCATGAAGCATCTAATTTCAGGAGAAAACCAGATTGTGAACACATCCATAAGGAATTAGCTAAGCCGGGAGTGAACTTAGCTCTCCTGTGGGATGAGTATTGTTTAAGTTGTAGGGCGAGTGATGAAATCCCCTATAGCTATAGGCAGTTTTGCCGTTTCTATCATGATTACGCTAGGAAAACAAAAGCAACTATGCGTATTAAACGTAAGCCAGGCGAACAGCTGGAAGTGGATTGGGCTGGTCAAACTATGAGTCTAACAGATAATTTGACTGGCGAAGATATTCCTGTCTATATATTCGTCTCTGCCCTATCGTGTAGTCAGTACGCTTATGTAGAGGGTTTCTTATCTATGGACACCGAAAATTGGATTACAGCCCATATTCACGCCCTACAATTTTTTGGTGGTGTACCTCGGATTATTGTTCCTGATAATTTAAAGACTGGGGTAATCAAAGCCTCTCGATCTGAGCCTATCATTAATCCAACCTATCAAGAGATGGCTGAACATTATCAAACAACGATTATTCCAGCACGTGTACGTCATCCAAAGGATAAACCGAGTGCTGAAGGGGCAGTTGGAGATATATCAACTTGGATTATTGCTTCACTACGAAACCAGAAATTTTTCTCTCTGGCGGAACTAAATGAAGCTATTAAAGAAAAGCTTCAAGAATTTAATACAAAACCATTTCAAAAGAAAAAGGGGAACAGGCATACAGCCTTTACAGAAGAAGAAAAGTTTGCGCTAATGCCGTTGCCTGTTTCCCCGTACGAGATGGCCACTTGGCTAAAGGCGACCGTACAATATGATTATCACATAAATGTAGACAATATGTCTTATTCTGTTCCTTATGATTATATCCAACGTCGTGTAGATGTTCGTGTAACGAGAACCATTGTGGAGGTTTTTTATAAAAATTTTCGAATTGCATCCCATAAAAAACTCACTGGTAAACTCGGACAGTCAATTACTATTCCAGATCATATGCCAAAGGAACACAAACAATTTCTTGAATTCAATAAAGAGTATGTTTTGGATTGGGCAACCTCTGCAGGTGAAAGTACACTAGCCACGGTTAAGAGTATACTAGCTTCTTATAAAGTGGAAAAACAAGCCCTGAAATCCTGTCTTGGATTAATAAAACTGTCAGATAGGCATTCTATAGAGCGTGTTGAAAAAGCGTGTGAAAGAGCTCTATCTTATACTCCAAGACCTACACTTAAAAGTATACAAACGATATTAAAGACTGGACAAGATAAACTATCTGAATCGAAAGAAACAAAAGATCCAAAAAAGGAAAAGCAGACAAATGATTATGGATTCACTCGTGGATCCGAATATTATGGAGGTAAGAACAATGACAAATGAAAGCACATTAACTAAATTAAACGAAATGAGAATGTCTGCCATGGCAGAGATGTATGTAGAGCAGTTAAAAAACCCTGATTATCAAGACCTATCTTTTGAAGACCGTTTTGGAATACTTGTTGATTTGGAATGGACCCGCAGACAAAATAGTAAACTAGAACGATTGATTAAAAGTGCGGAATTGCGTGACACGCAGGCTTCTATTGAAGATATCGAATATCACCCAGATAGAAAGCTAGATAAGTCACAAATTCTTCGCCTAGCCTCTGGACAATATATTGAGGACCACCACAATATCATTCTTAAAGGGGCTTCAGGAAATGGAAAGACATATCTAGCTTGTGCATTTGGCATTGCAGCTTGTCGCCAATTCTACAAAGTTCAATATACTAGATTGCCAGATTTATTAGATGAACTCTCTATCGCAAGAGGAGAAGGTGTTTACCGCAAGGTAGTGAAAAAATATAAAAAAGTCGATTTACTCATCCTTGATGAATGGCTTCTTACACCATTAAGGGAAAGTGAAGCTAGGGATCTCTTGGAGATTGTAGAAGCTAGACACCAACAAGGTTCTACAATATTTTGTTCCCAATTTGACCCTAGAGGGTGGCATGAAAAGATTGGAGAAGGTACTCTAGCTGACGCAATTTTAGATCGCATTGTCCATGACTCTTATCAAATTTTGATAGATGGTGAAATATCCATGCGAGAGCGTCATGGATTAGGTGGACAAGCTTGATATGACTAATATAACGAGAGATGACCTAATGAAAATAGAGGATTATTATTATAAGACTGGATACAAGCACTGGTGCCGATTCCCTGAGGAACTAAAGACAAATCTATTAGATAACCATTCCCCCAGATCTGGACTGAGCAGGATATTTATAAGGGCTCAAGAAAAATAATTATGGGGTATTTCAATAAAAGGTTTAATTAAGGTTTTATTAAGAAAGGCCCTGCAGATATAAAATTGGCCCTGTAGGGCTTTTTCTAGGCAATGGTACTCTTTATGTCAGTAGTGGGTCATTTTTATGGCAGAGGTGGCTCAAAAAGATGGCAACACTGGAACTATCCCATGACAATATTCAAGTATTGATTTAAAAAGGATTAAGGGCTTTGTTATAGAAGTTATCAAACAATTACAGATATTTCAAATAACGATTAGAGCATTCATCAATTATTAGTAAAAGAACCGATATTTTTTCATGCAATGTCTAATAAAATAAATAAGGAGGGATTAAATGAACAGCAATAATTACCTTAAAGCAATAAACTGGACGATTTTCATACTTGTAGTTTTGACAGGAATTATTACTGCATCTTTCTCAATGTATAAGCTTCTAAATATACCTGCATTTGGTGAGGAGGCGCAGTCTCGTGTAGAATTCCGATGGGGATCCATACAAATGTTCACCGTAATTGCTTTACTAATCAGTTCTGTATTATTAGCAAAAGGGTGGAAGCGTTTGTTTCCATTTAACGTTCCTATTGCCATCATCCTGCTAGGTTTTTGTTATGTATTATTTTTTCTGACATTTACAACTGGTTGGGTTGGTTTTCAAGGCATATTTGGTTTCTTTATCGCTTTCCTAATAGGTATGATTTTAGGTATTTCTTATTCAATTTTTAATCGGATTGAACGACGAAGGTAATAAATAAAGGCTGTTTTCGCAAAGTTTGTTGTTTCTAAAAGGTATATTATAAATCGTATAAACTGGAAATGGAGGTAGAAGATGAAAAATAGTTCATCCATAATTATTGGTTTAGCAATTATAGTAGGTTTCACAATATTAGGCTTATTTTTTATGTCTGCATTTGGTAAGGAAACTTCAAATGTAGATAGTACTAACAATGAATATAGATATGAACTTGTGCCTGCAAACGAGAATAATATCATCATTTTCGATAAGAAGACTGGTGAATATTGGAAAAAATATTTACCAAGTGGTGAAGGTCCTACAAATTGGGAGAAAGTCGAGTCTCCAATAAAAAATAGCGGTAAATAGATTAAGAGTATTAGCCACCTTTAAGAAATTAAGGTGGTTTTTATATTACTTTCAACATCTCTACTGTTATGTCGTTATATTTTTAACACGCCGAAACAAGCAAGAAGGGATTGATTATCCCTTGTTTTTAGAAGTTATTAAAATATCATATTTTTGACTTCTATGTACTAATTATCTATAATTAGTAATGTAATTTAAAGTTTAGGAGGATTATTAAAAAATGACACATTATATGAGACTTCGATTCCCATCTTTGAACCAGTAATTTAATACGTTCAAAGGCTCTGTTTGTGAAACCAGAGTACACGGGATAAGTCTGTCCTTTTTTAATAATCTTCATTTTATAAGTAAATACATGTTTTGCTGATATCGATGTATTTACTTTTACTTTAGCCTATGTAGGGCTGGAATAGATATTATGTAATGGAGAAAGGCGGATTGTTCTGCCTTTCTTTATTTATGTCTAATTATCTATCTTCTTTAGGATTAAAGAGGTTTATTTAGCGACGACTTCTTATTGACCTAAGACAAATAAGGATCGGTTTCTTCCGTTTACTCTGAATCACAGGCAGATTGCCTGTGATTTTTATTTTTGAAAGGAAGAGTAACATGAATAACAAAACAAAAAGTGTAAACCGGTTTCGTGATATGATTGAAGTATTTAGATGCCCGCATTGTAAAGGTTCGTTAAAAGTGGTTGATGAAAAAAGCCTAAAATGTGCAAATAAGCATACTTTCGACTTTGCTAAACAAGGATATGTTAACTTTATGACGCGTTCCACAAATAGTCATTATGATCAGAGTTTATTTGAAGCAAGGCAGAACATCATTATGGAAAGTGAGTTGTACACACCAATTCATAAAGAAATCTCAAAAGTGATAAACACATACATGAATTCTACAATTTATCCATTATTACTTTTTGATGCCGGATGTGGTGAAGGATCTCATTTACAAAAGATTTTAAATGAATGTAATACTTCAGCTTTAAAAGGGGTGGGTCTGGATATTTCAAAGGAAGGTATAATAATGGCCGCTAAGAAATATAAAGAACAAAGCTGGATTGTTGGTGATTTAGCAAATTCACCAATAGCAGCTCAAACTTTTCATGTAGTTCTTAATATCTTATCCCCTTCAAATTATAAAGAGTTTAAAAGAATATTGGTTCCTGACGGTCTTGTCATTAAAGTGGTCCCTCGTCCAAATTATCTAAAAGAACTAAGGAAAGCACTTTACGGTGACACAGAAAATAATTCTAATAAAAATGTAGAGATAGTCGAGCTATTTAAGAAACACTTTTATTTAAAAGAAGTTATTAATCTAAGTTATCAACAAACGTTGGACCAAAAAGAAGTAAATAATGTAATGCATATGACACCACTTTCATGGAATTCGAAAAAAACAGATGTTGGGGCATCTATAAATAGCATTTCAGAGATTACGGTTGATTTAGATATACTAGTGGGATTTAAGAAATAATCAAAAGTTAATCCATATCTAATAGGACCCTATTTTATTTAGGAAAATGAAAAGGTCCTCACCAAAGGTTGTGGGGACTTAATTCGTGTAATCAACTATAATGTTTAGTTTAAGGAACAGTTTTGATCTGCTTTGTGTAGAAAAAGCGGAAGATTGAAAAGTACAGGACTTGGATGAATAAAAATACACCAATACCGTTAGGGATACGATGGTTAAGTCATAAAAGAAAAGGTGAGACAATGCGCTTAGAGCTACTTTGCTCCGTGAATGAGTGCCACAAAAATCGGTGTGAAGAATAGAAGGGCAGTTTGTCTCGTTAGTCCCTTTTTCAATTCTTTCTCGGTTAAGCCCATTTTTGCAATCGATTTGAATTTAATAAACAATAGAGGTTCATCTTGTTTGTAGGATCGTTTATTGGGATTGTGTTCTTTGTTTCGGTTGGAAGTTTCCTCTAATTCAGACTTTATGCGAATTTAGAGGAAGACAAACAAAAATTCTATTGATATTCAAAATGGATAAGTAAAGGGTGTTGAATGAATTGGGAATGAGTTTGGACAAACGGAAGAACTACTACAGCAGTTCCTTTTTGAACGAGCGAAGTTGGAAACGAGCCTTTAGTTGTTGATTTTGCTATAATGCCACTAAGTAGCTAGCACTTTATAATAGAGGAGTCGAATATGGAAAATAACGTTTTTGAAGAAATGGCAAAAAGATATGATACAGAGGAAAGAATGGAATTAGCGAAAGTAATTGTGAAGGAAGTAATACCGCAATTACTAAGTGCTCAAGATAAATCACTAATTGACTATGGAAGCGGGACGGGGCTAGTTAGCTTAGAACTATCAGAATTAGTGGAATCGATATTGTTGGTAGATTCATCAAAACAAATGTTGGACGTGGCTGAAGTTAAAATAGCTAAGCGTGGTCTATCGAATGCAAAAGTATTGTATGCGGATTTAACTCAAGAAACGCCTGAACTTAAGGCGGACATCGTGTTGATACGAAAAAAATCTTACAAGAATTGTTCACTATTTTAAACAAGGGCGGCAAGCTCATTATCATCGATTTTGACAAAAACGATCAGATATCTCACCCGAAAGTACATAACGGCTTTTTGCATGATGAACTGAAAAGATTATTATCCGAAGTTGGATTTACTTCATCTGAAATGAAGACATTCTACCACGGACATCGTATTTTTATGAGGCAAGACGCCTCAATGTTTATTACTAGTAGTATAAAGTAAGGGTCACAGATCTGAATACAATATTTACACCCGTCATTTCTTGTAGAGGATGACGGGTGTTTTGTATGTTCTTTGAAAAAATGCACCAATATATTAAATTAGAGGTGGAATAAACGAATATAAATAGAAAAATACTATCAAAAACAGGAGGCCTCTTTGTGAACAAAAACCAATTTGAATTGATAGAGAAAATAAGAAAAGCAGAAGTTCAACAAAGTGAAAGATGGGTCAATTATTGGAACGATTACTCCAATTTTCATACATGGCAGTTTTGGGTTGTTTTGGCAATGTTAATTATTCCACTCATTGCTTTACTTCTTTTTATAGACCGAAGAAAAATCTTTCAACTAGGTTTTTACGGATATGGGGTACATATCTTTTTTGCATTCACGGATGTAATTGGAGTATCAAGAGGGTGGTGGATCTACCCATATAAATTATTACCTGGGCTTCCGGCAAACTTTGCTCTAGATGCATCTTTCGTACCAGTATCGTATATCCTACTGTACCAATATACGCTTAATAAAAATATAAATTATTATATTTGGCTACTTCTTCTTTGTCTTGTATTTGGATTTTTCATAAAACCTATCTTACAGGGGATTGGTTTGTTTCGTTTTGGTGGAAAGGAGAATTTTTTCCTATTATTTATTCTATATATAGCCGTTGGGCTTATCTCAAAATGGATAACAGATGTATTTTTATTTTTAAGTAAATCAAATAAATGGAGCCTCTTGCATAGAAAAACAAGGATGTAACAAAAAAATTTTAGCGTAAGTTGAAGTGGCTTATGCTAACTAACACTAGTGTGAAGTTATGTTATAAAATCTTTTTAGCAATCAATTCAGTTGCTTTTTTCGGATTAAGGCGGTATAAAATGTCCATGATTTTCGAATCGTTTCCGGCTAAAACACGGTATTTTCTAGTTTCCATTCCTTCAATAATGACGGCAGCTGCGACGATGGGGCTTAGTAGTTTATAGGTAGAACTTTCGGCACCTTCTTTTTCCACTTTGGCTTTTTCCACGAGGTCTGTATCAACCGCGCCAGGAATCACAAGGGTCACACCAACATTGGTTTTACGAAGCTCCGAGTGAAGGGATTCGGTTAACATCTTAACAGCTGCTTTTGAAGCGCAATAGATTGTTTGTTGCGGAATCGGTAGGGATCCACCCATACTCGCTACATTTGCAATATGGGCTTCGGGCCTAGTTAACAGATGTGGTAAAAACGATTTACACATATAGAGCGTTCCATAAAAATTGACATCCATTACCCATTGGATTTGTTCATACTCAAGATCATGCACACTCATGAATGGTTGAATGATGCCTGCATTATTAATTATCGCGTCTACGCAACCGTGACTTGCAATGCCTTCATCGAGAAGCTTTTGTACATCCTCTCTGTTTGCGATATTTGCTGTGTGAATTGAAATTCTGTCTCCATACATATCCTTATATGCCTGTATTTTCTCGAGCCCATTTCTGTGGATGATTGCTGCGACATTTGCGCCTTTTTCTAACAGCTGGCGAACAAGCTCACGTCCAATCCCACCCCCTGCACCTGTAACAACAATGACCTTATCAGATACTTTCATCTAAAAACCCCCTTCGTATAAAAATAAACACTCCATATCATATGTAGATTGCAATTCTTAATGACAAAGTGAAACAATAATAATTTGGATAGTTTACTTGGGTGGTTAATGAAAAATTTCAAGAATGGTATACAATAAATGTAAGAATCTTCAATGGAGGAGAGGGGAAACAAACAAGATGTTTACTATGAGAAATGTGCAGGCTACAGATTTAGAACAGTTGTTACATATTGAGAATGAAGGCTTTTCTGTTGAGGAGGCAGCAACAAGAGAAGCATTTATAGAGAGAATTCGGTTGATAGCGGATAGCTTTATTGTGGCAGAACAGGAAGGAGAGATACTTGGCTATATTAATGGACCTGTTATTGACCAACCGTATATAACTGATGATCTTTTTACCGAAATCAGGCCGAACCCAGAAAGTGGAGGATATCAGAGTGTTCTCGGATTAGCAGTATCCAGAAAGAATAGAAATCAAGGAATTGCAAAGAGTTTACTAGAAAAAATGCAAGAGTTAGTAAAAAAGAACGAAAGAGAAGGTATTACTTTGACCTGTAAACAGGAATTAGTTTCGTTTTATGAAAAACTAGGACTTGTTAACCATGGCTTGTCCGAATCAAAACATGGTGGAGTGAACTGGTATAACATGGTGAAATTAAGCAAGGACGCTTAGAACTTGTACTAGGTCTCATGTTAGAAAAATATTCTTGAACATTTAGGAGGAACCAAGTACAAGGTATTATATTGGTATGAAATGATTTAAGAAATGAAAAAACAATCAATGTTGAGCCCACAGATTGAATTTTTCCTACGGTGGGCTCATATTTGTATTAAAAATAATGAACCTCTACCATCGATTGACCGTCGGACTGGGAGGAGGGACCTGTCCCTGCGACCCTATTCCACGATAGTGATGATGGGTGGTTTGTGTAGGTATTGGAAGAAGTTTGCACCGTCTTGTTCGGCTAGTTTTGCTTCTGGGCTGTTAAAGGCTTCCATTAATTTTTCCATGTTTTCAAATTCTAGTATGGTAACCAGATAGAGATTTAAATCACTCCCTTGTGAATTCATTACACGATGCACGGAATCTTTAATGATATTTGGTATTTTCCTGCCTAATGGAACATGAACATCAAAATAATGTTTATCAAATTTCTCTTTATCCTTTGGTTCCTCATACATAATGATCATCTTTGCCACAATTCATCACTCCTCCATTCTAGTAGACTATATTCATTTTTACATTCTTATATACCATACGACCTAAAGTGATTAATTACAGT
The DNA here is from genome assembly GCF_038050315.1 of Ferdinandcohnia sp. FSL W7-1320. Lineage (NCBI taxonomy): Bacteria > Bacillati > Bacillota > Bacilli > Caryophanales > Bacillaceae > Ferdinandcohnia > Ferdinandcohnia sp. FSL W7-1320. The sequence goes on from NZ_JBBPAM010000001.1 coordinate 2,291,899, forward strand.
ATCCAACACAATCATTTGTAGGCATTTCATTGGATAATAGGAAAATAGTTGAGTAGGAGTCGGATATGTATATATAAGTTTGTACTGGATAATCTAATAAAAAATAAAAAAGGAAAAAATGTATGTTTTTACTTTTTATTTCGATTCTCACCTTTAATTATGCTGCCTATAAAAAAAATAAAATTCCGTTGCACCGAAGTATTAGTATATGGTCATTTACAATTGCCTTTCAGGTTACCTTTGATGTGATTATTGAATTTAAGTACAAAGGGTACTGGTATTTTGATAAAGGTGTAGATTGGTTAGGAGTTCTTCCTCATATTGTATTAATTCCTCCAATAAACATATTGCTTCTAAGTTGGTTTCCATTTAACTCTAATCTTTTCAAAAAGGTTATTTATATAACTTGTTGGACAATAGGTGTTCTCATTTACGAAGGACTTACACTACTTCCGGAACCTTGGGGATATTTCCATCTTGGATGGTGGAAGTTGTGGTATGATTCCATTGTTGTTCCTATACTAATCTTTGTTTTATTGGGATATTATAAGTTAATTTGTAAATTAGAAAATGTATCGGTTAAATAATAGATTACAATGGAAAACTGAATGTATTTAGTGATGTAGGATATTATTTATAGCGTTTAGAAAAAACACTGGACTAATGGTTAAAATCAATCATCCAGTGTTTTTTTTATATGTAGGATGTATACATACGACTAGTAATTTATGGGGAAGTTAGTGTTTAGTATAACTTTTTTGGAGGTTACTTATGGAGGGAAAGGGAAGTCAGATCAGGCTAACAGCAGGTGAAATTGCTCAAATATGGATTCAGTATTTAAATGATAGCGCAAGCGTGTGTGTTCTATCGCATTTTTTAGAAAAAGCAGAAGATGATGAAATTAAGCCTCTTATTAAATTTGCTCTAGAGTTATCTCAAGCACATATTCAAAAAATCACCGCCATTTTAACGGAAGAAAAAAATGCTGTACCATATGGTTTTAGTATAAAAGAGGATGTGGACTTAACTGCTCCTAGACTTTATTCAGATAGTTTTGTACTTAATTTTATAAACCAAATGTCAAAGGTTGGACTTACATCCTATGCCGGTAGTTTGGCAGCATCTGTAAGAGATGACATTAAAACCTACTATATGGATTGCTTAAGTGAAACGATGCAATTATATAAAAGGTCAACTGATCTATTATTGTCAAAAGGATTGATGGTCAGGCCTCCAAGCTTGCCTAATTTGGAGAAGGTTGAATTTGTGAAAAAGCAATGGTTTATGTTAGATGTGGTTGGCGAGAAAAGACCATTAACCGCTGCTGAAGTAGCCAATTTATTCTCGAATCTTCAAAGAAACGCTTTGGGAGTTGCAACACTTACTGGATTTAGTCAAGTTGCAGAAAATAAGGACGTCAAACAATTCTTTCTAAAAGGATTAGAAATTGGGAATAAACATATTAAATTATTTAGAAGTAAGTTAGAGGAAAGTAAGCTTCCTGCACCAATGGGATGGGATTCAGAAATAACAAATAGTACTGCACATACATTTTCTGATAAATTAATGATGTTTTTAACATCCGGATTAATTACTTTGAGTGTAGGCTATTACGGTACAGCTATAAGTCAAAGCCCTAGAGGTGATCTTAGCACCATGTATAACAGGCTTTCCTTAGAAGTTCAATTATATGCTGAGGATGGAGCTAATATCATGATTAAAAATGGATGGTTAGAACAGCCCCCAATGGCTTCAGATAGAGATGAATTAATAAGAAGAAAGAAATAATGATAAAAACATTTAAAGTCCCAAGAGGCATAAGGACATTTTTTATATCATTGAATTAGTTGGTCCATGTGTTAACTATGAAAGCATAGGTGAAAAATACAAAATCACTTCATTTATCAAAAAAGAATAAGTCATAGAGCAATTACATGAGAGAAAGTGTGTGACATTACGGAAAAAACAGTTGAAAGGGAGAAATTAAGTGGATTATCTATCTCGTGAAAAAATAATAAACGAATTACAGCAATCCTTCCAACCATATTTAGATAAGTATGAAATTGAAAATATAGGTATTTTCGAAGAAGAAGGACAAGATAATCGCTACTATCTTGGATATACAACTCGAAAAGCTGGTAAAACCTATCATGTTCACCTGCCTTTTCAAAAAAATAATGAGGGTGAGTTAGCTCCAGTAGATAATAAGTGGACGGTAGAATCAGACAATCCACAAGAATCAGATCTTAAAGAATTTAACAATCTTGATCATGTATTCAGTGAACTTTATTAACGAAAACTGATTTCTCAATCTAGAAAATTTGAGAATAATAAAGTGACTCTAGGATTAGCTGATTCGTAAATATTCCAGCTAAGCAAGCGTTTCTTCAAAATTGAAGGACGCTTTTTTTCAAGATGTGGTCCATATTTAAAACTAATAAGCCTTCAAAGGTAAAGGCTCTTTTCTAAAAGATTGTCGCTTTCTGATAATAAAGGCAAAACTAGTTGATTGGAGAGTAAGGTGGCGACTCCTCGAAAATGTATTCACATTTTCTTCGTGCGTGGGTTATTTCAATGAAGCAAATTCAATGTCCAGCGGGAAAAGCGTGAGACTTGAGACCCCGCAGGAGCGGCAGCGACTTTTCCAGTTTCAGCGGCTAGAAACTCGAGAAATTTCAACTCCTCCTTCAGAGGCAAATTACGCCTCTTTGTCGGAGTGGCCAAATTTTCTCGTTTCTGTGCAAGCCGCCTCCACATTTCGTTGAGGAGGCTCAAGCCACGCCCGCGGAAAGCGTCCACCTGAAGCGGAAGTCAACGATATAAAAAACAACAAAGTTTGCGAAAACAACCAAGGTAAAAGACTAAAAAGGAGAAAAAAGGAACCAGCATGGTTCCTTTAAAATTTAATGATTATTTGGGTTTTTAAGTTGAGATTTACTTCCACGTTTGGAGTTATATTCAGTTCCTTTATTATTGTCTCCGCTAGCCATATCTTGACCAAATTCTGTGTCTAAATTCCCACCGTTTCTCGGTGAATTTTGATTTTGACTACCTTTATTAACACGCTTTGTCATCATTTACACCTCCATTTCAAATGCATTATTATCATGCCAAGCTTTTTATTTTTCATGTAATAATCGGTAAGATCTCATTAAATTAAGCCTCTGCAAAAAATGCTCAGACTTTTGAGGGTTTCTCATTTCCTAAATAACGTTCAAACCTAAAGTGAAATACAACTACTTCCTAAACTCCTTTTGTAAGTTTTTTGGTGATACATTATATTCCTTTTTAAAAAGTCGATAAAAGCTAGAGTAGTCTTGAAAACCGCATTTGGTAGCAATTTCTTCGATTGAGAGCTCATTTTGTTTAATTAAGGCAACAGCGGTAGCAAGTCGTTTCAATAATACATAACGATAAAACGGTACTTTCATGTTTTCTTTAAAATAATGGGAAAAATAATACTTGTTTAAATGAAAATGACTTGAGACGTTGTCTAAATTCAGTTCTGTATCCGTCAAATGTTCCTCTATGTATTTAATTATGGAGGTTATACGTTGATCCTCACCACCGTCTAAACTATTCGTAGGCTTACTACTAGCTGGATTTAAGATAATTTCCATCGCTCGGAATATTAAATAATGTGATGCAAATGAATAAGATTCACGATTGTGTTTTATACGATCACTAATCTCTTGGAAAAGCGAGAGTATTTCCTTCAAACTTTTGGTGTGGAAATGGACAACATAAGAACCCTGCGTTTTATGATGGATAATGCTATCACTCATGAAAGGAGAAACCGATAAGAAATCAGCCAATAATGATTTGCTGATGGTCGATACAATTCTTTCATAGTTGTCGAAATCACTTACTTCTGCTTTATGCACAGCGTAAGGGGGAATGATGACAACATCCCCTTTGGTTAGTGAATAAGTTTGTCCTTCACAAAAAAATTTACATTCACCACCTAAGAAAACAAGAATCTCCATGGAGTCATGACTATGCAAGCGGAATAAAGGTTCTATTTCAGAATAATTCTCTAATGACTTATCAGGCTTTCTCCCCCAATCATGGGATTTATATTTTTTACTCCAATAATAAACCTCAAAATTCTCATTCAATACTGGCATAAATGTCGATTCTCTCATAATTTGCTCCTTTTATAACAGCAAGATATACAATATTATCAGCAAAATAACCAATTTATTTCATATAATTCCTTGATATTATATCACTATAATCTAAGAAACAAGAAGTCTTAGAGGAAATGAAAGCCTTATCTAAGCACAAAATTTTTGTAAATGAAAGCCCTGTCTTTGGAGATTTTAATAGGGGTATTTGACATCTTATGAAGTTAGTCTGAATCTACGTCTTTTTTTCCTCTATGATGAATTTTAAATCAAAGTACTACCCAGTAATGAAATCACACTAGGAGGACATAACCTTGAAAAACAATGATACTACTGCAGAGAGTAAGGAAACAGTTGTGAATAAACTATTAGGGGCAATAAGTGGAAGTTTTGCACCCATTTTAGGTGTGCTAGCCGGTTCGGGTTTAATCTCGGCTTTATTGTCTATTTTAAAGTCATTAGGTTGGGTTTCCGCTGAAAGCGGTACCTACGCAATTCTTTCTGCTGCTGGACATGCTGTTTTTTACTTTTTTCCTATATTCCTCGGATTTACAATGGCAAACAAACTCGGGGCGAATGGATTTGTGGGAGCAGCAATTGGGGCAGCATTATTGGAACCCAATTATGTGAGTTTAGTCACTTCACAGGCACAGGATGTTTCATTTTTAGGGATTCCGGTTTTATTGGCCAGTTATTCTTCAACCGTGTTTCCCATTTTAATCGCTGCATCGATATATGCGTTTTTAGATAAGCTTTTGAAAGAAGTGATTTATAAAGACTTACAGATGTTTATCAATCCGATGATTTCTTTACTGATTATCGTACCATTAACGATCCTTATTTTTGGTCCATTTGGGACATATGTTGGTCAGGGCTTAGCATTCATTATTCAATTTTTAAGTGGTCAAAGTGGATTAGTTACAGGAGCTGTGTTAGGAGCAGCATGGTCTTTCCTTACGATATTGGGGCTTCATTGGGCAGTGATTCCAATTGCCATTGCTAATCTTGGTGCATCAGGTCTTGATCCAATTATCGCGATGGCAGCAGCGGCACCATTTGCCCAAATCGGTATGGGGCTTGGCGTATTCTTTAAAACGAAAGATAAAAAATTGAAAACACTTGCTGGGTCAGGGCTTTTGCCAAGTGCTTTAGCAGGGACAACAGAAATTATCACATATGGCATTCTCGTCCGTTATAAACGAACCATGTTATACGTTGGGATAGCTGGGGCAGTTGGTGGGGCAATCAACGGAGCACTAGGCGTATCTGCAACGGCATTTGCACTCCCAAGTTTTTTATCCATTCCTGTATTTTCGCCAATCGGGATTTTCACAATAGGTGTGTTCGCTTCCTTATTGATCGCAATGATGCTAACTCTTGTATTTGGTTATGAAGGCAAGCATGACTTAGCAGTTGCTGAAAAGACAAATAAAGTATTTGGACTAAGCGATGTAAAAAAAGAAATCATTGCAAGTCCATTAACAGGTAGAATCGTTCCATTAAATCAATTAGCGGATCCACTTTTTTCAACAGAAGTTGTAGGAAAAGGGATTGCCATTGAACCAACAAAAGGGGCAATCATTTCTCCAGTGGATGGAGTTGTAACCACATTATTCGCAAGCAAACATGCGATTGGAATTACATCGAATGATGGGGCTGAGATCTTAATCTATATTGGTGTAAATACGGTCCAGCTGAAAGGCAAGTATTTTACTTCCCATGTAAAGCAGTGGGATGAAGTGAAAAAAGGAGACATACTTATTGAATTTGACATCGAACAGATCAAAGCAGCTGGATATGATTTGAAAACACCTATCGTGATTACCAACACACAGGAGTATGTAGAAGTGAAACCAATCAAAACGGGGAATGTTGAGGCAAATGATGATGCTGTTATGAAACTAGATGCATAGCAAAAAAATCGATTGACCCCTATGAGGAGGAATTTACATGCAAAAACAACCTGAATTACAAGTTAGAACGAAGAAACTAATTGAACATGAGGGTTTGAAATTTAAAGATTTAAATAATAATGGCAAGCTTGATCCATATGAAGATTGGCGTTTAACCCCTAAAGAGCGTGCGGAAAATCTTGTTTCGTTGATGAACATCGATGAAAAAATCGGTATGATGCTGATCAATTCTAGGAAAATGGGACTTGCCCAGGAGGATAAAAGCAAGACTAGTCATGATGGCGTTCTAGATGAAAGTATTATCGAAAGAGGAGAAACGATTTTCGCTACGAGCAAGGTATACGGAACGACTCATACGATCGAAAACAGACATCTAAGACATTTCATTTTAAGAGATAACTTCAGTCCAGCAGAAATGGCAGAATGGGTTAACTCGATGAATGAAGTAGCAGAAGGAACACGCTTAGGGATTCCTGTACTTGTTGCATCGAACTCAAGAAATGAGAATGGTGAAGCCGTCTTCGGTATGAATGATGCGATTGGTATCTTTTCTACATGGCCCGGAACATTAGGATTGGCAGCAGCCGCAAAGGGCGATATTGAAAATGGTGGAGATGCTTCCCTTATTAGTGAATTTGCGAGTATAGCCCGAAAAGAATGGAATGCCACTGGCTTAAGAAAAGGCTATATGTATATGGCAGATGTGGTGACCGATCCGAGATGGCAACGTACGTATGGAACGTTTGGAGAAGATCCAGAGTTTATTGCTGATGTAATTGGGCGTATCCTTGACGAGTTCCAAGGAGAAACGTTAGGAAAAGATAGTATAGCAATGACAACTAAGCATTTCCCTGGCGGGGGAGCGAGAGAAAATGGCTTTGACCCTCACTATGAGGAAGGGAAATGGAATCTATACCCAACTCCGGGCAGTTTAGAAAAATACCATCTTCCGCCATTTAGAGCAGCAGCAGAACATGGAACATCATCCATTATGCCGTATTACTCGATTCCGAGTATAAAGAAGAGTGTGGTTCAGGAGTTTGAAGGGGAGGAAATCCCATTCGAAGAAGTTGGATTTACGTTTAATCGTTATTTCATTGACCATATCCTTCGTGGAAAGCTTGGATTTAAGGGCTATGTGAATAGTGATAGTGGAATTATTAATAACATGAGTTGGGGAATGGAAAAGAGCAGTGAAGGAGAGCGCTTTGCTAAAGCGATCAATGCAGGTACCGATTTGATTGCTGATACGAACGATATTGAAAATCTGAAATTAGCGATTAGTAAGGGTTGGATCAGTGAAAAACGAATCAATGAGTCAAATGAACGTCTCTTAACAGAAATGTTTGCTTTAGGTCTATTTGATGACCGCACATACAATGACCCAGCAATTGCAACTAAGGTTGTCAGCACAAAAGCACATTGGGATACTGCATACGAAGCGCATAAAAAATCAGTAACCGTACTGAAAAATTCTAACGAAACCTTGCCACTCACAACGGACAAGCTGGAAGGTAAAAAAGTGTATATTGAAGTGTTCCATAAAGAGCAAGAAAGAGCAACTTCTTATACCGAAAAAGCGAGAAAAGAAGCGAATGATTTTGGACTATTTACGCTAACAAACAGCTATGAAGAAGCTGACACAGCCATTCTGTTCTTACAACCAAAATCCGGTTCCTATTTTAATGCAACACCTGGCTTACTAGAGCTTGAGATATGTGAGGATAAAGTAAACTCTGCGATTGATGGTACATTATATCAGGAAACTACTTTAAGTGGATTAGACCATCTAAAAGAAGTAGTTGACAGTGTGCATCGCCGCGGCGGTAAAGTAGTGATGAGCGTAAATATTATTCTTCCTTGGATTTTAGGAAATGTAGAACCAATGGCAGACGCACTAGTTGCTGGATACGATACATTCTACAATGCACAACTTGAAGTGATTGCAGGCAATCATAAGCCATCTGGTATCTTACCATTAACGTTACCGGCAAGTGAGGAAGTCATTGCTGTTTACCAAAATGGCGAATGTGTTTCCCCTAATGACGTACCAGGATATGACAAAGACAAATACATGCCAGCCGGAATGACTTACGCATATAAAGACAGTGACGGTAATGTTTACAAGCTAGGGCATGGGTTGAAGTATTAATTTTTAGATTGAACATCACAGGTGAGATGGAAGCCTGTGATTTTTTTTGTTGAGTGGATTAGAGTGATGGTTACAATGAAAACGTGAAAAGCACAGTTACTGGTTAGTGTTGATTTTTCAAAGTACGAGGAATAGCCTGGAGTATCAACAATCTCCTGAAAACAGGAAAGTGTAGATGTTCCAAAGCGCCTGGAGTACTATCAACCTCCTAATATCAAGAAAGTGGTGTAATTCCAAAGCATCTGGAGTACCCCCAACCAACTAATAACAGCCAAGTGATGTTATTCCAAAGCGCGTGCAATATCCCCGACCTTCCAAGAATCAGACAAGTGATATAAATCAGTATAAACTCCTTACTTCAATGCAGGAAGTAAGGAGTTTTTATTGAATATGTAAAATTAGGATAATCTGGAATTTAACCAGGGATAGGAGAGATTACAATGTCGTTTACGATGGTTAGGAAGGAATTTAAGCTTGTTGGATTAAAAGGTTGTGGGGAGTTTATTAACTTTGGAAACGAAGTACCTTTACTTGCAAAAAAACTATTAAATCGCTCAAACGAAATTCAAAATCTAACGGAGACAGAAATTGCTTTATTTGAGCCTAAAAAGGACGAGGATCATAAGATTGGCCATTATTATGTAGGATTAATAGTACGTGAGAAATCAGATGAAATACCAACAGGAATGGAATATATTGAGACAAATAATCGGTACATAACCACACGGGGGAATATCACAAAATTGGGAGAACTGCATTTGAATTTATTGAATTGGGCAGCAGAACAAGGTTATCAAAGAGACAGCCATTCTTATATAATCGAGACTTATCACCCTATGGGTGAAGGTGAAGAAGAAGTACAGATTTATTTACCAATCAACGATTAAAAGTACAAATCAAGGATCTACTAATTTTATAAGGTATAGATAAAAAAAGAAATTTATACGGAGGTAACAATGAGATTGGAAAACTTCGATGGTTTTATGATAAAAATGGCTACAAATGACGATAGTAGTGAGATTATTAAAATGTTAAAACAGGTAGCTCAGTGGATGAAAGATAATGAAATAAACCAATGGAGGTATCTATTAGATGGTGGTGATGATGAAGAGATTATACAAGCTATTCATAATCAAGAAACATACATTGTATTGAAAGATAAGGAAATTGTGGCTACCTTCACATTATTAGCTAAACAAAGTGAATGGGATAGACATATTTGGGGAAGTGATCATTCTTCAGAATCTCTTTATCTACATAGAATTGCAGTTATTCCAGAATATATGAAGAAAGGTGTAGGTAAAAGTATATTGACTTGGATACAAGACAATGCAATTGATAAAGAACACCTTAAGTTAGATTGTGTTGCAGAAAATAGTAGACTTAATTACTTTTACAAGAACAATGGTTTTGAACTAATTGGTATTACCGATGGACATAGTAAATATCAAAAGAAAATAAATCAGTACTAAATGACTTAACTACTGGAGGAGGGAATAGTGAAAAAATGAATAGCTGTATAGGACTTTCAGGAAGTGTCATTATGACAGAAACGGATAAATTCCCTCAATTATTTAAAAATAAGAATATTAGTCATATTGAAATTGGTGAGTTTCCGAGCGAAGAGTCTTTACATCATTTCTTAGAACTCTTACATAAGAATAATGTTACATTTGGGCTTCATTCTCCTTTGTATAGAAATCAAAGTAAATATGATTTGCTGGAAAAAGTACATTATGAACCGGAAAATGCCTGGGAACAGTTTGAATCCGAAGTTAAATATATGTCCCAATTAGGAGCTGAATATATATTAGTTCACTTTCCTTATTTTAAAGAAGAAAAAGACCTAGATACGACTGAGATTATTGAAAATGGATTAAAAAGATTACATTTCCTGCAGGAAAAGTATTCTATAACGATCGTATGCGAACCAAAACTAGGTTTTAATCGGTCTGCGTTTGGGATAAAAGCTCTTGATCATTTTCCAATTGAGGTTTGGGAAAAGTATGGAATCAAACTTTGCATAGATATTGGGGATTACTTATTAGCCACTGGTGATAAGGTGTTAGATTATATAGGGAAGTGGAAAAAGCATATAAAGGTCGTTCATTTACATAATGTAGAGTTTCATTATCATAAATACATATGGGTACCCGTTCATCCATCTCATGAAATAGACAATACACATTTTAAAGTAAGTGATTTAATTTATAAGCTGTCAAAAAGCTCGGGTGTGTATTTTATATTTGAACATACGCCCCATTCAAATCCAACAGAAGCATTTGTTAATGAGGGAATAAGCTGGGTGAAGGAAATAATTCGAGGCTAAACCTAAGTGAACTTAATTCCATCTCTTGCGACATTCACTGCTGTTTTGCGTGATCCAGACGAGCAGAGACTGGAAGAGCAAGCACTTGCAAACTATCTTAAAGAGCTAGCAGCATCTAAAGGAGTTTCTAGTACAACAGAACGACTAGTACGTGTTCAGCCAGTCACTTTCGATGAAACAATCGTTACACTCATAGAAAAAGCTACGAAAGGTCGTGGACTCCAATCAAAACGAATGACATCTGGAGCGGGACCTGATGCTCAAATGATGGCAGTGTGTACCCTACTGCAATGTTTTTCGTTTCAAGTATCGATGGGATTAGTCACAATCCAAAGAATTTACACAAGATACAGACTTGGCAGCGGGAGCCAATGTATTACTTGATGTAGTTAGTAAACTAGCAGGCACCACGTTGAAAGGAGATTAAAAATGACTAATGTAACAGATAGCAAATCCGAAATTCAATATTTAGTAAATGATAATACAAGAAAAACAGATTCAGAGAAAGCATCTGCAACATTTATGAGTCGGGAAGTCATTGAAAAGGTACGAAATTTTCATAAGAGCTTTCCAGAATATCAAGTAACTCCGCTTCACAGCTTAGATGGGTTGTCTAAACAATTTGGAGTACGTCATATTTGGGTTAAAGATGAATCTTACCGATTTGGATTGAATGCTTTTAAAGTATTAGGTGGTTCCTATGCGGTTGGTAACTATCTAGCAGAACAATTAAACATAGATATCTCAGAGCTATCTTTTGAACAATTAAGAAGTAAAAAAGTAAAAGAAAAATTGGGTGATATTACTTTTGTAACAGCAACAGATGGAAATCATGGTAGAGGAATTGCATGGGCTGCAAACCAGCTAGGTCAAAAATCTGTTGTATATATGCCAAAAGGTTCTTCGGAAATCAGGCTCACTAATATTCGCAAAGAAGGAGCAGATGCTTTTATTACAGATTTAAACTATGATGATACGGTCAGATTGGCAAACCAACAGGCTAAAGAAAATGGCTGGGTCTTGGTACAGGATACAGCCTGGGATGGATATGAAGAAATTCCTGCGTGGATTATGCAAGGCTATTTAACAATCATAGATGAAGCAATGGAGCAGATTGCTGAAGCTTATGCTGATCGACCAACACATGTATTTTTACAAGCTGGTGTAGGTTCTTTTGCAGGTAGCATGCTCGGATATCTCGTAGAGAAATTTGGAGATGAGCGCCCTATGACAGTTATCCTGGAGCCAGATAAAGCGGATTGTTTATACCAATCGATGAGAGTGGGAGACGGGAAGCCTCATGCCGTAACAGGTGCATTGGATACGATTATGGCGGGTTTAGCATGTGGAGAACCAAGTAAAACGTCTTGGGGTATTTTAAAAGATTATGCAGAAGTGTTTGTTTCTTGCCCAGACTATGCCGCATCACGAGGAATGCGAATTCTTGCAACCCCACTAGGTAATGACCCACGTATTGTATCGGGTGAATCCGGTGCAGCAGTGGGTATAGGATTCGTTAGTTTAGTAGTACAAAATAGTAGGCTCATTGATATGAAAAATGCATTGAATCTAAATCAAGATTCAAAAATTTTAATTATCAGCACGGAAGGTGACACGGATCCCGATCATTATCGAAAAGTAGTATGGGATGGGGCATATCCATCTTTCTAATTATTTTTGAAAAGGAGTGCGGTTACGTTGAAAAGCGAAGATTTTGAAAAACAGCTTATTGAGTGGAGGCACTATCTTCATTCTCATCCTGAAAGTGCATTTGAAGAAAAAAACACGTCTGATTTTCTTGCTAAAGTCCTAACAGAAATGGGATTAGAGGTTCACAGGAATATTGGAGGTACTGGGATCGTTGCTAATCTTACAGTTGGTGCTGGGAAAGGAATCATTGGGATTCGATCAGATATAGATGCGATTAATCTAACAGAGGTAGGACAACATCCATACTCCTCTAAAAATCCAGGCAAAATGCATGCGTGTGGTCATGATGGACATATGGCAACAGTTTTGGGTGCTGCCAAGCTATTAACGGAGCGCAAAAATTTCAATGGGACCGTTCGATTTATTTTTCAACCCGCAGAAGAAACGGGTAAAGGTGCTTTTGCCATGATGAAAGATGGATTATTCGATCGTTTTCCAGTAGATGAGATCTATGGCATGCACAATATGCCAGGAATGCCAGCTGGTTCCATCTCAACTCGAGCTGGAGGAATAATGGCAAGCGAAGATAACTTTGTGATCCGTATTAAAGGTCAAGGCTCACATGCATCAAGTCCTCATATGGGGAAAGATCCAATCGTGATTGCATCTGAAATTGTTCTTGCTTTGCAAACCATTATTTCTCGTAATATGAATCCAAATGTTCCAGCGGTCATTTCGTGTACTGAATTCATCACAGATGGAATTCGCAATGCGATTCCAACAAATGTTGTGATTAAAGGGGATACGAGAAGTTATACGCCAGAGGTTCAAAAGTTACTTGAGGAACGAATGCGAACGATCAGTGAAGGAATTTGCAAACTAAATGGAGCGGAGTGTCAATTTGAATATACGCATGAATTCGCACCAACCGTTAACTGGGAAAAATGTGTTGAGATTGCGGTACAAGCAGCCAAAAATGTAGTTGATGAAAAGAATGTGGATGGAAATTGTCAACCGTGGATGGTTTCTGAAGACTTCGGTGCATTTTTAGAAAAGATTCCTGGGTGTTTTGTATTTATAGGGAATGGTGATGATGCCGATGGAGTCGGCAATATTCCACTTCATAATTCACGCTATGACTTTAATGATAAGATCTTATCGATTGGAGCCGAATATTTTGCAGAATTAGTTAAGGTCCGTTTACCAAAGGATTCCTCTGTTTTAGATGCAAGGTATAACCAAAATGTATAAGCACAAATGAAAGAATGATTCTTAAAAAACATATCATCGAATCGATTTATGGCCGATAATCCAAAAATATGGCTGATAAACCAAAAATACGGCTAATAAATAATATTCATGGCCGATAATTCAAATTTATGGCCGATAACTAAAATTTGGTTGCAACTTTGTCCACACAAGTAGGAGAGGCAAAACCAATTTGTCTATACCCCATAGCCGAAGTCTAGGTTTTAGCGCACAACCTGTTTAGAATTGGACTGCAAGACTCTTTTTGTAAGTTTAATTTCCCATTAATCCATTGTTGTTAACGGGATTTTATTATGCCTATTGGAAGTGGTAGGATTATTCAAGAAGAATTAATTCACCAGTATGTTGAAACTAACTGATAAAAGAAATAGGTTATGGAAGGGAGCAATTTTATTATGATGATAAAGGGTTTCGGGGGAATCTTTTGGAGAACTAAAAATGTAGATGCAATCAAAAAGTGGTACAGTGAGGTCTTGAATTTAGATTTTGAAGGTTGGAATGGGACAATAATTAAACCGGAACCAGGTAATGAAACGATTTTTTCTTTCTTTACTGAAGATGACGCTTACTTTCCACTAGAACAGCAAGTAATGTTAAATTTCCAAGTCGATAATTTAGACGAGGCGATTAAGCATCTTAATCAAATGGGTGTACCACTTGAAAAGGAAAAAGAGACGAGTGATTATGGTGCGTTTATTTGGATTAAAGATCCTGAAGGCAGACTGATTGAGCTTTGGGAAAAATAAAGGGTTGATTGAACAAACGGAGGGTTAAAACCTCAAGTAATGATTTTATGGTTATTGAAAAATCTGCACATTATCCGCAATTCGAAGAGGAGACTGTTTTGGCAGATTGGCTCATTCAAACTTGGAGACGCTTAGAGAAATAGTAAACAAAATAAAAGTCGAAAGGAAGATGGCTATGGTTTATATCGCTCTTCTTCGTGGAATTAATGTGGGTGGAAACAATAAAATTGATATGAAGTTGCTTAAACAAACCTTCGAACAAGTCGGGATGAAGGATGTAGTAACCTACATCAATACTGGTAATATTATTTTTTCATCTAATGACTCATCCAAAACAATTCTATCACGTATTTTGGAAGAAGCAATCCATGATGATTTTGGATTACGTATAAAGGTAGTAGTTCGAAGTATCGATGATGTCAGAGGAATCATTCATGCAATCCCTGACACATGGAAAAATGACAAAGACATGAAAAGTGATGTTATGTTTTTATGGGATGAAATTGATGATGAAACTGTCCTTGAGAATTTGGTGATTAAACCAACGATTGACACGGTGAAATATGTCCCCGGTGCGATTCTATGGTCTATTGAAAAGAAAAATGCAAACAAAAGTGGAATGTCAAAGATCATTGGAACAAAGATATACAAGCAAATAACAGTAAGAAATGTCAACACAACTCGTAAGATATATGAACTCATGGAAGCCCAAAACCTGTAGGATACCGATGAAATTTTTATAATAGATTACGATCTAACGGGCGATTTGTAAGAATAATATTGTAACATTCTATTATAAATAGGTAAACGCAAATGGTAGAAAAACAAGGGATGATCATATTGAAAATAATGGAAACGAAGCGATTGTACTTAAGAGAACTGGTCTTAAAAGATATTGATGAGTTATCGAAGGTTCTTACTGACCCAGAATCTATGAAATACTATCCAGAGCCTTTTAGCTTAGAAAAGGTGGAAAAGTGGATTCAATGGAATATGGATAACTATGAAAAGTATAACCATGGATTATGGGCCGTAATTTTAAAAGATGGAGAAAAGTTTATTGGAGATTGTGGAATCACCATGCAAAAAATTGACAACGAAACGGTTCCAGAGATTGGATTTCATATTATTAAGGACTATTGGAATAAAGGGTATGCAACAGAAGCCGCACTTGCATGCAAGGATTATGCATTTAGGGTTTTACATTATCCCAAGGTTTTTTCGTATACCACAGTTAAAAATATACCCTCACAAAAGGTAGCTGAGAAAATTGGGATGAAGGAATATAAGGTATTTGAAAAAAATGGCGAAAAACAGATTGCGCAAGTCGCCTATACTCCAGATGATCCGATAAATGTCTAATAAAATTCTATTAAAAAACCAGGGGAGAGTGTTAATATTAAATATGATTTGTGAGGATATACATAAATAAAAAGGGGATTGATAGATGAATATTTTTGTTCTGTTACCCGTAATAATTTCTATGATAGGTTTATATTTTATTACAATAGGATTGTGGGAATTAAGAGAGGGTGTAGATAGAAAGAAATATGTTACATATATGTTTACTGGTTTAGTGCTACTATTGATTGTTGCAACATTATTTCCTTCTGTCTTGATGATGTTTTTTAGCTAACAAAAACTTATATCATTCCGAAGGCTAGAATATGACGCAATATAGATTAGTTAAAATAAATGTGAAAGAGCAACTATTTAGAAGTTGCTCTTTTAATAAAAGGTACTTTTTGTATTAAATCTCATAGTTTCCTTAAATCTTCATTTAATTTCCGCGCTTGGTTTTTGAAGTAAAGGTAAAATGCAATCCAGAAAATTGTATAGACGACAATGGCAATTAAGACTGCTAGTAAGATATTTTCAATAGTAAATGGGATCCATCCGATTGTGAGAGCTAAGATGAGGTATAGGATCGTGACGGTTAAGAAATGAAGAATGGTCTGTTGGAAAAGCTTCAAATACCTATTTTCAAAGTACATGGAACTCACTGTAAATAACCACCCACAGAGTACAGAACCTACTGAGTTTTTAAGAAATAACGTTCCATCTATCGTTTCGTTTCCTCCAAAAAGGATAAAAAGATCGGTGGTTAATACCGCTATAAATCCTCCGAAGAAAATACCGATGAAACTACGGATTATAAAAGTTTTCATACTACTTCCTCCTATTCAATTGTAGAACTTCCTTAATCGTGGGGACATAGGTGCGAGACACATATTCTTTCTTTCCTGATTTGAAGTAAACACAGAGTGTACCGTTGAACGATGCTTCAAAACGACTCAATTGATTCAGATTAGCGATTACCGATTTTGATATGCGGATAAACTTTTTAGTAGGTAGCATGGCCTCGAGTTCATATAATTTTTCTTTTAATATAAAAGAATCTGCTTGTGTGACAGCGATAACATTTTCATTTACAGTATGAAAATAGTGAACGTCATCCGGTTTGAGAATATGCTGCATGTCTCCCTTTTTTCCTACAAGAAATTGTTGCTCCCTTCCAGAGATGAAATCAATCAGTTCCTGAATATTTTCATCTAACTCTGGCCCTTCAATGGTAATTCTTGTTTCTTCAAATGCTTTATCAATATTTAGAATAAGTTTCAAATTTCAGACACCTCTTTTCACTTAAAGTATATTCGATTCAGCTCTTGATGTCTGTCAATATATGTTTTATTACCTCCTCCCTGTGACTTTCTTAACTAATTGTATGTTGAATTTCCTTTCCAGTCTGTAAAATTACAGTAAGTGGAAGGAAATGAAGGGTAACTTGTGGAAATTAGTTGGTGACATACATTCAGAAGGATTAACGATATTTGTAGAATTACAATGACTGTTCCTCTGGTGCCCGATTCTAGGATAGGGAAAAGAGGAACGCAAGCGTATGAATCGTACCCGATTCTGGGAAGATGCAGGTAAAAGGGAAACGCAAGCGTTCGAATCGTGCCCGATTCTGGGGAGATGCAGGTAAAAGGGGAACGCAAGCGTACTTAATCGTACCCGACTCCCGGAAAAGGCAGGTGAAAGGGAACGCTAGAAATAGAATTATGACGGATGTTATGCCCAAAAAGGAGGCATTAAACAATGAAAATCGGACTAATAGGTGATAGTTTAACAGAAGGTCGTCCAGGTGTGTCTTTTGTGAATAGTTTAAAAGAAAACTATCCAAGTATTTCTTTTGATAATCTTGGTAAACCAGGGGAAACAGTTAAAAGTTTGCATACACGTCTAACCAAATTAAATTTAGATACAAATTATGATCTTATTTTCCTTTGGATTGGAGTCAATGATGTTTATTCTAAATTGTTGAAGTTCCAAGCACAGCCTGTTGAAAAAGATCCTGAGGAATTTAGAGAGTATTACAGTAAAGTATTAGACATGGTTATTTCATTTTCAAAACGCGTAATTACGGTTTCGCCAGCTTTAGTGGGTGAAACTTCACAAAATGATAAAGAAATAAAAAGTTTAACCTCCATCATCCAATCCCTCTCAAGAGATCGTTCAAATGTAAATTTCTTAGATTTTCATTCCGTATTCTCGAAACACCTTTCTAATGTTACTAGTTCAGATTACCTCAGTATCAACGTTATGAGAGTGATGATGGATGTTCTCTTTTATAAAAATCCAACTAGCATCGACCGGTTATCAAAAAAACGAGGACTTCACCTAACGTTAGACGGCGTTCATTTAAATAGTACGGGTTCATCCCTCGTTGCGGCCCAATATTCAAACATGATAGATCAACATTTATTCAACGACCATAAATCCATTCAGTAATCTTTATACTTATTGAATAGGAAGTATTATTTGTAAGGCATAAATTTCCAAAAGGAGAAGATGTTTGATGGAATCGACTGATAAATTCACTGATAAAGCTGAGATATATGCGAGATATCGTCCCAGCTACCCACGTGAGTATATTGAATATTTAGTCTCTGAAGCTGGCTTGAATGAGGAAAGTATAATTGCAGATATTGGATCGGGAACTGGAATATTAAGCAGGCAGTTACTCGGAAGGGGATACACGGTAATCGGAGTGGAACCCAATGATGACATGAGAAAAGTGGCGGAACAAATGGTAGAGCCTACTTCCCGTTTTACTTCGGTTAAAGCCACGGCTGAAAACACAACTTTAGATGAGAAGAGTGTAGATTTAGTGACGGTCGCACAGGCTTTTCACTGGTTTCAGTTTGAGCAGTTCAGATTGGAGTGTCAGCGGATTTTGAAAGAGGGCGCTAAAGTGGCCCTTGTTTGGAATAGCCGGGATGGGTCAAGTGATATAAACAAGGAATGCGCTGATGTTTGTAAAAAGTATTGTCCGAATTTTAATGGATTTAGTGGTGGTACGGAAGAAGCTCCGATTCCTTTTCATCAATTTTTTAAAGATGGTAATTATGATCTTAACTACTTTCACAATGACTTACACATTACTTTAGATGGGTTTCTGGGTAGGTACTTATCTGCTTCCTATTCTCCAAAGAGGTCTGACAAGGAGTATGATCCTTTCATTACGGCATTAACGAAACTATTTGAAAAACATAGCAAAAACGGTACCATCATTATGCCGAACATAACAAGGAGCTATTTGGGGCATGTGTAATCATTAATCATATAGGAAAGTGGAACCTAAGTAAGAATTTAAGAGCAGAAAGGATGATTTTTATGTACAATGTATTATATTTATACCCAGTTCTGAACCTTAAAAAGGATAGATTTATAGAAATTAACAAAAAAGCAGCTCTTATTTACAAGGAATATGGAGCTCTTGAAGATGATACGTTCCAGAGCACTTTTATTGATGGTATCTATGGTTGTAAAGGGATGGAGGCATCGGTGGAGTTGCATGAAAATGAAACCTTGATGTGCTCAGTTTCTACTTTTAATAATAAACATCACCACGATACAGTTATGAGAAAAGTTGACTCGGATATGCGAATTGAAGAATTATATCATGAAATGATTAAAGTTATTGATATGAGCCGGGTTGTTCGTGGTGAATTTGAAAAAGTTTAATATAAATATTTTGTATTTCATTAATAGATGCTTTACTTAACAAAGGAAGGAGCTGCGGCACTTCCTATTTTTTTTGAACAAACCGGGTTAATTAAACTTTAGAATCCATAAACATATTTAATTGTCTGGTATAAAATTAGTATCTATAATCGTCAGAAATCAGACTCTGACGTGAAGGAATGACTTTCCAGGAGGAAACAAATAATAAGCTGGATTATATTTTGTAAAAAGGAGTGCTGTTCATGCGTGCGGTTGTCATAAATGAATATGGTAGTAAAGATGTGCTAGTAGAGCAGGAGCTACCGAAACCAGAAATAAAACCAAACCAAGTACTTGTTGAGGCTTATGCAACTTCCATTAATCCAATTGATTGGAAGCTACGTGCAGGTTATTTGAAGGAGATGCTTGATTGGCCATTCCCTATAATTCTTGGCTGGGATGTGGCTGGTAAGATAGTTGAAGTTGGAGATGAAGTGAAGGTATTTCAAGTCGGGGATGAAGTGTTCGCGAGACCGGATACAACCCCTAGAGGTACATATGCGGAATATACAATTGTGGATGAAGAATTGCTTGCCAAAAAGCCAGGTAACTTGACATTTGAAGAAGCTGCCTCTATTCCATTAGCTGGCCTAACCGCTTGGCAGTGTTTAGTGGATAAAACAAAAGTCAAGCAAGGAGATAAAGTACTCATACACGCTGGAGCTGGTGGTGTAGGCAGTTTGGCCATTCAAATGGCAAAACATTTAGGTGCTTATGTTGCTACAACAGCGAGTGAAAAAAACGAGGAATATGTAAAAAAGCTAGGTGCAGATGAATTCATTAATTACCGTACACAACAATTTGAAGAAGTATTAAGTGATTATGATGTAGTTATTGATACAATGGGTGGCGAGATTTTGAATAAAAGCTTCAAAATATTAAAACCTGGTGGCAGACTAGTAACGATTGCCGGACAACCCGATTCAGCATTAATAGAAAAGCACCAAGTAACGGCAAGCTCTTATTGGTTAACTCCAAATGGTAAACAGCTAAGTGAAATAGGTGAATTACTTGAGAAAGGAATACTTAAGCCTCAAGTGGGTAGTGTATTTGGTTTTTCCGCAGAAGAGCTACAAAAAGCACATGA
The DNA here is from genome assembly GCF_038050315.1 of Ferdinandcohnia sp. FSL W7-1320. Taxonomy (NCBI): domain Bacteria; kingdom Bacillati; phylum Bacillota; class Bacilli; order Caryophanales; family Bacillaceae; genus Ferdinandcohnia; species Ferdinandcohnia sp. FSL W7-1320. Next base: position 2,312,239 of record NZ_JBBPAM010000001.1, read on the forward strand.
GTTAAGTGAAACAAACCATGCCAAAGGAAAAATTGTAATTAAATTTAAATAATTGGTGGTCAGTTCCCACTCGTGTAACAGGTAGTATGATTAACAATAATAATATGGAACTAATTTTAAAAAAAGAAAAAAGACTGAATTACATGTTAAGAATCAGTACTATATACTTCAGAAAAAATATATCGGGTGCGTTGATCCAATAAGGATTAAGGCCCTTTTTTTTAAGCAACCGAGAAGTTTAGTTGAATAAAGTGATAGAATCCTTGCTTCTTCTTAAACTACAAAGGTTGATTATTAGAGCTGTCACGAAGGCAGCTTTTTCTTGTTGTACTAAAGAAGGAGTTTCATGAATAACAAAATATAGGGTGAAAATATTCTTAATAATCAAGTAATATAAGATGGAAGACATGATAGAGGAGTGATTGATTGAGTGCTTTAAAACTGATTGAAACATATAAAAGCGATCTACAAAATTATACACTTGAGCAACTAAGATATATATCGGCTAAAGGGGTTTGGTCCATTGGTCAAATGTACGATCATGTGATTCTAGTTGCAATAGAGTACCTTGACAATGTGGAAGCTTGTGCAAAATCAAAGGAAGAGCAAATGCTTGGAAAAACGGATTTTGGTGAAGAATTATATAAAATTGGAGGGTTTCCACCCATTAAAATCAAGTTGCCGGACGAACTAAATACTCCACCAAACAATTCAGATAGTAAAGAAGAACTTATGAGTCGGTTAGATCAGGTGATGGAAAGGTTGAGGCAATCGGAATCTAGAGTAGATGATATTAATCCCAATTACAAAGTAAAACATGAAGGTTTTGGCTGGCTGAACGCGAGGGAGTGGTTCGAACTTGTCGGTATGCATTTTCGCCATCACTTACGCCAAAAGTGTGAACTAGAAATGGAAGTTATTCATTTATAAATTTTCCTAGTTACTAATATAGAACAATTTAAAATAGCCATGTTCCTATTAATAATTAATATCATTTGGATCGTACTTTATTTTGGCATTCTTGATTGGTGGAACAAATGAACCATACCGAGGTTTATTACTACAATTGTGGTGGTTCACTTTGTTATGTGGAAGACTAATAACTATAACAAGAACGAAGTGAAAAAAGACAAATAAAGGGCTGCTACAGCATAACGAACACGCTATTAAAAAAAGAAGATGAACACTCCATAGTTGTAGAGATTCATCTTCTTGTGTGTCTGAAGGGGGATACTACAGCCCTTTTAGTTATTATGTGTAACCTTTAAATCTTAATTTCAATCTTTGCATTTTTCTTTAACTCTTCTACATGCTGAGCGAGTTTTTCTTGCTGTTTTTGCTGTTGCAGGGATTGTTCAATTTGCGGTTTTACTTCTTCAAACTTTGGAATTTCTTGTCCAGTTGTTTTTCCCTGTTCCGCATATTGATCATACGTTTTTTGAATTTCTTCATCGGTAATTTTACCAACAGAAATTTCTTTCTCAACGTACTGGTTAAGTTTAAGTCCGTCGGCTATTTGAGTTTCAAGGGTTTTCATATCCATGCCAGTTTTTTTAAGAGCGGATTCGAATTCTTTTTCTGTTTTAAACTGTTTTTTTACTTCGTCCAGTCGCTTTTTAATATCTGCCTCTGAAACTTTATAGCTTTTTTTATCTGCTTCTTGAAGGAGAAGAGTTTGTCCGACTAAACTGTCAATGGTTTGGTTTTTTACTTGCTCTGCCGCTTCTTTAGAAGTCGGATCTTGTCCCATTTGCTGCATTTGTCCTTGTATAGATGATAAAATGCCATTATAGTCGCTTCCTAAAATTTTTGTATCATTTACGATGGCAACGGTTTTCTTTTCATCTATTTTCTGTCTTTCTAGTTTCTTTTGCATTTCTTCCATTGCTTTCTGCTGTTCCTTTTGCTGTTCATTTTCCTCTGTTTTCGTTTTATCATTATTTTTAGCTTCTGTACTTTCGTCATTTCCTCCGCATGCTGCTAAAACAACAATCATTAGACCGGTTATTAATGTAAACATCAATTTTTTCATAATAAAACTCCTTCCGAAAGCTACAAGAATAATTTTTTTCTAAAAAAACATCTTGTCCGCCATTATAAAGTTAATCCAACGGAAAAGAAACCCATGTACACTTTCTTAATATTTATAACAAGATTGAAACATTTGGTAATGAGTCATTAAATTCTGAAAAAGAATATCATAAAAGGGGTAAATTTTATGGTCCTAGAATGGGGTGCCTCTATTTATTGGAGTCATTGAAAGTTTTAATGGGATTCTTAAATACCATGTTGTAAAATGTAATTAATGGGAATTTTGTTAAAAATAAGGGTGTGAAATATGAATAGAAAACGAATCATTTACTTTACTTTAGCTATTATTCTATTTTTTTTAATTCTACCATTATCAAAACCCTCAACAGAGACATTTAATAAGTGGTTAGCGAGTAAATACGATACAGAGTGTGTTGGAGATAATTGCCTATATAATAATTCGCAGGAAAAAGTCGTTAATAGAACGAGAGACGATTATTTTTTCATAAATAAGATGGGCGTAATCCTTGAAGATGAAAGAGGTACTAGAACATTAATTGAAGGTATAGGGATATTTGGTACCTTTGTTCCCTTTACATTCAATCCAGGTTATAGTCCGGTAGTAGATATATACAAATATTAGATTAATGAATCTAATTTATTGCTTAGTAGGCAGTTTCTTTCAATAGGGTATAGAAAAAAAGAGAGTAATAGAGGAGTATTACTATGGTTCTTAAAAAGGTTAAAAGAAAGTTATATAAAAAAGTATTTATCATCATTGGATTATTAGTTATTTCATTAGTTGGGTATGGGGTGTATTGGGCATTTTTTGATATGAATCGGTTACCCACAGGAGAGTATCTTACGGAAAAGACCTCTCCGGAAGGTACTTACACGTTAAAGACATATCTTGTAGACGGTGGAGCTACTACCTCGTACTCGATACGAGGAGAACTAGTATTTAACAACAAAGATAAAAAAACAAAAAATATATACTGGAATTATCGAGAGGAAACAGCAGATATTGAATGGATTAATAACGACACAGTGATTATTAACGGACATTCTCTCGATGTACCTAAAGATAAATTCGACTTTAGAAATCAATAATTGTTTATACATGTTTTTACAAATAGGGGTGCCCCGTTTTTGACCGAATCAACTTGACATTCAACTCAGACTAATATGTTAAAAATATCAATGCACATTATGCTAAAATAGTAACATGAAAATCATGAATAATAACAAATTGACAAGTCAGCAAGGAGAATCACATGTTAACACTTTTACAAGAAGACCAATTTGAAAACCTTTATCAATTATTTGAAGATTCTTTCCCTAGTGATGAATATAGGCCTTACCACATGCAACGTTCTTTACTTTCTGCCCCTCATTATCAAATATATGTGTATGAAAAAGATCATGAGCTTGCTGCTTTTTTTGCCACATGGGAGGGACCTGATTTTATCTTCTTAGAGCATTTTGCCGTTAAATCAAGATTCCGCAATGGAGGCTTAGGGTCGAAACTCCTTCAAGCCTTTCTCGAGCAGCAGGTAAAACCTGTTGTGATTGAAATTGAACCACCTGAGGGAGAAATCGAAAAAAGAAGAGCTGATTTTTATAAACGAAATGGCTTTACCCTTAGTGAGTGGGGGTATGTTCAACCTCCATTAGCAAAAGGGCAAAGCGCCGTCTCACTTGTTTTAATGTCTTACCCGAAGCCACTACAAGAACAAGCATATAAATCCTTTAAAAACTGGGTATTTAACCACGTCTATTCATAATATTGAGTTTTTGTAGGAATTAGCTTGGTAGATTAGTATTAAAAAATCTAACCAACCCGAAAAAATCCTCCATCCGATAAGGATGAAGGATTCATAGAAGGAGATTTACATCTATCGGGAGGATTGGTCATCGACCTTCCATTGCTAGAGAGGGTAATCGGTAACAGGTAAATATGTAAATGGTAATTGGATTATTGGTTTGCCGATTGCCATTACAATTGTACGTGAGTTCACAAGAACATCTCCTTCTATGCCTTGAAGAGGAGTCTCACCACTTCAAGGTTTAGAAATACTTTTCACTATCAAAATTTAATTGTATGGAGTAGTTTTTGGCATTAATTAGATTAGATAGTCGATTAGCTTGACGATCAATTTCTAAACCTTTTAACCGGTATACTTCTGGATCAAACATCGCAACTTTAACTAGAGGTACACCCTCACTATAAGAATAAGAAAACTCCTCTTTAGGCGCTGTGCCATATACCTTATATTTACGAGCTTTTGCACGTAACTGGGTAGCGAGTTCTATTGCTTCAACAATTGTTAATTCTTCATCATTAAAAATGATTTCGTTTTCAATATTCGCTTTATATATGAGTTTGTCAAGTAATCGAACGTCTTTTCGAACTTCTTCAATATCTTGTTCGACATCAGTTAATGTACGGACTTGTTTTGGAATCTTATTTCCTTTTTCAATGTCAATAAAAGCTAGACGATCCATTTCTTCTTCTAATTCATGTATTCTTTTGGATAGTACGCTCTTTAATTTCACAGCTTCAGCAAGAGAAATTTTAGGCATGGCATTAGCCCCTTATAAAATATACATATACTTTGCTTTGAGATTAACATTCTATCAAAGATCTTTCAACAATAATAAGTAGCGCTTTACCGTTTGGGAAGGTGGGAATGAATCCTATGTTAATTACGCTTTTGGTTGTCATACCGTTATTAGGTGTTTTGTGGTTTATTAATTTTACTACTTTTTTAAAAAATTTAAAGTCCGGAAAAAGTACCCATAGACAAGATGTATTAGGACCAGTATTAACATTTATTTTTATCTTTGCACTCATGTACTGTTTTCTCGGAGCTCTCTAAATAATAAAATAGAAGAAGGAGTTATGAATGGAACAGTTTAACGTATACTTTATGAAATTATATTCTTGAGGTAACGAGCAGTAATGAGAATGAATAATTACTTTATTTAATAAAATATGAAATGACTGCTTTAAAGAGTGAGGGGATACACAGAGATGAATAAAATGATGTTACACATTGAAGGGCTAGCAGTTTTCGTGTTAAGTATATATCTTTATTCGTATAATGAGTACAGTTGGTGGATGTTTTTAATTTTATTGTTTGCACCTGATATTTCAATGATCGGCTATATGTTTAACAATAATGTTGGTGCAAAATGTTATAATATTTTTCATACTTATAGTGTGTCGATTATGATGGTAATAGTAGGTTTACTCCTAACGAATCAATTCGTGTTGGCAGTGGGGTTAATTTGGTCAGCTCATATAGGGATGGATAGAGCACTTGGGTACGGCTTGAAATATTCAACTAATTTCAAAGATACACATTTAAATAGAGTTTAAGTGTTATATAAACTGGCAGCTTTAGTACAATCATTTCATAAAAAAGGGTTTAGAGAGGAAGTTCTCTCTAAGCCCTTTTTGCAGGGTGAAGTTTGTTTACGTGGTTCACTTTGTTAACGAATATCTTGAATGACTTTTTCTAAGAATTCACCCATTCGTTTAACTGCCGGCTCTGAAAAGTCAAAATTGACTCCAGTTTCTTTATAAATAGCTGCGATTGATTGATTGTAGTCCGCACTTGCACCTTTTTTGAAGGCTTCAACCGTTTGATTAGGGTCTTTCTGATAATTCTCAAGTAATTCTAAAGCACCTAACATCGAGATAGAGTATTCAATATTATAGAAAGGTACTTCGAAATAATGAAGGGTGCCAATCCAACTCATCCCAATTTCTTCCTCTAGTCCAGAAGTATCAACAGGGTTTAAGCCATAACGTTTTGAGATTTCAAAGTATTTTTCGTCACGCTCTTTGGCTGTGTGGGTAGGGTTCGTATACATCCAATGCTGGAAGAGGTCCCCTGATAATGGTCCATATAACATTGTAAATGCGCGTCTTAACTCTTCACGCTGTGCACTGTGAAAATCCTCTTCATCTGGATAAAAACGATCTAGCTTATCCAATAAGAGCAATTCCATCCCATGAGAATACAGTTCAGCTACTTCCATTCGCTGTTGGTAGTCTTCAGTAGGTCCATGTTCAGAAAATTGAAGGTACCCATTCACCGCATGTCCCATTTCATGGATTAATGCAATTAAAGAGAAAAAGGACGGGCTAAAGTTCGCAAATACAAAGGTATCTCCTGAAACAGGTAAGGAGGTACAAAAACCACCTGGACTTTTTCCTTTTCGATCTCCAAGATCTAATAATCCATTTTCTCTCATGTAATCGAAACGTTCTGAAAAATAGGGATCTGTCTTTCCTAACATTTCAGAAACACCATCCATAAGAGTCGATACCTCAGCGTATGGTGGTTTTTTCATCAATTTCGCGGTGTTATCCCAAGGGCGATAAGTATCGACACCAAGCTTTGATTTAAATACATTGGCAAGTCGATTCCAAGCTGGGATAATGTGTTTTTCTACATTTTCATGAAAGTCATAACAATCTTGGACACTATACTCACGATTCTTGGCTACAAACATATAATCACGATAATTTTCATAACCGGCATTTAATGCGATTTGATGGCGCAATTGAATGAGTTCGTCCATGATGGCATCCATATCCGGTTTAATTTGACGAAATGCAGAACCTATCTTGTAATACGCTTTTTCTCGAATGCTTCTGTCAAGAGAGTCGAGCTGGGATTGGATAAATGGAAAAGGCTTTTCTTCACCCTCCCATTCAACTGTTAATCCTCCCATAATTTCACTGTACTTTGTACAGAGTTCTTGTTCTCTTACCATTAATGGAATATTTTCTTCTCTGAACAGTTTCACTTTGGATTCGCGAACTCGTCGCATTAAGCCGTAGCGCTTATCATCTAATTGATTAAAGAATGGAGACTCACAGACCTTCTCATTTAATTTTGCTTCATATTTCATGAAAAGTGGATGAATGACTTGCTGATCGTGAAGATACGTTGCTTTAATTTCTTCATCCTCGGTGTTTCGGTAGAAGTCTACTTGGTGACCTGTTATTGCCTCTGCAATCTTAATTGTTAAATTCTTTTCATCTTCTAACCACTTTACAAGGTCAGAAACAGAATTGATTGAAACATCAAGTAAACTTTGAAATTGTGCTTCTATCAATTCTACATCTTTTAAATCAATTAATTCTTTATAATAACTATGACGAATATCTTGTGTCATGGTTAATTCACCTTCCCTTTATATGTATATCTATAAGTATATTCTATAAATATAGTATCGAATCCTTGTTCTTACCTTGTTTTTTATAAAAAAAATATATTCAAGGGGAAAGTATTTACAATAAGGAAAATGGAGCAACCAGTACTTAAACCAGTTGCCCCGTTGAATTCATTTTATTTTAAAGCTTCTACTACGATTTTCGTAGCCTCCGCAATTAGGGTATCATCATATGTTGCGTCCTCTGAACTACGGTCAGATAGAATGGCGATAAGAATTGGATCACGTTCAGGTGGCCAAACAATGGCAATATCATTACGTGTTCCGTAACTTGCTGCCCCGCTTTTATCACCAACGACCCAGCCTTCAGGTACACCAGCACGGATTAATGTATCTCCAGTGGTGTTCCCGACTAGCCAATCGGTCATGAGTGCTCGCTTCTCTGAGGGAAGAATGTCACTAACCACGAATGTTTGTAGACTTTGTGCAAGTGCTCTCGGTGTACTTGTGTCACGAGAGTTTCCCGGAACTGTAAAGTTCAAATCAGGCTCAAAACGGTCAGACTCTGTAACCATATCGCCAATCTCCCTTAGCGCTGTTTCAAATCCTACAGGACCTCCGATTTCATTGAATAGTAGATTCCCAGCTGTATTGTCGCTGTAACGGATAGCAGCCTCCGCAATATCCTTCAATGACATTCCTGTATCCACATGTTTTTCTGTGACTGGTGAATAAGTGACTAATTCATCTTTTGTGTAAGTGATAATTTCGTCAAGTTCGTTTATCGATTTCTGTTGAAGCATTGCACCTGCAGCAAGCGCCTTGTAAGTGGAAGCGAAAGCAAACTTCTCATCTTCTCGATAGACGACACTCTTTTCTGTTTCAGTATCATATGCATAAACCCCGAGGCGGGCGTCGAACTTGCTTTCAAGTTGTGTGAACTCCTCATCTGTAGTAGTTTCTTTCTCTTTATTTGTTTCCGATGGGGAGGCTGTAGAAGTTGCTGAATCGGAGCAACCAGCTAACATGACTAGAATAAACAGAGATAGAAGTAGAGTGCCTTTAAATGTATGTAGTTTGAATAATGTATTCGTTATTTTCTTCAAAATGAATAACCTCTTTCCTAATAAATGATAAATCTAAAGAATTAATAGAGTTGATTCGAAGGAGCATCCACCTTTCTGTGATTTTGATTACACGTGTAATACAATACTACAATTGTAATCAAATGTGGTCAACCCATTTTTTAAAAGAATAAAAATTCCCAAGAAGTAGAACATTTAACTAGAAGGAGGAGATTGATAAACTTCAACTAGCGTGATATCATTTGAATATTACAGTTGTAATTCTGGGAAAAGGGATATAGTTATGAAAGATTTTGCCCTTTAGGTAGAAAGCAACGGGCAGAGATAGGGAGATGAAAATAAGATGTTTTTTACATACTTTATCATCTGTTTAACTGTATCTTCCTTAACGGTTATCGGCATCTTGTTTGTGCGGAGCATATTCAAAAAGCAATTATCTGCAAAAGGGCAATATTGTATATGGTTTTTATTGTTGATTGCATTGTTACTGCCTTTTATTCCGTTTCAATTATTACCTTTTGAACTTTCCAATATGGCTTTGGAGGTCAACGAGAGTAACGGAAGAATCCCTTCGATTGTGATTACGGAGGAAGTTCAAAACTCAAATTGGAAACAGGACTATTCCGTATCAGTTAACCGGACGAACTTTGAATATCTTAATATCATGACAGCCAGCATATGGATCGCAGGGATGCTAGTCATGACATTTTTTGCAGTAAAAGCATGGCTTGATGTAAGGAAGATTAAGAGAACAACAGACTCTTTGAAAAATAAAGATGTGCAGTTTTTGTTTGAACAGTGCAAAAAACAATTAAATATAACGGGACTTGTAGTTGTAGGAGAATCAAGGCATGTCAAATCCCCGATGACATTTGGTCTTTTTAGAAATTATGTCGTAATGCCTGCTAATTTTAACGAATGGCTGACTTTAGACGAAATCAAGTATATATTTTTGCATGAGCTTAACCACTATAAATCAAAAGATATCGCAACGAATTACTTGATTGTCATTTTTCAAATCATTTACTGGTTCAATCCAATCATTTGGATTGCGTTTCGAAAAATGAGATTAGATCGTGAGATTGCTTGTGACCATGCAGTTTTAAGTTCCTTAGATGAAAAGTGTCATAGACAATATGGGCTAACAATCATCAATTTTATCGATAAAGTTTCAAGTCAGAGAACCGTTAAGTTAGCCAATCAATTTAATGGCTCCAAAAAACAAATCAAAAGTCGCATAAAGCGAATTGCTTCATTTACAAAAGAATCAAAGATTTTGAAGCTGAAAAGCACAGTGATTATTACGATTTTAGGAGTATTGGTTATTAGTCAGGTTCCATTCATTTCTGCAATGGCTCAAGATAACAATCATTATGATTTTGAAAATGAAAATACCCTTTATATGGATCTTAGTGAGCATTTTACTGGCTATGATGGAAGCTTTGTCTTATATGATCTCCAGGCTGATCAATATCAAATATATAATAAAGACAAAAGCACCTTGAGAGTATCACCGAATTCTACTTACAAGATTTATAGTGCATTAATTGGACTGGAGTCTAATCTGATTTCTGATGAAAATTCTACGATAAAATGGGATGGCACAAAGTATCCCTTTGATTCTTGGAATTCAGAACAAACTGTAACAACGGCCATGAAAAATTCAGTGACATGGTATTTTCAGGAGTTGGATCAAAGAAATCAGGCAGAGAGTATCTATTCATATCTTAAGCAGATCAATTATGGGAATGCTGACATGTCTGGGGGAATCAATCAATACTGGCTAGAATCATCATTAAAAATTTCTCCAGTGGAACAGGTCCAGCTATTAAAAGATTTGTATACAAATCAACTAGGGTTTAAGGAAAAAAACTTCCAGACTGTTAAAGATGCAATTAAGCTTGAGGAAAAAAATAAGGAGATTCTTTCTGGTAAAACGGGAACAGGAACTGTTAATGGCAATGAAATAAACGGTTGGTTCATCGGATATGTAGAGAAAGGGCAAAATACGTATTTCTTTGCAACCAATATACAACATGAAGATAATGCCACCGGAAAAAAGGCGGCAGAAATAACGTTATCCATTTTGCACGAAAAGGGAATCTATTAAGTAAAACTTGATTAAAAGATGTTAGTATCATCTTTTGAACGACAAAGGAGGTGGAACTGAGTGTCTAAAAAAATACCTACTATCTCAGAGTCTGAATGGGAAATTATGACGGTACTTTGGGAAAAGACGCCACTAACAGCCAATGAAGTGATTTCTAGCCTTCAAGAACGGACAGATTGGAAACCAAAAACCATACGTACCCTGCTTGATCGACTTGTCAAAAAAAGTGTAGTAGGTGTAAATAAAGAAAAAAGAATTTATACCTTTTTCCCACTTTATTCGCAAGATGAATGCCAGCATGCGGAGGCGGAATCTTTTGTTAAACGAATTTATGGTGGGGCACTGAAATCAATGTTGGTCCAGTTTATAAAGGAAGACTCATTATCAGAAGAGGATATACAGGAATTACGTTCCATTTTGGATCCTAAGAAGAAAAAGCAAACCAATTAAAGAATGCCATTTTATAGTGGTATTCTTTTTTTATGCATTTTTTGTCAAAATCGTATAGAAATTTACTATTATTTTATTTTTATAATTGGAATATATTAAAATGTGGTTATGACTAAATAGGAATTTCCAACTTGATAATAGGTGTAGATAAGGATGTGTACATATGAATAGTGTAATTAGAAAATTAGACTTTACTGAGATTCCAGCTTTTGTTGATATCGTTGTAAATGCTTATCCTGGAACGATGCAGAATACGGCCGAGTTCAAAGAGCGATATTCCACCATGCTCATTTCTCAACAGGAAAAAGTAAGTTCGATTGAATTTTATGGAATTTTTCGTGAGTGTAAATTAGTAGGTGGCATGAGAATTCATTATTTTAAGATGAATGTACACTCCAGAACAATAGATATAGGCGGAGTAGGATTAGTGGCCGTTGACTTACTTCATAAGAAAGAAAAAGTTGCTAAAGAATTAATTCAATATTTTATAAAGCACTTTGTTCAGCGAGATGTTGCACTCGTTGCACTTTATCCATTTAGACCCGATTTTTATAGAAAAATGGGCTTTGGCTATGGAACGAAGATGAATCAATACCATATTAAGCCATCTAGTTTTCCAGCAAGTGGGACAAAAGAAGGTCTTATTAACCTTGATGTGACACATAAAGAGTTAATAGAAGATTGCTATAATCAATATGCAAGCGAAACACACGGAATGATATTGAAAACTGCAAATGAAATCGAAGGGATATTCAAAAATCCAGATAATAAATTGATTGGTTATATGAATGGAGATAAACTGGAAGGCTATACCGTATTTTCATTTAAAAAAATGAGTGAAACGAATTTTGTTCATAATAATATGGTGATAAAAGAACTGATTTACCAAAGTTCACAAGCATTATTATGCTTATCTGCGTTCTTTAATAGCCAGAGCGATCAAATTCATCGAATTGAGCTAACTACGCAAGATGATGACATAGAATACCTAGTCGAAGATCCTAGAAATGGATCCGATCGTTTGATTCCAAGTGTATATCATGAAACGAATCGGGCTGGGGTAGGTTTAATGTACCGAATTATTAATATCGAAAAGTTCATCGAAAATTTAGGTGCATATCCTTTTAATAATGAAACGATAACAGTAGGGTTAAACATTATTGATAGTTTTATAAAAGAGAATAGTAGACGAGTGGTAATAAAATTCAGAGAAGGAAAAGCAACTCTATCTCCTAAAGAAAAGGCAGAAGTTGACCTATCTATTGAAATATCAGATTTGTCCTCATTATTAATGGGGGCTGTTTCTTTTAAGAAACTATTCAACTTTGGCCGTGTAATTGTGAATCATACGGACCAGGTAAAGCGACTTGATCATTTATTTGCAAATATGCAAAAACCTCTATGTATCACGGCTTTTTGATCGGAAGTGCCCCAAGTAGTTTATAAAATAAATGTAATTTAGTCTGAATCTAAGAGTGTTTCTTTCAATTAGAATACCCATGATATATGGATGGTGGTGGAACTGTAGGGAGTCAAACACTCGAATTTGATATTTTATTATAGGATGAAATTGGGGACGCCTAAATTAGGCGTTCCCGTCCTTATTCCATTAGAGCCGCCGCTGTAATGCAAATGGAAATTTTAAAAACTGCGTTTGTCAGCCCATGCTCCTTGTAATTTACTTAGGAATACTATTTGCCCAATATGATAGGCGTCGTGCATAGCTAAACTCTTAAGTTCAATGACTAATGAATGATCTTCTCTTGGAATCTCTCTATACAAATCTTCTTGTTCTGATGTTGCTAGGATTTTTTCAAGCTCACGATGAACGGAAAAATATTCTTGTTTTGTTTCATTCCAATTGTCTAACGTTTCGGTTGGTAATCGAAAGGTTGATTCATTATTTTCAGCCTGTGGTTCATTCTCTGTTTCATCCAGAAATCGCAACAGAATTCTCTTTTCATAGAAAAGTATATGACTAAGTAATTCCCAAATGGAATGTGCCCCTTCTACTGGCTTCCAAATTGCCTGTTCGAAAGAAATATTCTCAAGCACTTTTTCAAGTGGTGGAAACCAGTCCTCTTTATCCAGACAGCTTGCCCATTGTTGTTGTAAAAGCGTCCGTACATCCATATTGTATTCCCTCCAATTTAATCTCATTATTGATGATCCTTGTGTTCAGAATTCTAATTCGTAAAACCTTAAACCAATTTTAATATATGTTGTGTTAACAGGGAAAGAACAACTGTTTAGAGATTGGGTTGCCACGGCAGCCTTTTGTTAAGGAAGCAGTTCAGTTTAAGAGTAATGTTGCAGGAAGATAGGAACTTTTTGTTGAATTCCAAGAAGGAGTAAGGCACTTTTTAAGCATATCCAATTGATTTAATAAAATTTTACAAAACTTCACAACTTTTTAAAGTATTAAACGTCTAAACATTGAGTCAATTTTTATAAAGAAGTAGAAAGGAAGAGAACAGTGCATGATTACAGAGAAAATGAAATTGTGGAATGGTACACGCAATTCAATCAAACGATCTTCAAATTTATCCTATTAATGGTGAAGGACTATCAACAAGCGGAGGACCTTACTCATGAAACGTTTGTGAAAGCATATAAGTATCACCACACATTCAAAAGGGACTCCAGCGTAAAAACATGGCTGTTTAGTGTAGCCCACAATGTAACAATCGATTATATCAGAAAACAGAAACCAATTCGATTATTTAAGGAAGTATTTACTTCTAAAAAGGATCCAAATCCCTTACCAGAACAAATTGTCCAAATGAAGGAGAGTTCACTTGAACTTTACGAAGCTTTGGCTAACCTGAAGGAATCCTATCGAGAGGTTATCATTTTACGAAAGATTAAGGGTTTTTCAATTGAGGAAACGTCTAAGATTCTTGACTGGACTGAAAGTAAAGTAAAGTCTACGCTTAATCGAGCACTCCCAGCACTGGAAAAACAACTTTCTAAGGAGGGGTTTGTGTATGAACAAACAAAATGAAACGATTTCTTTAGACCGCTCACTGCAAAAGCTAGAGTATGAGATGGAATGGAAGATGGAGCGTACTCTAAAAATCCGTCAAAGGATAATCAAGGATATAAAAAAGGGAAAAAGAAGGTCACAGCTTCAAAAGGGATTTGTTCTATTCACTACTTTTGCTTTGATATCAATGTTTGTATTTCTTTTGGCCGGGCAGTTAACTGGGAAGTTAAATACTATGGATTTATCTACTTTACCTGCAGGCGAAGAATTACATACAATTGCTGATGAAGAAATACCCGAACTCCAAAGTCAATTAGAGCAATTACATCAAGTTCAGTTTAAAACTCCGAGTGGGAGAGAAATAACAATACACACACAAGAAAATGAGTGGGGTTCTGTAGATAACGCGATAGCAGTCTTTATGAATCATCCGAAATATCCTTCACTCTCTTATACTACAAAAGAAATCACTATCTCAAATCAGCGGGCTGTATTACAAGAGCCAGTACCTGATGCAAAAGTTGGAAGCTACAAGTTATATGTATTAACCGAAAGTTATGTTTATTATGTTCAATTTGTTGCAGGTCACAACGACAAAGGCGATAGGGATGAACTACTCAAAATAGCTGAACAATTTAATTATGAAAGTTTATAGTTAAGCATTGGTTCTTATCGAAAAAAAGATCGACGAGGAAAATGAAACAAAAAAATGGGGGCAAGTTCTTGGTCCGCAGTTTTGTTTCTTCAACTTCGAAGCAGGAATGAGATAAAAAGTCATGCATAAATATGAGTAGAAGCAGTGAGGAGCAGTTATGGGGAAGGGGGGATACTGTGTTAACAGCATGGATTGGAAGTATTGCTTTTCTGGCAGCGGCTATTTTGTACGTATTATTAGCTTTGGGGTTGCCTTATGGAGATCTTGCAATGGGCGGAAAATATAAAATAATGCCAAAGCAAATGCGAATTGCTTGTTTAATTTCTGTTCTTATTCAATTGATTGCAATCATGTTTATCCTACAAGTTGGTCAAATAATTTCGATAAGTTTAATAGCACCCTTTGCAAAAGGAGTCTGTTATTTTTTTGCATTTTATTTATTCCTAAATACAGTCATGAATGCTTTTTCAAAGAGTAAAAAAGAAAGGCTTGTAATGACACCATTATCTTTAATTACGGGTCTCTGTTTTTTGATAACTGCGATGAATGGTTAAGTAGACCATTAACGAATCCAATGTTCAATATCGAAGATTTCTCAATGTTAAGATTGGTAGTGAACAGAAATAGCTACAAGATAGAAGGAGGATAAAACTAAGAAATTATCGAACTTTATATAAAATAAAAAAATTGGAGGATAAATTTCATTATGAAAAGATTAGATATTCATGAATGGGATGATATTTTTTATAATATGACAGTCAAGGAAGGTCTTTCTAAATGGGATTACATTAAAGTTGTATGGGTAGATAATTCAAATCAATGGTGTATCTGTTATCGTGATGAAATACTTGAAAATGGCTTTAAAACAGAAATGCAAGCGCTTGATAGATGTGAATATTTGGAAACGATATTATAACTTAAAAGATTCTGGATATAAGAATGTTATATGAAGTACAAATATATTGCTTATAAGCAATATCTACTTGTGCTATCTTTGTAAAAATGTACGTAAAGGAACGGCTGCTTTACTTTGATAAGGGTATAGCATTTTTTGTGTGCCAGGCATGTTCATTAACTTGGCGGTGAGAGTCCGCTATGGGCGTTGGGATATGCGAACCATTAGCCAAAGGCAAGGGTGTCCGTGGCGACGCGGAATCTGAAGGAAGCCCAAGGCAAATCCTCGGTCTGAGGTACACGAATCACATTTGAGGTTTACGTTTCAGGACGAGTTTGCAAAACAAAACAAAGTCCAAAATATCCCCAGATGAACCGTAAATAAATGTGGCAGATATATGAGGAGAAAGTGAATGAACTTACCCTGGGAGGTCTCTTGGTATCCTGGAAAGGAACCCACTTAGTGATAAGTAGCTGAATCAAGAGAAGTCAGCTGATGTCATAGTATCAACCTTGCGGTTGAGAAGGACGGAACGAAAGGAGTGGCCATGTTAGACTACTTTACAAAGGAACGAAGACACAGCCAATCGTAAGACTACATTAGAGCTAGAAGGGCGGAAACCGACGAACTCTATTGTAGAGTGGAGTTCTCTTTGTGCAAAGTCAAGAACATGGGAACGATATGGAATATAATAACGAATTAATTGAGAGAATCATAAGCCGAGAGAACATGAATCGAGCCTTTCAGAAGGTAAAGAGAAACAAAGGAGCAGCAGGAGTCGATGAGAAAGATATAGAAGCTACTCGCCTTTATTTGAAAGAACACGGACAAGAAATCATTCGACTTATACGGGATGGGCAATACAAACCTCGAGCAGTTAGAAGGGTAGAAATCCCAAAACCTAACGGTGGTAAGCGTAATTTAGGAATCCCTACAGTAACCGATCGAGTTATCCAGCAAGGAATTATTCAGGTGCTGACCCCAATTTTCGAGAAACAATTTAGCCCTCATAGCTATGGATTTAGGCCTAATAAGAGTGCTCATCAGGCTATTGAGCAAGCTAGATTATACATCGAAGATGGGTACCAATATGTTGTAGATATGGACCTAGAAAAATTCTTTGATAAAGTACAACACGATAAATTAATGTCTATCGTAGCTAAGACCATTACTGATAAACCGACATTAAAACTTATACGTCGGTACTTACAAGCAGGAGTCTTGGAACATGGTGTTGTGTCTGTAAATAAAGAAGGTACTCCACAAGGAGGACCACTTAGTCCACTACTTAGCAATGTCATCTTAAATGAGTTGGATAAAGAACTTGAAAAACGAGGGCATAAATTTGTCCGTTACGCCGATGACTGCAACATATACGTGAAGAGTCAAAAAGCTGGTGAACGAGTTAAAAGCGGAATAACCGACTTCATAGAAAAGAAGCTAAAACTCAAGGTGAATGAAGAGAAAAGTGCGGTGGGAAAGCCCTTAGCACGTATATTCTTAGGGATGAGTTTCTACCGAAGTAAGGGAAAAGTCAGGGTGTACGTGCCAAAGAAATCTAAACAAAGGTTTGAAGGTAAGCTAAAGAAACTTACAAACCGCAATTGGGGAGTAAGTATGGAGTATCGCATTCAAAAGATAAACCGACTAATTCAAGGGTGGGGAAACTATTTCAAAATCGCTGATATAAAGAGATATACATATCTATTAGACGCACATATCAGAAGAAGATTGAGAGCCTGCCGATGGAAAGAATGGAAGAAAACGAGAACCAAATACCGAAACCTAAAGAAATTAGGCATCTACTCAAGAACTGCTTGGAAATGTGCAAACTCCCGAAAGGGATATTGGAGAACGTCTAATAATCCTGTCTTGGATTCAGCTATGAATAAAGAATACTGGTTGAAACAAGGACTGAAACAATTGAATCAAATTATTACATAAACTTTCGAACCGCCGTATACCGAACGGTACGTACGGTGGTGTGAGAGGTCGGCGCGGTAACGCGCCTCCTACTCGATTTGAAAGAATGGGAATGTTTGAAGAGATATCACATAGCAAATGGAAGTTTCAAATTGTTGTGAAGGAGGAGTTATATGCATTTTAACATGAAAGAAGCTATTGAGGTGTTAGAACGAACACCACAAACACTGGCGTATTTTTTATCTGGTTTATCAGAAGGATGGCTGCAGTGTAATGAAGGTGAAGGAACTTGGAATGCCGTTGAAGTGATCGAGCACCTTATTGAGGGTGAGAAAAATAATTGGATACCGAGACTAGAGTTTATTCTTCAAGAAGGCTGCAATAAACCTTTTCCTCCATTTGATCGATATTCGCACTTAGAGGAAAAATCTCAAAAGTCAATTAATGAAAAGCTGCAGGAGTTTAAAGCTATAAGAATGCAAAATATAACTAAACTTAGGTCTCATATTGAATCTGATCTTCATCTTGAGTTGAAGGGCTCACACCCTGCATTTGGTACAGTTAAGATAAGAGAGTTGCTATCAACTTGGGTAGTTCATGATCTAACACACATTGCCCAAATTGTAAGGGTAATGGCTGAGAGATACAGGACCGACGTGGGTCCTTGGATAGAATATTTAGGTATTTTAAAAGAGCAGGAAAATAAACAATAGTGGTTATTCATCTTGGTTAAAAGAAAGATTGTAAGGGAAGAGTTTTTCATTTTCTTCAAGGCTCTTCTCGTAAAGTGTATGGTTGATTGATAGAGAGGAGAAATTTGCAACTTTTCCCAACACCTTTCGACTTATCATAAAAAGGGGAAAATGCCTTGAAGAAAATGATGTGTTTAATCGCTTTAATAGGATTCGTTTCAATCTATATAGCGGGTTGTTCAAATCAAGAACAGAGCATTGAAGTTCAAAAGCGTATTGGTATTGAAAATATATATGAAGAATTCAAAATGATTACGAATAATCAACAAGTTCAAAACGTGTGGGAGATCATCAATAATGTTGATTGGGAAACAGCAAAGGTACAAATGGCACTTCCTCCTGATTACCGATTTGCCTTTCAATTTCATAATGAAGCAAAAGCCGTGTTGTATGAACTTTGGATAAGCCCTAATAAAGATAAGGTAGAGATCATAAAAGCTGGAAACAAGTATGTTCAATTAGACAGGAATAAGTCAGCAGAACTATTTGAAGCCCTTACTGGCGAAAAATTAGCTGACCAAGAATAGGTTGATGTAAGAAGTAATCTCTGACAGGAGGGGGGAGAAAAGTTGGATATAAGACTTGCTGAACTAAAAGATATTTCTCAATTAATCAGAATGAGATGGGATTTTACAGTTGAGCATGATGAAAGTAAAAAAGACTCATCATTCGAGGATTTTAAACAGGAATGTCAATCTTTTTTAGAGAAAGCAATGAATAGTGATCAGTGGTTTATATGGGTTGCAGAGATAAATGGACAAATTGTATCGCATATATACATAGAATTGATTCAGAAAGTACCCCGTCCTGGTAGAATAACATACCCATTTGCATACATGACAAATGTATACACAGTTCCGGAATATCGGAATAAAGGCATTGGAAGTGACATTCTTCGTACGGTAAACAAGTGGATTAACGAAAACAATTATGAATTTGTGATCGTTTGGCCAAGCGAAGATTCTATTCATTATTATAAGAAAAACGGCTATGTTTCTAGTACGGAACCAATGGAATATGTCCCGTCAAAAGACTAGGCCATTATACTTTGTTAGTCTACTAAAATTATAGAGAGTTTTTAACTTCACCAGCGAATTCATTAGCCGAAAATAATACCAGTACTTTGCTATTTCAACTTTAATAGCGGTTTGTAAAAAAGATTTCAATAGAGAAGTCAAAAGTTGTATTAGAGATTGAAAGGCACAATTTTAGTGATGTTTGAAAGGGGAAAAAAGATGAACCATCAAGTTCCATTCCAACAAGTTGATGTATTTACAGAGATTCCATTCAGAGGAAATCCAGTTGCCGTAATACTAGATGGCAATGAACTCTCTACAGAACAGATGCAAGCAATCGCAAACTGGACGAACCTATCTGAAACCACTTTTGTATGCAAGCCAACGGACCCACAGGCTGACTATAGATTGCGCATTTTCACCCCTAATAGTGAACTTCCTTTTGCGGGACACCCAACGATAGGTTCTGCTTTTGCAGTGATTCAACATGGTATTAAACCTAAGATAGAAGGACGATTAGTTCAGGAGTGTGGGACCGGGTTAGTTACTATTTTTACTTATGAAGATAAACTGTTTCTCTCATTACCCAATCCCAAACTAAAAAGCGTACCATCTGCTGATGTAGATAGACTTGCAAAAGCATTGGGAGTCGATTCAAATAGTGTTAAAGTTAGTGAAACGGTTGATGTTGGCGCAATTTGGATTACGATACAATTATCTAATGCAGAAGAAGTAAGAAGCTTACGACCCGACATGGCGGAACTCTCCACATTAATTCCATCAGGTGTAACAGGTGTAACTGTATTTGGACTTACTTCTGGAAATACTGAAGCTAATGTTGAAGTTCGTTCATTCGCCCCTAACGAAGGAATAGATGAGGATCCCGTTTGCGGTAGTGGAAATGGTTGTGTGGCAGCAGTAGTTAAAAAACATGAACTTATCGGAGAACCAACTTATGTAGCAAGTCAGGGTTTTTGTGTAGGAAGAAATGGCAGGGTTGAAGTACAATTTATGGATAACGATAAAATCTTAATCGGTGGTCATGCAGTAACTTGTATTGAAGGAAAACTAAATATTTAATGTGTAGACTTTAATATGTTATTGAATTATAGCGATACCTGATAGAAAAATAAAATTCCGGTTGCGATTGCTGAACAGGCAATCGCATATTGTGTTTTAAGAAGGAAAAAGAAGAACAATCAAATATAATAACAAATTATTACTATGAATGTAATCCATGGGGGAATTCGATGAGCCAGAAAAAAACAAAGATTATCTTTGACTGGTGCAATTGTTATTTTAGGTATTTGCATATTATTTTCTTTTTTCAATATTTCGAGTGCAATCAGAGATACATCATACAATAATCAAAACAATGAAATAAATGAATATGAGATATCTAGATTTAATGATAATTTAGTAGAACTAATAAAAACACTTCAAAAAGGAAATGAATCGGGTCAATAATTATCTAAATTAATTTTACGACTGTTGTTTGGTTTTCGATAATGTTACCTCTGAGAAGACGAGTTTAAAACGACATCTAAATACTACAAGGAATTACTTCATACAGGGGCAATATTCTGCCCCTGTTACTTTCTTTCGGGAGGATTATAGGTTACATATGTGCCAGCAACGAAGTCATGGATGGCTCTTTTATCTTCTCGGACGGCCACCATTACTAAACTAACAATAGCTCCGATTCCTAAAGTCAAGGCGTATATTAGCCCTGCTACTACAATCCGAAGTAGCATATTTCCAATGTGTAATTTTTCACCATCAACCCTCACAATTCGAATCCCACATACCCTCTTTCCAACTGTGTACCCGTACCATAAGACTGGTAAGCATAAAGCATATAAGAATTCTAGCAGGCCATCTTGCCAAGAATCATCATATATCGGAAAGTTAAAAATGAGTGAAAATAGAAAAACAACTAGAAATACAACAAAACCATCAATAATTGAAGCACCAAGACGAATCCAAAACCCAGCAGGTTCAAAAGTACTATGCATATAAACACCTCCATTAGATTGTATTCATCTATAATGACTTCTGATAACCTTTTTTTACCATCCTTAAAATAAGATCAACCCATATAATAGTAAAAATCATCGAGTATATGTCCCTGTAAATGTTTTGATTAAGCCATATGCTGCTGTTCATAAAAAAGGAAATTTATCGATTGAGCAAGTTACTTTTAGAAAGATTCTTATGTGCACCTATAATTTGTCTACTACATATGGTTAAATATGTTGACCTTTTAATGAGGAGGAATAACTTCAATGTATGAAAATTATTATCCAAATAATTCTATACCAATGTATAGACAAAGAATTACGAAGCAACAAGCTCAAGAAATTGCACTTAAACGTGTACCTGGGAGAGTTCTACACGTAGATATGGATTTGGAAAATGGTGTTTTAGTTTATGAAGTGTTTATTTTAACGCCGGATAACAGAATATTTGAAGTTGAGATTCTTGCAAAAACAGGGAGAATTCTAAAAGTCGATCAAGAAAATGACTTTGATTAATACGACTGATAACTTAAATAACGGGTGCGATGTTTAGGCATCGCATTTTTGTTTGATTAACGTTGTAGTTTGTGAAGTATTTAGAGGATGTAAATTTGCTTTTTGAATGTTGTTGGGTTCGGCTGAGAAGAGTCTTAACATATAAAACACCCCGTAAATGTTAGTGGAGGTCTAACACTTACAGGGCAATGAGGAATCTGTTCAATCCTATTTATAAACGTAATCCAGCCGCAATCCTAGTCTGCTACATAATTCGTTCGTAATAGTCCCGCATTTTTCTGCGACTTCTTCGGCGGTAATTTGTTCAGAACCATCTGTTCCAATCAGCGTTGCAATATCTCCTGCCTGTACACCCTCAATAGCGGTAACATCAACCATCAGCTGATCCATGCAAATTCGGCCAATAATAGGAGCTTTTTGTGAACGAATGAGGACATTCCCGTTTTCCATATTTCTTGGTATCCCGTCTGAATAACCAATCGTAATGACCGCTGTTTTCATCATTCTTGTTGCTGTATATGCTCTGCCATAGCCGAGTTGGTCACCTGGCTGTAGATTTTTCACCATCGCCACTTTAGCTTTAATGGATAAGATGGGCTTCAGTTCCACATCTGATCTTACTGAATCGTTTTTGCTTAAAACACCATATAGAGCAATTCCCGCACGAGCATAATCATACTGTAGCTGAGGGTAATTCAAGATTCCATAGCTCGCTTGAATATGTTGCTGTCCGACTGGCAGCTGTTGTGATTCTAGCCACTTAATGATCTGGTTAAATCTATCAATCTGCATTTCCGTAAATGCTATATCCTCTGAACTAACGCTATCAGAGACCGCTAAGTGAGAAAATACACCGACAACATGTAAATGTTTGCAGTTATAGATTTCTTTCAAATCTGAAAGTTGTGAGGCGTCTGTTCCTAAACGATGCATGCCAGTATCTATTTTTATTTGAACCCTTATAGGAAGACCCTGTTTGTTTAACTGCTTTGCATGACTCAATCCAATTACAGTTTGCGTTAATTTGTATTTTTTAATTTCTCCAATATGTTGGGCAGGGGTATAACCTAAAACGAGAATCTCTTCTTTAACTCCGTTTTTCCGAAGTTCAATTCCTTCCGATAGAGTAGCAACGGCAAATGATTTTACCCCTTGGTTCGATAGCTCTTTCGCTATTTTTACTGCTCCATGGCCATACGCATTTGCTTTGACTACAGCCATGAGTTCAGTTTTATCCGGAAGAATTCCTTTTAGCTGCTTTACATTTCCACGTAGTGCAACTAAATCGATCTCTGCCCAGGCTCTGCTAGTCGGTGATGGTGTTGACTTTTTCCGCGTTGGCAAAAAAAAGATCAGCACCCAAGCCAAAATAAATGAGAGGAAACTGACTGCCAAAAAATGCACCATACTATTTTCGACAAACCATTTCTCTAGTGTGAAAAATTCTGCCGTAAAGCGAACAAGTACAATCATCCACGGGTGTATGATATACATAATCGTCGAGATAGTTCGAATGCTTTTACTGCTTTTTCCACGAATCTGCAGTAGGCATTGAAAAAGAAAATACATAGCTGGAATTAGCATAAAATACATACTATCATGGCGCTGAAATTGATAATAATGCAGTAATAGTCCTTCAACAATCAGGAAAGAGAAACTGATCACGAATAATAGTAGATTTACCGAAAACGAAGCTGTTTTATTTCCTTTATAAAGTAGCATTCCCAGGATTAAAAAGATTGGCACCATAAAAACGCCATTCCTCGTATAATCCGCTCCAATAAAGACCGTTTGATAAAACACTTCTAAACTAGAAATCTGCTCAGCAATCCCATAGTAGCTATCCCCAAACAGTCCTATGCTATAAAGAATAACAGATAGAATAAATGTCAATTTTAGCCCATTTTTTCTAAACAGAAAGACAACAATAATCACACCTACTATAAGCCCAGGGAAATACCATAAATGATAAAATGTCCCGTCAACAAGGATATCTTTTACTAATTCAAATCCCCAATTTGGATCTTCATAATGCCCTGCATACAAATTTAGCGGTAAAAATAAAAGGATCGAAAGGGCATATAAAAATCCAATTTTCTTACAAAAAGCTAGAATATAAGAGTTGTCTCCATTTTCAATATATTGATATAGAAAATATCCGCTAACCATTAGAAAAAAGGGGACAGCCATTCTAGCAATGATTCGAGTCAAAATGAAATTGGCATCCTCCCCATAAGAAAGAAGAGGGGAGGTATGGTTAGCTATCACGAGGAAGGCAGCTAGTAATCTGAATGAGTCTAATGATCCTGTTTTACTCATAAAGGATTGCTCCATATTGTCACAATAAAGCCGTCCACATTATTCCCTGAAATCTGATACAAGCAATCTTTAGGTATTTCAATTACAGTCTCCTCATCCATTCCCTTTACATGGTAAACCTCAAATTCTTTACCCTTTTCCGTAAAGATATAGTGCTGGCCATTCTCCGGAAAGTCGGAAAGAAACTGAATGTATTCTTCTAAACAGAAACTGTGGCGTTCCATAATTCTTGCATGAGGATATCCGACATAGCGGAAATGCCATGGCTCATGTGAGATCCTTGTGATCTGTTCTTTGCCACGCGAATAACGTTCAATAAAACCATAGTCTGCGGCGAGTTCGCGAAAATGTGCAAAGATACCTGTATATGGAAAGGATGGACGAATGAAATCAATTTCGTCTAGATTTTCTCCCAAATCAATCGCAAGGCCAGTCTGATGTTCGCTGCAGCCTGGATAGGCTACATATTGTTCTGTAAAGATCCTGCCATTTTCAATGAGAGAATCTTGGTATAGCTTTTCTTGTTCAGCCTTACTTCGGTATCCGCTAACTGGAATAATTCTTCCTCGTGATTCCACTTTTTCAAGAAGCTGTGTTAACGATGCTGCGGCTCTTCTTTCGAGTAAAATCGTTTCATAGTTTGCTAGACTTGGAACAAGTGCTGGTGAATGTTGGGCTTGTATCTGTTTCAGACCATGCTCACTATTAACCAAAACCAAATACCCTCTGTAAATATCATCTTTGTGTAGTGTTATCTTTCTCATCGTTCCAACCCCAATTGGATCAACCGATCGATGATATTAGAAAACGTTAACCCTATGCCTTTCATCATATTTGGGTATCGGCTGTGATTGGTGAAGCCAGGGAAGGTATTGACCTCATTAAAGACAATGTCTCTATTTGGTGTAATAAACATGTCCACTCTTGCCAATCCAGAGCAGCCAAGTGCACGATAAATTTGAATTGCCATATCCTTTACTTTGGCTTTCATATCTTTATCAATACGGGCTGGCATATGAATGCTTGAGGTAGTGAGGGTGTATTTTTCATTAAAATCGAAATACCCAGTCTCTAATTCAATTTCATCAACTTCCCCCACAATAAGGTCCTCATTTCCAAGAATCGCGCAACCAACCTCATATCCCTCAATATATTCTTCGATGATGATCCGCTCATCGTACGAAAAGGCTTCAGCAACTGCACTTGGAAGTTCTTCCTTTTCGGTAACGAGCGTAATTCCAATCGATGACCCTGACTTGACGGGCTTAACAAAAAGAGGCAGCTGGAGAAGACTTGTTTGTGTGACAATCTCTTCAATTACTTGAGACCTCGAAAAAACGATGGAATCAGGTGTTTTAATACCTTCAAGCTCCACTAATTTATGTGCACGGTCTTTATCCATGCATAAAGCAGAAGACAAAGTGTCACATCCGACGTATGGGATTCCGATTAGTTCTAAGTATCCCTGTAGTGTCCCGTCTTCGCCATTCTTACCGTGTAGCACTGGGAAAACAATATCAATCATTGTTTCGATTACATGTCCATTTCGATTTTCAAGTAGATAATTCTCATAGCGATTTGGAGAAAAGAAGGCAGGTGTGCAATTTACCTCATCACACCACCAGGTATTGTTCAGAATATTTTCCACGCTACCCTGATAACGGTACCAGTGGCCTTCCTTTGTAATGCCAATTAACACTTTTTCATATTTATCTTGGTCCATATGGGTAATAACAGAGTAAGCTGATTGCAGTGATACTTCATATTCATTTGAACAGCCTCCAAAGATAACAGCAACGATCATTTTTTCCATAATTATTTCCTCCTTATAGATAAAAAACACTATTTGTTTCTGTACTTGTATCGTACTAAAACAAATAGTGTTAGTTTTTCGTTTATCCTCAAGGAAATAATACGTTTTTCTTCTTTAATTCTTACAATTTTCTTACGGTGAAAGAGGGAGTCTGACGATAAATTCGACTTTCTCTTCTTCGCTTTGAGCGGATATGGTGCCTCCGTGTAATTCTACGATTTCTTTGGCAATAGCAAGCCCCAGGCCAGCACCACCTGTTTTCGTACCGCGTGATGTATCCAATCGATAGAATTGTTCAAAGATACGATTAAGCTTGTCTTTTGGAATAACAGGGCCATTGTTTATAAAATAAAGCTGTAAATCATTATTGTCCTTCTTCGAACGAATGATGATTGGACTATTTTCATAGCTGTAATTAATGGCATTGCGGATTAAGTTGTCAAAGACACGCTCCATTTTATTCACGTCACAGGAGATTTCCAGATTGTCCTCAATGTCTAACTGGCAGGTTAGGTTCTTTTCAGCAAACAGCGGATTAAATTCGAACGTAATCTGCTCGAGCATCCTTGTGAGATTAATATGGCTCATCTCAGGACTTAACTGAGTTAAATTAAAACGTGTAATTTCAAAAAACTCATTAATTAATTCTTCGAGCCTTTCAGCTTTATCCAATGAAATGGATAAGTATTTTTCCCGGAGTTCCTCCGAAATTTGCTGCTCATCTCGAAGTAAGGTTAAATAGCCAATTACAGAAGTTAATGGTGTCTTTAAATCATGAGCCAAGTACACGAGCAGGTCGTTTTTCCGCTGTTCTGCTTCCTTCGCTAGCCGGGCATTACGGATGGATTCCTGCTTAATGGCATTCATACGATCTTCCACTTGTTTTAATTCAGATGGAAGACGGATGTAATCACTATTGTCAGAAGCAAGA
The DNA here is from genome assembly GCF_038050315.1 of Ferdinandcohnia sp. FSL W7-1320. Taxonomy (NCBI): domain Bacteria; kingdom Bacillati; phylum Bacillota; class Bacilli; order Caryophanales; family Bacillaceae; genus Ferdinandcohnia; species Ferdinandcohnia sp. FSL W7-1320. The sequence goes on from NZ_JBBPAM010000001.1 coordinate 2,338,929, forward strand.
TTTCTGCTTGCTTCCACAATCTGATCTACATAATGGAGTGTTTTTCTCCAAAAAAATATAAAGATGATAATAAAGCCAATCATCCATGTTATGAGAATGAAAGGGATGGGGTGATTGCGAATGGGGCTGAGCAGAATGTAAATCAAATCAGTTGAATACCAGACAAAACTCCTCAATATGTAATACCCCACAACAATAGCGGCTGCTAAACTAACAGTAAAAATAAAGATTGTCATAAAGAATTTCGTGAATATCTGCCTAGTCAAACCGCTGCTTGCGGCACTCTCTCTATTCAATGGTATAGCCAACCCCCCACACCGTTTTAATAAACTTTGGTTTTCGCGAAGGTTCCTTCATTTTTTCCCTCAAACGTGCAATATGGGCCATAACTGTATTGTTATTATCAATATACTTTTCGCCCCACACCGCTTCAAACAATTCCTCAGAAGAAACAACCTTCCCTTTGTTTTCACATAAATGCCACAGAATCGAAAATTCTATGGGAGTTAAGGGGAGAGGTTTACCATAAAGTGTACATTTATGGGTATCCTGATTGATGATTAACCCTGAGAAGTCGAATTCCTTGGCAACGGGTGCAGGCTCTGTAATAAGACTATTGTTCGGGTTATACCGTTTATAGCGTCGTAGTTGGGCTTTCACTCTTGCCACCATTTCAAGCGGGTTAAACGGCTTTGTAATGTAATCATCGGCACCAAGTGTAAGTCCAGTAATTTTGTCGATATCTTCAATTTTTGCTGTCAGCATAATGACAGGATAATGATAGTTCTCACGGATCTTCTGGCATATCGTAAACCCATCCACATTGGGGAGCATCACATCCAAAATGGCAAGCTCGAGTTCATGATTCTGAATATACTCTAAAGCTGGCTTTCCATCATAAAACACTTGAACTTCATAGCCTTCATTCATCAGATAAAACTTCACTAAATCGGCAATCTCTTTTTCATCATCGACTATTAAAATAGGATTCAATATTTTTCCACCTCAATACATCATACAACTGTTTGTTCAACCTTCTATAGAATAAATCATTTTTACAAGAAATAGAAGGGGAACGATGTAACAAGATGTTGAAGTTGATTTTCAATAGGGGCAGGATCGTTGATCAACGGGCTGTCGAAAAGACAGCTCCTACTTGTATTTAATTTAAATTGAATGGAAAAATACCCATATTAATTTATCCAGAGGTGGGAGAAATTCATGAAAAAGAAGTTCATATTAGTTATTGTTCTAGTTGGATTAATCTTGGTGGGGTGGAGAGGAAGAGATTTAAAAAATGAATTGCTCGAAGAAACTTTATATGCAAGATACTATTCTTATCTTGACCAAAAATATTCAGATTTTATTTTGTGTCCAAGAATAGAAATCGAAAGAATTGAAGGTGATACTCGCAGACATATTGTAAATGGAAGTGAGTTAAATTATGGTTCACATCATGGTGACATTCCCTTTGATAGAATTCATTTCACATTGACCGATACTCCTGAAAAGGGTGTTGAAATAAATAAAGTTAGAGTAGAAAAAAGTATTTCTGAAAAAGAAAGTATTATCCAGTGTAGAAATAAAAACAAAAAATAGTGATACCGCTAATGGGTGCGATAATCCAAGAAGGATTATCGTTTATATTTGTTGAAGTTATTAAACTATGAACAGGTTTGTTTAACAAAGAAATGATAAAGTGAAAGAAAATACAGTTAGAAGTGGGAGAGTAATATGGTCATTCGTAAACTACATATCAATGAAGATCCCCCAATGGATTTGTTGTTATTAGCTGACCCTTCTAGAATACTTGTTGAGGAATATATAAAAAGGGGAGAGTGCTATGTAGCCGAAAGTGATGGGCAAATCATTGGGGTGTATGTGCTACTCCCGACAAGACCTGAAACGGTGGAGTTGGTGAATATTGCAGTAATAAAAACCCGCCACGGCAAAGGCTTGGGGAAACAATTAGTAATTGATGCAATTAATGTAGCTAAGTCAAAAGGATATAGAACTATAGAAGTTGGTACTGGAAATTCAAGTATCGGACAAATAGCCCTTTACCAAAAATGTGGTTTTAGAATGAATGGTGTTGATATAGATTTCTTCATTAGGCACTATTCAGAAGAAATTTTCGAAAATGGTATACAGTGTAGGGATATGGTGCGTTTTTCTCAAGATTTGTAGGTTTAAAAAGGAGATTCTTAGTTGAACTAATGGATTATTTGAGTTATGGATCGACTGCCAATCCAGGCAGCTTTTCTATTCAAATAATGGGGCAGGATTGTTGAATAGAGATGAAACTAAAAAATAAGAAAGTGCGCGAATTTAGTTCCAATTCTAAGCACTTTCTTTTCATTAATAAAGTATTTAGAGGAAGTTTATGTCACTTTTTTTGTATTTACAATTTATTACAAAAAACTGGACAGTATCAAATGAAGAGAATTAGCGAACCAGTGATTAACATAGTAATTGTTAGTCCTAAAGTTATTTTTTGTTGAGTTTTATTCATTTTGCGGTACAAATATACGAACATCTATATCACCTCCCTCCTTAAACGAGCAGTTATTTAAAATCGTTTTCTTCAAAAATAAATAATTCTTCTACAGTTATGTGAAACTGGTGAGCGATTTTAATTGCTAATTTTAAAGAAGGATTATACTCACCTTTTTCTAAAAAGCTAATGGTTTCTCTTCTTACTCCAACTGCTTTTGCAAGATCTAATTGAGTCATATTATGCTTTGCTCTGTATTCTTTAATCTTTGTCTTCATTATTCTAAGCCTTTCTTATTCTTGGTAATGAACCAAGATATAAATAGGGTTAATACCATTCCAATTAATCCTAATAATAAAATGTCATCTTTGTTGAAGTATTTTTGAAAAGTAAGTAAAGCAATCCATATATATAAGGAATAAAAGTATGCTTTTCCTGCTGAATGTAACTTAATTTTTTTAGAACGTTCATCTTCAAATGAGATACCTTGTTTTAGTTCAGAGAAAAGTCTTTTTAAAATTATTGATATCAATCCAATAAAACTTACTAATCCAATTAATAAAAATGATGCTGATAAACTGTCATTATTTCGAAAGAAAGAACCAATTTGAAATAACATTCCGAATACAACACCAAGAGAAGTAACTAATAAAAGTAATATTTTAATGTTCAAAATATATGACCACCCAACGTTAGAAATATATAACACTATATTAGAAATATATAACATTATTTGAGATAAATCAACCTTATTCGTTTAGTGAAAAATAAAGATATACTAAAAAGTACTAAAAAGCAGATGAATGGATCTTGTGAAACTATGTACTTAAACTAAATGGTGAGTTTATCTAAATAGGATTTCTCATATTGCTATTTGAAAATTCTATAGTTTGTTATAATGATCTATGTTAGTAAAGTAATTAGCGTATACAGAGGGAGTGCTTAAAAATATGGAATACATAACACTTAATAATGGGTTAAAAATGCCAATTATAGGTACAGGTACAAATACTTATGGAAAAGAAAATAACGACTATAACGGGGAGTTAACAAATGAAATTCCTGAATTAGTATCAGCACTTGAGTTGGGGTACCGTTCAATAGACGCAGCCATCATTTATCGAAACGAAGAACTTGTAGGAAGAGTTTTAGCAGAAAGCAAAGTGCCTCGAGAAGAGTTATTCATTACGACAAAAGTTCCAGGAAACGAAGAATATATTTCTTCAAAGGAAGCTACTCGAGCAGCTATCGATAACAGTCTAAAAAACTTCCAAACAGACTTTCTCGACCTACTTCTTATTCACTTCCCTATCGAAGACAAAGTACAACTTAAAAACACTTGGGAAGTCTTTGAGGAATATTACGAAGCTGGCAAATTAAAAGCAATCGGCGTTTCAAACTTTGGAAAAAATCATCTAGATGAATTGAAAGAGTTTGCGAAAGTGAAGCCAGCTGTCAATCAAATCCAAGTTAACTTAAAAGAACCTAACAAAGTTCTCCTTGCCGTATTAAAAGGCGAGGGCATTACACCTGTTGCATGGGGACCTATGAAAGTAGAACCCCATCAAAAAGAAGTTTTGGATGAAATCGGTAAAGCTTATAAAAAGTCTGGTGCACAAGTCTTATTAAAATACCAAATTCAACGCGGTGTGATTGTTATTCCTAAATCTCACAACCGTGAAAATCAAGCATCTAATTTAGATCTTTTTGATTTCGTATTATCTGAAAGAGATATAGAAACGATTGAAAACTTATAATTAGGTAGTTCTTCATCCTAGTGATATGAATAATATCGCTAGGATTTTGATTTTTTCAAACAATGTGATAGCAATAGTAGCATTTTTTTGTTGAACTAACGGGCTGTTTAGTGAAAGAGAGATGTTTAACTGATGTCAACAATCGAGGCAAATTGTTTGATGATTTAATTTTTTAATGCAATTTGGTAAAATGGTACTAAATGTAAATGATTGGAGGCTAAATTAGTTGGCAACAATAGAGGATTTTTTGAAATTAGACATCCGGATCGGTACTGTTATTAACGCAGAACCCTTTCCAGAAGCACGAAAACCTGCGATAAAATTAGAAATTGATTTTGGAGAGATTGGTATTAAACATTCTTCGGCACAAATTACACAAAGATATACACCAGAACAACTTATTGGTCGGCAGGTGGTTGCGGTAGTAAATTTCCCTCCAAGACGTATCGCAGGTTTTAAATCGGAAGTTTTGGTAATTGGCGGTGTACCAGAGGAAGGTGACGTGGTACTTTTAAAGCCAGATGAATCTGTTAAAAATGGAACACCAATATTATAGGAGTTTAAAGGAACATCCTACTTGTTTTCAGTAAAAAAGTTACGGTGCTATCTTTCAAAAAATGTCGACAACAACTTCAGCTTACGGGTGCGTTGATCCAAGAATGAATAACGCACTTTTGTTGAAGTTATTAAACGAACGGGGCGGTTTAATGGAATAAAGCATTGTGTATGGTTTATCATTCACATTAAATAATAGGTTACTAAACTTATTTATGCGACAAAGATATGGAAGAATTGCAAAGTATGCATCTTTAACGGATGCTTTTTTTTATGGCATTTTTCAAATCAAATTTAATCATAATTAACGACAGCAAAAATTGGATAAATAAATTTTAATAAATTGAACCTATTCTGTTCTGGAAATCGTCTAATTGCAGAATTGGAAATAGGTTTAAATGGGAGGGTAGTAGATTGGATAGAGAAGAAAAAAATTACATATTAGAAAAAATGATGATTGAATATGGTAATGAGTTGGTTAGATTGGCATTTTCTTATGTGAAAGACACAGAGATTGCAAAGGATATGGTTCAAAATACATTTATTAACTGCTATAAAAATCTTGATTCGTTTCGATATGACGCACAAGTAAAAACATGGCTCTATCGCATTACAATTAACGAATGTAAAGATTATTTAAAAAGTTGGAATTACAAAATGGTGCAAGTAAGAAGTTTTATAAATGAAACAACAAGATCAATGTTACCATCAACGGAAAGGACAGTGATTGATAAATATAATAATCAAGAAATGAAAGAGAGTATCTTTTCTCTTCCGAAAGTGTATAGGGAAGTGATTTATTTATACTACTATGATTCATTAACAACGGTTGAAATTGCAAACGTTTTAGATATTCCAGTTAATACAGTGAAAACTCGCTTAAGAAGAGCAAAACAAAGATTAGAGTCGCTGATTAAGGAGGCAGAATTTTATGGATGATAAACGAATAAGAGATCAATTTAATAATATGTCTGATCATGATTTAAGTTTTACGAAAGAAGACCGTAATAAAGTGTTTGAACGAATTAATAAAATGGAAAAAAGTAATCTTATGCAGAAGATATCTCTTCGTACTATACCAAAACAATTCTCCATCATTACAGCTTCTATATTAGTGGTCTGCCTGTGTATCATTTTGTTTATTCCATCGATTTTTCATGAAAACGTTAGGAACGAAAACAGCGGAAGTAATGTAAGTGGAGTAGGGTCTCAAGAAGTCGAGTACTTGACAACTCTTTTTATGGTGAAAGATGAGAATAATAGAATACCTATTAATCTTTTACTTACCTATAGTAAAGATAATAAGATGATGAAGGTTCTATCTATCCCTCGTGATACGTATGTTCCGATAGAAAAGAGTGATGGAACGACTATACATGATAAATTGACATTTGCTTATGCTTACGGTTCGGAAGGCGCAGAAAGTGTAAGAACTACAGTTTCCAATCTATTTGATTTACCTATTGATTATTATGTTGTGATGGACTTAAAAACCTTTTCAAGCATGATAGATTCGGTGAATGGTATAGATTACAATCTGCAAGAAGATATTCAAGTAAGAGCTATATCTAAAGTGTCATTTGAATTCAAAAAGGGGACAAATCGTCTGAATGGAGAAGAGGTTGTAGCATTGATGATGGCTGCTACAGAGGGAAGAAGATTGGATGAGGAAAACCAATTAAACCTCATTAACGCTGTGTTGAATCAAACACGAAACGTATTATCACAAAGCCAATATACGACTCAAATCGAAGGGAATTTTCCAATTGACCAATTGCTAGAGAGTAAAATGGCACTTACCACGATACAATCAGTATCATTAATAGATGGAATGACAGATACAATGATCGATGAGAAATACTATATTAAGTTTGAAAAAGAATTTTTGAATTCTGTCTCAGTAGAGTTAACCACATTTAACTAAATAAAAAAATGATAACCACTATATCTGATGGTGGTATGAGCAATGTTCCATTTATTAAATTTAGGGGAAGATTTGTGAAATTAAGAACTGATACCAATAAACAGAAATTTAAACGGAAATCTTTAGTTATGGTAAAGAATAACTAAAATGTATTATTCAAAAGAAGAGATTGGGGTCCCAATAATGGAAAAAAGTAAAATACTTATCGTAGCAACTTTATTATTTGTTTTAGTAGTAGGAATGTCTGCTTGTAGCAAATCATCAGATGATACGGCTTTAACCAAAAAGGGTTCGGAATCTAATAATATATCAGAAAATACAAATAATTTGCATGCTGAAAGCATAGATAAGTCCCATAATAATGGTAATAATGAACTGTATAGTAGTAAATCTGACGATGAAAAAGAAGAAGGAAAACCATCCCAGAATTTACATGAACCTTGTACGAATACATCAACCAACAATCAGTCAAAACCAGTCAATACAGCCAAAAAAACAGGTTCTTCTCATTCAAATGATTCGTCGTCTGACGGCAAAACGAATTCTGATAATAGCGAAGGAAAGCCAGCTATTGTCATTTCAAGTGGGGAAAAAGCTATCGAATATTTAAAACTGCATCTCCCTGAGGGGAAGGATGACGATGTTTCATTTGGAGTAGATGAGACACTTGCATCGGATGATAACGGTACATACTATACAATACAGCTTGTTTCAGTATCTACGCGTGTATCTGGCAAAACGGGAACCTTAGGTTATTACAAGGTTTATCAAGATGGTACTTATAAGTCATTCTAAAGTTTTGCTAACGGGTGCGTTGATCCAGAAGGATTAACGCTTCTTTTGTGTGCCAGGCAAATTCATTAACTTGGCGGTGAGAGCCACTATGGGCGTCGGGATATGCGAACCATTAGCCAGAGGCAAGGGTATCCCTGTCAACTCGGAACTAAAGGAATCTCTTAGCAAATCCTCGTTCTGAAGTACACGAATCACAAAGGTGTAAGGCGAGAAATTGTATAAATAGCTGAATTGCTTAAATGATAACCTGAATTGATGGATAAACCCCAATGATTCGGTTTTTTTTATTGCTCTATTGGCCAAATATGACTATTACTATTTTCTAATGCTGACCAAAAACACAGGTTTTTAACTGTGAGCGTTTTTTATACAATGATGTTCTTCCTTCTGAAATCCTTAAACGTGGATAGTCAATTCGTGTATAAGATTCAACTTTTCTTATCAACTTAAGTAATATACAAATTAGAAGAAGGTGTATTATGTCGACGAAGAATATTTATCGGTCAATCACCATCATTTCTTTAAGCATGGCCTTAATCCTAATGTCATCGTGTAATCAGTTACAAGGAAAAGAGGAACATAATAATGAGAAAACTCCTCGTGAAGTATTAGGTTTCTATACTGAACAGGAAGGAACATATCCAGGGTCTCAACCTACAGTTAACGCTCAATTCGACAGTTTGAGCATCATTGCACCGTTTTGGTATAAGCTTGATGATAAACGTCCAGGCAATCTTTTAGATTCCGTTACATCAGATCATAAAAGAAAGGTTATTGAGAGTGCTCATGATAAAAACCTGAAGGTATATATGGTTGTACATAATCTCTTCTATGAAACTTTGGAGAAGGGCAAGCAGGTAGCGAGTAATGTACTTAATAACGATAAAAACCAGAATGTTTTTATTCAGAACCTACGAGATGAAATGGATCAGTTTAAATATGATGGCATTAATATCGATATGGAAAATTTGAATTTGACTGACAGAGATTCCTTTAGTCTGCTGATTAAAAAGCTGTCTGATGCTCTGCATCGTGATGGAAAAGAAGTTACTGTTTCAGTCCCAGCAAACACAGGTGATTCCCGTGCTAATCCCTGGTCACCGTGGTTTGATTATGAAAAACTCGGTCTATATTCTGATTCGTTAATGATTATGACATACGATGAACACAACCCAAGAACAAACCCCGGTTCAACAGCATCAGTCGATTGGACCGAAGCAACAATTCGTTATGCTTTGAAACAGGGAGTACCACCATCAAAAATTTTACTGGGGATTGCAGGTTATGGATGGGATTGGGATACAACAGCAAACAAAGCCGTGTATAGCTCCTATGTACAGATTATGGATCTGAAAGAAAAATATAAAGCAAAAATTCTATGGGACTCTCGTTCACAAACACCTTATTTCAGTTACGTAGATAAAGAACAACACAACCACCAGGTATGGTTTGAGAATAGCGATAGCCTAAGGTTTAAGCTAAACCTTGTTGAAAAATATAATTTACGGGGAATCGGGATTTGGCGACTAGGCTTAGAAGACCCAATGTACTGGACAACCATACCCGAGAAAATAAAAGTAAAAAAGGAATAGAGTGGTTATCCCATTCCTGAATATGCGTACTAAAACAAGGAATGTTTCAGGTGGAATCGAATTCGACCTAACGAGGACAAGAACCAAAGATTAAGCTGCCGATTATTCTTGGCAGCTTTTCTTATTTAGCTAACGGGCAAGCTACTTGAAGTAGGGTTTACAATTTACATTGAACAATATTAAACCCTAACACATACATGGAGGGTAATGGGACAGAAGTTGAGGAATGAATATTTTAAAACAAATAGGTAATACTTTTAAAATATTTAAAATAATAAAAATAATAATTGGATTATTTTTCGTTCTATGTTAATTTCAAGAGGAGGTGAATAAAATGGGATTTAGATCCAAGAATATTTTTATCAATTTACCAGTAAAAGATGTGAAAAATTCTACCAACTTTTTGACGGAGATCGGCTTTGAGTTAAATCCACAATTCAGCGATGAGAACACATCCAGTATAGTCATCAATGACAATATCTTCGCGTTAATCATGACTGAGGAACGTTTCAGAGAGTTTAGTAAAAAAGAAATTGTGGATACCACTACTTTCTCCGAAGCGATTTTTTGCTTATCGGCTGAAAGTCGAGAGCAAGTGGACGAGTTGGTAAATAAGGCGCTTTCAGCAGGAGGCAAAACCAATAGCGAGCCTCAAGATCATGGATTTATGTATGGATGGGGTTTTCAGGACTTAGACGGTCATTTATGGGAAGTCGTTTATATGGATGAAAGTGCATTTTGATCTGGGGTAAACTTTTGGTAAAGAGTTAGTTTTTTAGGTTTTATATTTTAAGGAAAGATACCTTACCAGGTATCTTTTTTTGATTTATATATGAATAGAAATAGGTGAAATAATGTATTTAAAGTAACGGGTGCGTTTCTTAAAGAAGGAGATCACCCCCTTTTTATTGAAGTATAGATGCAGGTTTGTTTAATAATGGGGGAGATACGAGATGGAAGGGAATAAAGTAAAAAAGCAACTTATAATGGGCTTTATATTGTTTGGAGTTTTGCTTATATCGGGAAGTATACAAGTTATTTTTTCCCCATTTAACTTTGTTAGAAGTGTATCGCTATTTGTGGTTATTGGAAGTTCATTATCTTTAGGTGCATTTATTAGGGAATTATTTATTATTAAAAGGACAATAAAGCCAAATCAATAAATTAAACTTTTTTATCAAGTAACAGGTAGCATTAGCAGCTCAGAACCAACTCTTTTTCAATTATTGGGGGAAGGTTACTTGAAGTAGAGGAAAAGAGATATATTATCGAATATTTGATTAATTAGGGGGAAGTTTGATGGCTGATGAAATATTTGAAAACCCAAGACTTGCTTATTTATGACCCATTTGATCCTGACCGTTCTGATTTAGATGCTTACGAGTCTATGATAAATGAGTTTGGAGCCAGTTCTGTACTTGACATTGGTTGTGGAACAGGAACTTTTGCTTGTCGTTTAGCCGCCAAAGGCATAGAGGTTATTGGACTAGAGCCAGCCGAAGCGTCACTAATGGTGGCAAAAACAAAACGTTGGTCTGACCGTGTTAAATGGATTCACGGTAATGCTCTTGACCTTCCGGAATTAAAGGTTGACCTTGTAACCATGACTGCTAACGTTGCTCAGGTTTATTTAACCGATGAAGAGTTGAAGGCGACACTGCTGGTAATTCGAGAGGTATTACTTCCGGGTGGAAGATTCGTGTTTGAAACACGGAAACCTGAGTCACAGGCTTGGTTAGAATGGAACAAGGAGAACACATACCAAAGGGTTGATGTACCTAAATGCGGTGTTGTAGAGGGATGGGTAGATGTTATAGATGTGCGAGACTCCTTGGTGTCTTTTCAATGGACTTATATTTTCGAGAACGATGGTGCCATTATTACTTCAATTTCCACTTTGCGATTTAGAAGTTTTAAGGAAATTTCTCAAACTCTTAGAGAAGTAGGATTATCTGTGGAAGAGGTTAGAGAAGCTCCTGACCGCCCAGGACGTGAGTATGTTTTTATTACAAGTCGCCAATAAAAAAACCTTAAACATTTTTTTGACCTTTGTTTTGGTAAGAAATATAATCAATAAATTCAAGTAAATTAGTAGTTAATTTTCAAGTAAGGGTGCAATAGTTGAGGATCAAAGCTGGCATAAGGGAATTTCTTTCTTGTTGTACTAAGCCATCTATTAGACGAAAGTCTTCATATATGTGTTTGATATTTACCAGGGGGTTTCAAATGATCATTTTATTAAGTGTGATTGGTTTAATTCTGGTATTTGTATTTATTGACTACTATATAACTGGAGTAACCAAATATATATTATAGGTTCTAATATTAGCAGCAGTTTCGCTATACAACGAAAATAAAAATCGTGAACATAAGAAAACGAAGGAAAGTAATAATTAAACAAAAAGAATAGATAGTTCAATAAGAAATAAGGAAGTCCCCATTGAGGACTTCCTTATTTTTGAGTATTTATCAACATTAAAATTGAACAGAGCCTTATCACTTGTAAGTGAACGTAGTGCTAAGATCCACCATACACTCGTTTCAATTTTCCTTTCTTCATCGATTGGTATTAGCTCTAATAATACTTCTTCTACTGCTGAGCTTATCCTCCACTAATAATAAAATAATACTTGGTAATTATAAGATTATAAGGGATGATCAACCATATCATGGTGAAAACAATCTTACACCTAGAGTCAAAGTGAAAGGTTGAAAGACAATATTTCCTAAAATAAGCTACTGTAAAAAACAAGGTGTGAACGTAACAAACATTGGTATACAACGCTTATTTCATATATACGACTACCCAATAAAGGGGAGTACAATAATGGACATACATGGTAAACAAAAATTAAGTAAGAAAACCTCACAATCCAATAATAAACATACAGCCCCAAAAAATAGCCAACCTATAAGCAAAAATATAATAGAGAATGAACACTTATTTAAAAATATTTTTAATAATTGTTCGGACATCATGTTTCGTGAAGTGAAAATTCATAGTCAAGTTATACTACTATTTATATATGTTGACGGTATGGTTGATACGGAGATCATTACTACAAACGTTTTGGAACCTTTGCTATATGATGGCTTACCTCAGGGGTTAGGCGGGATTGAAAGTCTTGAACAAGTGCTGGAACAGGAGCGTTTTTCAGTTTTACAAACAAAAAAGCTTTCTGATGTTGAGGAAATAACGGAGTACATTTTAAAGGGGAACCTTGCCATATTTGTAGATGGAGAAGGCAATGCATTACTAGCAGATGTCAAAAAGTTTGAAACCAGAAGTATAGAGGAACCTTCTACTGAAGCATCCTTAAGGGGCTCAAAAGAGAGTTTCACAGAGAACTTGAGGACAAATACCATGTTACTGCGAAGGATAATTGTATCGCCGAAGCTAAAGGTTGAGTCATTAAAGATTGGTAAAATGACTAAGACTGATATAGCTGTAATGTATATAGAGGGAATTGTTTCAATATCTGTTCTGAATGAAGTTCGTAAAAGATTAAAGCAAATACAAATCGATGAAATTCTAGAATCGGGATATGTTGAAGAATCCATAGAAGATAATCATTTCTCACCTTTTCCACAAATTCTGAATAGTGAGCGTCCTGATGTTACTTCTTCCGGATTACTTGAAGGCAAAGTGGTGATATTGACCAACGGCTCCCCATATTCACTAATTGTTCCGATGACATTTTGGAATGGATTACAAGCAACCGACGATTATAGTGAACGGTTTTTGTTTGTAACGATGATTCGTTGGGTTCGCTATATATTTACTATCTTTTCGATAATTTTTCCTTCTATATATATAGCCTTAACCAATTATCATCAGGAAATGGTTCCACCAGATTTGATGCTCAATATTGCAGTTTTACGAGAGCGTTCCCCCTTCCCGACATTAATTGAAGTCTTTTTGATGGAGTTCATGTTTGAAGGGTTACAGGAGGCAGGAATCCGGTTACCCAAACAAATTGGTCCACTTGTAAGCATCGTTGGCGCTTTGGTAATTGGAGAGGCGGCAGTTAGCGCAGGGATTATTTCCGCACCTGTTGTCATTATCGTTTCAGCTGCAGGAATCGCATCATTTATCATTCCGCGTTACAGCTTCGGGTTCCCTATGCGAATGTTAAGATATCCAATAATGATACTTGCAGGAGTCTTCGGTCTATTTGGGATCGCAGTTGGAATTATTGCGGTTCTAATTCACCTAATTAATCTTAAATCATTTGGGACTCCTTATCTAACTCCAGTGTCTCCGCGTAATAAACATGGACTTAAAGACGTACTGTTGCGATGGCCTCGAGAGCGAGTTAATAAGGGGTGAATTACTCATGAAGAGAATAGGTAGATGCATTATTGTGTTACTCTTAATATTATTTAGTACAACTGGCTGCTGGAACCTAAAGGAACCAAATCAACTTGCATTTTTTACAGGGAATGGTTTGGATTTAACCGAAGATGGAAAGCTAGAAGCGACCGTACTCATAGTGACACCTGCAGGCATTGGTGGTGGGCAATTTAGTAGTGGAGATAAAAAAAAGGGTTACCAAGTAGTAAGTGCTACTGGAAAAAACGTTTCAGACGCAATAACTAACATACAGTCAAAGCTCTCACGACATGTGTTTCCTGGTCATCGTGATATTTTTCTTGTTGGTCAACGACTGGCTGATCAGGGAATAGGTGAAACAATCGATCCGTTCCTACGAAATGCACATTCAGATTTACGATCTTTAATATACTTGGTGAAAGATGCTAAACCAGAGGAGATTTTCTCTATTGAACCGTTTTTTGACCAATTTATAACAACATCCCTTTCTGATGAACAAACAGCCATAGGGATAAAGCCTTATCTAGCCCGTGAATTTGTGATAGATGTATTAAGTGAGGGAACACAGCCACTAATGCCGGTGGTTAGTTTAAATCCTCAAAATCACTATAATTTCGACGGATCTGCCATTTTTAATAAAGAGGATAACGTAAAATTGGTGGGTTTCTTAAATAAAAAGGAAACATTCTATGCAAATTGGGTAAAGGACAGACTATCAAGTCATACCCTAACTTCATTCATAAACCAAGGGGATGGAACAATAAGTATAACCTTAGGTTCATTCAAACGACATATTACTGTGAAAGAGGTCGATGAAGAAATACATATTGACCTTCGTCTTAGTGGAAAAGGAACAATTATCGAAAACAGTACGAACTTAGACCCATCCAAAGGGGTTGACCTTAAACTTATAGAAGATGAACTTGAGAAAATAACTCAGAAAGCGATAGAAAAGCAAATTAAAATGGTGCAGAAGAAATACAAAATGGACATCTATGGGTTTGGAGAAAGTGTTCATCAACAATACCCTAAACAGTGGAAAACCATAAAGCATAATTGGAGTGAACATTTTTCCCAACTTCATGTTTCTGTCAATGTAGACCTTACATGCAATAATCCAGGGCAAGCTAATTGGTCTATTTATCCTTAAAAATGGTTGCCCATTTAATTTCAAAAAGGAGTGGCAAGGACTTATGAAGTTGACAGGAACCCAAATTGTTTGGATTTTGGCAACTACTGAAATTGTTGCAATGATATCGCTAAAAATTACGCCAACAATCCAGATTGCTAAACAAGATGCATGGCTTTCGATGATAGCTGGGGGTTTAATTGGTCTGATCTTAGCCTTTCTGTTTGTTCATCTTAGCACTCTGCATCCAAACCAAACATTGATTCAATTTAGCCAAAAACTGCTAGGCAAAGGCATAGGGAGATTAGTTGCTCTCCCATTTCTAGTAGCATGGTTTATACTGCCTGCTGTTTTACTCCGTTCATTTGCAGACTTTATTCATCTAATTCTTCTAGATAGAACACCAGTTTGGATAATCATGTTATTACTAACTATCCTGATGACTTATCTGACCTATTCGGCAGGTATTACGGGAATCGGTCGATTTTGCGAAATAGTTGGGCCACTTATAATTTTTACATTAATGATTAGCTTCATTTTAAATATACAAGACATAGAGTGGCATCATTTATTACCTGTTTATTTTGATTCAGGATGGGTTAATATTTTGAAAGGTTCACTCGGTCCTGCTTTTTGGTTTCCGGGTCCTTTCATCTTATTGGTCATTATTTCATTTGTTCAGAAGCCTCGAAAAGCATTTTCGAAATCTTTATTGGGAGTAGTCATTACCATTTTCATGGTTTTAACTGCTACACTAATGGTGCTATTGATTTTGGGGCCGAATTTATCAGCAAAAATACGGTTTTCTTACTTTGTTTTCGTGAGAAATACTGATATTTTAGATTTCATTCAAAACATTGATGTATTCATTATGTTTATTATGGTTTTCGGTGTGGTAGCACA
Source organism: Ferdinandcohnia sp. FSL W7-1320 (assembly GCF_038050315.1). Taxonomy (NCBI): domain Bacteria; kingdom Bacillati; phylum Bacillota; class Bacilli; order Caryophanales; family Bacillaceae; genus Ferdinandcohnia; species Ferdinandcohnia sp. FSL W7-1320. The sequence goes on from NZ_JBBPAM010000001.1 coordinate 2,354,411, forward strand.
ATTATCATTATATTTTTTTATTGCAAGCTATGAAATTGCAAATTGGTTCCAAATGAAAAATTGGCGAAGAAATATTTTTTACGGGGCACCCGCAATTTGTATAATAGCCATTTTGATACCAGATGAGACCACAATCGTATCATTTGACCAATTTTGGACAAATGTTGCATTTCCTGTATGTGGCATATTAATCCCACTTATCTTATGGATTACTACTGTAATTAAACAAAAAAGCAAGACCTGATGTTGGTGCATTCACCTTCTCTGCAAAAGAATCTAAACGCAGTGGGGTGACATGCACCATTTTTTTTTTGAGGCATTGCATTTACAACTAGTTAATATAAAGTCCTATCTCTTAATATGTGATAGATTATTTGAGTAAAACTAGTGTCAGCAGAGTTTTGATTGACCAAATTTCCATTTTTCTTTAACCGTAACTTGTATGGCACGAATCGATATGAAACAACGTTATATTTCATGGTGGTATAGAACAGTCAAGTTAACTATTAGAGTAGTATGTTATGGATTTAAATTAATAAGAGATTGTCACGAAATGAAGCATGGTGTCGTTATATAGTTGAGTGGGATTAAAAGGGGAGGTGGAGTCGAGAATAGAGGTAGAGACAAAGATTGAAAGACCCAATAGAATATTCGTTATGCAAATAAGTTATATAGTCTAGCATTTAAATCAAAAAAGGAGAGAGGTAAAATCGTTATGACACAACGTATAAATTACATGCAACAATCACCAGAATTTTTCCACAAGATGATGGAACTTAGTAATGCAGAGATGGAAAGTTCAATTGAGGAGCATATCCTTCATCTCGTTCACATTAGAGCTTCACAAATAAATGGCTGTGGTTTTTGCCTAGATATGCATATTAAACAGGCCAAGATTCATGGTGAGAGTGAACTTCGCCTTTATCATATACCAATTTGGCGTGAATCGAATCTATTTAGTCCACGCGAACGGGCTTGTCTTACATGGACCGAGATTTTGACTAAGCTACCTGAGGGAGGAGTTCCTGATGACATTTTTGAACGTGTTAGTGAGCAGTTGTCAGAAAAAGAAATATCAGACCTCACATTCTCAATAATGGCTATCAATGCTTGGAATCGCATTAATGTCGCATTCAAAACAATACCAGGTTCTGCAGACAAAGCATTTGGATTGACTAAAGCGGGCCTATGAACTCAATATGCGTGGTCCCTTGCCATACGTTTATATATATGAAATTTATTAATTAGAATTTGTTGACATCATAGCTACCAATTTTGGACAAAGGTTATATGATTAAGAAGTGTCCAAGCTAATATATTGGTATGAACAATAAAGACCTGTAAGATTTACACTTTTTTAGTTTCATCTTACAGGTCTTTGTTTTAAACATAAAATTTATTAAATTTCTAAATGCTTTAATTTGTCGGGGTTTCGGACAATATATAAGTTGCGAATCAAATTTCCCTCTACATGAAATATACCTACCGTATGAATACCTTCACTTGAAGCAAGAATAAATGCTGGTTGATTGTTAATTTGTCTAATTTCAATATGTGGAGTTCCCTCAGAAATTGAAGCTTGGCGTACAGGGCCAAGCAGAAAGCGAGCAACGAGATCTCTTGTTACAATTGGCTCGATCGCGGCCTTTACTTTACCTCCACCATCTGAGACTAGTACAACATTTGGATCAAGCTTAGAAAGAATTTGATTCATATTCCCCTGTTTGAGTGCTATAACAAAATCATAAACTAACTCTTTTGAAGTATTTTCTGTATGCACGAGTTCCTCAGAGGTAATACCCATTTTTGAACTCGCACGACTAAAAATTTTACGACAGTTTACCTCGCTTTTTTCAATGAGTACCGCAATTTCATTATAGTTAAAGCCGAGTGCCTCACGAAGGACAAATACCACACGCTCTGTTGGTGATAGCCTTTCTAGAAGCACAATCATGGCATAAGATAATAAATCGTCACGCAAGACTGGCTCCATTGGATCATCATTAGAACTATACAAAGGTTCTGGTAGCCATTCTCCATAATATTGTTCTCGCTTAATTCGCGCCGATTTTAGTAAATCCCGACAACGATTTGTTACCATTTTACAAAGATAGGCTTTAGGTTGAGTCAACTTCTCTGTTGGTACGTCATATAACTTTAAAAAAACGTCTTGCACAACATCCTCAGCATCATGAACTGAACCTGTCAGTTGATAAGCGAGTTTAAATAGCAATCCCTTATATTGATTGTACATTTCTTGCATCTTTTCACATCCGTTCGCATATTGTAAGTGCTTATTTATAGTAAGGGCTACAAAAATAAAACGAGCTAAAGAAAATTTTGTGACAAAGACTAGTGTTGCTCAATAATGCGTATTTACCATTTTCTAATATGTGTATTACTCCACAAAGAATTCAAGTTAAATATTTTTGTAAGACCCAACCTGTTTTGAAACTATCATCGTATTGTTTGTAAGTAACATGCGATTGCACAAGCTAATTAGCCTGGGAAATGTTTTTTCCAAGTTTATATTTTTATGCGATGGGGGATGCCTATAAGGATGATGGAGGAACTTAAGAAAGCTATTCTTTAATACTCTTTGGTTTTCTGCATAGCTCGTCACAATTCACCGACTTTCTATTGTTTGGAGTTTTAGTTGGAGCTCCCCTAGGTTGTCTATAATTCTTGGATTGATTGTTGGGATGAAAATAAGAAATTTAACTTAACGGGTGCGTTGATCCAAGAAGGATTACGGACCTTTTTGTTGAAGTATTTAAACTAACAGGGCAGTATTGTAGAAAAGTGTTATTTCAATTTAAAATTGCGAATAAAACTTTTGAAGTATATGATCCTGAACGAATTGTTCTTGTAGAAGGTAATTCGGTATCATCATTTTTTTAAAAAAATATAATAAATTTAAAGAAATACAAAGTCGATGTCTTTGAAAATAAAGTTTCTGACAAACTATGGATAGCAATTGTGACTGGAATTTTTATTCTTGAATAATACGTGATAGTCATAATAACTTTCGAGGCAGGATAATTGTATAAAGAAGATTGAAAGGACTGTAATGCACAAAAAAGGGAGGTATAAAAGGTGGACATATTATTCTGGATAACGATTGGTTTCATAATCATCGGATTTGTTGTTCTCACTTCTATGAAAAAAGGTATGGAAAGTAAGCTCGCTTTTATAACAGCAAATATGGAAGACGAGGGAAGTTCAAAAAAAGCAAAATCCATCATTTGGTGGATAATGAGTACCACAGCTTGGGGAATAGTGAGTATGATACTGATTATTTGGTGGTTTCATAATCACTTTGGATAACTGTGAGTTTCAGATATACTTAAAAGCGGTTTTTTTGTCATAAAATTTCCTATATCTTCCTCTGATTTGGAAATTTCCTATAATTTCCTCTCGTAAGTGATATAATACTAATGGACTAGGTGGATAGGGGGGGATTTAGTGAGTGAAGGAACTGTAAACGTTAATCAGAATAATGTAGCACAAACAGAAAGCAATTCATATTTTGATGGAGGATTGCTTCAGTACATTGGTTGGTCAATTTTAGGATTCTTAGTTACAGTCTGCACCTTTGGAATTTGCTATCCTTGGGCAATTACAATGATCTTGGGATGGAAAACTAGGCATACTGTCATCAATGGAAGAAGGTTAAAATTCACTGGTTCAGCAATAGGATTATTTGGGAATTGGATTAAATGGTGGATATTAACGATTATTACTTTAGGAATATATAGTTTTTGGTTATTTATTGCTATGGAAAAATGGAAAACGAAACATACTGTATTTGAAAATTAATGACAAAACAGCCCCCTTCTATAAGAGAGGGCTTTTTCTATATTAATTAATCACCATTTTTAGTTCAACAAACTAGTATTTCAGCTTGGGATTCAACAAATGGGTGCCTTGATCTAAGAAGGATTAAGGCACTTTATGTTGAAGTTATTGTACTAACGAAGCATTTAGTGGAATACAAAGTGAGGAGTTAAAAAATGGGGTATGATTGGAAAACGTGTCCTTCTGATATTAAGAATTTTATCTATAATTTTAAAGAAGGAATTAAAGAAGTCGTAAATGACAACTTCGTAGGTTTTTATTTACACGGTTCTTTAGCTATGGGAGGCTTTAATCCAAAATGCAGCGACATAGATGTTTTGGTTGTAACTAACAAACAAATGATAGTAGAGCAAAAAAGAAATCTAGCATACTTGTTTCTAAATTATTCTAATTTTCCATATCCAGTCGAAATAAGTATCCTAAATAAAGAACATTTGATGGACTGGCAGCACCCCTGCCTCTATGATTTTCATTATAGTGAGTTTTGGAGAAAACAGTATGAAGATGAACTGATGCACAATACATATAAATATATAAACGAAGACAATAGTAACACAGATACGGATTTAGCAGCCCACGTAACCATTACTAATCAAAGGGGTATATGTTTAGAGGGAGAGCCAATTAGCGAGGTATTTCCTGTTGTCCCAAAAACTGATTATAGATCATCCATAATAGGTGATTATCGGGAGTGTTTGAAGAATATCGAAAAAGATCCAATTTATTGTTCATTAAACCTAATCAGGGTTTATTGGTATTTAAAAGAGGAAGTTATTTCTTCAAAAATAGAGGCTGGAAATTGGGGATTAACAAATTTACCAAAGGAATTAGGAAGCACAGTTAGAAAGATAATTGAAAGTTATGTAGGGGAGAACACTACCGACCTCTTTAATAAAGAAGAACTTATATTTTTAAGGAATTATATTTCAGATAGAGTGCAAGAGTTATTGAACTAATGTGTGCGTTGATCCAAGATGGATTAAGGCAGTTTTTTGTCGGATTTATCTAACTACCGACTAATTAATAAAAAAAGATTAGCTAAAGGGGGAATTACAATGGAAAAGGTACTTATTCTTGGTGCAAGCGGTCTTGTAGGAAGAGCTTTAATTGATGAATTTAAAGAGGACTTTGAAGTATATGGAACATACTCTTCTTCATTGACGAGCCTTTCAGACGATATGCAATTCCAATTGGAAGTGCAACATGTCGACAAGATGAGGCAAATTATACGTTCAATTAAACCTGACGTAGTAATTTCGTGCCTAAGAGGAAATTTTAATCACCAGCTCCAGTTTCATAAAGAATTGGCTATGGAGTTAAGGAATAGCAGTAGTCGTTTGTATTTTTTTTCTACCACAAATGTTTTTGATGGGGACTGGTCAAAACCACATACTGAAAGAGATATCCCGATTTCCGAATCTGATTATGGGAAATTTAAAATAGAATGTGAAAATATGCTACAAGAGATTTTAAATGAGCGAGTGATAATTATCCGAATCCCAGCGATATGGGGTAAGGATTCTCCAAGATGGAACTTAATCATAGATAGCATAAAACAAAATAAAATGATTGATGTGTATAGTAATTTAGTATGCAACAATCTTTTGGATGTTCTGTTAGCAAGACAATTGCGGTTCATTATTGAAAATAAGCTAGAAGGCATTTTTCACTTAGCTTCAGAAGATATGATATCTCAGGGACAATTCTTTGAACAAATCATAAGTAAACTTGCAAGTGAAAAGAATATTTTGCGATATAGCTTTTTTCAAGGTAATGAGGACACACTTTATTTTGCACTGAAATCAATTCGTGAAGATATGCCCGACTCTCTGCAGTGCAAGAATAAAGATATTATTTCTTACTTACTAGGGGAAATGAACGTTTGAAGTAAACAACAAACGGGTGCGTTAATCCCAGAAGGATTACCCACCTTTTTTGTTGACTACTTTATTGAATTAACGGCCCAGTTTAGTTGAATTAGCTTTCCTGTTTGAATTCTTAAAAGAAATATAAAATAGAAACAAAGTTTGCTTCATTATAATGGAACCATTTATATGAAGTTGTATTTATTCCTTAAATCATTATACATTTTTAGATTTATCCTTATCTAATTTAGCATAGCTCTCAATCTTTGTAACCGAATAAGCTGCATAGTAAAAAGTTAAAAAAATAATAAAATCATACAAAGTGGACCAATTCTTAGGGTTGTAAAAATCGATGGCATTAAAGAAATTCATACCTCCAAATGCGGCAATTGCAGAGAATAAGATCCCCTTTAACAAGGGATTCATTTTTGGTTTAATTTGTAGAGCTAACATTACTGCAACGGGTGCTAAAGAAAAGTGATAGGGTAAAAAGAGAAATGGTGCAAGTGGTATGATTATCATAGGGTATGACCAGAGTCCTAAAGATAAGGCAGCAAGATCTACTGTAAGTGATAATAAAATAGTTAGTATGCCGCCTAAAAGGAGACGTCCCGTGCTATCTTTCTTCCTGAACCTAAACCAAACAATCCATGGAACAATAAATAGTGCGATACCAAACCACCATTCCCATGTTAAGAGAAATTCTTCTGTTACTGTTTTTGCAAATAAAGAACTAATCTCAGTCAACTGATTATAAGCTTTTTCTGATTGGGCGATCCCCTTCTCATATGCCAATTCCAAAACACCTCCATAAACAAGTAATAATATATTTCCATTGGTTGAGTCAGATTATTACATAAAATGATTTCTTATTGTGCTAAAGTGTGCATTGATCCAGGTAGGATTTAGGCATTTTCTTTTTAAATTATTAAACTAACCAGGCAGTTTAGTTTAAGAAGACTATAATACGAAATGGAACTTCCAATTATTAGAGAGTTCCATTTTTTTATTAATATCAACCATTTTGTGTAATCTATGTGGATATATCTGTAAAGTGTTCCTCTTATATTGAAATACGAAAATCCTATTGTTATGGTATTTTTGAAATATGGCTATGTATCGCAATGTACGGAAGGAGGTTGCAAATTGAAAATCAAACTTGACATTAGTAATGACCGTTATGATGAAATCAAATCTGCACTCGAAGAACGAGGAATTAAAATAGATGATACTGCCGACTTCGTATTAAGTGAAACCAACTGCTACATTGATAATTTGACCGTGAGAGAAAAAGGAACAAATGCGCGGATTATATTATCGGTAGAGGACATTGTATGTATCGAATCGTTCGGTCATGCAATTGAGGTTCAAACGCAAGACGCACAGTATCTAGCTACCGATCGATTATACCGAATTGTCAGTTTGCTTGACCCAACAAAATTTTTGCGTATAAGTAACTCTGTTGTAATTGCAAGGAATAAGGTTAAACGAATTACACCTACTCTTTCGTCAAAGTTTATCCTTAAAATGATTAATGGTAAACGTGTTGATGTAACAAGAAGTTATTACTACATCTTCAAAGAGTATTTCGGAATATAGAGGAGGCAATTACATGGTTTTTCCTATTTATTTTCTCGCACTGTTTGTAATATTAATTATTTTTGTTGCTACCGTTATTGTATATTTTCAAGTCTATCAACGACATATCAATAGGGCTTTAGGAGCAACCGAGGGCAAGATAATATCAATGGTTCCTCCATATAGAGTCGCTATTGTAATGACCATAATAGTTTTACTCATTGGCCTATTTATTAGCTATTTTGCAGGATATGCTAATGCGTATAAAGATAATGAAGAAGACGCATGGGTAATGTCACATTCTGATATTCAGACATTCTATGCAGAAGTAAAAGAAATTGGCGAGAACTCTTTAGTAGTTGAAGGTATTTCCCTCAATGATGAGAATTTTCGAGGTGAGTTTCAATATGATGTATGGGGAGAAGTGAGCATATATCGGCAGGATACTCTTATCCAGCTTTCTGATTTGTCAGAAGGTAATTTGATTTCGATCACTCTATTCACCGACCGCACAGGCATTACAAATATCTTTAAAATTCAGCTATTAGGCTGACAAAAGTAACCTTGGCAATGAGAATTTAGGAATGAATAAATTTTTGGGCATTCCTTCATTTTGAAATTGAAAATCTTAACAAGCTATTTGTGCAATATAAATAGTGATTTAGATGAAGATCAATTAATTAATACTTTCAGTCATGACTAATATTGAGTTTACTGGTGATGAGAAGTTTCTGTCCGTTTGGGTATTATTTTTCTTCATTATGATTTTTTCGGTGTTTAATGTTGGATTATTTACGTAAAAATACATTGAAACCAAAAAAAGTAATAATCTTTTCAATTAAAGGGTGCGATGATTCAAGAAGGATTATCGCTTATTTTTGTTGAAGTTATTGAACTAACGGTGCATTTACTTGAAAAAGGATTTCTGTCATTGTGGAGTAAGGGTATATTTTATTGAGGTGATAAAATGTCGATAAAAGGACTTAATCATTTTTTATTTTCAGTTTCTGATTTAGAAGATTCTATTGAGTTTTATAAAAATGTTTTTGATGCTAAGTTGATAGTAAAAGGGAGAAACACTGCATACTTTGATTTAGATGGAATGTGGTTTGCACTTAATGTAGAGAAAAATATACCTCGTAATGAAATAAACCAATCCTATACACATATAGCATTTTCAATTGAAGAAGAAAAGTTTGATGAAATGAACGAGAAACTAAAGAGATTGAATGTAAACATTTTATCAGGTCGTCTAAGAGATGAAAGAGATAAGAAGTCCATTTATTTTACGGACCCAGATGGTCATAAATTTGAATTTCATACAGGTACACTACAAGATAGATTGAAATACTACAAACAGGAAAAAACACATATGGAATTTTTCGATTAGAAAGGATTTCTTATTCAATATACGGGTGCAAGAGTTTAAGAATGGCAGCTTCTTTGCCAGGTTTTTAGGTTATTCTAGTATCGAGGCAGTTAGTAGAAAAGTATAATATAGGAGGGGAATATAAAATGAAATGCACATTGTACTAATAATTTGGATTGTGGTGTCTCATATAAAGTTATAATACGTAAGTACCAGGGGGGAGTGCAATGCAATTTTATGACAGACCACTTAAGGCATATTTATTTAACGATTTAAGTGCTGTTGAAGAACACGACGGAGAACTCATTTATTTTTTTAAAAAGGGTTATGTTACAGTACTTGGCGAGTTTGAACATGAGAAATATGACGGAGGTACAGCTTGTATGATTTTTAATCAGGAAGCTGTTATTTCTGTATCAAAAAAAATGTTGCGGTTTGTTGATGATAACCTATCGTGAAAAAGTACTTTTGAAGGGGGGATAACGTGAGCATTAGAAAATACAAAAAGACGGAAGTTAATAAATTGATAAAAATTTGGTACGAAGGTTCCGTAATAGCACATGACTTTATTGAAAAGGATTTTTGGAAATCACAACAGAAGGATATGGAAGGAAAATATCTGCCAATGTCTGAAACCTATGTTATATGTAATGAAATAGAAGTTGTGGGCTTTGTTTCAATGATAGATGATTACTTGGCGGCACTGTTTATTGATGTTGAGCATCAAGGCGAAGGATACGGAAAAAGATTATTAAACTTTATAAAGGAACGAAGGAAAAAAATTCAACTGAAAGTGTACAAGAAAAATAGGAATGCTGTTAATTTTTACATGAGGAATGGTTTAATAATAGAAGAAGAATTAATAGATAAACAGACTGATGAGGAAGAGTTTTTAATGGAATGGCTAGGAGTTTAAGTTCCATAGGCTGAACCAAAATATTACATAAAATGATTTCTTGTTGTTCAAAAGATGCGTTGATCCCAAGAAGGAATAAGACACTTTTTTGTTGAAGTGATTAAACTAACGGGACATTTTAGGTGAATGTGATGTTTGGAATTAACGTTAGAGAACGGTTTCGGTTAAGAGGGAGAAAATCATTAAATAACATAGCATTTAGAGGTGGAATTCGCATACTAATTCACACCTCTTTTTTTCGTTGTTATAACAGCATTGACTGTTAATACGGTTATAAAACCGCATAGGCTTTAGAAAAAAAGGTATCAAACCTTGCTATCTGGCAAAAGATTAGCCCGATTTCCAAAAAAATATAGCAGTTATATATACGTTCTATGAAAGGTTAATTTAATACAATTTCTGTTACCTCTAAATTCATCTCGTCCAACTTAGAATAAAAGACAAGCTTAATATCGTCGAAATAACCATTATCGGGTAGCTTTATGCTTGTTCCATCTCGAAAAAATATCTCATATTCATTGATTTCAACTTCATCTTCATTTTTATAGTAATTGATTTTTTCAATTTCATTCCATTTATATATATGGCTGTGGAGTTTTAGAGGGGGAGTGTGTGAAATTGAATTATATGATATTGAAGTATTGGCTTTTGAAGCTATAAAAAATGGCACAAGGCTTAGAATAATACAAATAATGCTTAATATAATTGAGACTTTCCTATTGTTCAATAAAAAGAGTAACATCATAGATATGAATAAGAACAGATAACCGACTATATAGATGTAAAAGATATTTTTTGGTACAAAGATATGCCATAACCCAGGTTTATAGTGTACAATTTCAGCAACTGTCTGCGGAACAAATAGAAGAGATATCGGTGCAAATATAGCGAAACATATTCCAATTACCAAATAAATAATCCTGTTTTCATAACCATAAGTTATGTTTTTCATATGCTTCCACCTCCAAAATTTAACTTTTATATAACATACGATTAAGGCGCGAAGAGGTTTCGGATAAATCGTTATTTCTGTATTATCTTACATTGGCTATGTCAACAGTATTCGTTACTTTTTATTTAGTAGACTTATAAATACATTAAGCCTAGTTATATATTATATTCTTATTAGAACAAATAAATTTTAAAATTTGATTCATTCGTGATTATATATTTTAGGTATGAATGGAGAACGTATAGATATTTTTAAATGACAGTCTTGTTTAACTATTCGATGCATTATTCCAAAAAGGATTAAATGCCTTTTTTGTTGCAGTTATTAAGCTAACGGGCCAGGTTAGCTGAAGAAGGATTATCTGTTCGTAGGTCGAATATAAGAAGGGTATTTAGTTTTATAGTTTAATTTAGGGAGATCTATAATGAGTTATAAAATAGCTTTTTTCTATATAGATGGAACTATAACAAATCACGAGGATGGCAGCATTCCCCATTCTACTATTGAAGCTATAAAAGCTTTGAAGAACAAAGGGATAAGGGTAGTAGCAGCAACAGGAAGACCGTTATCAATGTGTAAGGAAATACAAGAACTAGGTATTGAAACATTTATAACAGCAAATGGTGGATATGTAAACACAATCAAGAGGTTATACATAAGTACCAATGGATAAAAGTATTATTCAAGAAGTAATGGAATTTGCCAAATTAGAAAATTCCGGTTTGTCATACTATACAGAGGAATTCAGTATGAACGGTGTAACAGAGAAGGAAATCTTAACGGCCTTAAGGGAAACCTTGTCACTGAATGATTATCCTAAAACTAATGACTTAATTCATAAAGAAGATGTATTTTTATTGTGTTTATTTGCAAATGATGAAACAGTTGAAAGGTATAAACAAAAGTTTCCGCAACTACTATTTAAAAGATGGCATCCCTATGTTTTAAATGTTTTGCAAGAGGATGTTTCAAAGTCATTAGCTATAATAAAAACTTTGAATTTTTTTGGCATTGATAAATCGGAAGCTATCGCATTTGGTGACGGTGAGAATGATATTGATTTGTTGGAATTAGTAGGGTTAGGTCTAGCAATGGGGAATGGAAACTTAAAATTGAAGAATGTTGCGGATTTTGTTACTAAACATGTAAATACCCGGTCCGTTCAGCAAATCTATCTTTTGAGAATATCGCTGTTTTTCTTATTGAATAAACGGGGCAGTATAGTTTAACAAGAATTTATTAAAACAGAGGGATTTAAAATGAATATCTACGCAATTGAGGAATTAAAGAAAAATAAAATATTAGACTTTTTTAAGTTGCATTGGGGAACTACAGAAATGGTTATTTCAAGTGGAGTCTATGATTGCAGTTCCTTAGATGGTTTTACTATTATTAATGATGAAGGTAAAATCATTGGGTTAATTACTTACATAATTAAAGATGATGTATGTGAAATAATTTCATTAGATAGTGTTGAAGAAGGTAAAGGTATAGGTACTAAATTAGTTCAAACAGTAGAAAACCTTGCTATTAAGAGAAAGTGTAAGTTCGTTAAACTCATAACAACAAATGATAATTTATTCGCATTAAAGTTTTATCAAAAAAGAGGTTTTATTTTGTCGCAAATTATAAATAATGCAGTTGAGAAGGCTAGAAAAATAAAGCCTGAGATACCCTTAATTGGTGATGACGGTATCCCTATCAGAGATGAAATTGAATTAATAAAAATATTGAATTAACGGGTGTGTTGATCCAAGTAGGATTAATGCACTGTTTTGTTGAAGGTATTAAACTAACGAAGCAGTTTAGTTCAATTACCTAAGAAAAATAATTATAAGAAACGCCAGTCTTAAAGACTGGCTCCATTCTAGCACCAGACAAGATGAATATGAGCAGTTAGTTGGGTTTAACAATGAATAGTTTTTTGGTTTCAATACTTGTCGTGATAGTTCGCCGATTTGGTCAACGAAGGCGTCCAACTTCGCCCACGATTCGTAATACTCATAAGGGGACGCCGCAGCCGATAACCCTTCGATTGCTTCGTCAACCAATTGATTCAACGCCGCATTGTCCGACAATGATTTCACGTGCTCTAATATAGGAATATCCCGTTCGATTGATTGTTTAAGAAGTTCTTGTGGATAGATGCCTTTTTCATATGTCCCGAAAAAATTCAAATCACCTTTTGGAAGTGCGAAGCGTATTTTCTGTTTTGTTTCAGCGTCTTCCCTTTTGTAATCAATGAAAGCCAACGAAACATTTCGGTCGTTTACTTCAAAAGATGGCACTTCGTTTAATTCTATTGAATCAACGTATCTATTCACCTTTTCCGACATTACTTCCGTGAAGGGTACATTCAAAGGATAGTCCTTAGCCATTTCAATGATTTCTTCTTTCGTTGTTGCGCGTTCTTTCGCCTTCAATTCGGTCGGTGCGTCAGCTTGTGCGAAGCCGACGACTAAACCTCCACCAATGAAGACCGAACTCAATACGAATATTGCTTTCGATTTCACTTTTTCGAATCCCCTTCTTCCATAATTTTTCCTTATTTAAGAGTAACATAATTATTTTGTAATTTGGTAAATTTATCATTGTTTTTTTAGATATATAGGTAAAAAGTGTGATTTATTGTAGTAGGAATTCATTTTATAGTGAATTTAAATAAGTTTTTTCACTATTGGGTGCGTTGTCCAAGAAGAATTAAGTCACTTTTTTGTTGAGGTTATTAAACTAATGGGGCTATTTAGTGGAAAAAGAAGGGAAAATGTTTGCGGTTGTCAAATATATTTCTTAGAAAAAATATAGTTATTTTTTAGGAGGAGACAATGGGGTATATAGAAGATTTACGCAAGGTTGTTGGAAATCAACCTCTAATATTAGTTGGGGTTGCCGTAGCTGTAATAAACGAAAAAGGAGAATTTTTATTACAAAAACGAAGCGATGGACTTTGGGGAGTTCCTGGTGGATTTATTGAATTAGGAGAATCTACTGAAGAAGCAGGGAGAAGAGAAATTTTAGAAGAAACAGGAATTGAAATTGGTAAACTTGATTTAGTAGGTGTATTTTCAGGGAAACATCACTTTGTTAAATTACCAAACGGTGATGAATTCTATCCTGTTACTATCGCATATATTTCAAAAGATATTAAAGGTGGAATTCTTGAAGCAGATGGTCAAGAAACTACTGAAGTAAAATTCTTTAAAGTAAATGAGTTACCGGAAGGGCTAAATCCTTTGATAAAAAATCTTATTAAACAATATTCGCTGTCTTTATCACTATAAGAAATAACAAGTTTGTGAAGAAGTGTACTTAAAGGAAAGAATGCAATAGTTGAACAACAGGAATACTAATCATAAGATACTTTAAAAAGTGAGGATATACGATGATTGCAAAAACAGAAGAAGATTTTAATGGTTTGAAGGAAATTGGCAGAATTGTGGCCTTTATTAGAGATGAATTGGTACAAAGAACAACTCCTGGAATAACGACTAAAGAACTTGATGATATAGCCGGAGAACTTTTTGAGAAAGAAGGCGCATTATCAGCTCCAAAAAATGAATATAATTTTCCTGGCTATACTTGTATTAGTGTTAATGAAGAAGTGGCACATGGTATTCCGGGGGATCGGGTTATACATGAAGGGGATCTAGTAAATATAGATGTTTCAGGCTCAAAGAACGGTTACTTCGCAGATACAGGAATCTCGTTTGTAGTAGGTGAAGGAGAAGAAGTGTTAACAAAAATATGCTATGTAGCTAAAAAAGCATTTGAAGAAGGTCTTAAAAAAGCAAAACCTGGTTCCAAAAAAAGTGGAATCGGAAAAGTAGTTTATCAAACAGCAAAACAGCATGGTTTAACAGTTATCAAAAACCTTACAGGACATGGTATTGGACGTACAATACACGAAGCACCTGACCATATTTATAATTATAAGGAAACATGGGATGATGAATTACTAAAGGAAGGGATGGTTATCGCATTCGAACCATTTATCTCGACCTTTGAAGAAGAAGTATTCCAATTGGAAGATGGATGGACCTATGCTACCGAAAAAAGCTATGTAGCTCAATTGGAACATACGATTATCCTAACTAAAAATGGTCCGATTATTATCACACTTTAATTCAAGGGATACGCTGAAGAGAAAAATACATGGAGTTTTCTTACTAATGTGCGTGCGTTGATCCAAGAAGGATTACGCACCTTTTTTGTTGAAGTAATTGAACTAACGGGGCAGTAGAGTTGAATAAGAAAAGGCATTCTTTTAATTTTGAAGTAAGAATAAATTGGGACATAAGAAAGGTGATGCCTCTGACGGGATTCGAACCCGCACTCCTTTCGTAAGCATAGGCTAAGGGAGAACACGCTTCCCTACGGAATTTCACCGACAGGAATTTCACCTGTCTCAGCTGTTTTTGCTTTTCGGTGCTTCTGAAACCTTTGCCTTGCGACCCGGTGGCTACAATGTTTTCCGGCGCTCTTCCCTTCTAGAGCTACAGAGGCGTTTTAAAAATTATATGTCATAGGATTGCGAAGAATCAATCATTATTTATTTTTCATATTGTTCAGTTCGATGAAAGAAGTAGTTCTAGTTAATTTTGGACTAGATATATTTTTTGAACTAAAGGAACAGTTTAGTGAAAAAATAAAATAACGGAATGAGGGGTACCTTGATTAAAATAATTGACATAAGTAATAGAAAAAATGCTGAAGATGTTTTAAACATTCAAATACCATCATATAAGGTAGAGGCAGAAATAATTGGTTCATATGAAATACCACCATTAAAGGATACAGTTCATACTTTGCAGCATTGCGGAGAAACGTTCTTTGGTTATTATGAAAATGAAAAACTATGCGGAGTAATATCTATAAAAGTAGCAGAAGATGAAGTTGATATCCATAGGTTAATCGTACATTCAAACCATTTTAGAAAGGGAATTGCACAGTTGCTATTAAATTTCATTGAAACTAAGTTCGAGGTTGAAACAATAAAGGTAGCAACAGGTTCTAAAAATATTCCAGCAGTTAGTTTTTATAAAAAGAATGGATTTCAAACTATTAAAGAGATCATAGTAAATGAACAACTCTCCTTATCCTATTTTGAAAAGAAATTATAATCCTCTTATTGAAGTAACTGTGCGATAGACCAAGAAGGGTTATCGCCTGTTTTTGTGAATGTAAGATTGTACTTAAAGTAATGGGTGCGTTGATCCAAGAAGGATTAATGCATCTTTTTTGTTGAAGTTACTAAACTAACGCTGCAGTTTAAGTGAATATCGAATATGGATATTATGTTAAAATCTGATAGTGCAACGGGGTGGCAAAAATAAAAAAAGTTCTTCAGCATTTATAGTTCAATTGTAATTCACTTAGTCTATATAGTTTGTTAGAAGGTAGTCGGTTATATAAAAACAAGAGTGAGAAAAAGAGAGAAACAATTCAAAATACGGCTGTATATAAAATATATTCAAAAAATTCACGTTTTACAAAAAAATACGTTGTAAACGTATAAAACTCAGGTTATAATAGCAATAAATTCCTAATTAATTTCACCAGTGGAGTAATTAAACTAAATATAGCCTGTATATTTAGTTGTTTGGGGATATTTTTAGTTATTTATTAACATGGTGAACTAAATTAGAAAGAATTTAGGATTACTCATATCGATGATTCTGGAAATTAACAGAGGAGATAGAAGTAATGATAATCATGATTTGTCAGGTGTACGGGGGAGAAATAACTACAACTAGACGAAATACCTGAAAAAAACAAACAAGGGGGAAGTCATTTGAGAAAGGAAAATTTTTGGAAGACGCTGTTGATTGTTTTAGTTTCGTCGGTATTGTTTGTAGGATGTTCTAGTAAAGAAAGTGGTGGGCAAGAGAATGATGGTGGAGATACCACCAAATCGGAAGCGAAAGAATTAGTAATAGCAGTGAATGAAAACTTCATCTCAATGGACCCACATGATACAGGAGATACAAATTCAGGATCCGTACAGTCTGCAATGTTGGAGGGTCTACTAGGTACTGATGAGGAAGGAAAGATTATTAATCTACTAGCTAAAGAACATACCATAAGTGATGATGCATTAACATACACTTTTAAGCTTCGTGAAGGTGTAAAGTTTCATGATGGTGAAGTGTTCAATGCCGAGGTTGTAAAGGCCAACTTTGAAAGAATAATCAACGATGATAGCCTTCGTTTAAGTAGTCGTGGATTTAATCTTGTGACAAATGTAGAAGTCGTAGATGACTATGAGATTAAAGTAACATTAGAGGAGCCTTATAGTGGAATGTTAACAAGATTTATTTCAGCTAAAATGCTGAGCCCTAAGCTCCTAGAAAAGGGAAGTGAGGAGATTGGTAAAAATCCAGTCGGTACAGGTCCTTTCAAATTTGTTGAATGGGTTCAAGGAGATCATTTAACAGTCGAGCGTTTTGACGAATATTGGAGCGAAGCAGATCGTGTGAAGACAATTACGTATAAACCTGTGCCGGAAAATGGTTCACGTGTAGCCATGCTAAAAACGGGTGAAGCTCACTTAATTTATCCTTTACCAAATCAAAACTTGAAAGAGTTGGAAGGGAATGACGACATAGTTATTCATAAAATACCTTCTACAATCGCCCGTTATGTATCAATTAACACAATGAAAGAACCATTTAATGATCCTCGGGTTCGTCAAGCTCTTAACTATGCTGTAAGTAAAGATGCATTTATTAAAGTGGTAAACGCAGGATTTGGATTACCTTTAGACTCTATTATTCCTAGTAAGACACTACATTACGAACAACAGGAAGTGTACGATCAAAATATTGAAAAAGCAAAAGAATTATTAAAAGAAGCAGGTTATGAAGATGGCTTTAAGGCGGAAATATGGGGAAATACAAACTCCGATACAATGAAAGGTATGCAATTTGTTCAACAACAATTAAAAGAAATTGGAGTTGATCTAGAAATAAAATCGATGGAAGAAGGAACACTTTCAAACGAGATTTACGGACCACAAACACCTGAAGATGCGAAAGTACAAATGTGGTATGTAAGCTGGTCAGCATATCCATCTGACATAACAAATGCGACAAAACCATTATTCTATAGTGGGTCGTTCCCTCCGAATGGCGCCAATACTGCTTACTATAAAAATGATCAAGTCGATAAATGGATTGAAGAAGCTAATGTAACAGCAGATGAGAGCAAACAGGCACAATTCTATAGTGATATCCAATCAACAATCTATCAAGACGCACCTTGGATTTTCCTTGGAGTTGATGAAATCTTAGCAGGGACAAGAGCGAATATTGAAGGTGTGTTTGTTACTCCGACAGGCAGTATTAATGTAACAGATGCAAATCTAAAGTGAAAAAACAGTAAGTAATAGTAAAAAAGGGGCGGAGGGATGTAATCCCAATGCTTCTTTCCTTCTTATGAAAGGGGTTAGCAAATGTGCTCCAATATATTTTAAAACGGATCATCGAAATGATTCCTATCCTATTCGTTGTTTCCATATTAATCTTCTTTTTTACCCACTTAATCCCAGGAGATCCTGCAAGATTGGTTGCTGGTAAAGATGCCTCATTAGAAGAGGTGAATATCATTCGAGCCGAGCTAGGCCTCGATAAACCAATATTGGAACAATATATTACATATATGAGCAATTTGTTTCAAGGTGATCTAGGTACTTCCCTAAAAACTGGATTACCAGTTATGGATATGTTTGTTGATCGCTTTATGCCATCCATTTATTTGACTTTATTTAGTATGGTATGGGCGTTAATTTTCGGATTACTTATAGGTACCTTTTCAGCTGTTTTTAAAAATAAATGGCCAGATTACTTAGGGATGGTTACGGCTGTATCTGGGATTTCATTGCCAGGTTTTTGGTTAGGGCTAATTCTAATTCAGATTTTTTCTGTTCAGCTAGGATGGTTTCCGACTGGTGGAGCAGAAGGATGGAAAAGTTATGTTTTACCCTCTATCACATTAGGAGCAGGAATAATGTCGATGCTCGCACGCTTTACTCGATCATCATTGCTTGAAACACTTAAGGCAGACTATATTCGAACTGGGCGTGCAAAAGGCTTAAAAGAGACAGTTGTTATTCCAAAACACGCGTTACGAAACTCACTAATTCCAGTGGTTACGATTGCAGGATTACAATTTGGATTCTTGTTAGGGGGATCTGTCGTAGTAGAGACCGTTTTTAGCTTTCCTGGAATGGGACGGTTATTAATTGATTCTATCTCATTTAGGGATTACCCAGTAATCCAAGCTGAGTTATTATTGTTTTCCATTGAGTTTATTCTTGTGAATTTATTTGTCGATATTCTTTATAGTTTTCTCAATCCGAAAATCCGTTATGTAGCATAGAGGAGGGTAGTTATGGAAGTTTCTAGGGAAGTAAGTAATAGCAGTATCGTGATAAAAGAAAATAAGTATTCTCCAACAAAAGAATTTTGGAATAATTGGAAAAGACAAAAGACGTCATTTTGGGCAAGTATCTTTATTTTATTGTTAATAATAATTGCCATTATTGGTCCATACATTACTCCATACGATCCATATGAACCCAACTACAATGAAACATTACAAGGCCCCAGTAAGGAGCACTTTGCAGGAACAGATGAATATGGTCGCGATATTTTTAGTCGATTACTAGTGGGTGCAAGAATTTCGTTGAGTGTTAGCTTTCTTTCTGTATTGTTAGGGGCTATCGCAGGAACAATTCTTGGGCTATTAAGTGGTTATTTCGGTGGATGGTTAGATCGCCTCATCATGAGATCCAGTGATGTAATGTTCGCATTTCCGGATCTATTATTAGCTATTGCGATTGTAGCCATTTTAGGTCCAGGACTAACGAATGTGGTGATCGCCGTATCCGTATTTAGCATCCCTTCCTTTGCAAGATTGGTTAGAGGATCAACCTTAGAGGGGAAAGAAACCGTTTTTGTTGAAGCTGCAAAATCGATGGGGGCATCGCATTTTAGGATAATGTTCAAACATATTTTTCCTGAATCTCTTGGTAGTTTAATAGTCTTTATATCAATGAGGATAGGGACAGCTATATTAGCTGCGTCAAGTTTAAGCTTCCTTGGTTTAGGAGCAAGTCCAGAAACACCAGATTGGGGAGCGATGTTAAGTCTCGGGCGTGATTATTTAGGTACGTCCTCACACGTGGTGATGATGCCTGGAATTGCCATCTTTTTAACAGTTTTGGCTTTCAACCTTGTTGGAGATGGTTTACGTGATGTTTTAGATCCTAAAACGAAGAATGAATAAGGGAGTTTGAAGAGGATGGAGATGTTACTACAAGTAGAAGGACTTGAAACCGAATTCAAGAAGGAAAAACAAAAAATAAAAATCTTACATGGCGTGAACTTTCATATAAATAAAGGTGAGGTTCTTGGTCTTGTCGGTGAATCGGGTAGTGGAAAAAGCCTAACATCACTATCAATCATGAAACTGTTTAAAGGAACGACTGGTGAAATAAGTGGAGGAAATATTACATTTAATGGCCGAGATTTAACGAATAAATCTGAAAGTGAAATGAGAAAAATTCGCGGGAAACAAATTGCGATGATTTTCCAAGAGCCAATGACATCCTTGAATCCTGTTATGAAAATCGGGGAACAATTGATGGAGCCGATTAGACTTCATTTGGGATATAAGGAAAATCAGGCAAAGGAGCATGCAATCTCGATCTTACAAAAGGTAGGTATTCCACGTGCCGAGGAAATCATTTACGAGTTTCCACATCAGCTATCTGGTGGGATGAGACAAAGAATCATGATAGCAATGGCGATTTCTTGCAAACCTCAACTATTAATTGCTGATGAGCCAACAACCGCACTTGATGTGACAATCCAAGCTCAAATATTGGATTTAATGAAACAGCTCCAAAAAAGAGAAAATATGTCCATGCTACTGATTACACATGACTTAGGTGTTGTGGCAGAGATGTGTGATCGAGTTGTTGTAATGTATGCTGGAAAAGTAGTGGAAGAGGCGGATGTGTTTGATTTATTTGAAAGCCCAAGACACCCTTACACGAAAGGATTAATCGGCTCTATACCAAAACTTGGTCAAAAAAGGGATAAACTTGATTCTATTAAAGGGAATGTTCCAGATCCTAGTAATCTACCAAAGGGATGCAAATTTGCCCCAAGATGTAACGATGCCATGCCAATTTGTTTTGAAGAAGAACCACCTGTTATGACACTAGAAAAAAATAGATCCTGTAGGTGTTGGCTATATAAAGAGGAGAGGGGGGACATTCTTGTCTAATACTCTTTTAAAAGTAGCTGGGTTAAAAAAGTCCTTTGAAATTCCCAATGGCATGTTTCGAAAAAAGAAAATGTTGAAGGCTGTTCATGATGTTTCATTCGAGATTCCTGAAGGTAAGACATTTAGCCTTGTCGGTGAAAGTGGGTGTGGTAAGTCAACAACAGGAAGATTGATTTCAAGGTTACTTTCACCAAGTGAAGGTGAAATTTGGATTGATGGAGAAGAAGTCTCTAAAAGAAAAGAAGCTCAGTTAAAAGCTATGAGAAAAAAGGTTCAAATGATATTTCAAGATCCATATGCCTCTCTGAACCCAAGAATGAAAGTACGGGATATCGTAGCTGAGCCTCTTGTTATTCATACAAATCTATCAAAAGAGGAACGAAATAAGCAAGTATCTGAAATTTTAGAAGTAGTTGGATTAAGCAATTATCACGCTGATCGTTATGCTCATGAGTTTAGTGGTGGCCAACGCCAACGTATTGGTATTGCTCGAGCACTTATTATGAAACCGCGACTCATTATCGCAGATGAACCAGTATCAGCATTAGACGTATCGATACAATCTCAAATATTAAATTTATTGAAGGATTTACAGGTTGAATATAACTTAACCTATTTGTTCATTTCACATGACCTAAGTGTTGTTGAACATATTAGCGACCATATCGGGGTTATGTATTTAGGAACGATTGTCGAGTCTGGACCGCAAGAGGTTATATTTTCTGAGCCAAAACATCCGTATACAAAAGCATTATTGTCCTCAATCCCGATTCCTGACCCGAGATTAAGGAGAGAAAGAATTATTTTACAAGGTGATATACCTAGTCCAGTAAATCCCCCTACAGGTTGCAAGTTTCATACTCGATGCCCAGTTGCTATGGATATTTGTAAAGTTACGGAACCTAAAGTAAAAAAAGGTGCAGAAGCAGATCATTTTATCGCATGTCATTTAGTAGAATAGTAGATTTAGCTTATTTTTAGTAAACAAAAATTAATAGGAGTGATAATGATGAAAGTTGGTTTAAGTACATACAGTTTAGTAAGTGAATTAAGAGATGAAAAGATGACAGTATTAGATGTAATCCAATGGATCGCTGATAATGGTGGAGAGCATATGGAAATCGTCCCATACGGTTTCTCTGTCGTAGATAATGTAGAATTAGCAGATCAAATTAAAGAAAAGGCGGCATCCTTAGGTATTGAGCTTTCAGCTTATTCTTTACCCGCAAATTTTGTTCAAGAAACTCAAGAAGCGTTTGAGGAGGAAGTTGAGCGTCTGAAAAAACATGTTGATATTGTGAATCGTTTAGGAATTAAGATAATGAGGCACGATGTAACAGCGTTTACCTTACCAAAAGAAGATATGACCATTCATTATTTTGATAAGCATTTTTCAAAATTAGTTGAAGGTAGCCAGCTTGTTGCTGATTATGCAGCCCAATTTGGTATCACAACTACAATTGAAAACCATGGATTTAATGTTCAAACTAGTGACCGTGTACAACGTATCATTCATGCAGTGAATCGTGAAAATTTCAAAACAACACTTGATGTTGGAAATTTCCTTTGTATTGATGAAGATCCACTGGTTGGAGTTAAGAAAAATATTAAATACGCTGCAACTGTTCATTTTAAAGACTTCTATATTCGTCCTTACTATGAAAACCCCGGAGATGGTGTTTGGTTCAGGACAGTAAATGAAAACTATTTACGTGGAGCAATTGTTGGTCATGGAGATTTAAACATCCGCGAGATTATGAAAATTGTTAAAAGATCAGGCTATGATGGCTATTTAACTGTGGAATTTGAAGGTATGGAAGATAGTAAAATCGGTTCTAAAATTGGAATGGATAACGTAAGAAGGCTTTGGAATGAAGTGGAATAATAATGATAGCATATAACAACCTTGAAAGGGTGGATCAATATGAATAGATTACGAGTATGTGTGATTGGTACCGGTTCAATTTCTAATATGCATTTTCAATCTTATGCGAACAACCCTAATGTCATTTTGTACGGTGTTTACGATTATTCAAGAGAAAGAGCATTAGAAAAAGCTGAGCAGTACGGAATAAGGAATGTCTATGACACTTTGGAGGAAGTTTTTAATGACCCTAATGTGGATGCAGTAAGTATTTGTACCTGGAATAATACGCATGCTGAAATTTCAATAGGCGCCCTTAAAGGTGGCAAACATGTTCTCGTTGAAAAACCACTGTCAATGACTGTTGAAGAGGCTTTAAAGGTTGAAGAGGCAACACGTAAATATAATAAAACATTTCAAGTTGGTTTTGTAAGAAGATTTGCAACGAATACGAAAGTATTAAAATCTTTTATTGATAATGGAAAATTAGGTGAAATATATTATGCAAAAGCATCATGCCTACGACGTTTGGGAAACCCAGGTGGATGGTTTGCCGATAAAGAACGTTCAGGCGGTGGCCCATTAATCGATCTTGGTGTTCATGTTATTGATATATGTTGGTATCTAATGGGGCGTCCAAAAGTGAAGTCCATCTCTGGAAATACGTATAATCAGCTTGGCAATCGTGGAAACGTAGAGAATTTAAGCTTTTATAAAGCAGCAGACTATGATAAAGAAAAAAATACGGTTGAAGATTTGGCGAATGCCCTGATTACATTTGAGAATGGTGCTTCCTTATTTGTAGATGTATCGTTCACCCTTCATGCTAAAAAGGATGAAATACAGGTGAAGTTATTTGGTACAAAAGGCGGGGCTGAACTCGAGCCAGAGTTAGTATTAATTAGCGAAGAGAATGATACAATTCTTAACATTCAACCACAGATTGATCACCTAACATTTGATTTTACAAATGCGTTTCAAAATGAAATTGATTCATTTGTAACCAGTTGTTTATCTGGAACGAAACCAATTGCACCTGTGGAAGATGGTGTTGAAATTATGAAGATACTTGCTGGAATTTATGAAGCCTCCGAAAAGAAATGTGAGGTGACATTTTAACAGATGCAAAATGTAAAAGTGGTAAATAAAATTGGGGTAATTGTCGATAGTCTTAAACTACCTCTTCTAGAAGGATTAAAAGTAGCAAAAGAAATGGGAGCTGATGGTGTCCAAATTTATGCTGTTAATGGTGAAATGGCACCGGAGAATTTAAATTCAGCCACACGTAAGGAATTAAAATCCTATATCGAGTCATTAGGGCTAGAAATCTCTGCACTTTGTGGAGATTTGGGTGGTCTTGGTTTTCAAGATCACCAACAAAACAAATGGAAAGTTGAAAAGTCAAAACGAATTTTGGATCTAGCTGTTGAACTCGGTACAAATATTGTGACAACGCATATCGGGATTGTACCTGAAGAAAAAGACAGTCATGTATATGAAAGTATGCAAGAGGCTTGCGAAGAATTAGGGATTTATGCAAAAGGAATGGATGCCTACTTTGCTATTGAAACGGGTCCAGAAACAGCTTTAAGATTAAAAATGTTTTTGGATAGCTTAAGTACAAATGGAGTTTCGGTAAATTTTGACCCTGCGAATATGGTCATGGTAACGGGTGATGATCCCGTTGAAGGTGTAAAGCTCTTAAAAGAGTATATAGTACATACTCACGTAAAGGGATGGAGTTCAAATAAAACCAGTTGATCCCCGTGATGTATATGGTGCACTTGGATATGGATGTGGTACAGACCATGAAAAAATTGCCAAGATGGTTGCATCTGGTGAGTATTTTAGAGAGTTGCCACTAGGTAAAGGTGCTGTTGATTTTCCAAATTACTTCGCGGCCTTACGGGAAATAAATTATAACGGTTATTTAACTATTGAACGAGAAGTCGATACAAGACCAGTTAAAGACATCTCTGAGGCTATTACGTTTATTAAAAAATTCAAATAAAACTGATACAATAGTAAGTAAGTCCTATCCCAGTTAAAACATCCTAAAGAGGAGGAGTTCTCTTTAGGATGTTATATTAACGAATGATGTTAGTTCTTTTATGAAAGAATTAACATGATTCCTTAAAAGCTATATAAATTGGATCAATATTATGTTAAAGAGGTATTTGAATGGAAAAACACGACCAGTTTTTAATGAAAAAACAAAACAAAAACTTAGTGCTAGATATCATAAAAAGAAACTCTCCTGTATCAAGAATGGAAATTGCCAAAATAACAGGAATGAGTCCTACATCAATTACTAGGATAGTAAACGAATTACACGAGCAAGGGTTTGTGAGGGAGACAGAACTCGTTACTTCTGGTGTTGGTAGGAGAGCGACATTACTTGATGTATGTGGAAGCGTTCTTTATACAATCGGGATTGAGCTTGATAAGTTTAACGTGAAAATTGGTGTCGTAAACTATGTGGGAGAAATAATTGCATTTGAAAGCTTTTATAGAGATGCCATAGAAAGGTATGAAGATACCCTACAAAAGTTAAAGAAAAATATAGAGGAATTAATAGAAATTAATAACATTCCTTCTACGAAAATTATTGGATTAGCCATTGGATTACCGGGCTATATTGATTACAAAAATGGAGTTGTAAAAGTGTCAGATCAGCTGAAATGGAAAAATGTAAAACTGGCTGAAGACCTAAAACAGCTCACTTCATTTAATGTAATTGTTGACAATGAGTTGAAAATGAAAGTGGTTGCTGAGAATTTTTTGGGAATGGCAAAGGACTCACAAAATGCAGTCTTAGTTGGTATTGGTTCAGGAATAGGAGCTGCCATTATTTTGAACGGTGAAATTTACCGGGGAGAATCAAATAATGCAGGTGAAATTGGACATACAATGGTAAATCCGACCGGAAACGTGTGCAATTGTGGAAAAATTGGTTGCCTTGCAACGTATATTTCTGAAGGTGCAATTTTGGCTGATGGTCGGAAGGTAAAGGATCTGGACTCAATCGATGATGTATTCGATGCTTACCGAAATGGGGAATCGTGGGCAGTAAATTTATTAGATCGAACGGCAATGTATATTGCCCTTGCGATAAGTAATATATTATCTATTTACAACCCAGAGGTTATTATTCTGAGTGGGAATACAATAGAAAAATTCCCTGAAATAAAAGAAGCAATTGAACAAAAGTGCGATTTATACATTTGGGAACCGTTAAAAGAAAAGACAAAAATTGTATATTCACAGTTTAGTAATCGTGGAGTCGTCCTTGGTGCAGCGATACAGGCACAGAATAAGTTGCTGGATATAGAGTAAATAGTTGTCTTTAAATTATGATGCAAGGAGCTTAAAAATGTATCTTATACCTTTAGTAGAAGAAACAAGGGCTGGATTGACTGAGAATGTTCATACAGGAATTATTTGTGGTGTGAATGAACGACTAGAAACAACTTATCATTTAGGAAGTCAAGATCATTACACGTATTATCGTTCAGCATCTAAACCATTACAAGCGATACCTGTATTTTTGGCGAATATTGTCACGAAATACAGTCTGACAACAGAAGAGGCTGCTTTGTTCACCGCCTCTCACAGGGGTGAGGATTACCATATCGCTGCCCTAGAAACAATGTTACAAAAACTACCTGTTGATGAAGAAGAACTGTTTTGTCCTCCTTCCTATCCTTTGAATACAAAACCGAAAGAGGACATGCTACGAAAGGGCATTGAAAAAAGAAGGCTCTTCCATAATTGCTCTGGTAAACATATCGGTTTTATCACGGTTTGCCGTGAATTAGGCTACCCAGTCGAGGGTTATTGGAAAGTGAGTCATCCACTTCAACAACAAATTTTGAAGATCATTTCTACATTATCTGAAGTACCAGTTTCTGAGATTAAGAGTGGATTGGATGGTTGTGGTGTACCTGTTTTTGCGATTCCATTAAAAAACATGGCAATTTCCTACTTGAAATTAGCATGTCCAAATTTAATTGAAGACCAACAATTACAAAAAGCTATTACAGAAATGACCGCCATTATGAATACACATCCTAACATGGTCGCGTCACATCAATTCATTTGTTCTATTTTGCTGCAGGATGATAACATTGTTGCCAAAGGAGGCGCACAAGGAGTCTACTGCTTCGGGTTGAAAAAAGAAAAACTCGGTTTTGCATTAAAAGTATTAAATGGTTCAGAAGATGTCTGGCCAAGCATCGTAGCCTCCATACTCGAACAAATTGGGTATTATAATCTAGAAACCATTACGAGATTACGAGAATTAAAACCATCAATTGTAAAGAATGATGCAGGTTTCGAAGTAGGAAGAGTTAATGAAACGTTTACCCTTAGCAAAGCATAATAAACTTGCGAAGCGATTACCGTAGGTGAACTGCACCATTTGTTAGGCAAATATGTTAAGTGAATTTTAAGACTTGAGTTCAATATTCCACTGGACTCAGGTCTTTTAATTTTGCCTTCATTCGTTTGTGATAGTGGATATACTCAACTAATTCCTTTTCAAAATGCTCTATATTGTCAAAATCCTGTAGAAAGAAAATGAGAATGTAGTCATAGACAAACTATCCGCAATAAAATAAAAACTACGGGAAGTCCCGGCGTTATAATTTTGACAATATATCGTTCATTTGATTTTTGAATCTTTACCGAACGTCTTCGTCTTCAACCGCTTTCGTGAATACAAGGTCATATGAGGTTCGTTGTCATTCGTCAAATGATTCGGTCATGCCTGCTGCTTCAATCGAAGAATCAAACCAATTCACGTAATGGAGTACGGAATTAGCGAGCGTCATTTCAGGCGATCTATCGTCTTGATAACTTCGATATTAGTGAATTTAATATAGCGTTATTTCACTATCCGGTGCGTTGATCCAAGAAGGATTACGCACCTTTTTTGTTGAAGTAATTGAACTAAACGGGCAGTTTAGTTAAAGAAGGTATTAATAAAAATTGAACGGAATATATAAATTAAAATTGCAGATTATGGGGGGATAAAATGAAAACATATTTGGAGGAAGTAGCTAAAAATGTATATGCCTTTTTAGTGTGGGATGAATCTTGGAACTCTTATAATAACTGCTATTTGTTGCTCGAGAACAATAATATTATTCTTATTGATTCAGGGAAGGAAGAACATTCTCACTTCCTGTTTTCCGCACTAAAAAAGAAAGGAATTTTTAAAAGTGATATAACTCATTTTATTGCCACGCACGGTCACAAAGATCATATTGGAGCAATTCAATTTTTAGGTGAAATTGAAGGCTATATTCATAATCAGGATTTAGAATTAATTCCAGAAAATATTAGAAACAAATTAAATAGGAAACTTCCAGATATCGGTCCAACTGTAACTAATTTAGAATGTGTTCTCCTTGGACACCATACTAAAGGTTCTGTTTTACTATATCACCGTAGAAGCAAAGTGTTATTTTGCGGAGACCATATCTGTTTTTTTGGAGAACCATTGAGCGGTAATGTTGTAGATATAGGTGTTTGTGAGAAGGAAAAATATAAGCAGTTTGTTTCTGAATGGTCTCAAAACAATGAAATGAGAGCACAGTACAATTTTAGTTTATTTATCGAAGGGTTAAAAAAAATTACCAAATACGATGTAGAGTATTTATGTACGGGGCACGGTGTAGTTTTAAAAGGTAAAATAAATGAATTTATTTCTGATTTGCTTGAGTTTGATTAGTTAATAATAATTTTTTTCAATTTACGGGAGCTTTTCTTTAAGAAGGAGATTAGCTCTTTCTATTGAAGTAAAGGTGAAGGTTAGTTAAAGAAAAAATAATATACTCGTTTCACAATCGTGCCATTTAACTGATTAAATGTAGGAGATTTCAAAAAAGTGAAACGAATGAGACGAACTGTACGGACTTATGTTTTTATCTTAGATGGGTGATTATGTTAGCAATGGGTATTTCTTTGAAACTTATAAAAACACATTTAAGTTCATTAGAAAATAAAATTTTTGAATTAGAAATAAAAACAAAGTAAAAAAGGAGACAATTAGTAGATTGTGAAAAAAATGTACTTAAACAAACGGGTGCGTTGATCCAAGAAGGATTACGCACCTTTTTGTTGAAGTAATTGAACTAACGGGCAGGTTAGTTCAAGTAGGAATAATTAAATCTTTATTGAATATCAATAGGTGAATGTTTGATGGAAAAAAGGGAGAGTTCAATTTTAGGGACAGTCATTGCGATTAGATTAAGTTGATTAAATACGATCTTTTTATAGCGGAGGCCATAGGAAAAATATCAAACAGATAGTTACAAATACCAAGAGAATCGAGGAGATTAAATAAATGAGTAAACCTGTCATTCGCACTTATATAGATTCAAGTGATTTAAAACGAATGCAGAAACTTACACAAGCTATATGGACACTGGAGTCTAATTACCATATTGGCGATTTAGCTTGGCAACGCCATCGACACGCTGGGCGTGAGGATGAATGGATTACTGCAATTTGGGAAATGGATGATAAACCAGTGGCTTGGGGATGGGTAAAACTACCGGGCAGTTTAATGTTTCAAGTTGACCCTAATTTTACTGAATTATCTCAGGATGTCATTGATTGGTTTGATAAAATAACTGAAACCAATGAACAAAGGGTAACCGTCCTAGAAACTGAGTCTCATCTCATTTCAGCCTTAGAAGATTCTTTATTCACCACAGTAAAAGAAACTCCTGAAGTCCTAACAAAAATTTCATTGGATAGCTGTCCTTTCCCTGTTAAATTGCCGGATAAGTTTAATGCTCGACATATCAAGGGCTCTGAAGATTTAAAGAAACGAGTGGCAGTACATAGGGCTGCATTTCAATCATTAAGAGTCACAGAAGAAAGTTACTTGAATGTTATGAATACCTATCCTTACGATTCATCTCTTGATTGGGTAATAGAATCCCCAAATGGCGAGTTAGTAGCATTTTGTTTAATTTGGTTTGATGAAGTTAACAAGGTTGGATTACTGGAACCTGTGGGAACGGATCCGAGATTTTGGAGAATGGGGTTAGCTAGCTCGGTTTGTAAACTTGCTCTCAATGCATTGAGTGAAAAAGGAGCAAAAACTGCAATTGTGGTATGTACTTCCCCGGATACCTATGAATTTTACAAGTCTATTGGGTTTGAACAATATGCTCAAACAAAATCATTTCAACGTCATAAAAACACAAATAAAAATTGAATATAATTAAAAATTGGAGGAAACTTCCCATTAGGTTTTAATAAACTTTGCTTTTCTTCTTCAACTAACGGGTGCGTTGATTGAAAAGCAATCTGTCATGTTTGGAGGGAGAGGCTTTGTTTCAACTGGTATCTAGCAAAAGAGAGTCTTATTCGGATTTTCCCCTACCAAATTAACTAAGATGATAACTGGTTTGCTTAAAGATGCTTTGCATTGATCCAAGAAGAATTAACGCACTTTTTTGTTGAATTTATTCAATAAACATCAGGGTTAGTTTGACCAAAAAAATGTCATTCTTTATTAGGAGAGGGAGAGGATTTAATGGAAATCGCTATTGTTGCATTTGATGATTTTACGGATATTGATGTTTTTTTACCTTGGGACATATTGAATCGTGTTAAACATCCTGACTGGAATGTTCAAATTTATGGTACTAAAGAAATTCATCGTTCGGTTACTGGTCTTTCAGTTCCAATCCATTCGTCTATTGATGAACTAAGGAATGCAGATGCAATTTTATTTGCGAGCGGTCCAGGAACGAGGAGACTTTATAAGGATGAAAATTATCTTAATAGACTAAAAATAAATCCATCGAAACAGTTAGTAGGTTCTATGTGTTCTGGAGCTCTAATTTTAGGAGCTCTTGGTTTATTAGACGGTATGACTGCAACCACTTACCCAACAGCGAAAAAGGAATTAGAAAAATTTAATGTTACCGTTGTTGAAGAATCATTTATTGTTGAAGATAATATCGCAACTGCGGCTGGTTGCTTAGCCGCACAAGATTTAGTCGGGTGGATAATTGAAAGATTGGTAAGTAAGAAAGTAAGAGAAACAGTAATAAATTCAATTCAACCTGTTGGAAAGGGCTTATCTTTTACAAAGTAATGTAATTAAGCCAACGGTGCGTTAATCTAAGAAGGAATTAACGTTATTTTTATAGAATTTGTTGATCTAACGGGGCAGTTTAGAGGAATTAACTGGTGGAATAACTATACAAGGCGATCATCAAAACGGTCGTCTTTTTCTTCTGAAAATAGTAGTGGAAAAGTAGCTATTTTACAAACTGGCGGTATATTAAACAGGGAATAAAAATTTATGTATTTTCATAAAAAAGGGAGTAAAAAACTTGAGGAGGTAATTGTAGTGACCCAACACAAAATCATAATTATCCCGTATGATCCCAAGTATGCTGAACAAACAGTTATAAAATGTGGCGGAATAGTAAGGAAAGAGCAATTGGGCAGAAAGAAAGTCATAGCTTAAAAAGTCACATTTATTTTTTAGACCACATATTACCTGGGCAGTTTCAAATAGATTTAGCGTTAATAGAAGAAAAAATAGTTGGAATGATTGTATATAACGAAATGGAAATAAATCAACTATATGTACACATAGATTATCAAGGAATTGGTATAGGGCAAATATTATTAAATAAAGTAAAAGCACAATCAAGGGGAAAATTAACGTTGTACACGTTTGAAGTAAATAAAAAGGCACAACGATTTTATGAAAAAAATGGATTTGAAGTGATTGGTAGAGGCTGTGAAAATGAAGAAAATCTACCTGATATTCAATATGAATGGAATATAAAATAATGAGGTAAACTGATGCGGAGTTAAAGAAAATAGTTTTTTACATTCCACTAACGGGTGCGTGGTTCCGAGAAGGGTTAATGCTTGATTAATTAGAGTAATATACTAAAACTAACCATATGGTTAACTCAACCTAGAATGATAACGGGGTGATGTTATGAGTAAAGCTAAAGGAAAAGGTGGAACAGGGAGAGGAACAGACAAGAAGGGGTGGAATCGGTGGCAGGCTAGTGCAAACAAAAAAAAGAGTGCAAAACCATATAAAAGTAAAGGTGTAAAGAAAACAGATGTATAATATAACCCCACTACCAATAGTGAAAGTTCTTTTTAAAAAAAGTAATGGGTAATTAGATAAATAATCACAAGAATAGCTCAGAAACTACTGAGTTATTTTTTATTGATATAAAATTATGGTCAGATTATACGTACATCTTATTTAATAAGTTAGTTTTTACGTAAGGGATCAGAACCCTTTAATGATAGATTACCCCATAGCCTAAAAAATCTCTTCTTAAGAATAATCACGCGATCGGCTAATTCTAAGTTGTTAATTTTAATAAAAACCTTTGAGGTGATAATAAGGGTCTTTTTGAAGAAAAGACTTATTGACAAATGACGCTATTCGGTAATACTATATACTAGTAGTAAGTTATACTAAATATAAGTAACACAAAATACCTGTGATACTTAGTACTGAAAAAATATAAGTAATCTATAAATGGAGGTAAATATGGAAAACATCACGGAAATGTTGAAGGGGGTACTTGAAGGTTGTGTACTTGAAATCATCAGTCGTGGCGAAACTTACGGCTATGAAATCACCCAACAGCTTCGAGATCTTGGTTTTACAGATGTGGTTGAAGGCACAGTATATACAATTACCATGCGGCTTGAGAAAAACAATCTTGTTGACATCGAGAAAAAGCCATCCACAATGGGACCGCCGAGAAAATTTTACAAACTCAACGCAGCGGGTCAAGAGCGACTGGAAGGTTTTTGGGAAAAGTGGGAATTTGTATCAAGCAAAATAAACGAGCTAAAAACAAATAAAATCAAAAGGAGAGAAATATAATGAATATTTTTGAAAAAATTATCGGAAGTCTTGATGACAAGAGGGAATGGAGGGCCATGGAGGCACGAGCAAAGGCACTCCCAAGTGAGTACCGTACCGCTTACAAAGCTATCCAAAAATATATGTGGACTGCTGGTGGTGGTCCCACTGACTGGAAGGACAGCAGCCGTATCTTTGGTGGCATTCTCGAACTCTTTGAGGTAGGAGCAGCGGAAGGGAAAAAAGTGACTGACCTTACGGGCGAGGACGTGGCTGCATTCTGCGATGACTTGGTGAAGGATGAGCAAACTTGGAAAGACAAATATCGCAAGAAGTTGAACGATACGATTGGCCGTGGTTAAACTCCAAGAGGAGTATCGCCAAGATCGACACTAATCATGTAAGTTGTAACTGGGTAGACTTAAAATCCTTAAAGAAGAACTAGTTGGCTATCGCTAAAATCCATATCGGCAGTATTGTTTTGTTTGAATAAAAGTACCGTTAGAGCGATTGGAAAGCAGCAATGAAAAGATTACCTGAAAACAGGGGCTGAAGGACTTAAATTAGGTAAAGAATATAACTTACCTGAAGAAGAAAAGTTAAACCTAATAATGACAGGAATTAATAGTAAGGAAGGATTTGAATGAGTGACAAACAATTAAACCGGGCAGCCCCTTCTATGATTAAGCAGGCTCTACAAGTTAATAAGAAACCATTTCCTTGGTTAAAAGCCTTTAGTGCAGGATTAGCTGCTGCTTTGCCTGTTATGATAGGATTTGCCTTTGGCAATGTGCAATATGGTTTAATTGCAGGCTTAGGTGGCTTTTCCTATTTATATGTGTTTAATATCCCATATGCGCAGCGAGCAAAGAAAATCTTTTCGGTCGTTCTTGGTTTGACATTTGTTACCTATTTGGGAACGATTAGTGCGCCATATCCGCTAGCAGTTGCAATTCTAATGGGATTAATTGCTGCAGTTGTCATTTTTGTGTTCGGTGCATTAAAAATAAACGGTCCATCCGCCATCTTTTTTGTATTAGTTTTTGCCATGACAACGGGAATGCCAATCAATCCCGATGATGCATTTTTACGAGCAGGGCTAGTATTTCTTAGTGGTTGTTTATCGTGGATTATTGCCATGATCGGGTGGTTTTTTAATCCCTATGGACCAGAATCTGATGTTGTGACTAGAGTTTATTTGCAATTGGCGGAGCTTCTGGATTCTGTTGGAACTCCTGCATTCACCGAGACTAAACATAAAGTGATGGAAGTTTTAAATGAATCTGAAGGGACACTATCCGCGAGTTATTTTCGATGGCGAACCACTGACATGTTCAATCGATTGTACTTATTAAATAACTTTGCAAATGAGTTGTTCATTTATATTGTGGAAAACTTCTCAAATTCAAATGCTACATTACCTAAAGAATTAGGGCAATCCACACGACTACTTGTCCATTCATTGAACAACCGTGATAAGCGAAAAAAACCTCGTATATTACAACCTGAGAAAATGGATAGGCAGGTTAGTCAGTTGTTCAGAACTATCTACAATGCAGATGCCATTCTAAATGAGCCTATAAGCAATGTAAAAAAGTCGATTAAAATTGATAAACCCTCTTTAAAAACGATTTTTTTAGGGGCGTTTGATAAAAATTCAATCGTGTTTATTTCATCCGTACGCTTTGGCGTGATAACGGCCATCGCCGCAATCATTGCCTATCAATTTGGATTTGAGCGATCATATTGGGTACCTTTATCTTGCGTAGCGGTGATGTCAGGCGCAACCATTGTGTCAACATTTCATCGTACGATTCAACGATTTTTCGGTACAGTAATTGGTATAGTTATTGCAGGGTTCATTTTATCCTTTCATCCATCTGGTTTTGTAATCACGTTGTTTATTTTTGTATTAACATTTATTACCGAGTTGTTTATCGTAAAAAACTATGGATTAGCGGCACTTTTCTTTACTCCAAATGCATTGTTAATGGCTGAAAGTACGAGTCAAGAGATGTTTAGTTTTTCCTATTTTGCTCAGGCCAGATTTATTGATATTGTAATCGGGAGTGCGATTGGATTATTAGGCGTTTATCTCGTGGGCAGGAAATCTGCTTCTAGTCGGATTCCACATTTACTGAGCAAAACACTTCGAAGTCAAGCACAGTTTTTAATGGTGCTTTTTTCGGATCAGGGTACAGGGTTTAATCCGAGACAGAGTAGAGAAAGATTGAAAATGAGAACAAACTTAAGTAATTTACAAACTTTGTATCATACGGCATCTGGTGAGATTCCGGCTAATCGAAAGGCGTTAGACTATTATTGGCCAGTCATATTTTCAACAAAACAATTGGGATATTTATTAGAAAATTGTTCGAAAGAAACGAATCGGCCGAACCTTTCTGATGAGAGATCAGCACAACTGTTATTTGCCTTTGAAACAATGGCAATTGCTGCGACACGGAATGTTTCGCCAAAGCAGATAGCCATACCAGAACTAGAGGGCTATCCGAGTATACATAAGGAAATTCAATTTCTGCAAAAAGAACTAAGGAGTTCACATGGGTAACGAGGGGACGGGAGTGTGTGTTGTGTGGAACTCTAAGAAAAATCCTTTAAACGGACAATGTATTTTGGATAAATGAGAAAAACTATTATTAAGTATATTTTTGGGGATAATATCTAATCAAAGAATTTTGTGTGAGAAAATGAGAAGGCTAAGTAATGAGCAAGAGTAACTTGCTTATTACATCTTGTTTATTTGAGATCAAAAATTTAGAAAAAAGGTTAGAAAAAAGTGAATCCAAAAGAAAAATTATTATGGAGTATAGCTTTTCCAGGTTTCGGTCAATTACTGAACGGTAAGTATGTAAAAGGGATCATTTTTATTAGTTTAGAATTTATCATTAATGTTCAATCCAAATTTAATCAGATTATTTACTTAGTTTTAATGGAGAAATAAGTAAAGCGATTGAGCATACCGAATACCAATGGCTTATGTTTTATCCTTGTATTTATTTCTATTCCATGTGGGATGCCTACAAGGATGCGGGTGGAGGCAAAGAACCATATTCCTATTTGCCATTTGTGATGTCTGCGTTTTTTGTTACAGTTGGACTTATGTATTCAGCAAAGGTAAAGATATTTGGAATCTATTTAGGAACAGTTTGGTTTCCGATGATATGTGTCATTCCAGGAATTATGGTTGGGTTTCTACTGAAAAAAATATTCAGAAATAGATAGTGAGTTAATTTCTTCTTGAAAAGAGGATTTAGACTCACTATCTGCCCAAATCTATTCAATTCTATTTTTTACTAGATCATTTAAAAACGTGAATCTTTTTGTGTTCTCTCCATTTTCTTTCCCAGCTTTTTTAACCAAGAAGATACCTTCATCGCATAATATAGAAACAAAAAAGCGCCAATCGTCATCATGGCATAACCCTGAACTGCTGGCTCAAAAGTGATTCGCACGTCAGGCGAGAGCTGCAAACCGATGAAAATACCGAGATAAAGAATGAACATATCCCTTAACGGCTCATACCATTTGACATGTCCCATCTTGATATAGATAAAAAACTGTATAAGAATGGTGCAAAAAAGTGCAACGAATTCTCCTGAGCTGTCACTAAAGGACTCCCCTACGATTTCCCAAGTCGGAAACCAAAAACAAATCAGTAGAAGCTGTACAAAAGAGAGAAGGGTAGTATATAAGAGTCCGTTCTTCCGGCTTTTTTTCTCATTTTTCTCCACGATTTTTTTCTGTTCTTCAGTAAGAAAGAGATTATCCAACCCTTCAGCCTCTGAACCAATAACGAAAGAAAGCGTTCCATCAAAAAGGTTTTTTGGAATCGATTCAATGTTCTTAGGATTACTTGGGGTAGCTGTTAAAGCTTTATCCGTATGGTAAATCTCAACCCCATGCTTTTGAAATACACCAATCCAATCATTTAGGGATTTCTCATCCGCATGAGGAAAGCTGGTAACCTTCACTTGATTGGTGGTATCGACACCATAGATTAAGACTTTTGCGGACCGTACTGGAACAAATTTTGTCCTCAAATTATAATTTTCGCCACTTTGAATCTTTGACTTTGCTTTTAATCGATAGTCCATGCCGATTAATACATATTTCATATTTTCAAAGGGAATGAAAATGTGGTGTTCTTCATTCAACTTTTTGTCCTTCACGTAGGAATCATACCCGTTATCACCTAGTTGAATGTTAATAACAACGTCTCGGTATTTTCGTAAATTTTTATAACTGAACCATGAAAACCCAAGAAAGACAATACCTAGCGCAAAAAGCAGGAGGGATAAACCGAATCCTGTCTCGGGAACTTCTTTGATAGTAAAACCAAATATACTGATTCCCATTATAAAGAAAATGGAGATCAAGCCAATATGGCACCCTATGGCCCACTTAGGCAGCTGATTCGTAAAATTTCGATTATCTTTTGTTTGTAATTCCATCAACCAATAGCCCCTTTCATTTCTTTATTTTACCAAAATGTATGTGGGAAAAAGGGCTTATATTGTTTAGGTCTATGGTAGGGTTCTTACTATCATATTGAAAGTGAAGATGATCAAATTACGGTTTCAACTAAAGAATAATCCAAAAACAACTAAATTAGTTGATTGAAATCAATACTTGTAAATTATAAACTGGGTATTAAGTAAGGAGAAGCGAGATTACAAAGTTAGTTTATGTAACGAATGGTTACGAAAAATTGGTCGTCGTTAGTGGAGGTTTATCTCCTGAATCCAATTTAGAAAGGGCTGGGACAAGGGATCTGTTCCACAGGTGTGACTATGAGGACAAGGTATCGTAATTTGAATGATGTGTCGAATAAGAAATCGTTTCGGGATATGCGAAAGTGGCAGAAGGAAAGACGAAGTAAAGTGAAGGATTTAAGTGAAAATATACCGCAATGTTCAAAAAAAAGGATCCAAGAATTGAAGGAAAATAGAAGCCGAACTTCTTATACATGGATTGGACATTCCACCTTTTTACTTCAACTTAGTGGTCTAAATATACTGACTGATCCGGTATGGGCGAAACGTATGGGTTTTCAGAAACGGTTAACGGAACCTGGAATTCCATTGGAAGATTTGCCGGAAATCGATGTTGTCGTTATTTCACATGGTCATTATGACCATCTTGACTTTCCAACGCTGAAAAAACTAAAAGGAAATCCGACCTATTTTGTTCCGATTGGGCTGAAATCTCTTTTTATAAAAAAAGGGTATCAACATGTAGTAGAAATGAATTGGTGGGAATCATTAGAATACGAAGGCGTTACCATTCACTTTGTCCCAGCTCAGCACTGGACAAGAAGGTCACTTAACGATATGAATACTTCCCATTGGGGTGGGTGGATATTTCAAACGACCAGTGAAACATTTTATTTTGTCGGCGATACTGGTTATTTCTCCGGTTTTAAGGAAATTGCTGCACGTTTTATGATTGATATCGTTTTCATGCCAATTGGCGCCTATGAACCGGAATGGTTTATGGCCGACTCACATATTTCTCCTGAAGATAGTGTGAAGGCATTTATCGAACTGGAAGCGAAGCAGTTTGTTCCCATGCACTATGGTGCTTATCGATTGGCAGATGACACAGGT
The DNA here is from genome assembly GCF_038050315.1 of Ferdinandcohnia sp. FSL W7-1320. Lineage (NCBI taxonomy): Bacteria > Bacillati > Bacillota > Bacilli > Caryophanales > Bacillaceae > Ferdinandcohnia > Ferdinandcohnia sp. FSL W7-1320. Next base: position 2,392,607 of record NZ_JBBPAM010000001.1, read on the forward strand.
CCAGAAGCTTTAGAGCGATTGCTACGAGAATGGGAAAAACGCCAACTGCCGAAGGAGCAATTAAAGGTGTTATCAATAGGGGAAACTGTAATGTAATGAAAGTGAAGAAATAGTTCAATTAGTTTATAGTTTATGAATCTACACGAATACAGCAATTGAAATGGGAACATGGGAGGTACGAAATTTGAAAATCAATAGAATAGATCACGTGAGTATAAACGTAAATGATCTTTCAGCAGCTAAAGTGTTTTTTCTTGATTTAGGACTTGAAGTGAAAGCGGAATGGGAATTGGAGGGAGAACAGTTAGACAGGATAGTTGGGCTAAATAATGTAAAAACAGCATGTGTCGGGATGGGGATGCCAGGTGGTCAGGCCTGGATCGAGCTTGTCAAATTTTATTCGCCACCGTCAGAAGATATTTCGCGACCTTTAGCAAATACGCTAGGTATACAACATATTTGCTTTGCTGTAGAAGATATTGAAGCTATTATTGAAAGGTTGAAAAAGAAGGGTACGGAAATTTTTAGTGAAATCCAGCAGTATGAAGAAAGTTATAAATTATGTTATGTTCGCGGTCCAGAGGGAATTATTTTAGAGTTGGCGGAGAAAATCGGATAAATATTGAACCCTAATGATTTTATCTCCGACTTTCAAGTATTTCTATTAAAACGAATGGATGAAATAGTTGATAGATCAGAGCTGTCATTAAGGCAGCTTTTTTTTGTTGTAAGTACGGAGTATGATAGAAAGTTATTAATCTCATTGGGCGACAGTAGTGTTTAAACTTCAAATGGAATCATGTGTGTTCTCTATTAGTATAAAAATATTTAAGTTAATATTTTTTATAAATTATCTGAAATCATCAATCTTTTTAATTGAGAATTATTATCATTTATTGTATATTAGGTAGGAGCATACATATTCATTATGAAGGGGATTAAATAATGCAAATATACTGGACGAAAATAAATAAGATTATTGAGGAAACTCCTGAGATTAGAACATACCTGCTTGACCGCCCTGAAGACTTTACTTGGGAGGAAGGTTCCCACACTCACTTTGCACTAAAAGGTTTCAATGCCGGAGATAAACCAAATAAAAGTCTGGTTCGTCATATGTCTATCTCTACGTTACCGTACGAAAATGCAATCGGTATCACAACACGCATCAGAGAGCAGTGCTCGGAGTTTAAATATATTTTAAGAAATTTGAAAGTCGGCAATGAAGTTGCAATATTTAAAACACATTCAAATGTACCGCTGAAAAGAGAAGACAAAAACATTTACCTGCTTTCATCAGGTGTTGGTCTGGCAACTTTTAGACCGCTTGTTCTTGAATTTTTCGAACGTGCTGCCAACGTCAATCAAATCCATTCCCTGAACATTGATTCATCAAAGAATTTCCTATTTACAGATGTTTTTAAATCCGCACCTGACAAGAAATTCACGGCCCAGTTCGTCGATAACCGTAAAGACTATTATGAAGCAGTGCAAAATCTTGCTACAGATCAAAATGGACTCTTCTATATTGTTGGTAGCGATGAGTTCGTAGTCCAGAACATTGAAATACTACGTGAGCATGGGATCAAGCCAGAACAAATAATCCTCGATAAGCGCGAAAAAGAATTGCCAAAGTTTATTTCATCTAATTGATCAATTAAGAGAGACAAATATTTAAGGTAAACTTTAAATTGAATTTTCAGAGAAATAAAAATCTACAAATCTAGGACGATGATGTATATTAATTTGATGAATTTATATCAGCTTTAGCAAGTATATGTAATTGCAAATTTCATCCGATTACTCATTGTGGCAAAGTTATTATCATTATTGAATTAACAGGTGCTTGATCCAAGAAGGAATATGCACTTTTTTTCTATAGGCAGTTTTCGTTAAACTTTGTTGTTTTTCACGAATATGAAAGGGAACTTCCTTCGGAGTTCCCTTTCTAACTAGATTTTTTTAAACTTCTATACTTCCAATGATAGTTTTAATACGTTCTTGCTCTTCCCCCTTATCTATGTATTCGAAAAATCCAAGTTGATTTCCCCAAGGGTCTGTGAAAGTTCCCCATTTCACTGGTACTTCAGGTCTTGAATGTATTTCAAAACTATTAATCCTTAAATCTTCTATCAGTCTTTCTCTTTCAGCTTCAATGTTAGTAACTCCTAAACGTAAAGGTCCGTTACCCTCGGTAAGAGTTCCTTCTGCGACCTGCAACCAACAACCAGGAATAAGTTCCCACTCAGCAAATCCTTCGTGTGGAGTAAAGTCAGGCTTCTTATTAAGCAGTGTTTCATACCACTTTTGCCCTTCTTCAATATTAGAAACTCTAACCTGAGTAGTCATTTCAAAAATCAACTATATCCCTCCTAAATATGTATTATCAATTATAATAATATCATTATTTAGAAATTAATCCTGTAAGGGTTTTTAAGCTGTTCTTAACATCCGAACTGTTGTATTGTTTGAGTTTTGGCAGGCAGAAAAAAGCATTTGTTCAACTTGTTTTTCAAATGCTTAATGTTTGTCAATTTCTAACCAACGAAACCAATATAGATAGTTATCAAGGTATTTTGTGGCTACATATTTGGAAACGTCTAATCCACGTTTTCACCCGGCTATGAAAGTTATTAACGTGCTGAAGATGAAAAATCCCTTTCTTCACACGTTGCTTTTGACGTTCATTGATTCTTTCGTGTTGTAATCCTTTATGTGTCAATGGTATGACTACTCCCACGGCTATCTTTACAATATCCCGTCATACCTATAAGAAATAGGTGGTGAATGGCCTTAAATATGAAGTTTTACCACAAAATTAAATATTGAATTTCTATTCAGCTTGCGGGTGCTTGAGTATAACAAGTATAAAAAAGTCGATTCCCATATTTTAATGGAAATCGACTTTTTAGGTTTGAATTTACATAGTGTACTGATTGTTGAAGATGAACGGAATCTCTGAATAAAAAATCGTTCCATGCAAAAAATAAGTATAGTGTACAACCAAACAGGAGGGAGTAATATGGAAAATATTTTAGAAACTATCATGGATACATTAAAATCTATAAGAGTTCAAGATGAAGAGCAACCTCTGCATGTTGGAGAAGTGATGTCATGCTGGATTTATTTAGCTGGTCTTGAATTAGCCAAAGTATCTGTTCAAGCAGGTATAAATACCACAACCGATGATGAACTAAAAGCCATACTTGAAGAAGATATGAAACTAGGGACCAGTCAAAGGGAACGACTACATGAATTCATGTTAAAGGAAGGTATTACGTTACCTCCTGCTCCTGAGGAAATGCCAATATCAGACCCTAACAGTATTCCTCCTGGTGTTAAATTAACGGATGATGTGATTGCGAACGAATTATCATTAAAAATAATTAGTCTAATTATGCGTGCTGCCGGTGCTGCTTCGGAATCGATTCGTACTGATGTCGGTTTAATGTTTATTCAGTTTCAATCAGAAAAGTTAGCTTTTGCGAGTAGATTAAAACATTTGATGCGCAAACGTGGCTGGATAAAAGTACCACCTTTTTATGTACCACCTGGTTCCAAACAACCCTGATTTAGTGGTAGCGAAGTTAGTTGACGTTATTTTAGGGCTGTCTAATTGGAGAAATAAAATATCTATGTTCCAAGTACGCTTTTTTCCAGTGTTATCAGAAAAACAGCTCATAAAAGACAAGTTTTTCCATAACTGATTTGTTTTTGCTTTTTTAGATTCTAATTCGTCTCTTTTTACTTTTCAGTGAAAAGAAATATGAATTAATGTCAATATTTCATCTAACTTGTGCTTTGATCCAAAAAGGATTAAAGCATTTTTTGTTGAAGTTGTTGTACTAAAGGAGCAGGTAAGTTCAATAGATGGCAAAGTAAAATATAGAAAATACATAAATGAGAGATGAGTATGTCGGGACCTTTGATTAACTATATATGTTGAATCATACTGGTGCAGGAAGTGGATTAACAATTATAGTTGATCAAGAAGGAAAAACATAGGTAGATGAGTTTTTATTAAATAGATGAGAATGAACTAAAATACCAAATTGAACTTCAAAAATAGGTGGGTTTTCGGAAAAAGATTCCTTTTGTCGAAAATTTTATGTAACACTTTGTGCAAGTGTTTGATATAATACTAGTAACAATTAACAAAGTGTTAATTGATGAGAAACTGAACGAGGTGTCTAAGAGATGAGTGAGGATTTGGTGGGTTACGATGTAAGTAAATATCGTACTCCTGATGGATATACAAGTGATATTGCTGTTTTTACGATTATTTCAACAGAAGTGGGTCCTTATAAGCCACCAGAAAAGACACTAAAGCTAATGTTAATTAAGCGGGCAGAGAAAACAAATGAAGGTGAGCCTAATATTGAAAGAGGAAAATGGGCTTTGCCTGGCGGGTTTATTAAGACTGAGGAAACGGCCTATGAAGCAGCTGTTCGAGAACTAAGAGAAGAAACCGGTATAGAAGGATTAAAGATCAAGCATTTTGGCGTATACGACAAATTTGGTCGTGACAAGCGGGGATGGATAATTTCGAATGCGCATTATGCGATAGTTCCAGAAAATGAGCTTGTGAAAAGGAGAGCAGCAGATGACGCAGCTGAGGTAGCATTATTTTCCATGGATGAAGTGTTTAAGCTGGACCTTGCTTTTGATCATAAGGAAATCATCGATGATGCGTTATGGTTCATTAGAAAGGATATGTCATTAACAACGCTCGCGAAAAATTTTTTACCAAAGGAATTTGTCTTATCTGAGCTACAAGGGGTATTGCTAACGGTCATGGATGAACCTTGGCTTAAACTAGATTCTCAATTTTTTAGAAAGGCTCCAACACTTCCGTTTATTGAAAAAGTCATGAAGGATGGAGAGCCTCAAAAAACAAATCGATGGTCGAAAAACAAAGCACAGCTCTATCGATTTAATGATTTCGATCCATATGTATCCATCTATAATGCTAAATATTAATTTTTTTTCTTTATTATAATTAACAATTTGTTAATTAATAATCATTGAGGAGTGAGGCAAAATGAAGATTTTAAAAGACTGGACCTTATTTGAAAAGATATGGCTTGTGACGTTTACGCTCGTAAATGTGTATTTGTTTTTTGTCTGGGATGATACGCTTGTTGGATTTATTACCTCGATTTCAGGAATGCTGTGTGTTGTGTTGGTTGCAAAAGGGAAGATCAGTAATTACTATTTTGGAATTATCCAAACCGGTACCTATGCCTATATCGCTTACAGTTATGGCCTATATGGCGAAGTCATGTTAAATGCCTTGTTTTATTTTCCGCTACAATTTGTAGGACTCTATTTATGGAATAAACATAAAGCAAAACAAACTGTACAAGGGGAAGAAATTCAAGTCAGTGTTTTAACAAAAAAGGGATGGACGTTCACCTTATCTTCATTTCTCGTCATTTTTGTTCTATATGCTTACCTTCTAGAAAAAATAGGTGGAAATATTGTCTGGATAGATTCGGCAACTACGACACTATCGGTGATTGCCCAGATTTTAATGCTCAAACGATTTACTGAACAGTGGCTATTTTGGATCGCGGTAAATGTATTATCCATTGCACTTTGGCTGAAGGCATTGCTTTTACAAGGAGGAAACGATGTATCCATGCTTGTCATGTGGTCGGCGTTTTTGATCAATAGCATTTATGGATATTACAACTGGTCGAAAGTATATAAAAAGCAGAAAGGGGAGGAAATCGCATGAAAAAGGTTGGGTTTTACGGTGGAAAGTTTTTACCGCTGCATCAGGGTCATGTGTACGCCATTATTAAAGCTTCCACAATGGTTGATGAATTGTATGTAGTGTTGTCTCATAGCGAAAAGAGGGATCGGGAACTTTGTGAAGTGAGCAAGTTTCCTTATATACCAAGTCGGATCAGGCTCCGCTGGCTATCCCAACTTACGAAGGATATGAAAAACGTCAAGGTCATCGAAGTAGAGGATCATGATGGGGATGCGGATTACAATTGGGAGGAAGGATCCGTAAAAATAAAAGAGAAAATTGGCAGGAACATTGATGTGGTGTTCAGTTCTGAAAAAGGATATGATTCGATTTTTCAAGAATTATATCCCGAGGCAACTCACATATTGGTTGATGAAAAAAGAGAACACGTTCCAATATCGGCTACCGAAATTCGAGAAAAGGGTGTGTTTCAATACTGGGACTACATTCCAGAGGTAGCGAAGCCTTATTTTGTCAAAAAGGTGGTCATTTTGGGCACGGAAAGTTGTGGAAAATCAACGCTTACGAGAAATCTGGCACTTATGTATAACACAACGTATGTAAGCGAATATGGCAGGGATATCTGTGAGGAGTTGGGAGGTTGTGATGGAATTATGGTAGACGAGGATTATCCCCTTATTGCATACGGCCATAAATTAAAAGAGTATGAAGCTAGAAAAAAAGCGAATAAAATTTTCTTTATTGACACCGAGGCAGCTGTCACTCAATTCTATTCAGAACTGTATAATCGTAAAACGCAACGGGTACTAGCTGAAATCGCTAGGCTCCAACAATACGATTTATGCCTATTTTTAGAGCCAGATGTCGAATGGGTAGATGACGGATTAAGAGTGCACGGAGAACAACAGATTCGTGAAGAAAACAATCAGCGCTTGAAGGAATTATTGAATGAATATGGAATCCCGTTCGTAAGCATAAGCGGGAACTACCGTGAGCGGTTAGAAAAGGCAATTGAGTTGATAGGGGAAAGGGTAGGGGTTTAAGAACATATTTTAATTATTGAGAATCGAAGTGAATTCCAATAAGACATTGTAAGCAATTTATTGGACCTGAGTCTGTATTTTACTAGGCTCAGGTCTTCTTTATTATTCTTTTAGCCGTTAAACTTAATCCCCAATATTTATACCTATAAAAAAGAGTAGTAATACAATGAATAAAGCCAAAATAACCGTCCACCATTTAATTTCTACTCTTGTTAGTAAACGGTCAACAATATAAAAGGAGATGGCAGAAACAAGACTAAGAACCAGGAACACTAATCCAAAAAAACAATGGAATAGAAAAGAACAAATTTCACGTGAGTATGTAGATGTAAACATCTTTTTACTCATCCAATCACTAATTATGGATGTAATAACTCCATAGGTAATCACAATCATTAAATTTAAATAATATAAGCCAGCAAATCCATTCAGATTAAATCCACCTGGAACCATAAAAATGAGCGCAACTATCAAGCTACTAATAATGGCCGTTAAAATCTTTCTTTTTAATATTATTAACATGGGCATCTCCCTTATTAATACACGTCTGAACAAACTCCCGTATAAGGGATACTTGCACCGCATGGCATTCAAAGTGAAAGTCGTGTTAGTTTATCTTTTAAATTGTACAATAATTGAGATGCAGAATATATAAAATTGTTAAAACTTTTTAGCCTTAATTTAATAAACAATTTCTCTATGTGGCTCTTTTTCATTCATAAAAGATTTCATAAAAAAATAGATCATAAAATGATAATATAATAGGTAAATAGTGGTAATTAAAATGACCTAATTGTAGGACGTTAGTAATTGTTGTGCAATCCAAAAGGGGGCGATGGTTAATGTTCAATTACAAGCAATATGACGGCGTGGGGCTTGCTGAGTTAATTCTAAAGAAAGAAGTGAAGGCAGAGGAAGTCCGAGATGCTGCGATTCGTGAGATTGAAAAGAAAAATGGTGCGCTGAATGCGGTTGTTGATAAATTTTACGAGGATCCTCAGGAACTTGCACACGATCAATCAACGGGACCATTTGCGGGTGTGCCTTTTTTAACGAAGAGTATTAACCAGGAAGTAAAAGGACGACCAGTTAGAAGTGGTTCAAAGCTCCTTGAAAACATTAAGGCGGATCATGATAGTGAGTTTGTTCGTCAAATCCGGAAAACGGGTGTTACTTTGTTGGGACAGACCAATGTGCCAGAGTTTGCGTTACTGGGAATAACAGAACCTGTTCACTATGGACCGTCGCGAAATCCTTGGAACACGGATCATACTCCAGGTGGTTCAAGTGGGGGTTCAGCTGCAGCTGTCGCATCGGGTATGGTTCCAATTGCAGGTGCAAATGATGGTGGTGGGTCAATTCGGATTCCTGCTGCTTTTTGTGGATTGTTTGGTTTAAAACCAACTCGCGGACGAACACCAACTGGTCCAGGTAGAGGGCGGGTATGGCAGGGGGCATCGGTCGATCATATTTTAAGCCGTACTGTTAGGGATAGTGCGACCATGCTTGACCATTATCAAATGGACCGCGCGAATGCGTTTAGTGCACCTCCTTTTCAAGGGTCTTATTTAGATGCATTGCAGACTTCACTACCAAGACCGCTTACGATTGCATTTACAACAGACTCTCCAATAGGCACGACTGTTGATCAGGAGTGTAAGCTGGCCGTACATAAAACGATAAAGCTCTTAGAAGAGATGGGACATACTGTTATCGAAAAAGCGGCGCCAATTGATGGAAAAAGATTAGCGAATAGCTATTTTATGTTGTATTTTGCAGAAGTTGCCACGACCTTGACCGAAATTGAGGATGTGATCGGACGGAAGATCACATTTAACGACGTAGAACCGGCAACTTGGATGCTGAATTTACTTGGAAAAGCCGTTTCAGCTGATGAATTTTTAGCAAGTCTAAAGTTTTGGGATAAAGCTGCCATTCAAATGGAAAACTTTCATGATGATTATGACCTTTACATAACCCCAACTACCGCCCACCCTCCATCAAAGATTGGGGAGCTCGATCAGACTCCATTTGAGAAAGGACTAATCCAAGTAGTGGGGGCTTTACGATTAGGAGGAATATTGAAAAAGTCGGGCTTTGTTGAGCAATTAGCAAACAAAAGCCTAGAGAGAACTCCATTCACCCAGCTTGCGAATTTAACCGGACAACCCGCAATGAGTTTGCCCATGCATCTGACGAAGGAAAGTCTCCCGTGTGGTGTTCAAGTTATGGCAAGACGCGGTCGTGAAGACATTCTGTTACAGTTTGCAGGTCAGCTTGAAAAGACTGACTCATGGATTCAGGTAAAAGATAATCCTAGTTATTAAGAATCGGATACTTGAGTTTGCCCTCGGTACACTAATCCGGTAATACAAGTGAAGCTGACTTAAGTTAATAAAACAAATAGAAAAAGCCATTACAAATTCCTTCTTGTAATGGCTTCTGTTGCAACTGTGGTTTAAGAATATTTTAGTAATATCCACCGTAAGGAGGGTTCTGGTATCCAGGGTAATTTGGGTAATTTTGATATGGTGGGTATGGCGTTGGCGGGTATCCTGGATAGTATCCGTAGTTAGGGGATGGGTAATACGGATAGTTATTAGGAGAATTGAGCAATGTTCCTGCAAGTAACCCACCTGCTAATCCACCCAAAAATGGGAGTCCACCTTGAAAACCTCCGTATGAACCATGTCCCGGTTTACCGTGGCCACCGCCATGTCCTGGTTTACCGTGATTTCCATGTTGTCCGCCGCCGTGTCCATACTTGAACTCACGCATCATTCCTGGATGTGAATAATCATGTTGGTACGGAATAGGCGTTGGATTCATTTGATACCATTCATATTTCATAACTTTTCCTCTTTTCATCAATTCTTTGTCCCTACAGCATATGCAAATACCCATAAAAGTTATGGGCGAGTATCCATGAAAAGGGTATTTACCTAAAAAAACTACTGTGTATAGTGGAATACCGGAATGATAGCTTGTGCAAGGTTGGAGCATTGCAGGGTCTGCCCATTAAACATTATGGTTTAAGCAGTATAAAAAAATAAATAGTAGGAGAATAGTGATGAAAAAGCATTTACATCCTTTTATTTAAAAAAAGTGAAGAGATTTTATTTTTACTTCTTGGTCTTAACTTTTAAAAAACACATTTTTAAGAAACAAGGTAAAAAACGAGGGATTGCCAATTTGGGGAAAACGGATTTTTCCTCAATCACCATGATTTTTTATGTTTACCCTTTTTTAAATATACTTTTTTATAATAGCAATTGATATAACACTTTATTCATTTAAAGTCCTGCGGTAATATGTCAAGTACCAAAATCTAAGGAATTGGAAATTGTAAGCCAACCAATACCTAAAAAAGACAATACTTAAGAAACCCAGTAAGATATTAAACCATTTACTGGAAAACATTGAAGGATTTAGGATGTTTTATCCTTTAGTTATTCACCTTCCTTCTTGGCGTGTAGACTTGATCGTTGCGTAGCAGCGCATCGACCAACCGCACAAGTTTTCTTGCCGTTAAGACGAGTGCTCTTTTGTGTTGATGCTTAGGAACCTCACGATATTTTTTCAGGTAGTATGCCCGAAATTCAGGTTCATTTCGTTGAACCGAGTTGGCAGCTTCAACAAGGTAATAACGAAGAAATCTATTTCCTGAACGTATCATTTTGGTTTCCTCAGCTTGGAACTTGCCTGATTGATGCTTGGACCATGTAAGTCCACTATATTTGGCAATGGAAGCTTGGTTATCAAAGCGATCAATTTGTCCAATTTCGGCTAAAATACCAGCGGTATAGACTGGGCCTATTCCTGGAATCGTCTGTAAGGTATTAGGGATACCTTCTAGAAGCTTTTGGATGGCTTTGTCAAGTTCTTTAATCTGTTTAGTTATACTACGGATGGACTCTATTGAAGTCCCTAATAATAGGTCGATAGAATCTTCCACACACTTTGATAATCGGTAGGAAGATCTCGCAGCCTTTTGAATGGATTTCGCCACACACTCGGCGTCAGTAAAGCGATTTTTGCCCTTATCTTGAAGATAATTCGCAAGTTCTTGAAGATCCATTGAGCTAATTTCATCTAAGCTATATTGTTCAAGAAATAGCTCTAACATGGCATTTCCAAAAACCGAACTATCCACTTCAGTCGTAAAGGAACTACACTTATAAAATAAGTGTTGCAGAAAATATTGCTTTTCTCGCGTTAGGTTATGAACGAGATGATATCTCATTCTTGTCAACCTTTGAAGAGCAATAAATTGTTCCTGCATGACCGCCGTTAGTGGAAGACGTCCAAACCGTAAGCGATCTGCAATAATCCAAGCATCGACTTGGTCTGTTTTATCCAGGTCAACATATGACTCTTTAAATTTTTTAATTAGTTTTGGATTAATAGTAAAGACTGTTGTTTTAAATTCTTTAAGAGATTCATCCTCGTGAAAAAACATAGCAGGATGCCAACTATAGACTGAAGTGGCCTCCATCCCGATTTGAATCTCGGAAATTGAGTTACTTTGGGCTATCTTGACAATCAGATCTTTCAGATAAGATGCCCCTGTCAAATTGTTGTCAACAGTGAGAGCAGTTAATGCTTTTCCTTCAAAATTCATGACACAAGCTTTCATATCTTGAGAGCTAACGTCTATTCCAACAAATAATTTCATGGTGGCTAACCTCCTTTCAATCTAGGATCAAGGGAAGGACTCTTCGGGATATCCCCAGTGTACTTGTCGGTCAATCACCCTCGCGTATTAGAACTCACTTTGGTCCATGAGCTGCCTGGAAGCTGCAACTTCCAGCATGGGCTGCCAAAGGGAACAGCCTGCGGGTTAGAAGTTCGAACAAGGACTGGGGAGACAGACTTTTGTAGTAGTCAAAGCTACAGGAGATGATAGAAATCCCCCAAACGATCCTAAGACCATTATCTAGGGACATCACGAAAAGTCCACCCTTTGGAAAACTTTTTCAGATGGTGGGGGGCTAGCCCCCCACTATCTGAACTAACATCTATAGAATTATCAAAGAACAATATTTTAATTGGAAATTACCTCGAAAGAGGACTATAAACTTACTATACGAGGAGATGTTATAGTGGGTTTCTTTGATCGAAAAGCTATTTGCAGTGTGTGTAATAAAGAAGTTGGAGGAGCTATGGCGATTAATGTTAATAAAATTACAGTTGAAGAGATCAAAGCGATTATTCAAGAAAAGGAAGACAAACTTGGTGATGATCCGATGTCACGTGCAGAAAATATGTACCAATATTGTAAAGAGAATAAATTTGGTTCTGGTTTTAACGAAAAGTGGGGGGTTAAACACTTCAAAGTGTTACAAGATAACCTAATTCGCGGTGAAAAGGTATTAATGACCTTCATCGGTTTACATAATTATCAATCCCCTACTAAACACGATAGTAACTATGCATATGCAATTACCAACAAACGAATTTTGTTTGGTCAAAAGTCTTTTGCTGGAGAAAAGTTTAAAGCTGTTAATCACGAAAAAATAAATGATATTTCTTTTGAAAAAGGAATGATATTTGGTATTCTCACAATCGATACTCCACAGGAAAAGTTTAATATTGCATTAGATTCCGCTTCCGCTTCATCCATAAATAATTCGATTCATGAAGTTTTGGATAAATTAAAAACTTCTAATGCTCAAAATAGTAGCCCACAGCAAACAGCCAATACTTCTACTGCTGATGAGATTTTAAAATTTAAAGGACTTTTAGATTCTGGAGTCATTACCGAAGAAGAATTTGAATCCAAGAAAAAGCAGCTTCTCGGACTATAGGCTTTTTAACCTCCGTAATTTTTTGGACAATACTCTAAACTAAATTCGGAGGTTTTTCTAACGTATGCTGTTTTAAAACAATCATGTAAAGTCTTCCAACGTATTTAAGGGTACAAAATGAATCTCTCATTTTAATGGTTGCTGGTTAACTTGATTGAACACAAAGAGTCTTAATTTACAATTGAATGTATTCTCGTAGTGAAATCCCGACCTTTTTTGAAAATAACAGACAGATAGCTTGGATTCATTCCGGCCACTTTAGCTAATTGGCTAACGTAATTCTGGGGGGCTTGAATAGCTATATTTTCTACTTTTTTTCTAAGGTTTCAATATATATTTACTGATTATCTTTCAACCATTTTTTCAATTCCTCAAAACGCTCATCTATATGTTCTGTAATAAGTCTATAAACGATATACGATGCTATCCAAACAAGTATAATTGGACCTAGAACAGCTATCCACGGTATATGCATACTTATCTTTTACCTCCTTTACTTTACCTATCTATATTCTACAAAAAAGATAGTTAACCTTCTTCGATAAACCTGCACAGTTAGTTCAACAACAAAGGGGCGTTTTCTAAGGTTGAGTTTACTCAAATTCTCCTTTATCACTATTCTAAGCTAGTAATGTACCAACCTCTTTAATTTTTTTGACAACCAACGGGAGCTGCTTGAGTACGGCAAAACCTTTTATTAAAGGTATTACTTGACTTCAGACACACTTGCCCGGCAACATTTGATTGCTAAATGTCAAATGAATTTTAGTCAAAAAGACTACCAGGAAATAAAGTCTGCGGACAATCGAAGGCAATTTCTATTAGAGTGTGGTCTATGTTTTGGTATCTTCGGACAAGGCAAGGCATAATCTGCAAGGGTGTGGCCGATGTTTGGATATCTTCAGACAGCACAAGGCAATTACTGCTGGGGTTGTGTCCGAAGTTTAGGTATCTTCGGACAGCACAAGGCAATTACTGCTGGGTAGTGTCTGAAGTTTAGGTATCTTCGGACTACGCTAGGAAATTTCTGCAAGGTTCTGTCCGAAGTTTAGGCATCTTCGGACAGCACAAGGCAATTACTGCTGGGTAGTGTCTGAAGTTTAGGTATCTTCGGACAACGCTAGGAAATTTCTGCAAGGTTCTGTCCGAAGTTTAGGCATCTTCGGACAGCACAAGGCAATTTCCACGAGAGCATGTCTGAAGTTTAGCCATCTTCAGACAGCACAAGGCAATTTCCACAAGAGCGTGTCTGAAGTTTAGGTATCTTCGGACAGCACAAGGTAATTACTGCTGGGTTGTGTCTGAAGTTTAAGCAACTTCGGACAACGCTAGGCAATTTCCACAAGAGCGTGTCTGAAGTTAAGGTATCATCGGACAACGCTAAGCACTATCTGCTGGTGTGTGTCTGAAGTTTAGGCAACTTTGGACAGCACAAGGCAATTTCCACAAGAGCGTGTCTGAAGTTTAGCCATCTTCGGACAGCACAAGGCAATTTCCACAAGAGCGTGTCCGAAGTTAAGGTATCTTCGGACAACGCTAGGCAATTTCCACAAGGGTGTGTCCGAAGTTGAGGTATCTTCAGACAGATCAAGGCAAATGATTAATTAAAAATTCCGTAAGCGGGCAGCATGTGGATTGTTTAAATGATCTATTTTAAAGTTATAGAATGATAGTAACCAAACGGATGATCCAAGAAGGAAAATCCCATTTTTTGTGGAAATTTTTAAAAGGGAATAATGATTTGTAAATCCTGTTTATTAAATATAAATGTTTCAGGGGGAATCATTTATGGATAATTCACCAGATATAAAGTTCTGTTTTTTAAAATGGAGATAAAGAAAAAGTTTGGAAATGCTATGACAAATGAAGACATGCTCATACAACGGTACGCACCAGGATCACCGTGGAATATACCGAACCTAAGTGCTGGGGAGAAAGTAATCTCTACGTTAATGCCCAATGCTCATAATAATCTGAAAGAGGAATATCCGATGACTTTAACGATTGAAAAAATAATCCATTATCAGAAATGAAGAAAATTCCGGAATAAGAGTTACTGTTAATTCGGTGGGCTTTTATCAGTCTTTAGCAAACTTAAAAGCCTTGTCGAGGGGAAAGAGATTCCCTACGTTTAATAAAAGTATCCAAATAAAGAGTGTTTCACTTTGGAGGACGATATGTTTCACAATGAAGATAATAAAATGTTTTTCTATGAGGTACTCTGTACTAGTTGCAGAAAAGTATTTAGGGTATACAAAGGTTCGCTACACTTTAAACTAATTAAGAAAAATAAGACTAAGTATTTTTGTTGTGAAGATTGTAGTCATAAGATACGAATGGATGCTATTAAAAATTTCTTTAGATACTTAAACTGAAAGGTAAGGTTTTACTATGAAATCAGTACTATTAATCGGTCAATCAAATATGGCAGGCAGAGGATTTATTGAAGACGTAAGTCCGATTTATAATGAGCACATAAAAATGTTGCGAAACGGCAGATGGCAAATGATGGCAGAACCGCTTAATTTTGATCGTCACGTTTCTGGTGTTGGCCCAGCAGCCTCTTTTGCTCATGCTTGGACAGAAGCGCATCCCGGCGAATTTATTGGGCTCATACCATGTGCTGAGGGAGGAAGTTCGATAGATGAGTGGGCTATTGATGGAATCTTAACAAGACATGCAATTTCTGAAGCAAAATTCGCAATGGAAACAAGTGAATTAGTGGGAATTCTTTGGCACCAAGGAGAAAGCGACAGTTACGGAGAACGTTATAAGACATATGAAGATAAATTACTTTCATTATTTAAACACTTGAGAGAAGAATTGAATGCACCGGATATCCCAATCTTGATTGGTGAGTTGGGACATTATCTTGGAGAGGTAGGATTTGGAAAAAGTGCTGTAGAATATAAACAAATAAACGAGATATTATCTCAAGTTGCTCATTCCGAAAAAAATTGTTATTTTGTAACGTCAAAAGGCTTAACTGCCAATCCAGATGGCATACATATTAATGCTTTGTCCCAAAGAAAATTTGGATTAAGATACTTTGAGGCTTTTTCAAAACAAAAGCATGTATTAGATATTTTAGACATAGAAAATGAATGGATTGAAAAGATAGCAAAAAGTGAACTAACGAAAAATGAACGTATATTTGTTCAAAGTACGAAGTTTGCATTAGGACAATTGAGTTTTGAGGAGTTTTCTAATAACATCTCCAATATGAATGAAAGTAAGTAATAGTGTTAAACAATCAGGCGCTTTCCTTTAGTAGGTAAGCGCCTTTTTGATATGTCCCTACACAGGGATTAGATTTTGTTATGGTGAAAATGATAAAATTTTACTTACTAAACGGTTCGTTGATCTTAGAAAGATTATAGAAATTGGAATTTTCAAGTAATAAATAGGACACCTTATGAATAAAACTGTGAGGTGTTTAAAATTGGACAACATATCGAACGCTAAATTAACTTCTGCTGAGATTGCTGCACTTTGGATTCAATATTCAAATGAAACAGCAAGCATATGTATTCATAAACATATGATGGAACATCTAGAGGACAATGATATAAAGGATGCATTTGAATATGCAATGTCTCTCAGCACCAATCATATTGAACGTATAAAAGAGTTCTTAAAGAGTGAGGGTTTCCCGATTCCAATTGGATTTACGGAGGAGGATTATATACGGAATGTTCCTAGACTTTACTCTGATGTATTTTGTTTGAACTATTTGAATATCATGTCCCTTCATGGGTGTCATGGATATAGTGGCGCTATCACAACTAGTACACGATTGGATATACGTAATTATTTTACTGAATGCCTCACTAGCGCTGCTGAATTGTGTAATCGGACAAAGAATTTGTTATTAGAAAAAGGGTTATATTATCGGCCGCCTGTGGTCAACCCTCCAAATAGTGCAAGTTACATAGATGATAAAAGCTTTCTAACAGGTTGGTTAGGAGAAAAGAGACCATTAAGCTGTATAGAAATTACAGATATTTATTTTAATCTAAAAAAGAGTATATTTGCTAAAGCCTTTATCATTTCAGCCTATCAAGTTACAAAGTCCAATAAAATAAAAAATTTCTTAAAGAAAGCAGTTAGTAAGAAAGAAGACCATATTAAACTGTTTTTTGAGGTTTTACTTTCTGAAAATCTTCCAAGTCCACCTATTTTTGATGCTGAAATTACGGATTCTACCGTATCACCATTTTCAGATAAACTAATGATGTTCCAAGTTGGATTTTTGTTCTCAACGGCCATGGTCTATTATGGAACGGGATGGGCATCTTCGATTAGAAGAGACTTAACAGCAAAATATATGACGGCAATGGCGGAAGATTTAAAAATTGGTAATGATTGGATTAACATTATGATAAAGAACGGCTGGCTGGAAGAACCACCAATGGCGGAAGACAGAAGCAAGCTAGCGAATACAAAAAAATGATGATCTCTTAGTAACTTGTATCATTCTGACAATATATTTAGTTTTAATCTAACAGGTGCGATGATCCAGAGAAGGATTATCGCTTTTTTTATTGAATTTATTGTACGAACGAAACAACTTAGCGTAGTTAGAATATATATTGAATAATGTTACCTAACAGGCATCTAGTATTGGAGGGGGCAAAAGTGAAAAATACATTGAAATTTTGTCTAACGTGGATTATTGGTGTAGTTCTATCAGTAGTCATAATGAGTGTATGGAGAAATGAAGAAGTAGATTGGAAGCTTTTGTTTGGTTTAATTATTGGATGTCTCATAGGGGTACTTTTTGTATTTGGAATCATGATGTATATGAAAAAAACGAAGAGTAAAGCCAATGAATAGTCGTGATTTAGCCTAATTTAGTTGCATTTTCATCAATATAACCGCAGACAAATAAGCCTTACTGATTAGGATTATAATTATGATATAAAAAAGATAAATGCATTTTACAATATATGGATAAAATAGTAATCAGAAACGATGGAGCTGATTACATGCATTTAATTTTGAACGGAATATTTCTTGGCGCGACATTAAAATGGGGTGATTGGAGAAATTGGAAGGAGTACCATTCTACAATCTTGTTCTTCTGGTTTGGGGACTTACTTTACAATATACTTTGCCACGACTATATGATGTGGGAATATAAAGAGAGTATATTTGCTGAAAATCTCCTTTCAAACCATACGATTATTTCTTTATTAATCATGTTTGTTGCCTATCCTTCAACAGTTTTGATATACCTAAGTAATTTCCCAAAGGGGATTTATAAACGTATAATTTGGATTTTATTTTGGGTAAGTTTATATTCCCTAATAGAATATATTAATTTAAACTATTTAAATTTAGTTTTTCACCATAATGGTTGGACAATTGGGTGGTCGGTGTTATTTAATTTAATTCTTTTTCCAATGCTATGGCTGCATTATAATAAACCAATAATTGCGTTACTTACCTCTATTCCCATTATCTTATTTTTTGTTATTTATTTTCATGTTCCAATACTCTAATTTACAAATTAAATCGAACGTTGTAGTGAACTAGAGTGTGAGTAGTAACATGGTGGATACTGTTAATAAAAAAACTCTCTAAATTCCTCATTTAAGGAACTTAGAGAGCTTTTTTATTTGCTACTTTTCGAGAAAAAGTTACGGGTTTCTTCACGGATTTGTTTGGGCAAGACACGCTTAAGCTCTTCATGTAACCATGAAAGAGTTTTACTACGTAGATCATCACGCATTTTTTCTTCCGCAGCGAGCATAACTAAATTGATGGTACAGAATGAGGGAGCTGAACAGCAGCCTTCTCTATACACATAACCATTGTCTTTAATATTTTTACATTGAAAAATGGGCTTAGGACCTTCAATTGCTTCAACAACATCCCAAAAGGAAATTTCTTCTGGGGACTTAGATAACTTATATCCTCCCTTTACACCAGGGACAGAACTTACAATTCCAGCCTTAGATAATTTACCGAAAACCTTTGATAGAAATGTCTCAGAAAGTCCTTGGAATTCTGCCAGATCCTTTATCCCAACACTTTCTTTGGAAGGAATATCAATTAAATAAACGAGACAATGTAAAGCATATTCTACACCTACACCATATTGCATATAAATTCACCTACTTTTAATGAAGGAATATTAATTGTATCTTATGAGGATTTAGAGTACTAGTCAAATAAATGGAACCTATCAAATATGTAAGTTTGTTCAATTGACAAAAATAAAGATAACATTTATTATGGATAATGTTAATCGACGATTAACTTGGTCTTTAATTAAAACCAATTTAAGAGTACAACAAGAATCAAATTCATAGAGGTGAAACGATGAGAATTTTACAATTAATGGCTCATCCTGATTACAATAATCAAGAAAGAGCTGCAAACCGTTTAGCAGATGTTGGTTTACAAACATTACAAGAAAAATTAAAGGGTCAAGGAACAATCGAAGTAGTAAATATTTACGATTCAAATACTTTTATCCCGCAAATTACTGCGGATACTTTAAATTATACTGATCCTAAAGAAATGTCAGCTGAACGATTAGAAAAGTATGAAGCACAATATAAATTAATTAAACAATGGAAGTCAGCAGATTATATTTATATTTACATGCCGTTGCATAATTGGAACGTGCCTGCAAAGTTTAAAGACTATCTGGATAATATTCTAACAGCAGGAGAAACATTCAAATACACTAAAACTGGTTCAGTAGGATTAATGTCAGACGAAACTACCAAAGTCACATTTATCCTAACGAGTGGAAGTGAATATGATACGAATTACCGATATGTAAATTTAGATATAGCGCCACAATATATACGCGGAGTACTGCACATGATAGGAATTAACCATATGAAATTAATACGTGCTCAAGGCTTAGACATGTCTACTAACAACATAGAAGAAATAATGAAATCAGCTGAAAAAGAGTTAGTAGGATATATTAATTCACAATCTTTCTAAACTAGACTTTTGAATTAAAGGGAAAGGTAAAAAAATGCAGATAAAACTAAGCTTTTTTAAGGAGGAAAATAAAAATGGAACAACGAATCGATTATTACAATCTAGCACCAGAAGCCCTTAAAATCATGATGGAAATGGAGAAGTATACAAAAACTACAGGTATAGACCGTAAACTTCGTGAACTTATAAAAATTCGAGCTTCTCAAATAAATGGTTGTGCATACTGTATTAACATGCACACGGCAGATGCTAGAAAAATGGGAGAAACAGAACAACGAATTTATTGTATTAGTGCCTGGAGAGAGTGTACATTTTATTCAGACGCGGAAAAAGTAGCACTTGAGTTGACAGAATACGTGACACTAATCCCAACAAAACGTGTGCCAGATGAGCTTTATCAACGAGTACGTGAACATTATGACGAAAAACAATATGTTGACCTTGTTCTAATAATTAATCAAATCAACAATTGGAATAGAATTTCTATTGCAATGGGGAATACAGCAACAGAGATGTAATTAATTTGAACAATCCATTTGACAAATGGAATCCAAAAGAACCAGTCTGTATGCTTTTAAATTTCTACTTTACGACAAAATAAATTTTCTAGTATAAATTGATCGCAATCATCTTCATACACAAGAGATTGTAAAGGATTCTACTTAACGAAAGGTGCGTTGATCCTTAAGGATTACGCACCTTTTTGTTGTAGTTTTTAAGCTAACACAAATAGATAGTTGAATAAGCGAAAGCTTTCATTCATAAGACCGTTTTGTAATAAAAAAATTCTAAAAACGACCGCTAGTAATGATTCGTTTTGGGTAATTTAAGAATGGCACGATTAATGCAAATGAGAGGATGTTAATAAGTGGAAAAAAAGTTGTTAAAATTACTAGTGGCGTTATGTACTGGTTCTATCCCATTTTTATTTAAGGGACCAAAAATGAGAGAAAATCTTTTGATTTTCTTCGCAAAGGGTGTTATTGCTACTCTAATTGATGCTTACGTTGTTGGAAAACAAAAACTTGAATATCCAATTCGTCCTTTTCCTAAAATTTTCAAAACGAATATTATTTACGACATGTTATTTTTCCCGCTTTTAAGTGTGATATGGGTCAAAATCTCGTATAATGATCATTTTGGCAAAATATTATTAAAAAGTTTAATTTTTAGTGTTCCAATGAGTATTGGGCAATGGTTTATGGAAAAGAACACGGGATTATTCAAATGGAAAAAATGGTCTGCCTTCCATACATTTGCAAGTGTTAATTTTACTTTGTTTATTATTAGAGGTTTGGTTGGTCTGATAAAAATAATAGATAAGTTTAAAGATAAGCAATATATAAATGAATACTAAAGGTTTATACAATGAAGAAAACGTATATATTAGAAGCAATTCTCTGGAGTGTCTATTATTCGTAGTTATTTAATTAAGAATTTCTTTTAAAGATAATTTTAGTGCAGACCTTCATAGTATCAAAAGGACAAAGCGTAAGTCTCCGCTATGGTTGCTAAGGCAGCCTTTTTTATTTAAATGTAATAGATTGTGAAATTATTTATCTTAAACTAAAGGCAGCTTATCCATTCCGTCAAACAGACTATTCACTAATTGCAGAGGTTCAAATATACTTACTTTATTATTCATTAAAAATGTAAGGCAGCTTACATTTTTTTAAAGGGATTCCAAGTATAATCTAAAGTGTAAGTTATTAGAAACATTTTGGAGGAGGAACTAATCATGGTATTAGTATATTGCAATATAGAATCTACCTCTCATAAGGTAATAACTGAGTGAAGGTATTATTGGCAATGTAGTTTTGACAGCTTGCAAGAGATCCAAGTAGTGTATGTAATGTAATAGCATAAAAGAAGAAATTAATATATAGATTCGATACCTTGAGAAAAGATTTAAGAGTGCCCCTAATGTTCTGAGGGATTCTTTCAAAATTGAAGGAAAAGATAGGGTTTAGGTAAAACTAAGTACTAGTAGGAGGCATGATTATGTCAACAAATTATGAATTAGCTACTTTTGCTGGCGGATGTTTTTGGTGTATGGTTCAGCCATTTGATGAGTTACCAGGCATTATTGATGTAGTTTCAGGCTATACAGGTGGGCATAAAGAGAACCCAACCTATGAAGAAGTATGCTCAAACACAACGGGTCATTATGAGGCAGTTCAAATTACGTATGATCCTAATGTGTTCCCGTATACAAAGCTCTTAGAACTATTCTGGCAACAAATAGATCCAACCGATGCACATGGTCAGTTTGGTGATCGCGGAGAGTCCTATAAAACGGCGATATTTTATCATACTGAGGAACAAAAGAGACTAGCCGAAGAGTCGAAACAGGCATTAGAGAATAGCAAAAAGTTTTCAAAGCCAATCGTGACAGAAATCAAAGAGGCATCTGTGTTTTATCCAGCAGAAGAATATCATCAAGGCTATTATAAAAAGAATTCCTTTCATTATAATATGTACAAGGAAGGATCTGGACGAGCGGGATTTATTCGGGAAAATTGGAAGAAACACCATGCAGAAAACATAAAGAATCTTACTCCTATACAGCACCATGTGACTCAAGAGAATGGTACGGAACCACCCTTCCAAAATGAATTTTGGGATAACAAGGAAGAAGGAATTTATGTTGATATCGTTTCTGGAAAACCATTATTTAGTTCATTGGACAAATTTGACTCCGGGTGTGGATGGCCTAGCTTCACAAAGCCTATTAAGCATCAAGAAGTCCTTGAAAAACTAGATACGTCCCATGGGATGAGACGCATTGAAGTCAGAAGCTCATCAGCAGACTCTCATTTAGGACACGTATTTGATGATGGACCACGTGATAAAGGCGGGCTTCGATATTGCATTAACTCTGCAGCACTTAAATTTATCCCAACTGAAAAGCTAAATGAAGAAGGCTATGGGGAATACCTTCGGTTATTTAAATAATTTAGAAAACGTTCCTGGAGACTTCTCTAGGACGTTTTTTTATATTTAAAGCATCAATGCTACAATGGATATGGTTTTACATATATTATCAGGTGATTGTAAATGCAAAGAAGAAATCGATCTATTTACTGGTTTTTGATTATGAAATGATTATAAAACGGTATAACGGGGAGTGAAGACATGGATAAACTCATGTTGCTTTCACAAATTAATTTACTAGATGAGCTACCAGAAGAGGAATTAAAGAAGTTAGACGAAGTAACGGTAACCGTCCCTATTAAAAAAGGTACAATTATCTTAAGTCCGACTCAACAAATGAGGTCGTTGTTTTTCTTGAAAAAAGGACAGGTTCGTTTATATAAGATATCCTCAACAGGAAAGGAATTCACAATTGATCTTTTAAGTGAAGGTAATATCTTTGGAGAAACTTCTAGTTTTTCCTTAACAGAATCTAACATTTATGCAGAAGCGATGGTTGATTCCTATGTTTGCTCGCTAGCAAAGGAGCGTTTTGAACAGTTACTACGTCAACATCCCGATATTTCGTTAAAACTTATAACTATACTGACCTCAAAGTTAAAAGAAGTGTACGAAATAACAGAAAGCATTGCTTATAAAGATGTCAAATATCGAATTCTTTTACTTTTTATGCAGTTAAGTAACCGATTTGGTGTAAGAAGTGGGGAATGGCAAACAGTTGAGGTCAAGATTACTCAGCATGACATCGCAAGTATGATCGGGTCATCAAGAGAAACTGTTAGTTTATTATTAGGAGAATTAGAAAGGGAACAAGTCATTGCAAGGAAGCCATTAAAAATTAATACAGCTCTGGCTAAGAAAGTGTATGGGGTAGAGGAGGGGTAATCAATACCTACTTTCATATCATGTTTATAAAGGAAAAGGCTTGGAGCATACTATACAAAGCACAGTGATTTAAGTAGCGTTAAAAATGAAAAAGGGGTGGTGTAAGATGAAAAGGCAGCTTCCACCTGGGCAATTTGAAACAGAAAAATGGCCAATTCTGCACACAGGGGATGTTCCCGAGTTTAATGAAATCACATGGAATTTCAGACTTTTTGGAGAAGTGAAGCAAGAAAAGTCCTTATCCTATAAGGAATTCATGGAGCTTCCAAAAACCATATCAACCGTAAACATGCATTGTGTTACCACATGGTCTAAATTTGATACAACTTTTGAAGGCATTGCGCTTAGAGAGTTATTGAAATTAGTTGAAATGAATGAAAGCGTAAAATACATCAAAATTTACGGTTACTCCAATAGGGAGAGATTTGGTTATTCTGCAAACTTACCGCTAGAGCCTTTATTAGGGGACGATTCTTTATTTGTATTCCGATGGAAGGATAAAAATCATGAATGGCAAGATATTGATCTAAAACATGGTTATCCACTACGGTTTATTCCACCAGAAGAATTTTATCTATGGAAAGGCACAAAGTGGGTTTCAGGGATAGAGTTTATGAAGGAAGACGAGGCTGGTTATTGGGAAGAGCGTGGCTATTCGATGACGGCCAATCCATTTAAAGAAGAGCGATACCGTTAACACAGTTAAGTACATAAACTTTTTTATACTTTGCTTCCCATTAAATAAAATAGACGTGTTTATCGGCACGTCTATTTCCTATTAAATGATTGATTCTCAAAGGTTTTCTTCAACTGTATTGGTTAATTCTATTATACTTCATAAAAGGAACTGACATGACCTTAACTCCTATTTACAAAACAATAGGGTTGTATTATAATTTCTCAGAATACAAAAAAATGAATATTTCGCAAATAGGTTTCTTACCATTCTTCTAATGAGAGAATGTGAGACTAAGAGGGAAGTTGGTGTAAGTCCAACACGGTCCCGCCACTGTAAGCGAGGAGGAAGGTTACAAATATCCACTGTGTAAGTAACATGGGAAGGAGTAACCGACCGTTGATTCGCAAGTCAGGAGACCTGCCTATTTTGTTTTTTAAGCTTCCTCGAGGAAAGGAACGTTTAAAGTGCAAATAAATGATCATATGATACTATATTTGTTATATTAGGATTGCTTTATTGGAGTTCTAAGCAAATAACCTTTATTATGCCTTTACGAAACGCTCTTCCTGTGGAATGGCGTTTTTTTGTGTTCAAAATTTGAAGGGGGATAAAAAAATGAAGGAAATGTTGAAAAAATGGGGTCTGTTTAGTCTTATTTTTCTTTTTACCATGGGTATTGTTGCAGGTTGTGGTACAAAAGAAAAAACGGCTCAAGATGAAAAGGCTCCAAAAACCGTTGAAAATGTTGAAGGGGAGAACGCTAATCAAGAGTTCCCTATCACGATTATAGACAGTGCTGATCGAGAAGTTACGATTGATGAAGAACCTGAATCAATTGTCTCCATACAGGCAAGTAATACAGAAATTGCATTTGCACTTGGCCTAGGAGAAAAAATCATTGGAGTTTCGGATTACGATAATTATCCATCAGAAGCACTTGAAATACAAAAAGTAGGTGCACAGGATATCAATGCAGAATTGGTTCTTTCACTTCTTCCGGACCTAGCTCTTGTTACTGATTATCATTACAATACACATCCTGAAATATTAAAGCAGTTTGAAGATGCAGGAATTGATGTGATTGTCGTTGGAAGTG
This sequence comes from Ferdinandcohnia sp. FSL W7-1320, assembly GCF_038050315.1. Classification (NCBI taxonomy): domain Bacteria; kingdom Bacillati; phylum Bacillota; class Bacilli; order Caryophanales; family Bacillaceae; genus Ferdinandcohnia; species Ferdinandcohnia sp. FSL W7-1320. The sequence continues at coordinate 2,417,736 of NZ_JBBPAM010000001.1, forward strand.
CTTCTTCATTTGAAGATGCGTATGAACATATAGAAATGATTGGGAAAGCTACAGGAACTGCGACTGAGGCAAACGAAATTGTGACAAATATGAAGCAACGCTTTGATGAAATCAAGGAAAAAGCTTCAGCTATTACAGATAAAAAGAAAGTCTGGGTTGAGGTTTCGCCAGCACCAGATATTTTTACAACAGGAACCAATACGTTTATTCATGAAATGCTTGAGGCAATTCAAGCTATTAATGCAGCAGAGGAGCATGAAGGGTGGGTACAGTTAACAGAGGAGGAAATTGTCCAATTAAATCCTGATGTCATCATTACAACGTATGGCTACTACATAGATAATCCAACTGAAGAAGTATATGGGCGTGAAGGCTGGTCTGAAGTTCCTGCAGTTAAAAATAAACAGGTCTTTGATGTTGATAATGATACGGTTACGAGACCAGGTCCTCGGTTAATTGAAGGAGTCGAGACTCTTGCGAAGCTTATTTATCCAGAAGTTTTTAATAAATAAAATTACGTGGTTATATATTCTAAGTGGAGGGTTTGTACTTAGTACAGCCCTCCTAGGCGTATTCATTAGTAGTGTCCACGTGCCTGTTCCAACCATTTTACATATTGTGCTAGACAACACATTTGGTTGGGGCTGGCTTAATGAGGTTGCTAGAAATGAAGAAATGATCATTTGGAATATCCGATTACCTAGGGTATTGCTGGCATTTTTTGTTGGTGCGTCTCTTGGATTAGCGGGTGCAGCATTCCAAGGATTATTACGTAACCCATTAGCGGATCCATATACAATCGGGGTTTCATCTGGTGCATCTCTTGGTGCAGTAATTGTTTTATTTTTTCAGTTTACGATTTTGGGGTTAGGAAACTTTACTCTTCCTATTGTTGCAATCGTATGTGGTTTTATTTCACTCCTTATTGTATTCGGACTTGTTCGATTGAGTAGTCGAAGCTTAGCGATTGAAACCATTATCTTGGCGGGGATAATTGTAAGTTCTTTTATTGGAGCAGTTGTTTCCCTCATTATTTCACTAAGCGACCAAGATTCAATGACTCAAATTATCTATTGGTTATATGGAAGTGTAGGACTAAGAGGCTGGAGTCATGTTCAGTTGATTCTTCCATTTATGTTGTGTGGTTCCTTTATTTTGTTCTACCATTACCGGGAGTTGAATGCGTTAGCTCTTGGGGAGGAGGCGGCAGATCATATTGGGGTTGATGTGAAGAAAGGAAAGTTGTATATCCTAATCGGAGCCTCATTATTAACGGGAGCCGCAGTTGCAGTGTCTGGATCGATTGGTTTTGTAGGACTTGTCATCCCACATTTAGTGCGTATTGTTACAGGGCCAAATCATCGCCATGTGCTACCACTTTCCCTAATGGTAGGTGGAGCATTTCTTATAGTAGCTGATTTAGTATCAAGAAGTATTATTGCTCCAGAAGAACTGCCAATTGGTGTTATTACAGCTTTAATAGGTGCACCTGTTTTTGCCCTATTATTAATCAGAGAGAGAGTTGGAGGGGAACGAAGATGATTACAGTTAACAATTTAGTTGGTGGTTATTCGAATTCTCCTATTTTTCATGGAATAAATCTTGAGATTCATCAGGGAGAATTTTTTGCACTTCTTGGACCAAATGGAAGTGGAAAAACAACCTTGTTTAAATTGATAACTGGGCAATTGCCGATCATAAAAGGTGATATATTCCTTTCTGGTAAAGAAATTTCCACTCTTTCAAAGCTTGAGAAGGCGAAGAAAGTGGCTGTTCTTACTCAGGAGGCGCAGGTTTCATTTGATTTTACAGTGGAAGAAATTGTGAGTCTAGGGCGGTATCCACATCAAAAAGGTCTATTTAAACAGCTATCGCGAGTGGATTGGAACGTCATTGAAGAGGTGATGGAAATAACGAATATAAGTCAATTTCGAAAAATTCCATTCCGAATGATCAGTGGTGGCGAGAAGCAAAGGGTGTTATTAGCTAAGGCATTGGCGCAAGAACCTGAGATTTTACTTTTAGATGAGCCAACGAATCATTTAGATGTGAAACACACATTCCAAATGTTGGATTTATTAAAAGAACGGCAGCAAAGTATGGGGTTAACCATTTTCTCCATTCTGCATGATTTAAATGTTGCTTCTCAATATGCAGATCGAATCGCCATGCTTCATAAGGGCTGTTTATTAGAAGTTGGAGATGTTGACAATTTCAGAAAGACCGACCTACTAAAGAAGGTATATGAAGTGGATATTAAGCTTGGGTCTCATCCGACAATTTCAAAACCGCAACTCCTTATGACACCAGGCTATCATCAAGCAGAACCTTGTACACGTTTTGAAAATTCTTTTCAGATTCATCAAACGAAAGAGTATATTCACATTCAGTTCGATCACCCTTTACGAACAATTTCGAATGGGGTCATCGGTGATGGTGTTCAATGGTTAAGGCATTTTTGTAATTTTTATGTTGATAAGAATTATAATTGCTCAGCACCTGACCGTGATTTGCGAAATTGGATGACGAAGTACGCTATTCCTTATGAGCAAGCGGTTGGAATGATGACAGCTGTTCAATTAAAGGATGTGGTTATACGTCATGAAGAGTTTGAAGGTATTCAAATGCTAGCTGTTGTAACTGCAGGTACCGGGAATGCTGTCGATATTTCTAGTCGTACCCATTCTAAGGTGAGTCAATCAGTAGGTACAATCAACACGATGCTGTTCATTGATTCACATTTTACAGATGGTGCACTTGTAAATGGCTTTATGTCAGCTACAGAAGCAAAATCAAAAGCATTACTAGACATGAATATTAAAGATCCACACTCCAACACGATTGCAACTGGTACATCAACGGATTCACTACTTGTAGGTCTTACTCAACAAGGGGAGAAAACACCATCCGCAGGTTCAGGAACCACTGTTGGAAAAGCCATAGGTCAAATCGTGTATGAAGCAACAAAAGAAGCTATCCAAAAGTATTTACAAAGAGTCCAAACGAAATAAGGTGGGGATGTAAATGACCGAACGACGAATTGTAATTGCAGGTACTGGAAGTGGCGTTGGAAAAACAACATTAACAATTGGTATTATGTCAGCATTCATGAAACGAGGGCTAAGCGTACAAGGCTTTAAATGTGGTCCTGACTATATAGACCCATCCTATCATACAGCTGTAACAAAACGAGTTTCACGCAATTTAGATAGTTGGATGCTCACTCATGAAAGAGTTTTGGATATTTTCACACATGGAAATCGTGATGCAGATATTTCAATTATAGAAGGAGTTATGGGATTCTTTGATGGAAAAAGTCCGGAAACGAATGAAGGTAGTACTGCAGAGATTAGTATCATAACGAAAAGTCCTGTATTGCTTGTAGTCAATTGTGAAAGTATGGCTCGTAGTGCTGCAGCAATTGTGAAGGGTTTTCAAATGTTTGCAGAAGGTCCAAATATAGTTGGAGTTATTGCAAACAGAGTGGGGAGCGAGGGACATTTCCAACTTGTCAAAAAAGCAATTGAACAAGAATGTCATATTCCTGTTATTGGATATTTGAAACGAGATGTCGAGATTGAAATTCCAGAAAGACATCTTGGACTTATTCCTTCAATTGAACGTGGTGAACTTACTCCGTTATTTGATAAAGTTGGTGACTTGGTTTTAGAGACGATTGATCTTGATAAATTGCTTGAATTAGCTGTAGCGGAACCGCTAAATGAAAAAAATAAATCCTCAATGTTTGAAAAGAAGCAAGATACTATGACGAGAATAGCGGTTGCAAAGGATGCAGCCTTTAACTTCTATTATCCTGAGAATCTAGAATTATTAGAAGTTAATGGCGCAGAATTAGTCTATTTTTCTCCATTGGCTAATGAAGAGTTACCAATGAATGTAGATGGTCTATATATAGGAGGAGGCTTCCCAGAAGAGTTCGCGTTAACTTTGGAAGCTAATGTAAAGACTAAGGAATCAATTCAGAAAGCAATAATAGAAGGGCTGCCAACTCTTGCTGAATGTGGCGGGTTCATGTATTTGACCGAGTCCATTGAAACGACAGAACAGAAGACGTATCAAATGATCGGGATCATTCCTGGTAAGGTCCAAATGCATTCCTATTTACAAGCATTGGGATATAGAGAAGTTAGTGGTCTCAATGACAATTTCATTCTTTCCGATCAAATGGGTAGAGGGCATGAATTTCATTATTCTTCTTTTATCGCAAATGAGAATGAATTCTCCCATGCTTTTAAAACAAAAGGACTGCGGGGTGTTAAGCAGGAAGGGTGTCTAAAATACAATTTAGTAGCTGGCTACACCCATCTTCATTTTGGCTCAAACCCAAAAATTGCTGAGAACTGGATTAGGAAATGTCTAGAGTATAAAGCGAGTAAGGAGAGATAAGGATGAAACAAATATACGAATCCACCCCAAAGGTAAACAAGGAGATGGGGAGACAGGTTGGTGAGTATATTAATACGTTAACAAAGCCAATAGGAAGCCTTGGGCGACTAGAGGAAATGGCTATTAACCTAGCAGAAATGAAGAATGAACCGTTCCCTAGTGTTACGCCACCAGGTGTGCTAGTTTTTGCGGCCGATCATGGGATCACTTCAGAAGGTGTATCTGCCTATCCGCAAGCAGTAACAAAACAGATGGTTCGAAACTTTTTAAATGGTGGTGCAGCAATAAATGTATTTAGTAGACAAATAGGCGCCATTCTTAAGGTAATCGATATAGGAGTAGCTACCGATATTGAACACGAGAGTTTAATCAATCAAAAAGTTCGTTATGGTACAGGCAATTTTTATCTTGAAGATGCAATGAGTCGACAAGAAGCTGAACAAGCAATGGATACTGGATATAATCAAGCCTTACAAATCATCGAAGAAGGGGCACAATGTCTCATACTCGGGGAGATGGGGATCGGAAATACAACATCAAGTAGTGCAATCCTAGCCGTTTTAAGTGGTAAAGATATATCCCAATTAGTAGGAAGAGGAACTGGGATTTCTGATGCTACATTTTTACATAAAACTGAAATTATTAAACAGGCGCTAATACGTAGGAATCCGAATCCAAATGATCCAATTGATATTCTAGCGAAGGTGGGCGGACTAGAGATTGCCGCAATGACAGGTGCAATGCTAGGTGCTGCAAGCAAGAGGGTACCGATTCTTGTAGATGGTTTTATCTGTACCATCGCAGCGTTAGTTGCAAGCTTAATCTCCCCTAGTGTTAACGACTATATCATGGTCACACATCAATCCGTTGAACCTGGTCACAATATTGCACTTTCACTAGTAGGGAAGAAACCCATTATTGATTTAGGCCTTAGACTTGGAGAAGGAACAGGAGCAGCCATTTCATTTCCTATTATCCAATCGGCTACACTCATGCTAAAAGAAATGGCAACCTTTGACTCAGCAGGAATTTCTAAGAAATAGTAATTCAAACTTTATAAAACTAGGAGGTTTATATGAAACAAGCTAACGATAAGAAAAAGGGATTAACACTTGTATACACGGGTCACGGTAAAGGGAAGACAACAGCAGCTCTAGGTCTAACAGTTCGAGCGGTTGGCAGAGGGTTAAGTGTAAAAATCTATCAATTTATTAAATCACCTGAACGTTCATATGGTGAACAAATTGCCTTAAGTAAGCTTGGAGTTGTGATGGAGCAACTTGGTATTGGATTTACTTGGACAAAGACCCCAGAAGAACATCGCGAAGCATTAAGGACCGGATGGTTAAAGGCTAAGGAAGCTGTCATGAGCGGTGAATCTGATTTGATCATACTAGATGAATTAAACAATGCATTAGCAATTGATACCTTTCCAATTGATGATGTGTTACCACTAAACGAAGTGGTAGATGTAATAAAAAATAAACCGCCACATGTTCATCTCGTTATTACTGGAAGAGATGCCAAACGAGAAATACGTGAAATCGCCGATCTTGTTTCAGTTGTTGAAGTGGAAAAGCATTATTATGATGAAGGCATACCAGCCGTAAAAGGTATTGAATTTTAACTTTATTCAGCAGAAGTCCCGTGGGGATGCATGCAAAAAAATATCAAATTCAGTGGGGGTTCAAACCCCGGCTGAAATTAAGGAACTCAGACTAAGAATGCCACGTCCTGTGGCAACGTCTGAGTGACCAACATCGTATTGGCCTAAAGACTCCGGCGGATGCCACGATTTTTCAGAGGTGGCTTTTCGAGCGGTAAGATTAAAGACTAAGAGCGCCACATCCTGTGGCAACGTCTTTATGACCCACATCGTGTGGGCCTAAAAATCGGGCGCAAATACGCCAAGGCGCATTTGATAATGTCAAGAACCCCAAAAGAAAAGGAGTTCACACATATGAATAGAGCTGTACCGTTAATGATTCAAGGTACTCATTCAGATGCTGGAAAGAGTGCAATTGTTACCGCTCTTTGCCGGATATTTGTTCAGGATGGTTATAAAACAGCCCCTTTTAAATCGCAAAATATGGCATTGAATTCGTATATTACGGTCGATGGAAAAGAAATCGGGCGTGCACAAGGTGTTCAAGCTGAAGCTGCACGAATCGTAGCAACAACAGATATGAATCCGATATTAATTAAGCCAAATGGAAACTATGAATCACAAATTGTTGTTCACGGTAAGCCATTTAAGAATATGAAAGCTGGAGAATATCGCGAGGAATTTTTTCAACAAGGTTTACAAGTGATTCGAGAAGTGTATGATACATTGTCCAAAAGCTATGAGCGGATTGTGATAGAAGGAGCGGGTAGCCCTGCAGAGATTAATTTAAATGACCGGGAGCTTGTGAATATGCGAGTTGCACGGATAGCGAATGCACCTGTAATACTCGTTGGGGATATTGACAAGGGTGGAGTCTTTGCTAGTTTAGTAGGAACATTACAGCTTCTTGAGCCTCAGGATCGAAAAAGGGTTATCGGTGTCATTATTAATAAATTTAGAGGGGATGTTTCGCTATTACAGCCTGGGTTAACGTGGTTTGAGGAATATACGGGTGTGCCTATTCTAGGGGTTGTTCCATATATCGATAACCTCTTAATTGAAGCAGAGGATTCACTCGTGTTAAATACGTATACTTCGAAACCGGATGAGTCAAAAGAAATTGATATTGCGGTCATATGTCATCCGATGATATCGAATTTTACGGATATCGATCCTTTTTTTGAGGAAAAGGATTGTCATGTTCGCTTTGTTAAAACGATTGAAGACGTTCGAAATCCAGATGTACTGATTTTACCAGGAAGTAAAAATACAATTGAGGATTTGATGAGCTTACACAGTACAGGTCTAGCTAATCGGATATTGGATTTAGTACAAAAAAGAACTACAGTTGTCGGCATTTGCGGTGGGTACCAAATGCTAGGAACGCTTATTGTAGATGAACATGAAGTTGAATCAACGCATAGTTGTGTTGAAGGACTCGGTCTGATTCCAATGAAAACCTCGATGACCACACAGAAGACAACCGTTCATTCAGAAGGAATTGCGCAGTTTGGTGAGGAACGCATTCCAGTTTCAGGTTATGAAATTCATATGGGACAATCATCTTTTGAAAATGAATGTGATCATTTTGTTCAATTAGCTGACAGATGGGAAGGAACGATAACGAAGGACAAACAAATAATCGGGACGTACTTTCATGGTATTTTCCATAATGATTTATTTCGTGAGGTCTTTCTAAATGAAATCAGGGTGAAGAAAGGGCTAGAGCCAATTAAGAATCGAGCCTCTTTCTCCAAAAAAAGAGAAGAAGGGTTTGATGTATTAGCCAACGTTGTGAGAGAAAATATCCAGTTAGATCAAATAAATAAATTGATAACAGACTATCAAAAGGAATTGAAATGATGGGAATGGTACAGGAACCCACAATTATGTTCTGCACGATTTTATTCGCTGCAATTGTATTAGATTTGTTAATTGGTGACCCAAGGTGGTTTCCCCATCCTGTTGTGTTAATTGGAAAATTGATCACATACCTAGAAAAGAGCTGGAATAGAGGAAAAGGAAGAGTTTGGAAAGGTATTTGCTTGTGCGGAACTGTTATTCTACTCGTTTTTTTCCTTACCTTATCCCTTGTTTATCTCGCTTATCAATTGCATCCATTCGCTGGAATATTCATACAAATTTATTTGATTTCAACCACGATTGCGATCAAAGGTCTTTCGGCTGCTGCTAAAGAAGTCCTCGTTCCTATAGAGAATGGGAATATTACGGAAGCGAGAGACAAGCTAAGTATGATTGTCGGACGAGATACGGAACATTTACCAGAGAATGAAATTGTCAGAGGAACGGTTGAAACGGTTGCGGAGAATACCGTTGATGGGATAACAGCACCCTTATTTTGGGCATTCATAGGAGGGGCACCACTTGTGATGGTGTACCGTGCGATTAACACGTTAGATTCGATGGTTGGACATAAAAATGAACGATTTAATCAATTTGGGTGGGCTTCAGCTAGACTTGATGATCTAGTCAATTGGATTCCTGCGAGACTAACAGCCCTCTCAATGTGGTTAGCCGCTTATTTTATTAAAGGGTCTAATTATAGAAATGGATGGAAAACAACATGGAGAGATGCAAGAAAACACCCGAGTCCAAATAGCGGGTGGTCAGAGGCAATGGTGGCAGGATTACTCGGAATTCAGTTAGGCGGGATCAATTATTATCAAGGTAGAAAATCAGTACGTGCACAAATGGGAGCCCCGTTACGAAAGATGGTGAGCTCTGATATCGAAAAAACAATTCGATATATGCATGGAGGGTGGATCGTATTCTTTATATGTGGTGTAAGCTTACTCCTGCTAGTTAAATAGTGTAAATGAGGTGAAATGATGAAATGGCCAAATCATGGGGGACAACCTGAAACAATTAAAAAACTATTACATATGAAGGAAGATAAATCATTAATCGATTTTAGCGCGAACCTAAATCCTATGGGGCCGCCTACTTGGTTATCAGATGCTTTACATCAACAGTATGAGACCATAACCCGTTATCCAGATCCAACGTATTCGAAAGCGAGCGCTGCAATCGCGGAGCATGAAGGAATAGACCAAGACATGGTCTTAGTAACAAATGGGGGAGCAGAGGCCATTTTTTTAGTGGCAAAGTATTTCGAAAAAGGAAAGGCGCTCATAGCCCATCCTACCTTTTTGGAATATGAGCGTGCCTGTACACATTACCATATTGATGTGGAGGATCTGATAGTTGATGATGAAAGTGGTTATACACTACCAGTCCAATTGATTCAAGATAGATTTGCTGAAAAAGATGTTCTGTTTCTTTGTCGTCCAAATAATCCAACTGGAACGGTTATACCAGAAGAAGATTTGCAACTTTTATTAGAAATTGGGAAGAAAAAGGATACATATGTAGTAGTGGATGAAGCTTTTGTCGATTTTTTACCAACTACCATTGCATCCCTTACGTCTTGGTTATCGGCATACCCCAATCTAATCATTTTACGTTCTTTAACTAAAATGTATACAGTTCCTGGGCTTCGAATCGGATATATAATGGCTCACCCAACTGTCATACATGCGTTGAAAAACGAACAAATTCCTTGGAGCATTAACTCCTTAGTTGATGCAGTCGTTCCGAGATTACTTGAAGACCGAACTTTTGTTGACAAAACAAAAGTTTGGTTACATGGGGAATCTCGGTATGTATTTAGTTGCTTAAAAAAATTAGACTACTACGTTTCACCATCACTAGTAAACTTTTATCTATTGCAGGATAAAAAATCTCCAAATCGAACAGATGAACTTTATTACTTTTTATTGGAGAATGGAATCCTGACGCGACATACTCACAACTTTAAAGGACTTAATGGAAAATTTATTCGAATCGCCATCAGGTCATACACAGAAAATCAACATTTACTTACTGCACTTCAAAAGTGGAGAAAAGAGTAATGGTCATTTTTATTTCAGGTGGCGCTAGATCAGGGAAAAGTCTTTTTGCAGAACAAACAGCTCTGTCGTATTTTGATCAAATGAAGCAAGAAAATCATAGCATTTCTCTTCGATACATTGCTACCGCTAAAAAAAGTGATGATGAAATGGTAGAAAGGATTCGAATTCATCAACATGATCGCGGGGAGAGGTGGCATACAATTGAAGAGTCCTTTCATCTTGAACCGATTCTGTCAAACTTTAAAAAAGGTGATGTGATTTTACTAGATTGTTTAACGATATGGGTAAGTAATGTCATGTTCGAACGTGGACTTAGGTTGGAAGAGATGGAAGAAAGGGTGAACCGCTGGTTATCAATAGCACGTGAAAAGCAACTTTACCTTCTAATTGTTTCAAATGATGTGAATGAGGGAATCCCACACAGTGATGATGTTGTTCAAAGCTATATGTATACCTTACAACGTCTTCATTACAATATTGTGCAGCAATCAGACATTGCCGTCCAGGTTCAAGCAGGGATTCCGTTGTATTGGAAGGGTGAAGGCTGATGAAGCAAATGATGTTTGGATTTATACTTGCTGTTCAATTCCTTACACGAATTCCACTTCCTATCGAATCTCCGTGGACAAAACAGACAAGTAGATGGGCAATCAGGAGTTACCCGCTTGTTGGTGTAGGATTAGGTGCGATTATTACAAGTGTGTTGTCGGTATTGCAGCCTTACGTCCCAATCCTGTTTTTGACATTGATTATCCTTTCATTATGGGTCTATATAACTGGTGGATTACACTTAGATGGATGGATGGATGTAGCTGATGCAGTGGGGTCAAACGCTCCCCTTGAGAAAAAATGGGAGATCATGAAAGACCCACATGTAGGAAGTTTTGGACTGATTTCACTCCTTTTTTTACTCGCATGGAAAACGTTTTTTATTTATTCATTGATTGAAGCGGATATTCTCTTGTCTTCGTTTCTTTTTATCATGGCGTTTTCACGTTTAGGAGCCGTTATATTCATGATTTCTTTACCTACAGCAAAACAACATGGCTTAGCATGGGAGTGGAAGAAAAACGTAAATCAGTTTGACTTTTTATATGCGATGATTCCTGTAGGGATACTCTTATACATCTTTCCTGAATGTTTCTTTTTAGTTCCTGCATATATTGTGTTTATGGTCTTGTTTGGTGCTTGGATCAAGCATACATTTAAAGGAACAAATGGAGATTTATTAGGTACAGCCATAGAGGGAGGAGAATTATGGGGACTTGCGATTACATGGTTGTATATCTCGTTCGTCATGGGATAACAGCTTGGAATAAGGAGAAACGGTATTTAGGTCATACGGATATAGAAATTATAAGAGGTGAACAATCAGGCCTAATTAAGCTTAAAAAAGAATTGACACACATACATTTTGACCATATTTTTACAAGTGATTTACGACGTTGTCAGGAGTCTTTGAAATTATTAAATATTCCAGCACCGGAAACGGAAGATGCTAGATTAAGAGAATTGGACTTTGGGGATTGGGAAGGAAAAACATATGACGAATTGAAAGACCAGAAAGCGTATCAGAACTGGCTTAACAATTGGGAGAAAGGCATAATTCCGAATGGGGAGTCAACTGACACATTTAGTGGTCGAATTGATGCCTTCTTTAATGAACGATTTCAACAAACGCGTCACAATGAAACCATTCTTATCATGACTCATGGAGGAGTGATTCGGTATGTTGTTTCAAAATATGTATCATCTCTATCGTTCTGGGAAGTCACAATCCCGAATGGACAATGCATACGTTTAACATTTAAGAAGAACGAGGGGGGATGGACATGCAGCTCGTTATCGGCGGTGCCTTCGCAGGAAAAAGGAAAATCGTGAGAGAGAAATTTGAAACATGTAGTTGGACTTCTGCATATATGGGTGATTCGATATTGGACTGGAAAATCAAATGGGAGAATAATACACCATTAGTCGTTGAAGGTTGGGAAAAATGGATTGAAACTGAACTTGCCCATGGAAAAAGCATGAACGAGATTCGAAGTGATTATTCACAACTTTTTCATGCATTTGATGTGGAGGAGAAAAAGCGTAATATGCCGATCGTGCTTGTCATGCTAGAGGTTGGCAGTGGCATAGTACCCATTCAAAAAAATGATAGAATGCTACGAGATGTGATGGGATGGATCGCGCAGGATGCTGTAAAGATGTCAGATGAAGTGGTGTACGTATGGAATGGGTTAAGTAAGAAATTAAAATAAATCTTTTCTGCTTGTAAGAAGGAGGTATCGCTCATGAGACTCATCTCTATTTGTCCAAGTAATACGGAAATAGTTGAATATCTTGGATTAACTAAATTCTTAATAGGAGTAGATAATTACTCAGATTGGCCTGAACAGGTGAAAGCATTACCGAGATTGGGTCCTGATTTACATATCGACATGGATAAAGTAGAAGAGCTACAGCCAGACCTAGTGTTAGCATCTTTAAGTGTACCTGGGATGGAACGAAATATTGAAGAACTGAAGAAGAGAAACCTTCCTTTTGTCATTGTTCCAAACCCAGAAAGTTTGCTAGAGGTGGGAGAAAGCTTACTTTTTGTTGGAAAAGCAACAAATGTGCATGAAAAAGCGACCCAATTATTTGATAAATATAAACAAATTCTTGAAAGCTATCAACGTTTATCGAAGCAAGTAGAAAATCAGAGATCAATCTATTGGGAATGGTGGGCAAAGCCGATTTTTACACCTGGGGCGACAAATTGGTTATCTGAAATGAGTGAGCTTGCAGGTGGAAGAAATATTTTTCAAGATATGGAACAAGCGAGTGTACAAACAAATTGGGAAGAAGTGAGACGAAGAAATCCGGATGTGATGTGCATCATCTGGGTAGGTGTTCAAAAAGACAAAGTGAACCCTAAAGTCATATTAAAACGTCCACAATCAGATCAAATGCAGGCGATACAAAATAAGCGATTGTATATTTTAGAAGAACCATTATTTTGCAGACCATCTCCAAGATTATTGCTCGGACTCAACAAGATTGCAAGCATTCTACATCCAACTATATTTCCTCCATTTATCGAAGGGAAAGATCTGTTAATCCACAAGTAACAGTTAAGGATGGATGCATTATCTAGGCCAAATATAAGTAACGTTTTGAAATTGCGGAAGTTTATGATGACTTCCGTTTTTTTTGTACTCATTTACTGAATTTGCAATAAGAAAAAAATAAGAAAACACTTGAACCGTCCTGTTATTTGATTTACAAATATGGGCACAAAAGACGCTGCACATCAGTAAATTGTTCACTTGAATAATCTGAAGTTTATGAAAAGTATCAACACCTGATTATAATAGCGTAAGCACATACATACAATAATTTATTAAATGGACAACCAATTTTAGTAATATAGCCAGTTTCTGTTCAACAGCTCTTTTGGTTGGCCTAGTTTCGTAGACTTATAAATATGTAACAAGGTTAACAGTTTCTAACCGGTTCATAGTATCTGTTTGATACTGAATATAAAAAGATATTGAAGGAGGAAAAACGATTGCCGAAGTTAGGACTTATTCCGAAGTTAATCCTTGGTTTATTGATTGGTATTGGAATTGGGTTGTTGGACATCGACTGGATGATTCGATTGACCGAAACAGGTAGGGTTTTATTAGGTGGATTAATAAAATTTATTATCCCTCTTATTATCATTTCGTTTGTCGCTGCTGCAATTTCAGAGTTTGGAAAAAGGGCTGGAAGACTATTAAGTTTTACGGTTGGAATTTCCTATATTGATACCATCATTGCGTGTGCATTGGGAGCAGTAGTCGCTTATTTTGTTATTCCCCTCTTTGCAATTGACTCAAAGTCAGGGGCAGAAGCAGCTTCAATTGGAGCGCCTTTTATTGAGATTGAGATGACTCCAATCATGAGTGTCATGAGTGCGTTATTAATTGCTTTTATCCTGGGTATTGGAAGTACTGTGGTAAAAGGGGTAACGATTAAGAATGCAATTAGTGAATTAAGAGACATTGTTACGCTCTGTATAAATAAAATAATACTCCCAATTCTTCCTTTCTTTATTGGATGTATATTCGCTGGGATTACTGCAAAAGGAGAGTTGTTTTCTAGTATAGGGATTTTTGGGAAAATGCTCATCCTAATTATAGTCTTGCAAATTGTGTGGTTGCTTATTGAGTACACAGTAGCTGGAGTAATTTCAAGAAACAACCCTTGGAAAATGTTCAAGGCGATGATTCCTGCTTATTTTACAGCATTGGGAACGATGTCAAGTGCGGCTACATTACCAGTAGCTTTAAAACAGGCCAAAACAGTACCATATATGAAGAAAAGCATTGCCGACTTTGTCATTCCTTTATGTAATACAGTCCACTTATCTGGTGCTGCAATGGCGATTACAATTAGTGCATTTACAGTTTCTCAGATGACCACGGGGCAATTACCACCAATAGGAGTTGTAGTCACATTTATAATTTTATTAGGAATTATCGAGGTTGGTGCTGTAGGAGTTCCAGGAGGCTCCGTCCTAGCTGCGTTAGGAATATTACAGTCTTCGCTTGGATTTGATGAGGCAGCATTGGGCCTGATGCTCACTTTATTTATGATTCAGGATAGTTTTGGAACTGCTACAAACGTAGTTGGGGATGGAGCAATTGGAATGATCGTGAATAAAATCTTTGGAAAAGATAAAGCTGCACAAACTGAGGTAAACAACGAAATTCAATTATAATTACAAAGGAGAAAGTCAGTGAAACATATAGATTTACGGAGTGATGCTGAAACTATGCCAACCCAAGAAATGTTGGACGCGATAACAAAAGCGAAACTAGGCGATGCTATTCTTGGGGAAGATCCAACAGTAATTGAACTAGAAAGGCTAGCATCTTCCATATTTGATATGGAGGATGCTATGCTAACCATTTCAGGGACCATGGCAAACCAAGTTGCAGTAATGACTATGACAGAGAGAGGCCAAGAAGTGATTATGGGGAAGGAGTCACATTTGTATAATCTTGAGGTAGCAGGGTTAGCGGCACTCTCACAAGTTCAAGCTCGTAGTGTTTCTGTAAAACAGGGGCTATACGATTTAAATGGAATAGAAGAATCGATTCAACCTAATGGTATTCAAATTGCGAAAACGGGATTAATTTGTTTGGAAAACACTTATAACTTAAATGAAGGATCAGTAGTTCCCCTTGAAAATATGAAGGAAATAAGGGAGTTGGCTAATGCTTACGGGGTTCCAATCTACTTAGATGGCGCTAGACTCTTTAATGCCGCTGCCTACCTTAACGTGCAAGCTTCTGTTATATGTAAATATGTAGATGCTGTACAAATTTGTTTAACAAAGGGATTAGGCTGTCCAGTAGGGTCTATATTGTTGGGATCAAAATCATTTATTCGAGAAGCTAAAAAAATCCGCCAACGATTGGGCGGAGGAATGCGACAAGCTGGAATCATTGCAGCACCGGGGATCATCGCACTTACAAAAATGACTGGTCAAATGAAAAATGACCACCAGCTAGCAAGAAAATTAAGTGATGGTTTATCTGCTATTCAAGGAATTAAATTGACTTCTGAACAGTTCCAAACAAACATCGTATCTATTGAGATTGTAAAAGAAGGTTGGAATGCGGACCAATTAGTTAATAAATTGAAATCGGTTAATATCCTCGTAAAGAAAATAGGACCTAAGAAGGTGCGAATGGTCACACATCATCAAATATCTAGTAAGGATATAGATGAGGTATTAGGATATTTAACTACTATAATAGAGTGAAATATATCGTAGTAAAATTGCAATTTTAACTCAATGGTGCCCATGTCAGAAATCTAGCAAATGGAAAAACATATTTTGCCTACATTGAGTACAATAATGTCGGTGTAATTGAGCGCAGTAAAATCGTTACTTTGAAGCCACATAAATAGATTGTAGTTTCAACCATGATGATAAATCGCAAATTATACGGATTATAAACTTGGGGGCATCTTTTAACTAATTTATTGGTTATGAGGTGTCTCTTTCTTATTGATATTGCAACCTAACACCTTGAAGATGCATAGTTAGCAAATTTCCTGTAAACTATCAGTAAATTGAACATGCAGGAGTGAGACTCTAATATGCAATATGATGTTAAGAATTCTGATGAATATTTAGAATTACTTGAGGACGATTGGCGAAAAGAGAAACTGCTCGCGATTCGTGAAATGATTTTGGATTATGCACCCGAGTTAGAAGAAGTGATTCGCTATAAAATGTTGAATTATGGTAAAGATGACAACTATGTCTTAGCGTTAAACGCGCAAAAACATTATGTCAGCCTCTATGTAGGTACAATAGATAAGGTAGAAAATGCAGAATCCCTATTAGAGGGCTATAATTATGGAAAAGGCTGCATACGCGTAAAAAAATCGATAAAGGTTGAAGATACGGACTTGGAACAATTTATCCATAAAACACTTGATATGTGGCGCGCCGGAGAAGATATAGATTGTTAATATGGATATAATTTTGTTTTCCTACTGGAAATAAAGTCAGGAAAAATGAATATTATCATCCACTGGACCACCAAACCCCAAATTACTCCGGATCGACCTGTGAACCTGACGGAATCATGATTTCCGTCAGGTTTTTTGTATTCTTGCTTTTATTAAATCAAAGTAATCTAAATTAAAATATAAACATTTTATATTTTTGTATAAGTTTACTTTACTTTTGGTAAATCTAAGTTTATAATTTGATTCAAGAGGTGATGGTCATGAAGAAAGATTTTGGTGATTCGATCTCAAATAAGGTGTATGAATATCGTGTACTCGCCAGAATGTCTCAGCAAGAATTAGCAGAGAAAGTTGGAGTTTCCAAACAAACCATCTTTGTAATGGAAAAAGGTAATTATGTTCCGACTCTATTGTTAGCTTTTCGAATTGCCGAATTTTTTAATGTTGATGTTAACGATATTTTTACTTATGAGAAAGGAAATGATCAAAATGAAAATTAATATGTCAAATATATCTAACGCAATTTTTGATCCATTAAGATCTTGGGCTGAGCAATCACAAGGTAATTGGAACATTCTTATTGTTAGCGGTTTTTTATTGGTTTTTGTCGGTGGGATTCTATCATACGTATTACAGAAAAAAATGGGAGAAGCTGACGAAAGAACAAATCAAATAAAATTAAAAAGTGCGTTCATAATGTTAAGTGGAATCGTTTTGTGCGACGTGATTTTCCCGAAAGAATATATGTGGCAAATATTCTTCTTATTTAAATATTCGCTTGCCTTCCTTGCCTCAGCAGTCTATCTAGCTATACGATATAAAAAAGATTTTATTGGTTAAAGAACGAAGGATTGAAAGCGGGATAAGAGGAGGTTCGAAAAATTATCATAGTTATCAAAACTCGGTTGCAAAAAACGGTTTATCTCCTTCTTTTTTTCCTGTTATTAGTGTCGATATCTGGGTACCTTCAACTAATGAAAGACTTAGTATATCCAAGTATGCCTGTACTGGTCGAGGCTGATTCTATATCGGAGGAATACTTTACTGAACTCTCAGAGCAATATGATCAGATCCAATCTGAGCATAAAAAATGGTATAGATTTGATTCATCTAAAGGAATTGCATCACATGCAATCGTAACAAAAATGATGGATGATTTGGTGGGAAATGAAAAGCTTCTTAACGGACATAAACAATTTAATCTGTTTGTTGATACATTTGATCACCATGTCAAACAACTTCCTTATATCACAGAAGAGATTCATTATTTTCGGAACGAATTGAATCGATATGGAGAGGCACCTGAGCTTTTAGCGGAAATGATTGAACTAGTGGCATGTGGCAAATGGCAGCTATTCAGTGCTAGATACCACCGGTATGAAGTAAGCGAATATGACGCCGCTTATAATGTGAAGTTTATATCATCAGATGGTCGCTTTGAAGTTGTCTATAATGCTGAAACAGGTCAAATCATTAACGATCCGGTAAACATGGGCACGTATAATTTTGCGCCAGGTAGTATCCATCCATGGAAGTATTATCAGCACCATAAATATGATAAAGTTGCTTGGAAGAAATGGAGTAATACGAATCAGATTTCATACAAGGAAATTACAAAGAAGCAGTCAAGGCATGGCTCAACGGAACAAAAGAAAAGTACGGAAGAACTCCAGAAATTAATCGAAGATATTAAGTACGTTTCACAAACGTGTCGATCATGTAGGTTGACAAATGGAATATGCTCTGTGTAATTGTAAGGAAATAAAAAACTTTATTGTAGCAGTTCAGTTTGATATTTCCCCAGTATTTCCAGGGCCTAACCCTCAGAATGAGCTTGGGGTCAAGCCCTTTTTAATGTTTATCTACATAATTCGTGGAGTCACTGTGACCGTAGATAACGGACTTGAAATTGCCATGTCATAAGTAAAGTGACCATTAATAAAAGTTCTAATATATTCATCATCGATTCATGTTTGACCCAGATGGTTAACAGACCCCCTGTAATCATAACGATTGTGCCAACCAAGAGCCAATAAAAGTGAAATCTCTTCGCCAAAATAAAGCCTACAATCCCGAGAACAATTGTTACGATAATGACCATAATCGGACTACCCGAATGACCCGCACTTGTATAGGTCAATATGCCATTTTTCCAATGGGGTTCAAGTTCAAGATTGATTACTGATGTAAATAGTTCATAAAGAATTAACCCGAGAGTCATCAGAAATGCTAAGACCTTCCAGAAGGTTTTCTTGGCCCACGGTAATTCTGTCCCCAAACAGATTCCAAATGCAAATAAAACCAGGGTGGGGGTAAACAGGGCGTGTAACAAAAATCGAACATAGCTGATACTCTCCAGCATTTTTCCTTCACCGATAAATCTACCTAACGCAATGATCAAGTTATCATATATAAGTCCAATAATGACGAATAAGAGTAAATTGGTAAGATGTAATCTTGCTTTTTTAACTAAAAAAATCCCCCAAACAAATAGACAAAGATAACTGAATGCAAGGAAGAAGTAGAGAAAGGATTCCATAGTGACCACATCCTTTTTTCCTATTTTCACCTATTTTTTTAAGGTTACTCTTTTGGATAGTAAATTTAAATTCTGGTACCGAGCCTAGTGCTTAGAAATATCATTAGAGTTATATCCATAAAAACATGATGAATATCGATTTATTGCACTAAAAAGAGAAAAAATTTAGTTGTCTGAACGGAGTATATTGATTTTGGAGAACAGTAATGGTATTCTTCAGGGAGTCTTTTGGTTTAAGTAAGACTCTTTTTTATATTCTGAATGTGGGCTTGTCCTTTAGTTCTGTAAAAGTTTACTAGATGGGGTCTGACATCAATTCCGCAGACTCTTTTTGGTAATGAAAAAAATAGGGAAAAGACCGAACTGTCGACATGTTTCAAGAAAGTGGTGTGAATGATGAGTAAAGGGTATGTTGTAACAGTTTTTTCTTCTGTTCAATGGCTTATTTTTATTTTTGCTAATACAGTAGTTGTACCGATTTCAATAGGAACCGTGTTTGAGGTGCCTCAAGATACGATTGGAATGATGCTAAGATGCTCTTTAATCCTTACAGGGGTAGCTTGTATGTTTCAAGGATGGATAGGACATCGAATGCCCATTATGGAAGGACATTCTGGGTTGTTATGGGGCGTTATATTAAACCTAGGGCTCACTGCTTCTTCGATGGGAATGAGCCTATCTACGATTGGTGGAGGGATCACGACTGGGATTCTACTCGCTTGCGTATTTACAATCGTTTTAGCAGCATGTAATGGTTTGTCACTTTTTCAGTCAATCTTCAGTCCAATGGTCATGTCAGTCTATCTTTTTCTCTTAACCTTCCAATTGATTTTTATCTTCTTTAAAGGAATGTTTCCTTTAACCAAGGATGGAGTATTAGACGTACCGTTGAGTTTATTATCAATCGGAATTGTAATCCTAGTTGTGATTATAAAACTTAAAGGCTCTAAATCTATTAGTAATTTCTCCATTTTAATAGGTTTAATGATTGGATGGATATTGCATGATCTATTTTTTATGGATGTTAGCCAAAGGGCTTTAGAAGCATCCTTGATGTCTTTCACTTTATTTCCTATCGGAGAACCAAATCTAGAGTTTGGGATTATTGGCGTGACATTCTTTGCAGTGGTAATCAATTTGAGCAATACAATTGCTTCGATTGATGCAGCCGGAAAACTGATAAACAAAGAAACCCCACAACATAGATTTCGTAATTCTATCTATGTGACAAGTGTTTTTACGGCGATTGGTACGGTATTTGGGCTAGTACCTTACACACCCTTTACATCCTCAATCGGATTTCTACAAAGCACAAGAATATTTCATCCGAAACCATTCCTTATCGGTGGTGGGTTATTAACAACAATCGGACTGGTTCCTATGTTCGGATCATTCCTTGCAACCATGCCAATTTCAGTAGGAAATGCTGTTTTATTTGTGGCCTATTTACAATTATTCGGTACAGCCTTTAGCAGCCTTAACGGGAAGACGTTTAATTCGAATACAATTTTTCGATTGGCAGCACCTGTTCTAGTTGGGATCAGTATCATGAACATTTCACCCACTGTTTTCGCTGACATCCCACTATATATACAGCCGTTTATTAGCAATGGCTTAATTATAGGTGTTTTACTATCAGTTACGTTAGAGAAAATAGTGAATTGGAAGGTATTTGAGACGGTAGAATTGAACAGGTAGTGGACATTTACTAGAATGATTAGAGTGCCTGGCCCCCGATAAGAGTGCCTGACCCCCAGCGCGGTAATGCTTTACTGTGATGGGGGTCAGGCATTTTTTTATTGATTATCGACAAAATTCGGGGAGTCACTGTGACCGAACTTAAAAATTTTAATTAATTGATTTAACTTTTCAATATATGCTAGCGCTGTTCTCGAATTTGGAGATGTTTCTAAGGTTTTATTAAAACATTCAATAGCCTTAATAAAACTTGTATTGGCACTTGTAGTGTTACCCATATCTCGATAACAATTACCCATTTCCATGTACGTTTTGCCTCTACTATTATGTGTATAAATATACTGTGGTGTATACAGAAGGACTTCATCACTTTTTTTCAAGGCTGTTTCAAACGCTTCAATGGCTAGTGCATAGTTTTTCTGCTTTCTATATAACTTTCCCAGAGAACGGTAGGCTGACCCAAGTCTATTTCGTGAACTTCCTTGTTTTTCTGACAATTCGATTGCTTTTTCAAATGAATTTACTGCTAAATCAAAGTTTTTTAGGGCTTCTTCGTCGTTCCCCAATTCGACGTTAAGTTCTAGTAAATCAGTAGCTGCATGTCCACGTCTTTCATAGCCATCAACATAATCAGGTGCATATTGTATAACTTCATTATAGAAAGATATCGATTGGTTGAAAGATTGCAATTTTTCCTTTGCATGTGTATTCACCGGATATGCTTCAGCAAGTCTCTTATGTGCTAGACCTTTATGAACAAGGACTGTCAGATAGTTTTCTAGACTTTTATCCTGTAAGGCATAATTATATGCATCAATTGCCTGGAAAAAATGGCTTATATTCGTGTTCTCATTCTGAACTTCATCATGTTCTAATTCTCCTAATTTCTCATGAACCTCACCTAATACAGCATAGATATACGAAGACGCAAAACCACCATTTATGATTTGTAGACATTTTTCTAGTGCCAGTTCATATGATTGCTTCGCTTCCTCATACTGAGACATGAATTTATATATTTTTCCAAGACGAGTTAGAACGATGGCAATATCTTTTAATTTCTGTGGCTCATCCTTGGACCATTGCTCCAAATAAGTTAATGCGCTCTTAAAGGCATGAACGGCATTCTCATATTCATTCGTATGTTTATAGATATCACCCAAAATTTGTTGAATATCTGTAATTTCTTGAAAAAAGGAGTTAATTTCCTGTGATTGTTGTAGTTTTTGATAGAGTTTCATGGCATCTATACAATATTTTTCTCCTAATCGATATTGGCCTTTTAACGCATATAACTCTCCAAGCTTATGGTTTACAAAAGCATGTAATCTCTTTTTTTCCGTTTTGAAATCTAGAATTCTTTCAAATTCTTGAATAAGTGTAGACCATTTTCCTTCGTTTACTAAGAGGGGAGAGTGTGTTGAAATCCAATCCGTTATTTCCTTTTCGTCTAGAATGATTTCTCCATGGTGAAGTCCTTCTACAAAAGCTATATGTAATTCAACATCTGGATTATCCTTCTTTAACGTCTCTGTATAATAGTTTAATAGAAAGAAATGAACCCTCTCGAGTATTGGGGAGGGTATATCATTGTACAGCCCTTCCTTCATTAACTTATGCATGGACCATAGTCCACTTCGGTCAATTTCTTGGATAAAAGAGAAATGACAGAACTCATCAAAAGCAGTAGGTTGATAATATGTCTTAAATTCTGTTACCAAGTTCGTAAACAATTGTTCCGACCAAAAACGCGGGACAGATAAAATTTTTAACGTTTCTTTCTCAGTGCGGTCTAAATATTTTAAAAATCGTTTCAGCACTTCACTTGGTCGGTTGGAAAAATCATCAACACAAGGAATACGTTTTTTTGATACCAGTTGAAAAGTATCTACCATTAAGTCTAAATAATAAGGTAAGCCACCACTACCTTGGATAATCGTTTCTTGAATTGTTTTGTCTGTAATTTGGCAAGATTCTAAAAAACTAATGCAATCTTCAGGAGATAGTTCACCTATCAAATGTTGATCTACCACTTGATTCCATTCAGGTTCCTCTTCCCCCCAAGTGATTTTTTCTCGTCCACAAATGACATTTAATACCGAAACATCCTCGAACTGAAGAATAAATTCTCTAATCCATTCATCCCTATCACTAAAGGAACCTATCGAACGGTCATACTCCCAAAGAGCTTCATATGTATCAAAAAAGAACACCGCTTTTTGATTCGATCTTTTCATGTATTCCCTTAAATCAGCTGCCCAATAAACTACTAACATTTCTTCAATATCCTTCGGATGCATGTCTTTCAAGTCTGTTAAAATACCTTTACCAGTTCGATTCCACCATTGAAGGATTTCTTTGTATCGTGCAAAGCCATCAATTAATTTAAGGGTCTTAGGAATCCATTGCGCAACAGGAATATTCTCTAGCTCGTTTATAAGTTCACCAACAAAATTACCTTCTTCTAAAAAAGGAAGAGATTTTCGTTCGGATTTTAAGGTGAGTTGGGACTTCATCCGACTAAAATAAACTGCATATGCAAGATCAAAGGTCGTAAATTTTATCTGATATTCTTTTGTTAATTGTTGTCTCAACCAAATGAGCGCCTCCGATGGGTCTCGATGTTTCTGTTCTCGAAAATCAATAGATACCTTTATAGTAGAAGCGTCAATCGAACTAGTAAGAGAGTACAATTCTTTCAATAACCGAGATTTCCCAATTCCTCCAACCCCGTAAAAAATAAGGACCTTATACTGGTCGTCGCTTAAAGTCTTGAATGCTTTCCTGAATGAATTTCTCGGTTCTTCGCGATCTGTAAACTGCCTTGAAGCCGTATTTTTTAACATTTTGTTAGAAAGTTTTGATCTTAGCATCTTTTCTCCCCTAGTCATATAGTTGTAAGAAAATCACAATTTTTACCATTAAAAGAATTATAACAAACTATTAAATAGTCTAGTAGGGTTAATTGTTAAAAAGCAGGGGGAACAATAAGAACCTCCATCATTGCTTAAAAAATAATTTAAAACTCGAGGTAGGACTGAATATATTCTGGGCTGTTTTTTTGTCGTACTCGAATAATCTTATTACACCATCATTCCGTCACAAATCTTTCACATACAGAGATGCCCTTTTTCTTGAACCCCTGCCTATAACAATGTCGAGGGGTAGTTCAATTTTGAGATAAGGTCTAGGTCTGATATCCCTTCGAATGACGACAGGACTGAGACGGGGGACCTGTCCCTCTGACCTAAAGACAAGGGGCCGCTGTCCCAAAGGAAGGAATGTGATGATGATGGCAAAGTATAGAATTGTGAAGACTGATTTTTGGAAGAATCCGGTTGTTTCGGAGGAGATGACGCCGGAGGATAAGTACTTCTTTTTATATCTTCTAACAAATTCCCACACAACCCAAATTGGAATCTATCGAATTACGAAAAAAGAAATGGCTTTTGATATGGGGTATTCCATTGAGACGGTTCATGCACTGATGGATCGCATGATCGACCACCACAAAATTATTCGTTACAATCCCAAAACAAGAGAAATCGCAATTAAAAACTGGGGAAAATATAACCTGCAAAAAGGCGGGAAACCGGTTATCGATTGTGTTGTATCAGAACTGGAAGAAGTGGAAGATACGACGCTGATTGAATATGTAGCTGAAAATATTGATCGAAATGATATTTTTACGATCTATGAATCTTTTTATGAAAATACTTCAGACTGGGACGAGGGACCTGTCCCTGTGACCCAATCAGGATGGGAAAAAGAGCCTATTATACAACACGCGAACGCATGTTCAGACGATACGTTGTCGACTCGTGGTACGATACGTGGGCAAAAAGAAAAACAAAAAGAAAAACAAAAAGAAAAACAAAAAGAAAAAGAAAATAAAAAACAACAACAGGTTCTTTACCCAAATATAGATAGTGAATCAAAGTCAGGGGATATTCAGGAGATTGTGGAGTGTTGGGACCAAAACGGATTTGGTTTGAACAATGTGAATGCCAAGGAACAATTGTTAGCTTGGTTGGATGGTTCTAGCTTTTTGAATCCGAAAGAGGTGATTTTAAAAGCGATGGATATTGCCTGTGGAAACAATAAGCGAAGGCTAAACTATGTAGTTGGAATTCTGAAAAACTGGGAAAACGAATCGTTACTCACTGTTGATGAAATTGATTTGTATAACGAGGAAAAACAGAAATCTGTTAGAACCATTAAAACGGGTAGAGAAATTCCGACCAGCTATCATTTTAATCCAACGGCAGGTGAGGACTGATGAATTTTGCAGAAACTGCCTATTTAGGGTGCTTGATTAAAGCGAATTACCTAATCAAGGATACCGTGATTTATCCTGAACAGCTAGAAGGCGCCCTTCATCAAGAATTAATGCGGCGGATGGTTGACATTAGTAATGCGGGTAAAAGCATAGATTTGATCTCTCTAACAACTATGCCTGATCTTGAAAACTTCGGGGGCATGTCCTATTTATCGAGCCTGCTTTCACATGCGGATGTTGAGAAATACGAAGAGTTTGAGGGACTTATTATTGATCTATGGAAAGAGCGGGAAAAGAAGAACATCTTGACGCTAGCTAGTATGGGAAATTGGGAGATTTCTAGAGTGATTGGGGAATTGGATAAAATCAACCAGGTGAAGATAAACGATCATACGCCACTTGATCAAGCATTGGTCCAGATGTATGAGGCTCCATGGCAGGAGCAGGAAGTTATGAAAACGGCCACCTCCGGAATCAGGAAGCTTGATGAAATGACGGGAGGTTTCCAGGATGGAGAGGTTACGATTCTTGCAGCAAGACCATCAATGGGAAAGACTGACGTCATGCTGCATTTTGCAAAGGAAGCGGGTTGGGCAGGTTATTTGCCAATCGTCTTTTCACTAGAAATGCCTGAAAAGCTTATTACCACGAGATTAATAGCTTCAACAGGAGGTTATAATCGGTTGAAAATGAGGGATCCTCAAAAATTGTTAAGTCAGAGTCAAAAGGATCGCTGGGCAGATATCATCGGCTACCTGAATGAAACCAATATCCAAATTTTCGATGGTGCCGGTCAAACCGTTTCAGAAATGCGAGCGAAGACCCGAAAAATGTTGCATCAGTTTCCAAACATGAAACCCATTATTTTCATCGATTACTTGACGCTAATTCATTCGAGCGAACTGTACGGAGGCAACGCCCACCTACAAGTAACCGAAATATCGAGAAATCTTAAAACATTGGCGAAGGATTTTAATTGCCCTGTGATTTGTTTGGCACAGTTAAATCGTTCTGTTGAAACAAGAGCTGAAAAACGACCGATGATGTCAGACATTCGGGAATCCGGCAGCATAGAGCAGGATGCAGATGTGATTCTTTTCCTCTATCGCGAAAAGTATTATGACAAGGAAACAGATAACCCGTTCCTTGAAATCATCGTCTCCAAAAACAGAAACGGCCCAGTAGGAACCATACAAGTTACATATAACGAATATACAGGGATAATCGAACAATAAGTGGGACAAGGGGACAGTTCCCAAAGGGGGGAGAACGATTATGAAAGTAAGAGATTTATACATAGATGCGATTTGCTACGAAGAAGTTAGTCTAGCCCATTACATTCATCATTTACTCCAAGAGGGCAAGATTTCATTGGAGGATGATGAATCTAAATTAGATCTTAATGCTGCAGACCATGTAAAGGTAAGGGAAATGATTGAACACAATGTATTAGGCTTTCATAAGATCGGTGTGTACGCATTGAAGAAGAATCAACATGAGTTTGTATTTATTTTTGCAGAGTTCGAACAAGAGGCGATTGAGTTCTTCGCCAAAACGTTTAATCAAACACCACTAAATTGTCACCCGTATTCACTAAATACACAGCTGCTACGAGAACATAAAGTGACGACGTTTTGGGAAATGAGGAAAGAGCATTTGGTCTTTCCTACGATAGCGGGTTTTTATGAAAGGTGAGGACTAGAAATAGGTGATCGTTTTCGTGGGACACGTGATCCTGTCCCCGATTAGACTTGAAAAAAATAAGTTCGCGACAAAATTCGGGGAGCCACTGTGACATAAACTTACAAATAAGAAGAACGAACAACTATCAAATCTAACTGCTAGTTGTTCATTTCTTCCTTACATAAGCCCGACCACCCACTATATGAAATGCCCCTAAGCTTTCTCTTTGTTATAGCTATTCTTTCTAAAGTTATTTAAGTAGTTTTTTCTATATATAAGAATGTTGTTCCTTTGTTTTAGTTTGGTGTTATACCGTAAAATACACAACTACTGAAAGCACTATTGATGTAATTGAAATTGCTATGAGAGGCCTGATTGCCCGTTCACGGACATCTTTTAAGCTTACGTTTAAGCCTAGGCCTACCATTGCAGCGGTTAACAGCCATGTGGTAAGGGTGAAAACGAAATTCATTATATCATCGGGCAATGGAATGGAGTAGCCAAATACATAGCTTCCTAGAATACTCATGACGATAAAACCTACCAGGAACCAAGGGAATTCGATTTTTGCCTTGCCGGTTTCACTGTTGTTATTCTTTCTTTTCATGAAGAAAATTAAAATGAAGCATAGTGGGATAAGGAGGAAAACTCGGCCTAGTTTTGCTAGTAATCCAACAGCGAGTGCATTTTCTCCACCAGGTGCAGCTGCGAGTGCTACATGGGCGACCTCATGTAGACTTGTTCCAGACCAGATTCCATATTGTACTGCTTCAATTGGTAGAATTGGTCTTAAGATCGTGTAAATAATGGCGAAAATAGTCCCGACCAAGGCGATTATCCCAACGCCTATTGCAGTATCCTCATCTTTTGATTTTATAATGGGTGCAACCGCTGCAATGGCAGCAGCTCCGCATACGCCTGTTCCAACACCGAGTAATAGGGATATAGTTTGATCCGCTTTTAGAACTTTTGCTAGCCACATTATAGCAAAAATTGCAAACATGATTACTAGTGCATCCCTTACTAATAACCCAATCCCGTCGCTAAGTACCATTTCGATGTTTAATTTTAAACCATACAAAATGATAGCGAGTCTAAGTATTCGTTTCGATGAAAAGACAATACCTGAGCGAATCATCTCCGGAAAGCCAAAAATTTGCCTGTAAACGATTGCAATAATGATGGCACATGCCATTTGTCCTACATTACTAAATCCTGGTACAAGTGCTAATAAGTATCCTAAAAGTGCTAATAAAAATGTAAAAGCAACCCCGCCAACCAATGCTAATTCCGGTTTTGTCTTTTTTATTGGTAATTGTTTTAATTCAGCTAACGCCATATGTGCACCTCCTGCTTTTACTATATTAGGCGACTGAGTATAAGTAAAATAAGTGTTAATTATAGTTATGATAAGTGATTTGTTATAATAAATGTAGACGGAGAGGAAGTGGAAAAGTGGATCAGCAATTACAGGTATTTATTATGGTTGCAGAAAAGAAGAATTTTTCGCGAGCAGCTGAGGAGCTTCATATGACTCAACCTGCAGTTAGTCAATATATTCGTACTTTGGAAGAAAATCTTGGGGTTCGACTTCTTGAACGAACAAATAAATATGTGCAATTAAATAAAGCGGGCGGGATTGTTTACCACCATGCGAAAGAGATTGTCGGATTATATACACGAATGGAGAAACTTTTGGATGAACTAACAAATAAGGTGAGAGGACCGTTGACAATTGGCGCGAGTTATACATTTGGTGAGTATGTCCTTCCACATGTGTTAGCAGATATGAAAACGGTGTATCCGGATGTTCAGCCAACAGTTAAGATTGATAACACAGAAAGAATTGTTGAGTTGGTGAAAGCACATCAACTTGATATTGGGATTATTGAAGGTCACGTCAAAGAAGAAAAGAACCTTGAAATTGAGGAATTTGCGGCAGATCGAATGGTGATTATTGCTTTACCAAACAACGCATTGGTTGGTGAATTTGGTGACGTGGAGTTAAAAGACCTTGAGGAGCAGGCGTGGATTCTTAGGGAAGAGGGCTCTGGAACAAGGGAAGCTGGGGAAAAGGTTTTTGAACAACTTGGGATTGATCCGAAGAATATTATGACGTTTAGTAGTACACAGTCAGTTAAGGAAGCTGTGAAGGCTGGGTTAGGAATTAGTTTGTTGTCAGAGCTTACAGTAGCAAGTGAGCTTAAAAGTGGTGATTTGATGATAATTGATGTGAATGGATTACAGTTTCCTAGACAATTTTTCATTGTTTTGGGTTCGCCGTTTCGTACGAAGGTATTGGATGAGTTTGTTAGATTACTAAAGGCAAAGGGAAAGAATATATATTAATTTTTGATTCTTATCTATAGACGGAACTTCTGGTTTTTCCTGCGATAGCGGGGTGTTTTGTGAAATAAAGAATAAAAAAAGGACAGGTTCAGTGACACAACTAACTAACTCACAGAACCTGATCCCTAGCGCATTATAGCTTTACCGTACTGGTGGTCAGGTACAAAATATGATCTTTATTATTAATACTGTAATAATAGGTTTGAAACAGCGAGACCGCATGCTGCTAGGGCTCCATTTACATCATTATATTTTTTAAATACGATGTCCCATTTATTATCGATAGGGAGGAGTATTTCATTTTGAGTTAAATGACGGCTAAGAATATTTGTTAATTCAGGCTCATTAAATAACTCCCCATGTAAAATAATCTTATTTGTATCAATCATCATTGGTAGATTATTGATAGTAATCGAGAGGTATTTAATGGCGTTATTAAGAATGTTGATAACGCCTTCGTCACCCATTTTATAGGATCTTAAAATCGTTTCAATCGTAATGCTATGCTTGTCCGGTGCTAATTGCCGCAGGAAAGTTGAATTCGAATTTTCAAAGAGTATCCGAGATTTTTTGATGATCCATGCTTCACTTGCGTACGTTTGCAAGCAGCCTATTTTACCACATTCACACAATTCTCCGCCTGGTTGAACAATTGTATGACCGACTTCACCCACTAAGAAATTGCCTTTTCCATAAGTGTTTCCTTCGTACATATAAGAGCAAAACATTCCTCTACCCACATGAAAGAAAATAAAGTTCTGATCCTTGTAATTCCCACCAAATATCCTCTCTGAAATGGCCATAGAATGAACATTATTTTGAAAGTAAATCGGTAAATCAAAACTGTCCAACACAGCTCCCAGATTGAAATTCTTCCAAAGTACCTTATTGCTGTATATCGTTTTCTCTTTTTCATTAAAATGTCCTGGTAACGCTATACCTATCGCTTTAGGTTGGTAGGAGCTACAAAAAAGAATAAACTGTTTTAATTCATTTATAAAATAATCTACTGTTAACACAACACTTTGGTTTCCAGAATCCAATTTGATGATTTTTTTTTCATGAATTTTTCCAGTATTGTTACTTAAACAGAAGGATAAATATTTTTCAGATAACTCACATCCAATATAAAAACTATGGCCTTCTGCTATATCTAATAGAATCCTCTTACGGCCTAATCCTTTGTTATCTGCAGAATCTTCTCCAAGTTCGTAAACCAACTTATCTTCTATTAAATGTCCGGTAAGTTCACTAACGGTGGCAGGAGTTATGCCGGTTAGTTTGGAGATTTCAATACGGGAAATAGGTCCCTTTACATAGATTGTATCTAAAATTTTCGCAAGTAATTTCATTTGTTTATTTGTTAACTGCATAGTGGTTTTACTCCTTCCCAACCAAATAAAGGAATTTATCCTATTAATTATAAATTATAATAAACAAATGATAACAAATCAATCAATATTCATGTATTTGCATACAATTCGTTATTCACCAAGAATTGTGGAGGCTATATCAAGTAAGCAGGTGAATAATAAATTGAAAATTTAATATTTTATTTTTTATCCATTGACAAAAGCGTTTACACGAACTAGTATTTAATTATAAATTATTATTAATTAAAGTAAATTTTTCGGGTTTTACTTTACTTTTAATAATAAATAAAAATTAAGGAGGTCTAGCCGAGGAGTATCCATTCTTTTTTGAGCGACCACTTTTTCTTGCATCAAGACTGGCTCCGGATTTTATGAACATTTTTAAATGGTTGCGTTTTCATTAGAGTAGATGACGAACTGCTAATAAAAAAGAATAGATACATAGATACTAAGAATAGTAAACAATTAGAAATAAAGGGCAATTAGTATTTGATTCATTGCTTGAATATTTACTTATTAAAGAAGGAGGAAGAAAAGTGAGTAGAGTGAATGGCTTTTTGGAAGAACGACTTATGCCAGTTGCTTCGAAAGTAGGTAATAACAAGTTTCTCATTGCAATTCGGGATGGAATCACATTAGCCATGCCGTTAATTATTATAGGCTCTCTTTTTATGATTATAGCTAGCTTTCCGATTGCAAGTTGGGAAGCATGGTTAGGTGAAATTGGTGTTGCGGATTATTTATGGAAAGGAACAGATAGTAGTTTCGGATTGATTGGTTTAGTTGCCAGTTTCGGTATTGCTTATAGTTTAGCAAGGCAGTACAAAGTAGATGGGATTGGATCAGGAATCATTTCCTTATCAGCATTTATCATGGCAACCCCATTTATTTCTTCTGATGCTGGGGCTGGAATGCCTGTTGCTTATATGGGAGCTAAAGGTTTATTCATTGCAATCATTATGGGATTGATTAATGGCTATATTTATCAGTGGTTTATTAATAAAAATATTCAAATTAAACTACCTGACAGTGTTCCACAAGCCGTTTCTAGAAGTTTTAGCGCAATTATTCCGGGTGCTGTCATTATTACGATGTGGTTAGTCATTTACGGGGCTTTAACCTCATTAAATCTACCTAACGTCCATGACATTGCACAAGTCATCCTAGGTAAACCATTAGGACTATTAGGTAATAATGTTTTCGGAACAATTATCGTGGTTGGTCTGAACAGTTTATTCTGGTTTGTGGGCATTCATGGAGGAAACGTTGTCAACTCTGTGATGCAGCCAGTTTGGATTGCCAACTTAGATGCTAACCGTTTGGCTTATCAAGCGAACGAAGAATTACAACATATTATCACTGTGTCCTTCATGGACAACTTCGTCTATATTGGCGGTGGTGGTGCGACAATTGGTTTAGTTCTGGTTTTAGGATATTTGGCTCGTAAAAAGCATACGAGCAAACAAACAAAAGCCTTGGCACCGATTACTGTAACACCTGGCTTGTTTAACATTAATGAACCAACCATGTTCGGTGTTCCGGTTGTTCTAAACGTGATGTTAATCGTTCCATTTATTCTTGCTCCAATCGTTAACGTGATTGTTGCCTATTCAGCACTAGCGATGGGACTTGTACCATTAACGAAAGCCGCAGCCTCTTGGACAATGCCACCAATCATTAGCGGATTTTTAATAACAGGTAGCATAAGTGGGTCAATCCTACAAATTGTATTAATTGCTTTGGATATCTTGCTTTACTTACCATTTGTACTAGCGATTGAAAAACGCTATAAAGCACTAGAACGAAAAGAAGAATCAACAGTAAAAAAAGTAAATGTTGACAAAGGTATTGTGTCGTAAGGTGAGGCTTTTATTTTAAAGAGTCGCCACCTTTAAAAATAGCAAACTATTGAAATGACTAAAAATCAAAAATGGACCTAAGAACAACTACAATAAGCAAGTGAAGGGATATGAGTTAAAAATGGTAAAACGATTGATTAGTGCAAATGCATCAGAAATAGTAGAAATGACGGCAACTGAACTAAAGCAAAGCATCAAAGCAAGTGCAGGACGTGTGATTATGTCTGAAAATGTTGCTGTCCGTGAATCATATATTGGCGATATTACCAATGCAGAAATCGCTCGTGCGTTTGGTGCTGATTTGATTCTATTGAATGGTGTTGATGTGTTTTCACCGAAGATTGCTGGACTCGAAATCGAAGAAGGTTCTTTCGTAGATGAACTTCGCCGGTTAGTCGGTCGTCCGATTGGTATAAATTTAGAGCCAGTGGATCATGCAGCAAATATGGAGGAAGAAAGACTAATCATCTCAAAAGGCCGCCAAGCAAATATAGAAAGCATTCAGGAAGTTGAAAGATTGGGACTTGATTTTGTATGTTTGACGGGGAACCCTGGTACTGGTGTAACAAATGAGCAAATTCAAAGAACAATCCAACTTACCAAAGAGCATTTTACTGGACTGATAATCGCTGGAAAAATGCACGGAGCAGGAGTCGATGAACCTATTGCGGATGCAGGTGTGGTAGAAGGATTTATTGAGGCAGGTGCAGACATCATATTAGTTCCTGCAGTGGGGACTGTCCCAGGTTTTGATGAAGAGGAACTGAAGAAAATTGTCAAAAAAGCTCATCAACACGGTGCTTTGGTTTTATCTGCGATTGGAACGAGTCAAGAAAGCGCCGATGAAGATACGATTAAGCAAATAGCCATCCGAAATAAAATTTGTGGAGTAGATATTCAACACATCGGTGATGCAGGGTACTCCGGACTTGCGCCTGTAGAAAATATTTTTGCGATGAGTAAAGCAATTCGAGGCATTCGACACACTGTATCTATGGTATCTCGCTCGATTAATAGATAGTAATTATTCAATCATTCAAAGGAGGAATATGTGATGAAAACGATTATGTTAGTATGTGTGGCGGGAATGAGTACGAGTTTACTAGTTTCAAAGATGCAAAAAGCAGCAGAAGAACAAGGTATTGAAGCGAATATCTTCGCGAGATCAGCGCAAGAAATTGAATTTGCTCTCGAACAAAATGATGTAGATGTACTATTACTAGGACCCCAAGTCAGATATATGAGAAAACAAATTGAAGAAGAATTAAAAGGGAAGAATATCCCGATTGAAGCCATTAATATGCAGGATTACGGGATGATGAACGGACAAAAAGTTCTTGAACAAGCCTTACAAATAATTGCTAGTAAATAAGTTTTAGAAAATAAACCTTGTAAGTTGTGGGAGGTAGAATTTATGACAATTGATACGAACCAATATTATGAGTTGTCGTTTCAAATCATTAGTAATGTAGGAATGGCTAAAAGTCTGGCAATGGAGGCGCTATATGCAGCCAAAGAAGGCAATTTTGAAGTTGTTGAAGAAAAATTGTCTGAATCTAAAAAGTTTTATATAGAAGGTCATAAAATGCATGCTTCACTTATTCAGAAAGAGGCTAGTGGAGAAAAGCTTGATTTCTCACTTATGCTTATGCATGCGGAAGATCAGCTGATGAATGTAGATACGATTACGCTTTTAGTTACAGAGATGATTGAAATGTATAAGCGTTTTAAATAGATGATTCTTTTAAAACGCATTGAATATGACAAAGTCTAACGATTTTAAAAAAACGATGGAGGTGCTTTTCTTGAAGAATAGTAAATTTCTTGTAACCCTTATTACTCTCGTTTTATTTAGTTTCATATTTTCAATGGCTGTATCTGCAGAAGAAAATGTTAACCTGATTAAAAATGGTGACTTTGAATTGGAAGATAATAGCTGGAATAGTCGAAATCAAGGTGTGATTGCTACAGGTGTCAGCTATGGAGATGGAAACAAATCAGGTAGTGTGCCAAATACAGCACTATCTGGAGATTTTGGCAGTGGTTATATTGGACAAATTGTGAATGTAGAACCTAACACGACTTATCGTGTAACGGCCATGGGTAAAGTTGACGTTGAAGGTGCAGCAGGAATCTTCACAGGTAGATGGTGGAATAATGGGACTCAAGGTTCTGTTATTACGAAAGAAGGAACAGACCTAAGCGAGGGTGGAACGATTGTCGATCAAGCCATTACCAGTTTGGATTGGGAAGAAGTTTCCTATAAGTTCAACTCTGGAAATCATAATCAAGTTTTAATCCAATTAGTAAAATGGTCTGATCAAGAAGCTACAAAGAGTGCAAATCTCTATATCGATCATGTAACAATGGTGAAGGTTGATGGAAGTTCTGAAGGGGAAGAAAGCCCTGAATATAATTTGGTTTGGGAAGACAATTTCGATCAAGATCAATTAAATATGGTCGATTGGGGTTATGAGCTCGGATCTATTCGTGGCTGGGAACAGCAGCACTATGTGAATAATCCGGAAAATGTATATCTCAGTGACGGGAAACTCGTTCTACAAGCAACAGATCGAGCGGTAGAAGATCAATATAATAATCCTCGTAATCCTGACAGAACAGTAATCTATAACTCTGGAAGTATTCGGACACACGGCAAGCGTGAATTCTTATATGGAAAAATCGAAATTCGTGCTAAATTGCCGAAGGGGCAAGGCGTATTTCCTGCCTTCTGGACCTTAGGAGCAGATTTTGTACTGGATGGAAAAATTAATGGATTACAAGGACGTGGTTGGCCAAGAACGGGTGAAATCGATATTACCGAGTTAGTTGGTTCAGCTACAGATGGATCGTGGTATAACCGTACGGTTTGGCAGACTATTCATTATGGTGCAGGTACAGAAAATAACGGAAAATATGCAGGTAATGGAACAGGATATACAATTCCTTCAGGAAACTTCAACGATGATTTTCACGTGTTTGGTATCGACTGGTCAGAGGGACTAATCAAATGGTACGTAGATGATACAATCGTAAGAGTGGTTGATTATTCTGATGATCCATTAGCAATGTCAGTCTTTAACAAGCCTCACTATATTCAACTTAATTTAGCAATGGGGGGAGCTTGGCCAGGTCCAGTTGGAACTGATTTAGCAGGTACCAAATTTGAAATTGATTATGTAAAATACATGAAATCTGCTGAACAAGAAGAGGATGCGAAGAAATATTACGCTACTGCACCAACACTTGATGGTGTTAAAGATATTACCATTACACAAGGTGAAAGTATTGATTTAGTTGCAGGATTACAAACAGAGGAGAATAACGAAATCGACTTTTCGATAGATGATGAATATATGTTTTCTTCAACAGGAGGCAACACAAATGTTCAATTACTAGTTAAAGGTAAGCATGAAATGGAGAAAATTTCGGAGCTTCCTGTGGGTCAATACAATATTCATTATAGTGCTTTTCCTAAAGGTGTAGATCTTAATGAGGATCTTTCGGCTAAAGTAACGCGAAAAACTGTAAAATTAACCGTTGAACCTAAGCCCGAATTAATTGTTAAACCCGAGCCGAAGGGTAACAAATATACCGTGGTTGGGGATTCGTTAAATGAGTTGGAGAAAGTAACTACTGTAATTGTTGAGATTGCTGAGAATAAAAATGCCAAAGTCGTACTAACGAAAGAAGCAATTACAAAGCTTAAAGAAGTAAATCCTACTCTTGTTATCACAAATGGCGTAGTAAAGATTCAAATTCAGGCAGTTGATTTGCCTGACCGTGAAACAGAATTTAAAATGTAGGATGAAAAAGTATTAAGTGAATCCGTTTTAGTTAGAGATGACTTTACAATCAAATTAAGAGCTAATCAAAAGCTTAGCGGGAAAGTCATCTGTTCTTGAGAATGTGAAGGTCTCCTACTAGAACGAAACAATGAAGAATCGGGAAGTCATTGGCAGAGAGTACAAAGACGGGAAAATAACTGTCGAAACAGACTTTATTAATAATTTGGTGTATTTGAAATTGAATAGGTAAAGGTGTCCCTATAAAGAATAATGGTGTTGATCAAGAGATTCTAACTGATCAACACCTTTTTTTATTGATTAGGTTTGCTGGTACTTGAACAACACGTTAATGCTTTATTATGTCTGGAATCATTCGTTATTGATTGGCTTTTAGAACCAGAAGGTAGAAAAGGCCCACAAAAAATATATCGGGTTAACTTAAAATTTGTGTAGAACTTGATAATAAAGACAGTTATATAAGACGAAAAGAAATTAATTTTTGTAAAAATACAGAATTTTTTCTCTATATTGTAATAATTTCAATCCTTAATTTTAAAAAAAATGAAATGACAAACTATGTTAGAAATTGAGCGGTTTGAACTACTTCCTATTTTAGTTGTTATTTGTCTAGGTGTAGTAAAAAAAAAAGTGTAATTCCCTTAAAAGTATAGGTTTTTAATCTTATTGATTTTAGGGGAGGTAGCACATTTAGTGGTACCTATTTGTATGGCTGCATCTTGGAGAATAAAAGTAGTAAGGTTGAAAACTATATTTTATCGAAATAGTATATTTAAGATTAGTAAGATTTTGAATGTATTAAATATATTGACAACTCAAAATGGTAATAATAAAATTTAACTAAACTGGGCTAGCCAATAGCCCATTAACCCACTTTGTGAGGAGGTGACAAAATAAGATGAGCAAGTCTATTTTTTCTGGCGTTCGTAGAACCGAGAGATTGTATGAAAAAATCGTAGAGCAGATACGAGATTTAATACAAGAAGGAAAATTAAAGCCTGGCGATCGGTTGCCAAGTGAACGTGAGTTAGCTGAGGATTTGGGTTGCAGTCGTACTTCGTTAAGGGAAGCCTTTAGAGTTTTAGAGTCTGAGGGGATTGTAATATCGAAGCCAGGCGGTGGTAGATTTATACAGCACTTTGATCAGGGTTTGGTGATGGAATACCGGTTTAATCCTGTAGATATGTTAGAGAAAACTGCGATTTTATACTTTTTAGAGGCTAGAGAAACGTTAGAGCCCAAAATTGCAGAATTAGCTAGCTTAAGGGCTAATGATGAAGATATACAAAAAATTGAAAGCGTTCTATTTAGGATGGAAGAAAAGCTTAAGTATCCAAACGAAGCGGTGCAGGAAGATAGTAACTTCCATATGGCATTAGCTGAGGCAACAAAGAATTTTGTTTTTGTCAGTATGATGGAAACCAATTTAAATTTGGTTCGTCAAGTTCGAAAACAAACGTTGATATCACCAGAGCGATATATTGAATCATTAGCTGAGCACAGAGCTATTTTAGAGGCTGTAAAAAATCGTGATGTTCAAGCTGCAATTGACGCTACCAACATACATTTACAAAGTTTACGCAAAAATGTGCTGAAAAATATACAAATTTCTAAGCCGGTAGAATAATCATATAAACTATTTGAAAAAATGGCATACGAAAGAAGGTTTAGTAGATGAAAATTGGACTGTTTAATGATAATTGTCTAGGTATTGTTAATGGAGAATTCATAATTGATATTAGTAGTTTAGTAGAGTGGAATAAAAAAGAGCCTCAAAAGTCACTTGTGAAATTTATGGCCGATTTTGAAGAAAAGAGAAACGAAATAGAAAAACAATTAACAACATTACCCTCGTACCTATTAAAGGATGTTTCATTGTGTGCACCTGTACCCAATCCTAGTAAAATTGTTGCGGCTCCTATAAATTATGTTCTTCACCAAGAGGAAATGAATGTGGCTTTAACTGTAGATCGTTTAGGTTTCTTCTTGAAAGCGCCATCATCAATTATCGGCCCAGATGAAACGGTTTTATTACCGTTTAAAGACCGAAGAACAGACCATGAAGCGGAAATTGCTTTCGTAATAGGACGTGAAGCGAAAGATGTTCCTGCATCGGAAGCAGCGGATTATATTTTTGGATATTTTGCACTAATGGATATTACAGTTCGTGGAAAAGAAGATCGCCCTTGGAGGAAATCATTTGACACATTTACTCCGATAGGACCATGGATTGTTACAGGTGACGAGGTTGAAGATCCTAATAACTTACAGATGAATCTTTGGGTGAATGAAGAAATTCGACAATCCGCCAATACGAGCGATTTAATATACGATTGTTATAAGTTTTTGGAAGCAGCTTCAAAAGTAATGACTCTTTATCCAGGAGATATCGTAACAACAGGTACACCTGAAGGGGTGGCACCTATTACAAAAGGGGATACTATCAGAATTAATATTGAAAGAATAGGAGAGTTCTCCGTGTCTGTTGACTATAAAGAGGATGCTGAACTTACAAACAAGGTAAAGGTTAACCAAATATAAAGAAATTTGGAGGGATTAGCATGTCAGAACATAAACTAAAACTCAAACTAACGCCAGAGCTAGTAGATTTCCATCAGGAATTAGATGATTTAAACTTAGGACCACTTTGGTCTTCGGTATTTAGTCCTACACAACCGAAAGCTAGAGCAATACCTTATTT
Organism: Ferdinandcohnia sp. FSL W7-1320; assembly: GCF_038050315.1. Taxonomy (NCBI): domain Bacteria; kingdom Bacillati; phylum Bacillota; class Bacilli; order Caryophanales; family Bacillaceae; genus Ferdinandcohnia; species Ferdinandcohnia sp. FSL W7-1320. Next base: position 2,456,484 of record NZ_JBBPAM010000001.1, read on the forward strand.
ATGGAAAAAACAAACAATAGTGAATCAACTTGAAAAAGCAAAAAATTTACTAAGTGTAGGTTTGGGTTCAATTGATCGTAGAGCTGTTTATTTAATCAATCCAGGTATGAAACATTTGCAGCCTCATGGTTGGGGTGGAGCTACTCAAACTTTATACGCAGCAGTTCAAGCTATCAATCCTGGTGAAGTCGCTCCATCACATCGTCATAAAACATCTGCTCTTCGTTTTATTATGGAAGGCCAAGGAGCAACGGGGTCTGTAGATGGAATTAAATATAATTTTGAACCAGGTGATTATATGATTACTCCTGGGTGGACGTGGCATGACCATGCAAATGAGGGTGACGACACAGTACTATGGATGGACTGTTTAGATATTCCATTCCTCCAAGCATTAAGCACTTCATTTTTTGAGCGTCATCCTGAGGAGAAGCAGCCTTTAGAATATCCTGATGACTATAGTACAAAACGTTATCAAGGAGGAATGGTTAGACCAATATCTGATCGCAAACCTTCTCTAGCACCACTTGGAAGATATAAATGGGACTTAACGAAACAGGCAATCGATGGTCAATCTGAATTTGAGCCAGATGTTTTTGATGGGTATGCAGTTGAGTATATTAACCCTTCAACAGGCAAAGATGCTAACGGTAGAATTGGAGCCAGGATGCAAAAGCTACCTATTGATTTTAAAGGTAAAGCTCATCGACATGTTCACAGTTGTGTATATTATGTTCACAAAGGAAGTGGTTACACAATAATGGATGGACAGCGATTTGATTGGGAAGCTGGTGACTTTTTTGCATTACCGGCATGGGTTTGGCATGAACACGTAAACACATCCCAATCTGAAGAGGCGTTCTTATTTTCTACAAATGATTTGCCTATTATGGAAGCATTCGATTTTGAAAGAGAAGAAGCTTACGAGGAGAACAATGGTCATCAGGAAATTAAGGAAGTATTTAAGCCAGAATTAGCCTAGTTGTATCAATGAACGTTTGGAAATTACTAACTTTAACGAGGTGAATACAATATGACGAATGAAGCAGATGTAATTGTCGTCGGAGGTGGGATTGGCGGTCTTGCAGCAGCCTACAGTTTAGGGAAAGTAGGTAAAACAGTTATTGTACTAGAACAAGCACCGCAATTCTCTGAAGTAGGAGCGGGATTGCAACTAGGTCCCAACGCATTAAGAGCCTTAGACTCTATCGGACTATTAGAAGAAGTTTATAAGTATTCAGTCCTCCCTAAAAGGCATGTATTTATGGATGCAATCGAACAACGAGAACTCTCAGCCCTCAACTTCGGGGAGGGTTTTCGTGAACGATATGGTTACCCTTATGTAGTTATGCATCGCACGGATTTACATAGCGTTTTGCTTGAAGGATGCCGTTCGTTAGAGAATGTCAAAACCTATGTCAATCACAAGGTGTCAACTATTGAGAACCTCGATAGAAGTGTTAGGGTAACATGTGAAAATGGCAATATTTACAATGGTGGTTTCCTTGTTGGAGCAGATGGATTGTGGTCTACAGTTAGGAAATTTGTTGTAAATGATGAACCGGTAACATCACAATATGTTGCCTATCGTGGGACTGTCCCGATGGATGAAATGAAGGTGCAAATTGATTGGGACGAAAAGTATACGTGGATTGGGCCTGGGTTACATATGGTACAGTATCCAATACGAGAAAAAAAGGTCATAAATCAGGTTGCCGTTTTTAAAAGTACACGTTATGAAAATGGTGAAGCGGATTGGGGAACTCCAGAAGAACTTGATGAGGCATTTAGTAAATGTTGCCCAACACTGCAGCACTCGTTAAAGTATATTAACCGTGATCGTAATTGGAAAATGTTTGATCGAGAGCCTGTTTCAAATTGGACCGTAGGACGCGTGACTCTACTTGGTGATTCAGCACACGCCATGCTACAGTACTTGGCACAGGGTGCATGTCAGGCCCTCGAAGATGCCTGCTGTTTAACAGAAAAGGTACTTACGTATCAGGAAGATATTGAAAAAGCATTAATAGAATACCAGAATGAAAGAATTCCAAGAACTTCAGCTGTTCAACGAGGTGCTCGGACTTGGGGAGAAATGAAACATGCAGAAGACCCTGTGACAATCCTATTACGCAATACAGTTATGTTAAATCGGACAGAAGACGACTTTAAATATGTTGATTGGCTCTATAGCGAAGAAGCGTTTATTGCAAAGTAACCCAAAAAAACATTCTTGGAGGATATAATTATGAAATTTACTGGCAAGAAGTATATTTCTTTAGTAAGTATAATCATGCTTTTGTCCGTTTTACTAGTTGCGTGTAGTAGTGAAGGAAGTTCTAACACTGGAAAGTCTTCTTCATCTGATGGAGATAAAGTGACAAGCGAGGGTGTGAAGGAAAATGTCATTCTAGGTACGCACCCTCAAGGATCTGCCTATAATTCTACTAGTGCAGGGATAGCTAAAGTGCTAAGTACAAAGTCTTCTATTAAAGCGTCAATTAAACCTTATGCAGGAACAAATGCTTTCTTCCCATTAGTAGATGATGGACAGATTGATATGGGTCTAAGTTCTGCACCAGACCTTGTTTGGGGAATTAAAGGTGAATTCGGGTATAAAAATGCTCATAAAAATATCCGTACTTTAGTAATTGGAAATTATCCCCCTACGAATGGCTTAATTGTTAGAGAAGATTCAGGTATATCAAAAACTGCTGATTTAAAGGGTAAAAGGATAGCATCCGGTTACGCTGGTAATCAGGTAGCACAATCTCTAGTAGAACTACATCTGAAAAGTGTCGGTTTAACGTGGGATGATGTCGAAGCAGTGCCAGTAGCATCACCAACTGCAGGATTAGAAGCACTTCGAGATGGCAGAGTGGACGCTGCAATGGGATCAAGTCCACTAACAGCTGCAGCAATTGAAACGGATGCTGCTGTCGGAGGTTTAAAAGTTCTAAATATTGCGGATGTATCACCGGAGGATTTTGATAACTTCCCTGAAGAGGTAGCTGCTGAGATTGCTGAAGGTATACCTGGTACAAGACCTTTCGTGTATCAAGGTGGTGGATTCGTAGAAGAGCCTGTGATCATCTTTGAATATCCCGTTATTCTTAATGCGTCAACTAATATGAGTGACGAAACTGCATATGAAATTGTAAAAACACTTTTTGAAAATTATGAAGAGCTCCATCCTGTATTTTCTTGGTTAAAAGAATGGTCTGACAAATCCATGTTTGAAGAGAAGCCACCAGCACCATATCATCCAGGTGCTATCAAGTACTTTAAAGAAAAGGGCTTATGGACAGAAGATGCAGAAAAATATAACGAGGAGCTTTTACAACTAGTTAACTAAAACTCTTTTGAAGAAATGGGGTATCAAACCTAATGGCACGATATCGAAATCTAAGTGGGGTGACTTCCGTTATATGGAAAGGTGCCCTCTTCCTTCTAGTTAGTATAGGTCTTTTATATATTTTGGGTGTTCATCAAAAGTTAGGAATCTCACTTTATAACGAACAGTATATTGGAATGTTCTTTGCTTTAATCATGTTCTCTGTATTTATCGGTGTTGCGGCAAGAAAAGGAGAGGATGGCACAAAAGTTCCTTTATATGACTGGGTCCTCGCTATAGTTGGTTTAATTGTCGGTTTGTATTTGTTCATTTTTTATCCTGTCATTGTATTTGACTTTGCTTATATAACTACGGAGCGAGTTATTGTCGGTTTAATTTCCGCCTTATTGGTTCTAGAAGCATTAAGAAGAGTAATTGGTTGGATTTTAGTCGTAATAGTAGCCGTATTTATTAGTTATGCATACGTTGCTCCATATTTAGGTGGACCTTTAAAAGGGAATGCAACGGATACAAGCCAATTGTTTAACTATTTGTATTTTGATGCTAGCGGTGGAATGATCAGTTTAATTGGTATAGCAGCTACACTTGGTTTTGCATTCATCCTTTTCGGGCAAGTCATGCTGCAATTTCGCGGTGGAGATATCATGAATGATATAGCTTTATTCTCCTTCGGTAAATATCGCGGTGGAACTGCCAAAGCTTCTGTGTTTGGCTCTAGTTTAGTAGGAAGCATTACGGGAGGTCCGGTAACAAATGTTATTCTAACTGGATCTATTACAATCCCATTAATGAAAAAACACGGCTATACTGGAGAACAAGCGGGAGCGGTTGAATCTGTCGCATCTACAGGTGGACAAATTATGCCGCCTGTAATGGGGGTTGCGGCCTTCGTTATGGCAGAATACCTTGGTTTACCCTATGCAGAAATTGCTCTTGCTGCGTTAATCCCGGCACTTTTATTTTACTTCTGCTTATTTTCTCAAGTTGATTTATTAGCCATTCGAAATGGGATAAAAGGGTTAACAAAAGGCGAATTGCCAAAAAAAGAGAATTTGAAGAAAGTAATTTTAATTATTCCTTCCTTTGTTATATTGATTTATTGCATGTTTGTAAAAGGGTATACAGCTCAAATTTCAGGAATCTATGCTACTGCTACCGCATTACTATTTTTAATGTTACAGCCTCAAGTTCGAAAAAATTGGCTTAAACTTATTCACAATGTTTTTGTTGAGACTGGTAAAACACTTATTGATATAACAGTCGTGTTAGCGGCAGCTGGAATTATTGTAGGTGTTACTGGTATTACCGGACTTGGCTTTAATCTTGCCATGTTGTTAGTAGCTGTCGGTGATCATGGACTATTTATTCTCTTGGTTGTTAGTGCATTAGTTGCATTTATTCTTGGTATGGGAATGCCTTCAGTTGCTGCCTATACGATGGTGGCTGTGCTCATTGCTCCAGCTCTAGCAGATTTGGGTGTAGAGCCAATAGCCGCTCATTTATTTGTGTTTTATTTTGCAATTCTTTGTAATTTCACACCACCAATTGCCATGGCTTGTTTTGCTGCAGGTCCAATTGCCAAAGCATCCCCAAATAAAATTGGTATAGAGGCTATGAAATTAGGGATTGTTGGTTTTATAGTTCCATTTATTTTTGTGTATCAGCCACAAATTCTTTTATCAACGAATTATCAATATGGTTGGGTAACGTTTATAATTTCCGTCTTGTTTGCTCTATTTTCCTGCTTCTTACTTGCAGTATCGATTGTCGGATATTTTAAAACTAAGTTGTCCTTGCCACTACGTATAATTTTCTTATTGCTTTCTGTGTTGATTTTTGCACCAATAACGATTTTCGATTCAACTTTATTCTTGAATGGAGCAGCCACACTCTTGTCCATCATTTTGTTGATCATTACAACCATTCATAAAAAAATGATGAGCTCTGTAGAAACTGAAGTTGTCTAAAATAATTTCAAGAGGTGACTCTGCATGAATTACTCTAGAAAAACTGGTCCGCTCGATGGTGTACGAGTACTAGATATATCAACAGTTATTGCCGCTCCATTTGGAGCAACACTTCTGGGGGATTTTGGAGCTGAAGTGATTAAAATTGAAATGCCAAATGTGGGAGACCCTCTTAGAAATCTTGGCCCGTATAAAGACGGTGAAGGGCTAAGATGGGCGGGGATTGCACGAAATAAAAGATCAATCACCATAGATTTACACAAAGAAGAAGGAAAAGAAATCTTAAAAAAGCTAGTAGCCAAGTCAGATATTGTGATTGAAAACTTTCGAACAGGGACGCTTGAAAAATGGGGAATCGGCTATGAAGAACTAAAAAAAATAAATAATAACTTAATCATGATACGAGTTACAGGGTACGGTCAGACAGGTCCATATTCCCATAAGGCAGGCTTTGGGACACCAGCTACTGCGTTTAGCGGATTTACTTATCTACATGGATATCCTGATCGCCCTCCAATAAGTCCCTCTTTTTCTCTAACAGATTATGTAACAGGCATTTATGTGGCGTTTGCTGCCACTATGGCATTGTATCATCGAGACTGTCATGAGGAAGGGAAGGGTCAGTATGTTGACATTAGTTTATATGAATCAATGTTTAGAATGATGGAGTTTTTAGTTACCGACTATGACCAAACAGGAACAATTAAGGAGCGATCCCCTGGATTAAGTGGACATTCAGCACCTGCTGGAAATTTTTTAACAAAAGACGGCCACTGGGTAATTATTGTTACGAGTTCAGATAAAACCTTTACACGATTAGCGGAAGCTATGAATCGGGAAGATATGCTTACTGATGAACGATATAAAACGAATTCGGTTCGTCTGCAGCGTTTTGATGAAGTAAATGGTATCTTAGCGGATTGGGTAAAAACAAAGACAAAGAAAGAATTACAAAAAATACTAGATGAGAATGGTGTGCCAATGAGCCCTATCTATAGTATTAAAGATATTTTTGAAGATCCACACTATCAAGAACGAGAAAACATTGTCGAAGTAAATCATCCAAGGTTAGGGAAAGTGAAAATTCCTGGTATTTCTCCTAAATTTTCAGAAACCCCTGGGACAATACGACAAATTGCCCCAGACTTGGGTGAACATACAGAAGATATTTTATGTAATCTTTTAGAAATGGATGCTGATTCTATAGAAAACTTAAAACAAAATGGCGTCATATAGAGGAGAGATAGCATAGTGCAAGAAATCGATATAAATATAACAGAAGTCTGCCCAAGAGATGGCTTTCAGAGTATAAATGAATTCATTCCAACTGAAGAAAAGGTAGAAATCATAAACAATATCATCGATTGTGGATTTAAACAAATAGAGGTAACATCATTTGTCCATCCAAAAGCAATCCCTCAATTGAGAGATGCAGATGAAGTGCTAAAAAATATTAAGCGTTCAGATAAGGTTAAATTAAGGGCACTTGTACCTAATGTCAGAGGATTAGAAAGAGCCATTGATGCTGGTGTTGATAAAGTCAAATTGATGCTTTCTGCTTCTGATTCACATAGTATATCGAATGCAAATTGTAAAACGATAGAGGCTTTACAAGGTTTTGAGAGTTTAGTAAATCTTGCAGATAGAAGCAAAATGAAGGTCTCAGGATCTATTTCTGTGGCATTTGGATGTCCGTATGAAGGAGATGTTCCTCTTGAACGCCACATCATGATTTGTGAATATTATCAGTCATTGGGGATAAATGAAATTTCACTTGCTGATACAACTGGAATGGCGAACCCGATAAAAACGAAAGAGATTGTAAGAGGGTTAAAACAGTTGTTTCCTACTATTACATTCTCTCTACACCTTCATAATACTAGGGGGATGGCATTTGCTAATGCCTTTGCTGGTTGGCAAGAGGGAATAATTGATTTTGATAGTTCAATTGCCGGAATTGGCGGATGTCCATATGCCCCAGGTGCCAGTGGGAATATTTCTTCAGAAGATTTAATTCACGGATTTGAAGAAATGGGGCTAAATACAGGGGTATCTATAGATAAGGTACTAAATCTTGCACAAGAGTTGCAAAAAAAATATCCGGAATATTCCGATAGTTTTATATTGAAAGCAGGTAAATGTTCAGACTTACAAGCTGCTCCAACACAGCAACAAAAAATAGTAAAGTAATTTACTATTTGAACGGAGAGGTTACTATTGTATAAAAAAACGTTAATAACAAAACAGGGCCCAGTACAGTTTTATGACTTGAAATCTTTGGGGAACTTAGGGATCAATGTTGAGAGTCTACCTTTTTCAATTAAGATTTTTTTAGAAGCAATGATGAGGGGGATGAAAAGATTCTCCGTTTCAGAAAATGATTTATTTGAGGTTGCTACCAACTCAAATCAGACTAATGAAATACCATTTATGCCATCACGAGTAATTATGCAAGATGCATCCGGGATTCCTGCATTGGTCGACCTCGTTTCTCTCAGGGAAAGATTGGCTTCTGAAGGAGTCAATCCGAGTGAGGTTAATCCAAGTATTCCAGTAGATCTGGTAGTAGACCATTCACTTCAAGTTGATCACTTCGGCACTACAAATGCTCTCAAGAAAAATGTGAATCTTGAATATTCCCGTAATAAAGAGAGATATGGTTTTCTTAAATGGGCCGAAAAATCATTTAAGAATTTTCGTGCCGTTCCCCCTTCAAATGGGATAATCCATCAGGTCAACTTAGAATATTTGGCTCATGTAGTTCAAATCAGTCATGATAATGGTGAAATGATTGCACACCCCGAAGCCATAATCGGAACAGATTCACATACTACGATGATAAATGCATTGGGTATTTTAGGATGGGGTGTGGGCGGTATTGAGGCTGAGTCTGTCATGCTCGGCTATCCGATTAGTATGTTGGTTCCAAAGGTGGTTGGTGTTGAAATCTCTGGGCAAATGCAAGAAGGCGTCACCGCAACAGATGCTGCATTATCTATCACAAGAGTGTTACGCCGTAAAAATGTGGTTGGAAAATTTGTTGAATTTGTTGGACCAGGATTAAAACAGCTTTCTCTTCCGGATCGAGCAACCATTGCTAACATGGCACCAGAATACGGTGCGACAATGGGCTTTTTTCCAGTTGATGATGAAACATTGAAATATCTAGAATTAACAGGAAAAACAGAGACCGTACTTGATTTAGTAGAACGGTATTCGAAAGAACAGGGCTTATTTTACTCGGATTCTATGAAAATACCTACCTATTCTGAAGTAATAAAGATTAACTTATCAGATATTGAGCCAAGTATATCCGGGCCAAAACGTCCTCAGGACACGATGCCGTTACGAAAAGTCAAAGCCTCGTTCTTAAGTGATTTTGGTGAATCGATTACAAAGGTTAATATATCTCAAAATCATGTGAAACATGAGCTTAAAAATGGCAGCATTGTTATTGCAGCTATTACAAGCTGTACGAATACTTCTAATCCAATTAATATGATTGGCGCAGGATTACTTGCTAAAAAAGCCGTTCAACTTGGTCTAACCGTACCATCTCATATACAAACCAGTTTCTCGCCAGGTTCAAAAGTAGTTACACAATACTTGAAAAGTACAGGTCTATTGGAATATATGGAAAAACTCGGCTTTTATCATGTAGGTTATGGATGTGCAGTCTGTGTCGGTAATAGTGGTAATTTAGATGAAAAAGTCGAGAAAGCCATTCAGGAAAATGATTTATCTACTGTCGCTATTTTGAGTGGGAACCGTAATTTTGAGGGCCGGATTCATTCACTAGTAAAAGCTAATTATCTTGCCTCTCCACCTCTAGTGATTGCTTATGCAATTGCTGGAAAGATAAATATAGATTTGGATACTGAACCATTAGGGAAAACTGTGTCGGGTCAACCAGTTTATTTAAAAGATTTATGGCCAAATACAGCGGAAATAAGAACCTGTATACAAGATTATATAAATCCGGAATTATTCCTGGATGCGTATCAGAGTGTGTTCGATGGCGATGTTTTATGGAAGAAATTAGACTATATGGAAGGTCCCTTATATAACTGGGATCCACAATCAACCTATTTTAAACCATCTCCTTTTTTCAGTAAAAGAGAAAATGCTTCTCCTAAAGGAAACCCAAAAGAATTTCGGGCATTATTAGCACTTGGAGATTCAATCACAACGGACCATATTTCTCCAGTTGGGTCTATTTTAAAAGAGAGTGCTGCAGGAGCTTATCTCATGAAACATGGTGTGGAAAGTACTGATTTCAATACATACGGTACGAGAAGAGGAAATCATGAGGTGCTTGTGAGGGGAACATTTGCGCATCCTAGACTGCAGAATAGGCTAGTAGATAAACTAGGCGGGTTTACGAGACATCTGCCAAGTGGTGAATGCCTGAATGTTTTTGATGCTGCACAGAGATATCAGCATGAAAATATTCCTCTTATTATCATAGCAGGGAAAGAATACGGAACAGGAAGTGCCAGAGATTGGGCAGCCAAAGGCACCTATTTACTTGGAGTACAGGCAGTACTTGCAGAAAGCTTTGAACGCATTCACCGCAGTAACCTTGCAATGATGGGAATTCTACCTTTGGAATTTCCTCAAGGAAGAGGCTGGGTAACTCTAGGGTTAAGTGGGGAAGAAACTTTCACAATATTAGACCTAGACCGAATTTCAACGCCCCAACAGACTCTAAAGGTAATGGCAATTCATTCAAATGGAAAACAAACCATTTTTCCAGTAAAGATGCGACTAGATACTCAAATAGAGATTGAGTTATTCAAACAGGGGGGCATATTTCAAAAGGTTGCCAATGAACATAATAAGAAAAGTACAGTAGATCAAAAGTAAGGCTGGGGAGATGCGGAGATATGAAAGTTAATTTGTTAATCAATAATGAAGAAATAGAAACGGACCAATACACAGAAGTCCGAGACCCAGGTAAGTTGTCGAATGTTGTAGGCTTAGTAGCACATGGATCAGTACAGCATGTAGACAAGGCAATTCAGGAAGCATATAACACATTTAAAAGTTGGAGTAATGTTGAATTGGAAGTCCGTATTTCCAAACTGTTAAAAGCAATTCAACAATTTGAAACCGATGCAACACACTTGGCTAATGTTGTTTCTCTGGAAAATGGAATGTTACTGGACGTATCGAAAAGCGAGTTTGCTATGGCAGCTGTTGTGATGAGAAATAGTGCAGAATTAGCAAGGAGTGCTCTTCAGACGAAGACAATCGAGGATGAATTCAGCGGTGTCCTGATTGAGAAAAAACCAATTGGCGTCATTGCAGGGATTGTGCCTTGGAATGCTCCTATTGTTTTAACTATGCAGAAGGTTGTTCCAGCCATACTTGCAGGAAATACGATTGTAATAAAACCATCTCCTTTTGCACCACTTGGGGTCACTTTAGCTTTAAAAAACATTGCTACGTTTTTCCCGCCTGGGGTAATCAATATTGTACATGGGGATGCAGATGTAGGGACGGCATTATCCACACATCCTCTCATTCGTAAAATTTCGTTTACTGGCGGAGGAGAGACTGCCAAGCATATTATGAAATCTGCTGCAGAAACTTTAAAAGGTATTCACTTTGAATTAGGTGGAAATGACCCGGCAATTATTTTAGATGACGCAAATCTAGATGAGATTGTACCGAAAATTGTTAATGGTGTTTTTCGTCGTTCAGGACAATTTTGTTTTGCCATCAAACGAATTTATCTCCCTACAACTTTGTTTGATGAATTTTATGAACGAATGTGTACAATTACGGACCAATATAAAATTGGACATCAATTGAATGTAAACGCAACATTTGGACCTTTGAATAATCCAAATCAATTTCAAAATGTAAAGAGATTACTAGAAAGGTTAGATAACAGTTCCGCAAACATCATGAAGCTAGGTCAGAAGCTAGAACCGGATAATTGGGATAATGGATACTATATGAATCCTGTTATTGTAAGGGATATAGATCCATACCATGATCTTGTCACGTGTGAACAATTTGGACCAATTATTCCATTAATTGCATACAAAAGTGAAGCAGAAGTCATTCATATGGCGAATGACAGCGAAATGGGATTAAGTTCATCAATATGGTCATCAGATTATGACAGGTCGCTTCAGTTGGCAAGAAAAATAGAAGCTGGTATGACCATTATTAATTCTTCACATCAATCTCCTCTTGGACATAAATATATGCCGTTTGGCGGAGTAAAGCAAAGTGGCATAGGAAGAGAGAATTCCGAAACAATCTTTGAAGAGTTCACAGAGTTTCATGCTATTAATTACTATAAAACGACCAACTAGGAGGAAGTACGATGGAAAGTCTAAGTCGTTATACAACAGCAGATGCCTTGTTAGAAGCATTTGAAGAGACAGGTATATCCTATTTATTTAGCAATCTTGGAAGTGATCACCCTGCACTCATCGAGGGACTTGCAAAGGCGAAGGCACTAGGTCGACCATTACCAAAAGTCATTATTTCTCCCCATGAATATGTTGCACTGAGTGCTGCACATGGCTACTATCAACTAAGTGGTCAGGCGCAGGGGGTGATTGTACATACGGATGTTGGTACACAAAACTTGGGTGGTAGCTTACATAATGCCGCACGGTCGAAAGTGCCAGTTTTTATCTTCTCAGGTGAGACTCCTTCAACAATGGAGGGTGAATTAGCTGGGAGCCGTAACTCGCCAATTAATTATCTGCAAAATGTATATGATCAACGTGGTATAGTAAGGGGTTATGTCAAATGGGAATATGACATTCGAACAGGAAAAAACGTTAAACAACTAGTTTATCGTGCAATGCAAATTGCTAATACAGAACCGAAAGGGCCAGTCTATTTAACTGGCGCTAGGGAAGTTTTAGAAGAAGAAGTTCAGCCAAAGAAAGATCTTACCTCTCGTTGGAAACCAAAGGAACCTACAGCATTAACAGATGCAGGAATTGAACAAATCATTTCTACGTTGGCCAATTCCAAGAATCCTATTTTAATAACCTCATATTTAGGTAGAAATATAGAAAGTGTAGATTTACTTGTAGAATTTTGTGAATTACTGTCTATTCCTGTAATTGAAAGTAATCCTAGTTATATGAATTACCCGACTGAACATCCTCTGCACATGGGATTTGAGGGTGGTGACCTACTTGATAATGCAGACGTGGTTGTCGTATTGGATTGTGATGTGCCTTGGATTCCCACAGTCAACGATCTAAATGATTCATGTAAAGTCATCTTTATTGATAATGATCCAATAAAAGAAAAAATCCCGTTAGCGTATATACCAGCAGATTTAACCTTCCAAGCAGATTCATATCATGCACTTACACAATTGTTAAATTATGCGAAGAAGATAAACTTAGACCACTCTACTATTGAAGAACGTTTCAGTCGACTAAAAGAACGTCATAATTCCCAAAGGAAAGAATGGAGAGAGAGAGAAGTGTTTCCTACAAATGGTGTGATAACCCCCGAATGGGTCTCACGTTGTTTAAGGAATGTAATTGACGAGGATACGATAATTTTAAATGAAACAATCACTAGTACAAGTGCTATTTTTAAAGGGATACCACGAATAAAACCAGGGACAATGTTTGGTAATGGAGGTTCATCATTAGGTTGGAATGGGGGAGCAGCTATTGGTGCTAAGTTGGCACAGCCTAACAAAACAGTAGTGAGTCTTACTGGAGATGGAACCTATTTATTTAGTGTGCCATCATCTGTTCATTGGATGTCACGAAAATACAATGCGCCATTTTTAACAATTATTTTTAATAACCAAGGTTGGAATGCAACAAAAATGAATCTCTTAAAACAACATCCCGACGGCATTGCAAAACGTGACGATCATTATTGGGTAAATTTTGACAAACCAGCAGATCTTGCAAAAATCGCTGAAGCAGCGGGCGGGGCCTTTGCCCAAACCATTTCAAAACCAGAAGAATTAGAATCTGCATTAAAGAATGCGATTGAAATAGTGAACTCAGGCCAGTCCGCCGTAATAGACGTGAAGATGCAGCCAATTTCTTATCAAGAAGATTAAGCCGTTTAGAAAAAGGTCAAGTCTCCTTGTAAACTAATTAAATGTCCAACTCGTTTAGAGAGTTGATCTGCTGTATCTTTTAATGTCTTAATTATTTTTTTATTTACCTTTGGATTCATATCAAAGTTAGAACCGAAAGTTCCAATTACAGCAATTATTTCTTGATTTCGATTAAAAACAGGAACGCCTATACCTGAAAATCCGACATTTACCTCATCTTTTTCAACAAAATAACCTTTTTGTCGAATTGTGTCTAATCTTTCAAGGAATTGATCCTCATCAACTAAAGTATAGGGTGTTCTTTTTTCTAAAGGTAGTTGATTAAGTATTTTTTTGCATTCTTCTAAGGGTAAATAAGCCATCAATGCAATACCTAGAGCACCAATATTGAGTGCTCTTTTCCTCCCAACATAAGAGCCTGATTGAATACCATCTGGATTCTCAAATGCAAGTAAGAATTGAATACTTTCCTTTTGCCTAACTGCCATTAAAATCGGAAATCCTAATTCAATATGGACTTTCGAGAGTATTGCTCCGGCTTCTTTCAGAACATCTTGATTTTCTTTCACAATTTCACCAAATTCTAAAAACTTATGTCCAAGGCTATAATTGTTTTCTTTATCATCATATTGAATAAAACCATTTTGCTCTAGCGACCATAAAATTCGATAAACAGTTGCTTTTGGTAACTTAGTTTTTTCAACTATGTTTTCAATATACAATGTTGGATATTCATTGCTAAAGCAATTTAAGACACTGATTAGCCGATCAATAACACGGATAGATTGCACTTTAATATCTCTCATTCTACTAACCTGCCTATATATTATTTTTTTAGAAGTTGAATCCACTGCCTTGTTACAAATCATAATATTATGTTAAATCATATATTCTTGGTTTATTTTTGTCAAACTCTCATATTTTTCCAAATAAGTGAAACAGTAGTCGGTAATTTACAATATATCGATAGTGCAAAAATAATTAACGAATAATTTAGAATTTATTGACATAATACTTAGGAACATATACAATATTTTTGAACTAGTAATTCATCTAGTGAGTTAGAAGGGGGCTGCATAATAGAAATCTACTTGATTTGTAAGCGTATTCAAACAATCTGCAAGGAGGAGATCATTTAATGAAAGTAGGAAAGAAGCATCTAATCAAAAGTTTAGCCTTTGTTATGGTTATCATGTTATCTCTTGTCGCTTGTAGTAATAGCAATGAGACTTCAGTTTCAGGTTCATCTTCTAATGAAAAAGAAAAAGAAGTATATGAATTTAACGTTGGTAACTATGGATCAAGTACGGCAAACATTGGTGCTAATATTTTAGAACCATGGGCTAAATCCGTCGAAGAAAAGACTGATGGTAGAGTGAAGCTGAATTTATTTCATGGAGGAACATTAGGAGGAGCTAATTCGGTTTTAACGGATGTAAAAGGTGGCGTAGCTGATATCAGCTATATGTTCTCACACTATTATGCAGATACAGAAATGTTTCCATTGACATTAGGAGATTTACCCTTCCAAGTAACAGCAGATGATGTGCCAAAATATGGAGAAATCATAAAAAAATATACGGAACCCTATCATGATGAAATGTTTAAGGATGTTGTTTCACTAGGATTTTCAACAGGGTCTCCATCCTACATTTTTGTGAATAAACCTGTCAGGAAACTTGAAGATTTTAAAGGAATGAAAATACGAGCTGCAAGTAAGAGTGATGTGGAAGACATAAAAGCATGGGGCGCTGTGCCAGTTTCCGTACCTGCACAAGAACTATATGATTCACTTGCAAAGGGCGTTATTGATGGGGCATTTACTTCTGCTACCCAATATCGAGATATGAGTTTATTTGAAGTAGCACCATATTTTGTAGAAATTCCTTATAAAGTTATTCAAGTTATGCCAATTATGAATAAAGCCTCTTACGATAAACTCCCAGATGATATTAAAACCATTTTTCAAGAAGATTTAATTCCAGAATTAGAAGGATTATTTAATAAATATTTAACAGAAGATTCAAAGGCCGCAGTCGATGAGCTTAAAGAAACGCTCAAAAAAGATGGAGAAGTGATTCAGTTTGATGATGCAGAATTAGAAAGACTTCAAGCATTGTCCAGATCTGCTTGGGATCAATGGTTGAATGATGCGAAGGAAAAAGGATATAACGGCGAAGAGATGATGAGTAAGTATGAGCAAACGGTAAAAGAATCAGGCTTCCCGGTACCGTTTTATTTTAAATAAGGAGATTGATTTCTAAGTTAAAGTGAGATTTATAGGAAAGGGTTAGTAGAACTGAGAAATAGCTTGATTATTTAAGTAGTATCTATTGCCCTTCCTATAGTATTGCACTGGAACATATAGTCGAAGTCAATCGATAATGGGAGGAAATATGATTATTACAAAAGTAATAGACCGTTCAACAAGTATTATTAAGTGGATTTCGATGATTTGTCTATTGTTTATGGTTCTTGCAACTTTTGTTGGAGTCGTTTTTCGAATGTTTGGTGTACCAATTATAGGTAACGACGAAATTGTCGCGATATTTCAAGTCTTCCTAATTATGTTTTCACTTGCATTTGCCCAATCAGAGGATAGACATATAACGATAGGCATTATTGTAGACAATTTTCCAACTAAAGTTCAAGTCATGATTGATCGAATTGGTTATACGGTAACGGCTTTATTTTGTTTTCTTGTTGCCTATATTTTTTTCAAAGCAGGATATCATAACTTGACGGAATTTCATGAGAAGACCCTCCTTTTAGAGTTTCCCCATTATTTTTTAAAATTTATTACTTGTTTAGGCTTTTTTCTATGGGGGATGGAAGCTGTTAATAGAATTATCAAGTCATTTCTAGGATTAGTGAAGCAAGTCAGTCAGCTTGAGAAGGAGGTAAGTGGTTAATGTCTGCTGAAACAGTTGGTTTTATCGCTATAGTAATCATGTTAGTTTTGATGATGTTACGGATTCCAATTGCAATTTCTATGGCTGTACCTGCAGTTATTGGAATCTTATTTTTAGGAAATGAGACCGTACTCTTTACAGCAGTCGAATCCATTATCTTTGACCACAGTTTTAACTACACATTAAGTACCATTCCACTATTTATATTAATGGGAGAAATGCTTAGTGTAACAGGTATTAGCAGCGAGTTATATGCATCATTTCGTACGTGGTTTGGAAGGTTAAAAGGTGGTCTCGGAATGGCAACGATCGGGGCATCCACTTTATTCGCAGCAGCATCAGGCTCAAGTCTTGCAAACACTGGTACGATTGGTGTTATGGCTTCGAAAGAAATGTTGAGGTATGGATATTCTAAGAGTTTAACAGGAGGGTCAATCGTTGCGGGAGGTAGTTTGGGGATTCTAATTCCTCCAAGTACAGTATTAATTATCTATGGAATGTTAACCGAACAATCAATTGGTAAATTGCTTTTAGCGGGTATTATACCTGGGATTATGCTGGCTACATGCTTTATCGTCACGATTTACCTTATTGCTGTAGTAAAGCCAGAAATGGCACCAACTATAGAAGAGAAGAGTACGTGGAAGGAACGCTTTATTTCATTAAAAAGTACCATTATGGTCTTCATTATATTTGCAATCGTAATCGGCGGGATGTTTCTTGGTTGGTTTGGACCTACCGAAGCGGCAGGTATAGGAGCTTTTAGTGCAATCATTATCGCAATGATTAAGAAAAAGTTAACATGGACGAATTTTCTAGAAACAGTTGTTAGAACGACTAGAACCGCCGGTTTTATCTACGCCACGGTATTGTGTGCTTTCGTATTTAATTACTTATTAACAATATCGAAAGTGCCAATCTTAGTTTCTACTACAATTACGAGTTGGGATATTCCACATTATCTAACATTCCTGTTTATTGTCTTGTTATATCTATTTCTTGGAGCGGTAATGGATTCAATTGCGGCTATTGTCATCACCATTCCTTTTATCATGCCTATCATGCTAAGTATGGGACATGATTTAATCTGGTTTGGGATCATCATTGTTCTACTTGTTGAGGCAGCACTTATTTCACCACCATATGGTATGAATATTCTCATTCTAAATGGTGTTGTTCCTGAGTTGAAGATAGGTACCATTTATAAAGGTGCTTTAATTTTCTTACTTCCTATTTTATTTATGATTTTAGTTCTTTATTTGTTCCCTAATCTTGCTCTGTTTATTCCGGATAAAATGTTCTAACGTATATTAGTAGATTTGGAAAAAGATTAAGAATCATCGAGGAGTGTTGATATTGAAAGTAACAAATGAGCTTACAAATGATAAAGGTGGTTTGTTTATTACCAAAGAAACGGACTTCAATGAGGTATTTACACCAGAGGATTTCTTGGAAGAACACCATATGATTGCCAAGACAACTAAAGACTTCGTTGAAAAGGAAGTTATTTCTCTTGGTGAGGCAGCAAAAACATTAAATTACGATCTAACTAGGAAAATATTAAAAAAAGCAGGGGACGTGGGACTGCTTGGGGCTTCCCTTCCAGAAGAATATGGGGGATTAGGCCTTGATGGAGTAAGGTTTGCATTAATGAAAGAATCGCTCAACGTCCATACTAGCTCACTAACCATGACGATTGGCGGTCAAGTAGGTATCGGAGCTCTTCCGATTGTCTTTTTTGGTACATCGGAACAAAGAGAGAAATATTTGCCAGGGCTAGTTTCCGGTAGTCTCGCTACAGCTTTTGCATTAACTGAACCATCATCGGGTACTGATGCATCTGGTATAAAAACGAGTGCGAAGCTTTCTGATGATGGCCAAAACTACATATTAAATGGGAATAAAGTGTTTATTACAAATGCAGGATTTGCAGATATCTTTGTTGTTTTTGCAAAGGTAAATGGAACTGATTTTAGTGCCTTTATTGTAGAAAGAGAATCAAAAGGTTTAACAATAGGTCCTGAAGAGAAAAAGATGGGATTAAAAGCCTCCTCAACCTGTTCTATAACCTTTGAGGATGTGGAAGTACCGGCATCTAACTTATTAGGAAAGATAGGAAAAGGCCATTTAATAGCTTTTAATGTATTAAATTTTGGCCGTCTTTCGGTGGGTGCAAATTGCTTAGGAACAACAAAAGAAGCTTTAACAGTATCCTGTAAGTATGCAAATCAGCGAATTCAATTTGGTAAGAAAATTTCCTCCTTTCCATTAATTGCTCAAAAGTTAGCGGATATTAACATTAAAACATTTGTTTTAGAAAGTATGGTATATCGAACAGCCCATCTTTTTGATGCAGGATTGAGTCAACTTGATTTTGGAAATCCCGATTTAGGGGAAATTTCAAGAAAAGCGATTAGTGAATACATGCTTGAGTGTGCAATTAATAAGGTGTTTGGTTCAGAGACACTCGATTTTGCTGCAGATGAGGGTTTACAGATACATGGCGGATACGGATATATGCAGGAATATATAATAGAAGAAATTTATCGTGATTCAAGAATAAAGCGGATCTTTGAAGGTACGAATGAAATAAACCGTTTATTTATTACCAATACCATTACTAGTCGAATAACAAAGGGTCAACTCAATCAGTTACGGGAAAGTTTGGATATCACATTACCAGAAATCGCTGAAAAAATATCTGAATCTTCTTTAAATAACTCTGCTCAATTAGTTCAATTTTCAAGAAAACTATATGCTTATACCCTTGGTAAGGTTATGGATTATTATGGAGAACAATTAAAGCAAGAACAGGAGATAAGTAGTAATCTTGCAGATATGATTATTCAGCTGTATGCGATGGACTCTTCTTTGTTGCGCACAAAAAAAATAATAAAGAACCAGGGGGAACATAATGCGGAGTTAACAGTTCAAATAACCAATACATTTATCAATGAGTCATTTGAAATTTTAGCTCGATTTGCGAAAAGAAGTCTAATGGCTGTCGTAAAAGGGCAAGAATTATCAACTGATCTTTTAACAATTGATAATTGGTTACGTGCGTATTTAATTAACACTGTTCCAGTAAAACGACGCATTGCAGAAAGCGTAATTAATAAAGAAGGTTATACCTATTAAAATCAAAGGGAGATGTTAAAAGTATGACAAGACGTTTGGAAGGAAAAGTAGCAATTGTAACGGGATCTGGGAAAGGTATTGGAGCTGCGACAGCCATTAAATTAGCGGCAGAAGGAGCAAAAGTAGCAGTTATTGATCTAAAAGAGGAATTTGGAATGGAAACTGTTGGTACAATTCAGGCATCTGGCGGAGAAGCTATCGCAGTTGGATGTAATGTAACGGTAGCGGAAGAAATAGAAAAAGCTGTTGATAAAGTAGTATCTCATTTTGGAAGAGTTGATATTCTCGTAAATAACGCAGGTGTAACAAAAGACAATCTAGTATTTAAGATGTCAGAAAGTGATTGGGATATCGTACTGGATACCCATTTAAAAGGAAGCTTTTTATTTTGCAAAGCTGTTCAAAAGTATATGGTAGAACAGCGTTATGGAAAGATTGTAAATACTAGCAGTTTAGGATCATCTGGTAAGCGAGGCCAGGCGAATTATTCATCAGCTAAGGCAGGTATAAAAGCATTGACTCGCACATTAGCATTAGAACTTGGTCAGTTCAATATCAACGTTAATTGCGTAGCCCCTGGTTTTATTGCAACTGATATGACAAGAGCTACAGCAGAAAGACGTGGTATTACTTTTGAGCAAATGGTAAGTGATGCTAGTAAGCGCATTCCAATGCGAAGAGTCGGAAATCCAGAGGATGTTGCGAATGTGGTTGCATTTTTGGTTAGTGATGAATCTAGTTATGTTGCTGGAGACTGCATTAATATTGGTGGAGGAGAAAGCTAACATTATCGCTAAATTTTACAACATTCATTAATAGAATGAAATAAAGGTAGGTTGATAGCTATGGTAGTAGATAAAAGCATTGTCGGTTGCAAGAGTGAAGTTTACGAGTTTGAAATTGAAAAAGGTGCTATTCGAGCGTTTGCAAGAGCTATTGGAGATGATAATCCCATTTATCATGATGAAACTGCAGCAAAAGAACAAGGGTATAGAAGCTTGATAGCTCCACCGACCTTTCCAATGACCCTTACAATCCCTAAACCAGGATTAAGTAATATGGATAAAAGCCGTACATTGCATGGGGGACAGGAGTTTATATATAAGCGGCCGATTGTTGCCGGAGATATTCTACGATGTGTAAGTGAAGTGGTAGATGTTTTTGAAAAGGATGGTAAAAATGGTGAGAAAATGTTATTCATCATTTTAGAAACAAAAGGTGAAGATTTAGAAGGGGAATATGTGTTTTCATCAAAAACAACGATTATCTATCGTTAAGGAGGATGGCTTAGATGCAATGGAGTGAATTTGAAATTGATCAAGAATTAAAACCGCTTGTAAAACCTCCAATTGAAAAGGTTCATTTGGTTCAATATGCTGGTGCATCAGGGGATTTTAATTTAATTCATACTGATGAAGAAACAGCTAAAAACGCAGGCCTACCAGGCGTCATTGCACATGGAATGCTCAGTGTTGGGTATATCGGCCAATTGCTCACGAATTTGGCCGGAAATAAAGGGTTTGTAAGTAATCTAAACGTTCGATTTACAGGCATGGTATTTCCGGGCGATGTCGTTACATGCCGTGCAAAGGTGGTTGCAAAGGATGAGGTTAATAGAACTGTTGTCTTTAAGATTTCATCAGAAACACCAGAAAAACAAGTTATTACAGGGGATGCTACCATTACATTTTATCATGAATAAGAAAGAAGAAGGGTGTGAAGACAATGAAATCTGAACGTATAGCTGCCGTTGTTGGTGTAGCTGAAGCGGATTTAGGCAAATTACCAGGGAGTAATGTGTTGCAGCTTCAAGCACAAGCAGCGAAGCGGGCACTAGATGATGCAGGTTTTACAAAAGACGATGTAGAGGCATTGTTCACTGCAGGAAACTGGGCCCAATTTCCAAACTTAATGTTAGGAGAATATTTGGGAATCTCACCTAAATATACAGATAGTACGAATATTGGTGGTTCATCCTTCGAATCACATGTAGCACATGCAGTAGCGGGAATTAAAGCGGGCCTTTTTAATGTTGCACTCATTACATATGGCAGTACCAATCGAACAAATCGCTATCCATTTCTTAAAGAATTAACTTTAACGTATGAAGAGCCATTCGGATTTCCGACTCCAGTAGGGCATTACGCAATGGCTGCGATGCGGCATATGCATCAGTATGGAACAACCTCAGAACATCTTGCTGAAATTGCGGTTGCAACGAGGAAATGGGCAATGTTAAATGAGAAAGCACAGATGCAAAAACCGCTCACTATTGATGATGTTCTAAATTCACCCATGATCGCTGAACCACTCCATTTACTAGACTGCTGCTTGGTTAATGATGGAGGGGGTGCAATTGTGGTCGCATCTGCAGAGGCTGCTGCAAGAGCAAAGAACAGACCAGTCTGGATCTTGGGTCATGGGGAAACGCATACGCATAATTCGGTTGCACAAATGCCTGATTTAACTGTAACTGGAGCACGTGAATCTGGGAAACGTGCAATGGAAATGGCCGGAGTTACTCACGATGAAATTGATATCGTGCAAGTTTACGATTCTTTCACGATAACTGTTCTATTAACATTAGAATCTCTTGGTTTCTGTAAGCCCGGAGAAGGAGGCGACTTTGTAAGTAACCAACGAACAGCGCCAGGTGGCAGTTTCCCTTTAAATACGAATGGAGGAGGCCTTTCCTACTGTCATCCAGGAATGTACGGTATTTTCTTAATAATTGAAGCAACTCAGCAATTACGAGGTGAGTGTGGTGCACGACAAGTCGAAGATGCAAAAATTGCATTAGTTAATGGTACTGGCGGTACGCTTTCCTCTACATCTACATTGATACTGGGGAGGGATTAATATGGAACAACGAAAACCGAGACCATTAGTCGATAATGACAATCGGACATTTTGGGAAGGTGTAAAAAACAACAAACTAATCATTCAATATTGTGAAGATTGTAAGAATCATATCTTTTATCCTAGATATCTCTGTCCACACTGTTTTTCTGAAAACATCACTTGGGTTGAAGCTAGTGGAAAGGGGAGAATTTACAGCTATACGGTTGTTCATAGAAATGCGCCACCCTTTGATAAAGAAACACCATATGTGGTAGCAATTGTTGAACTTGATGAGGGTGTTCGTATCGTTAGTCGAATCAAAGGGAACCGAGAAAAAATTAGTATTGATATGCCTGTTACCGTTATTTATGAAACAATAGATGAAGAGTTAACACTGCCCTATTTTGAACTATCGTAATTAGTCAAAATCAAAGGAAGGAACCTTCTCTTCCTTTTTTTTACTATTTTATAAGTTGAATTTAAAAGTTGAAAGGTTGAGAGCTGAATATGCTAACTTCGTGTTATGGTAAATCGATACCTCAATTACTTGAAGACGCCTATAGAAATTTTCCAGACAAAGAAGCTTTGTATGATGGGAAGCACAGATTCACCTATCGAGAGATGGAGATGATCTCTACTGAGATTGCTTCTGGCCTTAGTTTATTGGGAGTGAAGAAAGGTGATCGTGTAGCAGTAACGTTACCTGTATGGTCTGAATTTGTTCTCATCTTCTTTGCCATTGCAAAGTTAGGTGCAATTTTAGTTCCTTTTAATACTCGCTACCGTGAAGACGAAGCAGAATATGTCTTAAATCATTCAGGAGCGAAGATCGTATTTTTTCCTAAAGAATACGATCAAGTAGATCACCTGAGTCAAATTCAATCGATTAAGAGCAGGGTAGAGACCATCGAACATATAATCTCTGTCAGGTTTGAATCTGATGGAATGATGAGCTTAGAGCATTTGCGGGAACTTGGTCGTGAAAATGAGTTTCAGCATGCAAAGATTGATGTTAAAGAAGATGTATTTGCCTTTGTATATACTTCGGGGACAACAGGCAAGCCAAAGGGTGCCATGTTAACTCATAGCAGCCTTGTGGATATAAACGTATCGTGTAGTACTGCAATTGAAACGAATCATAATGACACCATCCTACATCTAACGCCATATTTTCATATAATGGGAATTTCGGCAATATTACGAGTGCTAATTTGTCAAGGAAAGGCAGTCCTAATGGAATCGTTTAGAGCCGAACGAGCATTGCAACTAATTGATCAGGAAAAAATCACTATTCACCCAGGAGTACCAACGAATTTTATTCTTGAATTAAATCATCCAGCATTGAAAAAGTATGATCTATCTTCCTTACGTTTAGCGTTAATGGGTGGGGCACCTTGTCCGGTTGAAATTGTAAAAAGAGTAAGAGAAGAATTGGGATGTGCGGTTCTAGTAAGCTATGGGATGACTGAAACTTCGCCGTATTTAACTTACACAAGTATCAATGATGATGATATAACCCAATCAGAGACTGTAGGCAGAGCTCTTCCAAATGTAAAATTGAAAGTGGTTGATGAACAGAGAAGAGAAGTTGCTTGTGGCGAAGTTGGAGAACTTGCTTGCCATACAATTGGTATAATGAAGGGTTATTATAAAATGCCGGAACAAACTAAAGAGGTAATTGATGACGAAGGCTGGTATTATACAGGTGATTTTGCAACGAAAGACGAGAAAGGATATATCCGAATAGTTGGACGTAAAAAAGATCTTATTATTCGGGGTGGTTATAATATTTATCCAGGAGAGATTGAGGAAGTTTTCTATACTCACCCAGATGTATTAGAAGTGTCAATTGTAGGTGTAGCCGATAGTGTTCTCGGGGAAGTTTCTTGTGCAGCGATCATGTTAAAACCTGGAAGACATGTTACAGAGGAAGAACTTCAATCATTTATTAAACCCAAAGTGGCTGACTATAAACATCCTGATCATATTGTAATTGTAAATGAATTCCCGAAGACTCCAACAGGAAAAGTGAAAAAGCATGAACTGAAAGATATACTTATTAACAAAAAACTTGTAGCGTTAAGATAGAAAGAAAAGATGAAAATTATATAAAAGGCACATTAGTAGATTGATGTTTCCAAGGCCTTTTATATAATTTTCTTTTCTGTTAATCCATCGAAAAACGAGAGAAATAGTCAATCACAAATTGGCGTAAACGTTGTGATGCAGCTGAAAAATAGCGCTCCTCCAACCAGGATAACCCAATCGTCCGTTGGAATAGGGGTGCTTTAATGTGTAGACATGAAGTAGTTTGTTCTAAATTCCCTTTCCAAGCATTCATAGGCAAAAAGGCAACTCCTATTCCAGACTGGACAAGATACGAAACCAAGGATGGTTCGTTCACTTCAAATGCGATATTGGGAGCAAAACCTGCTTGTTTGCATAAAGAATCGGCAGTGTCTCTGATCCCATACCCTGTTTTTAAACTAACAAAAGGATCGTTTTCTAACTCATGTAGGTCTATTTCTTCCCGGTTTGCAAAACGATGTTGCTTAGGAACGACTAGGATAATTTCTTCCATAAAAAGAGGAATACTCTTAACTCCACGTCCTTCAACAGGCGGGGACGTTATGCAAAGATCGACCTCACCTTTCTCTAGCTGCTGTTGCATTTTTATGGTAGTGTCCTGAAAAAGTCGAAATTTAACTTGAGGATATTGTGATAAGAATGTGTTTAATAATTCTGGAAGTAAGACCAGATTTGTAGCGGCTAATGACACCGTACCGTACTCGAGTCCAGCTAAATCATTTACCTCACGAAACCCCTCATCAAGTTCGGAGAAAACACGGTTTACTCGTTTTAAAAAGATCTTTCCGAACTCATTTAATTTTATCTGCCTGCCAGAACGGTCAAATAAAGGAACCCCGATATCTTCTTCTAGTCTTGAAATCGTAATACTTAAAGAAGGTTGTGTGATATTTAATTCTTCAGCTGCACGAGTCATATGTTCTAATCGAGCAACCGCCTGAAAATATTTTAGTTGTTGTAGCTCCATTTTTATCACCCGATTGTCGTTTTAGTAGGGTACTAGCCTACTTTACATGATGGGCTACCATGTATACAAAGTCAATAATAAATGTATCAATCATAGATTCAAATAAATGATTATTATAAAAATAATAAATTAGATTAAATGTTCATAATATACTAAAATTTAATTAGTTAAAAGAATTTATAATTTTATAGAAAAGGAGATTGTTAATGAAAATTGCTTTATTCAATAACAACCAAATTGGGATTGTGCAGGATGATGTAGTCATAGATATTGGTGATATTATTTCTTGGGATAAAAATTGTCCTCAAGAATCGCTTGAACATTTTATGAAAAACTTTGATGCCTTAAAAAAGGAAATAGAAGAGCACATTCCTTATGGAAGTACCTATTCATTATCAGAAGTCAAGCTTCGTGCGCCCATCCCAAAACCAAGCAAAATTGTAGCAGCACCAATAAACTATTTATTGCATCGGAAAGAAATGAATGAACAATTTCAAACCTCACCGTCAACTGTTGATAAGTTAGGATTTTTCTTGAAATCGCCTTCATCCATTATTGGACCGGGTGAAACAGTAGAATTGCCTTTTAGGGATAGAAGGACAGATCATGAAGCAGAGATTGCCTTTGTAGTAGGAAAAAAAGCAAAGGATGTTCCTTCACATGAAGCACATAACTATATTTTTGGCTATTTAGCATTAATGGATATTACGGTACGAGGGAAAGAAGACCGACCATGGCGGAAGTCCTTCGATACATTTACACCAATAGGTCCATGGATAGTAACTGGAGATGAGGTAGAAAATCCAAATCAACTTGACATGAATTTATGGGTTGGTGATGAACTTCGCCAATCAACCAATACAGAAAATCTCATATATGACTGTTATAAATTTTTCGAGGCTGTCACAAGTGTCATGACATTATATCCAGGAGATATCGTGACAACCGGAACTCCTGAAGGTGTGGGACCCATTACAGAAGGAGATACGGTACGAATTCACATAGATCGAATTGGGGAATTTTCGGTAAATGTTCAATATAAAGCTGGAGTGTAAAAAGGAAAAAATAGAATGGAGGAAAGAAAATGGCAGATCACAAATTAAGAGATTGGCCCAAGGAATTAGTAGACTTTCATAAGGAGTTAGATGATGTTAACTTAGGACCATTATGGGCGTCTGCATTTAGTACAAAAGAACCGGAGCCAAGACCAGTCCCTTATTTATGGAAAAAGGAATTGCTTGATAGTAAGTTAGAAAAATCAAAAGAAATGCTTCAGGTAGGATTTGGATCGGTGGAACGGCGAGCGGTATATTTGATTAATCCTGGGATGAAGCAACTACAGCCTTATGGGTGGGGAGGTGCCACACAAAACCTCTATGTTGCTGTTCAAGCGATTGCTCCTGGAGAAATAGCACCAAGTCACCGTCACACATCATCGGCATTACGTTTCATTATGGATGGTTACGGTGCATCAGGTCTAGTAAATGGACAAAAGTATAAATTTGAACCTGGAGATTATTTAATTACTCCTGGATGGATTTGGCATGATCATATTAATGAAGGAGACCAACCAGTAACCTGGATGGACTGTCTAGATGTCCCATTTGTTATGGGGATGAGCACCTCTTTCTTTGAGCCGTACCCAGAACCACAGCAACCTTTAACCCATCCTGATGATTATTCAACATCAGTATACCAGGGTGGAATGGTAAGACCTTTAACAGATCGTAAACCATCAATCGCTCCCCTAGGAAGATACAAATGGGAGTTGACTGAAAAATCATTAAATGGAATGAGTCAATTTGAACCTGATCCGATTGAGGGGTTTGCTGTTGAATACTTCAACCCAACAAATGGTAAGGATGCGAACAATCGAATTGGTGCGAGAATGCAAAAGCTTCCGGTAAACTTCCGCGGAATTGCACATCGACATGTCCATAGTTGTGTTTATCATGTCTATAAAGGTGAGGGCTATACAGTAATGAATGGTGTAAGGTTTGATTGGAAAGCTGGGGACTTCTTTGCTTTGCCTGCCTGGACATGGCATGAACACGTAAACACATCTAATGATGAAGAAGCTTTGCTATTCTCAACCAACGATTTGCCGATAATGGAAGCCTTTGATTTTGAACGTCATGAAGTTTATCAAGAAAATGATGGTCATCAGGAAATTAAGGAAGTCTTTCAACCAATCCTTCCATAATTAATAGAAAACTACTTTTATATAAAGGGGGAAGAATATTGTCAAAGACGAACAAAACAACAATCTTAATTATTGGAGGGGGAATTGGGGGCCTTTCTACTGCCCTTGGCCTTGCTCGATTAGGGAAAGAGGTACATGTATTAGAACAAGCACCCGAATTTAAAGAAGTTGGTGCTGGGATACAGTTAGCTCCTAATGCATTAAGAGTTCTAGATAAATTGGGCGTTCTTGAGTCTGTATATGATTTCTCAGTTTTTCCAAGGCGAAATGTTGCAATGTGTGCCATTACAGGTAGGGAACTATCTGCTATTGAATACGGAGATAAATTTGTTAAAAAATTTGGCTATCAATATGCGTTAATGCATCGAGCAGACTTATTAAGTGCATTAGTTGAAGCGTGTAAAGATACTGGACTTGTAACAATGTTAACAAATCATAAAGTGGAGTCCATTGAAAACGATGGTGATCGTGTATTTGTTACATGTACAAATGGACTTAGTTATGAGAGTGAAGTTGTAATCGGGGCTGATGGTGTTAAATCTAAAACAAGAGAAATCATTGCTGGATCTGAAGATGAACCAGTCTTTTCTGACTATGTTGCGTACAGGGGAACAGTACCAATAGAAGAAATAGCAAGAGACGTCGACATTAAAGAAGATGAAAAATTAACTTGGATCGGCCCAAATATACACCTGGTTCAATACGCACTTCGAAGAAAGGAAATTTTTAATCAAGTGGCTGTATTTAAAACCTCCAAATATCAGAAGGGAAATGAAAATAACGATAAGTGGGGAACGCCAGAAGAACTAGATGAACGATTTAGTACAAGTTGTGAAACCGTTAGGAGAGCTGTGACCTTTATGCACAGGCAGCGACGTTGGCCGATGTTTGACCGTAACCCTATCTATAATTGGACACAAGGCAGGATGACGTTACTTGGTGATGCGGCACATGCCATGGTTCAATATCTAGCACAGGGGGCATGTCAAAGTTTTGAGGATGCAGATTCAATAGTGGAGAAGTTTCAAATGTTTGGAGACAACTACGAAAAGGCTCTTCAGGCGTATCAAGAAGAGCGAATTCCGCGGGCAACGAAAGTACAAGGGATGGCTCGGAAAATGGGAGACATCATACATGCCGAAGATCCAACAACTATTTTAATGAGGGATTATATTATGGAAAACAGAAAACCAGATGATTATTCATTAATGGAATATCTTTATAGCCCTCAAAAATAATCTTTCCTAGGAGCTGGTATAAAAATGAGTCAATTTTCTCTCGCTTGTTCTGTGTACCGCGGCGGGACAAGTCGAGGTCTTTTTTTTCAGAAAAAAGATTTACCTCAGGATCTAGACCTACAAAGGAAAATTTTTATCCACGGAATTGATGCTTACAACCCTTCGCAAATTAATGGGTTAGGAAGTGGCACTTCACATACTAGTAAAGTGGTTGTTGTGGCACCATCAACTTACGAAGAGGCAGACGTTGATTATACTTTTTACCAAATTGGAATAGGTGAAGAAATAGTAGATGATCATGGAACGTGCGGAAATTTAGTAGCCGCAGTGGGTGCTTTTGCTATTGATGAGGGATTAGTAATAACAGATACGGATAGTAGTGTAGTAACAGTTTCTGTTTATAACACGAATATTAAGAAATTGTTTAGGTTGCAGGTTCCTGTGTTAAATGGAAAAGCGAAGGTTTCAGGTGACTATTTAATGCCTGGTGTTGTGACTCCTGGTGCGAAGGTTATTGTTGATATTCTCAATCCAGGAGGTTGCAAAACAGGTAAAACTCTACCTTCAGAGGCAACCATCATGTTAAAGGTAAATCAATCAATCTACGAGACTTCCTTTGTCGATGTTATTAATCCATTTGTCTATGTATCAGCAGATTCGCTTGGTTTAACAGCTAATGATCTTTATAGTGATTTAGATAGAAATTCTGAACTGCAATATGTATTAGAGGAAATACGTTGTAGAGCTGCGGTAGCCTCAAATATAGTTGAGACACTAGAAGAGGGAAGAAATCTACCATCTATTCCAAAGATTGCAATTGTTATGGAACCACAGGATTATGTTACAAGGGATGGAAGAGAAATAAAGAAAGAAGAAGTTGATATATGTGCCAAGATGGTTTCAATGGGAAGATTTCATAGAACCTTTGCTGCAAGCGGATTGTACAATTTAGCTGCTGCTCTAGTATTGAAAGGAACGGTTCCAAACAAATGTAATGGTAAGATGCATGAAATAGATGAGCGATTGGTTAGAATTGGCCACCCGGAAGGTATAGTAAACGTTCGCGTCTCCTTGACAGAGGACAGAAAAGACATTGCATTTGTAGGAATGGATCGGACAGCCAGAAAAATAATGAAGGGTGAGCTATTCATACCTAAACATGTTTAGGAAAGCAGGGGTGTATAGTGAGTTGGTTAACAAGAAAAAGTGAGTCGGATCCCATAACGGAATTACGCTCCCTACTTAAGAGTAAGAATGGGATTATACAAATTCCAGGAGCTCATGATGCCATGGCAGGACTATTGGCTAAACAAGCAGGCTTTAAAGTTATCTACCTATCGGGGGCTGCATTTGCGGCGAGCATGGGATTTCCTGATCTAGGTATTACCACTTTATCTGAACTTTCTACAAGAACAAGAGAAATTAGCAGAGCCACTGGTTTACCGATTGTTGTTGATATTGATACCGGTTACGGAAGTGTATTAAACGTTACCAGGACAATCTTGGAAATGGCCGAGGCAGGAGCAGCTGCTGTTCAAATGGAAGATCAAGACTTACCAAAAAAATGTGGACATCTGAATGGGAAGAAACTGGTGACAAAGGAAGAGATGGTTCAGAAAATTATGGCTGCTAGGAATGCTGATAGTCGAATGGTTATTATTGTACGAACAGATGCCAAAGCGATTGAAGGGATAGACTCAGCTATAGAGAGAGCGAAGGCTTATATCAATGCAGGTGCAGATGTTATCTTCCCCGAAGCTTTAGAAACAGAAGAAGAATTCAAAAGGTTTGCAGAGGAAACGGATGTTCCTTTACTTGCCAACATGACGGAGTTTGGTAAGACGCCATACCTAACAGCACAGCAATTTGAAGAATGGGGATACAAAATGGTTATTTACCCTGTCACTTCCTTACGCGTTGCATCAAAAGCCATTGAAGAAGTATATCAATTAATTAAGGAAACAGGTAGCCAAAAAAATGCTTTGAATCATATGCAAACACGGAAAGAATTATATCAAACAATTCAATATTTTAAGTATGAAGAATTAGATGGAACAATATCGAAGACAATTTTAAAAGATTAAGTACCTTATAGTAACCATCATTAGTAGATAGAATAGAGGGAGAAATTGAGTAAGCAAAGTTTGTCTACATGCAGGGCATATCTATTCTTATTTTTGGCCATTTCTTTTATTGTCAATTCCTTTGTAGCAGCTGTGCCAGATTTTCTCATCATTATCGCTGCTTTCATCGCCATAATCATCTCGTTACCAAGTATGTCTATGATGCCGAAAATAATGGTAATGTTGCTATTGCTTATAAGTCATATAATATTTTTCAATAGTGGAAGAGGCTATAGTTTCTGGAGTAATGCAATAACAGAAAGTTTAACTTATATATGTCTATTTGTTTCCGCACCGCTATTATCCATACCAATACGGGGTGGAGGGTATATTGAGTATTTCGAAGGATTAGCCGATCGTTATTTAAAAAATCAAACATTCACTTATACAATGATCGCCGGATTATCAGCTATTTTAGGGTATTTCATGACAATAGGAGCTTTATATATCGTAAAAGATTTATTTAAGTTGAAGTTGCAAGAAAATAAGAGGCTTGCAAGTGAAATGATTATTCAGGGTTCTGCTATTCCTCTACTATTCTCTCCGTATATTAATGGAGTAGCGATTGTATTAAGTATCTTGGGTTTATCTCTATTACCGTTTATATTTTATGGAATAATTCTTGCCTTTCTTTTTTTAATGATTATTATTATCAGACTTTCGTTAAGTAGCAGACAAGAATTAGTCGCCGCTCAAGACGAAACAGCCTTAACCATCGAAAGGGATGAAAATTCCAGAAAAACACAAAAACCTATGAATCATCGCTTAGGGATACAGTTACTTATTGGGTTCACAAGTATATTTATTGGTGTTATTTTATTAGAACGAATTCTCCATACAAGCTTTATCATTATTGTTACGCTAATAGCGTTTACAGTACCAATTTTATGGTTATTATTTGTAAGGAAATTCACACAACTCAAGAAAGAAATAGTAAACTACAAAAATAATACCTTGCCAAATATATACAATCACATGTTTTTAATCATTTCTGCTATTATTCTTTCAAAAATGATGCAACTAACGAAGGTGCCTGATTACTTATCTGAGTTTCTTTCATCTTCAACTGGTATTTCACCCTTAATTACGATATTTTTGATCATTTTATTGATACTAGTTCCATCATTACTTGGGATTCACCCACTGATATTAATGGTTATTATTGCAACAAGCATTTCTCCGGATTTATTAGGCTTAGACCGAACACTATTTGCTATTACAATTACAGTCGGTTATTCACTAGCTTCCCAATTATCCCCGTTATCAGTCTTATCGTTAGTAGCGGGTAATTTAATAGGAGTTCGACCTTTCCAATTAATGCAGTGGAATTGGAAATTCGTAGTGATAATCGTAATTACAGCTGCTTTATTTATTAACACGATGAATTTAATGTTTCATTAGTAATCAAACAATTCATAGAATCACGAACACGATTGGAATGTAAAAAACTATGTTTTAATTCCATGATTTTTCAATTCCACTTTCATTTTTATAAAGACTCAACGCGTAAATATTACACTTGCAGTAAATGTCTGCAAAATAAACATTATCAACAAACGCTCAGAAATAATCTGAGCGTTTTTGTTTGTTGCTAATTCGTTCTTGTTTTGTGTGCTAACAAGTTTGTTAATTATATTGTTATTATCCTTTTTCCTTCGAAAAATAACAATTTACATTCGGTAATACTCATTTTTTTAAACTGTCTTTCTATGCAAGAGATTATCAACCTTTTTCGCTAATTTTTTAGGATGTTTACTGGTCTATTTAATGGTTTTACTTTTATTGATTCATTTGTACATACTGTTAAGCTTCCAAAATGTGGTATATTTTAGATAGGGTAACTATGTAAAGGGGGGAAACATGTAAATGTATCTGTCTGAGTTAGAGGTTGAAAAACTCTCAGACGCACAAGTGACCAAGCTTTTATTTTCGGATATAGAAGATGATTTCGCGAACGGGGATTGTATATTGGTCGCAGGTAGCAGTAAAGCCGTTAAATATCGCGTACCAAAAGCAGTAGAATTATATAAACAAGGTAGAGCCAATAAACTATTGTTTTCTGGTGGTGTGAAGTGGAACGAAAGTGATTTCTCAGAAGCAGATTCGATGAAAAGAGAAGCCATCGCGTTAGGGGTTTCCGAAAAAGATATACTACTTGAGGATCAGTCATTGCACACACTAGAAAATGTATTAGCCTCTCTATTCGTATTAAACAGAGAATTTCATCTATACAGGATCAAACGAATTTTGGTAGTAACGACATCTTACCATATGAAACGATTACATCTGACATTACAAACATATATGCCTAGTTGGATCACCTATACGTTATGTCCAGCTGATGATACTTTCACCAGAAAGGATAACTGGTTTTTATCCGAATTAGGAAGAAAACGTGTTCGAGATGAGGCTGCTAAACTAATAAAATACGTTAAACAAGGTGCATTGCGTGACATGAAAGTAGATTTGTAAAATCGCTCACATATTAGGAGGACTAAGAACAAAGGGAACTTTAATAATTGGAAGTTCCCTTTTAATATGAAGAAATACAACAAACTTTAAAAAACAGCGATAAAGGATTATATAGTCATCCACCAATAATGAATTTAAAGGAAAGGACACTCCTATACATGCCAATTCAATCTATTTCATATTCAGAAGAAAGTATTTCAAGGCACAACGGGTAGCTCATTTTACCCCTCGTTGTGCCGTTTTTCATGTAAAGTGCAAAATCGTCACCGTAAGAAGCTAACAAACGCACCTCTACACCTACAGCTCAACTGTGTAAATTCTTAAAATGTTGGACAATCTCCGAATATCTTCTGTTAGTAAATCATAAAATCAAAATAAAACAACAAAAGTTCAAATAAAACCTCAAATTGATACTGGCCACTTCATTTTCTTACTTAGGGGGTAGGTGTTATTAATATCAATCTTTTTTGGGAAAAAGAGGAATTCTGATCTTTAAGTGGCACTAAATTTGTAAGAGTACTAGACTACATTAAATTCTGTGTTGTAGTAGATTTTGAAGATCGAATGAACAGTTTTTATCTAAACGTTCATGATAGCGCAATCAGAGAGGCATTAATTAAACATCCAAACCGTCAAATCGCTATAAACTGAATGGTGAGGCAAAATACTAGATTCGCTTGACATAAAATACATGGTTGGTAGATAACAAAAAATATTAAATTGAACGAAGGTGTTAAATCAAATGGTAAACGTAAATATGACAAAAAAACAAGTTTTAGATCGATCAATACAGTCATGGAATCCAGGTAAAACCCGCCAATGGCAGGAAGATGGTATTGACTTTGTGATGGGTAAACGTGAGGGCTATTATGTGTTTGATATGCACGGTAAAGAACTAATGAACCTTCATTTAAATGGAGGAACATTTAATTTGGGACATCGAAATCCAGAAATTATACAGACCTTAACAGAATCAATGGAAGACTTCGATATTGGAAACCACCATTTTCCAGCAATCGGACGTGCAAAATTAGCAGAATCGCTTTCTCGTTCCACTCCAAATAGTGTTCGCTATTCAATTTTTGCATCTGGAGGCAGTGAAGCAATAGATGCCGCGATTAAATGTGCTCGGTATGCAACAAAACGGAAAAAAGTGGTCTCCATCCAAAATGGATACCATGGGCATAGTGGGTTGGCGGTCTCACTAGGACACATTCGATATTCTGGTCCTTTTTTAAGTCAGGGAGAGCCAGGATTATTTAAACAAGTTCCATTCAATGATCTTGAAGAAATGGAAAAAGCACTTTATGAAGAAGATGTAGCTTGTGTCGTAATTGAAACGGTACCAGCGACATATGGTTTTCCGATGCCAGAGGAAGGCTACTTAAAAAGTGTGAAGAAGCTTTGTGAAAAATATGGTTCACTTTATGTAGCTGACGAGGTCCAAACTGGTTTGATGAGAAGCGGTAAGTTATGGGCAATTGAACATTATGGGGTAGAACCTGATATTCTTGTCACTGCAAAAGGACTAAGTGGAGGGATCTATCCTATTGCAGCAACTATTGTAAGCGAACGTGCGGGTGGTTGGATGAATGAAGATGGTCTTGCACATATTTCTACTTTTGGTGGGGCAGAGCTGGGATGTATTGTTGCGGATAAAGTATTAGAGATCTCCCAACGTCCGGAGGTTATAAAAAATGTAGAATATGTATCGCGTTATTTGAGGACAGGATTAGAACAAATAAAAAATAGATATCCAGATTATTTCGTTGGAATCCGTCAGCTTGGGGTTATTATGGGTCTTGAGTTTCGCGAAAAAGATGCAGCTAAGGATGTTATGCGACATCTCTACAACAACGGTGTTTGGGCAATTTATTCGATGCTTGATACAAAAGTGCTGCAGTTCAAGCCAGGTTTGTTATTAGATAAAAAATATTGTGATGAATTGTTAGAACGCTGTGAAAAGAGCATAAAAGAGGCTTCTAGACAACTAGCGTTTGTCAATTAATTTTTCTCTATTAAGGAGGATGATATGTGGAGTAAAATAAAGCCCTTTTAGATCTAAGTAAAAGCCGAAATGGTAAAAGGAACACCAATACATTGGTTTTCCCGCCAAGTAATAAGAGGTGAAGAGATGGATAAAGCATTAATTGAGGAGATAACAAAACTTGTACTAAAGAAAATGGGCATGATGGAAAAACAATTGGAATATTCAATACCGCTTACTGACACCGAAATAACAGAGTGGAACATGCTACATTTTACTAATGGTAGTGGGGTTAAGGAAAAAAATGGTGATAGACAATATGATGTGGCTCTATCAGAGAAGGAAATAGATGAATGGGCCCATATTTCCAATTTAACTTCTAATTTTGGAGGCACCATTAGTAGTAAAGGGTCGAATAACAACACGTCTATGGTGAAATTTACCAACTATTGATAGTAAATAATAAAAAATATAAATAATGGAGGAATATAGATATGTCAGGATTAAACGGCGCTCTTGGAATGATTGAAACAAAAGGACTTGTAGGATCAATTGAGGCAGCAGATGCAATGGTAAAAGCGGCGAATGTAAATATTGTCGGTAAGGTTCATGTTGGAGGCGGGATAGTTACTGTTCTTGTTACAGGTGATGTAGGTGCTGTAAAAGCTGCTACTGAAGCGGGTAGTGCAGCAGCACAACGAGTCGGAGAGCTTCTCTCTGTACATGTCATTCCTCGCCCTCATAATGAATTAATTGGGATCTTACCGGTAACAGGAGAGAGCAAATAATTTTTTTCGAGGTGGTACTAAATGAAAAAATGCGAGATTGATCATTTAGTAGATAGTATCGTAAAAGAACTAACTCATTCAAAAAATAAGTATCAAAAAGACGATACACTTGTCCCAATCGGTGTTTCAGGCCGACACTGTCATTTAACAAAAGAAGATTTTGCAACGCTTTTCGGAAAAACAGGTTCCCTTACAAAAAAAGGGAACCTTTCACAGCCTGGTCAATTTGCAGCAAATGAAACTGTGACAATTGCAGGGCCGAAGGGAAGCATTCAAAACCTGAGGATACTAGGTCCATTTAGAAAACATACACAGGTCGAAGTAAGTATAACGGATTCTATAAAGTTAGGATTGAAACCACCTATTAGAGAGTCCGGTAATATTGAACACTCGTCTCCTTTTACGATCATTGGCCCAAAAGGAAGTATCTTTATGGAAAAGGGTCTTATTATCGCCAAAGCTCATATTCATATGTCTCCAAATGATGCAAACAGGTTCCGAGTTCAGGATGGGGATTTTGTACGTATAAAAATAAGAAATGAATATAGACCTATTTCTTTTGAAAAGGTAAAGGTGCGTATATCACCAAATTACGTTCTCGAGATGCATATTGATACGGACGAGGCGAATGCTGCAAATATTCGTACTGGTGAATTTGGGGAACTAGTTCATTCAGGTGACGTACGATGATAGATTCAAAGATGATTGAAAGAATCGTAGAAGAAATTATTAGCCAAGTTGAGCCTGGGCATTTTAAATCTAAGCCAAGTCTTCTTGTTATGTATAATGAGACAAAAACTCTAGAAGATGATCTACATTATTTACAACGTTATTGGAATGTCATAAAAGCAAACCCTTCAGAACAGCAATCTTATACGAATATACAACAAGCTGCTTTTATCCATGTTAACCAAGATACCCTAGTTAGGGCTGCGCTTGGGTTAACCGATACTCCAGAAAGTAAGCTTTTTTCACAATTAATGTATCATGAAATACCGATTATATTTGTACTTGAACCTTCCTTGGAGAAGTTATTACAGGCTAATACAACGTTACACAAATATGCTGTATATATAGAAAAAATCAATGCTTATAAGGAAATGATTGAAAAATTTGGAGTGTCGTTTAAAGTTCTGGAGGAGCTCCAACCAGTTATGCAGTCTAGTAGTAAAAAGAAAGTGGAACCAACTAAAACATTAATTACGGAAGTAGATATGGAGAATTTCAATAGTAGTCAGCTTATTGTTGAACCCGGGATGATTATCACCCCACTTGCAATAGATAAAGCAAAAGAACGTGGTATTACTATTTCTTATTAGGTATATGTGGCTAATTGAAAAATAGTTAACAGCCTAGGAGGCTTAAAGAATGGTCATTGGAACGGTGATAGGTAGCATATGGGCCACTAGAAAAGAGGAAGGATTAACAGGAGTAAAATTACTAAAGGTGAAAATAGATGCTTTAGACTCAAAAGATACCATATTTGACTCAATTCTCGTAGCAGTTGATCGGATTGGTGCTGGAGCAGGAGATAAAGTAATCATAACAAGAGGAACATCAGCATCGACCTTTCTCGAACGGCCTGTACCAATTGATGCAATCATTATTGGAATTATTGACCCAGAAGATCAGAAAGGGTGAAATCAGTGGGAATAGCTGTTGGGATGATAGAGACGTTAGGAATTGCAACGACAATAGAAGCAACGGATATGATGCTTAAAACCGCAGACGTAGCAGTATTTCAACTAAATAAAACGGACCCAGCGCTAGTTACAACGTATATTACTGGAGATGTCAGCGCGGTAAAACTAGCAATTGAGGCTGGAAAACAGGTAGCTGAACGGACAGGTGCTCTCGTTGCGTATTCCGTCATCCATTGTGCGGATAATCTAACCATTAATCAGTTGATTATCGAATGATAATAAATAGCTAGATCTCTGACCTCTCACCCAAAGGTGGTAGATGGATATTTCGATACAAAAATACTGATGCTCATTCTTCAAGAGGTGAAGGATTCAAAACCAAGCATTAGTAGAGGGGAGGATAGAAAATGCGATTGGACAAGGACGTTCTGTCAATCCAGGAAATGAGAAATGCATTGAATAAGGCGCATCGCGCTCAAAAGGTGTACGAGACTTTCTCACAACAGCAAATAGATCGGATTGTAAAAAACGTAGCTGATGCTGCTTTTCGTTCATCAGAAAGACTTGCAGAGATGGCCGTGGAAGAGACTAAAATGGGTGTTGTCTTGCATAAAAAAATGAAAAATGAAGTCAGTTCTCGTAATGTCTACGAATCTATAAAAGATGAAAAAACGATTGGGGTTATTCATCGTGACCATCATGCAAAAATAACGGAAATTGCTTATCCTTTTGGAGTTGTAGCAGCAATCATTCCAACGACAAACCCTACTTCGACTGCCATTTTTAAAACGTTGATATCCTTAAAAAGTGGAAATGGGATTGTTGTAAGTCCCCATCCACGGGCAACCAATTGCACGATTGAAGCATTAAAGGTGTGTAATGAGGCAGCTATTGAGGTTGGGGCACCGGAGGGGTTAATTGGTTGGATTACAAACCCAACATTAGAAGCAACTACACAACTAATGAAACACAAGTTAACCAATGTCATTTTAGCAACAGGTGGTATCGGTCTTGTTCGGGCGGCGTATAGTTCGGGAAAGCCAGCGTACGGTGTTGGACCAGGTAACGTACCTGTATATATAGAGAAAACGGCGAATGTGGCAAAAGCTATAAAAAATATTGTCGATAGTAAAACATTTGATAATGGGACAATTTGTGCAACGGAGCAAGCACTTGTAGTTGATCAACATGTGAAGGAATTGGCAATTAGAGAACTGAAAAAGAATAAAGTCCATTTTGTTGAAAGCGAAGAAAAAGAAAAGATGGAAAAGATTATTTCACCCGTTATTGGACAGCTTAATCCAGAAATTGTAGGAAAGTCTGCGGTAGAAATTTCACAGATGGCCGGAATTAAAGTACCTGTAGATACCCGTGTAATCATCGCGGAAGAGAGTCGTCTTGAAAAGTCAGCGCCATTTTCAATCGAAAAACTGTCACCTGTTCTTGCCCTTTTTACAGCAGCTAATAAGGAGAACGCAAAGGAAATTTGCAAAGGTTTGTTGGACCTTGGTGGAAGAGGGCATAGTCTTTCAATCCATACGAACGAAAATCAAATTGCCGAAGAATTTGCAAATGAAATGCCTGTGTCTCGTATCATTGTGAATACTTTATCTACAATGGGAGCAGTTGGGGCAACTACTGGTCTAAAGCCTTCCTTTACCTTAGGCTGTGGATCATATGGGGGTAATATTACGGGAGATAATATTTCCGTAAGGCATCTTATGAATGTGAAGAGATTAGCTTTTTCCACTAAAGAAGTTACAATTCCACAAGAATCCAATGAGTCATCTCGATCAATTGCCACATTTGATAATAAGGTGCAAGAGGTTGTTGAAAGTGTTTTAGGAAATCTTACGTTTGATAATAACACTATTGATAGGAAAGAGTTACAGTTACTTGTTCAGAAAGTTGTTTCACAAATTCAAAGCTAAAACGATAGGAAAAATAGATTACGTAATGAATGGTAAAAAATAGAATCATAAGGGTGGGTATAAAAATGAGGAAAGCACTAGGGATGATCGAAACGAGGGGACTGATTGCCTCGATTGAAGCAGCGGATGCAATGGTGAAGGCGGCCGATGTAACGCTAGTCCGTCAGGAGAAGGTGGATGCAGCTCTTGTTACTATTTTAGTAGAAGGCGATGTTAGTGCTGTTCAAGCTGCAATAGAGGTCGGAAGAGAAACGGCAAATCGATTTGGTGCAGTAGTGTCCTATTTAGTCATTCCCCACCCAGATGTTGAAACAATGGAGCTTATTAAAAAGAGTAAACCAGTCAGTAATAATGATGACATAGATATGGAGAAAAAGGAAATATAGATGATAGTTGAAGGTTCTAATGGACAGAAAGATGAAATGAATAAGGGTAATAAATGATATAAAAAGGATTATGATGAAAATGAAACGATAGAGTAGTTTTTAAAGAATTGAGGTAAATAAAGATGAAAACCTTTAAACGGAGAAAGTTTGCTGTCATTGGAGCTGGATTCACAGGAGCAACATGTGCACTTATGTTAGCCCAGAAAGAACTAGGTGATATTGTATTAGTGGATGTACCAGAGATGGAGAAACCAACACAAGGAAAAGCACTAGATATGCTTGAATCTGGACCTGTTCAGAAATTTAACGTTTCGATTAAAGGGACGTCCGATTACTCTCAAATTAAGGATGCTGACATGGTTATTATTACTGCAGGTATTGCACGAAGGCCTGGCATGTCTCGTGAAGATCTTGTGTTAACAAACAAAGACATTATGGTCACCGTTTCAATGAAGATTAAAGAATTCGCACCAGACAGTTATGTCCTTGTCCTGAGTAATCCGGTAGATGCTATGACATATACATGTTTTAAGACTACGGGCTTCCCTAAGAATCGTGTGATTGGCCAATCGGGTGTTCTTGATACCGCTCGATTCAATACATTCGTAGCAGAGGCTTTACAAATATCAGTGGAAGATGTAACAGGATTTGTACTTGGAGGTCATGGAGACAGTATGGTACCGCTGATTCGTTATTCCAATGTAAGCGGAATTCCATTGAATCAAATTATGGCGGAAGAACAAATTGAAGCGATTATCCAAAGAACTAGAAACGGAGGAGGAGAAATTGTAAGCCTTCTCGGAAGTGGAAGTGCTTATTATGCCCCAGCTACTTCTTTAGTTGAAATGGCAGAAGCCATTGTCAAAGACAAAAAACGTGTATTACCAGCTATAGCTTACCTAGAAGGAGAATATGGCTACCATGATATATATCTTGGCGTTCCAACAGTATTAGGTGGAAGGGGAATTGAAAGAATCATAGAGCTTCCTCTAACAGATGAGGAAACGAAACTTCTGGATAAATCTGCAAGTGATGTAAAAAGGACTATAAACATAATTTCATAAGTTTATAGGGAAAGGAGATATTATCCTTATCCTATTGGCACTCCTACAATTCCTACTTTATAAAAGTGACCCTCAAAACATAACAATTCTAATCAAAATGTAAACGCAGCCTTTCAATATGACTTGTAACAATTTTGAGAATATTAGGTATTTTAGGGGCATACAAATAACTAAGTTTAAAATCCACAACATTACACAACAACCATAGAGTACAGACATTTTTCCTTCATGATGGTGTGGTTATTAGTTCTTTACTAGTTTAAGAGGGGGTAGATGGTAAAGTGTATCAATCAATAATGGGAAAAACGGTAATTGTTACTGGTGGTAGTAAGGGGATTGGAAAGGGAATCGCAGCTACTTTTGCAAAGCAGGGAGCAAATGTTGTAGTTGTAGCCCGTAATCTTGAAGCAGCAGAAGCTTGTGCCACTGAATTAGCTGGTGATAATGGGAATGCATTTGCAGTTGGTGGTGATGTAACAGATCGTGAATCAATGGGCGATGTAATGAAAAACGTCTATGAAAAGTTTGGAAGTATTGACGTATTATGTTCGAATGCCGGGATTTTTCCTTCTGCAAATCTTGAGGATATGACTAATGAAGATTGGGATCTTGTCATGAATACGAACGTTAAAGGGACTTTTCACGCCGTACAGGCATGCATTCCATACCTGAAGCAAGCCGAATATGGTCGGATTGTTATTACTTCATCTATTACAGGTCCTGTTACAGGATATCCAGGATGGTCTCATTATGCGGCAAGTAAGGCTGCTCAACTAGGATTTATGAGAACAGCAGCACTGGAATTAGCAAGTGAGAACATTACCGTTAATGCAGTCTTGCCAGGAAATATTTTAACTGAAGGACTAGAAGGCATGGGGGATGAGTATTTAAAAGAAATGGCGGCATCCATTCCAATGAAAAAGCTTGGTAAAGTTGAAGATATTGGCTATGCAGCATTATTTTTAGCAACCAAGGAAGCAGGTTTTATCACAGGTCAAACAATTATCGTAGACGGTGGTCAAATATTACCAGAAAACTAAAAGACTCCATTAAACATTATACTCTATACCTTATGTCATGTTATAGTAGGTGATTTATAAATGTCAGTATCTTTCGAAGAACGAAAATCCACAATTTTAGCAGAATTAAATAAGGAAGAAAAGGTATACGTTCGAGAGTTAGCCAGTCAGCTTCAGGTTTCTGATGAAACAATTCGCCGTGATTTAGATCGGCTAGAAAAGGAAGGAATTCTGAAGAAAATGTATGGTGGAGCAATCAAAACGAAGACGCAAATTAGGGAGTTGCCTTTCGATGAGAAAACGACCATTCATAAAAAAGAAAAACAATCCATTTGTAAGGCGGCAGCTAATCTAGTTGAAGATGGTGACGTTATTATGATTGGGAATGGTACGACTCCTTTAGAAATTGTGCCACATTTAGCCAATAAAACGAATGTCACGTTAATTACACATTCTATTCCAGTCATGCTACTTGCCATTGAGTATTTTAAAGGACGTGTGATTTTTACTGGTGGGGAATTTAGACGAAGCCAAAAATATACGAGTGGACCGTTATCCGAACGGATGCTAGAAATGCTGAAG
The DNA here is from genome assembly GCF_038050315.1 of Ferdinandcohnia sp. FSL W7-1320. Classification (NCBI taxonomy): domain Bacteria; kingdom Bacillati; phylum Bacillota; class Bacilli; order Caryophanales; family Bacillaceae; genus Ferdinandcohnia; species Ferdinandcohnia sp. FSL W7-1320. Next base: position 2,499,256 of record NZ_JBBPAM010000001.1, read on the forward strand.
GCAAACAAGGCATTCATTTCTGCAGGGGGAATCTCCCTAACAAACGGAATTACTGACTATGATATCAGTGGCTCGAGTGTTTCTCGAAAAATGATAGAGCGTTCGGACGAGGTAATCATTCTGGGTGATCATACCAAATTCGGGCAAACGACTTTTGCTCAAATGTGTACCTTATCAGAGATATCAATGATCATTACAGATAAGGAATGTCCACAAGAGTGGAAGAAAATTCTTGCTAAAAAGGAAGTGGAATTGCTAATTGCAGAAGACATCTAACAAGCTTCTAGTAATCTAGTTAAAGCGAATGACAGTCTAGAATGAAAGGAGAATCATAAATGAGCCATTCTTCAGATGAGTCCTTAAAGGATCCCATAGAAAAATTTAATCAAATTGCAAACAATGCAATTCAGCATTTCTCGTTTCTTGCTGGAAGTAAAGTTGATTTATTAAATTACTCGGAAAATGCGACTTACTTAGTTCATAAGCCAGCAGAAACAAAACAAAAGTATATTTTACGGGTGGGACGACCTGGATATCATACAAAGTCTGAGGTTGAAAGTGAACTCAAATTATTAGAGTCTATTGGACAACACACTAAAATTACAGTATCACTTCCCATTCCCGGGGATAATCAGGAGTATGTTCAAACCGTCAAACACGAAAATGAGGTTTTCAACTGTACCCTTTTCACTTTCCTAGAAGGCAGTGCTCCAGAGGAAGATAACGAAAGGAAACTGATTAGCCAATTTGAAATCCTTGGTAAAATTACGGCACAATTGCATGAACATAGTCAAAACCATCATCAAAACTTAAGAGATATAACTAGATTAACGTGGGATTACGACACGATTTTAGGACCAGAGCCTAAATGGGGAAGATGGCAGAATGGGCTAGGAATTACTCCGGAGAGGCTTGAATTATATGAGAAAGTTTCACTCAAGATTAAAGAGAGATTAGACCGATTTGGGAAGGACCACAGTAGATATGGTTTAATTCATTCAGATTTGCGACTAGCCAATCTACTTGTTGAAGGTGAAGAGATTAAGGTAATTGATTTTGATGATTGTGGTTTTGGATGGTATCTATATGATTTGGCTACCTCCTTAAGCTTTATCGAACATAAGTCCTATTTACCTTCTTTAGTAGCTTCTTGGATAAAGGGATATCGTAAGGTACGTTCTCTGTCAATAGAAGAGGAACAAGAAATACCAACCTTTATTATGATGCGAAGATTGCAATTAATTGCATGGGTAGGAAGTCGCGATAATGATTTGACGAGAGAACTCGGGGACCGATTTACGATTGAAACGGATCCTTTAGCTAAAAATTACCTGGAAAAAACGACAATTTAAATAAATGTAAGCCCTTACAATAGGTTTTAAACAAATATTATAGATCTAGAGGACAATCAAAAAAATTGCAGGGAGGCGAGGATAAAGATAAAGAAGCAGTTAAGGTCGGTAAGTGAGTTAAGATCTGAAGAAAGTAGGGTGAGGAAATGTCAAAAGCTGGTCTCGCATTGTTCGAACAGAAGTCAACTGGAGGAACTGCCCGTCAGATAAGTCCTATTGATACAATGATTTATTCAGCAGCAAATCCTGGTTTGATGTTTGCCCTAGTTTATATTATGTGGGCCCCATTTTTATATCCAGGAGCACATATGGTTTGGGCTATTTTGGCAGTTTCACAAATGTTTATCATTGCAGGTTTGTATTGGTTGTTTTCAGTTTCTATGCCAAGGTCTGGAGGAGAATACATTTACATTAGCCGAATATTACATCCTTCATTAGGTCTTATGGCTAGCTTTATGATAACTTTTACCTCAATCTCATGGACAGGAATTCTACTAAACTGGATCATAAAATGGTCCATTGTCGAATTTTTCTACTCGATGTCTCTCATTAATGGGAATAACGCTACATGGTTAGGTTTGGCAGAGTTTTTTGACAGTAAGTACATGCATGCAATTATTGGTACAGCCTTTTTATTATTCATCTATTATATCTACTATAAGGGAACAAAGTGGATGGTCCGCTTAGCTTATATTACATTAAGTGCAACCCTTGTTGGAGCAGTTGTATTTATAATTGCTAACTTGATAACTGGGCAAGGAACATTTGCTGCTAATTTTACTCAACTTACTGGGTTAAATTACTCAGACGTTATAACGATTGCCAAACAGGATGGTTATACAACAGAGTTCTTATTTGGAGCAACCTTAATGGCGGGTTCTACGTATGTCATTCTTAATACCCTTGGTTCAACCTTTGGTGCAAATCTTGCAGGGGAAGTTCGTAATGTCCAAAAATCTCAATTATTGGCATTATTTGGTTCATTAGCTATTTTAATGGTCATCTGGGCTGTTTTCTACGGAATGAGCTATGTGAACTTTGGAGACATTTGGTCGAACAGCTTATATTACCTTTACAATGCCGGTCATGAGGCCTATCCGTTTGAAGGATACGATCCGTTTATTACAATCATGATTGGAATCATGACAAAGAGTCCGATTTTCATTTTCTTAATTGCAGTTGCCTTTGCAGTTGCAACATTTGGCTCAGCAGCAGGTTTAGGCTTTGGTCCTTCTCGAAACTTCGTTGCATGGTCATTTGATCGTTTAATTCCAAAAAAATTCATGGAGCTTAATCCAAAAACGAATTCTCCTACTTACGCGTTACGAACAGTAATTGCTGGTGCTTGGGTGTTTTTAATGCTTGATATTTTTGTTCCATCTTGGACTGCAAATATTGCCTATACCATTTTCACATGGTTCTTAGCATGGATTTTCTTAGGAATCGCTGGGATTGTCTTTACAACGAGAAAGAAAATTTTATTTAACTCCTCACCACCTGTTGTAAAAACAAAAATCTTTGGTGTTCATCTCATTACGATTCTTGGTTGGTTAACAACTGCGATTAGTGTTTCAATTTGTTACTACCTATTAATCCCATTCTTTAGGGGCGACCTACCATTTACGATGATTATTGTTTCATTGTTATTAATGTTAATTCCAATTATCATCTATTTCATTATGAAGCGTTCACATGCCAAAAAAGGTATTGATATCGATATACAATTCCAAGAGATACCTTCTGATTGATTCTTATTTAAAAATGCTAATAAAGTGATATGGGGTGAGGGCTTGAAATTATTCTACGCAGGCGACTTGCATGGTGCAGAGACAGCATTTAGGAAATTTACGAATGCAGCTAAATTTTATCATGCAGAATTAATGATATATGGCGGTGACTTTACAGGAAAGATGGTTGTTCCCGTTGTTGAAAAACGGGGAGTCTATACTTGTAAATACTATGGTTCAACAGTAAAGGTGAAAAAGTCTAGTGAACTACCAGATTTAGAAAGAAACCTGCGCGATGCTGGTTTTTACCCACTAATTATTACAGAAGAAAAATTAAATCAACTAAATGAAAAAGATGCTGAGCTAATTATTCAAGAAAAACAAGTGGAAGTGTTAAAAGAGTGGATTGCACTTGCTGACGAACGGTTCAGTGCCATTGATGTGCCATGTATCATGATTCCAGGGAGCGTTGATGATTTTTACCTTGATGAAATTCTTAACTCAGGAAGGCATGTCCAAAATGGAGATGGGAAAATAATTGAGATAAATGGCTATGAAATTCTATCAGTCGGTGGTGGTAAGCCGAGCGTCTTCAAGTATCCACGTGAGTTTAGTGAAGAGGAACTAGATACGAAGATTAATCAATTAGCCTCACAGGTCAAGGATATGAATAAATGTATATTTAATATTCATATCCCACCATATGACACTGACTTGGATCAAGGAACTCAGTATGATTCAGATTTAAAACCTATTCTAGATGGTGATTCACTTGCAACTGGACCTGTTGGAAGCAAGGCTGTACGGAAAGCGATTGAAAACTACCAGCCATTACTCTCCTTACATGGAAATGTTCACGAAAGTCGTGGTGTCACCAATATAGGAAGAACAGTCTGTATCAACGCTGGCACTGACTATGACCAAGGAATGTTAAGAGGGGCACTAATTGATATCAGTCCTGATGGTAAGGTGAACTATACACTGACAGCAGGGTGACCATTTCATAGGAGGTAAGAAGGAAGTCGATACTTAATTACGTAAATAGTTGAGATCGGGTTATCGACTTTCCTTTCTTATAGCTATCCTGAAATACATCAGAAGTAAAGGCTTTTGTATAAAGGTAAAGAAGAGGTGAACTATGGAATATATCAGCAGGGAACTATCAGTTTTGACCATGTCTCCCACAAACAAACCTGTTAAAATAGTAGAGTCCGGTAGTACTGTCGTTTTTCAGACGTTAGATTGCTTTAGTAATCAAATTCAAAATGAAGATCAACCATTTAGTTCAGTAGGATGGGATAAAATAAATCCGGCAACAGGCCCTTTGTATATTAATGGGGCTGAGCCCGGTGATACCTTAAAGGTAAAAATTATTGATATAAAAATTGACAATAAAGGTGTTATGACAACAGCCCCCAATCTTGGAGTTCTAGGGGATATAGTGACTGGCGAGACGACAAAGATTATCTCAATAAAAGATGATAAAGCAATCTTTAATGAGAAAATACAAATCCCGATTAAACCAATGATTGGTGTTATAGGAACAGCACCTAAAGACGAGGAAATTCCGACGGGTACACCTGGATCACATGGTGGAAACATGGATTGCAAAAAAATCGTCAAGGGCTCGACATTATACTTACCAATAAATGTGTCAGGTGGACTCCTATCAATGGGAGATTTACATGCAGTGATGGCTGATGGGGAAATCGTTATATGTGGGCTTGAAATTCCAGGCGAAGTAACGGTAAAAGTAGATGTTTTAAAAGGTGAAGAACTACCTTTACCAATGCTTGATAGTGAAGAAAGTATTATTACGATTGCATCTGAAGAAACATTAGATGAAGCTGCGAAAACAGCAACTGTAAATATGCATCGATTTTTAGTGAACGAACTAGGGATCGAAATAGACGAGGCCGGAATGCTTTTATCACTTGTCGGTGATTTACGAATTTGTCAGGTTGTCGATCCATTAATGACGGCACGTATGGAAATACCCAAATGGATAGTAGAGAAATATGATTATAAATTAAAATAATCGAAATTCGTGAAGTAGTCCTATTTAATGGGGCTACTTTTTATAATTCTAAGGAAATATATTCTGGTGTCTGTCCCCTAGCACGGTAATGCTTTACTGTGTCGGGGGTCAGGTGCTTTTTGTTCTACAAAATTCGGGGCGTCACTGTGACAATAATAAATATTCCAAATCACTCTGTAAATACTAACCAATATGCTATAGTAAATAAGCCGTTGAACAATTAAAAGGCATTATGAAAAGAAGAGAGACGTGATTAACTTGCTAGATTTTTTACAACTGGGTATTCGAAAAGAGATTAACCATACATTAAAGTCATTAGGTATTGTAGAACCAACCCCCATCCAAGAACGGACGATTCCATCCGTGCTTGAGGGGAAGGATGTGATTGCAAAAGCACAAACGGGAACAGGTAAGACGTTGGCTTTTGTTCTGCCGATTCTTGAGAAGATTGATGTGAACGAGTCGGATGTGCAGGCACTTATTTTAACCCCAACCAGAGAATTAGCTCAGCAAATATCAAAAGAAATTAAGAAAATGATGGAGAACGTAGAGGGTGTCAATGTATTAGCTGTATACGGGGGTCAGGATGTTGAGCATCAATTAAAAAAGTTGAAGGGGGCTCAGCATATTGTCGTGGCAACGCCTGGTCGGTTATTAGATCATATTCGCCGTGGAACGATTGATCTTTCAACGATTAGGATGCTTGTGTTAGATGAAGCCGACCAAATGTTACATATGGGTTTTCTTCCAGAGGTAGATGACATCATTAAAGAAACATTTCCATCTAGACAAACGATGCTGTTTTCTGCAACAATGCCAAACGAAATTAAATCTCTTGCCAAAAAATATATGAACGAGCCAGAGTTCATCGAAGTGAAGGCAAAAAAAGTAACGGTTGAAGAGATCAAACAAGTTGTGATTGAAACCACTGACCGGAGAAAACAAGCAACTTTACTGCATTTAATCGAAGAACATCGTCCTTTTTTAGCGATCATATTCTGTCGAACAAAAGTTCGCGCAAAAAAGCTACACGAAGCATTGATTGCTAACGGGTATGAATCAGACGAGCTGCATGGTGATTTAACACAGTCCAAACGTGAAAAAGCAATGAAACGATTTCGTGAAGCGAAAACACAATTTTTAGTTGCCACAGACGTTGCTGCAAGGGGACTTGATGTAGAAGGGGTAACACATGTCTATAACTATGACATCCCACAAGATGTGGAAAGCTATGTTCACCGGATTGGTCGAACTTGCCGTGCAGGTGGCGACGGGGTTGCCTTTACTTTAGTGGCTCCTAAGGATATGGAGTTCCTACGAATGATTGAAAAAGGGATTCATCAAAAATTCGAGATACAAGTGATTAAGGGCGTAAGTATCCCTGATCGTGAAGATTATGAGAGAGCAAGTGAGCAAAAAAACGAAAATAAACGCTCTGAAGGTAGTAGAAGAGAAGGAAAGAAGGCTGCACCGTTTTCTTCAAATAGAAAGTCTAATGATAGGCAATCCAAAAGCAATTCAACGAGAGGTAGAAGGCGTACTCGCTAAAAAGTGAATGTACAAAATGGATGCCTTACCCCTAAGGCCGGTAAGGCACCAAATTCAGGAGGATATACCCATGTTACAAAAACAAATGGAAAAATACATTTCATCAGAGTTGCTAAGTGAAGAGAAACAAGTTGTAGTATATCAAGAAGAAAAAGAGTACATAGAAAAATATGAATTGATTTCAAATGACGTTAAATTAATCGAAAAGGATCCTACTACACGTTTCAGTGAAGCCTACATTGAAAGATGTGATAAAGAAACCGAAGAAACACTCTCTAAAGAATCATTCTCATTTTTAGAACAACCGATTGACTACCTTCAAAAACACAAGAATGAATTTCTATACTTTGAATCAGACTGGTTGGAACTAATCGGTGTTGATGCAATTGCATTTGAGGTAAATGATGTATTTGGAACATATGACGTCATGGTAGGATTGAAGCTGCAGAAAAAGTTTGAGACAACTCTTAAAGAAAACTTAAGAAAAGAATTACATGGAGAGGAAGCAAAATTTGAGTTGATGTTTAACCAAGGTGATGGCTTATGGGACTTGAATTTCGCTTTGAATTATGTGAATGGGTTCAAAGAGGAGATGTCATTAGAGGAAGCATATCGGCTAATTTATCGATTTTTATTTACACTAGTAGAAAGAACGGAAGCAGAAAGCAAAGACGTGAATTAACTGTTAAATCGCATTTCATTCCTACATATGATACCATTTATCTCTATACAAAAAAGGGACGTGATTGAACATGATAAAAATTAACATACCAACTCCTGATATTACGATTACAGAACGAAAACAAATTCCGAAAGAAAATGAACCAATAATCAAGGATATTCACGGATTTATTGATTTCCATCTCATACCAAGAGACAAAGGTGGCATTTTCTTATTTTTTAATAAAGAAGATGAGCTTCTGTTTGTCGGGAAAGCGCGCAAACTACGTCAACGAATTAAAAAACATTTCGAAGACACGGTTTCTCCTATTAAAACGCACAGAGACGAAGTGTATAAAATCGATATTTGTATCGTCGAAGACCCAATGGAACGAGAAATTTACGAAACATATATCATTAATAAACTCAGATCCAAGTATAACGTTGATAAAGTGTTTTATTAAAAAAGTTGTTTTAATAATGGTGCCAGACCCCCAGTGCGGTGATGATTTTCCGTGTTGGTGGTCTGGCCTTTTTTATTAGTTATATTAATATGTAAAATTCGACAATCTTCGGGGTGTCACTGTGACGGAACTTAACAAAATTTAATATAATTCTACTATTTTTCTGTATTTTCTATTAAAATATAATTATAGAAAGACAGGAGGTAAATCATAAATGTTCCGGAAAATACTTATATGGTTTGTACAAAAGGCATGGCCAGTAATATTAAAGTTTATAGTTAAATATGGTGAAGAAATAATTGCGATTATAATTACAATCGTAACTAAACAATACAATGAAAGACAGAAACAAAAGGCTAGAGAAAATTATGAAAAAGCTGCACAATTCCATCAACAGGCTCAACAAGCAACCTCTGATGAAGAAAGAAGAGAAAATGAATTTAAATCTGATTTCTTTAAAGAGCAAGCTGAAGAATGTGCTGAAGATATTAAGAAAATGGCAGAAATCTTTGAAAACATTACTAAGAAAACCAAAGATTTAGTTAATGAAAAGACTAAAGAGTTTAGAGCAGAAGATATCTTTAAGATTAATGAAAAAGAGTTTGAATTCAAAGAGAATAAAACATATTTAAAGCTAGAAGATACAAAATAATTAATGAGAATCTCAATTGGGGAAACAATGGGACTGTTCTATTGTATTCCTGAAATTGGGAGTTTGATGGTTGAATAGATAAACACTTTCTTTAAAGTAATATAACGTCAACCTATTCTTATACAAAGGATATCGGTTGACTATTCTATTTGTTTCCGAATCGATCTAATCGTTCAAAATTGGTGCCAGACCCCCAGTGCGGTAATGATTTACCGTATGGCGGGCCTGGTATTTTTTGTTTAGCAATTATAATTGACAAACAATTAAATATTTATTGACAATTTAGAATCTTCCTGTAATAATTGTGATATCCTAGTAATATCCTACTAATATATCTTAAGAATAACACCTATATTTTTTAAGTATCTTATCTATTAACAAGGAAGAATTGGAGATGACAATGAAAAAAAAGACGTTACTTTCTAGAACAGAACATGTTTATCAGTACATAAAAGAAAAAATTATTTATGGTGAAATCCCACCAAATGAATTATTGAATGAGGGAATCTTGGCAGAACAACTAAACGTTAGCAAGACTCCTGTAAGAGAAGCGTTAAATGGATTGAAACATGAAGGATTAGTGGAAGTAATTCCTTATAAGGGGTATTTCGTAAAAAATCTTTCAATTAAAGAGATAAAGGATTTATTTGAAATGCGTATTATTTTGGAAACAAAGGCTGTAGAATTGGCTACCACTAGGGCTACTCAGAAACAACTAACAATATTAACTGACCTAGCATCGAAACAACTTAATGATGAATTAGAAAACTCGAAAAAGTCTTTTATGCAGATAAATGAAAACTTTCATACATATATTGGGACAATTACTGGAAATGAAAAAATTACTTCACTAATAAAATCTACAATCGATCAACTTCAACCAGCACTTTTTCATGATGTTAAAGAAATCAGCGTTACTAGAATGATAGAGGAACATTTATTACTTGTTAAAGCAATGAAAGAAAGAGATATGAAATTAGCAAGTACTATCATGCTCAACCACCTACAAGACTCACAAATTAGGATTACAAACTTTTTATAGATTAATCCGTTTCAAAGCTTAAGAATATCCCCAGGACTATCACAGGACCATCATATAAGGCAAACATAAAGGATTCTTTACTCGTACTCCACTCCATTGCCAAACTCAAATTATTATTGAATGATAAAAATTTAATTGTAGGAAAACCATTTGTTCCTTGTACATTTGTTGCTATTTATAGCCGATTGTCGAGTCGCAAATGTGTAAATAAATAAAAAATTTTATAAAGGGGGATTCAAGTGGGAAAAGACTCAGTAAATCAGCAAAATAATGTAGGTGATTCAGCCAGATCAAAGGTTCCGAAAACAAGAAGATTAGGTTTTTGGTTTAACCTGGTAAACTTAGGTGGTTTCATTTTAGTAATTTCAAGTTTACTGGTTGGGGGCACAGTTGGAACCGCATTCTCATTAAACCAAGCTGTACCGATTTTATTATTTTCCGCTATAACAACTGTATTTTTGGCAACAGCAATTGGCGTAATAGGAACACGTACAGGGTATAGTAGTGCACTTATATACCGATTTTCGTATGGTACAAAAGGTGTTCTTCTTCCAAGTATCGTTATGGCTATTACCGGTATTGGTTGGTTTGCTCTTATTTTAAACATTACAAGAGATGCCTTTGCAGGAATGTTCGGTTTAGAGGCTAAGTCACTTAGTTGGTGGGCTATAACTATTTTATTTGCTCTTCTATTTATGTTACCTGCTTATAAATCAGTCAAATGGATCGGGTATATTAACTGGGTCGCAACACCGACAATTGTTGGTATTCTCATTTATGTTTTCTATTATTCAATTGTTAAAGAACCTGGAATTTGGAGTAAAACCTTTACCCCTGAACTTTCTGTACTAGCAGGTATTACAATGGGAGTAGGTGGATGGATACAAGGGGCCGCTGTTATTTCAGACTTTACAAGGTATATAAAAAACACAAAACAGACCGTAATTGGGCTATTAATCACTTTCGGATTCCTTGTATTCTTTCAATTTTTAGGTGGGGCTGTTGGAGCTGCAGCAACAGGTGACTGGAATATTTTTAATATTCTTGCAGCACTCGGTGTCGCATCATTTGCATTTATTGGGGTTTTCTTTGGAGCTTGGTCAACCACTCAAGCCGCTTTATATGGATCTTCATTAGCTATGTCTGCTCCACCGATGCCATTAATTAAAAATCAAGAAACAACTAGAAGATTAATGGTAATCATTTTATTCTTAATTGCTTTTATTGGTTCCATTGCAGGTATTGAATCTTTTATTAATTGGTACTTACCGTTTCTAAGCTTTGTCTGCGCACCGATAATTGCTACAGTAGCGATAGACTATTGGGCATTTAAAAAACGAAGAGAGCTATATGAAAAAGGTCAGCCAGATATGAAGGTAAACCCAGCTGCATTTGTTACATGGATTGTAGGATTTGTTGTAGGGTACTTTACAAATTCAAACGATATTGGCAGTGCTGTACTAAATTCGTTATTTATCTCTGCAGTATTATATTACGGATGGATGCGTTTAGCAATGGGAAAAAACGTTTCACCTAATATAAATGCTGATTTAGAGGCGGATCAAAAATCTTACTAGTGGTAAGGAGGAAAAATAGTGGGGGCTACTTTTTGGATATTGTTTATTTTACAAATGGCAATCGCATTAGGGTTTTATAAACTAGTTTTTAAAGTGGAAAATGAAACGCCAACGGAATCAATTACACCCGCAACCGATAATGACGTTGAAGTTTACTAAATAAGAGGGGAGGCATTGCCTCTCCTGCAATTATTTTTTTAGGAGGATAATAATGAGGCTAAAAGATAAAGTTGCAATTATAACAGGAGCCGGTTCTGGGATTGGAAAGGCAAGTGCAGAAAGATTTATAAAGGAAGGTGCAAAGGTTGTTTTAGCGGATATTAACGAAGAAGCAATTACAGTACTCCGAAAACAGCTTGGGCCAGATGTGATAGCTATACAAACGGATGTCTCAAACCCAGCTGCAGTTCAAAACTTGGTGAATTTGACAATTGATAGGTTTGAAAAAATTGACATCTTATTTAGTAACGCAGGAATCGAATATCCAGCTACAGTTCTTGATATTGAACCAGATGAATGGGACCATGTTATCTCAGTTAATTTAAAAAGTGTTTATCTATGTGCAAAATACGTCCTTCCACACATGATTGACAGAGGTGGCGGAGCAATTGTTAATACCGCGTCACAACTAGGTTTGGTCGGGTATCCAAATTTTGCTGTATACAATGCTGCCAAAGGAGGAGTAATTAACTTAACCAGAAACTTAGCACTCGATTATGCAAAACACAATATTAGGGTTAATGCTGTTTGTCCTGGACCGATTGATACACCTCATATTGAAAGACAGGTTGAAGGTTTGCCTGACGATGAAAAACAAAAAGTGTATAAGGATATTTCAAATTTAGTGCCACTCGGAAGATTAGGAAAAGCCGAGGAAATTGCGAATGGAGTCCTGTTCCTTGCATCTGACGAAGCGTCTTTTGTAACAGGTACAACTTTTGTTATTGATGGGGGCTATGTAGCACAGTAATCAGAAGGAGGAAAATAATATATATGATAGACATAATTGATTCCCATACACATGTAGATGAATTTGAAGCATTTGGTTGGTATGATCCTCCAGAAACAATTATAAATTTACTAGATGAAGCAAAAATAAAAAAAGCTGTAATCATGACTTATTGTGATACACCCGTTTTGAGAGAGGATGGCATCACCTATATTGCGAATGCTGTAAAGAAGTTTCCTGATCGTTTAATAGGTTATGCACGTTTACATCCCCAAACCAAGGAGAAGGCTATTAAACTATTAGAAGAAGCAGTTTTAGACTTGAACTTTAAAGGTTTAAAGATGCATCCCGAGAGCTTAACTACCCATCCATATCACCAAGCATCCCTCGCTTTGATTCGAAAGGCAGGTGAATTAAACGTTCCTACGTTATTTCACTGTGGAGATGAATCAATGAGTTTACCTCTGCAAATAGCAAGGGCAGCCGAACAATGCCCAAAGTCAAAAATTATCCTTGGACATATGGGTGGTTATTTTCACGTTGAAGATGCAATCAAGATGGCAGAAAAATACGAGAATTTAATATTAGAAACATCAGCTATGCCTTATCCAGATAAAATCAAAGATGCTGTCAGTCGAATTGGTGCAGAAAGAGTTCTATTTGCAAGTGATGGGCCGGGATGTAACCCATCCTTAGAAGTGAAAAAAATCCATCATGCGAATCTCTCGGATCGAGAAAGTCGAATGGTTCTAGGTGAAAACTATGAATCTATTTTAGAAAGAATTAAAAAAAGATAGGAAGAAGGAGGGCAACAATGATTGTTGATGCATTTGTACAAGTAGGAAAATCGATTCATGGTTATGAAAATCCTCCAGAAGAAGTGCTTAGAAATATGGAAGAATACGGAATAGACAAATCAGTCATCTGCCCTGTACAACCATATACATATAATCTAGAACCTCAAAATGATTATGTTTCAGGGCTTGTAAAAAAATACCCACAAAGTCTAATAGGGTTCTGTCGTGTTGACCCCAGGCAAACTGATAAAGCAGTTTCTGAAGTTAATCGTTCAATTGAGGAACTTGGACTTAAAGGAGTTTTTCTTCATCCATGGGAAGAAAGTTACAAAGTAAATGAGGATTTTGTAATTCCCATTCTACGGCAAGCAGCAGCACTGAAAGTACCAGTAATGATAGCAACTGGTTATCCATGGGTATCACATGCGCTTCAGGTAGCTCACCTTGCAGAACAAGTACCAGAGGTAAACATTATCATGACTCACGGTGGTCAGATAAATATTAGTGGTCTTGCTCAAGCTGATGCAGCAATAGCACTTCGTTTCCATAAGAATTTGTTTATAGAAACGTCAGGTGTATATAGACAAGATTTTATTGAAGAAGCTATTGAGGAATTTGGCGCACATCGGGTTTTCTTTGGTAGTAACTCACCCAAAATGCATCAAGGCTTTGAACTAGATCGGGCAATTTCTGCAACCAAAAATCATCCGCTACAAAGCGTAGTACTAGGGGAAGGAATAAAACAGCTGTTGAATATGTAAGAGGAGGAGACTTTATGGCTTTAAATGTGGAAGAGACAAAGCAAAGTGATTTATTTAAGGAAATCTTACAGCCTATTAGAATTGGAAATATGACAATAAAAAATAGGACATTTATGTCGGCTATGAATGAGAATATGTGCAGCATGGATGGAGCACCTACTGATCATCAAATTGCATACTACGAGGAGAGAGCAAAAGGTGGCGTAGGAATGGTTATCACTGGAAATGCTTTTGTGGATGATCATAATAGCCAAATTGCGTCTGGTCAGCTTGGAATTTACTCGGACAGACTTGTACCACATATCAACCGTTTAGCAGAAACAGTTCAACGAGCAGGTTCAAAGTTAGTTGTACAACTAGTGCATGGAGGAAGACAGGCTTCTCACGCTTGGAATAAACCACTTTGGGCACCCTCATCCATTACCTGCCCAGTAACAGGTATAGAGGCTAAAGAGATGACTATAGAAGAAATAAAATATACGATTAACAATTTTATACAAGGTGCAAGAAGGGCTTTCGATGCAGGATGTGATGGTGTTGAGATACATTTTGGGCATGGCTACCTATTATCTGAGTTTCTATCAAATCGCACGAACAAACGGACGGATGAGTATGGAGGTTCATTAGAAAATAATGCTCGTATCTGTATAGAAATCATTAAAGGAATTCGTAGTTTACTTGGAAACAAATTTGTGGTTGGAGTTAAATTGAATGGTAATGAAGCAGTTGAAGACGGAATTACTATTGAACAGGCTAAAATTTATGCAAAATGGTTTGAGGAAGCAGGGATTGATTATATTACTGTCACAGCAGGAATTTATGAATCTGGCGATGAACAATGTCAAAGCTTATACATTGGTCGAGGATACAATGTTCATTTAGCCACTGAAGTCAAACAAATTGTAAATATCCCTGTAGCAACAGTAGGATCAATCAATGATCCAAATTTAGCTGGTCAGATCTTGAGGGATAAAAAGGCTGATATTATTTCTATGGGCCGTCAGCTTATTGCTGACCCGCAAACTGTAAATAAGATAGCAAAAGGCACGCCTGAAGACATTCGGCTTTGCGTTCGATGCAATGATTGTCAAGGACGCTTAGTTGAAAATCGCGTAATAACATGTGCGATTAATCCAGAAGTAGGGAAGGAAAGAGAATATAAGATTACATCTGCTCCAGTTAAAAAGAGAGTGGTGGTTATTGGAGGGGGGCCTGGAGGTCTAGAGGCAGCACGAGTAAGCGCTCTTCGAGGACACGAGGTTACCTTATATGAAAAGAACTACCGCATTGGAGGAACATGCTTACCAAAAGAAAACCCAAGTTTCAAAAAAGAACTAGAAAATATCCCTACATATTATGAAATACAATTCAAAAAACTTGGGGTCAATTTAAAAGTGAATACAGTGGCAACACCTGATGTAATTCGTGAGCAAAAACCTGATGTTGTCATTGTGGCAGCTGGTGCTATTCCGTTAACTTTCTCACTTGAAGGTGATCAGTCGATACAAGTTGTTCAAGCAATAGATGCATTTAATAAGCGTGGTAAAATTGGGCAACGAGTTGCAGTTCTTGGTGCAGGTTTGGTTGGCTGTGAAGCAGCCCTTCACTTTGCAAAGCAGGGTAAAGAGGTTCACTTAATTACTAGAAGACCAGAAGATCAAGCAGCTGCTGGTCTAAATGCCTTAGCTGCATTTCGTTTGGTAACAGAAATGAAAAGAAGTGGAGTAAATATCATTGGAAATAGTGACGTTGTATCGATAAAAGAGGGCAAGTTAGTTATTAAAAATCTGCAAACAAAAAGTGAAAGTGAGCTTGAATTAGACACAATTGCTCCAGCTAGAGGTTTTAAACCAAACTGGGAGCTAAAAGAGGAATTATCAACCTTTACGGATGAAGTGTATTTGATTGGTGATAGTGTCAAACCTGGAACAATCTTAGAGGCAGTTGCAGACGGTGCATATGTAGCTAGAAATATATAAACTCCTTGAATGTGCATCATTCGTTTTTACATTAAAGTAATAAAGGGGTTTGTGAAAAAGTGGATCTTACAAATCAACTCTTCGTATTGGCGGGAAATTAACAGAGAACTATTAGCTCGTTTTATAAAATTGGAGGTATTGATATTACTTAACGAGAACAGCAACGTTTTACCTCTTAGCTATACAAAATGGATTGATAAGGGCTACTACTTTACCTGCTATTAATCGGGATCAGCAAATAAAATGGCAAAATAAGAGGACTTTAAAATCCCTGAATTTTAAGAAAATAAAAATATCTGCGGGACCGTTCTCTTTAAGTTCGAAAAAACACCGTAAGAAAATTCCTATTGATATTTAAGGGTCTTTCTCCTATAAAAAACACAACGGAAAAGACTCTTGAAATTTCCTTTTTTTCTTTTTAATAAAGAAAATGTTTAGATGGCATTTGAATTAGAGCTTTAATGGTTTGCTGATATTCTTAGGAAAGTGCATGGTTAAGGAGGAATGCTCATGCAACAAAAAAATATACTTATTATTACTCTTGGTGGGACGATATTATCACAATACGATTCAGTTAATCAGTGTGTCCTACCTGGTTACGATAAGGATTATTTGAGAAGCAAGATTATTGAGAGAGTATCAAATGCCACGATTGATATTTTAGAGTTTTGTCAAAAACCTGGTCCTCATTTAACACCACAACTTGCAATTTCTCTATGTGAATTTTTAGAAGAAAACCAAGATTACTACCATGGATTTGTAGTATTACAAGGGACCGATACAATTGAGGAATTTTCCTACCTAGTAAGTCTAATTTTAGATATTTCCAAACCTGTTGTATTTACAGGAGCAATGAAAAGTCTTAATGAGCACTATTCAGATGCTTTTGGCAACATAATATCTGCAATAAGAATTGCTTGTTATATAAAAAAAAGGGATATATTGGTTACTTTAAATGAAAAAATATTTTTACCTGAAGATATCATAAAGACTCATAGTTCAAATATTGACTCCTTTCAATCAGACAAAATCTGTCCTATCGGAATAATTACAGAAGAAATTCCACAGTTTTTCTATCACACAAAAAGAAATAAAGTTTTCGATAGGAAGATTGAGAAAAGAGTAGAAATATTAAAAGTTAGTTTAGGGTGTGATCCACTTTTATTAGAATACTGTATAGAAAAAGGTACAAGAGGGATTGTAATCGAGGGTTTTGGGGCAGGTAATGTTCCCTTGGAATGGACTCAAAGTATAAAAAAAGCGGTATTAAACAAAATTCCAGTTGTTTTAGCTACACGCTGTACACATGGTTATGCAAAACCGTTATATGGATATGAAGGAGGTGGGAAACGGTTAGAAGATTACGGTGTAATAATATCGGAAAACCTTTCAGCTGCAAAAGCAAGGATAAAACTTATGGTTCTACTTGGACAGACAGAAAGTAAAGATTTATTAGATCTAAAGAAATATTTTTCTAAAGAAAAAGAATTAATAGTTTTATAAAGATGCAAAATTGATTGACTATAAAAAAGGGCTCCTTTGGAAATCTTTACTTAATTCCCACGTATTTTGTTGCCGCTTTCAACAACCATCTCCCTAAATGATTTTCGACATCGACCACAGCATCGAGGGAAGTGGATAAGGAGCTTAGGAAAATTATTCTATTTTCATTTTAACTACCATGGTAAATGTGTATTGTTTTAATTTACCAATTCAGAGTATTATAAGTATAATTTGTGGAGATTTAAACCAAGGTAAACTATCTCTAAATGGGGGAGAATTCATGAAAAATAATGACTCACTTGCATATATAAGTGTAAAGGAAATGGCCTCGTTAATTTCAGAAAAGAAACTTTCGCCTGTAGAAGTCATGGAGGCAACCATCAAAAGGATTGAAGAACGCAATCCTGAAATTAATGCGTTCGTATATCTAGCTTTTGATGAAGCGCGGGAAAAAGCGAAGTTGGCTGAAGATATGGTAATGAAAGGTGAAAAACTTGAATTACTTCATGGAATCCCGACGGCTATAAAAGACCTATTCGACTTTAAACCTGGATGGGTTACTACATTTGGAGGAATTCGAGCCTTTAAAGACAATGTTGCTGACTTCTCCTGTACATACGCCGAACGAATAGAAAAAGCTGGAGCAATTTTAGTAGGAAAAACAAATAGTCCTGTCATGGGACTAAGGGGTGCGTGTGATAACTATTTGTTTGGTGCTACGAAGAATCCTTTTGATATTAGGAAAAATAGTGGTGGTTCTTCTGGTGGAAGTGCAGCAGCTGTAGCTGATGGAATGGTTCCAATTGCTGAAGGAACGGATGGTGGTGGGTCTATTCGTATTCCTGCTTCATGGTGCGGGTTATACGGTTATAAAGGATCCTTTGGTCGTGTTCCTTTTGTATCAAGACCAAATGCTTTTGTTGGTCTAAATCCTTTCCTGTATGAAGGAACATTAACTCGTACAGTGGAAGATGCAGCAATGGGAATGACTGCCTTAACAGGATATGACCGAAGAGATCCATTAAGTTTAGATGAAAAGGTAGATTACATTGGTTCATTACGAAAGCCAATTAAAGGGTGGAAAATAGCTTACAGTCCTGACTTTGGCGTGTATCCTGTAGATAACAAAGTAAAAGAAATTGTAGCGGATGCAGTGAAAAAGTTTGAAGACGCTGGTGCAAAGGTCGAAGAGGTTAATTTTAATATAAAGCGTGACCAGAAAGAACTTAGTGATTTATGGAACCGAATGATGATGTATTCAAACATTGGTGCTTTTGAAGGGTTTAAAAAGCAGGGTATTGACCTATTAAAAGACCATAGGGATGATTTACCAGCGGAGTTCATTGAATGGATCGGTAAAGGGTATGAAATGAGCTTGGTTGATTTTATCCGAGATCAAGAAATGCGTACGGAGATTTATGATGCAATTGAAGAAGTATTTACTGATTATGATTTGATTATCACACCGACACTTGCATGTTTGCCAGTTGAAAATCGCACAGATGGGAATACAAAAGGCCCGACTCAAATTAATGGTGTGGAAGTTGATCCATTAATCGGTTGGTGTTTAACATACTTTACAAATTTTACTGGCCATCCGTCTGCTTCAATTCCAGCTGGTCTCGCGGATGGTAGGTATCCAGTAGGTATGCAAATTATTGGAAAACGATATGCAGACACGGATGTGTTTGCAGCAAGTTCTGTTTTTGAACAAATGAGACCATGGCATGATATCTATAAACTTTGTAGAGATCGGAGCTTAGCTTTGTAAACAAACCGTTACACGTGACTTATAAAGCAAAAATGCTACGATCATAGAAATGGCAAAATAGTCATTAGGTAAAGTATATACTTTAGCTTATAACGAAAGAAAATTACTTCGCAATTATAGAGAAATAATAAATACTTTAATATATCGTCATTTTTCAAACGACTAACCTTAATGGTAGTCGTTTTTGTTATGGTGATAAGCTAATATGAATTAAAAAATTGTAAAATTATGCTAAAATAAATGATATGAACTACCAGAAACGTTTTCTTTAGCTAATGATTAGCCAATACGAAAGCTAAAAATCTTAAGTATGAAATATTATTTATTAAAAACAGGAGGACAAGTAAATGGTAAATCCTCTCCAAATAGGCTGGATCGATTACTCGAATGAACATCGAAATAAAGTGATGGCCATTCTCGATTTGCTAGCTCAAAAAGGAGCTGTGGATGAGCTTGGGATTGGAATGATAAGAGATGGTTTCGCGGATATGTTCTTTCCTGGAACATCTACCTTACAAACGAGAGCCAAATATTTTTTTATTGTTCCTTATTTAGTAATGGAGCTAGAAAAGGAATCATTCTCTAGTCATAATCAATTTCTAAATAAGCTCTCTCAACAAGAATTAGAACTTATTGATATCTTAAAACAAGGTGAGGATTTGGATGGAATTATTGGAGGGAGATCGGGTAAGAAATTAAAAAGAAAGCCATCCAGTATCTATTGGAATGGTCTTAGGAAATTTGAAATATTTAAGTATGAAAATCTTACCCTCGATAACTATGCTAAATCAGTTTTTGCCATGAAAAGAAATAAGCAAGCTTTGAAATCCTTAGGTGACGAGGAGACAGATGATATTGATGCAATGAATATTATGGGACTTTCTGGCACTGTCTAATTCCTGAAAGTGATTGGAAAGAAAATCTACAAATAAAGCTAACTCGACATGAAGCAGAGTTTTTGAAGCAAAGAATTACCTTATCTTCTAAAACAGAACACAGTCTTTTTGCTTTTTTACTACATCAAGATCCCGAAAAACTAAAACTTGTAGAAAGTTTTGAAATGATTGGGGAGATGTTTGATTTACCTGATCACATAAAACGGATGTATCAGTTAGCAAACAAATTTAATCAATTTATTTCCGGAGCTAATATACGTTACAATGTCATCCTTTCAAAACAGGAGAATGAGGACGCCGTAGAGGAATGGGAAAAATGGCTCAGCAGTTCTTTTGTGAAAAATGAATTTTCTTCTTTTCCTTATTTAGAGGTGTTAAGCCTTCTACATATAGACAGAAGAAATATACGATTGAAGAATTTCCTCCGTGATTGGCAGAAGCTTGCAATAGATGGTGACGTGGATGAAATCGATAACCTATTAATTAATAGAGAGGTAGAATTAAAATCAAAGGATCGTGCCAAATTATATAATTCGAAGGCCTTCTCTTATGATGGGAAATGGGTTGGAATAAGGTCTTTAGATTATCGATTTCGAGTTGCTAAAGCGATAATAAACGATATTTTGGACGGATTGGAGGAGTAGCGTGCTTAAGCCAGATAAAAACAGATTGAATTATAGTGACATATTAAAGCCACCGGTAGATTATGAAGTTGATTTTGCGATTGGGACGACCTATTCACTTGATTTAGAGGCATTAATTGGGGTGCCACTAGCACTAAGCTTAGCAGAAGAGATGAGTCATACATTTCAAGATAATCCGATCTTTATGTTGGAAGGACTTAGGAGGGCCTCAGATAAATTTATTATTTTCTGCGAAGCAGGGCAAATAAAGGTACCTCAGAAAAACAACACAATCTTTGCATTATTAGAAAACAGTGTAAGTGAAATCGCGTTAGAGAACGATCTCTCCTTCCATCCAAAAGTATGGTTAGTTAAATATGTGAATAAAGAAAATCGAGCGTTATATCGACTCCTTGTGTTAACTCGAAATTTAACATTTGACCGCAGCTGGGATATTGCGTTGGCATTGGAAGGGGAAAAGCAAGAGGATGTGAATCCTAAGACGAAACCGTTAAAGGACTTTTTTGAACATCTACTTCCTTATGTACCAGATACGACTAAGGGGGAATCGATGAAGAAGCTCCTTACAGAGTTGGATTTTGTACATTTTGTACCAGGTGGCAACTTTGTGGATTATGATTTTCTGCCACTTGGAATCGAAGGATACGGTAAAGACGATACTGAACTCTTCGAAACATATCATGATCTCATAATCATGTCCCCGTTCTTAAGTGGAAGTACGTTAAAAGAATTGACAGAGAAAAAGTTGTCAGACGAGAAGTTCGTACTGATTACAAGAAGAACGGAATTACATAAACTTCAGGATGATATTCTTGACTATTGTGATATCTATGTATTAAAAGAAATGATTGTTGAAGGCGAAGGTGTGATTAGTGAAGAAGATGACGAAGATATGGAGATTGCACAGCCTCAGGATATACACGCGAAATTGTATGTGAAGAGTAAATATAATCAACACCATTTTTACATAGGTTCTGCCAATTGTTCTAGGAATGCGTTTCATGGAAATGTAGAATTTTTACTGAAACTAAAATACAAGAAGTATGGGTTTAGAATACAACAATTGCTTGAAGATTTATTTGGGAAAGACGAGGAAGATAATCCTTTTGAAAAAATCGAATCTATTCCGGATATTGAAGAAGAAAAAGAAGAAGACATAATAGAACAACTACAAAAAGGGATTAAACAGCTTTGTAGAAGTGATTTACGAGCAATTGTTACAGAGACTCAAGGTACATATTCGTTAGCTATTCATAGCAATGAACTTCCAAGTATTGTTCGTTTTTTTATTAAGCCATTGTTAAGTCAAGTCCAGGAGCAATTTTTAGAGGAAACCGTGCTTTTCTCTGACTTGAGTTTATTAGAACTTGGTGAATTTTACACTGTAAAAGCTGTAATAGGTGATACTCAAGTAGAAAGAATTATAAAAATCGAAACAGCGGGAATACCAGTCGACAGAGATAGCGAGATCTATAAAAGTATTATTCGTGATCCAATGACTTTTCTGAGATATGTCGCATTTCTATTAGCAGATGATTTCTTACTAGCGGCACTTGAACAGTCTGAAAGAAACAAAAAAGGAGACTTTGCATGGGACTCTGCTTATATGGATGGACCCATTCTGTATGAGAATATGTTAAGGACAGTTTCGCGCTCTCCTGAAAAACTTGATGATGTGGAATATGTAATTGATATTATTCGTGACGAAGAAATCATCCCAGAAGACTTCGAAAAATTGTATCAAACTTTTAAAAGGGCAAATCAGAATAGGTGAATCAAATGATAAATCTGGAACAGAAAGAAAAGGAAATTCTTTCGGGACTCAAGGACTTTCAAAGAGCCACGGTTGAACGAATTCATTATCTATTTACCAATAATTATAGCCGTGTACTTGTAGCTGATGAAGTAGGTCTTGGCAAAACATTAATAGCTAAAGGGGTTATTGCCAAGACCGCTCGGTACCATAGGGAAATAGTAGAAGATCCTTTATTTAAGGTTGTGTATGTTTGTTCGAATCAGGGCATTGCTAGCCAGAATTTGAAAAAATTAATGATTGATCAGAATGTACAGGTAGAAAAGGCTTCAAACAATCGGTTATCCATGCAGCACCTTAGAATTTTTGAAGATAAATATGATGAAGAGCTAAAGGAAAAATATATACAATTAATTCCTTTAACACCGATGACATCGTTTGAAATGACTACCGGATTTGGTAGTGCAAATGAAAGAGCTTTGATGTTTGCTTTTTTAAAAAGACATAAAGACCTTCAAGAACATATTGAAGAGTTAGATTGGTTCATGATGGACAAGGCCAAATCTAGTTGGAACTGGTTAAAGAACTATTTTGAGGATAGAGTCTTGACTATCGATGAGATAAGTCATGGGGAATACATTGAAACGATTCTCTCACAAATCGAACATGCATTTGAAAACAATCCAACTATTAATCATGAACTTCAAGAAGTTTGTCAACTCATAAAGGAACAAAATTATCCTGATGCAAGAGTAAAAGGCTCAAAGAAAGTCATTCTTTTTTTACGTAAAATGATGGCTGAAATCAGTGTGAAGATGATGGAACCAGATTTGGTGATTATGGATGAATTCCAACGATTTTCTGAGTTGATTAATACAGAAAGTGAAAGTGAGACCGCAATTCTTGCAAAGAAATTTTTCAACAGTGGTAACTCATCAAAAGAAGAAGTGAAAACGCTCCTGCTATCGGCGACGCCTTATAAAATGTACTCGACATTGGAGGAAATCCAGGAGTCTGGTAGTGATGATCATTACAAGGAGTTTTTTCAGGTCACAAATTTCTTATTTGAGAAAAAACCAGATCAACAGCAGAGGTTTGAAACAGTGTGGAAAGATTACTCCACTGCATTAAGTGAGTTTACACATCATGATTTAGTTATTTTACATGCAAAAAAGCAAGAAGCAGAGGAGCAGCTTTATAAAGGTATAGCCCGAACCGAAAGAATGCTTGCAGAAGGCGCGAGTGAATTGATTAAAGAAAGAGTAGAGAAATTAGAGGTTTCTCATGAAGATGTAAGATCCTATATCAATATGGATCAACTGCTTCAAGACGCGGAATTAAATGATAAACTGCCGGTGGAATATGTGAAATCTGCACCATATTTGATGTCTTTTATGGATAAATATAAATTGAAACAGAAAATCACGCAGTATTTCAGCCATCACCCCGACAAAGTGTCCTTAGCCAATAAAGAAGGACTATGGGTTGAGAGAAAAGGCATTGATCATTATAGGCAAATACCTGATGTAAATGCTAGACTATCAAAATTAAAGGAAATTGCGTTGCCTCAGGGGGCAGAGAGATTATTATGGGTTCCGCCATCGCGGCCATACTACGAGTTTGGAGGAAGCTATACTGGACATCAGCAATTCTCAAAAGTGTTAATGTTTTCTGCTTGGGAAATGGTGCCTAGATCAATTGCAACGTTGCTTTCTTATGAAGCAGAGCGCTTAACGGTTGGAGAAATGATAAAAAAGATACCTAATAAGAAAAAACGTAAAAGTAAAAAGAATTATCTCTATTCAGCAGAGAGAAGATTCCCACAGCCACGTATTCGCTTTGTCATGAAGGATAACGCGCCATCTAATATGAATCATCTGACGCTACTCTTTCCTTCTATTTCTTTAGCAAAATTGTTTGATCCGGTGGATGTCTTAAATCGGAAAGTAATCCTAGCTGAGATAAAAGTGGAGATTACTGAAAAAATCAGGGAAATGCTCAATGAGATCCCAGAAGAAGAAAGTTCTAGAATAGATGAACGTTGGTATTTTATGGCTCCACTTTTATTTGATATAAAGGAACCCGTCATGAAGGATTGGTTCTCTACTGAGCGTTTTATGGAAGTTGATGATCAAGGAGATACGAAAGATGGAGACGACAAAGCATTAACACTTCACTTTAAAGAATTACGGGAAATTTTCTTATCCGAGGAATACCCTACTTTAGGGAAGAAACCAGATGATTTAGTTGAAGTATTGGTAAGCATGGCACTAGGTTCTCCGAGCGTATGTGGGATACGAATGCTAGATCAAGTTGACTCAACATCTTTAACGGATATCGTCATGTTTGCCAAATCAGTACTAAACCGGTTTAATTCTCAGGAAGCAATTGCGATCGTTGATTTGGAGTATTCAACGAAAGATAGAGAACACACACATTGGAAAAATGTCCTTCGATACTGTGTAGATGGCAACTTTCAGGCAATGATCGATGAGTATGCTCATATGCTGCTTGAAGAGGGTGGTTTAAAACATAAGGATACGACGGAAAGAAATCAAGAGCTTATTGAGGCGATAAAAGAATCGTTAGAGTTTCGAAGTGCCCCATTGCAAGTAGATACTATCTCAAGTTTCAAAAGAAGAGTGACGACAGGAACAGCTCCATCAGGATTACGTATGCGAACAAGCTATGCTGTTGGTTTCGCCGATAAACGAAATGAAGACAGGGCACACGACAGAAAACAGAGTGTCAGGAGATCTTTCAATTCTCCATTCCGTCCATTTGTACTTGCTTCCACCTCGATTGGGCAAGAAGGACTGGACTTCCATTATTACTGCCGAAAAATTGTTCACTGGAACCTACCATCTAATCCGATTGACTTGGAACAACGAGAAGGAAGAATTAATCGATATAAATCCTTTGCTATTCGACAAAACATAGCCAGGAAATATGGAGATTTAGAATTTGAGAAAGATATTTGGGAAGAGATGTTTGATCAAGCGAATAAAAATGAACGTAATGAAAATACATCTGAGCTAGTACCATACTGGACTCTCTCTGATAATCAAGGTATACAAATAGAAAGAATTGTGCCGATCTATCCATTTAGTAAGGACGGACATAAATATCAACGCTTGATGAAAATACTTCAGCTTTACCGACTAAGCTTAGGCCAAGCAAAGCAAGAGGAGCTTTTGGAATATATCTTTCAACATGATGTGGATGAAGCAGAGCTCAAGGAGATGTTCATGAATTTGAGTCCTTATTATAGGGGTTAAATAATAACTTAACTGAGCGTCCAAGGTTGGATACAACATAGTAAAAAGAGATTTATCAATAATTTAATAGAAAAAGTTCTACGCCAAAACAGTAGAAAACATTACGCCAGATGCAGAATTTCTGATGGTCGGCAATAAAATAATTGTAATACTTAATTTGAATATTACTTTCAATACTATGCTGCACAACTGACCCCGACCACCGGTATCTTTAGGTAAAAACGAGTTAAATTAAGAAACGATAGAACACTTACAAATGTTGATGTATCAATGTTTGTGTGTTTTTTTTATTTTGGGAAAACAGTTGAAAAATGTAAGATTTGAAATTTTTTTACACATATTTTACACAAAAAAATTAATTATTTTTGGTGTATTAGTGCCTTCTAAGTAATTATTTGATAAGTTATATTTGTGTAGGAATTTTAGACCTATGGTAGGATTAATCCAAGATTTTATTATTGTTTGTTAAGTTCTTACAGATTAAATTTAAGGAGCAGATAACATGAATAAATTTGAATCTCCATTACCTTTTATAACCCCAGCATTTGTTAAGAGCAACTTTAACTACAATACTAATATTTCTCATGTAAAAGAACGTAAAGGGTGGTAAAGTGAGTGATGTAAAAACGGGACTTAGATTACTAGCTTTAAAAGAAATTTTTATTAGGGATACTGGAGAAGACAGTGAACTTTCTATAAAAGAACTTGTTGAAAAATTACAAATTGCGATACCTGGATGCACAGCAGATAGCAAAGCAATTAAAAGATACATTAATACACTACGGGAATCTGGATTTGATATTATCGAAAATCCAGATAAATATGGCAAAAAATATTATAGCCATCAAGTACGTCTGTTTGAGACTTATCAATTGAGGTTATTAGTGGATCCAATCTTATCAGCGAGGTTTATTACAACGGAAGAGAAAAAGAAGATCATAAATAATGTAAAAAGACTGACAAGTGAGAATACAGCTAAAACTCTACCCGATCCAATTGTTTATCAACAATCTATTAATCATGATTACCAACGAATTAAACATCATATTGATGCAATCCACCATGCTATTTATGATAGGAAAATGATTACTTTCCAGTATGGGGATGTTGATATAAGTAAAGACTTTAGGTTGCGACATGGAGGCGAGCTATACTATATTCAGCCTTATGCTCTTATCTGGGAGTCAAACTTTTATTACTTAATTGGTGAAGATATAAAGTACAGTGATGAAAAAAACCCAAGGAATTACCGGTTAGACCGTATGAGAAATG
Source organism: Ferdinandcohnia sp. FSL W7-1320 (assembly GCF_038050315.1). NCBI lineage: Bacteria > Bacillati > Bacillota > Bacilli > Caryophanales > Bacillaceae > Ferdinandcohnia > Ferdinandcohnia sp. FSL W7-1320. The sequence continues at coordinate 2,525,919 of NZ_JBBPAM010000001.1, forward strand.
TATCAATTACAGATAAAAGCTTTACAAGAAAACAACTCGATCTTAGTACTCACGTACAAAATCAAATTCATATGTTTGGGGGACAAGACGACTGGATTACACTTCAATTTAGTTTAAAACAGGATGTCCTAAACGGTGTGATCGATAAATTTGGAATTGACGCAGATATTAGAAAAGGTGAAAATGAAACATTTATCTTAAAGGTAAAAGCAAAACTTAGTAAGGGATTAAAAGGTTGGATTTTGGGATGGGGAAGTCAAGTGAGAGTTCTATCACCAGTTTCCCTTATTAACGATATAAAAGAAGAAACTCAAAAAATGATACAAGCATATAAAAAATAGGGTGTGCCGTTTTTGGTACACCTTATTCGTTATAATTTAAAGTAAAGAATAATTAATCTATTTCCAAGGAGGCCACAATGCAAATTAATAAAAGAGAGTTACGAGAAATGCTCTTCTGCTTAATCGAAGGCATAAAACTGTGGGAAAGAGATTATACGAAAGTACCAGACAAATTATACAAAGGTCACTTGTTATTTATGAAACATATAGCGATGGTGGATTCAAATATTCCTAATAACTTATTCGCTCTAATCAAGACCTTGAAGAAGCCATCATTTGAATGGGGAATACCTCAATTAGTGGACATATTCTCACCAGAATCGGCGTTAATTGAACCGTTCAATGGAATAACAACAGAAGCGGAAGAATTTATCGAGTCATATCAGTCGCTAGATGAAACAGATCAAAGTGTTATGAGGAAAATTCTTGTATTCTGTAGGGAGTTAGATTTGGATAATGAATACCGCTTTATTAGAACGTTTCTATCAAATAAGACAAATGCAGTTATTGATGCTTTTTCATTAGGGAAGAGCTTGGCTGAAAATCTAGAAAGCCAAGAATTGAGACAATTAGTATTTGAATGTTATGAAGTGTTGCCTGAACCTGTAAGTAACTATAGAAAATGCCCTCACTGTGGGTGGACATTGCAATATAGAAATGGGAATTGGTTTTGTAATAAAGAAAATGTATGTCATACAATCGAAAGTTTTGAACAGATATCGATGTTTAGTTTTAACGAAACAGACAAAATTTACAGGCTGACTTCAGGAATTCAAAGATATATCTTACTTCCTGGCTTACAAGAAATCCGATTTTCAAATCTGTTAGACAAGAAGGGGTATCAAGTAACAACATACCCTGATATCGACTTGTATGACCTACGAATCAACCTAGCAGAGAGAATCATAGATATAGATATGAAAGATTACAAATCAACATCTATATTGGCAGATTATTTTAATCAGCTATCTGTTAGTCAGTTAGAGAAGTACCATTCGGATTCATACATTGTCATTCCTTCTTATCGAATTAAGCATTCTCCAGCTTATATAAAAATTGTGAATAGTAGGTTAGAGGAGAGTGTAAAAAGACATATCCGAATTTTATCAGAAAATCAAGTAACCGAGCTATTAAAGGAGGAAGTGAAATGAAACCGACATGGCAGCGACTATTGGATTCAGTAAGGGAGCGGCTATCTAGTTATGAAGCTATTGAGCAAGCTGATGCGGACTCTATCATTTCGGTGGAACTTATGATTTATGGGAGCTTGTTAATGGATCGTACGATAAAAATAGAGAGTTTATGGTCCATTTTAGCAGGTCATAATGTTCCTATTCTTAAGAAGAATACAGAGTTACCGATTGTATATCGACTTCGTGTATTGTTATCTGAATATCGTTTTGAGAATTATTGGATTGATGAATTAGCGAATTATTTACATTATGACAAAAGATTCAGGTTGTTTGATAGAAGCGAAGAAGGTACTGTTATACAAATAAAACCGCAGCATATGCCTGAAAGGGAAAAATACTATTATGAAGTATTAAACAAGCCATTGATTAGAACTGAAGATGAACGATCATTTGTAGGAAATGAATCATTTCGATATACAAGAATGGTAGAGGGGATTGAAAAAGAATACAATGGATGGATTCCCGATACTTTAATAAATAAAAGAACAAATATACTACCATTATTTAAAGAGAAAATTGAACTTAGCCTTAATATAGAGAAAGATTGGGAAACGATTATCCCGGAAATGGACAAGAAAACAGGTAATGAAAAAGGGTATCGTTCAAGGGCTGAATCGCTTAATATGAAGTCTGCTTCAGCATCGAAACAAAAGATTTTTCATTACAAAGGAAATCAGCATGTCGGTGGCGGTTTATCAGCAGGAAAGTCAACAATGATGGTCATAGAGACGTATAGGATTGTTAAACAACATGGAGGGAGAGTAGGGTTTATCGAGGGGAGCGTGGCACAAGTCCTTGAGAGAGTTAAAGAGTTAAGAAATCTTGGTATCCAAGCAGTTCCCATCATTGGTAAAAGTAGTAGAAAAACTCACGAGAATAATACTCTAATGAGTAAAGCGAAAAAAATAAAGGAAATAACCGATCTCGATAAAAATGAATTTGAATTGCTTTCATTAGTATCTGATCGTTGTACGATTAAAGCACTTGCAAATGATTATGAGCGTAACAACTATTTTCCTTGTAATAATTTAAAAGTTGGAAGTAATAAACTTAAATGTCCATTAGCGCATACTTGTGGTGTGTATAAGGAAGTTTCAAATTTAATTCAAGCCGAAGTATGGGTAGCAACTTCTGCAAGTATTCTTAAATCAAAGCTCCCAGCAGTTGTTGATCCATTCGAACGGACTGTATATGAAGCTATGTATGACCTTCTTGATGTTATTTTTGTTGATGAAGCTGATCATGTCCAAAAACAATTCGACGAGGTCTTCATTACAGAGTTTCCTGTATTTGGAAACGGAAATAATTTATTTGAAATTGAAATAAGTAAGTTTATGCAAAAGACGACAGGTCAATACCGAAAATATGCATCAGTAAACTAATAAATCGTTGGCAAACGAATCTTCGCCAATTAGATACGGTTATTTGGAGACTGTATGACAAAATTAACAATTCACAACAATTACGTTCATATTTAAAGAATCAAATTATTTGGACAAGAACGCTTATCATCGAGATTAGTCATAAGTTATCAGGTAAACGAGATCAAAGTGACATCCAGCATGAATTGTGGGCGTATGCAAATAATCCATTCATTAATCATGGTATAGGAGAATTAGCAGATCGGTTACAAAGGGCAGAAAAGATAGAAGAAAAACAAGAAATGATTAATCTATTTATTACGAGAGTTGATGGAGCCTTCATTGCTAATATCAATGAAGAGTTAGTAAAGGATCAAATTGAGTTGTTTCTCTACTTAGCACGTTTAGATTTAGGAATCAAATTTATGTTGACCTATTATTCAGCTGTACAAAGTCGATTAGGTACAGGTAGTGAGGACTTCCATCTAGTATCTCTTGCAAAAGAATATCAACCGTTTATTAAAGAAGCCATGACCGGTTTTATGTTAGGGTATCGGTACGACATTAAAGAGAATGAAGAAATTGGTTCATTTAAGTTAATTGAATACTCTGGGATAGGTAGATATTTACTAACAGAATGGCACGAAATCTATGAAAAGGCATATGGTCATAAAGGACCTGCTTTGGTTCTCTTGTCGGGCACTAGCCATTTACCAGGATCATCCCATTATCACTTGGATATTGAACCAAAGTGGATAATAGAATCTAATCGACTGAAATCAAAAATAACACAACAATTTTTACCAAAGTATGATGAACAAAAAGAGAGAGAAATTGCTATCTCAGGTACGAATAACCGTGCAGAAAATATTAGAAAGTTAGCGAATAATTTAAAAACAGATATACAGTGGGAGCTAAATCATTGGAAATCTAAGAATGAAAAACGAGGGGTCATCCTAGTTGTCAACTCCTATGAAGACGTCGTACATGCAGGAGAAGTATTTTTAAATGACCCTAATTGGAAAGGAAAATTTAGGTTATTGTCCAAAGATAATAAAAGTGACGATATATGGTATCCACGCTCGCTAATCGAACAATTCAGTGAAACAGGAGCTGAAGTGTTAATTGCACCATTATTAGCAGTTGGACGAGGGTATAATATTTTAAATGAACAGAAACAGGCTCTCTTTGGCTCTTGTTTTTTCCTTGTTAGACCGTATCCAATACCGAATGATATGACATTTATTATTCAATCTTTACATTCTAGTTTACAATATTACTATTCTAAACTTGAGGAAGAAGGATTAACATATGCTTGTGGTCTTAAAAGGTTACGAAACCTTAGTAGAAGTAGATTCGAATTGATGTATCAAAAACCTGACTTTTGGTCCATTTTAACTGAACAAGAAAAAAAGATTCTATCTTGGTATATTTTTGTTCCAGTATGGCAGATGATTGGTCGTCTTCTTAGAGGAGGCAAAGATGCTCATATCTTTTATTGTGATGTTAAGTTTCATGACAAAAATAGAAAAGGTCTCTCACTACTTGAGTATTGGCAAAAGTTAATGCAAGAAAATAAAGAACAACCTGTATTTAAGTCATTGTACGAACCATTTATTGAAAGTATACAAGATGCTATTCAGGAGGATTCATTTTGAGTAAAGAACTAGAACTATTTATATATGAAATGCCAGATGATTTTCTGTTGGATGAAGAAGTATATTATATGTACTTCCCACAGCAGTTAATAAAGTTTGTGAAGAAAAAGCAACAGGAAAAGAAATTTAAATATCCATTTAGTCTATCTACTTTAAATAAAAAAGTGAAATCACTTTTTCCTCAAATTATTTCACTTCAAATAAATGAAGCTATTAAGAATGAGGAACCTTGGATAATTGCAAAACAAGAAGTACCATCAGATCAATTAAAGTATATATATAAGGAATATTTTAAGCTAATCTATGATGAGTTAAGAGATAAAGTAACTGGACAAGATTTTATTTGGAAGAAAGGAAAAATAAAAGAGATTAAAGGTGACCCATTTCAATGGATTCCCGCAATTACGGCACATGGCTTAGCTGAGAGGGTTGACCATCTTACTCTGGGGGATCGAATAATCCCATTAACCCTATATCCTATTACGTTTAATGGGATAAATGAATGTGTATCAGAACCAATTAGACATACCGAAAAGGATGACTATTTCTCTTATGTCCTACGGTTTAAGTTAATAACAAGAGGTGGTGAAGGTATCCAGCGGCTTTCGGTTAGTACAGGTATTCGCCGATATATTCAAAAACCATACAGTAGTAAAAGAAAGTTGTTTCAGAGTTACAAAAAATTTGGATCGGTCCTACTCGGGGTGAAAAACCCATTTAAGAATTCAGAGGCTATTTCATTTAGCCAATTAAGAGTGAAATATGCACATCCTAATGAAGGGAAATTTTCAAAATGGGAGTCTGGTGAGGAGAAGTTATTTTCCGATGTATTATTTGGTAAAGAAATTCAATCTGATCAACTATTTAAAGACCCATTATCCTATCTTGAAGGAAGGGATGATATAAGAGCTTTTATCGTTTATAGTCATCAAATTTATACGGATAACTATTCTCCTAAAGTAAAAAGTGGTCTGGGGTTAGAGGAAAGATTTAAGCTGTTCAATCTTATACAGGAAAAATTTCCAGAACTAAAAAGAGTGCCAAAAAGTACTTTTATTAAGAAAAAAAGTAAAGTAAAAGGGGAAAATGAGCGCTTGCCGCTTATTTCACCAGCCAATATTTCAAATGTAGTATTAGAAGTGTGGGGAAGTGTTGAACTCTTCGAAAAAATAATGGATGTACTTCTAAGCAAAGAAATTGACGGCAAACCACTAATGTTAAGAGAAGGTAATTCCTTCTTACTACAGGCGACAAGTCGTGTGGAAATTGAAATTGTCTTAAGAGACCCACAAGGAATTATCCATGAACTAGAAATTGAAAAGCATGGAGAGAGAGCACTACAAGCTTATGTTTCAAATCTATCAAGCAGTATTGAAAAAGAAAACTCTACTAATCAAATAATGGTAGCAATGGTGGAAATCGATAAATTAAATGGAGAAGCTTATGACCATAAGCAAGGAACGAGAATTGGGTTAGCTAGAGTAGGAAGAATATCACAATTTATTCATCCGCTAGAAGGAAAAAATGCTGATGATGAGAGAATTCTTTCTGGGTTCATGGATCTGTTATCTGATGCCGGTTTTCTACGTCATAATTGGAGTGCCTTTGATTCTGATAAAACAATCATGTCACTGTCTTTAATCAAGAATAAAAAGGCATATGTACCCGTAATCACCCGAATGATTGGGCAGAATGTTGAGTTGAAAATACATGGTTTAAATGAGTGGTTATCACCGAGCCAAGGCTTACTGAGTGCTGAAAATGCAAAGGAAATCTATAAAGATAAATTTGTAGAAACAATCAATAAAGATCGTCTTCGCAGGTTTCTTGTTGAGAATATTAAGGATACCTTAATTAGGGCTGATCAAAGGCTTTATCTATTACTAGATGCAACTCTGCGACATGGTTGGATGAACCAATTAACTAACTCAAATTTGAACATTGATACTGTACCGTATTTAGATAATCTTCTAAAGAGTGATGCTCGAATAAAAGTAATCCGTATAAACACTACCGATGAAATACCACAATATCGGATCATTAAGAAAGAAGACGAACAAGGAGTCAATAAAGATAGCGGATTGTTCCGTGATCCGAAAGGAATTTACTATAGCGTGGGGTTACGACCATCTACATGGAAGAAACAAAGAAATGAATTTAATAAATATGATCAGCCTAATGTTCAGCTTTTACAACAAAGAGCAGTTGAAATAATTCCACTAGGCTTATCTGATGAAAATGAAAGGGATGAAGTAGCTCACATGATTGATCGTTTAAGGAAAATGAACTTAACATATGAAAAACACACGGAACAACCATATCCAACTCATAAAGTATCGGCAATTCGCAAATATATTGAAGATAACGCTGCTATAGATTTTGTGGATGAGTTTGAGGACGATGTTATATTATAGAATTTAAGAAAATTTTAAGATTACTTTTATGGTGCCTGTCGATCAGTGCTTTAATGCAGTGGGTGACAGGCGCCATTCTCGAATGCCGAGGTTTAAATTATATATAACGATCTTAGGAAGACTTAGGAAGAACAAAAATAAGTGATAATGAGGTGTGCATAGGTGGGTGAGATACTTAGAGAAAATCAAAATACAAAATTGTTGCTTGAGATGAGCGTTGTGGATGGTGAATATGACTTCACATCGTCTATTGTCGCAGCACTAAATCAAGCAGAATTAGAAATGCATAATTTAGATGAAACAATTGAGTCAATTCATAGCTTAAAGCCTAATTGTGATAAATTGGACTATATATTAGCTGCGAGTTCAGGTGCATTATGTGGCATTATTGATATTTTCTTGGTTGGTAAACCTGGAGAATCACCTCTTGGAAATATCACTGATAAATGGTTTGCTAATCGAACAACTGATTTTGCTAAATTGTGCGGATGGAAAGATAATGGAGAGAACTCTTTGTCTTCAGCAATCCGTTTTCTTGAAAATAAGTTTAAAATTCCATATGATCAGCGTGGAGCTGGTGATGCGGCAAGTTTTATTTTTGATTTAAATCCGACAAATCATCATTTTAAATCACTCGCGCATAATCCTAGTTTGCTTGGTTTGTTCTTTTCGATATTAGACCAGTTTACTAATTCTTCGCATTTTATTTCCGGTGGTGAACTTATATCTTTAGTTGATGCAGATGGGAAATTCGAGTTAAGAGGAAACAACATACCAAGCAAATTATACTGTGCATTTGTTAATTGGATTGGTCATTTAATATCTGATATGTCAGGCGCATCAGGTAGCAAGGGCCGTGGAATGGGGATTCCTTCTCCTTTATGGACATGGACAAATGATATTATTGCCATAAAAAGGTCTTTGAATATTCCTGTGTCCCAGTTTGATAACTCAATAAACGAGCTAGCTATAAATATATATAAAGAAGGGTATGATGCTCGATTCCAGTCGACTCAAGCCATTCCAGTTTTTATAAACGAGATGTTAGTTCGACTTGTTTATGCAATCAGAAGACTTATAAAATATTTCGTTGAAACCAATAAAGAAACTCGTTCGTTTTCACTTATGTGGAAAAAGTGTGAGCCTTTTTCAAATCCAACTGTTAAAAGAATGTTGACTGTAGCACATGGGACGTTTTGCCTTATAGATATAGGTGATGCTACTGTTCGTAGTATTGTCAAAGGTGCAGGATCTTTTAATCCAACTGAGTTCTTCTTGCGTCTTAATATCGCAGGGGTTGGACGACTTACTATTTCCTTATACGGTGAAGTTAAGCGTGAAATTGGCATACAAAAAGCAGAAAGAGAAATAATCTTTGCGATAAAAGAAAAATTAGTTGTAGAAGATTATATTGAGGGACTTAAATTATTATCGGAATTATATGAGGATAGAAGTCTGTTGAACTTTATAACTGATTTCAAGGATAGTGATATGTATATACGCGCTTTTGAAAAATCTGTTATGTTAGCTAAAAAGAGAAATGTGCCAAATAATGAAATACTGAAAAACAAGATGGAAATAGATTCCTATTTTTTGGGAGGGAATATAAAACGTGAGTAAGAAGAAATCAAATTTACAGATTGCTCAAGAACAAGCTGAATTCGCCATCAAAAAGACAAATGATAAAATAGAGGAACTTGGAAAATGTACTAGCAATCTATATACTGCACTAAACGATATTCAGGAGCTATTTGATAAAATTAGAAACGTGCCTAGTCAGAAACACTTGGAGTATAAAAAACTAAAAGAAGTTCGTTTGAATTGGAAACATCAGGCTGAAAAAATCGAGTCAGATTATAAAAATGCTGTCGCCAAGAATGCGGGAAAAGGTGTAGCAGGTGTTGGTGCAGGTGTTGCAGTAGCCGCCCTTGGTCCTACTGCAGCAATGGGAATAGCTACAACTTTTGGTGTTGCATCAACAGGTACGGCTATATCCGCTTTAAGTGGTGCTGCAGCCACTAATGCCGCATTAGCGTGGTTAGGTGGTGGAGCACTTGCGGCAGGTGGTGGCGGTATGGCAGCGGGAAATGCTTTCTTAGCCCTTGCTGGACCTGTTGGTTGGGCAATTGCAGGCATTGCACTTTTGGGTAGTGGACTTCTTTTTTGGAAGACTAAAAGCGATAAGAATCGACTTGAAAACATATTTACATTGATAAGTAAGCGAGATAAAAAGTCATATGAACTTGCAATTGTCGAGCTTAATGAACGCATATCTCGTATAAAAGACGAAAGTGTTAAACTCTACGATGCGATTGAAAAGATAGAATCATTTGGAGTGGACTATAATCAAATGACCGAAACTCAGCAGTATGAATTAGGAGCTTATGTGAATTTGATGTCAGCATCGACACAATTGCTTGTTAATCCGATATTAGGTTTGCAGCCAAAGTATACTGAAGAAGACTTCAGCAAATTTATTTCTGAAGGTATTGGAAAAGCTTATGAAGTTTTATGTTCCTCATATAAAGATTTAATCATCGCATTATCAAATCTTTTATATAAAATAAAATTAGATGATAAGGATAAGAAGCTTTTGTGGAAGTCATTTAAAAAGAACAAGAAGTTCTTATCATCTATGAATATCTCGAAGAAAGAGTTTGATGATATAATTCTTGATGTAGTTTGCGAGGCTCTTTATTTTAAGCTCCGTTAAACGTTAATGTTGATATCCAGTAAAAAAGTGAACGTCTGGGCTGTAATTAGAGTATGAAACTCTAATGTAGGCAGCGGAATAATTACGAAGTTTATTGATATGCCCTACTCATTATTTGGACTACATAATGATGAAAGTAACCCAAATATGTAGTGGTTTGTTACGTAGTACAAGCATACTATGCAATAAAATGATTTTTTAAACAAAGATTGGTTCTATGAATTGTGTTATATGAAAGCTCAGAGTTAATCTCTGAGCCTACATATTCCAAAAGTTTCAATCGTATTTTTCTCCTCTTCCTCCCGCAATTCCTTAATCACGTGAGAATAGTCCTTATAAGTCGTTTCGATATTGCTGTGTCCCAAACGCTCACTTACATAATTAATGTCAACTTTCTTATATGCTAATTACTCTGTACTTGGACTTTGGGGCATAAGAGACTAATCCAAATAGATTAGGTGTTACAATCTCAAAAAGCCTTCTAAATGCATTCATTGTCTTTTTATCTAGCTTGATTGTACGATTGGATGCTTCATTTTTCGTCGGACCGAAACTTTCAGGATGTCTTTTCGCATAACCCCATGTTTTTTTAATGGTTAATGTGTTGTTATTAAAGTCAAACTCCTTTCTTGTCAATCCCACTAACTCATCAAACCTCGCTCCAGATGTTAAACCTTATAGAATTAAATAATAACCTAGTCACTCCTCCAACAAACTATAATTCAATACAGCAATCTTTTGTTTCAAAATAATTTAAATGCTATTCTTTTGGCTTCTTCGCAGGATTGTCCCAGGTTAGTACGGCTTTCCTATTGCTATATTTGTCTCAATTTCTGTTGCCGCAATTTGCTCTTCTTGGGTTTATAGAAAATGAGGATATATTAATGAACAATACAAGTGTTTGAAAAACAGGGATCAGTTATAGATAGTTGATTACTAGTTAAGAATAAATTTAGAAAATAAAGTAGCTTGAAGAAAATACATTATATGGTTGTTGTGTTACTTATGGACTAGAGATAAAATAAAAATAAAGTATAAAAAAAGTAAGAGCACACCGAGGTGGTTTTATGGAAATAAAGTTATTTCAAAAGACACAAAGGGATTTAGCGGCATCTATTAATAATGTTATAGATAGATATTGGGAAGATGAAATCGACGAATCAAAAATGATAGAACTTATTCAGAAGTTATATGCCATTAATAAAAGTAAGTTCATCAAAGAAGGTAAATATACAACAATTCTTCGTCAACAATGTGGAAAACGTAGGCTTGAAGTAATTGATCAAGTTATTGATTATTGATCGAACTTATGTCAGTTAAGGAAGTTGGTCGAATGAGATACGTCATGGAATATTCAGTTGGGTTTACAAAAGAAAAATGGTCGGGCAATGAAATCTATATTATTCCTGAACCTATGCTAAATGGAAATCTAAGAATGATATTTTCACAGATAAGAAGTCTAGTGAGTATCAAAGATCCCATTAATAGGGTACGTAAGGCGACGACATTGTAGCTTTTAAAGATTACTAGCTTACTTTAAGATAACGATTTAGTAAGTTTGGTAAGTAAGGGAAGTGTTAAAAATGAAAAAAAATCTTGATGATCTACTTTCTCATATTAATGATAATTTTCGTTTCGGTAGTAAAATAGAGCAGAATATTGTTGACCAGTGGTTTAAAGAATTCAAACTTGACATCGAAGAAAAGTTTGCCGTTTATGATGAGTTAGATTCTTTGAAAATAAAAGTCATTGATCATCCCAAAACGCTATTAAAGGCAAAATTATTAAAGTTGTATAAATGTATTGAGCTAGAAAAAGAAATTAATAGAAGTATTCTTATTAAATGGTTCAGCCAAAATAATATTGATGAAAGTCTACAGGAAAATATTCTAAGCGATTTAACGAAAAGAGACTATATCATTATTGAAGATACACCGCAAGAGAAAAATGAAATTGATTATGATATTCCTGATGATTTCTTAGAAGATGATTTAGAATCTTTATTGGATGATAAAAGGTTCATTGAACATGTTGAATCACTTGAAGATGTTATTGATAAGTCATGGAATATTGAATATTTAAATCAAATACACTCAGGAGATGAATCAAAACGAAATAAGTCACTTAGCAATCTAGTTGAAGCGAATAGTAAATTAGTTTGGAAGATTGTAAAGAGGTATTCAGGATTATCAACAGTGGGATTAGATTTGTATGATATGTATCAAGTTGGAGTTATCGGATTACTAAAGGCTGCAAAAAAATTCGATGTTTCCTTGGGTCATCAGTTTTCAACTTATGCTACTTGGTGGATAAGACAAGCTATTACTAGAGCGATAGCGGATTATTCAACATTAATACGAGTTCCGGTTCATTATAGAGAAAAAATGAATAAATTCATAAGAGTCGAGAATAAATTGTGGAATGAATTAGCTAGACCTGCTACAATCCTCGAAATTTCTAAAGAAATGGATGAACCAATTGAGGTCATAGAAGAATTACGCTTTTATATTTCACAGAGTAATTTAGACAGTCTTGATCGCCTTGTTGGAGGAGATGAAAATACATCATTAGGTCAACTTGTGTTAGATGAAAATTCAAATATGCCTGATGAGGAGTATTATAAACTTGAATTAAGAAATACAATTAGTGAGGTCTTTCAATCGAATTTAACGGAGAGAGAAATGCAAGTTTTACAATATCGTTTTGGATTTAAAAACGATGAAACAAAGACATTAGAGGATATTGGAAAAATATTCAATCTGACAAGAGAGAGAATCCGACAAATAGAAGCAAAAGCACTTAGAAAACTGCAAAAACCAAAAACGACTACAATATTAAAGGAGTATTTGTATGAATATTGAAAAAAGAATTGAAGAAATCGTGGAACAAAATGGACCATCTATAGTTGTTTTAAAAGGTTTTGACACAAGTGAATTTAAAAGAGAGAAAAAGTACTTTTCGTTTAGTATAGACTACTACGATACAGTAGATTTAACAACTCTACAAGAACAGGTAATAGAAGATATTATCCAACATCGTACTTTTACAGATGCTTATTTATGGATGACAATTGAAGAATATCAATTATTTAAAGATCAAGAAGCTATTAATAAAATGCCCGTGTTGGTAATTGAAAATAATCTGTTTAATAAACAGTACCCATACAGAGGTTCACTGTCAAATGTTGAGAGCATTTATCATTACCTTTATTATCAAGAAGATAATGAATTAGAAAATAATCAGTTAAAAATATTAGAAAACGTCTCAAAATTTTATGGACAAATTGATTATTCGAAGCACAGTGGAAATTATTATGTGACTTATCCAGAATTTGATGAAAAACCATTGACTTTCAAATATTATGATGAGAAGGATTATGACTATAAATTTAGCGAAGATTACCCTACTGAAAATATTACACAATTAGAATTATCGGATGATGAACTTCCATTTTTAGATCTCATTATGAATATTATTTTAAAAGAAGATAACAATAATATCTTATTTGTTTTATCAGGCGCAAGTGAGCTACTACCTAACAACTATTTAGAGCGAATTAATATTCTCACTAAAATTTCTGATATAAATATTTATTTTACAACTTTATCAATAAGAAGAAAGGTAATAGCGAATGAAGATGCCTATGTAAAAATATTGAATGATGTTTATGGGTACGATGATTACAAAGAAATTGAGTTTTATAAAAACATAGAGAATCAATCTAAAGAAACAATTAATATTTCACAAGCTCAAATTATAGATGATATAGTTACTCAGGCAGAAAAAGCAATGCACGGTGAAGATTTTCGAGATATATATATAACTGCAGCAACAGGAGCAGGAAAATCAGTGATGTTCCAAATCCCTGCAATATATTTAGCGGATAAATATTTAGATGATAAGCCTTTAACTTTAGTAATATCACCATTGATTGGTCTAATGAATGATCAAGTTGATAGTATGCAAAGAAAAGGAATTAAAAATTCAGCAACAATAAATGGAAATACCCCACCTTATGAAAAAGAACGTATACTTGATGAAATTCAAAATCAGAAAGTTGATATTTTATACCTATCTCCTGAGACACTTCAAGCTCGTTCCGATATTAAAATGCTGATTGGTAATAGAAATATCGGTGTCGTGATTATTGATGAGGCTCATATTGTAACTACTTGGGGAAAATCGTTTCGCTCTGACTATTGGTATTTAGGTATTTATCTAGCAAAGTTAAGAAAGGAATATAAATTCCCTATCGTTACTTTCACTGCAACGGCTATATACGGTGGACGAGAAGATATGTATTTAGATACGAGAAATAGTCTTAATATGATAAGTCCTATTTCATACTTTGGAAAAGTTCGTCGTGATGAGTTAATTATGGTTGTTCGAAGTAGTGAAAAAGATCTGGAGAAAGAAGGAAGGGATTATCGAAAAACGAAACACGCGTTAGCGTTAAAACATTTAAAAAAAGCTCATAAAAACAAACAAAAATCATTAGTTTATTTTCCAACAGTAAAATTATTAACAGATTTCAAAACCTTTTTAACTCAAAATGCACCAGATCTTGCTGAAGCTACAGGTAAATACCATGGTGGCCTTTCAAAAGAGGAAAAAGATGAGGTTTTATATCAATATGTAAGTGGAGAATTACAATTTGTTTTAGCAACGAAAGCCTTTGGAATGGGGATCGACATTCCTGATATCACAAATGTTTACCATTATGCTCCTACTGGCAATGTCGTTGATTATATTCAAGAAATCGGAAGGGCAGCTCGAGATAAGAAAAAAGTTGCTAACGGATACGGTTTAATTGATTTTCTAAATCGTGACATGAACGAGGTTAAACAGCTATACGGTATGTCAGCGATTAGAAAGAGTCAAATTATAGAGGTTATGAAAAAAGTTTTATCAGTATATAAAGAAAAGAATTACAATCGTAATTTAATTATTAGTCCAGAGGATTTTAAATATATCTTTGTTCAAAACAAACGTGATGAAGATTCATTAGACAATAAAGTGAAAACAGTTTTATTAATGATTGAGAAAGATTTTTCTTCACCAAATAAACTAGGGTATTCGCCATTTGTCGCGAGACCAAGAAGTTTATTTGGGAATGATTTAATTTTCGTTACTCCTGAATTGGAAAGAACGTTTATTCATTCTAGCTTAGGTAAATATTTTAGCAAGCTATACGAAATACAGAGTGAGAGTTATTCAGCTGTTTATCAGGTGAACTTAAGTGGAATATGGGAAAAATATTATAGAAGTATGTCTTTTCCTAGTTTCAAATTTGCATTGTATTCAGCAGAAGAAAGAGCTAAACTGAAGCATAAATCTATTTTTGAAAAGCTTATATATGTGTCAGGGGTAGAAGTAGGGTTAAATAACAATGAATCAGTTGAGTCAATTGTTTCTGAGTACAATTTAATCTTACAAGGATTTGAAACATTCGTTAATATTTATAAAATGTCTGGAAAACATTTTTCGGTAGATGACCTTGGATATCATTTTATGAAGACATTAAAAATCTCTGATAAGTTTGAAGCAATGACGTTTGCACAAACAGTTATTAACGCAGCATTTGAATATTCTAAGATAAAAGAGATTAAATTCATATCCGAACGTCCGAGCAGTGGAGATTCTAAACCGAAGTATATCATTTACAAAGATGGAGATTTATTCACGACATTCATTAAGAGAGGCTTGTTAGCGACTTTGAAGCCGAGTGAGTATTGCGGATAGATTGAGCCGGCAGTGCGGAATTTTGAGCCACTGTTTGCGGACATCTGAGCCAGTAAGTGTGGAGGAAAGAGCCACTGCTATCAAAATACAAAATAATTAAGAGCCATTAGAACAGAATTCGTTCCAATAGCTCTTTGTATTATCTAAATCTTTTATCTCCTAATTGCTTATCAATAATCTCAATTGCCCAACGAACGAGTTCATCCTGATCTAAATCCTCTTCTTTATTCCATATGCAGGAGGGTAATAGTCTTTCTTCTACTGCTATCCTCACTTCATCGGGTAAATACATATGCAAAAAATACCTAGCTATTCGACTTTCAACTTCTGATGGAATCATTTTGATGCCCCCAATCCATGACGTTCTCTCATCGAAACTTCACCATCAACTAGAATCTTATAAGAATCATGAACAATTCGGTCAAGAATCGCATCTGCTATTTGTGCCTGTCCTAGTTTTGAATGCCATCCTTCTGGAGAAAATTGAGAACAGAAAATAGTCGATGCTTTCTTTAACCTTGCTTCAATAATTTCCAACACGTGAAGCACGTTTTCCTCTGAAAGCTCTGTAAGTAACCACTCATCTAGTATCAATAAATCAATCTTTTTATATTTTTGAATTAACTTACGAAAACTACCATCTGCTTCATATTTTGCTATAGCTAATTCATCGAGTAACTCTGGTAATCTAATATATTTTACTTTGTAAAATTGGCGACATGCATGAACCCCAAAGGCATTTGAGATCCACGTTTTTCCGTTCCCCGAGGCCCCCATTAAAATAATGTTATGGTGATTTTGAATGTAATTTCCTGTTGCTAATTCTAGTATTAGTTTCTTGTCTAGATTACGATCTGGATGATATTCAATGTCTTCAATAGCTGCCGTTGGTTCGCTGAATGTCGCTTGCTTAATTAATCGTTCAAGTTTATTTGATTTACGTCTATCATACTCATAATCTACTAAGAGGTTGAATCTATCATCAAAATCCATACTTTTGTAATCTTTATTTTGACTTTGTTGTTGATATATTTCTGCCATTGCACCCATTTTCATATCTATTAATTTACGTAATGTTTCGTGATTCATCATTTATTATTCCTCCCAAAGTATTTAGCCCCACGGACAAATCCATAGTCTTCAGAGGTAGTGGGCTGCCTGTTAATATCCGTTTTTTTATTTTGCTTTTTCTTCTTATTTCTCTCCAGTACGCTTTTTAAAACAGAAACTGTCGGGTTTGTTGATATTTCAAGTAAAGTTTCCGTTGCTGTTTCTATTTCTTTATTTGTGTATTTCGTAGATACATTCCTCAGTGTGCTAAGGATGTTTAATGCTTTTTTCTCCACATTCATTTCCAGGATATTAGAAACAAATCGAGTCATAGATGGTCCAATTGTTTCTGCCCACTTCCGATTATTTTCGGGATTATGTTCTAAATATAATCGGTGATTATCAGGCATATGGTCCGTGTTCGTAGAAAACTGGCCAATTTCACCATTTAATCGTTTATGTGATGCAATACGGACTTCTTTGAAGTAAACTTCAATTAAATCCGTGGTTAGTCGTATATCGACATTCTCTCGGACATAATCATACGGAACGGAATAATACATTCGTTCAACTTGGATGTGGTAGTTCAGTTGAACCTTTGCTGTTTTCCATTCCGCAAGTTTATAACGCGTTTGAGGAAGCTGTTGAAGGTAGGATTTCTCTTCTTCCTCAAACACCTTTTTACGTGAACCTGGTCGCTTTTGAAAATCGATGGTGTTGATTTCTTCTAGCTTTTCAAAGATTTGCTGGTTTAAATCTTCAAGATGGAAACATTGATAGTTTCTTAGTGGAGCGATAATCTGTCTGGAAATATATCCAACAGCCCCTTCGACACTTGCTTTATCTTTTGGTCTTCGGACACGGCTCGGAACAATGACTGTGCGATAATAATCCGCAAATTCACGATAGGCTTCATTCAGAAGAGGCTCTTCTCGATGTGCTTTCGTAACCCCTGTTTTCAAATTATCGGGTACCAATGTTTCAGGAACTCCCCCAAAATACTCCAATGCATGGATATGGGCGATAAGCCAATTAGCTGATTTCATATCTAAAAATGCTTCAACATAGCTAAATTGACTATAAGGTAAGGTCGCAATAAAAACATACGCTGGAATCTTTTCTCCTGTAGAACGATCAATAATCTGCAACGTACTCCCAGCCCAATCGACTTCCATGACTTCACCTGGTTTTCTTCGAATAGGCATTGTTAACTTATACTTCTTCGCATATTTCCCATAGTTTTCGCAAAAAGTACGATAGGCATAAGGAATCTTTCCACCATCACGTGCTTCCATCGCATACTCGTGATGCAATAATGCCAAGGTGACATTCTTTTTTTGTAGCTCCTTATGCACTTTTTCCCAATCGACTGGGAAGTAACCTTTCTCAACAGCTTGTTTCTCTGGAAAGAGAAACACTTCTAGCCATGGATTGGTCATTGTATCATTCAAGCTTTCCACACCAAGTTTCTTGGCACGTTGAACGACATTTGAAACTGTATTCCTTGAATGCCCAGTGCTAGAACTAATGGTTCTTTGACTGACTCCTTCAAAATACAGTTCCAGAATCTTACGACAATTAACCATAAAAAAACCTCCTGTATAATAGTGTCATGCTTGTTTGCATGCAACATTATTATACAAGAGGCTTTTCTTGATTCTTATTAAAGTGGTTCTCCTTTCCGCAAAGGGTGGCTCTTTACTTCGCATTGACTGGCTCAAAATTCCGCATAAGTGGCTCAATTCGCCTGCAATAATCAGCCGAGTGATAATTTTGTTAAACACGGTCGCGATATACTTACATTTTACATGAGGGCAAATAGTGTTGAGTTAGATGCGAAGTTAGCAGCACTTGGAATTGGGGAGAGTCGAAAGTTATTAAATTATCAAGTTGTGGGAGGAAACAACCCACAAATATATTTAAGGATGAACTCAATTTATCCATTAGAAAAAGCTATTAAGCAAGGCGATTTTTATCAAAATAGAATACTGAAAGATGTTCAAGATAAACACTATACAAGCGTTGAAATGTTGAAGTATCTTTTTACAAAAGAACAAGAAGGACATTCCCCAAAAGAGAAGATTTTAAACTATACAAAATGGTTTTGGGATAATATAGAGGATTATTTTATGGGAATTCTACCAAGCGAAGTAAAGAATGCTTTAAGTAAACCGAAAAAATAAAATTTATCAATTTTAAGAAGAAAGAGGCAATCCTTCGACATTCACTAAATCAAGATTAGGGCCCTGTTTTCAATACGTTACCAGTTTAACGTATTGAGGAACAGGACATGTTTTCCGAACTGGAGCAAGGAAAAACAAAACACATGGCTTATTAAATACAAGAGTCATTAATAATACCGATGTAACGGTAATAAATCATGATCACTCAATTAAGCCTTATTGAAACACTATTCTCGATTAAGGCAGATGAGGTATATGTAAATTACGCGGGTCACATTGTCTAAAGTAATCCATAATATAGGCTAAATCGAAAAGCCTATATTATGGATAATTTTATGCAATTAAAAGGGTTACATTAGTAGTTCTCCTTTGTCATCATAGTAGGTTTCAAAATGCCTTGTTATTAAATCAAATAATTCTTTTTGAAATTTTTCGCTTGTTGTATTGATACCAGGAAGATGGCCTACTTTTTTTAGTAGTGTTTCTTTTTCTACGTTTCTATCAATCAAATATTGTACCTCCTCGTGCAATTCCGGATGTTTTTCGATAATCGTTGCTGTATATTTAAACACCACATTCTTACTTCTTTTATTGAGATTATCCCTAAATTGAGGGAATAAAGCTTTTTCGTATTTTGGTTTCAACTGCTTTCCCCACCTTTAATATTATTTGTAATCCGTTTCTCATTTCTTCACCTACTTCGTTGTCATTTAGAGTCAACTAACTCTATAAAATGAGATTATTTGAAATCGAGGGAGGTGTCGAATTGATCAGGGGGGAGATTGATTTCGCTATCTATGATTACTAGGAACCAGACAATACCAGGAAGCTTTACTGAAATTGATATTAGATGCATGTTATAAAAGATACCATAAATTATTATTTTCGTTATAATTAAGATAGCAGTGGAGGCATTCACTGTGGGATATAGGTAGTATCCACCCAAAACACTCTTCCACAGGGATTATCGGGTGGATATTTTTCTGTGATTTTCATTGATTACCTTTAAAAATGAAAATTGCTTTTAAAAATTAAGGAGAGTAGAACATTGAGAAAACTGTCTAAATAATATTAAATGCATAAGGACTTTTGAGACAAAATTTTTAACTTGTGACTGGCAACAAGGTGACCTTAACTCACATCATAAGACATACTAATAAGGTGTTTAGCCTTCACAATATCTTCATCATTAGAAATAGTTACTTCTAAGTCACCTGTTCCATAATGACCGATGTTTGAAACGTCACGTGTAAAGCCTTGTTCTAGAGTTATACTTTCAGGCTTAACTTTTAAATAGAGGAGTATCTTTCCTGTCTGTGGATGTATTTCAAGGCATCCAAAATTTTTAATGCGTTTAAAAGCTATGTAATGTTTTAAGATTTTCATTTGGACATCATCGCCTAAAGCCATCATATATGCTTTTAATGTTTCAAATCTATCAGTTAATTCCGTATTAGCCTGTACTAAGTAATCAGATACTGTTTTTGTTCGTGTATTACGGTTGCTTGCGGAACTTGTTGTATTCTCATTTTCACTAGTATGTATGGTTTGTGCAGTAGTCGCATTAACTAAATCTAATAATAATAGTCCATCGCTATAATGTTTATATTGATAAAGCTCGATATTACGATTAATTTGTTGTACTGCATGTTCATCATATTTTGTAAAACCTCCTGCTATACACAGTAAACGAGGGCTGCTCCATTCTATTGCATCTGAAACTTCTTGACCGTATCTTCTCATAACCATTAATTCAAATTCTGCTTTATGGTCGAGTAACCAATCTAAGTAAAACAATCCTTGATTAATAACATTTTCATTTAATGATCGCTTATATTCTATTATTACAGGTGAATTGTTTTCATCGATACCTAATGTATCAATTCTACCTGCATGGCGCTTACCGGTACTGTGTTCGGATGCCAGAAAGCGAACACCTAAAAAAGTATCTAAATGCCGTTCGATTATATGTTGTAAAGATTTTTCAACAGCAACTGACTTTCCTTCTAACTCATCTACAATTTCCCCGTTTAATCTAAAAAGTTTAATATCACCCATAGAAAGATACCTCCTTATCCTTATTAAAATTATAGCATTATTATTAAATAAATTCTTACGGGATTATATAGACATTGTTACTTTGAAATTTTAAATCCAAATCAGATGGACTTAATTTTGCTTCATAATGGTTGGGTAGTGTGAAACAACTCTGATAATGCAAATGACCTATTTATTTTATTCCTTGTAAAACTATCAAAGTTCCTTCTTTTCCATTGAGTTCTAGTTTGAATAAGACTAAAATAAAAAGTAAGTAAGAAAATTGTAAGAGGTGAAACCTGTGGAACTAAAAATGTTTTACCGTACACAGAGAGAGCTCGCTGTGGATTTAAACAAGCTAGTTGATTCTTATTGGCGGGAAGAGATAAAAGAAAACGATTTAATAGTTGGAATAAAGAACTTATACCTACATAATCAAGAAAAACTAATAAAGGACAATGAGTTTACAAAAGTAGTCCAACAGCAATGCGGAAAACGAAGATTAGCTATAGTTGGTAGGGTTCTGGAATTTAATTAGGATATAAGTATTGTGAGAAAGGTTGGATTGGATGATAATGGAATTAGGATATTCTTCAAGCTTAAATGGAGCATCCTTTTTACTATTTGAGCTAAAACAAGTTATAAAGTTGAAACAACAGGGCTTAAATAAAGATGAGATAAGGAAAAAGGTAAAGGAGGTAAATCTTTTCCAATTTAATAACCAAGGGAGAATCAATAGAGCTTTACCTTCTGTTATGAAAAGGGCAGAAGCTATTGATGATACTCTTGCTGCTTTAATGTTAGAAGGTTCCATTGAAACGGGAAAAACCCTTAACCTGTATGCCATTATGAAGACTGATTTGTTATTTTTTGAATTCATGGATGAGGTAATAGGGGAAAAGCTACATAATAATGACTATCTAATAGAAAAGAAGGACATCAATCTCTTCTTCACCTCTAAGGCGGAACAAAGTGAAAAGGTAGCCAGTTGGAGCGATATTAATATTGAAAAGTTAAAAAGAGCCTACATGCAAGTATTGTATGAAAGCGGAATGTTAAGAACCAGAAAAGGTAAAGAGTTAGATAGGCTAATTATTGATGAACAGATAAGGAATCATCTCACTCAAATTGGTGATGCTCGTTATATACGTGCAATGGGTGAGTAGGGGGTGAATATGTGGCAAATTTAAATGCAAGATTGGATCAGATTATACCGAAAATTAAAGAGGATAAGTTCATAGAGGGACGTGGACTTGGAAATGAAATTAGCTTTTACGTTTTTGACTACGAACCACATTATGAACTGGTGGTTAGGGATTATATTAAACATATTAAGAAAGAATTTGGTTATGAAGGATCTAACCGGAGAATTATTGAGTTTGATTTATATAAGATGCTACTAGAAATTACAAAAGATAAAAGGATCTTTGACCGAATTTTTGAAATGGAAGAACGTCAAGGAAAAGATCAATTGTTTAAAGCGATGACGACATTTGCTAAGCCAGAAGTGTTTCTAGGAAAAATTAAGGAACAAATGGGAGACTATAATGTGGTGTTCCTCACTGGAATAGGTAAGGTTTATCCATTTGTTCGTTCCCATAATATTTTAAATAACTTACAAGAAGTGTTGGACAATGTTCCTGTTATCATGTTTTTTCCTGGAAAATATGATGGGCAATCATTACAATTGTTTGGAAAATTTAAGGATGATAATTATTACCGAGCTTTTCGATTAGTCGATTAAAAGTGATAGGGGGAAATTAGATGATTATTAAAGATATGTTTCAAAAAGACATTGAACGTGATATTCGTGGAGTCATTAAAGTAGCTCAACAAGATGAAGATAATATTTATCAGGAATTGGACGAGTATGTTGTTACCCGTGAGCTGCAAAAACACCTTTCTAAGTTTTATGAGAATTATCAAAAAGGGATTAATGGTGTAACAGATAAGATGGGTGTTTGGATTTCTGGATTCTTTGGTTCTGGTAAATCACACTTTCTAAAGATCCTTGCTTACTTACTTGAAAATAAGAAGGTGAAAGGTAAACAAGCAATAGATTTCTTCCAAGAAAAAGTACAAGACCCTCTTGTATATGCGAATATGCAAAGAACGGCTGATGTGGAAACAGAAGTCATTCTGTTCAACATAGATTCAAAAGGTTCACTCGATAACAAATCAAAAGAAGACGCAATTCTCCGTGTCTTCATGAAGGTTTTTTATGAGCATCGTGGCTACTACGGAGATATACCTGGAGTAGCTGAGATGGAGAAGTACCTAGATAAACAGGGAGTCTATGAGGCGTTTAAAGCGGAATTTAAGTCTTTGGCTGGTGAAGCATGGGAAGAACGTCGTAATAGTTTTTACTTTGATGCAGATTTTGTCATTGGTGCCTTAACGAAAGTAACTGATATGACGGAAGAGTCTGCTCGAAATTGGTTTGAGAATGGTGTAAATAATTTCGAAATTAGTATCGAAAAGTTTGCGAAAGACGTAAATGAGTACATCAATAGTAAGGGGAAAAACTTTCACCTTATTTTCCTAGTGGATGAGATCGGCCAATACATCGGTGATAACCGTAGCTTGATGTTGAATTTGCAGACAGTGGCTGAAGACCTTGGAACCCACTGTAAGGGTAAGGTTTGGATTATGGTTACTTCTCAAGAGAGTATTGATAGCATAATTAAAGTTAAAGGTGATGACTTCTCCCGTATCCAAGGGCGATTCGATACAAGACTCTCTCTATCATCCATCTCGGTTGATGAAGTTATCAAAAAGCGTATCCTTTTGAAAAAGGATTTTGCTAATGACAAATTGAAGGTTCTTTATCCTGAAAAAAGTGCTATTTTAAAGAATCTAATTAGTTTCAGAGAAAGCACAGCGGATTTACGTGGGTTTGATAATGAACAGGAATTCGCAGATGTGTATCCTTTCATGCCTTATCAATTTAAGTTGTTACAAAACGTTTTTGAGCAAGTAAGGAAACATGGCTCTTCTGGTAAGCATTTATCTGAAGGGGAACGCTCCATGTTATCAGCATTTAAAGAAGCTGGTCTTCAATATAAGAATTCTGAAGAAGGTACACTTATACCTTTCTATGCCTTTTATGACACGATAAAGGAATTTTTGAATCCATCCATTTCAAGAGTTATCGAAGGTGCCTATGAAAATCCAGCCCTAAAAGATGATGATTTTAACATTGATCTATTAAAGGTTCTATTCATGATTAAATATGTAAAAGAACTGCCAGCAAATCTCGATAATATTGCTACTCTAATGGTTACTCATATTGATGAGGATAAGTTACAGCTTAAAGAGAAAATTAAAGTTTCTTTACGTAAGCTAATTTCCCAAACGTTGGTACAGAAAAATGGGGATAATTTTATCTTTTTAACAGATGACGAGCAAGACATTAACAGAGAAATCAAATCCCTAAATATAGATGAGGACATTGTTAAGCGGGAGTTAGCAAACTATATTTTCCAAGACCTATATGATGAAAAGCGTTTCCGTTACAACAGTGAATACTCATTTGCCTACAATCAGAAAATGGATGAGAAAAACTATGGAAACCAAACATCCAATATAGGAATGCAAATTCTTTCTCCACTATCAGATCATTACCAAAAGTCCGAGCAAGAATTAATGATGATGACTTCGGGTAATGGGGAAATGATCATTAAACTTGGTGGTAATGAGGCCTATATCGAGGAAATTGGGGAAGCGTTGCGTATTGAGGAATTCCGTAAGAAAACGAATATTACGCAACTTCCTGAGAACATTCAAAATATCTTGAATAATAAACAAGCGGAAGTTCGTGAACGTAGAAGAAGGGTTCGTGAGCTTTTAGAGGATGCAATTAAAGATAGTGCCTTCTTTATTAATGGGGATAAGGTAGAAATTAAAGGAGCGACTGTTCGTGAGAAAATAAATGCTGCCTTTACGATGTTAGTCGATAATGTCTATACAAAACTCAGTTATGTAAAGGAACACTTAGATAATGAGAGGGCCTTAATTTCAATCCTTGCTTCAGATGATGAACAATTGTCTTTTGAAGAAACTTTGAAGGTAAATCCAAATGAGCTGGCAAAGCGTGAAGTGTCTGATTTTATCAGCTTACAAGACGACTTGAAAAAGCAGGTACGAATTAAAATTTTATTCGACCGTTTCGGAGATAAGCCATATGGTTGGAAGACGCTTGATATAGCAGGAATGATTGCACATTTATTAAAAGAACAACGTATTCGAATTCGGTATAATGCAGAATACTTGGAACCTGAAGATAATGTTAATACGCTTGTAACGATTTTTACAAAGACACAGGAAGCCGACAAAGCTATTGTGTTGAAGAGGGTAAAAGTTGACGAAAAATTAATTAAAACAGCTAAAAGTATTTGTAAGGATGTTTTTAATAAAACAGATTTAGCTGATGATGAAGATGGACTATTGAAGGACATTCGACTACTTGTTGAAAAACAGATAGACGAAATCAAGGGGTACAAAGCCCGTTATGAGGGTAGAAAGTATCCTGGTATGAGCTTACTTGACAAAGGATTAGAATACTTTGAGCAGTTCCACAGTGGCTTAGACAATGTATCTTATTTCAATAAGTTGAAGGAGTTAGAAGATGACTTACTTGATTGGGAAGAGGACATCGTCTATGTCAAAAGTTTCTTCGGTACTGATCAGAAAAAGATCTTTGATGATGGATTGGCAGCCTTACGAAAATATGATGAAAGTAAATCCTATTTGATGGGTGCAGAGGTAGAAGGATTTATTAATAAGCTCCAGTCTATTCTTCAGGATCCTATACCTTACAAAAAGATAAAGGACATTCCAGAGCTTATTCATGCAATGGATGAACAAATTAATAATGTCCTTAATGAGAAGAGAGAAAATGCTCATAAAAAACTAAAAGATGATAGTGATTACTTATCATTATTGACATCACAATATGGTGTATCCAATGAAACGAAAGAACGAGTAACTCGTTACTATCAAGAACTTAATGCTAATGTAAATACATTTACAGATATTTATAAAGTTGACGCAACAGTTTCTCAAAGCACCAGCTTCAAGGAAAAAATGGAGGGGCATATCGAGCGGGAAATTGCCGAATGGAAACGTAAAAAGGAAGAAGAACAAAGAAAACGTCCTGATGGTGAAGTAGTTGATCCTCCTATATCGCCTGTAGAGCCGACCATTCAAAAGCAACCAGTAAAAGTAACAAAGCTGGTTAATGTTAAAACATTAACTACAGAAGATGATGTCGATAAGTACATCAATGCTTTATCCAGTAAGCTAAAACAGATTATTAAAGAAAATAAACAAATTGAGTTTGTTGAGTAATCGGGGTGAAATGGATGAATAAAACTGCACTCAAGACTTTTGCTACGAATGCACGAAGAGAGCTATTGAAAAAGGTCGAAGCAAGAGCAATGAAGATAGGAATTACAGAAGATAACATAAAAAAAGCAGACATTGAAAGCTCAGATGCCATCTTTATAGATGGCAAACAGCTTTCAAAGGAAGAAAAGAATCAAAGAGATAGGTTAATTGATCGAATTAATCAAATTGGATTCAAACGAGTTATGGAGGAAGTTGCTTATACGTGGTTTAACCGTTTCACGGCTTTACGCTTTATGGAGGTAAATGATTATTTACCAACCAAAGTAAGGGTGCTTTCTTCTACCAATGTAGATAGTACCGAGCCAGATATGATGAAAGAAGCACTATCGTTAGATTTAGATTTGGACAAGGAATTTATTTATAATCTAAAAATGGATAATAACTCAGAGGAATTGTTCAAATACCTAATAATTAAACATTGTAATATTTTGAATCGATATATGCCATTTATGTTCGAAACTATTGAGGACTATAGAGAAATTTTATTTCCTGAAGGTTTACTAGCGATAGATTCCTTTATTCGTCAAATGACCAATACTGAGGTTATTCCAGAAGATAACTGGAAGAAGGTTGAAGTTATTGGTTGGCTGTATCAATACTATATTTTTGACGAGAAAGATAGAGTAATTAAAGCTAAAAAGAAATATAAAACGGAGGAGATTCCTTTTGCAACCCAGCTTTTTACACCTGATTGGATAGTACGTTATATGGTACAAAATTCATTGGGGCGATACTGGGTTGAATCGCATACTGAACATCGAGATTTATTAGCAAAATGGGAATTCTATCTTGAAAATCCGAAACCTGAACCAGATTTTGAAGAAAAATTAGCTCCGTATATCAATAAAGATTTAAAAGTTGAGGATATTAAGTGTTTTGATCCTGCTATGGGTAGTGGTCATATACTTGTCTATATGTTTGATGTCTTATATGAAATTTATAGCAGATGTGGATATATGAGCAGAGAAATACCAAGATTAATTATTGAAAATAACTTATATGGACTAGATATTGATGATAGGGCCTATCAACTTGCTTGTTTTTCCGTTGTAATGAAAGCATTAGAATATAATAGTCGTTTCTTTAGAAGTATTGAAAAAGAGGGATTAGTGTTAAATTTGGTTTCAATTCAAGAAACTAATAGTTTTAATAAAGAAGATATTATATATGTTGCTGGAGCAAATAATGGTGATGTATATGATGATACATCAGAACTTTTCAAACAATTCCAAGATGCTAAAACATTAGGTTCTTTGATAAAAATAAATAAAATAAACACTAATTTAATTCGAGATAGATTGAGGCAGATTAGAGAAAATCCACCAAATGACCTCTTTGATACAGAAATAAGGAACAAAGTTTTAAATGTGTTACCCAATATATTAAAACAATACGAAGTTATGTCAATGGATTATGATGTATTAATTACAAATCCTCCTTATATAGGAAACAAGTATATGTCAAACATAATAAATAGTTATTTAAATGAACATTACAAAGACGTTAAATCGGATTTATTTTCAGCCTTTATGAAGTATAGTTTTACAAGGGTCAAAAAAAATGGACAAATTGGTTTTATGACTCCTTTTGTATGGATGTTTATTTCCTCTTATGAAAATTTGAGAAAGTCAATAATATACACAAAAAATATATCAAGTTTAATACAACTTGAATACTCAGGCTTTGATGAAGCTACTGTACCTATTTGTACATTTACACTAAGGAATTATAATGTGGACATATCAGGTGAATTTATAAAGTTAGATAATTTTAAAGGAGCAAAAAATCAGCCAATTAAAACTTTAGAAGCAGTGAATAATCCAAATGTAAGCTATAGATACACAAACTCAGCCAAAACTATAAATAAAGTACCAGGATATCCGATTGCATATTGGTTAAATGACATAGTGATGGAGTTACTTTCAAGTGAACAGACAATCGGAAAAACATACGAAGTTGGTAGTGGTTTATCTACTTCAGACAACGTTAGATTTTTGCGTTTTCATTGGGAAGTTTCTCTGAATAAAATATGCAAAAACCCTGAATCCAAAGAGGGTAAATGGTTCTTATTTCAGAAAGGGGGAGAATTCAGACGATGGTATGGTAATTTGCTTCATGTTGTTAATTGGGAAAATGAAGGGGAAGAAATTAAATATTGGGTGACACATAATCCGAGTGATCCTAATACTACTCACTGGTCACGTAGAATTTTTAATACACATTTATACTTTAGAAGAGGTATTACATGGTCCGTTATAAGTAGCGGAAAAATATCCTTCCGATTAACTGAAAGCAATTCAATGATTTCAAATGCGGCGGGTGGTATATTTGGGGATTTTAGTGATTCGGAATTGTATAGTCTGTTAGGTGCCCTAAATTCAAAACTTTGGAGCGAAATTTTTAATGTAATCAATCCCACCCTAAATTATAGTTCTGGAGTTATACAAAAAGCTCCGTTACCTGATATCACAAAGCTAAAATTTGACAATGAATGCGTACGTATAACAAAAGAGGATTGGGATTCATTTGAACTTAGCTTGGATTTTTTAAGACACCCATTAATTTCTTTCCGGCAAAAGAGCATGCTTATTGCGGATTCTTACTCTACGTGGGACCAGCATACTCGTAAACAGTTTCTAAAATTAAAAGCCAAAGAGGAAGAATTAAACCAGAAGATTATTGAGGCGTATAACCTTGAGAACGATTTAACTTGCCACATTGACGACAAGGATATATCAATCAGTAGGGCGAATCTCACCAGGGATATACGTTCATTTATCTCGTATGCAATAGGCAATATTTTAGGTAGATACTCCTTGGATGAAGATGGCCTTGTCTTTGCTGGAGGTAAGTTTGATACTGAAAAATATAAAACTTTTAAGATTGATAGTGATAATATTCTGCCAATTCTATCAGGATCTTACTTCGATGACGATATTGTTACAAGATTTATAAATTTTGTTAAGGTTTCTTTTAGTGAGGAAACCTTATCCGAAAACCTTGACTTTATCGCTGAAACACTTGGTCAGAAAAAAGGTGAAACAGCAAAAGAGACAATAAGACGTTACTTCATGAATGACTTTTATAAAGACCATGTTCAGACATATAAAAAAAGACCCATCTATTGGTTATTCACGTCCGGTAAAGAGAAGGCTTTTAACTGTCTTATCTACATGCACCGTTATGATAAAACAACTTTATCTCGGATTCGAACAGATTATTTACATGACTATCAGATTCGTTTAGATGCTGAAAAGAAAGATTTACTGAATATCATTGAAGGGGATTCTACAGCAAAGGAAATAAGCAATGCCAAAAAAGAACTAAAATCTCTTGAAAAGAAAATTGATGAGTTAAAAACATATGATGAATTGTTACACCATATGGCAGATATGCAGATTGATATAGATTTAGATGATGGGGTTAAAGTTAATTATGAAAAATTTAAAGGACTGGTTGCAAAAATTTAATTAACTTTAACAAGGATACATCAGTGTTTTGCTGATGTATCTTTGCACTATAATGATAATGGAAGGTAGGTGAAGGGAATGAAAATAAATCAGATTGAGGCTGCTTTATCTGATATATTCAATGAGCCATTAAAAGAAGGGGAACAACGGAAAATTGTGTTCTGGGTTGATAAAGATAATGAGTTCACTGAGGACATTGAACAGCTCACCGTTGATAAAGTAAAGGTTCATACGCTTACAGACCGTAACCAGTTTCAGACGAAATATTTGCTTGAAGAAGAAGATCCTAAGTCTCCATACTTGATATATACAAATATAGAATTGGGTGTGGAAGACAACTGGTTAGCAGATACTGTTTTTTATTCAAAAACGTTCTATGCAGATCGAATTTCACTTATTTTAAGTGAGTTGAATATAGACCCATCACTTCGAGCGACAATCAAAAAGTATGAACGTTTCTTTAATAATAAGGAGCGTTTCAGAAAGTTCTCTGCACTAAATATAGAAACATATTCAGAAGGTATCATTGAACAATCAATTATGAGTGTTTTATGTAACGTTAGAACACCGGATTTTGAAGAAGTTTTAAAGGCTGTACTAATGGATACTCAGGATGACAAGGAGAATAAACTCCTTTCCCTTCTGGAGAAGTTTTTTGATATTGAAGTGTTCTGGAATTATGTTTCTAATCACTACGGTTATGAACGGAAGAAGAAGAGTCTAAAAACCTTGTTCATCCATCTAGTTGTAACGGCATTCAGTCAAACCGTAGGTGAGGAAAACATAAAAGAACTTGAAAATTTCATTTCCAATCGAAATAAAACGAATGCAGTTGTGTTTATTGACCATTGGATGCACCATAAGACTGACTATGTGGTATTTGATGAATACGCTGAGATAGCTGAACAGGAAATCCAACTTTCGAACATAATCAATAATTTGCCAATTGAAGCCTTCAAACAAGCGGATACTTTCCCATACCTCGACCGAGCAATCATCATTTACATAGCGAATGGGTTGGTTACACAGCTTGAGGATTATGAAGAATACACGAAACTCATTAAATTGAGAAGAGCTAAGCATTACTATGATAAATTTGCTTCCATATATGAGGCACTTTACTATACTGTTAAAATTCATGAGTTTTATAAAGAACATCGTAAAGGTATCCCACAAGGACGAGCTATTGATTTGTATCAAGCATATGTAAATGACTATCATTTAATGGATACATATTACCGTAAGTTTTATGTGGCCTACGATGAAGAAAGTAATCATGATCTCCTTAAAAAGTTAAAAATGCTTGTAGAAAACCTATATACAAACTGGTATATGGGAGAACTAAGTTCCCATTGGTCCCAAGCTGTTGAATCTGAAATGACACAGGACTGGTCTTTACCTGGTATAAAAAATCAGCAAGACTTTTATTCTTCATTCATTGATTCTAAAGTAAGAAATGGGGAACGAGTTTTTGTTATTGTTTCGGATGCAATGCGTTATGAAATTGGTGTTGAGTTGGCTGAACGTCTTAATACAGAGACAATGGGTGTTTGTGAAGTGGAATCATTACTCGGTGTAGTACCTTCTATTACAAAACTTGGAATGCCATCTCTCCTACCACACAAAGAAATTGACATAGATACAAATGGTAGGGTATTTGTTGATGGTAAAGATTCCTCTGGTTTGGAAAATAGGAAAAAGATTATTGAATCTAAAGCGGCTGAAAGCATTGCTGTTCATTTTCAAGATGTACTAGCAATGAATAAAGCAGGAAGAAGAGAAACCTTTAAGGGTAAAAAGCTCATATACATCTATCACGATACGATTGATGCAATGGGAGATAAGGCTTCAACAGAAGTCTATACATTTAATGCAGTAGAAACCTCATTAAATCAATTGTATGACTTAGTTAAAATTATTCGGGATGATTTAAGCGGAACGAATGTGTATATAACGGCTGACCATGGTTTCCTTTATCAAAGGGATGAATTAGAAGAAAGCGATAAGATTGGACAAGATTCAATAGATAATATTGAAGTTAAACGTCGCTATATACTTTCACAAGAGCAGCGTGAAGTGTCAGGACAATTGGCTATCAATCTGTCATCTGTTATAAGAAATGATAAGCAATTAACAGCGTATTTGCCAAAGGCAACACTCAGATACAAGATGCAAGGATCGGGTATTAATTTTGTTCATGGTGGTGCAAGTCTGCAAGAGATTGTTGTCCCACTATTAACGTTTAAAAACAAACGTACAGGGCAAAAAGGTGCTAGGGCCATTAAAAAGGTAGATATTAAACTTACGAATACTACTCGTAAGATAACCAATAGCATTTTTAATCTTGAATTTTTCCAAACAGAAAAGGTGGAAGACAAGACAACTCCTCGAACTGTTGTCATCTATTTGGCTGACGAGGAAGGAAGCGTAATTTCTAACGAAGAAACGATTATAGGAGATCTCCCATTTGATAATCCAGCAGAACGTACTTTCAAACTAAGGTTTGTATTGAAGAGCATTCCTTATGATCGAAATAAAACTTATTACCTGACTATTAGGGATACGGAGACGAGTGTTGTAGTGGAAAGAATGCCATTTAATATTAATTTAGGCATAATCAGTGATTTCGACTTTTAAGACGAGGGAGGGAAACCATTGGAGAACGTAAATGAAGTGAATACACTGGAATTAGATAAAAAGCTCAATTCAGTATTTGCAGGACGTGTCGTTAGAAAAGACCTTACTAAGCTCATAAAAGAAGGAGCAAACGTACCTGTTTATGTATTAGAGTATCTATTGGGTATGTATGCGGCCACTGATGATGATGATAGCATAAAGGAAGGCGTAGCAAGGGTAAAGAATATCCTTTCGGAAAACTTTGTAAGACCAGATGAAGCTGAGAAAATAAAGAGTAAAATTCGAGAGCTTGGTCAGTATTCTATCATTGATAAAATAACTGTTAGATTAAACCCGA
The DNA here is from genome assembly GCF_038050315.1 of Ferdinandcohnia sp. FSL W7-1320. NCBI lineage: Bacteria > Bacillati > Bacillota > Bacilli > Caryophanales > Bacillaceae > Ferdinandcohnia > Ferdinandcohnia sp. FSL W7-1320. The sequence goes on from NZ_JBBPAM010000001.1 coordinate 2,558,464, forward strand.
AAAAAGATACCTATGAAGCAGAGTTTTCAAATTTAGGATTAAAGGATGTACCAATTTCATCAAACTATGTTAAAGAGTTTGATAAACTTTTAGCTGGTGGTATATGGTGCATGTTAAGAATGGACTACTACTACGATGAAGAACAAAAGAATATGAGTCCTTTCAGCATCAGTAACCTAAAACCTATTCAAATGCCCAATATGGATCTTAACGAAATCATTGAAGGGAGAAAAGACTTTACAAAGGATGAATGGATTGACATTCTTATTCGTTCAACTGGGATGGAGCCAACCCAGCTAAATGAACGTGTGAAATGGCATTTGTTATTGCGCCTTGTTCCGCTTGTGGAAAACAATTACAATGTGTGTGAATTAGGACCAAGGGGAACTGGAAAGAGTCATGTATATAAAGAAATTTCACCGAATTCCATCTTGGTTTCAGGTGGACAAACGACTGTTGCCAATCTTTTTTACAATATGTCTTCAAGAACTGTTGGTCTTGTTGGTATGTGGGATGTTGTAGCTTTTGATGAAGTTGCGGGAATTAAGTTTAAGGACAAAGACGGTATCCAAATCATGAAAGACTATATGGCGAGTGGCTCTTTTGCAAGAGGAAAGGAAGAGAAAACAGCATCAGCTTCTATGGTTTTTGTCGGGAATATCAATCAAAGTGTGGATTCTCTAATTAAAACTTCACATCTATTTGCTCCTTTTCCAGAAGGAATGAATAATGACTCGGCTTTCTTTGATCGAATGCATTATTATCTTCCTGGCTGGGAGATTCCTAAAATGCGACCAGATTTTTTTACGGATCGCTATGGTTTTATAGTGGATTATTTAGCTGAGTATTTTAGAGAAATGAGAAAGAGATCGTTTGGTGATTCGATTGATCAGTTCTTTAAACTTGGCAATAACTTGAACCAACGTGATGTTATTGGTGTTAGAAAGACGGTATCAGGTCTAATGAAGTTATTGTACCCTCATGGGGAATACACTAGAGAGGATGTTGAAGAAGTTCTTCAATATGCTCTTGAAGGCCGGAGACGTGTTAAAGAACAACTAAAGAAAATCGGCGGGATGGAATTTTACGATGTGATGTTTTCCTACATAGATAGGGAGTCTTTACAAGAGGAATTTGTAAGTGTGCCTGAGCAGGGCGGTGGCAAGTTAATTCCAGAAGGGATGGGTAAGCCAGGTCATGTTTATACAGTTGGTGTAGGTGAATCTGGTATGATTGGAGTCTTCAAACTTGAAAACCAGGTTGTATCTGGTTCGGGTAAATTTGAAAAGTCTGGTGTAGGGTCTAACCGAGGAGTCAAAGAAAGTTTAGACACTGCATACCGTTACTTTACTGCTAACAGTAAAAGCATAAGCGGTTCAATAGCGATTAAAACAAAAGATTACTTAATGCATATTGCTGACCTTCAAGGAATAGGACTTACCCCTCAATTAGCAGTTGCCGAATTGATTGGACTTTGTTCAGGAGCCTTAGAGAAACCTGTACAAGAAAGCACCGTTGTTTTGGGGAACATGACAGTCGGAGGGACGATAGAGAAGGTAGAAGAACTTGCAAATGTATTACAAGTTTGTGTAGATGCGGGTGCAAAAAAGGTGTTAATCCCTGCATCATCAGTTGTAGATTTTCAAACTGTTCCATCTGACTTGTTAATTAAAGTTCAACCTATATTCTATTCGGATCCGATTGATGCTGTGTTTAAAGCGTTGGGTGTTGGATAAAGATAGACGGAATTGTCCGTCTATCTTGCAATGAGTGTGGTCACTAAATAGGTAGATAACTGATTAATGTTTGTAGAATCCAACTAGGTCTTTGCATACAAAAATGTTTTATAAACTCTTAAGTTGTTTTTTAAAAGGAAGTGATAATTTGTCACAACTTCAATTTGTTAGGGTTTCAAAGGAATCTATCGTTAAATTTATTCATAATGCAAAATATAGAATAGTTTATGCAAAACCTGCCTTCTATCGATGGGAAATTACAGAAATGTTGGCAACTGTTAAAAAAAATAATATCTCACAATGCGAAGTATATTTTGAGGCTGGAGAAGACTCCATTAGGTTTGGTTTTGGTGATATGGATGCTTTAAAATTACTAAATGAAAATCAAAATAAAATAATGGTTCAAATGGTGGAGAGAATTAGACTTTCCATTTTAATTGTCGATAACAATTGTTTAATATTTTCACCAAGCATTGCCCAGCTTGATGCCGATTCGGACTTTACTGAATTTCCAAATGGGGTTTACGGTGATAGGTTAACGGTTGAAAAAATATTAAATGAATTCCCTTCATATAATTTGGAACTGCCTAGCACCACGGAAGAAATCAGTAACCCTTTTGAAGAGGCTAAAAATATTGAAACTCTTCATAAAGCAAGTGTTTCAAAAAAGCTAAAAGATACTCTGTCAAATTTAGAACAATATCCTCCTATAGATCGTCTGAAGTTAAAGAAGGTCAACTTTTATAAAAACAATTTTAAAATATTAAAGAGGCAAGTATTCGGGGTAAAGGTTAAGAATAAACGTATAAACCTAAATACATTTATAAAACTATTAGGATTTCGAAATGAAAGACTTTTGAGTAGCTGGAACATTTTTTCTAACAGTGACATAAAGCAATTTCAAGATATGTCTTTCTTTCAGGAGGAATTACAACTAGTAGATAATGAATACCTTTATGATATTGGAAGATTTGGTTCTTTAATAGAGACACAAAAAATCAAGGGTTATGAAGAGAAGATAAAAAAATTAAAAGAAGATTTTGTAGTCTTTATGAAAGAATCGGTCAATAAGGATAACAGTTTTTTTAAATATAAAGAATCGGCTAGTCAAAATAAATCCTATGGAAGAATATTAAAAGGCTCCAGAGACGAACTAATTAAGTATTTAATATCAATATCAATTGATGATAATTTTTTCTTTAACTACATAATGAATGAGGACCGCTTATTAAACCAGGAATATGAAGATGGTATTAAGAGTAAGAAGCAAATTTTTGAAGAGTATATAAAAAATTTTGTTTATAATAAGCTTAAATTCCCAACCGAAGAAGATTTAATTGAAAAAATTGATGTTAAACTTGACTTTTATGATATTTCAGATGAACTTATAAATAACAATAGGGATTTCAATCAAATTATAGAAAAATATGGATTGAATGAATTAAGGGATTACCAAGAAGGGTTTAAATTATTGTAGATTTAGCTTTTTAACAATCTAACCCACAATAATGAGTCATTTTGAGGATAAGAAATAAATACTAATCATTTAGTAAAAGTATATGGTACTTATGGCGGATGACTGTCCCCAGGTTAAATTTGTCCATCATCCCCCTACAGAGCCAACTTCCTTAAGAGAAGTTGGCCCAAGTCCAATTACATTTCCACTGATTCAGTATTGCGTTCGACAATACGTGAGCATCTTATTACCACAATCGAACCACCAGGTGTTAGATACATATTTGTTGATAAGATGAGATCCATCCCAGCGGAAAACGCTTGAATATCAACAGTCTCAATCGGATTTTTAATGGAGACAGTTGCTGTTTTTTCATCATAATTTATAAGCTGCGTTTCCAGTGTTTGAGCCATTTTCTATTCCTTCTTTCCTTTCATTTTTCAATTATTATTGGTCGAGACCAGCTAGTAGATAGCTATTGTTTTTTCGTATTTGCTGTTGAAGCATACCCATTTTATAAATCGCTTCTCGTTTTGTTAAAATCGCTACGATAAATTTTTATACTCTTTCCAGCAAGATAATCTAAACCAGCATTGTTTCGGAAAGACACCTCCATACCAACTCTTCTTAATTAATTTAATAAACCTCATACAGAGATGGAGGTAGGGTGTGGTACCAATATAATCTTTATCTCCTAATTCAATTCAGAAATATCTTTTCAACCCAAATACCAATCTAATAAATAGGCAAAAATTATATAATTGAATAAATTCTTTATGGTAAAATGTTACTAATATTACGAAAGTTTGATTCTCAGTAGTTTAGATATGTTTCATTCGGTTAGCGTTTCAATAAATTCTAATAAATTTTTCAGAGGAGGACTTTGTTATGAATAAAAGCCTAAAGAATAAAAACACAGAGGTTATTAAAGTCAACAATAATGATATAGAGGTAGTGGAGTCAAAGGGCTCATTAGGAAGAGAAGTACTGACAACGGTTGCTTTAGAATTTGCAAAAGCAGCAGGACCAGCTTTAATTGATTTAATAAAAAAGAAAAATGACTTAGAAGCCGAAATTGAACGTGAGACCAAGAAGGATTACATTACATACTTAAGAAACCGTCAGAATACCTTATTAGAGCATATTTCAACTGAAGAAGCTAAAGTTGATTACGATCAGAAAAGAATTGATCAATGGCTAAAGGAATTGAAAGATATATCAGAGGAACAAAAAAGAATAGGTGAGGCAAGTGATGCGTACACCAAGGGATGGTTTAGATGTATTTTGCAAGAAAAAAGTGCATAGTTGCGCAATGAATTTTGCAGAGTTTTGCCACCCAATTGTTCAACTTATCTTGCCCGTGATAAAGCGTTCGATAATCTATAACTTCCACCATTAAACGTTAATACATGGGCATGATGAATTAAACGATCCACTAATGCTGCAGTTAGTCTAGAATCAATAAAAATCCGATTCCATTGGCTAAATTCAAGATTAGATGTGATTATCAGGCTTTTCTGTTCGTACCATTCAGCGATAAGCTGAAATAGTAGTTCGGAGCCTTCCTTGCTAAAAGGTAGATAACCCATTTCATCAAGAATGATTAATTCTACCTTTTCAAATTTTTTTCTAAAGGAAGGCAGCTTATCTTGTTTCAGTGCTTGTTCCAATTGTTCGATAAGTGTAGATACACGATAGAACCTAACCTCATAACCCATTTCACAAGCTTTTCTTCCTAATCCAGTTGCTAAATGCGATTTTCCAGTCCCAGGTGCTCCTATCAAAACAACGTTTTGTTTCTGCTTGATAAAATCAAGGCTCATTAAACCATCTTTATCAATCTGTGCCGGAAACCTAATCCTTTCGGTCCATTCATAATTACTTAGACTCTTCGAGTCTAAGAACCTTGCATTTTTAATTAAGCGTTTGACTTTTGCTTGCTCACGTAGTCTAAACTCTTCCTTAAATAAAGCCTCTAAAAATTGGGAAGGTGATTCAAAAGGAATCGACTCATAAATTTCAGAAACATAAGCGAGTCTTAAAGACTTACACATAGAACGGATTTGCTCGCTCATGATTGTTCACCCCCAGGTGCCAACGAATCATACTCGTCCCAATCTAGCCCGAAGGGATTTTCGTTGTTTCCAGAAATCAAATCATAAAATTCCTCATTAATTCTTTTAATATCGTGTGTAACTAGTAAGTTTACTATTGTATTTTGCAAGAAAAAAGTGCATAGTTGCGCAAGAAATTTTGCAGAGCTTTGCCACCCAATTGTTTCAACTGATCTTGCTCGTGATAAAGCGTTCGATAATCTATAACTACCGCCATTAAAGGTTAATACGTGCGCATGATGAATCAAACGATCCACTAATGCAGCCGTTAGTCTCGAATCAATAAATATCCGATTCCATTGGCTAAATTCAAGGTTAGAAGTGATTATCAGGCTTTTCTGTTCATACCAGTCAGCGATAAGCTGAAATAGTAGTTCTGAGCCTTCCTTGCTGAAAGGTAGATAACCCATTTCATCAAGAATGACTAATTCTACCTTTTCAAACTTCTTTCTAAAGGAAGGCAATTTATCCTGTTTCAGTGCTTGTTCTAATTGCTCGATAAGAGTGGATACACGATAAAATCTAACTTCATATCCCATTTCACATGCTTTTCTCCCTAATCCGGTTGCTAAATGCGATTTTCCAGTCCCAGGAGCTCCAATCAAAACAACGTTTTGTTTTTGCTTGATAAAGTCAAGGCTCATTAAACCATCTTTATCAATCTGTGTCGGAAACCTAATCCTTTCGGTCCATTCATAATTACTTAAACTCTTCGAGTCTAAGAACCTTGCATTTTTAATTAAGCGTTGGACTTTTGCTTGCTCACGTAGTCTAAACTCTTCCTTAAATAAAGCCTCTAAAAATTGGGAAGGCGATTCAAAAGGAATCGACTCATAAATTTCAGAAACATAAGCCAGTCTTAAAGACTTACACATAGAACGGATTTGCTCGCTCATGATTGTTCACCCCCTGTAGGTGCCAATGAATCATACTCGTCCCAATCTAGCCCGAAGGGATTTTCGTTGTTTCCAGAAATCAAATCATAAAATTCCTCGTTAATTCTTTTAATATCATGTGTAATTAGTAAGTTTACTATTTCTATTAATCTTTCTTTCCTAACGACAAGATCTTCAACCATCAAGTAGTCATTAATACGGCCTGGTAAGTATTTTTGATATCTTGAATAAGTTACCGCTCTTGGTTTTCGAATCCAATCCTTGAAAATAGATAACCATGGAATAGCTCTCTTTTTGTTCATATATGGTCTAAAATCTTCAAATAGAATTTCTCCATCGGGTGATACAGCTTTATATTTATCCCATGTCACTACAAAGTATATAAAAGGGTAATTCGATGCTTTCGGGATATGTATCAATGTATTATCTAATTTTGCCTCATTATACTTATTAACTTTTGCTTCAATCTCTTTAAAGACTGGATAATCCTCTTCTGATAACTCAAGCAAATAGTTCTTTTCTTCATTCCAAAGATCTTCGATCAATACTTCTTTCTCATAGTGAAGTCTATGGCGGTCTTTTTCTAATTGAACACGAAGTGTTTCTGTAAAATCCTCATAACTATTCATAACTGGTGATGTCGTAAAGAAGTTGTATCGAATATAACCTACCTTATTTTCCACACTTCCTTTTTCATTACCTTTACGTGGATTACATACTTGGACCTCAAAACCATAATGATTTTGGAATTGGATAAAGGCATCCGTAAGCTGAGCTTCTTCAGTTTTTGATCTGACCTTCTTTACAGCCGGGGTTAAATTATCAATTCGGATTTTTCTTGGTACTCCTCCAGCTTGTTTAAATAGATGCTTCAACCCTTGAAGAAAGCATTCCTGATTTTCAGACGGCAATGGTACTGCGAACCCAGCATTACTATATGGATACGACATTACTAACACATGAGTATCTACAAACTCACCATCTTTAACAACTTCCATAACACCAAAATCTACTTGTGCTTCACTCGGGGGATGTTCTAATCGTTCATGACCTTTATCGAGCTCATCATTATGACTATTCTCCCAATCTGTTATGAAGTAACAAACTGTTCTATAGGAACCTTCAAATCCCAGCTCCTGAAGGTCTTTAAATATCTGCTTTTTTGTTCTTCGTAATTTTTTCTTTAATTTACTATCTTCAAAAAGCCAATCTGAAACTATTACACCCCATTTTTCAGAATGCATCATACCTTTAGATTTCTTGATCTTTGATTTAGGTAACTGGTCTTCGTCAGCATACTTCTTAGCTGTCCTCCAATTAATCCCTACAGTTTCCTTAATTTTTGTTATTGATAATCCTTTTTTGTTACGTAAGTGTTTGATACAATTAATATCAGACATTGCTAGCATCCTTTCTACCTCCACTACCAAATTGCTCGACACAATTAATGTAGTGGGACTTGGGGTGACTGGCAAGTCTTTTTTTATGCACCTATTAAATAAAGTGCAGGACTCTGCATTTTTTCCTTGCAAAGCTCTGCACTTTTATTTTGCAATAAACAACTATTTCTAATAATCTTTCTTTCCTAACCACTAGATCTTCAACCATTAAGTAGTCGTTAATGCGGCCAGGTAAGTATTTTTGATATCTTGAATAAGATACCGCTCTTGGTTTTCGAATCCAATCCTTAAAAATGGATAGCCATGGAATAGCTCTCTTCTTGTTCATATAAGGTCTAAAATCTTCAAAGAGAATTTCTCCATCAGGTGATACAGCCTTATATTTATCCCATGTCACTACAAAGTATATGAAAGGGTAATTCGATGCTTTCGGGATATGTATCAATGTATTATCTAATTTTGATTCATTATACTTATTAACTTTTGCCTCAATCTCTTTAAAGACTGGATAATCCTCCTCTGGTATCTCAAGCAAATAGTTCTTTTCTTCATTCCAAAGATCTTCGATCAATACTTCTTTCTCATAGTGAAGTCTTTGGCGGTCTTTTTCTAATTGAACACGAAGTGTTTCTGTAAAATCCTCAAAACTATTCATAACTGGTGATGTTGTAAAGAAGTTGTATCGAATATAACCTACCTTATTTTCCACACTCCCTTTTTCATTACCTTTACGTGGATTACATACTTGGACCTCAAAACCATAATGATTTTGGAACTGGATAAAGGCATCTGTTAGTTGAGCCTCTTCAGTTTTTGATCTGATTTTCTTAACGGCCGGAGTTAAATTATCAATCCTAACTTTTCTAGGAACTCCTCCGGATTGCTTAAATAAAAGTTTCAGCCCTTCAAGAAAACATTCTTGATTTTCAGATGGTAATGGTACCGCAAACCCAGCATTGCTGTATGGATAGGACATTACTAACACATGAGTATCCACAAATTCACCATCTTTAACAACTTCCATGACACCAAAATCAACTTGTGCTTCACTTGGAGGATGTTCTAATCGTTCATGTCCTTTGTCAAGTTCTTCATTATGGCTATTCTCCCAATCTGTTATGAAATAACAAACAGTTCTATAGGAACCCTTAAATCCAAGATCCTGAAGATCTTTGAATATCTGCTTCTTTGTTCTTCGTAATTTTTTCTTTAATTTACTATCTTCAAAAAGCCAATCTGAAACTATTTCTCCCCATTTTTCAGAATGCATCATACCTTTAGATTTCTTGATCTTCGATTTAGGTAACTGATCTTCGTCAGCATACTTCTTAGCTGTCCTCCAATTAATCCCTAAAGTTTCCTTGATTTTTGTTATTGATAATCCTTTTTTGTTACGTAAGTGTTTGATACAATTAATATCAGACATTGCTAGCATCCTTTCTACCTCCACTACCAAATTGCTCGACACAATTAATGTAGTGGGACTTGGGGTGACTGGCAAGTCTTTTTTTATGCACTCATAAAATAAAGTGCAGGACTCTGCATTTTTTCTTTGCAAAGGTCTGCACTTTTATTTTGCAATAAACAGGTTTAGAACTATTAAGAATATTATCCTATCTAAAAGTGATAGCTGATTAAATGTTTTATTACACATGTTTTATGTAACATTTAGATTAATTTTTAAGCTATTAGAGCTTGATAGATTAACATAGATTAACTCTTTCTAATTCGATCTTTGTTCCTAAAGAAGTATAGAAATTAACAATTGAATTCAAGATTTCATGAAAATACTTTGTGATAGAAAGGCAATTTCTTTTAAAACAATATCTAACTTAAATTTATTGTTTCAGTTATTAATAGTCAATAATTTATTAGGGTAGCCTAGTACAAGAAACTTCCCTTTGCCTGTGATGCCAGTCTTAATATATTGTGTTAACTATATGAGAGGAGTAATCGGATGTACTTATCTGAACCAGCTGCATATGATTATTTATATACAAGTGAGCTTGCTTTTGAAAATCGTTTAATTAGTTTTATAGAGTTGATGGAAAGAATATCGTACCTGCTTAGAATTGTTGAGCCTAAAAGTCTATTTTCACAAAGGTTAATGAAAAGAATTGAAGGTTTCCATGCTAAATATCCAGAAACCGAATTAATTGAAATGATTTTAGACAAAGAAATAATCGAAGGGATGTTTTATGATGAGGTTGTTGAGGTATCAGAAGTTCAAGCCTCGGACAATAATAAAGCCCTAACTCAATCCAGTAAATTAGAAGATTTTAATAACAAAGAAAGGTATGATTTAATAACTCATACTAAAGGTATCTATTGTAATTGGGAATTTCATAAGGGTGATGCAGATCCAAATCCATCTATACCCCATGGCCACGGTATTGGAGGAAAATATAATAAATATAAGCTTGATTCATATAGGGGACAAATCTACGATAACAATGGTGCATTTAAAACTAGAGAAAAGAGAGAGTTTATCATAGGCTTGTGGAATAATGAGAAATTTAGAAGTTTTGCTAAAGAAGCCATTGATCATTTTATACAAAACAATCCAAAATATAAGATGAGAGTAAAAAAGCCAAAGGTATTACCTAAAAAAAGGGGTAATTTTCAAATAAAACTTTAGATTTAATATGACTATGATTATTCTCATCTACTAATATAGCGAAAATGTATGATTACAATACTGTAGTTTTTATACCATATAACTCTTATATCTTATTAGAATGGTTCTCGTATCCAAAAATAACTTATATATATAGGATAATATTAATAACTAAACAGAATGTTAGAATTTAAATAAATTTAATCATTTTACACAAATTTTACACGTTACTTGTGCAATAACCTATAAAATCAATGATTTCAAACCAATATCGACCCCGATCACCAGTATCAAATAGGATAAAAAAATATTTGCTAACCCCTTTACTTAAGGTACACGATTTTTTACCTTATCTTAAGTTAAAGGGATTTTTTTTATGAGGAAACTGTAAAATTTATGCATTAAAAAAAGCCAAACTCTCTCGAAAGGAGCAGCTTAACAAACCCTTATTTAATCTGGATTTTGAAACGAAGAAAAGGTTGTTTGAGCAAAGGTTAGAGTCTAACGGTTAAAGTATGCCATTGGTCACTAATAATTCTCGGTTTAATAATAAAATTTTACTTTTCAATCGGAAGTCATAAATAAAATTTCTCTGGGGGTTAGAGCCTAAATATTAGTGGAATTAGTTGGACCAATCCATCCAGTGTTCCGTATTTTCACGACTGGATCTATTATGTATAAAATGGTACAATTTTACTATCTATGTCTACCTAAAACGTAAAGAAACAAGGGGAAAAGCTATGATAGAAAAAGAAAATAAATTAATTATCAATTCAGATAAAGGAAATTTGCTGAATGAATTAATTAGATCCATTAAAGATTGTGAAAGGTTTTATTTTAGTGTGGCTTTTATTAATTTTAGTGGTCTACAACTTTTATTAGAACCGATTAAAGAGGCTGAAGAAAAAGGTATTAGTGGTAAGATTATCACATCCACATATCTTAATTTTACCGATTCAAAGGCTTTAGAAAAATTAAAGACATTTCAAAATATATCATTAAAAGTTTATGTTACAGACAAAGAGATTGGTTTTCATACCAAAGCCTATATTTTTGAGTATAAGGACAGCTATAAAGTTATCATTGGTTCTTCCAATATTACACAAAGCGCACTAAAAAGTAATATTGAGTGGAATGTTGAAATTATCTCAAAACAGGATGCATCTTTTATTAAAGAAGTACTGAAAGAATATAGTAACTTATGGGATATGAGTACGGAAGCTGATGATGAATTTATCAAACGATACGAAGAATTTCTAATGAATTTTAGAAAAACACAAAATACAAGTCAAATGATATATGAACATAACAAACAGTATATAGTCCCTAATCGAATGCAAAGGCGTGCAACCGAAAATCTTGATCGTCTTCGGAGTTTTGGTGAAGAAAAGGCATTAGTAATAGCGGCTACTGGAACGGGTAAAACATATATGTCTGCTTTTGATGTGAAAAGTTTTAAGCCTAAAAGATTATTATTTATTGTACATAGAGAAGAGATATTGAAAAAAGCGAAAGAAACGTTTGAATTGCTATTGCCAAATGAAGGGATCACATTTGGATTACTGACAGGCAATTATAAAGATAAGAGCGTGGATTATTTATTTTCAACGATACAAACGCTTTCTAAATGTTTTCATGAGTATAGAAGAGATGAATTTGACTATATCATTATCGATGAGGCACATCATGCAACAAGTCCTAGCTATCAGAGTGTACTTGATTATTTTAAACCTCAATTCATGCTTGGAATGACCGCGACTCCAGAACGAAGCGATCATCAGAACGTCTTTGAATTATTTGATCACAATGTGGCTCTTGAAGTAAGGTTACACGAGGCACTAGATGATGAACTTGTCATTCCATTCCATTATTTTGGGATTACTGATATTGATGAAATAGATTTAAGTGATGTAAGTATTGACGATTTGGCGGAGGTCACTCGTAGATTAAAAGTGAATGAACGAGTAGATTTTATTATCGATAAGATGGAGTTTTATGGACACGATGGTGAAAAGAGAAAGGCTTTAGGATTTTGTGCGAGTATAGAACATGCCCAATACATGTCAAGCGAGTTTAATAAAAGAGGGTACAACAGCGTTTGTTTAACAGGTGAAGATTCGCCCGACACACGGGAACAGTTTATGAAAAAATTAGAAGATGACCACGATAGCTTAGAGTTCATTTTTACAGTAGATATATTTAACGAAGGTGTCGATATTCCCTCAATTAATGCTGTATTAATGCTAAGACCAACAAATTCACCTATTGTCTTTATCCAACAACTCGGTAGAGGGTTACGTAAGTTTGGGAACAAGAGTTTTTTAACTGTTCTTGACTTTATTGGGAACCACACGAAAACATTCCTTATAGCAATCGCCCTTAATGGTAGTAGGTATTATGATAAAGAAAGTCTCAAAGTGGCCGTAGCGACTGGATTCGCAAATATTCCAGGTGCAACTCATATCCAAATGGACAGAATCTCACAAGAACGTATACTAGAACAAATTGATCGAGAAAATTTTAACTCCATGAAGTATTTGAAAGAAGAATATAATGAATTTAAAAAGTTAAATCAAGGGCGAATTCCATTCTTCTTGCTAGATTATTTTAAGTATGATGGGGCTCCGGATCCGATTAAATTTATTAATCGTGAAAAATCCTATATTCAATTTGTCGCGAAGGTTGAAAAGGATGAATACCTGAAGAAATTGTTACTGAATGAAGATTTTGATGGTACGATGAAGGAGCTATCAAGTAAGCTCCCATTAAAGAGGGTTTATGAATTTGTTATCATCCGTTATTTGTTAGAACATGTGTTTATTGATCTTCAGATTGCTAAGAATGAAATCTTAAAAATAGTAGAAAACGTTGATGATGATAGTATCCTTCATGCATTTGAGTACTTAAATCAAGACTATTATGATAGTGTTCAAAAAAGGACGAAGCCGAAGTTATTCACATATCAAAATAACCGTTTATCTAAGACGAAATTGTTTGTAGATCTACTAGAAGATGAGGAATATCAAAAATTTATTGAAGATGTTATTTTATATGGCATTTACCGCTATGAGAAGGAATTTAATCGAACCTATTATGGAGTTCCTCATTTAAAACTATACGAACAATATCAAATGATCGACACAGCACTACTTTCTAATTACCGCAAAATTCATAGTTCTTATAGAGGTTCTGGATTATTGACAAATGGGAAAGAATTTTTCTTGTTTGTAGACTTACACAAGGAAGCGGATATAAAGGAAAGTATTAATTACAAAGACAAATTCATCAGTACTCGGGAATTTCAATGGCAGTCAGTTAATAATACATCTCAGGAATCAGATCGAGGAAAAGACATCATTTACAATAAAGAAAGAGGCGTGAATCTACACTTATTTATTCGAAAATATCGAGAAATTGATGGGAAGGTTGAGCCGTACATCTATATTGGTACAGGAAATACAATCCATTTTGAAGGAAATAAACCAATCACAGTAAGAATGGAACTTGAACATGAAATTCCTGCTACTATTTATACCGAATTTACTCAAAAAGTATAGTCTTCTCAGATTTGAGAAGACTTTTTTTCATTCATTAAATCATTTACAGCTGGGATATCTGCTGTTGCCCATTTCAATGATTCTAGGTTTTCTTTCTTTAACCAAATTAAGGTTGAATGTTCGCTTGCTACAGGAGTACCCTCCGTAATCTTGCATTTTATTGAAATCAAATTAATCGTAAACGTATCATACTCATGAACATTTTCATTAAATACGGTTTTTGAAGTTATAATTTCACACCCAAGTTCCTCTTGTATTTCTCTTTCTAATGCTGAAAAGATATCCTCGTTTTCTTCTACTTTCCCACCTGGGAATTCCCAGCGATTTGGTATAGACATTTCTGGCGAACGAAGCGCACACAAAACTTCCTCTTGTTCATTTTCTATTATTGCAGCTACAACTTTGACTAGTTTTTTCATATGAACCTCCGAATAATATTATATAAATATCATAACATCAATCCTAAAGTAAATGTATTCTAAGTTAGTTTTACAAGGCCAATTCGTATAGGGCTCATAAAATTGTAGATCGCAAACAGCTGTGGGAGAACAGGAGAAATCGAAAAATAGCCCTTTCGCCCCCTGTTTTTGAAATTATATTTGTGTCTTTTGAATCATAAAAAATAAACTCCTTACTGGTAAAATTTACAATAAGAACATTTACCTAAGAGGAGAGGAATATGGAGCTTATAGACGAAATCGAGAGGAAAGTGCAACGCCGGAAGTATTTAATGATGGTTGAAATATTAGAAGGCTATCGTTCGAATATTCATCAGGCATTAAGCAGAATGGGCAATAGTAAACAGATTTATCGGTCTGCACACGGGTGTTATGCGTATCATTGGAAGGGGCAGACAAGAAATGCGTATGAGGAAATTGCAGCGGAGATTAATAGTACGGGGAACAAAATCAATCATCAGGGTGAGCTGTTGATCAAGGAAATCAACAACGAGATTCGAAGATTACTAGCTAAAGCGGAGGCCCTGCGATGAGTGATATTAAAGTTAAGGCCGAGGAGTTAGAGGATTTTGCTAGTCAAATAGGAAAAGCAGAGCGGGAATGTGACGATGCTTTAGATGCGATTAATTGGCATTTTTCTTCCCTGCTTGCTAATTTTCCAGGAGTGGTTCCAGGCTCCATACATAATTTAGAAGCTGATTTAAAATATTCGATCAAAAAATACAAAAGCAAGCTTGATGATGCCCAACAATTAATTAAACTGACTGCTGCAAATATGAAAAACGATGAACAAAAAATGTCTGGTAAAGTAGGAGAGTTTTTACTTGAACTCGTGGGCTGGTATGACATCCAGCGTGTATTTAGTGAGTATGGCCCCATTACCGGTGAGAAGCTTTCAGCAGGAGACCGTGTACTGGCTGTAGGATTTCTCGCATGACATTTGTCCCACCTGCAAAAGCAGCTGGTGTTGGAGGGAAAGCAGCAGTAAAAGGTGTAAAAGCGGGTCTCCCTTCCCTAGCAAAATCACCCGAGGCTTTTATGAAAATACGAAACGTCCTAGATCCGAAAAGGGTTCAACAAGCATTCCGCTCCGTGTATAATGAAGTGGTAAAAGGTCCAATCGCTGCAACAAAGGTTTGGTTTGATAAAGTGAAGAAAGGAATTGGAGACATTCCGATTCCACAAATCAGACAAGAGGCACTTGCAGGTGTAGGAGTAGTTAATAAAACCGTTAAGGATGCATTTGGTGAAGCAAAGGATTTTATCCAGCGAATTAAGAGTTCGCAAGTGGATGAAGTGGATGTTAAGGGTGTAACTAAGGATACTGGTAACGTTTCGAAAAAGGTAGTCTATGGAGACCAGTTTACAAAAGTTGATGGAAAGAAAGCTTTGAAACCTGATATCGAGTATACAACAAATGAAGGTTATCACTATAAAACCGATAGTAATGGAAGAATATCGAGTGCAGAGGCCAAGTTGCAACTTGGTAAAGCAGAACGTAACCAGTATGCTCAAAGAATTGTTGGTGGAAAAGATAGATTATCTAACGATGATGGTGGCCATTTGATAGCTAGCATATTCAAAGGTTCAGGTGAAATTGACAACCTTGTACCAATGAATGCTACTTTAAATAGAAGCGAGTATAAGACATTAGAAAATGCATGGAGGAAGGCATTACAAGAGGGAGGCGAAGTAGCGATTAAGGTGAAGCCAAAATACGACGGCAATTCTCTTCGACCAAGTGAATTTAAAATTAACTATACAATAGATGGTAAAAAATATTCGGATAGACTTACTAATTATGTAGGAGGAAAGATCGATGGAGACTAATAAGATGGAACAACTATATCAAGAAATTGCGAATATATTAGTTAATATAGTTCCTGAAGAATGGAAAAAAATATTATTATACGCTGAATACAGAGAAGGATATAAAAAAGTTTATTTCTATTATTTCCCTGAAACTGGAGATAAACCTATTTATAGCCTTGATATAGTAGATTTATTTACAATTGATGAAGATGAATTAGAAGAATTGGAGGATGAACTATACAAGTGTTTTTCAAGATTATGGGAGGAATTCAAGGAGCAAGAACAAGAACAATGGACTAATCTAACCTTTATTTTAGAAAACACAGGAAAAATGAAGATTAATTATGGATATGAAAATCTTTCTGAGATTAGCCCAGTAGAAAAACAAGATAAATGGGAAGCTGAATACTTAAAGTAAAACAGTATATTAATCAACCCTATCGTTTTAGGTAGAAGGGAAGATTTTGCAATGTCTCAATGGAAAGATTTATTAAAAGAAATAGCAGAAATTGAAGAAAAATATGGAGGCACCCTTAGAAACCCAGCAACTAATGCAGAAATATCTAACATGGTAAATGAGGTTCATCAAAAATTTGAAAACGTTGTTTTACCTGATACATATGTTAATTTTCTAAAAGAAATAAATGGATTAAAATTTAATGGATTAGTATTCTATGGTGTTGATGAGAGATTGCTTGAACAGGATGTAGAAGAAGAAGTTCATGGGTTTATTGAGATGAATGAGCTTTGGTATGAAAATGATTGGCAAAGACAATATATCTTTTTTGGTGATTCTGATACAGCGTGGTATTGTTACAACTCGAAGGAAAATAATTACGTTGAATTGGATAAACCATCTGGAACGTTAATCCAATATTTTGAAAGTTTTGATTCAATGTTATATGATGCGTTGAAAACTGTACTTTTGTAAGAAAATTTTTTAAAAAAATCATCTTTTGATAAATCTGTTAAGTAGACGATCATTGCTGATCGTCTTTCTTATTGTATTCATACTGCGCAGACAACATATGTTAATGTAGTAAAGGAGGACATTGGTGGTGAACCAACGCCTTTTATTGTGCCTTTAAGCTATAATAAAAACAGATTTTATGGAAGAATTACAGAATTACGATGATACATTGTTTAAGGAGAGAAATGGGGAGGAGGGCAGCTGAATTGGCAACTATACTTAGCGATTTTATAATACATAAAAAAGTTGATAAAGATATGATTTTAAAATATACGAATAAACTACCTGAAGAATTAATAGGAACATGGAAAAAATATGGTTTTGGTACTATCGCAAATGGGTATTTAAAAATAATTAATCCAGACGATTATTTAGATATTTTAGAGAGAAGTTATGTAAGGCATGAGCAAGCGATTCCCATTTTTACAACCGCAATGGGTGATATTATAGTTTGGGAAAAAAATAAGTATGTAAATTTATTAAATTATAGGAAAGGTTTTGTTAATGTTGTTTCATCCGGATTTGAATTCTTTTTTGATGACATTCAAGATAATGAGTTTATGAACGATGAATTAATGTGGCAACCTTTTCCAGAGGCGATTAGGAAATACGGTGAACCTTCCTATGATGAATGTTTAGGTTATACCCCACTATTAGGCTTAGGTGGAGCAGAAAAAGTAGAGAATCTAAAAAAAGTTAAATTAAGAGAACATATTCTTATTATTGCTGAATTTATGGGACCAATCGAGTAAATTCATAAAAAATATATTTAGTATATGATGTGAATATTACGTTAGTTAATAACAATAAGCATTTGATTGTCTCTAGGCAACAAGTGCTTTTTTGTTTGATAGTCCAATCCTTCAAATTAATAAATGGTGACAAATACCAAAGTAGAAGAACTTATTATGTAGGAGGAACGATGGAGACTAAAAAGATGGAACAACTGTATCAAGAAATTGCGAATATATGGCTAATATAGTTTGATACAGGTGGTATTGTTACGACTCGAAAGAAAATAATTACGTTGAATTGGATAAACCCTCTAGAACGTTAATCCAATCCTTCGAAAGTTTTGATTCAATGTTATGTGCTGCTTTGAAAACTGCACTTCTTTAAGTGAATAATCTACTAGAAGGTTTTAAGGAGATAAAAAATTGAAAAATGACGTATCTTTATGGTTAGGATGCTTTAATGACAAGGAAGAATTCGAAAAGTACACAGCAATCAAATATAGTGAAGGTGGAGATAGTATCCCTTCTATTTTTGAGCAAGATTTTAATCTAGGTTATTATAATAGGGACTTAATTGAAAAAGATTGGATTCCTAATGCTAAAGATGATATAGAAAAACTTTTGTTGGATTTTTCGTACGATAACCAAATAATAAAGCAGTACAATAACATAGAATTAAAATCAAAATACAATACGATAATTTTAATTTATAATTTTAATTATACTAAGAACGATAATATTGTTAATTTTATAAGTAAGAATGCCTACAAGTTGTACTTTATAGGTACTGCAGAATACATAGATTTATATAATTTATAGTTTAACGGATTATAGATACAATTAGAAACGAAATACAATATAGAAGTAAAATTAAAGCACTTGATTAATCGTGGTATCAAGTGTTTATTTGTGAAAAGTAGAGCTAAACGAATAGATAAAACTGAGTTGTAAAAGGAGGTACTTTGAATGGATAAAGTAGAATTAATAAATTTTATTAATGAACATATGTAATCAGATGACTTTACAGGTGGTGTTGACGATAGTCAAATCAACTTTGTCCAAGAAAAGCTGGGGGTTGAATTCCCAGAAAGTTATAAGTGGTTTTTAACTACATATGGTTCAGGTGGTTTATTTGGAGTTGATATTTTAGGGGTGGCCAAGTCAAATAGAGTTCCTGTAGTTATTAACACAAACAGATATAGAGATTTAGGTTTGGAAAAAGATCTAGTGGTAATTGAAAATGCTGGAGAGTATGTCTATTGTCTAAATACAAGCAAAATGGAAAAAAATGAGTGTCCGGTAATAGCGTGGAACAGACAAGGTGGGCTTGATGACTACAACACTGCACAAAATTTTTACGAGTTTTTATCACAAAGGCTATTGGATGCCAAAGAAGCGTGGGAAGAAGATTTTTAAGAAAAATCAGAGTGAAAACTAATCACATTGAACAAGAAAAACAGATATGACACAATTGAAGGACAAACATATGCACGTTTATACATTAATTGCATATGTTTGCCAATTTTTTCGTTTATGAAACTGCCAGTGTGCTGTCTTCAAATTTAATTATTAATCTCATAGTTCAATAGTATGTGCTTTAATATGTCACGATATTGTTACTTGGATTAATACCCAATATTAAGCGCTTATTTACTAGTTCGAAGTTCACTGCTATTCCTCCGAATAGTCTATTTTTGCTATGTGATTTTCTACTGTATTTCGTTTGATTCTTTTATCACTTACATACCCAAAGAAGGTTGTCATAAAGATTAGACCAATGACCATAATCGTAATAGATTCAACTAAATAGGAAGAATCCATGCTGAAAAGAACATTCTTTCTAAACCAAGCTTGAAACGGAAGTCCAAAGCCAAGCAATACCGCGAAGAAAAGGATTTTGGTTCGAATACTTTTCCCCTTCATTTTCTTGATGGAGTTGTTAACAAAAAGACGAAGCAAGGCTAGACCTGTACCAATCGCAAAGAATGTGAGTAAAAAGAATTTGATATCTTCATTAAGTAAAAAAGCTTTCAAAATCATAAATAGTGCAGCGATGGATGCTGCGATCATCAATATATAAGATTTTTTCATTGATATTCACCTCAGATTAATTAAAATTTATAAATTGTAGGGCGAGAAGTCGAGTGCATGTAGATTTCCACTATTTTGTACCACTCAACATTGTGTTGATTGCCTTGTTACTTATTTTATTTTGTTGTTAAAATGAAAGCAATGAACACATTTCTTCAAACTGTTCAGTGGTAGGGAGGAAGTAGCGTGAAATCAATCTATAGTGAAATGAATGAACAAACAAAAGAAAAAATCCAAAGTAACTTTCTTCAGTTACTACAGAATAAACATTTTATGAATATTACGGTTCGAGATCTAACAACACAGGCGAAGATCAATAGAGGAACCTTTTATTTACATTATGTAGACAAATATGATCTACTTGCTCAAATGGAGGATAGTTTGCTTGATGGACTTGAATTACATTTGCAGCGTATAAAGCCCCAGGACATGCTTTTGGTGGCACAAAAGGGAGAAATTCCTACACTTTCTATTGAGGTATTTCGTTATATTCAAGAGAATGCACACTTATTTGAAGCCTTTTTAGGGGCGAATAACTTAAGTGGATTTCAAAAAAGACTAAAGCAATTTTTCATGAATCACTTTGTTCAGAAAATGGAACAAAATAGGGAGTTCTTTAATCACGTGACGATCCCTCAGGATTATTTCTCATCTTTTGCTATTTCTGCATTTTTAGGATTAATCGAACAATGGTTAGAAAATAACCTGACTGAAACACCAGAAGAAATGGCGAATATGTATATACAAATTATCTTCTTTATCAAGAAAATCTAGAAGTAGGTCGATGTTAGAGATTTCATTGAGAAAATAGGCTTTTTTCTAAAAGATTGTTGCATAATAATGCAAACCTAGTTGATTGGAGCGTAAGGTGGCGACTCCTCGAAAATGTATTCACATTTTCTTCGTGCGTGGGAAATTTCAAAGAAGCAAATTCAATGTCCAGCGGGAAAAGCGTGAGACTTGAGACCCCGCAGGAGCAGAAGCGACTTTTCCAGTTTCAGCGGCTAGAAACTCGAGAAATTTCAACTCCTCCTTCAGAGGCAAATTACGCCTCTTTGTCGGAGTGGCCAAATTTTCTCGTTTCTGTGCAAGCCGCCTCCACATTTCGTTGAGGAGGCTCAAGCCACGCCCGCGGAAAGCGTCCACCTGAAGCGGAAGTCAACGATATAAAAACAACAAAGTTTTGCGAAAACAGCCAAAAAATAACAGCACCCCCAATCAAAAGAGAGGTGCTGCATGTGTTGACTTTAATATTCACCTTTGATGACAAAAAACGAGCCCCGAATTGTTCCAGCTAATTTAGACTTCTGTCTGGCAAACTTAAACTTACCTTCTAACTCTTTTGGAACCTCCATTCCCTCAGATAGCTTAAAGCCAACGGCACGCTTCTTAGGGTCATCAATCGTATACAAAACATTCACTCCAAGACCATCTTCATAAAAGACATAGGTCCAGTTAATGTTTTCTACTTGAAAACGTGATGTTTCTAACGGTTTAGCCGCAAATTCAATATCACGTTCTTCTTTCAATACTCTGTTCACATAGTCGAGGTTCTCCTGGCTTTCGCTAGCTGGTATCACGGTAAATGGATGCTTATATTTGTTCATAAAGTATCGAGCTTCATGTGCGCGTAAACCAGCTAGTGCATCAGCTACTGGTGAAGACTCCAAACCAACTGTAGATACATTTTTAAAATCAACGATATAGGACATTTCCATCCCTCCACTTATTTCTTAACAACCGGAATCCACATTTCGCCAAAGACTACGTTGTCACGCTGTCCCATTTCAACCGAAGTATTTGGGCCACCCACATAGGCATAATCCGTTGCTTCTGCTAAAGCCTGACCAAAGGCTATGCCAGTAAGTGTTTGGCTTAATTCTTCAGCCGTTTCCGCTTCACCTTTTACTACTAGATATGGACCCTCAGGGAACTGGATGACTCTGGTTGCTTCAGGGATTGTTTTCTCTGTCATTACGCCAGCGTAATGCATCATTTTGTTATTTACTGCTTCGTTTACCGCAAAAATGTAATTATTTGTGGCGATTTCTTTCAAAGTGGCAAGTCTTCCATCTTCTTTAACTTCATGCCAAAAGTCGGCTTTTTCCTTGGTGATACCAGCAAAGTCTCTGTAGTCACTCTTAAGCTCTGTTCCGATACCTAACACGATAAAACTGTCTTTTTCTTCAATTGTATAATTCGCCATTTCAAAACCATCCTTTTCAAATAAGATTATCAAACGATTTATCTTTTCACTTGATATGTTTATAATAGCCTTAAACCATGTCAAAAAATGATACTGTTTAGGAGTCGCCATGAAAAAAGTTGAACGGATTAATATCATTATGCGCTATATTAACAACCGCTCTCATTTTACCATTTCTGAAATCATGAGTGAATTTAACATTTCTCGCTCGACAGCCATTCGGGATATCAGGGAAATTGAGGCGATGGGAATGCCGCTTGTCGCCGAGGTAGGCAGGGATGGCGGTTATTTTGTCATGCATAATTCAGTCCTTCCCGAGGTTCGTTTTACAAACGATGAAGTTAAAGCACTTTTTATCGCCTTTATGGCCACAAGAAATCAACAACTGCCGTATCTGAAGAGTCGTCATTCTTTAGCTGAAAAATTACTTGGTCTCATCTCAGAAAGCCAGCAAGATGACCTTATTTTGTTAAATAAAATTCTCCTATTTGAAGGAACCAACCCGAACAATCCCGACTTATTAGATCTTTCAGACCTTCCTCATCCCATGTTAGAACAACTCATCCAGCTTCTTTTATTGGATCGATATTTATTGATTTTTATCGAAGAAGCGAAGGTCGTTAAATCCTATGAAATATATCTCTTGAACCTATATCGTGAAAAAAGTGTCTGGCTCATTGAAGGATTTGAGTTAAAGGAAGAGAAGCGAAAGATTTTTCCTGTCGATCAGCTCACAAATGTAAAACCGTACACTCCGGAAAAACGTGTAAGTGAGAAGAAGATAGTAGAAAAACTCAGAAAACAGGAAGAAGAAATTAATTTTGTCCTTGAACTTGGACCACTGGCAATCGCGCAGTTCAAAAAATATCACCCTTTAAAACTTTCTCTTTCCTATACGGATCCTTTTCAAGCAACAGCCATTCTAAAGACTAATGTTGATGTTCATCATTCAGAAGAAGTTAAGGAACTAGCTAATTGGCTTCTTTTTCTAGGTGAGGACATTAAGATCCGGGAAGTGCCAAAAGAAGTCTTAGCGTATATACAAGACAGACTATCATTATTTTATCCATCATGAGGGGCAGGTAAAATTAAAATTTTGGAGCCTGTTATGGAAAAAGTTTTACCTGCATCGGTGGGAGGAGGGAAACAGGAGAGAATCTTAACTTCCGTCCCATCAAAGAAAACGGTTTCCAAAAGAATTCATTTTAATGCTAAAACTCTGTTTTTTTCGAAGACTCAATGAATAAAACACGTCCTTTCAATCAACATTTGGTATAAAAATATTTATAATTTTTTAAAAAATGTCTTGATTTTGCCATATTAAGAGATTAATATATAGTTGAAAGCGGATACATATTATTTTTTTACCCATTTACGAAACCGGTTTCCAAAACAATTCTATTACCATAAGGGGGTGTTCATCTCTAGATCGAATCATAGAAGTATTGAAATCTTAGTAAATACTAATTATTTGGGGGGCATTCACGTGAAACGTATGAAAAAATTTGCTGCTCTTGGTTTATCATCTATGCTTGCACTTTCCTTAGCGGCTTGTAGTGGAGATAATGCTGAAAAGTCTAGTAGTACAAATGAGGATGGCGGGAAAAAGGAACAAATTACGTTAGACTTCTGGACGTTTGGTGCAACTGGGTATGAAGATTTAGTGAAGGAATACGAAAAAGAAAATCCAAACATTAAAATTAAAGTTAAAGCATCTGAAACTGCCGATCACCATGATGCACTCTTTACGTCATTATCTGCTGGAAGTGGCGCACCTGATATCGCGATGCTTGAAATTGATCAATTTGACCGTTTTAAAGTTGCTCAAGATCGATTCGCGAACCTTTATGATTATGGTGCAAATGATGTGAAGGATCAGTACTTAGATTGGAAATGGGAAGTTGGAGAAAATGCGGATGGCGATTTCTTATTTGGTCTTCCAACGGATATCGGTCCTAAAGCGTTGTACTACCGCACAGATTTATTTGAGCAAGCTGGTCTTCCAACAGATCCAGATGAGGTGGCATCACTTATTAATTCACCGAAAGCATTTGAAGAAGCTGGCTTGAAGATTAATGAAAAAACGGGAATGCCTTTTGTAGATAGTATTGAAATGGCATACCGTGCATACTTAGATGCTGCTAAGACAGCTTATTTAACTCCTGATAATGAATTAAATCTTGGGGCAGATAGTGAAGTGAAAAAAGCATACGACTATGCTGTACACCTAAATGATATTGGCATCGTTGGGAAATATGAAATGTGGAGTCCTGAGTGGGCGAACGCTGTTAATAAGGGTGAGTTTGCTGCTGAGTTAGGTGCAGGTTGGTTAAAAGGCTGGATGGAAGGAAATGCTCCTGATGCTGTAGGTAAATGGAAAGTCGCTACATTGCCAACAGAATTTGCAGCTAACTGGGGTGGTTCATATATCGCAGTGCCAAACGAAACAAAACATGCACAAGAAGCGTACGATTTTATTGAATGGCTCGTATCACCAGACAATCAATTGAAATCCTTCCAAAGCCATGGGTTATTCCCATCTGCTCATGCTGTTTATGATATGGAAGAGTTCAAGTCAAATCAAGATGAATTCTTCGGTGGTCAAGCGTCTGCTCCAGTATTTGCTGAAGCTGCTCAAGATATCGCGGGTATTGGATTTAAAGGTGAAAAGTACTTCCCGGTTCATAATGAAATCTTAAATGCACTTAAAAATGTTCAAAACAAAGGTGCAGACCCAGAAAAAGAATGGGAAGCTGCTGTGAAGCGTGCAGAAGATTTAATGAAACGATAATCTAGTAGACTTCTACGTTACTAGCATAATCAAACGATCTGGTCGGCTTATGAAAGTAGGCCGACCATCCTCACATAAACACTTGTGAATGGTGAACAGACGTAGAAGTTGTAGCCTATTCTATCTGAAACAGAAAAGAGGCGTGAAAATGAATCCAATCAGTAAGAAAGTATCAATCAATAATGTACCAATCGTAAGGAAAAAGAAATTCAGATCTGAAGAAAAGAAAGATATGATTTCAGGATATTTATACATAGCGCCTTTCTTTATCATTTTTGCCATTATTGGGCTTTACCCAGCTTTATTTAGTTTTTACCTAGCCTTCCAAAAATGGAACGGGTTAAGCCCGATGACATTTAATGGATTAGCTAATTTTGAACTCGTGTTGACCGACCCACTGTTTTGGAAATCAGTCTATAACACGATCGTAATGGGGATTATGGGTACGGCCCCACAATTAATTGTTGGTCTTATTCTTGCCTACTTATTAAATATGACGTTTCTTAAGTTTAAAGGATTTTTTCGAGTCACGATTTTTATGCCCTATTTAACGTCAATGGTGGCAGTAGCCCTTATCTTTAGTGTGTTGTTTAGTAATCATGAATCTTCACTTGCCAATTATGTGCTCACTCATTTCTTTGGACTGGATCCTATCGCTTGGGCCGCATCGGAATGGGGAACGAAAATTGCCATATCAATCATGGTGTTCTGGAGATGGGTAGGGTACAATACCATCATTTATTTAGCAGGGATTCAAAGTATACCGAATGATTTATACGAGGCAGCTACTGTCGATGGTGCCAATAAGTTTCAACAGCTCTTGTATATTACAATCCCAATGATGAAGCCATTTATCATCCTAACTGTCTTCACTTCAACCGTTGGTGCCATGCAATTATTCTCTGAACCTACTGTTTTCTTAGGTGCGGATGCTTTTACAAGGGATGAAGCAATGACGATTGTGATGTACCTATACCGAGATGCGTTTCGATTACAGTCATTTGGAACAGCTTCAGCAACAGCGATAATACTGTTAGTCATCATTTCTGTGTTTGCTGTCCTTAATATTAGATTAACGCAAGGCTTTGGAAGAAAGAGGGGTGTCAGTAAATGAGTACTGTAGCAAAGAAAAAACGAAAAAAGATTTCCGTAAGCAGAACACTTGTATATTTGTTTTTACTCATTGCGGCTGTCCTCTCCTTGTTTCCATTTTATTGGATGTTCGTGATGGCGACACGGCCTAGTGCTGCATACAACAGTATTCCTCCAACTTTAACACCAGGAACAATGCTAGTTGAAAATTTTAAGAAGGTACTTAATCAAATTGACTTCTTCGGTGGAATGTGGAATTCGTTTGTACTGTGCGCAGTTGTTACAATCGTCGTACTCTTTATTAGTTCATTAGCAGGCTTTGCGTTTGCGAAGTTTAAATTTCCAGGCAAAAACATATTCTTTGTTGCCATCTTAGTAACGATGATCATACCGCCACAGCTAGGATTAATTCCTCAATATTTCTTAATTTCAAAAGCAGGGCTTCTTGATACCTTACCAGGGGTTATGATTTTATTCTTTTTAAATCCATTAGGAATCTTTCTGATGCGCCAGTATATTACTGAAGCCGTTCCGGATGAATTGATTGAAGCTGCGAAATTAGATGGATGTTCGAACTTCCGTATTTACAGAGGAATTGTGTTACCGATTATTTTACCAGCATTTGCGACGCTTGGTATCATTGTCTTTACAGCCGTTTGGGGAGAATTCCTCTGGCAGTTTACAGTATTACGTGATCCAGAAATGTATACCATTCAGGTTGCATTGGCACAATTGAGCAATACGCATAATGTTGATTTTGGTATGATTTTATCTGGTGTATTCTGGGCGACGGTTCCATTATTAATTATTTTCTTATTATTTAACCGATTGTTTATTTCAAGTATTACGGAGGGGTCCGTAAAATCATGAATTTTCCTGCCAAGCTATTGTTTCACTCTGTAACTCTTAGTAATCTAGCAGTAGGAAGATTTTTAACGGAATAGAAGGGATAACACGATGAGTTTAACGATAAAAGACATTGCACAAATGGCAGGAGTTTCTCAGGCAACCGTTTCAAAGGTGATCAATAATTACGGTGGGATAAGTGAGAAAACAAAAAGTAAGGTCCTGACGGTTATTAATGATATGGGGTATGCGCCTAACTTTTCAGCTCGTGCACTAGCAACAAAAAAATCCAATCTGATTGGTCTAATCTATGCTGGTAAGATCAATGTTGATATGACGCATCCCTATTTCAATGAGGTAATTTCAACCTTTAAGAAAAATATTGGATTACTAGGGTACGATATCTTAATGTTTTCCAACGAACATTTTCTACAAGATCAAGGCAGTTATTTAGCTAGATGCAAGCATTTTAACGTGGATGGCTGTTTAATTATTGCAGGTGAAAAAGTAGAGGATGCGACCTATGAGCTTGCGGAAAGCGGTTTCCCTTGTATAGGAATCGATATTGAATTGACAGGACCCAGGGCTAGCTATGTCATAACAGATAATGAGAATTTATCACGAAAAGTGGTTGAACATTTTTATTTGAATTCGATTCGGAAAATTGGCTTTATCGGCGGAATGAGAGATTCTGTCATTTCGAATTACCGGTTGGAAGGTTTTAATAATGCGATTAATCAGTTTGGTCTTGAGAAAAGAGACGAGTGGATCCAATACGGTGACTATAATGAGGAAAGTGGTTATCGTTGCATGAAGGAAATACTTAGTTCGAAGAATTATCCAGAAGCTATTTTCGCTGCATCAGACTTAATGGCATTAGGTGCAATCAGGGCTATTAAAGAAGCTGGATTACAAGTTCCACGTGATATAAGAGTGGTTGGATGTGATGACATTGCGGCTTGCCGATACAGTGATCCTGCCTTGAGTACTGTGAAACAGGAGAAGGAGAAAATCGGAAAGCTTTCCGCTTATATGTTAAATGATTTAATTGAGGGAAAATCAAAATTAAAACCTGTGTTTACAGACTCTGAAGTGATCGTCAGGGATTCGTGTGGCACGAAGAAAGCCTTCTGGTAAATTCAGATTATCTCGACTTGAATTTAGTAGAAAAAGAAGAACAACAAGAATGGATGAGGTGTAAGGGGGGGTTACGGTGAACTATTATGCAGTTTTTGATGTTGGTGGTTCCACAATCAAATATTCCCTTATGGATGAAAGATGTGGTTTTTTGGAGAAGTCTTTTCTTCCAACACCAAAAGATGGCATTGACTCTTTTATAGATGCGATTGATTCAGTGGTGAAGGAATTTCAAAAAAGTCATGTTCTACGTGGCATCACCTTAAGTATGCCTGGTGCTGTAGATGTGGAATCTGGATATATTAAAGGATTTACGGCGATTCCATATATACATGGTCCCAATATAAAGGAATTAATCCAAGAACGAACGAAACTTCCGGTCGAGCTTGAAAACGATGCGAATTGTGCAGGGTTAGCGGAAGGCTGGATTGGTGCTGCGAAAGATGTCAATGACTATATTTGTATTGTGATTGGCACTGGAATTGGCGGAGCACTTGTCCTTGATAAAAAAGTACGACGTGGCAAGAATCTATTCGGCGGTGAATTTGGCTATATGATTCTCGAAGACTATTTGAATCAGCCAATCGGGGAAACTTGGAGTTCGCTTGCCGCTACGTTTGGCTTAGTTATGCAGGTAGCAAAGCGTAAAAACCTAGATCCACATACACTTGATGGGCTTAAAGTGTTTGAAATGGCGGATGAGGGCGACCTCGAAGTACAAGATGAAATTGATAAGTTTATTAAACGCTTGGCAGTCGGGGTTTATAATTTGCAATACATCATTGATCCTGAAAAGATACTAATCGGAGGTGCCATTAGTAAGCGGGAAGGTTTCATTGATCAAATTAATGAAAAACTTAAGGTGATGAAACCAAATGACGAATGTATCGACATACAAATCTATCCAAGCCAATTTGGTAATGACTCAAATTTAATTGGAGCGCTATGCCATTTTTTACAAAGAGAATCAGCACATCCAGTTGTTCGTTTAAATGATAAGGAGGGAATACGTTGATACATAAGGAGTTAAAGCCATTTCCTAGTACATTTTTATGGGGGTCTGCCTCTGCAGCCTATCAAGTAGAAGGGGCATGGGATGAGGATGGAAAGGGTCCCTCTAACTGGGACAACTTTGTTCGAATTCCTGGTAAAACGTTTAAAGGGACGACAGGTGATACTGCAGTCGACCATTACCATCAGTATAAAGAAGATGTCCGTCTGATGGCGGAAATGGGGTTGAAAGCCTACCGGTTCTCCGTTGCATGGAGTCGAATTTTTCCTACAGGCAAAGGGGAAGTCAATGAAAAAGGCATCCAGTTCTATAGTGATTTAATTGATGAACTACTTTCACATAATATTGAACCGATTCTAACTATCTATCACTGGGATTTACCACAGGCGCTTCAAGATGAGTACGGTGGTTGGGAATCTCGTAAGATAGTCGAAGACTTCACCAACTATTCCGTTACCTTATTTAAGCATTTTGGTGACCGAGTGAAGTACTGGGTGAGCTTGAATGAACAAAACATTTTTACTAGTTTTGGATATCGAACAGCCCTTCACCCTCCAGGCGTAAAGGATGAGAAACTGTTCTATCAAGTGAATCATCACGCAAATCTTGCAAATGCGAGTGCGATTAAAGAGTTCCGAAACTATGTACCAGATGGCAAGATTGGTCCAAGTTTCGCATACTCTCCATCCTATGCTGCGACCTCTCATCCAGACGATGTCCTTGCCGCAGAAAATGCGGAAGAGTTTAATGCTCATTGGTGGATGGATATCTATGCGTGGGGAACATACCCTAAAGTTGCGTGGGATTACATAGAACGAAAGGGTGTGGCTCCAACACTTGAGAGTGGCGACCTTGACTTATTAAAAGAAGGTACACCTGATTTCATGGGATTAAATTATTACCAAACGACAACCTTTGAAAAGAACACATTAGATGGCGTGTCTTCAGGTAAAATGAATACATCCGGAAAAAAGGGCAGTTCCCAAGACACCGGTGTACCTGGTCTCTATAAAACAATCAAAAATGAAAATCTCGAACGCACAAATTGGGATTGGACCATTGATCCAACTGGACTGCGAATAGCCCTTCGCCGCATTACAAATCGCTACCAGTTGCCAATCTTAATCAGTGAAAATGGATTAGGCGAGTATGATACTCTTGTAGAAGGCGATATCATAAATGATGAGTACCGTATTCAATATCTGCACGCACATCTTCAAGCAGTTCAAGAAGCTATTAGTGATGGCGTGGATATGTTAGGATATTGCACCTGGTCATTTACAGACCTTTTAAGCTGGCTAAATGGTTTCCAAAAACGCTACGGATTTGTCTACGTGAATCAACATGAAGAAGGAACGCACGATCTCCGCCGCATCAAAAAGAAAAGCTATTATTGGTATAAACAAGTCATTGAGACAAATGGTAGTATACTAGAATTTGCGGAAACGAGTAGAGAAAGTAAATAAGAATTGTGTATGTTTCCTATTTGAAAGTAGAAGATTGATTTTCCGATCTTTACAAGAAGGAAGATGGTATTTTACAAATGCAATTGGTGAGCATTTGGTAAATCTAAAGCCTAATTTCTCAGAGGTATTGGGGAATTGGGCTTTTTATTATGTCCTTTTTTGTAAATGTTTTGAATTTACACAAAGAGAGTATTTCCTTTTTATGTTAATGTATTTGAAGAATATCAATGACATAACATGTTGAGGTGAGATTATGAGATGGAAACTTCGTATATCGTTAATACTCTTTGTTTTTGGAATGATATCAGCGATTTATCAGTTTTTTCCCTTCACCCAGAAACTACCGTGGTTTATTTATTTAGGAATAATGGGAATCGTCATATGGTTTCTTGAAAAGACAGGGATTAAGGAGTAAAAGATTCACTTTTCTATTGGTGTAATATTAATAGTAATTGGATTATATTCAGATTACATTACCTCTTAATATGATAAGTACCCAAAAAGTCTATAATTAGACAGTTTGAAAAAAGCATCTGATCAACTTGTTTCTCAAACAGTATATTCTCCCTAGTTCAGGCAAACTAGACAGGAAATCCCAATTCAGGAAAAAAGGGCTGCACCTCGGTGTGATAAAGTAGCTTTCTTTTCCAAATTTTTATAATATTTTACGGAGAAAATTGGTTTTTTCCTATTACATCCTAAATAAATAGCATATAATTTTGATAATTCATAAAAATACAATACTTGTTGGTGAATAAAGGAGCTGTTCAAGTGCTAGATGTAAGTAATAGGATCGGATGGCTTGAAGGAATTATTGAGGCGGTTCATGATGGGATTTTAGTGATCGACAAAGATGGAATTGTTCAGTTAGTAAATGAGGAGTATACAAATATTACAGGTGTAAGAAAAGAACAAATCATTGGTAGACCTCTTACTGAAGTTCGTCCTGGTGCACTATTACCAACGGTACTAAGAACTGGAATGTCCCGCGAAGGTGTATTCCGAAAAGAAAAGGACCTGGAGTATGTAGTTGATATGGCTCCCATTTATGAAAATGGTGAAATCATCGGAGGGGTATCTGTTTGTAAAAGTGTACCTGAGGTATATCAGTTATCGTTAGAATTAAGGAAAAATAAACAACGTATCAATCAATTGGAGAAGGCGATAGGCCGTATTCATCAAGTAAAATATACATTCTCAAATATGGTTGGGGAAAATCTACGATTCAAAAAGGTTATTAAACAAGCCAAGAAAATAGCTCCAACTGACTTAAATGTTTTAATTACGGGAGAATCAGGAACAGGAAAGGAACTATTCGCTCAAGCTATTCATCATTCGAGTTCACGAAAGGCATATCCCTTCGTTCCTGTGAATTGTGCTGCTATTCCGAGTTCTCTTCTTGAAAGCGAATTGTTTGGTTATGAAGAAGGTGCTTTTACGAATTCAAAGAAGTACGGGAAGGTTGGTTTATTCGAGCTTGCAAATAAAGGAACACTATTTCTTGACGAAATAGGGGACATGCCAATCGACCTTCAGGCTAAACTGCTTCGGGTGTTACAAGAGGGGAGTTTTAGAAAAATAGGCGGATTAAAAGAAGAACATATTGACGTACGTATCATTGCAGCAACTAATAAGGATTTATTAAATATGGTAAAAAAAGATCGTTTCCGGGAGGACCTATATTACAGGATTAACACGGTGCATATTGCTGTACCTTCCCTTCGAGAGAGAAGGGATGATATTCCAAAGTTTGTTTCTTCCCTAATTAATATCCAGAGTGAATACGCACATTTTGAAATTGAAGAAGAGGTTATGAAAACGCTAATGCAGTATGATTGGCCAGGGAATATCCGAGAGTTAAAAAACACGATTCATTACGCAATGAACATGGCTGAACATGATGTTATAACATTCGAAAATCTTCCAGAAACCATTAAATCCCTCTTTCAACATCAAAAAGGAAAGCCACAATCCCATCAATCTTTAGAAGAATTGTTAAGAGAAACAGAAAGGAAAGCAATATTGGCTGTGCTTCAAGAAACTGGGTTATCGGTAAAAGGCAAGAAGGCAGCAGCAAATAAATTAGGAATTTCATTAGCGTCTTTATATAATAAAATGTCAAAACTACAAATAAATCTATAATCTATAATTTCTAATATCTAAGAATCCGAGCAAATATGTTTCTAGCTCTTTAGAAACCTTATTCTTCAATGAATGAAGGTACATTTTAAACAATAGGTTTCTAAAAAATTAGAAATAACAAACTTAGTATAGATACTTAAGCCTTGTAATCTAGGGCTTTTTTTATTTGGCACGAAAGTTGCATTAAATATGATTAAGTAAGTAAACAAGAAGGGAGGACTAGTTTCGATTAAATATCAAAAAACTTTCATTGGGAGGTATTGAGATATTGAAGAAAAGTCTTTTTCAAAAATTGATCATTTCATTGGTATTCACGTTGCTTTTATTGTCTTTCTTTAGCTTAAATACGTTTGCTAAGGGGAATCAAGGGGAGGTTGCTAAGCCGGTATCGTCTGTTGCGCCTGGTTCTTATTACAGAGCTCAACTTGTTGAGTTAAGTTCACCTACACCGAATGTTAAAATTTTTTACACGACCGATGGAAGCGATCCAATAAATAATGGTCAAGTTTATTCTGAGCCAATACTAGTAGAGGAAGATACGGTAATTAAAGCAATAGCCGTTCGTGGTAACGTAAATAGTAAAGCTTTAGCTGGTAGCAAAGGTAAAACCCGAAGTGAGATTGCTGTTTTTACATTTACTTTTGAAACAAGAGCATCCATTGCTAATAAATTTTTAAGCTTTACGTATGATGGAATGCCGTACCGACTTTTTGTACCGGAGCATTATGACACTTCTGAATCTTATCCTCTAGTATTGTTTTTACATGGTGGGGGAGAGCGTGGAACGGATAATGAAAAGCAACTTCTGTCTAATGATGGCGCTATCATTTGGGCTGCTCCTGAAAATCAGGCCAAACATCCAGCTTTTGTATTAGCACCTCAAGCCCGTAATGTTCATGACGGAGGTTTCACGGTAACTCGTGATTCTAATAATATAGTCAATCTAAGCAAAGTATTTGAGTATTCTAAGGATCTTGGGAAAGCACATGAAATTCTTCAACACGTAATCAAAGAATATAATATTGATACTAGTCGTCTTTATTCAACCGGCTTGTCCCAGGGTGGATACGGTACGTTTAATTTAAATATCAAATACCCTAATTTGTTTGCGGCTATGGTTCCAATTGCAGGTGGAGGTGACCCAGCTGAAGCTAATAAACTTATAGACAAACCGATTTGGGCTTTTCATGCTGAAGACGATGCAGTTATTCCAGTTGAACACACAAGAGATATGATTGAAGCAATCAAAAATGCTGGCGGAAGCCCTATTTATACAGAATACGAAGCAGAACTTCGCTACAATCATGGTTCATGGGTACCTGCGTATGAAAATAGCGAAATGATAGAGTGGGTTTTTAAACAGGTTAACAAATAACAGTAGGGTTGATTTTAGAGAAATTCAAGAGAAAAGGATTGTTTCGACAGTCTTTTTCTCTAAACGGTAAGAATTTAGATTCGTTAAACAATGACAACCGTTTTAAAACAATACCTTATATTTTAGAAGAGGTATTAGGTAGCACAACAATTACATTATTATTGTAAGCGTTGTAAAAAAGAGGGGGGCTTTTAATGTTAGCATTAATAGGTTTTTTAACGATCGCAATCTTTTTGTATCTCATTCTATCAAAAAGAGTTTCTGTGATTGTTGCTTTAATTTTGGTTCCAATCGTATTTGGATTATTTACAAGTGAGCGAGGGAATCTAGGTAGTATGATTTTAGATGGGGTTTCCGGGGTTGCTCCGACAGGAATCATGCTAGCATTTGCTATTTTGTTTTTTGGATTAATGAATAGTGTAGGATTATTTGATCCAATTATCTCTAATGTTTTAAAAATGGTTAAAGGTGACCCTTTAAAAATAGTAATCGGTACTGCGGTTATAGGAATGGTGACCCACCTTGATGGTTCTGGTGCTTCTACCTTCTTAATTACAATTCCTGCCTTACTTCCACTTTATAATCGTTTGGGGATGAGTCGTCTGGTACTTGCAGGTGTTGTAGCACTTAGTGCGGGCACCATGAACTTGGTTCCATGGGGCGGTCCAACTGCGCGTGCTGCAAGTGCATTAGGCGTCGAGGCCAATACTTTATTCACACCGGTTATCCCTGCAATGATTGCTGGTCTGATTTGGGTCTTATTTGTTAGTTATTTATTAGGGAAGAAAGAAAGAGAACGCATTGGAGTAAAAGAACTCCAATATGAATTTAACCAGGAACTAAGTGAAAAAGAATTAAGCATAAAAAGACCAAAATTATATTGGTTCAATCTTTTGTTAACAATTTTAACTCTAGTTGCCCTTGTGAAAGTCTGGCTACCTTTACCAATCGTTTTTATGGTAGCGTTTGCTATTGCACTTATTGTGAACTATCCAAAGCCAAAGGATCAGCAAGACCGAATCACTGAACAGGCAAACGGCATGGTGACAGTAGTTACCATCATTTTTGCAGCGGGTATCTTTACAGGTGTCCTATCCGGAACCGGAATGATTGAAGCCATGGCCAACGCTATGGTCAGTGTAATTCCAGATAGCACAGGCTCTTTTATGGCGCTGCTTGTTGCAATTACCAGTATGCCTCTTAGTTTAGTATTTACCCCAGATGCTTATTATTTTGGTGTATTACCGATTTTAAGTGAAACAGCCAGTGCCTTTGGAGTGGATTCAGTTGAGATAGGACGTGCAGCAATCTTAGGACAAATGACCACCGGTTTTCCATTGAGTCCTCTTACGGCTTCTACTTTCCTTTTAATTGGTTTAGCGGGTGTAGAACTTGGAGATCATCAACGTTTTATATTTAAATGGGCTTTTGGTACAACGATTGTGATGACGATTGTTGCATTTTTAACTGGTGCGATTTCTATTTTTTAATTGAGGAGTGTTTATCTTGTTGCGAATTGGTTCTGGAGCTGGCTTTGCAGGAGACCGTATTGAACCTGCCAAGGCACTAGTGGAAGAAGGAAATCTGGATTATCTTATTTTAGAAGGATTGGCTGAGCGTACAATCGCTTTATCACAAAAACAAAAGCAAATAAATCCATCCCATGGATACAATGAATATCTTGAGGAGCGAATTCGAATTTTGCTGCCTATTTTATTAAAAATGAATGTACGTTTGATTACGAATATGGGAGCAGCCAATCCAACTGGGGCTGCAAAGAAAATAATTGAGATTGCTAAAGAAATGAATCTGACATGCAAGGTCGCTACAGTAACAGGCGATGATGTATTGGGGAAAATAAATGGGAATTACAAAGTGTTCGAATCTGGTAAAAGACTTAGAGATTATGAACCTGTTATTTCTGCTAATGCCTATCTTGGCATTGATTCATTGTTACCTGCGTTAGAAACAGAGGCTGATATAATTGTTACAGGACGAGTCGCAGATCCATCCCTATTTCTAGCTCCTATCGTACATCATTATGGATGGAATCTTGAAGACTATGAATTGATAGGTCAAGGTACGTTAATAGGTCATTTATTGGAGTGTGCAGGACAAATTACAGGAGGCTATTTTGCTGACCCTGGACGAAAAGATGTTCAAGGACTTGAAAATCTAGGGTTTCCCTATGCAGTAATTGAACCTAATGGCAATGCGACGATTACAAAATTAGACAATACTGGTGGCACCATTTGTCTACAAACAGTAAAAGAACAATTATTATATGAAGTTCATGACCCTGAAAATTATATCACTCCTGATTGTATTGCTAATTTTTCCACAGCAAAACTAGAAGAGGTTGGAAAAGACCAAGTCCGTGTATCTGGAGCATCCGGAAAAAGAAAGCCAGATACATTCAAGGTTTCAGTTGGCTATCACGCAGGTTTTTTAGGAGAGGGAGAAATTTCTTTTGCAGGAATTTCTGCATTAGAAAGAGGGGAATTAGCTCAGGATATTTTAGAAAAAAGACTATTAAAAAGTTTTCCTGACTTAAAGACAGATTTGATTGGCGTATCTTCTCTTCATCATGGACAGATCGGTAACTATCGACCATATGAAGTACGAGTACGAGTGGCCGCTCTTTGCGGGACTGTAGAAGAAGCGAAAACAATTGGTCATGAAGTGGAAGCCTTATATACGAATGGACCTGCCGCTGGAGGTGGCGCAAGAAAAAGAGTCGAAGAGGTCATTGGAATTGTCTCCACCTATATCAATCGAGAAGAGATTACCGTAAACACAGAGATTTGGGGGTGAAAGTAATGGAAAAAATAAAATTAATAGACATCGCTCATAGCCGTTCAGGAGACAAAGGCAATACACTTAACATCTCGTTGATTCCTTACAAAGAGGACGATTACGAATGGCTCTCCTCTAGTGTCACAGCAGAAAAAGTGAAAGACCACCTAAAGCATATTGTAAAGGGTAAAGTAACGAGGTATGAGCTACCCAACATCAAAGCATTTAACTTCGTATGTGAAGAAAGTTTAATGGGAGGTGTGACAACATCACTTGCGATTGATACACATGGAAAAAGCCTCAGCAATGCTTTATTAGAAATGGAAATTGAGCGGGGAAAATGAGGTTTTAATTCGGGCTTAGAACTAAATATCTTGGAAAGAGGCTGGGACAAAACCCTCCTCTGAAATGAAAAAGCCTGTGGAATTTTACCATGAGTAAAATTTCACAGGCTTTGATTATTTTTAAATAAAAAATAAGGACATTCTTTGTTAAAATTAAGTTACCACACCAAATCCAAACAGAAAGAAGTGTCCTTATGTTTAAAGATTATAACATGAATCAATTAATTTTGCCTTTAAATTTAGAAGTAAAATTACAAGAGAATGATATTGCCTTCCATGTACATAACTTAGTTGAAAGTATTCCAGCTGAAGCACTTGAACCATTTCTTCGAAATGAAGGTTGCCCTGCTTATCATCCACGCATGATGTTAAAAATTATCTTATGTGCGTATTCGCAGTCTGTCTTTTCTGGACGTAAAATCGAGGCGCTTTTAAAAGATAGTATCCGTATGATGTGGCTTTCCCAAGGTTATGAACCGAGTTATCGCACCATTAATCGTTTCCGTGTTCACCCCGAAGCAATAGAACTGATTCGACAATGTTTCGTGCAATTCCGTTGCCATCTAGTACAGGAGAAATTAATCAATCAAGAAGCCATTTTCATTGATGGTACAAAAATAGAGGCGAATGCGAACAAATTTACATTCGTGTGGAAAAAGGCGATTGAGAAATACCACAAGAACTTAATTGAAAAATCAAATCAACTGTACAACGAATTACTTGAAAAAGAAATCCTACCTGAAATTGAACGAGACAATGATGAACAATTAACACTTAAAGAACTCGACCAAATGGTTGAAAAAGTAAATGAAGTCATTACGGAATATGACCAAAAAATTGAAACATCATCGAGCGTAGAAGAAAGAAAAGCACTAAGAAGTGAACGAAAATATCCGAAGCAAGTGCATAAGCAGCTGACTGATTATATTATACGGATTCAGAAATATCAACGAGATTTTGAAATCTTTGGCACACGTAATAGTTATTCAAAAACAGACCATGATGCAACTTTCATGCGAATGAAAGAGGATTATATGAAAAATGGTCAATTGAAAGCTGGTTATAATGTACAAATCGCAACAGAAGGTCAATACGCGCTTGCCTATAGTTTATTTTCAAATCCAACAGATACACGTACTTTAATTCCATTTCTAGATCAAATCGAGAAATATTATTTCGAATTACCGAAACATATTGTGGCAGATGCAGGTTACGGAAGTGAACAAAATTATGATGATATCCTTTCTAAGCGTAAACGAGAAGCTCTAATTACCTATAATATGTATCTGAAAGAACAAAAGAAAAAACATAAACAAAATGAGTTTAACCCAGACAACTGGCAGTACGATGAAGAAACGGATACATACACTTGTCCAAATCACAGACATCTTCCATTTAAATATCAATCTGAACGTACGGATAGAACAGGCTTTAAACGGGGATTTAAAGTATATGAATGCGAAGACTGTTCTGACTGCCCATTCCGTTCATCCTGTACAAAAGCTAAAGAAGGTAATAATCGAAAGTTAATGGTGAACGAGAAGTGGGAACATCAAAAAGAATATGTGAGAGCGAAGCTTTCAGAAGAAAAAACAGGTGCCATCTATCGTCAACGTAAGATTGATGTAGAACCAGTTTTTGGATTCTTGA
Source organism: Ferdinandcohnia sp. FSL W7-1320 (assembly GCF_038050315.1). Taxonomy (NCBI): domain Bacteria; kingdom Bacillati; phylum Bacillota; class Bacilli; order Caryophanales; family Bacillaceae; genus Ferdinandcohnia; species Ferdinandcohnia sp. FSL W7-1320. The sequence goes on from NZ_JBBPAM010000001.1 coordinate 2,597,162, forward strand.
AGGCTAATTTGCATTTCACTCGATTTTCTGTACGTGGAAAATCGAAGGTTGAGAATGAAATGGGCCTTGCATTAATGGCCGTGAATTTAAGAAAATTCACGGCCAACAGATAAGATTGTGTGAAAATTAATAGCAAAAAATAGATAAAGGAGAACTTGAGTTCACTCAAATTCTCCTTTATCACTATTCGAAGCTAGTTATGTCCCAGCCTCTTTTATTTTACATAGAAAAGTGGGTTAAATATCTAGTATTAAATACTAAAGAAAATTAATTATATAACCATTTTATTTTGAGTTATTTAAAGAGAAAGGAAAATTTTCTACAATATCAAATCTATTGTTTGTTTCCTAAGAAAAGTTATTTTTATTATCACCAGTTATTTACTAGAATAGTATAGTCAAAAGAATAATATTTTCAGGGAATAATAAACAATTCGTTATTTTAAAAAAATAAATATTTTCTAAAAAAACCACTACCATACTTGTATGGTAGTGTGGTAATATAAGGTCGTAAAGAAAAGGAGGGCTAAAATCTAAATGTTAGACATTAGTGCGAAACATAAAGTTAACAATTACTCAACAAGAGACTATGTATATGAAGTATTAAAAGAAAACATTATCTCTCTCAAGCTAGAACCTGGAAGAAGTATCTCAGAAAAAGAGATTTCTGAAATGATCAATGTTAGTAGAACGCCGGTTCGAGAAGCATTTGTAAAATTAGCTCAAGAAGATTTACTTGAGGTTTATCCTCAAAGAGGTACATACATTTCACTAATTGATTTGAAACATGTAGAAGAAGCAAGGTTTATTAGAGAACATCTCGAAAGAGCAGCAGTGAAAGAAGCTTGCTATAAATTATCAAGTGAAAATCTTTTAAAACTTAAAAATAATCTCAGTTTGCAAATATTGTGTGTGGAAGAAAAGAATTATACAAGGTTATACGAACTGGATGAAGAATTCCATCACACGATAACAACTGAAAGTGGTAGGCCACTTATCTGGAATGTTATTCAACAAATGAATGCTCATTTAAACCGATTTAGAATGTTAAGTTTGGCCGCTAATTATAATTGGGAATTAATATTGTCTCAGCACCAAACCATCATTACAGCGATAGAAGAGAGGAATCCTGAATTAGCGGAAAAAGCCATGGAAGAACATTTAACGAAGATGCTATTTGAACAAGATGACTTGAAGAAGGAATATAGCCAGTATTTTAAATAATAAATTTTTTCAATTAGATTGTAAGCGCTTTATATTGAGGTTGAAAATGTAGTAAATGATCTACGTAAAAATAAAATGGCAGGGGGAAATAGGAGATGAATGTTAAAGGTAAGGTATTTTCAGTTTTACTTATTCTTTCCATGTTATTGTTATCTGCATGTAAAGGTGATCAAGTAGCAGGTGATGGTGCTGAGTCCGGTGATAAGAAAGGTGAGTACACTTTAAAAATAGCTACAGCATTGACTGAATCAGACCCTATTTATCAAGGATTGGTAGCACTTAAAGAAAGTGTTGAAGAAAAAACAAATGGTGAAGTAGTGTTTGAGATTTTTGGAGGAGGTTCACTTGGAGAAGATAGTGACATTATTGAACAAGCAAAGGTAGGGGCAAATGTAGCAGTTCTAACAGATGCTGGTCGATTAGCGGAGATGGTCCATGAAATTGGTATATTATCAGCACCGTATTTAGTTGATAGTTATGAAGAAGCTAATAAAGTTGTACAGTCAGATTTATTTAAAGGTTGGGAACAAAGGTTGGCAGATGAACAAGATCTGCAAGTTCTGTCTTTTAACTGGTATCAAGGGGATCGTCACCTATTAACAAACAAAAAAATTGAAAAACCAGAAGATCTTAAAGGCATTCAAATGAGAACAGCAGGATCACCTATATCGCTAGAAACTGTATCAGCTATGGGAGCTAGTCCTGTTGGCTTAGCATGGGCTGAAGTGTATCCAGGTCTACAACAAGGTGTTATCGATGCTGCAGAAGCACATCATTCCGCTACCTTTGGTGCCAACTTACAAGAGGTTATTGGTTATATTACTAAAACAAGTCATTTCCAGTTATTAACGGGTCTTGTTACTTCAGCAGACTGGATGGAAAGTCTTCCAAAGGAATATCAAGAAATCATTTATGAAGAGTCAATTAAAGCAGCAGAGGTTGCATCTAATAATATTTTGAAAATGTCAGCAGATTTTGAACAAAAATTAATAGATGCTGGTGTAGAAGTTAATGAAGTAGACATTGAACCGTTTAAAAAAGCGACGGATAAGGTTTATGACAAGTTTGATGGATACCAAGATTTACGTAAAGAGGTTAATAAAATACTAGGAAAATAGAGAGTGATACTATGATAAAAAAAATTGCTAAAGGATATGTGAAGGCTGAAAATTTTATCACAAATTTTCTCATGATCGGTATTGTAATTTTTGTCTTTTTGGCTGCAGCCATGAGATGGGTAGGATACCCCATCTCTTGGTCCGTTGAATTTGCACAATTATTATTTGTTTGGGCAATTTTCTTAGGCGCTAACCGTTGTTTGCGAGAAGAAAAGCACATTAGTGTTGATTTTCTTACAAAAAAACTCCCAAGGAAATTAAGTTTTGGGATAGAAATTTTAATGAACATATTTGTATTAGCATTTCTTATTTTCTTAGGGTATTACGGAATTCTATTAAGTGTTGAGAATTCAGAAAGAATGATTAATAATCTTTCTCTTAGCTATTCTTTGGTAACTCTTTCTGTACCTATTGGAAGTATTCTAATGATTATAACTCTCCTTGTTAAACTAAAAGGAAAATTTCATTTTACTAAAAACGTTTCGGGAAATGTAAATATAAAGGGGTGAGATAAATGTTACTTGTTGCTGTGATTTTCTTCATTTTACTATTTCTTAACATGCCGGTGGCATTTGCAATTGGAATTGCCAGTTTATCCTTTTTTCTATTTTCACCCAATCTTCCAATTGAAATAGTAACTCAAAGGATGGTTGCTGGTACACAGTCTTTTCCTTTACTCGCTGTTCCATTCTTTATTTTGGCTGGTAACTTAATGAATTCATCTGGCATTACATCACGTCTTATTCGTTTTGCAAATTCGCTTACGGGACACTTAAGAGGAAGCCTCGCTCACGTGTCAATCGTTCTAAGTACAATCATGGGTGGTGTATCTGGATCAGCAAATGCTGATGCAGCGATGCAAAGTAGAATTCTAGGTCATCAAATGGTTGCAAGGGGGTATTCGGGTGGATATTCTGCTGGTGTTATCGCAGTAAGTTCATTGATTACAGCAACTATTCCACCAAGTATTGGTCTTATTTTATATGGATATGTCGGGGAAGTTTCAATTGGAAAGCTGTTCTTAGCAGGGGTAATCCCAGGGATCCTTATGATGGTTTTCTTAATGGTTGTATCCTATGTAATTGCCAGAAAGAGAGGATACGATGAGAATGTTGTAATGAAGAAAGCAACTCTCAAAGAAGTGGGTGTTTCTTTCAAAGAAAGTATTTGGGCTCTATTATTTCCAGTTATCCTTATAGTAGGTATTCGCTTTGGAGTATTTACTGCCTCTGAAGCCGGAGCGTTTGCTGTTGTTTATGCACTTGTTATCGGTTTCTTTGTTTATAAAGAACTGAATTGGAAGAATTTTATCGAATCAATAGAACAGTCTGTCATTGATAATGCATCGATTCTATTAATTATTGCAACATCATCCATCTTAGGATTCCTCATTACATACGAAAGATTACCAAATAATGCTGCAGACTTTTTAATTGGTCTAACAAGCAATTCAACCCTGCTGTTAATTTTAATATTAGTATTTCTTGTTGTTGCAGGTATGTTTATTGAGTCCACTGTTCTCGTTTTACTATTAACGCCAATCTTTTTACCTATCGTTGAACAAATTGGAGTAGACCCTGTTCATTTTGGGATTTTAATGATGACAATTGTCACCATGGGCGGAATGACTCCACCAGTAGGAGTAACGATGTATACGACGACCTCCATTATGAAAGTTCCAATCGAGGATTATGTAAAGGAATCAATGCCATTTTTACTTGGTGTAATTGCATTATTAGCATTGTTACTGTTAGTACCTGACATTGTTTTATTCTTACCAGAATTACTTATGTGAGTTTTTGAGTATTGAAGAATTGTAACCTTATTAAGTTTTGTATCTATTTCAAAAAATGATGACCGTAGGTGAAGAAAATTGAAAATGGTATTTAGGTGGTTTGGAGACGGAAATGATCATGTGAGCCTCTCCGAAATAAAACAAATTCCGGGAGTTAGCGGGGTTGTATGGTCACTACACGATCTTGAACCTGGTGAAAAATGGCCAAAGGAAAGAATTCAAGAAATGAAAAGCTTAGCTGACAGATATCACTTTAATATAGATGTAGTCGAAAGTGTAAATGTCCATGAAGATATCAAATTGGGACTCCCAACACGAACTAAGTACATTGAAAATTATATACAGACAATTAAGGAACTAGCGAGTGTCGGTGTAAAGGTAATTTGTTATAATTTCATGCCTGTGTTTGATTGGATTCGGACAGATTTGTTTAGGGAAATGGAGGATGGATCTACTGCTTTATTTTATGAAAAATCAAAGGTCGAAAACATGAATCCAGAAGAACTTGTAAACAGATTCTCAAACTATCAAGATTCTACCTTGCCAGGTTGGGAACCTGAACGAATGGGAAGACTTTCAGAGTTATTTGAAGCCTATAAGGATTTTACAGAAGAAATGCTTTGGGACAACTTACAGTATTTTTTAGAAAGAATCATACCAGTTGCAGAAGAATATGACATTAAAATGGCTATTCATCCGGATGATCCACCGTGGTCTATGTTTGGTTTACCAAGGATAATTACAAATAAAGAAAATATTTCAAGGTTATTAAGTATTGTAGATAGCCCAAACAACGGAATAACTTTATGTAGTGGTTCCTTGGGAGCAAATGAATCAAATGATATCTCTGAAATGATTAGGGAGTTTGGAAGTAGAATCCACTTTGCACATATTCGTAATATTAAGCGATTTGAAAATGGAGATTTTATTGAAACATCGCATAGAGAGAGTGATGGTTCACTTGATATCGTTGGAATTGTAAAGGCTTACCATGATATTGGCTTTACAGGATATGCCAGACCAGATCATGGTAGACACATATGGGAAGAAAAATGTCGACCTGGATACGGACTATATGATCGCGCACTAGGCATTATGTATATTTGGGGCATATGGGATTCACTTCAAAGAATGAAGGGAGAACATGTTAATGTTATTACGAAGTGAGGGACTAAAAGGTAAAGTTGCTGTTATCACAGGTGGTAGTGGAGTGTTGTGTAGTGCGATGGCAAAGGAACTTGGAAGACAAGGTGCCAAAGTAGCTATTATTAACAGGAATTTAGAAAAGGGAAAAATAGTTGAACAAGTCATCACCGATGCAGGAGGAGAAGCTTTGGCGATTTCTTGTGATGTTTTAAATAAGAATGATGTACAAAAAGCAAGAGACATCATAACTGAAAAACTAGGCGTTTGCGATATATTAATTAATGGTGCAGGAGGAAACCATCCGAAAGGAATTACTACGAAAGAAACTTTTAACATAGAAGATCTTGAGAATGATCAACTTCAGACTTTTTTTGATTTAACGACAGAAGGATTTGGTTTTGTTTTTGATCTTAATATACTAGGGACACTAATCCCAACTCAAGTTTTTGCAAAGGACATGGTAAATCGAAAAGGGACAGTTATCATCAACATGTCGTCGATGAGTGCACCTTCCCCCATGACAAAGGTTCCGGCATATAGTGCTGCAAAATCTGGAATAGAAAATTTAACCAAATGGTTAGCAGTTCATTTTGCTGATTCTGGAATTCGTGTTAATGCTATTGCACCAGGTTTTTTCTTAACAGAACAAAATCGTAATCTATTAACGAATGAAGATGGTTCTCTAACTGAGAGATCGAACAAGATCATCGGACATACTCCAATGAGAAGATTTGGTAAACCGGAAGACTTATTAGGTACATTACTATGGTTAGCTGATGAGAATATGTCAGGATTTGTTACAGGTATAACTATTCCAGTTGATGGTGGATTTATGGCTTATTCAGGAGTTTAGATATTTTAATAATAAAATCTAACTGCCAAGTTAAACTTTTACACTATTCTTAGAAGGGGAGTATGAACATGACGAGGATCAGCTTTGAAACGATGAAAAGTGAGATAAAAAGGGCATTTGTCAATGCTGGCATGAGTGAAGAAAAAGCAGAAATTTGTGCAAGGGTTCATACAGAGACTAGTTGCGATGGTGTCGCTTCTCATGGGCTTAATCGTGTTCCACGTTTTGTGGATTATATCAAAAGAGGTTGGGTAGACGTTGATGCGGAACCAACGTTAGTTAAAAATTTAGGTGCTATTGAGATTTACAATGGTAATCGTGGCCCAGGAATACTAAATGCACTAACTGCAATGGATCGAGCGATGGAAATTGCGAAAACGTATGGTGTTGGAATTGTTACTTTACAAAATACAACCCATTGGATGCGTGGAGGTACGTATGGATTAAAAGCTGTAAACAACGGGTTTATTGGGATTTGTTGGACCAATACAGAGTCCGTTATGCCAGCATGGGGAGCAAAAGACACCAGGGTAGGAAATAACCCGTTTGTCATGGCTGTTCCGCGTAAAAAGGGACATATTATTTTGGATATGGCAATGTCTCAATATTCGTACGGAAAACTACAAACGACGGAGTTGAAAAATGAGCTATTACCATTCCCAGGCGGTTTTGATGAGGAAGGAAACTTAACAAGAGAACCAGGTCCAATTGAGAGAACAAAGCGAATTTTACCAATGGGGTATTGGAAAGGTTCTGGATTTTCTATTTTATTAGATGCTATTGCGGCTATCATGTCTGGTGGACTATCAACCAATGAAATTGATAAGGTACAGGAAGGAAGTTGTGGAGGGTGTTCCCAAGTATTTATCGCCTTGGACCCTAGCCAAATCAATGGAGAGGATCATACAGAAAAGATTACAGATGGTATTGTAGAATTTATTAAAGCTTCTGAACCTGAACAAGATGGCGGTCAAGTCTATTACCCTGGAGAAAACTCATTAAATAATCGCAACAGAAATATGGAACAAGGAATACCTGTTGATGATGGTATATGGAAAGAAGTATTGTCTCTATAGAGTGAATAAGCCTCAGATTCGAATAGAACTTTTTGTAGAAAATAGAACACGCGCTTAGAAGCATTCGATATTATAAAAAGGAGAATGTAGATGAAAGCGACTTATGTAACGGAACCTGGAAAATTGGAAATAAAAGAGATTGCTGAGCCCCAAATCACTAATGCTTATGATGTGAAAATCAAGGTTAAAGCAGGTGGCATTTGTGGATCTGATATACATATTTATCATGGAACTTCTCCAGTAGCGACATACCCTAGAGTTATAGGGCACGAAATCGTGGGTGAAATTGTTGAGGTTGGTGAGTTAGTAAAGAAATTTAAGGTACAAGATCGAGTTGTAATAGATCCTATTATTAATTGTGAAGAGTGTTATCAATGTAAAAAGAATAGACCAAATTTATGTGTAAAATTAAGGGTTCGAGGTGTACATGAAGATGGTGGTTTCAGGGAATATCTTGTAACACCAGAAAAGAACATTTTTAAAATACCAGACTCTGTCTCCTATGAAGAAGCGGTAATGATTGAGCCATTTACAGTTGCTGCGCAAGTCAATTCACGTGGGCAAGTGGAAAAAGGTGATTATGTTTTTATAATGGGTTCCGGCCCTGCAGGACTGTGTGCACTAAAAGTGGCTAAAAACAAGGGAGCCATCTGTATTGTTTCGGACTTAGTTGATGAAAGGCTTGAAAATGCAAAAAGGCTAGGAGCAGATTATGTAATTAATGCAGGAAAAGAAAATGTAAATGAAAAGATTAATAAATATACACAACATATTGGTGCAAATGTTGTGATAGACGCAGTTGGAAATGCTAGTTCATTTGAACAAGCAATTGAAGTAGTAAGTAAAGGCGGCAGGATTGTAGTTTTAGGTTTTACCGATAGACCATCTAAAATACCGCAATTACTAATTACAAAAGATGAGTTAGATATATGTGGTTCTAGACTACATGCTAATAAGTTCCCGGAAGTCATTGATTGGTTCAACAAGGGAGAAATCACAGGGAAAGACTTTATATCGCATATCTACCCATTTGAAAAAATTCAGGAAGCCATTCATCTAGTGGAAACTGAACCAATGAAGGTTTCAAAGGTGGTATTGACGTTTTAATAAAGTGTAAGAAACCATTTAAGTGAAGTTTCAACAGGGAATATTTATAGAAAGGTCGAGCTTCCTCGACCTTTCTTCATACAAATTGTCTAGCAACATTCTTAATTTCTTCTTCATATTATGAAGAAAACAAATTAAGTTAGATATCCGTGAAGAGCATCTTATGAACCTCGAATAGGGACTATATCTCGTTCATCTCCAAAGCGTACAAGCTGACTAATTTCATATCTTCATACAAATTACCAACCTTAATATAACTTTTTCACCAAAGATCACGTTAAAAATAAAATTTGGATCTAAAATAGGCCAAAAGTTCTAAATGTTTTTTAAATAAATAAAATTTTCTAAAAATACTTGAAAGTTAAAAAAGGATTCTTTATACTAATGGTGAAGAACAAGCATTTGGAACCTTTTTACATATAAAATGCAACCGGTTACATTTGTGTCATTCTCTTAAAATAATATATAGACTTACTAAACAAACTAATATGGGAAACGATAAGGAGAAATATCATGGCCAAAATGAGTGATGTTGCAAAATTAGCAAATGTATCAAAAGCTACTGTTTCACGGGTATTGCAACATCCAGAGACAGTCAAAGAACAAACTCGAAAAAAAGTACTACATGCAATAGAACAACTAAACTATCAACCGAATTTGCTTGCCAGACAATTTCGTAGAACGGAAACAAAAACAATACTCGTTGTTGTTCCAACCATTATGAATAATGTATTCCCTCAAATTATTGGAGGGATTGATGCTGCAGCAAATGAGCACGGGTTTAAAGTTCTGTTAGGAAATACCAATAGAGATCCTGAGAAAACATCAATCTTTATTAATGAATTAAAACAAAAACAAGTGGACGGGATGATTTTATTAACAATCCCACTTGAGGAAAAGGTGATAAATGAGGTTGCAGCAAAGTATCCGGTTGTTCTAACTTCGGATTACAATGAGGGATTAAATATTCCTACCGTAGCCATTGATAATATTAGTTGTGGACGAGAAGCTACGGAACATCTGATTAAGCTTGGTCATAAGAGGATAGCTCATATTACTGGACCACTTGAAATTTCAATAAGCAGGGATAGATTAAAGGGGTATCACCAAGCAGTACTACAGCACGAAGTGGATTTAGATAGTTTACTAGTACAAGAAGGTGACTATTCTTTTGAATCTGGATATAATCAGATGCTAAAGTTATTGGCTATCGAAAATCCGCCAACTGCCGTGTTTGCTGGAAATGATGTCATGGCAATGGGTGTTGTGAAAGCTGCAAAATCACAGGGACTCAAAGTACCGGAAGATATAGCTGTTGTAGGTTTTGATAATATTAAGTTTTCAGAGATTTTCGAGCCTGCCTTGACTACAATCGAACAACCATTTTTTGAAATGGGGAAACGCTCAATGGAGTTATTACTCCAGCAAATTAATGGAGAAAAGCTAACAAGATTAAAACATGTACTAAATGCGAGGTTGACGATTAGAGATTCCTGCGGTTTTAAGAAAGCAACAGTTATAGAAAAATAGCTATATAGTTTTTTTATACAACAAAAATGTAATCGGTTTCAAAGTTTATTTTACGTTTTCTCATAACAACAAGGTTAGAGCTTGTTTTTTGATGAAATAATGTAACCGGTTTAATAGATTTTTAAGGAGGTGAAAAAAGAAGATTCGTTACATAAAAAGAAAATTCTTAGTAAAAGGAGAGTTAAAATGATAAATATTCCGATAGGACTACAAATGTTTACATTACGAAATGAATGTAGTAATGACTTTGTAGAGACATTAGAAAAAGTCGCAGAACTCGGGTATCAAGGGGTTGAATTTGCTGGATATTACGGTCTCCCTGCAAATGAGTTAAAAAAAGTGATCGATCATCTTGGTTTAAAAGCTACATCAAGTCATATTCCTTTATCCTCTTTAGAAGAAAACTTACGTGAGATTATCACCTACGAACAAGCAATAGGAAACGACAAAATTGTTTGTCCCTTCCTTCCTCCAGAACGACGAAAAGAAGAAGATTATCTACACCTAATCAATAGTTTGAATCATATTGGGCAAGAGTGTCAAAAAGAAGGAATTACATTCTGTTATCACAATCATGATTTTGAATTACAACTCCTATCGAATGGACGTACCGCACTTGAAACACTTCTAGATGAAACTAATCCTGAATGGGTAAAAGCAGAGTTAGATATTTATTGGTTAACAAAAGTTGGTGAAGATCCGGTTAAGTGGTTGCAGCGTTATAAAGGAAGAACACCACTTGTTCACTTAAAGGATATGACAACGGACGGTGAACAATTTTTCGCTGAATTAGGGACAGGTGGAGTAGATATAGACGGGGTATTAAAGCAAGGACCGGCATCAAATGTAGAATGGTTCATTGTTGAACAAGATCGTTCAAGGCGCTCCCCACTTGAAAGTATTGAAATGAGTATTCAATATTTGAAAAAGAAGTCAGTTCTATCTAGTTAAGATATTAGTTTGTAATAGGTAATGAAGTTAGACTCTTACTTTCTATTTAAGATAACCAGGAGGGAAAATATATGAAAAGGTTACTCACAATATTAACGATTTTATCTGTTATATTATTAGCTGCATGTGGTCTTAATGGTGGTGGTTCAACAAGCGAATCATCATCAGGAAAGGCAGAGGACAGTAAAAGTAATGAGGGTAAGAAAGTGTTAGAATTCTGGCATATTGATCCAGGTGAAAAAGAAAAGATTTATGAAGAAGCCGTTGCTAGATTTGAAGAAAAACATCCTGATGTCGACGTAAAGGTTCTTCGGATACCGAATGATGCTTTTAAACAAAAACTTTCTGTTGCGATGTCAGGTAATGAAGCTCCCGATGTGTTTAGTAACTGGGGGGGAGGCTGGTTAAAGAACTTTGTTGACCAAGGTAAGGTGTTAGAACTTACGGAATCAACCGATAAGGCTCATTTTAATGAACTTGCTCTTGCTAATACAACGTTTGATGATAAAGTCTATGGTCTTCCTTTAGGTTTATCAATTGATGTTGTGTTTTACAATAAAGAAATTTTTGAAAAATACGGATTAACACCACCTAAAACATATGATGAATGGCTCTCAGTGATTGATACATTAAAAGAAAACAATATTATTCCAATCGCTTTAGCAAATCAAACAAAATGGCCAGGGGCTTATCTGTTTATGAACTTTGCAAGCCGTATTGCAGGTCCTGAATTATTTGATAGCGCGTTTAATAGAAAAGGCAGAGGTTTCGATGATCCAGCATATGTTCAAGCAGGCGAATATCTACAAGAAATGGTTGAAAGAGAAGCGTTTAACCCTGGGTTTAATGGTGTTCCTTATGATGAAGGACAAGGTCGCCAATTACTTTATTCCGGACAGGCAGCCATGATGGATATGACAATCTCTTTCGTAAATAACGTAAGACAAGAAGCACCTGAATTTGAAGAAAAGCTAGACTTTTTCTTATTCCCAACTGTTGAAGGCGGGAAAGGTGATCAAACCCAAGTAGGAGCTGCAACAGGACCGGTTTGGTCGGTAGCGAAAAACAGTAAGTATCCTGACTTAGCAACTGAATTAGCCATAGAACTTACAAGTGTAGAAACTGCTCAAAATTATATGGATCGTACAGGTTCACTATCAGGTATAAAAGATGTTAAGCCAGCAGACGAGTTTACAAAACGTTTTTTTGAGGTTGTTCAAGGTGCAACACATTTGCAAATGCCATATGATCAAACACTTCCTCCAGAATTGGCAGAATTGCATAAAGATACGACCCAAGCCATTTATGGGTTGGATATGACACCAGAAGAAGCCGCTAAGAAAATGGAAGCAAAAGCAAAAGAGGTCTTAGAGTAACTTAAAGAGGGAGGGGAGCCTCCCCTCTCTTACACATACATAAAAAAGGAGGGGGATATATAATGGAAACAACAGAAGTTAAAGTAACAAACACAAGGTCAATTGTAAATGTTGCATCTCGTACAAAACAAAACAAATTTAAAAGTGCATTAACCATCGGATTGTTTGTAGCACCAGCGTTAATCGTTTATTCAATTTATGTGATATACCCAATTTTAACAACGTTAATGTACAGCTTCTACGATTGGGATGGAATGGGTGTCGGAGTATTTATAGGACTACAAAACTATATTGATCTATTCAAAGATGCTATTTTCTGGAAGGCCCTTACAAACAATACCTGGGTTGTATTAACATCCGTTTTTGTTCAAATTCCATTAGGTTTAATCATGGCCCTTATGCTGTTTGCGCCTATTAAAGGGATTAGGTTTTTCAGCAGTATTTACTTTTTCCCGTTTCTTATGTCAACAGTTGCAATCGGAATGTTATGGGTATTGATGTTTGACCCAATCAACGGAATGATTAATCAGTTTATTAATTTGTTTGGCTTTGAAAATGTTGCGTGGTTGAGCCAGACTAACACTGCCCTTTTTGCTGTACTCCTCGTTATTGTATGGCAATTCGCACCTTTCTACATGATTCTTTTTAAAGCTGCGATTGTCGGAATTCCAGAAGATTTGTATGAAGCAGCGGAAATTGACGGCGCGAATCCTTTAACGAAGTTTTTTCGTATAACCCTTCCATTATTGATGCCAACCATTGTTAGTTCTTCGATATTAGCAATTGTCGGGTCGTTAAAAGCGTTTGATATATTCTATATTATGACCGGCGGAGGTCCTAACCATGGGACAGAGTTATTAGGTACATATATGTTTAAGCAGGCATTTATTAACTTTAACATGGGGTATGCTAGTGCAATTGCCTTTGTGATGTTCTTTGTTGCACTTTTTGTCACCATTATTATTCAAGTGATGGATTATTATCGTAAAAAGAGAGGGGCCTACGTATGACGATTGGATTTAAAAAGATACCACTTTATGTCGTTGCAGTTTTATTGCTAGTCTTCACAGGTTTTCCCTTTTTATATATGATCTCAACATCATTGAAGACACAGGGTCAATTTTTTGAGAAGCCATTTGCACTATTTTCTTCTTTTAATCTCGAAAACTTCCAAACTGTTTTTGAAATGGGATTAAGCCGATACTTTATAAACAGTATACTTGTTTCTACTGTAGCAGTTTTTGCAGTAATGATTATTGCGGCTCTAGCAAGTTACCCATTAAGCAGAATGAAATTTAAATTAAATAAACTATTGTTTTTATTGTTTATTTCAGGAATGATGCTTCCTATTCATGCAACGCTTATTCCCATTTTTAAACTTTCGCAAAGCATGGGGATACTTGATACGATTTGGGCATTGTTAGGGCCATATATTGCATTTAGTTTGCCAATTTCAATCTTTATTTTAACTCAATTTATGCAAGAAATTCCGAAATCACTTGAGGAAGCCGCGAAAATAGATGGATGCAATCACTTCCAAATCTTCTGGCGAGTTATTCTTCCAATGCTAACTCCTGCCTTAATGACAGTTTTAATCTATAATTTCATTCATTTGTGGAATGAATTTATCTTTGCACTAGTCCTAATTTCTAGTCCAGAAAACATGACATTACCTCTAGGTTTACAAGATTTTAAAGGCGAATTTTCAGTAAATATTCCTGGTTTGATGGCCGCTTTGACACTTGCTAGTCTTCCAATCTTGGTTGTCTATCTATTCTCACAAGAAAAAGTTGTAAAAGGTCTTGCTGGGGGTGCAGTAAAGGAGTAAAGAAAGGATGGTTAGAAATGAAAAAAGTGAAGATCGGTGTGATCGGTTGCGGAAATATTAGCGATGTTTATTTAACAAACTGTCAAACGTTTCAGAACCTTGAAGTGATAGCTGTATCAGATTTAGATTTAAACAAAGCTGCAGAAAAAGCATCAAAGTATAAAATCCGAAAGATTTTAACAGTTCAAGAGCTACTAGCAGACCCTGAAATTGAGCTTGTTATAAATTTAACAATTCCTCGTGCACATGCTGATGTTTGTTTACAGGCTTTAGATGCAGGAAAACACGTATATGTTGAAAAGCCAATCTCAACAACCCTTAACGACGGTAAAAAAGTATTAGAAAAAGCCGAAGAAAAAGGATTAATGATTGGTGCTGCTCCAGACACCTTTCTAGGAGGGGGTATTCAAACCTGTAAAAAGTTAATCCAAGATGGGGCAATTGGCAAACCGATTGCGGCAACTGCATTTATGATGAAACATGGACCGGAAAGCTGGCATCCTGATCCTGAATTTTTCTACCAAGACGGAGCTGGACCTATGTTTGATATGGGACCATATTATATTACTGCACTTATTAATCTAATTGGTCCTGTTCGACGTGTAACAGGATCAGCTCAAATATCCCTTCCTGAGCGTACCATTACAAGTAAGGAAAAATACGGAAAAAAGATACAAGTCAATACACCTACACATGTCGCAGGCATTCTTGATTTTGAAAATGGTGCGGTTGGCACGCTTATTACAAGTTTTGATGTATGGGGGTCGAGAACACCGTTTATTGAAATTTATGGAACAGAAGGAACTTTAAGTGTTCCTGATCCAAATACATTTGGTGGGCCCGTCTTGATTCGTAAACCAGGGGAGGTCGAATGGGAAGAAATTCACTTAACGCATGGATTTACAGAAAACAGTCGCGGGCTTGGGGTTGCTGATATGGTAGCTGCCATTCACTCAAACAGACCTCCACGTGCATCTGGAAAACAGTCCTATCATGTACTTGAAGTGATGCATGGCATTTACGAATCTTCATTAAATGGTATGCATTATATAATGAAAAGTACTTATGAACAGGCTGCCCCACTTCCTGTGAACGGAAAAGAAGAATTAAAGAATAACAATGTTAAAACCTATTAGGGAGGAATTTATTATGAGTAAAGTAAAAGTTGGTGTAATTGGATGTGGAGCTATAGGAAGACGTCGTCACCTTCCGGAATATGCGGCACAAGAAAATGTTGAAATTGTGGCTGTCTGTGACATTGTTGAGGAACGCTCTAATGAAATGGCTGAATTATACGGGGCAACCGCATATGTGGATTATACAGAATTGCTAAAAAATGAAGAAATTGATGCTGTAAGTGTTTGTTTGCCAAATGCTATGCATGCGCCAGTTACGATTGATGCATTAAATGCCGGAAAACATGTGCTATGCGAAAAGCCAATGGCTACTTCAAGGCAAGAAGCTGAAGAAATGATTCAAGCATCAATAGAAAACAATAAAAAACTGATGATTGCCCATAATCAGCGCTTTGTTGCTTCACACGTAAAAGCAAAGCAGATTCTTGATAGTGGTGAAATTGGCAAAGTTTATAGCTTTAGAACAACATTCGGACATCCCGGGCCAGAACAATGGAGCGTTGACGGAGCGACAAGCTGGTTTTTCGATAAGGAACGAGCATTTATCGGAGCAATGGGAGACCTTGGCGTACATAAATCGGATCTAATTCGTTATTTGCTTGGCGAAATAGTAGAAGTTGGGTCATTTGTTGAGACAAATGCAAAGGAAAATACAGATGTAGATGATAATGCCGTTTGTATCCTTAAAACAGAAAACGGTGTGATTGGTACATTAACAGCGAGTTGGTCATATGTTTCTGGGGGCGATAATTCAACGATTATTTATGGTGAAAATGGAGTTCTAAGGCTTGAAGCTGACCCTGTACACTCATTAATCGTGGAATACAAAAACGGTGAAGTTGTAAAATATGAGCTTGATAAAATCCAATCAAATGAAGAAGGTGGGCAAACCAATACGCATGTCATTGAAAACTTTGTAAATTGCATTATCAGCGATACCATTCCACCTATCAGTGGGGAAGAAGGAATGAAGTCACTTCAGGTCATATTAGCAGCAATTGAATCAAATGAAACGAAGCAAATTGTTCGAGTGAATACAGAAAAAGCTTTTCTTTCGAAATAGTATAATATAGCTCTTATCAGTTGTAGCCCTAATTTGCACCGAATAACCTACTAGTAAATATAGTTCAAATTTTAAATATCACGAATTTTGCAGAATCACTTTGTTTGATGTAACAACTTAAATCTATTAAAATAGAAATAAATACCAATACATAGGAGTGATACTAGATGGCAAAAGTATGCTTTTTACTTGATAATGGCTATGAAGATTCAGAGATGAAGAATCCTTATGATGCAGTGAGTGAAGCGGGTCACGAAACTGTTGTAGTTGGAATTGAAAAAGGTGTAGAACTTAAAGGGAAGAAAGGTACAGTCTCTTATACTTCTGACCTTTCCATAAGTGAAGTAAAGGCTGACGACTATGATGCAGTTATTATTCCTGGTGGCTCTGCTCCAGAGGCACTTCGCGTCAATGATGAAGTCGTACAATTTGTAAAACAAGCCAATGAACAAGGAAAAGTGATTGCGGGTATTTGTCATGGACCACAAGTCATGATTAGTGCCGATATCCTAAAAGGGGTAAGCGCAACTTCGTACATTGGAATTCGAGATGATTTGAAAAACGCTGGATCAATATTCTTAGACCAAGAGGTAGTGGTTGACGGAAATATCATTACGTCTCGTACACCTAAAGACGAGCCAGCATTTATTAAAGAAATCTTAAAGAAACTTTAAATCGTATAATTTAAAGGTCTCTTCCGTTTTGGAAGAGGCCTTTTTTACTTCTAGTTTTCTAATACATCCATACTCGAGAAAAAGGGTCGGCGCCTTGGTGTGATAGGGTATTAGAGCGCTGCGGAGAAGAGAAGTCAAATTTCAGATGATTTGAAATTTAAATTTAATTTTTCATTGACTAACCGTTCATTCAATAATAAAATAATGTGGAAAGTTCTGTAAAATGGGGAGGGGTTGTAATGGATTTATCTTTTGAGATTACTGGTAATGGCCATCCTGTTGTTCTTATTCATAGTGGTGGGTCAGATAGAAGACTATGGAGTTTATTGATACCCTTTTTGTCTAAGCATTACAAGGTGATTGCTTTTGATGGCCGAGGTGCAGGCGAGTCACCAAACCCTATAAAACATACAAACTATGTTGAAGATGTACGGTCACTGTTGGATTACCTTGAACTTAAACAAGCAACACTTATCGGCCATTCTATGGGCGGACAAATTGCAACCGATTTAGGCACTTACTTACCCTGAAAGAGTATCAAAGCTTGTATTAATTGCCCCCTCGTTAACTGGTTTTATCTATTCTAAAGAGTTTGAACAATATCATAACAAAATAATAGAAGCTGCCCCAAATATAGATAAGATGTTAGAGCTTGCCCTTTATTCACCAACCTATCAAGTGGTGATTCGTACTCCGCAAAAAAATCTCATTGTTCAAATGCTCAGGCAACACTTCGAGCGAATGCTTAAGTGGCCTGCAGATTTCTGTATGGATTGGCCGCAGCCGCCAGCGGTGGGACGATTAGGAGAATTAAAAACTAAAACATTATTTATGATTGGCAAACTGGATGTAGCAGATAATTTTCGAGTTGCTGAAGAATTTAAAAAGGTTCCAAACATCCGTTTTATCGAAATTAAGGATGCCGATCACATGATACCCCTCACTCATGCTAAAGTTTTATATCAAGATATCACTACATTTATAAAGGATGGAAGTAAAAATGCCTCGTACACCCGAAGAGAATGAACGTATACGCCAAGCAACGATAGAAAAAATACGCGCTGCAGCGATGGAGTTATTTATGAAACAAGGATATTACGCAACTTCGATAAGTGATATAGCGAAACATGCGAGGTTTTCGAAAGGATTACTCTATAACTATTACAAAGGAAAGGAAGAACTGCTTTCTGAAATGGTTAAGGATAGAATTGGGGAAGTGGCTGAAGTCATGTCAGAAGCTTTCTCCCTAGAAACACCTAAAGAACAGCTAACATCCATTGTGAATGGAGCCATTGACAATATTCACAAAAATCCTGAAGTCCATCGGTTTTATCTTCACCTTCAAACTCAACCAGAGGCTGATGTAGATTTGATTAAATACAGTCGTCTCATAATCGAAGAGAACGCGCGACTGTTTGAATTGCAATGTAAAATATTTGAAAGAATGGGAGAAAGTGAACCGAGGAGACGGTCGTTATATTTTTCTTCTGTGCTACAAGGGATCATGTTGATGATTGCAACCTATCCACAGAAGTTTCCAATAGAGGAATTAAAGCAGCAGATTATCAGGGAATTTTGTAATTAGAGACATTAAATAAAACGCGTTTCAAATAATGAAATCCTACAAAGGAGTGGGTTGGAGATGGAAACACGGGTAAATCAAATTAAATTGAATGGACTTACTTTTCAATATCGAGAGACTGGGGAACCAACTTCACCACCGATTGTTGCACTTCACGCACTGGGAACAAGTGCAGAATCTTGGAATCAAGTGGCTGCGGTATTAGGAGAAAATTACCGTGTATTAGCTTTAGATCAACGGGGGCACGGTGGGAGTGCAAGAACTAGTAAATACAGTTTTGAACTGATGAGTGAAGACTTACTTCATTTTGCCAATGCTATGAATCTAGAAAGGTTCATTCTAATGGGTCATTCGATGGGCGGAACAGTAGCCTATCTTTTCTCGGAAACATTTCCGACAAGGATTGAACGGTTAATTGTTGAAGACACACCACCACCTTTTCAAGGAAAGCCGATCGAGATTCCTTCTAAACCTACTGATATTCTACCGTTAGATTGGGAGGTTGTACCATCGATACTGCAGCAACTTAATGAACCTAATCCCGAATGGTGGTTTCGACTTACTGATATTACTATGCCTACGCTCCTTTTAGGTGGTGGGTCTAGTCATATTCCTCAGCATAAATTGGAGGAAGTATCTAAGATAATTCCGAAATGTGAATTTGTGACGATAGAGTCTGCTGGGCATTTTGTTCATGATGACAATTTACACGGCTTTTTGTCAGCTGTAAAAAGTTTTCTAGATTCATAATTACTCTACCCATCAAAGCGGGGGGCGTGGTACTATAGTAGGAGTCTGGATATGAAAAAAATTTTATAAATGAGAGGCAGTGTTTTATGGGAATGACAAAAGGTAAAGGCGTGCAGGCGAAGCCTTCAAGCAACATATTCTCAAATCGGATCGTTCTATCGATCATGAGTTCAAATTTCTTACTGCAACTAGGGATTTGGATACGTAACTTTGCAATACTTTTATATGTGACCGACATTACAAATAATGATCCAGTTTATGTATCTCTTATTTCAGTAGCTGAGTTCGCCCCGATTTTCATCTTTTCTTTTATCGGAGGAACCTTTGCGGATAGATGGAAACCAAAGTTGACAATGGTCTGGTGTGATTTGTTGTCAGCCGTTTCGATATTTGTCGTATTACTTACATTGCTTTATGGTTCGTGGTATGTGATATTCTTTGCCACATTGGTTTCCGCAATTCTTTCACAGTTTTCCATGCCTTCTGCAATGCGTTTGTTCAAACAGCACGTACCTGAAGAACAGTTGCAGTCAGTCATGGCTATGTTCCAATCACTCATGGCGATTTTCATGGTTATCGGTCCGCTTATTGGAACATTCGTATATCAGAAATTTGGGATATACACTTCTATTGGAGTCATGGGCGTCATGTTCCTCCTTTCTGCAGTCGTTTTACTATCCTTGCCTAAGGATTTAGAAAAGGAAAAAACGGATGCACAACCGGATTTCAAGAAGGAGCTTATGGACGGCTTCCGTTATGTGTTAAACCACCCAGTTTTGAAATCAATGGGTGCGATATTTGCAGCCTGTGGGTTGGCAGTCGGATTGGTCCAACCGTTAGCAATCTTTGTTGGCATAGAAAACTTGAGCATGCCTAAGGATTTTATCCAATGGTTGCTAATGGCAAGCGGAATTGGAATGCTGATCGGAGGTGGCGTCATTTTTGCGCTGTCCAAAAAAGTGACACCTCAAAAGCTGTTGTCAATAGGGATTTTAGTAAGTGTTGTTGCGACTGTAGGAATAGGTTACTCTCATAGCCCTGGACTGACTATCGCACTTCAATTCATTAACGGTTTATTCCTGCCATGTATTCATATTGGAATCAACACGTTAATCTTGAGTAATACAGAAGAAAACTTTGTAGGGCGAGTGAATGGCGTATTAAACCCAATGTTCATGGGGATGATGGTCATCGGTATGTCTATGTCTGGTTTGCTGAAAGGAGCGCTTACCTTATCTGGAGTTTACCTAGCATCCGGAATCTTATTCTTAATCGGTGTCGTCTTTATTCTTCCATTATTCAAGCAAAAGATGCAGTCAGTGTAGTCTGATTGAATAAATCAATGGATAGTGCATGGTTAGCGACAACGACTTGGTCAATATTATACAAGAATAGGCCCAATGTAATTTAATATAAATTAAACATTCGTTATCATTCTTAAGGTCTCTTCCGATTTGGAAGAGGCCTTTTTTAAGTTCACTTCTGAAAAAAGGAGTAAATACCTACTTTTCTTGATAATGAAATGTGACTAAAGTCAGGAAATACAGGCCTTTTTCATATTCAAAAACGACTAAGAATATACTGTAGCAAATAATGACTAAGGGAGTGAAGAAATGAAAGCGATAACAAATTTCTTTGTCCGATTGGTCCAACGTTTTCTTCCTGATGCCTTTATTTTTGCGATTATTCTTACCTTTTTAGTGTTCGTATTAGGCATCTTGTTTACAGAAAGCGGACCCTTTGAGATGGTTTCACATTGGGGAACTGGGTTTTGGGATTTACTCGCCTTTACCATGCAAATGGCTCTTGTCGTTGTAACGGGGTATGTATTAGCGAATGCACCTATTATCAAGAACTTTCTAGGTAAATTGAGTAATTTGGCGAAAACACCGGCCCAAGCAGTTATGCTTGTCACTTTTGTGTCAGCAATTGCTTGTTTAATCAACTATGGTTTCGGTCTAGTCGTAGGGGCCTTATTTGCTATCCATGTAGCAAGGCAAGTACCATCTGCAGATTTTCGTATTTTAGTAGCTGGAGCATATAGTGGATTTTTAGTTTGGCATGGAGGACTTTCTGGTTCCATTCCATTGACGGTTGCAACCTCTGGACATTTTTTAGAAGATAAAATGGGAGTCATTCCAGTAAGTGAAACCCTTTTTAGTCCTGCCAATCTCTTTATTGTGGCAGCCCTAGTCATTACATTACCATTGTTTAACCGTTATTTGATGAGAAATTCAAATACACTCGACCAAGATCGATCCGGATGGAAGCTGCCGGATGACACACCGAATATAATTAAATCAACTAATCCATCGACACCAGCCGAAAAAATTGAAAACAGTGTGACTGTCTCGATGTTAATCGGCATCATGGGTTTGGGCTTTATCGTCTATCATTTTGTTACCAAGGGCTTTGATTTAAATATTAATATCGTAAACTTTATTTTCTTATTCTTAGGAATCATGTTGCATAAAACACCGAAACAGTTCTTAGACACGGTCACAAACGGAGTCAAAAATGCAGGGGGAATTATCATTCAATTCCCGTTCTACGCAGGAATTATGGGAATGGTTACCTTATCAGGGCTTTCTCAGGAAATGGCATTATGGTTCGTCTCTTTTGCAAATGCTCAGACTTTACCATTTTTCTCTTTCCTCAGTGGGGGATTAATCAACGTATTCGTTCCATCAGGTGGTGGCCAGTGGGCCGTTCAAGGACCAATTATGATCGAGGCAGCGGCTGCCATTAATGCGGACCTCGCGAAAACAGCAGTGGGTGTTGCATGGGGAGATGCCTGGACCAATATGATTCAACCGTTCTGGGCCTTGCCTGCCTTAGCGATTGCAGGCTTGCATATACGTGATATTATGGGATTCTGTGTCATGATTCTCTTTTATAGCTTCATTCCAATCACGATTGGTCTATTATTGTTATAAAATGGGTTTTTCGTAAACTTTGTTGCTATTTTGTTCCGATTAAACAAAGGATATATTATTTACATCCAGTGATTTCAGTGGATGTACGAGATCCTCGAAAATGCTGGCATTTTCTTCGTGCGGTGTATGTTCAAGGAAGTAAATTCAACGTCCTGCGGGAATAGCGAGCCAGGCGAG
Organism: Ferdinandcohnia sp. FSL W7-1320; assembly: GCF_038050315.1. NCBI lineage: Bacteria > Bacillati > Bacillota > Bacilli > Caryophanales > Bacillaceae > Ferdinandcohnia > Ferdinandcohnia sp. FSL W7-1320. Next base: position 2,619,483 of record NZ_JBBPAM010000001.1, read on the forward strand.
ACCCCGCAGTGAAGCGAGGAGGCTTGCGGATCGCCCGCGGAAAGCGAGTACCAGGAGCGGAAATAACCCTATATTTAAAAGCAATAATCTTTTAGAAAAGAGCCTATAAAATAGAGGCAAACGGAGATCTCCGTTTGCCTTTCTATATGCAGGAGGATATTTTATGAGTAAAAAGACAGTGGGTGTATTAGTAGTAGCACTTGCTTTGATTTTGACAATAATAGGTTATATACCTAAAACGACCCCACCTTTCAGAGGTGCTTATCAAAGCGAACATGTGAATGGATATATTGTTCAAATGACATTTCAACCTGAAGATCATAGTTTTGTTCAATATATTGATAACAGGGAAGTAGATAAGGGAACTTATGAGGAGATAAAAGATGGTTTGTATAATATAAACGGCGAAATGCAGGAGTTTGAGATTACCTTAAATAGGGACAACTCATTTGATATAATCGTTAAGAAACTAAATAATGGCAAACCAATCACTTTGAAAAATGTCGATGCCACACCCGCATATATTGGTACAGAGTTTGATGATGTTGATGAGTATAAATCATTATTAGAATGAAGGTGAATGCTTGGTTATCCGAACCAGGCGTTTTTTATTGGTCACGATTCGAAAAGTGAAACTTTTCCAGCAAGTTAACGTAAATAAAACATCGGCATAAGCTGGGTGGAGTAGTAGTGGACACCTGAAGCTTTAAATATAACCTAATATAAAGGGGGAATTTGATGGAGTGGATCGTCCTATTTGCAATTGTTATTTTGTTTATTTTAGTCTTACATAAAAAACTCTCATTTACATATGGTTTATCTCCTAAATCAATTGAAACAAAACCGCTAAAAGGGCTAAAGAAACTAAGTGAGAACTTGGATCAATCACTCAGTAAAAGCTATATGAAACATGTAGAAGAGCGGGTAATGAAAGATAAAAAGTTAAAAGAAAATGAATACAACTGGCGTCTACTTGATTTAAAGCGCTACTTTATCTTGACTTCTCTATTAAAAGAATCGCCAATGTTCAGCAACAAAGTTGATGACCTGTGGCATGAGATGCTTATGTTTACACGTGAGTATGATGATTTTTCAAAAAAATATGCGGGTAGTATCCTGCATCACAGTCCTAATGTAACTAAAATATCTGATCCCGACTTGCGAGGTTTCTTTGATTGGGTATATGCTGAGCTTTTTTTCATTAGAAAAGAGAACATCCATTTGTATAAGGGGTTTTTCAGACATCCCGTAAATCCAACTATCGTTGAGGAGTTTAAAACTTTATCAGAAAACGAACTGATAGATAAGTATTTTAAGAGTGATAGACACTATTTAAGTACCATACTCTCGCTGATCTCCTCTATGAAAAAAACAGCAAATGGCGTCAAAGATTATGAAAAACGTGTTGTACAAGAAAAGATGAGAAAAAGTAAAATTCAAAAAAACTTCAACGCCATGCTCGTTCCATTCTTATCTGTTTCTTATTTTCATTATGATGACTTTTCAAGCTACATGAAGATTAGTAGTGTGAGTTCATCAAGTTGCACAAGTTGTGGTTCAGGTTCAAGTAGTTCGTGTAGTTCTGTCTCATCTTGCAGCAGTTCTTGCTCAAGCTGTGGTGGGGGTAGTGATTAAGGAAAAGAATTCGAATGTAGTTTTTTTGCCATATTCTGTTATTATTAGTATTTTGTGTATTACTTCCGTAAATTTCTTCGGATGCATCATTTTTTTATTTAAATAACGAACGTTTTATTGTATAATCTTTTTATCGTTCGATATTTAATAAAAAATAATCCCCGTATAATCCTGGTAATATGGTCTGGGAGTCTCTACAGAGTGGCCGTAAATCACTCTACTATGGACGGTACTACTTTTAATTGAACCGTTCAGTATATACTGGACGGTTCTTTTCTGTAGTGAGAGAGCTTTTTGGGGAAAAGGAGAAGAAACATGGAAGACATACTTAAAGACATACTAGCAGCATTCAGTGTTGTATTAAACGGTTTACCTCAAGGTTTACTTGCTCTTTCATTCGGATTTGCGTCCGTGCCGACCGCACTAGCTTTTGTTGTTGGGGCGGTAGGGAATAGCTTGACAAGCAATGTAGCAGTAGTATCGTTTCAGGCAGAAACGATTGCTGTTGCTGGAACAATGGGGAAGGATATGCGAGAACGCCTATCTTCCATTTTCTATGGTGCAATCTTATTAGTTATAATTAGTTTATTTGGTTTAATGGAACAAATTGTTGGATGGATTGGTCCAGTTATTACAAATGCAATGATGGCGGGCGTTGGGTTCATGCTTGCGAAGGTCGCATGGGATATGTCAAAGAATGACCGAATCATTGGAGTAACATCATTTGCAAGTGCATTATTAACATATATCATTACGAAGGATTTAGTTTATACAATCACAATTTCTGTCATCCTTTCAAGTATTGTGTATAACTTTACAAAGAAAGAAAGCGAAGCCGTTACAAAAAACGTGATCGAAGATAAGATCAAATTACAGAAATTTATTCTTAATCCGTCTGTCATTCGCGGAGCGTTAGCGCTTGTTTGTTTAAATATCGGTGCCAATATTGCATTTGGAAAAATCAATGGTGAAATTGCTGGTCAAGATGTAAATATTGATACCCTAACAATCATCAGTAGTTTAGCAGACATGGTTTCTGCCTTGTTTGGTGGAGGACCTGTCGAAGTAATTATTTCGGCTACTGCATCAGCTCCTCACGCCGTTTGGGCTGGTGTTTTAACGATGGCCATTATGGCAGGAATTTTATTCTTTAAACTATTACCGAAAATCGGAAAATATGTGCCGAGTGCGTCTATTGCTGGTTTCCTTTTTGTATTAGGTGCTATTGTTACGTTACCAGGCAATGCGACTGCAGCTCTTACTGGCACAGAACCAGGTTCTCCGATTGTTGCAGCAGTTACAATTATTGTTACAGCTATTTCCGACCCGTTCTTTGGATTATTAGCAGGAGTTATTATGGAATTTTTACTTGGAATCTTTGGAATCTAATCAAATAGGGGTGTAGTAAGATGGAAACTTATCAATTAACAGTTGCGGGTATCAAGAGAGAGTTACCTATTATTCCAATCTCAGACGAATTGAGTATCGCAAGTTTTGTCATTTTAGGAGATACCGAAATTGTGTCGGCAACAGCACCGTTATTAGCTGAAAAACTGACAGATGTTGATTACCTAGTAACAGCAGAAGCAAAGGGAATCCCATTAGTCTATGAATTGTCAAAGCAATTAAATATGAAGAATTACATTGTTGCCCGTAAAAGCGTGAAACCCTATATGGAAGAACCTTTAGTGAATCAAGTGGTATCTATAACAACGCAAAAAGAACAATTACTGTGCCTTGATGGTAAAGATGCAGAATTGCTAAAAGGGAAACGAGTCGCCTTAATTGATGATGTGATCAGTACTGGAGAATCCATAAAAGCTTTAGAAGAACTGGTCGCAAAAGCAGGTGGTAATGTTGTTGCAAAAGCAGCAATCCTTGCGGAAGGTGACGCAGCAGACCGAAAAGACATCCTTTTTTTAGAAAAATTACCTATTTTCATGGGACAGAGGGAAAGGTCCCTTGTCCCATAAGAATAAGTGTAGACTAATTAAGTGTATTACTCCTTGTGTTCAAAGCAATGGAACGCAAGGAGTGATGCACTTTTTTTAAGTAGAAATCTATCAAATCTATATCGAGGTATTAAAAGGTTCGTTTACTTGATTCTTACTAATTTCAGGTTTAAATTAAATATTTTGAGTTCTATGGGATTCATCTTTCATTTAGGTAAAGTCTAAGCAAAGAATAACTATAAATTACATAAATATTATTAAATTACACTATCCAAAAGTGATAATGTCATTTTTTCTTGTTTAAGTGTCGAAATCAGTCTATGAAAAAATTAATATCTCATTAAAAAATATATGATGTAGCAGGCAAGCCTGATTTGAAAGGTATTATCAAATTAATCAGTGGTCGAAATCAGTTCTTTTTCTAATTTTTAGTTAATTGACAATATTCTAATTCGTTGTTATGCTCTATTCGATGAAACGTTTCATTAATAAAAAATAGGAAGTATACCATGACTAAAAAGGTGACGATACGAGATGTTGCAGAATTAGCTGGTGTGTCTATTGGTACTGCATCGAAAGTCATAAATAATATTGGTAACGTCCATATTGAACTCAAAAACAAAGTAAACGCAGCAATAAAAGCCCTAAACTACTCCCCAAACATGATAGCAAGAAGTTTGAAGTCATCCGTCTCAAAAACAATTGCTGTTCTTCTATCTAACATTACAAACCCCTTCCAGATGACTTTGGCCAAAGGTATTGAAGAAGTTATCTTTGAGAAAGACTATCTATTTATCATCAGCTCCACAAATGAAAATCCTACTATTGAACGAAAAAATTTACAACTTTTTTACGAGCAACGGGTTGACGGAATTATTCTTTGTTCGACTGGTCAAGTGAACGAAGATATTCTTTCGTTAGTCGAAAGAAACATTCCAATGGTCCTTGTTGATCGACCCATCCCTTATCTGCCTGTTCATATAGTGGCAGACGATAATTTTATCGGCATGGAAAAATTAGTTACATACCTCCATGAATTAGGGCATAAAGAAATAGGTGTCGTTCATGGAGATTTGAACACTGTTCACGGAAGAATTAGGTACGAAAGTGTTCTTCAGTCACTAACGAATTATGGCCTTACAACTGAACACCAGTTTTTTGGTGATTTTACCTATGAAGGAGGTCAACGAGCAGTAGAATATTTTCTATCGAAAACGATCGTGCCTACAGCCATCATTTCGTCAAACAATAATATGACGGCAGGTATATTAAAGGCGTGTCAAAACTACAAGATTACCATTCCCGATCAACTTACGGTTGTGTCATTTGGAGAGTTAGAGTACGAATGGGATATCATCATGCCTAAAGTGACTGCCATTGTCCAATCTCCACGTGAAATTGGGAGACGTGCAGCAAGTTTGCTATTAGAACAAATGAATAGGGAAGGTCAACATCAAATCGTTCAACTTTTCATCGAACCTGAAATCTCCGTAGGAAACTCTTCTTCTCCTAAAATTTTACGAAGAAAAGGTGATATACGTGAAGGCGCTTGTAAACTACGATTCTGGTAAAAATAAGGTTGAAATCAGAGAAGTACCGATTCCGAAAATAGGACCAAAAGACATTTTATTGAAAGTGGAAGCTGTAGGAGTCTGTGGAAGTGATTTACATATGTATCATAATATACAAGGCTTTGCTGTGAAACGACCTGTCATTTTAGGACATGAATTTGCAGGAACCGTTGACGAGGTAGGTTCTGAAGTAACCCAATTTAAAAAGGGAGATCGCGTTGTCAGTGAGACGCCATCATATGTTTGTGAAAACTGTATTTATTGCAAATCAGGAATATATAATTTATGCCCGGACCGAAAAGGCTTTGGTGTTTTAGCAGATGGAGCCATGGCTCAGTATGTGAAAACACGTGAAGCCATCGTTCACCACATACCTGATGGGATTCCGTTCGAAAAAGCAGCATTAACGGAGCCTTCATGTGTAGCTTATAATGCTGTCGCCCATCATTCGAGAATTCGACCTGGCGATCATGTTGTGGTGTTTGGGCCAGGGCCTATCGGATTAATGTGTATCCAGATTGCTAGATTGTTTGGACCAGGAAAATTGACAGTCGTTGGTTTGGAAAAAGATGCAAAACGGTTAGAAGTAGCAAAACAATTTGGTGCAGATGAGGTACTTATTGCAGAGAAACAAGATGTTGTACGTGAAATAACCAATTACGGAGATGGTTTCGGTGCTGATTTAGTGCTTGATGCGGTTGGTGTAAGTCAAACGTTAAAGCAGAGTATTGAGATTGTTCGACCTGCTGGGCAAATTACGAAAATTGGATGGGGACCTGAACCCATTGGCTTTAGTCTTGACCCACTCATTCAAAAAGCGGCTAGACTGCAAGGGTCCTTTAGCCATACGTATCCAATGTGGGAAAAGGTCTTGCTATTAATGCAAAAAGGAGAAATTGACCCATTACCAATGGCAAAGGTCTATTCACTAAATGATTGGCAAAATGCCTTCGATGAAATGGATTCGTTAAAACACGCGAAATCTGTTATTGTGCCAAACTAAAACAATCGAAAAGGAGAACTCAATGAACGAAAACAGAGTCAGAATTTCAGTTTTCCCAAAAGGGTATATCGATGATTTATCAAATGGAAAAATGGATGTGTTTGAATGGATCGAGCAAGCAGGAACACTTGGTGCAGATGGAATGGAAATGTATCCTACATTCTTACAATCTACTGAAAAGTCATATTTGGAGAAGGTGAAGCAAGCAGCTGCTTCTGTAAATCTAGTGATTCCAATGATGTGTGCATCACCTGATTTTACCCATCCCGATCTAGATTTTCGGGAAAAAGAAATGAGCAAGATGAAAGAAATGATTGATGCCATGGCCATACTTGGGCCCGATGATTTTAGAAGCTGTCGGGTTTTATCTGGGCAAAGAAGACCTGAGGTATCAAGGGAAGAAGGAATAAAATGGACCATTGATTGTATTAATGAGCTACTTCCCTATGCAGAAAGTAAGCGTGTCCATCTAGTCATGGAAAACCATTACAAAGATGGTTTTTGGATTTATCCGGAATTTGCCCAGAAGTCGGATATCTATTTGGAAATTGTGGAAGGGATCTCATCTGATTGGTTTGGCGTGAACTTCGATCCTTCAAATGCCGTTTTTGCAGGCGATGACCCACTAGCATTACTGGAGAACGTAAAGTCCCGCTTAATTACCATGCATGCCAGTGATCGTTATTTAAAAGAGGGGTATTCCATAAAAGATATCGAGAATCATTTGGTACAAGGATATTCAGAGGGATTAGCACATGGTGTCATTGGAAAGGGCATTATTGATTATGATGGTATTTTTCAACTGTTAGCCAACATACATTTTTCTGGATGGATTTCAATCGAAGATGGGGTGAATGGTTTAGGGGAAATGAAGGAATCTGTCGATTTCTTAAAGAGGAAAGCAGACGAATATTTTTTATCGGGTAACCGACGTAAGGATCACTAAATGTAAGCGCTTTACGTCTTAACCATATTACGTATGAAAGGGGAAAAGCAAGTGAGAAAAATAAGGGGGCTAAGTTTTTTACTGGTTTTAGGATTGTTCATAGGCTTACTGGCTGCTTGTAGTAGCAATGCTCCGGCTTCAGAAGAGCCATCATCAGATTCAAATGACAATAAAAACAAAAACGTTGAATTAAGGATTATTGCTGCGAACCATCCATGGACAGAAGCAATCGAACCATTAATTCCTCAATTTGAACAAGAGTCAGGCATTAAAGTAAAGCTAGAAAAATATTTTGAGGACCAATTAACTCAGAAACTTACAACAGAATTTACTGCAGGTTCAGATAGTATCGATGTATTTATGATTCGTCCGCTGCAAGAAGGGAAACTCTTTAATCTCAATGGATGGGTTGCTGATTTAACAAGTTATACAGGCGATTCAGACTGGAATTTAAGTGATTTTACAGAGTCATCCGTTAATTCTCTAAAAGACGGTGAAAAGATTTTTGGTATTCCAACCGTTACTGAACGTGAAATCTTGTATTACCGAAAAGATATTTTTGAAGAAAATAATATTGAACCTCCTAAAACATTAGATGAACTCTATGAAATTGCAAAACAATTAAATGACCCTTCCAATGACTTTTACGGAATGGTATCACGAGGCCAACGTGCTGCTGCTGTAACTCAATTCTCAAGCTATCTATACGGTTTTGGTGGGGACTTTATCGTAGACGGAAAAGCTGCGATTGATACACCAGAAGCGATTAAAGCATTCGAGTTCTACGGTAATTTACTGAAGGATGCAGGACCTCCAGGCGTCTTAAATATGAGTTGGCCTCAAGCTGCTGGTTTATTTGCACAAGGTAAAGCAGCTATGTACACTGATGCTGATAGTATTTATCCAAACCTACTAGATCCTGAAAAATCAGTTGTAGGTGAAAAGGTTGGGTTTGCTGTATTCCCACAAGGACCAGAAGGACAAACGCCATACAACGTTACGTCATGGGGCGTGGCGATGAATGCTAAATCCGAAAACAAAGATGCTGGATGGGAATTTATCAAGTGGGCAACAAGTAAAGAAATTGTAGCTGAGTTACAAAAGAAGAGTGTCCCAGGACCACGCCAATCTGTATGGGATTCACCAGAAGGAACAGAGGCGTTTCCTGAGGAGCTCGTTCAAGTCATCTCTGAATCGAATAAGATTGGAAAAGAATATGACCGTCCATTAGTAATAAAAGTAAATGAAGCAAGAGATATGATCGGTACGGCAATCGTGACTGGTATTGAAGGCGGGGATGTAGAAGCCGCTGCCAAAGAAGCCAACAAACAGTTCCAGCAATTACTAGATGACGAGAATTAATAATTGAATGGGAAAGAGTGGGTATTAATTGAAGTTAATACCCCTCTATCCTCTTTATCGCGATACATAGAAGGGGGATGAATATCATTCAACTTTGGATTGAAAAGCATCTTAAGTATATTTTTACATTGCCTTCTGTACTATTTGTACTCATTATGATTGTATTTCCTGTTGGATATACAGCCTACTTAAGTTTTTTTGACTGGAGCATGTCTAGTGTATCACCGCCGAAATGGGTGTTCTTAGACAATTTTAAGAAAATCTTTTTTGATGATCCACGATTTTGGCCAGCTTTCTTTAGAACGTTTTACTTTACGATTTTGGCAGTTGTTACCCAAACTGTTTTGGGAGTAGCGATTGCACTTTTGTTTTTTAGAAATTTTAAAGGTAGTAATCTCGTAAAGACCTTATTTTTACTTCCTATGGTTTCAACTCCGGTTGCAATCGGACTCGTATGGTTATTAATTTTTGAACCATCCATCGGTTTTGCGAATCAATTTCTAGGTTATTTTGGAATTGATCCACAGTTATGGATTGCGTCACCGAAACAGGCTTTGCCGGCAATTGCGATGGTGGACACGTGGCAATGGACTCCAATGATTACATTAATCACCTTGGCCGGACTCTCTCAATTACCAAATGAAAATTATGAAGCGGCCGCAGTCGATGGCGCCAATGCTTGGCAAATATTTTGGAAAATCACATTACCTCTAATGGCTCCTACTATATTCGCAGCTGTTCTTCTACGTTCCATTGATGCGGTAAAGCATTTTGATTTAATCTATGCCATGACACAGGGCGGACCTGGTTATGCAACTGAAACCTTAAATATTTATGGGTTTGCCAATGGATTTCAGTATTTCAAGTTAGGATATACGAGCGCTATTTTAATGGTATTCTTTATGATTGTGCTCATTATGAGTTGTTTAATCTTGATCTTCCGTAAGAAGACGGAGGTGACATTATGAAGCATAAACGGAGAATGGAGCTTATTCGTTATATTTTAATCGCTTTTGTGAGTGTAGTATTTTTATTCCCATTTGTATGGATGATCATTGCTTCACTTAAAAATCAGGCCCAAATCATGTCTACAGATTCCATTTTTATTTTTACACCTAGCTTTAAAAACTACACTGAAGTTTTTGCACAATATGACTTTATTAAGTTTATCGTAAATAGCTTTATTGTCGCTTTTGCTTCAACCGTTCTTGGATTGGTGTTGGGATTACCAGCCGCATATGCAATTGCAAAATATAAGCTTCATAAATTCGGAATCATTATTTTAATTGCTAGAATCATTCCAGGTATTTCGTTTATGATTCCTTGGTTTATCATTTTCTCAAAACTTGGCTTAGTCGACACGTATACGGCATTAACATTAAGCCATATGTTAGTCGGTTTGCCCTTTATTATCTGGATAATGATATCTTCCTTTGAAGCACTGCCACAGGAACTAGAGGATTCGGCTCGCGTAGATGGCTGTACAGTGCAAGGCGCATTTTTTAGGGTCTTGCTTCCATTGGTTTCACCAGGAATTATTACTGCTTCTATGATGTCTTTTATCCTTTCGTGGAATAACTTTATGTTTGCTTTAGTACTAGCTGGGGATGACACGAAGACATTACCAATTGCCGTCTTTAATTTTATCTCTTATTCAGAAATCAACTGGGGAGCTCTAATGGCAGCTGCTGTTATCATTACGTTACCAATCTTGATTATTTCATTGCTTCTACAACGATACATTGTAAGTGGTATTACTTCAGGGGCAGTAAAAGGATAAGTGTCATCAGGAAAGGATGGTCGAAGTGCTGATTGATTTACATGGGATGGTAGGAGTCGTTACAGGAGTAGGAAAGGGAATTGGGAAGGAAATCATTTTGACCTTAGCCCGAGAAGGAGTTAAAACAGTGGGGATTGATGTATTCCCAGATGATCTTGACCAGTTAGCAGAAGAATTTAAAGAACAAGGATTAGAGGGTTTGTTTTTTGACTGTGATGTAACGGATAGTACTAGGATTTCTGAAGTAATTCGTGAGACGATGCAAAAGTATGGCAGGATTGACCTGTTGGTTAACAATGCAGGTGTTGCTGGGAACGGAGAAGTTGAAACATTAGCAGAGGAGGTTTGGGATTACTGTCATGATGTCAATCTAAAAGGGACATTCATGATGTGCCAATCTGTTATTCCCATCATGAAAAAACAGAAATTTGGTCGGATTATAAATTCAGCATCTTTTGCAGCGATTATCCCCAGTATTGGCAGTGCCGCATACGCGTCTTCTAAGGCAGGAGTAAAACAATTTTCGCGCGTTCTTGCTGGAGAGTTAGGACCATGGAATATTACCGTTAACAGCTATGCCGCCGGAATGATTCCGACAACTCTTAATCACTTTTCAGAGCTGCCACAAGAACAACAAGAGCGGTTATTAGACAGCTTAACATTAAGAAGATGGGGAGAGAAAAAAGACATCGCACAACTGATCTGTTTCTTAGCCTCTGATTTAGCAGGGTATATAACCGGCACTCTACTCGATGTGAGTGGAGGGAAATATGCAACACAGTTTCCGAAGGCAGCTTACGAATAAAACTTAAATTCTATAGAAATTAGTAGAGGGGCTAGAAAATGGAACCAATTGTGCAGATTTCACTCGATTTAACGAACATTGATGAAGCTATAGAAATGGCGGAAATCGCTATAGAGGCTGGGGTTGATTGGATTGAAGCGGGGACCCCATTATTACTTGCAGAAGGTTTACATGCAGTCAGAAAACTACGGGAAAGATTTCCCGACAAGCCGATCGTTGCAGACTTAAAGACGATGGATGGTGGCTATTTAGAAGTAGAAATGATGGCTAAGGCTGGAGCTACCCATGTTGTTGTCATGGGTGTTGCTCATCCAGCGACCATACGAGCAGTTGTAAGAGCAGCAAGGGATTATGGAGTAGAAGTGATGGGGGATATCATGGCTTCATCAGACAAAGTATCATGTGCAAACATGCTTGAGGAAAATGGTGTTGACTACATTATTGTTCATACGGGTTTTGATGAAAGAGGAGAAGACCCAGAACGCTCACCGTTTGATTGCTTAGAAGATGTTGTATCGGCCGTTTCCATTCCAGTTCAGGCTGTCGGAGGATTATCGATTGAACAAGCTGCTCAAATGCCAAAGTATGGTGCGCCATTTGTTGTAATAGGTGCTCCGTTAGTGATTGATAACCAAGAATTTCGGCCGAGTTCGGGATCAGACCAGCTTAAAAAAACATTAACTAAGTTTGTAAAAAGAGTAAAAGGCCAATAAATTAAAAACTTGGGAATTTAGAAGTAGTCTAGTTTTCTAGGCTGCTTTTTTGTGTTGCGCGTTCGGATTTAGTGCTAAAAAAGGGCTTTTGTTTTAAAGAAAATTTACACTAAGAACCACTCCTATCCAGCCTTCGCTTTTCCCTTTCTTTTCTTGTACGAATAAACGATTATTTCGATTAGGACAGTCAGAATAAAGGATAAAAAAACAATCGTTTCAGCAGGATCCATGACTCGAAAGGGACTCGTTGCATTTCTAAATGCTGTTTGCAGGTCGAAACCCTCCAGGTAATCTAGCCAAAACGAGAAGCTCATTAAACAGCCCATCATCAATACAGTAATCCCGATTATCTTCATTTTTCTCACACCTTTTTTCAAATTATTATTTCCTTTTTAAAACGCTTATATGACAAGGTATAAATATTAATCTACTGGGCAGAACAGTTAATACTATAGAATAGAAAGGTTTTACAAAAATGCCTGGTTTTTTCAAGAATAAACATAAAAAAAGTAACACAACGAATGAAAACCAAACGCAACCGCCATCAGAACAGGATTTTCCTGATTCCATTGATGTACGATTATCTAATAATCTTGATGTAATTAAAAACAAAACAGGTAATAGTTTTGATGTGATTATTCGAAATGTTAGCATCGGACTACAACCGAAGATTCAAACCGCGATTGTCTATATAGACGGGCTTGTCGATAGCCAGTCCATAAAAGATTTTTTAATTGAATCCATCATAAAAAGTCCTGATTTGCAGGAGAAGCTAATTCAACAAGATCCATTAGAGATAATTGAAGATGAGGCTTTGCCATTTGGGAGTATAAGAAATGCCAATGATTGGGAACAACTTTTTTCCGCGTTAATGGATGGGGAAACGATCATTCTTGTAGATGGAAAAACGAAGGTGCTCGTTGTTGATACAAGAGGCGGCGATAGACGTTCGATTGAGGAACCGACTAGTCAAGTGACGGTGCGTGGTCCTCGGGATGGATTTACAGAGTCGATAATCACGAATACCTCTTTAGTGCGCAGGCGTATCAAGTCACCAAATTTGTGGGTGGAAGCAAGGAAGTTGGGCAAGGTGACGAATACAGACGTTGCCATTATGTATATAAATGGAATTGCAAACGAGAAAATTGTCGAAGAGGTCCGTAGACGGATTGATCAAATTGATGTTGATAGTGTTCTTGAGTCTGGATATATTGAACAGTTTATTGAGGACCAAACATTTACTTCCTTTCCAACACTTTATCATACGGAAAGACCTGATACGGTTTCAGGGAATCTTCTTGAAGGGAGAATTGCCATCTTCGTAGATGGGACTCCTTTTGTATTAATTGCACCCGCTGTTTTTATTCAATTTTTTCAGGCAGTAGAAGATTATTATGCGCGATTTGATATTGCGACGGCCCTACGTTTTTTACGGATTTTGATCTTTTCAATTTCGATTATTGCACCTGCAGCCTATATTGCTGCGACCACGTTTCATCAGGAAATGATTCCGACACAGTTATTAATAGCTGTAGCGGCACAAAGGGAAGCTGTACCTTTTCCGGCATTTGTAGAAGCTGTCATTATGGAGGTCACTTTTGAAATTCTGCGAGAAGCCGGAATTCGAATGCCGCGGGCAGTAGGTTCTGCGATTTCTATTGTTGGAGCCCTTGTAATTGGACAAGCAGCGGTTCAGGCGGGAATTGTTTCACCAGCCATGACCATTGTGGTGGCAATGACAGCAATAGCTAGTTTCGCCACTCCATCCTTTGCGATGGCGATTTCTGCAAGATTGGTTCGCTTTGTATTTATGATTGCTGCAGCTACATTTGGTTTTTACGGAATTATCTTAGGGATTATTATGCTTACGATTCATCTTAGTGGCTTGCGTTCATTTGGTGTTCCCTATATGACACCAATGGCTCCATTTATTCTGAAGGAGAACGCGGATACCTTTTTCCGGTTACCATGGTGGGCACTAAAGAAGCGGCCACAATTGATCAGTGAAGGAAATATGAATCGCGTAGGAAAAGACCAGAAACCTGAGCCGCCTATAGGACGCGGCATGCTTAAGTCTAATCAAGAAAAAGGTGACCAAGATGAATAGAGGTATTGTTCTTCTCATTTTATTCTCTGTCCTTATTTTCCTTTCGGGTTGTTGGAGCAAGAAGGAGCTTACTGACATCGCGATAATTTCTGCTTTTGGTATCGATAAAAATGATAAGGGGCAATACGTAGGTACGATTCAAGTAATTAATCCTGGGAATGTTACAGGTGGACAGCAAGATGGTGGATCAAATTTTGGCCCACCAATTAGTGTGTATAGTGAAACAGGAACTAACCTTATTGAAGTTAGTAGGAAGTTTTCCACCGGCATATCACGAAGATTATATTATGCCCATACAAATTTAGTAGTTGTTGGTGAGCGACTAGCACGAGAGGATGGAATTCTTCAACTTTTTGATGCTATGGACCGTGACCCAGAATTTCGAATTACATCGGAGGTGATCATTGCTCAAGATATGGAGGCAAAAGATATTGTAAGAACAATAACTCCAATTGATAAAATCCCTTCCAATAAAGTGATTAAAACACTAAAGTTAACAGAAAAAAACTTGGGAACAAATTTAAGTGCGAATATGAAAGAAGTACTTAATAACCTAGTATCAGATGGGAAAGAGCCTTTAATTACGGGGTTTCGAATTAAAGGTGAAATTGATCAGGCTATGAAAATGGCAAACATTGAAGAAACGACCCCTAAAGCGGTTATTGAAGCTGAAGGAATAGCTCTTTTTAGAGACGGAAAGCTGGTTGATTGGTTACAAGGGAGCACGGCAAGAGGCACTTTATGGATTTTGGATAAAATTGAAAAGTCAGATGTGAATATTGATTGGCAAGGATATGAAGAAGCCATTGCATACGAAGTGATTCGCCAAAAAACCAAAGTCCTGTCCAAGATTAATAATGAGAAACCTTTGATCACCATAGATGTAAGTGCTGAAGGTGATATAGGGGAAATAGAAGTACCAGTCGATTTAACAGATCCATTTATATTAGTTAAGATCGAAAAAGAAGTTGAAAAGGAAATTAAGAAAGAAATCCAAGAGGCCATACAACAGGCCCAAAAAAATAAATCGGATGTTTTTGGATTTGGTGAAGTAGTGCAACGCGCCGATCCAAAGCTTTGGAAGAAGTTGAAGTCTGACTGGAATTCAGTGTATTTTCCAGAATTAGTCGTGGATGTCAAAGTAGATGCGTTTGTGCGACGGACGGGTATACGTACAAAATCTTTCCTTACCGAAATAGAGGAAAATCGTAAATAGAAATAAGGAGCATGTCACATGGAGAAGGCAAAAATCAGTTCTTATCAGCTATTTGTACTTGTCTTGCTGTTTGAATTAGGGAGTGCATTACTTCTGCCACTTGCAATGGACGCTAAGCAGGATGCTTGGATTGCCGTTCTCCTTGGGATGTTGGGTGGAATGATACTCTTTATTATCTTTTTCCGTCTCTATCAATATTACCCCGACAAATTACCAACCATGTATGTACAGATAATTGTTGGAAAACCACTCGGGAAGCTACTTGCTTTTATGTACATCTTATATTTTGCTTATCTAGCAGCAAGAGTATTAAGGGATTTTGGTGTAATGCTGGTGACATTCGCCTATCCAGAAACACCATTATTTATTGTCAATGCACTTTTAATTATCGTAGTAGTATATGGGGTTCGAAAAGGAATCGAAGTATTAGGGAGAACAGGGGAACTGCTTTTTAGCATCATGTATGTGCTAGCGGTAACGGGATTTATCCTCATTGTGATCTCTGGTTTAATTGATGTAAACAACCTAAAGCCAATATTAGGTGAAGGCATTATGCCTGTTGTAAAAGCAGCATTTACTCAGACTTTGTTTTTTCCATTTGGAGAGAGTGTTGTATTTGCGATGATTTTTCCTTACTTAAATAATACACGTAAAGCAAGGATTGCCGGTTTATGTGCAATCGGTTTAAGTGGGATCAATCTAACGCTTGTCATGTTAATGAACATTAGTGTGTTGGGTGTTAATCTGACATCTCGTGCACCATTTCCACTCCTGGCTACCATTCAAATGATTCAAGTAGCGGAGTTTATTGAACGACTCGATATCTTTTTTATGTTAGCTTTAATTATTGGGGGATTTTTTAAAATCGGGATCTTTTTTTATGCGGTTGTCACAGGGGTTACCAATTTGTTCTCAATAGAAAGTCATACACGCTTATGTTATCCAATGGCTTTGGTTGTTTTATTATTATCCATAACGATGGCTAGTAGTTTTGCTGAACACTTACATGAGGGTTACAAATTTGTTCCTATGTTGCTTCACTTACCCTTTCAAGTCATCTTTCCAATCATCCTTTTAGTAATTGCGATGATAAGAAGAAGGAGAAGTTAAGGGGAATTTCATATCCACTTGGCCCATAAAAAAATCTTCCAAAACGGAAGATTTTTTATTTCAAATTCGGATATCCTTGCTGGCGTAATGCCTCATATACCAATATCGCAGCAGTACTTGAAAGATTGAGTGAACGAACATGATTGTTCATGGGTATTCTCAAAAAGTGATTTTTGTTCTTTTCTAGTAAATCTTTCGGCAAACCCGTTGTTTCTTTTCCAAACATAAAATAATGTTCCTTCGTTTCATCACTGAAATCAAAGCCTGTATGTGTTTTTTCACCAAACGTCTCTATAAAGTAAAATTCACCTTGATTTTTTGAAAAAAAGTCTTCCAATGAATCATAATACGTGATGTTCACATCATTCCAGAAATCGATGCCTGCTTTTTTTAACATTTCCGGATCTGTTGAAAAGCCAAGTGGTCTAATTAAATGCAAGGCTGAACCCGTTGCTACACAAGTGAGTGCAATATTTCCAGTATTAGCCGGAATATCTGGTTGATAAAGTACAACATGAATCGCCAAGAGTGGTCACCTCTAACTTCTATTTTACACTCCAAATTATAGCATATTACGTATACTAGTAAACGAGGTTGAAGTTTTTATTCTTAAATCAATAAAATAGAAAAGGACTACAACTCGAAGTAATGTATAAGTAGATGGAAGGGGAGAGAAAGTAGGTAACCTGGCACAACTATGTGAAAAAGGAGTCTCAAAATATGAACTTCGAATCAATCACAGAAGAATCATTAAACCTGGCATTAGACATCATGAACTCAAATCCGACATACAACATGATAGAAAACGGCAATCCTGTAAGAACAATAAAAGAAGTAAGAAGTGAACTGCTCAACTCAACAACAAATAGTTATTTAATAAAGATGAATGAAGAACCTATTGGAATAATTGATTTTTTAGATCATAACCCAAAAGACAATCATCCTTGGATTGGTTTATTTATGATCCATGGTGCTTATCATTCTCTAGGTTACGGAAAAAAGGCGTATGTTGCTTTTGAAGAAAGTCTAAAACAACAACATTTCAAGAAGATTCGACTTGGTGTATTAGACAACAATGAGCAGGCAAAAAGGTTTTGGAGATCAGTAGGATATTCATTTTATGGAAAAAGCGAGTTGGAAGGGAAGGTTGTTGACTGTTTTGAGAAAAAGTTGGAGTAGTCCATTCCCCTTTTGTGAACGTACATGATGTCTCGAAAAAAGACACCATTTATGAGGCTTGGTGTCATTTTAGTAGTGGTTATTCAAATGAAGGCTAGTATATCATTTAGCAAAGGCTTTTACATTTCCTTCTCTTGATTTTTGGTGAATAAACATGCTCGTTACTGAGCCTAGAAGGGCACTTCCAATTATATCAGATGGGTAATGATGTCCTACCCAAATTCGCGAAAAACCCGTTAGTACAGCCAATCCAGTCATGATTGAGCCTAGAACACGATTATATAGTAAAATCGAAGTCGAAACTGCAAAAACGAGTAGGGTATGTTTGCTTGGAAATGAAGAATCAATCTTTGAAGGAATTAAGATTCCAACACGACTTTTCAAAAAAGGTCGGGGTTTTGAAATAAATAACTTAAAGAAGAGATTTAGAATTAGTGCAATAAATGCAGAAATGACAGCATTATTCGTCATTTGTCTATATGGATACTTTTTAAACCACATCACAATCAAAATTAAGAAATATACATAACGAACCTTGTTTGAAACAAGTATCATGAATTGATCTATTAATGAAGAACGACCTGTCAATTGATGTATCGCCCGAAAGATTTTCACATCCATAAGGATCACCTCTGAGGTTTTATCCCTATTATTTGATCTTATCCTTGAATCATACACTCAAGGGTTTTTAATTATTTCCACATATATTGTTTGCTCTACTCCACACAATAAAGTGAGGAGGGAAGAGTTATGAACTATATGCAACTACTGTCATCCGTACTTAATAGCTTGAGTGGTAACAAATCACTGAAGATATTCAAACGAAAACGAAACAATAGAATGTGGATATGGATTTCTATATTAGGTGTAACTATACTTGGTTTATTTGGAGGTAGAAATAGCCGGATTAATCAAAAAGTTCAAAAGAGATTTCAGCAAGCCCAAAATTCGTTTCAAAATTCCTCTGAATTAAAACTGAATCCTTTTGAAGTAAACTACGATCTTGCAACGGAAATTGCAAAAGAAATAAATCCTGATTTTGAAATTCCAACTCAACCACAAAAAAATGAATGATAAATTCAAATGGCTGGATTAAATTGTCCCAGCCATTTTTCAATCTCTAATCTAATTATGTATTTGTTGTTGAACCTGTTGGATAATTTGTTGCGCTTTTTCTAGTTCACTTTGGGCAAAATGACATGCCTCTGATTCAGGACTACTCGAATTCACTTGTTTTAAATGATGATGTGCCGTATGGATAATATCTTGAGCTTCTTGTAATTTACTTTTAAAGTTCATCGCAGTTCCTCCCTTGATTAATATGGTCTCTTTTATCATGTGCAAGTATTTAGGTAATTACGCAACTCTTATTATCAATAGCGGCATAACAAGATACACATAGACTTTACAACATATACTCCAGCAACGCCCCATGATCCTAATACAAAAAGCCAATTTTCAAGAAAATTGGCTTTCTATAGTTATTTAATTTGGCTGTTTTCGCGGACTTTGTTGTTTTTTATATCGTTGACTTCCGCTTCAGGTGGACGCTTTCCGCGGGCGTGGCTTGAGCCTCCTCAACGAAATGTGGAGGCGGCTTGACAGAAACGAGAAAATTGGCCGACTAAAGCGCCACGTCCTGTGGCGGAGTCGGCACTAGCACTTCCTGTGCGTCGGAGACTCCGACAAAGAGGCGTATTTTGCCTCTGAAGGAGGAGTTGAAATTTCTCGAGTTTCTAGCCGCTGAAACTGGACTCGTAGCTACCGCTCCTGCGGGGTCTCAAGTCCCACGCTTTTCCCGCTGGACATTGAATTTGCTTCTTTGAAATAACCCACGCACGAATAAAATGTGAATACATTTTCGAGGAGTCGCCAGCTTACGCTCCAATCAACTAGTT
Organism: Ferdinandcohnia sp. FSL W7-1320; assembly: GCF_038050315.1. Lineage (NCBI taxonomy): Bacteria > Bacillati > Bacillota > Bacilli > Caryophanales > Bacillaceae > Ferdinandcohnia > Ferdinandcohnia sp. FSL W7-1320. The sequence continues at coordinate 2,638,760 of NZ_JBBPAM010000001.1, forward strand.
TTGCCTTTATTATCAGAAAGCAACAATCTTTTAGAAAAGAGCCTTTAATTTAAATCTTAATATGCTAAACCGTAAAGGGCCTTAATATGAGATAAGTAACGAACATGACTAGCTTCTTTCATCAAGGATGCTGGAAGACCTTTTAAAGGAATATTGTTTCCACCAACAGAAGCTACGCCGTCTTTACGTCCGAGACTAGCAAGCGTTCCAGAATTGATTGGGTTAAATTCTTCGAGCTTTTGTCCTTTAAGGATAGCGAAAAGGTTATATCCACATGATTCACCCATTTGCCATGCATTTTGTGCAGTAGGCGCATATAATGGGCGACCCCCATCTGCTGGAAGTGCCACAGACGCATCACCAACCACAAATACTTCTGGATGTGATTTAGAGCGCAAATACTCGTCAATAACTGCTTTACCACGATCACATTCAAGGCCAGATTCTTGAACGATTGGAAGTGCAGCAACGCCGCCTGTCCAGATAAATGTGTTCGATTCAATTGTTGAACCGTCTTTTAGGGAAATTTTATTTCCTTCAACGCCTGTAACAGGTAAGCCAGTTAAGAAGTCAACGCCACGTTTAGCTAAACTTTCAGTAGCACGCTCGATTAAGTTATTAGGAAGTACTGGTAAGATTTTAGGGCCAGCTTCAATTAATTTGATGTCTAGGTCATTAAAGTCAACACCATATTTTCTAGCCACTTCAGGGAAGTGGTCTACGATTTCTCCAACTAGTTCAACACCAGTTAACCCACCACCACCGATTACAATTGTTGCATCTGCTGGATTTTTAGATTCCGCATAAGCTGCAATTTTGCTTTCAATGTGTTGGTAGATGCGGTTTGCATCTTCAACTGATTTTAATACAAAACTGTTTTCTTCAAGACCTGGGATACCAAAGAAACCAGTTTGGCTACCAAGAGCAACGACTAAGTTGTCGTAATCCAAAACAGAACCATCAGCAAGTTGGACTTCTTTTTCATCTACTGAGAAAGACGTTACTTCGCTGATTACCACGTTGACATCTTTATTTTTGAAAAGCTTTGTTAACGGGAAAGAGATTGCGCGTTCAGTTGTTGTACCACCCGCAAGACGGTGTAATTCTGTAATAAGTTGGTGAGTAGGGTATTTATTCACCACTGTAATTTGCGCTTCTTCTTTACTTGCATATTTACGTAATGTTAGAGCAGTTAATAAACCTCCGTAACCTGCACCTAAGATGACGATTTTTTTTGACATGATTTATCCTCCGTCCTTACTAAGTAATAAAAAGGGTACTGATTATTAATTAAGCTTTACGTTCAGCTTGAACTTCTAGAAATGCGCTTACAAAACGTAACATTTTTTGTGCTTCTGGATCTTTCAATAATTTTAATACACCAAATAGCCCGATCACTTCATTTGAAGCTTCAGCACGGTCTTTTGCTTCAATAGCAGTAGCAGCAATTGATTTAACTGAGCCAATAACAGGTTCAGAAATTTCTTTGATTGCACTGACTGTATCATTTTTTAGAACATCGTCAGTAGCCACTAATTGAGCTAAATCATATGTTTTTGTTAAGAGATTTACAGCCTCTGTTAACTTTGGTAGTTGCTCGACTAAAGTAGTGAGCGATTCTTGCACTTCAGGTTTTAATAATTGATCAAGTAATTCTTTTTCTGTGCCTGTAGCCTCTTTTTCTTGAATCAATACTTCTGACATTTTCAATTCTCCTTCATCGTTGAATTTTCACTAAGTATTACCTGGTTTTAATATACTGATATCGAGAAAATGTTCACATATTCACATTTAAAAGGGGAAGACATTAACTGATTTATACCAAATTCATGTGTATTCTAATATCCTAGTTATCTAGTAAAAGAAACAATTCATATGAAATCTAAACCTTGTTGGTAAAGTGCATCTATTATGTATTTCGCCTTAAAACGTTAGATGATGTGACATTCCTGTGACTTTTTAATCATAACGCAATTTTCGCAATTCGTAAAATGTGTTTCATTCATACATCGCATTCATTTTATCTATGGTATCTGGTAATTCCGCTAAAAATATATCAGAAAAACAACATAAAAATGATTTTTTCTAAGAAAAACGCCTGTCCCTAATGGATTAATACATTAGGGATAGGCACTCAAGTCAATTTTTCTTAAATTTGCTTCCGAAATTCTTCTTACGGATTTTAGACATCATATCATCTACTTTTTGTTGTTGTGAGATTGTTTCATTCTCATTTAGTGTTATGGAAATGATTTTTCCATTTTCGATGCTAATGTCAAAGTAGGATCCTGCTGATGATTCTTTAGGTAATTGATTGAAAGGAATGATGAATTCCTTATTGATTTCTTCTACTATAATAACTGCATGTCGATTTTCTTCGATTCGATCCAAATAGCCTTTCATGTTATCCTCCTACACAAGCTAGATTTTGTGCTTTTATATCTTCCATTCTTGACGGACCAATTCCTTTTATGCGTGATAACTCATCAATGGATGTAAAAGGCCGTAGGTTGATCAGTTCCTTTGCACGTGCTGGCCCTAAATGAATGATTTCTTGTAACTGTTCAAAACTAGCTGTGTTTATATTCATACATTTATCACCGGGCTCTTGTTTATCCTTTTTTGTTGGTTCTGGCTTTGATAAAGGTACACGTCCAGAAGTAGGGGGAGTAATCTTACCGTCCTTTTTGGTCAACACCTCATAGTTTTTGCCATCCGTTTTAACAATAATCGTCCCGTGTACATCCGTTCCATAAAGTCTAATATTGGACCCTAGAATTAGATCGACCACTTCTTTGTGTGGGTGCCCATAGCTGTTATCTTTTCCAGCGCTGTAGATTGCAATGTCTGGACTCACTTCTTTTAGAAAAGCAGGGTGAGTAGAAGTGTTTGAACCGTGATGACCCAGATGAAGGATAGCAGCGTCTACATCAATACTACCATTTATCATCCGTAATTCATCATTTCGACTTGCATCACCTGTAAAAACAAAAGAAACCTCTCCGTACGTGAGCTTTAGCGAAATAGATTCTTCATTGTCATTTTCTGAAACAGAGATCGGATATAAAATATCAATTTGGAGTGGGCCAACTTTAAATTCATCGCCTCGTCTTGGCTCATAATAATCAACCTCGTTTTGATCGATCGCTTGAAGTAACCTCTGAAACGTTTGGGATGTACTCGTATTTCCGGACATCCATACTTCTCCTACACTAAACGTACTGATAACTTTATCGAGTTGACCAATATGATCTGCATCTGGATGTGTACCAATTGCGATATCAATTTCGGAAATGTTTTGGGAATGTAAGTAATGTATGACATCGTCTCTGTTCCAATTCCCTGCATCAATCAAGATAGTATATTCTTCACCCTTATCCGTATATTGTAGTAAGGTTGAATCAGCTTGACCAACATCCATATAATGAACGGTAAGTTCAGATAATGAATGAATTGCCTTTTCTTGCTTTTCGGTAGGGGATGGGGTATCCTCATCACGATTAATTTCCGTTTCCTCAGTCGTTTTTGTGATGTTCTCAATATTGTTATTAGGTTGATTTTCCTCCTGTGAACATCCACCGATTATCAAAAGTGTAGCGAAGAAATAGATTGCAAAAAAAGTTTGTTTAAATGGATACATAGTTTGTCCCTCTTTTGGTGAAATTTTAAACAATTTACTATTTGTTATGATTTCATTTAAAGCCGATTGTATCAAAAAATGATAAGAAGTGCGCTACTTAACTAACATAAAAAAATGCCAAGACCAATGGTAAACTGTACCCTGTGTAGTAGACACATTAAAAAAAGTCTGCTGCACAGGGTCTTTTTATGTACAATAGATTAAAAATAGTGCGGGAGAGATAGTATGAGTAAAAAAATATTCTCGGAAAAAGAGATCGAATTACTAGCTAAAAATCCATATGTAAAATCAGTAAGTCCCAAAGGTATTACCTATTCAGATGAGTTTAAGGAGCACTTTATAACTCAAAATGACCTGGGGAAGTTTCCTAGAGAGATATTTGAGGACTGTGGGTTCGATACTGAGGTATTAGGTATGAAACGGATTGAGTCTTCTGGAAAAAGATGGCGAGAAGCTTATCGTAAGCACGGAATTCTAGGACTTCGTGATACAAGATCAGGAAACTCAGGTAGACCAAGGGAAAGAGAGCTTTCCACTGAAGAAAAATATGCAAGGTTAGAGGCCGAAAATAACCTGTTGAAAGCAGAGAATGAACTATTAAAAAAGATACGATTCGCAGAAAGGGGGATGAAGAAGAAATAAAATTGTCAGCTGACCAGAAATTTAACCTTATTCATTCCGTTATCGAGAAATACAATCTAACAAGGATGGTAACCCACCTCTGTAAAGTAGCTGGTGTGTCCCGTCAGGGATACTATAACTACTTTTCTGCTAAACAAGTTCAGAGAAGGAAGGATCGGGAGAAAAAGGATGAATCCCTTCGGGACCTGGTTTTAAAAGCATACAATTTCAAGAACCGTAAGAAAGGGGCTCGTCAAATTAAGATGGTATTGGCAGGTCAGTTTAGTGTTGTTTTCAATCTTAAGCGAATCAGAAGAATCATGAAGAAATACGGGATTGAGAGCCCTTTTAGGAGAGCGAACCCCTACAAGCGCATCATTAAGGCTACGCAGGAGCACAAGGTCGTCCCGAACTTACTTAACAGGGAATTCAAACAAGGAATCCCACACAAGGTCCTTCTTACGGATATAACCTACCTATATTTCGGAAAAGGTAAAAAAGCTTATTTATCAACCATTATTGACGCTTCCACCAATGAAGTCTTAGCTCATCAGGTCTCTGATCGAATTACTTTAGATATCGCTACGGATACACTTAAGAAGTTAAAGAAAAACAGGAGAATCAAACTGGCTAAAGGAGCTTATATACATTCTGATCAGGGAGGTCACTATACCAGCCCTGTTTATCAAAAGCTGGTGAAAAAATTCAAATTGGAACAATCAATGTCTAGGAGAGGTAACTGTTGGGACAACGCCCCACAGGAATCATTCTTTGGTCATTTTAAGGACCTGGCTGATATAAAATCATGTGAAACTTTAAAAGAACTTAAGCAAGAAGTGAAAGCTGCCATCCACTACTACAATCACTACAGATATCAATGGAATATGAAAAAGATGACCCCTGTTCAATACAGAGATCATCTTCTTAAAGTAGCCTAGCTTTTTTTAAAATGTCCTTTACAAGGGGTACAGATTATGGTACCTGACACTTTTTTTAGTTGTTCTTATTCCATATTTTCAAGGGGTTCATTAAAATTAGTTCATTTGTACTGGTATATGTGTAGATGTTTCCACATCAAATAATCCTAAATCTGTTAATTTCAAAGATGGTATTACGGGCAATGTAAGAAAGGAGAGGGTTAAAAACGGATTAAACTCACCGACAAACCCTAATTGACTTAATGACAGTTTTAATTGGTCAAGCTCCACATTCACAGTTTGTGAGTCTTTATCCGACATTAGTCCTGCTATCGGCAGGGATAAAGACGCCATAATTTGTTTGTTTTTGACAATCACTAAGCCACCATTCATGTCCTTAAGTACCTGTATCGCCACCAAAATATCACCATCATTAGTGCCTGTTGCAACAATATTATGAGAATCATGTGCGATGGTTGTAGCAATCGCCCCATCTGTAAAACCAAATCCTTTAACGACTCCTAATCCGATATTACCTGTGTTTTTATGACGCTCAATGACGACTAATTTAAGTTGGTCATTTTCTATGGATGGCTGAAAATCACCGTTTTCCACTGTAACTTGTTCCACTAGTTTGTTTGTGATCAATTGATTTGGAATAATCTCAATGATATTTGCTTTATTTCCGTTACGGAATGGGATTTGAATGTCTTTTTCATGTAACTCAGACACATGAACAGTTGACATTAACTGTGTATTTGGAACATGTTTAGCAGCTGATTTTCCAACAAAGCGACCATTCTGTGCAACAAGATTCCCAGATTTATACACTTCTGTTATTTGAATCGTCTCAAGCTGGTCCAGTAACAGGAAATCTGCGTCATAACCAGGAGCAATTGCACCTTTATCGGGGAGACGATAACATTCAGCAGCGTTTAATGTAGCCATCTGGATAGCCTGGAGAGGAGAGATCCCTTCTTCAATCGCTAACCGGATATTATGGTCAATACTTCCTTCTTCGATCAAATCATCTAAATGCTTATCATCTGTACAGAATAGACAACGACGTGCATTAGTTGGAGTGAGGACCTTTATCAGTGTTTTTAAATCCTTTGCAACAGAACCTTCACGAATTAATACATACATTCCTCGTCTTAACCGCTCTAGTGCATCCTGTGCCGTATTACATTCATGGTCGGTTTTGATACCAGCTGTTCGGTAGATATCAATCGCATTTGTATCTACTCCTGCTAAGTGGCCATCCATTAATCCATGATGTTTAGCAGTCATGACAATTTTATCAAGTATCGAATTCTCCGCGTTTTTGAGAGAAGGGAAGTCCATTACCTCAGCTAACCCCAGAACTCGTGGATGGCTGTAAAATGGTTCCAAGTCCTTAGCCTTGAGGTCTGCTCCATTATTTTCAAACGAAGTAGCAGGTACACTTGAAGGGAGCATAAGAAAAACATCAAGCGGGAGATTCTTAGAGTCCTCAATCATAAATGATAATCCTTCACTACCTGAAACATTCCCGATTTCATGAGGATCCGTAATAACGGTTGTTACGCCATGAGGAAGGACCACTTTCGCAAATTCAGAAGGGGAGACCATAGAGGATTCAATATGCACATGGCCATCAATAAAAGCAGGACATACATAGCGATTCTTCGCGTCTATGACTTGTTTACCCTCAAACTCACCAATTCCAACAAACATACCATCTGAAATCGCGACATCAGCCTCAATGATGTCAAGGTTAAACACATCTATGATTTTTCCATTCTTAATAACAAGATCTGCGGGGATTTGCTTACAAGAGACAGCTATTCTTTTCCTTACTAATTCTTTTTCCATTTTACTTCCTCCTCAATATAAACAGAAAACCCTGGGCTTTTACCCAGGGTTTGACACAGAGAAGGAAATAGAGCTTTTTGCAGGCGTACACAAAAAGCCGAACTCTTCTCGTAGTCAAACCATTTACGGTAGTTTGGTAGAAACTTATGGACCATATTTCCAAGATTATACGAGTAAATGTATGAAATTATTAGTTGATTTTATCGATAGGAATGATGAGTGTCAATGGAATATAGAAATGTTTAAAAATTAGAATTAGTCTGATGTACATATGTAATTTTAAGGATAAATAGAATTTTATCTGGGACCATCTATTCATTTTCTTAATTTTCAGTATTTTATCTTGATAAAAGTTTGTCCAGTTAGTATAATGAAACAAACGTTCCCATATCGAAGCAACAAGGAAACACAAGACAGAAGGGGAATGAAGGTAATTGTTTTGAAAACTAGATTTGAAGGAGGAGATTCATCTTGAAAAATCAGGTCAAATTATTACCGTATACCATTCAGTCAGTTGTGGATCAGGCAAATGAAACACCAGAGGGAGTTCAATTGGTACAGGCACCTTCATTATGGGAAGATAGCAGTCAGGGGGAAGGTGTTGTCGTTGCAGTGATTGATACTGGGATTGACACGTCTCATCCCGATCTGAAGGATCGGATTATTGCTGGACGGAATTTTACAAGTGATTATAAAGGAGACCCCGATGTATTTGAAGACAACAATGGTCATGGGACACATGTGTCGGGTACGATTGCGGCTAGCCTTAATAACGATGGAGTTGTAGGGATTGCTCCAAAGTCTCAAATATTAAGTTTAAAAGCTTTGACGGGAGAAGGGGCAGGTCAGTATGATTGGATCATTAATGCCATCCGCTATGCAGTAGAGTGGCAGGGACCTAACAATGAAAGAGTACGGGTAATCTCTATGTCACTAGGTGGCCCCCAAGATGTACCTGAATTACATGAGGCGATTAAACATGCAGTCAATCAAAATATTTCTGTCGTGGTGGCAGCGGGGAATGAAGGGGATTCATTAGAGGATACATTTGAGTATGCCTACCCTGGTGCTTATAACGAAGTCATCTCCGTTGGAGCCGTTAGCATGGATTTGCAGCTTGCTCCATTTTCCAATACTCATACAGAAATCGACCTTGTGGCACCGGGGGTAGATGTCGTTTCCACGTATCCGGATGATCAATACGCCAAACTAACAGGAACCTCCATGGCGGCCCCACATGTCGCGGGTGCAATTGCTTTACTTATTAATCTAAGTGAAAAAGAATTTGATCGAACACTGAGTGAAGCAGAAGTCTATGCCCAACTCATTAGACGAACCGTACCTCTCGGCCATAGAAAAAGCGCCGAAGGAAATGGATTTCTCCTCCTTAACGTTGTTGAGAAACTACATGACATGATTCCTGCTTCAAATATGAATGTGACCCCTTAGGAATAATGGCCTTCTGAACGGTTTACAAAGAAACCAGGAAAGGAGTAATCCATGAATTTTCTAAAGGAAGAAGATCCTGATTTAAAAGCCGCTTTAGTAGAGTTAACATATAACAAAAGGAGATTTGAAGACGAAAAGGAGTATTATGACGTAGAACAAGAAAAGCAGTTCATAAGTGATTATTATCGTAGTATTGATTTTAACCTTGAGGATAACAAAGAGTTATATAAACAACTAAATCAGTTAATAACGAGAACACATGTAAATCAGCTAGCTTATAATGCTAGAACCCGGGAACTTCTTTATACGCAGGTAGACCTACAAGCGGACGGAACGCTGAAGAGTATCTATTCAGGAAAGACTAAGGAACCTGAACAAGTTGTGAGAGAAGACTATGAATCTGAAGGAAAAAGACAAAAAGCCCGAGACATGTTGCTAATAAGCAACTTAAATAATGATGACTTTCAGCGGGTAGTTACGATTATTAATCAAGAAAATATGTTTAATTGTGAGCATGTAGTTCCCCAATCATGGTTTCACGAAGAAAATCCGATGAGAGGGGATCTCCATCATCTTTTTACTTGTGAAAAAGAGTGTAATTCAGCAAGATCCAATTATCCATATTTTGATTTTGTGGATTATCCACCTAATGTGGAAACGGAAGCCATTAGAGACGACTGTGGTAAATCAGAGAAGGGGAAGTTTGAGCCCGAAAGTGGGAAGGGAGAGGTTGCAAGAGCAACATTATATTTTTTATTACGATATCCGGGAGAAATTAGTCGATATACTCATGAAGATATTGAAATGTTACTAAACTGGCATCAAGTTCATGAAGTTTCTTTATATGAAAAACATCGTAACAAAGAAATATTCCTTATTCAAAAAAATAGAAATCCGTTCATCGACTTTCCGCAACTTGTTCGTAAAATTGATTTTATGTGTGGTTTAACAATGTAATCAACTAGGTTTAAGAACGAAAGGACAACCCGTTATTAGACATAAAATTTACCGATTTCAAGACACACTCCTAAAAAGGTGTGTCTTTTTTATTGTGCCAGACGGTGCTGTTCAACTTTATTCCAATTGTTGAGTTTGTTTCAAAAAAATAAGCAAAATGGAGAGAAAGACCATAATGCTTAATAATCACTACTAGTTGGGTCATGTCTTATACATTTTTGTTTTTATTAACCTAATGGATTTTCGAACAATTCTCTTGATATTCATTACTCCTTTTACTGGCTCATATTCTGCTTCAAATTGATCCCTATCACAAGGGTATTGTTCTCCGTCTTTATCTGTGATCAAATAATCTCCGGGTAGCCCCTTCATTGAACCATTCGATGTTTCAATCGTAATCGGTCCAGTAAGCTTTACAGCCTCAACAACAATGGGCTTTTTCCTATACTTAGGCATGAGCATCAACTCCTTTTCCTTACAGCCTATGCAAAAACAGTCCAAGATGTATAGGCGCTGGGACACAGGGACAGGTCCCTGATATGAACGAAACTGTCAAGTTCCCCTCGAATCCCTAATTATAATTGCCGTTTTTTGGCGCACTTAAGAAGAGAAGCATTTTTGGGCTTCTTTTCTTTTTTATAAATGTTGGAGACATTTTATGTCTAGGGATTACCCTTCTCAGCTTACTGACTACTCCTCAATCTATGGATTGCCTGTCAAGTGCTCTCCTTGACTGGTAATCCATAGATTGAGACACTTTTTAAAGCTGAGAATTAAATTCCTCCTTTATTCAGAAGTTAAGAACACGGCACGAAGGCAAAAATCTAAGCTTCGGTAAGCACTCTGATATTCGTGGATTCTCACATTTTATCTTTCCGTATAAAGGATCTACCACCAACTCGTCACGTGCGTTAGCCTATTTAGACATAGCACAAAGGGACCACGTGGATTATCCTTTCCGGTGTTATACTTTGCCTTCGAGCCCTACTCTTAAAATCACATAATTTAACTGCAGTTTTTTATAAACGAATTTTTATAATAGATTAAGATTCAATTAAAACTCTAGAGTTTGTTTCTATTTCCTGCGTGACTGCCCAGATAAACCCAGCTAGTTCTCTTGCCACTGCCGTTACGACTTTCCCACTTTCTTTACCCCTTGATAATAATCGGAAATACTTTTTATGAAGACGATTTTGAGCTTTCCATGATATAGCTTGAACAACGGCCGACTGACCTTCTTGTCTTCTTTTTAATTCTCCTTTTACTGCAGGTTGATATCGATAACTCCAGGCTGCTTCTATCAGAAGACGGCGAACGTGTTTATTCCCTGTTTTCGTAATCTTACCTTGTCTTCGACTCTCACCACTAGAATATTCGCTTGGGATAAGACCTACATATGACATGAATTGTTTAGCCGAGGTAAATCTTTTAAAGGACCCAATCTCTGCCACTAAACTTGTGGCTGTAATAGTTGCCACACCTCTAAGCGATTGAAGTGCTTGAATTACAGGAGCGTGTAAACCTTCGGTTGCTTGGATATCTATTTCTTTCTCTAACCGTTTTATCCGTTGTTCGATCTCTTGAAGTTGATAGTAATATTCTTGGAATACAATTCTAGACGTAGAACGAGTAAATTTTAACTTGTTTAACCATTCCCGATACTTAAGGGTCCATTTGCGAACACCAGTAGGAGGCTTAATATTGTGTCTTAATAAAAACTTAGTGAGTCGATGTTTTGCCCTTAATTCATCCTCTTTGGCATCTTCACGAGCACGAACTAAATCTCGAAGAGCTTCATCGTCTTCAGTTGGTACATAAATAGATGTTAATTCACCAGCACGGAATAATTGAGCAAGCCTAACCGCATCCCTTCGGTCTGTTTTAATCCGTTCTCCTGGCTTAGAAGGGATTAGGGATGGTGCGATTACAAAACACTCTATTCCTAAACTTAAGAAGAAGCGGTACAATGGGTAACCTGTTGGGCCTGCTTCATAACATACCTTTATCTGTTTTTTATCTCCTAATTTCTTAACTAATTTTCTAATAGCCTCTAAAGAGTGTGGGATCATTCCATAATATCTAGGTGCGTCTCTTCCTTCTTCAGCAATCGCAACAGAAATTTTTTCCTTTGAAACGTCTAAACCTACGTATTTTATGGTATCCTTCATAATATAACTAGCTCCTTTCGTAATGTAGCTCTGATTTGGTTTGATTTTTTAATCTCCGTTAAACAGTCTAACCAAATTAACCTACGGGATTACGACAAGGGGCTAGTTTCGTTCATGTTAACTTGTCCCAGAACACACTAGCCAAGACGCAAACATTCGATTCTGTCTTTGCTTTTTTGGGTTTGTCTAAAATGCATAAAGCTAATCTCCACGACAGTACCTTGCAATGTATAGTAGATGGTGTTATATTGTACTCAATGGCTATATTTTATGACTAGGTACTGTACATTACATAGTAGTGTATGTTGTCGTATAGAAAATGGTAAAGAGTTGAGGTGACTGCATTGAACGTTCAATTTAAAAAGGGTGTTTTAGAACTATGTGTGCTTGTATTGCTGGATAAGAAAGATCGATATGGGTATGAGCTTGTACAGAAGATTTCCAACCAAATTGAAATCTCAGAAGGAACGGTTTATCCATTATTAAGAAGGTTAACAAAGGAAGAATATTTTACAACATATCTTCAAGAATCCAGTGAAGGACCTTCCAGAAAGTATTATAGACTGACAGATAAAGGACGGACATACTTGCACCAATTAGTAGGAGAGTGGAAGGAGTTCTCGGAAGGAGTCAACCAGTTAATTAAGGAGGGGATCAACCATGAATAAAAACCAGTTTTTATCAGAAATAGAGAGGCATCTAAGTCGGCTACCAAATGATGAAAAAGACGATATTTTACAAGATTATGAGGAGTATTTCTCAATTGGTATAGAGGAAGGAAAAACGGAAACTGAAATTGCAACTTCCTTAGGTTCACCTAAACAATTGGCAAAAGAATTATTGGCCAATTATCATATAGAGAAAATGGAAACAACGACAACTACTCGAAATATGTTCAGGGCCGTATGGGCAGTGATTGGTCTAGGCTTTGTTAATTTAGTTATTGTGCTTGGTCCATTTCTTGTCGTACTTTCCTTTTTACTGGCTGGTTGGATAACAGGAGTAGCAGGGGTGTTGAGTCCATTGTTAGTAATCGTAAATACCATCGTCAATCCTGACATTTTTGAATGGTATGATGTATTCTTTTCCCTTGCATTTTGTGGAATTGGTTTATTCATATTGATCGGAATGTATTATGCATCGAATGGTGTGAAAAATGTATTTCTACGCTATTTGAAATTTAATTTATCTATTGTGAAAGGTGGGACCAATCATGGTTAAAAAATTATCGTTCATAGCCCTATTGTTAGTCATTATAGGTGGAATCGGTAGTGCTGTGACATATGGTTCGATAAATAAGGAAGTTACGATCCATGAAACCAAACCAATTGAAAATGAGATGATCAAATCCATTCAAGTAAATGTAGATAGCACTGATATCGAGCTCATTCCTGTCCCCACCATGGAAAAAGCTAGGGTTGAACTCGTTGGTAGAGGTGCAGAAAAACAGATTCAAAAATTTTCAGTAGAAGAAGATGGTCAAACTCTCTCCATTTCTTTGCAATCTAAAAATGAAAAATGGTTTAATTTTAATTTCTATATCCCCGCGTTGACATTAAAAATATTTGCACCCGATAAGATGTATCAACAGGTTAACATAAAAGGATTCTCATCAGATATATTGGTGGAAGACCTTCAGTCAACAAAAATAAACTTATCATCGGATAGTGGAGATGTGAAACTAGAGAATATAACTTCTAAGGAAATGGCAGTCAAAACATTTTCTGGTGACATCCACATGGAAAAAGTTCAAGGTGCTATTGAAACGAAAACGGACAGTGGTGATCTATATGTCCAGGATGCTCCTGTTACATCATTTGGCGCCATTACGTTCTCCGGTGATATTAAATTAAATAAGATAAATGGTGCTTTGAATACAAAAACAGACAGTGGAGACGTCTTTATATCAACTAGTGAGATTTCTAAAGGCATTTTTAGTAAAACATTCAGTGGTGATATTAAAATTGAGACAGAAAAAGAACCAACCGACGTTCAATTTGAAGTAAGTACGTTCTCCGGAGACGTTAATTTATTTGATAAGTATCAGAATAATGCCCTTGTTGGAAAAGGAATAGTTTTAATTCAACTAGAAACAGACAGTGGAGATATTACAGCAACTAATAAATAGACTTTTACCTTTTAAAAAATTCAAAAGCCGATCATACTAGTTTGACATTAAGACTAGTATGATCGGCTTTTTTGTTTACTCTGAAATCAAATTAGTTATTTAAAATGTTTTCCTCTAAAACCTCTGATTTATCACCATAAACTTTAACAATATGCGTTTCTCCCCACGCACATAATGAATCTAAGATGTGTTCTAAACTTTTTCCATATTCACTTAATTGGTATTCCACTTTTGGTGGGACTTGATTATAAACTATCCGATCTATGACTCCATCTTCTTCAAGTTCCCTTAATTGTTGTGTAAGCATTTTTTGAGTGATATTCGGCATGAGTCGTTTTAATTCGCTCGTCCTTTTTTTCCCGTGTGTAAGATGGCAAAGGATCACGCATTTCCACTTACCACCGATTACCTCTAGTGTTGCTTCAACAGATATATTGTATTTCTTTTTTTCCATCTTTTATTCCTCCTGCCTATAGGTACTAAAAAGTACCTATAATACTTTTTGGTGTCTATATTACAAAAAAGTGCGTACTTTTCATTTTAAAACCTATCACACATAATAGCATTTGTCGGCCGAACAGACTAGTTATTTATTACAGAAGAACAAAGAGGAGGATACATCGTGGCTAAAGGAAACACATCAAGCACACTTGCATTACTTGCTTTAGCAGTTAGTGCTTTCGCGATAGGCACAACTGAATTTATCAGCGTTGGTTTATTACCACTTATCGCTGCGGATCTAAATATTCCAGTAACCACAGCCGGGTTAACTGTATCGATATATGCTTTAGGGGTAACATTTGGGGCTCCTATTTTAACGTCCCTAACATCAAAAATGTCTCGTAAGACGCTCTTACTTTGGATCATGATTGTATTTATTATTGGCAATAGCCTTGCTGCTGTTTCAACTACAATCGGATTATTACTAGTGGCACGAGTCATATCTGCGTTTTCTCATGGTGTTTTTATGTCAATCGGTTCTACAATAGCTGCTGATTTAGTTCCTGAAAATCGTAGAGCGAGTGCCATATCCATTATGTTTACCGGACTTACAATTGCGACTGTTACCGGTGTTCCGTTTGGGACTTTTATTGGACAACAACTCGGGTGGAGAGCAGCATTTCTCGTAATTATTATTACTGGTATCATTGCTTTGATTGCAAATAGCATTTTAGTGCCATCCAATCTGCGAAAAGGTGTAAAAACAACCTTTCGAGATCAACTTAAGCTCGTAAAAAATGGTCGTTTATTACTTATCTTCATTATTACCGCTTTAGGGTATGGTGGAACATTTGTTGTTTTCACTTTCTTATCACCATTACTCCAAAATATTACGGGATATAAAGAAGAATCTGTTGCTCTTATTTTACTCATTTATGGGGTTGCTATTGCAATAGGGAATATGATTGGAGGAAAACTGTCAAATCATAATCCAGTTCGCGCATTGTTTTATATGTTTATTGTACAAGCAGTCGTATTATTTATTTTGATGTTCACAGCTCCATTTAAAATTGCAGGGCTACTTACGATCCTATTAATGGGGATATTTGCCTTCATGAATGTGCCAGGGTTACAAGTTTATGTTGTCATGCTAGCAGAGCGTTTTGTCCCAAGTGCAGTTGACGTAGCATCTGCAATAAATATTGCAGCATTTAACGCAGGGATTGCGATCGGCTCCTATTTAGGTGGGTTAATAACTGATTCAATCGGATTGATTCACACCTCGTGGATTGGTGCGTTGATGGTATTAATTGCTGCTGTCCTAACAGGTATAAGTGCAGCTTTAGAACGAAAAGATCAAATAAATATAACAAAAATTAATAGTCTTAGTAACTAAAAAAATATTATTCGGAGGTTTTATAAAATGGCTAAACATTTACAAGATACAACTACTTTGCATAATGGTGTAAAAATGCCTTGGTTTGGTATTGGGGTTTTTAAAGTAGAAGAGGGACCTGAATTAATCAATTCAGTAAAAACGGCAATAAAAAATGGGTATCGAAGTGTTGATACAGCGGCGATTTATAGGAACGAAGAAGGTGTTGGAAAAGGGATTCAAGAAGGTCTAAAAGAAGCACAGATTTCTCGAGAAGAACTATTTGTAACATCTAAAGTTTGGAATGCAGATCTAGGATACGAATCAACACTTGCTTCTTATGAGACAAGTATTAAGAAACTTGGATTAGAGTATTTAGATTTATACCTCATTCACTGGCCTGTTGAAGGAAAATTTAAAGAAGCTTGGAGAGCTCTAGAAACTCTATACAAAGAAGGGCGCGTAAAAGCAATAGGGGGTACGGAAACGATTCGCACATTGAGGGGCCACTATGGAAAATAATGGATAATTTAACCGAACCTATCAAAACGATAGGTTTTTATTTATTATAAAATAGGGAATCTAAAAATTCAGATAAAGGTGGGATATGATTTGCCAAGTATTCAGGATACCATATACCCCAGATTTAAGAGTAATCTGACCGAGAAAGATTTGGAAGAAGTGTACACCCCAGTGATGAATGAAATAGAATGGGCAGAGGTTAAGTCTAAAGGCACTTTGCAGGAATTAGCCTTACTTGTTTTAATCAAAACCGTACAGAAGCTTGGATTTTTTATCCGTATTGTCGATGTTCCAGAAGCCATTATCAGACATATTGCGAAAAAAGCATACTTGCCTTTGCCTGCGAAAGAAGAGTGGAAAACGTATAGTGAAACAAGAACTGCCAAACGGCATTTTCGCTTTGTTCGGGATTACCTTCAGCTTCGGCCATTTGATCATGAGGCCCATCAAATTTTGATTGATACAATGAGCAAACTAGCATTTAACAAGGATGACCCGGCCGATCTAGTTAATGCTGCCATTGAAGAATTAATCCGTCAACGATACGAATTACCTGTCTATAATACCTTAAAAGATGCAGCCAATGATGTTCGAACTAAATCATATCGTGCCATCTATCATCAGATTGATCATGCACTAAATGATGAACAAAAAAAGAATATAGATCACCTTTTTCAGGTACCCGAGGGCACTGCTTACAGTCCTTGGAATGAACTGAAGGAGGACGCGAAAAGAGCTACTTTATTACACCTCAACAATTTAATTGTACGTCGGAATTGGTTAATAAACCAGCACATTCCGACCGATTTCCTTGAAGATATTCCTTATATCAAAGTAAAACAAATGGCAGCTGAAGCCAAAACGTTAGGTGCCTCTCGTATGATGGAAATGGAGTCTAAAAAAAGATATGCGCTTGCGCTTTCCTTTGTATCAATGCAATTGTCAAAAATATTAGATGATATTGGAGAAATGCTCATTAAAAGGATGATGAGCATTCATAAAAAAGGCCGTCAACGTTTAAAGGATCATAAAGAAAAAACACAAAAACGTACGGATTCGTTAATATCAACCCTCCAGGAATTACTACTTGCTTATCAAACGGAAGGCAGCCCTGAAGAAAAAATTCAGGAGATGCAAAAGGTACTCCAAGAGCAAGAAGCGCAAGTGTTACAAGATTGCGAAAACCATTTAGCCCTTAGTGGAGACAACTATTATCTATTCCTATGGCAATTCTATAAAAGCCACCGAGCTACATTATTTAAAATTCTTAAATCCATTCCACTTCGTTCAACAACACAAGATAAAGCATTGGAAGAGGCGATTTCTTTTCTCCTCTCTCATCAATATACGAAAAAGGAATACATATCAATTGTTCATATTGAAAAGAATGGAAAGTTGCGAAAGGACTGGGATATAACATCTTTATTAGACTTGTCTTGGATTCCTGATTCCTGGTGGCGATGGCTTAGTCCTAAAAAGAAGAAGGAAAAAATGCCTGATGAAATCAATCGCCGTCACTTTGAAGTATGCGTCTTGTCGCAAATTATGCTAGAGCTAAAAGCAGGAGACTTATATATAGAAGGAAGTGAAAAATATGCAGATTACCGAAAGCAGCTTATTACATGGAAAGACTATGAGGAGAATTTAGCCGATTTTTGCAAGCATGTAAATTTGCCTGTTTCTGGAACTGATTTCGTTAGAAAGACACAGCAAGATTTTAAACAAGTTACAAGCCAAACAGATCAATCCTTTCCTCACAATGAACAGGTACGAATTGAAAATGGCGAAGTTGTGATTGGAAAGTTAAAGAAGAAAAAAATCCCCACTGAATTAAAGAAGTTTGAAGGATATATAGCCGAAAACTTAGAACCAATCAATGTACTGGATATGTTGGCCGATACTGAATACTGGTTAAATTGGACCCGTTTTTTTGGTCCCATTTCAGGACATGAAGCGAAATTAGACAATGCCGTTGAACGGTATATTACAAATGCCTTTTGCTATGGTTGTAATTTAGGACCGACTCAAGCAGCTCGATCAATAGGAAGTCTAGACAGAAAACAAATAGCTTGGATTAATCAACGTCATGTAACTATAGAAAACCTAGACAAAGCGATTCAATATATTATTAATGCCTATAACCAATTCGATCTTCCAAAATATTGGGGTGATGGAAAGAGAGCTTCAGCCGATGGAACCAAATGGGATTTATATGAGCAAAATCTTTTATCCGAAAACCATATTCGCTATGGAGGATATGGCGGAATTGGCTATTATCATGTTTCGGATACCTATATTGCTTTATTCAGCAATTTTATTCCTTGCGGAGTATGGGAAGGGATTCATATTTTAGATATTTTGATGAATGATAAAGCCGAAATTCGACCTGAAATTCTCCATTCAGATACTCAAGGACAGAGTACAACGGTCTTTGGGCTTTCTTCTTTACTAGGTATTCAGTTAATGCCCAGAATTCGTAATTGGAAAGATTTAAAATTATTTCGTCCTTGTAAAGAAGAGGTATATGAGCATATTGATGATCTTTTTTCAGGAGAAATCGATTGGGAGCTCATTGAGACTCATTATCCGGATATGATTAGAGTTGCTATGTCGATCCAGTCAGGTAAAATTACCCCATCTACCATTCTTAATAAACTAGGTACATACAGCAAAAAGAATAAGCTGTATCAGGCGTTTCGCGAGCTTGGAAGAGTGATACGAACGATGTTTTTATTAAAATATATGGCTGACGAGGAACTGAGAGGAACGATTCAAGCAGCTACCAATAAAAGTGAAGCTTTTAATGGGTTTACCAAGTGGCTATTCTTTGGTGGCGAAGGGATTATCGCTGAGAATGACAGGGAAAAACAGCGTAAGGTCATTAAATATAACCACCTAGTGGCCAATTGTCTTATCTTTTATAATGTGTTCTCTTTATCTCGTATTCTCCATGACTACATGCAAGACGGAAATGATTATGATGAAGAGCTGATTTCCTATTTAAGCCCCTATGTTACAGCTCACGTCAATCGATTCGGCAAATACCGCATTGATCTAAACCGTAAACCTCCTAATCTTCCGTTTGAGGTGCCTGTAGCAAGGGAAAAAAGTATGCATTTAACAAGGTGAAGGAGTGACCTTAATGCTAGTTATTGATAAAATTCGCTGGATGATGAACCGAAGAGATTCAAGATGGTGGGAAGAAGACTCGTGGGAGATTTATACGAAACTTCGTAATGATATGTATGATACGATGGACTTCCTAAACACCTGTTCAACCCTAGAGTTACAGACTATTGAATGGGAACTTAATGACTTAATGGACGATTTTGGCGATGAAAATGGCGAAGGAGAATTTATTGACTTTCTTGAAAACCTCGGAGAAAGGAAATCTGATAGCTTGCTAGAATCTGTTAGAGAGTTCAAAGTTAATAAAAAAGAAGAAGCTGTTGATTAGCAGAATTGAATGTTAGTTTGTTCCGCAATCGGCCCAAATTAATGAGGAACGCTTTAAAGGCTATAAGGTATTTATGGTAAAGTAAATTATAAATATTATTTTCACTTGATTGCACGAAACTGTCAATAGCCTACCAACTGTTTATGCTGTTGATATTGAACCTAAGATGTTGGAGTTATTAAAGGAAAGATCAGATCAGGAAAAACGCCAAATTATTTAATATATCTAAAGTGATTTGGAAAACATACAGCTAAAAGACCATAGTGCAAACAAAGTAATCATGACATTTGTTATAAATAAAATACCTGATATGAAAAAAAGCATTTGGTGAATGTAAGAGAATTCTAAAAGCAAATTAATTTTAGCAATTCTAAATGTTATTTCTTTGAAACGAGCGATTAAGTTATTTCAATTGATATGAAATAGACTCAGGGAGGAAGATAATTATGTTTGATTATACGGCTGTTACAGATAAAAATATGGAAAAAGCAATTAAAAGTCTGGAGGAAAGCTTAAAAGAAGAAAAATTTGGTGTTTTATGGAGTTTTGATCTTAAGAAAAAGTTCCAGGAAAAGGGTCTAGAATTCCATAAAGAGTTTAAAGTGCTCGAAGTATGCAACCCACATGAAGCACAGAGAGTGTTAAATGAAAACGAAATGGCTGGATACTTCTTGCCTTGTAAAATAGTTGTTTATGATGACAACCATGGAAAAACGAAAATTGGGATGCCCAAACCAACAGCACTCATTAGTCTTCTGAATGATGAAAAGATGAAACAATTTGCTCAGGATATTGAAGATCGGCTAATTAGTTGTATAAATAGTAGTATTTAAATTAGTAACAATAGTTCTATATAAAAAATAATAAAATAAGCCTCGAATATCGATGCTATTTTATTTTCTTTGAAAAGGAAACACCTATTCCTCAGTAGACGGCATTTATCAACCACTTTCAATATGTATTGATCTACCCACTCTATTATTTAATCTAGTTGACATTATACCCATATGGGTATAATATAGTACTTGTTAATGTTGTTCCTTTTATCGACAAAGGAACAATCAATATTCCAACTGCCTATCTTAAGAGAAACTTTAATGAAATTCCAAACATGTAGTTGTATCAGGCATACTCGAAAAAATTATTGGAATTCACTTTTTAAGACAAAGGGGTTTTCGGGTCGTCGGATATAGAATAGCTGATCATAACAAATTACCCTTTAAGGAAAACTTTTTAAAAATAGAAACGAATGGTTAAAGGGAGGTAAGGACATGGATTATAATGATCAAATTAAAAATAGAGTAAAACGGGTTGAAGGACAGTTAAGAGGAATTTTAAGAATGATGGAAGAAAATAAGGACTGCAAAGAAGTCATCACCCAGTTATCTGCAGCAAGAACAGCCATTGATCGTACAATTGGGGTTGTGGTTAGTTCTAATTTAGTGGATTGTGTACGTTATGCAGAGCAAAGTGGTGAAAAGAATACTGAAGAACTAGTAAGAGAAGCCGTAAATCTGCTTGTGAAAAATAGATAAAAAAAGGGTTGACACCCTCTTTTATTTTAGTTATTATCATACCCATAGGGGTATTAGTAAAATATTAACTGAGGAGTGATAAAATAATGACAGAAAACAAAAAAACAACAATTGTATTATTTAGTGGAGATTATGATAAAGCAATGGCAGCGTATATTATTGCAAACGGTGCAGCTGCCTATGATCACGAAGTAACCATTTTCCATACATTCTGGGGATTAAATGCTTTACGAAAAGATGAGAATATTGTAGTAAAAAAAGGTTTCATGGAAAAAATGTTTGGAAAAATGATGCCAAGAGGCGCAGATAAGATGGGGCTATCCAAAATGCACTTTGCAGGTTTCGGTCCTAAAATGATTAAAGATGTGATGAAAAAACATAATGCAATGCCACTACCAAATTTGATCGAAATGGCAAAAGAGCAAGATATAAAGCTTGTTGCGTGTACGATGACAATGGATTTATTAGGGCTACAAAAAGAAGAGCTTTTGGATAATATCGAATATGCAGGGGTTGCTGCGTATTTAGCTGATGCAGAAGATGGTAACGTGAACTTATTTATCTAAATCAGTTAGGGGAAATTTCCCGTTCATGAAGGAGGGACTAGGTTTGGAATATCTAAATTATTTAGTGATTGCACTTTTTCTATTCTTTATCATAAATCGAATAATCCCGGCCAAAGGTGTTAGACAGATTTCAACATCAGATCTAAAAAATGAATTAAAAGATAAGAATAAACAATTTGTCGATGTCCGAACTCCAGGGGAATTTAAGGGGAATAGTATTAGAGGATTTAAAAATCTCCCAATTCATCAGCTTGCACAAAAAGCAGAGAAGGAGCTGACAAAAGACAAAGAAGTAATTGTCATTTGTCAAAGTGGAATGAGAAGTCAAAAGGCTAGTAAAATGCTTAAAAAATTAGGATTTACAAAAGTGACGAATGTAAAGGGCGGTATGAGCGCCTGGAGATAAAGGGAGGAAAAAGAATGAAGCAATTAACTGCAAAAGAAGTAGAAATTTTACTGTTAGAAGGTAAACCATTAAACTTAATTGATGTTCGTGAAGTAGATGAAGTTGAGACTGGAAAAATTCCAGGAGCCATTCATATTCCACTAGGATTATTAGAATTCCGAATGCATGAATTAAGTAAGGCTAAAGAATATATCATGGTTTGTCGGTCTGGTGCACGAAGTGCTCGGGCATCTCAATTTCTTGAAAGTCATGGATTTAATGTGATTAATATGTCAGGCGGGATGCTTGCATGGGAAGGCGAAACTAAGTAAATTTTTTTAATTAATAAAATACCCATCAGGGTAAAAATAGGAGGCTTTTATATTATGGAATCATTAAAAACAGACTTTTTATTAGATGCAAAAGGGTTTGCTTGCCCAATGCCAATCGTGAAAACAAAAAAGGCAATGAATGATTTACAAGCTGGTCAGGTCTTGGAAGTTCAAGCCACAGATAAAGGGTCAAAAGCTGATATTCAAGCTTGGGCGAACAGTGCTGGTCATCAGTATCTTGGGACAATCGAAGAAGGAGAAGTACTAAAACATTATCTAAGAAAATCATCTAATGATGGTTTAATTGAAAGAAAACATCCTAATGTAACTAGCAATGAAGAACTTGAAAAGAAGCTAGATGCTAATGAAAACATCGTGGTTCTTGATGTAAGAGAATCAGCTGAATATGCATTTAACCATATTCCTAATGCTATTTCTATTCCTTTAGGAGAACTGGAAGAGCGTCTAAGCGAATTAAACACAGATGATGAAATTTATGTGGTATGCCGAACAGGAAACCGCAGTGATCTTGCTTCTCAAAAATTAGCTGAAAAGGGTTTTGCTAATGTGGTTAATATAGTTCCAGGCATGAGTGCTTGGACAGGAAAGAAGGAAACTTTAAGCAAATAGGAGGTATTAATATGAACACAGTGACAGTCTATACTACCACACGTTGCCCATATTGTGTTATGCTAAAGAACTTTTTAGTAGATCAAAATATTCCTTTCAAAGAGATAAATGTTGAAACCAAACCAGAGATAATGAACCAACTTGTAAACGAAACAGGGCAAATGGGAGTGCCTCAAACAGAAGTTAATGGTAAGTGGGTTGTTGGCTTTGATCCAAATAATATTATGTTGGCATTAAAAACTGGGAGGAATGAGGAATGAGTAAAAAAGTAGCAATCATCGCAAGTAATGGTGGATTATTTGATGCATATAAAGTGTTTAATATCGCAACAGCAGCTGCTGCGACAGATCAAGAAGTAGCTATTTTCTTTACATTTGAAGGATTAAACTTAATTCATAAAGATGCATACAAGCAACTTCCTATGCCAGAGGGTAAAGAACACTTTGCAGAGGGATTTGCTAAGGCTAATGTTCCATCTATTCCAGAACTGGTGGAGATGGCTTTGGAAATGGGTGTTAAGTTTATTGGATGTCAAATGACAATGGATGTTATGGGATTAGAAAAAGAAGCTTTTGTAGAGGGCATTGAAGTCGGTGGAGCAGTAACATTTTTAGAGTTTGCAAAAGACTCTGATGTAACATTAACATTCTAATCAACTTACAAAAAAATTTTAACCAAAATAATACCTATGGGGGTAATTAAAAATGGCAGTACGTAAACTGGTAGCAAAAGAAGTAACGGATAAGGTGTTAAATAAAGAAAACTTATTTATTTTAGATGTTCGTAATGTGAGTGATTTTAACGATTGGAAAATTGAAGGTGAAAACTTCGAGTATTTAAATATTCCATATTTTGAATTACTTGATGGAGTCGAAGGGATTTTGTCAAAACTTCCATCAGATAAAGAAATTTTAGTCGTATGTGCAAAAGAAGGTTCATCTATGATGGTAGCGGAAATGCTTTCTGATGAAGGGATTGATACAGCTTACTTAAGCGGTGGAATGAAGTCCTGGAGTGAGCATTTATATAAAGCAAAAGTTTACGAAGATGAAGATATAAAAGTTTATCAATTTGTACGCGTAGGAAAAGGTTGTTTATCTTATATGGTTGTTTCAGATGATGAAGCATTAATTGTAGATCCAGCACGTTTTGTGGATGAGTATATTGAAGCTGCAAAAAAAGAGGGAGCAAAAATAACTCATATTGTTGATTCACATCTACATGCAGATCACATTTCCGGCGGTAAAGAATTAGCAGATAAAACAGGTGCTTCGTACTACCTTATGAAAAGTGAAGGGGCAATCTTTGATTTCAAACCGTTTGAAGAACACGAGAAAATTGAATTTAAAAATATTGAATTAGAAGTGCTTGCAGTGAAAACACCTGGACACACACCAGGAAGTGTATCATTTTTTGTAAACAAAAAATTATTATTCTCTGGTGATACTATTTTCGTAAGCGGGCTAGGCCGTCCTGACTTAGGAAATAAAGTAAGAGAATGGGCAAACGACTTATATAACACTGTGTTTAATAAAGTATCTGAAATTGCAGATGATGTGATCGTATTGCCAGCACATTATGCTGACTTTGACGAAGAGCTGAATGCAGAAGGTTACATTGGCGATACTTTAGGTAACATCCGTACCCGTAATGAGAAAATGTTCAATGCAACAAGAGAGGATTTCTTAAACGATGTTGAAAAATCAGCAAGTTCTGTAAAACCACCTAACTTTGAAGAAATTATTATGATTAACCGTGGTGTTCAAGAAGCCGATGTTGAAAGAAAGCAAGAATTAGAAATTGGTCCAAACCGTTGTGCAGTCCATCATACGGACTGATCTTCATATGCATGTCATGCGCTTAAGAGGACTCCTGTAATGAAGGACAGAGTTCGGGTACAGTTAAGAGAAAATTTCACAGTCAAGTTTAACAAAATTCAAAAATATGGAGGGTACAAGAAATGAATGTCAATAAAACTTTAGACGCAAAAGGTTTAGCTTGTCCGATGCCTATTGTAAAAACGAAAAAAGCAATGAATGAATTAGCGTCTGGAGAAGTTTTAGAGATCCATGCAACTGATAAAGGGGCTAAAAATGACCTGACAGCTTGGGCAAAATCAGGTGGTCATGAATTTCTAAAAGTTCAAGAGGATAACGGTATATTTAAGTTTTGGATAAAAAAAGGCTGAGGGTATCATCAAGATACCCTTTTCTTAAAAAGAAAACTATATTAATTTAATTATAGGATTAGCCAAACTTTCAAATTAAATTAGTAAAAATTATATCTTTACTAGTTTGTAGGATTTAATTCTTTCCATAATAATGTCAAAAAGTACCCTATTCATTTCCGGAAAAATGTTTCAAGGAAACTAGGAAGAGGTGAATATTGTGGGAAATCTTATTAAAAGTCTTACGGAAGAACGTTGCCCTGTTTGTGGAAAAAAGTTGGTAATTTCGGATCAAAAATGGATGAAGAGTATGTATGTCAAGTCATGTCCTGAAGGTCATATAAAAAAAGAGGTTTATCCACATTTACAAACTACTATTGAATATAAGAAAAATAGTCCTGAGCATAGATAAAGTTCATTTTATATAAATTTCAGGCTAGTTGAAAGCGTTTTCCTTTTGAGGCGAAGCCTTGCGGTGGGCAGAGGTTCTCGAAATGATCATGAACACAGTTGAAGGCAGACAACGAAGAAAGCAAGCGTTTGTCAACAGCCTGAAATCTAATTGTAGAATTCGTATTTAAAGGGGGGAAGAGATCATGTTAAAAAAACTGATCCCGTCTATTGATTGGCTAGGTCATTATAACAAAAATGATTTAAGAGGAGATTTATCAGCTGGTCTAATTGTAGCTATTATGTTAATTCCTCAAGGAATGGCTTATGCGATGTTGGCTGGCTTACCTCCTGTTATAGGATTGTATGCTTCAACGATCCCTTTGATTATTTATGCACTATTTGGATCTTCTAGACAATTAGCAGTTGGACCAGTTGCGATGGTTTCACTTTTAGTATTTACAGGTGTGTCTCAACTTGCAAAACCAGGGACAGATGAATATATTGCATATGCACTGCTACTCGCTTTGATGGTAGGTGTGATCCAATTAGTATTAGGACTTTCCCGCCTAGGCTTTCTTGTTAACTTTTTATCACATTCTGTTATAAGTGGGTTTACATCTGCAGCTGCAATCATCATTGGTCTTAGTCAGTTAAAAAATCTATTAGGAATCGATATTCCGAAAGGTTCGATTTTTGTTATCATAAGTAATGCAATTATGAAAGTCAATGAAATAAATATGGTAACATTTTTAATTGGCCTAGGGAGTATTATCATTCTTATATTACTTAAAAAAATGGCACCTAAATTTCCAGCACCATTAGTTGTTGTAGTTTTGGGTATTTTAGTAGTTCGTTTTCTTCAATTAGACCAAGTTGGTGTTAAGATTGTTGGTGATATTCCGAATGGAATACCAGCATTTTCAATTCCAATGTTTAATATAGAGGCAATTACGGCTTTACTACCGATTGCATTGACGATTTCATTTGTCAGTTTTATGGAATCTGTCGCAGTTGCAAAGTCAATTGCCAATAAAGAAAAATATAAAATTAATGCAAATCAAGAGTTAAATGGTTTAGGCCTGGCAAATATCTTTGGGTCATTTTTCTCTGCTTTTCCAGTTACAGGAGGATTTTCAAGGACAGCAGTAAACTATCAAGCAGGAGCTAGAACAGGTCTTGCTTCTATTATTACAGCAGTATTAATTTTTATTACGCTTCAATTCTTTACAGGGTTGTTTTACTTTCTTCCTCAAGCTGTATTAGCAGCAATTATAATGGTTGCTGTGTATGGATTAATTGATGCAAAGGAAGCAGTTCATTTATTCAAGGTAAAAAAAGCAGATGGATGGACATTACTAATTACTTTTATAGCAACTCTTACATTGGGGATTGAACAAGGAATACTAGTTGGAATCGGTGTATCCTTACTGCTGTTTATTTGGAGAAGTGCATATCCTCATATAGCTGAATTAGGATATCTTAGTGATCAAAATATTTTTAAGAATGTGAAGTATTATCCAAATGCCAAAACATATGAGAACTTGTTAATATACCGAATAGATGCATCGTTATATTTTGCGAACATCGCATTTGTTGAAGAAAAACTTCAACAAGCTATCCTTGAAAAGGCAAACATTAATAAAGTCATTCTAGACTTTTCGGGGGTTAATTCAATGGATGCTATTGCGCTTGACGAATTAACAAAAATCATAGAAGGCTACAAAAAATCTAATATAGAGTTTTATATTGCTGGAATTAAACAACCAGTCTATGAACTTTTTAGAAAAGCAGGATTAGATAAAAAGTACAAGGGGAAAATTGATTTTCTGTCTGTAGATCAGGCTCTTTGAAATGTAAAACTTGGGGTGATCTCATGAGTAAGCAAATAATGGCTGATAACAATCAAGGGTTTGTTAATAGTATATTAAAAGAGGATCCTCATTATTTTGAAAGGTTAAAAGAAGGGCAATCACCAGAGTACTTTGTAATAGCTTGTTCTGATTCTAGGGTCAGTCCTTCTATTGTTGCTAACATGCCACTGGGGAGTATGTTTGTTCACCGAAACATTGCAAATCAAGTTACTGATGATGATGCAAGCTTGAATGCAAGCTTGTATTATGCACTAAAGCATTTAAAAGTAAAAAAAATAGTTATTAAAGGGCATACTAGCTGCGGGGGGATAACAGCTGCTTGTAGCGGTAATAACGAAAAAGAGTTAAAGAGTTGGATTTCAAAAATAAAAAAAGGATTACCAGAAACATGTAATCTGTCTGAACAAGAGTATTCCAGACAGAATATATTACAACAAATAGAAAATTTAAAAAGTCATCCAGTTTACAAAAAATATGGGGAAGGCATTGAGGTTATTGGCTGTCTGTTCCATGTTGAGACAGGAAAATTAGAAAGAATTAATTGATCCAGCAAAAAATGAGTATGCCAAAAAACCTTCCTTTTTCCAATTGGAAGGTTTTGTTTTGATTCCCTAGATGTGTTTTCTAAACTATATTTCGAAAAGTCGTTTTACTTCTCAATAATGCATAAATCCAATGTAAGAGCTTATTCGCACAAGCGATTATTATAATGGACCCATAAAACTAGACACCAAGAAAGGAAATTCAATCCATCCAACTAAAGAGTATCCTTTTCACAGGAGAACCTGTCAAGGGTAAAGGCATGCACTCGCAAGCTCGCCTTTGACAGAACCACCTCTGAAAAGGAAGTTTCAATTAGGATGGATTTCCTCAAAAAATGTTGAGGGTCAACCTTCCCTTATGGCAATGAGAGTACCTCTTACTCTTATTTCCATTTTAGCTCTTATAAAGACTATAAGACCGACCCCACCTTATTTATTGAAAAAAGTGTCTTGACGATGGAGTCCGCCATATATGGCTAATCCAAAAGGCTTTCCTTTTTCTCGTTTTTTGTCGTAAACTTTTCTTAATCTCTTATTTCTAGAGATAATCTCATGACTTGTTTCTTTACGTTTTGTATAGAGAATAATCTCAATTATAATTTTTTCCTCGTAAATAAATCCTTCAAAGATGTATGGTAATATAAATCAACTAATGGTTCAAAGTACCTTGAAGAGCGCTTGATTTTCAAAGGGACATTGAATTTAAAAATAAAAAAAACAGTTGAACAAAGAGATAAGAACAACGTAGGTAGAGGACGTTTAGTAAATAAATGACTGTATACAAACATCTTAACGTATAGTAATCCTGACCATAAAACATTCCAACCGTGAGCATATAGAATTAAGTGCTTTTTGTGAATCAAATATTCAACAACGGTACTTATTATAGTCCACCGTATGAAATGAATAAATTGTTTAAACAGGGTATTTGGCATTTTGCTTAAGAATACGAGCACTAATAGTGGAGTTATTATTAGTGTATGGACTGTTCTAAGAAAAAACCAATTTACTCTATAAGGAATAAACTCCCAAACGAGATGTCTTCTACATAGTAAATAATATATTGCATTAAATGAACTAACATAAACCATATTTTTATAATACTTAGGAACCTCACGCCAAGAATTACTGAAAATGGATACTAATATAACGCTTAGTATCAAAACGATATGCCTATTTCTAACTTTTTGTTTCTTTCTCATTTTAAACTCCTTTATAAAGTTAAAAACATTAGTAAGAGGTTTCCCTAAATAGACACTTTTACTTATAAAGTAACTGGTAAATAATTAAAAGTGAGGGATATGTATGAATAAGAACCCGATCGAGCATGTATTAGGAACAAGAGTAAAATTAATTGAATACATATTCGCTTCAATTTAAACACCGACATTCCTATTGCCTCAACGTAGCTTTATTTTTGATTTAAAATTGGCAACTTTGATTTATTCGTTATCGGTTATTCGAAAAATAAGCATATTCAAAGTTAAATTTGAATATGCTTATTTCTTTCAAAAAATCAACAATCAAGTTAAACAGTGCCTGATTAAAAAATTGACAAGTGGATGGATATAATGACTGCATTTAACTCAATACTAAGGTAAGTATTAGAAAGAAGGGAATGACATGTTTTATAAACGTTGTTTTCTTATTATACAAGGTTTTTTTATCTTATTTGTGGGGCTAGCTTATTCCACTAATTCAGCTCAGGCTTCAGTAGCATACCCATTACAAGCAAAATATTCAAATACAATGCTTTATAAAGCACATACTAATCAAAAAGTGATTGCACTAACTTTCGACGATGGTCCAGACACTCGATTTACTCCCTTGATTTTAGAGGTTTTGAATAAATATGAGGTAAAAGCTACCTTTTTCTTATTAGGGACACGAGTGCATACCTATCCTGATATCGTAAAACAGATATATAGTAAAGGGCACGCAATTGGTAATCATACTTATTGGCATCCCAAACTAACGGACACAGATGTAAAAAGTATGATATGGGAAATTGAAAAGAGTGAACAAGAAATTTTTTCGGTTATTTGTATTAAACCTGAATTGTTTCGTGCTCCATATGGGGCTATAAATGAAGACCAGGTCAGACAATTGGAGAAAATGGGGTATCGTGGTATAGGATGGTCTGTAGATTCGCAAGATTGGAAAAGCCTACCGGCAAACGTAGTAAAACAAAAAGTGTTGGATTCTATTCACCCTGGAGCTATTGTCCTAATGCATAGTGCCGGACATTGGACACAAGACTTAACAGGAACAGTAAAAGCCTTAGATGAACTTATTCCATATTTGAAGAAGGAAGGATATATTTTTGTTACCATTCCAGAACTTTGGTTATTAGAAAACACTAATGAAAAGGAATTCCCTAAATAATTGTAAGGTAAAACAAATAGAAGCTTAATGCTGGAAAATGAAGGTATATTCGGTCGTTTAAAATAGGATTTTTGTTTCGGAAGGATTCTTTAGTTTAGTCAAAAGTAGCGACTATAATAACCCCGTTTTCTTAAAATATTTTAAAACTATTCTCCATTAAAGGTGCCATTTATTGAATTTTTATAAAAAAATCATGCTATATTTCCAAAACTGAAACCTTTTTGATTCGGCCTTGCAACATCTTATGTTGCTTTATTAGGTAATTCTATATCTGCAGATAAGTTTTCTCCCCGGTTTTTGTTCCCTTTCCAGAAGAATAAAGCAGCAAACAGAATGGTCATGACAATTCCACCGGGATGTGAAAATTGATAAGATAAACCAAAACCAAGATTGCTATCATACAAAATATAGGTTAACACCATACCTGTTATGAATAGTTCTGGTACAAGAGAGACAACATAATTCTTCTTATGTTAATAACCATAATAGTGCTCCGGTAAATTATTGGTAACACTTAATAATCATTACTTTATCATTTCCAAAAACGGTACATATTATTTGAAATAAAACTCATAATATAGGTATAAAATAACAACTTTTAAGAGAATGAATAGGGATGAATTGAAATTATGCGCTGTTTAAAAATCGAATCCATTCTGCAAAAAATAAAGCGAAATACGAAAAAGTTACAAAAAGAAGAACGATCAAATTATTCAATTTCATTCTCATCGGATGTTCATGAAAATGAAGAAAAACTAAAACAACTGTTAGATTCAAGTGAGGATATCATTTTTCATGATTTCATCATTCCGTTACATGACGGCCACTCATTGAAAGCACTGTTAGTTTTAGTTGATGGGTTAATTAATGAAGATGCCATTCTCAATAATGTATTAGAGCAACTGACCGAGGAATCACTCGAAAGTCCTCAGGGAGAAGAATTAAAAAAAGTAAAAGAGAGGATTGCTATTTTTAATATAAAAAATGAAGATAATCTAGAAAAAGCTGTATTCCAACTACTGAAGGGCAATACGTTACTATTGCTGGATGGATATAGTGAAGGATTGGTGCTAAACGCACCAGGGTACGAGGTTCGTGCAATCGCCGAACCCCAATCAGATCGGGCTGTGAGAGGGGCACATGAGGGATTTATTGAATCATCACCTACAAATATTGCATTATTACGGCGAAGAATTCCACATCCTTCTTTACAGTTTGAAACCATAAAAATTGGTGAATTTAGTCAAACAGATATAACGCTGGGATATATAAAGGGCATTGTGGATCCTAAATTGATCGAACGGCTCAAACAAAGATTAGATCAAATTAAAGTGGATGAAATCAATAATTCAGGGGAAATTGAACAATTCATTGAAGACCATCCCTTTTCAATCTTTCCTACTATTGGAAATACAGAGCGTCCTGATGTAGCCTCAGCCTTATTAATGGAAGGAAGAATTATGATCATAGTTAACGGAGATCCGGTAAGTTTGTATATTCCATCTCTATTTCTTGAAAATATGAAAAGCATAGAAGATTACAGTTCTCGTCCTTATTATAGTTCCTTCATTCGCCTGATGCGCTTTTTTTCATTTATAATCAGTATTTCTTTACCAGCCCTTTATATTGCAGCCATTAATTTTCACAAGGTAATGATTCCATCTGAAATGATTGTTCCGATCATCCAAGCAAGAGAGACAGTTCCATTTCCTCTTACAATGGAAGTTTTCATGATGATTTTAATGTTTGAAGTTGTCCGTGAGGCTGGTGTTAGACTTCCTCAACAAATTGGCTCGGCTTTAAGTATTGTGGGTGCTTTAATTCTTGGACAAGTCTCTGTCTCAGCCGGACTGGTTGGTGCACCGACCATTGTTGTTGTATCTATATCGTACATTGCCGCCTTCGTCATTACTCCAATCGCAGATGTTACTGCGTTACTCAGGATAGGGTTATTTATTGCTAGCAGCTTATTTGGGGGATATGGACTAATTGTCGTCATGCTTGGTTTATTAACACATATGATCTCTTTAACATCACTTGGGGTTCCTTATATGGCGCCATTTGCGCCTTTTTATTTTCAGGATTGGAAAGATTCACTAATTCGTTTGCCGTTAAGGTGGAAAAAACATCGACCAAAAAGCATACCGAATCAGCGTGCGCCTAGAATTAAATCATTACCTAAGACAGGTGATAAATGATGGGAAGGATTCTATTTATCATCCCTTTTTTATTTTTATTAATGGGCTGTTGGAGTAGCCAAGAACTTGATAATTCCGCACTTGTACATGGAATAGGGTTGGACAAATCTGACGGTAAATTACGAATCAGCGTCGAAATCATAAAACCAACTGGAGCAAGTGAACAAGGTGGTGGAGAAGGGGGTGGAGGAAATGGCCAGCATATTCTATTAGAAAGAGACGCGGACTCAATAATACAAGGTACACGAGCACTCATACGAGATGCGAAGCGCAGGCTTTATTTTGATCATGCTCGTTTATGGGTGATTGGTGAGGAATTAGCAAAAGAAGATTTTATTGGCTACCTTGATGAAAGCCGGCGAGATCAAATGTTTCGTTTAAATAGTTATCTTTTCATTACAGAAGGTAATCCAATAGATATTTTGAGTACTTCTACACTTTATGAAGATCTTTCGTCAGCTGAAATCGTCTCTGCTTTAGAACAACAAACACAATATATTGCAGAATATACATCCGTAAAATTATATGAATTTTATAAGTTAATTGAGGGACCTATTCCTAATGCCTATCTGCCGATCATTCAAACAAAAAAAGAAAAGGATAAAACTATTACTTCATTAGACGGTACGGCCGTCATTAGAAATGATAAAATGGTCGGTAAACTAAATACACATGAAACGGTTGGGCTAAATGTCCTTTTGAACAAGGCTAAAAGTGGAGGTGAAACTGTATCTCTGAATGAGAAGGAGAAGGTCTCTGTAGAGATAAAGAAATCAGAGACAAAAATAAAGCCGACACTAGTTGGAAATCAGCTTAAAGCACATCTTAATATCGAGATAGAGGGAACGTTAGCTGATAATACGACGAAAAGCAATATAAATGAACAATGGATAAGTAAGGTTGAAAAGGAAGTATCAAACCTAGCTGAAAAATACGTACGTTTAACTTTGGATAAACTTCAAAAGGAATTAAAGACAGATATTTCAGGAATTGGGCTAGAAACCTATCGGAAATATCCAAAACAATGGCAAAATATCCAATCTGAATGGAATGAGATTTTTTCTAACGCAGATATAATAATTGATGTTCATACGAACATTACTCATCAAGGCCTTATAAATAAGAGTATAAATAGACATCACAAAAAGCCTTATAACAACCCTTATAAACTAAGGAATTAAATGATCAAAGAAGAAGGAGATTACAGTCATGTTAACAAAATGGGAGACACTTTTTTTATTAGTAATGACACTTCCAATCATGGGACATGTCGTGATTCTCCCGTTAATGCTCGATGTTGCCGGAAGAGATGCTTGGATTTCCATATTTCTATCACTCCCGGTAGCATTTATATTTGCAATCTCCATTTATCGCTTGAGGCTTAAATACCCAAAAGAAAATATCTCTGATATGCTTCACAATTTATTGGGGAAATTTTTTGGAACAATGCTTACGGTGGTTTTCATTATCTACTTTTTATTTTTAACCATTTTCTCTTTTGCTCTGTTAGTTGATTTCGTCTATATTGCTTTTTTGCCTGAGACCCCTCTGTTGGCTATACTCGTTTGGTTTTTGATCTTTTTTGTCTATGTAGCTATAAAAGGTATGAAAAGAATCGCCTTAACGGCTGGTGTATTATCCATAATTGCTATGGTGTCAGGGCATACAGTCACTCTATTGGACACGAGGATGAAAGATTGGAGTGAGCTTCAACCCATGTTTGAGTTTGGTTGGAGTCCCATATTATGGGGATCTTTGCTTCTCACTAGTATATGGATTGAATTGTTGCTACTTTTATGTGTGCCCATTCAAAACATTCGTGAAAAACGAATGTTTTTACTATGGAGTATTGGAATCTTGTTGAATGCACTAATGATGTTTTCAACAACTACCGGCAGTATAACAATTTTCGGATTAGGGCAGGCTGACAATTTCGTATATCCGGCATTAGAGCCGGTACGAATTATTAGTTTGGGATTTATTGATCGTTTTGATATTTATGGTTTACTATTAATGGCAGTAGGAACATATATACGTTGCAGCCTATACCTTCGAATCGCTTACGACATAGTTGAATCAAAGGTTTCTTCAAAGTGGATAAAGCGAGGTTGGTTTTTGGGGCTTGTTTTACTCGTATTTCTAGGTACTTACTATTTGTCAAAAGAACATTATCGGCTAGATAAAACGTTAGATATATACGCATATATGATTGTCCTGCTTCCTATTCCATTTTTGTTATTAGGTGTCTCTTATTTAAAAGGAAAAACAAAGCAGAGTTAATTTCCAAAAGGGGTATTTCATCTGAATTACTAAGAAAAACAAAACGCACGAATGCAGTTATCAACATTCGTGCGTTTTCATTTTGGAGGATTTTTACCTTGAAGGATCCTTATAGGAAAGCCCAAGCGATCGTTATTCGTTTAATTACACGTTATATAGAGCACCATCGATAGTGAATGAAGATGAGCTTACATAAGAAGCTTCGTCAGAAAGTAAAAACGCAATTACTTAGCTACTTCTTCAGGCTCCCATAGCGTTTCATTGGTACTGAATCGTTATTAGCTGCTACTGATGAAGTATTGACGATTGCACCCTATTTTTGTGCTTTCATTATCGGTAATACGTATTTAAGACCGAAAAGTATGCCTTTTACGTTATTTCCGTAAACGAAATCAAATTCTTTTTCTGTAATTTCTTCAAGTGGTTTAACTGGACCCTCAACGCCTGCGTTATTTACAAAGCAATCAATGCGACCAAATTTAGAGATTGTTTGGTCTATTTAATTTTTAACACTTTCTTCATTAGAAACATCTGCTTTTACTGCTAAGCTATTTTCTTCTGTTAAACCAAGCTAAGCTTGAACGGCTTTGATTGTGTCTTCCTTTCAACTAATACAACTTTCAACTTGTGCGTTAGCTAATTTTCGTACGACTTCTTTCCCGATACCGCTTACTGCAACTGTAACATTAACTACTTTGTCTTGAAATCTCATACAATTCCGTCTTCTTTAAAATAATATATCCAGCTATAAAACGAAATTTCCCAAAACTTAAAAAAGTGAGATGACCAACCATGACAGAACTTTTCTGGATTAACTAAAGACCTGAGATTCCCTTCTATTATAAAAAGTGTTACAGATCGAGGCCTCTACTAATAATTATTTATGCAATAAAAGTAACCCCTTATTATTGTTGAGGTGCGGAAGGAGTTGAAATGCTTTGTAGTGCCTGTTCTGCCTCGTTTGCATATTGATTTTGTACGGCTAGATCACCCAACGCAACTATTCCAACAATTTGTCCATTCTCAGTTACCGGCAACCGGCGAATTTGCTGCTGTGCCATCAAATTTGCTGCTTGATGAACATCCATATCAGGTGTACCTTGTACGATTTGCTGTGCAGTCATAACTTGAGATACTGGAGTTTGTGCATTTTCTCCTTGTGCTATCGTACGAAGGGTAATATCACGATCCGTTACAATTCCAACAATTTGCCTGCTGTTATTTATTACTGGGATAGCTCCGATATTATATTTGCTCATTAACGCTGCAGCTTCCTGTACGGTCTGTGTTTCGTTAACTGTAAGAACATTTGGTGTCATGATATCTCTTAATTGTGCCATGAAATTACCTCCAAATATATTTTTCCTTTATAGGATGAGGAACATTGGCGATATTATTAATGGTAACTTTATGCTAAATATAAGCTGCACCGTCTTTTATGAATTAAACCTAGCTATTGTGTAATGATAATAAAATTGTTTAATTTTGAAGCTGAAAAAACGCATTACACCGTTCGCAAATGTGGACGGTGTAAAAATAAAGTTGCTTAATTTCTTGTGAAGTTACTGATTATGGAAGTAACAATAAAGTCGTTTAAAAATCAAATCCTTATGCCACAATCGCGCCCGATTCCAGAAGACCATAGGTCTCTAACCTTCGATAGCTTCGGCATCTGACTTTGTTCTATGCACAGTGCCAAATGGATGCTCGGGTGGTGCATAGATTGTGTAAAGTTTTAACGGGATATTTCCCGTATTTGTTAAATTATGCCACATGCCAGCAGGGACCATAATAGCAGAGTCATCATATACATGCCTTACAAAGTTTAACTGATCTCTACTCTCGCCCATTTGTACAAATCCTTGACCTTCCTCAATACGTAAAAATTGATCTACGTCAGGATGAACCTCTAGACCAATATCTTCTCCGACATTGGTACTCATTAAGGTCACTTGCAGATTATCTCCAGTCCATATAGTAGTTCGGAATGTGTTGTTTTGCCTAGCAGCCTGATTAATATTCACTACAAAAGGTTCTTTTCCATAGTCATTTAATATGGTACCAGTATATCCTTGAGTGTTTGGATATGGCCAATATTGGTTTGCATA
Organism: Ferdinandcohnia sp. FSL W7-1320; assembly: GCF_038050315.1. Taxonomy (NCBI): domain Bacteria; kingdom Bacillati; phylum Bacillota; class Bacilli; order Caryophanales; family Bacillaceae; genus Ferdinandcohnia; species Ferdinandcohnia sp. FSL W7-1320. Next base: position 2,675,681 of record NZ_JBBPAM010000001.1, read on the forward strand.
GCGCATTCCATACGACATATTTCCATAGCCAGGATCAAACATATTACCATGATTACATATTGGCCCATGACCATAATAAGCGTTCGAATAATAAGGGGATATATAAAAAGTGTTATTCATTGAAACATTCCTCCAAAGACCTTTGATTATAAATTCATCATATGTCCCGCGTACTTAGGAGGTTATTGATAATTCTTATTCCGATATCTGGCCTATTACTGAAAAAAGCACAATAGATATGCGCCCGATTGTGGAATATTGAAAAACACGAAACTAACGTTATGGGTTTATGTTGTATCGATAAAGACGAATTTATGAAAAAATGCAAAAAATATCGAATTGAATAATGCACAATAAAAGATTTTCAGCGACTAGATGTTTTGACAAACCTTTCTTGACATAATTATATTCGTCTTCTCTCATATTAAATACGAAGGAGATGATGACATTGAAAATATTTGATGATGAGAAAAATAAAAAGAGTGGTCAGACAAATAAAGGTCAATCGAAACTAGGAGCAAGTAGAATGTCAAATGCCTTTGCTTCATTGAAATCACAACCGAAGGGCCAAGAAGAGATTTCCAAAGAGTTCCTTCCTACAAACAGTCAAGCAAGTAGAATGTCTAATGCGTTTGCTTAATTGAAATCACAACCGAAAAGCCAACAAGAGATTGCGAAAGAATTTGCCCCTTCTAAAGGCCAAACATTTAAGCATGATAATGGTGCAAATTTGGGTAATCAGAAACCTAAGTAAGGATAATTTTATTTTAAAAATATGAAAGCCTGTGAAATTTTCCTTGTTGTAAAATTTCACAGGCTATTTCATTTCAGAGGAGAGTTTTGTCCCAACCTTTGTTACAAAGAAAACTTATATTTATTCAAATACGGCTACTAAACGGCCTTTTACTTCATGATTTTTGAGTTTTTCTAAGCCTTTGTCGATCTCTTCAAATGGGATTGTGATAAGAGTTGGACTCATTTTTCCAGTAGAGAAGCAATCATATACACCCTTTAAGTCTTCTACTGACCCACCATTACTTCCTAGAAGCTTAATTTCTTTTGTAATCATTAAATAAGTATTGATATTGGATTCTAATTTACCCATACCAACAATTACAACAGTTCCTTGTGCTCTTACAGCTTCCAGTGCATCTGCAGTTGTTTGTCCAAAACCAGCAAAGTCAACAATAACGTCACATTCCGCTTCTTTCATATCTAGAATAGTATCGAAAACTTTATTAGCCCCTAGTTCTTCAGCAAGTTTTCGAGCTTCTGGAGAAACATCAGTAGCGTACACTTCGCAACCTTTAATCAACGCCATTTGCAATGCAAACTGACCAAGTCCACCGATACCGATAATTCCTAATTTTGTACCTTCTTTTGCTTGTCCAATACTGAAGAGAGCTCGATAAGCTGTGATACCTGCATCTGTTGAAGCAGCTCCTTCTACAAAGGAAACGCCTTCAGGAATGATTACGCATTGAGCTGCAGGTACACGTACTTTTTCTGCATACCCGCCGTCATAGGTATACCCAGCAGTTACTTTTGTTTCTCTATTCATTGGGTTAGCCCCGACGCGGTCTCCAACTTTAATATCTTCTACACCTTCACCCACTTCAATAACTACCCCGGCAAACTCATGCCCCATAATAACAGGACCATTTGGGAAAAGTGGCATCCAACCCGGATCTTGTAATGCTGCAACGTCCGAATGGCATAAACCAGCAGCTTTCACATCTATCACAACGTGACCTGGAATCGCTTGTGGATCTTCTTTTTCAATTAATTCTAGTGGTTTATTTGTACCTGAAAATAGCCAGCCTTTCATACAATCGCCTCCAATTGTTTTACTTATATAATACCGTATATTAACGCATAAGATGCATAAGGAGGTTCTGCCAAAAGTTGAGTATTCTTTAACAGAACTTGGCCCCCTATATATTTTGGAACATTCTTGTTCCATTAACCTCTTTTAATTAGATTATTTCATAACCCTCTTTATATTTTGTCATAAATTCCCAATTATCTTCAGTGGATCTCCTCCACAATCCGTAATTAATGGAATAACAGGATTTGCAGTTTTAAATAACTTTATTGTCAATCAACAGCTATTCAACAGGTTATCAATTTCTTGTTGATTATTGTATGGTTTTGATAATTATGAAGACCCGATTACGGTTATAAAATTGTCATACATATCCTTTCTTAATTTGTAAAGGAAAACCTTTTAAAATTAATTTCTTTCATGATCGGGCACATCTCAATAAGAATTCCACTCTTTCTTTATGCATAGGGTGTTTTTTCTGGAGTAAAGTAATAATTTATGGACTGAACGGTAAAAACCAATCATCCATTTCTTATCAATAAGGTACACCCTATTGATATAATTTTGGTTCCTTGATATCATTAGCTTGATAGACTCTCAATAACACCTATCAAAAATACATATTAAAAGAGGACGAAATATGATCTATGGATACGCACGGGTAAGTGCACAAGACCAAAACCTTGATACCCAAGTTGAAAAACTCACAAAATTTGGAGTAGATGAAATTGTAAAGGAAAAAATTAGTGGTGTTTCTAAACAGAAGCAACAATTGGACGAACTTCTTTCCAAAATTGCTACTGGTGATACTTTAGTTGTGACTCGAATGGATCGTCTTGGTCGAAACACTGTTCAGTTGCTGCAACTGGTTGAACAGCTTCGTGAAAGGAACATCCACTTTGTTATCCTTAATTTAGGAATTGATACAAGGACACCTACTGGTAAATTCTTTTTAACTGTAATGGCAGCATTTAGTGAGCTAGATCGAGAAATGATTAAAGAGAAGCAACGTTCTGGGATTAAATTGGCCAAGCAAAAGGGCAAATATCGAGGAAGAGTAAAAAAATATACGGATAAACATCCAGGAATGAACCATGCCATTGAATTACGAGAGACAACAGATAAAACGGTAAAGGAGATATGTGCCATTACAAAGGTTAGTCAGGCAGCGTTTTATCGCAAGCTAAAGGAAATGGAGGAAAAAGAGGGTGAATAATAGAATGTAAATTATTCCCTGTGTGGCCCCTCAATCCTCGAATCGTTTCCGTACCCCATAGGGGTTAGTAATTTTCAAATTCACCATCTTGAAGAACTCATGAAAGATGCTGAAATTAAACCTATGATCAATCAAGTAGAATATCATCCACGATTATCTCAAAATGATTTACATGAGTTTTGTAAGCGAAATGGTATCCAACTTGAAGCATGGTCACCATTAATGCAGGGCCAATTGCTAGATAATGATATACTGCATGAAATTGCGCGGAAGCATAATAAATCAGTTGCACAAATAATTTTACGATGGGATCTGCAAAACGAAGTGGTAACCATTCCAAAGTCTACAAAAGAACATCGAATTATCGAAAATGCAAATGTTTTTGATTTTGAATTAACGAATGAGGAAATGGATGTTATTCATGGACTGAATCAAAATCTTCGCGTAGGGCCAGACCCAGATAATTTTGACTTTTGATTTATAAGAAATAATAAATCAGAAATATCTATGCTAATAATAATTGGATTTTATTTTCAAATCTGGACATTTTAAGATAGTATAAATAATCCAGGTCGAGGTGAAATTCACTTATGGCATCAAGACGTCACGTCGTATTTAACTTAGCGATGATCATTATTCCGTGGTTATCTTTACTATTAGTAGGTAAGCACCGCATCAAACGGTATTCGTTAGCAAGTATTATCATAACTATATTTGAAATTTTAAATCATATAATTGGACATAAACGGAAATTTTGGGTGTTTTATGATAAGCCAAAATCATTTCTAAGGGATGAACTACCTTTTGACATTGGGCCATATTTTCCAGTGTCGATCTGGCTCCTTCGATTTTCGTTTGGAAATTTTAAAATGTATGTGTTGCTGAATACAATCGCTCATGCAGTTTTTGCGTTTTTGTTCATGCCTTTTCTCAAAAAAATTAAAATCCTCCGTTTACATCGGCTATCCTATATTCAGTTCTTTCTATATATACATTACAAAGCTTATATATTATATGGAATACAATATTTGGTGGAAAAAATACGTCGGCCGAAGATTGAATGGAATAGATTCCTAAACTAAAATAGCAAAAAAAGCTCAGAGCATATGCCCTGAGCTTTTTATACCATTTCCTCAAAACAGCCACAATTTCCCATCTTGATGAAATATTCTTGCAAAAAGAAGTATATAATGAAACTATGTATTTGAACGAACTGAAAAATAAGGTGATCTAAATTGAAAGAGAAATTAACGATTTTAAAGGATCGGTTGAATGACATTAGTCGGCGGAATCGGTCCATTCGTATGTTAAAGATATATAACAAATGGAATTTTGATATAAGCGAAGTAGGTAAACTCAATAAAAATCCTCAAGATATCTTAGATGCGCTGATTAAAAATAGTCGAAACGTTGAACTAGTGAAACAGAATGTAAATGAAGAAGAATCTCTACTTTTGTCTGGGAAATTGACAACCCTTTATCGGAATTTAAAATCGATCGAGGACGAAACAGGATTATATGATTTATATATCGGCTATCCGTTCATAAGTGGTGCGATGCTTGATGGAACGTACATACGGGCTCCTTTGTTCCTCCATTCTGTAAAGTTAGAAAGGGTTAAAGAACATGGAACAAAATGGGTTCTTCATCCAATGGAAGATTCCGAGCCAATGTTAAATCGCCCACTCTTTTTAGCGATGCAAAAAATGAGCAATTTCTATGTACCTGATGAGATGTATGATGAGGCAGTTGAACAATCTTCTCAAATGAATTTTCTAGGATGGTTAACGTGGCTAAAAAAATACAACATTAATATCAACTGGTCAAATGCTCAAGATCTTGAATCCTTTCAAAATCTGACTTCTGACCTCATCCCATCCTTTAAAAAGGGAGAGTTTCAATTAGATAATTATGCGATTCTCGGTCATTTTCCACAAGGAAACTCGGCTATTTTAAAAGACTATGAGGACTTCCTGCAACAAATGGAAGACGGCGTTTCTGATTTTGGATTAGCAGGGGAATTGATGAATGTTGGGGAAGTATCTTCCTCTGCCTTTACAACCGATAATCTCGGTGAAGGTCAATCGAAATCAGTTGAAACAGTCCAAAAAGATGAAAAGGAAAAGTTTTTTGTCCTTGATACGGATGCATCCCAGGAGGAAATCATCAATTCGATTGAAGAGATCGAAGGCATGGTCGTTCATGGGCCACCCGGTACGGGAAAATCACAGGTCATTGTTAACATGATTGCGAATGCGATTGCTGATAAAAAGAAGGTATTATTAGTCTGTCAAAAACGTGCGGCATTAGATGTGGTTTATCAAAGACTCGACAGCTTAGGGCTTTCAGCGAGTGTAAGTCTATTACATGATGAAAAAACGGACCGTACTAGTCTTTACCGAAAGCTTCATAATCGGTTAGTAAAAGATGAATTTGTACAAGAACTAGAGGTTCAATATGAACAACTTTCACAAAAAATTGAAAAATGTGAGCAAAAGCTGGATGCAATTGCAAAGGGATTGTATGAAGCACAACCTCATGGATATCGAGCTTACGACTTGTACGGTCTTGGTAAACCGGTTAATCAACAAGACGTCATTCTTAACTTAACGGCTGTGATTAATGACTTAAATAAGAATAATTTAGAAGAAGTCTTAACAACCATCTTTTCATATGGTGATTATTTTAGCCGATTTGGACAGGAAAACTATCCACTAAAAGACCGTAAATCGTTTGCAAAACTCGAAATAAAGGACCGTTTGACCATTGTTGAGATTCATAAGAAGGTCACTGAGAAGGCTGAGAAAAGCATTACATACCTAGAACATTTTGAAAAGGACGAGATTACTCCGGAGTATAGCTGGGAGGTTGGCGGTAAACTCGAAAAAATATATGAGGACTTAAATCCTCAGGAGAAAAAGACACTTCAGAAACTAAGACTTTGGTGGTGGACTTCCTTTACAGGAAAAACGATTGTTGAAGAATTAATCGTAGGCGACAAATTTAAGGGCTTATCTTCGACAGAGTGGCCAAAGCTTAGGGAAAGTTTACGAATCCTGTATGAACTTTCAAATGTGTCAACTGACATGGCGAACGAAATGAAACAGTTATCTCCATATTTTAAGGATGAAAAGTTGCAGAAATATAAGGAGCAAATTTCGAAAGGGGATATTCCATTACCCGAATTCCAAAAACAGCAGGAATATGTGATTCAGGATTTTGATGACCTTCGCAATATGGACAGAATCTATGTTGAGAGTATGCCTTTTGTCAAGTCGCTCATTGATGAATTAAAGGATAAAAGTAAAGACCAGCTTAACCGTGAACTTGCGAAAGAGTGGGTTGAAAATACTAAGCAATCTGCCTATATTTACTGGATTGATGAAATTGAACGTAAGCATCCAGAACTGACAAAGATTGGAACGGAAGAGTTTCACCGATTACGCTCAAGGTTTAAGGATCTTTTAGAAGAAAAGAAAGAACTTTCAGCTAAAGTTTTGCAAAATTGCTTAATTAAAGCCCTTGAATCAGTGAAGGAACAGCATTCTAAAGCAATAAAGGACATCATCTACCAAACTGGAAAGAAGCGACAAATATGGCCAGTTCGAAAGCTTGTAAAAAAATATGCTCAAGACGGATTATTAGATGTGTTACCCGTTTGGCTTGTCTCGCCTGAGACTGCATCGGCGATATTTCCGTTAGGCAAGGATTTGTTTGATCTGGTTATTTTTGATGAAGCCTCACAATTAACAGTTGAAAATGGAATTCCATCTGTCTACAGGGCATCTAAAGTCATTATTGCCGGGGATGAAAAGCAATTACCTCCAAGTAATCTGTTTAAGGGCGGTATCCAAATTGATGAAGATGATGTTGATGAGGACGATATGGTAATTTCAGAAAGTCTTCTAAATTTAGCAAAACGAGTGTTTCCTAGTAAAATGCTACAATGGCATTATCGTTCTAAATCTGAGGAATTGATTAATTTTTCAAACCATGCCTATTACAATGGCAATATTCAAATCGCTCCAAATGTGGAACATCTCAAGAATCCAGCAGCTATTCAATGGCGAAAAGTCGATGGCAAGTGGATTAATCAATGTAATGAGGTGGAAGCAAAAGAAGTCGTCCTCTTACTGAAAGACTTACTTCAAAAGGATGCGTCGCGTTCAATTGGGATCATTACTTTTAACGCGAAACAACAGGATAAGATTCTTGATTATATAGATACACTTGCCGAGGAAGATGAAGAATTTAATACCCTGTATCATCAGGTCATGGGGAAGGATTTAGATGAACAAATTTTTGTGAAAAATATCGAAAACGTACAGGGTGACGAGCGGGATATCATCATCTTTTCCGTTGGATATGCGAAAGCCGAAAATGGCAGAGTCTATAATCGATTTGGTCCGCTAGGACAGCAGGGGGGAGAAAACCGTCTGAATGTGGCGGTAACTCGTTCAAAAGAAGCGATATATGTTGTATCCAGTATTGAGCCAAATGAACTGGATGTATCGAAAACGAAAAATGTTGGACCAAAGTATTTCAAAAGTTATCTAGAGTACGCGCAGGCTGTTTCGAATCTACAGAAGGAGAGAATCGGAGCTGTGCTTTCAGAATTGAATGAAGAGATGAATACTCAGCGACAAGAGAAGGCACTTCATTTTGATTCACCATTTGAAACACAAGTGTATGAACAATTAACGGAAATGGGATATAAAGTCGATACGCAAGTCGGCATGTCCAATTATCGAATTGACTTAGCGGTTGTGCATCCAGAAAATGAATCGAGGTATATTCTCGGAATTGAATGTGACGGGGCGATGTATCATAGCTCACCATCTGCGAAAGAAAGAGATGTGTACCGACAAAAATTCCTTGAAAACAAAGGGTGGACGATTCACCGGATATGGAGCCGAAACTGGTGGAAAAACCCAAGCGCTGAACTCGAAGAAGTCGACCAACTCATCAAAGAAATCCTAGAGAAAGAAAAATACCATCAAAAAGTCCAACAAATGATGTAGTGGGGGGCAGCTGTCCTAAAAACACCCTTCTGTGTGGTTTCACAGAAGGGGTTTGATATTTTCAACAATTATTTACTTGTTAGTTGAGCTTTCTTCTTTTCAGCAGATTTCAGGTCAAAGCGATCCGCATTCATTACCTTTACCCAGGCAGCAACAAAGTCTTTTACAAATTTCTCTTTGTTATCGTCTTGTGCGTAAACTTCAGCAATGGCACGTAAAACAGAGTTTGAACCAAATACAAGGTCTACTCTTGTAGCTGTACGGACAACTTCGCCTGTTTTGCGATTGCGGCCTTCATAGACGTTTTCTCCTGCAGGGTTCCATGCGACACCCATGTCGAGCAAGTTAACAAAGAAATCATTTGTAAGTTGGCCAACACGCTCAGTGAATACACCGTGCTGGGTGCCACCGTAGTTCGTACCGAGAACGCGCAATCCACCAATAAGAACCGTCATTTCTGGGGCAGTAAGACCAAGAAGTTGAGCCTTATCAATAAGAAGCTCTTCTGGGCTTACACTATACTGTTTCTTTTGATAATTACGGAAGCCATCAGCGACAGGTTCTAGTACGTCAAAGCTTTCTACATCTGTTTCCTCTAGTGTTGCATCACCTCGCCCAGGAGCAAATGGAACCGTTACATCAAAACCTGCATCTTGTGCAGCCTTTTCGATTGCAGCACTTCCGCCAAGAACAATCAAATCAGCCAGACTGATATCGATATCTAAATCTTCTTTTATGCCTTCTAATACTTGGAGCACTTGTGCAAGTTGTTCCGGTTGGTTTACTTCCCAATCCTTCTGTGGTGCTAGGCGGATGCGTGCTCCATTTGCACCACCGCGATGATCAGAGCCGCGGTACGTGCTTGCAGAAGCCCAAGCCGTTGTCACAAGCTTACTGACTGTTAGTCCAGATTCTAGGATTTTTGCCTTAATCTCTGCGATTTCAGCATCTGTTAATTCAGCGTTTCCAGCTGGTACAGGATCTTGCCAGATGAAATCTTCTTCTGGAACCTCTGGACCAAGATATCTTGACTTAGGACCCATGTCACGATGTAGAAGTTTGAACCATGCACGAGCAAATACATCAGCAAACTCATCTGGATTCTGATGGAATCGGCGAGAAATTTTCTCGTATTCCCGGTCATGACGTAATGCCATATCTGCAGTGGTCATCATTGTTGGAACCTTAATAGAAGGGTCTTCTACATCTGGTGCAAGATGCTCTTCAGCAGGGTCTACTATAAGCCATTGCCATGCGCCTGCAGGACTTTTCGTTAGCCACCATTCATATCCAAATAAAAGATCGAAGTATCCATTGTCCCACTGCGTCGGATTCGCAGTCCAAGCACCTTCAATTCCACTGCCGATGGTGTCACGGCCATACCCTTTGCCATGAGAACTTTGCCAACCTAAGCCCATTGCTTCAATTGGAGCAGCTTCAGGCTCTGGACCAACCTTACTTGGATCTCCTGCACCGTGTGCTTTACCAAATGTATGACCTCCAGCTATAAGTGCAACCGTTTCTTCATCATTCATTCCCATGCGAGCAAAGGTTTCACGAATGTCTTTCGCACTTGCAATTGGATCTGGTTTCCCATCTGGACCTTCTGGATTGACATAAATAAGTCCCATTTGAACAGCAGCAAGCGGATTCTCAAGTTCACGTTCGCCAGAGTAACGATTTTCACCAAGCCATTCTGTTTCAGTTCCCCAATAAACATCTTCTTCAGGTTGCCAAATGTCTGCGCGTCCTGCGCCAAATCCAATTGTAGGGCCACCCATATCTTCAATCGCGACATTTCCTGCTAAAACAAGCAAGTCTGCCCAGGAGATCTTATTCCCATACTTTTGCTTAATCGGCCATAGAAGGCGTCGTGCTCGATCAAGTAGAACATTATCTGGCCAACTGTTTAGTGGTGCAAAACGTTGGTTACCCGTTCCACCGCCACCTCTACCATCCCCAACACGGTATGTACCAGCAGCATGCCAAGACATACGAATAAACATTGGACCATAATGTCCATAGTCGGCTGGCCACCAATCTTGACTTTCTTTCATGAGATTACGAAGATCTTGCTTTAGGGCATCATAATCCAACTTTTTAAATTCCTCTGCGTAATCAAAGTCTTCTCCCATAGGATTTGATTTTGTATCGTGCTGGTGGAGAATATTTAAATTTAATGCATTTGGCCACCAATCTCGATTCGTAGTACCACTCGTTTTGTTACTAGTAGCAGCCCCATGAAACGGGCATCCTGTGATGTTGCCATTGCCTTTAGTTTCCATTACTTACATCTCTCCTTCGTGAATAATTAGTAAATTTATTATTTCATCTAGTTTAAGAAACTAAGATGTTACTAATAAATAAAACGACATTGTTACACTAGTCATAGTTGAATGAAATATAGAATATTAGATTTCTAGAACATCAGGAAAAGTATATTAAGTAATAAAGCGAATTATGATAGATAGATGTATCGAAACAATGAAGTCTTAACATAGGGGAGGGTAAATTGTTGTAACGAACATATGAAACTAGTAACGAAATATTTTGTATATTTCAATTATAATGAAAGTGAATAGGGAAAGGCAAGTTTTAAGCCTAAGGGGTGTGTTTTTAAGAATCAGCATTAACACTTTATTGTAAAAAAAGACCAAATCATAAATGATTCAGTCTGAAGGTAGTTTAATTATACATGCTAGATCCGATGCTTTGGAGAAACATTGTAATAGCATATAAGTATTAACATCCTAGTAAAAATCTCACTATTTTAGTTAATTTACTTCCATAATTGCAAAATTAACAGCAAATATTGTCTTTGTGGGAATAAGGGGGCAATTTTAGCTGTTTTCGAAAATACTTCTAATATATTCTGGAACTTGCGAATAGTTTTATCTTGCCAAACTACCTGAAAGGATGGGGAGATGGATAACTTTAACATTCAATATCTCGTTTAAAAGCAGTCCTTCCATTTCCTGGAACCTGCGAATAACTTTATACTCTCAAGCTATAAAAAAGCATACGCATTTCAATTTTACGTATGCTTTTATCACTTTTTTACTTAAAAATGATACACAAATGGATATTTTTTACATTTATTATCGCTTTTAAAAACAAATCTTCCATTTCCTGGAACTTGCGAATGACTTTATACTCTCAAGCTATAAAAAAGCATACGCATTTCAATTTTACGTATGCTTTTATCACTTTTTTACTTAAAAATGATACACAAATGGATAGTTTTTACATTTATTATCGCTTTTAAAAACAAATCTTCCATTTCCTGGAACTTGCGAATGACTTTATACTCTCAAGCTATAAAAAAGCATACGCATTTCAATTTTACGTATGCTTTTATCGCTTTTTTACTTAAAAATGATACACAAATGGATAGTTTTTACATTTATTACCGCTTTTAAAAACAATTCTTCCTTTTCCTGGAACTTGCGAATGACTTTATACTCTCAAGCTCCTGTGATGATAAATTTCTCCACGTTATAGCTCAACAATTACTCCTTAACTTTTAAAAGTCGTAAAGCATTTAAAATCACAATGATTGCAGCTCCGGTATCACTTAATACTGCTAACCAAAGTGTTAACAAACCAGGGAAGATAAGAGCTAGAGCCACGAATTTGACGATTAAGGAGAACCAAATGTTTTGCTTAATGATTGTCAAGGCTTTTCTACTTAGTTTTACCGTATGTGGAAGTTTTTCAAGATTGTCTGCCATTAAGACAATGTCAGCCGTTTCCATTGCTGTGTCAGTTCCAGCACCACCCATAGCAATTCCCAGATCAGCAGAAGCGAGTGCAGGTGCATCATTTATTCCGTCTCCAACCATAGCTACCTTATAGCCTTCACTTTGCAGTTGTTTGATGGCCGCAACCTTGTCTTCTGGTAAAAGGTCAGCAAAATAACGGCTGACATTCGCTTCCTTTGAAATCATTTTAGCTGTGCCTTCATTATCACCCGTTAACATGACAACTTCGTTAATACCAACCTGTTTTAATCCTTTTAATGCTTTTACAGTGGTCTGTCGAATCGTATCAGCAACAGCAATAATACCGATGAATTTAGTCTCAGTACCAATTATTACGACCGTTTTCCCTTGATTCTGAAGTTGAAGAACAGTTTCGGCTACATTTCCTAACGTAACATTCTTTTCTTCAAATAATTTTAGATTGCCAGCGTAATAGAGTTCTCCATCAAGAGTTGCTTGTACTCCTTTACCGACAATGCTCTTAAATAATTCACCATTTCTGGGTTGTATTCCTTTAGCCTGGGCATATTCCACAATGCTTTTTGCGATTGGGTGTGTCGAGTATTCTTCTAATGTCAAAGCAATCGACAATAGATGATCGTCATCCGTATCCAGGGGAATTATTTCAGTTACCTTTGGTTTACCTTCCGTCAACGTACCTGTTTTATCGAAGGCAATGGCAGTAATAGCACCAGCTTTTTCTAAGAACGTACCGCCTTTAATCAATACACCATTCTTTGCTGCATTTCCGATGGCAGATACGATTGCAACAGGTGTTGAAATCACTAAGGCGCAGGGGCAAGCAACTACTAATAATTCAAGTCCTCTGTAGAACCATTCACTCCAGCTTCCAAAATCTAGTAGAGGGGGAAGAACCATGACAACTAATGCTAGAATAAACACAATCGGAGTATAGATACTTGCAAATCGATCAACAAATGCTTGTGTTGGAGCTTTTTGCTCCTGAGCTTCTTCCACTAAGTGAATAATTTTAGCGATTGTTGTATCTTCCACCAACTTAGTTACTTTTACCTCAAGTGAACCACTTTCATTTATTGTTCCTGCATAGACAGTATCTCCAATTTCTTTATCGACTGGAATCGATTCTCCTGTGATCGGTGCTTGATTCACACTGGATTCCCCTAGTACAATTTCACCGTCTAGTGGGATCTTATCTCCAGGTTTTACAATCAAAATATCACCAATCGAAACCTCTTCAACTGGTTTTTTGATGAGCTCTAATCCTACTTTTACAGAGGCTTCGGAAGGAGCCAAATCCATTAAATTTCGAATGGAGTTTCTAGTTTTTTCAATCGACATATTTTGAAGAGTAGTTCCTAATGCGAATAACCATACAACGGTTGCACCTTCTAACCATTCTCCAATTAGGGCAGCGCCAATTGCCGCAGTAGACATGAGGACATTCATATCTAATGAACGACTTTTAATTGAATAATAGGCACTTTTTACAGGTTTATACCCACTTATAACCATTGCAACTGCATACATAAGTGTAGTGTATAGGGGAGAGATGCCTGTAAAGGATCCAATAAAACCTAGTGCGATCAATATTCCAGAGAAGATAATCCCACCGTTACCACTTAAGGGTTTAGGTGATTCATTTGATATTTTACTAGTAAACACTGAAGCTTTATAACCTATTTTAGAAACTTCAGAAATGATATCATCAACACTGTTATCATGTTCTATTTTCATTTTGCCAGTTGAAAAATTCACACTTACACTTTTTACTGCAGGGATAGTGTACAAGTGGTTTTCAATACTTTTCGCGCAACTTCCACAATCCATTCCTTCAACGTTGAAGATTCTTACATTCTTGTTTTGGAGTACTGGTTCAATACCATATCCTAGTTTTTGTACTTCACTTTCCACCTGGTCAAAGGACGCACTATTTTTACCAACTATTTGCAGTTTAGCAGTATTATAGTTTACCTTAACGTCTTGAATGTCCCGCAAACCACTTAATCCTTTTTCAATTGTCAAGGCACAGGATGGACAATCCATTCCGTGTATACGAAACTCCGCCTTCTTACCAACAGCGGCAAGTGTTTCTTGGGATTTGTTGTCAACATTATTACCGTAACAACTAATTGACTCTAAACTCTTGTTTTGGTTTTTGCTACTACAACAAGATGTGTTCTCCGTACCCGCAACTGCGGTTTCTTCATTCGAACCACAACAATTATCAGCCATTAATTCCAACTCCCTAATCCATATGACGGTCACAACAAGCTACATCATTCTGCACATCTTCAAAAACTGTATTAAACATCATTAATAATTTACGAACCTGTTCATTACGTAAGCTGTAGTACACGTATTTTCCTTCTTGTCTCCCAACGATGAGTCCACAACCTTTTAAACATGCTAAATGCTGTGAAATATTAGATTGATTCCCTTTAAGGTCATCCACAATCTGAGAAACTGCTTTTTCTTGATCTTTTATACTATCTAGAATTTGTATACGTGTTTTATCAGCAAATCCTCTAAGGAATTTTACCTTCGTATCAATATCCGCTTGTAGCATACCATTTCCCCCTCATCATATTAGAAATAACTAATATGTTCTGTTAGTATCATATTAGCAATTCCTAATATGTGTGTCAAACCTTTTAAAAAATGGATTGTGTCAATTTGAAAGGTATTTGAATACTACATATTCTTCAAAAAAATTAAGCAAGTTTCACAATAAGGTTCTGGTTTTAAAAGGAATTATTCATTCTATATAGAAAATATAAAGAGATATCGATCGTTTAAAAAATGGGGAAGACCAGTAATTGACTAATTTTCTTTCTAGACATTTTAGCCTTAAAAAAGTAATGAGGGTGTTTATGTAGCATTTCCAATAGTTGTTGGTGGTTCTGGAAGTAAAAATAATCGAAGTTCAAACATTAAAAATTTATTGAATTAGGGGGCCTGTAGAGATGAAAAGAATTTGTATTCATTGTCAAACTGAAATGATCAAGGATTGTAAAGTGACTGTTGAGGGTGATATTGCTGGACTAAAAATTAGTCAAAAAAGGAAAGGGCTTTTCAATAATGTATCGGCAAAGACAAAAGCTTCAGTGTGTCCCAATTGCGGATATGTAGCTCTATACATTGATGATTTTAAAGAATTTAATCAGTAATAGGTTTTAAAGGTAAGATGGACACTCTTTAATACCGATTAGTATTATGGAAGTAACAGATTCGAGAGTCCAAGACGGATTAACGCAAATTTTTGAAATTATATAGCTACTACTACGTGGCAGTAGGGTTGAATAAATAATTCTTAAAAAGGAGATAGCGAATGCCTATTATTAAGCATAAGCAATTTATCCAAGCACCTGTGGAGGTATGCTTTGACCTTGCAAGAAACGTTGATATACATATTGAAACTACTGCTAAAACGAAAGAAAAAGCTGTTGGTGGAATTACACAAGGGCTATTAAATATTGGCGATACTGTTACTTGGGAAGCTACTCACTTTGGTATTAAACAAAGGCTAACAGCAAAAGTAACTCAAATGGAAAAGCCTATCGTGTTTGTTGATAGTATGGTGAAAGGAGCTTTTCGTTCCTTTACTCATACCCATCAATTCAAAGAAGAAAAAGGTGGGACACTAATGATTGATACTTTTGAGTATAAGTCACCTTATGGTCCACTTGGAGTTATTGCAGATAAGTTATTTTTGGAGAAGTATATGACAAACTTTATCATTACTCGTGCAAAAGAACTTAAAAGAATAGCTGAGAATGTAAATTAATTATATCAACTACTGTGTGCATTAATCTAAGAAGGATTAATGCACTTTTTTAATATATTTATTAATTATATTGGGAGGTATATGAAAATGATTAAAGCTGCTATTTTCGATTTAGATGGAACATTGTTGAATAGAGATGAATCTGTTCATATGTTTATAAATGCTCAATATGATAGGTTAAAAAAACATGTAGGTCAAATTCCAAGAGAGAAATATGTAGCGAGATTTATAGAATTAGACAATCATGGGTATGTATGGAAAGATAGGGTGTTTCAACAATTACTACATGAATATGAGATTCGTGATATTACGTGGGAGGAATTACTTCAAGATTATATATGTGAGTTTAAAAATAATTGCGTTCCTTTTCCTAATCTTATAAATATGTTAAAGGAATTAAAAAGAAGGAACATTATGTTAGGAATCATTACAAATGGAAAAGGGCAGTTTCAGATGGACAATATAAAGGCACTTGGTATAGAGAAGTATTTTGACACGATTTTAGTATCTGAATGGGAAGAAATAAGAAAACCAGATCCTAAAATTTTTATAAGAGCGTTGGACCAACTTAATGTTTCACCTAATCAATGCATATTTGTTGGGGACCATCCTGTAAATGATGTGAAAGCTGCAAAAAGTGTCGGGATAAAAGCGATTTGGAAAAAAGATCTTCAATGGACTACTGTTGAAGCTGATTTTATCATTAACGATTTATCTGAATTGCCTTTGATTATAGATAAAATAAACACTTAGTAAACTTATGGTAGTAGCGATCAATGTTTATATTGTAGATAACCTGCCATCTAGTTTATTAGGAATAGGGTTTAAATAAAAATAAAACACAAAAATAAGCAATGTCACTACATATTAGACATTGCTTATTTTTGTGTTTTATTTTAGTGCAATTAGTATCGATTATTCCTTGCTAAAAGCAATTTTTAATCCAATTAAGGTGAATAATGAACCTTGAATATAGTTAATCTTTTTAGAGATTGTTGGGTTTTTACGTAAAAATGTCCCTACTTTCCCAGCAAAGATACTGATTAACGAGAAAATAACCAAAGTTTGGATTAGAAAAAGGATGCCGTAGACAAGCATTTGCAATGAAACATGACCATTTTCATAGTTAATAAATTGTGGAAAGAAGGCTAGGAAAAACAAAGACACCTTAGGATTTAGTAGGTTCATAATAACCCCTTTTTTGTATAGAGATTTATAGTCTAAAGTGTCCTCGTTTTTAAGGATAAGATCCGTATCTTTTTCTTTGAAAGACTTATAGGCTAAGAATAACAAATAGGCTGCGCCTGCATATTTGACGACCGTAAATGCAAATGCAGACTGATAAATTAAAGCTGAAATTCCAATCGTTGCAGCTGTAATATGTACTAGTAATCCTGTACAAAGCCCAAGTGTCGTAAAGATACCTGCCTTTTTTCCTTTTGCTAGACTCTGTGCCAACGTGAACAAATTATCTGGACCTGGCATCAAAGTAAGAATGATTGCAGCACTTAAAAAAGATAGTATAGAAAGAAAATCCACGTTTATCCCTCCAATTTTTTAAGGTTAATATTACCATAACTTCGTTGAGTTAGGTTGATGGATAAAAAATCTTTAACGAGATACTCTGAAAAAATTGTCTCCTAAGAGTTACAAGTACCCGGAGTTGATTATTTTCCTTTTGGAGGACAACAAGAAGGGAACAAATGTTATAAAAAATGGTGTATTATTTTGTAAATGGGTTTTAAGAAGGAAAAATGCTTTTTTATTGAAGTTATTGTAATAACCAACCATGTTACCTATTAAACTTTTTTAATAGGTAAGTTCTACGAATGGAGGTAGGATACATGACTTTTACTGCACGGATAGTAGGGCTTTTACTTATATTCTTAATTTATATTATATTGTCAGAGTTGTATTTGAAAAGGACTTTACATATTAAGGAAGTTAGAAAAAGTTTATTAAGTAAGGGGAGAAAAAAACTCTTTGTTTCCATAGAAATCACACTTATATTTTTATTTGTTTACAGTACATTTTATTTTATGGATACACCTTTTTTTATACTTCCAACGTTTCTATTCTCTACTTGTTTATAATTCTTTAGAGGAATTGAGGAATGGCATGAGGGGAAAGATGAAAAAGGCTACTATCAAGAGTGGCTTACTTCATTAACATTTTTCGTCATGTTTATATTCATGTTATTTGGTGAATTTTAACGATCTTCAAAAGTAAGATGGATATCCAGGTATTTGTATCGTGAATTATTTGAATGTTATTTATTTTATGGATATTTATGTTAAAATATGGATAGGATTGGAACGGTTCGGTTTATGGAATTTATTCTAGGGAGTGATTCTTTGGGAAAAAACAGCATTGGTATATCTTTTATTGGGATCTCAGTCATTTTGATTGGTTATAAGTGGATTGGTGAATTCATTGGTGGCACATCAGTTTCGGGAACTATAGTAAACATTTGCACATTTACATTTTTAGCTGGGTTATGCTTTTTAGCTTGGGGTGAATATGACAAGCGTAAAGGTCATAAGAGGAAGTCAGGGTAATCCACTAATGTAATGTAAAGCATCTATTATTTGGGGGGATCGCTATGAATATTGGAAATGAATATTTGAGAATCGTCATTGAACGATTTAAAAGTGTAAAAAGCCTTGGAGATAAGACGATACAACAGTTAAATGAAGAGGAAATCCATTGGTCTTATAATGATGAGTCTAATAGTGTTGCAGTTATTGTTAAGCATGTAAGCGGGAATATGGTTTCGAGATGGACAGATTTTTTGACTTCAGATGGGGAAAAAGAATATCGTAATCGGGATGAAGAATTTATTGACAATATTTCTTCTAAGTCAGAGGTAATTAAGGTTTGGGAAAAGGGATGGGAAGTGCTATTTGCTACACTTAACGATTTAGGTGAGCCAGACTTATTAAAAAAGATTTACATTCGAGGAGAAAGTCATTTGGTTATAGATGCTATTGAAAGGCAAATGGCCCATTACTCATATCATGTCGGCCAAATTGTGTATATCGGCAAACTATTAAAGGACAGCAATTGGGAGAGTCTCAGTATACCAAGAGGGAAATCCGAGGATTATTTAAGGGAAATGCTTGAGAAACACAAAAACCATAATAAATAACGGAAAAACTTGAATGAACGTAGATCAATAACCTTAGAACGGCTATTGCTCATTTTTTTGATATCCGTTAATTGGTACAGTAATATGGTTGGAGGAAGCCTAACTTATAGATATAAAATGCTAATATACTACCATGTAGGAATAAAGTATGAATACACTATCAAATATCACCCAGAAGGAACAACAAGAGACTGTATAAGTAGATAACAGTCTCTTACTATGCTTACTCCATTAACTTTCCTAAGGGTCCAAAAACGTAATGTAACAAAGTGGTGGGGCCAGGTACTTTTTCTAGGTTAAAGAAAGATAATCCCACCGAGACAATAAGAATTGACACAAATATAATCTTTTCGACTTTCTTGAGGCCCATTATTCGATTCTTTTCAAAAAGGATAATAAGACACACTAAGAATAGGACAGTCAGTCCTACACTCCAGTTCATCATTTTACCACCTCGTCGTTAGGGAAGGCTGCAGGGGGACCGATGTCACCTGGCGTTCTAATGGTGGCGTCTACATGTATTTTCACATCCACTTCAGAGAATTTTTCATCCCACTGATTCTTTACTTTCTTCCATTCTTCAGGATATTTTTGATGGAACCTTCTCCCAAAGTCAATAGGATCAGAATGAAATTCATGCTGCAGCTTCTTGATAGTTTGACTCACTCTTTCTTTTAAAACGGCTTCAAATTCGTTTTGTAGTCGCTCGATGACTTGCTCATTAAATAAATTCATTTTTGTTTCATTTTGGACGATATCCCCTCTAATATCTAAATCAACATTCATGATCCAACGCCCTTTTTCGATTAGTGGTTTGAACTTTATCTTTCCAATGGTCGGCATCATGATAATTTCCTCATTATAGCCCTCAGGTTTAATGGATAATGTGCTTCTTTTTATTTTTCTTAATAACCACATAAGCCCACGTGTTTGTTCCATATTTAATTGCCCTACCATTTTATTCTTTTTAAAGATGGCTGTGCCAGTGATGGTTGGTATTGTTTCATTTTCTTGTCTAGCTTTTTCCGGAGAGAACAATGGTTTAACTAAAGGCAATGCTACTGCTTGGCTTTCTCCCATCAAATGGGTGTCCACATCAATCAGAGTCGTATCTATTCCACTTTCATGCGTTGATAATTTTCTAAGCGCCTCTCCGGAATAGCGCTCTAAAGGAGGTACTAGCATGAGAATTTCTCTTGCTTTTTCCTCGCTGACGTAGATGTAGGAGAAACCTCTTGGTGCAGGATGACGAAGCAAATAGTCGACTTCCTTTTGTATTCCCTTTTTTGCTAGTTCGTTTCCCATTATAAATATTTTACATTGGCCCCAGAAAAGTACTCTGGGTACATTCGATTGTAATTTAGATACAGCTTCTGCAAGACTATCTCCGGTTCCTTCACGTATAAATGTTGATCCAGCACTTGGATCTTCTCCTGTTTGGCCCGTTGTAATGGCACGGGGAATAAAAATTTGTACAGAGATTTGAATTTTATCGTCCTCTACAAGATCAATCGCTGCAGCTGTGATGATTGAAAGATCTTGTAATTCCTCAGAGTCCCAACAGCCAGAAAGAAGTAATAATGATAGTAGAATGATACAACTTTTCCTAAGTATCAAGTACTTTCACTCCTTTTTCTCTTGATTAATGCGATTCCAAGTAGAAAAAGGGGGATGATGGTTTGAATCGTTAGTAAATAAAATGGCTGAATTGTAGATATATAGTTCACTTTTACCACTAAATTTGGGAGATCCCAGTAACTAAAGATAAAGACTAATACACTTAACGGAAAGACGATAATCTTGTAACTGGAGAACCTAAATAATTGTGCGAGTGAAAGACTTGCTGCATATAAAAAGACGGAAATTTTAACAAAGTTTCCAAGGACCCATGATGCTGTAATCAGTACCTCAAAATTTTCAAAGAAGTTGTAAACAGTAATGGAACGAATGATTACATATACTGGATAAAATAGATTTGCTGCAGATGTTCCAATTGCAGTAAGTACAAAAAAGTTCACATATAATAGTATGAACATTACAATTAGGGATGCTCGTAAACCAGATTTTAAGCCATTTTTTTGATTATTGATATACGGAAATATAAATGCTAATAGGAAAAATTCACTAAACCAAGAATTATGAATCAATGTCCCTTTCATAACAGGCAATAATCCATTTTCTAAAAATGGCAATAGATATCCAAGCTTAATGTCTTTTATTAATAACAACAGAACTACTGAGGAACTCATAAATAGTGTCGTGCAAATAATAGCGGTTCTCGCAATTACCTCTAATCCACCACGAACTGCTAATGCGCTGACAAACAATATCGTAATCGAAAAGATGATTATTGGGGTATCTGTCATTACATTTGTCGAAATGAAACTTGAATATTCTCTAACGATAATCCCTGAATTATGAATATAGAATAGTGTAAGGAGAAGTCCAAATACTCTCCCTGCAGCTTTACCAATTATCCTCTCGCTATACTCGATAGGGGTTTGCATAGGATATAATTCGTGCAATCTCCAGACGATGTAGACTGTTAAAAATCCAATCAACGAGCCTAAAATAGGAGTCATCCACATATCATGGCCAGCAAATTTTGCATCAATAGATGGAATGGAAAGAATTGCGGTCCCAATAATCGTTGGTATCATAATAAATTCCGTTTGTGGCGCTGTAATTCTGCCCTTTTCTACCATTTAATGTTTCACCGCCATCTAGCATAAAAATAGGTTGGAGAACATTAGTCTCCTCCTTTGTCTGGTTGTGGTTCTATTGTTTTTCCTTGTCTTACCGAATCAATGTTACCTGTTAAATGAGGTCGAAAGTTCATCTTCCATAATGGAAAACGAACAAACGTATCTTGCATTGGATTCTTATGTAAGGTATTAATTGGACTTAAATATGGAATATCAAAAGATCTCAACGTTGATAAATGAATGATTAGGACGATTAAAGCAAGCATTACTCCGATTAAGCCTAAAAGACCTGCCAAAATAATAATTGGAAATCGTAACAGCCGAATTGAAAGACCGATGGAATATCGTGGGACTAGAAAAGAAGCAATTCCTGTAATGCTAACCACAATAATCATAGGTGCAGAGAAAATTCCAGCTTGTACCGCGGCTTGACCAATTACTAAGGCACCTACGATACTAACTGCAGAACCAATTTGCTTGGGTAATCGCAGACCAGCCTCCCGTAATGCTTCAAAGGCAAGCTCCATCAAAAAAGCCTCTACAATGGCTGGAAAGGGCACTCCTTCCCTTGCGGAAGCAATGCTCAGCATCAGATTGATCGGAAGCATTTCTTGATGAAAGCTCGTAATCGCAACATAGATAGAAGGGAGGAAGATAGCCACTCCTAAAAATATAAAACGAATGATTCGAATAAATGTTCCTATCCAAAAACGTTCATAATAATCTTCTTGGGATTGAAATAAGCTAAAAAAACTAATTGGCGCTATTAAGGAAAAAGGGGTACCGTCAATCATTAATACCGCTCTGCCCTCTAGTAAATTGGCAGAAACAACATCCGGTCGTTCCGTATATAAAACTTGTGGAAATGGTGAAAAAGGATGATCTTCAATAAATTGCTCGATATATCCGCTTTCTAAAACTCCATCAATATCAATCCGATTTAGGCGATTTTCCATTTCCTGAATTAAGTTCTGGTCAGCTAGTCCCTCGATATATGAAATGACTACTTTTGTTTTTGTATATTTACCAACATATAGTGGCTTCATTTTGAGGGAAGGATCTTTGATAATCCGTCGAACTAACGATGTATTTACTCCTATGGACTCAGTGAAACCTTCCCTGGGTCCACGGATTCCTTTCTCAGCTGATGGTTCTTCAATGGAACGCTTTTCATACTTTACAATTCCTAAAGAATAGGCCTCTTTAAGACCATCTAGCAGTAAGAGTGGGTTGCCATTGGCAATTGCATCACTACAGGCTGAATACGTATCTATCTTTTTTATATTCGAAATCGGAATCGTGTTTTTTAAAGAATGAATGAAATCTTTCTCAATAATTTCTGTCATTTTCAATAAATTTTCAAGTACAAGTTCATCAAGCTTTTGTAGATCACTTAATCCTTCTATATAAACAACAGCGGCCTTCTTATTGCCAATCGCAAATGAATGAAAAACGACATCTGAACTATCTTTATAAAGTGAGGAAAAAAACAGGACATTCTCATCAAGGCTATTTGATAATGAAACATTCACAGATTGACTTTTCTCTGGAGCTTCTTTACCTTTCGTCCCTTTTTCTTGAGGAAGTCTTCTCATGCGAAACACCTTTTTTCCTCCTCTAACCCAGTATTAATACTTACATTGCCTAAATTGGTAATAAAATATGCATATAGGAAATTGTTTCAAGTTATTGAGAAGGGAAATTGTACCAATTTGTAGAATTATTCGGAGAGAGTTAAACGTTGATATTAGAGGTTTTCTTTAAAGAGGTGGATGTGTTGAAAAAATATCTAGGTTTGATTTCATTGATTTTAATAAGTCTTTTTATCGTTCTAGGTTTTGTAATCCCACAAGCAATAGAACCTTTACCTTAATCATTAGACTTATTGTTGTTGTTAAGCCTGTTAATAGGGTCATTTATAACTGCGATATTAAGTGAAAAAGGACGTTTGAAAATTATTAATGTCGCTTTTTCGTTAGTGGGTATGTTTGCTTTACTAATTATCATTATTTTCACAATTAGTATGATGTTGTTTGGGAACTTTGGGACTTAGGTTTATTTTAAATTATCCATCATAGTTTTAACTTGTTTATCGATGGATGGTGAGGGAGAAATTATTATTAAAATCATAATGATGAAGAACATTGAATATTATGTTACTATCACTAAAATTCGTTCGTGAAAAGGAGGTGACGAGTAACGGGGTACAAATTTACATCAAAAAAGAAATGGATTAGACAAGCGATAAATTCAATTTTATACGTACTCATTATCATTTTTTTAAGTATATATTATTATATAATCTTTGATGCAGCTAATTTTACAAATCCAATCATATTTATTATTTTAATTTCTTCCATTTTGATTGCGATACTTAGAGCAAAATACTATTTTACATTAAATAAAAAAGACTATCTTATTCTTGAAGGTGGAAGCGTATCAATATACAGAGGATCTCTTTTTCGAAGAAAACAAATTCTATTTAGTCAAGTAGAGGTAGTTGTTCAAGTTAGTGATGTCATTCTATTTATTATGAACAATGGGAAGGAAGAACAAATTTATACTGATTTAATATCAGATGAGGATCAAGTAGAGTTGATAAAAAACCTAAAGTCCATATTTGATTCTAAGGCAGTTGGGTTTTAACGTCATCTTTAAGGATTTTGGGTTTGAAAAAAACCCCATTGTATTACCGTTATCTAACAGATTTAGATAGACATGTGTTAAGCCATTCTATATATGAGCGTTAAAATTTTTAACGTTTCTATAAAGAGGGGGTTAATACATGAGGAAACCTGTCAAAACTATTTTAGGTGCAGCATTATTAGTTGTCGGACTTGCAGGATGTCAAGGTAACGATAATAACTTTGATACCAAAAATAATGGGGATGTCAAAATATTGAATCAAAGAAACGATAATGGGCATGGTTTCAATCAAAACGACAGATTTGACAATAACAATGGCCGTAGTAACATCATGAATGACCGTAACCAAGATTGTAATGATGACCTCTATTATGGTCAAAGTGGTACTGGTACTACTAGTATTGGGACAGGAACTACTGGTACCGGTGGTGCTGGTGCGATGGGAACTGGAACAGCAGGCAGTGGTGCTGGAACAGGCGCTGGTGTTAATGGAGGTCCTGGTGCAGGTACTACTGGATATGATGGTTGTCGAGACGGAACTGGACTAGGGTCAAATAATCGCTAAACAAGAACATTTCTATTGGAGTTGCAACAATATTCATGAACGTGGATATTCCAATGGCCTGCCTTTAAGCATGCTTATGGGGTCAGGCCATTGGTTTTCAGTAATTGTTAAGATCCTACCAACCCTGTTAAAGGGCTACTCGCTACTGCGTAATCTTTTTCCTCAATGCGTCCGGCCTCATAGCCTAGTCTTCCTGCTTCTAACGCAAGTTTGACAGCGAGTGCCATTTTTACTGGATCCTTTGCACCTGAAACAGCCGTATTTAACAGAACACCATCTCCTCCAAGTTCCATTGCATGAGCAACATCCTTTGGTGAACCAATTCCCGCATCAATAATGACCGGAACTTGAGATTGCTCAATAATAAATTTTAGATTTAACGGGTTAATAATTCCTTTACCTGAACCAATTGGACTTGCCCCCGGCATAATCGCATGTACACCGAGATCCTCTAATCGCTTAGCTAGCACTACATCATCTGACGTATACGGCAACACAATGAAACCTTCATTGAGAAGCATTTCCGATGCCTTCAACGTTTCGATTGGGTCTGGTAAAAGGGACCTGTCATCTCCTATAACCTCAACCTTAATCATGTCACACAATCCAGATGCTTTAGCTAGTTTCGCTATTCGAACCGCTTCCTCAGCAGTTTTAGCTCCTGCTGTATTTGGAAGAAGTGTATATTTCGTTAAGTCCAATTGCTCTAAAAAATTGGGCTGACTTTCTTCAAAAATGTTCATTCTTCTCACAGCAAACGTTAAAATTTCAGCATCTGAAACCTCAACAGCTTGCTTTTGAATTTCAAAAGATGGATATTTTCCTGTTCCTAATAAAAGTCTAGAATGGAATGTACGATTTGCTATTGTTAACATGATTATCCTCCTCCTACAAATTGGACGATTTCAATAATATCGCCATTTTTAAGTCTCATCGCTTTATAGTCATCTTTTTGAATAATATCCTCATTAATCTCTACAATCGCGATCCGATTTTCCAAGTTATAATGAGTCAAAAGCTTATCCACTGAATTTACTTCTTCAGGAAGTTCAACCTGCTCTCCGTTAAGTCTAATCTTCATGTTCTCACCTCCCTAAATCAACGTTTTTTGTCTTCGATCAATACGAAAAGCATCGATCCATTCCTGTTTTACCTCTTTATTTAAAATTAGGTCACGTATCATTTTCCCAGTTGCGGGGGCAAGGAGAATCCCATTTCGAAAATGGCCACAGGCAATCAAAATTTGTTCCTCCTCAGGGTGTCTGCCGATAAATGGATGCCCATCAAATGTGGTAGGTCTCAAACCAGATGTAAACCCTTCAATCTTCCAGTTAGCAGAGGAGGGGAGCATCATTTTCGCTTTATTAATTAAACTCTCAACACTATCAAGGTTGATCGATTCACTCCAGTCATCTGGAATCATCGTTGCCCCGATCACGAGTTTCCCGTTATTTCTTGGCACGATATAAGATTTGTCATGAAACAACGTGTGTTGTAAAAGAGGCTTCTCGTGCTGAACAATGATACTTTCTCCTTTTACAGATGACAGTTGTTCAGAGATTCCTAGATTCTGAAAAAGGTGATTACTATAGACACCAGTTGCAATTACGATGTACTTTGCTTGGACATTGCCTTTTGCAGTCTTCATATTGTAGTTGTTTCCATGTTTTTCGACTCCATAGACGTGGCAGCTATCAAAAATAGAAGCACCAAGTACTTGGGCGCTTTTTGCAAAAGCCTCACAGGTACTAGTCGGAATGACGTTCACATCATCTTTGATATAGGCAGCTCCTAAAACGTCATTGCTAATCCCGGGTTCCATACATTGGACTTCTTGCCGGCTCAACTCTTTTACAGTAGGTTGCTTTAAAAGTGAATGGAGGTCTTGCATTTCATTTTCAGTGAGTGCTAGCTTTATAATACCGCCATTTCGATATCCAATATCAATCCCACTTAAATCAAAAAGTTCATCTTTTAATCGTATGTACTCAAATTGACTCGACCTTGCAAAAGGGAAGAAGAGGGAGAAATCACCATCACTTTCTGAATGAGCACCTAGCATGCCAGCAGCAGCCTTGGTTGTTTTCGCACCAATTTGTCCTCCATCAAATAGAGCAACATCCATTTGTGCAGTGGCTAAATAATAAGCAATGGAGCAACCAATAATTCCACCACCAATTACAACTACTTCGTACCTATTTTTCATGGTGAATCGCCTCACTGAATGTTTTTGTGATGGAATAAGGTTCATCTGTCGCAAAAATACTGGACATGATTGCCACACCATCCGGCCCAACTGCTTGGATTGATGGTAATGTTTCTAACGTAATGCCACCAATTGCATAAACAGGGATGCTTAGTTCTTTTTTCATTTGTAATATAGGCTCAACGCCGTTTGGGGCTAGACCTTGTTTGCTATTGGTTTCAAAGCAATGGCCATATAGGATGTAATCGGCTCCATCTGTCTCCACTTCTTTTGCTTTTTCAAAGGAATGAACACTGCAACCCACTTTTATTTGCGGGTAACATTTTTTCACCATCTTTACAGGGAGGCCATGTTCAGGTAAATGGACAGTAGGTATATCCATACATAGTGCAACATCTAGGCGGTCATTGATGATGATTTTCTCTTTCTTCATACCGTTGTTAAGTAAATATTCGATTAAGGACACTATTTCTAGAACAGATTTTGATTTCTCTCGAATCTGCACGAAATCAA
This sequence comes from Ferdinandcohnia sp. FSL W7-1320, assembly GCF_038050315.1. Classification (NCBI taxonomy): domain Bacteria; kingdom Bacillati; phylum Bacillota; class Bacilli; order Caryophanales; family Bacillaceae; genus Ferdinandcohnia; species Ferdinandcohnia sp. FSL W7-1320. The sequence goes on from NZ_JBBPAM010000001.1 coordinate 2,703,053, forward strand.
TTACATCTTTAATCGCAATAATTTTTTCAGCAACAGCTTTTACAGATTGTCGATCATCGGTCACAGCAATTAATTTCATTGAACTACTCCTTTTCGTCTAACAACTTGCAGCGTAAAAAAGGAATATAACGGCTAAAGCACAACAAAAAACCACTCTCCAAAGTAGGAAAGTGGTTGTTATGTATACACATAAAAAACGATTGCCTTAACCACATCCCTACGCAGGTACAAGCCTGTTCAGGTAATGAGGGTTTCAAAGTAAACTACTTTTTTCTCAGCTCTTATCAAGAGTTCCCCTAGTGAAAATACAAAACTATTAACTTATAACCTAAAATTACCACAATTCCGTCCAATTGAAAAGGCATAAGTTTCCAAGGGGTCAGAGGGACAGGTCCCTGATATGAACGAAACTGTCAAGTTCCCCTCGAATCCCTAATTATAATTGCCGTTTTTTGGCGCACTTAAGAAGAGAAGCATTTTTGGCTTCTTTTCTTTTTTATAAATGTTTGAGACATTTTATGTCTAGGGATTTCCCTTCTCAGCTTACTGACTACTCCTCAATCTATGGATTGCCTGTCAAGTGCTCTCCTTGACTGGTAATCCATAGATTGAGACACTTTTTTAAGCTGAGAATTAAATTCCTCCTTTATTCAGAAGTTAAGAACACGGCACGAAGGCAAAAGTCTAAGCTTCGGTAAGCACTCTGATATTCGTGGATTCTCACATTTTATCTTTCCGTATAAAGGATCTACCACCAACTCGTCACGTGCGTTAGCCTATTTAGACATAGCACAAAGGGACCACGTGGATTATCCTTTCCGGTGTTATACTTTGCCTTCGAGCCCTACTCTTAAAATCACATAATTTAACTGCAGTTTTTTATAAACGAATTTTTATAATAGATTAAGATTCAATTAAAACTCTAGAGTTTGTTTCTATTTCCTGCGTGACTGCCCAGATAAACCCAGCTAGTTCTCTTGCCACTGCCGTTACGACTTTCCCACTTTCTTTACCCCTTGATAATAATCGGAAATACTTTTTATGAAGACGATTTTGAGCTTTCCATGATATAGCTTGAACAACGGCCGACTGACCTTCTTGTCTTCTTTTTAATTCTCCTTTTACTGCAGGTTGATATCGATAACTCCAGGCTGCTTCTATCAGAAGACGGCGAACGTGTTTATTCCCTGTTTTCGTAATCTTACCTTGTCTTCGACTCTCACCACTAGAATATTCGCTTGGGATAAGACCTACATATGACATGAATTGTTTAGCCGAGGTAAATCTTTTAAAGGACCCAATCTCTGCCACTAAACTTGTGGCTGTAATAGTTGCCACACCTCTAAGCGATTGAAGTGCTTGAATTACAGGAGCGTGTAAACCTTCGGTTGCTTGGATATCTATTTCTTTCTCTAACCGTTTTATCCGTTGTTCGATCTCTTGAAGTTGATAGTAATATTCTTGAAATACAATTCTAGACGTAGAACGAGTAAATTCTAACTTGTTTAACCATTCCCGATACTTAAGGGTCCATTTACGAACATCAGTAGGAGGCTTAATATTGTGTCTTAATAAAAACTTAGTGAGTCGGTGTTTTGCCCTTAACTCATCCTCTTTGGCATCTTCGCGAGCACGAACTAAATCTCGAAGAGCTTCATCGTCTTCAGTTGGTACATAAATGGATGTTAATTCACCAGCACGGAATAATTGAGCAAGCCTAACCGCATCCCTTCGGTCTGTTTTAATCCGTTCTCCTGGCTTAGACGGGATTAGTGACGGTGCGATTACAAAACACTCAATGCCTAAACTTAAGAAAAAACGGTACAATGGGTAACCTGTTGGGCCGGCTTCATAACAAACTTTTATTTGTTTTTTATCTCCTAATTTCTTAACTAACTTTTTAATAGCTTCTAAGGAATGTGGGATCATTCCATAATATCTAGGTGCTTCTCTTCCTTCTTCAGCAATCGCAACAGAAATTTTTTCCTTTGAAACGTCTAAACCTACGTATTTTATGGTATCCTTCATAATATAACTAGCTCCTTTCGTAATGTAGCTCTGATTTGGTTTGGTTTTTAATTTCCGTTAAACAGTCTAACCAAATTAACCTACGGGATTACGACAAGGGGCTAGTTTCGTTCATGATAACTTGTCCCAGTTTCTTTGTTACCTCTGATGGCAATGTCTCAAATTAAATGGGAACTTACTAAACATTCGCAAATACCCGAATTCAGATATCCTCCTTGCTTGTCATCTGTTTTTCACCTAAAATAAAAGAATCTCTGGACGGCCTGAGTCTCTCTATATACAGATTCAGGCCTTCAGTTTGCATGTAAGAAAGGAACATCATGACATGAATTCATCTGAGTATTTTTATAGATTTCTAGAGCCGATATCCAAAGAATTAGCATTCCTAGCTGGGGAATTGGAACACTCCATTTTTACAAGTCCACGTACAATGTTAACTCATTCAAGGGTACTTGTTGAAAATATTCTGCAGCAGGTAATGGAATATGAAAAAATGAAAGAAGATCCTCGCATAACCCTAAAAGAAAGACTCACTCTTTTAGATAATGAAGGAATTCTAACATTAGAGATAAGGGATGCCCTTCATTTAGTTCGTCAACTAGGTAATCAAGCCTCACATGACAAGAGAAAGTTTCGTTATTCGGAAGCACTGTTATCATGGGAAGCAATTTACCAAATTGTGAGATGGTTTGTTGAAGTGTATAGCTCCTTATCAATCGAAGTACCAGCCTATCAAGATCCGACAACTCCAAAGGAAGAGCGTTACGATATTACCGAACTAGAGCTTCGGTTGAAATCACTAGAGGATGTATTAGTTACTTCTATGAAAAAGGGAACACCCGATACAAAGGTTCAAAATGAGGTTGCAGTTACGTCAGAAGCTGCTCCATCAAAAATGGGAGAACCGGGATATACAACGATTCGTACGATTGAGTATAAAGGGGATACGTTGGAAGTTCCATATTTTCTACGTGATGCCTTTTTGCTGCCACAACGATTCGATAAATCTGAGACTTTTTTAGTTAGACTGGGTGCTGAGCAGCAAGCACGTATTATGAGTGAATTACCAAGTAATCTCGAAGACTTGCATAAGCATGTCAAACGTTTTAATGAAAACAATGATAAACAATTTTTCGAGGAGTTAAAAATCTTTATTGAAGAAGAAAAGATTCGTAGAAAAGTAACTCTTGAACGACCAGGAGAATTGTTTTTATTTTACAAAGCAGATTACATGATCCTTACAGATTCTCTTAAACAGATACCTCTTACTAAAGACGAGTTTATAGGCGTACCAAGCCTTATTACACAATTAAACGAAGACGGAATTCATACAGTTGGCCAACTTCCGAAGGAGCTTGTGATTCTCGGAAAATATAAAAATGTTGGGGTTGTGAATGTAGCGAGATTGTTTGAGCAGTTGAAGGGGAAGTAAACCGATTTCGATGTTAATGTCACACATAAAAAATTATGAGCCACCCGGACTGGGTGGCTTTTTTACTAGTGACAGTAAATCTGGAATAGTGGCAGTATTTTTCAAATAGTGGCAGTAAATCCGGAATAGTGGCAGTATTTCCAGTTAGCAACAGTAAACTCGGCGGATTCTCAGTAATAGAGTGATATATCCATTTTACTTTCTTCAATCTTTTCATCTCTTAAGACATAAAAACTATCATTTTGTTGCAATTTGCAACAAAATGTTTTCAATTTCGGAAATAGTCTCAAAAATTTACTAAAACCATAATAAAAATACGACAATATGAGTAAAAAAAAGAAGGAAATTATTATTTTTTGACGAATTTATAGGAGCAATCCATTAGAGTGGCGAATTATCCCTCATAAATATTCCATCAGCAGTGGAATAAATTATTCGATGAAATCAAAAAAAGGTGAGTGCATAAACATAAAATAATTTCATAAACATTCTTTATTTATTAATTTTTTGTCGGATAGTTTCCTAAGATGATTCTTCTAACCAGAAACAGGGGGAATAATGTGTTTAATTATATAGAAACCTTATTATTAAATTTGCTTTTTTTGGTCGTTTTTATTTTGTTTATTCCTCATATCATTGAAACAAATGTTAAGAATTTGTCATGCCAACTAAAAAAGGGAATACAATTAATTTCGGTCATCATAGCCATGATTAGTTGTATGCTATTTCCGTTTCATATTGGTGATGAGATTATCTTGGATTTACGGACGGTTGCCATTATGGTTGGTGGTTTATACCTTGGGAGAAAAGCTAGTGTCACTTTAGTCGTTATTTTTCTAATCATTCGTCTTTATTTAGGAGAATTCGGAATTGGTTTTTATGCATCAGCCATTGCAAGTTTAATCATTTTATCTGTTATATTTCTAATTCGAAATATTTTTGATAGAGCTTCAAAGCATAGAAGAATCCTTATTGCATGTAGTTTTTCGTTCTTTATTTGTACATTTGTTTTAGTCATACGATTTTTGCTTGGACATTTACATGTGTCTGATTATAAGGTAATTATCACATTTTTCTTAGTTCATCTAATAAGTACATTCTTTATTGTGTATTTCTCTGAAATGCTACAAGAGAGCTCCTACACGAATATGCAAGTTATCAAAGCTGAGAAATTAGAGGTAGTTAGTCACCTTGCGTCAAGTATTTCTCATGAAGTCAGAAATCCGCTTACCGTAGTGAAAGGCATTTTACAGATGTTATATAAAAATGAATGGGACGAAGAGAAGAGAAATCAGTTCATCGAAATCTCTCTCCAAGAAATTGACCGAGCAAATGATATTATTGGAAACTATTTAACTTTTGCAAAATCCGTACATGAAGAACATATAATCGTAAATCTTGAGCAAGAACTCCAACGTTCGATAAATGTGATTACACCAATGGCAAATATGAACTGTGTTGATATCCATACCATGATTGAACCAATTCGTATGAAAGGAGATCCTCAACTTTTACAACAATGCTTCTTAAATATTACAAAAAATTGTATTGAAGCGATGCCAAACGGTGGAAATCTTTTTATACGTACAGAAGAAATGGTTGATGGTGTGGTTATTGAGATCAAAGATACTGGAGAAGGAATGTCAGACGAACAGCTTAATCGTTTAGGAGAGCCGTTTTTTACGACGAAAGGAAGAGAGGGTACTGGCCTGGGTATGATGGCGGTCATAAAAATCATAAAACTCATGAAAGGAAAATTAGATGTTACCAGCAAAAAAAACGAGGGGACACTATTCCGGATCTACTTTCCTCACCCCTAGTTCGGAGCAGGTTGCCTGACCCATATCTAGCTTGAATACAGAGAGTTAGCAGTTCTGCAATTTCCATAAATGGATGCAGAGCTGTTTTTTTGACGGCATCATTTCTTCTTTACTTCCAAGGAATATCTGGAAATTATCCTTGTAGTTTTTTTCTTCTATGCTATACTTTGATGTGTTTGATTTAACATCAAGAAGGAGGAAAAAATGAAACAATATCCATTGTTCCGCTATCTTTACATTTTTTATTCATTTGTATTTTTACTCCATACAATTAATATTTTTATAGATAGTAAGACAATCAATTACATACTCGGAGTACTTGCTATTATCATGCTCATTGTGTCATTTCCTTTAGCATCAGGGCTTTTCAAAATTCTTGGGGGAGCTTTTCTATTTATCGGAGGATATTTATTCTTTACAACAGGTCAGTCCTTTCATATTATTCCTAGTTTATTAACTTCGAATTTATCTCTATTGACATTACTAGCCATGCTGCCTTGGATGAATAGCATCGTAAGAAGTGGAAGATTTGATCGGAATATGAATCTACTAATGAGAGTGAACGTCTCAGATTTAGGGAAACTATACCCAAGAAGCTCACTCATTACGCATATTCTTGCGGCCTTTTTAAATCTATCTGCTGCAACCATCTCTCAAGATGTTCTTAAGAGTACATTATCATCTTTTAGTAAAGAAATTCGTAATTCGTTTATCACAACAGCTTCACTAAGAGGTTATTCATTAGCCCTGTTGTGGAGTCCGTTGGAGATTATGGTCGCAGTTGCTATATTTACAACAGGTGTTGAATACGTAACCCTCTTGCCTTGGCTCATTCTAATGGCAGTTATTGCGTTTATATTAGATTCTTTGTTTGGACGAATTTTTTATAAAAAATATAAGTTTGACGAAGTGACTACTAATCGTCAGCCAACAATCAATATGAAACAATTAGTGAGAAAGATGATACAGTTCGTCATCGCACTAGTCTTGTTCCTGGTTCTCGTTATTGTAATAGGAAATCTATTTGATTTAAGCTTTACGTTAACAGTAACAATTGTTATTTTCCCATTTGCTTTCATTTGGTCTTTACTATTGAAAAGACGAAGAAGTTTCTGGACAATTGGTTGGAATAATTGGAAAACAAAAACAAATACCATGCAGAATTTCATTGTATTATTTATCTCCTTGTCATTATTTTCGACTAGTATAGGAGATACATCATTTTTGGAAGTGATCCAAAAACCACTTGCCTTTGTATCGAATTATCCAATGTTAATCTTGTTCCTCATCCAAGTCATCTTTGTATTCTTAAGTATGTTTGGTATTCATCCGATTGCAACAGTGGGTATTTTAACAGGAATCGTCACTCCTATGTTTGAAGTGATCAATCCAGTAAGTATTGCGCTTGTTCTAATTACAGGTTCTGTGGCTACCTTTACAGTAGGAACGTACGGGTTACTTGTGACATTAACGGCCATGGGAACGGGTCAAAGCCCATTCCGCATTACCGTGCAGAATATGCCATTCGCAATCGGTATGTGGATTATCGGAACACTTGTTGCGTATTTGTTATTGTAATATTAAAATGAAACCGCTTGTTGGGACAGATTTATTCTGTCCCATTTTTTGGTTAGTGAGAAAAGGAATGACATGATCCACCATTCTCTTAACCTAACATCATATGCTGTCAATCCTCAAAATAGACCACAAATTCCGTAAAACTTTTCGAATAAATTTCCTCAACTTTACGAATAAATCTCGAACCTCTCCAGTAGTGTAGTAATACAACTATTCAATTGAATTATTTAATACTCGACAAAACCCGAAAGAGATTTGAACTGAATAGGTAACTATTTAGGAGGAATGTGATGATTGTTGAAGATATGAAACATTATCCATCGATTCTTAGGGTGCTCAGTGAAGAAAGGGTTAAAAATAAAGATAAGAATGAAAGCGTTATTAAAAAATACGAAAATGAACTATGCTTAGAGGGTACGGCAGTTACGTATACTGCTGCTTTAGATGAATAAGAATGATTCTCTGGAAAAAGGAAAATATCACACCAGTAAGTTAATTTTGTTATCACTTACCATGTTTGGCACAATGACAACATGGTTCTCAATGACTGCAGTTTTGCCAACTTTAATCGATTTATGGGAGTTGAGTAGCAGTCAAGTCAGCTTTATTACGATTATGGTCAATTTAGGATTTATTATCGGTTCAGTGCTGTCAGCATTTTTAAATCTACCTGATCGCATTGAACCACATATTTTATTCTTTTGGTCAGCTATACTAGCGGGAGTTACGACAATTTTAACCGCTTTACTAGCTAAAAGTTTAATTGTTGCATTATTGTTTCGCTTTTTTACAGGCGTTGCCTTATCAGGTGTATACGGTCCAGGGATGAAACTTGTTTCCACTTGGTTTAAAGAGAGGCGTGGGATGGCTTTGGGGCTAGTCGTGGGTGCACTTACGATTGGTTCAGCTGGACCCCATTTTTTTAAAGGAATCGGGTTCTCGTCATGGGAACTGGTCTTATTGATAACGGGATTATGTTCCATATTATCTGGTTTCTTAATGCTTCTCGTAAAAGTAGGACCCTATGCATTACCCACTGGAAACTTTGATCCAAATGCGATTCCTCGTGCTTTTAAAAATCAAAAGGTACGCCTTGCGAACTTTGGTTACTTTGGTCATATGTGGGAGCTTTACGCGATGTGGTCCTGGTTTGGGATATTTTTAGCAGAGAGCTTTAAAACAAGTGGGATTGTAAATTTTTCTACATCCGCTTCAATTGTAACATTCGTAGTAATTGGTTCCGGTTTCTTTGGAGCTTGGTTTGGCGGTTTATTTGCCGATCGAATTGGCCGAGAAAAAGTAACATTATGGTCATTAGGGGTTTCTGGGACACTCACACTTTTTATAGGATTTTTCTTCGGTAGCTCACCCTGGATTATCTCCATTTTAGGAATCATCTGGGGAGTAAGTATTATTGCAGATTCTGCTCAGTTCTCAGTACTTATCACCGAGCACGTCGATCAGCGCTATGTCGGTTCATCATTAACAATCCAATTAGCACTAGGTTATGTACTTACGATTATTGTCATTTTCCTCGTACCCTTAATCGAATCAGTTATTGGTTGGGAATATACATTTTTGATCCTATTACCCGGACCTGTTTTAGGATTCCTTTCGATGTATCGATTACATCGAATAAAAACTAGATTTACATGAAAATAGTTGGTATGAAACTGTAGGTTTTCTATTAAACTAGATATATAGTAGAAGTCCTTCGGAATGTATTAAATGAGGGGGGATAAATCCAGGAGGTCATGATGGATAAGAGAGAATTTAACGATACAATCTATTATTATTTTTCTAGAGTCGGAAAGGCGTTAACGAGTCCGAAACGAATGGAGCTTCTGGATTTGTTGACGCAAGGTCCCAAAACAGTAGAAGCACTATCGAACGAAACCGAAATGAGCATCGCGAATACATCTCAGCACCTACAGGTTCTCCTAGATACTAAACTCGTAAAATGCCGTAGACGGGGAAACTTCATGGTCTACTCATTGGGAAATACAAAAGTTTGTGACTTAATCCAATCTTTACAAAAAGTAACGGAAGACAGATTTGATGAAGTGCGCCAGATGCGTACTGAGTTTATCGAAAGACCAGAAGAAATCGAAAGTCTAGAGTTGGAAGAGTTTTTAAAAATGGAAGATTTTGATAGCTATTTGGTCGTCGATGTTCGGCCAGAATCTGAGTATAATGCTTCGCATATAAAGGGTGCAATATCAATACCATATGATTCCTTTATGGACAGAGTCAGCGAACTTCCGACAGATCGTCGAATTATTGTCTACTGTCGTGGTTACTACTGTGTACACGCAACAGAGGCTGTTCAGTACCTTTCGACACAGGGATACCAAGCGATCCGACTAAATGCCGGAATCCAACACTGGAAGCGTGCCGTTGGGACAGAGGGACAGGTACATCGTCCCACCCAGCACGTTTCTGACTTTTGTTAAATGTTGATTGATTAATATAGTTTGTACGGAGGTTGCTAATGCAACCTCTTTTTATTGGCTCTATTCTAAAAGATTGTTGCCTTCTTATAATAAAAACAAAACTAGTTGTTTGGAGCGTAAGGTGGCGACCTGTCCAGTTGCAGCGGCTAGAAACTCGAGATCAGAGGCAAAATACGCCTCTTTGTCGGAGTCTCCGACGCACAGGACGTGGCGCTTTAGTCGGCCAATTTTCTCGTTTCTGTGCTAGGCGCCTCCACATTTCGTTGAAGAGGCTCAAGCCACGCCCGCGGAAAGCGTCCACCTGAAGCGGAAGTCAACGATATAAAAAAAAAAGTTTGCGAAAATAGCCTTTTTAATTAAAAGGCAAACTGTCGGTTTTCTCAAAAACAAAAGCTATTGGATAATTAACAATTTTTCTTCTATAATGAAAACAAGTTCTAGAATGGGACAAGGGACCTGGCCCCGTGACCCAAGGGTAGTATAGAGGAGGAAATTATGAGTTTTCCAAAGGTTTACGTAGAAAATATTAAAAAGAATCTATTACATATTGGATCTATTAATTCCGGTAATATTGGTTATAATCGTTTAGCTTTTTCAAATGAAGAAAAAAAGGCAAACGAATGGTTAGAAGAGCAGTTAAAGGACCTAAATTTATCTGTATATAAAGATTCCATTGGTAATGTACATGGCAGATTAGGTAGCCTTGATAAACCTGCAATTGCTTTTGGTTCACATTTAGACACTGTAAAAAATGGTGGCCTTTATGATGGAGCATTGGGTGTAATAATTGGCCTTGAGTGTCTGAGAGTGCTAAAAGAACATGGCTATCAAGGAGTTCCACTTGAACTTATTAGTTTTGTCGGTGAAGAAGCGAATCCATTAGGCGGTACATTTGGAAGCAGAGCGACAGCAGGGTTAATTAAAGATGGTGATGTATCAGATGTGGAATTGGAGAAATTTGACCTTAACATGTCCAAAATTAAAGAGGCTAGAAAAAGTGACAATGCCTATCTATCCTTTTTAGAATTACATATTGAACAAGGAAGTGTGTTAGAGACTACGAACAACCAGATTGGGATTGTGACTGCCATAGCTGGCATTTCAAGAATGCATGTTCATGTTATTGGAAAAGCAAGCCATTCTGGCACTACCCCTATGAACGCTAGGAATGACGCTTTAGTATCTGCTGCCTCTATTATCCAGTACGTTAGTGAACGAGCTACTAAGCAAAACAATGATATTGTTGCGACTGTCGGAAAGTTAGAGGTTTTTCCGAATTCGGAGAATGTAGTACCTGGTGATGTTCAATTAACGATTGAGGTCAGAGGTAGCGATTGGCATGAGATGAAGGAATTTGAACAACGATTAACAGACTGGATGAATGCAAACCATCGAGTTGAAATAGCAGTGGGTGTACAAAAGCATCCCAACACTTTATCTGAGAATGTCCAAAAAGCAATAGAGAAGACTTGTCAAAACTCAAAAGTAAATTATCACTATATGGTGAGTGGTGCAAATCACGATGCGAACTCATTAACCGAATTAACAGAAGCAGGGATGATCTTCATTCCTAGTAAGGATGGCCTTAGTCATCACCCTGATGAGTATAGTTCATGGGAAGATATTGAGGTTGGTGCCAATGTCATGCTTCAGACTATTTTGGAACTTTCGAAAAAGGTGAATTAACTTGAACTTTCAGCAAATCGAGACATCCTATCTGGACTTACATAAAGCTAAGAAACTATTAGAAATCAATAAGTTGCTTACGCAGTCGTTACATTTACAAGATGTGTTGCAAAACTTAATTACTGCAGCAAGTGAATTGGTAAACATTACTGATACGTTTATTATTTATTTATATGACGAAAATACTGGAAAGCTTAAGTTTGAAGAGGGTAAAGGTGTTGATGTAGAAAGTTTAAGGAAGCTTTCCCTTGATCCCGGCGAATCCATAACAGGCCAGGTATTCACCAAAAAGAAGGCCATCCTCTTTAATTCTGAGCAAGAAATTGATGAATCTATGAGTACAATGTCTCCAGAAAACTATCATTATTATTTGAAGGGTGTACATGGTCGGAAAATTAAAAGTGCTTTTTGTGTTCCGATCGTTTACAAAGATCATTGTTTCGGTATCCTAATCGTCGACAATTTTAACCATGATGGTCTTTTTTCAATGGCTGATATGGAAGTTATAAAAAATATTGCCGACCAAAGCGCGATCGCAATTGAACATTCCCGGGTTTATAATCATTTGTTGAAGAAGAATCAATTATTAACCGATTCAATTTCAATTCATAAAAAATTCTATCAAGTGATTATTGAAGGCTATGGAATCAAGTCAATCATTCCGTTGTTAGAGGAATTGATTCAATCTCGGGTCATCTACCATGAGACCAACCTTTTTCAGAGGAATGACCGCTACTTTCCCATTGTACGTGGCCAAGAAATTCTAGGGGTACTTGAACTGGAGAAACCTTTTGCTGCATTTGTTGAAAACGAACAAATCATTATTGAGCATGCAAGCTTAGCGATGGCGCTTGAAATAACGAAGGATAGTGCACTCCTTGAACAGGAGCTGCATTTTCGGAATGAAGTGTTTAATCAGTTGTTAAATGAGGTCCAACATTATGATGTCGGACGGATTATGCATTATTTAAAATGGGATCAAACAAATGACATTCAATGTATAATTGTTGAAAGTGCAGTAGATTCACTCTGGAAAAATAACAAAGTAAAAGAAAAGCAATGGCTCGTCCTATCTATTGAGAAGATGCTGAATAACATATGTAACAAAAGTTTTGTCGTCACTCATACGTTTCAGCTCATAATCCTTCTTCCAGGAGTGACAGACACGGTAATTAAAAAAATCATTCAAGAAGTCGAGTCAATTTTAAACAAAGAAAAAATCATAGTTGGAATTGGACGAAAAACTTCCTTGCAGCAATTAGCCACATCCTATCAGGAAGCACTACGTTCCATCAGCTATGCAAAGACCTATAAGACCTCAAACATCATTGAATATTCGAAACTCGGTATGGAACGACTATTCCATGAAATGGAGCAGCATACAATTGACATGTACATTCAGGATAAAATCGGAAAGCTCTTAAATTCAGATGCCAGTTTACTAGAAACATTGCTTTGTTTTATTTCCAAAAATAAAAATCACAAGGAAACGGCTACTGAGCTCCATATCCATGGAAATACATTATACTATCGCCTTAAAAAGATAGAAGAAATTCTTCAATCTAGCTTAAACAATGAAAAAGATTGGGTCGACCTCATGATTGCGACTCAATTATATGTAGCGAAACAGAAAAATAGATAGCAATGGAACCTGTCCACTTGTCCTTTTTACGTCTCTAATTGTGGCAACTCACAAAAATGAATTCTAAATTTTGTGGGTTGCCACATTTGTCTTTATAATTTAGAATATTATAATTAGTAACAACAAAGAGGAGAGGTGATTCCGATGGTTCAAACGTATTTTAACTACATAGATGGTGAATGGGTGTCTGCCCAATCAGGTGATGTATATGCTAGTATCAACCCAGCAAACACAGAAGAAGTATTAGGTTATTTTCAGAAATCTGATGAACGCGATGTTGAGGTAGCGATTCAAGTAGCGGAAAAGGCATTTAAGACTTGGTCACACGTTGCAGTACCTGAACGTGGGGATGTATTGTTTAAATTAATCTATTTGCTTGAAGAGCAAAAAGAAGAACTAGCAACTATTATTACAAAAGAAGTCGGTAAAACCTATAAAAACTCGCTAGCGGAAGTAACTATTACGATTGATGCGATGAAGCAATTCAGTGGTGAAGCAACCCGTTTAAAAGGGGAAACAGTGCCTTCAAAGAATGCTGAAATTTTTGGATACACCGTGAGAGAACCTCTTGGCGTTGTTGGAGTAATTGCGCCTTATAATTTCCCTCTTGGGATTGGAATTTGGAAGATCGCCCCTGCGATTGTTGCTGGAAACACGGTTATTTTTAAGCCAGCTAGCAACACATCACTTATTAGCGTAAAAATTATCGAACTCTTTGAAAAGGCCGGTGTACCTAAAGGAGTTATTAACATGGTAACAGGTCCAGGTGGTGTTATCGGACGTGCGATCGGTAATCATCAGAAAATCAAAGCTGTTTCTTTTACCGGTTCAACCGACGTAGGATTAGCATTAGGAAGAGCAGTCACAACTCGTGGCGGAAAAATGCAGGCGGAAATGGGCGGAAAAAATGCCTCCATTATCCTTGAAGATGCCAATTTAGATGAAACGATTCAAAATGTAGTCATCAGTGGATTTTTTGATAATGGACAACGCTGTACTGGGACAAGCCGATTAATTGTTCCAAGAAGTATTTCAAAAGACGTTATTAGTAGATTAGTAGAAGCAGCCAATGCCTTACATATTACCGATGGCTTTGACGAAAAGGTAGACAATGGTCCAGTGATTGATGAAAGTCAATTAAATCTTTACTTAAAACATGTCGATTTAGCAATTGAAGAAGGTGCAACACTTGAATGTGGTGGTAAGAGATTAATAGACCAAGGACGAGACAATGGCTATTTTGTCGCACCAACAGTCTTTAGTGGCGTTACACCAGAAATGACTATTTTTAGTAAAGAAATCTTTGCACCTGTTATCGCAGTAATCGAAGTAGATTCTTATGAGGAAGCATTAGAAGTTGCAAACGACAGTGATTTTGGCTTATCATCAACGATTTATACAAAGGACCTAGAAAAAGCCATGCATTTTGTGAAACATATTCAAACGGGAGTTACACATGTCAACATTCCATCGAATTATTTTGAAAACCAGTACCCATTTGGTGGTAAAAAAGCATCCAGCTTAGGTCCGAGAGAACAAGGTTCAACTGCCCTCGAATTCTGGACAGAGTACAAAACAGTATATATCAAAGCGTAAATTACTAGTTTACAAGACTGGAGGATTATGATGACAGCGGTTGGTATAATTGGATGCGGGTTAATGGGAAGTGGCATTGCGAAGAACTTACTCAAAAAACAATTCAAAGTCCACGTATTTGATATTAATGAAGCTGCGGTGAAGAGTTTAGTTGACCATGGGGCGATTGCTTCTGCAACTCCTACTGATATGGCAAGTGAGATTGACTTTTTAATCATGTCACTTACTTCACCTGATATTATTAAAGATACACTGTTACACGAACAAAACGGTGTTCTATTTAAAATGAAAAAAGGTTCTTACATTTTGGATATGAGTACAAATGATGTACAGCTTACGAGGAAAATTCATAACACAGCTGAGGAAAACGGGATCCAGTTTTATGATTGTCCACTAAGCGGTGGCCCTGAAGGAGCTGCAAACGGGACGTTGACCATTATGGTTGGTGGAAGTAAGGACCATTTTCCTACCATTCTCCCAATTTTAAAAGCTGTCGGCAAACATATTGAATATGTAGGGAAGAGTGGAGCAGGGCAAACCGTAAAGCTTTGTCACAATATGGTCGTAGCAGGTGTGATTACCTTATTAAGTGAAGCCTTTATAACTGGAGAAAGAGCTGGGGTTACAAAGGAGAAACTTGCGGGTATTCTACAAAAAGGATCTGGTCAAACCCGAGCAATGGATGTATTCGGGGTGAATATATTAGATGAATCATTTAACAATGTAAAGTTCTCTCTTGCCAATATGACAAAGGATATCCACTTGTACCGTCAATTGGCTGAAAACTCACAAATTTCAACTTTTGTCAGTGACATCACACATCAACTCTTTCACTTAGGTAAGAACAAAGGGAAGGGTCAACAAGATTCATCAGCGGTATATACCGTCTTAAAAGAAATGATGGAACAATAAAAACCACTAGGAGGGCATTTATAATGGAAAAGTTATTTGAGAAATTAGACGAAATTTATGATGAAATTGTCTCTATACGCCGTTATCTACACGAATACCCAGAGTTATCTTTTGAGGAAGTTAAAACAGCAGAATACATTGCAACTTATCATGAAAAATTAGGTCACGATATTCGCACAGGTGTTGGAGGCAATGGAGTAGTAGCTTATCTAAAAGGAGATCGTCCTGGACCAACTATTGCCTTACGTGCAGACTTCGATGCCCTCCCGATCTTAGAGCAAACGGATGTACCGTTCAAGTCAAAAAATGATGGTGTGATGCATGCATGTGGACATGATGGTCATACTGCAACTTTACTTGGTTTAGCGAAAGTGTTAAATAGTATGAAAGCAGAACTTGAGGGTACGGTAGTATTCATCCATCAGCATGCAGAGGAATTACCACCGGGTGGTGCCATTTCTATGATCGAAGATGGTTGCCTAGATGGTGTCGATGTAATCTTCGGCACACATTTACAAGCTCAAATGCCAGTTGGAGAAATCGGTTATCGAGTTGGTGCAATCCAAGCAGCTCCTGACCGTTTCGATATTAAAATTCAAGGGCGAGGCGGACATGGTGCCTACCCACATCAAACAATCGATAGTATTGTCGTTGGAGGTCAACTCATAAATAATTTACAACAAATTGTTAGCCGTAAAGTAGATCCATTGGATTCTGCCGTTCTATCTGTAACCTCATTCGAGGCAAAAAATCCTTACAATGTCATCGCTGACTATGCTGAAATGATTGGTACCGTGCGTACTTTCAAAGAAGAGACGCGTGATTTTATCGAAAAAGAAATGGAACGAGTGGTTCGTGGAACATGTGATGTGAATGGTGCAGATTTCGAATTCACCTATACACGCGGCTATCCGACCCTCATCAACCATAAGGAAGAAACCGAATTTGTTGCAAAATTGGCGGAAGACGTTCCAGGAGTAAACAAGGTTGCTGAAACAGAACCTGTTATGGGCGGTGAAGATTACGCTTATTATTTACAACATGTAAAAGGTACCTTCTTCTTTACAGGTGCAGAGAATCCAGAGTGGAAAGACTCTTACCCTCACCATCATCCAAAATTTGATATCGATGAGCGTGCACTTTTAATCGCAGCAAAGGTATTAGGGAAAGCAACATTAGAATATATGAAAGTACATGCAAAAGCGGCTGTAAAATAAATACCATATAAACAGCATCACTATTAAAAAAGGGGGAAGAGCAATGAGTGAAAATGCAACGAATCTTTGGAAGGATTGGAAATTACATCTTTTAGTATTTGCCATTGTTTTGGTGACTGAATTGATAGGCACACATCGTATTCCAATTGGAGCAGGGGTCATTTTATTACTACCGATGTTGTATGCAGTTATCGTTGGAATTGCAGTCTATTTTACGCCACTTGTCACAGAAAAAATGTCTAAAAATGCGGAAAATCTCGTATTTATTTCCGTAACATTATTGATTGCAAAATTTGGTGTACAAGCAGGTCCAGCTTTACCTCAATTAATTGAAGCAGGTCCAGCCTTAATGCTTCAAGAACTAGGAAACCTAGGTACTATTTTTATTGCATTACCAGTAGCTGTATTCTTAGGATTAAAAAGAGAAGCAATTGGTATGACCCACTCCATCGGAAGAGAACCAAACTTAGCCCTTATTACGGATAAATATGGTCTTTCTTCTCCTGAGGGTCGTGGTGTAATGGCGATCTATATTTTCGGTACAGTGTTTGGATCGATTTTCTTAGGTCTTATTTCAGGTTTTTTGGCAACAGCAACACCACTCCATCCATACTCTTTTGCAATGGCAACAGGGGTAGGAAGTGGTAGTATGGCTGCAGCATCACTTGGGCCACTCGTCGCAGCATATCCAGATATGGCAGATACAATTACTGCATTCTCAGGGGCAAGTAACCTATTAACTTCTGTAACAGGATTGTACGCTAGTATTTTCATTGGCTTACCATTAACAGTGAAGTTATATAATGTTCTTACTAGAGTAAGAGATAAAAAAGCTGCGAATTCGAATTCAAAGGGGGCGTAACAACCAATGTTAAAAAGTATTCAAGAATGGGTCTTATTATTTATTATTTGTTCTATATCAGTTCTTGCAGGAAACTGGATTGGTTATGATGTTATGCCACTTGCAGCCATTCCAGGAATACTTGTTCTTGCTGGAGTGAGTTTGGCCGGATTAATTATTCATAAAGCAATTCCATATAAAAAGGTTCCAAGTATTGCCTACATTGGGATTCTAGCATTCATTATTACAATCCCAGGCATGCCATTCCAAGAAAAACTCGTAGAATGGACAGCACAAGTGAATCTATTAGCGATTGCAACACCAATCTTAGCCTATGCTGGTATTTCCATCGGACGCTCATGGGCAGATTTCAAAAAATTAGGCTGGAGAACAATCGTTATCGGTATGTTCGTTCTACTCGGAACCTATCTCGGATCCGCTATCGTAGCCGAAATCATCCTACGAATCCAGGGAATCATCTAATGGGACACAGGGACAGGTCCCCTGTCCCAGAACCATTTTGAAAGAAGGTCTGTATTTATACAGGCCTTTTTTCCTGTTTTTTAAACAATGAAGTTTGTCATGGCTAAAACTACTCCTGTAAAATTCAAATCCAAAGACCCGTATTCTAATGAATTCCTCTACTATTCTGACATTATCGTAAACAAATCTCCTACTTTTTTACTGTAAAAACTTTACAGTCTATTAATCACCCCTTTATATTCAGTAGTTATTCTGGAAGGAGATTCTTGGTATAATGAAAATATACTTCAAGAATATTCTATATATTATAAAATTATATTTTAGTAGAGGGGAGAACTATGTATGAATGTAAAGTGGTGGAGAAATGTTTTGTTTGCCTCAGCCATAACAGTACCATTAGCACCTACTGTTCATGCAGACAATGAACCATCAGATGTAGCTCAAGCACGATCAACTTCTTCTGACAGAACAGAACCTGTCATTTTTGTTGGTCCAGCTGGCAAGACGCTTGTTTCGAAGGAAAGTACAACACCGATTGGTCCTGGTATTAAGCTTGCTAGTTTTGAAAGGTTTGATGCACGAGGCTGGCTAAATGGAGAAGTAATGACCATTAACCTTGGTAATGATAGCATTTCAACCGATATACTTAATCCTGGAAGTGTTTCATCTGCGAAACCATTATCAGAAATGGCGAAGGAAGCAGGTGCAATCGCTGGGGTCAATGGAGATTTCTTCGATATTAATAATACGAATGCTCCTCTAGGCACTGTAGTTAGTAAAGGGGAAATGGTAAAAGGTCCCCAAGGTAGTCACACACTTACTGCAAGTGTTGATAAAAATGGTTTAGGTCATATTTCTAACATTCTATTAGATGGAAAAGTTAAGCTACCTAGCGGAGAAATCACACTAGACGCACTCAATCAATACGCAATTTCAAAAGATGGTATAGGATTATACACTTCTGTCTGGGGAAGCGCTGGAAGGTCTCAGGATGGAAGCCCTGTGTATGAAGTAATAGTCGTAGATGGAAAAGTTACAACTGTAGAAGAAGGTGCAGGGAATGGCGCCATTCCTGAAAATGCTTTTGTCCTTGTTGGACGTGAAAAAGGTGCAGAGGCCTTAAAAGCTTTATCTGTTGGAGATGAAGTAAGTGTAGAATATGCTCCAAAGACTGACATCGATGTTTCATTTGCAGTTGGAGGTAATATCAAACTTGTCGAAAGTGGAGCGGTAATTTCGAATTTAGATGATACGACTTCCGCACCACGAACTGCTGTTGGTTTTTCCGAGGATCGAAAAACGATGATTTTAGCAGCAGTGGATGGACGTCAAACAGATAGTCGTGGTATGACATTTAAAGAATTAGCAGAACTGATGAAGGAATATGGTGCACATTATGCTTTAAACCTTGATGGTGGAGGTTCCACAACAATGGTTGCACAAAATCCTGGTACGAAAGATGTGAAGGTTGTGAATCAGCCATCGGATGGCACTGAAAGATCAGTACCGAATGGGATTGGAATTTTTGCAAAGGGTGGAAGTGGTGAATTAAAGAGCTTTGCAGTTAATACCGCATTTAAATCTGATATGAGTAACCGGGTATTCCCTGGATTAACTAGAACGTTTATTGGTTTAGGACACGATGAAAAATTACTCTCCCGTTCCAGTTGGTGAAGTGAAATGGCAGGCTCTTCCCGCAGACGTTGGTAAATTTGCGGAAAATGGCGTTTTCCATGCTAAAAAGTCAGGTAATGCCATTGCTCAAGCACAAGTAAAATCTTCAAAGGGTTCGATGGAGATCACCGTCCTTGGTAAATTGGATCGAATTGAAGCATCACAAGCACGCCTGAGTTTGGAATTAGGACAACAAGTAAGTTTTTCTGTTAATGGTTATGATAAAGACGGATACAGCGCACCAATTGAAGCTAGTGATGTAAGTTTAGACTATGATGAGTCAGTAATTTCGATCATGGAAAATGTGGATGGTAGCTTTACCGTGGTTCCTAAAGCGGACGGTGCGTCGGCGCTCATCACAGTAAAAGTAAAAGACGAGGTTACGTTTCTGCCAGTTACAATTGGCCTAGCTACAAAGAAAGTCGATGATTTTGAAGAGATAAGTGGATGGTCCTTTACAAAATATCCAAATGAAGTTGGAGCATCTATGAAACATATTGCTGGTAGGGATGGTAAAGGAATCGAGTTAGCATATGATTTTTCGACAACAACCGCAACTCGTGCTGCTTATTTGCAAGCATCTCCCACGATTGAATTACCAGGTGATGTTCAGAAAATTGGTCTATGGGTAAAAGGAGATGGAAACGGAGCTTGGCTTCGCACTGTCATTGAAGATGCAGCAGGCACAAGATACACATTATCACTTGCTGATGCAGTAGATTGGACAGGCTGGAAGTACGTTGAGACGACGGTCCCTGAAGGCGTACGATACCCTGTTAAGCTTTGGAGAATCTATCCAGTTGAAACGAACAAAAATGATCAATACACAGGTCAATTGGTATTTGATGATGTAACTGTTAAAGTCCCCACATCTATAGAGGTTCCAGAAGTAACGAAAGATCCGGACCCGCTCATCATTCAAAATGGCGAAATTGAAAAAGGACGTTGGACATTTGCAGTACTAGCTGACAGCCAGTTTGTTGCAAAGGATCCGAATAGTTCTCAAGTACAAATGGCAAGAGAATCTCTAAGACAAATTGTTGCAGCAAAACCAGACTTCCTTGTAATTAATGGTGATTTGGTTGATACAGCATGGAAAGAAGATTTTGCATTTGCTGAGCAAATTTTACAAGAAGAAGTTGGAGATAAACTCCCAATCTATTATCTACCAGGAAACCATGAAATTATGGGGCCAGGTACACTGGATAATTTCTTAGAAGTGTATGAAAATAACCGTTATACGTTTGATCACAAAGGGACAAGATTTATTTTGCTTGATTCATCGACAGGAAGTTTCCGTACGAGTGATTTCCAACAGCTACTCGATTTAAAAAAGACATTAACGGAAGCTGCAAAGGATTCAAAGGTTAAAAACGTAGTTGTCATGGCGCATCATCCAACGCGTGATCCACTACCTACGAAAAACAGCCAGCTTAGTGATCGAAAAGAGTCCAATCTTCTTGAACAATTCTTAACGGAGTTTCGTCAAACTTCAGGAGGTAAGGGGGCACTGTTTGTCGGTGGTCATGCTCATACTGTAAGTGTTGATCGTGTCGAAGGTGTTCCGTATATGGTTGTCGGTCCTTCAGGAAAAGCACCATATGGCTCCAGTGATGCAGGTGGTTTTTACGAGTGGACGATGTTCGGAGTCGACCCAACGCCTGTACCGGACAAGGCTATGGGGCCAGGACAATCTAATGGACAAAGTTCTGTATCTGGTACTGACTGGATTCAAGCTGAAGTGAATCCACTTTTATTAGATATTACTCTTCAAGCACCGTCTGCAATAAAAGTAGGAGAAACAGTACAAGTTGAGGCAACTGGGCATCAAAAAGATAACCTAAACTTCCCACTTCATTATCCAGCAACTGTTCAATGGGAAGCGAGTGAGAACGTCTTTGTCGGTAGTGGGGAAGAACTAACCCGGGCTGAAACTTCAGGAAAATACGCTGCACTCTTCGACTACACAACAGGGGAACTAAAAACTCTAAAAGCAGGAGAAATAACACTAAAAGTCGAAGTAAATCAAATGACCAAAGAGCAAACCATCACAATCGAATAATGGGACAGCGGGACAGGTTGACTGTCCCGCTTCTTATGCTTGGGACAAGTGACCCACCCCCACGGTTCATCCGCTTATTTCAATGCTGCTACGCCCTTGTTTATGATGTTATTGACTAATTCGCCCAATTCTTTTGGTGATTTGTCCATTCCATTTTTTAACCATCTTTTGATCACATAAATACTTCCACTGATAATAAAGGTACTAAAATATTCGGAATCATTTTTATCTAGATGGCTACTGGCCCAGTTCTTCATGAGGTATCGATGGACAATATCCATGACCTTTTGCTGAAACGTGGTATCCACATTTTCATTCAATAATGTTTGGCAAATATCTTTCTTAGTCACAATATACTCCAGCAATTTTTCTGTCATTTGTAGAGTTTCGTCTTCTTTATCAAAATCATATTGATTGAGATACGTAATCATATCCTCAATAATCTCTTCTTCTATTTTTTCAAGTAGGTCATATTGGTCAGAGTAATGAGCATAAAACGTAGAACGATTGATATCTGCTTCCTTACAAATTTCCTTTACTGTAATTGTCGAAATTGATTTCTCTTTTAATAGCTTCATAATGCTATCCTTTAATACCATTCGTGTGTATTGTTTACGTCTATCTAATTTAGTTGATGTCATTTTAATCCCTCTTTTATTAGTTATCCAACATATTAGGTTATTATGTTGTGAAACGTACTCAAATTAATAAACTGTTTGTTGAATAGGCAACACCGTGTCGATATAATATTATAGTGGAATTGCCGGTTATGCAAGAGAGGGTGAAACATTATAGATATTGCAACACGAATTATTAAACATAAAAAATCAGTTGTCATCGTATTTATGCTCCTCACACTTTTAGCAACCATTGTTCAGTTTGGGGTTGTCGTTAACTATAATATGGTTGACTATTTGCCGGAGGATGCTCCTTCTGTGAAAGCCATGGAAATTATGGAAGACGAATTTGAAGGGGCTGTGCCGAATACGAGGGTCATGATACATGACGTCACGATACAGGAAGCACTAGGTTACAAAGAGAAACTTTCTGAAATTGATGGTGTGTCGGATGTCACGTGGTTAGATGATGCCATTGATATTAAAACGCCTATCGAAATGGCGGATGAAAAGACTGTTGAGTCTTACTACAAGGAAAATAACGCACTGTTTTCTTTAAGTATTGAAAAGGGAGACGAAGTTGCGGTAACGGATGCCATCTACGAGGTAATTGGAGAAGAAAATGCAATGGCAGGTGAAGCTCTAGATACAGCCACTTCACAAAAGATGGCTGGTCAAGAATCATTATATGCTGCTCTATTGTTAGTACCAATTATTATCATTATCCTAGTATTATCGACGAACTCATGGGTGGAGCCGGTATTTTTCCTTACTGCAATTGGGGTTTCTGTTCTCATTAACCTTGGAACCAATATTTTTCTAGGGGAAGTTTCGTTCGTAACCCAATCGGTTGCACCTATATTACAACTAGCGGTGTCACTTGATTATGCGATCTTTTTACTTCATAGTTTTTCAGACTATCGAAAGACAGTTTCCGATCCAAAAGAAGCAATGCAGCTTGCGATGAAAAAATCGTTTCCAGCCATTACAGCAAGTGCGTCAACCACCTTTTTTGGGTTTATGGCATTATCATTAATGAATTTCCAAATTGGTTCAGACCTTGGAATCAACCTTGTAAAAGGGATTTTACTAAGCTTTATCAGTGTTATGGTGTTTTTACCAGCTCTGACTTTGTTATTTTTTAAGTGGATCGATAAAACACAGCACAAACCACTGATCCCAAGTTTTACTAAAATTGGAAGCATGGTTGTGAAATTGCGAATTCCAAGTTTACTATTAGTTGCATTGTTAATTGTACCTGCGTTTATGGCCCAAAGTGAGACGAATTTCATCTATGGTCTTGGAGATCAACCTGAGTCAACGAGAGCTGGTAGCGATAAAATGATAATCCAGGAAGAATTTGGAGCCTATACTCCTATGGTTCTACTTGTACCAAAAGGGGATTTGGCCAAAGAAGAAGCGTTCATTCAAGATATTGAGAAGATTGATCAGGTATCGAGTGTTCTAGCGTACGTTAACACTGTAAGTAGCGCGATTCCTCCAGAGTATTTGGACAAATCGATCACTGAGCAATTTTATTCAGACAACTACAGTCGCATTATTATTAATACAACAACTAAAAATGAAGGCGACCAAGCATTTTCTTTAATCGAACATATTAAACAAACTGCAGAAGAGTATTATGGAGACGAGGCACATTCACTTGGGGAAAGTGTGACATTGTATGATATCAAAAATACGATTCAAAAGGATAACGCATTAGTGAATCTCTTAACGGTTCTTACGATTGCCCTTGTCCTTATTGTGACATTTAAGTCAATCTCGTATCCTATCGTGCTATTGCTCACGATTCAGACTGCTGTTTGGATTAATCTCTCCGTCCCATATTTTACAGATTCGTCATTAGTGTATGTTGGTTATTTGATAATCAGTACGGTACAGCTTGCCGCGACGGTCGATTATGCAATTCTCTTGACCGAAGACTACACAACGAATCGAAAGCAAATGTCTGCACTTCAAGCGATTAAGAAAACACTTGATGAGAAGATTTTCTCTATCGGGATTTCGGCAGCTATTTTATCAAGTGTAGGTTTTATTTTAGCGTTTACCTCATCAAACCCTATCGTATCATCAATTGGACTGTTGTTAGGAAGAGGAGCCTTGCTTGCATTTATCATGGTCGTATTTTTCTTACCAGCACTTGTGTTGGTTTTTGATAAGGTTATTGAAAAAACTACATGGAAAGCAAATCATTATAAGGAGAAATGAGGATGAAGAGAATACACAAAGTACTATTAATCTTACTTTCTATCACTCTCGTATTGCCGTCATTTCTTGTCACTGCTGCATCGGCCGACGGAATAATCTCAACGAAAGATGAGGTCGTATATGCAACGCTGAGTGCCACTGGAAAGCAGCAAGATATATATGTGGTTAATACTTTGGATATCGAAAAAGCAGGGAAGATCGTCGATTATGGATCTTATTCAACATTAAAAAACTTAACAGACTTCTCAGAAATTATCCATAAAGATGATAAAGTAGAAATTATTGCTCCAGAAGGGAAATTCTATTATCAAGGTTCAGTTAATGAAAAAGCATTACCTTGGAATATTGATGTTTCCTATATACTAGACGGTAAAGAAATGGCACCAAAAGAACTAATTGGTGAAGACGGAAAAATTGAAATACAGATAAAAACGTCTTCAAATGAAGAAGTGAATCCGGTCTTCTTTAAAAATTATTTATTGCAAATTTCATTAACACTTGATCCAGCTCTTTACACGAACATTGAAGCTGAAGAAGGAATGCTTGCAAATGCAGGTAAAAACAAACAAGTTACTTTTACTGTCATGCCTGAAAAAGAGGAAGAATTCGAACTCCAAGCAGATGTTGTCGACTTTGAGTTTGAAGGAATCAACATTACAGCCGTTCCATCATCGATGTCGATTGATGCACCTGAAATCGATGAAATGACAGAAGACATGTCATCTTTAACGAACGCAATCAAGCAGCTTCATGATGGAGTAGGAGCGTTAAAGAATGGCGTTTCCGAGCTAAATAGTGGTGTGCAGGAACTTCAAAACGGTTCTGGTCAATACAATAAAGGTATGACTGATATTAACAAAGCTTCCTCTGGTCTTGTTAATGGCTCGAATGAAATTGGGAAAGCTCTTGAACAGATAAGCAAGTCCTTAAATTCTGGATCTGAAGATGTGAATCTTGGCGACCTTGATAAATTAACCGCTGGACTTCAGCAAATGGCAGCGAGTTTACAAGGGACAGTATCAGAAATAGCTAAGCTTAAAGAAGGATATTCAACAGCTTACTCTTCATTAGACAAAGCAATAGCAACTATCCCAAAAGCAACAATTACACAAGAACAAATTCAAGAACTACAAAACAGCGGAGCAAATCAGGAAGTTGTCAATCAACTTCTGAACACATATACGGCAGCACAAACTGTTAAAGGTACCTTTACTCAGGTCCAAGCTGGGTTTACGGAAGTAAATAATGCTTTAGCGGGATTAATGACTGGACTCACGGAAGTGGCAACAAATCTCAATCATATGGCAACCGAGGTTTCAGCATCATTAAAAGCATCGGGTTCAACTGAATCTCTTTCTCAGCTACAAAATGGCCTTGCTGCATTATCCGCCAATTATCAAACATTTCATTCAGGATTGGTGAAATACACAGGTGGAGTTGGTCAGTTATCGAAATCCTATCAAAAAATGCATCAGGGAATTGTGAAATTATCAGGTGGTACAGGTGACCTTGACAACGGAGTAGCTGAACTACACAATGGTACTCGTAAATTATATGAGTCAACGAGTGATTTACCAGAACAAATGAAGGAAGAAGTGGACCAGATGATATCCGAATATGATAAATCAGATTTCGAAGCGTTCTCTTTTGTATCAGACCAAAATAAAAATGTTAATCTTGTCCAATTCGTCATAAAAACGGAAAGCATTAAGAAAGAAGAACCAAAAGCAAAAGAAGTCGAAGAAAAAGAAGTCAAAGGCTTCTGGGCGAAGTTGATTGATTTGTTTAAATAGAATCTTTTCTAAGAGATTGTTGTATTTTGATAAAAAAGCGCAAAACTAGTTGATCGGAGCGTAAGGTGGCGACTCCTCGAAATTGTATTCACATTTTCTTCGTGCGTGGGTTATTTCAAAGAAGCAAATTTCAATGTCCAGCGGGAAAAGCGTGAGACTTGAGACCCCGCAGGTGCGGTAGCGACGGTCCAGTTGTAGCGGCTAGAAACTCGAGAAATTTCAACTCCTCCTTAAGAGGCAAATTACGCCTCTTTGTCGGAGTCTCCGACGCACAGGATGTGCTAGTGCAGACGTCGCCACAGGACGTGGCGCTTTAGTCGGCCAATTTTCTCGTTTTTGTGAAAGCCGCCTCCACATTTCGTTGAGGAGGCTCAAGCCACGCCCGCGGAAAGCGTCCACCTGAAGCGGCAGTCAACGATATAAAAACAACAAAATTTGCGAAAACATTAATAAATAAGAAGTGATACGGGGTGTCAGTAAACTGGCACCTTTTTGTTTTCGCTCATTCATGTTAAAGTTAGTAGGAAGTCAAAAATGAGGTAGGGCAAACAAGATGATTGAAATAAAAAAATCTTTACTAAGTGATGGGGAATTCAATAGAGGGGTATTTGCTACTATGGATATTAAAAAAGGACAACTAATCCATGAAGCACCCGTGATTTCTTATCCGAATGAACAGCACGAGCATATTGAAAAAACATTACTTGCTGATTACGCGTTTGAATATGGAATTAATCATACGGCGATCCTTCTCGGATATGGCATGCTATTTAACCATTCCTATGAACCTAATGCCATTTATGATATAAACTTCGATAATCACACATTTGATTTCTATGCGTACAAAGACATAAAAGCAGGCGAAGAAATCCTAATCAACTACAACGGCGAAGTCGACGACAACACAAAACTTTGGTTCAATGAAGAATAATGGGACACAGGGACAGGTCCCTCGTCCCAGACATTAATTTCCAATTTAGTGGTTGTAGAGGACAAAACAAAAGTTAAATCAATATCACTTTAGAAGCAGTGTATTTCAATTTAGAAAATACACTGCTTTTTGCATTTCAAAAGTCCTTTAGTAATTTTGTTGGTTTAGGAAAAAATATGAATGCAAATTACAGGAGGTGTACAACATGAGCGAAGTCTATCGAGATAAGATTGTTGTAATGGATGAGAATGGAGACGAAAAGGAATTTTCGATTGAGGCTTTATTTGACATGAAGGATAAAACATTTGCATTGTTACGCTCTGAACAGGACCAAAACCATACCTTTGTGATGCAGGTAGAGAATACGGAAGATGGTCAGTTCTTGACAGGAATCAAAAATCCCTCTGAACGTGACATGGTTCTAGATGCCTACGAGATAGCTGTCGATGCTAATCCAGCGGAGTAAGCGATGGAAGAAAAAATTATTGAAGTGATCGACACACAAATGAGGAAACAAATTGAGGAAGAAATGAAAGGTTTAACATTCACAAAAAACTTTCGATCTCCTTCGGCAGAGGAATGGTATGTTTTTTTACCAAGCTATAAGGACCCGACGACTGGCGGTGCAGCTGGTAAGGTTATTATCCACTATAACCTATATGATACAAAGGAAATATTCATAAATACCACAATAATATTTGACGACCCTGCCCTGCATAAGGAATCACTTCATCAGCTCGTTTATGTCATTTCG
The DNA here is from genome assembly GCF_038050315.1 of Ferdinandcohnia sp. FSL W7-1320. Taxonomy (NCBI): domain Bacteria; kingdom Bacillati; phylum Bacillota; class Bacilli; order Caryophanales; family Bacillaceae; genus Ferdinandcohnia; species Ferdinandcohnia sp. FSL W7-1320. Next base: position 2,730,801 of record NZ_JBBPAM010000001.1, read on the forward strand.
GATGAACTGGTAAATCGTTTAGTTGGTTATGCTGATACACTTCTCTCTGTTCATTCGGGTGAGAATTCGTATCAAGCAGAATACAAAAACTGAGGGGTTATGATGGTAAATAAAATAATTCAATCGATCCAACAACACTCAATTCCGTTAACTAATTTTAAAGATGACCTTGACCCACTAATTTCTGCAATCACAAATCAAAAATATATATTGTTAGGTGAGTCCTCACATGGTACGGCTGAATTTTATCAAACACGTGCGGAAATCACTAAAAGATTAATCCTTGAAAAAGATTTTACTTTTATAGCAGTGGAAGGCGATTGGCCAGCTTGCCAACAGGTGAATAGCTATATTAAAGGTTACTCAAATGAACATAAAAACGCCCGAGATGTTCTAGCTTCGTTTAAACGATGGCCAACCTGGATGTGGGCAAATGAAGAAATAATTGATCTAATTGAATGGTTAAAAGAATTTAACCAAGAAAAACGGAATGAAAAAAAGGTCGGTTTTTATGGAATTGATATTTATAGTTTATGGGAATCAATGGATGAGATACTAAAGTACTTAGAAAAAAGAAACTCTCCTGATCTTGAGGTCGCGAGAAAAGCCTTCGCATGTTTTGAACCTTTTAATCGAGAATCGGAAAAGTATGCATTGTCCTCTTCTTTTTATAACGAAGGATGTCATGAAGAGGTCACAAAGCTCCTGATGGAAATAATAGCGAATAAACATGCTTATCAAGATTCACAGGAAAACAGTTTAAATGTAGAAGTAAACGCACTTATTACGGCTAATGCTGAAAATTATTATACGACGATGATTACGAACGATAATGAATCGTGGAATATCAGAGATCGCCACATGGTTGAGGTGATCCAAAAAATTGATTCGTTTTATCATCATCATTCGAAAGGGATCATTTGGGAACACAATACACATGTCGGTGATGCAAGAGCAACTGATATGGCAAAGGAAGACTTGGTAAATGTAGGACAACTAATAAGGGAAGGAATGGGTTCTGAAAATGTGTTTATCGTTGGTTTCGGTACACATCATGGAACGGTTATCGCAGCGAGCGAATGGGGTGTGGATTTTGAAAAAATGAATACCCCTCCCGCAGTTGGTGGCAGCTGGGAAGATCTCCTGTATAAGGCGGGAGAATTCGATAAGCTACTTGTTTTTACTGAGAAAAATAGAAATATATTTAAAAAAGAACTTGGGCACCGTGCAATTGGTGTTGTCTACAATCCGCAATATGAGCATTATGGTAATTATGTCCCATCAGTAATATCTGAGCGGTATGATGCGTTTGTCTTTATAAATAACACAAAAGCATTAACACCATTAGAAGTAACAGGTATTTTAATTTAAACCAATACTACGATTAGCCGATGTCCCCTTAATCAGGGGGTATCGGCTATTTATTTTAAACTTCCCTTTAAAATATGACTAGAAAACTTATTTGTTATTTTTTACAAAAAAATAGTAGAAAAATACATTTTCAGAGTGTAAAATAAAAAAGCAAAAATTAGTTCGTTAAACTAATTTCAACATTTACATCCATTCTTAAAACAGGAGGGAACCAAGAACAATCATTATTTCTGTTTACTATCAATCTATTTATTTTAAAAAATCTAAATTTCAGTAGAGGTTGATGAAAGATGACAATGGATGCTACAGACTTACCAACAAAGGAGCCAACCATTTTTAATCATATTGGCAATAAAATCATAACAGAAGACCGAGTGATTAAGATAATTGCTAGGTTGGAAGAGCCCTTAATCGTGATTTTAGGTAATGTATTAAGTGATGAAGAATGTGATGAGTTAATTAGCTTGTCAAAGGATAAAATACATCGTTCAAAAATTAGTAATGCACGCGTAGATAATATGAGAACGAGTAGTAGTACGTTCTTAGAAGAAAGTGAAAATATACTAGTTAGTAGAATTGAAAAAAGAATCTCTCAGATTATGAATATACCAACTGAGCATGGAGAAGGTCTTCAAATCCTTAATTATCAAATTGGGCAGGAATATAAAGCTCATTTTGACTTTTTTACATCTACTAACAAGGTGATCAACAACCCCAGAATCAGTACAATGGTGATGTATTTAAGTGATGTGGAGCATGGTGGGGAAACGTATTTTCCTAAACTTAATTTTTCAGTATCTCCTCAAAAGGGGATGGCTGTGTACTTTGAATACTTTTATAATGACCAGGACTTAAATGAGCAAACCTTACATGGTGGGGCACCGGTTATTGTTGGTGACAAGTGGGCTGCAACACAATGGATGAGAAGAAAAAGAATTAAATAGTGATACAATAGTAAACAAAAAGCACGGGCGATACTTCAAGTAGGAGATCGCTCTTTCTTTTTAAGGGGAGAGATGAAATGGCTTTATTAAATGTAAAATATCATTCAGAAATACTAGGCATGCCTGTCGAAATGACCGTATTATTGCCCCAGACAGTTACTGAAAATAGTCAATCCTTTCCAACTCTCTATCTATTACATGAGATGGGGGATGGTCACACCTCATGGCTACGAAAAACAAGCTTTGAAAGATATGTAGATGATCTTTCACTTGCTGTTGTCATGCCAGCGGGCCATACAAGCTACTACACAGATATGTACCATGGAAAACCGTATTTTACCTTTATCACCGAGGAATTGCCAGCGCTTTGCGAAAATATGTTTCCGCTTTCTCAAACTAGAGACGAACGTTTTATTGCCGGAAATGGGATTGGGGGCTATGGAGCATTAAAAGCAGGATTATCTGCTTTAGATACTTTTAGTGTCGCAGCTGCTTTTTCAAGTCCAATAAACGTAGTAGGGATTGCGAACCGCTTAGAAAAGCATAAGGCAATAGATATATTTGGCCAAGTTGACGAACTAAGTAACAGTATTGAAAATTTATACAAAGCAGCAGAGTCTTTACAAAATTTAAATAAACCACTATCGGATATTTATTTATCGTGTAATGAAGAACATCATTTATTGGAAGAAAACGAATCCTTCAATACATATCTAAAAAATCTCGGAGTGAAGACAACATTTGAAAAAACAGTTGGTGAACATACTGATTGGAAACAATGGGATCATGCGGTAGAAAAATTTATTTCATGGTTAACCGCAAAGAACCCAGTCTTACGAAGAGGGGGGAAATGGTTGTGGCACTAATTGAAACCTGTGTATATTCTGAAGTGCTTGGGATGGAAGTTACATTAAATGTCATTCTTCCACAGGAAAGGCAACCGTTTCAGAAAGAAGAAAAACTTAAAGTACTATGGCTCTTACACGGTGGGTCTGGTGATGCATTTGCTTGGCTTCGGATGAGTAATATTGAAAAATATGCAATGAAATTTGGAATTGCTGTCATTATGCCAGGAGGAATGAATTCATGCTTTACAGACATGGAACATGGTGGGCAATTTTTTACCTATATGACAGAAGAACTTCCAGGTCTTATCCGTCATTTGTTTCCTCGCTTGTCTAAGGAACGCGAAGATCACTACATATCAGGCTTTTCGAATGGTGGGTATGGCTGTTTACGGATTGGTTTAGCACGACCAGACCTTTATGCTGCTATCGGCGCTTTCTCAGCTGGAAATAAGGCTGATGTTCCATTTAGTAATGATGGTTCTAAGAAAGCAAAAGGACGAATCGAGGTTTTTGGTGACGCTGATATAAAAAATACAGACAATGATCTTGAATATCTTGCGATTGAAGCGGCGAAATCAAATCAGGTTCTTCCTAAAATCTATCATGCATGTGGTAGTGAAGATCCTTGGTTAGATTTAAACGATAAGGTACGCGACTTTTTTCATGAACTGAGCCATTCTTATGACTACTCCTACCATGTAGCTGACGGTTATGGTCATACCTGGGAATTCTGGGATATGGAAATTCAACGCTTTCTAGAAACACTTTCTCTTAAACAAGACGACACGAGATTTATTGGAATATAACTAAAAAGAAGGCCTGCATTTGTTATGCAGGCCTTGTGAGTTATTATTTCTTTTTATATGCAGCCGTAAATTCTTCCATGATTTTGTCTCCGCCTTGCTTCACCCATTCATTGACTGCAGCTTCAAAACCAGCTTTATCAAGCTGCCCAATGATATATTGATAGGTAGCGTCATCAATGATTTTTTGCAACGCTAAGCTTTTTTCATTGAATGTAGGGGAGTGCAGGCCGACTGTTGGGTCAGGAATTAAATATTGTTCATTGTCAATGAATAGTTCTTCAGCTTTTCCCATTGGCTCGTAATCATATTTTGCTTTTAAACGACCATTTGTTTCCTCTTCAGCTATTTTTAGTGTTTGTAATGGACGAACTTCTTTATCATATATCTGCTGGTCTTTAATGACTACTTCGCCATTTTCAACAGTGTAATGTTCGCCTTCAATACCCCAATAAACTAAATTAGATCCTTCGGGAGTCATAAGGAAATCATAGAAACTTAGTATCTTTTTTAACTCTTCTTCTGTTTTAACAGAGGATTTCGGGAATAATATACCATTTCCATATCCAGGTAGGGACCAAACTGTAAATTTTCCATCTGGACCAGCAACCTGATTGTGTACATCGAACTCAGCATTAGGGTTAATTGCCACCGCATCTAAATAAAGCGATTCAACATCACCCATTGATCCAACATATACGCCTGCTTTACCGCTTTTAAGTAAGCCTTGTTGATCCGCCTTACTTGTAACTGGGAAATCCTTGTTTATGTAACCTTTTTCATGTAAGTCTCTAAAGAAATCAAGTGTTTTCATATATTCAGGGAACATAAATTCTGGTTTGATTTCTCCGTTATCTACACCAAAGTTGGTAGGAGTATGGAACCAAGAAGCAACCGTTTTGAATGCTCCAAAAATTAATTCATTTCGATCTGTTAACCCAATTGTATCGTCTTTTCCGTTCCCATCAGGGTCTTCTTCCGTAAAGGCACGCAGCATTTCATAGAATTCATCGATATTTTTTGGAGCCGATAATCCAAGCTTTTCAGCCCAATCCTTCCTATATATCATGCCTTGTCGAGAGAGAGGTTTTCCTTCATAAACCATATAAAGCTTTCCATCAACTTTTGTATTTTCAAGAATATCTTTTTTCATTTTACTCAAGTTTTCAAATTCATCTAAGTATGGCCCAATTTCCCAAAATTGACCATCTTGAATCGCTTCATGATATTGAGTAAGCATGTCTAAGTCTAAAACAACGGAGTCAGGGAATGAACCAGATCCAAATAAGGCATTTACTTTTTCCTTATAATTATTATAAGGCACAAATTGAAAATCAAGTTTCATGTCTGTTTTTTCTTCGAGGATGTTAATAATCTTTTTGTTAGGGACTTCAGGTGAGTGGAGTTTAACCATAGCTGATAGTGTAAATTCTTCGTTAGAATCTTTTGAAGCGCTTTCACCAGCACAAGCAGTTAGTGAACCAATTCCTAATGTAGCGGCACAAAGAAGAGAAAAAACTTTTCCGGGCTTTTTCATTACATCAACCTCCTACGTTTGAGTGATATTTGATATATCATGTTTTTTATCATAATGGATGATGGACGATTAGTAAATAGCTTTTTGAGAATTTTTTAACTTTTTAAAATTATCGGTGGAATGCTCTTAGCCACATTCCTTTGGTATCAAGGATTGGACAACATTTTACGTACTTAAAATCCTAGTTTCACCGTGTTGACAACGATTACATATTCGATTTAAATAATAAGAAATATGATATATCTTCTAGAAGAAGATTACATAAAATTGGAGGGAAATCGGAATGACATATTCATTAGTTGAAAAGCTAAAACAGGATTATATGAAGCAGGAAGGCAAATGGTTTACGCATCGTTGGCATTACATTGAATCATGCATTTTAAAAGCTTATCTAGATAGCTATGAGCTAACAGGTAATGAGCGTGAGTATCAATTTGCAAAGGATTTTATTGACAGACTTTATAATGATGAGGGAGAAATTGAACAGATTGATACCCAATACTACAATATTGATCAAATTCGTATGGCAAACGTTTTATTTACCCTCTTTAATAGAGAAGGAGATTTAAAGTATAAAAGGGTTTTAGATACATTGTATACACAGTTACAAACGTATCCTCGTACAAAAAGCGGGAACTTTTGGCATAAAACGAATTATGAAAATCAAATTTGGCTAGATGGGCTTTATATGGGGCAGCCATTTTATGTGAGATATATCAAGGAGTTTCATGAAGAGAAAGATTTCTCTGATACAATCAAACAATTCAAAAACGTCCGCAAGTATTTATTTGATGATCAAACGAATCTATACGTTCATGCCTATGATGAGAGTCGTAGTATGTTTTGGTGTAATAAAGAAACGGGCCACTCACCACATGTTTGGAGCAGGGCGGTTGGTTGGTATGTAATGGCATTAGTGGATGTACTAGAACTTATAGAAGGTGAAAATGTTGATTCTGACGAGTTAAGAATCCTTTTAAAAGAAACAATTGATGGAATGTTACCTTATCAACAGCCAAATGGGATGTGGTATCAAGTAGTGGAACATCCAGGTGAGGAAGGAAATTACTTAGAGACAAGTGGAACAACAATGATGGCCTATGCTCTTTTAAAAGCTGTACGCCTAGGATACTTATCAAAAGACTACGAAAAATACGGAGTAGCTGCATTTAATGGGACAGTAGAAACCTATATGCGCGAAGAGGATGGGGAAGTGTATTTAGGAGGTATTTGTAGAAGTGCTGGTTTAGGGAAACACCCCGAATTAGGCAGAATTCGTGATGGTAGCTATGACTATTATGTTCGTGGCGAGAAGGTAGTAGATAACAACGGACATGGTGTTGCACCTTTATTAATGGCTTATAATGAGATCAATCACTTAAAATAATCTGAAATTTTTTACTACTCGTTATTTACAAAAAATAAAACAAGTGCTAATATATGATATATCAGATATCACAAACTAAAAAATATCCAAATTGGAGGTGGAAATAATGAACGGTGAATTATTCTCTTTGAAAACAGAACAGGTGAAATCCTTACGAGATGTTGTTCTTGAATCCATTCGTGAAGCGATTATCTCAGGTCAATTCAAACCTGGGGATCATCTAAAAGAAAGGGAGCTCTCAGAAAAGATGGGAGTGAGTACCACTCCGATCAAAGAAGCGTTCCGTATGCTCAGCCAAGAAGGGCTTGTTGAAACCATTCCTAGAAAAGGTACATATGTATCAAGTTTAGCGGATGTAAATATACAAGAAGTGCAAATCTTACGAGCAGGCGTGGAAGCAGTTTGTGCAAAGCTTGCAGCGATGAAAATCAATGATAGCCAAAAAGCGGAATTACAGCAACAATTGGAGCAAATGGAGTCCCTCTTGCACCAAAATGAGGTAGAGCGATTGGTAGAGGAAAACACCAAATTCCACGGTATGATTCGAGCTATTGCTGATAATCCAATGGTTACGCAAATTCTTGATAATATCGCAAGCTTTGATAAAGCTTTTCGTAAAAGAGCACTAAAGGAAAAAGGGGAATTAGTATCTGGCTATACTGAGCATCGCAAAATAGGTAATGCGATTATCTCTAAGAATCCAGACCTAGCTGAACATCTTATGAAAGAACATATTTTACGAACCTTGCATGATGTGTTAAAAGGATCGACAGAAAAATAATCAGGGATTAGAGGAGGATAAGATGAATTACGCTGACTGGAAAGAAAAATTTGAAACCATTTCTGGCATTACCATTACCCCATTTAAAAAAGAATCAAGAGAAATTGATTGGGACGGAGTAAAAGAGAATGTTGAATTTCTCATTCAAAGAGGTGTGAAGGTCATTGTTCCTTGTGGCAATACAAGCGAATTTTACTCCCTTACCATTGAGGAAGCAAAAGAAGAGATTAAAAGAGTAGTAGAGTATGTAGATGGAAGGGCCATTGTATTGGCTGGTATTGGTTACTCGGTCGATACAGCCATCGAGATGGGAAATTACGCGAAAACAGTTGGTGCTGACAGCGTCATGATTCATATGCCGATCCATCCATATATTACAAATGAAGGTGCATATGAATACTTCAAATCAATTATTGAAGGTGTAGATTTACCATCTTGTATTTATTTTAAAGATCCTAATTTAAGTGATGATGTTCTTGTCAAATTAGCCCCATTAGAAAAACTTGTCGCAGTTAAATATGCTGTAAACGACCTCCCTAGATTTACTAACACTGTTCAAACTGTATCACCCGAACACCATATTGCCTGGATTTGTGGAACGGCCGAGAAATGGGCACCATTTTTCTTCAATGCCGGGGCAGTTGGTTTTACTTCAGGACTTGTTAATCTTTTTCCCGAAAAATCTTTTGAAATGTTGAATGCGCTTCAATCAAAAAATGACGAAATTGTTTGGAAGGTATGGAAAGAGGTCGTACCTTTTGAAAATTTACGTGCGAAATATAATAGTGGAAATAATGTGGTTGTTATTAAAGAAGCAATGGAGCAAATCGGACTTAACGCTGGGATCACAAGACAACCCGTTTCTGCTCTTAATGAAGCCGATCGTAAGGAGTTAACTGATTTACTTGAATCATGGGGATTTGTACCCAATCTCATCAAATAGAAAGGGGAAAATTATGAGTCAAATCTATGAGAATTTCATTAATGGACTGTGGCGTACATCAAGTAGTGGTGAGTTATTAGAGAGCCAGAATCCTGCCAATTTTTCTGAGACTGTAGGGAAGTTTCCTAGTTCAACCACAGAAGATGTCGATAGCGCTGTTGTTGCTGCAAAAGGAGCTTTATCATATTGGAAGGATCTTTCTGCGTTAGAGAGAGGCCATTTTTTACATAAAACAGCTGATATTTTAGAAAAGAAGTTAGATGATATTGCAAGAACGGCAACACTTGAAATGGGAAAAACCTTAGCAGAAACAAAGGGTGAAGTAACTAGAGCCGTTCAGATTTTACGATACTACGCGCAGGAAGGTTATCGAAAAATGGGAGATAATATCCCATCGGGCGGAAGTAAAAACCTATTATTTACAACACGTGTACCAGTAGGTGTAGTTGGAGTCATTTCACCTTGGAATTTTCCAATTGCCATTCCGATTTGGAAAATCGCCCCAGCATTGGTGTATGGAAATACGGTGGTTTTAAAACCTGCTTCTGAAACATCGATTACAGCGATTAAGATAATCGAGGCTTTTGCAGAAGCAGAGTTTCCGAAAGGTGTCATTAACATTGTAACGGGAAGAGGTTCAGTTGTTGGTGACCATTTGATCAATCACCCTCATGTGAATGCTATCAGTTTTACAGGATCTAATGAAGTTGGCAAAGTTGTTGCCATGAGCTGTGTTGAACGAGGGGCAAAGTACCAGTTGGAAATGGGCGGGAAGAACCCAGCAATTATCCTTGATGATGCTGACCTAGAGCTAGCTGCAGAATTAACAGTAAGCGGTGCCATGAAACATACCGGACAAAAATGTACAGCGACAAGCCGAGCTTTTGTTCACGAAGCAGTATATGAGGAGTTTAAAGCGAAAGTACTTGAAAAAGTAGCTGACATAAAAATAGGGTCGGGCTTAAATGAATCCACGTATATGGGGCCATTAGCATCAAAGTCTCAACTCAAAACCGTACTTCATTACTTAGAAGAAGGTAAAAAATCAGGGGGTATACTACTTACGGGTGGTAAAGTACCAGAGGGTAATGAATATAGTAACGGATTTTATGTTGAACCTACTGTGTTTGAGAATGTCGACCACAAAAGCGCAATTGCACAAGAGGAAATATTCGGCCCAGTTCTATGTTTATTTAAAGTTGATAGTTTGAAAGAAGCGCTTGAAAAAGCAAATGATAGTAAGTTCGGCTTATCAGCATCATTATTTACAAAAGATATTGGTAACGCCTTCACGTATATTAATGAGATAGATGCAGGCTTGATCAAAGTAAATGGTGAGAGTGCGGGTGTTGAATTACAAGCTCCATTTGGTGGTATGAAGCAATCTAGTTCCCATTCAAGAGAACAAGGTGAGGCGGCAAAAGAATTTTTTACTTCTATTAAAACAATAACCATTACACCAGTTTAAGAATCGTGGATATCAAGGTCTAAAATAATAGTAAAGTAGGGATGATGGTAAATGAAAATAACAGATATTACGTTAACAGTTGTTGGTATTCCACGTCATACCGGTTTTGTAAATAAGCATATTATTGTTAAAATTTTTTCTGATGAAGGGATCGTAGGAATTGGAGAGATGTCCGATTTTTCCCATCTCCCACGCTACGCACCAGATGTTGAGGATTTAACAAATGTCCTTAGGTCCATTCTGGTTGGTGAAAATCCATTTGATATTATGAAGCTTAACCAGGAGCTGTCTGGTAATTTCCCTGAAGCTATGTATTATTATGAAAAGGGGAGCTTCATCCGTAATGGAGTCGATGTTGCCCTCTATGACCTCTGTGCGAAGTACTTAGGTATTTCGGTTGCTGATATGCTTGGTGGTAGAATAAGAGAAAAAATTAAAGTATGCTACCCGATTTTCCGAATGAGATTTATGGAAGAGGTAGAAGAGAACATCGAGGTCGTACGTCAACGATTACACCAAGGATTTGATACATTCCGCTTATATGTTGGTAAAAATATTGACGCCGATGAAGCCTTTTTAGCAGCTGTAAAAAGCGAGTTTGGCAACGAAGTGAAAATTAAATCACTTGACTTTAGTCACTTGCTTGATTGGAAAGCAACATTACAAGCAGTTAAGCGACTAACTAAATATGATTTAGGACTTGAGATGATAGAAAGCCCTGCTTTTGCCAATGACTATGAGGGCTTGAATCATATTAGAATGAGAACCGATTATCCAATCAGTGAACATGTTTGGTCCACGAAACATCAGTACGAAATGATCAAGCATGATTCGGTAGATATTTTTAATATCTCCCCAATCTTTATTGGTGGATTAACAGCAGCAAAAAGAGCAGCAGCAGTTGCCGAAGTAGCTCGTAAAAGCGTCATCTTAGGAACCACACAAGAACTTTCGATTGGCACTGCTTCAATGGCCCATTTGGGAGCAAATCTAGTAAATCTAAATTATACTTCCGACCCAACAGGACCGGAACTCTATATCGGAGACGTCGTAAAAGATCGCATTCAATATCAAGATGGCTATCTCCATGTCCCTGACCGTAATGTACCAGGCCTAGGAATCGAACTAGACGAAAACTTAATCGAAACCTACCGCGTCAAAGACCTAAGCTGGGGTGAAGTATCCGTTCACCAACTCCAAGATCGAACCGCTCAAACCAAATAAGTGGGTCAGAGGGACTGGTCCCTTGTCCCAAACATTAACTTTTATATTAGGAGAGAAGAGGTTGCATTTATGCAGCCTCTTTTTAATATGCAATTTTGTAAAAACTGTAATTAGGATTCATTTTTAATCTCACTTCTGATTTAAAGTCCAATTTATGACAGAGTATCGGAAGAAAGACCTATTTTTATGAGTAATATAGTTAAGTAGAATCAATATAAGGAAGTGTTTACTAGTCTATCAAAAATATGTAAACGCTTTTTTGTTAAAGAAAGGAGGTCAAATCACGTATTACATATATCTAATTTATTAAGGGGAGGTTTGTTGTATTGAGAGTTAGAAATTTGAAAAAATCAATCATGCTCACATTTTGCTTTACTCTATTATTTGGTCTAATCGCTCCATTTACTACTTCAAATATGCTACCTGTTTCTGCTGAGACGATACAAGTCGAAGTGCCAAATGGTAGTTTTGAAGAAGTTGATAATCCTAGGTGGAGTCTTGTTACCAATAATCCATCGACAAGCATTAGTTTTAGTGAAGAAAAAGCTCGTACAGGAAACAGAAGCTTGCACTTTAAAGATGAAAATAGCAATAATCCAGGTGGGAACCTGCAGGTAACAAGCGAAAAAATCTCTGTTACCAAAGGTGTTTCATATATCGCAAAAGCATATGTGAATGTTGTTAGCCAATCACACAGTATTGGGTATGAGGTTCATTTCTTTAACGGTGAAGGACAAAAAGTTGGATCTGCTACTTTTATTAACTTTAATGCTGCTACTTTAGGTAAAGATAAGTGGACTGAAATTCAAGTTCCTTTTGAGGTTCCAGATGGAGCAACACAAGTTGAACTTCGATTCAACTCGGGTCATCCTTCTATCACAGAGGCTTATTTTGATGATGTTACGATTGAAGGGACTACTATTGAAGAGCCTCCAGTTGACGATATCCATACGGAAGTGATGAATCCTAGTTTTGAAGAAGCTGTGGTTGATGGAAGTATTCCTGGTTGGACTTCCGAATTTGAGGGACCTGGAATAGAAGTAAGTACGGAGCGAGCTCGTACTGGAGCCCAAAGCGTGCACTTGCATGACACAACTGACAAAGCGAGTGTTAGTGTCTTAAGTGACAAAATTGCAGTTGAGGCTGGTGCATCTTATTTATTAACAGTTTATTCAAATGTTGTAAGTCAGACACATAACGTGGTAACCGAAATTCGTTATTTTGATTCGGACAATAATAGTATTACACAACATAGAGAATTAAATGGGAACCTACCAAAAAATGAATGGACTGACCTAAAAGTATTTAGTGTTGTTCCTGATAATGCAGCCTATGCGAGACTAGCATTCTATTCAGGCGGCATTAGCTTTACAGAGGTCTATTTTGACGATGTTACCTTCGAAAAAGTTACGGATGATGGTAAATTTGATCGTGAATATACAAATCCTATTAATTTAGGTGAGATGGTTCATGTTCAATTAGGCCAAGCAGGAGCAATTCAGGAAAATAGTCTAGGTGAAAATGAAGTATATTATCATTCTAATGGTGCACCAGGTACGTTTTCCGTTTTAGATGCTGAGACAGGGGAGCTTAAGTTTTCAAAAGTCATTCAGAATACCGAGGCAGTTTGGGCAATTACCATTGGTTCTGATAAAAATGTATACTTCGCAAGCACTTCTGACGGAAAGCTATACCGCTATGTCCCAGAATTAAAAGAAGTTCAAGACCTCGGGGCCAATCCTTCTGCCGCATGGGTATGGGATTTAGAAGCGACAGATGATGGTAAAATTTATGGTGCCACATATCCAGGTTCAGGTGTTTTCGAGTATGACATAAACACAGGTGAATTTAAGGATTTTGGTAGTGTTTCGGACGAGGATTATGCACGCGGGCTCGCAGTAGATGGGGATTATATTTACGTTGGAACTGGAACAATAAAACATTTGTATAAGATTAATCGACATACAGGTGAAAAAGAGGAGCTAATTCTAGAAGGACACTCAGGTGAAAATGGATTCATCCAAGATGTTTGGGTTGTAAATGGGAAGCTACTTGTGGCCGTTTCAACAATTAACATGATTGTCGTCAATCCAGAGACAATGGAAGTTGAGGGTTCATTCTCATTTAGTAATATGATTTCCGAACCAGATCCTAATCAACCGAACACGATTTATTACAAAAATGGAACACAATTATTCAAATATGACCTTAGTTCAAACGTCGAAACGTTAATTGAAGACATTCCAATTCTTCCGGATACTCCTCGAGTAAAGGATATGGCTTGGATTACACTATCTACTGGTGAGACGGTATTAGCAATGGTCACACAGTACGGAGAATATATGTTATATAATCCGGAAACAAATGAACTGAATTTCGTCATTTTAGATCTTGCGGCAACAGCAGTAGCGATTCAGTCACTTGAAACGGGTCCAGATGGCAAACTATATATGGGTGGATATCAGCGTGGTATGAGTGTGTATAATCCGTTCACAAATGAAATCGAAGTAAATATTTCTTCCTTTGCTCAACCAGAGGGGATTGGCTTCTTGAATGACAAAGTGTATTTTGGCACATATGTGGGTGCGATTATGTACAGTTACGATCCAAATCAACCTGTAGACTTAAATAGCAATCCACAGCTTGAATATGATATAAAAGATGAACAAGATCGTCCTTTTGCGATTACGTCAGGGGATAACAAGCTATTTGTTGGAACAATTCCTGATTATGGTGTACTAGGTGGGGCTCTTGCTATCTATGATGAAAATACAGGTGAATGGTTCCAGCAACGAAATGTTGTTCAGGACCAAAGTATAATTAGCTTAGCTTATCATGATGGAAAATTATTTGGTGGTACTTCTGTATGGGGTGGCTTAGGAATTGACCCTAAAGCGACAGAAGCCAAAATTTTCGTATGGGATGTTGAAAAAGGTGAGAAAATTAAAGAATTTACACCTGAGATACCTGGTATTGATGTGACACCTCGTATGATTGGTGATTTATCATTCGGGCCAGATGGTTATTTATGGGGTGCTGTAGAAGGAACTATTTTTAAAATGGATCCAGAAACCTATGAAGTTGTTGATAGCAGAGTGATTCGACCAAGCTTATATAATAGTAGCAAATGGTTTCCTTACCAACTCGTGTGGGGTCCAGATGGAATGCTTTATACAACTTTATCTCGTAAACTAATTGCGATTGACCCTGAAACATTAAATTATAAAGTACTTGCGGAAGATTTTATAAACAGCATGACACTAGGCAATGATGGAAGCATCTATTATGCTGTAGGTAGTGAGCTGCATAAAATTGCTGTACCTGAAACAGATGCAACTTTGAAATCAATTACAATAAATGGGGAAGCACTAGAAGGTTTTCACCCTGGATCAACAAACTATACGTCGTCCGGTAAGCAAACTGAAAATATCGTGGCAGAGGCTACACAGACAGGTGCTACTGTAGACATTGTACATTCTACGGATAAGGCAGAAATTAAAGTTACTGGCACAGATGGTAAATCAACTTTAACATACACAATCATTTGGACAGATAAGCCAGGTAAGCCAGGAAAGCCAGATAAACCTGGAAAGCCGGACAAACCGGGGAAACCAGATAAACCAGGGAAACCTGACAAACCAGGGAAACCCGACAAACCAGGGAAACCCGACAAACCAGGAAAGCCAGATAAACCAGGGAAACCAAACAAACCTGGTAATTAAGGGAACTTTTATTAGTTCTGTATTAACCAAAAAGGACTTTTGCTGATGCAAATTGAAGAAAAATAAATTACATTTTTTGATACAAATAATTCACCAAAAAGCTTGAGGGGACGTTCAAACCCTCAAGCTTTTTTGACTTTAGTAAATTGGTTGCTTTTATATAGAATGTCATTTTACTAGCAACTTCGTAAGGTCCAAATTAGGAGAAGTGATACTAAAAGATTTATCAAATGTAATAATTATCCACTTGCGTATGCGTTTTTTTGATGTAAAGCAATAAAAGCATACGCAAAAAAGAAATGCGTATGCTTTTAGATAGATTTAGAGTATAGAACCATTCGCAAGATCCAAAAAAAGGGAGAAGGGATATTAAAGGAGCTCATAAATGTAATAATTATCCATTTGCACATCGTTTTTATGAAAAAAAGCAATAAAAGCATACGCAAAATAGAAATGCGTATGCTTTTAGATAGATTTAGAGTATAGAACCATTCGCAAGATCCAGAAAAAGGTAGAATGGATATTAATAGTGCTAATAATTGTAATAATTATCCATTTGTGTATCGTTTTTATGAAAAAAAGCGATAAAAGCATACGCAAAATAGAAATGCGTATGCTTTTAGATAGATTTAGAAGATAGAACCATTCGCAAGATCCAGAAAAAGGTAAAAATGATCTCAATAAATTCTATATGACCAACTAAATTTCACATTCTAACCATACATTGATGTGTAAACCAAAGCATTACCACCAAAACACATCCCGAATATTCCGTCTTAAAGTAGAAAAAAAGACTACATTTCATGAAAATGTAGTCCTTCTCTTTATTTCTTCCCAAACGTCTCTTTCATTCGTAATACAGGGTCATCTTCAATTGAATCGTCCCATTGTAGTACTTGTCCGTAAGAGAGTAGTTCATTTTTTAATTGTTCATAAGATACACCTTGGACAGTTGTTTTATTTTTATAAGCTAAAGCTGCTGCTGCTCCTGCTGATTGACCTAAAATCATAAATACAGGTTCCATACGTATTGAACCGTAAGCAATGTGTGAACTTGATAAACAAACCGGAACGAGTAGGTTTGTACAATCTTCAGCCTTTGGACGAATCGAACGATAGGAGATTGGATATGGGGATATTGGTATTTCCACATCACCTTCATTGTAAACACGTCCATCAATAAAGATTCTTCGAACATGATGAGAATCCATTTGATACGAGGCAAGTCCGATTGAATCTTCAACTGTTACATCACCTAAACAGTTGTGGTCTGTCATGACATAATCAGCTATCATTCTTCTTGCTTCTCGAATATATAACTGATGAGGCCAATGCCCAGTTTCTTCAAATTCATCACCAGCTAATCCCCATTGAGAGACCTCATCCCTAATCGCTTTTGGAACTTGTTCATCATTGGCTAAAAAATAGAGCAATCCCAGATTATATGTAAAATGGTCTTGGAAGATTCTTTCACGTGTTTTGTAATCTCCATCAGGCCATTCATAATTCATTCCAATATGGTCTGTTGAAAAACCACCATAATTATTTAAATCTGTCTTTCCGTTTGGTAACATAGTATGAAGATTCATTACATCCCAAACACCTGCATTGATATAACGCAATAATAACGAGTAACACCCCGGGTTGTAGGACGGTGGCTTTGGAAAAGATACACGATTATCCTCACGATTTGTTAAGCAAATGCGAAAATTATAAGCTTGAATTCGATGGTCACCTTGACCTTGATAGCCAAGCGTGTCATGAGCCGATTCTGTGATACCAGGCAATATTCCACTTGAAGGGTCACCTTCAACTACATACGGATCAATCCATTTTTCAAATTGATGGTGGGGATGTCCAAACTGAATTCCATTGTATCTTTCTCTATAAGTGGCGTTTGATTCTCTACCAACAAAGTATGTGACACCTGCTTTGGCCATTACGTCACCCTCATAGCTAGTATCAATGAAAAAGTCTCCAATGTATATAGTTCCATCTTCCATCAATATTTCTGTTATGCTGTTATTCTCTTTTTTAACTTCTACGACATGCTGATGATAAACAACTTCAATATCGTAGTCCTTGAGCCATTTTTCAAATACAAATTTGGCAGCCTTCGGTTCAAAGGTCCACTGTTCGGTTGTATTGTAATAGTTTCCTAATTCCTGAAAGAATACTCTTGATAAACCACCTATTGCTTCCTTTGCTCCAATATCAGAGGCACCCAAACCACTTGCAGTTATACCTCCAATATTCTTACCAAATTCAGCAATAACAACAGAAAGACCCATTCGTTTTGCTTGAATCGCTGCCGTAATTCCAGCAGGAGTTGCTCCATAAATAACTAAATCTCTCACGAACTTCCTTGGCTCACGAGCTTTCGGAGTAGGCACATAATAATATAACTTACTAAAATCCATTTTGTTATCCTCCTTAGGTGGAAACATTCTACTAAACTTACTTAAAGTGTAAAAGAATAATGGGAATAATCAAGACTTTTAACGGACTTTAAATCCGGATAAAAAATGCACCACCATAATTAGACCACAAAAAAGAGTGTCCATTGAAGACACTCTAATCTGCTGCTATTTCAACTGATAGGTGATACTCTTTTTCTTGCCTTTGATTTTATAGAGCGCTTTGTTGCTACACCATGTAATTGCAACGGCTAGTACACTTCCAGTAAACAACGGGATGATTCCAGGAATTAGATTTATGATAATACCTAAAAGCATACATGCAGTGAAAATGAGAATAGTCTCTAACAAAGAGCTAGCTCCAATTAAGAATGATTGCTTAATATATTGAAAGAATTTCATTTCAAATTGTGTGTATACAGGGAAGAAATAGAGTAACGTAACCATATAACAAATTGTTAAAAAAAGTAGGACTGGAAACAGTAATTGTAGCTTGTCCATATTTTTATATACAAACATAAAGTCATACACTAATATATAGCCAATCACAATAAAGAAGAGGCCAAACTTGTTAAGTGAGATAAATTCTTTTTTATAGGTTTTCCAAAATGATTGAAAGATACGATCAACTGGTTCATTTTGCAACCATTTTTGAACAATTGCAAACATGGCAACTGTTGCCGGGAATAAACCAAATAGTCCTAAGCCAACAATCGTAAAGCCAATCCACAGTAAATTTAAGTAAGCAACTTTTATCATCCATATTGCATAATTATTGAACCTTTCCCAGCCACCCACTATATGTCACCTCATTTTAAAAAATATATCGATGGATCAAATTAAAGACACTTAATAGACTTGTCACTTAATAAATTTCTACTAAAATAGAAAGTAAGTTCAAAAAGATTAGTTGTATTATAACATGTTTCAAACTGTTAGCGATTACATTTTTTTAACAGCGTAAGAGGTTGTCTCCAAATCCTTGTGATTAGTAATGAAATGTTAAAAGTTGAGGTGAATGAAATGGTTGAATTCCGTTTATTAGAAGAAAGAGAATTTCAGCAGGCAATTGAGTTGGCCGATAAAGTGTTTCGTAAAGAAGGACATATCTCAATGGGGGCTGCTTTTCCACAAGTTTTCTCACACGCCCTTCACCAATCGTATGGTGCATTTATCGATGGGACATTAGTTTCTTTTATTGGATTGGTTCCATCTATACTTCATATTGAAAGTGCAGAAGTTCAAGCCTATTCAATTGGTGCTGTTTGCACGGAGCCGGAATACAGGAAAAGAGGGATAGCGAACACACTTTTACAAATGATTTTTGATCATGTGAATAAATCTGGCGCTTCCATTCTTTTTATTTCTGGAGATTTACCGCTATACATCAAACAAGGTTGCACATTTTATGGAAAGCTGAAGCAATATAAGATTCAACAAGTAGACCTGAAACCAGAGACGGCTTATCATGTTCGTGAACTGCAGCCTACCGACTGGTTTCAAATGAGAAAAATTAGTCAGCGTCGACCAGTTCGATATGAACAAAGTATATTTGAAATGGCACAGCTTAATGAGTCAGCGGGATTTGCTAGTATTTTCAAAATGAAGCACAAGGTTCTTGTGGCAGAAGAAAACAAGCAGATAAAAGCATTTATAATTTTCGGAGTTCCGTATCAGGAACAAAAAAACGTGGAATCTCGAATAATCGAATGGGGAGGAGATCCGACAGCCATTGTAAGTTTACTTAAAGAAGCCGTTACATATGGGATTGATTCTTTACTATTTAATATACCTACTTATGAAAAAGAGTTAATACAAAAGCTTGACCTAGCATTGGAAAGTGTAGAACAATCATTTCCAGGAACGATTAAGATTATGAATCTAGATTTACTGTTGCAGCAGCTCGCTCCATATTTTAAAGATAAGTTACAGATTTCTAATATAGATGAAAACAATAAAAGTCTTATAAATAAGAAGAATTCCGTTTCAATCAATAATCGGGAGCTGGAAGAGCTTATCCTAAAAGGGAATAATAATATAGATTCATATAGTAAGGATTTGTTTCCAGTTCCATTTCCTTTTCCACAAGGATTGAACTATGTATGATTGCTAATTAATTGTAAGGGTACTAAATTAATTCTAACTTTTTATTAAAGACAGTTTATAGACTTGTCACAATAATACAAACGAACTAGAATAAGATTAGTAAAGTATTTGAAATTATAGAAATTTTTTTAACATCTAATGTATAGGCTTTCAATTATGTGTTTATTCAGACAAGAAAGTAAGGAGGGGATGGCTAAACAGAATTTGTGGTAGATTGTTAGACTTACTAATTATATTTTTGAACTTAATAGGGGGTAATTCGTAGATGAAAAAGAAACGTTTTTCGTTCATGGCACTTTTGCTTTCAGGTAGCTTACTTTTTTCAGCTTGTAGTAATGACTCAAGTACAGAGCCTAAAAAAGAAGATGGAAAAGTTGATGGTGAAATCACAGTATGGGTACATCCATATACAGGTGATGCTACAAAAGAAGAAGAAATGTGGAAAGAGATCACTGCCAATTACAATAAAGAGTTTCCTGATGTAGAAGTAAATATTGAAACCATTCCATGGGCAAACCGTGACCAAAAAGTTCTAACGGCTTTAGCAGCTAACAATGGACCGGATGTGTTCTATGCCATTCCTGACCAAATGCCACAATATGCAGATGTAGGAATGCTTCTTGAATTAGATCCATACTTAGACGAAGGTGATCTTGATGGATTCGTAGAGTCCTCCTTAGTGTCAACAACGTGGAAAGATAAAAAATACGGATTGCCAATCCTTCAAGAAGCTTATACATTCCTTTACAATCTAGATGTCGTGAAAGCGATTGGTGAAGATCCAGCAAACCTTCCAAAAACATGGGAAGAATTCGAAGCTTGGGCAGCAAAAGCTAAAGAAAAAGGTTTCTATGCATTAAATTACCTAGGAGGAGGTTCCATGAACGGAACAATCTACCCTTGGGTTTGGCAAGCTGGTGGGGATGTTGTAACAGATGATAACAAGGTACTAATTAATAGCCCAGAAAGTGTGAAAGCATTCGATTACGTAAACAATATGTATCAAAAAGGTTATATTCCAGAAGATTCTATTACAGCAACTACACAAGATGAGTTATGGTTCGCTGGAAAAATAATGGCACAACTAGGGTCTGGAATAAGTATTACGATGATGGAAAAAGAAGGTGATTTTGAATTCGCCATTGCTCCACCATTAACGGGTGAAAAACAATTAACATACGGTACAACTGGTATGTTCGTGGTACCATCTAACACAGATAATCCAGCAGCTGCAGCAGAATTTGTAAAAGCAGTTACAAATGCTGAAAACCAACGTATTTTTAATACGGTTACTCAGTATATCCCAACTCAAGAAGAGGCAAAAGATATCTTTGATTCAAACAAATACATGAGCCAACTTGCTACTTATACACAATTTGCATTACCTGGTGTTATTCATCCTAAAGGGCGTGCAATCATGCCATTTATTCAAGCTGAAATACAAACAATGATGGCAGGAGATAAAACTCCTCAAGAAGCAGCAGATGCAGCAGCTGAAGCAATTGAAGCTGAATTAGCTAAGCCGTAAACAAATAGCTTCTTACGTAAAGAGAGTTTTATTCCTTTGTGAATAAGACTCTCTGTTTATTAAAAGTTCATTTGTTTACGAAAACTTTTCTTAATTAATAAAGAAATAAGGTGATAGCTTGGAAAAGGTCGTAGAAACTCATAACAAGGTACCTCTAAAAACTTTAAAAAAGGTCAAGCCTCCTTTAAAAAACAGGATAAAAGAAGAAATGAGAAAAAATGGTATTGTTTATATTGTACTGGCACCAGTTTTAATCCATTTTTTAATCTTTCAAGTCATTCCATTTGTGTATAGCTTCGTTTTAACGTTTCTTAATTATCGAATTATTGGTACTTCTGAGTTTGTTGGATTACGAAACTGGAAACAATTATTTGATGATCCGATTGCTTTAAAATCAATTTGGAATACTGTTTTATTTTCCTTCTATTATATAGTCCCTACAATGGCACTAGGTTTGATTTTAGCGCTTGTCATAAAATCAGGAATTCGTTTTACGAAAATTTTTAAAGGGATATTCTTCCTGCCTGTTGTAACATCATTCGTTGTTGTGGCAGGGATATGGGAATGGCTGTTTTCAGGAACGGAGGCGGGATTAATCAACTATCTGTTAAGCTTTATTGGAGTTGATGCCCAATTATTTTTATCTGATTCTTCACAAGCCCTACTTGTTTTGGCTGGTTTGAGTATCTTTAAAGTATCTGGTAGTACAATGATTTATTATTTTGCAGGGCTACAGTCCATTCCAAAAGATATGTATGAAGCCGCAAAAATCGATGGTGCTTCACCTTTTAAATCCTTTTGGTTAATTACTTTCCCATTATTAAAACCAATTCATTTCTATGTGTTGATCATTACGACTATTGGTTCTTTCCAAATCTTTGATTCTGCATTCCTATTAACAAACGGAGGACCAAATTTCTCGACAAGTACCATTGTATTCTATCTTTATCAAATAGGATTCACGAATTTGAACTTTAGCTACGCAGCTGTTTTATCTTATGTATTATTCGCGATAATCTTAGTTATATCACTTATTCAGAGAAAATATTTTGGTAAAGATCAAGGTATCTATTAATTGTTGAGAGTTGTAAAGGAGATGAACAAACTTGTTTACTAAAATAATAAAATATATTGTCACAATCTTCCTGGGGTTTTGCTTTCTCCTACCATTTCTGATCATGGTGTTAAGTTCATTTAAAGAAACGACATTTGCAGCAATGGACCCATTGTTTTGGATTCCTAATGATCCGTCTATCAATAACTTTACGTACCTTTTTCGGAATGATAACTTCTTACGCTGGATTATGAACTCTGTGGTTGTAACTGTTATCCCTGTCTTTTCACAAATGTTTTTTGCAGGACTATTAGGCTACATATTTGCAAGAAAGCAATTCTTTGGAAGAGAATTTATATTCTGGACATTCATGGCTGTTATCATGATTCCATCGCAATTGCTGATCATTCCTAAATTTATCATGTTTTCAAAGTTTGGATGGATCAATGAATATCAAGCATTGATTGTTCCTGAGCTTTGGGCAATTATGGGCGTATTTTTAGTACGTCAGTTTATGCAGGGCATTCCTATGGAATTAGACGAAGCAGCCAGGATGGACGGAGCCAATGATTTTCATGTGTTTCGAAAAATTTATATGCCATTAGCATTTCCATCCATTGCAACTGTTGGAACGTTTGCATTCGTAAGTAACTGGAATGATCTATTCCAACCACTTATTTATATGACAAATGAGAAAATGTATCCTATCACGGTTGGGTTAGCTTCTACCTTAAGTAAGGAAGGGAACTTTGGAATTGAGATGGCCGGCTCTACAATTTCATTTATCCCTACGTTTCTAATTTTCTTGTTCTTCCAGAAGTATTTTACAGAAGGTATTCAGCTCTCAGGACTTAAATAATCCGTTTTGATTTTATAGAGGAGTTACGATATGAGGAATAGAAAAATAGGAATGATTGGGCTAGATACCTCACATGCAACTGCTTTTACTAAATTATTAAATGATCCCACCAATCCCTTTTTTGTTAAAGGCGGGAAAGTAACTATAGCTTGTCCGGTCGGTTCGTCTGATTTTGAGTTGAGTTACTCTCGTATTGAGGCAATTACAAAAGTAGTGGAACAGTATGGTGTTCAATTGGTAAAGACGATTGAGGAAGTAGCAGAGACATGTGATGCAATCCTACTAGAATCTGTCGATGGCCGTGTACATCTGGAGCAGGTGAAGAAACTTGTAGGTTATCAGAAGCCACTCTTTATTGACAAACCTCTTTGTCTTTCTTTTTCAGAGGCTATTGAAATCGTGAAGCTATCTGAACAATATGGTACACCAATCATGAGTTCATCTGCTTTACGATTTGCTGAAGAGGTAAGACAGGCACTAGCGATTCAAGATAAAGGAAAAATCATTGGAGCTGACTGTTTCGGTCCGATGGATATGGTTGATACTCAACCGGGGTATTTTTGGTACGGGATACATGCGATTGAGATGCTATATGCCATTTTAGGCTGCGGGGCACAGCAGGTTACTACTGTCTCTACTGTACATTCAGATTTGATTGTTTCGCAATGGGAGGATGGAAGAATTGGAAGTGCAAGAGGGAGTAGGGGCGGTAATGGTGAATTCGGTGCGATCATTCATTTTGAAAAAGGCAGTCATTTTGTATCGATTTCTTCTTCCTCAAAACCTTTTTATGCTAGTCTCTTAGAAGAAATTATTCGTTTTTTTAACACAGGACAATCCAGCGTTCCCTTACATGAAACGCAAGAAATTATTCGCTTTATT
This sequence comes from Ferdinandcohnia sp. FSL W7-1320, assembly GCF_038050315.1. NCBI lineage: Bacteria > Bacillati > Bacillota > Bacilli > Caryophanales > Bacillaceae > Ferdinandcohnia > Ferdinandcohnia sp. FSL W7-1320. Next base: position 2,754,675 of record NZ_JBBPAM010000001.1, read on the forward strand.
GAAGCAGCAAATGAGAGTAAAGATACAGGAAAACGGGTGAATCTATAGTGGAAATATCGTCGATTACTATTGCAAATTATAAAAGCGGGTAAACCATTTTACCCGCCATTTGTTTTTGCTCGTTTCTAAAAAATTGTTGCTATTAACTTAAAGATTATAGTGGAACTAGTGGTGATTTCCGCTACTGGCACTCGCTTTCCGCGGGCGATCCGCAAGCCTCCTCAACGAAAAGTGGACGCGGCTTGCACAGAAACGAGAAAATTGGCCGACTAAAGCGCCACGTCCTGTGGCGAAGTCGGCACTAGCACGTCGTGTGCGTCGGAGACTCCGACAAAGAGGCGTATTTTGCCTCTGATGGAGGAGTTGAAATTTCTCGAGTTTCTAGCCGCTGAAAAAACTGGACAAGTCACTACCTCACTGCGGGGTCTCGCTTAGCTCGCTTTTCCCGCAGGACGTTGGATTTGCTTCCTTGAATCTACACCGCACGAAGAAAATGCCAGCATTTTCGAGGATCTCGTGCCATACGGTCCAATCACACGGAAATTACCTATTATGTTATTAAATAATGCCTATACAAAAAGCAACTACGTTTACGAAAACTACCTATATTTTGTAATTATTCGTTTTCATCAATGATAAAGCTCAGTCTATAGATTCGTCTTGGTCTACCTTTGTAGGTGATTTTTTCCTCGCCTACTATATCTACTAAGTTAGCGTCCATCCATTTTAATAGGATTCGATGGGCACTTCTTGTTGTAATATTCAATGTGTCGGCTAACTCTTGAGCTGTATAGTCAAATTTCTTATGCCGTGCTACTCTGGCCATAAGTTTTGTCATATAAGCAGCAGACATTCCGGCCTTTTCGGCCTTTTGCAGTAGTTCTGCATCTGTAATAGATAGGTCATATTTTTCATATTGAGTATCGGTTATCATATCAACTGGGCCAATTACACTTTGGTCTTCACGGACGATGTAGCATACGTTTCCGCCTAATTCTTTTGATTGTCGGAGTGCGAGTCTTGCATGGTTACCAGCTTCCGCAGCTGAGAGACCAAAACCAACACCAATGCTAATGGAAACACCTAGCTCCGATTTAACCGTATTTAATAAGGGGATGAATTTATAACCGCGTGTTTCTCTTTCAAAAATACCACGTGTGGTGATAAACGAAAATTCTTCTCCACCGGAATTAATTAAATGACCATCAAGTAGCTTTGTATAATTTAACATGATTTGTTGAAATTTTAGTTTGAATAATTGCACTTCATGTTCCGATGTGTATTTTTCTGTAGCTTTATCAAATTTGTCAATATCAATAATCCCAAAGACAATTTGAGACTCTTTATGTTTACGAGCTTCCGTTGCAAGTAATGCACGTTCGAGGGAAACAATTAAATCTTGATAAGTGGGTGTAACCCATTCATACGGTATTGACAATTCCGATAGCTTTATCGCAATTTCCTGCACGCCGGTGATGGCGATGGAGCCATATTTTTGATAGTTGTCCTGATGAAAATCAACAATTTCCTCCAAACAATCAGGCTGACTGGAATTAGGGAAGGAAGTACATACATAGTTCGTTTCGTCTAATTCATAAAGGATTCTACGAATATATTTTTCTTCAACCGTGTCAATCGAGAAATGTTTCGTATCGTATTGATTGTTTATCAGGAATAATGACCGATATAACCCAGTTCCCATTATGGGAACATAATGCGCTGGTTTTGAAAAGTTGATAAGATGTTTAGCTTTTAAATAGGTTGGAAATTCCGTAAACAAAAGTACTTCCACTTTATTGATCAAAGTAGTCATAACCTCCGTTTCAATCGAAGAGGGGGTTGCATGTAGAAAAATTGGCTGGAAATTAGGAAATGCTTCAAGCGCTTTCATAATTTCCTTTTCCAGTGCTTCAGGACTAACGATGCCAATAATAATTTCAGTACCATGGTCTGATAATTGGTTTGTTTTCATCATTTCATCTCCAGTTAAAAGACATATTAAAGAAATGTCTCTTAATAATCTTATTACTAGATTAAGAGGAATTTTTCGAAATGTCAATCAATAATGAGTGTTTATTAAAAGACCTTTAAGTGACTTGTCTTTTAATAATGCCAAAGATAAAATAAAGGTAATTCAGAATTATCAAATGCTTTTATGTGTTAGAGCAGGCAAAAATTTAGTTACTAGGAGGATTTAAATGGAAACGATTGCAGAATTAGAGGAGTTTATGTCTACACCTAGCAGAGAATTAGTAAAGGATCTCCAACAACTGGACGGAGATATTATGATTCTAGGTGTTAGTGGAAAAATGGGCCCGACATTAGCGAAATTAGCAAAAAGAGCTGTTGAGCAGTCAGGTCATTCAAAAAAAGTGATTGGTGTTGCAAGATTCTCAGATGAGAGTTTAATAGATGAATTAGAAGCGTGTGGAATTGAAACAATTAAGGCTGACTTTTTGAAGGAGGAAGAACTTCAAAACCTACCAAATGTAAAGAACATTATCTTTATGGCAGGTACGAAATTCGGAACAGTTGGGAATGAACATCGGACATGGGCTATGAATGCTTATCTTCCAGGACGTGTCGCAGAGAAGTTTAAAAATTCACGAATTGTATCTTTTTCAACAGGTAATGTGTATCCACTCACATCTGTTTTAAGCAATGGTTGTACAGAGGATGTGACACCTAATCCTGTTGGTGAATATGCACAATCCTGTTTAGGTAGAGAACGAGTTTTAACTTATTTTTCTCATAAAAACCAAACACCAATCGTGCACTTTCGTTTAAACTATGCGATTGACCTACGATATGGAGTTTTGCTTGAAATTGCAAAATCAGTACACCAAGGGAAGCCAATCGATTTAACGATGGGAAATGTGAATGTGATCTGGCAGGGGGATGCAAATGAATATGCGATTCGCTCCTTATTACATACAAATTATCCACCAAAAATCATCAATGTAACAGGACCTGAAACGTTGTCAGTGAGATGGCTTGCAAAGGAATTTGGTAAACGAATGGAAAAGGAACCGGTATATGTGAATAGTGAAAGCCCAACTGCATTATTAAATAATGCATCTCAAGCACATAAATTATTTGGTTATCCAAAAGTTACCGTACAACAAATGATTGATATGATTGCCGACTGGGTTGTTAGTGACGGCCATACGATCAATAAACCTACCCACTTCCAAGAAAGAGAAGGTGCATTTTAATGCTAAAAGAGGCTGTTAAGAAAAAGCTTCATGAAGGCACTGTGATTCCAGCTCATCCATTAGCATTAACTGAAGATAGACAACTTGATGAAGCAGGGCAACGCGCCTTAACACGCTACTATATCGATGCAGGTGTAGGTGGTATCGCAGTAGGAGTCCATACAACACAGTTTGAAATTCGAGATCCTGAGTTTAATCTTTATGAACGAGTACTAACAATCGCAATTGAAGAAACAAAACGTGCCAATGTTCCTGATGATTTTATTAAAGTGGCAGGAATTTGTGGACCTACTGAGCAGGCACTTAAAGAGGCAGCTTTTAGTAAAGAGGTCGGCTATGACTTAGGGCTTTTGAGTATGGGTGGCTTGAACCATTTATCCGAAGATGAATTAATTGAGCGCGCTGAAAAAGTAGCAGAGGTTATTCCAGTATTCGGTTTTTATTTACAACCTGCAGTAGGAGGACGCATTTTCTCGTATGAATTTTGGGAACGCTTTGCTTCCATTCCAAATGTATACGCGATAAAAATTGCTCCTTTTGATCGATATTGTTCAATTGATGTTGTCCGTGCTGTTTGCCATTCGCCTCGTAATGTGGAAATAGCGCTATACACGGGTAATGATGATAATATAATAAATGATTTGTTAACAGCCTTTGAATTCACAGTCGAAGGACAGAAGGTAGAAAAGAGAATTGTCGGTGGTTTACTTGGACACTGGTCTGTTTGGACAAAACGAGTTGTCGAAACATTTGAAGAAATTAAAGTAGTAAGAGGTCAAAAGTCAGTACCAAATGGTTTATTAACACTTGGACAACAAATAACAGATGCGAATGCCGCGATATTTGATTCTCGAAATAGCTTTAAGGGAAGTATAGCTGGCATTAATGAAATCTTAGCTAGACAAGGACTACTTCAAGGAAATTGGTGTTTAGTTGATCGTGAAGTTTTAAGTCCGGGTCAATCAGAAGAGTTAGACCGAATTTATACGAGCTACCCACACCTAAATGATGATGAATTTGTTAAAGCGAATTTATCAAAGTGGCTGTCTAAATAATTGACGGAAGAAGGATTTCATATGAAAAGAATTGTAGCTAACAACAAGAAAGTTGAAATCATTGAAGATGAAGTACCAAGTATAGAAGGAAAGCCTTCCTATATCTTAGTTAAAACATTATATTCGGTCATTTCACCGGGCACTGAACTATCGTTGCTAGCCGTTAGTGAAAAAAGACAGGTTCATCTTGGATATAGTGCAATGGGCGAAGTCGTTGATTGTGGCAGTGACATCACCGATGTGAAAAAAGGTGATCTTGTTGCTTGTTACGGTGCACCATATGTTCATCATGATGAATATCTTCTAGTTCCTAAAACCTTGTATGCGAAAGTCCCCGATACGGTTGAACCAAAAGAAGCAGCTCTAGGTGGACTTGGTGCGATTGCCATTCATGCCCTTCGTATCGCAAATCTTCAATTTGGTGAAACAGTCGTAATCATAGGTTTAGGAGTTTTAGGGCAATTAATTGCAAAAATTGCCCATGCAGCAGCCTATAATGTGATTGCATATGATCTTCACGAAAGTCGAGTAGACATGTTAAAGGAAGACAATATTAAATCATTTGCGACGGTTGATGAGATGGAAGAAGCCCTTCGGATTGATACGAAATCACGTGGAGCTGATGCCGTACTACTTTGTGCGGGAGGAAAGCGTTCACCACTTACACATGAATGTTTGAAATGGATTCGTACCAAAGGAAAGGCAGTCATCGTAGGTGATATCGAACCCGACTTTCCAAGAGACTTAATGTTTGGTAAGGAGGCTCAGTTACTCATTTCTCGGGCTGGCGGTCCAGGAAGATACGACACCGTCTATGAGAAGGAAGCAATTGATTATCCTTATGAATATGTCCGCTGGACAGAAGGTAGGAACCTTGAAGAATATATTCGACTTGTTAACGAAAAAAAGATTGATGTCAGAGCGTTTCTTTCAGAAACAGTTGAATTTGATGATGCACCACAAGAATTTGAAAAACTGTTAAACAAAGAATCTTCAACTCTTACAAAAATCATAAAGTTTACGTAAATACGCTGAATTGGGCATAACAACGGAAAGGATTTTGAAGTTAAATGATGTGTAACCACTTTTACTTACAAGGAAATGTTGTTACAAATAAGAGAATAGATAAAAATATGATCATTGAAATCAAAGATGGAAAAATCATTTTCGTTGGTAAGAAAGAAAAGGAGGATCTGCCCTGCTACCAAGTAGAAGGGTGGATCTGTCCTGGTTTTATAGATACACATATACACGGTCTAAATGGTCAAGATTTTATGGATTGTTCAAAGGAAGGTTTTTATCGCATTCAAAATGGGCTCCCATCCTTTGGTGTGACAAGTTTCTTGTCAACATCAAGGGCAGCCACATTAGAAGATATTAAAACCTTCCTTTTATTAAATAAACTCATAGTTGCTGAAAATCGTGGTGGTGCTCGCCTTTTGGGTATTCATTTAGAAGGCCCATGGATTAATCAAAAATATAAAGGTGCTCAAAAAGCAGAATACATACTGGATCCTGCTATAGAAGAAGTAAAATCGTTACTTCAAATGGCTGGGAAATTGATAAAAATTGTAACATTAGCCCCTGAACTTCCTAACTCAACCGATGTCATACAGCTATTGAAGGAAAAAAAGGTTGCCATTTCTGCCGGACATACAGATGCATCATATGAGGAAATGGAAATGGCGATTCAATACGGCCTATCAAGAGTGACTCATTGTTTCAATGGAATGGGCCCGCTTACACATCGCAATTTAACAGCTGCGTTTGCAGCACTTGATTTACAAGAATTACACTGCGAACTTATCGCAGATGGCATTCATGTGCATTCAAAAATAATTGAACTCCTTTACAGAATGAAAGGGGTGGATCATCTTACCTTAATTTCTGATTGTACTGGGACCAACCAATTACCAGATGGGTGTCATCAAATCGGTGGGAAGACCGTCTATAAAAGTGGTGGAAAAGTATCATTAGCGAACGGAAGCCTTGCGGGAAGTTCTTTAACGCTAGACAAGGCAGTTCAATACATCATTCAGAAATCTCGTATTCCGATTGAAGAAGCAGTACAAATGGCGAGCTATAATCCAGCTGTAGTCTGTGGAGTTAGTGAACATAAAGGTAGGATAGCCGTTGGATTTGATGCAGATGTTGTTATTTTAACAAATGATTTAGAGGTAGAAAGCACAATTATAGATGGGAATTTTGTTTTCAGACGAAATGATTAGAGATTAAATTTTTATGATAACTGAAAAGAGGTATAAAAGATGAAAATTAATTTATTGGGTGAAACAAATTCAATTATAAATGGATTAAAGTTATTAATTGAAGACTTGGGGATTAAGTTGAATGAAAGTGGCTACCCAATTTCCGTGATTCAAAGGGAAGGTCCGATCCGTGTTACCAATAAGGATGGAAAAGGTGAAATCTATTATCAGGAAAAAATTCATTTCTATCGGGCAATCGGTGTGTGGTTAGAGAATTATCAAAAGAATGGTGAATTTGAGATAACTGAACAGCCCAATTTTCAAACAAGCGGTGTCATGCTGGATGTTTCTAGAAATGCTGTCTTAAAAGTAGATGAGGTTCAGGCATTGCTTAGAAAACTATCCATTATGGGATTAAACGTTGTCATGCTCTATACAGAGGATACTTATGAAGTACCAGAGTACCCGTATTTCGGCTATATGCGTGGTAGATACACAGAAGACGAACTAAAGACCTGTGATCAATATGCAGACGCTTTAGGAATTGAGATGATACCTTGTATCCAAACTCTCGCTCATTTAACAATGGCATTGAAATGGGGCTATGCGAAGGAAATTAGGGACACAGCTGACATTCTATTAGTAGGTGAGTCCAAAACATACCAATTTATAGAAAGCATGATTAAGGCTGCTTCGAAACCATTTAAATCAAATCGCATTCATATTGGAATGGATGAAGCGCATCAACTTGGACTTGGCCGCTATTTAGATTTAAATGGATATGAAAATCGTTTTGAGATTATGAATAAGCATTTAGAACAGGTTGTATCAATTGCAGAGCGTCATGGGCTAAAACCAATGATTTGGAGTGATATGTATTTCCGCTTAGGTTCAAAACATGGCGAATATTACGATGAAGATGTACATATTCCAGAAGAAGCGATTGCTTCAATACCAAAGAATGTGGAACTTGTGTATTGGGATTATTATCATGCAGATGAAGAGTTTTATCGGACTTATATTCAGAAGCATAAAGAATTAGGAAGAGATACTCTTTTTGCTGGTGGGGCTTGGACATGGAATGGGATTTCTCCCAACTATGGGCGCGCATTTGTAACGACTGAAGCTGCTTTATCAGCTTGTAAAAAAGATGGATTACATGAAGTGATTACGACATTATGGGGCGACAATGGAGGAGAAACTCCACTTACAACTGCATTACCAGTAATCCAGCTCTATGCGGAACATACCTATAAGCAATCAGTAACTATGGAGCATTTAGCTGAACGTTTCCATTTCTGCACGGGAAACCATTTGGAGGATTTCCTTACACTCAATCAATTAGATGAAACTCCAGGTGTAATGGAAAATAATCTGAACTCCTCAAATGCTTCTAAATTTTTATTATGGCAGGATCTCCTTATTGGTTTATTTGATGAAAATATCCGTGGATTTGAAATGAATGCACATTATCAAATGTTAATTCCTCAATTAAGGGCAGCTAAGGATAGAAACCCTAATTCAGCTTTACTATTTGAATTCTATGAACAGCTTGCAACTGTACTTAGTATGAAGTCGGAAATGGGAATTCATTTAAAAACAGCTTATGACAACGGTGATAAAGAAACGATGAAACTTCTTTTAACCGAGTTACACGAATTGACGAAAGAAATAAGTCTTCTCCATAACAAACATAGAGAAGTTTGGTTTTCCTTATATAAACCTTTCGGCTGGGAAATAATTGAATTCCGCTATGGGGGATTACTTGCCAGAATGGAAACGTCTAAACTCCGAATTTTACATTGGCTAGAAGGTTCAATCGAAAGTATTGAAGAATTAGAGGAAAAGAGATTAGTTCATGATGGTCCGAACGGGATACCTGACGGTTCGTTAGGTAATCACTTCTACAATCGAATTGCTACAGCGGGTAATTTTAATTGGTAAGGTTGATTAGGAGGGAAGGCGTATTCATTAAGAAAGAAAGCTACCACTGGTACAAAAAGAGTTATTTCCAATGGATGCTTGGAAATATATACCCTTAAAGTAATTTTCGGAATTTGAGAAGAGAGGTTGATTGTATGCAGAACGTATTATTGATAGGTGCCGGAACAATGGGAATGGTACATGCAAGTGCCTATTATGCAATGGAAGATGTCAAGGTCGTTGGAATTGTTGATATCAGAAAAGAGCAGGCAGAGCAAATCAGAGGTGAACATGATACAAAGATATTTCAAACCTTAGAAGAAGCTGTAGAAAATATCGAACGTATTGATGTGATCGATATTTGTGCTCCAACTTTTCTGCATAAAGAGTATGTGATAAAAGCAGCAGATTTAGGAATCAATGTGATATGTGAAAAACCACTAGCATATTCCCTTCAGGATGCCAAAGAAATGATTGATTATTGTAAAGAAAAAGATGTGAAATTATTTGTCGGACACGTGGTACGTTTTTTCCCACAATATTCAAAAGCAAAAGAGCTAGTAAAAAAAGAAGCAATTGGTGAGATTGGTATCGTTCGTACAAGAAGAGGCGGAAGTTTTCCTTTGGGATGGAGTGATTGGTATGCAGACCAATCGAAAAGTGGTGGCGTGATCCTTGATTTAATCATTCACGACTTTGATTTTCTTCGGTGGACATTCGGCGAAGTGGATCGAGTTTTTGCGAAAGGGCTATCTGAAAAAGGACTGGAACATCTCGATTATGCGATCGTTACATTGGTTTTTGAATCCGGTGTTATTGCTCATGTGGAAGGTACGTGGGCCCATCAAACTTTTTCTTCGCAATTTGAATTTGCCGGAAAAACTGGAATCATCGAATATGATAGTTTAAAAGAGGAGCCTGTTTTACTTTCGATTAGACAATCGAGCGAGGAACAAAACGGTGTTGAGGTACCTCAAAGTCCTATGAAAAAGTCACCGTATCATATAGAACTAGAACATTTCTTATCATGTTTGAAATCGAATAAAACGCCAATTGTTACAGCTGAAGATGCATATAAAGCAATGGAGATATCAGTTGCTGCCCTTGAATCTTTAAAAACAGGTGTACCTGTATCACTAAGTAAGAAAGGGGAGAACTGATATGAAGATTGGAATCATAAGCTTTGCTCATATGCACGCCCATAGTTATGCATCCGTCATTAAAAATATGGAAGGTATCACATTAGCTGGTATTTCCGATGAAAATGAAGAAAGAGGAATGAAGAATTCTCAATTATACGATACAGTATATTTTCAAAATTATCATGAATTACTTGGATCTGATATTGATGCTGTCATTGTAACTTCTGAAAACTATCTTCACCATCAACACGTACTTGCTGCGGCGAAAGCAGGAAAACATGTCTTATGTGAAAAGCCGTTAGCCACCAATTTAAAAGATATTGAAGAAATGATAAGCGAATGTGAGCAACATCAAGTTTTGTTAGGTACAGCTTTTCCTGTTCGATTTAACACACCCATTCAACATGCTAAAAAAGTGATAGAAGAAGGTAGACTAGGAGAAATTTTAGCAATAAAGGGAACAAACAGGGGAACCAATCCTGGAGGCTGGTTTATTGACAAGGAAAAATCTGGCGGTGGAGCGGTCCTTGATCATACAGTACACGTAGTTGATATCATGAGATGGTTCACTGGAGCCGAAGTGCAGGAAGTGTACGCAGAAATCGGTAACGTATATATTGATCATCCCATTGATGATTGTGGAATTTTGACAATGGAATTTACAAATGGAATGTTTGCTACACTTGATTGCAGTTGGTCAAGAAACAGCTCTTATCCAACGTGGGGCGATGTAACCATGGAAATTATCGGAACAAATGGCACCTTAAAGATAGACGCTTTTTCGCAAAAAATGGATTATTATTCAAATCACGATGGGCTCAAATGGATTAACTGGGGCGATGATATGGATGCCGGTCTAATCGAGGACTTTGTTGCAAGCGTTAAAGAAGGAAAGTCTCCATTAGCATCAGGACATTCAGGGCTAAAAGCAGTAGAGGTAGCTCTGGCAGCCTATCAGTCTTCTGAAAAGGGAACACCAGTAAAACTAAAATAAGTAAAAAAGAATTTGAAAAAATTTCTGAATCTTAGAGCTCGATTTGATTCGAGCTCTTGATAACGAAAGGGGGCTCACAATGAAAGTCTCTGAAAAATTGCAAACGGATATTGTGATTATCGGGGGTGGACTCGGAGGATGTGCGGCTGCACTTTCCGCCTTACAATCTGGGAAAAAAGTGGTCTTGACCGAGGAGACGAAATGGATTGGTGGTCAAATTACAAGCCAAGGTGTACCACCGGATGAGCATCCATGGATTGAACAATTTGGAGGGACGAAAACCTATCAGACTTTCCGAAAAAAAATCAGAGAATACTATCTTTCCAATTATCCAGTAAAGACCAAAGAACGGATGAATGATCAATTCAATCCTGGTAATGCCATTGTTAGTAACATAAGTCATGAACCGCGAGTTGCATTACGTGTTCTTTACGATTTGCTTTCGCCCTATATAAGTAGCGGTAGGCTGACGCTATTAACAGAGTATAAAATCCTTAAAGCTGAATCCGAAAATGATCAAGTTCAATCAGTTACCGTTGGACATACAAAAACAGGCCATACATACCAATTAAGAGGGAAGTATTTTTTGGATGCAACTGAAATGGGAGATGTTTTACCACTCGCCAATGTTGAATATGTAATTGGTGCTGAATCCCAAGGGGTAACAGGGGAAGCCCATGCACGTAAGGAAAATCAACCTTTCAATATGCAGGCTTTTACGTATTGTTTTGCGATTGATCATATTGATGGGGAAGATCACACAATTGAGAAACCTGTTCAATATGAATTTTGGAAGAACTATCAGGCAGAGTTTTGGCCAGCCAAACAATTAAGTTGGTGGGGACTTGTGCCTCACACATTAGAACCGATAGAGTATTCCTTTTTTTACGAACCAGAACACTTTTCATTATGGAATTACCGGAGGATACTCGATAAAAATAATTTTGAACCAGGAATGTTTCAAAGTGATGTAACCATCGTTAATTGGCCACAAAACGATTATTGGTTAGGTCCTATTATTGATGTAACGGATGAAGAAAAAGAAAAACATTTATATAATGCCAAGCAATTAAGTTTATCGCTGCTTTATTGGATGCAAACGGAAGCACCCCGCCCAGATGGAGGAACAGGCTATCCTGGTATACGCCTAAGGAAAGATGTTTTAGGAACAGAGGACGGCTTGGCCATGTACCCTTATATCCGTGAATCAAGACGAATTAAAGCTCAATATACCGTAAAGGAACAAGATATCAGCGGTGAAATCGATGGAAAAGAGAGTGCAACGTTCTTTCAAGATAGTGTAGGGATTGGAAGTTATCGGATAGACCTTCATCCGAGCACAGGATTGGACACGTATATTGATATTTCGTCCCACCCATTTCAAATTCCTCTCGGGAGTTTACTGCCAATACGCGTTCAAAATTTGTTACCCGCTTGTAAAAATATTGGTACTACTCATATTACAAATGGTTGTTATCGATTACATCCAGTGGAATGGAATATCGGTGAGGTAGCTGGCCATTTAGCGGCATATTGTATTGATCATGAAATCATCCCCCTTGAGGTAAGAAATCAAGATGATAAACTATCAGATTTTCAATCGCGTATCGCCAAAGCTGGAATAGAACTTGATTGGCCCAAAATCCACAAAATTTAAATGAAGACAAAGAGTGGAGTGGATAAACTTTGATCGCTTTAGTTGACAAAAGCATGTATATGAAACGTGTTGTAAGCTATACTCATTATTTTTCGGATATTAATCTACTTTTAAAGGAGAACCTTCATCAATACTCAGTTATTTTTATCAATGGGTATGACAATGGTAATCCAATGAAAGTATCGTACGACATACTTGAAAAACTTTGGGATTTTATTGATTATGGTGGAATTCTATACGGTGAACTTATAAACTGTGAGGATTTTCCTTCATCTCGTCTTTTTGGTTTCAAGCAGGATTTCACAGTAACGAATCGACGTCTAGAAAAGCTAGTAATTTCTCATGATACCCAATATTGTAAAAAAGGTCAGTTACTCGAATGGCAAGGTGCCTTTTTAACAGGCTTTACCTTTGACACGGAACGGCTTTTAGATATCGGTCATTTCAAAGAGACTCATCAAACTTCGGATGAAGGGCAATACCCTGGAATTATTGTGAAAAAGCATGGGAAGGGAAAAACCATTTTTTCAACGTTTTCTTTTTTAGGTAATGAACAGAATTGGACGTTACGACCTAATTGGTTATGGAATGCAGTTGTAAAATGGCTGCAAATGGAGTATCACCTACCACTACAATCAATCCAACCAATTATTCAAAAACGTGAGAAATCTGATACTAAACAAACAATTGACAATGGAATGGACTGGTTTTTAAAATCTGGAATCTTACCGAAGGAAGATGGAAGTCTCGGAGTTTATGAAAATATCCATTCAATTCGAAGCGATGTAAGTAAGGATCGTCGTCCAGATTGTCATTCCCATACTGCCCTTTTATTTTATCTGTATGGAGAATATGCAAAAGACCCTGAATGGACCGAGAGATCACATCGATTATTGAACTACTTATTTAAAGCAGGCTATCAGGATACAGATCCGAATTCAGCTACATATGGTTTTTGGAAATGGTTTCAAAGTCCAAAGAGTAAGCCAGAGCAAATATTCACTGATGATAATAGTTGGGTAACACTTGTTCTCTTATATTTATACCGTAAAACAGGTCAAACCATCTATAAAGAAAGGGGTCTATTAACAGCTTATGCTCTATTAAACACGCAGAATAAAAATGGACTTCGACCAGAATGTATCCGTGAACAAGAGCTAATAGAGAAAGGACCTGCATACTTCCAGAATTCCATAATCGCAAGTATGAATCCTCACTTTGAGGCAATTGCCCATGTTGCCTTTATCCAAGCGTATTATGTGACCAAGGATGAAAAGTTTTTAGAAACCGCATTCAAAGGTACGTTAACGATGCTTGATAATAAAAGTGATTTGAAATTCATGTATAGCAAAACGGCTGGATACAGCAGATTCTTATTATCATTAGCTGACATGTACGCCGTTACAAAGAGCGATACCATTCTGGAAGGTTTATATGAAGTACTTGATTATTTAACTGAGAACCAGCATAAACAAGGCGGAATTGAAGAAAGTGATAATCCGGATCCTGAAAGATATGGTACAGAGGATACGGGTGTGTTCCGAATGAATGGTGAAGGGATTGCAGATCAATTGTACACTAACAATTTCTTACTCATGAATGTTTGGGAAGCATGGAAAGCAACAGGAGACACTAAAATAAAAAAAATTCATGAGAAGCTAGCCCATTTTTTATCAAACATTCAAATTACTTCTCAAAGAAAGGAATTTGATGGTGGCTGGATGCGTTCCTATCATTTAGACAGTGGAGAGTATTTCGGTAACAATGGTGACACAGGTTGGGGTGCATATGTAATAGAAAGTGGATGGACAAATGCGATCATCTTATCTGGCCTCATCTTAAAAGAATTAGATCAATCTCTATTAGATTAATATGGGAAGGTGTCCAAATGTCGATTAGATGTACAACTCTAACTAGTAATCCAGCAATTATGTTTGCTAAAGAAGAGTTGCTTAAGTATACACAACAGGTTCAAGAGCCGATAACTTATTCATTTGTTTTAGGATTGGATCAAGATTTTATAGAAAATGGGTTGATTGAACAGTCTTTATTTAATAATGATCCTGCTGTTGATGCATTTCATTTTATACAAAAAGAACGAGAAATTTATATTATTGGAAGCAATACCAGATCAGTACTTTATGGGGTTTATCATCTTTGTAAAAACATGTTTGGGTATAAATGGGTTCATTTTTTATCTAAAGAAAAAATAGGATACAAAGACGTTCAATTTATATCTTCTGAAATCCATAGCGGAAGTATGGTAAGAAGAGGGCTCGTAATTGAAAATTACAGTGATATTCCATTCCTAACAAAACTCATCGATTGGGCTGCTAAACATTATATAAATGAACTGTTTTTTACTTTTATGCTATGGGATAAAGTGAAACATGTAATAGAAGAAGAGATTAATAAACGAGGCCTATCGATTACAATTGGCGGACATAGTATGCACTATTTATTAATGGAATCCTCGGTTTCTGAGAAAAAACAGATTGATTTTTCAAATGATAGCTGGAAGGTTACACTTGTAGATAAAATAAAAAACTATTGTGAAGAATCAACATCCATTAAACGAGTATCCTTATGGCCAGCCGATATTGGAATAAATGATAACCAAGATTTTTTAGCACGCTACATAGAATTTACTGAACTCATAAAAAGGGAGATTCCTAGCATTGAAGTAGAGCATATTGCCTACAATGCAGGTCTATCTTGGAATATGTTAGAACTTCATGAAGGGTTAAGTGGTTCTAGTAAAGTAAATACGCTATTTGCTTTTTGGGGAAGAAATTATAAGCAATCTTTTTTGAAGGAAGAAAGAGCATTTGAGGCCTTACAAAAATGGTGTCAAAAAACTAAAGTAAATCAGCAGGATATCACTATTTTTGAATACTATAGTGACCATTACATGTTAGGGGATTTATTTCCTCCTTTATTTCACAGAATTCATGAGGACATTGACGTTTACGCTAAGTTAGGAATCAAATCAATGGTTAATCTAATTGTCCCCTACATAACTAAAGAAGATGAGAAATCATTGGATCAGCATTTTCCATGGGAATCGTTACAGTTAATGAACAGTTATTATTTTGCACGGTTAACTTGGGGGGATGACTTTCATGAGATTGAAGCAGATTTCTACTCCATCTTTGACGATCATCAAATAAGTACAAAACAATTGCTTGTAAAATTGGAATCTGTACTTTCTGAAGTATCCAAATGGAATGTACCTCTGTTTCCATCCCGTGTAATTGATCCTGAAAAAGTAGTTCAACATGAAGCAATAAGTGAGATTATCACTGATTTAACAAAATGGAAAAGAGAACTTGTACCTTTTAAAGTCGATTCAACAACAGAAATAAAAGATCCCAATAGCCTGATATCATTTTACATGGATCATGTGTGTGAAAAGCTAGATGATCTCTTACGTACATGGAGGGGAAAAGAATGAAACAACGACTTGTTTTTATCGGTGACAGCATTACATGGTGGGGGATTAACGAGAGTGATAGTATTGGAACCGGATATGTGCGATTGCTTCATGATTATTTAAAGGTTAGCTTCCCACATCGAGATTTTGACATCATAAACAAAGGGATTAGCGGAAATCGGGTAACGGACCTAGCTGAGCGGTGGGAGCAAGATGTTATTTCGTATCATCCCGACATTGTTTCAATCTCCATTGGTATCAACGATGTGTGGAGACAAGTAGATTCTCCTGAGATGAACAAGTGTTACCAAACCGTTTTGAAGAAGTGTTAGAGAATCTACTTATAGAGATTAAGGAAAAAACCAATTCCACTATTGTCTTAATGGAACCAACCATTATTTCAGAAGATATTTTGGGAATAGGAAACAGTATGCTAAAACCCTATATTAAAAACATTCATCAATTAGCAGAAAAGTATAATGCCGTCATTGTTCCAACACATCAGGCATTCATTTCATTCTTAAACCATAAGAAGAACTTCCCCCTTACAATAGACGGTGTTCATATGAACTCGCTCGGGAATATGCTAATGGCTAAAACCTGGATAGAAGCAACGAAGGATATGTTTGAATAGTTGTAGTACTCTAATATGAAACTAATTATGAAAAAGAGTAGGCTTAAAATTATAGTAGCTTATTCTTTTTTATTATTGTAGATTAATAGATTCATCCACAATCTAACAGTTTTCGACACCCCCTTGACGGTATAATAAGGAAAATGATTAATAGGGAGGTTCGATTCTTGCTAGATTCTAGTCATGAATTCTATTTAAGTAGCGCAGAACGACAATTAATAATCAAAGGGATAAAGCGTGGATTAGAGCGTTTTTATAAGGATAGAGAGGGAAAACCTGATCTCGTCACCGAAAGAAACTTCATCTCCAGACAACGCGCCTCTTATGTTTTCGACTCCATCTATCACATCTCGAAACAACATCCAGAATTAAATGTAACGCCTGAAATTCGAACAGCAGGCCTATCATATGAATATGTATCACTCTTTTTTGAAACTCGAAAAATTGTCGTTACATTTAGCCAAGTAAAACGTCCTGAAGATCTGCCCGAATATAGTGAATATAGAAACGAATATACAGAAGGAAATCGGTTGTACAATCCGCAGCTATCCTTCTTCAGGGAAGATGAAGAATTTAATCTAAAAAGCTACAAACACCTCGTCGTCACGTTTAATGGCTCTCATGGACCGGATCCACTTTTTATATGGATAGGTGCAACAACACCTGGACAAAATGCCTGGATCTATCATGAGGAATTAAAAGAAGGAGTGGCTTTAGGATAATTTTTTTCTATGAGTGACAAATTAAAATGATTAGAGTGAGGTTGTAATGATTACAGCCTCTTTTTTATGTTATAAAATCCAACTTTCGATGTATTAAATCTATTTTTTAAACTTTTTTAAAGTAAATTAAATAAAGTTAAAGGCGAAATCAAAAAGAATAGATACTATAATGATGCTTAAGAAAGCGCTTACTACAATAAAATTAAGGGGGGAATGAACAGAATCGTTAAAAACGAGTTCTGTACTAGGCCAATGAAAATTACGGATATGACAGTAGACAGATATGAACGTATGGGAAAATCAGATATGGCATTTAGTGGTCACGAGGTTGTTGTTGTGAAGGTAGAAACAGATGAAGGAATTACAGGTACTGGATTCATAAGTTCTCCAGTTTATCCTCATGGAATTGCAAGTGATGTGGCAGCAAGGTTACTGAATAGAAACTTTAAAAATATCATTCTAGGTGAAAACCCGTTATACAATGAACAGCTTTGGTTGAAGATGTTTGATGGACCATGGCGACTAGGTATGAGGGGGATGATAAGAGATTGTATCGCTGCAATTGATTTCGCATTATGGGATATTAAGGCTAAAAAACTAAATGTTCCGTTATCCGACTTGTTCGGTTCTAAGCGTAACAAAATACTGACCTACGCAAATGTAGGACACCAGCTACCACCTGATGAACTGGCGAAAAAAGCCGTCGAATATGTAGAACAAGGACATACCGCCTTAAAAATTCGGGCAGGTTCTGTCGCTGTTCCGATTAAAGAGGCGAATAAAAGGGTTCAAGCCGTACGGGAAGCGATTGGTCCAGACGTGAAACTAATGGTGGACATTAACGGTTCTTGGGATACCGAAACAGCCATCCAACAACTTAAGGCATGGGAAAAATACGATATTTATTGGCTTGAAGAGCCTGTTGCACCTGAGGATATTTCAGGATATGCGAGAATTCGAGAGTATGCAGGAAACACCTATATTGCCGGTGGTGAGCAAAACAGTGGATTAACGGAGTTTCGCCAATTTATTGAAAAGAAAGCACTCGATATTATACAGCCAAACGCCATGGCAACTGGCGGAATCACAGATTGGTTACGTATCTATCATTTTGCTTCAGCTCACAATATTCCAATTTCACCTTGGAATCTTCAACAAATTCATATTCATTTAGCTGCAGGTCTGCCTAATGTGAAATGGGTAGAATATTTCTCTCACAATCGTGATTATTTTCAGGATGTGTTAATTAAAGGGCCGCATATTAGAGAGGTAAGAGGTGAAGATGGTGTATATCTACTTGCACCAGAAGGCCTAGGAATAGGAATTGAACTCGATGAAGAAGTAGCTGAAAGAACACATGTAAAAGATACCTTTTAAATTTATTGAAAATGAATTGGAGGAATATTGGTGAAAAAACAATATCATCTTATAGCTATTCTATTGTGTTTACTGCTCGTTCTTTTTGGATGCTCAAGCGGAGGAGACTCTTCAAAAGAGGCTTCTACAGATAAAAATTCGAAAGATAATCAGAGTCAAAGTGAAACAGATTCAACCGTCAAACTTGATGGCTCTGTTGAACTAATCGTTCCAGCAAGTGCTGGTGGTGGAAGTGATATAAATGCGAGAATGCTTGCAGAGATTATCCAAGCGAATAAATTGATTGATGAAAATGTGATGGTTGTCAATAAGCCTGGAGGAAGCACTGCAGTAGCTAACTCCTATACGTATAAGAAGGAAGGCACTAATAATACAATTTTAACTTGGAACTCCAGCCAAATTATCAGCCCATTTTTAAACAAGAATGATGTCACAATTGAAGATTTAACACCATTAGGTACACTGACTTTAGACAGCTATTTAATCATTGTTAAAGCGGATAGTAAGTATAAAACATTAGATGATCTATTGAAAGCAGCCAGAGAGAACCCACAGACGGTTTCGATTGGAGGAACAGGTCAAGGTACAGAAATTCACATCTTAAGTCATTTGATTAACAAGTATGGGGAAAGCGATTTAAAGTATATTCCTTTTGAAAGTGGTGGAGAAACTACTTCCGCACTACTTGGAGGACACATTGATGTTACTCTAGCCAACCCAAATGAAGTGAAATCCCAAATAGAAGCTGGCGAGGTTAGAGCATTAGCTACATCTTCACAGGAACGTATTGGTGGTGTATTAGAGGATGTTCCAACTTTTGAAGAAGTAGGATTAGGAGATATCAAAATTTCATCATTCCGAGGATATGTTGGACCACCGGGAATGACTGATGAAGAAATCGCTTATTGGGAAGATGTATTGAAACAAGTTCATGAATCAGAGAGTTGGCAAAAAGATTATATTCAAAAATACGATTTGACCAGTCAATATATGAATGCTGAAGAAAGTAAAGCATTTTACGAAGAAGTTCTAAATCTTTATTTAGAAGCATCAAAAGAAATGGGGCTTATTGATTAATATGGATGGCGGAAGGTCCATACCACCTTCTGCCAATGTTTCACCATACTACTCTAATCTTTTGAATTTAGTTGAAAAGAGGAATATAACATGACTAGAGTAATATCCATTCTTTTATTTATAGTCGCACTCTTTTTTATCCATCAAGGCTGGTTTAACTATACGTTTTGGGAGAATAATGCGCCAGGCAGTGGTTTCATTCCTCTCATTGCAGGTCTCGTTTTAGCCGTATTCACACTCAATATTTTTATTAAAAATGATAAAAAACCGTTTGGATTCGTGAAAAAACAATTATACCCCTTTATTGGGAGCTTAATCATGATCATATCAATCTATGTATTAGGAATGATTCTATCAATTGCCATTTTTATTATTGCTTGGCTCATTATTATTGAAAAATATTCTACTTTACGAGCATCGATTTATGGAATTACAACAACATCTGTTATATATATCATTTTCAAAATCTCACTTAAGGTTCCACTTCCTGAAGGTTTTGTAGGATTTTAATAGAAAGGAGATATGCTTATGGAAACTGTTCAATTACTCCTTTCTGGGTTTGCGGAAGCAATTTCGTTACAGAACATGCTAGCTGCATTAATCGGGGCGATACTTGGTATCATTATAGGCGCCATACCTGGATTGGGATCAGCATTAGGAGTCGCCTTGCTTTTACCATTAACCTTTGGGATGGATCCAATTACAGGAGTAATCATGTTGGCCGCTGTATATTATGGTTGTATGTACGGAGGTGCATATAGTGCCATATTAATCAATATTCCCGGTGATTCTGCAGCTATTACAACAGCGTTTGACGGGTATCCGCTAACTCAAAAAGGAAAACCAGGTAAAGCATTATTTTCAGCTAATATGGCTTCGTTTATTGGAGGGACGATTGGAATATTGGCTTTAACGTTTATTGGCCCCCCATTGGCTGATCTAGGGCTAGCTTTTGGACCAGCAGAAGTTGCGTTATTAATTCTATTAGCACTTTGTTCAGTCGGTTGGCTTCTAGGGGAAAGCCCTTCGAAAGGTGTTGCTGCAACTGTTCTTGGAGTTATGATCGCAACAGTTGGCGTAGATGCTATGTCAGGGCAAGCCAGATTTGCATTTGGTTCAGATCAATTACTAAGTGGACTCGAACTTATTCCAATGATTATAGGAATGTTTGGCTTTAGCCAAGTAATCATTATGATTACTCAAAAACTCAATGTCAAAGAGACAAAGAAGCTATCATTTAAGGAAAGTCTATTAGATAAAAAAGATACAAAACGGATTGCAATACCTAGTATTCGCTCAGGTATACTTGGTACTTTTCTAGGAGTATTACCAGGTGCAGGTGCTACAACAGGTGGATTACTTTCCTATGTGTTAGAAAAAAGAGTTGGTAAAAATAAGAAAGAAATGGGAAAAGGAGCTATGGAAGGAGTTGCAGCTGCAGAATCAGGTAATAATGGGGCTGCAGTTGGTGCGTTTGTGCCTTTGCTCTCACTTGGAATTCCCGGTTCTGCCACAACGGCTATATTATTAGGTGGGTTAATCATGTGGGGACTAGACCCAGGGCCACTACTATTTAAAAGCAATCCTGATTTTGTTTGGGGATTAATTTCATCCATGTATATAGGAAATATTATTAGTTTAATTGTGGGATTAGCCTTTATTCCAATCTTAATGAAAGTCATTCTAATTCCAAATTCACTAATGGTGCCGATTATAACCGTTATTTGTATTATTGGTTCATATAGTGTGAATAACAACATGTTCGATGTTTGGATTATGTTGTTTGGCGGTGTTATTGCATACATCCTCCAAGAAAATAATTATCCTATAGCTCCATTATTATTGGCGTTTGTATTAACACCAAAACTCGAAATGTCTGCACGTCAAGCATTTAGTCTTTCAAATGGGAGTTTGGATATCTTTGTTGGCAGTACAATTTCAATAATCATTTTGTTATGTATTACATTATTTATCTTTGCACCATTCGTATTAAAAGTTTTTAAAAAGAAGAAAAAAGAATTAACGGAAGACATACCAGCATGAGGAATAAAGAGGGAAATTCCTCATACTGTTCAATAAGAATTTATATTTTAATAGAATAAAGTTTTTTAGGGCGTCCCTTATCGGAGTATTCTAAATCTAACACAATTTCATCATTTTGAATCATGAATTCAATATACTTACGTACGGTAAGGGTAGAAATTTTTACGAGTTTACTAAGTTCTGTAATCGAAAAGGATCTCTTTGCTTTCTTAAGTTCATCTCTTATTAAGGTAAGGGTTACAGGATCAATCCCTTTTGGTAAAACAATTTTTTCTTCTGTTAAAGTAGTCGAGTAGAGTTGATCGATGTCTGATTGACGAATTCGTGGTAGTGAGTGAAACATTGTCTGTCTTTTTTCATAAAAAGCAAGTGATGTTTGGAATCGTTCAAAACCATATGGCTTAAGGATACAATCAACAACTCCATGACGCAGTGCTTCTTCGATTAAATGAGGAGCATCTGCAGCAGTAACGAGAATCACATCGACCATCACGTTCTTATTACGCAATACTCTTAATAATTCAATACCAGTCAACTCAGGCATATAGACGTCTAATAAAACGAGTTGTGGTCGGAGATTCATAATTTGCTGTAGAGCATCTTTACCATTTTTCGCATGACCTATGAGCGAAAAGGAGGTCATTTTTTGTAAATAATCAGCATTGATTTTAGCAACCATTGGATCATCTTCGACTATGAAGGTTGATATCATTGTAATCATCCTTTCAATATTTGATTATCCATTTTTTTTGGAATTTGCACACTAAAACAAACTCCATCATTTTGTGAAAAAGTGATTGAGCCATTTAATAAGTTTTCTACATGATGTTTCACAAGGAATAATCCATAACCTAAAGTTCCTTTTGAAGAATAGCCTTTGGTGAAGATAGTTTGAACATTCTCTGCATTGACACCGCTTCCATTATCTTCAACTAAAATAGTGAGATGATTATCTTTGTCCAAAAATGTAAGCTGTACTTCTCCAGATGGTGTATGTTTAACCGCATCAATCGCGTTTTGGAGTAGGTTACCGATAATAAGTGCTACACTATCAACTGGAATTTTGGGAGGTAATGTTCCAATTTTACTTCCAGGAGTAAAGGTAACTTTCACGTTTAACTCGATTGCTTGTTGGATTTTACCTAATAAAAGTCCAGAAATTTTAGGTTCTAGAATATTTCGTGTTAAAAATTCTAATAATTTTTGTTGCTGAAAATTCGTGTTGGAAATATAAGCTTTAACTTCATCATAGCGATTTAATTCTATTAATCCTGATATCGTTTGAAGTTTATTAGAAAATTCATGAGTTTTTGCCCGCAAACCATCAACATATTCATTTACACCAGTTAGATCTTCAGCTAAGCGTCTAACTTCTGAGATGTCATGAAATGTAATGATATGTCCCCAAATTTTATTCTGTTTAGAAATGGGGTAGTAGTTTGCTAATATCACCGTATCATTCACAAATAATTCCATATTTTGGTGATTAAGAGGGGATTTTAATAGTGAAAATTCATCCATAATTTCGGAAAGTTTTCTTTTATCGATGTCTTGAGGAAGGTTTAGAATCTGCTTTGCCGCTGAATTTATAAGTGTAATATTATTTTCTTGGTCGGTAGCAATTATTCCTTCGCTTAAAGATTCTAGCATTGCCTCCCTTTGGATGAAAAGCTTAGCAATCTCCTCAGGTTCATGATTATGTAAGATTTTCTTGATTTGTTTTGCAAAAATAATAGCTGCAAAAATTCCAATTGAAAACGCAATTAAAAGCGAATAAACAAGTAAATCCATATTTCTTTGTACAAAACCACTGATGTTCTTTTGAGAGTATCCAATTGCTAGGATTCCTAGTTGTTGACTTGTATCAGGGTCGATAACGGGGACCCAAGTTCGTAAGGTAGGCCCAGATATTCCGTTTGCATAAGAATAATAGGCTTGACCAGAAAGAGCTCTTTTTATATCATTACCGGTTACATGAAAGCCAATTAAGGATGAGTCTGGATGGGTATATCGAACACCATCCTGATTCACTAGTACAAAAAAAAGTTCTTTATCTGATTCATTCAAATAGTCTTCATAGACTTCTTGGAGATCAACCCTTTTATCTGATTCTTTTAAAGCTTCATGTACTGCGGGCATCTTAGAAATAAGATGGGTAATTTCAAGAGCGTTTTCACCAACTGTCTCTTCAATCGATTTTGACAGAATAATGTAAGATAAATAGCCGGAAACAATTAAGACAATAGCAATGACAGAAGTGGAAAACAAAATAATTTTAGCTTTCAGGGGAATCCGTTCAAAAACTTTTGGAAACAAATTTGACTCACTTCCTTTAGCATACAAATAACGAGAGAAAAGTCTGAATTTAAAGAAAATAATATATTTATAGTTAAAATGATAACATGTATTCCTTTTGTGTCAATAAATAGTTCATTCATTGTAGGGAGGAAGTATGATGGAAACAAAAACATGTGATTTAGTCCGTAGAATTGGTGATGATGGCCAGCTATTACAAAACAAGACTCTGAATCTATCAGAATATGAATTACGTGGGCTTTATAAAAAAATGCTAATGGCCAGATTATATGACGAACGGGCATTTCGTTTACAAAGGCAAGGAAGAATAGGAACTTACCCTCCGTATAGTGGGCAAGAAGCTGCCCAAGTAGGTAGTGCTTTTGCCCTCGAAAAGGGAGATTGGTTGTTTCCTTATGGAAGAGACTTAGCAGCTTGTTTTACTTTTGGCAAGGACATGAAAACTGCCTTGCTTTATGCAATGGGCCACAAAGACGGAAGTCTTGTTCCAGACGACGTAAATATTTTTCCATTAGCGATTATGATTCCTCCTCAAATTCCTCAGGCTGTAGGTGCTGCTTGGGCAAGTAAATTAAAGGGAGAAGATCGAGTAGCCTTAACGACATTTGGAGACGGTGCTACCTCGAAAGGGGACTTTCATGAAGGTCTTAATATGGCTGCTGTATTAAAAGTACCAGCTGTATTCCTTTGTCAAAATAATAAATGGGCCATCAGTGTTCCAATTGAAAAACAAATGGCAACTGAGACCATATCCCAAAAAGCATTCGCTTACGGTATGCCAGGGGTTCGAGTAGATGGGAATGATGTATTAGCAGTCTATGAAGTTACGAAAGAAGCGATTATGCGTGCGCGAAATGGAGAAGGGCCAACGTTAATTGAAGCGGTTACATACCGAGTTGGACCACACACAACATCAGATGATCCAACTAGATACCGTGAAGATACAATTGCCCAAGAATGGAAATCAAAAAGAGATCCGGTATTTTTATTTAAAAACTTTCTCCTTAAACAAGGACTTTGGACTGAGGAAGAGGACGCTGAAACAGCAGAAAGAATGAAGAATGAGATAAATGAAGCTGTAAAAGAAGCTGAAAGCACAGCAAAAACGAAACTTTCAGATATCTTTGATCATGTTTATGAAACTCCAACCACTGACTTGATTTTACAAAAAGAAGAAATAAGTAGTGAGCAATTTATTACTAAATAAGGGGGTTACAACAATGCCGGTCAAAACAATCGTTCAGGCTGTAAACGAAGCAATGGAGATAGCTCTAGAACAAGATCCGAGCGTTATGGTAATGGGACTTGATGTAGGAACAAATGGAGGTGTGTTCAGAGCAACCGAACAGCTTCAAGAAAAGTTCGGAGAGCATAGGGTTGTAGATACACCACTCGCAGAATCTGGTATTGTCGGCACAGCAATTGGCCTTGCTGCAAATGGAATGAAACCAATTGTCGAGCTACAGTTTATGGGGTTTATTTATTCAGCAATGGACCAACTTTGTTCGCAAGCAGCGAGAGTAAGATTCCGTACCGGTGGAAGGTTTACTGCTCCAATGGTCATCAGAGGACCCTTTGGAGGCGGAGTTCATGCATTAGAACTTCATTGTGATAGCTATGAATCTTTCTTTACACATACGCCTGGTTTGAAAGTGGTTATTCCAAGTAGTCCATATGATGCAAAAGGATTGTTATTAGCAGCAATCCAAGACCCCGACCCTGTTGTCTTTTTTGAACCAATGAAAATATATCGTTCTGTAAAAGAAGAGGTTCCTGATGAAGCATATACGATTCCTCTTGGGAAAGCCAAAATTGTAAAAGAAGGAGAGGATCTTACAATTGTTAGTTGGGGAGCTCCAGTACATATCGCAAAAAAGACGGCCGAAAAATTACAAAGCGAGAAGGGGGTATCTGTTGAGGTTATTGATTTGAGAACTTTGGTCCCTTTTGATACAGAAACAGTTATTAACTCAGTGCGGAAAACCGGTAGAGTCATTGTCATGCATGAAGCGGTTAAAACAAGTGGTTTTGGGGCCGAAGTCGCCTCAAGAATTATGGAAGAAGCATTCTTGTATTTGGAGAGTCCAGTTGAAAGAGTCACAGGGTTTGATACTCCATATCCTTTTCCACAGGTAGAACATGAATGGATGCCAAACGAAAATAGACTCTTACGCGCTGTTGATAAAGTATTACATTACTAATCTTTTGGAGGTGATGAAATGATTTATGAATTTAAATTACCTGATGTAGGTGAAGGAATTGCGGAGGGAGAAATTGTAAAATGGTTTGTTACAAAGGGAAAGACCATTAATGAGGATGAGCCAATTGCAGAGGTTCAAACAGATAAAGCCTTGATTGAAATTACATCACCTGTAAGTGGGAGAGTAAGGGAAATTTTCTACGAAGAAGGCGATGTTGCCGAGGTAGAATCGGTTATTATTAGCTTTGAAATTCAAGATAAGCAGGCATCATTGGAAACTATCAATGAATCGGTTAATGAACAGGAAACAGGACGATTTGAAAATAAAGATGAAAAGCTATCATCCAAAATGGGCAAAAGACGAGTAATCGCAACCCCAACCGTTAGAAGAATTGCCCGTGAACTAAATGTGGATCTATTACAAGTTGTTCCATCCGGGAAAAACGGCAGGGTCCTCGCTGAAGATGTTCATAAGTATAAGGAAGAAAAAAAGCAAGTAAAGCCAACGAAGGAAAAAGTTTTTAAGCAGGAAAGGGAAGCAAGTTTTGAAAATAATCTAATCCAAACAGGAGAAGAGGTAGTAGAAAGAGTTCCACTAAGAGGTTTGCGACGAAGTATTTCAAAGAAAATGACACAATCTACACAAATCGCTGCCCAGTCTACAATTTTAGAAGAAGTAGATGTCAGTAAGCTTGTTACACTGCGCAAGGAAATGTCCATAAAAGCGAAAGAAACAGGGGTTCATCTCACATACTTGCCGTTTATCATAAAAGCATCTATTTCAGGACTAAAGGAATTCCCTTATCTAAATGCTTCAATCGATGATAAGAAAGAAGAAATCATATTAAAAAAGTATTTTAATATTGGGGTTGCGACCGATACACCAAATGGACTCATTGTTCCAGTCATTAAACAAGCTGACCAAAAGAGCATGTTAGCACTTGCAAGTGAAATTACAAATTTAGCTGAGAAAGCACGAAACAATGCTTTATCTATGGAACAGTTGAAGGGTGGAACCTTTACAATCACAAATATTGGTTCAACCGGTGTTGGACTCTTCGGTACACCAATCATTAACTATCCTGAGGCAGCCATCCTTGGAATACATCGTATTCAGAAAAAGCCAATCGTTACAGAAGACGAAGAAATTGTTATTCGTGACATCATGGGGATTAGCCTAAGTTTTGACCATCGATTAATTGATGGGGCAATGGCTTCATACTTTTTAAAGCATTTCATAAGCTATTTAGAAAATCCAAATCTACTATTTATGGAATTGGTGTAAAGGGACGTTATCCAGTACTAATTTTCAATATGAAAGGTGTTGAAAGAATTGAAGGTAAGTATTTTAGGAGGCGCAGGTACTCTAGGAGCAACAACAGCATTTGTACTAGCTCAACAAAACCTTGTCGATGAAATTAGCTTGATTGACCTGAAAGAAAACATTGCTGCAAGTCACAAAATGGATATGGAGCAGGCAGCAGCTGAATTTTCATCTGTAGAGATTACAAGTGGTGATTTTTCAATGCTACAAGCTTCTGACATTATCATCAATACAGTGGGAATACCCGAAAAACAAGTGCAATCACGGATGGACTATTTGGAGGGTAATTATAAAATTATCCAACAAATTTCTAGTCATATTAATCAATACACAAAGAATCCGATTATCATTTCAGCAACTAATCCCTTAGATATTATTCACACGCTATTACAGGACTTAGTTGCAATTCCAAAAAATAGAATGATAGGTTTCTCTTTAAATGATACATTCCGTTTCCGTTGGGCACTATCAAAAGTTTTACAGGAGCCAATTGAGAACATAGAAGCCTTTGTGTTTGGTGAACATGGGGAAGATCAAATTCCAATTTTTAGTCGTATTTATATTAATCAAAAACAAATTCAGCTGGCAGAAGAACAAAAACAACTCGTCATTCAAATAATAAGAAATTGGTTTTCTGACTATCAATCCCTGAATTCAGGAAGAACTTCAGGGTGGCTTTCTTCTATAAATCTAGTAAAGATTACTAAAGCAATCGTTGAAGATACAAAAGAAATTATTCCTTCGTCAGTGATTGGGAAGGACGGAATTTCGATTGGTCAAGCAGCAAGAATAGGAAAAAATGGCGTAGAAGCGATTGAAGAAATTCCTCTTACATTGGAAGAGACCGAAGAATTTAATAGAGTTAAACAAAAAATAAATGAGCAAGTCAAACTGATACACGAAGGAATTACCTTACACAAATCATAACGCCTTTTAAAAACTAACCGGTAAAAAAAGGGAGACTGTAATTAATTACAGATTCCCTTTTTTCGTTAACCCATTCCTCAAAACCGCTAAAACAATGCTTGGTTTCATCAAAATTGTCATTGGATGTTTTAAGTTCATCACTTTTATAAAAGAATCATAAATCTGGATGTCTTTAGCTGATAAAAGAAATACCTGCCGGGCATACCATTGGAGAATGGGGAGTCCAACAGGTTTTTTACCGGTTGTTTCCTGATAGCGAAAATCCTCTGTAAGCACCATGTTCCATATCGGAGCAATGATTTGAGATGCCTTTTTATGAAAATCACGAGATACATTTTCCAACGATTGATTTTGTAAAGTTTCTTCTAAAGCAAGTGCTTCTAACACAGCAATGCTCATTCCTTGACCAAAAAACGGATCAATTCTACATATTGAATCACCAATCATGATAAGACCAGCCGGAAAGTTATTGATTTTCTCAACTTTTCTCCATGAGATTTCTGGAACGCGAAAAACAGAAATACCGGTAAGAGGCTTGGCAGTTTGTAATGTCTGATAGATATCATTCTTCTGTAACCTTTTTGCAAGGTGTAATAAATTATTTTCTTTAACAACCTCTTTTTCATAAATACAGTCATGGTATCCTATGAATGTAACCAAATATCGATTCCCCTCGACCTTTGAAATGGAACCTGCAAGTTTTTCGTGAGGTGGGTTAGGGTAAAGAAGCTTGATCTTCCAATCCTGGTTATCATTTTTGGGCAATTCCACAATTTGACTAACGTAGGTTAAATCAATTTTCACTTTTTCAAGCGGGATGTGTATGGCTTGATCATTCAACCAACGATATGTAAAACTACTTGCACCACTCGCGTCCACAATCAAATCAGCATTTATCACACTGCCGTCTTTCAACACAACGCCGATCATTCGATTGGTTCCCTCGTCATATACATATTCTTTAACGGTTTGCTTGTATTGGATAGTTATGTTCTTAAACTCTTTTATGGATTGGTTTATATGCCATTCCAAGTGTGGTCTAGTTTGAAGAGTGGTTGTGTAACCACCATCATAGCGCTGCTTCCAAACTCCGTGGTGATGCCAAGCAAGGTCTTTTGTTGAATTAATCTTCACGGCTCCTGTTGAATAAAACTTTTCAGTGATTCCAGGAAAAAGCTTCTCAAGTCCTTGTTCACCTGCATGTAACAATGCATGAATATGATTCCCTTGCGGCGCTCCTTTTCTTGGGATGGGTGAAGTAGCTTCAGCATCACGCTCTATAATAATCACTTCTCGAAAAGAATCAGAAAGAACGCGCGCTGCTAATTTTCCCGCAATTCCTCCGCCAATTATGATAACTTTATCCTTATGCTGCAATAAAAACACTCCTAATTACTTTCATATATTAATATTTTAAATTGCCTTTGACAAAAAAGGTACATAATATACAAAAATGAATTAAAATTTATCTATTCATCAGGCTCATATGTTATCTTATTGATATCGCATTAAAGGAAGTGAATAAATGCAAACATTAAACCGAGCGATTCATTTTAACAGGGTTAATTTTCATGCGGATGAAAAACATATTTTAAAAAATATTACGGGATCCTTTTATGAGGGGACGATTACTTCATTAGTTGGACCTTCCGGAGCGGGGAAATCAACACTCTTAAAGCTTTGTAATGGGCTTTTGTCACCAAATTCAGGTGAGATATACATAAAGGAAAAAGACATCCAAACATATGAACCAGTTGAATTACGTCGTGCAGTTGGAATTGGCCTGCAAAATGCTCCTATGGTAAATGGAAATGTTTATCATAATCTTGCTTTACCAATGACACTTCAAGACAAGGAATTATTAGAAAAAACAGCCAAGGATTTATTAGAAGATGTTGGGTTAGAAGAGGAATACCTAAATCGAGATGTCCGTGATTTGTCAGGTGGACAACGACAAAAGGTATCCATTGCACGTACGCTTGTCAACCATCCGCAAATTTTGCTATTGGATGAAATAACATCCGCACTCGATCGAATTTCGAAACATGAAATTGAGGAACTCATCGTAAAAATCAACCAGAAGTACAATGTAACCATCATCTGGATTACCCATAACCTCCAACAAGCCATTGAAATTGGCAATTATGTATGGGTTATGATGGAAGGGGAAGTTATTGAAACAGGTGAGAGTACATTGTTGAAATCTCCGAATCATGAAAAAGTAAAACAATTTGTGAAGGGGGAGATGGATTGAGTACACTTGCTTTAGCAATAGCCCTAATTTTTGTACTTATCCCAATTT
This sequence comes from Ferdinandcohnia sp. FSL W7-1320, assembly GCF_038050315.1. Taxonomy (NCBI): domain Bacteria; kingdom Bacillati; phylum Bacillota; class Bacilli; order Caryophanales; family Bacillaceae; genus Ferdinandcohnia; species Ferdinandcohnia sp. FSL W7-1320. The sequence goes on from NZ_JBBPAM010000001.1 coordinate 2,785,223, forward strand.
TTTTATCAAAAACATTTAATCTAGGATTGGAAAAAGACACGACCATTGCAGTTGTCCGTTCAATCATACAATTATTTGCTGTCGGCTATATTTTAAAATTTGTCTTCGATACAGAGAGTCTCATTTATATTTTTCTAATGGTCATTGTCATGATTGTTGCAGCTACTCAAAATGCGAGGAAAAAAGGCAGGGCCATCAAAGGGATCACCTGGAAAATCGCTGCTACCTTAATTTTTATGGAGGTGTTAACTCAAGCAATTTTACTTGGATTCCAGATTACACCTGCAACAGCCCAATATATCATTCCAATCAGTGGAATGGTTGTTGGTAACTCAATGGTTCTTGCCATTCTATTTTTAAATCGATTTACGTCGGAGGTTGACAGCCATCAGGAGCAAACCGAACTTATCCTATCCTTAGGCGGGACACCAAAACAAGCAATCCATACACAACTGATTACGTCGATCAAGGCAAGTATGATTCCTACCATTGAAAGTCAAAAAACAATCGGACTTGTTCAACTACCGGGTATGATGAGTGGTCAAATCATCGCTGGCGCAAATCCCATTCAAGCAGTTCAATTTCAATTACTCGTGCTCTTTTTACTCCTAACCACAGCAGCTGTAACAAGCATTATGCTCGGATTTTTATCGTATCCAACATTATTTAACCAACGTATGCAATTTTTGAAGATGAGGTAATAATGGATAAAATCAAAAATGCCTGAACCTCATAAGGGTTCAGGCATTTTTTCTATAGTGAACAGGAACTTCACTAGTTCCCTAACTTATTTTCGAATTCATAAAACCAAATTAATGTTTAAATACGTGCCGACCAATTTTAACAGCAGTTGTTCTTGAATCTAACCAACGATTTGTGGCAATTGCTGGGTTATAGAAGAACAATGCGTCTTTCGCAATATTTCGCATTTCAGTGAGTGCTGCGCGCACTGCTTTTATCGACTCTTCATCTGCAGGTTTATTAATTTGACCATTTCGTACAGGTTGGAACTGGCCACGCTGATAAATTACATCTCGAATCGTATCAGGGAATTTCTTACTTTCTACACGATTTAACACAACTGCTGCAACAGCTACCTTTCCTTCAAAAGGTTCTGCTTGAGCCTCAGCTCGTACAATCCTTGCTAACAAATCTAGTTCTTCTGAAGAAAAATTGTAATTTGTAGAAACACTTTTAACTTCAGTAACTACTTTCTCCGCTTTTACCGTTTCCTGTTTAACTTCTTGCTTAGCTGCTGCAACTTCCTGTTTCTTTTCAATGTGCATACCTTCAAATAATTTAGGTGAGTTATCATCTACTTCTGCATTTATATGTTGACCTACGACAATCAGGTCTAAATCTTCTACTTGCGGGTTCATCACTGCTAATTCTTCTAAAGTCATACCATGTTTATGTGCGATTTCTGACATCGTGTCGCCTTTTTGTACAGTATACGCAAACGCTTGATCTGCAAAAAATAGAGATGCTATAAAAATCGCTAGTCCAAATAGTATTTTTTTCATAGTGATAGTCCTCCTAGTTAATTTAAGTACTGGGTAACTCTCTATGACTCATTTCTATGAAAAAAATAAATAGATTAGTATTACAGTTTCTTTACAGGTAGATTACAACCTGTCTATCTTCCAAAAACTAGTAAATAAAAACGGTTCCCTTCTAAAAAAAAGAGAACCGTCCACAACTCACTGTTGGCTCCTTTGTACGTATCCTTCAACACTATTGATGTGTTGCACCATGAGTTCGCTAGCACGTTCTGCATTCCGTTCCTTCATCGCTGTAAAGATTGCTTTATGGTAATTAAGGGACTCGTTCATTACCCCATATACAGTCACTCCACTTTCCTGAGCGTGCTTCACTAAATTATTTATCGATTCATACAGGTTGAATAAAACAAGGTTTTTCGATGCTTTCGCAATCTTTTTATGGAATAGCAGGTTCGAACGAACATATTCTGTTTGATTGTTTTCACGAATGGAAAGTTCCAAATCAACAATGGTTTGCTCGATTTCATCAAAGTCTTTAGAATTTGCCCTCGTTGTTGCCAGGTATGTTAATTCTTTTTCTAAAAATCTACGGGCTTCAAAAATATCTTGCCATTGGGCAGAGGAAAAATAGAGCTGGAACATGAGGGAGTCAGAGAAAAACTTATCATGGTTACCTGTGATAATCGTACCTTTCTGTGTCTTTTCAATTAAACCTTGCGCCTCCAAAACCTTCAGTGCTTCCCTTAGTGAAGGCCTACCCACACCAAATAAATTCATTAGTTCTCGCTCTGGGGGAAGTTTATCTCCTTCATTAAGTTTACCTTGGAGAACAAGGTCCTTAATTTGGTTAACAATACTATCTGTAACATTCATACGTTTCACTGGTTTAATCATTTTTCTATCACCTTTCATATCGATTGCAATAATGGTAAATTTTCTCTAGATTACTAGAAAACACCCCCCTTATAAAATAAGAAGGGGGGATGAGGAGAAGTATTTTGTTTATTTGGCAATCTCCCCATTTAAGGTGTGAGTCTTGTTGAGCCGCATTTTAAATAAATATGCACCCACAACCATGACTAGAATAGCTGTTATCAAACCGATCACAATATTTTGTGTAAATCCTAGGACGATGAATCCAAAGATAGAAGAAACACTGGAAAGCATTGCATATGGGAGCTGTGTCACCATATGATCGATAGGGTGGACCGAGCTTCCAATCGATGCAAGAATCGTTGTATCAGATAAAGGAGAAGTATGCTCTCCAAATACAGTTCCTGCTAACACGGCACCAATGACCGGAATTAGGAAAGTAACATCAATTGTTGCTACGATCTCAGCACCGATTGGAATCATAAGACCAGCTGTCCCGAGCGTACTTCCAATTGAATAAGAAATAAAAGCTGCGAAAACAAAGAAGATAACAGGTAACCAAGCAAGTTGTAGATTTCCATCAATTAATGTTGCAAGATAATTTCCAACTCCTAAGGAAGAGATGACTTTAGCTGTAACTAATGCAAGGAAAAGAATAATAACGCTTGGCAATGTTGTTTTAATACCAGCGAACGTAGAAATCTTTAAATGTTCGCCAGAGGTTTTTTTCATTAGCAATCTTGTTAAAATAACAAGGTCGGCTGCAATCGCACCATATACCAAGGAAAGAATAATGTCTGTATTAATTAACACATCAAAAGCTGTGATTGGTCCTTCGGCACTTGAGCGTCCAATCAAAATAGCAGAAATCACAGTTACAATAATTAAAGTTAAAACAGGGAAAAGTAAATCAGCCATTTTTCCATCATTTCTTGTTGGAAGTTTCGTATCTTCGGAACCTGGTACCTTACCACGTTTTGTATCAAATAAAATATCTTCTTTAACTGCGCGTTCTTCATCGCGCCGCATTTGGCCGACATTTATTCCAAAATAAGCAACGATAAATACAAGGACGATGGTAGTAATTGTATAATAATTGGTAGGTATTGCTAGTAAAAACGCTTCTAAAGCCTGATAGGAGGTAATCTCAGTGTCAGTTAGAACACCTGCGATGATTGAAGTGATAAAAGCCGCAAGTCCTGAAATGGGTATAAGTAGAGCGATTGGTGCAGAGGTTGAGTGGATTAAATAGGAAAGTTTAGAGTGCGAAACTTGGTATTTATCCGTTACAGATCTCATTACGCTACCACGAAATAGACAACTAAATGCATCATCAAACCATGTGAAAAACCCGATTAACATTGTCGCCATTTGAGCTTGAACTCTCGTTTTGGCAACTTTTACTCCCCATTCGGAGAAAGCATAAATGCCACCTGATAGATAGAGAAGGGAGGAGAGTATGCCTATTAACACAACGAACAACAAGACTTTGCCGTCACCTATTAGTACATCGGCCATAATGTGGTAAACGTTCACAAAACTATCAATGATATTCCATTGATTATAAAGCAGTGCACCAATTGCGATTCCAATACCTAATGCCAAAAATAATCTCTTTGTAATTAGAATAATAGCAATCGTAACAATCGGTGGAATCAGTGAAAATATAGTACCTTCCATTTGGTCGCCCCCTTTAAAATATCCCACAATTGCAATCGCTTACAATTGTTATGAAAAATCATTCGTGACCGGTAATCATAATGGGGTAAATTCAAGCAGAAGCCCACAAATCTAGTCACGAATGAATGTGCGAAAAAGGTTACTCCGCAATCCTATTGACTAATTTACCTAGCCCTTCAACCTCACAGACCATTACATCGCCAGGCTTTAACCAAATTTTTTCCTTCATGCCTAAAATTACGCCTTCGGGTGTTCCTGTAAAAATCACATCACCTGGTTCAAGGGTCATTGTTTGAGATAAATCACTGATCATTTCAGCAATCGGGAAAATCATTAGCTCTGTATTTGAGTTTTGGCGTAATTCTCCATTTACCCAACATTTCAATTCTAAATTTTGAGGATTTGAAACTTCTTCAGCTGTTACAAGATAAGGTCCAATTGGAGCAAACTGGTCAATCGCTTTACCATATGTCCATTGGTTGGTCCTTGTTTGAAGATCCCGTGCAGAGATATCATTTCCTGTCGCATATCCAAAAACATAATCAAGCGCTTCCCCTTGTGAGATATTTTTTGCTTGTTTACCCATCACCACAACCAACTCAACCTCGTAGTCTACTTGCTTCGTTGCAGGGGGTGGTACAATATCCTCGTTATGTGCGGCAAGACTATTTTGATATTTAGAGAAATAAATTGGGTAATCCGGAACTGTAAAGTTTGCTTCTTCAACATGAGCACGATAATTTGCACCGGAACAAATGATTTTATTTGGCGTTTGTACAGCTGGTGCATATGTAATACTAGTTTCGTCTAAGAAATCATTTGCTACCGATACAATCTGCTGAAGTTGTTCTTTTGCAGGCTGGCCATTTAAAATCACTTCATTGATTGAAGCAGGGGCAATCAAACCTGCTTTTTCAGCAGTATCCCGCACATCAATTATGCCGCTATCTGTCTTAATACCTAAACGAACACCATCTGAAGCTCGAAACGAAAGTAATTTCATACACGTCACCATCCTGATTAATTTTAAAACACATGCTGTACCTAGATGCATGGTCTTACCATAGAATATTGTACAAATTATCTTTTTAGAACATTAACAAAACGATTTAATCAAAAAAAGACGGCACCTAAATTACAAGGAACCGTCTATCATTCTCTTATCTTTTATTTTTTTCAAATTCTGTTTTTATTGATTCCAGTAATTCTGGGTTTGATAGAATTTTATATCCTGTTACTGCCATTGTTTTCGCACCAAGAATCATAGCTTCTTTACCTTGATTGCTTAAAGCTGCTTCTCGAAAACCGTGTGTGTGACAAGCAAAAGGCTCATCACAAATTTTTACATATGGATGAATAGAAGGGGCAACTTGACTGACATTCCCCATATCCAATGACCCAGTGCCCTCTGACCGTTCGTTGATCTCCTCAGGATTAACGCCTAATTCAATTAACGTATCATTAAAGACATTTGAGAGTTCTTCATTTGTAATCATGTCATCGTAAGAGAACTCATAATTTGACCATTCCATTGTAGCTCCTGTTTGAAGGGCAGCACCTTCTGCACATTTTTTCACCTTTTCTACCAGTTCATTTAAATAGGCACGTGAGGAAGCACGGACATAAAATTGTGCAACAGCATAATCTGGAACGATATTTGCAGCTTTTCCACCTTCTGGAATGACTCCATGGATGCGTGCGTCTGGTGTAATATGCTGTCTTAACGCATTAATGCTGTTGAACGTTTGAATCACAGCATCAAGCGCATTTATGCCTTCATGAGGGCTTGCGGCAGCATGTGCCGCTTTTCCGAAAAATTCAAATTGGATTGCGTCCATTGCAAGGGAAGCACCACTTTTTTCGTATTGGCTAAGTGGGTGAACCATCATCGCGACGTCAAGGTGATCAAAAATACCTTGTTCCGCCATCGTTACTTTTCCGCCCTTCGTCTCTTCAGCTGGAGTACCATATACAACCACTTTTCCCCCAGTTTCAGAAAGGACCTTTGATAATCCAATTCCAGCTGCAATTCCCATTGTCCCGATTAGATTATGACCACATGCATGTCCCAAATCAGGGAGAGCGTCATACTCAGACATAATTCCGATCGTCGCACCAGGTTTACCACTATCAAATGTAGCTTCAAACGCAGTAGGGAGGCCAGCTGTTCCTATTTCTACATTAAAATCATGTTTCTTTAGTTCATCCGTTAAAATTTTACAAGCTTTGAATTCTTCATGACCAAGCTCTGGATTGGCACCAATATATGCACTAATTTCATAAAAACGATCTTTGTTTTCTTCGATAGCTTTAAGTATTTCTGCTTTCATAATGACCCTGCTTTCTGATTATAGGTTTCTATTGGGTAATTATAAAACATCCTGTATAAAAATTCAATTAAACTCTTTGTCTACTATACTATTTTTAAATAATAAAAAAAGAAATAATAAAAAGTCCCAAAAAATAGGCACTCGCACATACAGTACAACCCATAGGCTCATATCTTAACAGTGTAAGAAAAAGAAAGGGAGATGACACTATGCATTACGGATATCATGATCACTGCGGACATGGATATGGATATGGTGGATTTGGATATAACAACAGCTTTGTATTAATCGTTGTACTATTCATCTTGTTAATAATTGTCGGAGCTTCTTACGTACGATAAAAAATATACAGAGCTAAAGAGAAGGTTCCTTTCACAACTAGTGAAAGGAGCTTTTTTTTGTTATTCGGTTTAAAAAGAGGTAAGGCTGGTGGTTTATCATAAAAATATTATGTAAAGTTATTTTTTTGTTTAACCATAATTACATTATGTAAACTTACTTTTTTTGAATAGAATCCTCTATTATAAACAAAAGATAAAAGGTATATGTCTTATACGAGGTGAAAGTATGTCTGTACAATATGATGTTACAATTATCGGTGGAGGTATTGCTGGTCTACAGGCAGCAATCCAACTTGGACGATATAAACATAAAATAACAGTGATTGATTCAAATGACGGACGTTCCACCATTTGCAGGTCTTACCATAATATTTTAGGCTGGCCAGACGGTGTGAGTGGACAAACTTTAAGAAAACTTGGAAAAATGCAGGCTGAAAAACTTGGTGTTTCTTTTATACAAAATGAAGTTACAAAGGTTGAAAAAGCGGATGGGATATTTAAGTTATATTGCCGCGGTGGAGATACCTATTTTGCTAAAAGGTTGTTACTGGCAACAGGTGTAAAGGACAATATTCCTCCCATCAAAAACATCTACAAATGCCTTGGTTTATCAATATATGTATGTCCTGATTGTGATGGATATGAAGTAGTAGACAAACATGTAATTGTGATCGGTTCTGGAAAATCTGGTGCAAACATGGCACTCACTCTAACCTATTTTACAAAAGACATCACATTTATTAATCATGATTGGAAAAAACTTGATAGCGAATTGTTGTCAAAGTTAAAGCAAAACGGAATCACACATATCCAGGATGATACGGAGGAAGTATTGCTTGAAGAGGAATCCTCAAATTTTGTCGGTGTTCGCTTGAAAAGTGGAGAAGTCATACATGGGGACAGAGGATTTTTGGGGTTTCCAGGAAACGAAGTCCGTTCCGAACTAGCTACCCAGCTTGGCATTGAACGAACAGAAAATAAGCATATCATCGTTGATCCCAGGACAAAAAAGACAAACGTCGAGCATGTATGGGCAGCTGGAGATATAGCCGTGCACTCTGAACAAACAACGATTGCCATGGGAGACGGCATGCAAGCAGCCATTTGGATACACAAAAGCCTTTTAGAGGAAAAAACCTGCAATTAACGAAATTATCAATCCTTACATACATATGATGTAATAATAGGCTTTTATCTATTGTATCCGCTTACTAAAATAGCGTTTGTATAAGAGAAAGTTGATGAAGGGGATTCGGTGGACATTTCGTTTGGTTTTCCCCTTCATCGTGGCTATGAAGGGGATTCGCAGGGGAGATTTCGTTTGGTTTTCCTCTTCATCGGGGGTATGAAGAGGATTCGCGGGGAGATTTCGTTTGGTTTTCCTCTTCATCGGGGGTATGAAGGGGATTCGCGAGGAGATTTCATGTGGTTTTCCTCTTCATCGTGGCTATGAAGAGGATTCACGGGGAGATTTCGTTTGGTTTTCCTCTTCATCGGGGGTATGAAGGGGATTCGCGGGGAGATTTCGTTTGGGTTTCCTCTTCATCGGGGGTATGATGGGGATTCGCGGGGAGATTTCGTTTGGTTTTCCTCTTCATCGTGGCTATGAAGAGGATTCACGGGGAGTTTTCAGGTGGTTTTCCTCTTCATCTCGGTTATGAAGGACTATACGGCCAAGATCTCACATGCTAAAGTCCTTCATCAGCACTATGAAGGACCCTACGGCCAAGATCTCACATGCTAAAGTCCTTCATCAGCACTATGAAGGACCCTACGGCCAAGATCTCACATGCTAAAGTCCTTCATCAGCACTATGAAGGACCCTACGGCCAAGATCTCACATGCTAAAGTTCTTCATCAACACTATGAAGGACCCTACGGCCAAGATCTCACAATGCTAAAGTTCTTCATCAGCACTATGAAGCACCCTATAGCCAAGAGCTCACATGCTAAAGTCCTTCATCAGCACTAAGAAGGACCCTATGGCCAAGATATCACGTGTTAAAGTCCTTCATCAACCATAAAAACATAAAATTCCTAGTCCACCATCCACAGCTCAATTTTTACAAATCAAACACAAAACACGCAGCATACCATTACCATAATAGGACTGTAATACCATTTTTCGTGAGGAGGGGTTCGCGATGGACGCAACCCGCTTGATTAAACCTTTATTGGATAAGGAATATCCGATGATTAGCCATGGGGATGGAATCTACTTATACGACACAAATGGAAAAAGATATATCGATGGCTCTTCAGGTGCCATCACGGCTAGCATCGGCCATGGCGTGAAAGAAATCATTGAAGAAATTGAAAAACAGGCTAACAAAATAACATTTGTCTACAGGTCACAGTTCACAAGTGAACCTGCAGAAAAATTGGCTAAAAAATTAAGTGACCTAGCAAAAGGCGGTGAATACTGGTCTTTTTTTGTGAACAGTGGCTCTGAGGCGACGGAAACGGCCATGAAGATTGCCATTCAGCATTGGCAAGAAAAAGGGATTAAAGGGAAAAACAAAATATTGTCACGTTGGATGAGCTACCACGGGATTACGATTGGTGCACTCTCAATGTCTGGACACACCGGAAGGAGAGCTCGCTTTGTACCATTATTAGAAGACTTTCCGACCATTCAACCACCGTATTGTTTCCGATGTCCTTTCAACGCCACTTATCCAGCTTGTAATCATATGTGTGCAACCGAGCTAGAACAAGCGATTAACAGAATTGGGGCCGATCATATTGCCGCATTTATTGCCGAGCCAATTATCGGAGCTGCGGGTGGTGCCATTGTCCCGCCTCCTGGTTATTATCAGGTGATTAAAGAAATCTGTAAAAAACACAATATCTTGTTTATTGCTGATGAGGTCATGACAGGAATGGGCCGGACCGGAAAGATGTTTGCCCTTGAACATTGGGACACACATGCTGACATCATTGCACTTGGAAAAGGTATGAGTGCGGGGTACACACCCATTGCCGCAACCCTCGTTAGTGAAAAGGTAATGGAACCAATTCAAAAAGGCTCAAAGCTAATTATGAGTGGACACACCTATAGTGCGAACCCGCAATCTACAGCTGTTGCGTTAGCAGTCGTCAGCTATATTGAAACTCATAATCTAGTTGAAAAATCTGCGAAAAACGGAAAATATCTTAATACCAAACTAGAAGAATTGCAAAAAAAGCACCCGATTATCGGCGATGTTCGTGGAAAAGGGCTGATGTGTGGAATCGAATTCGTATCCGACATGATCACAAAGTTCCCTTTTAAAAAAGAAATCGACTTAACTTCACTGGTTGTCAGTCAAGGTCAAAACAATGGATTGTTACTATATCCGGCTGCAGCTGGCATTGAAGGGGTCGGTGGTGACGCTATTCTTGTAGCACCGCCTTTAACAATTACAACTCAACAAATTGATGAGTTAATCGAGCTCCTTGATCAAACATTTGAAGATGTTGAGGCAGAACTACAGAAAAAAGGAATCATTTCAACATAATCTGGAGGTGACCATAATTGATTGAAAATCGATACAATAAGATTTCAACTCTAGAAGATGCACTCACACATATCAATGATGGAACAACGGTAATGTTTGGGGGATTTGGTGGAATAGGAAGTCCCCCAGCGTTAATAGACGGATTGCTAGAAAAAAATGTGAAAGATTTGACGTTGATTGGAAATGACACCGGCTTTCCCAACATCGGAATTGGGAAACTTGTCAGTCGAGGACACGCGAAAAAATGTATTGTCTCCCATATTGGTTCGAATCCAGTTGCAGGTCAATTGATGACGGATGGAAAAATGGAAATCGAATTTTCACCCCAAGGCACACTTGCTGAACGAATCCGTGCAGGTGGTGTTGGCCTTGGTGGTATTTTAGTCGATGTTGGAATTGACAATGAAATCGTATCAAATGGAAAACAAATCATTCCAGTCGACGGCACAAACTATCTATTAGAAAAGCCTTTAACAGCGGACATTTCCATTCTTTTCGCTAAAAAGGCCGATCCATTTGGAAATCTTGTCTATGATAAGAGTGCCAGAAACATGAATCCGCTTGTTGCCATGGCTGGGAAATTCACAATTGCCGAGGTTGAGGAAATTGTTCCATTAGGAGAATTAGATCCAGAAGAAATCGTAACACCCGGAATCTATGTAGACATGATTATTAAGAGCAGAGGGGTGAATTGGAAATGGGTATGGGAGTAGATGTTCGCAATCGGATTGCAAAACGGGCTGCACAGGAAGTCAAAGATGGTATGATTGTGAACCTAGGAATTGGTATTCCTTCCCTCGTTCCAAATCACCTCCCTGAAGGGATTAATGTCATGATTCATGCTGAAAATGGCATTTTAGGGATCGGTCCAAGCCCAGAAAAAGGGTCAGAAGATGAGAATATTTGTAACGCCGCGGGCTACCCCGTAACCACCATTACAGGTTCGTCCTATTTTGATAGTTCAATTGCCTTTGGTATGATTCGGCGGGGTTATATTGATATAACCATTCTTGGATCACTTCAGGTTAGTGAAAAAGGAGACCTCGCGAACTGGATTGTTCCAGGTAAACGTGTACCTGGGATGGGTGGTGCAATGGAGTTAGCGCAAAAAGCAAAAAAAGTGATTGTTTTAATGAACCATGTCGATAAACATGGAAACTCAAAGATTGTTAAAGAGTGCAGTTTGCCTTTAACCTCTAAAAGCTGTGTTAATCTTATCATTACCGATATGGCCGTGATTGAGGTAAAAGAGGATGGCCTCCATCTATTAGAAGTGATGACTCCTTTTACAATTGAAGATGTGATAAAAAATACGAGTGCCGAATTGAAGTGGGATGAAACCATTTCACAACTAACCTAAAGGGAGGGGAAGTGTTTGAGTGATACTAACGATAAAGTGAAGAAGTGGATCCAAGAAAATAGGGGAAAAGGCATCCGTCTATTAAAAAAGCTTGTTCAAGAACCGAGTCTCCAAGGCAATGAAAGGTCTTCGCAAGCAATTATTATAGAAAAATGCCGTCAACTTGGGATGGAAATTGACATCTGGGAACCGAATGGTTCGGAACTTTTAAAGCATCCATATTTTGTTTCCCCAAGAACAAACTTTCTCGATAGTCCGAATGTAGTCGGTGTTCTAAAAGGGACAGGTGGGGGAAAATCACTTCTCTTAAATGGTCACATTGATGTTGTTCCAGAAGGTGATATCACCCAATGGGAGATGGATCCGTATTCCGCTGAAGTGAAAGATGGAAAATTATATGGGCGAGGTTCCACTGATATGAAAGGTGGAAATGTCGCAATGCTATTAGCAATCCAAGCCATCAAGGAATCTGGTATTCAACTAAAAGGCGATGTCATTTTCCAAAGTGTCATCGAAGAGGAAAGTGGTGGTGCCGGAACACTTGCAACGATTATCAAGGGCTATAAAGCAGATGGAGCCATAATCCCAGAGCCGACGAATATGAAGATTTTCCCGAAACAACAAGGTTCAATGTGGTTTAAAATTGATATTTACGGCCGAATTGCACATGGTGGAACGAGGTATGAAGGTGTTAGTGCAATCGAAAAGGCTATGACGGTAATTAACCATCTTTTGAAGCTTGAAATGATTCGCAATGCGGAGATTAATGATCCACTTTATAGAAATACGCCAATCCCAGTGCCTATTAATATTGGAAAAATAAACGGAGGAACTTGGCCGTCTTCTGTTCCAGACGTTGTTACCATTGAAGGTCGAATGGGTGTCGCCCCTGAGGAAACAATCGAGAACGCAAAAGCTGAAATGCAACAATGGCTTGAAAAATTACCTGAAATAGATCCATGGTTCCAAAACCATCCAGTTGGACTTGAGTGGTTTGGTGCACGTTGGGTGCCTGGTACAATTGATCCTGACCATGAACTAATGAATCTTTTAATCAATACGTATAAAGATGTCTTGGGGAAAGAACCAATCATTGAGGCATCTCCTTGGGGAACAGATGGCGGACTTTTAACAGCAGTCGGCAATATCCCGACCATTGTATTTGGTCCTGGAACAACTGAAGTTGCTCATTACCCAAATGAGTATATTGAGCTTGAACGGATGTTTGAAACGGCAGAAATCATTGCTCAAACGATTTTAGCATGGTGTGAAGTTTCTGAAAAATGATATGATAGATGAAAAGGCTATGCTATGAGGAGGTTTGATGTTGTCAGGTCAAAAATACAATGAACAAAAACGATTACATGCAGCTTCATATCAAGCAGACATTGTAGTAGACTATTTCAACCGGAGACTTCGTGTATTAGATTATCGAGGTAATCTTATGACCTTATTAGATGAGGTTAACGAGCTTGCAGTATTCCATTCTTTTGAAAAAGTTATTTGTATGGCTAAACGTGAGGACTTATTTGAATTTATGAAATGTGGCTTTATGATTGAGGCAATGGTTCAAAAATATTTTAATGGCAGTGATGCCTATTTTGTTACGAAGTATTTTACAAATGAAAGAAGAAATAGTGATAAATGGATGGAAGAAGAACAAATAATAACCGACATCTTAAGGAATCCGCGAAAAAATAATCAAACAAACACTCAATTTCTAATCCGCAAAGCAACACCCGAAGATGCAGGGCAACTTGCTAAATTGTATGATACTGTGTTCAAGATTTATCCAACTCCATTAAACAACCCAGACTATATTCAGAAAGCAATGAAGGATTCCACGGTTTTTTATGTCGCTCTCGACAATGGCGTGATTATTAGTAGCGCCTCAGCCGAAGTTAATTATAGCTTTCATAATGCGGAGCTAACCGATTGTGCAACCTTGGATGCGTATAGGAAACACGGCTTAATGAAGAAGCTTTTAATACAACTGGAAATGGAGCTTATTAACAATGGAATATATTGTGCCTATTCAATTGCAAGGGCACTTTCATATGGAATGAATAAAAGCTTTTACCAGTTAGGATACTCTTATACTGGCAGACTCACAAACAACTGCTATATTTTTGATAAGATTGAAGACATGAATGTGTGGGTCAAGGATTTATCAATTGACTGAACCTGCCAATTTTTCGGCAGTAAGCGCCGGATTTTCATCATGTGATGAGGGAGGTGGAGATGAGTGCAAATCGGGGAAGAACTTGTCATTGCCATTTTAGATAGTATTGATGAAGCCATACATGTTGTTAATGAGGAAGGAATCACCATCTTCTATAATCAGGTAGCAGCCGAGCATGATGGGCTTAGCCGGGATGAGGTACTTGGTAAGCATCTTCTCGAGGTCTTTCCTTCTTTAAATGAGGATTCTAGTACTCTATTAAAGGTCATTCGCACAAAACAGCCGATTTATCATCTTCCCCAAACTTATAAAAACAAATGGGGAAAGCTGATTGATACGGTAAATACGACTTTACCCATCCATATAAATGGTAAATTCATTGGTGCTGTTGAAATTGGAAAAGATTATTCGAAGATTAAAGATTTATCCAATAAATTGATGGACCTGCAATCAAAGGTTCGCAGTCCTTCAAAAAAGCCTCAGGAATTATATGGAGCAAAATACACTTTTCATGACATCCTGACGAAAAATGAGCGCTTCAACAATGTAAAAAAACAAGCAATGAAGGTTGCGAACTCATCATCGACTGTTTTAGTGTATGGTGAAACCGGAACTGGTAAGGAGCTTCTTGTGCAAGCGATTCATAATACCTCACCACGAAGGCAAGCTCCTTTTATCGCGCAAAACTGTGCAGCGTTACCCGAAAGTTTATTAGAAAGTATTTTATTTGGAACGGTTAAAGGGAGCTATACGGGAGCAGTGGACCGTGCTGGGTTATTTGAAATTGCACATGGAGGGACGCTTTTTTTAGACGAAATCAATTCGATGCCACTTGAGCTCCAATCCCGATTGCTCCGTGTCCTTGAGGATGGGATGGTTCGGAGAATTGGCAGCCCGAAGACACTTCAAGTCGATGTTCGCGTGATTGTTGCACTAAACAAATATCCAACAGATTGCGTGAGGGATCATGAACTAAGACCAGATTTGTATTATCGTTTGAATGTTTTCTCTTTAGAGATTCCTCCTTTAAAGAACAGACTTGAGGACATACCATATTTAGTCGACCACTTTGTTGGACTATATAACCATAGCTTTCAAAAAAGTGTCTCAAAGGTTGATAATGAGGTCCTTCAATTATTTGCTAATTACCTTTGGCCAGGGAATGTAAGGGAATTAAAACATATCATTGAACATGCAATGATTATGGCTGAAGGAACAGCACTTACAACGGATTTATTACCGGTTCATCTTGTCGATACCAAACCAAAGTCTACAGTCACATTAAGACCTCTTCGTGAAGTCATACAAGAAACCGAAAACTCTTTGATCGATGCAGCCATGAAAAAGTCAGGCGGGAACATCAATAGAGCGGCAAAACTTCTAGAGATTCCTCGTCAAACCCTGCAATACAAATTGCAAAAAAAAAATAATTAGACCCATATTTTCATTTAGATCTCTTTTCTACTTAACAGTTGGCATGCTACTTGCATGTTAATAAGAGTAGGGAGGAGATTTTTTATGCAGATGAACTTATATAAACCTAAGCGTCATTGGAAGGACATTGAATTATGGAAGGATGTAACGGATGAGCAGTGGAACGATTGGATTTGGCAA
Source organism: Ferdinandcohnia sp. FSL W7-1320 (assembly GCF_038050315.1). Classification (NCBI taxonomy): domain Bacteria; kingdom Bacillati; phylum Bacillota; class Bacilli; order Caryophanales; family Bacillaceae; genus Ferdinandcohnia; species Ferdinandcohnia sp. FSL W7-1320. Next base: position 2,800,605 of record NZ_JBBPAM010000001.1, read on the forward strand.
TTGACGAATACAATTCGCACAATCGATGATTTACGTAAGGTCATTAATCTGACTCCAGAAGAAGAAGAAGGTGTCTTAATCTCCACAAAGACGATTCCTTTAAATATAACACCATATTACGCATCGTTAATGAATCCTGATGATCCACGTTGCCCAATTCGGATGCAATCAGTGCCAATTGGGAAAGAGATTTACAAAACAAAATATGATTTAGAAGATCCTCTTGAAGAAGACGAAGATTCACCAGTACCTGGTTTAACACATCGTTACCCTGACCGTGTCCTCTTCTTAGTAACGAACCAATGCTCAATGTATTGCCGCTATTGTACGAGGAGACGATTTTCCGGCCAAATCGGTATGGGTGTGCCGAAAAAACAGCTTGATGCTGCGATAGGCTACATCGCCAACACTCCTGAAGTACGTGACGTCCTTATTTCAGGTGGTGACGGCCTTCTGATCAATGACAATATTCTTGAGTACATTTTGAAAAATTTACGGGCGATTCCGCATGTGGAAATCATTCGTATCGGAACAAGGGCACCTGTTGTATTCCCGCAGCGAATTACAGAAAACCTGTGTAATATTTTAAAGAAATACCATCCTGTATGGTTAAATACACATTTTAATACGTCTATTGAGATTACAGAGGAAGCAAAAAAAGCGTGTGAAATGCTGGTTAACAGTGGTGTGCCAGTCGGAAACCAATCTGTTATTTTAGCAGGCATTAACGACAGCGTCGAAATCATGAAAAAGTTGATGCATGATTTAGTCAAAATCAGAGTTCGTCCTTATTATATTTATCAATGTGATTTATCGGAAGGTATTGGCCACTTTAGAGCACCTGTTTCAAAAGGGCTAGAAATTATCGAGGGCTTACGTGGCCACACTTCAGGCTATGCCGTACCAACCTTCGTCGTCGATGCGCCTGGTGGAGGCGGAAAAATTGCAGTACAGCCGAATTATCTGCTTTCACAAAGTCCCGAAAAAGTGGTGTTACGTAATTTTGAAGGAGTCATTACTACCTATCCAGAGCCAGAAAACTATGTACCTGGCCGTGCAGACGCTTATTTTACAGAGCATGTAGGCTCGCTCGAAGATAAAAAATCAACTGCAGGAATAGCGGGGCTACTAGGTGATGGCTTTAACCTTGTCCCTGAAGGCATTAACCGAATTTCAAGAAGAAAGAAATACAATGAAGACCCAAGTCATAGCACATTAAAAGATAAACGTGATAAACGGGACGAATTGAAGGAGAAAAAATACCAATCTACTTTACAAAAAATGAAGGGCTCTAGTAAGGAAGATGAAAAATCTAGTTAAATGTGATTGGAGGTTATATTGTTGAATTGTATGTGGTGTGATTCGGAAAAGGCGAAAGAAGCAACAAACAGTGTATTTTGGGAACTTCCAGATGGAACAAGAGCAATTGAAATTACCGATACACCTAGTGTAAAGTGTGATGAATGCGGAATGGAGTATCAAGAAGAAAACATAATAAATGAAATTGAAGACCAACTCATGTTAATCGATACAAAAAAACTTTTGAAGACAATTAGCTATAAAGAACTAATGGAGATTCCGCGATTTTTAAAGCATAACTACTTCCGTTTTTAAGTCATTTTCAGTTGACTTGATTCGATATCATGATAAAATGACAAAACGAACGCTTATGTAGGATGTGGTTGTTATGGGAAAGTCATTTTATCACTATATTGTAAAATTTCGTACGGCAAAAGCGAAAGATGAGATTAGTCAATTTGCAAATGACATCTATTTGGATCATAGCTTTCCAATCTATTCGAAGGATTACAATGAATTAAGCTCTTATTTGGAGTTAAACGGCCAATATTTAAAAAGTATGTCTACTTTCGATAAGGCCTGGGATCTTTATGAAAACGAAGATTGATATAAACCACTGAGATGCAGAATCTCGGTGGTTTTTTACGTTTTCTGAGCAACTAGATATTAAGAATGAAAAAATACTGTCACTATCCAAGATTTTCTGTCACTAGGTTAAATTACTGCCACTAACTTGGATTTACTGCCGCTATCCATGTTTTACTCCCACTATTTTAAAAATACTGCCACTAACATTCTCCCCAAAATAAACCTCTATAACGAACACTTCACCTCCACAAATTTTAGGCTCGCCCACCCTTAATATTTCTTGATTCACAAGCCCTATTATATTGCCGTTTTGCAAAAGACTTGCATATACTATGTCACACCCTTTAAATCGACACCAAAGCAGAGGGATGAGGATATGGATGATAAAAGCAAAAAGCCAAAATACAAAATCGGGGATATCGTCGTTGTTAAGTTATATGGAACAGTTGGATCTGTGACCGATATCCGTAAGCTAGATGGAAACTTTCTATATAAAGTTAATAAAGGCGAGGCATTTTACTCAGAATCGGCCCTAACCTTGCTTTCCCAATATAAAGCAAGGCCGATGGAAATTGAAAAAATCGATATTGAATACAAATATTATTTTGGTGACCTTGTCTTTGTGCAAGGATATGACAATGATGTGTTTAAAATTGTTGGGATTCACACTGAAATTTGGAGATACAAAGAGGGTGCGTGGGAGGATGTGATTTACGAACTAGCGAGAGTGACAGACGGTGAGTGGCTCGAAGCAGGAGAGGATGAGCTGACACTACTTGCAGACTTTGATCAAGCTGAAACATTCCTTCAAAAATATTCGTTGAAGTATTTTGTGAAAAAGAAAAACAATAATGCGGGGATGTATGAAAATATGGATATCTATCGTAAATCCGAGAAAGATCATATGCGTATTAAAAAAGAGAAAAAAGAAATCATTGACGGTTTATTAGATGTGTACAACGACTACAAGATCCTGTACGACATGTTCCAGGATCAGAAATATAAAGATGTTATGGATTTAGCAATGAAAAATCTACAAAAATTTGAGTCTGGGAAAGGTAACGATTAACCCATGAGTAACGCTTGTACTAACACATAAAAGAAATAAGGGATCCCTAAAAACAAAATAAACGAAAATAATCCTTTTGTTACTTTTCCTAACACTTTGTCAAACCCGTCTCCGTCAATAAATGCTAGTAATTTATTGGTGCGATTCACTTCTGCTTGTACTGGAAATTTTACAATAACGGCTTGCTTTGTCATGAGAACCCCTCCATTAGGCTTGTCCAATTCTTATATTCCATCCTATGTATGAACTTTTGATTTCATGACTAAAAAATAATATACATATGAAATGACATAGGTGACGTTTTTACATCATACATCTTAAGTAAAGGGGGCGATCATGCTGAAGGAGATTGAGGTTGTTATTGATACGGAGGAAATTGCAGAGTTTTTCTATAACGAGCTTGTCCAAAGGGGATTTGCCCCAAGCGAGGAAGAGCTAGAGGAACTAGCAGATATTACTTTTGAATACTTACTCTTTAAATGTGTAATTGACGAAGAAGAAGACTAGGTACATATGACGGCGGGGAAACCCGTCGTTTTTTAATGAAAAAATATCATTTCTGTAGAAACTTTTTTCATGCCCAGTCGTATAGTTTTATATCAAGCATTAGGAGGAATGACCATGTCTTTATTTAATAAACTTTTTTCAAGTATTGGGATAGGAAGTGCAAGAGTTGATACTAAGTTAACAACTGACCAACTTAGGGCTGGTGACAAGGTTTCTGGCGTTGTTGAAATTGTTGGAGGAAATACGGAACAACAAATCGACGAGATTTATCTTTCCTTAATGACAACCTACATTAAAGAATCGAATGACAAAAAGTTTAACCAACAAGCAACGATTGAAAAAGTGAAAATTGTTGAGCGTTTTACAATTGGAAGTAACGAAAGACGTGAAATTCCATTTTCATTCGTCCTCCCACTTGATACACCTGTAACGTTCGGGAAATCAAAAGTGTGGATTCACACAGGCTTAGATATTAAAAATGCAATTGACCCATCAGATAAAGATTATATTTCAGTTTCTCCATCACCACTTGCAGCAGGTGTGTTGAATGCGGTATATGATTTAGGCTTTAGCTTACGTAAGGTAGATTGCGAAGCGGCACCATACCGACTAAGAAGACGATTACCATTTGTACAGGAATTTGAGTTTGTCCCTACGAGTGGACAATATCGTGGAAGATTAGATGAAGTAGAAGTAATGTTCTTCCCTCAATCTGAAGATCGGGTGGAAGTGATGATGCAGGTGGACCGACGTGCACGTGGGTTAAGTAGCTTCCTTGCTGAGGCATTGGATATGGATGAATCCTTTGTAAACTTCACTGTAACGACGAATGATCTTCCAAATCTCAAATCAAAAATTAACCAAATTATTAGCCGCCATAGCTAATTGAAAAAGGGCGCCCTGCAATCGGACGCCCTTATTTCATTTATTCATTATGCCCTGGTCCGTTTTTACGACCACCAGCAGCTGAAAATTCTTTACCGTGAGCGATTTGTTCCGCTTCAATTGCTTCAGGTGGAGTATGGTTGTTTTTCTTAGGAGCATTAATACGATTACGATTTTTCTTACCCATTTTATTCCCTCCAATAGGATGTTCAAAAAGTCCGGTGAAATGACACATCGAATTTCTTCGTTGGCTTGCTTTTCCGCTCCTCGCGTATCAATTACATACGTTCCGGTGCTCGAAGCTTCGCCGCCTCGAACTTCTTGGTCCTTTTCATCCTCCTTTTGAACTCTCTTTTAATTATTTAGGCTGCATAAAGCCATCTTTTGCTTTTTTCGATGTATTTGGCGGATTTCCAACACCTTTTGTGGTGTCAGTTGCATTTGCATAGTCAACAGCTTGTCTTAATTTTTTGCTCATTTTTTCGTTTGCCATGTACGAATACCCCCTTTTTGATGATGATACAACCTTATCTTTCCCCATATTTTTGCGTTAATCAAACTTTTTAAGTAGAATGGAATTGTGGTAACATAGTAAAAGTGTAATTTTACCTACATAGGAGGATCATGAATGAGTACACATATTGGAGCAAAGCAAGGGGATATCGCTGAAACAATATTGCTTCCAGGAGACCCATTGCGTGCAAAGTATATTGCTGAAAACTTTCTTGAAAATGTTCAATGCTACAATGAAGTTCGTGGAATGCTCGGATTTACCGGTACATATAAAGGAAAGCGCGTGTCTGTCCAAGGAACAGGTATGGGGGTTCCATCAATTTCAATATACATACATGAATTAATGAATGAATATGGAGTCCAAAACTTAATTCGAGTTGGAACTTGCGGTGCGATTCAAAAGGATGTGAAAGTACGAGATGTCATTTTAGCGATGACTTCCTCAACGAACTCACAAATGAACCGCATCAATTTTGGTAGTGTCGATTATGCCCCAACAGCCTCATTTGATTTATTGAAAAAAGCATATGAGGCAGGGACTGAAAAAGGTCTTAATCTTAAAGTTGGAAATGTCTTCACTAGTGACGTTTTCTATAATGAAAATGCTGAATTAGAAAAATGGGCACAGTATGGGATTCTTGCGATTGAAATGGAAACAACGGCACTCTACACATTAGCGGCGAAATTTGGTCGCAATGCATTATCAGTTTTAACAGTAAGTGATCATATTTTAACGGGAGAAGAAACAACAGCTGAAGAACGTCAAACAACTTTTAATGATATGATTGAGGTTGCTCTAGAAGCAGCGTTGAAGGAATAAATAAACTATATCCGGCCGAGCAAAACACCGCTGAATATAGTTTATGCCTACGGCGGATGCCACGATTTTTCAGAGAGAATTTTTCGAGCAGTAAGTAAGATTAAAGACTACAAACGCCACATCCTGTGGCAACGTCTTTATGACCCACTTCATGTGGGCCTAAAAATCGGGCACAAATACGCCAAGGCGCATTTGATTAAGGGGAAAAGATTTCGGGATTCGAGATTTTTTCCTCTTTTATTAGGGTGATAATTATGAAAAATCGATTTATTAGATATGGTGTGACGTTAGCAGCTGTCTTGTTTGTTGCCTTTTTCGGCTCAAAAATCATTTCTCCATCTGAGTCATTTACCGACACTGATGAGGAGGTAAAAAGCCAACTGGTTGTGAATGGCTTTAAGATAGATGGGATTACCTTTTATGGGAATCAAGTTCTCGCCTTGTTAGAGGAAAACGGTCAAAAAAAACTTTACATCGGGGACCGACAACAAGCTGTAATTGAGAACGTGACACCATGGGTGGATTACCAAGTTCCTAACAGTCCTGATAAAAGTTATAGAGGGGTAGAAGTGAATCCGGACGCACACTTGTTGTATTTATACGGAAAGAAAGATGACGGCAGCAATTTTATCGAGATGATTAATATTGGCACGAAAGAAACCGTTTCCGAAATTCCGTTTGAGGGTTCTGCTAAAATCAGTAATATTAAGTTTAAAAACGGCTATGAAGAAGGGATGCTCTATGCCAAGACAAATCCCGAAAAGCAAAAAGCCGAAATCATTTTTAACACACCTGAATTTGATTCCCATATGGACCTATTCGTCGTTGACCTTCCATCAAAAAAGGCGACTGTTGACTGGGTCGATGCAGATCCCGAGCTGGAGCATATTGTCTACACAATTAAAGACCAAGGGAAGATCTCTGCTTTTGTTCATGATTTAGCGACCAATAAGACAACCCAACTTGATAAAATAAGTGGAGATAAGTTTCTATTTGATGGGGAACAGCTCATCGGTTTTAAATCAAAAAAGGACAAACTGGACATTAAAGAGTTCAAATATAAACAAATGACATCGACTAAAGAACCTGAGAACGTAACTTATGATATCGTGATTAAAAATGGAATTGTGATAGATCCAGACAAGGAAACCATGAAAATTGGCTATCATGTTGGAATTAAGGACGACAAAGTGGCTGCGGTTACTAAATCACCTATACGTGGAGAGACCGAAATTGATGCGTATCAAAAAATCGTAAGTCCCGGCTTTATAGATATGCTTTCGTTCAATCCAAATCCAATGGCAGCAAAGTTCAAGATTGGTGATGGGGTAACAACAAATCTTTCCATGCATGGGTGTACGGTTGATTTTAACGGTTTTTTTAATCAATATGAAAATCATCCAACATCAGTAAACTATGGGGGTGCCTTGTTTGCGGTACGTTTACGTTATGAAGCCGGACTTGGCAACCATGGCACACCAACTCAGGAACAAATTGACTATATGGTAAAACGGGCAAATGAGGAAATTAAAAAAGGTGCGCTCGCACTTGCTTTTAGCCCTGAGTATTATCCAGGAACAACTCCTGATGAAATCAGGGCCCTCATGAAAGTTGCAAAGGAATATGGCATTGTTACACATTTCCATGGTAGGCATTCTAGTCTAACAGGCGAACATACAAGTATTGATTCAGTAAAAGAAGTTCTTGGTTATGCAAGGGAGTTAGATGCCCCGGTTCATTTTATGCATCTTCACAGTACAGGTGGGACAGGTGCGATGGATGAAGCAATAGCCTTAATTGAAGAAGCTCGTGCTGATGGCTACCAAGTTACATATGATGTGTACCCATACGATTCTTGGGCAACAGATATTTCATTTGAGCGTCTCAGTGGAGATTGGCAATCAAGGTTTGGCATATCCTATTCCGACATTCAAGTAGCGGGTACAACTGAGAGACTAACGGAGGAAACATTTCCTATTTACCGTAAGAAAGGTGGACAAGTTATTGTTTATGCGATGGATGAGGACGAGCTCATTCAAGCATTACAAGTAGACCATAGTATGATTGGTAGCGATGCAACGATGGACAGTGAGTTTAATCATCCACGAGGAGCGGGAACCTTTTCGAGGTTTATCGGGCGTTACATTCGTGACCTTGATATCTTACCACTGATGGAAGGGATGAAGAAAATTACCATTCATTCCGCAAGACAACTTGAAGAAGTTGCACCAGCTATGAGTACAAGAGGAAGGCTTCATGTTGGAGCTACCGCAGATATTACGGTTTTTGACTACCATGAGATCATCGACACTTCAACAGCCGAAAAACCAGCATCCTTATCCAAAGGGATTGATTATGTTATTGTATCTGGTAGTGTTGCAAAAGACGAAACAGGTGTACAAACTCAGGTTAAAAATGGACAACCGATAATGGGGGTATTCGAATAAAATTTTTCCTTACCTTTATCATCATATTCCTTTAAAAAAAGCAGATACTTTTATAGAGGTGATTTTGATGAATCATGAAAAGGATTTTGATCGGGATCATGATTGTGAAGATGCGTTAACCGAGGATGCTTTAAAGGAAGTTCTAGAAACAGCCTATACTGCAGAGTCTGAACTGATGCGACGCTACTTGATTACCTCAGAAAGAGTTCATAATGATCCTGAACTGAAAGAAAGACTTGCGAACTTCGCAGAAGGAAATGCAAAGCGCACGAAACAGCTCCAAAATGAAATTTCAAAACTTCACTAATCAAAGCCACGAGGGAATCACACCTTCGTGGCTTTTATAGATACATGAAATATTCATTTATTGTTTATGCTAAATGTAAATAATCATCGGAGGTGTGAAAATGCCTGAGTTGCCAGAAATGGAAACATACAAAAACCTCCTTCAACTAAAAGTAGCAGGTCATGTCATTCAAGATGTGGAAGTAAATCGTGAAAAATCCATCAATACTTCGGTTTCTGATTTTACTAAAGAGCTTGTCGGAAATAAAATTACTCAAATCCGCCGTAGAGGGAAGCATCTCATTTTTGAACTTGAAAGCGGAAATAAATTACTTCTTCATCTTATGCTTGGCGGTTTGATGTATATTGAAACAAATAACGATTCAATTTCAAGAACAAAACAAGTAATTCTTCGATTTACATCCCATCAACTTTGTTTTATTGGATTAAGATTAGGATACTTACATCTACTAACGCCTGACCAAGTTGAATCCGAATTAGCAGATTTAGGGCCAGAACCTCTGCAACCTGGTTTTACACTTCAATCTTTTGAAGATTTAGTTGAAAACAAAAGGGGAATGCTTAAAACAACGCTTGTCGATCAGGATTTTATTGCAGGGATCGGTAATTGTTACTCTGATGAAATTTGCTTTGCTGCAGAACTTCTACCAACCAGGACGTTTGATACATTGGATGATGCACAAGTTCAAAAATTGTATCAATCGATTCATTCTGTATTTCAAGATGCCATTCGATTTGGTGGATACATGGAACAGCCACTTTTTAAGGGGGATCATTTAACCGGCGGTTATGATGAAAAATGTAAAGTATATGACCGAGAAGGTGAAGTGTGCGTTCGTTGTGGATCCGTCATAAAGAAGAAAGAAGTGTCATCCAGGAAAACATTTTTCTGTGCAAATTGCCAATTCTAAAAAAATACACTTGATTATCACATAGGTTAATGGCTATTCTATATATGAGTCAATAATAGAAAGAGGGATTTTTTATGGCAGAAAAAACATTTACAATTACAAGTGACGCTGGCTTACATGCAAGACCAGCTACAAAGCTCGTACATAAAGCAAGTCAATTTCAATCAGAAATTACACTTACTTTCAACGGTAAATCTGTAAACCTTAAATCAATTATGGGTGTAATGTCTCTTGGTGTACCAAAAGGTTCACAAATCGTGATTCAAGCTGAAGGTAATGATGCAGATGCAGCCTTAGAAGGAATTGGGTCTGTGTTAAAAGAAGAAAACTTAGGTGAATAACACCAAATAAAAACAACCATCCATTCAGATGGTTGTTTTAACTTTATTCAGCAATTATCCAGACATATCGAACAGTAGAATGAATGGAGGATGCCACAGATTTCAATGGAAAGTTTTCGAGCATAAGATCAAAGACTAAGTACGCCACTTCCTGTGGCAACGTCTTTATGACCCACCTCGTGAGCTAAAAAATCTAGGCACAAATGAGCCAAGACATATTTGAATCACGCAGTTTCTTCATCTTCATCCTTTGATAGAACTAATGCCCCATGACGAATTAAGTATTGAAAATGGGAAAGTGGGAAGACCCCTTTTTGCTTTGATTCCAGTTCAATTCGAACTGAAGTATGATTTATCTCAACAACTTTTAACGTTTTTGCTTCACATAAATTCGGAATGAATTTTGAAGTAATACCAAATTCCATATTATTTACTAGTTCAAGGTTTTCTCTTGCCAATTTTGTTCACCACCTTCTTCATATACGTAATATGTCCAATACGTAGAAAATCATACCATCTTTTCAAGGGATTGCTATTAATTTGATTTTGCAGTTCGCATTATTGGAATTTTATTGATAAAATCGTTAATATTTATATATGAATACATATTTATTTAGAGTTTGGAGGATTCACATTTGAAACCGATAAAAAAAGAAGACATTCAGGATATAATTAACCGTTTTGCCAATCAAAACGTTTATATTCACCTTGAAACTACAAATGGCGCATATGCAGTGCATTCTGGCGCTAAAAAAACATCAGCGGGTGCATTTATTCGAAATGCCCTTGTTACGTATACAGAAGGAAAAATCGTTGGAAATGATCCGTACCGTGTTGGCCTTAAGATGGATATTGGCTGGATTTATGCAGAAGGGTTAACAGATTGGGAGCTTGACGAGAAGGACCGTTTATTACTAGCAGGTCATGATGAGGAAGGCAAACTCGCAGTTGCGCTGCAAATTAGCACAACCCCATTCTAGAGTTTTGGAACTTCAACGGCATATTTTAATAAAAGGAGTAGTAAAATGGAGCGACATATTTTAATTGTATTGCCACATCCAGATGATGAAGCATTTGGAGTATCAGGTTTAATTAGTTTAAATACACAAAAAGGGGTTCCTGTTACATATGCCTGCCTAACCCTTGGGGAAATGGGCAGAAATTTAGGAAATCCGTTTTTTGCAACGAGAGAAACCCTGCCTGAGATTCGAAAAAAAGAACTAAGAGAAGCTTGTAAAGCATGTGGAATAAGCGATCTCCGCATGCTAGGATATCGTGATAAAACATTAGAATTTTTAGATTCAGAAAGAATCGCAGACACAATTGAGGGAATCATCAAGGAAGTAAATCCATCTCTTGTTATTACATTCTATCCTGGACATGGTGTCCATCCTGACCATGATGCAACAGGAGAAGCAACCATTCGTGCAGTTAAGCGTATTCCGAAAGAAAATAGACCAACTGTTTACTGCAAAGCAATCACTCATGACCGTGTTGAAAAAATTGGTGAACATGATGTTGAATTCGATGTAAGTGAAGTATTAGACAAGAAGATTGCGACATTGAAAGCACATCGTTCCCAAACAGAAGGCTTGATGGGAAATCTGCTCCAAAAGATTGATGACAGTGATAATGAAATTATTGAGTGGCTACGAACAGAAGTATATTGGACATATAAGTTTGACGATTAAGTACTTAGAGCCCATCTTTTGATGGGCTCTCGGGTATAAAAGGAGCTATATTGAAAATGGATCCTGTTAATTTTGATCAACTCTTAAAAGCATATCAGTCGCTTTGGATGAATCGTCGGCTATGGCAAAAGGACATGAGCAGTGAAGACATTCTGCGTTCCACAATTCGAAGGGATATACTAGATGAATTGACCCATCCAAGACTTCGCAAAACTCCCTATGAAAAATTTTTTATGGCAAGCAGACGAATTTTCGACTCCAGTCTATCAATTGAAGAAAAGCTTCAGTTGCAGCATGTCTATCTTGAGGAAATGGAAAATGTGAAGAAATTGTAAACAAAACAAGAAAATATTTACAATTAGTACTAATTTCTGTTGTACAACTCCTTAGTTTCCCTTATAATCTGATGATAATAAGAGAGACTCGTCAAAATATCTCAGCATGTCTAGATTTGAAAGGGGTATTTTTATGGAGATGAATATGTATATGGAGATTTCAATCATATTATTTTTGATTTTTGCATTTAGCTTCGCACATTCCATTTTTAAAGGAACACATAAAAGAGTAGCCAAAATACTTAGTGGAACATTTATCAGTTTATGTTCGTTTGCCATTGTCTGGAGAGCAACGAGTCTGTGGTCGTATTTTCATTAAATAAATAGATATTGAACAAAAAGAGCGAGTTGGTTTTCGCTCTTTTTTCATTGCTCTTCTTCTTCAAAAATAGAATTAATTTTTTCAGGTGAAACAATGTATAACCCCATTTCCTCTTCTAATTCTTCGATTGATTTATTTTGTACAGTCTCGTCTTTTGATGTAAAGTCTTCCATTTTTCTCACCTCAAAACTAGTATGTCCATTAATTGAATAGTTCCTACTCTGATAGAAAAACTAACTATATATGTAGGATAGGAGACGAAATCATGAGATTTGGGAGTCATATTAGTATTAGGGAAGGGTATTTAGGGGCTGCCCAACATGCAAAAAAAATTGGAGCACATGCCTTTCAATACTTTCCAAAAAATCCACGAAGCCTGTCAGTTAAAGAATATAATATTCTTGATGCACAAGAATGTGCGAAATTTTGTAAAGAGCATGATATCCAAACCATTGCCCATACACCGTATCCAACCAATTTAGTTGCGGATGAAGGACAAATCGACCATGTTAAGAACTCGTTATTAAATGATTTAGAGATTGCAAATGAATGCGGATCGATTGGTGTAGTTGTTCATTTTGGTGTATTGAAAAACGCTTCAGACCCACTAGAAGGCTATCAGCGGATGATTGGAACCCTCAATGAGGTTCTGTCGAAGTGGGAGGGGGAAGCAATGCTTTTATTAGAAAATAATGCCGGTAAAAGTGGGCCAACTGGCACAATGCTTGAAGAGCTAGTCCAAGTAAGGCAGCTAACAGAGTTTCCTGATAAAATTGGTTTTTGTTTAGATACTTGCCATGTATTCGCAAGCGGTGTTTGGGATGGAGACAATTGGGATGAGGTTGGAGCAAAAGGGACTGAACTCGGTTTTTTTGAACATTTAAAAGCGGTTCATTTAAACAATTCAGCATACCCAACTAGGTCTATGAAGGACCGACATGCCAATATCCCTTTTGGGGAGATAAAAGTAGAACAAATCAAAGAATTATTAACAAGTTCCGTGTTTGGTGATATTCCGTTTGTACTCGAAACCCCTCACGAGAATCACTTTTCCCATGAGAAAGAGATCAAGTTTTTGAATGAGATGATGGAGTAATTGACTAACAGCCATAAACGAAAAATATCGGCTATAAATTTACATTAACGGCCATAAAAATAAAAGATTGACCATAAAATCAAAATAATGTCCATAAAGTTAAATTTAGAGAAAATTTCACACACAAAAACCAGCCCTCAAAAGGCTGGTTTCCTTCATTCTTCACTAAACTTCACATGTGCTGCTCTTTTCTGGACAATGACTAAACGACCAGATAATGTTACAGCACCGGCAGCTAACCCTACTATCAAGCCGATCCAATAACCGAACGCACCAAGCGTTGTAAATTTTGCCAAGACATATCCTACAGACAAACCAATCACCCAATAAGAGATAAGTGTCATCACAAAAGTCGTGTTTACGTCCTTATATCCACGCAGTGCACCTTGAATTGGTGCCGCAATGGCATCTGAAAGCTGAAAAAACAGCGCATATAGTAAAAATTGAGTCGTTAACCCGATAACTGCGGCATTTGTAGAGTACATTTTTGCAATTGGCTCTTGAAACAAAAGTATAATCATTGAACAAACAAGCGCCATAATAACAGCGATACAAATGCCAAGTATACTATATTGTTTTGCATCCTTAAATCGTTTCGCTCCGACCTCAAAGCCAACAACGATTGTAAGTCCCATCGAAATACTTAAAGGAATCATGTAGAGCAAACTCGCAAAGTTAATTGCGACTTGGTGAGCTGCAATGGTAGTCGTATTAAATTCACTCATTAGCAATGTAACTGCTGAGAAAATACTTGTTTCAAAAAAGATTGCAAACCCAATCGGCAACCCAAGTTTTAAGATTTCTCCCCAGCTTGAAAAGGATACTGAGTAAAGTTTCCGTAAAACACGATATTCAGTAAATGGAGGTCGACTTAAAATAATCCAAACAGCTAAAAACACAATCAGCCAATAGGTAATCGCTGTGGCATAACCTGCACCCGCACCACCTAACTCAGGAAAACCAAACTTCCCAAAAATCAACAGATAATTAAACAATACATTAATTGGTAACGAAGAAAGAGTAATAATCATCGTCACCCGTGTATGACCCAGTGCGTCAATAAATGATCTCAATACAGAATAAACAAAAAGAGGAACAATTCCAAATGAAAGTCCAATCAGATATTCCTTAGCTATTTCTCGTACTTCGGATTCAAGGTTCATAAAACCTAAAATTGGGTCAAGCACAAATCCACCAATTATAGCAACGACTATAGCGACGACAACAGAGATGTAGATACCTTGCATAACGGAATATGGAACCTTATTCTTTTGTCTTGCTCCAACATACTGAGCGATAATGGGTGTCATCGCTACTAATATCCCCGACAAGCCTGTGTATACCGGTACCCAAAGACTTGAACCAATCGCAACCCCTGCAAGGTCGTTTGCTCCAGCGCGACCAGACATCATCGTATCCACAAAATTTATGAGATTAAGACCAATCTGTGTGGCCAAAATTGGAAAGAGGATATGGAAAAATAATTTAGTTTTTTCTTTTAAATTAAATGTTTGATGCATAGATGATTTCCTTTTGCCTTCCTTGATGATTAAAGGATTATATCACAAAAATGACAAAATGGTAGGTGAAAATTATTCGATTGACAACCAATACTCGTCCTTTTTTCATTTTTAGTGTAAAGTAGTACATGTGTATGAAAATAGCAAATCTAATCGAAACTAGGAGTAAAAGGGGGAATCCGACTTGATAAAGTTATTTTCAGATAGTGATTTAGACGGAGTAGGATGTGGACTTGTTGCCAAACTGGCATTTGGTGAAGAGGTTGATGTCTCCTATTGCTCTTACCGAAACTTAAACGAGCGTGTGGAAAAATATATTGAAAACCCAGAACACCGTCAAGCAAAAGTATACATAACCGATCTTGCAGTGAACGATAAAAACGAAAAAGCATTGGAAAAACGTCATAAGGCGGGTCACTACATACAAATGGTTGACCATCATAAGACAGCCATGCATTTTAATAAATATGACTGGGGATTTGTACAGGCTGAATATGAGACAGGTAAGAAAACTTGTGCAACTTCGCTCTACTATGAATTTCTTCTTGAAAAGAACCTCATCCAAAAACATAATGGCTTAGAGGAGTTTATTGAACTTGTAAGATTATATGATACATGGGAATGGGAAACTGAAAATCGCATAGAAGCGAAACGCTTAAATGATTTATTTTTTATTATTGGAATTGAAGAGTTTGAAACGAAGATGCTAGAACGACTTCAGAACAATCGAGATACTTTCCAGTTAACAGAAGCGGAAGAATTTCTTTTAGATACCGAAGATAAGAAAATTGAAAGATATATTAACTCAAAAAATAGACAAATGGTGCAAACCTTCATTGAAGATTATTGTGTGGGAGTTGTTCATGCAGAACAATACATTTCTGAACTTGGAAATGCACTTGGAAAGCTAAATCCTCATCTTGATTTAATTGCTATACTAAATGTTGGCACTAAAAAAATTGGACTTCGTACCATATATGATGAGGTCGATGTTTCTGAATTTGCGAAGCGATTCGGCGGCGGAGGGCATCCAAAAGCATCAGGATGCTCACTTGGCGATACAGCATTTGAGCTTTTCGTCAAAAATACATTCCCATTATATGCAATTCGCCATGATGCACCTGAAAACCAACTCAATCTCAAAGTGAATGATAATGGCACTCTGTTTGTAAATCGAAAAGGGGAAAAGTCCTTTATATTTAAAAAGGACGCTCGCTGGGTGATTCACCACGATAAAAAAACACTCGATGCAAAGTTTTCAACGTTTGAAGAAGCCGAGCGCTTTATAAAACGTCAATTTGCAAGTGGCTTAGCCTTCGATAATGAGCTAATTGCCTATATTGGTGATCATCTTAATAAGAAAGGGGATGCGATTAAAGCAAACCTCGATGGCGCACTTGTAAGTCTAAAGAACCAATTTTAAATGAAACGTGTGTTCGTATGGTAAAATGTGTTATAATGAATAAGCAATAGTTTGTCCAATAAGGGTGGTCGGCTAAGCTCCCAAATGAAAGGGGGTGATGCCTATATGACGATATATGAGAGCCTTGTGTTAATGCTTTCGTTCGCGTCGCTTGTTGTTGCGATTTTATCTTTTGACAACAATAAAAAATAGACCTCCCTTTTTCCGCTAAAAATCGGGTGAGGTCTATTTTATCTTAGGCTGATCCTCTTAGTGGGACCATTCTATTGCTAGGCCGTAGATGCTCGCAACATCTGCGGTCTATTTGTATTTTACGAGTATTTAATATTATAATACCATATCTTAATAAAAAATGTCACAAATACTTGAATTTCAAGGTGTATTCATTGCTCTCACGTACAAACTTCGGTAAAATACGTGGGGATATAAAAGGTTGTTCAAAAAGTCCGGTGAAAAATGACACGACGAATTTCTGAGTTGGCTTGTTTTTTAGTTCCTCACGTATTATCTATATACGTTCTGGTACTCTGGAGTTCGCACCGCCTTGCAATTTCTATGCACAGGAAGTGGCGTCCTTGTCGACGTGGTCCTTTTCATCCTCCTTTTTGAACTCACATTATAAACATATGTATGAGAGGATTTGATACTTCATGACGATTCAGCTAGAAGAATTGAAGTTACCGATAGAAATACAAACTGAGATTTCAAATAGAAAGAATAAAGGTTCTGATGATGAACTATTAATCGGAAAAGGTGGTTACACACCTTCAGATATCAATATTATTCGAGATGCGATTATTGCACTAAGCATCGGTAAAAATGTGCTACTAAAAGGCCCAACTGGTTCAGGAAAAACAAAGCTTGCTGAAACCATTTCTCAGTTATTCCAACAGCCTATGTACAGTATAAACTGCTCAGTCGACCTAGATGCAGAAGCCTTACTTGGCTACAAAACCATTCAAGAGCATGATGGAAAAATGAAAATTGAATTTGTTTCTGGACCTGTAATCAATGCAATGAAGAAAGGCTATTTACTCTATATCGATGAAATCAATATGGCAAAACCAGAAACATTGCCAATATTAAACGGTGTCCTTGATTATCGTAAAATGATCACTAATCCGTTTACTGCTGAAGTAGTACGTGCAGAGAATGACTTCGGGGTCATTGCCGCAATTAACGAGGGCTATGTGGGAACCGTACCTTTAAATGAGGCATTGAAAAACCGCTTTGTCGTAATTGAGGTACCATATATTCAAGGAGAAACCCTTAAAGAAGTTCTTCAAACTCAAACAGCATTGAAGGATGAAAAGGTAATCAATAAATTTGTATCCTTGTCTGCTGATTTAATTACACAGGTTCGAGGTGGTATGCTTTCTGAAGAAGCAGCATCCATTCGGGCATTGATTGATACTTGTGATTTAGCCATGTATATGCCACCATTACGCGCGATTGAACGTGGTATCATTGAAAAATTAGAAGATGAACGTGAGAAAGCAGCCGTTAAAAATATAGCAGAAACTCTGTTTGAGTGAGGTTTTTACAATGAGATTTATTCAATTTAATGATAAAAAGGTCGACTCCTTTCTATTCATGGAATTATCGGACCTTGCCAAAACAATCTCAAAAAATCCTGAACTCGAAATAGAGTTAGGCTATAAATCTTATCTTGACCCGATCCAGCAGAAGATTATCATTAGTCATTTTTGGGATAATCGCGCAACTAGCGACAAACGATATGGACTATTAAGTGATGTCTTTTTACGGACTATTGGTAGCATGAAATATACGGATTTTAAAGAAATTGATCGTTATTTATCATTCTGTAGAAAAAGCGATCTTCCAAGTTTCGCGAAGCAATTGTTTATGCTGTTTGAAGATAGTCGTTTGGAAGAACTATGTAAAAAAGAACGGCCAGGAACACGAAAATCCTTTACCGAAAGACGACGTATTTATCGCAAGTATTATGAGGATCAGCTCCATGTCAATATTGTTAAAAGTGTACCGACTGACGCTTTGTTTACAAGCATTTTTGTACTATTAACGGCTGAGACACCTCTTGAAGAAATTCCGACGATTCAACAAAAAATAGATCTCGTGATTCCGTTTTTACGAGGGCAAATTGAGAAAGTCTTTGATGCAAAAAATACAAAGGATATCATCAAAATTTGCATGGAAATCATTGAAGTACTTGAGGATGTGCTTGATGAAGATATGTTAAATACGTATTTTCATTTACCAGAACTTGATTATGAAGTACTTGAAGATGGCTTAACAATTGATGATTTGAAACGGAAAGATAAGTTAAAAAATAACGATGTGCTTGATGATGTCAAAAAAGGGGATGAAGATATCCATGAGGAGAAGTTCGAAACCTGGCATCGTGAAACAAGTACACCAACAAAAAGCTTTTTACAATTTGATTTAGAACAAGGTTCACGAACGAATCTGATGGGTGAAGGGGCAAGAGAAGGAGAAGAGGGTGACCAAGCGTTAGGGATTGCCCAAGGCTCGTCTAAACAAAGTAAAAATAAAGACTATTCCAAGATGGAAGCAATGGAAATGGTACATTCTGAAAAAGAAGGTTCCTCAGAAGCTGAATTTGGAAAGGAAAATCGCTTTGCATACCCTGTCTTCAAGAACACACGAAAACCAACGGACGAAGAAGTGATCCAATATGAAAAAAACAAATCGGTCATTGCGCCTTATCAGAAAAAGCTTAAGCAGATGATCCTTAAAACATTGGAACATAAAAAGAATCTCCCTAGAGGGGATTTGCATTTTGGAAGACTAAATAAGAAGCTAATTCGTATCTTTACAGACGACAATCCTAGATTATTTTATAAAAAAGAACAGCCATCCCATCAAATTGATGCGGTATTCTCATTGTTAGTGGATTGTTCAGCATCGATGTACGATAAAATGGACCAAACAAAGTTAGGGATTGCACTCTTTCACGAAGCGTTAAAATCTGTCCAAGTTCCTCATGATGTGACAGGTTTTTGGGAGGACACCAATGATGCCGATAGTACAAAACAACCGAACTATCTGCAAACAGTGATTGATTTCGATTCGAGCCTAAAGCGTAGCTACGGAGCGGAAATCATGCAGCTTGAGCCAGAAGAAGACAATCGTGACGGTTTTTCGATTCGTTTGCAAACGAAGAAATTATTACAACGTACCGAGAAACAAAAATTCTTACTTGTCTTTTCTGACGGAGAGCCCGCAGCATTTGATTATGAGCAAAATGGTATTATTGATACACACGAAGCCGTATTAAAAGCACGAAAACATGGAATCGAAGTCATCAACGTCTTCTTATCAAATGGAGAAATTGATGAAGGTCAACAAACAACGATCCAAAACATATACGGTAAGTACAGTATTTTAGTACCAAACATCGAGCAATTACCAGATGTCCTGTTCCCATTACTGAAAAAGCTATTATACAAAAGTATTTAACAAGATTATTTTGTCTTTTTCAATAATTGATACCAAGTTGATCGGAGCATAAGGTGGCGACTCCTCGAAAATATATTCACATTTTCTTCGTGCGTGGGTTATTTCAAAGAAGCAAATTCAAGTCCAGCGGGAAAAGGTGAGACTTGAGACCCCGCAGGAGCGGCAGCGACTTGTTCAGTTTCAGCGGCTAGAAACTCGAGAAATTTCAACTCTCCTTCAGAGGCAAATTACGCCTCTTTGTCGGAGTGGCCAAATTTTCTCGTTTCTGTGCAAGCCGCCTCCACATTTCGTTGAGAAGGCTCAAGCCACGCCCGCGGAAAGCGTCCACCTGAAGCGAAAGTCAACAATATAAAAAACAACAAAGCTTAGTAAAACAGCCTTTTTTCAAAAATACGGCTAATAAAAAAGTTTTATGGCTGATAATTTAGATTTATGGCCGATAAATTAATTTTACGGCCAATAACAAGACTTTATGGCTGATAGCCACTATGTCATAGAAATCGATAAAAAAAGATCCAGCTACTTTAGCTGGATTTTTTCTGTACTAGAATGTTATCCCATCCCCAATCATATGATGAATTATCAAGTAATGAGGGGTGAAGGATGTGCAGGATTCAAAGCGATTTACACAAATTCCAGAAGAACTCATATCAAAGTATTTTACATTAAGTGAACAGGCTAAGGTAATTGAGAAGGAATTAAAAGAAATGAAGAAGGTTATTAATGTGTATTTTGATGAGACGGTAGGAAAGCAAGAAAAAGGGGAGTCAATCGTTGGAGATTACAAGATTCAACGACAAATACGTACCTCTGAAAGCTATCATGATGAAAAACTGGTTAAGAAATTAGAAGAACTTAATCTTGTCGATTGCATCCAAATTATAAAACAACCTGACCGTCAGAAAATTGATGCTGCAATTACACTAGGTCTTCTTGGACAAGCAGACATTGAGGATTGTATTGTCACAAAAACTACAAATGCAATCACTGTACGTAAACAATAAAAACAGGAGAGGTTTCTCTCCTGTTTTTACTACTTGTCTAGCTTTAGGCGCCATCGGCCCAAGGTCACAAGCCATTCGATTCTGAAGGCGAAAAGTGCATTCTGTCAACGTTTGTCTAGTGCTTGTCGCCCATGCCGGGAAGGCTAGGATTCCAGCGTTGGCACAGGGATTGCTCTTAGCGGAATTGGGGCGCCTTGCACTTTTCTATTAATCTACGACAATATAACCAATCATCGGACCGTTATTATTAATATCGGAGTGATTCAAGCAAATGATACGATACATGCCTTCTTTCTCAAAGTTTGCATTAATCGTGATTTCTTCTCCTTTTTTCACTGTACCTTTGATGTCTGTACCTTCGATATAGAATGAGTGCTCTTTGCCATTTACCCCATAAATATTAAAGGTAACTTCCTTACCTTGAGGAACATAGACCGTCCCAGGATTCCAGAAATAGGATTCAATTTCTTTGCCTTCATCTGTTTTTGATTTTAATTCTCCAGTTGTAATATGTATTACAACATCATCTTTGGCAGTTGTTTGTGGGGCTATCGTTGGAATAATCTCAGGCTGCAGCCAAACCCAACCTCCTATCATTACCACTGCAGCAACAAAAGCGGCAACAATCCAACTTCTTTTAATCACAACAAATTTCATAATCAACCCTCCTAATGTTTGTCTCCCTATAATGTATGCTTGACCCACTCGAAAACTTGTCTACTATTTAAGTTTTTTTAAAATTCTAAAAAGGAGTTTTGCGAAATATGTAGAATATTATAGAATATATAACTACGAACTTAAGAACTGATTGAAGTGAAGGAAAGGACTTGAACGGAATGAATCCTGTAGTAGGAGAACTGATTTATTATCTTGAAAGCAATCTATCGCTTTTTTTAACATCTTGGAAAGATAAAGCCGTAATGTCTGAAACTGACATTCATAAAGAAAAATTAGTTTTAAATGGGTTAACAATGTTTGAACTGATAAAAAACTCAATGATTAACCCAATTGATGAAGAAGCACTAAAATCGTTTGCGTATAAACTAGCCAAAGAACGAGTAGAAGCGAATATTAATATCGGGGAATTCATTTATAATGTAAATTTAGGTAGAACAGAAATTTTAAAATACATATACCGTTCTAAACTAGATCATGATCAATTAGACCCTATATTTGAAGAAGTGAATCGGATTTTTGATCTGTTCTCCTATTATGCTGTTTCCAAATACACGGAAATAAAAGAGAATCAGCTCCAGGAAAAAATTCAATACATAGACCAAAGCCATCAAGAGCGGCTAACCATTTTGGGACAAATGGCATCTACATTTGTTCATGAATTCCGTAATCCGCTTACGGCAGTTATCGGTTTTGTTAAATTAATTGGAAATGATAACCCTAACATAAAATATTTAGATATCATCAGTCATGAACTAAATCAGTTGAATTACAAAATTTCGCAATTTCTTCACGTATCTAAGAAGGAATTAATTGAGAAAAGTGAAAATGAGGTTTCATTACTCGATTTATTTACTGAAATTACGGAGTTTATTTATGCTAGTATTTTAGATGGTGATGTAAAAGTACATACAAATATTGGATCAAACATTTATATTACTGTTAATGAGGATGAAATTAGACAAGTATTGTTGAATATTCTAATGAACTCCATTGACGCATTAAAACAAAGAGAAACCGATCGCAATATTATCATAAAGGGCTATAACCTTGATAATCAAATTATTGTGTCTATTTCTAACAATGGCCCAGCCATACCTAAGGAATCCTTGGATACGATATTTGAACCCTTTTATACAACAAAGGAATTTGGTACAGGGATTGGACTTTTTGTTTGTAAAAAAATCATTGAAAAACACGGTGGATCCATATCATGTTCATCAGATTCAAATTTAACGGAATTTAAAATCGTCTTACCATATAGTAATGCTAGCTAAACTCGGGAAAAGAACCGAGTTTTTTTATGTCTTGTTCCAGGCGCCATCGGCTCGAGATCATAAGCCTTCTGAAGGCCAAATGCACCTTCTGTCAGCGCTTGTCTTATACTTGTCACCGATTAGAAGGCTCCTTGCACTTTTCATTATGTCCAAAAATAGGAATCGTGTATAATAGGAAGAGTGAATTGGAGGAATTTATATGAAATCACTTGTTCTTGCAGAAAAACCTTCTGTAGGAAGAGACATT
Organism: Ferdinandcohnia sp. FSL W7-1320; assembly: GCF_038050315.1. Lineage (NCBI taxonomy): Bacteria > Bacillati > Bacillota > Bacilli > Caryophanales > Bacillaceae > Ferdinandcohnia > Ferdinandcohnia sp. FSL W7-1320. Next base: position 2,823,343 of record NZ_JBBPAM010000001.1, read on the forward strand.
GCACGTATCCTTAATTGCCATAAGAAAGGGAATGGCTTTTTCGAAGGAGATCAATATATTGTGACATGGGCACTTGGCCATCTTGTTACATTAGCAGACCCTGAAAAATACGGAGACCAATATAAATCATGGAAATTAGAGGATCTACCGATTATACCGAATCCTCTAAGCCTCGTTGTAATTAAGCAAACAGGTAAACAATATAGTGCCGTAAAAACACAAATGCATCGTAAAGATGTCAATGAGATTATTATCGCAACAGATGCCGGTCGTGAAGGTGAACTTGTTGCTAGATGGATTATTGAAAAATCAAATACACGTAAGCCCATCAAACGTTTATGGATTTCATCAGTGACTGATAAAGCAATTAAGCAAGGTTTCGCAAACTTAAAGAGCGGGAAGGAATATGAGAATCTTTATTCCTCAGCCGTTGCCCGTGCCGAAGCTGACTGGTTAGTCGGAATCAATGCAACAAGAGCATTGACAACAAAGTTCAATGCACAGCTCTCTTGTGGACGAGTGCAAACTCCAACGTTAGCCATTATTGCAAAGCGTGGAGAAGAAATTCGCAACTTTAAACCAATACCTTACTTTGAAATAAATGCATTAACGGACAGCTTAACCTTGAAGTGGCAACATGAAAAAACAAAGGAACAACGTATTTTTAAAAAAGAAGTTTCAACTTCCATTCTACATTCCCTTCAGGGACAAGAAGCTAAAATTACAGACGTGCAAACTGCACAAAAGAAAAGCTATGCACCACAGCTCTATGATTTAACAGAGCTTCAACGTGATGCAAATAAACGTTTCGGATTTTCAGCTAAGGAGACTTTAAATGTTCTTCAAAAGCTTTACGAACAACACAAACTTGTTACGTACCCAAGAACCGATTCAAAATTTCTATCAACAGATATTATAGATACTCTGAAAGATCGAATTGAGGCTTGTATGGTACAACCATACGCGAAACTCGGTGCCAAGATACTAAAAAGCGGAATTAAAACAAACAAGTCGTTTGTTGATAACAGCAAGGTAACCGACCACCATGCAATAATTCCAACGGAGGAACGCCCAAGCATACAGGCTCTATCCGCAAAGGAAGAAAAATTATATGATTTAATCGTAAAACGCTTCTTAGCCGTTTTTCTTCCACCGTATACCTATGAACAAAAAACCGTTCAGGCACGCATAGGCAAAGAACTGTTCGTGGCAAAAGGGATTACTGTTGCTTCACTAGGTTGGAAAGAAGTAATTACTTCGATTGATGAGAATGATGATGCAGGTCAAATACCGGCAACCATACATCCAGGAATGAGCCTAAAGGTTCTATCTGTTAAGGAAATCGAAAAAGAAACGCAGCCACCAAAGCCATTCAATGAAGGAACCTTACTTTCCGCAATGGAGAATCCAGCAAAATATATGGCTGGAGAAAGCAAGGAGTTAATTGAAACCATTGGTAAAACAGGCGGATTAGGTACGGTAGCGACACGCGCGGATATCATTGATAAACTTTTTAATACATTTTTAATCGAAAAAAGAGGGCAAGATATCCACATCACCAATAAGGGAAAACAACTCTTAGAGCTAGTACCTGATGATTTAAAATCTCCTGTACTCTCAGCGGAGTGGGAACAGAAGCTTGAACAAATCGCAAAAGGCAGATTAAAAAAGAATACGTTTATATCAGATATCAAGCAGTACACAAAGGAAGTCGTCAAAGACATAAAAATGAGTGATTCAAGGTTTAAGCACGACAATATCACAGGCACAAAATGTCCTGATTGTGGGAAATTAATGCTTGAGGTTAATGGTAAAAAGGGAAGAATGCTCGTTTGTCAGGACCGTGAATGTGGTCATCGTAAAAATATTGCAAAATTAACAAATGCAAGATGCCCGAACTGCCACAAAAAATTGGAGTTACGTGGAGAAGGGGAAGGACAATTATTTGTTTGTAAATGCGGACACCGGGAAAAACTCTCGACATTCAACGAGCGACGTAAAAAGAACCAATCCGGTAAACTATCTAAACGAGAAGTCTCCAATTATATGAAAAAACAACAAAAAGAAGAACCAATAAATACAGCATTAGCAGATGCCTTAGCAAAGCTAAAGCTTGATAAATAGGTTTGTTTGGTTCCACCAATTAGAAACCTGAGTCTAAAGTAGACTCAGGTTTCCCTATGTTTATTTTTTCTTACCTTCATTTGTGCTGTAATAGAATTTTGCTGTAATCGAACCATCTTCGTTTTCAACAATATCCGTCACATGGATTCCGGAATCGGCAGGTGTTGATCCATAGCCTTTCCAGAAGTAGTATGAACCAGTGTGAACATTGCCAGAAACAGGGGTGATTTTATCGCCTGACTTAAAGAAGTCACCAGCATCTCCGCGGTTTACATATTTTTCAAGATCATATTTTCCATCTGCTTGTAACACTGAGAGTCCATAATGTGTTACAACTGTACCATCGCTTGCAGTCTGAGACTGGTTGTGTTGGAATCTTTTATTCATCCAATTCGCGACGTTATTTGGACGGAAACCAGCAGTTTGGTATAAATTGATGATATTTTCATCCACATGCCATGCTACTAACCCATGTGCATCTCCACCTTGGCGGATTAACCCTTGGTTAAAGCCACTTTGTTGAACATTTTCAAATAAGAAATATTCTGTTCCGTTAGAACCTGGAACCGCCATTTTTACGATTCCATTGTCGTCATCCGCTTGATCAATGGAAGGTAAGGTAATTTTCTGAACTCCATCATCTGGTTTCACTTCGATTGGATTCACCCAACCTAAGAAAATTTTAGAGAATGGGTCAAAATGAGTAGGAGAGTTACCGTTGTATTGGAGTGCATCAGGGTAACGCATCCAAGATCCACCCGCCATCATTGAGTAGTTACCAACACCTTCAGAGTTATATGCTGTATCATAGAAATCTGGTAATCCCAATGCGTGACCAAATTCATGTGCGTATACACCAACCTGTGCAGGGTATGGTCCTGTAACAGATACTTCATCATATTCGCCAGTTGCCGCGTTAAATCCGGCTACATTTCCACCAATCGCTGGTTGGATATTGTAATTGTTAACAATTACGCCATCATAGGTCATTGCTTCATTTTCCGTCTTCGCAATCCATTCATCTTGGCTCATGCCTTCATAGACATCAGCTGGTATACCCGTTTCATAGTATTTACCATAATAAAGAGCACTTAATAGATTCCATTTATGGGACCAGAATTGAGCAGGATCACGACTCCATTCCGCTCCAGTTCCTTCGTGAACGATAAAAATGTTCGGAACTTCTCCATTTTCAGCGTATTTAGAGAAATCAATTTGATCATCAGCTGCCTTCAAAAGGTCACGAACAAACTCACCCGTATGTGCATCGCCATTTACGTTACCAAGAACATACCTTCCATTTTCAGCATATGTTCCTTCTTGATCGAGGTAATAAGATGCTCCTTTAGGTAGTTCCACCCAAGCAAACTCAGTATTTTCATGTCTCATTAAGTGCGTTTTTCCATAACTTGATTCTTGATAGGCGTTTTGCATGGTACGATCCTTAGGTACGTTGGGACCGTCGTATTCTTTAAAAACATCAAGTTCATACGGATTGTATTCGGTTCCAAAAATAAGATCCTCATAATATTTGGCAGGAACCTGGCCATCAAAATCACCAATCGGTTCATCTCCATCTTTATACTTTGCGAGAATTACCAAAACTGGAATATCCCCTGTGGCTTCTTTGTAAGCTACATGATTATCACCAGGTTGTTGAAACTTCTTGCCGTTATTCGCGATTTTTTCAGCTGGGTCCACTTTTGACACATCAAATCCTAACTCTTTCGCCTTGTCTGCTAGTTCTGGAGTCGCAGCAACATATTTCGCAAGACTTAAGTCATACTTGCTAGTTTCAACCGAAGAGGACTCATCAAGTTGAAAACCTGTAAGCACAACACTCCCAGCTAAAGCAAGAGTAAGACCTGCTTTTGATAATACTTTTAACAAAAACATCACTCCTTTATGTATGATAGAGAAAATATAACAGAATATTCGGAAATAAATAAGATTCGTTCGTCCTAACTATCCATGTGACCTAGTTCTCATTATTTATAAAATCGAAAATAGTCCTAGGTTATAGTTAGAAAGACACGGTTCTTTTTGAGTAATAATATTTAACTATGTATCTAATTTTTGTTGGGGAAATGCAGGTGATTTTATTGCAAGAATAGAAATATGTATTACTGAAAGTATATTGCAAGGAGTTTTTTTATGAGAAACGAACAAGAGATGATGGAACTTATCCTGAATATCGCAAAGGAAGACGAACGTATTCGGGCTGCCTACATGAACGGTTCAAGAACGAATCCAAATGTTCCAAAAGATATTTTTCAAGATTACGACATTGTATATGTAGTTACTAATACTCATTCTTTTATAGAGGATGATCACTGGATGAATAATTTTGGAGAATTACTCATGTTACAGGAGCCTGATAAAAATGATAAATTATGCGGAGCTAATCTAGATTTTGCTCACTCTTACGGTTATTTGATGCTTTTCAAAGACGGAAATCGAATTGATCTTCACATTGAAACAATAGAAAGAATGCTTGAAGGTTATGGTAGTGATAAACTAACCGTTCCTTTAGTGGATAAAGACAATATCTTACCAACCATTCCTGCTCCAACAGATATTGATCATCAGGTCAATCAACCCACCGAAGCTATGTTTTTTAGCAGTTGCAATGATTTTTGGTGGTGTTTGCAAAATGTTGCGAAAGGAATTTGGCGTGACGAGTTACCAGTTGCTAAGCAGATGTTTGAAATAGTGATTAGGCATCGCTTGGATGAAATGGTCGAATGGTGGATTGGGTGTAACACTGATTTTCAGGTTTCGGTTGGAAAAATGGGGAAGTATTTCAAAAGATATCTTCCAGTACCCTATTGGAAGCAGTACGAAAAAACATATTCAGATCATAACTATGAGCACTTTTGGGATTCTATATTTATCACTTGTCATTTATTTAGAACACTAGCAATTGAAGTGGCAGAACAGCTCTCGTTTACATATCCCATTGAGGATGACCAGGGTATGAGCGAGTATTTGAAGCATGTGAGACATTTACCGTCAGACGCCAAAGAAATTTATTAAAACCGGAAAGGGGAATGCCTTGTGTCAGAGACAATTTATGATCTTGAAGACGTAATGAAAATGTTAGATTCTTTACTACGAGAGCCCACTCATTTTTGGGATACTTTTTATACTGACAGAGAAAAAAGCATACCCTTCTTTGTAAACTCTCCTGATGAAAACTTAGTTTCATACTTCGATAGAAATCTCTTCTCTGGTGGCAAAGTTTTGGATTTAGGATGTGGGCCGGGTCGAAACGCAATTTACTTTGCTGCAAAAGGATGTACAGTTGATGCTGTCGATTTATCTGAAGAATCTCTCAAGTGGGCCGAAGAACGTGCTACTGAGAGTAAGTTACAAGTAAACTTCATTCATAAGAATATTTTTGATTTAGAGATTGAAAATGGGGCTTACGATATTGTATATGACTCAGGTTGCTTTCACCATATTGCTCCTCATCGAAGGATATCATACATAAATTTAGTGAAAAAGGCATTAAAACCTAATGGTTACTTTGCAATTACTTGCTTTGAGGAGGGCGGAGAATATGGTGGTTCTAATATCTCCGATTGGGAGGTTTATAGATTACGCAGTCTAAAGGGTGGCTTAGGCTACACCCCTCAAAAGTTAAAGTCTGTTTTTAAAGAGTTTAAAGCTATCGAAATAAGAGAAATGAAGGTATTTGAACAGCCAGAAGAAGTTTTTGGTGTACCTGGTTTTTTAACAGCATTATTTCAAAAATAGTGAGGTTTTGAGGTTGATAAATAATCCATAATTAATGATGGTGTAAAAATAAAATGATAGAATAAATGAAATATATTTTGAATAAACCTTACTATCATTAAGATAAGGTAATGAACTAAAGTTGAGGTATCTAAAAAAATGAATGTTGGATTAAAAAACAATGCCGAAAAATGTTATCAACTGGCTGAGCATAAAGCGGCTCAATATTTTCAAGAACTAGATCAAGATGTCAATGACAAAAGTTATATTCCAACACTAACAAAAGACTTCAAAACTTGGAAGCATCAGCATATTCATCGGTCGCCATTTCCTTTTCTGAAAGGGGCGAACAGACCATCTGATACAAAGGATTATCATAGTTATATAAAATGGCTAAATTACACTGGAAAATTAGATCATTACTTAGACAGAAGTATTTCATATATATTTATGAGAGATATGGGAAAAGATCTTTTAGCGTCTGATACTCAATCAAGGATTGATAACGTAGTTACTAGTCTGAAAGATCATTTACTTAAAACAGTATCAAAAGAAGAAAATGAAGGATTTGATTTCTTTAGTACGGTAGGATTATATAAATGGGGACAAAAGGAAGGTATTGAATCGTCGATTATTTGGTTGTTGGATAAATTAAAGACGGTGTCTTTAAATATTCCAGAGGGAATGGATGGAACCCATGCTCAGAGAAAATTACTCAAAATCATCGCTGGCGTCATTATTAATGAGATGGAGGAAATGGGGGAGGACCTCGCACAAGATGTACGCACCCAAAAACTAGATAAAGCCCTTCGACTAGGCTTTTCCTATGGTCTTACCTATCCATTTATTGATGACCTTTTGGATGCAAATATATTGTCTGACAAAGAACAGCGGCAATATTCCGAGATGATTCGTACAACACTACTTACTGAATCTGTACCTGAGTCAGGGAATTGGACAGGGAAAAATAAGAAATTACTTGAATTTGTTGAGGCTGAACTTTCAGAAGCCTTCCAGTATATTAAGAGTCAGCAACCCGCAGAGAAGTTGCACTCTTTTTTTGAACAGTCCTATGTATTTTTTAAATCACAAGAAATCGATCGTGATAAGGTACTTTCAAATGCAACATATACAAATGAAGATTTATATGTACCGATTATTATTAAATCATCTTCATCACGTTTGATTGTTCGTTCATTAATAAATGCTCCCGAAGATGAAGGTCAAGACAAACGGATTTTCTGTTACGGGATTTATAATCAACTTGCAGATGATTTTTCTGATATGTTTTCTGACATGAAGGACAGTGCTGTAACCCCTTATACGTATTATTTAACCTATCACAAAAAGCGAACCGACTTAATAAACCCATATGAATTATACTGGGCTGTCATTTCTTATCTAATCCATAACATATACAAATCTGATCCGAAAGCCTGTGACACTATTTTGAATCGAGCTATTAATGGATTGAAACGATTTAAAAAGCGGGTAGGAAACAAAGTGTATGAAGAAATAATGGGGACATTCGCTTCGGGTAATCCAGCCTTTAATCATATCGTTCAGAAAATGGTTCGAAAAGCAGAAGATGTCGATTTCTTTGATAAACTATTACGAGATCACATGGTTACGAACTTAAAAAAAGAACAGCAAGAAAAAGAAGACTTTACTGAACTAGTTGAAGAAGTGCGCACAAAGATAGATAACCTTATAGACATCCAACCACATAACACCCTTGTTTCACCAGTAATAAACGCTGCAAATTATAGTCTGAACGGAGGCGGAAAAAGGCTGAGACCTATCGCAACTTGGATGATGGGTGTAAAAGAATATGGGTTAAAAGAAAGCACGATTATGCCATTGCTGAAGTCATTAGAGTATATGCATACGGCATCTTTAATCTATGATGATCTTCCATCACAGGATAATGCAGCCTTTCGACGTGGTCAAAAAACTGTGCATCAAGAATATAATACCGCCATTGCGGAATTAACGGGGCTCTTTCTGACTCAAAGGGCCACTTTCGAGCAAGCATCACTTGGTTTTGATCCAGAAAGAGTACTAAAATTGATTCAATACTCGACACAAAGTACGGAAGATATGTGCAAAGGTCAAGTTATGGATTTAAATTCCAAGGGAAAACAATTAACATTAGAAGAATTAAATCTGATGTGCCATTTAAAAACAGGGAAAGGTTTTGAGGCTGCTCTCATTATGCCTTCTATCCTCGCAAATGTGAACAACGAAAAAATTCAAGCTTTAAAAAAGTTTGCCTATCATGCTGGCATAGCCTTTCAAATTAAGGATGATTTGCTAGATGTTGAAGGAACATCCGAAATACTTGGAAAAAGGGTTGGTATTGACGCTCTTAACAATCAATCAACTTTTGTCACGGTCCTTGGTTTAGAGGGGGCTAAAAGAAAAATGTGGGAGCATTACTGTAAGGCGATGGAAACTTTGCAAGATCTTCAACTAAAAACTAGATTCTTACAACAAACATTAAATTATTTTGTACATAGAAACCATTAACAGGAATTGCCTGTCTCTAGATACTAACGTGTAGGGATAGGTTTTTTGTGTTTTTCTCTCATCTAGGTAAAAAGCACATTTTTGAGGTACAAGTTGAAAGGCATAAGCCTATGGAATAGGATGCTAGTAGGCTATGAATAAGGAGTGATTAACAGATGTATTATTACGACCCAAACGGGCAATTGCCGACATCACTACCATACCACACTGATTTAGAAGATTATTATGATTACGAAAGACAACTAGGCTCATTATTCCCATCTTTTGGAGGAGGTTCTATGGGACCTCCATTTGGACCACCTAGTCAAGGTCCAGGAGGAGGACCACCTTTTGGATTTCCTGGCCAAGGTCAGGGAGGAGCACCAACAGCACCGCCACCATCGTTTGTTCCAACTCAACAAGCTCAAACATTTGCTGTTGATCCTGGTAGCATAAGGAGATGTATGTTTAGATATACCTATGTATGGCTACGTGGGCCTGGACAATTCTGGTTCTACCCGACTTTTGTTGGCAGAAGATCTGTCTCTGGATTTAGATGGACTGGGTTCAATTGGGTGTATTTTGGAATTAGTTTAAGACAAATTCAATCATTTACCTGTTTTTAAAGAAAAATGGAGGAGAGCAGAGGAAATAACGATTGTTCCTAAACTCTCCTCTTTTAATTATAATAACTTTTTCACCATTACAATATGAGGTCCAATCGGTGGATAATCAAAAACTTCCCCATGTTGCTTGAAACCCAATCTTTCATAATACCCCTGAACATTCGTTCTACCCATGCACCATAAAAGTTCAATATCTTTTATTTGTAGAATACTTTCTGCATAATTCACTACTTCTCTTCCTGCTCCTCGCTTTCGAAATTCCCCAACTGTAGCCATAGCCCTTAGACGATATTGCTTTTCACTTGAAAATTCTGGGTTTAACATGGCACAAAATGATGCGGTGCTAATTAATCTCCCGTAATAAAATGCTCCAACATGGAAACTTCCATTTTCATGATCTGATTCGTACATGCTAGCTTCCATTGGCTGATGTGGGCGTAAGATGCTGTGTCTCAATTCGTACGTCATTTCTGCTTCTATTTTCTTCACTTCAAGCATGTTTTCCTCCGCTAATTAAAGTAATGATATTTAATAAATTCTTTAATCTTGGAAAATCCCCTTCAATTTTTTGTAAGTTTTTGGGGATTAAGGAAAAGGGTATTATCATTTTTTATAGAATGTATGTTTTAGAGGAGGTATAGAATATGACAAGTGATATTCTGATAAACAATAAGAAAAGCTGGGATATCGTAGCACATCATTTTAACGGAAAGGATGCTCTTCCTAGCTATGGTCCGTTTTCACAAACAGAGAATGAACTGGGACTGTTTGAAAATGTAACGCTTAGGAGAGTACTTGATATCGGCTGCGGAAGCGGACATTCATTAAAATACATGGCAGATAAAGGAGCTACTGAATTATGGGGAGTAGATTTGTCAGATGCCCAAATTACAACGGCCAACCATACATTGTCGGGTTTGGATCCTCACTTATTTTGTGCTCCAATGGAGAAGGATGTTGGCATACCAAAGGAATATTTTGATTTAGTTTATTCAATTTATGCAATCGGTTGGTCGACAGATTTATCAGAAACATTTAAATTAATCTATGACTATTTGTTATTTGGTGGTTATTTTATATTCAGTTGGGATCATCCATTATATCCTCATCTAAAAAGTGAAGATGGTCGTATTTATCTAGAAGGATCATACCAGAATGAAGGGTTTGTTAAATACAATAACTTTAAAGGTGAAGATGCGCCGATGGTAATACCTACAAGAAAAATGAGTACATATTTAAACGAATTAATTAAAGCAGGATTTACAATTGAGCAAGTAATCGAAAGTGATGTTTCATCAATATTTCGTTCAAGTGAAGAGGAGGTTTCTGACCGTTATTATTCGCTATACAAAGCACGAAAATTTCCTACGACGATGATCGTAAAAGCTCGAAAACTATAAAAGGAGTGTGCAAAATGAAGAAATTGAACCAAACACCGATAAAAAACATAATGGGAGGAGTGTTCATCCATGTTACAGATTTAAAAAAATCAGTTGAATGGTACAGTAAGATTTTAAGATTTGAACCAGATATTAATCGTGTCCAGTCACCGGTTTATAACATTCCAATTAATGGAACAACGAGTTTAACCTTAGACGACCATGCATTTGACCCTACTTTCAATCATGAACCATCTCCAAATCCAATCTTTAATTTTCTAGTCGAAGACATTGATGTTGCTTATGATTTTATTAAATCATGTGATATCGAAATCGTAAGGGAAATTGAAAGAGTGGGGGAGAACTTTGCTTGGTTTAATTTCAAAGACCTCGATGGAAATGTCATAATGGCTTGTACGGGTTAACAATAACGATTCATATAATGGCATCTTGTCAATTTTTTCAGAGTACATATCTAATAGTGAGGGGTACATATATGGGCTATGTTACTAGATTAAGAAAATTAATCGGTACTCAACCTATCATAACAGTAGGAGCTACAATTCTTGTGATTAATGATAAAAGAGAGCTTCTTTTTCAACATCGTTCGGACACATTGGATTGGGGATTACCGGGCGGATCTATGGAACTTGGGGAAGCAGTTGAAGAAGTTGCAACCCGTGAATTAAAAGAAGAAACTGGACTTATAGCAAATAAATTCAGATTAATTGGTGTCTTTTCTGGTCCCCGATATTATTTTCGTTATCCGAATGGGGATGAAACTTACAGTGTAATTAACTTATTTCATGCTTTTAATGTCAGTGGTAATTTAGAAATGAACGATGGAGAAAGTATAAATTTAGCGTTCTTTAACAAAGATAATCTTCCTACCAACATTGAAAAAAGAGCAAAGGCGCTAATCGAAGAAATCGGAGAACGTTTGTGGGAATTAGAATGTTCGTTTGAAATTTAGGTTAGAATACATTACTTGCTGATATGGATAGTATATGGATTAAAGATGTAAGAAAATGCCCAGATAAGCTCTGGGCATTTCACATTATTCGTATAGATCTTCTAATTCATCAATTAACTCACCAACATAAGCAACTGCTTTGCGGATTGCATCTGGTTTAGACATATCGACACCAGCATATTTCATGAGTTCAAGTGGCTTCATCGTACCACCAGCTTTTAATACTTCAATCCAACGATCAACTACTGGTTGTCCTTCTTCTTTGATTAATTGTGCTACAGCAGTAGAAGCTGTTAATCCAGCAGAGTACGTATATGGATATAGTCCCATATAATAATGTGGCTGACGCATCCATGTTAAGCTTGCTGCGTCGTCAATTTCCACCGTATCTCCCCAGAAAGATTTTAATACTTCACCTTTAATTGCACTTAAGGCAGGTGCTGTAATTGGTTTACCAGCTTCGGCTAATGCATAAACTCGACGTTGATATTCACCCTCAAGTAAATGAGTCACAAAGTTATGATAGTAAGTTCCTAACAATTGAAGGATTACCCAACGCTTCATTCTCTTATCATCTGTTTTCGATAATAGATGTTCCGCTAATAGTAACTCATTCATAGTTGATGGCGCCTCGATAAAGTAAGTGGATGGACGAGTGTTTCCAACACGTTGATGGCTATTTGCATGGTAAAAATGACCCGCATGCCCAAGTTCATGAGCTAAAATAAACGCACCACGCATTGTATCAGTCCAAGTGATTAAAATATAAGGATGTGCACCATATGGACTAGAACAGAATGCACCCGTAGATTTCCCAACGTTAGCAGGAAGGTCAACCCAACGTTCAGTAAGACCTTTTTCCATGATTGCACTGTATTCTGGGCCCATCAACTGTAGAGCTTCAAGAATTGTTTTTGATGCTTCTTCATAGGTTGTTTTTGGATTAAAATCAGGATCCATTGGTGCTTTTAAATCACTAAAGTGCATGTTGTCTAAGCCGAGAACGCGCTGCTTCAATTTCGCAAACTTTCTCATATGAGGTGCAAGTTCAGTTTGAATAACATCTAATTGATTATGGTACATGTCAAGTGTAACCTGTTGTGGATGCAAGAGCATATGAGTAACAGATTCATAGTTACGTAATTTTGATAATGCCACTTGTTTTTTTACTTCTGTTGCATAGGCAGCAGCAAACGTATTTTGATATTTCTTCAATGTTTCTGAAAAAGTATTAAATGCATTGCGTCTGACCGTTGGGTTTTCAGAAAGCTCATAGCGATCTTCAAATAAAGCAAAGGAAAGTGGCAGTTCATTACCATCCTCGTCCTTAAAAGAAGGAAAAGTCATATCAGATGCTTTGCTACGTTGATAAATCATATATGGTGCGTCGTGAACCTCGCCTAGAGCAGCTAGCGCTTCTTCCGTTTCAGGTGAAAGGGTATGTGGCTTTTTTTCCAAGATGAAGCTTAAGTTATTCTGAAATACTTCTAATTCTTTTTCTTCTATTATGTATTGTTCAATTGTTCCATCCGGTAATGCAAGTGTTTCAGACTCAATAAATGATAGCGCTGCACCAATTGCTGAAAAAAGAGACGAAACCCTTGCTGCATTTCCTTGATTCTCAGGGTTGGTGGCGTCCTCATTAAATCGTAAACTCGCATATGTACCTAGTAAAACCATTCGCTTTTGAAGTTCTTCTTTTGCAAGTAAACAATCTAGGAATGTTTTTGCACCGTTTCCTAATTGCCCTTTATATTTTGTGACAGTTGATACATCAGACTCAATCGAAGCTAATTCTTGTTCCCATTCTTCAACCGATTGAAACAAATCTTCAAGTCTCCAGGTTTGTTCAACAGGGACCTCAGCACGAGTTAATAGTTTTTCTTTAACCTTTGTCATAAATTTACCTCCTAAAAAGTATTTCGTTACTCTAAGTATTATTATATCTGAAAAGAGGGGGGATTAAATAGTATTTTCATAAAGTTTTTATGAAAAATTTAAATACATCTGATTATTTAGTCAAAGATACTACATTTTAATATACATACTAGAAATAATTACCACCGAAAGTCCCGGTCTAAATAAGTAACTAAGACTCATGACGCTGCAATTATTTGAATGGTAATATATTAGTAATTAATTTGTTTAGTAGCCGAATTAATTATTTTTTCATTAAAAAATGGAAGCGCATTCTGAAAGCGTTAACTGGATATACGTTCCAAAATTATTCATTCTATAAACAATTCGATCAAGCAGGAAATGAACTTGAGAATAAATACCCCCAAAAAAACTATTAAAATTATTTGGAAGGGGAGTATTTTTCTATAAAACTCACTATTTTTATGTGAAAACTTTTATTTATTAGGGGAGGAAGTAAAATGGCATCAGTATCAAGGCAAATCAGAAAATCTTCAAAATTAAGAAAGAAACTATTAGCAAGTACACTTGCACTCTCAATTGTAGCTCCTACAATTGGTTTTGCAGATGAGCAAGGGTACACCGGCAATGAGGGAGAGGCTACACCGTATGACGGAAGAGGTGCAATCACAACCTATAAAATTGAAAAAGCTGAAGGTCAACCAGAAATTGAGGTAGCAACTCAAGATAGAATCCTAAAAATTAACGACAAGTATTATAGAGATGCAAATGGAGACCAAAGCTTAGATGTCTACGAGGACTGGAGAAAGCCGGTATCAGAACGTGTTGCTGATTTAATTAGTCAAATGAGTCTTGAGCAAAAGGCTGGGTTGATGTACATCGCTACACATACTCCAGAAGCAGATCCAGCAGATGGAAATTTTGTAACTCCGGAAAATAGTAAAATTGTTACTGATAAAAAATTGCGCCATGTTATTTATCGTTTGTCTCAAAACTTAGGGGATGTCGCAAACTATAATAACCAAATGCAAAAATTAGCAGAAAATTTAGAGTTAGGGATCCCAGTTGTTATCACTTCAAATCCTAGAAACTCTGCATCTACCGATTATACAAATATCACCAATGTCCAAGATCAACACACATTCTGGCCAGGGACATTAGGTTTAGCTGCAGCGAGAGATGTAGAAGCTGTTGGTGAGTTCGCCGATATTGCCCGTCAAGAATGGAGAGCAGCAGGTATTCGTAAAGTGTATGGATATATGGCGGATGTTGCAACTGATCCACTATGGGCAAGAATTGAAGAAACATTCGGGGAAGATCCAAAAGTAGTTGGAGATATGAACTATGAAATTATTAGAGGATTCCAAGGTGAAGAACTTGGGAAAGACAGTGTTGCGATCACAGTAAAACATTTCCCTGGTGGCGGAGCTCGTGATGATGGACAAGATCCTCACTTTGAAAACGGTAGCTTTAACATTTATCCGACAGAGGGAAGTATGGAAAAGTATCACATTCCTCCGTTCCAAAGAGCGATTGAAGCAGGAGTTTCATCCGTAATGCCTTATTATGCATATCCAAGTAATGATAGTGCTGACCAGGGGTTACCACCTTATGTAAATCAAGAGGATCAGCAATTTGAAGAAGTGGGTATGACCTTAAATGAAGGGATAATCCGTTACCTCCGTGAAGGCCTTGGTTTCAAAGGTTATGTTAACTCTGACTCTGGAGCAGTTGCAGGTAGTGCATGGGGATACAATGATAAAACAGCAGCAGAAAAAGTTGCAAAAGCTGTAAATGCTGGTACCAATATTATTTCAGGGAGTGCAACACCAGAATACTTAATCGAGGCAGTTAACAATGGCCTGCTAGACATTGACAAAGTAAATGAATCATTAACTTATACTCTTTCTGAAATGATGACATTAGGACTGTTTGAAGATCCTTATGTAAATCCTGAAGAAGCGATTGCTTTGGCAAATGATGATGAACACAGAGCGTTAGCTTATGAAGCACATCAAAAATCAGTTGTTCTAATGCGTAATGATAAAGTAAAGGGTGAAAAATTATTACCGTTTACTGAAGAAAAATTAGAAACTGTTAAGCTTTATGTTGAAGGATTTGTTGGGGTTGCAGCTCCTAGAGGTAATGATAATCCTGAACAATATGTGATTGAGGAATCTAAAAAACAATCTGAAGGCTTTACTTCAGATTTAAAGCATACACTTAACGAAAAATTCCCTAACATTGAAATAGTGGATCGTGTTGAGGAAGCAACTCATGCATATGTATATTTGAAACCAACTCAATCGAACTGGGATAATAACCCACGAATTACGGTTGGTCCAGAAACAGGAATATCTGATATAGACCGAATTGTTGAGATTCAAAAAGCAGTTCCAACGATTACTGCTGTAAACTTTACGAACCAATGGCTAATTAATAAGCTTGAACCAAAAGCAGCTGCATTTATTGGTACATTTGGTACTCAACAAGAAGCAGTATTTGATGTCATCACAGGAAAATTCAACCCAGTTGGTAAACTTCCGTTTGCAATTCCAGCTAGCGCAAAAGCCGTAGAACGAGAAGTAGGTGACGTTCCAAGCTTTGCACCTGAAGAATATAAACATTTTACTTATAAAACTAAAGCGGGTGTCAAATACGAATACGGATTTGGACTATCTTACGAAAAAGAGAAGTCTAATAAGGGTAAAAAGAAATAATGAAAGGAGAGCCGACCAAATATATGTTGGTCGGCTCAAATGAATTCTCCCTTATTCGAAAAACATCTATACCGTAACCTCACCGAAACCAACCTTTTTTCTTAAACCACACGAACATACCTATTCCAATTATTATCATAATCGCTTGAATTACAAAATACCCATATCTATATGTAAGTTCAGGCATATGACTAAAATTCATACCATAAATACCAGCTATAAAGGTTAACGGCATGAAAATTGTCGTTATAACCGTTAAAATGCGCATCACTTTATTGGTTTGATGGGAATTCAATGACAAATAGCTATCTCGTATATCCGCAGTAAGCTCTCGGCTCGCATCAATTTTTTCAGTTAGACGTAACAGGTGATCATGGATATCATGAAAATACTCAATTCGATGCTGCAATAAGTCAAGTCGATGCGAGTTGATAATTCGATATACCAAATCCCTCATTGGTATCACCGTATGACGTAAGGTAAGTAAATTATGACGCGTATCAAAAAGTTCATCTAGTAGCTCTTCCATCGATTTTTCATTTGAATTATCCTCAATATGATTTAAGGTATCTTCAAGTTGATACACAATAGGAAAATAATTATCAACCAGCTTATCAATGATATGATACAACACGAGAGAGGGGTCCCAATTCTCAATCATTTCAGTAACCATTAATCGATTCCACACATCATTTATTTCACCTAATTCTGATAAATGAAAGGTCACTATATATTCTTCGCCTAGAAACATATTGATTTCTTCTTTTTCTAGTGTTAATCGATGAAGACTGTGAGAAACAAAGAAGGTATTTTTTTCGTAAAAATCTAATTTAGGTCGTTGCAACACATGGATGCAGTCTTCTATAGCCAGTGGGTGAAATTGAAGTGTTTTTGACAATTCTTCAATTTCCGATTCTGTTGGTCTGTTAAAATCAATCCAATACCATTTACAATCTATATCCTTTATTTCTGTAATCGAGATATCAGTTAAACGTTCATTTTGATGACTAATTGCGAGAATGCGAATCATTAAATAACCTCATTTTAATTATAAAATCTTGTTTGTAAAGAATATTTTTGAAAAACATATAACTTATTTTTTCCAATTTTTGTAGTATAATGGAGTAATTCAAAGTAAAAAAGGGGAAGACATTATGAAATCTAGACCATTTGTGTTAGTAAGTATTGTACTTGCGATGCTTATCAGTGCTATGGATACGACAATCCTCCAAACAACTGCCCCTACAATTGCAGAAACACTAGGTGGATATAAGTTTTATGGGTGGATGTTTGCCATCTATGTTTTATTTTCTACTGTTTCCTTACCAATATTCGGGAAACTTGCCGATATTTATGGAAGGAAAAAAATATTTAGTATTTCTATCATTCTATTTACAATCGGTTCATTACTTTGTGGATTAGCAGATTCGATGGTAGAACTAATCGTGTACCGTGGAATCCAGGGCTTAGGTGCTGGTGGAGTATCACCACTAACCATGATCATTGCCGGTGACCTTTATTCGATTGAAAAACGCGGAAAAATTCAAGGGTTCTTCTCAGCTATGTGGGGAGTTGCTGCTGTCATCGCACCGCTTGTCGGGGGCTATTTTGTAGAGACACTTTCATGGCGTTGGATATTTTTTATTAATATTCCAATTGGAATCATTGTCCTTTTATGTTTAATTCCTTACAAAGAAAACATTACTAAGGATAAAAATCCGCTTAATTATCTTAGCGCATTTCTTTTTACTGGAAGTATGCTGGCATTTTTAATGAACACCATTACAACTGAAAATCTTGTAATCTACAATATAATTGGGATCCTCTTTTTAATTGCATTTATATACGCCGAGAAAAAATCAGATAAACGCTTCATCCCAATTGAAATATTAAAGAATAAGAACATTTCTTGGTTGAATATTAATGGATTTTTAATCTTTTTAAGTATTTTTGCGTTTTCTAACTATGTTCCATTGTTTATGCAGGAAGTTCAAGGGATTTCAATAACAGTTAGTGGACTCGTACTATTCGGAATGAGTGTTGCCTGGATGCTTGCATCTGTTCCGGCAGGAAACCTAATCTTAAAATATGGATATCGAAAAACAATCTTTCTAGGAAACGGCCTGCTCATATTATCCGCAGTTCTTGCATTTTTCATGAATAAAGACACAAGTTTCTGGTATATTTTCATGATTTTAACGATTCAAGGTTTCGCATTCGGAATAGTCGTTACAATCGGGACAATTGGATCACAAGAATTAGCAGAAGCTCATCAAAAGGGAATGTCAACAAGTCTTCAATTCTTTGCAAGAAACATTGGAACCACCTTTGGGGCAAGTATTATGGGAATGCTTATTACAAGTCAGGTTGATGTGGGAAAAGGAATGCATCATTTGATACTCTATATGTTAATTTCAGTTACTCTTGCAACGATTATTAGCTTTTTGGTCAGCAATAAATTATATTCTCACAAACTAGAAAATCATTGAAACATCAAAAGCGGATGCTTTTGGTGTTTTTTTCTATAATAATATATGATTTTATTGTATGATTAAAATAATTCGGAATTTGAAATAATTTGTTGGTATATCTTTTGGAGGCCCTTATGTTTAGAATTTTTTCGTATTTAAAACCCTATCGACTAGCCATTTCGGTTGCTCTTGTTTTGACTTTTGTTGAACTCACGGTGGAACTCTTGCAACCGCTTTTAATCGCAAAAGTGATTGATGATGGTATACTACAAAATGATCTTTCTGTTGTAATGAAGTGGGGAGGAATTATGGTCGGAATCTCGCTTCTTGCATTTTTATCCGGTATAACAAATTCCTTTTTTGCATCACATGCCAGTCAAAGTTTTGCTTTTGACATTCGAAAAGAATTGTTTGGGAAAATTCAATCCTTCTCTTTTGCAAATCTTCAAAAATTTGATACAGCAACATTAATTACGAGAATGACCAATGATGTCACCCAGTTACAAAATACCGTATTTATGAGTCTTCGAATCGCCATTCGGGCACCGATGCTCATCATTTTTGGAATGGTTATGGCATTCCTCGTAAATGCCAAGCTATCGATGATGCTAATATTAACAATCCCTTTTTTAATATTATTTCTTATTTTTGTAATGACAAAAGCAAGAAGGCTATTTCAATCTGTTCAACAAAAACTAGATACAGTCAATGAAGTGATGAGGGAAAACCTATCGGGGATGCGACTTATCAAAGCGTTTGTGCGATGGAAACATGAAACATTCCGTTTCATACATGCCAATGAAGACTTAAAGAAAAAAACGATAACATCGCTTCGCCTTATTGAATTGACAATGCCGGTACTTTTGCTCTTGATGAATGGCAGCATCATTGCGATTCTATGGTTTGGAAGTATAGATGTGAGTAAAGGGAATGTTCAAGTTGGGGAAGTTGTTGCAGTCATCAATTATACGACAAGGATTACCGGTGCACTTGGTGTATTTTCATGGATTATCATGCATTTTTCAAGAGCAAAAGCTTCATCTGAACGTGTCATTGATGTATTAGATACTGAAGTTGACTTAATAGAGTCAACAAAGAATGTTAAAAGTATGAAAAATCCGGAAGGTAGCATTCAATTTTCTCATGTTGATTTCAAGTATCCTGGAACAAGCGTGAAGGTTTTACATGATATTTCTTTCTTAATTAAGCCAGGTGAAATAGTCTCAATCCTTGGTGCAACCGGTTCAGGTAAGACATCCTTATTTCAATTAATTCCACGATTATATGATGTGATTCATGGAAGTGTTGAGATTGACGGGATAGATGTGAAGAATCGAAAACTTGATGAATTGAGAAAACAAATTGGCTATGTTCCTCAAGAGGCATTGTTGTTCACGGGAACGATCAAAGAGAATATACGCTGGGGTAAACAGGATGCGACGATGGAAGAAATCATAGAAGCAGCAAAGGTGGCCCAAATTCATGAAACGATTGAAAAGCTTCCATTACAATACGATACCATCATTGGTCAAAAAGGAGTTAACTTATCTGGAGGACAAAAACAGCGTATATCAATTGCGAGAGCACTTGTTCGCAACCCTAAAATTCTGCTATTGGACGATAGTACAAGTGCATTAGATTTAAGAACAGAAGCCCAATTATTAACGGCATTGAAAGAATACACCTGTACAACATTGATCATTACTTCCAAGATTTACACAGCCATGGAAACTGATACGATTTTACTGCTGGAAGATGGAAGATTACTTGCCTCCGGAAACCATGAAGAGCTTTTACAAACCTCAGCTTTTTATCAAAAAGTCTTTGAAACACAGTTCGGAAAGGGGGGACAAGCCCATGTCAACGCGAATTAATCGCCTTAAACAAAATGATGGGAGTAAGCCACAACAGGCTAAGGACAGAATGGGTACTGTCAAAAGAATTTGGTCCTATTTGGCGGTCAATAATAAATTATTAATCGCTGTCTTAGCTATGGTAGTCGTGAGTTCAGGGCTTGGTCTCCTTGGTCCGTACTTGTTAGGTAAAGGAATTGACGAATATATCGTAACAAAAGACAATAATGGAATCCTCATTGTACTTCTTAGTTTAGGAATTGTGTATATTCTTCATTCCATTTCTCTGTGGTATCAAAACTATTGGATGGTAGGGATTGCTCAAAATACAGTCTTTTCTATGAGAACTGAGCTTTTCGAGCAGTTACATCGGTTACCCATTTACTTTTTTGATAAACGCCAACATGGGGAACTGATGAGCCGAATTACAAATGACATTGAAAATGTAAGCTCAACTTTGAATACGTCAGTCATTCAAATTTTTTCAAGTTTACTTACATTGGTTGGTACTATAGCGATAATGGTCTGGCTAAGCCCTCTGTTAACTCTGATTACGATGATAATCATCCCTATCATGTTCATCGGGATTAAGTGGATTACAAAACGAACAGGGAAGCTATTTAAGGAACAGCAACGTTATTTGGGAGAACTGAACGGTTATATCGAAGAAACGATTTCTGGTCAAAGAATTGTAAAAACTTTTTCACAAGAGGAAAAAGTGATCAATGAATTTTTAGAAAAGGGTGAAAAGCTAAAGAAAGCAGGCTATTATGCACAAGCTTATTCTGGTTTTATCCCGAAACTTATGAACGTATTAAATAATCTAAGCTTTGCAATCATTGCAGGGATTGGTGGGATACTTGCTTTAAATGGACATATCACCATCGGAACGATTGTCATTTTTGCAGAGTATTCAAGACAATTCACTCGTCCACTGAATGACTTAGCCAATCAATTCAATACATTACTATCCGCTATTGCAGGCGCTGAACGTGTATTTGATATTTTAGATGAAGAAGTAGAGGCTAATGACGAAACCAATGCGAAAAACATGCATAAAATTGATGGTAAGGTCGAATTCAACCATGTTTCTTTTGCCTATGACAAGGGTAGCAATACAATTAAAGATGTATCATTTGAAGTAAAGGTAGGAGAATCAGTTGCTTTTGTTGGCCCAACGGGTGCTGGGAAAACAACGATTATTAATTTACTTTCCAGATTTTACGAACCGGACGAAGGCTCGATAAAAATTGAAGGAGTTAATACCTCGTCCATGACCAGGGAAAGCCTTCGTCAAAATATGGGCTTTGTGCTTCAGGATGTTTATCTGTTCCAAGCCTCTATATTGGAAAATATTCGTTATGGGAAACTAGATGCAACGGACGAAGAGGTAATAGAAGCTGCAAAATTGGCAAATGCACACTCGTTTATCATGAAACTTCCGAAACAGTATCATACGATTTTAAACCAAGATGGTAGTGGCATTAGTCAGGGACAGAAGCAGCTACTATCAATCGCAAGAGCCATTCTTGCAAGCCCGTCCATTCTTATCCTAGATGAAGCAACAAGTAGTATTGATACTGTCACAGAAATGAAAATCCAAGAAGCACTACAACGATTAATGAAGGGGAAGACAAGCTTCATCATTGCCCACCGCTTAAATACGATTGAAAGAGCAGACCAAATTATTGTTTTGAGAGACGGAGAAATCATCGAAAAAGGGGATCATCTCTCCCTTTTAGAGCAAAAAGGGTATTATCATAACCTCTATCATAGTCAATTTGAGAATCAGGTTATCTAAAACCAAAAATTACCTTTTATATTCTATAGGGCATCATCAAATGATAAACCTAAATAAGAATTAAGGGTGATGTTCATTCATGAGGCACTTTAAGGCTTTAGGAATCAAGTTTATCGTAATATCTATTGTACTCTTGTCCCTTTTTGGAATATTTAGAGGTGCTTCCTTTGGAGAAATTCTACTCATGAGTATACTTGTAACGGGGCTCGCATACGTCGTTGGAGATTTATTTACACTGCCGAGAGCGGGTAATACCGTTGCTACTATTGCTGATTTTGGCTTATCTTTCTTTGCAATTTGGATATTGAGCTACATGTTCATGGATAATACATCAGGGTTAATCACAGCCTCTCTTGTTGCGGCTGGTGTAATTGCTATAAGTGAAGTACTCTTCCATGCATATATGCAAAATAAGGTACTTAATGATGAGAAACAAGTGACAAGACCGCAAATTAGACCTAGCTTTCAAACTGAGTTTGCAGAGGAATATGACGAAGAAACGAAGGATCTGAAAAAGAAATAAAATGGATGGTCATGGCTAAATCAAAACTGATTTAGTCTTTTTTATTGTAGAAGGCTCTTTTCTATAAGATTGTTGCTTTTTGATATAAAATTGTAAACTTAGTTGATTGGAGCGTAAGGTGGCGACTCCAGCGGGGAAAAGCGTGAGATTTGAGACCCCGCAGGAGCAGCAGCGACTTGTTCAGTTGCAGCGGCTAGAAACTCGAGAAATTTCAACTCCTCCTTCAGAGGCAAATTACGCCTCTTTGTCGGAGTGACCAAATTTTCTCGTTTCTGTGCAAGCCGCCTCCACATCTCGTTAAGGAGGCTCAAGCCACGCCCGCGGAAAGCGTCCACCTGAAGCGGAAGTCAACGTTATAAAAAACAACAAAGTTTGCGAAAACGGCCTTTTAGAAAGAAGGGATTCGCTCGATTCATGTTGAAATAAAGAGAGAAGGAAAGGTAAGGGAGCGACATACATTGTGATCATAACGGAAACAGACCCGATTTTATTAAAGAAGTTGCAACAAAAGAATATGGATTCAATCATCGATTGGTTTGAACAAAGAAAATTAAGCTTGTACAAGCTTGCCTCTATCTATATAGGAAATACGGAAGACATTCAAGAGACTTTTTACAATGTGATGGTAAAGCTACAGGCGGAAAAAAACAAGAAAAAAAAGCAGGCTTCCTTTGAAAATTGGGTTGTTTCCCTTTTTATAAAAGAATGTAAGCTCAGAAATATGCAAGTAACAGTTGAGAGTGTACTAGATAAACTTAATGAAATTAGCAAAGATGTTCTCGCTTTAACATATATTCTTAGCATTCCCCGTGAACAGGTAGCCGATATTCTAGAAATCCCTGTCGAAACAGTAAAAGCCCATTTACATAAAGGTATTCGGATTTTGAGTGGGGGAGAAGAAGGTCATTATCAAGAAAAATACATTGATTATTTGAGCCGAACATTAGATCGTCCTTCTAAAATAGATTTTGAGATTCATTTACACAGTTGTGAAATCTGTCAAAGCGGTCTAACAGTATTCCAAGCTACAATTTATTCACTAATTGAAGAGGCTGATGCGATTGAAGTTCCTTCACATTTTTTTGATGATGTGAAGACAAGGTTAATTGAAATCGAAGGATTTAAGAAGAGGAAGAAACAGAAACGAACCAAAATAAGTATTGGAATTGCATCTTCACTCGTCTTACTACTCTTAATCGGGTATGTAACGAACGGATTTGCTTATATGTATTACTCTTGGCTTGACCTGCGTGATCAAGAGGATGAGCAATTATTAGCTTACTTAAAAAGTGGTATCGGGGAACCACTTAATCTTGTTCAAGAAAGCAATGGAATAAAAGTTACGATAAAAAGTGCTATCGCAGATGATTTTCAAACATTAATCTATTATGAAGTTGAAAATCTTGAAAATAGTGAACAATATGGAATTAATTTTTGGAATGGTGTATTTGTAGAAGAGGAAATGAACACCTTTGATCAACAGGCCATTCCCATCAACCATTTACCGGTTCAAGCCCTTGAAAGTGAAGGGGATGTCTTTAAGGGAATACTAAGTTTATTACCCGTTTCATCCGAAACAAAAACCATAAAACTGAATCTTTCAAAACTGCAAAAGATGGAAAAGAATGCTGAAAACTTTGAATGGATGGATGTCTATGGAGAAGGTTCGTTTTTCCCTGGTGAATGGAATTTTGAAATACCAGTTAAGAAGAAAGAATCGTTCGAACATGTCGTCCACAAAAAATTCAAAGTAGATGGGTTTCCAGTTGAGATAGAGAAATTGATTATAGCTCCAACCATCACGCTTCTTCAATATCGTTTTGAACCATATAGTGGTGATCAATATATTAATGAACTGTTTTTTGAAGGAATCCAAACAAAGAAAAAGAAGGCAAAACCATTTGGATGGAGTGTTCCTATACAAGGTGGGGATAGGCAATACAACACTTATCAATCACCTTTTGATTCTCTTTATTTTGAGAAGCCAAAAGAAGTCAGTCTTTTATTAAGCTCATTATACTACACGAAGAATGATGCCTATAAAGTAGAAATAGATATCAACAAACCATTTCCACAAACCTTTGAATATCAAGGTAGTGACATTTCAATTGATAAAGTTGAATTAGGTGAGCCTACAAAAATCGAAATTACAGCTGAAATGAATGAAGGACGAAAATTTGAATCGCTTCATTTTGAAGTACTAGGACAAAATAACAATTCTGCTATGTCTATGGGGATGACGGATAGCGATGGTGTATTTGTTGACCTGAATGGGAAAATATATAACCGTGATGAGTATGTCCAAAATGCGTATATGTATGTGGGAGACCATCCTCGTTATTATCAAACGAAAGTATTACTTGAAGTCTATGGAGAGAGTTCTACTGAAGAGAGTGTTCCTGGGTGGTTACAAATTCACGGTTATTGGGGAACTACCTATCTAGATGATAAGGTCAATATTAAATTGAAATAAGAAAGCTCAGGTAATCCTGAGCTTTTTACATCTTATCTTTTCGAAATTGTAGGTATTCTTTTTTAGCGGAAGGATTTTCTTCAAAAAAGTCAATTAAGGTTGATAAGCATAAGGAGGTTTCCTTACTTATATAATGTTCGAGCTTTTCAACTTCTTCATAAATATTCTTATCCTGAACGCCAATCATTTTTAAAAAGTCTTCAAGCATCTCATGTTTTTCTACTAACTTTTTTGCAATCGTGCTTCCTTTTTCGGTTAACACAAAACCTCTATATCTTTCATAAATCCCAAAACCTTCCTCATCCAACTTTTGCATCATCTTTGTAACGGAGGAAGGGAGGACATTTAATGAAGAAGCAATATCCACGCTTCGAGCGTAGCCTTTTTGCTGAATCGATAAATAAATTTTTTCTAAATAATCTTCCATACTTGGTGTTGGAATCGTCATTACCGCCTTTCAAAAAACTCTCTATTTATATTATATAATGAAATGCGGATAATTTTCTATCTAATCTTCCAAATGAAGTCGGATATCATCCGTACGAAAACCTATTGACGTTTCCAAATCAAGAACATCTATAGAAATAACTTCGTTTTCTTGCAATTCGATATTTGGAAAAGTAACAGATCCACTTTTGTCATCCGTAATTTCATAATATTCATAGTCTGCAAGATTTAACCGATAAGCCACATTCTCCTTTTTTTCGATATCAAAGGTCAAACTGTCATCCGTAACTAAAGACAACTTAGGGGTTTTCAATTTCCGGTTATCATCGATCATTATTCCAGTTTCTCGTTCAATAAATTGTTGCAATTCTTGATTTCCTAAGACATTCGTAAGTAGCTGATTTTCATGCTCGGTTCGCATATAAAACGCTTCATTCGAATAGACATCATCTCGATCTACTTCATTGATTGCCCCATATAATAGAACATAATCGTCAGCAAAAATTTCCTGCGGGTACCACTCATGTGCTGAGATGGAGTAATTAAAAAATGAAGACCATTTAACAGGTATATCATCTAACCCTCTTAGCTTTGACCACTTTGAAAAAGGAAAATGATGCGATGGAAAATAATAGTATGCAAAATGATGACCATACTCATGTGATAACGTATCTCGGTATTCTCGAGCGTTTGTATGTTCATTTCCTTTATAAAGCGTAATGCTGCTAATAAACGGATGATAGATTCCTGTAATACTATTATTTGAAGGTGATGGACCATCCATGACGCGAACTTCTTGTAACAGGTTCATTTCCTCACCGTGTTTGTTTTTTATTAGTTCCTGATAAAGTTCCTCTAATTGTTGCTCATTCCAGTTTTCTGAATAGCTTAGAAATAGAACTCCATTTGGTGATTCGTATTTAGCATAATATGAAGCGTTATACGTGATAGGGTCTAAGCTTAGTAGAATTGGAAGGCTACATAATACGAATAGAAATACAATTATTCTTTTCCTCAATAACCTCACTCCCCAGTATATATCTTATCATTCTTGTAACACCTGAATCTCTGTTTTATTTTGCCAGAACGGCTTCGTCGTTTATAATGAAAAAGGAAAGTTTTTGAAACTATGAAAAATGGGCTGGTGAAATAAATGAATCGTGTTGTCATTGTTACTGGTGCAGCAAATGGAATTGGCAGAGGTATAGCGAATAGTTACGCAAATAATGGAGATAAAGTTATCTTAGCAGATATTGATGTAGAGGCAGGAACAAAACAAACCCTTGAACTTCAGGAACAAGGTAAGGAAGCCATGTTTATTAAAACAGATGTAAGAATTGAGCAGGATATCAAAAATTTGATAAACCAAACCTATCAAACCTATGGTAAAATTGATATTTTAATAAACAATGCAGGAAAAGGTTTGTTTAAATCACCATTCGATGTCACTGTTGAAGAATGGGATGACGTGATTCATACGAATTTACGAAGTGTTTTCTTATGCTCGAGAGAAGCTGCAAGATATATGAAGCAATTTGGCGGCTCAATCGTTAATATTGCGTCAACAAGGGCCTTGATGTCTGAAGCCCATTCAGAAGGATATGCAGCAACAAAGGGTGGAATCGTTGCAATTACTCACGCACTTGCTGCTTCATTTTCAGAGTATCAGATAACAGTAAATGCCATTTCACCAGGTTGGATAGAAACAGGTAATTATGAAGAACTTCGTAAAGAAGACCATGACCAACACTTTTCTAAGCGGGTCGGTACTCCAACTGACATTGCAAATGCATGTCTATATCTAACCGATTCGAAAAATAATTTTGTTACGGGGATTAATCTCGTCGTAGATGGAGGAATGACGAGAAAAATGATATATGAGGAGTAACAAAGAGAGGAAGCTTTATAGATTATGAAACTTGTATCTTGGAATGTAAATGGATTACGAGCATGTGTTAAAAAAGGCTTTTTGGATTATTTTAATGAAATGGATGCTGATATTTTTTGCGTGCAGGAAACAAAACTTCAGGAAGGTCAAATTGAACTAGACCTTGAAGGCTACCATCAATATTGGAACTATGCGCTTAAGAAGGGCTATTCAGGAACTGCTGTTTTTTCAAAAGTAAAGCCCCTTTCGGTTTCATATGGTGTTGGAGATGAAAACGAAGAATCAGAGGGAAGAATTCTTACATTAGAATTCGAAGATTTTTATTTAATTAATGTCTATACACCGAATTCACAAAGGGATCTAGCAAGACTGAACTTCCGGCTTGAATGGGAAGACCGTATGCTTGCTTATCTTACTCAATTAAATGAGAGCAAGCCAATCATTATGTGTGGTGATTTGAATGTTGCTCATATGGAAATTGACCTAAAGAATGCAAAATCAAATCGAGGAAATTCTGGATTTACCGATGAAGAGCGTGGAAAAATGACCAATTTACTCAATTCTGGATTCATTGATTCCTTCAGATATTTTTATCCAGACATAACCGATCAATATACATGGTGGAGCTACATGCGAAATGTGCGTGAAAAAAATATTGGGTGGAGAATCGACTATTTTATTGTATCTGAACAATTTAAAGACCGTCTAAAAGATTCCCATATTCACTCACACATCATGGGAAGTGACCACTGTCCGGTTGTTTTGGAAATTCATTGATAGGAAAAAATTTAAAGGAATACTTTAAAGAAGGACAAACATAGATTACAATAGGTATGCTATAGAATTGACTTTGTAGCATCTTATTTGGAGGTAAAAATGGATAATTGGATAACAGATTTTATGGATCAATTTGGGTATGTTGGAATTTTTCTATTAATTGCACTAGAAAATATCTTCCCACCCATTCCTTCTGAGGTGATTTTAACCGCAGGCGGATTTATGACCACAATCACGAAATTAACCGTGGCAGGGGTTATTGTTGCTGCAACACTGGGATCAGTTGTAGGTGCGATTATTCTATATGGAATTGGACGCTTACTTGATGTTGAGCGATTAGAGAAAATTGTTGACCGCTATGGTCGCATTTTACGAGTAACAAAAGAGGATATCTATAAAGCAGATGCTTGGTTCGATAAATATGGATATTGGACTGTATTTTTCTGCCGGATGGTTCCATTAATCAGGAGCTTAATTTCCATTCCAGCAGGGATGTCCAATATGAACTTTTGGATGTTCATTCTCTTTACAACGCTTGGAACATTAATTTGGAATGTGATTCTTGTGATGCTAGGAGCTGCATTTGGTGAATCTTGGGACGTTATTGTTCATTACATGGACATTTACTCGAATATCACTTATGCATTGATTGCATTAGCGGGAATTGGATTTCTTGTTATATTTTTCACCAAGAGAAAATCAAAAACGAGATAATTAAAAATGTTTCGGGCGCACGTCTAATAGGCGCCTGAATCTAGACATTTAAAAAAGGAGTACTTTACGTCTGATGGAAATTATTGAAATCATTAAAGCGATTATTTTAGGACTGGTTGAAGGCTTAACAGAATTTGCCCCAGTCTCCTCGACAGGTCACATGATTATTGTCGATGATATGTGGCTAAAAACAGAGGAGTTTCTTGGAAAATATCCAGCGAACACGTTCAAAGTTGTGATTCAACTCGGCTCCATACTAGCTGTTGTTGTCGTGTTTAAAGACCGATTTATTGACTTACTTGGACTTAATCGAAAAAACAAAATTGTTCCAGTTGGAGCAAAACACTTACGTTTAACACATATTATTGTAGGGTTAATTCCTGCAGGTGTCCTTGGAGTATTATTTGAAGATACAATTGATGAATATTTATTCACAACTGAAACTGTATTAATTGGACTAGTGATAGGTGCAATCCTAATGATTGTCGCTGACCGATATAGTGCTAAACATCCAAATACGCAAACTGTAGATCAAATTACGTATAAACAAGCATTAACAGTTGGTCTTATTCAATGTTTATCACTTTGGCCAGGATTCTCACGTTCAGGTGCGACCATCTCCGGTGGTGTATTAGTAGGACTTAGCCATAGAGCAGCTGCAGATTTTACATTCATCATGGCTGTTCCAATCATGGCAGGAGCAAGTGGAATATCGCTTCTAAAAAACATAGAGTATTTTTCAATGGACGCACTTCCAGTATTTATTGCAGGATTTATTAGTGCATTCGTATTTGCTCTAATTTCAATTCGCTTCTTCCTACGCCTCATCGATAAAATTAAGCTATTACCATTTGCCATCTACCGAATTGTACTAGCCGCTGTTATTTATTTTGTATTTTTATAAGTTAGTTATAAAGCATCTAAGTTGGGATGCTTTTTTTATGCAAATAAATAACAAATCGTTCTTCATATTACCTCCATTATTGTATAAAATATGGTAAAGATTCCATACTTGTACAATAGAAAAAGAAAAGGGAGGAAAACCATTATTCGAACGAAAAATCTTATACTAACTGCTGTACTATTACTTGCAATAACTTTTATGCCTTCTATCCACCCACAACAAGAAATAGCAAATGCTAACGCAAACCAAAAACAAGTGCTTGCACAACTTAATCAACTTGTTCTCAATGAACCCAACCTCAAAGGTGCAATTGCTGGAATAAGTATTAGGTCAGCAAAAAGTGGAGAAATCTTATATCAACATGCTGGAGATGTTAGACTTCGACCTGCGTCCAATTTAAAACTAATTACAGCAGCAACGGCATTATCTGCTCTTGGTGAGAATTATCAGTTCTCAACTGAAGTTCTCACAGATGGGAAGCTTGAGGGTAATAAATTAACAGGTAATCTCTATTTGAAAGGGAAAGGAGATCCAACATTACTCCAACAAGATTTAGATTTACTTGCAAAGAAAATCAAGAAATCTGGAGTTGATGTGATTTTTGGAAATATTATCGCGGATGATTCTTGGTATGATGATGAGCGTTATTCAATTGATTTAACCTGGAGCGATGAGACTTATTATTATGGTTCAGCTGTTTCAGGGTTAACAGCCTCTCCGAATAAAGATTATGATTCAGGAACTTTAATTGTCGAGGTAGCACCTGGAAAGAAAGCGGGAACCAAAGCTGAAATTTCAGTCCAACCCACGAACAAATATGTCAAAATCATCAATAACACAAAAACGGTACAAAAAGAAGAGAAAAAAGACATCGATATCATTCGTGAACATGGAGAAAATGTGATTACGATTGAAGGTACAATACCTGTCAATGCACAATCGGTACAAGAATGGATGACGGTGTGGGAACCTACAGGCTATACATTGGATTTGTTCAAGCATGCATTAGCGAAGAACGGAATCCATGTGATTGGAACAGATGGCCTTGCAAAAACTCCAGAAGATGCAGAACTACTTGCAATTGATCAATCCATTCCATTAAAAGAACTCCTCATTCCTTTTATGAAATTAAGTAATAATGGACACGGTGAAACACTCGTAAAAGAAATGGGACGTATTCGTAAAGGGGAAGGGAGTTGGGATAAAGGGATTGCTGTTGTAAAAGATGAGCTTCGAAAAATCGGAGTGGACCCAAGTAGTATGGTCATTAGAGATGGCTCAGGAATTTCACATGTTAATTTAGTGTCCGCCAACGACATATCCAAGTTGCTTTATCATGCTCAAAAGCAATCTTGGTTTCCTACTTACTTAGAAGCATTACCTGTAGCAGGCAATAGTGAACGACTTGTGGGTGGATCATTACGTTATCGCATGAACAATCCTGATATGGCCGGGAAGGTAAAAGCGAAAACTGGAACAATTCGAACCGTGAGTTCATTATCTGGGTATATTAAGACGAAGAGTGGGGAAGACCTTATCTTTTCTATTCTTTTAAACAATTTAATGAATGATGCGCATGGAAAGCCAATTGAAGATAAAGTCGTTACATTACTATACAACTATTAAGAGCAGGCCTCAATGGCCTGCTCATTACATTGTTTTATTCAGCTTTTCCAGCTTCGATTTCAATAGAAATTTTAATTTGGTCCCCAACAAGAACGCCACCTGTTTCAAGGGCAGCATTCCACACTAAACCATAATCGCTACGATTGATCTTTCCTGTTGCACTGAAACCTACTTTTTCGTTGCCCCATGGATCTTTGCCTGCACCTTCAAATACAACCTGGAACGTTTCAGATTTAGTAGTACCACGAATTGTTAAATCACCAGTAACATTGTATTCATCATCATCCGTTTTTACGATAGAAGTAGATTTGAAAGTCATTTCTGGATGATTTTCTACATCAAAGAAATCAGCAGAACGAAGGTGGTTATCACGATCACCATTCTTTGTATTTACACTTGCAAGATCAACTTTGAATTCAATATTTGCTGATGTTAAGTCCGCAGGATTTGCTTCAATAGTAGCCTCAAAGCTCTCAAATGAACCTTTCACCTTTGCAATCATCATATGCTTTACTGAAAAATCAATACTACTGTGTGATGCGTCAACTGCCCATTTTGTGTTTGCCATATTAATATCCCCCAAAAAGTTATTTTAGAATCATAAATCTTAAATTCAAGATATATTACTTTAAGATAAATTATAATGTCCTATTTATATTCTGTCAATCAACAAAGTAGATATTTTTTTAAAAAAACCAATCGTTTTATATAAAGCATAATGCTATGAAAAGAAGGGGAATTTAAGAAAATAAATAAATGTTTCTTTCCAACGCTTGGAGGTACTAAAAATGCTTGCTGAGATTTTAATCCTGGTTCTTTTGATCTTATTAAATTCCTTTTTTGCAGCATCTGAAATGGCAATGGTCTCACTAAATGATAATAAAGTAAAATTGATGGCTGACAGTGGGGATAAGAAAGCTATTTTGTTACACAGACTACTATCGAACCCAAGTGGATTTTTAGCAACAATACAAATAGGTATTACATTAGCAGGTTTTTTAGCGAGTGCATTTGCTGCTGGAAGCTTTGCTACATATTTAACTAAATGGTTAATTGACCTTGAAGTCCCAATTGCACCAGCTCTTCTGGATACAATTTCAGTTGTAGTCATAACACTCATACTATCGTACTTTACATTAGTAATAGGAGAACTGGTACCAAAAAGGCTGGCGTTACAAAAAGCAGAGGAAATCTCATTAATTGCTGCTAGACCTTTAACGCTTTTATCCAAGATTACACTGCCCTTTGTTAAGCTACTAACGATATCAACAAATGGAATTGTTCGATTATTTGGTGTCGATCCCAATGCAGAGGATGAAAATGTAACAGAAGAAGAAATTCGGATGATGGTCGATGTTGGTAAAGAAAGAGGGACTATTCAAGAATCAGAAAAAATTATGATCAACAATATTTTTGAGTTTGATAATAAAACAGTGTCGGACATCATGACACATCGTACGAATATTATAGGAATACCGCTTGATTATACATTGAAAGAAATTATTCACCTCGTAACAGTAGAAAAATACACACGTTTTCCTGTTTATGATGAGAGTATTGATCAGATAGTTGGAATTCTACATTCGAAAGAATTAATAAAGTTTGTTGATGACTGTGATGATGTATCGTTTAACTTAAAAGACCTGCTAAGAGATCCTTATTTTGTATTGGAATCCAAACACACGAATGAATTATTTAAGGAATTGCAAAAAAATAATATCCATATGGCCATTGTTATCGATGAATATGGTGGAACAGATGGGATTGTTACGATTGAGGATTTAATTGAAGAAATCGTCGGAAATATTTTTGACGAATATGACGATTATACAATTGAGGATGAAGAATACATTCAGCTAGATGATATGACATACTCCATGGCTGGGACGATTAACTTATATGAAGTAGAGGATATTCTAAAGGTTAATCTTCCAACAGATGAATATGATACCTTAAGCGGCTTTGTGATTGGCCAATTGGGATATATACCTTCAGGAGATACTTTCCCAGAGATTGAATACGAAAATCATACTTTTAAAGTTGATGCAATGGATGAGAAACGAATCATGAGAATAAAGGTTATTAACAATATTGCTACAGAAGATAAGGACAAAAAAGAAGAGTAAGAAAAAGGTGTTCCAATTAAATTTGGAACACCTTTTTTAAATAACACCCAGACTATCTAAAAATACAATGATAATTACAATTGGAACAACATAGCGAATTAAACAGAACCAAACCTGTATCACAATAATCGGAAATTTGCTGCCCATTTGCAATTCTTTATAGAGTGCTTCTCGCGGAACTATAAATGACACGAAAATCGATATAAAAAAAGCCCCAATAGGTAAAAGAATGTTACTTACAAGAAAGTCAGCAAGATCAAAAATGGATTTTCCAAATAAACTAACATCGCTTAATACTCCGAAAGAAAGGGCAGATGGGACACCCAGTAAAAAGATTGCTATTCCTGCCATCCACGCAATGTTTTTTCGTTTCTGTTCGTTCTCCTTTGACAAGATTGCTACAATTAACTCAAGCATCGAAAAAGCGGACGTAAGAGTAGCAAATAAAAATAAAAGCAGGAATGCTAATAAAAATAAAATACCAAAAGGCATTTTTCCAAAGACAGTAGGTAACACATTAAATAAGAGTACAGGCCCAGCATCAGGCTCTAATCCAAAAGCAAAAACAGCTGGAAATATTGCTAACCCTGCCAATAGTGTAACGAGAATATTTAACCCCACAATCGAGAACGCTGACTGTACCATGTTTTCCTTCTTCGAAAGATAAGAGCTATAAGTTAACATTGTACAAGCCCCAACACTAAGAGCAAAAAAGGATTGACCAAGTGCAAAAAGAACAGTATCAGAAGTAAGTGATGAAATAGAAGGTTTTAAAATAAACAGGATTCCTTCAAGAGAACCTCCAAGCGTGATTGAACGAAAAATAATAACGATGAAAAGAATAAAAAGTGCAGGCATCATCCATTTACTCGCCTTCTCAATACCAGCCTGGACTCCTTTTGCAACTACAAGAATCGTAATTAACATAAATAATAGTTGTGCGAGCACAACTAGAAATGGATTTGCAATGGTTTCTCCAAAATACGCACCATACTCAGATTCCGTTAAACCATTTAATTTACCAATACTGCCACTTACCAAATAAATTAAAATCCAGCCACCAACAACACTATAAAAAGAAAGTAAAACCGCATTTGTAAAAAAACCTAATCGACCAACGATATGCCAGTTCGTTCGTGGTGCTAATTCTTTAAAAGATTGAATCGCATTTTTTTGAGTCTTTCTACCAATTACAAATTCAGCTAATAAAAGGGGTAAACCTATTAACAAAGTGAATATAAGAAAAATAATGAAAAAAATTCCACCACCGCTAGTACCTGCCACATAAGGAAATTTCCAAATCGCCCCTAATCCGATTGCAGATCCTGCTGCTGCTAAAATAAAGCTTAATTTTGATGACCATTGTGCCGTTTGCTTCAATCAAATACCTCCATTGCAACTCATATTATTATATTTTTTGTAACGTGAAATAAAATAAAACGTATTATCATAAGAAAACAAAATATCTTTTTACGCAATTAAAAAAAAATTATAAGCTGAAAGTGTAAAATCTTCAGAAAATAATTGACGGAAGGCGCCTAGAATGATAATATTACGATTAACCAATGGCATACATTAACGCTTTTTCGCTTTTATGCAGTAAAGTTAAAGTGTATGAAAATTATTATTCTAGTAAAGTAATAGCTTACTAGAAAATCAAAAAAGAGTAAAGAAATTTCGGGGGGATATGCAATGAAAGGTTCAACAAAAATGCTTGGAGTGGTATTAGCGGGCTTCCTTGCTTTAGCAGGATGCGGGAGTGAAGAGACCGATGGTACTTCAAAGGATACTACTGGCGGCAGCAGTGCAAAAGATCAAGTTGTAGTTGGTATTACACAATATGCACCACATACTTCTTTAGATGCTGCAACAGAAGGTTTCAAAAAAGCGTTAGAAGATGAAGGGTTTAAAGAAGGCGATAATTTAAAATTTGATTTCCAAAATGCGCAAGGTGAGCAAAGTAACACAGCAACAATTGCACAAAACCTTGTCGGTAGCAAAGTGGACTTAATCTTTGCAAACGCAACGCCTAGTGCAATGGCTGCACTAAATGCAACTAGTGAAATTCCTATCATTTTCACATCAGTAACAGACCCTGTTGGTGCTGGTTTAGTAGAAGCTTTTGATAAGCCAGGCGAAAATATTACGGGTACAACTGATAACCACCCAGATGCTACTAAAACAACAATTGACTTCATCACTGGTGAAATGGGAGCGAAAAAGATCGGAGTCATCTATAACTCTGGTGAACAAAACTCTGTTGTACAGGTTGAACAAGTGAAAGAATTTGCAGAACAAGGCGGTGCGGAATTAGTAGAAGTTTCTGTATCTACAACTGCTGAAGTGAATCAAGCTGCTCAAAGCTTAGTAGGCCGTGTTGATGCAATCTATATTCCAACAGATAACACTGCAGTTCAAGCTTTAGATTCAATCATAGCTGTAGCTAATGAGGAAGATATTCCACTGTTCGTTGGTGAACTTGATTCAATGAAAGCTGGTGGTTTTGCTGCAAGTGGATTTGAATACTACGATATTGGATATCAATCTGGTCTTATGGCTGCTGCCATTCTAAAAGGTGAGAAGAAGGCTTCTGAAATTCCAGTTGAACTTCCAAACAGTCTACAGCTTTTCATTAATAAAAAAGCAGCGGAAGAGCAAGGAATTGAAATTAAACCTGAATGGGAAGAAATTGCTGACATCTACGAAGGTGAATAAACAATGATGTTCAAAAAGTCCGGTGAAAATGACACATCGAATTTCTTCGTTGGCTTGTTTTTGCGTTCCTCACGTATCAACTACATACGTTCCGGTACTCAAAACTTCGCCGCCTCGAACTTCTTGGTCCTTTTCATCCTCCTTTTTGAACAGTACTTAAAGAAAGGATGATTCAACATGTTTACAGCATTATTTGGGGCATTTGAATCAGGAATCATCTATGCAATCATGGCAATTGGTGTTTACCTGTCCTTCCGTATACTAGATTTTCCAGACTTGACGGTCGACGGCAGCTTCGTTACAGGAGCTGCTGTTTCCGCCATTTTGATTACGAATGGAGTAAATCCTTTTATCGCAACACTTTTTGCCCTTGTTGCTGGATTTATTGCTGGTAGTATTACGGGATTACTACACACGGTAGGAAAAATTAATGCATTACTAGCTGGTATTTTGATGATGATTGCCCTTTATTCAGTCAATCTTCGAATTATGGGTAAATCAAATGTTTCATTATTAAATATAGATACAACTTTTACAAACGTATCTGATATATCTGCATCACTAGGATTAGATTCATTGTTTAATTCAATGTTAACAGCATTCGGTCTTGGAGATAGCCTACCAAAGACCTGGGGCATTTTATTATTTATGATTGTTGTTACACTTGTGATTAAGTTTTTAATTGATCTTTTCCTACGAACAGAAATCGGTCTTGCAGTGAGAGCTACTGGAGACAACAAAAAAATGATTTCCAGCTTTTCTGCTAATACAAACTTAATGACGATTCTTGGATTAGGTCTATCAAATGCGCTTGTAGCATTCTCAGGATCACTCATTGCACAACAAGGTGGTTTTGCCGATGTTGGAATGGGTATTGGGATGATTGTTATTGGTTTAGCATCCGTTATTATTGGTGAAGCCCTTTTTGGTGCCAAAACGATTGCACGAGCAACACTTGCAGTAATTGGTGG
Source organism: Ferdinandcohnia sp. FSL W7-1320 (assembly GCF_038050315.1). Classification (NCBI taxonomy): domain Bacteria; kingdom Bacillati; phylum Bacillota; class Bacilli; order Caryophanales; family Bacillaceae; genus Ferdinandcohnia; species Ferdinandcohnia sp. FSL W7-1320. The sequence goes on from NZ_JBBPAM010000001.1 coordinate 2,860,578, forward strand.
TGCTATTATTTATCGTATCGTTGTATCCTTAGCATTAAGAGTTGAGTTCCTACAACCTGGAGATATGAAATTGATTACTGCCATCATCGTAATCATTGCACTTGTCCTACCAAAAATTCTTGAAGGAACAAAAGAGAAGAGCAGACGAGCAAAACGACAACAACTTGTACGAATGAAAAACGTACCTTCAGAAAGCGAGGGTGAAGCAAGTGCTACACTTAAATCAAATTCATAAAATCTTTAATGAAGGTACACCCGACGAAAAGATCGCTTTGGATTGGACCAATCTACAGTTAAAAGAAGGCGATTTTGTAACTGTAATTGGTAGTAATGGTGCTGGTAAATCAACATTAATGAATGTAATATCGGGCGTGCTCATACCGGATGCTGGCTCAGTTAATATTGCTGGAAAGGATGTTACATTCTTACCAGAACATAAACGGGCTAAGCTTATTGGGCGTGTATTCCAGGATCCAATGGCAGGTACTGCGCCAAATATGACCATTGAAGAAAATCTTGCAATGGCATATTCACGAAATAAAACGCGGACCTTACGAAGAGGAGTAACAAAAAACCGCAAGGACTACTTTAGAGAGGTTCTCCAATCACTAAACCTTGGATTAGAAAATCGCTTATCTGCAAAAGTGGGATTGTTATCAGGAGGGGAACGACAAGCATTATCGCTATTAATGGCTACCTTCACTGAACCGAAAATATTGTTGCTCGATGAGCACACAGCAGCACTTGATCCAGCTCGTGCAGAGTTAATCACAAACTTAACCAAAGAAATCGTCGAAAAATACAATTTAACAACATTAATGGTCACACATAATATGCAGCAAGCTCTAGATTTAGGGAACCGTCTGATCATGATGGATAAAGGACAAATCATATTAGAGGTTAATGAACAGGAAAAAGCAAATTTAACAATTGATCAATTACTAAATGAGTTCCAACGAATCAGAGGCGCGAAAATGACAAATGATCGTGCATTACTTTCATAACGAACAAAAAAGCCCGCGAAGGAGCATAAACCTTTCGCGGGTTTTTGCATGTCCATAATAGAATTGAGTAAGCGTTTTGAAATAATATTACTACTATTTTTGTCGTTTTTTGAATATATTGATTTTTTAGATAATGGTATTGACAACGCTTACAATAGGCCATTAACATATAAATGAGCATTAAGGTTCAATACCACTAATAAAAATTGTATTGGAGGGATTAGCTTGAGTGCAATATGGTTAGCAGTGTTTGGTACTATTGTTTTTATTTTAGGCTATCGTTATTATTCAAAATTTGTTGCTGAAAAGATTTATCGCCTTGATCCAAATTTCGTTACACCTGCCCACGAGTTTAACGATGGTGTTGATTTTGTACCAACTAAGAAACATGTTTTATGGGGGCATCATTTCACTTCTGTTGCAGGTGCAGCACCTATAGTAGGTCCTGCAATAGCTGTTTATTGGGGCTGGGGACCTGCGTTATTATGGGTTGTGTTAGGGACTGTTTTTGCTGCAGGAGTACATGATTTTGGTACACTTGTCCTTTCAGTCCGAAACAAGGGGCAGTCTGTAGGTACACTTGCAGATAAATTGATCGGAAAAAAAGCAAAGCTCTTATTTTTATTTATCATTTTGATCTTGGTGTTGATGGTAAACGCTGTATTTGCATGGGTAATTTCAAATCTCTTTATCAAATTTCCGGCAAGTGTCATTCCTGTATTTATTGAAATACCACTTGCCATTTGGATTGGGTATGCAGTTTACAGAAAAAAAGGAAGTATGTTACTGCCATCCATTGTGTCACTCATTATCATGTATGGTTCAGCCGTTCTAACAAGTAAGATTCCTGCATTACAAATTGATCTTGTAAGCTATTTTGGAGGAGCAGAAGCTACGACATTATTTGGTCTAAGCGGAGTTTCTATGGCATTCTTTGTTTGGATTGTTATCCTAATGGTATATTGCTATTTTGCCTCGACACTACCTGTATGGAAATTACTTCAACCGAGAGACTATATCAACTCTCACCAACTCGTAATTGGGTTAGGAATAATGTATTTGGGGCTTGTATTTTTAAATCCAGATGTAACAGCTCCTATGATGAATCCGGATGCAACAGATAAATCATGGTTACCACTCATGTTTATCACCATTGCCTGTGGTGCAATCTCTGGCTTCCATGGACTTGTATCTTCAGGTACATCATCAAAGCAATTAGATAAAGAGACTGATGCTCGCTTTGTAGGATATTTTGGTGCTGTAGGGGAAGGATTCCTTGCCTTAATATCAATCATTGCTTGTGTTACTTTGTTTGCAAATGCTGGAGACTTTAAAGCAGCATATAGTAGTTTTGCAGCAGCGAATTCTGGTGGACTAGGAAACTTTATTTCAGGTGGAGCACAGTTAGCTACGGGGATAGGTATTCCTGCCGATATTGCAGCCACGATTATTGCGATAATCGTTGTTAGCTTTGCTGCAACAACGTTGGACTCGTCTGTCCGTTTAATGAGATATATTATTGCAGAGCTAGGAGCTGAATATAAGCTTCCTACACTTCAAAAAGCACATATTGCTACAACAGTTGCTGTTGTTACGAGTGCCGCGTTAGTACTTTTACCGAAGGGACCTAACGGGTTTGGTTCTGGTGGATATGTATTATGGCCATTGTTTGGAACCTCTAACCAGCTATTGGCGGCTATTAGTTTAATGTTAATTTCTGTATGGTTAAAACGACTAGGTAGAAATTATTTAGTTACTCTTATCCCAATGCTTTTCCTGCTTGTCATGACCGTCTGGGCAATGGTCCAACAAGTTATATTTGACTGGGCAGGTGTAGGAGGTACCGATACCAATTTACTATTATTTATTCTCGGAAGTATCATTTTAATTTTTGCCGTATGGATTGTATTAATTGCATTTAAAGAATTAAGTAATAAGGATACACCACATAATATTGATTCAAAGATGTAGATACCCGTTTGAAAAAGGAATCCTTGATGTAGAGGGCTTCCTTTTTCACTTTATGTAAAGAAGGTGAAAGAATGAAGGGAATAGAAGCATTGAAGAGAATGCTCCAATTATATGATGAGATTCTTTCAGTAAATCATCGTACAGAAATTGCACGAGAGTTAAGAAATGAAGATGACCTTTTCTTACTTCTATGTTTATCTGAAACTCTCGGACTCCCAAACCCTGCTTTTTACTATACATTGGAGCTTTATCCTTATATGCTTGAAAAATTTCATGACTGGCATTTGCGAATGGGGATGGAGAAATCTCCGCTTACAGGCATTCGCTGTTGTTAAATGGAGGGAACAAAATGATTGGAGATAGAAAGATTGTATTTGTTGGTGGAAAAGGAGGGGTAGGAAAGTCAACGAGTGCTGCAGCATTAGCAATTTTACATGCCCAAAATGACCATAAAACCTTACTCGTATCGACCGATCCTGCTCATAATGTCGGGGATATTTTTCACAAATCCTTGAAGAACCAAGCCCTTGAGGTATACCCGGGTATGGATGCAATTGAAATTGATCCAGAAATTGAATCTAGAAAATATATTAAAACCGTAAAAGAAAACATACAGGTTGTAGTTAGTTCACACATGCAAGATGAGGTTAATCGGCAAATTGATGCTGCTAGTTCCTCCCCAGGGGCAGAAGAGGCGGCCCTATTTGATCGTATCGTTTCTATCATTCTCGATGAAGGTAGACACTATGATACAATAATATTTGATACGGCACCTACTGGACACACAATTCGATTACTTACTCTTCCTGAATTAATGAGTGTTTGGATTGATGGAATGCTCGAGAGAAGAAGGAAGAGAAATGATACCTATACACAGTTGTTAAATGACGGCGAACCAATTGATGATCCTATTTATAAAGTGTTGCAGAGAAGGAAAGAACGCTTTAGTGCTGTAAGGGAAATCATTTTAAACAAAGACATAACTGGGTTTATTTTCGTCCTTAACCCAGAGAGACTGCCAATCATCGAAACAGCAAATGCATTAAGATTACTAGATAGGCATGATATAAGAGTCAATACACTGTTTATTAATAAATTCTTAGCGGAAAATATCGATGGGGAATTTCTGAAAAAACGCAAGAATAATGAACGAGAATATATTTCAAAAATTGAACAAGAATTTCCAACTCAACAAAAATTTTATATCCCTTTATTTGAAACAGATATAAACTCAGTTAAGTTGCTAGAGAATTTTGCAGAACATATTAAAAGAAAGTTCGCTACGCAATCAAAATATGAATAAAAAAACGGCCGCTTAATAACGAAGCGGTCGTTTTTTATGCTGTAGATTGACTTCCACGAAAATGATTTTTCTCTTTTTCCAGTTCCATTGCAGACACGATATAAGCAAAGCCATTTAACATAAAGATGACAACATTCGATTGTACTCTTTCTGTTTCCCCTAAATACGTATTCATCAAGATAATACCGGAGTATAATATGACAAAGAATAATGCGATTTTATTAAGTAGCGTCATTTAACAACAACTCCTCTTCCAATGGGATATAATAATATTCTATTTATTCAAAGGATGTCCTATGTGTCAAATGTATAAGGTTCCCAAAAACACGATGAATGAGGACAATTTTTTCACCATTAAGGAAAGAATGTGTATAATAGGTACGGACTCAATTCAAATGGAAGGGTGGAAAATTTATGAATATTACTGGATATACGGTTGAAAAATTAAAGGATCCTACTGGGATTTTAGAAGGTGAGCGATACGAGTTCTTTCTAGACATTGAAGTACCAGAGGATGATGAATTATATTCTGAAAATGGAATTGAATTAAAAGTGATTTATGCGGTTGACACAAATAGTGAGCGAATTGCCCAATATTATTTTTATGAAAAAAGTACTCAAAAAGTGCTTGATTTTGAACTTGAGGAAGATGAAGAAACAATTGTGAAAGAATTTTGCAAAACACATTTAGAGGAAGAAAATGAATAAAAATGGCCAAAATTGTTTAATCTCTACGAATCTTTGTGTAAAATGAGAGAGTACATCATACATATTAAGCAATAAGGAGTAATGAATAAATGGAAAAAGTACTTGTATTTGGTCATAAGAATCCAGACACTGATACAATTTGTTCCGCAATCGCATATGCGGAATTAAAAAAGAATCTTGGTTTGAACGCTGAACCAGTTCGCTTAGGAGAAATAAACGGTGAGACTCAATATGCATTGGATTATTTTAAAGCAGAAGCACCTCGTTTAGTGGAGAATGTAGCAAATGAAGTTCAATCCGTAATTCTAGTTGACCATAATGAACGTCAACAAAGTGCCGACGGACTTGAAAATGTAAAAATCAAAGAAGTAATCGACCATCATCGTGTTGCAAATTTTGAAACTAGTGATCCATTATATTTCCGCGTAGAGCCTGTTGGTTGTACAGCTACAATCCTTAATAAGCTATATAAAGAAAATAATGTAGAGATTACAAAAGAAATTGCTGGTTTAATGCTATCTGCAATCATTTCAGATTCACTCCTATTTAAATCACCAACTTGTACAGACGAAGATGTAAAAGCTGCGCGGGAACTAGCTGAGATTGCAGGTGTCGATGCTGATAACTACGGTCTTGAAATGTTAAAGGCTGGTGCTAATGTGAGTGACAAAACAGCCGAGCAATTAGTTTCCCTAGATTCTAAAGAATTTTCAATGAACGGTAACAAAGTTCAAATTGCACAGGTTAATGTTGTGGACCCTCAAGATGTTCTTTCAAGACAGAGTGAGCTAGAGGAAGTAATGAATCAACAAATCAATGATAACGGCCTTGATTTATTCTTGCTTGTGATTACAGACATTCTAAACAATGATTCTGTAGGGCTTGCAGTGGGTGCAAAAACTGAAGCAGTTGAAAAAGCATTTAATGTTACACTTGATAACAAAACTGCCGAATTAAAAGGTGTTGTATCTCGTAAGAAACAAGTTGTTCCAGTACTTACAGAGAGCTTCAATAGCCTATAAAATCATAAAGCCCTAAAGAGTTTAGTGCCTCTTTAGGGCTTTAATTTTTAATAATCATCCGAAATTAATTGTCTATCTAAATAGGTTTCAATCATCTCACTTATCTGATATGAGACCTGAGGTAGATCATAGTTTTCGTACACATGCTCACAAGCAGACCTATAGTCCATTGTCTCACTATAGTGTTTCATATGGCGCTCAATGTCCTCAGGGCTATCCCCACGTTTTATCTGGCGTTCTAGTACAGTATCTCGATCAGCATAAACAAAGATACGAACTGCTTTATCTCCATACATTTCCTTCAAAAGATCTGCACCTTCAGGGTTTAACGTTAAATAAACTACCTTATGCTTCTTAAAAATATTTACAATATCAATTTCACGTATTCCATAAAAGTGTCCATCAATTTCAACACTCTCTAGAAATTCTTTTTGCTGCATCATTTGGCGAAAGGTTTCTTTACTTACAAAGTGGTAATCTTCTCCGTTGTTTTCAAAAGGGCGGGGGCTTCGAGTTGTGAATGAGGGAACAGTCTGCATATCAAATGCTGTTGCAACCATCTTTCCTAAAGTCTTTCTGCCAGAACCATCTGGGCCAGTATAAATGAAAATCCTCTCACTGTCTTTTAATCTGTACATAGGTTTCCTCCTTTTAAAAGAATTTTTTAGAATGAATATTAGTTTAAATATTCTGTTTTTTAAGTATAGCATAAAAAATGTTTTTTAGCCCAAAATTGAATGTTAATTTTTTGTGTATTTTAAATTTTTGTACATGGTATATGACATTTATCATGTATTTCACATGACACCTATGTCTAGTGCAAATCTTTATTCTTTTGTAACATTGGAAATGTAGAAAACTGTTGGCGATTTGTCAGCAATTTCCTCATTAAATTTAAAAATCTGACTAAAATATGAAATGAGAATTTAGAAAGGAAAGGATTAAATGAACAAATTAGATCAAAGAAGCTTACGTAAACAAGTGGCACCATTTGAAAAATCAAACCTAAAGGCAAGTGTATTGCAACTTTGTAATACCTTAATACCTTATCTTGGATTATGGGTTCTTGCCTATTATTCATTAAACATTTCTTATCTATTGACACTTGTAATTGGCGTAGTTGCAGCGGGGTTTCTTGTCCGAATTTTTATCATTTTCCATGACTGTTGTCATCACTCTTTCTTTAAAAATCGCACAGCAAATAAAATCGTTGGAACGATTACTGGGATATTAACATTATTCCCTTATAGTAAATGGGGGCATGACCATTCTGTCCACCATGCAACAAGCTCAAATCTTGACAAACGTGGTACCGGAGACATTTGGGTTATGACAGTTGAAGAGTATTTGGAAGCATCTGCTTGGAAGCGTCTGTGCTACAGAGTTTACCGAAATCCATTTGTGATGTTTATTTTAGGGCCAATCTTTGTATTCCTAATTGAAAATCGTTTTAACAGAAAAAAAGCAAAAAAGAAGGAACGTTGGAACACGTATATTACAAATTTAGGAATCATTACACTCGCTGTAATAGTAAGTCTGATAATTGGTTGGCAGGCATTTTTAATCGTTCAAGGAACTATTTTTATGGTTTCAGGGATTGCAGGTGTTTGGTTATTTTATGTTCAACATACATTTGAAGATTCCTATTTTGAAGAAGATGAGCATTGGGAGTATGTAAAAGCTGCAGTTGAAGGAAGCTCTTTTTATAAGCTACCAAAGCCATTACAATGGATAACAGGCAATATCGGGTATCACCATGTGCATCATTTAAGCCCACGAGTACCGAATTACAAACTAGAAGAGGTACACAATCAAACTGAACCACTTCAAAAGGTACCAACAATCACTTTAAAAACAAGCTTAAAATCACTTAAATTCCGTTTGTGGGATGAAGAAGAAAAAGTGTTTGTAGGCTATGGAAAAATTAAAGAAATGGTTGCCGAACAAAAAGAGATTAAAAAGATCCCCAGCTTAGAAAAATAAGCTGGGTTTTCCTATTAACTTTATTCAGCGAGTATGCTACTTCATCATTATGCTGTAGTATGATTTATTTAAATCTAAACATTTCAGTGGGAAAAACCCGGCTGAATAAAGTTAAAGCCTCCGGCGGATGCCACGATTTTTCAGATGTAATTTTTCGAGCTTGCTCGAAAAAAATCGGGCTCAAATACGCCATGGGCGCATTTGATTATGCTATGATAAAATACAAAATAATCTTGAACTAAATGAGGGTAAGTTCTATGAAGAAATACTCACTTTTTCAAAAATGGTCAGGAGTTTCACCTTATATTTGGGCAGTAATTAGCATCCTGCCGTTTTATTTTATCTTTCAATCGTCATCGACGCCGGAAATAATTACTGGCATCATTCTAACGGTCATCTTTTTCATTTCACTCAGATTTGCCTTTATCTCAAGAAAATGGCCCGTATATCTTTGGACGTCAATCCTAATCGGGATTTCATTAACCATGTCAATTCTCTTTGCATTTATTTATTTTGCTTTTTATATTGCATATTACAATGGACACATCAAGAACCGCGTAGCCTTTTTAACGTTGTACATCATACACCTTGTGGCTACAACATTTTCTATAAATTACAATCTCGTATTACAAGACGAAGTGTTTCTTTCCCAATTACCATTCGTTATTATTATTTGGATCAGCGTAATTCTATTACCATTTAATATTTATAACAAAAAGAAACAAGAGAAACTCGAGGAACAACTAGAGGATGCAAATAAACGCATTGCGGAACTTGTCAAACAAGAAGAACGTCAACGGATTGCCAGGGACCTTCATGACACGTTAGGACAAAAGCTTTCAATGATTGGCTTAAAAAGTGATTTGGCTAGAAAACTCATTCATAAAGACCCAGAAAAAGCTCGTCATGAATTAAAAGATGTGCAACAAACAGCACGGACGGCTTTGAATGAAGTTCGAAAAATGGTCTCACAAATGCGTGGTATCCGTATTAATGAAGAAATTGTTCGAGTTCAACAAATATTAAAAGTTGCGGGAATAGAATTTGAGTATATACAGGACAACTCTCTGAAAGATGTTTCACTATTTTACGAGAACATCATCAGCATGTTGATTAAAGAGGGCATCAACAATGTTGTCAAACATAGTAAAGCAAGTCACTGTAAAATTGAAATAGCCCAGATTGAAGATGAAATCACTGTCATGATCGAAGACAATGGGATTGGTAAGAATCCTACTAAAGATATGGTTGGTGGTCATGGACTTCAAGGGATGCGAGAACGTTTAGAGTTTGTAAATGGTAGCCTTGAAATCCAGTCAACTGATGGCACAACATTGATTATTAAAATTCCAAATGTACGAAAACAGGTCGAAGTGGAGGGACTTTTATGATACGAATCATAATTGCTGAAGATCAACGAATGGTTCTTGGGGCGCTTGGTTCACTTTTAAACTTAGAGGACGATATGGAAGTTGTTGGAATGGCAAGTAATGGACAAGAGGCGATTACCCTGGCGAAGGAGCTCAAGCCAGATATATGCATGATGGATATTGAAATGCCGCTAAAAACCGGTCTTGAAGCTGCTGAAGAATTAAAGGAAACGGATTGTAAGGTTATTATATTAACTACCTTTGCGCGTACTGGGTATTTCCAACGTGCATTAAGGGCTGGTGTGAAAGGGTACCTCCTTAAAGATAGTCCCAGTGATGAATTGGCAGATTCGATTCGTAGTGTGATGAGTGGAAAACGTGTCTATGCCCCTGAATTAATGGATGATTTATATGCAGACGAAAATCCATTAACAGAGCGTGAACGAGAGGTACTAGAGCTTGTGGCCGACGGTAAAAATACAAAAGAAATTGCCGATGAACTTAGTATTAAAACAGGTACTGTCCGAAATTATATTTCTACTATCTTGGATAAGCTCGAAGTCAAAAATCGTATCGAAGCCATCACTCAATCGAAAGAAAAAGGCTGGTTTAAATAAAAATGACGTGTCTTTTGTGAAAATTTAATTGAAAAAAGGTTGGAGTAGGACTAAAATAAGGTTGCAATACATTTCGTTTAGGGTGGAATGAATATGGGAAACCTCGGTTTCGGAGAATTAGTAGTAATCATCTTTTTTGCATTACTTGTATTCGGACCTAAGAAACTACCTGAGCTTGGCAAAGCTGCGGGCACAACACTTCGCGAATTTAAAAAAGCAACAAAAGGCATCCTTGATGATGACGATGTTGAAACAAAATCAAAATAAGAAACATGCAAATGAGAGGTATTAGCCTCTCATTTTTATATGGGTAAAATTCACTAGTTTGTGTAAACATCCTCCTCAACCATAACATATAATATCCATAGTTTGGAACAAGGAGGAACACAAGTGAATATGAAGGGCATTGACAAGCCACAGAAAAAGCGGAGACTTAATTTTTTGTTTTTTATTGTGGATGAGCAGCGTTTCCCAACCGTTTATGAGGATGAGAAACTTAAAAAGTGGTGTGAAGAAAATCTGATAACCCAAAATTTATTACGAAAGAATGGGTTAGAATTCTTGAATCACTATATAGGAAGTACTGCTTGTTCTCCAAGTAGAGCCACCCTCTATACAGGACAATATCCATCCTTACACGGACTGACGAAAACGATTGGAGGAGCGGCTGAAAGTTTTGAACCAGATGTCTTTTGGCTTGACCCCAATGCTGTCCCTACATTTGGTGATTTTTTTCGAAATGCTGGATATAAAACCTTTTGGAAAGGAAAGTGGCATACAAGTGTTGCAGATATTTTAATACCTGGTACACACTCTTCTCTGCAAAGCTATAATCCTTCCACGGGAGTACCAGACCATAAATTAGAACAACTCTATCTGGATGCGAATCGTCTAGATGACTTTGGATTTTCCGGTTGGCTTGGGCCGGAGCCACATGGTTCAGACCCTCGTAACTCAGCATCTTCTGCAGCAATCGGTACAAAAGGTCGTGATGAGGTTTATGCAAGGGAAGTTGTTGAACTCATTCAATCACTTGAACAGGAAGCAAGTGAAGAGCCATGGCTAATTGTTTCTTCATTTTTGAATCCACACGATATCACATTATATGGAGAACTTACTGCACATTCACCTTTATTTAATTTTGAACTAGACCCAACTCTTCCGCATATTCCACCAGCCCCTACAGCAAATGAATCGCTCGATACTAAACCTACTGCCCAAAAAAGCTATCGTGAAACCTATCCAAAGACATTCCAGCCAACGAGAGATAGTCTTTTTTACCGAAAATTGTATTACTCCCTTCAGAAACAAGTAGATTCGGAGATGGCAAAAGTTTACGATGCTCTAAAGCACTCAAGCTTTTATGAGGATACCGTTGTCATCTTCACCTCTGATCATGGCGACATGCTTGGTGCACATGGCGGATTGTTTCAAAAATGGTATAACACGTATGAAGAATCCATTCATGTTCCATTTATCATTCATAATCCTAAACTTTTTCCTGAAAGTAAAACAACCACCATGCTAACAAGTCATGTTGATATTCTTCCAACATTATTAGGTTTAGCTGATATTGATGTAAATAAAACACAGAGGGAACTAAAAAAGAATCATTCAGAGGTACATTCCCTTGTTGGACGTGACTTAAGCCCTTTAGTTAAGGGGAACTCACAGTTTTTGCGAGCAAATGAGCCGATATATTTTATGACAGATGACGATGTTACACGGGGACTTAACCAAATAACCTTTGCTGGCAAACCCTATGAATCTGTTACTCAACCAAACCATATTGAAGCAGTGGTTGCCTATATGGCAACGGGTTCACATCGAGAAAACGAACTTTGGAAATTTACCAGGTATTTTGACAATCCGCAATTTTGGAGTAATCCTGGGGTTGAAGACAAACAGACAACAGTAGAGAGTGAGGTTGCAGCAGGGGAAGACGTGACAATTACTGTGTCAAAAGTAACAACAAAAACCGAACCACTTCCTGACCAATTCGAACTTTACAACCTGACGAAAGATCCATTGGAACAAATAAATCTTGCACATCCGCAGAATGCAACAATTGAATCAAAACTTGTGCAATCACTGCTTTTAAACCTATTAAATGAGCAACGTAAACAAAAGCGTCTTACACCTACACATAAATAAATGAAAAGGTTCTCTCCTGATTAGCAATCTATGGTAAAATGTAGAAAACTATATTTGGAGGGGACTTTTTGGATAAAAGTAAACTCTTATTTTGTATTTTATTCGTATTTTTTTTCTTTCTTTATTTTAAAAGTATACAGTTTGTATTAACTATTTTGCCATTGGGTGTCCATGGTCTACATTATGTCGCATTTTTATTCTTTGGACCATTGATTCTTCTTGTTTTTTCTATCATTTCTGCACAAAAACTTACTAAATTCTTTATTCCTAAATAAACCAGACTTTCATTTTTTTCTATAAATAAAAGCCTTTACATTTGAAAAATCATTTAACGTGTGAGAAACTGTTAATGGTAAATTTTTCTCAAACGAGGAGGAGCTATATGGTCAAAAGTCTTCAGGATACAACAACATTACATAATGGAGTAAAAATGCCATGGTTTGGCCTAGGGGTTTTTAAGGTACAAGAAGGGCAAGAGGTTATTGACTCTGTCAAATGGGCAATTAAGCATGGCTATAAAAGCATTGACACTGCAGCTGTTTATAAAAATGAAGAAGGTGTTGGACAAGCAATTCGTGAATCTGGTATTAACAGAGAAGATTTATTTGTTACTTCAAAGGTTTGGAACAGCGACCAAGGATATGAATCTACACTGCAAGCTTACGAAACAAGCCTACAAAAATTAGGTCTAGACTACTTAGACTTATATCTGATTCACTGGCCAGGAAAAGACAAGTATATTGAAACATGGCATGCCTTAGAAAAGCTATATAAAGAAGGGCGTGTACGTGCAATTGGTGTTAGCAATTTCCAAGTACATCATCTTGAAAATCTTATGAAAAATTCAGAGATTACGCCAATGGTGAATCAAGTTGAATACCATCCACACCTAACACAAACGGAATTGCATGAATTCTGTAAAAAGGAAGGTATTCAGTTAGAAGCTTGGTCTCCACTAAAACGAGGAGAACTACTGAATGATCCAACATTGTTAGAAATCAGTCAAAAACACAATAAGTCAGTAGCACAAGTCATTTTACGCTGGGACCTTCAAAACGGTGTTGTTACGATTCCAAAATCAATTAAAGAGCACCGCATACAAGAAAATGCAGATGTTTTTGATTTTGAACTTTCACATGAAGATATGGAAAAAATAAGCGCGCTCAACAAAAATGATCGTATAGGCTCACATCCTGACGAAATGACAACCGGATTTGAGTGATTTGATAGAAAGCCACACTGATTTTACTGTGTGGCTTTTATTCATACAACTTATATTATCTGAAATTTCAAAATAAAATATAGTTATGTAAAAAGAAAAAACAATAATTCTACAAAAGGGGTGTTGTAGGTGCTAAAAGAGTTTATCGGCAAGCAATCAGTAAAAGTGAAAAATGTTATTGAAAGAGGAGCGGTCAAAAAATTTGCTGTGGCCATTGGTGATGCTCATCCTATTTTCATTGATGAAGAGTATGGGAAGGCTTCCAGATATAAAACGAATATTGCACCACCAACATTTCCTAGAGTCTTAGAATTTGGAAGGATAGAAGGGCTTGTCTTACCGGAAAAAGGGCTTATCCATGGTGAACAAATTTTCAACTATGAAAGGCCAATACGTGTTGGCGAAGTGATATATTGCTATTCAAAGGTCGAAAACTACGTTGAGAAAAAAGGTTCTACAGGGTCAATGGGTTTTCTAACTATTAGTGAAAATGGAGAAGATGTAAAAGGCGAGCTCATCTTTTCATCTAAGATAATCGTAATTATCACAGAGGCGGTTAGAAAGGAGATGTTGGCATGAATTCGTTAATAAATATTCAAATCGGTGATTCACTACAAAATCTCCAACTTCCGCCAGTCTCTAGGATGGACCTAATAAAATATTCTGGTGCATCCAACGATTACAATCCAATCCATACTATCGATGATGAAGCACATAAGGCTGGGTTACCAGGTGTAATTGCACATGGTATGTGGACAATGGGAAATCTAGCAAAACTATTTACACCTTTTTATGAAGAAGGCTATATTCAAACCTATTCCATCCGTTTTCGGAACATGGTGTTTTTGAACGATGTGATAACTTTAAAAGCCACATTAAAAGAAATTAATGAAAACGTGCTAACTTTTGATGTTGCTGCATACAATCAGCATGACAAGCATGTAATCAAAGGAAATGTCATTTTTATAAAATACAAGTAAACCCATTTACAAATGGGTTTTTCATCATTCCCCCATACTTTAACAAGGTAGATTATTACTATACTAATATACTAAATTTTACCAAAACCATTGACAATGGATTTAACTCAAGTTTACAATAATAAGAGGATGATAGATAAGAAAATTCAGAAATTAGAGGTTCTTAGTTATGAGTCAAAAAATAGCAATTGGGAAGATTGCTGTACTATTAGCTACATTGACAGAAAAAGAAATGGAAACTTTATCATTTACGTTGAAGGATGTTAATTACTGCCAAGGAAAAGTCGGATCGATGAACATGCAGAAGGTAATTGCTGCTGTTGAAACAGCTGCAAAGCGGCATGGCCTTATACACGAGTCGCAGTATCGTGAAACCCACGCCTTGTATCACGCAATAATTGAAGGAATCGAAGGGGTAACAAGGGGGCAAACGGCAATAGGCGAAATCAGTCGAACAGTCGGTCTACGATTCGCCATCGTCCGAGGTACTCCTTATACCAATGAGGAAGAGGGAGAATGGATAGCCGTTGCTTTTTATGGAACAATTGGTGCGCCAATTAAAGGACTTGAACACGAAACAATTGGTCTTGGGATTAACCACATTTAGAGCTTATAGGACATGGAAAGTTTTATGTGCACGTAAAATGAGAATACTACTTACTAAAGGGAGATGACAAGAGCATCTCCTTTTCTTATGAAAGGAAGGGGTGTCATATTGGAAGAACATATTGTAGAGATTCTTAATCAAATTGAAAAAGAATACAACGTTAAAATTCTTTACGCTTGTGAATCTGGAAGCAGAACTTGGGGGATTGCAAGTGAAGAAAGTGATTATGATGTTCGTTTTATTTATATCCATCATCCCGATTGGTACCTTTCAATTGATCAAAAGCGAGATGTTCTTGAAATTCCGAAACATGATAAAGTAGGCATCCCAGTTAATCCATTAGTTGATATGACTGGTTGGGAACTTACAAAGGCACTTCGGCTATTTCGTAAATCTAATCCTGCGCTTCTGGAATGGTTGCACTCGAACATTACTTATTTCCAAGCGTATTCCTTCTTTGAAAGAATTCGACTTTTGGAACCTGCCGTTATATCACCTATTCCCTGCATGTACCACTATGTAAAAATGGCAAAAGGAAATTTTAAAGCTATTCAAGAAAAAGGTCAACATGTTAAAACGTATATCAATGTGATTCGGCCATTGTTGATGGCAAAATCAATTGAAAAATATAATAAAATGGTTAGTCTTGATTTGAATACTCTTGTTGCCGAAGTGATAAATGAGGACAAACTAAAACTGGAAATCGAGAATCTAATAAGAGTAAAGACTTCTGGTCAAAAATTAGTAAACCAATTAACTGAGCTAGACAAATTTATTGAACACGAAATTCATCATCTGGAACGTTATAATACAAAATTAAAATCAAGTACCCTTAATCCGACTGGACTCCTTAATCAACTTTTTAGAGATATACTAACTGAAGTCTGGAAACCTGACGAAACAAGAAATCGTAGCCATGAATAGGGGTAACAAAGTTATCCCTTTCTTATGCAATTTTATTATCTGAATCATCTTCTATTTTTTTCAGATGTGAGTGTCTAACATCCCAATAGTAGACCCTTGGGAGTCCCCAGTGTAGCCAATATTCATGAGCTAAAGTTACTCCGACAAATAAAATCATTTGAATCTCTACTTGTTTCACTATATATCTCCCCCTCTAAACAAGTATACGGACAGATACAGTTGTCCAATAACCTGTATAAAAAGAAAAACCCGTTCCAATAAATTACTAGCTTAGGAACAGGTCAAATATGTACCGGTACGAAAATCTGCGAATGCACTTTACTAAATAAAAGTTGGTTATTTATTTGTTTTTCTTATTTTCACGTGCAGCTTTCTTCCTTGCCTTTTTACTTAAACCTTGCTCAGCGCCAAATTCCGTGTCCATACTATTTGCTCCTGTTTGAGACTGGTTATTTTTCTTTTTAGCCAATTGTCAATCCTCCTTTTAGTTTTTATGTCCGCTGTTTTATACATCTTTCTTTTTTCCTATATTTTACAGCGTCCTCTATATCATAGGTAAAAAGGAAAATAATATACAAATTTCGACAAAAAGATGTTTCTTAAGCTTATTTTTAGTAAAATAATTCACATCTAGAGCATAGAAGGGATTTTGAAATAATGACATCATATCTTGTTATTGGAGCAGGGATACTTGGTTCATCAACTGCTTATCATCTGGCAAAAGCGGGTGAAGAAGTAATCATTGTCGACCGCAAGGATCAAGGTCAAGCAACAGATGCTGCGGCGGGAATTGTCTGTCCATGGCTATCCCAACGTCGAAATAAAGCATGGTACAGTTTAGCGAAAGCAGGTGCAAAATATTACTCCACGTTAATAAGCGAGCTTGAAGCATTAGGTGAGACTGATACTGGTTATAAAAAGGTAGGAGCAATTAGTCTTCATTTAGATGAAAACAAGCTTGATAAAATGGAAGAGCGAGCCCACACCCGTCGGAAAGATGCTCAGGAAATTGGAGAAATTACACGTTTAAACTCCACAGAGACAACCGAATTGTTTCCGCCATTATCTGTAGAATTTTCTGCTGTACACATAAGTGGGGCTGCCAGAGTGAATGGAAGGGAGCTTCGAAATGCATTAATACGAGCTGCCAAGCATTACGGTGCAATTGAACGGAATGGGAGTGCGAGTATCGTAAAAACGGATAAATACGTAATTGGTGTAAAAATAGAAAATGAAATAATTGAAGCCGATAAGATAATTGTAACGGCAGGAGTTTGGGCAAATGATTTACTTCAGCCTCTCGGTATTGATTTTCAAGTTTACTCACAGAAAGCTCAAATCGTTCACTTAGATCTTGAAGATTCAAACACAGACAATTGGCCAGTTGTCATGCCACCAAATGATCAATATATCTTGGCATTTGATGAAGGGAAGATTGTTGTAGGTGCAACACATGAAAATGATAAAGGAATGGACTACAGAGTAACCGCCGGTGGACTTCATGAAGTTTTAGATAAAGCTTTAAATATTGCTCCCGGGTTATCTGAGGGTACGGTATTAGAAACAAGAGTTGGTTTTCGACCATTTACACCTGACTTTCTCCCAGTAATTGGTGGCATCCCTGGCTTCGAAAATCTTTATGCCGCTAATGGACTCGGTGCTTCCGGATTAACAGTTGGCCCATTTTTAGGTAGCGAATTGGCGAAACTTGCCATGGGAAAAACACTTGAAATTGACTTAAGTCTCTATGAGATTTCAGGTGCTATTAAGTAACATTAATCCTTGCGTTTATAATAGATATGCTCCGCATCCAGTGTTCCTCCAAGTGTAACAATTCCATAAGAAAACTCTGGCTGGAAACGTTTATCAGTTGGGGAACCTGGATTAAAAAGTAATGTTTCACCATGGTATTGTTTATAGGGAATATGTGAATGCCCAAACACAATCAAATCCAACTTCTGACCTTGGAAAGCTTCATAGGCTCGATCTGGTGTAGTTTTCTTTTTACCAACATGACCATGAACAATTCCGATTCTATATCCTTTTTTTACAATCATTAGTTTCTCCCCAAATGGTAACTCGGGTGGATCAATGTTCCCTCGTACACCTATAACGGGAGCGATTGTTTGCAGCTCTTCATAAACCTCAATTGTCGACCAGTCTCCAGCATGAATAATTAAGCCGGTACCACGTACACCTTCTACTAATTTTTCCGGTAGTTTATTTGCTCTTTTTGGCATATGTGTGTCTGAAATTACGGCAATCCTCATGAATATCAATCCTTCGCTTCTATTTTTATCTATTGTACCTTTTAGATTTTGTAGAGGAAAGAAAGCATAGTACAATCTAAATAAAAAGGGGGCAACCGGATGGATAATTTAATAAACAAGCTAGCAGTATATTTGAGGTCTTCTTCATTTACAACTGTGCTAACTGGAGCAGGAATGTCTGTCGAGAGTGGAATTCCTGATTTTCGCTCTAAATCAGGATGGTGGAGAAAGATTGATCCGCGGACTGTGGCCACAATAGAAGCTCTTGAATCTAACTATGATTTGTTTCATGAATTTTATTGCGCAAGAATAAGAGGTTTTCAGGAATGTTATCCCCATAAGGGACATGTTCTTCTCGCGGAATGGGAGCAGACAGGACTTATCCAAGCGATAGCAACACAAAATGTAGATGGATTTCATACAGTTGCAGGTTCAAAAAATGTCTCTGAACTACATGGTTGAATTCGTAACTTTCGATGCAATGGATGTGGCCGGCCAGCAAACGAAACTGATTTTTTATCCAAGCACACATGCGTAAATTGTGGTGGTAAACTTAGACCCGATATCGTTTTATTTGGTGAAATGCTTCCAGAGCAAGCATGGAATAATGCTTTAAGAAATATTCAAATTTCAGATTTAGTCATCATAATTGGAACGAGCTTAGAAGTATACCCAGTAAATGAACTTCCATCCATGACAAATGGAAAAACTGTGTTAATTAATAAAGATCGTTTAGACAGCTACCATCAATTTGACCTTAATATCCAAGGTAATGCAAAGGAAGTTTTGGAAAAAACTGACGAGATTATGAGGGCAAAATAAGCCTATCACCGTTAATCTAATACCTAGATATTTTTAAGCCTGACACCTAAATAATGGGGTCAGGCTTTAATAATATCCATTTATACCAACTAGAAAATTTTTCTAAATTAATAAAGAATATTTTCCAGAATAATGTTAAAATAGGCGATATTAGCAATTCCATTTTTACAACACGATAACAGGGGGATGTCAGTTTGAACACAAAATTTTCACGACCTAAGGGATTTGGGGAAATTCTTGATCTTACGTTTAGTTTGAGTAAAAGTCGATTTCGTGACTTTTTTACAATCTTACTTATTTTCATGGGACCTGTATATTTACTTGAAGCGCTTATCTTATTAGCTTCGGGAACAAGCTTTTTTAGAGAAGTTGGCCCTGGAGATGATTGGTTTACTCAAGTACTAAATAGTTTTGACGAAACAGTAGTTGCTGAGGAAATTGGCTTTGGCGGAGCATTAGGAACTATGTTTGTCGGTCTTGTTGGTGTATTGTTGTTTCCTGTTGCAGAAGCTGCAATTCTAATTGCATTAAACCATATTCGTAAAAATGAGGAATATACAATAAGTTCGGTTATAAAAAAAGCTTTTACACGCTTTTGGCCAATGCTCGGAAGTAATATCTTATTTGGTCTAATTGTGTTTGGTCTCTTCTTTGTTTCCATCATGATATTGGTACCGGTAGGGATATTTGGTGCTATTGCAGTACATATTTTCGGGATAATTTTAGCAATAGTATTAGGTCTAGGCTTGTTCGTTGGCACCGGATATTTACTAACACGTTGGGGCTTTTATTTTGGTTCTGTCATACTAGACTATGAGTCTCCTGGATTTTCTAGGAGTTGGCATTTATCAAAAAAACGTGGATGGGTTCTTTTTTGCCTATATATTGTTTTCTTTTTAATAATCAGTGCGATTAGTTTTGCCGTTGAAGCAACTTTCGGAATCTTTATGGGCAACAGTGTTCTATTAACTGTAATTGTTAACTTAACCACCATTTTTACGACCTTACTTTTTGCCGTAGGATATGGTGTGATGTACCTTGATGCAAGGGTCAGACATGATGCAGAGGACTTGGATGAGATGATTGAGGGTTTTAATGAACCTAGATAAGTGGTGATCAACAATGGCACAAATAAATGATGCAAGAGATCGGATTGATGAGATACTAAATGAAAAGGAATACCGAATTTACTATGACGAGTCCAGGAATGTGTTTCAGGAATGGTGGAATAAAGTAAAACAATGGCTCGCCGATTTACTAGAAAGTTTATTCCCAGCAATTGAATCAGGAAGTGGTGCCGCGGAGGTGGTGCTAATCCTGGTTATTCTTGCTGCTATTTTATTAGTAGGTATTGCGGTCTTTTTACTTGTACGAAATCAAACAAGAAAGTCAAAGTATAGTAATCATAAGCCTCTACATTCAGCTGAGGAACTTAACTGGACGTATCAAAAGCATTTGCGTGAAGCAATCAAGCATGAAGAAAATGAACATTTTTCACCTGCAACGCGCCATTTGTTTCTTGCACTGCTCTTATTTTTTCATGAAAAAGAATGGCTTGAGGCAAGGGTATGGAAAACAAATTGGGAGTATTATGATGAACTGCGCAAAGTAAATCAATTGTGGGCTGTTCAGTTTTATGATTTAGCACTTGTGTTTGATGAAGTTACTTATGGAGAATATGAGCTTACTAGAGCCGAGTATAGTCAATTTCGGAAAAAAGCTTTTATCTGGCTAGAAGCAAAAGGAGGAGGGGAGAACAATCATGCGCAAAACTAAAGTATGGATTCCCTTAATTGGGCTTATTGCGCTCCTACTCTTATTAACTTACTTTATTGAATCCCATAACCCAAAAGCGTATCCACATTACGTGTCTGATTCTCCTTCTCCAACTGGTGTAAAGGCAATTTATACATATTTAAATGATGACAATACCGTTAAAAGATGGTCACATTCCCCAAACCTTCTCACGAAACAAGATGAGAAACAAGTTTTGATCATGGTGGAGCCATACTTTACACCTGAACAAGAAGAAATGAATGGCTATCTAGATTTTATTGAGGCTGGAAACAAGTTGATTTTGTTTAAGTCAAATCCTAAAGGAATGTTTGATATTAAGACTCTTCCAGCAGATATTGACCCTTTTCTCGATGAGGCAATCACGATAAAAGATAAAAACGGAGTAGAATTTGATGCGTTTTTTCAGGCTACAGCCCGTATCATTCCAAGCGAAAATGAAAAGGTGCTGTTAAAGGATGAAGCTGGTGTAATTGCAACAAGCCAAAAAATGGGAGAAGGTGAATTGATTACAACTATTACACCAGAGTGGATGTTGAATGGCAATCTATCAGACTATGATCATATCCCACTAGTACTATCGTTAATTGAGGATAAAGAGGCATCTATTTATTACTTTGATGAGTATGTACATGGTCCCAAAAATGCTTCAAATTTGACAACATTGTACCCTAGCTGGTTTTTAGTATTGCTTTTACAGGGAGGATTAATCGTCCTGCTTTGGATTTGGAACAGAGGAAAACGATTTGGACAAGTGATTGTCCCACGCGAGGAAAATGTACGTTTTAGTGATGAAGGTATTCAAGCTTTAAGTGCATGGTATATAAGAGGCCGGTACTATCATGAATCGTTAAACATTCAAGCAGATTATGTGAAACAGCTAATTCAGGAAAAATGGGGATTTCCTTCTCATCGGGACTGGACAGACCTTTCGTCAAAGCTTACACACCGATGGTCCCAAAAAAATGAAAGTGATGTTAAGCAATATCTAATCAAACTTACAAAAATCTTACAAAATGAAAAACTAACTAAACAAGATTATTTGATCTGGTCAAGAAACTTAGATGAATTAAGAAAAGAGGTGGAGAAAGGATGAGATTAGAACTTACATCCTTACTGCAGAAATACGAGCAACGAATCTTAGGTCAGAATACCAATTTACGACTTTTATTATCTGCCATCTTAGCTGGAGGCCATGTCTTAATTGAAGGGGTACCTGGGACTGGGAAGACACAAATGGTCCGCTCACTTGCAAACTTACTTGGTGGTGATTTTACACGAATACAGTTTACACCTGACCTTTTACCTAGTGATATTACAGGTAGTATGATTTACAACATGAAGGAGGGCAGTTTTGAAACATTAAAAGGGCCTGTTTTCACAAATATCCTTTTAGCTGATGAAATTAACCGTACGCCGGCTAAAACACAAGCAGCACTATTAGAGGCAATGGAAGAAAAACAAGTAACCATTCAGGGTGAAACCTATCCGTTACCTGACGTTTTCTTCGTTGTTGCCACCCAAAACCCAATTGAATTTGAGGGTACCTATCGTTTGCCTGAAGCCCAACAAGACCGTTTCCTATTTAAATTACATATTGATTTTCCAGCTTCTGAGGAAGAAAAAAACATAGTAAAACAAGTAATTGAACAAAGTTTCATTCAATACGATGCTACAAATGTCCTTAACCTTCAAACATTTGTTTCGATTCGACAGGAAATTGAAAAAGTGACCTTAGGTGATGGCGTTTTAAATTACATAATCGAGATTGTTCGGAAAACGAGAGAATCCGAAACGATCCAATTTGGTGCGAGTACCCGAGCAGCAATCTCAATCGGAAAAGTTGCACAATCATGGGCATATTTAGCGGGAAGAGATTATGTGACTCCTGACGATGTAAAAATCGTATCAAAACCTGCACTTAGACACCGAATTCAGTTATCTCCACATGCAGAATTGGAGGGAATCACTATTGACGAAATCATTGAAGAGCTGGTGGGATCGGTTCCTGTTCCTAGATAGAGGCATCTTACCCACAAAACGATTGATTATTTTATTACTAATCCTTTCTATTGGCTTTTTTTTAAGTCTCTCAAAACTTTCATGGGAGCTGATGATTGGGTTAAATCTCTTTATGATCATAGGAAGCTTAGTAGATTTGTTGTTTTCACCTAACAAAAAACAGCTTGCTGCAAAACGTAAACTACAAGCTGAAATAGAGCGGGGGCTTCCCACTTCTATCGATATTGAAGTAACAAATCATTCGACATTTGGGCTATCATACCGATTAATTGATGGCATTCCTGGTTCCTTTACTCAGCCTTTTCTGATTAGTGGAAGGATATCTGGTGAAACAACTTCTAGAATCACTTATGTTACACGAGCTATGGAGCGCGGTGATTATCAAATGAACAAAATATATTTCCGTTACAAAAGCTACCTAGGCTTATGGGAAAAACAATTCACATTTACGATAAGTAACGAAGTGAAGGTTATACCAGATTTATCCGAAACAAGGCAATATCTTGAAAATGCACAGAAATTTTTATTATATGAAGGGGTCAAAATCCGGAAACAACAGACAGGTGCTGGCGAGTTTTCAAAAATACGAAGTTATGTCGTAGGAGACGACCCCCGAACAATCAATTGGAGGCAAACCGCAAAGCTCCAAGAAGTGATGACGAATGAGTACGAACCAGAGCATGGAAAGTATATTACGATTTTATTAGATTGTGGGCGAATGATGGGGGCTGAGTTAAAGAAGGGAAATCGTCTTGAGAGAGCGATGGAATCTGCTATTACAGTTGCAACAGCTGCACTACAAAATGGGGACTATGTTTCTTTCTTAGCATTTTCAACAGATGTAAAGGTGTTTGTCCCAGCCGGAAAAGGAATGGCACATCTCCAAACGATTTTGCATGCGATTTATAGTGTGAAAGTAGATGCTGCAGAATCAAATTATGGGGCTGTTTTATCTTATTTGGAAACGATGCAGAAAAAGCGAAGTCTTCTCTTGTTGTTTAGTGATATACATACATTTTTAAGGGAAGAAAGCATGTTAATCTATTTACGAAAGCTTAGACAAAGGCATTATTTCCTAATGGTCGGTATCCAGGATGCTACTTTAAACAAACGTATAGATGAGAATCCTACTACTGTCCAATCAGCCATGCTAAAAAGTATGGCACAGCAACAGATGCTCGTGAAAAAGAAGGAGAAACAAAAATGGGAAAAACAAGGCCTCATGATGGTTGAGGCCGATGAGGATAAATTAGCAATTACTGCTGTTTCCTATTATATCAATATCATGAATCGGAACTTGCTGTAGCTTCTTTTTTTAATAAAAAGAGTTTTCCTGTTACAACGTAAAGAATCAATCCAATAACCGTTATGAATGCAACAGCATACTTAGCTTCAAGTGAAATCGCAGCAGGTGTGATAAACCCTTCAATAATTCCGGCAATTACAAATAAAGGAATCGTACCTAACAGCAACTGCACAGAGCGTTTTGCCTGATATTTGAGTTGGTAGCTTCTTGTATACTTGCCAGGAACCAGCAATTTATAGCCCATTAACAATCCAGCGCCACCTGCTATAAAGATAGCTGTAAGCTCAATCATCCCATGAGGGACAATATATGCCCAAAAATCATACGTTTTCCCATAATGCCAATATAATCCAGCTAAAGCACCGACGATAATGCCATTGTAGATTAATATATAGACGGTTAAGAGACCAAAAGTGATACCACTAGCAAACGCAAGGATGGCAACCTGAATATTATTTGTCATAATACTAGCGGACATTAAGGATGAATCCACTTCACCATCTGCACTTCCTAAATAGTCTGGGTCAACTCCTTGGGCTATTTCTGCTGGTAAAATGGAAAAAATATGAAGGGGATCCTGGTGAACTGAAAAAAAGCTACCTACACCACCTAAAGTAAATAATAGTAAAGCAGCTACCGCAAATTTCCATTGTTCAAGTAAAAGACCAATAAATTTCGTACTGAAAAAATAACGAATTTGTTGAAAACTGGATACTTGATCTCTGTACAGGAGATTATGGGCTTTCGAGACAAGACCATTTAAATAAGGCGTAGTCTCCTCGTCTGGAAAATAGGTCTGACTATACGAAAGATGCCCGGCACACTTTTGATAAAGTCTATGAAACTCATTAATTTCGGTACTGCTTCGCGATTTTCGACGCTTATGTAGGATGGAAATCAATTGCTCAAGCTGCTTCCATTCATCTCGATGCTGATTGACAAATTGCTTCATGTTCAATATGTAATCACCTCTTGAAATAGCAATATCCTTATTATAGTAATTTTAGAGAAAAATAGAAACATCATATGAAAAAACTACCTAGAAAAGGGGGGGTCTTTTTGAATCAAGAACAGACCAATATAAAAACACCTGAGTTTGTCTCCATCCAATTTCAGTTAGCAGGGGTGGGTAGCCGAGCTGCAGCTTTTTTTCTAGATACATTAATATTAACAACGGCAAGTCTTCTTGTTTTACTTACTCTATTACTTATTTTACATGGTAGCCCTGATCTTTGGTTGCTCGGAGAAAGTTTTTCTTCTGGACCAATCGCCATTACAATCATTCTTTTATTTATCTTAAACTGGGGTTATTTTTTTCTGCTTGAATTTTTTGCAGGAGGGAAGACGATTGGAAAAAAAGTCGTTGGAATTCGAGTTATCCAAGAAAATGGACATAGTATTACATTGCTATCATGCTTTATTCGTAATTTTCTTCGGATTATTGATTCCATGCCAGCAGCCTATTTTGTAGCAATCATAATGGTTTTCTTTCATTCTAAACATAAGCGTATTGGCGATTTAGTTGCCGGTACTATCGTTATCCACGAAAGAAGAGCAAAAAATCATAAAAAACAAAGTCCACTTGAAAAAGAGATTTGGAAAAGAGGTCTTACAAAGAATTCTCTTACAGTTGATCAATGGACATTAAAATCGTTTGGAAATAAGGAATGGAAGCTGCTACAAACATATTGCAATCGATTTTTACAATTGAAAAATGATGTGAAAGACAGAAGAACTAAACAAATTGCAGACATTTTACTGCCAAAGGCAGGAATCCAAATAGCAGGAAAAACATATGAACAATTAGAAAATGAGCTATTAGTCCTATATTTAATCTTGAAGGACGAATGGGAATTCGAACTATAATCTCCTACTTTAGACTGACATCTTAGGCTATCCTATGTATAATAAATATTACAGATTACTTAACTCACGGGTAGGTATAATGACCCGAGATACTAGGATCTAAGATCGTACAGGAGATTCGGAAAATGAAATGGAAAACTTTTAGCATTGGACTATTAATCATCAGCCTTTTTTCGGGGTGTTCAGCACACGCGAAGGAAGTAAAAATCGAAAATACGGAGGTAAATGTGGATTCAGAAGAAATCATTGCTACAACAAATAAATCTCTACCGCTTAATCTCTCAGAGGATCGTGCAAAACAAATCACACATCTTATGATTCATTTTATTAGCAATGCCGCGCTCAAGCCCGAAGATCCTTATAATGTAGATGATGTCTACTCTCTTTTTAAGGAATATAATGTTTCTGTTCATTATTTAATTGATCGAAACGGAGAAATCTATAGTCTAGTCCCTGAGAATAGGGTTGCTTATCATGCTGGAAAGGGAAGTTTGAGTGATTTTCCGGAGTATGAAAATAAAATGAATGACTTCTCAATAGGCATCGAACTCATTGCGATGGGGACAAAAGAAGAAATGACAGCAATTATACCCGAAGACATTTATAATCAAATTGATCCATCATTAGCTGGATATACGGATGCTCAATATCAATCACTTAACCGCTTGGTACATAACATAGTAAAAAGAAATCCATCGATTTTACATGACAGACGCCATATCATTGGCCATGATGAATATGCTCCGGAAAGAAAAACAGATCCTGGCTCATTATTTGATTGGTCTAGAATCGGATTCTGAGTTATCAGTAAACCTATACTTTTTAAAGGAAATTTGCCTTTAGAGTATAGGCTTTTTTATTTGAAATAGTTTGAAAACTTTGGAAATATTCTATATAATGAAAACGTATACATGCTTTGTTTTAACTTACTTAAGGGGGAGATCCATTTGTACGTGCCATTGCTTTTATCACAATTCTTAGATCGAGCTGTCAAACTATATGGTGCAAAAACAGCTTTAATTGATGATGACAAAAGCTTTACGTATGAGGAAGTAAACGAAAGAGTGAACCAGCTTTCACGTGGATTAAGACATCTTGGTGTGGAAAAAGGAGACCGCGTCGCGTACTTAGCTCCGAATACCTCTGAAATGTTTGAGGGTTTTTATGGTGTATTTCAAATTGGAGCCATCATTGTTCCTTTAAACACAAGATTAATTCCAACGGATTACGAGTATATACTAAACCACAGTGAAACAAAAATATTGTTTGTCGATCATGAGCTTATCGGAAACATTGAACCCATTCGCGAAAAACTGAAAACAGTTGAAACGATCATTGTCCATGGACAAAATGGGGAAACAGAATGGACTGTTCCTTATGAGGAATGGCTGGCACGTTTTGAAAAAACAGCAATTGAGCGACCGGATATGGATGAGCAAGACATTGCGACATTATTATATACAAGTGGAACAACTGGAAAGCCAAAAGGCGTTATGCTTTCACATCGCAGTAATTACCTCCATGCATTAACAACCATGCACCATCTTCGTGTATCAGACCATGATACATTACTACATATTTTACCTATGTTTCATGTGAACGGCTGGGGCTCACCTTTTTACTATACAGCAAATGGTGCGACACAGGTTTGCTTACGAAGGGTTAATGCTGATGAGATTTTCAGAAAAATAGATACCTATAAAGTAACCGTGATGCATATGGCACCAACTGTTTTAAATACATTATTACAATATGCTGCCAAAAATGAGATACCAAAACAGGACCAAGATGTACGAAGTGTAATCGCAGGTTCAGCTCCACCACCAGCCTTCGTTAAACGGGTAGAAGAAGAGCTAGAGTGGGAGTTTATCCAGGTGTATGGCATGACTGAAGCTGCACCATTGATTACAACCTCCATCATACGTGATACACAGTATGATATTTCCCAAAGTGAAAAATATCGTTTAAAAGCAAAAGCTGGCTATGAATTTATCGGAGCCGACGTTCGTGTTGTTAATGAATTTGGGGAAGATGTTGCTCAAGATGGAAAGGAAATTGGCGAAGTCATCGTACGCAGTAACACTGTTATGGAAGGATACTTAAACAACAAAGAAGGCACGGACGAAGTCATTCGAAATGGCTATTATCATACAGGAGATATGGCGATTGTAGACGCACATGGAAATATTGAAATTGCAGACCGGAAAAAAGATATTATTATCAGTGGTGGTGAGAATATCTCTTCGATTGAGGTTGAAAGTGCTCTATACGACCATCCTGCGGTTTTAGAGGTTGCAGTTATTTCCATTCCTCATGAAAAATGGGGTGAAACACCACAGGCAATTGTGGTCAAACGCGATGGCTATGACGTAACAGAAGAAGAGTTAATTGCATTTTCACGCAGTCGTTTGGCACATTTCAAAGCTCCTACAAAGATTGTCTTTAAGACTGAATTACCAAAAACTGCATCTGGTAAGATTCAAAAAGTACATCTTCGCAAAGAATACTGGCAGGAAAAAGAAAAATTTATTAATTAATTAAAAATCCCCCATTTTCCTAATTTGGAAAACGGGGGATTTTCATGCACCAAGCTTTTGTACTATTTTTTTATCCTTTGAAAATGTCCAATTCACTAGAAAAATGCCTAGAAAAATAAACAGTGAACCAGCATAGACATACCATTCTACTACTTCTTTTAAAAGAATCCATCCGGATAATACTCCGAAGAATGGGGCAAGAAATAAGAAGGCTGAAGTTTTCCCTGGGTCACCGATATTTATTAAATAAAACCAAATGGCAAATTGCACGATTGAAGCCATGATTGCAAGCCATAAAATAATAAAAATTGATGTAGGCGCTATTGTTATAGTAGGTGTTTCAAGTGTAAAACTCATTAAGAGAAGAAGAAGGCCGCCAAAGAGCATCTGATAAGCCGTTAATACCCAAATATTAAAACGGGCTCCCCATTTTTTAATTAACAACGTTCCAATTGACCACGATAATGAAGCACCAAGGCCTAATAGAATTCCAACTTCTAAATGAAGGTGAGAGCCTAGTGTAATAAAGACTCCTGTCAAACCAACGATTACCCCAATCCAATGAAAGAGTTGATAGCGAATTCCAAGAAAGACGGTACTTAAAATAACAACGAGTAATGGATTGCTAAATGTGAGAATTGATGATTCTCCAGCAGAGATCGTTCGTAAGCTTAAGAAAATACAGCCCATAACACCTGCTGTTTGAAAAAAACCGACTGTAAAAATACGTAGCCAATCTAGTACTTTTTTGGGGAGTGGCTTTCTCCAAATAATTAAAGCCATAAGAATACCAGCAATTGTAAAACGTAATCCAACAAGCAGAAGAGGCGACACATAATTCAATCCGACTTTACCAACCGCAAATGATGAGCCCATTAACGCAGTAGTGGTCACAACAAGAACTGCAAATAGATATGGATTCATATTATTACTCCCACTTTTTTCCTCATCATATCATAAATTTAGTTTATAAACGGTATTTTTCTAACTAAATTCAAAAGAAAAAGGCAAGCTCGATGTGCTTACCTCTTTCATCATCAATGAGAAATTGAACATACTGATTGAATATCCTTCCTACGCTAGAGCTGGAATTCGTAACAAATTCAAAATCTTAGAAGTTAATCTTCTTATCGAGATTGTTAGTTTTACGAATGTAAAAAATAACTCTGGGAATAAGCGAAATAGAATATTCATCGTATTTCCCTCCACATTGATATTTTGTGATTGCAAAACTAATCACAAGATTATTGTTTCCTAATCGCGTATTATTAATGTGTACAGGTATGTTTTTATCTTTTCACTGGAAAGATAAAAGAGTACATAACTTTTTTTGGGGAGGGTTCTAATATGGATAAGATTAAAGTTGGAGAAGTATTTTCAATTAGTGATGAAACTGGTGAGGAGCAAGATGTAGAAGTTCTTGGTGTCGTTACAATTGAAGAGACTGAATATGTAGCAGTTGGCTTTCTTGAAGATTTAGAAGAGGATACTGAGGATGATATCGATATCTTCTTTTTGAAAATCGATGAAGAGGGCGATTTTTCTGCAATTGATAGTGATGAGGAATTTGAAAAAGTGTCTTCAGCTTTTGATGAGATTTTCGACGAGGAATTAGACGAAGACTAAAATGAAAACAATCCACTAACTCCACGTGAAAGCGTGGAGTTATTTTTCTATTCCTCATTCCATTCTTTGATAATTTCTTTTACCTTCTTTTTATCAATGATATTAATGGCATAGTAAATAATTTCTTTCGTTTTCATTTTCCTTACGGGATGATGTGCTACACCTTACAAATCTCCAAGGACTAAAACATCCATCATGGTAAATCCTATTAAAATAATCATTGGCTTCCTGTTTCCTGTCCATGTACCTTTCGTCCCTAGGACTACTGGAAGTGGTTTTTTCCTATTACTTATGTACTCATAAACCCAATCCTGCTCAGTAATTGTTTTAAACATGTACACAGCTCCATTAACCAAATTGCATACTTAAGATTCTACAAAAAAGTGCAATTCTATTCAAAAATAAACAAACTTCATATAAAATGGACGTTATAGCCTAATAAAATTTTCCACTAGAGGTAACATCGACCTGGATGAATCGTTATGATATGAAATAAAGAGAATGTTCATATTAAGGAGGAAATCATATGAAAAAGGCATTGATAAATGTAGATTATACAAATGATTTTGTGGCTAGTGATGGCGCATTGACTTGTGGTAAACCAGGTCAAGAAATTGAAAAAGAAATTGTTCGCATCACCGAAGAATTTATAAATAATGATGACTTTGTTGTATTTGCAATTGATATTCATAAACAAGGCGATGAATTCCATCCTGAAACACGACTCTTCCCACCTCATAATATTGAGGATACATCAGGAAGATTGCTGTATGGTGACTTACAACGTGTATTTAATGAGCAACAAACCAATTCAAATGTATACTGGATGGATAAAACGAGATATTCTGCTTTTGCAGGCACCAATCTCGAAATCAAATTACGTGAGCGTGGAGTTACTGAAGTTCATATCGTAGGTGTTTGTACAGATATTTGTGTACTTCATACGGCTGTTGATGCCTATAATCGTGGCTTTAAAATTGTCATTCATAGCTCAGCGGTTGCAAACTTCAACCAGGCTGGTCATGAATGGGCATTAGGCCATTTTAAAGATTCCATCGGCGCAGAAGTACGTTAAGCGGTTCAATTACTGGAGGTATTTTTGGATGAATAAATATTTTAAAGATGACAGCTTTGCATTACATACAGATCTATATCAAATTAATATGGCTGAGATTTACTGGAGGGAAGGCTTAAATAACCGAAGAGCCGTTTTCGAAGTAAACTTCAGGAAACTTCCATTCGGAAATGGGTATGCCGTTTTTGCAGGCCTTGAGAGAATCATTCATTTTCTTGAAAATTTCTCGTTCAGTGAAACCGATATTGCTTATTTAAGAGAAGAGGGATATAAGGAGGATTTTCTTAACTATCTCAAGGATTTACGTTTTACAGGAACGCTTCGGTCAATGAAGGAAGGAGAGGTCGTTTTTGCTAATGAACCACTTCTCCGTATTGAGGGTCCGATTTGTGAAGTCGTTTTATTGGAAACCCCTATTTTAAATATTATTAATTACCAAACATTAATTGCGACTAAAGCATCTCGTATCAAACAGGTTGTTGGCGATCAAATTGCGATGGAATTTGGTACAAGACGAGCACATGAATTGGATGCAGCGATTTGGGGTACAAGAGCTGCTTATATTGCAGGTTTTGATTCAACCTCTAACGTTCGAGCAGGTAAATTATTTGACATCCCAGTTTCCGGTACCCATGCACACTCAATGATACAAGCATATCGGGATGAATATGAGGCATTTAAACATTATGCAAAAACTCATAAAGACTGTGTCTTTCTCGTTGATACATACGACACATTGAAATCCGGTGTGCCAAATGCGATTAGGGTGGCAAAGGAAGAAGGAGACAATATTAATTTTATTGGAATCCGATTAGATAGTGGAGACTTATCTTATTTATCAAAGGAAGCACGCAAAATGCTGGATGAAGCTGGATTTAAAGATGCCAAAATTGTAGCATCGAATGATCTTGATGAACATACAATTATTAACTTAAAATCCCAAGGTGCAAAAATTGACTCATGGGGCATTGGAACAAAGCTGATTACGGCCTATGATCAACCAGCATTAGGTGCCGTCTATAAACTTGTATCCATTGAAGATAAAAACGGAAATATGGTAGACACTATCAAAATAAGTGGAAATCCTGAAAAGGTTTCTACACCAGGTTTAAAGCGCGTGTATAGAATAATTAATAAGAGCAGTCAAAAATCTGAAGGTGACTATATCACACTTGAACACGAAGACCCACAACACGAAGAACGCCTTAAAATGTTCCATCCTGTTCATACGTTTATTAGCAAGTTTGTTACGAACTTTGAGGCAAGGGAATTACAGCACATGATTTACGAAAATGGAACACTCGTTTATGAGATACCTACCCTGCAACAAATTCGTGAATATCTAAATGAAAATTTAACATTACTTTGGGACGAGTATAAGCGTACGACAATGCCTGAAGAATATCCTGTAGACCTAAGTCAAGAATGCTGGAATAATAAAATGAACCGAATTGAAGAGGTAAAATTAAATATTGAAGAAAAAATAGGTAAAATAAACGGATAAGAGTTTGTTCCTAAACAACCACAAAAGGAGGGGAACTTCATGAGTATTCAACAACAGATAATAAATGATTTACATGTAAAGCCAAGTATTGAACCAAAAGACGAAATAAAACACAGAATAGCTTTTCTAAAAGCGTATCTGTTAAAAAGTAAGACAAAAGGATTTGTATTAGGAATTAGCGGTGGCCAGGATTCTACTTTAGCAGGCAAGCTATGTCAACTGGCAGTCGAGGAATTACGAAGTGAGGGGCATGAGGCTACCTTTATAGCTGTTCGATTGCCTTATGGAATTCAAAAGGATGAAGATGATGCCAGAGCAGCCCTCACTTTTATCCAAGCAGACCGTGAAATGACCTTTGATATTGCATCAACAGTCGATGCGTTTGTTTCTCAGTATAAACAAGCGACAGGTGAAGAGATTAGTGACTTCAACAAAGGTAACGTAAAAGCGCGTGAAAGAATGATTGCACAATATGCAGTTGGAGGCATGCACAATTTATTAGTTGTTGGAACAGATCATGCAGCTGAAGCTGTTACTGGATTTTTTACTAAATATGGTGATGGTGGAGCAGATGTACTGCCATTAACAGGGCTAACCAAACGACAAGGACGTGCCCTATTGAAGGAATTAGGCGCAGAGGAACGCTTGTATTTGAAAGTTCCTACTGCAGATTTATTAGACCATACACCACAGCAAGCTGACGAAACCGAGCTCGGAATCTCATATGATATTCTTGATGATTATCTAGAAGGAAAACAAATTTCGCAAGAAGATGCAGATAAAATTGAGAAACGTTATCTCATTACTCAGCATAAACGACAAGTCCCAGCAAGCATGTTTGATGATTGGTGGAAATAGGATAGAGCCTGTTCTAAAATGTGAACAACATTTGGAACAGGCTTATTTTCTATAATTAGCTATTGCATCTTGGAAACATTTGTTAAACTTAAAAGGATTCATAAAGCAAAGGAGCCTACCTTTTTGAAAAAATTGTTCTTTATTGTATCTAGTTTAGTAGCCGTTATTTTGGTAATTTCAATTATTAATTATAAAAGATCATTGAAGGACTCTTCGCCATCAAAAAACATTGTG
Organism: Ferdinandcohnia sp. FSL W7-1320; assembly: GCF_038050315.1. Classification (NCBI taxonomy): domain Bacteria; kingdom Bacillati; phylum Bacillota; class Bacilli; order Caryophanales; family Bacillaceae; genus Ferdinandcohnia; species Ferdinandcohnia sp. FSL W7-1320. Next base: position 2,894,357 of record NZ_JBBPAM010000001.1, read on the forward strand.
AACCCTCCAGTTTCAGAACAGAAACCAGCCCCACTGCAACCTATACCTGTCACTGACAGAATTGGATATACATTGCAAAATAATGAATTAAACATCACATATGACAATGGGATTAACTGGGTTACTGTTCCAGTAGTAGTGGATCATTTATTTAGCGGTGAATATAACGGTAACAAAACTGAACTCATTCCAGACAGTTTTATACTTTCCGATAAAAGTGCTGCATTTCTAACTACAATTGGTCCTATAAAATTAATAGCCTCACTGGATAATGGTGCTACCTGGCAGGAATCAATTGTATATGAAAATGCCCCTGCTATTCGATTCCGTAAGGTGGATTTCCTCAATGACCAATTTGGCTATGTCATATTATCCGGTGACAGAACAATGTCTCAAGAATGGTCGTCTATTTTCATCACGAATGATGGGGGTAATTCCTTCCGAGAAGCATCTTCCCCTGGTACAACAAGACTTATTTATAATGGAAGCTTTGTCAATGAGAAGATTGGATTTTTATCGTACGGAGTCATTAATCCGGAAGAGCCTGACTTTTATGTGACCACGGATGCCGGATACTCATGGAATCAAGCCAGCTTTACTATTCCAGAAAAATATCATAAGGTATTCGTTACAGCAGAGGAACCTTATAAAGAAGGTGATCATCTAGCCGTGCTTCTAAATCAAGGGCCAAATGGAGATTATATGGGCGGAAAAGTAAAAGGTAAATTTATTTCATTTGACCAAGGTTTAACCTGGAAGTTTGCTTCGGAGGTAGCACCTAATGACGGACCGTAAAAAACTAGTTGGGTTGATTTTGTTTGTAATGGCTATCGGATTATTTTTACTCCAAATGATCTATTTTTACCTCCATGCTAAATTTTTTGTAGAGTATAGTGACAATCGGCTGTTTTATGTGTTCAATATTGCAATAGCTTTATTGTTTGGTCTTTCAATGATCGTACTATTTAACATGAAACGGACAGCTAAAATAATAAGCATTTTCATGTTACTATTATTTATTTTGATTAATAGTACATTAATTTTTAAACATCCAATACCTCAAATCGTAAGTGTTTCCCCAGATTTTAAGAATATTTTCGTTGTAAAAGAAATAAGGGGAGAAGCCAGGTATTATCGAACCTATTATGGCATTTTCGCACGACAAAAGGAAACGCTTCCGTATCATCTTAAGGGCGAATATAAAATTGACTGGGTAACAAATGATGTGGCTGCTCTGACATATAAGGCAATGGATGATTCACTCCACCAATTTATTGGTACTTATGGCGACCGAGGTAGTGGAATATCTTATTATTATGTAGGCTCAGCCTTATATGGTGAATGGAAAGGGAGCAATAGTTCAATATCTACACATACAGAAGGAATTACAGTTAATCATGGCGGGAGTAAGGAAACCTTTAACTGGGACCAAATCGTTCAATTTGGCACATTAGCTGTTGTATTAGTTGATGATCATGAAGCAAAATGGACAATTGCATTAAATGATGATTTTATAATGGATTCAGGTTCCGGAATAGGTGTGGCAGGAACAATCAGTCTTTTTCAAGCATCGATGGAGCATAAGGAAATACTGATACTAAAAAGATAAGAACGCACAAAGTGCGCTCTCGGAAATTTATCTTCTTTTCTTTTTTGGATCCACAAGCGCACTCTTTTTTACTACAGTAGCTAACTCAACCTGAACATGGACATTTCTTCCATCAATGTCTGTTACATTGATTACTTTTCCTTTTCGACCTTTTATTTTAATTGCATCCTCAACTGCAGGAACATTTTGTACGAGTTGTGTTAATAAGAGATTTTTATTTTCAAAGTAATGAACAACAAACATGCTTATCACCTCATATGAAATTCATTATAAGTGCCCAAATATTCACTTGATAATATATGTGGGAAAACTCTTTTGGTCCATAAAATATAAGATTTTTTTAGGGGGAGAATTACGATGGAAATAAGGGTATACGAGAATACTGATGAAATTAGTTGGTTACGATGCAGGGTATTGGCGTTTCTAGACACTGCCTACTATGACAACGTTTTAAAGGAAAAAGAGAAATACGATAATCCAGCCATTGAATTAGTTGCAACTGAAAACGGAAAAGTAATTGGATTATTGGACATAGAATATGAAACCGAGGAAAGAACTGTTTGCTCGAGAGGAAGCGGACTTGGTGGGATGATTTGGCATCTGGCTGTCCATCCGGATTACAGAAGAAAGGGAATAGGTGCCGAATTACTTAGGAAGGCTGTACAAATAGCAAAAACAAAGAATCTAAATCGATTGGAAGCTTGGACAAGAGATGACAACTGGGTCCGAAAATGGTATGAAACAAGTGGATTCCTCAAGGTAAATTCTTATTTTCATGTATATCTAGAAGGACAAGAGGGACTTGAAACTAAGATACCTAACCTAAAACCAGTGTACTCCTTCGCACACTACTTAGGGAAGGACCTACAAATGATCAAAAACAAGTTTTCAAGGGTACATGAATGTATTTGTTATGAAAAAACATTGAAGTAAAACATAATATTATTATGTAAACTAATAACTTTATTGGAACGCACATTAATCTGGTGCGTTTTTTTAATTCAATAATCACCTCGTTTTGAATTAACCTATCTCAAAATTAGATTAATCTTATCAAAAAATGATATAAACAATGAAAAACACCTATTCGCCATTTTCTACTCTTGGCTATCACAACATAAAATAACAAAACCATACAAAAATTCTACTTTTTTAAGCATATTGAAAGTAGGTATATTAAGGGATCTGTCGTGATTATTATTAATTAATATCAAAATTAGATTGATTTTATAAAAAATTAGCATTGATTAGATGGATAAAAACGGTATAAAATAAAAAACAAGAAAAAAGACGATTTATAACTTAATATCTTAGTTCACTTCTAATAAACAAATGGAAAGGGTGATTGGATGCAACAAATTAGACAACCAAATAAACAGGGGTTATATGATCCTAAATATGAACATGATGCTTGCGGGATTGGCTTTATTGCTGATTTGAAAGGAGAAGCTACACATCAAACGGTAACGCAAGGAATATCCATGCTTTGTCGTATGGAACATCGAGGTGCACAAGCTGGTGATTCAAATACAGGAGATGGAGCAGGAATCTTAACTCAAATCCCGCATTTGTTTTTCCAAAAAGCTTGTTCAAAACTGAGCATGAAGGAACCAGGTAGCTATGGTGTAGCAATGGTATTTTTACCTCAAAATCCTGTGTTAAGAAAGCAATGTCAGGATACTTTTCAAAACATTGTTGAGGACGAAGGACAGGAATTACTAGAATGGCGCACAGTTCCTGTAGATGGGAAGTCTATCGGTGACAGCGCCAGAAAAAGTCAGCCTTTTATATGTCAACTATTTATAGGTAATAAAGTCGGGGATGGCGAGGAATTTGAAAGACTCCTTTATGTGATTCGGAAAAGAACGGAAAAAAAGATACGAGAAGCACAACTCGCTGCTAATGAAACATTTTATGTAGCCAGCGCATCAGCAAGAACCATTGTTTATAAAGGAATGTTAACTCCAGGGCAACTTGACCAATATTATCTTGATCTAAAAGACTACGATTTTCAATCGTCCTTTGTGCTCGTTCATTCTCGCTATAGCACAAACACTTTTCCTAGCTGGGAAAGAGCACATCCAAACCGAATGTTAGTTCATAATGGTGAAATTAACACACTTAATGGAAATGTCAATTGGATGAAGGCCAGAGAAAAAAAGCTTGAATCACTTGTTTGGAAAGACAAATTATCAGAACTTGTTCCAATCATTGACCAGAATGGAAGCGACTCCGCTGCATTTGACAACAGTCTAGAATTTCTAATACGATCCGGAAGATCATTACCTCACGCAGCTATGATGATGGTTCCAGAACCATGGGAGAATAATCCGTCTATGGATAAATCATTAAAAGCTTTCTACGAGTTTCATAGTCATTTAATGGAGCCATGGGATGGACCAGCAGCCTTTGCATTCACAGATGGATTGCAGATTGGCGCTATGCAAGACAGAAACGGTCTTCGTCCAGCGCGATATTATGTAACCGTTGATAATACGATTATTTTTGCTTCAGAAGCAGGTGTTATCGATCTTGAACCTGACCAAATTCTAGAAAAAGGAAGATTAAGTCCCGGAAAAATGCTACTAGTTGATTTAAATAAACAAAAAGTAATTCAGGACGAAGTAGTCAAACGCGAGATATCAAATGAGCACCCCTACCAAAAATGGTTAGAGTCAAATCGTATTCATATTAATCAATTAAAATCTTTATCTCATGAACAAAAAGAGTTCCCTATCTCAAGATACCAGCAAGTATTCGGTTTTACTTTGGAGGAAATCAAGCAAGTGATTGGTGCAATGGCGGTCGAATCAAAGGATCCTATCAATTCAATGGGGAATGATATGCCATTAGCCGTTCTTTCAAATCAATCACAGCTCTTATACAACTATTTTAGACAGCTTTTTGCACAGGTAACAAACCCTCCAATCGATGCAATTCGGGAGAAATTCGTGACATCAGCATCCACTCTACTAGGAGCAGAAGGAAATCTACTCAATCCAACTGAAAGTAGCTGTCAGCGTATTCGATTGGAATCACCTATTTTATCAGATAATGAACTGGCAAGACTTCAAGAACATTTCAGACTAAAAGAAATTCCAATGTTGTTTAGAGCAGAGGATGTTGAAGGTACACTGGAAACGGCTTTACAAGACCTATTCAGTAGGGTTGATGAGGCGATTCAAAATGGACACACCCTTATCCACTTATCTGATAGGCATGTTACTCATGAATGGGCACCGATCCCTGCATTACTTGCAGTAAGTGGACTGCACCACCACCTAGTACAACAGGGAACTAGAACAAATGTAAGCATTATTGTCGAAACAGGTGAAGCTCGTGATGTTCATCAACTAGCTATGCTAATTGGTTTTGGGGCAGATGCAATTAATCCATACCTCGCATTGGCAAGTATTGAAGATCTCGTAGCAAACGGGGAGCTTCAGGAAGAAATCAATATAGATAAGGCTATTCATAATTATACAAAAGCCATAACAGAAGGTATCGTAAAGATCATGTCAAAAATGGGGATTTCTACGATTCAAAGTTATCGTGGTGCCCAAATATTTGAGGCAGTTGGGATTGCTGAAAATGTAATCAATCAATATTTTAAAGGAACACCATCAAGTTTAGGTGGGATTACCCTAGATATTGTTGCAAAAGAAGTTTTGATGAGACATCAACTTGCCTTTAATGAGGCAGAAACAACAATAAAACCAGGAAACGAGTTCAAATATAGGAAAGATGGAGAACTCCATGCTTTCAACCCAGCAACCACACATGCATTAAAAACAGCTTGCCGGAAAAACGATTATGAGCTTTATAAAAAATATGTAGAAAAAGCAAACCAAGAGCAACTTATTTTCATTCGTGACTTGTTTAAGTTTAAAGAAACAACACCAATTCCAATTGATGAAGTAGAGCCTGTGGAATCAATTGTTCGCCGATTTAAAACCGGTGCGATGTCTTATGGTTCATTAAGTCAGGAAGCACACGAAACTTTAGCAATTGCAATGAATCGACTTGGAGGTAAAAGTAATAGTGGTGAAGGCGGCGAACATTATGACCGTTTTACCCCTGATTCCAACGGTGATTCCAGACGTAGTGCAATCAAACAAGTAGCTTCAGGAAGATTTGGAGTTTCCAGTCATTATTTAGTAAATGCAGATGAAATTCAGATTAAAATGGCACAAGGTGCAAAACCGGGTGAAGGCGGACAACTACCAGGAAATAAGGTATACCCTTGGATTGCAGAAGTACGTGGTTCAACTCCGGGAGTTGGACTAATCTCACCACCACCACACCACGACATTTACTCAATTGAGGATCTTGCACAACTGATTCACGATTTAAAAAATGCAAATCCATCAGCAAGAATTAGTGTGAAACTTGTTTCGAAAGCAGGGGTAGGGACGATTGCAGCCGGTGTTGCAAAAGGTTTAGCAGATGTCATTTTAATCAGTGGTGCAGATGGAGGAACCGGTGCAGCTCCTCGATCAAGTATTAAACATGCAGGAATGCCTTGGGAGATTGGACTTGCGGAAACTCACCAAACACTTGTTTTAAATGGACTTCGTGATCGAGTGATACTTGAAGCCGATGGAAAAATGATGACAGGACGCGACATCGTAATGGCTACTTTATTAGGGGCAGAAGAATACGGATTTGCAACGTCTGCTTTGGTTGTCCTTGGTTGCGTACTTGTTCGACAGTGTCACTTAGACACCTGTCCAGTCGGAATAGCAACACAGGATCCAGAGCTTAGGAAGAAATTCCTTGGTAAACCGGAACATGTTGAAGCGTTCATGAGATTTATCGCTCAAGATGTACGTGAGATTATGGCTCAATTAGGTTTTAGAACCATTAACGAGATGGTGGGTCGTACTGACTTACTTGTACCAAGTGATCATGCAACTTCACATTGGAAAGCGAAATATCTTGATTTATCTAAAGTACTGTTTCAACCATTTTCAGGTAATGGACCGCAATACAACAAGAAGAAACAGGACCATGGACTTGAGCATTCTCTTGATTATAAGGAATTACTAAAAGTATGTAAACCTGCACTTGACATGCAGCAACAAGTGGAAGCGCAATTTCCAATCCAAAATACAAACCGAGCAGTTGGAACGATAGTTGGCAGTGAAATCTCCAAGCAGTATGGGCGAAAAGGTCTTCCTGAAGATACTATTCGACTCACGTTCACAGGATCTGCAGGTCAAAGCTTCGGTGCATTTATACCTAAAGGAATGACATTAACTCTTGAAGGTGATGCGAATGATTATGTTGGAAAGGGATTGTCTGGAGGAAAAATCGTAGTTACCCCATATGAAAACTCAATATTTATTCCTGAGGAAAATACGATAATTGGAAATACTGCCTTCTACGGAGCCACTTCAGGTGAAGCCTACATTCGCGGTCTAGCAGGGGAACGTTTCGCTGTTAGAAATAGTGGCATGAGAGCTGTTGTAGAAGGAATTGGCGATCATGGACTCGAGTATATGACTGGTGGAGTGGTTGCAGTTCTTGGCTCGATTGGGAAAAACTTTGCAGCCGGAATGTCGGGTGGTATGGCTTATGTTTACGCAGACGATTTTGTTCATTTCCGAAAGCAGTGCAATGTAACACAAGTGGATTTAGATACTATTAGAGAAGAAGATGAGCACCAGATTCGACAACTACTTGAAAACCACTATACATTCACAGGAAGTACAAAAGCATCCATTATTCTGAACCATTGGGACGATCATCTAGAAAATTGGATAAAAATCATTCCCAAAGAATACAAAAAAGCATTACAACAACAAGAAAAGCCGAATGAAACATTAATAAAATAACACTTTTCCAATGGCTAAAGTGATTATTATACTATTCTATCTTTCTATCAAAACAGATTTCAAAGGAGGAATTGGAATGTCACCCATACATTCATATTCAAGAGAACAAATTATTCAAATCGTGAAAGAGGAAAATGTTCGGTTTATTCGATTACAATTTACTGATTTATTTGGTCAAATTAAGAATGTTGAAATACCTGTTAGTCAGCTTGAAAAAGCATTGGATAATAAAATGATGTTTGATGGTTCTTCTATCGAAGGCTTTGTTCGAATCGAAGAGTCTGATATGTATTTATACCCAGACTTGAATACATTTGTTATATTCCCATGGACAGCAGAAAAAGGAAAAGTAGCCCGCTTCATTTGTGACATTTACCATCCAGATGGAACTCCATTTGAAGGGGATCCTCGTAGTAACTTAAAAAGAATGTTACATGAAATGAGGGAACTGGGCTTCACAGAGTTCAATGTGGGTCCTGAACCTGAGTTTTTCTTATTTAAATTGGATGAACACGGCGATCCAACTCTCGAATTAAATGATCAAGGTGGCTATTTTGACTTAGCACCTACTGATCTAGGAGAAAATTGCCGCCGAGACATTGTCCTTGAACTAGAAGAAATGGGATTTGAAATTGAAGCATCACATCATGAAGTAGCACCTGGCCAACACGAAATTGATTTTAAATACCAGGATGCATTAAAAGCGTGTGATGACATCCAAACATTCAAACTAGTCGTTAAAACCATTGCTCGTAAGCACGGTCTACATGCAACTTTTATGGCAAAACCTTTGTTTGGTGTTAACGGTTCAGGAATGCATAGTAATCTATCATTATTCCGCAATGGAGAAAATGCCTTTTATGATAAAAAGGGGGAATTGGAACTAAGTGAAACAGCGAGACAATTTATTGCAGGAATTATGAAGCACGCAACAAGCTTTACAGCTGTTACGAATCCTACAGTAAATTCTTACAAGCGCTTAGTACCTGGCTATGAAGCACCGTGTTATGTTGCTTGGTCGGCAAGAAATCGCAGTCCGCTAATTCGTATTCCCGCATCCCGTGGTTTAAGTACTCGTGTTGAAGTTCGAAGTGTTGATCCATCCGCAAATCCCTATATGGCAATGGCTGTACTTCTTGCTGCAGGGTTAGATGGGATTAAAAATAAGTTAACTCCACCAGCACCTGTTGATTCAAATATTTATGTAATGTCAAAAGGGGAGAGGGTTGAAAATGGGATTGTAGATTTACCAGCAACCTTATCAGAAGCACTGGAACATCTAAAACAAGATGAAGTTATAAAAAATGCATTAGGTATCCACTTACTTGAGCATTTTATTGAAGCAAAAGAAATAGAATGGGATCAATTTAGAGTATCTGTTCATCCTTGGGAAAGGGAACAATACATGAAGAATTATTAAAATAGGCTCTTTTCTAACAGATTGTTGTTTTTAAATGTAAGGTGATTTCCGCTCCTGGTACTCGCTTCACTGCGGGGTCTCGCCTGGCTCGCTATTCCCGCAGGACGTTGAATTGCTTCCTTGAAACTACACCGCACGAAGAAAATGCCAGCATTTTCGAGGATTTCGTACCATCCACTGAAATCACTGAATGGACAAATAATATATCCCTTGCATAATCGGATCAAAAAGCAACAAAGTTTACGATAACAGCCTTAAAATAAAAGGAACGCACTCATGTGCGTTCCTTTTGCATTATTCAATAGAGGGGATACATTATTTAGAAGTCATCCCACCCGATACTACAAATTTCATAGCATCCTCGGGCTTGACGTCAATAATTTCAATCTCATCTTTCGGTATTAGGAAGGTGAAGCCCGCGATTTGGAATGTTTGTTGTATATATACAGCTACATAATCCTTTAATGGATCATAAAAGCTTTCTACATCTTCAGTTGTAATAAAACCAATTGCTTTTACATCCGTACCCGGTATCGTTACAAGTGCGACTTTTGAAAATGATTTCTTTTCTCCAAGAAAGGAGTTAAATGTGTCCTTTATAACAGTGTAAAGAGTTTTGATTAACGGAATCCTTTCTAACAGTCTGTCAACCAATCGAAAGATAGCCCCGGCAAATACTCTTGTTGATAACCACCCCAAGATTGTGATGACTACAAACGTGAGTAAAAGGCCAATTCCTGGAATATAATCTTCTCGAAAATAGGGTTTCAGGAAGTTCCCCAAAATCCCATCTAAAAACAAAAATACTTTAAAGACAACATACACAACTAAAATAATCGGAACAATTGTCAAAATACCATTAATAAAGTTTCGTAAAATACTTTTCATATCATTTTCTCCTCGTATCCCTTTTCGACTAAATCACCACTGCTTAAAGATTTTACACTATGGCCAAATAAGAATACAAATGAAAATGGTTCTATTTTTATAAGGTAGAATAATAAAAAAGGGCAAAAGCTCGAAAAGTTAGCTTGCCCTTTTTTCCAATTCATTTAGTCGATTCGGTTCAGGTAATAAGAGATTCATAAACGCCGCAATGAGAACAATAAAGATTGAAAGATATAAAGATAAGTCGTAATTCCCATAATGACTAAATAAAAGGCCAGGAATATAAGCACCAAGTGCGGACCCAATTTGATGACTAAGAGACAAACATCCAACAATAAAACCAATTGAATACTCTTTAAAATATTGGGTTACCAATAATGAAGTTGGTGCAACTGTAGCAAAATCAACGAATCCAAAAACGGCGGCAAATATTAATAGCAACACAGTATTATGTGAGTAGACTAGAATACCAATTGATAGTGCGCGTGTAAAATATATGAACACTAATAATTTACGGCTACTCCAGTAATCAATGATAACACCTGAAAGAAGGATTCCAACTATATTACAAGCTGCTAAAATACTTACAGCTGTACCCGTCACAGTTGGTGAAAAGCCATGGTGATGGGATAAAGGTATTAAATGTGTATCCATTAATCCTGTTGTCGTAAACCCACAAACAGCAAATGGAAGCATTATAAACCAAAATTGACGCATTTTAAAAAGCATGCTGAGCGAAACAGGTTTCTTGGAGAAATCTGACTTTGTTTCCTCTTCCTCGATAATTTTTCCACCTAAAGGCTCCATTGCTTTTTCATTCGGGTGATTACGTAAAAAGAGTAGAACAATAGGGAAGACGATTATGACTAATAATGCCCCTAGTATAAAAATGGTTGTTCTCCAATCAAACCATTGAATTAACATTAATGATCCAGGAACAAGGAGCATTTGTCCAAAACCAAAACCTGCTTCCATGATTCCTAGCGCAAGCCCTCGCTTTTTATTAAACCAATTCGTAATAAGAACCGTCCCTGCTACATTTGATGCACCACCGACTCCAATTGATACAAGGGAGTAGAGGACAAATAATTGCCATGGCTGTGTAACGAAAGTGATAAAAAAGAAACTAACCCCTACAAGTAGGGTACTAATCGATAATATAAGTCGTGCACCATACCTGTCTATCAACCTACCAATAAAAGGCTGTGATAATCCATAAATGACAAAACTTAGTGTGGAAATAAGTGAAGTAGTTACCCGATCCATATGTAAATCATTTTCCCATGGTTCTACGAATGCCCCGAACGCAAGCCTTCCACCTTGAACTGCTAAGAATGTGAGGAATGTAACAAAGACAATCATCCACGCATAATGAAATTTACTCTTCATTTTGATCTCCTTCGTTTAATGATTGTATTAGGTCGTACAAATAAAAAAAGGCAAATGAATATTCCATTGGCCTATCGCTTTGGTCAATATATTAGAATAATAGTACCAAACTTTTATCAGATATTTCAATTATTTTTTAATAGTCTTATAGATAATCATGTCAATGGCCCTTCCTTTCATGAAATCACAACATATTTTATTAGTATATTTCATTACAAAAAGGAGGGAGTGTCATGAGTAGGAGAAGAAGATTTGGTTTATGTATGCCTGGCTATAGATGGTGTGGTCCAGGCTGTGGTGGGTCCGGTCCGCCTACAAATCGTGTTGATTCATGTTGTATGAGGCATGACCTTTGTTATCAAAGATATGGCCCGTCACGAGAATGTGACTTAGCTTTTATGGAGTGTTTACGTCAACAGCGAAATCGATATACAAAAGAGGGCAGGGATGCCGCATTTTTTTATAATGTTATGAGACTTCGTAATATGTTCAGAATATAAAAAGAGTGCCAATCGATTCTTACATAGAGTAGACGATTGGCACTTTTTTATTTTTGGTTTTTACGCTGTAACTGCTTCAGTTGGTTCTTCTAATTCACTTGCTGGTCCGAAGAATTCGAAGTGAATGTTTTCAGATGCAACTCCCCATTCTTTAAGTGAACGATACATCATTTTCATGAATGGGACAGGACCGCAAAAATAGAAGTCTGCTTCCTTCGTCTCTACAGTTGCTTTTAACCACTCAAGATCAATAAAGCCTTCCTTATCAAAATTCATGTCCTGACGGTCTTGTTCAGTAGGCGCAGAGTAAGCAACAAAATTCTTTACATGATCATGTTTTGCTGCAACGCTTGCAACCTCATCCTTTAATGCATGAACCTCACTGTTAAGAGCTCCATGGATGAACATGACTTCACGTTCAGGTTGTTGTTCTACGATCGTATTTAACATGCTCACCATTGGCGTTAATCCAACTCCACCACTAATTAAGATAGCAGGAGTTTCTTTTAATTCAAGGACAAAGTCACCAGCTGGTGCACTTACAGTAATCACATCGCCCTCTTTAATTTCTTGATGTAAGTAAGTTGAAACAACACCATGCTCTTCACGTTTTACAGAGATACGATAATAATCTTTTCCAGGTGCATCAGAAAGACTATAATGGCGAAGATGAGTATATTCATCACCTTCAGGCTGTACTTTAACAGTTAAGTATTGACCAGCTTGGTAAGATGCAATTTCTTTTCCATCTTCAGGCTTTAAGTAGAAAGAGGTAATCACTTCGCTTTCTTTTACCTTACGATCTACTACAAAGTTTCTAAAACCTTCCCAGCCACCAGGTTGTTCCTTAGCTTCATTATACATTTCCTTTTCTACACCAATGAATGCGTCTGCAATTACACCATAAGCTTCAGCCCATGCATTGATTATCTCATCCGTTGCTGCATCGCCTAATACTTCTTTAATTGCACCAAGAAGATTTTCACCAACGATTGGGTAATGCTCTGGTTGTATTCCTAATGCACGGTGTTTTTGACCAATTTGTTTTACAGCCGGAATAATCGCCGCTAAATTATCAATGTTTGCAGCTGCTGCGTATACTGCATTTGCTAATGCAGTTTGTTGACGGCCTTGTCTTTGATTTGCATGGTTGAAAATATTTAATAATTCAGGGTTATTAGTGAACATACGCTTGTAAAAATGAGAAGTAATATCTTTACCATATTTTTCTAGTACTGGAACTGTGCTTTTCACGATTTCAATTGTTTTTTGGCTAAGCATGATATAACGTCCTTTCCTAAACCAATATTTTGAATACATGTTTATAATATAATGACAGTGATAATAAAAGATACCCTTTGAATACATCTTTTGAAAAGTTGTCACATTTACAGTAGAAATAGGACTTTCATGCTATACTAATAGTGAACTCACCAATATAAGGGGTTTTTTATAATGAAACTAACAAATTATACCGATTATTCATTACGTGTATTAATGTATCTGGCAATGAAAAAAGACGAAGAATTGACCACAATACAGGAAATTGCAGAAGCTTATAATATATCAAAAAATCATTTAATGAAGATCATTCATCATCTAGGAAAACTGGAATATATCATAACCATTAGAGGACGTAATGGGGGCTTTAAGCTAGCAAAGCATCCAAAGGAGATTAATATCGGAGAAGTAGTTTCTAATACCGAAGAGGACTTTAACGTCGTTGAATGTTTTAAAGAAGGTGGAGGCTATTGCGCAATTTCACCATCTTGTAAACTAAAACGGGCTCTATACGAAGCATTACAGGCATTCATTAACGTGCTATATGGATATACATTAGATGACCTAGTTACCAATAAGAATGATTTGCTTGATTTATTTCGCCTACAAAACAACGAAGAAGGAAACTAAGCTGAACTTATTAAACACTTCGAACGGTATAACCTAAGTATTACTCTAATAGGAACCAATACTAGTCGTTTTACATACATTTAAGTAGACGAAGTAATTAGTAAAATACTGGTTTCGAAGGAGAAGAAGTGAGATGATAAGACAAACGTCTGGTTTTTACTGCCCTTATTGTCATGGATACTTAGAACCACGGAATATGTATGATGAGTATTATTACAACCAATACGTACCACAATACCCATCACCTTACTATGGCTGGGATTGGAACCGCAATCCTGATACTATCTTAGGTAAGGCCACTTGGACATGGGGAGGTACGCCAACAAAGTGTGAAATTGGCTGGTCCTATGATAACAACATGACTGCAGCCGTAGGGGAAAATAGCCCTTTTAAATGCGGCCAACGTTTACGAATCCGAAACGTTTCGTTTGTTCCGAATCAAGATATCATTGTAACAGTTGTTGATGAAGTGAAGAAATTCCCAGCAAACCGAATCAATCTTCACCGTAAAGCGTTTGAAGCACTAGGTGCAGCGCCAAGTGTTGGGGTACTAAATGTAGAAATTACACCCATTGATTAAATGACAAAAGGAGAACAATGTCTAAATTGTCCTCCTTTTTTATTTTATAATTCTCTATTCAATAGGGACAACTGTTCACGATCAATTTCTTCATCATGATCCTCAAGCAGATTTTCCGAATGCAAAGCATCATAAGCGGGGTTCGTGATATAAAGTACCTGATTCTTCAGATGTTCATCCTTCTTCATGTAATACCATCCTTTCCCAGTTAGTATGATACTAATATGGCTCTTTCTAGTTCATTTTACACATAAAATAAAACAAAAAAGCCATCTAGCAGGTAGATGGCGAGATCCTTTAATATAAATAAAGTCGTTTATACAGGAGTCGCTAAAAGTTCTTTAAGGTGTTTATCTATTTGTTCAAAATAAGCTGGACCATCTGCGCCGAATAATCCAAAATGACCGCAAATGCTGTTAATCACACGAAGTTCACTGTTAGGAATCAATTTTTGTTCTGCTTCACAATCACGCGGAGGGAAGAACATATCTTCATCAATTGGCATAACAAATGTTTTTGCTTTAATTCTTCCAAGCGCTTCTTCTAGATTACCATTTGTCATTCGGCTAACATCCCCGCGTTGCCATTTCCATGCCATTGTTAATAGCGCGTTTGGATCCATCGCTGCAAAAAGAGGCTGTAAAAAGTCGTTTACGAATTCTGCGACAGAATCGACACCAAATAGGCGCCATTTTTCCTGTTTGTAAAATTCCGTACTAAGTCCCATAACAGCCCATATTTTAGCATGCCTGTTTAATCCGTCAACCACTTCTGTACAAGACTGATAGTTTCCATGATTCCAGCCTGGATCTGAAGTAATCGCTTCGATTAATGTGTCAGTAAAGATGAAATCATGAGTCGTATTCTTGGCAGTACCCGCAATCGGAGCTGCACGTTTAACCATGTCGGGAAATCTAACTGCCCATTCGTATGTTTGTTGTGCTCCCATAGACCCGCCAACAACTAACGCAATTTCATTGATACCATACTTTTCAGTAAGGAATTGATGCTGAGCTCGTACATCATCACCAATTCTAACATCCGGGAAATTCGACATACTTATGGGAGCAGGACTGTTATGAGGTGAGCTTGAAAGACCATTTCCAATTTGGTTGATGATCACAATAAAGTATTTAGACGAATCCAATGCTCGTCCTTCGCCAATATATGGTTCATAGGCTTTATTTGTACCAGAAAACCAAGTAGGAATGACAATAGCATTATCTTTTGCTTCATTAAGCTCTCCGAACGTAGCATAGGCAAGCTGACAATTTGGAATCACGCCACCTTCCTCTAGTTTGAAATCTCCTAAATGAAAAAGCTCATAGGGTCCGTGGAATTCTTGTGTATAAAATGAATTTTCAATCAATGTAGCAACCACCTTTCATTTAATGGAATCTATTAATACAATATATATAGGTAAAATACGTTATTAAGAACTGCTAGATGGACAAACTTTTAAATAAAATTGACTTTTATATTGACTAAGGGGTGCACCACACACTTTAAGATAAAAAGGGAGGGCGAGGATGTACAAAATAAAGGAATTTGCGGAACTGACCGGATTAAGCAAGGAAACTTTGCGTTACTATGCGGAAGTCAAACTTCTAGAACCAGCTTACATTGATCCAAAAAACAAATACCGCTACTATGATGATGGTAGCTTTTTTCTTGCAGTACTACTAGTAAAACTAAGAAAGCTTGGCTTTTCAATTCAAGAAATGGTATCAGTCATGGAGGATGAGTCTTTCGCAAACCTAGATAAATTACTCATTCAAAAGAGAACTAAAATTGAGCATCAAATTGCAGAACTACAACAACAAAAGGAAGAGATTGATGAATTTCTCGCATCTGGGAAGGAGGAAAACAAATGATTGAATGGAAAGAAGAAACGATCATTGAGGCGAATATTGAAAAGGTTTGGATGCTATTTTCGGACGAACATATAAAGAAAATAATGCCGAAAGTAGAAGAGCATACCTTGATTGAAAAAACAGAAGAAGAGGTTGGGGCAAAGCATCAACAAAAATATCGGGAGGGAAAACGTGTAGAAACCTATATTGTTGAAACGACACAATATGATAATACCGAAAACAAAAAGCTAAAGCAAACAAGCTTTGTACTCGGGAAAGCATTTGAAATTACTACGACTTTCACCCTACTAAAAATTGACGAGTCCCACACTAAATTCATATATGAAGGACAAAACATAGGAGTTAATTTTGTCGGACGGGCCATGCTAAAACTAAGCAGTAAAAATGCAAACAATGATGTTGTAAGGGAATTTTATGGAGCGCGTACGAAATGAAGCATTAAAAATATAGGCTCTTTTCTAAAAGATTGTTGCTTTTTGTTAATAAATTGCAAACCAAGTTGGTTGGAGCGTAAGGTGGCGACTCCAGCGGGAAAAGCGTGAGACTTGAGACCCCGCAGGAGCGGCAGCGACTTGTCCAGTTGTAGCGGCTAGAAACTCGAGAAATTTCAACTCCTCCTTCAGAGGCAAATTACGCCTCTTTGTCGGAGTGGCCAATTTTCTCGTTTCTGTGCAAGCCGCCTCCACATTTCGTTGAGGAGGCTCAAGCCACGCCCGCGGAAAGCGTCCACCTGAAGCGGAAGTCAACGATATAAAAACAACAAAGTTTGCGAAAACAGCCAAAATATAAAAGTAAAATTTTTTTTAAAAGAAAGCACATTTTCGTTACCTCATCATATACTACTTATTGTGTGAGAAAAATGTTAGAAGGGAAGTACGGAAAATGAGCAACGAGATTAAAACACAAGTTACAAATGATTACAAGGATAGTGAAGGGTATAAAGTAATTGAAGTCAACCTCAACAATCCAACAGAAAACCTATTTGCAGTCGTAACACCTATTAAAATGCAATAAGTAACGAATTTAAAATACTATCTTTTCGTACGTATACTTACATAGAAAAGATAGTATTTTTTATTTTGTAAGAATAGGAGCATCGAGTACAATGAGGATACCAAATCTTTTAAAGGAGCAATACAATGGAGGATTTAAACCATCTCGTTACATTATTCGAAGAACATAGTAATCCCGCTAATGCGTTACCGATGCAAAAATATATGAAAAACCATTTTCCGTTTCTCGGAATAAAAACACCTTTAAGGAGACAATTAACACGTAATTTTTATAATGAAACAGGAATATTAAAAAAGGATTTAAATCTTGAACTTGTTACACAGTTGTGGAAAAAGGATGAACGGGAATACCAATATGCTGCACAGGATTATTTAGTTAGATCTATAAAAAAAGTCAATAGTAGCCATTTAACTTTTATCGAAGAGCTCATTACTACAAAATCTTGGTGGGATACTGTCGATGTTCTTTCACCACATATAGTTGGAAATATTGCTAAAGTAACACCTAGTATGATAGAGGAAACAATTGAAGGCTGGGCATTTGGTGAGCATTTATGGCTTACACGTTCATCAATTCTTTTCCAGTTAAAATATAAGGAAGAAACAAATGAAAACATCCTGTACAAATACATAAAAGCCAATGCAACAAGTAAAGAATTTTTCATCCAAAAAGCAATTGGCTGGGCTTTGCGCGAATACTCAAAGACAAACCCAGATTCAGTCCGTCAATTTATAAATGAAACACCATTGCAAAAGCTAAGTGTTAGAGAAGGTAGTAAATATATTTAAGGCCAGGAATCTCCCGGCCTTTACTTAATTACTCCTAAAATGGTATATTTACCAGATTTAAACTGGAATGTGATTTCATATGTTTCACCTTTGCTAAATTGAGCGCAAAAATCCTCGACCTCTTTTTTATCTTCGCTATAAAACTGATACACGCTGTATGGATCACTTACATTACAACTGTATTTTCCATCACCATTTTTTTTGGCCGATACGGAAACTTCCTGAACGATTATGGAGGTTTCTTTCTCATAGGAGGGGCGAAGATTACCAGAACCCATGGTCACTATAATAATGAATAATCCTATTAAACTTATAATAAACGCCTTTTTCTTTTCCATTTTTACAAAAAACATAAAAATACCGCAACCAATCGCTCCAATTCCTACTGCAAATAGAGCGATCATTAAATAAAATAACATCCCAGCACTCCTTTCTATAAATTGAATATTCAGACTGTTATCCATATTATACCATATAATGAATCTTAGAATCTTGAATTCATCAAATACCTTTACATTTTTGCAAGTACATACTATCCTTATAGAAAGAATATTCGTAACTACTAGGGGTGCCCGATTGGGCTGAGAGAAAAGCGTGCGTTTTTTAACCCTTTGGACCTGATCCGGATTATACCGGCGGAGGAAAGTAGAGTGGAAAATGTCCATTTTTTCTTGATACCTTAAACCAGGTCCATTTATGTGGAACTGGTTTTTTGCGTTTTTCTTATTTTCTATTTGAGGAGGCTACTAGAATGAAACTACAAAATCAGGTTATTCTCGTTACCGGTGGTGCACGAGGATTAGGAAAGGAAATCGTAAAAGCTTTATCGAATGAAGGGGCAAAGGTAGTAATCAACTATTTTCATAGTGAAGCAAAAGCTCGTTCTCTACAAGAAGAAATCGGTGAAAATGCGATCTCCATTCAAGCTGATGTGAGAAATCGTGAACAAGTACAGAATCTATTTGTTGAAGCGAAAAAATATTTTGATCAACCTATAACAACCGTTGTAAATAATGCCTTAATCAATTTTCGTTTTGACCCAGTCGCAAGAAAGAACGCCGAAACTATTTCTTGGGAGGATTTTCACGCACAGCTCGAAGGAGCAATAAAAGGAGCTTTACATACAACACAAGCAGCACTTCCAGACATGAAAGAGCTTGGCTTTGGACGTATTGTAACAATTGGCACGAATCTCTTTCAAAATCCTGTTGTTGCTTACCATGATTACAACACTAGCAAAGCAGCTCTTTTAGGATTCACTCGGAACATGGCAAAAGACCTTGGTCCATATGGAATAAACGTAAATATGATTTCTGGGGGATTACTTCAAACAACGGATGCAAGTTCGGCAACGTCTGAAGAGGTTTTCCAATTGATAAAGGAATCTACGCCACTACAAAAAGTAACAACACCGGAAGATGTAGCAAACGCAGTTCTTTTCTTTGCATCACCTTGGAGTAAAGGGGTAACGGGTCAAAACCTTATTGTTGACGGCGGTTTGGTAATGAATTAAATCGGTAATGGGGGATTCATCTTGAGTAAAACACTAAAAATGACACTCACAGCAATGCTTGTCGCTATCGGAACAGTTACAAGTCATTTATTTGCAATTCCAATAGGTTTCACAAAAGTATTTCCTATGCAGCATTTTATTAATGTCTTGTCGGCGGTTATCTTAGGTCCAGCATACGCCGTGCTTCAAGCTTTTTCTGTATCTTTACTTCGAAACATGCTTGGGACTGGCTCTTTATTTGCCTTTCCAGGAAGTATGATAGGAGCTTTTTTAGCAGCAATCCTTTATACAAAAACTAAGAAAGCGTCAATGGCAATGACAGGTGAAATTATTGGAACAGGGATCTTAGGGGCAATTGCTTGTTATCCAATTGCCACGCTTATTCTTGGACAGGATGCAGCCATTTTTGGCTTCATACCATCGTTTATTTTCAGCTCCATTGTGGGATCTATTTTTGGATTTATCATTGTTGGAATCGTATTAAAAAACCCCGCGTTCAATAAATATCTAGAACGAAACTTCTAAGAAACTTGAGGAGACTAAACTTGTATGTGTTGTAGTTCAGACTACGTAGAAAAAAACCATTACATGCATACGAATGAATTACAAGTAAATAACTAACAAAAAAGGTAGAAATTTCAATTTAGATTAAAAATGTAGTAGATTTCCATTTGTGTATTGTTTTTAAGCGAAAAAGTGATAAAAGCATGCGTAAAGTTGAAATGCGTATGCTTTTATATAATTTAGCAATATAAAGTCATACGTAAATTCCAAAATAAGGTAGAGTTGATTTCAATTAAGATTAAGACTGTAATAAATATCCATTTGTGTATCATTTTTTAAGCGAAAAAGCGATAAAAGCATACGTAAAATTGAAATGCGTATGCTTTTATATAATTTAGCAATATAAAGTCATACGTAAATTCCAAAATAAGGTAGATTCGATCTCAATTAAGATTAAGACTGTAATAAATATCCATTTGTGTATCATTTTTTAAGCGAAAAAGCGATAAAAGCATACGTAAAATTGAAATGCGTATGCTTTTAGATAGTTTAGCAATATAAAGTCATGCGTAAATTCCAAAAAAAGGTAGAATTGATTTCAATTATGATTAAAAATGTAAGAAATATCCATTCGTGTATTATTTTTAAGCGAAAAAGTGATAAAAGCATACGTAGAGTTGAAATGCGTATGCTTTTATTTAGTTTACCAATTTAAATCATGCGTAAATTCCAAAATAAGGTAGAATTGATTTCCAAAACGAATGTTTCTCCACCACAATAACCGAACTATCTGCATGTTAATTTAATCTTTTTTAAAATATCAAACCACCAATGATATATAACACAATGGCAATTACTCCTCCTATTGCTGAAACCTTTAATTTATATTGTGCATAATCCACTAGTTCTAAATCTAGTATTGAGGCCGTGGTTATCGTTGTGTCACCAAGTGGTGAAGTCAAAGCTCCAAATGCTCCGCTCGCAAAAACAGCTCCGACGGTTAGTGGGATGGAGGCACCAGTCGAAAGGGCCAAAGCAATTCCAAGCGGCATAAATAACCCCCATGTTCCCCAAGAGGAACCAATAAAGTACCCAACAACTGACCCAATTAGAAAAATCGTCGCAGGTGTTAAAAACCCTGGTAAAAATGAGCCTAAAGTGGAACTAATAAATTCAGAAAATCCTAGTTCCTCAGCCGATAAGGTAAGAGCCCATATAAGAATGAGAAGGGTAATCGCCTGCATCATTTGGTTTCCACCATCGTAAAAATGATACATTATTTCATGTAATTTCTGCTTTCGGATTACATAAAACACAAAAGTGAAAATTAGTGTGATAAATACAGCAAGCAGCATGACAAAGGTTGCATCGGCCATTGAAAAAGCCTCAAAGACCGATTGAGCACCAAGTGATCTACCGTTTTCCCATAGCAGATAGAGAGACAATCCTAGAAGTAAAAACACTGGGACAATTAAATGCCAAGGTTGTGCCTTTACAAGAGAAAGTTCTTTCTTAATTCCAATTCGGTGAAATTCATGATCATGTTCTTCCTCATCTGCATGCTGGTGGGATTTATCACTTTTTTTAGATGGCCAAAATGTTTGAATGATTCCAATAAGGAGCATCACAATCGCATAAAAATTAAACAAAATACTTAATAAAAATACTTGGTAGGCAGACATCCCTAAATCAAGACCTTTAATGCCACCTTCGACAAGTGAAACCATAAATCCAACAAACGCAGTCGCAACCGGTAATAGAACAATAACCGATTCGGTTGAAATATCTAATGTCATGCCGACCTTTTGTTTTGATAGGTTCATTTTTTTTATGAGTTGTTTTATGATAGGTCCAATCATCATGATCCGAAACATTGGCATCATAAAGGTAAAAGGGAGAGTGAGCCATATTAATCCTAGCAGGCCACGTTCAGTCTTAATTTTCTCACCAATCCATTCCGTAAATCCTTTGATACCCCCAGCAATATTCATCATCCCAACTAAACCACCAAAAACATATAAAAAGCTTACGATTTTGATATTAGTTGGATCAGATAGAGTCGTCACAATATATGTAATTGATTGCTGGGTTCCACCTAATACATCAGATGTAACAAGGATTGCCCCAATCAATAATCCTAGAACTAGTCCCGGTAAAATATCCTTTAACCAAATCGCCATTCCAATTACAATTAAAAAAGGAATAAGTGAGATCCATGAATGTTCCAAACCATAATCCTCCAATATCGAAAATGTTCATTTGGTTAGTATGACCAATTTAGGAGGGGAGTATTTCAGTACACAGGAATACTTAGGGAGGTAGTAGGTAATGGATGTAGATATCAGAAGGCCAAAAATTGAAGACAAGGATGAACTTCACCGTTTTTTCAAGGATGTCATTATGGACACATTTAGTAAAGAAGGGATAGCTCATTTAACAAAGGATATAGTCGAGGAAATCGAAACAAAAAAGAGTTATTTACAATCTGATTTTACAAGTGCAGGCAAGAACCGATATTTTCTACTTGCCACCTATGAAAACACAATTGTTGGAACCATCGAGTATGGTACTGTGAGTCGTTTAATCTGCAAAACGCATCATGCCTATTGTGATCTAGTTGAAGTTGGAACTGTTTTCGTACATCCGAACTATCAAAAACAAGGCATCGGTACAAGGTTATTGCAATCAATATTTACAATTTTAAGGGATAGAAAAATAGAAGAGTTTTGTTTAGATAGTGGATACAAAAATGCACAAAAATATTGGAAGAACAAATTTGGTAAGCCGGATGTTATTTTAAAGGATTACTGGGGTAAAAATTTTGATCATATGATATGGAAAATACAGGTGCCGAAAAATTAGGAGTATACACAATTTGGAATGAAATAGTATACTCCTTGAAAATTTAACTAGTGATATAAAAATACTGTCACATTTTCGTTTTCATCAATTGTTCCAAGAAGAATTTCATTTAATGTTACATTTTTGTAGGTGGCTGAAATTTTTTGTATCAGCCAATCTTCATTTTTACCAATTTTATTTAGCTCGTTATAGTCAATCTTTTTCTCCTTAATTACAGTCCTAGGATATTGGAATGGTTGAATAGGTTTGTTATAGGTACTCGGAGTTAGCGGTTGGTGTTCACTCTTTAAGAAGATAGAAAAAGAACCACCCGGCTCCCAAAACGCAAGTGCAACCTTTTGAACATCTTCCGTACTCTTCATTCTTAATTCTGATAAAAGTACATCAATTGAAATCCTTGCTTTGTTTAAATTTTTATAAAGTATATTTCCATTCTCAATCAGTAGGATAGGTGAGGGGATAAACAACTTTCGAATCTTATTAGAACGTAAACTTAATAAAATACCAATCAAATATAAGACCAAAATTACAGTCATTGTAATCATGGAACCCTTTAAACCTAATCCCTCATCTGATAATGGATGAGCAATAATATTTCCAATTAGTAAGACGATAACAAAGTCGAGAAGCCCAACCTGAGAAATCGTTCGTTGCCCCATCATTCTAGCTATCACGATAAAGAACGCAAAGCCAACAATAGCTCTGAGAATCCATTCAACAGCAGTGAGATGCTCTTGTGAAGCAAAAAAGTGCATAATTCCTCCACCTTAACCTTAATTTTCTAATTAGTTTGTACTAAGTACATTACAACTATTAGCAATAAAAAACACTTTCTATCTCAGGGGAATAGAAAGTGTTTTTATATGCTCTAGAATAATCCTACCAATTGTTGAACGGATAAAATTGCGAACAGAATCAAACATGCAACAAATACAATGTTGGATAGTAAATTATTTCTATATTCTTTTTCAACACGCTTGGAGTTAAGTAACCACATTAAACTTATCGATAAAAATGGCATGAACAGAGCTCCAAGGGCACCGTATAAAATAATTAGTTGAACAGGCTTACCAAAGAATAAAAGAAGCATTGGCGGGAAGGTTAACCAAGCTAAATACGCACGGTAGGCTTTGTCTTTTTCAGTAACTGCTCGATTATGTTCTTTTTTCATCAGTCGTACAAAATCTGCAAATAGATAAGGAACCCCATTCCAAACCCCTAAAAGAGAAGAAAATGCCGCAGCCCAAAATCCAATTAAGAAGAGCCACGTGAATTCGCTACCAAATTTATCCCCAATCATTTCCGATAATTGATACAACCCTTGCTCTCCCTGGATTTCAATTCCACTACCAAAAAGGAACTGACTTCCTACTATTAATAGAGAAAGAGTGAACAGCGCAGTCATAAAATAGGCTGCCTTTGCATCCAACCTCATCATCGGAATCCACTCTTTTCCTTTCCAGCCTTTTTCTCTTAACCAATAACCATACGAAGCCATCGTGATTGTTCCGCCAACACCTCCAATTAGTCCGAGTGTTAGCATAAAAGAACCTTTGGGAACAGTTGGGACAAACCCGTTTAATAAATCACCAAGGCTAGGGAGGAATAACATTGCAGAACCAACTACAGAAACAAACATTAGACCAATTAGAATCATCATTACTTTTTCAAATAGGAGATAACGACCACTCCAAATGAGGAGGAATCCTACGATAGCGTGAATAACAGCCCATGCCCAAAACGGAAGTACAGGAAACATCGCACTCATGGCTAAAGCACAGGCGGAAGTCGCTGCGGCTCCATACACAAATCCCCAAATAACAGAGTACACACCGAAATAACCAGTGGCCCATTTTCCCATTTGCTGCCAGCCTTCGATGATCGTTTTACCTGTGCCAAGGTGCAAACGACCTACACCTTCATTTAAAAAATATTTGAAAATAGAACCAAGAATGATTGCCCATACAAATACTAAGCCAAAGCCTGCCCCTGCAACCAATGCCGCTACCAAATCACCAGTACCTACACCTGTTGCGGCTGCTACAAAACCTGGCCCAATCATCGCTAATTTCTTTTTATAACTCGTAGGTGCATCTATTTGTGTATGAAGATTTGACATAAACTAGTCCCCTTTGTAACATTTTTTGACTATTACGATAATTCTATAGTTTAAAATTGTATCACACACTAGAAAAATACACTTGATGCAAATGGTCTGAATATGCCTAGGAATATTTCCTCAAGCAGGAAAGTTTGTTTCTTACCTTTCAATTGTTAAAATAGGACTGAGGAAAAATGGAAGAAGGGATTCGTAAAATGACAAATATAAATATACCAGTCTCCGTTCTAAACCTTGCTCCAATTCGCAAAGGACAGAATGGGAAAGACGCAATCGATGCAATGGTGGACCTAGCCAAAGCAACAGAAGAAATGGGATATACACGTTATTGGATCGCTGAACACCACAATTCACCCACACTAGTTAGTTCAGCAACTCCAATTTTAATAAAACATACATTAGAACACACCGAAAAAATTCGGGTTGGATCGGGAGGTGTTATGCTTCCAAACCACTCACCACTTGTTGTGGCCGAACAATTTGGAACAATGGCCACTATTTATCCAGACCGTCTTGATTTAGGACTTGGCCGTGCACCAGGAACCGACATGATGACCGCAAGTGCTTTAAGACGGTCGCATAATGATTCTGTCTATACGTTCCCTAATGATGTAAATGCCTTACTAACATACTTTGGACCTATGGAAAAACAAGGCTATGTAAAAGCTTATCCAGGAGTTGGTACAGATGTACCAATCTATATTCTTGGCTCATCAACGGATTCAGCATATTTGGCTGCCAAATTAGGGCTACCATATGTGTTTGCATCACATTTTGCACCTCGGTTCATGGAAGAAGCGATTTCCATCTACCGCAAACGTTTTGAACCATCGGAATATTTAAGCTCTCCATACATGATGGTTTGCCTAAATGTAATTGCAACAGAAACAGACGAAGAGGCTAAACGGGAACTCACAACCATGCAACAATTTTTCTTAAATGTTGTTCGTGGTACTCAAACCCCATTACAGCCACCCGTTGATAACATGGATGAACTTTGGAATCAACCTGAAAAAGAAATGGCAACTTCTATGTCCAGTGTTACATTATTAGGAAGCAAAGATTCCATCAGGAACCAATTAACAAGCTTCCAGGAAAAATATAATGTCGATGAACTAATGGCCGTTTCATACATCTATGATCCGAATAAACAAAAACGTTCGTATGAGATATTAAAAGAAGTTGTAGATGGAAAGTAAATGCTTTTGCTCAAGAAATAGGTACCATTTATAATAATTGGGCGACTAGAAGCAAATTGCTTCACAATAATCTATAAACTTGATAAAATAATGTATAATTAAATAATGATCTATCTTCGGGGCTGGGTGAAAATCCCGACCGGCGGTGATGAGATTATTCTCTAAGCCCGCGAGCCGCAAGGCAGGATTTGGTGCGATTCCAAAGCCGACAGTATAGTCTGGATGGGAGAAGATGGAGGTTCTGCGCGTTCAAAAATTTTAACCTTTTGAACGTTTATTAAGCATGCCTTTACCTTAACTCCCTCAAGAAACCATTCTTGGGGGTTTTTATTTGGGTATGTCTTAACATGCTGAACCTTTCTTCTTTTGAGGTGGATCGACAAAAGAGGAGAGGAAAGAAAAATGAAAAAAATACCTTTACGTCAATTTGTGGCAATTGCAATGTTGAGTACGATTTCGTACATTCTCATGTTCTTCAATTTTCCATTGCCAACATTCCCAAGCTTCTTGAACGTCGACTTTAGTGATGTTCCAGCTTTACTTGCAGCACTTATTTTTGGACCGATGGCCGGTATCTTAGTTGAATTATTCAAAAACATGATTGATTATTTTATTACCGGCAGTGAAACAGGTGTACCAGTCGGTCACATCTCAAACTTTGTAGCAGGGATAATCTTTGTACTAACAACCTACTACATTTTTAAACTATTAAAAACAAAATTAGGCTTAACAATCGGATTAATTGGCGGGACAGCCATGATGGCAATCATCATGAGTGTTCTTAACTATTATGTCTTCTTACCGGCATTCAACTTTTTCTTGAATATCCCGGCGATGTCATCACCAGAGGCACTTAAAATGGTGGTTTACGCAATCCTACCGTTCAACTTACTAAAAGGCTTGATCGTAGCAACAATCTTCATGTTGTTATATACCCGCTTACATCCGTGGATCAATAAACAAGCTTCATCGATATAGAGTACTGAAATGCAGGCACCCACTTGTGGGTGCCTGTTTTTGGTTAATAACTAAGGTATTGAACGAAGTACTTAACTCATATCGGGGCTTGAATTTTGTTCTTCATACCCTGGATGAAGTACTTAACTCGTCAATAACGTTTATGTTATGTTCTTCATGCGCTCGATGAAGTACTTAACTCATCAATGATACTTAAGTTATGTTCCTCATACCCTGGATGAAGTACTTAACTCGTCAATGATTCTTATGTTATGTTCCTCATACACTCGATGAAGTACATTTCTCGTCAATGAGCCTCAAGTTATGTTCCTCATAGCCCAGATGAAGAACTTACTCGACAATGATCATCAAGTTAAGTACTTCATACACTCGATGAAGTACATTTCTCGTCAATGAGCCTCAAGTTATGTTCCTCATAGCCCAGATGAAGTACTTACTCGACAATGATCATTAAGTTAAGTACTTCATACCCTCGATGAAGTACATTTCTCGTCAATGAGCCTCAAGTTATGTTCCTCATAGCCCAGATGAAGAACTTACTCGACAATGATCATCAAGTTAAGTACTTCATACACTCGATGAGGTACTTAACTCATCAATGAACATCATGTTATGTTCCTCATGCAATAAATCTATAAGTTTTATGTTTTATTTGAGTTGTATTAATCATAATATGTCCACTGGTGCAATCCGTTTTTAGTATAAAACTTATCCAATATCCTACCAATTCGTCGTTTAGACTCCACAATCTGACACCAATCATGAATAATATTTGTTGTGATCTTCAATTCAGGGAAAAGTAATTTTAGTTCGTCCGTACTACGTTTTACAGCATCCACAACCATTTCTTCATTACCACAGTTTTGGCAAATACACTTTCTTCCCACAATATTCACAGATAATGATCTACAATTCACACAACATATCCCTTTCCGTAAGTCACTATACTTATATTTCGGTAATGTACTGTACGGGGACTCCTCCATATGCAATGAAACTAACTTTTCCGCTAGTACTTTATGTTTCTTATTTAACATTGCAGTCGACTTATTTAGATTTTGGAAAAATGCATGTAATTGTGTTGGAAAGATTATTGGTTTTGTAAGTGGTGCTTGGTATAGGGTGAAAGCGGGGTTTACAAATACTACGTAAGCTTGAATCGGTATTGTAAAACCATAACTTTGGAGCAATTGGCGTAGTAAAGATTCACTACGATGAAGCTGGATAAGTGGATTGTAGATTTCTTTTTTTGGTTTCTTGTAAAGGATGTCTGATTCAAAAAAATAATCACATTCATAATTTTTCACTTCAAAAATATAGAGTTTGTCTGGGGTAATTATCAGGGTGTCAATTTGGAACGTGGTGTTGTTATATTGGAGTAATAAATCATTTATTACTAAACATTCGCATTCTAACTTGCTTGTATAAGAATCAAACAAAACTTCTCCATCATATCCCTTAAACAGATTTGAACAATATTGTTTTTCTTGTAATTCGTCTCTACTTTGTAGTAATTTCATAATTTCTGATCACTATAGATTCTGTTCGTTCCTTTTAAATCATACTTCACAACCTTTCTATTTAATTTCAAATCTATTATACTCATTTTTCCAAACCAACACCATAAAATGGTAAACTATTTATACATACAGCAAAAAGTCCTGCGGTAATATGTCAAGTACCAAAATCTAAGGAATTGGAAATTGTAAGCCAACCAATACCTAAAAAAGACAATACTTAAGAAACCCAGTAAGATATTAAACCATTTACTGGAAAACATTGAAGGATTTAGGATGTTTTATCCTTTAGTTATTCACCTTCCTTCTTGGCGTGTAGACTTGATCGTTGCGTAGCAGCGCATCGACCAACCGCACAAGTTTTCTTGCCGTTAAGACGAGTGCTCTTTTGTGTTGATGCTTAGGAACCTCACGATATTTTTTCAGGTAGTATGCCCGAAATTCAGGTTCATTTCGTTGAACCGAGTTGGCAGCTTCAACAAGGTAATAACGAAGAAATCTATTTCCTGAACGTATCATTTTGGTTTCCTCAGCTTGGAACTTGCCTGATTGATGCTTGGACCATGTAAGTCCACTATATTTGGCAATGGAAGCTTGGTTATCAAAGCGATCAATTTGTCCAATTTCGGCTAAAATACCAGCGGTATAGACTGGGCCTATTCCTGGAATCGTCTGTAAGGTATTAGGGATACCTTCTAGAAGCTTTTGGATGGCTTTGTCAAGTTCTTTAATCTGTTTAGTTATACTACGGATGGACTCTATTGAAGTCCCTAATAATAGGTCGATAGAATCTTCCACACACTTTGATAATCGGTAGGAAGATCTCGCAGCCTTTTGAATGGATTTCGCCACACACTCGGCGTCAGTAAAGCGATTTTTGCCCTTATCTTGAAGATAATTCGCAAGTTCTTGAAGATCCATTGAGCTAATTTCATCTAAGCTATATTGTTCAAGAAATAGCTCTAACATGGCATTTCCAAAAACCGAACTATCCACTTCAGTCGTAAAGGAACTACACTTATAAAATAAGTGTTGCAGAAAATATTGCTTTTCTCGCGTTAGGTTATGAACGAGATGATATCTCATTCTTGTCAACCTTTGAAGAGCAATAAATTGTTCCTGCATGACCGCCGTTAGTGGAAGACGTCCAAACCGTAAGCGATCTGCAATAATCCAAGCATCGACTTGGTCTGTTTTATCCAGGTCAACATATGACTCTTTAAATTTTTTAATTAGTTTTGGATTAATAGTAAAGACTGTTGTTTTAAATTCTTTAAGAGATTCATCCTCGTGAAAAAACATAGCAGGATGCCAACTATAGACTGAAGTGGCCTCCATCCCGATTTGAATCTCGGAAATTGAGTTACTTTGGGCTATCTTGACAATCAGATCTTTCAGATAAGATGCCCCTGTCAAATTGTTGTCAACAGTGAGAGCAGTTAATGCTTTTCCTTCAAAATTCATGACACAAGCTTTCATATCTTGAGAGCTAACGTCTATTCCAACAAATAATTTCATGGTGGCTAACCTCCTTTCAATCTAGGATCAAGGGAAGGACTCTTCGGGATATCCCCAGTGTACTTGTCGGTCAATCACCCTCGCGTATTAGAACTCACTTTGGTCCATGAGCTGCCTGGAAGCTGCAACTTCCAGCATGGGCTGCCAAAGGGAACAGCCTGCGGGTTAGAAGTTCGAACAAGGACTGGGGAGACAGACTTTTGTAGTAGTCAAAGCTACAGGAGATGATAGAAATCCCCCAAACGATCCTAAGACCATTATCTAGGGACATCACGAAAAGTCCACCCTTTGGAAAACTTTTTCAGATGGTGGGGGGCTAGCCCCCCACTATCTGAACTAACATCTATAGAATTATCAAAGAACAATATTTTAATTGGAAATTACCTCGAAAGAGGACTATAAACTTACTATACGAGGGGATGGAGCGATGAAAAAGAAAATCGTCCTTGCGGGTGGTACTGGGTTTGTGGGTACTTACTTTAATAAAAAATTCACTGAACTTGGCTATGAAGTTAAAGTTATTTCTAGAAATGCACCAAACATAACGTGGAAGGATAAAACGGGGATTATACAAGCTTTAGAGGATGCCGAAATGCTGATAAACCTTGCCGGAAAGTCCGTCAATTGCAGATACAATGAGAGAAACAAACAAGAAATTCTCAATTCACGAACTGAAACGACAAAACTATTGGGGGATGCAATAAAAGAATGTAACAATCCACCCTCCTTATGGATTAATTCTAGTACAGCTACTATCTATCGCCACGCGGAGGACAGACCGATGACCGAGGAAAACGGGGAAATTGGTAGTGGTTTCTCAGTGGAAGTAGCAAAAAGATGGGAGGAGGCCTTTTTTTCCTTTATATTACCGAAAACAAGGCAAATAGCACTACGTATTTCGATCGTCCTTGGTTCAGATGGAGGGGTAATGATACCTTATAAAAATTTAGTTCGCTTTGGACTAGGTGGAATTCAGGGTCCTGGAACTCAGAGATTCAGTTGGATTCATATTGAGGATTTGTTCAAAATCATTCTTTACATTCAGGAACACAACCACTTATCAGGGGTATTTAATTGTTCAACACCGAACCCTATTACAAATCGTGATTTGATGAATGCACTTAAAAGAGCTTTCAATCGGAAACTAGGTTTGCCTGCACCAGCTTGGCTTCTTGAACTTGGTGCGATTTTTATTCGAACGGAAACGGAACTAATTTTAAAAAGTAGGTGGGTTATTCCAGAACGCCTTGTAAAAGAAGGTTTTATTTTTAGCTATCCCACAATCGACCAGGCTCTTGCACAAATAATAAATCAAAAATGTTGAAACTATTTTCCCATATAACCGTAAATAATACTATTAAAACGTAATGGAGGA
Source organism: Ferdinandcohnia sp. FSL W7-1320 (assembly GCF_038050315.1). Classification (NCBI taxonomy): domain Bacteria; kingdom Bacillati; phylum Bacillota; class Bacilli; order Caryophanales; family Bacillaceae; genus Ferdinandcohnia; species Ferdinandcohnia sp. FSL W7-1320. The sequence goes on from NZ_JBBPAM010000001.1 coordinate 2,925,752, forward strand.
GATTTTATGCAAAGTAAAGGTTGCGTTAAATGTGGGAGTACGAATGCCGGAACGAAGGATGTTTCGATGACAGGTTCAGGGATTACAAAAATGTTAGATATACAAAATAATCGTTTTACTGTGGTATTTTGTAAGAATTGTGGATACTCTGAGTTTTACAACAGGGATTCTTCGAAAGCATCAAACATACTTGATTTATTCTTTGGATAATATGAAGGAGACAAATTAATCATGTTGCAACAGTTCACTATACAAACAAATAAGCGAGACCAAATGATAGATGTAACAGATAAAGTCCAAGAGGTAGTTGATCAAAGTGGAATGAAAGGGTGCGTAGTGGTCGTATATTGCCCCCATACTACAGCTGGAATAACGATAAATGAAAATGCGGACCCTGATGTGAAACGGGATATGTTACGTCGTTTCGATGAGGTCTACCCATGGCATCATGAGCTAGACCGTCATATGGAAGGAAATACTGCAGCTCATTTGAAGGCAAGTACTGTTGGCGCATCACAACACGTAATTGTGACAGAAGGACGTTTACTTTTAGGGACATGGCAAGGTATTTACTTTTGTGAGTTTGATGGTCCACGAACACGTACCTTTTATGTGAAAATCATATAAAAAGGCGAATCCTGATAGATTCGCCTATTCACCGTTGTAAAAAACAATTTCATCTATATCGTGAATCCACTCCTTAGCATCAGTACCATCAGGATTTGCCTTCCAAAGTGTTCTTTTATGATCAAGGATAGATGCGCCTCTAGTCCATACCAGTTTATTAATAGAAGGGACAAATTGTGGACTAAAGTCTCCAACACCACTTGGAGGTTCGGTTATTTTTATTTGATTATTTGCTTTTAAATCAATACGAACAAGATAAGGACGGGGATGCTTGCTAAAATCATTGGTCCATTCCTGTTCGTGGACACGAGAGACAACAATCGATTCGTTTGATAGCCAATCAAAGTCCAATTCTGCGTAGTCTGCTGGAGTATACGTACTTGAAACTGGCATTTCCCGAACCTTTAAATCTTTGTTTTTAAAGCCAAAGACAATTCTTCCGCCACCCGCAATATACGCAAGTGTATCTGCACTTGGGGACCATTTCGGTTTTCCTACTCCGAAAATAATTTCATCCAATACTTCAAAATTTTCCCCTTTGCTATCAATCACGCAAAGCATATTGCTGTCCATTGACCATGATGCAGTAGGAGAAACGATAAACGAGATCCATTTTTTACTTGGTGAGTATTCAAAATGATCCGCATACACGGCAATTAATTTATTTTCTTTCGTTGTTCCAACTTCTCGCGGAAGTTGAAAAAAACGTTCAACCCCACCATATAAATCAATGTCATGGTAATTATCGTTTACCTTTTTGGTATAAAGTGTCGCGCTTGTCCATCCGTCAGGCTGCAACACACCTGAGGAAGAAAGGAGGAAGCCGCTTCCATCTGGAAGCCAACTGAAGCCATGCACACCTGTTGCAATATTATAGAAACGGATAAGATCAGAGATATCTAGGATTCCACTAGCATTAAAAGCGACCACATTATCCGTCGGAGACCAGGTTGGTGCATAGCCATCATAGAATAATTTCTGTTTCTCACCAGTTTTTACATGATAAGCCCATATCTCAGATTGTTGTTGGTCCTTTTCAAACTCTGATGGTGTAGAGAGTTGATATAAAATCCACTTTCCATCGTGGGACCAAGAGGGCTTTGAGTATACATTTTTTGATGAAGTAATTTGAATTTCTTTGTCATTCATGAATAACCAAACATCACCATCTCGTATAAAACTTGCTTTTATAGAATGTTGGCTTTCTGCAAAGATAGGGATAGGAACAAACAAAAGTAAGCAAACTGTCATTATCAAATATCGATACATCTAAATTCCTCCTTTTTTCTCATATATACCTTAATTTCTATCTAAAATCCTCGGAGTATGTGTAGCAGAAATTTTTCCAAGTATTTGTTAAAATGGGAATAAGCCTTACATTTTTGAATTTCTTTAGGAGGGGAATATGGATGGATGAACGTTATCCGATAGGAGAATTCCAATTTCAGGGGGATTTAACAGAAGAATTAATCACCAATTGGATTAAGGAGATTGAGAAATTACCAGGATTGGTGAGGGCAGCAGTGAATGAATTGTCAGACCAACAGCTTGACACACCTTATCGTGAAGGTGGATGGACACTTAGACAGGTTGTTCACCATATTGCAGACGCATCGATGAATTCATATATTCGTTTTAAATTAGCCGCAACAGAAAATAATCCAGTTATTAAACCGTATGACGAAGCCGAGTGGGCAAAGCTTGCAGATTCGACTCTACCAGTTGATGCTTCATTAGCGATTATCGAAGGTGTTCACAAGCGATGGGTGACTCTTCTACAAAACTTCGGAAAGGGCGATTTCCAATTGACCTATGTTCATCCAGAAGGTGGCGAAATGAAACTGGGTGTATTTTTAGGATTCTGCGCTTGGCATGGTAATCATCATCTTGCACATATCACAACATTGTCTACAAGGAAAGGCTGGTAAAATTTTCAGGAAAAGCGGTGCCATTAAAAGCATAGCTTTTCCGATCAACTTTAATTATCATAAACCTACATATATTTATTGGAGGTCAAATAATGGCAAAGGGACAAACAAAGACAAATGCCATGAGAATTTTAGATTCAAAAAAAATTCCATATGAAATCTATACCTATGAAGGCAATGATGGAAAAATTGATGGGGTTTCTGTGGCAAAAAAGGTCGGAATAGACCCCAAACTGGTCTATAAAACACTTGTTGCTCACAGCAATACAAAGGACATCTTTGTGTTCGTGATTCCAGTAGAGGAAGAACTTGATCTTAAAAAGGCAGCAACCGTATCCGGTGTTAAAAAAGTAGAGATGATACCGGTTAAGGATATCCAAAAACATACAGGATACATTAGAGGTGGGTGTTCTCCGATTGGTATGAAAAAAACATATTCAACTTTTATTGACGAACATTCTAACGATCTTGATCGTATTGTTGTAAGTGCAGGTAAAATCGGAGTGCAAGTGGAGATAAAAGTAGATGACCTAATTTCCACCACTAATGGTAGTATCGCAGATATCATTAAAGCGTAAGAAGTACCATACCGTGACACAATCCTCGAAAAACTCAATAAATGAATTCAATCAAAACTTTCCATAGTCGGAAGGTTTTTTTAGTGGATCGTCTGATATTTTTGAAGAAACGAAAGTCCTAAATGAGAAGATTTCCCTCTCAATATCTTTAAAGGGTTGTTGGGAAAACGCTAATATGTTAATATATGAGTATCAAATATTTAAACTTAATACCCTTAAGGGGAGTAGCTTTAACAGCAAAGTCGTCAATACAGAGAATCGTTCTCTCGGCTTTGTTGGCAACTATGATGTTGTTAGCAAGACCTTACCAATAATACGGTATAGGTCTTTTTTGTCTTTTGAGGCCTATATCATTAAGATATAGGCTTTTTCTCATCCACTTAAAAGGAAGGGGAGTTCATAATGAATATATTTACAACGAAAAATTTCCCATTATTTATTACGAAGGAGCTTGAGCAGCTACATAAGAAAATTAGTCCGATCATGGATAAAACCTCTAAATATATATTCTGGTCATTTCCATTGATCACGATTTCACTTATCAACTTAGGATTCTTATTATTTTTCATGCCGTTTACAAATGAAGCAATTCCATCACTTGTTATATATGCAATACTCGGAGCTATTGGATTTGCATTATCAAAGGAAGCAAAATTTAAGAAAAAAGAAATTGAGGATATATCCTCCGAATATATCATTGAAAGAATTAAAAAGAGTGATGTTGTAACAGAAGGGCGTCAAAAAGACTATATTTCGAGACTACAAAGTCAGCCTAAGCTTGCTCTACATTTTTTTATTGAATTTTTAAATGAGGAAAAACAAAGAGAAAATCGAAATCTTTATTCCTAAAGGAGTCTTAAAAATATGAAAGAACCTATTGCCGAAGGAAAGTTGAAGGAAACAGCACCCGCAAAAAAAGCAATGACGAAAAAAACAATCCACCAAATCCTAATTAAGTTGCAGAGCCAAGGAGTAAATGCATCCCTAAGTAAAAAAAGAAGCAAACTTGCTTTAGGATCATAAAGACAAAACCTGACCCTTTTGAGTCAGGTTTTTTTCGTAGTTACAACATAATAAACAACAAGCATTAGTAATAAATAGACTGTATATCCAAAAAGTGAATAATCATGTTTCCAAGATATATCGTGAACAAACCAGCCGAAGTCTTCAGACATTTTTTCTCCGCATGCCATGGTAGAAGCAAGTACTAACACAGCAACAAGCTTTCCAAACAAATTCAGTTTTTGACAGATCGAAAGAAATACAACTAACATTACTGGTAAACCTAGTAGGGTAAATCCTACATTAACGGAAAACACTTCAGGAAAAGGACGCTTCGGAAAAGAGTACAAGCCTTTACCAACAAAATATAGGTCGAGATATGTCCCTATAAGAGTACCAAAAAGGACGGTAACTAAGAGGCCAAAATTAATCCAAAATGGAAATGGCCTTCTTAGCAATTGCTGCGAGTTCGAATTTTTCAAGCGTTTTACAATATTCATTTTGTATCTCTCCATCTACGTTTTCGTGATCATCCATAAGGTAATGAATAACTTCCCAATCCTTATACCAATCCCCAATTTCAACAGGCTTATGTTTTCTATTTTTCCAAGCCAATTCTAATCGCGGACTATATATTCTTGGTGAACCTTTTGTAAGTTCACAGGATCTCACACGTGATTTTAATAATGTACCAGGCAAGCCTTCATCCACTTGATTAAAAATATGCGGCCAGTAATCCTTTCTAGACCCTGTATGTTGGACTTTATTAGCCCACATCTCCACTTGTTTCAGCCTCTCTTTATCCCTAAATAAAATGGCATACAATCGTTTTCCTAACAAAATACGTTCTCGAACACTTTTAAAGTGATGGAGGGTTTGACCAATCAAGTAAGTTTTTCCTTTTTCTTCGAACGGAAAAAGAATATGGTTTAAATCGAATAAATCCTGCAACTTAAATTGCACTGTATCGAGGACTTCTTTTTTATACGTGCTGTTAGATATGATTCGCTTTTCAAGATAGCTTTGCTCGTTAATTATTTGAGCCATTGTTAATAGATATGTGTCTTGTTTCACCCAGAAATAACTCCACATCGTTTCCATAAAAATCGAAACATGAAAATGAGGGAGCAGGTAAAATAAATTTCGCCGATATTGTTTACTAGCCTCATAGAGTAAGAATTGTGGAAAAGCATCCTGAAAAATTAACCAGTTCCCACGTTCCAAAAAAGAAAAATAAGACTCTGCTTCTTTCTGTGTTAACAATCTTGAAAGCTGGCCACCTTTTAAATCTGTCATATTCCACCCTCCATTCCTGGACACCATATGTCCAAGGAATGCCCAATGGATTTCAGGGTGAGCATGATAGAAATCCAGATATGCTTTTGTCCTCGTAATATTATTCAAATTGAGACTTCCCGTTATCGCATGTATTCGCTGAATCAAATACTGCTCTTCTACTGACAGTGGTGGCATCATTTTTTGTCTTTGACGTCTTTTAAGCGCTTTTTTGATTTGCAAAAGAGATTCAGAGAGTGGAAGCTTCTTCTTTTGGAAAAATTTGCACATCTGTTGACCTCCTCTATGAATGCTCGCGGATTCCGCTGAATATGTATGGAGTAGGTTGAAGGGAGGTGTTTTATGTTAGACAAGGTTAATATCAAATTACATGATCTGATTGAAAAAGTTAGGAAGGACCAGTCTCCAAATGGCTCATGGAAGTATCCGTTTGAAACAGGAATTTCAACCGATTGTTATATGATTATCTTATTAAGAAGCCTTGAAATAAATGATGAGAAGTTAGTTCAACAATTAACAGAAAGGATTTTAAGTAGGCAAGAAAAGAATGGGGCATGGAAACTTTTTTATGATGAAGGAGATGGAAATTTATCCGCGACTGTGGAGGCATATTATGCACTTCTATACTCAGGTCTTATTAAAAAAACAGACCCAAGAATGAAACGTGCGAAATCGTTTATCGTGAAAAATGGAGGTCTTAAGAAATCCCATATGTTCACAAAATTCATGCTAGCCTTAACAGGGCAGCAAAAGTGGCCAACATTTTTTCCGCTACCACTTGAAATACTTCTACTTCCCACTTCGTTTCCTATCCATTTTTATAGTTTTTCAGAATTCGGCAGGGCAAATCTCACTCCGATTATGATTCTTGCTGATAAAAAATTTCAACTTAGAACAAAGAATAGTCCAGATTTATCTGAATTAACCAGTAAAAGAGAAGAAGATGTCTTTGAATTTCGACATTCACCCGAATGGCGGTCATTTTACTCTGGAATTCAGCAGGCAGTCAAAGGTTTAATTGGGTTACCTACACATCTTCACCAATTAGCAATTGAACAAGCAAGACAATACATGTTACGCCGGATAGAACCTGATGGAACTTTTCTAGGTTATTTTAGTTCGACATTTCTCATGATTTTTGCTTTACTTTCCTTGGGCTATCCTAAAAATCATCTATTGATTAGAAATGCGGTTAACGGCTTAAAGACAATGAAAACCGAAATAAATGGCCAAACTCATATGCAATATACCACTGCAGATATATGGAATACTTCGCTTCTTGGGTATGCTTTACAAGAAGCAGGGGTACCAGCATCAGATCCAATGATTAAAAAAGCAAACCACTATTTATTTAATCGGCAACATTACAAGTATGGGGATTGGGCAATCCAGAATCCAACAGCTCTTCCTGGAGGATGGGGTTTTGCAGACATGAACACCATACACCCAGATGTGGATGATACAACATCTTCACTGAGATCAATAGCAAGAACGATAAAAAAAGAGCCCATTAACAGACAATCTTGGCAACTTGGATTACAATGGCTTATGACCATGCAAAACGATGATGGGGGATGGCCGGCTTTTGAAAAAAATACGGATAGTAAGCTACTAAGCTTGTTACCGATCGAAAAAGCAGAATATATTTTAACAGATCCATCGTCAGCAGATGTAACTGGCCGAACACTTGAGTATCTGGGGAAATATACAAATCTGCCTAAAGATCATCCTTCTATAAAATCAGCCATAAGATGGCTAACAAACAACCAAGAGGAAAATGGCTCATGGTATGGGCGATGGGGAATCTGTTATATATACGGAACATGGGGAGCGGTTACAGGATTACGAGCTGTTGGTGTGCTACCAACGTATTCGGCTATAAAAAAAGCGATTATCTGGCTTGAATCCATTCAAAATCAGGATGGAGGATGGGGTGAATCTTGTAGGAGCGATAGTAAAAATAAATATGTTCCATTAAAAACAAGTACATTAACACATACCGCCTGGGCGCTGGATGCCCTTATTTCAGTAAGTGAAAAACGAACAAAAGCCATTGATAATGGGATTCGATTTCTTCTTGAAAATGTAGACCGAGATGACTGGACGACAAACTATCCGAAAGGGCAGGGGATGGCAGGAGATTTTTATATTCACTATCACAGCTACCGGTATATATTCCCGTTACTGGCACTCTCACACTATCAAAAGAAGTATCCCAAAAAAAGCTAAAAGAACAAAATGCTCTTTTAGCTTTTCTTTAGTTTTGATGGATTGTTGATTTTATAGTGAACTGGGTCTTCAATGATGAACTCTTCTTCAACGTCCTTACCCTTTGCAAGTCGCTTTTTCACGATTTTGGCATCAAATTCAAGGGTATTTCCGGGTTCAAGCTCTAATTTCTTTAATGTCTTTGAATGAGAACACCAAGCCAGTCCAATTTCAGTTGGTTCTTCTTGTTGAATAACCACATTCTCAAGAACAATGACTTCATCGTTATCCTCATTAAAATGGTTCCATGTTAACGCGAATTGCTTGACCTTAGCGGTAAAATGAACCTTATCTGCTGGCAGTTCAATTTTTGGTGTTTTTTCTTTTTTCGCTTTCTTTTCGGGTTGTTGTTCTTTTTTAACTGCTGGTTTCTTTTCAGTTGTTTCCGGCTTCTCTGCAACTACCTTGCTTACAGTTTCCTTTGTCTTCGGCTGAGATACATTTGCGTCTGAAATAGCAGCTTTTGTAAAGCTTGGTGACTGCATCTCTTTTAAATAAGCAGGGTGAATACAAGTGAGATTCCCATCTTGAAACTCAAGGACGATTGTATTGTGTTCCCCGGTCTTACCGTACACCTCATATCCTTTGATTGTAACAATTCGCTGATGTGTTCTTTCTTTGTACCAGTATTCCTTTTTTACGGAAAGGCCCCATTCTCGAACCTTCTCTTCATAGTGGGCATCATCAACAAATGTTTCATACTCATTTTTTGGTGGGAGATATACAGTTCCGCCTGAGTCCTCTACATGAGGCAATTTGTTCGCCATGTATGAACATCCTTTCACTTTTTACAAATTTATGTAATTCATATAAAATATAATGAAACATATCTATCTCATATCATATATTTCTTTCTTACATAATAAAAGTAATTTCAATTTAATTCAAAGGAGAATTGCGATGACAACTACCTATTCATCTCGAACTGAAGTGCCTGAACAGGAGAAATGGAATTTAAATGATCTCTATTCTGATCTAAGCAAATGGGAGGAAGACTACAAACTCATTGAAAAGATGGGGGAGGAGCTAGGAAAATTTGATGGAAATATTCATGACGGACATTCGTTATGTGAGTATTTAACCTTGAGTGAAAAACTATCTTTCCATTTTAACAAGCTTTTTGCCTATGCCATGTTAAAGGTCGATGAAGATACACGAGTTACCAAATCACAATCCTATTTAGACCGAGCTAAACAGCTTAGTGTAAAGGTGAGCACGAAGAATTCCTTTTTCATGCCGTTCTTATTAAGCTTAGAGGAAGAAACGTTAAAGCATTACATTGCCGAGGAAGAAGGACTTCAGTACTTTGAAAAAGAATTACTTGAATCGTACCGGTACAAACCACATGTTTTAAACAAAGACCAAGAAGAGATTCTCTCACAATTAGGTGAGGCACTTTCTGCACCAAGTACAACATACGGTATGATTAATAATGCGGATATTCGCTTTGGTAAAATCACGAAGGGTGACGGTGAGAAGGTAGAGTTAACGAGAGGAATGTATGCAAAGCTGATCGAGGATGAGGATCGCGAAAAGCGAAAAGAAGCTTATAAAGCCTATTATGAGCCATATGTTCATTTAAAAAATTCAATTGCTTCGACTTTATCTGCCGCGATTAAAAATAATGTGACCATTTCAAAACTACGTCATTATCCATCGGCACTTGAAAAAGCATTATTCGGAGATAATGTTCCAAAAGATGTCTATGAAAACCTAATCGAAACAACAAAGAAAAACATCAGTGCCATGCACAAATACACAAGCATCCGCAAGGAAAAATTAGGTCTTGATGAGCTTCGTCAGTATGACTTAAGTGTACCACTCGTTAGCGGGGCAAAGAAGGATATTTCGTATGATGAAGCATTTGAAATTATGTGCAGTGCACTTGCTCCATTAGGCGAAGATTATATTCAAACACTGAAGGATTTTAGAACCTCGCGTTATTTCGATGTACGGGAAACTCCTGGAAAACGTTCTGGAGCCTATAATCTAGGTGTGTATGGTGTACATCCATATATTTTGTTGAACCATCAGGATGACTTAGACAGCTTATTTACATTGGTTCATGAATGTGGCCATGGCGTACACAGTAAGCTAAGTTCTGAGCATCAACCGCAAATTACCGCACGTTACAGTATTTTTGTCGCTGAGGTAGCTTCAACAGTTAATGAAGTTCTTTTGATCAACTACTTATTGAACAATGAAGCAAATGAAGAGGTTAAGAAATTCTTAATCAATCACTTTATCGATAAATTTAAAGGAACTTTCTTTACCCAAGTGATGTTTGCGGAGTTCGAAAAGAAAACGCACGAAATGGCAGAACAAGGATTGCCTTTAAATGTTGACTCGTTTAGTGAAGTATATGAGGGATTATTTAGAGAGTATCATGGTGAGGACCTTGTGTTTGATGATGAAGTAAAATATGGTTGGTCCCGAATCCCACATTTCTACCGACCATTTTACGTTTATAAATACGCAACTGGGTTTGCATCAGCGATTCATATTGCTACCAAAATTTTAGAAGGGGACAAAACAACACTCACTTCTTATCTTCAATTTTTAAAAAGCGGCAGCTCCGACTACCCGCTAGAATTGTTGAAAAAGACAGGGGTAGACCTTACTACTCCATACCCAATTGAAAACTCATTAAAGAAATTTAATGAATTAGTAGAGCAATTTTCTCAGTTATAAAAATGATAGCCTTCCGAGTGTGGAAGGCTATTTTTTATTCCTTTGGATGTACCATTTGTTCAGGTTTTACATATTGATCAAACTCAGCTTCTGTTAGAATTCCTAAATGTATGGCAGCCTCTTTTAAAGAAGTTTCGTGTTTATGAGCATGCTTCGCAATTTTCGCTGCTTTTTCATAGCCGATATGTGGGTTTAATGCCGTAACAAGCATCAAAGATTCGTGCAGGTATTTAGAGATAACTGCCTCATTTGCCTGAATACCAACGGCACAGTTGGTATTAAACGATTCCATCGAATCAGCTAAAAGTCTAACGGATTGAAGGAAATTATAAATGATCACTGGTTTAAACACATTAAGCTCAAAATTGCCTTGACTCGCTGCGATTCCGATTGTTGCATCATTTCCCATGACTTGAACCGCAACCATTGTAAGTGCCTCACTTTGAGTCGGATTTACTTTCCCTGGCATAATCGAACTACCGGGCTCATTTTCCGGGATTGTTATTTCACCGATCCCACAACGTGGCCCACTTGCTAGCCATCTGACATCATTGGCAATTTTCATCAAGTTAGCTGCCAATCCTTTTAATGCTCCGTGAGCAAATACGATTTCATCATGACTGGTTAACGCATGGAATTTATTCTCGGATGAATAAAAGCCAAGCTTCGTGTGTTCTGCAATTTCCTTCGCTACTTTCTCCCCAAACAAAGGGTGAGCATTAATCCCCGTACCTACTGCCGTCCCACCTATGGCAAGGGCGAGCATTTTTTCGGTAGACTCCTTGATCATTTCCTTAGATCGTTTCAACATGTGAACCCAACCACTTATTTCTTGGCCGAGTGTTAATGGTGTAGCATCTTGAAGATGAGTTCTTCCGATTTTTACAATGTTAGCAAATTCTTTTTCCTTGTCTTCTAATGTTGTCTGCAACTTTTGAATAACAGGAAGGAGGCGTTCATTAATAGCTTTCACACCAGCAATATGCATGGCCGTTGGGAAGGTATCATTTGAGCTTTGACTCATATTAACGTCATCATTTGGGTGAATTCGTTCATCAATCCCGTTATCCTTTAACCATTGGTTAGCCCGGTTAGCGACGACTTCATTTACATTCATATTACTTTGCGTACCGCTGCCTGTTTGCCATACAACGAGCGGAAAATGGTCAACTATTTTTCCTGATAAAATTTCATCACACGCGTAAATAATCGCTTTAGTTTTATTGGCATTTAACTTCCCTAGCTTTTCATTTGCAATGGCGGCACTTCGTTTTAAAATCGCAAAGGCTTCAATCACTTCTTGTGGCATTTTTTCCGTCCCAATTCGAAAGTTCTCCTTGCTTCGTTGGGTTTGGGCAGCCCAGTATGCATCAGCTGGAACCTTTATTTCGCCCATGGTATCTTTTTCAATTCGATAATCCAAGATAATCACCTCAAATTTTCTTCTCTCTATAAAGTACCATTTATACCCTTGTTTTATGTCATAGCTTGTTTGGATTTCAACATCCTTGTCAATAAAATTAATAGACTTTATAATTGTATTTTGAGTATAAAGGAGGTGTGCTAACATGAATAAAGGGGAAAGCTTTTTTCATCGAAAAAAGGAACAGCTTGGTGTCCAATTAAATAATGTTCAAAAACAGGCCGTCCTTCATAGAAGGGGACCTTTGCTCTTATTAGCATCACCTGGTTCGGGTAAAACAACCACAACCATTATGAGAATTGGGTATTTAATTGAAGAAGAAGGAGTCCATCCTTCACGAATTAAGGCTGTAACCTTTAGCCGTGCGTCCGCAGCTGACATGAAAGATCGATTTGCTCGCTTCTTCCCGGAACAATCCCTAGACACAGTGGATTTTTCAACCATTCATAGTTTGGCATTCCAGGTCGTACGAGATTATTTGTATAAACAACAAATTTCATATCAATTAATTGAAGGAAATCAAGAAGGTGGACCTAATAAAAAACAACTGTTACGGCAAATTTTTAAATCATTGAATGGTGAGAACATTACGGAAGAACAGCTTGAAGAGTTAACCACCTATATTAGTTATATTAAAAACAAGCTACTTCCTCGTGATGAGTGGGATAAGATTGAGTGTGATATTCCATTAGTCGAAGCCATTTTTGAGGAATATGAAAAGATAAAGAATGCAAATCATAATCATCTTTTACTTGATTATGATGATATGCTGACGATAGCAAATGATGCATTTTCAAATGATGAACCTATTCTGAGGAAATATCAAAATCGCTATGATTACCTCCTAACAGATGAAAGCCAAGATACCTCGCTTGTTCAGCATGCGATTATTGAAAAACTAGTGAAGCCCCACCAAAACTTATATGTTGTGGCGGATGATGATCAATCGATCTATTCTTGGAGAGGAGCGGAGCCGAAGTATTTACTTGATTTTAAAAAAGTATATCCAAGCGCCGTTATCCTTAAAATGGAACAGAACTATCGTTCGTCTAAGGATATTGTTCATGTAGCAAATCGTTTTATCAAGCGAAATAAAAACCGCTATGATAAAAATATGTTCACCGAAAATCCGAATCAAAAGCCGATTGTGATTAAAGAATTTGAGGATTATCGGTTTCAAGCAAAATACATTGTCCAAGAAATTGATCGTGTAGACGAGAAGAAGGATGTCGCTGTACTATATCGGAATAATTCATCTTCCATCAATTTAATCAATGAGCTTGATCGGAGTCAAATTCCCTTTTATATCAAAGACTCAGATAATCGTTTCTTTTCGCATTGGGTCGTTAAAGATGTATTAAATTTTATGAGAATGACGTTTACAGATAAACGAATCGATATTTTTGAACAAATATATACGAAATGTGGATTTTTTCTATCAAGGGAACAATTGTTCGGATTAGCAAAAAAGAAGCCAACGGAATCCATCTTCGATCAACTGCTACAAAATAAAGGTTTAAAAGACTATCAAATAAAACAAATTCAAGCATGCAAAAAAACTTTCCAACAAATGAAAGGGACAAAGCCACTTAAGGCGATAAAACTCATAAGAAATCAACTTGGCTACGATAAAACACTTAAAGAAATGAGTAAGAAGCTTGGATTTAAAACGGATTATTTATTTGGTGTGCTTCAAACACTTGAGGAAATAGCAGATACTCTTGAAACAATGGAACAATTCGCTGAACGACTAAAGCATTTAGAAAATCTATTAAAGACGTCAAAGTTTAATAAGAATAAAGATGCCATTACCCTTTCTACTTTTCACAGTTCAAAAGGGCTTGAGTTTAAAAAGGTGTATATGATTGATTTGATAGAAGGTGTGATTCCTTCACATGACGAGATTAATGCATATAAAGAGGGTAACCGTAATTTAATGGAAGAGGCTGTCCGGTTGTTTTATGTAGGAATGACACGCGCGGAACAGGAACTCGAACTATTATCCTATAAAAAACAAAATGGGAAAGACGTTACAGATTCACGATTTGTCGCAAATGTAAAAAATATCATCTCTCCACCGGTTAGAGTCGAGCAGGCCATACAAAAGAAGAAGCCGGTCCGTGAAAAGACGGTTGTCCCATATAATCCAAATGCGATTAAAAAGGGAGACGACATCGAAGAGGGAATGGCTGTAAAGCATCGTGTATTTGGTCACGGAACAATCTTGTCGGTTACAGGTGAAAGAATTGAAATTCAATTTCAGAAAGAACGAAAAGCACTGCTCCTTGAAACTTGCTTAGAAATGGGGTTATTGGAGCCGGCGGATGTGGTGAAGGTAAAATAGGATCACGATGAATTGAAGAATATTTCTTTGAAAACAAGCAAACATTATTATAATCTTCGTGCCTTGATGAAGAGCATAACCCTTATAAGTGGCAGTCTTTATGATCTTCATTACCTTAATGAAGATCATAACTCTATTAAATATGAGCCTTTATGTTCTTCATAAACTCGATGAAGAACATAACTCTATTAAATATCAGACATTATGTTCTTCATAACCTTGATGAAGAACATAACTCTTTTACATTTCAGCGTTTATGTTCTTCATAACCTCGATGAAGAACATAACTCTTTTAAATGGCAGTCTTTATGATCTTCATTACCTTAATGAAGATCATAACTCTATTAAAAATCAGACATTCTGTTCTTCATAACTTTGATGAAGAACATAACTCTGTTACATTTCAGCCATTATGTTCTTCATAACCTCTATGAAGATCATAACTCTTTTAAATGGCAGTCTTTATGTTCTTCATAACTTTGATGAAGAACAGAACTCTTATAAATGACAGACATTATGTTCTTCATAACCTTGATGAAGAACATAACTCTTTTAAATGACAGACATTATGGTCTTCATAACTTTGATGAAGAACAGAACTCTGTTACATTTCAGCCATTATGATCTTCATAACCTCTATGAAGATCATAACTCTTTTAAATGGCAGTCTTTATGTTCTTCATTACCTTAATGAAGATCATAACTCTATTAAATATCAGACATTATGTTCTTCATAACTTTGATGAAGAACAGAACTCCTCTAAATGACAGACATTATGTTCTTCATAACTTTGATGAAGAACAGAACTCTTATAAATGACAGACATTATGTTCTTCATAACCTTGATGAAGAACATAATCTATTCCATTTCCGCCTTTATGTTCTTCATAACCTTGATGAAGATCATAACTCTTTTACAATTCAGCCTTTATGTTCTTCGTAACTTTGATGAAGAACAGAACTCTTCTAAATGACAGACATTATGATCTTCATATCTTTGATGAAGATCATAACTCTATTACATTTCCGCCTTTATGTTCTTCATAACCTTGATGAAGATCATAACTCTTTTACATTTCAACCATTATGATCTTCATAACCTCTATGAAGATCATAACTCAATTAAATATGAGCCTTTATGTTCTTCATAAACTCGATGAAGATCATAACTCTTATAAATGACAACCAATAACTTCTTCAACCTAATAATGTCATCATTGATTTTGATTCTCCGACTCGTCCTCATTAGCCTTTTCTGAAGAATCATTACTTTTTTTCTCTACTGGTTTTTCCTCAACTTTTACACTCTTAAGTTGTTCAATTTCTTTCTCTAGCTTTTTAATTTGACGTTGCTGCCTATATTGACGAAGAATCCCAAACATGCCCACGATTAAGCCTCCGAGTAAGGCTGAACCCAAAATAATTAAAATAAGCGGGATTTCTGAATAACCAAACACATAATTAACTCTAACAGAATCCACGTTCACTACCGCAAAGATTGCTACAATAAGTGCAAATAATAGTCCTAAAATTAAATTCCACTGGAATCTCAAAACATACAACTCCTTAACCAAGGTTATTTTTATCTTACCC
Source organism: Ferdinandcohnia sp. FSL W7-1320 (assembly GCF_038050315.1). Lineage (NCBI taxonomy): Bacteria > Bacillati > Bacillota > Bacilli > Caryophanales > Bacillaceae > Ferdinandcohnia > Ferdinandcohnia sp. FSL W7-1320. The sequence continues at coordinate 2,941,503 of NZ_JBBPAM010000001.1, forward strand.
ATTTTAGCATTACATGTTCCTACTGCATACCAATTATTCGAAAATCATAACCCTCTTATTATATAATCTAGGTAATTGAGGCTAATGGAGTTGAAAGAATGAGTTCATTATTTCCGTCGCTATACGATTATTTTATGAAACCACTTGAAAAAAGAAAGCTCAGCTCGATTCGTCGCCGTCTGCTCAAAAAAGCAACTGGACAAGTACTCGAACTAGGTTCTGGAACAGGTATCAATTTCCCGCTTTACCAGAACGTTCAAAGTGTCACCGCAATCGAACCTAATCCACTAATGACAGAGAGAGCTGTTAACAATAAATCACAAGCTATTGTGCCGATTGACATTGTTCAAGCAGGTGCTGAAAACTTACCTTTTGAAGATGAAACATTTGATACTTTAGTAGCAACACTTGTGTTTTGCACGATTCCAGACGCTGAAAAAGCGATACTAGAAATGAAAAGGGTTTGTAAACCGAATGGAACAATTCTCATGTTAGACCATGTAAAAATGAGAAATCCATTTTTATCAAAACTACAGGATTGGCTTACCCCTGCTTGGAAAAAAGTATGTGATGGATGTTGTTTAAATCGGGAAACAGAAAAACTCGTGAGTCAAAATGGATTAAAAATCATTGAACGTAAAGAATTTTATAGTGGATTATTCATTGTGATGGAAATAAGAAATAGTAAAGAGGAGTGCTGACAATGGTTACAGCAATATACTTAGACGATTATAAATTGAACGTTATAGATTACGATGAAGAGATAAAAAATGGGTTATTGTTAGTGAAGGTTAATTTCAACGTAACAACCGAAGAATACCATGATGTAACAACATTATTATACAAAGGAATTTTTCACTTAAAAGTACCAGATCAACATATAGATTGTAAAGTGAATATCCAGGAATACTCAACTTCAATCACGAATCTTTATGAAAAAGAACAGATTGGACTTTTCAGACTGACTCTTTGTGAAATAGAAGAATAGAAGGGAGTCAAAAATATGCGATTAAGTATTTTAGATCAAGCTCCCATTTCTGCAAATCAAACACCACAAGAAGCATTGGTGGAATCAATGAAACTAGCCCAAGCAGGGGAGCGATTAGGATATATTAGATATTGGATTGCTGAGCATCACGACTTAACAGGATTAGCCTGTCCTGCACCTGAGGTGATGCTTGGTTATATCGGAGCTCATACCAAATCAATTAGAATCGGTTCTGGCGCTGTTTTGCTCCCACACTATAAACCTTATAAAGTAGCTGAGGTCTACAACATGCTCGGAACACTTTTTCCCGATCGTATTGACATCGGAATTGGAAGGGCTCCTGGTGGTTCTGCAGAAGCGACCAATGCATTATCTGATAATTTTTTGCAACAGGTTTGGAAAATGCCAGAATCAATTGATATGCTTTTACATTTCATACATCGTGATTTTCCACCTGGCCATGAATTTGCAAACGTAAAAGCTGCTCCAATCCCAGAAACACCGCCAGTTCCTTGGCTTTTGGGAACAAGCAAAAAGAGCGCTATACTCGCTGCTGAAAAAGGGCTAGCTTACACCTTTGGGTTATTTATGAGCGACAATGATGGCGAAGAGATTGTAAGAGAATATCGTAAAAACTTTGTAGAGCGAAAAGAAGGAGACAAGCCACAAGTAATTGTTACAGTTTCTGCCATTTGTGCTGAAACACAGGAAAAAGCCGAAGATATTGCGTTAAGTTCTTATATCTGGGGGAAGCAAAGAGATAAGAAAGAAGGTAGCTGGGGAATCCCCTCCATTTCAGAAGCGAAGGAATACCTAAAAAAGGAAAATCTTTACGAGGGTTTTGAAAAAATGAAACAAAAAGTCATCATTGGAGACCCAATGGAAGTGAAGAATAGACTCTTTGAGCTTCAACAAGCATATCAAGCCGATGAACTAATGATCGTAACCATTACACATTCTCCTAAGGATAGACTCAAATCCTATGAATTAATAGCAAGAGAGATGGGCCTTAAAAGTATTTTATCAGACTAAAAACCACGGAACATAAGTCCCGTGGTTTTTATTTAGACATCTGTTGTTAGTTCGGCCTTCTTCTTGGCTTTCAGGAACCTCACAATATTGATGACAATCGTTTTGATAACCGCATAGGTTGGAATGGCTAGGATCATTCCTAATACTCCTGCCAGATTTCCAGCTGCAAGTAAAAGAATAATAATCGTAGCAGGGTGTGTATCCAATGTTTTACCAAGGATAAGTGGAGAAAGCACATTCCCTTCAATTTGCTGAGCGACGACAATCACTAAAACGACTAACAATGCTTTCGCAGGTGAGTCAAATAAACCAACAATGACTGCTGGTGCACCACCGAGAAATGGTCCGACATACGGAATAATATTCGTCACTGCAACAATTAATGCCATAACAAGTGCAAACGGTAAGTCAATAATTAAATACCCAATAAATGATAGGGTTCCAACTGCTAAAGCTACAGTAACTTGCCCTTGAATATAAGCAGAGAGTGTCTCACCGGTTTCTTTTAAGATGGTTAAAGCCTCGTCTCTATAATCGGTAGGAAAAAATCTTGCAATTGCTTGAGGGAAACGGTCGCCATCTTTGAACATATAAAACAAAAGGAACGGCACAGTCACAAGAATAATTGCAATATTCGTCACAAAGCCAATAATTTGCGTTATACCACCCGTTATACGGTTTGGAAGAGTATTTGCAAAAGCAATTAGTTTTTCTTCAATCGTTTTTAAAAGCTCCTGTTGTTCATCTTGAATCCACTTAAATTCCGAGGACTTTGTAACATTCTCAAAAAAGTCCATCACTTGGTTGGCATAACCAGGTAGGGCATTACCTAAGGCTGAAAATTGTTTTGTAATAACCGGGACTAAGTTTCCGACTGCTAACATTATTAACCCAAAAAACGCTACGTAAATAATGATGATCCCTATACTCTTTGGAACTTTATGGCGATGTAGAAATTTGACGACAGGATTTAATAGAAAATAAAGAAATCCAGTAATCAAAATTGGGAAAAAGATGGTAGAGAAAAACACACCAATTGGTTCAAACAGAAAGGTAATTTTCGTTGAAACATAGATAATCGTTAAAATCAATAGGATCTGAATAAGCCAGTATTGTAATTTCTTTTTCGTCAAAGCATGTACCTTCTTTTCTATTAATATAAAAAATTATATCAATTCAAGAAAAAGAAAACAATTACTTCCTCTCAATGGATGCTTTTCATGAATGGTATGTTTGTCTATAAATTTCTTCAGTAAAATGTTCAGGTTTTCCGTCAAAAATGATTTCACCACTTTTTAGAGCTATAATTCTTGAAGCAAATTGTTTTGCTAGTTCAACATCATGTAGATTCATAACGGAAAGGAGTCCATGGCGCTCATGCAATTCCTTTAATAAAGAGATTATACGATTAGCCGTGCCTGGATCTAAGCTTGCCACCGGTTCATCTCCTAAAAACACACGAGGTTTTTGTAATAAAGCGCGTGCAATTCCAACACGCTGCTTTTGACCACCACTCAAATGCTCAATCCGACGATTTTCAAATTCAGAAAGACCGACAACTCCTAACACACGTTTTGCTTGATCAATTTCTTCGTTCGAAAAGATCCCGAGTAAATTCCTCATAGAACTCCGATAACCAAACATCCCTGTTAATATATTTTGCAATACGGTCAAGCGGGGAATGAGGTTAAAATGCTGAAAAATCATTCCGATTTCTCTCCGTACGTGGCGTTGTTCTTCACTCGTTTTATTTGTAAATCGTTCTCCATCCAAAAATACTTCACCACTTGTTGGCTGTTGAAGACCGTTCATACAACGGATGAGCGTTGATTTACCCGCACCGCTTTTGCCAAGCACACAAACAAATTCTCCTTCAACTAGGTGAAGATTTACTGTTTTCAATGCAGGTCTATTTGTATTTGGATAGTACACCGTTACATCCTTCAACTCAATCATTACACACATACCCCATTCAAAGCGTCATTGCTTCTTTGTACAGATTTATCAACTTCAAATCACTTTATTCCGAACATAACTTCCAAACGAGTCCACAATAATGACAATTACCATGATGAGTAAAACGTCCAACGATACAGATGAATATTGAAAACTTTTAAAGTCATTAAAAAGACGCTGCCCAATCCCGCCACCTCCAATAAATCCGAGTATGAGGGAAGTGCGGATCGCAACCTCAAACCGATAAAAATATTGTGATAAGACATTTGGCCAAATTTGCGGTAGGATGCTAAAAAGAGATGCTAACCAGTTTTTTGTTCCAACAGCTCTCATGGCTTCCTGTGGACCGGGTTCAGCTGATTCAATCAATTCGGAAATTAATTTTCCAAGAACACCTATATTGTGAAACATTATAGCTAACACAGCAGGAAAGGGGCCAAGCCCCAGTGCCGTTAATAAAATCAATCCGAACACAATTTCCGGTATTGAACGGACAAAGCTCATTAAGATCCGGACTACATTGTAAATTATGCCCGATGGAGAGGTGTTCTTGGCCCCAAGAAAGCTAATCGGTAACGCGATGATAAGCCCGAAAAAACTTCCTAGAAATGCCATCGCAAGGGTCTCAACACTATCCCATAACAATAGAGGTAATGCTGTAAAATCAATAGGAAACCATTGTGAAAGAAAATCTATCATATTTCGAAAATCACGAAATTTTGATAAGTCGAATTCGGTTAATCTCATACTAACAAAAATTGCAATAACCAATAGAACTACAGTTAGAAAAGTAGTTCGTTTAAACCACATATGAATCAGCTCTATTCATTAATAATTCCTTGTTTGATTGCAGCTTTCCGGATGCTCTCATAGTCCTCATCCGTTGCTTCTGTAAAACCGCTCGCGCCAAACGCTGCTAATATTTCTTCATCTTCAATGGCTAAGAAGGCATCTTTAAGTTTTTGAATGGTTTCGTCATCAGTATCTTTATGTACAGCCCATGGGTATTGAAACAATTTTTCAGATTGCCAAATTGTTTTAATTAACGAACCATCTACTTTTCCAGATTCAACTAACTGATTATAGATTGCACTATCGATAGCTCCTGCACCGACTTGTTTATTTTGTACCGCTAAGGCTGTGGCATCATGTGAACCAGTATATCGAACCGTTTTAAAATTGTGCTCATCTTCAGATTTAAACACACCTTGATCTTGTAATTCGATAGAAGGAATGAGAGAGCCTGAGGTTGAGTTAATATCACCAAAAGCAAAATCAATTTCTTTTGAGTTAGCGACCAAATCTTCTATCGTATTTAAAGGACTGTCTTTATGAGTAATGATATAAGAATGGTAAAATGGCTCACCATCAATCAATTGGGTGATGATCGCTTTTGCACCGCTTTTTTCGTGGGCCACAACATAGGTTAATGGACCAAAATAGGCCATATCAATTTTGTCATAATTCATTGCCTCTACTACACCGTTATAGTCTGGATACACTTCAACTGACACGTCACGGTTTAATTTTTCCGTTAATACAGTCTGAAGCTTATCCATCGCTGTCTCCATTTCGCCAACTGTTTGGACTGGAATGACTCCAATTGTAAAAGATTCTTCTTTCTCATTTTCGTTTTCATCACTAGTGTTTGAACCACAAGCCGTAAGAAGGAGGGTTAAAACTAGGAAGAGAACATAAATCGTTTTCGTTTTCAAATTTGACACCTCATTTTGTAAATTACATTAAAGTTAAAGGTATTATTTCCTATCAACCTAAAAAGGACTCAAACTAGAGTCCTTTAGATTACCTTAATAATTCCAGGTTTTTCGCTTGTTACTTCACCAATTATGCTCGCTTCTACATTGTTTTCGTGTAGTTTTTGCAGCATTTTTTCGGCTTCACCTTCTGGAACAGATACAAGAAGTCCACCTGATGTGATTGCATCACAAAGAATGAGTTGATCGAGTTCATCAAGACCAGAACTATACTCAATTCGTTCTGCTAACCAAGCATGATTTTTCTTTGTTCCACCCGGAACTACTTTTTGTTCAGCGAGTTCTTTCGTTCTTGGCAAAATTGGGACACTTTCGTACTGAATCGTCATGCCAACTTGGCTTCCTTCAGCCATTTCCATTGCGTGACCTAGCAGACCAAATCCTGTAACATCTGTACAAGCATGAACATGATATTCTTCCATTACCTCGGCAGCATTTTTATTTAATGTTGCCATGACTTCTGTTACTTTTTTGATATCTTTAGTCTCTAATAGGTCTCTCTTAATAGCTGTTGTTAATATCCCAACCCCGATTGGCTTAGTTAAAATAAGGCGGTCACCAGGCTTTGCACCGACATTTGCACAAATTCGATTGGGATGAACAGTACCTGTCACGGATAAGCCGAATTTTGGCTCCTTGTCATCGATGGAGTGTCCACCAACTAATGAAGCTCCTGATTCTCTTACTTTTTCCGCAGCACCTGCTAAGATGTCGGCTAAAATACTTTTATCTAATGTATTAATAGGGAAGGCGACGATGTTCATAACTGTAATCGGTTTTCCTCCCATTGCGTAGACATCACTTATAGCATTCGCTGCTGCAATTTGCCCAAACATGTACGGATCGTCCACGATTGGCGTAAAAAAGTCCAGTGTTTGCACAAGCGCAAGATCATCACTGATTCTATATACTCCGGCATCATCAGGCGTATCAAGACCAACTAATAAATTAGGATTTGGCGTAGCTTTTGGTAAATGACGCAGAACCTGCGTCAGGTCCTCAGGACCGATTTTGCATCCTCAGCCAGCCTTTGTTGAAAGGGAGGTCAATTTAATGATTTCTTCCTTCTTAGACATCAACTTCACTCCTTCCACACTTTTTAACATTTCATTTTTATAAACAATATTGGCGGGACTGTGTGGGAATCGAACCCACCAGAGACGACACGCGCCTCCCTCAGGGTTTTGAAGACCCAGGGGGACACCAGTCACCCAGCCAACCCCAAAAAGGAACACCTTTCATTATATACAGGAATCTATTTTCAAGGCAAATAATAATCATCCTGCTTGAAATTGCTTCAGGCTTCCTAGTAAAGTAGAAGGTAGAGACTACGGTAATAAAAAGAGAGGAGGGACATAATGACTGAAGTCTATTACACCATTGGAATGGCGGGACATATTGACCACGGAAAAACAACCCTCACGAAAGCATTAACAGGCGTTGATACTGATCGGTTAAAAGAAGAAAAAGAACGGAATATATCAATTGAGCCAGGCTTTGCACCTCTTTTATTAAATAACGAAATGCATATCTCAATCGTGGATGTACCTGGACATGAACGATTCATTAGACAAATGATTGCCGGTGTTGCCGGGATTGATCTTGTGTTGCTTGTGATTGCAGCGGACGAAGGGGTCATGCCACAAACAAAAGAACACCTCCAAATATTAAAATTTTTAGGTATTAAGAAATGTATGATTGTGGTTTCAAAGATTGAAAGGGTAGAGAAGGAGTTGCTGGAACTCGCAGTCGATGAGATAAATGAATTACTCGCCGATACGGATTATAAGGATGCTCCAATCCTGTATATTGATAGCTTATCAAGAAACGGAATACCCGAACTAAAGCAAGCTATTCAAAAGGAACTTAAAAATCTTAACCAAAGAAATAGCCATGGATCATTTCGCTTGCCAATTGACCAGGCATTTACAGTTCAAGGACATGGTACGGTTGTTAGAGGAACGGTGTTTGAAGGTAGTGTGACAAAAGACAGTCCATTAACCCTTTTGCCGTCAGAAAAAAAGATTAAAATACGCCAAATTCAGGTTCATAATCAAGAAACAAAACAGGCACAGGCAGGGCAACGGGTGGCACTAAATATTACCGGAGCAACAAAAGACGAGATTAGACGTGGTGATGTGCTAGTTGATTCAGAAAACTTTCAAGTAACTAACATGATTGATGTTTCACTGCAGCTTGTTTCATCATTATCAATTCCACTAAAGCAACGTTCTCCGGTCAAGTTACATGTAGGTACCACTGAAGCTTACGGCAAAATTATCTTTTTTGATCGGAATGAAGTTCAGGAATCAACGGATGAAATACTTTGTCAGATTCGATTAGATGATGAAATTGTTGTATGTCGTGGGGATAGGTTTATATTACGAAGATCCACTCCAGTTGAAACACTTGGTGGTGGATGGATTACTCAGCCACAAGCTCAGAAATACAGATTTGGTGAAGAAACCATAAATATGCTCAAAAAACAAAAGGAGCGTTCACCATCAGAAATCATTGATGATTTACTTCAGACTCATAAGCTATTATCAACGCTTAGGCTAATTCAACTATCCTCTTTACAAGAGGAAGAAGTAAAAGAAATTTTATCCTCGGGAAGTTATATTAAAGTTAATGAGAAAGGATATAGTCTGAAACGAACCGTATCCGAACTAAGTGCAACAATCCTTGAAAGATTAATCAATTATCACAAAGAATTTCCTTTACGAATAGGTATGAGTAAGGCCGAACTTCTTCAAGAGATTAAACAAGATAAAAATTTAATTGAATACTGTATAAATGTGTTATTACAAAACAATGCCATGAAAAAGGATGTACAATATCTTTCAGTTGTAACTTTTTACCCGAGCCTGCCGAAAGGACCATTGGAAAATATCGTCGATTCACTTCTCAACGATGCTATTCAACCAAGAAAATGGGGAGATTATATAAAAGAAGCTGCCATTAAGAACCCAGCCGCAAATGAGCTTAAGTCCTATTTATTAAAAACAAAGCAAGCATTCTTATTGGGTGAAGACACATTAGTTCACAAAAATGCTGTTGAAAAAGCTGTTGCTAAACTACAAGCTCAAACAAATGAACGTTTTAGTTTAACAGAAGCAAAAGAAATACTTTCACTTTCCCGTAAATATCTCATTCCTTTCTTAGAGTTACTTGACGAACAGCAACTCACACTTCGCGAAGAAGGGAATCGGGTATGGATAAAAAAATAGGAGGTTTTCATAATGTATAAGATATCAATTGAGTTTTGTATGCAGTGAAACTACGCACCTAAAGCCGCAGGTCTTGCGGAAAAACTATTCACACACTTTAGACAAAACATTACAAACCTTGAACTCATTCCAGCTTCAGGCGGAGTGTTTGAAGTGACTGTAAATGGGGAAAAAGTGTTCTCGAAAAAAGAAGTAGGTAGATTTCCAACACCAGAAGAAATCATTTCAATCATGAAGCAATTATAAGATGCCCTTTTAGAGGCATCTTTTTTGCTGCTTATACCTATGATGCTTCAAGGGAATACTAGTAAAAAAAACGGCTAATAGGTGAAAAATATGAAAATCTTATGCATTGATGGGGGCGGAATTCGCGGAGTCTTTGCTGTTGCCATTTTACGCTTAATAGAAAAAGAATATAAAAAACCCATCTCCAAGATGTTTGATATGGTTGCAGGAACGAGTACTGGTTCAATCATTGCTGCTTCAGCAACTTTAGAGATAAATATGGAGGATGTACAAGAAAACTACATCAAATACGGGGAAAAGATTTTTACCAAACAGGCGAAAATAGGATTTCTAAAAAGTGTGTACAGTGATGAATTCTTACGACACTATATTCAAGAGGCATTTGGAGAAATTACATTATTTGATATTGAAAAGCCCTTACTTATCCCGACCGTTGATATTACTAATGGAAAACCTTTTGTCCACCGAACAAATTATGGGAATTCAGAACAGGACGATCACTCCATTAAGCTTTGGGATGCCGTTCTGTCTTCATGTTCAGCGCCTGTCTTTTTCCCACCAAATAATATTAACAATCACTATTTAGCTATTGATGGGGGGCTGTGGGCTAATAATCCTTCCCTTGTTTGTATTACCGAGGCCCAGCACTTTTTTAAGAAGGAGTTAACTGGCATTCAAATTTTATCAATTGGGACTGGTCTGCAAAAGATTGACTTCTCGATTGAAAAAAAGAAAGAATGGGGCGTAAATAAGTGGCTGCCATTTAATCTTCCATCGATGAAAATGACTCCAAAACTACTCGATCTCGCCCTGCATTTGTCATCGGAATCGGTAACTTATCATTGTCAGCATTTGCTAAGTGATAACTATGTTCGCATAAATGAAGAACTTGGCCGGGAGGTTCCATTTGATGCACCAGAATATATCGATTTCCTCGTAAAGCTGGGTGAACAATCCTTTCAAAATCATAAGGAGAAAATCACCACATTTATAAAGAATTAACTAGCAACTTGATTGACAGAGAAAAAAATATATGTTATTAAAAAGTTGGGTGTTAGCACTCCGGGAACGAGAGTGCTAACGTAAAACAATATAATTGTCACAGTTATTTACTGAAAGGGGATTTAGTATGGCAAAAAAGCAGTTTAAAGCAGAGTCTAAAAGGTTATTAGAAATGATGATTAACTCAATTTATTCCCAGAGAGAAGTTTTCTTACGGGAACTAATCTCAAACGCTAGCGATGCGATTGACAAAATCTACTATAAGGCGTTAACCGATGATCGTTATCAATTTGATAAAGATAGCTACTTCATCAAAATTACTGCCGACAAAGATAACAGAACTCTTACTATTTCTGATACCGGAATTGGTATGACAAAGGAAGAGCTAGAAACGAACCTTGGAACAATTGCAAAAAGTGGTTCCTTAGCTTTTAAAAAGGAAACGGAAATTAAAGATGGTCACGATATCATTGGTCAATTCGGTGTCGGATTTTATGCTGCTTTCATGGTTGCAGATGTTGTGACTGTTGTAAGTAAAGCACTGGGCAGTGAAGAAGCATATAAATGGGAATCAACTGGTGCCGATGGGTATACAATTGAAACTGTGGAAAAAGATACTGTCGGTACAGAAATCATTTTAAAAATCAAAGAAAACACAGAAGATGAAACGTATGATGAGTTTTTAGAAGAATATCGCTTGAAATCCATTATCAAAAAGTACTCAGATTTCATTCGCTACCCAATAAAGATGGATGTTACAACAAGTAAACTTAAAGAAGGAAGCGAATCTGAATACGAGCAGATAACAGAGGAACAAGTTATCAACAGCATGGTTCCAATTTGGAGAAAGAACAAAAGCGAATTAACAGATGAAGACTATGAAAAATTCTATAATGAAAAACACTATGGTTTTGATAAGCCACTGAAACATATTCATACCAGTGTTGATGGGACAATCCGCTATAATGCAATATTATATATACCTGAAAATATTCCTTTTGACTATTATTCAAAGGAATACGAGAAGGGCCTTGAGCTTTACTCAAACGGGGTTTTAATAATGAACAAATGCGCCGACCTGCTTCCGGATTATTTTAGCTTTATTAAGGGGTTGGTAGATTCTGAGGATTTATCGCTTAATATTTCAAGAGAAATGCTTCAACAGGACCGACAATTAAAACTTATTGCGAAAAACATCAATAAAAAAATAAAGAGCGAATTACAAAGCATGTTAAAGAATGAACGCGACAACTATGAAAAGTTCTATGATAGCTTTGGTCGCCAATTAAAATTTGGTGTGTATAGTGATTACGGAAGCAATAAAGAAACCCTTCAAGATTTGTTACTCTTCTATTCTTCCAAGGAGAAAAAGCCTGTCACATTAGATGAATATGTATCTAGAATGTCGGAAGATCAAAAGTATATTTATTATGCAACTGGTGATTCAGTAGAACGAATTGATAAACTTCCACAAACAGAATTAGTGGCTGATAAGGGCTATGAAATCCTTTATTTCACAGAGGATATTGATGAGTTTGCGATTAAAATGCTCATGAAATACAAGGAAAAAGAGTTCAAATCAGTATCAAGCAGCGATCTAGGCATTGAACCAAATGAAAACGACAAAGCAACAGAAGAAGAACAAAACGAGAACAAAGAGCTATTTGAATACATGAAAAATACATTAGCCGGTAAGGTAACGGATGTAAGAATTTCAAAACGACTTAAAACACACCCAGTCTGCTTATCAACAGATGGTGAGATCTCCATTGAAATGGAAAAAGTGCTTAATGCTATGCCAGATAACCAAAACATTAAAGCAGATAAGGTGTTGGAGATCAATATACAACATGAAGTCTTCCAATCATTGAAAAATGCATTCGAAAATGACCAAACAAAATTAGATTTATATACTCACTTATTGTACAACCAAGCACTTCTTATCGAAGGCCTACCAATCCAAGACCCAGTAGAATTTACAAATGATATCTGTAAGATTATGGTGTGATCATAGGAGACGGTAGGGATATTACGTATTCGTAGCTTCACTTGGACTCAAAGGATTTAACGAGGGTACGTTTAGGCTGTTTTCTTACCCTCACTTAAACTCTGTTCAGTGAATGAGGGTACGTTTGAACCATTTCGGTTAATGAGGATACGATCACAGTCTTTTTGCATCTTCATGTTATATAGATCCATCCATTTTTAATCGGGAAACAAAAAAGCAACAGTCCTCACAAGGCTGTTGCTTAATTCATCTTACTGGTCACTAAATAAAATATTCTCTTCGCGTAAGGCTTCACAGGCTGCATTGATTTTTTCAATAGAATCCGCCTCAATCGTATGCAGATGTACTCCATTTGTCAATAACGACAGAAGGGTAGCCTTTGTTTCAGTTATTCTTTCGACAAAACGTTTAACCTCGAATCGATTCTTAATCATTAAGGAACCTGTAATATCCCCATATACAGGATGCTCCACAATTACATCACGAACGGTCACTCCATGATCAACCAAAATATTTAGTTCTTTCGCCGTTTCCTCAGATGTGTGTTTACAGGCAATAATGCGTGTGAAATTTTCTTCCTTGGGCTGATCTTGTAAATAGATGTAGCCTTGACTAGTAGCAACGATTGGTTCATTTTTCGCCTTTAATAACGAGATATCTTGAACAATGACCTGGCGGCTTACATTTGCTCGTTTTGATAACTCCTCGCCAATGATTGGGGTAGGGCTTTCCTTTAACCATTTTATAATCGTTTCTCGTCGTTGCTCACCTAATAATTTTTTATCTCCACTCATTTTATTCACTCCAATATCACTTTCAAACTGTTAAACAATATTCCTTAACACTTCGACTACCTTGTCGATATCCTCTGTAGTTGTCATTCGTCCAAATGATATACGAATTAGCTGTTTAGCTTCATCTTTTGTTTTTCCTATTGCAAGCATTGTTTTCGATGGGGTTTGCTTACCAATTTGACATGCGCTTCCTGTAGAAATTGCAATTCCACGTCGATTGCATTCAAGCATAATATATTGCCCTTGTAAACCGCCAATGGAAAAACCTATAATATGTGGAAGCTGATCAGTTGGATGTCCTTCAACATTTATTTCATTTTTTAAAATGGCTAGCCCAGATAATAGTCTATCTCGCAATCCTCGATTTTTCCTAGTATTCATTTCCATTTCACTACAAATTAACTGAGCTGCTGTAATAAAGGATGCAATTCCTGGTATATTTACGGTTCCGGGACGGAATCCATTTTCATGTGAAGTTCCAGGTATTTGCATTTTCCACATGACAGATGGACGTATATAACAAGCTCCAACTCCTTTTGGACCATATATTTTATGACTAGAAATTGACAAGCTATCAATATGTGCTTTTTTAACATCTATTGGAATCTTTCCAAAAGCCTGGACACAGTCACTATGAAATAAAATATTTTTCTCATGTAGAAAAGTGCCAATTTCTACAATTGGTTGAATCGTGCCGATTTCTGGGTTTGCAAACTGAATCGACACAAAAATGGTTTTATCCGTAATTGCTGACTGCAAATCATCCAATCGAACCTGTCCAAATCGATCAGCAGGAAGATAGGTAACATCGTAACCTTCTGTTTCAAGCTGCTTACATACATTATGAATAGACGAATGTTCTGTTGAACTTGTAATTAAGTGGTTTCCTCTGGTTTTATGTGCTTCTAGAAGGGAGCGAATCGCTAAGTGATTTGATTCTGAACCTCCGCTTGTAAAATAAACACCTTCAGGCTCCCCATTTATTGTATCAGCAAGCTCTTTACGACACAATTCTAGCAATTGCTTCGCATTAGAACCAACATCATGTAAGCTACTTGGATTTCCATAATATTTTGTTGAAACCTCCGTAAACATTTGTAATGCTTCCTCGCGAATCGGAGTTGTTGCGGCATAATCTAAGTAAATCATCGTCTCTACCATCCTTTCAATCTACCTAAAAAAGCAGGGGACAATGAAAAAGGTCTTGTCATTAGTCTACATTTATGTAAATATAAGTGTCAAGACAGTTGTAAACTCAATTTGTATTTTCTCCTAAAAAGTTACCTAGATTGATAACGCATACTAAGGGAGGGTTTTTTCAAATGCCAAGCAGCGACATTATTATTATTGGCAGTGGTATTTCCGCATTAACCGCTGCGTATAGATTAAGTTTGAAAAAGAATGTGATTATTATCACAAAGTCAAAAGTGACAAACAGTAATTCCATATTGGCGCAGGGTGGTGTTGCATCTAGTGTTGGAAAGGACGATTCCTGGCGTTCCCATTTTAACGATACCGTTTCCGCTGGTTGTTATCATAACAAGGAGAGCGCAGTTGAAATTTTAGTACAAAACGGACCCAGCTATCTATGGAAGTTAATCAATGATGGAATGAACTTCGATAGAGATGAGGACCATAATCTGGTACTAGGAAAAGAAGGGGCCCATTCCACGAGACGAATCCTACATGCAGGTGGTGACGCCACTGGGAAAGCGTTGGTACTGCACATGCTTGCAAAAGTAAAGGAACGGGTTCAAATTTTTGAGGACTTAACAGCAATTGATTTTCTTATTGAAAATGATCACTGTATCGGGGTAAAAGCGAAATCTCAAAACAATGAGATTTTCGATTATTTTGCAGATTATACAATTTTAGCAACAGGTGGATGTGGAGGACTATATTCCTTTTCTTCAAATGACACAACAATCATGGGGGATGGTCTTGCAATGGCTTATCGTTCTGGTGCGGAGCTATGTGATTTAGAATTCATTCAATTCCACCCGACATTATTACACAAAGACGGGAGATCCTGTGGTCTTGTTTCTGAAGCAGTGAGGGGAGAAGGTGCCATCCTTGTTGATGAAGATGGTAGACCAATCATGAATGGTCTCCATCCTTTGCTTGATCTCGCACCAAGAGATGTGGTAGCACGAGCCATTTTTGATGAGATCTGTAACGGTAAAAGTATCTTTTTAGATATTTCTATGATTGATGATTTTGCTAGTCGCTTCCCAACAATCACTAACCTTTGCATAAAAAATGGAATTAAAATAGAAAATGGATTAATACCAGTAGTACCAGGAGCCCATTTTTCAATGGGTGGGGTAAAAACAAATACGCGAGGACAGACAACTATTCCGAATTTGTATGCTATTGGAGAAGTAGCTTGTACTGGAGTCCATGGAGCAAATCGTTTAGCAAGTAACTCATTACTTGAAGGGATTGTGTTTGGAAATTTAGTTGCAAATGATATTTTTGTAGATTATATACCAAACAGATTGTACCCAGTTGCTAAAGGAATTGGTAAACCAGACTATACTCTTAGTCTACCATCAAAAACTCAAATTCAAACAATGATGATGGAGAATGTAGGGATTGTACGTAATGATGACCAACTTCAATATGCAATAGAATGGTTAGAGAAATTCAAACGTAAATTTGATGAAATTTCACCATCAAGTTTAACAATTGAACAGCTTGAAATCGTAAACATGATCACCGTAGGTTGGCTAATTGCCAGTTCCGCCAAGATGAGAACAGAAAGCAGAGGTAGTCATTTCCGTGAAGATTACCCATTTGAAGACCACGATAATTGGTACAAAAAAGAGATTATCCGAAAGAGAGCTTTTGAAAATATCGTTTATTCATAAGTAAAGGAGAGAACATAGATGAACCTATTAGAAATGATGAAAAACACTTCATCTGGAGCTTTACTTCCAGATGAATATAAACGTTTATCTGTTCAGGAAATGGAAGAACGCGTTTTACAAATAAAGTCTCGACTTGGTAAGCGTCTGTTTATACCGGGTCACCATTATCAAAAGGATGAAGTGATTAAGTTTTCGGACACAACAGGTGATTCATTAAAACTTGCACAAATTTCTGCCGAGAACAAAGATGCGGAGTTCATCGTATTTTGTGGGGTTCACTTTATGGCAGAAACAGCCGATATTTTAACAACTGAATCACAAAAAGTCTATTTACCTGATATGAGAGCCGGCTGTTCAATGGCTGATATGGCCAATATTCACCAAACACAAAAGTGCTGGAGCCAATTACAGGATACTTTTGGTGACACAATCCTGCCATTAACCTATGTGAATTCAACAGCTGCTATTAAAGCATTTGTCGGAAAAAATGGGGGAGCAACTGTAACTTCGTCAAACGCGAAAAAAATGCTCAAGTGGGCTTTTACTAAAAAAGAAAGAATCTTATTCTTACCTGATCAGCATTTAGGAAGAAATACGGCATTTGAATTAGGTATTCCACTAGACCAGATGGCTGTTTGGGATCCGATCAATCATACATTAAAATATGAAGGAAACATGGAAGATATTAAAATCATCCTTTGGAAGGGACATTGTTCCGTTCATGAAAACTTTACACCATCAAATGTACAGAATATCCGTAAATCAAAACCCGATATGAATATCATTGTTCATCCAGAGTGTCCATATGAAACAGTAGTACTTGCAGATTATGCGGGTTCAACCGCTTATATTATTGATATGATTGAAAAAGCACCCAAAGGAAGCAAGTGGGCAATTGGAACTGAAATGAATCTCGTTCAACGAATCATCAAGCAACATCCGGAAAAAGAGATTATTTCACTTAATCCTCATCTCTGTGCTTGTTTAACAATGAATCGAATCGACTTACCACATTTAACATGGTCATTAGAAATGATTGAAAGAGGGGAGACCACACAAATTATTAAAGTTCCAGAAGAAATTGCAAAGGATGCCGTACTTGCCCTAGAGAGAATGCTAGAAAGAACATAACTAAAAAAAAACATCCCGATTCTTTTGAATCGGGATGTTTCATATGTGAAGAGTATTATATTTTCATAACTCCACCAGTACTTGCATTTGTTACAAGTTTTGAATAGCGAGCAAGATAGCCTTTTTTCACCTTTGGTTCAAAGCCTTTCCACTCAGCTCTGCGTTTTTCAAATTCTTCATCAGAAATTTCTAATGTAATAGTACGATTATTTAAATCAAGCTCAATCATGTCACCATCTTGGACGAATGCAATTGGACCACCTTCAGCAGCTTCAGGAGAGATGTGTCCGATTGAGATTCCTCTAGATGCACCCGAGAAACGTCCATCAGTAATTAGACCAACTTTTGCACCAAGACCTCTACCAACAATTTGAGATGTAGGAGCAAGCATTTCAGGCATCCCTGGACCACCTTTAGGTCCTTCATAACGAATGACTACAACATCGCCTTCTTTAACTTTACCAACAATGATTCCAGATAGGGCATCTTCTTGAGAATCATAGCAAACAGCAGGGCCTCTGTGGTATCCGCCAACCTCTGGGTCTACAGCACCAACCTTAACAACTGCACCTTCTGGAGCAAGGTTACCAAATAAAATAGCTAATCCGCCTTGTTCAGAATGTGGATTTTCAAGTGGACGGATTACGTTGTGGTCAGTGATTTCACAGCCCGCCACATTTTCACGTAAGGTTTTACCTGTAACAGTTAAACAATCTCCATTCAGAGCATCTGGCTTTTTAAGTAATTCATTGATGATTGCACTAACACCACCTGCATTGTGAACATCTTCAATATGATAATCAGAGGCAGGAGCAATCTTAGCTAAGTGTGGAACACGAGCAGCAATATCATTGATACGTTCTAATGAGTAATCAATTTCAGCTTCATTTGCTAATGCTAGTGTATGAAGGACTGTGTTAGTAGAACCGCCCATAGCCATGTCCAATGCAAAAGCATTATCAATTGCATCAATTGTTACGATGTCGCGAGGCTTAATATCTTTTTCTATTAAGTTCATTAATTGTTTCGCAGATTTTTTAACAAATTCTTTTCTTTCTTCGGATACCGCTAGAATTGTTCCGTTACCTGGAAGAGCAAGTCCAAGTCCTTCAGCTAAACAGTTCATAGAGTTTGCTGTAAACATACCAGAACAAGATCCACAAGTAGGGCAAGCAAATTGCTCGATTTCTGTTAATCTCGCTTCATCAATTTTACCAGATTGATAAGCTCCAACACCTTCGAAAACAGACGTAAGGTCTAGTGGGTTTCCTGCAGCATCACGACCAGCTTTCATTGGACCACCACTAACAAAGATAGTAGGGATGTTTAGACGCATTGCTGCCATCATCATACCTGGAGTGATTTTGTCACAGTTTGGAATACAAACCATTCCATCAAACCAGTGTGCAGATACAACTGTCTCAACTGAGTCGGCAATAATTTCACGACTTGGTAGAGAATATCTCATTCCGATATGACCCATTGCAATTCCATCATCAACACCAATTGTGTTCATTTCGAATGGAACTCCACCAGCCTCACGAATTGCTTCCTTTACGATTTTTCCAAATTCTTGTAAATGAACATGTCCTGGAACAATATCGATATATGAGTTTACTACTGCTATAAATGGTTTATTAAAGTCCTCTTCTTTTACTCCTGCTGCGCGAAGCAAGCTTCTGTGAGGAGCTCTATCAAACCCTGATTTGATCATATTACTACGTAATTCTGCCATTAAAAAATACCTCCATATCAAATGATGCATAAAATCAAAAAATTTAAATTATTACTCATTGTAACACTATTTTTAAGATAATCAATTAATAAATTTCTGAGTATTTACGAGTTTTATTAAAAAAATTGATTAAAAGCTTCATAGAAACTACAAATTTCAACAGTTGACGAATTGAAGCAAACAGTATATTCTTCTATATATAAAATAATTAGTTTAGGAAACAAATTAATTATTTGAGTACTACATAATCTTTTAAAAATAAATTGTCATAATCATTTTAAAAGATACGCAAAATATCATCATGATTTGTTTTCTATCATTGAATACATAAGTAGAAAGGTATGATTTATATGTCTAAGCAACAAATTGGTGTAGTTGGATTAGCAGTAATGGGTAAAAACTTAGCGTTAAATATAGAAAGCAGAGGATACTCTGTTGCTGTTTTTAACCGTTCATACGAAAAAACAGAAGAGTTTCTTCAAAATGAAGCTGTTGGCAAAAACTTTGTTGGAGCGAAAACGATTGAGGAATTTGTTAATTCCCTAGAAAAACCACGTAAAATTTTACTAATGGTTAAAGCTGGCCCAGCAACAGACGCAACAATTGATTCTCTAAAACCATATCTTGAAGAAAATGATATTCTAATTGATGGTGGTAACACATTCTTCCAAGACACAATTCGTCGTAACAAAGAATTAGAATCAACAGGCATCCACTTCATCGGAACTGGAGTTTCTGGTGGTGAAGAGGGAGCATTAAAAGGCCCTTCAATCATGCCTGGTGGACAAAAAGAAGCATATGAGCTTGTTGAGCCAATCCTAACAGCAATTTCTGCTAAAGTATCAGGCGATCCATGTTGTACATATATCGGGCCAAACGGTGCAGGTCACTACGTGAAAATGGTTCACAACGGAATTGAATACGGTGATATGCAATTGATTTGTGAAGCTTACTTCATTCTAAAAAATGTTCTCGGATTAAGCACTGATGAACTTCATGAAGTATTTGCTGAATGGAACAAAGGTGAACTAGATAGCTACTTAATTGAAATTACTGCAGATATATTCACTAAAAAGGATGAAGAAACAGGTAAACCACTTGTTGATGTGATTCTTGATACTGCTGGTCAAAAAGGTACTGGTAAATGGACTAGCCAAAACGCGTTAGATTTAGGTGTTCCACTACCAATCATCACTGAATCTGTATTTGCTCGTTTCATCTCTGCAATGAAGGATGAGCGTGTAAAAGCAAGTCAAGTTCTTTCTGGTCCATCTGCTGAAGGATTTAATGGAGATAAACAAGAACTTATTGAAGCAGTACGTAAAGCACTATACTTAAGTAAAATCATTTCTTATGCACAAGGTTTTGCGCAAATGCGTGTAGCTTCTGAAGAATATAATTGGAATTTAAACTACGGTGAAATTGCAATGATTTTCCGTGGTGGATGTATCATCCGTGCACAATTTCTACAAAAAATTAAAGATGCCTATGACAGAGACGGCCAATTAGCTAACCTTTTATTAGATCCTTACTTTAAAGAAATTGCTGAAGGTTATCAGTCATCATTACGTAAAGTCATTTCAGTAGCAATTGAAAAAGGAATCCCTGTTCCATGTTTCTCTAGTGCTATTGCATACTATGACAGCTATCGTACTGATACATTACCTGCAAACCTTCTTCAAGCACAACGTGACTACTTCGGTGCTCACACATATCAACGTGTAGACAAAGAAGGAACTTTCCATACAAACTGGATGGAATAATACACATTGTTGGGGTTTCAACATTGGAACCCCAGCTTTTGTTTGTTAAAATTGCATCATTTGATGTAAGGGATTACATATTTTTGAGCCACTGACTGTTCTGTTGTTGTAATGTCACTTAGTGTAAACAGAGACACAGTTTTGTGAAAACGCGTAAACTAATTCTATAGATGAAACGCTATAAAAGGAGGAGTTTTATCATGGGTATTCTCCAAGAGTTATTACGGGATATTCCTGTTCCAAAAATGCTCAAAGTGAAACAAATTTTCGATGATTCAAAGATCGAAAATTTAGTAGAAGAATTAACAAATAAACTTCAACGTGAAGAAGTAAAACAAACAATTAAACCAGGCATGGAAATTGCAATTGCAGTGGGAAGCCGTGGAATTGATCGATTAGTTGACCTCACGAAAACAACGGTTGAATTCATTAAAGAACAAGGTGGAACTCCTTTCATTGTACCTAGTATGGGAAGCCATGGCGGTGCAACAGGGGAGGGACAACGTGAAGTCCTTAAACATCTTGGTGTAACTGAAGAAAGTGTTGGTTGTGAAATTCGCTCTTCAATGGAAGTTGTAAAGTTGGGTGAATTAGCAAACGGATTACCTGTTTATATTGATAAATATGCCTCAGAAGCTGACGGTATTGTAGTTATTAACCGCGTTAAACCACATACAGCCTTCCGTGGTTCTGTAGAAAGTGGTATTCAAAAGATGATCAGTATTGGCCTTGGAAAACAAAAAGGAGCAGAAGCTTGCCATCAATTAGGTTTTAAATACATGGCAGAAAATGTTCCAGCAATGGCGCAGATGATCATGGAAAAAACACCTATTCTTTTTGGTGTGGCAACAGTCGAAAATGCATTCGACAAAGTCGCTGTACTTGATATTATGCTCCCAGATGAAATTGTCGAGAAGGAACCTGAACTTCAAGCACAAGCAAAAAAATTACTTCCTAAACTATTCTTCGATCAAATCGATGTCCTTGTCATTGATCAAATTGGTAAAAATATAAGCGGTGACGGAATGGATCCTAATATTACGGGTCGCTATCCTACTCCTTATGCACACGGCGGTCCTGAAGTGAACAAAATGGTTGTTCTTGATCTCACTCCAGAAACTGAAGGTAATGCAAACGGTGTTGGAACTGCCGACTTCACGACACAACGTCTTGTGGATAAAATGGACCGCGATTTCACTTATGCAAATGGACTTACTTCAACGGTTGTGGCACCAACGAAAATTGCAACAACATTACCAAACGATAAAGAAGCAATCCAAGCAGCAATCAAAACATGTAATATCTTAGATTTTACAACAGTTAAAATGGTTCGTATTAAAGATACTTTACATGTTAGCGAAATTGAAGTATCAGAAGCCTTACTCGATTACATTAAACAACATCCTAACATGGAACAGGCTTCAGATCTTTACGATTTCGATTTTGACGAAAACGGAAACCTAAAGTAATTTTTGTTATGTGGGGGTTCATCCCCCAAGAACAGATTTTGGATTAATCACATAAGAAAAAGGGGAATAGACATGACTAAATTATTTGACTTAACTGGAAAAACAGCTGTAGCTATTGGTGGAAATAGTGTCCTAGGTTCTTCTATTTGTAAAGGATTTGCTGAACATGGCGCGAAAGTTGCAATCGTAGGACGTAATCTTGAAAAAGCAGAAGCAGTTGTAAAAGAAATTGAAGCTGAAGGTGGCGTTGCTAAAGCTTTCTCTGCAGACGTTCTTTCACGTGAATCACTTGAAAATGCCGCAAATGAAATTGTAGCTTGGTCAGGTGGAATTGATATCCTCTTAAATGCACCAGGTATGAATAGTCCTACTCCATTCTTTGAACTTGAAATGGACGAGTATGACAAAATCATGGACGTTAATCTAAAAGGTTATGTGGTTGCGACTCAAATTTTCGCAAAGAGAATGATTGAACAAGAGCGCAAAGGAAGTATTATTAATATTTCTTCCGTTTCTTCTACAACACCTCTATCTAAAGTATTTACTTATTCGGTTTCAAAAGCTGGTGTTAACAGCATGACTCAGTTCTTAGCTAGAGAATTCGCACCACACGGCATTCGTGTAAATGCAATTATTCCTGGATTCTTCCCAGCTGAACAAAATCGTAAAATCTTAAGTGAAGAGCGTGTTGCATCAATCATGGGTCATACACCAATGAATCGTTTCGGTAACCCAGATGAGCTAAAAGGGGCTGCTGTCTTCTTAGCTTCAGAGAATGCTTCAAGCTTTGTAACTGGTACTTTCCTTCGCGTTGATGGCGGGTTTGGAAGCATGACCATCTAATTCAAACTTCTTTTATGCGTCATGAAACGATATATATATAGTGGATATTTAATTTACAACCGGGAGAGAAGGGGGAGAAGACAATGATAGATGAAAAGTATCAAAAGCTTGTGTCAATTCTCCGAGAGATGGAATCTGTTGTCGTTGCATTTTCCGGTGGTGTTGACAGTACCTTTTTACTTAAGGCTGCTGTCGACACACTTGGAAAAGAAAATGTGTTGGCGGTAACTGCCGATTCAGAAACATATCCCTCAACTGAGCTTAAGGAGGCTCAAGTTCTAGCAAAACATATTGGTGCCAACCATCGTGTGATTGAAACATCAGAGCTTGCCATTCCAGGCTACACAGAAAATGACCGAAATCGTTGTTATTTCTGTAAGAGCAGTCTATTTGATCATCTCATTCCTGTTATGGAACGTGAAGGCTTTCACAATGTCGTGTATGGAGTCATTGCAGATGATTTAAATGAGTTTCGACCTGGAATGAAGGCAGCTAAGGAAAAAGGCATTCGTGGTCCATTACAAGAGGCAAATCTTTTTAAAGACGAAATTAGGGAATTATCCCGTGAATTTGATTTACCTACTTGGAATAAACCATCCTTCGCATGTCTATCTTCACGAATTGCTTACGGTGAGAAAATAACGATTGAAAAACTTACAAAGGTCGAAAGAGCAGAGGAATTCCTTAAAACTCTTGAAATCCGCCAAGTTCGTGTTCGTACGCATCAAGATATTGCAAGGATTGAGGTTGAACCTACCGACATGAATATTGTCTTAGAAAAACATGAAGCCATTACTAAAGAGCTAAATGCAATTGGCTATAAATATATAACACTTGATTTAGTAGGGTATAAGAGTGGAAGTATGAATAAAGTACTTTCTTAAGAGAGGATGTTCAAAAAGTCCGGTAAAAATGACACTTCGAATTTCTTCGTTGGCTTGTTTTTCCGTTCCTTGGAAAAGAAAATCACTTTTCCGGCGTGCGGAGCGGATTCAGGAAGAAGTCTTCCTAGTGCTCACGTATAAAGTACATACGTTCCGCTACTCAAAACTGCGCCGCCTTGAAATTCTCGGTCCTTTTCATCCTCCTTTTTGAACACGAATCATAAGAAGAAAAGGCTTTGGGAATCTTTCCAAAGCTTTTTCTTTTGAAAGAATAATATGGTAACATTAAGTCGCAAACTAACGAAAATACGATTGAACGAAGGAAGATGTAGGGATGTCACATGAGTACGTTATTGGTCTCGATCTTGGGACAACCAGTGCAAAAGCAGTAATCTTTACCTTAGATGGTAGGGTAGTTGCAGAAGCAGAGGATCTAGTTACCTCTTACTATCCGAAGCATGGATGGGTTGAGCAAGACCCTGATGAAATTGAGCGCTCTGCTGTAAAGGCAATTAATATGGCTATTCAGCAAGCGAATGTTAACAAAGATGAAATTATTAGCTTAGGTATTTCAGCCGCAATGCATTCCCTCATTTGTATGGGAGATAATGGAGAGGCTCTTTCTCAAGCATTGATTTGGGCAGACGGTAGAAGTACAAAACAAGCAAATGAACTTATGGAATCAGACGGACTGGAAATTTTTTCAAAAACTGGCATGCCGATCCATCCGATGTCACCTTTAGCAAAGCTCATATGGATGAGGGAAAATGATTATATTCCATATAATCAAGCAAGCTATTTCCTATCCATTAAAGAATATTTGCTCCTAAAATGGTTTAATCAACGTGTTATTGATTATGCAATGGCATCTGCAACCGGAATGTTTAACGGTAACACTTTCCAATGGGATGAAGAGGTTCTTAATAAAGCCGGTATTACAGAGAACATGCTTTCAAAAATCGTACCACCAACCTATCGATTAACCGAAATGAACCTAGCAATTGCTGATGAAATGGGAATTTCAAGCGAGATGCCATTTATCATCGGAGCAGCTGATGGTCAGTTTGCAAATTTAGGAATTGGTGCTATTTCTCCAGGTGAAGTTGCGGTAACTGTTGGTACAAGTGGAGCCATTCGTCAATTTACAAAAGGTTTCCAATCCAATACAAAGCATGAAACCTTCTGTTATGCTTTTTCTGAAGAATATTTTATTGTTGGTGGCCCTACAAACAATGGTGGTATCGCTCTTCAATGGTTAAAAGAACTTCTTAATTATCAGGAAAGCTTTGACCATTTTACAGCAGAGGCTGCAAAGGTAGCACCTGGTGCGGATGGTTTGTTTTTCCATCCTTATATAAATGGGGAACGTGCTCCTTTATGGAACCAGCAAGCACGTGGAAATTTCTTCGGAATGTCTGTTACGCATAAAACTGAACACTTTGTACGTGCGGTCCTAGAAGGAATCACATTTAATCTCTATCAAATCGGCCAAGCATTAGAAAAACAAGCTGGAGAGACTGAAAAACTATACGTAAACGGCGGAATGGCACGTTCTTCTTTATGGCTTCAAATGCTAGCTGATGTATTTGGTAAAGAGGTTTATGTTCCTGAAAGCCATCATAGTGCTGCATGGGGTGCAGCTTGGACTGCATTAGTTGGAATTGGCAAAGCTAACTCATTCGAAGATATCAAAAACAATATTCCAATGGGTGATCCTGTCGTTCCAAATATGGAAAACCATGAAAAATACAAAAATATATACGCAAAATATGAAGCAATTGAAAAAGATATTATTAAACATTTTTAATTGAAAGCGTCAGATTGTTACTGGCGCTTTAGGCTATACATAGATTCTAGAATCGATCTTCAAATCGATTAAGGTGTGTGAAACAACATGGTAGAAGAAATTTTAAAGCAAGTGAAACAGGGAACTTTAAGTATTGATGATGCGAAACAGCAACTTGCAACATATGAGAATTTAGGTTTTGCAAAAATCGATCACCACAGAAAGAACAGGCAGGGTTTCCCTGAAATTGTTTTTGGTGAAGGCAAGACAAAGGAACAAATTCAAACCATAGTCAATGTGATTAAGGGACGTGGAGACAATGTCCTTGTTACAAGAATTTCACAGGACAAGGCAAACTTTATTTTACAATCGAATCCTGAGTTTGTTTACAATGAAACAGCTCAAATTCTATACTGGACCGACACTACGCAGGATAACAAAAAAAGAAATGGCTATGTTGCTATTGTTTGTGCTGGAACATCTGATTTAAGAGTTGCTGAAGAGGCTGCTATTACCGCTGAAGTATTAGGTAGTACTGTTCGACGTTTTTACGATGTGGGGGTAGCAGGGATCCATAGATTATTCGATAACATTGATGAAATTAGAAACGCAAATGTTTCCGTTGTTGTCGCTGGAATGGAAGGTGCATTGCCTAGTGTAGTTGGAGGGCTGGTATCCCATCCAATTATTGCTGTCCCAACAAGCATTGGATATGGAGCTAATTTTCAAGGGCTGTCAGCTTTGCTAACGATGCTTAATTCCTGTGCATCAGGAATAAGTGTTGTAAACATCGACAACGGTTTCGGCGGAGCCTACAGTGCAGTATTAATAGACCAACTTGCTCAGAAGGAGAACTTAAAGTAGATGAAAACACTATATTTTGACTGTTTTTCTGGGATTAGTGGGGATATGGTTATTGGTGCATTACTCGATGCAGGAGCAGACCCACAAATACTAGTTCAGGAATTAAAGAAACTTCAATTTGAAGATGAATACGAATTAGAATGGAAGAAAGTCGTAAAAAATGGGATTACTTCAACAAAATTTGATGTCATCTTAAAAAACGATGACAGTAATCACACGCATGGTCATCAACACGACCATGAACATACATATGACCATCACCATGAACATGATCACAATCATCACAGTCATGAACATCATCATGAACACGATCATAATCATAGTCACAACCATGATCACCATCACGAACACGAGCATAATCACGACCATCACCATGAACATGATCATCATCATCACAGTCACGACCATCATCATGAACATGGGCATAGCCATGATCATCATCACCATTCACATCGTTCCTACAAGGATATTGTGAAGATGATAGAACAATCAGAACTTGCACCAGAAGTAAAGGAAACATCACTTAAAGTATTCAGAAAAATCGGTGAAGCAGAAGGGCTTATTCATGGACTTCCTTTGGACAAAGTCCATTTTCATGAAGTAGGCGCTGTTGACTCCATTATTGACATAGTGGGGGCAGCAATCTTATTGCACCAACTTGAAGTGTCAACTATTAAATCATCATCCGTACCAGTGGGAACAGGTAAAATCAATATTGACCATGGTATCTACCCAGTCCCTGCGCCAGCTACACTTGAAATTCTAAAAGGAGTTCCAATTGAACAAAGCGATATTCGTTTTGAACTTACAACTCCTACAGGAGCAGGAATTGTATCCGTCCTGACTGATGAATTCTGTAGCTTTCCTTCTATGAAGGTAACAACGATTGGCTACGGAGCTGGTACAAAAACATTTAAAGACCGCCCTAATGTCCTCCGCGTTATTATTGGAGAATAATGTGACACAAAAGTCCCCACAAAATGGTGGGGACTTTTATGTCTTACAAAGAAATTGGCTATGCTTTATTGACACATGCTAAATTACATTATATAATTATCTTGAATTTAAGATATATCAACTTAAGATATTTTTTCATTATATTAGTTTACTTCGCATTGGAGAAACTAGTATTAAGACAGACTTTTGGGGGCATATAGTATGAACACTATAAAGGGAATACACCACGTCACTGCTATTACAAGTAGTGCGGAGAAAAACTATGAATTCTTCACTTATGTTTTAGGTATGAGATTAGTCAAAAAAACAGTAAACCAAGATGATATTCAGACATATCATTTATTTTTTGCCGATGATACAGGCAGCCCAGGAACAGATATGACCTTTTTCGATTTTCCAGGGATTCCAAAAGGGGTCCACGGCACAAATGAAATCTCAAAAACATCTTTCCGTGTTCCAACAGACGCTGCAATTGAATATTGGGAAAAACGTTTTAATCGATTAAATATTAAACATTTCGGTGTAAAAGAGCAATTCGGAGTGAAAACCTTATCCTTTGTTGACTTTGATGACCAATACTATCAATTAGTTTCCGATGAAAACAATAAAGGTGTACCTGCAGGAACTCCATGGCAAAAAGGACCTATTCCATTAGAATTTGCAATCACTGGTTTGGGACCGTTATTTGTACGAACTGCACATTTTGATTTCTTTAAGGAAATGCTTGAAAAAGTATTACAATTTAAAGAAATTGCTCAAGAGGGCTCTTTCCACTTATTTGAAGTAGGGGAAGGTGGAAATGGGGCACAGGTTATCGTTGAAAATAACACAATTCTACCCTCAGGACAACAAGGTTTTGGAACAGTCCATCATGCTGCTTTTCGTGTAGAAGATAAGTCAGTACTTGAAGCATGGGACAAACATCTTCGCGCCTTCGGATTCCAGACTTCAGGCTTTGTTGATCGCTTCTTCTTCGGCTCTCTTTATTCTAGAGTAGCTCCTGGAATACTATTTGAGTTTGCGACAGATGGCCCAGGGTTTATGGGCGATGAACCTTATGAAACACTCGGAGAGAAGCTTTCATTACCTCCATTTCTCGAGTCAAAGCGTGAGGCTATTGAAAGCTATGTCCGACCTATTGATACCGTAAGAAGTACAAAAGAATTTATAAAAGAATAATCCGTTATTAAGATGCCTTGTTCGATAGATCGGGGCATCTATTTGTTTTTGCGGTTTGTAATTAATGGATATATCTTAAACCAAGCAATTTCCAATCCTCATTGTACATAGGTCCAAAGGAGGGAAACCTTGCTTTTCCCTCGTTAAAATCTTCCATTCCCACTGACTATGGAAGGATTTTATCGAAACTAATCGAAATTTGTCTTATTTCGTTGTATAATTGACTGTTGTAAGACAAAAAGCTTTGAAAGGATGATGTCCAATGATGGAGTGGGCGTTAGTCATATTATTCGGTGTAGCAGCGGTGTTGCTCATTTTATCTTATGCACTTACGAAAAAGGCAAAAAAGGCAGAACAGCGTGAGCTTGAATTATATTCAATTAGTTTTATGGAAGAAATTAATAAGCTACAGCAGCAAATAAGAAATCTCGAATTAGATAATGAAATTCTTAAAAACCAAGCAGGACTTGATACAACAGATATTGAACAACACGAATTACTTCGTGATGTACTCGATTTATATAAAAGAGGATATTCAGTATCAAGTATTGCAACTGAAAAGAATTTAAGTGAAATCGAAGTACAAGGTATGCTGTCTCCTTTTACAAAACAAAAAGAAGGGAGAAAAGCAGCAAATGACCGTTAAAACATTAACTAGCTTTGCTTCTGGGCTTTTACTCGCTTCAGCGGTTTGTGCGGTGGTATATTTTTACGGACCACAACAAGCAACTAGTTCAGGCTCAGAGGAAAAACCAACTGTTGAAGAGCTAAAAAGTCAACTTGCTGCAGAAGGCTATGTAGTCCATACAGAAGATGAATGGAACAATGCTATTGCTGGAGCGAAAAACACAGAAAAAGTCGAAGAACAACCGAAGGAACAACCGAAAGATAAAGCCAAAGAAGAAGTGAAAGAAGAGAAGAAAGAAAAGCCCGCTGAGCCAGTTGTTCGCAAAACAGTTATTACTGTTTCCGAAGGTATGACAAGCTATGAGGTTGGAAAGGCACTTATTTCAGCTAAAATCATAAGTGGAGATGCGTGGGATTTTGCAAATCTTGTTGAGAAAAAGGGAGTAGCAAAATACCTCAAGCTTGGCTCACATGAAATAAACAGTAACATGACAACAGATGAGATTATTGCAACCATTTTTAACAAATAAATAGATCATCATGAAAAGACCAAATCACCTAAATTAGATTTGGTCTTTTTCCTATTTGTACAGCACAAGCGCCAAGCCCCAGTCACAAGCCGATTCGTCCAGAAGGTCAAAGATGAACCTACTAGCAGTCTCGAATTGTGCTTGCCGGAGGAAGTGTTAACAACGACATTTGCGAGAGGAAGTAGCAGTAGTTAGTGGATGTTTTGCTGATTGTACATTTGATTTTCGTGGAACATTACTGTGAAACAAGAAAAATCGGGAATGACATGCACTAAAATGTAGGCGTTTCACACAAAAAGTAGACAATTGTTATCATTTTGGTTGTGCTTACATATTATAGAATATAAATTAATATTAAATATTAATTTGTAAAAAGACCCTAAAATGATTTTGATGTGTTTTATAAATATGATTTATGTCAAGAATGAATGTATATTAAATAAGCTAATGGGGTGATACGATATGTATACCAATAAAGCAATTCAGGTTCTTGACCGTATGCGATTATCAAATGGGGCTTATACAGCAAGCTTATCGAATGATTACAGCTATGTGTGGATTCGAGACATAGTATATACAGTTCTACCGTTTATCAATGAACCATCTGAAAGATATGCAAAAGCCTATCATGCTTTATTAGATATGTTTAAAAGCTACGAGTGGAAAATTGATATCCATCGGAAAAAGAAACCAATTTATTTATTTGAATATATCCATTCACGCTATTCAACCGACTTAAAAGAAATGCCTGTTGAATGGGGGCATGCCCAAAATGATGCAATCGGCGCCTTTCTATGGGGTGTTGGAGAAGGATACCGTCTAGGACAAAAAGTAATCCGAGATAAAAAGGATATAGAAATCATACAAAAGCTTGTTGATTATCTAGAATGCTTGCAATATTGGCAAGCAAAGGATAATGGCATGTGGGAAGAAAACATGGAAGTCCACGCCTCAAGCATTGGTGCCTGTGTAGCTGGACTTAATGCCGTAAAGATTCTTGTAAACGTAAACGATGATCTGATTAAGAAAGGAGAGGAAGCTCTACGGAATTTATTACCTCGTGAAAGCGAAACAAAAGATACTGATTTAGCGTTGCTTAGCCTCGTATTCCCATATCGTGTGGTTGACCGTGATACTGCCATTAAGATTGTTGAAACCGTTTCCTCAAAATTAGAGCGTAATTATGGTGTCATTCGATATGAAAACGATCAGTATTATAATGAAGGTAAAGAAGCTGAATGGTGCTTTGGATTCCCATGGTTGGGACTTTGCTACCTTGAATTAGGGCAATTTCATAAAGCAAGTGAATATATAGCTAAAACAAAGAGAGTTGTTCCTGATAATTGGGAGGTTCCTGAACTCTATGTAGGAGGAACGAATAGACCGAATGGAAACACTCCATTAGCATGGTCAGTTGCGATGTCCTATATTTTCCTCACAAAAATAGAAGATATGTCTCAACAAATGATTTCTTAGAAAGCTGCGTTTGCAGCTTTTTTTAATGATGATATATTTGTCTACCCCGTTTGAACTACAAGTTAACACTATTTCGGAAAAATAAAAACCCCGATAATCAGATATGCTTTTACATTATTTTGCAATATCAAAATTTCACTTAAAAATGTAAAAATTTATCAAAAAACCCTTACCTATTGTAAACGGTTTCAACAACTTGTTGATTTTTATCTTCACGAAAATAATAATTTTCTTCAAATTCTACCTAATCCGACAATAAAAAACATTATTCGCTAAAGGAATATTTCAACCTTAAAACGAATTAATATAATAAAGTGAAAAAATAATACCAAAATTGCGTTTATTCAGTTTTATACTATGGTTTTATTGTTTTTTATTTATTTTCATACAAATGACATAAGTTTTTGGTATTACACGCGTTCTCTATACATATATCAAAAGGAGGATATCAAGGTGAAATCAATCGCTGAAAAAGAGGTTGAACTTTTTCCAAGTGACTTCGATCTTTATTTATTTCACGAAGGAACTTTATTAGAAGCCTATAACATGCTTGGAGCACACGTCATGTCCTATAAAGGAGAAGATGGAGTACGCTTTTCTGTATGGGCACCTCATGCAAAATCCGTATCAGTTGTTGGGGATTTCAACAAATGGGAGGGCAGTGAACATGCCCTTGAAATGATTCCGAATTCAGGGGTATGGATTGGATTTATTCCAGGATTACGAGTAGGTGACATTTATAAGTACGAAATCATCACTGCTAATGGAGAAAAAAAGCTAAAAGCGGACCCTTTTGCATTCTCTTCTGAAGTAAGACCAAACACCGCATCTGTTGTAACAAGACTTGACCAGTATGAGTGGAATGATAAGAAATGGTTGAGGAATCGCGAAAAAGCTGATTCGTATAATAATCCAATGCTTATTTATGAATTACATACAGGTTCTTGGAAAAAGAAAGAGGATGGCAGCTTTTATACATATCGGGAGCTTGCTGACGATGTGATTGACTATGTTGTTGAACATGGGTTTACACATATTGAATTAATGCCCATTATGGAGCATCCATTTGACTTATCGTGGGGCTACCAGATAACAGGGTTTTATTCGGTAACAAGTAGGCATGGTAGTCCTGAAGACTTTATGTATTTTGTAGATCAATGTCATCAAAAAGGCATTGGTGTCATACTCGATTGGGTTCCTGTACATTTCTGCCGTGATGAACACGGATTAGGAAAATTTGATGGGACTCCTCTTTTTGAGTCATCCGATTCAAAAAGAGCAGACCGACCATTATGGGGTACGTATAGCTTTGATTTTACAAAAATGGAGATTCATAGTTTCTTATTATCAAATCTCGCTTTTTGGATGGATATGTACCATATTGATGGCTTTCGTATTGACGCCGTATCTTCATTAATTTTCCTTAACCACGACAACCCGCAACAAGAAAAGCTATTTAATCAATTTGGTGGCGAAGAAAATTTGGAGGCAATTGAATTTATTAAAAAAGCCAATGAAGCCATCTTTAAACGATATCCAGGCGTGCTAATGATTGCAGAGGAAGCAACCGATTATCCTCTTGTAACTGCACCAACTTCTGAGGGTGGATTAGGCTTTAATTATAAATGGAATATGGGCTGGGTAAATGACGTCCTTAAATACATGCGTCTTCACCCTTCCGACAGACGTTATCATCATAATTTATTAACTTTTTCTTTCTTCTATGCGTTTTCGGAAAATTTTGTTTTACCTTTTTCACATGACGATGTTGTTCACGGGAAAAAATCCCTTTTAGATAAGATGCCAGGTGACTACTGGCAGAAGTTTGCAAATTTACGTTTATTATATGGGTACTTAATGACCCACCCTGGAAAGAAACTTCTTTTTATGGGAGGAGAGTTTGGTCAATTCTCTGAGTGGAAGGAGCTTGAGGAACTAGATTGGATGCTTCTAAACTATGATTCTCATACTAAGCTTCAGTCCTATTTTAAAGAGCTTCAGCATTTTTATCGCATGAATTCTAGCCTTTGGAGACTGGATCATGAACAAGAAGGGTTTGAATGGATTGACCCGGATAATAACGACCAATCTGTGATTACCTTCATGAGACATGGAAAGCGCAAGGGTGATTATTCAATCATCGTTTGTAACTTCTCTACAGAGGTCTATGAAAATTATCGTATTGGCGTCCCATCAACTGGGAGTTATATAGAATTATTTAATAGTGATTCAGTGGAATTTGGAGGCTCTGGTCAGATTAATGCAGAATCTTTATCAGTTGATAAGACGCCAGCTCATAATCAACCATACAGCATAACAATTAAAGTTCCACCTTTAGCAATTAGTATCTTCAGAAAAGAGACAAAAAAGAGAAAAAGAGGTGTCGTCAAAAAATGAGGTCAAAGAAGTGGATTGCAGTTGTATTAGCAGGTGGTCAAGGGTCAAGATTGGGGGAATTAACAACGACTCTTGCCAAACCCGCTGTTCCGTTTGGTGGGAAATACAGAATTATTGATTTTCCTTTAAGTAATTGTACTCATTCAGGTATTGATACAGTTGGCGTCATTACCCAATACCGTCCACATGTACTCAATAATTATGTTAGTAATGGACGTCCTTGGGATTTAGATCGGAACAATGGGGGAGTAACAGTCCTTCCGCCATATCTTGGAAAACATGGCGGAGATTGGTACAAAGGAACTGCCAATGCAGTCTACCAAAATACCCATTATATCGAGCAATACGATCCAGAATATGTACTCATTTTATCTGGCGATCATATTTACAAGATGGACTATAGTAAGATGCTTAGCTTTCATCTTGAAAAAGATGCTGCTGCAACCATTGCGGTTATCGAAGTGCCTTGGGCAGAAGCAAGTCGCTTTGGAATCATGAATACGAATGACGAAAAGAGAATTGTTGAATTTGATGAGAAACCAGCGAATCCAAAGAGCAATCTTGCATCAATGGGAATTTACTTATTCAAATGGAAACTATTAAAACAGTATTTAGTTGAAGATGAAAGAAATATTCATTCTTCAAATGATTTTGGGAAGGACATTATCCCAAAATTACTTGCTGATGATAATCAGTTGTATGCCTACCAGTTTGATAGCTATTGGAAGGATGTTGGGACCATCGAAAGCCTTTGGGAAGCGCATATGGACTTGTTAGATGATGCTCCAGGCTTTGATTTACATGATCCAAGCTGGCCTTTTTTTACCGGGATTGCAACTCATCCACCACAACTTATATCAGCAACTGCAGATGTATCTCAATCATTGATAAATGAAGGATGTACCGTCGAAGGAACGATTGACCACTCGGTGCTCTCATACAATGTACAGGTTGGAGAGAATTCAGTCATTAAAGACTCTGTGATTATGCCGAATGTGCAAATCGGTAGGAATGTAACGATTCATAAAGCAATAATCGCAAGTGATTTATGTATTCCAGATGGAGCGCATATTGGGTCTGATGCCCCAGACGCTGCCATAACATTAATTGGAGATGAAAACACTGTAAGACCCTTAACCGTAATTAAGTAAATATCACACAAGGAGCGATTGGGATTGGAACGAGTAATTGGCGTAATAAATTTAGTAAATGATAAACAATATTTAAAAGAATTAACACAACATCGTTGTTTTGCAGCAGTACCATTCGGTGGAAGATATCGATTAATCGATTTTACAATGTCCAATTTTATTAACGCTCAAATTAAAAAGGTTGGCATATTCACAAAGGACAAATATCGTTCAATCATGGATCATCTCGGTAACGGGAAGGAATGGGACCTTGATCGACGAAATGGGGGATTGTTTATTTTACCTCCAATTCACCCAGACAAAAGTATAGTAGGTGATGTTCAGCAATTTTATGATCACCTTGAATTTTTCAAGCGATCCCATGAGGACACTGTGATTTTATCTCCTGGTCATCATGTTTATAAAATTAACTTTAATGAAGTTATCAAAAAACATAGAGAAAGTGGTGCGGATATTACTGTCGTTTATAAGGATTATGATGGAGAACCTGTCGATAAACCAATCTATCATAAATGTATTCTAGATGCTGATGACACAGTGACAAACCTCGAACTCTATACAATTCCAAAACAGGGAGATCCTGTGTGTACGGAAACTTTTGTTTTTTCAAAGAAATTATTAATTGAACTTATTACAAAGTGCTATGAAAATGGGGAATATGATTTTATTCGAGATGTCGTTAAAGCGAATTTACAACATCTTAATGTAAACAGCTATCATTTTAAAGGTTATATGCCATTTATTCATTCCATTTCGAGCTATTATAAAACGAATATGGATTTCTTAAACCCACAAGTGACAAAGGAATTCTTTTTCGATAACTGGGAGATCTATACAAAAACCAAGCATGAGCCACCCGTCAAATACTCGACAACATCTAATGTAAGCAATTCGTTAATTGCAAACGGTAGTGATATAGAGGGAACTGTCGAGAATAGTATTATTTTCCGTGGGGTCAAAATACGCAAAGGGGCAACTGTTAAAAATAGTATTATCATGCAGAAGAGTGTCATTGACGAAGGCACATACCTAGAAAATGTCATTACAGATAAACAAGTAAACATCACTTCAGAAAAAGTAATCGTTGGGGAACTTTCTCCAACTGTGATAAAAAAAGCTGATATTATCTAATGGGGGAAAATCATGAACGTATTATTCGCAGCATCAGAGTGTGCTCCATTTATTAAAACAGGCGGACTAGGGGATGTAATAGGGGCTTTACCGAATGCACTTCAACAGGAAGGGGTACATGTAAGTGTTATCCTCCCTAAATATGGAGATTTAGCTGATAAATATAAGGAACAGCTAGTTTTAGAACGAATCATCGAGGTGCCATTAGGTTGGCGCAGACAATATTGTGGGATTGAAAAATTAGTCCACAACGGAATTAGCTATTACTTTTTAGATAATGAATATTATTTTAAGCGCTATGGGAGTTACGGCTTTTATGATGATGGGGAGCGATTTGCTTTCTTTTCAAGAGCTGTACTTGAAGCTATTCCCTTTCTAGATAAAAAGCCAGATGTCATTCATTGTCATGACTGGCAAGCTGGACCGATTCCACTTTTATTAAAAGCTCACTACTCGAATCAACCAGACTATCAGGGGATTAAAACAGTATTTACGATTCATAATTTACGCTATCAAGGCGTATTCCCAAAATCTGTTTTAAGTGAATTACTTGATGTAAGTGATCGCTATTTTCATATAGATGGAGTGGAATTTTACGGCAATGTAAGCTATCTGAAAGCAGGATTAGCTTTCAGTGACTCGATAACGACCGTTAGCCCTACCTATGCAAATGAAATCCAGACTCCTTATTTTGGAGAACAATTAGATGGATATTTGCGAAAACGGAATTTTGAATTGCATGGAATTGTCAATGGAATTGACCATAAAGCATATAATCCCGCTTCAGATCGTGAACTATTTACCTATTATGATTCATATGAAGGTAAAATGAAAAATAAACGAGCACTACAGGAGCAACTTGGGCTTCCAGTGAACGAACAGGTTCCTGTGATTTCCATGATTACACGCCTTGTAGATCAAAAGGGAATTGACCTTGTTTTACACGTGTTTGAAGAAATACTTAACCAAAATGTGCAATTTGTTTTACTTGGAACGGGTGAGCGCCATTATGAGGATGCTTTCCGTGAAATGGCATATCGGTATCCAACGAAGGTTTCTTCGAATATCTTTTTTGACGAAGGACTTTCACGAAAAGTATATGCTGGTTCAGATTTGTTCCTAATGCCGTCACAGTTTGAGCCTTGTGGGATTGGTCAGTTACTAGCATTCCGCTATGGGACATTGCCTCTTGTAAGAGAAACAGGTGGGCTTAAAGATACAGTCCAACCATACAATGAATTTACAGACCAAGGAAACGGCTTCAGTTTTACTAATTACAATGCCCATGACATGCTATATACAATTGAGCGTGCGATTTGGTTCTACCGATTCCAACCAAAAAAATGGAAAGAGCTTTCTGAAAAAGCATTAAAACTTGATTTTAGTTGGGGAGCCTCTTCAAAGGAATATGTAAAACTGTATGAAGAACTACTACAATTTGCTCTGGTATAAGCTAAAAAAACGTTAGGGGCACACCCTAACGTTTTTACCGTTTACGACCTAATTGTGTGAGTGCGATTCGTCTTAGCGATGAACTGCTAAAATCAGTTGCATTTCTTTTTCTCACCCGTTCACGGATCGGGTTTTCATTTGAGGGTAATTTTTCATCAATGTTCTCAATCACAGGGAAATCCTCCAATCTTATGGAGTAATATTCCCTAGATAAAAATTTTTTATATCAAAGGAAAATAATGTTCATAACGTGGATTGTAATAGTAGGGCGGTCTTGTTCCAATTTGTGGCAAATCAAAGCTGTGGTTTATATATGATACCTCGACACGTTCTTTCGATTCGTTCATAAGCAAAAATGTCACTTCTGGACTGTAGTAATATTTCATAGTTCCAACTCCTCGTATAGTAAGTTTATAGTCCTCTTTCGAGGTAATTTCCAATTAAAATATTGTTCTTTGATAATTCTATAGATGTTAGTTCAGATAGTGGGGGGCTAGCCCCCCACCATCTGAAAAAGTTTTCCAAAGGGTGGACTTTTCGTGATGTCCCTAGATAATGGTCTTAGGATCGTTTGGGGGATTTCTATCATCTCCTGTAGCTTTGACTACTACAAAAGTCTGTCTCCCCAGTCCTTGTTCGAACTTCTAACCCGCAGGCTGTTCCCTTTGGCAGCCCATGCTGGAAGTTGCAGCTTCCAGGCAGCTCATGGACCAAAGTGAGTTCTAATACGCGAGGGTGATTGACCGACAAGTACACTGGGGATATCCCGAAGAGTCCTTCCCTTGATCCTAGATTGAAAGGAGGTTAGCCACCATGAAATTATTTGTTGGAATAGACGTTAGCTCTCAAGATATGAAAGCTTGTGTCATGAATTTTGAAGGAAAAGCATTAACTGCTCTCACTGTTGACAACAATTTGACAGGGGCATCTTATCTGAAAGATCTGATTGTCAAGATAGCCCAAAGTAACTCAATTTCCGAGATTCAAATCGGGATGGAGGCCACTTCAGTCTATAGTTGGCATCCTGCTATGTTTTTTCACGAGGATGAATCTCTTAAAGAATTTAAAACAACAGTCTTTACTATTAATCCAAAACTAATTAAAAAATTTAAAGAGTCATATGTTGACCTGGATAAAACAGACCAAGTCGATGCTTGGATTATTGCAGATCGCTTACGGTTTGGACGTCTTCCACTAACGGCGGTCATGCAGGAACAATTTATTGCTCTTCAAAGGTTGACAAGAATGAGATATCATCTCGTTCATAACCTAACGCGAGAAAAGCAATATTTTCTGCAACACTTATTTTATAAGTGTAGTTCCTTTACGACTGAAGTGGATAGTTCGGTTTTTGGAAATGCCATGTTAGAGCTATTTCTTGAACAATATAGCTTAGATGAAATTAGCTCAATGGATCTTCAAGAACTTGCGAATTATCTTCAAGATAAGGGCAAAAATCGCTTTACTGACGCCGAGTGTGTGGCGAAATCCATTCAAAAGGCTGCGAGATCTTCCTACCGATTATCAAAGTGTGTGGAAGATTCTATCGACCTATTATTAGGGACTTCAATAGAGTCCATCCGTAGTATAACTAAACAGATTAAAGAACTTGACAAAGCCATCCAAAAGCTTCTAGAAGGTATCCCTAATACCTTACAGACGATTCCAGGAATAGGCCCAGTCTATACCGCTGGTATTTTAGCCGAAATTGGACAAATTGATCGCTTTGATAACCAAGCTTCCATTGCCAAATATAGTGGACTTACATGGTCCAAGCATCAATCAGGCAAGTTCCAAGCTGAGGAAACCAAAATGATACGTTCAGGAAATAGATTTCTTCGTTATTACCTTGTTGAAGCTGCCAACTCGGTTCAACGAAATGAACCTGAATTTCGGGCATACTACCTGAAAAAATATCGTGAGGTTCCTAAGCATCAACACAAAAGAGCACTCGTCTTAACGGCAAGAAAACTTGTGCGGTTGGTCGATGCGCTGCTACGCAACGATCAAGTCTACACGCCAAGAAGGAAGGTGAATAACTAAAGGATAAAACATCCTAAATCCTTCAATGTTTTCCAGTAAATGGTTTAATATCTTACTGGGTTTCTTAAGTATTGTCTTTTTTAGGTATTGGTTGGCTTACAATTTCCAATTCCTTAGATTTTGGTACTTGACATATTACCGCAGGACTTTTAAGTTTCCATACTTAGTTTATTCAATTCGTCCCTATAATGAGCCCGTACGCTAAGTAATGCATTCACTCTAAACTGAGTTCTACATAGACTAAATCATCCTGTATTTTATATTAGGAGGTATACCTATGTCTTGCTCTAGAGAAATAGATGGAGAGACTCAAAGCTATCCTATGTATCCGAATTATGGAAAAGTCACCCAATATAAGGACGTAGCCCTTACAGTCCCTGAACAGCGTCAGTATCGCCAACCAGGTGTCGAAGGCTTAATGGTACCGAAACCTATTGTTGATAATCCCCACTATAAAGGTAGTGGCAAGCTAAAAGGAAAAGTTACGTTAATCACAGGTGGAGATAGCGGGATTGGAGCCGCTTGCGCAATTGCCTTTGCAAAGGAAGGAGCAGACGTTGCTATTTCTTATTTAGATGAACATGAGGATGCGAATCGTACAAAATCAATGATAGAAGAGATGGGTCAACGCTGTTTGCTTTTACCCGGTGACCTACGTGAAAAAGAGATATGTATTGATATTGTAGAAAAGACCGTTCAAGCCTTCGGTAAGCTTGACATTC
Organism: Ferdinandcohnia sp. FSL W7-1320; assembly: GCF_038050315.1. Taxonomy (NCBI): domain Bacteria; kingdom Bacillati; phylum Bacillota; class Bacilli; order Caryophanales; family Bacillaceae; genus Ferdinandcohnia; species Ferdinandcohnia sp. FSL W7-1320. The sequence goes on from NZ_JBBPAM010000001.1 coordinate 2,981,544, forward strand.
TGGTCAACCATGTCGGTATTCAATTCCAGCAGTCAAGTCTTCTTGATATTTCGGATGAACAGTTTGATGATACCTTCAAGGTTAATGTATATTCTTATTTTTATACAACAAGAGCCGCATTAAAACATTTAAAAACCGGCAGTTCCATCATCAATACAACATCAGTAGTGGCTTATTATGGTCATGATCAACTACTTGATTACACCATGACAAAAGCCGCGATAGTCGGCTTTACTCGTGCCCTTGCTAATAATTTGGTATCCAAAGGAATACGTGTAAATGCTGTAGCGCCAGGTAGAGTCTGGACGCCACTAATTCCATCAAGCTTTTCACCAGACCAAGTCACACTCGCTGGTAATCCAATGGACCGCCAAGGACAGCCATTTGAACTTGCGCCTGCTTATGTGTACCTTGCTACTGATGATTCCCGTTTTGTTACTGGTCAAACGATACATGTTAATGGTGGACAAATCACATCATCCTAAAAAAGTGATTCAATTGAGAATCACTTTTTTGTTTTCAACACTATTCATCTTTTTTAATCATTACATTTTGTGGCCGCTTTGGATGTCCATTCTTACCTTCGTCATCTGGACCTGTTAAGGTATTTCTTTTATCTAATACCTTCCCGGTAAATTCGACTGGATTGCGATTTGCCATTTTTTTCACCTCCATCTGTTAGGATGGATGGAAATTGAAATAACATTACAATTTTATTTTTTTAACGTGTAGTAATCGTCTATAGTCGTCTCTGCAATTGATTCATAAAGTGTGTTCGTTAGGTTATTTGACCCTTTTGAATCTAAGCCTAATTCCCAAATCATCATTCCACCAAAACCATGTTTTAACGCAAGCTTTGTTTTTCTTGTCATCATCGATTGGCCGTTATAATAATACGTTGTACCATTCATATTAACCGAATCCTTTACGGCATTGTCAGGATTACTTTCCACGATTGCTTCGTAGGAAACCTGTTTGATGTTTGGGTCAGCTGGCTGCGCATAAAATGGAACACCAAGGACAAGCTTTTCTTTTGGCAGCTTGTGAGTATCAAATAAATCTGCCCAGTAACCTACGATGCTTTCTGTAAATGGGTAGGGTGATAAATTCTGAGCATGATAACCACCGTCCCATTGGCCATCATATGCCATAATATTTACATAGTCTACATATTGAAACATGGCTGTCTCATATTTCACGTAAGCTAATTCAGTTAAGGTTTGGCCATGGATTTTTGAGTGAACCGCAATGGATAACTCTTTATTCTTATCGTGTAGCTTATTACCTAATGTTTTTATAAAATGATGTAAATGTTTCGCATCTGCATCTGTACGAGGGTGTTCAAAATCAATATCTATACCATCTAGATTTTCTTGTTCAACGACTTCAATGAGTTCATTCACAAGTTTTTGCTGTGAAGCTGGGTTCGCTAATGCTGCCGAAAAATAATCATAGGATTCTCCGCCATTCATATGGAACCATCCTCCAACCGCAAGCATTGCTTTAGTTTCATGCTTATGGGCATTGGCAACCATATTCTTGAGATTTTTTTCAGCATGTTCACCGGTAAACAATAATTGCCCATCCTTTGTCGGATGAACAAAGGAAAAGATAATATGGGTTAGTTTAGAATAATCAATTTGGTTGGGATCACGAAAATCCTGTATATAACCTACTAAAACGTTTGACATATTTTTATCAAGTTTTGGTTTTTCTTTTTGATTTGGTTTTTTTGAAGATTGTGGTACTTCATCACCTATTTTGGTTTCATGTTGATTTTGATTTGTTAACAACACACCCGTTAATAAACCACCAACAAAGATTATAGCCACCAAAATGCTAAGGAAGATAAATCGTTTCTTCATGATGTTGTCCTCCAAATTCAGTTTATCCTCAAATTTTAACAAATAGTCGGACCGTATAGATGTGGTAATATCATCCTATACATATATTGTTTCAGGCCTATGTAAACTAATAACAATACGTCTTTACAAGGAGCAATTCAATGAGTATTCAACTTAGTCAATACTATAATCAAGCAGTCGAAAGAGCAAAACAGATGATTATGGATGACATTAATCATTATATGGAACCAAAAGAAACGATTCCCTCATTTGAACAGTATGTCAGAGAAAGAGGGCAGTTTATCGAACAAATTTGGCTCAACGCTTGGTTAAATACAGCCGTTCATGCTTCTATATCTGAAAAGAAAGCCTATTTAGTGGAACATGGATTTGAAGTTGAGGATGTTGGTAAAAAACTGCTAAATAAATTATTTCGAACTGAAATACGTAATGTGCATCCTTATGATTTATTAGGTTGGTTAGAAGAGACCTATGCAAAACATCCTGACGAATGGCAAAAAAAGTATCAAACCGCAAGAGACGATTACGAAGCTCGAATTAAGAAGCAAATGGATCGAGAAACCAAGCGAAAATTTATTCTCAAGTTAAATTTTTATCTAAACGAAATACTTGGTGATCATTACGAAGAACTTTATCTAAGGATTCGATATTTATTAGGGAGTCATTTAGCAATTGAGATTGATCAAAAAGGGATGATTTTATCATCAGACGATGTGACGTTTGCTTCTTATCTTTATAAAGAAACTGAACTTGCACATAACCGCTATTTTTATCAAGAAAATTTGATTGAGGAATATGAAGATCTTATTTTACATCAACTCATGGATTTCGGACCAAATTGGTTAAAATCGCACTTACCTGAACATATATTTGTCGATTGCCAAAATAGCTTTCAAGAACCATTATCTGATGCATTTTTGCAGGAAGTGGCCTACGAGTATTTTCTCGACGTTCGTGATGATTTATTTGAGGATATATTAGAGGAATATGTGTCAGATCTTGTGAAGCTTATTGACATTCCATTTGAGTTGGACACACATAGACAACTCTTTTTAAAAGACATTACTGAGAGAAAAGAACGTGCCGAAAAGGAAAAAGAAGAATTAAGACGACAAAGAGAAGAAGAACAAAGAATGCTCGAGGATATATTTGGACGCGCATATAACTTATCACCAGGACGAAATATTCAGTACGTTCTTCATGTTGGCGAAACCAATACCGGGAAGACGTACCAGGCTATCCAACGAATGAAGGAAGCAAATAGTGGGGTTTATTTAGCTCCATTACGATTATTAGCACTCGAAATTTATGAAACATTGAATGAGGAAGGAGTACCCTGCAATTTAAAGACAGGAGAAGAAGAAAAGCTTGTAGAAGGGGCCAACCATCTCTCAGCAACCGTTGAAATGCTAAGAGAAAAAGATTTCTACGATGTAGTTGTAATTGATGAAGCCCAGATGATTTCCGATAAGGACAGGGGCTTTTCATGGTATAAAGCAATAACAAATGCAAATGCACAGGAGGTACATATCATTTGCAGCTTTCATGCAAAATGGATGATTCTACAGCTTCTTGGTGATTCAACTGTAGAAGTTTACGAATATCATCGAGATGTACCATTAGAGGTAGAACCGCAAGCTTTCCGTTTGAACCAAACCCGACAAGGCGATGCCTTGGTTTGTTTTTCAAGAAGAAGAGTTCTTGAGACAGCCTCCGAGTTACAACGAAGTGGACGTCGTGTGAGTATGATATACGGGAGCATGCCACCGGAAACTCGAAAAAAGCAAATCCAACGCTTTAATAATGGGGAGACAACGGTTATTGTGGCTACAGATGCAATTGGTATGGGTTTAAATCTGCCGATTAGACGGATAGTATTTTTGGAAAATGATAAATTCGACGGAACGAGAAGAAGGCTGCTAACCTCTCAGGAAGTAAAACAGATAGCAGGTCGAGCGGGAAGACGGGGAATTTATGATATCGGAAAAGTCGCTTTTACTAGTGATATCAAAACAATGACACGATTATTAGAACAAGAAGATCCCCCGCTTCAGGGCTTCGCGATCGCTCCAACAACAGCAGTTCTTGAACGTTTTCAGAAGTATTCTCGAAAAATGAGGATGTTTTTCTATCTATGGGATCAATTCAAGAGTCCAGAGGGAACGAAAAAAGCAAGTCTTTATGAGGAACGGATGCTATATGAGTTAGTTGAGGATACAATTATTGAAGCAAAGTTATCATTACCTGACCTTTATGGCTTTTTGCATCTACCATTTTCGTCAAATGAACCATCACTGCGTGCACAATGGAAGAAAGCACTCGAGGCGATTGTCGATGGTTTTCCACTGCCAGACCCGATCCTTAAAGAATCTGGACTTGAGGAGCTTGAGCTCTCCTATAAAGCGGTTGGCCTCCATTTGTTATTCCTTTATAAATTAGGGAAACAGACTGAAGCTCATTATTGGGAAAGAGTGAGGGAAGAAATTAGTGACAAGATACACGAACACTTGAAATCAGGCATTCAACCGACTAAAAGAGTATGTAAACGATGTGGAAAGAACTTACCAATTGGCTTTTCATTTGCTATTTGTAATGAATGCTATTTCGAACGGCCAAGACGTGTACAACCTAGATAATCTTTAGACAAAAAGTAGCTTTTTTGTAGCTACTTTTTTCTTTTACATACGGTTGCTTTCGCCAAATTTTACCTATAAACTAAATTAACAACTATACGAACAGGTGATTGCTATGGCTAAAACAATTGTAGAAAAATTAAACCTAACTAAATACAACAAGAAACTCCTATTAGATGTACCAGAGGGTCAAAACTACTTTGAAGGATTAACAGATTATGAAACAACTCTATCTAAGGAACATTCCTATGATCTAATTTTTGCATTTGTAATGGATTTAGAAACATTAAAGGAAATAGTTACTAAAATTATCGATCATAATCTATTAAATAAAAAAGGTTACTTTTTTGCTGCTTATCCTAACAAGGGGAATAAAGTATATGATACCTTTATTCATCGTGATGATCTGTTAAGCGGGCTTGATGCAGACGAATATGGCTACATCGGTAAAAGTGACATTAAATTTTCACGTATGGTCGGATTAGATGATGTCTTTACCGTTGTTGGTTTAAAAGAAGCAGGAAAAACTAAAAACGTAAAATCAACAAAGGCAAGCCAATGTGTTGATGATTATATTGATTTCATTCCTGCTATTGAAGAAGACCTCAAAGACACACCAGACATCCTTCGCTTTTACCAGGCATTAACTCCAGGTTATCGGAAGGATTGGGCTCGGTTTATTTATAGTGCAAAACAAGAAGCAACCAAGAAAAAACGACGTAGAGAAATGAAAATGATCCTTTCAGAAGGATATAAAACACGTGATTTATATCGCGCAAATAAAAAATAATCCAAAAGATCAACCAGACTTACTCTGGTTGATTTTTTTGTAAAAATTTAAAAATATTTGTAAAAAATTGAAACCTTTTAGCAATCTTCGCCGTCTTAATGGTTAGGGTAAAATTTGATTATTTTTAAAATCGCAATCTAATAGATTAAACAAGGATACAGTGATAGAGATATTCAATATTTACCTATCTAATGAGAATGAAAACTATAGGGGGAAGTATGTTGAAGAAAAAGAAGGTTTTAATTTGGATTTTGTCGATTATCGGAATCCTGGTAATCGCGGGTGGAGTAGCTGCCTTTTTCATAAAAGAAAAGAGTGTGGCATCAGTTGGAGAACAAATTGAGGAAGTAAATGTAACGGTACAAAAAGCGAAAGAACAAGAATTAATAGAAACGATTCTTGTAACAGGCGAAATCGTTCCTGAAGGGGAGCAAAAAGTATTCTTAAATCCAGAGCATGGAGAGATTAGCGAATATAAGGTAGAAGAAAACAAAACTGTAAAAGCTGGAGACCCGCTATTTGTCTACGATTCTTCTAAGCTAGATACGGAATTAGCTAGAGCAACTAGAGAAAGAGACTTAATTCAGGTAAGAGCTAAAACAGAACAAAATCAAATTGCGGCCCTAAATAAACGGATTGAAGTAGCAAAAAAAGAAATAGCCGCACAAAAAAACAAACTAAAAACAAAAGCTGCTGAGACACCTGAAAAGACTGAAGAAGGTACAGAACCACAACAAATAATAGAGGAACCACCAGTTGAAGACGTCAACCAACTTACAAGTGAAAAGGTTCAAATGGAGCTACAATATGAAAATACAAAATCAGAAATTACAGCAGCAAATGAACGAATCGCGGAAATTACAAATCAGAAAAAAGAAATGACAGTTGTTAGTAAAATTGATGGAATCATTGTAAAAGTGAATAAAAATATTGCATCAACCGAGACGGGTGCAACAGAGCCGGTCATACATATCATTTCGAATAAACCATATAAAGTAATAGGAACAATGAGCGAATTTGATGCAGTCAAAATTCAACAGGGACAAGAAGTAATTGTCCGTCCTAAGGTATTCAAGGATCGAGAATGGAAGGGTGTTGTCGAATCCGTTTCTCATTTTCCAAATGATGACGGAGGAGCTGGCGGAGAATTTTCGGGAATGGGTGGTGGCAATGTTACCATGTATCCTTTCAAAGTGGGAATTACAGACGACACAACTGACCTTCGTCATGGGTTCCACGTTTCATTAGAGGTTCGAATTCCTGGAACTGAGATTCTTCCTGTAATTTCGCATACAGCTATTTTGGATGAAGGTGGAGTAGCAGTTGTGTATGTATTAGTAGATGGTATCTTACAAAGACGTGAAGTTCAAACGGGGTCAATGAATGATGAATTTATCCAAGTCACTGAAGGTGTTAATAAGGATGATCTCGTGGTTTTAACACCATATGAGGGAATGTACGATGGAATGGAAGTGACCTCCTTTGATGAAGTTGAGTAAGATTACAAAGGTATATGGAAACGGGGCTCTTGAAGTACCAGTTTTACACGGGATAGATTTAACCATTGAGGACGGGGAATTTATTGCCATCATGGGACCATCTGGTTCAGGAAAATCTACCTTAATGAATATTATTGGTTTCCTGGATTCGCCAACTTCGGGCACGTTTGAATTGAACGATGAAAAAATAGGTCTTGTAAAGGATCGAAAGTTAGCAAAATTGCGTAATGAGCATATCGGTTTTGTTTTTCAACAATTTTTTCTGTTACCACGTCACAACGCACTAAAAAATGTTGAATCTCCACTTATTTATGCAGGAGTTCCGAAGCGGGAACGGATGGACAGAGCCAAACAAATGTTGGAGAAGGTCGGACTTGGAGATCGAATCAAACACTTGCCAAATCAACTCTCTGGTGGTCAAAAACAAAGGGTTGCAATTGCGAGAGCGCTTGTAAATAACCCTTCAATCGTGTTAGCAGATGAGCCAACTGGGGCTCTTGATTCTAAAACGAGTGAGCAAATAATGGAGCTAATGGTTCAACTAAATAATGAAGGTAGAACTGTTATCATTGTTACGCATGAGGATGAAGTTGCTGCATACGCAAATAGGGTTATCACTTTAAAGGATGGGTTGATAACGGATGACCAAAGGAGAAGGCTATGAGTCTATTAGAAAGCTTTAAAGTAGCATTATCCTCAATCTGGAATCATAAGATTAGGTCCATTTTGACGATGCTGGGAATCATCATTGGTGTTGCGGCTGTAATCATTATTGTTGCAATCGGCCAAGGGGCCAAAACGAAAATGACAGAGGAATTATTTAGTATCGAAAAAAATGCAGTCGATATTTGGTATCAGCCAATGCCAAAAGAAGGAGAAGAAGATTCAGAAATGTTCTGGATGGAACCTGAATTAACTTCTGATGACGTCGAAACCCTTTCTGAAGTTCCAGGTGTAAAAGCAGTTATCGCTACAAACCAAGGCTGGGGGCCGTTGATTTATAATGACCAACAGGGAGAAATGGAAATTACCGGAGTAGGACCTGAGTTCTTTACAGCACGAAACATCCAAATTGTTGAGGGACGACCAATCAATGCGAGAGATAACGATGGACGAAATCGTGTAGTGATGATCGACACTGTCGCAAGGGGAAAATTCTTTAAAGATAAAGAAAATATTATCGGTGAAATCGTCGATTTGAATGGTAATCCCTATAAGTTAATCGGGGTATACGAGTCGCCAATCCCTGAGCAGTATCGGTATAATGAGTCAGGGGAAATGCTCATGCCACGAGGAGTCATTTCAATGATGTTTGGCAATCGAGAAATTGAACGTTTAGCTATAATTGCAGACAATCCAGAACGAATATCAGAAATCGGGCGTTCTGCAGCTGATACCCTAACGATGGCTAAAAAACTCGAGGATGGGATGTATACAGTAAACGATTTTTCTGAATATGAACAAGAAGTTGATACTGTTATAACAATCATGACATTAGTCATTGGTAGTATTGCAGGAATTTCATTATTAGTGGGTGGCATCGGTGTTATGAACATCATGCTCGTTTCCGTAACTGAAAGAACGAGGGAAATTGGTTTACGAAAAGCCCTTGGAGCTACTCGAGGAAGAATTTTACTGCAATTTTTAATTGAATCAGCAACATTAACCTCACTAGGGGGCATGATTGGAATCGGGCTTGCAACATTAGGGACGATTGTTGTATCTCAATTTGCACCAATCACTGCTACGGTAAGTCCAATGATTGTCATAATCGGCGTAGGCTTCTCTGCTTTCATTGGTATCATCTTTGGTATCTTACCAGCAAACAAAGCCTCAAAACTTAGTCCAATCGATGCATTACGTTACGAATAAGAGGGATAAAAAAGGAGGTGCTAACCTCCTTTTTTGTTTTGCCTGAAGGAAGTCATACATATATGTCGAAAATTTATATAGGTGAAGATTATTAAAAAAGGGTGAGAAAGCATGATTCACGAAAAACATGAACTAAAACACAAGAATGAAAAAGCTGAATTATTCACGTATCTTCTTGATAATTCGGTAAGTATTGATCCAGACCGTAAACGACCAATGATTGTCATTTGCCCTGGCGGTGGCTATGTCCATACGTCTGACCGTGAGGCAGAACCAGTTGCTATACAAATGCTAAGTAAAGGTTATCACGCGAGTGTCCTTAGATATAGTGTGGAACCATCTGTATTCCCGACAGCCCTTTGCCAATTGGCAAATGCAGTCGGTTTGATTCGTGACAATGCAGATAGCTGGAATGTTGACCCCAACAAGATTATTGTCATGGGCTTTTCAGCAGGTGGCCATCTAACTGCAAGCTTAGGAGTGTTCTGGGATAAGGAGTTTTTAACAGAACAATTATCCTATTCGAAGGATCAAATTAAACCAAATGGATTAGTCCTAAGTTACCCTGTCATTTCTTCTGGTCCTTATGCTCACGAAGGAAGCTTTAGGGCATTATTAGGAGAAAAGTTTGAGGACCAAGAGCAACGAGAATTTTTATCCTTGGAAAACCAAGTAACGCATGAAACCCCTCCCACATTTTTATGGCATACTGTATCTGATGCATCTGTTCCTGTTGAGAATAGCATGCTATTTGCACAAAGTTTATTAAAACAGAAAGTCCCGCTCGAAATGCACATTTATCCAGAAGGAGTTCATGGACTATCACTTGGAACAGAAGAAACACAGTCAAAAGGAAGAGACAATCACATTCAGCCAGAAATAGAGAATTGGATTGAAATGGCTGCAAGATGGGTGAAGGGATTATAAAAAATTAATATGCGCAAAAGAGGGTCGTTAATGGCCCTCTTTTTAATTTGCGACGAATAAGACCAATACCTTGCTATCTCTTTAATTAAATGCGTAAAATGAACAAATACTCATATACATAAATATGATTTATTCAGCTAACGATTGGAGAGATTATGTGGAGCATAATTGGGAAATTGCGTTTGATTCACTATCTAAAATAACTGTTTTATCAAACCCAAATAACGAACCAGTCACCATTATTGGTGATGCTGATGATTTAAACTGTATCGGTGTCGGTACGGATGCAGCCGTTTTTCAATCTATTGATGCCCCAGAATATGCATTTAAGAAATACGCGAAGAACAAAGTTGCCAAGGTTAAGGCTGAGGTAAATGTCTATCAGATCCTAGGGGAGTCCCGATTCTTTTCTAAGTGTTTTGCTTCTGAAGACCATTACCTTGTTTTAAGCTATGAAGAAGGGATAACTCTATATGATTGTATCCTTCAAGGAATCCATATCCCCAAACAAGTTGTAGAGGATGTGGAGGATGCAAGAGATTATGTTCGGAACAAGGGGCTAAACCCTCGTGACATCCATCTAAAAAATATTTTATTGCAAAATGGAAGAGCAAAAATAATTGATGTTTCCGAATACATTCAGCCGGGTAATGACTTTAGATGGGAACACCTAAAAAAAGGATATGAAGAGTATTATCATATGATTGACGGAAAAGCGGTTCCGTTTTGGGTCGTGGATACAGTTCGTAAGTGGTATAACCAACAAAACACATATTTCCCGTCAATAGATGACTTTATGAAAATCGTTCAGAAGCTTTTATATAGGAAGTAGAAAGAAGTTGTCAATTTTCACAAAAATACAACTATGCTGTGAATTGTTGCTTTCGTAAGGTCTAAAAAAGCACCGGAATACGACCGAATGTGTTAGAATAATGTGGAAAGCAATACAGGGTCTGGCTTCATCATTATTATAAAGCGATTATTAGTGTGGAAGTCAAAATGGAGGTAATTAATATGTATCCACTTATACTAAGACATCCTGGTCCTACTCCAATCCCTAAAAAGGTTGAACTGGCAATGGCTCAGGATATGTTTAGTCATCGTACTGAAGAATTTGTAAAGTTATACAAAGATGCCACACAACGTGTGAAACCTGTCTTTGGTACTAAGCAAGATATTTTACTACTTCCCTCGGGTGGAACAGCAGCATTAGAAGCAGCTGTGGTAAATACAGTTTCCCCTGGGGATGAGGTAGTCGTTATCACTGTAGGAGCCTTTGGAGATTATTTCGTTTCGATTTGTGAAAAATATGGCTTAACTGTACATAAATTAGCTAAAAATTGGGGTGAAGCTTGTACAAAGGAAGACCTCAATGAATTTTTGAAACCGTTATCTACTATTAAGGCCGTTTTTGCTACGTATAATGAAACCTCTACAGGAATCTTAAATCCGATTGAGCAATTGGCAGAAGAGGTGCGTAATCATTCTGACGCGCTATTTATAGTCGATGGGGTAAGCTGTATTGGAGGAGCCCCTGCTGAAATGGATCAATGGGGAATTGATATATTAGTAACAGGTTCACAAAAAGCGATGATGCTTCCACCTGGACTAGCACTTGTAGCCGTTAGTGAAAGAGCCTGGGATGTAATTGAGGCCAATAACACCACTGCTTATTATTTAAATCTATTAAGCTATCGGGAGTGGGCAGCAAAAGGAATGACGCCTAATACTCCTTCTATTTCGCTCATAATGGGGCTATCTGCTGTGTGCGATTTAATTGAAGAGGAAGGCGGATTTTCAAAAACGGTTGAACGACACGATGTCATGAAAAACATGGTTCGGGAATCTATGAAAGCCTTATCAATCGAATTATTAACGGGTGACGAGTATGCATCACCTACAATTACGGCAATTCGTGCCCCAGAAGGATTGGATCTTTCAGCCTATTTAGGACACCTTAAGAAGGAATATCACCTAGATTTCGCTGGGGGACTTGGCCATCTCCAAGGCAAGATTTTCAGATTTGGACATATGGGCTATTGCTTCCCTAGTGATGTCCTTCAAGCAGTTTCCCTAATGGAAGCAGGTTTACAGGATTTTTCTTATAACTTCAAGCCCGGTGCTGGAGTAAATGCGGCACAAAATGTATTCTTGGCCTCATTAAAAAAGTAAATGATTGTATTGCCAGACCCTATTGATGTAATTACTTAGTATAGGAAATGATAACAACTGAGTGGTTTTTCCACTCAGTTGTTTCTTTGTAGGAAATTTCTTAATTTAACTGAATATGAAACTTATTGCCTAATAAATCGTAGTACATTAATACAGAGAAATTTGCAAAAATGAAATTTCACATTCGTTTGTAATGTTTAGTTTTTTGCAGGAGGGGTTTAAATGGGAATTATTAAAGCAGCAGTTAGTGCAGTTAAAGGAAACTTAGCAGATCAATGGCTAGAGGTAATTGAACCACAGGAGATGAGTGATACAACCGTTATGTCCGTTGGTGTAAAAGTACGAGCTAAAGATCGTCGAAATCAAAACTTTAAGGGAACAGATTCCACGATTTCAAATGGTTCAATCATCCATGTGTATCCAAATCAATTTATGCTTTTAGTTGACGGAGGAAAAATTGTGGATTATACAGCAGAAGAGGGCTATTACCAAGTTGTAAACTCTTCACAACCATCCTTATTCAACGGTCAATTTGAAGAAGCTTTATACGAAACCTTCAATCGTTTTAAATTCGGTGGTGTTCCATCAACGTCTCAAAAAGTGTATTTTATTAATCTTCAAGAGATAAAAGGGATTAAATTTGGTACACGAAACCCGATAAACTACTTTGACAATTTTTATAATGCGGAATTATTTTTACGTACTCACGGGAGCTATTCTATAAAAATTGTTGACCCGCTCAAGTTTTTCATGGAAGCCATTCCTCGAAATAAATCAAATGTTGATATCAATGACATTAATGGACAATACTTATCTGAATATATGAATGCTTTGCAAACGGCAATCAATAAAATGTCCGCAGATGGGATCCGAATTTCTCATGTCACTTCAAAGGGAATGGAACTTGCAAAGTATATGGCAGAAGTTCTTGATGAAGACTGGACGCGGATGCGCGGAATGCAGGTTGAATCCGTAGGAATCAACAGTATTACGTATGATGATGAATCACAAAAACTGATAAACATGAGAAACCAAGGTGCTATGCTTCAAGACCCTTCAGTTCGTGAAGGATATGTCCAAGGTGCCATTGCAAGAGGGCTGGAGGCCGCCGGTTCCAATGATGCTGGATCGATGCAAGGATTTTTAGGCATGGGAATGGGGATGCAAGGTAGCAGTGGTTTTATGGGAGCTGCTTCTGAATCAAATCGTCAGCATATGCAACAGCAAGCAAAAAAACAGCAAAATCAACAGGTGGAAAATCCTAATCAATGGAAATGTTCTTGCGGTCAAACAAATACAGGTAATTTTTGCTCAGAATGTGGATCTCCCAAACCACAAGCTAATAAAGAAACGTGGGAATGTCAATGTGGCCAAGAAAATAAAGGGAAGTTCTGTTCAAACTGTGGCAGTAAAAAGCCTGAAGAACTAACATGTCAAACATGCGGGTTTAAACCTGCAAATCAAAATGCAAAATTCTGTCCTGAGTGTGGATCTCGTTTTGAACATAAATGATGTGCTGAATCGGGAATATTTCAGAAGAAAAAGAGGTGATAAGGGTTGGGGGTTGTAGTCTATAAATGTATTAACTGCGGGGGACCATTAGCATTCAAAGCGGAAACCCAGAATTGGACCTGTGATTATTGTTTGAGTGAATTTACAGAAGAAGACGTGAAGAATTTTATCAATAATGAAAAAGCAGAGGAAGAAGCAAAAGCAAGTAAAGAATCCCTACAACATTCAAAGGTATTAGATCAGGAATTTGATGAAAAAGCTACAGGCTATACGTGCAGCAGTTGCGGAGCAGAAATTGTAACCGATGATACCACTGCCGCAACTTTTTGTTATTATTGCCACAATCCAACGATTATCCCACGGCAATTAGAGGGAGAATATCGCCCTGAGATGGTTATTCCTTTTAAAATTAACCGTAAAAAAGCGGAAGAATTATTTATAAATTGGTGTAAGGGGAAGCCACTACTCCCCAAGTTCTTCACTTCAAATTCAGAGCTCGAAAAACTTTCAGGAATCTATGTTCCATTTTGGTTATTTGATAGTAATACTTCTGGAAAAATTGAGGGTGAAGCTAGAAGAGTTAGAACCTATACAAGAGGGGATACCAGGTATACTGAAACAAAATATTATAAGGTGATGCGGGAAGGAAAAGCAATATTCCGTGATGTACCAGCAGATGGATCTAAGAAAATGGATGATAAGCTCATGACCATCTTAGAGCCTTATGACTATAACGATTTAACCGATTTTTCAATGTCCTATTTGTCAGGCTTTTTTGCCGAAAAGTATGATATGAACCAAAATGAGGTGTACGGAAGAATTTCAAACGTTCTTCGTAATAATATCGGAACGTTACTTCAAGGTACGATTCATGGATATAGTACGGTTTCGATCCATAATGCAAACGTAAAACTCTCCAATGTTAAAGCAAAATATGTTTTATTACCCGTTTGGATGTTTACTTACCAATATAAGGGGAAGACCTATATATTTGCAATGAATGGCCAAACTGGAAAAATTGCGGGGGACTTGCCAATTAGCATTGGAAGAGCTAGTAAATGGTTTGGTATGATTTCAGCCAGTGTCTTTGCAGCCCTGTCGTTAGGAGGGTTATTTATATGGTAATGAAAAAAGTTCTCTTTATTCCATTATTCCTCCTCACGTTAATAGCTTTCGCGAGTGTTACGCTTGCTGACAACGAGCGTGTTTTTGATCAGGCAGGTTTATTCTCAGATACAGAAAAGGTAGAATTGCAGGAGCAAGCCATACAATTAACTGAACAATTTCAAATGGATATCCGTATCGTCACAACGGATGATAGTGGAGGAAAATCAGCAAGAGATTATGCAAGCGATTTTTATGATAGCCATGGATTCGGTTATGAAGGAACTGCGGATGGAATATTATATCTAATTGACATGGATAACCGGGAAGTGTATATCTTTACACGTGATCGAATTGTTGATTATTTTCCAGACGTAACCGTGGAGGAAATTCTTGACCATGTCTATCCTTATTTAACAGAAGAAGCATATGGTGAAAGTGCGAAAGCATTCTTGTCAGACGTTGAGACTACGATGAATGAAGGAATTCCTGAAGGACCATCTTCTTCTGGCGGATATGCACAATCGGATAATTCGACATCCTATTCATCAAGTACCTCCCAAGGAGAATTAGTTAAAGAACTCTTAATCTATTTTGCTATTGCAATTGGGGTTGGCGTTATTTCAGTTGGGATAATGGCGATGTACAACAGGGGGCGCTCGACGACAACAGCCCACACGTATTTAGAATCTAATTCATTTACTGTAACCAATAAAATGGACCGACATTACAATACACGAGTAACTCAACAAAAGATTCAAAGAAATTCAAATAGTGGTGGAGGATCATCTTTTTCCGGCGGCGGCAGATCTGGCGGTGGGGGAAGAGGGTTTTAAGTAAGCATGAGGAAATCATACGCCTCATGCTTTTTTCTATTCTAATAGTAAATCTCTAATTTATCAGGATAATGGTGCCGAAACTTAAAAACTATCACAATATAACACATTAATATTTTATTTCCCGAAGTTTTGTCGAAATGCGAAAACAGGTTGTTCTCAATAGTGAACAATCAAAAGAGAGATAGATTTTGTAAAAATTGTTATTTTTTATTATTAATTTTCGGAATTTTTATTTATAATAGGTTATAGACTGAACAGTCAATTTTATTTCTTCGGGGTGAAACTCGAAATGGGGGTATAGTATGTCTAACCAACAAGTAATAAATGCTGAACTTCAAGAAAAGGTCAATCAATTTAAAAAATTAGATGAAAAAATTACTCATCTAAATAGTGTACTTGCTCTAGCAGATTGGGATCAAAAAGTAATGGCACCTAAGAAAGGACGATCTCTTTTTGCCAATTCCATCGGAACGTTATCAACGGAGATATTTAAGCTATCTATCTCGCAAGAAATGGGTGAGCTATTAGAGGTATTAACAGAAGATAAATTCTATGAGCAACTTGATGACGTGACAAAAGCAATTGTACGTGAAAGAAATAACTTCTATAAACAGTCAAAAAGCATTCCATCTGAACTGTACAATGAATATATCGTCTTAACTTCAAATGCAAATAATGCATGGGAGGAAGCTAGAGAAACGAATAATTTTGAAGTTTATCTTCCCTATCTTGAACGAATTGTGGAAATTAAAAAGGAATTTACGAAGTATTATGGGTATGAGGGGCATCCATATAATGCATTATTAAATGAATTTGAGCCTGGATTAACAGTTGAAGTTTTGGATCCACTTTTTGCAGATTTACGAAAAAACAGCATTGATTTATTAAATCGAATCAATCTATCAACTTCTAAGCCAAGTGGCGAGGTTTTTGAAAAGCTTTACAACCCTGAGATTCAAAAAGAGTTTAATAAATTCTTACTTCCGCGAATTGGATTTGATATGGATGCTGGACGACTAGATGAAACCGTACATCCATTTGCTCAATCGATTAATACAGGGGATGTCAGAATTACAACTCGCTATCTTGAGGATAATGTTCGTTCGGCAATCTTTGGCACAATCCATGAAGCAGGACATGGTATTTATGAGCAAAACATAAATTCTGAATTAGAAGGAACATCAATCTGCAACGGAACATCCTTTGGTATTCATGAATCACAATCAAGATTTTTAGAAAATATGGTAGGACGTAGTGAAGAATTTTGGAAGTTCTTCTATCAAGATCTCCAAAATCATTTCCCTGACCAATTAGGAAATCTGGATGTGAAAGATTTCTATCGGGCAATTAATATCGTTGAGCCTTCGTATATTCGAGTTGAAGCGGACGAATTAACGTATAATTTACATATCATGCTTCGTTATGAAATAGAAAAAGGACTCATTAGTGGGGAAATTGCTGTAAAAGACCTACCGAATGTATGGAATGAGAAGATGAACGAATATTTAGGGATTGTACCTCCAACTGATACTTTAGGGGTACTTCAAGATGTTCATTGGTCATTTGGCGGCTTAGGATACTTCCCATCATACTCTCTTGGAAACTTATATGCAGCCCAAATTTTGAATACCATTAAGAAGGAGCTCCCTGACTTTTACGGGCATATTGAAAGAGGAGAGTTTACCGTTATTCAAAATTGGCTGAAAGAAAAAATACACAAATACGGGGCTATTTATACACCTGATGAATTAATTAAGAAAGTCACTGGCGAAAGCTTAAATGCTACTTATCTAGTGAACTACTTAGAAGAGAAATATTCTAAGGTTTACCAGTTATAAGCAAAATGCAATTAAAAATCATACACAAAAATGGAAGATAACTAACCTCGTCTCTATTTTGAGACGGGGTTAGTTTTAGTTTTATCGGAAATGAATGAATGGTATAATGCATTTTGGACAGTACAAGTAAGTAAGCATTAGGAGTGAAAAAAACTGAACAACGATAGATTTACAATACGTCAGATATGTATGCTCATCACGATTACACTTGCAGGAGTTTTATGGTCTGTAAGCTTTGATATCCCATTATTTATTGGATTTTTACCTGGATTTGTATTTCTCATTTCATTAATAATAGGGAAAGGAAAATCTCTTCGTGAAATTTGGAAGATTTGTAGAAAGGGAATAAACAAAACACAGACTGTCATTCTTATTTTATTTCTAGTTAGTTTTATCCTTCCTTCTTGGTATGAAGCAGGTACTATTCAAGTATTAGTTTCTGTTGCCTTGCAAATTATTACACCTGATCATTTCTTTTTGCTCTCCTTTATCATTGCGATGCTTTTTTCAATGACGCTAGGTACTTCTATAGGAACACTAAGTGCCGTTGGGATTCCAATCATGAGCAGTGCTATTTCAATCCATTTGTCACCTCAAATAGTAGCTGGTGCTTTGATATCTGGAGCATTTGTCGGGGACCGAACTTCACCTTTTTCAAGCGCTTTTCAGTTATTATCACACACGGTTGAGATTCCTAATAAGAAGCAATTTAGAGCGTTGGCACTAACTACTATTCCAGCCATTCTAATTAGTATAGTCTTTTTTAGTTATTTAGATTCTCAATATAACTTGAAGCAAGGTGAAATAGCAGCATTTAGCTGGGAAGATTTATACTTTTTGAAGTTATTGCCACCACTTGTATTAATTGTAGTGGTATTATTTCGAAAAGGTATTGTCTATGCTTTTCTATCAAGTATAATCTGTGCTAGTATCATTTCTCTCATCGACGGAACTGCCATTTACCAACTTTTTCATGCCCTATTCTTTGGTATAGAGGGAATGGGCGGGGGCCTCATCAATATGTATACACTTCTTATCTTTTTAGCATTAGCTGGAGCATATAATGGGCTTTTAGAAGAATATCGTGTTATCCAACCATTAGTCGATGGATGGTTCCATAAATCTAAAACCTTAGTTGAAGATTCCGTAAAAACAATCATTGCTACCTTAGGGATCTCTCTAATTGCTGCAAATCAGACATTACCGATTATCCTTACTGGTAGAACGTTACTACCTCACTGGATAAATCGCCGAACGAAAGCTAACCTAGCAAGAGTCATGGCAGATTCGACCATGCTGTTTCCAGGCATGATTCCATGGAGTGTACTAACGATTATGTGTAGTACGGTATTGGGCTTACCGGTTACTGAATATCTTCCTTATGCCATATTTTTGTGGGGTTTACCTTTTATTACGGTAGTGGTTTCGATGTTGAAACAACTTAACCACAACAAGAGAAAGGGAGGACTAATAAAAAGGGCAGCTTAAGTCTCATAGAAAAAAGCAGAGTTTATTAAACTCTGCTTTTTACATTAACCTGAATATTTTTTAGAAGTCTGTAAACGTAATGATGCTCGGCGTACCAGTCCAAAATATGAAAATAGAGCTAGTAAACTCGTTGATAATATAACGACTCCCATAGGAATGGCTGAATATTCTCCCGCGACGCCAACAAGTGGAGAAGTTATTGAACCAAGAACAAATGGTAGTAAACCTAATAGGGCGGAAGCACTTCCGGCAATATGTCCTTGGCTCTCAATAGCTAATGCGAAGGAGGTTGTTGAAATCATACCAATCGAACAAACCAAAAAGAAGATCGGAATCGCAACTGCTAGAAGTGGTGCCTCTAACAAAAGAGCTATTAACAAACAAGTACCTGCTGTAGTGGAAAGAAATAAACCGAATTTCAAAAACGTTCTCTCTGGGATAATATCTGATAAACGTCCAACAGACTGAGTTCCAATTATTAATGCCAGACCATTAACCCCAAATAGCAAACTAAATACTTGAGGTGACACCCCATAAATATTCTGATAAACAAAAGGAATACCAGAAACATAAGCAAAAATTCCAGCAATGATAAAGCCTTGTGTTAGTGCATAACCTAGAAACTCTCGATCTTTAAATAATGAACCAAAATTACTTAATACTCGAGTTAGATTACTCGGCACACGCTTCTCTACAGGTAATGATTCTTCTAGATTAATAGAGATTATAAGAAACAGCACAAAGCCCAAACCTGCTAAAACAATAAAAACTCCGTTCCAGTCAGTAATTGAAAGGACTCCACCACCAACAATTGGGGCAACGATAGGCCCAAGGTTACCAACCAACATCAATAAGGAGAAAAACTTTGTTAATTCCCTGCCGCTATAGATATCACGGACAATGGCTCTTGAAATTACAAGACCACCTGCTGCTGCAAAACCTTGTAGAAAGCGACCTACAATAAATAGATAAATAGATGGGGCAAAAGCACAAATGACGGAAGCAATCAAATACATGATAAGAAAAATTCGTAATGGCTTTCGTCGTCCTTGTACATCACTCATTGGACCAATAATTAATTGTCCCAATCCAAGTCCTAACAAACATGTCGTTAAACTGACTTGGACTAGTGATGCAGTCGTTTCATAATCCTCCACAATCGTAGGAAATGATGGTAGATACATATCGATCGTGAATGGTCCTAAGAGTCCAAGTGACCCTAAAAGTAATGCAAGTTGCAAACGTTTCGTTCCTGTAGGTTTGTTCATGTTGTTCTCGCCTTTCCTCACAGTCATTTGGACAAATAACATGTCCCTACGTACTATGTATTATTTCCTAATAATAACAAGCACCGAATTACACGTCAATATTTGGAACTTTTAAGAATTTAATAGATAAATTGTTAAATATTGTATTGGATTATGTGTTGAGATAATAAGGAAAAACTTTATTCCTGGTATTCTACATAAGAACTCTAATCGGAGGCTCGATTTAGTTCTTTTACTGAAGAAGAGACAGTCGGGGTGAAACCGAATCCACTTAACTGGCTTTAAAGCTGTTGATGTCAATCGAACGGGTTAATCATAGTCATTTCATTGGTAGTAATCATTTCTTCATACAGGACTTTTTGCGCAGGAGGAAATAACCATAACTGTCTAAAAATTCAATAAAATGATTGTATACGTACTTATATGGAAGAGATTAACATAGTTGTGAAATCCTAAATTCCCTTTTAATAAACTTTTAAATGCATTCAGCATCTTAAAAAGTTTATATAAATTTTTAAAAGAATGGAGGGCAGAAAGTTCATATTACTAATTATATGGGAAGGTGGAAAAGTATTTGAAGAGCTTTAAGATAATTTTATCTGTTTTTCTAACTTTATTATTAGTTTCAAGTAACTTTAATGTAGTGGCAGCGAATGCAAAAACGGGGACATCTCCTAATGGACCTGCATCACCAGTAAATTTACAGATTCCAAACCTTGCTTATGATGAAGACAGCATCACTCTTGTATGGGAAAAGCCGGAACAGTATAAGGACATCGTTGACTTTAATATCTACATGAATAAGAAGAAAATTGGAAGCGCTTTAGAAGATAATAGTGGACCAGCAAAAGCCTATATCGATAATTTCTATGAAAATATTGATAAGGATCATTTCCACGAGAAGATATTAATCCATAATTTTCAGGTTAATAATCTTAAACCAAATAAATCCTATGAATTTTATGTTACATCAGTAAATGCTGAAGGGGTGGAATCAGCACCTTCCAATAAAATTGTAGGAAAAACAACAAAAGCACCTGAAATTTTTAATATCATTGATTTTGGGGCAGCCCCAGATGACGAAACAAAAGATACGGAAGCTATTCAGGCAGCAATTGACGCTGCTACTCCTGGTTCAAAGGTGGTAATTCCAGAGGGGAAATTTATCTCTGGAGAATTGTGGCTTAAATCTGATATGACATTACAAGTGGATGGGTATTTGCTTGGATCTCCAGATGCAGAAGATTACAGTATGAATTTTTGGCTTTATGACTATTCAACAGACGAACGTTCATATTCACTCATCAATGCACATACATACGATTATGGAAGTTTAAAAAACATTCGTATCGTGGGCAACGGCATCATTGATGGTAACGGGTGGAAATATGATAAGAATCATCCTACTGTCGATGAACTAGGAAATGAATTACCACGTTACGTCGCTGGCAATAATTCAAAAGTAACCGGAAATGTAAAAGTAGAGAACGGGAAAATGAGCCCATTAAACCTTGAATCTGGAGATACATTTGGTATTCTTGCTGCAAACCAATCATATGCAGCACAAGAACTAGGTATGGATGTGAAGTCTGCTTATTCTACCCGCTCAAATCTGATTACTGTTCGTGGTGTAGATGGCATGTATTACGAAGGCATCACACAGCTAAATCCTGCAAATCACGGGATTGTAAACCTTCATAGTAAAAATATCGTTATAAATGGAACCATTTCTAAAACATACGATGGAAATAATGCCGATGGTTACGAGTTTGGTGACTCTCAAAATATCATGGTATTCAATAACTTTGTTGATACTGGTGATGATGCTATTAATTTCGCATCTGGTATGGGACAAGCAGCATCTAATAGTGAACCAACCGGAAATGCTTGGATATTCAACAACTATATCCGCGAGGGACATGGAGGGGTTGTCACCGGTAGTCACACAGGTGGGTGGATCCAAGACTTCTTAGTTGAAGATAATATCATGTATAAGACGGATGTCGGTTTACGTAGTAAGACAAATACACCAATGGGTGGTGGGGCAAAAAATATCCTTTTCAGAAACAATGCCTTAGAAGGTATTGACGGAGACGGTCCATTTGTCTTCACTTCCTCATATACGGATGCGAACGCTTCAATCTTATACGAACCAGCAGAGGTTATCTCGCAATTTAGAGATATGGAGATTGTAGATACAACTGTTCGAAATCAAGGCGGTAGTAAAAAACAAGCCATTCTAGTTAACGGGAATAATGATGCTGGCGAGGTTTATCATGAGAATATAACATTTAAAAATGTCAAATTCGATAATGTCTATTCTGTTAATATGAATTACGCAAAAGGCTTCAAATTTATTAATGTATCTTTTACAAATGTGAAGGATAACGGTGGAAATCCATGGAGAATTAAAAATTCTACTGTACTTATCTTTGAAAATACGACAAACGCTCCAGTAGATGCAACTCAACAACCCCAATGGTCTGAAAATGCAGGTATTCAAGCAGAATCTACACCTGACGGAAAAAGTGTGACATTAACTTGGGATGAAGCTACTGATAATGTAGGAGTTACGGGTTACACCATCTTTAAAGATGGTGAAAAACTCAATGAAGACTATACAACAACTAATCAAACTAGTTTTACTGTTGAGGGGCTCACTCCTGCTAAAGAATACACATTTAAAGTGGAAGCTACTGATGCAATCGGAAATCGAACATCAAATGGTCCAGAAATTAAGGTAAAAACAATTGGGGAAGCTGACCAAACAGCTCCAGTTTTACCAGAGAATACAAGTATATCAGAATCAACTACTAAAATTCCTTCTGGTGATACTTTTAGCGGGAAAGCAGTAGACGTTGTGTATACAGGGTTTACTTGGACCTCAATCACTTGGGATGTTGCTAAGGATGACACTGGAATAGCGGGTTATAATAT
Organism: Ferdinandcohnia sp. FSL W7-1320; assembly: GCF_038050315.1. Classification (NCBI taxonomy): domain Bacteria; kingdom Bacillati; phylum Bacillota; class Bacilli; order Caryophanales; family Bacillaceae; genus Ferdinandcohnia; species Ferdinandcohnia sp. FSL W7-1320. The sequence continues at coordinate 3,004,288 of NZ_JBBPAM010000001.1, forward strand.
TTACGCAAATGGAGAGTTAGTAGGATTTGCAACATCAAATAAATACACATTAACAGGTCTTGAACCTGGCACAGCATATAAGATTAAGGTTGAAGCAGTGGATCTTGCTGGTAATAAATCACCATATAATAGTGCTCTAGAGTTTGAGACAGCAAAGCAATATCCTATAGGGGCTCCGTATTTTGAAGGTGACCTAGAAGCAATGATTAATACAGACGGAACAAGCGTTTCGCTTTCCTGGAATGAGGCAAAAGCAAAAAATCAAGATGTAATCGGATACCGAGTATATGTGAATGGTCAAGCAATCAAACCAGATGGAGCGACATTCACACCGATTAATTCGGAAATGACAACATTTGATACTAGCTATACTGTAACAGGATTAAAACAAGGAAAACGCTACACCTTTAAAGTAGAAGCGGTTGGCCATGCAACTAAATATTCTAAGAGAGAAAGACTCTCAGATGTCCTACCAAACGGCCTTGTCGAAGTCTCAGGTTACAGATGGAGTGGATTTGGACCAAGTGTCGATGTTCACCTCATTCCTGGTAAAGCAAAGAGCAAACAAGCTAAGTCTAATTAATCTATAAATCCAAAGAAGTGTAAAAAAGCCAACGTCATTAAAATGACGTTGGCTTTTTAATTCATAAAAATGACTGTTATGAATATGACGTTGGTCTTTATAGCAAAGAAATAGATCATACGTTCCTATCTACTTATATAAATGAAATAACCTTTTGTTATTTAACTCTTTTTAGACAATTTAACATGTTTTTGAAGGACGAAAAAATTCTAAAAATAGTTTATTAGATAAAGCGTGATGGTGGATAAGAGGAATTTATCCTGGTCAAAAATAAAGTCATGTTGCATGGACAAGCTAGTCTATAAGCTTTTCTATTTAGTAAATTCATAGTCTTAACTGTTTTCAATTAAAAATAGGCATTAGAATCAGGCACAATACCCATTAATCGTTCATAGTTTGTTGGGGAAAGACTTAGAATTATTTCCAATATAACTTAATCATATTACTTTACTATTTTGTTCGTTCTATTTTCTTTTAAAGTACTTTCACCCCTTATTAAATGAATAATCGGAGGTAATGTTCGTGAACAATTTTCAAAATGAACTTCAAATGTTGAACATTGGAGATTTCCATTCGAGCGAAGCAGTTCCTTGGGACCCAAATCAGTATTATGAGGAATCTGCCCGTCAAATAGGTGGAATTGGCGGATTCGGTGCATTTGGACGATGTTCAAGTTGCTTTAGTTGTTTTCGATGCTTTAATTGCTTTAATTGCTTTAATTGTTTCCGTTGCTTTAGTTGCTTTAGTTGCTCTAATTGTGGTGGACGCTGTGGCGGTGGACACCGTTGTGGAGGCGGAGGACGCTGTGGAGGCGGACACCGTTGTGGAGGTTATTAATTCGAATTTAATTATTAAACTAATCTAGCCTATTAAAAAGGCAGCCCCTAAAAAATTGCTTTAGGGGCTTTCTCTCTAAGATTAGACATATAAGACAAATTTCTGTACATAGGATTATAGTGACTGTGATGGTATAGAAACCTTAGTTGGATATTTTGTAAAGGAGGAGCGAAATGACAAAATTAACCCCTTCTATGCGTCTCAAAGTAAAAAGAGACACGTTTTTTCTCCCTGTTTCAAACAACGGAGTATATTTTCGGAATAATACAAGTTCGTTCAGTATGAAAGGAAATACGATTGATAAGTGGGTTCAAAAACTAATACCGATGTTCAATGGAGAGTACACGTTGGGGAATATAACAGAAGGATTACCCGGTCCATACCGTGAGCGGGTATATGAAATTGCGGAAGCACTGTATCGTAACGGATTTGTTCAGGATGTTAGTCAAGATTTACCGCATCAATTGCAATCTCATGTTACTAAGAAGTTTGCATCTCAAATTGAATTCTTAGAAAATTTCGGAGATTCAGGTGCTTACCGCTTTGAACTTTATCGACAGTCAAAAGTTTTGGTGGTTGGAGCTGGCCCATTCTTAGTATCTTTGGTATCTGCATTACTCGAATCCGGATTACCAAAGTTCCATGTATTTATTACCGATCAAGTATCTACTAATAGAAAGAGGTTGTCAGAACACGTTGTACATGCACGTCAAACCGACCCAGAGGTAATGGTAAATGAGTTAAACCCACAAAAGGATGAGATGAGTTCATGGCGGGAAATTGTGCAAGAATTCCAATTCATTTTGTATGTGTCACAAGAGGGTGATGTTGAGGAATTGCGGGCTCTTAATGAGATTTGTACGGAGGAAAAAAAGGGATTTCTCCCCTCTATTTGTTTAGAACACATAGGAATGGCTGGTCCTCTAGTACGTCCTAATTCTCAGGGGTGTTGGGAATCTGCATGGAGGCGCATTCACGAATCTGCACTTCACAACGATCAGTCGTTATCCAATTTCTCTGAAATAGCAGGAGCAATGCTTGCAAATGTAATCGTCTTTGAATTGTTCAAAGAGATTACCAGAAGAACCGAAATGGAAAAAGAGGATAATCAATTCTTTTTACTTAACCTAGATACTTTGGAGGGGAACTGGCATTCCTTCATCCCACACCCCTTTGTGACGGGATTTGCAGAAGCTAAACGGATACACGATTTAGATTTAAGGAGCAAAGAAGGAGTTAGCGGTGGTGATGTGGATAAATTGTTTCTATTATTCAATCATGTGACATCACCTGAAACAGGAATTCTTCATACTTGGGAAGAAGGGAATTTGAAGCAACTTCCCTTATCACTATGTCGGGTTCAGGCAGCAAACCCTTTGTCAGATGGGCCTGCTAAACTGTTGCCAGAGATTGTCTGTGCTGGTTTGACTCATGTGGAGGCTCGGAGGGAAGCAGGGTTGATCGGGATTGAAGCCCATGTTTCTCAAATGTTTAATCATATCTTTAAAACTCCTCCACAACTTGAAGTAGATGGTAGTATTAGAGAAAAAAACGAATTTATCAGTGTAGGAATGGGGGAAACGTTAGCAGAAAGTGTATGCAGGGGATTGCAAAAGTGTTTGGTTAAGGAACTAAGTGAAAAAAATGTAGAACGGAAGCATACTGTATCACTTGTTGAATTGGAATCTTTAAAAGATAAGCACTGTCAGTTTTATATGCAGGTATTGACTAGGTTGAATGGTGCACCGATTATCGGCTTAGGAGAGAAGGTTTCTGGATTCCCTGTTGTTTGGATTGGTACTAATAACCGCTGGTATAGCGGTATAGGATTGACTATCACAAAGGCATTGGAAAACGCATTACAACACGCAATTATGAAGGCAGAAAACATTGGGGATTTTCAAACATCTCATGCAATGGAAGTTTCTTCGGTACAGCTGGAGGAAACTGTCCCACTCAGCCTTGAAATACCTTCTTGTGAAAGAATGTTTCATGCCGAGATTTTGAATTCCGCTATAAAAGTATTAGAACGTAACAACAAACAAATATTGGTATTTGAACTTCAAATAGAACCATTTTGGAAAAAGGAACAAGTTGAACTGTGTGGTGTTCTTTTAAGAAAGGTGGAGTCCACATGAATGCTATCGTGGTGATTATCGGAGAAGGTTTTTTAGCTGATCACGTGTCCGAAGAATTGGCCTCCCATTACATGTTAATTCGTCATCCCGATATCAACTCAGGAATACCAGAAGAGACTAATTTGGTTTTAGTATTGCATGAAGCCTGGAATCCCTCCAGCCATCAAAAAGCAGAAGAGTTATTACGCCCTAAGGGAATCCCCTGGTTACGAGGTTTTGTTTCCTTTGGAGAGGGTGTGGTTGGTCCGTTAGTTCGACCAGGTTCCACAGGTTGTTCCCAATGCGCTGACATGAGACGCCTCATGGCTGGCCGTGACCGAATAGAAATGCAGGATATGCAGAAACACCTTGAGGAACAGAGAGGAATTACTCGTGATGTTTGGGCATCTAACACGGGGCTTTTGCAGATGGCATATTTGATAGTTGGAGAGGTCAAGCGTATTCTAGATGGAAATATCCCTCATTCAGAAGGAAAACTACTATTAATGAACTTGCAAACTCTAAAAAGTTCATGGCATTCCTTTCTTTCTAATCCACTTTGTTCAGTGTGTGGTGGACTTCCCGTAGATTCAGAAGATAGTGCCAAAATTACTCTTCAACCAAGTCCTAAGACCAGCCTTGACAGTTATCGATGCCGTTCTATAGACGACTTAGAAACATTCTTAGTAGACGACTATTTGGATCCTAAGACTGGCTTTTTAAATGGTAAAATGTATGACCTCTTGCCGCCTTTTGCAGATGTAGGTGTTAATTTGCCTTTGCTGATAGGTGACGAGGGAGTTGCCGGACGGACCCATTCATACAAAGTAAGTGAATTGACTGCGATATTAGAAGGCTTGGAGCGGTACTGTGGTCTTGCTCCACGTGGCAAAAGAACTGTCGTACATGATAGTTTCCGCAATTTAGAGGGAAAAGCACTAAATCCTCTCACAGTAGGCATTCATGAACCGGAAAAATATTCTCAACCGGGTTTTCCGTTTAAACCGTTTGATCCTGATAGCCCAATGAATTGGGTATGGGGCTATTCACTTTTACAAGATCGACCGATTCTTGTTCCAGAGTTGCTTGCCTATTACAGCTTAGGCGATGGGGAGGGCTTTGTCTATGAAACCTCAAACGGATGTGCATTAGGAGGAAGCTTAGAAGAGGCTATTTTCTACGGAATAATGGAAGTAGTGGAACGTGATTCATTTTTGATGACCTGGTACGCGCAAATGTCCATACCCCAATTAGACCCGTATTCATCTAACGATAGGGAATTGGAGTTAATGGTTGATCGCATACGTGCAGTTGCAGGATATGAAATATTTTTGTTCAACTCGACGATGGAGCACGGAATTCCAAGCGTATGGGCATTGGCAAAAAACAGAAAGAAAGATGGATTAAATATTATTTGTGCAGCAGGAGCGCATCCCGACCCGATTCGAGCTGCTAAAAGCGCAGTTCATGAACTGTCCGGTATGATGCTTACGCTTGACGAAAAATTTGAGGAGAACAAGGGAGAGTATCTGCATATGTTGCATGATTCTTCCCTTGTTCAGAAAATGGATGATCATGGCATGCTCTATGGATTGCCGGAAGCGGAAGAGCGTCTAAAGTTTTTGCTGCACGAAAGTCGTCCATTGCTAACATTTGCCGAGGAATTCAAGTTGAAGGTACCACATTCAGACCTTACCAAAGATCTTAAAGACATTCTCCGGGAGTTTCGTCGATTGAAACTCGATGTAGTTGTTGTGGATCAAACGACATCGGAAACCCTACGAAATGGACTTCACTGTGTAAAAGTATTAATACCAGGAATGTTACCGATGACATTTGGACACCATCTTACTCGAATAACGGGACTTGAGAGGGTATTGAAGGTACCAATGGAGCTAGGGTATGAGAATCATCTTCTTACACTAGAACAGCTTAACCCACATCCACACCCGTTTCCATAAGTAGACTAGGAGGTAGTAGGATGAGTCTGAATGAATTTCTGTACAACTTACATTTTGACATTGATAAAGTAAGCCCTCCAGATAAGGTAGTCGATTGGGATGATTCACCTTTGACATATAAATTATACCGTGACTTGGAGAGTTTTCCGATGACTTTAGATGTGCCGTTGAAGCTAGAAGAGCAGGATGTCCCCAGTAAACCTACTCATAGCACAATGGGGCATTTTCTGTGGTATGTATTTGGTCTTAGTCAAATAAGCCAATCAGTCTTCACAACGGACCAAGACGTTGATCTAATGCAGTCGTACAGACGGTATGTCCCTTCCGGAGGAGCTTTATATCCAAACGAATTATACGTTTATCTAAAATTGGAGGATTTGCCTTTTGGGGTATACCACTATGATGTTGCACACCATCGATTAGTATTACTACGAGAAGGTAATTTCGATTTTTATATCAACCAAGCTCTTGGTAACCGCATTGATTTGTCTACATGTTTTGGTATGGTTTTTATATCAACAATGTTTTGGAAAAATTTCTTTAAATACAACAACTTTTCCTTCCGTTTACAAGGGTTGGATACGGGAGTTCTGATTGGACAGTTACTCGAAGTAGCAAAACGGTTTGGATTTGAGACAGGGGTATACTTCCAATTTCTTGATAAGGCAATCAACCATCTACTCGGGCTATCCGAAAAAGAAGAAAGCATATATGCGGTTATTCCACTTACTGTAGAACCAACAAACTGGAATATTATTCAGAGTGACAGATACGGTAACGTCAATTCAGTGGAACTAGCTAGTAAATTGAATGAAATTAATAATAATTACTATTTACGATCACAGAGGGTACAAGAGTACCCAATGTTAACAAAGCTTAATGAAGAGTCTTTTATTGACTCCACGGAATCAATTTATAAAATTAAGCCCAAAAAAAGAATATTTTGTCGGGGTCCTAAAGTAACTCTTCCTCAGGTGAATCGTTTATCTTACGACCTTGCGTCGGTCTTGCAAAAGCGTTTTTCACCGGACATGGATTTCATTATTGGAAAGGTAAATCAGCTGGAACTGGCTAGTTTACTACAAGAGGCAACAGATTCCTTCGCATATCGAAATGATTTGGACAACGAAATAAAAGGGCAGGAGTCCCGTATCTCACTGTATGGCTGTTTTCATAATGTTGAGGGAATTCCGGATGCTGCTTATTCTTATGATAGCATTACTCATTCGTTACAACAGATAGAACCTGGAGACCATCGACTTGACCTTCAATACGGAATGTCTGCAGATAATGTAAATTTGACCCAAGTCCCACTCTGCTTTCACGTGGCAGGAGATAGAGATCACTTAAAAACTTCACTAGGTCTAAGAGGTTACCGGATTCAACAAATGGAAGCTGGTATGCTGGTGCAGAGATTACTTTTGGCGGCCACAGCAATTGGATGGGGAGGACACCCACTTCTAGGATTTAATGCGAATATGAGTGATAAGATTTACAAAATGGATTCACATAAAAAAACTAGTTTAATCCAAATACCAATCGGTCCTTATCGACCTCGACCATGGTTAAGGGGTAGCTTACGTAGCTAAAGCAGAACACTTTAGAAAAGCAAAGAGAACTATTTTCTTTGCTTTTTTTGATAGAGCAACATTTCAACGTCAAACAATGGACAAATTGGGAACAATAAAGGAAATTTTCGTTAGAATAAACAAACAATTAGATAGAAAAGAAAAGGACATCAAGGATGATAGAAAGTTCCTTTTATGGACGGCGTACAGTTTAGGTGCTGCACTGTTAGGAACAGTAACCTTTGTAGCTCCAAAAGCAATTGATGAATATACCGATAATAAAAAGATATGAATAAAAAACTGATACTAGCATTAGGGCTGTATAGCTCTGATCCCTCATTCTTACTTGTGTAGGTGCTGTTGCTTATTTGTTTGATTAGATGAAGGAGGCCCTCTGTTTTCTCTAGTTGATAAATAGTGATATCATCTTAATATAAGGAGGGCTGTGAAAATGGATACGATAATTTTTGATGTCGATGATACACTATATGATCAAGCACAATCTTTTCATAGAACGGTGAGGAAGCTTTTTCAAGAGCCATTTTCAGACGAGGAGATTGATCAATTATATACTGCAAGTCGTAAGTATAGCGAGATATTATTTGATCAAAGTGAAGCAGGTGAAATATCCCAATTTGAATGGCAAACCGGACGAATCATGGCTGCCTGTAAGGACTTTAACATCCCAATAGATACAGAAAAAGCAGCTATTTTTCATGAAACGTATGTGACCGAACAAAAAAACATTACCTTGTTTCCCGAAGTCGAGGAACTGCTAAATGTGCTCTACAAAGAAGGAAAACAGCTGGGAATTCTTACAAATGGTGAAGAAAAACATCAAGCAATGAAAATTAAACAACTCAGCCTTAGTCGATGGATTCCGGCAGAGATGACGTTTATTTCAGGTACAATTGGTCATGCAAAACCGAAAAGAGAAGTATTTGATTTTATTGAAAAGAAACTAGACCTTGACCAAACCAAAACCGTGTATATTGGGGATAATTTTGAAAAAGATATTATCGGAGCAAAACAAGCAGGCTGGCAAGCGATCTGGATGAATCATCGTAAGAAAGCTTTACCGACTAATGCTACCTATAAACCAGATAAAGTAGTACATAGTGCCATGGAGTTATTAGAATTATTTACGAAAAAGGCTTATTTATGGTAGGAATCAGCGATTGTCATCCTGGTTCCTATGTAGGTTTTTAGCTTTTATGTGCAGTCCAGTAATTAAAGTTTCTTGTTAAGGTTCCCTTTGTGGTAAAATTTAGATAATTCTAACCACAAGGGGTGGATGGTGTGAAATTTGAAAATCAAGTGGCGCTTATAACCGGGGGAACTTCTGGAATTGGACTAGCCGTAGCAGAACGATTACTTCGTGAGAGTGGAAAAGTTGTCATAGTTGGTCGTAATAGGGAACGCGGAAACTCAGCCCTAGAAAAACTGAAACAGATTAGTCCACATGTTCTTTTTCTATCAGTCGATGTAAGCAAAGGAATAGAAGTAGAACAGATGGTAAAAGAAACAGTGAACACATTTGGAAGAATCGACTTTGCATTTAATAATGCGGGAAATGCGGAAGGTACGCCTGCACTGACACATGAATTAAGTGAAGAAGACTTCGACCATATGATGGGTTCTACGATCAAAGGAGTTTGGTTGTGTATGAAGTATGAGCTGCAAGCAATGATTGAAAATGGTGTTGGTTCAATCGTTAATACATCATCCCTGGATGCCTTGATTTGTTCGGCATACACTACAGCATATGCAGCTGGGAAAAGTGGCATTCTGGCATTAACCCGCGGAGTCGCCCAAGAATATGGGAGTAAAGGAATTCGAGTTAATGCCATTACACCTGGTGCAATCAGGACTCCGATGATTGAACGAAAATTTGAAAACTTGACTGAAGAGCAATCAGAATGGTTAGAAGAAAAGTACAACAGCCTTAATGCCCTAGGAAGAATGGGGACCTCCTCTGAAGCGGCAGATGTGGTAACCTGGTTATTTTCTAAAGAATCTTCCTTTGTAACAGGTCAAAATATCATTGTTGATGGTGGAGTTTCCATCGTGACAAAATAAAGCTGTCTGGACTTAAAACCTGCGATGGTCAATAAGTGGAGTCAATAATAAGCTAATCTGTTTCTCTTTAAAGTTACTCGCATTTGAAAAGCTATAAATAAAATTAGATATAGAATAGAGGCAGTGGATTTCACATCAGAAATCACACTGCTTTTAACTATATATCTACCTTAAGGATATACTTATGTTTGATGAAGTTTTTATTTAGTTTACATAATATCTATTAAGTTCTAAAGAATCGATTTTTTGCTTCTTATATTTATTGGAGCGGGATTGGGAATTACACGGTGTGTCTTTAAGAGTTATGTTATTTAACATAGCTCTATTTATTATGTCTATGTTTGGAAAGATTTAAACATTTAAGTCAAAATCGTGGCTACTAATAATGTTTATAAAGTCTTAAAGGTTTTAACAATACTTAATTTTCTACTTACCTAACCTTAATCAATCACAATTATTAATCCTGGGGAAGTTTCTTCATTACAATTTCTGGAAATATCTTTAACAAATGTATTTTAACCTTGGAGGCGGTTGATAAAATGGGTGTCGATTAGAAAAAATGGCTACAAAAGTTTATAAAGCGTAGTCATCACTTAATTTTTATAAAAATTGGTTTTTGAGTAGATATCTTCTTGACAGAAAGAAATTAGTTTAAGTCAAAACTGAATTAAACTAATTCATTTTAATTCAGTTTGATTTCAATAAATTTTAAAAATACAGATAATATATATCTTTATTTAGTTGGTATGATTCTTGCATATAAAACAAATGAATGCTAATCCACTTTGAAAGTATATCAATTTTAGGAGTGATTAAATGTCTACAACTGAGGTAAAAGAATTTACAAATGTAAACTTAAAAATTGAAGACCGTGTAGGAATTGTGTATATTGCTAATCCACCAGCAAATGCATTGAACTCTGATACGATTAATGGTTTGTCAGATTGTATTGATTATCTCGATCGAAAAGTTAGTGGAGTAAAAGTAATTATTATTACTGGTGAAGGAAGATTTTTTGTCCCAGGTGCCGATATAAAGGAATTTAAAACAGCCATTGGCGACGTTGAAATAGGTGAGGTAATGGCTAAGAAAGCACAAGCTCTTTTCAATAAGATAGAACAATTAGAGAAACCTGTGATTGCTGTAATTAATGGTGCATGTTTAGGAGGCGGTATGGAACTCGCTATGAGTTGTCATATGAGGTTAGCTGCCGAAGATGCTGTGATGGGGCAGCCTGAATTGAACTTGGGGCTTATTCCAGGGTTTGGAGGAACTCAGAGATTACCTCGACTAACGAACACAGCTAAAGCATTGGAACTGATATTGACTAGTGAGTTTATAAAAGGAAAAGAAGCAGAGAATATTGGCTTAGTAAATAGGTCATATCCTTATAAAGAGCTCATGAAAGAAGCAATAAAATTAGCAAATAAAATAGCAAATGAAAAAAGTGCAATATCAATAGCTGCAACACTTAAAGCAGTAAATACAGGTATTAAAAAAGATTTATATGAAGGGTTGGAACTAGAAGCAAGACTTTTTGGAGAAATGTTCGGCACGAAAGATATGGAAGAGGGAGTACTTGCTTTTGTTGAAAAGCGAAAAGCAAACTTTATAGATCAATAAGATCAAGTTCCAAACAAGACAAGTTCTTGATTTTTGTATAGTAACATTCCAAATATAGGTGAAAAAGAGAGGAGTTTTTAAAATGGCAAAAACAATCACAGAAACGAACACTTTAAGAAATTATATTGGTGGACAGTGGATGCAGTCGACAACTGAAAATGTAGAACCGGTGTACAATCCAGCTACAGGCGAAGTATTGGCTTATGTTCCGATTTCAACAACTGAAGACCTAAACAAAGCAGTCGAATCGGCAAGTAAGGCATACTTGAGTTGGAAAAGGACCCCAGTTCCACAAAGAGCTCGTATACTTTTTAAGTACCAACAGCTCTTAACTGAGAATTGGGAGGAGCTTGCAAATTTAATAACAAAAGAAAATGGCAAAACATATGAGGATGCTTATGGTGAAGTACTGCGTGGAATAGAATGTGTGGAGTTTGCTGCTGGAGCACCAACGTTAATGATGGGGGAACAACTGCCTGATATTGCTTCCGGAATAGAGTCTGGTATGTATCGCTATCCAATCGGGGTAATCGGTGGAATTACACCATTTAACTTTCCAATGATGGTTCCGTGTTGGATGTTCCCTTTGGCTATAGCCTGTGGAAACACTTTTATCCTCAAGCCATCAGAACGAACCCCACTTTTGGCAAATCGATTGGCTGAAATATTTACAGAAGCGGGTCTACCTGAAGGTGTACTGAACATTGTTCATGGTGCACATGACGTGGTTAATGGAATATTACGACATAAAGACATAAAAGGGGTTTCATTCGTTGGTTCCCAACCTGTTGCAGAGTATGTGTATAAAGAAGCAGCCGCAAATAAAAAAAGAGTTCAAGCACTAGCGGGAGCAAAAAATCATTCTATTGTTATGCCTGATGCTGACTTAAATAATGCTGTTAGAAATATTATTAGTGCTGCATTTGGATCTGCAGGAGAACGATGCATGGCTTGTTCTGTCGTAGTTGCTGTAGGTGATGTAGCAGATCGTCTAGTAGAAAACCTTAAAAATGCTGCGGACAATTTAATTGTAGGGAATGGATTAGATAAAAATGTCACACTTGGTCCAGTTATTCGAGATTCACATAAATCTAGAACCATCGGCTATATTGACAGTGGAGAGAAGGAAGGTGCTGTTTTAGTTCGAGATGGTCGTAAAGATGAAATAGAAGGAAACGGATACTTTGTTGGACCTACAATTTTTGATAATGTCCAACCTGAAATGAAGATATGGCAAGATGAGATATTTGCACCAGTACTTTCAATTGTAAGGGTAGATACTCTTGATGAGGCTATTGAATTAGCAAATCAATCCGAATTTGCGAATGGAGCTTGTCTCTACACAGATAGTGCTAAATCTGTACGTAAGTTCAGGGATGAGATAGATTCTGGAATGCTTGGCGTAAATCTTGGAGTTCCCGCACCAATGGCTTTTTTCCCGTTTTCAGGATATAAAGATTCTTTCTATGGAGACCTTCATGCAAATGGTAAAGATGGGATAAATTTTTATACCCGTAAAAAAATGCTAACAGCTCGTTATTAATTTATTTAACTATTCCGAAGTAAAGAGAAAATATACCAGGTGGTGTTTCCCATTTTGGAACAACAAAGTGTATTAGTAGAAGTAAAAAATAATATTGGCTGGATTACCTTAAATCGACCAAAAGTATTAAATTCATTAAATACTGAGATGGTGGGAATTATTTATGAACAATTGCTAAATTGGCAGGTGGACCAACGTGTTGTCCTCATTTGTATTACAGGTGAGGGAACGAAAGGTTTATGTGCTGGTGGCGATATGCGTGCATTATATGATTTAAGAGATACAAATATTCAAGAGGAAGCCTTTTCCTTTTTTTCAACAGAATATCAGATGAATTTGCTTATACATCACTACTCAAAACCAATTCTAGTATATATGGACGGAGTTGTAATGGGTGGAGGGGTAGGCTTATCTATTGGCTGTAGCCATAGAATAGTCACAGAAAAGACAAAATGGGCAATGCCTGAAATGAATATTGGTTTTTTTCCGGATGTAGGGTCTAGTTATTTCCTTAATAAAATGCCAGGACAAATTGGCCGATATTTAGCACTTACCTCAAATATAATCAATGCTGAGGATGTAATCTATACTGGAGCCGCCGACTACCAAATAGATACAATAAGTTGGCCGAAATTAAAATCTGATCTCTTGTCAAATGATTGGTTTGCCAGTTCAGTAGAAACCGAGCTTACTAGAATAGTAAATCATCACAGTAGAGAATCCTCAACCGAGTCGTCAGAGCTAGCCGATAACTATGATAGAATTAACAAACATTTTAAATATGAGTCGATCGAAGAGACTATAGTTTCTTTAAATAATGATAGTAGCGATTGGGCTGAAAAGACAAAATTAACCCTTTTGTCTAAGTCCCTACTTTCTTTAAAAGTAACTCTACAACAATTACAAAAAGGAAAATCAAAAACGATTAAAGAGTGTTTTGATATGGAATTAAATTTAAGTATGAACTTCATGAACAACTTTGACTTTTTTGAAGGTGTTAGATCAGTACTGGTAGACAAAGATAGAACTCCTAATTGGAAATATAAGTACTTAAAAGAAATTACAAATGAAAAGGTCGCTTCTTATTTTACATGATATTCTGATTGAGTTTTTAAATAGTAAGCAGAAAGATAACGGATCACATACCATTGCTACGGATTAATATTGATTGGAGGTATTACTGTGGATTCCTTTTATAGTGTTTTCATGCCAAAAGCAATCTTCTATGGTAGAAATTCCTTTATGAAGGTTGGCGAAGTAGTAAGTGAAAGAGGAAAAAGAGCTTTAATTATAAGTGATAAAATTATGGATAAATTAGGATATGTTAATCAATGTCAAGAATATTTACATGAATCAGGTATATCATATTCTACGTTTTTAGATGTAAACTCTGAACCAACTGACAATTATGTCGTTAAAGCATTAGAGTTGTTTTCACAAACAGATTGTGATGTAATCGTTGCTTTAGGTGGAGGAAGCTGTATTGATACAGCTAAAGCGGTGGCAGTTCTTGCTAAAAACGAAGGGGATATAAGTGAATATATTGGCAACAAAAAAGTAGCAAAAAATGGAGCGACACCACTTATTGCTATCCCTACAACTGCTGGGACAGGTTCAGAGGCAACAGACGTAACGGTAATTACAAATACAGAGACAGATGTTAAGATGATGATAAAACAACCTGCATTTATGCCTGATGTAGCAATTGTTGATCCACTGCTAACCTTATCATCACCAAAAAATATAACAGCAGCAACTGGTGTTGACGCGCTTACACACGCGATTGAAGCTTATATTTCAAAACGTTCTCATCCGCTTACCGATACGTTTGCTTTATCTGCTATTAAATTAATCTTTGATAGTATCCAAAGAGCCTATCAAAATGGAGAAGATATTGAAGCAAGGGAAATGATGTCGCTTGGTGCTTTAAAAGCAGGAATTGCATTCTCTAATTCTTCTGTTTGCTTAGTACATGGGATGTCAAGGCCAATCGGAGCTATTTTCCATGTACCACATGGGGTCTCAAACGCCATGTTATTACCTGCAGTACTTGAATTTAGTATGGACGAATGCTATGAAAAACTCGCTGAAATCGGAAGATACTTAAATCCAGAAATGAAAGGGCTTGCAAAAAAAGACATCGCAATAAATCTGGTTCGTGAGGTGAAGAGGCTTTGTATGAACCTCAATATTCCTAATATGAAAGAATGGGGTATCGATATACAAGCAATGAATAAAGTTGTAAAGAAAATGGCGAAGGATTCTTTAGCTAGTGGAAGCCCTGCGAATAATCCTAAAATCCCTACAGAAGATGAAATAGAGAAGTTATACCAAATTTGCTATAACTACAACATGAAGGAAGAAATTCAAATATGAATGACACTTTTAAAGCTTTTATTGTAGATAAAACGGAAGCTCTATTTACCAAGGGAATTCAAGAGATTACATTGGATAAACTCCCAGAAGGTGACGTCATTATCCGTGTTAAGTACTCAAGTATCAATTTTAAAGATGGATTGGCGAGTATTCCGAACGGACGTATAGTCCGTTCTTATCCATTTATTCCTGGGATTGATTTATCAGGTATTGTGGTATCTTCTGAGTCCGAGAAATTTAAAGTTGGTGACAGCGTATTAGTTACTAGTTACGACTTAGGTATGACCCATTTTGGTGGATTTAGCGAGTATGCGAGGGTTCCAGCGGAATGGGTAGTACCATTGCCTAGAGGACTAACATTGAAAGAGTCAATGATATTTGGAACAGCAGGTTTTACTGCTGCATTATCGATTCAACGCTTACTGGAATCTGGTTTGACTCAAAAAGATGGACCTGTTCTAGTTACAGGTGCAACTGGCGGAGTAGGAAGTATTGCGGTAGCAATACTTGCAAAACTGAACTTTCATGTAGTAGCAAGTACTGGTAAGGAAAGTGAGCATGACTTTTTACGAATGCTTGGTGCAAGTGAAATCATTTCACGTGAAGATGTTACTCCTAATGAAGTAAGACCATTAGACAAAGAACGTTGGGCAGGCGCTATTGACCCTGTTGGAGGAAATACACTAGCTTCAATTTTAAGTCATTTGAAATATGGAAGATCAGTGGCAGTAAGCGGTTTAACTGGGGGAAATCAGGTTAATACAACTGTATTTCCATTTATTTTGAGAGGGGTAAATATTCTTGGTATTGATTCCGTACTCTGTCCAATGGACACACGGGTGAAAATATGGGAAAAAATTGCAAGTGACTGGAAACCAGAATCACTTTTAGAAATTGTTCAAGAAGTGTCTTTAGAAGGACTTGAAGGGGAACTGGATAAAATTTTAAAGGGGAAATTAAGAGGTAGAACAGTAGTAAATTTAAATTAGGATTATACAAAGAGTGTTGATAAATCATACTCAACACTCTTTGTAATTATTATTTAATAAATATCAATTCTCTTATTCTTCTATTTCTAAATCACAAATTACATTAATTGGATTTGAAATAGTAGCTCTGTTAGGAGATGTTTCAATGACTTTTTGGTGAATGCTTTCAAACTGTTCCCTCGTGCCATCTCCTTTAACGCGGATTGTATATTTTACATCTATAAATCCAATTGGAGAGCCTGGATTCACCTCTGTAAAACCTCTTAAATCTAGATCAGCTTCAAGGTCCACCTCGAGTTTTTCGAGAGTAATACCTAATACTGAAGCACCTACAGTATAACCAACTAGAATACATCCTCCCATTCCACCAAGCAAATATTCTTGTGGAGTCGGATTTGTATTTTCACCTAAGATTTGTTCAGGTTCATCAATAATGAATGAAAAATTACGATTAAGCTTTTCATTACCTAGTGTAATACCAGTAGTCGTCACTTTTGATTTCGTACCACCCAGCCATTCTAAATTAACCTTGTAATTGATCATCCCGTTTTCTGGGTTAATTGCAATATCTTTTTTGAAATCCTGTAGTCCTTTAATATTTATTCCGTTTCTTAATAGTGCAGCATTTTTACTCATTTGTTTTAGCTCCCTTTCACAGAATATTATTTACATTTTAAATTTTACATCACTTTAGAAGGAAGTAAACACAATGAAAACGAATAGTTTAATAAGAATAGTTTCCACTGGAACGTTTAGTTTCCAAAACGAAGGGTGGGTACAAAATGATTGATCAAAAATACTATATGCACAATAAATATCGAAGTATAGATATGAAGATTTGTATAGAAAAAGCGGAATCCCTCGCAAAAAACAACAAGGAAATTTTGATATATGGTGAAGAGGGCACCGAAAAGGATTTACTTGCAAGAATTATTCATAACCACGGAGAGAATAAAGGCAGTCCTTTTGTATCAGTTAATTGTTCATTTATGCCAGATTCCTTATTTAATTTAGAGTTATTCGGAAAAAGCAAGGAAGAACCAGGGTTACTTCAATTAACAGAAGATGGAACAATCCATTTAGAAGAAATATCGGACTTATCCCTTTTTTCTCAAGCCAAGTTAGTAGAAACCTTAAAAAATCGAAGTTTTAGAAGAATCGGTGAGTGTTATGACAATAAAGTAAATTGTCGTATCATCACTTCTTCTAAAAAGGATTTACTTCAACTAGTAAATGAAAATAAGTTTAATTTTGAACTGTTTTATTTAATTAGTGTGTTCCCTATAAATATTCCTCCACTGCGCAAGAGAAAGAAAGAGATTTTGTCTCTTGCAAATTCATATTTAGACGAGTATAACAAGTCGCACTTATATAATAAAAAATTCCTACATCCACATACACTAAAGCTACTTCAAAGTTACGATTGGCCAGGAAATACCATTGAGTTACATAATGTTATTTCAAGAGCCATTCACTATTCATCAAGTAATGCAATAAAGCCTGAAGATATAACCTTTGTAAATATAAAGTCAATTGAGAATGCACAATGTTCTGGTTCTTTAAAGGAGCTTATTCAAGCATATGAAAAAAATATTGTTGAGCAAGCGCTTAGAAAATACAAATCCGCCCGTAGAACTGCCGATATGCTTGAGGTTAGTCATACTACTATATTAAAGAAAATTCAAAAATATGGATTAGAGGCATACATCTCATGAAAGTAACTGTTATATAAAGTTAATTATTATGAAAGAGGTGTGGAAAATTCGTATTCAAGATTATGATATTAAGCTTAACCTATTTGAAACAACATTTGAACTTTGTTACGATCCACTATTCGTTATAGACAAAGATGGAGTTTTTTTAAAAGTAAATGAAGCTTTCTCTAGATTTTATGGTTATCCCCTAAAAGAAGTAATCGGGAAAAAAATAGATGATTTCTATGATCTAAAAGGTTTCTCCACTATTACAGCAAAAAAAGCAATTGAAAAAGGGATGAAGGTAACTGAAAAAGAATTGACTAATTCTAATAGGAATATTGTAGTAACAGCAATACCAGTGTTTGGAGAAAAAAATGACGTAGCACAAGTGGTTTGTAGTATAAGAGACATCACTGAAACGCTTAATAAGACATCCAATACAAGAGAAGATAATCATGCAACAATAAATCAAGATATTCATTTAGGGTTAGAAACTACACTAGATGACATACAGAAAGAGATTGTTGTTAACAGTCAAAATGTAAAGGATGTATTCCAACTAGGCAAGAGAGTAGCTAATGTCGATTCAACAGTATTTATTTTAGGGGAGTCGGGGGTTGGAAAAAATATTTTGGCACATACAATTCATCAACAAAGCGGGCGATCCAACGGTCCATTTATAGAAATAAATTGTGGTGCAATTTCGGAAACGCTTTTAGAATCAGAATTGTTTGGTTATGCCCCAGGTTCATTTACGGGTGCAAAAAAGGATGGAAAAAAAGGGCATATTGAAATGGCACATAAGGGAACCATTCTGTTAGATGAAGTTGGTGAAATGTCTCAATCCTTACAGGTAAAACTTCTGCACTTCTTACAGAGCAAAAAAATCACCAGAGTTGGAAGTTCCACCCCTATTAAAGTAGATGTTAGAGTAATAGCGGCAACCAATCGGAATGTCGAGCAATTAGTTAAAGAAGGAGAATTTAGAGAGGATCTATACTATAGATTAAACGTGGTCCCAATATACTTACCACCTCTTAGAGAAAGGGTAGATGATATTGAACCACTTATTATGTTTTATTTACAAAAGTATAAAGATTTATATGGAATTAACAGAAAAATATCTGATAAAGCTTTAGCGAAACTAATACAATATTCGTGGCCAGGCAATGTACGTGAACTGCAAAATGTAGTAGAAAGATTAGTAGTTACAACCCTTGAAACGACAATTTATCCAGATGACTTACCAGAAAATATTTTAAATCATGCAAATAACGTTTTAGAAATTAGTTCAGGTACTGTATTATCTAGAAGTGCAGAAGAACGAGAAGCACATACAATAATCTCTACATACCAAAGATATCAAAGTACTTATAAAGCTGCAAAGGCCTTAGGCATGAGCCAATCAACATTCTTTAGAAAATTACGGAGCTATGAGAAGAAGTATGGCAAAGTACAAACATAAATTTTAGTTTATTATGAATTATTAATGAATTAAAGAGACTTAGTTTTAATTCATTTGAATTAATGTGTGAGACATATATAAAGACAAATTCAATAAAAATAGAGGATTACAGGTTGGCACGGTACTTGCAATATATAAAAGCAAATAGACTAAAGGTGTGATGCTAATGGGCATGAAAATTAATACTTGGTTAACAGAAGCTGCAATTAAAACACCACATAAAAAAGCTTTGATAACTAAAAGTGGTTCTTACTCTTATCGTTGGATAGATAAAATGTCAAATATATTTGCAAATGATTTAATAAATAAGTTTCAAGCTAAACCAAATGACCGCATTGCTCTCGTATTATCGAATGATGTTCAATTTATAGTAGCTTATTATTCTATTTTAAAAATTGGAGCAGTGTGTGTACCGATACATCATTTACTTAAAGATCAAGAAATTGAGCATATATTGTATCATTCTGAATCAAATCTTTTGATTTCAGAATTATCCCTCTTCAGTAGCGATTCAAAAGGGAAGGACTTTCAATTTACAACACATAACATTGTAAGCGGTTACCCAAGTGAAGTTGAGCTGATTAATCCCTTTTCATTATTTAAAATAAATACTCACTATTCTCCGACTAGTCAAAATGAAGGAGATGATGCAGTAATCTTTTACACTTCTGGAACTTCTGGTACACCAAAGGGAGTTATTTTAACTCATGAAAATATACTTTCTAAAATGAATCCCATAAAACAGGCTATTAAATTTTCTTCTGAAGATAAACTGCTCACTGGCCTTCCTTTAGTTTATGTATATGGCCAAATTATGGCATTAAATTTCATTGTCTGGTGCAATGCATCTTTGATTTTACTTGAAGAAGATGAAAAAGAGCAGGACCTTATTTGGGGAATCGAAAAGCAGGGAGCTACTGTAATGATGAGTACTCCAACTACTTACTATAGGTTAAATAATTTTCTAAAACAAATGGATAAAATTATTACTCATAATCTTAGATATGGCATTACAGGTGGAAGTTCTTCATCCATCAAACTTAAACGGGAATTTGAAAAATACTTTAACGTTCAATTACTAGATTCATATGGACTTACTGAAACTTCAGCTAGCATTATCATGGAATACACCGATTTACACCACAGGAAAAAGGGATCGATAGGAAGAGCTCTTTCAAATCACCACATCCAGATTCTTGATGAATATGGTGTGGTTCTCCCACCAGGCCAAATTGGAGAAATAGCAATATCAGTTCAATCAAAATCGGTTATGAAAGGTTATGTTAAAGAAGAGATTTTTCAAAATAGAAGTTTAGTTAAAGGCTGGTTTTTAACTGGGGATTTAGGTTACCAAGATATAAGCGGGAATTTTTTCATAGTTGATAGGAGAAATGATATTATTCAGACTTTGGGATTCGTTGTTTCTCCCCGTGAAATTGAAGAAGTTCTTTTAGAACATCCTAGTATTCAAGAAACAGCTGTAGTAGGTATTCCCGACGAAGAAAAAGGAGAAGTAATAAAAGCTTTTATCATGATAAAGCAAGAATTTTATTTAACCGAACAAGAAATCAATAACTTCTTAATGTCTCGCCTTGCAAAATTTAAAGTGCCTGAAATAATCGAGTTTGTTGATGAGCTCCCGAGAACCAATTCTGGGAAACTACTAAAAAGGTTATTAAGGTGAGAACCAGTTTTTAAAACAGTGTACTAAATCAAACAAAAAACTAGGAAATTTGAGCATTCTTTTGAGACCTTTATCCAGGATAACAGAATGTATGCTCTTTTCAAATAATTAAAGGGGGAATTCTATGAAAAACCGTAAGAAAGTAGGGTTTGTTGCTTTATTAATAAGCTTGGTGCTGTTGTTTGCAGGTTGTTCATCTGATAGTTCGGGAGGAGATAGCAAAGGAAAGTCAGGTGACACAATCAGAATTGGGGTATTATTTCCATTAACTGGACCACTTGCCCTTTTAGGAAACGATTCATACGATGCTGTTCAAGTTGTTGCAGATATGGTAAATGATGAAGGTGGAATCAATGGAAAAAAAATCGAATTAGTTAAAGCTGATGCACCAGATGCTACAGCGGCAGCTAATGAAGCAAAAAGACTAATTGTTAATGAAAAGGTACCAGCAATTCTAGGATCATACTCAAGTGGAATTTCAATGGCCGCTACACAAGTTGCCGAGAGAAGTAATGTGGTTTATGTAGAGGCAAATGCAGTTTCAGATGAAATTACCGAAAGGGGCTTCAAAAATATCATCAGAGTAACTGAAACCGCTTCCATGATGGGAGTAAGTGCTGCAGAATTTGCCAATGATGTCATTTCTCCAAAGTTAGGAATTGATGCAAAAGAATTAAAGGTTGTTGTCATGCATGAAGAATCTTCATTCGGTACATCAGCAGCAAAAGCTATTGAAAAACATGCTGATGAATTTGGATTTAATGTACTATCTATTGATAGCTATAATTCAACAACAAATGACTTATCTTCAACAATTCACAAGTATAAAGAATTGGATCCTGACATAGTTTTTGCTGCCTCTTATATTAATGATGCTATCTTGTTTGTACAACAATCAAAACAACTAGACTTTAAACCGAAAGCAATTGTTGGAACTGCAGCAGGTTACGCATTAGCTGACTTTGCAGAAAAACTTGGAGACGATGCTGACGGAATCTTTGTTGCTGAAGCCCCTTCCCTACCAAATCCAGAATTACTTTCCGAAGAGGCTAAAGCTATACAAGATGAGTTTTTGGAACGCTGGCATGAGATTAAAGGTACTGAGCCAACTGGATTAACGTGGAGGGCTGTAAATGCAGCATGGGTCCTATTCCACGAAGCATTACAAAATGCTGAAAGCCTTGATTCAAAAGGTATTAAAGAAGCCTTGCTGAATATCGATATTCCCGAGGGTGGACTTCCAAATGGTATCGGAGCCAAATTTAATGGCCCTGATGAAGACCATGCAGGACAAAATAACAGAGCAAAAGCAATCATAATGCAGTGGCAAGATGGTGATTTTAAGTTAGTCTGGCCAGATGAGTTTGCCAATACCGAACCAATTAAAATTCCACTTTCAAATTAAATAATAGGGGTCTATAGAAGTATAGACCCCTATTATTTCAACAAAAAACAAGGGAGGTATAATATTTGATTACACAGTTAATACTAGGAGGCATTTTGCTTGGTGGAGTCTATGCCCTGATGGCTATTGGACTTACATTAATCTTTGGCGTTATGAGGATTGTAAATTTTGCGCATGGTGAGTTTGTCATGTGTGGGATGTACATCGCATTCTTTTTATATTCTACACTACAAATCGGACCATACTATGCCATTTTAATAGTAACGCCGTTGATGTTTGCGATTGGTTGGTTATTAAATGAAATACTGATAAAGAGATTAATAGGAGCAGAACATGTAACACAAATATTTGTAACAGTAGGATTAAGTATGATGCTAACGAGCGGTGCTCTTATGATATTTAGTGGTAACTTCCTTCGAGTACAAACTCCTATGACAACAAAAGCCCTAGATATCGGTGGTGGAATATTAGTAGGTCTTCCTCAACTTATAGCCTTTGTGATCTCTATGATTGTAAGTGCCTTTATGTTTGTATTCTTAAAACGAACAATGATTGGTAAAGCGATAAGGGCCACAACTCAAAATCGTATGTCCTCGACTCTAATGGGTGTTGATATTAAAAAAGTCTATGCATTTACATTTGCAATTGGTACAGCATTAACAGGCTTAAGCGCTGCATTATTGATGCCAATGTATCCAGTGTTTCCGACAATCGGAGTAAATTTCGTATTAATGACCTTTGTAGTTGTTGTTATGGGTGGGTTAGGTAGTATTCCAGGAGCACTATTAGGTGGATTAATAATTGGAGTAATTGAAACAATTAGTGCGTATTATATTGATCCAGGTTGGAAACAAGCTGTTTACTTCTCGGTATTTATTTTATTATTGGTTTTCAGACCACAAGGGTTCTTTGGGCAAATCGGAGCAGAGGAGCTGTAGTTTATGAAAAATAAATTATTAGATATTCCTAAAACTTATTACTTTTTTGGAATTTTATTTTTGCTTGCTGTTTTTGTGCAAGGTGATTTTATACTGGATATTATTACAATGACCTTTATATGGGCTGCCCTGGCAAGTGCTTGGAATATTTCTGGTGGTTATGCAGGACAATTTTCCTTAGGTCATGCTGGATTTTTAGGAGTAGGTGCATATACATCTACACTTCTATATATAAATTTCGAGGTTTCTCCATGGTTTGGTATGATACTCGGTGGAATAATAGCTGCATTGTTTGCTCTACTTATAGGTGTTCTATGCTTTAGATTAAAGGGACCTTTCTACACATTAGCAACGATTGCTTTCGCCGAACTTGTCTTTATTTCATCAACACAGTTAAGAGATATCACAAATGGCTCAATGGGTCTCCAAATTCCATTTGAAACAGGATTTATTAATTTTGTTTTTGAAGATGCAAATACCTACGCCATATTAAGTTTTATTTTAATGTTTGTAGTGTTTTTAATTTCATCTTATATAAAAAATTCAAAAATTGGATACTATCTTATTGCAATGAGAGAAGATCCAGATGCTGCAAGTTCTCTTGGAATCAACATAAAATTTTTGAAGCTATTTGCAACTAGTTTAAGTGCATTTTTAACAGCTATCTGTGGAACATTTTTAGTTCAATATATTCTTTTTATTGAACCTGCAAACTTTTTAATGCTTTCAATTTCGATAAAAATCGCAATGATTGCAATTGTCGGAGGTATGAATTTACCAATTGGCCCAGTTCTAGGTGCAATTTTACTTACGCCACTAGAGTTATTACTACGTGGATATACATCAGAAATTGCAGGACTCCATCTATTCATATTTGGTTTAATCTTGCTACTCGTTGTATTAGTTCAACCAAAAGGATTAGCTGAGATAAGTTGGTTTAAAAATAAGAAGGTTTTACGATGGAATGGGGTGAAGCAAAATGAAACAAAACGAGACATTGCTTGAAGTAAAAAAATTAGGGAAACGATTCGGTGGTAACTGGGCAATCAAAGAGGTTGATATAACAATCAAAGAGAATGAGATTATAGGTGTGATTGGGCCAAATGGTGCTGGAAAAACAACATTATTTAATATGATGACAGGTTTTTTAAACCCAACTGAAGGAGAAGTTTTTTTTAAAGGTAAAAATATTACAAAATTATCATCCCATGAAATATGTAAAAGTGGAATTTCAAGAACATTCCAAATAGTCAAACCTTTTGGCGGGCTATCAGTTTTAGATAATGTAATGATAGGTGTTCTTAACAAAGAAAACAACATAAGTAAAGCAAGGGAAAAGGCAAGAGAATATATCGATTTGGTAGGACTAAGTCCATTTATAGACCAACCGGCAAATTCATTACCATTAGGTAATAGAAAGCGCTTGGAGGTTGCGCGTGCAGTCGCTACAAATCCAGAAGTCATTATGTTAGATGAGGTAATGGGTGGATTAAACGACGATGAAACCATAGAAATGATGGAAATTATTGGAAAATTGCATAAAGAAGGGCTAACTGTATTATTAATAGAACACAATATGCACGCACTAATGTCACTGTCTGAAAAAGTTGTTGTGCTTTGCTATGGAGAAAAACTTGCTGAGGGAACGGCAGAAGAAATTTCTTCAAACCAAAAAGTGATTGATGCCTATTTAGGGAGTGATTAATTTGCTGAAAATCGAAAATTTAGATGCCTATTATGGTGATTTACAAGCAGTAAGAGGCGCTCATCTTGAAGTACACCAAGGTGAAATTGTAGCACTACTAGGTGCAAATGCAGCAGGAAAATCAACAATTGTAAGAGCTATATCAGGTTTAATTGACCGAGTAGATGGCCAAATCAGTTTTAAAAACAAATCACTAAATGAATATACGGCGCATCAAAGGGTGGAAATGGGAATAGTACAGGTGCCCGAGGGTAGACAGCTTTTTCCGTTTTTAACTGTAAAAGAAAATCTTGAAATGGGAGCCTATACAAAACGAGCTCGGGCTCAAAAGAACGAAAATATAGAAAGGGTTTTCAAACTATTTCCTCGACTTAAAGAACGTGAAAAACAGCTTGCTAGTACTATGTCCGGTGGTGAACAACAAATGTGTGCGATCGGCAGAGGACTAATGGCCATGCCAGAAATCATTATATTAGATGAACCAACTCTAGGACTAGCGCCTTTATTAGTAAAACAGATATTTGAAATAGTTGAAGAACTTCGTGATATGGGGATGACTGTATTATTGATTGAACAAAATGTACGTCAGACCTTAAAAATTGCAGATAGAGCGTATATGCTAAGCAATGGAAAAATCGTTACTGAGGGAAAAGCTGAAGAACTGTTGAATAGTGAAAAAGTAAAAGAAAGCTACTTGGGTATTTAATATATGGAAATTCTTAACCATGATCTGGTTTGTATAGGTAGTGGTGTGGCTGGAATGATGGCGAGTATCGTAGCATCTAATACAGATGCTAAGGTATGTTTGGTATCTAAAGAACCTCTAGGTTGGGGGAACACCAGAATATCAGGTGGAATTATCAGTACCATTGGATCGGATAAACACACGTTAAGTTCAGACATGATAAAGTCTGGAAAAAACCTTAATCAAACCCATCTACTAGAAAAATTACTTGATAATAGTGTAGGTGTACATGAGTTAATTGAATCCTGGGGGCACCTTTTTGTATCAGATCATAATATGAGTGATCAAAGGAAAAAGATAAAACCTGCTGGGCACTCAGAAGCTAGAACAATGCTCTCTTATCAAAGAGGTTTATTACTTGCTAATACGTTGCGAAGCAAATTATTAGATACAAATATTCATATTTTTGAAGAGGTCATTGCTTGTAAAATCATTCTTAATGAAAACAAAGTTCATGGTGTATTGCTATATGATTGGATAAAAGGAAAATGGAAGGCTCTTTTAACTCAGAGGGTGATACTTGCTTCAGGTGGAGGAGGGATGTTGTATTTCCCACACACAGATAATATGCGAAGCGCTACTGGCGACGGGTACGCAATTGGGTTAAATGCTGGGGCACATTTAATCGACATGGAACAAATCCAATTTATGCCTTTTGGGATTACTTATCCAAAAGGAATGTTGGGAATAGAATTGGGAGATACTTCTGCAGCAGGACCTTATGGAGTATTAAGGAACAATAAAGGTGAAATTATTTGTTCTGACTTATCTAATAAAACAAGAGAAGAAGTTAGTAAAACAATTGCACTTGAAATTATGAAGGGACATCCTACACCAAATGGAGGAGTATGGCTGGATCCAACTGCCAATCGTAATTATCAAGATGGAGAGGAATCTTGGGAGAATTGGAAAACAATTGGTTCTTTAGACCCATTAAAGCTAGCAAATGGAACTAAGGCATATCAGTGGAAGGAATGTTTTGAAGTACTACCGACACAACATTATATAATGGGTGGACTATTGATTGATAATAAAGGGAATACATCTGTAGATGGGCTTATGGCGGTTGGTGAAACCGCAGGAGGAATTCATGGTGCTGGTAGAATGGGTTCAATGTCACTTTTTGATGGATTAGTATTTGGGAAAATTGTAGGAAATGAAGTTGCAGGAAAGTATGAATCTATAAAAAAATTAAGTAAAGACTATCTAGAAGAAGAGAAAGATAATTTTATAAACCATGTAGCAAACCAACACGGAGAACAAAACACTATAAAGCTAAAGCGTGAATTAGGGCATGTCATGTGGAAATATGCTGGTATTATTAGAAGTCAAGAAATGTTGGTAGACGGTATGGACTTACTAACTAAGATAGAAAAAAAGTCTCACTTCCTTTCTGTTAATTGGAACAAAAGCATAAATTATCAGGCACTAGAAGCAATTGAATTACGATTCATGATACAAACTGCCAAAAGTATTTTACTAAGTGCTCTAGAACGAAAAGAATCTAGGGGGAGTCACTATCGAGAAGATTATCCTGCTATGAAAGATTCTGAACCCTTGAAAAATATTGTAATTCATCTAAAAAACGGAAATCTTTTTACCTTACTAAAGGGGAATTCCAATGAGTAAAAGTAAAATTAATCTAAAGATAAATAGAACAATAGATTCTAAAACTTGGGTTGAGAATTACGAGTTGGGAATTGATGAAGGTAAATCCACTTTATTAGAAGTACTTTTAGACATACAGACAAAAGCGACACCACCCCTAGCGGTACGTTATGGATGTAGATATAAAAATTGCGGTTTATGTGGTCTAACCGTAAATGGTGCTCCTCGAATGGCCTGTATGACAAAAGTAAAAAACAATATGAATGTGGGACCGCTTGAAAATCTACCTATATTACAAGATTTAATAGTTGATCGTTCAATAATAACGGAAACTATTAAAAAAATGCAATTATTTCCTCGTTCACTAAATATTTCTCATTCTACTTCTACAATAGATGAGAAATATGAAGCTGTAAGTAAATGTACTGATTGTCAAGCTTGTATGTCAGGAAGTAGTGTTTATAAACAGAAAAGAGAAGAAGGCGTATCAGGACCTCTATTCTTTGTAAAATTAGCTCAACTACAATTTCATCCGCAGAATAACATAGATTACCGTAAAAAAGCAGTAGAATTGGGTGTAGAGGCATACAAGGACAGTCCTGCGATCCCATGTCCATATGGAATTCCAATAAAAAAGGTAGCGATTGATTCATTTTTAGACTCATGATTTATATAAATGAATTAAAAATGAATTAATGATTTAATGTGACTTATTAATTCATGATTTATTAAGCAAAAATCACGACATTTAAGCATATTTAAAGTTGGCACGATTCTTGCTTATAAATATTAGTAGAAACACAAAATTAAAAGAAGGATGTGTACGATAATGACAGAAGTAAAAGCAAATAATGTATATGAGACTGTAATTTGTGATGTAGTTGGAAATGTTGGAGTAATAACTTTAAATCGTCCTAAACAATTAAATGCAATTAGTGAACAATTAACAAAAGATGTGTGGAACGCATTGGATGAACTTGAAAAAAACAATGATGTTAAATCAGTTGTGATAACAGGTGCTAATAATAATTTCTCATCTGGTGTTGATTTAAAAGAAGTTTACTCAATGCCAAATCCAATTGGTGAAGAACCTGCTGAAGTTTGGAGAGAACATTTAGAATCTTTATTAAGAGTTTCATTAAAAATGTGGGATCTGAAAAAACCAGTGATAGCTGCAGTTGATGGCTATGCATTAGGAGGTGCCGCCGATTGGGTGTTCTCAGCAGATCTTGCTATTGCATCAGAGCAAGCTGTAATTGGCGAACCAGAAATTCGTTTTGGTGCAGCACCACCAACATTAATGATGCCTTGGGTGGTAGGAATGAGAAAAGCTAAGGAACTATTATATACTGGTGATTCAGTAGATGCTAATGAGGGGTATCGTATAGGTATTTTTAACCGTGTTGTTCCCCAAGAACGTTTATTAGATGAGGCAATTTCATTAGGTGAAAAAATGGCTAAAATTCCACCTTCAGCTTTAAAAATTACAAAAGTGACCATTAACAAAATTTATGAAATGATGAATATAAAAGAGTCCCTAGACTATAACCTGGAAGCTGCAATTGCCATGTTCTTCTTAAACAAACCTGCTGACGTTGCAGAAGTTGGGGAATCTATTAAAAGAGATGGACTCAAGGCCTTTTTACAAAAAGCAAATGATGGATTTGAATAATATAATATCTGGTGTGCAGGGGGGATATAAATGAATCTGGAAATGCTTTTCAGGCCGAATTCTATAGCATTAGTAGGAATATCGCCTAAAAATAATAGAGCCACTCTAGCCTATCAAAACTTAATGAAAATTGGATATACGGGTGAAATTTACTTTGTCAACGCAAAGTACACAGAAGTCCACGGTCAAAAATGTTATCCAAGTATAAGTGATATTCCTACAAAAATTGATAGTGTTTACGTTAGTATTCCTAGTGATTATGTAATCCCTACTCTGAAAGAGGCTGTAGCAAAGGGAGCAAAGGGTGCAGTTGTAATTACTAGTGGATTTGGAGAAGGAGAAGGTACGGGAAGCGAAAAGTCCGAGGAACTTATTAGTTTTGCTAAAGAAAGTGGATTAGCAATTGCTGGACCAAATTGTTTGGGATTAATTAGTGCAGCTAATAACTTTTCAGCATATGGTTTTTTCTTCCCAGATGGACTTAAAAAAGGAAATGTTGGTGGCGTCTTCCAAAGTGGGGGTCTAATGCATGCTATCGCTGGAGAGCTTGGAAACAGAGGGGTAGGCCTTAGCACAATTATTTCAAGTGGGAATGAGATGGTTGTAAATAGTAGTCATTATATTGAATACTTAGCAACAGA
Source organism: Ferdinandcohnia sp. FSL W7-1320 (assembly GCF_038050315.1). Taxonomy (NCBI): domain Bacteria; kingdom Bacillati; phylum Bacillota; class Bacilli; order Caryophanales; family Bacillaceae; genus Ferdinandcohnia; species Ferdinandcohnia sp. FSL W7-1320. The sequence continues at coordinate 3,033,524 of NZ_JBBPAM010000001.1, forward strand.
TCCCGATACAGATGTAATCATTGCGTTTATAGAGGGAATCAAAGATCCAGAACGATTTAGTAAAGCCGCAGAAATTGCTTATAAGAACCGAAAACCTATTATACTCGTAAAGGTTGGAAAGTCTGAAAAAGCAGCTCAGGCAGCAGTCGCACATACCGGTAGTATGACTGGTAGTGATAAAGTAATCGAAACAATGTTTAAGCAAAAAGGGATCATTCGAGTTAGCGATATAGATGAATTGATCGAAACAACAATATTATTTTCTAACGGTGTCTATCCAAAGGGATCAGGTGTCGCTATCACTACCACATCAGGTGGTGAAGCAGGAATGTATTCCGACATAGGGCAAGAATTAGGGGTTAACTTTATTGACTTCAATGTTTCAACAAAAGAAAGTTTGAAAAATATTCTTCCAGAATTCGGATCTATAGGAAACCCACTAGATACGACTGGAAATGCGGCACTTGATAAAAATATGTATAGCTCTTGTTTGAATGCAATTGCACAAGATGAGAATGTAGATATTATTGGAGTTTCGCAAATGGACATAACTGAAAGCGCTTTAAATAATAATAAAACAACAAAAGTTGTTGTTGAGAGTATGCTAGATTGTTTTAAATTATACAAAAAGCCGATATTGTTATTTACTCCTAATGCAGGTGGAGCAGATAAAAAGGTTGGAGAAATGCTGTTGAAAAAAGGTATTCCTTTATTAACAGGTGCGATTCCAACATATAAAGCAATCCAAAATTTAATTACCTATTCTAATTTCTTGAAACAAAAAGAGGAACAGAGTGGGCAAATTCCCAATACTAGAGTATTAAATAATGAAAAAAGAGGAGTGTTGGCAAATAGGGTTGGAGTGCTTACAGAGCGCGAGAGTCAAAGTATATTAAACGAATATGGAATAAGAGTACCACAAAAAACATTGATGCAATCAGCAGAGGACGCTGTGGCAATTGCGGATAACATTGGGTATCCAGTAGTTTTAAAAGTTGAATCAGCGGAAATTCCGCATAAATCAGACGCTGGTGGTGTAAAGCTTAATTTAAAATCTAAACAAGAAGTGAGTAAAGCATTTAATGATATTATCACAAATGTATCAATGAAACACCCTGATGCAACAATTAATGGAGTTGTTGTAGAAGAAATGGTTGTAGGAGGGGTTGAAGTAATAGCAGGTGCGAAAGTTGATCCAATGTTTGGACCAGTCGTTATGGTCGGATCAGGTGGTGTTTTAGTAGAGTTACTAGAAGATGTTAGTTTAAGACTAGCGCCAATTACTCATTATGAGGCAGAACAGATGATCAATGAAACTAAGCTTGCTAAGTTACTTGAAGGCTACAGAGGAAAGGCTGAGGCTGACAAAGATGCACTAATCGATGCTTTAGTTAGGCTATCAACTTTTGTATCAGAAAATAAAGAATATATACATGAAGTAGAAATTAATCCTTTGTTAGTACTACCAAAAGGGCAAGGCTATAGGGCAGTAGACGGCCTAATTGTGCTAAAAAATCAATCAAAAGAAAAAGTAAATATATAATTTCATTATGCATAAGAAAGCAAGATAAAAGATAAATTGTTATCTTGCTTTCTAGTTTTAATAAATTGGAACAAACAATACTGTGAGTACTCCGCTATATTTAACTTCAAATTTTAGGGGGAGGAAATGAAACATCTTTCTATATTCCCATTGTTACTAGTTTCGTGTGCACAATTTTTATCTATGTTAATATGGTTTAATTATTCTGCAGTATTACCTTTAATTCAAAGTGAGTGGGAGTTAACATCTGGTCAAGCTGGGATAATCTTATCCTCATTCCAATTTGGTTACGTAATCTCTGTATTTTTTTTCGGTTACCTGTCTGATCGAATTAATCCCAGAATAATTTTTATTATATCTGCATTCATTGCTGGCCTAAGTGGATTATTATTTGGTTTGTTTGCAAATGATTATATTAGTGGCTTAATTTTTAGAATTTTAGCTGGAATTGGTTTAGGTGGTATCTATGTACCTGGATTAAAGTACTTATCAGGTATTTATCCTCCTCATTCAAGAGGAAAAACGTTTGGAATTTATGTTGGTGCTTTAGTAGTTGGATCAGGGAGTTCATTATTGTTCTCTTCCCCCTTAATTTCATTTTTTGGATGGCGAGAAGTTGTTATTATCACATCTCTCGGTTCATTTTTGGCTGCGCTAATGATGTTACTATATAAAGTGAATCCAGAAATGCCAAAATCACCGCCTGAGATGTCCATTACATTATTAAAATCATTATTTAAAAATAAAAAATTGGTAGCCATGAATCTTGCATATGTTGGACATATGTGGGAACTATATGCTTTTTGGGGATGGGTCGGGCCATTTATGGTCTTCACAGCCATGACTCATGGGTTCTCAATTAAGGAGGCTCAGCAAGTTGGAAATCTTTGGGCTGGAATATTTATCGTCATTGGAGCACTTGGTACGTGGATGGGGGGAGAGTTGTCAGACCGTATCGGTAGAGTAAAAGCACTAAAGCCATTACTCTTAACTGGATTACTTTCTTCGTTTATTTTTGGTTGGATATCTTCAATACCCTTCTCAGTTATCATAATAATTGGAATTATATACGGAATCACTGTAGCTGGCGATTCTCCTATTTACTCTGTAGCCATAAGTGAATTGAGTACACAAAATACAATGGGATTAGCATTAGGTATGCAACAAGTACTTGGTTACAGTATTACAATTATTTCTCCTAGCGTGTTTGGATTTGTTTTAAGTTCATTTTCAAATGAAATTGTAGGCTGGGGTATTTCATTTGGTATACTAGCAATAGGGGCGGTCGTAAGTTTATTAGTATTGCCCAAAAATTATCAACAGCAAATCTCCCATAGTGCATAAACAAGTTGCTCGTAATAAATGCATATAACGTTTTCTGCTCAAAAATACCTCGATCGCCTATGCTGAATGAGGTATTTTTGTTATGATGTTATGATATAAAGGAGGTTTACTTTACAGTATTCATTCTCTATATGACAAGATAAGTAATTCGTTCAGTTTTTATTTAGTTTACATAATATCTATTCTAGGAACTTAGATAAAACCGTAAATTTAACAGCAAATCCATGATATAATCAAGTTAACACAAATTCCATAAGCTTTATTAATTGCGTTCTTCATTAACTTACATATCTAACTACATATATAATTTCACTCAGGAGCTGATCTACAAATGCCTTATGAAAGTAAAATTAGACACCATAATGCCGATCGTGTTACCAAAAATACTACTGTTAGCCGCAGTTTACTTGAACAAATTAAAGAAATAGCAAACCATAAACAAGTTCCGTTCAATCAATTACTAACTGAAGGAATTGATTACGTATTAGATACTTATAAGAAACCTAAAGAATATAAATCCCCAGTTAAACCTAAAGATCGCATCAAAATGGGCACAACATTTAGTAATTCACAATATGAACAACTAAAAGATCGTGCACGTAGACTTCATACACATGCAAACACATTAATTGAAATCGGAATGGAATTTATCATTAAAAAATATCATAATGATTAATTCCAGCCCTCCCTCGTGTTTCTTCAGATTTTGGTTTACATAATATTATTATGTTAAACTTTCACCTTTTCTTCTAATCCTTATCTTCCCGTCTTTTAATTTAACTTCCCACGAATTTCTATAAATTCATCTAATAACTCCTTCATCTCAGCTTGATTAAGCCTAATCGGCATCTGATCATTTAACGTAATATAATGCTCGTTTTCCCCACTATCTACTTTTCTTGATAAGTAATCACAAATCGCTCCTAGCCTCTCCTTGCTTATTACAGATTGGGTAGTCATATGCTTGAATTGCGTTAACACAAATGCTTCTTCTTCAATTTCTCCCATAATCAATTTATTCTCATCCATTCATTGTTCCACCTTTCTTATCATTAAATTGCTCTTCCTCCCTCTTCTTTATAACAACTAACAGCTTTAATTATTGAATCTTTATTTCTTTTCTTGTATGTTTTAATTATCTATATTGAAAGGATCGAGAATTTGATGACCAAAAAGCTATATTATGAAAATCCATACTTAACAAATTGGACAACCACAGTAACAAATATTATAAAAAAAGATGACTTCTGTCTTGTAACACTTGAGGAAACTGCTTTTTATCCTGAAGGTGGTGGGCAGCCATCTGATTCTGGAAAGATTGATCATATTCAAGTATTAGATGTCTATCAAGAAGCCGGAGAGGTATACCACAAACTCTCCCATCCCCCTGAAAACCGGACTGTAAAGTGTCAAATTGACTGGAAACTACGATATGACCATATGCAACAACATACAGGCCAGCATTTGTTATCAGCCATCTGTATTGAAGAATATGATGCACACACATCAAGCTTCCATTTAGGGCAAGACACCGTTTCAATTGATTTAAGTATCCCAGAATTTAATGCTGATCAGCTCCTACATATTGAAAAGCAGGTTAATAAAGCTATCTATGAAAACCGCGAAATTAGAACATATTTTGTTTCTAAAGAACAAGTGAGTACCCTTCCCCTTCGAAAAACACCTGACGTTGAAGGAGATGAAATGCGCATTGTTGAAATTGATGGTATCGATACATCTGCATGCGCAGGCACACATGTGTCAAGAACTGGCGAGTTAGGACTTATGAAGCTTTTAAAAACGGAAAAAAGCAAAGGAAATACACGTGTATACTTTATTTTCGGTGGCCGCGCTTTAGAGGATTATCAAGCAACACATAGTGTTTTGACAACCTTAGCAAACAAACATAGCACGAATCGTGAAGGGCTAATCGAAAAAATTACTAAAATAGAAACCGATAACAAACAATTTCAGAGAGAAATCGAGGAGTTAAAAGGGAAACTTAATCAGTACCTAGCTCAAGAACTTATTCAATCTCATAATGATTCAATCATTAGCCAATCATTCGATGAAAAAGCTTTAAAAGAACTTCAAGGAATTGCAAAACAAATTAATGAGGCGTCCAATCAATGTGTTATTTTTACATCTACACTAGAAAATAAACTACTTATCTCCCATAATGGAACACTACCCATTGAGTGTGGAAAATTATTTAAACAAGAGCTTAAAAACTATAATGGCAAAGGTGGCGGCAATAACACAACCGCACAAGCTGCATTCGATAAATTAGAAGATATGGAGGCATTTAAACGCTTTTTAGAAGCAAAAATAAAAGATTCTTTATAAGAAAAAAGCTACCTGCATGGGTAGCTTTTTTCTATAGTTTATCTGATTTAAAGTTTAGATTAATGACACCAGCTTTTGTTAAAGAATCATAAAGAATCACTAATAGTGGACCAAGTAGTAATCCAACAATGCCGATTATTTTAAACCCTAGGTACATACTGATGAGTGCTGCTAAAGCACTGATACCGAAACTTTGCGAATAAACCTTCGGCTCAATAATTTTTCGAATCACGGTTATAAGTACAAAAAGAATAAATAATCCTATTCCAAGCTTCGTATTTCCGTTGATTAATACGAAAATGGCCCATGGAACGATAAACGATCCTGTACCTAATATAGGTAGTAAATCGACCAGTACAATGAGCAAGGATACAATTAGAAGATACTTAACATCTAAGATCCAAAGCCCAATATATGTAACAACAAAAGTTACTCCACTAAGAACTATCTGAGCCTTTAAAAAGCCTACAAATATCTTTTTTAATTGGGTTATTACAATCTTCATTTTTTCAATAGAGCTTTCTTGCAGCATATCTTTAAGCCTGTTTTTAATTCCAGGTAGATCATTCATGAAAAGAAAAGCTGCCACTAAATAAACAATTAGCTCTAATAATAGCTGAGGAAGACTTGAAACGAAACTAAACGTCCCCTCTGTTAAATTCCTTGCTGCAACGATTAATAAATCCTGGAAGGAATACAGGGTATTCATAATAGAATCCAAGACTTCCTTAGGTAAATCCTCAAAATAAGTTTCAAACTTTTCAAAGGTTGCAATAATTTGGTCTGTATCAATACTTGAAACATAAAACGGTATATTTTTTACGACTGTAATCATTTGATTAATGATGACATTGACTAATAAGTATCCCAAAAATAAAACGAACACCATAAAAATAACAAATGTTACTGTAACCGAATAAATCCGTTTAAATCGGTATTTTGTGATTAATAAATTTACTAATGGCTCTAATAACAGAGCAGTTAGAAAGGCCAAAATCAATGAAATTGACATTGGTAATAAATACAATAAAACAATTGCTACTATGAGAAGGAGAATATTTCTTTTATTAATATATTTTTTTACCATTTTCGCAAAATTACCTACTCTCTAATCCTTATAAAATTATTGTACAGTAAAGCAGGGATATTTAAAATATAAATATTTTTCAAAATAGATACTTCTAGTTAACAATATTATTTCATAATCAAAAACAGCTACCCTTAAGTAGCTGCTTTTCGATCATTATTTTATTTCTTCAGAATTTTCCTCATTTGTGACAATCCATGTATCAATTACTTCTCCCGCTTCATCTGTATCAACTACAAATGAACCGTTGCTATAACGATCATTTGGACGTAAGGATTTTATTTCGACTGATTCGATTTTTCCGTTTTGTGTCTTAAGGAAAAGTTCATCTTGATTTGTTACTAAATGTGCGCCTGAAATACGGTGTGGATGATTTTTCAACTCACGAAGCATAACCAATCCACGTTTTGCTCTTGTTGCTTTTTCGAATTCTGCGATTTTCATCTTCTTGACTGCTCCACGTTGTGTAACAATACTTATCTCAGCTGGCGTTGATGGTGGTACTACCGAACCGGCTACAACATAATCGCCATCCTTTAAGTTGATACCTTTAACGCCTGCTGCTCTTGCACCAACAACGTTGACTTCTTCTTCTCCAAACCAGAGTCCATACCCTAGATGTGTAACTAAGAAGACATCCATATTGCCGTTTGTGATATGAACAGATACAACTTCATCATCGTTTTTTAGATTAATTGCTACCAGTGGTTTTGAATAACGTTGTGCTTTATACATAGTTAACTCTGACTTTTTCACCATACCGTTTTTGGTGATAAAGAGTAGATATTCTGGCAACTCGAAGTTCGTAACAGGTAATGCCTCTATAATGAATTCATCACGATCAATACTTATGATATTGGCAACATGTTGTCCTAGATCTTTCCACCTTATATCAGGTAATTCGTGAACTGGAATATATAAATAATTCCCTTTGTTTGTAAAGAGCAATAAGGTATCGGTTGTATTGATTTCAAATTTGTGTAACAGTCGATCTGTATCCTTTATGCCAAAATCTTGGCCGTTTGATGCAGCATATGATCGAGGGCTTGTCCGTTTAACATAGCCGTCCTGGGTGACAGTTACAATTACATCCTCAGATGGGATTAATACCTCAAGATTAATCTTTATTTCTTCAATCTCGTCTTCTATTTTTGAACGACGATTATCTGCATAGGTTTTTTTTACTCGCTTCAGGTCATTTTTTATGACCTGAAAAAGCTTGCGTTCATTTTGTAGAATTTCTACTAATTCACTTATCTTTTTATTTAACTCATCATACTCTTGCTGAAGTGCTGTGATATCAGTGTTTGTTAAGCGATATAATTGCAAGGAAACGATTGCTTCAGATTGCGGCTCTGTAAATCCGAATTTATCGATTAAATTATTTTTCGCGTCCTTTTTATCCTTTGAAGCACGAATTGTTGCAATAACCTCATCTAAGATTGATAACGCCTTAATAAGACCTTCAACAACATGCTGACGTTCACGTGCTTTTTCTAGTTCATAATGAGACCGATTGGTAATAACCTCTTTTTGATGGGCAATGTACGCATCCAATATTTTCGGCAGGCTCATCAATACTGGTCTTCTGTCCATAATAGCTACCATGTTAAAGTTATAGGTTATTTGAAGATCAGTATTTTTATAGAGGAAGTTTAGTACTCCTTGTGCGTCTGCATCTTTTTTTAGTTCAATAACGATTCTTAAACCTGTTCGGTCAGTTTCATCGCGTACTTCATTTATACCTTCCAGTTTACGGTCTAATCGAATCTCGTCAATTTTTTTAACCATATTTGCTTTATTCACTTCATATGGTATTTCAGTGACAACGATTTGTTGTTTTCCACCACGAAGATCTTCAATCTCTACTTTTCCACGGACAATGATTTTTCCTTTTCCCGTTTCATAGGCTTTCTTTATCCCTTCAATCCCTTGAATAATACCACCTGTTGGGAAATCTGGCCCCTTAATCACTTCCATGAGTTCATCAACAGTTGAGTTTGGATTGTCTATACGCTTGATGACACCATCTATAACTTCTCCTAGATGATGAGGCGGAATATCTGTAGCATAACCTGCTGAAATTCCAGTAGAACCATTTACAAGTAAGTTTGGGAACATCGCTGGTAATACGACTGGTTCTTTGCTTGTATCATCAAAGTTCGGAATAAATTCAACAGTGTTTTTTTCAATATCACGTAACAGCTCGGAAGCAAGACTTGAAAGACGTGCCTCCGTATAACGCATAGCTGCTGGTGGATCACCATCATTACTACCATTATTTCCGTGCATTTCCACCAGGACATTCCGAACCTTCCAATCCTGACTTAGACGAACCATCGCATCATATACAGATGTGTCACCGTGAGGATGGTAGTTACCAATTACATTACCAACGGTTTTAGCCGACTTACGAAAACCTTTTTCAGCTGTATTACCTTCAACATGCATGGCATAAAGGATTCGCCTTTGAACGGGTTTAAGACCATCCCTTGCATCTGGTAAAGCACGATCTTGAATAATATATTTACTATATCTACCGAAGCGATCTCCAATTACCTCCTCTAGAGGTAGATCACGGTATTGTTCTGTTTGTACCATTTATTGTTACTCCCCTTCTACGACCGATAAATTTTCATTGTCCAAAATATTCGAATCATCTTCAAGACCAAAGGCAACATTTGATTCAATCCACTTACGGCGCGGTTCAACTTTATCGCCCATTAGTGTTGTTACTCTTCGTTCAGCCCTTGCTACGTCATCGATACGGACTCGAATTAGCGTTCTCGTTTCAGGGTTCATTGTTGTATCCCAAAGTTGGTCGGCATTCATTTCTCCTAAACCTTTATAGCGTTGAATCATATACCCTTTTCCGACTTTAGCGATGGCATGCTTTAATTCATTATCATTCCATGCATACTCAATGACTTCTTTCTTACCTGTTCCTTTACTTACCTTATAAAGCGGTGGTAACGCAATATATATCTTACCCGCTTCAATTAATGGCTTCATATATCGATAAAAGAAGGTTAAAAGCAGTACTTGAATATGTGCACCATCGGTATCTGCGTCTGTCATGATAACAATCTTATCATAATTGATATCAGCAATAGTAAAATCAGCTCCAACGCCACCGCCAATTGTATGAATGATTGTATTGATCTCTTCATTTTTAAAGATATCGGCAAGTTTTGCTTTTTCTGTATTAATAACTTTACCTCTTAACGGAAGAACTGCTTGGAAACGACGGTCACGTCCTTGTTTGGCAGACCCTCCAGCAGAATCCCCTTCGACAAGATAAAGTTCATTTTTATCGGGATTTTTAGACTGGGCAGGAGTTAGTTTACCACTTAATAACGCTTCTGATTTCTTTCGTTTCTTTCCGCTTCTTGCTTCTTCTCTTGCTTTTCTTGCTGCTTCTCTTGCTTGAGCAGCTTTTACCGATTTTTTAACAAGAAGGGTACTTACATCTGGATTTTCCTCAAGAAAGTAAGCGAGGTTTTCGGAAACAACTGAATCGACAGCTGAGCGTGCTTCACTGGTTCCAAGCTTTCCTTTTGTTTGTCCTTCAAATTGCAATAATTCTTCAGGAATACGAACGGATACAATAGCCGTTAATCCCTCGCGAATATCAGAACCATCAAGATTTTTATCTTTTTCTTTTAATTGGCCTGTTTTACGAGCATATTCATTAAAAGCACGGGTCAAGGCTGTTTTTGATCCAACTTCATGTGTACCTCCATCCTTTGTTCTTACGTTATTTACAAAGGATAAGATATTCTCTGAATAACCATCATTAAATTGAAACGCAAAATCTACCTCAATTCGGTTCTGAACCCCTTCAAAAGAAACGACAGGATGTAGTACATCCTTTTCCTCATTCAAGTATTCTACGAACGCTTCAATCCCATTTTCATAATGATAAACCTCATGGAAATCATTTCGGTCATCAAAGATCTCAATCTTTAGCCCTTTTAATAAAAAGGCGGATTCTCTTAAGCGCTCACTCAATGTTTCAAAATTAAATGTAGTCGTACTAAAAATCGTAGGGTCCGGCTTAAAATGGATCGTGGTACCCGATTGATTTGTTTTTCCGATATTCTCAAGGGTAGTAGCAGGTTTGCCACCATTTTCAAAGCGCTGTTCATATACGAATCCATTACGCTTAATCGTGACTGTAAGCCATTCAGACAATGCATTAACAACCGATGCTCCAACCCCATGGAGACCTCCACTTGCTTTATACCCACCTTGTCCAAATTTACCGCCTGCATGTAGCACAGTAAAAATAACCTCAGGTGTTGGTTTACCCATTTTATGCATGCCAGTTGGCATTCCACGTCCTTTATCCTGGACACTTAAACTATTGTCTTTATGGATTCTAACAATGATGTGATTCCCATAACCTGATAGGGCTTCGTCGACCGAGTTGTCTACAATTTCATAAACGAGGTGGTGAAGTCCTTTACTATCAGTGCTTCCAATATACATACCAGGTCTCTTTCTAACGGCTTCAAGGCCTTCTAATACCTGTATTGCATCATCATTGTAGTCAAATTGTTGCTTAGCCAAAAAACATACCCCTTTCATATACAAAACACTTGGGTTTTTAACTTTTAACCCAAGTACATAGCTAATAAATAGCCTCTCTCTATATAAGTAGTATCACTAATTTAGTTGTTTCTTACTTAACAGAACAAACGTTTTGTTTTTTAATGCCTCACCTTTTATTTTATATCTTTATCGAAATTTCGCAAACCGTTTCTCGCGAAAAGGATAAAATCCTTGTATAAGAACAAGGATTTTATCTCATGGTTTGTTATTTTGTCAAAGCATGTTCAACCTTTATACAACGATCCATTACCACAGTAATCCCACGTTCCTTCAAATAGTTGTATGCTTCTTCACTAACACATCCAAGCTGCGACCAAAACACATCCGCATCAATATCATCAAATTCTTTCGCAACATCCATTAAATATTCCGATCTTCGAAAAACATTAACAATATCAATATGTCCTTCGATATCTTTTATTGATTTAACGGCTTTTACACCTAATGCTTCGTCAATAGTTGGATTTACAGGTATGATTTCATACCCAGCATCCTGCATAGCCTTACTTACCATATTGGAAGTTCTTTCAAGATTATCAGATAAACCAACAACAGCAATCCGTTTACTTTTCTTTAAAATGTTACCGAGTTCAGCACGAGTCGGAATTTCCAATGACATTTTATTGGGTCCTCCCTTTATATATTCTAACAGATGATATCTCTCATAGTATTTCGGTCCCAAGCCTAGATATTCCTGCATTTATTTTGATATTCAACGTATTTGAATATTTCTGCATCGTTTTTCAATATTTTTTGTCGAAATTAAAAGAAAAAATCATTGTAAGTAAAAATATCTTGTATAATGAGAATACTTGTACAAGCATGGTATTATTTAGAAAGAATGATACAATGTGTCAAGAAGCAATTATCTTTATTATTTTATTAAAGGAGTTAAGAGTATGGTACTAAATATTATTATTATACTCCTTGCTTATCTTCTTGGTTCGATTCCTTCTGGATTAATCGTTGGGAAGATTGGCTATGGTATAGACATTCGGGAGCATGGTAGCGGAAATTTAGGTGGGACAAATACGTTTCGGACACTTGGGAAAAAGGCAGGCTTAATCGTTACAAGTGCAGACATTTTAAAAGGGACATTAGCAACTCTACTTCCCGCTCTATTTTTGAATGGGTCCTTTCCAGATTATTTTCCATTATTAGTTGGAATGGTGGCTGTTGTAGGTCATATGTACCCAATTTTTGCAGGTTTTAAAGGTGGAAAAGCAGTCGCAACCTCTGGCGGGGTACTGTTGGGTTATAACCCAATCCTTTTTATTACAACTTTACTTTGCTTTTTTATCTTCTTAAAATTGACGAAAATGGTTTCACTATCTTCAATGCTAGTTTCCATTTATTGCGTGTCTTTCAGTATTGTTTATAGTATTTTTATTAAAACTGATTACCCGCTTATCATTGTAGTCTCATTACTTGCCGTTTTCGTGTTTTATCGCCACCGAGCAAACATCGCACGAATTAAGAATAAAACAGAACCGAAAATTAAATGGCTATAAACCGAGTTTATGTCCATAAATAGGAAATTTGACGTGTGACCTTTCGAAAGTCACACGTCTTTCTTTTTTAAATAAATCGATCAAAAAACTCTAGTATTTTTCGATTTACTTTGATTTCATTTTCTTTTTTCGAGAATCCATGCCCTTCATCTTCAAGAACCAAATATTCAACTTCCCTACCTTTATCTTGCAATGCCTCTACGATTTTATCAGATTCCGCTTTTACAACACGTGGGTCGTTGGCCCCTTGGATAACTAACATTGGTTTTACCATGCCATCTAAATGGGTAATTGGTGAAAACTCTATTAACTTCTCACGATCTTTCACCGGATCGCCAACCCATTGGTTCATAACAGGCTTCCAGTGCTCTGGAACCGAATTAATAAATGAGAACAAATCACTCGGTCCAAAGATGTCAATGACAGCTTTAAAGTATTCTTGGTGTTTACCATGTAGCAAGAGTGCCATATACCCACCATAGCTACCACCTAACAGAAGTATTTTTTCACGGTCTGCGTATCCGTTCGTAATTAACCATTCAAGTCCTTCGATATTATCAAGACGAGGACCATGTCCCCAGTCGCCCTCTACCATTTTCGCAAATTTCAAGCCGTATCCTGTGGAACCTCGGAAGTTCGGCGCAAAAATACTATAACCCTGATTCACTAGAAATTGAAACATCGCCCTAAATGACTTTCGTTCTGCTGCCTGTGGTCCTCCATGAGGCCATAAAATGACATGTCCATTTGAAACATCTTTATTTGCCTTAAACAATAACGCCTCAATCTCTAACCCATCAAAAGAAGGATATGTGATTACATCAGGCTGAACAAGTTCTTCCTCTTTAACTCCAGGAACTCCATAGTTCGTAATGGCTTCCCACATATTTTCAGTAGCACTACGCTTATAGATGTTAAGCGGATTTGTAGCAGAACGCCCTAGGACATACAGGTTGTTATTTTCTGATACAATTAGCTTTTCAATTACGGATGAAGGCGTATTATACTTTTCTACTTCTCCTGTTTCAATATGATATTTATAGAGAAAATCCTCAACACCTTTTTCACTCACAATGTAGATTGTTTGAGATTGTTTGTTATATTGAATTGATTTCATTTCTTCCTTTTCAAATGAAGCAACTTTAGAAAATGTGTTTGTTGTCACATCATATTTAGCAAGATATGAAAAATCATCATTATAATCCGTTAATAGGTAAATCGTACTATCTGATGTAAATAGAACATCAGACACAGTGTGCTGTTGCTCTGTCTCTGGTGTTAAGCGTACTTCGGTGCCATCTTTATGTAAAAAAGCTAAGGAATATGTATTGGCAAAATGCTTTAAATAGATTTGACTACTTTCATCTGGACTAAGCGCTAACAAGTAGGTCGCTGCATCTTTTCCCACGTTCATAACCAATTCTTCTTCTGTTTCGAGGTTATAGCAATATGAATTCAAACACATTGCATTATCCTTTGTTGAAGTATAGTATAATTCCTTCCCATCCTTAGACAGGAGTGCAATCATATGTCTCTGCCCTTCCTGAATTCGTATAGGCTTTAATTCTCCACCCTGCGGCTGAATAGCATATAACTGTGTATTTTCATCGCCATCTTTATCAAAGCCCGCAATTAAAAATTGACCATTTTTATCATAAGTAAGCTCTTGACAGCTTTGATCATTAAAAGTCAATGGATATGGAAATTGATTAGGCAGGTCGATTCCCCAAAGATTATATTTTCCACTTAAGTTTGTACTAAATACTACCTGTTTTTCATCGGGACTAATCGTAAAATTCTGTATCCCAAAGGTTTTAAAAAATTGTTCTACATCTGGCTTTTGAAATTTCATCCTTAAACACCTACTTCATTAGATTTCAATCCACATGCAAATAATTCGACAGTTTTCTAAAATCTCCTGCCGATTTATTTCGAAAGATGAAATACCTTTCAAATCATTGACAATATTCGATAAATTTCTAACATTTTTTCATAGTTTTGTATTATAGTAGAATTATCATACTCTGGTAAGGAGCAATGTTATATGAGACGAAGCAGAAAGAAAAAAAGGACACTATTTAACACCAAATATCTCATTAGTACAATGATTTTATTACTTATTCCATTGGGCATTTATTTCACTCTAAATAATGTTAAAGCAAATACAAAAACAGAGGCTTACATTGCTCAAAATCATGAATTCAAAAAGACTGAGCAGAATTTCAAACCGTTTACAACATCAATGACACTATCAGCGATTGGCGACATTTTAATTCATTCCACCGTATATAATGATGCAAAAACTGACAATGGATATGATTTCAAACCAATGATTGCAAATGTGAAGCACTTACTTGAAAACGCAGACATTACGATTGCTAATCAAGAAACAATTGTTGGTGGAACTGAAATCGGATTATCTACTTATCCGAGTTTTAACAGCCCCTATGATGTAGCTGATGCATTTAAGGATGCTGGTGTAGATATTGTAACTATTGCGAACAACCATACCCTCGACCGTGGTGAAAAGGCAATTATTAGTGCTACAAATTATTTAAACAAAATTGGAATGGAATATACAGGAGGGTACCAGAGTCCTGAAGATAAAAGTAGAATTAGGGTATTAAATCAAAATAGAATTAACATTGCATTTCTTTCCTACACTTATGGGACAAATGGGATACCTGTCCCTAAGGGAAAAGATCACCTTGTTAACTTAATTGACATGGAACTCATAAAAAAAGATATAAAAGCAGCAAAAGAGATAGCGGATGTCGTGTCAGTAAGTATGCATTGGGGAAATGAGTATCAATTACTTCCGAATGACCATCAAAAACAATTAGCACAACAACTTGCAGATGAAGGTGTTGACCTCATTATTGGTCATCATCCTCACGTCTTACAACCGATGGATTGGTTAACGGGTAAGGATGGAAATCAAACCTTCGTTATTTACTCATTAGGTAATTTCTTATCTGGACAGATGTGGGATTATAAAGATATTGGTGGGGTTTTAAAAGTTGAAATTATAAAAGAAGTAAAATCAAAAGATGAATCCATCATTCGTATTCAAAACCCACAATTTACACCAACATTTATATCAAACAGGCATAACAAAAACTTTAAGGTAGTACCTCTCGAAAATGCCGACACCTTCGGATTAAGTAATGCTTCAAGTAAATACGATGAAATGACCCGCCATATGAATCAATGGCTTAACCAAGAGAGCAGTAACTAATAAAACAAGGCACTTAAATGCCTTGTTTTTCTATTCAACTTTCTTTTTTGCATCTTCATATGCCTTATGCCATTCAGGGTAATGTTTTCTAATCGAAATTGGACGAAATGAATCTTTTTTAACACAAACATGTGAAGATGTAGCATTTACGGAAACTTCTCCATCTGGGCGTACAATTTCATAGCCATATATGACTCTTAGACCATCATACTGTTCAACCCACGTCTTCACTAAAGCTGTTTCACCATATCGTAATGGTTTTTTATAGGAAACCTGTAGATCAATTACAGGAGAAATAATGCCGTCGCTCTCCATTGCTGCATAGCTAAAACCTAAATCTTTAATTAATTGTGTTCTACCTAGTTCCATCCAAACTAAATAATTGGCATGATAAACAACACCCATTTGGTCTGTTTCTGCATAACGTACTTCGACTTCTTTTTTTGAAATGAGCAATTCTAACCTCTCCCTATTGAGTTCTAAAGATGCTTTACATATATAGTAACATAAGTTGGAAAAGCCCTAAAAATGATTTCATTAGAAATTACAAAAATAGAGTATGCCATATAAGGTGGCATACTCTACAAGTTTTACTTATAACCATTTTCGCGAGCGGCAGCTTCGTCCTTTATTTCTTCGCGCATTGCAGCTATAGATTCTTCACGGCGTTCGTTCTTGGCCTCGATTCTCTGGCGCTCTTCTTCATTTGAAAATTGCATTGCATCATGTGACTCCTCGATATTCTCAATCGTGTTTTGGACCATGTCTTGTAGTCTTTCTACATTATCACTTCTATCATCTGGTTTAGCTTTGTTGTGCGTCATATCTTATTCCTCCTATGTATTAGAAATACATCTCTATTTTGCTTCAGTTATGATCATTTTATTTCTGGAAAAAAAATAAAGGGGCTGTCCCATAAGTCCTAAAAAATAAGGCAAGGGAGAAAAACGAGTCGTTTTTCTCCCTTGCCTTTTCGAGTTGTTCGATTTTTCTCTGAAAGTAGCTGGCGGATGCCTGCTACTTTCAGTATGTTGTGGGCTAATGCCACAATCCCAAACTCGACATTCACTTTGTTGAGTCCCCTCAATGAAAATCTGCGGAACGACCGATTGCCCTTGATGTGACCGAACACACTTTCTACTTCTACTTTACGTTGAGCGTAGATAGCGGTCTTTTCTTCACATTCAAGGGCTGCTTTGGCCTTTGCTTTCATTTCTTCAAAAATTGTATTCCAATGAACTTGTCGATTGCCTTTTGCTTTAGTGCATTGTGCTTTAAGAGGGCAATCTGTACAATCCTCACATTCATATATTTTGAAGCTTTGCTCATAGCCAGACTGATTCTTTTTGTTTTGATATTTTTTAAATGTTACATTCATTCCATTCGGGCAAATAAAACAGTCATCTTCTTCAACATAGGTCCAGTTTTTCGCATTTTTAATGTCTTTCTTGTATTTGCGTGTTTGTTCCTGTACATAGCTCCCATAAGGAATAAGAAACTCAAATCGTTGCTCTTTCTCTTCCCCAACGCTATAGACATAATTCTCTTCACTACCATATCCTGCATCTGCACTCACTACTTTAGGCATGGGCAGAGAAGAAGCTGCCAGTTTCTCCATATGAGGGATAAAACAGCGTGTATCTGTAGGTCGTTGATGGATTGTATAATACAAAATAAACTGATTCTCTGTTCCCATTTGTACATTATACCCTGGCTTAAGTTGTCCGTTTTTCATATGATCTTCTTTCATTCGCATAAAGGTGGCATCTTTGTCAGTTTTCGAATAGCTATTCCGATCACCGAACGTTTCATTTTGTTCCTTATATTTAGTCATGCGAGGTATGAAATCCTCACGGATTTGTTTGATTGATTTCTTTAATTGACTACGTTCTTGTCTTTTTTCTTTTCGAATTTCTTTATCCGTTTCATTTTCAATTACCTCTGTTAGCGCATCAACCTTTACCTCTAATTCCTCCGCAACTTCTATTAATTCTTGTTCGGTAATTTCTTGTTCTTGATCGGTTGATAGTTGTTCAGGTTGAGTTTCTGATTGTGTTAGTTTATGGATATGCTGAAGTGTTTCTTTAATTTTTTCTTTTAACTTCTCTTCGAATTTTGAAGTGGCCCGTTTCCATACAAAACTATACTTGTTGGCATTGGCTTCAATCTTGGTGCCATCCAAAAAGTAATTTTCGAATGATATGTAGTTCTCTTCAATCAATTTGCGAATCATAGCTTCAAATAGTTCATCCATTAAATCTTTCATCCGTCCACCGCGGAACTCATTAATAGTACGAAAATCTGGTTGTTGCATCGCTGTCAACCACATAGCTGGGATATTTTCCTCTGTTAATTTGGCGATTCCACGGCAGGAATAAACCTTTTGGGAATAGCCAAAAAGAATAATTTTAAGCATCAATTTAGGATGGTAGGGACTCCTGCCACCACCTACATAGTACGAAAATAGTTTTTCATCAGGGATTGACTCAACCATTTCGTCTACTACACGAGCTTCGTGATGTTCTGAAATAAGAGATTCAATATCATAAATCATATGAACTTGACGATTATTGTAGGGTTTGAAAGTAGGGGCTAACTTACGAGGGTTAGGCTCTTTTGGTTTATTGCTTTTCTGGGTTTCAGTGTTTTGACATACTTGTTTCTCTTCTTCACACTCTGGAAATAAAGACATCTCCATGTTATAATTATCTTTAGTAATCAATTGATTGCTCATAAAGAATCATCCTTTCAGTAATGTTGTGTCATAACTTCATTTTACTAAAAAGGATGATTTTTTTGTGTGTTTTTTTAGAAAATTTTAATACTAATATTACTGAATAATGAAACCTTGTTGATTGGAGCGGAAGGTACGAGACTCCTGCGGGAAAAGCGTGGCCAGGGGAGACCCCGCAGGAGCTTGCGACGAGGAGGCTCCCGGACCGCCCGCGGAAAGCGAGTAACCTGCAGCGGAAATCAACAACCCTTTTATAAGTAATATCCAAAAACAAAAAACGAGGGGCTATCCTCAAAAGTCATTTTTCAATGACTTTTCGGACAACCCCTTTACACGTGTGTGCTAATGGTAGCATTATTCACCTTTAGTTTGCATAACCTGAGCATGCTTTCCTGATGTATCCTGCATTTTTTTCCCTTTATTTCCACCAAATCCACGTGGTTGTGTACCTATTTGGTTATTTTTAAATTGGTTATGATAATTTTTCGGCATTTTATTTACCCCTCCTCCTTTACATTATCACCCGGAAAGGGCTTTCTCATGTAAAAAGAAGAGTGGATCCTCTATCCAAATAAAAGATTTGATGGGAAATTTACTCAGCTTTTTCTAATCTTTTTTGCTCAAGTCTCGCCTCAATACGCTCCATTGCTTCTTGGTCTTTCAATAATTGCTGTTTGTTTTCATTAACCAAATCTGCAAAAGAAATCTTTCTAACTTTTCTCAATATTCTCACCTTCCTCTATCTACCATTGTAATAGTAATAATCTCCAAAAAACGATTAAATTATTACAAATTTTCGAAAATTTATTTAAAAATTAGAAAGAAGTGCATTTTTACTAAAAAAGGCATAAAAAAAAGAACCAAATCAAGTTGGTTCTCATCTTCACTTTAATTTTTCTACTTTAGCTTCTAACATTTCTAGGTCCATCTGTCCTTTGATGAAATCATTAATCGTTCCATCGGAGTTAATGAAAAAAGTTTCAGGTAATCCTAATACCTTATAATCACTACTTGCTTGATTTTTTGGATCAACTAAGAGTGGAAATGTATAACCTTTTCCTTCAACAAATTCATGTGCGTTTTCTGCCTTTACTTCAGATGCTGTCATGTTGACTGCAAGCACTTCAATGTCATCACTTTTCGTTTCATAAAACTCCTGAATCTCAGGCATTTCCTCACGACATGGTTTACACCATGATGCCCAAAAATTAACAACAACTTTCTTTCCTTTTAGATCCGATAAACGAATTGTTTCATTTTCATCATTTAATAGCTGAAGTTCAAAATCTGGGGCCATATTACCAATTTCAATACCGGTTATCCCTCTTTTTTTATCTTCTACAAAATCAAAAACTGCATATCCGATAAGGCCAATAAGAATAAGTGGAATAATAATTTTTTTAACCATTTGTATCCTCCGTAAAAAATAAGCAATATCAAAGGTTTTCCCTATTATCATTATAACAATTTACCCATGTAAAAGGACAATATTAAAAGGCAGTTTTGTGAAATCCACAAAACTGCCTTAGATATAAAGGTCATGTCTAGTTCCAGCTCCCAACGTCTAGCAGACTTCCCTCACCTGCCGTACGATAAGTCAACATCGATTCACTACGTTCATCGTGTTTCCTTTATCTCCTCTAGGCTCAGTCCAGTCTGTACGTCGCTGAACGGTCGCTTTCACCTTTCATTATTAACCCTTCATTTTTTCACGAAGTACCATTTGCAGGATACCACCGTGACGGTAGTAATCAATTTCAACTTCACTATCGAAACGAACAAGTACTTCAAATTCTTTTTTGTTTCCTTCTTCGTCTGTAGCTGTTACTTTTACATAGTCACGAGGTCTTACATTTTCATCAATTTGAACTTCGATTGTTTCTTTTCCAGTTAGGCCAAGAGTTTCAGCATTCTCACCTTGTTTGAATTGAAGTGGTAATACACCCATTAATACAAGGTTACTACGGTGAATACGTTCGAAGCTTTCAGCAATAACTGTCTTAATGCCAAGAAGGTTAGTACCTTTCGCAGCCCAGTCACGAGAAGATCCCATACCATAGTCGTTACCAGCGATAACAACTAAGCCAGTACCATCTTGCTTGTATTTCATACATGCATCATAGATAGACATAACTTCTCCTGTTGGCCAGTGAGTAGTCCATCCACCTTCTGTACCAGGAGCGATTTGGTTACGAATACGGATATTCGCAAAAGTTCCTCTTGTCATAACACGGTCGTTACCACGACGTGAACCATAAGAGTTAAAGTCACGAGGTGAAACACCTTTTTCTTGTAGGTATTTACC
The DNA here is from genome assembly GCF_038050315.1 of Ferdinandcohnia sp. FSL W7-1320. Classification (NCBI taxonomy): domain Bacteria; kingdom Bacillati; phylum Bacillota; class Bacilli; order Caryophanales; family Bacillaceae; genus Ferdinandcohnia; species Ferdinandcohnia sp. FSL W7-1320. The sequence continues at coordinate 3,054,246 of NZ_JBBPAM010000001.1, forward strand.
AGCTGGTGTATCTTTACCGATTGAACCTGCTGGGGAGATGTGGTCAGTTGTTACGGAATCACCAAATTTACCAACTACACGTAAACCACTTAATGGCTTAACTTCACCAGCTTCTTTAGATAAACCTTCGAAGAATGGTGGGTTTTGAATGTATGTTGATTCGTCGTCCCATACATAAAGTGCTTCATCAGTACTTTCGATTGCGTTCCAACGCTCATTATTATCAAATACACGCTCGTATTCTTTTCTGAATAGCTCAGGAGTAACAGTCTTCTTAACTTCTGCTTTAACTTCTTCTGCAGAAGGCCAGATGTCATTAAAGAATACATCATTACCATCTTTGTCTTTACCAATTGGTTCTTTTTCAAGATCGATATCAACAGTTCCAGCTAGTGCATATGCCACAACAAGTGGTGGTGATGCAAGGTAGTTACCTTTAACTAACGGATGGATACGTCCTTCAAAGTTACGGTTACCAGAAAGAACAGAAGTGATCACTAGGTCATTTTCAGCAACAGCTTTTTCAATTTCAGGAGCTAATGGACCAGAGTTACCGATACATGTAGTACATCCATAACCAACAGTGCTAAAACCTAGCTTTTCAAGGTATGAAAGTAATCCTGAATCTTCTAAATAACCAGTAACAACTTTAGAACCAGGTGCTAAAGATGTTTTTACATATTTAGGAACTTCAAGGCCTTTTTCAACTGCTTTCTTTGCAACAAGACCAGCACCTAACATAACGTATGGATTTGAAGTATTTGTACAACTTGTGATCGCTGCAATTGCAATGTCACCAGTCTTCATTTGTACTTCTTCGCCATCGTTGAATTTTACGGTAATTTCCTTATTGATTTCTTCAGGAGTTAAACCGTAGCCTTGGTTACCAGTTGCAGTTAGTGCAGTTTGGTAAGCTTCTTTCATTTTTGAAAGTGGAATTAAATCTTGTGGACGCTTAGGACCGGAAAGATTCGCTTCAATTTCAGAAAGATTGATTTCAACAACATCTGTGAAAATTGGATCTTCAGCATCTGCTGTATAGAATAAACCGTTTGCTTTACTGTATTCTTCTACAACTTTAACTTGCTCTTCGTCACGTCCTGTTAGACGTAGATATTCTAAGGCTTCATCATCTACAGGGAAGAATCCACATGTAGCACCATATTCCGGAGCCATATTAGAAATCGTTGCACGGTCTGCAAGCGGAAGTTGTGAAACTCCTGGACCGAAGAATTCTACAAACTTACCAACAACGCCCTTTTGACGTAATACTTGAGTTACTTTAAGCGCTAAGTCAGTAGCTGTTGTACCATTTGGTAATGTACCTACTAATTTCACACCGATAACTTCAGGTACAGGGAAATATGAAGGTTGACCAAGCATTCCTGCTTCTGCTTCAATTCCTCCAACACCCCATCCAAGTACACCGATACCGTTAATCATTGTAGTGTGAGAGTCGGTACCAACTAGTGTATCAGGGAATGTTTCAAATTCACCGTTTTCACCTTCAACAGCGTGAACAACATTTGCTAAATATTCAAGGTTAACTTGGTGAACGATACCAGTTGCTGGTGGTACAGCACGGTAGTTATCGAATGATTTTTGAGCCCAGCTTAAGAATTTATAACGCTCTGCATTACGTTCAAATTCTAGATCCATATTGAACTTTAATGAATCAAGTGTACCTGCTCTATCAACCTGTACAGAGTGGTCAATAACTAGATCAACTGGAATTTCTGGGTTGATTTTTTGTGGGTCTCCACCCATGTCAGCCATTGCTTTACGAAGTGAAGCCAAATCAACTACAGCTGGTACTCCAGTAAAATCTTGAAGAATTACACGAGAAGGCTTAAATGGAACATCAACCTCTTGTAATTCATCAGTTCCCCATTTTGCTAAATTTTCAACATGCTCTTTTGTAATTACTCTTCCATCAACTTGACGTAGTACTGATTCTAATAGAACCTTAATGGAATACGGCAATTTTGAAACGTTACCAATTTTCGCATCTTCTAATGCTTGTAAGCTATAATAGTTATACTTTTTGCCGTTTGCTTCAAAAGAAGAACGTGCATTAAATACATCATGCTTTGCCATATGTATGCCCCCTTCGTATCAATAATAACGCAATCATAAATATTTGTCGAAATTCAAGAGATTTTATACTCTCCCATTTAATTTCCCTGCATACATATATTAATATAACTATATACATAAGTAAATAACAAGATTGTTATTATGCTCTATAAGTTTTTCTTATTGACTTACAGGATAATTTAGTGAAAAAAGAATAAAATAAGGGCGGAGGTGAAAAGAATGTCGAAGCGTAAAGCGAATCATGTTCGACCAGGCATGAATGACGCAAGTGCCCAAGGTGTTGGTGCGGGATTTAATGAGGAATTTGCTAATGAGCCCTTAACTGCAGAACAACGACAAAATAATAAAAAGCGAAAGAAAAATCAATAATCATATAATTGGCGAGCCCGCTTAATGCGGGCTTATTTTATTCGTTAACTTCATTCATGATGGATTGTAAGTCCGATTGAAACTGTTGCAGTTGGGCCTTCTGATGCTCTGATGCCACTTCTAATGCATTTTCAATTTGTTGATAGGCTTCATTCACTTCATTTTTCAATCGCTTTAAATGAGCACCATAGTCAGGATCATTGCTTACAATATTTGCATACACATCTTTCGCTTCCTCTGTTCCTTGTTGTGCTGCTTGGAAAGCTTGCTGTTTATCCTTATGATACGGCATATTGTTCAACTCCCTTAAGGTAATTCGTGCAATAATAGCTTACCTTTTTTCCAGAAAATCATTCAGAACTTAAGCCGCATAAAAAAGTGGAAAATCATTATCCTAATACATATGAAGGGGGGATTTAACATGGGTGAAAAGAATACATTTAAGGATATTAGAGCAAACGGCGGCCAAAGCATAGGCAGCCAACCACAACCATTAAGTGGTTCGAAAAAAGTAAAAAACCGCAATCACACAAGACAAAAAAATAACCAAGGACATGATATGTAATAATCATGGATAATAAAAAGCCGCTAATCTTGCGGCTTTTTATCAATTTTCACAAAAGCTACTGCAATTTCTTCAATTTCATCTTGTTGTATGGTACGAAAATCAAGGAGTATTTCGTCATTTTTTATTCTTACAATAATTGGTGTGGATTGCTGACGTAGCATTGTTGCAATTTCAATAGCTGTCTTTTTAGGATGTTTTAAACAAACTACAAAAGTTGGCACTTCCACCCCGGGCATTGTTCCGCCCCCGATTGGTGAACCCTCTTTTCTTAGTTCAATATGATAATGATTTATTTTATCAGTTAAACAAGCTACAAATTGTTGACATCGATCTTTTATCTCTTCTTCAGTAGCCAATATATCCCGAATCGTAGGAATCGCTATCGAACTTCCTTTAAGATATGAAAATAACGTTGCTTCTAATGCTGCATATGTCAATTTATCAACCCGCAACACTCGAGCAAGTTGATGTTTTTTTAATTTATCTATCCATTCTTTCTTCCCTGCAATAATACCCGCTTGCGGTCCACCAAGAAGTTTATCACCACTAAAGGATACAAGGTCAACCCCCTTTGCCAAAACTTCCTTGATAACAGGTTCATCCCCAATTCCGTGCCCTTTTAAATCATATAGAACACCACTTCCTAGGTCTTCATAAATAACAAGGTTTTCTTTTTTCTGCTTTAATGTAACTAGTTCTGAAATATCAACAGTCTTTGTAAAACCAATTGTCCTGAAATTACTTGTATGTACCTTAAGGACCATCGATGTACTATCTGTAATGGCATTCTCGTAATCTTCAAGATGTGTTTTATTAGTTGTCCCCACCTCAACTAATCTTGCACCACTTTCCTCCATTATCGCTGATATCCGAAATGAACCGCCAATCTCAACTAATTGCCCCCGAGAAACAATAACTTCCTGGCTATTAGCCAAAGCCCGTAAAATTAAAAAAACAGCCGCAGCATTATTGTTTACAACCATCGCACTCTCAGCACCTGTTAATTCCATGAGAAGTGACTCCACAATAGAATGTCGTGAGCCACGAATCCCTTCTTTCGTGTTATATTCTAAATTAGAATACCCCTTTGCGATTTCTACAACATGTTGGATAGCTTCATCACTAAGTCTGGCCCTTCCTAAATTGGTATGTAAAACTGTCCCTGTCGCATTGATTGTTTTGGTTAGATAGTAATTCGTACTGTGTTCTAACTCCTCTTCGCTCTTTCGATATATGAAACGAACCATGTCTTCCTTTGAAGAAGCACTTTCATTCCATTCCCCATTTACAATCTCATTCCGAATGTTACTTACGACATCCCTTAAGATATTAGTCAGATATTCCTTATCCACATTATATTTTTTTTGAAACTGTTCAAATTCTGTATTAGCTTGCAACTCATGAATTGCAGGGAGCAGTTGATACAAATTTTTCATACTCAATTTCCTCCACTAAAGCATGTTTAAGTCTAGTTTTACATGATTACCACGTACTTTACAAACAGATTGTACCCTTTTTTATTATTTCACTATCACGAACACTTACACTTGTGAATATCCTGAATATAGAATCCCATGGAGGTCAAGACATGAAAAATTTTGATAAGTCCAATCCCCTTTCCTTAAATGGTTTGGAGGACTGGATGAAACAGTTTCTCGAAGACCCATATCTTTTAGATGATTATCAATTTCGAATTGATTTATTTGAAACACAAAATGAGTATATCATCGAGGCTGAACTATCAGGTTATCAGCCCGATCAGATTCAGTTAAATGTCCAGGACGATGCATTCCACATTAAATTAACAGATTGCGAAAATCCTCCAAATGACAAAGTATTAACAGAAAGAGTTGTGACCCTTCCTTTCGAATTAGAAAAAAAGAAGATAGAAGCACTATTTCGAAATGAAATACTCGAAATTTATATCAAAAAGAACGAAAAACGGAAAAAAAAGAAAAGCAAAATTAAAATAAAGGTCCTGTGAAAGCTACAGGACCCTTTCTTGTTTTATTTACGTTCATAATTCGTGATTGACGTTCCAGGAAAATAAAATTGTATAATCTCCTCATAGTTTTTACCTTTATCACCCATTATACTTGCTCCCCATTGACTCATCCCTACACCATGCCCGTATCCTCTGCCACGCATCACATATTTCTTATCATCTGAATCAAGTGAGTCTATATAATAGCTCTTAAAAATAGTACCGCCAATCATTGGTCGTATTTGATTTAAATTCACATCTTGAAGGGCAACTTTTCCTAAAAGGATCGTACCATCAATTAATCGTTGTAAAAATTCCACTTCAATTGAACCCGTCATAGAACGTTTTGAGTTAAATTTCTTTGGATTCACCTCGAATTTAGGAATCGAAAGGATGACTATCTCTCCTGGGTAACCTTGACGATTTACTGATCTTTTCATGGCAGCTGCTATCTCTTTATCTTTTTCCTGTAACCCATCAAATCCATCAATAGAATCCCAATCTATGTCTTCTAGATATATTTGTGTTTTCGACAAAGTAAATTCCCACGGGTGGACTGGATCAAACGGATCTTCTTTAATTGGATAGAATGACCTACTTTTCCCTCCCCACACATTTTTATTATTCTCGGTCATACCACCATTACTTGCTGAATAAAAAGCATCAATTAATTTATTTTTAAAAGTAATAACTTGACCCCTTGTAGCTTCAACAGCTTGAGTGGTACGTACATTCCAAGCATATCCCCCATACACCTGATAGAAAGTCGTATCATCCATGTCTTCTTTCATATGGGAAACGGCATATGTTCTTGCTGCTAAGGCTTGGGCCTTTAATGCTTCAATATTCCATGAGGAAAACACTTCTAGTGGAACAACCCCTTTTAAATAATCTTCCAAAGGGAGCTGATTAACAGGACGCACATTTTGATTATTTTCCAATTGAAATTCCATTGCACCTAAATATGGTCGTTCATTAATATAGACACGGTGATTCTCATCATAGTTTCGGGGGATCAATAAAAAGCTAGGGTCTACTTGTTGATTGACTTCTCCTCCTCTAAGATACAGATTCCCTTTATTGACATATAACCGGTAGTTCACTCCTTCTTGTAATGTTAGTGTCGGATCTATAGTGAAATAATCTCCTGTGATGCGCATCTGAATTTCATTCGTATCCCCGACAAAATTTTCAAGACGAACACGTACTAATTCTTCGGCACTCCCCTGATATAGATCGAATGCAAATAAAAACATACAAGTAAAAAATAGTATCTTTTTCATATCTGTATTTTTCCCAATCACAAAGAATAATATGAAGTCTTATCTGCCACGCAATTTTCATATAAAAAGAGGTTTTCTTTCTTTTAAAAAACTTATCAGTTAAGGTATAATGAAGCATTGAGGTGAACTATTCATGCAGTGGGAATTAACTGGTTGGTTTTTATGGTTTATATTGATATGGGTATTCTTATTTATTACACTTCTTGCAATTGGTGGCTTTTTTATGTTCCGAAAGTTTTTGAAAAAGCTTCCAAAGGAGGATGGAAAGTCTGATTTAGATTGGCAGGATTATTACATAGAAGAAACACGTCATTTGTGGCCAAATGAGCAGAAGGCGTTATTAGAGGATTTAGTTAAACCAGTTCCAGAGCTTTTTCGTGATGTTGCTAGACAAAAAATCGCTGGAAAAATTGGTGAGTTGGCTCTAACTGAAAAAGCAAAACAGATTTCACAAGATTTGGTGGTTAGAGGTTATATCATAGCCACACCGAAACGGGACCATAAATTCCTATTAAAAACATTAAAAGAAAAACAAATAGACGTCACTCCTTATAAAGAATTATTTTAGATTATAAAGAAAGAAACCTCGGTAATGTCTGCCGAGGTTTCTTCTTTATAATGATGAGGCAAGCCTTTTATATTTTACATACATCGCAATTCGCCACGGAACAATCATGGCAAAAGCAAGAATCCAAAACATTCCACTCAATTCTCCGAAATCAATTGATGTACTTAATACCGATTTTAAAACAATCCGAATGACCAATAACCCTACTAAAATATATATAAACGCCTTTGAACGTTTCATATATATATCATTTTCCCTTATTTCAAATGATGAGGTTTTGATTAACAGGATTGAAAAAAGCATTCCTACCACAACGGCCTCTAAGACCTCAAGTGGTGTCACGCGAAACATTGGATGGACAAACATAAGTGCGCCTGTGCTCATGAAAACAGGAGGCAATATAATTTTTTTAACAGAAGCGGGTTTTTGGGCAGATTTTGCTCTTAGAAAGGTTACGAAAATCGCCATCATAATTGCGACAATGGAAGATGCAATAACCAAATAAATCAGTCCTTTTTATGAATCGTCTAGAAATTCCACTTATAGCAAATGAAACCCACTTAAGACGATTAATCTTAAATGGGTTTATATCTAATTTAACAATCTATTAACCGCCTCTACAACCCGACTAGCATCAAAAGGCTTTACAAGATAATCTTTAGCTCCAGCTGAGATTGCATCAACGACCATTTTTTGCTGACCCATGGCAGAACACATAATAATACATGCTTTTGGATCAATTTCCTTGATTCTTTTGACAGCTTCAATGCCATTCATTTCAGGCATTGTGATATCCATTGTGACTAGGTCCGGATTAGTCTCTTTATATTTTTCAACTGCCTCAATACCATTTACAGCCTCTGAAACAACCTCATGACCAGCTTTAACAAATATATCTGTGAGAGTAAGTCTCATAAATTTAGCATCATCAACAACTAGAATTCTAGCCACTATTCTGGTCCTCCTTAAACTACTTCATAAGTAGCTACTTCGACTAAAAACCAGTAAATCCTCCAAAAATAGCGGTTGCGTACGCAATTATTTTTGTCATCCAGTCAAAATAAAGAACAACACCCATAATAATCATTGCATATCCGCCGATTTTTACAATCTTTATGCTGTTTTTGCGAATCCATTGTAAACGTCCGATGAAAAATGAAAGGACAAGAAATGGAATAGAGAATCCTAATGAGTATAATACCATATACAACATTGCAGAATCCGGATTTGTACCTGCAAGTGCAATAACCGACATTAAAATAGGGCCCATACATGGTGTCCAACCCGCTGCAAATGCCATTCCGATAAAAATCGATCCAACATAACCCGCAGGTCGATTCTTAAACTCAATTTTGCGGTCTTTCATTAAGAATCCAGGCCGTATGATCCCAAGCACAACAAGACCAAAGAATATAATGAGAATTGCACCAATTTGACGAATTAAGTCCTTATAGTCACTGAAGATTTGTCCTACATAAGATGTCCCAAAACCAAGCATAACGAAAATAATCGAGAATCCAATTAAAAAGAAAATGGTATGTAAAATACTCCGTCTTTGCAACATTGCATTATCAGATTTCAATTCACTTACTGATGCACCCGTTATATAGGATAAAAATGCTGGATATAACGGTAAACAACATGGTGAAATAAAGGATAAAAATCCTGCACCAAAAGCAAGAAATGCATTAACATCTGCCATTTTAACAACTCCTAATTCGTTCATCAATATCATTCTAGCAAAAATACTCCAGTAATCATAATTTTTAATATGAACGTTTTGTGTCATAGCACTATTCTAATGTTGAATATATTTCCAAATAAGTTATTTACCATTGATTTACCATTATATGTTATACTATAAAAAACTCGTCCATGACGGAGCCTACTAACAAATGAGAGGGTTATTCCTGTGTCTAAAGAACAACTTCTACTTAAAATTGAACAAAAAAGAACTGAGCTGGTTGAAATTGTCTTGAAACACGGTTTTACAGCAACACCTACCATTAAAGTAAGTCAAGATTTAGACAATCTATTAAATCAATATAATACGGGTAAATCGGAAAAAAGCCTTTCAAACTAATGAAAGGCTTTTTACATAACAGCATTTTCGACATGATCCACACTGCCATTCTGGAGTAAATACATTTTATAATATAACCCCTTTTGGGCTAGCAATTCTTTGTGCGTTCCCCTTTCTATAATTTCCCCTTGATGTAATACCAAGATTAGATTCGCGTCTTGAATTGTTGACAATCGATGAGCAATTGCGATTGTCGTTCTACCCCTCCTCATTTTTTCGAGTGCCTTTTGAATCTCTTCCTCAGTTTCTGTATCGATGTTTGCAGTCGCTTCATCCAATACCAATATTTTAGGATTCGTTACAATGGTCCTTGCAAACGCTAGAAGCTGCCTTTGACCACTTGAAAATGTTGACCCTCGCTCTACTACCTGAAAATCATATCCACCTTCTAGTTTTTTTATAAAACTATCCGCTTGAACAAATTTTGCTGCTTCTTCGATGTCGTGATCGGTAATATCCGGATTATGTAAACGAAGATTGTCTTTAATGGTTCCGACAAATAAAAATGGATCTTGAAGCACTAAGCCCATTTTTTGACGAAGTTCATTATTCTCATAAGAGATAATAGAATGTCCATCGATTAATATCTCTCCACGTTCAATATCATAAAACCTCATTAATAAATTAATAATCGAACTCTTCCCACTACCAGTATGACCAACAAGAGCAACAGTTTCGCCTTGTTTTGCTGTAAAAGAGATATTTTTTAATACATCTCGTTTTCCATCATAAGAAAAGCTAACATTTTTAAATTCAATTTCTCCTTTTTGGACTGATGGATTGTCGTTACCAATTGTTTGTGGTGCAAGCTCATCATGATCGAGAAGTTCAAATACTCGGCCAGATGCAACAACTGCTTGTTGCAGCAAAGATAAACGCATCATCATATTATTTACTGGTTCAAAAAATCGTTCAAGATAATTTACAAATGCATAAAGTACACCAATTTCAATCGGACTCTCAAGAGATGAAATACCGAAAAAGCTAAGCACCATAATTATTGTCACGATATAAATGAAATCAACTGCCGGTCTCAGTAACAAACCATCTAGCTTAATATTTTTTATTCCCGCTTGATAATGCGCATCATTGATTTCAGCAAACTCCTGTCGTAGTCTTTTCTCTTGTCGGAACACCTGAATAATAGCCATACCTTGGAGTGATTCATTAAGCTTTGCATTTAACTGACTAAGTCGTTCTCGCATATCGTGGTAGTATTTAGAACTGAATTTGCGATAAGTTTGCATTAATATAAACAGAATTGGAATTAATAATAAGCAAACTAGAGCAAGTTGGACATTAAGATAAAACATTGCAATAAAAATTCCAATTAAAAAGACACCGTTTTGTACAAAAGTCGCAACAACCTCTACAAACATATCCTTGATTGCCTCTGTATCATTCGTAACCCTAGAAACAATACTGCCACCTGGTGTTTTATCAAAATACTTTAATCCAAGTTTGTGGACCTTTGAAAATACCTCAATTCTCATTTCGCGAATAATTTTCAATGCGATCTCTTGAAATTTTACCAATTGAAAATATTGAAGTATGACCTTTGTAAAATGAATTAAAAGGTAAATCGCTCCCAAAAAGATTAAAGGTTGAATAGGTAAATGTCTTGGTGTTAAATAATCATCTATGAAAATTTTTATTAATATCGGACCAACAATGTCCGCAATCGTTGCAAGTAATAGCAACAAGAATGCAATTATAAACTCCCGTGTATGCGTTTTCGTATAAGAAAGCAGTCTTATTAAAGCAGCCCTTTGGTCTTTTTTTGTCATTTTGTTCATATTTCTACCCTCCATGCTCAACAAGAGATTCAAGCTGCTGACGATGATACATATCACGATACCATCCTTCATCCTCCATAAGCTCATCATGTGTACCATGCTGAGCTATCCTGCCATTCTCTATGACAAGAATTTGGTTGGCGTGCTGAATCGCACTTAAACGATGAGATGTGATTATGGTTGTTTTTCCTTGTCGATTTTCTCGTAAAGCACGCAAAATTTCCTCTTCTGTTTTAGCATCAACTGCAGATAATGAATCATCTAGAATTAGTATTTCTGGGTTCATTATGAGTGCTCTAGCTATTGAAATACGTTGCTTTTGTCCTCCTGATAAAGACACCCCGCGTTCGCCAACAACCGTTTCATATCCGTCAGTAAACTGCAATATATCATCATGGATATTTGCAGTCTTTGCTGCTTCGAAAATTTCATTTATTGAGGCATCCGGTTTTGCAAAGGCAATATTATCTGCGACGGTTGCCGAGAAAAGAAAATGATCCTGCGGAACATACCCAATACTTTTTCGTAAGGCATCTAGCGTATACCCTTTTATCTCTTTTTCGCCTATTATTATGTTACCCTCATAACCTTCTATTTCACGAATTAATAGTTTCAACAATGTCGTTTTTCCTGCACCCGTTTTTCCAACAATACCAAGTGTTTGGCCTTGTCTTAAGTGAAAATAGATTTCTTTAAGTGTCTGTTTTTGTTCTCCAGGATATGCAAATTTTGAAATCGAATATACGACATCACCTGATGGGGTCGTCTCACTCGAATTCTCACAATCTTTTATTTCCATAGGCTCAGCCAAGAGCTTTGAAACCCGGTCATAAGATGCTCTTCCGCGCTCAACTATATTAAATAGCCACCCGAAAGCTAGTAGTGGCCAAATTAAAAGTCCTAAGTATGTTGTAAAAGTGACCAACTCCCCTAGTGTCATTTCACCAGATAGCACATACCTTGAACCAAACACAAGTGCTAGAAAGAAAGAAATGCCTACAATTAATGAAATCGTTGGATCATAAAGGGCATCAACCTTTGCTACGGAAAGATTATTTTGAACAACATCATCAGACTGCTTACGAAAGACATTTGTATCCTCTTCTTCCTGCCCGAATGTTTTAATGACCTTTATTCCACTAATACTTTCTTGTACTTTATCATTAAGACTAGAAAAAGCTTCCTGCGCCTTATGAAAACGTCTATGTAACAGAGTTCCATAATAATTCGTAGAGAGAGCCATAAACGGCAATGGTATGAGACAAATTAAAGTTAGCTTCCAATTTATTGTAAATGCCATCGTCAATAACACAAACCCACCTGTTGCTAGCGAGTCGACTAAGGTAAGGACACCTGATCCCGCTGTTTGTTGAATCGCTTGCAAATCATTTGTGGAATGTGCCATCAAGTCACCAATTCTTCTTTTCTGGAAAAATCCTTGCGACATCTTCGTAAAATGTTCATACAAACGGTTCCTAAGTAATCTTGCTAATTTGACAGATGAGCCAAAAATCATAATTCTCCAAAAGAATCGAACGATATAAACGGTACACGCAGTTGCTAACAAAATAGCTAACCACTTATATAAGATTTCTTTTGTTAGTGTACCTTGTGCAATAAAATCAACCGTCATCCCAATTACTTTTGGTGGAACTAGTTCCAATAAAGCAACAATCATTAATAAAATAATACCAGTAATGTAAGACTTTTTTTCCTGTTTAAAAAACCACATTAATTCTTTAAAGATTTTCATCCTATTATCCTCCGAAAGACGAAATAAGTGCCATAATAGTTTACCAAATTTTTAGAATTCTAGGAAGGTGCTTCCAAGCTTTAAGTGATAAATAAGTGTAAAATATTCTATTTCCTTAAAAGTTTTACTATAATGGGTTTAGAGAAAAAATGAGGTGAATATTCATGATTAAATACAAGGAGCTTCATCATGTGAGTTTAACGGTAACGAATCTTGAAAAGGCAAAAGACTTTTACAGCAATATTCTATGTTTGAACGAGATTGAACGTCCTAATTTTGATTTCCCTGGTGCCTGGTATGAAATTGGAAACCAGCAGTTACATCTAATTTACCTACCGGAATCTCAAACGATTCGAAAGGATAAAAGTATAAGTAGTCGCGAAGGACATTTTGCACTAAGAGTTGAAAACTACTATGACACATTAAATTGGTTATCAATCAATAATGTGACCGTCCTAGAAAAACCGGATAGCGTCAGTGGTTTTGCGCAAATCTTTTGTGCGGATCCCGATGGAAATTTAATCGAGCTTAACGTAGATCAAATGGAATTATAAGAACGAATACAAAAAAGCCACTTTTCCAGTGAAATTCTCACTTGAGAAATGGCTTTTTATGGTAGTAGAATGCATATTTGTCCAAGTTTTTATTGCTTGTCCATTTGACCGTTCATTGCTTTTAGCATTTGATTGATCTTCTTTTGTGATGGTTTTTGACCCATTTGCATCATCATTACTTTTAGCATTTGCTCATTGATTGGTGGATTTTTCTTCAAGTAATTCATCATGTATTTACGTGCAATAAAAAATCCTAATGCAACGCCACCAAGTAAAGCTACCACGATTAGTAAGATAGCTAACCACATTTGCATAAAAAAACTTCCTCCTTCATGTTGTCTCATTACAGTGTACTAAACCATTAGCTATTATACAATATTTGTTTTATGTTTTCCTAGCTTTTATACAAACTTTCTTTCTTTAATCGGGTTTAACCACCCATATTTGTTTGCTTTAAAATCCATTGCTAGGAAACAACGATCATATTTACGAAGGATTTCAAAAAATGCCGTCTCAGCTTCATAGCTTCCTGTAGACTCTAAATGGATGTAATCATTATGTATCGTTAGTTTTGCAAAGCTATTAAATTCATTCCATTCGAGAGTGTGCATATGACTTTGACGACTATAATAAGAATAATGAGCAAGGCTTCCTTCAATTTTTTGGTGGATACGTAATGAAGGAATCGTCCTTGTAATAAATTCAATTTGCTTATTGAGTATTTCTTTCCGCTCATATTTAGCTTGGTTATGCTCTAAAAATAAATGATAGATTAGTGATTCCCGTCCAAAGTAATGAGTTGCAAATTCTTCTTCTATTAAATAAATGTGGTATTCTCTCATACTCTTTCCTCCTAATACTACCTATTAAGAATAGTATATTCGAAAGAGTCTGTGATTTTTGTCTGACGTTGGAGTAAGAATCGTCTAGTTTTGTCGAAACTTTTGTTTATGTAGTACAGGGGCCCGAATCGACCCCTATTTTTTATTAAAGCAGTTGTTTTACACGGCTTACTACATTTTCAACTGAGAAACCATATTCCTTCAGTACGATTTCACCAGGAGCTGAAGCACCAAACTCATGGATACCAAGTATATCTCCCTCATCACCCGTATATCTTTCCCAACCAAGTGGTGTTGCCATTTCAATCGCTAAACGTTTTTTCACATTCGGAGGAATAACCGACTCTTTGTATTCTTTTGACTGTGCCTCGAAACGGTCCCATGAAGGCATACTTATAACGGACACCTCAATATTTTCACTAGCGAGTTGTTTTTGTGCCTCAACTGCTAGACTAACCTCCGATCCTGTTGCTAATAGAAGAGCTGCTGGCTGTCCAGATTTTGCAGGTGATAGAACATAAGCACCTTTCTGAACACCTTCATAAGCTTTCTCGGCTGTTCCTTCTAATGTTGGCAGGTTTTGTCTCGTTAAAATGAGAGCTGTAGGAATTTCTTTCGATTCAATAGCCGTTCTCCATGCAGCTGCCGTTTCATTTCCATCCGCTGGTCGAATGACAGACAAATTTGGCATTGCTCGTAATGCTGGTAATTGTTCTACAGGCTCGTGTGTTGGTCCATCTTCTCCAACCGCGATACTATCGTGAGTAAATACATAGGTTACAGGAACTTTCATTAAAGCAGCTAATCGAATGGCAGGTCGTAAGTAATCGGAGAATACAAAGAATGTTCCCCCATATACCTTCACACCGCCATGAAGAGCCATCCCATTTAAAGCAGCACCCATTGCGAACTCACGTACTCCAAACCATATATTCCGACCACTGTAATCCTTAGGCATAAAGTCAGCAGCACCATTAATCATTGTTTTATTTGATCCCGCTAAATCAGCTGAACCGCCAAAGAATTGCGGTACACTCTTTGCTATTGCATTTAATGCTTCACCAGAAGATGCTCGGGTTGCTAGCTTCTTACCCACCTCATAAACTGGTAGCGTGTTCTCCCAGCCATCAGGAAGTCTACCCTCTATTGCCATTTCTAACTGCTTCCCGAGTTCTGGGTTAGTCTCCTTGTATCGACTGAACATTTGATTCCATTCTTGTTCACTTTGTTCACCATTTCTTTTTACTGTTTCCTCAAAATGAGTATAGACCTCACTTGGAATGTGAAAATCATTTTCAAACGTCCAGTTATACGCTTCCTTCGTTAATTTTAATTCATCGGCTCCCAATGGTTCACCGTGTGCCTTTGACTTTCCAGCTCGGTTTGGAGAACCATAACCAATTGTCGTTCGAACTTCAATGAGAGCTGGACGTGCTAAATCTCCTTTAGCCTCCTCAATCGCTTTATCAATCGCTTCTACATCATTCCCATCCTCAACACGTAGATATTGCCAGCCATAGGACTTATACCTTTGTTCGATAGATTCTGAAAACGCTTGATTAAGATCACCATCAAGGGAAATATCATTAGAATCATACAAAACAATTAGTCGACCTAATTTTAGATGTCCTGCTAATGATGAAGCCTCACCTGATACACCTTCCATCAGGTCACCATCACCACAAATGGCATATGTATAATGGTTAACAATTTCAATTGAGTCATTATTATAGACACCCGCTAAATGGCGTTCTGCCATCGCCATTCCAACAGCCATAGCAATACCTTGGCCGAGTGGGCCAGTAGTTGCATCGACACCTGCCGTGTGGCCATACTCAGGATGCCCAGGGGTCTTACTGCCCCATTGGCGAAACTGCTTTAAGTCATCAATTGTTAAGTCGTAACCAGATAGGTGTAACATACTGTACAATAATGCAGAGCCGTGTCCCGCAGATAAAACAAATCGATCACGGTTGAACCAATGTGGGTTTTTCGGGTTATGTTTCATATGTCGAGTCCATAAAGCATATGTCATGGGTGCTGCTCCCATTGGCATACCTGGGTGTCCTGAATTTGCCTTTTCAACAGCATCAATAGAAAGTGTTCGAATTGACGCTATCGACAAGTCTGTTAGTGATTGTGTCATAAAAATAAACATCCTTTCAAGAGTTTCTAACGAACTAACATAAAACATAGCAGTTCTTCATTGATAGTATGCACAAAAAAAAAGAATACATAGAAATCTATGTATTCTTTATTAATGCAATCTTTTCCGCTTACTATTTTTCAGTTTTTCTGGGGTTACATCATTACCCTCTGGATCAACAACTTTTACAGAATGTAATGTATTAGTCATTGAACTTCTAAAAACACGTAGGTACTCTTGTCTAAGCTCTTGCTGTTCTTCTTTTTCTTTATCCGTAAGACCAACTGTCTTCGCTTTTTTTGCAAGAGCATTGATCCGATTGATTTTATCTTTTGAAAGCATAATTATTACTCCTTGTTTATTCTTTTCTAAATCATAGTTCATAGTACTAGATGAAAAGATATTTTACAAGTCATCCACATTACGCATTTAGCTTGCACTAATAATAACCATTCCCATACTTAATAAAACAAATAGTACATAATAGATAAATCCGCCTTGTAATTTCCTTAACATCTTTATTTCACTCCTATAGAATGTTTGTTCGTATTTTATATTTCTATTATAGACCGAACATTTGTTTTGTGTCAACAAAAATTCGAACTTATGTTTGTATAATCTAGTAAAACATGCTATACTCAACTTAAGAAATTCGGTATTTGTCGAATTTACTAGGTCACCTGAACAGTGAGATCGAAGAGAAGATTTAAATACATATATAATATAAGTGCAAGGGGATGAGCGAAGATGACAACGAAGCTTTCTAAAAGACAGCAGGATATATTGAATTACATAAAACAAGAAGTTAAAGAAAAGGGCTACCCACCTTCCGTAAGGGAAATTGGGGAGGCTGTTGGTTTAGCATCAAGTTCAACAGTACACGGACATTTGTCCAGACTAGAAAGCAAAGGCTTGATTCGAAGAGACCCTACTAAACCTCGCGCGATTGAAATTTTACAAGTTGACGAAAATGAAACAATTCCAACTGCAAACGTTGTGAATGTCCCAGTCATAGGTAAGGTTACTGCAGGACAACCAATTACAGCTGTGGAAAATATTGAAGAGTACTTCCCATTACCTGATCGTTTTGCTGCCCATGATGACCAAATTTTTATGCTTGAGATAATGGGAGATAGTATGATCGAAGCGGGGATTCTTGACGGAGACTATGTGATTGTTAGACAACAGCATTCAGCTAACAATGGGGATATTGTTGTTGCAATGACAGAGGAAGATGAAGCGACTGTAAAACGTTTCTTTAAGGAAAAAGATCATATCCGCTTGCAACCGGAAAACTCAATGCTCGAACCGATCATCCTTAAAAACGTAGTCATATTAGGAAAAGTTATTGGCGTATACCGTACAATTCATTAATCTAAAAAAGGAACATTTCTAAATGAAATGTTCCTTTTTTATTAGCAAAAAAACCCTTAACACATCCACGTGTTAAGGGTTCATTTATTAATACATAGTCATGTATTGCTCTCTCTCCCATGGATGAACCTGGGTACGGAACATATCCCATTCGATCTCTTTTGCTTCAATAAAGTGTTCGAACAGATGTCCGCCTAATGCTTTGATTAACACTTCATCCTGCTTAAGCATATCCAATGCAAGAGATAAAGTTGGTGGTAAATCCACAATGCCCGCTTCATTACGCTCTTCTTTATTCATCACATAGATGTTTCTGTCAACAGGTGCTGGTGGTGTCAATTTGTTTTTGATACCATCTAATCCTGCAGCTAATAGTACAGCCATTGCCATATAAGGGTTTGCTGCCGGGTCAACTGAACGCACCTCGACACGTGTGCTTAAACCACGTGAAGCTGGGATACGAACAAGTGGACTTCTATTTTGAGCAGACCAAGCCACATAGCAAGGTGCTTCATAACCAGGTACTAGTCGTTTATATGAGTTTACAGTTGGATTTGTAACAGCTGTAAAATTAGGCGCATGCTTTAAAATACCTGCAATAAAATGTCTAGCATTATCACTTAATTGTAGATCCGCATTAGGATCAAAGAATGCATTTTCCGCGCCTTTGAATAATGATAGGTTACAGTGCATTCCTGAACCCGCTACTCCAAACAATGGTTTTGGCATAAAGGTTGCATGTAAACCATGTTTACGAGCAATTGTTTTTACAACAAGCTTAAAAGTCTGAATTTCATCACACGCTGTTAAAGCATCCTCGTATTTAAAATCAATTTCATGTTGTCCAGGTGCAACCTCATGGTGAGAAGCTTCAATTTCAAATCCCATTTCCTCAAGCTCTAATACGATATCACGGCGGCAGTTTTCACCAAGGTCTGTTGGCGCTAAGTCAAAGTAACCACCATTATCGTTAAGTTCAAGAGTTGGTTCACCTTTTTCATTTAACTTAAATAAGAAAAACTCAGGTTCAGGGCCAAGATTGAAATCCGTAAATCCTAGTTCTTCCATTTCTTTCAAGACTCTCTTTAAGTTGTTACGAGGGTCCCCTTCGAATGGAGTACCATCCGCATTATGAATATCACAAATTAAACGAGCAACCTTCCCTTTTTCTGCAGTCCACGGGAAAACTACCCATGTATTTAAATCTGGATATAGGTACATATCTGATTCTTCGATACGAACAAAGCCTTCGATTGAAGAGCCATCAAACATCATTTTATTGCTCAATGCTTTTTCTAATTGACTTACGGGAATTTCAACGTTTTTAATTGTTCCAAGAATATCTGTAAATTGTAAACGAATAAATTTTACATTCTCTTCTTTTGCTAAACGAAAAATATCATCTTTCGTATATTTGGACATTGTGTTTCCTCCCCAAACCTAGTTGTAAGTATAGTTTTGTAATCAATATGCTATTAATGAAAAAATCTCGACATATCATTATGATGCGGACCTGACTGCTTTTTAAATCTTCCAGCTTGCAATAATTCATTTCTTAAAAGTTTTCTCAGCTCAGAATTAGATATTTCCTGTTTCACAGGCTCAACAGGCTTTTCTTCCGCAACTTGTCCTGAATTTCGGACTGCGAATATTTGTTTAATTCCTGCCAAATTGACCTTTTGTTCGATCAAGCTTTTTATTTCAAGTAATCGATCAACGTCATTAAATGAGTATAGTCTTCGATTTGTTTCAGTTCTTGCTGGAGAAATCAAACCATTTTCCTCATAATAGCGAATTTGCCTTGCAGATAATTCAGTTAATTGCATGACAATTCCAATCGGAAAGAGTGGCATGGAACGCCGAATTTCATCACTCATATGGGATCCTCCTTTTCGCAATGAATAAGTTAATATTATATGATGTTAGATTATCTGTCAACACAATGTTAGAAAACATAACATGAAATTTCATATAAAAAAAGAGGAGTTTAATCCTCATTCTTTATCGAAATTAGTTGTTTAGTAAGCAATTGGTTAAGCGCAAGACAAATGGCAATTTTCACATGAGAATATGTAAGTCCACCTTGTACATATGCAACATATGGAGGACGTGTTGGACCATCCGCTGTTAATTCAATGCTAGCACCTTGAATAAACGTTCCTGCTGCCATGATCACGTCATCCTCATACCCCGGCATATAACTTGGATATGGCGTTACGTGTGAGTTTATAGGAGAAGCATATTGGATTGCTTGACAGAAGGAAACCATCATATCTTTGTTATCAAATTGAACAGATTGAATTAAATCTGTTCTTTCACTATCCCAGCTTGGCTCTGTTTTCAGACCGATTTTTTCTAAAATCGCAGCTGTAAATACGGCTCCTTTTAACGCTTGTCCCACAATATGTGGTGCAAGGAATAATCCCTGATACATTTCCTGCAGAGAATAAAGTGATGCCCCTGCTTCTGCTCCAATGCCAGGGGATGTCATTCGATATGAACATGCTTCAACAAGTTCTTTTTTTCCCACTAAATATCCGCCAGTTTTTGCAAGTCCGCCTCCTGGGTTTTTAATAAGCGAACCGGCAATTAAATCAGCTCCTACATGACATGGCTCTTGTAATTCAACGAATTCACCATAACAATTATCAACAAAAACAACAACATCAGACTTGATTTCTTTGACGAACTGGATCATTTCTTTTATTTCTGCAATCGTAAAGGAAGGTCTTGTTGCATATCCTTTTGAACGCTGAATTCCAATCATTTTTGTATTTTCATGAATAGCATTTTTAATTGCTTCAAAGTCTGGTCTTCCTTCAGGTGTTAAATCGACTGTATTATATCCAATATGAAACTCCTTTAAGGATCCATTTCCTGTACCTCTAATCCCTACAATCTCTTCTAAAGTATCATATGGATTTCCTGTAATATATAGCAATTCATCATTCGGTCGCAACACACCAAACAATGCAATCGAAATGGCATGAGTCCCTGAAATAATTTGCGGTCGTACAAGTGCTGCTTCACCCCCAAAAATATGGGCGTACACCGCTTCCAATGTATCTCTTCCAATATCATCATAGCCATAGCCTGTTGAGGGAATGAAGTGAGAATCACTTACTCGATTATCTTGGAAGCTTTTTAACACTTGATATTGATTGTAATCAATATTTTTATCAATCTTCGTATGAACCTCTTTAATTTCTTGTTCGGTTTCTTCAACTAATTCCGAAATTAGTTTACCATAATCTAATTCTGTAAACATGATGTTTTCCCCTTTATGATTGAAAATCGTCTAGTTGACCATTCAATGAGTGACTTGGAAAAATAAAGCCAGTGCAATCGTATTTTTCCGCTTCTTCATTGTAACGAAGTTCTTTCAAAATCGTTTCTTGTTTTAAATGTGCTAATAATCTACCTTCCGAGCTAGGTAGAGATACCTTGTATTCTTTCATCTCCTCAATCATTGAATCCTCTACCCTTGTCTTAATTACCACTAAATCATTTTCATCAAAAGCACTAACTAAAATGGATTTAGATGTTGACGAAGGAACAAAATCAGGGTGAACTTTATCTTTTTTATTATAAATAGTCAGAATCGGAATTGATTCAACACCTAGTTCATCCAAAAGCTTCAATACTGTTTTTTCATGATTAAAATAATCAGGATTTGAAGAATCAACCACATGAACAATTAAATCTGCTTCTTTTACCTCTTCTAAAGTTGAGCGAAACGCAGCTATTAGCGAAGTAGGCAAATCTTGAATAAATCCTACTGTATCAGTTAATAGTGTAGTTAATCCACATGGAAGAATCATTTTACGAGTCATTGGGTCAAGTGTCGCAAATAATAAATTTTCTTCAAATGAATCTGCCTCAGTTAGTCTATTAAATAATGTCGATTTCCCTGCATTTGTATAACCTACCAATGCGATTTGATATGTATTATTTTTCTTTCTTCGTTCGCGATAGCGCTCCCTGTGCTGTACAATAACTGATAATTGATTTTTGATATCATCAATCCGCTTATGAATATGTCTTCTATCGGTCTCTAGTTTTGTTTCCCCTGGACCTCTCGTCCCAATTCCACCACCGAGTCTTGATAATTCAATCCCCTTACCTGTTAATCGGGGTAATAGATATTGGAGCTGAGCTAATTCTACCTGTAATTTTCCTTCTTTTGAGTTTGCTCTAGAAGCAAAGATGTCAAGAATCAGCTGGGTTCGATCAATCACCCTAGCTTGAAGACTAGAAGATAGATTCCTTACTTGGCTTGGGGATAACTCATCATTAAAAATGATTACATCTGGCCCTAGTTCTTCTTCAAGATGCACTAACTCTTCCACTTTACCTTTTCCTATGTATGTAGCAGGATGGACTTTTGCACGCTTCTGCGTAACAGTCATTACCACTTGGCCCTTGGCTGTTTTAGTTAATGATTGTAATTCTTCGAGCGAATATTCAAACCGACTTTCGTCTTCATTTTGAATATGACAGCCTACAAGTATCGCTTTTTCCATATCTTTCTTTTGTTCGTTTACCAATCAATTTACCTACTTTCATGGAAGGTGTTTTTCTTACGTTATCATATCAAATTTAATGAAACTATACCAATTTTGAAATTAAAATAAACCGCCTAATAATAGGCGGCACGTTTATTCTTTGAAAATCAAGTCCTGTGTTCTTATTGTCTGAAGGTCCTGTTTACTGTAAGTATCGTCGATTAATAATCTCATTGCTTGACTTCGAATTGATTTTTCGATGATATTCCGAACGTAACGCCCATTACTAAATTTTCCGGGGTAAGAATCCATTTTAACAGCAAGTAAATGCTCACGTAATTTTCTTTCTGCCTCTGGACTGAATTCATATTCACGTTCCACCATCATTTTTGCTGAAATTTCCATTAACTGTTCAACGGTATAATCCGGAAAATCAATTACAAGTGGAAAACGAGAATATAATCCTGGATTTAAAGATAAGAAATGGTCCATTTCTTTTGAGTATCCCGCTAAAATCAAAACAAATTCGTGCTGCTTATCTTCCATATGTTTAACTAACGTATCTATAGCTTCTTTTCCGAAGTCCTTTTCTCCACCTCTAGCTAGGGAATACGCCTCATCAATGAATAATATGCCACCAATAGCCTTTTTAATTAAATCCCGTGTCTTTTGTGCGGTATGACCAATATATTCCCCGACCAGGTCAGCTCTTTCTGCTTCAATGAGATGCCCTTTTGATAGGACATTCATTTGCAGAAATAATTTCCCTAATAATCGTGCAACAGTCGTCTTACCTGTTCCAGGGTTTCCTTTAAACATCATGTGTAATGCTTGTTTTCCTACCTTTAAACCCTGTTCTTCTCGCTTTTTATTAATATAAATCCAAGCATAGATTTCCTTTACCATTTTCTTCATTTCATCCATACCTACAAGAGCGCTCATTTCTTCCTCTATTTCTTTTAGAGCTGTATGTTTTGTTTGGATTTTCGTTGAAATAGCTTCTCTAGAAGTAGAGTGCAGTACTTTTAATTTCTTTTTTTCTCCATTCAGAACGACATTTATTTGTCCATTGTTCTTCATTGTAATGGGTTGTTGATCCAAGAGCTCTCACCTCTCATTTCAGTACATTATACGTTGTTGGGTTAAATTCGTGACAAAAGCCCAAGGAAATATAGAAAAGCGCAAGGCGCCCGCCTATCGGTGACAAGCATAAGACGAGCGCTGACAGAAGGTGCTTTTTACCTTCAGAAGCGATTGGCTTATGACTCGAGCCGATGGCGCCTGGAGCTAGACCTAGATCGCAAACTAAATTTCCCTTTTATTTCTACAATTTTCTCACTTTTATTACAAAAGACTCTTGCTTTTTGTCAAAGATTGCGCTTTCCCGGAAAATATTCCATAACACTATATGTATATGAGCCAATTTACAAATCTTGAAGAAAAATTAGACAAGATGAAAAAAACAACCTTACTTATCAAAGTAAGGTTGTTTTTTCGGTAATTTATTCAAGCTCTAGTTTAATGTTTTTTTGTGGAGCGAAAGTAGAAATTGCGTGCTTATAAATAAGTTGCTGCTTCCCTTCAGTTTCTAATAGAACTGTAAAGTTATCAAAGCCTTTCACTAATCCTCGTAATTGGTATCCATTTAATAAGAATACTGTTACAAATGTCCCATCCTTACGTAGAGTGTTTAAAATTTGGTCTTGGATATTGATTGCTTGTTTCATGAAATGTCCTCCTCTAGAATCTACGGCACAAAATGCCGAAACTGTCATTGCCCAATTTTGAACAATCGAATACATCTTATATTATCTATTCTCTTAAATTCCTAGCTTTCCTGCTATATATTTATAAATTTCATTAAATTTTTCTTTAAACTCATTATTTGCTGACATATCAAACCATTTTACATCGATTTTATTTCGAAACCATGTTAATTGTCGCTTTGCATATCTGCGTGTATTTTGTTTTAATTGTTGGATTGCTTCGTCTAGGGATGATGCCCCATCTAAATAACTATAAAGTTCTTTATAGCCAATTGCTTGGATGGATTGGCAATCTCGTAAACCTTGAGAATGGAATTTTGTTACCTCTTCAAGCAGTCCCGACTCTATCATCAAGTCAACCCTATGGTTAATGCGATCATACAATTTCTCTCGTTCCATTGTTAATCCAATTAGGGCAACATCATAGATAAGTTCATGCTTCTGTCCCTCCAAATATTCGGTCATCGTTTTCCCAGTTGTTTTGTAAATCTCTAAGGCTCGAATGACTCTTCTTACATTGTTGGGGTGAATCCGTTCTGCACTCTCCGGGTCTATTTTTTTTAGTTCCTGATAAAGAGGTTCAACTCCCCTTTCAGCAACTTTTTTTTCAAGTATATTCCGATATTCAGGGTTTGAGGCATCATCTGTAAATTGATAATCATATATTACAGATTGAATATAAAGCCCTGTCCCCCCAACAATCATCGGTAATTTACCACGATTATGTATTTCCGTTATTAACTTTCTTACAACCTCTTGAAACTCCGCTACCGAAAAGCTCTCATGTGGTTCCTTAATATCAATGAGATGGTGGGGTATCCCTTCCATTTCATCTTTAGTGATTTTGGCAGTACCGATGTCCATCCCTTTATAAATTTGCATGGAATCTCCACTTATAATTTCAGCATTAAGCTTTTTGGCAAGTTCTATGCTTAGTTTCGTCTTTCCAACTGCGGTTGGACCAATTAGAACGACAAGTTTTTCTTTTTTCAATTCTTCCAATCAATCACTACCTTTACCTCAATTCATACTATTATCGTAACATAGATAATAAGACGAATACTAAATTATTATAACCAAATTGACTTAGAAAATAACAATTTTCTTGAACCTTATCATAGTTTCCTACTACTTTTGTCTTATATAGGGAAAACTCGCCTATTTAGCGAGTTTTCCGCACTTTTTATATCGTTTATTTACATGACTCGTTTGAACATCTTTTCCATTTCATAGGTCGAATGGTGTATGATGATTGGTCGACCGTGAGGACATGTAAATGGATCACTTGTTTTACGGAGCGTTTCAAGTAATGCAAATATTTCATCGTTACGTAAATGGTGGTTCGCTTTTATAGAAGCTTTACAGCTCATCATAATCGCTGCTGCCTCTCTTAATTTCTTAATATCTATTTTCTTATCATTAAGCACTTGCTCGATAATTTCCTCAATGACTTCTTTTTCATCACCTTTTGGAAACCATTGGGGATGTGAACGTACAATGTAACTGTTATGGCCGAATGGTTCCAAGTAGATTCCAACCTGTTCTAAATCTTGCTTATGCGCATTTATGTTGATACATTCATCAGTTGAATATTCCAATGTAATCGGAAGAAGAAGTTCCTGAAGATCAGAAATATTTTCTCCTACTTTTTCTCTGAAATATTCATATTTAATTCGCTCCTGAGCTGCATGTTGATCGATAATATATAAACCTTTCTCATTTTGAGCAAGGATATATGTTCCGTGCATTTGACCGATGGGATACATAACTGGCACACGTTCATCTTTATTTATGTTGATTTCAGTACCTTCAAAATCTGTCTCTTCAATCTCATCCAAGGAACCGGTAGTTGTGTAATCATTTTCTTCAATTACCAGTTTTTCCGTATCATATGGTTTTTCTTCATATACAGATGTAATGACCTGAGTTGGTGTTTCAATATTAAGTTCTTCTTTCCTCGAAGCCTGTTGAATGGTCTCAACAAATTTAGGGACAAAGGGTTGTTTTTCTTGTGGTTCAGTTTTTATGGAATGCTGAAATACGAATTCTTGCTGCTCCGATTTTTGAACTTCCTTCTTCTTTGGATTTATGGCATCCGGGATTAGTTGTTTATGTTTAAAAACATCCTTAATTCCTTGATCAATTAATTGATTTAGTTCTTGTTCTTTACTAATCCTAACCTCTAGTTTTGCTGGATGGACATTCACATCAACTAACAATGGGTCCATCTTAATGTCGAGTAAGACAATTGGAAATCTTCCAATCGGTAATAAGGTATGGTAGCCTTGCTGTATAGCTTTAACTAGTGGAAAATTTCTTATATATCTACCATTAATAATGGTTGATATATAGTTTCTTGATGCCCTTGTAACTTCAGGCATAGATATATAGCCTTCTACACTAAAGTCTAATGATTGCAAATGAATAGGGACCATTTGCTTTGCAATTCCTAAACCATAGATCGCAGCAAGTACCTGTCTAACATCCCCATTCCCACTTGTATATAAAAGGCGTTTTCCATTATGCAATAACCGAAAGGAAACTTCCGGGTGAGCAAGGGCAATCCGATTGACAGCATCGGTAATATTGCCAAGCTCTGTGTGAACGGTTTTTAAATATTTTAAGCGAGCTGGAGTATTAAAGAAAAGATTAGAAACTGTAATGTCAGTTCCTTTACGACTATTTGTTGCCTTTTTCTCCGCAATCTGTCCACCTTTTATGAGAATATGAGTACCTGAATTATCTCCCGTACTGGTCTTCATTTCTAGTTCAGAAACAGAGGCAATACTAGGTAATGCCTCACCTCTAAACCCTAATGTCCGGATTCGAAATAAATCATTTTCGTCCTTTATTTTACTTGTTGCATGACGATGAAAGGCATTCACACAATCCTCACTATCCATGCCATCACCATTGTCAATAATTCGAATTTTGGAAAGGCCCGCTTCTTCTATTTCAATTTCGATAACAGTACTGTTTGCGTCGATGGCATTCTCAACTAATTCCTTTACAACTGAGGCTGGCCTCTCCACTACTTCCCCTGCTGCTATTTTATTTGAAAGAAGGTCATCTAGTTGGACGATTTTCCCCATGCCTTCACCTCATTCTCTTTTAAGAAAATCAAAAATTTATTGAACCTTCGTTTTTATCCTTTTAATTGTTTTTGAATTTCGTATAACTTATTGATTGCCTCTAAAGGTGTAAGTCCTAAAATATCCATATCTTTGATGGATTTCAAGACATCCTTTTCCTTAGAAGACACATCCTTTTCTTCTTTTTGGTAGGTTGACTTCGTTTCCCCAAAAAATGAAAGCTGTAAATTGTCTGTAAGGTCAATCGATTCTTCTTTTGTTACAGCTATTTCTTTTTCACCTTGCTCAAGATGATTTAATATTTCTTTTGCACGTTCAATTAAGTTCTCAGGAAGCTCAGCAAGTTTTGCTACATGAATTCCATAGCTTTTATCTGCTGCGCCTTCTTTAATTTTGTGAAGGAAGACGACATTATCATTTTCCTCTATCGCACTCACATGAACATTCACTAAGTTTTCCAGACCTGTTTCTAAATCGGTCAGCTCGTGATAATGAGTAGAGAACAATGTGTGTGCTCCGATATTTTGGTGAATATATTCAATAATAGCTTGTGCAAGCGCCATTCCGTCATAAGTAGATGTTCCACGTCCAATTTCGTCAAATAATAATAAGCTTTTCGATGTTGCATTGACAATGGCATTTTTTGCTTCAAGCATTTCTACCATAAAAGTACTTTGTCCAGAGATTAAGTCATCTGCGGCACCGATACGAGTGAATACTTGATCATATATTGGTAGAACAGCTTCACTTGCTGGAACAAAACAACCAATTTGTGCCAAAATTGAGATCAGTGCAATCTGTCTCATATACGTACTCTTACCAGACATATTTGGTCCTGTAATAAGAAGCAATGACCGTCCTTGCTCCATCACACAATCATTTGGAACATATTCCTGTGCCTGCATCACTTTCTCAACAACCGGATGACGTCCATCTTTAATAAAGAGCTTGTCCTCAGAAAAATGAGGCATACAATAATGGCGTTCTTCACTTATCGTTGCAAAGCACTGCAGTACATCAAGCTCACTTATGACCTTTGCTAATGTCTGAAGTCTTGGAATATAGCTCTTAACTTGTTCGCGAATATCAAGAAAAAGATCATATTCTAATTGGACAATCTTTTCCTCTGCTTCAAGAATTAATGTTTCTTTTTCTTTAAGCTCAGGGGTGATAAAACGTTCTGCATTAGTTAGAGTTTGTTTTCTTTCATACAGACCCTCGGGTAAGTACTGTAAATTGGACTTTGTTACTTCGATATAATATCCAAAGACACGGTTATATCCAATCTTTAAAGACTTTATTCCTGTTTTTTCTCGTTCCTGTTTTTCTAAGGATGCAATCCATGTTTTACCATTTCGGCTTGCATCACGATATTGGTCAAGGGTGGCATTGTAACCATCTTGAATAATATCTCCTTCTTTAATAGACAAAGGAGCTGACTCCTTAATGGAACGTTTAAGAAGGTCGGTTAATGATTCGCAAAGATCCATTTGCTTGCTGAGATTGTCCGCATATGGGTGCTGCAACTGTGTTACAAGTTGATAAATTCCCGGAACCTGCTCAAGTGATTTTTTGAGTTGTAATAGGTCTCTTGCATTTACATTTCCGAAAGCCACACGTCCCGCCAGTCGTTCAAGATCATATACTTCCTTCAATAAATCCCTTAATTCTAATCTTTCAAAATAGTGTTCAATAAAGGTTTGAACCATGTTAAGCCGGGCTTCAATTTCATTTTTATTTAATAACGGTCTGTCGATCCAGTGTTTTAACAGACGACCTCCCATTGCAGTAACTGTTTGGTCCAGAAGCCAAAGTAATGAACCCTTTTTCCCTTTATTACGGATCGTTTCAGTAAGCTCAAGATTACGTTTTGAATAAAGATCAATTTTCATGAATTGATTAATATAAAAAATACGAACCTGTTGAAGGTGATCAAGTGAGCGCTTTTGCGTTTTTATTAAATAATTTAATAATCTTCCAAAAGTAAGAATCAATTTCTCATCCTCAAGCCTCTCGGTAAGCTGTTGAAAATGTTCAGCAATTGTGCAATTATCTTCATACGAAATCGTTACCTGGCAACGTTCAATCATTGCTTTTTTATACTGATCGTCAAAATCTGTCGAAACAACAACCTCTTTTACACCATTTGCATAAATTTCTCCGATAACTTCTTCAAACTGGGAAAACAATAATGAGACGCGGTTTTCACCTGTTGTTAAGTCAGTTAATGCAAATCCGAAAGAATTATCGGAAAAGTTTGAAACGGTTGCTAGAAAATTATTTTCTTTATCTAGTAAGTTTTTACCTTCCATTACAGTTCCAGGTGTAATTAATTGTATGACTTCACGTTTTACGACACCTTTTGCCTGTTTTGGGTCTTCTGTTTGCTCACAGATCGCAACTTTATATCCTTGATTCACTAATTGTTCAATATATCCTGCAGCTGAGTGATAAGGGACCCCGCACATCGGGATTTTTTCTTCAACACCACCATCTCTAGCCGTTAACGTGATTTCTAAAATTTGTGATGCATTTACTGCATCATCAAAAAACATTTCGTAAAAATCACCTAGTCTAAAAAATAAAAAGGCATCTTGATAATCTGCCTTAATCGTTAAATACTGCTTTATCATCGGCGTATACTCTGCCATTTAAAATCCCCCAACAACAATCAAATGCGCCTCGGCGTATTTGCGCCCGATTTTTTTCGAGCTTGCTCGAAATGTTACCTTTGAAAAATCGTGGCATCCGCCGGAGGCTTTGACTTTACTTAGTCGGTCGCCCGACTGAGTAAAGTTTTATCTTCCAATAGTATAACATAACTTAAAAAAGGAAAGGGCAGGACTTGTCTCCCATTACATGAAAAAAAACTAGGAAGTCATGCCTCCTAGTTTCCAATTATTCTTCTAAATCGCCAACTAAGAAGTCAGGATTTAAATCCTCGAATTCTTCGTCGTCTACATCCCAATCCTTATCATCATCATAGCATCCATCTGGATTCACATGTACGCAAACCTTTGTTTCCCCAATAATTTCTGCCATTAGCTCTCTTTCAACCTCAACTAAAATTTTGTTCCCGTTAGGTGAGATCGTACATTCTAAGCAGTTTGGCTGTTGCAACACATTAACAATCACGTCACAGTCATCATCTAGGAAATTCTCGTCTCTATACTTTAGCTTGATGTGGTCTGTGTATGAAAGTGTTTCAGTAACAACCTCTGTTTTGGTATTGTTACCAAAAGAATACCACACGTTGACATCAAATTTTCCGTATACTACTATTTTATTACCTTCTTTCTTTGCTTCATACTTGTGGTTAATAATCCAGCATCCCAAAATGCTTGATGGGTGGTGAGGTGGAGAAATGGTATAAGTAGACTGTGAAAATTTACGTCCTTTACCTACAACAGCTTTTGTGATAATCTCTCTGTATTCAGACATTCGAACAAACCCTCCTCAATCAATCTTCAATTCATCCTATGCGGGACATTTGACTAGTGTGCTAAAGACTGATTTCTTTTTACAAACTTTTTTCAATTTACTTTGTTGTTTCCTTATGAGTACACGAAAAAAGTTGAATAAACCAATCAAAGAAAATACTAAAAAAATGCATTGTCGTTCTCTTTATACTTAACCTTACGAGTACCGTATAGTTCATTGTATGCGGGTTCGCCCATTTATGTACCTTTTTTTCAAAGCCGTACAAGCAAAAAATAAAACCTGATGAGAGACATGCTTTACAAATAAAAAAAGACAAAAGCTTAAGCTTTTGTCTTTTTATTAATTAGTGGCAGCCACAGCCCTTATTGTTATTCACTTTTGAGCCAGTTTCTCCCGCTAACAAATCTCCACCAGTAGATGTAATAATCTGATTAGTTACATTGTTAGAAATGGTATGTGCCACAAGCTGTAAAAGATCATTCACTTCAATCTGTGAATTCTTAAATTCTTCTACAACCGGAATACTATCTAGTTCTGCTTGAAGATTATCAATCTTTTCTTCAACTTGTTTTAATGCTTCAGACTTTCCAAAATGCTGAAAATTAACTGCTTGTTTCTGTAAGCTTTTGATGCTATCAATAATTTCTTGAACTTTTTTATTCTGGTTTATTTGTGCTTCTGCACGCTTAAAAAAGTCAACCTCTTGTGTTTCTGCAATCATTTTTGCTAGTTCTGTTGCGCGTTCTACGATTTGTTCTTTTGTAAATTGTGCCATTTTAGTTCACCTCTACCGCTTCTTCGATCATTTCTCCATCTAGTGTCCATGTCTTTGCTTGGATAATTTTCACTTTTACAATTTTACCAATTGCAGATTTTGGACCTTTGAAGTTAACCAATTTATTTTTACTTGTATATCCAGCAAGTACTTCTGGATTGTTTTTACTTTCACCTTCAACAAGAACTTCTACTGTTTGACCTTTGTAGGCAAGGTTTTTCTTTGCAGAAATTTCATTAACAAGTGCGTTTAGACGTTGAAGTCTTTCCTTTTTAACTTCCATTGGAATATTATCTTCCATTTTGGCAGCTGGAGTTCCTTCACGTGGTGAATATATGAAGGTATAGGCTGAATCGAATTCTACTTCTCTATATAAGGAAAGTGTCTCTTCGAATTGTTCATCCGTTTCATTTGGGAAACCAACAATAATATCAGTTGTAAATGAAGCATTCGGAATCTGTTCTTTCATTTTGCGAACTAGCTCTAAATATGTTTCTCTTGTGTATTTACGTGACATTAATTTTAATACTTGTGAACTCCCAGATTGAACTGGAAGATGAATGTGCTCCATAAGATTTCCACCTTTAGCGAGCACTGAAATTAAATGATCATCGAAATCACGTGGGTGACTTGTTGTGAAACGAATACGTGGGATATCAATCTTACGTAACTCGTCCATTAAGTCTCCTAAACCATATTTAATATCTTCAAAATCTTTACCATACGCATTTACGTTCTGGCCAAGTAAGGTAATCTCTTGATAGCCTTGTCTTGCTAAGTGACGTACTTCTTCAATGATATCTTCTGGGCGACGGCTACGTTCCTTACCACGAGTATATGGAACGATACAGTACGTACAGAATTTATCACATCCGTACATAATGTTTACCCAACCCTTGATATTTCCTTTACGTACTTTTGGAAGGTTTTCAATAATGTCCCCTTCCTTAGACCAAACCTCAACAACCATCTCTTTGCTGAACATTGCTTCTTTAACAATATAAGGAAGGCGATGAATATTATGAGTACCGAAAATCATATCAACGAATTGATGTTTTTCAAGGATTTTATTCACAACTGATTCCTCTTGGGACATACATCCACAAACACCAATTAAAAGATTAGGATTTTCAAGTTTTAAAGGTTTTAAATGACCGATTTCACCAAATACTTTGTTTTCAGCGTTTTCACGGATCGCACATGTATTTAGTAATATGATGTCGGCATCCTTCGTATTTTCAGTTGGCTCATAGCCCATTTCCATAAAAATACCAGCCATTATTTCCGTATCATGTTCATTCATTTGACAACCATACGTACGGATTAAAAAGCGTTTTCCTTTTCCTGCATCCTTCATATCCTCAGGAATCGAAAATTCTTTTAAGTAATTTACTTGCTCTTTACCACGCTTCTTCGCATCTTTTAATGAAGGTGGTTGGTAAACGGATTGAAAATACTTGCTGTAATCCTTTTCGGATTTTTTGTCCGCAGGTTTTACTTGAGTACTTTCAAGACGTTGTTTTTCGTTCATGTTGTATCTCCTTTCTTTATCGAAAAACTACATTTTCAAAAAAATAAAATTCCATTTTACTAGTATAAGGTTTAACAAGTATTAATACAATAAAACCGTATAAATGTAGAAAAATGTACAATTTTAGCAGTTTTAAGTGATTTATTCTACTAACAGACACACATGCCTATTTTATCATTCAACAATTAACGAGTAAAGATATAAAGAATTATGAAAGACTAGTGTAGTCATAAGGCCGATTTTGACTGAAACTATATTAAAAACCCTACTAAGAGAATAATTCTTAGTAGGGTTTGGTTTGTATTACATAAATTCAGCAACTAGTTTATTAAACTTTTCTTCATCTAAATTCAAGTCTGCATGCACAAGCGGCGCTTCACCATATCCATGAACAAGTTCTTGATACGAAGGTTTTTCTGTATTTTGATAGATGAGCCCAGTAACAAGACTGTTATGCTTCATCAACGTTTGCATAGCTACTGATCGGTCTGAAGGATCATATCCCTCAACATCACCTAATTTTGTTAGGTTTTCTTTAAACCAGTCATATGTATTGACTTTATTATAAGTTACACATGGGCTAAATACATTGATTAAAGAAAAACCTTTGTGCTTGATTCCAGCCTCAATTAGTGCTGTTAAATCTTTAAGGTCAGTTGAGAAGCTTTGTGCAACAAAAGTAGCACCAGCTGTTAATGCCATTTCCATGACAGAAAGTGCAGACTCAATGGAGCCTTTTGGAGTACTCTTTGTTTTAAAGCCCATTTCACTTCTTGGAGAAGTTTGACCTTTTGTTAGACCATAGATTTGGTTATCCATAACAATGTATGTGATGTCTATATTACGACGAATAGCATGGATTGTATGGCTCATTCCAATTGCATATCCGTCACCGTCACCACCAGAAGCTATAACAGTTAAATCACGGTTTGCCATTTTTACGCCTTGAGCAATTGGTAAAGACCGTCCATGAATCCCGTGTAATCCATAAGCATTGATATATCCAGAAATACGTCCAGAACATCCTATCCCTGAAATCACAGCTAGCTGTTCAGGCTCAAGTCCAACATTTGCAGAAGCACGTTGAATCGCTGCTTGTACGGAGAAGTCTCCACAACCTGGACACCAGTTAGGTTTTACATTATTCCGAAAATCTTTAAATGTTGCCATATTAGAACAACTCCTTACATTTTGTGTGAACTTCATGAGGTAGGAATGGATTACCGTCATACTTTAAGAAGTTAGTAATCTTGTCTGCATGTCCTACATTCATCTTCATAATGTTTGCGAGCTGACCAGTAGCATTATTTTCAACCACTAATACTTTCTTAGCTGATTGAATTAACGGTAACATTTCTTCAGTTGGGAAAGGATGGATTAAACGAACTTGAGCATGATTCACTTTAATACCATCATTTTCAAGACGAGTCATCGCTTCTTCAATCGCACCACGAGTTGAGTTAAAACCTACAACTAATAGGTCCGCCTCTTCATGTTTAACATTTTTATGCACAGGTGTATTGAAACGGATGTTTTTAGTCTTTTTAAGTCGTTTTTCCATTTGATCCTTACGGTTGCTTGCAGCCTCAGATGGCTTACCTTGTTCGTTATGTTCAACACCAGTTACATGGTGGATTCCATTCTTTACACCAGGTACTACACGTGGTGAAATTCCACTCTCGGTAACTTCATAGCGTTTGAAGTATTCTTTATTCTCTAATTCTGGTAATTCGTCATCAAGAAGTAGATTACCACGTCTGATTTCTATTTTTGAATAATCAAGTGGTTCAACAGTTTGCTTACCTAAAGAAAGTTGTAAATCTGTTAGGAATATAACCGGACACTGATATTCTTCTGCTAGGTTAAATGCTTCAATAATGTCATAGAATGCTTCCTGAACAGTACTTGGAGCCATAACAATCTTAGGTATTTCACCATGTGTACCATAGATCATTGCCATTAAGTCAGATTGCTCTTGCTTAGTTGGAAGACCTGTACTTGGACCTCCACGTTGTGTATCAATAATAACAAGCGGAGTTTCAGTAATACCTGATAACCCGATTGATTCCATCATTAACGATAATCCTGGGCCAGCAGAAGCAGTAAATGCACGAACACCTGCGTAGTTAGAACCAATCGCCATTGTACATGCAGCAATTTCATCTTCTGTTTGGATAACTGTTCCACCAAATTCAGGTAACTTGCTAATTAAGTATTCCATGATTTCAGAGGCTGGTGTGATTGGATATGCAGGCATAAATCTTGCTCCACCCGCTAGAGCACCCAGAGCGATAGCATCATTTCCAATCATGAACATGCGTTGCTTGCCGTCTGCTTTTTCTAACTTCATTATTACATCTTCACTAAGTAGATCATTTAGGAATTCTGCACCGGCTTTGATTGCTTCCATATTTTTCTCTACAACTTGCTGTCCCTTACGTCCAAAGATTTCATCAACCACATTTAGGTACACATTTAAATCAAGATCTAATAATGAGCTAGTAGCTCCAATTGCGACCATATTTTTCATTAGGGACGTGCCAAGATCAGTCGCAATTTCAGTAAAAGGAACAGAATACAGATGAACTTTCGTATTTTCAGGAATGGTTGGTTTGAATTTAGCATCTGCCAATACTACCCCGCCATCGCGTAACTCATGAAAATTAAAATCAATTGTTTCTTGGTCAAAAGCTACTAAAATATCAAGATCATCAGATATTGCACGAACTTGAGTTGTACTTACACGAATTTTGTTATTTGTATGTCCACCTTTAATACGTGATGAAAAGTGACGATAACCGTATAAATAGTAACCTAAACGATTCAGAGCGATGGAAAAGATTTCCCCCGTACTCTCGATTCCTTCCCCTTGTTGTCCGCCAACCTTCCACGAAAGTTGATTGATCATGACTTACACCCCTTTGGAATACGTTATATATAAGATTTTTATTAATTTATAAGCATAGCACTTTCCAACTGAGTTGTATTGAATTGTAATATGTATATTCTATTGAATGAAAATGGATCATTTCTTACGACAAATCAGGAAAAAAATTCCAATTTTGAAGTCTAAAATGCTATCCAATTTTATATCGTTGGATATGTACTAAACGCTTTCAATTCTAGACCTATCAACGAAAAAAAGCAACCCTTAGCAAGCAAATTATGGTGAAAAATGCATATTTTTTTATTTTTCAATTAATTTTAGATTAAACCAATATAAAATGATTAATTTATGCTGGTAAATTCTCCACAAAATTTTGATACAAAAATTTTTTCACTTGGATTTCAGAGTAATATTTCAACAAACTGTTTACAAGTCCTTCATACCCTGAAAAGTTTTCAAGTCCAATAGTTGTATCTGTTATTCCATCAAAATCAGACCCAAATCCAACATGATTTTCTCCGCCTAATGAACAAATATAATCAAGATGTCTGATTACATCGTCGATAGTTGCTGTTTCTCGATTGCTT
Source organism: Ferdinandcohnia sp. FSL W7-1320 (assembly GCF_038050315.1). Lineage (NCBI taxonomy): Bacteria > Bacillati > Bacillota > Bacilli > Caryophanales > Bacillaceae > Ferdinandcohnia > Ferdinandcohnia sp. FSL W7-1320. The sequence continues at coordinate 3,090,247 of NZ_JBBPAM010000001.1, forward strand.
AAAAATTGAGGGACAAACGTTATTCCAATCATACCTTTCTTTTTAATTAATGCTAGAATTTGTTCGTCTAGCAAATTACGGCGGTGATTACAAATTGTCATTGCATTTGAATGAGATGCAATTGGGTAATCTGCCACTTCCATGACATCCCAAAATCCTTTTACCGATAGATGTGATACATCTGTCCATATTGATGCCTTATTGTGTTCTTTTACAACTTCTATACCAAAACTTGATAACCCTGCTCCACGTGGTTCACCAACGCCATCTGCGACAAAGTTGGCATAATTCCATGTTAAGCCAACAGAGGATACTCCCAGCCTCAATAAAGTTTGTAACTTTACAATACTTTGATCAATTGCATCGCAGCCTTCCAACGTTAAAAAAGCACCAATTTCATCCTCTTTCAAAGCTAAAATATCATTTCTTGTCCTTACTACCTTTAATAAAGGAGAGGGCTTAACTACTTTATTATAAAAAATTTCTACCATCTCTAATGCCACTTCAAATCGACTTTCGGGGTTTACTTCTTCTGGGATGTATATCGCAAAACTTTGCACTTTGCTGCCAGATGCTTTTAATTGATTGTAGTTAATATGTAATTTTGTTGAATTTGCAAAATCAATAGTAGGGTCCATCCACATTTTATATAAAACATCTGAATGGGCATCAAATATCTTCATACAAATCAGCTCCTTTACGTTTATTTTACACAAAAATACCTGTCTGTCACATTCGACAAACAGGCCACTTATCCACTACTTAACCACTTTATATAAAAGTACATAGTATTATCGTGGTTCAACGATTAATTTTATAGCAGTTCTTTCTTCACCATCAATTAGAATATCAGTAAACGCCGGAATACAAATTAGGTCCACTCCACTCGGTGCCACAAATCCTCTAGCTATCGCTACTGCTTTCACTGCCTGATTCAATGCACCAGCACCAATCGCTTGGATTTCTGCAGCTCCTCTCTCACGTAAAACACCCGCAAGTGCCCCTGCTACAGAGTTAGGATTAGATTTTGCTGAAACTTTTAATATTTCCATTTCTACTTTCCTCCTTGTTCTTTACAATGTTCCCTGAGTGACCGGTAGAACCATACAAATGAATCACCACCGTTACATTTGCGATCTTGCTTTAATACTCTCTTAATTTTTAAAATAATCGCAAACCTTCCAGAAGCTAGCTTTATTCAACCAGGGATTACCCGAGTCTGAATTGAATAACGAATAATGATCCCATAACTACTATATTCACTAGAAACTACCAGTATTCCTGCTTGTTTCTAATCTTTTTCTAAAAATTCAAAAACTTGGCGAAATCAAGGAAAAACCAAGATATCTCTTTGATACCTTGGTCAGAAATAATTAATCAAAAAATGGATGATCATCATTAATAAGAATTCGTTGAATGCCCTTAGCAGTCCCACTTTTAGGATCTACATCAATAAGTACTCCGTTTAATTGAGTTCTTCCTTCAACGACTTCGAAACGAACAGGTAATGCCGTTTTAAATTTGTGAAGCACAGCTTCTTTATCCATCCCTAGTATTCCATCGTACGGGCCAGTCATTCCAACGTCAGTGATAAATGCAGTACCTTTTGGCAATACACGGTTATCAGCAGTTTGAACATGTGTATGCGTGCCAACAACTGCTGTTACCCGTCCATCAAGGTACCAGCCCATAGCGATTTTTTCACTTGTAGCTTCCGCATGAAAATCTACAAAAATAACGGAGGTTCGCTTCTTTGCTTCCTCAATCAACTCATCGCACTTTTTAAATGGATCATCAATAGCTGGAAGAAATGTGCGCCCTTGCAAATTAATTATGGCAACCTCCTGTCCATTTACCTTGCTATACATGATCCCTTGACCCGGAGTTCCTTCAGGGAAGTTCGCAGGCCGTATCATGTTTTTAGCCGTATCAATAAACTCAAAGATATCTTTGTTGTCCCATGTATGATTACCTAATGTAATGGCTTGTGCACCATTCTCTAAAAATTGATTATATATTTTCTTAGTTATTCCCCTACCAGATGCTGCATTTTCCCCATTAATTATGGTTAGTGCTGGATGGAATTTTGCCTTAAGTTTCGGAAGATATTCCCGAATCATGCCTCTTCCTGGTGAGCCAACGACATCACCTATAAATAAAATCTTCATGTAAAAGCCCCTTTCACTATAAAGTGAAGCACAAAAACAAAAAAATCTCAATGTCCTTGTCGATATTTATGAAATAATTCAACAAAGTACCTGTTAATAAAATAAAAAAAGTGGTCAAAAATTGACCACTTTTATTTTGCGTATTCAACTGCTCTAGTTTCACGAATTACAGTAACCTTGATATGGCCCGGATAATCCAACTCTTCTTCGATTCGTTTACGGATGTCACGAGCTAATCGATGTGCATTTAAGTCATCGATTGCATCAGGTTTTACAATAATTCTAACTTCACGTCCTGCTTGAATTGCAAAGGATTTTTCAACGCCTTCATATGACTCTGAAATTTCCTCTAGCTTTTCTAAACGGCGGATATAGTTTTCAAGTGTCTCACTTCGTGCACCTGGTCTTGCAGCAGATAAAGCATCGGCTGCTGCAACCAATACAGCTATAATTGATGTTGGTTCTGTATCACCATGGTGGGAAGCAATACTATTAATTACAACTGGATGTTCTTTATATTTCGTTGCGAGTTCTACACCGATTTCAACGTGACTACCTTCCACTTCATGGTCAATTGCTTTACCAATATCATGCAGTAGTCCAGCACGTCGAGCCAATGTTTCATCTTCACCTAACTCAGCAGCCATTAAGCCTGCTAAGAACGATACTTCCATTGAGTGTTTTAAGACATTTTGGCCGTAGCTTGTACGATACTTCAAGCGACCTAAAATCTTAATTAAATCCGGATGGAGTCCATGAACACCAACCTCGAAGGTTGTTTGTTCACCCACTTCACGAATGTATTCGTCTACTTCACGTCTTGATTTGTCTACCATTTCTTCAATACGTGCAGGGTGAATACGTCCGTCTTGAACAAGTTTTTCAAGTGCGATTCTCGCTGTTTCACGTCGAATTGGATCAAAGCCAGATAAAATAACAGCCTCCGGTGTATCATCGATGATAAGGTCAATACCCGTTAATGTTTCAAGTGTACGTATATTTCGCCCTTCTCTTCCAATAATACGTCCCTTCATCTCATCATTAGGCAAGTTAACTACAGATACCGTAGTTTCTGCGACATGATCAGCGGCACATCTTTGAATAGCAAGAGAAAGTACTTCTTTTGCTTTCTTATCAGATTCTTCCTTTGCACGATTTTCTGCTTCTTTTACCATCATAGCTATATCATGGGAAAGCTCGTTTTCAATACGTTCAAGGATGATTTGCTTTGCTTCTTCACGTGTTAAGCTAGAGATTCGCTCAAGTTCGGCTTGTTGCTTGTGTACCATTTCTTCCACTTTGCTTTCCATCTCTTCAATATGCTGTTGTCTTTGAGCGAGAGAATCCTCTTTCTTTTCTAGCATGGATTCGCGTTTATCTAATGTTTCATCCTTACGATCAAGGTTCTCTTCTTTCTGCAATAAACGATTTTCTTGTTTTTGTAGTTCGTTTCTTCGATCACGGATTTCCTTTTCTGCCTCTGTACGAAGTTTGTGAATTTCATCCTTTGCCTCTAACAGTGCTTCCTTCTTTAAAGAATCTGCTTCTCTATTTGCATCTTCAATAATTTGTTCGGCAACACTTTTTGCACCAGCAATTTTAGTTTCGGCAATAGACTTACGAACATAAAAGCCAACAATCGCACCGACGATTAGGCCAAACAAAGCGGAGATGATTATAGAAATGGGATCCATCTTCTTCACCTCCTCTTGCTATAAACTTTTTCTTGCTAGATCAAAATGTCGGCATGTACATTTTACAATATACAGCACAAAGGCTTTTTAAGCTAATCAGATTCTTAGGTTACGACCGAAAGCAGCTCAGACTACTCCGGGTCTGAATAGCAAAAGCTCAAACCGAGTTTTGCTTCTAACGTTTTAATTCTAACAAAATGTAAAATATACATTTTAATTGTAAATCTGTGAATTTTTATTGTCAAGGCCTGTCAGAAATAGTATTACATGAAAATGGAAATTTTATTGGGTAACCATGTGATTATAAAGGCTTTTTGGTAAATAATGAGGTTTATCTATCGTGTTGAAAAAAGTAAGTTAATGGGGAAAATAAAGAAGAGACACATTAACTGTGCCTCAACTTTGATGATTAGTCTAGTAAATCAAACTCTTCTTGTTCCTCATCAGCAGGTGCTACTTTAACACCGTCAAGTCCATAATGATTTCTAATTTGCTGAAGGATTTCATTTCGAACATCTGGGTTTTCTTTTAAGAATTGTTTTGCATTTTCGCGCCCCTGGCCAACTCTTTCTTCATTATAAGAATACCAAGATCCACTCTTTTGAACGATATCAAGTTCCGAACCGATATCAATGATTTCGCCCTCAATTGAAATTCCTTCTCCGTACATAATGTCTACTTCGGCTGTTTTAAATGGTGGGGCTACTTTATTCTTAACAATCTTCACTTTGGTTCTATTACCAACAAGTTCATTGCCTTGTTTTAATTGTTCCGCACGACGAACCTCTAGTCTTACAGAAGAATAGAATTTGAGCGCGCGTCCGCCTGGAGTTGTTTCTGGGTTTCCGAACATTACCCCAATTTTTTCACGGACCTGGTTAATGAAAATTGCAATTGTATTTGATTTATTGATTGCACCTGAAAGCTTACGTAATGCTTGTGACATTAGGCGGGCTTGTAGACCCATATGGGAATCTCCCATTTCACCTTCGATTTCTGCTTTTGGAACAAGTGCCGCAACAGAGTCAACTACTAAAATATCGACTGCACCACTACGTACTAATGCTTCAGCTATTTCTAATGCTTGTTCACCAGTGTCAGGCTGCGATAATAATAGTTCATCAATGTTTACACCCAATTTTTGTGCATATGCTGGATCAAGCGCATGTTCCGCGTCAATAAATGCCGCTTGTCCACCAGTTTTTTGTACCTCAGCAATCGCATGAAGTGCTACCGTTGTTTTACCAGAGCTTTCTGGTCCATATATTTCAATTATCCGTCCTCTTGGATATCCTCCAACACCTAATGCTACGTCTACTGCTAGTGAACCACTTGAGATAGTGGAAATTCTACGATCTGTTTGTTCTCCAAGCTTCATGATTGAGCCCTTACCAAACTGTTTCTCTATCTGCTTCAATGCCATTTCTAAGGCCGCTTGACGATCACTCACTATATTTCCTCCTTTATTCGTGAAACTATTATTACTATACAATGTTTTGTTCGATTTGCCAAGCAAAAAGTCGAACATTTATTCGCTTATTTTTATTAATAGTTTTTTCCCATTAATCCAATTTTTGATAGTCAAAAATCATATTTTCAAAGAGATAGAAACCAACAAATTTGAATTTTAGCTCTTCATAAATAGTTAATCAATAATAAAAAGTGACGTAAGCATTTGCACACTTACGCCATTTTTATAAATATTACAACTTAATCATTCTATTTATTGGAATGCTCTTCATCCCATACCTTATCTAGAACTTGATTAAACACTTCAACTGGTTGAGCACCAGAAACAGCATACTTGTTATCAATAACAAAGAAAGGAACACCTTGTACACCAACCGACCGTGCCTCAGAGATGTCATTCGTCACCTGATCAGTATGTTCTTTGCTTTCCATGATTTTACGTACTTGTGCTCCATCAAGACCTACCTCTTCAGCCAAACGAACTACTGTATCTGTGTCGCTTAAGATTTCACCTTCTGTAAAATGGGCCGCATAGAAACGATTGAAAAACTCATTACCTTTCCCTTGCTCCTTTGCATATTGAAAAACACGATGTGCATCATATGTGCTTGTAAGTTTAGCTCTATCGTAGTTGATCTCAACACCAGAATTTTTGGCCATGTCTGTCACTTGTTTAAGCATTACTTCAGCCTGTTCTAATGGAACTCCCTTCATACTAGAAAAGGTTTCAGCATAATTTTGACCAGGAACGTATTTCGCATCTGGCATAAGTAGAAAGCTTTTATATTCTATTTCAACTTCTTTTGCATGTGTAAAATTTTCTAATGCTTTATCCAAATGGGACTCCCCTATAAAACAGAACGGACATACAAAATCTGACCAAATTGTTATTTTCATTCTTTTCCCTCTTTCTTTTGATTTACGGGACCACAAATTCCAGTATTAATATCACAGACGAATCCTGAGGAATTGTCAAAGTCTAAGCTTATTAATTTCTTTATGCCATTTAGTTCTTTAAATGCCCCATTAACATCTTTGCCATCTGTTGAGGATGCTTCAGATTTAAACTGCTTGTCATTTAACATCATGTATTCCTCCTTTTCAAACCATATGATTATTGTAAATGATATATCATTTGATTTCTAATAATTGAACTGAGATGTAAGTCTAATAAACATGAACTAGCGCTTCTAAACAAATATGTTACTAGTTGTATTTACATTAATCCTTGTATACTTTCTGTATCTCTTCAAGATCTAGTTTTTTCATTTTTAAAATTGCCATATTAACACGTGCAATTTGTTCAGGTCTACCACTGCTCATCATCTTGTCCATTTCTCGAGGTACAATTTGCCATGACAATCCATTCATATCTTTCAACCAGCCACATTGCTCGGCTTCTGGAACCGAAGACAGCTTTTCCCAATAATAATCAATTTCTTCTTGTGTATCACAATAAACCATAAACGAGATTGCTTCGTTGAAATTGAATTTATGTTCTTCAGCACTGTCCATTGCGGCAAACCACTGGTTCTCAAGCATGAAATCAGAAAACATGATTGTTCCTTCTCGATTAGGTTCCATATTCTGAGGATAGCGGACGATTTGGCCCTGCTTTGAGTTCTTAAATACCGATAAATAATAATTAATTGCCTCCTCGGCTTTTCCACACTTATCTCCAACAAACAATAACGAAGGCACGATTGAAGGCCGTTTCTCACCTTCTGGATTGGTGAGATTTAACTGCCATGACAAACCAAACTTATCTTGAACCCAGCCATATTTCTCACTAAATGAATACTTATCGAGTGGCATTAATACCATACCACCTTCAGATAATTTGAGCCACACTTCATTCATCTTCTCGCTTGCGTCTTTTTCTTGTTCAGGATCAAAATTGACAAAGAATGATATCGATGGATTGAATTTAAAAAAAGGTCCAGCACTTATCGCCATAAACTTCTGTCCTAACAGCTCAAATGAAACTAAATCGGCATCTCCTGAAGGTGTATCGTGAAGTGTTAACATATTTGTAATTCTTGAGTCTGGAAAAACGGAAGCATAAAACTCTGCTGCTTCTTTCGCCTCCTTGTCATACCATAAATGTGGAACGATTTGTTGGTTAGTTCGTATCATTGTCTTTTCTCCTTCATCTTTTTCTCTATATATTACCTCATTTGATTCTATAAAAAAAACGATCCACCAGGATCGTCTTGTTAAAGCAAAAAATCAGTTTCTCTGTTCATTTAATAATTGCAGTAAATAATAAAAACCATATTTAACCGTTCTAGTTCGAATTCCTTTACGGGAACCCGCTAATTGCAACGGAAATACCTTAGTCGGTTGATCTAAATAAGAAATCCCAATATATACTGTCCCTACTGGCTTTCCTTCCGACTCACTTGGACCTGCTACACCTGTAAAACTAATCCCTATATCAGCTTTTAAAAGTTTCTTTATGTTCTTCGCTAGTTGTTCTGCTGTAGAACTGCTAACAGCACCTTCTGTATCTAGGGTTTCTTTCTTTACATGCAGCACCTGTTCTTTTACTTCGTTTGTATAGCAAACTATTCCACCCTTCACAACGGCTGACGAACCCGCTAGATTGGTAAGCTCCTCAACAAATAAGCCACCAGTTAAACTTTCCGCACTTGCAATTGTAAGCTTTGAAGTTTTAAGCTTATTCATGAGTTCATTTACTAGGGAAGTCGAGTCATACCCATATAAGAACTTACCTACTCTTTTTACTATTTCAGCCTCTGTATGATCTAGCAGTTGATTTGCAACATCTAGCGAGTTGTGTTTAGCAGTAAGTCTAAGTGTAACTTCACCATCGCCAGCCAATGGGGCTATTGTAGGGTTTGTTTGATTGTCAATTAAATCTTCAATCTCTGTTTCAAGTTGTGATTCGCCAATCCCGAAGAAACGCAGCACCCTAGATTCAATTCGTTCAACAACACCCAGTGATCTTAATAAGAATGGTGCACCATATGATAGGAACATTGGATTCAGCTCTTTGGGAGGTCCAGGAAAGAGCAAATATGTAATCTTATCAACTTCAAATCCCATTCCAGGAGCCATCCCATGGTCATTTGGAAGGATTTCAGAACCCTCAAGTACAAGTGCTTGTTTTTTATTATTCTCGGTCATATGGCGATTTGTTTTCTTAAAGTAATCTTCAATACTCCGTAAGGCTGCTTCATCAAATATAAGCTGTTTTCCTAATACCCTTGCAATTGTTTCTTTTGTTAAATCATCCTTGGTAGGCCCCAAACCACCAGTAAAAATGATTAAATCCGAACGAGATTGAGAGATTTTTATTGCATCCTCTAAACGGTTGGGATTATCTCCAACAACTGTATGGTAATACACATTGATTCCAAGCTCAGCTAGCTGTTTGGAAAGAAACTGCGCATTCGTATTTGCGATTTGACCTAAAAGAAGCTCAGAACCTACAGCAATTATTTCAGCATTCATTGAAATACCACTCCATCCTATTTAGAGTTTGCAAAGACACCTTTGTTTTTCGCAAAATAATCCCAACCAGACACAATTGTAAATATAACTGCTACCCAGAGGGCAATCATGTCAAATGGGATAGAAAGAAATTCAAACGGCCAGTTATGTAATAATAATGCAGAAACAGCTACTACTTGAGCCCACATTTTTATTTTCCCGAGCATTTTTGCAGCTGAAACCTCTCCGCCTTCGGCTAATAATAAACGTAAGCCAGTTACAGCAAATTCCCTACTAATAATAATTACAACCATCCAGGCAGGTGCTAGTCCAAACTGAACTAAACTAACTAATGCAGCTGATACAAGTAACTTATCTGCAAGAGGGTCTAAAAACTTTCCAAGGTTCGTTACTAAGTTATGCTTTCTTGCCAAGTGACCGTCAATCCAATCAGTACTAGAAGCAACTATAAAAATAATCGCTCCAACTAAATGGGCAACTGGTATGGACATTGAGCCAATCCCAACATCACCCCATCCAAACGGAACAAACATGACAATTAAAAAAAGTGGAATTAAGCAAATTCTTGCTACTGTAATCTTATTTGGTAAATTCACAATCTTATACCTCCAACATTTACTAAATTCTTATAATAGTGATAATACCACCTATACGAAACAAAAAGCCATCATAATGATGACTTTTGTTATTCTTCAGTTCCTGGAGTATACTTTATCGTAATTATTTGACGAACAATTTGGCCTGTATCAAACGGATACGTAAAAGGTTCCCCATTGATTTCGACTTGAAGATCAGACGACCTTCCAACTGTTAAAATCACTTCAGATTGATTTGTTAAATCAACTTCTTTTGTTGCACCATTCGCAATGGTTTCATAAATAAATCTTTCGTTTTGACGATTTTGAAGTGTGACCCATGATTGACCAGCATCAGCCGCCGTTACTTTCACCTTAAATGAATCTGCATTTTTCAACTCAAAGGTTGCAGTACTCGATTGTTTTTCAACCTCTACAAGCTCTTGGGCAGGAGTTTCTTCCACAGATTCCTCTTCTTTTGAAGGGGTATTATCTGTTTCACCTGCAACCTGTTCCTCTTCTTTAGAGTCTTCTTTTTGTTGATCTTTAACAGGAGGCGGCTCATTTGATTCTTCATATTCCGTTTCCTGACTCTCTAGTTGTGTTTCTGGTTCTTCGGCAACATCCTTTTTAGAAACAAACCAGTAGATTGTCATTGCGCCACCAAGAAGAAAAAGAGCCAATATGATGATTGGTACTTTATCAACAATTTTCGAATTTGTGGTAGAAATTTGTCTTCTTGATTGGACTCTTGATATTTGTTCAGGAATTTCATCGTTATATGTACCAGGGATTTCTGACTTGTACTCTTCAAATAATTCTTCAGGGTTAAGTCCAACAGCCTCAGCATATTGCTTAATAAATGCACGGACATAGAATTTACCTGGCATAACATTATAATTTCCTTCTTCAATCCCAACCAAATACCTTTTTTGGATTTTTGTAATTTGCTGTAAATCATCAAGGCTTAAATCTTTTTGCTCTCTAGCTTCTTTAAGCCGAGATCCTAATTCAGTCATTTATTTCACCTACCAATTCCGGGATACCTATTGGTCTATTCGCGTTCATAATACTAGCATTTTTCTCATTTTCAGTAAAGGATTAATTCATAATAAATTCAAAAATTAAAACCGGAAAAATCAGAACTAGAAAACTGTTGGTCTTCTATATCATATGTAATTTCCTCTTCAGGATTATTTCGAAGTTCAATAATATAGTCAAAATCATTCAATGTATACTCTGTATGACGTACAAATATATCCGGATGCTCGACTAATTTAACAGCGGGCAGTCTCATAATTTCCCTAACAAGCTGTAGATGCCTTTCAGTTGCCCTTCTAGTTGAAACAATGCCGTCAATAATAAAAAGATTATCAGCATTATATTCATCCTGAATTAATTCATTTCGCATCGTTTGTTTCAATAATGTCGATGACACAAACAACCACTTTTTATGTGCACAAACACTAGCAGCAACAACTGATTCGGTCTTACCGACCCTTGGCATACCCCGAATTCCAATCAACTTATGCCCCTCTTGCTTAATCAACTCTGCCATGAAATCAACAAGCAAGCCCAATTCATCACGCGTAAAACGGAATGTTTTTTTATCATCAGCATCGCGTTGAATATATCGTCCATGTCTAACAGCAAGCTTATCTCGAAGCTTCGGTTCCCTAAGCTTTGTAACGTTTATCGTATCCATTGTATGTAAAATTGATTCAAGTCTCTCAATTTGTTCATTGCTATCACTTAATAAGAGCATGCCCCTTCTGCGATCGTCTACACCATTTATTGTAACAATATTTATCGAAAGCATTCCTAGCAAGGAAGAAATATCCCCTAGGAGTCCTGGGCGATTTTTTGCTATTTCATATTCCAAATACCACTCTTTTTTCTCCAAGTGTCCCAGCCCCTCATACAATCCGTGGTTAAAAATTCCAACTATGAAATATTGCATCAATATTATTATAAACTAATCAATCCATATTTTATAGAGGGGCATAGAAAATTTAAGGGAATTTTACTTAAATAAAAAAGAGAGGAAAATCCTCTCTGCATTCAACCTACTACCAAACCTATTGGACAAGTTTAATCATTACATTTGCAATCGCTTGTTGCTCTTCTTCAGAAGCAACGGTCCAAAGGTCCCGTAATACTTTTTCTTGAGCATTTTTAGGCTCTACTTCGTTAGCTAGGTAATCACCTAATTGTTGAGCCATATTACTGATAACTTGTTCATCCATTCCCTCAGATTTAGCATGCTGCAAGCGATCACCTAAAAAATCTTTCCACTCTTCAAAATTGTCTAGTACTGACATAAGTGACCCTCCTTATAAGGTTAATACAATGTTAGTTTGTCGATTGTAAGGTAAATTATTCATTAAAATTTTTGACTTGTTTTACACTTGTACATAAACTAACAATGCCAACCACCATTTACAGACAAAACCTGTCCAGTGATATAAGAAGCCTTGTCGGAGAGTAAAAAACCAACCGTATTTGCTACCTCAATTGGTTCACCTATTCTTCCCATTGGAATCTCTCCACTTATACCTTGTAAATCCTCTTCAGTGAACTCCTGTAGCATGTTCGTATTAATCGCACCAGGTGCGACCGCATTCACTCGTACTCCACTTAACGCAACTTCCTTCGCTAATGCTTTTACAAACGAGAGTTGGCCACCCTTTACCATGGAATAAAGCACTTCACAAGATGCCCCCGTTAGTCCCCAAATTGAAGATATAACGATGATATTCCCGCTTTTCTTCGTTATCATAGTTGGAAGTAGGGCTTGCGTTAACATATAAGGTGTAGTTACATGAAGCTGCACCATTTGATCGACCGTTTTTTGATTAAAATCAGTCATTAATCCAAACACACTTTTCCCTGAATTATGAACAATGGTGTCAATTGGATGCTGTATTTGAGTTACCACAGATTCAGCACTGGTTCTTTGACTTAAATCAGCATTTACCAGATATGATTCTACACCTTTGCTCACCAATTCTTCCGCTAAACTCTTCACTGCCTTTTCATTTTCGTTGTAATGTAAATATAACGAATAACCTAGATTGGCAACTTCTTTTGCAATAGCACTTCCGATTCCTCCACTCGCACCTGTGATTAATGCATATTTTTTCATATTCATTTCCCCTTAAAAAAGCATCCTTTTGGAAAAGGATGCTTTAGCATTTACTTCTTTTTAGGAATAACCTGACATTCTGTCATTCTTACTTCATCAAAGATTTCATTCCCAATTTTCGTAATATCATCAACAGTTAGACTTTCCATTACAGGAACAACATCAAATAAATTCATATCATTAAATGCATATCTTGTAAACTGGTTTGCAATATAATCAGGTGAGTTTAAAGAGCGTAAAAATGCTCCAATCTTTTTCTTTTTTACACGGTCCAATTCTTCAGAAGTGATACCTTGTTTTTTACTTGAGAGCATAATATTACGTAATTTTGCTGATAATTCATCGGGTTTAGAGGTATCTCCTCCCACAATTGCAAAACCAAAACCTTGTTCTTCTGTGTAATCATATGAGAAAGTATCATCGATTAAGCCTTCATCATACAATGCTTGATAATGCTTAGAACTCTTTCCAAATAGCCAATCCAAGAGAATGGTCATCGATAATTCCTGTTTAAGTAATTCATCACCTTTACGTGAAGGATTTAAGGCCTTCACACCAACCATACACTTTGAAGATTGGACGTTCATTTCTAGAACTTTCTTCTTTTCGTTTACTTCAATTGGTTCGTCTTCAAAATGACGTTCGATTTCAGACTGGTCTTGATAATCTTTTTTGGCTTGATTAGATTTGATTTGCGCCATTATTTTTTCTGGGTCAATCGGACCAACAACAAATAGAACCATATTACTCGGATGATAAAAGGTTTCATAGCACTCATAGAGCATATCTTTTGTAATTTTGGCAATGGAATCAATGGTTCCAGCAATATCAATTCGGACCGGATGATTTTTGTACATATTTTCAATTACACCGAAATAAAGTCTCCAGTCAGGGTTATCATCGTACATTGTTATTTCTTGACCGATGATGCCTTTTTCCTTTTCAACTGTTTTTTCAGTAAAATAAGGACTTTGGACAAAGTCAATTAATGTTTCTAGATTTAGTTCAACATTGGATGTACTCGAAAAAAGATAGGCTGTTCTTGTGAATGAAGTGAAAGCATTCGCAGAGGCACCCTGTTTACTAAAGTCCTGAAACACATCTCCATCTTCTTTTTCAAATAACTTGTGCTCTAAAAAATGAGCGATCCCATCAGGTACTGTAGTTAATTCAGTTTTCCCTAATGGTACAAATTGGTTATCAACTGAACCATAATTAGTCGTGAATGTTGCATATGTTTTATTAAATCCTTTTTTAGGCAGGATGTAGACGTTAAGACCATTATCAAGCTTCTCGTGAAAAAGTACCTCTTGAAGTTGATCAAATGTGATTTTATCCATTATGACCGCCCCTCCAATCCAGTAAGGAAGTAAATCGTATCAAGTTCAACTTTCTTGGCAACATTAACTACTTGCTCCTTTGTGACTGCTTCAATTCCAGCTATCCAATCCTCAAGCCTTCTTGATTTCTGAGAAATAACATTATGATATAAAACTTCAGCGATACCACGGGATGTATCGATTGTTTCAAGTAACTGATTTCGGATGACCGCTTTTGTTTGAGCTAGGATTTCCTCTGTAAAATCACCATCAATCATTGCTTTCATTTGTTCTTTAATAATGGTTACTGCTCGGTCATAATTATTTACATCAATACCGGACATCACCATAAGAAGACCCTTATGACTTTCCACCCTAGATGCAGCATAGTATGCAAGGCTTTCTTTTTCTCGGACATTTATAAATAATTTTGAGTGTGAAAAACCACCATAAATTCCGTTAAACACTTGAAGTGCATCATAGTCTGGGTCACTAAAAGTTGTATTTGTCCGGTAGCCAATATTGAGTTTACCTTGTTTTACGTCTTGGTTTTCGATTACTTCATTAACTGTTTCAACCTGCTTTGTTTTAGTTTCAATTTCAGGACGTGTATTGCGCTCAGAAAACGTGAATGTAGATGAGACGACTTCTTTTACCTTTTCAGGTTCAATGTTCCCGATTATATATAAGTCAATCTCATCTTCAGCCAATGCTTTTTGATAATAGGTGTATAGAGATTCTGCTGATATGCTGTCTAGATCTTCAATTCTTCCGTTCACATGGAGGTGATACGGTTCATCCTTACACATTTCTTCAACTAAACGTAAATTCGAATATCTCATCTTATCATCATAAACAGCTTGAATTCGTTGTTTAAGGCTCCGTTTTTCTTTTTCCACGACTGTGCTTTTAAAAGCGCCATTTTCAGTTACTGGAGATAATACAATTTCCTTCAACAAAGTGATTGCTTTATCAAGAAGTGGTGTTTGGTCTTTTAAAAATAGTTCGTTTGCTATTTCCACGAAAAAGGTAATAATATGGTGTTCTCCTTTTTTCGCAAGATCCACATATAATACAGCACCATATAATTCATCTAAATAGGAACGTAAACTCGTTGTTGAGGGGTAGCTAGGTGTTTCACTTTGCAATACATATGGAAGTAATGCTCTTTGTGTAACATATTCCTCTTCCAGAGGGGCTTTCATTCTAAGTACAATTGTATTCGTTTTAAATTTATCTGTTTTAACCGTATGGAGCGTGAAGCCGTTTAATTTATGCTCATTTTCATCCAATAAAAACATCTTATACATAGCCTCCTTTTTGGTCATAGCAAAACACTATATGGCTATATTTTAACCAAAACTAATTTTTAATCTTAGAATCACTATAACCTCAAATTAGTAATAAATTCAAGTTTCGTCTCCTAAATTTTTCTTAATAAAGAAAAACAAACCAGTACATTACTGGTTTGCTAAACTAATTATTGATTTTTTGATAGTTCACTTTTTAAATACGATAAAAATTCATTCGCTTTCCTTTCAGGGGGTCTAGTTGCAAGACTCACTCCTACAAATAACACAATAGAAAGAAGCAGTCCCCATACACCAGAACCATAGCCGAATGGTTTATACTTCATAGCTTCAAGTAGTATTACTACTAATCCACTTATTGTAACACTAGACATAACACCTGTTGCGGTGCCTCTTTTCCAAAAGAAGGCTCCAATAATTGCTGGAACGACAACGATTAAGCCTGCCGACGATGCAACTGAAAGAACTGCAATTAAATCTAACTGCATCTCTGCAAAACCATAGGCAAGAATTGCGATAATCGGGATTACAAATTTACCTACCTTTAATTGTTGTCGTTCATTCTTAGCCTTACTCGACATTCCATACACATCTCTTGCAAATAACGATGAAAGGGTCAATAAAATAGAATCAATTGTAGAAATAGCAGCTGCCATAATTGAAACCATGACGATTATACCTAAAACTACAGGAACATGTACAGAAGATAAAAGATTTGGTGTTGCTACATCCGGATTCTCAAGACCCGGGAATAATAATATCGCTGAATATCCCCACATTACTGATACAATTGTATATATAAAGCCGAATACAAGAAAACCTAATAACATTTTTCGTAAACTTCCTAAAGACGAAGGCATATATAAACGCTGACTTACCTGAGGATTAGAGAGACTAAAGAAAATCCATGGAATGGTTAATGACAAAAAGGTTGGAAAACTAAAATATCCATTACCCGGAACTGTCAAGGTTTGTGGATGACTTGTCCGTAATTCGTTAAAAAGGCTGCCAAAACCACCTAATGCATTTACTAATAAAATAACAACTAGGGACGAGGAAACAATCATCACAAGTGCCTGAAGGGAATCCGTCCACATCACAGAGCGAATTCCAGAAATATATGTAAAAATAAGTGCTAAAATAGTTGCTAAAATTGCCCCAGTAGTAAAGCTTATTTCCCCATTTGTAATCCCTTGTAATAAATAGCCGACACCAGCTAACTGAACAGCGCTATACGGGATTAGAAAAATACAGCTTGAAATCGAAATAATAGCTGCAACCCTTTTATCATCGTAACGATCCCCTAACATCTCAGAAGGTGTCACATAGCCAAATTTCTTTCCTACAATCCAAAAACGCGGTCCAAAAAAGGCAACAAGGGTAACCCCCATAAAATAAATAATTTCAAAGCCTAATGCACCTACACCACCACGATAAGTTAAACCAGCCAGTCCAACCATCATAAAAGCACTGTAAGTTGTTGCACTATAACTTAAGGCGGACACAAAACCGTTCATTTTTCGGTTACCTAAAAAGTAGCCCTCCATATTTACTTGCTTTTCACTTCTTGATAAATAGGCGATAAAGATTGACATCACAATATAAATGGCAATTCCCCACCAAACATAAGTAGCACTCACTCATACTCACCTCCAGTCCCTTGATAGTATGTAATTAATAATAATAATGAGTAATGCCAAAACAATCCACAATAGAAAACTACCGTACCATGCGGTAACATCTCTTAAAAAGACATAAGGAACGATATAAGCCAACAGCACTAAGATGAGGCATAATATCCCCCAAAACGTTTCTTTTTTGCTCATTATTGTCCTCCCATTTCAATTTAAAAAAGGAATGACACTTCTGCCATTCCTTTAAAAGTATAATCTTATCGTTTCCCAGAATCAAATGGTTCTCCCGCTGCTTTAGGTGCTTGAGAAGATTTTGAGAAGATAACCAATGCAATTAAAGTTACCACATAAGGGAATATCTTTAATAAAATTGGTGGTATAACTGCAAGCTCTGGTATTACCTGGGATACGTTTGCAATAGTTGTTGCAATCCCAAAGAACAAGGTAGCTCCTAAAATTCCAAGTGGCTTCCATTGTCCAAATATTAAGGCAGCAAGTGCCAAGAAACCTAGTCCAGAAACATTCCCAGTAAACTCTCCAGCGTACGTAACTATAATAATAGCTCCACTTAAACCTGAAAACGCACCTGAAAGAATTACTCCAAGATAGCGAATGCGTCTTACATTTACACCAGCTGCTTCTGCTGCCTGTGGAAACTCACCACAAGAACGCAAACGCAATCCCGTTTTTGTTTTATACAACATAAACGAGCTAATTAATAAAATAAGTAAGATTAACCATGTTGTTGGGTAGGTTCGAGTAAAAAACAAATCACCTATTATTGGAATGGAAGATAAAAATGGAATATCATCTGGTACAAATCCACTAGTAATACGGATATTCCCACTACCTGTCATATTTCGCGCGAGAAATACAGTCAAAGCCCCGGCGATCATATTGATTGCAGTACCGCTAATAATTTGATTCGCATTTAGGTTAATACTAGCGAATGCGTGTAAAAGTGAAAAAAGAATTCCCATCAACGCTCCGGCAATTAACCCAATCCATAAGACTAAAAGTTGATTCGTTATATCATCTTGAAGAAAATTGATAGTAAGCGCCCCTGCGAATGCACCAAAGATCATAAGTCCGTCTAAACCTATGTTTACAACACCGCTTCGTTCACTAAATAATCCGCCTAGCGCCGTAATTAGCAGAGGGATTGTATAAGCAATTGCGTATGGAAAGATTTGCTCAATAATAGACCACATATTACGCACCCTCCTTTTTCACATTAGTTTCGCTAGTTTTTCTTTTTTTGAACTTATTTAATAGGCGTTCGATTAAGATGCTTGTTGCAGCAAAATAAATGATAATGGCAATTATTGTATTTGCAATTTCCGGAGGGATTTCCGTCATTGCATTCATAAATCCAGTTCCTGAATAGAGGATTCCAAAAAATACTGCTGCAAAGAATACCCCAATCGGACTGTTTGCCCCTAATAGAGCTACTGCAATACCATCAAAACCTTGTGATGGTAAAACACCAATTTGCATGCTTGTTGCATTACCGGTATACATCGCTACTCCACCTAGACCAGCTAATCCACCGGAAATTACCATGGATAATACAATATTTGAATTTACACGCATACCAGCATATTCGGCAGCATGTCGATTAAAACCAACGGCTTTTAATTCAAATCCGAGTGTTGTTTTATTAATGATAAAACCAATAACGATAACAGCAATAATTCCTAAGAACAATCCAAGGTTAATATAAGAGCCTTGGAACATATCGCTTAAAAATGGTACTCTTAATGTTGCTTCATCTGGTAATTTTTTTGACTCTGTCTCAAGGTACTCACCCTTAAAATAACCTGGAATGACATAATAAACAGTCCAGTAGGCAACCCAGTTCATCATAATGGTTGAAACCACTTCATGGACGTTAAATCTTGCCTTAAGTAATCCGGGAATAAATGCCCATAATGCTCCACCCAGAAAACCCGCTAAAATCATCACGAGTAAGAGCACTGGTCTTGACCAGTCAAAAGTTAAGCCAACAGCGGTCGCAAGTAAACCTCCGATTAGCACCTGACCAGAAGCACCGATATTAAATAAGCCAGTACGGAATGCAAAAGCAACTGATAGACCAGTAAAGATTAACGGTGTTGCTGTCGCTAATGTATCACCCAGTCTAGAAATATTTTTTAATCCTCCTTGAAATAGATAAAGATACCCTTCAAAAGGATTGCTTCCAATAAACAACATTAACAATCCGCCAGCAATCAGACCAAAAAGTACTGCAATTAATGAAATTATTGTATTTCTCATACACTTCTCTCCTTACTTACACCCGCCATCATGAGACCAACCTCATTTTCATTTGTTTCAGAGGCATTAACAATCCCAATGAGTTCGCCGTTATTTACGGCGGCAATGCGATCAGAAAGCTGTAAAACTTCATCAAGTTCTAAAGAGATTAAAAGTACAGCCTTTCCTTTATCACGGTGCTCAATTAATCGTTTATGGATATACTCAATTGATCCAACATCAAGCCCCCTTGTAGGCTGAACGGCAATTAGTAAATCAGGGTCTAACTCAAGTTCTCTCCCAATTATCGCTTTTTGTTGGTTCCCACCGGATAAGGTTCTTGCAATTGATACTTCTCCCTCTCCTGAACGCACATCAAATTTTTCTATAATATTTTTTGCATATTCTTTCATAGCAGAGAATTTCAACAAACCATGCTTTGAAAATGGTGGTTTTTTATAGACCTCTAACACCATATTAGATTGGAGAGAATAATCCAAAACAAGACCACGTTTTTGTCTGTCTTCTGGTATATGAGCAATCCCTTTTTCAATACGTTGTCGAACTGGTAGAGTAGTAATATCCTCACCATTCATGAGAATTTTGCCTGTCTCTGCTTTTCGAAGACCTGTAATTGCTTCTACTAGTTCGGATTGACCATTTCCTTCAACACCTGCTATTCCAACGATTTCGCCTTTATTAACTGTTAAAGAAAAGTTTTTTAACCCCATGACCTTTCGGTTATTTTTAACAGAAAGGGAGTCTATTTCTAATACCACATCGCCTGGTGTATTTTCATTTTTATCTACTTTAAAGGACACATGTCTACCAACCATCATTTCGGCTAAACTTGCTTCGCTTGCTTGGGCTACATCCACTGTCCCTATATATTTTCCTCGGCGTATAACTGTACATCGATCTGCTACAGCTTTAATTTCCTTCAATTTGTGTGTGATGATAATGATTGATTTTCCTTCTTTGATTAAGTTCTTCATGATCTTCATTAATTCATCTATTTCACTTGGCGTTAACACAGCGGTAGGCTCATCAAAAATGAGCACATCTGCTTCACGGAAAAGCATCTTCATGATTTCAACACGCTGCTGCATACCAACAGAAATGTCCTCTATTTTTGCATGTGGATCCACATTTAGTCCATAATATTTTGATAACTCTTCAATTCGTTTAGCGGCACTTTGTATATCTAGGACAACCCCACTCTTTAGAGGTTCACTTCCTAGAATAATATTTTCTGTAACTGTAAAATTTTCAACTAACTTAAAGTGTTGGTGTACCATACCAATACCTAAACGATTTGCAACGTTAGGATTGGTAATGTGTACCTGTTTCCCATTTACTTTAATCATTCCTTGCTCAGGCTGGTACATACCAAATAGCACACCCATGAGTGTGGACTTGCCCGCCCCATTTTCTCCAAGTAAAGCGTGTATCTCCCCTTTTTTTAAAGTAAGAGTGATATTATCATTTGCTATAATACCCGGAAATTCCTTCCTGATATTTAGCATTTCCACAACATATTCCATAGTAGCACTCACCTTTTTTTAGACTCAAATATCCTTTTATTAGGAGTCCCCAATCATCATTAAATAATGTGTCTCCTCTTGATTAAAGGTCATACCAAAAGAGACGGATGAAACCGTCTCTTTATCAGCAAAATTATTACTTGATTAAGTTACCTTGTTCACCTGAGACTTCAATTTCACCA
Organism: Ferdinandcohnia sp. FSL W7-1320; assembly: GCF_038050315.1. Classification (NCBI taxonomy): domain Bacteria; kingdom Bacillati; phylum Bacillota; class Bacilli; order Caryophanales; family Bacillaceae; genus Ferdinandcohnia; species Ferdinandcohnia sp. FSL W7-1320. The sequence goes on from NZ_JBBPAM010000001.1 coordinate 3,111,021, forward strand.
GATTTAATCTTTTCATAAACTTCTTTAACTTTCGTAACAGTTTCTTCGCTTAGGTTCGGATTTTCATCTGGAATTCCGACACCATCATTTTTCACATCATAAGTTATGGTTTCTCCCCCTGGGAATTTTCCATCTAGTTCTTGTTTGATTAAATCTTTTGTGGCATTACCAATTTTCTTCATCGCTGAAGTCAAGATAACTGATTTTTCACCTTCATAAACTCCATCAGCATATTGGTCTACGTCTACACCTAACATCCAAACTTCTTCTCCTGCTTTAGCACGGTTTTTTGCTTCAGTAATAGCACCAAAACCTACACCACCAGCAGCTGCGAAAATAACATTTACTCCACGATCATACATTTGAGCAGCGATTTGGCCACCTGCTGCTGTATCAGTAAAGCTACCTTGGTAGATAACATTTTCCGCTTTAATTGTAAGGTTTGTTCCTAGATTCTCATTAGCATAGGCTAACCCCTGCTGGAAGCCCCAATTGAATTTTTGAACAGCAGGCATTTCCATACCACCAATGAATCCTGCTTCTCCTTCTTTTAATTCTAAAGCAGCAGCCACACCAGCTAAGAAACCAGACTCATGCTCAGCGAAGAATACTGCAACTGTATTGTCAGCTACTTCTGGAACAAAGTCACCCTTATGTGGGTTACCATCTAAAATAATAAATTTAGCATCTTCGTATTTAGACTGTGCTTGATAGATTGCTGTTTCGAATTTGAAACCAGGTGTTACAATAAATTTGTAACCTGCATCGTATAAGTTTCCAATTTCTTTGAGATAATCTGCTTCTGTTTCGCCTGCTGGTTTAAGATACTTTTCTTGAATGCCATATTCTTCTTTAGCAGCCAAAATACCTTCCCATGTACCTTGGTTAAATGATTTATCGTCGATTGAACCTGCATCAGTAGACATACCTACTTTTAGGTCAGCGCCTTCGCCGTTACCGGCACCAGTACCTTCTTCATCTGCGCCTCCACATGCACCTAACAATGTGCCAGCTGCAAGAAGAAATGCAAGACCAAAACCTGTCTTCTTTTTAAACATGGAATTACCCCCTGAAAATTTATTATTTTACAAATCCTTAACTTATATTTCTCTTAGTAATGGATTACTTATTCACCTCCTTAAATTTTGCATTTATTCACAAATTTATAACACACGTTTTCTCACGACATGGAATGAAAATTTATCAGCCCGAAAATAGTTTTGTGAAAAAAGGATCGGTTCATCATTTTCATCGTAATGCATCTGTTTTAACAACAATAAAGCTGTTTCAGGGTCGCAATTTAATATTGGCGAAATTGTATCGTGATACCCAATTGGCTCAATATAGGTAACCGCGTAAGTAATTTTTCTTCCTGCTTTTTTTTCCAATAGATCAAAGAGAGATTCCTCATGTGAATAATTGGTTGGTAAATTTTTCGAAAGAATTTTGTCTATACAGTACACAACAGGCTCAGCATTTGCTGTACGTACTCTTTCTATCTTTGTAATTTCTTCAGTTTCCTGACAACCAAAACCCTTTATGTCATTATCCGTAGGTTCTTTTACCGTTCTTGATAAAAAGATCGTACCAGGGGACATTCCAGCTTGAATAATCATATCTGTTATACTACTTATTTGCTCAATTCCTGAATTAAACAGAGGTTTCGCATTTACAAAGGTACCTACACCATGTCTTCTAATAATCACATTTTCCTCTTCAAGAATTCGCAAAGCTTCTCTTAGAGTTGCTCTACTAACTCCTAATTGCTTTGCTAAGAGAAATTCTGATGGTAGTTTTTCCTTTTCTTTGTAAACACCATTTTCGATATCAAGTCTGATTTGATCTATTACTTGCAAATACAATGGTCGATTATCTAACTTGATAGACATCTGCTACTCCTCCATTTTTATGTATAGTCATCAGACCTCTGATGTTAGACCGATGTTAATCCGAAATTAAATATATCATCTTTTCTGAAAGAAATAAATAAGAATTGCGTAATTTGTCGAAAAAAAGAAGAGCAACAGCTCTTCTTTTCTTAGAAATAAGTCAAATGCCGCTTGCTTTTGAAAAAAAGCTTTACTGCATAAAACTAACTTCCTACTTCTTCATTTTTTGATGTAACAAGGACAGCTCTTGGCTTGCTACCTTCATAAGGACCGACTACACCCCTTGCTTCCATAGCATCAATCAATCTTGCAGCTCTCGTATAACCAACTCGAAATCTACGCTGTAACATTGAGACAGATGCCGTTTGCATTTCAATTACGAGCTGTACAGCATCATCATATAATTCATCATCCACTTCTTCCGTTGTTTCAACAGTATCGGTAGGAATCATTTCTTCTTGATATTGAGCTTTTTGCTGGGCAATTACAAAGTTAACTACCTCTTCGACTTCATCATCTGATAAAAAGGCTCCCTGAACACGTACAGGTTTTGATGCTCCAACAGGCAAAAATAGCATATCACCTCGCCCTAACAGTTTTTCTGCTCCACCCATATCTAAAATGGTTCTCGAGTCAGTTTGAGACGATACACTAAAAGCAATTCGGGAAGGGATATTGGCTTTAATTACCCCTGTGATAACATCTACTGATGGTCTTTGTGTTGCTATGATCAAGTGTATTCCAGCAGCACGTGCCATTTGTGCTAGACGTGTAATAGAATCTTCAACTTCTGATGAAGCGACCATCATAAGATCTGCTAATTCGTCTACGATAACAATAATATATGGGAGAGTTGGTTGTTTCGCATCTTCCTCACTATTATGGCGACGAATATATTCATTATAACCTTCAATATTTCTTGTATGGGTATGGGAGAATAATTCATATCTTCGTTCCATCTCATTTACGACTTTCTTTAGAGCTTGTGACGCCTTCTTAGGATCTGTCACAACAGGAGCCAATAAATGTGGTATTCCATTATAGACATTTAACTCAACCATTTTCGGGTCAATCATCATCATTTTTACTTCATGTGGTTTCGCCCTCATAAGAACGCTGGTAATTATGCCATTAATACAAACACTCTTACCACTACCCGTTGCACCAGCTACTAACAAGTGAGGCATTTTGTTTAGTTCAGCAAATTTTGCTTCACCTGAGATATCGCGGCCAAGTCCGATTAACAATTTAGCGTCTGATCGCTGCGGTTCAGTATCTTCAAGTACTTCACGTAAAGACACTACAGCAATTTCAGAATTAGGAACCTCGATTCCAACTGCAGATTTTCCAGGAATTGGCGCTTCAATCCGAATATCTTTTGCAGCTAATGCGAGGGCTAAGTCATCACTTAAATTTACGATTTTACTAACTTTAACTCCAACATCCGGGTACACCTCATATTTTGTAACAGCAGGTCCAAGGTGGACTTTTGTAACCTTTGCTTTTACACCAAAACTATGGAATGTTTTCTCTAGCTTTCTAGCATTTTCATAAATATTTTCATGTTCTGCACTTTGACTTGTCTGCTTCGGTGGATGCAACAGCTCAATGGGTGGCAGTTCATAATCAACATTCTCTAATTCACCTTCTGTAAAGGTGATTGGCATCTTTTCATCACTATCTTCTTCTGTAACACGTTGTTTTTGCTGATGTTTTTCAGTTTGAGCCACTTGTTCTTTTGTATAGGCCTTATCGGCAAAGTTTGAAATAATAGGTTCAATAGGAATCTCAACAGGTACATCATCGATATTATCATCTGCTGATGCTTGAGTGTCCTTTATTTTAGGCTCCTTATTCTTTTTCTGCTTTTCTTTTTTAGGCTGACTCTTCCGTTGCTGAAACCAATTCACCATGTCATCCATAAATGCAATCCATTGATTGCGTATGAATGTAACAATCGGACCTAAGATTTTCGCAATTGTATCATGAAGTGATTTTCCTGTAACAAGTACACCGCCAATTACAATTAAAAAGACAGAAATGATTTTTGTCCCCGCTTCATCAAATAAAAAATAAGAGGCTGCAAAAAGAATAGAACCAATCATTCCTCCGCCTAAATCTGTAGTACTTGTATCACCATTTACAACAGCCCAAAACATGCTCCAAGTATTTTTAATAACACTCGGGTCAGTAAATTTGCCTTCGTTTGTTTGCAAATTGAATAATGGAATATGACTTAATAACAGCATGGCGCTTATTATTAAGTAGACACCAATCAATTGCCTAGTAATCATTTTCGGTAGAGATCGATTCCAAATGATATACAGTGAAATAAGCAATAATCCAATTAATCCAAGAATGTCCCAATTCCCAAGGAAAAATCGAAATAAATAGACAAGACCTGTTCCTACCGTGCCAAGTCTTGCTAAACCAATACAAGCTAAAGCTAGTAATAATAATCCTAGCAATTCAAATTTAAGAGTTTTTTTCCACTCATCTTTCCGCTTCGACTGTCTACGTTTTCGTTTTGCCATACTACACCTACTCTACCTATCAATAATAAGAAAGAAGCAGCCACAACCTGGCTGCCTACGCGATGAAATTAGTTAAATTATAGCACATTATACCAATTTAGGACAATTGATGAAATGATAGGATCAATACTTCACTTTGTCATTTTAGCCCATTTGTCAAAAAGACAATGTAATCAGGGACAAGCTGCTTGCCCTTTAACTCATTGACTTTTTTGACAACCTCTCAGCCAAAGCTGAAAGGTTTGTGGAACCCAATGGTTTCACAAGAATGAGCAAAAAACGTTTGTAAACTAAAATCTAATTTTTTGACCGGGAGAGTATCTTCCGTCTAAAAAGTGCTGTGGGTCGGTGCTCATGACTCTTTCAATTGTGTATTCACCATTCCCAACTTGGCTAACGGCAAGTGAAACACCGTTAATATCAACATACTTAAAATTACTTTCTTCCATTTCAGTTTGTGGATAAATTAGCTCTTGTGGCATCATAGTGTATAGAATCATTGAATCATCTGCCCACTTTCTTCAGTTACATTTCTCTCATCAATTAACTCATTTAATTTCTTAATGGCCTGTCCAATTCCACCAATTTCATTAATCAGCCCATATTTTACTGCATCAGAACCTATTACATTAGTACCAATATCCCTTGTTAAATTACCTTTTGAAAACATCAATTCCTTGAATTTATCTTCGGTTATTTGCGAGTGCCCAATTACAAAATTAACCACGCGCTCTTGCATTTTATCCAAGTACTCAAATGTTTGAGGTACACCGATAACTAGACCGGTTAGTCTTACAGGATGGATTGTCATCGTCGCCGTTTCGGCAATAAAAGAATAATCACACGCCACGGCAATGGGAACACCTATCGAGTGACCGCCCCCTAAAACAATTGAAACAGTTGGTTTTGAGAGTGATGCAAGCATTTCTGATATGGCAAGCCCTGCCTCAACATCCCCCCCAACTGTATTTAAAATAACTAATAAACCTTCAATTTTTGGGTTTTGTTCAATCGCAACTATTTGAGGTATAACATGTTCATATTTAGTTGTTTTATTTTGGGGAGGTAATTGAATATGACCTTCAATTTGACCAACAATTGTAAGGCAATGTATTTTACTGTCATTTGACATTTGAGGGACATTAGTTTGTCCTAATTGTTGAATCTTATCAACTAATGATGAACCCTTGGTTTCATTTTTATCCTGATCCCCTTGTGGTTGATCTGCATTTATGTATTGATTATTATTCATTGTATTCTCCTTTCAACCCATTTACCATTTAGTATAAACACATGGTTCTATTTCATTCTCGAAAGTGGGCGAAAGTAAAAAGCCAATCAGTTTGATTGACTTTTTAGCACGTTTTTTATTTTCCTATTAATTTTGTTAATTCAATTCGTTCTTGTTCGTTTAATGGAACTAATGGTAAACGAACTGAGCCGACGTCTAATCCCTTAATTTGAAGAGCTGTTTTTACCGGAACCGGATTTGGTGCAGTAAATAGTCCCTTCATAATTGGTAAAAGTTTTTGATGATGTATAGCCGCTTCCGTATTGTTTCCTGTTAAATAGGCTGTAACCATCTGTTGCATTTCATTACCAATCACATGGGCAGCAACAGAAACAACACCTTTTGCCCCAATTGAAAGAGCCGGCAATGTAATTCCATCATCCCCACTGTATAAATCAAAACTCTCATCAGTATTAGCAATTATTTCAGTCATTGCTTCTAGGCTTCCACTTGCCTCTTTAACAGCAACGATATTTTGTATCTTTGACAATTTAATAATGGTTTCTACTGACATATTAATAACCGATCTACCTGGAATATTGTAAAGCATAATAGGTAGTTTTGTACTTTCAGCAATTGTTTTAAAATGCTGATAGAGTCCTTCTTGACTTGGCTTATTGTAATATGGGACAACAAGCATTATGGCATCAACACCGGCTTCTTGTGCTTTTTTTGTTAACTCCATGGATGCATACGTATTATTGCTACCTGTTCCAGCTATTACTGGAACCCGACCATCCACAACTTTTACAACGTGACGGAAAAGAGCTACTTTTTCCTCGGAAGATAATGTAGGAGATTCACCAGTTGTCCCTGCTACCACCAAAGATTCAGTTCCAGTATTTATTAAATAATTAATCAACTGAGTTGTTTTACCGAAATCGATATTTCCTTTATTATCAAATGGTGTCACCATAGCTGTAGAAATTCTTCCAAAATCAATCATGCTTTTACACCTACCCCCATCAATTGCGCTAGGCTTATTTCCAAAAAACCTAGGCTTGCTTAAAAAAATTATACATGAAATGAAACGATATGTTAAAGAAAGGGACTCCTCCATTACGGAGGTTCCCCTAATTGTCCCCTTAAAAGTCTACCACTTCTGCTCCAACAGGTCCATCAGATAAATGGAATGCTTTATGAAGAGCGTTTATGGCTTCCTTCATTTCAGATTCTTTAACAAGTACCCAAATGGTCGATAGACTATCTGCTGATTGCAAGATTTGAATTCCTTTTTCTGAAAGTGCTGTAACAATTCGAGCAGTCACTCCAGGTACGCCGTTCATTCCCGCACCAACAGTCGCAACCTTCGCACATTTTTCAGTTACCTGAGGTTCATAACCCAATTCTTTCAATTTATTAACTGCACGGGCTGTCATTTCCCCCGAAACCGTATAAACAACACCATTTGGTGTGATGTTGAAGAAATCCACACTTATTTTTTCATTGGCCATCGCCTTAAATACTTCTGTTTGAAGATTGTATTGGCCTTTTTTGGCTTGAACCTTTAATTGCGTTACATTTGTCACGTGTGCAATACCTGTAATTAATCGATCCTTGACCTCGACACCTCGACGTTTATCGATTGTTGTTACAAGAGTTCCAGGTGCATCCGAATAAGTTGAACGTACCCTTATGGGTACCTTTGCATCCATTGCAATTTCAACTGCACGCGGATGAATTACTTTTGCACCTTGGTATGCCATGTTCACGATCTCGTTATATGTTACGACTGATAGTGGCTTTGCATCACCAACGATTCGTGGGTCTGCTGTCATAACACCTTCTACATCTGTAAAAATATCAATCCACTCAGCTTGCAATGCAACACCAAGTGCCGCAGCAGAAGTATCACTTCCACCTCTACCTAAGGTCGTAATGTCACCTGTTTTAGAGATTCCTTGAAAGCCTGTGACTACAACTACATCATGGGATTCAAGTGTTTGTAACAAACGGTCACACTTCATTTCAATAATTCTTGCATTTGTATGATCACCATTTGTCCTGAAACCGGCCTGCCCACCATTTAAAGCAGCTGCAGAGATTCCAGATTGATTTAACATATTGGTAAAAACGACACTAGAAATAATTTCTCCGCAGGATACTAGCATATCCATTTCCCTATCGCTAATTGCTGGATTTTGCTCCCCTACTAAGCTTAAAAGTGTATCAGTTGCATATGGGTCACCCATTCTCCCCATAGCCGATACAACAACAACTACTTTATATCCTTCCGAGACGGCACTTTCAATATGTTTTCTTGCTCTTTCCCTTGATTCTTCATCCCGTACTGAGGTTCCGCCAAATTTTTGAACAACGATATTCATGATACCACCTCATGTTTTGGTTCAAACGATTATTTCGCTACTAAGCCTAGCTTAATAAGACTACCAGCAATTTGTACGGAGTTCCATGCAGCACCTTTTAGTAGATTGTCAGATACTACCCACATATGGAACCCATTATCTTGGTCTAGGTCTTTTCTGATTCTTCCTACGAACACATCTTTTTTACCAACTGCATGAATTGGCATTGGATATACTTGCTCTGCTGGATTGTCTTCTAATACAATTCCTGGTGCAGAAGATAATAATTCTTTTACGTCTTGTGCAGACACATCATTTTTAGTTGTTTCAAAATAAACAGATTCTGAATGTCCTGTTTCAACTGGTAAACGAACACATGTTGCAGCAACATGAAGCTCAGGTAAATGCATAATTTTCTTAGTTTCGTTAATCATTTTCATTTCTTCAAAAGTGAACCCATTATCTTCAAATTTATCGATTTGTGGAATAGCATTAAAAGCAATCTGGTAATGCTTTTTGTCACCTTTTACAGGTAAGATCTTAGGCGTAACTTCATTACCTTCGATAATTTCCTTCGTTTGCTCATTCATTTCTTGAATCGCAGCAACTCCGGATCCTGAAACTGCTTGATATGTTGATACAATAACCTTGGATAAACCATAAGCCTTACGAATTGGTTCTAAAGCAACAACCATTTGAATAGTAGAACAGTTTGGATTTGCAATAATTCCATTGTGTTTTAATAGGTCATTTTCGTTTACCTCTGGTACTACTAATGGCACATTTTCATCCATTCTAAATGCACTTGTGTTATCAACTACAATTGCACCGCGCTTAACTGCTTCAGGAGCTAGTTCTTTTGATACTCCTCCTCCAGCACTAAATAAGGCAATATCAACACCTTCAAATTTTTCTGGTGTTGCAACCTCAACTGTTATTTCTTTACCTCTATAGTCAATCTTTTTACCAGCAGAACGTTCTGATGATAATAAAGTTAATTTAGTTAATGGAAAATCCGTTTCTTCAAGTGTTTTGATCATTTGCATTCCTACAGCACCTGTAGCACCTACAACCGCAACATGTAATTCTTTTTCTACTGTCATTTGAAATTCCCCTTCCAAGTATTACTAGAACGTCTAATTTACGTTTAATGATATATATTTTACCACATACAAGTACTAAAGGAGAGAAGAATTTTCATTCTTTCCCCTTTATTCAAAAAATTTTCGTTATTCTTCGTCGTCACGAAATCTTTCTACAATTACCGGCTGTAATTGCTTTCCTTCAATTGCTGCAGCAACAGTGTCCCTTAACATCGTCATACGCGCAACCATTGAATTAGGCTTTTTTGTTGGTGCATCTTGGCCATACGGAATAAAGTATATATTTTTTGTTGCCATTAACCTCATTAGGTTCACACCATTTAAACCTAATGCGTCATTTGTGGATATTCCCAAAACAACAGGGGACTGATTACGTAAGGTTGCTTTAGCAGCCATTAAGACTGGAGAATCAGTTAACGCATTCGCGAATTTACTCATTGAATTCCCTGTAAGTGGAGCAATCACCATGCAATCAAGAGGGATTTTGGGACCTAATGGTTCTGCTTTTACAATCGAGTCAATTGCTTTATTCCCTGTTGCTTTTTCAATTCTTTCAATCCACTCTGCTCCTTCTCCAAAACGGGTATTAGTTGATTGAACAGTCCACGACACAACAGGTATTACTTCAGCACCCTCATCAACCAGTCTAACTATTTCTGGAAATACAGCATCGTACGTACAATGAGACCCTGTAAGACCAAATCCGATTCTTTTTCCTTTTAATGAAGCCATATTATTCGTTCTCCTCTCTTTGTTGTAATAACTCAAGAAGTAGTTGAGATAATACATTCGCAACTATTTGACCGGCTGTCTTCGGAGCGACAATACCAGGTAACCCAGGTGCTAATAAGGCTTTTATCCCTCTTTTTTCTGCATATCTAAAATCTGTTCCCCCGGGCTTAGAGGCTAGATCAACAATCAATGTATGTGCAGGCATTTTGGAAATCACACTTGCCGTCACGATTAAGTGTGGGATTGTATTAATACAAACATCGATATCCTTAACTTCTTCAGCAATATCCGATAGATGAAAAGGCGTCAATCCCATTTCCGTAATTCTTGCAATATGCTCTGTTTTTCTTACACCAACTTTAACATTTGCCCCTAAAGCAGCAAAGCTTCTTGCAACACTCATTCCAACTCTGCCAAGACCTAGTACAGCCACTCTTGAATTATGAATGGTTATATCAGTATGTTGAATGACCATCATAATGGTTCCTTCAACGGTTGGAATGGAATTATAAATTGCAACATCGTCTCTTTCAAATAAACGCACTAATTTTCGATTGGTTGCCTTTATAATCCCATCTAAATAGGAATTGCTAATTCCCGAATAGACAACACAGTGTTCAGGTGTTTGTGATAGAATATCTTCAGATAAGACGACTGTTTCATTTGAAAAAATAGTTTCAACCTCTCCTGCACTGTTTGTTCCTGATACCGGTAAAATAATTGCATCTATATCTGTAAAGTCGATTTCGTCTAATCGTTCTTTTGATGCTCCAGTAAACCCATGGTCTAATTGATCAAATCCTATTAAAGAAAGCCTTGCATCTAATTCAATTAGTTTACGGATTACCTCCAACTGTCGTGCATCTCCACCTATAATAGCCACATGCATATCAGTTAACATATGTTTTATCACCTTCTTTTACCTAAAGTGAACCCCGAGTGTATGTTAGTCATCACGTCGGTGAACTTCGGTTTTTTCATATCGTTTTTTGAGGGATAGCCTCAACAATCCATAAAATTACCATAATTTTATTTACTTCACCATACTATGAGGCATTGCTCAAATAGGTGAAAGAACAAGCTGAAATTTGCTTAGAATAACATTTTCCTAAAAAAATAAAAAACCCGCGGGAGTCCCGTGGGTTTACATTGTATTACTATTCTGCTTATTCTGTTCCAAAATCATCTGGAATATCAATGATGATCATATCTGTACCAATTTTGCGTATATGCTGCCATGATACGCGAACTTCATTGCCTTGTTTCTTTAAGCCAAACCATTTTAAAGATGGAATGATGAGAGCCTTTATTTGACCGGTTCTCTCATCAATTTCTAAATCAGTTTGACCTAAAACGCCTAGTCTTTCCGCTCGTTTTACATCAACAATTTCTTTTCCACTTAATTCACTTAGCCTCAAAAAAGACCACCCCTCACATGTCCTTTGTACAGTGTATGGAGTAGTCCACATTTTTAGAATCAAAATCAATTTGAAAGCTTATTCGGTAAATCGTCTGTAGGGCTAATTAATGCAAGTGAAAAATCGTCTGTGAAGACTCGTTCTGCCATTGCATTCACGCTATTTTCACTAACGACATTAATTTCATCTAAAATTTCATCTAGGTTTTTATGTTTCTTTAATAATAATTCATTTTTACCATTTCGGCTCATTCTACTGTTTGTACTTTCAAGTCCGAGCATAAGGCTACCCTTCATTTGCTCTTTGCTATTTTTTAATTCCTTATCGGTGATACCTTCTGCTTTAAGCTTTGCTAATGTTTCCTGTATTGTTTCAAATAACAAATTAAGTTGTTTACTTCCTGTGCCCCCATAAATGGTGACCATCCCTGCATCCTTATAAGAGGAATGATAAGAGAATACAGAATACGCTAGCCCTTTTTGCTCACGTACGTCTTGGAATAGACGGCTACTCATACTACCGCCAAGAATATTATTTAGCACAATAAGATCGTACACATCTTTATCTCCAATTTGTAAGCCATTAAAGCCTAAGCAAAGATGCGCTTGTTCGGTTTCTTTCTTTCGAGTAATCTTATTTGTATGGAATGAAGGTTTTTGCAACTCATATTTCGTCTGATTTCCTGAATAACTACCAAAGTATGACTCAACTTCAGAAATAAAGTTCTCATCAATATTACCAGCGATAGACACGACCACATTTTCTGGAGTATACATTTGATTCATATATTGACGTAGTTTATCACCATTAAAGGTTTCCAATGTTTCTTCTGTTCCTAGAATTGGATAACCTAATGGATGATTTTCATAAGTAGCCTTACTTAATAAATCATGGACGATATCATCTGGTGTATCTTCGTACATTTTTATCTCTTCTAGTACTACATTTTTTTCTTTTTTCAGTTCTTCTTCATCAAAGTTCGAATTGAAGAACATATCCGCTAGAACATCTAGTGCAAATTTTGCATGTTCATCTAATACCTTTGCGTAATAACAAGTGTATTCTTTTGAGGTGAATGCGTTTACCTGTCCACCAATACTATCAAAAGACTCCGCAATTTCTCTTGCTGTTCTTGTCTTCGTACCTTTGAAAAACATATGTTCTAGAAAATGAGAAATACCGTTATTCTCGGGGCTTTCGTTTCGTGATCCTGTCCCAATCCAAACACCAATTGCAACTGATCGAACAGTTGGGATGTTTTCTAATACAATTCTTACACCATTTTGACAAGTATACTTTTTAATCAATGCTGGATTCCTCCTGTAATCAAATGCGCCTTGGCGTATTTGCGCCCGATTTTTTTAGGCCCACACGAGGTGGGTCACAAAGACGTTGCCACAGGAAGTGGCGTCCTTAGTCTTTGATCTTATGCTCGAAAAATTACCTTTAAAAAATCGTGGCATCCGCCGGAGGCTTTAACTTTATTCAACTAGGTTTTGTTCTCCTACTGGATTGTATACTCTATTTCATTTAGTAGCCTTTTATAAAAGGTGGACTTATAGTTGGATAAAGTTAAACACCACTACTTTTTCTTTAGTATTATACGTTCTTCGTTTAATAATGTAGAAACGTTGTCGATTGCTAGATCTTTTTGTTTAATAGATATAATTAATCTTTCGAGACTTTGAGCAGTTGGTGATGTTGGATGCATTAAAACCATGGCGCCAGGATGGACTTTGCCCATTACCCTTTGAACTAAAACATGGGGTTGTGGACGCTGCCAATCGATTGTATCCACACTCCACATAATTGTTTTCATACCGAGTTCATCTGCAATTTTAACGACTTCATCACGGTAGCTTCCACTTGGCGGAGCAAAGAGAGTTGGCTTTTTCCCAGTAGCTGCCTCAATTACCTGATTTGTCTTCATTAATTGCTCTCTAACAAGATCTGAGGACAAGGTCTTCATATCAGGATGTGTATAGGAATGGTTGCCTACTTCATGTCCAGCATCCACAATCATTTTAGCTAAATCTGGATTTTCCTTTACCCATCTTCCTTCTAAGAAAAAAGTTGCTTTTACATTATGTTTTTTTAACGTCGCAAGCATATCAGGAATATACTCATTCCCCCATGCAACATTTATGATAAATGATACAAGTGGTTTGTTTGGATTTCCGCGATAAATAGCAGACGAAGGTAAATCTTCAAGATGAACTTTAGGTGATAGCTGTTTATACACCAGCCTATTTTCATCAAATACACCCTCTTTTTTCATCTTTTCATATGAAGCTTTAACATCTACCTCAAGCCCATTGAGGCCAGGTGTTGCTTTCCAAACAGGGTCAATCTTAGCATCTTCTGCAGGAATACTATATTCAATTGCCCTTTTTTCAATTTCATTTAAAAGTTTGTCACTACTACTAACAGGGATTGCGTCAGCGCTTTCTTTTAAAGTACTGTTTTTTAATCCCTGAACGTAATCATTAGTGAACGGATTATGTAATGATCCAATTGAAACCAATAATATGAATATAAAAGCAATAAATTGTATATACCTTTTTTTCATAACAATCCCCCTCTTTACTAGAAAATATGTAAAGGAGGGACAAGGTAGAACACAAATCAAGAAAAGTACTATGGCAACTGTTCAAACTTTAAAAAACGATTTCATTACAAAAATAAAAACCTAAAAAGCCCGGTTTACCAGGCTTTCCAAAGTTTATTATTGTTGTTGCTTTTCTTTTTGTTCTCGTAAAACGGCTTTTCTTGAAAGGTTTACACGGCCTTGCTTATCAATTTCAGTAACCTTCACAAGAAGTTCATCACCGATTGAGACTACATCCTCAACTTTTCCAACTCGCTCTTCTGCAAGTTCAGAAATATGAACAAGTCCATCTTTTCCACTGAAAATTTCAACAAATGCGCCGAACTTTTCAATACGTTTTACTTTTCCGAGGTACATTTGACCAACTTCTACTTCACGAACAATATCTTCGATGATTTTCTTGGCTTTTTGGTTCATTGCTTCATCAACTGAAGAAATAAAGACTGTACCGTCTTGCTCAATATCAATTTTTACGCCAGTTTCGTCAATGATCTTATTGATCTGTTTACCACTTGGCCCAATAACATCACGGATTTTATCTGGATTAATTTTTAGTGTTAAGATCTTAGGTGCATACTTAGAAAGCTCAGATCTTGGGGTTGTTAGTGTTGCTAACATTGAATCAAGAATTTGCATACGGCCTTTTTTAGCTTGCTGTAATGCTTCCTCAAGGATTTCTCGTGAAAGACCTGCTATTTTAATATCCATTTGTAAAGCAGTTACACCCTTTGATGTTCCCGCAACTTTAAAGTCCATATCTCCTAAGTGATCTTCCATGCCTTGAATATCAGTTAATACTGTATAGTGCTCTCCTGATTTAATGAGCCCCATAGCAATCCCAGCAACAGGTGCTTTAATTGGAACACCTGCATCCATCATAGCTAATGTACTTGCACATATACTAGCTTGGGAAGTAGATCCATTTGATTCTAATACTTCAGAAACTAGGCGGATGGTATATGGAAAATCTTTTTCAGAAGGCACAACAGGTTCCAATGCACGCTCACCCAAAGCACCATGTCCAATTTCACGACGACCTGGGCCTCTCATAGGTCCCGTTTCACCGACACTGAATTGAGGGAAATTATAGTGGTGCATAAAACGTTTTGTTTCCTCTATACCTAACCCATCAAGGATTTGCACATCACCTAATGCACCAAGTGTACAAATACTTAATGCTTGGGTTTGTCCACGTGTGAATAGTCCAGAACCATGTGTACGAGATAATAATCCTACTTCTGATGAAAGTGGACGAATTTCGTCGATTTGTCTTCCGTCAGGGCGAACCTTTTCAACAGTGATTAAGCGTCGAACTTCTTCTTTTACAAGTTTATTTAAAATTTCTTTCACTTGCTTAAGAGTCGCCTCATCAGCTTCTTGTTCAGTGTATTCTTCTATAATTGCAGCTTTAATTTCATTAATTGCATCTTCTCTTGCATGCTTTTCAGCAACTTGTACAGCTTTGTTAATATCCTCTTCGGCTTTTGCACGAATTTGTGCTTCTAATTCTGAATCAAGCTCGTAAAGGACAATCTCTCTTTTTTCTTTACCGATTTCTGCAACGATTTTTTCTTGAAAAGCAATTAATCGTTTAATTTCTTCATGTCCAAACATAATTGCTTCAAGCATCACTTCTTCAGGAACTTCTTCAGCACCCGCTTCAACCATATTGATCGCATCTTTTGTACCGGCAACAACTAGATTGATATCGCTCATTTCCTGGTCTTTCACTGAAGGGTTGATAATAAATTGATTGTCAACTCTACCAACAGTAACACCTGCTATTGGACCTTCAAATGGGATATCTGAAACAGATAACGCTAATGATGAACCAAACATTGCTGCCATTTCTGAAGAGCAATCTTGATCAACACTCATTACGATACTGACAACTTGAACTTCATTTCTGAATCCATCAGCAAATAAAGGTCGAATCGGTCGGTCTATTAATCGACTTGCTAGAATCGCCTTTTCACTTGGTCTACCCTCACGTTTGATAAAACCTCCAGGGATTTTTCCAACTGCATATAATCGTTCTTCATAGTTTACAGTAAGCGGAAAGAAATCCAATGGTTTTGGCTCTTTCGAAGCTGTTGCTGTACTTAAGACAGCAGTCTCTCCATAACGAACTAATACAGCCCCATTAGCTTGCTTTGCTAGTTGACCAATTTCAACAGTCAGCTGTCGGCCTGCCCAGTCCATGGAAAAAACTTGCTTTCCTTGTTCCATATAATAGTACCCCTCTCTAAATCACATTCAAATATATGTAATGATAGTATGAACTAATTTATTCGAACATATCAATACTCGTTAAATATGTAAAGTGAATTTTTGTTCAAATAGTAGAAATGGAGGAAAAAAATCCCTCAATTTTTAACCTAATAAAAAAGCGGGAATGCTCCCGCTTTTTCGTAGATTATCGACGTAGTCCAAGCTTGTTGATTAATTCACGGTAACGAGTTACGTCTTTATTACGAAGATATGTTAATAAATTACGACGTTTACCAACCATCTTTAATAGACCACGACGTGAATGATGATCCTTCTTGTGTGTACGTAAATGATCATTTAACTTATTGATTTGCTCAGTTAGGACAGCGATTTGAACCTCTGGTGAACCAGTGTCATTGTCATGAGTTTTGTACTCGCTGATAATTTCGTTCTTACGCTCTTGTGTGATAGCCATCCTATTCACCTCCTATTATAGTATCCCCGATTACCTAGCAGACGTTGGTGATTCGTACTGCCACGCAATGGTTCTTTTTCATACTTAACTAGAATACAACTTTTTACGATAAAAAGCAAGTATGTTCGTCTATTTTCTCAAAGTATTCCTTCGCCTGCTCCTTATCAAGTCCAATTTGTTTCACCAATTCGTCAATGGAAGAAAACTTTCTTTCCGATCGAATTCGTTTATGCCATTCAACAATAACCTTTTCCTTATAAATATCTGCATTAAAATCAAATAGATGAACTTCAATTGAAGGCAACTTTACATTGTCATGAAAAGTTGGTTTTACTCCAAGGTTACATACTCCATTATACCATTTTGAACCAACTTTTAAACGAACAGCATACACGCCCATTTTAGGAATAATATAATCTCCGTTCGTTTTAACATTTGCAGTAGGAAAACCGATGGTTCTACCACGTTTTTCACCATCTACTACAATCCCATTTACTGTGTAAAATCTACCTAATAACGGTGGAAGTTTTTCAACCTCACCACTTTGTATAAATTCACGGATATGCGTTGAGCTCACCTTTTCATTATTAAAGGTTAATTTCTCTACAGTTGTTTGGGTAAAACGCCCATTAGCATGTTGAGGAAGAGTTTCCATTGTTCCTTTTCCAAACCGTCCGTACGTAAAATCAAATCCCGCAACAACATGTTTTACATTAAGACCGATAATGTATTGCTCAACAAATTGTTGTGGCGAAAGACTCGCAAACTCAGAGGTGAAATTAACTATATACAAATAGTCGACATCAAATTGAGCAAATAACTCTTCTTTGTGATGCAAAGGAGTTATATATTCTACGTGTGTAACATCTTTTTTTAGGACGATTGATGGATGAGGGTCAAAAGACATGACAGAGCAAGCAATTCCTTGTTTCTCTGCTTCCTTTTTTGCAGTCTCAACAACTTTTTGGTGGCCTAAATGGACCCCATCAAAATATCCCAATGCCAGTACAGTTGGCGGCAAATCTGTTTGATTAAAGGAATGTGGATGCGTGATATATATCGTCTTCACTTCTATTTCACCTTTTCTACACGAATAACCTATTTTAATTCTTGATTATTGACTAATACTTTAATAGGTTTTATCAAGTTGGGTTTTTCTGGATGCCTTTGATATATTGCTAGGATATCTCCATTATATAGGACAGCAATAGGTTCTCCGACCTGGATCTGATTTAACTCCTGTGGAACCGGCAAGACAGACCCATTTTTTACTTTCTCTGCTACTTTATCATTAATTATTAATTTGGGCAAATGGGAAAGCGCATCTTCAATTGATAGGAGATGTTCCTGAATGCGTCCATCTTTCACCAAGTATTCTAGTTCTTCAAGTGTCATACATTGTTGAAGTTTAAATTCACCAGAAGAGACTCTTATCAAATCAGACATATGAGATGGATACCCTAGCTTTTCACCAATCTGTACAGCGAGCGTTCTCACATACGTACCCTTGCTACAGGTGACACGGAAACGAAATGATACTGTATGATTGGTATGGACTATATCACTAAGTAGCTCCAGCTTATGTATGGTAATTTTACGGGATGGTCTTTCGATTACCATTCCTTGTCTAGCATACTCATAAAGTCGTTTTCCATTGACTTTAACAGCAGAATACATTGGAGGGGTTTGAATAATTTCACCCGTTAACGAATGAAGTACATTCAATACTTCATCTTTGGTTATATCACGGTCTACTCTCTTTTCATCTACCACTTCACCTGAGGCATCTTCTGTAGTAGTTGAGAACCCTAATTTCACTTCACCTTCATAGGTCTTATTAGCCGCAGTTACATACTCTACGATTTTAGTCGCTCTTCCTAAACATATTGGCAGAACACCTGATACGTCTGGATCTAATGTTCCTGTATGTCCTACTTTTTTCATTTTCACTAACTTCCGTACCTTGAATACACAATCATGGGAAGTCATCCCTTTTGGTTTATTAAGCAGTAATATTCCATCCACTTAGAGCCACTCCCCTAAACCTTTAGATAGGCGTTTTTTAAACAATTTTCTTAAAAATTGAAAAAAGGGATAGACTTTATATTAAAGCCTATCCTCTACTTTATTCTCGGTTTGATTCTTGATTTGAATCTTTATTTATTTCATGTAGGATCGTTTCAATTCGATTCCCATAATCAATTGATTCGTCAAATTCAAAAAGAATCTCAGGTGTTTTCCGTAAACGAATACGTTGACCGATTTCTGACCGGATAAAACCTTTCGCTTTGGCAAGACCTTTTAATGTGTTTTGCCTTTGCTCTTCATCACCTAAAACCGAAATAAAAACTTTCGCTTGCTGAAGGTCTCCAGTAACTTGAACGTCGGTAACAGTTACAAATCCAATGCGTGGATCTTTTATCTTCCGTCCAATTATGTCACTCAATTCCTTTTTCATTTGTTCTCCAACACGATTTGGTCGTAAACTCATCTTTATATCACCTCGTTATAACCACTCAAAATCGGTTACTGTTCGATCTAATTCCGGAAACGAATCAATAAACTTTAGAGCATTGTTTAATTCGAGTTCAGAGTGCTTTCGACTTGAAGATACAGTAACAATGGCTAATTTAGTGCGTTGCCATGTATCTTGATGGTCTACCTCCGCAACTGAAATATTAAACTTTTGTTTGAGTCGAGTAATGACACTTTGTAAAACGGCACGTTTTGCTTTTAAAGAATTCGCATCATAAATGACGCATTCACACTCTACATAGCCGATCAATGTCGATCAACTTCTTGCATCACAAATGCTTCAATGATATCTCCTTCTTTAATATCGTTGAATTTCGCAATTGTTATACCACACTCATAGTTTTGCGCAACTTCCTTCACATCATCCTTGAAACGTTTTAATGTATCAATTTCTCCTTCAAAGATAACAACTCCATCACGAATTAGGCGAACACCGCTGTCTCGAGTGATTTTACCATCTGTCACGTAAGAACCAGCAATTGTACCGATCTTCGATACCTTGAAGGTTGTACGTACTTCTGCTTGCCCAATTACTTTCTCTTCAAATTCAGGGTCAAGCATACCCTTCATTGCAGATTCAATTTCTTCAATTACTTTATAGATAATGCGGTGAAGACGGATATCGACCTCTTCTGCTTCTGCAGTTCGTTTCGCATTCACATCAGGTCGTACATTAAAGCCGATTACAATTGCATTTGAAGCTGATGCAAGTGTAATATCAGATTCATTAATCGCACCGACACCGGTATGGATAATCTTAACTTTAACACCTTCTACATCAATTTTTTGAAGAGAAGCTGCCAAAGCCTCAACAGAACCTTGAACGTCAGCTTTTACGATTAAGTTAATTTCCTTCATTTCACCTTGTTTAATATGCTCAAATAAATCTTCTAGACTTACTTTCACTTTGTCACCACGTTGCTCAACTAATTGCTTCTGAGCTCTAGCTTCTCCAACTTGTCGTGCTTTCTTTTCATCTTCAAAAACAACGAATTGATCACCGGCTTGTGGGACATCACTTAGTCCAGTAATTTCAACTGGAGTAGAAGGTCCTGCCTCTTTAACACGACGGCCTAAATCATTAACCATTGCACGGACACGACCAAATGTGTTTCCAACTACGATTGGGTCACCAATGCGTAACGTTCCGTTTTGGACTAGTAGTGTAGCAACTGAACCTCTTCCTTTATCGAGCTTTGCTTCAATTACAGTACCTGTTGCTCTTCTCTTAGGGTTTGCCTTATATTCTTCAACTTCACTCACTAGAAGAATCATTTCAAGCAAGTTGTCGATTCCTTCTCCTGTTAACGCCGAGATTGGAACGAAGATTGTGTCTCCTCCCCAAGCCTCAGGAACTAAACCATGTTCAGTTAATTCCTGCATTACACGATCAGGATTTGCTGTTGGTTTATCCATTTTATTCACTGCTACGATAATTGGCACCTCAGCAGCCTTTGCATGGTTAATTGCTTCAACTGTTTGCGGCATTACACCATCATCTGCTGCGACTACTAAAACAGTAATATCAGTAACCTGAGCACCTCTCGCACGCATAGTGGTAAAAGCGGCGTGTCCTGGTGTGTCTAAGAAAGTTATTTTCTTTCCGTTATCAACAACTTGATAAGCACCAATATGCTGTGTAATCCCACCAGCTTCCCCAGCTGTAACCTTTGTATTTCGGATGGAATCAAGAGTAGTAGTTTTACCATGGTCTACATGTCCCATGATTGTAACAATCGAAGGTCTTTCAATTAGGTCCTCTTCATTATCTTCCTCGACATACTGTTCGAATTCGGTAACGTCAAAGACAATTTCCTCTTCGACCTCAACACCATATTCAGAAGCAATTAATTCGATGGAATCTTTATCAAGCTCTTGGTTAATTGTCGCCATAACACCTAACATGAATAACTTTTTAATAATCTCAGAAGGCTCTTTACCTAATTTTTTTGCTAACTCTCCAACGGTTAATGAACCAATGAAAGTAATTTTTTCAGGTAATTTTTTTTCAGGCTTTGGTTGAACCGGTTGTTGTTGATGATTTGGACGGTTATTACCTTTTTGTCTGTTGTTTTTATTTCTTCTGTTATTATTGTTATGATTTGACTGAAAACCCTTTTTCTGTCCTTGATTTTCAGGCTTTTTAGCGTCACGGTTTTTAGGAGTTGCAGGCTTATTCTTAACTTCTTTTTTGTCAACCACTTTAGTTGTAGCATTATTATTAACAGGTGGTTTTGAGTTATTATTTTTATTTTGCTCGCTTGTAGCCTTAGCAGTTTCTGTTTTTTTACCAAATGTTTGATCCAATTTTTTCAAAATATCTCCTTCAATTGTTGCCATATGATTTTTAACCTCTATGTCCATCTCTTTAAGCTTTGTAATAACTTCTTTACTTGAGATATTTTGTTGTTTTGCATATTCGTATACACGCATTCTACTCATATGTTCACCCCCAAATATGTTAATCGAGCAAGTGACTAATTTTTTTTGCAAACCCACTCTCCGTTATCGCGACAACTACTCGGGCATCCTTACCAATCGCATGTCCTAGTGTATACCGATCGCTTACAGTACGAAGTTGAACCTGATAATACGTGCTTTTATCCGTAATTTTTTTTGTAGTGTTTGCTGATGCATCTTCAGATAAGAGAACAAGTTTTGCGTTTCCATTGCGAATTTCTTTCACGACGAGTTCTTCACCTGAAATGACCTTTCTTGCTCGATTGGCAAGACCTAATAATGAAAACCATTCCTTATTTTCCATTTATGAAGGCTTCTCCTTATCTACTAGTTGGAGTAATTCTTCATAAATTGAATCATCAATTGTGGCTTTCAGCTGACCAGCAAGAATGTTCTTTTTCTTCGCTAGTAAGATACATTCTTTATCTTTACTTAGGTATGCACCGCGGCCAGACTTTTTCCCAGTAAGGTCAATGGAAACTTCACCCTCTTTGGAACGTACAATTCGTACAAGTTCCTTTTTCGGCTTCATTTCACCACTGGCAATACATTTACGTAATGGTATTTTTTTATTTCCTACCAATTTTCTTCACCTCACTCGATTTCTTCAGACTGCAAATCGAATGCTTCTTCCTCATGTTCATCTTCGTGATCGTCGTCAAATAAACCAAAGCCTTCTCTAGGGTAAATCCCCGCTTGCTCTGCATCTGTTTGACTCTTAATATCAATTTTCCAACCAGTTAATTTTGCTGCTAAACGAGCGTTTTGCCCACGCTTACCGATTGCTAATGATAATTGATAGTCAGGAACAACAACTGTTGTTGCTTTTTCTTCTTCATTCACAATAACGTCAAGTACTTTAGATGGGCTTAGAGCGTTTGCTACAAAAACAACTGGATCATCTGACCATTTTACAATATCGATTTTTTCACCTTTAAGTTCATTCACAATCGCTTGAACGCGTTGACCCTTAGGACCAACACAAGAACCTACTGGATCTACTTCTGGATTATCAGAGTGAACAGAAATCTTCGAACGATCTCCAGCTTCTCTGGCAACTGATTTAATTTCAACAGTTCCGTCATAGATTTCAGGAACCTCGATTTCGAAAAGACGTTTTAATAATCCAGGATGTGTTCTAGAAACAAAGATTTGTGGACCTTTTGTCGTTCTTTCAACCTTTGTTATGTAGACTTTTATTCTGTCATGAGGCTTATATTGTTCATTAGGCATTTGTTCATTTAATGGAAGCAATGCCTCAATTTTCCCTAAGCCAACATAGATAAACTTAGAATCTAGACGCTGAACAATCCCTGTCATGATGTCTTCTTCACGGTCAATGAATTCTGAGTAAATAACTCCTCTTTCTGCTTCACGTACACGTTGAGTAACAACTTGCTTAGCAGTTTGAGCAGCAATTCTTCCGAAGTCTTTTGGTGTTACTTCAATTTCGACAACGTCCTCGACTTGGTAATTAGGGTTGATGGTTCTTGCCTCTTCAATGGAAATTTCTAGTCTAGGGTCAAACACTTCATCTACTACATCTTTTCTAGCAAACACACGCATAGAACCGTTTGCTAAGTTCAAATCTACTCTAACATTCTGAGCCTGGTTAAAATTCCGCTTATATGCAGAAATAAGTGCTGCCTCAATTGCCTCGATAATAATATCTTTGCTAATGCCTTTTTCTTTCTCGAGCAATGTTAAGGCATCTAATAATTCACTACTCATTAGTTTCCTAATCCCCCTTTATTATCTCAAACCTATTAATGAAAAGTAACAGCAAGTCTTGCATTTGCAATTTTTTCATACGGAATTTCTACAGATTTTTTGCGTGTTTTGACCATTACATTGATTGTTACTAGCTTTCCATCGAATGAAGTAAGCTCTCCTTCAAAAATCTTTTCACCGTCGATTGGTTCGTATGTTTTCACATACACTTGTTTTCCGATTGCCTTTTCAAAGTCACTGTCCTTTTTCAACGGGCGTTCAGCACCAGGGCTAGAAACTTCTAGAAAATAGTTATACGGAATGGGATCTACTTCATCAAGCTTTTCACTTAATTTTTCACTAACTAATCCACAATCTTCAATATCTACCCCTTTTTCGGAGTCGATAAAGACACGTAGAAACCAGTCTTTCCCTTCCTTTACATACTCAACATCAACAAGTTCCATCTGTAAATCAGTTACAATAGGTATCACTAATTCTTCCACTATTTGTGTTACCTTTTTACTCATGTTTTTCCTCCTAAGCTGAAAATACATGTTCAAAAACGAGGATGAAAAGGACCGCGTCGACAAAACGCCACGTCCTGTGGCATTGTCGACACTAGCACATCCTGTGCGTCGAAAGTTTCGAAGCGGCGCAGCTTAGAGTACCGGAACGTATGCAATTAATACGTGAGGAACGGATAAGCAAGCCAACGAGCTTCCACATGATGTGGTGACTTCGACGTTCGACACAGGACGTGTCGGTAGTTAGTCGAAGTTCCCGAATTGCGTCATTTTCACCGGACTTTTTGAACTTCCAATAAGGAATTCCTTTGTTTTATTCATAGTATTTCCTAAGTAGTGTAAAAACACCCTGCTATAATAGCAGGGAGGCAGTTGGAAAATATAGTGAAGTTCCATCTAAATAAACGTTGTTACACAATTTTTAGCCTCAGCCAAAGAATAAAGAGTGGGAAGCCCCACTCTTTTACCAGTAATATACATAGCATTTCCATAAAAACTATAACATAATCGCTATTTATATGCAAATAAAAGTGCATAGAAAGGCGAAAGGCGCTCTGCTTTAGGCGACAAGCATAAGACGAGCGCTGGCAGAAGGTGCTCTTTACCTTCAGAAGCGATTGACTTATGACCTCGAGCCGATGGCGTCTTGAGCTAGACATCTAACAATTAGAACAAGGATAATTGATTTTGTTCTGGCATATCTTCAAGGCAACCATGGTTTTCAAGATATTCCATAATTGTTTTAGATACTTTACCACGCTTCTGTAAGTCTTCTTTTGATAAAAATTCACCTTGTTCTCTTGCTTTAACAATATTGATTGCAGCGTTTGTTCCTAGTCCAGGAATCGAATTGAACGGTGGAATCAAGGCATCTCCATCTATTATAAATTCTGATGCACTTGAACGGTATAAATCAATCTTATTAAAAGCAAATCCGCGCTCACACATTTCTAGAGCTAACTCTAAAACTGTTAATAAGTTCTTTTCTTTTGTTGAAGCTTCTAACCCTTTGGCATTGATTTCCTCCATTTTTGCACGAATTGTACTAGAACCGCGAACCATTGCTTCTATATCAAAATCATCTGCACGAACTGTAAAATATGCTGCATAGTAAAGCAAAGGTAAATGAACCTTAAAATATGCAATCCTTACAGCCATTAAAACATATGCGGCGGCGTGGGCCTTTGGGAACATGTATTTAATTTTTAAACATGAGTCAATATACCAATCAGGAACATCATTCTTTTTCATTTCTTCAATAAATTCGTCCGTTAACCCTTTACCCTTACGAACAGATTCCATAATTTTAAACGCTAGGGAAGGATCTAGTCCCTTATATATGAGATAAACCATTATATCGTCACGACAACCTATAACTTCACTTAATGTACAAATATTATTATGGATAAGCTCCTGTGCATTACCCAACCATACATCTGTACCATGTGAAAGTCCTGAAATCTGAACTAATTCTGAGAAAGTAGTCGGCTTTGTATCCTCAAGCATTTGACGAACAAAACGTGTCCCAAATTCTGGAATTCCAAGAGTACCCGTTTTACACATAATTTGCTCTTCGGTTACGCCTAGAGACTCAGTACCACTGAAAATTTTCATTACCTCAGGATCATCGGTTGGAATGGTTTTTGGATCAATTCCGCTCAAGTCCTGAAGCATACGAATGACTGTCGGATCATCGTGTCCGAGTATATCAAGTTTTAGTACATTGTCATGGATAGAGTGGAAATCAAAATGTGTGGTTTTCCACTCAGAACTTGTATCATCAGCCGGAAATTGAATAGGTGAAAAGTCAAAGATATCCATGTAGTCCGGGACAACGATAATACCTCCTGGATGCTGACCCGTTGTTCGTTTAACACCTGTACACCCAGCTACCAAACGGTCGGTTTCTGCACCACGCATTGTCAAATTATGATCATTTGCATAACCTTTAACATAGCCATAGGCCGTTTTTTCAGCAACTGTACCGATTGTTCCAGCACGATATACATATTCTTCACCAAATAGTACTTTTGTATAGTTATGTGCACGAGGCTGATATTCACCAGAGAAGTTTAAGTCGATATCTGGAACCTTATCTCCCTTAAACCCAAGGAACGTTTCAAACGGGATATCATGTCCATCCTTTTTATACTTTGCCCCGCAATTTGGGCACTCTTTGTCTGGAAGGTCAAATCCAGAACCAACTGAACCGTCATTAAAGAACTCTGAATGCTTACAGTCTGGGCATACATAATGTGGCGGTAGTGGGTTTACCTCTGTAATTTCAGTCATCGTTGCAACTAATGATGAACCAACCGACCCACGAGAACCTACGAGATATCCATCATCAAGTGATTTTTTAACAAGTTTATGAGAAATGAGGTAGATTACTGCGAATCCATGCCCAATAATACTTTTCAGTTCTTTTTCTAATCTTTTTTCTACAATCTCAGGTAATTCTTCACCATAGATGCTTCTTGCCATACTATAACTCATATTCCTAATTTCATCTTCCGCACCTTCAATTTTAGGTGTATATAGATCATCCTTAATTGGTTTCACTTCACCAATCATGTCTGCGACTTTTTGTGTATTCGTTACGACAATTTCCTTCGCCTTCTCTTTATCGAGGAAAGAAAAGCAGTCCAGCATTTCATTAGTTGTGCGGAAATGAACCTCTGGCAATGAATGTCGATTTAATGGATTAGCTCCACCTTGGGACCGAACTAAAATTTTGCGATAAATATGGTCTTCAGGATTTAAATAATGCACGTTCCCAGTAGCAACAACTGGTAAATTCAACTTCTCTCCTAGGTTAACAATGTTTTTTAGGATGTCTTTTAGCTCACGCTCATTTTGGATTAAATCCAATTCGACTAAATGTTTATAATTTGATGGTGGCTGCACCTCTAGATAGTCATAAAATTGAGCGATAGACTCAACTTCCTCTGGTGACTTCTGCATCATACCCTCAAATACTTCCCCTTTGTCACAGGCAGAGCCGACTAAAATACCTTCTCGATATTTTTGCAACTGAGATCGTGGAATCCTTGGTACACGGTAATAATAATTAATATGTGAAATTGAAATTAATTTAAATAAGTTTTTTAGTCCTATATCATTTTGTGCTAGCAAAGTCGCATGATAAGGTCTTGAACGTTGGTACGCTTTACCTTGACCCATATAATCATTTAACTGATCATGATATTGAATCTCTTTCTCTGCTGCATCCTTTAATAATTTCATGACTAAATAGCCAGTTGCTTCTGCATCATAGATTGCGCGGTGATGCTGGGTTAATTCAATATCAAACTTCTTACATAATGTATTTAAACGGTGATTTTTTAATTCTGGATACAAAAATCTGGCGAGTTCCAGTGTATCAATTACTGGATTTGTTGCTTGTTCAAGCCCAGCCTTTTTATAGCCAACATTTAAAAAGCCCATATCAAAGCTGGCATTGTGGGCAACGAATATTGCATCCCCGGACCAGTCCTTGAATTTAACCAAGACTTCACTTACTTCTGGAGCCGTTCTTACCATATCATCTGTAATTCCGGTTAAGTCAATAGTTGTTGCACTCAATCGGTGATGAGGATTTGCAAATGATTCAAATCGATCAATGATTTCACCATTTTTTACTTTAACAGCAGCCAACTCAATAATTGTATTATAAACTGCAGATAAACCTGTCGTTTCTACGTCAAATACGACATACGTATCCTCTTCTAAATTACGATGCTGTGAATTATATGCAATTGGGACACCATCATCTACTAAATTTGCTTCGACACCGTAAATCATCTTTATCCCGTTTTTCTTTGCTGCAGAATAAGCTTCTGGGAATGATTGAGCTACCGCATGGTCTGTCAATGCAATGGCTGTATGACCCCATTTTTTTGCTTGGCCAACTAATTGACTAATAGAAGTTACAGCATCCATTTGGCTCATTGGAGAGTGTGCATGCAACTCGACACGTTTTTCTCCTTCTGGTGCAGTGTCTTTTCTTTCGTTCATCGGCTGTATCTCATTAATATCATTTGCCAGCATCACTAAATCTCTAACAAATGTATCATTTTGAATACTTCCACGACAGCGGACCCACATCCCTTTTTTAATACCTTGTAGAAGATGAACATCTTCTTTATCACGTGAAAATACTTTTACTAGTATTGAATCCGTATAGTCTGTAATTTTAAAGGTCAGAAGAGTTCTTCCACTTCGCAATTCCTTTGTTTCTGCAAAGAAAATATATCCTTGGATCGCAATTCTACGTTCTTCATCAAGAATTGAACTGATTTCTTTAAAATCTTCTTCATCTTTGATTGTATATCCGATTGTAATCGGTCCAGAAACAGCATTATTCTGATCCTTTTCCTTCTCTTTCTTTTGCATATCAGCAACAGCTAATAGTGCTCTTTCCTGATCTTCCTGTTGTTTTTTCTCTAAAAACTGTTCGTACTCTTGATTTGAAGCCTCAATCTCTGTTTCAAGTGTGAACATAGGAAAACCGTAGGATTGATAGACATTTCCTAACAATTGACCGTATTTTTTCTTAATCGCAATTGATTCCGTGTCATTTCTTGTCTTGATATGAAGCTTGAGACCATGTTGTGTTGGAAGTTGATTATGCAATAAAGATAGAATAGGCGGTGCGATTCCATCTAATTCTTGTAAGCAAAGCGGCCAATAGGCTTGTACCATTTCTTCAGTCACATGTTGTGATCGTACATGTAATGAGAAAGTCACTGAAGCTATATGTGTGAATTTTGTTCGAAGTTGAGTAGAAAATATCCTCATGACATCTGCTGGAATTACTTTTTCAAAAGAAAATAAGAAATGCCATGCCTTCTTCTCTTTATCAATCATAAGTTTTTCAATACCTGCATTTGCAAAGTGTGCAACTATTGCATCATCGGTTAATTCAAGCTGTTGCAGCAAGACCATAAACCGTTCTTTTTGCTGTGGCGTTAATTCCATCCTCGTTCCCCCTCTTCAGACAGAATGTCTAGTTTCAGCGACTAGAAACTCGAGAATCTTCAACTCCTCCTTCAGAAGCAAAAGAACGCTTCTTTGTCGGAGTATCCAGATTTCTCGTTTCAAGGCAAGTCGCTGCCACATTTCAAATATTTAGGGTACCCCATACTACCCGGGTACCCTTTTCTTTTGTACTATTTATTTTACTACATATTTGTTAATTGTCTCGATAAGATTTTCAATATTTATTTCCAATGTTTCCCCTGTCTTACGAACCTTCACTTCGACAATTCCCTCGCCCGCACGTTTTCCAACTGTGATACGTAGTGGCAGACCAATTAAATCAGAATCTGCAAACTTCACACCTGGGCGTTCGGCACGGTCATCAAATAATACATCATAGCCGCTTTCCTTAAGCGTTACATATAAAGATTCGGAAATTGCTTTCTGTTCTTCGTTCTTCATATTGACAGGGATTAAGTGTAGATCAAATGGTGCAAGATTTGCTGGCCAAATCAGACCATTTTCATCATTTGATTGCTCTGCTACTGCAGATAATGTCCGGGAAATCCCAATACCATAGCAACCCATAATCATTGATTGTGATCTTCCATTTTCATCAAGGAAGGTTGCATTCATTGCCTCACTATAACGTGTTCCAAGCTTAAAGATATGACCTACCTCAATGCCTTCAGCAAATACTATTTTTCCTTGACCATCTGGAGATGGGTCCCCTTCTTGGATAAAGCGAAGGTCTGCATATTGAATACCTGAAAAATCTCGGTCAGGGTTTACATTTATATAATGATAATTCTCTTCATTTGCACCACAAACACCATTCACAACTGAGGCTACAGCATGGTCTGCAATTACTGTGATGTCTTCCGATACTTGAATCGGACCTAATGAACCAACTGTGCAGCCCATAATACGATTGGTGTCCTCTGGATTTGCTAACTCGACAGTTGTAGCCTCAAGTAAGTTCTTCACTTTAATATCGTTTACTTCATGGTCCCCACGTGCTAATACAAGAACAAATTTTTCATCGACTTGGAAAAGTAGTGATTTGATGCATTTTTCCTTTGTAACATTTAGGAAAGTAGCAACCTCTTCAATCGTTTTCTTCTCAACCGTTTCTACTTTTTCTAATTCTTTTACTGACTCGTTGCTTTTTGAATATTCCATAACAACAGGTGCCATTTCAATATTAGCTGCAAATGAAGATGTATCAGAATAAGCGATTGTATCCTCACCAATTTCTGAAAGCACCATGAATTCATGGGTATCCTTTCCACCCATAGCACCGGAATCGGCGATCACGGCACGGAAGTTCAGGCCACAACGAGAGAATATATTAGAGTATGCAGTATACATTTTTTCATATATATCGTGAAGGCTTTCTTGATCAGCATGGAATGAATATGCATCCTTCATGATAAATTCTCGACCACGTAATAATCCGAATCGTGGTCTTTTTTCGTCGCGGAACTTTGTTTGTATTTGATAAAGGGTGATTGGGAGTCTCTTATAGGATTTAATTTCATCGCGAACGAGACTCGTAATAACTTCTTCATGGGTTGGTCCTAATACGAAGTCACGCTCATGACGATCGTGTAGGCGCATTAGTTCTGGACCATAAGAATACCAACGTCCTGATTCCTGCCATAACTCTGCAGGCGTTAATGCAGGCATTAATAGCTCCGCGGCACCTGCACGCTCCATTTCCTCACGGACGATTGTTTCAATTTTTTGTAAAACACGCTTGGCTAATGGAAGGTAACTATAGACCCCACTCGCATTTTGTCTAATAAAACCTGCTCGAATTAAAAGCTGGTGGCTCTTGACTTCGGCATCTGCTGGTACTTCTCGTAGTGTAGGTATAAGCATCATACTTTGTTTCATATCTTGCACCTCATTATAATTTCAGCTTATTTTAATAAATGTTCAAAAGGAGGGTGAATGTGACCACATCGGCTAAGACTCCACTTCCTGTGGCAAAGCCGACACTAACACATCCTGTGCGTCGAAGTTCAAGGCGGTGAAGCTTTGTGTACCGGAACGTATTCAGGTACGAAAAAAGCAAACCAACCTAAAAATTCCGAGCGTCAATTTCATCCGATTTTTTGAACCTTATTTTATAGAAAGAATCTTTGAATATCGTTCCACGTTACAACCAACATTAAAAGCATTAATAAAGCAAAGCCAATAAAATGAACCATTCCTTCTTTTTGCTTATCAATTGGTTTTCCACGAACGGCTTCTAACGCAAAGAACACTAGTCTCCCTCCATCAAGGGCAGGTAATGGTAATAGGTTCACGATTCCAAGGTTAATACTTAGAATTGCGGCCCATTTCATTACATAATAGATTCCAGATTGAACAACTGTATCGGTTGATACATATATTCCAACTGGTCCAGAAAGCATATCAATCGAGAACTGACCAGTAATAAGCTTTCCAAGTCCAAGTAAAATCTCCTTTGTCCACATGAAGGTTTCCATAACCCCATATTTCAAGGAAGGCAGTACTGATTTTTCAACTGGCCCATAAACACCTATGATACCAATAGTTTGGTCCTCAATTTTTTGAGCTTTCGGAGTTACAGGTATATCCAGTAATTCTCCATCACGTTCAACTACAAATCCAATTTCTTCTTCCGGATTTGCGCGAATAATATTTACAATGTCATTCCAGGTAGAAACTTGTTCATTATCAATCTCACGAACAATATCACCTTCATGGAGACCTGCTTGAAGTGCTGCCCCATCCTCAGTTAGCTTTCCGAGAATTGGCTTATCAATAGGCGTACCCTGTAATAAACCAATTGCAATTAAAATGATAAAGGCAAGGACAAAATTCATTGCCGGACCCGCAGCAATTGCCAGTGTCCGTTGCAATAGCGTCTTGGAAGCGAATTGACGATTATATGGAGCAATTTGAGTTTCTAGTCCGTCGACCACATAAAACGCAGTCTCACTAACTTCAAATCTTTTTAAGACCTCGTCCTCTCCATCCTCATAACCCGCAATAAATAGATTATGCTCTAAATCTGCTTCCTCAACCTCAATTACTCTTAAATCTGGATACTTATCCTTATTATTTAAAATAATTTTCTCTACTTTTCCAGCATTATCAAATAACAACCCGATATTATGGCCGGGTTTAATTTCAATCATTTCCGGGTCTTCGCCAGCCATTCTAACATATCCGCCAATAGGAAGGAGACGAATCGTATACAATGTTTCATTTCTTTTAAAGGTAAATACCTTTGGCCCCATCCCTATTGCAAATTCACGACAGAGGATTCCTGCTCGCTTTGCTAAAACGAGATGTCCCAACTCATGAAAAAATACGAGTGCACCAAATATAATGATAAAGGCTATCACAGTCTCCACATATTTAACCACCTTTTGTTAGATTGACTATAAAAAGTGTATCTACATCTTTATTTATTCTCGATTAATCCACGAACATAAGCCCGTGTTTGTTGATCTACCTCTTGGATGATTTCTAAGCTTGGGTGCTGTACAGTATCATGCTTCTCAATTGCTCCCTCAATGATGTCTTCGATTTGTAAAAAAGAGACTTTTCCATTTAAAAACCCTGAAACTGCCTCTTCATTTGCGGCATTTAATACAGTAGGTAAGGTGCCACCTGTTTTTCCGGCATGAAATGCAAATCCAAGACATCTGAATCGATCAAAATCCGGCTTTGAAAAATGTAGTTTACCTATCTCCCAAAGTCGCAGTCTCTCTTTAAATGCAGCCATTGGGAAACGGTCTGGATATGAAAAGGCATATTGAATGGGTACTCTCATATCTGGTGTCCCAAGTTGTGCAATGACACTACTATCATGAAACTCGACCATTGAATGAATGATGCTTTCTTTATGAAGAAGGACCTCAATTTGTTCATATGGAAGATTGAACAACCAATGAGCTTCAATTACTTCTAAACCTTTATTCATCATTGTCGCAGAATCTATTGTAATTTTAGCACCCATTGACCAATTTGGATGATTTAATGCATCTTCAATTGATACATTCTTAAGTTCCTCACGTGTTTGGTCACGGAAACTTCCACCTGAAGCGGTAAGAATGATTTTCTCGATATTTTTTTCTTTTTCGCCTTGAAGACACTGAAAAATAGCCGAATGTTCACTGTCTACTGGTAAAATTGGAACCCCATTCTGTTGTGCTGCATCCATCACTAGATGTCCTGCAGTAACTAATGTTTCCTTATTAGCAAGGGCTATCGTCTTCTTTGCTTCAATTGCTTTTAATGTAGGTAAAAGCCCTACACTTCCTACTACAGAATTTAGGACTATGGTTGCTTCATCGTAAGTAGCCACCTCTATTAATCCTTCATCCCCGTATACAAATCGGATATTACTTGAAAATTCACTTTTCAATGTTTCACATGTTTCTTTAGACTTTACAGATACAAGCTTTGGTGAAAACTTTTTAATAATCTTTCGACCAAGAGCAACATTTTCTCCAATTGACATTGCTACAAGCTGTAGTTTTTCAGGATGATTTTCAATTACATCCAATGTTTGCTGCCCAATTGAGCCTGTAGCCCCTAATAAACTTACTTTTTTCACAAACTCACTCCCAATAAACAACCACTACTGAATAATTGCACTTAAGAAATAAAGGATTGGCAGAATGAATATCATACTGTCAAATCTATCTAATATTCCACCATGTCCAGGTAGTAATGTTCCAGAATCTTTCACATTATAATGTCTTTTAAGTGCAGATTCTACTAGATCCCCAATTTGTCCAAAAACAGACACAAACAATGTCACGATAATTAGTGATAAGATGGAATCAAATAAATCTGTAATCATGTTAAAAATGAATGCAAATACAATAGCAGTCACAATACCGCCGACAAAGCCCTCAATGGTCTTATTAGGACTAATTTCTGGCCACAACTTATTTTTACCAAGTTTTCTCCCTACAAAATAGGCCCCTGAATCGGTTGTCCAAATAACAACGAATGCATAAAATATATATGCTAATCCCATCGCTCTTATTTCAATCATATAATAAAAACCAAATCCTATGTACAGAGCTGACAGAATCACAAGGCCAGCATCATCAAAACTGAAGCTATTTTTTGAAATAACAGTATAGGTTAAAATAAATAAAACAATTAGAAGAACTATTTCGATCTTCGTAATTTGAAGGGTCTCAAAAATGTCATTATATTGACTTGGAACTAAAATAACCCATAACAATATAATAGAGATTACACCAGGGATTGATGCAATATTAATTTGCTTCATCCGTAAAAGTTCAAATATAGCAATTGCTCCCATCAAATAGACTAAAATAGTAAACGGGACTCCACCAAAAATAACTATCGGTAGAAAGACTGCTGCTGCAATTATTGCCGTTATTATTCTTTGTTTCATTGTATCATTCCTTTTATTACGGTTTGGTCGTAATGATTATATACCACCAAATCGTCTACCTCTCTTTTGAAATGCATGAATAGCCTCTAATAAATGATGTTCCTTAAAATCAGGCCATAATACATCGGTGAACCAAAATTCAGTGTATGCAAGTTGCCAGAGCATAAAATTACTTAAGCGAATTTCCCCGCTTGTACGAATTAATAAGTCTGGATCTTCTAAACCAGCACTCATTAAATATTGATTAAAAAGATCTTCATCAATCTTTTGGAGGGGGTCTTTCTCACGATAGTCTGAAAGAATTTGATTGACCGCATCCAGGATATCGGCACGGCCACCGTAGTTAAGTGCAAAATTTAATACTAAGCCTGTATTATTCTTCGTCTCATTCACAGCTTTATCGACCGCTTTTTGAGTATGTGCAGGTATCGCATCTTTATTCCCCATGATTCGAACCTGTACATTTTCTTCAATAAGCTCTGGTAGGAATGTGCCCATAAATTCTTGGGGAAGTTTTAATAAATAATTAACCTCATCCTCTGGACGCTTCCAGTTCTCTGTTGAAAATGCGTAGACTGTTAAAGTCTTCACCCCAAGTCTACTTGCAAGCTTAGTTACTCTCTTTACTACTTTCATTCCTTCATGGTGACCAGCAGTGCGTGGCAATGACCGTTTTTTTGCCCATCTCCCATTTCCGTCCATGATAATTGCTATATGGTTAGGTATTGGCCCTTTGACTATTTCTTCTTCAGAAATAGTAACTGGCTCCTTTTTTGTCTTTTTAAATTTTCCAAACATGAACAAGTCCTCCAACACCCGTCTCAATTGAGTTTCACTCATTTTACCATTTGTTTAGTTCGAGGTAACTAATTAGTAGACAGTATTAACAAAAAAACCCCCTGTAAACGTAAGAGGGTCTTTTTACAATATATTGTACATTGAAATGGATTAGACTTCCATGATTTCTTTTTCTTTTTCTTTTGCAACTGAATCAATTTTGTTAATAGATTCATCTGTCAATTTTTGAATATCATCTGTAAGACTACGTAATTCATCCTCAGTGATCTCACCATTCTTTTCAAGCTTTTTCAAATCATCATTACCATCACGACGAACATTTCGAACCGCAACTTTTGACTCTTCTGCATACTTCTTAACAAGCTTGACCAAATCACGACGTCTTTCTTCAGTTAATGGCGGAATTGAAATGCGAATTATCGAGCCATCATTTGTTGGGTTTAAGCCTAAATCAGCCTTTTGAATCGCTTTTTCCATATCTCCTAATACTGATTTGTCATATGGTTGAATAACAAGCATTCTAGCTTCAGGTACATTGATTGAAGCCAGCTGATTAAGAGGTGTTGGTGCACCATAGTAATCAACTGTAACTTTATCAAGTATTGCTGGATTCGCTCTACCAGCTCTTACAGTTGCTAGTTCACGAGACAATGCTTGGACTGCTTTAGACATTTTATCTTTTACTTGATTTAATGTGTTATTTGCCATAAAGTTATTTCCCCCTTACAATTGTTCCGATATTTTCTCCTAGTACGGCACGTTTAATATTTCCTTCTTCCATAATTGAAAAGACAATTAACGGAATATCATTGTCCATGCAAAGTGAAGAGGCAGTGGAATCCATCACAGCTAACCCTTCTTTAATAACATCAAGATAGGTTAATGATTCATATTTCACGGCTGTTTTATCTATAGATGGATCAGCGTTATACACACCATCAACATTATTTTTAGCCATCAAAATAACCTCTGCTTCAATTTCCGCAGCACGTAAAGCAGCAGTTGTATCTGTTGAGAAATAAGGATTTCCTGTGCCCGCGGCAAAAATGACAACTCGCTTCTTCTCAAGATGACGAATCGCTTTTCTTCTTATGTATGGTTCTGCAACTTGTCGCATTTCAATTGATGTTTGGACACGAGTTTGGATTCCTTGATTCTCCAGGCTATCTTGTAACGCTAAGGAATTCATCACTGTTGCAAGCATTCCCATGTAATCAGCATTTGCACGGTCCATTCCCATTTCACTACCAATTTTACCTCTCCAGATGTTTCCGCCACCTACTACTACAGCAACTTCTACTCCAAGTTCAGCAATTTCTTTTACTTGTTTTGCAACAGACTGGATAACAGATGGATTTATACCAAATCCCTGTTCACCCGCTAATGCTTCCCCACTTAATTTTAACACTACACGTCTATATTTGGCACCGCTCATCGAATAAAA
This sequence comes from Ferdinandcohnia sp. FSL W7-1320, assembly GCF_038050315.1. Classification (NCBI taxonomy): domain Bacteria; kingdom Bacillati; phylum Bacillota; class Bacilli; order Caryophanales; family Bacillaceae; genus Ferdinandcohnia; species Ferdinandcohnia sp. FSL W7-1320. The sequence continues at coordinate 3,147,461 of NZ_JBBPAM010000001.1, forward strand.
AACCTCCATCTTTTAAAGAAAAGTACTAGCGTTTAAATAAAGCCACGCTAAAACTAGACATTTCAAAAAGAGGGAACACATAATGTGTTCCCTGTTATCTTTTTACTTCTTCACTTGGCTCATTACTTCTTCAGCGAAGTTATCTTGACGCTTCTCGATACCTTCTCCAACTTCGTAACGAACGAAGCTCTTCACTGTAGCACCTTTAGACTCGACAAATTTACGAACTTTTTGATCTGGGTCTTTAACAAAACTTTGATCAAGAAGACAAATGTCTTCGAAGAACTTACCAAGACGTCCTTCTACCATTTTAGCTACGATATTTTCAGGCTTACCTTCATTTAATGCTTGTTGTGTTAGCACTTCACGCTCACGCTCAACTTCTTCAGCAGAAACTTGATCACGAGTTACATATTTAGGATTTACAGCAGCAACATGCATTGCAACATCCTTTGCAACATCGCTATCTGAAGTACCACCAAGGACAGTTAGAACACCGATACGTCCACCCATGTGAAGGTACGCACCAAATACATCACCATCTTCTTTTGTTACAACTTCAAAACGACGAAGTGATAGCTTTTCTCCAATTTTTGCGATTGCAGCATTTACATGTTCAGAAACTGATGCACCGTTGTCCATCTTTTGTTCTAGTGCTTCTTCAACGTTTGCTGGCTTTTTCGCTAATAGATGAGCAGCTAATTCTTTTACTAAAGTTTGGAAACCTTCATTTTTTGCAACGAAGTCTGTTTCAGAGTTAACTTCTAAGATAACTGCTTCATTACCTTGAACTTCAATAGAAGTTAAACCTTCTGCAGCGATGCGGTCGCCTTTTTTCGCAGCTTTCGCAATTCCTTTTTCACGAAGGTAATCAATTGCTTTTTCCATATCACCATCAGTTTCTGTAAGAGCCTTCTTACAGTCCATCATTCCTGCTCCTGTTTTTTCACGGAGCTCTTTTACCATTTGTGCAGTAACTGCCATTATGTTTTCCTCCTTAATTGACACTATGTACTATTTGATTTTTACGATTTACACATCGTGTAGACAATCTGTTTCTATTATGACTTAATTCGCTAAAATATATAATTCTTAAAAAAGGTGATAAAAGGCATAACCCTCTTATCACCTTTCGCTCATTAAGCAGATGTTTCTTCACCTTGTTTAGCTTCTAGGATAGCGTCTGCCATTTTTCCTGTTAAAAGCTTAACCGCGCGAATTGCATCATCGTTTGCTGGAATTACATAATCAATTTCATCTGGATCACAGTTCGTATCAACGATACCAACGATTGGGATGTTTAATTTATGTGCTTCTGCAACAGCAATACGCTCTTTACGAGGGTCGATGATGAATAAAGCATCTGGTAATTGCTTCATATCTTTAATTCCGCCTAAGAATTTCTCAAGACGTTCTAATTCTTTCTTAAGACCTACAACTTCTTTCTTAGGTAAAACGTCAAAAGTACCGTCTTCTTGCATTCTTTCGATGTCTTTTAGACGCTTGATACGCTTTTGAATTGTTTCAAAGTTTGTTAATGTACCACCTAACCAGCGTTGGTTAACAAAGTACATTCCAGAACGTTCAGCTTCTTCTTTTACAGAATCTTGAGCTTGCTTTTTTGTACCAACAAAAAGCATTGTTCCACCGTTTCCAGCTAATTCCTTAACGAAATTATAAGCTTCTTCTACCTTCTTAACAGTTTTTTGAAGGTCGATGATGTAGATTCCGTTACGCTCTGTAAAGATGTAACGCTTCATTTTTGGGTTCCAACGGCGAGTTTGGTGACCGAAGTGAACACCAGCTTCAAGCAATTGCTTCATAGAAATTACTGACATGAATAAATCCTCCTAATGGTTTTTTGTCCTCCGTTCACATCATCTTTAAGCAAAACTGTTTGAACAGCACCAATGCTTAAATCTATGAACGTGTGTGATAACACCAAAAATTAATATATCATAATAAAAACTTGCTGGTCAAGAAAAATTAGTAGTTTTGACGAAATTTGTGTAAAAGTTCAATTTCAGTTTGACCTTTATTTAATTTTTTTGCAATATCTTCATATGTGAGTCCAAGTTTGATGAGATGGTCAATGTCTTTAACAAGCAAATCTTCATTCATTTCAATATTGCCTCTTTGTTGGGGTTTAGATTGACTTTCTAATATAGTATTTTTTTCGGTTTCGTTTTGACCTGCATAAGCAGGTAGAAGATCTTGAATTTCCTCAGTTGTTAAATCAGTTTCTTTTATTTGTATCGATTGTGTACTTTTTCCCTCTCGTTCAGAGATATCTTGCTTGTTCGGTGTTTGTTGAACTTGTTGAATTCTATTTAAAAACACTTCATTGTCCTCTTTGATTTCCATTACATACGAAGTGATCACATTTTCAAATTCATTCAGTAAGCGTTCTTGTTTGATTTCAATATCTTTTAATTGAGTCATTTTTAAATATAAAAGAATAATTAAAAAAAAAGCTAATGCAAGTAAAGCAAAGCAGGTTACGAATAAAATGGTTGTCATTCTAATTCCCTCTATCCCACGAAATCAATGAAATTCCCCTTGTATGGATGTTGTTCTTTTTCTTTTTTTTCAGGGTTTTGAGTCTTATGTGGTGGTTCCGTTGAAAATGTATTTGATGATGAATCCTTATGTATTTGTGCATTTTCTGACTTGTTGTTCTCGTTTACTATAGTACGGTTCCTTTTCTCAATTTTTTCGGTTTCTGCAGAAATGTGGCCTTGCATGTGCTGACCACGCATCATTAGTTGTTCATGAATTTTTCCCACATCTTGTGTCTTTGGGATTGCAACTTGTAATTCAATTAATTTTAGACTCAATTGATTCACTTCTTCCATTCCCTATTTTTAAGAAATGCGTTGATGGAAATCTCCTTTTTGCTGTACTTAAACTACTAAATACGTAATCTTAATGGATATGTTTTTGTAATATATCCTTCAGTTTAAAAAGAGCTTTTGAGTGAATTTGAGAAATCCTAGAAGTCGATAACCCCATTACCTGTCCAATTTCAGTTAATGTTAGTTCTTCTTTATAAAACAAACTAATAATTAGCTGCTCTTTTTCATTCAATTGTTGAATTACACTAATTAGTTGATTGATCACTTCTTTTTTTACAACGTGTTCTTCTGGTGTTAAAGTAGTATGATCCTTAATTGAGAATGCTGACTTTTCACTGCTCTCGTCATCATGTTGGTAATCGTCCATAGAAAGAACATTTGCAAAGAAGCCTTCATTAATCGTTTGATAAACTTCATCCTCGCTCATTCCAACCTCTTCTGCGATTTCAGGAATTGTAGCATTTCTCATTAAATTTTGTTCTAGCTTTTCAATAGCAGTTTCTACTTTCTTTGTTTTTTCTCTTGAACTTCTTGGTAACCAATCTTCTTTTCTAAGTCCGTCAAGTATTGCACCTCTAATCCGAAAGGAAGCATATGTATCAAATTTCAAATCACGAGAAGGATCGAATTTTTCCAGTGCATCATATAAACCAATCATCCCAAGACTTTTTATATCATCTTTATTTACACTCTTCGGGAGTGTGACAGAGATTCGTTGTACATGATATGAAACGAGTGGCATATATTTCCTGACAAGGGCGTCCCCTGCATCAGTGTCTCGTGAGTCGGTCCATTTCTGCCAATATTCTTGATGATCTGCGGATGATAATCTGGACATTCTACTCCTCCTTTTGTTTATTTGAATGTATTTTATCTTTACCTTCTATATTTCCTTAATACCATGATTGACAGTCCGAATCTTGAGGATGGCTGTTTCAGGGTCAAATTCAATCGTTCGTCCATTATTTCCACCTATATCTGATGCAATAATCGTAATGTTAAAGCGTTTTAGCTCTGCTTTAACTGCTTCAACGTTACGAGGACCAATCCGCATAATGTCACTTGTAGATTGAAATTGGAACATTTGTGCACCGCCTGCGATTTTGGCTTTCAAACTCTGTTCTCGACCGCCAATTTCAATGACTTTTTTTATTAGCTCCTCAATTGCAGTATCGGCATATTTGGCAATATTCATGTTCCCGGCTTTTGTTGAACCAGAACTTGGTAACATGATATGCGCAAGTCCTGCTACCTTTCTTGGTTGATCATAAATCACTACACCTACACAGGAACCCAATCCAGATGTTCGGATTAAGTTTGGTGTAGATATGACATTCATATCAGCTATCCCAACCTTTATAATCTGATTAAGTTCATTCATTTGTTTGAACTCCTAATGCAGTAAATATTTTTCCAAAAGAATCGGGATCTGGCAATAATAGAAAATGCCCATTAATATTATTTTGTTCATGTTTTTCATTCTCACTAATAGCCGTTTCGATAACGATTGCATAATCACTTACTTGAGAAAGTTCGATTAATCCATATCCAATGATCGCACCAACCATATCAATTGAAAAGCCTGGAATTGAAGGATATAAATTTAATTGGGTAAAATCGGATAAAGATGTAAGATAAGAGCCGAACAAGATATTTCCGACTTCTTGTAAAGCAGATATCCCCATGTCACTTTGTTTACTTTCAAATGAGTAGCTCTCGTCGCCTAAGAGATCTTGGATTAGTTTTGTAGCTTGTGGGAGCTGTAAAATAAAAAACATATTTCCCGTTATATCTCCTTCAATTCGAAAAAAGATACCCGCAACAACATTTTCTGCCCCACCGGCAAAATCCATCATTTCATCAAAAGTAACAATTTTTACATTCGGTACCTGCATATCAATTTTTCGATTTAAAAGCTTTGAAAGAGCAGTGGCAGAATGCCCTACTCCAATATTTCCAATCTCTTTTAAAATATCTAAATGAGTAGAATTAATACGTTGAAAAAATGACATACGATTGCCCCTTACTCTTTTCCCTTACGAATATCGGGGGTAAGAACCTTTTCTAAATTTAATAGGATCAATAATCTTTTATCAAGCTTGGCTACACCTTCTAGGTATTCGACCTCTACACTGCCAACAATCCCAGGAGGTGGTTCAATCGAATCAACTGGGATATCCATTACATCATTTGCCGAATCAACAATTAATCCTACTTCAACATCATCTGTAGCAACTATTATTATTCTTGTGCTATTCAAATACTCGGTTTCATCTATACCAAAACGAGTTCTTAAATCAATAATCGGAGTAACAACCCCTCTTAGATTAATCACACCTTTTACAAATGGCTCTGTTCTAGGAACCCGTGTTATATGTTGCAGTTTTTCTATTGAACGTACCTGTGAAACTGGGATTGCATATTCTTCATCCTCGAGTGAAAAAACAATTACCTTTAACACAGTAGCTTGTACAGACATTTTTTTCCTCCTTAAATACTAAAATCAATGCATTTCTATTTGATTAAAGCATTACAATCAATAATGAGGGCAACTTGACCATCACCGAGTATTGTTGCCCCTGAAATTGCAAATACATTTGTTAAATAGTTTCCTAATGATTTTAATACAATCTCTTGTTGTCCTACAAAGGTATCAACGATGAGACCAGCTGATTTCTCACCCTTTTTCACAATTAGAATAGAAACGTCTTCATCATCTTCAGTAATTGTTGGAACCTCAAAAATATCTTTCAAGTTTACCAATGGGACAACTTTACCTCTATAATCAATTACCCTCTGATTGTGCGCATAAAGAATTTCACTTTTCTTAATGATGGCTGTTTCAATAATAGAAGAAAGTGGGATTGCATACTTTTCATTCTGAATCGTAACGAGCATTACAGAGATGATCGATAAAGTGAGTGGTAACTGTATAGAAAATGTTGAACCTCTACTAATTTCAGAATGAATAGTGATTGACCCACCTAATGACTCAATCGTATTTTTCACAACATCTAGACCAACGCCGCGACCTGAGACGTCTGAAATTTGTTCAGCAGTTGAAAAACCAGAAGAAAAAATAAAATCAAATACTTGACTATCAGTTAGAGATTCAACCGTTTTTTCTTCAATCAGTCCTTTGTTAACTGCCTTTTGGATAATTTTTTCTCTACTAATTCCAGCACCGTCGTCTTCTATTTCGATAAATACATGATTTCCGCTATGGTAAGCACGTAAAATGACAGTACCCTCTTCTGTTTTTCCATTTTGCATTCTAATTTCTGGTGTTTCAATACCATGATCAAGTGCATTTCGTAATAGATGCACCAGTGGATCACCAATCTCATCAATTACAGTACGATCTAGCTCCGTTTCTGCACCAATAATTTGAAGATTAATTTTCTTATGTAAGTCCTTCGCTAATTGACGAACCATACGAGGAAAACGGTTAAAGACAGTCTCGACTGGAACCATTCTCATTGTCAAAATAATATTTTGTAAATCTCCAGATATTCTTGACATTCTCTCAACAGTTTCGTTTAACTCTGAATGTTTCAATTCATGAGAGAGCTGTTCTAAGCGCCCTCTATCAATGACTAGCTCTTCAAATAAGTTCATTAGAGTATCAAGTTTTTCAATATTTACTCTGATTGTTTTTTGATTCCCAACATACTTGCTGGTCGATTTTGAAGATAGATTTTCCTCTTTATCGTTCATTTGTTTCTGTTGGGGAGCAAGTGTTGGAGCAACTTCAGCCTGTGCCTGTATTTGTTCATGTACTTGAGTCTTATTTGAATCATTGTAAAAATCATTAACAATTACCTTGTTTATTTCAGATACTTTGTTTATTTGTTTTTCGATATTTTCGGATGTTTCCATTGAAACTACCGTTACATGAAATTCACTATCAAATTGTTCTTCCTCCAGCTGGCCGACTGATGGAAATGACTTAATGATTTCACCGACTTGTTCAAGAACCTCAAACACCATAAAAACTCGTGCAGCTTTTAATAAACAGTCATCACGAAGTTGAATCGTTATTTCATAACAATTAAAACCTTGTTCTTTTGATTGTTGGATAACCGTCAGTTCAAAATCATCATAGTTAGTTATAGATGCAGTAGGTTCATCAACATTATTTTGTTCACCAGTAGTTTCTTCTGCAGCTGTTTTATATCCACTTTCTACATTTTTAAGTGATAAAACAACATCTGTAACATCCTTTTTTCCATCACCACCCTCAGCAATGGAAAAAATCATTTCCTCTAGATAATCAACTGACTTAAAAACAACATCCAAGAGAGATGGGGTTACTTTTATTTTCAAATTACGAATACCATCTAGAACATTTTCCATCTGATGCGTAAGACTCGCCAGATCTTCATATCCCATGGTAGCTGACATCCCCTTCAATGTATGGGCAGAACGGAAAATTTCGTTGACAATCGCAATATTTTCAGGCTCTTTTTCCAACTTTAGTAAATTTTCATTACATGCCTGGAGATGCTCTTTACTTTCTTCAATAAATACCTCTAAATATTGATCCATTTCCATTTATCAAAACCCCTTTACTTATGAAAGGCTAAGTACCGTCCTTGCTATATCCTCTAAATTTTCAACTCTATCAACTAAATTTGTTTCAATAGCTGCCTTTGGCATCCCGAACACAATTGAAGTTTCCTTCGATTCTGCTATCGAAACAACTTGTCCAGTCTGTTTTAGTTTTATCAATCCACTTGAACCGTCCGTTCCCATTCCTGTCATGATAATAGAAATTGTTTGAATCCCCTTAATTTCACTAATTGATTCAAATAGGACATCAACAGATGGTCTGTGTCCATTCCGTATTTCACTCTCATCAATATTTACAGCCAGCATTGTGCCAATCTTTTTTATTTTCATATGATAACCACCAGGTGCAATATAAGCTGTCCCAGCCTTTAACATTTCCCCATCTTCAGCTTCCTTAACGGTAATATTACATAAACCGTTGAGCCTATTGGCTAAAGATTTAGTAAAACCCGCTGGCATGTGCTGAACAATAACAATTGGTGCTGAATAATTTTTCGGAAACTGTGGGAGCACCTGTTGCAAAGCCCGAGGTCCCCCTGTTGAAGCACCTATGCAAACAATTTTATTCATATTTTTATTTGGTTCTAGGTCTATTTTACTACATTCTACTATTCTAGTATTTGACTTTTCTTGTATTTTTATTGGACTTTTAAGTAAGGTTACGTTCACTTTTCCAGCATTTAGTACTTTTGTAACAATCTCATTTTTTATCAGGTGGAGATTAATAGAAATAGGTCCTGATGGTTTTTGAATAAAATCAACAGCCCCATTTTGTATTGCAAGTAATGTTTTGTCTGTTCCTTCTATTGTTGTGCTTGAAAGCATTACAACAGGACGGGGATGTTTATTCATAATCCGTTGTAATGCTTCAATTCCGTTCATTTCAGGCATTTCAACATCCATAGTTATAACATCTGGGTTGAGTATTTCAATTTTGTTTAGGGCATCGATTCCATTTCTCGCTGTTCCGATAACGTTAATTCTTGAATCTTCTTGAAGGAAATTTGAAATAAGCTTCCTCATAAATGCTGAATCGTCTACAATAAGAACATTAATCTTTGTCATCGCTAAACTCCTATCTACCACGTACGAAAAAACGTTGTAACTTTGATATAAAGGAGGTATGTTGATTTTTCTCATAACTTTTTTCAGTACCAAGATAACTTTTGCAAATATCAAGTAAATTTTTGCTGATTATTGCATTAGGGGCATATAGTAAAAATGGTTCCTGGTGACTGACTGCCTTTTGGACGGTTTTGTCATCAAGTAATACTCCTAGTAGTTTAATTTCTTTTATTAAAAATTGTAGAACAGCTTGTTTTAATCTTTTTAAGGTTTGCATTCCTTCAGATTCATTATCAGCTCGATTCACAATCAAATACATAGGAATCGACTGATCAAATAAACAGATATATTTAATGACTGAGTATGCATCTGTAATAGAGGTTGGCTCAGGTGTGGTAATGACAAATATTTCGTCCATTGCCATAAGAAATTTAACACTTTCCTCGGACATACCAGCGCCCATATCAAAAATAATGTAGTCATAATCATGTAGTACGGATTGCAATTGGTTTATTAAATACTGAGATTTGCTTTCATCCAGCTTAAAAAGCGAAGGTAAGCCATTGCCTCCCGCAATATAGTCAATGCCTTCCGGACCTTTAATAAGCAGATCTGTTATTGATAGATTTTTTTCAAATAAGTCTACAATCGTATGGTGGGCTGTTATCCCCATCAAGATATCAATATTCCCCATTCCAATATCCATATCAAACAACAAAGCCTTCTTGCCAAATTGTGATAGGGCAATGGAAAAATTTAATGAAAAATTGGATTTACCAACTCCACCTTTTCCACTGATTATAGCTATTGTCTTCGGTTGGTCTTGTTCGTTATTCATCGATCCTAGTTTGTTACGAAGAGCTGTAGCTTGGTCTATCATGATTCATCAACTCCAAGGATAGTATTAGTTATTAGAGTTGGCGTAGCCACGACAATGTCATCTGGCACATTTTGACCATTCGTTAGATATGCGACACCGATACCAGAATCAGCAATTAAATTCACCATCGCTCCATAGTTTGCCGTTTCATCCATTTTTGTAAATATAAATTTGGATATTGCAATTTTGGAAAACTGTTCATAAATTACTTTCATGTCACTCATTTTGGATGTTAGTGAAAGCACTAAAAATGTTTCCATATCATTTGAAAAATGGATTAAATTATTTAAATCATCAATATATTTTTCATTACGAAAGTTCCTGCCTGCAGTATCAATGAATATAACATCATAATCCTTAAAGGCTTCCTTTGCTTTTTTAAAATCATCAAAAGAATAACAAACCTCAACAGGAGCACTAAGGATTTTTGCATATGTTTTTAGTTGCTCAATCGCAGCAATTCGAAATGTATCCGTTGTAATGAAGGCAATTTTCTTTTTGTCCTTCAACATGCTGTCCGCTGCAATTTTAGCAATGGTCGTTGTTTTTCCAACACCTGTTGGACCAACAACATTAATATATTTTTTTTGAAAGGTTAAGCCACCGTATTCAACTCCGGAAATGATGGAAGCCAAACATTCCTTCGTCCATCCCTTGACTTCTCCAAATGTTGCATTTTCTGTTTTCAAATACCACTTCTCCATTAAAGTAGACATAACTTTTTTTCGAATGGATGGATTTATTTCTTGATGAGCCAGCAATTGATTTATTTCCTGTAAGGGGGCTGGATAAGGACTACTATCAACAGATATTGCTTTTATCGCGACCCTTAGTTCTTTCATTTCTTTTACAAGATCTGGTGTCGACTCTGATCGATCCTTTACCTGTTGGGTATTTACAGGTTTGGCAACCTCTTGTTTAATTGGGATTGGTTCAGATTTTATATCAATAACCGTTGGTTTTTTATTCTTTTCTTTCGGTTTCATTGTTTGAGTCTTAGGGACTTGAGAATCAATAGCTGCTATCACTTCAAAATTCTTTTTTCGAAAAAGGCCGAAAACCCCCTTCGTTTGAACAACCTTTGAGTTTAAGATGACCGCATCACTACCTAATTCAGCACGAATCATTTTCATTGCTTCTGGCATAGAAGTAGCAATATATTTTTTTACCTTCAATCTATATTCACCACCCCAACACTTTGAACTTCAACATTTGCCTCAAGCTCGTTATAAGAAAGTACAGGAACTTGTGGAAAATATCGTTCAATTAATTGTCTCACATACATTCTGACCGCAGGAGAACATAGTAAAATCGGAGATTGTTCTTGTATACTAACACTTTCGATTTGTTTTGCTATCGCTTCAATAATGGATTGTGACACATTTGGATCAATTGACAGATAGTTTCCATGTTCTGTTTGTTGAACACCATCAGCGACAAACTTTTCAACTCTTCCTGATAAAGTTACAACTTTCATTGTTTCACCTTGAACAATGTGTTGATTTGTTATTTGTCTGGCTAGTGATTGTCTCACGTATTCCGTTAATAAATCCGTATCAGTTGTCATTCGTCCAAAATCTGCGAGTGTTTCAAAGATGATAGGCAGATTTCGAATTGACACATTTTCTTTAAGTAACTTAGCTAATACCTTTTGAACATCTCCTACTGCTAGTGGATTTGGCGTGACCTCTTCTACTAAAATTGGGTATGATTCTTTTAGATGATCAATCAGTTGCTTTGTCTCTTGTCTTCCCAGTAACTCATGGGCATTCCTTCGAATTACTTCGGTGATATGTGTTGACACAACAGATGGAGGATCAACGACCGTATAACCTAGCATTTCTGCCTGGTCTTTCATATCCTCAGCTATCCATTTTGCCGGTAATCCAAAAGAGGGCTCAATTGTATCGATTCCCTCAATCGAATCATCCTCATAACCTGGGCTCATCGCTAAGAAATGATCAAGTAAAAGTTCCCCTCTTGCCATTTCACTACCTTTTATTTTCAGACGATATTCGTTTGGCTGTAATTGAATATTATCCCTTATTCTAACGACTGGGATGACTAACCCCAACTCAATCGCCAATTGTCTACGGATCATCACGATTCTGTCCAATATATCTCCACCTTGGTTTGTATCAGCCAATGGTATCAATCCATAACCGAACTCAAACTCAATGGGGTCTACATTTAACAGACTCACGACGCTTTCTGGACTTTTTAAGTCCTCTACTTGTACTTCTTCTTCGGTGTCAGGCTCTAATTGAGTCTCCTGATCCTTACTTTTAGAAATCATATAGGCGCCAATCGCTAAACAACTTGAGATTGAAATTGTTAAAAAATCATGGATTGGAGTAAACAATCCTAAAAGGAAAATCGTTCCTGCAGTCACATATAGCATCTTTGGAAAAGCAAATAATTGCTTTGTAATATCTGTCCCTAAATTTCCTTCAGACGCAGCACGAGTAACCACAATCCCTGTCGCTGTTGAAATTAATAATGCAGGAATCTGGCTGACAATTCCGTCCCCTACAGTTAACAGGGTAAATTTAGAAAGCGCCTCTTGGAAACCCAAGCCATGTTGTGTCATCCCGATGATAAATCCAAAAATTAAGTTGATAAGAACAATAATAATACCAGCTATTGCATCTCCCTTTACGAACTTACTTGCCCCGTCCATTGCCCCGTAAAAATCAGCTTCTCTACTTACTTTATCACGGCGCTCGCGGGCCTCAGTATCAGAAATCATACCAGCATTTAAATCAGCATCTATACTCATTTGTTTCCCTGGCATTGCATCTAATGTAAAGCGCGCAGCAACCTCAGAAACACGTTCAGAACCTTTTGTAATTACAACAAATTGAATAATAACAAGGATTAAAAAGACAACAAATCCGACAACCACATTCCCACCAACTACAAAGGTACCAAAGGTGTGCACTACCCCACCAGCATCCCCTGTAGCGAGTATTGATCTAGTTGTAGAAACGTTTAACCCTAATCTAAATAAGGTCAAAAGAAGTAATAAAGAAGGGAAAATTGAAAATTGAAGTGGTTCCTGCATATTCATTGAAGTTAAAAGAACTAACAATGCAAGAGAAATATTAACAATAATTAAAATGCTTAGCATCCAAGATGGAAATGGAATAATTAGCATCGCAACTATTAAGATTACACTTAATAAAACTGATAAATCTCTTGCTCGCATTGTTTTCTCTCCTTTAAGTCAAAAAACACATAAGTGATGAGGAATTAGTAAAAATCTCTTAAAAATCGTTTATATCTTTTCTTTCAATCGGTATACATAGGCAAGAATTTCCGCTACCGCTTTAAAATACTCTTCTGGTATCGCATCCCCAATATTTGTCCCTGCATATAGGGCTCTTGCGAGAGGACGGTTTTCGATGGTCGTGATTTCATGCTCGTTTGCAATTTCCTTAATTCGCCCCGCAACAAAATCTACACCCTTTGCAACTACAAAGGGAGCATCCATTTTTGATTCATCATATTTTAAAGCAATTGCATAATGAGTTGGGTTTGTAATAATGACATCTGCCTTTGGCACTTCTTGCATCATTCGACTCATTGCCATTTCACGTTGTTTTTGCTTTATTTTTGATTTAATCAGAGGGTCTCCTTCTGTCTTCTTATATTCATCTTTAATATCCTGCTTAGACATCCTTATGTTTTTTTCATAATCAAAACGTTGATAAAGATAGTCTAAGAACGATAAGAATAAAAGTGCTCCTCCCGCAAATAACCCCATCTGGACTGTTAGTTTGGCAAGAACAACTAGAGCTGCTCCAACGGTTTTCTGTGACAAGGACAAAATATCTTCCAAACGGAACCAAAGAATCGAAATCGTAACGCCACCTACGATCACGATTTTTAAAATTGATTTAAGCATCTCAACAAGCGCACGTATCGAATAAATTCGTTTAAATCCTTGAATCGGATCAAGCTTATTTAACTTCATTTGAATCGCTTCTGTTGAAAATAAAAAACCAACCTGCATAAGGTTCGCTGCAATTCCAACGATAAGGGCAATTATCATAATCGGTGCTAATATAATTGCAGCCTCTAACGATAGTTCAATAAAAATTTCTTGAACACTCTGTTCAGTCGGTGTAATCAATAAATAATGGCTAAATGAATGGCTTATAAAAGTTAATATACGATCTAAAATGAACCCCCCAAAAACAAGCAGTGTAAAAAAGATCGAAATCAGCAGGAGGGCGGTGTTAATATCCGCACTTTTTGCAACCTGCCCCTTTTTTCTTGTTTCTTGACGTTTTTTAGGAGTGGCTTTTTCTGTTTTTTCACCTGCAAAAAATTGCAGGTCAAGACGAACAAAATACATCTAGCTTCCTCCTAATAGTTCCATTAAACCTCGCATCGTAAATAACATATTGTCTACCAGATTTCCCACGAGCATAAAAATCATCGTCATCGCGATAAATAATACAACAAAACTAACCCCGATTTTTAACGGCAGACCTACAACAAATACATTTAATTGTGGGACTGTTCTCGCCACTATACCTAGAGCAATATCTACTAAAAATAAGGCACCAACGACTGGCATTGACATTTGAAATGCTATTATAAACATTGTTCCAAAAGCTTTAATAACAAATTCGACTATATTTTCATCACCAAATGGGAGAGTTGATTGTTCCATTGGGATAAATTCATAGCTATAAAAAATTCCATCCAACAATAAATGATGGCCATTAATTGCCAATAAAAAGAGGAGTGCAAACGTATATAAATATTGTCCCATCAATGGACTTTGCGCCCCTGTATGTGGATCAATAACATTGGCGATGGCAAACCCCATCTGAAAATCGATAAAGCCCCCTGCAATTTGAATCGCAGCGAAAATCATATAAGCTGTTAACCCAATTAAGAGACCCACCATAGCCTCTTTGAGAATTAACATGATAAAATAGCCATCAATCTGGAGAATTGGTTTTTCCATAGATAGGAACATAACCCATGCAATAAAGAAAGCAATTCCGATTCGATGTAATGCCTGCAAAGTCCGATATGAAAACAAAGGCATCGTTACAAAAAAACTCGTTACCCTCACTAATACAAGTAAAAAGGCAGGAAAATAGGTATATATCTCTGTCATTTTTTAACCTACAAATCTTGTTAAATTACTAAAAATATCATGCGTATATGCGAGCATCTTTGAAAGCATCCACGGTCCAAAAAATACCAACCCGACTAGCACGGCTATAATTTTAGGGATAAATGCCAGGGTTTGCTCCTGAATTTGTGTTGTGGCCTGGAACACACTAACAATCAACCCAACAACTAAAGCCACTAATAAAAGTGGACCACAAATCATTAAGGTCGTATATACACCTTTTTCTGCTAATGAAATAACTGCTTCAGGACTCAAACTGTTCACCCACTCTTAGAAGGTCTGTAATAAGGATTTAACAATTAAATACCATCCGTCCACGAGGACAAATAATAGTATTTTAAACGGCAAAGAAATCATTACTGGCGGTAGCATCATCATCCCCATAGACATAAGGATACTTGCAACAACCATATCGATCACAAGGAACGGAATAAAAATCATAAAACCAATTTGAAACGCTGTTTTAAGCTCACTTATCGCAAAAGCCGGTACCAAAGCAGTTAAGGGAATATCCTCAATCGTTTCCGGCCTATCAGCTCCTGAGTAATTTAAAAATAACTCCAAATCCTTTTGCCGGGTATGTACACTCATAAATTCCTTGAACGGTAACGAGGCACGATTATAGGCTTCCTCTAAATTAATGTCCTCATTAAACAGAGGGGTTAAGGCTTGTTCATTGACCTCACTTAATGTCGGCGCCATCACAAAGAAAGTTAAAAACAATGCCAGACCAATCAGTACCTGATTTGGAGGCATTTGTTGTGTCCCAAGTGAAGTTCGAACAAATGACAACACAACAATTATCCTCGTGAAACTCGTCATTAAGATCAAAATACTAGGACCTAGTGAAAGAACAGTCAATAGAAGTAAAAGTTTAACTGATGTCGACACATTTTCGGGGGCACTAGTATTAAAAAACTCCATAAATTCATTCATTCTTTACTAGACTCCTTATTTTCAAGTTGCTCGACAATTTTCTTTCTCCCTTGTTTTAATTCTGATAGTTGCTTTTGTAACAACGAGGAAAAATGACCTTGGTCCCCATCTTTGACTTCTTTTCTTTTTTGAATCATCCGGTTAAGGAGATCTCTAGGCTGAATCATGGAATCCAATGATGCATTATGCTGTTCCAAAATTTCATTAATTTCATCCGTGTCTTCGATCTCTTTAAGAAGCTGAACGGTATCTCCAACCCCCACTACTAGAATCCGCTCCCCAACCTTCACAATCTGAATGGATCGGTTTGTACCTAAACTTGTTCCACCTAGATTTTCAATGAACCTATGCTGATTAAACATGCGATTTCTTTTATTGACAAATTTTAATAATAAGTAAATGAGTGCAATGACAAATAACGTTGTAAAGATCATTTTAATAAAATCGCCTGCTGTTAGTTCACTGACAGGTTCTGCGGTTTCAATAGCGTCCGTTTCCTGCTCTTTATCTACTTGTTTTTCTTGATTTTCAAGTACATCACTTACACTTCTATCAATATGACCTTCTTCAGCTTGAACAGGAAAAGTGACAAGCAAGGCATGAAAGAAGATAAGTGCAAGAATAACTTTTTTAATATATTTCAATTTTGTTGCCACTCTCCTGAATAAATAGAATTACAAGTCTCGATTTAGGTGCTACATTATTCGGTTAGTTATTGCTAACTTAGCGTTTTGCTGATAGCTTCAATCACACGGTCTGCTTGAAATGGCTTTACAATAAAATCCTTCGCACCCGCTTGAATGGCATCAATAACCATGGCTTGTTGACCCATAGCCGAACACATAATAACTTTTGCATTTGGATTTATTTTTTTAATTTCTTTAAGTGCTGTAATTCCATCCATTTCTGGCATAGTTATATCCATTGTTACTAGGTCTGGTTGGGTTTCTTTATACTTTTCAACAGCTTGTGCCCCATCAGCTGCTTCTGCTACGACTTCGTATCCATTTTTAGTTAGGATGTCCTTAATCATCATTCTCATAAATGCTGCATCATCTACAATAAGAATTCTGTTTGCCATTAGAATAGCCCCCTACTATTAATTCAATTTTTTTATTCGATCACTTTGGCTAATAATATCGGTGATCCTAACACCAAAGTTTTCTTCAATAACAACAACCTCACCTTGAGCGATAAGTTTTCCATTTACTAAAACATCTACCGGCTCTCCTGCGAGCTTATCCAACTCAATTATAGAACCAGCAGACAATTCAAGAATTTCTTTTATAGACCGTTTGGTCCTACCTAATTCGACCGTAACTTGAAGTGGAATATCGAGTAACATGTTTAGGTTTCTAGATTCAGATTCTTGTAAATGGATCGATTCAAATTCAGAGAAAACCGCAGGTTGGATTTCAGGTTGTTTCGCCTGGAATCCTCCTAGATGTTGCGGGCCACTGTTTGAAATAGGCTGGTTATATTCAGATTGTTGAACCTGCTGAGTCGGTTGATATGATGTATTTTGTACCGCACGGTGATTAGTAATATTTTGATTCTGCATTAACATCTCTTCGTCAACATGGGAAGACGATTGTTCAATTGTTGGGGCTACCAACTCTGCCTGTGGGGAGAGAAGTTCACCAACAAGGTCTTTTCCAAATTGAACTGGCACAAGCTGCATGATTGTGGAATCAATTAGTTCACCAATTTTTAATCGAAATGATATTTTCACTAAGATATCATCAAGTCGAAGATTTTCTACACCATTGCTATTACTCATGTCAAGCATATCAATACTAGGTGGAGAAATATCAATTTTCTTACTAAATACAGTTGACATTGAAGTCGCAGCAGAACCCATCATTTGATTCATCGCCTCTTGAACAGCACTTAATTGAAGTTCTCCTAGGTTTGTTGGTGCTGCAAGTCCGCTTCCACCAAGCATCAAATCAGCAATAATTGATGCATCACTTTGTTTAATGACTAATAGATTTGTTCCTGTAAAACCAGCTGTATAGTTTACATAGACCGTTACACATGGGTGTGGAAACTCATCCGCGAGTTGAGAACTTTGAATAAGCGTTACATTTGGAGTAGTAATTTCAACCTTTTGATTGAGTAGTGTAGAAAGAGCCGTTGCCGAACTCCCGAAAGATATGTTCCCAATTTCCCCGAGTGCGTCCTGTTCAATTAAAGATAAAAAATCCTCGATAAGGGGTTTATTTTTGTCTGCTACCGGTTCATTGTCTAAGTCAGCTGTACCTTTAAGTAATGCATCAATTTCATCTTGAGATAGCATATTACCATTATTCATCTTCACTGCCCCCCTCTTTTATTTCCATTAGGATTTGAATGGCTTGTTTCTTATTTACCTTACCAACCTGCGCATGAAATTTCGGGATACCTTCAATTTTTACATCAATTGGGTGTTCAATCATATTGTCAAGCTGGATTGTATCGCCAACGTCTAATAATAAAAACTCCTGGATCGCAATATTGGCTGTACCTAATTCTGCTATAATTGGTAGTTTAGTGTCTTTCAGATTGCTTTTTATTGTGGCCAGTTCCTCTGTATTCCGTTCTTTTCTAGGAGCCGTTTGCATCCAGTAATGCGCTGATAGTTTAGGAATAATTGGCTCAAGAATCACATGGGGAATACAAATATTTATCATCCCACTAGTCTCACCAATTTGAGTATTAAGTGAGATAACAACAACCGTTTCATTTGGAGAAACCATTTGAAGGAACTGTGGATTTACTTCAAAATCAGTTAAAAATGGGTCAACTTCTACTAAATTAGCCCATGCTTCCCTAGCTTGTTCAAATGCTTTTTCGAACATATTGCTCATAATTTTTGTTTCTATTTCAGTTAGACTGTCGATCTTATTTAGTCCTGTTCCTTTACCTCCAAGTACTCGATCGAGCATGGCATATGCAATATTAGGGTTTACTTCTAGTAATACTCGCCCTTCGAGTGGAGGCATTTCAAACACATTTAATATGGTCATTTTTGGAATCGAACGTATGAATTCTTCATATGGTACCTGATCTGCTGTTCCTACTGTGATTTGTACATACGTTCGAAGTTGAGCTGAAAAATAGGTTGTTAATAATCGTGCAAAATTTTCATGTATTCGGGTGATACTTCGAATCTGATCCTTTGAGAATCGAAGTGCCCTCTTAAAATCATATACTCTAACTCGGCGCTCACTTTCTTCTTTCTTTAGTTCTTCCGGATTCATTTCACCAGTTGACAGGGCTGAAAGTAAAGCATCTATTTCACTTTGAGATAATATTTCACCAGGCAAGGTTCCACCTCCGCTCATTAGGTCATTTAATTAAATTGGTTACTGCGGAAGAAAGGATGTCGCATAGACTTTAACGACAGTACCATCTTGCATTAATTCATTTATTCGGTCCTTTAATCTATTTTCAAGATTCACGATTCCTTCTTCACCCTTAAATTCTTCAGAAGTCATATTGGAAAGTTCCTTAATAATGATGTTGCTTACTTGGAACTCTCGTTTCTCCAATTCTTCTTTGCCTTTTTTTCCATCTGTTTGAATATTAAAGGATATACGGATATAATCATCACTTAATAGTTTTGTTGTGATTTCTGGAATTTCTACAGTCGCTTTAAGTACCTGATCAATCGATGGTTCCTTTTCACCTTCACCCGCTGCAACCTTCGTTAGAATGACAAATGCAGTGGTACCGACTAATGTTATCGTACTTAATATGATGACCATTACTACAAGAAGTTTATTTTTCATAGCACCCTATCCTCCCCAAGCATTAACGAAGGCCAAGTACATTTATTTTTTGATAAAATTCATGAACCTTCACATGTACATCTTCTTCTGTTTCTTTGACAACAAACTTTTTACCATTTGTTAAGGTAATGGTTGTATCAGGAAAGGATTCAACCTGTTCAATATATAATGCATTTAATGTAAACTTTTTATCATTTAATTTCGTTAAAGTAATCACTTTTCATCGGGGTTTTAGTGTTGTCTAAAACCCCTTACCCCCTTAACGTTTTAGGTTTACAAGCTCTTGAAGGATTTCATCGGATGTGGTGATGATACGAGTGTTCGCTTGGAATCCACGTTGTGCAACAATCATTTCTGTAAATTCTTCAGAAAGGTCAACATTTGACATCTCAAGAGCACCAGCCATTAATTTTCCACTTCCCCCATTTCCAGCTGTTACTGCTGTAGGTGTTCCCGAGTTTAGTGTTTCAATAAACAGGTTATCCCCAAACTTTTCGAGACCATCAGGATTCGCAAAAATGCTAATTTCTAATGTTCCTGCTGTTTGTAAACTACCGGTATTGTCTACGTAACTTACTACACCAGCTGAATCAATACTAAAACTTTGGGCATCCGAAGGTATTGTAATATCTGGCACAACATTTAGTCCGCTGCCATTTACTAATTTACCAGTTTCGTCTAAATAGAAATTACCTGCTCTAGTATAGAAGTCATTTGTACCATCAGATACAGTAAAATAACCAGATCCGGAAATAGCTAAATCAAGTGGTCGGTTAGTAGATTGGATACTTCCTTGTGTAGAAATAGTATCAATTGTAGATAATGTAGAACCTAAACCAACCTGCTTTGGATTCACACCACCTCTTACACCGTCATTTGCTTTTGCACCTTGAATCGTTTGACTCATCATATCGGAAAAAACTGCTCTTCCCTTCTTGAATCCGTAAGTATTGACGTTAGCGATGTTATTACCAATTACATCTAGTTTAGTTTGAAAGTTTTTCATACCGCTGATTCCTGAATACATTGAACGTAACATTTTATTTTCCCCTTTCAATTAAGGTGGCGTCTATCGGTCGGCACACCCCGGCTTCCTGTTAAGGTCCAGCCTGATAAATGATTAATCTAAAATAATGGTTCCATTAATATTGGTAAATATCTGAGAATTTGCTTCATCACGATTCATTGCAGTGATAACTGTATTATTTGGGACATTTACAATTAATGCTGCATTTTTAGTCACGACCAAAGAATCTTGAATTCCCTTTGTTTTTGCTTCTAAGATTTTTGTTTGGATTTCTTTCCATTTAGAATCTTGAATGTTAATGTTTCTTTCATCCAATCTTTTTTGTGCGTGTTTACTTATTACTAGTTCTGACTCTTTTGCGAGAGTATCTTTAAAAGAAATGGAAGGCTGCTTTCTATGCTGCACTTTATTCCGTGTTGTTAATGACAAGGGATGATTTTGTATTTGCAGAATACGATGATCCATCTTAACACCTCCTATTCTTCCTCGTTAGAAGGTTCCTTCACTTTTAAAATTTCATCACTATAAATCTTAGTTCCGTCCTTTAACTCTAGCTCAATATACCCTGATTTTTGTGATACAGATGTTACAATTCCTTGCCCTTTATTGATGATTTCATTTCCATTCTCATCCTCAGTTTTAAAACTGTATTCAACTTCTTTCCCAATCATAGAGCTATATTTTAAAAGCTGTTCACCCTTCTGGCTAGTCACGAATTTCTCTAAAGTACTATTCATATTTGTCATTTGTTCAAGCGAGGTAAAGGTCGCCATTTGAGCAATAAAATCCTTATCTTCCATTGGATTCATTGGATCTTGGTTTTGAAGCTGTGTCATTAATATCTTTAAGAAATCATCTTTTCCTAAAATATCATTACCCGTTTTTCTTTCTTGCTTTAAATTTGAAAGGTAAAGACTCGAATCTATTTTTGTAGTCACATTCATCACCACCTAAATTTTAATATTGACAAGCTCATCCAATAGAGCAGTTGTAAAGGAAGAAACATCCTCATTTTGTTCTTGATTATTTTGTTCCTTCTGTTGTCTTCCTGATTGCTGACCATGTTGTTCATTTTCTCTTTGCAGATTTCTTTCAGTTTGATACTGAAGCTGTGTTGAAACTTCAATTTTTTCGACTGAAATGTTTTGTGCTAAGAAAGAGTGTTTTAGGTTTGTTAACTGTGACTCTACTAATTCCTTTGCTTGACTCGTTGAAGCCAAAATTTTTGCAATCATACCTGCTTCACTTTGAAGAATTTCAATTCGTAGTGAACCAAGATGTTCAGGATATAAGTTAATTAATAATTTTTGTTGCCCGCCACTATTCAAAAAGTTGCTTCTTGCTAGGATATTCTGAAACTGCTTTATGAATTGTTGCTGATTCGGTAACGGTTTACTCGTTTGTTCAACGTTTATTGTAAATTGCTCAGCCCTAGAAATATGATTGGAGCTCAAATCAGCTACAGAAATGGCTTCTCTTGAATTTCCTATAACTTGGTGTGTACTTGCTTGTTGTATAGACTTACCAGACGTATCAGCCTGTGTCGTTTCAATCCCTTTTGGTGCCGAAAAATATCTCGAATGTACAGTTTGCAGGTAGTGAAGACGGGACTGAGATTCTGTCCTTGGCTTCTCGACTAAAGAAGTCTTGTTTTCTAGCGACTGCATCAACTCTTGGATAAGCTTAATTGCCTTTAAATCGGTTAAGTCCTTCGAAACTTGAGGACTTGTAGTCAATTCCTCGTTAGAAGCTATCTTCATTTGCTTTAGAAGGTTTATTAGTACAGCCTGATCAATTACTGGATTTTCTTCAACTAAACGTGTAGCCACTAACAGCAATGCAGATTGTTCAGCTTCTCCATACGCTTGTCCAACTCCCAGCTCGATTTCACCATTTTGAATTCCAGTGATAAATACTTTTATTTGGTCTACCAAATCAGGTGGAAGTGTCAGAAATACATCTTCTAAACCAGATAAATCGAATTCTTCTTTTACAAAAGACTGGAATTCAGATAATGCTTGATTGGTTGTAGCCATATATGTGGAATCCTCTTCTTTTCCTGCATTAAAATTAGGAGTAAGCTTTAATTTAGGATCTCCGAAAAGTTTTGGGTCGTTCTCTAAAATTGCATCTAATTTCTCCCGAAAGGACAATTCAAAAGTATTATTACCTTGGATTAAGCCATTGCCCAGACTTGAATCAACAGCCTTTCTGAATACTCCAGATGATGGTTCCAAATTTACTACCATATTCACATTACTTCACCTCCCTTCAAGTTTAGTAGGATCATTATTGTGTAATCAATTGAGTAAATTTCGCTGCGTCCTCAGGCGCCATTTTTTCAAAGATAGCGGCTAGTTTTTCTGTATCAATACTTGAAAGAATCTCCCTTGCCTCTTCTTCTTGTAAATTCGGAATTATTTTTGCCGCATTTTTGGGAGACATCAGCTCATACATTTTAGTTAATTCATTTAATGATTTGCTTTTAGCTAAACGTTCTTTCTGGAGTTTTACAAGTTCATCTGAAAGGTTATTAATTTCATTTTCTAATGCTTCAATTTCATCGCTCTTTTTTACCAATTCGTTTTCCAATTGCGTAATTTTCGTTTCCTTTTCCTGTATCTCAGACTCTAAATCAGCAATTTCTATTTCATCCTCTTCCGGATTCTGCTCCTTTTTTTCATCACTAAAAAGAGAACTAACTGCTGGTATTTTAGCAACGACATCTTTCATTACTCCAAGTGGCTTAAAACTAGCAACAGATAGAAGTACAAATACTACTAATAAAGTAAAGATAGACGGTATAAGAATGACAAACAGGAACCATTGAAATCTACTGTATTCTTTTTCGTTTGTCTCCATTTGATCACCTATCTTCCTTTTGACATATATTGTTGGATTGAAATTTCATCCATCATTTGACTTTCTTGTATTTTTAATAGTCCCTCATAAATAGCAAAATCTTTTTCATGCATGATTTCGTATTTCTTAACCTCGATATTTTTTTCGGTTAGCAATGATTGTAGCTGTTGCATTTTGTTTCTTGCTTTTATAACAAGATTTTGGTAATACATAATTGTTCTTTCTAAGCTAGTAATAAAAGACTGTTGTTGTCTAATACTTTGAATGGATAAGCCGCTTTGTAGCTGCTGTCTTTGATTTTCTTCAAGTATTTCCTTCTTTTTTAAAGAATCGTATAAAGCTTCTGCAGCCTCTTCGAATTCTTTGACAGATGTTTTATAATCTGAAAGAACTTGATTCTTCTCATTTTCTTTTAGCGACATCACTTTTTGAAATTTGAACGTATAACTCATTTGTTTTATTCACCTTTTTCGGCCAATTGTGCTAATAAGTGTACACTTTCTTCAAACGTGAATTTTTCATCGGTTTGTTGTTTTAAGAAAGAAATAATCTTAGGATAATATCTGATTGCTTCATCAACCTCAATTGAAGAACCCCTTTTATAAGCCCCTATATTGATTAAGTCTTCTGAATTAAGGTAAGTGGCCAATATCCCTCTAATTTTTTCTGCATAAGCTTTATGTTCGCTTGATGTAATTTGGTTCATTACACGGCTAATCGATTTTAATACATTAATTGCAGGATACTGTCCTTTGTTAGCTAGACTTCGATCAAGAACAAAATGCCCATCAAGTATACCTCGAACTGTGTCGGCAATCGGTTCATTCATATCATCACCGTCTACCAGTACTGTGTAAAAAGCAGTTATTGAGCCTAAATGATTGGTACCAGTTCTCTCCAATAGTCTGGGAAGTGTGGTAAACACACTCGGTGTATATCCTTTCGTTGTTGGTGGTTCCCCAATCGCTAAGCCAATTTCCCTGCTTGCCATTGCAACGCGGGTAACAGAGTCCATCATTAACATGACATCTAAACCTTTATCTCTGAAATACTCTGCAATCGCAGTAGCAGTCATCGCTGCCTTGATTCTAAGAAGTGCCGGCTGATCTGAAGTCGCCACCACAAGAATCGATCTTTTAAGGCCCGCTTCACCCAAATCCTTTTCTATAAACTCTCTTACCTCTCGTCCACGCTCTCCAACAAGTGCAATTACATTAATGTCAGCAGTTGTATTTCGAGCAACCATTCCTAATAATGTACTTTTACCAACACCACTTCCTGCAAAAATTCCAACACGTTGTCCTTTACCAACCGTTAAGAGGGTATCAATCATTTTGACACCAACCTCAATTGGCTCTTCTATTGGAGGGCGAGATAGTGGGTTAGGAGGATCCTGTTCAGTAGGAGCCGACGACAATCCTCTAGGAAGTCCGCTTTCATCAAGGGGATGTCCTAATGGGTCTAATACCTTTCCAAGTAAACCTTCCCCGACTTTTATATCAAGTGGCTTGCCAGTAGCTTCCACGATGCTGCCTGGTGAAATATCCTTTACATTTGAGAAAGGCATTAAGATTACATGCTCTTCACGGAAACCGACTACTTCGGCTTGAATACATCTTTTATGTGTTAATCCCACATAAATAAGACATAAATCGCCTATCGAACATTCCGGTCCACGAGATTCAATCATCAAGCCAACAACTCTTGTCACCTTACCGTACCGCTTATATGAATCAATTGTATGGATTTGATCTAGCAGCTCGATTGCCTTCACGACCTATTCCTCCAATAGCAAAGAAAGCAGTTTTTCTTTTATCTCTGTAAGTTGAGTATCTACACTTGCATTAATCTTTCCGAAGGATGATTCAATCACACAATCTGTTTCTTTGAAATCTTCATTCGGATAGATAAAAAGATCAGTTTCTCGATTAAGGATGGCAATTAACTCCTCTTTTCGCTCCATCACATATTGAAAATAATGTGGGCTGACTTGAATCATAATATTAGAATGTTCCTTTACTTCTTTAGTCGCCTTTCTAACGAGAAAAACAAAATCCTCTGGTTTCTCAGAAAGATGAGAGCCAATGATTTTTTCTGCTACTGTTAAGCCAAGCTTAACAATGACTTCTTCAGAAGAATCAAGATATCGATCATAATCTTGCTTTGATAGATCAATAATTTTACGAGCCTCAGCAAGTAAATCTCTATATTCTTGATAGCCCTGTTCTCTACCTTCAACCAATCCAGCTTGAAAGCCATCTTCTGATGTTTTATTAATTAACAGTTGTTTTTCTTCTTCCCACTCACGTTTTTCCACTAATATTTGTTGCCTAAGTGAGTTTGAATAGGAAATCGCATCTTTCACAATTTTATCCGCTTGTTCTCTAGCCTCTTCTACTATTTTTTGAGAGACTAAAAGTGAATTTGGCTGTGGTTCGACATTATTCGTTTCTTTTGTTTGTAGAACTTTAAGTCCGATGACTCTCTTAGGAGAATCGTTTGTCGTCTGCAAGGAACCTGACTTAATAACGTTAGACAATAATATCATCTCCTCCGCCACGAGCGATGACAATTTCCCCTGCTTCTTCTAGTCTACGGATGACTGTTACAATACGAGTTTGAGCTTCTTCAACATCACGCAATCGAACCGGTCCCATATATTCCATTTCTTCTTTAAATGTGTCGACCATTCGCTTCGACATGTTTTTAAAGACAATTCCCTTGACTTCCTCGCTTGCAACACGAAGGGAAAGCATAAGATCTTCATTCTCCACATCTCGAATTACACGTTGGATTGCACGATTATCGAGTGTCACAATATCCTCAAATACAAACATCCTCTTCTTAATTTCTTCAGCAAGTTCTGGATCTTGTATTTCGAGTGCATCTAATATTGTTCTTTCAGTTGAGCGATCGACACCATTTAATACCTCGACAACTGCCTCAATACCACCTGTTTGTGTATAATCATGTGTCACCGTAGCAGAGAGTTTACGCTCTAATATTTGTTCAACTTCATTTATTATCTCGGGTGAAGTTCGATCCATAATGGCGATTCTTCTAGCTATATCTGCTTGAACCTCTTGTGGCAACTCAGATAATATTTGTGCAGCCTGCCTTGAATCCAAGTACGATAAAATCAAAGCAATTGTCTGTGGATGCTCATTTTGAATAAAATTCAAAATTTGGCCTGGATCTGCTTTCCTTGCAAAATCAAACGGTTTAACCTGCAATGAAGATGTTAGTCGATTAATGATAATTCCTGCTTGCTCTTCACCAAGAGCTTTTTCGAGTACCGTTTTTGCATATCCAATTCCGCCCTGGCTGATATAATCCTGAGCCATTGCAATCTGATGGAACTCTTCCATAATTTGTTCCTTTGTATTTGCTTCCACCTTACGAACCCCTGATATTTCTAAAGTTAGTTTCTCAATCTCTTCCTCTGAAAGATGCTTATACACTGAAGCCGAAACATCCGGGCCAAGTGAAATGAGGAGAATGGCCGCTTTTTGTTTTCCGGTGAGTCCGTTTTGCATATCTCGTTTTGCCATTTCTCCACCTCCTACTCGTCTGCTAACCATGAACGTAATAATTTTGCAAAGTCTTCAGGCTTATCTTTCGCAAGCTTCTCCAATTGCTTTCTTCTAACCGTTGTTTCCGATTCTTTTTCTTCATTAAGATCTGGAATTTGATTAAAGAATACAGGTTCTGGTTGAGGGATTATCTCTTCAATCTCTGTTTCTTTCTTTTTACGTAAAAAGAAAACTAATAGAATGATTAGGCCAAGTACTAAAATACCACCTACAATATACACCCATAAAGGAATTGCTTTAATGATTGGTGATTCAGGAACAGTATTCGTTTTTCCACTAAATTCTTGAACTGAAACGACAATTTTATCCTGTATCTCTTCTTGTGATAACTCAGTATTTTCATCTTGATTAATACTAGTCCTTACGATAGTGCTCAATATTCTCTCGATATCGTCGACACTTTCCTGTGGCATTGATGTAGGATTTTTCGGGTCTGGAGCTTCAACCATTACCTGGATTCCTAAATCTCTAATTTTATATGGTGCTTCAACAATATTTTTTGTAATTCGATTCACATCTTTATTCACACGTTCTTCGATTCGTTCATAGTCCCCATTACCAGCTTGTCCATCAGTGTTATAGGATGGGACATCTGATTCTCCGGTACCAACAACTCCACCAGCCTGGGCTCCTTCACCTGTATAGGTTTCAGTAATACGTTCGACACTAATTTCGATTCCATCCATATTTTCAGGGTCAACGGGTGTGACTAAATTTTCTTGACGGTTTTCTTGAGTGAAATCAATATCCGTAGTTACAGATACAAAAACCTTCTCTGGTCCCATCATCGTCCCTAGCATTTGCTGAACCTGTCTTTGAATATCTCTTTCAATCTCACGTTTCAAATCAAGCTGTGAGGCTACATTTCCTATAACTGATACATTTCCTTCATTTTCTAAGTCAAAATACTCAAAGTTTTGATTCGTTATGACGATATTATCAGTAGGTAAGTTAGGAATACTTTTGGAAACCAAGTGATATAAAGATTTAATCTGCTGCCCGTCTAATTTATATCCGGGTTTCGTGTTAAGTACGATTGATGCGGAGGCCTCTGCTTGGCTATCTTTTACAAAAATTCCTTCGTTCGGCATACTGATCATAACGTTCGCATCGTTTATCCCATCGATGCTCTTGATCATATTTGCTAATTCTGTTTGTGTGGATTCAAGTTTTAACATATTAAATTCATTATCGGTCATCCCAAATCCAGCATTTTGGCCAAAGAATGAATAATCAATGTTACCACTATCTGGTATTCCTTCTGCCGCAAGTTCGACCATTAAGGGTTCTACCAGTTCCTCTGGCACCTTAATGGTCGATCCATTATCCGCTATTTCAGATTGAATTCCTCTTGAATCTAACGTCGCTTTTATTTGTCCTGTTTCCTGTGGAGATAGATTGCTATACATAGGAACTAGGTTTGTTTTTGTTGTAAAAAACACAGTAAGCGAAATAATAAAAATGAAAAGCAATGGCAAACCAATAATTGTAGCTTTTTGAAAGCCAGATTGTTTATTCCAAAACTCGCCTATTTTTGTCTTATATAATAGTAGTTTCTCTTTCATGACATACCCCTAAGTAGAATATTTAAAATCCCGGACTAAACCTGCATCCTCATGATTTCTTGGTATGCTTCCACAACTTTATTTCGAATTTGAAGTGTCGTTTGCAATGACACACTTGCTTTTTCAGAAGCAATCATTACTTGGTGTAAATCTACATTTTCACCCTTAACAAGCTTTTCGGTCATTTTATCTGAAGTCTGTTGAGTTTCATTTACATTATTTAAGGCATCTTTTAAAAAGCTGCTAAATTCCTTTTGAACTGCACTTGCAGTCTTTGGCTGTGTAACAGGTTTCGACAAAACCTGTGATGTAGTAATATTTACCTTATCTATCATGCTTTATCACCTATTTCCCTATTTCTAGAGCTTTCATTAACATTCCTTTTGACGCATTAAAAACTGTTACATTCGCTTCGTAGGATCTAGTGGCACTCATCAGGTCGACCATTTCCTTTAGAGGGTCTACATTCGGAAGAGCCACATACCCGTCTGCATTAGCTTCAGGATGATCTGGGTTATATACAAGCTGAAATGGGGTTTGATCTTCAACAATACCTGTAACCTTAACACCATTTCCTGTTTTTGATTGATTCATCGCTTTTGATAAGTGGGAAGAAAAGCTATTGCCTAGAGGCTGCTGAACAACCATTTTCCTTCTATACGGCTGCCACTGTCCATCTACAAGTTTCCCTCTTGTTGTATCCACATTTGCCATATTAGAAGAAATAACGTCCATTCTAAGTCGTCCGGCAGTTAGGGCTGAGCTGCTTGTATTGAGGCTTTGAAATATTGACACCTTTAGTTTCCTCCTTTTACGACTGTTTTTAATGTATTGAATTTCCCGCTTATTCTTTGTGTGATGGCATTATAGTAAATTTGATTTTCTGCTAAAAGTGCCATTTCCTTATCGATATCGACATTGTTACCGTTATGGTTATATGCAGTATCGTTCTTCGCAATGAGCGGATTGTTCGAACGTTTACTGCTTGTAAATTCGATATGTTTTTCATTTGTTCGATTAGCTCTCATTTGGCTTTCCGTCTCATTAGCAAGAAGATTTTTAAAGCTCACATCTTGTGCTTTATAATTTGGTGTATCCACATTTGCTATATTATTTGAAATGACCTTCTGTCTTAAAGCTGAATAATCCAAAGCTTTTTCAAGTGAATGTATTGTATTAGAAAAAAGTTTCATATAAACCCCTCACAAAAAAGTACTATCATTCGAATAAATATAACGAATCGTATTAACTCCTTTTTCATTGTAATGAAATTAATTCTATCTGTCTATGAAGCTTGTGATAAAAAGTGATAATTTTCGACAATTTAGGACTTTCTACTCATAGTTTCCGTTTATCATTATAGATTTTCACAGGAGTAGTTTCACGTGTTTTTTACAAAAATCGTCAAGTACATATTTCCACTTCAAAAACTCGACAAATTATGTTACGAACACTTTTATAATAATTATGAAACAAAAAAAGGGGCTGGGACAAAACCCTCCTCTGAACTGAAAAAGCCTGTGAATTTTTACTATGAGTAAAATTTCACAGGCTTTGATTATTTTTAAATAAAAAATAAGGACATTCTTTGTTAAAATTAAGTTACCACACAAAATCCAAACAGAAAGAAGTGTCCTTATGTTTAAAGATTATAACATGAATCAATTAATTTTGCCTTTAGATTTAGAAGTAAAATTACAAAATAATGATATTGCCTTCCATGTCCATCATTTAGTTGAAAGTATCCCGCAAGAAGCATTCGAACCATTTCTTCGAAATGAGGGTTGTCCTGCTTATCATCCACGCATGATGCTTAAAATTATCTTGTGTGCCTACTCGCAATCTGTCTTCTCTGGACGCAAAATCGAAGCCCTATTAAAAGATAGTATCCGTATGATGTGGTTAGCTCAAGGGTATGAACCAAGCTACCGCACAATCAACCGATTCCGTGTTCAATCAGAAGTGAAAGATTTAATTCGCAAATGTTTCGTCCAATTCCGTTGCCAATTAGTTGAAGAAAAACTTATTGATCAAGAAGCTATTTTTATTGATGGTACAAAGATTGAAGCGAATGCGAATAAATTTACGTTCGTTTGGAAGAAATCCATTGAGAAATATAGTGAAAGCTTAATTGAAAAGTCAAACCAGCTATACAACGAGCTACTTAAGAACGAAATCATACCTGAAATTGAACGCGAAAACACCGAACAGTTATCGTTGGAAGAGCTCACTCAATTGGTTCAAAAAGTAGACGAAGTCGTAACCGAGTATGATAAACAAATTGAAGTTACATCAGATGTTTCAGAACGAAAAGCTTTAAGAAGCGAACGCAAATATCCGAAACAAGTACGTAAGCAATTGATTGATTTTGTCTTACGTAAACAGAAATACCAAGAAGACTTAGAAATCTTTGGCACACGTAATAGCTATTCTAAAACGGATCCTGATGCGACATTTATGCGAATGAAAGAAGATTATATGAGAAATGGACAGTTGAAAGCTGGTTACAATGTACAAATCGCAACGGAAGGTCAATACACTCTTGCTTATAGTTTGTTTTCTAATCCAACAGATACACGTACGTTAATTCCATTTCTAGATGAAATCGAGCAGCATTATTTCGAGTTACCGAAACACATTGTCGCAGATGCAGGTTATGGTAGTGAACAAAACTATAATGATATCCTTTCCAATAGAAAACGAGAAGCGCTTATCACTTATAACCTGTATTTGAAGGAACAAAACAAAAAGTTTAAACAAAACATATTTAACCCTGACAATTGGCAGTATGATGAAGAAACAGATACATATACATGCCCTAATCATAAACGTCTTGAGTTTCAATATCATTCTATTCGCACTGACCGTACAGGCTTTGAACGGAAGTTCAAAATCTATGAGTGCGAAGACTGTTCGGGATGCCCATTCCGCTTATCATGTACAAAAGCCAAAGAAGGTAACAATCGAAAACTAATGGTGAATGAAAAGTGGGAACAGCAAAAAGAATACGTAAGAGCGAAGCTTTCAGAAGAGAAAACGAGTGCCCTCTATCGAAAACGCAAAATCGATGTGGAACCAGTTTTTGGATTCTTGAAAGCTAATTTGCGTTTCTCCCGATTTTCTGTTCGAGGAAAATCGAAGGTGGAGAACGAAATGGGTCTAGCTTTAATGGCAGTGAATTTAAGAAAATTCACTGCCAACAACTAAGGTAATAGGAGAATTTACACGAAAAATAGAAAAAGGTGAGTTTGAGCGTGCTCAAACTCACCTTTTTCATTATTCGAAGCTAGTTAATGTCCCAGCCTCTTTTTATTAATTAATGTGATTTTAGTTTTTCTAATTCAAGTAAGAATTTATCGTTTAGTACTTTAATGTAAGTACCTTTCATTCCTAGTGAACGAGATTCAATTACACCAGCACTTTCAAGCTTTCTTAATGCATTAACGATAACTGATCTTGTAATTCCTACGCGGTCAGCAATTTTACTTGCAACTAATAATCCTTCGTTGCCATTTAACTCTTCAAAGATATGTTCAATAGCTTCAAATTCACTATAAGATAATGAACTGATTGCCATCTGAACAACAGCTTTGCTTCTAGCTTCTTCTTCAATTTCTTCAGCTTTTTCACGCAGAATTTCCATACCAACAACTGTTGCACCATATTCAGCTAAGATAAGGTCATCATCTTCAAATCTTTCATCTAGTCTTGAAAGAATGAGTGTTCCTAATCGTTCTCCACCACCGATTATCGGAACAATCGTTGTTAGTCCATTCTTAAACAATTCCTTGTTCTCGATTGGAAAAGCAGTATAATCACTTTCAATATCGAGATTAGATGATGTTTCCTGAATGTTGAATAAGCTTTGTGTGTACTCTTCAGGGAAATGACGATCCTCAATCATTTTCTTAATTCTTTCATTTTCAATCGTTTGCTTGATGGCAAAACCAAGAAGTTTCCCACGACGACTTAATAAGAAAGTATTCGCACCGATTACATCGGTTAATGTTTCTGACATTTCCTTAAAGTTAACTGGTTTACCTGCTGCATTTTGCAGCATTGCATTAATTTTTCTAGTTCTTTCTAATAATGGCATTTTTCTTGTTCCTCCTGATAAACTTACAAAATAAACTGACTTAAATCTTTGTTTTTTACAATTGTACTTAATTTCTCATCGACATATTGTGGAGTAATTGTGATTTTTTCCATCGTAATGTCCGGCGCTTCAAATGATAAATCCTCTAATAGTCTTTCCATAATTGTATGTAGACGACGAGCACCAATATTATCTGTATCCTGGTTCACTTGAAAGGCAACTTCAGCTATCTTACGAATAGCATCGTCAGAAAATTCCAGTTGTATACCTTCTGTTTCTAATAATGCTGAATATTGTTTCAATAATGCATTATCTGGCTCAACTAAGATACGGTAGAAATCATCTACTGTCAACTTAGTTAGCTCTACACGAATCGGAAAACGACCTTGTAATTCAGGGATTAAATCTGAAGGCTTTGACATGTGAAAAGCCCCAGCTGCAATAAAGAGCATATGATCTGTTTTAACAGAACCATATTTGGTGACAACTGTCGAACCTTCTACAATTGGTAAAATATCACGTTGGACTCCTTCCCTTGAAACATCTGCAGAAGAAGAATTATGACTTTTACCTGCAACCTTGTCAATCTCATCGATAAAAATAATACCCGACTGTTCTGCTCGGTTTACAGCTTCCTGTGCTACCTCATCCATATCAATTAGTTTAGCGGCTTCTTCATTTGTTAAGACTTTACGAGCTTCTTTAACTGTTAATTTACGCTTTTTACGCTTTTTCGGCATGAGGTTACTTAATGCATCCTGCATATTCATTCCCATATTTTCCATACCAGAGCCTTGTAGTAGGTCGAACATAGATGCCTGTTGCTCCTCTACTTCGACAGTTACATAATAATCCTCGAGTTCACCAAGTGCAAGCTTATGCGCCATTCGCTTTCTTCTTTCACTCAAGCTTTCATCTTCATTCGTTTTCTCTACTTCGGGTTCAGTGTTATTGCCTCCAAAAAGCATCTCAAGTGGATTTTTATAAGATGTTTGCTTTTTAGAACTTGGGACAAGTAGTTCAACTATTCGTTTATTTGCATTTTCCTCAGCACGTTCGGATACTTGAACCATTTTATCCTCTTTTACAAGGCGAACTGACGTTTCAACTAAGTCCCGAACCATCGATTCAACATCACGTCCGACATATCCAACTTCAGTAAATTTCGTTGCTTCTACTTTAATAAAAGGTGCACCAACTAGTTTTGCTAATCGCCTAGCTATTTCAGTTTTACCTACTCCGGTTGGCCCGATCATCAATATATTCTTGGGTACAATTTCATCTCTTAGCTTTTCGTTAAGCAAGTTGCGACGATATCGATTTCTTAATGCTACTGACACAGCTCTTTTTGCTTCATTTTGGCCAATGATGTATTGATCTAATTTTTCTACAATCTGTCTTGGGGTTAGATTCGTCTTCAAAGGTATCCCCTCCTTATAGTTCTTCAACTATAATATTTTCATTTGTATACACACAAATTTCACTTGCAATTTCTAATGAAGCTTTTGCAATTTCCCTTGCAGTTAAATGATCACCTGAATATTTTTTTAATGCACGTCCTGCAGAGAGCGCGTAATTCCCACCAGAGCCAATTGCCAAAATTCCATCATCTGGCTCAATTACTTCGCCTGTTCCAGAAATAAGTAGCAAATCCTTCTCATCCATCACAATAAGCATTGCCTCTAATTTACGAAGAATTTTATCACTTCTCCATTCTTTTGCAAGTTCAACTGCTGCCCTTTGCAAATTTCCATTAAACTCTTCTAGGCGTCCTTCAAACATTTCAAATAGGGTAAACGCATCAGCGACCGACCCCGCAAAACCAGCAATAACCCTTCCTTGAAATAGTTTTCGTACCTTTCTTGCTGTATGTTTCATAACAACGGCATTTCCAAAGGTAACTTGACCATCACCAGCCATTGCTGATTTTCCTTTATGTTTTACAGCGAATATTGTTGTTGCATGAAAATTAGACATTTCTCAAACAACCTCCTTATGCACGTGGATGTGAGGACTTATAGATATTTCGCAAATGATCCTTTGTAACATGTGTATACACCTGTGTTGATGACAAACTTTCATGGCCCAGCAGTTCTTGTACAGACCTCATATCAGCGCCCTCGTTTAAAAGATGTGTAGCAAAAGTATGTCTTAATACGTGTGGACTAATATGAATAGTAGAAGACGTCTTCTTAATCATATTATTTAAGATTACCCTGACTCCTCTTGTTGTTAGTGGTCCACCCCGGAAATTAAGAAATAAATGGTTTGTATGTACTGAAGCTTTTTCAAGTAAATCCTTGCGACCTTTGGATATATAGTTTGTTAGTGCTTGTTCAGCATAGCTTCCAAAAGGGACATATCGCTGTTTGTTTCCCTTTCCGTGAACAAACGCGGTTCCTGTTGAAAAGTCCAAGTCCTGGAGAGTGAGCTTACAACATTCACTTACACGGATTCCAGTCGCATATAATAACTCAAGTAAAGCTTGATCCCGTTGCCCTAAGCAAGTTGAAACATCTGAAACTCTAAATAGCTTTTCCAATTCTTCTTCATATAAAAAATGGGGAAGTCTTTGTTCCCTTTTTGGTAATGACACCAGTATAAAGGGATTTTGAGAAATAAGCTTCTCCCTTAAAAGGAAATTAAAAAAACTGCGCAATGTTGATATTTTTTTTGCAACAGTACGTCTTGCATATTGTTTCTTATAAAGCTCAGTTAGATACAAACGCACATCGGAATATGTTACGTCAGTAAGATTTAAGATTGTTTCTCGGTTCATAAATAAGAAAAAGTCTTCAATTGACTGTTCATAATGCACAATAGTATATTCTGAATAATTTTTCTCAATTTGTAAATATTCTTTGAATAACTGTAACGATTTGTTCACATCTTCCAATTTATCCACCTCACAAGGGCTACTAAATATTATCACAATTTAGTAGCCCTTGCAAATAAAAACTCTGATTTTTTTACAAAATTCTGAATTGCGTAAGAAATCCGCTTTTTCCGATAGAAAATGGAAAGTGGTGAGCTGTACGCTGCTCACCACCACATGTTACTTCTGAGTTTCTTCTTTATAATCACACTGTGCACATTGTACCTGAATTCCTTTTTTGAGTTTTTTCTCAACTAATAGGTTTTCACACTTTGGACATTTCCGAGCTAGTGGTTTATCCCAAGATAGAAAATCACATTCTGGGTATTGATCGCAACCATAAAAAATTCTTTTCTTCTTGCTTTTTCTCTCAACAATATTTCCTTTTTCACATTTCGGACAAGGAACCCCGATTTCTTTTACAATCGGTTTTGTATTGCGACAATCTGGAAAATTGGAACAGGCCATGAATTTGCCGTAGCGACCCATTTTGTAAACCATAGGATGACCACAGTTTTCACAATCTACACCCGCAGGTTCATCCTTAATTTCTACTTCCTTCATTTCTGATTCTGCAATTTCTAATCTCTTTTCAAAGTCCTGATAAAATTCATCAATAATTTTGATCCACTCAGTTTTACCTTCTTCAATTTCATCAAGGTCATGCTCCATTTTTGCAGTAAATTCTACATCTAAAATTCTCGGGAAGAATTCAAGCATTAACTCATCTACGATTTCCCCTAATTCGGTAGGAACAAAACGTTTATTATCTAAGGAAACATAGCCTCTTTTCTGGATAGTATCCAAAGTTGGTGCATAAGTTGAAGGTCTTCCTATTCCAAGTTCCTCCATCGTTTTAACAAGTCGAGCTTCCGTATATCTTGGAGGTGGCTGAGTAAAGTGTTGCTTCGGATCAATATCTGTAGCAAATACTCGGTCACCCTCTTTTAAATCAGGT
This sequence comes from Ferdinandcohnia sp. FSL W7-1320, assembly GCF_038050315.1. NCBI lineage: Bacteria > Bacillati > Bacillota > Bacilli > Caryophanales > Bacillaceae > Ferdinandcohnia > Ferdinandcohnia sp. FSL W7-1320. The sequence continues at coordinate 3,183,673 of NZ_JBBPAM010000001.1, forward strand.
AGCATCTTCTCTTTTTCTTCAACATTGTCATCATTACCCTCAACATAAACCTTCATAAATCCAGGGAATTTAACTTTTGATCCAGTGGCTCTGAACACAACGTCTCCATAATTTAGGTCAACACTCATTGTATCCAAGATTGCAGAAGCCATTTGACTAGCAACAAATCGCTCCCAAATCAATTTATATAATCTAAGTTGATCTCTGCTTAAATATTGTTTCACACTATTTGGTTCTCTGAAGACTGAAGTCGGGCGAATCCCTTCGTGAGCATCCTGTGTATTCGCACCTTTTTTCTCTTTCCTTTTTGTATCTGTTAAAAATTGTTTTCCAAATGTCTGTTCAATATATTGGGAACTTTCCTGAACGGCTGTCTCTGAAATTCGAGTTGAATCTGTACGCATATATGTGATTAAACCAACTGTTCCTTCCTTACCTAGGTCAATTCCTTCATATAATTGTTGAGCAAGCATCATTGTTTTCTTCGCACGGAAATTTAATTTACGCGCAGCTTCCTGTTGTAGGGAAGATGTAATAAATGGTGGTGCCGGATTTCTTTTACGTTCTTTTTTTGTAACAGATGTAATGGTAAATGATTTCGCTTTTTTAGAAATCACCGCTGTTAACTCATCACCGCTCCCAGAGAATTCAGCTTCAATTTGAGAAAGGATATCTTCTACCTCGGTTTTATTTGTTAACTCTATTTTATTTCCATTTACACCGTAAAATTGCCCTTCAAATTGTACTTTTTCATTTTCTTTTAAAAAGTTCGCTTTAATTGACCAATATTCTTCCGGTTCAAAATTTTGAATCTCTTTTTCTCTATCAATAATTAATCTAACTGCAACTGATTGAACTCGTCCCGCACTTAAACCTTTTTTTACTTTCTTCCAAAGCAACGGGCTAATATTATAGCCTACTAATCTGTCAAGAACACGTCTTGCTTGTTGTGCATCTACTAGTGCCTGATTAATTGGACGTGGATGTTTAAAGGATTCTTTAATGGCATCCTTTGTAATTTCGTTAAATACAACTCGACAATCAGAAGTAATATCAAGATCTAACGAGTGTGCCAAATGCCAAGCGATTGCTTCTCCTTCGCGGTCGGGGTCGGCTGCTAGAAAGACTTTCTTTGCTTTCTTTGCTGCAGTTTTTAATTCCTTTAACACTGGTCCTTTTCCACGAATAGTAATATATTTTACTTCAAAATCATTTTTTGCATCTACACCCATTTGACTTCTTGGTAGATCTCGTACATGGCCCATTGAAGCCTTTACTTTATATTTCTTACCCAAATATCTCTCAATTGTTTTTGCCTTTGCTGGTGATTCAACTATGACTAAATAGTCCGACATGTATCGCTTCCTCCTTAGAGGTTAAATTAATTTTCCATTTATAATAAATATTGCCTAATTTAATAATAAATCCTCCATATTATTAAATATTCATGTACCGTTTGTCAAACTGTTAAATTTATTTTTATACATTTTAACTAGTTATTCTTTATTCAAAAGTATGAAATTCTGATAAAATATCCTCGCTTGTAAGGACTAATTTTGCTCCGGATTGGATTAACTTATTCGTTCCTACACATGAAGGTTCTAATATCGAACCTGGTATCGCAAAGACCTCTCTGCCTTGGTTTAGAGCTTGATCAGCAGTAATTAATGAACCGCTTTTTTCTTTTGCTTCAACGACAAGAGTTCCTTGAGTTAAACCGCTAATAATTCGATTTCGCATCGGAAACTGCCATTTTTCAGGCTTTGTGGATGGGGGATATTCAGAAATAAGTATATGATTCTGAGTGATGGTAGTTGCTAACTCTTTATTCTCGTGAGGATAAATATGATGAAGACCGCCAGCGATGACTGCAATTGTTTTTCCATTATTTCGGATTGCTAATTGGTGTCCCATTGTATCAATACCACGCGCTAAACCACTAACCAATACCCAATTTTGCTTAATCAAAGGTTCTAAAACTTTTTTCATACTCTGTAAACTAGTTGATGATGGTGTACGTGAACCAACAACACTTAATAATTTCTTACTATTTAGCAAGGATTTGTCTCCAAGCGTATAAATGACCCATGGTGGATCATAAATTTGTTTCAATAGTCTAGGATACTCTTGATCAAATATGGTAATTATCCCCACATTATTATCGCTATATTGTTTTAGCATACTTTGGATTGATAAAGAATGCAAATCTTTTAGAAAAATAGTTAGTTGATTTTTAGACAATGAAAGGATTTTTTCATAAAGGGAAGGGGGGTATTTATAAATTTGGGAGAGGGATGAATCATGCTGTAGTATTTTATAAATCGATTTCCAACCTATTCCTCGACAGTGGTGAAGATGTATTAAGTTTTCTCGAAATTTGTCCATAAATTCTCCTTTTTTTCATCAGAAAAAGACAGTTCTCTAGACAAGAACTGCCTCTTTCGTGTATATATTAGTGAGTTTTACACTTTTCGTATAAACCTTTTTCCTTAAGAACAGAAATTAATGTCTCGCCCATAACTGATGGTGTTTCAGCGACCTTAATTCCACATTCATTCATTGTTTTGATCTTTTCAGCAGCAGTACCTTTACCACCAGAAATAATCGCACCAGCATGGCCCATACGCTTTCCTGGAGGCGCAGTTTGTCCACCGATAAATCCAACAACTGGTTTAGTCATGTTTGCTTTAACCCATTCAGCAGCTTCTTCTTCAGCTGTTCCACCGATTTCACCAATCATGATAACCGCATATGTTTCTTCATCTTCGTTAAATGCTTTTAATACATCGATGAAGTTCGTTCCGTTTACTGGGTCTCCACCAATACCAACTGCAGTTGTTTGACCAATTCCAGCTTGTGTTAATTGGTGTACAGCCTCATAAGTTAATGTACCAGAACGTGATACAACACCTACATGTCCCTTTTTATGGATATATCCAGGCATGATTCCGATTTTACATTCATCAGCAGTGATAACACCAGGACAGTTAGGACCTACTAAACGAGTCTTCTTACCTTCCATATAGCGTTTCACTTTCACCATGTCTAATACTGGTATATGCTCAGTAATACAGATTGCTAAATCTAATTCAGCATCAACTGCTTCGATAATTGCGTCTGCTGCAAATGGAGCAGGTACATAAATTACTGAAGCTGTTGCACCTGTTTGTTCTACTGCTTCTTTTACAGTATTAAATACAGGAACTCCTTCTACTTCAGTTCCACCCTTACCAGGTGAAGTACCACCAACAATTTTAGTACCATATTCAAGCATTTGTTTTGTATGGAATAATGCAGTTGCACCTGTTATCCCTTGAACAATTACTTTTGTATCTTTATTAACAAAAACACCCATGTTTGTCCCCTGCCTTTCTATCCTACTAGTGATACGATTTTTTGTGCACCATCTGCCATTGATTCAGCAGCTGTAATGTTCAGACCAGATTCTTGTAAGATCTTTTTACCTAAATCTACGTTTGTTCCTTCAAGACGTACTACTAGAGGAATTTCCAAGCCTACTTCTTTCGTTGCAGTTACAACACCTTCTGCGATTACATCACACTTCATAATTCCACCAAAGATATTTACGAAAATACCTTTAACGTTTTCATCAGATAGAATGATTTTGAATGCTTCAGTAACTTTCTCTGCAGTTGCACCGCCTCCAACATCAAGGAAGTTCGCAGGATCGCCACCGTAGTGCTTAATAATGTCCATCGTAGACATAGCAAGACCTGCACCGTTAACCATACATCCGATGTTTCCATCTAGTGAAATATAGCTTAAATCATATTTAGATGCTTCAATTTCTTTTGCATCTTCTTCATCTAAATCACGGTATTCAAGCACGTCCTTTTGACGGTATAATGCGTTAGAATCAAAGTTTAATTTTGCATCAAGCGCCATAACTTTACCATCGCCTGTTACAACTAATGGGTTAATTTCAGCAATTGAGCAATCTTTTTCAACGAATGCAGTGTATAAAGCAGTCATGAATTTAACAGCTTGATTCACTAATTCTTTTGGAATGTTAATGTTGAAAGCAATACGACGAGCTTGGAATGGCAATAATCCAACTACTGGATCGATTACTTCTTTGAAAATCTTTTCAGGTGTTTTTTCAGCAACCTCTTCGATTTCTGTTCCACCTTCTTCAGATGCCATTAAAACCACACGAGAAGTAGCACGATCAAGTACTAGTCCAACATAGTACTCTTTTTTAATATCGCAGCCTTCTTCAATTAGAAGACGCTTTACTTCTTTACCTTCTGGTCCTGTTTGGTGTGTTACAAGCGTTTTACCTAGGATTTCATTAGCATATGTACGAACCTCATCTAGGTTTTTCGCTACTTTAACTCCACCCGCTTTACCACGACCCCCTGCGTGAATTTGTGCTTTAACAACACAAACTTGGGAACCAAGTTCTTTTGCAGCTTCAACAGCCTCATCAACCGTGAAAGCAACCTTACCATTTGGAACAGCTACCCCATATTTTCTGAGGATCTCTTTTCCTTGATACTCATGGATATTCATTTCCCATCCTCCATTCTTATGTATAAAAGCAAAGAATTTTTTTGTCAGTCCAAATGTTATTATACATTTTCTTTTTTAATCTTTCTATGACAATTATAATTTTTCCGAAAAATCTTATTTGCATAGAAATTTACATCATACTGAGATAGGATTTTTTCCTCATTCTTTATGATGTTAACTCGACAAAATTAGACTGCGCTTTCATTTTATAACTGAATTAACTACTTGTCTACCATTTCGCATGAATTTGTTCTTTTTTCTACAAATAATGACTAATTTACTATACCACAAAACTATTTTTTTGATTCTTCAAGATATTTATCTATTTCGTAAACAAAAGCAAAAATTTCTGCAACGACTTGATATAAATCATCAGGAATCCCCTCATTTATTCTAAGTTCCCCTAACAACTCTACTAAAGCTGTATCCTCTTGTATTGGAACTTCATGTTCTTTTGCCTGTTCAATTATATTTTCGGCTACAAGCCCGCTACCTTTTGCAATTACCTTAGGCTCAGAGTCTATTTTTTCGTTATATGACAAAGCAACAGCCATTTTCGCTTTGTTCTTTTGTCCTTTTTTCATATTTTTAGATCTACTCTTTCATGAACTTGAGTTGAGTCGATTTGACCAATCACGTTGTCCCTCTCTAATGTGTTACTTATCTTTATTGATGAAAGCTGGTACCCTAAAGGAACTAAATTCGTTTGGAGGGTAGATTTCAATTCACTGACCAAAGACTCGACTTTATCTGATTGATTAATAATCACTATTGATATAATACGATTTTGAACCTTTACATCAATGACTACTTCATTTAAATATTTGAGTTCTATTGAAAAGAGTAAACGACAAAAATCAGAATCAATTTCCCCATTTTTCTTCCTTCCATTCATCCAAAGAGAAACGTTCTTATTATCTTGAGTTTGAAAGGTAAATTGGTATTGAAGAAATTGACTAGGGTCATTCGACGTTAGGTCAACTGTGTCCATTTGATATAAGGAATTTTGCTGGAATGCATTTTTAGAGATTTCACTCGTCTTTACAGATAATAACCTCGATAGGTTGGTGGAAGAAATTTGTGTTTTTTCTTCTCCCTGACTTGCATTTGAAAGAGAGTGAAGCTTTTGTACAGCTCCACTCTTAAATATTGCTTGTATTAAATGAACTGGGATCATCATTTTACCTCTATTATCTGTCGAATTGGAGCATATGAACGTCGGTGTTCGCTTGTAACGCCGTATTTTTTAAGCGCATCAAGATGATATGCTGTACCATATCCCATATGCTTTTCGAACCCGTATTGAGGATACTCATGACCTAGGCGGACCATTAAACGGTCTCTAGTCACTTTTGCAATAATTGAGCTCGCTGCTATCGAAACACTTTTTGAATCTCCTTTAATGATCGACGTTTGAGGGATAGCGATTGGTATTTCCATTGCGTCAACTAATAGATGATCAGGTTTTTCAGAAAGAGCCATAAGTGCTTTTTTCATTGCTTGCTTTGTTGCTTGATAAATATTTACTTCATCAATAACTTCTGCAGGTATAATCCCGATACCGATAGAAATCGCGCATTCTGTTATTTGTTGGAATAATTCTTCTCGTTTTTGTTCAGATAGTTTTTTTGAATCATTTAGGCCCGGTAAAAAAGCATCTTGAGGTAAAATGACAGCAGCTGCAACTACTGGGCCTGCCAATGGACCACGACCGACTTCATCGACTCCCGCTATAAAACGATACCCCATATTATAAAGGCCTTGTTCATATTGGGTCATTTCTTTAAATTGTTGCTCTAAGGCCTTTTCTTCAGCTTTTTTCTTTCTCCATCGTTGCAGAAGAACTTGAACCCCTTTGCGAGAATCATTTTCACAGTCCTTTAAAAACTGATCCTGTTCATTATGTATCATGGATAGTTGATTTTCGATATCTTTGATTGTCAATTGTGACATGTTTTCACCTTCAATTTCTAATGCTTCATGTAAGTTATATCGTCATTTTCGAAAAAAAATGAAGGCTCGCTATAAAGCGAACCTTAAGGTTTCTCAAATGTTAACCTGCCTAATTTTTCAGTTCGAATTTCTCGAATAATTAATTCTGCTGTTTTATCATAGTCTACAAATCCACCAGACATCATGCTACCACGACGTTTGGCAATTTCATCAAATAGCAATACGATATCATCAGGAATTTCTTCAAGACCAAAACGGTCTTGTAAATTCTCAGGATAATTTTCTTCTAAAAATCTAAGGGCATACACAGCAATATCCTGCAGATTTAGAATTGTGTCTTTAATAGCTCCAGTTGTTGCTAATTTTAGACCCACTTCTTGATCCTCGAATTTTGGCCAAAGAATTCCAGGTGTGTCAAGGAGCTCTAGCTCTTTACCAACCTTGATCCATTGTTGAGCTTTCGTAATCCCAGGACGGTCACCCGTTTGTGCAATATTTTTCTTTGCTAAGCGATTAATTAATGTCGATTTACCGACATTAGGAATCCCAACAATTAATGCTCGTATTGCTCGTGGTCGAATCCCTTTTGCAGCCATTTTGTCAAATTTTTCTTTTAAAATTACCTTTGCTTCACTAACGATTTGCTTCATGCCATTACCTTCTTGTGAATTAATAGCGAGGGCATGTACACCGTTTTCTTTATAATATGAAATCCATTCTTTTGTTAGTTTTGGATCGGCCATGTCTGCTTTATTCAAAAGGAGAAGCCTTGGTTTATTTTTTATGATTTCATCTATCATTGGGTTTCGGGATGATGCAGGAATCCTAGCATCAACAAGTTCGAATACAATATCAATGAGAGAGAGTTTTTCGGTGACCTGTCTTCTCGCTTTTGCCATATGGCCTGGAAACCATTGAATTGTCAATATCTTCACCAACTTATATGGTTTATTTTGTTAAGTTGTCTTTTTCGTTTATTTTACAATACCAAAATCAGATATTGGCCAGTAGATTAGGCTTGTTTCACCTAGGACTTCGCTGATTGGGACTGGGCCGATATGGCGCGAGTCCTTACTGTAGCGGCGATTGTCCCCCATGACAAACAGGTGACCTTCTGGCACTTCTTCTAAAATAAATGGATCTGTAAGTGGTCCATCAATTAGGTTTTTCTTATATTCATCAAGATAGGGTTCTTCGTACGGTTCATCATTAATGTAGAGGATATCGTTTTTATATTCAATTCGATCACCAGGTAATCCTATTATCCGCTTGATGTAATCTTTTTCGACTGTTGCATGGAAGACTACGATGTCAAATCGGTCTGGTTCACCCACCTTATAACCGATCTTATTAACAATCATACGGTCTTGGTGATGTAAGGTTGGCATCATTGAAAGCCCATCTACTACAATCGGTGCAAAGAAAAAATAACGGATTACTGCTGCTAATATGACAGCAATGGCTAGCGCTTTAATCCATTCCCAAAGTTCATTTTTTTGTTTGGCCATCATTGCTCCTCCACCTGTTCTTTTCTCATCTACCAAATAGCTTTTTATATAAGAATAGAGTATGTATTATCCTACTATTATAAATAGAATTTGTACAAATGTAAAAGGAGCTTGTTAATTTTATACAAGCTCCTTTCTCGTTTATTATCGAATTTCTTTAATACGTGCTTTTTTACCACGAAGTTCGCGTAAGTAGTATAATTTCGCACGGCGTACTTTACCACGGCGTACTACTTCAAGCTTCGCAATTTTTGGTGTATGCACTGGGAATGTACGTTCAACACCAACTCCGTAAGATACCTTACGAACAGTGAAAGTTTCGCTAATTCCACCACCACGACGCTTAATCACAACACCTTCATATACCTGAATACGCTCACGGTTACCCTCGATAACTTTAACGTGTACACGTACTGTATCTCCAGGACGGAAAACAGGAAGGTCAGTTCTTAATTGTTCTTTTGTGATTTCTTCAATAATGTTTTGCATCGTCTTTTCAACTCCTTCCAACAGATGCTCTTACCAATATACATTCATTGCAGCGGAACATCTTAATAAGACAAGGACAAATTGCCCAAGTCACAAAGAGTATATTACCATATTCCTGATACCGTTGCAATAGTTACTCTTCATCTATTTTAATTTCTTTTAACCATTTTTCTTGTTTAGGTGAAAGTTGATAGCTTTCAAGTAAATCTGGCCTTCTTTTATATGTTCGTCTAAGTGATTCTTTTTCCCGCCATTCTTCAATATGCATATGATTTCCAGATAAAAGGACATCAGGTACGGTCATCCCTCTAAAATCTGCAGGTCTTGTATAATGAGGGTGTTCTAGTAATCCCGTACTATGAGAATCAAGCACTGGTGAATCCTCATTACCTAATACTCCTGGTAAAAGTCGAACAACACTATCTGAGATAACCATTGCTGCAAGTTCACCGCCAGTTAAAACAAAATCACCAATTGAAATTTCTTCCGTACTTAAATTTTCTCTAATCCGCTCATCATAGCCCTCATAGTGGCCACAAATAAAGATCAAATGATCTTCCTTTGCCAATTGTTCAGCTTTCTGTTGGGTAAATCTCTCTCCCTGTGGGCATAAAAGTATAACTTTAGGTTTTGATTCTGTTTGTTTAGTAAGATCTTCAACGGCATCAAAGATGGGCTGCGGCATTAATACCATTCCAGCTCCACCACCATAAGGATAGTCGTCAACTTTTTGATGTTTGTTATCGGCATATTCACGGAAGTTTACAACCCTGAACGAAACCTTCTCTTTTTCTTGTGCCTTTTTTAAAATGGATTCACCCAGTACGCCATTAAACATATTTGGGAAAAGGGTTAAGATATCGATTTTCATGTTAGATTAATCCTTCCATGAGGTGAATAGTGATTCTTTTTTCATCAATATCAATTTCTTTCACGATATCATCAATAAACGGAATCAAAATTTCCTTACCCTTTGCACCTTTTACAACCCACACATCATTCGCACCTGGTGTTAATATTTCTTTAATAGGTCCTAATTCTTCGCCTTCCTCCGTAACAACAGTACAACCAATTATTTCGTGGAAGTAATATTCTCCTTCCTCTAATGCACCAAGTTGACTTTCATGTACTTTAACTAGGGAGTCTTTAAATTGTTCCACATCATTAACGTTGTCGTAACCTTCAAAAGTAACTAAATCAAAGTTTTTATGAGTACGGTGTGATTGGACTTTAACTTCTAAAGGTTCTTTATCTGCTATAAAGATATGTAATGTATTTCCAACCTTATAACGCTCTTCAGGGAAATCTGTTCTAGAGATAATGCGAACCTCGCCTTTAATTCCATGTGTATTTACAATTTTTCCTACGTTATACCACTTGTCCATTTATTTCACCTCTAACGAATTTCTTCAACTATACCTTCTTTAATAATAATTGTTCGTGCAGTTGTTACTTCATCCCAGTTATCCCCTACATTTATATCAATAATCGATTGTACTTCTTTTTCCTTTATTTCACTGCCTATGGGTAGCATATGTATTTGTTCGATTTGAAACTCAAATTGTTTGATTTTTTCTTGCCTAAGGTTAATTTCATTGGTGAAATAAAGGTTAATTTTTGCAGAATCAAATTTCTTAAGCTTTTCCATTTTTCTTAGTTCAAACTTGAGCTGCTCGCATTCTTTAAGTAGTTGAACTTTATCGACTTGTAATGAATCGATGAGCTTTGCTTTGCTTTTATCCGTTAAAATTTGTTTTACTTCAACTGTTTGGATGATTTTCACGTGCACACAACCCTCATGAATTTATATAAATGTTCAAAAAGGAGGATGAAAAGGACCGGGTCGACAAAAACGCCACGGCCTCATGTCTTGTCGACACTAGTACGTCCTGTACGTTGAAAGTTCAAGGCGGCGCGAGCTCCCGAGTACCGGAGCGAGGCAACTGCTTGAGTTACATCCTTGCAGCCTTGCGCTGAGGAATTGACTTCTAGAATATACTAGTAGACGCAAGCGCATGTCCTAGTTATTTATGATCTTCTAGGAGTAATATTCGCAGAAATTAGATGCGTCATTTTCACCGGACTTTTTAAACATCCACTTATAGAAAAAAGGGGGAGGTTGCCCTCTCCCTTTTCCTTGTTTGGTCTAGTTCCAGCGGTTAGAAACTCGAGAATCTTCAACTCCTTCAGCAGAAGCAAAAACCACTTCTACGTCGGAGTCTCCAAATTTCTCGTTTCTGATCAAGCCGCCTACACTTTTCTTTTTATTCGTTAATTTCTAGATGAATTCGTTTATTATGTCCTGTTCCTGCTGCATAGACAACAGTTCTAATCGCCTTAATAACACGGCCTTGTTTCCCGATAACTTTACCCATATCTTCTTTATTCACGCTTAGCAAATAAGTGACATTGCGGTCGTCTGAGTCTTCAGTGACATTGACTTCTTCAGGATGATCAACCAGTGGCTGTACGATTGTTCTAATTAACTCTTTCATCTGTAAGTTACCCATTACTTACCGTTTTTTGCGTTATGGAATTTCTCCATAATTCCTTGTTTTGAGAACAAGTTACGAACTGTGTCAGATGGTTTAGCACCATTTTGCAACCATTTTAATGCTAATTCTTCATCAATTTTAACTTCTGCAGGTTGAACAACTGGGTTGTAAGTTCCTACTGTTTCAATTTGACGTCCATCACGTGGTGAACGAGAATCAGCTACAACGATACGATAGAAAGGAGATTTTTTTGCTCCCATGCGTTTTAAACGAATTTTTACTGCCATTTTATATAGCACCTCCGAAAATATTTCAACAAGATATAATATTAACTGTTCCACATCTGTTTGTAAAGTGTTTTTTCTTTACATCAATGAAATGGTTATTATTACTACATTTTAAATAGAAAAGCGCAGGGCGCTCGTTCATCGGCGACAAGCATAAGAAAAGCGCTGACAGAAGGCGTTTTTTGCCTTCAGAAGCGATTGACTTATGACCTCGAGCAGATAGCGCCTGAAGCTGGACAACTAGGACTAGGTATTACATAAAAGGAAATTTGAATCCTTTTTTCTTACCTTTTGTCATATTTGTCATTTGCTTCATCATTTTCTTCATGTCTTCAAATTGCTTTAAGAGACGGTTTACTTCTTGAACAGTTCGACCGCTACCTTTTGCAATTCGTTTTTTACGACTTGAATTGATGATCTCAGGTTGTTCCCTCTCGGCCTTTGTCATAGAACGAATGATAGCCTCGACATGACCGATTTGTTTATCATCAACCTGAACATTCTTCAGACCCTTCATTTTGTTAGCACCTGGGAGCATACCAAGAACCTCATCAAGAGGACCCATTTTACGCACCTGTGCTAACTGTTCGAGGAAATCGTCAAATGTAAACGACATAGACTTAAATTTCTTTTCTAGCTCTTTGGCTTTATCTTCATCAACGGAAGCTTGGGCTTTTTCGATGAGCGAAAGCACATCCCCCATCCCTAAAATACGTGAAGCCATACGTTCAGGATGGAATGGTTCTAGAGCATCTAATTTTTCACCAAGACCCACAAATTTAATTGGTGTGTTTGTAACAGCTTTAACTGATAATGCTGCACCACCACGGGTATCCCCATCAAGCTTCGTTAAAACGACACCCGTTAAACCAAGTAAATCATTAAAGCTTTGCGCGACATTGACTGCATCCTGACCTGTCATTGCGTCAACAACAAGGAAAATCTCATCAGGCTGAGTAACTTCTTTGACTTGTTTAAGCTCGTCCATCAATTCCTCATCAATGTGCAAACGTCCCGCTGTATCGATCAACACATAATCATGATGCTCTTCTTTTGCCTTATCAATTGCTTGTTTTGCTATTTCAACAGGACTTACCTGATCTCCAAGTGAAAAGACCGGCATATTAAGTTGTTTGCCCAATGTTTGTAATTGGTCAATCGCAGCTGGACGATAGATATCTGCAGCAACAAGAAGTGGTTTACGATTGTGTTTTTTACGTAATAGGTTGGCAAGCTTCCCAGTAGTTGTGGTTTTACCTGCACCCTGTAAACCAACCATCATAATAACGGTTGGCGGTCTTTTGGCAACCGCAATTTTGCTTTGCTCTCCACCCATAAGGGCTGTAAGCTCCTGCTGAACAACTTTTATAACTTGTTGTCCTGGTGTTAAGCTTTTCATTACCTCTTGTCCAACAGCTCGTTCGCTGACTCGCTTTACAAAATCTTTTACAACTTTGAAGTTTACGTCTGCTTCAAGTAGTGCTAGACGTACTTCTCGCATCATTTCCTTTACATCGGATTCTGATACTTTTCCCTTACCACGAATTTTCTGTAGTGTCCCTTGCAGTCGGTCGGCTAATCCTTCAAATGCCATTTTTTCACCGCCCCTTATTCTAATTTCTCAAGCAACTGTATCACATTTTGAAGCTCTGCGCTATCATCATATTGATGAGAAAGTCGTTTTAGCTCGGCAATCAGTGTTCTTCGCTCTTGAAATTTCTGAAATAGTAACAGTTTTTCCTCGTACTCTTCAAGCATTGTCTCTGTACGCTTGATATTATCATAGACAGCTTGACGACTAATTTCATATTCCTCTGCTATTTCACCAAGGGAAAAGTCATCTAGGTAATATAAAGACATATAGTTTCTTTGCTTTGGCGTTAACAACGATTGATAGAAATCATATAGATAATTCATTCTCGTTGTTTTTTCAAGCATAGTATCTCCCCCTTGTTAAGTGAAATACCTTTACAACTCATAGTTTACCTATTTCACATTAGGTTGTCAAGTTAATTTACTTTACTATCAAATACTCATTGTCAAACTACCTCGAAAAAAGAGCCTGTGTAATCAGGCTCTGAATCGTTACTTATTCTTCTGCTTTCTCGACAAGGTCTGCAAATAGACCGTAAACGTAGTTTTTAGCATCAAATTCCTGAAGGTCGTCTACTTTTTCCCCAAGCCCGATCAGTTTTACAGGAATGTTTAGTTCATTTCGAATTGCCAAGACGATTCCGCCTTTAGCCGTACCATCTAATTTTGTTAATACAATTCCCGTTACATCAGTGGCTGCTGAGAATGTTTTAGCTTGGGTTAACGCGTTTTGTCCTGTTGTCGCATCAAGAACGAGTAAGACTTCATGCGGGGCACCCGGTAATTCACGTTCAATGACGCGTTTAACTTTTTCAAGCTCTTTCATAAGGTTGACCTTATTTTGAAGACGTCCCGCTGTATCACATATTAAGACATCAACGTTTCGGGATTTTGCCGCTTGTACAGCATCATACATAACTGCTGCTGGATCTGAACCTTCTGATTGTTTGATTACATCTACACCGACACGGTCGCCCCAAACTTCAAGCTGCTGAATTGCACCTGCACGGAATGTATCTCCCGCTGCTAAAAGGACAGTTTTCCCCTCATTTTTTAAACGGTTTGCAATTTTACCAATTGATGTGGTTTTACCCACTCCATTAACACCCACAACTAAAATGACAGTAAGACCTTCCTCCTGAATATTTAGCTTGGGTGATTGTTCCTCGTTTCCTTGGTAAATCTCAACAAGTTTTTCCGAGATCACACTTTGAACGTCTTTTGTGTCTTGAATGTTTCTTCGTTTGACTTCCATCTTCAATTCATCAATAAGTTCCATCACGGTAGATACGCCAACATCTGCAGCGATTAATATTTCTTCAAGTTCCTCAAAAAAGTCCTCGTCAACCTTTCGATAGCGAGCAACTAAATCATTAACTCGCTCTGAAAAGGTATTACGAGTTTTTGATAAACCATCCTTAAATTTTTCAGTTACTGAGTCAGCCTGATTGGAAATCTTGTCTTTCAATTTTTTAAAGAAACTCATGTAAATCCCCTTTCGTTCTACGTTTGCGATACAAATTCCTTCGATTCTTCAAGTCGAACCGAAACAAGTTTGGAAACTCCAGATTCCTGCATCGTTACACCATATAGCACATCAGCTTCTTCCATTGTACCCTTACGATGAGTAATAACAATAAATTGTGTTTCATTGCTAAATTTCTTTAAATATTGCGCAAATCGGAACACATTTGCTTCATCAAGTGCAGCCTCCACCTCATCAAGTACACAGAATGGAACAGGACGTACTTTAAGGATTGAAAACAGCAATGCAATTGCAGTTAATGCTCTTTCCCCACCAGATAAAAGCCCTAAGTTCTGGAGTTTCTTCCCGGGAGGCTGAGCAACAATTTCTACCCCTGTATTCAATAAATCATTTGGGTCAGTTAGACGAAGGTCTGCTCGTCCACCACCAAATAAAGCCTGGAAAACCTTTTCGAAATGGGATCGAATACTTGTAAAAGTAGTTTCAAATCTCTTTTTCATTTCGTCATCCATTTCATCAATCACTTGAAACAACGTATCCTTTGCTTCCTGCAGGTCATTTTGTTGTTCTGTCAAGAATGTAAAGCGTTCAGATACCCTCTCATATTCGTCGATTGCTCCAAGGTTGACAGTACCAAGCTCTTCAATAGCAAGCTTTATCAGTTTTACCTTCTTTCTTGCTTCGGAAACTTCGATTTGAAGAGGAAATTGTTCTTTAGCAGCCTCATAGGTTAATAAATATTCCTCACGAAGATGTGTTAAACCATTCTCAAGTTCAACATCTAAGCGATTCACCCTTACCTCTTCCTCTTGTAGAATGTCTACGAGCTGCTTGTACTGACGTCTTGATTCCTTTAATTCACGCTCTAGATCTTCAAGAGTCATTTGTAGTTGGAGGCGATGGTCTCTCTTATTGCTAATCATTTGGATTGCTTCGTTCTTATCATTTAGTTTTTGCTTTGCTGCTTCTTCAAGCTCTAATTCACCTGAATTACTAGAAGTCATTTCATTATCAAGAAGCGCTAAATCCTCTTTCAACTCAGTAAGCTTAGCGTGCCCGTCATTAAACTCTTCCTCTAATCGATTCACCTTTTCTTGTTGATGTTCGAGTGCTTGTTTTTTCCTGGCTAAAATAACCTTTTGCTCTGTTATTTCTGTTTGTACTGTTTCACGTGAAGTTTGTTGGTCAGACTTTTGTGAATTTAATTGGGCAATCGTCTTGTCTAAAGAGTGCAGCTCTTCATCAAGAGCAGCTAATTTATGCTTAAGCTCTTCTAATCGAGCTGTCATCTTTTCTTTATCCAGTTGATATTGTTGCTTCTCATCATCATACAATTCTAAATGCTCATTCACGTTTTGCTCTTTCAAAGCAACTTCTCGATATTCACCTTTAATCGTTTGCTCTTTTAAGCGTAATGTTTCTCCTGTTTGACGGAGCTTTTCAAGCATTTCTTCTTGCTGGGCAATTAGCTTTTTCTTATCTTTGACCGTTTTTTCGAGTTCTGTTGTTTTAACTTCCATATCCGTTAACTTTTTTGTTATTGCCTCAAGCTCACGGCCTCTACTTAATAAAGAATTCGACTTTTGTTTGACAGCTCCCCCAGTCATCGAACCACCAGGATTTACAACATCTCCATCAAGCGTGACAATTCGATACCTATGCCCAACAAGCGATGCAAGCTCATTCGCACCTTTTAGATCTTTTGTAATAATAATTGTTCCTAACAGATTGGAAATAACAGATTGGTATCTTTCTTCGTAGGAAATTAATTCAGAAGCTACTCCAATAAATGCTTGATGTCCTTTAATTGCGACAAGTTGGGTTGCAGATATTGAACGTTCTTTTATGACGTTCATCGGTAAAAACGTTGCTCGACCATACGAATTTTTCTTCAAATACTGGATTGCAGACCTAGCATTTTTTTCATTGTCCACGACAATATGCTGTGTTGCCGCACCCAATGCGATTTCAACAGCGGTCTCATATTCTTTTGGAACTTGAATTAATTCTGCAATTGCACCTTCGATTCCTTCAAGTTGATCATTTCTTGCTTTTAAAACTTCCTTAACTCCTTGGAAGAATCCAGAATAATCATCCTGCATCTCTTCAAGCATTTCTTTTCTAGACTTCGTTTGTTGCAGGTATTGATATGCCTGATAAAGCATGCTTTCTTGTTTCTGATAGTTTTTCTTTCCATTCTCTAGCTTTCCTTGTAATTCTCTAAAAGAAACAATTTGGTGATTTATCTCTTGTTCGATTACAGAGAGCTTTGTTTGTAGACGTACTTTCTCATCGAGAATTTCTTTGCGCTCTACTAGATATTTTTGATTTGACTCATCTAAACGAGCTACTTTCGCTTCCTGCTGTGAAAGCTGATCATTAATATAGCCAATTTCATTTCGAAAAGAAGCCTGTTTATTTAGCAACTCAAAATAATCACTTTTCAAATTCTCAATTTTCTCTTCAATATTTTGGTCATACGAAGCAAGTAACGTTTGCTTTTCTTTTAACTGCTGTCCAAGTACTTTAACTTCTTCATTTAGCTTCGAAAGTTCTTGTTGCTCAGTTTGCTTATTTTCTTTTAGAGTCTCCAGCTTTTGTGAAAGTTCAAGAATTGAATTTTCAAGCTGGCCTTTGTTTTGCGATGCATTTTTTTTGCGTTCTTTTAATACTTCTTTGCGACCTTCTAATTTTTCAAGTTCTTCACTTGTCCTTAACAGGAGTTGTTGCAATTCATGAATTGATGAATCAGCCGCTTCAATACCAGCTCGTAGTTCTTCAATTTTGGCTTCCTTGCCTTGGAGTTTTGTGTTTAAAGAAAGTTCTTGCTCTTTATGCTCTTCGACAAGCTTAGATAGCTTCACCCATTTTTCATGAAGATCTTCAATTTCATAAACAGTTAAGCCTACTTCGATTGTTTCTAGCTCTTTCTTCTTTTCAAGATAATCTTTTGCAATCGAAGACTGGATTTGCAGTGGCTCTATTTGTGATTCAAGCTCATGAATGATGTCGTTAACACGATTTAAATTTTCCTGTGTTTCAGCAAGCTTATATTCTGCTTTCTTTTTACGGGTTTTGTATTTTAACACCCCTGCCGCTTCTTCAAAAATGCTACGTCGTTCTTCAGCTTTACTGCTTAAAATTTCTTCTACTTTTCCTTGACTAATGATTGAAAAAGCTTCACGGCCAAGTCCAGAATCCATTAATAAATCCACAATATCTTTTAAACGACATGCTTGTTTATTTATTAAAAACTCACTTTCACCAGACCGGTATACACGGCGAGTTATACTCACTTCATGATAGTCGATTGGTAAAAATTGATCTTCGTTATCCAACGTTAATGTTACTTCAGCTACATTTAGTGCTTTGCGACTATCACTTCCTGCGAAAATGATATCTTCCATTTTCGACCCACGCAATGATTTTGCTGACTGTTCTCCGAGAACCCATCGTATACCATCAGTGATATTACTTTTACCACTACCATTCGGCCCAACGACAGCCGTAACCCCAGGTACAAAATCTACTGCAATTCTTTCAGCAAACGATTTAAATCCTACTATATCTAAACGTTTGAGGAACATAAACTTCCCCCTCAATTACAATTTAAAGTCCTACATATTTTATCATAAACAAGTATTTTATTGGATGTCTTTTTCTAGTAATACTTGTATAGGCAAAAATATAACCCCACGATATCGTGGGGTACGCTACTTATTTTTGTTTGTTCTTCAGCTTTTGTAAGGCAATTTCTGCCGCATGCTGTTCAGCTTCCTTTTTCGATCGTCCTGTGCCTATTCCAAGTTCCTCGCCATTTAAAGAAACGCGTGAAACGAATTCACGACTATGGGCTGGTCCCTTTTCTTGGAGAACCTTATATTCAATAACTCCAGTTCCATCCCGCTGGACAAGCTCTTGTAGCTGACTCTTAAAATCCATCACATGAGAAAAAGCACCCGCATTAATTTTAGGTATGACTGTTTTATCCAAAAACTGGTTGACAACCTCTAATCCATGATCAAGATAAAGCGCTCCAATAAATGCCTCAAATACATCAGCAAGTAAGGCTGGTCGCTCTCTACCACCAGTCATTTCCTCTCCTTTTCCTAGTAAAACGAGTTCCCCAAACTTTAATTCATTTGCAAAGGTTACTAATGATGGCTCACAAACAATTGCCGCACGCATCTTTGTTAACTCACCTTCACTCATGATTGGAAACTTTTTAAAGAGGAATTTGGAAATGGTTAGTTCTAAAACAGCATCTCCTAAAAATTCAAGCCGTTCATTGTCTTCGTGAGGCTTTTTTCGATGCTCATTCACATAAGATGAATGTGTAAATGCTTGAATAAGTAATCCTTCATCATGGAACTGAATTCCAAGTCGCTCCTGAAAAGCTTTAAATTTTAGAGCGAATTTATTACCTTTGTCTTTATTTATCCGCTTCACCTTATGAACCTCCAAGGAGAAAGCCCCGTTTAATTAACGGGACCTATATTCTAAGAAATATTATAGCTGGCTTTTTATGTAATTTACAGCGTCACCAACTGTAGCAATTTTTTCAGCCTCATCATCTGAAATTTCCATGTCAAACTCATCTTCAAGTTCCATAACAAGTTCAACTACGTCTAGTGAATCCGCTCCAAGATCATCTTTAAAAGAAGCCTCTAAAGTTACTGCTGATTCCTCAACACCTAAGCGGTCAACCACGATTTTTGTAATTCTCTCAAACACATCTGCCATTTCCATTCACCTCCCCTCAAGGTATTATATTTTGTTTTACTAGAAAAGTGCAAGAGCCTTTACAATAGTTTTTCGTATTGCCCAGTTCCAGGCACCATCAGCTCACTGGTCTAACCAATCGTTACTGAAGGTAAAAGACACTTTGGTTCAGCGCTTGTCTAAACCTTATCCCCTCAAGTAGTGGGCCTTGTACTTTTCTATTTACATTACCATTCCACCGTCAATATGCAAGGTTTGACCTGTCATATAGTTGCTATGATCTGATGCAAGGAAGAGAACAACTCCAGAGATATCGGTTGTTTCACCAAATCTATTAAGAGGAATTAGTTTTAACATTTCATTCTTAACGTCTTCAGGAAGCTTATCTGTCATATCAGTCGTAATAAATCCCGGCGCTACAGCGTTCACTGTAATATTTCTGCTCGCTAATTCCTTCGCTGCAGTTTTCGTTAATCCGATTACCCCAGCCTTTGCAGCAACATAGTTAGCTTGTCCTGGATTACCACTAACACCCACGATTGAAGCTATATTTATAATTTTTCCAGAACGTTGCTTCATCATCTGTCTTGTAACTGCTTTCGTGCTAAGAAATACACCTTTTAGGTTAATATTAATAACATCGTCCCATTCTTCCTCTTTCATTCTCATCAACAAATTATCCCTAGTAATTCCTGCGTTATTAACAAGAATATCAAGACTGCCGAAAGTAGAAATAACTTCTTTAACCATATTTGTCACCGAATCTGCATCTGACACATTCGCTTGGATTGCAAATGCTTCTTGACCTAATGCTTTAATCTCATCAACAACTTCGTTTGCTTTTTGTTCACTACCAGAATAGTTTACCGCAACTTTTGCACCTGCTTTTGCTAACTCAATTGCAATTGTTCGGCCAATTCCACGTGAAGCACCGGTAACCAATGCTACTTTGCCATTTAACATCTTAATTTCCCTCCTTCAATGCACGAATCGTTGCTTCGAGAGTTTCTGTATCACTTATTGCATATGTTGCTACTCTGCGATTTACTTTTTTAACCAAACCTGAAAGAACTTTACCAGGGCCAATTTCGATAAAAGTATCTACGCCTTGGTCAAGCATATATTGAACAGAACTTTCCCATAAAACAGGTGAATATAATTGCTTTACCAGATTTTCTTTTATTTGATCAGCTGAAGTCATTTCTTCCGCATTAACATTAGCCACGACTGGAACAGATGCATCAATAATCTCAATTTGGTCCAATACGGAACGTAATTTTTCAGCGGCTGGCTCCATTAATGAAGAATGAAACGGCCCA
This sequence comes from Ferdinandcohnia sp. FSL W7-1320, assembly GCF_038050315.1. Classification (NCBI taxonomy): domain Bacteria; kingdom Bacillati; phylum Bacillota; class Bacilli; order Caryophanales; family Bacillaceae; genus Ferdinandcohnia; species Ferdinandcohnia sp. FSL W7-1320. The sequence continues at coordinate 3,204,058 of NZ_JBBPAM010000001.1, forward strand.
CTTACCTCAAGCGGAATCGCTCGTTTTGCTCCCTTTTCCTTTGCTAATTCACAAGCTTTCTGTACCCCTTCGGCAGATCCTGAAATAACAATTTGGCCAGGACAATTAATATTCGCTAGCTGTACTGGAAGACCTAAAGCAGCTATTTCTTCGGTTACAGCGTGTAAGTCTTCACTGCTCATCCCTAAAATCGCTGCCATTGTGCCTTGACCTGCAGGTACAGCTTCTTCCATAAATTCGCCACGTTTGCGTACTGTACGAACAGCATCTTCAAAGCTCAGTGCGCCAGCAGCTACTAACGCCGTATACTCACCAAGACTATGTCCCGCTACATAATCAGGTGTAAGATCTTCTTGCTTGAATTTTTCAAGAATTGCAATACTCGTCGTTAATAGTGATGGTTGGGCATTAGTTGTCAGTGTTAAATTTTCCTGTGGACCATTAAAAATAAGCGAGGACAATTCCTCACCTAGCGCTTTGTCAGCTCTAGTAAAAATATCTTGAACCGTTTCTGAAGCATCTGCTAATTCCTTCCCCATTCCCACGGTCTGAGAACCTTGTCCTGGAAAAACGAATGCAATCTTACCCATTCTCTATTCCCCCTATTCGTCTACTGTAGGATTAATATCCTCTAATGTTTTACGTATTGTTCCAGCTACATCCTTCTCTACCATTTCATAGGTTTGACGGATGGCACTAAATAAACCATTTGCATCTGAAGAACCATGGGCTTTTATAACAGGAGCTTTTAATCCAAATAATCCTGCCCCTCCGTATTCTGAGTAATCTAATGTCTTTTTTAATCCCTTTAATTCTGGCATTAATAGACCAGCAGCTATTTTACTTTTTAGATTACTTGTAAAAGCTGTTTTCAACATTTTAAACATGGAAAGAGCAGTACCTTCAATTGTCTTTAACGCTACGTTACCTGTAAATCCGTCTGTAACAACAACATCGGCAACCCCGTCAAGTAGGTCTCTTGCCTCTACGTTTCCAACGAAATTAAGATTTGTTGCTTTCATCATTTCAAATGCATGTTTCGTTAATTCATTCCCTTTTTTATCTTCTGTACCGACATTTAATAGTCCTACTCGAGGATTTGTAACTCCACGAACCTTTTCAGAGTAGATTGAACCCATTATCGCATACTGAAGCAAATGCTCAGGCTTTGCATCAACATTTGCACCAACATCAAGCATGAGAAATCCCTTTTTATCTAGAGTTGGTAAAGTCGGTGCTAACGCTGGTCGATCAATCCCCTCAATTCGGCCAACGATAAAGAGTCCAGCAGTCATTAATGCCCCTGTATTTCCTGCAGAAATACAGGCATCTGCACGTCCCTCACTAACCTCTTTTGCCATTAAGACCATCGATGCGTTCTTTTTTCTTCTAACAGCCCTCACAGGTTCATCTGTACCTTCTATTACTTCTGTTGTATGTAAAATTGTGATTCTTTCATCTTCAGTTAAGTGTTTGCGAATTTTTGCTTCATCGCCAATAAGTGTAACTTCAAGGTCTTTATAATGCTTTAATGCAGATATTGTCCCCTTTACAATTTCCTCTGGGGCATGATCCCCGCCCATTGCATCAATTGCAAGCTTCATCTTTGTATCAATCCTTTTGTTTGCTTTTAGGTAGTCAGATGCTCATAACTTGAGTTCGTTCTCTATTATGAATCAATTTTTACTTGTTTATTAGAACGATACATTGTAAATTCACCGGAAAACACCAATTCATTTCCAACATAGCTTTTTACATCTACGATTGTTCTCCCTTTTTCCTCAGAACCTTTCACTTTTGCTTTTGCGACGACACGCTCATCTAGTTTTACTTGTCTCGTAAAACGAATATTCGCTTTTGCCGTAAGCGCAAGCTCATCATTAATGACAGCAACCGCTAGTGAATTTGCTTGAGCAAAAAGATGATGTCCACGAGCTATATGGTTACGTTTAAAAACATGCTCCTGTGTTACATCAAAGATTGAAATCGCACTGTCATCTAATTCAATATCAATGATTTCACCAATTACTTCATCAATTGGTAAAGATTTAACTTCATCTTCTAATTTTTTTTCAGCAACATTCTTGATTCGCTCACGCAGTTCAGGAATTGATAGTTCTAATCGGTCCAATCTAATTGTTTGAACACTTACCATGAACTTTTCAGCTAAGTCTTCATCAGTTATAAACGGATTTACTTTAATCGTTTCCTGTAATAGTTGCTGCCGTTCTTTTTTACTCTTTCTCATTTAAAAACACACCGTCCGCACTCTTAAGACTAGGTACTAATAGTTAGTATATAATTAAAAAAAGCAGATTGCAAGAAGAAATCCTCCTCACAAGCTGCCCTATACGATATGGGGTTTAGTCAAGTTTTTCGCCATCTAAAATACCAGATTGTAATAAATCTTTCCTAAGGTGTTTGTAAGATTCATCTTTCCAAAACACCTGCGAATTTATGAGTTTAGTAGCATCATTTCTAGCGACCTCTAAGGTTCGATAATCGTGAACCATATCTGCGACTTTAAATTCTGGAACACCACTTTGTTTTCTCCCAAAGAAGTCACCAGGGCCACGAAGTTCTAAATCTTTTTCTGATAAAACAAATCCATCATTTGTTTCCGTCATGATCCGCATTCGTTCTTTTCCCACTTCAGATTTTGGATCAGCTAGAAGGATACAATAAGACTGTTCACTTCCCCGTCCAACACGTCCCCGTAATTGGTGAAGTTGTGATAGTCCGAATCGTTCAGCATCATAAATTACCATCAATGTCGCATTGGGAACATTCACACCAACTTCGACTACTGTTGTGGAAACTAGGATTTGAACTTCATTTTCACTAAATTGTCTCATTACATCGTCTTTTTCGTCTGCGGACAAACGACCATGCATTAAGCCGACCTTTGCTTTATTTTGAAAATGAAATGAGAGCATTGAATGAACATCAATTGCATTTTGTACATCTAGTTTATCTGATTCCTCAATCAGAGGGCATATAACATAGGCTTGTCTACCTTTAGCAAGCTCTTTTTCAATAAACACTAATATCCGTTCTAGTAACTCATGCTTCACCCAATATGTTTCAATTTTTTTCCTTCCGGCTGGCATTTCATCGATTACAGAGACATCCATCTCTCCAAAAACTGTAATCGCAAGAGTCCGTGGAATTGGTGTTGCAGTCATAAAGAGCACATCAGGATTTTCTCCTTTTTCCCGCAATACCCTGCGTTGTTCAACACCAAAGCGATGCTGTTCATCTGTAATTACCAGGCCAAGCCTATGGAAATTAACTTCATCTTGAATTAGTGCATGAGTACCAACTAAAATATGAACTTCACCCGCTTTAAGCTGCTCGAGGATTTCTCTTCTTCGTTTACCCTTAACAGAGCTTGATAGCAGTTGAATATTTAACCCGTACTCGGAAAATAACTCCATTAATGAATGTGAATGCTGTTCTGCTAAAATTTCTGTTGGAACCATTAATGCTCCCTGATATCCAGAAAGGATTGTGGCATATAATGAAATAGCAGCAACAACCGTCTTGCCTGAACCAACATCACCTTGTAGCAAGCGATTCATTCGATATGGGGAGCGGAGATCATTAATTATTTCAGTGACAACCCGATTTTGGGCATTTGTTAAAGGAAATGGCAGTCCATTCATGAATCCTTCTAATTTTTCTATCTGAATGTCCATTGCTGAACCCATCGTTTGTTCCCGTTCAAATTTCCTAAGTGCCTGCATTTTTAGTTGGAAAAGTAGAAACTCCTCATATACAAAGCGTCTTCTAGCCTGTTTTAAATCTTGATGACTTAATGGATGATGCATGATTTTAATAGCATCCTTCTTAGGTAAAAGCTTGTATGTGGTTAATAATTGTTCCGGGAGATTGTCCTCAATTTGATCACCAAACTGCCCAAGGGCAAGTGCCATAAACCGCTTTATTCCTTTAGCAGTGATCTTTCCTTTTGTTGAATAAACCGGTTCAATCCGATTGTCATTCGTCATTGGACCAAAAACTATCTCACTAACGGTAATTGTTTGACGATGTTGATCCCATTTTCCGGAAATCGTAATAGTATCATTTAATGATATTTTATTCTTATAATATGGCCGATTAAAGCAGGTCGCTGTAATAAGATAACGACCAACTAAGACCCTAAAAGTTAAGCGCGAACGCTTACGATTGTAATAGGTTAATAGTGGTTCACTATGAACTTTTCCCTCAATCGTTATTTTCTCCTCATGCTTAACTTCTGCTAGGTCTCTAAGACTATAGTCTTCAAATCGATATGGGAAGTACAATAGTAGGTCAAGAATGGAATAGATGTGCATCTCGTTAAGCTGTAATCCTGTCTCCTCGCCGATTCCTTTTATTTCAGTGACAGGTTGTTGAAGTTGACTATTCACTTTTGTTTAGCGAAATCCCAAAGATCTTTGCTTCAAGAGCACGACCAGTTGGAGTTGCCGCTAGTCCTCCCTGTGCTGTTTCTTTTAGTGCCGTTGGCATTGTCTGACCTATTCTGTACATCGCATCGATTACCTCATCACATGGGATCCGACTTGTAACTCCTGCTAATGCCATATCTGCAGCAACCATAGCATTCGCTGCTCCCATCGCATTCCTCTTAACACATGGTACCTCGACAAGTCCTGCCACAGGGTCACATACTAGTCCAAGCATATTCTTTAAAGTAATCGCCATTGCTTCTGCAGATTGCTGTGGAGTACCGCCTGCCATCTCAACTATTGCAGCAGCAGCCATTCCAGCAGCAGATCCAACCTCAGCTTGACAGCCTCCAGCAGCACCAGAAATAGATGCATTGTTCGCAACAACAAATCCAAATGCGCCAGCGGTAAATAAAAATTCAACCATTTGCTCTTTTGTTGGATTCAATTTTTCTTTCACAGCAAATAAAGTGCCTGGTACAACACCTGCAGAGCCTGCAGTTGGTGTCGCGCAAATTGTTCCCATTGCTGCATTAACTTCATTAGTCGCTACAGCCTTGCTAACAGCGTCCAGGACTGTTTTACCCGTTAAAAAGTTTCCTTTATTTATATAATCCTGTAGAAGAACAGCATCTCCGCCTGTTAAACCTGAAAGTGACGATACTCCAGACAATCCTCTTTCAACAGCTTTTTCCATCACTTCAAGATTTCGTTCCATTTGTGAGATGATTTCTTCACGAGTTTTACCAGTTACTTCAACCTCTTGTTCAATCATCACTTCTGCTATTTTCATATTTTTAGAAGTAGCAAGTTCTACTAACTCAGCAACATTACGAAACATAAAAAATCCTCCTGTCGATTAAACTTGTATCCAATTAACAGTGAACTTAGTCGACAATTTTAGCTACCTTAATAATATTAGGTAAAGTAGATAATTCATCTAATATTGGTCCTTCGATATTTTGATCCACCTCAATGGTCATTAGCGCTTGCATCCCTTTTTCTTTTCGAGCCACTTCCATATGCCCAATGTTGATCGCATATTTTGCAAGCACGTTTGCAACACCTGCAATCGCACCATAACGGTCATTGTGAACAACAAGAATTGCCGGATGATTACCTGATAAGCGCAATTTAAACCCATTTAATTCAGTAATCTCAATTTTACCGCCACCAATGGAAATACCTACAAGCTCTAGTTCACCTTCATCATCACCAATCAATACTCTGGCTGTATTAGGATGTTCAGGAACAGCATCTTCTTCAATGAACTTTATCTGAATGCCTGCTTCTTTGGCGATATCCAATGAAATTTTAATTCTTTCATCAAATGTGTCAAAATCAAGAAGACCGCCAATAATTGCTACATCCGTTCCATGGCCTTTATATGTTTCTGCAAATGATCCATAGAAGGAGATGTTTGCCCATTTTGGTTCACGACCAAACAAGCTTCTTGCAACCCTGCCAATACGAGCTGCCCCAGCTGTATGTGAGCTTGATGGGCCAATCATAACCGGACCAATAATATCAAAAACACTTCTATATTTCATATTATCTCCTCCTTACATACTATAGAATTATGGAGTTAGGTCAAACTATGTTCCTACATATTACTCTATTTCTCTAAAACTATTTTAGCTACAGGAAATTGTCCCCATACATTGAAATAGAAGGGATAAATCCCTTCTATTTTATAACTTATTCAACTGAGAAAATAAATGCGTAAAGCGGTTGGTCACCATTATGCACTTCAACTTCGATATCTTCAAATTCGCCTTCAAGATATTCTACAATTGCATTCACATCATCTTCTGAGGCATCTTGTCCATGTATGATGGTAACAATTTCATCCTCATCAGCAGATATAATTTTTGCTAATAGATCTTTTGCTGCTTTCAGCTTATTTTTGTCTGTAACAACAATTTTACCCTCTGCAATCCCCATGAAATCATCTTTTGAAATATCAATTCCATCTATATTTGTATCACGGACAGCATAAGTGATTTGACCCGTTTTGACATTACTTAATGCATCAGTCATGGACGTTTGATTTGCTTCCAACTCTCCAGATGGATTAAATGCAAGTAATGCAGACATTCCTTGTGGCACTGTTCTTGATGGAACAACGACAACATTTCCTTCAACAACAGATGCTGCTTGTTCAGCTGCCATAATAATATTTTTGTTATTAGGTAGAAGGATGAAGTTCTCTGCATGTACTGATTCCATTGCCTTTACAAAATCTTCAGTACTTGGATTCATCGTTTGTCCACCCTCGATAACTACATGAGCACCGATACTCTTGAATAATTCCGTGATTCCTGACCCCATTGCCACGGTGATTATTGCATATTTTTCTTTTTCTTTACTACTTTTAACTCGTGCAGGTGATTGTGTTTCATCTTCATTTAGAATAGCAGTATGCTGTTCTCTCATGTTTTCGATCTTCATTTTAATTAAGCTTCCATACCGTTGTCCATATGATAATACTTCACCCGGTTGTTCGGAATGTATATGTACTTTTACGATATCATCGTCTGAAATAACTAATAATGAATCACCATATCTGCTTAAATCATTGCGAAACTGTTCTTCAGCAAATGGATGATTACTAATTTTCTCTGCTTCAAATTTCACCATGAATTCTGTACAGTAACCAAACACGATATCCTCTGTATTCATATGACTTTGAACACTTTTATGATGTTCTGCATTAACAAGCTCGTTCATTGATGGTGATGAAATGGACATATTATCAATTGTTTCACCTTTTAATTCTGAAAGGAAACCTTCATAAACAAGTAATAATCCTTGACCACCACTGTCTACAACTCCAACCTCTTTAAGTACTGGAAGTAGATCAGGTGTACGATTCAATGAAGCTTTTGCCTCTTTCACTAATTCTTCCATCACGATAATGATGTTTGTTTCATTTTTTGCCACCTCAACCGCACGCTTAGCAGCATCCTTAGCAACTGTTAGAATCGTACCTTCAACAGGTTTCATAACTGCTTTATAAGCTGTTTCTACACCATTTTCAAATGCATGAGCAACTTCAGCAGCAGTTAAAGTTTCCTTTTGCTCAATTGCTTTAGAAAAACCTCTAAAAAGTTGAGAAAGGATAACTCCAGAGTTACCTCGTGCACCCATTAATAATCCGCGCGCTAGGGATGCACCTACCTTTCCGATATGTGGGGTAACATTATTTTTTACTTCCTTTGCACCAGATGTCATGGAAAGATTCATGTTCGTTCCTGTATCACCATCTGGTACAGGGAAAACGTTAAGTGCATCTACCATCTTTGCGTTATTAGATAAGTGAGTAGCACCTAATAACACCATTTTTGCAAAACGTTTTCCATCTAATGTAGTAATTGACACTCAAAGTTCCTCCTTCTTATGGGTTCGTTACACGAACTCCTTGCACGTAAATATTAACCGAACTGACAGCAAGTCCTACTGTTTGGTCTAATGTATATTTCACCTTTGATTGAACATTGTGGGCAACCTCAGAAATTTTCGTGCCATAACTTACAATTATGTACATGTCGATATGTACTTCGCCATTTTCTTGACGAACAACAATACCACGGGCAAAATTTTCTTTTCGTAAAAGCTCAGTAATGCCATCTTTAATTTGCTTTCGAGACGCCATTCCAACTATTCCATAACAATCGATAGCAGCTCCCCCAGCAACTGTTGCAATTACATCATTTGATATATCAATTTGTCCGTATTTCGTTTTTAATTCGATGGACATATCAGTTCCCCCTTTATAATTGTTCACCTTGGCTACAGTCATTTTACTATAACATCACAGATTTTTAAAGTAATTCATGAGGTAGGCTAATGTATTCATTACCTTTTATTATATAGCTTTACTGAAATTCTATGTCTTGACAAGTATTTTTACATAATCAAATACGCCTTGGCGTATTTGCGCCCAGATTTTTCGAGCTTGATCGAAAAACGTCCATTGAAAATCTGTGGCATCCGCCGGAGGCTTTAACATTATTCTGAGGGGCACCCCAGAATAATGTTAAACCCACGTTAAGAAGTATTGCAATATCCCATTTTGTATGATAAATTATATAAGTATTTCTATGAAGAAAGCGATATGTATGACTGTTGCTGTGCAAGTTAGGAGGGAAATAGAATGGCACGTAAATGTGTAATCACAGGTAGAAAAACTACTACTGGTAATGCTCGTTCCCATGCAATGAACGCTTCAAAACGTAAATGGGGAGCTAACTTACAAAAAGTTCGTATTTTAGTTGACGGTAAACCAAAACGCGTATATGTTTCTGCAAGAGCATTAAAATCTGGTAAAGTAGAACGCGTGTAATAAGAAAAGCGTAAGGTGCCCGCCTATCGGGACAAGCATAAGACAAGCGCTGACAGAAGGAGCTTCTTACCTTCCAAAGCGATTGGCTTATAGCTTATGCCGATGGCGCATGGAGCCATACAATAAAGAAGACCTTTAGCTCTTACAAACATGTAAGAGCTATAATTTTTGCCACAAAAAAAGGCACCTAAGGGCGGTGCCTCTTTTATCCTTTTTTAAATGATCCTAACATGGCACGGACAATACCACCTAAGAACTTTGGCAACTTAATCGTATAAAATTTCATACTTTCCCTCCTCAATGCAAATATCCACGTACTTTCATTGAATTCATACAGTCTACTTTATAATATTATTCAAATGAAAAAAAATAGTACCATAGTACATACATATAAATAAAAGCAATTTCTTTTATCCTACTTAAAACATTCATATGCCCTTTTGATAAAAAAAAGTACAATTCAATCTATTTTTTCATTTCGAAAACATAGTATCCCAAGTTAATAAAACATGAAAAAAAGAGCAGAAAATCTGCTCTTTTTACATATTACGGATTTTTTCAATTGCTGTTTTCCGATCCACTTGATTGTATATAGCTGACCCTGCAACTAAAACATTAGCACCAGCCTCGACACAAAGCCTTGCTGTTTCTTCATTGACTCCTCCGTCAACTTCAATTTCAACATTCAAGTTCTTTTCTTTTACCATCCTAGCAACTTCCTCAATCTTAGGAAGCACGGAGTGAATAAATTTTTGCCCTCCGAATCCAGGGTTCACTGTCATAAGCAACACTAAATCAATATCCTCAATAATATGCTTAATCGTATCTACAGGTGTTGCAGGATTTAATACGACTCCAGCTTTTACACCATGAGATTTAATTAACTGAATGGTACGATGAAGGTGAAGACACGCCTCGACATGTACCGTTATAAAGTTTGCTCCTGCTTTAGCAAAAGCAGAAATGTATTGATCAGGGTTTTCAATCATTAAATGAACATCCAATGGCAGTTTAGTAATCGGTCGAATCGCCTCTACAATTAAAGGACCAATTGTAATATTAGGAACAAAGTGACCATCCATGACATCCACATGAATGTAGTCTGCTCCTCCATTTTCAACATCCTTAATCTCTTCTCCAAGCTTTGCAAAATCAGCTGAAAGAATGGATGGTGCAATTTTGATCATCCTTAGTACCTCGGCTTTCTATCCTTGATTTCTTCAAAAAAACTTACATAATGGTCATATCGAAATTGCGCAATACTCCCTTCCTCTATACCCTGTCTAACAGCGCATTTCGGCTCAGAAATATGGGTGCACCCTCGGAACTTACAATTTGCTCCTGCATCATAAATTTCCGGAAAGCAGTATGAAAGTTCATCTAATTCGATTGTCAAAAATTCCAACGAACTAAAACCAGGCGTGTCTGCAACAAGGCCACCACCAACCTCAATTAATTCTACATGTCTGGTTGTGTGCTTTCCCCGACCTAAAGATGATGAAATTTCATCCGTTTTCAATTCAAGATCAGGTCGTAGCGTATTCAATAATGAAGATTTTCCAACCCCTGATTGCCCTGCGAAAACTGAAATTTGATTATCCAGTAAAGGCAGAAGCTGGTCAAGACCTTCACGTACCTTCGTTGAAGTTAACAGAACGTGATAGCCAACTTCCCGATAGATTTTTGCATACTCCTGGATTTCCTGGAACAACTCATCGGAAATTAAATCCGTTTTACTAATACAAATAATAGGTTTTATGTCGTTTGATTCAACTAAAACAAGAAAGCGATCTAACAACAATGGACTGAAATCGGGTTTAATTGCTGAAAAAACCAAGATAGCTTGATCAACATTTGCAATTGGTGGCCTTACTAATTCATTTTTCCGTTCTAATACTTCTAAAATATACCCATCTGTTTCGTTTTCTGCTTGAAAGATAACATGGTCACCCACTAATGGAGTAATTTTATTTTTACGAAATACCCCTCTACCACGACATTGAATCAGTTCACTGTTTTCACCTTGGACATAATAAAATCCGCTTAATGCTTTAATAATTTTGCCTTCTGGCATAGTTTCACTCCTTGTTTCAATTCATTCACCACGACATTTGTCAGGTAGCTTAAAATTCACACTATCTATTGACGCCTATTCTTCTGGATACGGAATTTTATCTCGCTGATTTAATTTTCCATTTATTAAAACCATGTATTCGGCCGTTTCACCTGGGTTAATCACAAAGGTAAGTTCAATTGAACGTTTTTCAGTGAGTTCAAATTCATCATAAACTTTGGTGATGTTATTATTCGCATCCTGAATATAAATTTCCACTAACTGCGGGATTTCTTCTTCATCCGGCGTATAATCGATTGTTATGGTTTGTTTTACTTCTTTTGGCTCTTTAGGCTCGGGACCTTTTGACATAATTACTTTAACCTTAGCACCCTTTGTTAATTCAGAACCTGCTGCAGGTGTTTGTGAAATCGCCTGGCCAGCAGGAATTTCATCTGAGTGTTGCTCCTCAGCATAGTCAATTATCAAACCAGTACTATTCGAATATTCGTCGAGAGCATTTGCAGGATATTTTGTTAAATCAGCAAGTTTAATAGTTTCAAGTCCCTTACTTATTGTAAAAGTTACTTCTGTTTCTTCTGGTACAACCTCTTCTCCTTCGTCAATTGATTGGCTAAGGATTGTTCCTCGAGCACTGTCAGAAAATTCTTCTTCTGAAAACACAGCTAAATATTTTTCTTTATTTAATAACTTATCTTTTACTTCTTCGAAATTTCTACCGACATAATCTTTAAAAGCCACTTTCTCTTTACCAGTACTTTCATATAAATCAATAGTGGCGCCTTCCTTAACCGAATCTCCTGCTTCAGGATCAGTACGAACAATATAGCCTTCTTTTACTTCTTGGTCACTGACTTCAATCGTGTCACCAATCGTAAATCCAGCTTCCTCTAATTTGTTAACAGCTCGATCGTATGTCATGTTTGAGACATCTGGAACTTCGACATCCTTCGGTAAAAATAAGGCTGGGAAAATTGTTACTGCAGCAACTCCAGCAGCAAGAATTAAGAAAAAGATAATTGCAAGTGTAACTAAAAGCTTATTCTTCTTTTTCTTTTTCTTTTTCTGCTTTTTCTTTGGTTCGTCCTGATCAACTGGTTTTGAATTCTTTTGAGAATCTCTTACCATTGTTTCAGAACTTGATAATGGACTATTATCCTTAATTATTGGAATTGCCTTTGTGACTTCATCATCCATATCAGGAATCACAAATTTTTCTTCATTTACTCGATTTGGAAATAACACAGTCTGCAAATCCTCTTCCATCTCATCAACGGAATCATAACGATGAAATGGATCTTTTGCTGTTGCTTTTAAAATAACATTTTCAACACTCTGTGGAATGGTCGCATTCCATCTTTTGGGTGATGGGGTATCTGATTGTAGATGCTTTAAGGCAATAGATACGGCTGATTCACCTTCAAAAGGTACTCGACCTGTCAATAATTCAAACATCACGATACCGAGTGAATATATATCTGACTTCCTAGTTGACATTCCACCCCGTGCTTGTTCTGGTGATAAATAATGAACTGAACCAAGTACAGAGTTTGTTTGAGTAATCGTTGTTGAACTTAGCGCAACTGCTATTCCAAAATCTGTTACCTTAACAGTACCATCGTGATCAATTAAAATATTTTGTGGTTTGATATCACGGTGAACAATTTGATTTTGATGGGCATGGGTGATTGCAGATGTCAACTGCAACATAATATTAATCGCTTCTTTTGGATGAAGCGGTGCATTCCGTTGTATGTATTGTTTCAAGGTTTGGCCAGGAACATATTCCATTACTATATAATAAATATCCTCTTCTTCCCCAACATCATAGATACTTACAACATTTGGGTGCGCCAAACTTGTAGCCGCATGTGCTTCTCTTCTAAATCGTTTTATAAATTCTTCATCATTGGAGAAATCTAACCGCAGCACTTTAATGGCTACGTCTCTTTCTAGAATAATATCTCGAGCAAGATAGACATTGGCCATCCCGCCTCCACCAATAACCTCGAGAATTTTATATCGACCACTTAATCGTCTTCCAATAAGCATAGGGTTATTCTCCCTCACTTTCAGGTGTGTAATCGACGATTACGAGTGTGATATTATCTTCTCCACCATTATCATTGGCTAATTGGATAAGTTGTTCACTCTTGTTTTCAATACTTTCGTCACTTTCAAGAATGCTTTTTAATTCGGACTCTGGGACTTTATTAGATAAGCCGTCAGAGCAAATTAAAAGCATGTCCCCTTCATCTAAAATAAGGGTTTTCAGGTCCATTTGAACATGAGTTTCTGTTCCTAACGCACGTAAAACGACATTTTTACGTGGATGATGCTCTGCATCTTCCTTGGAAATGTGACCAGAACGAACAAGTTCATTGACAAGTGAATGATCCTCGGTAATTTGTTTGAACCCGTGACTGTTTAGAACATAACAGCGGCTGTCTCCAATATGGGCTACAGTTGAAAACAACTCTGTACAAATAGCAGCCACAACAGTCGTTCCCATACCTTTGCATTCATTATTTTCCTGTGAATGTGTGTATAGGTTTGAATTTATTTTAGAAATATACTCTTTTAACCACTCTTCTGCCGATTCGGATGTTGTCACCTTGTCAACTTGCTCCCAATAAGACCGTAGCTGGGATGTTGTCATACTACTCGCAACATCACCAGCTCGGTGACCACCCATTCCATCAGCCACTACAGCTAATACTTGTCCTGCTTTGTTATGGTATACACCACAACTATCTTCATTGATTTGTCTTACTTTTCCCCGGTTTGTCAAAAAGAACGACCTCATATGTTCACCTCGTCTCCTCTTTACGCTCCTTTGCACGTAATTGACCACAGGCCGCATCAATATCATGACCTTGTTCACGTCGAATTGTCACATTCACACCATGCTTCTTTAATGTCTTTTCAAATTCAAAAATTTGCTCTCGTGGTGTTCGAACATAATCGCGCTCAGGAACATAATTGACTGGAATTAAATTCACATGACATTTAATTCCCTTTAGTAGCTCTGCTAGTTCTTCGGCATGTTCAACTTGATCATTGACTCCACCAAACAACCCATATTCAAAGCTAATTCTTCTCCCTGTTTTATCAATATAATAACGTACAGCTTCCATTAAATCAGGTAGTTTATATGCACGATTAATCGGCATTAACTTACTTCTAATTTCGGTATTAGGTGCATGTAAAGAGATTGCAAAATTTATTTGTAATTTTTCATCTGCAAATTTATAGATTTTTGGAATGATCCCACTTGTTGAAACGGTAATATGACGAGCACCAATATTTAAGCCTTTATCATGGTTAATGATTTTTAGGAATGAAAGCATTTGATCATAGTTATCAAATGGCTCACCTATACCCATTATAACTAAATGGCTCACACGTTCACCTAGCTCATCTAGTGCTTTTTGCACCTTGACAACTTGAGCGACGATTTCGCCAGCTTCTAAATTACGTTTGAGTCCACCTAACGTTGAAGCACAGAACGTACAACCAATACGGCATCCAACTTGTGTTGTTACACAAATCGAGTTCCCATAGCTATGTCTCATGAGCACTGTTTCAATCGAATAGCCATCATGAAGTTCAAATAAAAATTTCATTGTACCGTCAGCTGATGTTTGCTGAATAATTGTTTTAAGAGTCGTAATTGTAAAATGCTCAGCTAGATTTTGTCTTAATGAATTTGAAAGGTTCGTCATCTCGTCAAATGTTGTTACACGCTTCGTATAAAGCCATTCAAAAATCTGGTTTCCACGAAATTTCTTCTCTCCATTTTCGATTAGCCATTTTTCAAGTTCCTCTAATTGAAGTGAATAAATTGATGGTTTAGAACTCGGTAAATTTTGTTTTTTTCTTCTCGTTGTTTGTACTTCTTCCAATTACATTACACCTGCTTTCTTAATCTTGCAATATAAAATCCATCCGTACCAAAATAATGTGGATAAAGCTGTAGTTGTCCATTTTTAATATATGGTTTCACTATTTCAGGAAGATTATTTTGTATTGTTTCATCCAGAATAAAATCGGGATTAAGTTCGATAAAGGTTTTAACTACCCCTTCATTTTCTTCGTAATCTATTGTACATGTGCTATACACGAGTATACCATCTTTTTTTAATAAAGATGAAACCTCAGTTAGTATGTCTAACTGTATTTTTGCAAGGTTATGATTGTCTGATACTGATTTTGTATATTTAATATCCGGTTTCCTTCTTATGACGCCAAATCCTGAGCACGGTGCATCCACAAGAATTTTATCAAACTTTTGATCCTCAAAGATTTCCCTAGCCTTTCGACTATCATGGGCTTTTGTCTCTACATTTTCAATACCTAATCGTTTCACTGCTTCATTAATCAATTTTATTTTATGTTCATGTAGATCCAGTGAGTAAACCTTGCCCGTGTTTCCTAGTAGTTCGGCGATATGTGTTGTTTTACCGCCAGGTGCTGCGCAGCTATCGAGGATTTGATCACCTTTTTCAACACCAAGTGCTCTCGCAACCAGCATTGAGCTTTCATCTTGGATTGTAAAATATCCTTCTTTAAATGTCTTTGAATGAATTAAATTGCCACGAACAGCCTTAATCGCATCAAGAGAAACATCACCTTCAACAGCTTCGATATCCTCTTCTTTTAGCATTTGAATAAGTTTTTCTCTCGTTGTAACCAGGCTATTAATACGCCCCGTTTGCTCTGGTGGGGTACAATTTACCTCACACATTTTCCGAGTTTCTTCTATTCCAATTTGTTGAGCCCAACGCTTGACAAGCCAGATAGGGTGACTGGTTTCAACAGCAATTCTTTCAGCTTCATCAGTTATTTGGTCTAATGAAGGCAAACCCTCTCGTTGAACGGAACGTAAAACACCATTCACCAGCGAAGCGGTACCTTTATGCCCTCTTCTTTTGGCGATTTCAACTGCCTCAAAAAAGATTGCTCGCTCAGGTACTCGGTCTAAATAAATCATTTGATATAAGGAAAGTCTTAATAAGATTTTTACCCATTGATCAAGTTTTTTACTCTTTTTCAAAAACGGAACTAAATAATAATCCAATGTATCACGTCGTTGAATTGTTCCGTATACTATCTCTGTAAGTAATCCTACATCCTTTCCTTTAACCTCATGCTTTTTTATCATTTGATTTAAAAGAAGATTGCTATATGCTTGATTTTTTTCAATTTGCAATAAGATTTCAAGTGCTACATTTCTAACATTAGTTTTCGTCATTTTTGTCTCCTAGCTGAGTTCCCACCTGTATACTCGACCCCATCATGAATTGCTCTGCACTCATCTTTTTCTTACCGGCAGGCTGAAGTTGGGTGATTTTTATATAAGTAGTATTCCCAGTCGAAACAATAAACCCATCTTTTTCAATTGAAACAACCGTTCCGCTCTTTGCATAAGTTGTAGAAGGAACCTTGTGGCCCCACCATATTTTCATTACATCGCCATTTAAAGTGGTATAAGCAACTGGCCACGGGTGAAGTCCACGTATATGGTTGTAAATATCTTCTCCATCTTTTGTCCAGTCTATCTTTTCCTGTTCCCGCTTAATATTTGATGCAAATGTTGCCTTAGAATCATCCTGTTTTATTGGTGTTATTTTATCTGCTAAAAGCAAAGGAATAGTTTCAGATAATAACTTTGAACCTGCAACACTTAATTTATCATGTAAAGAACCAACATGGTCTGTTTCTGATATTGGAATTTCAACTTGAGTTAAAATGTCCCCCGCATCTAGCTTTTCAACCATATACATGATAGTAACACCTGTTTTTTTCTTCCCCTGGAGAATTGAATAATGGATTGGTGCACCACCTCTAAGCTCAGGAAGTAAGGATGCATGTACATTTATGCATCCAAACTTAGGTGCTTCCAATAATTCATTAGGGAGAATTTGCCCGAAAGCAGCAGTTACGATTAAATCAGGCTTATAACTTAATACTTTTTCAATTTCTTCTTTTTCACGAATTTTATTTGGTTGTAGGACTGGTATGCGATGATTTAATGCCTCAACCTTTACAGGAGGAGGGGTTAAAACTCTTTTTCTACCAACCGGTCTGTCCGGTTGCGTTACTACTGCAACAACTTCATATCCATCTTCGATTATTTGACGTAAAACAGGTACTGAAAAGTCCGGTGTACCCATAAATACAATACGTTCCATGTAATTACCTACCCTTCAATTTCTCCTTCTTCATAAAAACGGTTCACCTTCGAGGTAAATAATATACCGTGGAGATGATCGATTTCATGTTGAATCGCACGGGCCAAGAATTCTCTTGCCTCAATTATATATGTTTTCCCTCTTCTGTTCTGAGCTCTTACTTTTACGTAATCATTGCGTGTAACTTCACCAAAAAGGTCCGGAAAACTGAGACAGCCTTCAGGACCCACCTGTTCACCTCTACGCTCAAGGATCACGGGATTAATAAGTTCAATAAGTCCGCTTTCGTCTCCAATATCAACGATTGCGATTTGTTTTGCAATTCCAACTTGAGGGGCAGCTAAGCCAACACCATCCGCTTCAAGCATTGTATCATACATATCTTTAATTAGTTTTGATAATTTCCGATCAAAGGTTGTCACCTTTTCACATTCTACCTCTAGTATTTCATTAGGGTATTTTACAATTGGTAATACTGACAAGTGTGTTCCTCCAACATTCTACTTTTTTACATATCTAGTTCCAGGCGCCATCGTCTGGAGCCATAAGTCAATCGCTTCTGTAGGTAAAAAACTGTCATCGCTCGGCATACGCTTGTCGCACTTGCCGGACGGTTAGGATTCCAGCGACAGGCACAGGTCGTGGCCTGCCCTAGCTGGAATAGGGGCGCCTTGCTCATTTCTACTAGTCTCTCTCTTTTTTCAGAAGTTTAAACTACATCATAATATATGGGTTTAAGTCAATGGAAAGTGTAAGTGAGTTTTGTGAAATTTCACGTTGATAACGATCTACTATCCCTTTTAAAAGTTTATTAAGATTTGGCTCATTTTTGTATTTTATCATGCATTGGTATCGATATCTATTATTAATCCGAGCAATTGGTGAGGTTACCGGTCCTAAAATAATGGACTGATTAGATAAAGATTTTCGTAAATAGATTGCAATCTTCTCAGCAACATCCACCGTTTTCGTTAATTCTGGATGTGTGATGGTTACTAAAGCCAGATAGTAATAAGGTGGATAAGCATGAGCTTTTCTAATTCTCATTTCATTCTGATAAAAGCTGTCATAATCATGATGGCTCGCGAGCTCTATACTATAATGTTCAGGAGTATAACTCTGAATCACAACCTCACCTGGCAACTCATGGCGTCCCGCTCTACCACTGACTTGTGTAAGAAGCTGAAACGTTTTTTCGGATGAGCGAAAATCTGGCAGGTTAAGCATGGTATCAGCCGTTAATACACCAACTAATGTAACATTTGGAAAATCTAATCCTTTTGCAATCATTTGTGTACCTAATAAAATATCAGCTTTTCGATCACCAAATTCTTTTAATAACTTCTCATGGGCACCTTTTCGGCTTGTTGTATCTACATCCATTCGAATGACCCTTGCTTCTGGTAATACCTTAGCAAGTTCTTCTTCCACCTTCTGAGTGCCTGTTCCAAAGAAGCGAATATGCTCACTTCCACACTCTTGGCAAGTATTAGGCATGAATGTTTCGTAACCACAATAATGACATTTTAAACGGTGATGTGTTCTATGATAGGTTAGCGAAATTTCACAGTGTGGGCAATTTGCGACATATCCGCAATCCCTACACATGACAAACGAGGAATGCCCTCGCTTATTTAAAAATAAAACCGATTGTTCATTTCGTTCAAGTCGCTCAGTTAATTTTTCAAATAAAGAACCTGAAAACATGGAACGATTGCCGTTGCGTAATTCCTCACGCATATCTACGATTTCAACACTTGGTAGTGGTCTTTGATTAACTCTTTCCTTTAATGTTACGAGCTCATAAACATTCTTAGAGGCTCGTGCGAAGGATTCAAGCGTCGGTGTCGCACTTCCTAAAATAACAGGGGCATTATGGAGTTGCCCACGAAAAATAGCAACATCTCTCGCATGATATCGTGGATTGTCTTCCTGTTTATAACTGGATTCATGTTCTTCATCAATAATGATGATTCCGAGGTTCTCAAACGGTGCAAAAATAGCAGATCTGGCCCCAACTACAACACTAACTTCCTTACGGTATATCTTTCGCCATTCATCATATTTCTCTCCGATTCCTAGGCCACTATGCATAACGGCAACCCGAGAGCCAAATCGGCCCTTAAAGCGACTTACCATTTGTGGGGTCAGAGAGATTTCTGGCACAAGCACGATCGCTTCTTTACCTCTTTTTAAGACTGCATCAATTGCCTGCATATAGACCTCGGTCTTCCCACTTCCTGTAACACCATACATTAAAAACACCTTATGAAGAACATCCTCAATTGAGGCAAGGATAGGAGAAATCGCTTTTTGTTGTTCCGTTGTTAGTGGCATTGGTGTAGTCTGTTCAAAATGCTTGTCCGCATATGGATCCCGGTATACCTCAACATTTCTTTCTGAAAGAAAACCCTTTTTGACCATTGTTCGAATCGTGCTATCTGTCACGCCAACCTTCTGTAAAAGTTCCTTTAAAAAGATTGGCTTATTGTCCTTTAAAAAATAGACAAGTACCTCTTTTTGTCTATTAGCAGTTGCTGGAAGTTCGTGGATTATTTTTTCAGTCTCCGCTACTGAAATCGAAAGCTGCACCTGCTTCATTGTCTTCTTGTTGCTACGATTTTTTACTTTGTAGACAACTTCAAGGAGACCTTTTTTTATATCCTTTTGGTAAATATGTAGTAAATCATTTTTTTCTGCATCTTCCCAACTAATCACATCATGTTGGATAAAAGAAGCTTGAATGGCTGGCTCCAATTCACTTCTGTTTGAAGGTTCAAGTAATCTTATTTCTTTTTCATATTTGGCCCGCATGGCTGATGGAAGCATCGCTTGTAATGCAGAGATTGTAAAACAAAGCGTTTTTTCTGTTAACCATTTCCCAATATGAAGAAGCTCCTCGTTCAAGGCAGGTGTAAGGTCAAGCAAGGAATGAATTTCCTTTAATTTTTCCACTTCTCCCTCAGCTGATAGGCACAAAACGAATCCCTGCACTTTGCGGGGACCAAATGGAACAACGACCCTCATACCAGGTACGACGATGTCCTTCCATTTATCAGGAACTAGATAATCATAGGTTTTATCTGTTTGCATTGCCGGAACATCGACGATTATGCTTGCGATTTTCATTTATTCTCGCCATCCAAGAGCTTTTTCACTTCTTGAAGTATTGCTTTTGCAACTTCAAGTTTAGTCATCATCGGCAAATCTTTTTGTGTTCCATCCTTTTTAAAAAGCGTTACTACATTTGTATCAGTACCGAAACCCGCCCCTAGTGTCGTCACATTATTCGCAACGATCATGTCAAGGTTTTTCGAGGTAAGTTTGCGTTTTGCATATTCATCTATATTATCTGTTTCAGCAGCAAAACCAATTAATAATTGATGATCCTTTTTTTCTCCTAACGTTTTTAATATATCGGTTGTTCTTTCTAGTTCTAGGACAAGGTCACCCGTTTTCTTTTTCATTTTTCCATCATAGACTTGCTTAGGACGATAATCTGCAACAGCTGCAGATTTTATGACAATATCACTTTGTTGATAATGGGACATCACTTGTGTAAACATCTCTTCTGCAGATTCAACTGATATCACTCTAACTTTAGGTGGAACTGGTAGATTAGTCGGTCCAGAAATCAAGATTACTTCTGCACCCGCTTTACCTGCAGCCTCTGCAAGAGCATACCCCATTTTACCGGTTGAACGATTAGTGAAGAATCGGACAGGATCAAGTTTCTCACGTGTTGGCCCAGCAGTTATTAAGACCCTTTTACCTTGTAAAATTGGTTTTTCAGAAAAATGAGCAGTAATAAGTTCAACAATTTTTTCAGGCTCTTCAAGGCGTCCTTTTCCAACATACCCACATGCCAAATACCCTTCAGAAGGTTCAATAAATTGATATCCATCCCGAGCTAAGATTTCGATATTTCGTTTTACAGCAGGATGATCATACATATGGACATTCATTGCAGGAGCAATCCATACAGGGGCGGTAGTTGCAAGCAATGTTGTCGTAATCATATTGTCTGCAATTCCATTTGTGAGTTTACCGATTATATTTGCTGTCGCAGGTGCAACTACAACTAAATCGGCCCAATCTGCAAGATCAATATGGGCAATAACAGCCGAATTTTTTTCATCAAATGTATCAAAATATACATCATTCCTGGACAAAGCTTGGAATGTTAATGGCGTAACAAATTTCATTGCAGATTCGCTCATAATTACTTTTACTTGAGCTCCTGCTTGGGTTAACTTGCTTGTCAAAGCTGCTGCCTTGTACACCGCAATTCCACCACTCACGCATAGTAATATTTTTTTATTTAGCACTTGAATCCCCCTTTTATAGAAAAGCTAAATCCCATTGCTTAGCACTGACAAGCAAAAATCTAATCACGCACCAAATTCTTAATTTCGGTGGTGAATTTGGCTTATAACTTCTAGGACTTGGCGCTTAGGCTAGACATATCTTAAAAAAATAACAACCTACAAGAGAGGTTGTTATTTTTGGTTATTCAGTAATTGTTGGTGTAGTATCAACAGCGGTTTTCTTGTCAGTCGAATAAAAAAGTAAACCGGCATCAATTTCTTCTAATGCTTTACCAACTGATTTAAAAGATACAGGCTTCTGCACCATTCCGTTATTCTTCTCTTGCATTTCTCTTGCCCTTTTTGCAGCAACAGTTACAAGTGTGTACTTGGAATTCAATTTATTTAATAATGAATCTATAGATGGATTTAACATTTAAAAATCACCCTCCAGCATTTTTTTATATCGTCTTGCTACTCGATCTCTTCGGCAATGTTCAGCCGTTACAATTGCATTAATTCGATCGCATGCAAGTTCTACTTGATCATTTTCAACTACATAATCATAAGCGTCCATCATTTCAATTTCTTCTTTTGCTACCTTCATTCTGTTGAGAATTAAATCATCAGTTTCAGTACCCCTCGTCACAATCCTGTTTTTTAATTCCTTCAAACTTGGCGGCGCTAAGAAAATGAATAACCCCTCTGGGAATGCTTTTCTTACTTGAAGTGCACCTTGTACCTCTATTTCTAGAAATACATCTCTACCTTCCTGTAAGGTTGACTCTACATAGTCAATTGGGGTTCCATAATAGTTCCCTACATACTCTGCCCATTCTAGAAGCTTGTCGTTTTTTATTAATTCCTCAAACTCTTCTCTCGATTTAAAGAAGTAATCTACACCATCTACTTCACCCTCGCGGGGTTTTCTTGTCGTCATCGAAATAGAGTATTGGAATTTTGTATCAGGCTGAGAAAAAATAGCTTTTCGAACAGTACCTTTCCCGACACCAGATGGACCTGATAAAACAATTAGTAAACCTCTTTCTTTCATTCGTTCTAATACCTACCCTTCGTCTGTTAGCTCATCTTCTTTTGATAGTCTCTGTGCAACCGTCTCAGGCTGGACTGCGGATAGTATAATGTGGTCACTATCCATAATCATAACCGCACGCGTTCTTCTTCCGTATGTAGCATCAATGAGCATTCCTCGATCACGAGCATCTTGAATGATTCGTTTAATCGGAGCAGATTCGGGACTCACAATCGAAATAATTCTGTTGGCCGAGACAATATTCCCGAATCCGATATTTATTAATTTGATTTGCACGTAAACTCCCCCAATAAGTACCCCTCTATTTTTGCCGTGATAATGGCTTTATAATCAAGCTTATTCAATATTTTGAACTTGCTCTTTTATTTTCTCTAGTAAACTTTTTATTTCCACTACATGTTTTGCAATCGTAGGATCATTCGCCTTTGAACCGATTGTATTGGTTTCCCTATTCATTTCTTGTACGATAAAATCGAGTTTTCGGCCAATAGGTTCATTCGTACTTGCAGTTTGTTTAAACTGACTTATATGACTTTCGAGACGGGTCAGTTCTTCACTGATATCAGCTTTTTCTGCAAATAGAGCGACCTCCGTAAGGATACGATTTTCATCAAATTCATTCCCCACATATTCTTTGATCCTTTTTTCAATTCGATCGCGATACTGAGTAACCACAATTGGTGCATATTCTTTAATAGTATGTACATTATCTGCTACTAGGTCGAGATAAGAGAAAATCACTTCCATTAATGACTTTCCTTCAGCTTCCCTCATTTGTTTTAATCGGAGTGTAGCACTTTGAATCACCTCAAGGACCGTTGATTCTAGTTCATTATTCTCCATTTCCTTCTCTTCAAATGAAAGAATATTTTCGTTTGAAAGTAGCTGCTGTGAAGTAATTTGATCACTAAGTTGGTATTTTTCTTGGATGACTTTGGTTGTTAAAACGAGCTCTTCTAATAAATCCCAGTCAATGGAAATTGCTTTCGTAACTAGTCCTTCACCTTCAATATTTAAAAATACTTCGACACGGCCTCTTTTTACATGCTCTAATATCGCTTTTTTTATTTTATCCTCAAGAAACAGTAGTTGTCTAGGTAATCTTATATTGATTTCACAGAATCGATGGTTTACAGATTTCAGTTCAACATGAACGGTGTAGCCATCCATTTCCTTATTGGCACGACCATAACCTGTCATACTTGCTATCATCTTTTCACTTCCAATCTAACATAAAAGAGACATTACTTTATAGATAAAATTTCTTATTTCTATACTTATTTTACCATTGTTTATTAAAATCGAATAGTTTTTAAAGATTTCAACAAGAAAGAAAAAAGGTAATAGAGTGCATACTCCATTACCTCACGAATTATAACATAGTTTCATCACTAAAATCCAAGCCTAGCACTTTATGCACGAGCCACGGAACGTTTGTTCGTTAATAATGATCCTGCTAATAGGAATGTTGGAATTGCTGACATTCCAATAACTAGGAGCCAATCTCTTGGTTCAATTGCGTACGTCTTGAAGACCGGTTGTAATGGTGGATAGTAAATTACAACTAACATTAGTACGATAGATGAGATGACCGCCCATACTAAGTACATATTTTGGAATGGATTCCGGTGGAAAATAGACCGTTCACTACGACAATCAAATACGTGGATAAGCTGGGCCATTACAAGAGTTGCAAACGCAATGGTTTGGGCATATCCTAAATTGCTCGGATCCCTATGATAGACAACCATAAATGCAGCCAAGGTTGCTATCCCTATTAAAAAGCCGCGGCTGACAATTTTCCAGCCCAATCCTCTTGCAAAAACCCCTTCTTTTGGATGGCGTGGGCCATGTTTCATCAAATTGCTCTCTGGTTGATCAAGTCCAAGCGCCATTGCTGGTAATCCATCCGTTACCAGGTTAACCCAAAGGATTTGGATTGGTACGAGTGGTAATGGTAAGCCCATTAACATCGCGAATAACATCACAAGTATTTCACCAACATTAGAAGCTAATAAATAACGGATAAACTTTCTAATATTTTCATAGATATTTCGGCCTTCTTTAATAGCTGCTTTAATCGTCGCAAAGTTATCATCAAGTAATACTAACGAAGATGCTTCTTTTGCTACATCTGTACCTGTAATGCCCATCGCAATTCCGATATCGGATGCTTTAATTGCCGGTGCATCGTTTACACCATCACCTGTCATCGCAACAATATGGCCCCTGCTTTGAAGTGCTTTTACAATTTTTAATTTATGTTCAGGTGACACCCTTGCATATACATAGACATCATCGACAATTTCCTCTAGCTCTTCTACATCCATTTTAGAAAGAGCATACCCATCTAGCACTTTACCCCCTGGAGGTAGAATACCAAGCTGTGTAGCAATCGCTTTTGCTGTAATTAAATGGTCTCCTGTAATCATAACTGTCTTAATGCCAGCATCTTTACATTCTTTAACTGCATCTTTTACTTCTGGTCTTGGCGGATCAATCATTCCTTGAACCCCAATAAAGGTTAATTCGCTTTCAGCTTCGCTTTCCGACACTAACTTTTGGTTTGGCCGTAATTGTTTAAAGCCAACTGCAATAGTACGAAGAGCATCTGAGGCTAAGCTCTCAATCGCATCCTTAATCTCATTCTCGTACCCTACCGTTAATGGCTGCTGTTTATTGTCCCAAAGGACCGATTTACTAACTCCTAGTAATACATCTGGTGCACCCTTTGTAACAACAAATTGATTTCCAGCTCTATCTTTTACAATGACACTCATCATTTTTCTTGCAGAATCAAATGGGAACTCTTCAACAATATCAAATTGCTCAGCTAATAATTGATTTGTAAGTCCTGCTTTAATACCCGCAACAAGTAAAGCTCCTTCAGTTGGGTCTCCATCAAGAATAATATCATCATCCTTCTGCTTTAATGATGCATTATTACACAACACTCCAAAAGTTAATAATTGTTGAAGAGTCTTATGTTCTGATGGTTTGATTTCTCTATCCCCCGAGAAAAATTTTCCATCTACATCATACCCTGTACCTGTTACAGACCAAGTTTTGCCACCAGACCAAAGATGTGTAACCGTCATCTTGTTTTGAGTCATCGTTCCTGTTTTATCTGAGCATATGACCGAAGCACAGCCCAAAGTTTCAACTGCAGGCAAGCGTCGGACAATTGCATTTTTCTTAATCATTCTTTGAACACCTAAAGAAAGGGCAACAGTAACAATGGCCGGCAATCCTTCAGGTATTGCAGCAACAGCCAATGAAACTCCCGCTAGGAACATTTCATAAAGCTCATGTCCATTTATAACACCTACAACCACAACTAAGAGGGTTAAAATTAATGCTACGGTGATTAAAACCTTACCTAATTGCTCCAATCTTCTTTGCAATGGAGTAATCATCGCTTCGGCTGATTGAAGGAGTTCTGCAATTTGGCCCATCGCTGTATTCATACCAGTTCCTACCACGATACCTACACCACTACCACGTGTAACCATTGTGCCCATAAATGCCATATTTTCTTGATCACCGAGGGAGACATCACCCTCACGAATCGGTTCAACATGCTTTGTAACAGGCACAGATTCCCCTGTAAGTGCGGATTCCTCAATTTCTAAGCTTTTGACATCAATTAAACGCACATCCGCACCTATACGATCACCACTGGTGAATTTTATGATATCACCTATAACGAGTTCCTTTGAAAGAATACGAACCCATTCATTACTTCGAAAAACATTCACCTGTGGTGCGGAGAGTTCCTTTAAGGCTTGAAGCGATTTTTCTGCTTTTCGTTCTTGGAAAAAACCCAAAAACCCATTAATTAAAACTATAGCCATAATTGCGATAGCATCAATGTATTCCCCTAACAACCCAGAAATCAAGGTTGCAGCAAGTAATACAAGAACCATAAAGTCCTTAAATTGAGCTAAAAAAAGCAAAATTGCTGAAGCGCGTTCGGCTTCCTTCAATTCATTATATCCAAATTGCTTTTGTCGCTGCTTTACTTCTTGGTCGGAAAGACCATGAGAAAGGCTTGTATTAACTTTTTTTTCGACCTCTTCTGATCTAAGCTCATACCATTTCATCCGTCTTTTACACACCCCTCACATTAAATCATAATCAAATGAACCTTCGCGTATTTGCCTCCCAATTTTTAGGCCCACAGGTTGTGGGATTCAAAGATGTTGCCAAAGGAAGTGGCGTAAATAGTCTTTGAACTTATGCTCGAAAAATCGAGGTATCCGCCGGAGGCTGAATTACTTCATCAGAAGTGGCGTACTTCTGATGAAGTAAATTCTATCTATGAAAGCTTATTCAGTCTCGTCCAAAAAAATGCTATACTTTTTCTAAGTTACCTATTTATTGGTACAATAACATTGAAGAGGAACTGGAAGACACTGTCTTCTATTGATATGGAAAAGAGGAAACACGTATGACATTCGATGGAATCTTCACACATGCAATTGTGAATGAATTACAAAAAACACTAGATAGTGGTAGGATTTCAAAAATCTATCAACCATATAAAAATGAACTTATCTTTCAGGTTCGTTCAAATGGAAAGAATCATAAGCTACTCCTTTCAGCACACCCAAGTTATGCCCGTATCCATTTAACAAATGAGTTATATGATAACCCACATGAGCCGCCGATGTTTTGTATGTTACTCCGCAAACATCTAGAGGGCAGTATCATCGAAAATATCCGTCAAGTTGATATGGATAGAATAATTATTTTTGATATTAAAGGCCGAAATGAACTTGGTGATGTCTCTCTAAAACAACTGATTATTGAAATTATGGGTAGACATAGTAACATCGTCCTCGTTGATTCTGAAAAACAGATAATCCTTGATAGCATTAAGCATATTTCAGCAGCAGTCAATCGTCATCGTACTGTATTGCCAGGGTATACATATGTTTTTCCGCCTGCTCAGGAAAAGATTAATCCTTTTACAGTCGATGAAGAGACATTCTTGAAAAAAATTGATTTTAATGCTGGTCGATTAGATCAGCAGATTGTGCAAAAATTTTCTGGGATCTCCCCTGTATTTGCAAAAGAAGTTGTATTTCGCGCCGGTATAGCTAATCAAAAAACATTACCTGATCCTTTTTTATCAATGATATCAATAATCAAACAAAATCAATTTACACCACAAATCATAACAAAGGGACAAAAGGATTTTTTCTATATCCTTCCTTTACATCATATTGGTGGTGAGGCTAAGGCATTCACTACAATTAGTGAAATGCTCGATCGTTTTTATTTTGGAAAAGCAGAACGTGATCGGGTTAAGCAGCAAGGCAATGATTTAGAACGTTTTATCCATAATGAGAAAACAAAAAATGAGAAAAAAATTAAAAAACTTGAAGCAACCTTAGTCGAGTCCGAAAAAGCTGAAAAATATAAGCTCTTTGGTGAACTTCTGACAGCGAATATGTATGCGATAACCCGAGGCGACAAGGAAATTGAAGTACTAAATTATTACTCAGGGGAAAATGAAATGGTGAAAATCCCTCTACACCCACAAAAGTCACCCTCTGAAAATGCGCAAAGTTATTTTTCAAAGTATCAAAAGGCAAAGAATGCTGTTTCCTATGTAGAGCATGAAATTGCGAAAGCTAACGAAGAGATTGCTTATTTCGAGTCTCTATTGCAGCAAATTGAATCAGCTGCTCCAAAGGATTTGCAGGAAATCCGCGAGGAACTTATGGAAGAAGGTTATTTGAAGAAAAAGCAACAAAAAGGAAATAAGAAGATGAAACCAATAAAACCTTCTATTGAGCGCTATGTAGCAAGTGATGGGACAGAAATCCTTGTCGGTAAAAACAATAAACAAAATGATTATTTAACAAATAAACTTGCAGCAAGAGATGAGATATGGTTGCATACAAAGGGCATACCCGGTTCACATGTGATTATTAGAAGCAAACAACCATCACCAGATACAATCCTTGAGGCAGCGACAATTGCAGCGTATTTCAGTAAAGCAAAAAATTCATCCTCTGTACCTGTTGATTACACACTTGTGCGCCACGTTAAGAAACCGAATGGTTCTAAACCTGGCTATGTTATCTATGATAATCAACAAACCGTATATGTGACACCACAAGAAGACTTGATTTTGCAGCTTAGAAAATAAATAAAAAAATTAATGCCCTAGGATCGCTTAATACCTAGGGCATTTATATTATGCTTTAGTTGTATACCAGTCCA
Source organism: Ferdinandcohnia sp. FSL W7-1320 (assembly GCF_038050315.1). NCBI lineage: Bacteria > Bacillati > Bacillota > Bacilli > Caryophanales > Bacillaceae > Ferdinandcohnia > Ferdinandcohnia sp. FSL W7-1320. The sequence goes on from NZ_JBBPAM010000001.1 coordinate 3,232,717, forward strand.
CTGGATTTTCTCTCCAGCTCTTTAGGCTTTCAATATCGTTTTCAGATACGACATTTTTATCAAGCGCAACATTTATTAAGGTTGGATAATCAGTTAAGGTATGAGCTGAAATATTAGCTGCTTCTAAGCTAGCTGTTGCTGCTGGAAGCTGATACGAAAAGATTGCAACAATTCCTAATACTTCGCACCCTGCTTCACGAAGTGCTTCAGCTGCTGTAATAGCACTGCCCCCCGTTGAAATAAGATCTTCTATTACGACAACTTTTTGTCCTTTAACCACTTTGCCTTCAATTTGATTACCTTTTCCATGTGCTTTTGCTTTACTTCGCACATAGCACATTGGGATATTTAATACATCACTTACCCATGCTGCATGAGGAATCCCTGCGGTTGCAGTTCCAGCAATAACTTCGACCTCAGGATAATGAATCTTAATTAATTCAGATAATCCTTTTGCAATTTCCCTGCGAACCTGTGGGAAAGAAAGAGTCATTCGATTATCACAATAAATAGGAGATTTTAAACCTGAAGACCATGTGAATGGCTCATTTGGCTGTAAAAATACCGCCCCGATTTCTAATAAATGTGCTGCTATTTCTTTATTCATACTCGTACCCCTTCCCATGCTGCTTTCATTTGTTTATATGTTTGTAATGGGTTATTTGCTCGCGTGATTGATCTACCTACGACAATCGCAGTTGATCCTAATTCTCGTGCTTTTTCAGGTGTTACAACTCTTGCTTGATCTCCTATATCATCGCTAGCTTGGCGAATTCCAGGCGTAACTGTCATAAATTCGTTTCCTAGCTTTTTATTGATTACCGGAACTTCAAGAGAGGAACATACGACTCCATCTAGTCCACTATCCTTTGTCATTGTTGCATACTCGACAACTACATCTAACAAATTACGTTCGATTAGTAATTCGTTTCTCATCACTTCTTCCGTTGTACTCGTAAGCTGTGTGACAGCAATACACTTGGGTCTCGATTGCCCCATTGTAGTTCCAGCTTCAAGTCCTTCGCGGGCCGCAACCATCATTCCCCGTCCTCCAGCAGCATGGACATTGACTAAGTCCACACCAAGACCTGCCAAACGTTTCATGCTAGAATATACGGTATTTGGAATATCATGAAGTTTTAAATCTAGGAAAATAGAATGACCTTGTTCTTTTAAGAAGTGAATGACTGATGGTCCTTCTTGATAATATAGCTCCATTCCGACTTTCACAAAAAGTGGCTCTTTCCCAAATTCCTTGAGAAAGTCCTTCGCATATGGTAAGTTTGGAAAATCGAGAGCAATAATTAACGGTCGTTGCATTACTTCCAGCTCCTTCCCTGACATTCCGAGATATACTCAAAACCATATTTATCTAGTAATCTTGGAAGATCCTCAATAATTGACGGGCAAACATATGGGTCCACAAAATTGGCAGTCCCAACTGCAACAGCACTTGCACCAGCATAAAAATATTCAAGGACATCTTCAGCTGATTGAACGCCACCCATTCCGATAATCGGAATAGACACTGCCTGACTCACTTCATGAATCATACGGATTGCAACAGGTTTGATAGCTGGACCTGATAAGCCCCCCGTTTTATTTGCTAAAATTGGGTTTCCTGTTTTAAGATCAATCCGCATTCCGATTAAAGTATTAATCATTGTTAAACCATCTGCACCCGCTTCTTCGATTGCTTTTGCCATTTCAACAATGTTTGAAACATTCGGTGATAATTTAACGTATACTGGAACACTAGATGCTTCTTTTACATATTTCGTAAGTTCTGCAGCCACCTCTGGAATCGTACCGAATGCAATTCCACCGGTTTTTACATTTGGACATGAAATATTTAATTCTAATGCATGAACGTTAGATGCCTTCGAGATTTCCTTTGCGACTTTGACATAATCTTCAATTTGTGAACCTGCAACATTCGCAATAATGGGTACATCGAATTGATCAAGCCACGGAAGCTCTTCAGCCATGACTTTCTCAAGTCCTGGATTTTGTAATCCAATTGCATTTAACATCCCTGCACTGGTCTCTGCAACTCGTGGAGTTGAGTTTCCGAATCTTGGTTCTACAGTTGTTGCTTTAATCATAATTGCACCCAATGTGCTCAAATCGTAAAACTTCGAGTATTCTTTTCCGAACCCAAAGCAACCAGATGCTGGCATGATCGGGTTTTTTAGTGATAAACCTGGTAGTTCAACTTGAAGTCTGTTCATAGTACCACCTCTCCTACCTTAAATACTGGCCCATCACTGCATACTTTTTTATAAGTATAACCTTCCGGATCATCTTGAAGATGACATACACATGCAAAACATGCTCCAATTCCACAGCCCATTCTTTCTTCTAAAGAGATATATGCATTTCGATCAGGGAAGGCCGCTTCAAGCGCTTTTAGCATTGGTGTTGGTCCACAGGAATAAAGTGTGTCAAATATTATACCGTTATTAGAGATGACATCTGTTACAAAACCTTTCGTTCCAACTGTTCCATCCACTGTTGCGATATAAGTTTCACCTAACCCATTAAATTTTTCTTCATAAAACACAGCATATTTTGATTGGAATCCAAGGACGTGAATCACTTTAACACCTTTTGCAACGAGGCGCTTCGATAATTCATAAAGTGGGGGAACTCCAATTCCTCCACCGACAAGCAAGGCTGTCTCACCAACACCTACTTCCTCAACAGGAAAGCCGTTTCCAAGTGGACCTAACACATCGACTAATTGTTCGATGTTTTTTTCAGAAAGGACTCTTGTGCCGAGTCCTTCCCTTCGATAAATCAGTGTGCACTCTTGCTTTTCTTGATTAATATTTGCAATACTAATAGGTCTTCGTAATAAAGGGTCCATTCCATCACTGACTTTTACGTGGACAAATTGTCCCGGATCGTTCATTGCCAAAACCAATTCCCCTGCTAATGTTAGTTCAAAAATATCCTCAGCAATTTGAATGTGGCTCACAATTTTCATTTGTTCCTTTTTAATCATGAGTGTACCACCTCACGTTTTTGCACGTGAGAACCCATCACTTCACTTGAGAATGTCATGGATTCTAATACCTTCACGATTGCTTTAGCAGTATCTAGTGAAGTTAAACATGCAACTCCATTCTCAACTGTTTCACGGCGGATTCTAAAGCCATCTCTTGCAGGCTGTTTTCCTTTTGTTAATGTGTTTATAACAAATTGAGCTTTTCCTTGGCGAATGACATCAATTAAGTTTGGAGCATCTGAACCAATTTTATTAACGACGGTAACAGGAATGTTTTCTTTTTGTAAGTAGCTTGCAGTTCCACTTGTTGCTAAAAGTTGATAGCCAATTGTGTGGAATCGTTTTGCAATTTCAAGCGCTTCTTCCTTGTCTTTATCCGCTACTGTTAATAATACAGATCCATATTTAGGAATCGTGATTCCGGATGCAACTAGGCCTTTATATAATGCTTTTTCTAGCGTATAGTCTTTGCCCATTACTTCACCAGTTGATTTCATTTCTGGTCCAAGCGAAATGTCCACATTGCGAAGTTTTGCGAACGAGAAAACTGGTACCTTCACATAAACTCCTTCGCTTTCTGGGTGTAGTCCTGTAGTAAACCCTTGTGATGGTAATGATTGTCCAAGAATAACCTTTGTCGCAATATTTGCCATTGGTACGCCAGTTATTTTACTTAAAAATGGGACTGTACGGCTTGATCTTGGGTTTACTTCGATTACAAAGACTTCTTCGTTATAGACCACAAATTGAATGTTTAATAGACCAATAATATTTAATCCTTTTGCAAGGGCAATCGTATTGTCAATGATTTGTTGTCTTACATGTTCTGATAAAGTTTGAGGTGGATATACGGCAATCGAGTCACCAGAGTGTACTCCAGCACGTTCGATGTGCTCCATAATTCCTGGAATATATACTGTTTCCCCATCAGAAATGGCATCTACTTCAATTTCCTTACCGGTTAAATAGCGGTCAATTAGTACTGGATGCTCAGGGTTAATTTTCACGGCATTCTCCATATAATGTAGAAGCTCTTCTGTTTGATAGACAATCTCCATCGCTCTTCCACCTAGCACATATGAAGGTCTCACAAGCACTGGATAACCGATCGCTTCCGCAATGACAACTGCTTCGTCAACCGAAGTTGCTGTTTTTCCTTTAGGTTGTGGTATGCCAAGTGAAATAACTGTTTGCTCAAATTTATCTCTATTTTCTGCACGGTCTAAATCCTCTAAAGACGTACCCAAAATTTTCACTCCGCGCTTAACTAAAGAACTTGCTAGATTGATAGCTGTTTGACCACCAAACTGTACAACTACACCTTCAGGCTGTTCAAGGTCTATGATATGCATAACATCCTCAATAGTTAATGGCTCAAAGTATAGCTTATCTGAAATACTGAAGTCAGTTGATACTGTTTCAGGGTTATTGTTGATAATGATTGCTTCATAGCCAGCTTGTTTAATCGCCCAAACAGAATGAACGGTTGCATAATCGAACTCAACACCCTGCCCGATTCGGATTGGACCTGAACCTAGAACGATAACACTCTTCTTATCCGTTACAATTGATTCATTTTCATCCGCATATGTTCCATAATAATAAGGTGTTTCTGATTCAAATTCAGCTGCACATGTATCGACTATTTTATATACCGGGACTATTCCTGCTTGTTTACGAGTTTCATAAATTTCAATTTCTGTTGAATTCCATAACTCCGCGATGATAGAGTCAGCAAATCCTTTCTTTTTTGCCACCGTCAATGTTTCTAAATCACCTTTATTTTCCCGTATTGTGTTTTCGAGCGTGATTATATTTTCAAATTTTTGGAGGAAGAATAAATCAATTTCACTCCATTCATGAATCTGTTGAATGGTGATGCCGCGTCTAATTGCTTCCGCAAGGTAGAATAGACGCTCATCTCCAGCTTTCCTAATTCTCTTTTCAATTGTGGCAAGATCAGCATTCGTTGCATCCTCTAATTGAATATGAGAAACATTTGACTCGAGTGATCGAACTGCTTTTAGTATGGATTCCTCGAAATTACGTCCTATTGCCATAACTTCACCTGTGGCTTTCATTTGCGTTCCAAGTCGGCGGTTTGCAGACTCGAACTTATCAAATGGAAAGCGGGGGATTTTTGTAACGATATAGTCAAGTGCAGGTTCAAAGGCTGCATATGTTTTTCCTGTAACAGGGTTAATCATCTCATCAAGCGTTAAACCTACTGCAATTTTTGCTGCAAGTTTCGCAATTGGATAACCCGTCGCCTTAGATGCTAACGCTGAAGAACGACTCACACGTGGGTTTACCTCGATAATATAGTAATTGAAACTATACGGATCAAGTGCTAACTGCACATTACATCCACCTTCAATCCCAAGTGCGCGGATGATTTTTAAAGATGTGTTTCGTAAGAGCTGATATTCTCGGTCACTTAATGTTTGGCTCGGTGCCACAACAATTGAATCACCAGTGTGAATACCAACTGGGTCTACGTTTTCCATGTTACATACTACAATTGCAGTATCTGCAGAATCGCGCATTACTTCGTATTCAATCTCTTTAAACCCTGCAATACTCTTTTCTAATAGACATTGTGTTACAGGACTATTTTTCAATCCACTTGTCACAATTTCAATCAATTCTTCCTCATTGTTACAAATTCCACCACCAGTACCTCCTAAGGTAAAGGCTGGTCTAACAATTACGGGGTATCCTACCTTTTCAATAAATCCGTATGCTTCGTCTAGGTTATGGATAATCTCACTTTCTGGCACAGGCTCATTCAGTTCGTTCATTAAGCTTCGGAATAAATCACGATCTTCGGCTTTTTCAATCGCTGAAAGAGTTGTCCCTAGGATTTCAACACCACATTCTTCAAGAACGCCTGATTTTGAAAGTTCTACAGCCATATTTAAGCCCGTTTGACCACCTAGTGTTGGCAGGATTGCATCCGGTCTTTCTTTACGAATAATTTTGCTTACAAATTCTAATGTTATTGGTTCAATATAAACTTTATCTGCAATTTCAACATCCGTCATAATGGTTGCAGGGTTTGAATTAACCAAGATTACCTTGTAGCCTTCTTCTCGTAGAGCTAAGCAGGCCTGAGTTCCTGCATAATCAAACTCTGCTGCTTGCCCAATCACGATTGGACCTGATCCGATTACTAGAATAGTTTTAATATCTAAGCGTTTTGGCATAGCTCTTCGCCTACTTTCTTGAAGTTTTCAATCATCTGTAAAAAGTCGTTAAATAAGCTATTTGCATCCTCAGGTCCAGGTGAAGCCTCCGGGTGATACTGAACAGTGAATGCTGGATAATCTAAATGGCGCAGTCCTTCTACTGATCCATCATTTAGTGCTATATGTGTTACTTCCAGTCTTGTAGAAGCTAAAGACTTTTCATTAACTGTATAACCATGGTTTTGAGAAGTAATAGCAACCTTTCCTGATTGTAGGTGCTTAACCGGATGGTTCGATCCTCTATGTCCAAATTTCATTTTTTCAGTATCGGCACCACCAGCTAAAGCAAATAATTGGTGACCTAAGCAAATTCCGAATAAAGGAACCTTTCCTAAAACGCCGTTAATCATTTCAATAGCTTCAGGTACATCTTTTGGATTTCCAGGTCCATTACTTAACATGATTCCGTCAGGTTTGAGTCGAAGAATTTCTTCCGCTGTTACATTGTAAGGAACGACAATTACATCACAGTCACGGTGATTAAGTTCGCGTAAAATCCCGTGTTTCATACCAAAATCAACTAAAACAACACGATGTCCTCTACCTGGGCTTGGATAAGAACCTTTTGTAGAAACTTGTTTTACTTGGTCAGTAGGTAAGGTACGATTACCAAGTTGGGTGATAACTTCACTAACATTGACACCCATTCCACAAATAGCACCTTTTAATGTCCCATATTGACGTATAATTCTTGTAAGTTTTCTTGTATCAATTCCAGAAAGTCCTGGAATATTTTTTGACTTAAAATACTCGTCTAAATTAAATTGACTTCTAAAATTTGATGGATGGTCACACACTTCATTTACTATAAAACCACTTATTGCTGGGGTGATTGATTCAAAATCATCTCGATTTATACCGTAGTTTCCGATTAAGGGATATGTTAATGTTACTATTTGGCCACAATAGGATGGGTCTGATAAAATTTCTTGATAACCTGTCATTCCGGTATTAAAAACAACCTCACCAAACTTCTCAGTCTCACTTCCGAATCCATCACCAACAAAAATGGTCCCATCTTCTAAAATAAGCTGTCGCTTCATACTAGAACACTTCCTTTCTGCCATACAATGTTGCCATTTACAAGTGTCATGACCGGCCATCCTTTGCATTCCCAGCCAGTAAATGGTGTGTTTTTTCCTTTTGAAACAAAGCTTTCTGGATCGATTTTTTCTGTAGCGTTTAGATCTATTACAGTTAAATCAGCATTCTTACCAATTTCTAAGGTTCCAAATGGTAGTTTAAATGTGTTTGCTGGTTTATTTGTTAAGAAGTCTACTAATTGCTTTAATGTCATTTTATTGGTTTCTACAAAATGTGTATAAAGAAGTGGGAATGCTGTCTCTAAACCAACGATGCCAAATGGCGCTAGAGCCATTCCCTGTGCTTTTTCCTCACTTGCATGTGGTGCATGATCTGTAGCGATAAAATCAATTGTTCCATCAAAGAGTCCTTCAATAAGGGCCTCCAGATCCTCTCTTCCACGTAATGGAGGATTCATTTTATAATTTGTGTCTAGGCTAGGGATGTCTTCATCACATAGTAATAAATGATGTGGTGTAACCTCAGCTGTTACATGGATACCTGCACGCTTTGCATCTCTGATGACTCGAACTGATTCCTTTGTACTTACATGACATACATGGTAGTGACAGCCAGCTGCTTCAGCTAATAAAACATCCCTTGCAATATGTACGGATTCGCACACAGAAGGAATTCCATTGATTCCATGTTTCTTCGAAAATTCACCCTCATGAACAGAACCTTTATTGATTAACGTATTTTCCTCACAATGGGCTACAATTGGCATATCAATCGCCGCCGCTTGCTTCATGGCTTCAAACATCATTCCAGCAGATTGAATTCCAACACCGTCATCAGTGAAAGCGAATGCTCCTGCTTGCTTTAATCCATTCATATCCGTAAGTTCTTGACCAAGCTCACGAATGGTGATAGAAGCATATGGAAGAACATTCACATGAGCCGTATCCTTGATTCGTTGTTGTAACCAATTCATTTGTTCAACTGAATCTGGAACTGGTCTAGTGTTTGGCATTGCTGCAATTGTCGTGAACCCACCTTTTGCCGCCGAAAGACTTCCGGTTTCAATTGTTTCTTTATGTTCGCCTCCAGGTTCACGAAGGTGGACATGGACATCAACGAAACCTGCTGATACAAACATTCCTTCTACATCAATTACCATACAATTCGTTGGATCAAGGTTTGCACCAACCGCTTCAATCATGTCATCCGTGATTTTGATATCTGCACTTACTAAATCACCTTGTTCGTTTAAAATTTTTGCATTTTTTAATAATGTGCTCATATTAAAATTCCTCCTTCAACCTGTTGTAACACTCTTTTAAGTACGGCCATTCTTACGAATACACCGTTTTCCATCTGTTTAAAGATTCTTGAGTTTTGTGCTTCTACTAATTCACTCGCTATTTCAACTCCACGATTGATGGGAGCTGGATGCATAACAATGCTACCCTTTTTCATGTTTTTGCTTCGCATAATCGTTAAACCATATTGCTCATGGTATTCTTCTTTCGTTAAGCCCATCGATGACTCATGGCGCTCATGTTGAATACGCAGCAACATGACGACATCTGCTTCTCTAATGCCTTTATCAAGGTCTACATATTCACCATTAGGATTAGTATCATCTTGCCATTCTAATGGAGCTGAAAAGCGAACATTTGCGCCTAATCTCGTTAGGACTTCAGCATTGGATCTTGCAACCCGACTATGACGAATATCGCCAACGATTAACACATTTAAATCTTGGAATCTAGCAAACTCTTGTTTAATAGTTAATAAATCAAGGAGAGATTGTGTAGGATGATGACCACATCCATCACCTGCATTAATGATTGGAATATGGATGCCATTTATTAATTCCTTAAAATACTCATCCCTTGGATGACGAATCACGACTGCATTTGCTCCGATTGATTGAAGGGTCTTTACTGTGTCATATAGACTTTCTCCCTTTTGAACACTTGAAGTCATTTCATCTAACTGTAGGATGTCTGCACCTAATCTTTTCTCGGCTACTTCAAAACTAAAGCGTGTACGTGTACTTGGTTCGAAGAATAGATTTGCAACAAATGTTTGTTTTTCAAGCTTCCATTTGTTTCCTTCGGCAAACAGGCTCGCATCAAATAGAATTCGGTCAATATCCTCAATGCTTAACTCAGTCATCGTAAGTAAATGATTCATTTTCTCTCCTCCAATTCTTATAATCAAATTCGCCTTGGCGTATTTGCTGCCCAGATTTTTTTCGGGCTTGGCTCGAAAAGTTTCCTTTAAAAATCTGTGGCATCCGCCGGAGGCTTTAACTTTAATCAGCGTATTTCTGCTGAATAAAGTTAAAAACACCCTTACCTTTTTTAGGTAAGGGTGTAAAACAAGGTTTTGTTTGAATAAGGGTATAAGAAAGCAAACACCCTTTTCGCAAAAACCTTACACCCTTAATAACCTCTCTGGGTTATTTTAAAAGGTGAAGCATTATGCAACAGAGCTATCATCATCATGATGAGCCTCATATATATCTTCGTCTTCCTGAACGGCTCCGCCAGGAAGGATTAGGTTAAGTAAAACACCTATGATTGCGGCTAATGCCATGCCGTGTACCTCAAAACCAAGTACACGGATAAATGCTCCGCCGATTCCAATTACAAGGATAACTGATGAAATCACCAAGTTACGATTATCACCAAGATCAACTTTGCTATCTACTAACATCCGCAAACCAGATGAAGCGATAATCCCGAATAAGAGAATGGATACCCCACCCATAACTGGTGTTGGAATCGTACTAATTAAGGCGTTGATTTTACCACTGAATCCAAAGACAATCGCCACAACAGCTGCACCGCCAATTACATATACACTAAATATCCGAGTGATGGCTAATACGCCAATGTTTTCTCCGTATGTTGTATTTGGTGGTCCACCAAGTAGTGAAGCAATCATCGTTGCTACTCCGTCACCCATAATTGAACGATGTAATCCAGGTTGTTTAATCAAATCTTTTTGAACAACCTTACTTAAGACCATTTGATGTCCGATATGCTCTGACAAGGTAACTACCGCTACTGGAACGATTAAAGCAATCATATCTAATGAAAACTGCGGTGTGTATGAAACAAACGGGATAATAAAGTCTGGCAATTCAAACCACTTTGCTTCTTTTACTGCAGTAAAATCAACTAATCCGATTGATAATGCGTATACGTATCCACCAATAATCCCGATTAGGACAGGGATTAGTTTTAAAAAGCCTTTAAAAAAGATGGTTGCAATAATCACGATTGCTAATGTAACTAATGCTACTGAAAAATGCTGTAGACTGTAGGCGCCGCTAGCATCATTCATTGCCATTCCAACTGCTGTGCCAGCTAGGCTAAGACCTATTACGATAATAACTGGTCCAACAACAACAGGTGGTAAAATCTTCACAAGCCATTTATGTCCAGTTGCTTTTATTAACAGAGCTACGATCCCATATACGAGCCCAGCAAGTAAGCTTGCCATCATTGCAGCACCAGGACCGTCTGCAGCTATTGCTGTTTGAAGTGGGATGATGAAAGCAAAGGATGATCCTAAGTATGCCGGAACCTGACCCTTTGTAATAAGTAAAAATGCTAGTGTACCTAAACCACTTGAGATGAGAGCTACACCAGGACTAATTCCTACTAAATATGGTACAAGAATTGTTGCACCGAACATGGCGAATAAATGCTGCAGGCTCAGTATTGCGAATAGTCCTGGAGATGGTTTATCTTTTATCCCTAATACTATCTTTTGGTTTTCATTACTCATTTCGAATTTCCCCCTCATTTTAAGATACCCAAAAACAAAAAAATCTTTGTGTTTTTTACACAAAGAGGTATACAAATCCCTATCTTTTGAGAAGGAATGTTTACCCCTTTGTTAGCCTCTCTGGACTACATTAAAGGGTATTATATTTACTTTTTATGAATCGTTACTTGATCTAAATTGTCTATTTCTTCTAGTTCAACCACAATTTTTTCTGAGTTAGAAGTTGGTATATTTTTACCGACATAATCTGCTCGAATTGGGAACTCTCGGTGACCTCTGTCAATTAATACAGCTAACTGAATTTGTGCCGGCCGACCAATGTCGATGAGGGCATCTAGTGCTGCTCTCACTGTTCTACCTGTGTATAACACGTCATCAACTAGGATGACTTTTTTATTCATAATGTCAACTGGTATATCGGACCCATTTACAATTGGTTCACGATCCTCTGTTTTTGTTGTTAAGTCATCTCGGTATAAGGTAATATCTAGTTCACCAATTGCAATCTTCTTGCCTTCAATTTGTTCAATTCGGCTTGCAATGCGCTTTGCTAAATAAATACCTCTCGTCTTGATCCCAACAATTACACAGTTCTCTATCCCTTTGTTCTTTTCAATGATTTCGTGAGCAACTCTTGTCAAAGCTCTTCGAATTGCTTGATTGTCTAAAACTACAGCTTTGTCAGTTTCAGTCATTTTTTACACCCCACTTTAACATTGATTGCCTCTTTAAATTAAAAATGTCCTCTCACCGTAAGTGAAAGGACATAGACATTCATACAAAAGGATACAAATATCCTAATGTAGTTCCGTTTCCTTCTCAGCCTCACGGGACTGATCTTAAAGGGGCTCATTTAATTAAGTTCATTCTACGTTCATTATCGAAATTTGTCAATCCTTTTTATGAGGAAACCAAATCTAATGTCGCAGTTTTTCAAGAAGTTCCTCAAAATAAGCAGGAAGTGGAGACTCAAATTCAAGATATTCCTTCGTTCTAGGATGAACAAACCCCAATAGCCCTGCATGAAGGGCTTGTCCACCAAGATCTAACGTTTTCTTTGGACCATACTTTGGATCCCCCGCTAATGGATAACCAATATATTTCATATGAACACGTATTTGATGGGTACGCCCCGTTTCTAGCTGACATTCAACAAATGTAAAATCTTTAAATCGTTCTAAGACATTAAAATGAGTCACTGCATTTTTACTGTTTTCATCCGTAATAGTCATACTTTGGCGGTCCTTTTTATCCCTTCCAATGGGTGCGTCAATCGTACCTTGATCATGCGGTATGATGCCATGGACTAGTGCTTTATATTTGCGAGTTACTGACTTTTCGACCAATTGATTCACTAAAGATTCATGCGCAACATCATTTTTTGCAACCATCAATAAGCCTGAAGTATCTTTATCAATTCGATGAACAATCCCCGGGCGTAGAACACCATTGATTCCTGATAAATCATTGCAATGAGCCATAAGTCCGTTTACCAATGTGCCACTAACATGGCCTGGAGCTGGATGTACGACCATACCTTTTGGCTTATTGACAACGAGAACATCTGCATCTTCATAATATATATCTAAGTTCATCTCTTCTGGTACCACATCCAAGACTTGCGGTTCGGGAATTTCAATATGGATATGGTCCCCAATATTAACTTTATAATTGGTTTTAACATTATTCCCGTTGACTTTTATATTTCCATCCTTAATCCATGACTGAACTTGTGTCCTCGACCAGTCTGAATTAAAAGCTGAAACGACTTTATCAATTCGGTCATTTTTCTGTTGTTCCTCAATCGTTAGTTCGAATTGATTCATTTGTTCTCTCCTTTTCTAATTTCCCTTCAAAAATAGTTAAAATTAAAATCAAACCAACACCTATTACAAGTGCTGAATCGGCAATATTAAAAATAGGGAAGTCATATGTAAAAATGTATGTATCTATAAAATCGACAACTTCTTTACGAAAGATACGGTCAATAAAATTACCAATTGCACCTCCAAGCATAAATGAAAGCGCAATGCCGAACAGGCGCTGTTTTGGTTTGAGGCTCCGTATGTATAAAACGAGCATTACAACAACGATAATGGTCACAATATAGAAAAACCACATTTGTCCCTGTAATATTCCCCATGCTGCACCACGGTTTCGATGCGAGGTTATATACAAAAAGTTAGGAATGATTTGAATCGAATCTCCAAGCTCCATGTAACGGACAATAATCCATTTTGTAACCTGATCTAACAAAATGATAAATAAAGCAATTAAATAATAATACACGAATACGCCCCCATCCATACAAACTATACTTTTGAATTTTAGCATATGAATGGACGGCTGTACAATCTATTTAAGGGATTAAAGCAGAGCAAAAGCAAAGGTCTCACTTTTGCTCGACTAAAGAAAGATGGTTTTTACGCTGAAGGGGTATGACATTACTTCTGTCATATAAATCAGTGAAGGAAAATTCGAAAATGGTTCGAGCTGTTGGAAGTATCCGTAGTTTTTCAATCGGAATTTCAGCACCAGTCTCTTCGCAAATTCCAAATGTGCCGGAATTAATTTTATTTAAAGCTCTTTCGACATCGCTTAAGTCTTCTTTTATATGATTCATTACAATCTTTTCTTTCTCAGATTGTTCATTCTGAAAAAGTAGTTCTTGACTTAGCTCATATTGTGCTGACTTCATTAACCTGGATATGAGTTCTTTCTTTGTTAATTCCAATTCCGCTTTAATCTCTGCATACTGATCGTTCATTGGAACGCCTCCTTATCATGCTTTTGATTAATGCTTAAGAACATCTTTATAAGGTAGTAGAAATAGTATTATCCATAATGGTTTCCGTTAAAGCCAACAAGTTTTTCCTGTAGGATAAAAATGACGTTTTTTACTGTTTCTAATTACATACTACGTTTTTCTCATTTATTTTTGACGGCAGACAGGCAAATTGTTGGTTTACAGTTCTATTAATGAAATATTTCAAGACACCAAATTTACGCAAAAAAAACGCCATGAACATATGATTTCATGGCGTTTTTCCTAATTTAGTTTTGGTAATTGTCTTTTACAACAGATGCACAGCGTGAGCAGATCGTTGGGTGATCTGGGTCTTCACCAACTGTTGGAGTTACTACCCAACAACGATCACAGGTTTCACCTTCTGCTACAGCAACAACTATTTTTACTTGATCAAAAACTTGAGCATTTTCTGGAGCATCTTCATATGATCCACCAATTTCAAATCCTGACACAATAAACAACTGCTTTAAGTTCTCTTCAACTGAATCTAGGAGAGCTTTTGTTTCGTTGTTTGGATATAAAGTAACGCTAGCTGCTAATGATTTCCCAATAACTTTCTCATTTCTCGCCTTTTCTAAAGCTTTTAATACATCATCACGAAGTTCCATGAATGAATCCCATTTTGCTTCCAAAGCTTCTGCATTTGGAATTTTAACTGAATTTGGCATATCAACTAATTGAACACTTTCCTCTTTAACAGAATCGATATGTTTCCATACTTCATCTGCGGTATGTGGAAGAATCGGTGTTACAAGCTTAGTTAAGCTTAATAAAGCGTCATATAAGACTGTTTGGATTGAACGGCGATCATGTTGATCTGCTGCTTCAATATATAAAATATCCTTCGCAAAGTCTAAGTAGAATGAACTTAACTCAATTGTACAGAAATTATGAACGGAATGGTAGACACCTGCAAATTCATAATTTTCATAAGATGTTTTTACCTTATCAATTAGCTTGTTTAGTTTAACAAGGATATAGCGATCTACTTCACGCAATTCATTCACAGGAATTGCATCTGTTTCAGGATTGAAGTCACTTAAATTACCAAGTAAGAAACGGAATGTATTTCTAATCTTTCTGTAAACCTCAGCCACTTGTTTTAAAATAGCATCGGATACACGAACATCTGCCTGATAGTCAACTGAGGCGACCCAAAGACGTAAAATATCAGCACCTAGTTGTTTCATAACCTTTTCTGGAACAACAACATTTCCTAATGACTTACTCATTTTACGGCCATCACCATCGAGAGCAAAACCATGGCTTAGTACACCTTTATACGGCGCTTTACCCGTTACAGCTACAGCCGTTGATAATGATGAGTTAAACCAACCACGATATTGGTCAGAACCTTCTAAATAAAGATCTGCCGGACGTTGTAGATCTTCTCTTTCCAATAAGACTGCCTGATGGGATGAACCAGAGTCAAACCATACATCCATAATGTCATTTTCCTTCGTGAAAATACCATGTGGACTTGAATCATGTGTAAATCCGTCTGGCAATAAGTCTTTAGGTTCACGTTCAAACCAAACATTTGAACCATATTCTCTAAATAGGTCAGAGACATGATTAATGGTTTCGTCTGTGATAATTGGTTCCCCATTTTCACCATAGAATACTGGAATTGGCACTCCCCAAGCTCGCTGACGTGAAATACACCAATCTCCTCTATCTCGAACCATGTTATAAAGTCTTGTTTCACCCCATGCTGGAACCCATTTGGTTTCTTTAACAGCTTCCATTAGTTCGTTTCTAAAATCTTTAATAGATGCAAACCACTGAGCTGTCGCTCTAAAGATGGTTGGTTTTTTCGTACGCCAGTCATGTGGATAAGAGTGAGTGATGAAGGAAAGCTTTAGAAGCGCACCAACTTCATTTAATTTTTCAGTGATTGGTTTGTTAGCCTCATCATAGAATAAACCTTCAAACTCTTCTGCCTCAGCTGTCATGTAGCCTTTTTCATCAACAGGGCAAAGAACACCGATGCCATATTTTTGTCCAACGATGAAGTCATCTTCCCCGTGTCCAGGTGCTGTATGTACACAACCAGTACCTGCATCAGTTGTAACATGTTCACCAAGCATTACAAGGGAATCGCGACCATAAATTGGATGGCTGGCTACAACATTTTCTAATTCACGACCTTTAAATGTTTTCAAAACAGATACATTTTCCCAACCGATTTCTTTAGTTACTGCTTCTAATAGTGCAGAAGCAACCACGTATTTGTTGTTGTCAACACTAACAACAGAGTACTCTAGATCAGGATGTACACTAATTCCTAGGTTTGCTGGAATTGTCCATGGTGTTGTTGTCCAGATGATGATTTTTTCGTCACCTTCTAAGACACCTTTACCATCCTTCACTGGGAACGCTACATAGATAGATGGTGACCGCTTATCCTGGTATTCAATTTCAGCTTCTGCCAGTGCTGATTCAGACGAAGGAGACCAATAAACGGGCTTAAGTCCTTTATAGATATAGCCTTTTTTTGCCATTTCACCAAATACTTTGATTTGCTGAGCTTCGTATTCTGGTTTTAATGTGATATATGGGTTTTCCCAGTCACCACGAACCCCTAGACGTTTAAATTGTTCGCGTTGGTTATTGATTTGCTCGTAAGCATATTCTTCACAAAGTTTACGGAATTCAGCAACGCTCATTGCCTTCCGATTAACCTTTTTATTTTTTGTAAGAGCTGTTTCAATTGGAAGTCCGTGAGTATCCCATCCTGGTACATATGGGGCACAATAGCCGTTCATTGATTTGAAACGAACAATCATATCCTTAATGATTTTGTTTAATGCATGCCCCATATGAATGTCACCATTCGCATATGGAGGCCCATCATGAAGAACGAATAATGGACGACCTTTCGTACGTTCCTGAACCTTTTGATAAATATTCATTTCTTCCCATTGTTCTTGAATCTGTGGTTCGCGATTTGGAAGGTTTCCACGCATTGGGAAATCTGTTTTCGGCATTAATAACGTGTCTTTATACTCCATTACCATTTCCTCCTAATAATAGTTCCTAATTATTTGCAGCTTGTTACAGTATGGATGATTTGTGATACCCTTAATCAGAATAGAAAAAGGCCTTCTCATCCCAAAAAGGGACGAGAAGGCCTCTCGCGGTACCACCCTTATAGACGAAATTCCATTCGTCCACTCGACATTCGTAACGTGAATGATACGCGAAATGCTTACTTAGAAATGTTCAAAAGACACTCTCTTTTGAATCAATTTATGTGTTCAGCACCGAACTCCAGGGTGATTTTCATTCTTATCACTTATATCAGGCTTCCACCATCCCTGACTCGCTTTTAGAGGATGTTCAATAAGTCCGGTGGAAATGACACATCGAATTTCTTCGTTGGCTTGTTTTTCCGTTGCTCACGTATTCACTACATACGCTCCGCTACTCAAAACTGCGCCGCCTCGAACTTCTCGGTCCTTTCCATCCTCCTTTTTGAAACAACATTTTTTATAAGTTTGACAAGAACTACTGTCCCTTTCAAAGCTGCTAGTATATTAAAGTAATTAGTTGTTTTAAAATTATATGCGTATTAAACAAAAGAGTCAAGTGTCGAGACTAGTTTTCTTCTGATTCTGCAAAAACAGGCTCTACATTGTATTCCATTAGATGATCCCAATCATCATTATTAAGCATGTCTAACTGAGCTTCCACTAACATTTTAAATCTGTTTCTGAATACTTTTGACTGTTTCTTCAAATCTTCAATTTCGATTGATATCTTTCTAGATTTAGCTAACGATTCATTAATAATACGATCTGCATTTTTCTCTGCTTCCTTGATGATAAGCTTTGCTTCTTTTGAAGCATTACGTTTTACTTCTTCAGCTGTTTCTTGCGCTATCAAGATTGATTTATTTAATGTTTCTTCGATATTTGTAAAATGACCTAGTTTTTCGTTCAGCTCTGAAAGTTTTGACTCAAGTTCTTTTTTCTCACGAATAACCATTTCATAATCTTTAATAACTTGATCAAGAAACTCATTTACCTCGTCCTCATCATAGCCGCGAAAGCCTTTGTTAAATTCCTTATTATGAATATCTAATGGCGTTAAAGGCACGAATGCCACCTCCAAAAATTAATAAATGCGATTGTTTTTCAAACATTCTCTAAATAAATGATACTTTACAATTCGACAAAAAAGAAGAAATTCCTGCATTATTTACAATTATTTTTGTCTTCCCACAATTATTCTCCATTTTTCTCTCTTCGTTTTCCCTTCAATTGAATGAAGTCTACTTCTTCCGTAACCACGAACAGAAAGCACATCTCTTTCCTTACATTCAAAGGAAGTTTGTTCGATTTTTTTCCAATTCACTTTTACAAGTCCATTTTCAATTAAGACTTGCACTTTTTGTCTTGACAAATTTAATATAGATGACAATATAACGTCTAATCGTAAGGAGGATACAGTGACAGTTTGCTCAGTCCATTCATCATGTACGAATACCAGATCTGCAGCTGCAATCTCTGATAATGAGATCGTTGCCTTACCAACGGATGTTAAATTCATTCGTACAAAATCAGCAACCTCCCCAGCAACAACAATTTGAATACGCTCGTCCTGTGTTAAGATATCACCAAATTTGGAACGTTTTAAACCGAGAGACATTAAGGAACCAAGAACCTTTCGGTGGTCAACAGAAACAAATTTTACAGGATATTTCACCTCAAAATAGGATAGATTGAAATCCGTTACAGTAGGTTCAAAGTAAGATGGATACAATAATGCTCGTTTACGTTCAAGTCCTTCTTTTCCACCAAAAAAATGAACAAGGACATCTCCACCGTTTCCTACAACTTGTTTCACGATTTCTTGTTCACGTGGATCAAGAAAGTCGGTTAACCTAAGACTATACTGATTCAGGACAGTCTGTTGCCATTCCAACACCTGATCGATAAACGCATGCTCTTCTTTTCGAAAATGTTGATATAAATTCATATGTATAATACCTCGTTTAAAGTAGAAAAGTTCAAGACGCGCTGATTTACGCGACAATCATAAGAAAACTCCGACCTTCCGAAGCGATTGACTTATGACAGAGAACTGATGGCACCTGGAGCTAAACAAAAAATAAAGAAAAGGGACCTTGTATGAAGGCCCTTTTTAGAACATGCTTTGCAAAGCATGAATTCCTCTACCAGCGAAATTTAACACTAGGATTGCTACAATTGGGGAAATATCAATCATCCCTAGTGGTGGAATAAATCTACGGAATGGCTCTAGGTATGGTTCACAAATTCTTGTTAAAAATTGACCAATCCCAGATTCACGTGCATTTGGAAACCAAGACATCAAAATATAAATGATCAGCGCATAAGAATAAAGTACCAGCGCTTGACTTAAGATACCGAAAATAATACCCATTTTCGATTACCACCCCTTTTCAGCAAAATCTTCGTTAGAAACAATCTCAGAAATATTTCCTGACACATCTATATTGTCAGGTGTACATAAGAAAATATTTGCACCAATGCGTTGAATATCGCCACCTATGGCATAAACAGTTCCACTTAGAAAATCAACGATTCTCTTTGCTTGATCGTGTTGAACACGTTGTAAATTAACAACAACTGCTCGTCTGTTTTTCAAATGATCGGCAATTTCCTGTGCCTCTGCATATACTCGAGGTTCAAACAAAATAACCTTAGAAGACTTTTGAACACTTTGTAAGCTGACTACATTTTGTTTTGCAGCTGGTTTTACAGCCTTTGTTGGTTCTATTTCTTCTTCAAAATAATCTTCTTCATCATAATCATATTCATCTTCTAATGCAAAAAAGCTTTTAAATTTGGATTTTATACTCAATTGTAACACCTCTCTCTTATCAAATGAGCCTTGGCGTATTTGCGCCCAGATTTTAGGCCCACAGGTAGTGGGTCATTAAGACGTTGCCACAGGATTAGTCTTTGATCTTACTGCTCGAATAACTTCCTTTAAAAATCGCATGTCTACGCCGAAAGCTTTAACTTTATTCAGTCGGACTTTTTAGATCTAACTGAATAATATCTCACATTTTCCATTTTTATACGTTATAACTTTTGACGAATAAAGTTAAAATTCTTTACCAACCAATGAAGTACCTATTCGAATGAAGGTAGCCCCTTCTTCAATTGCAATTTCAAAATCGTTCGACATACCCATCGATAATTCAGTACATGGGGCATGATGCAAACCAAGAGCTTGTACATCATCTCTTAGTTTTCGAAGTCTATGAAAGCATGAGCGAATAACATCTTGATCATCAGTAAATGGAGCCATTGTCATTAATCCGACTACCTCGACAGAGGGATACTTTTCAAGTTCCTTTAGAAATGACTCAAGATTTTCCGGTGACATTCCGTGTTTCGACTCTTCTCCAGATACGTTGATTTGTACGAAACATTTTATTTTACTGCTAGCCCGCTTTTGAATTTCTTCTGCTAACGATAATCGATCGAGTGAATGAATATAGTCCACCTTTTCAATCATGTTTTTAACTTTTCTTGTTTGAAGAGAACCAATAAAATGCCATGTTGGTTCATTCCCAATTTCTACTCTCTTCTTAATCAAACCCTCGTCACGATTTTCTCCAATATGCGTAATTCCTGCTGCAATTGCTTCCTTAGCTGTTTCAACACTTACATATTTCGTTACAGCAATAATTGAAACAGAATCGGCTGGCCGATTTGACCGCTTGCATGCTTGTTCAATCTTTTCTTGTAAGTTGCATAGATTTTCTTTTACACTCATTTAAAAATTAATCCTCCTTAAAGCCAATAAAACTCATCATTCTTCCTGTTTTCCCGGCATCCCTTCGATGCGAAAAGAAATTCTGATTCTCACAGGACGTGCAATACGAGGAAACTTGAATATTTTCAGGAGGAATTCCTGCACTCACCATCAGCTGATAGTTCAGTTCTTTTAAATCTAACCGATATTGGTTGTCATTCACTATTTCGTATGGTTTTGAATCTATTTTGTCCATTTTTTTCACGAAATTTATAACGTAATCATCCACAATATAGCAGCATTTGCCTATTGCAGGTCCAATTATTGCCTGGATATTATCTGGTTTAACACCTTCATTACCCCAAACACGAATCATTTCTCCAGCAATATCCTGAACAGTTCCCTTCCATCCTGCATGAGCAATTCCAATGATTGGATTAGATGGTGCAAAAAAATAAAGTGGAACACAGTCTGCATAGCAGAGGGTTAACAGAATATTTTTCTCTGTCGTGTATAACCCATCTGTATCCTTAATGCTACCTTCGTATGTAAAAACACCTGAACCAAGATCTTTTTTACTGACCTTAGTGATGTTATTTTTATGTGTTTGCTCGGAGCATACCCAGTTTTCAAGTGGAAAGCGGAGAATATCTGCAAGCTGTTTTCGGTTTGAAATAACCAAGTTGTCCTCATCTTTTACGTGTAAACCAAGATTAAAGGATTTAAAATCACCTTCACTATTTCCACCATTTTTAGTCGTAAAACCAGCAACCAGTTCATCTGAAATATGGCTCCAACTGGAAAGTTTTAAAACTTGTTCTGCCTTTTGAGTAAATGGTTCAAGCTTCATAAAAACATCCTTTTATTCACATTTATCAACACATCTGACCTAGATATGATGACAATATTTTGTATTCAGATAATGACTCCTTCTTCTGCCTATTTTATCACATCTTAGCAAAAGAAAGGAGAATATGTTAGGAAAAATGTCAAAATTTAGCGCGATTACTCAATTGTATTCTGAGTTCGCACTAAAATCACATCCTTACCGACTTTGATAATGTTTCTCCATGGAATCACAATCTCTTCCTCACGACCAAATATGCCTAATACTTTTCCATAGCCACCTATAATAATGGACTCTATTTTTCCTGTTGTTAAGTTAATGTCGATATCGCCAATATTACCAAGTCTTTTTCCATCAACAACACTTACAACATCCTTCGCCTGAAAATCAGAAATTTTCACCATTTCCCTCCGCCTCCTTATAGTAAACTATATGACTGGATTACTGCCTTTTATGAGACAAAATTAGACGAAGTGAAAGGCTTTAATTTCACACGATAAAAAGGCGATAAAAAAGACATTCGATTTCACCGAATGTCTGATATTTCACACTATACATGCTATAACTTGTCCATTTACTGGACGAATCCATCATTAATTTTGGATGTTCTTATTCATTTGTTTAATAGCTGCTTTTTCAAGACGTGAAACTTGAGCTTGAGAGATTCCGATTTCTTCAGCAACTTCCATTTGTGTTTTCCCTTGAAAAAATCGTTTTCGAAGGATTAGTTTTTCACGATCATTTAGTCGTCTCATTCCTTCTTTTAAGGCAATCTCTTCAATCCAATTTGAATCACGGTTTCGTTCATCACTTAATTGATCCATCACAAAAATTGGATCCCCACCATCATTATAAATCGGTTCGAATAATGATACAGGGTCTTGAATCGCATCAAGTGCAAAAACAATTTCTTCATGTGGCACTTCAAGAACCTTTGAAATTTCTTCTGCTGTAGGTTCCCTTGATGTTTCACTCATCAAACGCTCTCTTACTTGCAAAGCCTTATAGGCAATGTCCCGCAATGAGCGCGACACCCTGATAGGATTGTTGTCTCGTAAATAGCGCCGAATTTCGCCGATAATCATCGGGACTGCATAGGTGGAGAACTTTACGTTTTGACCAAGATCAAAGTTGTCGATTGATTTCATCAGACCGATACATCCGACCTGAAATAAATCATCCACAAATTCTCCTCTGTTGTTGAACCGTTGAATTACACTGAGAACAAGTCGTAAATTCCCATTTACGAGCTTATCGCGGGCTGACAAATCGCCACTTTGCATTTGTCGGAATAATTGCCGCATCTCTTCATTCTTTAGTACTGGAAGTTTTGAAGTATCAACACCACAAATTTCTACTTTATTTCGAGTCAATTCTTTCCCTCCTAACAGGAGTTGCTGTACAAAGTTAAGTATCTCCGTTAGAGGGAAAAATATGCATTTCGAATTCACAACTATTTCCATACCTTGTTTATAAAAACAGTAAAATCAATAGCTATAAAGGAAAAATAATTTTTATTTACACCATTTTGTTAAATTCTTTTCGAAGTCGTTTAATGATTCGCTTTTCTAGTCTTGAAATATACGATTGCGATATCCCAAGCATATCGGCAACATCTTTTTGCGTCTTTTCTTCTCCACCAATTAATCCAAATCTTAATTCCATGATTTGTTTTTCACGATCATTTAACTGATGAAGAGCCTTCACTAATAATTTTCTGTCGACATTCGCTTCCAAATCCTTTGTAATGATGTCTTCGTCTGTTCCTAGAACATCTGATAATAATAGTTCATTACCATCCCAATCAATATTTAATGGTTCATCAAAGGAAACCTCGGACCTTATTTTATTATTTCGTCGTAAATACATTAATATCTCATTTTCAATACATCTAGATGCATAGGTTGCAAGTTTGATTTTCTTTTCAGGATTAAAGGTATTGACAGCCTTGATTAACCCAATTGTTCCAATACTAATTAAATCTTCGATATTTATTCCTGTGTTCTCAAACTTACGTGCGATATATACTACTAGTCTTAGGTTTCTTTCAATAAGAATCGACCTTGCGGCTTGGTCGCCACTAGGCAACTTATTTAAAAGAACCTCTTCTTCATCCTTTGATAACGGTGGAGGTAAAGCCTCGCTACCACCAATATAATAAATTTCATCTGTCTTCAAACCTAATTTTATTAAAAGTTTATACCACCAATATGTAAGTTTTAATTTTAATTTAGCCACAGATAAGTTCTCCCTTCTAATTTGTAAAAAGCGTGAGTATGATATTTATTAGAATAAATTTGTTTATTTTTCCTTAGGTTCTGTTAAACAATAGTGTTGATTTCCGCTGCAGGTACTCGCTTTCCGCGGGCGGTCCGGAAGCCTCCTCGTCGCTAAGCTCCTACGGGGTCTCCCTTGGACACGCTTTTCCAGCAGGAGTCTCGTACCTTCCACTCCAATCAACAAAGTAAAAAGAACAACATCGACCTTTAACACAGCCTTACTTATTATGAAGCTGTCTGAATGGAGCTTGAAACAAGCATTTTCGGATGTACGATACAATCATACTCCCCATCAGTTGATAAGGTAGTATGGTTGAATGCCACCAATCCTTTTTTTACGATATTTTCTTCATTTTGATGATAGATTGTTATTCGGTCAGGTTTAACTGCCAATAAGAATTGATGTTCTTGGCCAACCCCACGATATGGAATAAGTCTTACACGACTTTCCCATTTATGAGATTCTGTTGCAGAATCATTGGTTAAGAGCTCAATATTTTTGGATTGTTCCATCAGTGCTTTTGGAAATTGACCCTCATATTTTGTTGTGTCTAAGATCATAACTGGGCTCTTTGTAATTGGGTCGAACAATTGATTTCCACTGTCGACTAAACCTTGTAAATGCAAGATGACATCATCTATTTCAAGTTTCACAGCAACAATCTGATCATAGAAAACTTTCTTCGTTTCAATGTCTTCCATTCTATTTTTTGAAAAGTACCATAAGAGTGGAAAACCGATTAGCACAAACCCCCAACTAATTGGGTTTCCGTAGCTGGTAGACTGAGTCATGATTGTTCCATCAAAAACCTGAACATCAAATTCTAAAAAATAATGAACCCCTATCATCCCACCTCCAATCATGAAAGTAGCAAAATAAAAGGTTAATAATCCTTGTAAAAAATAGCGAAATCGTTTATATCCGAAAGCAACTCCTACAATTACGATTGAAAAGAGAAGTTTTGTAACAGGATGAGACCCAATTTCTGCAAAAGGAGAAACCACTAAGAGCACTAGCAAAGATCCAATAAATGAACCTACTAAGATTCTCCATTTTACAATCTTTCTCTTTAGGATCATTGCAGTTAAAAGTAATAATAAGGCGTCAAAGAAAAAGTTTAACAGCCAGATTACATCTAAATAAATAGACACCCCATTTCTCCTTTCACCAAAAGTTACTTTACCTTCGAAACATGTATTTGCAATTGGTAAACTAGTTAGCTTAAAAAATAGTATATAGTACATCTTATATGGAAGTCTGTCACTTCATGCCGATAATAAAAGAGAAATTTTGGAAGATTAGTTCTTATTTTGTCAGTTAAGTTAGAATGAAGAGGAATATAAAGAAATAGGTGAAAAAATAGAAAAAAGGCATTCGACAACTAAATTGTCGAATGCCTTTTTAAATATTTATGAAGTCCTTTTTATTGTCTGGTTCTATGTCAAAGCCCATCGCTTCTGAAGGCTGCAAAAAGTGCCTTCTGTCAGCACTGTTCTTATACTTGTTGCCGATAGGTATGCGCCTTGGGGCTTTTCTTTTTATCCTCTTCTATTACGGTTACGTAGGAATGTTGGTACATCAATTTCTTCTTCTACATGAACTGCACTACGTGTATTTATTTCCTGAACCGGCTCCTCACGTCTAATCTCTCTTCTTGGCGAAACCTGAACCTGTGGTTGAGGTTGTGCTTGTGCTTGTGGTTTAGTACTAAGTGAAGGACGAACTGGACGTGTTGGATTTACTTCAGCTTCTGTAAAACCAGTAGCAATAACAGTCACGACGATTTCTTCTTTTAGATTTTCATTAATTACAGATCCAAAAATCATGTTAACTTCCTGATCTGAAGCTGATGCAACAATATCTGCGGCCTCTTGTACCTCATAAAGACTTAGGTTTGTACCACCTGTAATATTCATAAGGACACCTTGTGCACCATCAATTGATGTTTCAAGCAATGGACTTGATATAGCCTTCTTTGCAGCTTCAGCAGCGCGGTTTTCACCTGTTGCTACACCAATCCCCATAAGAGCAGAACCTCTATTAGACATAATTGTTTTTACGTCAGCAAAGTCAAGGTTGATTAACCCTGGTACAGCGATTAAGTCAGAAATACCCTGTACCCCCTGACGCAACACATTGTCTGCTTCACGGAATGCTTCAAGCATTGGCGTATTTTTATCAACAATTTCTAGGAGACGGTCGTTCGGAATGACAATCAGCGTGTCAACTGATTCTTTCATTGCACCAATACCGCCGGCAGCTTGCGTTTGACGCTTTCTACCTTCAAAAGTGAATGGTCTAGTTACTACACCTACTGTTAGAGCACCTAAATCTTTTGAAATTTGGGCAATTACAGGTGCAGCTCCTGTACCTGTTCCACCACCCATACCTGCAGTAACAAATACCATATCGGCTCCTTTGAGAGCTTCTTCGATTTGTTCTCTGCTCTCTTCCGCAGCTTTCTTTCCTACTTCCGGATTGGCTCCGGCACCTAAACCGCGAGTTAATTTCCCACCGATTTGCATTTTTATTTCAGCTTTTGAAAGATTTAAGGCTTGGGCATCTGTATTAACTGCGATAAACTCGACGCCTTGAACACCATGTTCAATCATTCGGTTAACCGCGTTATTTCCACCGCCACCTACACCGATTACTTTTATAGTAGCTAATTGATCAACGTTTGTATCAAACTCTAACATTATAAGATCCTCCTAATTTGCAAATATACTTCTCTTTTAAACTGACTATTCAAAGAAGAGACCGAAAAACCTTTTAACTTTTTTCCCGATATTCTGCTCTTCTTTTGAGTTTTTAGGGTGACTTTTCGCTTGAGGCTGTCTAGCAGGTCTTTTCTCAGGATTTTCCACCTGGACAGTGGTGCTTATTTTTCTTCCTTGGATTCTTGCTTGCTCATATGCGAACTGTAACAGCCCTACACCTGTTGCGTATTGAGGTTCTCTAACACCAATATAGTCTGGCTTTGCAATTCTAACATTGTTTCGTAACACAATTTGAGATAACTCTAATACTCCAGGCATATTTGCTACACCACCTGTAAGAACGAAGCCACCAGGAAGATCTCCTACACCCATTTTCTTAATTTCTTTTTGTGCTAATTGTAAAATTTCTTCTAATCTAGCTTCGATAATTTCAGAAATTTGTAATTGGGTAAATCTTTCATGTTGATCACTGCCAATAATTGGAACATCAAATACTTCTTCATCAGAAGCATCGTCGTAAAAGGCATGTCCATGTTTAATTTTGATTTTCTCAGCATCTTCAGTAGATGTTCGTAAGCCAATTGCTAAATCCTTCGTAATATGGTCCCCACCAACAGGTAGAACACTTGTTGTTTTTAAATGACCATTTTTGAAGAGTGCAATAGTTGTAGAACCTCCTCCAATATCCACGAGAGCAACCCCTAAGTTTTTCTCATCATCAGATAAGGAAATTGAACCTGATGCTAGAGGTTGTAAGGAAATTGCGGTAATATCAAGTCCTGCTTTTTCTACACAACGCAGCAGGTTATGTAAAATCGTACGTGAAGTTGTAATAATAGTTCCCTCTACTTCAAGCCTAACACCTAACATACCACGTGGATCACTAATTTCATCATATCCATCTACAATAAATTGTTTTGGAATCATATCGATAATTTCTCTTTCTGGTGGTAGAGAAATAAATTGTGCGGCATCGATTACACGTAGGACATCTTCATTGCTTATTTCGCGATTTTGACGAGATTCTGTAGAAACTGCCACTACTCCATGTGCATCCTGTAACTGAACATTGATAGCAGGGACGGATACAACTACTTGATTAATAGAAATGCCTACCATTCTTTCTGCTTGCTCAACTGCCTTCTTAATAGAATGAACGGTTTCATCTATGTCTACAATTGAACCTTTTTTCAAACCTTCTGATTTAACATTACCCACACCTATTATGTTAAGAGAATCATCAACCATCTCACCGATGATAACCTTAACATTGGATGTACCGATGTCAAGACTAACACATATTTCATTGCTGTTCATTCTGTGGCACCTCCTTTTTTACATAACACATTTCTTATAACATTTTTCGAACAACAATTGACATTTTTCATAATAATTTTTGTATATGAAAAATATTCAACAACCATAGGGGTTTTCCCTTTATAAAAATCAATTTTTTTCTATTTTATCACGAGAAAGGCTCCATTTGGATAAAATTATTCGTCGGATCACCGCAATATTTTGGAATAGCCTTACTCCAAATGCGAAAACGGCTACCAAGTACAAGTCTACACCAAGATGCACACCTAGAAAAGCTAAACTTGCTGCCAATAAGATATTAAAAAAGAAACCAGAAACAAATACGGACTGATCATAAATATTTTGTAGATGGGCACGAATCCCACCAAACAAAGTATCAAGAGCTGCTAAAACGGCAATCGATAAATAATTCGAATACTCTGCTGGAATTTTGAACTCCGATAACAGTCCGAGGATGATTCCGACTATTAGACCGAAAATTGGAAGCCACATGACTATGTTCCACCTTTATCACTTTTTATCTGGTTCCATATTAGGTTGCATTTCTGTAATCCTAATTGGGTCATCAAATGCAGGAATTGTTACAACTTTACTGGGCTTTGATATTTTTAATCGCAGGTTATCAATAAAGAATTGACGCTCTGCTTCTGATGCTTTTAGCTTGTTATAAAGTCTTTCAGCATCGTCTGCTATAACTTTTATTTCAATTGGTAATGGATTTAGAGAATACGAATCAATTTTCGGTCTTCCTTGAATTTCTCGTATGACCGTTGTCGTAATAACACGGTGGCCGTCAATTGAAATCGCCTTTGCCTGATAAGAATTCAATTCATTCACTAGCCATCTCAACAAACTCGGAGAAATAGTTGTTGCTTGTCTTCCTGCTTCATTGAACGATTGCTCAACTGTAATCGTAAGCCCAGGACCTGATACTTGAGTAAGTCCCGCCTGTTTCTTTAATTCATCAAGCGTATCTTTAAGAATAAGCATTTTACTGTCATCTCGTTGATTCTTGTATTGTTCCAACTTTGCTTCATATGTATAAATTTTTGTTAATAATTCTGTATATAATTCTTGTGATTGCTTTAAATCCTCACGCAATTGCCATAAATCACGTGTATCTCGCACTTCAGGTTCTTTAATGGTTTGGAATTGGACAGCAACCATAAAACCAATTATACACGTAATCACAGTGAAGCTAATTCCTGTTTTTTTGTCCAAGAAAACCACCTAGCCTTCTTTATCAAACATCCGGTTTATTCATTCGCTTTAAGTAATGGGTCCATTTGAATTTGTGTTTTGTTCTCAATTTTCACGACTATATTATCTTGAATCAATTGGTCTGTAATTCCACCATTCATATTTAGAGCCGGTATGAGGACATCGGGATCACCAATTGCTGTGATCACAAATGGTGCCGGATATGGTTTGCCATCAACCACTACAACTGGTCCATTACAATATAAATACGAATCATGACTAAGTCGTTTTCCATTTACAGAAACCGCTTGGGCACCAGATACATAAAGTTCGTTAATTACCTTAAATAAATGACTCTCATGCACTAGGTAATTATTAACATCTTGTCCTGATGGAACGTAAGAGGAATCTTCAAGTGTAACTGAAACTCCTGGGCCTTTTACACCAATTTCACCAACGACCATCCGATATTTTTCTACTTCTTCAACAAGATTATAGTAAATTTGTTCCTGTTCCTCTTTGGCAAGATCTTCTTCGATTGCTTGGATTTGATTTTGTTTCTCAATGAGCTTCAGTTGAAGCTCATTATTTTTTTCATTTTGTTCATTCAATTCCGTTCGTATTTTTGTCTCTTCATTCCATTGTTGTTCAGTGACATGACTTGATTCCATTTGTTCTTTTGTAAATTGGTACGAGAATGAAATCATAAAGCCAAGGACTAAGCAAACAAATGAAAGAACCACATGCTTACCCTTCACTTTCATCTGTTACCATCTCTCCTTCTTCACTGGTGCTCTCTTGTTCGTATGGAATAAACGTTGGTACTACATCTAGTTCAATATATCCATTTAGTGATGGATCCAATTCACTGACAATTGTAGGATATGCTGTAATATTCTTCGCGAAATTTCGTACAGTAGCTTTTACTTCATACCCATCAATCATGTAAAGGGTCATCTGAAGAGGATCATATTCTGTAGGAGTATGGTGAATTTCAGAAATAAGCTTTGAAATTGAGGGTTGGATTTTATTCAGTTCCTTTGTAAGCAACTTTAATGCTTCATCATCCCAGTCAATTAAAATTGGCGCGTCCACTGGGATCGCTTTTGAACCAAATTTTTGGGCATTCTCAATAATCTTCCCATTTTCAAGGATTGGGTAAAAAGTATTATGACCACTTATATATCCTACCCTTTTTAGCTCATTGACATTTATCTTTATATTATTGGGAAATTGCTTTTGAATCGTAACGTCCTTAATTTCAGGGTGTTTTTTAATATTTTGTTTAACTTCATCCTGATTAACCTTCCAAAAGCTTGTCCCAACATTCAATTTGCTTAGCTTTGAAATTTGTTCGGATGTAATATTTTGGTTGCCTGTAATAGTGATCTCACCGATTTTACTTAAAGGAGATTGGAAATAAAGAATTCCGGAAAGCAATAAAAAGAAAAAGGTTATGTACATAATCAAACGACGATTAGCTTTTTGTTTTCTTCTTTGCTTAAGCTTTGGAATTCGGTCTTCTATTGTAACAACCTTTTGCTTTGCCAAATACATTCACCCCGCGAATCGAAAATCTCCTGTAATCATCTTAATATAACAACATGTCCATTTTATATAGGCGAAAACATGCAGTGTAAAAATCCTTTGAACGAAAGAATAAACGGCATGTATACATGCCGTTTAGAAACTTATACAGTAACACATACATGTTATTGTATTATATCATATTTTCCTAAGAAATGGGTGTAGAATCTGTCTAGATTCGACCAATTATTTCAACTTCTGTTTCCATCCGCACACCGTGTAAAGTATAGATTTTCTCCTTTACGAATTGAATGAGATCAAGAACATCCTGCGCTTTTGCATTTCCGGCATTCACAATAAAATTACCATGCATTTCGGATATTTTTGCTCCGCCAATGGTGTAGCCTTTCAAACCTGATTTTTCTACTAATTGTCCTGCATAATGCGGAAGTGGATTTCGGAAAATACTTCCAGCACAAGGGAGATCCCATGGTTGTGTATTCCTTCGATAGTCTTTATTTTTTTTCATGACTGCCGAAATATCCGCTTTATCCCCTTCAGTTAATTGAAACGTTGCCTCTACTACAATTCCAGGTCGTTTCTTTTGAAGGATCGAGGTACGGTAGGAATATTCCATATCCTCATTTGAAAGCCATTCCAGACTACCGTCATCGAATAAAATATGTGCCTTAGTTAATATTTTGGAGATATCAGACCCATGTGCCCCAGCGTTCATATAGACTGCACCACCGATGGAACCAGGAATACCACTTGAAAATTCAAGTCCTGACAATCCTTTTTTTGCAATTTGTACAGCAAGACTTACGATTGAGTAACCAGCACCCACTGTTAATGTTGTACCTTGTAAGTCCATATGATTAATACCATTGCCTAGTTTAATAACTGCCCCTTCAATACCTTTATCAGAAACTAGAAGATTTGAACCTCTTCCGATTGCCCGCCATTTAATTCCGTGTTTTTTTATTATTTCAAGGGTCTTTTTTAAGGATTCTATACTATTTGGTTCGATAAATAAATCTGCCGGACCACCAATCTTGATGGTTGTATGCTTAGATAAAGGTTCACTCTCTATAACCTTTCCAACATTCGACTCTTGAAGTTCTTTCACTATATTTTCCATGATTACCTCCTTCATCTGCATCTCGACACAGAACAGACATTACTGTAGTATATGCTCATTGTTGCTTTCATGGTACATTCGCCTAAATTAGATCATTCATTACATTGTAAAGACGACTTGCAGCATCTGGTATCCCAATTTCTGAAGAAGCTTTTTTCATTTCCTCAAGTTTTATGGGGTTTAAAAGAATTGAGTCAATGTCCTTAATTAACTGAGAACCTGTAAGGTCTCTTTCAAGTCTCAAAATGGCTGCCCCCTTATCGCTTAGGGATCTTGCATTTTTCTCTTGATGGTTATTTGTTACATATGGGCTTGGTACTAAAATGCTTGGTAGTCCTAATGCAGTTAGTTCAGCTAAGGTTGTCGCACCTGCTCTAGCTACAACGAGGTTAACACCTGCTAGAACATCTGGCATATTGTGAATAAACGGTTTGATGATTACATTATCTGGATTTCCAACCGCTTTTACCCGATTAAGTACATTTTCATAATGAACCTCACCTGTAACATAGATAAATTGATAATTCTTTTCCTTTACTTCAGATAAAGCACTCAAAAATGCATCGTTAAGCGGCTTGGCACCTCTACTTCCACCAACTAGTAAAACAGATTTTTGGGAACTATTCAGACCAACAGATTCTCTCCCTTTACTTCCATCTTTATCAATTACCTCAGACGCCCTAGGGTTTCCTGTAAGGATTACTTTTTCTTTAGGGAAAAATTGACCTGCTTCTTCAAAGCAGATTGCCACTTTGTCAACATATCGGCTTAAAAATTTATTTGTAAGGCCTGGTATGCTATTTTGTTCATGAATGATTGTTGGTATATGTAATTTTGATGCTGCGTAAACAACAGGTCCACAAACATAACCGCCTGTACCTATTACAACATCTGGTTTAAATTCTTTTATAAACTTCTTACTATCTTGGACACCTTTTAGGAACCGAGTAATAGTTTTAATATTTTCAAAAGAAAGCTTTCGTTTGAACCCAGTGATATGGATTGTTTTAAATGGGATCCCCTCACGTGTTACAATATTGCTTTCCAACCCTTTTTCTGTGCCAATATAGAGAAATTCGGCTGAAGGATTAAGTTTTTTTATCTCTTTAATTAAGGCAAGCGCAGGATAAATATGCCCTCCTGTTCCACCACCACTAACAACTATTTTCAAGGAAACTCCTCCCGTTTTTGGAAGTTTATCGTAAAATTAGATTAACCCTGTTCAAGTAAACAGGGTTAATCTCTTTTCTAAGTATAACATATATTCATATGTTTTGGGTTAATACCTTGAATACCTACTAATATTTAAAAGGACGCCGACTGCCATCAGCATTAAGGTTAACGAAGACCCTCCATAGCTTAAGAAGGGAAGTGTTATTCCCGTTACTGGCATGAGACCAGTTACAACTCCGATATTTATTATTACTTGAATCGCAATCATTCCAATTATTCCGATTCCTAGGAAACTTCCATATAAATCAGGTGCACCTAAAGCAATCCGTACGCCTCTCCAAAGTAGAATACTAAATAATATGATGACAAACGAACCACCGATAAAGCCTAACTCTTCTGCCAGAATGGCAAAAATGAAGTCAGTCTGAGGTTCTGGCAAGTAGAAAAATTTCTGTCGACTTTGCCCCAAGCCTAAACCGAATAAGCCTCCAGGTCCAATTGCATAAAGAGATTGAATGATTTGAAACCCAGTACCTAATGGGTCTTCCCATGGGTCTAAAAAGGATGTAATCCTTTTTATTCGATATGGAGCCGATAAAATTAAGGCAACAAACCCCGCTACTCCAATTAAGCCCAGTCCTACAAAATGGGAGATTCTTGCCCCCGCAACATAGATCATCACAACACATGTTCCAACCATTACTGTTCCCGTTCCTAAATCAGGCTGTAGCATAATCATACCAAAAGCCAGAAAAACAAGCCCCAGTGATGGCATTAAACCTTTTTTAAAGGAAGTAATTTTCTTTTGATTCTCAGATAGAAATTTTGCCAAAAACGCAATCATTGCTAATTTCATAAATTCTGATGGTTGAATTGAAAATGCTCCAACGCCAATCCAACTTTGAGAACCATTGCGCTCCATTCCAATTCCAGGGATTAGTACAGCAACCAATAAAACAAAACAAATTATGATTAGCACTTTTGCCCAGGTTCTCCAAGTCCAATAGTCTACATTCATGATGAAAAACATCGCAATGACACCAACACTTGCAAATAATAATTGTCTTTTAGCAAAGAAAAACGAATCATCGAATTTATATGTAGCCCATATTGCACTGGCACTGTACACCATAATTAATCCAACTGCTAAAAGTGTAAGTGTTGTAATAATTAAAATGATATCCGGGGTCGTTCTCTGGGTCACAATCAAAACACCTCTACATTCTAGATTCAGAGCAAGGAAAAAGCGCAAGCGCCTTGATTAGCCCCGACAAGCATAAGACGAATCACGCAGGAAATCCTGATTTCTGGAGTGATTTGGCTTATAACCTCGAGGGGCTAGGCGCTGGAGCTAGATTAATCTAGATTGTCCAAGCCCTTACTAAAGCTTATGCACGGCGTTTATAAAAATGTCTCCTCTTTCTTCAAATGTTTTATGTTGATCCCAGCTAGCACATGCAGGTGATAATAAGATGACATCACCCTCATTTGAAAGATCATAAGCTACTTTTACCGCTGCTTCAACATTATCGACAGTTTTTACGATTTCTATTCCAGCAAGTTGGCCAGCTCTTTCAAGCTTTTTAGCTGTTTGACCAAATAGAACCAACGCTTTCACACGTGTTAGTTCATCTACAAGTTCATCAAATTCATTTCCACGGTCTAGTCCACCTGCCAACAAAATTACTGGCTGCTCAAAGGCAGAAATCGCCTTCTTTGTAGCAAGAATATTTGTCGCTTTTGAATCATTATAAAATTTGCGATTTTCAACAGTAGTTACATACTGGAGGCGGTGTTTAACACCTGTAAAGCTTGTTAAAACCTCGTTAATGGCACGATTAGGTGTTGATACGAGCTTAGCAACCGCAACTGCAGCCAAGATATTTTCGAGATTATGAACACCTGGTAAAACAATATCTTTAATTTCAATGATTTTCTCATCATTAAAATAAATCGCCTGATCTTTTATATACGCGCCTTCTTGTAATATTTTCGTGGTTGAAAATTGAACTCTCTTACTTCTAACATTTTCGGCTGCAAACATGACATCTTTGTCATCTATATTGATGACACAATAATCAGCTTCTGTTTGATTTTCAAAAATTCTCGCCTTTGCTTTGATGTACTCTTCCTTTGTTCCATGGTAATCAAGATGGGCATCAAAAATATTTAACAGCACTGCAATTCTAGGAGCAAAATCTGCAATTCCCATTAATTGAAAAGATGAAAGCTCAGTCACTATAATATTTTCTTTTGTTGCCCCTTGTGCAACCTCGCAAGAAACAGTTCCAATATTTCCTGCAATTAATGGAGATTTTTCTCCTTTTTCGAGCATTTCATAAATCAATGTGGTGGTCGTTGTTTTCCCATTAGATCCCGTAATCCCGATAAAATCTGCTGGGGTAATATGGTATGCTAACTCCACTTCCGTTAAAATAGGGATTCCTCTCTTGATTGCCTTATCAATAATAGGATTACTATATGGAATACCAGGATTTTTGATAATAAAGTCAAAATGATCATCCAAAATGGCAATTGGATGACCTCCACACACTACTTTTATTCCCATTTTTTCTAGTTCCTGAGCAGCCTCATTTTCTTCATACGGCTTTTGGTCATTAACCGTTAGAACAGCCCCAACCTCATGAAGAACTTTTGCTGCAGCAAAGCCGCTTTTGGCAAGTCCAAGTATTAAAATATGTTTATTAGTAAACTTCTCTGATTTTTTCAATTAAATCCACACCTCAATATAGATTCCAAGAATGGCACACAATAATCCGACAGTCCAAAATGTTACTACAACTCGCCATTCTGACCATCCTACTAATTCATAATGGTGATGCAAAGGACTCATTCTAAAAACACGTCTTCCCGTTGTTTTAAATGAAATGACTTGAATAATAACAGACAATGTCTCTATTACAAATACGCCACCAATTAATATCAATAATATTTCAAGCTTTAGCATGATAGCAACTGTTGCAATTGCTCCACCAAGTGCAAGTGAACCTGTATCTCCCATGAATACCTTAGCAGGGTTGGCATTAAATACGAGGAATCCAAGAACTGCACCGACTACAGCTACACAGAAAATTGCAACATCATATTGTGCCTGATTCCAAGCTAAAACCGCAAATGCTCCAAAAGCAATTGCCGCTGTACCAGATACCAATCCATCCAAACCATCTGTTAAGTTGACTGCATTGGAGAACCCTACTAACCATACAATTAACAGCAGTACATAAAGAAGTTTCAAATCAAATTCAAAATCTGTACCCGGTATTGAGATCGCAGTTGAAAAATTATTTTGTTTGAAAATAAAATAAAAAATGATAGCAATAAGGATTTGACCAAACAGTTTCTGTCTTGAAGTCAAACCGAGATTCCTTTTTAATACCACTTTGATAAAGTCGTCTAAAAAGCCCAGTACCCCATATCCTAGTGTTACAAACAAAAGCAAATATGTAGTAACAGAAAGTTCACCTAATCGATTTGACACTAATAGTGTAGTAAGTAAGATGGAAACCATAATAATGATACCACCCATTGTAGGTGTTCCTGATTTTTTTTGATGGGATTTAGGTCCTTCCTCACGTATACTTTGTCCAAATTTTAATCTACGTAAGAAAGGGATAAAAATAGGGGAAAGAATGACACTTATTATAAACCCTATTGCAATTGAGTAAATGACTACTTCTTCTATCATTCTTATCCCCTCCCTTCTTCATTCAATGCAACTTTTTTTGTAAGCTTTGTTATTTCATCCACTATGGGATTGTTTTGTTTCATTTCTTCCGTTACATGTGTAAATAGTCTAAATTTTGTCATTTGATCATACCCATTTTCTTCGATTTTTTTTAGATAGAATTCTAGGATTTGTTTCAGTGCTGGAAATGGTTCTGGTACTACA
Organism: Ferdinandcohnia sp. FSL W7-1320; assembly: GCF_038050315.1. Taxonomy (NCBI): domain Bacteria; kingdom Bacillati; phylum Bacillota; class Bacilli; order Caryophanales; family Bacillaceae; genus Ferdinandcohnia; species Ferdinandcohnia sp. FSL W7-1320. Next base: position 3,269,482 of record NZ_JBBPAM010000001.1, read on the forward strand.
AATACAGGGAAATGATTGGGAAGAAATCCCGGTAATTTCTCATCCTTGGGCCAAACTGCTGCAACCACACCATTATAAAGCGCACGCTTTAATAATTCATCCCTTTTTTCTTGTTCAATTGAAATATATAGCCCTTTTTTCGTTATAATGTTTGGATCAGTAATTACTTCTTCAAAATAAAAGTCCTGACTCTTTAATCCATATGCTTCCTGAAAAAGAATCCATAAATCCTGATTGGATAACAATTATTTCAACTCCTTAATTGCACGTGCTGCAACAAGGCGGTCATCAAACGAATGAATTTCATTCCCAATAATTTGGTAAGTTTCGTGTCCTTTGCCAGCAATGATTATTATATCATTCTCACCCGCATTTGATATAGCATAAAATATTGCTTTTTCACGATCAGGAATTGTGATATATGTTTCTCCTATTACTCCAACTTCCATCTCCTTTAGGATTTGAACAGGATCTTCTGAGCGAGGATTATCTGATGTGAAAATAGGGATATCCGCAAATTTTGCAGCAATCCTAGCCATAATTGGGCGCTTTGACCGATCACGATCCCCACCACATCCAATAATGACAAAGATTTTCCCTTTTGAAAACTCCTTTACTGTTTTCAAAACATTTTCAAGACTATCAGGTGTATGGGCATAATCCACAATCACAGTAAAATTTTGCCCTTGGTTGACAATTTCAAAACGTCCGGGAACACCTTTTACCTTTTCAACTGCAGAAATAATCGTTGAAATAGGTATTTTCGAAATGATACAAGTAGCGATTGCTGCCAACACATTATAAACACTAAACATGCCAATTAATTTCGTTTTTAATTCGTAAGAACCAAACGGTGTTGTTAGCGTAAACTCTGTTCCTGAGGCGGTCATGTGAATATGTGAAGCCATAATATCAGCTGAATGATGAATTCCATATGAGATGATGGTCGCTGAAGTAGACCTTGTATATACCCGTGAAGCAGGGTCATCATTATTTAATACAGCAAATTTTGGATTATCATTGTCAAATCGATTACCTAATCCAGTAAACAATAGACCTTTTACCCTTCGATACTCATCGATTGTCTGGTGGTAATCCAAATGATCCTGAGTCAAATTAGAAAAAACAGCAATATTAAAATCACATCCATGTACCCTTCCAATATCTAGGGCGTGTGAGGAAACCTCCATGACTGCTGTGTTTATTTTCTCAGAAACCATTTGATTAAAATACTTTTGCAGCATGACTGATTCTGGTGTTGTATTTTTCATTTCAATGGTTTTTTCACCAATTTTGGTATGCATGGTTCCGATTAAACCAATTTTCTGGCCTGCTTCTTTAAAAATCTCCTCAATTATGTGAGTTATTGACGTTTTACCATTTGTCCCAGTAACACCAATTAAATGAAGTTGATGTGTCGGGTGATGGTAAAAAGCGTCAGCCAACACAGCCATTATTCTTCGGGTATTCTTTACCTTGATAACCGGAATGGATACCTGGACATCTTTTTCGGCAATAATCGCAACAGCACCTTGGTCTTCCGCTTGCTTTGCAAATAAATGGCCATCATACGTACTACCTTCTACACAAAAGAATAAACTTCCCTTTCCTACCGCCCTTGAATCCATTTCAAGAGATGTGATAAGTGGGTTGGCGCTACCTTTTTCCGTAAAATCATGCAAGTTAGCTAACAATTCTTGTAATCTCATCATGAATTTTACCATTTCCCCTCGAAAGATTTACTCTGTCGAATCGGCACCAGATTAACATGTTACTCCAGACTTACGATGTTGTCTAGTACCCTATTTACCTATTAGACATTAAACAAAAGGACACCTTACAAAAAATTTTATTCCTCTATATTAAAGGTATTCCTTTTTACAGAAAAAAGAAGCCTAAAGGGGAATCCTTTGGCTACTTAATTCTTATCTTTTGATTCTTTTTTATCCGCGGCTTCCCCGAGATGGATTCGTAATGTTGTTCCTTCTTGAACTCGTTCCCCTGCATTTGGAGCTTGGTCAACGACAACATTTCCTTCTCCACTAATATCCAGTTTTATATTCATTAATTGTTGTTGAAGCTCTTGTTTTGTCAACCCAATCACATCAGGAACTTCAAGATATTTTTTATCAGTCCACAATTTGATCTCTTTTTCAATTTGATTATCACGCTTTTCAATACCTAGCAACGGTAAGCTTTCACGCATAATATTTCCAACGATTGGCGCTGCTACTACTCCACCGAATTGCACAGTTCCTTTTGGGTTATCTACGGCAATGTATACCACTATTTGTGGGTCATCCGCCGGTGCAAATCCAATAAAGGATACGATGTGGTTATTTTGTAAATAACCTCCACCTTTTTTCGATTTTTGGGCAGTACCTGTTTTACCACCTACACGATAACCATCCACATAAGCTCCACCACCAGAACCTTTGGCAACAACATTTTCTAGTGCAAAACGAACCTGTTTGGATGTTTCTTCTGAAATGACACTCCTTACGGCTTCAGGCTCATTTCGTTTAACAACCTTGCCTGTTATAGGGTCCACCCATTCTTTAGCCACATATGGCTTATACAAGGTTCCTCCATTTACAGCTGCGGCTACAGCCGTGACCTGCTGAATCGGTGTTACAGCTACCCCTTGACCGAATGCTGTTGTAGCCAACTCGACAGGACCGACATTTTCAGGTTTAAATAAAATTCCTGTCCCTTCTCCTTGGAGATCAATTCCAGTCTTTTGTCCAAATCCAAAATTCTTTATATACTTAAATAAGGTATCTTTTCCTAATCTAGTGCCTAGTTCTACAAATCCTGGGTTACATGAGTTTTGTACAACCTCTAAGAAGGTTTGATGCCCATGTCCGCCCCTTTTCCAGCACTTTAGGGTTGCTCCCCCTACTTTGGCAAAACCAGGATCCGTAAAATGATCATTCTCTAAGTTGACTTTTCCTTCTTCTAAGGAAGCCGCAAGTGTAATAATCTTAAAAGTTGAACCAGGTTCATACGTACTCCAAACTGGGAGGTTACGGTTATATACTTCTTGTGGGACGTTCCTAAAGTTAGCTGGATCGAAATCAGGTCTAGAAGACATTCCTAATATTTCTCCATTATTTGGATTCATTGCAATCGCAATGATTCCATCTGGGTTGTATTGTGCTTCGGTATTATCAAGTTCCCTTTCAATTACGGTTTGAATTTTCGTATCAATCGTTAGCCTCAAGTCCAAACCGTCCTTCGGAGGTGTATAATCATCTGCGATATCTGGCATTCTTCTACCTTTCGCATCAGAATAAAACTGAACACTTCCTTTTTCACCCTTTAACTCTTCATCATAACTTTTTTCTAGTCCTGTTAACCCCTGGTTATCGATACCAGCAAAGCCTAATACATGGGAAAGGTAGCTACCAAAAGGATAATGACGTTTCGAATCTTCTGCTATGTAAACACCCTTTATCCCAAGAGCACGGACTTCATTTGCTTTTTCATGAGAGATTTTTCTGCCCTCAGGATTGATATATACCTTAGACTCATTTTGAGTAATTTTTTTAAATGCTTTCTCTTTTGACATATTTAATACTGCAGCAAGTTTTTCTGCTGCTTCAGCAGGGTTTTCAATTTGTCTAGGAACAACTAAAACAGTCGGAGCACTTTGATTGGTGGCGAGAACTACATCATTGCGATCGAGAATTTTCCCTCGCTCGGGCTCAAACGGAATGTCACGGCTCCATGAATCTTTTGCGAGAGCAGTTAGCTTTTCTCCTACAAAAAATTGAACATACCCTAATCGAACATCAATAATCAGAAATAATAAAAACCCTATAAATAGTACTATTGACAACCTTCTTCGTACTGTTACGTTCGAAACACGCATATTGTTGTACCTCCTATTAAAACGTAAGCGCCCTAAAAAGTGCAAATCACTTTAAAATCCAAGGCTCGTCTAAATATATGCTTGTACAGGAATGAATAGAACAAATCAAATACGCTGGAGCAGAAGGTTGATAAACCTATAAATATGGAACAAAAAAAGGGAACTGAAAAATCAGTTCCTTTATTGTTCCTTGTCATTATTCTCTTCTTCAACAGGATCTTCTCCCGATGCATATGGTGTTTCAAGGGTTACTGTTAGCTTATCTCCATTTTTTAAGATGGATCCAGGCTCTAAGCTTTGTTTGATAACATAACCATTACCACTATAAGATGCTTCGATATTTGTTAAATCAGCTAACATCATGACATCCCGTAAAGACCAACCTGTCATGTCCGGAAGGGTTGCATCCTGGTCGGTAAGAAGGAAAATATGTTCATTGGGTAAAACTTTCTCCCCTTGTTTTGGGATTTGAGCAATGATCTTCTTTCCATTTCCAATCACAGTCGCTTTAAGGCTTTGCTTTTCAATTGTTGCTAGTGCCTCTACTTTTGATTTTCCAGCATAAGAATCAGTTACTATTTCTTGATCTACATGCACATTATTTTCTGTGCTTTCATCTGTTGGTTGAATATTTAAATACTGTAGGCTATTTTTCATAACATGATTGAATACAAGTGCAACTGGTTCGTTTCCAATGTCGGTATCCTTAAGCTCTGGTTGTTGAACTGCTACATAAACCACAAGTTTCGGGTTATCTAGTGGGGCCATTCCAAGAAACGAATAAATATAATTCCCTCTTCCATATAAATACCCACCCTGAGGACTCGGAATTTCAGCAGTACCTGTTTTCCCTGCCACTTGGTAACCTTCTAAGTTATATTGTCTTCCCGTTCCATCCGTTACCACTTTACCTAACAAATCTAACACATGCTTAGCGGTTTTAGCTGACACTGGTTGACCTGCTACTTTTGGCTCATGGTCTACAATTGTTTTATTCGTATCAGGGTCTACAATTTTATCAACAATATATGGTTTCATCATCTTTCCGCCATTCGCTATGGCTGTTGCGGCCTGAACCTGCTGTATTGGAGTAACAGAGGATGCTTGTCCGAATGCTGTTGATACCTTGTCGATCTCCCATTTAAAGTTTATCTTATTCTCAACTTCACCCTCTAAATCAATCCCTGTTGGTCGATCAAGACCAAAACGACCTAAATACTCCAATAATTTATCCGTACCTAATTGCTCATTTGCAATTTTTGCAAATGAAACGTTCGAAGATTTTAGCACACCTTCGTCATAGGTAATTGAACCCCAACCTACCCTGTTATGGTCACGAATGGTTTCTCCACCCACAGAGTAGCTGCCGGAAGAGAATTTTGCATTCCCGTTGTAGACTCCTTCTTCTATCGCTGCTGCTAACGTGAATATCTTCATTGTTGAACCTGGTTCATACGGGTAGGCAATTACATCATTCAAGTAATTTTCGATATTTCTAACATTAGGGTCAAAGCTGGGTCTTGTTGACATAGCCAAGATTTCACCAGTCTTTGGATTGGCAACAACACCGATCACTTTTTTAGGCTTATATTCCTTAACAACCGTGTTCATGGCGTCCTCTAAGAATGTTTGGATCGTTTGGTCAATCGTTAAATAAACATTACTTCCATTATCGGGAGCAACTATTTGTTCTTTTGCGTCCGGAAGCTTATACCCTTTTGTATCACTTTGAAATTTCATATAACCATCTTCTTCACGAAGATATTTATCGAGGTCTTTTTCAATCCCCATCTTCCCGACTGTATCCGTTTTTTTTGTTTCATTATCGGTTACTTTAGCGGCATAACCAACAAGATGTGATGCAAACGTCCCATTGGGATAGTAACGTTTTGATTCTCTTCTAAAAGCGATGCCAGGCAATTCTAATGATTCAATTTCTTGCTTAAGCGAGGTACTGATATCTCGACCATTAGTACCAAACTCAACCTGTTTTCTATCAGGCTTTGTTAAAATTTTATATATTTCATTCTCATCCATTTTTAATAACAGCGCGAGTTTACTTGCTGTTTCTTCAGGATCTACTACATGTTTAGGATCATCTTCATTTATTGTTAGTTCTTCATCGAGGATTGCAACCACTGTAAATGAAGAAGTGTCCTCAGCAATTGGATTTCCGTTGCGGTCATAAATAGCTCCTCGTTTTGCTTCAATTGCTCTTTGCTTTGTATATTTTTCTTCTGCTAAAGCTGCTAATACAACACCATCAACCTTACCCGTACCTTGGATATACACAAATCTTGCCATCAATGTAAAAAAGAGCAAAGCAAATATTATACTAATAAATGCTGCTCCTCTGTTTATATTGTTATTTTTAACCTTTATTTTCATGATTATTTTCCTTGAACCACTTTAACGTTATTCTCATTTAAAACAAGTCCGAGTTCTCTTGCTTTTTCCCATAAACGCTCATATTCACTTAGTTCTTGAACTTGTACATAAAGGTCACTGTTTGTTTTTGTTTGTTTATTAATTGATGCTTCGATTTGTTGGATTTCGATATTTGTATTGTAGATAGATACTTGGTTAGATATGATATGAATTGCGCAGAATACCACAGCTACAGAGAATATAATCCCTAATAACTTTTCTCCTAATGAAAATCGAAATTTCTGTCTTCTTTCCGGTCGTGTTCTTGGTGTCTGATTTGGTTGATAGTTTTCTGTTTGTCTAACTTTGTATGCTAAATTACCCATCATATCCCTCCTTAAGTATCTCTTCTATTTATTATTAATGAAGCCGCGAAACTCAAAGTTTCTCTGCAATCCTCAACTTTGCAGAACGGGCTCTTTTGTTTGCCTCTAATTCTTCCTCTGTAGGTAATATCGGTTTTCTTGTGATAAGTTTTAATGTAGGTTTATATTCATCAGGTATAATCGGAATTCCTGGTGGTAGAGGTGGACCTTCACTTGCCTTTTTAAAGGCAACCTTACAAATCCGATCCTCCAGTGAGTGGAAGGTTATGACACTGACTCGCCCACCTGTTGCCAAAAGCTCAATTGACTGGTGAATAGCATCTTCAAATACCTTTAATTCATCGTTTACTGCAATTCGAATCGCTTGGAAAATTCTTTTTGCTGGATGTCCGCCGGTCCTTCTAGCCGCAGCAGGAATTCCCTCTTTAATTAACTCCACCAATTCTCCAGTTGTTTCAATGTGTTTCTTTTCTCTTGCAGCCTCTATTTTTCTAGCAATTTGCTTTGAAAACTTTTCTTCACCGTATTGAAAAAAGATTCTTACCATTTGCTCATACGACCAATTGTTGACAATATCATAAGCCGACAAAGTTGCATTTTGGTCCATTCTCATATCAAGTGGTGCATCGTGGTGATAGCTAAATCCTCTTTCCGGTGTGTCTAATTGTGGTGATGAGACTCCCAAATCAAACAGAATTCCATCAACAACCGTTACACCTTGTTCATGTAATTTCTCAGATAAGTGGGCAAAATTACTTTTGATGATGGTAACAATGTCACCATATTCCGCAAGCTTGTCCTTTGCATTTTGAATTGCAATATCGTCTTGATCAAAAGCATATAGCTTCCCCTTGTTTGAAAGTTTTGAAGCTATGTATGAACTATGTCCTGCACCACCAAGTGTGCAGTCTACGTATATTCCATCTGGACGAATCTTCAATCCATCAGCAGCCTCTTCTAATAGAACGGTTTTGTGTTTGAACATGTTAGCACCTCTTATTTCAGTAATACACTTATTTTGTACACAAGAGTTCATTCAAATGCGCCTTGGCTTATTTGCCACCCGATTTTTTAGTACGATGAGGGTCACTAAGACGTTGCCACAGGAAGTGGCGTTCAGAGTCTTAATCTTATTCTCAAAAAACTACCTTTGAAAAATCGTGGAATCCGCCGGCGGCTATAACTTTATTCAGTCTGGGTTTGAATCCTCCCAAAATATTATACTCATAAAGTATTCATCACACCATAAAAAAAGTGAATCCGACAGAATAAAGTTATATATCAAAACCGATCATATTTTCAGCTATATCAGAAAAAGATTCTTCGGAAGCAGCAAAATATTCTTCCCACTTCTCCTTACTCCAAATTTCAATACGGTTTGATACTCCAAGTACTACACATTCCTTCTCAAGCCCAGCGTATGAAACTAACGGTGATGCAATATTTACTCTTCCTTGTTTATCAAGTTCACATTCAATGGCTCCAGAAAAGAAAAAACGCGTGAACGCACGGGCGTCTTTTTTAGTAAGTGGGAGTGTTTTTAATTTTTCCTCAAGTATTTTCCATTCTGATTGTGGGTAACCGAATAAGCACTGATCTAAACCTCTAGTTAAAACAAATGTTTCACCTAGGTTTTCTCGAAACTTAGCAGGTATAATCATTCGGCCTTTCGTATCAACAGTATGATGGTATTCTCCCATGAACATATCCATTGTCCCCACTTTCTGACTTTATCTTACCACAATCCCCCACTTTCCACCACCGGTTTTTATATAAAATTACCAAATAAAAAAAACCCCCGGAATTCCGAGGATTTTCGTCATATTCTACATTATTACTACCTTATGCTTTCCGTTAAATTCAAACGGAAGTACTAATAAATCTTGGATAAAATCGTCTCCGTATTTATTTAAATAATAAAAAACATTCCAAACTCTCTCCTGTGGGGAGCCAAGTGGTAGAAGAGATTTTTCAATTCGGTTAAAACGATTCAATTCAATTTCATTACGGTTTAAAATACTTCGGTTTATAGTGTTCTTCAAGAAGTCAAGCTGGGATTGAATATTTTGAGCATTTTTCAAGAGGAGATCCCCTAATCCTGAATCAACTTCAAGCCCCACTTTTCGTATTTTCTTATGAATTTGCTCTACTTCTTTTTTCGCATCTAGGATAATCCCGTCCACATCAGCTGTTTGTTGTTCCAACCAAGACTGTTTCACTTTTGAAAGTTCTCCGGAAAGGGTAGCTGGAATTGTTAATCCCACTTCTTCGATATTAGACTCGATCGCCCTTTCTACAATTGTCATCATGAGTCTTGGTACAACAGGTGGCATCTGAATCTCCATGACGGCAAACACTTTTTTTAACTCGGCCCAGTATGAAACCTCGCCAGGTCCGGAAATAAAAGCTAATGTTGGGAACAAGAACTCCTGCATAACTGGTCTTGTTACTACATTGTTACTTAGAAGTTCTGGTTGTTTCTCCGCAACTTCAAGTAATTCGTCTCCACAAAGTATACATTCATTGTTTTTCCCACTAAACACATCATGTTCCACATTATACTCAAGTAAAATACGTTCATCATTTTGGGTATAAAAAAGGTTAGCACTTGACTCGTTCATTTCAATCATTTTTGAGTATTGATTAGATGACAATACCTCTTGCTGAAGCAACAATCCATCATGGAGTTCTCTATTTTTTTCAACCATTTTTCTTAAGAATTGTGATTGAATAGTTCTAAGTTCTTTTGATCCTGAATCAACAAGGATAAGACCGGTTTCTCCAAAAAGATCATTAATAATGTGTACAAAGAAATCAACATATGTTTTTGAGTTTTCTACAAACCCAGTTAAACGGTCCAGAAGACGATTCGTATAGTTTGTTTCACCATATGTCTCAAAGATTTCTTCAATCCATTCTAAAAATCCCGCTTGTTCAATTTCAATCGATGAAACCATTGTTTTACGATTGTGATATTGTGGAACAGTCCTTTTTCGAATACCATTTTGTAGATTTACATAGAGATGATTGATCTCCGCAAAATCATGGTCTTCTCCCGCAATCCAAAACACTGGTAAAACCGGTACATTTAATTTCTCCTCTTGCTCTTTTGCAAGTTTTATAATAGATACGATTTTATGGATCGTATATAATGGCCCAGTTAAAATACCCGCTTGTTGCCCACCAATCACCACGACACTACTTGGATCAAGTAGCTTGTTAATATTCTCGATCGTGTGTTGATGATAATTGAATCTTTTATTAAAGGTTAGCAAATGCTCAACAAGTTTTTCACGTTCAAAATGCCTTTTTTGTATGTCCTTTTTTCTTATCTCATAGACAAGGGGAGAATGTATATCATAATCGAAAAATTTCTCTATATCCATTTTATTTAAAAGATAGTCATTGACTAATCGATTTGATGATGGCAAAGAGAGATCCAAAACCTCCATAAATTCTTGTTCTTCCTTTCTTATCCAGTATGTATCTTAGATGAGTATAGCACGCTTTTTCTATAAACCAAAAATATTCGCTCATGATGGATTAATTTATGGTTGTGACGAAAATTCGTTGAACCAATCCGATTAAAAGCAAAAGAATATAAGCAAATGTAGATGCAAGAAAAACAAATCGCCATGATTTCTTAATTACTTTCACAGTATCTATTTCATGACTCTTTCTCCAGGTTACAAAACCAGTCAGCAAAATGGCAATAACAAGGACCAGGATGATTAGCCAAAGCATGCTTTTTCCAACAATTACGAGCAATAAATAATGTACTGCAATGAGAAAAAATACGGTTGTAATATCTACCGAAAGAAAAAACGATTTTCTATTATTTTTCATTATAAATCTACTAATAAAATAGATTAGTATAAAGCCAAGCACAGGAGCTGTAACAAATGTCGCAGCAATACCCGCAAAAAAATTTATCATTTCCTATCCCCCTCATCTTTCCATCCCTTTTATAGAATCATATAAAAATTGTGTTATCGCTACTTCCCGATCTATTTTCTTTGCTTCAGCTAATACATACCCTAAAATGGCATCAATTTCGGTTTTTCTTCCCTCTTCTATATCTCGTAGCATAGAAGATTTATTTTGAGCAGTATTCTTACAAATTGTCGCCACAAGCTCCCACATTTGTTCTTCATTACAAGGTATGACAGACGTGATTTCACGAAATAAAGTCTTGACTTGATTCTTGAAATACTCATTTTGAAGCAATCTCCCATTCTTAACTCCATATAAAGCTGTTAATGGATTGATGACCGCATTAACAATTAGCTTTGAAGTCATCATTTCATACCAATTGTTATGAAATTCGTTTTGAAACTCCTTGATAGGAATATCAAATGTAATAAAATCCCCTTTAATAATCCCAAACTTTGTAAGACCTATGCCAGTATGTATGATGGTAGTATCATTCAATTTTAATGCACCATGTTCTACAACACCTACAAGGATATTCTTATTTTCGAGTTGTTTCATGATATCAAGATGCCCCATTCCGTTTTGTAGAAAACAAACCGTTTGTACCTTTTCTATGTCTTTGATCTGTGAAAGGACGTCCTTCAATATGTATTGTTTCACCGCGATGAAAAGAATATCTTCCCTGATTACACTAGCTGTACTTGTTACAGCTTGTACACGGTATGTATTTGACGTGTTTTCAATTTCTATTGTTACACCTTTTTGATTAATTTCAAATGCCTGGCGTTCAGTTCTCGTATATAGGGTTACATCATGGTATTCTGCAAGATAGCCTGCAAATAACAACCCGATAGAACCCCCACCAATTATTCCAATTTTCATAGTTCCAACTCCATAGTTTGTCCTACCTTTATTTTACCAAAAAGCCCGACAAAATGACTAGATACTTACTACAAAAGGTAGGCAAAACAAAACAGAACTAACCCCAAGGCAATTCCTTGGGGTCTAATCATCCTTCTTATTTATACTGGGTAAACTGGATGCTTTTTCTGGACGAATTCAAGTTCCTTTGTTTCGTAAGCGGACAAACGATCAATGAGGACACGTCTAAGCTCTGCAGCTGGAACAATATCGTCAACAATTAACTCTGATGCAAGCTTGTAGATATCGATCGTCTCTTTATATTCTTGTTGTTTTTGTTGAACAAAAGCGACCCGCTCTTTTGGGTCTTCAATTTCATTAATTTTATTCGAATATACCGCATTTACTGCTGCTTCTGGCCCCATAACAGCAATTTGAGCTGTCGGAAGTGCCACACAGTAATCCGGCTCAAATGCAGGACCAGCCATCGCATAAAGTCCTGCACCATATGCTTTTCGCACGATAACTGAAATTTTCGGTACAGTTGCTGAGCTCATTGCAGCAATCAATTTTGCTCCATGTCTAATGATGCCTGCTCTTTCGACCTTTGTTCCAATCATAAACCCAGGAACATCTGCTAAGAACACTAATGGGATATGGAATGCATCACATAATGTGATAAATTTAGCCGCTTTGTCTGCAGAATCTACAAATAAGACGCCGCCCTTTACTTTCGGTTGGTTAGCGATAATTCCAACAGGTCTTCCATCTATACGTGCTAGCCCAGTAATTATTTCCGGAGCAAATAGTTTCTTAATCTCATAGAAGCTACCTTCGTCAATGAGGGTATCAATACCTTCGTACATATTAAAAGGAGCATTCTGATTTACAGGTATTATCTCTTGAAGACTTTTACCTTCCTTTGGTAATTTCCCTTCAATAAAAGTGGGTTTATTTAAATAATTGGCAGGAAAAAATTGCAAATACTGTCGTGCACTTTGTATAGCTTCCTCTTCATTGGCAGCAAGTACATCGCCACAGCCACTAACTGTACAGTGCATTCGTGCTCCGCCCATTTCTTCTAAGGTCACTTTCTCACCAATTACCTTTTCAGCCATCCTTGGTGATCCTAAATACATCGAAGCATTTTTATCGACCATGATTACAATATCGCAAAACGCTGGAATATAGGCCCCTCCTGCAGCTGATGGTCCAAATAAAATACATATTTGAGGGATCATCCCAGAAAGTTTTACTTGATTATGAAAAATGCGCCCTGCGCCGCGACGATTCGGAAACATCTCAAGTTGGTCAGTAATTCGAGCTCCTGCGGAATCTACTAAATATAATAGCGGTACACGAAGCTTTTCAGCAGTCTCTTGAATTCGAATGATTTTCTCAACTGTCCGGGCTCCCCACGAACCCGCTTTAACAGTAGAATCATTTGCCATTACACATACTTTTTGACCGTTTATTTCCCCAATTGCAGTAACGACACCGTCTGCTGGAAGGTCACCCGCTAAATTGTTTGCGTATTTTCCATCCTCTTGGTATATTCCTTTATCAAATAAAAGCGCTAGACGATCACGAACAAATAATTTATTTTGTTCTTTCAGCTTTTGATGGTATTTTTCATGCCCTCCTGCTTCAATTTCTTTGCTTTTTTCTACTAACATTTGATCTAAATCCTTCGTATGAAGCATTATTACCCTCCTATTCTAGTACAAGTAATTCATCGTCTTCGTTTACAAAATCACCGATTTCTACTTTAATAGAAGCAACTTTACCAATTTGTCCGCTTTCTATTGGTATTTCCATTTTCATTGATTCCAGCATGACCACAACTTGGCCTTCGTTAATTTCTTCCCCTTCTGAAACCAATATTTGTAATACGGTCCCTGCCATACTCGCTTTTATTTCTTTCATATCAATTCCCCCTATTAATTGAGATATTTTGTAGTATATTCTCCTTTTAAAAAGGATTCCTCGTTGATAATTCGTTGGAATAAAGGGATATTCGTTTTTATTCCTTTGATTACAATTTGATTCAGATACTCCTTAGCTGATTGAATCGTTTCTTGTCGGCTGTCACCATTCACAATAATTTTTGCAATCATCGGGTCGTAAAACGGCGTAACAATTGTTCCTTTTTCATAACCATTGTCTACTCGCACATTTGGATCATTATCCGGAAATGTATACACCTCTATTTTTCCTGGAGATGGGAAAAATTTTACCGGATCTTCTGCATACACACGAAACTCAATCGAGTGGCCTGATGATAGTATGTCATCCTGTGACAAAGGTAGTTTCTCTCCCCTGGCCACAAGAATTTGCCACTTTACAAGATCTATATTCGTAATCATTTCCGTAATGGCATGTTCAACCTGAAGTCTCGTATTCATTTCTAAGAAATAAAAATTTTCTTCTTCATCGACAATGAATTCAATCGTACCGGCATTTGTATAGTTCACATATTCAGCTGCCTTTTTGGCTGCGTGACATATTTTTTCACGCGTTTCATTAGATAAGAATGGAGAAGGTGTTTCCTCAATTACTTTCTGGTTTCGACGTTGAATCGAACAATCTCTTTCAAAAAGATGAACTACGTTTCCGTGATGGTCACCAAAGATTTGTACTTCTATATGTCTTGCATTGGGAATAAATTTTTCGATGAACACTTCTTCATTTCCGAAATACGTCTTAGCTCTAGTCTTTGTTGCGTGAAACGCTTTTTGTAGTTCTTCCTCAGAATTGCAACAAATCATCCCAATACCACCACCACCGCCACTTGCTTTTAGCATTACTGGGTAGCCATATTCTAAAGCAAGCGTACAAGCTTCCTCTATTGTTCGAATACTTTCATTACTTCCTGGCACAACAGGGACACCCGCTTCGATCATAGTTTGTCTTGCTTTTACCTTATCGCCCATCAATGAAATAAGTGAGGGTGAGGGTCCAACGAAAACCATTGATCGTTCTGCAACCGCCTTTGCGAAAGCTGCATTTTCCGATAAAAACCCATAGCCTGGATGGATTGCATCAACATGTTCCATCTCGGCAATTTCGAGGATTTTATCCATTTGAAGATAGGATTTTAAAACGGGTGCCTCACCGATTCGATGCGCTACAGTTGCGTAATTTACAAATGGTAATTGCTGGTCCGCATCTGAATAAATAGCGACTGTTTCGACCCCCATCTCGTGGCATGTTTTCATGATTCGTAAAGCGATTTCTCCCCTGTTTGCAATTAATACTTTTTTCAAGATCTGTTCCCCTTTCGTTGAAAGATCAAATCCACCCACACTATAATTTCTACACGTATCTACATAATCCTGCACACAACTGAAAACGCTTTCTATATTTTTCTACAGAATTTTTTGTATTTTTGTTGTATAATGTTTTTATATTCATAATTACAGTTTCTCTTAGTAGAATCGCAAGGGGGATACAAAATGTATACGGCAAAGGTTGAGAAATTATTAGTAAACTACAAAACACTTGAAGAATTTAAAGCATTTAAAGAATATGGTCTTCAAGAATTATCCATGCTGGAAGACCTTGAATCAAACATTATCGAAAATGATAGCGTTTCACCGTTTTACGGAATTTTCTTTGGTGATAAATTAGTAGCACGTATGAGTCTTTATCGTGTTGATAAAAAATTCAATAAATATTTTGAACCTGCACAAGATTATTTAGAGCTTTGGAAGCTTGAAGTACTTCCAAATTATCAGCAAAAAGGATTTGGGAAAGCATTAGTGGACTATGCAAAAGCATATAATCTACCGATCAAAACAAATCCACGTGTGAAATCAGCTGAGTTTTGGGAGAAAATGGGCTTTACCCCTGCATCTTACAATATGGAACGTGACCTTGGAGAAAACCCTCTTCTTTGGTTCCCGAATGGTGTACATGAAATCGACTGATTTTTCTATATAAGTGCAAGGCACATGGAGCTAGACACCAAAAGAAGAAAACAGCTGAACATATTGTCAGCTGTTTTCTTCTTTATTTCTCAACTCTTTCCAGATTCCCATTTCGGTCCATTTGAAATTTAACTTTCTTACTTCTTTCATCCTCCTGAAGAACCACCATTTTACGAGCACGCTCCATGATTTCGATTAATGCCTTATAATCTTCTTCAATTAATTGAATATTATTTTCTAACGTATTATTTTGTGCCTTTAATGTTTTAACTTGTTCTTGAAGCTTACTTATTTGAGTGTTCAAGTTCCGATTTTCATTTACGACCTTCTGAAACTCACTTTCCGTCTTTTCATATTCTTCAAGGAACCGAATCACATCTTTTAATTGCAATACTTGTTGTTTACTATCTACATTTTCAATGATCACTTGTTCCAATGAATTATCCTGAAGTTGTTCTCCATTGTTTTGCTTCTTCAATTCCTTACGCTGCTTTTTTGCAAGTTCAATCCCTGATTTATATTGTTTGCGGACATATGAGTTCCATCTAAAACCACAAGCAGCAGCGGTTCGGGATAATGTTCGGCCCACCTCTTCAAATGCACCTAATTGTGTGCCTCCCTCACGGATATGGCGCAATACTACCTCTGCAAGCAATAAATCTTCATCTTGAGTCCATGCATCTTGACGTGTTGAAGTCATATCTTTCCCTCCTAAACTTCTTTTTTATTAATACATATGCATGTAATAGAAAAGATAGACTACTCACACTCTAGCATGGAAATAATTATTCTTTTTGCATGATTTTGCGTACTGCTTCTAGATGTTCTTCAGTTACCCACAAAGTAGTACACTCCTTGATCTCCTCACTTATTCTCTCCTTCAACCCGGTTTGAGACCATTTCCTATTTACTACCTTTTTGTATGCATTTACTACTTTAGTATTATGTAAAAATTCTTTAGAAATAAATTCTTTACAATCCATAATAGAATTGTCCACTGACAAGATATGTTGGATAAATCCAAGTTCTTTACCAGCTTCGCTTGAAAAAATCTCACCTGTGAGAAGAAGGCGATACGCTTTGTCAATCGATACTCTTTCTAATAGGAGAGTTGCTCCACCCCAGCCGGTCGTAATCCCCTGTTTACCCTGAACAAAGCCGAATCTACTTCCACGAGATGCTAGTCTATAATCACAGGCAGTCGCAAGCTCACATCCACCTCCAATTGCTAGTCCATTCAGTAGAGCAATAGTTGGTTTCGTTAATGTAGCAAGTGAGTATAGAATCATCCCCATCTTGCTAAGCATCTGATAAGCTTCATGCTCTGTTTTAAGGTTTTGAAAAACGGATAAATCTCCACCTGAACAAAATGCTTTTTGTCCTGTACCCGTAATCACTAAAACTTTATCATCATCATTTTCTTCTACGTCAGTAATGGTTTTTTTTAGTCCATCCATCACTTCATAATCGATTGCATTCCATTTTTCAGGGCGATTGATAGTAAACCAAACGATTCCCTCTTCATCTCGTTTCACTATATATTTTGACATGAATTTACCCCTTAAGCTTTTTATCTTATTGTACTGGTAAAAAATTGAGATTGGCAACATTGGATTGAGTAACATTAGAAAGAATCTGAGGTGTTTTCATTGAACGGGGGATGCTAGGAAGTACTCTAATAAAGTAAAAAGCGTATTGATAACAAATGTTATCAATACGCTTTAACATGTTAACAAATTATTTGTTAACAACTTCTTTTCCTTTGTAAGTACCGCATTCTTTACATACGCGGTGTGCTAATTTCATTTCACCACAGTTTGGGCATGCCACCATACCTGGCACTTGTAATTTGAAATGTGTACGACGTAATCTTTTTCTAGTTTTAGAAGTTCTTCTAAAAGGTACAGCCATTATTCCCACCTCCTTAAAAAAAATAGATCAAGATGGTCTATTCTTCCTCAAAGAATTTCGCTAATCCTGCTAATCTTGGGTCAATCTTGTTCTTTTTATCATCTTCACTGATAACTTCCCAATCTTGTCCTGATTGCGGTGCTGCATCTTCAGAGTTCGAATCCTCATCACAAAAAATCTGAATTGGTATTTCAAGTAAAATATTTTCCTTGATAAGCGGAAGTAAATCAATTACTTCTCCTTTAACTTGATGAACATCCTCTTCCGACTCTAAGTCAAATTCAGATGTCTGTCTAAGTAAAAACGTTTCAGTTGTTTTGATCTCGAATGGAAATTTAACATCAACCAAAGTTCGAGAACAAGGCAAAATCATTGATCCAGAGATTTCTAAATGAAAGCTCGCTTTCGTGGAGCTTAGATCAGCACGACCGGTTATTTGTACCGGCGAAATATCTCGAATCGATTTTTCGATTTCCATTAAGTCTCTAACATCAACAGTTTCGTCAATCATTAGACCTTTTCGAGCTAACTGATTTAATTGATTAATTGTCCATTTCAAGTGAAATCACCTCAAGGCAACAAAGGTAATTATAGCTTTGCGGATTACATTTGTCAATATTTTTTCTTTACACTATACTTAATGTGTAGATACTTATCTACTATATCAGCTTTTCCAAAAAAATGATATTTAAAAATAAAGTTTTAAATAGAAATGTATAAGGGTCTTGATTAGCTATAACAAGCACTATACGGGCAGGCTAGAGGGTAGTTTATTAACCTTGTTGTCGGAGCGGCTTGTGACCTTGATGGGCTATGCGCTTATACTAGACATTGAAAAAAAGGGTGAAATGATGAAAGCTGTAGGAGTTATTGTGGAATATAATCCATTTCATAATGGACATAAGTACCATCTCGAAGAAACAAAAAAGAAAACAAATTCAGATTGTACGATTGCAGTAATGAGCGGAAATTTTCTACAACGCGGTGAACCTGCCCTCGTTTCAAAATGGACAAGGACCAAAATGGCATTAGAAGCAGGGGTCGATATCGTCATTGAATTACCTTATGCGTTTGCCACTCAGAAAGCACAAAACTTTGCGAATGGAGCAATTTCCCTATTAAGTGCACTTCATTGTGACGAAGTTTGCTTTGGTAGTGAAAATGGAACAATTGACGACTTTCAAAATACTGTGGATTTTATGAAAAAAAATCAACGAACCTATGATTCCATCACTCGGCTGAATATGAAAAAAGGATATAGCTATCCTAAAGCAGCTTCTCTTGCTTATTCTTCACTTTCAAAACATGATACATACGTTGATTTATCAAAACCAAATAATATTTTAGGCTATCATTACGTAAAAGCTATCTATGATCAAAATAGTAGTGTAAAAGCTGAAACAATTATGCGAACCTCTGCGGGTTATCATGATGAAACCATTTCTCATGAATCCATCGCAAGTGCAACTAGTATTCGTAAAACATTATTTTCAACTGAGAAAAATATGGATCAAATTAAAAATTATCTTCCACCCTCAACTTCCAAATGGCTATCTTCTTACTATCGAGAAAATCAATTATTCCATCGGTGGGAGGAATACTTTACCTTATTAAAATATAGGTTACTAACGTCTACATCGGCTGAATTAGCAAATATTTATGAGGCCGAAGAAGGTATTGAAAATAGACTGCTAGCCCAAATTACAACAGCAACCTCGTTCATGGACTTTATGGAAAAAATAAAAACGAAACGATACACTTGGACAAGGCTTCAACGATTATGCGTACATATATTAACTAATACAACGAAGGAACAGCTAAAACCAATTAATGAAAATCCACTAGCCACCTATATTCGTTTACTAGGTATGTCTCAAAAAGGACAGAACTATTTGAATCACATCAAAAAAGAAATAGAACTTCCCATTGTAACAAAAGTGTCAGGATTTTCAGATGAACTATTTACACTTGATGTGAAGGCTACCCAAACATATTTAACTATATTCCCTGAACCACTTCGCTCCTCACTACTGCGACAGGAATATGCTACTCCACCAATTAGATATGATGAGGAACTGCAAAAATATTTATAAAGAAATCAGCCGCATCCATTTTGGAAGCGGCTGTGTTTTATTTACTATTTTCATCAAGATTCTTAAGATAATGAAGGGCGTCCTCAAATGTATCTACAGGAACAATTTTCATGTCACTCTTAATATCTTTTGCAGTTTCTAAAGCTTGTCGATAATCTGAAACTGCTGCACCATTTTCATTCGGTGCAAAGAAAATGTCAACATCTGTGTTATCAGCAGCAACTATCTTCTGACCAATCCCACCTATTGGGCCAACCTGTCCCTCAGTATTGATTGTTCCAGTACCAGCTATGCGTAATCCGTGAGTTAGATCCTTTTCTGTAAGCTGATTATAAATCTCAAGTGTAAACATAAGTCCAGCTGAAGGACCACCTATTTTTTTCGAATCAATGTTAATTTTTGGATCAGCTACCACTTCGATATCAGTAATTAATTCAATTCCAATTCCAATTTTGTCTGGTTCCTTTGGAAAAGGTGCAAGTGAAACAGAGACTGTTTTCTCTTCTCCATTTCGTTCAACCTCAATGTTTATCGTTTCATTTTCTTTTTTATCAGCTACATATTTCATAAATTCTGTATGTTCTTCAATTTGTTTCCCATCAACTGCAAAAATTCGATCGCCTGGCTTTAACACTTTCTCTGCAGGCATTCCCTCGACAATACCCATTATATAGATTCCATGGTTTTTTACCGTAACGGGCTTGTTTGCATACTTATAGGCAACCGTAATTGCTGATTCCTGTGAATCTTCCATATAAAATAATTGGCGATTCGTATATTCCTCATCACTCTCATTGTCCCGTCGCACATGATTAATCGGTAAAATTTCATGATACTTTTGAAACTTAGCCAATAAATAGCTAAATATATTGGCTTGGCCAAGACGTATCGTCGTTAACATAAATTCTCCTTCTTCTTCATAACCGTTTTCAACATTAATGATGGGGTCGAGTTCTGTTGCCATTCCTGGTTTTGTCACGTAATATGGGAGTTGGATAAAGGTGCCTAAAATTGCAAGCACCACACCAATTACGAGGGCTTTTAAATACGCTTTATTTCTCTTTCTCTTCATTTAATGCAGACTCCTTCCACTTTGCAATTGCCTCTTGGATCATAGGAAGTTGTTTTCTCGTTTCCTCTTCCCCGATTCGGATAATATCCTCAATATTTGTAAATGCACGGGAACTAAAATGTCCGACATGTGGACGGATCATGATATCAGAGGAAAATTCCCCATACTTCACGAGTTCCTTCTGCATAATATCAATACTCTGTAATATTACATCAAATATTGAAGCAACCTCTTCATTTATTTTAACATGTGAAACGTCTACCGCAATAACTATATCTGCCCCCATTTCTTTTGCAACAGAAATGGGAACACGATCAATTACACCACCATCGACAAGGATTCGACCATCAATTTTTTCAGGAACAAATATTCCAGGAATGGCAATACTTGCTCGGACAGCATCTGCAACTGGACCTTTTCGAAACACAACCTTTTCTCCGGTTAATAAATCAGTTGCCACAATACCAATTGGAATATCAAGTTGTTCTATATTTTTGCCGTGTGTGAATACACGTATAAGTTCTTTTACCCTTTTTCCAGCAATAAATCCCATTTTAGGAACTGTAAAATCTAAATAATATTTGCGTTTAAATGCAAGAGCAAGCTTATATAATCGGTCAATATCCAATCCTGCCCCGTAAAAACTTGCGACCAAAGAACCCATACTTGTTCCTGCGATGAGATCAATTGGAATGTTTTCAGCCAAAAGTACCTTAATTACTCCTAAATGTGCAAATCCTCTCGCCCCACCTGATCCAAGTGCCAATCCGATTACAGGTTCGTTCATACGAATCATCCCCTAACATTGAAACTATAACAGTATATGAAAAAAGAAATGAAAACTTGTACAAACTTTTGGTCTAAACTTGCCACCTATACACGTATATTTAAATAGATGTACAAACCATCGGTTGATAATTGATGATTCTATTCATTACACTCACGACGTCAGAATTAAAGAAAAAGAATATTTCGAAAACTGTGGACTCTCTTATTCTATCACTTAAATGAACTAATTGTATAGAAAAGAAGACTTCTATAGGAGGAGTACCATTGATACGTTCTAGGTTCAAAACAGTAGCCATTGCAGCAGGAATAACCTTACTTACCATTGCACTAATTTATTTTCCAAAGGATTCACTCGAAGCTTCTAGGGTCGGTTTGGAAATGTGGTGGAAGATCGTTTTCCCATCCTTACTGCCTTTCTTAATCATTTCTGAATTATTAATTGGTTTTGGTGTTGTCAAATTTATCGGTGTCTTATTTGAACCACTAATGAGACCACTGTTTCGTGTTCCAGGTGTAGGTGGTTTTGCATGGGCGATGGGCATGGCTTCAGGGTTTCCTGCCGGTGCAAAGCTAGCTGCACGGCTAAGACAGGAGAAACAGATTACAAGGGTCGAAGCAGAAAGACTTGTTTCCTTTGCGAATGCATCAAATCCTCTTTTTATATTTGCCGCTATTTCTGTAGGATTTTTTGAAAACCCAAGGTTAGGCATCTTGCTTGCGGTCAGTCATTATGTCGGTAATTTTTGTGTCGGGTTAATTATGAGGTTCTATGGTAAAAAAGACGACGAACATACACCAAAAGATAAAGAGAAAAAGAGTATTATTGTTAAAGCCTTACAGGAACTCCACCGTACAAGATTGAAGGAAAAGAGGCCATTTGGTCAATTATTAGGGGATGCGGTAACCACCTCAATACATACCTTGTTAATGATTGGTGGATTTATCATTCTATTCTCTGTATTTAATAAGCTTCTCTCTTTAATAAATGTTATTGCCATAATTGGGGCAGGTTTATCGATATTATTAAAACTGTTCCAATTACCTACCGAACTTAGCATCCCGCTTATTTCCGGAATATTTGAAATTACAACGGGATCGATGATGACAAGCGAACTAGAACACATCGATTTACTTCCTAAAGTGATAGCTGTCAGCTTTATTCTTGGATTTTGTGGACTATCAGTTCAAGCACAGGTAGCGAGTATACTAGCGGAAACTGATGTGAGTTTTAAGCCATTTTTTATGGCTCGAATTATGCACGGCTTTTTGGCTGGAGTTATCACATTATTTTTATGGAATCCACTTTACGTGAAAAACAGAGGCTCGGAAGAAACATTGGGAGTCTTCTCTCCATTAATACCAGAGCATACCCCCTTATGGGTAGAAACGGTTTGGAGTGGTTTATTAACTTACGGACCGCTTTTTACCATATTATCTTTATTTTGTTATATCGGTATATATTCCATTAGAATGAAAAACCCTCGTATTTAAAATGCGAGGGTTTTTACTATTGGTATTAAAAGATATATAGCTTAATGATTGGTGTTAAACTTCTCCTTAAGTGCAAGTTCTACCGGCTTAGGTACAAGCTCTGAAATTTCGCCATGATACTTTGCAGCTTCTTTTACTATACTTGAACTCAAAAATGAATATTGGTTATTAGTCATCATAAAAAAGGTTTCGATTTCTTCATTTAAAATACGGTTCATTGAGGTGATTTGCATTTCGTACTCGAAATCTGAAACAGCACGAAGACCACGTAAAATCGCATTTGCTTTTTTCTGACTTGCATAGTCCATCAACAAACCTTGAAATGATTCAACCTCAATATTATGTATGTCCTTTGTGCTTTCTTGTAATAGTTCGATCCGTTCCTCTACTGTAAACAAAGGTTTTTTTGACGAGTTATTTAATACACATACGTAGATTTTATCAAATACTTTTGCGCCTCTTTTAATTATATCAAGATGCCCATTTGTTACAGGATCAAAGCTTCCTGGGCAAACTGCAATTCTTGTCATTTCTGTTCCCCTTCCCATCCCTCTTCATATCTGTATAGTGATACACCAATGATTCCATACTCTTCATGCCGAACTAATTCTAGGTTACCAATTGACTTTTCGAGTAATACTTCTGAATCATGTTCTGCAATAACAACTCCATCACTTGTTAACAACTGGTGTTTACTAATTTCTTCAATAAGTTCAGTTAATTTTTGCTGTTTATATGGCGGATCTAAAAAAATTACATCAAATTTAATGTCCCGCTTCACGATTGCTTTTAATGCTCGCACAGCATCATTTCGATATACTTCTGCTTGATCCAGAAGGCGACAAGTTTCTAAATTTCCTTTTATCGTTTGAATGGCTTTTTGGTCTCGATCAACAAAAATCATTTTGTCGATCCCGCGGCTGAGCGCTTCAATTCCAAGTCCTCCACTTCCACCGAACAAATCAAGACCAACTCCACCATCAAAATAAGGACCGATTATATTGAAGATAGCTTCTTTCACCTTGTCTGTTGTTGGGCGTGTAGACGTCCCTGGTACCGCTTTCAAGTGCAGACCTTTCTTTACCCCAGATACAACCCTCACTACTATCACCACTGTCTATGTAAAATGAATAACATTATCCTACCATAAACATTATCGTTTGTTAATCAATTAAGAAAAATTCGAAACGAAAGGCCAGTAAAAAATTTTACTTCAATAATAAAAATACGCCGGAGCATGTATACACAATTTTCAATTGGTCATAATTAGTAATAACAACATCATTCGAGGATGTTGTTGCCAACCGCGGAGAAGACTTACGTTTCCCCATAAGTTCTTCCTCCGGTTTCTCCTCTCCCTTTGCCTTCTTCCATGTGAACGGTAACGAAAAACATGGAATGGAAGGACCCTGCAAGTGACTTGCAGGGTTTTTTTGTTTGTAATTGTTAATTCCTATCAAATCGTGATAAAGTAAACATGGAATATATGAAAGTAAGGGGAAATTAGTATGATACAACGCTTTATAGAGCTTGGTGAAGGATACTCTGATATTTATGAACTCCTGGAACTTATGAAAAATAATAGGAACAGAATCTCAAAGCTATTTGCCTTTAACACTACCGTTCAAGATAGGCAGCTATCCTCTTTAGCAATAGCTTTTCAACCAACAAATCCTGGTGATTTTCAAGCTATCTATATTTGTAGGGAAGGAATACCGAACCCGCAAATCAAACCCAATAAGAGGTACTCTCTCTTTGCAGAATTAGCTAGCGTTCTGGATTTATCCATTATTACACTTGACGTTAAACCATCCACCATGTTTAGTGAAAAAGAACTGTATTATCAACACTTAATTGGGATTCTAAGAATGAACCGATACATACCGCCAATGCAATAACAATATCTACACTTGGAGGCGTTATGCAAATAGTATGTGTTGCTGGCGCCTCGAGTAATGAATGTACGTTTCATCTTTCATACCCTCGCTTGTGTTACGACCATTGCATGAGGGTACGATTCACCCTTTTTCTTACCCTCACTTGCATTACGGACATTGTTTGAGGGCACGAAGACCCTATTTCTTACCCTCACTTGCGGTACGACAACTGCTCGAGGGTACGACTAACCTCTTCACACCTCTCTTGGGTACCTCATTTTTTCGTTTTGATGGTCTTCATACCGAATCTTAACGCTTCAACATTCTTAACCTTGTATTCAGCTATAACTGACCTATAGCTAGACAATAAAAAAAGCTTATCAAAAGCAGGATGCTTTTGATAAGCTTTTTATAGTCCAATCTTATAATCGTATTCCTTTGCGCGATCTGGTTTTCTGTTCTCGAATTCAATCTTTAAAAATGGTTTATATGATGGCTCTACTCTTTTTACGAAGGCAAGCGAATTTAACTTTTCTACGATTGAATCGGTATTTTCCATATCGTTATAAAGGACCACGTATTTTAGACGTTTTGATACATAGTGAATATTGCCAAATTTACGCAGCATTTTTGAATGCTTTAGCGAATGTAGCCAAACGATAATTCCTTGGCGTTGTCCAATCATAGTGTTTTCTCCTTATTTCAATAACTTTTTTATAGTGTAGCACAATGAGTTAAAATTTTACAATATGAAATAAAGTAGAAAACTTACTTTTTTCAGAAAATATGGGTAATATATTCATATTATTTGCTAATCTATTAATGACAACCACATGCGCCGCCGCTGCCACAGCCGCCGCCACAACTTGAAATGGAATCAAAATATGGGTTACCTGTTGGCACTTTAATATGTTTTGATACAGCTCCCCCTAGTAACACGCTGATTTCATCAAGGACTTTTTGGAGATTATCTTCTGCTTTTTTAAAATCAGCAATGGTTTCATGAAGATCTAGCTTCCTTTTTAACTCTCTTGTCTCTTTTGAAACAGTTCGAAAATCAGGATGGTATTTCCCGAATCGTTGAACCTCGTCATATTTCTCCTTCATATTCTGAAATTCCGCGATAAGTTTTTGTGCTTCCTTATCCTTTTGTAATGTATATAAACAGCTGCGATATTCCTCAGCTAGTTCAGATTGTAGAATCATTGATGCTAGGCTTTCCGCCTCTTCAAGTATCTCAACTCTTTCAAGTGTAGCTATCAAAAAAAACACCTCCATAATCACTATACCATGATTCTTCACGAATCGCATCTTATGGAACTTTATTACTTTATTTGAAAATGAATCGTGTGTGCGAGATCGTAATTCGTTAAATCATTATGGACTACTTGAATTTTCAAGGTATGCTCACCCTTTGTTAGCCCTTTTATAATAAATGCAGCCGTGGATATCTTTTCTGTCCGTCGACCATCTACTATAACATTAAGATGGCCCTCACCTTCCTTCTTACGGCCACCACTTTGTTTAAATAAAAAATTTGAGATAATACATTCGAGATATACATCATTTCCCCTAACATGGTGATTCACATGCAGAGTTCGTTCTGATTGGATCGACAAGTTTTCAGTAATCATAGCCTCAACCGGAACTTCATGTATATAAAAATAAAGGAAACTTAGAAAAAAAAGGGATAAAACAATCTTGTACAACTTTCAACCACTCCTTTTTCCTAGTTTTTCCTATCACATAACAAATATCCTGCATTCCCTAAAAAAAGCGACTCTTAAAGAGTCGCCTTGCGTTTAATCGCTTTGTCGCATACCTTGATACATTTGTAGCATGAAAGAGGCCATTTCTAAAGACTGGTTGAGTTTTTGCACTTTATGTGGAAGAGTCTGTTTGAAATACAATTTTGACTCCATCTCAAGGCTCTGAAAATCATTAGGATTCCTGGTTAATTTTCTGTACCAAATTGGGTTTTGACGTACAAAAGTTCGAATTTGTTTTTTTGTTTTGAGGTACTCATAGGTATCTTTTCGCATCATGCTCCTCCCTTCTCACCTAATCTTTTCGAAAGGCAAACGGTTGAGTATGTCGGTGCGAAGACTGCCCTTGATTCTGCTTTTCTTCTCCACGAAACTGATGGATGACTGCTTGAATCGTTGAAATGGCTTCACTTACATTTGAGATTTGCTGCTGAAGATTATTCATATCTGCATTTTTAAAGGATGAAAAGATTTTTCCGATAAAATCTTCTTTGTCTCGTTCTTCTGTCTTACTGTTACTATTTTTATATTTCTTCCACTTCTCATCATTTTCACCAAGTATATACCAATCTTCGTATACTTCTTGCCAATTAAGTGCTCCTTTTCGCACTTCCTGAACTAGAATTGGATGTTTTTTTACAAAAGATTTAAATTCTTGAACTGACGGATGAAGTTTTTTTCCCATACCAATCACCTCTTTTTCATACGAATGCCTACTATAGTTTATCTTTAATAAATTGATTTGTTCGCCCATTTTAAATTGCACTAAGCCCAATATAATTGATAAAATAAGAATAATAAAAATATTATGGATTTGAGGTAAATATCATGGAAGATCGTATCTTACAAAAATTACAGACATTCTTCGTTGAAGCAAACGAAGAAGAAAAACAGGCGTTAGAAAGGGTAATTGATGCCGTAATTCGTAAACAAACAAAACAAAATGGATCATATATTGGTGGCATACTACAAACAAGTCGAAAAGTCCTTGATGATCTAACCTATGAAATTACCATTCCAAATACGGAGCTAATTCAAAACCCATTAAAAATCGTCCATGGGGGAATTACAGCAACACTCCTTGATTCTGCTATGGGTTCAGTAGTTCACAATGTCCTCCCACATGACAAAGCAGCTGTAACAACTGAAATGAAAATTAATTATGTGGCCCCAGGAATAGGAAAAGAATTCCGCTGTGTCGCACAAATGATTCATAGAGGTTCAAAAATATGCGTGACTGAGGGTAGAGTATTCCGGGATGATGGAACATTAATCGCTCATGCTACAGGCAGTTTCTTTATCATTGATCGTCCAAACAAAAAATAACGAGGTGTAGGAATGGTTACAGCCATTGTCATTCCACTCATTATTGTCTATTTTTATGTACTTACAAAAAAGGAAAGAAAGAAATACGAGGAAAGCTGGAAGGACCTTGAAAAAGTAAATGAAGAAGCGGTAATCAAAGGTAGAATTATCAGTAAAAATGAAGAAAAGCAACGCTATTATTATCATAAATTCGTTCATGTGACTGAGTTAAAAATAAAAACGTCCACAGGTATTATTAAAGCAAAACGGATTATTCCACTAAGGGGTGAATATAAACCTGCTCAAATTAATTTAGGTGATGAAATTTCATGTATTGGTGAATGGACAAAAGATCATTTCCAGTTCAACAAATATCAAATCTTAGTAAATAATAAGTAAGCAATACACCTAGATGCATTGCTTACTCCCATTTTTGAATAAAGTTTTGCGTGTAATATTTTTCGTATACCCCTACCCCAAGAAAGTTGTAGTCCTCGCTTAATAGAGTCTCGCGATGTCCTTCACTATTCAGCCATCCTTCAACAGCTG
This sequence comes from Ferdinandcohnia sp. FSL W7-1320, assembly GCF_038050315.1. Lineage (NCBI taxonomy): Bacteria > Bacillati > Bacillota > Bacilli > Caryophanales > Bacillaceae > Ferdinandcohnia > Ferdinandcohnia sp. FSL W7-1320. The sequence goes on from NZ_JBBPAM010000001.1 coordinate 3,297,685, forward strand.
CAATACCGTCAACATATTTTGCTGCAATATTTTCTCCCGCAAGTTGATAGGTCACATCCCCATTAGCGAGTCGGTCAGCTAGCCCCCCGTTTGTCGGCGAGGTATGGTCAAAATATTCATTTGTACTCATATCTTTACTATGTAAATAAGCAACGCTAGCTAACTTTTCGTCTTGTTTTAATGTATGAAGTCCATGCCTAGTTCGTATCACATTGGTTATATCTAAAATTTGGGCTGAGTTTCCTTGTTCTATTTCCTTCCATTCTACCTTTGAAACTTCTTTTGCGGAAAGTAATTCTCCTCGATACGCTAATTCATAGGGACGCAGCTTAATCAGTGTCTCCCCATCTAAAAAACGAATGCTCGAAATCTCATTCGTAAATGTATCCACATATACTTGTACATAAACATTCCCCATCGCAATCAAGGGTCTAGCCTTCATTTCTTCTTCAGTTAACTCAAATCGATATGGATTTTTATTCACATTCAAAGAGATTTTAGGTTTTATTAAGCCTTTTGAATGTAACTCTGCAACAGCTTGTCCAATTTCAAATGGTTCAACTTGTACATCATTTCCTGTTCCAAACACGGTAACAACACGATCATTTTCAATCCCCACCTGGATATAATTTTGAGGGGTAGAGTTGTACACCCACCAATTATAATCATAGGATGAACGGTCTATTCGGTCGGGCTCACCAAGTATTTCTACTATTTTTGAACTCTCCACTCCAATGTATGAATAGAGCCCTTCAAATTGATGAATCTCCTGTTGATAAGGTAAAGTGGTTTTTTCAGGATTTTCATGGCTTGATAACAACTTATAATTGTTCATTCCATTCACTATTTCTGTTCTTCCATATTTAATAGAAATATAATAAATGCTAGAAGCTAAAAGTATGATAGTAACTACAATCTTAGCTATTTTCAGAAGAACCACTTCCTAACATCAATCTTTTTCTATCATGTATATTAAACTTTTCCTAGATTTATGCGATTAATGTAAGAAGAATAAAACAGGCACCAATTTGGTGCCTGTTAATTTAGTGTAATTGGTCTTGTTCAGATATATCACTTAATGCTTCTCCTGCATGTGTATCAGACATTTTATTTGTTGCCAAGTCACCTAATGATACAATCCCAACTAATTGACCATTCTCAACAACTGGTAAACGTCTAATTTGATGTTTTGCCATCAATTCGGACGCTTGTTCAAGTGACGTATCAGGAGAACATGTAACAAGATTATCACTCATCACATTTGTTACTTGATTGGAGCCTGATCTTTTTTCAGCATACCCTCGTACAACTAAATCTCGATCAGTAATCATTCCGATTAATTTTTGATCTTCTAAGATAGGAATTGCACCAACATCTAAATCCTTCATTTTAACTGCTACTTCATACACATTATCAAGGGGAGTACAATATTCAACTTCAGTACTCATTACATCACGAACAGATTCCATTGTATCCTCCTTATTAACACTCACTTTATTATCTTATTTACCAATAAACATTTGTGTCCAATAATGTCTTTTTGAACCACCTTCTGCATACCCTACACCAATATGAGTAACATCTTGCTTTAGAATATTTGCCCGATGCCCAGGGCTGTTCATCCACGCATTTACAACTTCTTGAGGTGTTCTTTGTCCAGCGGCTATATTTTCAGCTGCTGTTCGATAAGAAATCCCAAAGTTGCGCATCATCGTAAATGGTGAGCCATATGTAGGTGAAGTATGGTCAAAATAATTTCGATCTCTCATGTCTACAGATTTATAACGTGCCACACGTGAAAGTTCCCAATCAACCTTTAATGCAGGTAATCCATATTTTGCACGTTGTTGATTAGTTAACGAGATAACTTGATTTTCAATGCTTTTAACATTTTCCAGAATTGGAATTGTTACCTTTTGACCAGGATAAATGAGGTTAGGGTTTTTAAACTGAGGGTTTGCTGAAATTATTTCAGACAAACCAACTTGATAGCGAACAGCGATTTTCCATAAAGAATCACCAGGCTGTACGGTATATGTAGTCGTACCTTGTCCATTTGCAATCATTGGACTACCTAAAATAAAAAATAAACCTGTAATGATTAAAAGAAATTTCTTCATCTTATCCCTCCTTTCCCTGTTAGTTTGACCAAATCTTTAAAAATTCCACATAAAATAATTTTTTATTTTTCGTGACATATTAATGTCAAACGTTGCAACTTGTATCTTTTCGTACTATTATTATACTGAGAACATATAAATCGTTGTTTGACGGTTTTTGGAGGGATATTAAATGAGATTTGAAAATACGGGGATAGAAAACGTAACAATTGAATTACCAAGATTAACTGACATAATGAGATCAGAAGGTTTTATTCTTGCAGGTCAGTGGGATTATGAGAGAATTACATACGACCGTAAATTTGAGATTAAAGGCGATATTTACTACCTTCGTGTACAAGGTCATGCAGTTGAGGGAGTAATCGAAGAAAATGCAACTGATGCAGTCATTAAACTACTAACACCTTTCGTTGGTAAGTACTATTATCCACATGGTGTTGAATATGGCGAAGATGAAGTTTTCCCTAAAACATTAGTAGATCAATGTGAACGCATCTTAGCGAAAGTGAAAGAAAATATAGATGCGGTTGTAAACGCATAATAATGAAAAGTGAAAGACGCCCGATTTTCGGCGACAAGCTTCAGACATTCGTAGACAGAAGGTGATTTTACCTTCCGAAGCGATTGACTAGCTTTAGAACCGATGGCGAATAGAACTAAACAAATTGCATATAAAAAGGAACAGTCAAAAACTGTTCCTTTTTTTACGTTGTTGTTAATGGTTGTGTATTAGTAAGCCCTTCAACTTTAATGGTAAGACTAGATAAACTAATCCCAGTCATACTTTTTATTTCATGCAAAATTGCTGCTTGCAGGACTTCACATGTCTTTTTGATTTCTAAGCCGTATTCAATGGCAATTTTTACCTCAAGGGCAATTCCTTCTTCTTCATTTTCGATTACGGTAATACCGTTTTTATGAAAATTCCGATTAAGAATTCCAGATACCCCATCCTTTAATCCTGATACAATCGTAACCCCTTCAATATCTTCGGCGCAAATTGAAGCAATCATTGCTAATACATCATTCTTAATATAAAGCGAACCATTTTCTAATGCTTTTCTTACCACCCCAACCACACTCCTTCTCAATTTCAAGACCACCATGGTTACTCCTACCATATGCATTAAGGAATGAATTGGGCACTAGTCTAGAAAAATCTTTTCATATTATTTATTACGCATATACGACTTACCGCCCTTTTATAAGTCTTACAGGAAGTGAGTCATAAGGATGTTGCTACAAGTGTGACGTTCTTAGTCTTTGGACTTACTGCCTCAAAAAGTTCCTCTGAAAAATTGTGGCATCCACCAGAGGCTTAAACATTTAGCAGAAGTTTTACTTTGCTAAATATAATTAAATAACTTTACGGAGCTCCCAAGTCAAAAACTTACCATCCTTTTTTGTACATCTCATTCCTAGCTTTTCAAAAAGTTGGATGGATTGATAATTACTATCACTACATTCCATAAGTACTTTTTTGGCATCCGCTTGTGTCACTAGCCAATCAATTAAAGCGTCCACCGCTTCATAGGTTAAGTTCGTTTTTTGATAATCTCGATTCATTGTATACGTCAATTGGACATTACCTTTCTTATCTGGTTTTCCATGAAGATAAATATCACCAATAATCCGTTTATCGGCATAATTAATGATTAACCATAAACCCCAGCCATACTGATTCTCATCCTTCTCAAGCTTTTCTATATAAAACGGAAGAATACCTGTTATTAATGGAGATGGCCAATTTTGTGGAATCGTTATAGGTGATCGTTTTTCAAGTTCTTTGCGATGAAAAACTAATGACTTGGCAATATCCAAAGAACATGGAACCAATAATAAGTTTTCTGTAAAGATCTCAATCATCCTTAACACTCCCCTCTAAGAAAGATAAAGTTATGTGCATAGAATAACAAAATAAAAAGGTGCTCTAGAATATTGTATTCTAGAACACCTTATACATATTACAAACAATCCATTCTACCATTTTTTAAAAACCTAAAATTGCTTTTAACATCGATGTTGTTTCTCCGCCCTTATAAAAGACATACAACAAGAGATAAACCGCTACACCTGTCAACGCTGTAAAAAACCATATGATACTTGTGATGGGACCCAGCTTACGATGCTTTGCAATTTTGTTTTTAAAGCCGAGGTATAATGTAATCACTCCAAATATTGCACCTGTTGTTGCCAAGAAAATATGAAAGATTAAAAATATCGTATAGTATATTTTAACATCGTCAGGCCCGCCAAATGAAGTATTTCCGACAAATACCGTTCTTGACATATAGATAATGAAAAAAATCAATGCAAAAATAGCAGCGGTCGTCATCGCTCTTTTATGTGCATCAATTCTTTTTTGTTTAATCAGATACCAACCGATGGCAACTGTTACTGCACTTAAAACAATAAAAGTGGTGCTCACTGTAGGCAGAATCGGTAAATTCATAGTAAACCTCTCTCACATCGTTCTCTCTATATTTTTGATTAGTTCGTTTGGGGCTTGAGTAATTGCTCCTCAAGTAATTTTTCTTCCTCACGTTCCTTACGAACCCATTCAAAGAATACTTTCCCTAGTAAAATCGCATAAACAAATTCTTGAATAATTTTCATAACAACCCCGCCAGTACGTTGGTCTTCAAGTGGAGGCATGAAATTAAACATCTCTGGCCCGGTAAGATTAAGACTGGCTAGCATTGAGGCTGGTACACAAAGCTCTAGAGCAGTTACCCATGACCCAAGCTCGGTATATGTTGAATACATAGCTACATCTGAAAAAATAATAAGTGCACATGCAGGTGTTAATAACATACCGTCGGCAAAAATATAACCAACTTTTTTAAGTCCACTCAACGTGTTCCACTCTTCTAATTTATTAACTAAAGGCCACCACATAAAAAAAGCAGCAATAAAAATAAATGTCGTTGTTGCAGCATGAATGAACACATTTGTCTTTACAAAGTCAAAAATGAGTGGGATATGATATAAGGAAAATGAACCGTTAAATACAACTAAAGCAATTAATGGCTTAGTGAAAAATCTAAAAATTGGCTTTATTACGTTGAAGTTTATAAAGGTTCTCCATAACCAATTAGGCACTCCCAAAATAAAAAAGGTCGGTACAATTAAATATAGTGTAGCCATTTGCGTCATATGAGCAGTCATAGTCATATGACCTAGTAAATCAATCGGACTTCCCTTACAAAAATAAAGCAGTGCGATTCCGATCACAAATAAAATCTTTGTTTTTATTGAAGTAGGTTCAGAATGAGCAAAACGATGTCTCCATGGACCAACAATCATAAAATATAGAATCGTAATGACGATAAGCGATACTAAAAAATAGGGACTCCATAATGCCCGAAAACCAAAGATATCGATAGACATCTCTATCTCACCTCTCTTAATAATATAAACAATGTACACATACTATTAATTATACCTTTAGGGAAATAGTCATGCAAACAAACCATTTATGAACTTTTAGTGTCTAAAAAAAGAAAGCCGGCATTATACCGACTTTCTCCTACTTTTACCACCAAATAATTGTTGTGAAGCAAAGAACAGTTACAGCAGCGATTAATATTCCTGAGAACAGGAACATTTTTGGTGCTTCATGTCCTTTATGATTCATATGCATGAAATAATACAATTGTAAAATAACCTGAATCACTGCTAGAAGTAAAATAAATGGTACAACGAACCATGGTGAAAATTGTTCAGACCCAACTGCTATAAATGCAATGATAGTAAGGAAAATCATGAGAGCAAAAGAAATAACATGCTGCTTCATTTCTTCCGCACTCTTTCTTCTGCGATAGGCTAAATCAACATTTGTGTTATTAGTATTATTTGCCATGTGTTTATCCCACCATTCCCATTAAATATACAACAGTAAAGATGAACACCCATACTACGTCTATAAAGTGCCAGTAAAGGCTGAAGACATAAAACTTAGGTGCATTGTATAGATCTAATCCACGGTTAGCGTTTCTAATCATGATTGTTAGAGCCCAACATAGTCCAAATAGTACGTGAGCACCATGAGTTCCAACAAGTAAATAGAATGCAGAACCAAATGCACTGCCCGTGATTGTATGACCTAAATGTACATAATGTTTAAACTCATAGATTTCTAATCCAAGGAAAGCTGCACCTAGAAGTACAGTTAGCCCTAACCAAAGTTGCATTTTCTTAAAATTAAAGTTCTTCATATGGTACATAGCGTACACACTAGTTAATGAACTTGTTAAAAGGATCATTGTCATTGTAAAAGCAAGTGGTATCTCAAACAAATCTTGAGATGATGGTCCTGTACCATTACTTTTGTTTAGTGCTAAATAAGTTGCAAATAGGGATGCGAATAAAACTGTTTCTCCTCCAAGGAAGAGCCAAAAACCGATAAACTTATTTTTACCTTCAAGGGTCGCTTTTTCAGGCTCTGCAGGGAAAGTTTCAGCTGTTAATTTTTCTTCTGCATGCATTATGCCTCAACCCCTTTCTTGTCATCATCATCCATTAAATCCGCTTTGTGAATATGGTATCCATGATCATCAATAATTGAACGTAGGAACATAGCCCCAAAAGTAATAATTCCACCAATGATCATGACTGGAACTGACCAGCTTGCGCCATCTGGATGGTGTAAGAAACCGAATGCTGCAATGAACAGTCCTAAAGATATGATGAATGGTAAGATTGAACGATTTGGCATATGAATGTCTCCAAGTGGTTCAGCTGGAGTCATTTCTTTTTTACCTTGCATTTTTTCAACCCATAAAGGATCTAATCCACGAATTAAAGGTAATTGCTTAAAGTTATATTCTGGTGGTGGTGATGCAATAGCCCATTCAAGTGTACGGCCATCTCCCCACGCATCTGCTGATGCTTTTTCCCCTTTAATTGATGTGATTACAACATTGTAAAGAAGAACAATTACACCTAATGCCATGAAAATAGCACCAATTGAACTGATTAAGTTTCCAAGTTCCCAACCATGGTTTGGTAAGAATGTGAATACACGACGTGGCATACCCATTAAACCAAGGAAATGTTGGATAAAGAAAGTTAAATGGAAACCAATTAAGAATAACCAGAAAGTTACTTTTCCAAGAGTATCGTTAAGCATTTTACCAAACATTTTTGGCCACCAGTAGTGTGCCCCTGCAAATACTGCAAGTACAACCCCACCTACGATTACATAGTGGAAGTGAGCAACAACGAAGTAAGAATCGTGGTACTGATAGTCTGCTGGTGCAGATGCTAACATAACCCCTGTAACTCCACCCATGATGAATGACGGAATAAATGCAGCTGCATATAACATTGGTGTTGTAAATTTCAATGAACCGCCCCACATTGTAAAGAGCCAGTTAAAGATTTTAATACCAGTCGGTACAGCAATTGCCATTGTAGCAACCGCGAAAATTGCGTTCGCAATTGGTCCTAGACCTGTTGTAAACATGTGGTGAGCCCACACCATGAATCCTAAGAAACCAATTAATACTGTTGCGAATACCATTGAAGAGTATCCGAATAGTCTTTTTCTTGAGAACGTAGCAAAAATCTCTGAGAAAATACCAAACGCTGGAAGAATTAAGATATAAACTTCTGGGTGACCGAAGATCCAGAATAAATGCTCCCAAATAATTGTGTTTCCGCCCATTGATGGAACGAAGAACGCAGTACCAAAGATACGGTCAAACATCATTAATAACAACCCAACAGTTAATGGAGGGAATGCGAATAATATTAATGCTGATGCAACAAACGTAGTCCATGTAAATAATGGCATACGCATATAAGTCATACCAGGTGCTCTCATAGTGATAATTGTCGCTAAGAAGTTAATACCACCTATTAAAGTACCAATACCTGAAATTTGAAGACCAAGTACATAGAAATCAATACCATGACCTTCGGAATGTAATGCTAGTGAAGCATATGAAGTCCAACCTGCATCAGGTGCGCCACCCATAAACCAACTTAAGTTTAAGAATACCCCTCCAAAGAAGAATAACCAGAAACCTAAAGCATTAACAAATGGGAATGCAACGTCACGTGCGCCAATTTGAAGCGGCATGACAGCATTCATAAATCCTAATAATAACGGCATGGCTGCCAAGAAAATCATTGTTGTACCATGCATTGTAATGATTTCATTAAAAAAACCAGCAGTTACAAAATTATTGTCTGGTACAGCAAGTTGAATTCGAATAATAAGAGCTTCGATTCCTCCTAAAAGGAAGAAGAATCCACCTGCTATTAAATAAAGCTTAGCAATCTTTTTATGGTCAACGGTTGTTAAATAATCCCATAAAGTAGCGCCAAACCCTTTTTTCTGAGCTACAGTACTCACAATGTGACCTCCTTATTCAATTATTTCTTATCTTAATCTTCGACACTAAGGCCCATTAGATATTCAGCTAAAGCATCTAAATCTTGATCTGATAAACCTTTATTATCATAGGTTCCTGTCATGTTGTTACCCGGCTTAATTGACTCAGGATCCTTCAACCAATTTTTTAAATTTTCTTTGTTGTATTCTAATTTTCCAGCAATACTAGAGCGATCACCGAAGTTCGCTAAGCTCGGTGCTGTTGGACGCTTTTCACCTGGATTGATTGCATGACAAGAGATACAGCCGTTTGCACTGAATAATTCTTCCCCAGCTTTTGCAACATCATTCGCAGGAACATGTTCTGCATCCTTAGCTACAACCATTTTGTCGATCCACTGATCAAATTCAGCACGTGGAACTGGTTTTACTTTGAAATCCATTAATGCATGGGAAGGTCCACAGAGTTCAGCACACTTACCATATAATAAGCCGCCAGCTTCATCTGTACTCTTAGAGTTAAACTCTAGCCAGAATTTGTTTGTGTTATCTGTGTTTGTATCTAGTTTTCCACCTGCAGCTGGAATCCAAAATGAGTGTTTAACATCAGAAGAAATAAGTTCAAAATATACTTTTTCGTCAGTAGGAACAACTAACTCTTGAGCAGTGACAATACCATGGTCTGGGTATTCAAATTCCCACCAATATAGATTAGCAGTTACTTTAACTACTACTGCGTCCTCGTCTCTTGTCCCCTCTTCCATCGCTTTTACGTCAGCTAATTCAAAAGTAGCAGATACTGTTGGAACTGCTAATACTAAAAGTAAAAGAATCGGTATAACAGTCCAAATGATCTCTAAAGTGTGATTTCCTTCGACTTGCTTAGGAATCTTGTTTTCATCACCTTTTCTACGTCTGAATTTTACTAAGGCGATAACGAAGATAATTGTAACTACTGCAATAACGATGACCATGATCAATGTTGCTAGGATCATTAAATCGTACTGCATTTTCGCAACTTCCCCTGCTGGGGAAAGTGCAGAAACGAATGGTTCCCCACACCCTGCTAACAGCAGCGCCATGAAACTAAACAGTGTGAACAAGCGCACTTTTGGTAGCCATTTTTTCATAGCTTAATCAAACCCCTCTTTCAATAATATTTTGCTACTATCTTTATTGATAAAGATATTAAATCCTTCTACTTGTATATAGAAGAATTATTTATATTTTGAAACCCACTTACACTAATGTAACGATTATCATTGTTACAAACATAATCGTTAAGTAGTTAAGTGAGTAAACAAACATCTGTTTTGCCCATTTGATATCATCTTTCTTTTTAAAACCACTAATACCGAGGACTAACCACCCGATATTTAGGAGGGTTGCAATTGTTACAAATAGGCCTCCTAAAGAAAACATATAAAATGGAAGTGGGATCAAGCATAGAACCCAAATCATGATTTGTCTCTTTGTCATTGCAAACCCATGAACAACCGGCAACATCGGAACTCCCGCAGAACGGTATTCTTCAACTCGTCTCATAGCAAGTGCTAAAAAGTGCGGCGGTTGCCAGATAAACATAATAAAAAACAAGAGCCACGCTAGAACGTGTAATTCTGGATCAATCGCTGCCCACCCAATAAGAGGAGGTACAGCCCCAGATATACTTCCAATTACGGTATTAATTGTATATCTACGTTTTGACCACATTGTATATAAAACGATATAAGAGAAAACCCCAATTAATCCAATCACTGCAGCAGTAACTGTAGTGAGAAGTAGAAACCCAGTTCCTATTAGTATGAGTATTAATCCCAATACTAAAACATGTTTAGGATTAATTCTACCGGTTACAGTTGGACGTACTTTTGTACGTTCCATTACATGGTCAATATCTCGATCATAATAATTATTCACCGCACAGGAACCAGCTATAACCAACGCAGAACCAACTAGCGCATATATAACGATATCGATTTCCTGCAAAAAGCTTTGACCCGTAAAGAACAAGGCAAGCCATACACCCGTAAAGGCGGTTATTAGATTGGAATTTACAATCCCAATTTTTATGATTGCTAGGAAATCCTTAAAGGCAGTGGTTCGATATTCCTGATCACGATTTTTTTCATTCTGTATCTTTTCATCTGCACTAAGTACAGACCTTGTCGTCGTCATCATGAAGCCTCCTTATTTTAATAACGATACTTTCAAACATTGCATACAGCAATCTTATCAGCCTCATTCTTTTCAATTAATGAACGTGATACCATCATTCTGCACTATCTTCAATCTTAAAAAACGCAATAATAAAAATAAAGCGTTTTCGAGATGTGAGGTATGTATAAAAAGTACAAGTTTTATGTTATCCAGTTTATTATGTTGTAGATATTATAAATTATATTAAAAAATACCCTTTCTGTATATTAAATCACATTTTTTAGTTTTTTTGTGAACATTTAGTTAATAATTTATGACTTTTTTGTGACCTTTAAATGACCGCAAAACCGCTATTTAAACACTATTATCACTATATTAATAGTGTTAATCCCTTGTTTATAGCTACTTGTCGAAATGTAAAACAATTCCCCTATCTATTTCTAGCAAACTCCTTCATAATTTTCAACCTTTTTTACTACAATAATAAATTTTTTTCAATTTCATGCGGGTTGTAAACAAATCGTAAATTGTGTAATATCGATAATAGTGTTCCTTTGAAATTTATCTATTCTTTAGGTATGATAAATATCGTAAAAATATAGGTAGAATATAGGGACATCTGCAAAGTAAAGTTAAATACTAGACAATGTTATAGTTTTATAAAAGTAAGAAGGTGATTTTTTGAGCCGTTCATTAAAATGGTTATCGGTTTTAACAACGATCGGTATGCTATTTGTGTTAATCGGTGGTGCTCTTGTAACGAAAACAGAGTCAGGAGCTGGTTGTGGAGATTCATGGCCATTATGTCATGGGCAGTTAATCCCTGAAGAAATAACATTTGAATTAGTCATTGAACTAAGTCATAGGGTTGTTTCTGGAGTAGTAGGGATTTTAGTATTAGCTCTATCTATTTGGTCTTGGAAAGCAATCGGTCATATTAGAGAAACGAAATTTTTAGCATTTATATCTTTCTTTTTCTTAGTTTTACAAGGACTGATTGGTGCTGCAGCAGTTATGTGGGGGCAATCTGATATCGTACTGGCCCTTCATTTCGGGATTTCGCTTATTTCCTTTGCTTCTGTATTATTATTGACGTTACTTATTTTCGAGATTGATAAAAAGTTTGATGCCGACTCACTGGTGATTGACAAAAAACTACAAACTCAATTTTACGCCATAACAATCTACAGTTTAGTTGTTGTATATACCGGTGCACTCGTGAGGCATATTGGCGCTTCTCTTGCTTGTCCCGATTGGCCTGTGTGTACTTACAACAATATCGGCTTCCCCACTCAAATTCATGAATGGGTTCAAATGGGGCATCGGGCATTAGCTGGTGTATTATTCATTTGGGTATTGTACCTTTTCATCCGCATTTATAAGCACTATAAGCATGAAAAAGTTCTCTATCGCGGCTGGATGATTGCTCTTGGTTTAGTTTCTATTCAAGTTACTTCAGGGGCCGTCATTATATTTTCCAGACTAAATCTATTTATTTCTCTAGCACACGCTTTATTTATTGCTTGTTTATTTGGAGTATTTAGTTACTTCATTCTATTATCTTCAAGAAGCAAGAAAAATGAAGTGGCACTAAGATTAGAAGCTGAGAAAGCGAATGAAGACTCTATAAATGGAAATCAAACAATTACAGTGCAATAAGCTAAAAATCCGAGGATGCTCTCCTCGGATTTTTTGCATAATTTAAGCCCCAAAGTAAACTTTGGGGCTTTCTTTGGTTATTTTGTAAGTTCAAGTAAGAGATCGCCTGTTTGAATAGCTTCACCGTTTGCAACGTGAATATCCTTCACTATTCCAGTGTAAGGTGCTTGTACAGTAGTTTCCATCTTCATGGCTTCTGTAATCATGAGATGGTCCCCTTTATTCACCTTGTCACCTTTTTCAACTAATACTTTTATCACCGTACCTGGCATTGTTGCGCCAATATGGTTTTCATTATCGCGATCAGCTTTTAGCTTCGCCACAACTGTTGATTTAATATTTGTATCTTTAACGATTACTTCACGTGGCTGACCATTCAATTCAAAATAGATAACCCTAGTACCATCTGGTTGAGCTTGACCTACTGAAACAAGCTTAACAATTAATGTCTTTCCTTGTTCAATCTCTACTTCAATTTCTTCTCCAAGTCTCATTCCATAAAAGAAAGTAGGTGTATCTAACATTGAAATATCGCCAAATTGCTCAAACATTTTTTGATAATCCATAAATACCTTTGGATACAACGCGTAAGAGATCATCTCTTTATTCGTTACATCGCGGTGTAAGCTATGTGTTAAAGTATCTTTTATCTCGCTAAAATTAACAGGCTCTAGTAATTCTCCAGGGCGAACTGTAATTGGTTCGCGTCCTTTAAGGATAATTCGTTGAAGTTCCTTAGGGAAACCACCATGAGGTTGACCTAAAAATCCTTCAAAGAGTTCAACTACTGAATCAGGGAAATCTAGTGTTTCTCCTCTTTCATAAATATCATCTTCAGTGAGATTGTTTTGAACCATGTAGAGAGCCATATCTCCAACTACTTTTGAAGAAGGGGTTACTTTAACAATATCTCCAAACATATCATTTACACGACGATACATTTCTTTAACCTCTTCCCATCTTGTACCGAGGCCAACTCCCTTAGCTTGTTGTTGAAGGTTACTATACTGTCCTCCTGGCATTTCATGCTGATAGATTTCAGTATGTGGCGATGTCATCCCACTTTCGAAATCTTGATAATATTTACGAACTCCCTCCCAATAACGTGCAATCTCTTCATATGCCGTTACAGAAAGTTCAGGTTTTCTAGCTGTCCCTTCTAATGCATATAATAATGAGTTTGCACTTGGTTGAGACGTGAGGCCAGCCATTGAGCTCACTGCTACGTCAACAATATCAACTCCAGCTTCAATTGCTTTTGCATACGTAAATAGTCCATTCCCACTCGTATCATGTGTGTGTAAATGAATAGGAATTGAAACTGTTTCCTTCAATGCAGAGATTAAAGTATAAGCCGCTTGTGGCTTAAGTAATCCTGCCATATCCTTAATTCCAAGCATATGTGCACCTGATTGCTCAAGCTCCCTTGCTAATTCTTTGTAATATTGTAAATCATATTTTGAACGTGTTGGATCTGTTATGTCACCTGTATAACAAATCGCAGCTTCTGCAATTTTTCCATTGTTACGAACAGAATCGATAGCAAGTGTCATACCCTTAACCCAGTTCAAGCTGTCAAATATACGGAATACATCAATTCCTGATTCTGCTGATTCTTTTACGAATTCACGTATTAGATTATCTGGGTAATTTTTGTAACCAACCGCATTTGATGCTCGAAGCAACATTTGGAATAAAATATTTGGTGCTTGCTTGCGTAATGTAGCAAGACGGTCCCATGGTTCTTCATTTAAGAAACGGTATGCCACGTCAAATGTTGCTCCACCCCACATCTCAAGTGAGAATAATTCTGGTAATAATCTTGCAGTTGGATCTGCAATATGCTTAATATCATTTGTCCTAAATCTAGTTGCTAGTAATGATTGGTGTGCATCACGGAATGTTGTATCAGTGAAGAGAACTTGTTTTTGTTTTTTCACCCAATTCACTACGCCTTCTGGACCATGTTGGTCTAGAATTTGTTTCGTTCCTGAAGGGACTGGTTCATTATGTTTTACTTTTGGTAAAAACGGCTTATCAAACACAGGCTTTCTTTTCTTTTCAACACCAGGGAAACCGTTAACAGTTACATTTCCGATATAGGAAAGCATTTTTGTACCACGGTCCTTTGGTTTAGGAAAAATGAATAACTCAGGTGATGAATCAATAAAGGATGTATCGTATTCTCCGGATAGGAATTTTTCATGTTTAACAACGTTTTCTAAGAACGGGATATTTGTTTTAATTCCACGGATTCTGAATTCCTTCAAGTTTCTGACCATTTTGGATGCAGCTTGTTCAAAAGTTAAGGCCTGAGTAGATAACTTAACTAATAAAGAATCATAATATGGTGTGATAACTGCACCTTGGAACCCATTTCCTGCATCAAGACGAACACCAAATCCGCCACCACTTCGATAAGCACTAATTTTACCTGTGTCAGGCATAAAGTTATTTAATGGGTCTTCTGTTGTAACACGGGATTGAATTGCATACCCATGTGTTTTGATATCTTCTTGTGCTGGAATGCCAATCGCATTACTGTGTATCGAATGACCTTCAGCAACTTGTATTTGTGTTTGTACAATATCAATACCTGTAATCATTTCTGTAATTGTATGCTCAACCTGTACGCGCGGGTTTACTTCAATAAAGTAAAACTCATTATTCGCAACTAAGAATTCAACAGTTCCAGCATTCAAATACTGTACATTTTTCATTAATTTAACAGCAGCTTCACAAATATCTTGGCGTAATTTCTCTGTTAAAGATACACTTGGCGCTACTTCAACAACTTTTTGATGGCGTCGTTGAACAGAGCAATCGCGTTCATATAGATGAACAATATTACCTTGACTGTCACCGATAATTTGAACTTCAATGTGTTTTGGATTTTCAATAAGCTTTTCGATATAGACTTCATCATTACCAAATGCAGCCTTAGCTTCTGATTTAGCACGTTCGTATGACTCTTTTAATCCTGCCTTGCTACGGACAATCCGCATTCCACGTCCGCCACCACCAAGAGATGCTTTGATAATGACTGGATAACCGTGTTCTTCTCCAAATCGCACTGCCTCTTCCAAATTCTTCAATGGTCCATCACTACCAGGAATAACTGGGATCTCCGCTTTTTCCGCTTGATGTCTAGCTTTTACCTTGTCTCCAAACATATCTAAATGAGTAGATTTAGGTCCAATGAAAATAATATTCTCTTCTTCACATCTTCTTGCAAAATCAATATTTTCAGATAAGAATCCATAACCTGGATGAATCGCATCTACGTCATTTTCTTTTGCGATTTCAATAATCCCTTCAATATCCAAATATGCATCAATTGGTTTCTTTCCTTCACCAACTAAATAAGCCTCATCAGCCTTATATCGATGATAAGAGCCTGCATCTTCCTTCGAATATATTGCAACTGTACGAATATGCAACTCCGTACAAGCCCTGAATACACGTATTGCGATTTCTCCCCGATTGGCAACTAGTACCTTCTTGATGCGTTTCTCCATATAAATCCTCCTTTAAATAAGAACGTAAATTTATCATCAACATATAGATAATGGTTATCTATAAGAGACATAGTTTTTTTGATAAGTACGAGCTGGTTGATTTTGTGGCTTCTTTTCTTTTGTACTATACATAGAATGATAGTTTGTAAACATTGAAACATTGATCAGAATCCCCATGGATGCCATTAATAGCAATAATGAAGAACCTCCATAACTAATAAATGGTAATGTAACTCCAGTGATCGGAATAAGTCCTGTCAAACCACCTAAATTGATAAAAGTTTGAATGGCAACCATAGATGATATACCGACTGCAAGTAAACTACCAAATGGGTCAGTACATTTTCTAGCAATTTGAAATCCTCGTAAAACAATATATGTTAATAATAATAATACAAATAATACTCCAAATAAACCTAATTCCTCTGCAATAACTGCCATTATGAAATCTGTATGGGCTTCAGGGAGATAATTAAACTTTTGGATACTTTGTCCAAGCCCCAGGCCTTTCCACCCACCAGCTCCTAGAGCAATGTATGAGTTTACCAATTGATAACCATTTTTTTCATCCTCAAATGGATGCATAAAACCTAAAAAACGGCCCATTCTGCCTTCAGATAATATCCCATCTGATAAAATATATAATAATGGTGATAAAATAACTGCTGTTATTAGGCCAAGTAATATCAACTTTCCTAAGCTTCTTAGATTCATTCCTGAACATAAAATAATGGATAAAGCAATTAATCCTATAATAAAGGCCGTTCCATAGTCAGGCTGGATTGCTACTGTCATACATATACAGAGAGTAAAAATGATTGGCGGCATAACTGCTATACCAAATTGGTTGATATATGCTTGTTTCTTAGAATAGACTGCAGCAAGATAAATAATAACACTTAGCTTTGTAAACTCGGAGGGCTGAATCCCCCTTGCTCCTACCATTATCCAGCTTTGTGCATTATTAGCTGTGTGTCCAACGACAAATACTAATAAAAGCATCGCAACTGAACCTAGGACAATTATAAGAAGAATTTTTTTTGTGGCATATAGTTTATAAGGTAGAATCATGGTTACAAAAAATGCAACTGCACCTACTAGTAAGGCCATTCTTTGTCTATCAAAAAAGAATGATGGGTTTTCTCCAAACTTAGGGGCTGAGGCAATGACCATGCTTGCACTATAGACCATGACTAGTCCAAAACAACATAAAAGAAAAACAGCAAGGACTAAAGTATAATCATATGATTTTAAAATTTTCTTGAGCATTGGGCATCTTCCTCTAAATAGAAGGTATAATTATTTATTGTACTATATTTTTGCAATATATATTGCAAAAAACCTCCATTTTCTTTTAATCTTATAAACTATTAAAACAATATTAAGTGAAATCCTTTAATAAAAAATACTGTAAAACGGGAAAACTGTAAACCCAAATTATAAAAAAACTCAAATTATCCTAAAGTCATGATAATTTGAGTTAATTTATCTATAGATTTTTCCTACTTTCGGGTAGAAGCTTCATGTAGAACGGATAATTCACGCTCAAGTTTTGAGATGAGCTCTTTACCTTCATTGCTCTCTATTAATCCCAATCTTACCGCAAAGTCTATTTCTCTGGATAATCCGAACATTTGCGTATCCAGTACTTCTTCGTATAATGGGCATTGAGGCATAGTTAAATTATCCATTTGAACTTTAATAAGTTTTAATATTTTTTCAGCATCTGCTTGTAGTAAAGACAGTGCTTTTTCACGGTGATTCACCGAAATCTCTGAAGTCAATTCATAACCCCTCCGTTTGCGAAGCGATACCTAATCCTATCTATAAATATTAACCTGTATACAGTAAAATTGCAAGAATAAATAGAAAAGACTAGCACTCTTATAAATGGAACTAATTAACAATTAGGCAATTATCAGGTTTCACTCCAATAATAAAAGTCTGATACTTCCTATTACGTTTCAAAACCTCTATAATATGAATGAAAGGAATGATTTATCGATGATTATTATGATTGAAGGAAAGACTAAGTATAACATTACACTTGATCCTAGTGTGTGGATTTTTGATGATCGTAGAGTAGATTTACTTACATATTTCGATTCAAATCAAAAAGTGGAAGAAGATTTAAGCGAATACACAAAGTCAGTTTCAAAGCATTGGGATAGAGAAATCCGCGAAGGTGCGATTTACCCTCCTACTCTCAAAACAGAAAAGAAGTTTTTGAAAGAAAAAATATTAACCGGTACATATGGCATTCCATTTTGTGATTTTATTAAAAATGCAGAACCGTTAGAAGATGCCACAACCTTAAAAATTGTACAAAAAGAACAAGAAACTAAGATTCCATTAAGTGAAGCATATGATGCTATCCTTGGGTTTTCAAATGTAGGTAAACCATTACGTGAAGATGGTCCTGTCCATTTTTATTTTGGAGATGGTTCAAACCGTGAGAACCCAATAAAACATATAACTCGTTTTATCATTGAATAATTCAGAAATTCGTAAGCGATATCCTCAACACCGACTAGCGCTGGAACCTCAACGAGGATGGTATGGCCACAGCAGGATGGTGAAGCCTGACTCGGGAGGCAATGCATTCGAGCTTAATATGAGAATAAAGCCTGTCACTAACCCTTTTAATCGAGGAAGCATGACAGGCTTCATACTTTAAAGAATATCTGCAGCTAATTGGGCAAGGCCAGATCTTTCTCCCTTAACTAATCGAATATGGCCACCTATTTTTTGGTCCTTAAACTTCTCTACCACATATGTTAACCCATTATTGTATTCATCCAAATAAGGATGGTCAATTTGTTCAGTATCTCCCATAAACACGATTTTACTTTTTTCCCCTACTCTAGTAAGGATTGTTTTTACTTCATGCTTGGTTAAATTTTGAGCCTCATCAATAATGATAAATTGCTCAGGGATGCTTCTACCTCGAATATAAGTCAATGCCTCCACCTCTATCGAACCCATTCCAGCTAAAATGGCATCAAGTTCTCCAGGTTTTTTTGTATTAAACAAATATTCAAGATTATCGTAAATTGGCTGCATCCACGGCCTAAGCTTTTCCTGCTTTTCTCCTGGTAAGAATCCGATATCTTTACCAACTGGGACGATCGGACGGGCTACTAAGAGTTTCTTATACTTACCCATATCCTCCGTCTGCATTAAACCAGCAGCAAGCGCCAACAAGGTCTTCCCTGTACCAGCCTTGCCTATTAAAGTCACCAATGGAATATCATCTCTTAACAACAGCTCAAACGCCATTGTTTGCTGCACATTTCGAGGTTTAATGCCCCATATATGATCCAGTTTAAAATTCAGCTTTCTAACTACTTTACCTGTCTTATCGACTATTCCAATAGCAGATGAGGAACCTCCAAGTGCGTCTTTTAATAAGATAAATTGGTTTGGATAAAATGGATGGTTAACTAACTCTGTAACATGAAGCTCCCCTTTTTCATAAAAAAGGTCAAGTAGGTTACGATTTATATAAATCTCGAGGAACCCCGAGTATATATGATCAACCTCAACGACGCGGTCATTTAAAAAATCTTCAGATTGTAGTCCTAATGCGTCTGCCTTAACACGAACCAGTGCATCTTTACTAACTAAGATTACCTGTTTCCCATTTTCTTTTTCTTGTTCTTCTAATGAGAGATTTTTGGCAACTGCCAAGATGCGATTATCATTTGTTTTTTCAACAAAGATATCTTGTAATTCATGGAAGGATCTGTGGTTTAATTCAATCCTTAGGCTTCCACCAGTTTCAAGCTGGATTTTTTCGTGGAGCTTCCCTGTTTTCCGCAAATTATCAATTAATTTTGAAACTTGCCTTGCATTTCTACCTATTTCATCCATATAACGTTTTTTTGAGTCTACCTCTTCTAAAACAACTGCTGGTATAACAACCTCATTATCTTCAAATGAATATATTGCTCTGGGATCTTGCAGTAATACATTTGTGTCTAATACATAAATTTTCCCCAAAATCACGCCTCCTACTCAAGTCGGTTTCATTTTTTGTTTTAGGAGTGAAACAGGTTATACATTCGTGTAAGAATTTTTTATTTTATTATATTAGTCATTCCTCTTTTTGTTCTTATAAGGACGACCATTGATAAAAATATATGTCTGAATGAATAAAGATAGAAGAATAATTGAACAATAAAAAAAGAAAACACATTGAGCGATAGGAGGCAAAACAGTGAGATATATTAATATCCTTCTGTTCTTAACTATAATTTTTATTATTTCTGGTTGTGGTACAACAAATAATGCTGGAGAAAATGAGAAAGATACTCGTGTAAAAGTTCAAAATTCAATTGAAAACCATGTTGACAGAAAAACAGGACAAGAAATAGCGAGTCATCTTGTCGAACTTGCGAGTAGTGTCCCAAACGTAAATGATGCAACTGCTGTTGTTCTAGGGAAGTATGCAATTGTCGGAATTGATGTAAATGCAAAATTAGAAAGGTCAAGAGTACAAACGATTAAGTACTCGGTTGCTGAAAGCCTGCAGCATGACCCTTACGGAGCAAATGCAATTGTTGTTGCAGACGCTGATACGTATGAACGTTTAAAACAAATGAAAAAGCAGATTGAAGATGGACGACCTGTTACAGGTATTTTGGACGAATTAGCACAGATTGTCGGCAGACTAGTACCTGATATTCCAAGCGATATAATTGATAATAACAATACAGAACCTACAAAAACAAATGACAGCCAGCTGAAAAAAGAAGAACAAAAGAAATTTGATAAAGAACAACAAGATCAGTCCAATAAAAAAATGGGTAATAAATAATGGTTGAATGTAATCACAGCACGAGAAGATGGTTTCTCGTGCTGCTTTTATTTATAAGTAATAGTTCTTAAGTTTTTTGATGATATGGGACTATTTTGTATAAGGTTCAATTTAATTTTACTTTCATTGTGTTTATGAAGGACTTTACGCATGGGGCCGACCTCCGCGTGGGACTTCATCCACTCTTTGAAGGACTTTACGCATGGGGCTGACCTTCGCGTGGGACTTCATCCACTCTTTGAAGGACTTTACGCATGGAGCTGACCTTCGCGTGGGACTTCATCCACTCTTTGAAGGACTTTACGCATGGGGTTGTGTCTCGCGCGGACTTCATCCTCTCTATGAAGGACTTTACGCATGGGGCTGCGCCTCGTGCAGGACTTCATCATCCTATAATCAGCATCTTCCAAACGTTATTTCAACTGGACCTTGTTTCATCCGATAGAAATAGTATTCTCTATAAAAAAGACAAACTTTGTCAGAAAAGTGTGTGTTGTTGTATAATGGGAAAAAAGAAACTAGATAATACTAGAGGGGTTCATAAAAAATGAAAGTAAAATGTGTAATTTGTGATAAAATTGAAGACATCGAGGATGAATCAAGTCAAGCAAAACGTTTGAGAAATCGCCCAATTCATACATATATGTGCCAAGAATGCCATGACCGTATTGAAACAAGAACGATAGAACGAATCGCAACTAACAAATTCAAGTTATACCGTAAAAAGAAAACAGAGGATGATTGGTGGTAAAAACAAAAGTGCAAGCGCCTTTTTTAGAGGAACATCGACTACCTTCTGCCACGTCCTGTTGCAAACATCGATGTCAGCACTTCCTCGAAAATACTTTGCATTTTCTTCGTGCGATGAACATGCTCCCGACGCCTTTCATGTCCTGTGCAAGTCCGACGAGTACAAGAACAGACGGCTTGAAGATTGAACTTTGACCTTCCAGACGAATTAGCTTGTGACCTCGAGGGGCTATGCGCTGGAACTGTATGTAGCTGGGCAACATAACAGGTTATCCAGCTTAATATAAAAGCCGAGCTATGCGCTCGGCTTTTTGTTTTATTCGTAGTTATGGTATCTCTCGGGATGTTGCTGGATTTGATCGTGCATGATATCGATTAATTCAATCGGGAACCTTGCACTTTTTGCTTCCCCGTCAATTGTATACTTCACAAGATACATTACATCATCTTTTTCAATTTCGATGTCCTTCAGTTTAAACTCATTTACTAAAATATCCTCGAAAAGATCGAATGTTTCCTTTGCAGCTTTATCATCAGGTCGAGCTTCAGCCACAACTTTAATCGTTAACCAATTATAGATTGCATCCTGCAAGGATTTCATAAAATTGCCTCCTTATTTTACGCTTCACTTTTTTTTGATTGGTGAAGTCGAATTTTATAAATGATTAAAATAAGAGCGGCAATCGCCAATCCTTCTGCTATTGGTAAGAATGCACCTAAAAACGTTAAAATTGTACACCCTAAAGCAAGAAATAAATAAATCACAATATTTTTTAACAATGGCAACTTCTTTGCAAAACCTAACTTAAACACAATAATTGTTAAAAGCAAGATCACAATGTATAACATATTTGAACCGACACTGGGAGTTGTCGAACTATAGATTGTTTTTGCAACTGGCCACATGTGTTCGTATACATCCATTCATACCCCTCCTTCTCACACTTTCCTATTATCAAATGCGCCTTGGCGTATTTGCGCCCAGATTTTTTTCGAGCTTGCTCGAAAAATTTCCTTTAAAAAATCTGTGGCATCGGCCGAAGGCTTAACTTTATACAGCTGGGTTATGAACCCTGAATTAATTGTATATTTTTTACAGGTCCCCACTTAGAGAAGCAGAGAATTTTGCTGTATAAAGTTAAAGTATCAGAAAGGGACAAGGTTCACAACATTAATGATTCACTTCAGCAAGTTTTTTTCTTTTTGCTGCTTTTTCACGTTCATTTTTATCAAGAACTTTCTTACGTAAACGGATGGATTCTGGTGTAACTTCACAGTACTCATCATCGTTTAGGTATTCAAGTGATTCTTCTAATGACATGATGCGAGGCTTTTTCATTGTTGTTGTTTGGTCTTTATTCGCTGAACGCATATTTGTCATTTGTTTCATTTTCACGATATTAACGGTTAGGTCATTTTCACGAGTATGTTCTCCAACAATCATACCTTCATAAACTTCTGTACCTGGTTCAACGAAAATAGTTCCACGGTCTTCAACACCCATAATACCGTACTGAGAAGCTTTTCCTGATTCCATTGAAACAAGAACACCTTGTCTACGTCCACCAACATTACCAGAAGCCATTGGTTTGTAGCTATCAAAGGTATGATTCAAAATACCAAATCCTCTAGTTAAAGTTAAAAATTCAGTTGTATAACCAATTAGACCACGTGCTGGAACCATAAAGATGAGTCGCACTTGACCATTACCATTATTAATCATATCTAACATTTCACCTTTACGAGCTCCAATCGACTCCATAATGGATCCAGTGTGCTCTTCAGGAACATCGATTTGAACACGCTCAACTGGCTCACAACGAACGCCATCAATATCTCTTACGATAACTTCTGGCTTCGAAACCTGAAGCTCATATCCCTCACGTCGCATATTTTCAATTAAAATTGATAAATGCAACTCCCCGCGACCAGATACAACCCATGCATCAGGAGAATCTGTGTTCTCAACTCGTAAGCTTACATCTGTTTGAAGTTGTGCACGCAAGCGCTCTTCAATTTTACGGGAAGTTATATATTTCCCTTCACGTCCAGCAAAAGGACTGTTGTTAACTAAAAACGTCATTTGTAGAGTTGGTTCGTCAATATGAAGCACTGGTAATGCATCTTGGTGTTCAATTGGACATACCGTTTCGCCTACATTAATATCTTCCATACCAGAAACTGCAACGAGATCTCCCGCTTTTGCTTCCTGAATTTCAATACGCTTTAAGCCCGAGAAACCAAATATCTTTGTCACACGGAATTGTTTAACACTTCCATCTAATTTCATTAAGGCAACTTGCTGTCCAACGTGCATAGTTCCTCTGAATACACGGCCGATACCAATTCTTCCAACATAATCGTTATAATCAAGCAATGCTACCTGGAATTGTAGTGGTTCTTCACTATTATCAACTGGAGCAGGGATATTTTCTAGAATACAGTTAAATAATGCTTCCATATTTTCATCTTGTTGATGTGGATCAGTACTTGCAGTTCCATTAATAGCAGAAGCATATACAACTGGAAATTCTAATTGTTCCTCAGAAGCATCAAGTTCGATAAATAAGTCAATTACTTCATCAACAACTTCTTCTGGTCGAGCAAAGTCACGGTCAATTTTATTTACTACCACAATAGGTGTAAGATTTTGTTCCAATGCTTTTTTCAATACAAAACGAGTTTGTGGCATACAGCCTTCATAAGCATCAACAACTAATAATACTCCATCAACCATTTTCATAATACGCTCAACTTCTCCTCCGAAGTCAGCATGTCCTGGTGTATCCATGATATTGATTCGCGTATCTTTATAATTAATCGCTGTATTTTTGGCGAGAATAGTGATACCACGTTCACGTTCTATGTCATTTGAATCCATTGCACGTTCTTCTACGTGCTCATTTGTACGGAATGTTCCTGATTGGTGAAGCATTTTATCAACCAGTGTTGTTTTTCCATGGTCTACGTGAGCGATAATTGCTATATTTCGTAAATCATTTCGTATTGTCACTATTTACACATCTCCTAGAATTAATTTAAGGATAAATTAATTTTACATTTTTTTACTTTCGAAAAGAACTGGAACTAAAACATTATATACCAAACAGTAGAAATAATACACATTTATCTGTAAAATAAATTATGGAAAGGGGCCTATACTATGAAAAACGTAAATTTGCCAATGCTCTTGTTTGCGATTACAACTGCAGTTTGCATTATGTTAATTGGAGTATCAATTGCTGAAAGAAGTCTGTTAGGTATTATTCTGTCTATTATTGCTGTAATTATTGTGACAGGTTTAGGATTTACCACAAAGAAAAAAATGCGTGAGAATGGCAGAATATAAATTCTGCTTTCCTCACGCTTTATTTTTGATATTATTTCCTTTTTAAAAATTGTGTAAAGATCTCTTGATGTAGATTCGGTCTTGCAACAAATACACTGTTTTCCTTTAAGAAGTTTAATGGCTCTCCATCAAGGGTTGTTACTACTCCACCAACTTCATTTAACAGAACTACACCAGCAGCAAAATCCCATGGTGATAAACGCATGGTAATATAAACATCAATCCTTCCAGTAACAACATAAGCCAGCTCCAGTGCAGCTGAACCATAAGAACGAGTTCCACGAACAGCATTGACGATCGGTATCAATATTTTTGGATCAATTCGTTTGTTTTCGGTAACCCATGTTGCATTTATGGCAACAATTGCTTTTTCCAGAGGAACTTCCCTTAACGGTTCAATTTTTGTAGAGTTAAAATAAGCACCATGACCTTTACGTGCATGATATAGCTCATCATGAACAACATCGTAAATAAGGCCGATTTGCCCCACTCCATCTTCATAGACTGCTACAGAAATGGCAAAATTACGCTGTTGATGAATAAAATTCATTGTACCGTCAATCGGATCGATAATCCAAGTGATACCATTTAAAGATTGGAGCTTATCTCCATAGCCTTCCTCCCCAAGAATTTGGTGAGTCGGAAAAGTCTCATGAATCTTTTCAATAAAGTATTGTTCCGTTTCCTTATCCATGTTAGTCACGAGGTCATCTGGGTTTGATTTTGATTCAACTACAAGCTTTGTTTTAAAAGAATCCCGAATTCGTTCCCCAGCCTCTTTTATCCAATGTTTCGCATATTTATCTATTTCGTCCCAATTTACCATATCTGTACCTCACTTTTTTCATCTCAAAGGATAGTATGTGCTATGTATCTTTCTTTAAAAGCATACTTTACTTATTTATGGACATGCAAGTAATAAGGAAAGCGAACCATCTCAGGTTCGCTTTCGCTCTTTTTTATACTTCAATTTTAATCATTTCTTGGCTTAATTTTTGTAATTTCTTTTTACATTCTGCTTTTTTCGCTTCATCTTTTTCAATCATCGCATCATAAAGGGTTGCCAATTCATAATCTACTTCTAAACGTAACACAGCCAAGCGCTTTTCTCCGTCTTTTCGCTTTAAGTCATTTATCACTTGTTTCAATTTCCGCACCCCTTTCCACTATTTCAATCTACCACTTTCCCTCATTGACTAATTCTGCTAGTTACTTCTATCTTATGAAAAAACTAGAGCATTGTAACAAATATGTGCGTATACCTAGATAAGCTTTAGGTTTTATTATCGAGCAAGCTAGTTTAGCTTTTTTAATGTTTTTGCTAAAATACAAGAAGGAATATCATTAGGAGGAAAGTTCAATGGCTTTTACAGGGTTTACAAAAGAAGACTTTAATGTGTTTACAATAGATGGACTAGAAAATCGCATGGATGCACTAATTAAACAGGTTCGACCAAAATTAGAGGAATTAGGGAATCATTTTGCCCCTACACTCTCGAGTCTTTCAGGAGATGAAATGTTTGCTCATGTAGCAAAACATGCAAGAAGGACGATTAATCCACCTAAAGATACTTGGGTAGCTTTTGCAAATAATAAGCGTGGGTATAAAATGCTGCCTCATTTTCAAATCGGATTATGGAATACACATTTATTTGTTTGGTTTGCTGTCATTTATGAGGCACCTATCAAGGCAGAATTCGGTCATGTATTAATGGAGCACTCGAAAAAAGTTAGAGAAAGTGTCCCAAACCATTTTGTATGGTCAGTCGATCACACAAAACCAGAAACTCTTAAACATCAGGAGTTGAGCGAACAAGAACTTGAATCAATGTTCACAAGACTACAAACTGTTAAAAAGGCAGAAATCCTATGCGGAATAAACATTCCTAGAGATAAAGTGGTTGAAATGAGCGCTGAAGAATTAGTACGAGTAATTGATCAAACTTTCAGAAAGTTACTTCCATTATACCAGTTAGCACACGAAAGTTCAAAGTAAGTTTCAATAAGAAATTCATTTTTCGACAAGCTTACATAATAAAAAGGATGTCTTCTAGAAGACATCCTTTTTATTTACATTTTGATTAATTCCATATTTTCTTTTGCTTTTTGAATAACACGGTATGCAGAATACCCACTTGTTTCTTCAAATTCTCCGCAAACTTGTTTTTCTTCTGCTTTACTCGGAACAATTTCTTTAAAGCGTTTATAAGCCTGCATCATTTTATCCCTTGCTATTCCTTTCTCGTATGCCCTTTCAACACATTCAAAAAAGGCAATCACATCGACTACCTCGTCTGTGCTCCAGTCATACGAAATCGGGTATTGATAATCCAATCGACTTCACCTCTATTTACTCCACTTAGACCTGATTTGCTCAGCTTCAGTAATCATTCGCTCGAACAGTTCAGCGACTGTTGGTTCATCCTTGATGAGTCCCATTACCTGACCAGCCCAAGCAAATCCCCCATCTAGTTTACCATCATAAATATAACTCATATTAGCTTGACCACTTATGTATTCCCTTAATCCTTCGTATCCACTGTTTGCGGCTTCCAACTCGAGGATTTTTGAGGACCATTCATTAGAAATGACACGACCTGGTGCACCTAGTGATCGTTTAATTACAACTGTATCATTTTCGGTTCCTTTAATCAATGCATCCTTATATCCTTGATGGGCGTGAACGCATTCTTTGGTCGCAATAAAGCGTGTACCCATTTCAATACCTTCTGCCCCCAAACTTAACGCAGCCATCAAACCTCGACCATCACCGATTCCACCGGAAGCAATAACAGGAATGGATACTGCATCGACAACTTGTGGAATGAGAACCATAGTTCCGATATCCTGTCTACCAAGATGGCCACCACCCTCTTGACCAACTACCATAACAGCGTCTGCCCCTAGCTCCTCTGCTTTTTCTGCTTGTCTTCTAGCTGCAACCAAAACAAGCTTCTTCATATTAACACCCTTTAATTGTTCAAAAATAGGTGCAGGATTTCCGCCAGTCATTGTGATAACAGGCACTTCTTCCTCAATAGCTACATCAAGCATGTCCGTAAACGGTCTGCCATGTTGTCCTATTGCATAGTTAACCCCAAATGGTTTGTTTGTTAGTTCTTTTACTTTTTTAATTTCATTGCGAAGATCTTCTGGTGTGTCAAGTGACATAGCTGTAATTTGACCAAGTCCACCTGCATTTGATACTGCTGCTGCAAGTTCCGAATACGCTAAATACGCCAGTCCTCCTTGAATGATTGGATACTTAATTCCTAATAAAGTTGAAACCTTCGTTTCCCAATTCATTGTACTCCCACCTTTCATTAATCCATTTCGATGTCACTTCTTGAAACTCCTCTTTTTCCTTTAGCAAATGTTATAAGCAAAGTTTAACAGTCCAAAAAATGTTTAATAATTACTTGTTGTGACAATTTAAAAGTATGAAATATTTTTATATGCAAACGGTAAGAGAAATGCTATAATTCACTTGTTTTATGTAGAAAAAAGTAGAATAAAACATTCATTTTTAAACTGAAATATAAATAAAGAGGTGTGGTTATCAATTGTCGCAAAATGAAACACCATTATTTACTGGTCTTGTTGAACACTCAAAAAAGAACCCAACTCAATTCCATATACCTGGACATAAAAAAGGTGCAGGAATTGATCCAGAATTTCGAGACTTTATCGGGGACAATGCCCTTTCAATCGATCTCATTAATATCGGACCCTTAGATGATCTTCATCAACCTAAAGGCATCATTAAGCGGGCACAGGACCTTGCAGCTGACGCATTTGGTGCAGATCACACTTTCTTTTCCGTACAAGGTACAAGTGGCGCAATTATGACAATGGTCATGGCAGTATGTGGGCCAGGAGACAAAATTATTGTACCTAGAAATGTCCATAAGTCTGTAATGTCGGCCATTGTCTTTTCCGGTGCAGTGCCAATTTTCATTCATCCAGAGATTGATAATACCTTGGGAATTTCGCATGGAATCACCACAGACTCTGTTAAAAAAGCACTTGAACAGCATCCAGACGCAAAAGGATTACTTGTGATTAATCCAACCTATTTCGGCGTTGCTGCTGACCTAAAAAGGATTGTCGATATTGCTCATTCCTATGAAGTACCAGTACTCGTTGACGAAGCACATGGCGTGCATATTCACTTCCATGATGGGTTACCGCTATCTGCCATGCAGGCTGGAGCAGATATGGCTGCAACAAGCGTCCATAAGTTAGGTGGTTCAATGACACAAAGCTCAATTTTAAACGTTAGAGAGGGCTTAGTGTCAGCTAACAGGGTTCAAACAATCTTAAGTATGTTAACAACAACGTCTACATCATATTTATTATTAGCATCTTTGGATGTTGCGAGAAGACGGTTAGTGACAGAGGGATTCGACCTGATTGAAAAAACAATTCAATTAGCCAACTATACAAGAGAAAAAATCAATGAAATAGAAAAACTTAAATGTATCGGACGCGAAATTTTAGGCTCTAAAGCCACATTTGACTTCGATCCGACAAAATTAATAATTTCTGTAAAAGACCTCGGTATTACAGGTTCAGATGCAGAAGTCTGGCTTCGTGAAAAATACAATATTGAAGTGGAAATGTCCGACCTCTACAACATTCTTTGTATTGTAACACCTGGTGATACTAAGAAAGAGGCTGATTTACTAATTGATGCACTTGCAAATTTATCTGACGAAGTCTCACACCTTTCAGAATCTAGAATTGTACCAGAAGTTTTACTTCCAGATATCCCGGTACTTGCTTTATCACCTCGGGATGCATTTTATTCTGAAACAGAGGTTGTTCCATTTGAAGCATCAGCTGGCAGAGTAATTGCTGAATTTATAATGGTCTATCCACCAGGCATTCCGATTTTCATACCTGGAGAAATTATAACTGAGGAGAACTTAACGTATATTCAAACCAATATTGAAGCAGGTCTCCCCGTTCAAGGACCAGAGGATTATGATTTAAAATACTTGCGAGTTATCAAAGAGCACAAAGCAATTAAATAAAGTCGAAAAAGAAGCATGCAAATTTTTTTGCATGCTTTTAATTTTTTATAAAGTTATTTCTCTTCGTGATTGCAATCGCAATGGTCGCATGTTGAATAAAGTGTTGTAACCTTCTCATACTCAAAATGTTCAATTGTTTCACTACATGTTTGACAGATGATTGTACCCATTATTCAAAGCCCCTTTCGAAAAGTAGATTCATAAACTCCTTTTGAAAACGTTTTATGTTATGTTATTTATATAATAGTATGTCACAATTGGTTCGTCAATAGTTAATTGTATAACATTTTAAATTATTTTCAGTTATTTTTTATCATACTTGATGAATTGCGATACATATTTACTGCACACAACACAAAGTTGTAAGTATTACCCATTCAATGCTAGAATAGTAGTAACTTAGAGATATAAACATACATAATTAATCAATCTGGAGTAGGAGTGAAGAGTTTGGAAAACGCATTCATTAAGCTTGTTCCTGCATCAAATACACAAAGTGTATCACTAGATGTTGTAAAAGATCTCTTTAGCTATTACAAGGAAATTACAAGGAAAACGGGGCAGCAACTAGATTGGGAATACGACAATGCTGCATTTCCATACCACATAAAAGAGACGAACCAAGAACATAATTGGTTTTATTTAAAATCCGATCATCAAAAGTATAATGCAATCGTAGTTGGCGTTGGCCAAGAGGCACTTGAAGGTGATAACGGTGAGCAAATCGAGCAATCCTATATCCAAGTAACCCTTCCACATGTGTCAACCACTGGCGATAAAGGAAAAGCTAATGAGTTCTGTAAGTTTTTAGCAAAAAAACTTGAAGGAGAATTACATCTATTTAACGGAAGAATTATGTATTTTTACAAACGAAAATAACGATTAAGGTTCTCTGTTTTCTTTAACTAAATTTTCAAGTGTAAGTAAGAATAGACCATATCATTGTGAGGTGGTCTTTTTCTATGTAAATGCCCAAAAAACCTTTTCAAATGAGAAAAAACATAAAAAGGAAATGAACGTAATCAAGAATGAACTCTTTCTTGTTAGTCCAATTTTGTTTGCTATTAAAAATGCAAGATAACAAAAGATTACTAATAATATCCCTTTCGCAAACAGACTATCGGAACGTGATAACCAAGTAACCAACGAAAATGTACTCCATATTAATACCTGGATTAATCCAATTACATATACCTTCATGAAGAAACTCCCCTTTTATCAGCAATAAAGGAACTATGATCTCGTTTCGCATTCTAGTCTCTATGAATTTCTGTTTACTATATTAATTAATATGCACAGAAATATGGTAGTATTTTTCATTTATGTAACAAATCAATGACATTGGAAAGAATTTTAAGAATACATGATAAAATGAATTTAAATTAAAAAATAGGCGTTTTGTATTATTTAAATTTAGCATTAAAGACCTATACTTTTGACTATTTTATGGAAGAGTGATTAACAAAATGAAAGAATTTACCCTAATCATACTTTCTTTTATTTTCCTTTCCTCATGTTCTTCATACCAAACACAACCTACATTGCCAGAAATCAAAGACAAACAAATCATCTTTTTTTCTGATGAAGATAATATTCATAATGAAAGTAATTATTATGATGCTTTACTGGAGCTTAGAAATAAATTCCCAACTGAAATCGCAAATATGAAGGTTGTTTCGTCTGAAGATAATAGATTGTATACGAAGTATAAGATTGATGAATATCCTTCTTTATTAATTATTGAACAAGATAAAGTCCTTGAAAAAATTGAAGGGAATGTCGACAAAGAAGAAATTATCATACCCCTTGAAAACGTCTTATCGACCTCAACAAGTTCAAAAAAATAAAAAAATCGCCCCATATTCGGAGCGATTTTTTACATTTATTATTTTACAATGTGGATTGGAGATCCTAAAGCAACTTCTGCTGCTTCCATTGTGATTTCACCTAGAGTTGGGTGAGCATGAATTGTCATTGCAATATCTTCAGCTGTCATACCAGCTTCAACAGCAAGGCCTAATTCAGAAATAATATCTGATGCACTTTCCCCTGCTACTTGAGCACCGATTAGTAGTCCATCCTCTTTACGAGTAATTAACTTTACAAAACCGTCAGTAGCTTCAAGTGCTAGCGCACGACCATTTGCTGCATATGGGAATTTAGCTGCTACAATTTCAATTCCTTCTTCTTTAGCTTGTTGCTCAGTGTATCCAACTGTAGCTAGTTCAGGCTCAGAGAATACAACAGCAGGAATACCTAAGTAGTCAATTTCTGATGACTCACCAGCAATTGCTTCTGCTGCAATTTTACCTTCATATGATGCTTTATGTGCTAATTGAGGTCCGGGAACAATATCACCGATTGCGTAAATATTACTTACACTTGTACGGCATTGTTTATCGATCTCAATAACGCCTCTTTCATTCATTTTAACACCAGCAAGCTCTAATCCAAGCTCATCAGTATTAGGACGACGACCTACCATTACGAATACATAGTCTGCGTCAATTGAATGTTCTTCGCCTTTTGCTTCATACTTCACAGTTACACCATTTTCAGTCTCTTCAACACCTTTAGCAAGAGCCTTAGTGATGATTTCCGCACCTTTTTTCTTAAGGTTCTTTTTAACAATTGTAGTCATTTGCTTTTCAAAACCAAGAAGGATATCATCTGCTCCCTCTAGAATTGTTACTTGTGATCCAAAGTTTGCATAAGCACCGCCAAGTTCAATACCAATTACACCACCGCCGATTACGACGATTTTTTCTGGTACTTCCTTAAGTCCAAGTGCGCCAGTTGAATCAAGAACACGTTTTGAATATTTGAAAGATGGTATTTCGATTGGACGAGAACCTGTAGCAATAATTGCATTTTTGAAATTGTAAGTTTGTGCAGAGTCTTCGTTCATTACACGTAAAGAGTTTGCGTCTACGAAATATGCTTCCCCTTTTACAACTTCAACCTTATTACCTTTTAATAGTCCTGAAACTCCACCAGTTAATTTCTTAACAACACTATCTTTAAAAGCTTGAACTTTTGTAAAATCAAGTGTTACATTTTCAGCTTTGATTCCCATTGAATCAGAATTCTTAGCTGTTTCATAACGGTGTCCAGCGGAGATTAGCGCCTTAGAAGGGATACATCCAACGTTAAGACAAACACCACCAACAGTGTCTTTCTCTACAATCGTAACTTTTTGTCCTAGTTGTGCAGCACGAATCGCTGCAACATATCCACCAGGTCCAGCACCAATAACTATTGTATCTGTTTCAATTGGGAAATCTCCTACTACCATGTTGTATTACGCCTCCATTAATAATAATTGTGGATCATTTAACAAACGTTTGATTTGGTTGAGTGCGTTCTGTGCAGTAGCACCATCAATCATACGGTGATCAAAGCTTAATGATAAAGCAAGGACTGGAGCTACAACAATTTCACCATTTTTAACAACAGGCTTCTCTGCAATTCGGCCTACTCCTAGGATTGCAACTTCTGGATGGTTAATAACAGGAGTGAACCATTGTCCACCAGCTGATCCAATGTTACTGATAGTACATGAAGCACCTTTCATTTCATTAGGAGCTAACTTACCATCACGAGCTTTTCCTGCTAATTCATTGATTTCATTAGAGATAGAGAAAATTGACTTACGATCCGCATCTTTAACAACAGGAACAAGAAGACCTTTTTCTGTATCAGCAGCAATACCAATATTGAAGTAGTGCTTATGAATAATTTCGCTAGTTGCATCATCAAGTGATGTATTTAACGCAGGGAAATCACGTAATGCCGCAGTTAAAGCTTTTACGATATATGGTAGGTATGTTAATTTAATACCTTTTTCAGCTGCAACAGCCTTAAATTTCTTACGGTGTGCAACCAACTCTGTCACATCTACTTCGTCCATTAACGTTACGTGTGGAGCTGTATGTTTTGAGTTAACCATTGCTTTGGCGATTGCTTTACGAATTCCACTCATCTTTTCACGAGTTTCAGGGTATTCGCCCGCAGGAATTGGTTGTTTTGCAGGAGCTGTCGTTGCTTCTGCCGCTGTTGATTTTGGAGCTTCAGCTGCAGGTGTTTCTGTAGCAACAGTTGCACCGCCAGAAGTGAACGCATCAATATCCGACTTCATTATTCTACCATTTTCGCCACTTCCTGCAACCTTTTTAATGTCAATTCCTTTTTCTCGTGCATATTTTCGAACAGAAGGCATAGCAATGATACGACGATTTACATCAACATCAGCTGCAGGTTCTGTTGCTTCTGGTGCAGCCTCAGCTGTTTTTTCTTCCTGAACTTCTTGTTTAGGAGCCTCATCAGATTCGTCGCCTTTAAATTTAAGGTCCTCATATCCTGGAGCATCAAACTTAATAAGCGTATCTCCTACAATTGCAACAGTACCTTCTTCTACAAGTACTTCAAGTACTTTCCCTTTAACAGGAGAAGGAATCTCTACTACTGCTTTATCATTTTGGACCTCACATAGTACATCGTCCTCATTTACTTCATCGCCTGGTTTTACAAACCATTTTACGATTTCACCTTCATGGATACCTTCACCGATATCTGGCAACTTAAATTCAAATGCCACGGTTTTCGCCTCCTAAAATTGTTAGATTCTTGTCAAAAGATGACCTGTCGGCGCATGACTACTTGTTGAACTTTCATACGCCACAGGCTTATTTATTCCGTTAAGGATAGTTAATCCTCGATTAATTGGTTATATATTAGAAGTTCAATACTTTCTTCGCAGTTTCAATTACATCCTTGAAGTTTGGTAACCAAACTGATTCTGCTTGAGAGAACGGATATACTGTATCAGCTGCAGCTACACGTAATACTGGAGCTTCTAAACTTAAGATTGCACGATCGTTGATTTCAGCAACAACGTTTGCTGCAATTCCAGCTTGTTTTTGTGCCTCTTGAACAACGATAGCTCGTCCTGTTTTTTCAACAGAACTAATGATCGTTGGAATATCTAATGGGCTTACTGTACGTAAGTCAATAACTTCTGCAGAAACGCCCTCTTTTTCTAATTCAGTAGCAGCCTTTAAGCATTCGTGTACCATCGCACCATATGAAATCATAGTAATATCTGTACCTTCGCGCTTAACTTCTGCTTTCCCAAGTTCAATTGTATATTCGCCCTCTGGAACCTCCTGGCGGAATGAACGATAAAGTTTCATATGCTCAAGGAAGACAACTGGGTCATTATCGCGAATTGCGGAAATTAATAGACCTTTTGCATCATAAGGTGTTGATGGAATAACAACCTTTAGCCCAGGTTGCTGTGCCATTAAACCTTCTAAGCTATCTGCGTGAAGTTCTGGTGTATGTACACCGCCACCAAAAGGTGAACGAATCGTTACTGGAGCAGTGTAACGACCACCTGAACGATAACGCATACGAGCTAATTGACCACTAATAGAATCAATAACCTCATAGACAAATCCAAAGAATTGGATTTCTGGAACTGGACGATAGCCTTGTAAGCTTAGACCAACAGCAAGACCACCAATACCTGATTCAGCTAGTGGTGTATCAAACACGCGATCTTCACCGAATTCAGCCTGTAGACCTTCAGTAGCACGGAACACACCGCCGTTAACTCCAACGTCTTCACCGAAAACTAAGACATCTGGGTTATTCTTTAATTCTGTGCGTAACGCATCAGTGATTGCTTGAATCATTGTCATTTGCGCCATGGCTTACTTCGACTCCTTCGCTTTATAGATTTCCATTTGCTCCTCTAAATTTAAAGGAAGCTCTTCAAACATATGTGAAATAAGGTCAGTAACCTTTTGTTTTGGTGTTTCGTCCGCTTTTTTAATTGCGTTCTTGATGTCTTCTTTAGCTTCTTCGATGACTTGGTTTTCTAACTCTTCATTCCAAATTCCTTTTCCTTCAAGGTACTTACGGAAACGAACGAGTGGATCTTTCTTTTCCCATTCATTGTCAAGCTCAGAAGTACGATATCTGGTTGGATCATCTCCAGCCATTGTATGTGGACCGTAACGGTAAGTCATTGTTTCAATCAACGTTGGACCTTCTCCATTTACTGCACGCTCACGAGCTTCTTTAACTGCTACATATACAGCTAGTGGATCCATCCCATCAACTTGGATTCCAGGGATACCAGCTGCAACTGCTTTTTGAGCTAAAGTATTGGCTGCAGATTGTTTTTCAACTGGAGTAGAGATAGCAAAACGGTTATTTTGAACAATAAATACTGCTGGTGCTTTGAAAGCTCCTGCAAAGTTAATACCTTCATAGAAATCACCTTGAGAAGTACCGCCATCCCCTGTATAAGTAATAGCAATTGACTTCTTGCCACGCTTTTTCATCCCTAAAGCAACACCAGCACATTGTATGTATTGTGCACCAATAATGATTTGTGGAGAAATTACATTAACACCTTCAGGAACTTGGTTCCCATGAAAATGTCCGCGTGAGAACAAGAATGCTTGATATAGTGGTAAACCATGCCAAACGATTTGAGGTACATCACGGTAACCTGGTAAAATAAAATCTTCTTTTTCTAGTGCAAATTGAGATGCAAGTTGTGAAGCTTCTTGACCTGCAGTAGGTGCATAGAAACCTAAACGTCCTTGACGGTTTAACGAAATTGAACGTTGATCAAGGATTCTTGTATAAACCATTCTTCTCATTAATTCTTTTAATTGATCATCACTTAAATCAGGAACAGCATCTTTGTTAACTACTTCTCCTTCTTCATTTAAGATCTGAAACATAGGAAAGTTTTCAGCAACTTTATCCAGTTGCCCTTGTAAATCAAAGACATTTGCTTTTACAGCCATCTTTTTTCGCTTC
Source organism: Ferdinandcohnia sp. FSL W7-1320 (assembly GCF_038050315.1). NCBI lineage: Bacteria > Bacillati > Bacillota > Bacilli > Caryophanales > Bacillaceae > Ferdinandcohnia > Ferdinandcohnia sp. FSL W7-1320. The sequence goes on from NZ_JBBPAM010000001.1 coordinate 3,334,273, forward strand.
CTTTCTTACCCTATTTTCTTTAATCAAATGCACCCGACCATTTATGGTAGGGGGCTTTAACTTTACGATGGAGAAGAACCCAGTATAAAGTTAAGGTTGATACAAAACATACAGCATTAGGTTACCCAAAAATATATCTTTTCAAAGACATAATTAAGAGGAAGTTCAAAAAATCGAATGAATATGACACATCTAATTTCTTGGTTGGCTTGTTTTTCCGTTCCTTACGTATTAAAGGCATACGTTACGGTACTCAAAGCTGCGCCGCCTTGAACTCTCGACGCACAGGATGTGCTAGTGTCGACAATGCCACAGGACGTGGCGTTTTTGTCAACGCGGTCCTCATTCTCTTTTTTGAACACCACTATTATCCATTCGGACGAAGTCTTTAGATGTAATATTTTTTTGTCATGCTCGAAAAAGATATTCTGACTCCTAAATGAACCTGTATTAATTATTTTAGTAAAGCAATTAATACAACTGCTCCCTATCCATTTCCAAGTTTACAACAACGTAAGACACACGTCAAATTGTTTGTTTACTGTTTTATTACTTGTCCACCATTTTTTTCTGTTTTGTATAAATTCCCATTTTTACAATCTGTATCAGTACACATTTAGCATCTGTACTATAAAAACCTTACTTTTCTCGTAAAATAGTCAAAACAAAAGGGCTATCACATTGATAGCCCTTTCACGGTATTAATATTTTTATTCCTCTTTAAAGACAACTTCTAGTCCAGCATTTTGATAAAAAGTAACCTTTGCTTTGTTGTATTGGTCAGTCAATTTATTAAACGTTTCATTTGCGGCAACTACTTTTTCATACGTTTCATTTATAAGATTAATTTGTTTTTCTAATTCATCCAATGTTAATTCTTCATTTTGAAACATTTCATATAATTTTTTATCATGCTCTATGGCTTCTTTATATACAGTGTATAGATCCTCGTAGCTTTCGTAACGCTTGTTCATCAACGATACAAGTTCGTTACCTTCTTCCTTTACACTGTCCTCTTTTATTTCAGAAATAATTGCATCAACCTTTTGAAATTCCTTCTTGGATGCTTCGATGCTCTTTTGTTCATTGTTAATTCGAGTTTCGCGGTCTCCAACAATTGCCAATGCTTCATTCGATAAGGAAACAATTTGATCAAATTCTTTCATACCCAATGTTAAAATTTTATCATAAAGCTCTTTCTCTTTTTTCTCAAGCTCCACCAATGGGTTTTGTTGTTTTTCAAAGTCCTTTTCTACTGCTACCACTTTTTCTAAAGTCTCATAAACCTGTTCTTCAGGTGTGGGGCCGCCCAAACACCCCATTAAGAGAAAACTCATACAAACACAAAGAAATACAACTTTTAACGTTTTATTTTTCAATATCTGCTCCCCCTTAGCTACTTCAAATATACTATATTATAATACGATTTCATAACATTTTTTAGGTTTCAACTAAATATATGAATTTGTACATGCTTTAGAACAGACTAGAGTCCTACTTTTATATTTGAAAATGAAATAACCTTTGTTAAACTTAAGATAGATATAAGCATCAAGACCAGGAAGTGATAAAAGTGATAACAATGGATAATATTATCCGGGAAGGACATCCAACTTTACGGAAGGTTGCAGATGAGGTTCCTTTACCTGCATCAGAGGAAGACCGCAAGATACTTAAAGAACTATTAGAATATGTGAAAAACAGTCAGAACCCTGAAATTGCTGAAAAATACGGATTAAGACCAGGTATAGGGCTTGCTGCACCGCAAATTAATGTGTCAAAGCGTATGATTGCTGTACATTTAAAAGATGAAAATGACGAACTACACAGTTATGCTTTGTTTAATCCAAAGATTATTAGTCATTCTATAAAAAAGAGTTATTTAACAACTGGTGAAGGTTGTTTGTCTGTTGACAGAGCTGTACCAGGATATGTACCGCGTTACCTAAAAATTAAGGTAAAAGGAACTACCATAGACGGCGATGAAGTGATTGTGAAATTAAAAGGTTTACCTGCTATTTGTTTTCAGCATGAAATAGATCACTTAAATGGAGTTATGTTCTATGATCATATCAATGAGGAAAATCCGTTTGCCGAACCGGACAACGCGATCCCCTCGAGCGTTAGTAAGTAATTATTTATACGTTAAGTTTATAGTGCTTTTGTTTGGCCAAATTGACTTATTCATCTTCGCCAAAATTACCTTTCTTTTATTAGCTATGATAATTTGACCCTTTTTTCCACATAATAAGGACAAAACTTTAACCCAAAATCAACGTTCTTGAGATGTTTAAAGTTTGAGAAAAAAGGAGATGATAGTCATGCTAAAAAAGTTACGGAAAAAATTAATTAAGCAGTGGCAAGATTTATTAAAAAGGAAATCAATAGCATAAGAATTAATAACAAAAAACTTGCCTCCTAGTGAAGTTGAAACTAATAATGACGAAAAGAGCCCTTCGTTATGGAGGGCTTGTTATATACTATCATGCTTTTCAATGGTATAATAGACATTTAGGTGTACGGTTCAATAATTTTAGAATAAATTACATAGTAACCCCTAAACTAACCCCCTCTTTTTACCTATAAGCAATGCAATGTTAAGAAATATTTAGGAAAAGCAAGAAAAAACATGAAAAACTTGTTATATTTTTATATAATAGAAAAAGTTACTCTAACTTTCGGAAATTAAGGAGAGATTTGGCAATGATTTTTAAAGTTTACTACCAAGAGGATGTATTAGAAGTTCCAGTAAGAGAACATACAAAAACTTTGTATATTGAAGCAGAATCTCAAGTTGAGGTTCGCCAAAAATTAAAGGAACGGAAAATTAACATTGAATATATTCAAAAGGTGGAAGGGGCCTATCTTGAGTATGAGCAACTAAATGAAGATTATAATGTATTGGAGATTTGATGAATTATGAAATTTGTAAAGAACGATCAAACAGCTGTTTTCGCCTTAGGTGGACTCGGGGAAATTGGTAAAAACACTTATGGCGTACAGTTTCAGGACGAAATTATCCTGATTGATGCTGGGATTAAATTCCCGGAGGACGAGCTGTTAGGAATCGACTATGTTATTCCTGATTACAGCTATTTAGTCAAGAACGAGGACAAGATTAAAGGTTTATTCATAACGCACGGTCACGAGGATCATATTGGCGGAATCCCGTATTTACTTCGTGAAATCAATGTACCGATTTATGGAGGTAAGCTTGCCCTAGGTTTAATTCGTAACAAACTAGAAGAGCACGGACTACTTCGCCAGGCAAAGTTGATTGAAATTAAGGAAGATGACATAATAAAATTCCGTAAAACATCGGTAACTTTTTTTAGAACGACGCATAGTATTCCAGATTCATACGGAATTGTAGTAAAAACGCCTCCTGGACAAGTCGTACATACAGGGGATTTCAAATTTGATTTCACACCTGTTGGGGAGCCAGCGAATCTTCAAAAAATGGCGGAAATCGGCAGAGATGGAGTACTATGCCTGCTCTCAGATAGTACAAATGCGGAAATACCACATTTTACAATGTCTGAAAGACGTGTAGGAGAAAGTATTCAGGATATTTTCCGAACGGTAGATGGCCGAATCATATTTGCTACTTTTGCATCTAATATTCATCGCCTACAGCAGGTGGTTGAAGCTGCTGTTCAAAACGATCGAAAAATCGCAGTATTTGGAAGAAGTATGGAATCAGCAATCACAATTGGATATGATTTAGGTTATATTCAATGCCCAAAGGATACGTTTATTGATGCTAACCAAATCAATCGTCTCCCAGCAAATAAGGTTGTTATTCTTTGTACTGGAAGTCAAGGGGAACCAATGGCTGCCCTTTCAAGAATTGCGAATGGTACGCACCGACAAATTCAAATCATTCCTGGGGATACAGTCGTATTTTCATCATCACCTATTCCAGGAAATACACTGAGCGTTAGTCGAATCATCAATATGCTTTACCGCGCAGGCGCCGATGTTATTCATGGAACACTAAGTAACATCCATACATCGGGTCATGGCGGCCAAGAGGAGCAAAAATTAATGCTTCGTCTAATGCAACCAAAGTATTTTATGCCAATTCATGGTGAATACCGGATGCAAAAGATGCACGCGAAATCTGCTGTAGATTGTGGTGTATTTGAAGAAAACTGCTTTATTATGGACAATGGAGAGGTTCTTGCCTTAAGTGAGAATGAAGCATCTGTTGCAGGAAAAATTCCATCAGGAAATGTGTATATCGATGGTAGCGGTATTGGTGATATCGGAAATATTGTGTTGCGAGACCGCCGCATCCTTTCCGAGGAAGGTCTTGTGATAGTTGTCGTAAGTATTAATATGAAGGACTTTAAGATTGCTGCAGGACCTGACTTAATTTCTCGAGGATTTGTGTATATGCGTGAGTCTGGAGATTTAATCAATGATGCACAGAGTCTTATTACGAAACATTTAAATAAAGTAATGGAGCGTCGCACGACCCAATGGTCTGAAATTAAGAATGAAATCACAGACACGCTTGCACCGTTCCTATATGAAAAGACAAAACGCCGTCCAATGATTTTACCAATCATTATGGAGGTTTAAGCTAGTCCGTTAACCCTTGTAATATTCAATGTTGATTCCCACTGAGGCTTCCCTCAGTGGGTTTTTACTTTCACCATTACACAAATAAACCAAGTTTAGTTTAGATCTCAATTCTTTTTTTACTCAAGTTTGTCAGTCTAGAGGCTTCTCGCGGGATATGCTTCCATATTTTTACGTGAGCATGCTTTTCAATGCATGAAAACTAAGCGTACTCTAAATTTTTTTGTCCATAATAAAAACGCCTCATACTGAGACGTTTATTCTACGATTAGATTTTTTTCAAAACGGCTAATATCTGTGTCAGCCCCGATAATAATTAGGATATCCCCTTTATGTATTTGCTCGGTTGCTGATGGAGATACAATAATGTCTTTTCCTCTTTTCATCGCGACGATGGTTACCCCATACTTCGCACGTACATCTAATTCAATTAAAGATTTCCCGTCAATCTTTTTTCCTGCAACAATTTCAATAATACTATGCTCATCAGAAAGTTCCAGATAATCCAAGACATTGTTTGAAATAATATTATGGGCAATTCGTTTTCCCATATCTCGCTCTGGATGTACAATCCGGTCCGCTCCAATTTTACTTAAAATTTTCTCATGATAGTCATTTTGTGCTTTCACCCAAATTTGCTTGACCCCTAATTCCTTTAGAATAATAGTCGTTAATATACTCGCTTTCAGATTGTCCCCGATAGCAACAATAACTAAGTCAAAATTTCGAATCCCTATGCTCTTAAGTACTGATTCATCAGTTGAATCGCCAACAACTGCATGAGAAGCTATCGTTGAAAACTCATTTACTTTATCTTCATCAAGGTCCATGGCCATGACTTCCATACCTTCATCACTTAATGCGCGGCATATGCTACCTCCAAAGCGCCCAAGGCCTATTACCGCAAACTCTTTTTTGTTCACTACCTATTCCCCCATCAAATAGAGATACCTTAGATTGTATCACAATTAATCTATAATTTGGAAGCATCACTGAAAAGCACTTTAAAACAAAAAGACTAGGGTTTCCTAGTCCTTTTAAGGTTTTCTAAATTGCCTCAAGCATCTTAAACTGTGCTTTTACCAATCCAAAATATTCGCCTTGCTGGTTCATTAATTCATGGTGATTTCCTTGTTCGATGATTTCACCATGATCTAATACGAAAATATTATCAGCTTCACGAATAGTCGATAGCCTATGGGCAATGATGATTGCTGTACGCCCCTTTAATAATTGCTTTAAAGCCTGTTGTATTTTGACTTCAGTTTCAGTATCAATACTTGCAGTTGCTTCATCTAAGATTAAGATTTTAGGATCTGCAAGCAGTGCACGAGCGAAAGACAATAATTGTCGTTCCCCAACTGATAGGATATTCCCTCTTTCCTCAACTTCCGTGTCATAACCATTTACGAGTTTCTCAATAAACTGATGGGCACCCACTGCTTGTGCAGCGGCTATTATCTCTTCATCCGTTGCGTCTGGTCTCCCAAACCGGATATTGTCTTTTATTGTACCAGAGAAAATAAACGTATCTTGTAGGACTACACTTATTTGAGAACGAACACTCTGGAGAGATAATTCTTTTATATTTATTCCGTCGATTTTTACTTCCCCAGATGTTACATCATAGAAGCGGCTGATCAGATTAGCGATCGTCGTTTTACCTGAACCAGTATGACCCACGAGGGCGATGGTTTGACCTGCGTCTATCGTCAAGGAAATGCCTTTCAAAGCTTTTCGACTTTCATCATATGCGAATTCCACATGGTCGAATTCAATCTTTCCTTTCATATCAGACAAGTGAATTGGGTTTTCTTTTTCACCAACAATTGGTTCTTCATCAATAAATTCGAAAATACGTTCGGAAGAGGCCATCCCCACGAGTAATTGATTATATACTTGACCTAAACGTGAAATAGGCTCCCAAAACATTCCTAAATAGAAGGCAAATGAGACAAATACCCCAATTGTTAGTCCGTCAGCTTGGATTAGTGTAGCCCCGAACCAAATCAAAATTGCAGTTCCAACCGCATTTGTCATTTCAACAAATGGACGGAACATCGCATTTTTCTGGGTAGCATCTCTCCAACTTTCAAAGTTTTGATTATTAATTCCATCAAAGAACTCAATATTTTCCTTTTCCTGAGTAAATGCTTGTGTCACACGAATCCCTTGAATACTTTCATTTAGATGCGAGTTTAGCATGGATTGCTTAATTCTTACTGTTTGCCAAGATCTTCTAATTTTTCTTCTTAATTTAGTTGTAATTAAGACCATCAGTGGCAGAATAATTAAGATTGCCAATGTAAGCTTTGGACTTAAACCAAAAAGAATAAAAATGACCCCAAACAGGAGCACGAAATCCATTAATAGATTAATTACCCCATTCGTGAATAATTCCTGTAGTGAGTTCACATCATTTAGGATTCGAACTAAGATAGAACCTGCTGAACGCTTATCAAAGAATCGATGTGATAGACCTTGAACGTGTGTAAAAAGATGCTTTCGTAAATCGTAAATAATATTTTGACCAAGCATATTGGTCCATTTGATACGATAAATGTTGGCAACATAATTAATTGCATATAACCCAGCAATCGTAGAAACTAAGACCATTAATAAATCTGTATCTTTATTCGCAATCGCATGGTCAATTGTATATTTCCCAATTAGAATAGGTGCGATCAACCGAACAGCGGTTGTTAATAATACCATGATTATTGCTAAAGGCAATAAATTTTTTGAATATGGTTTCATATAGCCTAATAATCTGAGCATTTGTTTCCAGTTAAACGGTTTTTCGATTGCTTGGTCCGTTGAATAATGGAACCGATGTTTTATATCTTGTTTTTCATTTTTTGACATTTAATCTCACCTACCTAACCTACTTGTGACTGTAAGACAACTTTTTGATCCTTATACTGAATATCATAGATGCGTTGATATGGTCCTTCATTTTTCAATAATTCCTCGTGTGTTCCACGTTCAACGATGGCTCCATTTTCTAATACCAATATCTCATCAGCATGTTTCAAAGAAGAAATGCGATGTGCAATGATAAATGTAGTCCGTCCCTTCATTACTTCCTTTAAGGCTTGTTGAATTGAAAATTCTGTTTCCATATCTACCGCGCTTGTTGCATCATCTAAAATGAGAATACTAGGATCAATACAGATTGACCTTGCTATCGCAATTCGTTGCTTTTGTCCACCAGATAATCCCATGCCACGTTCACCAAGCATCGTATCATATCCATTAGGAAGCTCCATGATAAACTCGTGTGCTTGGGCTCTTTTTGCTGCATCAATAATTTCTTCCAATGAAGCATTAGGCTTACCATATGCTATATTCGCACGAATTGTGGAAGAGAATAAGAATGATTCCTGCATAACAAATCCAATATTGCTCCTTAAAGTAGCAATCGAATAGTCTGAAACATCTTTGCCATCAATAAAGACTTGGCCTTTTACCGGTTCATAAAATCTAGTCATTAGCTGTGTAATACTTGTTTTCCCTGATCCTGTTGCCCCAATTAACCCAATTACTTTACCTGGTTCAGCTGTAAATGAAATCGACTGTAATGCTGCCTCATCATCCTCTGTATACTTTAAGGTAACGTCTTTAAATTCTACATGCCCCTGCAAGTTATCACTGTTAACAACATCTTTTTGATCAATAATTTTTTCATCTGCTTCTAGAATCTCTAGTAAACGTTCGCCAGATGCCTTGGCTTGAGAAAACATATTAATAATAAAACCAAGGTTCATAATTGGGTTGAGCAGGTACCACACTAAACTAAAAAATGCGACGAGTTCCCCGTAAGAGACAGACCCACCAATTACTAGATATCCCCCATAAGATAATAGAGCGACAACACAGACATTTCCAATAAACTCCATTAAAGGGAAAAACTTTGCCCAAATCTTTGAGGTAGCAAGTGATACATCTCGGTAATCCTCATTGGAATGATTGAATTTATTAATTTGAAATTCTTCTCGTGATAATGACTTTACCGTATTAATCCCGCTGATATTTTCTTGTACATTCGTGTTCAAACGACCAAATGTTTTTCTAACCTTACGAAATGCTGGGTGGACCCGCTTATCAAAACGATAAACAACAATTGCGAGAAATGGTAATGCCAAAATTGTTACCAATGTAAGTGAAATGGAATACGAAAACATCACGATTAAACTGAAAACAATTAAAAGTGTAAAACGAAGTAGTTCGGCAAACCCAAATGAAAGGAAGAATCGAATTCCCTCAACGTCGGCAGTTAATCTTGACATAAGATCTCCTGTTTTTGCATTATCATAATAACTAAAGGGTAAGCGTTGCAGTTTTTCATATAATGCATTTCTTACCTTATAAACTGCCGTTATACCAAATAAATCCCCTAAATACTGGTTGAAATATGTGGCTATCCCCTTAATTAACATGATGGCAATAAAACCAAATGCAAGATATGGTACATACTGATAATTTCCTGCCCTGATAACCTCATCTATGGTTATCTGAAGTACGATAGGATAGACAACTGTAATTCCTGTTACAAAAATCATGGCAAATAATGACCAGAAAAAATATTTCCGGTACGGCCAATAAAACCCCTTTAATTTCCTAAAAGTATCCATAAAAGTCCCCCCTCGGTGTTTCCATAAAAAACCTGAAATGTACGTAACATATAATATATCGGTTTTCGAAATAAATATCTAGTGCATTTTCAGAAAATGTTAAATATTTTTTCTAAAAAAATAAGGCTAAGTCAATTTGACCTAGCCTTGTGAGCAAACCTCATTATTATTCAGCATTTTGAGTTTCTTCTAATACGCGGTTAACTCGTTTGGTTAACATCTTCATGCCACTACCACCTGCTTGAAAATGACGAAGCTTGCCTTCTTTATCAAATACATAATAAGCAGGAACATATTGGTTTTCGAACTTATCATTTAATTTAAGATCACTATCAACAAAGATTGGTTGAGTGATATTATGCTCCTCGGCAACTTGCTTGATTTCATCTAAATCAAGATCATTTTCTGACCTTGGCATATGAACAGCAATAACATTTAACTTGTCCTGATATTGATCACGGAATTCATTCACCTGAGGCATTGCTTCCTTACAAAGACCACAGCTGATTGACCAAAAATGAATGAGAGTTGGTTTTTCACCAACAAGGTCAGCTTTACTAACTTCACCATTTAACCAAGCTTTTTCTCCATCAAGTTCAGGCATTTGATCACGTAATTTCATCGATTTTATCCTCCGAATTATGGATTAAAGGGTCTAACAAACGTTAGACCCTGTTGTTATTTGTTATACATTAGACATTAAGTGTAGCTTGACCAGGTCTCCAGTTAGCAGGGCAAAGGCCACCAGTCTGTAATGCTTGAAGAACTCGTAATGTTTCATCAACATCACGACCAATGTTGTTGTGGTTAACAACAGAATACATCATCTCCCCTTCTGGGCTGATGATGAAAAGACCACGTAATGCAATACCTTCTTCTTCAATTAGAACACCGTATTCTTTGGAAATAGCATGGTTAGTGTCTGCAGCTAGTGGATAGTTCAGATCCCCTAATCCATTGTCTTTACGGTCAGTGTTAATCCAAGCTAGGTGTGTATGAATTGTATCTGTAGAAGCGCCAATAACGATTGCGTCTAGATCTTCAAACTCATCGTAACGATCAGACATTGCTGTAATTTCTGTAGGACATACGAAAGTGAAGTCCATTGGATAGAAAAATAAAACTGTCCACTTATCGTTTTTCATGTTCTCTTCAAGACTAACTTTACCAAATTCTTTATTTGGCATAACAGCATCCATTTCAAAACGAGGAGCTTGTTTACCTACCATACGTTCTGCCATATGTAAAACCTCCATATATTTTTAATAAGTAGATTGATAACGCTAACACCAATATTCAAGTATAACCAGCATTATACTGTTTAAACATGATAATCGCTATCAACAATGACTAGTTTAACAAAGAGGTGGCTGTCGATTCAAGTAAAACGCCGTCGTTTTTTAAAAATTATATAATCTTTACAATTTTATAATATATTGTTGATAAACGATGGGTTCACAAAAAAAGACTAGGTGAAATACCTAGTCTTGACTTATCCTCTCTCATTGTTTACGCCTGTCCTAAACGACTTTCTACTTGTTGACAAACTTGGTCAGCAGATAGTCCGTTTGCTTCAATGACAGGCCCTTTCATGACAGTATCAGCCATTCCCATTACATTCGAATCTAAGCCTGTAACAACACAACAGTCACAGTTTTGTGCATCACTTTCCTGTTTTAGCTGAACAACTTCATAGCCTTTTTCTTGAAGAGCCTGCTGAACATTTGTTAGAGAACCTTCAACACCAATTTTCGCCATTAATCATCCACCTCCTCATATATGTAATTTGTCACAATCAGACTGTGATTATTCTACACATATTCGTGGATTGAATTCTGCACGATAACGATTTATAGAAATCATTTTATAAAGAATCTATATTTTCTTTAATCATCTCAACAAATGCTTGGACTTGTTTAAGCTCAAATGCATAATCATAACCGACCAACCATGTGTCGCGCTTCATTGGTTCATTATTCTCGTTCATTAAAGGGATTTTATAAATGTTTTTCGTTTCATCATCATTTAAAGTGACAGATGGCAAAATCGCATAACCAATTCCATTTAATGTCATTTGCTTACATGTTTCAATTTGGTCAACCACAATGGTGCGACGTGGTGTCGATTGAAAGGTTCGATGCCACCATTCCTGAATTTCTTGATAATAGGTTGAATCACTTTTGAATTGAATAAACGGTCGGTCTGTTTCCCACACCTGTTCGATTTGTTGGATTTCTGTATCAACCATATACATCGTATCGGTTAATAGATGATGCTTTGCACCCTTCCAATCAGGTTTGCCGCGGATAATTCCAATATGTACTGTGTCATCATAAAGATTTTTTAATATTTCACTACTCCAACCGGTAATTAATGAAATTTTAGCATGCGGAAACTTATTTACATATTTTTTTAATACCTTTGGAAGCCAATTTTGTCCGATAATGGACGCACATGCGATTTTAAGGGTGCCGTGCACTTCTTGATTGAGTCCTTGTAGCTGCTCACGTATTTTTTCTTCCTTCTCAACAACCTCTTTAGCAAAATCAATTATTTTTTCTCCAGCAGGTGTTGGTGTGAGTCCTTTTTGTGAACGAATGAATATTTTTGTGTTCCATGCCTTTTCAATCGATTGTAAGCGTTGGGATAACGCAGGTTGTGTAACAAATAAACGTTCAGATGCTTTTCGCATATTTAATTCAGATGATAGTACCACTAATAATTGAAATTCGGAAAATTGCACATTGTTTCCTCCTGAACACAGGTATAAGTTTTACTTATAGTATAAATGATTTATTACAAATTATCATTATACACAGAAAAAAACCCTCCATATCAGCATGAAGGAGGATTTAAGTAACTTATTTAATTTTTAATTGTTTATTAAATTGCTTTAAAATAGTACGGCGGGTAAAAATTCCTTCAAACACTAAATCATCATTTTCAACACAGACAAATGAGTGATCAATGACTAATTGTAGACCCTTTATGACATTGTCATTTAAATCTAACCGGGGTATTTCCCTGTTCATTACTTCTTCAACCTTCATTTTCTCTAGACGTTCAAATTCAATTCGCTCTAGTCCAAGAATTGAGTCTAAAATATGTGTTGAACTAATCAATCCATGCAGTTTATACTTTGGATCCAATACAGGGACTGCGGTATATCCCGTTTTTGTAAGGACAAGTAATGCGTGCTCTAAGCTATTCCCGATTTGAACGTGAGCTACTTTATCTGCAGGAATAAGTAAGTCTTTAATTGTTGTTTCAAATAGATTTTCATTTTGAAGACCAAACATGTAAGCCTCACAACCTCACATTGTAATTATTTTCATATATTACCAGATTTAAATTTTCATTCTCCTCTTTTATTTTAACATAATTTTTGGGTGAGAACTTGTATTATTTAAGGGTGATGTAGAGTTAGTACTTTAGAAGGAAGAAAAGGCTCAGCAGTCTGCCGAGCCTAAGAAGTGTGATTAGCTAATTAAATCGAAAATTTCAATCGCAATCATGTCAATATTATCGAATTGATACGTTTTGGGCTTTTCCCCTTGTTGGTATACTTCGAGTTCAAATGTACTTGTTTTGTTAAAATACTTAACACTACATTTTCTTTCACCATTTACTTCAAAAAAACGTTGTGGGGGCTCCCCACCGTTTGCATTTTCCTGAAGGCTAATAAGACGAGATATGATTCCTTGTAACTGTGACATATGTAGCCTCTCCTTTCTCTACTTTTAGGATTGAGCAATATCCTCTCTTCTATCCACGGTATTGACCATTTTTCTCACGGACGTATATATTCAGAATATTTCTTTCAATACCTTTACAGTAACCACTATGTAACAATACAATAAAATTAGCGATGAAACAATAAAAAATTGGAGGAGAACATGGGAAATCTTACACAACTAAATGAGCGAATATTTCTAATTGACGCACATGATTTGGGGAGAATGGCTCGAACTGGTTCTTACATAATAAAAGAGGATAAAATTACAATTGTTGAAACAAGTGCAAGTCCTTCTATACCGTACATTTTAGATGGGCTTAAGGAACTGAACATTGATCCAATTGATGTTCAGTATATAATTGTAACCCATATTCATTTAGACCATGCTGGAGGAGCTGGCCTCTTATTAGAGCATTGCCCAAATGCAAAAGTGGTTGTTCACCCTAAAGGAGCAAGACATTTGGTTGACCCAAGTCGCTTGATTTCTGGAGCAAAGGCCGTATATGGGAAAAATTTTGATTCTTTATTTAATCCAATTTTGCCAATTCCTGAGGAAAAATTAATCATAAAATCAAATCAGGAAGAACTTGAAATAGGACGGAATTGCAGCCTCGTTTTTTACGATACGCCAGGACATGCCAATCATCACTTTAGTATTTATGAACCTGTTAGTAACGGTATCTTTACCGGTGATACAATCGGCATTTATTATCATGAACTAGTCAAAGACAATATTGAGCTGTTTTTGCCTTCGACATCTCCTAATCAATTCCGTCCTGATGCCATGCTCGAATCTGCAAAAAGAGTGAATGATCTCGGGGTCTCAGCTATTTATTTTGGCCATTACGGGATGTCAACAAATGTGAATGAAGTGTTCGCTCAACTACATCAGTGGTTACCTATTTTTGTGAATGCCGGGAAAAAGTCTTTTATCGACCACCCTTTAGCAACTGAAGTTGAACATAAAGAAATTATTAAGGAATTGATCTTAAAGCAAATCACAGCTTATCTTGATGAAAAGAATGTTCCAAGACATCATGAAGTATACGAAATTCTTAGCCTTGACCTTGATATTTGTGCAATGGGAATTGTTGATTTCCTTCAAAAAGAAAAATAGAAATCCCAATTGGGATTTCTATTTTTCTTTGATATTTAGAAGATGCCTTGATAAAGTCCAAAATGAGTGAATGTTCGATTATCCATTTCAAGTAAGGAATAAATCGTCGTTTTTAATGGATTCCACGTTAAAAATGCTGAATCCTGGTTAATCGTTTCCTTATGTGTAGCAGTATCTTTTACAGATGGTGCATCATCTTGTGATTGTAAATCCGTAATAAGCCAGTTTGAGTTTATTTTTTCAATTGTGATAACTTCATAATGATCTTTATAAGCAACAGGACCTGTATCAGGGGATTTAAATAACTCATAGACAAAAATCTTCTTTTCGTTTTGATCGAATAAAATTTTTGTTTCATCTGTATACGAATAAAACGGAACAAAGTAAAGGGCAAAATCGGAACCATACACAATATACCCATCCTTTTCCTTTATTAAATTTTCCTCTAAAAATGTGTTTTCATAATCTGAATGGAAAAAAGGAGCAAGAACTTGTTGAACTTCTTCATAAGTACGAAATTCAGATGTTAGTGAAGATTGCGCTTGAAACGCTTCTTGTAAGAATGTAAACACTTCCTCTTGTGTAAGGGGTTGATTAGATGACGCTTTAGCTGTTGGAACAGACACTAGTCCGATAAAACAAATGACAATGAGTAGTAATGAGATTCGCTTGCTCAAATTATCATCCTTTCATTAAATGACTGGTTATGTACAAGTACCCTCATTTTAACAATTTCTTAAAAGCACGTGGATATGAATCGTTCGTTAAATAATTGCAGATTTTGACATGTTTATTTATATACAAACAATTAATTCATAAATCCAATGAAAAAAAGAATGAATTTTGACATACAAGATGAGAAAGCCGATTCGTAATTAGTATTGTTTACAACTGTAATACATATTTAAAATTTAAGTGAATATGAATATGCTACACTAGTCTCATAACTTCAATTGATTATTAAGAATAGGTTGGCGGTTAGGATGGCAAAAAAATATACAAGAAGACAATTTATTAAACGGGCATTTGCCACAACAGCTACAATTGCAATTGCGTCCTCATTAGGGTATTTGTATGCCCGATATATTGAGCCGAAACAGCTAGGTATCACATCTCATAAAATTGTACATCCTACTATTCCAAAAGACTTTGACAACCTTAGAATTGTCCAATTTAGTGATACTCATGTTGGGCATTATTACACACTAGAACAACTCACTCTTCTAGTTGATCGAATAAATAGCTACAAACCAGATCTTCTATTTTTCACCGGAGATTTAATGGATGAGCCTAATAAATATGCAGCTGCCAATCATCTCATCCCTATCCTAAAACGGTTAGAAGCTCCTCTTGGGAAATTTGCCATTTACGGTAACCATGACCACGGGGGTTACGGATCGGAGATTTATAAAAAACTAATGGAACAAACTGGTTTTAATCTCTTAATGAACAGCTCGAAGGAAATTCACTTAAGAGATTCAAAAATTACCATTGTGGGGTTAGATGATGTCATGCTCGGACGTCCTAGTTTTGAACAAGCATTCCAAAACGTAGATTCGTCTAGTTATACGATTCTACTTGCTCATGAGCCCGATATTGCTGATCGAGCAGCTAAAGTGGGAGCACATATGCAACTATCCGGTCACAGTCATGGTGGACAAATTCAGCTGCCATTTGTAGGCCCACTGATTACTCCCCCGCTTGGAAGTATATATTATGAAGGTGCCCATGAAATCGGCACTACAAAAATGTTCCTCTATGTAAACCGCGGACTTGGAACAACTAGGCTTCCATTACGATTTCTAGCAAAACCTGAAATATCCATTTTTACATTACAATCGACATAAAGAAAGAGGATGACCCCAGGTCGTCCTCTTACTTATTTGTTAAATAATGCTCTATCAACTCATCTTCTGGTATTGGTTTACTAAAGAAATAACCTTGAACTTTATGACACCCCATAATCTTGAAAAATTCAACCTGTTGTTCTTCTTCAACACCTTCAGCAATTACAGACAGTCCTAAACTTTGGGCTAAGTGAATGATTGTAGTTGTAATCGCAGCATCCTTTTCATCACGGAGAACATCTTTTACAAAGGATTTATCGATTTTTAATGTATCGATAGGAAGTTTTTTTATATAACTTAAAGAGGAATAGCCTGTGCCAAAGTCATCCACGGCAATTCGAACACCAATTTCCTTTAACTTCGCCAATGTGAGCATCGTTTTCTTTGGGTCTAACATCGCTCCCTCGGTAAGCTCAATTTCAAGACTGCCTGGATAGATTTGATTCTCCTCAATATTTTGTTGAATCATACTAACTAATTCAGGTTGCTGGAATTGTTTTGGTGATAAATTGACACCAATGGATACAGTCCCATATCCACTCTCTTTCCAGTGTTTTAATTTCTGACATACTGTGTGAATTAGCCATTCTCCAATTGATAAAATGAGCCCAGTGTCCTCGGCAATCGGTATGAATTCTGCAGGTGACACAAAACCTAGTGTGGGATGATTCCATCTTAACAGTGCCTCAAAGCTTGTAACCTTGCCTGAACTAAGATCCAACTGTGGTTGATAGTAGATTTCAAGTTCATTCTTTTCAATAGCCCTTCTAAGACTTGTCTCAAGGTGCATTAAATGGGAAGACTGCTTTTGTAAATCAGTACTATAAAATTGATAGAGCGCCCTGCCTAATTCCTTTGCACGATACAAGGCTGTATCAGCATTTTTGACTAGTGTATCTACGTCATTGCCATCGGTAGGATAGAGACTAATTCCAATACTCGCTGAAATAAAGAATTCCTTTCTTTCTAAACTGAAAGGCTTTTCAAACAATCGGGTCACGTTCTGCGCAAACTTTTCAGAATGATCTCTTGAAGAGTTTGGTAGAATCATAATGAATTCATCCCCGCCTTGACGGAAAACCTTATAGCCTTTTTGACTAATTGATGATAACCTTCTTCCAACTTCTTTTAATAAATGATCCCCTGCAACATGTCCCATAGAATCATTGAAAAATTTAAAACGATCAAGATCTATGAACATTAATGCAAATTCTTGTTCAAGATCGATGGCTTCTGCAACTGCATTATCTAACTCCTTCTTTAATGAGCTGCGATTAGGTAAACCTGTAAGTTGATCATGATAGGCCATATAGGTAATCATTTCCTTATCGGCAACCCTTGCAGAGATGTCTCGAGTGACACTTACGATGAATAGAATATTTCCTTTGTCATCAAAGACTGGGGTTAAAAGCGATTCACCGTGTACGACTTTTTTATCAGGTAGAATCACAACATCCTGAAACGAGACTGCTTCTCTTTTCTCCACAACAGATTTATATTGTGCATGTAAATGATCAGCTGTTTCTTTAGGTAACACCTCGTGAAGTGTTTTCCCAAGGCTAGAGTTAGTTAATTTTGCATGCCCCTTTGCCTCTTCATTTAAGAAAACATAGGTAAAAATGTCTTCTTCCTCTACTTTCATGACATATATTAAATCCTTGATATGTTTAAGGATAATTTCAAAGATAATTGCCTCAATTTTCTCACCAAATTGGCTATATTGCTTATCCTTCAAGATTACATGATTAATGTTGTTCATGAGACCATTCCCTACTGCAGATTAATATTTTACCTCTTCGGCATATATTGACAAAAACCTTTATTTTTTCAATCATTATTTTTATTTAATCGTATGAAAGATTTAATAAATACTTTGTTCCAGTTGAATTTGTAAAAATACACTACTACCAGTATAATAAAAGATAGAAAGGAGAGAAAGTATGAAAAAACAGGTAAATCAAGCACCGCTTGAACCAAATGTGGACAACCTTGCACGTGCCATATTTGTTGTAAACCGACATGCCAAAACGGCTACAAATCCTAAATTCTTATACTTACTAAAACGAAAAGCACTTGAAAAGCTTTTATCCGAAGGGAAAGCCAAAAAGGAAGGACTACATTTTTCCAGAAATCCGAAAAATAGTCAACAACAATCCGATGTCTTAATTTCAGCCGGAGACTATTATTTTCACATGCCTCCTACAAAAGAAGACTTCTCTCGCCTACCACACCTTGGACAATTGAATCAGACATACCGAAATCCAAAAACCTATCTATCACTTTCTCTAGCAAAAAGCCTGCTACAGCAATACGTTGGTATTGAAGAAAAAATCGAGAATACTAACCGATCAAACAAACGGACATACCAAAAACCCGTATTCAAAAAACTAGGTGAAAGCTATCGTTAATAACCAAAAGTGCGAGCACCTTATTCAGTCCCAACAAACACAAGACGAGCTAGCGAGAAGGTTACTACTTGACATTCTTGATGGGTTGGCTTGTGACCTCAACACGCAAATAAAAAACCAGGACGATGTACCTGGTTTTTTTAATATAGGTAATGTAAAGCCCGCTGGTCAGCTAAATTTGTATTAATTGGACAGTCTACCGAATCTCTTCCATATTGCCAAATCCATACATTTGCCTTACATTTTGGTGATATTGGCTTAAATTTAGGTGCATTTCGTTCCTTTGTCACTCCAGGCTCAGGTTCAGCACTCCATAGAATCGTTTGAACAGCTACCTGTTTATTTTTTCTGACAGCCTCACAATAAGCTACAGAAAAATCGCCTTTGACAGGATCGTTGTATATCCCTGGACGGAAGCCGCTAGGGTAAATTGATTCCACCCACCCCCGAATCCAAGCCTCGTCTACAACCAAAAAGCGCTCTACATTTGCAAACAATCCTACATTATTTGGAATGCCAAGACGTCTTGCATTAAATATAGCATTTCTTGCAGCAAGCTGCCCTTTTTCAAATCCTGTAGCGTCAGAAAAAATATTATAGATAGGTAAAACCTTGATTCCTCTGTTCCGCAAAAATGAAATTTCTGCTCTTGTTAATCCCGCTGAAACATTAGGACTTTCACTTAAATAACGGCCCCAGAATTTTGGTTTCCCAAGTTTAGATTTAACACATGTATATAGCTCTTCATCAGCAGTTGCCGCTGAATCCACTCCCCACACATATCTAGGCATATCCACAACCCCTGTCATATAATCAAATGCGCCTTTGCATGTTTGCTCCCGATTTTAGGCCCACAGGAAGTGGGTCATAAAGACGTTGTCACAGCTTGTGGCATTCTTTCACTTTGAACTTCCCGCTCGAAAAATTCCCTTTGAAAAATCGTGGCATCCGCCGGAGGCTTTAACTTTATTCATTCGGTTTTGATTCACAATTGAATGAATAGCACTCCTCTTTTATCCCAGCAACTTTAGTTTCTATGCTGAATATAGTTATGATTTCCATTTATGGATAAGTTGGTTGTTCTCTCCTCTAGCGAATACATCAATTCGGTTTCGATTCCATGAGGCTGAAGATGGTTCGGATGTTAATGTACCACCCTGGTCTTCCCATTCATTCCAACGGCTTCCATCCCAATTTTTTACATATAAATGTTCATCTGTACCCTTTACAAAAACATCAAGGTTATTAGGCTCTCTTGAAGATGCTGCTGGACTTGAAGTTAATTGCCCACCTAGATCCTCCCAATTACTCCAGCTTGAGCCATCCCAATACTTATGATATAGTGCTCTATTTTCACCACGCACAAAAACGTCGATACGATTTGGCCCCCACGATACGGCACCAGGTGCAGACGTAAGAATACCACCTAAGTCCTCCCACTCACTCCAACTATCTCCATCCCAATATTTATGATAAAGATGGCGATCTGTGCCTCTTCCGAATACATCTAGGCGATTCTCACCCCAAGATGAGACAGCAGGTGATGATGTTAAGACTCCACCCAAATCTTCCCACTCACTCCAAGAGGAACCGTTCCAATATTTATGAATCAAGTGGTTATTCTCACCACGAGAAAACACATCTACCCTGCCAGGTCCCCATGAGACTGCAGCAGGTGAAGAAGTAAGAGTACCTCCGAGGCTTTCCCAATCCGTCCAACTAGTTCCATTCCAAAACCGCCGATATAACACACGATTTCTTCCTCGCACATAGACATCTAACTGATTTCTTCCAGGTACAGTTACAGAAGGTCCAGATGTTAAGTAGCCTCCAAGATCTTCCCATTCACTCCAATTCTTTTCAGGTGAAAAGCCAATATTTTCATAAGTAAGTCGAATAATCGCTTTAAATATCCTCTCTAGCTCACGTTCCGGAATTCGGTAAGGTGATAATACCCCAAAGACCCAACTGGCTTGACGACGAAATGCCTGATAGGTTTGATTCACTCTTTGATCCAAAGAACCTGAGAATTGATTTTGAGTCATTAAAGTGTACATGACAAGTTGCATGGCAATATACTGCGATAATCGCTTATTAACATTAAATTCAGCTAAATGATCATAGTGAGGTTTTAAATTTTTTCGAACTTCTTTCCATACATTTTGAAATTCTTCTGTTTGTCTTTGCTGCTGGTCTGTAGTAGGTGTATTTATATAATTAGCCTGTTGGTAGCCATTTGCGGGATAATAAGGATAATAATAGTTTGGAACCACGCGAGTATATGGATTCACTTGATATCCACCATATGGTTGATTCATGACAGGTACCTCCTTTTATTCTTTTAACTTTATTCAGCAAAACTGAATAAAATTAAAAAGTTGCTCATTTCATACTATGAAATTTATAAGGAAAGTAGCCCATTTTTTCGTATTCTCCGAACCTTATATCTGAGCTTGCCAGTCCATCTAAATTCTGACATATCCAAATTTTCTAAAAAAATACTTTACTTTTTGCCTAATTCCCTTCATAATAGAAAGACAACTAGAAATAATTAAATGAAATGATTCTAGTTACACATATAAGGTGAAGGGGTTTTTGATTTATAAAGAAGTGAAAAAATAAAAGGAGTGATTAAGTAATGAACCATTTTAACAAAGAGCAAAAAAATGAGGTAGTCGTAATTTCTCAAACGCCTGATGAAGAAATGTATAAAAAGGTAGCCGAAATGGTTCTCATCCAATCACAGGCCTCCTTTAGAAAAGAACAATTACTTAAACAAATCGACCAATCACTTATTAACAAAGATGAAAACTTATTTATGGAACTTACAAAACAATATAATATGTTACTGTCTCAACATAGCTTTTTACAATAACGAATTGGCTAGTGCGAAGTGCACTGGCCTTTTATTTTTTCCTATTTAAAAACGGTGTAACTTCTAGGAGTTACACCGTCACATCTACACGTGGAAGCTTTATCTCAAAGGTTGTTCCTTCATTTTCTTTGCTATCCACCTTTATTTCACCGTTATGATTTTCTATAATATTATAACTAACCATAAGCCCAAGGCCTGTTCCTTTTTCCTTTGTTGTGTAGAAAGGCTCCCCGATTCGCTCAAGGATTGATTTTGGTATACCACACCCCTCATCTATAAACAAAATATAAATTGAGTCTTCCGTAACCATTGTACGAATAAAGATATTTCCGCCCTTTTCCATTGCATCGATGGAATTCTTTATAAGATTAATAAAGACCTGCTTTATTTGATTTTCATCGCATGTAATAATGGACTCTTTATTCATAAAATCGATATTGATTTGGATATCTTGCAGGATGGCTTGTGTCTCGAGCAATGTAACAACATCTCGCAAAATGATTCGGATATCTTTATTTTTGAATTTAATTTCTGATGGCTTTGCCAATAACAAAAGCTCACTCAGAATCAATTCAATTCGATTCAGTTCTGAAAAGATGATATCGAAATAGTTTTGTTTTCCTTGAAAGTCATTATGAAATAATTGTAAAAATCCTTTTATAGCCGTTAATGGATTTCTAATTTCATGTGCAATACCAGCAGCAAGTTGTCCGGCAATGGACAGTTTCTCAGATTTAATCATTAACTCCTCTGCTTTGATTCGATCAGATATGTCACGAATGATTACTTGAACAGCAGCCTCGCCAAAATATGTAGTTGGAATTCCGATTAATTCTGTATAAACCTGCTTTCCTTGGATCGTATACCAAGATTGCTTGCTAAAATTAACTTCCTTATTTTCAGCATTTACAATTTCAATAAAATCTCTGACCTGGTCGTGATTTTCTGGATGTAAAAAGGTATATATATTTTTCCCGAGCATTTCTGTGTAGCTGTTCGCCCCAAACATCTTTACACCTGAGTCATTAATAAAAACCCAATTATTTTGATAAATAACGGCGATTGTATCAATAGAATTCTGGACAATTCGTTGATATCGTTCACG
Source organism: Ferdinandcohnia sp. FSL W7-1320 (assembly GCF_038050315.1). Lineage (NCBI taxonomy): Bacteria > Bacillati > Bacillota > Bacilli > Caryophanales > Bacillaceae > Ferdinandcohnia > Ferdinandcohnia sp. FSL W7-1320. The sequence continues at coordinate 3,356,582 of NZ_JBBPAM010000001.1, forward strand.
ACTTCTATGGATAATATCATGAAAAGACTTTCTTGATGAAATATCGTGTAGGACAAGATATTCATAGATTTCATCATTAATATAAATCGGTACTTCTTTTACTTCAACAAAGATTTCTTCTTTATTTTGTTTCTTCCACTTTTGTTCAATAATACCTAATCGATATCCGCTTTGTAGCTGTTGTATTCGTTTCTCTACTACTTCATGGAATTCTTGATTGATAAATGAATAAATCGATTTTCCCAATACGTTCATAGGATTCTGAATTTCGAGTAAGGTAGTAACTTCATTATTCATATATAAAATCCTACCGAATTTAGAAATGATAATAGGAAACGGAGCCTCATCGATTAGAATGGAAGCATCTTTTAATCGATTTTGATGAAGTGCAATTTCCGAATTAACAGATGATAATAGGGTATTAGTTAGGATTTCCTCATGTGTCCGACTATTCTCAGGTTCGACAAGCACTCTCATTTTTAATAAGATCTCGTCATATTCGAAGGAATCGGAGTAATAAACAGGTTCAACAGTTGTTTCAAACCAAATAAATTCTTCGTTTGTCTTCATAACCCTAAGTGCACAAACTGAAACTTCATGCTTATTGAAAAAATAGCTTTCAAGCATGAATCGGTCATCCTTATGGATAATGTTTTTAATGGAAGATCCAATTAGTGTTTCTTTTGTGTAACCTAAGATATCCTTACAGTTACTTGATAGATAGAGAATTTTACCGTTTATCGTCACTGTTAATACTAGATTAACAGAGGATTGTGTTTGAGGTAATTGCTGTTGAGCACTATATTGATTGCCAGACTCCATGTGTTGAACCCCCTCCCCTTTCGATTTAGACGTATCATTAAGATAGAAATAGCTATTTAGGATTTTGTAATGGTAACCATTTTTTTACTATACTATTACATTAATTTAGGGTTTAGTTCATATCCATAGGTAGAAAGACCTGTTTTAATTTTTAAAAAGCAAAACATCACCACTAAAAGGTAAAAAACTCGACAAGCACAGAGCTGTCGAGTTTGTAAGTATTAAAGTCCGCCTTCATATTTACCGTCATTCTTAGAGGCTTTTTCTTTTTTCGCTTTTTTCTTATGTGCTTGGTTCGCTGCTGCGCTCCCAAATTCCTTACCGAACTCTGTATCAGTTACGCTAGAATCAAATCCTTTTTTGTTTTTTTGTTCAGGATCATTCTTTTTATTACGCTTTGCCATATTAAAGTGCACCCCCTTAGAGATAATCATCATTATTTTCTTCTCCTAGAGGGATTCCTATGCAACAATAGGTGAACACTTACGCTTGATGTGAATAGAATCGTTATTGCTTTAAGCTAGTCGTGGACAAAGATCCCTTTGACTCATTAATCCCACAGTTTATATATGGCTTGAGTACCGCTGTTTTCTTCGCCCTTTTCGGCAAGTTCTTCATACATTTGTATTGCAAGTTCTAGTCCTGGTGTATCCATCTCCATTGCTTTTGCTTCTTCGAGTGCAATTCCCATATCTTTAATGAAATGTTTGATATAAAAACCTGGTTCAAAATTGCCTGATATCATTCTTGGTGCAAGATTGCTTAAAGACCAACTTCCAGCTGCTCCTGTTGAAATACTTTTTAAAACCGTTTCAGGGTCGAGTCCGGATTTTTTAGCATAAACCATTGCTTCAGCGACACCAATCATATTGGAGGCAATTGCAATTTGGTTACACATTTTTGTATGCTGTCCAGACCCCGCAGGACCTTGATATACAATATTCTGTCCCATGATTTCAAATAATGACCTGCAAGCTTCGAAAACCTCTTCGTCCCCACCAACCATAATAGCTAACCTTGCTTCTTTTGCACCAACATCTCCGCCAGAAACAGGCGCGTCTAAGGAATACAATCCCTTTTGTTTTGCTTCTTCGTAGATTTTACTTGCTAATGTCGGAGTTGAAGTTGTCATATCTATAAAATAAGTTCCTTCTTTTGCATGTGCCAAAAGTCCATTTTCACCAAGGTAGACCTCTTCCACGTCGTAGGGATAGCCAACCATTGTAATTACGATATTCGCTTCAGATGCGATTTCAGCTACTGACTGTTTCCAAACGGCTCCTTGTTTCACAAGTTCTTCAGCTTTTTCTTGCGTGCGTGTATAGACGAGAACCTTATATCCTTTTGAAAGGATATGTCCTGCCATACTTTTTCCCATAACACCTGTTCCTATAAACCCCACAACTGCATTTTCATTTAAAACATTTTTATGTACCATCACGTTTTCTCCCTTAACTTTTTTATTTTTATCATATCATATATTTCCAAAAAAAATCTGTGAAAATTGGGGATTTGTACCTTACGAAAACGGCGAATGTTCCATAGGATATAACAAATAGATATGGAGGTGTTCTAAATGAGTGGAGAAAGACACGGAGGATATGGAGCAGGCTTTGCTTTGATTGTTGTATTGTTCATTCTATTGATCATTGTTGGGGCTGCTTACGTAGGTTACTAATTCTTTAAGAAAATTAAAGATTAATGATAAAAAAGAAAGGGAGATGTAATATGAGTTGTTGTGGATACGGATATGGTGGATATGGTTACGGTGGCTATGGTTTTCGCGGAGGCTTTGCGTTGATTGTAGTATTGTTCATTCTACTAATCATCGTTGGAGCTGCTTGGTTCTAAGATAACCATTTAACATGTATGCGAAGGAAGCCAACAACTTTAAAAGGTTGCTGGCTTTTTTCTTTACTCACCTTCAAAAATATCCTGGAACTTTTTCATTTCTTTATCCACTTTAGGCTTCATATGATAAGGATTTTTCGGTTGAACCATGTTTTCTGTATTCACATCAGATCTAATCCCTATTTTATTTCCTGTTGAGTCATCATTGATTATGCCTTCATAGCGTCCATCGAAATGGGGATCTCTTTCATGATAATCGCGATCATTGTCTGTCATTTTTCTATACCTCCTCAACATTAAAGTGGCGTGTTTTATTAAAAATATGTACTTTTTACACAATAAAGAGGAACAATAACAATAAATATATGAATTGAGGAGAGATTGTAATGGGTGCAATTGATCGCGAAGGGTATAGGTTTGAAACAGAATATAATGTCATTGGTCAAAAAGGGGCAATTCATGTCTATCGGGATGGTGAATTTATCAAGGAATTGTCTTTCACTTTTAGTGGGGAGCAACCTGATCCTGCTTTAATAGAAGATGAGATTGACAAATTTTTTGAAACACACCAAGATTGAGATTAGTTTTACTTCTCATCCCTTTGGATGTAACGTACAATGTGGATGTGAGGTGATAACATGTATCGAAAAGAAATATTTGTGTTTGATGGAAATACGCCAAAAAATTGCGTAATTCGTAATTATCAAGAAAATGATTTTGACGACCTTATTCGTGTACAACAAGATTGTTTCCCTCCACCTTTTCCTTCTGAATTATGGTGGAATAAGGAACAATTACATAACCATGTGTCACTATTCCCTGAGGGTGCCCTATGTGTCGAAATTGACGGACAAATATGTGGTTCAATGACTGGATTAATAGTTCAATTTGACCCTAGTCATCCACAACATACTTGGGAGGATATCACAGATAACGGATACATACGAAACCATACTTCAGATGGAAACACATTATACATTGTTGATATTTGTGTGAGCCCAGCATATCGTAAATTTGGCCTAGGGAAATGGTTGATGCAATCAATGTATGAAGTTGTTGTATATTTAAAATTAGAACGGTTACTAGGCGGCGGCCGAATTTCCGGATACTCTAAGTATTCTACAAATTTGAGTGCCGAAGAATACATCGAAAAAGTAATGACAGGTGAATTAAAGGATCCCGTGATTACCTTTCTTCTTCGTTGTGGACGCAGTCCTGTCCAACTTATTGAAAACTACCTCGAGGACGAGGAGTCCTGTAATTATGGATTATTAATGGAATGGAAAAATCCCTTTCACATATGAAAGAAAACGAGTCTAATTACATTACATTAAGTTTTCCAATCTGAGTTGCAGAAATTATTAGGGGTGGTATGAAGTTGAGGCAGCATTAGCCAACATACGACGCTATCAGCTTGGGTGGGGTCCGTAGTTGAAGAATATCTTCGGACAACCGTAGCCATAATCCGGGCGAGTGGGTCCGAAGTTAAGGCTTCTTTGGACAAGCGCACGCTCAATCAACACTTCTGTGTCCAATGCTGTAGTATCTTCGGACAAGCAAACATACAATCATCACTTCTGGGGCCGAAGTTAACGAATCTTTGGACAGGCGCACGCTCAATCAACACTTCTGGGTCCGAAGTTAAAGTATCTTCGGACAAGCAAACATATAATCAGCACAACTGTGTCCGAAGTTGAAGTAACTTCCGACAAGCAAACATACAATCAGCACACATGTGTCTGAAGTTGAAGTATCTTCGGACAAGCAAACATATAATCAGCACAACTGTGTCCGAAGTTGAAGTATCTTCGGACAAGCAAACATGCAATCAACACTTCTGGGTCCGAAGTTGAAGTAACTTCGGACAAGCAAACATACAATCATCACATCTGTGTCCGAAGTTGAAGTAACTTCGGACAAGCAAACATATAATCAGCACAACTGTGTCCGAAGTTGAAGTATCTTCGGACAAGCAAACATACAATCATCACTTCTGGGTCCGAAGTTGAAGTAACTTCTGACAATCAAACATACAATCATCACTTCTGGGTCCGAATTTGAAGTAACTTCTGACAATCAAACATACAATCATCACTTCTGGGTCCGAAGTTGAAGTAACTTCTGACAAGCAAACATACAATCATCACTTCTGGGTCCGAAGTTGAAGTAACTTCTGACAAGCAAACATACAATCATCACTTCTGGGTCCGAAGTTAACGAATCTTTGGACAAGCGCACGCTCAATCAACACTTCTGGGTCCGAAGTTGAAGTAACTTCCGACAAGCAAACATACAATCAGCACTTCTGGGGCCGAAGTTAACGAATCTTTGGACAGGCGCACGCTCAATCAACACTTCTGTGTCCGAAGTTGAAGTAACTTCGGACAAGCTAACATACAATCATCACATCTGTGTCCGAGTTGAAGTAACTTCGGACAAGCAAACATATAATCAGCACAACTGTGTCCGAAGTTGAAGTAACTTCGGACAAGCAAACATATAATCAGCACAACTGTGTCCGAAGTTGAAGTATCTTCGGACAAGCAAACATACAATCATCACACATGTGTCCGAAGTTAAGGTATCTTTGGACAGGCGCACGCTCAATTAACACATCTGGGTCCGAAGTTGAAGTAACTTCGGACAAGCAAACATACAATCATCACACATGTGTCCGAAGTTAAGGTATCTTTGGACAGGCGCACGCTCAATCAACACTTCTGGGTCCGAAGTTGAAGTAACTTCGGACAAGCAAACATACAATCAGCACAACTGTGTCCGAAGTTGAAGTATCTTCGGACAAGCAAACATACAATCATCACTTCTGAGTCCGAAGTTGAAGTAACTTCTGACAAGCAAACATATAATCAGCACAACTGTGCCCGAAGTTAAGGAATCTTTGGACAGGCGCACGCTCAATCAACGCATCTGTGTCCGAAGTTAACGAATCTTTGGACAAGCGCACGCTCAATCAGATTAAGTCCATATAATTGTGTAAAAGAAAAGAGTCATTTTATTCCTTTTTGTCAACAATGTTTAACGACCAAGTAAAACATTGAAAAGAGGAATAAAAATGACTCAAATACAGTTTAACCTAGATATTGATGTTTTAAAAGAATCAGTAATGAATTCTGATATTGACTCCGTTATTAAAGCTTCGATTGTTCTTGTTTTAAATTCTGTGATGGAGAAAGAACGTGATGACTTTCTTCAAGTTGGATCTTATGAACGTTCTACTGACCGATTTGATTCTCGAAATGGTTACTATGAGCGAGAGCTCATTATGAGTATTGGTAGGGTGAATCTCAGAGTTCCTCGTACTCGCAATGGGGGATTTTCACCTTCCTTGTTTGAAAAATATGCACGTTGTGACCAAGCATTTGTGCTTTCAATGCTCGAAATGGTTATAAACGGTGTGTCTACTCGTAAAGTAAAGAATATTGTCCAACAACTTTGTGGAGAAAGTGTTTCGAAGTCTTTTGTTTCTTCTCTTACGGAACAACTCGACCCAATTGTTCAAACTTGGGCAAACCGGCCTTTAAATACAACATACTACCCTTATATTTTCGCTGATGCCATGTATATTAAGGTGCGTGAACATAATCGTGTTGTATCAAAGGCTGTCTATATCGCTACTGCCATTACGGAAGAAAACCGCCGAGAAATATTAGGAATAAGAGTCGATCACGTAGAAAGCTATGATGCTTGGAAAGCATTTTTACATCACTTACAATCTCGAGGAGTACAATCTCCAAGACTATTTATTACAGACGCACATCCCGGATTAAAAAGGGCTCTAAAAGAAGTATTCGTTGGAACTGTTTGGCAACGTTGCACTGTCCATTTCAAGCGAAATATTTTTAATGTACTACCTAAAAAAGGGGTAGATGAAGAAAAACTAGGATTAAAGAGAATTTTTGAAGCTGTTAGTGTGAATGATGCCAGAAGGTTTAAAGATGAATTTCTTGAACGATTTGGAGAAGATTCAAAGCTGGAGAAAGCGACCCGAATTTTAGAAGATGGCTTCGAAGATGCTATCCAGTTTTTAAATGAACCCAATAAGTTTCAACAATATATTCGCAGCACAAATTCACTGGAACGCTTAAACCAAGAGGTTAGAAGAAGGGAAAAGGTAATCCGAATATTTCCAAATACTCAATCCGCGTTTAGAATGATTGGAGCAGTCCTCATGCAAATAAATGAGGAACAAGAAATGAAAAAAATCATTAGAAGTAGGAAAGGTTGAGAAAAGCGCCACCTACCAAGTAAAGTGTGAACGCCTAATTTCGAATTGACATTGAGCCTCCGGTGGGCATGAATAAAAGCCAGGAAGCCAGGAGTTTAACAACACCTGGCTTGCCACCAGGCTATCATGCCCACCCCTCAATGTAAATTCGAAATAATTCTAACTCGCTATACAAATTTATAAATAAGTTGAAAATCATTGTTGACACTTTTACACAATATTAAGGACTTGACTCTCAATCAGCACTTCTGGGTCCGAAATTAAGGAAGCTTCAAACACCTAAGACACAATCAGCCCGTGTGGTGCCGATATTTAGGTATCTTCAACCAAGCGCATAGACAATAAGCCGGGGGATGTCCGTTGCTGTGTTTTTTATAAAATCCGCATAAATGTTCAAAAAAATAAAGAGGCTGGGACATAACTAGCTTCGAATAGTGATAAAGGAGAATTTGAGTGAACTCAAGTTCTCCTTTATCTATTTTTTGCTATTAATTTTCACACAATCTTATCTGTTGGCCGTGAATTTTCTTAAATTCACGGCCATTAATGCAAGGCCCATTTCATTCTCAACCTTCGATTTTCCACGTACAGAAAATCGAGTGAAATGCAAATTAGCCTTCAAGAATCCAAAAACTGGTTCTACATCAATCTTACGTTGACGATAGATGGCACCTGTTTTTTCTTCTGAAAGCTTCGCTCTCACATATTCTTTTTGATGTTCCCACTTCTCGTTCACCATTAACTTTCGATTATTACCTTCTTTAGCTTTTGTACAGGATGAACGGAATGGGCAGTCAGAACAGTCTTCGCATTCATATACTTTAAATCCCCGTTTAAAGCCTGTTCTATCCGTACGTTCAGATTGATATTTAAATGGAAGATGTCTGTGATTTGGACAAGTGTATGTATCCGTTTCTTCATCGTACTGCCAGTTGTCTGGGTTAAACTCATTTTGTTTATGTTTTTTCTTTTGTTCTTTCAGATACATATTATAGGTAATTAGAGCTTCTCGTTTACGCTTAGAAAGGATATCATCATAATTTTGTTCACTTCCGTAACCTGCATCTGCCACAATATGTTTCGGTAATTCGAAATAATATTTCTCGATTTGATCTAGAAATGGAATTAAAGTACGTGTATCTGTTGGATTTGAAAATAAACTATAGGCAAGCGCGTATTGACCTTCTGTTGCGATTTGTACATTATAACCAGCTTTCAATTGACCATTTTTCATATAATCCTCTTTCATTCGCATGAAAGTTGCATCATGGTCTGTTTTTGAATAACTATTACGTGTGCCAAAGATTTCAAAATCTCGTTGATATTTCTGAATCCGTATAATATAATCAGTCAGCTGCTTATGCACTTGCTTCGGATATTTTCGTTCACTTCTTAGTGCTTTTCTTTCTTCTACGCTCGATGATGTTTCAATTTTTTGGTCATATTCCGTAATGACTTCATTTACTTTTTCAACCATTTGGTCGAGTTCTTTAAGTGTTAATTGTTCATCATTGTCTCGTTCAATTTCAGGTAGGATTTCTTTTTCAAGTAATTCGTTGTACAGTTGATTTGATTTTTCAATTAAGTTCTTGTGGTATTTCTCAATCGCCTTTTTCCACACGAATGTAAATTTGTTCGCATTCGCCTCTATTTTTGTACCATCAATGAAAATGGCTTCTTGATTGATTAATTTCTCCTGTACTAGATGGCAACGGAATTGCACGAAACATTGTCGAATCAGTTCTATTGCTTCGGGGTGAACACGGAAACGATTAATGGTGCGATAACTCGGTTCATAACCTTGGGAAAGCCACATCATACGGATACTATCTTTTAAAAGCGCCTCGATTTTACGTCCAGAAAAGACAGACTGCGAATACGCACATAAGATAATTTTTAACATCATGCGTGGATGATAAGCAGGGCAACCTTCATTTCGAAGAAATGGTTCAAGTGCTTCAGCTGGAATACTTTCAACTAAGTTATGTACATGGAAGGCAATATCATTCTCTTGTAATTTTACTTCTAAATTTAAAGGCAAAATTAATTGATTCATGTTATAATCTTTAAACATAAGGACACTTCTTTCTGTTTGGATTTGGTGTGGTAACTTAATTTTAACAAAGAATGTCCTTATTTTTTATTTAAAAATAATCAAAGCCTGTGAAATTTTACTCATGGTAAAATTCCACAGGCTTTTTCATTTCAGAGGAGGGTTTTGTCCCAGCCTCTAAAAATATTATGATTTACTTGTTTTGAACCCGAATCGAAATCCCATTATATAAAAGGTAGATTCATTTTTTCTTTAGTTCATGAAGTTAGCTTTTACAAATTCAACTACTTCTTCCGTTGTGCTCATAGAAAGAATCTTTTCTTTGAAGCTTGCGATTTCAGCTTTAGAAAGCTTCTTAATTTGAGTTCTTGCAGGTAAGATTGATGTTGCACTCATACTGAATTCATCTAATCCTAATCCTAACAGAATTGGAATTGCGATCGTATCACCGGCCATTTCACCACACATACCTGCCCATTTGCCTTCCTTATGTGCCGCTTCAATCACCATTGAAATAAGTCGTAAGATTGATGGTGAATATGGCTGATAAAGATATGAGACGCGTTCGTTCATTCGGTCGGCAGCCATTGTATATTGAATTAAATCATTTGTGCCAATACTAAAGAAATCTACTTCTTTAGCAAATTGGTCAGCTAATACAGCAGTGGACGGAATCTCGACCATAATTCCAATTTCAATTGTATCGGATACAGAAGTTCCACTCGCAACAAGCTTTTCTTTTTCATCAAGTAAAATCGCTTTAGCTTGTCTAAACTCATCAAGTGTTGCAATCATTGGAAACATAATTTTTAAGTTTCCATAAGTACTTGCTCTTAGTAACGCACGTAATTGTGTACGGAAAATTTCCTGTTCCTCTAAGCAAAGACGAATTGCTCTAAAACCTAGGAACGGATTTAATTCTTTCGGAAGATTTAAGTATGGAAGCTCTTTATCCCCACCGATGTCTAGTGTACGAACAACAACAGGTTTGCCTTCCATTTTTTCAAGAACTGTTTTATAAGATTCGAATTGTTCTTCCTCTGATGGAAGTTGGTCACGACCCATATAAAGGAACTCTGTACGGTATAGTCCAATCGCCTCTCCGCCGTTTTCGATGACCCCTTTTACATCTTCAGGAGTTCCGATATTTGCAGCAAGTTCCACGTGCTCTCCGTCACTTGTAACAGTTTTTTCATTTTTTAATTTAGCCCATTCCGCTTTCTGTGCTTCATATTGCTCTTTCTTTTGACGGTACTGAGCTAAAACTTCCTCAGATGGATTTACAATGACAGCACCATCAAGTCCATCAACAATAACCATTACCCCAGTTTCAATATCAGAAGTAACCGTTTTTGTTCCAACAACTGCTGGAATCTCCATGGAACGAGCCATAATTGCAGAGTGTGAAGTACGGCCACCAATATCAGTGGTAAAGCCTTTTACATACTTTCGATTTAATTGTGCCGTGTCTGAAGGTGTTAAATCTTCCGCAATTATGATGACTTCTTCTGAAATCATACTCGGATTAGAGATGGTAACACCCAGTAGATGAGCCAATACACGTTTTGTAACATCACGAATATCAGATGCTCTCTCTGCCATATATTCATTTTCCATTCCTTCAAACATGGTAATGAACATATTCGCTACTTCTTGTAACGCAAACTCTGCATTCACATTTTCAGAGCTTATTTTATCTTTAATTGGATTAAGGAGTTCCGGATCACTTAAAACAAGAAGATGGGCTGAAAAGATTGCCGCTTTGTCTTCCCCTAGTTCAACATTTGCTCGATTCTTAATCGCTTCTAATTCTTCTTTTGATTGATTAACTGCTTCTTCAAAACGCTTAATTTCAGCATCCTTGTCACTAATTGTTAGTTTTTCAACGGTTAGATCTGGATGCTCTAAACGAAAGCTTTTTGCTATGGCGATACCCGCTGAAGCAGCAATTCCATTAATCATTTCAGACATTATTCACCAAGTCCTTCATTTGCCATAATTTCTGTCAAGTTAGCAATTACTTCTTCTTCGTCAGACCCTTCTGCAACAATCTTTACCTCTGCACCTTGTCCAATCCCAAGAGACATAACACCCATAATTGACTTAAGATTTACGGACTTTCCGTTGTATTCTAATTGAATGTCTGAGTTATATTTACTAGCAGCCTGTACCAATACTGTGGCTGGACGTGCATGAATACCTGATTCACTTGTAATTTTAAATGTTTTTTCTGCCATGTTTATTTCCCCTTTTCACTAATTTTAAAAATAATTACTTGTAGTATTTGTTCGTTTCCGGTAGATATGTAAAGAAAGAGTATTATTGTGCTCCCTGATTGTAACAAATAAAGGCATGAGAAAGACGATAAAACCTATGCAAAAAAAATGTAATTTTCGCCTAGCTTTTATCAAAACTTTACTCATGCCTGATCGAGTCAGTAACACGTAATACATACAATTATGTAAATTTTAGATTATGATTTGGTTAAAATGCTCTTACCTTTTATACCTAACCTTTTACACGAAAAAGTATAGCATAGGAATAGAACTTATTTCAACAGAAAGGCAAATAATCGTTTTAAAACGAAAATTGAGAATGTTTTTCATTAACAATAACTTATTATTCAAATGTACTATTCTTTACAAACAGTGCATTTAAAGATTACAATCCTTAAAGGTAGTCATGTATAATAAGCAAATATTGTATTTTATCTACATAATAAGTTGGAGGTGCTTTCATTGATCAAACTGATTGTTAGTGATTTAGATGGAACACTATTGCGGGAAGACAATTCTGTAAATCCTGAAGATACTAAAGCATTAACCAAGGCCGCAGAAGATGGACTTCAAATTAGCATCGCCACGGGTCGAATGGATACAGAGATAAAAGAAGTATTAAAATCGATTGGGCAAAACTTCCATCGAATTAGCCAAAATGGGGCATTTGCATCAACCTTAGATGATCGGTCCATTTTTTCTCGTACCTTCACAACCGAAATCGCAGAAACAATCTATAATAACGTATTGAATCCGAAGTTCGTAACGATTGTCTGTAGCTATGACACAAATTACACCCATGAAAATAATGAGTATGTTGAGGGTGTTCAAAAAAGAATGTTCCATCCTATCATCATTGATCCAGAAATAAGTACGAAGTTTAGCGAAATTAAACCATCAAAGATTACCCTGATTGGTTTCGAAAACGATATTGTTGAGACGTACGAAACACTTTCTAATGATTATTCCGATGAAATTGATTTGTTCATTTCCGAGAAACATGTTTTGGATATTATGCCAAAGCAAATTAGCAAAGGGAATGCAATTATAAAACTTCTCGAGGATCTTTCTTTAAATCCAGAGGAAATTGCATGTATTGGGGATTCTTTTAATGATATTCCGATGTTCCGCTTAACTCCTTACAGTTTTGTGATGGAGACTGCACATGAAGAAGTGAAAAAAGAAGCAAAATTCGTTGTTCAATCTGTGGCAGAAGCGGTTGAAATGATCTTAAAAGAAAATAGTAAACAAAGTGTTTAAGTAGACTCGAAGAGATTCGGGTCTTTTTATGTTATAAAAGAATGCATCTAACCAAAAACTAAATAAAATCATTTGCACTGATTTGTTGGAGGAAGAAGAGATGCCATATATAACAGGTACGAATCAGACCCAAATCTACTATGAAACCCATGGTGAAGGGAAACCAATTGTTTTCATTCACCCTCCTGGAATGGGACATGTAACCTTTAAACTGCAACAACCCCTTTCAAAAAAATTTCAAGTTATTACATTTGATCTACGTGGAAATGGGAATAGTGCTCCAGGAACTGAGGATATCACCATTTCATTATTAGCAACTGATATTCTGCAACTGATAGATCAACTAGCTCTCGAAAAAGTCGTTGTATGCGGTTATTCCAATGGCGGATCCATTGCATTGGAATTTGCCCTTTCCAATCCCGAACGTGTTGAAGGCATCATATTAATTGGTGGTTTTTCAGAGGTGAACACATTTTTATTACGGTCTGAATTCAAGCTTGGAATTTCCACCGTTAAAATGAAAGGATTATCTGTTTTAGCAAAGGTATTAGGGAAGGCACATGGTACAACAAAAGAATATAAAAAGGAAATTGAACAATATGTAAAAAAAGCAAATGTAAATATTCTCTATCAAATGTACATAAGAGGACTCGAATATAATTGTTCACATCGATTAAAAGATATAAAAGTCCCTGTTCTATTAGTTGATGGTTCCTTCGATTTCTACATGCACTCCTATCAACGTTTTTTAGAGAAGGAAATTCCAAATGCAGAGAGAGTCTTTGTTAATAAAGCTAGACATCAAGTACCGACGAGACATGCACATACATTCAATCAATTAATTGAGACATTCATAGAAAAACTATAATCGTTCGTTCATTTTATACCGTAAGATAACACATACTAATAATCGAACAAAAATTTAAATAAGGGGGTCAACATAATGGCTAAAAAAGGAAGACAAAATAAGGTAAGCCAAGAAGTGGCAAACCCAACTGTCTCACATAACGAAGAATTTGGCGAAGAAATTAGCGGAACACCTAAAAAACAGAAAAAGAAGAAAAAATAAGCAACATGAAAAAAGAACCTGGACACCCAGGTTCTTCTTCTTTCATTTCAACTTCTTTAACGATTTAATCTTCTCTTTTAGGTTCTGGACGATCTCCTCACAAGCCTTGTTTTCCTCATCGGTTAATACTTCATCCCCGTAACGTACTCTCTCATAGAGTTCAACAAGTCGGAAGTCAAGGAAATGGGTTCTTCCTAACCATTCTGATACACTTTCATGATGGTATCGTCCAAATCCATGCTTTGCTGAGAGCACCTCAAGTTCAAGGATAAGCTTTCGTACCTTTACTTGTGGTGTCTGTCGTTTTGAACGTCTCCATTTTGCAGTAGGGCTTGTAACCCCTTCTGTAATCGTTGCATATTGGTATACGTCGCCAACCACAGCAGCTTCTTTTACAAATCTCTTTTTTGCTAGTAAGAAAAGAATCACTGCTAATAGGAGTAGACCAAGAATGGATAAATATAACCAAATATCAAAGCTGCCAAGCAACTCAAAGAATGTATTTTTCTTTTCTGTTTCTTCCCAGTTCAAAGTTCCAACACTTTCACCTTGAGAACTTCTATAGGAATCGATATTTTCGACAGCATTAAAAAGTGGCTTTGAAACCCAGTAAAAGCCCGTTCCGATAATGGATGTAATCAAAGACAAACCCTTAACAAGAACGATTGGAAAAATAACCGCGACACCAATAGCACCCACAAACAAGCCACTAAACAGCCCGACAACGGACCAGGAGTTCTGTTTTGTAGCGATTGTTTTCTTCACGAGTGAACTTGTACTTACACTGTTTAGTATTTTTCCAATCATAAAGAAAAGCAATTGAGTCACAAGTAAATATAAGATAAGGTCACTGTGGACATACCCTTGGACCTTTGCAGCAAAATAAGTTAACCCACCAAATACTAAACTACCATTTAAAATCATAGCTTCCGTCAGCTTAGGATTCTTGTGATAATGGATAATGATTCGATAACAAACAACAGCCGCAATCACAATGCTTTGACCAAACGATAGCCTTATTTCACTGCTAACAAGTGCAAGCAATGGAACGATTAACATAATGAAAAAATACGGGGTATTTGATTTCATCAGTGATAACAGGAATGCAATGATGACTGCTCCGACGCCCGTTAGAAACAGAAATGGTATAATGGGCGGCAAATAGTCTGTGTGAATATAGAACAACATTAGTAAAATATAGAGAAGGATCATCTCCATTACGTATTGATACGACTTCAGTAAAGACTGACTATATCGCATGGGATTTCCCCCTCCTCATTGCCAAGGATGCCTTCTGTAATAAGATGGAGTCATTATTCTCAATTAGTTTAAAACAATCGACACCTTTTCTTGCAAACCTACTGAGAATCAGTTCCTCATTTTCTTCTATTTCACCTATCATAATGACGTAAGGTGAAAGTTGTTGCTGTCTTTCGATAGCGTGAATCATAAAATGAAATGGTATTGTTACACTATGCTTACTGAGACGAGCAATTAATTCCAGTGCTTTCGCTAAATGTTCCTTTCCTTTTCCTACTGGTAGGTGGATAAAAGGGGTTCTCCCTGCCCTTCTGACATTTACATACACTTCAAATGGAATGTTTTTTAACGTAGCTGCTTCAAGCATATACGTTAACCCGCTTAAATACTCTTCTAGTTTTCGTTCGCGCACATTAATGATAATAGTCCAAGAGAATTGAGCTGTTTTATCATAAATCTTCGTTTGTAATTGATTCGTACGAGCACTCGCTTTCCAATGCACCCGGTTAAATGGATCTGTTGGCACATAACCTCTCGTTCCGATTATTTGTGTCATGTTTTCAAAAAACGAACTCCGAATTGGGTACTCTCCTTGATTTTTCGGAACAATTTTTTCAATCCCTCCAACCGTTTCCGGGGAAGAATAAATAATCGTTTCAAAGGCAACCGGTTTCGTATATTGAAGATATGCCTCACCAATGCCAAATAAATGAGGAATTCTTAGCTCAAGCGTACGGATTTTCGCAACTCCCCTTTGCTTCCCTTCAAAAGGCAACATTGTGGTTTGAGCCTGTCTTCCTATTAGAGTAAGTGGTAGTGATAGTTCGATTTGTTCTGTCTCTAGTATTTTTCTTTCATTCTGAAATCCTACTACGTGATCCACAGTTAGCCGAATTTGGCCATTTATGATTGGTAAACGACCTTCTTGCTTTAATGTTAGTGAAAAATCACCATCTTCCCCTTTAAAGAGCTTTACGGTTTCTTTATCGATCGAAACGTTGATTTTATTTCCTACATGTTTTAAATAATATTTGTTCACAAATACATATAAAAGAAACAATACCCCTACAAAAAGAAGCAAAAACACCTGTGAAAGAATCCCTACAAATATAAAAACAGAAGAAAGAAAAGACATATACGACAATTCATTTCCAATGGATATTTGTCGTTTCCAGTCCATTACTTCACTGCTCCGGCTTCCACCGGGACAGAAACCGTTGATAACAGTTCATGTATAACCTGGCGATTCGTTTTCTTAAGTGACCCCTCCATCGTAAGCACAAGGCGATGGGAAATAACATATGGAGCTATATATTTAATATCCTCTGGGGTTACAAACATACGCCCATCCAAATACGCTTTTCCTTGAGCAGCCTTCATAAGTGCTAGAGTCCCCCTTGGACTGACTCCAACTTCAACATCCGTATGCTTTCTTGTTGCGTGTACGATTCTAAGTAAATAGTCTTCTACTTCATCGGAAAGCTTCACTTGCCCGACCTCAGCTTGCATCGATATAATCTCTTCTTTTGTAAGGACCTCCAAAATTTCCTCAATCGGATTATTTTGACGATAGGTTCTCATAATTTGCTTTTCCTCTTCAAAGCTTGGATAACCCAAATCAATTTGGACAAAGAAACGGTCCATTTGCGCCTCTGGTAATGGAAAAGTCCCCTGTTGTGACTCAATTGGATTTTGAGTTGCGATTACTACAAACGGTGATGGAAGTTTTAAAGTTTCTCCATCGATCGTCACCTGACGCTCCTCCATGACCTCAAGCAAACTCGATTGAGTCCTAGGAGTTGCACGGTTAATTTCATCGGCTAATAGAATATGAGTCATTACCGGACCCGGGCGCAGTTGAAATTCCTGCTCTTTCGGATTAAAAAATTGAATCCCAGTAATATCACTAGGTAGCACGTCCGGTGTAAATTGAATGCGCTTAAAATTACCACTAATAGACTTTGCAAAACTCTTAGCAAGCATCGTTTTCCCCGTACCAGGCACACTTTCTAGTAAAATATGACCTTTATTAATAAGGGAATTTAGGACAAGTTCTATCACCTCGTCCTTCCCGATGATGACTTTCCCAATATTCTCTTTGATTTTTAAAACATTCTCTTTTGCAGACATAATTGCCCCCTGTTTTTATTGAATTGGTAATCATGTGACAATTTAAATTTATCAAATAAATAGATGTTTTCCAACATAAATAATTATTTTGGACTATAAATAAAAACAGACAGACCCCTAGAATTAACAATGGTCTGCCTGTTGCATTCATTATCCTTTTGTAATCTCGATGATATTTTCTTCAGAAAGATTAATGTTACCTTGCTTTTTAAGAACGATTTCTTCTCCCTCTGCAAGGTTTGTAAAGACAATCGGTGTAATAATGGACGTTGCATTTTTCTTAATAAAGTCTAAATCAACTTTTAAAAGTTGTTGACCTTTTTCGACCTTATCATTTTCACTCACAAACGTTTCAAACCCTTGTCCTTTAAGATTAACTGTATCAATCCCAACATGAATCAGAATTTCTCGGCCTGAATCAGATAGAATACCAATCGCATGTTTTGTGGGGAACAAGTTGATTACTTTTCCATCAACAGGTGAAACAATGACACCTTCAGATGGTACAATTGCAAACCCATCACCCATCATTTTACCAGAAAACACAGCATCAGGAACTTCCGTAATTGGCTTTATTTCACCTTTAATAGGCGAATTAAAATGATCAGCACCTTGTTGTTCATTACTTACTATATTTGGATTTGTTTTTTCAATTTGGTTCGTTTCTAATTCACGGGGTTTTTTCCCGCTCATTACGTCTTGCATTTGGCTTTTAATGGTTTCAGAACGTGGTCCAAAGATGGCTTGAATATTATTTCCAACTTCTAGTACACCAGCTGCACCTAGTTTTTTCAATTCATCTTTATCGACATTTTTAATATCGTTCACAGAAACACGTAGTCGGGTGATACATGCATCAAGATGGGCAATATTTTCTTGTCCGCCCATTGCATTTAGAATGTTATAAGCGAGATCTCCAGCCTGCCCTTTCTTTTCCTCTTCACCTTTTACTTCGCGTCCAGGTGTCATGAGATTAAACTTCTTTATTGCAAAACGGAAAACAAAATAATAAATAACTGCAAAAACGAGACCTAATAATATTGCGATCCACCAAGGCTCTCTACCTGGCAATATACCAAATAAGAAAAAGTCAATTCCTCCACCGGAGAAAGTGTAGCCTATATTAACACTCAACGCTGTCATTAAAACAAATGATAATCCATCTAGCACTGCATGGATTAAGAAAAGAATAGGTGACACAAACATAAATGAAAATTCAAGTGGCTCTGTGATACCCGTTAAGAACGATGTTAGGGCACCTGAACCTAATAAACCGGCTACAAGTTTTTTATTTTCCGGACGTGCAGCATGATACATAGCAAGCGCAGCAGCCGGTAAACCAAACATCATAATTGGAAATTCACCAGCCATAAAGTTACCAGCGGTAATTTCCACTCCATCTTTCAATTGTGAAAAAAAGATCGTCATATCTCCCCGGACGACTTGGCCAGATGCGGTTGTATAAGAACCGAATTCATACCAGAACGGCGCATGGAAAATATGATGTAAACCAAACGGAATTAATAATCTCTTTATAAATCCAAAGAAAAACACAGCAAAATACGTACCTTCTTCTATCAGCCAAAGTGATGCACTATTCATTGCATCTTGTACTGGTGGCCATACGAACAATAATAAAAGACCGGCTATAAAAGAAAACGCGGCAGTTGCAATCGGAACAAATCGTTTCCCTGCAAAAAATCCAAGAAACGAAGGCATTTCAATGTCATGAAAGCGGTTATAAGCAAAAGCAGCTATAAGACCAACTATAATTCCGCCAAATACACCTGTTTGTAATGTAGGAATTCCTAATACAGATGCAAAAGCAGGATTATCAGTAAGCATATCAGGAGTAACTCCCTGCCATGAACTCATTACCTGATTTAGAACTAAATATCCGACTAAAGCAGCTAGTGCTGCTGCACCGTCTCCAGCTAAACCAATCGCTACCCCAACTGCAAAGAGAAGGGCTAGATTACTAAATATAATCCCCCCAGCATCCTCCATCACCGAAGCAATAAGTTGAATCCAATCTGCTTCCAGGAATGGAAGATATTGAAGCATCGTTTCTTGCTGCATCGCATTTCCTATTCCAAGTAAAAGACCTGCTGCTGGTAAAAGAGCTACAGGTAACATAAGCGCTTTACCAATCTTTTGCAGGACACCAAAAACTTTTTTAAACACGGTTCAAAACCCCCTACTAATTTTTCATTCTCATGAGGTAATCGCATAAACATAAAAAAGGCATGAGAAAGAGGATAATCGAAAGAAGTTACATGAATAATATTCTCCCAATAAAGGGCGCAATATATCCTGTTAAACTTACTTCAATCATTCTCTTTACTCATGCCTGATCGAATCAGTAACACGTTAAAAACAATGTATACTATTTAATTTTCTTCTGAAGCCTTTGCAGATGCATCGTTATATAGACTGCTTCTGCGTCAAAAACTGGTTTCTTCAGCGCTTGCTGTATTACCTTAATGAGTTTCCACGAGAGATTATAACATAATGGATATTCTTCTTTCAAGAGTGAAGTGATTTTTTCTGGTTCTTCTACTTTCTCTCCCACTTTTACACGTTCAATAACGAATCTCAGATGTCGTACAAGTCTCATATAATCAATGCTCTGTTTGTCAATCACCATTTTCAACTGTTCCTCTACCAATTGAACTAATTTTGTCATTAGTTGAGAATGCTGATTTACTTCAGATAAATCTTTATTGGTTATTGCACTGTGGATGTGAAGAGCAATAAAACCAGCTTCTCCCTCTGGCAAGTGTATATTACATTCTACTTTAAATAAATTCATTACTTCCTTTGCTAAATCGTATTCCCTAGGATACATGGTTTTCGTTTCTATTAAAAAGGGATTTCGGATTTCTAACCCTTGTGAAACCCTGGCAACAGTAGTCATCAAGTGATCGGTCAAGGCTACATGGATATGTTCATTCAACGAAGCATCTGTCCTGCTTTTGATTAACTCAATGGCAGAAATAATCACTCTCTGTAAGTCATCTTCTAAATATGGTAGAAGCTTAATATAGTTAGTTTGTATTTTTTCATTTTTAAGGACGAACACCTTTTCTACGCTAGTCGCATCGAGCACTTCTTTCTGCCTTCGGTTAAAGCCGATGCCCTTTCCTATTAAAACGACCTCCCCATAATCGGAGTGATCTGCAATGACGACATTATTATTCAACACTTTAGATATAGTAATGACAGGCATCTTAATTCCCCACTTTTTATCTTAGACATACAATTCATATCGTATATGAGCAAGAAAAAGAAATCAATAATTTTACCTTTTAATGAATTGTGTAAGTCATAAGAAGACAAAGTGTACGAATAAAAAAAGGAGTTTAATTCAACTATCCTTTTTGTGATGTCTGACAGGTAAAGTAATGACGACTTTTGTTCCGAACCCAACCTTACTTTTAATTTCAAATATTCCTTTATGGTCTTGGATAATTTTGTTACTCATCGTGAGCCCAAGTCCCATTCCTTTTTCTTTTAATGTGAAAAATGGTTCTCCAATTTTTTCAAGGCGCTCTTTAGGGATACCTACCCCTGTGTCGATTACTTCAATTTGAACTTTGTCCTCTATTCTTTTAGTACGAATTTTTGTTCTTCCTCCATTTGGCATCGCATCAATTGAATTTTTAATGACATTGACAAACACTTGGATTAGTTCATTCATATCTCCATAAAGAACTGCATGATCTGCATCATTTTCAATGATAATCTTGACATTATAAAGGGTAGCTTCGTGTGATGTGAGCTTGATGACATAATCGAGTAATTCTTTTAATTCAAATTCCTTTAAAATTTTACTTTGCGGCTTGGAAAATACGAGTAATTCACTAACAATCTGATTAATCCGATCAAGTTCAGAAAGGATAATATTAGAAATTTGAGATGTTGATTCATTCTTTTCCTTTTGCAATTGAACAAAGCCTTTAATCGTTGTCAGTGGATTGCGGATTTCATGGGCTATTCCTGCTGCCAATTCCCCCACTACAGAAAGTTTTTCCCTTCTAAGCGCAAGCTCTTCAGCGGCTTTTAAGTTCGAAATATCCCTTCCAATTAGCACTAGCCCCGTTCTTTGTCCCTCTTCAAATAAAGGTACTCGTATGACATCAAAAGTCTTATGTTCCTCACTTGGGATCATGATGGTTTGCTCTACCCTGGTCTTTATCCCTTTTTGCCAAGCCTCTTCATCTAATTGTGCATTCTCAATTAGATATTTCTCAAACCTTGGATACATTTTAGCCATTTCAAAATCCGTTTTGTTTTTATAAATTTCAAAGTCAAGTTGGAATAGTTCTTTTGCATACCGATTCACTCGAATCCATCTGCCCTTCCCATCTTTGAAACAGACAAAATCAGGCATCGCATTAATAAGTGTCGACAATTCATTCTGTTCTTCTAATGCATGAACATATGCATCATTCTTCTCAATAATAAGATGAATTAGTATGGTCGTGAAAGCGACAAAAATTAACCCCTTCCCAATTTGATAGTAATTAGCATATTCAGAGGGAAAACGATCAATTACGTATTCAGAGAAAGTTATCCATATTAGGCTTGCCAAGAAATAGATAAGCAACAATCTCTTCTTGAAAAGTGTTTTTACAGACATGACAAGCACCCCATTATCATTTGACAACAAGAATATTTTTCTGTATAATAAAAATTTGTTCCCTATTAACTTTAACATAATTATTATATATAGATATAGATAAATTTAATTTTACGTTTTATCTTTTACATTTGAGAAAGACTTATTCACACTGGACCGGCTTCGGAGCCGAAAGGACGAAAGAGAGGTAGGGCTTTCGTTGTTTAAGATTTTCAAATCTACCGCGGCATGTATGTATCATCAATTATGTATCTAAAGTTTTATTACGCCCAAAAAGTGAGAACCAACCCGTGTATTTATGGTTGGTTCTTTTTATTTTACATTAAATACTTAGCGCCATGTAGAATAATCGCCCTTGTTGCTTTTGGTTCTATCCCAACTAGAAAAGGGCGTTCCCCTCTCGGATGGTCCTTAAAGCTAAAATACACATCAATTGTGTCAAAATGGACCTTAAATGCTTTTTGTTCAGTGCCAGGTAGTGTTGAAATGTGGACTTTACCATTTAATACTTTCGCCCATATGTCTGCGAGATTTTCCGGTTGTTTCACAGCGTATGCAATGAAGGAAATGGATTTTGAGTCTGGAACATAAACCCCTATTTCATTAAGCTCTTGTTCCCTAATTCTATCAACACCTTTCCACTCAATAAAAAATGGCATTGGTCGGGTATGATCAATGAAGAGCATCGACCATTTGAGAATAGTCCCATCTGGACGTTTTCTGGAGCCTGGTAAGGGTCCAATTGTTTTGATTCCTTTTTGTGTAAGCTCTTGGTTGGTTTTATCGATTGAGTTGGTCCGGAAGGCAATTTGTGATAGTCCTTCTCCTCGTTTGTAATCCTCATATAAATGACGACTAAATGGGTGGCTACCTTCTTTTGTAACCTCTAGATTGTTAATCCCAATCCACTCGATATAAGTAAGATTCTTAAAATAACATAACGTATTATAGGTACCCCAATTCTCGTGATTACCACCTTTTGCCGTATGGAAACCAAGAAGTTTAAACGCTGTCATTGCCTCAAATGGATC
The DNA here is from genome assembly GCF_038050315.1 of Ferdinandcohnia sp. FSL W7-1320. NCBI lineage: Bacteria > Bacillati > Bacillota > Bacilli > Caryophanales > Bacillaceae > Ferdinandcohnia > Ferdinandcohnia sp. FSL W7-1320. The sequence goes on from NZ_JBBPAM010000001.1 coordinate 3,379,222, forward strand.
ATTTACATAATGGACAACATGGTCAAAACGTATATCCAACAAATCTTCCCCCTAGCGGATTTTTATTATATTTTACCAAAAAAATAAGACCCTTATAATCAGGGTCTTATTTTCGTTTCTGTTATGCACCTAGTTGTTGAGTTGGGTTTGTATAGGTTTCAGTGTCAAGTTCTTTTGTTACTTTACTTGTAAGAACACCTGCTGTCATACTACCGCTAACGTTAAGTGCTGTACGTCCCATGTCAATTAAAGGTTCAACAGATATTAATAAACCTGCTAATGCTACTGGAAGGTCAAGTGCTGATAATACGAGGATGGCAGCAAAAGTTGCTCCTCCTCCAACACCAGCAACACCGAAGGAACTAATCGCTACAATCACTACCACTGTTAAGATAAAACTTGGATCCAACGGATTAATACCCACTGTTGGTGCAATCATTATCGCGAGCATCGCAGGGTACACACCTGCACATCCGTTTTGTCCAATGGAAAGTCCAAATGAACCTGCGAAGTTTGCAATTCCTTCTGGAACACCTAAATCATTTGTTTGTGCTTTAATGTTAAGTGGCAATGTACCTGCACTACTACGAGATGTAAACGCGAAAGTTAATACAGGAAAAGCCTTTTTAACATACGTAATTGGATTCAATCCGGCTAATGTAATTAACAATAAGTGAATCGCAAACACAATCAATAACGCAACATATGATGCTACAACAAATTTACCAAGCTTATAAATCGCACCATAATCACTCGTAGCTGTCACTCGTGTCATAATCGCAAGAACTCCATATGGAGTTAAACGTAAAATTAACGTTACAACGCGCATGATAACCGAGTAAAGTGCATCAATAATTTTCGCAAACAATTCTGCATTCTCAGGATCTTTACGACGAACTCCAAGGAATGCAATTCCTATGAAAGCTGCAAAGATAACAATAGCAATAGTCGATGTGGAACGTGCACCAGTAAAATCTAAGAATGGATTTGCAGGCAATAAGTCAACAATCTGTTCTGGGAATGTTTTATCTTGAATACCCGCATATCGTTCCTCCAACGATGCTCCTCTATCTTGTTCTGCTTCTCCAGCTTCAATTTGAATAGCTTCTAAGTCAAATGCAACCGTTGTTCCAATTGCAACAAGTGCTGAAAGTGCAGTTGTTCCCACTAAAATTCCAAGGATTAAAACACTAATTTTTCCGATGTTATTTGCCATCTTCATTTTTGTAAAAGCTGATACGATGGAAATAAACACTAGTGGCATAACTATCATTTGTAAAAACTTCACATAACCATTTCCGACGATATTAAACCAACTAATTGACTCGGAAATAATTTCTGAATCAACACCATAAATGAGTTGTAGGACGAGACCAAAGACAATCCCTAGTCCTAGTGCTGCAAATACACGTTTTGAAAATGAGACATGTTTTTTCTGCATATAAAACAATAATAGTAATAATAAGACCATCAAAACGATATTTACAATACCAAGTAAACTCATATGTATTACCCCCTTTTTATTTACTAATGTATTAAAATATAATTGCTTACTCACGATACGTCAAGTACAAAATTGCCTAAGTAAAAATATAAAAGGATTTTCTCTCAAAAACTAATACGTCTAGAATCAATTGATGATTCTAGACGCCATCCAATCTTTATGCAACTTTTATAGCCTTTCCAAACGGGACTTTTGGTACATAATCATCCGGAACAAGCCAAAGCACTTCAGCTTTTACATCTAACTCATCGTAAAAATAACCGGTAACATCGGTTATATAAAAAAGAGTATCAATTTTCTCTTCGTCCGCCCATTCCAGCACTTCAGTATAGGAGGACTTGCCATGCGTATAATATTTAATGGTAGGGTTTTGAATCGGTGTGATGGTTCTTATTTTAAAATCAGCTTGGACAAGCTGAGTTTCCGGGATCATTTCACCAAAAAACTTTATGATATTGTTAATTAAAACTGAACGGACCTGATTTGTTGATGTATCAATTGCTAATGCTATTTTTTTACCTTTACGGTCCTTAAGTAAACCCATAAGTGACCTTTGCCATCTCACGCATCCTCAACTCCTCATGCATAATAACCAAAGGATGATTACTTGTCTAGTTTAAGCGACTAGAAACTAAAGAAATTTTAACTCCTCGAAAAGAGGCAAAAGGCGCCTCTCTGTCGGGATCTCCGACGCACAGGAATGTTAGTGCCGAATTTGCTACAGGACCTGGAGCCTTTATCGGCCAATTTTCTCATTTCTGGGCGAGTCGCTTTCAGTTTTCTTCCTTGGCTCCACTATTTTGTCACGTTTTTCGACTAAATATGAACAGTTTAAATAACAATACTTGGATTGGTTATAGGCGTACATAAAGGTAAAACTATCAATAATTGGGGGAATGAAAAATGAAAACTTCGAAACAAGAGTTAGTCCAAAAACTTGAATTAAATAATGGATATGGATTTGTTGAATTAAATGGGGTACTTCATGAAATTAGACTCCTTGCTGGAAATCAAATCGCTTTTTCAGGTGCATGTTGGAGATGGGAACAAACAGAGATGCCATCAGCCAATGGGGACTATAACGTGGTAACAGATGTACTTATAGAAGGGGAACCGGTTATACCAAGTTTTCCTACTAAGGATTCCTATGAATTCTACGAAACGGTTTCAGACTTTTCATAAGCATCTTTGTGGTTAGATTTTCCTTTTTCATTTATAGTAAATTTAAACAAATCATATTTGGAGGAGGAGCACATAATGACAAACTTAAAACCATGGTTTGAAAAAGGCATGAACCAATACGAATACATTAACAGCATGCAAGTTCACAAGGAGAACCTATTAAAAGTATATAATGGGTTTCAATTAGACGAAGCTGACAAGGAATTACTGCATCTGCTTCAAGAAAAAGAGTTAAAAGCAATCATTTTAGCAGCTGATTGGTGCGGAGATGCAATGGTCAATCTCCCAATTTTAATGAGAATTGCGGACGAGGCTTTACTTGAAACTCGCTATCTAATCCGTGATGAGAATTTAGAGTTGATGGATCAATACCTTACAAATGGAAAAGCCCGTTCGATTCCAATCATCATTTTCGTTAATAAAGAGTTTGAAGAGGTTGGTAAATGGGGACCTAGATCTCCAGAGGCACAAGCTGTTGCTGATGAATTAAAGGCAAATATACCTGATAAAGATTCTCCTCAATACGACGCGGCTTTCAAAGCATTTATTAAATCGTTCACAGAACGTATCACTACAGACGAAGTGCTTTGGAGAGATATTAAAAATAGCATAATTGCTACAATAAAAAACGCATAATTATTGAACACTAAAACATATACTATATTTGAGACCGTCCACCACTTCCAACTTCGCATCGTTGCGGGACTAACCAGAACGGAAATGCGGGCGGTCTCTTTATGTGTTTAAATGGGTAAAAATAAATGCACCATAAAGAGAATAGTAAAAAGAAAAGCCGATGTATAATGAAACTTCCGGCGAAAACCGGAGGATTTTTTATGACGTAGATATCCCGCAAAAAGAGTAATTGCTAATAATAGAATAGCTAACATCCCGCTCATAATCTTTGGATTTACATACCCTATTAGCTCCCCTAACTTTACGAGCATGATTCCTCCATGAAACAGTATTAATATCGTACCGATGATTGCAAGCTTGATATGAGATTTCATCATTTGTCGTGACATTTTCGCAAGTGTTATTTTGAATTTCCGTACCTTCGTCCTGCGGATGACAAGAAAGATAAAATACATATTCACATTTATGATAAATAGGATGATTGCGATTTGAGCGAAAACCTGCCCTAGTGTGATGATTTGCGAGTCATGCAACCTAAAAATCCATATATATATAATTGTACTAATCACAAGTAGCGCATTTATAATAATCCAAATATAATAGGCCATTTCTTACCTCCCCTTCTATCTAGTTCCCATTTTATCAGATAGTAAGAAAACTAGTTGTGTGTGATGTCACTAGATGTACTTGTAGTACAGGAGCAAATTCTTCTATTTTTTTGCATCTGTGGGGGATTATAGATTTGGTTTGATGGTTAATCTCCCCTAAATTCTTTCGAGTGCTAGGATGTTAACCAGGTTTGCTGGTTCGCTCTCTCCTAATTTCATCCCAGTGGCTACTCATTTGCTGTATATTAGTTTCTATCATCCTAATCTACTTTCATACGTGCTAAAATTAATATAGAAATAAGTAAAATGGAGGGAATTTGATGTCTACATGTAATATCGATCATTCAAAAGATGACGTTGTTAAAAAGCTCCAGAGCCAGGAAAGCTTTTTGCCCAAAGAGCTCTATCACAAGGCTGCTCAGTTTTTAGAGCATGGGCAAACACAACTAACATTAAATGAATTGTTTCACCTATTAAAGAAATATGATTTAATGTCTGAAGAAGAACAACAAAAGCGTAATCTTGCAATGGTGGAACTATTCCAAGCATAATGAAAGGCACCACAACTTACTGTGGTGCCTTTTGTCTATATTTTATTTAACCACTGCACTTTTCTCCTCAACGTACTTGCGAATCACAGAAAGGAAATCCTCCCCGTAACGTTCCAGTTTTGTCTTAGCAACGCCTTTAATTTCAAGCAACTCTTTTTCATCAATCGGCGCCACTTCACTCATTTCACGTAATGTACTATCCGAAAAGACGATATATGGTGGCACTTGATCTCGACTAGAGATTTCTTTTCTGACCTCTCGAAGAATTTCAAATAATGTATTATCAGTAACAATCTGTTTTTTCGTCACCTGTTCCTTCTTATAAATTTTTACTTCCCCTTTAAGGACAGGAAGTGCTTTTGCATCAAGAATCAGCACTGGATACTGAGAGTTTGTCAATTTGACATATCCTTCGGCAGCTAAATAGTCGATTAAACCCACAATTTGTTTTTCGGAATACTGCTTGAGCAGGCCATATGTGGTTAATGTTGTAAATCCTAATTCAAGGATTTTTTTGTTTCTTGATCCTTTCAGCACCTGAGCAACTAACGTCTTTCCAAATCGTTCTTTCATTCGTTTAATACAGGAAAACACCATTAGCGCTTCTGTGGTTACATCTATTTTTTCACGGTTATCGGTACAGTTAAAACATCTACCACATTCGGGACTTTCGTTCTCTCCGAAGTATTCTAAAATATAGGTTTGTAGGCATTTTTCTGTATGACAATAATCAATCATTTGCTGTAGCTTGTAATATTCTTGCTCTTTTTTACCTTCATCCATTGTTGATTGCTCAATCAGGAACTTTTGTAGTTGGATATCCTGTGAAGCAAATAATAGATAACAATCACTTTTTTCACCATCACGCCCGGCTCGTCCCGCTTCCTGGTAATACGCTTCAATATTCTTCGGAAGGTTATAGTGAATGACAAATCTTACGTTGCTTTTGTCAATCCCCATCCCAAACGCATTTGTTGCAATCATAACATTAACAGTATCAAATAAGAAATCCTCTTGAGCCCTTTTTCGCTCTTCATCGGAAAGGCCTGCATGGTATTTTCCTACTGAATGTCCTTCTTTTTCTAAAAACGAATGAAGTTCATTAACTTCACGACGCGTTGCAGCATACACAATTCCGGATTGGTTATTATTTTCTTTTAAAAAACTTTTGACAAAATCTCTCTTATTTTCACCTTTTAGGATATTAAATGTTAAATTTTCTCTTGCAAACCCGGTAATAAAAACAGCAGATGGGGTAATTTGCAATTGGCTGCAAATATCATCCTTAACTTCAACAGTAGCGGTTGCAGTCAATGCCGCAACAACGGGCTTTTTCGGTAATTCTGCAATCATATATTGGATGTTTCGATAACTAGGCCTGAAATCATGTCCCCACTGAGAAATACAATGCGCTTCATCAACAGCAATCATTGAAATTGGGATAGAAGATAATAGGGATCGAAATTGAGAGGATTCGAGTCGTTCAGGAGCAATATAAATAATTTTAAAACGGCCAAGCCTTGCATCCTGCAGTCTTTCCTGTATTTCCTGCAAAGAAATACTACTATTGATATAAGTTGCAGCAATTCCAACTCCGAGCAAAGTGTCTACCTGGTCCTTCATCAATGAGATCAAAGGAGAAATGACGATTGTTACTCCATCAAAAATCAAGGCTGGAATTTGATAGCATAAAGACTTCCCGCCTCCAGTTGGCATAATCGCAAGCGTATCGTTTCCTTCTAAAATGTTCTCTATAATGGATTCCTGCCCAGGTCTAAAGGAAGAATATCCAAAATACGACTGTAATACCTGTTTTGCTTGTTCAATCATAAAAAAACACCTTTTTAATTTTATTTTTCTAATTTCTGCAAAAATGTGCGTTTGACGTAGTGTACTACCCCACATGTCCGCATGACCTTGTGCATACTATACAGTGTGGTGTTAGCTCCTTATTCTTTATCTGTTCGTGTTAGGAAGTGAGTATTCACTTCCTCTTTTTTGTTCCAACGATATGGGTCACAAAGAAGTTGTATTATTAGACATTCATCTTATCTAAATTATAAAGGAAGAACTTTAAGGTGTGAAGGGTGTCCACGATATGGTAAGATAAAACTTATTATATATATTGAGGGATGGAACACGTGGGTAATGCAAATCTACAAGTATCACAAACTTACGAAAAAAGATCTTTTTTGTTAGAGCACACACAATCACTCCGAAATAAGCTTCCTGGTGTAGCTCTCGTTTTTATTATAGGCGTTTTGGCGAACTCATTAGGTAAGGATTTTCCGTTGATTGGTGGAGCTGTAATTGCAATCATCATCGGAATCATGATCCGAAACTTTTTGGGAATACCGACTGTTTTTTTGGAAGGAATTTCCTATACGTTAAAAATGTTACTTAAGACTGCGATTGTTCTTCTTGGTTTTGGTCTTAGTTATGCCAGTATTTTTCAACTAGGGTATGAAGCAATTCTATTAGTTGTTGTAGCGGTTTTAGCAGGAATTCTTTTTACATTTTTATTGGCCAAACTCTTTAAGTTGAGTGGAAATATTCCAATTCTGGTTTCTCTAGGAACAGCAATATGCGGTGCAACAGCTATTGTTACATCAAGCCCAATTGTTCGTGCAAAAGAGGAAGAAACAGCTTATGCGATTAATACCATCTTTGCTTTTAATGTATTGGCGGTGTTATTCTACCCATTAATAGGACAACTTTTTTCCATGCCAGACCATATTTTTGGAATATGGGCAGGGGTCGCAATACACGATACATCATCGGTAGTAGCTGCTGGATATAGCTATAGCAATGCTGCTGGCGATACTTCTGTCATCATCAAGTTGATCCGAACACTCATGCTAGTGCCTGTTACTCTCATTCTATCTATCATTATTTCTATAAAATCAAAGGGAGCCGCGGGCAGCAAAGTGAAGATAAGTAAGGTATTTCCGATTTTTATCTTATTTTTCGCTGGAGCGGTGGCGGTCAATACCATCTTCTCGCTTCCAACATCGATTACAAGCATAACAGATGGGGTTGCCAAATTTCTAATCCTTATGGTCATGGCAAGTGTGGGTCTTGGTACTGATTTCAAAAAAATCAAATCAGTTGGCCTTCGTCCATTATTTCTAGGTTTACTATCATCTGTCATGATGGGACTGTTAACTCTAACCATAATTCAACTTCTCTATTAGGAAAGAAAGTGAGGTTTTCCTTCGGAGGAGTACGTTAATAAGTGATATTCTGGTTAAAAAAATGCGTGTCACCTTTTAATTAGGTTGACATGCTTTTTTATGTTCTTTACGAAGCATTTTAATTAAACCCAGTTTCTATTATTACTTTATCGTAGGGATTGTGGGGTAATTTTGCCTTATATAGAATAGTTTCGATGTTGGTTGTCAGAGTTCCTCCCTGATATCGACTCTACTTGATTAATTCAGACGTTGACTGTCAGAATAACTTGCTGATTCGGACTCTACTCGATTAATTCAGACGTTGGTTGTCAGAATTCCTCCCTGATATCGACTCTACTTGATTAATTCAGGCGTTGGCTGTCAGAATCACTCGCTGATTCGGACTATACTTGATTAATTCAGACGTTGGTTGTCAGAATTCCTCCCTGATATCGACTCTACTTGATTAATTCAGGCGTTGGCTGTCAGAATCCATGGCTGATTCAGACTCTACTTCATAAGTTCCGGGGATTGTTGTCAGAATCCCTAGCCAATTCAGACTCTACTTGATTAATTCAAACGTTGACTGTTCGAATCACTCGCTGATTCAACTCTACTTGTTAATTTCCTGCAACGACTGTCAAAATCTATAGACTTTTTGACTTACCCTTCTGAATTTCGTGTTAGATCTTATCTATTTGTTCCTGATAAAAATAACCAAGCATCGTGTATTACCAAATTTTTTATCTAGTCTGTTTCCCAACTTCTTTTCGTTCCTCCAAGATGTCACTAATCATTTGGATGTGAAAGGAAGCCCATGCTTTTTCACGAAAATGAAGAATTACACTAAAGAAAAGCAAAGCAAAATAAATGATACTAAATAGGATTAAATACAAGTAGCCTTTTCCAAACAAAAACTTTTGCAATTGGCTTGCAAAAAGAAACAAAAACCAAGGGATTGCCGTAATTAAAATGGGAATGATGCCAGAACCATTTTGCTCTTTTAACATGCGGTAATGAATGATTTGTAACGTGTTTGAATCAATTTTTTCATAAAAGGACTTAATATCTCGAACTTCTACCATTTCTTTAACATGGTGGAAGGTGGAATCATGATTAATATTCTTTTTTAGCCTAAGGTAAATTTTATGTGCATCTCCACGAAACGAAATCAACTGTAACATCCCTTCATTTAATCAGAATATATTGTTAGCCATTCCCAGTTTTGCACATGAAAATGCCCCCAATTTTGGCTTGGGGGCAACAGTTTTATGCTGGAGGATCAATATTTAAATCATCCGCGATTTCTTTTTCTTGATATTCTGTATCTTTTCGTGCATTGAAACGCTCTGCTTTTTCAACATACACCGCAATATTGTAATCGGGAATACCGGCAAATTTTTCATAACGTCCTCGTGGTAATAAAAAGTTCCCTTCTGGGAAGTGAACGCCTAGATTTTTTCTGGCGATATCAGCAAATTTGGCTTTTCCTTGGAAGACTCCAAAACCATTGTGGACAACGATTGCTTCCCCGTCTGTAACACGAAGCTCCTTCGCATCCATTGGATTGATCAGCACATCATAACGGCCGGCACCATTGAATGGATCAACTTCTTTATAAATCATAGAATTAAATTGCTTTCCACGGCGAGTCGTGAGTACGAATTGTTCTTCTTTCTTACCGAAATCAGGGATATCAACAGGAATTAAATTACCCCTTCCATCCGGGGTCGGGCATACTCCACCTTCGCAAAGCCATGCACCTCCCCATTGGAATACATCCCCTTTTTTCTTAAGGAGCTGTATACCGTTATAGTTCGGATTGGCAATGGCAATTTCATCGCGGATTTCCTGCCCGCTTTTAAAATCAATTAAATGTGCGTGTTCAGGTTTCACCCGCTTGGCCAAGTCTACATAGATTTTCCACTCAGCGCGAGCTTCAGCAATTTCATTTTTATTTCCTCCAATTTCAGGTGAAAAATAAACCATACGTTCTGTTGATGTTGATGTTCCTCCACCCTCTTGTTCATAACGTGTCTTAGCCGGTAAAACAATGACCGCTTCTTTTGCATCCACAAGTGTTGATGTATTTAAAATAATATCTTGGTGCACACGAATATCGAGTTCAGACAATGCTTTCTCGACAAACTTAGGGTCTGGCATCGTTTCAAGGAAATTGCCACCAGACATATAATAGAGCTTTACCTTTCGTTCATGGTCCTCTGGGAGCACGATATTTTCAAGAGTAACCCCCACAATATCTCCTTGCCATTTTTGAATTTCAAAACCCCAAATTTCTTCCAGGCGCTTCCTATTTTTTTCATCAAATTCGCCACCTGGCAGCACGAATGGATCTGCTCCCATTTCACCAGAACCTTGTACAGAAGAGTGCCCTCGGAATGGCATAAGACCATTATACTTGCGACCTAAGTGGCCACGAAGCAAGGCAAGATTGGCGACTTGTGAAATATTATCTGTTGCAAATGAATGCATTGTTAATCCCATTGCCCATGTGTACACGGCATTTTTACTCTTAGCTAAAAGTTCTGCAAGTCCTCCGATTCTCTCCTTTGATACACCGGATGATTTTTCAATTTCATCCCAACTTTGCGCTTTGGCGTGCGCTTTCAGTTCTTCATACCCATTTACATGTTCCTTCACGAACTTATGATTAATTGCAGAACCTTGTTGCTTTTCCTCCATTTCAAACCAGTGCTTCATAATACCAAACATGAAGGCAATGTCTCCACCAATACTAACTTGGTAAAAATCATCTGCGAGCTTTGTTCCAAATAGGGCAGATTCCATATTTGATGGGATCCAGTATTTATCCATTGCAGGTTCTCTGTGTGGGTTAATTACAATAATTTTTGTACCACGCTTTTTAGCTTCAAGCATGTACTTCGTTGAAACAGGTGAACTGTTTGATGCAACACTTCCCCAGAATACCAATACGTCTGTACCAATCCAATCCTGATAGTTGGCAGTCGATGCCCCAACACCGATAGAACGCTTCATCGCTGTTTTACTAGGCGAATGACAAATACGGGAAGCGTTATCAATATGGTTCGTCCCTAAGAAACGAGAAACCTTAGCAGCCACATAATAAGATTCATTCGTAATCCCTCGGGAAGTCAGGTAAAATGCATACTGCTTCGGGTTCAACTTCTTCATTCTATTTGCAATCGTGTCCATCGCTTCATCCCAGGAGATTCTAGAAAACTTTCTTTCTCCTTTACGACGAATCATCGGATATGGAATTCTGCCAAGCTTTCTTAGTTCCGTGCTATTAAGCTTTCGAAGCTCATCGATATCTGCATGTAGAATATCTGATTGAATCGCCGGCATTGTACTTAAACGCAGTACATTTAATCGTGTCGTACACATATGTGGACCTGTCAATGTTTGATCATAAAGACCTGAAACACCAAGTGCACATCCGTCACAAACACCTTGAGTTAAAATACGTGTCGCATACCCTAGATTGTCCTTGTTTTCCCAAGCAACTTTCATTGTATCTCGTATGTGTTTTGGCTTCACTTTTCCTAAACCAAATGGAATCGGACTTACCCAATGCTTTGGTTGTGGCATTTTTGTTGATTTAATAGGTCCCTGATGCTTTGTTTCTCCCAAATTTAACTCCTCCTTATACACATTCAGTTATAACTATGTCTATGGTCAAAGTTAACATATATTAACTATGCTTTCGGCATTAAACTGCTTAATCCTTCTAAAACTCTAAAATTATAGAAAAAACCACCGAAACATGATTCTACGTTGTTAGAATAATGAACGGTGGTTAGTCTTTAGCAGGGTCGCTACCAAGTGCCAACACATAAGGTTGTTCAAAAATTCGACCTAAAATGACGCATCAAATTTCTGCGTACATTGCTCCGAGAACAGGGTGAATAACCAAGTTATGCGCTTGCGTCTACTCGTTTATTCACGAAGTAAATTCCTCAGCGCAAGGCTGCAATGTAGTTAACTCAAGCAGTTGCCTCGCTCTGGTACTCGGGAGCTCGCGCACCTTGAATTCTCGGTCCTTTTTAACCTTCTTTTGAACACATTATATTGTTATTTAATTTTAAATTTCTTCTCTAGATCTTGATCAAATACAAAGACTGACATTCCGAAGTCTCGATCAATATCAATATCAACAAATAAATCTACTAGATTTGAACCTAAAAATTCTTCCATTTCAACTGGTCTATTTTTTCGGTACATTTCTTTTACCATTTCGGTTCTTGCCGCACGAAGCATTTGTTTTCCTTCATCTGCACCGGCAATAAACTTTTCAACTGGAGATAGATTTCCTTCCATCTCACATATGGCCCAATTTTTACAAAAGGTTGTTGTGATTTTGCTTGGTCCTTTCCCCATGTGCTTTTTACGGAACGACCTTACTAGATTACTAAACTCAGCTTCGTATTTATTCATTTTATGTCTACCCTTTACTAGTAACTTCATTAACCTTAAGTTAATCAAACTACCAATGATTGTCAACTAGCAAGCTCAGACCCTTTTCCGGATTGCTGCTTACGTAGTTTTTTTATATCCAAACGAATTAAAAGGGAAACCGCTAGTGCCACCGCAAAGAGCGCAGTAAATACCGTTAAGCTTTGTGTATAGCTTCCAGTTGTGTCCCGAATCCAAGATGCAAACATTGGACCAGCAAGACCTGCTGCTGCCCATGCTGTTAAAATATAGCCGTGGATTGCACCTAGTTGTTTTGTTCCAAACAAGTCCCCAATGTATGCTGGGATTGCAGAGAAACCACCACCGTAACATGTATAAATAAGGGCTAGTAATACTTGGAATAACACTGGGTTCGACACATGTGGCAGTAATGGAAACGCAATTAATTGGATAACAAAAAATACTGTATATGTATTGGGCCTTCCTAAATAATCAGACACCGACGCCCAACCAATACGACCAAGCCCGTTAAAAGCACCTAAAACTCCTACTAACGCAGCAGCTGCAACTGGAGATAAGCCTACACTCTCCTGTGCAAGTGGAGAAGCAGCAGAAATAATTGCTATTCCGCACGTAACGTTGATAAAGAGCATCAGCCATAAATAATAAAAACGTTTTGTCTTTATCGCTTGGTTTGCCGTTAATTGTGATAAATCCTGTTTTACCTTTTTAGCTCCACTCGAGACCTTCTCTTTAAATCCTGCTGGCATCCAACCTGCTTCAGGTGGGGCAAGATATAGTGATGAAATTATCATAATGGCAAAATAAGAAACTCCTAAAATAAAAAACGTATTTGCTATTCCAACAGAAACGATGAGTTTTTGCATGATAGGACTACTGATTAATGACGCAAATCCAAAACCCATGATTGCAAGGCCCGTTGCCATGCCACGTCTGTCAGGAAACCATTTTACAAGTGTCGATACTGGAGCAATGTATCCAACACCTAAACCAATTCCACCTAACGCACCATAGAATAAATACAATAATGGCAATGATTCTAGGTTAATCGCAAGACCAGATCCTGTGATACCGACGCCAAAGAATATGGCAGCAAGAATTCCAGATGCTCGAGGGCCATATTTTTCAACGAAATGCCCCAGGAAAGCTGCCGATAATCCTAAGAAAAGAATCGCGATACTAAACGTCATGCTGATGTCAGTTAAATCCCATCCGAATTCTGATTGTAGTGGTTTTGTAAATACACTCCAAGCGTAAACAGAACCGATTGATAAGTGAATTCCAACGGCAGAGGCAGCAATGAGCCAACGATTTTTTGTTTTTTCCATTTCTTCTCTCCTTTATTATGAAATGATAGGTTATATTTTGCAGTAGTTGTAAAAACAAAAAACCGCCAGCAGCCCAATGCTTAAATAAGCATAAAAAGGGTGATGACGGTTAATTTACCTAGCAGGATCGCTACTACAAAATTAACAGTTATCGTTTCCAATACTGCACCTTTAGCAGCAGAGACAGGTACGCTATCCTGTGACAAAAGTGTGTCAATATTGTGAACTATATAATAAAATATTACCAAAGCTAGCAAAATAAAACAATAACTTTTATTTAACTATTTCGAGTAGTGAAAAATTTTTATTGTTGTCCTTCCAATAAAAGTATGATTATATATTTAGTAACTAGATGCGTTATATAGATTTTTTAGGAGAGTGAGGTGTATAGATGGTGGATTCCATTACTGTTAGAAAAGGGATTATCAAATTTGAAGATGGTCAGCTTTTTGACGAGGAAGATCAAATTGTGACCGAATTTCCTTTGACGATTGTCTTGAACCAACAGGAATTTGCAACGATGGTTTGTACCCCTTCAGAGCTTGATGAACTGGTAATTGGCTTTTTAGCTTCAGAAGGAGTCATCCGTTTTAGAGACGAAATTAAAAGTCTCCATATCGACGAAGGCCAGGGCTATGCGTATGTCGATACGATGACTGAAGTAACAACTAGCCAGGAATATTATTCAAAGCGTTTTATCGGTTCGTGTTGTGGAAAAGGCAGGCAATTCTATTTTGTGAATGACTCGAAAACAGCCAAAACCTCAACATCAACCATTACCCTCACACCTGAAGAATGCATTGCCTTAATGAACGAAATGCAGCAAAAAAGTATTGTCTTTAAAGATACAGGCGGTGTGCACAATGCAGCACTTTGCACACCAAACGATATGATTATCAATCGGACCGATATTGGCCGACATAATGCCCTCGATAAAATCTATGGATACTGCTTAAATCATAAAATTCCTGTTCGTGATAAAGTGATTGTGTTTAGTGGTAGGATTTCTTCAGAGGTATTGTTAAAGGCGGCGAAAATTGGAGTTGGGATTGTTTTATCAAAATCTGCACCAACTGATTTGGCCATTAAGATGGCTGAAGAACTGAATATAACGGCCGTTGGTTTCATCCGTGGAGGTAAGCTGAATGTCTATTCACATCCAGAAAGAATTGTTCAGGAATCGTTTGAAGCTACTAGATAAACAGAAAAGAGATTAGTAGGTTTCCTCCTACTAATCTTTTTTCGTTACTAATTTTACCTATTGGCTATATTTTTTGAGTATCAGCCATATTTTTACGATATCAGCCATAAATTTAAATTATTAGCCATATTTTTCAATTATCGGAAAGACCACTCATTTACGTGTGTTGAAACAGCTCTTTTACGTTTTTCATGAACTCCTCAGACTGTTTATTGCTTGACCCTTTCATCAAAAGCTCCCCAATTGAGGCTAATTTACCGGTCATCTCAAAATCCATTTCGTATTCAACAAGGGTTTGATTCGGTTCGATTGTTTTTAAGTTTGCCGTAAGGGTATTTGTAAATGAACCCGAAAGCGAAACTGGTTTCCCTTTCATTTCTACGACAATCTTTTCATTTTCAATTGTTTCTTTTAACTCTCCAATTCCTTGAATTTTGATTGGGACAAACTGTACCTTGACCTCTACCAATGTTTCATATTTTGTTGGACTTAATTGTTTAATTTTTTTGCAACCAGGAAAACAGGGGCCTAATTTCATTGGGTCAATAAATACAGAATAGACACTTTCTCGGTCTGCATGTACGATAAATTTGTCAGCTTTTTTCAAAATCCCACTCCTAACGATTTTTTCTAAGATGATGTTACAATTTTATTAGCAAAAATTTGTTATAGAACTAAAATGATAAATCGTAAGACAACTGTCATAGTCTATTGGTAAAATTTCTTTTTGGTATAATGGGTAAAATAAAAATAGATGTTTGTATAGAGGAGAGACTTTTTATGGCTTTTGGAATTAGACGCAAGGAACTTCTCGAGTGGAAAAGTAAAGTTTCACAGGGAGAAATTGCATTTTTGACACATTATTGGATTGATGACCGTTTTCCGGGGATGAAGACCGTGACAAAAGTAGGCTGTGCTGACCTTAAAAAACTTAAAAGCTGGGGCGAACAATACGGCATTCCTTCAAAATACATTCATAACCGGACCGGATTTCCTCACTTTGATTTATTAGGTGAGAGACAAATTGAAATTTTAAGAACTGAAAACATGCTGCATCAGCTAGAAAGATTTAAGGGATAAGCCTTATGTACTATTTTCTTTTCCAATGATTTATGTAAAATAAGAAATGGTTTGAAAGGAGAATTTACTCATGATTAATGAATTTAAAAAATTTGCCCTCAAAGGTAACGTGATTGATCTTGCTGTTGGGGTTATCATCGGTGGAGCATTTGGAAAAATCGTTTCATCACTAGTGAATGATATCATAATGCCACTATTTGGTTTCTTATTAGGCGGGATTGATATTTCCAAAGCTTCTATCCCTTTTAATGGTGAAGAAATTATGTACGGTGCTTTTCTACAAACAGTCGTGGACTTTATCATTATTTCATTTTCTATTTTTCTCTTTATTCGCTTTTTCCAGCGCTTTAAGAAAAAAGAAGAAGAAAAGCCTGCTGCACCAACTCCATCAAAAGAGGAGCAATTACTTACTGAGATTCGTGATTTATTAAAAGAGCAACGCAGCTAATTTAAAAAAGGTTGTCCGAGTCGTGATTGACTCCGGACAACCTTTTTTATACTTCCCATGGTAATGCAATACTAAATTTAGACGCCATTTTTTCGTTTTCTTTTTTACGTCTTTTCCGATTCTCTGCACGATCTTTTGCTGATTCGTGTAGCATCTTTTCTTCCTCAGACTTTGGAATGACCTTTGGAACGGGTTTGGGTTTCCCATTCTCATCTAAGGCAACAAAGGTTAGAAACGACAATGCGCAAATATGTCGTTCTCCCGTATATAAGTTCTCAGCAATCACCTTCACAAAAACCTCCATAGATGATCGCCCTGTGTAGGTAACAAAAGCCTCTAAACAAACAGAGCTTCCTTCATTAATCGGATGAAGAAAATCCACTGAATCTGTTGATGCTGTTACAACAGGTGAACGTGAATGACGCACTGCTGAAATAGAAGCAACATCATCAATATAAGCCATCAATTTACCACCAAACATGGTACCATGATAATTTGTATCAGGCGGAAAAACATTACTTGTTTTCACAACAAAGGATTCTCTGCAATACTTTGCCTCTTCCATATGTAAGCCCTCCTTCGTTTTTTTTATATTCTTCACGTTTTAGATCAATTTCAAACTAACTAGTTTTTCTCCCCAAGGATCTAACCCATTTGATTGGAAGCCTGCACGTAAATACGTTCTTTCTGCTTCAATATTATCTGGGATATACCCGATTATGATTTCTTTGGCATCTGGTTTAAGTTTGATATTTTCAATTACCTGTAATAGAGCTTTAGTGCCGTAGCCATTCCCCTGGTATTTTTCATCAATCATAATACGATAAATCCAGTAATTATGATCATCCTCATCTAAACCGTACATCGTAAAACCAACCATTTTCTTATCGGCATAAATAGCGAGCGCTCCAAAGTTTGGCAAAAACTGTACCTCTGCAAGTGAATAAAGATTTGACGCGATAAAACCTTGTTGGTCCTTACTTACTTTTAAATCAATACATTCTTCCCAATTATCACGTGTGATTTTTTGTAAGGTCACTGTCAAGTGAGTATCCCCCGATACATTAGCATAAGGAGGTTTTATGACCTCCCAACATATAATCGTATGCTTTCGGACTAAATTTTTCAATCTTTTTAAACAAAAAACGTTAGCCAAATGACTAACGTTTGTTATGCGGTGAATTTTTGTTCAACACGTTCAAATGAATATACGCGATCAATGAAGAATGCATATATCGAAGCTAGTATTTGCTGGAAGAGCATTCCTACAACGACAGGAACAGCAACCTCGGCTGGGAAGAATGCAATGGCAATGACGGCACCTGCGCTAATATTACGCATACCTCCCGTAAAAATAAGGGCGATAATGACATCAGATTCTAGCTTTAGAAGGCGACCAATCCCCCATGAAATCATATAACCACAAAACGCAATAAAAAATACAACTGCGCCAGTCATGATTAGTTTCAAGTCCACATTTTTTAAATAAGGAGCAATATCTGCACTATTAATCATCACAACGACACCGAGACTAATCTTTGAAAATGGAGCCAAAGCCGGACTAAGTGTTTTAGTGCATTTGCCTTTAGTAAAATGATTGACAAGCATACCAAGGATAGAGGGTAACACGACCATAAAAAGGAGACCTTGCATAATGCTAAGAATATCCATTTCAACATTACTGCCGACAAACAAAGTTAAACTATATGGCACTACAAATGGGGAAATTAATGTGTCAATTAATATAATAGAAAGCGTCAATGCAATATTGCCATGCTTCATCGCCACCCAGATAAAGCTCGATATTCCCGTTGGTATCACAACTGCTAAAATCATTCCGGTGATCGTAAAACTGTCACCCAGAAAGGATAAATGCCCGACAACCCAAGCCCACGCAGGCATAATTAAATGTAAAGTAATAAGTGCAATCAAGATTGGAAATGGATGAGTGAGAGCTCTCTTTAAAGAACTAAAACTTGAACTTAACGCTCCGGAAAAAGTAATAAATGCAAAAATCCATGGTACTAAATATGAAAACGGCGCTAAGTATGCAGTTAATAAGACACCAAGTACTACACTTGTAGGTGTAATGAGCGGCATAAGTTTTTCTAGTTTTTTATTAAGTTTCTGTAACATTATCATTCTCCTAAGGACTGAGTATCGTTTCACAAGACCGTTATTTTAGTATACTACAATTTTAGCACGACAGTAGTTGTCCAACATAAATTTGGGTAAAATTAACATAAAAAAAGAAACACCTTAAATGAGTGCTTCAATTCCTTAAAGTTTTGCTAGCCGATCATAAACATCCCTTAATGTCCGGCATCCTAACGCTTGGATTTTTTTTATATAAAGTGACCAAAGCTTAGCTGTTAAAACAGCATCTCCTAACGCATGATGTCTATCAGTTACAGCGATTTGGTGATATTCACATAAATCTTCTAATCTAGTCAATCGTAAATCAGGTTCTGCTAACCTGTATAAAAAGGAGGTATCGATAATTCGATGTTTAAATGGGGTACGAAATTGCTTCCAACTTGCTGTATGCATGAAAGCTTTTTCATGATTTGCATGGTGTGCCACGAGGGGATTCCCTTTCGCAAATTCAAAAAATTGAATGAGAACCTCCGAAAGTAGTGGGGCATTTTTTAACATTTCAGAGTTGATTCCCGTTAATTCTTGAATCTTCTCAGGGACCTCATTTTTAGTGAATACAAGCGAATAAAATAGTTCATTTTCACGAATTGTGCCGCCCTCCACTTTAATTGCACCAAGTGAAATAATTTCATCCCCTTGGTCTGGGTAGAAGCCCGTTGTTTCGATATCAAACACGACAACAGATAGCTCATCTAACGGAACTGTCAACTTATCCTCTTGCTGAAGATCTCTATGAATTTGACGTAGAAAAGCAACCTGTTGAAAGCTAAGGCCTTGATTTCCACCCATTCCACTTGTATTTACTTTTCCATGAAGCCCCCGTACAAATTGAACAAATGGTTCAAATGCCATACTTCAACCACTCCTCTACACGATAATTGAACGAACATACTGATGTAGTTTGTAACCACTCTTCAAAATGTCGCGGAGTTCTTTTTTTCGTCTTTTATCTAAACTCTTAATTGGAATAAAATGACTCGCTTCGTAAGACTGAGTATGGTTGTAAAGATTATTCCTAAGTTCAAGTAAAAGCTTGAAATGTTCAAGATACCCCTTAAATTCAGGGGGATACCCTCGCTTTAGTAAAGCTTCAATACGATCGATCGTAGATGTCTCTAATAAGCCTTCCTTTATCGCAAGCACTCGAATTGCGTTTACATAAGGTAGAAAAGCGGTCTGCTTTAAATCGACAGATCCTTCATATTCTCCTTTTTCTTCTCCCACAAGTTGACCGAGTGGACCAATCGCTTTTTTGACAAACATAATGTTTTCCATATGCCTTCTTAACAGGTTAGTATTGGCCTCCTGATTGGCAAGAATATGGAACTTAAGTTCACTTAATAATTGACTACTTCCTACAAGAACTCGTGAATCATAAAAAATTTGCAAATATCGCATGGCCTCCCAGCTTTCCTCTTCCATCCATAATGATATCTGATGTTGCCAACCCTCTACCGAGCTACACCATAAAGGATTGGACGGCATGATTTTACCCTCACAATATGGATATCCAATTTTGTATAAACCATAAGAAAGCTCTTTTCCTAATTCATAAAAAAAATGAGAAGCTTCTATTGAATTTTCGGCGAATATAATTCCATGATCCTGGTCGCTTACATACCCTTGCTCCAACCTACCTCCACTACCAGTAATAAACCATACAAATTCACAGGGAGGAATTTTTGTTTTTTGCACCTGTTGCTCTAGCGCCAAATGAAAAACATATTTCATCACCTTATCATGAAAATGGTTTAGGGAATCTGCATCAATCTGATATTGGAAAATCAACTTCTCCCTTAAATTTTTAATTGAATCATATGTTTGCATGTTCTTATTCATCGATACACCCCCTAAACCATAATGATAGCAAGCTCCTCTATTACTAGAGGGCTTGCATATTAGATTACGAACTTAACTTATCTTCCTTAGCTAAGAAAACTTCTGGATAACCATAGCTGCCATGCTCGCTAATGTCTAAGCCCATAATTTCTTCTTCTTCAGTTACGCGTAGACCACCCATAACCTTTTTCAGAACAGCAAGAATGATAAAAGAAACAATAAATGCATAGAGACCTGATGTTGCAACTCCTAAGAACTGTACGCCTAATTGCGTGAATCCACCACCATAAAACAATCCCGCCTGCCCAACTGTAGCAAGCTCTGGTGTTGCAAAAAATCCAGTCGATAATGTACCCCAAATACCAGCTGCTCCGTGAACTGATAAGGCAAAAATCGGGTCATCAATCTTTCTCTTTTCAAAGAATCGTGCACTATAAAAAACAAGGATTCCAGCTACAAAACCAATCACCACAGCTGCCCATGTATCAACAAATGCACAAGATGCTGTAATCGCAACCAACCCCGCTAATGCGCCATTTAACATGGTCGGAATATCTGATTTACCTAATACAATCCATGAAATGAATAATGCCGCTACCACTCCAGCCCCTGCTGCCAAATTCGTATTTAGTGCAACGAAACCAAAGAATCCTGCATCAACAGATACCGTACTGCCTGCATTAAATCCAAACCAACCGATCCAAAGAATTAATACCCCTAACGCTGTATACACTTGGTTATGTCCAAAAAGAGTATTCGATGACCCGTCTTTATTGTATTTTCCAATACGCGGTTTCAATAAAATTGTGGCTGCAAAAGCTGCCATTGCACCTGTTAAATGAACAACCGTCGATCCTGCAAAGTCTTGCTTTCCATGCTCTGCTAACCAGCCGCCACCCCAAATCCAGTGAGCAACCACAGGATAAACAATTGCTGCAAAAAGAATGGTAAATACAACGTACACTGATAATTTCGCTCTTTCGGCAAAACCCCCTGTTGCAATCGTAATCGCTATTCCCGCAAAAGCTAATTGAAATAAAAAGAAGACAGATGAATTAAGACCTAAATCGAGTTCTTTTCCAGAATAAAAGAATTCTGATAACCCTACAAAAAAGTTTGCGTTGCCACCGAAGATAAATCCAAATCCGACTGCCCAAAACACTAATGACGAAAGACCGAATGTAAAAATCGTTTTACCTGCGATATGTCCTGCATTTTTCATTCGGGTTGAACCTGCTTCAAGTAGTATGAATCCACCTAACATAAAAATAACTAAAATTGCTCCAACCATTACCCATAGACTGTTCATTAAATAAGAAACGTCCATTTTCATCTTCCCCCTTTTACGCAAATTGTTATTTTACATTACATTAGATGTTATAAAACATAACATCATGTATATGATTATTAATAATAATCTAAAATATAGATTAAAATCAACTACTTTTTGAAATTATTAGATTAATTATGTAAGAAAATATAACATTAATTAAATCGAGTAGGAGGCGCGTTACCGCGCCGACCTCTCACACCACCGTACGTACCGTTCGGTATACGGCGGTTCGAAAGTTTATGTAATAATTTGATTCAATTGTTTCAGTCCTTGTTTCAACCAGTATTCTTTATTCATAGCTGAATCCAAGACAGGATTATTAGACGTTCTCCAATATCCCTTTCGGGAGTTTGCACATTTCCAAGCAGTTCTTGAGTAGATGCCTAATTTCTTTAGGTTTCGGTATTTGGTTCTCGTTTTCTTCCATTCTTTCCATCGGCAGGCTCTCAATCTTCTTCTGATATGTGCGTCTAATAGATATGTATATCTCTTTATATCAGCGATTTTGAAATAGTTTCCCCACCCTTGAATTAGTCGGTTTATCTTTTGAATGCGATACTCCATACTTACTCCCCAATTGCGGTTTGTAAGTTTCTTTAGCTTACCTTCAAACCTTTGTTTAGATTTCTTTGGCACGTACACCCTGACTTTTCCCTTACTTCGGTAGAAACTCATCCCTAAGAATATACGTGCTAAGGGCTTTCCCACCGCACTTTTCTCTTCATTCACCTTGAGTTTTAGCTTCTTTTCTATGAAGTCGGTTATTCCGCTTTTAACTCGTTCACCAGCTTTTTGACTCTTCACGTATATGTTGCAGTCATCGGCGTAACGGACAAATTTATGCCCTCGTTTTTCAAGTTCTTTATCCAACTCATTTAAGATGACATTGCTAAGTAGTGGACTAAGTGGTCCTCCTTGTGGAGTACCTTCTTTATTTACAGACACAACACCATGTTCCAAGACTCCTGCTTGTAAGTACCGACGTATAAGTTTTAATGTCGGTTTATCAGTAATGGTCTTAGCTACGATAGACATTAATTTATCGTGTTGTACTTTATCAAAGAATTTTTCTAGGTCCATATCTACAACATATTGGTACCCATCTTCGATGTATAATCTAGCTTGCTCAATAGCCTGATGAGCACTCTTATTAGGCCTAAATCCATAGCTATGAGGGCTAAATTGTTTCTCGAAAATTGGGGTCAGCACCTGAATAATTCCTTGCTGGATAACTCGATCGGTTACTGTAGGGATTCCTAAATTACGCTTACCACCGTTAGGTTTTGGGATTTCTACCCTTCTAACTGCTCGAGGTTTGTATTGCCCATCCCGTATAAGTCGAATGATTTCTTGTCCGTGTTCTTTCAAATAAAGGCGAGTAGCTTCTATATCTTTCTCATCGACTCCTGCTGCTCCTTTGTTTCTCTTTACCTTCTGAAAGGCTCGATTCATGTTCTCTCGGCTTATGATTCTCTCAATTAATTCGTTATTATATTCCATATCGTTCCCATGTTCTTGACTTTGCACAAAGAGAACTCCACTCTACAATAGAGTTCGTCGGTTTCCGCCCTTCTAGCTCTAATGTAGTCTTACGATTGGCTGTGTCTTCGTTCCTTTGTAAAGTAGTCTAACATGGCCACTCCTTTCGTTCCGTCCTTCTCAACCGCAAGGTTGATACTATGACATCAGCTGACTTCTCTTGATTCAGCTACTTATCACTAAGTGGGTTCCTTTCCAGGATACCAAGAGACCTCCCAGGGTAAGTTCATTCACTTTCTCCTCATATATCTGCCACATTTATTTACGGTTCATCTGGGGATATTTTGGACTTTGTTTTGTTTTGCAAACTCGTCCTGAAACGTAAACCTCAAATGTGATTCGTGTACCTCAGACCGAGGATTTGCCTTGGGCTTCCTTCAGATTCCGCGTCGCCACGGACACCCTTGCCTTTGGCTAATGGTTCGCATATCCCAACGCCCATAGCGGACTCTCACCGCCAAGTTAATGAACATGCCTGGCACACAAAAGAAGCATATTCACCTCAGTGATATGCTTCTTAACGACTTCTTCAACTAGGATCATTTTCGTCATAAGACAGGGTCGTAACTTGTGTGTAATCGCCTTTTTCTATCTCTTCTGATGTCGCTTCCTCTTGTAAATCATTTTCTGTGTCCATTCCGACTGCAATGGTTGCATCGCCCTTCTGTTGGCGTTTCTTCATCAGGATCCACTCCTTTCTTTTTAATGTCCCCATATATGTTTTAGTTTGAGTTGGGAATGCTACAAAAAAAGCTGGTAGATATAACCGTTTTCAGAATAGTATTTTTATACGTTTGGAAGCATTTTTATTTAAAAATCACTCGCATTTTTATAAAAATTGTTATAAAGTAATCATTGTGACTTTTTCTGAATAGTATTTGAGGTGATACAACATGGCAATCCAAAAACAACAAGAAAAAACTGCAGTAACAGAATATTTAAGGTTCCTAATCCCTTCTTTAATCGGTATTATTTTATTTATTGTACCATTTCAATATAAAGATTCATTCACGATCCCTGTTGCGATTTTGGCGGGCATTGTTCAAGATTTATTAGGCGGTTCAATTCCTTATATTATGACGGCATTAATTACAATCACAGGGATTTTTTCTATTTTGACAGTATTCTTTAAACCATCATTCATTACAAAATCTCCCTTTTTATCTGGACTTTTTTATGTATCTCCAATATGGGTGATTGCACGGATTCTTGGAATGATTTTCTCTATCATGACATTATACAAGGTTGGTCCCTCCGCGATTTGGTCAGATACAACTGGTGGAACTTTGCTATTTGATTTGATTCCCGTGTTATTTTCCGTATTTTTATTTGCAGGACTTTTTTTACCATTGTTACTTGATTTTGGCTTATTAGAGCTTTTTGGAGCATTGTTAACAAAGGTAATGCGTCCTCTTTTCAGATTACCTGGACGTTCATCTGTTGACGCCATCGCTTCATGGTTAGGTGATGGAACCGTTGGGGTCCTTCTTACCAATAAACAATACGAAGATGGCTATTATACAAAACGGGAAGCAGCTATTATTGGTACGACATTCTCTGTAGTTTCCATCACGTTTACAGTCGTTATTTTAGCCCAAATGCGTTTAGAGCATATGTTTGTACCATTTTATTTCACAATCTTATTTGCAGGCTTGGTTGCGGCCATCATCATGCCGAGAATCCCACCATTATCTAGGAAGTCGGATACGTACTATGAAGGCACTACTCAAAAGGCGGACGAAGCCATTCCGGCAAATGTAGGACGACTTCAGTGGGGCGTGGAGCAAGCAGTTATACAAGCGAGAAAAAGTGGAGACTTTTCAAAAGTGTTAAAAGGTGGGGTTCAAAATGTGTTGGATATGTGGCTGGGCGTTGTTCCAGTCGTAATGGCAATCGGAACAATCGCACTTATTATTGCGGAATTCACGCCGTTCTTCACCTATTTAGGGGCTCCATTTGTACCGATTCTTTCG
This sequence comes from Ferdinandcohnia sp. FSL W7-1320, assembly GCF_038050315.1. Classification (NCBI taxonomy): domain Bacteria; kingdom Bacillati; phylum Bacillota; class Bacilli; order Caryophanales; family Bacillaceae; genus Ferdinandcohnia; species Ferdinandcohnia sp. FSL W7-1320. The sequence goes on from NZ_JBBPAM010000001.1 coordinate 3,404,211, forward strand.
CTTCTTCAAGTACCAGAAGCTGCTGCTGCAGCCCAAACTATGGTCATTGGATTTGCAGATATGTTCTTACCTTCTATTATTGGTGCGGATATTGAAAATGATTTGACACGATTTGTGATTGCAGGAGTATCTATCACTCAGTTAATTTACATGTCAGAGGTTGGTGGATTGTTACTTGGTTCAAAATTACCGGTTTCTTTTTTGGACTTAGTATTCATTTTTTTACTTCGTACGTTAATTACCTTACCAATCATTGTAGGCATGGCATATTTGTTTTTTTAAAATAATAGGTTAAACCCCGAAGCTGATTCGGGGCTTTTTTATGTATTAACCATAAATCACGATTATTGGCCAAAAATATGAAATATCAGCCATAAATTCTGATTAACAGCCATAAATTCTGATTAACAGCCATAACACAAATTTATCGACCATGATATAAAAATAAGCCCCACGAAGTAATCCTCTGTAGGGCTGAAACACGTCAAAAATATCAAACTTTCACAGGAACCTCTTCTTTCGTAAATCCTTCTTGATATATTCTGCTGATAATCGACTCAATTTCCGGCTCTTCCACTGTTAAATCAGTAATATTATGGGTTTGCGTAATTTGCGAAATCACGTCCGAAGCGGAAAAATCATCACGGTTGAAACGGATCCACTTTCTGTTCCCTTCCTCTTTCATGAGCTCACCATTTGAAACGTGTAAATCGACGCCATTTTCCTCAACATCAACAATCAAAGTCCGCATTTTTCCGAAACGAGACTTAACTGCTGCTATATCACCGTCATACACCTTTTGGCCATGATCAATTAAAATCATTCGTTTACAAAGCTTTTCAATATCCTCCATATCATGTGTCGTTAAGATCACCGTCACATCGCGAAGTTTATTAATTTCCTGTATAAATTCACGCATTTTCTCTTTTGCAACAACATCCAGTCCTATCGTTGGTTCATCTAAAAATAAAATCTCAGGGTCATGTAAAAGTGACGCTGCAATATCCGCTCTCATACGTTGACCTAATGATAGCTGTCGAACTGGCGTGTTCAAAAACTCGCCTAAGCCAAGAATATCCGAGAATGTATTCATGTTCTCTTTATAACGCGCATCAGGAACGCGGTATATTTCCTTTAATAATTCAAATGACTCAATTGTCGGGAGATCCCACCACAGCTGTGTCCGTTGACCAAACACAACACCAATGTTTTTCGCATTCTCCTTACGTTTTTCATACGGCACAATCCCATTTACAATAATGGAACCGTTTGATGGAACAAGAATACCTGTAAGCATTTTGATCGTAGTTGATTTCCCTGCTCCATTTGGTCCAATATATCCAACCATTTCCCCTTTTTCGATGGAAAAGGAAATATCTTTTACTGCTTCTTTCGTGACAAACTGGCGGTTTACGACGCTTTTTAAGGCCCCTACAAAACCTGTTTCTCTTTTTGCAATTTTAAATTCTTTGTTTAAATGTTCTACTTCAATTATGGCCAAGACACATTCACCCCTTTAATCACGATCCAGCACTCTTATATCGACTTAAGCCGAGCATCCAAACATAATATGCAATGACAAAAAACACGATACCCACAAGCGGTGTAAAATATCCAATATAGGAAGAAAAATAAGGTGTATCCTTATCTAATATAACCGCTGCTGGGAAGTAATTCACAAATCCAAAAGGAACAACAAATGCTGTTACCCATTGAACAAACTTAGGATAGATAGCAAGTGGATAATTCGTTAGATTTCGAGCTGGATACATCACAACCCAGTAGAAGCGCTCTGACTTAGTCGTCCAGAAGGCAATGGCTGAAATGAAGACAAGCAGTCCTCCTTGAACTAAAATCCCACCAATAATCGCCCCAAGTAAAAAGAGGATTTTTCCAAATTGCCAATGAATATCAATAGCATTGCTAACCCATATAAATACAAGAATACTAAAAATAAATTGACCGGCAGCTCCAATATCAAATTTCATTGCCATAAAATGAAAAAATGGGTTGATTGGACGAACAAGAAAACGGTCAAAGGTCCCATTCACAATATAAGTGTCCAAACTTCTAAAATGGAAAAAGAGGATAATACAGAATCCCCACGATAGAACAGCTAACGCAAAAAGAAATAACAACTCATAAAAATTCCATTTTCCAAGTTCTTTAAATTGATAGAGCATAATCCACATAGTTACCGCGGTTCCCGTATAGGCCGCGACCATACCAACAATTCGCATGATGAACGCAAACCGATATTGCATTTGGGCACGTACTCCCGCTCCGACTAGTCGGAAATACAAACGAACATATTCAATAATCTTAGTCATCCTTTACCCTCCCTGTACTATCACTTTGTTTGATGCTTTTCGCCAAACAAAACGGAGGATTGTATAGGACACAGCTACCCAAAAAAACTGAATCCCAATTGAAATAAACACATCTTTGCCACTAATTTCTTCGATAAAAATCGCATTTGGAATAAAATAAATCCCTTGAAATGGTAAATATGTCGCAAACGTTTGTAACCATCCAGGAAAAAACCACAACGGAATGACTGAGCCTGATAAAAGGGATACAGAAAAATAGAAGATATCCTCTATTCCTCCTGTTTCAATAAGCCAAAATGTAAATAATCCAAATGTCAGCTCAATACAGTATCGTATTAAAAACCCTAAAAACCCGGAAATAATAAATAAAATCCATGTCATCCATGATGTCGGCAGGCTTAAATCAACAAAGAAAAACAAGAGAACATATAAAGGGACAAGTGCAGTCAGCATATAAAAAGCTACACTTCCAAAGTCAGCAAATAAATAACGTAACGGTACATCAAATGGCCTCATAAGTTCGAGTGCAATGTCTCCAGTTCGTACCTTTTCTTGCAGTTCCCACAGCGGCGTTCCGGCACCATTGACTGCCGTTAAAAACTGACTGACAACAACATATGTAAGCATTGCAGTTAGGGAGATTCCACTCGCCTCTTCTTTGCCAGCATAAAGCGCAAACCAAATTGACATCCACATTAACAAAAATATGATATTTGAAACCAGCCTTGTCCATACGTCAAAGCGATATGCAGCTGATCTCATAAAGGCTTTCTTCGTAAAAGCCGTATACATTTTTACCGTATCCATTCATTCACCTCTAGTAAACTATGAAACACAAGATAAAAGTAGAGTATGACGAACTCCCTTACCTTTTTTAACTGATTTTTCTTTATAGTAGCATAATTCTACTACTTCCGACTAGACTCTTTCTTTCTTTTTAGACCCAAGTCTTGAAACGGTTTGTTCAATCAAGACTGCCACAACAGTTCCAAGGACGAGACCATTATTCAAGATTGAAGTTAAAATGGGTGGTACATCCGTAAACGCTTCTGAAGGAACAAACATTGCACCTACCCCAACGAATAATGAAAAAACGATTATCAGTCTGGATTGATATTTGTTTTCTAGAGTTTCAAACATTGCTAAAGACGGAAGCATAAGGTTAGCAAAAATGATAAAAACCGTTGCATATCCCACTGGTGCAGGCAAACCTGAAACGAAGTTCATAACTTTCGGAAGGAAACTTATACCGACCAAGATGAAACTTCCAACAATGAATGGGAGTCTTGTATTAACTTTCGTAGTGGCAATGAAGCCGGCAGCCCCTGATATCGGAACAGGTGCAACCGCAGAGAAGAGTCCAGCTATCATCTGGTTTATTCCTGCCATAAAACCTGCAGGACGAAATCTAGTTTTTTCTAATGATACATTTTGTGACTGAAGCACTTGTTCAACGACCTTTACACTAGCTATAAGGTTGGTTAAAAGCAACAGTGTCACAAGGATTGAGGTCGTAATCATTCCACTATCAAAGATCGGCTGACCGAAAGGAAAGATCTTAGGTACCTCTATCCATTTATATGACGCAACATTGGTTGGTTCGATTAATCCAAGTACAGCAAAAATAATCCAACCAAGGGCCAAGCTGATTAAAACGGAGTATTGTCTTAAAGCACGAGGTCCTTTTTCGGCAAAAACAAAGGTAAATAGAATAATAAATAAACAAATACCTGCGATTTTTAAGTTAACCGTTTCTGCACCACGGTACCCAACACCGAAAATGCCATTTAGAAAGGAACCACTCAATTGTAGTGAAAGTAAAATTAAATAAGTGCCTGTTACAACTGGCGTGAATAATTTCGATAGTCGATCAATAATCCCGAAAATACTTAAGAGCATAAAAAGAACCCCGCTCACTAAAATACCTGCTTCAATTGCCCGAAGTGTTCCTTCACCTGAACCATATAATGTCGGACCTAAGCTTGCATAGATAATAAATACACCCCACCATAAACCAGCAGGTCCTTCATTAATCGGCAAACGGTGTCCAAAATACACTTGTATTAAACAGGATAATCCCAATACGAGGAAGGTCCTTTGGACAAAACTCGCTGTCTCAACTGGGTCCATTCCATATAGGGCCGCAATTGCAATTGGGGCTACTATAGAACTAGCAATGATAAAGGCTAGCCATTGTAATGAACTAAAAAAAACTTTCAAATTTCTCATCCCTATCCTACTATCAAATGCGCCTTGGCGTATTTGCGCCCGATTTTTAGTCCCACAGGAAGTGGGTCATAAAGACGTTGCCACATGATGTGGCGTTCTTAGTCTTTGGATTTACTGCTCGAAAAATTACCGCGAAAAATCGTGGCATCCGCCGGAGGCCATAACTTTATTCTCTATCGGTTTGACCACCTTGTAACTCTTTCTGCATTAATCCCAGCAAATTGTGGACTTCCGCTGAATAAAGTTATGTGCTCTCCCATTTTACCATTATTTTATAAATTTGCATGTTTGCTATAATGAATATATATACTTTATTTTTGGAGGAAAATTTATGATTCGTTTTGGAGTTATCGGAACTAACTGGATTACAGATTCATTTTTAGGAGCAGCAAATACAATTGAGGATTTTTCATTAACAGCTGTCTATTCACGAACGGAGGAGCGAGCAAAGGTATTTGCTAATAAACACCATGCACCTTATACCTTTACTTCGATTGAGGAAATGGCGAAATCTGACTTACTAGACGCTGTATACATTGCAAGCCCCACTTCCTTTCACGCCTCTTATGCAATTAGTCTTTTGAAACACGGAAAACATGTTCTTTGTGAAAAGCCAATTGCCTCAAATACGAGTGAGCTAATGGAAATGATTAAGGCCGCAAAAGAAAATAATGTGTTGTTAATGGAGGCACTCAAGTCAGGCTTTCTCCCATCCTATTCAAGCATTCGGGAGAACTTACATAAAATCGGACCTGTACGTCGTTATTTCGCAAGCTATTGCCAATATTCATCCCGCTACGATGCTTATAAGGAAGGAAATGTATTAAATGCTTTTAAACCTGAATTTTCAAATGGCTCATTAATGGATATTGGCGTGTATTGTATTTATCCGATGGTACAATTATTCGGAAAGCCAGATTCAATTAAAGCAAGTGGGTTTATGCTCAATTCTGGTGTCGATGGGGAAGGAGCCATACTTGCCCATTATAAAGACATGGAAGGTACGGTAATGTTTTCAAAAATTACAAATTCCTATATCCCTTCTGAAATACAGGGTGAACAGGGTAGTATTCTCATCGATAAAATTTCAGAACCTGAAAAAGTAGAAATCCGCTATCGTGACGGTCGAGTTGAAGATATCTCTAAGCTCCCAGAACAGCACACCATGTATTACGAAACAAAAGAATTTATCGACCTTATTAAAAATGGTTCCTTAGAGTCCAATGTAAACACGTATGTAAATTCGATTGCAGTTATGGAAATATTAGATGAAGCTCGTAAGCAAATTGGGTTAGTATTTCCTGCTGATAAATGATAAAAGTACAGAGCCCGAGCTTGTTGGCGACAAATATAAGGTATGACAAGTGCTGACAAAAGGTTCTTGTTACCCTCCGAAGCAATTATCTTAGACTAGAGAGCTGGTGGAGCCTAAAATTAGAAATAAAAAACGAACGCTTGCGACCGAACCGTCGCAAGCGTCTCTTTTAATCACCTTTTACATTTTTCAATGCATCTTCGATCGGAATATCTCCACTTACAAGATCAAATGATTGATAATATGTATTTTCCTCAGATAAGGAAGCTACAATCACTTTTGCTACGTCCGCACGAGGAATTGTATTTCTTGTCAAATTCTCCCCAATTGAAATCTTCCCAGTGCCTTCTTCATTCAGCAAACCACCAGGTCGAACGATTGTATAGGTTAAATCACTTTGTTCAAGTATTCGATCGGCATAGTGCTTTGCTACATAATATGGACGAATTGCCTCATTCCATTTTTCACGTTGATTCGCACCTAATGCACTTACCATCACAAAGCGGTTAACGCCAGCCTTTTCTGCTGCTTCAACAGTCTTCACAGCACCATCAAGGTCGATTAGCAGGGTTTGATCAGGACCTGTATGTCCACCTGAGCCTGCAGTAAACACAATCGCATCAGAGCCTGAAATGGCCTCTGCTATTTTATCAACACTATCTGCAATACTTGCTAAAACATTTTCAATACCTAAGTTATCAAAATGGGCTTCTTGCTCTTGTTTACGCACCATCGCAATGGGGGTATGCTCACTACTTTCCTTTAAAAGCTCCACCACTTGTTTTCCAATTTGACCATTAGCACCAACTACACAAACTTTCATCAATCTAGCCCCTTTCATATTCATTTCCTTTATTATTACAAGTTAGGAAATAGATAGCAAATGAAAGGGCTTCTGATTTCAATGGACGGTTTCCCCGGTTATTTAGATACCGTTTGGTTGCTACTTTGTTCTTCAACAAGATCAACATCTTCCCGACGCTTTAAGTACCATTCTTCAAATGCTTGAGCAAACGGTAATGGAATATCTTTAATGGTCTCAATATGTGTTGGGATTGAACGATTCATCGTTGTAATGGAAGCAACTTGGAAAAGTTTTTGTAATCTAGATTGAGAGTAGGACATTTCAATCAAATGTCTTCTTTTGGTTATAAACATGCGACTTGTTAGTCCACCTTGCCACCATTGTACTTGGGTCTCATTTACAGCATATCTCGTATGATGATAATCAAGAAACCTTTGCAAGACAATGATGCATAGGAAGACAACAGACAAGATCCACCAGAATTGCTTAATATCAAAAAGTTCAGGTTTAAAGTAAAATAATCCAATTGTTACTATAAGCCATAACCAGCTTGGTTTCAGTAATTTTACCCATAACGATTTACGAGGTAACCTTTCTAATTTACTTAATTTCACCTGATAGATTGGTAGCAATTCTTCAATTAATTCATATGCTTTTTGGAGAGGTAAAAATGGATAAAGTGAATTCACATTGATGGATTCATCGCCTTTATTTGGATTCGCAGAACTGATTAATTTTACTTCCGCTAACCCAAATATTCGCTTCAACAACGTTTGCCTTATCTCTAGACCCTGAATTTTCTTTTTTTCAATCGCAAAATAACTTTCATCAAGTACCCCTCGGTCTATAAAGATATATCGTGCATCTGAAGAAATTTCATATTTTCCATACCGGATAAATGTTCGTGCCACACCAAATGTAACGGCAATAATGATAGCAATAATCAGAACAATAACAAATAGCCATTTACTTGCAAGCAAGACCTCAAGTACTCCTTCCAGCTGATTGGTATCAGGTAAGAATGTACTTAACGTATCCAGTCCAGCAAAAATAATCGGAATAATAGCTAGGAAGCTTAGGGATGTAAAACTAGCCTTCCATAGGTCCTTCCTTTCTGGCGAAAAATGAACATGACGGCTTATTTCCAAGTCATTTTGTTGTCCACTTTCTACGAATGCTTGTACAACATCATCGTATTTTTCTACTAACTTTTCATCTTTAGCATCTAGTGCATGATTTTCATGAATTGACTTTACATTTTTAAATTGTGGCGCTCCCGCCTGCTCCTTACCAGTCTGAACGAGGTCAATTAGAAAATCGGCATGTTTCTTTGATATAACGTCAAAATGGATTGAATCATCTTCTCCGTCCATTGCGGTTTCAAAAGTAAGAGATGTCAAACCAGCAATTTTATGAAAGAAGGTGGTTTTTCGAGTGACGTTTTGGATTCTCGAAAACGGAATAGTGCTTGTATTCTTCACAAAAAGTCCTTTATGGATTAGGAAAGTACGGTCTTTCCACTCATATTTTTCCACAAACCAACTAGCTACTATGTAAAGCAATCGCAAGAAAACAAATACTAAAAACGCATACCTTCCATATACAAAGTACCAAGACTCTGAATCTCTTTGAATAATAAACAATAGTACCAACAAGATGAAGTTGTTCTTTATTAGTTGATAGATCTTGAAACCAATACCGAGTGGGTGGTATTTCATTATTCATCAACTTCCTTTAACTTTGCATAATCTGCTAATCTCTCTCTTAATTCGAGAGCAATCCCCTCTTCCAAAGCAGGTATTGTATGAGATGAACCCATTGTTTCGATTTTAATGGAACTTGCATGATATTTTTTCAGAATGGGACCTTGAATTGTCGAAACGGACTGGATTTTCGTCATTGGCACGGTCACCCATTCTTTCGTTAGAACTCCATAACGCATTTGAAGGTATTCATCATCAAATTGATAACTCCAGTTTCGATAATTCAAGTGGGGTTCAATAAATGACCAAATCGCTCCGAGGATGGCAAACGCGAACAAAGCAATCAAAATCCAAAAAGCCCAATTTGGCCAGGAAAAATAATAATTCAACCAGAACAATAATCCCAGCACCAAAAATCCGATAATATTCGAAATCGATTCAGATATTATTCTAATTTTGGGAAAAGCGGGGGATAATTGATTTTCTAATTTTATATCACTCACTTCTAGCAGCTCCTTATGAAAAATCGTATTCAACATATTTACGATAACAATATCAATAAAGTTTCATTATTTCCTATTTTTATAGAAGTTGAATCAATAAACAAAAATAGCATATTTTTGGTGACCAGTGGGGTATCAGTTTGGAAATTGGAGTTAAATTTATTGAAAACCGACATCTTTTGAGTCAGTTTTCATACAATTTTTGTAGAGGTGATGGAAAATGGCAAGAGTAAAACATACAAACAAAGACGTTGATTTAGTAGCAAGGATGATGAGGGCAGAAGCTGAAGGCGAAGGTCGCCAAGGCATGCTTATGGTTGGTAACGTCATTGTCAATCGAGCTGTAGCGGATTGTTTAGATTTTAAAGATGTAAGAACAATTAGGGACGTGATTTATCAAGTACAAGGAGGAAACTTTTCCTTTGAAGCGGTACAAAAAGGGAATCTATTCTATAACCCCGCAAGAGAGGTTGAAAGAAAATTGGCAAGGCAAACCTTAACTTTTTGGCGAGAGCATCCTTCAAAGTATTCACTTTGGTATTTTAATCCATATGCTCCATGTCCACCTACCTGGTACGGTCAACCATTTGCAGGACAATTCAAAGACCATTGTTATTACGAACCACAGGCAAATACATGTGATAGTGTTTATCGCGGTTAACCCCCATTTATCGTGGGGGTTTTTTTATGTATAGGAAATAATTTTCACATTTTCTATTATGCTTTTAATCTAGCAATGATCTCGGTTGTAACCTCAGACGTCAAATGAGTCCCACCGATATCCGCGGTGTAAATGCCATCACTTGTTACACTCTCAATAACACTTAACAACTGCGAACCAAGTTCCTCTTCACCAAAATGGTCTAACATCATTTTCGCTGTCCAAATTTGACCGATTGGATTTGCGATCCCTTTCCCAATGATATCTGGAGCAGACCCGTGCACAGGCTCAAACATCGAAGGATATTTTCCATTCACATTAATATTCGCAGCTGGCGCAACACCAATACTCCCCATAATGGCAGCACCTAGATCTGTTAAAACATCTCCGAAAAGATTACTTGCAACAATAACATCAAACCGTTCTGGACGCGTCACAAAGAAGGCCGCTAAAGCGTCAATATGCTGTGAGTCTGTCCTAATTTCAGGATAATCCTTCGCTACGTCCTGAAATATTTCATCCCAAAATGGCATTGAATAGATAATTCCATTTGATTTGGTCGCACTGGTTACATGTTGTTTGCGCTTCTTCGCCAATTCAAACGCATAGCGCATCGCCCGTTCTGTTGCCTTTCTTGAAAAAATTGCATTTTGAATCGCTATTTCTTCTTCTCCTTGAAAAATTCTGCCTCCAACAGAACTATATTCCCCTTCACTATTTTCTCGAACGACAAGTAAATCAAAGTCCTTCGGGTTAAATAGGGGTGAACGAATTCCTTTTAAAAGTTTTGCAGGTCGAATGTTAATCACTTGCTCAAATTCACGACGAAGCTTTATTAATAGCCCCCAAAGGGAAATATGATCGGGAACAAGCTTCACATTTCCAACCGCCCCAAGGAATATGGCATCAAAATCCTTTAATCGTTCAAGACCATCTGGTGCCATCATATCACCATGCTCTAAATAATATTCGCAGCTATATGGAAACTCGATAAAATCAAATTTCAAACCACCATGTATGCCTGCTACTGTATGTAAAACCTCTATCGCTGCAGGAACTACTTCTTTCCCTATCCCATCCCCAGGTATTGACGCAATCTTCAAATTTTTCAAAGCGTAAAACCTCCCTTAAGCTAATTTCTTTTGTTCAAATCGTATCATATTGAACTGTATTCGGCCATCATAAAAAAATCGACAAGTGCACACTTGTCGATTAATAAAATTTCGCATCCATATTACGTAAATGTTCGAGGTCTTTTTCCTTCACCAGTAAGCTCACACCAATGTACGAAATGAGGGAGAATAGTACTGGCAGGACAACTGAATGCATACCAAATGGTTCTGGTGAGATTGTATGAATTAGAATATAACTTCCCACTCCTACAAGAATGGAAGAAATAGCCCCATATTTATTACCTTTTCTCCAATATAAACCAAGTACAACTGGCCAGATAAAAGCTGCTTCAAGACCACCAAACGCAAACAAATTCAACCAAATGAGTAGATCAGGAGGGTTGATTGCTAATAAAAAGACAAGAATTCCAATCAACCCTGTGACCGACATACTCAGTCTTTTAACTGTTATATCTGATGCATCAGGTTTTATGTAGTTCAGGTAGATATCTTTTACAATCGATGAACCAACGATTAATAATAAGGAGTTAACGGTAGACATAATCGCTGCCATCGGTGCAGAAAGAACAACTCCAGCTAACCAAGCCGGTAATACCTCCATTGCAAGCAATGGCATAACCGTATCAGGAACGTCAACCCCCGGAATAATGGCTCTTGCGAATACCCCTGATAAATGCATACCAAGCATAATAAATCCAACAACTATGGTCCCAATTATCTTCGCTTGGTGCATTGCCTTTGAATGCCTGTACGACATAGCTCGGACAGCTATTTGTGGCAATCCAACAACTCCAATCCCTACAAGAATCCAAAAGGATGATAAATATAAGGGAGTAAGGGAGCCATCATGGCCGAACGGTGATACGAGACTTGGATTTTCAGATACCAGCTCTTTCATTATCGCTGGTACACCACCGCCAGCGATAATTGTTCCAATTAGGATGATTAAAGTCCCAATAAACATGATGATCCCTTGTATCGTCTCTGTTAAAGCTACAGCTCGAAATCCACCAATCGTTACATAAATTAAAATGGAAAGTGCAAAAATGAACAAAGAACTCGTATAGGACAAACCTGTTAACGATTCAATTAATCTTCCCCCACCTACCCATTGGGCGGACATTGACGCAAACAAAAAGATAATTATACTGCCTGCTGATAGCAAAACCACCCATTTTGATTTGTATCGCTCCTTTAAAAAATCAATGAGTGTAACAGCATGTATTTTTCGTGCAACAATCGCAAATTTTTTCCCTAAAACCGCAAGAACAAAATAACCGGTAACTACTTGTATCATCGCCAGTAGTACCCATCCTAGCCCCATCGTGTAAGCAGCGCCAGGGCCGCCAATAAAGCTACTGGCACTTCCATAGGTAGCGACCATTGTCATTGCAAGTACAAATCCACCTAACTCCCGACTCCCAAGAAAATAATCTTGGAGAAATCCAGTACTCTCTTTTAAACGGCCTGCTGCATATATACCCACAATAAAAATAATCACTAATAAAGCTATGAAAGGTATCAATACTCCCCAATTCATAAGGAGTCACCTCCCTCGTTTTCATCAAACGGTACCTCTTTAAATACCATTTTTACAAGAATGATGACTAACATAACAACAACTAAAAAACCAACCACACAACTGTAAAAAAACCAGCTAGGCAAACCCAAAATATATGTATACTCTTTAACAGGCTTTGACCCTAGACCATATGCAAAGCCAAACCACCATAGGAAGTTAAAAACCGCTAGTCCTATCCCAATAACTGCCTCTTTTTTAGCAACCTTGTATCTACTGTCACCTGAATGTTTACTCTTATTCATCACGACTTCTCCTTACGATTATCAATACATTGACATATTCTCATATCCGTTATACTGCCCCAAAATCCCCTTTTGCCATCAAAAAAGCTACCTAAGAACTCCTTAGGTAGCTTCTACTTATTATTCAGCTGATTCTTCATCAATTAAATAATTGTAATCTGAACGATCAACAGGTTCAAAACCTGGTGGTGTATAGAAACGTAACAAGTCTCCATTTACAACTTTATCAGAAGTGGCTAATTTTTCTTCAACGATGTCTTGAAGTTTCTTTGCAGAATCTAATTGATCTTCTGCAACTTCAACTCCAGTCGTAGAATCATAAAACTTACCATCGACTGATGAAATAGTTGGACTTACGAAATCACCATTACGGAATGGTACTACTTGATCATGCTGTTCAGATAATAAATCAGTTCCAAATTGAACATACTCTTTTGTATCAATTCCAAGCAAGTGTAGAAGTGTTGGAAGAAGGTCGATTTGACCACCGTATTGATGCTTAACCCCACCTTCCATTCCTGGAACACGAATAAACAATGGTACTCGCTGTAGAGATGCATTATCAAAAGCAGTTATTTCTTCTTTTTCTAATACTTGCTTCATGGCTTTATTATGGTTTTCCGAAATACCATAGTGATCACCATACATAATGATTATCGAATTATCGTATAATCCTTTTTCTTTTAAGTCATTGAAGAATTGCTCTAAAGCTTCATCTGCATAACGTGCAGTTTGGAAATATCCATCAACAGAACGATCACCTGTTGTATGAGGCGCAATAGTTGCATCCTCTTCACTGATTTTGTACGGATAGTGATGCGTTACTGTAATAAATTTTGAGTAAAATGGTTGCGGTAATGTATCTATTAAATCCGCAGACTGTTCATAAAATGGCTTATCCATAAGTCCATATTCAGCAAGATCTTCTGAATTCATTTGATAAAAGCTTGAATCAAAGAAGTGATTATAGCCAAAAGACTTATAAATTTCATTACGGTTCCAGAAGCTTCCTGAGTTACCGTGGAACACAGCTGACGTATAGCCTTGCTGACCAAGAATTGCTGGTGCCGCTTGATATGTGTTCATACCTTTTGTTGTAAAGGCTGAACCCTGCGGTAGACCATACATTGAGTTTTCAAGAATAAACTCCGCATCTGCAGTCTTACCTTGAGCAGTTTGATGGAAGAAATTATCAAAATACATTGTATTTTCTTCTTTAGTTAGTGAGTTAAGAAATGGCGTTACTTCTTCCCCGTTCACCTTGTAGTCAATTAAAAAGTTCTGCATGGATTCAAGGTGAAGGTAAATAACGTTCATCCCTTTACCTACTCCAAAATACTCCGGATTCGGTTCAGCATAGTTTGCCTTCGTATAGTTAATCACTTCAATACTGTCATTGCTGTCTGCTAACGCTCTTTGCGTTGAAGCTTTTGTGCTTTGAACAGCATCATAAATGGTATAGTTGTACATACCAAGATATTTCACAATGTAGTGGCGGTCAAATCCACGTGTTAAAAGTTGTGGACGATCAGCCTCTGCAAGAGTAAGGTTTACAGCTGAAATCAAAATCGCAAAAGCGAATAATGCAGCCACTTTAATTCCTCTCAAGCTTGTTGTTGTTTCAACCTTGATAACTTTGAAGACCATAAGTGCTACCAATACAAAAAAGTCAACAAAGAACAAGAAATCATATGGTTTTAAAAGAGAAGTAATACTTCCACTTACATCTCCAAAGTTTTGAGTTTGAAACAATGTTGGCAATGTAATAAAGTCACTAAAGAATCGGTAATACATAATATTAGCGTATAAAAGGAATGACATTAGAAAATAGATAATAAGAAGTCTTCTATATCTTTTCTTCCCTTTACCCAAAAATGAAAAACCTAAGAAAAATAAAGCCGATCCAAGTGGATTTAATAATAATAGAAATGTCTGTAAAGAGTTATCAATATTTAAGTTAAATTCAGTTGATTGTGAAATAAATGTTTTCATCCATAGGAGAAAAACTGCTAATAAATAAAAGCCAAAAAAGCTAGTGAAGATATTTTGACCACGTTTTAGAATGTTCTTTTTCATGATTGCACCTACCTTCGATATAAACAAAAAAATTATTATCTCTTCTACGAAAACTCAAAAACCATTCTATCAAGTAAATATGAACAAATTATTAACATACGTAATAAAATTTACATTTGCGGTACATTCACTTACTTTACTACGTTTCTTTAAAATGTCAAGAGTCCTAAAAAACCCCGAAATTTTCTTGCAACTTATGTATCCCCTTACAATCCAGCCTGTACACCATTTTTACAAACTTTTATAAAATACGTTAGATCCTTCAAAATTATGACCACTTTTCCTTTACAAAAAAGAGCAAATTGAAAGACGAAACAATCTCTTTCAATTATACTACTGTAATAGAAATTACTTTTTTTGGAAAGGGCTATTCGAACTATGTTTTTTCTTGCAATTTTCCTATTTCTCTTAGTTTATTGTGGTATGTGCTTCTTTTTTGGGTATATGGGATGGAACTGGCTTGAACACTCATTTTCATTTCGACATAAAAAGACATACATATTGGTTATACTTGTTTTATCATTAAGCATTTTTGTGGGTTACTCAACTTCCTCTGCAGTCTTACAGACAATTGGTTATTATTGGTTAACATTAACAGGCTATGGACTCGTCCTTTTGCCCATTGCAATTCTATTATTCTTCCTATTTAAAAAGAAAGGTATTCGCATAATTGGCTTTGGTGTAATTTTTACGTATGTCCTTATTTTGAGTGTCGGAACTTACTATGCATGGAGTCCAGTTGAGAGGAACTATGAAGTTACGATTAACAAAAGCTCTGAACGGGACAATTTGAAAATCTTAATGGCTTCAGATTTTCACCTGGGTAGTATTGTTGGTGAAAACCATCTTAAAAAGTTCGCCCATTTAGTAGAAGAAACTAGTCCAGATATCGTGTTAATCCCTGGTGATCTAATCGACGATCATATTGAACCATTTTTACAGAAGAATATGGGTAAAATCATGACGGAAATCAAGGCACCGCTTGGAGTATATGCTACACTTGGAAATCATGATTATTACGGTAATGATGATGAAAAAATTGTCGAAGAAATGGAAAAGCACGGGATTGAGGTTTTAACAGATGAAGTTACCATGATAGAAAATGATTTTTATCTAATAGGAAGAAATGATGATACTGATGATGATCGCGCTGGAATAAACGAGCTTATTGCACACCTTGAACATTCAAAACCATTGATTATGTTAGACCATCAACCAAATGAACTTGATGAAGCCATGAAAAGCGGAATCGACTTAATTCTGTCTGGTCATACTCATCGAGGACAACTATTTCCTGGAAATCTACTAACCAACCTGCTTTATGAAAATGATTACGGCTTGTTGAAAAAAGAAGAGTTAAATTCAATTGTGTCATCTGGATTCGGTACATGGGGTCCTCCCCTCAGGCTTGGAACAAGATCTGAAGTTGTCGTAATCAATGTAAAGTTTAAGTAAGAAGCATTACCTCACAGGAGGTAATGCTTCTTTTAATTAGTTTACTGAAGTTGTCTTATTCTCTTTCCCTTTACCAATAAATTGGTCAAGAGCAAGTGCCTTAGAACCAGTTATTGCGAGCATCATAGCCATTGCAAGAAACGCTAGGTCTAATTCATAACCTGCCATCTGACCGTTTCCTAGAAACCCTATTGCAAGTTTTACTTTCACAATGGCTCCAACCATGACTACAGCAAAAAGAATAGAAACGATTCGACTAAATAAGCCAAGAACTAACATAAGTCCTCCAACAAATTCAATAATTGCTACACCATAAGCCACAACACCAGGAATTCCTATGCTCTCAAACCAACCAGCAGTATTTTCAACTCCTCCTTGGAACTTATCTAGCCCATGAATAAAAAACGTAATACCTAAAACCACTCTAATAATTAATTGACCTAATTCAAATTTATTTTCCATTTGTATTTCCCCCATTTTTTAGAATGTTAGTGATCCATTCAATTAAATCACGATAATTTTGTAATGAAACGGTATGTCCTTCTGGATAAGAATGAAAACTTACAATTGCCATTTGCTTTTCAAAAAACTCCTTACTCTCCACTCCCCATTCAAAAGGAAGAACAGGATCATTTTCCCCATGAGAAATGAAGATAGAAAGGTTTTCGACGGGTTGTGTATCATAGTCCTTTTTAACGAAGGCAGGAATATACCCACTCAATGCAACAATACCCTTAATACGATTTCCTAAGGCGAGCCCTAAAGTCATTGAAACAATGGCACCTTGGCTAAATCCTAATAAATATATATTTTCTTGATCAATCGAATAATTTTTCGAAGCATAGTCAAGAAAATTCTTCAGTTGACCAATGCTTTTGTCGAATACCTCTCTGTGCGGTTTGCCATACCCCTCAATTGTAAAGAATGCATAACCCGGTGGCTGTGCTAATGGCCCACGAATACTAAATATATAAAAAATATCCTCCAACCCTTTTACTAACGAAAGAAGATCTTGTTCATTGCTCCCCATACCGTGCATTAAAAATAGAGCAGGATATTTTTTATCGGGATCAATTGTTGTAGGATGGCGAAGTTCATAGGTAAATGGTGAATTCAAGTAATGTCCCCCTCCTTGGATGTTATTTACTAATTAGTAATCTAATCGAGTAATATTTTTATAGAAATAAAATATTCATATTAGTGAACCGAGAGACCAAAAAAAGAAAAACCTTAAACGGTTCTTGTTGTTTTCTAATATGAATATTTGTTGTTTATAAGATAACAATATACTTAGTAGCTTGTCAACACTTTTTTTGCTACTATTAAATTAAGTTTCATACTAGAAAACATGTGAGGTACAGATATGGATATTGGTACAAAAATTCGTGCGATACGAAACCGAAAAAAGATCACAATCGCCCAAATGTGTGAAGGCACTGGTCTATCAAAAGGATTCATTAGTAATGTAGAAAACAATAATACATCTCCATCCATAAATACACTAAAAACAATCGCTGATTTTCTTGAGATTCCACTTCCCTACTTGTTATTGGAAAAGAAAGAACATATGCGTGTCATCCGTAAAGATGATAGAACAACTACCTCCTTTAACAATTTAAAAGTGGAACACCTCACCTCTAAGGGTGGGCTACGTATGATGATTGTAGAATGTCCACCTGGTGCTTCAATGGGAGAACCTAACGCCCATGAAGGGGAGGAATGCCACTTGGTCTTACAAGGGAAAATTCTTGCTGAACAAGGGGAAGATTCAGTTATAGTTGAAGAGGGAGATTCTTTCAGCTGGAATGCAAGCGTCCCTCATTTCGTTAAAAACATTGGAGATACAAAGGCTGTAATCTTAATCTCCGTTTATTCTGATTCAGAATTGAATGATATTTTATAGTGCAAGCTTGCGAACAACGCAGGCTTTTTTTCTTGGTTATTCCTTATTTCGTAGGTCAATACTAAAAATGCTTTGACAACGGTTTAAAAATCATGTAAATTATCTAATGTACGAACATTATTAAACAACCAAGAAAATAATATTCGGTTTTAGGAGTGTTTTTTGAATGGAAAATGTATTTGATTATGAAGATATTCAGTTAATCCCTGCAAAATGTATTGTTAACAGTCGTTCAGAGTGTGACACTACAGTCGAATTTGGCGGCCACACATTTAAACTTCCGGTTGTCCCTGCAAACATGCAGACTATTATAGACGAGAACATTGCACTATTTTTAGCTGAAAATGGCTATTTCTATATCATGCACCGTTTCAACCCAGAAAAACGTGTTGATTTTATTAAGGATATGCAATCTCGCGGTTTAATTGCTTCTATCAGTGTTGGAGTAAAGCCTGAGGAATACACTTTCGTGGAACAACTTGCTGAAGAAAATCTTGTACCTGAATTTATTACAATTGACATTGCACATGGACATTCAAATTCAGTTATCGAAATGATTAAACATATTAAAGCACATTTACCAAAAAGCTTCGTAATTGCGGGTAACGTTGGTACACCAGAAGCAGTAAGAGAACTAGAGAATGCTGGAGCTGATGCTACAAAGGTTGGAATCGGGCCTGGTAAAGTGTGTATCACAAAAATTAAAACTGGATTTGGAACTGGCGGCTGGCAACTAGCTGCACTTCGTTGGTGTGCGAAGGCTGCAACTAAGCCAATTATTGCTGACGGTGGTATCCGTACTCATGGTGATATCGCAAAATCAATACGTTTCGGTGCAAAAATGGTGATGATTGGATCCCTTTTCGCAGGACATGAAGAGTCCCCAGGTGAAACAACAGAAGTCGAAGGTAAGTTAGTTAAGGAATACTTCGGTTCAGCTTCTGAATTCCAAAAAGGTGAAAAGAAAAATGTTGAAGGTAAGAAAATCTATGTGGAGCACAAAGGTTCATTAAAGGATACACTAAAAGAAATGGAACAAGACCTTCAGTCCTCTATCTCTTATGCTGGTGGAACGAAACTAGATTCCATCCGCCACGTTGATTATGTGATCGTTAAGAACTCAATCTTTAATGGTGACCGAATCTACTAATTTTAAAAGGATGAGCTAAGGGTTCCGCTCCAAGGTTCCAAACAGTAAATCACAGTACATTTTTAGCGTGAATTCACATATGAATTCACGCTTTTATTTGATAAATTAACGCCTAATACGGATTTCATCTTATAAAAAATTCAAATTACTAGACTTCGGACTCAACCACGATGTTTTTTATGTCCCGTGTCCGAAGATACCTCATCTTCAGACTCAACGTTGTTCATTCTACCTTCCCTTGTCCAAAGATACCTCATCTTCAGACTCAACCTTGTTCATTCTACCTTTCCTTGTCCGAAGATACTTCATCTTCGGACTCAACCTCGTTCATTCTACCTTTCTTTGTCCGAAGATACCTCATCTTCGGACTCAACCTTGTTCATTCACCCTTTCCTTGTCCGAAGATACCTCATCTTCAGACTCAACCTTGTTCATTCTACCTTTCCTTGTCTGAAGATATCTCTTCTTCGGACTCAACCTCGTTCATTCTACCTTTCCTTGTCCGAAGATACCTCATCTTCAGACTCAACCTTGTTCATTCTACCTTTCCTTGTCCGAAGATACCTCATCTTCGGACTCGACCCTGTTCATTCTACCTTTCCTTGTCCGAAGATACTTCATCTTCGGACTCAACCTCGTTCATTCTACCTTTCCTTGTCCGAAGATACCTCATCTTCGGACTCAACCTTGTTCATTCTACCTTTCCTTGTCTGAAGATATCTCTTCTTCGGACTCAACCTCGTTCATTCTACCTTTCCTTGTCCGAAATTATTTTGTTATTATTTTATATTAGATTTTGTAACTTTAATTTTTTTCATTAAAAATCGTATCGTTTGATATGATAGGTGGTCTGTTTTCAACTCAAAACGAAACTCGAATACCAAAGGCTCATCCTTTTTCGTATTACAACTTAGTTTTGATTTTGATTTTCTTGTTTACTCACTAATTTTTCTACTAGCTCGTCGATGAACTCATATTCAAGTTGCGTACCAGTAGATGTATAAAAGAACCCTTTATACCTAATGGTGTCACTTGAATTAATGATTAACTCCTTCATGGTCTCGCCGTTCGTATCGTAAATCGTTGTGTCAAATCGATATCCCATATAACCAGCCGAAAGCTTTCCTTTCTTAAATGTCACTTCATTTAGACTCGTAATAATACGGTTGATATCTTTTTCGGATGTAATATCCGTTCTGTATCCAGAATTTCCGTCTACAATATGTATTTTTGAAACCTCATCGGGATTAATATCAAAAATCTTGTGAGGTACGTACGTAAAACAGTATAGTAAAACAATAAGAAGTGTTATTAGAATTAAAATTGTTTTTAATTTCATTATGCTTCCACCTTTATTAGATTAGGAGTGTTTTGATTGTTTATAAAGCTATCGAAAGAACAACAGCAAATGATGATTTCGGACATACAATCCTTTTTCTCGCTAGAAAGAGACGAGGAAATCAGTGAGTTTGCTGCTGAACAGGTCTTACATTTTGTAAAAGAAAAACTAGCACCACATATTTATAATGCTGCTGTACATGACGTTAAAGCAGTGGTGGACCAACAGTTCGCCTCACTTGACGACGAAATTTTAACACTTGAACGCCCCATAAGAAGGTAGAGTATTTTTCATTAGATTGCCTACACTACCTTTAAGAGGTGAAGTGTATATGCCAAAAGAGAAACAAAACTCTTTCGATCCAAAAGATACATATGGCATTTTTAATTCTGAGATGGAAGTGGATACAGATGTCAATGAAGATAAGAATCGTGAAAGGCTGCTTGATGACTCAGTTGAAGCATTTTTAGAATTGAAAAAAAGTCTAACTGAATAGTTCGTGGAAAAAAGAGAGAATCCTTCTTAATTTTTGGTATTATTTTGTAACACAATAACAAGCCAACATGCACCAATTGCATGATGGCTTTTTCTTTACCACTGTTCCGTCTTTATTTTTTGATTCGTTACGTAGAGCATTCCAGGTATGATAACAAGTGAAACGGCCAATAATGCGATTGTCATTGAATTTTTGCTACTATCATGTAGTCCAACGGCAAACACAACACCATATATGCTTGAGGCTAAAATATTCCCAATAAACCTTGAGGTCATTAAAAGACCTGATGCGATCCCCGACTGGGCAACGCTGATAAAACTATACAATAGGTTTTGGAGGCTAATGTTCATTAGTCCATTACTGATTCCAAACAACGCTAAAACGATGATTATCCAGAGCAATGAAGAATTTTTCGTTGTCGTAAACAGGAATCCTACTCCCACAATGCCTACTGCAGCCCCTACAAGCAATGGAACTCGGTATCCCACTCTTTCTGCCCACCTTGTTACAATTGGCGTTGTGATCATTGCGCATACGGATAGCGCCAACATCATCAAACCTGTATATTCCGAACCTAAACCGATCACTTCCTGTAAATAAGTTGGTGTGAACAACAAGATAGAAAAGAATATCAAAGTTGAAAGAATGTACTGTGCATAAACAACGGAAATAGTCGGATTCTTTCCCAAAAATACAACATTGATTAACGGATCTGCCTTCTTTTTTTCGTATGTATAAAAAAGAAAGGATAATCCTAGTGCAAGGACGAAGAAACCTATAGTAAATCCGCCTTCCAATGATAGCAAAAAGACCATCCAACTTGTGATGAAGGCACTAAATAACAGCATTCCAATGACGTCCCATTTAAAAACAGTCCCTTTAGTTGGCTCGTCTTTTGGAATATATAATACTGTTAAAAATGCCGAAAGGAAAATGACTGGAAGATTCACATAAAAAATAACCGGCCAGCCCCCATATTGAATAAGCAGTCCACTAATGGTTGGTCCAAATGCTGCGGATGTTGTTGCGAACACCGCTAATGTTCCGATTACCCGATTTTGATTTTGTTTAATATATAAGCGGACCATTCCAATCCCTGCAGGATAGAGAGCTGAAGTGCCAATGGCTTGAATCAATCTCAGGCTAAGTAATGTCATCATATTTTGTGACAACGGAGCTAAAACTGATGATAGTAAAACGAGTAATAAACCGATGAGAAAGATTTTTTTCCTACCATAATGATCGCTGAGTCTACCGATAATTGGTAAAAAAATAGCACTAACAATAAAATAGGAGGCGATCAACCACGAAACCTCCTTTGAAGAAAGCATGAAATCTTGCTGAATCGAAGGTAAGGCAACCGTGATCATCGTGGTATTAAGCGGATTTAAAATCGCACCCAATGCGATTGCAATGATTACTAATGTAGGTTTTTTTATAGTGTCAGACATTTGAATTCCCCTTTTAGCCTATTGCTAACAGTGTATCACACAAACGATTAGGGCGGTTGAAGTCCAATTTAAAGAAAACGGATAATCTCATCTAAGTCGTAAAAACTACAAATAACCTAAACTAATTGGAGGTATGAAATGATTAGTAGAGCAACCAAAATCACAACATTGTTTTATATTGGGATTTTTGCGGTTATCTTAACAACAATCTATACGATTATCATCATGATTCAAGGTAGTAGAACAATGAAGATGATTCGTTACATGTACAATCAAACTAAACAAAGTGTAGAACATGAAAATCGCGGGGAATAACCCTCGCGATTCTACTTTACGCTTCTGTTTTAAAAGCAAGTCCCTTTTCCCCTAGTGCTAATCGAAGCTCCCTAATGGCAGTAGGACCCACACCATGTAAAGCCAATACTTCTCTCTCAGTTAGTTTTGTGAACTGTTCTAACATGATATACCCCGCACCATGCAACGCACGTAATGCTGGTTTGCTCAATTTCAACTCATCAATTTCAGCCAAAATAAACACTCCTTTTTCATCTCCGTTTTTCATGCATGTACCTCATCCATTTTTTCTGTTTATGTGTCACATTAAAATATCCAATACAAGAAATTGATGTTAGCCCACCTGAAAAGTAAAGCAAGATTAAATGCGAAGTAAAAATACTGGCCGCAATTCCTATAATGCCAAGTAATGACAACTGAAATAGATGCTTTTTATATGTTTCATAAACCGTAAATTGAAATTCTCTTCTTTGTTCAATTTCCTTCAAATCCTCTAATTTGTGAGGTAACTGTAAAAACTGTTGGATTGAATGGAAAATCTTAAAAATCGGCTGTGCCTGAATCCATTGCCAGACCAATGACCATTTCTGATTGCCTTCCTTGTTCAACCAGTTCGTGAACACTGGTTTTACTAATTCTAATACATCATCCTCAGAGATTAGATTAAGAATAATTCCTTCAATTGCTACAAAGGATCGCCCTAAAAAGATATATCGTGTTGGGACTTGGATTGGTAGTGCTTGAATGATATCATTCAGGTCGCGTTTAAAGGCAATAAGGTCTATTTCCTTTAATTGAGACAGTTCAAACGACATTAATTCCTCTAACAGTTTTTCCATTGTTCGATGATCAGCCTCAGGTAATAAAAATCCTAATTGTGATAAGCAATCAACCGTTTTCGAATAATTCTTGGTAAGAAAGCTTTCAATTAACCCTTGAAAATGTTTCGCATCCTTTTTCGAGATTTCCCCAACCATCCCGAAATCAAGTAAGATGATTTTCCCTTCCTTTGATAGCAGAAGGTTACCTGGGTGTGGGTCAGCATGAAACATACCTGGTTCCAGCCATTGTGGAAGGAATAGTTCTATTAAACTCTGGGCAATCTTTCTCCGGTCAATGGATTGGATACCCTCGATACTTGATATTTTTATTCCATCAACCCATTCCATTACAAGAACCTTTGAAGTACAGTATTCTTGGTAGACCATAGGAATTTTGAGATCGTTCATATCCTTAAACCGCTCGGAAAAGGACCCAAGAGTTTGTCGTTCCTTTGTATAATCTAACTCTCTCTCAATTACTTGTTTTATTTCCTTAAATAGTACCTTGAAATTAATAAACCCCTTCGGAACTGGTACAAAATGATCAGCAAACCAAATAATGATTGCTAACGACCGAAAATCCGTTTTTAATATGGAATGAATATCTGGCCTTTGGACCTTAATTGCAACCCTTGCTCCATTTTTAAGAACACCCTGATATACTTCACCAATGGACGCAGAAGCAATCGCCTCTTTCTTGATTGATTGAAAAATGGAATGAATTGGCCTACCCCACTCGTCTTTAAGAATCCTTTCAACATTACTCCAATCTGAAGAAGGAACCTTATCTGTTAGATCTTCGATTTGCTTAATAAAAGGTTTTGGAAGAAGATCTGTTCTAGTACTTAAGATTTGTCCAACCTTAATCAATAAACCTTCTAATTCAAAAAGCGTATTTCGAAAATTTGCACCTATCTGCACCCAAAGTTTATCCCATTCAGCCTGTGGCTTTCTACGAAGTTTATACCAGTAAATTTTACTAAAAATCATTAAAGCCATCGAAAGAACCTTGGTCATGCGAATCAACTTATTTTTCGTCTTCATAAGAAACCTCTCATTTCCTAAACTTCCCATATTAAAATATTTCAATATAAAAAGCATTTCTCCTTTAAAAAGAAATGCTTTTTGTGTCCGGAGATCTTATGAAGTTTTCTCTTTCTTCTGCAATAAAACAGCTGCGATTACAATAACCCCTTTAAATGCTTCCCTTAAAAATGGCGGAACCCCGAATAGGTTAAGAAGGTTGTTCATAACGGCAATGATTAGCATACCGTAGACAGTTCCCAGAATGAAACCTCTTCCACCCATCATGTTTGTTCCTCCAACAACCGCTGCAGCGATTGCATCCATTTCCATTCCTCTACCCGCATTAGAAAAGTCCATAGAACCAATTCGCGAAACTTGGATAATAGCGGCTATTGACACGAGCAGCCCCATAAGAGCGTATACCCTTAATTTCACTTTCTCTACATTTATCCCAGAAAGCTTAGCTGCCCTTTCATTCGATCCAACCGCGATGATATGTCTTCCGAAGGTTGTTCTTTTCGAAACATAATAAAGTATATAGGCAATGACCGCCCAATAGACAATTGGCATAATCATATAGTTTCCAATTTTAAAGCTTGCAATTTGTAAAAATTCAACTGGAACAGTAGGATTATATCCTTGCATGAAGTGCTGTGTCACACTTCTAAAAATCATCATCGCTCCTAATGTTGCGATAAATGGAGGAACATTCCCCTTCGTAATACTAACTCCAATTAGTGAACCTAAAAGATAGCCTGCAAGTAAAACCAATAGAATTGTAATGATAAATGCTGGTGCACCTGATATTCCCATCATTGCCAGAAACCCTTTTGTCCCGGTATCTAGGAGCATCATTGAAAAGGCACCAGTGACAACCAAGGTAGAACCAACAGCTAAATCAATTCCCCCTGTCATGATAACAAAAGTCATCCCTAAAGCAACAATGGCTGTCCCTGCATTATTTCGTAAAATATTGATCCAGTTATTAATCCATGACTGAAACCATCCTCCAAATGAATCATAATCAAAGCCCAACACCAATGTTTGTAAAATAATCATAATAATTAATGCAATCGCGATACTGAATAATGGGTCATTTGACCATTTATATTTAAACCACCCAAAAAAATCTTTCTTATTTTTGATTGTTGTTTGATCGATATCTGGCTTCATGTTAGCTTACCTCACCCTCACTTAAGTCCCCACCCGTAGCAAGACTCATGATGGAATGCTCATTCATATTTTCTCCAGCGACCTCCCCTTGGATGGTACCGTGATACATGACGATTGCTCGGTCACAGACACGAATGATTTCATTTGCTTCACTTGAAAGAACAACAACTGCAATATTTTCTTCAGCTAGTTTGAGAATAATATCATAGATATCTTCCTTTGCCCCCACATCAACACCTTGGGTAGGATTGTCCAGAATAAGAAGTTTTGGATTAGCCGCCAACCATTTTGCTAGGACAACCTTTTGCTGATTTCCACCAGAGAGACTTGTAATACTGTCAGAAAGGTCACCCATTTTTAATTGCAAAGCTTTTCGATGCTTTTCAAAAATTTCCTGATGCTTTTTCGTATTAATCGTGCCCCGCTTTGAAAACGTTGGCCAAGTAACGATTGACGCATTCTCGATGATGTTCATGTCCTTGATAATAGCATTTTCTTTTCGGTTTCGTGGCAGATACGCAATTCCTTCCTTGATTGCTTTCGTAGTACTCGTTATTTTCACTACCTTACCATTCAGGAATATTTTCCCTGATGAAATCTGGTCGGCTCCAAAAATGGATTGAAAAAGTTCACTTCGTCCATCTCCAAGGAGCCCTGTAAAACCGACAATTTCACCCGCTCGAACTGAAAAATTTATATCTCGAAAGATATGACCAGAGGTTAATCCTTCAACCCGTAATATCTCATTTCCTAGCTTTTTTTCCCTGATAAGCGATTCTGTTCTCACATCGTGTCCCACCATAAAACGTGCAAGATCATTCGTGTTCACTTCGCTGACACTTCCTTCAGACACCAAGTTACCATCACGAAGCACAAGATAGCGATTACAGATCTCCATTACCTCATTTAATTTATGAGAAATAAAGATAATGCCTACATTATGTTCCTTTAATGTCCTCATCATCGCGAAGACTCGCTCAATTTCCTGGTCTGTTAGGGAAGTAGTCGGTTCATCCATAATAATAATAGACGCATTTGTCATCATAGCCCGGCATATTTCGATGATTTGTTTATAAGAAGCATCAAGTTCCCGCACCAATTTATTTGGATTAAGGTCTACGTTCATTTTGGTAAACATCTCTTTTGTTTCTTGATACATCTTTTCTAAATCCAGAGTGCCTCTTTTGGTTTTTAACTCTCTACCAAGAAACATATTTTCATAGATTGGTAAATCGTTGATTAAGTTAAGTTCTTGATGGATGAAGGCAATTCCGGCATCCTGAGAATGTGCTGGTGTAGCAAATTCCACTTGTTTCCCGTCAATGAGTATGGAGCCATGATCCATTTGCAAAACTCCACCCAATATGTTCATCAAAGTGGATTTTCCTGCACCATTTTCTCCAAGCAATGCGCAGATTTCACCGCCTTTTAAGGAAAAAGATACATCCTTAAGAACATGATTGCTTCCAAAGGATTTTCGGATTTTTTTCATTTCAATACGCATCTCATCACTTCCAAACCTGTAAAATCACTACATTATTCATAAGAAAAACACAAGGCGCCCGCCTATCGGCGACAAGCATAAGACAAGCGCTGTTTGCCTTCAAAAGCTCCTAGGGCTAGACACCAAAAACTACGTGCAAAATTTTATATTTACTTATCTTTAAAAAAAGGTAAAAAGAGAGGCTATAGCAGTGTTGCCATAGCCCTCAAAGTCTACGAGCTCCAATCTTTAGTACGGTGAACCCTCATCGAGGAAGTCTTTATAATTATCTCTGTCAACAATGGTTGTAGGAATAATGGTTTCCATTTCAACCTCTTCACCTTTTAATACCTTAAGTGCAACATCAACAGCATCCTTTACCATTGCTGGGCTGTAAAGAGCTGACTGAATCCAGATATCTTCGTTTTCAGGCATCATTTTAAAGTACTCTTGCATTCCACCGCCACCGGTAACTACTTTAATATCTGTTCTTCCTGCTTCTTTGATTGCTTGTAATACACCGATTGAAGTTTCATCATCTAGGGAATAGACTGCATCAATTTTATCTAAGCTTGTCAAAATATCTGCAAAATCTTTCAATCCATCTTCTCTTGTAAACTGTGTCGCATATGTGTGGAGTTCAATATCTGGAGCGATTTCCCCAATTGTTTCAACAAATCCCTTCTTACGCAATTCAGAAACGGAGCCTGAGGATGGTACTTCTAGAATAACAACATTTCCTTCTTTACCGATTTTTTCAACAACGTAATTGGCACCTTGAACACCCATGTCCTCATTGTCTCCAGCTACTCGATAAACACCTTCTGCATCAATGACAATGTCAAAGTTTACAACCTTGATTCCTTCATCTAATGCTCGTTGAATAGGTACTTCCATCCCTTCCCATTGTGGGAACGCTACAATAGCCTCTGCACCCCAAGTCATTAAATCATCTAATTGTGAAGTCATTTCAGCTGCGTTGCTACTTGTTTGAATTTGGTACTCGATTTCACCGGAAAGTTCCTTTGCACAGGCTTCGGCATGATATGCTACTGCAGCAACCCATCCATGTGTTACAGCTGGCGCCAAAATACCAATCTTATGCTTTTCACTTGAGTCATTTCCAGTATCCCCGCTTGTTTTATCACCTGTTTGTTCTGAACTACTACAAGCACTCAATACAGGAATGAATAGTAAAATTAGCAGTGACACTACACGTAAAATTTTTTTCATAAGTAAATAACCCCCTCGTTTTTGGCTAGTAATCTATTTCATGAATAAATTGAAACCTACGTAAATAAATAGTTTTTACTAGTAAATATAAGCGCTTTCTTTTCTAGGAGTTAAAATCATGTTGTGGTTTATTGTGAGGACCTCGAATGTATGTAAAGTGGGCAACTACATATATACTTGTTTTCCAGATTCTAAGGATTCTTCTATATTTTTAAGTAGTTGTATTGTGTAGAGTACGTCTTTTAAAGGTATAATTGTATTTTCTTGGTTCTTATCCAAACAATTTATAAAATACGATAATTCATTTTGAAAGGCATCGCTCTTTTCAAAGGTTACTGCTGACTTTCCCTCGTGATTGTAGTAGATAAATTGTTTCGTACCCTTTTCTATGTTTTCGATATTTTCACCGGCTGTTAGATTAAAATCTAGCGTCCCTTGAGCCGATTGTGCACGTAATGACATGGTAAAAGGATAGCCAATTGGCATACGTTGAGAGGCTTCAACGAATGCTTTACTTTTATTCTTAAAGATTAGTGTTGTCATGACATGGTCCCAAGCACCATATTTGTTTTGGTTTCCAACAGCATATACAGATTCAACTTCGCCTACTAAATAATGGACGAAATCTATATCATGTAAGTGAAGATCAAATAGGGCTCCACCACTCTTTTCGGGGTGCAAAAACCAATCACTCCATGTAGGAATCTGCCCCAATCTCTTAGCATGGACAATCTCAATATCTTTCAGTTTGTCAGTTTCACTTAACGATTTGATTGCCTTGTATTCAGGCCAAAAGCGAAGCACATGACCGACAAAGAGTTTGACACCATTTTTATGAACTTCATCCATTATTCGATCTGCAGATTCTGGTGTAAGTGTTAGTGGTTTTTCACAAATAATATGTTTCCCAGCTCTAGCTGCCTTGATGATATAGTCTTCATGTAGAAAGGTTGGTACACATATATCAATGATGTCTATTTCCTTACTATTTAATAAATATTCGTAATCCGTGACAAAAGACCCATTAAAACTTTGAATAATGTCAACGTCTTCTACTTTATTCCGGGTACATATTGCCGTTACCTGACAATTTTCAATATGTTGGTAAACGTCTAGATGTGCTTTACCAATGAATCCCAAACCAACTAGCCCGATATGCTTCATGTTTCCCCCTCTTAACCTATTAATCTAAAAGGATTTTTGACAGAAACGTCTAATTCAATTTGAGTGAACCTGCTTTGCTTGCTCCTTTGACAACAATCTCCAGCGAAAAGCCGCGATATGTATTGGGTTTATGGATAGCTGCTTTAACATAGTAGCCTTCTATCAAACATGTAATTGATTACATATCGCAATCTCAACTCATCGTACAAGCTCTACGTTACTAATTATATTAGTAAAGAATTACCAATTTGTAATCCGTTACATTTATAGTATAAGATAAACAATATTCAGTCAATTATTTTTAGGTATTAATTATCATTTTTACCAATTAAGGGTTGTTTGCTTTTTTTACAGTTCTAACGTATCATCTTATGAACCAAGAATTTTTTCAACAACCCTAAGAGAAGCAACCGCTTGCTCACCAGTAACTGGAGGCTCTATTTCATTAATGATTGAATCAATAAATGAATCGATAACACCTGAATTCGTTTGGTTGTCATTTGTCTGAATGGATTCTAGTTCATACCTCTTAATCGAGCCATCCCTTTTCTCAATTAGTAACGGCGCACTTGGATCATGATAAATTTTTAGGATTCCCAATTGACAGTAGATAATCGTTGAATTATCTTCTGAACCATAATATGTCCATGAAAACGAAGCTGTTCCCAAACGGCCTTTCTGCGTTTTTAATGCACAGACAACATTGTCACATACTTCTATTGGTTTACCATTTTCATCTACCTTATCTAACGCACCATAGAAGGAGTGAACATCCACAATTTCGTCATCTAGCAGATAGTGAATTAAATCAATTTTATGAATTCCTAAATCACCTGCAACACCTGAATGAGAGCGATTCTTTTTAAAAAACCAAGTAGAGTTTGATTTGTTTACTCCCCAATTCTCAGGACCTTGATGACCAAAAGAGGTTTTGAAAGTTAATACCTCACCTAGTTCCTTTTTATCTATTATTTCTTTTGCTTTCTGATGTGCATTTGTGAAACGTTGGTTATGGTCGACCATTAATTTTTTCCCAGATTTCCGTTGTGCTTCTAGGATTACCTCAGCATATTTCACATTAATAGCTAATGGCTTTTCACACAATACATGCTTCCCGCTTAATAACGCGTTTGAAGTATTAATATGATGGGCTTCATTAGAAGAACAATCGCTAATGGCAATAATGGATGGATCGTTGAATAGTTCCTCAACTGTTTTTACAGCTCGCCCACTAAATTCTTTAGCCAAGCTCTGGGCTCTTTCAATTTTACGGTCAAAAAAAATAATTTCCTCAACATGTGGATTTGCTTTATACTCTGGTGCGTGTCTATACCTAGTAATGGAACCACACCCGATAATGCCCACCTTAATACCCATGATTGAAAACCTCCCTATTTTTTAAAAATGTAAGATTCCTACCCCATTGTTGACTCACGAATTATTAATTCATGGTCTAGAATCACACTTTCCACCCTTTCTCCTTGAATACTACTAATCAGCATGTTTGCTGCAATACTCCCCATTTTATACATCGGCTGTGATATTGTGGTTAAGGTTGGATTCGTCATGTTTGAGAAACTAATATTATCAAAACCTACTAAAGCAATGTCATTTGGAACACGTAAGCCATTTCCATTAATTCCTTTTAGAGCTCCAATAGCCAGTGTGTCAGAAACAGCAAAACAAGCTGTCGGTTTTTCTGCTAATTGAAACATGACCCTCATCGCCTGAACACCATTTTGAAATTCAAGTTCTTTTGAGTGGTAGATCCATTCATCACGGATTGGAAGATTAAATTCTTTTAAAGCTCGCTCATACCCATTTCGACGTTGTCTAGCATATAAAAACTTTTCATCAGAATTGATGAGCGCTATTCTTTCATGGCCTAACTTAATTAAATGCTTAACAGCTTGATAAGCCGCCAATTCATTGTCTATCGTGACATAAGGGATACTACCTCCCTCTTCATATTCACTACAGAGAATAACAGAATAATTCTCCGCTAATTCATTTAGCTTGTTCATATTAACTGTCGGATCCATCGAAATAACACCATCAGCTAATTTATTCTTAATCATGTTAAAATATATGTTTTCTCGTTGTGGATTGGAATCCGTTTCGCATAGAAGTATATTGTAGTTGTTGATAATGGCTGTATTTTGGATTCCGTTGATAATTTCTGTGTAAAAGGGATTTGAAATACTTGGAAGTAATACTAATAACAGTCGACTTTCGGAATTCCGAAGATTTCTTCCTAGCATACTAGGTTCATAATTTAGATCTTTAATTGCATTTTCAACTTTTAGCCTTGTTTTCGGACTTACAGACTTAGCATTATTAAGGACCCTTGAAACCGTTGCGACGGAAACACCTGCTTTTTGAGCTACCTGTTGAATATTTGCCATTTTTGGTCCCCACTTTCAAACTAAATAATCAAATGCGCCTTGGCGTATTTGCGCCCAGATTATTTGGCCCACAGGAAGTGGGTAATAAGGACGTTGCCGCAGGACGTGATGCTTTTAGTCTTTGATCTTATTGCTCGAAAATTTATCTTTGAATATCTGTGGCATCTGCAAGGCTTTAACTTTATTAAGTCAGGGTTTGCCCCTCCCACTAAAATTAGTTGCTCATATTGTATTAACCCACTTATAGAAGCGGAGGACTTCTACCGAATAAAGTTTAAAAAATGTAATCGATTACAATTATGATTGTAGGTACTCTGAATTTTTTTGTCAATATTTAAACTTTAACCTATATTTTAACAATTTTTTATATTTAATTTTTTATTTTCTTTGCTATAATTGGTTGTAACGGATTACAATACTTTAAATTGGGGAGGTTTTTTTATGAAGTTAGGGGTTTTTACAGTTCTATTCTCAGATAAAAGTCTTGACGATATGCTTGACCATGTCGCAGCAGAAGGGATTGAAGCAGTCGAATTAGGCACCGGTGGTTATCCTGGTAATGCCCACTGTAACGTTGATGAATTAGTAGATAATGAACAAAAACAAAAGGAATTCTTAGAAAAAATTTCTAGTAGAGGACTAATTATTAGCGCCTTAAGTTGTCACAGCAACCCTCTTCATCCTCAAAAACACATCGCAAACGAAGCAGATTCTCTTATTTTGAAAACGGTTAAATTAGCAAGTCAGCTTGGTGTCCCTGTTGTAAATACGTTTTCTGGCTGTCCAGGTGACCATGAACATGCAAAATATCCGAATTGGCCTGTCTCCCCATGGCCAAATGAGTACCAAGAAATTCTAAAATGGCAATGGGAAGAAAAAATCATTCCTTATTGGAAGGAAAAAGCAGCATTCGCAAAAGAGCATAATGTGAAGATTGGGCTCGAATTACATGGCGGATTTTCCGTCCATACACCTGCAACTCTCTTACGCTTAAGGGAAGCATGTGGTCCGGAAATCGGTGCAAACCTTGACCCAAGTCATATGTGGTGGCAAGGAATAGACCCTGTTGAATCTATAAAAATACTTGGACGTGAAAACGCAATCCATCATTTCCACGCTAAAGATACTATTATCGATCAACCAAATACAAACCGTAACGGGTTAACGGATATGACTCCTTATCATGAAATACAGAACCGTTCCTGGTATTTCCGAACAGTTGGTTTCGGTCATGATACAAAGGTTTGGGCTGACATTATTAGCACTCTTCGTCTTTTTGGCTATGATTATGTCGTAAGCATTGAACATGAGGACGGATTAA
The DNA here is from genome assembly GCF_038050315.1 of Ferdinandcohnia sp. FSL W7-1320. NCBI lineage: Bacteria > Bacillati > Bacillota > Bacilli > Caryophanales > Bacillaceae > Ferdinandcohnia > Ferdinandcohnia sp. FSL W7-1320. The sequence goes on from NZ_JBBPAM010000001.1 coordinate 3,437,504, forward strand.
TGTCCATTGACGAAGGTTTTAAAAAAGCGATTCAAACCCTCAATCCGGTTATGGTAAAGGAGTCAATTGGAGAGATGTGGTGGACGTAAAAATATAAAAAAGGAGAAGCTTAAAATAGTAACGGGTTCCGTTAGCTATCGCAAAAGTCTAAAATGTAACTCAAAATGCCAATCAATTTGTAAACAAAATTGATTGGCATTTTTTATTGGTTTAAAGGGATTCTACTCTCAAAATCAGGTTTATTTGTAGTGTAATTTGTCTATAATATTGCATACTAACAATAGCCAGTGTTAGTATGCAAATTGTGTTACATTTTGACCTGCAATTTAGCATACATAAAAACGGAATAAAATGGAGTAGATTGATGATGAAAATCAAACCGAAGTACCCAAATACCGAGGAAGTAAAACTTAAATTATCCTTACAATCACGAAAAGTATTAGAACATTACTCGAACTATACAGGATTAACCCCATCTCAAATACTTGAAGAGGTGTTACCGCACCTACTAAAAGATGAGGATTTCATTAAATATGTGGAAGGTAAACGCAGCAACAAACGAATGAAGCGTGAACTGGGTTTAATAGATGGTTAAGATTAAACGTTTAGCAACCTTTAGTGACCCCATTTGTCAAATTGAAACAAATATCACTTCAGAGGAACTCGAACAACGAGAAAGTGACTACAATACTCTATCTGATAAAAAAATGAAGACATCGTATATCAATTCAGCATTTCGTCCTGTACATTTGCATTGGAATGGGCAAGTGCACGAAATTCAACTTAATTATTGTTCTGACCCCTTTTGTAAAAATCACAATAAACCTCAAGACGATTACAACGTAGGAAAAATTAAACGATATAAATTTACAGGTAAAGACGGTTCAAGAACAATCCAATGTGTCCCAGACCCAACAGATTTTATGGGTACTCCAACATTGGGGTGTTACACAAAAACCTTTTCTAATTGGTCATTAGCAACTGAGATTGAACGATTGATACGCATTAACACCGTAGTTCCTCTGGAACCATCATACGAGTTCCATAAGGATGATTGCTTAAATAGCGATGTTACATATTTTGAATATCCGAAGGCATTTTATAAGCGTGGAAAAGCTAGCTCTAATGCTCAAGTTGTTCAATGTAAAACGTGTAAAAAATACACGAATTTATTGCCAGACAAGGTAAGCTCTACTTCTTATACCCAAAAGCGAAATGATGTTCTTCCGATGTTCGCTCAACATCTAATAAACCGTGTTCCAGTTTCTAGCACCTGTGAAATCTTGGGGATAGGAAGGAGCACTTATTACAGTAAATTAGAGTGGCTGTATCGTTGTTGTCTGGAATTTTTGGAGACCCGTGAAACTAAACAGTTTGCCAAAATGACGTTTCCACGCATTTGGTTAAATACAGATATGATGATGTATTATCTCAACAATGTTCGAAAAAAGGGGCAACCAAAAGCAAGAGGAACAATATCTGAGAAACAGTTGCAAACTCAGATTGTAGTTACGGCGGATTCTACATCTCGGTATGTGTTCAGAGCAGATGTTGCATATGATTGGGATATTGATTTTAAACAGATACAGAAGGATACCATCCTTTTTAAAGACGACCACTTACCAGTGGAGATTAGAAGGAATGCAAAATACACTAAGTATTCATATTATCCAATGAAACCGACACCGAATGATACGCAGGATTTAACTGAATACAATATGGAGATGCGTGAATTTATTCAAAGGGCTAAATATGTGGATGGATTGCACGTTAACCACACCTATACAGCTATGGCTCAAATGTTTTTGATTAGACAAATGGTAAACACAGATAAATGGCGTGTAGTAAGTGATGACGATATGGTATTAAAAGCAGCTATCAAAAAGGCTTTTGCCGAAGAACTACAACAAGGCAAATTACATTATTTCGTTAATACTTTTGATAAAACACTATCAAGAGAAGATGCGTATAAAGAATATATTGAATCTACGAAATATCTAAGTGATTGGGCGGAGACAAATGGATTATCAGGAATATCGAATAATGAGATAGCTGTTGAATTTTTAAAGCGACAACTTGATACACACAAATTTTATGAAACAAAATATGCTTCAGACGGAACACCTTATACTGTTCATAAATCAAATAAAATTGAACATCCCATCGCAATGTCGGACCGAGGAAATCGATATATTGATGTTATAACGGATACTTCTACCCTATCTGATGAACATTTAGCAAGACTGATTGTAAGAGCCAACGACAACGCGGTTAATGCGTTTTTACAAAATATAAGACCAGTTTATCTTTCTTAGAAAGACCTCTAGTTACTTCAAGAGGAGACGGTAAATCGTATATATACAGCAATTTCAATCCTAAGTATGCACAAATGGCAGTTACTATCTTGAGAACCTACTATAACTTTTGTGAAACAATCAAGGTAAATGGTGTCGATAAGACACCTGCTGAGAGGATTGGAATTGCCGATAGAGCGTATACCTGGAAGGATATTATTTATAAACGATAGCTCAAACTATTTTGAAAATTTATTTAACTAATGAAAAGTCGTGATAAAATAGAATGAAGGATTATACTTAAACTAAAGTTGAGTAGATGAAAAATTTATGAAATTGAAGCCTTAGATAAAATCGAGCCGAAATATGTGTATGTGTTTTCTAAATGGTTTGGAGGTGAAATTTTGAAAAAAGACAATCGAGAAAAAAGTAAGATAGATACTGATGATGGTTGGAACAGAGCAGTCTATGGAAGTCCAACAATCGGGGGTATTGTTGTAGTTGGAGCTATTGTTCTATACTTTATATTCAGATGATTTATTAACTAATGAGTAGCATTCGTTCAAAAAGACTTGAAAACAAATATAAGGAAATAGCCTAGTTAAATGACTGGTGCCATATTTTCTTAAAGTTGTATGTAATTTTTATTTAATGTATTCCAATGGAATTGGGAACCTAGTTAATAGAAAAATAATCCAAATAAATGATAACCCCAATGCGATAAGTGGTCGTTTTTGATGAAGTCTTAGCATTGGAAACATAACGAGATTAAAAAGAATGGACCATCCCATCGTCCAACCATGATGATGATTGATTAAATGCAAATACTCCAAATTGATGTATTCCATAACTACATATATTAATACCCACAGTCCAATCCAAAAAAACTGTTTCCATTTCTGTTCAGGAAAGCGCCCTAAATAAATGAGAGTAGTAGCAGGATAAGAAACAAACATAATTAATAATGAAATAAATGTATGATTCGATAAGATGTTTTGAGCAAACAGCGTTTCCTGGTAGGTCCAGATCAAATAATCATGGAACAAGAAATTTTTTAAAAGATCACCCATAATAAAGAATAGAATCGTTGGGTAATATTCTCGCCATCCTCTCCAATCCCCCCATTTGATTGCAGCCGAAAGAAGTAAGGCATTATATATTAGGTGCATCTAATACACTCCTGAGTTAGTTATACATTTATATTACCCAATATTTTACATAAAAATAAGACGAATCCTCAATTCGATTCGCCTCGTAGAGAGTCTTAATTCGTACCCTTCTCTATTTTAACAGTGAGATTTCTTTTAATCGATGGACTGTCTTTTCTAATGTTTCTTCGTTTTGAACAAGTCCAATTCGAACATAGCCTTCGCCACTTGGACCAAAAGCATTTCCTGGAGTGACTACAATTCCTGCTTCATTGATTAACTGATACGTAAAATCAGTGGAGGTAAACCCAGACGGTACCTTCGCCCAAATAAACATTGAGGCTTTTGGTGAATCAACTTGCCAACCTATTTCATCCAGGCCATTAATCAAAATATCGCGTCGTTTTTTATACGTTTGTCTTAGTTTTTCACTAAAACTTGACGTATCACGTAAAGCAGCAATCGCAGCTTTTTGGATTGGTAAAAAAACACCATAATCAAGATTTGATTTAAGTCGGTTTACAGCTGCAATGATTTCCGGGTTACCGAGTATATATCCAATTCGACACCCCGCCATATTAAAGCTTTTCGAAAGCGAGTTGAATTCAACTCCCACTTCTTTCGCACCTTCTACTGATAAGAAGCTTATCGGTTTTTCTTCATAATATAGCTCCGAATAGGCAAAATCATGTAGGACAATAATCTGATGTTTTTTCGCGAATTCAATCACCTTCTTAAAAAAGAATTCCGAAGCAAGTGCGGGTACAGGGTTGCCAGGAAAGTTTAAGATCATCAATTTCGCCTTTTGGCAAACATCCTTAGGAATCGCATCCAAGTCAGGTAGGAATCCATTTTCTTCTTTAAGAGGCATTCCAATTGGAGTTGCTCCTGAAAGTGCGATACCAGATGCATATGCCGTGTAGCCAGGGTCTGGAACAAGAACTACATCACCTGGGTTAGCAAAAACCATTGGAAAGTGGACAAGTCCATCTTGGGAACCCATAACCATTAAGATTTCATTATCCTTATGTACCGAAACATTAAACCTGTTTGAATAGTATGCTGAAATGGCTTCATATAACTCATCGGTTCCTGTTAATGAATATCCGTATAATGAAGGATCTTGTACATGACCAGTCAACGCTTCGATGACATACGGTGGTGGCGGCAAATCTGGGCTACCCACACTTAGGTCAATAATATCGTGCCCCTCACTCAGTTTTTGTTTCTTATAGTTTGCTAGTTCGTTAAAAATCGATTCCCCAAATTCATTCATTTTCTGTGATAGTGTGATATCCAATGCTGTCACCTCATTTGATTGATTAGTATTATTATAGCAAGAATTATTCGATTGACCATGAAAGTTAAGATTTAACTTCAAAAAGCTGATATAATCGTTACAGCATCAATTTAAAGAGAGAAGGATTCTAATGCAGCAACAACTGAACACTCCAGATAAATTATGGACAAAAAACTATTTTCTAGCGTTTATTTATGCGATGTCTACTCAAATTTCCAACAACATGCTAATGACAGGACTGCCATTATACGCAATTTATTTAGGTGGGGATAATTCGATTTCAGGTATGCTTTTTGGTTTTTTCATGTTTGTAGCGATTCTTTTCAGACCTTATTTTGGTAAATTGATAGATGAAAAGAGCCGTAGAATCGTCTTAATTATTGGTGCTGTGATCGCAGCTTTTATTACTTTCTCGTATGTTGTAGCCTTTTCGATTAGTCTACTGATTGTAATGAGAAGTATACACGGTATAGGGTTCAGTGCTACTACCAATGCTTCCGGTACTGTTGTTTCGGACATCGTACCAAAAAGACGGTTAGCAGAAGGGATTGGGTATTTTGGTTTAGCAAATACACTGTCTACAGCAATCGGACCTGCACTTAGTATCTTTTTAATTCAACAGTATAATTATCAAGTTTTATTCATCGTTGCCGGTTTAATCGGTTTGATTTCAATCATTTGTAGCCTGTTTATGACGTATGAAAAAAAGAATCCAAATCTTGTGATAAAATCAACAAAAAAGAATCGAAAAATCTCCGAATTGCTTTTTGAAAAAACAGCACTACCAACAGGTTTAGTAACCGCTTTTGTTTATGTTGGAATGGGCGCATCGTTAACTTTCATTCCAACCTTTGCCCTTTCCTTAGGAATTGAAGACATTGGTTTATATTTTACAGTGTTTTCATTTGCTCTATTATTCACGAGAATTATGGGAGGAAAATTGGCTGATAAATATGGAAGTTCCATCGTGGTAATCCCTGGTTTAGTGATTATGACGATATCATTTGTGGTCTTGGCATACGCCAATTCTCTCGGAGACTTTATTCTAACAGGTATCCTTTATGGATTAGGGTTAGGTTTTGTTGAGCCAGCCTTAAATGCTGTCATGATCAGGCTATGTCCCCCTGATCGAAGAGGAGCAGGGAATTCGACGTTTTTTACAGCAAAGGATTTAGGTAGCGGACTCGGAGCGATTTGTTTAGGTTTCATCTCTCTGAATTCAGGATTCAAAGCTGTTTTCCTTTACAGTGCAGTAAGTATTATTCTCGCATTTTTTGCGTATATATTGATATTGCGAAGACAAATAACTACTGCAAGAAAATCAGAGAGTTCAAATTTACAGGCAAGTGTAAGCTAGATTCATACATTTTAACATGTCAGGTCCCTTCTATACTTAGGGGTCCTGGCATTTTTATTAACGAAATATCCTAGTCTACTCTCCAAAGAAAAAAGAGCCCCAAATGAGCTCTTTCAATCTAATATTCTACGACTCCAAGATATTCTTCTAATGTAATTTCATGTTCCGTGATATATTTTGCATGCTCGACACCGACATAGCGAATATGCCATGGTTCGTACATATAACCTGTGATGTCTTCATTTCCTAAAGTATAACGAACAATAAAACCAAATTCCGCTGCGTGCTCAGCAACCCATTTGCCTTCAACCGTTTCACCAAATTCCTGTACAAGCTGGTTGTCGACACTATCACTTGTCACGTCCATCGCAAGACCGGTTTGATGCTCACTTTGCCCGGCCTTTGCACTAAAGGTAGAAGCCTCAGTCTCACCATATCCACGTACATAAGAATCATAGATTACTTGTTGTGTTGCATAGGAGCGGTAACCCGATTGTGCATGTAACTCAATTCCGTCGACGCTCGCCTGTGCAAATAATTTTTCCAATGCCTCTGCTGCTTCTTTTACCATATGTTTACGTTCTGAAACAGAAGTTGAAAAATCAACATTTGGCACAACAAGGTTTTGCGGTACATAAGTTGCATCCAATACTCCTACTTCTTTGTTGACTAAGAGTAAAAATGGATCATTTGGATCTATGACTGGTTTTACATCCTCTGGCTTCACTACTTCAGTCTGCTCACCAGCTGTTTGGGTTTCTGGTGCCTCTACTTTTTCCGGCAATACTTCCCCATCGTTTTCTTTGCTTAACGCAATTTTCCCAATCACTATTTCTTTAATAGAGGCATAGCTTTCTTGTAAAATATCAGAAAAAGCTTCCCTCGTAAAAAAAATCGAGGACGCCACTAGTACCAGTACCAATCCGATAATGACTTTCTTCAATATAATTCCTCTTCCCTACGTCTATCTCTGTTTTTTTCTCTACCTACCATTCTACTATATTTTACAAGAATCGACACAGGGAATTTAGTTGTAAGTTTTCACCATGAGGAAAGCCCTAGGAGCATGGGACCCGATTCTGATTTTGTGGGTCACGGGGACAGGTCTATCCCAGCTTTTAAAAAGTGTTGCGTATGCTTTTAGATAGAACGGTGGTGTATTTTCATTCATAAGATCCACATAAAGGTAATAATGAACTAAAAAGAGTTATAAATTGTAAAAATTATACATTTGTGCATGTTTTATAAGGAAAAGTGCAATAAAAGCATACAGAAATATGATTTGCGTATGCTTTTAGATAGATTGGTAGTGTTATTACATTCGTAAGATCCACATAAAGGTAATAATGAACTAAAAAGAGTTATAAATTGTAAAAATTATACATTTGCGCATGTTTTATAAGGAAAAATGCAATAAAAGCATACGAAAATATGAATTGCGTATGCTTTTAGATAGATTACTAGTATATTTTCATTCACATAATCCAAATAAAGGTAATAATGAACTAAAAAGAGTTATAAATTGTGAAAATCATCCATTTGTTTTTGTTTTATAAGGAAAAATGCAATAAAAGCATACAGAAATATGATTTGCGTATGCTTTTAGATAGATCACTAGTATATTTTCATTCGCATAATCCAAATAAAGGTAATAATGAACTAAAAAGTGTTATAAATTGTAAAAATTATACATTTGCGCATGTTTTATAAGGAAAAATGCAATAAAAGCATACGAAAATATGAATTGCGTATGCTTTTAGATAGATTACTAGTATATTTTCATTCGCATAATCCAAATAAAGGTAATAATGAACTAAAAAGTGTTATAAATTGTAAAAATTATACATTTGTGCATGTTTTATAAGGAAAAGTGCAATAAAAGCATACGAAAATATGAATTGCGTATGCTTTTAGATAGATCACTAGTATATTTTCATTCGCATAATCCAAATAAAGGTAATAATGAACTAAAAAGTGTTATAAATTGTGAAAATTACCCATTTATGCTTGTTTTATAAGGAAAAGTGCAATAAAAGCATACAAAAATATGATTTGCGTATGCTTTTAGATAGATTACTAGTATATTTTCATTCACATAATCCAAATAAAGGTAATAATGAACTAAAAAGAGTTATAAATTGTAAAAATTATACATTTGTGCATGTTTTATAAGGAAAAATGCAATAAAAGCATACAGAAATATGATTTGCGTATGCTTTTAGATAGATTACTAGTATATTTTCATTCACATAATCCAAATAAAGGTAATAATGAACTAAAAAGAGTTATAAATTGTAAAAATTATACATTTGTGCATGTTTTATAAGGAAAAATGCAATAAAAGCATACGAAAATATGAATTGCATATGCTTTTAGATAGATCAGTAGTCTATTTACATTCTTAAAATCCAAGAAAAAGGAAAAAGTAATTTCGAAAACGACTATAATTTTATTAAGCCTATTCTAATTAAGTTCTTAATCTGTTTTATCCCTAGCTTGTCAAGCGAAAACCAGCTAGCAGGACACGCTCGTCTCTGAGAGGACGTATCGCGAGACCAGCTTGCCGTACACGCTCACCACTTTTCCGCCTGCGCATATATCGCGAGAGCAGCCAATACTGAAAAATCTGGGACAAGGGACCTCCTGTGTCCCAACCCCAACAAAAAAGGACACGGCACAATACCGCATCCCCTTCAGTTCCCCAACAATTCTCTTGTCTTCTCCAATATCTCCTGGTCCTTCAACCGGAATTTAAATTCGACTCTCCGGGAGGCTTGGCCGTTATAGTTTCCATCGGAGTCGGAGCGGCCATCGGTAAAGGACCTCCCATTTACGGTTAGCTTTGTTTTTAGATGCTCCTGAATGTTTTTATATGGAAACTCACTACTTAGTATATATTCTGCTACACTATATGCCCGCTGTTGGGAAAGTTCTAGGTTATACAAATAGGTGCCATCCCTGTCTGCATGCCCCTCGATAATAATTTCTGAAATATACTCTTCATATCCATTTTCAAGGAGTACATCTAAGTAAGCTGGAACGAATTCATCCAAAAACGTAAAAGCTTCCGGTTTCAGTACAGATGAGTCATACTCAAACAGGATATCTGTATTAAAAATCAAGGCCCCAGTTTTCTCATCAATTTCAATGCTAGCGTCGCTGAATTTTTGATTGAGATCCTCTATAAGCCCCACTCTGACACCCATGATTTGATCGATTGTTTTTTTCATTTCTTGAATTTGAAAGGATTTAATTACCATCATGATTATAAAAATCAAAATAAAACACAGCAGTACTGATGTCAGTAAATCGGTGAATGACGGCCAAAATGAACTTTCCTCTTGTTCACGGTGAAAAAGCCTTTGGTATTTACTAATCATTGGTTCCAATCCTTACCCGGCTGTTTTCTTGAACCGTACTCTGAGCAATTGATTGAAGTTGCCGATTCAACTGCTGGAATTCCTGACCAATATCACCCAAAGTTTGCTGCAATTGGCGAGCATTTCTCTGGCCCACATCCCCTGTTATTTCACCAATTTGTTTAAACTCTCTTTTCACAGCCTCATTCATTTCCAGCATGTACTCATTAATATTTCGACTTACTTTATCGAGTTTTTCTCCAAGTGTTCCCTCGAGATTTGTTACATATTTCGAAAGCGTATCCCGTAAAGCATTCACACTTGAGTCAATCTGGTTTTCTTTATATTGGAAGGAATCCCCCATTTGTGTAATGGTCCGGTTGATTTCATTTAATAACTTCATATATTTCATGCCTACCTGCTCATTTGAACGCGAGGCTTCACTCAGGTAACTTTCAATCGCCTGGGCATTTGTCAAATGAACCTGCAGATGCGAATTAAATTCATGGGTAAACTGTGTCAATTCATCAAAACGGTAGGTTAAAAGATTTTTATATTCACTTTGGGCTTTGTTAATCGAATCAAGCGCATGAGGCAAGCGACCTATCGAGTTGCCAAGGGCCTTAAAATCATTGCGGACGTCACGTATTGAAGAAATAATATCGGTTAACTTAGAACTTACATCCGTTCCAAACACTCGCTCAAACTGTAGATTGTTCTCCTTCATTAAATTAATAGAGTGCTCACTTTGTTCATTCATTTTATCAAACGCACCATAAATTGCTTCCTGCCTCTGGGCAATGGAAGAAAAATACTCTCGTATATCAACCACTGACTGCTGAAAATGATTCATCGTTTCCTTTTGATCAGCTGTTAATTCCGCTACCTTTTTATAGGTTTCTGTAAAAGCACTTCTCATTTTTTCATTGCGCTGGTCCATATTCTGAAAGTAAATAAACAATTGATCAAAGTTTTGGTTCAACTTTTTCACGCCTTGATCAAAGCCTTCCGTTAATTCCTGCACACCATGAAAAATAGCCGAAAACTGTTTTAGATTTTCCGTAAGCCCTTCATTAAATTTCGCCAAATCCTTCGCAGATTGCTGCAAACCAACTGTATACTCCTGAAACCCTTTAAACGAATTTACAATACTCTGTAGGTATTCTTGATTCGAGTTCCGTAATTCAAGAATAGAGGTATTAATGGTTTCCGAAACAGCAATAAGACGCCCCATTCCATCCTGTTCATTTCCTTCTAGAATGGACTCAGTCTTAAGCATAATATCGGTTATCATAAATTCCGTATTCGCAACCCGAGTAACAATCGTCATAATCAACGAAAGTCCCATCCCAGCAATACTTGTGTAAAATGCGACGTCAATTCCTGCAAGGACGGTTGCGACATTCTCCACTAGCATGTCACCGGTTGTGTCTATGCTGCCGAGTGACATTGCAAGCCCAATGAACGTCCCGAGTACACCTATTAAAATAAAAATGGAAACCGTCATCTGAACAATTTTAATCAGATTGATAACTGGCACATTAAACACACGCCAGCCGGAAATTTTATTCTGAACAAAAGTCTCCACCTTCACCGATTCCTTTTGTTTCATTTGTTCAAAATCCGTCTGAATTCGATTCAGTGGGTCAATCTCTAACGAATTGGTGTCACGGATATAATTACGAATTCTCCTAAGTTTGCTGTACAACGTAAAATGAACCAGGATTGCCACCACAAATCCCACAAAAAGCGCCATAAAAATTAATTCAATCAGTGGACTAGTCAAGACAGCCTCTGCCTGCTGCTCACTCACAAACAACCTCAAGATTGCTTCAACCATTCATTCTCCTCCTTCATTGCACGTCCATTTTTCACCTTGTTTATAGCTATTCGAAAAATGGACAAATCATGCATTTGAATGAAAAAAGAGATGTGATATCAAACCAATTAGAACGATACAATTTTAATAAGGTAATAGCTTTGCAATAATTTGAATTTTACGTTACTTTATAATTAATGATACAAATGGGGATGATACAGATGGAACAAAATGACATATTACATATCTATAAAAAATTGCATACAGAAATCGGAAATACAAAAAAACACTTGTGTTCTCGATTAAATCATAGTTTAAAGCTGATTCCTACTTTTATTGACACCATTAGAGAAGTACTTTTACCAGAATACTATTGTACAAGTAAAGAACGGAATATGGAGTACGAATTAAACAATCTGGAAAAGCTTCAAAGCCTGTTACAGGAAATCTTATCACATAAAAACGACGAGGATGTCGTTAATCAAGACACGTATACCTTTCTTGAACTATTACCATCATTAAGATCAATCATTATGAAGGATGTCGATGCAGCATTTCGAAAAGACCCTGCAGCGAAAAGCTATGAAGAAATTGCGCTCACTTATCCAGGTGTTCTCTCAATCATTGTTCATCGAATTTCTCATGAACTTCATAAAATGGGATATACGTTAGTATCTCGTGGTATTTCTGAATATGCACATGGTAAAACAGGAATTGACATCCACCCTGGTGCAACAATTGGTCATAGTTTTTTTATGGACCATGGAACTGGCATTGTTGTCGGGGAAACTACCCTGATTGGTAACGATGTAACTCTTTATCAAGGTGTGACACTCGGTGCCTTTTCGTTTGACCGCGATAAAAATGGCGAAATCATCAAAGGTGGCAAAAGGCGTCATCCGGTCATCGAAGATAATGTGACCATTTATGCAGGGGCTACGATTCTTGGAGGAGAAACCGTGATTGGAAGAGATTCCATTATTGGCGGAAACGTCTGGCTTACTCGGAGCATTCCAGCTGGAAGTAAGGTCGTAACAGTTATTCAAAATAAAATGCTATAGATTACTTTTTTGAGGAAATAGTTTATAAAAGGCAATTTCCTTTTTTTCACACTCTTTTCCTTTAAGAATATGATATGGAAAAAAGGACTGTGATGTATGCCTATTTCATTTCCAGTTAGTATAAGAACACAAGCTGTCAGATTTGGCCCTCAAAAAAGAGTCTATTATCCTCAAGTTGAAAGGATGCGGAATCAAAAACTCCAGCAATTAATTAACCAGTCGATTCTACAACAAGCCCAAGGACTGATTTCATTTCAGGTTGGAAATATGCCCTCTACCGTGGCAGAGATGCTCGGATATTACGAAATTAAAAATAACCAGCGACAGGTTTTAAGCCTTACACAAACAAACTATACCTACCATGATAGGGCCGCCCACGGCATGACGTTTATCCGATCATTAACATTTGATCTTAAAAAGGGGAAACGCTGCGATCTCAAGGATCTATTTAAACCAGGCAGTGATTATGTAAAAAGATTATCCACCCTTGTTTCCGAACAAATCAAAGAGCGTAATATTGATTTACTATCTGAATTCACAACGATAAGCCCAAACCAAGAATTTTATATCGCTGACAAAACGCTAGTCCTCTATTTTCAACTGTATGACCTGACACCATATGTATTCGGTTTCCCGATGTTTCCAATATCCGTCTATGACATTCAAGATATTATTGATGAAGATGGACCCCTTGGGAGAATGGCGACAAATGATTGATAGATTTAATAAAGCTTAAATGGGGAATGTTCCTTTCCTCCATTTAAGCTTTTACCATTTATTGCACTCTACAACAGAAAGATATTCTGTTTTTTGCATTCAGTTCTGATTTTTTCATTCCATACCGAAGCTTGAACTTCGCCTATATGTGCCTTTTTTAGCAGAAACATAGATAATCGTGACTGCCCAATTCCTCCCCCAATTGTATAAGGGAGCTTCTTTTCGAGGATTGCTTTATGATAAGGTAATCCTTTCCGGTCTTCATAAAAAGATGACCTTAACTGTTTGAGGAGGGCTTTTTCATCGACTCGTATCCCCATTGAAGAAATTTCAATCGCGGTTTGTAATAATGGACTCCAAAAGAGCATATCCCCATTCAAGGCCCAGTCATCATAATCTGGAGAACGTCCGTCATGTCGCTCGCCTGAACGTAACACTCCACCAATTTGCATTATGAAAACCGCACCATGTTTTTTGGCTATGATAAATTCTCGTTCCTTTGTTGTGTTATAGGGGTACATATCCTCAAGCTCTTGGGCTGTAATGAAGAAAATGTCATTAGGTAATTTCGGGGTCAGTTGCGAATGCAGACCAAACATGTGGAGTTCGGTCGACTTGATTGCCTGATAAATTTTTCTAACTTCTTGCTTCAGCGTCCCCAGATTGCGCTCTTCTTTGGAAATGACCTTCTCCCAATCCCACTGATCCACAAAAATCGAATGGAGATTATCTAGCTTTTCATCTCTTCGAATCGCATGCATATTAGTATATAGCCCAGTTCCTTTTGCAAACCCATATCTGCTTAGAGCTACTCTTTTCCATTTCGCAAGCGATTGAACCACTTCAATGTTTTTATTTTTAATATCAGCCGCATCAAATGACAGGACACGCTCATACCCATTTAAATCATCGTTGATTCCCTCGCCATTCTGAACCAGCAATGGGGCTGATACCTTTAATAAACGCATTGACTTCGAAAACGTATTCTCAAAATAATTCTTTAATTCATTAATGGCAGCTTGTGTATGAAGAATATCCAACACTGATTTGTATTCACCTTGTAATGATATAGAAGTAATTGTCCATTCACCTCCGAGAATGTAAGCAAGAGTCCGCGTTTTTTAGTAGACTCCTCCATTTATTAGACTTATTACCCTATGTGCTAGCGCCCTAAAGTGTTACAGTAATGCTCTATAATTCTATAATGTATGGGGAAAGTGCAAAAAAATGTGTAAGTTACATCACAACAAACATAAAAAAGCTTGGATATATAATATTCTAATCCAAGCTTTTCCTGTAAATATAAATTCTCTTATTGTGATACGATTTCTTTATCCATTGATGGGTTAATTTGATGAAGAATAAACGCACCAATCCCTTGTATAATTGTTTTCACTAGAACTTGACCAATAATAGCGGCTGGAACAGCTTCCCATGGCAAAAAGTTAGCACCAAGTGGACTTAAACCAATGATGACAAAGACTGCTGAGTCGAGTAATCCACCCACTAAGCCACTGTAAAAAACTCTCCAACTCATTGGCAACTTAAGTCGTGTATAAATTTCAGTGTCCGTTGTTTCTGCAAGTAAAAATGAAATCGCAGATGCAAAGACAATCAATAATGTATCACCTAATAAAAATGATACAAGCGCTGATAATAACAAGGCAATACATATAAAGACGTAAGTCAACTTTCTCCCATAACGATTTTGAACAAAGTCTCTAAAAATAAATGTTGCTCCGATTAGAAGTGTCCCCATCGGTACGATGAAAACACCTAGTGTCATCGGTTGAAAAGCTGCTGTTATCACATTCGCTAGAATAATAGATAAAAGATATAAAATGACTCTCATGATAATCCCCCTAAGTTACATTCTTGTTGTTTTACATAAATTGTATATTATTTGAATTCCTCAACTCTCTTACGTGATTCAAGGTAAAGAGTTAATCCATTTTTTCTTAATTTGCAGGAAGGGCATTCACCACAGCCGTCTCCAATGACACCCTCATAACAAGTCAATGTCTTTTCACGAATAATATCCAAGACACCGAGATCATCAGAAAGCTTCCATGTTTGTGCCTTATCCAACCACATTAACGGAGTATGGATGACAAACTGTTGATCCATTGATAAATTAATCGTTACATTTAAAGATTTAATAAACGAATCGCGACAATCCGGGTACCCACTAAAATCAGTTTCGGAAACACCGGTAATGATGTGTTTCGCACCGACTTGACTTGCTAAAACAGCAGCAAATGATAAAAAGAGTAGATTACGGCCAGGTACAAATGTAGATGGTAACCCGCCTTCTTCTCCTTCCTTTATCTCCAGATCATTTCGAGTTAACGCATTTGGAGCAAGTTGATTTAAAAGCTGCATATCCAAAATATGCTGGGTAACACTTATCTCACTCGCTATCGCCTTTGCACACTCAATCTCCTGCTTATGTCGTTGGTTGTAATTAAAAGTCACAACCTCAACTTCTTTAAAAGTTTCTAAGGCCCAAAATAAACACGTGGTACTGTCTTGCCCACCACTAAATACCACTACCGCCTTTTCATCTTTTAACATGTTTAAAACTCCTTCCGACAAAAGAAAAAACAGTACCCCAAGAGAAGTACTGCTTCATCTTAGTTTTTTTATAGAGGGGTGCTAGAACCTCTACCGCTAAAAAACGGATTTTTCTATTCAACTAAAAATTATAGTATCACAAAAGTCAATACAGTGGTACAAAAATTTTGGGTCACAGGGACAGGTCCCTTGTCCCACCATATATTTCCATACATAACATTTTAAACATAACACACCCCCCGACATTGTTTACTATTTCAGACTACAATCGGGGGAAATGACGTTCTTGGTATAATTCTCTTTTAACAGTTAATTAGATATACGAATAGGTCGACAAGTCGAATTTTTTCGGTTTCTCGCACGTGCTCTCCAGTTGATAATGCTGTCCACTATCCGAAGAATCATGAAAACCATGCATGGCTTCTAAAACATGATAAGCTAACTCACCATTTGCACGGAAAGATTCATTATGTAGAATCGCGTTTGCCATATCAGCGACACCAATGCCTCGGTTATTAGTAGGATTTTCAAAAGCGAGTGGAATTTCTACAAATTCCTTTTCATCTTTTCTTCTGATTTTGACTGGTCCGCCAAATGTATTTGGATTTGGGACAAGAAGTGTTCCCTCACTTCCATATACTTCAATTGGCGGTAATGACGTTCCCCCAAATGCATCAAAGCTTGTTGTAATCGTTGCAATTGCACCACTAGCAAAATCAATGGTTCCTGCAATATGAGTTGGTGTTACAACATCAATTGTTGTCCCCTTCTTAGGTTCGCTTAATATCGTTCGCTCCGGATAACTGATTCTTGTTGTACCCGCTATCCGCTTCATTGGACCTAATAATGCCACCAATGCCGTTAAATAATAGGGCCCCATATCAAACATCGGCCCGCCACCATGATCATAGTAGAATGCTGGATCGGGATGCCAATGTTCATGACCCCGGTTGATCATAAAAGCAGAAGCTCCAATCGGAACACCAATTTCACCTTTTTCAATTAGATGAATGGCAGTTTGAATACCTGCACCTAAAAAGGTATCTGGAGCACCACCAACGAATAGGTTAGACTTCTTGGCTACTTCTAAAATTTGTTTCCCTTCTTCACGGGACACAGTAAGTGGTTTCTCTGTATACACATGCTTACCTGCTTCTAATGCCTTGAGACTAACTGACGCGTGCGCCCGAGGAATTGTTAAATTAACCACCAACTGAATTTCATCGTCCGCCAATAGCTCCTCAACTGAAAATGCATTAGGGACTCCAAATTTTTCTGCTTGCTGCTTTGCGCGGGCCACATCTATATCGGCACAAGCCACTAGCTCAAGATGTTCATATTTTTGAAGATTTTCCAAATAGATTGAACTAATGGTTCCACATCCGATAATGCCAAGTTTCAATTTACTCATATTCTTCCCCCTTACGCTCTGTACGTGATTTCCCTTTTACTGACTATCTCCCATACCTGTATATGTCCGCACATCTCCTGAATCTGCTCGTTCATTAGCCAGTTGCTTTCCTTCTGCTGCCCATAAAAATCCACGACGCATAATAAGAGACACTTCCGGCATTTCAATGATATCGGCATGGTGACCTAAAGAACTATAAAAAACTCTTCCCTGCCCCCACCGTTTTGTCCAAACAACAGGCATGTCGACTGCTTTATTAGTCGCATGTGGTCCATCTACAACCGGGAATCTCGTTGTGGCTAATACTTCCACAGCTGGATCGAAGTGAAGATAATATTGTTCACTCACGACTTTAAAATCAGACAAGCCCTCAAGCAATGGGCTTGAACTATGTTTGATATTCACCATATACTCAACCCCATCATTACCGGGGTGAGCCACCCAATTTCCCCCCGTCATAAACTGCCAATCGACATTATTACGGAATGAGTCACACATTCCCCCGTGACAACCAGCAACGCCAACTCCACTGGCTACCGCTTGAGAAATATTTAGAACATATTTCTTCTCAATCTCCCCCATTGTCCAATGAGGAACCAATAAGTCTAGTGATTGTAGTTTTTCAGCATCAGCATATGTATCTAGTGAATGTGAGACCTCAACTTGGAAGTTTTCTTCTGCCAACATGTTTTTAAAAAGCTGGGCAACCTGTTCCGGCTCATGACCATCCCAGCCACCCCAAACAATTAATGCTTTTTTTTGCATAGATGAACGCTCCTTACTCATTCAGATATTGTAATCCATTGGCGTTTTTCAATTGACTTTTCCACTGCCTCTAAGACCGCTTGGCACTTAACACCATCTTCAAAATTAGGCACTGGCTGACGATCTTCTTGAATCGCATCCATAAATTCTACGATTTCATGAATAAATGTATGCTCATAGCCAATCGTGTGCCCTGCTGGCCAATAGCGGTCAATATAGTCGTGACTCGGTTCTGTTGCTAAAACACGACGGAAACCTTGAGCATCCTCTCTGTCATCCGTAAAATAAACCTGAAGCTCATTCAATCTTTCAAAATCAAAAATAACGCTCCCTTTACTACCATTAATTTCGAACGAATTCGTACTGCGATGCCCTGTTGCAAAACGAGTTGCCTCAAAACTACCTAATGCACCATTAGCGAATCGCGCCATAAATAATGTGGCATCGTCGACTGTTACTGGACCTTTTTTCCCTTGGGTACTCCCTGTTGCTGATAGCCCTGTCATATTGGTTGGTAATGGTCTTTCTTTAATAAAAGTTTCACTCATACCAATCACCTCAGTGATATCACCGATTAGGTAATGGGACAAATCAATGAGATGAGCGCCTAAGTCTCCATGTGAACCAGAACCCGCAATCTCTTTTTGAAGTCTCCAAGCAAGTGGAAAATTCGGATCCACTAACCAATCCTGAAGAAACCAAGCACGAAAATGATAAATGTCCCCTAATGCACCTTCGTCAATCAGTTTCTTCGCAAGTCTAACAGCCGGAGTAAAACGGTAATTGAAGCCAATCATATGCTTGACACCCGCGTCTTTTACAGCCGCCAGCATTTCCTTAGAATCTTGTAGTGTAAGCGCTAACGGTTTTTCGCAAAAAACGTGTTTCCCCGCTTCAGCAGCAGCAATCGCAATCTCTTTATGTACATCACTTGGTGCATTAATATCGATCAAATCAATATCATCACGTTCAACAAGTGCGCGCCAATCACTCTTATACTCTTCCCAACCAAACTGTGCAGCTGCCTTTGCAACCGCTTCTTGATTTCTGCCACATATCACTTTCATTTCAGGACGAAGCCGATCTGGAAAAAACAACGGAAGATCACGATAGGCGTGGCTATGTGCTTTCCCCATAAACTTATAACCTATCATACCGATATTTACTTGTTTCATAGTTTCCTCCCTTTCAGACATATACTTTGTAAGTCTACTCTACTTTATTTAAACATATCTTTACAATTACATATACAATCATTTGCTAAGGAAATGTATAAATATAACAAAAGTTAATATTGAAAAAGTTAATAAAAGAACTTTTTAAATAAAAAATTAGAAAATAAAAGGAAATCTAATCAAAAAATAGAAACAAATAAGAGCTTTTGTATTTTATTAACAAGTAGATATTTGAAGGTGAAACCATTTTTAATATGGATCGTAATATAAATAAGATTCCCTAGCAAATAATTAAGGAGGTTCTTAGATGAAGCAATTTGAATATAAAATCGAAAACATCCAGATTCAGTTGAATAACGATATTGATTTTAATACAGCAATGACTAAAAAGTTGAATTCACTTGGTAAAGAAGGTTGGGAATTAACAGGTGTTAATGGAACAATTTTTTACTTTAAGAGAGAAATTTCTTAGCTCTTAGTGTTTGACCTTACTATCACTTCTTATGCTAACATTGCGAAATATTTATAAAAAGCAAAGTATATATTGTAAGTATTTAAGGGGGATGGATATGGTTTTCTTTAATTTAGTAGATGTTTATATAGGATTTTCAATGGAAGAATTACTAAAAATAAGAGCAATACTTAAAAGAGAAAACATTAAATATACCTATAAAATTTTTGACCCTTCAGAAAATTGGTTGGGTCCTGGTACCATAAGAGGAAACTTTGGAAGTTTCGGAATGAATAAAAATTACGAAAAACAATATATTGTTTCTGTAAGAAAAAAAGACGCAGAGAATGCAAAATATTTTATCCATTGTGTTTTGCATTCATAGTCTTAGTATACTAACAATAGAATATCTAAAATAAATGAAGATGCATTTTTCTAAATGATCTGGGTGCGTTTGTTGAACAAAAAAACGATTAGGTTACTATTATATGTCAGTATAAAATGAAGGTCCTCCCCCAAAAAAGCTACTCTTATTGAGAGCAGTTCTAAAAAAATTATTTTACTCACTGATCATGATTTCGAATTTATATGCTTTAATCCTACATTTGTTGATCCACATCTAATACTTCTTTCTCGAATTTAATACACTTGTGTTACCAAAAACTGCCTTTATCTTTTAGTAGTATCAATAAACTCACACCCCTTTTCAAGAAGCGCTGCATCCACCCACGTTCTGTCCCATGTACCCTTTTTGATTGCCACCATTATTTCAGCCTCTTTTGCTACCGTTTTACGGGTTTTCTCAAGGATTTCAGGTGCATCATTAGGATTGATGACCACAATACCATCGTCATCACCAACCAAAATATCACCTGGGTGGACGGTTACACCATCACAAGAAATCGGAATACTGATTTCACCCGGGCCATCCTTATACGGACCAGCCGGCGTTACACCCACTGCGTACACTGGAATCGTCATTTGTTTAATAACTCCCACATCGCGATTCGCTCCGTTGATAATAAACCCGGCGATTCCTCGCTTTTGTGCCCAGGTAATCATTAATTCACCAATTAGGGCATTAGTGATATCGCCCTGCCCATCAACCACAATGACATCGCCAGGAGAGGCTAAGTCAATTGCTTTATGTAGCAGCAAATTATCACCTGGTCTAGTTTTAACTGTAAAAGCACATCCAATGAGTGGTGCTGAATTGTATGGCCTTATTTTTCTACCAATACAGGATGTCCGGTTCATGTTATCTACAATATTTGAAACCGGAATCCCTTTAAAAGCAACAACTAGTCTACGAGGTGGTCTATCAAACTCACCCTGAATCCGAAATCCTACATTTCCCATACAAGTTCCTTCTCCCTTCATCTATAGTCCGTATTTCACAACCATTTAATAGATAATATTTAGGACTTGTATGATTTATACGAAAAAAGGCGTTAAACCATGTTGAATATACTTCGTACTCGTTTTATCCCTTACTAACGATATGCATAATTTGGTAACACAAACAAATCCTAACAGCATCGGGAATTAATTTGGTGGTGTTAAGAATGTATTTCTCACGTACTCAGTTATTATTTGTCCTTATTCTTTTTATTGGAATTTCTAATCATGTGCTCATCATGCCTCATTTGCTTAGTACGGGAAGACGGGATGCCTGGCTATGTGCAATTGTTGCCTATGTCTTATTACTGTTTTGGGGATATATTCTTTATTTGATTATGAAAAAAAACGAACAACGAATATGTCTTTATGACTGGATTACGGAACGTGCAGGCGCCGCTATATCTCGTGTCTTAATAGCCTTCCTTTGGGTTTATGTTTTCACGATAACTGCCATTTCTTTTTATGATCTGATCCAATCTATTAATATTTATTTTCTGCCGAGAACACCATCGTTTATCGTGATGCTCCCTTTCCTTTTGATTTGTATTTGGTCCGCCTATACTGGCTTAAAATCAATTATTTATACTTCCGCGGTTTTATTGCCGGTTGTTTGGATGCTTGGAATTTTTGTAGCAACTTTTACTCTTAAAGAAAAAGATTATTCGTATCTATTCCCTGTTCTTGTTGAAGGATATCAACCCGTTATTAAAGGAAGCATTATTATTCTTGGAGGAAGTGCAGATTTCCTTGTATTGTTGCTCATTCAACACCACTTAAAAAAGTCGTTTACAAAAGGTAACCTTTTTTTATTGATTACCATTTTAGTTATTCTGATCCTTGGCCCTACCATGGGATCTTTGTCTTCATTTGGCCCAGCAGTTGCATCAGATATGCGGTTCCCCGCTTTTGAACAATGGAGACTTATTACCTTGGGGAATTATATTTCACATGTAGATTTTTTAGCGGTGTTTCAATTATTAAGCGGTGAACTCATCCGTGTTTCATTAGGATTATTTCTTCTTTCAGATATGGTGAAAGGTCATTTACAACCAGTGAAAAAAAAGCATATATTCATCGTTGCTTCGCTTTCATTAGGATTACTGACATTAATTCCGTTAAGTGACATGTGGGTTCAAACATTAATCGGACGGTACTTTTATCCCGCTGCTTTTATTAGTGCGGTGTTCATGTTAACTGCTTTATTCATTATTAGCTATTTGCCGAAGAAGAAAGGAACCCTGCGGATATGAACATGACACAATTAGACGAATTGTTAGAAAACGGAATATTGACTAACCGTGTGATTAAATGTTTTTTCAGTCATTATGCTGATATTGAATTTATTCCAATCGAAAATAATGATTATATTCAAGCTTTTTATTGTAAAGGCATGCTGGATTCCAAACAGTTAAATGAATACTTTAATCGAATTCTACTGAGCATCCAAAAAAAAGAATCTCGCAGTCATTCTGAAGATCTTCCACCAGTCCAACATATAAAAACCATGAAGGAAATGGTCAATCTTGTGTTTTCTGGTTCTTTAATTGTTTATCGGGAAGGTACCCCGTTTTTTCATGTATTCGATATTAGCAATGTGCCACAACGAAAACCGCAAGAATCAACGACAGAGGTTTCGATTAAGGGTCCTAAAGATAGCTTTACTGAAGAGATGAATGTCAACATCTCATTGATTCGTAAAAGAATGAAGACCGATCAGCTCTATTCCGAATCTTTCACCCTTGGTTCGCTAAGTAAAACAGAGGTTTCTCTGCTTTATTTGAATGATAAAGCCAACCCGGAAATCATTGAGGAAGTCAGGAAGCGACTCGAGGACTTTCAAAGCGAAAGCGTGGTCAGCAGTGGTCAATTAGAGCAATGGCTATCTGATCGTTCGTTCTCTTTGTTTCCTTTATTTGATTATGTGACACGTCCTGATTATGTCATTGAATGTATGTTACGCGGAAGATTCCTTCTTATTGTAAATGGTTCACCCTCTGTATTGATTGGTCCAATAAATGTTTTTGAATTAATAAAATCACCTGAAGATGTGCATTTTCCATACTATTTTGTTCTCTTTGGACGGCTTATTCGGATCATTGGCTTAATCGTCGCTATTTTCCTACCGGGCTTTTGGGTTTCGTTATCTTCTGTCAATATTGACCAACTACCGTTTGCCCTATTAGCAACCGTCGTAGTCTCCCGTGAAGGTTTGCCATTGCCACTTGGACTGGAAGCAATATTTATTCTTGGGTTGTTTGAGATATTAAGAGAAGCAGGAGTTCGGATGCCAACTGTTCTTGGACAAACAGTTTCGATTGTCGGGGGTATCATTATCGGTGATGCAGCGATTCGAGCTGGTCTTGCTTCCCCCACGATGATTGTAGTCATTGCGTTAACAGCAGTCGCAAGCTACACACTTGTGAATCAATCATTGGTTGGAACCGTCAGTATCCTAAGGGTGTATAACTTGTTACTTTCTATTTTTTTAGGAATATACGGACTTTTTATAGGATTTTTTAGCGTTCTTATTTATCTATCAACATTAGAGTCTTTAAAAGTAGCCTATCTTGAACCCGTTGCTTCCTTAACATTCAAAGAATACTTAGCAGCCCTGTTTTTGAATCCACTTGACCGAAAAAAATTTGGAATCTCATTCATTCAGAAGCGGAGAAAATAGCATGAAACTTAAAACAATGATAGTTTGCTTAATAAAAATTGTACTATGTCTTTTCGTTTTAACAGCTTGTGAAAATGACATAGGAGAAATTGAAAATCAAAACTTTGCTACTGCTATTGGTGTTGATTACCGAGATGGGGAGTATTATGTCTCGATTCAGATGATTGGATTAACCTCTGTCGCAAAAACAGAAAACGGTGATAGAGGGGCACCTCAAGTGTATGTCTCTCAAACAAGCGGAAAAACCTTTATTGATGCATTCTTCAAAGCATATCATACTTCGCAAGAACGGTTTCTTTGGGCACATGTGACAGCTGTTGTTCTGAGTGAAAATGCACTTGAACAAGGGATGGATAGTATCTTTGATGGTTTAACACGATATTATGAGTTTCGCCCTACTCCATGGATTTTTGGGACAAAGAACTCCATATTGGATATTTTATCGACAAATGGATTCTTTAATCAAAATTCATTAAATACGATTCTTCATAGTCCAGAAAGTTCATACGAACAAAGATCGACCATTAGGCCGCTAAAATTAAATCAATTTGCACGTGAGTTTTTTGATCCTGGTCGTACTACATATATTCCATCACTCACGATCGATGACCAACAATGGAAGAAAAATAAAAAAGATGAGGCAAAACTAGCGATTGATGGAGCATTTTTTCTCGATAACCAGAAATACAAAGGCTATTTTCCGTATGAGAAACTAAAAGGCATGCGGTGGATAGCTCCTGAAACTGTACGTGCCTCCTTACTTTTACCCAATGAAAGAAATCCAGAATTTATTGCGGTACTTGAAGACCAATCGGTAACTATCATTCCCGAAGAACAAAACGGAAACTTTCGCTTTACAGTCCTTTTTCTGGCTAACGCGATTGTCAGCAATCGCATTAAAAACAACACACTTCATGTAAATGCCATGGAAGAATACGTACAAAAAGGCATCATTTCTGAAATCAGACAATTATATCGATTAGGTTTGGAGCATGATATCGATTTTTTAAACTTCGAACATCAGCTTTTCCGAAAGTATAATGCTGATTGGAAAAAGCTAAAAAGTCAAGATACATTACTTCGCGAGGATAGTATAAAATCGATTGAAGCACATATCAAATTAGAGCATTCAGGTTCATTTAAAAATCGTAAAATTGAGATTAAGGAATGATTCAAAAAATTTACTCACCGTTTTTGGTGAGTTTTTGTATTTTTGGGTTGTAATTCTATATAAAATCTTAAAAATCAAATCAATTAAACAAATATTTCTGTTCAATAAACAACACGCATTCTATATAATATACTGTAAGAATTACATATCTGACCTTAATAAGAATGGGGATAAGGAAATGGAAAACTTTTATCTGTTTGTTCTTATGTGTATTTTTCTAATTATATTACCTGGTCCTGATACTGCCGTTGCTACAAAGAATACTCTTACAGTTGGGAGAATTGGAGGCCTAAAAACGGCTTTAGGCACGTGTTGTGCCCTCCTTATCCATACTTCTGCTGCTGTATTCGGACTTTCAGCAATCATTGTGAAGTCCGCATTGTTATTCTCTGCATTCAAATATGTAGGGGCTATTTACTTAATTTATCTAGGGATTAAAACGTTATGGTCATTGAGGAAGAAGGAAGAAGCTGCCACCATTGATTCCAACGCAAAAAGACAGTTTGCAAATACATCTTGTTTTAAACAAGGGTTCCTAACCAATATCCTAAATCCCAAAGTTGCTGTCTTTTTCTTAACCTTTTTACCTCAATTCGTAGACGCAGGAAACCACACGTTCATTCCATTTCTCCTGATGGGAATTACGTATACTGTATTGACCGCTATCTGGTTTTTTCTCTATGTCTTACTAATCAACCAGGTCAGTGCCTTTATGAAAAAACCTAAATCACAGAAGATCATTGAAGCAATCACTGGTACGATCCTGGTTGGATTCGGAATCAAACTCGCCCTAGAAAAGGCTCATAATTAGAGTGCCATACTTCTTTTAAAGTATGGTACTTTTTAGCTAGTTAAAATTCACCTTTTCAATCCGATCGATATTTTCTCACAAAGGGATCCACTCATTACCTTCGAAACAATACATGGAATCAATATTTATTAATGTATGTCCCTTTTCTTAAAGTTGCCACCCTTAACTTCCGCTACATCATATACAACAACAAAGGCATGCTTATCAATTTGATAAATGATTTCTTTCATTTTACTGTCTTCTAAACGGTTAATAATACAAGTAATTTCTTTGATTTTTTCGTTTGAATAACCGCCTTCAGCTAGGTTATATGTTGCGCTTCTACCTAAACGGTCACGTATTGTTTCTACCATTAATTCAGGCTCACTTGTAATAATTTTATAGCTTTTAGAACCACTTAACCCCTCTTCAACAGTTTCGATCACCTTGGAAGCAATAAAATAAGCAATTCCCGATAGGAAGGCGCCTTGTAGCCCAAAAACAGTCGATACGATGATAAATACAAATAAATTTAAGAATAAAATGAGGTCACTTGTCCCAAAAGGTAATTTTCTTGATAGCAATACAGCTAACATATCAATGCCATCTAATGCACCGCCATTTCGTAAAGCCAATCCCATACCGAAACCGATGATAATACCACCAAAGACAGTTACTAACAGTGTATCTCCCTCAATAATGGTTGGAATATGATGCATAATACTTGTCCCGTAAGCTAATGAAGCAATTCCAATAACAGAATAAATAGCAAAACTTTTCCCAATTTGTTTATAACCTAGGAATATGAATGGAATATTTAATACTGCAATTAATAGGCCTAAAGGAATTCCCATTAATTGTGATCCAACGATACTCAGGCCAGTTACACCGCCATCTGAAACGTTGTTTGGGATTAATATCGCTTCCAGTCCATATGCAGTTATAAATGCCCCGATCATAACGGTTAATGCTCGCGCAACCGTCTTAAGCCCTTTCATTCCTCTTTGCTTAGAATTGGTTTCCATATTATGTCCTCTTTCCCAATTAATCTCTTATTTTTCAATTAACGTACATTATGGGCTACTTTTCTAAACCATATTCACTCACAATGTAGTGACACAGTGTCATTTACAATAAAAATTTTATATGACACCATGTCACTTGTCAATAAAAATATGACATCGTGTCATATTATATGAATTGATAAAGCCTTTTTTCTAAGGACATTGGATAAAATTTACTAATTTATCGTGTAGATACTGTGATCGGAACGATTACATTTTGGGTGTATTTGGTATCTATAATTACGGATTAGCGTTTCGAAGGAGATTCTTATTAATAACCCTGCCTTTTTCGAAAGACTTTTAAAAACCTTCAATTGTTGCCTTTAGGTACTCGAATCATTTCCGATAATAAGAATATATTATTCTTTGACAATCGGAATATAGATATCAAAATGCGGATCAATAGGGTCACGATCAACTGGATAACGTTCATGTTTTATTGGCATATATGGATCATAGTAATCTACACCCTCTTCCCTAAATGGGATATACTCACTATCAAATAACCATTTATGTAGATCCGTATATGTCTGTTCTATATCTTCCCCTTTGTTATGTGTGGTCTTCACATACGTTAGTTCAGGAACTTCTATTTCGATCATCCCTTTAGGAAGTTCCTGCTTATCACTTACTTCATACATTGCATAGTGCACAAATCCATTTTCAATTACATGATAAGATAGACCTAATTGAACATTTGGATTTACCTTGTGATCTATCTCCTTAACACGTTCTTCAACTTGTCGAATCACGTTTTTCAAACTAGGTACAATCTCAGAAAATGTACCCTCCCATCTTAATCCTACTGCCCGATAGCCTGGTAATGTAATAATTTCATAGCTCACTATATCTACAACCTTTCCCAAAAGCATCATAATTCTCCTATAACATAAAATGCTTCTTTTTAATCCCGTTCTGTAGTATAAATATTTCCACATAAAAGGCGTTAATCCCTCCTTGGATCAACGCCTTCCGTACTTTTATGTACATATTTTCTAATTATCATCCAAGGTTCGTTATTTCCCCTACGACTTATTCATTCCCCTTTATAATTTCTGCTCTGTTCTCTGTTTGGGGAGGTTCTTCAAACCAACCGTTTTTTATCTTAAGTTCGATTCCCTCTCTTGCATATAAGTAGATATCTTTAGCAATTATCATTGATTTCATGGCAATGTCATTCCGTAAACTGAAAAAAACACCACTTCCTGATCCAACAATTGAAAATCCGTTGAGAATATAAATGCAGTGCATCATTAACTTATCCGAAAAAGGAGGTACCGTTGACTTCGTGACCGTTGCACCAGAGTTAGCAGAAAGGTGAATATCTGCTTTTAGTAACATATCTTCCATGAATTTGATTTGCTTCTTTGCAAGTTCCTTCCCTTTCAGAAAGTATTGTTTCACCTCTTTGTTTTGAGCGCATTGGGCAAACCCTGTAATCAGCTGCATCCCTATATTATTAGATTCGAGTGTGTGATGAAGGAATCCGACTTCGAGGCTATTAAATGCTCGTTTATCACCGGTAATCTTAAAGCCCTCTAAGTACTTCTTTGTTTCAATGAATTCTACTTCTTTCGGCATGGTAACGAATGGAGGTGGAGAAAGTATCCCATTTTCAAGTAAATATGCAGTTGCAAGTTTATAAATTTTTTGGGTGATCGATGTAAGACCTTCATAGATAGCCATCACTCTTTTATTGTAAGACATGTTCATATTTAAAGTATATAAACCCATGCTAACTTCCTTTAAAACCCGAACAAACATAATATCAAATCCGTGGTCATACAGCTTAGGCGCATCCAAATGGACATCTGCAGCTGTAAACCCTACAGGTTTTACCATACCTTGTTCCTTAAAAACTTCCTCCATCTCTTTCACATAAAAATCTAGCTCTTGCCACAGACCTCCTAGTATATTCCGAGCTTGATGATCATCCGCTTTTTCAATAAAATATTCCAAAAGCCTCATAATAAGCGTCTTTTCTAAGTATGTCTGCCAAAGGGTGCCTACTTCTGAAACATTAATAGGATTTTTCTGACTCAATGCTTGCAACCTCCAATTAATTCTAAATATCCCACTTGTGTAATCCTATTAATACACTGCCCAGATTATAGGAAAGAATACCCAAATTTTTCATCAAAACAAGTTACAGTTAGCATTCAAGATTCCTTCGTTATTTTTTGATTGAATCTATAAAACATATAAAATTGCTTAATGTTTGCAAGTGGCCTCAATAATTTCACGTATTGTGTATCCCCCAACCCATAATGTTTAAAGTGTTGGATTAGTAGTTGAACGAGTTCATTTGTTGGGATATCTTGATGCTTTTGAATATACATCATCAGATCACTATTACTAGTAAGATAACTGAAATATAATCCAATCCCCTTCTGTAGAGAATTTGGGTAAACACCCTGAGGAAGTTTTTTGTCGATTACTACCTGTTTGTAGAGTTTATAATATCCATTCGGCGTTAATGTAAAGGAATCCACAGCTTGAAAAGCATCACCGACGATATGAATTTCGATTGCTCCTTTATAATCAGTTAGGTCTAACCAAGCCAAAATGGTGAGAACATTAATCTGGCAAAACATATCTTCATCAAACCATAATATGATCCGATTAAAATCTCCATCAAAAAGAGGCTGCAATGGGTTTAGGGTAATTTCAGCATATTGTGAAGGTGTAACATGATGAACTTTCGACCGTATCTCAGTAAATTTTTCAGAAAATAATTCTTCACAGGTGTTTCCATAGCACATTGCTTCGTTAAACGGGATCATTAACTCGTCTTCTAAGAATGAAGTCCTTTTAAAATATGTATACATTTCCATTCCATTTAAAATATGTAATGTCTTTTGTTGATTCACATGGACACCTCCTGTCATTCTACAATAACATGTTTGGCTAAATATTATTATGGATTCTAAAATATGTTGCCATTTAATAGAAACTCCTTTTGCCTGCTTTGACTAGTAGCCAGTGTAGACAAGACGAATAAAAGCTGTCTATTACAAATTTGCCTGTTTGTTACTCTCAACAAACCTACATTTTGGATAGCTGCTGCAACCCAAAAAAGTTCCGTATTTTCCCTTTCTTTCGACCAGTTCCGAACCACAATTTGGGCACATATTTGCGTTAATTTTATATTGATAAAATCGTTGTGAATCTTTAATGTTTTTAACATGCTGCTTTTTCTTGTCTCCATCAGCATTCAATGTTTTCTCAAGTTTATTAACAATCTTCTTGGTTTCTCCTGCAGACAAATGTACTTGTTTATGTTCCAGGATAGTACCTACAAGGCGTGAAGAATACACGACACTTACATTTGAACTATTAGTTTCAATTTTTTTTAGTGTAGCCCGGTTACTAAAGGAAATAATAGAATGATAGGGTTCTTCGTTCTCCATTCCTAAGTATTCTTGCAATGCCTTAATATGGCCATAGTTTTGCCAAATAGGATTATAAAGCTTCTCTTTGCGTTTATAAATGACCTGAGTCCAATATTTGCTCTTAGAATCACCATAAATCCACCCTTTGTAATTTTTCGTTTCAATTACAAAAATTCCATAAGGAGAAACTACAACATGATCAATTTGTGACGATTTTCTGTTTTTTAACGGAATGAGAACATCATTGAACACCTGGTATTTCTCTTTATCTAGTTTGTTTAAATAAAGACGCACTGATGCTTCTCCTAGGAACCCTTTTACTTTTGGTATTCCTAGGATGAATAGGATTGCAACTGTAAAAATTAATAGAAATTCAAGCATATTTCACCTCAAGTATAGTTGATACAGTAATTCCCAAAAAAAATTTTCCCTATTTTTCAAGATTATATCACAATATTTTACAAAAAACGCAAAAATATGGTAAAATATTACTGTGAAAAAAGAAGAGCTACTTGGCCCTTCTTACTTCTTCGGCTTTCCGTTTCAAATGAAATTGACCAATTAAAAGGTTGATTCATTAACACCTTCATTCATCTTGTAATCAAAACAAAGTTCATATAATGCAATAATTTCATCTTCTGTTGGAATTCTTGGATTGTTTCCGGGACTACCACTTGAAATAGCATCTTTCGCCATTTTTCCAACTACTTTATCTAATTCTTGTTTGTCTATCCCCCACTCCTTCATATTAGGGATATTCAAATTCGAACAAAGTTGCTTTATTTCTCTTACAACGATATTTGCAATTTCTTCATTTGAGTAACCATTTAACTCTGGTCTAATTAACAGTCCAATATTAGCTAATCTATCAATGCAAGCTGATTTACTATATTCTAATATTGCAGGTAGCAACATTGCATTTGAAACTCCGTGTGGTACATGAAATAAAGCTCCAATTGGTCTGGACATTCCATGAACTAAACAAACAGATGCATTTGAAAATGCGATGCCAGCTTTTAAGGCTCCTAATGACATTTTTTCTCTTGCTAATATATTGTTACCATTCTTATAAGCTTCTTCAATGTTATCGTAAATCAATTTGATCGCCGATAATGCAAGGGTATCTGTGAATGGATGTGAGCGTCTTGAAATGTATGCTTCGATTGCATGTGTTAGGGCATCTATCCCGGTTGCTGAAGTAATATGTTTTGGAGAAGAAAGTGTAAGCAAAGGATCAACTATAGCGACTTCTGGTAAAAAAGCCGGTTGTTTAATCATCATTTTAACATCATTTTTAGTATTTGTTATGACTGTAACATCTGTTACTTCAGATCCAGTACCCGCTGTGGTCGGAATTGCAATTAGTGGAACAGCCTTCTTATCAGCGATTTTTTTATTCCCTATAAAATCACTAATACTTCCCCCATTTGTAGCAATTACTGAAACAGCTTTTGCTGTGTCAATACAACTTCCTCCACCTAGTGCAATAATGACATCACAATTATTTTGTTTAAATACTTTCAAAGCTTCATGAACGAATATTTCAGTCGGTTCGGATGTAATATCCAAATAGGTTGAATGCTCAATTCCTTCTTCATTGCATATATCTTTACAATCATTAACATACCCAATATCCTCCATCACCCTATCACTAATGATAAGAACTCTATTTCCTAGTTTCCTAGTTTCAATCCCTAATTGTTTAAAGGAATCAGATCCATAAAAAATAGCTTTAGGCATATAAACACTTGATATTGAACTCATGTCTTCCCCTCCCTATTATTATTACTGAGTATGGTTGAGCTAATTGCACGTCCTAATTTCCTATCCGATGATTTTAACAATTATTTACGTATTGCCATTTTATTCATTAATTATTATTAAAAGACTACTAGATATTTGAAGGGCTAATTCTTGTCTCTTTTTTTGGCAAATATGACGTCCAATCGCCACCCCAACAAATTTCAACCCAATTTTTTTGCAGGATACACAGGCTGGAGTTCATCGTTGTAATTCATCAATTGATGAATTTGAAGGATTCCATTTGCCAATAAAGCTGTAGGTAATGTATGTACCGAAGATATTGTCAAGATTTATAAAAAAAATGGGGATTGAAAACAGTATTAATCTAGAAGAATTAATTCAGACTGCATTTTGGTGGAGGCAAATGAAACGGAAACTTGCTGGAATGCTGATGAAGATTTTTGACAAACCATTAAACTCCTCCCAGCATGCCACCTTCTTCAATGTGACAATACCCAAACCTCGATTTATTTCTGGAAGTATTTTCCTCATAGGGAGTAAGTCCTTTTCTAGCCACTTTGAAGTATAAATATGAGTTTAAGCCTATGTTTGTCTAAGGATTCCTACACTTATTAGAATTTTCCAAATGATATAAACTTTACCTTGTACTATGAATCTAGTAAAAGGAGGAATTTCATGAAAAAACTAGTAGTATCGTTTGGACTCACTACAACACTTGCATTTGGGGCTATTGCTACACCTGTAGTATTTGCAAAACCAATCGTAGTGACGCAATCTCAGAAGGAGAAGTTCTTTGATCACAAGGTGATTAATCAACTTAATGTAGACAATATTTATAACAATATTGCATCCCTTTCTGAAACACCGCGTGTTGCAGGGACTGAAGCAGAACACAACGCTGTTCAATACATAAAAGAACAATTCGAATCCTATGGTTACGAAACTGAAATTCAACAATTTACCTTCTATGGCTATACACCTCCAAGTGCAATTGAACTTTCAGTTAATGGCTATGATGGTACCCTCAACCCAAGTTCTTTCACCTATACTGTAAATGGAAATGTCTCAGGGGAACTAGTTTATGCAGGATTAGGGACAGTTGCTGAACTTCAAAACACTGACCTTACTGGAAAAATTGCGCTTATTCAGCGTGGCGAGATCTCGTTTGGGGAGAAAGTCTTAAATGCTGCTGAAAAAGGAGCAATAGGAGTTATTATTTTCAACAATACTTCAGGAGCAGTTAATGGAACACTTGGAGAAGCGAACGACAAGTATGTACCTGCTGTTGCGCTAACGAAAGCAGAAGGTGATGCACTGCATGAAGCACTTATAAGTGGAGAGGTCCTACATACTTCACTCCAAGTTGAAGGTGCTAGAGCAGGTGAGAGTATTTCTCATAATGTAATTGCAACGAAAAAGCCAACCAATAAGAAAAAAGATACCAATGATGTCATTGTTGTTGGGGCTCACCACGATTCCGTTGCTGGTGCACCTGGAGCAAATGACGATGCTTCAGGGACCGCGATGACACTTGAGCTCGCTCGTGTCTTTAAAAACCTACCTACAGATACTGAAATTCGTTTCATAACATTTGGTGCTGAGGAGAATGGGCTACTTGGCTCCGCACACTATGTAGCAAACCTACCTGAGGACGACCTCAATCGTATTATCGCAAACTTTAATCTAGATATGGTCGGAAGTCGTGATGCCGGAAATCTAACAATGGCGACACTTGATGGTAAACCAAATCTAGTAACTGAGCTTGCCCAAGCATCAAGTACAAGACTGAATGGCGAACCTACTCCATATTATGCTGGTGGTAGAAGTGACCATGTTCCATTTGCTGAAGCTGGAATCCCAGCTGCATTATTCATTCACAGTCCAACAGAACCTTGGTATCATACACCAGAAGACTCGTTAGACAAAATAAGTAAGGAAAAACTCCAAGATGTTGCTGAAATCGTAGGTTCCGCCATCTATGATCAAGCCCGTTTTGACAATATGGGACCAAAACCTAAAAAAGGACCGAAAGTGAAAGCAGACCCAGAGTTATATCATGAGCAGTCTTTAAAATAAGAAAGAATTAAACAACAAGCAAGGTCATTTGGCCTTGCTTGTTCATTTTTCAGTTAAGGAAAAATACTCCAAAGAGACTTATTGAAAACAAGTCATACAAAATTCGCTCCCCTCATACCTTTTGTAGTAAAAGGAGGGATAAAAATGTTAAACAGAGTGTCAGAACGCTTTTCACGAGTAATTCAGAGGTATTTGCCTGATGCGTTTGTTATTGCTGTGTTGATGACTTTGTTTGTGTTTGTCTTGGCCTTTTTTACAGCTCCTGCTGATCCTGCGAATTTATTTCAGTCTTACGGAGATGGATTTTGGACTTATTTAGCGTTTACGATGCAAATGGTGCTTTTGCTTATGACGGGGATGGTCCTTGCTTCGGTTCCTTTTGTTCGAAAGGGTTTAGAGGCTATCTCAGCTAAAGCTAATACGGCAACAAAGGCGTATTTATTCACGTTCTTAATTTCGGCTGCTGCGTATTATGTCAACTGGGGGCTCGCTGTTGTTGTTGGTGCCATCGTCGCTCGTGAGGTAGGAAAAAGGAATAAAAACGCTCATTTCCCACTTTTGGTCGCTTGTGCCTATGCTCCTACTGTACTTTATACAGCTGGTCTTTCGAGCTCAATCCTTCTAACGATTGCAACAGAAGATCACTTTCTCGCCGATGTTATGGGCGTTATCCCGACCTCTGAAACTATCTTCCATCCGGGTACTGTAATCATTTTCTTTGCACTACTTATTACAATTCCTATCTTTATCCTATTAATGGCTCCAAAAAAGAATATCATTCCATATACAGCAAAAGTGGAACCACCACAAGCAGAAGTTGTTACCAAAGAAGACACTAATTCACCAGCCATACGTTTAGAAAACACACCAATTTTGGGGATTTTAATTGGCTTAGTTGGTATCGTCTATGTGTTATTACAATTTGCTAAAAGTGTGGACCTCAACTTGAACCTTATTAATATTTTATTTTTATCTTTAGGACTGCTCTTCCATCGCTCGCTTGCGCAATATGGAAATGCATTTAAGGAAGCTGCCGGATCGATTTCACCTATCATTCTCCAATTTCCTTTCTATGCGGGGATTATCGCACTACTTGGTAGCTCCGGACTTGCTGATACAATTATTAGGGGTATGACATCTATTTCAAGTGCAGAATCATTCGGTGTCTTTACGTATTGGACCGCTGGACTCGTCAATATCTTAGCTCCATCAGGTGGCGGACAGTGGGCACTACAAGGTCCACTTCAAGTACCTGCGGGGATGGAACTAGGTGCCGATCCTGCCGTTATCGCGATGGCGGTCGGATGGGGAGATGCATGGACAAATCTCATCCAACCATTCTGGGCATTGCCTATCTTAAGTATTGTTGGTCTTCATATACGCCATATTATGGGCTATTGCATTTTACTAAGTGTGTGGATTGGGATTGTGACTTCGATTTTGATTTATTTTGTGTACTAATAAAAAAACTGGCGCAAGCTCTATTAAAAGAGCTGCGCCTTTTTTATAAAGTGATAACAGTATAATAAGCTGCTTTTCTTAATAATTCTATAACCATGATTTATAACAATAAATGCACACAATATATTACCATTGTATGTACACAGCTAATTAAAACTGTATACAGTAGGTTCCATTTCAAGATAATTTGGTATACATCAACTTTAAGGATATTTGAAGTAACTACATTTGTAGGGGTGATTGGTGATACAGTTCCGGCTACAGCCCAAGAACTCAGTAATATCATCGCAAAAGTAATATCATGTAAACCTACATTCGTTGGTGAAACGCTAGAAAGAATAGAGGTTATAACAACAATTTGATGAATACCAACAAATGATAGAAGACCTACTAGTGCAATCGTGAATAGTATTAATAACAAAATAGATAAATGAGAAATTTGAGTCCACAAATCACTAAAAATATCGGAAATAACTGTTTTGGACAGTACAACTCCAAAGAAACCAGCAGATAAAAACAAGGAAACCTCGTTTGCCTGGGAAGGAATTATTTTTTTTTGAAAAAGGTTCACTTCTTTTATAAAACGTCTAAATTCTTTTAAATATTTTCCCCAAATGAAAGAATAAACAATTGCCGTAATTATTATTATTACACTTACATTAATTGCACTTTCAACCTCTAGAATAAAGATAGTTCCACTTAATAATAGAAGAAAGAAAAGTAGTTCATATAGTTTTTTTTTACGAATATTAGCTTTCGATTCTATAGCCCCAAAATTAATAGATTGTTTTTCTTTAAATGAAAATACGATGTTTGCTGTCCAGAATTGAAAAAAGCTGAGCAACAATCCAAATGGTAAGAAATATAGCATGGGTATATTCAAATAATACACAACTAAAAAAACGGATGCGAAATAAGGGGACCAAGTATTAATTGAAGAAAACCCTCTAATATATAATCTTCCTAAAAATTCTACTGGAAGGTTCATTATTTTTACTATGGAATGAATAATATGGATGGATCCTAAATTGGTTATTGGGCCTAAAATATAGAATGTGCTTGATAAAAATATATAAAGCAATTGTGGTTTACCGTTAAGCTTTGAAGCAAATTGTGTAATACTGTCATCGTATTTCCCTATTTCAATAGGAATAGTTAAAATTGGAACGACAATTATTAAGCACACAAGTGGTAGGTTTTTTGTAATGCTCTCTGCCCAAACTTCAAAACCAGCCTTTTGTACATACATAATAATAATACCAATGCCTATCATAATACCACTAAATATACGAGGGAGAACCCTGCTAAATATCATACTAAGTAACATCACTAAAGTTGTTAAAATTACGGTAACAATATAAAGTACAGGAGGTGAATAAAATTGGGTGATAATATAGGTAATAATAAGTAGTATAATGATACGATTACTCAAGTCTTGCAAGATAAATACTCCTTTATAAATTTGAAAGAGCTCCGTATGAGGACGAAGCCCTTATTCATATTTAACTTTACATCTACGTTAATGTACGCTGATTTGCAGTAACAGCTCTTCGAACTGCAAAAAGACTTTTCTCTGGTGTAGCCTGGTCTATTACACAACCTGGACCTATAATTAACCCCTTTCCATCAACCTCTTCTATAGCCTCTTTTACATGGTTTTCTACTTCATTTACAGTACCTTCAATTAATAAACTATTTCTTATCATTCTATTATTCTCACCATAATATGGAACTTCCCTAACCCCTCCAAGTAAGCACTTATTAGTCAGTGTTCGCGCTTTTGCTAACGAAGGAGCAGTCCAACGATCGTGCCAATTCAAACAATTAACTGGATAATCCTTAATTAAGTCGAACATAATTTTATCACCATGAATGTGTACAATATTTAAAAACGTTTCCTTGTTATAGCTTTCTATTACCTTTAAATCAAAAGGTTCGCCGAATATTTTGTATTCTTCCTCTGTTAAAAGATCGTAAGATGCACATTGAGTCGCAAAAAAGAATCCATCTACACCGGCTTCTATATTTGCTTTAACAAAATTAATTGTCGTTTCTGTTATTATTTCAAGCGCATTTTTAATTAGTTCAGGTCTTTCTTTCATATCCAACAGTATTCGATCCCCAGCAAGTTTTCTTGCAACCGTTAACGGACTAAAAATAGTTTGAACAAATGGTAATTCACCTTTCACTTTATCACTAACATATTGTGCCAATTGAAGTTGTTTTCCATAGGTCCCATAGCATGCTGGTAAGACCTTTAATTTTCCCCAATCTTCAATTGAGTGAATTCCGTATTTTTTGATGATTGGAGGACGATTCGTTCTTGTAAAGTATTGTACCTGAGCTCCCCAATCCTCTACGCAATATAAACCGAAGGGCATCAATTTTATAAAATCATAGTCGTATTTCTTAGTAAATTCTATTTGAGAGTCTGCCAAAATACCTGGGTTGATATCATCCTTTGACAAATGCATCCACAAACTAACAGGTACTCGATCCACTTCCTTTGAATTCAACGCTGCTTCAATACGCTCAAATTTATTCATTTCACGAATCTCCTTCACTAAATATATTTAACCTTTTAATATCTGGTTTTTTTAACAGAATAATAGAATTAGTGCCCCTTTCTTAGGCTAATCTCATATCTATTTACAAGATAAGTTAATAGTGCACTAATGCACCAATATATAAGAGCTGCAGCAACAAATGCTTCTAAATACCTGAACGTCATTGCTCCTACTATTTTCGCTTTAGCAAAAATGTCTACTACAGTAATCAAAAAAGCAAGCGAAAGCGCTTTAATAATAACCATATAAGAATTCAAAAAATCTGGCAGGGCTTCGGTTAATGCTTGTGGGACGATTACTCTCCAAAGAGTCTGTAAAAAGTTATATCCTAATGAATATGCTGCTTCAATCTGCCCATAATTTACAGAAAGAAATGCACCTCTAATAATTTCTGACTGAAATGCAGATAAAGTTAATGAAAAGGTAACGATAACAGTGATTACTGGGTTTAAATTATTTGGATTAAATTCTATTCCTATCAACGATAATAGAGGATGACTGATTTGAGGCAAGGCGTAATACATAATATAAAGTAATACCACCGCTGGGGTGCCCCTTAAAAACGATTTAAATACCGTAATTAACTGGGAAATTATAGGGATTTTATATTGTTGAATGATTGCAATGATTCCCCCAAGGAATGTTGAGATTAGGAGTATAACTAGAGCTAATAATAGTGTCTTAGGGACAACCGTTAAAATCCCTACAAAATCCTCAACAAGAATATCAAATTTAAACATTTTTACCTCCCCCCTTACTGTTTGATTCCACTACCTATTTGTGAATACTTTACTCTCTTTTCAAGGAAACGGACAAGATTGTCTGATATAAGGCATAGAATCCAAAATAATATGGCTATTGTTAAAAAAATTTCAACTTGATTAGATCCATAGGATTGAGATATTAATAAATTTGCAACACCCATAATATCGAGTACTCCGATAACAAATATTAGTGAGGTATCATGAATGAGATAAATCAAGGCATTTCCCCAACCAGGTAAAGCTATTGGAATAACTTGAGGTACAATAATTCTTGTAAATTTTTGAAATGGGGTATAGCCTAAGCTTAGTGCTGCTTCATGTTGACCTCGTTCAACCGCTAAATAAGCAGGACGTATAACTTCAGCCAAATAACCTCCATTATACAGAGTTAATGCAATGATTGTGGCTATCACAGCACTTATATTACTAATATTAATTCCTACCAGTGAAAATAAGATTGGAAGAGCATAATAGACCAAGAATAATTGAAGGACTATAGGCACACTTCTTGTAAAAGAAATATACAAAGTCATAATTTTACTAAGATATTTAATCTCTTTTATTCGTATCATTGTTACAAAAATACTTAAAATTAATCCTAATGTTGAGGCTGAAATAATAATCAGAATGGTTACATGAAGGACACTTAAAAACTCCGGAAGTATTTCAATCATAAATTTAAAATCCATTGTATCGGCAACCCTTCTCTCGTTAGATTAGAACAATGGTAGATTCTATGTTGGTATATTTGAAACTTAAAAAATTGTTACATAGACCCCATATCATTCCTAATAAGTTCTTCATTTTGTCTCTTCACAATAGGGTCCAGTTGTTTTTCCCCCCTAGTCAACTTTATTCATGTATAAATACATCTTCATCATAATATTTAATTGATAATTCTGGTAATTTACCTTCTTCTTTTAGTTCCTTTAATGCAATGCCTACTTCTTCCGCCAATTTTTTATTTTCTTCTGTTCTATAGATTAGAAAATATGTTGGGAAAACCTTAACCGGATCAGTTACATGAATATTCAAGTTCTCATTTTCAATAATTTTGCTTTGCCCCAAATTTGATGGAAGTATTAAAGCATCGTATTTTCCTGAATCAACTTCTTTTAAACGATCAGCATACGATAAACCTGCGTCGGATGTTTTGAACTCAATTTTATATTCAGGGTTTTCTTCATTCCAGGCCATTAAGAAATTGAAAACTCCTCCGGTAGGTGTTGTAGGAACAATTTTTTTTCCAACTAGATCCTTCATATCTTTAATATTTTTGTTGTTGGTATATATTTTCATTAAACTAGCACCATTGTTTTCAGAGGGTAAAAGATATTTTTCTTCACGTTCTGCACTTTTAAATAATCCTTGAGCAATCATGTCGTACTTACCTGTATCTAGACCAATTTCAGCTGCACTATCAGCAACACCTACTAAGTTAAACTCGTAATCTGCTAATTTCTCATCAACAAGCTTAAGAATTTCAGGTTCATATCCAACTAGTTTTCCATTTTCCTCCCAACTTAATGGTTTTGAAGTCGGAGGAACAGCAACCTCAATGGTTCTAACACCTGTTTCTGATTTTACAGATGAGGCTTCACCGCTACATGCTGCTAGTAATAGGATTAAGCCTAAAAAAATAAGTAACTTTGTTCTTTTAACCATTTTTTTCTCCCCTTTTATCCATTATTTGAAATCAAATGATCCTCATAAACACTCTTTAAAAATTCTCTTGTTCTTATATTATTTGAGTTTTCAAAAATTTGGGAGGGCGGACCTTCTTCTGCAATATGGCCTTTATCCATAAAAACAACTTTTGTAGAAATTTTTTTGGCAAACCTCATTTCATGAGTTACCAAAAGGATTGTTACACCAGATTTCGCTACATTTTCAATTACCTTCAAAACTTCATCTACTAATTCGGGATCAAGTGCAGAAGTAGGTTCATCGAATAAAATCACCTCTGGTTCAAGAGCTAACGCCCTAGCGATACTTACTCTTTGTTGCTGACCTCCTGATAAGCGTGAGGGATACATATCCTTTTTATCGAGTAAACCTACTCGTTCTAATTCCAAAAGACTTTTTTCATATGCATCTTTTTTAGACTTTTTTTGTACCACTATCTGTGCATCCATTATATTTTCAATGACTGTTTTATGTTTAAATAGATTAAATTGTTGAAAAACCATCGCTGTTTTTCTTCGAAGTTTGAGGATATCCTTTTTCTGCACTGATTTATAATCTATATGAAGTCCTGAAAGAATCACCTCCCCATCATTCGGCTTTTCTAAATAATTTAAGCATCTTAACAAAGTGGTTTTTCCAGTTCCACTAGGGGCCAATAAAAGTTACAACATCTCCTTTATTAACTGTCAGATTTATCCCCTTTAGAATCTCGTTATTA
This sequence comes from Ferdinandcohnia sp. FSL W7-1320, assembly GCF_038050315.1. Lineage (NCBI taxonomy): Bacteria > Bacillati > Bacillota > Bacilli > Caryophanales > Bacillaceae > Ferdinandcohnia > Ferdinandcohnia sp. FSL W7-1320. The sequence continues at coordinate 3,478,466 of NZ_JBBPAM010000001.1, forward strand.
TCAAATGATATCCGTAGATTTTTTAAAGTTAGCATCTAGTTACCCTCCCTATCATTAGAAATTCACACATTTACTTGTATACAACAACTGTACACAAGATGGAATATTCAGAACATTTATTGCAAAAAAATATATTATTCATTAATAATTAAGCATATCTCTCATTTATTACTTATTAACAGTAATAGTAATAGACGATAACGCTTGTTCTATATCTGCAATTATATCCTCGACATCCTCCAAACCAACAGATAATCTAATTAGACCTTTTGCAATACCAAAATCTGCAAGTCTTTCTTCCGGGATTGATGAATGAGTCATTGAAGCTGGGTGTTGTACTAATGTCTCCGGATCTCCTAAACTAAAAGAAATCATGGCAATTTTCAAGGTACTAATAAACTCTTTTCCTGCTTTAACACCTCCCTTAACCTCAAATGATACAATCCCCCCCATACCTTTCATTTGTTGTTTTGCTAGTTCATGTTGAGGATGAGATTTTAAGCCTGGATAGTAAACTTTTTCTACAGATGGATGGCTTTCAAGAAATTCTGCTACTTTTTGTGCATTATGACAATGTTGTTTTAGACGTATTCCGAGTGTTTTTATTCCTCTTAAGATTAGAAATGATTCCCAAGCATTCAGATTTTGTCCTAAGTCTCCCATAATATCCTTTCGCATAAAATCAATCATTTCTTTTTTTCCACAAATAATCCCTGCAATAACATCACCATGCCCATTTAAATATTTTGTAGCACTGTGAACAACTACATCTGCTCCTAGTTCCAACGGTTTTTGTAAATATGGTGTCATAAACGTATTGTCTACTATTAAAACAAGGTTGTATCTTCTAGTAATATCTGAGACCTTTTTAATATCAATCATAGTAAGGCTCGGGTTCGAAGGTGTTTCAATATAAACAGCACGTGTGTTTACTCTGATAGCGCTTTCAACGTTAGCTAAATTAGTACAATCTACAAAATCGTATTCAATACCGTACCTGCTAGCAATAGTTGATAAAAATTTGTGAGTCCCTCCATATACATCCTTAGTTACAATAACATGATCACCTGAACAAAGATGAGCCATTAATGCCACACTTATCGCTGCCATGCCACTACTAACTCCCAAGGCATCTTCAGCTCCTTCTAAAGAGGCTATTTTTTTCTCTAATGTTCTAGTAGTTGGATTGCCATATCGACCATAATATCTTCCTTCTTTTTTCCCTGTAACAACTTCAACTGCAGATTCTGCATTTTCAAATGAGTATGCTACGGCTGGTATTATTGCCTGTGATACTGCTCCAGACATTTCATCTGGTTGTTGTTCATTGTGAACAGCTTGAGTGTTAAATTTCCATGGTTTCATCATACCTTTTTATACCCCTCTCAATTGTGTTTAATTTCAAGTCATTTGTAAGCAAAAGTAGTTGGAAAACTAAATTACCATGTAGAGTTATTTTTTTCATATATACCAATTGCCGTTATAGCAGAAGATAAACTATTTTCTATATGTTTTTTCATTGCTAACTCAGCTCCTGTTATATCTTTATTTGTAATACATTCCAAAATAAGCTGATGTTCTTCTCCCTCTTCTATTGCTCGTTCTACACTCTGATTAGGAACTAAGCGCCTATATCTATGAATATGGTCATATAATTGTGATAAAAAGTTATTAACTGTCCCGTTACGACTCAATTCATAAATATACGAATGAAATTCAACTCCATAATTTAAAAGCTCTTCGATGTTCCCCTCTTTAGATGCATCTTTAAGTTTATCAGCGATATCCTTTAGATTCCTCAAATCCTCTTGTGTAGCATTTTCTGTAGCCTCGGCAACAGCAATTTCTTCTAATTTAGATCTTACTTTAAATATTTCCTTTACTTCTTCAACAGAAATTGGAGCTATTTTTAGCCTTCCATTAGGCTGACGTATGACCATTTTTTCAAATTCAAGTTTCTCTAAAGCACCTCTTAAAGGTGTTCGACTGATATTTAATTTTGAGGATAAATCCTCTTCACTAACAGGTTGATTAGGTTGTAATATACCATCTATTATCCTTCTTTTAATTTCATAATAAGCAAAATCTTTAGCTGAACCTTTTGTTGGTGGGCTATTGAACTGATTATGCATTGAATTACCTCGCTATTCGTATTTTTGCATCCATTTTTTGCATTCAAAAACTGTATACAATTATTGTATACAGTTATGTTAATTTAAATATTTATAATTGTCAATATATTTTGTAATTTTTCACTATATTTATTTTGCGAATAAGAATAAACCTAGGTTTCATATACCTTAATTAATGCTCGCGTGCCATTATTTTCTTCTCCCATTTCTACCAGCTGTTTAAACAAAGATAAGCTTAATTTCAATCCAGGTGCATCCACATTCATTTCTTCAAAGGTTTCATAAGCAATAGTCAAATCCTTAACTATATGTTTTACATAAAAACCTGGTTTGAAATCGCCTTCAATCATTTTATTTGCTAAGTTTTCCATAACCCAGCTATTGGATGTTCCATTAGTTAATGTTCTAATTATTCCTTTTGGGTCCAGACCAGCTTTTTTCGCGAAAATTATTACCTCACATATACCTACCATATTGTTAGCCATTGCCACTTGATTACAAATCTTTGTATACTGTCCAGCTCCAGCTGTACCTTTATAATAAATGTTTTTACCCACCGTTTCTAAAATAGGTAGCGCTTTTTTAAAATCAAACTCTGATCCACCTACCATGATAGTAAGACTACCGTTCTTAGCACCATCTTCACCTCCAGAAACTGGTGCATCAAGCGCTAATATCCCTTTCGATAATGCTTTCTGAAATATTTTTTTGGCCAAGGAGGGTTTTGACGTTGTCATATCAATTACTATTGTGCCTTTTTTCGCATTATCTATAATACCGTCCTTTTTTAAATAAAGATCTTCAACATCAGAAGGTAAGCCTACCATAGTAATTATTACGTCTGAGTTTAATGTAACTTCACTAACAGATTCCATCCAATTCGCACCTAATCTTAGCAAGTCTAAAGCTTTTTCCTTAGTTCTTGTGTAAATATTTATTTTGTAATCACTTAGTAAAAGATTTTTAGCCATAGCACTCCCCATAACGCCTATACCGATAAAACCTATAACAATACTATTTTTGTTTTCGATTTTACTCATTCCTTTCTCATTTATAATGCGTTATATCCAATGTAATTGAAATAAAATATACACCTACTACATGAGTAGGTGTATTAAGATACAATTAAACAATTGACCTTTTAGATTCTTCGGCTAATTCTTTGTCGTTTTTAATAATTTGCTCACTAAATTTATTCCAATTCGAAACATGAGGAAATCCATATTCACTTAGCTCTGCTGAAAATTGTGAGATAATTGGCGGCTTTAACTTTAATGAACGAAGCTTTTCGTAATTACTAAAGAATACATCATTTGGATCTCCTTCCATCACCACTTTGCCTGCGTCGATTACAACCACTTTACTCGCATACTGAGCTACCACTTCCATATCATGAGTAATCATAACGATGGTTGCTTGATTATCATTAATTAACGTTTCCATTAAGGATAACAGGGAATTTAAATTTTGTTCATCCTGCCCAGTAGTTGGTTCGTCCAACAGAATAATTTTCGGATTTGACACCAACATGGTTGCGACTGCTAATCTTTGACGTTCCCCTCTACTCAAAGAGAAAGGATGTTCTTTTCTTTTATTTTGAAGTCCAACTGTCTTAATAGCCAACTCTAACTGTTGATTGATAATGTCTTCCGCATAACCTCTATTCTTTAACCCAAATTTTATTTCATCTTCAACTGTGTTACAGAATAATTGATTATCTGGGTTTTGAAATACATATCCAATATCTAATATGATATCCTGCACCTTACTCTTCTTTGTATTTTTAGAATTGATTTCGACATCCCCATGGGTAGGTTTTAAAAGTCCAATTAAGTTTTTCATTAATGTAGACTTCCCACAGCCATTATGACCAACGATTGCTAATAGTTCACCTTTTCGAATGTCTAAATTAATATCATGGAGTATTTGTTTTTCTTTATTATAACTAAAATTAACATTTTGTAAGGATGCAACTAGTTCTGTATTATCTTGTTTTGGTAGATTTTTTTGTTCTGGAAATGTTAACTTTTTAGAAGTAAGTAGTTGCTTTATCCACTCCAAAACTTCCTTTTTTGTGATAGGAAAATTATCTAGAGTAAATCCTTTTTCATATAAATATTTTGCAAGTCTAATATGATCAGGGATTCGTATTCCTAATTGATTGAGTTCATAGAAGTGCTTATTAAAGATCTCATCAGGCCTACCATTATACAAAATTTCCCCTTCATGCATGATAACCACTCGATCAATAAATTCAATTAAATCATTCAAATCATGCTCAATAATTAGAAAAGTAGTATCTAATTCTTCCTTTAGTTCTGCAAGAATATCCATCACTTCCTGCTTACTAACTGGATCAAGGTCAGTGGTAGGGTCATCAAGTATAAGGATAGACGGTAACATCGCTAGGTTACTAGCAATGGATACCTTCTGTTTCTGTCCACCTGATAAAGAAAATGTAATTTGTTTCTTAATATCCTCTAACCGTAACTTTTGAAGACCATATGCAACACGTTCCTTGATTTCTGATTGAGTGTAGCCCTGACATTCTACTCCGAATGCCACTTCGTCCTCTACTCGTATTGAGAAAATCTGATCTTCTGGGTTTTGAAAGACCATTCCTATCTCGGAAGAAAGTTCATGCATTGGAACATATTGAGTGTTTTTTCCATTAATGACAATGTCACCTTCCAGGTTTCCGTCGGATAAATGTGGAATAATGCCATTTAGACATTTTGCTAGAGTTGTCTTCCCACTTCCACTTGTACCCGATAATAGGACGAATTCTCCCTTGTTTATTTGTAAATTAATATTTTTCAACGTCTTTTTTTCAACACTAGGATACGAAAAATTAAGATCTTTTACATGAATAATAGAATCTGTGCTCATAACTCCGCTCCTTTGCAAAGGATTTATTGTAACACTGTACTTATGCAATAAATGAATTATCTGCACCTAACCCGAGACCGTATCTCACATACAACGCACCGGCAAAAAATACAATCGTTAGCACAATGACTACATAATCCTTATTTTCAAGTTTCATATCTTGGTAGTATTCACGCCAAGCCATTTTGCTAAATCCTTTGCTCTCAACGGCCAGTCCCATTGTTCTACTTCTTCTTAAAGAATTAATCAACAATGGAAAAGCTGCTAGTTTAAAACTGTTCCAGCTTCCTCTTATCCCTTTTTTGTTAACCCCTCTAATCGTTTGTGCATTTGAAATATTCGTCAATTCTTCAAATACTAATGGGAAGAACCTTAAAGTCCCTAAAAACATAAAGGCAATGTTCATAGGAACCTTCATCTTCATTAAACCCTTTGCCAATAACGCAGGATCAGTTGTCGTTATAATAACAATTGTCATAAAACATGGAATAGCAATTCTGTATCCAAGGACTAATCCAGAATATAGACCAATATCTGTCGCATGGAGTGAACCTATTGAAAAAAGGACATTGGCATTTGCTTGTTCATAATTATAAAAAGTAGAGAAAATAACTGCTGACATGGCAAGTATGACAATTGTGCCAAGCAAAGGCATGATTGACTTCATATGAATCTTCGCTGATAACCAAATAGGAATACCAATTAATAGGATAATCGTTAAGTATAGGGGATCCATAAATAACAAAGGTGTTACGACGAAACCAATTATTAAAAGTAATTTTGCGCGTGGATCCAATTTATGAACCCACGTTCCTTTATCTAGATTTGCAACAAAATCGCTAGCTGCCATATTTTACACCTCCATACAAATCAATTTTACTTATCCTAAAAGGGCTTTTAATTTTTCACCAAGTGGCTTTGCAATGACTGTTCCGATAACCATCCCTACTAGAGATATCGCAAATACAATCGCAATTAGATGGAATGGCACTGGAATTTGATATGGATACACAATGCTCCACCAAACGAAAATCTCATAAATCGCATTGTAAAGTAAGGCAGCTACAATCAAATCTTTTGTACTAGAATAAACATCGCTTGGATTGGCAAAAGCTTTACTTCTGCTATTTAAATATAATTCCGGTAGAATCGGTGCAATCACAACTAGAATCCAATAGATTGGGAGTTCGCCTTGTAGGAAGAAGTTAATGGCGCACCACGCGGCCGTAAAATAAACAGACGCATAAGGTTTTCTTACAACTACCCAACATAGCACTAAAGCAAAAGCACAGAACAGGTAAACAAAAGTATGGTTAAACGGGAAAACAACACCAGCAAATTTGAAGAAATACCAAAGTACACGATATAAAACAGCAAATATTACAATTGTAATTAAATCAACCGCTGTTACCTTTCTTTTTACCATTGAAAGCTTAGTACCTAACTCTACTTGTGACATCACATAACCTCCTACATATTCATATTTTTTTATTTAAATGTATGGTGTAAGCCCTCTCAAATGATTAATATCCTCTACTGTAAATCCCTCAAAACTTATTCCTTCCGCTTTAAAGTCTCTTTCCATTAACAGTGACGCTGTATTAATAAGTGAGTCGGTATATGGCGTCTCTAACCCTACTTTTCTACTTAACTCTGAAATCGGCACCAGCCCATATGGAATATCTTCGGTGACATATCTGTAGTCCAAAGTAGTTGGTGCTAATCCGTCTGGAAATAATCCCGGAAGTGCCTCGTATAAGCTTGGGTAATCAGTTTTATAAAACTCGTTCAAAATAGATAGGATACTTTGTGTTTTTATATTAAGATGTTCAGCAAGTTTGATCCTTTCCTCATCCAGTTTTTCAACATATGAAACAGTCAATGGTGATGTTCCGTCACCGTAAAATCTAAATTCACTTGCTGAGTCGATTCTGCTAGCATTAAACAAAGTGATTGGAGTATGTACTACGACGTTTGAATTGTTCAGGGAAGTTTCGATAACATTGTTAGCTAGAATTAATTGTGGGAATGTTTCTAGGAAGTATTTTGAGATTGTAAGATTCTTAGAAGTAGGTATTACACTAATTTGTACATTTTGCTTAATTCTACTGATTGTTACAGATCCAGTGGAATCGGCTTTTGATATAAAAGGCATTGCGCTTGTTTCAGCGATTGTAAGATTTTTCTCTTCAATATCATCGCCAAGCACTGCCTTACATTCAATTGCTCCCCAATATCCAGGGAATATTGCAATTGTTTGGTTCTTTTTCAAATGTGGTTTTAGTTGTTTGAATATTGATTTATGTCCTGAAGCTGTAGACGTGATAATAATATATTCTACATCATCAATTACCTCCTCCATTTGAGATGATACTTGGATTGGAACTCTACCTGTATAAACCCCTTTTAATTCTAGACCTTGAAAAGATAGAATTTCTGCTTTTACCGGACTTCGACTATAAAGCTTTACTTTCTTTCCTTGTAAAGAGAGGTATCCAACAATAGCTTGACCTGTATTACCTGCTCCAATGACAGCGAAAGACATATAACTCCTCCTTGCAGCTATTTAATTAAAATACTTAACTGATAAAACGATCTGTCACTTCAAAGATTCTAGATATTGTTCCACCCCTATTACGGCTTGTTCCATTGAATCTAAAATATGTTTTTTGATTGCTAATTCTGCATTCAATTTATCCTTTTGAATAATAAAGTTTAGGATTGTCTCATGCTCATCTGAGGTTTTCTTTGTATCTACTTGATGTGCTAGACGTCGATATCTTGAGATTTTATCATTCAGTTGAAATAAAATTTTTATAACTGTCTGGTTGTTGCTAAGTGTGTATAGCGTTGTGTGGAACTGACCTCCAAAATGATCTACATCTTCGTAGTTGCTTTTAGTTGAATTATTTTTAATCATAAAAGCATGATAAGCAAGATGCTTAATGTCATTTTCTGTAATATTATCAATTGCCTCGATAATAATGATTCCTTCTAACAAGCTTCGGACAAGAAATAGTTCCTTCACTTCTTGTACAGAAATAGATGCTACCTTTAAACGACCATTTGACTGTCGTTCCACTAACTCCTCTATTTCTAAACGTTGAAGCGCCTCTCTTAAGGGCGTCCTACTAATCTCTAATTCTTTTGCTAATTCATCCTCAATGATTGGTTGTCCTGGCTTAAAAGAACACTTAATAATACGTTCCTTTATTTCTGTATAAGCGATATCTTTTGCAGAAACTCTTGTCATCGACGTTTTTTTCAAATGCATTTTTTCACCTCCCCTAATATAAAAAAATAATTGAATATTTGTATACAATTATATTTCTAAATGTTTTAAATGTAAAGAAAATTTAGTTTATTTTAATGAAAAATTTTTCTTCGTTTACAAATAATAAAAAAGGCGCTAGCCCTATTAAAAAGAGCTGCGCCTGTTAATATTTAATTGCCCTAACTGTTGAATCTGATCTATTGTATTCGTTACGTTCTGTAACGTATGAAATAACTCACTCACTATTTTCAAGAAGAGCTGGATCGAATTGTCCATTCTCGATATTGTGTAGATACAAGTTGATGCCTTCTTCTTCTTGTTTGTTATATTCAACGATTTGTTGCTGCGACTCCTGGTGGCTGAAGTCCATTGAAGGTTTCCATGTCTTCCTGGATTTCAGTAAGCATTGTTTCAAACATTTAAATCCCAATACGGCAAAAAATCAACTTTGATGTGGTGGATATATAGAGGTTCCTCCATAAGATTTTGGAAACATCACCTTCCATTCAGTGCCACTATATTGATGACAATATAAACCACTCCCGATAATGGCTATCTTCTTAATCAGGAAGTGGTCTTTTATTTGAGATTATTTGGGGACGCTTCATCCCAAAATGTACTTTTTAGACAACCATTTTATTTGGTTTCTAATATACTTAATACATTTTTTACAGAATGTGCCGATTTTGCGAGGGCTGTTTTTTCATCATTTGTTAACGGAATTTCGATTATACTTTCAATTCCATTACCACCTAAAACGGTTGGAACACCTAGGTAAATATCCTTATAGCCATATTCACCTTCTAGATAGGCAATAGATGGTAAGATTCGTTTCTTATCTTTAAGGATTGCTTCTGTCATTTCGACCATCGAGGCAGCTGGTGCATAATAGGCACTACCTTGGCCAAGCAAGTTGACGATTTCGCCTCCGCCTTTACGCGTCCTTTCCACAATAGCTGCTATTCGTTCTGCTGGCAGTAATTTTTCAAGAGGTATGCCTCCTGCATAGGAATAGCGAACAAGTGGAACCATATCATCCCCATGTCCACCCAGAACAAATCCTGAAATATCCTCAATCGAAACTCCCAATTCTTCTGCAACAAAGGTATTAAAACGAGCTGTATCTAGAACACCTGATTGTCCAATAACGCGATTCTTTGGAAATCCTGTTGTTTTATAGCACACGTAGGTCATTGCATCGACTGGATTACTCAAAACTAAAATGTAGCTATTGGGAGCATACTTCTTAATATTATTTGAAACTTCAATCATAATCTTTTCATTTGTTGCTACTAAATCATCGCGGCTCATACCTGGTTTACGCGGAATACCAGCGGTTATGAGGACTAGATCAGCGTCTTGAATATCTTCATAATTAGAGGTCCCTGTAATGTTAGCGTTAAAGCGCTGAACTGGACTTGCCTCTAGCATATCAAGGGCTTTCCCTTTTGTAGGATTTGATTGTGAAGGAATATCAACTAATACAACATCTCCCAGCTCTTTTTGAGCTAGCATAAGAGCGGCTGTTGCACCGGTAAACCCTGCACCAATGACAGCTAATTTCTTTCGTGTAAAAGCCATTTTTCTCCTCCGTTCTTAGTCATGTTGTCTATCCATTAGATAAATATTATTCTGTTTTCTCATCTTGCTTAGGCTCGGCTTTTGGTGTTTCACTCTTGACGTTTGTTGCATTCTTCTTAGAATTTCTTGTATTACGTTTTGGTGTTGCTGATTTTGTAGGTACTGGTGAACTTTTTCCCTTTTCTTCTTTCTTACTTTCAAATAATGTAGAGTTGATTGATTCATCCGGATGTGGGATGACATGTGCGGAAATAAGTTCCCCCACTCTTCTTGCCGCCTCTTTTCCGGCATCTACAGCAGCTTGGACAGCACTCACATCGCCTTGAACTAAAACAGTAACAAGGGCTGCATCAACCTTTTCTTGTTTTACCAACGTAACATCCGCCGATTTTAACATTGCGTCCGCCGCCTCAATCGAACCGACTAATCCTCTCGTTTCAATCATTCCTAATGCTCTACCCACGTTCATTTCACCTCTTTTTCTACATCAACAGAATCTATAATTCCAATAATCAGGGCATCTATTGGTATCTTTTTTTCACTAGAAGATAGATTAGCAGCTGCGCTTCCACGGGTTACAAGAACTTGGTCACCAAATCCAGCTCCAATCCTATCTACTGCAACAAATGGAACTCCAGCATTCGTTCGGTCTGCATGTTCAGGTTGCACAATTAAGAATTTTAATCCTTGTAACTCATCCTCTTTCCTTGTAGCCCAAACGTTTCCAATTACTGTCCCTAATTCCATTTAAATTTTCGCCCCTTTTGAATCAAGTATCCTGATGTCTATTTGCATTTCTCTAGCGGTATCTCTAGCTAACGGTGTCATAATTGTATTAGAATCCACTTCTATGAAATTCTCCTTACAATCCTGTATATCACGCCTTGTCAAAATCTTTTTCTTTTTAGATCGTAGCTTATCCTTTTGACTTGAGGCAGTGGTTTCATTATTTGCTTCTACAAAGCGCTCAAAAGTGCCTACCCTTGCTCCAAACAATAGGAGTGAATCAATATATCCTCTTAGGTGAGTAACATATGCTTTATTAATGGGACTCTCGGAAAATAAACGGTCCTCTAAATAGATAGTGGGTACAATTGTTACAGGAGTTGACTCCATGAAACATCGAGAAAGTAATTTACTTTCGGGTGTGTCAAATATTCCCAAAGCCCCTTTTACAAGCAAGTCCTGTGTTGCGTGCATAAAGAGTACATGGTTGATATGATCCAATCTTACTTTTTCCTCGCCCACATAATTGCTAATCGACCATTTCGCTTGTAATTTCGATAATTGTTCAGGCGCTGCAAACGAAATATCCCCAACTACTAGTAAATTTGGTTTCTCTATTATATGGGGGTCCTTTACCGATAGCCTTCCAACAACTTCTCCTACAATTCTTTCAATCATCTCTCGATCAATCATGATCCGTTCTCCCCATACTTAACAATTCTCCCAAATGTTTTTCCTTTTAAAAAACCAGCATTCGCTTCATCTGTATCGACATGCATTTCGAGTTCGTATTTTGGTGAAACACGAATTAACACCTTGCCAAAAGTAATCGGTCGTTCTCCTTGAACCTCTATCTTCACATATTCTCCATCTTCTACACCTTGATTCTGTGCCTCGTCAGGATTCATGTGAATATGCGCCTGGGCAATGATTAATCCTTCTTTTTTGTAAATACTTCCTTTAGGTCCAACAATAGTAACTGGTGCTGATCCTTCAAGATTACCAGATTCTCTAAGAGGTGGCTTTACGCCAAGTTTAATAGAATCTGTTTGACTAATCTCTACTTGGGTCATATTACGCGCAGGACCAAGAATGCGCACTTTTTCAATGCTGCCTCTTGGTCCCACAATCGTAACGAATTCATTTGCTGCGAATTGTCCAGGCTGTGACAAATCCGCTTTTTTTGTTAACTTAAATCCTTCACCAAATAGTTCTTCAAGGTCACCTATACTCAAATGGCAGTGTCGAGCAGAAACTGCGATTGGAATAGAATAAGGTTTTGCCTTTATCCCATTCAATTGGGAAACAACTTCCTCCACAATCGTTTCTATGAGACGTTGATTCATGTTTCATGCTCCTAACCTATGTGTCTATTTATTATTCTTGGATTTCTAATTTTGGCAAAATGCTTTCTAATTCATTATGTGGTCGTGGAATAACGTGTACCGAAATGACTTCCCCAACGCGTTGAGCTGCAGCAGCTCCAGAATCAGTAGCAGCCTTTACTGCACCTACATCACCTCGGACTAAGACAGTTACAATACCTCCACCAACATGTACTTTACCTACTAAGTGAACATTTGCTGCCTTTACCATCGCATCAGCAGCTTCTACAGAAGCAACTAATCCTTTAGTTTCAATCATTCCTAATGCTGTTAATTCTCTACTCATTTTTATTTCCTCCTATTGGTACGTTTTTAATTTTTATATTTTAATAAATTGTTAATTCATTTGATATTTTTTTATAACTTGGTTCACCATTTCTGCTACTTGCTTCTCATCAATTTCATTTTTCGATGGTACTTTGTTTAAGATTTTTTTGACAATATCATCAACACTTTGAGGTTTGCTCGTTTCTTGTTTAGTAGTTGTATTTGAAGAGGATGGTTTAGGAATCGAAACTTCCTTAATTCCATATGCCATTCTCTTGATATTAATTAGATGGCGAGCTGTTACATTATCAGAAGTGATATTCCCACCAAAGGAACCACATCCCAATGTCAAGGATGGCAATAAGCCTGTTGTTGCACCCACTGCCCCAATTGACGAAAGTGTATTTACCATCAATCTTGAAACTGGCATTTCAAGAGCAAATTCATTTGCAATTTTTTCATCATTTGTATGAAGCGCTAAGCTATGTCCTCTTCCACCTAAATTAAGAAGCTTTGTACAATATTCTTTCGCTTCTTCAAAATTATCTGCTGTATAGAAGCCAAATATTGGAGAAAGTTTTTCAATTGAGAACGGTACACTTTTTCCCACATTCGTTTCTTCAGCAACTAATATTCTGGTATCAGACGGTACAGTAAATCCTGCCATCTCCGCAATTCTAGCCGCACTTTGACCGACAATTGCAGGATTCAATTTTCCTGGCTCTGGTGATATGAGTTTTTCTAGATTTGCCTTTTCACTTTCGTTCAACATGTATGATCCATTGTTTTTTAGCTCACGAATCACCATATCTTTAATATTCTTATCTACAACAAGCGCTTGCTCTGTTGCACAGATGGTGCCATTATCAAAAGATTTACTATCTACAATCATTGAAACGGCCTTCGAAACATTTGCTGTCCTTTCAATATAACAAGGTACGTTTCCTGGTCCTACACCATAAGCTGGTTTCCCAGAGCTATAAGCAGCCCTTACCAAACCACCACCACCAGTTGCTAAAATAACGTCAATATCACGATGCTTCATTAATTCAGATGTTGCAGCCATGGAAGGTTTTGAAATCCAACCAATCAGCCCTTCTGGAGCTCCAGCCTCAATCGCTGCCTGTTCACAAATTTTCAGTGCTTCTACTGTACATTTAATGGCGCGTGGATGTGGACTTACAACAATTGCATTTCTAGTTTTCAAGGAAATCAATGCCTTAAAAATAGCAGTCGAAGTAGGGTTTGTCGTGGGAATAATCCCAGCTACAACTCCGAAAGGATAGGCGATTTCTGTTACTCTCCTCACTCGGTCCTCATTAACAATTCCAACCGTCTTTTCATCTTTAATTGATTCATAGACGGCCATCGAACCTACTTCATTCTTTATCTTCTTATGCTCAACAATACCCATCCCTGTTTCTTCAACAGCCATCTTTGCAAGTTCAAGTGATTTTGAATAAGCAGCTTTTGCAACACGTTCAACAATTTCATCAACCTGCTGCTGTGTAAAGGACAAGTACTTCAGCTGCGCTTCTTTTGCGCGTTTAACCGCATTGCGCATTTCTTGAATGGATTGGAGATCTTGGTCAAATTGCACAGGACAAACTCCTTTCTATTTAATATTTCAATGGATTTTCGGCAATCCGTAGAATACTCTCTCGGAACGCATCGGCTGCTGCCTTACAAGCAGATTGTGAACCTGTCAGCAATCCTCCACCAAAGTTCGTTTCAGACGGTGGTCCAAAAAACTTAACTAATTCTACGTCTGCAGCCTTCAAAGCTGCATCTAAACCATATACTGCTTCAAGAGGAGGTGCGATTAAATAAGCAATCGGTTCTCCCTGATTGATACCTGCCTCTTTTGAGAGGTAAGAACCAGAACTAGAAATAACATGAGCATATATTGCATGCGTTTTTTCTGAATCAAACGCTTCAAAATATGCATCAGTTTCTGCAGTTTGTAGTACAGCTTCTATTCCACTTTGAACTTCATCTGGTGTTGGTCCTGCTAAGATACCTATCATTTCACCAGATAGAGGTCCTGAAGCATGAGCAGACCCAGCGTAAAACGATCGCGCATAGACAACATCAACAGCTGCCCTTTTCGTTGCTTCATCTAAAGCTGTGTATCCAATATCATCAACGGTTGATGTAAAGATTCCCAAACTTCGCTGATGAGGTCCAAGGTTCAATTCCCTTCCCAATACAGGATCTACATTTGGTATGATACGAACAGCTAAAATATCAGCATAAATTCGCTCTAAGGCCAAATTGATTACCTCCTATGATTCTTTCTGAACCAGTGATACTCCACTAGCTTCATATTTTAATATTTTTTGAATCACAGTTCCGATATAAGCACCGGCTTCTACAGGGGGAATACCGCCCTTATGGATGTTTGAAATCACCATCCGGTCTGCTTCAATTGTTCCTATTCTTGGCTGGTAACAAAGGTATGCGCTTAAAGATTCTGCACTAATAAGTCCCGGGCGTTCACCAATTAAGAGAACCACAACGTCTGGTTGAAGGATTTCACCGACATCGTCCATTACAGCGACTCTACCTTTTTCAATATAAAAGGATGTCCCTGTATCAATGCCAAGACTTTTCAAAGATTGTTGTAAGGAGAGGTAAACGTCTTCCACATTCTCTTCTACTGCGCTTGAGCTTAACCCATCAGATACAATAATTTGAACTGTCGGGTTTTTCTTACATTTTTCTAGGATGGTTTTCTTTGCTTCATCTGATAATTTTCTTCCAAAATCAGGTCTGCGAATATAAACCTCTTTATCATTTACCTTCGTTTCCACCTTAAATAGTTCCAAGCTTTGTAGAAGTTTATCATTCACCGTACCATAGACAGCATCTACAGCAGCAGCGTGGTCATATCTAAACTTTAACCAAGTATTCGTTTTGGGACGAAGACCAGCTCTACCAATTCCAATTCGAGCAGGTGTTTTCGAAACTAATTCCTTAAGCTCATCAGGATTTTTAGGATTTTCAATTCCGGTTGGTGTCTCAAGGCTGGTTGGTATATCTGGTTCCTGTTCGATTGGACCCTCTGAATTATTGGTATAAGGCTTAATCTGAATAACATCCCCAAAAGATTCAGTACTTTCTTCATGAACTGTAGAATGGAATGTCTTTTTCTTTTTTGAATTAGAAGAATGATTCCAAAATGTAACAGCTGTTTCTTCTTGTTTTTCAACAACAGACTGCTGTTCATCTGTGCCTTGTTCATTCTGTAACTTTTCAATAACGAGCTTAGTGACCATCTCAACTAAATCTGGATTCATTTGATTCATCTCCTAACGTGAAAAAATGGTTGGATCTCCTGCAACTTTGCTAAGTTTTCCATTTTCGAATATGCCCATTTTTTCCAGCCATTCTGCAAATAGTGGGGATGCACCTTTGTTCAATGTTTGTCTTAATGTAGCTACGTCATGGTAACTGAGTGATTGATAATTTAGCATGCAATCATCCCCCATTGGTGTAGCAATGACAAAATTCACTCCTGCAGCAGTCAAAAGAACACTCAAATCTTCAATATCATTTTGGTCCGCTTTAATATGGTTTGTATAGCAAATATCCACACCCATTGGAATTCCATGCATTTTCCCCATAAAATGATCCTCTAACCCTGCTCTGATAACCTGCTTATTATTATACAAATACTCAGGGCCGATAAATCCAACAACAGTGTTGACAATGTACGGGTCATAGTAACGCGCAAAACCATAATTTCTTGATTCTAATGTCATTTGATCGATTCCAAAATGAGCTTCTGCTGATAATTCGGAACCTTGCCCTGTCTCAAAGTACAAGCACTGTGGACCGGTTCCCGTTCCTAAGGTTCGAGCCATGTCCCTAGCTTCCTCAAGCATAGTTGCTGAAATACCAAAGGAACGATTTGCAGACTCAGTTCCAGCGATACTTTGGAAAATCATATCTGCTGGTGCTCCTTGTTCGATGGCTTTCATTTGTGTTGTAACGTGAGCTAATACACAGTTTTGTGTTGGAATCCGCCAATCTTGAATAAAATCATGTGTAGCATGAAGCAACCGTTTTACACTTTCAACTGAATCATCTACAGGATTAATTCCTATAACGGCATCTCCTACTCCATAAGAAAGCCCTTCTTTTAATGAAGCAATAATTCCTTCAACATTATCTGTTGGATGGTTTGGTTGAAGACGTGATGCTAAGGTTCCTTTCTGTCCAATAGCAATGTTACATTTTGTGATAATTTCTACTTTATTTGCAGCATGTACTAAATCGAGATTAGACATGATTTTCGTAACAGCTGCAATCATTTCACTATTTAAGCCTAAGCTCAGGCGTTTAAGGTCCTCTCCAGTTACCTCATCATTTAAAATAAATTCTCGTAACTCTGCCACAGACCAATTTTTAATTGATTGATATACTGGTTCTTTCACCTGACTTTCTATAATTTTTGATACTTCATCCTTTTCAGGAGGGAGTAGTGGATTTTCCCGAATATTTGAAAGTGTTAATTGACTTAGAACCTCTTTTGCTGCAATACGTTCTTGTACTGTTTCAGCCCCAATACCAGCTAAACGATCCCCTGATTTCTCTTCGTTTGCTTTTGCGAATAAATCTTTTAATGATGAGAATTGATAAACTGTACCCAAATAATTGGTTTTCAGCCTCATTTGGCCCCCTCCTTTCTTAATGGTGGAATGTTAATGTTTTTATAACTACTGGGACAACACTCGTTTGTAGAAGATGACCAATGTCAATATAGTCACCATGTTCAACTCGAATTTGATCGATACATATGATGCTTTGTGTTGGACTTTGAACTTTCAATGTTTGCCCTAATGCCTTTGCATGATCACTTTCGAGAACGATAACCAGTGGCTGTTTGGTGTTTATCTTTAATTTCATAGAATCCAAGATTGCTTTGGCAAATGCTTGGATATCCTTAAAGCTCAAATAAGGAATTTCTGTAAAATACAAGGCAAAATTTTGTCCCTCTTGATTCGGGTCATACATTTCAATAGCCTGTTCAACAGATATTCGTAGTTGCTTCAATCCTGTGTCTAAGTTATTCCCTAATGGAACTTGATAAACAGGCAAGTTTCGAAGTGGTAGGTCATTGCTATCAACCTGGATTGTAGCGCCACTTATTTCAGTAGTTTGTGTCCCAGCACCTAGTACTGTTGCTCGTACAGTCTCATCAGGTTGAATCCAAGTCCACTTAGATAACTCTTTGCTCTCTTTTAAGGATGTGGCTAGCTTTTCTCCGATGTCGTCATAATCTGCTTCACTTGCTGATGCGGATTCCTGACGATAGATACACTCACTAATTCCACCTGAGAACATGATCGTTTCAATTTCTTCCTTCCAATTTGGCTCATGTCCTAGAAGTAGGACTTTATCTGAGTCAGTCAGTCTTCTTTCCAACATTCTAGAAATGACTGTTGCCATATAATCCGTTAGCTTTTTCTCCTCAGAATTGTTTCTGACGTCTCCTTCTTTAACTGAAACGCCCCAATGATTAAATAGCTCTTTAATTGGTGGAGAAATACTTTTAACTCTTGAGTGACTATACTCAATGAGCCGTCCACCAATATGTAGGGTACAGGTTCCACATAGTTTTCCTGACTTATAAACAGCTACGTTTGCCGTTCCACCACCAATATCTATATTGGCAATAACTTTTCCTGCCTTCTTCGAAAACTCAAATGCGCCAGAACCTTTTGCCGCAATAATTCCCTCTAAATCTGGACCTGCAGTTGCTACAAGAAAATCACCAGCATGATCAGATAGTTGATGAACCATTTGTTGGGCATTTTGTTTTGTGGCTGTTTCACCTGTGATAATGACAGCCCCTGTTTTAATATCATTTGCGGTAATTTTTGCCTTTTCATACTCCTTTTTGACAAGCTCTTCTACTTGCTCAATATTTATTGTTGTAGAATTCAATAAGGGCGTTCGATAGATTGGGCTTCGATGTAAGACTATTTTATTAACAATCTCAATACGTGGCATATGTGTTCCGCCAGCCATATTCATTAATGAAAATTGACTGATAACAATCTTAGTAGTACTGGTCCCAATGTCAATTCCAGCACTTAAAATTTCCTCACTTTGAGGCTCATACTTTTTGATGTAGCTCACCTCATTCCAAACTAATGACAAAAGAAAAAAAGGCACCCTATACAAACTGTCATTATTGACAGGTTATATAAGGCGCCTTTGCCTAGTAAATTCATTTGTTATATTAATAATATAATCTAATGCTATATTATTGTAAAGGTTTTCACACGAAAATGAGTAATTCGCTTTGTTTTGTTTCAGCATATTCTCTCATATCTAGCATCGTGTTACAGTTTACTAGATCCTTAATTTCCTGAATACCTTTACCAGTAATGGAGGAACTAATTACAATAGGACCGTTTGGAATAACTCGTTTTAGTTGTTGAACGGCTGAATCGATATCAGCATTTTCAGAATCACTTTTTGTCACGACCCCAATTGGGAGTTTGTTGATACCTGTACTAAATCCAGGTGGAAAAATTGTTTTTTTTCTAGTCGCATCCTGTAAGAACAAAACATGAGTCACTTCAAGTGATGTAGCCATAATATTTTTATAAAATAATGGATTTTCGGTGTACTCACCAGGTGTATCAACAATCCAGTCGTAATAAACTAATGCCTGAGTTTTTACTGCTTCTACCTCTCGACCTAAAAGAGCATTTGTTAAAGTAGATTTACCAGCACCAATTGATCCAATCAACATCGCTCTATTTTTTCTAGCCATTTTAATACTCCTTTACGATTTAGTAATGGCTGCCGGGGTATATTTTAAGGTTTCTGATAAGAATCTATTAATCTCTTCCATTGCCATTTCGACAGAAGATACTGTTCCTACAATCACTAGACTACCAGTAAAGCGGTCTAAAAATCCAATTTCAACATCTGCCGCTTTCGTTGCAAGATCACCTGCAATAATTACTGTTTCACTTGGAGTTAATGTAAGAATACCAATAGCTCCAGCCTGCTGTATACCTAATTTTTCAAACATATCAGGACCTGGGTTTGCGATTAAGTGACTCAATGTAACCTGTTTTCCCGGAACAAATTCCTGAATAAATCGCTGTTTCTCTTCACTCAACCTTAAAAACCTCCTTGTTTTATGCCTCTAAGCTGCGTTTTTGTTCTACTAGGTCTTCCTTCGGTAAGTACTCATCTTTACCAATGATTCCCGCTTCACGATCTTTTTTCTCTAATTCCAAGGCCTTCGGTACAGATAACCAATAAGCCAAACCAATTCCAAGTGCCCCTGCGGAAATTTTGCCAACTATAATTGGAAGAATTAATGTAGGCTGGAAATTGGCTGTAAAGGATAAATGATCTCCAAGTAAGAAAGCAGCACATACACCAAAAGCGATATTGATAACTTTATCCTTTGGAGGCATTGTTTTTACTAATTTGAACATAGCAAGGATATTTGCAATAGTCGCAATTAATCCAGCACTTCCTTCTTTACTTAAGCCAAGCTTTCGACCAAGTGCTTCAAGTGGTCCTCCCGCGTATTTCTGTAATAAATATACCATCGGGAATGCACCTGCTAGCATAATTCCGATATAACCAGCTGTTTCAAGAGCACGGAATTGATCATCAGCATCTGCCATGATTGGATCGAATCCCCACGCACCGAATACAGTTGAGAATAAGCCTGTAAAAATTTCAACAATCGAGAAAACAAGAACCAGCTTAATAGCAGCGTCCATGAGTCGGCCAAACAACATGAAACCTTTGATCATTAAATCTGGTAGAAAATATAAACCAGCTGCAATAAGTACTACAAATATGAGTAATGGACTTAAGTTTAATAATATTTGACCATATCCTAAGGCAAATTGATATTTTGCTTCACCAGATGTTGATATAAAATCTCGTACCGTTGAGTTTGTAAATACGATAATTGTACTAGAAATGAGTGCGCCAATCGGTATGGTTAATACCCCCGCCATTACTCCAAGGGCCATATATTTATGGTCACGTTTATCAAGCATCGCTAACCCCATTGGAATGGAGAAAACAATCGTTGCACCTGCCATAAACCCAACAATCATCGCCATAATCCAACCCTCTTGGGTTTCTTTTAATACCTCAGCTAATTGGTAACCACCCATATCAGTTGCTAAAATAGAAGTTGCTGCAATAGCAGGATCTGCACCAATCGCTGAAAATACTGGACCAAATACTTTATCGATGAACCAAGATAAATAAGGAATTGATGCCATAATCCCCGCAGCAGGTACGAAAATATGTCCAACTGCATGTAACCCTTCCATAAATTGAGCACCTAACCCATCATCACTGTTTCGAATTGCAGCAACAGCCCCTGCAACCGCACAAAGCATGATGATATAAATTACAATTTGCCCTACCATTTCCATTTAAATATCCCTCCCTGTTCTCTGTTATTATATAAATGGAGAATACGTATTTTTTCACACGATAGACTACCCTTATAAAAAGACAAAAAGGTACTGTACGGTATAAAAATGGATATACCGTTACAGCACCTTTGCTTCGTCTATTCACTTGTAAAAATGTTACACATCATATTTTAATATGATGTGCTTTGCTACCTTCTCCAGAGTAACCTGTTTATTCATACTAATCTTTCTCATTTTTTTAAATGCATCATCTTCGTGTACATTAAACTTTTTCATTATAATTCCTTTTGCTTTTTCAACTACTTTTCTTTCCTGTAATTGTTTATTAATATTCTGAACTTGTTCACGATATGAATTTGCATTTTCAGCTTGTTTTAATGCGATTTCAACAGCTGGAATTAAACTTGCTTCTGTAATAGGTTTCACTAAGTAGCCCAAGATATTGGCTTGCTTTGCCTTATCAATATATTCACGTTGACTGTAAGCCGTTAAAATAAGAATTGGAGTATGTAATTTTTTTGATATAATTTCACTTGCTTTTAGGCCATTTAATTTAGGCATTTTAATATCCATAATGATTAAGTCGGGATTTAGAGAAAAAGCTTTTTCTAAAGCCACTTCACCATTGCTAGCTTGCGCGATTACCTCGTATCCGTTATCCTCAAGCATCATTGCTATATCCATCCGAGTAATCGACTCATCCTCAACTACCAATACCCTTTTTTTCATGCCTAATTTCCCTCCTTTTTATATCGGGAAAACAACTGAAGCAACGGTCCCATTCTCAGCCTTGTGAATTTTAAATTGACCTGACAAATCATGTTCAATTAGAGTTCTTACTATATCTAACCCTAATGATGATTTTGATGGAGGTGAATAACCTTCACCATTATCTATTACTTGAACGATGATTTGACTATCCATTTGCTGTAATTGTACCTCAATTTCACCTGATTCAATTGTTTTAAATGCATGCTTTACACAGTTTTGGACTAATTCATTGACAACAAGTGCAACTGTAACTGCTTTATTGGATTTGATTTGTATATTTGGGCCAGAGTATGATAACGAAATATTCTTATCTACCCCTGATTCCTTCACAAGTTCATTTCCAATCTTTTCAATTAATTGATAAAGATCAACATCATCTACAGTTGAATTTGATAATATGATTTCATAAACGGCAGCAATACTTGTTATTCGATTGAGACTTTCCTCGAAATGAATTTTACTTTCTTCAGGAAGCCCTCTTCTCATTTGTAAACGTAATAGACTCGCTACAGTCTGAAGATTATTTTTCACACGATGATGAATTTCTCGAATTGCAACTGACTTAACAATAAGCTCCCGTTCTTTCTCTCGTAATTCAGTTATATTCTTTAAGATAACAAAGAAGCCGTATTCGCTTTCCTTCATGGATAGTCTTATCTTCTTCACTTGAAAAAACCTATTCAAGATCGTTAGTTCTTTGATTAGGAGGTCTTCTGGATCTTCAAGAATACTATTTATTTCAGGAAAAAACTCAATTAACATCCGATCAACCCAATGACCATCCGCATAGGTCTCTTGAATTAAGTTAGATGCTGATGGATTACAATAAACGATTCTCCCCCTATCATCAATTAAAAACAAAGATTCCTCAAGCATTTCCGGAATGATTGGACGATTTTGTGTGATTCCGACCAAAATTTCGCTCAATGTCTCAGTTGCTTCTGATAACGCTTCCATCTTTTCCTGAGTTTTTAGCTGCTCACTGATATCTTTTTCCATGATTAAGGTTCCGATGACTTTATCCCTATTATTTTTAATTGGGACAACACTTTGATTTACGGTTCTACCTTCTTGTGTTAATGCACGATTTAGAAAAATTGGTTTGCCTGTCTTCAATGAAGATAACACGGAAGGTTCAAAAACATCATAAGCAAATTTACCGACAATAGGTTTTGAATAGATGGATTTAGCTGTTGTTGGTGAGGCTTCTGCTACAACAATTGCATGTTTTCCCTCTTTTGTAAGGCAATCAACAAATACATTTGCCTTATTTAAATCTGCAATCAAGAATAAGTTTGCAGCCAAACTTTTTATAATTTCAATGTCTACCTCAGATAGATTTGTGTGGAGGGTACACAACTCCTCAATCTTGTTGTTTGTCATAGTACTTATCTCCTGTTTCTATTGAGAGCAATATATAATAAGTATTATAAGAGTCTTATATTTTTATGTCAATATTATGAATTTAATAATTAATATGATTAATAGACTTTTAGACAAAAAACAGGAATAAAGAATGTCCATTGACATTTCATAATTCCTGTTTTTTTACAAAGTTTATGATAATTGAGTAAGCTTAACGCCACTTACCTTATGTTTTAAAACCTTTTCTATTATGTCAGCAAGGTAAGCACCCGCTTCGACAGGAGGAATTCCACCTTCATGTATATTTGAAATTACCGTTCTGTCTGCCTCAACCGTATTTTCTGTTGGTCTGTATATAAGATACGCACTAATACTTTTGGATGTAGCAAGCCCTGGTCGTTCACCTATCAAGGAAATCACTACATCACAATTTGTCATAGAAGCGATTTCATCTTGAATCCACACACGACTTCTTTTAATAAAAACAGGTTCTCCCATTGAAATATTTTTCACCTGTAATCCTTGAATTAATGAAGGTAGTAAATCTGGTATATTGGCTTCAATCCCGGTGGAGCTTAGGCCATCCGATATGACAATTTGGACTTGTTTGTTTTTTGATAGATTTTTTTTAGCCCAATCTCTAGAAGTATCATTTAAAAAACGACCGCTATCTAAATTCATTAAATATTCATCCATTGATTTTGATTTGGAATGAAGGACAGGTAAATTCATTTCTTTTAAAAACTCCTCCGATACTCCATTAAATACTGCATCCTGTGCAGCAGCATGGTCGATCCGAAAATAGAGATATTCCTTTGTTTTGAATCGTGTCCCTGTACGACCAACTCCAATTCTTGCTGGTGTTATCGCCCTTGCTTTTTCGATGATGTCATAATCAACTGGATTATCTACTCCAATTTCTCTTTTATTCTCCACAATAATATGACTATTGATGTTTTCTTGTTGATCATTGGTGCTGGATACCTTTTTCTGTTTTTCCAATTCTTCAATTACTTGATTGACAATGTCTTGAATATCCATTCCATCATCTCCTATTATTTAAAAATAGATAAGTCTCCTGCTCTATCAGTTAATCGACCATTTTCCATAATCCCCATTTTTTCCATCCAAATTTCAAATTCTCTTAATGGTCGTAAACCTAGCATCTCTCTTAAACTAGCATCATCATGGTAACTTGTATCCTGATAACTAAGCATTACATCATCCCCGCCTGGAACTCCCATATAAAAGTTCGCCCCAGCTAACGCCGTTAACATTCCAGCGATTTCCTGGTCATTTTGATCAGCTTGCATATGATTTGTATACGTTGGCGCAATTCCCATTGGAATTCCATGTAATTTCCCCATAAAAAGATCCTCTAAATCCGCACGTATCATTTGTTTTCCATCGTATAGAGTTTCTGGTCCAATAAATCCAGAGACATTATTGACCATAAATGGTTTCCAGTGGCGTGCAAACCCGTAGGTTCTTGACTCAAGGGTTTGCATATCAACACCGTGGTGAGAATTGAGTGAAACCTCAGAACCTTGTCCAGTTTCGAAATAAAATTGATTCGGACCTGCTGAAGTACCGTGTTTAGCCATTAGGTCTGCTGCCTCATCTAAAATAGACTTTGAAACTCCAAAATCATCATTTGTTGAATTTGTTCCAGCTAAACTTTGAAAAATGATTCCACTTGGTGCCCCTTTTTCAATAGCTTTCATTTGAGTGGCAATATGTGCTAATACACAATTTTGTGTCGGAATTTCCCACTGCCTCATAAAATCATGTGTCATGTGTAAAATCCTAGATACAGATTCTACTGAATCGTTATTAGGATTGACTCCAATTACTGCATCCCCTGCCCCGTACGAAAGTCCTTCCTTTAAAGAAGCAAGAATTCCTTCTAGATTGTCATTTGGATGGTTAGGCTGACAGCGAAAAGCTAAACGGCCTTGTTCCCCAATTGTTGTGTTGCAGTGAGCAGTCGGTCTAACTTTCTGTGAAGCCATCACCAAATCGATACTGGACATTAACTTTGCAACAGAAGAAATCATTTCACTCGTTAGCCCTTTACTAATTCGTAGCAGTTGGGAAGAACCTGTGTTGTGCGAGAGGATGTATTCCCTTAATTCACCAACTGTCCAACCCGAGATTTCTTGATAAATATATTGATTAATATCATCATAGATAATCCTTGTCACTTCGTCTGATTCATATGGAATCACTGGTTCCTTGTAAATGTCCTTTAAGGTTAACTCACTTAAAACAAATTTTGCTGCCATACGCTCCAAATTCGAACGAGCTGCAATACCCGCCATAATATCCCCAGATTTCTCCTCACTTGCTTTTGCTAAAATTTCTTTAATGGACTGAAATTGATACACTTCATTTTTCAATGTACATTTAAACATCTTTAAGCCTCCAATCTATTTACTCTTCTTCACAATTCAGGATTCAGAAAGCGCTAACAATAATAAGTTAAATAAAAAAGGCACCTTAACAACAAGCCATAAAAATGGCTTCAGTTAAGGCACCTTTACCTGAACGTTTCACTTTTTAACAATTATAGCAAAGAGTGTAAAAACTTGAAAGGTTGTTTTTCGTAATGTTATATAATTGCAGGTTTGATCACTTTTCTATTTTATTCGACCGATAATCCATTCCAAACAATTTATATTTTTTCAGAGACCCCGGTAGCATCTTAAGCAATCCAACCGGCAATTTCTCGCAGTCTGCTTTCGACCTTTTAAAGCGGAACAACTCCTTTACCAATCTCTAACATAACGAGGGACGATTCAATTGTTACGTTTTTGTTTTTCGTTAAGCAAGGTCTCCAAAATTTCCATAAACCTACTTCGAATGTCGTCATTGTTTTGGTATTCGTAAGCTCAGCTGCAATCCATTTTTCCCGTCCCTCTTATACCAAGGTAGTTTCGGGCTCCCATTTTGTTTTCCAATCTCGGAGCGAATTACCATCATAGGCTATTATCCGGCTACATCGGTTATTCTCTTCTCCTACTTACTTCCTTCCCGAGAAGGCACCGCCAATAACGAGTTGCATTTCCAGTCCCCTTCATACTGCATTGATAATAAAACACCCTGACCATGTGAAACCGAATCCTCCCAAAAGGTTTTTAAAGCTAAGTATTTTGATACTATGTAGCGAATGACACCCACATGGGTAATGACAAGAATATGCTTCCTCTCATTAGTTGGACGTTCCATTACTTGTAGAAATAAATCATGGAGAAAGGCATCAATTCTTGATTTGAAGGTTTCCGCTGCCTCACCGTTTGGTATTGGTATTGCTTCCCAATCATCAAGCCACTCCTGCTAACGTGGCTCATTTTTTAAGTGATGATATGTTTTTCCCTCCCAATCACCAAAGTCTATTTCTCTTAATCTTGAATCTATAGTAGCTTCCGTCGAAATATTTAAATAATCAAATGTTTCTTGGCACCGTCGTAAATCACTAGTAAAGATAGAATCAAATTCCTGCTTTACTAAATCTCTTTTTAACTCTAAAAGTTGATGTAGTTCACTTTTTATAACTTGTCGGTCCGCATGCCCTAAATACCGTTTTTCCTGATTCCAGTCGGTTATCCCATGACGAACGAGAAATAAGTCCACATTATAGCAAGTCCCCATAATTCGCCTCCTTCTATTACGGTACCAAGTAAATCTCCATCTGTGCCTTTAAGATCCCATTATCGATCTGATAATAGAAGAACAAAACTCAATTAGCTATTTTCCCCTCCTGTTTTTGAACGCCCAAAAACGCTTTCCCTCAGGAAAGCGTTGTGAAAAGGCAATTTATATACTGCTCGTATATAAAACTTGCAATCTATCTATTAAATAGCAAACATATATTATTTAGAGATTGCCGCTCTTTAAACATTCCTTTCCTCGAGGAAGCTTAAACAAAACAAATAGGCAGGTCTCCTGACTTGCAAATTAACGGTTGGATACTCCTTCCCATGCTAGTTGCACAGTGGATAAAACGTAACCTTCCTCCTTGCTTACAGTGGCGGGACCGTGTTGGAATTGCACCAACTTCCCTCTTAGTCTTAATTGGCTCACTAGGAGCACATTAAGAAACCTATTTGTTAATATTCGTTTTTTTATTCTAACTGCATTATAGTCCAATCATATACATTTGTAAAATATTGTTACTTCCGAAGCAAAGTAAATCGTAAGGTAATTTGAACCTACTTAAATTACTTTAGTTACATATGGTATTCGGATAAACACTATCAAAATAGACCTTATGTTAATCCAATGATTCTACGGTAGATTAGAGATTGCCATTCACGTCCACCCCATCTATCCAGTAAAGTCTCCTTACACTATATATATTTAAAAATATTTTAATCTCTAAAGTAAAAACTGTGACAATCATAAAATAGTTGTCACAGCCATTTATTTTAGAGCAATGTTTTATTCACCCAACTGTTGAATTTGATCTATTGTATTCGTTACATTCTGCAACGTTTGAAATAACTCACTATTTTCGAGTAGAGCTGGATCTAATTGTCCATTTTCGATATTATCTAAATAAAGGTTAATGCCTTCCTCTGCTTGCTGGTTATAATCAACGATTTGTTGATGAAGGTCCTCTGCGACTCCTGGTGGCTGAAGTGAGTTAAATGAATCCATGTCTTCCTGCATTTCAGTTAGCATTGTTTCAAGATCTGCTCTTGCTTGCTCATCGGTAACAGCCTGTTCTGCTAGGCTAGGAGCCTCGTTAACAAAAGTACTAACCTCATTGACATAATCTGTTGCCTCATTCACATACGATAATGTATTATTAACATCCTCTAGGACGGAACAAGCCCCAAGAAATAGTAACCCTATTAAAGAAAAAACTAAAAATCGTTTCTTCACTCTATCCCCTCCTATTTTTTTCATACTATATATACGATACAAAACGGGAAAGGTTTCATTTTTCTTAAACTGACCCTTGTCTCCAAACTTTAGTAAAAATACGAATGATCAAAAAGAACAATGTGCTTGCGATTCCCGATTCCATCACCTTTCAAATCCCAATATGGTAAAAAGTCAACTTTGATATGGTCGATATATAGTGGTTCATCCATGAGATGATGAAAAACATCATCTTCTCGTTCAGTTCCACTATATTCGATGACAATATCCAAATCACTTTCGGCATGAAAATTGCTGTATAAACGACTCCCGATAATGGCTATCTTTATTATTTCAAGATCAAAATCGTCAAGTGTCTCGTTAACATGAGACATGATCATTGATGCTATTTCACTCTTGGAATATTGACTTAACCCGTACACCTCAACAGTACCCAGAAAGACACCTCTATTCTTCTTTTAAATAATGTATACAACTTTAGTAGTAACCGTGTGTCCCAATTTTTAGTTTTTCCTTTAGGACACTCATCACTTATTGACTGTCCACTCTGTGTGATAACCATTAAGAAGTAATGAGGTAACCTTGGTTTTGAATGTCTACATTAAATTGGATATCCATTTTCAAATTTGTATAGTATTTTGTTCTCCAATTTTTTAATTCCTTACGTGTTAATTCTCTCCGAAAGAATTGACCTATTCCAAAAATATCTGCCTTATTCTCTTTTGTTTTTGAAATCATATTGTTAAATCGTTCACTAAGTGCTTGGTTTAATTCCCTTTTAATTTCATTTAGAGACGGCTCTCCTCTTGTTTCCAATATCACTACCTTCAACTTAATTTTGCTTTTTAAGAAGGGTTGGTTGTTATGCATCGAACCTTTGTGGTGGATTGAATTATTAACAATCCGAACAGTTGCTTTTTCCATAACCTCAATTTCTCCTGAACTACTTTCGCCTTTAAAAATATTATATAATAGCGTTTCATCCGGACTTATTTGATCTACCATTTTCCCATTTTTAACGATGGCTGATCCTATTTGTTCCATAGGAAATTCATCCCCTGAACGAATTAAGGGGATTGCAACATCATACGTATAGGAATGGATTCCTCGGTAAACCTCCCAAACTCTTGTAAGTGCAATATCAGGATCCCAACCTGCATTCTTCTCAAAGAAATCAACAGTTGTTGAACCAATTGATCCAATTGTATCTTTTAACTTTGAGAAGAGCACATTTATATCCTCATCACAAATGGCTACCAAAGCTTTAGGGGAAACTTCACGGGAACGCATAAATCCTCCAATAATATCTTTCACACCGTCCTCTGCTGCTCCTCTTTCTATTATGATAAGTTTTACATGAAGTAGATCGACCCTGCTTTCTAAATTTCTACTAATTGTGTCAATCGCCTTTGCTATTGTTTTATCTTTGAAAGATACGATCCTTGATTCGATTTTCCCAGCATTTGACACTGGTAGATTAATTATAACTTCATATTCATTTTCTATTTTAGACACACCGAGAACAACCGGAAGTAATCGATGGTTGATATCCTTATTATCCCAGCATCCCGTCAAAGGTAAAATCGTTATAAGTAAAATTGCAAATGTATATATGACAGTTTTATTATATAGTTTCATGTTTACCATTCCTTTTTCTGACTCCCCAGAAATAGATCGATAATGGAACAGCTATAAATACGTAGAATCTTAATAATGTATTCCACCAAAATAGTTTCTCAACATCCTTCCAATCTGGAATCAAAAAACAAAGAAAAAAGAGTAATGAAGATAATAGATACAAAAGGTGGACTGGTTTAATACTAGGCACATAACGATTTATAATAAGGATTGTTTTACACATAACAAGAGAAATATATAAAATCATAAAGGAAATTAAACTTAATAGGAAAAAGAGAGTCACTCTATCAAACATCAGCCAACTAACGTTAATTGAGTCAGCAATGACTACAAATGGTAAAAAGGTAACCGAAGCAGTAGCTTGGCCAAGGGTAAGAATAGGTATATAAACGGAAAAAATAAAAAAAGGAATAAGTAATAATGCCGAAAAAATAATGTACTTTCTCTCATACGAAAAATAAGGTTGTACAAATCCAAGAAACAAAAAGCCACCTGAAAAAACAAAAAAGCTCTCATAGTAACTCCTACTTGTAAGGAAGTTAAGATCAGGTCTTACAGGATTAAAATATCTCCAATCCACATTTTGAAATGATAAGATAAAAACAAATAAGAATAGTGGGAGAAAAATAATAGCCAACAGTATACCTGTCCTTAAAACCGTTTCCATTCCGTTTTTTGCAACATATGTTGAAACAATCAATAACAAAAGAGTAACCGCCCATAGTGGTGTAAATGATAAAAAAACAAGTGTAATAATTTCTGAATAAGCTCGAACGGTTATTAATGTAATAATGAAGAAATACAATAGTACCGGAACTAGAAGTAATATGACAGCCCATTTCCCTATACCCGAGAATATACTTATTAAGTTTTCTCCAGGAAAATAATTTAAACCTTTCATGTAAATGTGTAAAAATAACACATGTACAAATATCCCTATCAGAATTGGTAGCCAATGACCTTGTTGCGTACTAGCGATAATATTACTAGGAAACATAAAGAAGATAAGTCCCAAATGTGTAAGCAAATAAAGAATCACAACATGCAAACTTCTTACCACTAGTACTCACTCCTCCCAGTGTTAATATGAAGATAGGATTTTCCAAAAGTATTTATACTAGCCATATGGGCACAGATGATAACAAAGCCTGTTACTAGTCCAAACACACCAAAAATAGATGCTAGAATGACATTTATATATTTGTATATCCTTATTGAAGTGAAGTTCTGGGCCCCAATTAGCGTCGAGTTGCCAATAGTAGTTGCTGCCAGAATGATAATTAATAGATTGCTTACTAATTTTGCTTCAACAATGGCTTGTCCTAAAATAATTCCTCCAACCATTGTAATTGCTGGACCAATAGACTTTGGTAGTCTTACAATCGCTTCAAGTATTAGTTCAAGTATAACCAGCATGATCAATACCTCTACAATTGCAGGGTAAGGAACTCCTTCTCGACTTTGGAGAACCGATAAAGCAATTTCAATTTGAAGAACTTCGGGATTAACCGCTACTAACGCTACGTATAAACCTGGGCTAATTAATGCAACAAGCAGACCAATCACCCGTAAACAACGGAGCGCAATCATGAGAGGTTGTGGAAGATTACGATCATTCTCAACGATAAACATATCCCATAACAAATTCGGTAAAATGATGGCAAAGGGTAACTGGTCTATAAATAGAACTATTCTCCCCCTTTTAAGAGACTGTGACGCATTATAAGGAAGCTCTGTTGAATTAAATTTTGATATGGTATCCCAAGTTGAAAACTCGAACATTTTCGATAAACCTTGTATATTGCTTATATCCATTTTTTTATTTTTTTCAATAAGAGAGTTCACCTTTTCAACAATTTTGGTATCGACCTTCCCATTTATAAAGAGTATTGCAAGACTTTTAGGAATATCATTGCCTATCGAAAAGGTATTAACAGTTAGTTGACTTGAGACAATTTGTTTACGCAGTAATCCAATATTAATTTCAATATCCTCGTTAAAAGAATTTAGCGCACCTTTTATGACATTTTCATTTGTTGATACGTCAATCGATCTATTTAGCATTTTGGAAACAGGTTCAAATAGTATACACCGGTTTGTACCTTCTATATTAATAGCAAGCTTGCCTTCCTTTATGGCAGAAATCACTTTATGACTGCTACCTTCTATCCTTTCACCAATTACATTCCAGATATCTTGTGTTGATGTACCCTGAGACAGTAACCCATGTATTAACTTTTGAAGAACGACTCTCGTTTTTTGCTTATCAACTAATGTATCAAGACATAACAAGACAACGGCAGAGTCCGCTACAATATCACGTTGAAGAAAAAAATCATTGTTCTCACCAAGAATTGACCTTATTTCCTTTACTATAGGATCCATTTCAATATTCCTCTCACAATGAAATAGTATTATTCTTCGTAATATTGGTGTTTTTTATTCACTTAGGCACTTTTATGAATAAAACACTACATTTCAACTATTGTGATATCTAACATATCACCTCTGTTACTTTGACAATTACTAAACAGTTTGTTTAGCTTTCCCATTTATTTCTGGAATCGTTTTATTGGAGAGTAGATATCCCCTATAATCTTGAACAATCCGCTATCCATATCGGTTACAATACATGTCTTTAACTATCTTAAAGTACATAATATGGCTACAATTGGAAAAATTATGAGGTAGGATGGAATTTAATATAACGTTCCTAATTGTGTATGTTGGAGGATTTTATAGATGCTACGGCACATATTTAGTAAATCGAGAAAATCAAACAAGAGGGAAAAGAAGAATCAAGATGTTAAAATACCGAGTATAATTTATGATGATTTAACAGAAAATTTATCCAACATCAAAAATATCTTAGACTCGCCTAGTGATCTGATTGTTCGTGTGTTTACTATTGGTGAAAGTGGACATCCTTGTGCGGTAGTATGTATTGATGGATTAGTAGATAAGGAATTAGTGAATGAAGAGATTATTAAAAGTATTCAAATTAGCTGTACAAAAAACAATCAGGAGTTTCCTCCTAGTGGAAAGAATATCTTGACTGAATTAGAGAATAGAGTTCTCTCCGTCCATGAACTAAAAAAGGCTGATACATTGGACAAAGTGATGTTAGCGATTTTAGAGGGAGACACAGCTCTTTTTATAAATGGTATTAACCAAGTACTCCTCGTCGGCAGTAAAGGATGGGCTGGTCGAGGGGTTGAAGAACCCATGACAGAATCGTTAATAAGGGGCCCCCGAGAAGGTTTTACCGAGAATATTAGAACGAATACTATGTTAATCCGCAGAAATGTTAGAGATCCTAATCTTCGGTTTGAATCGAATAAAATTGGCCGCCGTTCGAAAAAGGATTTGATTGTTTGTTATATCGAAGGAATTGTTCACCCAGAAATTTTGGCAGAAGTTAACCGTCGCTTAAAATGCATAGATGTAGATGATGCGCCAGAAAGTGGAACGATTGAAGAATGGATTGAGGATAGTTTTCTTTCACCTTTTCCACAAATTTTACATACGGAAAGAGCTGATAAGGTATCAACCTCTCTCTTTCAAGGAAAGGTAGCTATATTATTAGACGGTACACCCTTTGTTTTAATAGCACCAACTACACTCGCTTCCCTATTCCAATCACCTGAGGACTATTATGAACGATGGTTCATTGGTAGTTTAATACGTATATTAAGGTATTTTGCGGCATTTTTCGCAGTATTTTTACCAGCATTGTATATTGCAATTGTTTCCTTTCATCAGGGAATGATTCCATCAAGATTAGCCTTTTCCCTTGCTGCATCCAGGGAAGGCCTGCCCTTTCCTGCAATTGTAGAGGCACTATTAATGGAAGCTACATTAGAACTTCTCCGTGAAGCTGGGATTCGACTGCCGAAAACAATTGGCCAGACCATCGGAATTGTAGGTGGACTCGTTATTGGTGAAGCTGCCGTTCAAGCTGGAATCGTTAGTCCTGTTATGGTAATAGTTGTAGCGTTAACAGCCATTTCCTCATTTGCCATTCCATCGTATAGTGCAGGAATTGCGTTTCGAATCCTACGATTTGCTACTATGTTAGCTGCAGGTATTTTTGGTCTGTATGGTATCATTCTTGTTTACATTATGATTAATATTCATATTGCACGATTAAATAGCTTTGGCATTCCTTATTCTGCACCATTTGCCCCCGCCTTTTATCATGATTGGAAGGATTTGGTCATTAGAGCCCCATTAACCGCTCAACATAAAAGACCTCAATATGTTCAGACGGTTGATGACACTCGGTCGAATAAGGGGGATGAAAACTCTTGAAAACATTTGAATACGGTGACAATGAAATAGGAAGTAAAGAAATAACAATGTCTGTAGCAAGTATGGTAATAGGGTTTGGTGTCCTCACTCTCCCTCGTACAATTGTCAGTACTACGAATTCGATTGATGGATTTATTTCAATAGTTATAGGTGGTATTTGGGTACTTTTCTTTACTTGGATATTAGGAAAGCTTACAACGAGATTTCCTAAGAAAAATCTGCACGAATTTACAAGTTTGATCATTAATAAACAAGTGGCAACCATTTTAACAATGATATTTGCCTTCTATTCTATGCTATTTGTTAGTTATGAAATGAGGGGTACTGCTGATATTTCAAAACTCTATTTGTTCGACAATACACCTGTAGAAGTTATTGGCTTTGTATTTTTATTGGTGGTTATATATGCTGTTTCCGGTCCAAGCGCTGTGATCATAAGGATTAATTTAATGTTTTTACCTATTGTTTTATGTATTTTAGCTGTCTTAATTTTGTTGAATGTAAACTTTTTTGAAGTAAAAAATATCAAACCGTTCTTCGTTACCGATTGGCTAGGAATGTTACAAGCCTCAAGAGAAACGATATTCTCCTTTTTAGGTTTCGAAATCATTTTATTTTATAATATGTTCCTGAACAAACCGAAGGACATGGTGAAGTCAGCTCTGGTTGGTATATCAATCCCTTTCCTTTTATATTTACTTATCTTTTTGTTCGTAATCGGTGTTTTTGGTACCGAAGTAACTAGAAATTTACTCTATCCAACAGCTGAATTAGCAAGACTTGTAGAAATTCCGGGGGGCTTTTTTGAGAGATTCGAATCTCTATTTTTTACAATTTGGGTGATGACGCTTTTTACAACTGCTGCTATGGCCTATGATGTAACCCTGCTCGCATTAAAATCAGTATTTAACAAGGTCAATCGAATGACCCTCATTTTTATACTTTCGCCGATTATGTTTATCATTGCAATGGCGCCTCAAAATGTTCTAGAACTTTCAAGATTTGGAGAATGGATAAGTTATATTGGAATCATATTAAGTATGTTCATCCCCATTGTACTGCTGTTCATTGCAAAAATACGAGGAGTGAAAGGCAATGGCTAAACTCATGAAACTGTCAGGTATCCTTTGCATCCTTTTATCGGTTACAGGGTGTTGGGATCGCGTAGAAATAGAAGAAAGAGGCTTCGTGATTGGTGCTGCCATTGATACAACCGAGGAGAATCCTGACGATTCATTTGAAAATCTACCGAACAATGCAAGAAAAGAAAATTATAAATTGACTTATCAATATGTTGTTCCTGCAAGCATTCAAGGAAGTGGTGGTGGACAATCGGAGGGTGGATCCGCTGGAGGAAGTCCCTTCTTCAATGTCTCATCAGAAGGAAAAACTATTTTTCAAATTACAAGGCAGTTATCAACCCAAGTCGGTCGATCCCCCTATCTTCAACATGTTAAAATTATTGTTCTGTCAGAAGAACTTTCAAAACAAGGATACTTATATGATGCACTTGATTTTTTTGTTCGTGATCATGAAATGAGAAGGGTTGCGAAAGTGATGGTTACAAATGGAAAAGCTATCGATGCTTTACAAGTTGACCCCAAAAACGAACCAATGCCTATTATGTTTTTAGAATCAATCACTCAAAATACCGTGAAAACAGCTAAAATGTTACCACCAACCA
This sequence comes from Ferdinandcohnia sp. FSL W7-1320, assembly GCF_038050315.1. Classification (NCBI taxonomy): domain Bacteria; kingdom Bacillati; phylum Bacillota; class Bacilli; order Caryophanales; family Bacillaceae; genus Ferdinandcohnia; species Ferdinandcohnia sp. FSL W7-1320. The sequence goes on from NZ_JBBPAM010000001.1 coordinate 3,513,814, forward strand.
ATCTAGGTGATGTCCATGAAAACTTATTAATTGGAACAAGCTTTGTTATTCCGAGACTGGTAGTGGACAATAAAAATGCTGCGATATCAGGTGCAGCTGTTTTTGACTCCCAAGACCAAAAATTGGTTGGAACATTAAATGACAAGGAAACTATTGGACTAAATTTCATTCTTGGGGATATCGAAGGTGGGGTACTCGAGTTTTTAATGAAAGATCAATATTTTGCAGTAGAGGTAAAGCAAGCCAAAACTAAAATTGTTACAAATGCATTAGATAAAAATCAAATGAAATTTTCAATCGAAATAAACTCAGAAGGAAATATTGGGGAATCCTATGGAAACCTTAATTTACTCGAACCAAAGGTGTTGGCTGAGATCGAAAAAAAGGCAGAGCAGGAAATTGAGCTAATCGTTAACCAAGTGATTGAAAAACTACAAAAAGAATATAAGGTCGATGTCATTAGACTTGGAGAACATCTTAAACAAGATCATTATCAAGTATGGGAAAGCGTAAAAGATGATTGGGATAAAGGAGAGAATTATTTTTCGAATAGCGTAATTGACCTTAAAGTGAACTTCACATTAAGAGAAATTGGTTCCTCAGTTGAAACAGTTCAATAAAAAGGAGGTATGAATGTGTGGAACATGATTTTAGAAAGAATGCCTTCCATGTTTATCATCACACTCGCCATCTTATCTGCCCTACTTCCATGGGGGATCTACAAGATTAACCGAACTTTGCATCATTATGCTGACCCCCCGTGGAAAAGGGATAATGAAAAACAATGAGGGTAAATAAGCAAAGAAAGGAGGATACAAGCTCATCTAAATTCAAATGAAGTTTGGTCCTCCTTTCGTACCTATATTCAAATAATACCGTTTAGGAAACCACCCTATCGTTCTTAAAGTTCATTCACAGTCACAAACCTATACCCCTCATCCTGAAGCGATTGGATAATCCCTCAATTTCTGATAAAACTTTATCACTATCTTCATACATTGGATGCATCAGAAGGATTGAACCAGGGATGATTTGTTCTTTGACATACTGGATTCGATCATCCGATTCGGTATAGAAGGTGTCCGGTTCAATATTCGTGGTGATGTTTTGCTATTAGTTTTTTGACCACTTATGCTTTTATTATGCTTCTACTAGTAGTTTCTCTGTTACGTTTGAATTGACCGTATCCAGTTCCAAGGAGAACACCCGCTACGATTAATCCAAACCCTGCCCAATGTGATAAATAGATGCTCTCATGTAATACAAAGTAAGCAGAAATCACTGCGAAGAATGGAGAAAGATTTAAGAAGATTGCAGAATTTCCAGCACCTACCCTATGGATCGCAGCATTTACAATTAAGTAAGCTAATCCAGTAGCAACAAAACCTGAGAAAATCAATAATCCCAAAGCGACCGCACTTCCTTCTGGAATTTGAGAGATTCCGTTTGGTTCAGTGATAAGTGCATTAATCATCAATATCAATGAACCTACTAAAAGGGTAATTCCTGTCATATATGTCGTATTCAACGTATCAGAAACCTTCTTGATTAAGACAAAACTGACCGTCTGAACAATAACTGCGATCAATAAATATAAGTCACCCATTGATATCGAAAAACCTTCGTTGCTTCCTGCCAAAATGATAATGAAAACACCGATAAAACCCAATACAAAGCCTAACGCTCTCATGAGAGTAAATTTATCATTGAGAAATATTGCTGCACCAATTGCAGTTGCAATTGGTGCAGCCCCTAAAATAATGCCGGCATTTGTTGCAGTCGTAAAATTCAGTCCAACAGACATAAAATATTGGAAGCCAAATATTCCAAAAGTGGAAATACCTATAACGTAAAACCATTCTTTTCTCGTTAATTTACGATACAGTTTTTTATAGATGATGAACGGTACTAGTGCAAGAAACGCAATAAAAACGCGAATTGCAGTGATGGTAACAGGTGGAAATTCAGAAACAACAATTTTCACTGCAATTACATTAAATCCCCAAATAGCCATCATGACTGTTAATAATAGATAAAGATAGGACTGCTTCATTTATTAATCCCCATTCCCTTAAAATTAGATAAAACTTATTAATCCATAAGAAGACCACTGCAATTACTCACAGAATATGAGATTACAGTGGTCTTTGGTTAGAATAATGGTAACGAGTCAAATTCTAATTTAAGTATTCTCTTAGGCTTGAACCTTAGAACTTAGTTGAATATTTTTGAATTGTTGAACCTGGCCGGAAATAGCTTGTTCAGTTGGTAATCTTTCAATACTAGAAGCACCGAAGAATCCCGAAACTCCATTCGTTCTGCTTAGTACATATGCAGCATCCTCAGGTTCAGAGATTGGTCCACCATGACATAATACGATGATATCTGGGTTAACTGATTTACCTGCATCATGTATTTTTTGAACTAACCCCACTGCATCATCAATGTCCATCGCAGTTTGTGCACCTATTGCTCCTTTTGTAGTAAGTCCTACGTGAGCTACTAGAATATCAGCTCCTGCCTCTGCCATTTTAATTGCATCTTCTTCACTAAATACATATGGAGAAGTCACAAGTCCTAGATCATGCGCTTTACGAATCATTTCAACCTCTAAGTCATAGCCCATTCCTGTTTCTTCAAGGTTTTGACGGAATTGTCCATCTATTAATCCAACTGTTGGGAAGTTTTGTACACCAGTAAATCCTTGTTCCTTTAACTGTTTAAGAAATACATCCATATTTCTAAATGGATCTGTTCCACAAACACCTGCTAATACAGGAGTATCCTTAACAATTGTTAGAACCTCATTACCCATTTCAACAACAATTTGGTTTGCATCTCCATATGGCATAAGTCCAGCTAAAGATCCACGACCTGCCATACGGTAACGACCTGAGTTATAAATGATAATTAAGTCAATGCCACCAGCTTCAGCACTTTTGGCTGAAAGACCAGTACCCGCTCCACCACCAATAATAACCTCATTGTTTTTGATTTTACCCTTTAACTTTTGAATTACTTCTTCTCTTGAATTAGACATGTGTCGCGTCTCCTTTCTTTGCACTCATTTGCTCTAATAGTTTTGTTGCAATTAGCTTCGAAACACTTGGATCATTAATATCTTCTTCTACTTCAATCAGTGTAATATGTTCTTTTAGATTTACTTTAATTGCGTCGTATAACGCTTCACGTTCTTCTTGACCGTCGAATGGTTGACCAGCACGGTCTAATAGTGAAACACCACCTTTTGGGAAAACAAGTACAACTGGCGATGAACTTTTATTTAATTTATGTGCGATTATTTCTCCCAATTTGTGATTCTCTTCTATTGTTGTCCTCATTAACGTTGTTGTTGAATTATGCTGGTAAAACTTTCGATTCTTGAATTGTTGAGGAACTGTTTCTGGAGGACCAAAGTTTACCATATCTAATGCTCCAACAGAAACCACTTGAGGAATACCAACTCGACCGGCTGCTTCGAGGCGGGATTCACTAGCTTTGAAGATTCCTCCAACAAGGCCATCAGCTAATTCAGTTGTCGTAATATCTATAACTCCTTCAATAAAGCCTTCCTTTATTAAAGCTTCCATAGAGTCTCCACCTGCACCAGTAGCATGGAACACAAGTACATCGTAGCCATTTTGCTCTAAAATTTCTCTTGTTTTATTTACACAAGGCGTTGTAACCCCAAACATTGTTGCTCCAATCATTGGCTTTTCTTCTACTTCAATACTAATTTCATTCCCTTTAACCATCCCGCTTAAAGCATTTGCTGCATTCTTTAAGATAAGTGAAGAAAGGCTATTAATACCAGCAATATCCACAATTGAATACATCATCATAATATCTTTTTCACCAACGTATGGTCTGGTGTTACCTGAAGCCACAGTTGACACTAACAACTTAGGAATTCCAATCGGAACATCCTTCATTGCGATAGCACCTACAGTTGTTCCAGCAGTTCCACCCATTCCGAATACTGCAGCGACCTTACTCTCTTCCACTAAACGTTTTAAGACTTTCCTAGCACCGTCTGCCATTACTGTAACAGCGGTACCGCGATCATTCTTTTCTCTTAACTCCTCCAATGAAGATCCTCCAGCTTTGGCGACTTCATCATTGGGAATATCCCCTTCAGATAAAGAAGGGTAGACACCAGTATTGATTAAAATTGTTTCAAGTCCATTCTCTTCAATTATCCCCTTGACATATAAAAACTCTTTTTCCTTAGTATCCAATGAACCTATTAAAACGATTTTTTTACTCATGAGCACCCTCCTTCGCTACTGTTTGTTCAAAAAATGCCTTGGTTTGACGAACTACTTCTACTTCACCAATACGATCCTGAACATAAAATGATGGATAGTGAGTGTCAATTGTTAAAATTGCTTGTGGATCGTTTTCCGCAATTGCCTTCATTACTGGTGTATGATCATAATCATCCTTACCCGCAATTGCAAAGTTGCCAAAAGTTCCTGTAGGATTTTCTTTTGTGATTGAATTCGATAAACGGTATGCACCCTTTAAGTGCGTTTGATAAACATGACCCTTAATATGTTCATATGCTTCAACAGTTGGATATTCACCTGCTCTCCAGCCATTCAACACATCCCAATTAACCTTTAAGTTCGGATGATTCGTATATTTCATAAGAATCCCAAGCTCTTTAGCACTGTTTGTAAGTGTTGGTGGCTCGTTCTCTACTAAAAGAATTTTGTTTCTAGATTTTGCCTGTTCCGCATGTCGTAGCATAATATTTGCATTGTGACGATATTGAGCATCTTTCTCTTCATCAGAAAGAAGGTTGAAATCCTCTTGACGGTATAAGGAATAGATACGAATAAAGGTTGAACCGAAGATATCAGCTAAATCGATTAGACGGTTCAAAACCTCTTCCATTTGCTTGTGGTGCTCTTCATCATGATTATCGTATTTAGGAGGTCCTGAGAACGTACAAGAGTTTACTGCCCAAGAGCTTAAGCTGCTAACCTGCAGGCCTTGCTCTTGGATCATTTCACTTAATACTCGTGCTTTTTCTAGTGTGACATCATCTATTGTAGACCCGTTTAATTTTCCTCTTAGATCAATATTCGTAAATCCTAAGTTTTTTGCATGCTCTAAGGATTCCTGAAAAGATTCAGTTCCTAACATGTCTGTGAAAATACTAAATTTCATCTTATAACCCCCGTCTACTCGATTGTGATCCACTTACCTGAACGATTGTTCTTATACGCTTCAAAGATTTTTGTTAAATGAACAGCATCTTTTAAAGTAGCAAGTTCTACTTTTCGATCATTTAAGACTGCATGGGCGAAATGATTTACACTTTGAACCATCCCTTGTAAAAATAGGTTCTTATTATATAACTGACCAAGTGAGAATTCAGGTTCCCAATGAACAGGACCTTCTAATGGATTATCCCCAATGTAAATTGGTGCCTTTCCGTATTCTCCACTACCTTTTGACCCTCTATAGTAAGCAAGGCGGATTGCATTATCAATAACCACATTTTCTTTATTTCCTATCACTTCATAACGCTCAAATGGACTTGTGTCTGCTTGTGTTGAAGGCAGCTCTAAATTTCCAATAGCACCAGATTTGAATTTTAATAGAGTCTGCACATTCCCGCTTGGCTGATGCTCGATAAACATCATTTCTTTCACATCACCCATTAGGTAATGAATACCGGACATTGGGTGACAGATGTCTAAAAACCAATGTAGACCCGTTCTCTCTCCTAGCTTCTCGTCAAATGGAGATAATGTTAATGGATATCTACCAGTAACAGAAGCTGCCTCTCCAAAACTGCTAGATTGTAAGATTTGTTTTGTTTTTACAAAAGTAGGATAGAAATAACGTTTATTCGATACTAAGACTGTTTGGCCTGTTTGAGCTTCTAGTTCAAGAAGCTCTTCGCCTTCTTTCGTTGTGTATGCTAATGGTTTTTCCATCCATACAGGAAGCCCCGCTTTAAGGATATCTGGAACAATTTTTGGATAAAGTGGATGACCATTTTTATCAAAGTTTAAAACAATGAATACAGCGTCAAGATCTTCTTTTTTGATCATTTCCTTGTAATCCGTATAGGCACTTTTTGCTCCAAAACGCTTCTTGTACAGTTCCGCTCTTTCTTGATTTAAATCACAAACTGCTATTAGATCAATCGGTGCATAATCAAATGTTGGATATACATTTCGATATGCATGTGCACCACATCCGATAAAACCTATTCGAAGTTTGTTGGTATACTCATAGTTAAATTTAATTGGTTCCATGTTTAAGTCTCCTTTTGATTCGAATTTTTATCGTCCTTATTCACCAATTGTTTGTCTGTCAGGTGCAGAATAAGCGATAATCATTCTACATGGCTCCCAGCTAGTAACAGTTGCATTATGTGGAACATTTCTAGGAATACGTAACATCATTCCTGGTTTTAAGTGGTACGTTTCATCACCTAGGGTATGTTCACACTCACCTGATATAACAAAGATTACTTCTTCACAATTTGGATGGATATGTCGTGGATTTGATTCACCAGCATTGATATAAACCATCCCAAAAGTCATTTCAGATTCTGGATCGATTTCCTGACCGCAAAGCCATTGAATGGATCCCCAATCGTTTTTAAGTGTGTGTTTTCCTTCATATAAATCTGTAATTGTAGCCATTAAAAAATCTCTCCTTTTGTTTTAATTTTTCATTTATGATTTACAAGTATTATTTATTTGCACCACTTGCCATCCCTTCAACAAAGGACCGTTGGAAAATCAAATACACTATAATACTCGGGATCATGCTTATAACAGTTCCACCAAAGATTAACCCGAAGTTGGTTGTTTGCTCTCCTTGGAAGGAATATAGACCTAAAGAAATTGTAAATTTCTCTTGTGAAATTAATAGAACTAGCGGCAGTAAGAAATCATTCCATATATTCATAAAAGTAAAGATAAGTAGTGCAACTAAACCTGGTTTTGCTAAAGGCAACATAATTGTCCAATAGGTTCTCCATTCTCCAGCCCCGTCCATTGCAGCTGATTCACGCAATTCCTTTGGTACATCCCTAAATGTATTTCTCATTAGGAATATTGAGAATGGAAGTGCTAGACCTGCCGATACTAACGTTACACCTGAAAGAGTATCTACCATCCCCATAGCCTTCAGTTGAAAGAAAATCGGAATGATAATAGCCTGAACCGGGAGGGCCATTCCTAACAACACTAGATAAAAGATTAGATTATTTCCTTTAAATGAAAGCTGTGCAAATGCATAACCTGCTGGTGCAGCAACTAATGCAACTAGCACCATGCCCCCTATCGTAATAAATGCACTATTAAGAAAGTAAGTTTTAAAGTTTCCTAAATTCCAAGCGCCAATATAATTATCAAAATTCCATGATTTAGGTAATGAGAAAGGTGAACTAAAAATCTCCATATTCGATTTAAAACTTGCTAATATTGCATATACAATAGGGGATGTAATGAAAAGTAACAATACCGATAGGGTAATCCATAGAGTTAGCTGGGATCCTTTTAACTGTCTCAATCGTGTTACCATTCTATTCAGTCCTTTCTCGGTAATAGTTAAAGCCAATCGTAAATGCGATTACAATAATCCCCAATACCACGCTACCGGCAGTTGCATAACTTACTTTGTTCATACTAAATGCCGCTTTATACACATAAGTGGAAACAACTTCACTCATGTAGAAAGGACCGCCTTGCGTCATTATCCAAATCAATGCGAACCCTTTAAGTGCGTGGATAATAACCATACTGATAACAACATTTAATGTATTTCTTAAACTTGGAATGGTAATATGCCAAAACTTACTTATTGGTCCAGCCCCGTCGATGTCCGCAGCTTCATATACGCTATAGTCAACGCTTTGTAGACCTGCAAGGAAAAGAATTAAATACAAACCATAGAATGCCCAAGTACTTGCAATTACGAGAGCTGGGATAACAAATAAAGGTTCCCCTAACCAGTTTTTTGCTAGACTATCCAACCCTACCGTTTTAAGAAAAACATTAATGGGACCCATCATTGGATCATAGATTTTTGACCAAAGTACCCCAACAACAGCTAAGGAAAGAACACTTGGTAGATAAAATCCTGCTCTAAAAAACGTCTTTCCTTTCTTAACCCTACTGATTAATACTGCCAACACTAAGGTAGGAACCACCATAAGGGCAAGGCTAAGTACGACCCATAAAAGGTTATGGCCTAATGATTTTAAAAAAATGTCATCTTTTGTTAATTGGACATAATTTTCAAGCCCTACAAAGTTCATGGTTGATGATGCTCCATCCCAATCGAAGAAGCTATAACGGATAGCGTCAATCATTGGATAAAGCATAAAAACTGCATATAATAACAATCCTGGGAGAATGAATGACGCGATCGTAATTGCCTTCTTAATTTTCATTCTTGCTTTACTATTAACAGCGATTACATTTTTTTTATTATCCATTTCTAATACAGGTGGTGAATGACTCATATATTGCCTCCTTCCTTAGTTGGGACCTAGTCACATAATCAGCGTGTCCAAGTCCCACCATTCAATTGTTATTTCAAACTAAACCCATTAGCTCGGTCTTTTTCAGCACCTTTTTCAATGCTTTCCATTGCCTCTTGCGGTGTAACCAATCCACCGACAAGCCCTTGGAGATTTTGATAGTAAGCTTCTTTTGCTTCTACACCAATAAATACACTTGGATTTAAGCCAGAGCCATCTTCAATTTGTTTCATAGCAGATTTTAAAACTTCACCTACAGGTTCAATAGACATAGAAGCCTTAGATGCAGGGATAAAATTGTAATCTGGAAAGTTTAATACGATTTTGCTAAAGTCCTCTGATAAAATGAATCCCATCCATTTTTCAGCATAATCTACATTTATCGCCTTCGTAGGAACTACCCATGTTTGTCCAACACCCCCAACAGGCTTCGCAGTTTTTCCATCAACAAAGGATGGCATCATAAACATATCAACACTATCCTGAAGGTTTTGATCAGCTAAATCGGTAATGAGATAAGTACCTTCAGATTCCATTGCTGCTTGTTTCGATAAAAATCTGAACTTAGAATCGGCCTGAGTTTGGGTAACTGACTCTTTCGTGATATAGCCCTCTTCTACCCATTCAGCAAGCATTTCAGCAACCTTTACTACTTCTGGGTCATTCCATTTTCCATCCCCATAAAGTAATTCTTCTACTTTTTCAGTTCCCATTACACTTTCCATCATGACACCGAAGATCCAACCTATCGCATATCCGTTTCTTGCCCCAACTGTAATGGGTGCAACGCCCCCATCTTTAAGTGTTTGAAGCGCTTTCAAAAATTCATCTTTAGTAGATGGTACTTCTACACCATGCTGCTCAAAAATATCTTTGTTGTAAAACATCCCGATTGCATCAATCATGTGTGGTACCTCGTAGATGTTTTCCCCTTTTGAGATAAGGTCATATGCAAATGGTCGAAGGGCATCTTCCCAATTATTCTTCTCATATAGCTCATTGAGTGGCTGAATTAATTCTACATCTGATAGAATCGATACCCTTCCTGGACCTGCATTCATCAAGATAGCATCTGGAGGCTCAATTCCTGATTGCAAAAGAGTTGGCAATTTTCCAGACTCTACTTGCACATCCCCAGTTGTAAGATTCACTTCAATTCCAGGATTCAATTCTTTAAATTTTTCTACTACACTTTCCCATTGTTGTTTCTCTACATCGTTGTAAAAGTTCGGTATCATTAGATCAAGCGCATCACTATTCCCGCTTGCTGTTTCGTTTTTCTCTTCTGTAGAATCTGTTTTTGTTTTATTATCAGTTGATGATGTGGGTGATTGACAAGCTACTGTAAATAACATCAGTATTACAAGTAATAAAGAAATCTTATGTTTGCTCCCCTTCATAAACATCCCATCCTTATTTTCTTTTTTTGTTTAATAGAATTACAAAATTACTATTTTACTTTTCACGCTCCTTTTCATAGAATAAGAATAACGTTTATTTATTAATAATTTTAAATGATGTTAATTTTCATTCAATAGTGTAGAAGGTGGATAATAGGGGGGTGAATCGTGGTTAATATTTCATAGATTTCAAATTCACCTAATTTATGGAGGAAAATTATGAAATTCATTAACTCAATTTTTTTCAAGCTCTTTATGACTTTTCTTCTATTTTCCTTAATTCCTATGGGTATTGTTGGCTGGTTTGCCTATGATAGATATTCCAATAATGTTTATGAAAATTTACAGAATCACGCAGATGATATATTAAAGCAAAAGATGAATGCGCTTTCCTTAATCATAAATGATATGGAAAGGATGGAAAAAGGCATTACTCAGAGTAAGGTGTTTTCAGAGTTTCTCACAAATACAAATCCATTAGAACATTCTAAACTTTATTTAGAGCTCGATGAATTACTCTTGAGTATACAAAATATAAGACCTGAAATAGCAGGAATTATGATCGTTAGTAATAATGGGTATTTTTACAATTATGGGTACTCTCATGATTTACAATTTACAAATGAGGGCTTCAGAAAGCTTCCATGGGTGAAAGACGTGGAACAAAATAATTACCTTACCCCACAAATTACAAATCTACATGAAAGACCCTATTCAAATCATGATAAGGGCCAAGAAGTTTATTCCTATGTAAAAAAAGTATGGGATCGTAAATTAAAGTCATACGGATTTCTTATCATTGATTTTAAAGAGGATTCGGTCAAAGCAATATTGCAAAATAATTCAGGTACTTCCTATAAAAATTCAGGAACCTTCATTCATGACAATTCTGGTTTTGTTTTAGCACCAGAGAATAGCATAGTTTTTAAAGATGTATTTCGATCGCATTCAGGTTCAACCATTAAAAGCCAATATGGAAGGGAATATCTTATTTTCACGAAGTATTTTCCACAAACAGGTTGGTTTGTATCAGAGTATTTTGAGAAGACCGCTTTCTATGGACCAATTTATGAAATTAGAAAAATCGCAATGCTTGTTACAATTATTACTGCATTGATTTGTTTACTGGCTTCATTATTTATATCACATCGAATTTCAACGCCTATTAAAAATCTTGGTAGAGTGATGAAGAAAGTAGAAAAAGGATACCTTGAAGAGAAATTTCTTGTTAAAACAAAAGACGAGATTGGTGAACTTGGAAAAGGCTTTAATACGATGATTACTGAATTAAAGAAACTTATCCAAGCAGTTAAACGCGAAGAAAAGTTAAAAAAAGAAGCTGAAATCACGGCTTTGCAACTACAAATTAATCCACATTTTATTTATAACACTTTAGAAACGATAAACTCTTTGGCTAGAAAAAAAAGAGAACATGAAATTAGTCGTTTGATTGTATTGCTCGGTAGACTATTACGATCAAGTATAAGCTCATTTGAAGAAAAAATTCCAATCAAACAGGAAATCAATTATATTGTGAATTATTTAGAAATTCAAAAGGCAAGAATGAGAGTGCCATTTAAATACTCACTTTCAATTGACCCAAAAATAGAAAATTATCTATCAGTAAAATGGATCCTCCAGCCAATTGTTGAAAATGCCGTCATCCATGGGATAGACCCTATAAAATCAGAAGGCCAAATAGAGATTATTGGGGAAACAAAAGGAGAAACGATACTTTTTACAATTAAAGATAACGGAATAGGAATTGATTCCTTTAAGCTACAACAAATTCGGCACCAACTTAAGCACAGCTCGAAAGAACTTGCGAAATATAAGAATAAAATTGGGCTATACAATGTTCAAACAAGAATCCAGTCACATTATAACACGTCTTTTGGAATATCGATTGACAGCGAACTAAATGAGGGAACAACTGTTACAATCTCAATACCAATGGAGGTACACAATGCTCAAGATGTTAATAGTAGATGATGATTGGCTAATTTCAGATAGTTTAAAATCATTAGATGAGTGGCACGAACGTAATATCGATGTCGTTGGCACCGCTGAGAACGGAAAAGAAGCGATTTTTTGGATGGAGCAAGAGAACCTGGATATCATTTTAACTGACATTCGAATGCCAGAAATGAATGGGATTGAATTAACTAAGCATATTTATGAAAGAAATTCCAACATCCAAGTGATCATTATGAGTGGGTACGAAGAATTTTCTTACGCACAAAAAGCAATGAAGTACAATGCTAAAGGGTATGTGTTAAAACCAATTGATACGGATGAACTAATGGAAACAATTGATCGAATTCAAAAGGATATTAACCCGATGAAAAATGAAAGCTCTCATCCTGAGAATGAGCCAACTACCTACCATGATAGGCTGGTTCTAAGTGCTCAATCATATATTTTAGCCAATCTAATGAAATCACTAACTTTAAAGGAAATTGCAAATCGTTTGCATCTTACTGACCACTACTTCGGACAGGTTTTTAAATCTGTTACAGGCGAAACCTTCTTAAACTATTTAACAAGAGTACGAATGGAAAAAGCAAGTGAACTAACAAAGAATCCAAATCTTAAAATATATGAAATAGGGTCATTAGTGGGGTATAAGGATCCAAAATCTTTTACAAAAACCTTCCAAAAAGTATTCAACATGACCCCCAATGAATTTCGAAAACAATATTTTGTAAATGAAAAACAATGAAAAAAGATTACCCTTTGTGGGGTAATCTTTTCACGTTTTTACGACTTGCCTTTATTATTGTTTAAAAATAAAAGGAAAATTTATTTCTTCACTTCAATAAACTTTCTACTTTCAACATAATACTCATTCAAAGTATCACTATCAACAATCTCCAAACAATTTAATTGATGACCCATCGCACATCCGCCGTCTATTCCGATTTTATCATTAGAAAACCAAATGTTTGCGGATTTATGGATTTTATTTGTGATGATATGTCCAAAGATTACTTTTCGATCCACGTTTGTTTTATTGTTAACAAACCCGTCACGAATCGTAAAAAAAGTGCTAGGAGGTTGGTCTTTCCAGTTAAGATATGCTGGATCTAATCCAGCATGTACATAAATAAAATCATCGTCTTCAAAATATAATTTTGTTTGTTGGAGAAAGTCAATATGGTCATGATACTTTTGGTTAATAAATTGAATAGTTTCGTTGATTGACATGTTCTCGGCATCAGGACAATAACTTTGTAAAGCTTCCTTCCCACCATATTCCATAAAGACGTCATATACCGAAGAATCCCAATTTAGAACCCTGAGAAACCTGTCATCATGATTTCCACGTAAAACAATCACATTTTCATATTCTGCTAGTTCTATAATCTTTTGAATAACTTCTTTACTTTTGGGGCCTCTATCCACATAGTCACCTAACAGGATTAAGCGATCCTGGTTAGGTACATATTTGACAAGCTTTAATAAATCGTTAAATTCATCGAAACAACCGTGAATATCACTAATGACAAGTGTTCGCAATTGTCTTCCTCCTATCTATTCATTTCCTTACCACAAAATCATTCATTAACAAACTATTATTACATGTATACGATAAATCACTTAACTTTACCTTAGCATAAAATTCTAATAATTCTATTACTTTAACACCATCCCAGTCTACATCCCCTGCAACTCATTAACAGTCACAAACCTATACCCCTCATCCTTAAGCGATTGGATAATCCCCTCAATTTCTGCTAAAACTTTATCGCTATCTTCATACATCGGATGCATCAAAATGATTGAACCAGGGATTATTTGTTCTTTGACATACTGGATCCTATCCTCGGTTTCAGTGTAGAAAGTGTCCGGTTCAATATTCATGGTGATTGTGTCTTTCTTTTGTTTGTAAAGATAGTAAGGTAATCCAACGAGCTTTTTGCTGTTTGGTGGGCGGAAGTCAATTTCTCCCTCATACCCTGCTTCACGGATTAATTCATCAGTTTTTTCAATTTCTTCTTTAATATAGGATGGGGATTTGAAAATCATTCGGTTATGGGAATACGTATGATTTCCAACCTGATGCCCAGCTTCAGCTATTTTCTTCGCTTCCTCTTGATATTTCTCGATATCTTGTCCAATTAAAAAGAATGTTGCCTTCACATCATATTTGTCCAAAAGTGGTAGGATGTCGTTCACATTTTCAGTCGGTCCATCGTCAAATGTCAAAGCAACTAGCTTTTGATCTGTTTCAACTTGCTGCGTAAGCCCGCCAAAAAGTTGGAATGACCTTGAGTTCATTAACTTGTAACTACCCAGTAAAGCAAGAAAAATAATTAAAATAACAAGTCCACTAATTGATAATTTTCTTTTCATCATTTACTTCCTTTTCAATTTATTGAACTTCTATTATAGTAAATTTAACAGGAAAATTGAAACCAGAATTTGGAACAAGAAATTGCCTTGCTTAAATTTTGTAAATTGAATCGTTGAAAAAGGAAATTGATTCTTTTTAAATTAGATAATAAATGGTACAAAGAACCAGAAAAGTTTCATGAAACAGTTGTTGAGTACCTTACAGAGGAAGGAAAAAAGTCGAGTCTCTTTAAATCATAAAGAACATAACGAGCAATAATGTTCTCCGGCTTACTCATAGATAGGGAAAAGTATGAACTTTTTGTTCTCACCGGAAGTATATCAGCGGCTCCGCAAACTGCAGTATTTTGGAAAACAGACTAATTATCTCTGCTCTTTTTCATAATTGGAACATAAAAAAGAGATATACCGATATCGGTATATCTCTTAGCTTATTAAGCGCACTTATTAAGCTTTGCGAACGTTAGAAGCTTGTGGACCACGTTGTCCTTGCTCTACATCAAAAGTTACACTTTGACCTTCGTCTAATGATTTGAAGCCTTCGCCTTGGATTGCTGAGAAATGTACGAATACGTCTTCTCCACCTTCACGCTCGATGAATCCAAAACCTTTTTCTGAATTAAACCATTTAACTTTACCTTGTTCCATGTAAATTGCCTCCTAGTGTGATTGCCACACATATGTTACTATCCTTGTTCAAATACCTTAGACGAAAAACAAAATGAATCTTTAATCTGAATAAGAACAAAAATAATTCTTCCTTAGAATAACAGATATAAAAGAAAATAGCAAATGATATTAAGAAATTAATTATTATCAGGACTTTGTACTTATAGAGGAGCCTATATTAGAGGGCTCCTCGAGTACATACATTCATAAAAGAACAGTAGTGGAGTACCTATTTCACCTTAATCAATTGTAATAGATTCTTTATTTTGGGACAGTGGACCTGTCCCTCTGTCCCAATCGATATCGAATCCTAGGTCTTCTAACATTTTATGGTCAGCCGATCCTTCTTGGCCAATAGTTGTGAGATAATCTCCTACAAAAATTGAGTTTGCTGCGTAGAGGCCTAGTGGTTGAAGGCTTCGCAGATTTACTTCTCTTCCTCCTGAGATGCGAATTTCCTTCGTTGGATTGATAAAGCGCATGAGGCACAGTACCTTCAGGCAATATCGTGGGTTCAACTCGTTTGTCCCCTCCAGAGGGGTTCCAACAATCGCATGCAAGAAATTCACCGGTATGGAATCCGCGTCTAGGACGCGTAAGCTTCTTGCCATATCGACAACATCTTGCTTGGATTCCCTCATTCCCACAATTACCCCGGAACAAGGTGAAATCCCCTGTTCTTTAATGGTTTCCACAGTATTAACCCGATCTTGATAGGTATGTGAGGTTGTAATACATTCATGGTGATTTTCAGATGTATTAATATTGTGATTATAGCGGTCAACACCCGCGTCTTTTAGTTTTTTGGCTTGATCTGATTTTAAAATCCCAAGACAAGCGCAAATTTTTAAATCATATTTTTCTTTGATTTCCCTTACGACAGATACAACGTGGTCCACTTCCTTGTTACTAGGACCGCGTCCACTTGCTACGATACAATATGTGCCCACTTGCATTTGATGAGCTTTTTCAGCCCCTTTCAAAATTTCTTCCTTGTCCATCATTCGATATTTTTCAATCGGTGCAGTTGAAATACTGGATTGTGAGCAGTACCCGCAGTTTTCCGGACATAGCCCTGACTTTGTATTAATAATCATATTTAGCTTCACCTTGTTGCCATAGTAATGATGACGAATCACGTACGCACCATGAAGTAACTCTAAAATTTCTTCATCTGGAGAGTTTAAGATATCTAACGCCTCATCATTCCTTACTTTATAGCCATCTATCACCTTTAATGCTAATTCCTTCCATTTACTCATCATTTTTTCTCCTCCATCTTTTCTAATTAACTGATTTTTTCAAGTTCGCTAAATAACCACGACTAACAAGTGTCCGTTCAAAGCGGTGCGCAAATAATCCTGCTCCAATCGCAAGGACGATATCTTTTGGTAACGGGACAATCATCCACAACCATGCCATAGAATACGTAAATCCTTCTGGAGCATCCGCAAATAATTGATAGGAAAAATACATCCAGTTCGTTCCGAAAAGATAATTAATGGACATCCCAATTAGTGATGCAATGATGTATGTATGTAGCGCCTTATTTTTTTCGATGATTATTCCTGTGATATATGCCGTTAAAATAAATGAAACAATAAAACCAAAAGTTGGACTTAATAAATGAGTAAACCCTCCGCTAAACTTAGCAAACACAGGAACCCCTACTAAACCTACAAATGCATACACACACATGCTAATCGCACCAAGACGACTACCTAAAATCGCACCAGCCAAGATCGCGAAAAAGGTTTGCAATGTGATCGGTACACCGCCAACAACCATAAATGGCGCAATCGATGTAATATTTGCCCCGATTGCCATTAACGCCACGAACATTCCTACTAAACTAATATCAATTGTTGATAACTTCCTTTTCAATTCCTTAGCCTCCTTCTCTTATCTATATAATTAAAATAATGAGAAAACGGTTTATTTGTCAACCTATTTTTATTCTAAGTTAACATATAAACCATAAAAATAGGAGTCTCTTTAAGTGAGACTCCCTAAAAAATGGACTAAATTCGGCAAATAATTAGTAAACTCTAAATGTTGTAGAACCCGTACTGCTTGAGTATCCACTCTTTGAAGCAGTGGCGTCAAGTCGATATGTTCCAGTTGCAGTTGAATAGCTTGTGCCGATCGACCAAGTTGCTACACCTGACGAATTGGTTGTTGCAGTTCCTGTTACAGTTGACCCATTTGGACGTGTAACTTTAAAATTCACGGATGCATTTGCAAGCGCGGCTCCATTTGAATCTCTTACTGTACTTGTAACATAGACGGTTTCGCCACGATAATAGTAGCTATAGTTAGTAGATACTGTTGTAACTGTCTCAGTTGATGATGGTGGTGGTGGTGTGGTTCCACCGCCTCCAGAAGCTGCTACAACAGCTGCATGGGCATCAACAATTCCATATCCGTATTGCGTGGAGCTACCAGCCTCTTGTGCTGTATCTCGAAGGATTTGTCTAGCTTGTGAGACTGAAATATTCGGATTCGCCGCTCTAATTAATCCCGCTACCCCAGCCACATGCGGAGTCGCCATTGATGTACCTGATAAGGATGTATAGCGACTATTTGGATAGGTGCTGTAAATATTCGAGCCAGGTGCCATAAGCTCTAAACCTGAACCATAGTTTGAAAAGCTTGAGCGTGTTCGGTTCGATGTAACGGATCCAACCGCGATTACACTACTATAAGCAGCTGGATACGAAATACTCGATGCCCCGTCATTACCAGAAGCTGCTACAACAATCGTTCCTTGCGATGTGGCAGTTTGTACCGCCTCATCCATGCTTTGATTATAACCTCCACCGCCAAGAGACATATTAATGACATCTGCATCAATATTGGCTGCATATAAAATTCCCTGTGTGATTCCGTATAAGGAACCTGATCCATCATCACCGAGTACCTTCACTGGGATAAGGGTTGCATTTTGCATGACACCCGAAACAGACCCATAGCTTGCAATCGTTCCAGCAACGTGAGTTCCATGACCTTGAACATCCATCGTTGTTCCACCGACAAAGGTTCTTCCTAAGCTCGTGTTCACAAAATTGGCCAGACTAGGGTGGTTATGGTCGATTCCAGTATCCAACACAGCAATTTTTACAGCACTTGAACCATTTGTAACTGTCCATGCTTGCGGAGCCTTAATCATGTCGTAATGCCATTTTTGATTTTGATGAACAGCTTGAATTGTCGCTGTTCCTTCAATGGCCATCATCTTATAGTTTTCGGAAATATATCTAACTTTGAACCCAAGATTCATTAACGCTTTACGCAATTCTTTTATAGCCATATTACTAGATTTGAACTGATTCGGAGAGTATTTGACTAAGTAGACTAAGCCCATTTTCTCGACTACTTTTTTGTTAAAATTTTTATTTAGGAGTGGTTTGACTGAAGTATCTTCAACATGGAGAGTGTCTATGATTGAGAATCCTTTTGCTTTTAACGCATCATCCTGACCTGTCAGACTGTCTGCGCTCTGGATTGTGGAATCTGAATTGCCTTTTTGTTTTGGCTCCACTGAAACGATTAGTTCACCTTCAACAAAGTCTTGGTTCCCTTTCCCCGCATTGTCGGGCTGGTCGGCAAAAGTTACACCTGCAAACATCGTTAAAACGAGTAAAAGCACAATCGCAAAACTGACAAATTTCTTCATTTACATACCTCCGCTTTTAGTTTTGAAAAACAACTCGTATGATATAAGTCAGTGGCACGCTCCCTTCTATGTATCGTGTATATACAGAAAAAAAGCAAAAAATGTCGACTAACTGGTGACTTTTTCACTTTTGACTGTCAAGATTATGTATTCGCAAGAATCGTTTGATGAGGAATTGTTGAGAAGATGTAAATTGCGTTTAGTGTTTGTAAAATTTGAAATGTCCTCTGCCTCCATTACACTACAATTTTCCAGTTGTGACCGTCAATATCTTTTGTAATATTCAGTTATTTACTACCACAAAATATTTTTCACGCCAAACATGTATAAGCCGAAATATCTAATTTTACTAGTATTATAGTCTTTCACATAGATTCACCGCTTTGGTGCGGTAATAGAAAAAAAAGGTACCTCCCGAGGGAAGTACCTGATTTTTTAATAACCCGAATCCTCTGATGTTAAGTTATCTAGCATTGAGTAATCATATTTCTGTAGTGGCTTTTCTGCCGGCCCTTCTAAAACTTCGCCCGTATAGGAGAAACGTGACCCATGACATGGGCAGTCCCACGATTTTTCACTATTATTCCAATGACATTCACAGCCAACATGGGTACAGGTTGTATCAACAATGTACAGTTTTCCAGTTTCGTCTTTGTAAGCCCCTTTTCGATGACCATCAATGGAGATTACGGCACCTTCCCCTTTTTGAATGTCATTGACATTTTTCTGAGGGATTTCCATTTTTCCTTGTACTAAATGCTTCACCACTTTCGCATTGTTCACAAAGAAATTTTTCAGAGAAGGATGTGCATAGAATCGGGCTGGTGAATACAGATCGCGATATGGATTATTTCGTTTCAAAATAATATCTCTAAATAGTAAGGCAGCTACTGCACTGTTTGTCATGCCCCACTTACGGAAACCCGTTGCGACCAGAATGTTTGGTTCACTGGTTGTTAACTCCCCGATATATGGGATTTTGTCCAAAGTCTCAAGATCTTGTGCGGACCAGTGGTATTGAATATCCTCTAATTCAAAAACCTGTTCACTAAAAATACGTAAGGAATTGTAATCTTCCTTTGTGTCCGTTCTTTCACCCGTTTGATGACTTCCGCCTCCAAGGATAATGTACTCTTCGCCATTCGTTGAAACAGATCGAATCGAACGAGTTGGCTTATCGACACTCAAATACATGCCACCTGGGTAACTCTCCTGTGCTTTAATGGCAACAGCGTATGAACGCGACGCTTTCATTCTAGCCGAATAAAGCCCTGTCCCTTCGAAAAATGGGAAATGCGAACATGCAAGGACAAAACCACCAGTTACCCGTTTGTTATTGCGAGTGAGTACGGTAGGTTTTTCCCCTGTTTCAACATTGACCGCAACCGTATGTTCAAAAATGAGTCCACCTTTTTCTTTAATGATTCTGACAAGGTGCGCTAAGTATTTGACTGGATGGAATTGTCCCTGATTTTTCATCACAATTGCGTTTTTTATCTCAATGTCAAAAGGAATAGTGTCTACAAGGCCACCATCAATTCCAATTTTTTCATAGGCCTGGGCTTCGTTCTCAATCTTTTGTGCATACTCATCCGTTGTGGAGTAAAGGTAGGCATCCTGTTCCTTAAAGTCACACTCAATTTGGTGCTCTTCTACTGTTTTTTTGACAAAATTTAATGCATCCGTGTTTGCTTCATAATAAAGCCTTGCGGTGCTTCTTCCGAAATTCGTAATGAACTCATCATAGATGAGGTCATGCTGTGCTGTAACTTTTGCAGTTGTGTGTCCGGAAGTACCATTGGTTAGATGATCCGCCTCTAATAAGGCGACTTTCAATCCCTCGTTTACTAAGACATACGCGGAGGTAATACCTGCAATCCCCCCACCTACAATCACAACATCTACCTCTAGGTCTTCCTCGAGTGGTGGAAACTCCGGAATGTCAACATCGGCTCTCCATAAAGGCTCGGGTGCTTCGGGAAGCTTTTTCTCATTTGCCACAATAAACCCTCATTTCCTAAATAAGTAAGTTTAGGTTTAGGTTTTCCAGTATTTTAGGTATCATGCATGGGTCGTGATGATATTGGGGTGGGTATTAATATAATTGGGACAGTGCTGAAATTGCTTAGTTGCTGATGAAGGGGATTCGTTGATCGCTTCCGCGGGGTTTTCCCCTTCATACCGCTGGTGAACGGGATCCGCGGGTTTTTCTGTGGAGTTTTCCTCCTCATATCGCTTATGAAGGGGATTCGCCAATCTCTTCCGCGGGGTCCTCCTCTTCATATCGCTTATGTAGAACTCTACTGACCGAACTCTGCTTGGCAAGGGACTTCATTGTCCTTATGAAGGACTCTACTGATCGAACTCCGCTTGGCAAGGGACTTCATCCACCTTTTGAAGGAACCTACAAACATAACTCACTGCCTCCGGGATTTCATCTAACATCCCAAAATAAACTTAGGAAATCAAACCTCTTCCCACCCATATTGGGCCGGGGCTTCACCTTTTCTATCAACTATCCGTGCCTTAGTTTTACGCTTTTCTTCAATAATTTTTAGAACATCTATATAAAATTCCCATTCATCGCCAAAATCGAATAGATATAGAAAACTTTTTCCCTCTCGAAGTTGAAGTTCTCCCAAACTCACCTCATTTGCATAGGGACCCTCAAAATCAAATGGTGAGTTATAAAAGTTTTCTCTGCTAAATTTTTTTCCATCCATAAAAAAGGCGTAAAGATGATCATCTTCAAAATCAAAAGCCTCTTGGATTAAATGATGAACATCCAATAAAGTATGTGAAGCTGAAAATTGTAACTTCCGCCAGCATGACTGGTTTAAAGTCACTTTAAATAAATAGGTACCCGAACTATTCTTTATTTCGCTCTCAAGAAAGTTTTGAGTGACCTCACCTTCTTCAAATAAAGGCTGTAATAAAGGAAAAAGAGATTCATGTTGCATTCTTTCTGGTTCTTCACTATCTTGCCCTTGATGATATATTGAACTAAGACCTAATATATCAAGATATGATCGTGAACCAAACTCTTGATTTGACTCAGAATCCCATGTATCAAGTAATGATTCTTGTAAATGTTTAAACAATGGGGTTAGCAGAATTGATTTCGCGGCACGATAAGTCGGACTGACTTTTTTTGTTTTTTCTTCATCAAACACAACTTCCCAGAGCCCAAAGTAATGAAAGTAATATAGAAAATTCTCAAAATCAAAAAATAATCGTCTTAATATATCATTTTTATTAATGTAGATTATCTTATTAGCAGGGTATTCCTCAAGTTTATCAAACAGGATATCAATACTATGAGGGGCCCTCTCAAAATAGCCGCCTTGTAAATAATCCCAATCAACCTTCATCCAAAAAGCCTCTAACAATGCAATATATTGCTCAGAAGTTGTTAGTCTAAAAAATTCTTCATATCTTTTTGATTGTAATGTAACTGTCTTTTGTGAATGCAAAGGCTCTTTTCGAAATAGATCTAACTCGATGCTCGCAAGAAAAAATAAATGCAAAAGTGGATATCCCGGTTGATTGTTTTTTAAAGGAACATCAAATTTCGGCTCAGACATTATGTCATAAATTGCAATTAAATCCTTTCGAGGAAGGAACTCATTTGCTTTTGTTAACTTTATTTTGTTATTTGCTATGTAATCTAAGAATTGGATAAAGTCCCTAGTAATTTTTGTAGGGTATTCCTCTGTAATACGTATTCTCGTTTCTTTTTTACTCATATAGAATTCTCCTTATTCCTGTTCAGTTATATTTTTCCATTGTACCCTGTCTACATAAAAAAATCACCCGCCCACAGGACAGGTGAATTAACTTAAGAAGTAACTTCCTTATTTTTCACAACGCGTGATGTTAAAATTGGAATCACAACGATAACCCCAATCATCACAACAAGCGCAACAATCGAATACAGGACAGGGAATCCAAACAGATTGATTGTGTTAAAATCATCAAAAAATGGCTCAACATTCATGTAATATATAAACGAAAATTGGAAGATATCCTCTACCCAATTAGGAAGTTGAAGTGTTTCTACCAAAAAGTATGGTATCGCAAAGATAGCACCATTTATGATAAGTGAAACCAAAGCATTTTTACATACAGACGAGATAAGCACAATCATAATGGCAAAACTACACGCACCGAACAAATGGAACCCTAATTGCAGTAAATGGTACTCTAACATTGTAAAACTATATGGCGAAAAATAGTATTTAAATGTATATTGGATGGACGTTTCCCAGCCACTATTCCCATATTGAATAAGGTTCCACGCAATATTAAAAATCTCCCACCCTACTACAACAATAGCGGTATAAATTAAGGCAGCTCCAATTTTGGCACCTAGCAATGATCCTCTACCCTTTTTTGAGCTAAGAATATAGTTGTCCACCCCCGTGCTATATTCCTGGGTGTACATACTAGAAAGCCCCACCAAAAGCATTGCCCCGGTGATGAATACCGAAAAAACACTTGCAAAATCAATGATTTCTGCAGGACCTTTGCTATAGGCGAAATAAGAGGTATCGATCTCTTTTAGCATGGCTGTTTGAAGCTCGGTATTATATTTATTTTCCCCTGCTAGCTCTTTGATTTTTTCCTGAGCATTCAATTCCACCTGATGGCCATACGAGAGATTTTCGTAAACTCCCATCAGGGTCCATTCATCTTCAGATAACCACTGATCGGTTTCCATCATTTCGTCTTGCTTTTTCATTAACTCTTCATTGCCCTTTGCAGCAACTTCAAGTTTTTCCTCAGTAACTTTCCCTTCCCAATCCTTATAAATTGCTCTTTCTTGATCAGCACTAGGATAATAGGTGAATCCCGTCGAAAAAACAATCAACAAAAGAAACGTAACATAGACCATTCTTTGCTTAAAAATTTTATATAACTCAAATTTTAATAGCTCCATTTATGCGACCTCCTCATCGAAATAGTAGAGATATAGATCCTCTAGATTTGGATGTTCATTTACAGCATTTAGATGAGGTTTAACATCACTTAAAATCCGTAACTTGAATTTATCCCCAACACGAGCAATGTTGCCAACCTTATATATAGATTGAAACTTTGTAGTTTCAGATTCAGTATCAACTGTGACAGACCAAACCTTTTCTTCGATTCCTTTTAATAACGATTGAGGTGTCTGCTTTTGAATCAGTTTTCCTGACTTTAAAATCAAAACTTCCTTCGCAATGAATTCGATATCTGACACAATATGTGTGGATACCAATACAATACGGTTTGTTGAGATTTTTGATATCAAATTTCGGAACCGGATTCTCTCTTTTGGATCAAGTCCTGCCGTTGGTTCGTCTACGATCAGAATTTTCGGGTCATTTAACAGAGCTTGCGCAATTCCGACACGTCGCTTCATTCCGCCTGAAAACTTCCCTACCTTTTTCTTGGCGTGCTCAGTTAATCCTACCAATTCCAATGTTTCCATGACCTTTGCTTTTGCGTCTTCCTTTGACAGACCTTTTAACGTTGCAATATAAAGCAAAAACTTTTCAGCTGTAAAATTTTTGTAAAGACCCACATGCTGAGGCAAATATCCGATGACATCTCGATATCGATAATCCAAAACCGAAATATCTTGACCGTCTAGCAATACTCTTCCGGAGCTCGGCTTCATAACACTAGCAAGAATGCGCATCAATGTCGTCTTTCCTGACCCGTTCGCCCCTAAAATCCCGTACACCCCTGTTGTAAATTCTAAATGTAAAGAGTCCAGAGCCTTTTTATCATCAAAGACTTTTGAAACATTTTCAACGGTTAAATTCATATGAAATTCCCCTTTTGTAAATTCTACTCATTTTAATCAAGATAAATATCGTTGCAGCAACAGTTACAAAAATATATACAACAGCTGAAACCGTTTCGATTCTTTCCATCACATCTTGTTGTACAAGAAAAAGAGCAACAACTGTCCAAACAACTAGTCCACCAGTTAGCGTGTATGATCCACGAAATTTTGAAGCTACCACTAACATGATCGCTGTAACGATCGTAAATGGTGTCGCCCAATAAAGAATTAATTTTCCAATCATCACCTCAGGTTGAAGGACTGCAAAACTAATCGTCAAAAGGATATTCAGGGTAATATTGAAGGCTCCTACAACAACCATTCTCGATAAAATAATTTCTTGTAGGCTAAATTTAAATGACATCTCTAGTTCAGCCATCTCGGTATTTCCACTCTTAAATATTTCAATCATCCCGATGAATGTTGGGAGTGGAGCCACATACAGCATAATGAGATATGGATCTACCTCGTAAAATAGAGTTGAAGTTACTCCGATTAGTAAAAATAATAGATTTAACCCCCAAAACAATGGTGAAAAATAAAAGACTTCCCTTGTAGAATACTTCATTACGGTTGACACACTGGCAACAAGTGTATCCCATTTATTTTCTATTTTAGGAACGTGAGGACGGAGCGCATCAACTGTCATCATAATTTCAGATTCACTTGGAAATTCGACATCAAACTCGTCAAGGGACATTTCCAATTCCTGTTCCAATTCTAAAATCTCATCATCGATCTCAAATTTAATGGTTTGTCTGTCGTTTTTGATCATTTCCCTCACCTCTCTCTAATGATGTTGCAAGTTTCCCAAGGCCTTGCTTCAATCTTGATTTAACGGTCGACACATTCGCTTTCGTGATGTCGGCAATCTCCTTAATTTTCATGTCATGATAGTATTTCAGAATCACGGCTTCTTTTTGAATATCTGGTAAGCGATTAATCGCTGCCTTTACCTGCTCCCGCGATTCCTTTCGTTCAAATATGTAGGGAACATCACTGTTTGTACTTTTAATTGAATCTTGAAGCTCTGTTATTTTAGTGGTTTGTTTATAATCAGCACTCTTCCAATAATCACGGCAATGATTGACGGCAATTGTATAGAGCCAGCTTTTAAAACTACCTTTATTTGAATAAGACTTAATCCGCTGCATCATTTTTATGAAAATTTCCTGTGTTAAATCGTACGCCATTTCCTTGTTTCCCACTTTTCGATAGACAAAAGCGTATATCGATTTATAATACTTCCTTGTCAAAACCTCCATCGCCGCTTGACTACCTTGCAGGATTTCTTCAATTAGTTCTTGATCCTCAGGCATTTTTATCACCTCAATTATCTAAGACGAAAAGATTTGAAAAAAGATTTATTCCATCTAAAAAAAGTTTCTGCTATGATTATCTATTTAGAATGAGAAGGCTGCAACGGGAAATTGTAATGACGTAAAAAAGCACCTATCTCCAAAATGGATAGATGCTGATATTAATTTTAAATCTACATAAAATAATCCAATACAAAATACAAAATCAAACAAAGGATAGATCCTGTTAAAAATGGACTAATTCGAAGTCGGACTTTTTCATGCTTTTCTCTGTAACTACCGAGAAATGTATTAAAAACGGCCATCTCTGAGTTTTTTGTAAAGATATCGCCTGAGGAGCCCATTAAGATTGCGACTATTATAAAAAAACAAGAGCCAATAAACAAGGTAGTTAACGTATTTGCATCTAAATAGAGGGAAACTCCATAAAGAATTGCTACCTCTACGGCAGTAACAAGGAGCGCAAATGTGATGTATCGTACCATTGTTCATCCCTCCTTCCTCAAACTGCTGATACCGTTTATTACGAATGAGCGTGAGAAAAGTTTCGGAATACTTAGTATATACTATTCCGCTTTTTCATCATTTAGTCCGGACAAACCTAGGCTTGGACTTTTCCAAATAATAGATTATTTAAATTGTAAGCGGTTTTAGTTGGTAAGTAAAAAATACATGTTATAATGGGGTGGATGACAGTTGCAAACTAGTAGGAAAGAGAATTAAATACTACTAGAATGTATATGTAAAAGGGAGAGGACATCATGAGCCAAGTTCGAATAGAAAAGGATTTTCTTGGAGAAAAAGAGGTTCCATTTGATGCCTATTATGGCGTCCAAACGATACGTGCAGTTGAAAATTTTCCGATAACTGGTTACCGTATCCATGAAGAATTAATTATCGGATTAGCTATGGTTAAGAAAGCAGCAGCCTTAGCAAATATGGATGTGAAGCATCTATATGAAGGTATTGGTAAACCAATTGTACAAGCTGCAGATGAAATTATTAACGGAAAAATGCATGATCAATTTATTGTAGACCCTATCCAAGGTGGAGCAGGTACGTCTATTAATATGAATGCTAACGAAGTCATTGCTAATCGTGCACTAGAGATCCTTGGACATGAAAAAGGAAAATATAATGAAGTTAGTCCTAACAGCCATGTGAATATGTCTCAATCTACAAATGATGCATTTCCAACGGCACTTCATATTGCCACACTTAACTTAATTGAAAAATTACTAAGCACAATGGAATATATGAAAGGCGTTTTCCAACAAAAAGCGCAAGAATTTGACCATATCATTAAAATGGGAAGAACTCATCTTCAGGATGCAGTGCCGATTCGACTTGGACAAGAGTTCGCTGCATATGCCCGTGTTTTAGAACGTGATATAAAGCGTATTCAACAATCCCGTCAGCATTTGTATGAAGTCAATATGGGAGCTACAGCTGTAGGAACTGGGCTAAATGCTGAACCACGATATATCGAAAATGTTGTCAAATATCTAGCAGAAATTAGTGGACTGCCTTTAGTAGGTGCTGAACATCTAGTCGATGCTACCCAAAATATCGATGCATACGCAGAAGTATCAGCTGCGTTAAAAATAAATATGATGAGTATGTCAAAGATCGCAAATGATTTACGTTTAATGGCCTCAGGACCACGTGCAGGTCTCGGCGAAATCAGCTTACCAGCAAGACAACCAGGTTCATCCATTATGCCAGGTAAGGTAAACCCAGTTATGCCTGAAATGATTAATCAAGTAGCCTTCCAAGTGCTAGGAAATGATCATACAATCTCGTTAGCAACTGAAGCTGGCCAACTAGAATTGAATGTAATGGAACCAGTTTTAGCATTTAATTTATTGCAATCACTTAGCATTATGAATAACGCATTCAGAGCATTTACTGATTATTGTCTATCAGGAATCAAAGCAAATGAAGAGCGTTTAAAGGATTATGTTGAAAGAAGTGTCGGACTCATTACTGCCGTTAATCCACATATCGGATATGAAGTCGCCTCTCGAATTGCAAGGGAAGCTATTATAAACGGTAAACAAGTTCGTGAACTATGTTTACAATATGATGTATTAACTGAAGAAGAATTGGATTTAATCTTAAATCCATATGAAATGACAGAACCAGGGATTTCAGGTTCTTCATTGTTGCAACGAGCATAAACAAAGAGGACTGGTGACAGTCCTCTTTTTCATTTTAAATCGCCTTTACCATTCCACCGTCAACCAAGTATGCTTGTCCGGTCATATAGGAATTAGCATCCGATACTAAAAACGTAACGATATTAGCAAATTCTTCAGGTGCACCATAACGTTTTAACGGAATGGTTTCTTTGTACATTTGTTCAATTTCTTCAATCGGCTTTCCTAGTTTTTCGGCATTGATTTGATCCAAGTGTGCAACGCGGTCTGTTGCAATACGTCCGGGTGCGACCGTATTGATGAGAATATTATAAGGCGCTAATTCGTCAGCTAATGTTTTTGATAAACCAACAATGCCTAGCCGAAAAGTATTGGAAAGAATAAGACCAGGAATAGGCACTTTGATAGATGAAGATGCAATATTGATGATTTTTCCACCGTTTTCTTTCAAATACGGTAGAGCGCCACGGATCATTCGAACATAACTTAATAGATTTAATTCAAATGCCCCCTGCCATGCTTCATCATCTAACTGGTCAAATGTTCCTGCTGGAGGACCTCCCGCATTGTTTACAAGAATATCGATTGTGCCAAACGTTTCTATTGTATGTTTCATCAGAGCCTCAATTTCTTCTTTGTTGGTAATATCCGTTTGAAGAAAAGAGACTTTTCCCATATTTAATGCTGAAAGTTCCTCTTGAACTGCTTTTAATCTTTCCTCACTGCGACTTGCAAGCATCACATTGGCGCCTTCTTTTACGAGCTGGGTTGCGATTGCTTTTCCGAGCCCTTGGCTAGATGCGGCAACGATGGCGGTTTTCCCGCTTAAATGTAAATCCATATGTCATTCACTCCTTAAATTTGAGTTTACTCTTCCATTTTAGCCCATTTTCATAATTTTGTGTTGAGCTTAGAATGTTGAATTTTTCCCAAACTTTATTGAATTGAGTCCAACCACTCAATATTTGTTCCCTAACTCAAATTAATTGTGCACTAACCCTTAAAAGGTCAGCTCAGACAAAAAAGAGCTGACCCTTCTATTCTATTTCGAGACTGACATCTCAACCTGCTTATCAATCTTAGGTTTCCGTTCGAAAATACCAGTTCCTAGTAACACTCCACACACAATTAAAAAGAAGCCAACTAACTGAATGAATTTAAATGATTCATTTAAAAATAACACCGATCCAATCAGAGAAAAGAATGGTGCAAGATTTAAGAATATAGCCGTTTCACCTGGTCCAATTTTGGAAATGGCAAAATTATAACATAGGTTTCCGATACCCGTTGAGATAATTGCAGATGCAGCAAAAACTACCCACACATAAGCAGGTACAGCTCCAGTTGCAGCAATAGACTGCCCCTCCAATGCGAAGCTTACTATCAATAAAAATCCTGCCCCCATTAATAAAGCGTAACACGTAATGGTTTTTGCATTTAATGTGTAAGAAGCTTTTCGAATAAAAATAAAACTTACCGCTTGCGCAATGA
The DNA here is from genome assembly GCF_038050315.1 of Ferdinandcohnia sp. FSL W7-1320. Taxonomy (NCBI): domain Bacteria; kingdom Bacillati; phylum Bacillota; class Bacilli; order Caryophanales; family Bacillaceae; genus Ferdinandcohnia; species Ferdinandcohnia sp. FSL W7-1320. The sequence goes on from NZ_JBBPAM010000001.1 coordinate 3,543,232, forward strand.
CTGATAAAAACACGTACAAATCCCCGAGTGCAAGCTTTGTAAATGACCCTCCACCAAGGATTAAGATAAAGTAAATACCCATTATTCCTAAAAAGACACCGCTGATTTTTAAAAATGTCATGTTCGCTTTTAGAAAAAGCACCGCCAAAATATTTGTAACAAGCGGAATTAAGGCTAGAATGGATGCACCATTTGTGGCACTCGTGCCCGTCAAGCCGACAGAAAGTAATGCTTGGTGGCCAAGAATTCCAGTCAAAGCACTAAGTGAAACATACCCAAACTCGTGGAGACTCATTTTTTGGAGATCTTTTTTCACATATAGAAAGACAAAAATTACAAGGCCCGCTGCCAAGATTCGTAGACCGGTAATGGATACTGGCGGAAAATTTTCAACCAATATTTTAATCGCTACAATATTAAGCCCCCACGCAACCATAACAAATAACAGAATGCCGTATAAATAAAGTTTTCGCACATTCACCAATCCATTCTGATGTGATCCATCTTTTCACTAATGCACTCTATTATACTCCATATCTGTTAAAAATTGGCTAGAAAAATAAAAGTCCGGCAGATAACACAAATCGTGCCTTCTACCGGACAAGTCCTTTTTTCAAAAGGTTCATTTCAATTGTAAAGCCCCTTAATGCGGAGTCTGATGATAAATCATAAGCAAAGGCATGGATTAAATTACGCAGCATTACAGACGTAATGATTTGTATCGAATGAAACAATTCCTCATCATTCTCTACATTCAATTTACTTATATTAATTCGAGAACTTAGCTCTTTAAAGTTTTCGTTCATTTCAACATCACCTGTAATTCTGTCAAACGTACGTTCAATTTTATGGGTCATGTTGAGCAAGGCATTTTTTAAAAATGTTAGTCCCTCATCTTCTTGCAAAAACAGTTCGAAGAAGTCAACCATCGTTTGAAACAAATCACCATCATGCTTTTCTAACATTGAAAGAAATGCAACCTTCTTTTCCTTAGCATATTCACTTAATATAAAGAAATAAACATCTTCTTTATCCTCAAAATATTGATAAAAACTACCGCGTGGAATTCCAGCTGATTTTATAATATTGGAAATCGAAGCGTCAAATAATGGAACGCTTGAAAATTCCTTTTTTGCCGCTTCAATCAGAGTTTGTTTCTTATCATCAGGTAAATTAAAAAAAGTAATCTTCGGCATTTTCACCTCTCCCTATTTGTCGAAGGATAAAAAGTCATAAGGAAGAAGGATTTTATCATCCAAAGTATAAAGCTCTTCCATTTTCGTTGATTCCTTTAGTTTGTTCATTTCTCCTTGAAGTTTTTCCATCTTTTTATCTAATTGTGCTGCTGTTACAGCCGCTTCTTTTAATTCATCCTTCATATGCTGAGGGATTTCTTTATTGTATTTATAATAAATTTTGTGTTCTAAGCTTGCCCAGAAATCCATGGCAATTGTTCGAATTTGAATTTCAACAAAAATATGTTCTTCACGATCGGACATAAAAATTGGAATTTGCACAATTAAATGTAGACTTTGATATCCGTTTGGTTTTGGATTTTTAATGTAATCTTTACACTCAATTAAGGTAATATCCTTTTGCTTTTGCAGCATTTCACTGATTTTATAAATATCGGAAATATAAGCGCATGTAATTCGAATCCCCGCAATGTCACGAATATTTTCTGTGATGGACTCAAAACTATAGTCATATCCTTTGCGTTGGATTTTGTTCAGTATACTCTCTGGTGATTTCAATCGAGATGATACATGCTCAATTGGGTTGTAATCATGTATATATTTAAACTCCTGCTTTAAAATATTTATTTTGGTCATCATTTCTTCAAGCGCAAACTTGTATGACATCATAAATCGTATCAGTTCTACCTTCATATCTTTAAACTGATTCATTCTAATTCCTATAGACATAATTCGTCTCCTTTTAGTGTGAAGCTATTGGTCTTTTACAAATTGAAGCCTTGACACCTAACGATTGCAGTTTTTTCGCAAGCTTTCGTAGTTTCATTTGGTTCAGTTCATTTTTAGGTTCTGTCTTTATCATGACATCTTGTCACCTCACAATTTACATTTTAGATGACACAATGTCACAAGTCAATTAATTATGACACATTGTCACACTATGTTCACATACAGAGAAAAGCCTTTCTCCAAGTAAGAGAAAGGCATAATTGTTATAAAGCAGTACTTGTTTTTTCCACTACGGGCTTTGGTTCATTCAATTCCGGATGAGCTTTTCTTACAACACTTGGTCTTGCTAGAACTAACACGACCCCAATTAAGATAACCGCCGAAGTGATGAGAATATATTGGCCAGGCAATACATCGTATAGATATCCAAATATAATCATTCCAAGTGGCATTAAAGCTACTGCCATTGATTCTAAAATCGAGAACACGCGTCCCTTATAATCATCATCAATCATTTTTTGCATCATAACTTGAAGCGGTGTATTGACAACGATAATCATCAAACCATTTATAAACATTGCAACAAAATAATACGCAAACACTGACCAATACGATAATGAAATCATTAATGGAACAGCCATCGCTCCCATAATGACCCCTAACCCAATGATTCCACGTTTTGAAACAAGGAAGGGATATTTCACTTCTTTTCGAATCGAGAAGTAAATCGAGAATAACAGCATTCCAATGGCAAAGGCTCCTTGCGTGAAACCGAAATGTTCTGAAGCCAACTTTAATTTTTCAATTAATATAAATGAGTAACCGACCTCAAAAGCTCCAAAAAGGAAGTTGATGACTAATGCCATCCAGATCATCGTCATCAGGACCTGTTTTGTTTTTAAATAGGAAATACCTGCTTTAATACTTTCCCACATTGTTTCCTTCTGTTCTGTTTCATCTTTCTCTTTGCGATTTGAGAACAGATTGAAGTTCATGGTAGATTCAAGTAATACAGCAATGACAGAAGCCACAATGTACATTCCTAAAAATAATTCCATTGATACTGTACCATATAACAGTCCACCTACTGCTGGGCTACCAATGGCCGCAAAAGAAATTGAAATTTGGTTAAGTGACATTGCTCTTTGAATACGTTCTTCATCCACCAAACCGGAAATCGATGAAGTGAAGGTTACGCCAGTAAATGAAGTTGCGATTGATAATATTACCGTTGTTGTATAAATTGCAATTAAAGATAAACCATAGGTCAAACTAACAACGAGTAACCCTACAATCGCTAGTGTTGCAACAAGCTGTGAGATAATGACGATTTTTTTTCGAGAATATTTGTCTGCTGCATAACCTGCTAGCGGTGCTACAAGTGCCCTCGGTAAAAGATTACATATTAGATTTGTCGCAAAGCTTGTTGCTGATCCTGTAAGTTGAAGTATATAAAAGCTGATTGCAAATGCGTATACTTGTGCGCCGAATGAGGAAATGATTTTACTTATTGTGAATGTAAACAAATGATAAGATGCCCTTTTAAGCTTTTGTTGTTCAGTCATGCTAATTCCTCCAGTTTTGGAAAAGTTTAATTTAATTAAACAAATCTTATCATCATATTACTTTCTTTTCAACAAAAAGTTTAATATAATTAAACAAAATAATAAAAATAGGGAGAGTGCCTATTTCTTATGCTAGGTGAACGCATACGTAAATTACGTAAACAAAAGAAATTAACATTAGAAGAACTTGCAGGTACAAAACTGACAAAAGGCATGCTCAGCCTAATTGAAAATAATAAAGCAAATCCATCTATGGAGAGCTTAACCTATATTGCAGAGAGGCTTGAAATAGATTTGTCACAGCTTTTAAATGAAGTGAATTTTGAGGAATTAAGGGAAGTATTGGATGAGGCTGAAAAAATATTTTCACGCAACTCAGATGATTACCCCGAAAAATATAAAAATCTGTTCACTCTCATTGACCCGGTTGTTCCCCAATTAAACCAAGGCTATGTAGCTGCAAGATTGTTGGAGCTATATGGGTACAGTTTATACTGGGAAAAGCAAGGTGACTGGAAACAGTCTCTTGAACAAGCAGCCGTCCTGTACGATCAAATGAATGTAACAACGAAACGGGTAGGCATAGCCTCATTTCGTTGCCTTGCCGATTTTATCGAACATAACTATGAGCAATCATTGGAAACAATCTTACATGAACGAAAAGAAATTGAAAAAAAGCACGTCTATATTGACCCCATTTCAAGATTGGACCTAGATTATAATGAGGCCGTTATGTATTTTGCTGTTGGGGATATTAACGCGGCAAAACAAGTCATGGATGAAGCCATTTCATTCTCTCAAAAAAACAAAACGTTTTATCGAATTGATGATTTATACAGGTTGGCAGCAGCCTATTCGATGATGGAAGAAGAATGGGAGCAATATGAATATTACCTGAAGAAGTTGAATCAATATGCGATGTTTTCAGACGATACAATGTCTCAAGTTACATCAAAACTCTTTCTCATTGAGTCCCTCAATGGCTATAAACATGATTACGCGGAAGCTCTTTCAATGGTCGATCAGCTTTTAAACGATCCAGAATTAAAACATCATCAATTAATTGAATGGTTTCATCTTGAGAAGGGAAAAGCATTACATGGATTAAAACGCTACGAAGAAGCCATTAACTATTTCGAAAAGGTAGTCATTCCTGACTATCATCACCACCCTTTTGACTTATCACAATTTTATCTAAAAGAAACATATATGGCGCAATGTCTAGTTGAACTTGGAAAAATAGAGGAGGCTTTAGGAGCTGCGAAAAAAGCAGTTGATTTATTTGATCACCTCCCTGATTCTCCTTTTAAAGAATTAAGCTTGGAGACTTATCAAAAAATTCTTGAACTGAAATCTGTTAAATGGGGAAAATCGTGATTAATGCCCATAACCATTTTGAGTAATATTAAAAAATGTCACCAAAGCAATAAATAAAGTTGTAACAGGAAATAAAAAGTACTTTTATTTGAATCTCAATATTTGATATCATACTTAAAGAAAAAGTATTAATGAAGGTGAAGAAATTGGATTATCAAATTTTACTTTATTACAAATACATCGAAATTGATGACCCGCAGGCTTTTCGAGACCAACATTTTGAATTCTGTGCTTCCATTGGTTTGAAAGGCCGAATTCTTGTTGCAACAGAGGGGATCAATGGTACTGTGTCAGGTACGGTGGAGCAGACGGAAAAATATATGGAGTTTATGCGAAGCGATGCCCGTTTTTCGGATATGGTTTTCAAAATTGAGAAAAGTGAAGGACATGCTTTTAAAAAGCTTAAAATTAAGGTGAAACCAGAGATTGTTAATTTAAGTCTGGATAAAGACTTAAATCCAAATGAAATTACGGGTAAACATCTTTCACCAAAGGAATTCCTTGAAACGTTACAACAAGACGATGTCATCGTTCTTGATGCTCGAAATACCTATGAGTACGATCTTGGTCATTTTCGAGGGGCCATTCGACCTGATATCGAAACTTTCCGAGAACTGCCAAAATGGGTTGAAGAGAACTTAAGCGAGCATAAGGATAAAAAAATACTAACCTATTGTACCGGAGGAATCCGTTGCGAAAAATTCTCTGGATTCCTTGTAAATGAAGGCTTCAAGGATGTTTCTCAGCTTGAAGGTGGCATCATTACGTACGGATATGATCCAGAGGTAAAAGGTGCACTTTGGGACGGAAAATGCTATGTATTTGATGAACGCATTTCTGTACCAGTAAACAGAACTGGTGAAGAAACAGTGGTTGGAAAATGTCATCACTGCGGGAAACCAGAAGAACGGTATGTAAAATGCGGAAATCCGGATTGCAACAAGCATCTCCTATTATGTGAGGACTGTGAACATGAACACTACAGATCTTGTAGCCAGGAATGTAAAGACCACCCTCATAATCGCTATGTGAAGGAACATCAATTGGTGTAAATTATAAAGACACTTATTTAATTACACTTCAACTAGCATAATACGTAGCAATAAAAAGAGACTAGGGTTTAAACTTTCCTAGTCTCTTTGCTAATATTAGATCTTCTTATGTTTTTTTCGTACATTGAATCAAACGTACTTTATTAGGAATTACTTTGAATTTGACATATTTCAAAGCGCTTTATAATACCTTTTAATATCGTAAAATTCAAATGTAGAGAGGGAGTGGATATTATGGCAATTAGACCCCCGCTGTTACAAAGAGGAGATACAATTGGATTAGTTACACTTGGCAGCCCTCTTGATGCAAATATTATTAATGCCGGAGTACAATTCTTGAGAGATATCGGTTTTAATATCGTCTTTGGTAATCATGTATACTCATTTAATGGTATCGTTGCGGCGCCAGCCCAACAAAGAGCAGATGATTTAATGCATATGTTCAGAGATCCGAATATCAAAATGATCCTTGCCACCCGTGGAGGGACTGGAGTTCAGACCATTCTTCCTTATCTGAACTTTGATGTCATAAGACAGAATCCTAAAATTATATCTGGATATAGTGACATGACAGTATTATTAAATAGTTTATATCAGTTTAGTGATTTAATTACGTTCCATAGTTTAATGCTTATTGAATTTAGACCAGAAACCCCTGTTTATAACTTCAATCAATTTTTTGAAGCAACATCAACGTTGAATTCCCCCAGGCTCATCCAAAACCCACCAAACATAGCCATAAGGAGTTTAGTACCAGGAAATGTTACAGGTCCAATTGTTGGTGGAAATATGACTTCGTTAGTAAATGCACTCGGAACACCATATGAGATTAATACAAAGGGAAAAATACTTTTTTTAGAAGAAACCCACGCTCCATCTACCATGATTTTTAGGTATTTAACTCAATTATCAATGTCAGGTAAATTTCAAGATTGTCTTGGCATAATTATAGGGGAATGTACGAATTGCCTTGTATCCTATGGGACAACATTCGAAGATCTAATTCATGATTTATTGGTCCCCCTAGGAAAACCACTGTTAATCAACCTTACTACCGGTCACGGCTATTATAAAGCTGCTATTCCAATAGGAGCTAATGTGAATCTAAATTCAACAGCCAAAACATTAACTGTGCTTAACCCAACGGTTTCTTAGTGATGCTTCTGAGCAGTTTTTTATTTTGCAATTTTTTCAATTTCCTCCGAAGTATAAACCACTTTACCTTGTTCTTTTTCCTGAGCCACATTGTACATCGCTTTTGCTACTGTTTTTCCTTCGATTGCTCTATATTTTTGTAAGGGGCCAGTAAATATAAACTTTAGGCATTTAAACAAGACAGCAGCTATTTCTTCTCCAAGACGAAATTCGCCTCTGTTTCCAAGAAGAAGTGAAGGACGAAAGATGGAATGTTGTTCGAAGTTAAGTTGACGAACCTTTTCTTCAAGCTCTCCCTTCATTCTTGGATAAAATAGCTTAGACTTACGGTCTGCGTTCATTGAACTTACCACTAAATAATGTCTAGCACCTGCCTCTTGTGCAATCCTCCCAATCTCAACTGGATAATCTACATCTATTTTGTACATGGCTTCTTGTGTCTTTGCCTTTTTGATAGTAGTGCCTAAACATACAAACACATCATTCACAGTGAAGTATTGTTTAAATTCATTAAGGCGTTCGAAATCGACTATTACTTCTTTTAATTTTGGATGATTCATCTTAAGTGGATTTCGAACTAGAGCATACACCTCTTTATATTCAGAGGACTCTAATAATATATGTAATAATTCATTCCCAATTAAACCTGTAGCCCCAGCAATAAGTGCCGTCTTTTCTTCCACTTTGCCAACGTCCTTTCATTTAAAGAAAATGCTAATTTTTCTTCATAAGTATACCCCTATTATTTCTAACCAAATGCACTCAGTATTCGTATGTAAAATCTGTTGCAGTACTTTATTACGAAAAAAGGGAGTTTCATAGAGAAAATAATAGAAGAATTAGGTAATAAGCACCACTTTTCGTTCTTATCTTATTTCCTTTTCCAAAATTTTCACTAATTTTAGACAAAAGTTGCTTCATCTGTATTATAATAGAAATAAAATTATTATCTAACTATTTACTATATTAAAATTCTTATCATAATCCGTCGAAGGTGAATTCATGGAAATTACTAAACACATTCTTTTTAACCTATCATTATTAATTATTCTTTCATTTATAGGCTTAATATGGTTCGAACGAAAACGAAATCTTACCTTATCAAAATGGGAAGCGTACATTGGGTTAGTTGTGCTTATTTTGGCTTGCTTTATCGTTTCATATCAACCTACCCCTAATCAATTTTTTGACCTTCGTCTTATACCTATATTAATAGGTGGTCTTTATCTTGGAATTGGTCCTATCCTATGTCTAACTGTCATTATTATTAGAGGGTTATATGGTATAAATTTTGGTTTTTACGCTACCTTTTTCCTTTATCTTCCATTAGCTGTGTCTTTATGGAAGCTGTACCCTTGGTTTTGGAAACAGAGTTCCAATAAGCGTGTATGCATTTCTGTACTTGTAACCTTTATTTTATCAGTCTTTACAGCAGTTGCACTTTTAATTTCGAAACCACCAATCAATGTTTACGATGCTTGGTTTGCTTATTTAGTCATTCCACCTATTGGTTTAGGAATCTTGTCTTACCTAACCGAATTTGTTCGCAATAATATTCAATTGCGACAAACTATTGTAAAATCTGAAAAGCTCCATGCAGTCGAACAAATGGGAGCGGCGATTTCTCATGAAATTCGAAATCCTTTAACTGCAGCAATGGGATTTGTTCAATTGCTGATGTCTAATACTCTACCAAGACATAAGCAAAAAGAGTACTTGATGATAATTAAAGAAGAGTTGGCTTCTGCTGAACATGTTATTCAAGAATATCTAACTTTTTCCAAACCAGCATTAGATACGGTCGAAACCCTTCAAATCAAACGCGAATTGCAACAAGTGATATCTATTTTAAAGCCTACTGCAAACCAGCATTCGGTAGAAGTCATTACGAATTTTTCTTTGATAGGCGCGATGGAAGGTGACCGGCAAAAGTTTCATCAATGCTTTATCAACGTCATGAAAAATGCGATAGAGGCAATGCCTGGTGGAGGAAGATTATATGTTGAAACTAGTTATGACCGATACACTGTAAGCATTATAATCCGCGACACTGGTATGGGTATGACAAAAGAACAAATTGAGAGACTAGGTGAACCTTATTACTCTACTAAAGGACCAAAAGGAACAGGTCTTGGAATGATGGTCGTTTATAGTATTGTGAAAGCAATGAAAGGTACGATCAAAGTATCAAGTTCTGTTGGCGAAGGAACTGAATTCACATTTCAATTTCCATCTGTCCTTTCCACAAACGAACCCCACGCCTGAGAACGTGGGGGTGCTTTATGCGTATTCTAAAAAAGCCTTTCCTCTCCTTTTAGTTCGAATATCCCTTTTAATAGCCTCGTAAACTTCATTTTTCGTTCCTTTTATTTCCTGTTTTTCTTCGGTAAGTAGACAATACAAAAGTTTTAAATCTAATGCAGTTGCCTCCTTCATTACCTTAGTTTTTGCGGTAGCATCAATATAGGTAATGATTTGTTCGACGGTATTCAGCTTCGTAAAATGTAGTTTCGTTCCTACCAACCCACTATATTTTTCTTCAAATAAAGAATCGACAATATCAGAAAAAGATGGTTTAGTTGTCTTGTTGGACTTTTTTTCTATATTCGCCTTGCCCGTTTTTTCCTCAACCGAGATATCTCCGTAACCATGAAAAAGCTCAATTATTTTCTCAACTTCTTTGATTTCCTTTTTTGGTATTTGCAATGTTTCATAGATCGTTTTTAATTTTTCCAAATGATCTGCTACCCTTTGATAGGTTATTGTACTCATCTAATTCTTCCTCCACTTAAAAGAGACTATTAAAAATGTTTGGTTCGATACAGAATAGAATTTCATCCGTTAGCTCTGCATATTCGGAACGTTTTTTTCCATTTGCTGTATCTCGTGCAATTTCCTCAATGTGTCTGATTACTGTTTTGAAAAGATAATTCCCTTCTTCCAAATCTGATAGAATCGAATCAATGTTTGCTTCTTTTAATTCTGCTTTTAAATCCTTCATTTCTTTTACATTATTCACATTTGTTTTTTTCAATGTTTCAAAAATCCCAATTAATCTTGGTTTCGTACCAAACAATAATTTCGCTAGCAATGCCTTTTCATGTTCCACACTAAAGGTATTATAAATTTTCTCGACAGACTTAATGTAATGAACCACCCCGCGAATACTCATCGTTTGAATAATCGACGGAATTAAATAATAATCTGATAGAAGAAATGCGCCTTGGGTAATCACATTGTTACTTGGTGGACAGTCAAACAGAATATAATCATACTTACTTTCGAGCTTCATACTTTGGAAAAACTGTTGGAGCACAGCTAGGTCTTCAAAATCATCTCTTAATCTTAAAGCAATTTGATCGAGGCCACCATTTGTATAAAATAAATTAGATGGAATGAAGTGGATCTGTTCAGGGGTTTGTTTGATTAAACGAGTTGTATCAATGGTATATTTCAAATAAGGGTACTGTTTAAATTGTGCCCACATATCATAGACAAAGTTTAGACTCTCGTTGTTCTTAAGCTGTTCAAGGTTTCGATCAATTCTTGTAAGACAAATTTCACTCAGTGAGCATTGTGGATCTAAATCAATTAGGAGTACCTTCTTTTTCGCTTCTGCCAAGTGAAGCGCAATCTGATAAATACTAGTGGTCTTGCCCACTCCCCCTTTATAATTCCCAACAAAAATTTTTTTGCCTTCAACCACTCGCTGACCCCCTCAAAAGTATTCATTTTAATGTATTAAGGAAGTAGGAAAATATTCTTATTTTGATTTGTCATAATCTTTTCTTATGTTAATTTATAAAATATTTATAATTTTCTTATATCAATTATTACTATATGATAAAAGTAACAAACGCAATGGAGGAGAAAGAATGGATATTAAATCAGACGTTAAAAAACAATTTGGCCGCAGTGCTGCCTCTTATGTAACAAGTGAAGGTCACCGTAAAGGTGGAGATTTACAAACATTGATTGCATTAGCCGATGCTACAGGTGGCGGACATACTGCGAATGCCCTTGCTCCTCGTGTAAGAAAGGTTATTGCATTAGATTTAACACCAGAAATGTTAGCTGCTGCTGAAAATTTCATTAGAGGAAATGGCCATGACAACGTTGAATATGTTGAAGGTGATGCCGAAAAACTACCATTTTCAGATGAATCATTCAATATTGTTTCTTGCAGAATTGCTCCTCACCATTTCCCTAACATTACAAGCTTCGTGAGTGAAGTATCGCGTGTTTTAAAAACAGGTGGACAGTTCTTGTTAGATGATAATGTAGCTCCTGAAAACAAGGAATTTGATGAATTTTATAATACTGTTGAAAAAAAGAGAGACTATAGTCATTTTCGTGCTTGGAAAAAGACTGAATGGCTACAAATGCTAGAAAATGAAGGCTTTGAAATCCAAGAACTCTATCGTTTTGACAAGCCATTTGACTTTGAAAGTTGGTGTAACCGTATGAATCTTTCAGATAACGAAATGGCCGAACTGAATGAATACATGCGAAACTCTTCCGAAAAGGTCAAACAAAAGTTTCGTATTCAGATTGAGAATGATAAAATCATCTCCTTCCAAGGAGAAGCATTTGTTTTAAAAGCTACAAAACTTTAAGATCAAAGTGGGGGCAAGACCCCCACTTTCTTTCATTTAGGAGGATTCGTTTTGCTTAAAAACAAAGTTACTGAACTGCTAAAGATTGAACATCCAATTATCCAAGCTCCAATGGCTGGTGGTGTTACAACTTCAGAATTAGTTTCTGCTGTATCAAATGCAGGAGGCTTAGGTATGATAGGTGCCGGATACATGACGCCTTTGCAATTACAGGAACAGATTAGTGAAATCAAAAAGCTTACGCCCCATTCTTTTGGAGTTAATCTATTTGTTCCAACCAAATTTCATACTAAAGAAAATGAAGTGAAGTCAGCAAATCAATTACTTAATCCGATTCGTGAAAAATTAAACATACCTCCAAATGAACATGTTGAGATCCCTTCATTTACGGATACAATAAAGAAGTTTGATGAGCAAATTAACGTTATCATTGAGGAAAAGGTTTCTATTTGTTCCTTTACATTTGGTCTTCCTTCAAAAGAATTGATTTCCAAATTAAAACAACATCAGATGGTTTTAATGGGAACAGCAACATCTGTTAAAGAAGCCATAGAAATCGAAAAGTCAGGATTGGATCTAGTTGTTGTTCAAGGCAGTGAAGCTGGTGGGCATCGTGGAGGATTTATTCATAACGGGCACAAGGGCTTAATTGGCTTAATGTCACTTATACCACAAGTGGCTGATAACGTTAAGATTCCAGTCATAGCCGCTGGTGGAATCATGGATGGCAGAGGATTAAAGGCATCTATTTGCTTAGGTGCACAGGCTGTTCAAATGGGGACCGCATTTTTGACATGCATTGAGAGTGGGGCACATCCTATCCATAAAAAATCCATTCTGAATGCGTCTGATGACGAAACGGTCGTAACCCGTACATTTTCTGGTAAATGGGCACGAGGACTCATCAATCCCTTTATTGAAAACATGAAGGAACACGAAAAAAACCTCCCAGAGTTCCCTGTTCAAAATTCACTTACCCAGGATATCCGAAAGGCATCAAATTCGCAGAATAATAAAGACTTCATGTCCCTTTGGTCTGGACAAAGTCCAAGATTAGCTAAGAATCAAAGCGTTGCAAACTTAATAGAATCAATCATCTCCGAAGTAAAACACATCTAATGTTAATAGTGTTCTCAGGTTCAGACACTGGCTCGCTTGTTCGGTGGTGCCAAGACAGAAGTTGTATCCGCTTCAGACTCTGGCTTACTTGTAGGGCGATTCCTTGTCCGAAGTTTGCTTGACTTCAGACACAATCTTGCCTGTTCGGCAATTCCTTGTCCGAAGTTTGCTCGACTTCGGACACAATCTCGCTTGTTCGGCGATTCCTTGTCCGAAGTTGGCTCGACTTTGTACACAATCTTGCTTGTTCGGCGATTCCTTGTCCGAAGTTTGCTCAACTTCGGACACTATCCCACTTGTTCGGTGGTCTCTTGTCCGAAGTTGACTTGACTTCGGACACAATCTCACTTGTTCAGCGGTTCCAAGTCCGAAGTCTGCTCGACTTCAGACACTATCTCACTTGTTCTACGAATCCAAGTCCGAAGTTTTTTCGACTTCGGACACTATCTCGCTTGTTCTACGAATCCATGTCCGAAGTTTTTTCGACTTCGGACACTATCTCGCTTGTTCGGCGATTCCTTGTCCGAAGTTTGCTCGACTTTGTACACAATCTTGCTTGTTTGGCGGTCCCTTGTCCGAAGTCTGCTCGGATTCGGACACAATCTCACTTGTTCTACGAACCCAAGTCCGAAGTTGGCTCGACTTCGGACACTATCTCACTTGTTCTACGAATCCATGTCCGAAGTTTGCACGACTTCGGACACTATCTCACTTGTTCTACGAACCCAAGTCCGAAGTTGGCTCGGCTTCAGACACAATCTTGCCTGTTCGGCGATTCCTTGTCCGAAGTTTGCTCGACTTCGGACACAATCTCGCTTGTTCGGTGGTCCCAAGTCCGAAGTTTGCTCGACTTCGGACACTATCCCACTTGTTCGGTGGTCTCTTGTCCGAAGTCTGCTCGGATTCGGACACTATCTCACTTGTTCTACGAATCCATGTCCAAAGTTTTTTCGACTTCTGACACAATCTCACTTGTTCAGCGGTTCCAAGTCCGAAGTCTGCTCGACTTCGGACACGATCTTGCTTGTTCGGCGATTCCTTGTCCGAAGTTTGCTCGACTTCTGACACAATCTCGCTTGTTCGGTGGTCCCAAGTCCGAAGTTTGCTCGAATTCGGACACTATCCCACTTGTTCGGTGGTCCCTTGTCCGAAGTCTCCTCGACTTCGGACACTATCCCGCTTGTTCAGCGATTCTTTGTCCGAATTTAACTCCGCTTCAGACACTATCCCACTTTGTTCGGTGGTCCCTTGTCCGAAGTCTCCTCGGCTTCAGACACTATCCCCCTTGTTCGGCGGTGCCTTGTCAGAAGTTGACACAACTGCTTCAGACGCTGCAACTCTAATTAGTTCTTTAGGGCGTAACAATGATTCAATGGTCCACTGCCTTTTCCAAGGTCTAGTCCCGCTTCAATTGCTCCCGTAATATATTGTTTTGCTTCTTTTATACTCGTTTTAATATCATGGCCTTTTGCTAAATTACAAGCAATGGCTGATGAGAGTGTACAACCTGTGCCATGCGTGTTCGGGTTACTGATCCGTTCTCCAGGGAACCATGTGAACTCGCCATTATTATATAATAGGTCATCCGCAGTATCTTCAAGATGTCCACCTTTAATCAAAATGGCCCCTTTATAGGTTTCGTACAATTTTTGGGCAGCCACTTGCATGTCTTCCTTCGTGGTAATCTCCATCCCACCAAGCGCCTCAGCCTCATGAATATTGGGTGTAATAATAGTAGCAAGCGGAATTAATTGACTAATCAAGGCGTCCATTGCCGATTCACTCAAAAGTCTACTCCCACTAGTTGATATCATGACTGGATCCACTACTATATTTGAAGGCTTATATTCTTCTAGTTTTTCCACGATTTTATGGATGATTTCAGGAGATGACACCATGCCGATTTTTACACTATCAGGAAAAATATCAGTCATGATGCAATCCAGCTGTTGCCCGACAAATTCAGGAGTCGAATCGAGAACCCCGTATACGCCAGTTGTATTTTGAGCAGTAAGAGCTGTGATTGCACTCATTGCATACATATTATGGGCTGTAATTGTTTTAATATCTGCCTGAATTCCAGCTCCTCCACTACAATCAGATCCTGCAATCGTCAATACCTTTTTCATTATTTTCCACTCCCTACCATCGTTGCTGAAAGCTTATTTAACTCCTTTGTAGCGGCTGTGATATCGGACTGTGCAAAGATTGCCGATACAACCGCAACACCGTCTACCCCACTTCCAACTAACTCTAAAATATTTGTTTTATTAATCCCACCAATTGCAACGATGGGAATCGAAACACTCTTACAAATTTCTTGCACGGTTTCGAATGTCATTGGTTTCGCGTCTTTTTTTGTACCTGTTGGGAATACCGAACCAATACCAAGATAATCTGCACCAGCTTTCTCAGCAGCAATAGCTTGTTCTACATTTTGAGCCGACACGCCTAGAATTTTATCCGTGCCAATCATTTCACGTACTTTTTCAACCCGCATATCCTCTTGACCAACATGCACACCATCTGCATCACAAGCTAGCGCAATTTCAACATTATCGTTAATAACAAAAGGAATATCATAAAAAGCCGTTAACATTTTAAGTTCAATAGCTTCTTGTAAAAAATCATCATACCCAAGATTCTTTTCTCTTAGTTGAAGGAATGTAATACCACCTTTTAACGCTGCTTCGACTTGTTCCACTAAGGTTTGGCTGCCTGTCCAGGCACGGTCTGTTACTGCATATAGTTGCATAAATTTTTTATCGATTTTCAATGTTCATACCACCTTGCAATTGCAAAAAATTTAGTTTACTCATCACATCAATCAAGTACATACGGAATGATGAAGTTCCTGCATCCATTTCTTCTACTTTTTGATGAGCTAATTCACCGCAATATCCCATTGCGCTCACTGCTGCGGCTGTACTCTTTAAAATTTCACTAGGATTCGCTCCACAATAAGCAGCTACAACAGAAGTAAGCATACAGCCTGTCCCTGTAATTTTCGACATCAACGGATGGCCATTTCTGATTGCAAATGCTTCGTACGTGTTCGCAACGATATCTATAGCACCTGTGATTACAATGACTGCACCTGTTTGTTTACTTACCTGTTTAGCAAACTGAATCATTTCTTCGAGATTACCTTCATTGATGACGTCTTCTGCAGCTGCGTCCACACCTTTGGTATTTCCACTGCCTGCATGCACCGTTTTTATTTCTGATAGGTTCCCTCTGATAACAGCAAATCGTATCTCATCTAAAAGCTGATAAACAGTATTAGTTCTTAGGCTGGACGCCCCTGCTCCAACTGGATCCAAAACAACAGGATGTCCTAGTTTGTTTGCTGCCTTCCCTGCTAAAATCATAGATTCTATCGTTCTCTCATTTAATGTACCGATATTAATCACAAGCGCATTGCAAATACTTGTAATATCCACCACTTCTTTTGGATCGTCCGCCATAATCGGTGAACCTCCACAAGCAAGGACGATATTTGCAACATCATTAACCGTCACATAGTTTGTAATATTATGGACGAGCGGTGTTTTTTGCCTAACGTTTTTTAAGATTTGCTCAAACATGGTAATCCTCCATTCAAATAAAAAATGCGGTATACCTGAAACAGATATACCGCATGAATCGTCATACTTACACACATTCCCTACGTTGGCATTATCCAAATCAGGTAAAGGGTCAAAGCTACATTTTGCTTACTCTCAGCCCACAAGTGTGAGCTCCCCTGCACTATTCAATTTGATTCTATTATAGCATACGAATCTGTGCTGTCATTCTTTTTAAGTCCTATACATTTTTCCGGAGGCTTAATGCATCATATTGTCGTCTATGTTGTCAATGTATAGTGTCCCATCTTTTTGTACCTCTGCATAAAAGACCTCAGATGCATCCGTCACCCCAGCATTTTTTAATTGTTGGTTTAGCCAGTTTGTATCTAAATTTAATCTAGAAAGATTCATGTTATTAATTACACCGTCTGAGATGACCTCGGTCGAGGTTGGATATATATAGGGATTACTCTTAACACTGGCATCCTCTTTTGTGTAAGGCATTTTATGTTCGTATGGCATCACCGAAAGTTGGCCACTAGTTTCAAAGATGGCATACTGTACATCTTTAATAGAAAAGTACCCTTTTTGTCTTAATATTGAATTAAGGGTATCCATATCTAGTCGTGTTGAACGAAGTGAATTCTCCATAACCTTTCCTTCTTTTATCACAATGATCGGTTCCCCTGTTGTTACTTTCCTTGCTTTTTTCGACTTTATATCAATAAAAGCAATCGCTAATGTAAAAACAGTCCAGCCTATTAACGCTAGTACCCCATTTACTATACTTACATTTGAATTCATTGCAAAATTTGCGGCAATAGAGCCTATAGCAATGGCAGAAACAAAATTAAAAAATGTCATTTGACTGATTTCTTTTCTTCCCATTATTCTTGCAAGTACAAATAACACAACAAAAGCAATAGCGATCCTTAGTAAGAGCTGTGAAGCAGCCATCATAAAACTCCTTTTTAGTTTGTTGAGATTTATTTTATCCCTAATAAAGCGATTTAATTAATTCACCCAATTTTAAAAAAAGAATTGTTTTCTTCGCAACAATAGTGTACGATACATAGTATAAATCAAATACTGTATGTCATATAGTAATAAAAATGAGGTGGGTAAATGAGTGATTTATTTAACTCATTAATAACTGAACTAAGAAGAGGAACGTTGACACTAGCGGTTTTGAGTCAATTACGAACCCCACAATATGGCTATTCCCTAGTCCAGTTATTAGAGGGGTCAGGTATCAACATTGAGCAAAGTACGTTATATCCACTGCTTCGTCGGCTGGAAAAACAGGAACTAGTGACAAGCAATTGGGACACAACGGAGAGTAGGCCCAGAAAGTACTATGTTTTGAGTGAATACGGTCTCGAAATCTTTTTACAATTAAAAAAGGAATGGATTCAAAATTCGAAAGAGCTATATAAATTATTAGAGGGAGAGGAAGATTATGAATCTGATTGAAATTTACATTCAGGAAGTCACGCGACGACTTCCTGAAAAAGTGAGAGATGACATTGCTCTTGAACTGCGGTCGACAATCGAGGACATGTTGCCCGATGATTACAATGAAGAAGATGTAAAAATCGCGTTAGAAAAATTAGGGAGCCCGGCAAAATTGGCCAGTGGTTATCTTGATCGGCCCATGTACCTTATTGGACCACGTTATTTTGATGTGTATGTTACTTTATTAAAAATGATTATACCGATTGCGGCTGTTATCTCACTCATCGCAATCATCCCTGAGTATTTTCTTGGGCAACAAGGTGAGGAAACCATCATTAATATGGTATTGGAAATTGTCGGTTTCGGCATATGGAGAATTATTGAAGTATCAATACAAACATTCTTTTGGCTGACAATTGTGTTTGCCATTATCGAAAGAACGGATAAATCAAAAGATGACCAACCATTAACAGCCAGTCTAAAAAAATGGACTCCAGATGATTTAAAAAGTATAACCTATATCCCAAAGAAAAAAGCGATCTCAAAGTTTGAAGTTTTTGGAGGTTTACTATGGACTGCCATTTGGGCAACTCTATATTTTAAAGCAAATCAGCTTTTAGGTATCTACGAAGGCGGGAAAGATGGACTTGAATTTGTAATTCCAGCCTTAAATCAAGACGTTTTGTTACAGTTCTGGCCAATCGTTCTTATTGTGATTGTTACAGAAATTTCACTTGCTTTATATAAATTAATTAAGGGACAATGGACGAAAGGCTTGGCCTTCTCTAATGCTGCTGTCGAACTAATCGGAGCCATTGTATTCATCGTGATATTCATACATCCGAATATCATGAACCAGGCCTTTATCACCTATATATCCGAAGACCTTTTCACCATGAACCCAGATCACTTTAACTCTAGGTTTATTATTGGTGTAATTACTATTCTCTTAGTATCTGCGGCAATTAGTATATATGATGGTTTTCGAAAGGATCGTATCCGATAACAGACTTTTACCAACTCCCGTGGGATTAGTTGTCCTAATCTTTTTCTCGAATGCATATAGATGAGTAATAGATATGGAACAAAGGAGTTTGGTAACTTTGAATAAATTGTTGACCGCCATCGGGATTCTATCCATTATATTTGTGACCGGTGTAATTGAATCAGATGATGTCTATGAATACAAAAATGCAATTTCTGTATCTGGTATGTCTTCGGACGAAGAAGTAACAGCAAATCCGGAAGAGGATACTTCAGAAGAGGAACTGATTCTAGAATTGGAGATGCAGTATGTTGACACTGAGATTGTCAACGGTAATAAGGTTGACATCTACCGTGAATATGAAATTTATCGTAATGAAGCGAATGAAGTAATCAAAAGAGTTCCCACTGACAATTATGAGTATTTAGAGTACTGGGGATAAAGATAAGGAGTTAAGTCCTGTGTATAAGACTTAACTCCTTTTTTCTTAACAACTTTCTACAAATCTTGTAAAAATACGTTTCGCAATCTCATCACCATTGACCGCCAAGCCTTCAGGATGCCATTGCACGCCTAACACAAAAGAATGTCCCTTGCTTTCGATTGCCTCGATGATTCCATCTGATGCAACCCCTGAAACCTCAAGTGGATATGGTACATGGCGAACTGCCTGGTGATGATACGTATTCACCTTAAATTCAGAAGACCCTGCAATAGATTCTAGCAAACTCCCTTCCTTTGCTTTCACAAAGTGGGCAAGATGATATCTTGTTGCCTTCTGTGAGTGCTGAAGTAGCCCGGTTTCATGTTGATCATAAATATCCTGATACATATCCCCACCAAGTGCAATATTCAAAATCTGGATACCGCGACAGATTGCAAGGATTGGCTTATTTGCATCTAATATCTCCTGAATGATGGCTGGCTCAAAATCATCTCTTCCTGGCGAAATCGTCCCGAGCTTTGGATGTGGCTCCTCTCCAAATAAGGTTGGGTCAATATCCCCTCCCCCTGTCAGTAGAAGCCCATCTATCTTACTGGCAATCTGTGAAACATCTTCATCAATGCCAATTGGCAAAATAACCGGAATTCCTCCTGCTCCAATTACAGCTTGAATATAATCATTCGACAGCGTATGTTTATAATCCAACTCAACATGCGAGGTAACACCAATAATCGGCTTATTCATATTTATTCCCCCTCATTATGAAATGATCTCACTCATCAGTTCTGCCAATGAATACAGTGTATTTCCATTTCTGCCTATTGTCGTTTTCGCAGTTAGTAATGATTGTAATATCGCTTCCTCTGTAGCGTCTGCTGTTGCTAAAAAGGCTTGATCCAAGTCATCTTCATGAATGACTTTTATAGTTTGGAGTTCCCCTTTATTTTCATGACTGATTGTGTTTGCGGTTGAGAAACCGATGAAAACATCCCCACTCCCATTTCCAATAAAAGAACCTGTTCTACTAAGTCCCACTGATGCACGTTTGATGATTCGCTTTAATTGACGTGAAGTCACCGGCAAATCAGTTGCAATGATGATCATGATAGAGCCTTTGTCACCCTTCTCGCTTTTTGACGAGATCTTCTCTTTGATGATTGGACCCACATGGATTCCGTTTAGGCGAAACTGATCAATCTCCCCAAAATTCGAGAGCACCAGGACGCCCAGGGTGTAGTTTCCATGAGGATATGTAAGGATTCGTGACGAGGAACCGATCCCCCCTTTTAGCCCAAAGCATTTCATTCCCGCACCTGCTCCTATACTGCCTTCTTCGAAATTGGTTGTTGCTGTTTCTAACGCTTCCAGGACATTCGTTTCTTTAATTGACTGTTTTCGGATATTATTTAATAACATATCATTGCACTCGCCGATGACTGGATTTATTGTCCCGGTTGTATCACCGATTTCTTTGTTCTGCTCAAGCATATAACTGATAAGGTGATTGGCTGCTACCCCCACACTTAGCGTATTTGTTAGCAGAATAGGTGTTTCAATTGTGCCCAGTTCATCGATTTGAAGAGTCCCCATCGTCTTTCCGAACCCATTCATAGCATATGAAGCAGCAACCACTTTATTGTTAAAAATATTTGTGTCGTGCGGGATGATGGCTGTCACCCCTGTCTGGATATCCCCGTCGGATATGGTGGAGTGGCCGACTCTCACGCCTTTTACATCTGTGATTTTATTTAAAGTTCCTGTTGGTAAGTTACCGATATTTATCCCGTAATCTTTTAGTCTTATTTGCATTTTTGTGTAACCCTTTCCGATTGATATTTGTTATTAGTATAGGATAGATGGGCGGGTTGAGTATAGGTGGGTAGGGATATTTTTGTTTTATTAGGAACAGAGTGTTATGTTCGCGGTGTTGCTGGTTCGGTGTATCCTAATTTTATCTAGGTGCGGGTGTCTTTCGCGGCTTTGCTGGTTCGCTGTTCCCTAATTTTATCCAAATGTGGGCGTCTTTCGCGACTTTGCTGGTTCGCTGTTCCCTAATATTATCCAGACGCGGGCGTCTTTCGCGGATTTGCTGGTTCGCTGTTCCCTAATTTTATCCAGATGCGGGCGTCTTTCGCGGATTTGCCGGTTCGCTGTTCCCTAATTTTATCCAAATGCAGGCGTCTTTCGCGGCTTTGCTGGTTCGCTGTTCCCTAATTTTATCCAGATGCGGGCGTGTTTTGCGATTTTGTTGGTTCGCATTCTCCTAATTTTATCCAATAAGTGACCTCTTTTAAGTGTGTAGTAGGCTACCTAGCCACAAATTTGGCCTTTTCATTACTCTTCTACTCTTCAAATCTAACAATCCGGTACGTATCCCACTCTTGCGTTACCTTTCCTTACTCCAAGTCAAAAAATCGGACACGCATCCCCTCTACAATCCAATTAGTTGAAATGTTCTGTAGAATTCTATTAAAATGAAACTATCGTTTAGACAATTTAGGAGGGGAAAAACATGAAAGCGTTTGTACATTACAAAGTTCCTGGAATGGACGGAACATCCTATTCCGATATTGATGAGATTGAACCAAAACAAGGTGAAGTGAAGGTTAAGCTAAAAAGCGCTGGACTCAATCACCGTGATTTATTTGTTTTACATAGACATAAAGAAACAGATCCCCCATTAGTAATTGGGTCGGATGGCGCTGGGATTGTTGAAGCGGTTGGCCCTGGTGTTGAAGATGTTAAGATTGGGGATGAAGTAATCCTCAATCCTTCCTTAGGCTGGAAAGAAAATAGCGATGCTCCACCTGAAGGTCATGAGATTCTTGGATTACCCGATCACGGAACCTTTGCCGAAAAAATCACAATCTCTGCGGATAATGTTGGTCCAAAGCCAGCACATTTATCATGGTATGAAGCTGGAGTCTTATCTCTTGCAGCCATGACTGCCTATCGCGCATTATTCACTCGTGCAAATGTAAAGCCAACTGATACTATCTTATTACCTGGAATCGGAAGTGGTGCCGTAACGTTCCTTTTACTATTTGCGAAAGCAATCGGGGCTCGTGTTATCGTTACTTCTCGCTCTGAAGCGAAGCTAAAACAAGCTCTTGAATTAGGCGCTGATGTAGCGATTGATAGCAATGGTAACTGGAATGAGGCGTTAAATGGAGAAAAAGCAGATATCGTAGTTGAAACAGTTGGAGCAGCGACATTCCATAAATCACTTGGACAGCTTCGAAAGGGTGGAAAAATGGTAACATTCGGTGCGTCTGCTGGTGATTCTGTGGACTTCAATCTTCGTGAATTCTTTTATGGTCAATATACATTACTTGGCTCCACCATGGCGAGTACAGAAGAGTTTAATGAAATGTTGCAATTTGTCAATGAACATAAAATTAAACCTGTAATTGATAAAGTATACCCTCTGGAAGAAACTAAAAAAGCAATGCAGCGTATTGACGAAGCTGAACAATTCGGAAAAATCGTGATAAAAATCGAAGACTAAAACGTAAAGCTCAAGTCACCCTCACCAACAAAAAGACAAGAAAAGTGCTTTTTACCTTCAGAAGCTATTGACTTGTAACCCAAAGACGATGGCTAGTGAAGCTAGATAACTAGAACTGCACCTATAATAAAGGTGCAGTTTTTTTATCCAAAATAACTAGCTAACTTTTTCTTCATCTGCTCCTTGTTCTCAGCAAATTGTCTATGGCGGTGACCATTTCCACCTGAGGTATGTGGAAATCCATAAAGAACGTTATCTGAGGATACATACCCATTTTCTGCTAGGTAGTTGAACACTGCTGTCACATTAACCCCTAAAGGAATGATGAGTGGATTTTGAATACGCACTAACTCTTCTGTAAAACTATCCATAATATGCTTCTTTAACAATTCCGTATTTAACATCTTTGGAGTTGAGCCACTGTAATTTTTCCCCTTATAGAATACTGGATACCTAATAACAGAAGCTGTTTGAACAAGATGACTGGCAGACGTAAAAAGCTCACTGGTAGATTCAATTCCCAGGTATGAGTGTAACCCAAGTTCATCGAGCATCCCAATCAGATTTTTCCTCATCGGACCTTCAAAACTTGAATTCTTTTTCACCTCGTGTAAGAGTTGCTCATCAGATAGACCTTTATTTTTCGGATCAAGGATTGTTGAAAATGATTTTTTCATTTGATGTAGTCCTGGTGTAATTCCGACTATCATAACTTTTGCAGACTCATTTACGTATTCAAATGGGGCATAATAAATTTCGAGGTGCTTTTTTTCATCCACTTCCAATAAAAATGTCTTGCTCTTAATGTCTTCTTCCTTATAGTCCCTGGGCAAGGATAAAATTTTTTGTTTGTATGTTTCGAACTTCGAACCAGCCACGATTGCCACATGAATTCCTCCCTTAAGCTGTAAAAGGTATACCGGGTTGGTATACCTTTACGCTACTACGTCTCGTTCATTTTTAAATTTTTCGTATTGTTTTTCGTCCATTATTGTTTTTAACATCTGAACAACTTTCCAAACGTCCTCATAGGAATTATAAAGGGGCACTGGTGCAAGTCGGATGATATTTGGAGCTCGAAAGTCTGGAATCACTCCATTTTCTTTTAGCGCCTTACAAATTCGTGCTGCTTCCTTATGCTCGAGACTTACGTGACCTCCCCTAATAGAATTATCACGGGGTGAGCCAATCGTGAAACCCATACATGTTAGTTCAGAAGCGATTAGTTCAATTAAAAAATTAGTCAATCCAAGAGATTTACTCCGAATATTTTCAATCCTTGCCTCAGCAAACATTTCAAGTGAACCTAGTAAAGGTGCCAAACTTAATACATGAGGAGTCCCAATTTGAAAGGTCCCCGCATTGCCCGCTGGCGTAAACGTATGTTCCATATCAAATTGCTTTTCTTTATTCGATCCAAACCATCCCGCTAAACCCGGTAATATACCAAAGTGCTTACGATTCACATACAATCCTGCAACCGCTCCAGGCCCACCGTTAAGATGCTTATAATTGCACCAAAAGGCAAAGTCTACATCCCATTCAGAAAAGGAGTGTGGAATCGCACCGATTGAATGACAGCCATCAAACCCGATTAAAATTCCGCGCTTATGCGCTTCATAAGTGAGACGTTGCATATCTATGATTTGACCACTTCGATACAATATGCTGGGCAAAACCACCAGAGCCACCTCATCGGTCATAGCCGAAATGATGTCTTCTTCAGCAATATATCTTCCATCATGACTTTTTACCCTGATAAGATGCTCATCTGGGTTAAGTCCATGAATTTGCAACTGGCTTTGTAGGGCATAAATATCAGATGGGAAATTTAATTCATCTGCAACAATCTTTGTACGTTTCCCTTTTGGCTTATAAAAGGTGGCAACTAATTGATGGAGATTCACCGT
The DNA here is from genome assembly GCF_038050315.1 of Ferdinandcohnia sp. FSL W7-1320. Taxonomy (NCBI): domain Bacteria; kingdom Bacillati; phylum Bacillota; class Bacilli; order Caryophanales; family Bacillaceae; genus Ferdinandcohnia; species Ferdinandcohnia sp. FSL W7-1320. The sequence continues at coordinate 3,567,913 of NZ_JBBPAM010000001.1, forward strand.
CGTTGAACCCGTTACCATCACTTCCTCAGGTGATGCTCCAACAAGCGGAGCAAGTAATTCGCTTGCCTGTTCAGACATATAAAACCAAGGTTTCCTCCCTTGTGTCCATCCATCAATCCCATATTCTTTCCAATCCTCTAATGAACTAAGTAATGTACGTTCTGCCCGCTTTGATAACAGTCCAAGTGAATTACCATCCAAATAGATGGTATCCGGTTTTATATAAAATTCATCACGGAACGGAGCTAACGGATCCTCTCTATCAAGTTTTCTTGCATACTCTAAAGAATTCAAAACAGATTCCCCCTTAAAAGAAATCATACATATATGCAGGACGATTCGGAATCATTTTTTCAAATGCTTCTATTTCAATTTCTGATCCTGCAATCATACCAACTGCAAAAAGTTCGTTCGGACGTTGATGACCGAAGAGGGCCGTGGACAATGCATTAATCGAAAGTTTAATCGCTCCATCTGTGTCGTCGGTAATACGAACCTTGCCATCTTTAATAAGGAATGTTTTTTCATTCCAAGGTGCAAATGGGTCTGTAATTTGAAGCTTAATCATCTCGTTTCCTGCAAATTTGTATTCTTGTAGAAATGACTCTACATCAACAATTCGCACCATAAAATATGGACTCACTTCACGTTTCACGGTCTTTTGTCTCTTTAATGCGAAAAACAATGGTTCTTGTTCATATGAAATCATTTCGAGCTCAGAAATCATTGAATCGTGTTGACATATAAAATTCCATAAGCCTTGTCTGGCCTCGACATTAACAGGGACAAATTCCTCAACCGTCATCTTACTGTCCTTAACTTCATAAAGGACATAACCATTTGGCTTATTTGCTGGATCGTAATAAACCGCAATATTAAGATCATCAACCACGCTTTTCCACCAATCATCCTCCCGAACAAGCATCCCCGAGAATGTAGTTGCATACTGCGCATAGATCTGTTTAAGCTCTTCCAGATTGGCGTTTTCAAATTGATAACGCTTGATTGTACCATTTGCAGGTTCAAACATAGTCAAATCAGCTTGCTTATGAAGCGTTTTAAGGCGATTGCTAAATAGTTCCCAGCCATATTTTCGGTAAAAAGATACATCAAATGGATGCAACATCGAAACGGTAAATCCCTGTGTCCTCATCGTTTCAAGCGCATACGTAAGCAATTCCTTCACATACCCACGTCTTCGGTATTCCGGATACGTCGCAACACCTGCTATTCCACCCATTTTAAACGATTGATCCCCCACATATGTGGAGAGTGGTATGAGATGAAACTTTGCAGCTAACTTATTATTTTCATAGATTCCATAAATTTGATGGTTTTTAAGTTTTTTAGGAACCTCATCAAGCTGTTGTTCTGAAAGCTTATATGTAAATGCATATTCTGATAAACGCACAGAATCTAAAAATTGTTCCTCAGTAAGTCTTTCGATTGTCATAGCCTACCAACTCCTGTTTAGAAAAGAATTAATCTATTTTGATCAATACTCATATTTACTCGCAGCTAACTTCGTCTAGACTAAAGATATTTTTCGCTTCAAATACAACAGTTTCCCCTTTGTCCATACACGCTTCTAAAATCTGTGTGTTCATTTTGTGGTTATCTCTAATTTCTAGTATTCTTACAACACCAAACGTTACAATCACAAGACTCCCAATGATTGCAATGAGGAGATTTCGTTTACTTTTACTCATTACTTCACCCCTTCTTTAGGGTAACATAGTTCCCACATTTTTCAATTTACAAAATGAAATTTCGCAATTTTTGTAAAATTATTTTTGTGGATTTTACAGTTCATCGGGTGTAAGATAGTAACATTAACAATGGGGAGATGGTAGAAAATGAGGAAACGATTCGCTCTAGCCATCATCATGTTTGTTGCGATCATGTCTTTTTCAGCTACAATCGCACATTCCCATGCGTTTAAATCACCCGACATTCAAGAAAACACAGTAACTATTAGCAGTGTTTCAATCGACAATTTTTCTTCCAATGATGATGGTAAACCAAAAATTTCTTGGGTGCTTTTTTCAATCACATCGGGTTTTATCGTCCTGCGAGGTGTTTTTAAAAACATCGAAGTCAACAAAACCTACCGAAAATTTATCTGGATAACACCCATTTTTTATCAATCTAATTATGTGGTAAAAGCTCTTTGATTTTTTTACATCATTATAAAAATCAAGGAGGAGAAAAATTATGTGGTTTAGATTCATTATGATCGGATTATGTTCGTTAACGGTGACTAGCCTGTTCATCTTTCAAGGTATCGAGATTACACAAGCCTTTAAAGATTTCTTTACAAATAAATAAATAAGATAAAAAAGAGGCTGGGACAAAACCCTCCTCTGAACTGAAAAAGCCTGTGAATTTTTACTATGAGTAAAATTTCACAGGCTTTGATTATTTTTAAATAAAAAATAAGGACATTCTTTGTTAAAATTAAGTTACCACACAAAATCCAAACAGAAAGAAGTGTCCTTATGTTTAAAGATTATAACATGAATCAATTAATTTTGCCTTTAGATTTAGAAGTAAAATTACAAAATAATGATATTGCCTTCCATGTCCATCATTTAGTTGAAAGTATCCCGCAAGAAGCATTCGAACCATTTCTTCGAAATGAGGGTTGTCCTGCTTATCATCCACGCATGATGCTTAAAATTATCTTGTGTGCCTACTCGCAATCTGTCTTCTCTGGACGCAAAATTGAAGCCCTATTAAAAGATAGTATCCGTATGATGTGGTTAGCTCAAGGGTATGAACCAAGCTACCGCACAATCAACCGATTCCGTGTTCAATCAGAAGTGAAAGATTTAATTCGCAAATGTTTCGTCCAATTCCGTTGCCAATTAGTTGAAGAAAAACTTATTGATCAAGAAGCTATTTTTATTGATGGTACAAAGATTGAAGCGAATGCGAATAAATTTACGTTCGTTTGGAAGAAATCCATTGAGAAATATAGTGAAAGCTTAATTGAAAAGTCAAACCAGCTATACAACGAGCTACTTAAGAACGAAATCATACCTGAAATTGAACGCGAAAACACCGAACAGTTATCGTTGGAAGAGCTCACTCAATTGGTTCAAAAAGTAGACGAAGTCGTAACCGAGTATGATAAACAAATTGAAGTTACATCAGATGTTTCAGAACGAAAAGCTTTAAGAAGCGAACGCAAATATCCGAAACAAGTACGTAAGCAATTGATTGATTTTGTCTTACGTAAACAGAAATACCAAGAAGACTTAGAAATCTTTGGCACACGTAATAGCTATTCTAAAACGGATCCTGATGCGACATTTATGCGAATGAAAGAAGATTATATGAGAAATGGACAGTTGAAAGCTGGTTACAATGTACAAATCGCAACGGAAGGTCAATACACTCTTGCTTATAGTTTGTTTTCTAATCCAACAGATACACGTACGTTAATTCCATTTCTAGATGAAATCGAGCAGCATTATTTCGAGTTACCGAAACACATTGTCGCAGATGCAGGTTATGGTAGTGAACAAAACTATAATGATATCCTTTCCAATAGAAAACGAGAAGCGCTTATCACTTATAACCTGTATTTGAAGGAACAAAACAAAAAGTTTAAACAAAACATATTTAACCCTGACAATTGGCAGTATGATGAAGAAACAGATACATATACATGCCCTAATCATAAACGTCTTGAGTTTCAATATCATTCTATTCGCACTGACCGTACAGGCTTTGAACGGAAGTTCAAAATCTATGAGTGCGAAGACTGTTCGGGATGCCCATTCCGCTTATCATGTACAAAAGCCAAAGAAGGTAACAATCGAAAACTAATGGTGAATGAAAAGTGGGAACAGCAAAAAGAATACGTAAGAGCGAAGCTTTCAGAAGAGAAAACGAGTGCCCTCTATCGAAAACGCAAAATCGATGTGGAACCAGTTTTTGGATTCTTGAAAGCTAATTTGCGTTTCTCCCGATTTTCTGTTCGAGGAAAATCGAAGGTGGAAAACGAAATGGGTCTAGCTTTAATGGCAGTGAATTTAAGAAAATTCACTGCCAACAACTAAGGTAATAGGAGAGTTTACACGAAAATAGAAAAAGGTGAGTTTGAGCGTGCTCAAACTCACCTTTTTCATTATTCGAAGCTAGTTAATGTCCCAGCCTCTTTTTATTTAGGTTATTTCTGAGCCATTCTTACCGTTGTACGATACAGGAGCTCAGTACCTAGTGAGATATCTTCAAAGGTTGAAAATTCCTTAGGATTATGACTAATTCCATCTTTACAACGGACAAATATCATTCCATATTCACATTCATATGACATGGCTAATGAGTCGTGAAAAGGACCGCTCATTAATTCCATTGGTTCCAATCCTATGCTTTGCATTTCATTGCGCATAATATCTTTGATTCTTTCTGCACAATAACGAGGTTCGCTATTAGTATCTTCTGTAATTTTACTTCGTAGCCCGTGTTCCTCGGTAATTTCCTTAATCTTTTCATGTAATTGTGCCTCAAGCTTGTGACGTCTATTTAAATCAATATCTCTTAAGTCCACCGTAAAACTTACTTTTTCAGGAATGATGTTACGTGAATCCGGGAAAACCCGTAAACTTCCCACTGTACCAACGGTTGGCGCCCCAGGCTCCTGGCTTGCTATCTCGTTGAGTGCTATGATGATTTTTGCAGCACCTACAAGGGCATCTTTCCTCATTGGCATTGGAACGGAACCTGCATGCCCAGCAAAGCCTTCTAATTCAACTGTTAACCATAATGGACCCGAAATACCTGACACAATTCCAACTGGTTTATTCATATTTTCTAGAACAGGTCCTTGTTCAATATGCATCTCAAGGAATGAGCCAATGCTTCCTTTTGGATACTCTGACTCTTTAAATTTTGAAGGATCGCAACCAAATTCAATGAGAGCCTCTCTTCTTGTAACGCCATCTTTATCCTGACGATCTAACTCATCTTCTTCGAGTTTCCCTAGGATTCCCCTTACACCAAATAATCCTTTATTAAAGCGGCAACCTTCTTCATCTGAAAAAGCAACTACCTCAATTGGGCGATTTGGAACTACGTGATTTTCTTTCATTGTTTGAATGACTTCAAGTGCGCCTAATACACCAATTGTTCCATCAAATCTTCCTCCATAAGGCTGGGAATCAATATGCGATCCTAGCATTAATATCGGGGCATCCTGATTTTTCCCTTCCATTCTTCCAATTAGATTTCCAAAGTGGTCAATTCTAGCAGTTAACCCCACTTCCTCCATCCAGCCTTTAACCGTTTCTACCGCTTGCCGGTCTTCCTTAGATAAGGTTAGTCGACACACTCCCGTTTCACCGATTTTCCCTATTTTTGATAACTCTGTAATTCTCTGTTCAAGTCGTTCCTTATTAATGGTTAATGTTTGGATATTCATAGAATCAGCCTCCTATTTAAATAGTGGTTACAAACGGTAGATTATGAGCTCTTGCAACCCCTTCGTAAACGACTTTTCCACCAATCACATTTAGTCCTTTATGCAAGGCTCTATTTTCCGCAAAGGCACGTTCATAGCCCTTATTTGCAACCTGTAGAATATATGGGACTGTTACATTCGTAAGTGCAATAGTAGATGTTCTAGGAACAGCACCAGGCATGTTACCTACTGCATAATGAACGACTCCATGTTTCGTATATGTAGGATTTGCATGTGTGGTAACATGGGTAGCCGTCTCAAATATACCCCCTTGGTCAATTGCAACATCGACAATCACTAACCCTTCCTCCATTAAACGAACCATTTCCTCTGTCACCAATTTCGGAGCTTTAGCGCCTGGAATAAGAACAGCACCAATCACGAGATCAGATTCTGCAACCGCTTGGCCAATCGTAAATGGATTCGACATCAAGGTTGTGATGGAATTTCCAAAAATATCATCTAACTCTCGCAATCTTGTAGCACTGACATCTAATATCGAAACTTGCGCACCAAGGCCCACTGCAATTTTTGCAGCATTCATTCCGACTACACCACCGCCAATAACGGTGACTTTTCCACGACTAACACCTGGTACACCACCTAGTAGAACACCTTTCCCACCTTTTGTTTTTTCAAGAAAAGAGGCTCCAATTTGTGTCGCCATTCTACCTGCTACTTCACTCATTGGGGTGAGTAAAGGAAGGCTTCTATCCTCTAACTGCACGGTTTCATATGCAATCGCAACAACATTCTTTTGGATTAAAGCCTCTGTAAGCTCTCGATCTGCGGCTAGATGCAAATAAGTGAATAATAGTAATCCATCATAAAAATATTGAAATTCCTCTTGGATTGGTTCTTTTACTTTAATCACCATATCGCAAGCCCATGCATCTGCAGCAGTTGGAACTATTCTTGCTCCAGCATCAATATAAAGTTCATCAAAAAAGCCTGAGTTCAGGCCCGCACCAGTTTCAACAAAAACCTCATGATTATGTTGAACCAACTGCATGACACCTGCAGGAGTTAAGGCCACACGATTTTCATTATTTTTAATTTCCTTTGGTACTCCAATTCTCATCTCCATCCACCTTTCTTTTTTCTTGGGAAAAACACCCGCAATCTATTTCATTATGAAAATAGATTACGAGTGTTGGTACTTACCTTTTTACAATTCTTTTAATTCTTCGGTTACTGTTCTAAGAACAAATTCGAGGTCCTCATTGGATATCGAAAGAGGTGGCGCAAGAGTTAACACATTATTGTACCCCGCTACTGTCGCTCCATTTTTACCAATAATTAGTCCCTTTTGTAGACATCCGGCAATCACTTTGTTGACCTGACTTACTTCAAGCGGTTCTTTTGTTTGTTTGTCTTTGACAAGTTCAAGCCCAATCAATAAGCCTTTTCCTCGAATATCGCCTATATGAGGATGATCAACTAAAGCTGCTATCAGGCCATCCTTTAATTTGTCCCCGAGTTCCTTTGAACGGTCAAATAGTTTCTCATTTTCCATAATTTCTAGATTCTTAAGTGCCAATGCACAAGCCGCAGGATTTCCACCAAATGTATTAACATGCCGGAAATAATCATATTCTTCGGACCCTTTAAATGCCTCGTAAATTTCTTTCTTGACGGCTGTTGCAGATAATGGGAGATACGCACTGGTAATCCCCTTTGCCATTGTAATGATATCTGGTTTAACACCATAATTCATAAATCCAAATGGTTTACCTGTTCGCCCGAATCCACAAATAACCTCATCAACAATTAGTAGTGAACCATGCTTTTCACACACTTCCTTTACACCAGCCATGTAATTATCAGGTGGAACAATGACTCCACCACCAGTAATGATTGGTTCCATAATCACACCTGCTATAGTTTCACTAAGCTCCCATGTCATCACACGGTCTATCTCCTGTACAGACTTTAAATCCGATACTTCTGCATCCACCTTCTCATCAGATCGGTATAGGTCTGGTGGCGATACATGAATGAAGCCTGGTGCGAGTGGTTCATATTTATATTTACGCTGCGCTTGGCCAGTTGCGGCTAGAGATCCCATGGAATTACCATGGTAAGCACGATATCGAGAAATAAATTTGTAACGAGAGTGTTCTCCTTTTTGCTGATGGTATTGTCTAGCCAATTTAAAGGCTGTCTCATTTGCTTCCGACCCACTATTAGAGAAGAAAATAACATACTCGTCTCCTAACATTTCATTAAGCTTTTCTGCAAGTTGGATTGCTGGTTCATGGCTTTGTGTTAATGGATAATAGGCCATTTGCTTTAGCTGTTCATATGCAGCATGTGCTAACTCTTCTCTTCCATATCCCACATTTACACACCAAAGCCCTGACATTCCATCAAGATACCGTTTCCCATTATGGTCTGTCACCCATGACCCTTCTGCTTTCGTAATGACTAGCGTAGAATTTGGATTATATGGTTTCATGCCATGCCATACATAATCCTTATCCTTTGTTAAAAGGTCTTCCCCTTGCGTAACCTTCGTCATACCGCTTCCCTCCTCATCCAAATTAGTAATCAAATCGGGATGTAATCATCTTTTTGCGCGTATAGAAATTTACTCCATCTTTACCATTCACATGGAGGTCGCCATAGAATGAATCTTTCCAACCAGAAAATGGGAAAAAGGCCATTGTAGCTGGTACACCCACATTAATGCCAAGCATACCCGCTTCTGCTTCTTCTCTGAATTGTCTTGCTGCCCTAGCATCCTTTGTATAGATGGTCGCGCCGTTCCCAAATCGGGACTTTTGAATATATTCAAGACCTTCGTCTAAATCCTTGGCACGTAATAGGCTTAAAACGGGTGCAAAGATTTCTTCTTTAGCAATCGTCATTTCTGGGGTTACATGGTCAAAAATGGTTGGACCCAAAAAATTTCCTTCTGGCATTTCATCCATTTCTTTTCTGCCGTCTCTAATAAGTTGCGCACCTTCTTCAAGCCCTTTTTCTACATAACCAAGTACTTTATTTAGATGTGACTCGCGGATAACAGGTGTTAAGAGCACCTCATCATCCATTCCATTTCCAATCGTGAGACGATCTGCAGCATCCTTTAACGCAGATACAAACTTTTCTCCATCTCCTACAACGACAACGGCACTACAAGCCATACATCGTTGCCCTGCACTACCAAATGTTGAGCTTATGATATTGGCTACTGCTTTTTCCATATCTGCATCTGGCATAACAATATGATGGTTTTTTGCACCTGATAAAGCTTGAACGCGTTTCCCTTGTTGCGCTGCACGTTCATATACATATTTCGCAACTGGCTGTGAGCCTACAAATGAAATTGCACTGACATTTGGATGATCTAACAAACCATTTACAACATCATGTGCCCCATGAACAACATTTAAAATGCCGTTTGGTGCACCCGCTTCTGTAAATAATCTAGCAAGCTCATTAGCTAGCATTGGCGTCCGCTCTGATGGCTTTAAAATAAACGTATTTCCACAAGCAATTGCCAATGGGAACATCCACATTGGGACCATCATCGGGAAATTAAATGGAGTAATTCCTCCTACTACTCCTAATGGATATCGGAACATTTCAGAGTCTATATCCTCTGCAATGTTTGATAATGTCTCACCCATCATTAAAGTAGGTGCACCTGCTGCAAATTCAACACATTCAATCCCTCGTAGAACTTCACCATGTGCCTCTTTATATGCTTTACCGTTTTCTTGGACAACAAGTCTTGCTAGTTTTTCATGATTCTCCATTAATAAATAGTGATATTTGTATAAGATCCTTGCCCTTTTGGGAACAGGAGTATTTTTCCATGTTTTAAATGCTTCTCTAGCCGCTTTTACAGCTAAATCTACATCTTCCTTTGAAGAAAGCGGCACACGTACTAATGTTTCTTTTGTTGCTGGATTGGGTACCTCAAGTGATTGAGTTCCAAGGGCGTCCACCCATTCCCCATTTATATAATTTTTCAGAACAACTGTTTCATTTTTGACTACTGACATTTTTTGTACAGCCTCCTTTTTCGTATTTCAATATTCGTTAATCCTTAACCTATATGTAAATTATCCCTCATAATGAAAATGCTTTCATTAGACATTCTGTAAAATAACTGCTTGTTATTTTTCCACATTATGAATACTCTTTGCACGAAAAAACCCACTAACTCTAGTGGGCTATAAAACTTGCTTTTTCTCTTTTAGTTGATTTGATGAAATTAAAAACTCATATGATAAAATCATAAATTCAATCGCGAGCCGTTTTTCGTGATTCATAAAGTCTGAGCCTAGTAGCTTTTCTAGTTTTTGAATGCGGTGATATAATGTTTGCCTTACTACAAATAAACGCTTTGCCGTTTCTTGTTTCGAGCCGTTACATGATAAATAGGTTTTAAGTGTATCCATTAGTTTTCCATTATATTTTTTATCATATTCGATTACCGGCTCCAAATACTCTAATACAACCTCCTGCAAATCGATATGTCTGTTAAGTAACGAAATAAGCCTAAAAATATGTAAGTCATCATAAAAATAGCTTTGGGCTGGTACCGACATACGGTTTTGAATTCGAATTGTTTCTATCGCAGTTTGATAGCTTTTATGTAGATCTGTGAGCTCTTCTATAAATTTTCCAACGCCAAGTATCGGTTTGACTTTGTCATTACCTAGTTGTGACTCAGAGTCCATTAATCTTTGGATTCCATCTTGGACTCTCGCTTTCCACGTCACATGATTTCGTTCATTGAGAAGGATAAAAACAATTGTGTTTCTTTTATCTGCTACGTAAAGGGAAAAACCCTGTTGTTCAAAAACGGCACGGGTAAACATTTTGAAATAAGTTAAATCACTTGTGGAATAATCTTCAATGGAATCTATTTTACAAATACATACAACCGCTCCTTTTGGTTTACTAGTTGAAGTAAGAGCTAGATAGTCTTTTATCGATTCTTCGTTTTGTTCACCTTCCAACCAATCATTGATCCATTCTGTTTCTTCTACTTTATGTTTTTCCTCTACATAAAGATTACGAAGAAAAAGCTGTGCAAGGGCAGTTGCAGTTCGATCCAGAATGAGTTGATCAAATTCGGTTAGCTCTCTTTCCTCCGAAATGATTGCAAGTTCTGCATAGCTTTCACCTAGCAAATGGATCGGAATTTTGGCTATATAAGTCGAATCTTCAGTCTGGGATTGCAGGTTTTCTAGTAGTTTCTTTCGTTTTTGCTCGGTAGCTTCTGGAATAAATTGAGTTTCCCTGTTCGTAAAGAGGATAATTACTTGGACTTGGAGATAACTTCTAATAAATTTAAGAATTTCAACATAATGATCGATGGTTAATAATCGTTTATTTAATGCCTGTGAGTAACTTTCAAGATTGGAAATCATTTGATATTGGCTGTTAATAAGTAGCCCATGAATATCTTGCGTGATTTCAACAAAAGGTACTTCCTTTAAAAAAAGGATTATTGGAAATTGGGACTTGTTTGCGAGTTCAATGATTTCTGGTGGGATCGATGAGGTGTATATTCCTAATTCAATACAAATACCTGCTGCCTGCGAATCAATTAATTGCTCAATGACGGAGATAAATTTCTCCTTATTATCCCTCCAAGCAACACCGGTTGAAAGAATTAATTCATTTCCATTTAAGAGATTCTTAATATTAACAATTTCAACAACGTGGACCCATTTTACTTGTCGCCCGAGTCCCTCTTTACCTGCGATAACTTTAACACTTTCAAAGTTCTTTCGACTTAAAATATCATCAACTGTAATATATGATTTCAATCTACAGCTCTCCTAAATTGAATTTTCAGATTAGTTCCATTATACGCGATAACTTGTCAGTAAAGGAGTGTTTTTCCAAATATTTTTATACTTTCCTGTTAAATGGCCCAAAAAAGCCAGTACCCTTCCACTGGTACTGGCTTTCAACTATTTTTATATTGGAACAAAAAAACATTATGCACCTTCCTTTTGTTGCTTAATAAGCATTACCGCAAAATACTTACGACCTTCTGGGGTGATAATGTGTAAGGTTTCTTTTTCATCTTCTTTCTCAAAATCTACAAACGCTCCGCTAAGGTTTTCTATTACATTAGTGATTTTATAGCCTTTTTGAAGGAAATAATCCACTTTGTCTCTCTCTTGCAAAAATACTTGATACTCTGACATGTACTGACACTCCTTTGTTTAATGTTTCAGGTACTATGCAGTCGTTTCTCTATCGATATCAGCCTCATACATATTGGTGTCTTCTTCGACAGTCCCTCCAGGTAGAGCCCAATTTAATAACACGCCCAAAATAGCTGAAAGTGCCATCCCATGTATTTCGAAGTTAGCTGAAAACTTCATAATGGCTCCACCGATTCCGACAACTAAAATAACGGATGAAATAATGAGGTTACGCTTATCACCCAAATCTACTTTACTATCAACAAGCATCCGTAATCCAGATGCAGCGATAATCCCAAATAAAAGGAGAGATATGCCACCCATTACTGCTGTTGGTATTGAGCTAATGAGAGCTGTAATTTTACCGATAAACCCAAATAGTATCGCAAACACTGCTGCCCCGCCGATAACAAAGACACTAAACACTCTCGTAATGGCCAATACACCAATATTTTCACCGTACGTCGTATTCGGCGGACCTCCCATTAATGCTGCTAGCATTGTGGCAAGACCGTCTCCCATTATCGAACGATGTAAACCTGGCCTTTGAATGAGATCTTTTTGAACGACTTTACTTAACACCATTTGGTGTCCAATATGTTCAGATAATGTGACAATTGAAACAGGTACCATGAGTGCAATAATACTTAGGGTTACAGTAGGAGAATAATGAACAAATGGAAAAAGAAAATCAGGTACTTCGAAAATTTTTGCAATCTTAACACCGGATAAATCCACTAAGCCGACAATGGCAGCATAAATATATCCTCCAACTATTCCAATTAAAACGGGAATTAAATTTAAAAAGCCTTTAAGGAAAATGGAGCTTAAAATAACAATCGCTAAGGTCACTAATGCAACTGTAAAATGAAGGAGACTATATTCACCATTTGGGTTATTCATTGCCATACCAACTGCTGTCGGTGCAAGGCTAAGTCCAATTACGATAATAACTGGCCCAACAACTACTGGTGGAAGTAATTTAACTAGCCATTTATGGCCTGTAGCTTTAATAACTAAAGCAACAATCCCATAGACTAGACCGGCTAGAAAACTTCCAATCATTGCTGCACCAGGACCATCTGCTGCTGTTGCCGCAATGATCGGGGCAATAAATGCAAATGACGAACCAACATATGCTGGAACTTGACCTTTGGTTATAATCAGAAAAGTGAGTGTCCCAATTCCACTTGAAATAAGGGCTACACCTGGACTCAAGCCAACGAGATACGGAACTAAGATGGTTGCACCAAACATGGCAAACAAATGCTGGATGCTTAAAATCAAAAACTTACCTGGTGGCGGTGTCTCGTTTATCCCCAAAACAACCTTCGAATCTTCACTGCTCATACCAAATCCCCCTTTGCTTTTGCTATTGTTGGAATTGTTTAAAGCTATCTCTTTAAGTCAACAGTTGTTTTATTAATGACATCAACGATTTCATTCTCAGAGATTTCCCAATCACGTCCTACTGTAATTCCTAAGTATTTCTCATCGTCTGGGTCAACAATTTCTGCTTGAGTAAACTTTTGAAAATACCAATATTTCGCTAATACATAGTAAATAACTGCTCCTACGCCAAAGCCTACAAAGAAAGAGTAAGCAGAAAAGAAATAAGCGGCAGTTCCTCCGATTACCCAAGCGATCATACCAGCCCAGTTGACTCCATTTGAATACCTGTACTGCCCCTCACTCTCATAAAGTTCTGGAACATTAACCCTTCTCTTTCTTAAAACGTAATAATCAGTAAATAAAATCCCTACAATAGCTGAAAGAATTCCCCCTATTATTAAAAGTGCTGGAATAATTACTCCAAATAAATTCCAAGGCTGAACAACAATTCCTACAATCCCTGCAGTAATAACCCCTGCCCAAAATGGAAATTTAGGCCCTCCCACGTTTGAAAAGATTGTTGCAGCAGGTATTACATTAGCAGATGTATTTGTTGACCATTGTGCAAGTACAATCATTAATAAAAGGATAACGAGTACAATTCCTCCTGCTGCTTCCTGCAATGCAACAACAGGGTCATAATTTAATACAGCAAGGTATGCAACTGCACCAATGATAATCATAAATAAGTTAACAAGTGGCATAACAACTACATTTCCTGCAATTTGTGCCTTGTTTCGTTTTAACCAGTTCCTCTCATACTTTGGGGCTTTAAAGAACCTGGATAATGAGGGCATGTCAGCAGCCAGCGTTGCCCAAAAGCCCATGTTTGCCATTACGACAACCATAAAAGCAGTTATTGCAGCACCGCCAGAAACTGGACTTTCAACCCATGTCCAAATATCTCTACCTTGATCAGCTGCTTTCCCTGAAAGGGATATAAACATCCATATCGAGATAAGAATGATGATTGGAGCAGCCAAATCTGCAAATCTCTCAATTGCTTTGATCCCAAGGGCAGTGTTTACTAACTGAAAGGCTGCAAATAAAATAAAACAGACGAACCAGTTATCAAACCCTACGAGAGTATTTAATATCGCATTCATAGCTGTTGCACCAAAATAGGTATTTATACCAAACCAACAAGAAGCTGTTACACCACGTACTATTGAAGGTATATGAGTTCCGATTGTACCAAAAGGAGCCCTCATATAGACCGGAAACGAGAGCCCATGCTCAACTCCAATATCGCCAATAAACGTCATGAAAATACCAATTAACACTGAACCTATAATTGTTGCAACAATTACCCAACCAAGAGGTAAATGCTTAATGCCGTCTCCTCCAATTGCGAATGCCGCTAGTAATATCGCCATGCCTACCCAAATTACGGAGAAACCAAACGCACTTATCCTTCTAGCCCCATGCCCTATTGGAAACAAATCTGGAGATTTCAGATAATTACTGCTTTTTTTCATTCCAACACCCTTCCCGAAAATTATTTTAAATATTCTGAATTACATCAGCGTATATTCACCTCATTTCCTCATTTCAAATGGAGGAAGGAGTTATACTCCCTCCTCTTTAACCCAGGAATTAAATTGTAGTCGTTTTATCTTTTACAACTTCGTAATTTTCTCCGTACTTTGCACGTTTAATAAATTGACCTGCTCCTAATTTTCCAACAAACCTCTTATCACGGATAACAAATTCTCCTCTAGAAAGAACGGATACTGGTTCTCCGGTAAATTTCATTCCCTCAAATGCACTGTAATCGACTGCCATATGGTGAGTCTCGGCAGATATTGTTCGCTCGATATTCGGATCAAAAATGACAAGATCGGCATCAGCACCAACCGCAATCGTGCCTTTCTTTGGGTACAACCCAAACAGTTTAGCCACTCTGGTAGATGTTAGATCGACAAATTGATTAAGTGAAATTCTTCCCTTTTTGACACCTTCTGAGAAAAGCACTGTTAAGCGGTCCTCAATCATTGGACCTCCATTAGGAATTTTCGAGAAGTCACCTAACCCTAGCTCTTTTTGTCCTTTAAAATCAAACGAACATTGATCTGATCCAAATGTTTGAAGTTGTCCGGTTCTCAGTGCATTCCATAACACCTCTTGGTTCCACTTTTCTCGAAGTGGAGGAGACCAAACGTACTTAGCTCCTTCAAAATCTGGCTTTTCTAAATAGGTTTGATCAAGTACTAAGTATTGGGGACATGTTTCTCCCCACACATCAAATCCTTTTTCTCTTGCTGCTGTGATTGCTTTTACTGCATCTGCACAAGTAACATGAACAACATAAAGTTGAGAATTTGCAAGTCCTGCGAAGGTCGCAGCCCTTTCTGTAGCTTCCCCTTCGATTTCCTGTGGTCTTGTTAACGCATGATAGATTGGATCTGTTTTTCCTTCAGTTAAAGCCTTTTTAACAAGATAGTCAATTACGTCACCATTTTCAGCATGAACCATGACCAGTGCCCCTAAATCTTTTGCCACAACTAAAGTTTTAAATAAAGTTTCATCATCTGCCTGAAGCACATTTTTGTACGCCATAAATACTTTAAAGGATGTGATTCCTTCATTTTCAATCACGGATGGAAGCTCATTTAAGACAGCATCCGTTACCTCTCCGATAGAGAGATGAAATCCGTAATCAATTACTGCTTTCCCTTTTGACTTCTGATGCCATGTTTGAATGGCATCCTTTAGAGGTTTCCCTTTATTCGATAAGCAAAAATCAATAACCGTCGTTGTTCCTCCAAAGGCAGCTGCAATTGTTCCAGTTTCAAAATCATCTTTAGAGACTGTTCCTCCGAACGGCATTTCTAGATGAGTATGCGGATCAATTCCGCCTGGAAAAACATAGCATCCATTTGCATCAACTACATCTGCACCTTCAGTCGAGAAATTTCTCCCAATTTGACTAATCACACCATTTTCCACAAGAATTTCTGCTTGATACGTATCTGTTGCTGTTACAATTGTTCCATTCTTGATTACTTTTTTCATCCAAAGTCCCCCTCAAAGAACGAAATAGCTTTTATTTTACAGAGTCAATTTTACAACTAACTGCACCGAGTGCCGCCTGCCGCTCATTCCATGTCATTGGAGGTAATCCACTTGGTACTTCAACCATATCAATTGCCCCATCAACAGGACATACAATCGAACATAAATTACAGCCGACACAGTCTTCCTCCCTTACCTTTAAAATGTTGTAGCCATTTCCATCCTTAAGCATGTCGATACATTGATGGGATGTATCTTCACATGCAATATGACATTTATTACAGTTAATACAAACATCATTATTGATCCGTGCTACAATTTTATAGTTAAGATCAAGGTCACCCCAGTCAGAATATCTCGGCACTGTTTTTCCGACGATATCCATAACTGAAGCAATCCCTTTTTCATCCAGATAATTTTCTAACCCTTCAATCATGTCCTCAACAATCCTAAAGCCATGATGCATTGCTGCGGTACACACCTGAACTCCTGAGGCTCCCATCAACATATATTCAACTGCATCTTGCCAAGTTGAAATTCCACCAATTCCTGAAATTGGAATGTTGATATGAGGACTTCTTGCACATTCCGCAACCATATTAAGGGCAATCGGCTTTACAGCTGGACCACAATATCCACCATGCGCACCTTTACCCCCAACATGTGGAATTGTATTCCACGTATCTAAATCAACTCCTGCTAAACTATTAATTGTATTAATCATACTGATGGCATCGGCTCCACCTCTAGTAGCAGCCTCTGCAGTAGCCGTGATATCTGTAATATTAGGAGTAAGTTTCACAATAACCGGTGTTTGCGCAACTTCTTTCACCCAATAGGTTTGTTGTTCTACCAGTGAAGGTACCTGACCCGATGCAGAACCCATTCCTCTTTCAGCCATACCATGTGGACATCCAAAATTAAGTTCTAGTCCATCTACACCTACTTCTTCCACTCTCTTTACGATTTCATGCCACTTTTCCTGTTTTGGTTCAACCATTAGTGAGGCAATGATTGTATGATTGGGAAAGAGCTTTTTCGTTTCTTTTATTTCTTTTAAATTCACCTCTAATGGACGATCAGAAATTAATTCAATATTGTTAAACCCCGCTACTCGTTGCCCATTAAAACTAACAGCTCCAAATCTGGAGGTGACATTTAAAATGGGGTCACCTAATGTCTTCCATACTGCTCCACCCCAGCCTGCATCAAATGCCCGTTGCACTTGGTAACCAGAATTTGTTGGGGGAGCAGAAGCCAACCAAAATGGATTAGGGGATTCTATACCTGCTATATTTATTCGTAAATCTGCCATTGATAAGCCTCCTTATCACCTTTTAGTTTTTTACACAATATCGGAAACTGCACCGAACATGACCTTGTGAATCGCATATGCTGCATCCTTACCTTGCTGTGCGGCTGAAACTACCATTGCTTCTCCTTGGCCCTTTCCAAAGATCACATCGCCACAGGCAAATACCTTTTCATTCGATGTTTGGAGGGTTTCTTGATTAATTTTCACAACTCCACCATCATGCTCAAGACCGAATTGTTCTATAAGCTCTGTATATCTTGTTTGACCAATGGCTTTAATCACCGCATCAACCACTAAGATGAACTCAGAGCCCTCAATTGGTACAGGACGTCTCCGCCCATCTTTACCCGGCTCACCAAGCTCCATTTTGATGCATTCAATTGCTTTCACACGTCCTTGTTCGTCACCAACGATTTTCTTAGGCGCTGTTAGCCATCTAAATTCAACACCGTCCTGTTTGGCAAATTCATATTCAAAATCATAGGCAGTCATTTCTTCAACCGTTCTTCTATAAAGGATTTTTACATTTTCAGCTCCTAATCGGACCGAACATGTCGCTCCATCAATAGCCGTATTACCTGCACCAATGACAACAACCTTCTTCCCTAAGAATTGGTCTGAAATTGGCTTTGTTTTGGTTTCCTTTACAAAATCAATGGCATCAAATACTCCATCCAAATCTTCACCATCAATACCAAGTGAAGGTACTTTTGACATCCCAATTGCTAGAATCACAGCATCAAAGTTAGTAAGAATTTCATCTACCGAAATATCCTCTCCAACTCTAGTATTGGTTTGGATTTTTACATCTAAGCTTTCTACCTGCTTAACCTCCCAGAATGAAATGTTCTGTGGAAGCCTAAATGAGACAATTCCGTAAGTGTTTAAACCTCCAGCATTTTCCGCTGCCTCAAAAATAGTAACATCGTAACCGAGTAATCCTAGTTCTCTTGCTGCCGAAAGACCAGCAGGACCACCCCCAACAATTGCAACTGTTTTTCCATTTTTCTTTCCTGGTTCGAATAGTACCTGTTCATTTCGTATAGCCCAGTCTGTCGCGTATCTTTGTAAGTTACCTATCATGATAGGTTTTGTAGAACGATTTAAAACACATGCTCCTTCACAAAGTTCCTCTGTTGGGCAAACACGAGCACAACTAGCACCGATAGGATTTGATTTCATTATCGTTTTTGCTGATCCTTTTATATTTCCAGAAGCGATTTTTTTAATAAAGGTAGGGATATCAATACCGGTAGGGCAAGCAGTAATACAAGGGGCGTCATAGCAATAAAGGCAACGATTCGATTCTTCAATGGCTTCGCGGTCAGTTAATCCAGGGTTCACTTCATTGAAATTCATTTTTAAATTCTGATAGGATATTCTTGTGTTTGAAAGACTCATAGATTTACCTCCTTTATATAGTGGAAGTTGCAATATCTTAAAGCCACAACATTGCAACTAAATAAACCTATAGATAGAAAGCGTTTTCAATAAATAATAGTATTAACTGCCCTTATTTATGACTAAGCTAGAGCAGTTGTCCGAAAAATACGAACTTTATGTCTATTTTACTTATTACCTAGTATGATTGCATTATACAGAGTGTTAAAAGATAAAAGTTGTTTTCTACTCATAATGTAAAAGACAAAAAGGAAGAAATCGATTTGATTTCTTCCCTTGAATAAATAATTCGTTACATATTAGTTTTGTCCGTTTCCGTTTTTGCCTTGGCTGTTACCATTGCCTTGACCTTTACCGTTGTTACCTTTGCTTTGGCCATTGTTTTTGTTCGCATGATTATTATTTTTGTGTTCTTTTGCTTCTTTTTGTTTTTCAGTCTTATTAACTTGTGCTTGTTGTTTTTTCTCTTGTGACTTTTCAAGAGCTTGGTCACGCTTTTCGTTTACTTTTACTTGTTTCTTCTCTACTACTGGAGCAGCAACTACTGGTTGTACATCTGTTTCAGTTGTTTCTTCCACTACTACTGGCTCAACAGCTACTTCTTCCTCAACAACTGGTACTTCAGTTATTTTTTGGATCGCTTCATTTTTATGCTTAGCTTCAAACTTTTCAGACTTTCCCTCAAGTTTTGCAAGCTTCTTATCTAATTTTGCAAATGATTTTTGAATATTTTTCATTAACGCTTTTTGAGCAGTTGGATTTTTAACATTTGCTAGTGCTGCCGTTAATGCGTCAATGTTATTTGCAAGCTTCACTTCAACTTCTGTGCCTTCATCTAAATCAACAGTTATTTCTTCTTCAGTAACTACTGAATCTTCTTCTGTTTTTTCTTCTTCAACAGAATCTTTTTCTGTAGCTTCTGTTTCTTCGTCAGAAACCTCATCCGATTCTGGTAGAGTTTCAGTTGCAGCTTCTTGAGTTTCAATTGCTTTTTGAAGTAACTCTTCAGCTTCTTCTGTTTTACCTTCAACTAATAATGCATTTGCTTCCGCGATACGCTCTGCAGCGAAATCAGCTAGAAGTTTTGCTTCCTTGTAATCATCCACTGTTACTGCAAGACGTACTTTTTCAATCATTTGTTTTACAAAGTAAAAGAAATCTCCAGGTACTAAAGATGGTGTTTCTTCAGCTTGAACTTCCTCCTCAGTTGACTCTTTTTCAGTGCTTTCTCCATTTTCATTTGATTCTACATCTTCAGTAGCTTCTTCCTCTGCCACTTCTTCGCCAACGTTTTCTTCTACAATCTCTTCTTTAGAAGCCCCATAGTTTACTGGAATTTCTTCTACAACCGTTTCTTCCGCAACAACTGTATCTTGCTCAGTTCCTTCCTCATTTGCAAAAGCGGCTGGTGTTGCTAATGATAAAATAAGTGCGGATGCTACTGTGCCACTTACAATCGTTTTCTTGAAATCCCGTTTCGTCATTTATGTGATCCCCCTATTTATAAATTACGTTAAAAGCAATTCGACGAAAGCTGACAAATATATGTCCGTTTATCACTTAAAAAGTAATAGATGATTCATAAGTCTATAGAAATGTTAAAAGATTGCCAAAAGACCTAGTGCAATTGGCACTAGGTCTTAGTTACTCCATTAGGACTTTGTTGGTGACTTTAACATTTTTTCTGTAATAAGCTCTTTAATTAATTGGGTAGCTTCTTCTACTTTTTTCACATGCAGTACTTTGCTTCGGTCCTCTGGTATTTGTTCTGCTGTGAAGTGATACCTTGGATCATAATAATATTCTAATAGTAGTTTCACGGCTGAATGATAATCTCCGGATTCAAGATCTTTCTCGATTTGTGTTGCAATTGGAGTATGAATTCTCCTTTTGATGCGTTGGAAGGCAGCCATACAATCGTTTGGAAACTCCCATGGACGGTAATCTTCTAAAATGTTTAACACGCGCTCCTCCATCGGCAGGTCAACAAAAATATGGTATCCTTCTTCCTTTAATTTCAGTAAAAAGTCAGGTAGAGTCGCACGTCCAACACGTTTGCTTTCTGCCTCCAACAATACATATGGTGATTTTTTTATCTGCAGAATCCGTTCTACAAGCATCAAGTCAAACACTTTTTGGTTATGTGGCTGCTTCCCAATCATCCCAAAAACCGAACCACGATGGTTTGCCATCCCTTCTAAATCAAGAACAGGATATCCTTTACCTTGAAGCTCATTTAAAATTTTTGTTTTCCCGGAGCCTGTGTATCCATTAATGACCAAGGCCTTTGGTTTAAAATCGGTGGCAACCTCTTCTAGTTTTTCTACCACCCATTCTCGATACCCGCGAATTCCCCCAATAAGTCTTTTCGAGCTGATTCCCATTAAATCAATAAGGGTTGCTGATGTTTTACTACGCATTCCTCCGCGCCAACAGTAAACAACCTTTTCATCTTCAGGGAGTTTCGAAAACTCTTTTATAAAATTAGGAAGCTTGGCAGAAACAATTTCAAGTCCTTTTTCCTTAGCTGCGTCTGGACTGATTTGTTTGTAAACTGTTCCAATTTCTGCACGTTCTTCATCCGTAAAAATGGGGATATTTACACTACCAGGTATATTCGATTCAGTAAATTCAGAAGGGGAACGCACATCAACAATGGCTATCGGTTTCTCCTTCTGTAATTCCCGTAATTCATCAACAGAAATATCTTGAAACATCTATTTTCTTCCCTTCTATTATATGTTCAAATTGGAGGTTGAAAAGGACCACTTCAGCGATGGCGCCACGTCCTGTGGCGACGCCGACACTAGCACATCCTGTGCGTCGAAAGTTCGAGGCGGCGCAGTTTTGAGTAGTGGAACGTATGTTACTGATACGTGAGCAGACGATTTTGAACGCCGTAAAAGTGGTTTTCTTTTCCAAGGAACGGAAAAAACAAGCCAACGAGCTTCCACAGGATGTGGTGACTTCGAAGTTCGACACAGGACGTGTCGGTAGTTAGTCGAAGTTCCTCTATCGAAGTGTCAATTTTCACCGGACTATTTGAACATCCCTTCCAAAGTGTCTATCTACACTATTTCCACATTCTCTCTCTCCTATTATAAAACAGAATAACTTCTTTAGCTTTAAAGATGCAATTACATTATTTTTTTGAAATGATAGAATGAATATAATGATTGATTTCGGAGGAATCTTTATGCTTATACCATCCCTTGCTAAAAAAATTATTAAAGAAGTACGTAGATTAATTGATGAAGATATTATTATCGTAGATATTTCGGGAACGATTATTGCAAGTACGGATTCAAGTCGAATCGGAAGTTTTCACGAAGGTGCCCTCCTTTCAAGTAGGGAACAAAAGAAAATGATCATCACAAAAGACTTGGAAAATCACCTAAAAGGGGTAAAGGCAGGCATCAATTTACCCATTCTTTATCAGCACAATGTTGTTGGGGTAATCGGTATAACCGGAAACCCTGAAAAAGTATCCTCATACGGGGAGCTCTTGAAAAAAATGACGGAGCTCTTAATCCAAGAGAGCTATTATGCTGAGCAAATGGAATTAGAGTCTCGAGCACTTGAAACCTTTGTGTTTGATTGGCTTCACATTAATGAAAAAACCCCAGAGTTTGTTAAGCGTGCAGAGCATTTGAATATTGATCTTAATCTTAAACGTCAAGTGGTAATGGGCTTCATTAAGAGTGAAACAGAAATTCCACTCCGGGATATATCCAATCACCTGCAACAAAGTCCATTTTTAACAGAGAATGAAATTTTTGTCAGATGGGGAAATGAACGTTTCCTACTCCTTTTAACTGACCGTTCAAAAGAGCAAACACAAAACATTCTTCAATTAATTAAAAGAAATTTAGAAGATAGTTTTACTGTAAAGATATCGTTTGGAGTTGGGAGCGAGGAACCCTTACTAAAAAGATCTTTTGAGGAAGCTGAACGCGCTCTTAAAGTTGCAAAACGGAATGACTCTATACAATTTGATGAAGAACTCATTTTAGAAATGCTTGTTCATGAAACTAGCGGACATGTGCAGTCGGAATATGTGAGACGTACCATCATTAAGCTCTTAGATAAGGATCGAACACTAGTTAAGACGTTAATTGAATTTATTTTAAATAATCAGTCCATCAAAGAAACTGCTGAGTCTCTTCATATTCATGTGAACACTCTTTCTTATCGTTTTGATAAAATAGAAGAGCACACCGGCTTACATCCAAAGAACTTTACAGATTTAGCAGCACTTTATCTGGGGATATTACTTTTGGATAAATCTATAAAAATTTTTGATTAACGCCACAAATATTTGTGGATTTCTACATAGCGGAAATATCCGCTTTTTTTTATGCTTATACATAAGAAGATTTTTTGGAGGCGTTCTCATGATTGATACAAAAGCAAAACAGCAATTTATTAAAATTGTCGGACCTGAAAATTACGATGATTCAAAAACAGGTCGACTTGTGTATTCGTATGATGCGACACCACAATTCCAGTCGATGCCGGATGCAGTGATTTCTCCTCGAAACAAAGAGGAAATATCCGAAATCGTCAAGGTTTGTAATGAATACAAGATTCCAATTGTCCCTCGCGGCTCAGGGACAAATCTCTGTGCAGGTACTTGTCCAACTGAGGGTGGAGTAGTCCTTCTTTTTAAACATTTAAATAGGATACTAGAAATTGATGAAGAGAATTTAACAATCACAGTCCAACCTGGGGTAATTACTCAGGAGGTGACAACTGCTGTAGAGGCGAAGGGTTTATTTTATCCACCAGATCCTGGTTCGATGAAAATATCAACAATTGGAGGCAATATCAATGAGAATTCCGGGGGTTTGCGTGGCCTTAAATATGGGGTAACACGAGATTATGTCATGGGGCTAGAGGCTGTATTGGCGAATGGTGAAATTATTAAAACCGGAGGAAAGCTAGCAAAAGATGTTGCTGGATATGACCTCACTCGCCTCTTTGTCGGCTCAGAAGGCACACTTGGTATCATTACCGAAGCCACGCTTAAGCTCATTCCAATGCCTGAAACGAAAGAAACAATTCTTGCCCTTTATCAGGATTTGGAGTCGGCAGCAAAATCGGTTTCAAAGATTATTGCAAGTAAAATCATCCCAATTACCTTAGAATTCCTTGACCAACCTACTCTTGAAGCGGTCGAAGCCTTCGCAAAAATTGGACTTCCAACCGATGCAAAAGCAGTCCTTCTCATTGAACAGGATGGTCCTGCAGAAATAGTAAAACGAGATATTGCTAGAATCAAAGAGATTTGTAAGGAAGAAAATGCAGTATCTGTGAAATCTGCGGAATCTGAGGAAGAAGCAGAAGCCTTACGTACAGCAAGGCGGGCTGCACTTTCTGCTCTTGCACGCTTAAAACCGACTACCATTTTGGAAGATGCAACTGTACCACGTTCTGAAATTGCAAACATGGTAAATGCAATTGGTGAAATCGCAAAAAAATACGACTTGAATATTTGTTCCTTTGGACACGCCGGAGATGGAAACCTACACCCTACTTGCTTAACAGATGTTAGAGACCGTGAAGAAATTGAGCGCGTTGAAAAGGCATTTGAAGAAATTTTTAAAAAGGCGATTGAGCTTGGCGGTACAATTACGGGTGAACATGGTGTCGGCGTAATGAAAGCACCCTATCTTGAAATGAAGTTAGGTGCTGCAGGGATTGCAGCGATGCAAGCGATTAAAACGGGGCTTGATCCTAACAACATCATGAATCCAGGCAAAATGTTTGCAAAGGATTCTAGAAAACGTGTGGTGGTTTCAAAATGACAACGATTCAAGAGCAACATAAAATCCAAAAAGAATTCCAATCACGGATGGACCAAAATGAATTATTAAACTGTATGCGTTGTGGGTTCTGTCTTCCTACCTGCCCTACCTATATCGAATCCGGCTATCAAGAATCTCACTCACCAAGGGGCAGAATTGCATTAATGAAGGCAGTTGTAGACGGACTTATTGAACCTGATGAAGACTTTGAAAAATCACTAAATATGTGTTTGGGCTGTCGAGCTTGTGAACCAGTTTGTCCTTCAGGCGTCAATTACGGGCACCTTTTAGAAGAAGCAAGGGATATCGTTCATCAAAATAAAAAGCATTCGCTACCTGTGAAAGCTGTAAGAAGTACGGTTTTTGAAGGTCTCTTCCCTCATCAAAATAGGATGCGTACGTTAACAGGTTTACTTGGAGTCTACCAGCGCTCTGGCATGCAAAAAGTGATTCAAAAAAGTGGTCTTTTGAAGTTTTTACCTGATAGCTTTGCGACAATGGAACGCGTACTTCCTGAAGTGCCATCCTTAAAGGAACTAAAGAACAGGCCATACCATCTTGAACCAATTGGTGTACGAAAGAAAAAGGTCTCCTTTTTCACAGGATGTTTAATGGATACGATGTTTATGAAAACAAATGATGCCACCATGAAGCTTCTTCAATTGGCTGGTTGTGAGATTGTCATCCCAAAAACACAGGCTTGTTGTGGGGCCTTACATGGACATAGTGGCGAGAAAAACAAAGCAAAGGAACTGGCGAAACAAAATATTGCGGCATTTGAAGAGATAGAAGCTGATTATATCATCACAAATGCAGGCGGCTGCGGTGCATTTTTAATCGATTATGACCACTTACTAAAAGATGACCCCCAGTGGGCAGAACGAGCGAAAAGTTTTTCGAATAAGCTGAAAGATATTTCATCTGTTTTGGTAGAATTAGAGTTTCATAAAAAAGATCTTTCCCTTCCTGCACAAGTTATCACTTACCAGGATTCATGCCATTTGCGAAATGTAATGAAGACGGCGTCTGAGCCTAGAACGCTACTTCAATCTATTGATGGCGCAACTTATATGGAAATGAAAAATGCGGACAGCTGCTGCGGCTCTGCTGGCATCTATAATATTGTAGAGTCTGAAATGTCGATGAAAATATTAGATTCAAAAATGAAAAACGTTAAAGATACACAAGCCAAAACAATTGTCACAGCAAATCCCGGTTGTTTGCTACAGATGAAACTTGGCATCGAACGGGAAGGTTTGTCGGAACAAATCCGTGCTGTCCATATTGTTGATTTATTACTTGAATCCATTGAATAAGATAAAAAAGAATCGTCTTGGTAATCCTAGACGATTCTTTGGTTTACATATATATCTAATTGCTTTGTTTTATTTGGGTCCGGAACAGCATTTCTGATACAGTAACAAATTCATATCCATCTTCCTCTAGTTCTGTGAGTATTTGGTCTAATGCTTGAACGGTTTGCGTTCGATTTCCACCTGAATCATGAAAAAGAATGATGTTCCCTGGTTTTACACCTGAAATAACCCTTTTCGTGATCCTGCTAACCCCTGGATTTTTCCAGTCCTTCGTGTCTTGATGCCAAGACCATAGCACAACATGGTATCCATTTTCTGCTGCAGTGTTAATAATAACGTCATTGTAACTCCCACCAACTGGACGAAAAAGAGTTGGGCTAAATCCAGTTATTTCCTTAAGAGTGTCGGTGGTTATTTCAATCTCATTTTCAAGTTTTTGGGAATCACGTACTATGTTTGAATGATTAAAGGTATGGTTTGCAATTTCATGCCCCTCCAATACTTCTCGACGAATGATTTCGGGGTGTTTAATTGCATGTTTTCCAACAACAAAAAAAGTGGCTTTTGCTTTATGCTTTGCTAAAACATCTAAAATTTGTGGTGTGTAAACTGGACTTGGTCCATCGTCAAATGTGATGGCTACCATCTTCTCATCTGTCTTCACTTCCCAGGTAGCCTTACCCGTTTTTTCAAAGTCAAAGCGCTCTGTTGCCTCTGTAGGTAAATGATTTAAAAATAGGAAAAGAACAACCATTACTATACATCTTCCCAAAAAAGTGCCCCCTTTTATCATTGAGCTTTTGGGTAGTTTATGGATTTTATTTGAAAATTATTAGGCTAGTCAATGGAATTCGTTTCCTACAAAAAAATGACGAGATTATCTCCTCGCCATTTGTGATGCATGATTATTTTATTTAAGGAAAAACTTTTCTACATAATATTTTGTTACGGACAAATACTCGCGACCGTATGCTTTTACCAAAGTAATTTTTGGAGTTTTTGCCGGTAGTCCCTTGACCTTCAAATCAGCGTCTTTGGCAATTTGGACTGAACGGTAAAGATGATAATCATTTGTCACTACAATCCCTAACTTCGCATCCTCAGGTATTAATTCTTTTGAGAATTTAATATTTTCATAAGTACTTGTTGAGCGGTCTTCAAGATATATTCTTGATGTAGAAATCCCTGTTTCCAAAAGCTTTCTTCTCATCGCTTCCGCTTCTGTAATATCCTCACCCGGCCCCATGCCACCTGAAGCGATTAAAATTGTGTTCTTATTTTCCTTCGCATATTTGGCTGCCGCATCGATTCGGTATTGTAACGCAAGTGATGGAATTTCACCATTCACCTTGGCACCAAGAATAATCAAATAATCGGCGTTTTTGGGAGGAACTGCATCCACGTACTGAGATATCTTATAATGAATACTTCCGAAATATACAACCCCAATAATGAGTAAAATTCCAATAAAAAGTAGCATCATTTTCCTCTTTTTCAAATTAGTAACAACCCCTTCAAGGTTATTCTATTATTATATCAAAAGGAGAATGTAGTAGAAGTAATTTCTAAAGAGATAAAAAATGTAATAATTAACCACTTGTGTATCGATTTTAAGAAAAAAATCAATAAAAGCATACTTAAATAAATAATGCATATGCTTTTATCTAACTTTGCAGTATAAAACCATTCGTAAAATCCAAAAAAAGGAAGTAATCATTCAAAAAGTGATAGGAATTGTAAAATCCATCCATTTGTGTATCGTTTTTTAGGAACAAAACGATAAAAGCATACGTAAAAAAGATTTGCGTATGCTTTTATCTAGCTTTGCAGTATAAAACCATTCGTAAAATCCTACACTTGGTGTGCCTTAGCTTTATTTTAGTTTAGCCAATTTTGATTTTCCAGATCTTCGTAATATGGCTGTGAACTATCCATTTTGATATCAGCTTGTTCTAAAACGTCCTGCGCATTCATCTTTGAAACATATCCAAGCTCACGTGTTGCATTAACCGTTGACCAAGGTTTGTCCTTGTTATCTGATACCCCATAATATGTCCCAAATTTTACCGTTGATTGAATGGCTAAATCAAATAACTGAATCACATCCTTGTGACTAAGTAATGTTTTGTTTATCCGGGGATTAGTTTGTAAATCCTCCACTTCATTACGCCTGACACTACCGATTCGCAAATTAATGACAGAAAGATTGTTTTCCTCCTCATAAGCCAAAATATGCCCGATATTTTCTGATGCCAATTTGAGAGTGCCATATAATGATTTTGAGTAGGGATAATCATCAACAGTAATTTCACGACCAAATACTGAAACTCCACCATTCTCATAAAAATCAGTTACATGGTTGCTGCTTGCATAGACCACCTTAGCTATCCCGAGCTCAATTGCCGCCCTAAAAATGTAAAAAGATGCAAGGAAATGAATCTCAGTCTTTTTGCGAAATTGAGTAACATCTTTAAAATCGTTTTTCGTTTTAACATTCAACAGGTTAACGAGTGCATTACAGTCAGCAGGAATTTTATGAATCAGTTCTTCAAAATCCGTTGCATCTACCTCGACGTGATTTGGATGGTTGTCTACCTTTTTATCGAGAATAGTGATGTCGTACTTGTCACCAAGCCCTGCTTCCAGAATTGAACCGATTAATCCATTCCCTCCGATGATGGCAATTTTCTTTTTCATTGTATTGGTCCCCTTTAGATTTGACTTACTTGTTAAAATTTGTTTTTTAGAAAAAAACATACCTCAAAAAAGATGTTTAAAGGGTCATGATTTTATTTGGGGTGACAAAATAGAGCTGTTTGTCTGCCACTTGTTCACCCGTGATTCTTTCCCAAATTCGCTGGTATAGGTCGATTTGGCTTCGATAGTATTTTGTTAATTCTGGTAGCATCTCAACATCCCTTGGCCTGTCTGTTTTATAATCAACAATCTTCCAAAAACCGTTCAGTTTATAAACGAGATCAATGATTCCATTTACAAAAACAATCTCAGCATTGTCCCTTTTTTTGACATATTGATACAAAGGATCTTTTGCATCGATTTGTATAGTGAAAGGAACTTCTGTTAGAACTTGATCTGCAATTTTGAGCTCTGCCCAAATCGTCGATTGTTTAAAACGTTCCACAACTTGCGCGATTTCTTCCATTCGTCCTAAAGAGATTTCGTGTTTTTTCATGGTGGATACAATAACGATTTCAGCTTCTTTACCTTTAACGACCCCCTCAAAAACCTCATGAACGGCAGTTCCCCATGCCAATCCTCCACCCTCCTCACGTTCAATTCCGAGCGTGAATATATCTTGTTTTTCTCCAGAAGGGCTAAATGTAGCATAGGAAGGTTGTTTTCGGTCCTCGAGCCAGTCCAGTAATCCTTGTGTTTCAAGTCTGTAATCATCTTGAGTTGTGATATTTCCCTTTCTGTCATTTTCATCCGTTATCACTTCTGGGATATCTATATCCTCGAGCACAGGTAGTCCATCTAATAGAAGACTCCATGGATTTTTCGTATTTTTAGACTCAAATGTACTAATGATCATGGCTTTCTCAGCTCTAGTAGCAGCAACATACAGAACGCGAATTTCTTCAGCTAGTAAGTATGCTTCCTCCTCGTCTAAGTGTTCCTCCCAAAACAGGGGTTGTGCAACAGGTTTCGTCGTTTGACCATGCTTTCTTCCAAACATAAAATACCCCGTAGCGCCATTGTCTTCACGTTTGATATGGGACCATATTTTATTGCGAATTTCAGGTTTTTTACCGGGATGGGCTAAGAATACAATCGATGCCTCCAAGCCTTTTGCTTTATGAACATTCATGATTCGTACCGCATTTTCGTCTTCCTCAAGGCTGATAACATTTGTTTTTTCCTCAATTTGCGTTTTTACAAATTGAACAGCTTGTCTAAAGGTTAATGCCTCTTCTTCCTCTTTTACCCTCAGTGCTTCAAGGATTTGGATGAGATTTGTCATTTCCCTCTTACCATAGGTTTTAACGGCGAATATTGGGTATAAACCGATATCCTCCACTATTTTCACAATTGCGACAAGCGGTGAAAAGGTAGTTTTCCATTTGGCATATTGTTGTAGCTTTGAGATTGCAACATCAAAATG
Organism: Ferdinandcohnia sp. FSL W7-1320; assembly: GCF_038050315.1. Lineage (NCBI taxonomy): Bacteria > Bacillati > Bacillota > Bacilli > Caryophanales > Bacillaceae > Ferdinandcohnia > Ferdinandcohnia sp. FSL W7-1320. The sequence continues at coordinate 3,597,925 of NZ_JBBPAM010000001.1, forward strand.
CTGTTTCGTTACTCCATTTAGACTTTCGGGAGTTTCCGAATATAAAGAAAATGCTCCTCCTGCCTGTCTCCATTGGAATAGTTCCTCATCACTGATACCAAACCAGACACTTCGAAGTGCTGCAACGAAAGCAATTTGATCAGTCGTATCCACAAGAGCATCGAGAAGGCGAAGAAGGTCCATGAATTCGGGAATTGTTCCAATTTCCATTTCACCGCTGACACTCACTGGAATCCCTACTCCCTCCAAAACGCGCGTGTAAACATCAATACCCTCTTTCTGACGAGTTAAGATCATGAATTCAGCTGGCTCATGACCTTCATTGATTAATTTTTGGATATAACCCGCTATACACTTTGCATCTTCATCTAGCGTTGTCGTTTTATTTTTTGCGAAATTATCCGACAATACTAGTTTCTTAATCCCTGCTATAACGGAATTACCTGCTTCTTTATAGGAATACAATGGACGGTATGCGGCCTGATGGACTGTTTCTTTTTCGGGTAGATGCTCCTGAAATACGCCATTTAGTAGGCTTGTAACAGTTTCAACCGTTCTGAAATTCATGATTAACTGAAGAACTTCACCACCATGAGCTTCAATCAGTTCCTTCACTAGATTGTAAATATCAATATCGGCACGTCGGAAACGGTAGATTGCTTGCTTTGGGTCTCCCACAACAAAAAGGGAGCCAGGACGTGGTTTACACTTTGTCCAATTTGGTTCCGAAACATCGTCTCCTGTTAAATAAAACATAATTTCCGCTTGAATCGGATCCGTATCCTGAAACTCGTCTACAAGCAACCTTTTGTATTTCTGCTGAAAATACGTACGTACTTCTGAATTGTCCTTTAAAAGGGCTGCTGTTTTCATCAATAAATCCTGAAAATTCATTAATGAGCGTTCTTGTTTCATTTTTTCGTATTCTTTTAGAGCTTCATTAAATAAGTCAATGACAAATGGATGACAAAATTCATTCCACTTATTCAGCAATGGCTTGATTTGCGCATCAACAAAATCGGTTATTCTAGCTTCATATTCCTTAGCATCTTCTTTTGAAGTCCATCGGTTCTGCGTAACCTTTAAGTTTTTATCAAACAATCGAAAAATGGTAATCATTAGAGAGTCCGTTTTGGCATTGAATCTTATTTGACGTAGTGATTCTTCCACGGCTTCCTGGAGTTTGTCGGGTCCCTTGGGAATATCCTCTGGTATGCAACGACTTGCTTCTGATAAAAGTGATATAAAACGACGAAACACATCATCAAGATATGGTTTTTCCACTGCATCACTAGCCCAATGAACATCTGGATAGTTTTTCATATATCGGAAGCGATCTAACAAATCCTGTTCCTCAATCGCAAGTTCCTTCATCATTTTCGCTTTCTGTGGGTTATCTTGTTCTAACTTATGTATGTAAACAAGCCATGCAGCCTCAGCAATTTTTTCATCTTCTGAATCTTCAAGTTCCTTAAAATTAACATCAAGACCCCCTTCAATTGGCCTTTCTCGTAGTAATCGAGCACAAAAGGAATGAACCGTACCGATAAAGGTTTGTTCAATATTTTGCAATGCTTTTTCAAGCAGAAATTTTACGTCCAGGTCTGATTCTTCTTTACACTTTTTTTCGAGAACGGTTAAGAATCGTGTTTTAAGCTCATCTGCTGCCTTTTTTGTAAATGTGATCGCGACAACCTCATCTATTTTCGCCGTTCCTGTATATATAAGATTGACCATTCGATCAACTAGGCTTGTCGTTTTCCCCGAACCCGCTCCAGCTTCTACGAGAAAGTTTTGATTCAATACATTTGTAATCTTTTCTCTTGCCTCTTGATCAACAATTACCTTAGTCATAGGCGCGCACCCCCTTAAAACTTGTTAATCCTTTTGCCGTCTCGTCTTGTTGTTTTTGTTTTAATGTTTCTTTGTCATATGTGGAACGTCTGCATATTTGTTTAAACTCACAGAATTTGCATTCATTCTCATCATCAGTCATCGTGAAATGCCCATGTTCCACAATCGAAAGAAGCTTGTCTAAAATGTCCTTTCCATTTGTACGGGTGGCTTCTTCCTGCTCTCGTTCAAATCGTTTCCCTGCTCCCTTTCGGGTTGGAAATAAATAAGAGCTCTTTTTCACCGCTCCATCTTTTATTCCCAAATGCGCTTCAATTGCAAGTGTGTAGAGGAGATGTTGGAGTTGTCTTCCACCTTTAAAAAACTCTTGTGTCTTATATCCCCAACTACTTCCCGTTTTATAATCAATAATATGGTATGAACCATCAGGTAACTGATCAACTCGGTCGATGATTCCCCTAACATGAACCTTTCCTGATGGAAGTTCAATCACTGCTGGTGCGTCTTCACCAAAGGAATATTCAAAATACAAGGGTTCCCCTAACTCATTATTTTCTTCTTCGATTCTCAAAAAGGTTTCACACGACTCGATTATTTCCTCCTTCTCAAGTCTTTCCGTTCGTGCATTTGGTGGTGGAACGAGCGTTTTTACAAATTCTATCCTCTCTTTTGCTATTTTGGTTAGCAAGAGTATATGTTTTTCGAAGGAAGGTCTTTCATTACGGGCTTTGATTTCTTTATAGAACTTCTCAAAAATCTCGTGTAGCAAACTTCCCCTCGTTTTTGCGTCAAGCCATCGAGTCGGGTCATAGGAAATATCCTCAATTACTTTTAGTCTCAAAACATTTTCTAAAAAATAGGCATATGGGCATTTAGCAATCTTTTCAAGTTTTCCTGCAGAAATCGTAATATCTTGGTTGTTACGAGGATCAAACTCTGACGTATCACTTTCTATTTTCCCTTCATACACGGTGAAGGCAGGGTCTTGCCTCATCCTTTCAGCATGAAGTCCTCTTGCAATATTTGCATGCCCATCTAATACAGATTCCGCTTTAAGATTAGTTTGAGAATCTATGATGTGGTAGGTCCACCAATCTTCTCTAGCTACTATGTGTTTTCTATCCACACCAGGAACATTCTTTTGTAGAGTTGTAAAATCTGCCGAAATATCACCTGATTGAATTCGGTAGCATTGCAAAAACAAAAAGGCGGGTGATATTACTCGGTTTTCATTAACGTTAAATCTGCAGTAACTCACGGTAATCTCATGGTTTGCAGCTGAGGCTAATAGCTGAGACATGAGATAGAGATTGCGTTTCGCCTTGTCCTTTTCTAACGGAAGGAATCTACCTAATTTCTCACGTTCTATATCAAGCAATAATGGGTCTTCCCCTGAACTCCCTGGAAACCGTTGATTGTCCATTCCAACAATAAATACATGCTCACGATTCAAATAGATACCATTTTTATAGGACGAAATATGTAAAAAGCCAGGATTTGGTCGGGAATGGCCAATATGTATTGACAAAAAATCATCCTCAAATTTTTGATAAACTTCTATTATAGCCTCATTTGCATAGGGCAACAGGTCATCAATTCTACCTAATAATGTCTCTTTCGCTAGTTGGTCAAATACGGAAGAAACTTTACAATAGTTTTGCAGAAAATATTTAATCGTTTTTAGCAGATCACTATAGACAATGGTTCCATCATGTTGGATTGTAGGTGTTTGTTTGAATACAGATGAGAACCATTTTAATAGCCATTGATAATGCTGGATTCGTTCCTCTGAAGTGTTTTGTTGATTGATTTTGTCATGGATTTGTGAAAGATAACGCTCTTTCCCCCAACCAATATGTGCATCCCTTAGCAAGTTTGCAATTCTAGCTTTTGACGGCGCGTCTTCTCTCAAATCCAGTAAATTTTCCTGAAGAAGGTCCAAGAAGACTAGCACACTATAAACTTCCTTCATCCAAGCCAGGATGCCTGCCACAAACTTTCCAGGACGCGTAAAACCAATTGGAATCCCCTCACCGTACGTCACAGGGAGTTGCATTCGTTCCGCTAGATGATACATAGTGGTTATATATTTCGAACTTGCTGTGTAAAAGATTACTGCCTCATCAAACCTGATTCCTTTTTCCTTCATGCGAAATAGTACTTCCTTTAGCTCCGTATCCTCCGTTTTAGCAGAAAAAAGGGAAAGTGTCGGAATCGTTGTTTGGCAATGTTCTACATCAAAAAGATAGCTTAATGGTGTTTCGCCACCGAAAACAACCTTTGAAAAAGAAGTGCTTTCAGGTATCTCCATACCTCGTACTGCTTCCATCGGTAAATGGAAGTAATTTGCTGGAAGTATACTCTTTATAAATTCTACTTGAAGGTAAGCTAACCTTAAGTTGCTCTGAAAAATGAAGACTTGGTTTCTAGAGTGATATTTTCCTAGAGCACTCCTGAAAAGCTCGGCTTCATCAATCATTTTATTTTTATGAAGAAGTTCTTCATAAGTCGCTAATATTCTTATCATATCTTCGCCTTTTGCAGGTGAAACAAAATCTTCCCTCGAAACTGAGCTACTTGTGTAGCCATCCAGGCGCAATAACTTTACTGTTTGGTACATCCTTTGGCTTAAAGTCGGCGTGATTTCAACCTCTTGAAAATAGCGAAAGTCCATCTTTTGCTCCGACAGTAGGGAATACATAAAATGAGTTCCTAGTGTGTCACTGATGAGTTGGTTTTCTTCTTTAGAGTAGGCATCAAGTGCAAGATCCTTAACAGTTTTGATTTTGATATTTACCGCATTATTTTTATTTTGAGTAAATTGCCTTAGTATTTGTTCGCCAATCATATATGAATCCACAAGTAAGATTTTTTCCGTTAATAAATGCTTATTACATATCGTTTCGAGGTGTTTAATGAGAACTTCCAAGGTTTTCACTCTCCATTTTCGTGACTAGCCGTAACTTCTTTGTTTCTAACGGCGTGATATCTGTTCAATCGATTTTTACCAAAATAAAAGGACGTCTAAATCTACATTCAGACATCCATGTTGTATTAACCTAATATTTGTTTTATCGTACTAATAGTATTCCCATTTATCGGTTCGCTAAACTTCCCATTTATTCGAACCGCAGAGCCGAAATGGTATTCGGTTGCATGAACTTTTTCATGAATTTCTACAATATTGTTGTGTGATAAGCCAGATCCTGGCATAACGACCGGTGATGGCTTTTCGTTAGCTAATGCAATCATTTCCTTAAGATTTTCTACACCTTCTAACGCCTTTGGCGCTCCTCCAGAGGTTAATACCGTTTGGATAGAATCACTATATTTTTGAAGGGTCTTATATGCCTCAATAATATCCTTTGCTTCATCAATTGCACGGTGGAAGGTAATTTTCATTCCATCCGCTGCTGCAATCACTATGTCAAGAAAGGCTTCATCAATCTCTCCGCTTTCCGTTAATGAACCAAAAACAATTCCTGTGGCACCAAGGTCCTTACAAACCTTTATATCTTCCAAAATCACTCGCTTATCTTCCTCTGAATATATAAATGAGTACCCATGAGGACGAATCATAACATGAACAGGAATGGAGACCGCTTGAACAACATCCTTTATAACTCCATACGAAGGTGTTAAACCTCCTTCTGTCATTGCCGTTACTAATTCTAAACGATTTGCACCATGTTCTTCGGCCATTCTTGCATCTACTGCGTCTTGTACAATAATTTCAAGTAACATGTTTATTTCCTACCTTTTATGTAATTTGGTACCGCGGGGACGGTTCTTATGGTCCTTATAAGGAACCAAGAGAACCGTCCCTCTGGTCACTTTGACACTCTTCCCCACTTACCTTATTTTAAACATCTTGTACATATAATACCCCATTGTCCCAAAAAGAGACACAAAAAAACCAATCATGTACCATATGCCTAGACCTTCATTTCCTTGGGCGACGTTAATCATTTCCAATGCACCAATCACTAGGAAAAACGTAAGAAGGAAATTCATCACGACGAGCATTTTTCGAGATGCTCTATATATGCCTTCTGCGTTTTCGGGTGTCACCTCAACAGGGTAATTATGAATATGCGGAAACTTACTCAAGATAAACATGGTCTTGAATAAAAAGGTTGCAATGATTGGGAGGATGAGAACACTACCTTTACCGCCCCAGCTATTTGGCTCACCAGAGATATTAAAGTGGGTAGGTACTCGATCCGGGATTTCACCCCAACTTACGATGATGTAAACATAAATACCAACTAAAAATAAAATTGATAGCGTTTCTAGTATTCTTTCAGATATTGTTTTTGGGAGTTTAAGCACTGGTTTGTTGGACATAAAAAAACCACTCCTTCCTCATACTTTTAATACGATGAAGGGGTGGTAAGGGTTTCAATTTAAGACATTAATTTCATAAAAATGTATTTCATGGTTGATATTGTATCTGTTACACTAAAAAAGAAATATAACACAATCGTGTTAGGTTAATAGCACGTTGCAAAGGAGAATACATATGAGTACGTTCGAACAAATGTTAGAGAAATATGCTGACTTAGCTGTGCGTGTAGGTGTTAATGTACAGCAAGGACAAAACCTACTTATCAATGCACCTATCTCAGCTGTAGAATATGTTAGAAAAGTTGTAAAAAAAGCTTATGAGGCCGGAGCAAGAAATGTATATGTCGAGTGGAATGATGACGAAATTACACGCACTCGCTTTGATTTAGCACCAGATGAAGCATTCCTGGATTACCCAATGTGGAAAGCGAAAGGAATGGAAGAACTCGCTGAAAACGGAGCTGCCTTTTTGTCTATCATTTCATCAAATCCAGATTTACTGAAAGGTGTCAATCCTGAGCGCATTGCCAATGCAAATAAAACTGCTGGTCAAGCACTGGAAAAATACAGGAATTATTCTCAAGCTGATAAAGTAAGCTGGTCCGTTATTGCTGTGCCATCAGAAAGCTGGGCTGAAAAAGTATTCCCAGACCTCTCCTCTGCAGAACAAGTTGAAAAGTTATGGGAAGCGATATTCCAAGCAACTCGTGTAGATACGGAAAATCCCGTACAAGCTTGGAAGGATCACAATGCAACTTTGCATGCAAAAGTGGAGTACTTAAACAAGAAAAAATATAAAAAATTGCATTATACAGCGCCTGGAACTGACTTGATGGTAGAACTTCCTGAGGGTCACGTTTGGATTGGCGGTGGTGGTGAAAACGAACAAAATATTCAATTCGTAGCCAATATGCCAACAGAGGAGGTCTTCACCGTTCCTGCGAAAGAAGGTGTAAATGGTTATATAAGCAGCACGAAGCCACTCAATTACGGGGGAAGCTTAATTGATAACTTTACGCTCACATTTGAAAATGGACGAATCGTGGATGTAAAGGCTGAAGCTGGTGAAGACACACTCAAACGCCTTGTGGAAACAGATGAAGGCAGTCACTATTTAGGTGAGGTTGCGTTAGTTCCACATAGTTCACCTATTTCACAATCAAAAATTCTGTTTTACAATACTCTTTTTGATGAAAATGCCTCCAATCACTTTGCAATCGGAAACGCATATGCCTTCTGTATTGAAGGTGGTAAAACAATGTCGCGGGAAGAGCTTGTAATAAAAGGAGCAAACTCAAGTATCACACACGTTGACTTCATGGTCGGTTCAGGTGAAATGGACATCGACGGCATTACGAATGATGGCACCACCGAACCCGTTTTCCGTAAAGGGGACTGGGCATTCTAATATAATATTGTCTCTAGTAAATTTAACAAGTCATATATAGGCATCATTGGAGGATTTTCTCTTCCAGTGGTGTTTTTTTCTTTTTAATTATAAAATAGCCAATAATTTTATTTATTGATGCTATTGAATTTTAGATAGTATTATGTAAATATAGATGACAAGACACTTGTATTTCCAGATGTATCCCTTAAACTTTTTATAACCAAAAATTACCTTACCTAAGTTTGTGAAATTATTATCAAACTTATTTATCCTAGGAGGAAAAACTATGAATCTATTAAAATTGCGTAAAATGTTACAGGAGTTCTTACTTGAAGATTTAGGTGAACTGGATGTAACAAGTCAATCAATTTTCCCAATTGAACAAACAAGTCAAGGCGTATTTATTGCTAAAGAGGAAGGAATTATTTCTGGATTAGCCATTATTAAGGAAGCCTATCGCTTATTAGATTCTACCATTGGAGTCGAGCTTCGTTTTTCTGACGGAGATTATGTTTATGCTGGCGATTCAATCGCAACAGTAAGTGGACCGACATCCCACCTACTCACTGGTGAAAGAGTGATACTGAACCTTATCCAACGAATGAGTGGAATTGCAACCGTTACAAACAGATGTGTAGAAGCTTTAAACGACCCTTCCATTCGTATTTGTGATACTAGAAAAACCATTCCAGGACTTCGTATGCTTGATAAGTATGCAGTTGTAACGGGTGGTGGCAAAAATCACCGTTTTGGGCTCTATGATGGGGTTATGATTAAGGATAACCATATCGCCTATTGCGGTTCGATTACAAAAGCGGTTGAAGCGGTACGCGAAAAAATTGGCCATATGGTAAAGATTGAAGTTGAAACGGAAAACAAAGAAGAAGTCTTGGAAGCTGTGGAAGCTGGAGCAGATGTGATTATGTTCGATAATCGTAGCCCTGAAGAAGTGAATGACTTCACAAAGTTAGTACCAAAGGGAATCATCACCGAAGCCTCTGGCGGAATAACTTTAGATAATTTAGCCACCTATTCCGGTACCGGTGTCCAGTATATATCATTAGGATTTTTAACCCATTCAGTAAAAGCCCTTGATATTAGCTTGCAAGTAAAAGAAGGTAACAAGAAATCTTCTTTCAATGAATGATGATATGCTACCCGAGTACATCTGACTTGTTAAAAGTACGGGTGGAACTCGGGTAGCATGACCTTTGGGGGTAATGTGAATGTCTAAAAAAAATTGGATTTATTCTTTCTTACTTTTAATTAGCAGTATTCTTTTAGCAGGTTGCTTGAATAAAGTTGGTGCGGTGTCTGTCGCTGATACTGGCGATATTCGAACGACTATTATTGGCGGACGGACAGGTGGCGCATGGTCTGTTTTTACAGAAGGTATCGCCGAGTCGATTCGTCGTGAAAATAAAGGTTCACTTATTACGGTTGAGCCTGGCGGAATTGTTGAGAATCCGGCTAGTGTTGGAACAAACACGGTCCCTTATGGTATCTCCTATGCCATGACAGCTTACGCAGCATTTAGTGGAACAGAACCTTATAAAGAAGCCTATCCAGATATACGGGCGATTAGTGTGGTGATTCCTGCTAACTATTATCAATTAATCGCACGAGCTGACGTGGAATTCGATTCATTGGACGAGGTGATTCAAAAGGAAGCACCGATGCGGCTAGCAGTTGACCAAAGGGGCTCTGCGGGTGAAATCATAACCCGAACGATTTTACAAGAGTACGATGTAACCTATAAAGATATAGCATCTTGGGGTGGTTCTGTTGATCATTTAAGTGGTTCAAAAACGTTTGAATTGATGGGAGATAATCGAATCGATACAACAGGAGATGCAGTATCCGTCCCATCCAGTGATATTTTAGAGGCGGCCATCACAAATGACATGAAATTTATTTCGATGGACCAAGATATACTTCAAGATGTAGCAGATAAGCTAGGAATGGAGCTAGGTACAATAGCGGCAGGGAGTTATAATTTTTTAAATCAAGATATACACACCCTATATACCCCTGCTATTTTAATTGTTCACAAGGATGTTCCTGAAGAAGAAGTGTATCGCGTTACAAAGGCTATCTATGAAAATGTAGAATATCTAGGCACAGTCCATAAGGAATTTAAGAAGCTATCAGACGAAAACTTTAGCAAAGTTGGGAAGGTCCCTCTTCATCCTGGTGCAAAGAAATTTTTCGTAGAAAAAGGACTAATCCATTAAATTTAGAAGGGAGTTCCCGAGATAATGGGCTTTACAAATTATATAACTAGAACCTTTTCTGAAGGTGAAAAGCGTGACTTGACAGGTCCCGCTGCTAAATATTTTAAAAGTATTGCATTCATCTTATCACTATTCCAAATTGTGTCTGTTGTCTGGGGAAAACTAGATCCGATCCAACTGTTGGCAACTCATCTAGCTTTCATTCTAATCTTGACCTTTTTATATTATAGTTTTTCAAAACAAAGCAGAACAAGCGCTACACCGACAATCCCTGACTATATTTGTTCACTCTTAGCTTTAGGTGCCGGATGTTATTTTAATATCCACGCTGAACGAATTTCGGAACGGATTCCAATTGTCGACCCTATGTCCCCTTTGGATATTTTTGTTGGCTTCGTATTTGTCCTATTAAGTATCGAAGCAGCACGTCGCACGATTGGAATGCCGATCGTCATCATCGTTTTAATTGGAATCAGTTATGCACTTTGGGGCCATCATTTAGGCGGACTCATTTGGCATAGGGAATTTTCGTTTTCCGAAGTAGTTGAAGATCTAGCTTATAGCTTTAACGGCCTTTGGGGTTCACCAATTGCAGTTGCAGCATCATTCGTGTATATGTTTTTACTATTTGGAGCGTTTTTACAAAAGGCGGGTGCGGGTGAGTTCTTCTTCCGGTTGTCGACAGCTCTTGCTGGAAGAACCCGCGGTGGAGCAGCCAAGGTGGCCGTCATTGCGAGTGCATTTTTTGGCATGATTTCTGGTAGCCCAACAGCGAATGTTGTAACAACAGGCTCATTTACGATTCCAGTGAGTAGGCGTTCCGGATACAAACCAACATTTGCGGCAGCAGTTGAGGCAGCTGCATCGACTGGTGGTAGTATTTTACCACCAATTATGGGGTCCTCTGCCTTTTTAATGGCAGCAATTACTCAGATTCCATATATTTCGATTGTTATTGCTGCCATTATTCCTGGAATACTTTACTATACTTCATTGCTTGCGATGGTTCATTTTGAGGCAATAAGATTAGATTTACCAAAGGCGAATAAAGAAGACATTCCTAACGTTTCAAACGTGTTAAAAGAAGGCTGGTACTATTTTATCCCATTGGTTATCTTACTCTTCTTTCTTTTAAATGGCTATAGCGCATCTAGAACTGGTTTTTACGGTGTATTAGCAATAATCGTAGTTAGCTGGTTTCGTAAAAAAACCCGAATGGGTGTTAAGCAAATTTTTGAAGCGATGCTTGATGGTGCAAAATCCTCTATCCCAGTAACAACAGCTTGTGCCGCGGCTGGGCTAGTCATTTCAGGTATCATGTCAACGGGACTTGGTGGTAAATTAACGAGTATTGTCCTTGGACTAACTGAAGGTATGCTCCTTCCTACCTTGATTCTAGTTATGCTCATTTGTATTATTTTAGGAATGGGAATGCCGGTTGCTGCTGCTTATATTTTAACAGCGATGTTAGCTGCTCCAGCCTTAATGGAATTAGGTGTTTCATTAATGGCTGCCCATTTATTTATTGTTTATTTCTCTATTTTTTCAGCGATTACACCACCTGTTGCAGTAGCAGCTTATGCCGCTGCCGGTATTGCCGATAGCAACCCAAACCAAGTTGGGATAGAAGCAGTTCGACTAGGTTTAGTGGGCTTCATCATTCCATTTATGTTTGTTTTAGAACCTGCACTTCTGCTCGATGGTCCACCTATTGAAATTTTTGTTTCATTCTTAACTGCGGTTATCGGTGTTATTGCACTTAGCGCAGGCGTGATTGGCTGGCTACAAAAATGTGCGACTTACCTTGACCGCATACTGTTAATCTCGAGTGGTCTATTGCTGATATATCCACATGTTTTATTCAGTAGTATGGGCATCATTTTATTTGTATTGGTGATTGCAGTACAAAAAAAGCGCCCAATACAATACACTCCACTCGAAAAAGGGGCTTAAAAGAAAAAGAGTTCGGTGTTGAAGTGACGGGTTCCAAATTTGGGTAGTAAAAGAGTAAATCACAATACATTTTAAGCGTGAATTCACAAACGAATTCACGCTTACATTTTTTATATTGACTTCGGACACAACTACCATAATTTTGCCTTGGCTTTTCCGAAGTTACCTCTACTTCTGACACACTAACGATGATTTTGCCTTCCCCTGTCCGAAGTTACCTCTACTTTGGACACAACCGCGATGTTTTTATCTTCCCTTGTCCGAAGACACCTTGACTTCGGACACAACAGTGATGATTTTGCATTCTCTTGTCCGAAGTTACGTCTACTTTGGACACAACTGCGATAATTTTGCCTCCCCTGTCTGAAGTTACCTTGACTTCGGACACAACAGTGATGATTTTGCATTCTCTTGTCCGAAGTTACCTCTACTTTGTACACAACTGCGATAATTTTGCCTTCCCTTGTCTGAAGTTACCTCTACTTTGAACACAACCGCGATGATTTTGCATTCCCTTGTCCGAAGTTACCTCACCTTCGGACAAGACCGCGATGTTTTTGCCTTCCCCTGTCCGAAGTTACCTCACCTTCGGACAAGACTGCCATGATTTTGCCTTCCCTTGTCTGAAGTTACCTCACCTTCGGACAAGACTGCCATGATTTTGCCTTCCCTTGTCTGAAGTTACCTCACCTTCGGACAAGACTGCCATGATTTTACCTTCCCTTGTCCGAAGTTACCTCACCTTCGGACAAGACCGCGATGTTTTTGCCTTCCCCTGTCCGAAGTTACCTCACCTTCGGACACACTAACGATGATTTTGCCTTCCCCTGTCCGAAGTTACCTCACCTTCAGACAAGACTGAGATGATTTTGCCTTCCTATGTCTGAAGTTACCTCACCTTCGGACAAGACGCCGTGATTTTGCCTTCTCCTGTCCGAAGTTGCCTCACCTTCGGACAAGACTGCGATGTTTTTGCCTTCCCCTGTCCGAAGTTACCTCACCTTTGGTCTTCTGTCAAGAAAGTGGACAATAAAATTTGAGACTTTTTATAACTCAACGCTACCGCACTTCGTTTGGTACGGTATTAGAAATGACCAGTCGAAAACATGACTGCTCATTTCTAATACCAAAAGTCTAATTTATGAGATAAATACATCATTTGTTGGTTGAAGATTTCTCTCATATTCATTTGGAGAAGTATATCCTAAAGTTGAATGCTTTCTTTTTTCATTATAGAAATTATTAATATAATAATTGACCGCTTTTATTGCCTCTTCTCTTGTTTTGAATCGCCTTCTGTAAATTAAATCTTTCTTGATTGTGGAATGAAATGACTCGATACAAGCATTATCGTATGGATCACCTTTTCTACTCATACTGATTTCCATATTATTTTCAACCATAATATCGATATAATCTTGGGCACAATACTGAGAACCGCGATCCGAGTGATGAATTAAACCTTCGCCAGGCTGCCTTAAAACAATGGCCATATTTAATGCTTGAATAGTTAACTCTTTTTTCATATCTGACCCCAGGTTCCAACCCACAATTTTTCTTGAACATAAGTCCATAATGGAGGACAAATACACCCAGCCTTCTACCGTCCAGATATACGTAATATCAGAAACCCAAACTTTATTAGGTTCTTCTACGTTAAATTGTCGATTAAGCAGATTAGGATATGTGTTTAAATTATGGTTTGAATCTGTGGTGACCACGAATTTCGCTTTTTGATTCGCTTTTAAACCCATTTCATTCATGATTCTAGCTACAGTCTTTTCCGAAACCGAATAACCCCATTCATCTAAATCAGAATGTACTCTTGGACTGCCGTAAGTTCCAAAACTCTCATGAAATGATTTACTTATTTTTTGTTGAAGTTCTAAACGATAATCCTCTTTTTCCGATAGAACTCTAGATTTTTTAAGCCACTTATAATATCCACTCTTCGATACATTAAATAAACTGCACATCTTCGAAATAGCATACTCTTCAGAGTGGTCAAGTATAAAACTATAAACTACGCTTGGTTTTTGGTGAAGATGTGCATGGCCTTTTTTAAGATCTCGTTTTCCTCTCTTAGTTTTTCTAGTTCTTTTTCATGTTGTTTTTTTAATTTTTCAACCTCATTGGGCGTTAAATACTTATCACTCGTTTCTCCACAGTTTTTTTGTCGATACGCTGAAACCCACCGACTAATGGACTTAGATGAGATTTCTAATTCACGTGCAACATCAGCTGCTTTTCTACCTTCTTCAATAACTAATTTAGAAACATAATCTCTGAATTCTTGATCATAATGTTTTCCCATACCTGGACACGTCCTTATAAATGATGATTGTATTATATAATAAAATCTCATTTTACGTTGTCCACTATTAAGACTAACCTCACCTTCGGACAAGACTGCGATGATTTTGCCTTCCCTTGTCTGAAGTTACCTCACCTTCGGACAAGACCACGATAATTTTGCCTTCACTGTCCGAAGATTTGATGTTGTTTTTGCTCAGTTGCTTTTTTTGACAATGAATATGATTCGTATATGTTTTTATTTTGATAATGGGGCTGTTTGGAACATAAAAAGGAACTCGTCAGTGTTGAAGTGACACTGAACTTTTTTCTCCTTTTTAAGGCTTTCATAGTTCTCTTTTCTTTTTCATTAACGCTAACAATTTTTTGTCTAACTCCTCGTACATCGGGTCATCCTTTGAAAGTAAAGATAATTTGCCGATTGTCGCACTTATCTCATTGTCAAGTAGTAGCTTTTCTTCTTCCTTGTTTTGTATTGTCTTAGGTTCTTGATGATTTTTTTGCTGATATTCTTCTAGTCCCATCTCAACTCTTTTAATGACTTGATTGTCAAAAACAAGTAGTTTCTCACACATTTTTTTAAGAAAATAGTGATCGTGGGATACCGTTAAAATTGTACCTTGAAAGGACTGTAACATTTTTTCTAATGATTCCCGACTTACAAGGTCAAGGTGATTGGTTGGTTCATCTAATATCAGTATATCAACTTCATCCAATAAAAGTTTAACAAGCTTAATTCTCGTTCGTTCACCTAAGCTTAATGTGGAGATGGGCTGTTTGATTTTATCTGCATTAAACCCGATGTTTGCAAATATCGTTCTAGCTTCACTTATCTCGTCTCTGACGGTAATCCCAAGATATTCTAGAATGGTCTTCGTTTCCTCTAAATCTGTCACATCTTGAGATAAATAGCTAATTTTCAAAGAATCACTTTTCCATAACTCCCCACTTGAAATCCGTTCTTCACCCATTATTATGCGAAGCAAGGTCGTCTTCCCACATCCATTTTCACCAAGTATGCCTATTCTTTCCCCAAACTTTACATAAAAGTGGCTATTCTGAAACAGGATTCTTTCTCCAAATTGCATTTCTCCATTTTTCACTTCAACGATTCGTTTTCCTCTCTTTTTATTTTGTTTGAAGTGAAATTGCAGCTCATCCTTTTCGATCGGCTTTTCAATTTTATTCTTTTCAAGCTCTTTTTCAAGCCGTTTCATTTTTGACTTAATTTGTTTATCCATTTTCTTTGCTTTAACCCGATAGAATTCCTTAAAACCTTCTTTTTTCGTCGATTGGCGATGCGCTTTATCCGACCAAGTTTGTAAATTGCTCATTTGGTTTTCTATTTTTTCTTTATGCTTTTGCTGAATGTCGTAGCGATGAAGCTGGCTTTGATACAACCTTTCTTTCTCCTTATAGTAATTCGTATAATTTCCTTGATAAATGAATGAATTGCCTCCTTCAATCTCCAAAATTTGACTAACCGTTTGATCAAGAAAATATCGGTCATGTGAAATAACTAGAATGGCTCCCTGATATGCCTTCATTTCTTCAATCAGCCATTCCACACCTTTAAAATCAAGATGGTTTGTCGGCTCATCAAGTATTAAAAGGTCAGAGGACGATGACCATACCTTTGCAAGGGATAGCTTTGTTTTCTCTCCACCACTTAAATGTACTGCTCTTTCTTGGTCCCAGGTGTGTACCTTCATTAACCCTAGTTGACTCGTTTGTTCCAATATCTCCCCGGAAATAGTCGCTTCTTCGATTTCTTCATATGTTACTTCTGCAGCCTGTTTTACATATCCAATTGAAATAGGGCCAAAAGGCATGTCAATTGACCCTTTATCCATTTCTATCTTCCCAGTTATGATATTTGCTAACGTTGTTTTACCTGAGCCATTATCCCCGACAATCCCAATTCGGTCCCCTTTTTGGACCGTGAATTCAATATTATTTAAAATAATCTTATCTCCGTAACTTTTTTGAATCCCGGTCATCTTTAAAATCGTCATAAAAAAACCTCCCTAGACGGTATCTAGAGAGGACGTATTTTCCCATCACAAATAAACGTACATTTATAATGTACTAATGGACATGGAAATGGGCAGACTAATCCTATTCTCTAGATACACGTTTTTTCTTTAGAGGATGTTCAAAAGTCCGGTGAAAATGACACATCGAATTTCTGCGTTGACTTGCTTCTCCGTTCCTCACGTATTAATTGCATACGCTCCGGTACTCAAAGCTGCGTCGCCTTGAACTTCTTGGTCCTTTTCATCCTGCTTTTGGACTCTCATTCTTTTTGAAAAATCGGTACGAAAATAAGATTAGTTATCCATTGCCCCTTACCCATTCCTTTCGAATTTAGTTAACTTTAGTATATATTTTTTGTTTATTTCCTGTCAATTCCTACTAACAAGATTCCGCCTTTTCCCTAATTGCCATTATTCGCTATAATAGAAGGTATTCACCTTTAATTAGGAAAATATGTACTATTAAAATGAGGAGTTTTTATGGAAAAAGTTGAGGTTTTTATTTTATCTGGTTTTTTAGGAAGTGGTAAAACCACTTTATTACAAAATATTCTTACTCAAGAAAAGCAATTAGGTCGAAAAGTTGCTGTAGTTATGAACGAATTAGGTCAGGTTTCGATTGATTCAAACGCAGTTTCAGATAGCACTCCGCTTAAAGAACTGCTTAATGGATGTGTATGCTGTACGATTCAAGGACAGCTTGAGGTTCATTTGCAAGGACTATTACAGGATTATGACCTAGATGCTATCTACATTGAAACAACGGGTGTTGCACATCCAATTGAAGTATTAGATGCATGTATGTCACCGCTTTTTGCCGATCAATTATTTGTTCAATCAATTGTAACCCTAATTGATGTGATTCGTTGGAGAGAAAGAGATTCCCTAAGTCCTCAATTACAAATGCTATTACGCGAACAGATTCGTCATGCGGATGTGCTTTTACTTAATAAAATCGACCAGTTATCTGAAATGGAACAAGGACAAATGCTCTTTGAAATTCAATCCATCAACAGCGAGGCAAGAAGTTTGCTAACGAAGCATGCATCGGTGAAGCTTGATGATCTCCGTACAATTAAAAAAGCTGAACGAAAACCACATGAGCGAGCACATGTACATCTCGATTTGAAGCTAAAAACATTTGTGCATACATTTTCAAATGCACTTGATCTCGATTTGTTTGAAGAATGGCTCAGAAAGATGCCTGAAACAATATACCGAATTAAGGGCTATTTAAAGTTTACCCATTCGAACAACACATATTTATTTCAATACTCCTATGGAACACCCATTTACTTAAAAGAGTTGATGAATTATAAACCAACTTTGGTATTTATCGGTGAAAAATTAGACCCAACATGGATGAAGGTCGAAATGGAGAAACTACAGGAAGAAAGTTTGAAGATTGAATAGTTTCTTAAGGAAAAATTTAACCCGTTTTAATGTCATTGTGAAGTTGTTCTGAATAATTGTGACCAACTGGCCAAGATTCTGACCTAACTAAAGTTAATTTTCCCCTACCCATATTAAGGAATAATATTGGTCTTGATTCCCAAGCATGTTTATTTTATTACGTGGAAAGTTAATTATGAGTAATCATTTGGTTACTCAAAAAACTTCTGTCGGGAGTGATGTATCATGGCAAGAAACAAACTATTGGTTCCTGGTAGCGAAAATGCTCTAGATCAAATGAAAGAAGAAATCGCCAATGAGTTTGGAGTTCAGCTTGGTGCAGATACGACCGCACGTGCGAACGGCTCTGTTGGAGGCGAGATGACGAAACGCCTTGTTGCAATGGCGCAGCAGCAGCTTTCAAACGGTTCACAACAGTAACAATTCACCTATAAGGGGGTCCATATACTGGGCCTCCTATTTATTACAATTAAAAAACCGTCATTCCCCTAGAAATGAACGGTTTTTTCAACATATAATTCATCTGAAGTCTTCATCACTGTTGGATTTCCCTTTGCCTCAATCGTTCTTACCCCAAGTAAAATCATTCCCACCACTAACAGTGCAAACAGTACTACAATAATACAATTTTTAACTAATGCCATCTTACCCACCCTATCGTTTTTAAACCTTCTATTTTATCCACTTTTTTCCGACATGACCATTCTATTCACGAAAACGATTTTTATTCCTGTTTATTAAAAAATGTGTAAAACATCGTTGTTTTCCTCACTTTCCTCTCAATTTGGACATATGATGAAGAAAGGAGGGAAAAATCATATGGAAAAAATGTCTATATTATTTTTAGCTTGTATTTTAGCAGGTTTTGCCCTTATTAAAGTAACAGAATATGATAACGTATTAACTAGCCTACATTCCGTATTTACTCTAGTTGGGGCAATTACAATTATCGTATTCTCATTTGTTCTAATCTTTAAAGGAATATTAGCCTTATTAGGTAAGTGATAAGCTACTTTGGCTTATCCTTTTTAAAATTTTAGGGGTTTGTACCTTTCACAATTCCATAGGAGCCATATGCTAGTACTACGAAGATGAACGAAGGTGGTGCAAAGCATATGGCTTCTATCTTTTTTAGGACCGATTGAAATTAACAGCAATGAGGGTATTATCATCACCGGTAATTCCTTTTATGTCTCCCCTACTTCAACCAGTAAAACAATCGCTGGGTCGGGATCATTTAATACAGGTTTTCATGTGAC
Source organism: Ferdinandcohnia sp. FSL W7-1320 (assembly GCF_038050315.1). Taxonomy (NCBI): domain Bacteria; kingdom Bacillati; phylum Bacillota; class Bacilli; order Caryophanales; family Bacillaceae; genus Ferdinandcohnia; species Ferdinandcohnia sp. FSL W7-1320. Next base: position 3,616,724 of record NZ_JBBPAM010000001.1, read on the forward strand.
AAACAATAATCGTGTGAGTACTTCAAATACCCTTGACCCGGATGGCGTCGACTCAAATGTTGTTTCCGGCACATAAAAACCGTCTACCTATTAGGTAAGACGGTTTTTAATGTTATACGTACATGGCTTCTACTTGTTTTTGAAGTTCAGTATTTTCAAGGTATTCATCATATGTCATTTGCTTATCTACAAGACCATTTGGTGTGATTTCGATAATACGGTTTGCAATTGTTTGAACGAACTGATGGTCATGCGATGTAAATAATACAGAACCTTTAAACGCAATTAAACCATTATTTAAAGCTGTAATAGACTCAAGGTCTAGATGGTTTGTTGGGTCATCGAGTACAAGCACGTTTGCACCACTTAGCATCATTTTTGAAAGCATACAACGTACCTTTTCTCCTCCAGATAGCACGCTTGGCTTTTTCAATACTTCTTCCCCTGAGAATAGCATTCTGCCTAAGAATCCTCTTAGGAAACTCTCACTTTGATCATTTGGAGAGAACTGACGAAGCCAGTCCACTAATGTTGGCTCATCTCCATTAAAATATTTCGTGTTGTCTTTAGGGAAATAAGCTTGTGATGTAGTCACACCCCATTTGAATGTACCACTGTCTGCTTCCATTTCACCCATTAAAATCTTGTATAATGTTGTGATTGCAATTTCACTTTTTCCTACAAATGCTATCTTGTCGCCTTTGTTCATAATAAAGTTCACATTATCAAGTACTTTAACACCATCAATTGTCTTTGTAAGACCTTCTACACGTAATAAGTCATTACCGATTTCACGCTCTGGTGTGAATCCGACAAACGGATAACGACGAGAAGATGGTTTGATATCATCAAGTGAAATTTTATCTAAAAGCTTTTTACGGGAAGTTGCTTGTTTAGATTTAGATGCATTTGCACTAAATCGCGCAATAAATGCCTGTAGTTCTTTAATTTTCTCTTCTTTTTTACGGTTTGCATCTTGAGCCATTCTTGAAGCAAGCTGGCTTGATTCATACCAGAAGTCATAGTTTCCAACATAGATTTGGATTTTTCCATAATCGAGGTCAGCCATGTGCGTACATACCTTGTTTAAGAAATGACGGTCATGGGATACAACAATAACAGTATTTTCAAAGTTAATTAAAAATTCTTCAAGCCACTGGATTGCTTTTAAATCCAGGTTGTTAGTAGGTTCGTCTAGTAATAGAACATCTGGCTTACCAAATAAAGCTTGGGCCAATAACACTTTTACTTTCTCAGAACCTGTCAATTCTGCCATTTTCTTCGCATGAAGATCTTCAGGTATTCCTAGTCCTTTTAAAAGGATAGCTGCTTCCGATTCAGCTTCCCAACCATTTAACTCAGCAAATTCCCCTTCAAGCTCAGCAGCTCTCATTCCGTCCTCATCTGAGAAATCAGGCTTCATATAGATTGCGTCTTTTTCTTGCATCACTTCATATAGACGAGCATGTCCCATAATCACAACTTTTAGAACTTCATGTTCTTCATATTCAAAATGGTTTTGTTTTAAGATCGCGAGACGCTCACCTGGTGTCATATGCACGTCACCTGTTTGTGGTTCAATCTCACCTGAAAGAATCTTTAAAAAGGTAGATTTTCCGGCACCATTTGCACCTATTAGTCCATAACAATTTCCCGGTGTAAACTTTATGTTAACATCTTCAAAAAGCTTGCGGTCACCGTAACGCAAACCTACATTTGTAACTGTAATCATGTAGTATAAATCCTCCATTTCATATCATTGCTACTGATTATACCATTTTCATAGAAACAACACTAGTTTTCGGTCCATAGTTTGTTGACATAAGACCCATCCATATTGTGACAAGTTTTTTTCCGAAAAATAGAAATGACCCTTCCCACAGTATTCCTGCAAAAAGAGTCATTAAAACAAACCACGTTTTTCTTTTTTTATTTGTTTACAATCAAATAACATCATTCTTATTAATGGTCTCCTGTTCCTGTTTTTTTGGTGGCAATTCGTTTGGCAGATCTGTTTGTTTTCCTGCGCCAAATCCCTGTATAATTTTTTCACCGCCGTAACCTGCTAAAATCGAAAGGAATATGACTCGAAAAATCGATTCTGTGTCACTTGAAGCTACAATTAATACTGCTGCAATGGTTCCAATAAGCATTTCTTCTAAGAATCCTAGGTAGATGAAGCGTTTTGTTACACGAGGTTTCTCTATTTTCCCCCTTTTTTTAGCATGTCCCAGTAAGCCCATAGAGCCACCAATAAAGATTGCTAGCACGAGATGCAACAACATGTCATCACCCCCTAAAGTCCAGATTGGGTAATGCTTGACCTTAGGCAACAAATGGAAGCTTCCTTATTAACATTATATGCCAATTATGAATAAGAAAGCTTGGGTATATTTTCCGAAAATTACGAATACTTTCATGCTACCAATGTCCCATTTTCATTCTAAAAACTATTTCGACCCCCTAAAGGACTGCATATAACTACCTAGCCACTCTTCCGTTTGTCATAACTTGGATAAAATCAGTTATGAACTTTTCATAATCAATGCGTAATGCAATCCGATCTAATGTTTCAACAGGCTCCTTGTCCGGATTAGCACGAAAATCCGCGACGCTCACTCCTTTTAAAATCCCAGACATTTCGATCCTTACTCTACGTCTTGCATATTGCATAATGGATGGATTTACAATTGCGCTAAGGGCAACAACATCATGTAGTGGTGTCCCTTTAATACCAGGCATGCTTTTCTTATAGAATTCATAATAATAATCAAAAATTGGACGAATCAAATTTCGGTAAGGATTATTTGTTCCCTGCCTTACAATTTGATCAACAATTTCAGAAGTTAAGATAGCTTGGATGGTTACATTAAGAGGATGTATTGCCAAGTTATGTGCACGTTCACAGATAAGATTTGAGGCAATTGGGTCACCATAAAAATTGGCCTCTGCTTCAGCGGTGACATTTCCAGGAACAAAAAAAGCCCCTCCCATTATATAAAACCCCTTAACTTTTTCCATCACCTCACCACCCAGGATGAAGGCAATCGCAAGAGATGTTGATCTTCCTACATCGACAATATAGATTTCGTTTTCATATTTTTCGATTATTTTAAAAATCTCATCAAAGTTTAATAACTCAGCGGTAGGAAGTGTATCAGGTGGTTGAATCGGGCCAAGCCCCTCTTCCCCATGTATTTCAGGGTAATACGCTGTGACCTCTCCTGATAATGGTCCCTTTGCACCTGCTATAATTGGGATATCCGTTTTGCCTGCAAGCGATAATAGATAAGCAACATTTTGAGTAGCTTGTTCTTGTTTTACATTACCATAGCTAGGAACGATTCCAACAATCTCAATCTCTGGATTAAGCAGTCCATACATAATTGCGATCGAATCATCAATTCCTGGATCCCCGAAAAACAGTACCTTTGCTGTCATTAACACCGCTCCCCTTTCAAAAATCATTCATAATATTCACTATATGTTGGGATGTTAAAAAAAACACCCACTTCGCTATGACACGAAATGAGTGTTTTGAAAAGTATTATTTTGCAAATCGATGATTTCCAATGACAGTTGTTACTTCTCTATCCATCATAAATGGATTTGAGCTTTTATCTGGATTAAAGAAAAATAATGACCCTTTTCCTTGTCCGCGGAACGTAATGGCTTCGTCTACTGCACGTTTTGATTCTTCATCAGCTGGCTGGTTGATTGAACCATCAGCTACAGGGCTAAATGCAAATGAACCGCCAGTTGTTTTTTCGTAAATGACTTCTTTAATCGTATTAGGGAATTCAGATGAGTCGACACGGTTTAACACTACAGTAGCCACTGCAACCTTACCTGCATATGGCTCCCCTTTTGCTTCCGCATGTACAAGTTTTGCTAGTAATTCCTTATCTTGAGTCGTCACTACCTCTGGTATTTCAAGCTCTTCACCTGGATAGATCATATCACTTGTTCGGTTATTTGCTTTCTTAAGATCTAAAACTGATACTCCATACTTCATGCCAAGATTCCAAAATGTATCACCTGTTTTTACAGTATGAGTTGCTGCCGATGCACTCACACCTGATGCTAATAGGGTAAATGTTAATGCTGTTGCAAATCCAATCTTTTTAAGGTTTTTCATGTTTTTTCCTCCTAGTAATCGTCGTTTTTTGCTCTACTAGAAGGTTAACAGCTGTAATATTTCGTTTCATTGCCCAAAAAGTGGTAGAATACTTGAGCCTTACAGACACTTTGCCTCAAAATATGAGTGGAAAAAATATCCTCGCTAAATATACCACCTATATATTGGTTAGGATGGAAAAATACAGATTGAATTTTACAAACATCTCAGTCATGTTATTAACATAAATAACATTTTACTGTTATTTCATTATCATCTTAATCAGCTTCAAACCATGTTTGGTTGTTGAGTAGCGCAAAGGAAGGTCAAACTTTGTCGTTTGCTTCATGATCCCTTTTTCATGAGAAAATACATCAAAGCTTCCTTTCCCATGGTAGGCACCAATTCCACTATCACCTACACCGCCAAATGGTAAATGGGGTGAAGTAAAATGGTAAACTGTATCATTCACACAACCACCACCGAAAGAGATGGATTCTAGCACTTTATTTTGCACTCGTTCCACTTCTGAAAAAATATATAACGCAAGGGGTTTTGGGCGTTTATTAATCTCATCAATGGTTTGTAGGATATCATCGTATCCCATTACAGGCAAAATTGGACCAAAAATTTCATCTTCCATGATCGGGTGTTCCCATGTAACATCAGTTAAAACTGTAGGCTCAATCAAAAGCTTATCAACATCAGCATCTCCACCATAGAAAATAACCCCACTATTATGGATAAAGGAAGTGAGTCGATCAAAATGGCGCGCACTTACAATTTTCGTAAACTTACTTTCTTTACTTAAGGCATTCCCATACAATTCCTGGATAGCCTCTGTTAACAGATTCAGAAATTCTGCTTTCACTTCATTATGAACATACAGATAGTCTGGTGCGACACAAGTTTGTCCAGCATTTGTATACTTCCCCCATGCAATTCGCTTTGCTGCATATCGAAGATTCGCATCTTTGTGGACAATACAAGGACTTTTCCCTCCAAGTTCAAGGGTAACAGGTGTTAAATGTTTAGCTGCAGCCTCCATAATCACTTTTCCAACGGCCACACTACCTGTAAAAAAGATATAATCTGTCTTTTCCTCTAAAAGGGCCGTGCTTGTCTCAACACCGCCTTCAACAATTGCTATGTAATCCTCTTGAAAATGTTCACGAATCAGTTTTGTTAGTAATTCAGACGTTTTTGGGGTTAGCTCAGAAGGTTTTAAAATCGCACAATTTCCTGCTGCTATAGCCCCAATTAATGGTGCAAATGCAAGCTGAAATGGATAATTCCAAGGGGATATGATTAAGACCACCCCATATGGTTCTGGATAAATATAATTTTTACTTCCAAAACCTGTTAAGCTTGTTTTTACCTTTCTTGGTTTCGCCCATTTTTCAAGATGCTTTATCGTAAACCTAAGCTCTTCTAAAACAAAGCCAATTTCGGTCGCATATGATTCAAACTCAGATTTGTTTAAATCTTTATGTAATGCGTCCATAATTTCCTTTTGATTTGTTTTTATAATGTTTCGAGTCTTTTTAAGAGCTCCCATTCGATAAGCAACTTCTTTTGTTTTCCCTGTAGAAAAAAATTCGCGCTGCTTTTTTATTAATGCACCATAGCTTTCCACTACGTCTCCCCCATTTCAACAGGATTTCCAACTATTTATAAATAGTACATACTATTTTTTAACAAAAAACAAGATAATACTACATGAAGAGTAGAAAAAAGGTAAGCCATCATTTTTTGGCTTACCCTTGATTTAGTATTAGATACTTGCAATTTTTTCTTTTACTCGTATATGACCTGATTTTTCAACCTTCGTGGCTAAATATTTTTTATTGTATTCAGAGACATCTCCCCAAAGTGGGACATGAGTATCTGATAATAGTCCGTATTCTTGTAATGCAGCTAGTTTTTTCGGATTGTTCGTGATTAAGGTAACTGGCTTCGAACGTAACTCAGTAAGCACGCGAATGGCATCTTCATAGTTGCGACTATCATCGTTAAAGCCTAATGCAAGGTTTGCTTCAACTGTGTCTAACCCTTCTTGCTGGAGAATATACGCTAAGGATTTTGAAAATAAGCCAATCCCTCTTCCCTCGTGATTAGCTAAGTAAAAGAGAGCCCCAGATCCATTTGAGACAATCATTCTCATGGATTCCCGTAATTGGAAACCACAATCACAACGCTTGCTTCCAAATATATCACCAGTATGGCAAATACTATGCATTCTAATTAGCGCATCATGTTCTGAGTCAAAATCACCATATACAAGAACAGATGATTGCTGCATTTCTGCTAAATTAGTTGTAGGGAGAGCATCTAGTACTTCCTCTTTACTCATTCCACTCTCCATTTTTAGCCATGTATACCATTTAAAAGTTACCACTTGATCATCTAATTGAACGGGTAATGTTACAGGTCCAACTAAGCAAATATCCTGTTCCCCTTGTTTATGGATCATGCTCATTTTATTTAATAGAAGGTCTTTCACCTTTTCTGAAACCATAAGAATTCTCCCTTTCTAATGTTACCACTTGTAAAATTTATTCTACTCTATGTTTTGAAAGTATAGAATTATTAAAAAGGGAGGTCAAGAAATATACACTTTATATCCTTATAGAATAGTCCCTCATTTAGTAAGTTTTACAGTTTGTCAGCATGATATCCAAGCTTTTTCAATAGCACCATCATTTCTTCTTTTTCAGAATCAGACAGCACCCCAACAATTTCTTCAATAGCCTGTTCATGCTTTGGAAATATCGTATCCATAAATTGTTTACCTTCCTCTGTGATGGACGCCCATGTTACACGTCGATCCTTTGGACATGGTTTTCTTGAAATATAATTCTTTTTTTCTAATTTATCCACAACATATGTTATACTTCCGCTCGATAATAAGACCTTCTTACCAATATGTTGAATTGGTTGGTCCCCTTTATGATAGAGAAGTTCTAACACAGCAAACTCAGTTAGATTTAATCCGTATCCTTTTACATCCTCTTCTACCCGCTCATTTACAGATCGAAATGCTCTAGATAGTATGACAAAAAATTTCAAGGAGAGGTTAGGAACATTTACTGCTTCATTCGCTTCCATACGATCCACCCTTTTTCATTATCTCGAATTCAAGATAATTTTACTAAATTTTTATGTTCTCTGTCAAGTTGGGTTCTGTGACTTTTTTCCCATTAGCTCCTTGCAGCTTCCGTATATCGATACATGACATCCCCACCGTGATGGGCAATTCCTCTAAAATGCTTAAAATCTTCCCGCTTAACCAACGTATTTCGGAACTCCAAAAATTGATCCTTCTTCACAAGGTATTCATTTAACTCTCCATCCCGGAGCTTATTTAAAATTTCATTTACAAATTCTTCATTCATATGTATACACCTCTTTTTAGATTATAATTGTTCAAAAAATAAGAAACAAGGCTAATACCCATTTATACCTCTATCTTACACACTATACATACTTAGGCATAAGATATGGGGGAAATGTCTAGTAGGCATTATGTCGAAATATAAAATTAAAAAGCTCTCTCAAAAAATTGAGATTATGTTTGCTGGCTTTTAACTGTTTGAATACAATAACGAGGTGGTTTTTTATGAAAAATTATCAAAACCCGTTTGGTTTTAATCCGAATATGAGTAACCAACAAGGCTTGGGATATGCGCCTGCGCAAGGAGCTAGCTTCGGACAAGAAGGAATACCTATGGGAATGAATATTCCACAAATGGGATACCCAGGAACTGGCTTCCAACAAGAGGTTCAAGGTAGCTATCCTTCACCCACCCACCAACACATGATGGGCGATGATTGTGGATGTGGTGCTGGTCCAAACGAAGGCGAAGTTGTAATGCCCGCAGCATTTAATTCGTATGGTCCTGGAATGGCGCCAAATATGATGATGCCTCACGGACCTCATGGCCCTGGCTGCACTTGTGGACAACAACAAGGTCCAATGGGCGGACCTGGAATGATGGGCGGTTTTGATCCTCAAGGATCCAGTGTGGGGCCGATGAGCGGTTTTGGTCCTCAAGGACCTGGTGTTGGACCCATGAGCGGTTTTGGTCCTCAAGGTCCTGGTGTTGGACCCATGAGCGGTTTTGGTCCTCAAGGTCCTGGGATGGCACCTGGTGAGATGGGTGGATTCGGACCTGGGGGACCGGGTAATCCTGGGATGATGTCTCCTCAAGGCCCTGGAATGGCACCAAATCTGATGATGCCTCATGGACCTCATGGCCCTGGCTGCACCTGCGGACAGCAGCAGGGCCCGATGGGTGGCCCTGGAATGATGGGCGGTTTTGGTAGATAGATTTACATTATTGGTGTCTCCTGTGAGGCACCTTTTCATATCATTTATGCCAAAACCCATTCATGAAACTTTTCAAACTGAGCATGTGCATCCTTAAGCCCAAGCTCGTAAAGGTTCGTTAATTTAACAGGATCCCTTTCAATCCTTCCCACCTCAAGTGGCTCTGACGGGCTAAATACAAAAACCCTACCCGCTTTTTCTTCTTTCTCTAAGTAAGCAATCGTCTCATTATAAAGCTGATACCGTTTTTCAATTGCTTTAACCAAATTAGGATATTGTTTATAAGAACGCCTCACAACCCATGTCAAATTTGATTTCTTTTTCAAATAACCGCGATTGCGAGTCAAAATGACGACATTTTTCTGATTTCCATCCTGTTGAGCTTTTATCAATGGAATGGGATCCGTAATGCCTCCATCCAGTAATTTCTTACCATTAAATTCAATGATTGGCGCAACAAACGGCAAAGAACTGGATGCCCGAATGACCTTTAACATGTCATTCCCATAATCCTCTCTGTGAAAATAAATAGGTTTGCCTGTTTCACAATCGGTTGTACCCACGACGAATTCTTCTTTTGCTTGATAAAAAGATTCATAGTCAAAAGGGACATGCTTATTAGGAATTTCATCAAAAATAAAATCCATTCCAAACAGCTGCTTATGCTTCACAAAATTCCTGAATGATAAGTAGTTTGGGTGATTCACAAAGTCTATATTAACCGTACGATTTCTTCCCATTTGTCTTGATAGATAGGAAGCTGCCATACACGCCCCAGCAGATACGCCGACGACATATGGGAAATAGATGTTTTGTTCCATAAAATATTCAAGGATGCCTGCGGTATAAACACCACGCATGCCTCCACCTTCTAAGACCAATCCTGTATCGTTCATTATTCTCGCTCCCTTTAGACAGGCATATTAAATAATATAAAAAAAAATTTATAGATTGTCACATTTTTTACATAAATTTTAAATAAAATATTATGAAAACGCTTTACTATTTTACAAAAGTAAGGCAAAATATAAAAAAATGGATTTTTTGTAAGTAAAAGCATGACTTGCTTTTACTTGGAGATTAATAGAATTTCTATGGAGGTGACATTATGAAAATTGCAGAAATTGGGGATGTCATTGAGTTCAAAGAAGGACTAAAAGGCGTCGTTGAAAAAGTAAATGAAAACTCAGTTATCGTGGATTTAACATATATGGACAATTATAGAGATTTAGATTTAGAGAGTCGTACTGTTGTAAATCATAAAAACTATAAGATTGTCACAGCAATATAAAAGTAAGGGAGCCGACCATTTGTGTCGACTCCTTTTTTATTATGCACCTAACGATTTATCTTTCGTAAATTTCGGTTGAATCGATGTTAAGAATTTTGTTTTTGAGAGGGAGTATATAAGTAATGCAGTCCAGATACATAAAAATGTAACGAAATGCGCTTTTGTAAAATGTTCATGAAATAAAAATACTCCTAATACAAGGCTTATAGTTGGCGCGATATATTGCAAGATTCCAATCACAGACAACGGGATTCGATTTGCTCCTGCTGCAAACCATAGCAGTGGCAATGCTGTCGCTACCCCAGCCCCTATTAATAATAATTGCACGTCAAATGTTGCACCAGTAAAGGATTCAACTCCACGGTTGTATAGAAATCCCAAATAGATAAGAGCAATCGGAGCAACCACCATTGTTTCCATCGCTAGCCCAATTAAGGAATCGAGTTTTGCAAGTTTCTTTGTTAATCCATAAAATCCAAAGCTTAATGCGAGTGTAATCGCAACCCATGGGAAACTTCCGTACTGTATAGTTAAAATGAGTACACCTAGACCCGCTAACACAAATGAAACTCCTTGCCAAAACAAGAGACGTTCCTTAAGAACGATAATCCCCAATAGGACACTGACCAATGGGTTGATGTAATATCCTAAGCTAGCATCAATTATATGATCCGTATTAACAGCCCAAATATATGTCGCCCAGTTGACTGTAATAAGGATTGATGAAGCGATAATCCCAATTAGTTTGGTTTTATTTTTGGAAATCTCTTTGAGGGTCGTTACCAACTGGTTCGCTTTTTTAGAAATTAAGATGATTACTAGCACGAAGACGAGCGACCATACAATCCGGTGTGCTAAAATCTCGATTGCCGGGACATAGTCGATTAATTTCCAATAAAGAGGCAGAACTCCCCACGCAATATACGCAATTGTCGTATACAAGATTCCGATTTTATAATCCTTCATGTCATCTTGACCCATCATGATCCTTCTTTCCATTTCATTTTTTATCATTTGTTAATTATATTTCGGTTCTCGACATTTCACAATGAAAATGAATTGGAATTTTGAGGATATCTGGCTGTATGTGGTCCACAAAACTTCTGAAGTAAACTCTGGAAGTATGTCACGGACCGCTTTTTAGGATGTTGATGGTACTCCAGTGCCTTTGGACTTATGTCATTTTCTATTTTTTAGGAAACCAATGATACTCCAAAGCTTTTTAACTCTCACTTTTGGGTATTTCAGGAAAAACTCTACTGTTATATCACGTATATGACACCACAATTGGAAATAACCGGAAAAACTATAGTGTTAAGACCCTTTTATGATATATGTTTTGGATAAATACGGAAAAACCATGCCGATAAACGTTCTTTATACCTTCACTTTTGTAAAATCTAGGAAAAACCTCTCCATTAAACCCTATTTATACCACCACTTTTGTAAGACTATGGAAAAACACAACCTAAATACCACTTTTATGGATCCCCTTCTGCGTAATACTGGATATCAAGTCACCTCTAGATACCCTCCGCCAAAAAACACACACCCAAAGCAGAGTGTGTGCGCCGTGCGTTTTCCTATTCTTTCGTATCCTTGCCAGCTTCTTCAGCCAGCTGTTCAAAGGATTTGACTTTTCCATGTGGGTTTTGTGATTGTTTTCTAACTGTCCACTGGCGTTCTTGTTGACGTTTTGATTGTGTCATGTAGAATCTCTCCTTCTTTCAGATCATCACCATTAGGATGAGTCACCGTCAGTTATTTATTCTAAAAAGTTTACGTTCATGTTAAAATGACAACGACATAATCTAAGTAAAGAGGAACGACAATATGCATAGAAACTTTTATCTTTTATTACTATTGGTACATATTTTATTGGCGACGAGTTTCTTGTCCACCATCCCTTTTTGGGTGATTTTCACCATATCCTTTTTCCTTTTATCAGCAGCAGCAATCCGTTTCGCCAATTTTGATAATAAATCTATATCAGCATCCAACCTAGCTATCGCTATCTTTTCAGGCATTATGATGTATGGCCTTTTCTCGATTGGAAAAATGGGATCCGCATTCCTCTTTCCAAACATGCTAGATGAGGTAGCTGATTTATATATGAAGATTCAGCCAGAGCTTTCCTGGCATTTTGTTGTACTCTTTCTCATCATTATTCCTGGTGAAGAAATCTTTTGGAGAGGCTATATACAGAAGAATATCGAGGCAAAGTTCGACAGCAAGCTAGTCGCAATCATCATCTCCTCTCTTCTTTATACGTCTGCCAATGTTTATACCTTTAATCTACTTTTCTTGCTTGCGACATTTGTAGGTGGGGTTGTTTGGGGAACATTATATATGTGGAAACGAAATATTTTTCTAACAATCCTTTCCCATCTAGTCTTCAATTTATTTTTACTTGTGCTTTTCCCACTATTTTAAATAAGGGGGCATGATTACATGAAGAAACGCAGAAAAAGGAGAGCGAAGGATGGTAAGTATACCTTCTCCGATCTCCTAGGTGATATTTTATTCGCATTGCCTGAGATTATTATTTTTCCATTTCGAATCATTTTTTACCTAATTAGAGGTCTCTTTAGGAATATATTTGATTTCTTTAATTAGGCCAAATTTATCGTTCTCGGTTTAACATTTTCAGGAATTCCTGCAACATATGGTTTATCTATTGTGGTTAGATTAAACTCCTCTTTTGCTCTTTCAAGTATATGATCTTTATTTAGTAATAAATCATATGCTGATAATGCCATCGTTTGCGCGGCAAAGTGCATTCCCTTGAATCCAATGGATGAACCAAATGAGGCTGTGGCCTGCCAAGTATGTAACTGTATACCGATAGGAGCACAAGTTGCCATAATTGAACCCACTGGTGTAATCCAACTAACATCACCGACATCTGTTGAACCAGTTAAAACTTTGCCCTTTGTCGATTTATCATTTTGTAAGTCTGACGCTAGGGACTCATTTGTAGAATTATGCGTCATTTTTATGATGTTAGAATCTACTGTCTTTAGCAATTCCTGAGCAAATTTCGCTTCTTCAACAGTATATGCCAAGGGTTCTGCTAGATTCATATTTTCAAACATGAGGTCATTTAAAGCTTCATTTGGAAGTGTGTCATAAGCAAAAGCATCGATTTCTGAACAAACCTCTGTTTCTGTCATAAGTGCTGCTCCTTGAGCAATTTTCTCTACCCTTCTAAGGATATCTTCAACTTGTTCTTTTGTAGATGCCCGTAAATAATACCAAACACTAGCATGTTCAGGAACAATATTAGGAGCAAGTCCCCCGTTTGTAATGACATAATGTATTCGTGAACCGTCCAACACATGCTCTCTTAAAAAGTTAGTGCCGACATTCATCAATTCAACAGCATCTAGTGCACTTCTTCCAGCATGGGGTGAGGCGGCCGCATGGGCTGGGATGCCTTTAAAATGAAACTTAATGGATACAATTGCTTGCATACTCATATTTAATGTCATGTTAGATGTCCATGGATGCCAGGTTAACGCACAATCTAAATCGTCAAAGACGCCTTCTCTCGCCATGAACGTTTTTCCAGACAATACTTCTTCAGCTGGACAGCCATAATAACGAATAGTCCCATTGATATCATACTTATCCATAACTTCTTTTAATGCAATTACTGCTTCAACCCCTGCTGTTCCGAGTAAATTGTGACCGCAGCCGTGACCTGGTCCATCTAATATAACTGGTTCCTGAACTGTATTAACTGTTTGAGAAAGACCAGGCAAAGCGTCGTATTCCCCTAATATCCCTATTATTGGTTTATCTGAGCCATATTCCGCAACAAATGCAGAAGAAATTCCTCCTATCGGGGAATGAATTCGAAATCCTTCTTCTTTTAATTTAGACACTTGTAGATCACTTGCATAGTTTTCCTCATATGCAATTTGCGGATGTTCCCATATTTTTTTTGCCATTTCAGTAAAATCTGATTGGTTGTTTTTAATCCACTGTAAAATATTCTGTTTACTCATTTTTTAGTCCATTTACTAAATGGATTTTTCACCCCTTCCCAAAAATTCAATACAAGGTCGACAACAAGGCTTTAATTATTTTTCTCTTGTTTTTTTAACTTCTCTAAAAGTAAACAAACTACAACAGTTCCGAGTATGCAGACAAATGTTTGGAAGGCACGGGGAACAGGACCTAAATTAACAAATAAACCAAATGCAATCCCAACTACACCAAATAATGGCTTCTTTATAGCAAACTGAGCAATGACTCCTCCAAAAATAGCCGGAAGGACAAAGTTTAGGCTATTTAAGACTGATTCAGGCAAGATTGTTAAAATGTATGAACCACTTAGTATTGCTAAAATAAGAATGATAGCATTCACGATTGAAGCAGTCGCAATTGCCAATGAGGCAGTAATTTCTCCCTTTTTAGTTCCTGGTTCTGCATCAACAACACGTTGAGCAACCGAAGCACATGGAAGACACATGTTTCCGATATTACCTGTAAGAAAGGCAAGATATGTACCAGAAACCCCCAAAACAGGATAATAGCTAATCGGCTCCAGCACCCAAACAAACATGATAATAGCTGCATAAGCAGTAAAACCTGAAATGATAGTTGACCAGCCTGGATGGTAACCAAGAACATATGATAGATATAGAGGCACAATTAATGTTAATGCAATGATTCCCCAAATTGTTAAGCGTCCCCAAAAATGAGACTTTAATTGAAAGGTTTCAAAGTCAATTGATGATGCAGACACTGGCACTGCTTCGTTTATAGATAGATTATTTTCCTCTCTAGTAACTGGCATATAGCTCTCCTACTTTCTTTTTTAAGATATCAAGTAACCAGCAAACATACCCACAATAATAACCAGACCTAATGACCATTCTTTTATCCACCTCAACTGGGTTTTATCTCCGATCCAAATAATGATGGGCATAACAATAAAGGCAACAATAAATACGACGAATTCACTAATACCTTTTACCATTTCTCCCCCACCAAGGTAGCTAAAAGCCCCAATCATTGCAGCAACTGATACTGTGCTTAACATCGTTACATTTTTAGGATTAGCTTCTGCTTTTTTCTGTATTTTCCCTAGAGATTTAGTAAATAGAGCAACGAATAATAACCAGCCCATTCCACCAAGACACATCACCCATACTGCATTTGTAAAGGCTTGTAACGTATAACCTTGAGAACCTAAATCAACCCCAGCTGCTTTAGACCCTATACTTGCACCAACTGTTTCTATTGCTGCCGATCCAATAATAGAGATTCGCATCAATGTAACGGGGCTTCCAATTAAAGAAATCATTGAAATAGCGACAACGATGATTGCTAATGATGGTCCAAGGGAACTAATCGCGCCAGCCCTTATTGCAGACTTAACATCTGTAGGTGTCATACCAACGGATTGGCTTGTTTTTGATGCAAGCCGAATAAAGATGATAGCTTGAAAGATTACGATACCAACTACCAGTGTAGCCAAAATCCAAAGTGGTAAGCTATTTGCCGTTTGTAACACTTTTTCCAAAATAATCTTCCTCCTTTTTCGAATTACTTTTAATTACAACCTTTAACCTCTAAAGAAAGCGCATTTAATATTTAATGGTTGAAAATTCTATATTTTCTAATTCTTATAGTAATTTATTAAAATACAGATTACAATGTAATAAATTACATTAATAAACCGGCAGATATGGAACTTTCTACATTTTCTTATTCTAGGAGGTTAGTAATGACAACAATTCAACAAATTTCATCTTATCTTGATAAAATTTTTAATGGAGCTTCCTATGAAATCTTGATACAAAAAGCACACGATACTTCGTTCAACCTTATATATAAAAAAGGGAATCTAAAAAAAGAGAATATTAATCCACAAACAAGTAATGGAGAATGCAAATACAAAATCATGATAAATAAAGGGTACTTATATGTTTTATTTTCTTACGTGAACAAGCATCAAGTGCTTCTTCGCTCTAATAGTAAAACTTGTCCCTTTGATGAAAGAGATTTGGAATATTTATATGTATGCTTCGAACTGCTAGATGCTAAAAGCCAAGTCCAAGCTAAAGGTGCAGAACTAGAGATGTTAATAGAGGGAATACGTTCTGTTTCTTCTTCTCTTGTCCTTGATGACCTATTAGAGAGGATTACAAAAAATGCATTATCAGTAATACCAGTTGCAAATGCAGGTTATCTACAACTCTATGACTATGATCAAGAAAAAATTATCACAAAGACAAGTGTTGGATTTGAACCGATCATCAGAAAGCTTAAAATGGAGGTCGGAGAATCGATTACGGGTGTAGTTTTTAAGGAAGGAAAACCGTTAATTTATCATTCTAAAGAACAGATTTATAAAGTAATGAGTGAGAATTCTATTTCAGAGAGAAATCTACATATAATCAAGTCTTCGTATAAAGAAAAAGAAATTCAAGCAATTGTTAGTGTACCTATATCTATTGGGGAAAAGCGTATTGGAGTCATGACGATTCACCAATTTAATAAGGTAGGAAAATTTACTGATGATGACGTGCGACTTTTACAAGGCTTTGCATCCCAGGCTGCAATCGCAATTCAAAATGCACGTCTTTATACAGAGGTAAAGCAACAATTAAATGAGCTCGCAAAAAGAAACGAAGTCCACGACAGACTTATTAAGATTTCTATACAAAACAAAGGTTTAAAGTCCATTATTAGAGAACTAGGAAAAATGATAAATGGTCCGTTTTCCTTCTACGACTATTTAGAAAACGATTGGTACCATAATCAAGAGAAAGAAAAAATTTATTTTAGCGTGGATGAAATTACTACTATTTTTAAAAATAGAAGAAATGCTGTTTTCGTGGAATTGCGTAAGCCTGAAGAGGGAAAATTTTATCTTTACCCGATTCTAAATGGTACTATTTTTCTTGGATGCTTTATTTACCCCTACTCTAATACATTATCAATCATTGATCGAATTATTATCGAACAGGGTGGCTCTTTACTCGCACTTGAACTTGTAAAGAAACACACACTAGAAGAAATCTATTATAAGAAATTCCATGAATTTTTTAATGAATTGATTCAAAGCAAGGAGCCAGAAGTCTTACT
This sequence comes from Ferdinandcohnia sp. FSL W7-1320, assembly GCF_038050315.1. Lineage (NCBI taxonomy): Bacteria > Bacillati > Bacillota > Bacilli > Caryophanales > Bacillaceae > Ferdinandcohnia > Ferdinandcohnia sp. FSL W7-1320. The sequence goes on from NZ_JBBPAM010000001.1 coordinate 3,633,563, forward strand.
TGAGAAAAGAAAAGAGTTTAACATAAATCCTTCTCATATGTTTTATGTGGTCTTAATTGAACTTGTTAATTATAAAGATTTATATAAGCTTGGTGCTGATATTCATAGTATTATCTCATTGATAAAAAAGAATATCCAAGACGTGCAACTCATCTACGGATTTCATAATAAAATCATTTTACTTGTTTCAGTTGCACACAATTCAGGAGCTGACGACACGATAAAGGGATTAAAAACAATTATTACTAACTGGAAAACTATTAATGATTCGTTTTTGTGTGTGGGTATTGGTTCTGAAAATCAGGGAGTATATCACATAGGAAAGAGTTATGAGGAAGCAAAGAAGGCAGTTGCCTATCTAGTTAATAAAAAAGAATCTGGTATGATCGCATATGAAAGCATTGGGGTTAATCGCTTGTTTATTAATCAGGATACCAATGAGATTCAGGAATTCATAAATACCTTTTTCCAGCCTTTAAATACAGCAAAATCAAAGAAAAATGATTTAGAACAAACATTGTTAACATATGTAAAGTTAAATAAGTCTATGAATGAAACTTCGAAAAAACTTCACGTTCATATTAATACACTATACCAGCGTCTTAAAAAAATTGAAGACATGCTGAATTTGAGTTTTAATGACCCTAAAGAATTTCTTGAAATACAGCTGGCCTGTCACCTTAAAGAAACATTCGCTTATTCTAAGGATGTACATTAGTTATTTAAGTAGTTACCGTTAATCACTCTAAAAAAGTAAATAAAGAGGTTGATTATACCTCTTTATTTTTCCTCTTATATAGTTTCATTTATCCAGGTTTTGATTATTCCCTCGGTTAGCGCTTCATCGGTCTTGCCAACAGTACTAATAAAATCAAACTCATGTACCCAAACAATGGATATAAGAAAGAAATCAAGGAGCCATAACCTAATTGACTTATCAAATAGGCTATTGATAGAATCCCAAACACAATTGAAATCGATGAAAGCTTCAAGACATTTTTCAATTGGCGCTCAAGACCAAATAGGTTTCCGATCACAGACGTAAAGATTTCTCCATAAATCACAAGGATGTACAACCAATAAAACACAGCCATGAAGTTTTTCATTACTTCAGCCATCGGGATTTCAAAACCTTCTACATTTGGTAGTGCGGATAATGATATATGGCTCGTAAATAAAATAAGACATAACGCACCACCACCGATAAAACCGCCCCATCTTAATGTATGTTCATGGTTAATTTCTTTTGCAAGCGGAACTAATACCGGCATTGCCATAGTCAAATTAAAAGCCGAATATAAAAATGGTGAAATCAGCCATTTAGCGCTATGCGACTCGATTTCTGGCCGACTTAATAGACCCGTTGCATCATTTGCTATGACCTCTATTGCTAAAACAACACTAAAGAATATCATAATTGGAACAACAAACATGTTCACACCAAATAACCCTTTAACTCCATAAGTCAAAACAAAGATGGAAAGCCCACCCGTCAACAGGATTCCAAGCTGATAAGATATTCCCAATTGTTCATGAAAAACCGCTCCTGCACCAGAAAGCATAACGGAAGTTACTCCTATTAGGACAAGAAGCATAAGTGCATTCACCATTAACCCAATTTTTTTTCCAAATAAGTATTCATTAAATTCCTTATATGAATTTGCTTGAATTCGGTTTGCAATAATCATAATTCTTGTTCCTAACCATATAAATAGGAAACCGCTGATGCAGATTCCAACCAAGCCATATACACCGTGCTGGGTAAAAAATTCGACAATTTCTCTACCTGTTGCAAAGCCTGCTCCTACGATTGTTCCTACATATACAGCACCAATCTGGAATGCTGCTCCCCAATTCCCTCGCACAAATAGCCACCTCATTGTTTTATCTATATTACTTGATATATATGTACAAGTTCTATAAATAAGACGAGCTATTATTTCGGAAACAAGCGGAAAAAATTGCTAGGCCTTTTCACTTGAAAGTCAAAAATGGTCAAAGTATAATGTAGACATAAGGTCAAAGATGGTCAAACACTACGAATCATCATGCATGGCCTATTTCATTTATCTAATTAGTCAAAGATAGTCAAAAATTCAAGGAGGTATTTGTTTATGATTTGTCAAGCATGTAATCAAAATGAAGCTACTGTTCAATTACATCTACAACTTAACCAAGAAAAGCGACAAATTCAACTTTGCAGTGAGTGTTATGCGAAGGAGAAGAACAACATGAAAATACCTTCAGGATTGAACGGTTTCCCTAATTTCACATTTGATGACCTATTTAAAGGCAATGCCTTTAGTCAACAAAATGGAATCAACCAACAACAAACACAAACAAAACACGGTGGAAATGGCGGAGGTCTTCTCGATCAATTTGGACGTAACCTTACTCAAATGGCGAAAGCTGGACTAATTGACCCAGTTATTGGCCGTGATGAGGAAATCCAACGTGTCATTGAAATTCTGAACCGTCGTAATAAAAACAACCCCGTTCTAATTGGGGAACCGGGTGTAGGTAAAACTGCTATTGCAGAAGGATTAGCCCTACTTATCGCTGAAGGAAAGGCACCTAACAAGCTTTCAAATAAACAGGTTTACTTACTAGATGTCGCTTCATTAGTTGCCAACACGGGAATCCGTGGTCAATTTGAAGAACGAATGAAGCAATTAATAGCGGAACTTCAAAAACGTAAAAATATTATTCTATTTATTGATGAGATTCACCTTTTAGTTGGTGCAGGATCTGCAGAAGGATCAATGGATGCAGGAAATATTTTAAAACCAGCTCTTGCACGTGGTGAGCTGCAAGTGGTCGGTGCAACCACTCTAAAAGAATATCGAGAAATTGAAAAAGATGCTGCACTCGAGCGCCGTTTCCAACCTGTTACTGTGGAGGAACCATCGATTGATGAAGCAATTCAGATTCTTGAAGGAATTAAAGGAAAGTACGAAGACTTTCATGGAGTAAAATATTCAAACGAAGCAATCCGTGCATGTGTCACATTATCACACCGCTACATTCAGGATCGCTTTTTACCAGACAAAGCCATTGACTTACTTGATGAAGCTGGGTCAAAAATGAACCTAGTATCTGGTGGAACAAATCCAAAGAATATTGAAGGAGAGCTTTCAAAAATTGCAGCAGAAAAAGAAAAAGCTGCTGGTGAAGAAAATTATGAATTAGCAGCAAAATTAAGACATCAAGAAATTCTACTTGAAAAACAATTAAATAATCCAGAAAACAACGTAGAGCATGTGATTGATGTCGAAAACATTCAACAAATTATTGAAAAGAAAACCGGTATTCCTGTTGGTAAGCTCCAAGAAAATGAACAACAAAAAATGAAGCTACTTGCAGAAAATCTTGCCAAAAAAGTAATTGGTCAAGATGAAGCAGTAACAAAGGTTGCGAAAGCAGTTCGTCGTAGCCGTGCTGGTTTGAAGGCTAAAAATCGCCCTATTGGTTCCTTCCTCTTCGTTGGACCAACGGGTGTAGGTAAAACAGAATTAACAAAGACACTTGCTGAGGAGCTCTTCGGCTCAAAGGATGCGATGATTAGACTCGATATGAGTGAGTATATGGAGAAACATTCAGTGTCTAAAATCATCGGTTCACCTCCTGGATATGTCGGCCATGAGGAAGCTGGACAACTAACCGAAAAAGTTCGTCGTAATCCTTATAGCATCATCCTTTTAGACGAAATTGAAAAGGCACATCCAGATGTTCAACATATGTTCCTACAAATATTAGAGGATGGTCGTTTAACAGATAGCCAAGGCCGTACTGTAAGTTTCAAAGAGACAGTCATTATCATGACAAGTAATGCCGGAGTTGGCGCTCCTAAGAAAATTACGGTCGGCTTTGAAAAGGCTGAAACAGGTGCCTACAAGGAATCATCTATCCTTGAGTCACTTGGTTCCTTCTTCAAGCCTGAGTTCTTAAACAGATTTGATGCAATCATCGAATTCAAACAGCTTGAAAAAGAGCATCTGCTAAAAATTGTCGACTTAATGTTACATGATCTTGAAGCAACTCTTAAAGAACAAGAAGTAACTATGTCTGTTGACGACGAAGCGAAACAAAAATTAGCTGAGCTTGGTTACCACCCAGCATTTGGTGCACGTCCACTACGCCGTGTCATCCAAGAACAGCTTGAAGACCAAATCACAGATATTCTTCTAGAAAATGAAGATCAAAAAAGCTTGAATGTAACAGTTGAAGAAAATAAAATTGTAGTAAAATAATCTTCCCACTAAAAATGCAGAGCCCAAAAAGCTCTGCATTTTTTTATATTGACTTAGTCTTCAGGTCAGTCACCTTAATCGGAGTCTTTCGATTCGAGAACAGGCTGTGTAGCACCATCCCACCAGCGATCATGAAGAGTCCGACAAAGGAATACATCGTTGGCATTGGTGCACTTAATAAAAGGACCTCACCAAATATGACAAAAATAATCTGTGTAGCTTGGGTTGCTTCTACAGCAGCAAGTTTACTTTGATCATGTTTAACTAGCTCTGTCGCAAAAAAGAAAAGTACGGTTGCGATAATCCCAGAGGAAATCCCTACAATAAAGGACTGAAACACCTGGTCCTTACTCGGAAGTCCAACCGTAGCACCCCCAATTCCAGCAATGATTAGCCAAAATGGAGTCGATGCAAGTGTCATTCCAAGCACACGCTGAAACGTATCAAAGTTATTTTTACAATGCTCCATCATTTTCCTGTTACCTAATGGATACGCAAAGGCTGCCACCACAACTGGAAGGATCCCTACAAGAAACATCTCCATTCCAATGCCTTCATTTGCTGCCTGGAGTTGGATCAAGATAATCCCAATAAAAATGAGACTAGAAAAAATAAGACCTTTAACAGGGATTTTTTCTCGAACCCTTTGCATTCCATTCTTTGTTTCTACTGTCTTATAGAAAAACGGCACAACTAGTAATCCAGCAATAATCACAAATTGCCAAGTTCCCGCAACCAACCAACCTGGGCCTGATGTAGCTGCAAATGTAAGGGGTGCATAAAACAAGCCAAACCCAATCGTGCTCCATAATATCCATGTAACAGGATTTATTTTTAGCTCATGTAGTAGTTCCTTCATATTCCCTCTAAATAGAACAATCCCAATTAAAAATGGTACCATAAAAAAATATCGCAAGGATGAACTCCAAAGCCAACTACCACCTGAAAGTTCCATCGATCGATTTAGAATAAAAGTAACTGCAAAAAATAGTGATGAAACAATCCCAATGAGTATTGCTTTCATTCATATACTCCTTCCTACACCCTAAAACAATAAACTTCTTCGTCTACAAACCCTTTTATGATTTCAGCTGTTTTCGTAAATCCTGCTTCTGTATAAACATGGATTGCAGCTTTGTTAGTTGGAATAACTGACAAGTAAATCTCATCACAATAGGGTAATGTCCTTATCATTTCCGCAATAATTTCCTTTACTGCCGCTGTACCATAGCCTTTTCCTTGAAATTTATAATCAATCATTATCCTACATAGTTCAAACCGATTTCGTTCATTATCTAGTCCGAACATCGTAAATCCAATTAATTGTGTCCCATCATAAATTGCCTTTGTTACCCAATCTGGTTGGACTTTTGCCTGGGCTAGTGAAAATACATTTGAAGCAACCCACTTTTCAAATAAAACAAACTCTTTATCCTCAGATTTCAATTGAATGACATCCAGTAAATTTTCCATCGTGACATCACGTAAAATGATTTTTTTCAATTACCCTCCCCCACTTTACAATTGGTTTGACACTCAATTGATGTGAATATTCTAATAATTCATTTTATCATAAAGACTTGCTCTGCTTTCACATTAAATCCTTCTTTTTCTAATAATTCCCGTAAAATATTATTCAACATTGAAATATTGGCTGCAGTTCTTACCACAGGTTGACTAGTTGTTTTGTAAACCATACTTAGTAGATTTCTAACAATGTCCTCTTTCAATAGATGCGAAGGCTCGGCCTCACATTGAAATAGAATGATAGATTGAAGTGTACCTTCCTCATTAAATAGCCTTTTAAAGATTGCATAACCAACGACATTCTTGTTCTCATCTAAGGCTAGTATTGATTCTCCATCACGTGCATTGCTCCACTGCGTCTGCCACGGAACAAGTGCTTTGTAAAACGGCGCTTGCATAGCGTCAATTGGAATCCCTTTTTTATAAGTGTAACAGTTATTGTCTGATAAAAATGCATCCTTTGACAATTCACCTGTATGCTGGAGGTGAACTAACTCATCTACAATTTTATAACCGACCTTTTCGTATAAAGAGATAGCTTTCACATTTTCTTTCACAGCCTCGAGCGTAGCAACTTCTACACCTTCCACTTCATAGATTGCTAGCACAGCCTCAATCAGCTTTTTGCCGACGCCCTTACCTCTGTATTCAGGGTCAACACCTGTTCCACCATTCCAAGAAACCTTCTTACCGTTAATAAGGCGAATGCCGTTTAATATAATTCCTACTGGTCGCTCATCATCATATGCAATCACAGATAAACTTGGAGAAAGCCCTTCCAAAATTAATCGTCTTGTAAAAAAATCGACTGTTGTCGTCATATCAAAATAGTATCCTTCAAATCCTTTATTCCATGCAACTACTGCATCCTCAAGTGTACATTGGGACAAGCGCTTTATTGTGATCATGATTTTTTCGCCTCTTCCTTAAAAAGTAATTTAGTCGATTTATTTAACCATATTTTTGCTTAGGCTACAAGTAATTTTTGGAAGTGTGTCATCTACCTCTTTACTAATTCATATACATTAATGAGGTGGAAAACATGTCCATTATTCCAAGAATTTTCTTAATCATGTCCTTTTTCTTATTATTTATTAATGGTTCAGCATTAGGATTTATTTTGTATAATGAGAGGTTTAATACTTTATTTGGGAATGGCTTTTTTATCTTTACTTGTCTAGTGGGGGCTGTATTTGCGTCGATTGCTGAGGAACCAGGTTCGACAAAGAGGTTTTATTGTAGATATTGTTTCTATGGAAACTTACTTGTTATTGTTTTCCCGCTCTATTTTCATTGGGTAGCGGACTCCGTCTTCCCAGTATTAATCGAAACAATTCTTTAACAAAAAAGTGCCACAATGGATGTGACACTTTTTTGTGATTATGCATCTTGGTCGGTTAAGATTAGAGGACCATCTTGTGTAATTGCAAGTGTATGTTCGTATTGTGCGGAAAGACTGCCATCAATTGTACGCGCCGTCCATCCATTTTTATCCATGGTTGTTTGCCATTTTCCGACGTTTACCATTGGTTCTATTGTAAAAACCATTCCTTCTTTTAAGCGCAATCCTTTGTTTGGAAGACCATAGTGTAACACTTGTGGCTCCTCATGCATCGTTGGTCCGATTCCATGTCCGATAAAGTCACGAACAACTGAAAATCCTTCACCTTCCGTATAAGACTGAATAGCGTGACCAATGTCCCCAAGACGGTTGCCGATTACCGCTTGTTCAATTCCCTTGTACATTGCCGTCTTAGTAACATCGAGTAGCTTAGATGCCTTTGGTGAAATTTCACCAACCCCATAAGACCATGCAGAGTCTGCGAGTGCGCCCCCAAGGTTAACAACCATATCAATTGTAACTATATCACCATTCATCAATGGTTTCTTTCTAGGAAACCCATGACAAATTTCATCGTTAATTGATGCACATGTTGCATATTTGTAGCCCTTGTAGCCTTTTTGTTCAGGCGTGGCACCATTTTTCTTAATAAAGTCCTCAGCAAAGCTGTCGATCTCAAGGCTTGTGATTCCAGGCTGAATCATTTTAGCAATTTCCTTATGACAAGCAGCTAGAATTTGGCCCGCTTCACGCATTAATTCAATTTCTCTTTTTGTCTTTAAATGAATCATGAAAACACCCTCAATTTCAGTTTGATGTTTTTATTATATCCTTAATTCATACCTTTTGCATAACATACAACTTAATTTGAAAAATTTGAAAAAATAGCACAGAAAAGACTGTGGAATTTTCCACAGTCCCCCTGTCTTTTATAATGTTTTGTCGTCTACACTATTTAGCCACGCTTCAATTTCACCAACAACAGATTCTACAGTTCCCTCTTCGAATGGGGAAAGTAGGTTTGCAACCTTGACTAATTCAGTGAAAGGCTTGCTTCCTCCTTGTTTACATAGGTGAAGATAATCCGCCCACGCTGCTTCATGATTATCTCTAGATTTTTTCCAGAATTGGAATGCACAAATTTGAGCTAATGTATAATCAATATAATAAAAGGCAGTTGTGTAAATATGTCCTTGACGCTGCCAAAAGCCACCTTCTTCTAAGTATTGATTACCATCATAATCACGTAGTGGCATATACTTTTTCTCAATTTCTCTCCAAGCATTATTGCGTTCAGCAGGTGTTAATTCAGGATTTTCATAAACAATATGTTGGAATTCGTCTACTGCTACACCATATGGTAAGAATAATAACGCCTCACTTAAATGAGAAAACTTGTATTTTTCTGTATCTTCTTTGAAGAATAATTCCATCCATGGCCATGTGAAGAATTCCATGCTCATTGAATGAATTTCTGCAGCCTCATATGTTGGCCAGTTGTATTCAGGAACCTCGTAATGTCTACTTGAGTATACCTGGAACGCGTGTCCAGCCTCATGTGTCAGTACATCAATATCCCCTGATGTTCCATTGAAGTTTGAGAAAATATACGGAGCTTGATAATCGCTAATGTACGTACAGTAACCGCCACTAGCTTTCCCTTTCTTGGCAACAAGGTCCATTAAATTCGTATCAATCATATAATTGAAGAATTCTTTTGTTTCTTCAGAAAGTTCCTCATACATTTTCTTTCCATTTTCAATAATCCATTCAGGGTCACCCTTCGGAACTGCATTTCCGGATTTAAAGCTGAATGACTCGTCATAATATTTTAAGCTGTCAATTCCAATACGCGCTGCTTGACGCTCACGAAGCTTAACAGCTAGCGGAACAATATGTTCTTTCACTTGTTTTCTGAAGTTAGCAACCATTTCCGCATCGTAATCTGTTCTTGATAATCTCACATAGGCTAACTCTACAAAGTTATTAAATCCTAGCTTTTGTGCAATTCGAGTGCGTACCTTTACTAGCTGATCATATATCTCATCGAATTTCTCTTGGTGCTCTTGGTAAAATGAAAATCGCACTTCATTCGCTTTTTTACGCATAGTTCTGTCTTTAGATTCAGCAAATGGCTGTAACTGTGCTAATGTACGTTCTTCTCCCTCAAACATAATTTTTGCTGAAGCTACAAGTTTCGTATACTCGGAAGAAAGCTTGTTTTCTAACTGTAGATCCTCCACAACTTCTGGAGAGAATGTTTTTATTTGTGTTTCTGCAAAATCAAATAGCTGTTTGCCCCATTTGTTTTCTAATTCGGTACGGAATTTAGAATTAACAAGAGCTTCATAGTATTTCGTTGTTAAACCTTGAACTAATGGCTGTATTTCATCAAGATAATCTTGCTCATTTTTGTAGAATTCATCATTTGTATCAACCGTATGCCTGATATAGCAAATGTTAAAAGCTGTATCAACTGTTCGTTGAATGGCAATGATTTCTTTCATCGCTTCATCTTGTCGGGCAGGATTTGCCGCATTTTTAAATTTTTCAAGCGCTACATTAAATGATTGCTCTACATCGTCCATGTTCGGGCGGACATACTTAAAGTCATTAAAATTCATAGAAGGTTCCCCTTTTCGCTTAAGAGATTCGTATATATGTATACTCTTACATTGTAAACCACTCCTACATATATTTACCACTCCGAAATATTCGATATTAAATGATAAGTTTCGCTAAATAATCTAGTAAGTTTGTCGATAAAAATAGTAGAATGTTAGAATACACGATTATAAACAACTCGAGTTGTTGCGTATGAAAGTAAAGGTGATATTAATTGGATAAATCGTCATTAATAGGTGTAATACTTGGTTTGATTGCCGTCTTTATAGGTATGGTTTTAAAAGGGGTCCCAATGACAGCTTTGGTAAATCCCGCTGCCTTTTTAATTATTATTTTAGGTACGATTGCAGCAGTAACGATTGCTTTTCCTTCCAGCGAATTAAAAAGAGTACCACAATTATTTGGGATCCTATTTAAAGAAAAAAAGCTGTTAGGTGTCGAAGAATTAATTCCAATGTTCTCAAACTGGGCAACGATTGCTCGTAAAGAAGGGCTATTAGCGCTTGAAGTCAAGGTTGCTGAAGTGGATGACCCTTTCTTAAAAAACGGTTTAAGCATGGCGGTTGATGGACAAAGTGCTGAATTTATTCGCGATGTGATGACAGAAGAATTAGAAGCTATGGAAGACCGCCATTTATCTGGCGCTTCGATTTTCTCCCAAGCAGGAACATATGCCCCAACACTTGGGGTATTGGGGGCTGTTGTAGGTCTGATTGCCGCATTGGGCCATATGGACGATACAAATGCACTAGGGGAAGCTATTGCAGCTGCGTTCGTTGCAACTTTATTAGGGATTTTCACAGGTTATGTACTATGGCATCCTTTCGCAAATAAGTTAAAACAGAAATCAAAGCAGGAAATAAAAATAAAAGAAGTCATGATAGAAGGCGTTTTGTCCGTCCTTGAAGGTCAATCACCTCGAGCAATCGAACAAAAGCTTTCAATGTACCTATCAAACAAAGACCGCGAAAAGGTTTTGACTGAAGGTGAAATGATAGATGGCTAGAAAAAGAAGAAAGAAAAAACACGATGAGCACATGGATGAATCATGGCTGGTACCTTATGCGGATATTTTGACATTGTTGCTGGCGTTGTTTATCGTCCTCTTTGCTGCAAGCAATGTAGATGCGAAGAAATTTAATTCACTCAGAAGTTCCTTTAACAATGTTTTTATTGGAGGGACTTCTGTTTTGGAGTATGAGAGTCCGACACCAGTTGAAATTGATACAGTTGCAATCCAAAATGATAAAGAAAAAGAAAGAGAAAAACAAGAACAAGAAGAATTGAAAGAATTGCAAAAGAAAATTAACGGTTATATCACCGAGAGTGGTTTAGATTTAAGTCTTAAAACGCGCTTAACAGAAGAAGGTTTGCTAGTTACCATTCAGGATGGTGCCTTCTTTAATCCGGCAAGTGCAAAGGTTCGTGCAGAGGATATTAAAATTGCAAGGGAAATTTCTGAGTTGTTAGTTATGGATTCCCCTCGCAATATCATAGTAAGTGGACATACAGATACTATCCCTATTAATAATCATGAGTTTAAAAGCAACTGGCATTTAAGCGTCATGCGCTCCGTTAATTTTATGAGTATTTTATTAGAGAATGAAAAACTTGATCCAAGCCGTTTCAGTGCTCGCGGCCTTGGTGAATATGAGCCCGTTGCGACAAATGACACACCAGAAGGTCGTAGTCTAAATCGTCGTGTAGAAATATTAATCCTGCCAAATGGTGTAGAACAAGAATAAATGCGCAAGTGCCTTAAACAGCCCTGACAAGGTGGGACCCTGATGAGGGCTCAAAGCTAAGCTGAGCATATGTTCTCCGTGGATTATTCTCGTACATTTCTTCTGCAGCAGGTAGAGTAAAGTGACCACTAAGGGCTAGGTGTTTGAGCTGGATTACCATAAGAAAACCCCCGGACCATATCCGTGGGTTTTTCATTACCATATTACCTTCCAATTATCATCAACAGTGGCTTCAATTGTTCCTCTTTTAAGGATATAGTTTGCAATTAACTCGGACATATCAAGTGGAATATCTTTAATAACTGGCTTATCCTTGAACATGACATATTCACCACCACCACCTGCACGATAGTTGTTCATGACAACATCATACTCACCTTCTGGTTGAATGGGTTCACCCTTAAAACTTAACTTTACTACTCTCTCCCCCATAGGCTTTGAAATATCAATTATATATTCAATACCCTCCCACATATCATAATTGTAATGTTGTGGCTTTGGTGTTGCGAATGAAGGGTTGACTGCTGCCTTTCCATTTTCAAGAATAAAATAACTTGCACTTCTTTCTAGTGCAGCTCTTACGTCATCCCCTGTTATCCGAATGACCGTTAACGTGTTCGGATAAATATAATTGGAGACCACGTCTCTCATCGTAATATTTGAAGGAAAACCTTTCGTTATATTATTAAAAAGTGCTGTATTTGAAATCGATACCTTGGCGACATCCATCTGCACCTTGTTAATAAATTCAACAAGCGCATTATCCCTTAAGCGTGCTTTTAAAGGATCATCAATTGTCATATTTCCGATAACTTGACCAATTGGTTTGTCCAACCATTCTTGTGTCGCAACCTCATATTCATTTACTAGTTCAATTGAGCCTTCGTCTGCTTTTTTATCTTTTACGAAAATAAGTTCAGGCCTAGATTCAGAAATGGTCCACTTTTTCTCATTTTTCGTAAGGATTAGGGTAATTTTACCAATTGCCTGACCATTAAAGCTTGGCTGAACAATCGGGATGCCGTTTACTTTCCCGGCAAGTGAACGATGCTGATGGCCAGTTAATAAAAGGTCAACCCCCTCAATCTCTTTACAAATTCGGTACCCCTGATTTTCTCCTGTTATCTTTTCGGTTGGCTCACCGGTTTCCAAATCTGCTTCAAATCCACCGTGGTAGGAAACAATCATCAAATCCGGATTTTCATCATTACGGATTTTCCCCACCCAATATTTTGTTGTTTCAAATGCATCATTAAATGTTAAACCTTTAATATGTTCCGGATTCTCCCAATTCGGGATGTAATGAGTGGTTACACCCAGAATCGCAACCTTTATTCCTTCCTCAAGCTCAACCATGATATATGGCCTTCCAATAAATGGCTCCCCTTCTTCATTTACTATATTTGCAGAAAGCCATGGAAAAGTTGAATCTTTAATCGCCTGCTGTAAAACATCGATCCCATAATTGAATTCATGATTTCCAACAACAACTGCATCATATTTTAAATCATTCAATATTTTAATCATTGGATTTTGTTTATGACGACCTGATCTTACATAATAATAAGTTAAAGGTGTTCCTTGAATTAAATCTCCATTATCAATAACGATAGTATTCCTATTACGACTTCTCTCTTCTTTAATCACAGTTGCAATCTTTGTAAGTCCAAGACCAACAGGCTCATTGTTCCCATAGTTAATTGGAAAAATATTGCCGTGTACATCACTCGTTTCAAGAATGGTAATTGATATCGATTTCATTTTTTTACCTCTTTTGTATAGGGTCAATTTTAGTATACATAATTTTACCAATTTTCGGGGTTAAGAATAATAATCTTTTAACATTAAAGTTTCTCCATTCACCCCTAATTAATGTACCATTAGACAGAAATTGACTACTTTTGTCAAATTTAATATGTTTCTCTTTGCCATTTTGATATAATAATTTTACAGAAAAATGGCAAGGAGAATGTGTTTGAAAATAGAATCTAAAGTTCTAAAAAATAGTCTTGTATATCTAATTATTGTAATTTTACCTACCACAATTGGTAGTATTTTATTTGCGAATTATCATTATAATACGGCTATTATTAACCAAACAGCCAAAACAAAAGAGATGGTAAACTTTCAATCTAGCTATATTGATCGGTTTATTGGAGAAACTTTAGCTAGCACCGAAACTCTTGGGATTGTCTTTGAAAACAAAAATAGTAATGAAGAGATTAAGAACATGCTACATTCAATTCATAAAAAGGATGATCGCTTTTCTGGACTATATTGGGCAAATCCAAACGGTGATATCCTTGTGTCTACTCTCGACTTAGATAATAAAGTGAACATTTCCTATCGCGAATATTTCCAACAGGCGCTTCAAACAAAACGGACAGTCATCTCATCAGGGCATAAAGGAGTAATAACTGGAAGATTTATAGTTACAATCGCCACACCCGTTATTAAATCGAATAAAGTTAAAGGAGTTGTACTCTTTAGCTTACGCCTAGATTATTTAGAAAACGTACTGAAGGTTCTTGCACCAGATGAAATTTTAAGAGTCATCGACCCGATTGGCCAGGAATTAATTACCACTAATTTAGATTCACATTCGATTGATAGCGATATCATTAGTACGGAGCTAGCTAATGTGAATTGGACAGTTGAAGCATGGCCACGAACAACATTATCGAATAAAAAGATATTTATTTTAAACTCAGTGATTTTTAGTGGTATTTTATTGATCCTTACTCATATTCTTTTTCTTCTTGGAAAATATCTTCTTCTCAAACGCCAAACTATTCGTGAGCGAGAGGAAAATGAGTTACAGAAATTAGAATTAGTCGGAACACTAGCAGCAAGTAGCGCACATGAAATAAAAAACCCTTTAACTGGGGTTAAAGGACTCATTCAATTATTAAGTGAAAAACATAAGGATCCGAACGATCAATTTTATTTTTCGGTCATTCAGCAAGAAATTACAAGGATTAATGATATTGTCAATGAGTTCTTAATCCTTGGCAAACCTACCGCAGACAAACGTAAAAGTTATGATATGAATGACATTGTGAAAGAAGTCCAACCCATTATTCAATCTGAAACAAACCTCTATAATGTGGAATTTGATTTACATCTTTCGGAAAAGCCAATGTACATCATGTGCTCAAATGATAATATTAAACAGGTTGTTTTAAATCTATCCAAAAATGCAATAGAATCGATGCAAGCAGATGGTGGCAAACTGTCAATTTCAATTCAAAAAGAGGGAAAATCTTGTATATTATCAATCACTGATACAGGTGTCGGTATTCCAAAACATATTCTTTCAAAGGTGTATACCCCATTTTTTACAAATAAGGATACTGGAACTGGCCTCGGTCTTGTGATTTGTAAAAGAATTGTCAATATGTATAACGGAACAATTAATATTGATAGTGTGGAAGGTAAAGGTACTATAGTTCAAGTACACTTGCCTTTACACGAAGATTAATTAATAACAAACCCACTTTCTCGAAAGTGGGTTTGTTGATGCTTATGGGACTAGACAGTCAAAATAGATTCGATTCTCTTAATCTCTTCAAATCCAAGTACTAGGTCAGTGGCCTTGGCATTTGCTTCAATTTGTTCCGGATTTGTCGCTCCGACAAGTGTACTCGCGATATTGTGCTGTCTTAATATCCATGACAGAGCTAATTCCGGTAAGGTGACACCTAGTTCTGTTGCAAATTCTTCAAGACGATCTAATTTAGTTGAAACAATTCCATTAATGATATTTTTCACCCACGTATTTACCTGTGAGTTTGCTCCCCTACTACCAGTTGGAATCGTACCACCTCTATACTTACCGGTTAATACCCCTTGGGCAAGCGGTGAATATACCACCTGAGAAATTCCATTTTTCTCACAAACTGGTATTATCTCATCCTCGATGTCACGATGGAGCATATTGTATTGAGGCTGATTCACAATAATTCGATCTAATAAATACTTATCTGCAATGGCTACAGCTTCCTGGATTTGAGCTGCACTCCATTCGCTTACACCAACATAAAGAATTTTTCCTTGCCTAATTAAATCGTCAATTGCTCGTAGTGTCTCATCCAGAGGAGTATCTTCGTCATAGCGGTGACAGTAAAACACATCCACATAATCTAGTTCCATGCGTTTTAAACTTGCATTCACCTGTTCAATCACGTGTTTCCTTGATAAGCCTCTATCGTTTGGACCATCACCCATCGGACCATATGCCTTAGTTGCGATAACATATGACTCTCGCGGATATTCTTTTAATGCACTTGCTACGATTCGCTCTGCTTCCCCTCGCTCATACACATTTGCCGAATCAAAAAAATTTATTCCAAGTTCATATGCTTTATGAACGGTTTTCGTTGCCATTGATTCATCAACTGTTTTCCCAAAAGTTAGCCAACTACCCAAACTAATTTCACTAACTTTAAGACCAGAACGTCCTAATCTTCTGTATTTCATGTCATGCCTCCTCCTTCAAGCGAATATTATCTTACTATTAAATTTATCAGAAATTTCAAACAAGGTAAAGCAATTGTTCAATGAAGAAAATGCTGATTTTTGTCTTGATTTACTTAAATTTATTTTGAATTTTCGCTTTACAAAATTGAAAAAAAGGTTTTTTATAGAGTAAAGGATTATATTGATTAAAATTACTTCATCGGTAAGTAACAAAGGGGAAATAAATAAAATGCTCGCAGCAAAAACACAAGCTACAAGTACTGAAAATGACGCGAATAAAACACTTTATGGGATTTTATTTATCATTGGATTTGTCCACATGCTCAATGACTCCATACAAGCGATTATTCCAGCGATGTTCCCAATTTTAGAACAATCAATGGGATTAACGTTTACGCAGCTCGGATTAATATCCTTTGCGTTACAAATTGTATCTTCAGTTGCTCAACCTGTTGTCGGTTGGTATACAGACAAAAAACCAATGCCATTTGCCTTGCCAATTGGATTAACCTCTACTTTTTTTGGAGTCATTGGCCTCGCATTTGCACCTAACTTTTTAACGATCATTCTTTCAGTTCTATTTATTGGAATAGGTTCAGCTATTTTCCATCCCGAAGGGTCCCGTGTTGCCTACATGAGTGCAGGTAACAGACGTGGATTGGCACAATCGATTTATCAAGTTGGGGGGAATTCAGGTCAAGCTCTGGCACCTGTCATTACTGCTTTAATCCTTGTACCACTAGGACAATTTGGGGCCATTTGGTTTTCATTAGTTGCTGCGCTTGCAGTCGGACTACTTATATATATTGCTAAATGGTATTCTAAAACACTAAAAACAGTTGAGCTTCAAAAGAAAGTAAAAAAGGCCATTTCAGCTGCTCCGCGAAACATGAAAGCTGTCAAATTCGCATTAGTTGTTCTCGTGCTATTTGTATTTGCTCGAACATGGTACATGTCAAGCATCACAAATTTTTACTCATTTTATGTAATTGAAAAATATGGTTACAGCATTTCACAAGCACAAATATTTATTTTCTTATTCTTAGCCACAGGGGCCTTAGGAACATTCTTTGGGGGACCATTGGCTGATAAATTCGGTAAACGAAATGTCATCATTGTTTCTCTATTAGGTACAGCACCATTAGCACTGATTCTCCCGTTTGTTGGTCCTCATGTGGCAATCGTGCTCGTTACAGTTATTGGGTTTATGCTACTATCAAGCTTCTCTGTTACTGTTGTCTATGCTCAAGAATTAGTTCCAGGAAAAATCGGAATGATGTCAGGATTAATTGTTGGCCTCGCCTTCGGTATGGGGGCTATAGGCGGCGTTGGGATTGGTGCTATCATCGACGCAATCGGGTTAACACCAACCATCATTATGATGGGCTTCCTTCCATTGTTAGGATTATTGGCCTTCCTATTACCTACTGATCATAAGCTTAATGAGTGGAATAATGCAGGATAACACAATTTTCAGGACGCGTATGCGTCCTTTTTTATTGAGTCTTGGCATAACCTTGCAAATTCCTCTTCCCTTCGCAAAAAAATAAACAATCCATTTTCATGAATTGTTTGGTAGGTTATATTTTTTATGATTGTGATTTATAGCTGACTTTTTGAAGTAAGAAAAATAACATGACTCTCTTTAAAAACTGACGAAAAAGTGAATGGTTTCGTTCTGCTGTTTCTGCTCGTTGATAGATATTTATAAGTTCATCAAGTTCTTGACTACATTCAATTGTTTCATTACTTGTAAACCCCGTACTATTAGCGATAGCAATCATTTCTTCTCTTTTTCTATTAATATCCTCTAATAGTATCTGTTTGTAATCTATACGTCTAGTTTCCAAAACTTCCACTCCTTTATTCACACGTTAGAAAATTCTAACGCCGCATACAACTATCGTATGCCAACCAATACTACCTTTGGTGCATGCTGAGTTGCTACTCTATGAATTATTACAAAATCTACTATTTATGTAAATAGATTCGCAAAAATAGACATTTTTTTCTTAAAAAAATTTACAAATTTGTGTACGAAATCGCTTCCAAGCTGCCATTCAACCTTTTTCGACAATCGAAATAATACAGGAACCGACATAAACTTCAATAGAAAAACCTACAGGAATTCACCCATAGGTTAAAATTTTTCTTATTTAATTCGATCGATATGTGTAACACGGAATTCTTTCGTTTCGAGCTTCCTTTTGATAGCTTGAATCTTATCCTCTCCAAGAGTTCCCGGTAGATTTAGGATAATGCGACGGAGGTATTTTTCACCATTATCCAGAGTTAACATTCCATCTATGTTAACGTCACGGATTAGAGATACAAGATCTTTTATCGCACCTTTATGTTCAATCGTAGCAATTGTTAGTGTATATCCACCTGTCCGCATACCAAATGAATCCTCAAGGACATCCATAACATTAGAATGTGTAATAATTCCAAGAAATTCTTTCTCGGAGTTAAGCACCGCAATAAACGGCAAACGACGAATTGTTAAAAATGTTTTAAAGAAGGAATCCTCATCGTAAACAAATGCATCCTTACTTTCGACAAGGGTAAGAATACTTCCATTTGCATCTCCATTCTTTTCATAGAGGTACTCTAAAATGTCAACTTTATAAATTAAACCTTCAAATGTTGTACCATTTTTTGACAATACCGGCACAGACCGATATCCTGTTTCATTTAAAAATTGAAGTGCTTGTTGGACGGTAAAATCGTCGTTACAATATTTTACATCTGATTTTTCAACAAAATTATAGCGAATTTTCATAGTCTCCACTCCTCTTACAGTAGAAAGAATTCCCAACTACCTATAGTATATGCATCAGAATATTTCTTTTTCCAATGAACAAAAATGTAACATATTTACACTAATGTGTAAAGAATATTCTAAACATTTTGATATAAAAAAGCTTTATGGAAAATACCATAAAGCTCCTTCTATTCCTATTTTGTACCTGTAAACTCTGGGTCTTGGAATGGATGAGCTACCCAACCAGTTGGATCAATAAATAATCGAACTGCTACGACCTCACGATCATCCATTAGTGTGAAAAAGTGTGGTGTGTCAACAGGAACAGAAATAACATCCCCTGCCTCTAATTCAACATCAAAGTAGCCAGTATCGCCACTTCCTTTAATAATGAAAATTCCATGTCCTGCTACGATTGCACGTACTTCATCTTCTGTATGAACATGTACTTGTTCAAATTTCTTTAAAAGCTCATCAAGATTAGGAGTAGCATCGGACAATGCGATGACATCCCATTTTTGATATCCGTTACGCTCACCAAGTGATTTGATTTCTGCTTCGTAAATCGATAGGATTTGATCTTTTTGCTCATCCGTAATTCTACAATTTCCTCTTAATTCCTCTGGTAGTTTGTTAGTATCCCAATGTTCATAAAGGACACCTTGTTCTTCTAAAAATGCTGCTACCTCTTCTTGTCCCTCTAGTCTCTCACCTGTATTACGTAATTTAATATTTGCCATTTTTCTCACCTCGTGAATTTTTTATACCCTTAAAGGGGCTAATGCTAATAGTTTTAAATGATAGCTAAAAAGAAACTCATATGCTTCTAAATGTTTTTTTGCATCAAATGCATTGTTAGCCCAGACAGTGATTCCATGGTTTCGGATCAGTACGGCGCCAAAGTCGCTAGTGACATACTTGCCAAAATTTCTTGCAAGTGTAGGGATATCAGCATCATTTTGGATGATTGGTATTCTAATTTCTGAATCCACATCCCATAAACCAAGCGCTTTAATAATTTCCTGCCCCTTGAATACAACTTCTCCTTTGTCAGCATATAGTTCAGAAATGACATTATTATCAACTGTATGAACATGAAGACTACAACCTGCATTTGTTTTGTTATAGATTTCAACATGCAGAAGTGTTTCTGCCGAAGGCTTCAAGTGAGTAGGAGTAACTGGATAACCTGCTTCATCCACTAATAAAAAGTCCTCATCAGTTCTTTTCTTTTTATCTTTGCCACTTGCTGTAACAAGAAATGTGATAGGATTGTCGGATACTTTTATGGAAAGATTTCCACTTGTCCCCATAAACCAATCACGCGCTGCAAGTTCATCTTTTATATCTGCAAGCTCTGTCCATTGCTTAATTCGAAGCATTTGTTAGAACCTCCTTTTTTAGAATCTCTATTACATCAAAAAAGGAATGGAATGAAGAATGATTAATTCCAAGTTCTTCACATTTTTGGACAAGAAAATCTCTAGCAATGACCTTGTCTCCAAGTTTAGCCGCTTGAAGATCTGTAATGGAATCACCAATAACGATCTTAAAATCGTCCTGATTTGCAAACTTACGAATCAACGTTGGCTTGCAACAGCCACACTCGTTTGTGCACTCATCATCACAAGTGTATGGCCATACAATCTTTATTTTTTCATTTGTAAAATCGGATCTGTTACAGTAAATTTGCTCTTTTGGAACGAGTCCGTCAAGCAATGGCTCTACAAAAAAATCAATCCCACCGCTGACAATGTATAAGGGAATTTCCTCTTCTTTTGTAAACGCAACAAATTCCTTAAATCCTTCTCGTATTTCTGCATGGTTGAGTATATAGTCTGTAATTTCCTTACGCGATGCTGATGGTAAAAGCGCAAACATTCTACTCACTCCCAACTGTATCGGGATTGTTTGTAAGAGAACTTGGTCCTTGATCTCCTCCCATGCAGGGGGAGCAAATCTTTTCATGATGGCAATAATGTTATCAGTATTCGTGATTGTACCATCAAAATCACAGAAGATAATTGGTTTATTCATTTTTATACCTCTTTATATCCCCATAATTCAATTGCCTTTTTAAGCTCAGGGCTATTTTTTGCAAATTCAATAAGTGTCTTTCCACCTAGTACTGCATCAACTGCAGCATTAAAGGCTATTCCGCCCCCAATTGCACCATCAGGATGTCCGTGAACACCGCCACCGGCATTGATGACACTATCTTTTCCAAAATCATTGATTAGTAGTGGCACTAGGCCTGGATGGATTCCGGCTGAAGGAACAGGAAATGTTGGTTTAAATACCTCATCATTTTTTGTTAACTCTTCTGCAATTGCTAGTGTCTGTTCTCTTTCAAGCGCAACACTACCATATGGTGAAGGGAACAAGACAAGATCTGCCCCAGCATATCTAAGTAATTTTCCTAGTAATAGCTTATTAGAAAATCCGTAAAACTCAGAAGGAGTGAGTGTCCCACTTACAGCTGGATGGGCCATAATTGGTATTGAAATTTGCGGGTCTTCTGCTAAACTTTGAAGTACATCAATTCCGTAAGCAAAAACATTAAACAATAGTAGGTCAGCACCTAACTCTACTGCCTTCCTAGCTTTTTCCCTTAATTCGAATGTTCTTCCGGTTAAGTTTACAGCGTAAAGTGCCCGTTGTCCGGTTTCTTTGAACACATCTTCAAGTACCTTTTTCCCTTCAGTGATTCTTGTTTCCAAAGGTGTTAACGTGTTCTCAAAGAGTATTTCATCATCCTTGATGATATTCACACTACCGAGTGCCTGCTCACGAAGCTGATCCTTGAGATAGGCTATGTCTCTTCCAATGACCCCTTTAAAAATACTCATTACCAGCGGTCTATTATATACTCCAAGTTTTGCACGAATGCCTTCAATTCCAAATTTCGGACCAGGGAATGTGGATTTTAATTCACTAGAAAACTCCAAATCTAATAGTTTAACTTCCCCATCCAAGGAAAGCTTACCAAAGGTAGTTGTTAAAACAGCTGGTAGGTCTGCACTAAAATTAGCGCTTGGGTATGCTATTCTAATAATTCCCTTTTTTACTTGCTTTCCTAAATATTGACTTGCTCTGTTGTCTGAATCTAAATGCTCGACACTTATTACTATACCTTTATGC
Organism: Ferdinandcohnia sp. FSL W7-1320; assembly: GCF_038050315.1. Taxonomy (NCBI): domain Bacteria; kingdom Bacillati; phylum Bacillota; class Bacilli; order Caryophanales; family Bacillaceae; genus Ferdinandcohnia; species Ferdinandcohnia sp. FSL W7-1320. The sequence continues at coordinate 3,655,436 of NZ_JBBPAM010000001.1, forward strand.
TTTTTAAGTTGGTTTTGTTCTATTTTTGGTAAATTTGTCCAAGAGCCGATTGTTAAGCCGAGTGCGATACCTTCAGCTTTTTTCACTAAGTTGTCCCCGGTGTCATGCACCAAATACGTAGCAATCACTTCACTCATTTTTCAACCCTCATTTCAAAATGTTCCATAAGACGAAAAAAACCTCTTCATAAGAAGAGGTTAGCAAACTAACATCTTCTTATCTCTCAGCTTAATGCTGCAAGAATTAGCACCGTGCTTACAATTTGTAAGTCGGTTGCCGGGCTTCACTGGGCTAGTCCCTCCACCTGCTCTTAATAAGAAAATAGATTCTATTATTATATTGAGCCATGTTTTAAGTAAGCTCAATCTAAATTTAATTTTTACGAAATTGAATTTAATTAGGATTATGACAGGAATTATTTTTCTTGTCAAACATTTTTTAACTTTTAAATTTTAATGGTTATTTAAACAAGTTTAGTTTTTTAATTCGATTTGCAGCTTCAACAAGTCTATTTTCGTCAGTTAAAAGACCAACACGTACATATCGATCGCCATATTCACCAAAGCCGATTCCTGGTGCTACAGCAACATGAGCTTTTTCTAGTAATAGGTCTGCAAAACTAACTGATGTGTAACCTTTAGGTACAGGTAACCATGCGAAAAATGAGCCTTCAGGTGCGTTCACATCCCATCCGATGTCTTTTAAGGCACCAATGAATGCATTCCGTCTTGATTCATATTTGTCTACTAATTCTTTTACACAGTCCTGTGACTCGGTCAGTGCGGATGCAGCTGCTACTTGAACGGGACTGAACAAACTCACGTACATATGGTCTTGAATTAGATTTATTGCTTCAATTACACTTGGGTTTCCAACCGCAAAGCCCACTCTCCAGCCTGCCATATTATAGGTTTTTGAAAGTGTGTATATTTCAATACCGATATCTTTGGCACCTTCAACTTCCAAAAAGCTGATCGGCTTTTTCCCCTCATATCCAATCGCACCATATGCAAAATCATGTACCACACAAATATTATGTTCTTTCGAAAAAGAAATTGTATCTTCAAAAAATTCTTTCGTTGCAATAGCCCCTGTTGGGTTATTCGGGTAATTTAAGAACATTACCTTTGCTTTTTCAAGCTTTTCTGAATCAATTTCTGTGTAATCTGGTAGAAAGTAATTCTCTTCTTTCAGAGGCATATAGGCCATTTCAGCTCTTGCAAGCTCAACACCTGACCAATAGTCTGGATAACCAGGGTCAGGTACTAATGCAACATCCCCAGGATTTAATAGACATTGTGGAATCTCTACCAATCCAGCCTTTCCACCAAATAAAATCGCGATTTCTGTTTCAGGGTCAAGTTCAACACCATATTCACGTTGGTAAAATTCTGCCGCTGCCTTCTTTAAGAATGTATGGCCACGAAATGGAGAATACTTATGAAATTTAGGCTGATCGGCAGCCTTTTTAAGAGCTTCAACAATATGTTGAGGTGTTGGTTGGTCAGGATTCCCCTGACCTAAATTTATTACATCATGCCCTTGGGCAACTACATTGTTCACCTTAGCTACAAGAGAAGCAAAAAACTGTTTCGGTAATTTTTGCAGGGTTTCAGATTGTTGGAAATTTTTCATATCTACACCTTCTTCAAAATACTTGAAATACTAACCAAAAATAATATATTGTTAGAGTTAACTTGTAAAGTATTATTTTCACTGGGAGGATACCAAATGAATCTTAAAATTGCTTGTATACAGTATGATATTCAATTCGGTAAACCGCAAGAGAATTTTGCCCAAATTTCTAAAGAAATCGAAAAGACAATGAATCAGGACAAACCTGATATTATCATCCTTCCAGAGCTTTGGACGACTGGATATGATTTAACAAGATTAGATGAAATTGCAGATGAAAATGGCGATGAAACAAAAACGTTTATAAAAACCTTAGCAAAACAATACTCTGTAAATATTGTAGCAGGCTCTGTAGCCAAAAAGACGGAGCAAGGTGTGACAAATACGATGTTTGTCTTTAATCGAGACGGAGAATTGCTAAGTGAATACAGCAAACTACATTTATTCAAGCTAATGGATGAACATTTGTATTTAAAGGCCGGTGAAGCAAAAGGCGATTTCATAATTGAAAATGTACCAGCAGCTGGTGTGATTTGTTACGACATTCGCTTCCCAGAATGGATTCGTGCACATACAACAAGTGGCGCAGAAGTTTTATTCGTGGTAGCAGAATGGCCACTTCCTCGCCTTGAGCATTGGCGAACATTACTCCTTAGTCGAGCGATTGAAAATCAGTGCTATGTTGTTGCATGTAATTGTGTTGGAAGTAATCCTAATAATGAATTCGGAGGTCATTCGATGGTTATCGACCCTTGGGGAAACATTATTGCTGAAGCAGGTACTGAAAGCACAACTCTAGTTGGAGAAATCGACCTTAGCAAGGTAAAAGAGGTGAGAAAACAAATTCCTATCTTCCAGGATCGTCGTCCTAATTTTTATCATTCATAGAAATAAAAATATATTGACAATTATGTACATTCGTTGATATCATTCTCTTCAGTATCAACATATAATAGAATATCAATTAATTTGATCTCTTATCAAGAGTAGGCAGAGGGACTTGGCCCGATGAAGCCCAGCAACCGACCGTAAATCCATCGCAAGGTGAGGCGCTATTTTTTAGCGCTGGGGAAACCCACAAGGCACGGTGCTAATTCCAGCAGGAAGTGAATAACTTTATTCAGTCATGCTTAAAACCAGACTGAATAAAGTTATAGCCTCCGGCGGATGCAACAGATTTTCAAAGGTAAATTTTCGAGCAAGCTCGAAAAAATCTGTGCGCAAATTCGCTGAAGGCTCATTTGATCTTCTTGGCAGATAAGAGGTGCGAAGCCGTGTCTTCAAGCCTCTTTCAATGAAAGAGGCTTTTCCGTTTTTAGAAAAGCCTCCAAACTATTAAATAATACTTCTGGAGGAATATAAATATGTCAATTTCATATCAATCGATTTACGAACCATTAACAGAAAGCACTGCGGTGGCATTGGCCATTCGTTTAGGTTTGTTTGAAGAAGGAACATTTTTAAAATGCAGAGAAATTGGGGATGGAAATTTAAATCTAGTTTTCCATATCACCGAAGAAGAAGGAAATGGCATTATTATTAAGCAAGCTTTACCATATGCAAAGGTGGTTGGTGAAAGCTGGCCATTATCTTTAAAGCGAGCAACAATTGAAGCAAATGCATTATTAGCAGCAGCGGATTATGTGCCAACTCTTGTACCAAAGGTTTATTATTCTGATGAGATTCTAGCTATTACTGTGATGGAAGACCTCTCCCACTTGCAAATCTCAAGAGCAGGTCTCATTGAAGGTAAAAACTTCCCGCTTTTATCTGAGCATATTGGAACATTTTTAGCTAAAACATTATTTTACACTTCAGACTTTGGACTAGAGCCATCGAAGAAAAAAATATTGGTTCAAAAATTTATAAATCCTGACCTTTGTAAAATTACGGAGGATCTTGTTTTTACAGATCCATTTTTCGATATCGATACAAATAGTTTCGAAGAGGAATTACAGAATGATGTTGAACAAATTTGGGCTGACCAACCGCTGAAGCTTGAAATTGCAAAGTTAAAGCAGAAGTTCTTAACTCAAGCAGATGCTCTATTACATGGCGATTTACACACAGGAAGTATATTCGCTAGTGAAACTGAGACGAAAGTTATTGATCCTGAATTTGCCTATTTTGGCCCACTCGGTTTTGATATCGGGCAATTTATTGCAAATCTATTATTAAATGCAATTTCAAGAGATTCTGAGTACCGTGAGCCATTATACGAACATATCAAAAGAACATGGGAAGTGTTTTCCTGGACTTTCTCAGACCTTTGGAAAAATGAAGCGGTTGAACTTTATCGTGATACGGAAGGTTATTTGGAATATGTTCTTGAGCAAACTTTTGAAGATGCAATTGGTTTTGCTGGCTGTGAAGTGATACGTCGAACAATCGGCCTTGCACATGTTGCTGACTTAGATGGCATTGAAAGCATTGAACAAAAAATCGCAACTAAACAGCATGCACTACGTTTAGGAAAAGAATTAATAAAAGAACGCAAGTCAATCAAGGAACTTGGAACTCTACGAAACTATGTAGAAAAAACAGCTAAGGAGTGACAACATGACATACACAAAAAAAGTTCCTCAATCTGTTCAGTGGAATGAAACACATATCAAACTATTAGATCAAACAAAGCTTCCGTTGGAAACTGTATTTATCGACCTTTTTTCAATTGAGGATGTTTGGGACAGTATTACCACATTAAAAGTCCGTGGAGCTCCAGCAATAGGAATTACTGCTGCGTTTGGTTTAGCATTGTCTGCTCAAGGCTATGATGTAACATCCATACAAGAATTCAAGGAAAGACTCCAAAAAGATAAAGAATACTTAGGAAGCTCACGCCCTACCGCTGTAAATCTAATTTGGGCATTAAACCGTCTAGTTGCAAGTATCGAAGCTTCAAAGTCAGTGAATGAAGCAAAAACAACACTTGTCCATGAGGCGATTCGAATTCAAGCAGAAGATGAAGGGGTTTGCCGCCAAATTGGTGAATATGCACTTTCTCTATTCAAAGATGGATTCAAGGTGTTGACAATATGTAATGCGGGTTCAATCGCAACAGCACGTTATGGAACTGCACTAGCACCTTTCCATCTTGCTGCACAACAAGGAATTAATCTATCAGTCTATGCATCTGAGACAAGACCAGTATTACAAGGTGCTCGGTTAACAACTTGGGAGCTACTTCAGTCAGGAGTGGATGTAACACTCATTACGGACAATATGGCCGCCCATACAATTTTGGAAAAAGGCATTGATGCGATCATTGTAGGTGCTGATCGAATTACAGCAAATGGGGATACTGCCAATAAAATAGGAACCTTTAATTTGGCGTTATTAGCAAAAACATTCGGTATTCCATTTTATGTCGCGGCACCTCTTTCTACGTTTGACGTGACATTGGAAAGTGGAAAAGAAATTCCGATTGAGGAACGAAATCCAGAAGAAGTGACTCATTTGGGTGGTGTTCGCGTCGCTCCAAAAGAAGTAAAAGTATACAATCCTGCGTTTGATGTTACACCAAATGAACTGATTACAGCGATTATTACGGAAAAAGGAATTTTACAAGGCGAGCTAAGAACGGAAATCCAGCAGGTGTTTGAAAGATAATAGATTATAAGAAAATCCAGTGTGAAGGCACACTGGATTTTTTGATTTGAAAGATCTTTAAAACACGCCTTCCAATTCCAACAATTTTTCTTTTAAATCTGTTCGTGTACCAGAGTATCCCGTCAATGACTTGTCTTTTCCAATTACACGGTGGCATGGAATTACAATCGGAATTGGATTTTTCCTGTTGGCTTGTCCAACCGCACGAACGGCTTTTGGATTATCAATGGCATCCGCAATATCCGCGTAACAGCGAGTTTCACCGTATGGAATATTTAAAAGTTCATTCCACACCTGTTCTTGAAACACTGTACCACGAAATTTAATTGGGAGGCTGAATATCTTTCGTTCCCCGCTAAAATATTCCTCAAGCTGATTTTTAATTTTAACGATAGTAGCATCGTCCGGAGCATTGGAAGCATTGTACTTTTTATTTGCCACTTCCCAGTCCTCTTCAGAGAGTGAGATGTCAACTAATTCCATTCCGTGGACAAGGATATAAATAGTTCCAAATATATCGGTATTCATTTCACTATATTTATACATCGCGCAGAACTCCCTTCTCTACTTTTATTTTACAAAACCCTGAAACATTTTGGAAATCCTATATTTTCTAAATAGAAAGCCAGTGCTTTGATTAGTGCACTGGCCTGTCCGCCTTATAGTTTGAATTTAGTAATCATGGTGTTTAGTCTATTTGCTAAATGAGATAACAGCTCTGAATGGTCAGAAATTGTTTCCATCGTACTCGTGGTCTGTTGAACAGAGGCAGACGTTTGCTCAACTCCAGCTGCTGACTGCTCTGAAACCGCAGCAATATTGTCAATCGATACATTCATTTCCACCGTATTACTTGTAATTGTATCAAGATTTTCAGAAATCGTTTGGATACGCTTAACCATGTCTGTAACGGCATCATAAATATCCTTAAACGTTTGTCCAGTTATTTGAATTTGTTTGGACCCTTCATCTACCTGGCTGTATCCATTTAATAAAACCTGAGCAACTGAATTTGACTCCTTTTGAATGCTATTTACAATTTCAGTAATGTCTTTAACTGAATGAGATACTTGTTCAGCTAATTTCCGGACCTCATCTGCAACAACTGCAAATCCTCTTCCATGTTCTCCTGCTCGTGCTGCTTCAATTGCTGCATTAAGTGCCAACAGATTCGTTTGATCTGCAATATCTCGGATGACCTTAACAAGGGTAGATATTTGTTTTGTTTGTTCGTCTAGTCCTTTTACCTTTTCGACGGAAAATTGCATGATGTTGTTTATTTTATTCATTTGCTCTGTTGAGGCACTCATATATTCATGGCCCTTTTTCGTCATATCCAATACGTTTTGTGACGACTCATTGATTTGGATTCCACTTTGATTTGCTGTCTTAATTTTCTCAGCATAATCATCCATCATTTTAGCTAATTGTGTAGAGGAGTTAGCCTGCTCTTCAGCCCCTGTTGATAACTCTTGGACGGTAGACGCAATTTGCTGGCTCGCTGCTTTCACTTCACTTGACGAGATCATTAATTCGGAACTCTTTGTAGTTACTTGCTCGGAAACCGTTGTAATTTCGCGAATCATCGACCGAAGGCTTTCATTCATTACGTTCAATGACTTGCTGAGCAACCCTATTTCATCATGTCCTTTCACTTGAATGACATCGACATTTAGGTTACCCTCTGCAATTCGATTCGAAATTCCAATCAATTTTTTAAGCTGCTTTCCAATATTTCTACCGATTATCACTAGGCTTAAAATAGCAATTATCGTCGATATGACTATTGAAACAAGTAAAACAATAGCCGTTCCAGTTACATTCGAATTTGCTACTGTAATGGCACGTTCACTTTTTACTTTCATGTTCGCTCTCATCTGATCCAATTGTCTGACAGTATCTTTAATTATTTGTTCAGCTTCCTTACTAGCTTCTATTGAACTAAGCTTATTTGCCGAGACAACCGCTGGAAAAACTTTCTCATCAAATAAAGTGGTGAGCTTTTGCTTATTTTCTCCAACCTTGTTATAATGCTGAAGCTCTATAGTTGTTAGAGAAGGCTTAAGTTCATCAGATAATTTGTCATATCGTTTACTTAAATCTTGAAATGCTGTAACGTGTTTTCCATTACTATCTTGTATGTAAATACTAATCTCGCTTCCTAGCTGGTTGAAAACACTAGCAATTTCAGTAATCATTATGGATTGCTCGCCGCTTTTTTTCACTTCTTTCATTTCATTATTTACTTGATGCAGCTGTACAAAAATGACTAATGCCGATAAACAAAATAAAAGAATGGTAATCGTAAATGCCACTCCATATTTATTACCAATCTTCAAATTTTGCCACCATGCTGCTAGTTTTGTTGGTAACTTTCTATGTTCGTTCTTTTCCCGTTTCTCCCTTATTGACCCCTTCAAGAGCCTACCCCCTTGTTTACTTCTTTTCTCTATTTTAGATCTTTCGACAAAATCTCTGTTTCGCTATTCTTTATTATAGTAGAAATTGTCGGACTTTGGAATGAATTCTGAGAATTAAACTAAGGAATATTCACTTGTATTTGGTGCAAGTAGCCTCATGTGGTAGAATATATTAGTTAATCATAGTGTTTTTAAAATAAGGAGTAAAAAAATGAATATTGTTGTAAGTACGTTAAATGCAAAGTATATCCATACAAGTCTGTCGATTCGATATTTAAAGGCTTTTGCAGCACCTGAATTTGATGTTACACTCGCGGAATATACAATTAAGGACCCTGCAATGAACATCGTTACTGACTTGTATCGAAAAAAGCCGGATATTATCGGCTTTAGCTGTTACATTTGGAATATCGAAGAAACGATTAAAGTCATCAAAATGCTTAAAAAAATAAATCCGGAGCTAATCATTATCCTTGGCGGCCCTGAGGTGACTTATGATGTTCATGAATGGCTTGAGCGCATACCCGAGGTTGATTACATTGTCATGGGTGAAGGAGAGGAAACTTTTAAAGATCTACTGACTGCGATTCGTGATAATGAAAGTAAAGATGACATCAGTGGTGTCGCTTTCCGTAAAGAAGATCGTTTGAAAATCAATCCACAACGAAATAAGCTCAATCTTAAAGAATTACCATCACCTTTTCGGTTTGAAGAAGACCTCGAACATTTATCAAAACGAGTGACTTACATTGAGACAAGTCGTGGATGTCCATTTAATTGCCAATTTTGCCTTTCCTCCATTGAAGTTGGTGTGCGCTATTTTGATCGTGAAAAAATTAAAGATGACATTCGTTTCTTAATGGACCATGGTGCTAAAACAATAAAATTCGTTGACCGCACCTTCAATATTAGCAGAAGCTATGCCATGGAAATGTTTCAGTTCTTAATTGATGAACACCGTCCAGGCACTGTTTTCCAATTTGAAATTACAGCAGACATTATGAGACCTGAAGTCATTGACTTTTTAAATAAGAATGCACCTGCTGGGCTGTTCCGATTTGAAATCGGGGTTCAATCAACAAATGATTTAACAAATGAATTGGTTAAACGCAAGCAAAACTTTACAAAGCTGCAGCGGACTGTAATGATGGTCAAAGAAGGCGGAAAAATCGATCAGCATTTAGATTTGATTGCCGGTCTACCTGAGGAAGATTACCAATCCTTCCGAAAAACATTCAATGATGTGTTTGAAATGCGTCCCGAGGAGCTTCAGCTTGGCTTTTTAAAAATGCTTCGTGGTACAGGAGTACGAATCACTGCAGCACAGCACGATTATATCTATATGGATCACTCACCTTATGAGATTCTAGGAAATAATGTTTTGAGTTTTGAGGATATAACAAGAATTAAGCAGGTAGAGGATGTACTTGAAAAATATTGGAATGACCATCGAATGAACGAGACGGTGGAGTTTTTGGTTACTCATAGTTTTGAGACACCATTTGATTTCTTCCAAGACTTTGGTACGTATTGGGATGAGCGTGGATGGTCTCGAATTGGTCACCAGTTAGAGGATTTATTCAAGCGGCTCTATGAATTTTTACAAGCGACAAACCAATATCAGCTCCCGGTTATAGAAGCTATAATGAAATATGATTATTTAAGAAATCAAAAATACAAGCCACGTAAACCTTGGTGGGAAGACCTTGTAAGTAAGCAAGATCGTGCAAACTTCTATCAGGAGATTGTGGAGGAACCGACTGCTCTAGGTGAGGAATTCAGCAGACTAGAACTTCAAGAAAAAGATTTATACAAGCATACAGTTGTTGAAAAAATACCATTTGACCTTGAGACTTATAAACAAACAGGTGAGATCAAATTACAAGATACGTATTTACTCGTTTATTTTGATCCGATTGAAAGACAAGCAAAAGTGTATTCTCGAAAAGTTTCATAAGAAAGAGTCAGCCTGGCTGACTCTTTTTTCCTTTTTTGAGGACTACTCGCCAGTGCTGTTTCCTTTTTTGGAATTACGATTTGCACCCTTCATTGGATTTTCATAATCTGCTTCTGCTGAAAATTCTGTATCAGGCATACTTTCTTTTGGTGTAAAATTACTCTTTCTTGCTGCATCAAACTTCACTTTACGTTTCATCGTTTTTACCCCCTTTTCATCTGTAGTTTTTACCGTGAATGTCATCTACATAGGTGGTAAAATACACCTCTTTCTAAACCTTACATTTTATAAATTTCTGGTTGTTGCAAACACTATAGAAAATAGATAGGTGAGGTGTATAAAGATTGACAAAAAAGAAAAAACAATCAGAAGAGATTGAATCACCAATTTTAGACGAAACGATGCCCCATCAAATTTCAGCTCCATCCTTTAAAGGTACTGGAATCAAAATGGAGGAACCATTTGTTAACGAACATGGAGTGGTCATAGGCGATAGTCTTTATGACTCCCCCCATTCACCATTGAATAATTGGAGCGATGAAGTGGATCCAGAAATTATGGCCGGAGACCAGTGGGTACATCCAACAAACGATATCGGCTGGAATACAACCGAGAATCGTGAATTACTTGAAAGTAAAAAACAACCTAAAGGAGTTCCATTCATGCATCCATCAAAAGACACTAGCTATGGAAACGACTAAATAGAAAAAGCTATCCAAAAAAGAGCACCCGAATTGAACTGCCCCAAATAAGTTAGACACATATTTTACGCAACTTTTAAGATTTGAGTTCGATTTTCTACAGGACTCAAGTCTTTTAATTTTGCCTTTATTCGTTTGTGATTGTAATAGTGAATATAATCATCTAATTCCTTTTCAAAATGTTCTATACTGTCAAATTCCTGTAGATAAAGGAGTTCGGACTTTAATAAGCCAAAGAAGTTTTCCATGACCGCATTGTCCAAACAATTTCCCTTTCGGGACATACTCTGCGTAATTTGGTGCTGTTCTAATGTCACTTGATATTGTCTCATTTGATATTGCCAGCCTTGATCTGAATGAAGAATCACTTGATCTCCTGGTTGAATACGTTCTATTGCTTGGTCTAACATTTCACCCACTAATTTATAAACAGGACGTTTCATGACATTATAAGCAATGATTTCACCATTACACAAATCAAGTACTGGAGAGAGGTAACGCTTTTCACCGAATAGGTGGAATTCCGTCACATCAGTTACCCATTTTTGATTCACTTTCTCTGCAGAAAAATCGCGATTTAGGATGTTAGGAGCAACTTTTCCCACATTTCCTTTATAAGAACGGTACTTTTTCATTCGGACTAAGCATAGTAAGCCCATATCATTCATTAAACCATTGATGGTTTTTTTATCGTGTTTAAACCCTCGTTTCTCTAGTTCTATCGTGATCCGACGGTGTCCATAACGACCCTTATGTTCATGAAATATCTCTTTAATACTTTCTTTAACGTTCGCATACTTATCAGGTTGGTTTAATCTTTTCTCCCAATAATAATACGTACTACGTTTAATGTCAGCGACTTCAACAAGATCCACAACTTCATACTTATGCTTTAGTTCAAAAATTACTTGCGCTTTGATTTTGTTTGTAACTTTTCTTGCATTTGAACTAAAGCATTCAACTTTTTTAAATAGGCGTTCTCCATTTCTAAACGTTCAATTTTCGCTTGTAGTGCTTCAACTGATCCTTCAACTGGTGCTAGCTTCTTTGATTCTTTTTCCATAGATGGACGCCCCTTTTTCTTCACTTTAAGGGCATCCAATCCTTTGGTTTCAAGCTTCACTTTCCAAGTAATTATGGTACTGGGAGATGGAATATTGAAAATAGCAGCTGTTTCATATAGAGATGTCCCTTGTTCGTTCATATATTTTAGTACGTCTAGTTTAAACTGAACAGTATAGTTTGTATAGCTTTTTATTAGCCCTTTTCCACCATGATATTGATACTGTAAAACCCATTTTTTTATTGTGCTTTTAGATATTCCAAACATTTTACTAAGATACCCATATCCACCCTCATTATTTAAGTACCTTTGGACAACTTCTAATTTCTTTTCTATTGTAAATTAGCCATAAAAACACCCCGTAAACGTTAGATTAGAGTGTCTAACATTTACGGGGCAGTTCAAATCGGTGCTCTTTTTTATTATCCAATTATTAGTCTCTCTTTCGGGTAGTGGTAATTTACATCCTTTCCTTTCTTTCCGATAATGAAGATAAAGTTTAAGATACCTACCCGTCCGATAAACATTAATAACATAATCAGTATTTTTCCGAAATTACTTAAATCTGGCGTAACCCCCATTGATAAACCACATGTACCAAAAGCAGATGCTACCTCAAAGAATATTTCCGTAAAAGTAAAGTCCTCAGTAATACTTAATAAAAATACAGAAATAAAGCAAGTAAAAAAAGCAAAAATCGTGACTATAAGTGATTTTCTAATATCGTCTTCATGAATTTCACGTTTGAAGATTTTAATATTCTTGTTTCCCCTTGCAAAGTGATATAAAAACAATATATTTATTGCAAATGTCGTGGTACGAATTCCTCCACCAACAGAGCTGGGCGAAGCTCCAATAAACATCATGGCACCCAGAAACAGTAATGTAGGCTCCGAAAATTGATTTACATCCATTGTTGCAAGACCAGCACTTCTAGTTGTTGTCGATTGAAATAAGGCATAGAAGAAGGTTTCATGCCAGTTCATTCCTTTAAAGAAATGATTAAATTCCAATAGTAGAATCATTATCGTACCAAAAACAACTAAGGATAAAAATGTAACAGTCGTAAGCTTCGTGAAAAGTGAGAATCGATATCTTCCTTGTTTTTGAAAAAGAAAATCCTTGATTTCGACTAAGACTGGGAAACCAATTGCGCCTAAAATGATTAGTATAATTGTAATAAATTGGACGAAATAATCGTTTGCATAAGGCACTAAAGAGGTCCCTGTAATATCAAACCCTGCATTCGTGGTCGCACTAACTGCGGCAAAAATACCCTGAATAAAAGCTTCCTGCCAGGTATCAAAAAACTGCATAAAATAAAGACCTAAAATCATGCTTCCAAACAACTCAATAATAACCATAATAATAATAATTTGTTTAAGAAGATTTACTAAACCTGATAACTGTGATTGATTCTGATCAACCATAATTAATCGTCTTTCACGAAGACCAATTTTCCGACGAAATAATAACCAAATAAAAGTACCCATTGTCATAATTCCAATCCCGCCAACCTGTAAAACGAAAATCAAAATAAAAATACCAGAAACGGTATATGTATCTTTGACTGAAATTACACTTAATCCTGTTACACTTACTGCACTTGCAGCTGTGAACAACGTATCAATGAAGTCGACCTCCACCCCTTCCTTAATAGCAAAAGGAAGACTAAGTAATATAACGGAAATCGTAACAGCCAATAGATAGAATGCAAAAATTAATTGAGCTGGAGAGAGATCGTTGAAATACAAATTTAATTTTTTCCACATTTTTCTGTCACCCTAACCTAATTGCGAAATCTATTCCTTTATATTAAAGAATTACTTACCATTTTAAAAGTCTTTTTTGTGTAAACGAACGGTCAACTAAAAAGGCTTTTGTCTTGATACTTTTCCGATATGATGATTAGTATGCATTTCCAGTATTGAAATTAATTATATTCTCATACTAAACATACAACGAATTAAACGTTGTTTATATCTAAAAAGGAGTGAGTTAAATGGCTAGAAGTAGTAATAAATTGCTTGTTCCTGGAATTGAACAGGCTTTAGATCAAATAAAGTTTGAAATAGCCCAAGAATTCGGTGTTAAGCTTGGTTCAGATACAGCATCACGATCAAATGGTTCTGTAGGCGGCGAAATTACAAAACGCCTCGTTTCCCAAGCACAACACCAATTAAGAGGCGGAGAATAATAACTTCATAAAATGGACGAAGCCGAGGCAAATTTGCCTCGGCTTTTAATCGTCATCATCGTCATGCTTTCTGTCTTTGCCACGATTGTTATTTTCTTTTTTATCCCATCTATCTTCTTTATCCCGTTTTTTTTCTTCCTTCTTACGTGGCTTTTTTTTCCAATTTTCTTCTTGTTTTTGCTTCTTCTTTTCCCACTTCTCTTCAATTTTCTCTAATTTTTTTTCTTTTAAGTGGGCTGGCATATTGGAGTTTTCAATATTGTTTTTGACTTTTTCTTTTATCTGTTCTTTTTTCTCTTTTAGTTCTTCCTTAACTTCTTCAGCCTGTTGTTTTTGATTGTTTTTAAATTTGTTTATCTCTTTCTGCTCATATGCCTTTTTCTGTTGATTCTTTTTCTCTTGGCGAACAGGCTGTACTTTCTTTTCTTGTACTGGTTTAGGAACTTTATCTTTTTCAATTAGCAGTTTCCCCGTCGAGATCCCCTTTTCTTGTGCAGCTTTCCTTGTTTCAACCGTACTTGTTATTGAGGTAACTGCAATTTGTTCCTTTTTATATTCTTTTTTTATTTCTTCAATACCTTGCTCAAGTTCACGGTCTATTTTTGTATCATGCGAGTCCGTCACAACTGTGGTAATTAAAACTTGCTTACCGTCCTTGAGATAGCCACTATTTTTACTATGTTCAATGATTTCTTCTGTGATTGAGTCTAACGTGAAATTTTTCCAATCTGGAATGGATTCAAGCAGTTTTTTCGCCTCGTCATTTAAAGCTTCTAAGCTTATGACTTGTAGGTTATCGTCTAATCCAACTTCAAAGCTTGGATTAATATCGATGGACATGTATGCATACACTTCATTACGCGTTGAAAAAGGAATAAATAAAGATAAAAATAAAATTGCAACTAAAGAACTTACTAACGCATAACGCCATTTCCTTACCTGAAAAAACCGCGGCTTTGAAGCATTCCTTACCCGCACGTCGATTGGAAAACAGGCTATTTCTTCGCCAATTTCATAGCTCTTTTTAGTATGTTTGGCTTTTACGAACTCACCATCAGGGGTTAGCATCGTAACATAATCATCGTTCACATCCATAACGATCCCCTTTTTCAACTCTCGAGCACCCCTTTTAGATAATCTTTTAAATAGACATAGTCGCTAGATAAAATGATTGCCATTGCAATAATGTATTTTCGATTTCTCTCTATCGTTTTACGACTAACTGAAACCTTTGATTCTAGCTGCTTAATTGGAAGGTGTTTCTTTTCAAACAGCGTCTCCATCAACTCTGCATTTTCTACAACGGCCTTTGATACCATAATAGCATTTTGTCTAGCATCTGCATGTTTTGGCGAAATTTCAAGGAGCTCTTGAAATGACAAACCAAATTCCTGCAATACCTGATGAAAATGGAGAATTTCCTCTTTTCTCTGTTCTTGCTCCACTTTCCTTTGATAATCGTCAACAGATAGATGAGCCTCGAGCTTTGATTGAGCTCCTTCCTCATCTGTTTCACCATTAGAGATAAAATTTATATTGCGTACTCGTGCTTCTTTACGAATGTAGTCAATCACTCGTCGTTTAATGAGAAGTTCACTAAACGATAAAAAGGAGCTCCCTTTTTCCTTCGAGTATTTTTCAATTGCCTCATTAAATGCAATAAGGCCGATACTAAATTCATCGTCTGATTCATTTATATATCGTTTACAAACAGCAGAAACATTTTTCGCAATAAAGGGCTTATAGTCATCAATTAGTTTATTTTGTAGTTGTTGATTTCCATTTTGAATCTCTATAACGGTTTCTTCCAGAGTGCTTTTTCGTTTTCCAATTTTAAATAAAAGGCTAAGCACCTGTTTCACCTCAATTCTCTTTACTATCTGTTAATAGTAGCAAGAGTCTGAAGCGAGATTCAATAACAATTTTTCACATTGGAATGCTCTAGCTGAAAATATTACAAAAGAACTAATACGAAAGACTATTCTTATATAGAAATGGTGATAAGCTCTGTAACATATATTTCTTTTCCGTTACATCCGCTTCTATTTTTGTAATGTTTGACTCATTTAAAGGTTACGTCTTCGGTATTATTTTTGAGGGGGTAAATAATACTTTTTTATCAAATATATTTTTACGAATTATTTTGAGGTTATTATTACCAACATTCCTTCCCCATTTAAAGGAAACAATAGAAAATAAAAGCGCAAGTGCCTTGCTCATCCATAAGGAAAAGCTGGTGGAAAGGATTTTATCCTTTTTGAAAGTTCGCTTTGGGACAATGAAGGGCGAGGCGCTGGAGTTAGACTTAGATCACAAAAAGAAAGTAGGAAAACATATGCATACGATGTGGAAGGGCTCAATTAGCTTTGGTCTTGTCAATATTCCAATAAAGCTTTTCTCAGCAACTGAAGACAAGGATGTCAAGCTTCGAAATCTTCATAAAGAATGCAATACCCCTATTCAATATGAAAAAATCTGCCCGAATTGTGAAAAGGACATTGGAAATGATGACATTGTTAAAGGCTACGAATATGTAAAAGGGAAATTCGTCATTTTAAACGATGAAGAACTGAAAGAACTAAAGGACGAGCACGAGGATAAAAGTGTAGAAATCATTGATTTCGTAAAACTTGAAGAAATTGATCCAATCTATTTTAGCCGTTCTTACTTTATGGGGCCTGGTGAAAATGGAAGCAAAGCCTATGCACTCCTTCGTGAGGCTCTTCAAAAATCAGGTAAAATCGGGATAGCTGAAATTACAATCCGTTCCAAACAACAAATGGCCATTATCCGAGTTTATAAAAACAGCCTAGTAATGGAAACGATTCACTATCCTGACGAAGTTCGGAATGTAGGTGAGGTCCCAGGTGTCCCAGAAAATGTGGATATTAATGAAAAAGAACTTGATACCGCCATCATGCTGATAGACCAATTAACAACAGAATTTAATCCTGATAAGTATAAGGATGAATACCGCACTGCTCTCATGGAGCTGATCGAATCTAAAATTAATAATAATGAAGGAACAACCTCTCAAGAAGCTCCAAGGACAAATGTTGTGGATTTAATGAGTGCCTTGCAGGCTAGTATCGAACGAACAAAATCGAAGGAAACAGCAGCACCCAAAAAGGCAGCAACTACAAAAGGTACAGCAAAGGCAACAGCTGCAAAACCAAAAGCAAAAGCTGAAGCGCCAACAGGAACAGATAAAACAACATCTGTCAAACCAAAAACGAGAACTACCCGTAAAAAAGTCGGTACCTGAAAAGAGCTCCTAATAAGGAGCTCTCCCCTTAATTAAAGGAGTGGTATGATGCTGAAGCCTATGCTTCCAACTCTTATTTTCGAAGCACCTACTGGCGAAAACTGGGTATATGAAATTAAATATGATGGTTTCCGCGCGATGCTACATTGGGAAAAAGATCGAATCCAGCTAATCAGTAGGAACGGAAACCTCTTAAATGAACAGTTTCCAGAGATTATAAAGCAATGTGAAGATCTTTTGGATGAAATGATTCCCTACTTGCCACTCATTTTAGATGGAGAACTATGTATTTTAGAATCTCCTTATAAAGCTAGTTTTGAAAAAATTCAGCAAAGAGGCCGATTAAGGAGCACCGATAAAATTAAACAAGCATCTGCTTCAACACCTGCTCATTATTTGGTGTTGTACAGTCACATATGGGTCAAAATCTATATTAGTGATGAAGAATCATACAAAACGCTTTATTTATAAAGGTTAAAAGGGATATTTCCTTTTAACCTTTTTTGATTATTATGGGTTATAATGGAGTTGGAGGATGTAAAGAATAAAGGATGTGTATATGTTGGAGAATGAATTAACCCATTTTAGATTTGTGGTAAGGGAATCCGAAATCGAAGAATGGAAAAGTAATCAATTAGTTAAAAAAAGGGTAGTTAATATAGGTATTATGGATAAAAGAAATGGTTTTATTGCTCCCCATCCATTAACTGATTTTATTCGAACAAAATACGAATTCAAAGGCATGGGTATTAGTTCTCAAATTAATGTAGCAAGGGAGATTGTAAAATTCCTTAATTTCATTTATGAGGAAATTGAAAACGGTAACGGCAATTTCACTCCACTTAAAGTAAGTGGACTTAGAGGATTGAGACTCATACATGCGAGTCGTTACATCACGTACCTAACAGCAAAAGGATTAAAAAGAAATACTGTATTAACAGCTGAAGGTTATTTGACAAGATTTTATCATTTTCTTCAGCAACAAGAGTTACTTGAGGAAGATATTATGCTAGATCACCAAGTAAATAAGATGGGTAGTCTGGTTTTACTATCACCTTTTACCCACCCCTCTCTGGAAACTCGTTATCCCTCAAGACATGAGCCAATCATTAATAAGCTTAAAGATTTTGGAAAGAACAGATACCAACTTGTAGTTGAATTTATTCAGGAAGCTAGAGAGATATCCCCTGAGATCGCATTAGGTATATGTTTTCAATTTTACGGAGGCTTACGAAGAGGAGAAGTCGTTAATTTAACACTAGGAAGTTTAAAACCACAAGGGTTATATGGATTGAACTCTTTAGTTTTGGACGTAGATAATCATCAAGATTTGTTATTTTCTCACCTCAAGGACACTAAAAAGGAGCAAGTAAAAAAAATAAGAAAACAAACAGTATTGCCAAATAACCTCCTTACCGTAGTTTATAAGGATCATATGGAAATACTACATAGAAAAAAATTAAAAAATCAATCAATCCTTTTTTACAACAGTGATGGACAGGCGATGTCGGGTTACTCATATGAACAAAAATTTAATAAAGTTAAAGAATCTTTCTTGTCAAAATTATTATCCACACCAGGAAGGTACTCTGATTATAAGCTTCTAAGTGAAACAAGCTGGTCTACCCACATTGGGAGAGGTATCTTTACAAATTTTCTATTTGACATGGGATTAACTGTTACTCAAATAGCTATAGCTAGAGGTGACAGTAATATTGAATCAGCATTGGCCTATGTAGATAAAAAAATTACTATAAAAAATATACAGGAAATGATAAACCAATTTAACAATACAAGCCCTGATGATTTTGGAAAAATTAATCCTCAATCTATTAATACTCATTGGAATAAGGATGTGTTAAGCCTTGGAAAAAGAT
The DNA here is from genome assembly GCF_038050315.1 of Ferdinandcohnia sp. FSL W7-1320. Lineage (NCBI taxonomy): Bacteria > Bacillati > Bacillota > Bacilli > Caryophanales > Bacillaceae > Ferdinandcohnia > Ferdinandcohnia sp. FSL W7-1320. The sequence continues at coordinate 3,674,160 of NZ_JBBPAM010000001.1, forward strand.
CTCGTCACACTCTCACAAATTGAATCCAATCCCGACTATAATCATATTCCCTTTTCTAAATATATGATACAGTCCTTAGCCAAGGAAGGTCGTATCGAAGTTATAAAAAGTAAACGTGGTCATCTGGCAGTTAATATTAAACAACTTGAAAAGTTGGTTGATAGGGAATTTTCAGACGAACTAACTTCCATATGGCAAATAAGTAATACTCCTAAATATAGTTATTTAAATATCGGATACAGCAGGCTTTTGTCATTAGGTGAACAAGGGTTAATTAAAATTAAAAAGAACACACAAGGAAAACTGGCGGTTAATCTAAAGGAACTTGAGGATTTTCTAATTAAAGAGGAAGCAGAACAGTTAGTTCCTATTAACCAACTAGTAAGTAACCCACAGTACAGCGATTATAACCTTGGTATAAAAAGGCTTGAAACTTTATATAAAGAAGGACACATCGAAATTAAAATTAATTCACACGGTTATAAATCAGTGGTACTTAAGACGTTAGATGAATACATAAAAAAACACAATTTCCCAAGAGACTATATTACTGTTGAGAAAATCGCAATAAGCCCAGAATATCAATATTTAAATTTAGGTAAAAAGATGATTAATAGCTTAGTAGAAGAAGGTCATCTCGAAGTGTTTAGGAATCAAAAGGGATACCTAAGCATAGAAAAAGATAAATTACAAGAATACCTTTCTTTGGAAAAACGCATTTTAGAAAATTATATATCCTACAAAGATGTTTCAGTAAAATTTGGCTATAGTTCCAATTCGACAGACTATAGACCGATAAAAAGATGTATTGCAAAACTTAAGGCAGATGGATTAGTGGAAACAATCATTTTTAAACGGGAAGGATATTGTAAACGGGATCATATCGATAAGTTTTTATCACAGTTTGTATTAACCAAAACAGCGGCTGAAATTCTTGGAGTCACCAATGCGACTCTATGGAAGATTATAAGAGATGAAAATGTTGAATATGTGGATTTAAGTACAAGAATATATGTTAATAGAGAGCAACTAATTAAATCCAGAAAACCATTAACAATAGCTGAAGAAGAGCACAGGACCAGATCAAAAAAAGTGTCTTTAAAAGGTTTTTATAACACGGAAGATGTTATGCGAATTCTAAGTTGCAACAGAAAGATATGGGATAATATCAGAAAAGAAGAAACCATTACTGCAATCTATCAAGGAGGTATAAACTATTATTCTAAAAATGACATTGAAAAATTAAAAAAATTACAGCAAAAGTATCGGAATGATTATTATAGTCAAACAGAAATTCAGAAGAATTTCCAATTAGAGTATCACCGTATAACTCAAATAAAACGTATTCCCACTCCTGCTTTAGTTAGACCTTTTTTTAAAAGAAGTGAATTTTTATATCTTCAAAAAGATGTGCACGACAAAATAAAACAAATTAATACAGAAAGACAATTTTATACAATAGAACACTCCACTCCAGTAGATACCTATAATTACAAGATGAATATATTAAATATCTCCTTCTCTCAAAATAGTATTCATTCAAAAAAATACTGGTTGGAATACGTTTATGGTGTTCTCAATTCGAGAAGATGCAGTGAAGCATCCATGCAAAAAATAATTCACACACTTGTTAAATGTTCTCGTTTCATTACTGAATTGACAAAGAATAAAGAAATTTATTCAGTTACGTCAAACGACATTAATTTGTTATTTAACCAAATACCCCTTACCGACCAAAAATATATATATTTTTTTCTAAAGGGATTAAACGAACGGTTTAAGGCTGAAAACGTAAAATCATTTAAGTTTTCCAGAATCCAAAACCCTTTTGAAATAGAACCAGAAAGACATTATGAAAAAACTATTTATACATTCAATGATTACAAGGAACTTTATAGTTTTGTAAATGATGTGCAATACCATAAGGAACGGGCAATCAAGGATATTAAAAAATATATTAAAGGTGAAAATTCGATTTATTATGCCTCCTCTTGGTTATATGTTTTAATCCATTTAAATAACTCTTGGAGACATGGTGATGTGATCGAATTCCCACGAATAGATTTACCGGACACCTCTATCGAAAGTTTAGAATGGTTAGAGGAAAATAACTTATGCTTTGAAGACGCAAAAAACATCATAAACCAGGTTATTCGAACAGACTTAAAGATATCGAAGACTCAAGCTAGTAATCACTTTTTTTGTTCAGATGATCTAACAATAGCTGTAGCTACGGCATCCGTTATTTGTGAATTTGGGGCAAGAAGCATTGGATTAGATAACACGAAACTAATAGATCTTGGAAACAAGAATAATCAATTTTATCCACGTACTACTGCATATAAAGCCTTTTTTAAAGGTTTTAAACAGAATTTTAAATTTGAGTCTAGAAAAATGAATCGTTCAATTATTACGTATCTTTATATACTGCTATCCAAACACCGTAAAGGTGGGGCTGCTCTTGAATTAGCTCAGAGATTAAGAGGACATAAAGACTTTGAAACCACCAATCTATATGTTCAAATTCCTCAAGAAGAATTAGATTTCTTGACGCATCAATTATTCTCAAGGGGATACTTTGGTTATATACCCAATCTATTTGCAGACATCCTATTCGAAGAAGAATTTAGTAGGGAATTTCGAACAAATCAGATTACCTCAATTAAAGAACGATTTGGAAGTATCTATAAAATTGAAGCGACATCTGGTTTTTTAAATGCAATTCAAAGTGAAAGACAATCTATTGTGGATATCATCAGATCCATGAGCATACAAGAAGTTTCTGAATACATGCATAAGATTTTTACGGAACAACTTCCTAGCAAAGAGGAAAATTTTCAATGCCTTGTTTCGGAACAAGGATGTTTTATGAAAGGAAGGGGAATATCTTGTATGAATTGCCCCCTCTCTATCCCAAATTTTTATGCTTTATCTACAATAACAATTAGTATACAAACAAGAATGAAAGAATTCCAAAATAGTGTCCGGGAAAACACTCTACAAGCCGAAAGAACGCGAAAAGCTAATTTATTATATATGGAATTAAACTTACTTGCAGAAGCCATAGAAACATATGGACCCGATGAGGTTTATAAATTTTTTGACGGAGGAAGAGATCAATTTATTGAAATGATGAATCAAATAGAATCATTGCAAGAGGTAATTACTATATCCTAAGAAGTGGGGTTCAACAATGTCATTACAAAGTGTAAGCGTGGAAGAAATTGAATTAGATGCATTATCAGAAGAACGATTTTCTTTAAATGATAGTATAAGCTATGCAAATGACATTCTACAGGAATTAACACAAGAACAAGTCATGATTAAAGGTAGTTTCAAAGACGATGAATGGATATTTGTCAATAAATTAGATGATACAAGAATTTTTTTTCATTTTAATGAAGCTCATTTGCTAACATACGAGGTCGAACCTAATAAATTCAAAATAATGGTTAAATGTTGGGTGGTGGATCTTTTAGACAAATATTACCCCTCCACGGTAAGAGGAATGTATTACTATTTATTAGAGTCAATTGCTGTTACACAAGGTTTTCAGGAAGAAACTATTGATGATCTTATTGATTATCTTAAGAAAAATAATAGATTGCCGCAAATTACAAGCAACATTATTAAAGTTATTTTGAATTTTTTAGATTTTACAGAGTTGGAAGTCCAATGTGTTTACATAAAAAAATTAATTGATATTAAAGGTAAGACAAAACAAGAACAAAGTATAAGAGAGCTGCCTACTTCAAAGGACGTTCTTACATTTTCATGGTGTTTAGAACGTTTTTTTGCGGAATTAGATTATTCATCACAAACAGATAAGCATTTAATGGGGCAGAAACTCCTCTACTATCCCCTTTTAATTTGGTGGAAACTAACAAATGTAATCCCACTTCGACCTTCGGAGTTTTGTCTTATAGAAAGGAATTGTACAAGTAAAATAGGAGATAAATACTACATTCGGTTACCAAGGAAAAAGAAGCCCAAGACTAAGAGACGATTGGAAATTGTGGATACACTTGAAATTTCGGAAGAGATATTTGAATTGATAAATTATTACATTGTTGAAACCAATCAATACGGAAATACGGAAACCTTAATTTCTTATCGCTCAATTATAGAGATCTCTCCCCCATTTGAAAAACAAGCGAGATTGCGAAAAAGAAATTATGACAAGTTTTCCAATCCAATATTGAGTAAACTTATTGATCGTTTTTATCGAAAAATTGTCGAAAAGGAATATCAAAAAGAAGTCAGAAAGCAGGTAAAACCAAACGATACTCGTCACTTTGCGTTTTGTTCACTACTGATGCAAGGAGTCAATCCTGTTGAAATTGCCAGATTAGGTGGACATTCTACGATAGAAGCGCAATACCATTACTCTCAACATACAGAGTATTTTATTGATTCCGAAGTGTATAATTTAATGTTCAACTTTAAACATGAACGAGAATTACAAAATAAAGAAAATGAGAATCCTTTTTCCACCCTCCTAGTGAGCAAAATAAAAAATCAAAGTTTACAAGCACCAAATACTAATGCCCGGTTACCACTGAAATTTGGTTTTTGTACGGATATTCAACAAAGATGTGAATCAAGTGATTGTGTATTTTGTAGCAAGTGGTGGATATCACCAGAAGTACTATTAGAAAACGAAGAAACACTTATAAATATAATACAAAACAGTAAGAGAAAAATATATGAACTATCAAATTTTATCAATCAACTTCACCGTAAATTGGACTTTAATGAGTCATCGCTGCACCCTTCGGCTATAAACAAATTAACGAGCAAAGCAATGAGTATTGAGGAAGAACTTAATCGAATTGCTAAGTTAGAATCTCTAAGAGGTGATATATATCATGTCTAAAAAAACACCAGGTAGAAAACCAAAAGAATATTCAAAAGAGACAATTTATAATATGATCCATATGTACAAGGAAGAAACAGGCATTGTAGGAAAAGTTAAATACCTTGATATGTACCGTTACAACCATCAACTCTATATTTCAGGAAAGTGTACCGAAAGATATTCTGAAGATTTTTGGAGAAAAAAAGGTAGACCTGGGAGAGAAGCTATTGATGTTGCAAATCAACTTACTTCTCAAAAGTTAATGACTTCTTATAATGAGGAAGTCGTTGTACCTAATGTGGTGGATGCTGTTCACAAGTTCCATGGTGATAAGGATATGCTTATAAAACATTTAAAACCATTGGAGACAGAGTTAACAAGGAGCATTGAAATAGAAAGAAAACAAAAAATTAAAACGGAGGAATATCAAGAAAAATATGAAAAGGAAAAGTTAAAACGAATGGAAGCTGAGGAACGTTCAATGAAACTTCAGGATGCGCTTTTTAAAATGTTTAGATATAGTGCTTCGGATGACACTCCCTTAGAAAACCAGTTAAGGACAGGAAAGACCAAAACAAAAAGGGTGATGAACGCTCTTGAAAAAATCTTTAACTCACCCATGGAGTTTTATGAATTGTTTGAAGAAAAACGAAAAATACAGAGTACCAAAGTCGTCTCCATGGAAGATAGCATGAGAAATAAAAAAACATTACTGGATGATTTTAAAGGGAAGTTTTAGTATTAAAATTAGCGATTGAAAGGAAACGAGACATATGGATGCAAAGAATATACCAATACCAAAAGTTTTTATTTCATATAGTTGGACAAGTCCTGAGCATGAAGAAGCATGAAGTGGCTTGTACTTTTATATAGAAAATTGTGTTAAAATATTATTCAAGAAGAGTAGTGGCTCCTTTGAAATTGGAAGTAGCCCACTGAGATAACCCATGCCAAAATTCAACTTTCAGGGCAGGGTTATTTCTTTTTGGTCCTATTTTTACCTATCCATTTAAACATTTCAAAATAATTCCATTTCGAATGATTATGGGCGACGTATTGTTCCGCATAAGAAACTTATGCTTTTGCAAATAAATAAGTATTACTTATTTGCTTCTAGCCCTTTTATTACATCCGCTAATATTTCATTGGATTCATTAAAGTAATTTTCAAACGGGCAGCCTTTCGAGGAAATTCTATCTAAGACTTTGCTGATAGTAAAATTTTCTACATCTAAGTATTCATTTACTTCTTCCCAAAAAAGTGGTGCTGCAACTGTAGGCTTTTCTTTTCCTCTAGTTGAGTATGGACATATTATTGTTTTCCCCTCTGCAAATTGAACATAGTCAATATAAAGCCTATTCCCCCTGTTTTTCTTTAATCTTTCAATAGTAAACAATTCTGGAAACTTTTCAACAAGATATTCTGCAATAAAAGAAGTGAAAATTTTTGTATTTTCATAACTCAACCTAGAGTTTACTATAGGAATATGAATTTGAATGCCCTTACTGCCAGAAAGTTTAGGATAACTTTTTATACCAAAATTATTAAATATCTCCTTCATCTCTTTTGCCGCTATAATAGCCAAATCGAAGAATTCTTTTGATGGAGGGTCTAAATCAAATACAATTTCAATAGGATTTTCATCATTAATTAGGTGAAAAGGAACGTGGTATTCAATTGCAAGTTGATTTCCTAACCACAACAAAGATGATAAATCATTACAAATAATATAATTAATTCCTTCTTTCGTGAAAGTGTTTATAAAATCAGGTGCATATTCCGGACAATTTTTCTGATAGAATGCCTCACCGGTTGTTCCATGAGGAAAACGAATCACAGTTAACGTTCTTTCCTTTAAGAAAGGTAACATATAGGGTGAAACCTCGATTAAATAACTAATAAACTCCTCCTTTTTCACCAATGTTTTTTTCCAAATTGGCTTGTCAGGATGAGTAATATTTACATTGTTAATAATTTCACCGTTACGAAGAAGGAGCTGTAACCAAGTACATTCTTGCGAATCTACGTCAAATCTAAAAGAAATAAACCTTGGAGAATTTAATTTATTTTCATTGAAACCTTTAAACTCTAAATCAATACAAATCCCAGGTTTTGTGTGTATAATCCCATTATCTATATGAATTTTATTATCAGAAATAATCTTAATTAAGGCTTTTTTTTCACTATCACTTAACCCATTACTAAACTCCCCTACTTGGATTATTTGATTCGTCTTATTAATACCGACTAAAAACGTATTATTTACTTTACTATAACCTGTGACCAAAAAGGAACCTTTGTATATAGATTCATTATTAAAAATGCTTATTGCCAGTTTATTCATTTTCCTCACATCCTTTTATACACCTAACTACCTTCTATTTGATTGAAATTGCAATCTTGTGGAGAAATATCTACAAATGCTTGTATACTTGGTTGCCTTATATGTCTTCCCTCAGGCCATTCAATATACTGTATTTTAACTGTTAGAAGGGGTTCTACCCATTGGGTATTTTTAATTCTTTCTGGTCTATTGAAAAAGGGGGATTCATTAGTTGATATTTTATTTGTTATAGTAGTGATATCTTTCCAGTCAGAACTAGAAAGCTTTCCTGTTCCTGCATGCCCAATGTAAATAAATCGTTTTTCATGGTTATATAATCCTAACAAAAGAGAGTTAACTATACCGTCTCGAAAGGTGACTCCTCCAACAACTGCAATCAAGTCCTTAAAACTTTTTATCTTTCGCCAGTTTGAATCTTTTCCGCCGATTATATACTTGCTATCAAGATTCTTAACAACAATCCCTTCCATATTATGTTCTTCAATTACTTTATAAAGAGTTTTACTATCTTCTACAGAGGGTACTATATGTATATTTTCTGTTGGTTCTATAATATTTGAAAGTATATTTACTCTGTCTTTTAATGGATATTGATTAATCCATTCACCATTAAGAAAAATCACGTCAAATATCATGTAGTAAATCGGTACATCTTTCATTACCTGTTTAACACGATCCATCTTCCTAATTCCATCTCTCTTCATTACTTCACGAAAAGAAGCGTTTCCCTTTATATCCAATGAAATTACCTCTCCATCCAAAATGACACTTCTAGCATTACAATACGATTTTGCATTAGTAATCTCAGGAAAATGCTTTGTTCTTTCATTAAGTTTTCGATTATATAAACAAACAGTTTTACCATCAAAATATGTAAGAACCCTGACACCATCCCATTTAATTTGGCCAATCCAATTAGAACCTTGTGGAATATCAATACTACTGGTGGGCTCAAAGGGCACAATTGGTTTTATATTCATATTCAGCCTCCTCGTTTAAGAACTTGTTAATAGTATTATCAATTATATAAAATATATCGGAAGAATTAGTGGCTTACCTAGTGCGGAAAAAGGGACTTTTAAAGGATCTTTATCTTTAGTAATTGCCTCTAGCTTTTTAGCAATTACTAAAAACTTTTAGCTAACAGTCATAACGCTAAGCCTATAGGCTGACTTTCACCACAAAGTTATTGTCCATGCCGGGTAAAAAAAATAGGCTTTCTATTATTTTTGAAAGCCTAATGGTGAAAAAATTACTTGGGATAGGTTGTAATATGCACTTTATTTTGAAGAGAGTGAATTAATTTTCGGTATAATTATTTAACTGCAAGAAATACCGGTTCTTGTAATAACTATTTAATTTTTTTGACTAACTGTTTTTGTTATATTTGGTTTAATTTCTTCACCAAATTCTACATTTGCTAATTTAAAATTGTTTTTTTGAAAAGGATTTCTGGTGTTCTGAACTGCATTTTGTAAAGTGTCCCGAACATTTTTATAACCATTTTGCATTTGCACTCTTAATTTGGTATTTCGGCTTCCAAATATTCCAATAATGCTTATTCCAACTAAAAAAAGAATAATCAACCAATTATTGTTTTGATTTTTACTAAATAATTTAAGAAAATTTTTACTTCTCCCTTCTCTTATTAACGAAGAAAGTATTTGAAGATAGTTCACGCAAATCCCTCCTTATCACACAAAATTTTTAAGAAACAACATTATTGTGTGAAAGAATAGATAAAATATTGATGGTATTATTTAACGACATTCGTCGGATATTCTATTTCACGAACATTAAAATCCCCTACAACAGTAGGTGATAGAAACAGGTGGGTAATGAAACAGTGTCGATTTGATCTGTTCGCTCTAGCTTCAAATAAGTATCTTTTACAATACGACCAATGTTAACTTTATATTTTTCATAATTTCCGGGAATTGAGGGAAATTAAAATAGAAAATGGAAAGTTCCTAAAAAGAAAACAAAAAAGCTAGTGCTGGAGGGGTAAAAAATGAAGTTTATAAGAAAATATAACCTAAAAATAAGTCCTAGCAAGTGCCAAAACTGTTTATGGAGATCTGAATCAGTATGCCTTTTTCAACGCTGTATAAAAGATAAAAGTGTAGATTTAATGTATATTGAAAACCTACAAAGAGAAAAAAGAGCCAGGTAAATAAATTTTAATAAATACATAAAGCAATTTAAAAATAAAATTGACCCCTTAGGGAGTACGAAATATATTCCTAGCATATACCGATCTGATAGCTGCCAGGTCCCAAGATGCATCTCCAAGTCAAACAAAAAGCTGACACAAAAAATCATTTTTCATGACTTTTTGTGTCACTGCACGATTTAGCGCAAATAATTCCGTGACTTAACTAAATACGACTCGAATATCACTGATTGTTGCTAACCTATTTCCAGGTCGTTTTTATACACATACACATTTGTTCAATTTTAGTTTTATAAATTTACAAGAACCACCAAAAAGGTTCATTAATTTCCGCAGATACAATAGTAAAATGGTGTTTTGCTGATCCATACCTTTCCCCATCCCCAGTAAATGGTAATGACCACAACTTCTTGAAATGCATGCTTTTATGTATTTGCTTTCACCTCCTTCGGCTCCTTTAATCCATATTTCAAAATAGGTTGATTGACATTTAATATTTTTGTGGTTTCAGTTAAGGTTAAAAGGTTATTTTGTTGAATGCTCCGCCCATATCTCAGAACCCGGGGTAATTGCGGAAATTGCACGACATAATGCGGAGCAGGTTGATAATTAGACATGTGATAAGGATATTAATGATTCGTTCTTTACCCACTTTTCATTTGTTAAGCAGATACACATTAGATTTGTTGTCTAAATATTGATTGTAGCCTGAGTAAACAAGTTCCATGAAAGAAAAACATAGTCGAAGTTACTTTACTTTGTAGCCATCAGTTTAAGTATAAAATTCCTTTTGATACACAGTCTAATAATAAATCTAAAAGGGGATAAAAGATGGATAAAAGTAATATTAAACTAACCACAGCTGAAATCGGAACTCTCTGGACGATATATACCGAAAACACAGCACTACGATGTTTTTACATGCATTTTCTTCAGCATCTACAAGATGCCGAAATAAAATCAATTATTGAGGAAGTTTTAACATTGGTTGAAACAGTTGCTGGAAAAGTTAAATTCATTTTTAAAGAAGAAAGCATTCCTATACCTCAAGGATTTTCAGATAAAGATGTTGATTTATCAGCACCTGCTCTATACACGGACCTTTTCGCACTCAGTTTTTTATATCGTGGTGGACAAGTAATAGTTCCATTCTATGCGACTGCACTAACTAAAGTAGCCCGAAAAGATGTTGTCAATTTTATAGAGGAGTGTTTATCTAATGAATCTAAATTATATAAGAAGTCATTAAGTCTTATGCTTTCAAAAGGATTATACGATAGACCTCCTAAAATGGAATATCCAACGAGTGTTGAGTTTGTTAATCACAATCCTTCGTTAATATCTACCTGGCTTGGTGATCGAAGACCTTTAAATTCTTTAGAACTAGGAGAACTTTTTTCTGAAATTGAAAGAAATACCATAGGCTTAGTCTTTTTAATGGGTTTAATACAAGTAACAAAAGATAAGGAAATAAAGGAATTTTTATTAAAAGGAAAAAAATTAGCTGAAAAACAAATAGACACAAGTAATAAGCTATTGAAAGTAAATGATAATTTTATCGGCATACCTTCGACTATGGAAGTAACAAATTCGACAATCTCTCCTTTTTCTGATCGATTAATCATGTTTTTTATGGGTTCTACAAATCAAGTTGGTATTTCTACACTCGGATATGCTTTGTCTATCACAATGAGAAAGGATTTATCTTCTCATTTTGCCCTTTATATAGCCGAGATAATGAGGTACGGTCATGAGGGGCTAAAAATGTTGGTTGGTCGAGGATGGATGGAGAAGCCTCCACAACCGATTGATAGAAACGAATTTTATAAACCTTAAATCATAATGAAAAGTTGTAAGAAAGTTAATGGAGCATTTGTATGTGGCTGAAACTGAAAGGGTATGTTCGGAGGTAGTACGATTAGACAATCAATGTTACGCCTTTTTCATGTGCCAACTCAATATTATTGCTACTAATTTGATGGGAGGTAAATTACACGTTTCTTTACAATCCCAACTACATGAAATAACCAACAACGCCAAACCCTAAATTCTGGGGATTGGCGTTTATTCATTTTTTTTGATAATTATTTACCTTTATAATTATCATCGTCATTTACATACCTCACGAGTTTGCAATAATTTTTTACCGAAAACCATAATCTGCCCATCATTATTCCCCCTTTTTTTATTTTAAGTAAAAGTCCTTTTACTAATATTTCCATAGGGGTAGTGATGTTTTGTAAGAAATTGGTTTTGATAAATTGAATCCCTTTTACTTATCCTATGGTTGTTTAGGAAAAATCAGAATATGTGGAGGTAAAGTCATGACAGTTAAAAGTCAGGTCAAACAAACGATCGCGGGTTTGAAAAGTGCACAAGCTAGCCTTGAACAATTTTCACTTCAAACTCAAAATCAACAAGCAAAACAAATGTATCAAACCGCTGCACAACAAACTCAAATGATCGTGGATAGTCTTAACCCACGTCTGCAAGAACTAGATTCTGAAGAACCGCAATATCAACAAGAATAGGTTTTACATAAAGGTTGGTTTTTGAAACCAACCTTTTCTCGAATTGGAATGCTACTGGGATGGGGTTGGTAAATATGAAGAAATCCTTTTTTCGATTTGGTATTTTTCTATTAATCGTATTTGCGTTCATAACCGGGTGCAAGGAAAATATGGATTCTGTCAAAAATCAAAGCACATCGATTACCAATATAAATGCAAAAAAATCGATCAATCAAACAACGGCAAATCAAGCTAAGGAGCTAGTAATCAAAAGGGATGACGTCACCGGTGTTCGTGGAGTTAATACGAATAAAGAACTCCTAATTGCGATTATGGTCCCCCAAATGGATAGATTTCAGCTGAAGGCGATTGAAAAGAGTGTGAAAGAGGAGTTAACAAAGGAATATCCAGACTACAAGGTTCAAGTATCAACCGATCAAAAAATGTTTCTAGAATTAGATATTTTGGAGAGAAAGCTCGAGAAGGGGAAGACTGGGGAAAAAGAGCTGAAAAAAGAATTAGGGAATATTAAAAGTCTAATGAAAGAGGAAGCATAAGTTAGTGAGGGTAGCCTATGTCAAATAAAAAAAAGAAAAAATTAACCCCAGTTCAACAAGAATATCAAGCCTTTCAAGATCAACGGGAGACAAAAAGACCCGTATTTAAAAATTGTATGAAAGCCTTTTTAACGGGTGGCATCATATGCTTGATTGGACAGGCGATTCAGACCTTTTACATATATTTTTTCGATTTTACAGACCAAACAGCTGGAAATCCTACAGTTGCTACCTTAATTTTCATTTCCATGTTATTTACCGGATTTGGGGTTTACGACAGGATTGCACAATTTGGAGGTGCCGGTTCCGCCGTTCCAGTTACAGGGTTTGGAAATGCTGTTATCTCCGCAGCGATTGAACATCGGACAGAGGGGTTTGTTTTAGGTGTTGGTGGTAATATGTTTAAACTTGCAGGTTCAGTTATTCTTTTTGGCGTTTTTTCGGCCTTTGTGATCGCCACCATTAAAACCATTTTAATCACGTGGGGGGGACTGTAATGCTGACCGGTCATCGAACATGGATATTCGATAAAAAACCTGTGATTATTTCTACAGGAACAGTTGTCGGACCATTTGAAGGGAAAGGTAACCTTGCGCGGGATTTCGACCTAATTCATGGGGAGATTTGGTTAAATCAAGATTCATTTGAAAAGGCACATCAAGTTATGCTAGAGGAAGCTTGTCAAAAGGCGATGGAAAAAGCGAATCTGCAAAAGGATCAGATTCAGTTTTTCCTTGGCGGCGATTTAATCAACCAAATCACGCCTACAAGCTTTGCAACCAGAACATTAGGTAGCCCTTATCTTGGTCTATTTGGGGCTTGCTCAACTTCGATGGAAGGATTAGCCCTTTCCGCCTTTTTAGTAAATTATAATGGTGCAAAATATATTTTAACTGGTGCATCTAGTCATAATGCAGCCGTTGAAAAGCAATTTCGCTATCCAACCGAGTATGGTGGTCAAAAACCTCCAACTGCTCAATGGACGGTAACCGGTACAGGTGTCGCCTTAGTTAGTCCTATGGGCAAAGGACCACAAGTAACATCAGCCACCATTGGCAGAATTGTAGATATGGGACTGACTGATCCATTTAATATGGGTGGCGCAATGGCTCCGGCAGCTGTTGACACAATTGAGGCTCATTTAAAAGAACGAAACGTCGATCCCTCTTATTATGATTTGATTGTAACAGGGGATCTTGGTCATATCGGTCGGGAGGTATCCCTTGATTTATTCAAAAAACATGGTACTCCCATTAAGGAAGAAAATTATCAGGATTGTGGTCTACTCATTTATCGCGAGGGGCAGCCTGTCCTTGCGGGCGCTAGTGGTGCAGGGTGTTCTGCTTCAGTCGTGTACGGACATATTTTAAATCGGATGAAAAAAGGGGAACTAAATCGGGTCCTGGTCGTTGCCACGGGTGCACTGCTTTCTCCCCTATCGTTTCAGCAAAAAGAATCGATTCCCTGTATTGCACATGCGGTATCAATCGAAAATGGAGGTGAAGAGCAGGTATGATTTTCTTTTGGGCTTTTGTCATAGGTGGGCTCATTTGTGTGATTGGGCAAATCATGTTTGATGTATTTAAGCTAACACCTGCTCATACATTATGTACATTTGTAGTACTTGGAGCACTTTTGGACGCATTCGGTTTATACGAACCGTTCATCGACTTTGCAGGTGCCGGAGCAACCGTTCCAATTACTAGTTTCGGCAATTCCCTTGTACATGGTGCGATGGCAGAAGCGGAAAAGCATGGGTTGGTTGGTGTGGTAACCGGAATGTTTGAAGTCACAAGTGCTGGAATATCAGCTGCGATTATTTTTGGCATGATTGGTGCATTATTATTTAAACCAAAAGGATAAGGAGAATGTAAAGTGACAGTCGGCTCCCAAGTGAAACAATGTCTTTCCAGTATAAAAAGTATTGAAGCAAGTTTATCCAGCTTGGCATTACGCACGCAAGACACGCTAGCGAAACAAACCTTTCATGAAACCATGATGATCATGGATGAAATAAAAAATGATTTAAAACATCGAGTCAGTGAAATTGAGCGAGAGGAATATCAGTATAAAGGATTTTAAATCAATTGTAAGGAGTTAATCACATGCCAGATTGGTTAGGTATTGCAACACGATCACTAGCATTGCTTTTGGTTTTATTTTTATTAACCAAATGGCTGGGGAAGAAGCAAATTTCTCAGCTATCCTTTTTTGAATATATTAATGGAATTACAATAGGTAGTATTGCCGCTGAGGTCGCTACGGGATTGGATAAAAAAATAGCTCATGGATTAATAGGCATGGGTGTCTGGTTTGCGGTTCCATTTATCGTGGGTATCATTTCATTAAAGAGTAAAACAGTAAGAGACTTTGCGGAAGGAAAAGGAACCGTCTTTATTCAAGACGGAAAGGTAATGGAGGATAACTTAAAGAAAGAAAAATATACGGTTGATGAATTATTAGCAAAACTACGAGATAAAAATGTATTTCAGGTAGCAGATGTTGAGTTCGCAATATTAGAGACAACAGGAACCTTAAGTGTTTTATTAAAAAAGGAGAATCAACCAATCACCGCGAAAGTACTCAATATGGCTGTAGCACCGATTAAAGAATCACAAACAGTTATTATGGACGGAGAAATTATGCATGAACCATTGTCATCATCAGGAAATAGCCTGGAATGGCTAGAAACGGAACTCGATAAAATAGGTGTCAGTATTGAAAATGTGTTTATCGGACAAGTGGATACATACGGACAGCTAACAGTCGATTTATTTGATGATAAGATTAAGTTGCCTTCTCCACAGGAAAAACCATTACTACTTGCCACAATAAAAAAATGTCAGGCGGACTTAGAATTATTTGCCCTACAGACAAATTCCCAATCCGCAAAAGAAATATATCAAAAAAATAGCGAAAAACTCAAGGAAGCACTAAAAAAAGTGACTCCATTTTTAAGCAATTAAAGGGACGCGGGGACAGGTACTGCGTCCCACCATTTTTTTACAAATGATCTCAAAGAATAATGAATTTGATAGTTAACTTGTGACGAGGACTGTCCATCAATACCCAACTTCGAGCGATGCGACAACAATATAAATTAAATCATTTTGGTCGCCTTTTTCCTCAAGGTCGATTCCGCTCGTGGTAAGCATTCCTCTGTCCATAACCTCTACAAAGACTTTTCCGAATGGTATAGACGCTTTAATAGCATCAATATCAAGTTTTTCTTTATCACAGGGAACTAGTTAGTACCTAATCAGGTTAAATCAAAGAACCTTACTGAATCTGGCAGTGTACCAAAGATTGGACAATTAATAACCCGCAAAGTGAACGATTATTGAGAAAAGTATTTAAGGAAGTCGTAAGGATATTAATGTGAACTTCTTCTAGGATGGGTCTATTTCCCTTTACTCTTAGCCACAGGCAGATGTTATTTAACATTGCCGCCTCGAAAAGAAACAAAAAATAGGCTGTCGAGTTTTCGAAAGCCTAATGGTGAAAAAATTACTGGGGGTTAAATTTCAAGGCAATTATTACAACTTAAGCATTATTATAAATTTATATATCTCCAAGATTTCCCTTCCCATTATCAACGGTTAGAGAATGATCCGTATCTCTATCTGTAGCATAAAAAATATCTTTCAAACTTGAGTATCCTACGGCTTTAAGTTCCCCCCTTGACCATTGTTCATCCTTTTGTATCAAATTCAAATTTTGATACTGGATTTTCCCCTATAACAACAGCAATGGGTAGTCCTTTGTATTCAACATTTTGATTTAACATTTTGGGTGTTACTGGCATGCTGTCTTCTTTCCCCAACACACTAATATCACCATTCGGTTCAAGAATTGCATATTGAATATCAATGATATCTGAGTATCCTTTATTTCTAATACTCGACAATAATTCTCGTAAAGAAAGATGACTCTTTTCGAGATTCGATTTAATTAACTTTCCATGTTTAATCAAAATCGTGGGTTCTCCGATAACAAAACGATTAAGGGTTCTGTAGAGGTTAAGCTTTGATAAGACAATATGTATAAGAATGACAATTCCAATCCCGGTCAACACTTGTCCAATTCCCTTTACCTCGATGGGTTTCACAGCTAGTAAGATAATAAAAAAATAATGGTTAAGTCGTGGGGGGTGAACTGAGCCAATGCTGACTTGCCTATAAACCGTATGACAATAATGGTAAGCAATAATAAAAATATCAATGTTCCAATAAATCCGAGCATATCCTACACACCTTAAACTTTACATTGATTTTGCTTGTATATATTGGAGATTCCTCCTGTTTATACATAAAATAATATGTCACTAGAAATAACTTCATATTCACAATGTCTTTGAATTTATAAATAGAAATGATAAAAATAGTAGCTATGTAAAGCCGCTTACATCACATAATATATTTATGAAGATTACAAATATTATTAAAAAAATTTCCTAGTCTGATTAACCACAGTATAAAATTAAAAACATCGAAAAAAAGTATATATAAATACCCCATTCTTGCAATTTCCCAGAATAAAAACTGGCATTTATTCATATAAGTTGAACAAGTAGTATAATTGTGTTTTTAATATTCCTCGTTTTATTTTATATTTCTTTGCGTCAAATCTCATCCGCGTATTAGACAATTAGTGTTGTGTATAAAGTTGGCTATTATCGAACTCTATTTTTGATAGTTAATAAGAATTTTTAAAAATACTATAAATTGAAAACATCATTAATTGTAACAAAATTATTATATGATTTTTAATTCCTTAGGAAAATATAGTGATATATTAGGGAGGTTTTATGGTTGGAATTAAAACATTTGATATTAGATGAAGACGATAATCTAAAAAGACTATATAGCATAATTTGTTATGTACACAATAACCAGGGAGCCTACGATACCGAAGAAGATATTAAATTAACTAAACGTCATTTATCAAATATGATTTTTAATGAATTATATACAGATGGAGAGTGGATTTGTAATAATGAGGAAAGATATCCCTTTTTAAGGGATGATTTCCATAATGTTATTAATAAATGTTTCGAAAACAATATTGAGTATGAACTTTTTCTTATAGTAGTAGATACATTGATCGACAGTGCAAGAATTAGAGTTAAAGCGCTCAATGTCATAGATGAGGTAACTGACGTGAGGAACATAGAAAAGGAAAAAAGGACAAATAAATTTATAAATAAAAATTATTGATTTTCGTGATTTTTTACCGATCGGTTGGAAAAAGAGAGACCTTATTTTTAGTAAATCTTTCATTTGTTTCGGGTGGGTGTTAGTCCCGACGATAATCGTTGGTGAAAGCGAATCTTTATTTTTTAACACCTTAATCTTCCAAAAGCATTTGGATATTACCATACCTGATTCCGGTTTTGACCGTTTACATTAAGTTCTGGAACGGGGAGCCCCTCACTACATCCCAAGCGACTTGTAGTTATTGCAATTTATTTAGATGAAAAGTGAGCTTTTTATTGGATTCTTCAGCTAATACATTACTTCCATTTCCAAGCCACGCAATAAAACCAATTCTAGAAACTTCTAAACCTGTTTTGTACATTTGAAAAATGCAGAGTCATGCAACGGGGAGCAAAGACTTAAAAATTTGACATAGAGCCTCCGCGGGCATGACTACATAGCCAGGAAAAACAGTAGTACCAATAGCCGGCGCACCTAAACAAGGCTATCATTGCCCGCCCTTCATGTAAAGATAGTTTAAGCCAAATTCTTTGCAACATTCTACACTTAAGCTTTACAAACTATTACCCTTGATATTTAAGGATTTCCCCTAAATTTAATTCCTATTTTACAGATAGGTTTCCTTTAAGGGAAAGGTTTAAGTTAAAAAAACACTATTTTTCTACAACCATCCTTGGGCTGGCGGTATGCTCTGAGGAAAATTGAAGATGTTCTCTGGATCGTATTTTGCCTTCACCTGGGTCAACCGTTTGAAGTTACTGCCGTAGTAGGCCTCAGACCAGTTCTTAATTGAGAGATCAGGTGTATTAACGTAAACTCCTTGGGTAAAGGGAAGCATATCTCTTCGGAAGTCCTCTACCCAGCGGATGCCAGAACCCGCCCCTTCTGGAGTACTCCATGTGGACCAGATTGACATGTTATATAAGGCCTTGCGATAGAAGTAGGCCGTTGCATTGCCCGGAACCTTAGCAACTGCACCTCCCAGTCCATGTAACAAGACACTCTTGCTGACCGAGGAGGTGAGTGGCTTGTTGATGAAACGCTGGATCATGTCGATACCCTTGTCTGGCAGCAGTTGATTGACGAAAGGGCCTACACTCTTGAATGGCTCTGAATCTGGCTGGGTATTAGCTATCCGTTCCACTGCCTCTAGCCAAGGGATCTCTTCTATGAACACCTTCTGTGGCGAGCCAGCTCGAAGTAATGGCTGTAGCAATTGGCGTAGCTTTGCAGCCGAGCCTAGAAATACTCCTTGCACTAACAGCAATGACTCCTGCCCTGAAACTATCGTGAGAAGGGGTGTGAATCTCTCGTCAGCGTTAGGAGTAGTATAATTCTGCCAAGTACGTAAAACTGGAATTAGGTCGTTCAAGTTCCAGGAGATGTTAGCGTAGGCAACCGTGTCAATGCGGTGCGTACGGAAGCGAAAGGTAGTACAAATACCGAAATTCCCACCTCCACCCCCGCGCAAGGCCCAGAATAGATCGGCGTTGTGATTTGCATTGGCGAGTAGCAAGTTGCCATTGGCATCGACCATCTCCAGCTCAAGCAGGTTGTCAATCATCAGACCCAACGGACGAGAGAGACTGCTCTGACCACCACCAAGTGTATACCCAGCGATGCCCGTAGTGGGGCAGAGACCGCCTGGCACAACCAACCCCTCGGACCCAAGCGTCTTTAATAAGGTAATGTCCCGTTGACCAGTCTGCACCGTTGCAATGTCACGCTTGCGGTCTACCTCCACCCGTTTCATGTCGCTTACATCAATCACAATACCACCATCAACAACCGACAAGCCCTCATAATTGTGGCGGCCAGAGCGTATGCGGATCGGAATGTCCCAATATCGCGCCCAGCGCACGGCATTGGCCACATCCTGTGTTTCCTGAGCAAAGACAATGACCAATGGAAACCTATTGAAAAAGGTATTGAACTCCATTCGGGCAGAATTATATTCAGGGTCTCCTGGCACAACAATCCGTCCAGTCAATTCGGGTCCTTTCCCCCGTCTCAAAATATCCGCTTTTTTTTTACTCATCCCTATCACATCCATTTCATTAAGATTCTTCCATCATACAAGTTTCATACGAGAATGAAGAGCAATTTGTGAACTAGAAGGTCCGTGTATAATTATTACTATTTCGTGGATTAGATAAGTATAACTTTGTATCAAGATATTTTGCTCTATAAGGCAGGAATTAACGAAGATTTAGTAATGTCAATGCCCTTTATAAAAAAAGCATCTTAAGTTCCGCCCCTCAATTTTTTAACTGTAATTTAAATAAGTAAATTGTATATTTCCAATATTTATTATTAATTTCATTTGTGTTTGTTGATAAAAATATGAAAAAAAGAGGTAAGCTTTATGATGAAATTAAAAATATATGTGCTGATTTTAACTATTTTCTTATTGGTACTTCCTCAGAAAACATTTGCTAATGATGTATTTTATGATGACAATGACAGCCCTATTAGCCTTATGATAGAAGTATTACCGTGGGAAATAGCAAATCGAATACTCCCAAAAGGAAAAGTTTTTACTGTAATTGATGTAGAAACAGGGTTGCTATTTAGTGTTCAGAGAAGGGCTGGCAGTAAACATGCCGATGTGCAACCTTTAACTAGAAAAGACACCCAAATGATGAAAAGAATTTATAATGGAAAATGGAGTTGGGATAGAAGGGCGATAATAGCTCTTGTTGGTGATCAAATGATTGCTGCATCAATGCATGGTATGCCCCATGGTGGAGGTGTACTAAAGAATGGTTTTCCAGGCCATTTTTGCATTCATTTTTTGGGAAGTACTACACATCGATCAGGAAGAATGGATCGATCCCATCAATTAATGATATTAAAAGCAGGAGGAAAAATTGATGAGTATCTAAATAACATTGATCCCTATGAATTAATTACTATTTTTTCGACAGCTATAAATATTCGTGATAAACATATATTAGAACAAACGGTTGACAAAAATGATCATACATCAGATTTGATAAAAGGAGTAAACGACTTTACATACTTTGGAATCAGTCATATGTCATTTTTGCCGGTTGAAGATTTAAATAAACAAATTCTTATAGAGGTTCCTGTGGAAGTCGAATTCTTTCGGAAAAATAGTGGCAAAGAAAAAAAAGAAGTACATTTCATTCTTAGGCGTGATAGTTTAGTCGATAGGTGGTATATAGACGATCAATACATTTTGAAGGAGTTATTCTGAGATGAAAAATAAAATTTGGATAACTACTATTTTTTTAATCATTTTTTCCTTAACAATACCATTAAATATAGAGGTTTACAGCGAGGACCAACAGAGAATGTACCTTAAAATTGACTTATGGTCCAAAGAACTTTATGTAATTGAAGGTGAAAAAGTAATAAAGAATTATAAAATATCACCTGGTACGGATGAAACCCCTACACCAATAGGAACATTTATGATCATTAAAAAAGATAAGGAGTGGGGTGGTGGGTTTGGTACTCGTTGGCTAAGATTAGATGTACCCTGGGGAAATTATGGTATTCACGGAACCAACAAGCCTTGGTTGATGGGGAAGAATATTAGTGGTGGTTGTATAAGAATGCAAAATAAAGATGTAGAAGAGTTATTTGAAATAGTATCTGAAGGTACAGTTGTACATATAGAAGGACCTATCACTGGCATTGGAAAAGGAGAATTTAAACCTTTATCATTTGGTTCAAAAGGAACTTTGGTCCAAATTGTACAAGAAAGACTAAAGTTAATGAGTTTATATAATGGAAAGGTAAATGGAATTTACAATAAGGAAACTCAGAGGGCAGTTGAATTGTTTCAAAAAGAAAATAATTTACCAATTACGGGTGGGATAACAAAAAGAGAGTATATATTATTAGGATTATTAGAATAAATCGTATCTCATTCAATCGAAATGTAACTTAAACCGCATTTGTGCATGTGTAAATGACTATTTATAAAGAGTAAAATAAATAAACGCCAATACCTTAATTAAACTGTACCCCTTGTCAAGGACATTAAAAAAAAGACTAGGCAGCATTAATAAGATGATCTCTGTACTGTACAGGGGTCATCTTATTTAAATCCCATTGGTACCTATAATTGTTGTAGTAAGTCATATAACGCTTTATTTCCCTTTTAAGTTCGTCTAAAGTTGCGCATGGTTTAATATAGGCCTCGTCCTTAAAGTGCCCAAAAAACGACTCTTGTGGAGCATTATCCCAACAGTTTCCTCTTCTTGACATGGATTATCCTAATCCCAACTTCTTAACGTGCTTCTGGAAAATAGGGCTAGTATAGTGGCCACCCTGGTCAGAGTGAATAAAGGCATCTTTTGCTAACTTTACTTTTTGATTCTTTTTAAGTTTTACTAATGTATCAGTGGCTAAATCTAGCGTTATTCGGTCAAGCACATGGTAGGCCAAAATCTCATTAGTTGATCCGTCTTTAATAGTCGATAAATAAGCTTTTTGTCCTTTTCCAAAAAATAAATAAGTGATGTCTGTAAGTAATACTTTCCCTGGGACTTTTTGTTTAAATTCACGGTTTAACAGGTTAGGTAAGACGCTATGTTCCTGTGTAGCTTTAAACATCTTTTTGTACGGATTTGCCCTACGAATTGGACAGACAATATTATATTTCTTCATTATTCTTCTGATCATCTTTAAGTTGTAGATGATATTAAATTGACCTTCTAATGTCATTTTAATTTGTCTAGCACCTTTTTTGCGTCCCTTGAAATTAAAGGCTTTTAAAATGTTCTCTTTTAAAACCTCATCTTTCGAATCCCGTTTTTCACGTTGTTCCTTTGACCGTAAAGAAAAGTAATTATAATATCCAGAGCGTGATACTCCAGCTGTTTCACATAAATAACTAACCATATTTTTGAGTTGATATTTTTCGATAACAGAGTGAATAAGTAGGAATTTTTGTTCAGCTGATAATTTTACTTCTTCAGCCTCCTTTCGGCAAAATCTATCTTTTTTAATAATTCGTTCTCCGCTTTTAGTAAGTTATTTGCAGCTTCCAAACGAGCATATTTTTCTTCTAATGAAAGTTCCTTATCACTATGTCTACCAGAGTTTTCTTTTCGATTATCCCTTAATCCAACTACTCCATTGTCCCTATATGCAGCACGCCATCTCTTACCAGATGATTCAATGCGATTCATTCCGATAATATCAATATCAAAACCATTCTCTTCAAATATTTGTCTTGGAAATTTCCCCTTTTGATTTTCAGTAATGAAGAGACGCTTAAACTCATCAGTATAGGTGATCCCCTTTGGACTAACGGACTTTACATTTGTATTAGCTGATAGTTTCTTAATTTCTCTCTCTGTAAATATTTTTTTGCTCATGTGAAATTTCCCCATTCCCCATCTTTTTCTTAATTATACAAAAAAGTACCCTATAGGTAGACTTTTTTTAGTGTCTACTCTATAGGGTACAGTTTAAATTTAAGGTTTGGCGTTTTCATATACGAAATAGACCATTGAGAACTTTTCTCTATTTGAGCTGGCTAGACTTCCATTTTATAGTCTAATAAAATTTTCCTTAAATCCTGTCTCGGTATTTCCAAATTAATTGTCATCTGCAGAACTTCATCTTCTGTATCGTTTTCTCGGACTGACAATTCAATTTTGCCATCAGAACCAGTGGACAAGTCCTCTATTTTCCTTTCATCGGATTTAACCTCTTCTTGACCATTTACTGATTCTCTGTATAACAGTTCCCACTGTTCATACAAGTTTTTAGCTATGTGATATTCATCAAGATCAGCTTCTGTATCTGTCTGTAATTTTTCTTTCAACCCACGACATGACTCTCCCCATTCCTCTAAGGTCTTCAAATCAAATAATTTTGAAAACCTTGGTTTCATTCTTTCCCAATGGAAATAAATGTTATCACACCATTCCAGCAACTCTTCACGATATTGTATTTCTTCTACTTCTTCCATACCTCTTCATCTCCCGACCATAATTTTCATCCATAATATTCAAAAAACAATCGACATGTTTAAAAGTACAAATAGGTAAATTTCGTTAATGTTTCTGGAAATGAAAAGGTAAGTTGCCCCCGGTAATTGATAATAGACTTATCAAAAGTAAATTATTCAAAATGACACAAACCTTTTATTAAAACATCCTTGATAGCGATTTTTACCTAT
Organism: Ferdinandcohnia sp. FSL W7-1320; assembly: GCF_038050315.1. NCBI lineage: Bacteria > Bacillati > Bacillota > Bacilli > Caryophanales > Bacillaceae > Ferdinandcohnia > Ferdinandcohnia sp. FSL W7-1320. The sequence continues at coordinate 3,697,981 of NZ_JBBPAM010000001.1, forward strand.
TTGATAATCACAATTTCATCATATGCTCCGCGATTGTCCAATGCCTAGACGGTTGCCTAATTGTTATTAATTGGAATTATTTGTTCAATAATCATTGCTTTTAAAATTCCAAGTGCAAAGACTTGTAGTTATTCCACCAGATGAAATAGTTATAGCCGAAAGAAAGAAAGTTTCAGTTGAAACGAATAAACCCCCAAGACAAATAACAAGAACATCCATAATGAGAATAATGATCCCAACATTAATTTTAACGAATTCAGAAAAGTACTGGGCTAATAAATCTGTTCCACCTGTGCTTGTCTCGAAGCGAAGCTTAAGACCAATGCCAAAACCAATGAATACACCACCTGTAAATGAACTAAGAATTGGTGAAAATTTTATAGGAACTTGATTGACGTTATGAAAAAGGTCAATAAAAAATGATGATAAAAGCATACCGTGCAAACTATTAAAAAAATATGAACGATACTTAAACCAAGCTAGAGCAAAAATGGGTATACTCAAAACCATTATTGTGAACCCTGCGTTTGTATTCAATAGGTAACTAATAATTAAACCTAAACCAATAATTCCACCATCTAAAACTTTGTTTGGTATTAAAAAAATATTTATTCCCAATGCTATTGACATGCTGCCTACAAGGATAGCAACTGCTTTCATAAAAAATGGCATTTATTAAGTACTCTCCTGTCTAAATGGACGTGTTCTATGTATATGCCAAAAACGTTAACATTATGGACAACTTTTACTTCACTGAATATAACTGCTGAAGTGCAGGTAGACGCAACTTAGCGTAATTTTTCGTTTTGAAAAGTAGGGTCGGAACCAAGGAACAAAGTTTTATGCGCTATTCACCAACATTAGGGAAGAATTTGCAATTGTTACAATCCGGTGAATGTACATGTTTATGGAACTGCTATTTGTACGTTACTATGGACTAGACTTAGGTGACACAACAAAATATACACATATATATTTATTTGGGTGGACATTTTAACAAGAAAGGGGATTTTAACTTATATAAAAGGACGTTGGTATTATGTCGGTAAAAATGCAAAAAATCATAAATATTGCCATGGTCTTATTATCATGGTCAACACTACCTTTTTTGGGCTTACAAAACATAAAAAGATTTCTTCCCGTTTCAATCCTTATTGGTGTAATAGAAGCTATTAATGCAATTATTGGGAAAAGGCGCAAATGGTGGGTTTTTTATAATAAACCAAACTCATACATTTTTAATGAGTTTCCTTTTAATATAGGGGTGTTTTTAGTTATTTCAATTTGGTTAATGAAATGGTCATATGGTAATTTCAAACGTTTTATCTTACTTAACGCTATTGGTAATGCATTCTTTGCGTACCCATTCTCCAAATTTGCAAGAAAAATAAAATATTATACATTGGTACGGTTTAGCCATTTCCAATTTTTCATTTATTTCTTTTCAAAGGCAATTTTATTTTATTGGTTTCAATACCTTTTTGAAAAGGAAAAAAACGATAACCAGCCATTGTAGGTCTAGTAACCCATTTTAAAGGGAATTGTCTATTAATGAAATAAAAAACTACCCCACGTGAGGCAGTTTTTACAGATAGACATTAAATTTATTCAATAATAATATATGTTTTTTTGCAATATAGGTGCATTTCCAATTTACTCCCTTTATTTTACACTAGTCGATAACGTAAATACGATTTTGATACTTCTGCTCTTTCCCTACTAACGAATAGGTATCACGACTTCCTTCTAGAGTATTTACATCATTTGTAGCAGATTATTTAGTTGAAAAAATTTCCTAGCGTTTTTACAATTAAACGGCTGAAGAAAAACCGTGATAACAGACTATACATTGATTATATCCAACTTATTTGAACTCTTTATTTTTTTGTTAAACCCGATCACTAATACAATTTAATAATTGTATTTGGCCCATTTTAAATTAGAAAATTGGGCAAAATCGAAAACAATCTATCAGGTGCTTGTTTTTTCGATTTTGCCCATGAAATACTTAATGTACAAGTAGTCTTTGATGTGTTAGAGTTAAGTGGTCAGAATCTCAAGGCTGAATCACTTCAGGTAAGAAAAGATGAACTTTATGATCTTTTTAGTAAAGCCGATCTCTCTCACATCATTAATCCAAGTAGTGACAAACTCATCCAATTAATTAAATACGAAATAGACCTCGACGCGATTTGGAAGAATGTTACAGAACATATTGCTGAAGGGATTATTGCAAAAAAAATTGATAGCACTTGGGAGGAAGGAAAGCGCACCACTAACTGGTATAAAATAAAAAATTGGCAAGTTGGTGTCTTTTTTATTCTAGGCTACGATAAAAAGAATGCCTTTTTTCATGTCGGGGTTATAAGAAATAAACAAATCTATGAAGCAGGCTTATTTTCACACGGTCTTTCTACTGATGAAAGACAAGCACTCCTTCGTGTTATACAAACAAACTCCACAGAAGAAACAGCTAGTTTTATTAAAGTCGACCCTGGCATCTGTGTTGAACTTTTATATCTAGAGTTGTATAAAGAGCAATTACGACAGCCTAGCTTCTCAAAATTTCGGTTTGATGTGGAATGGCGGGAGTGCACATGGGATAAGCTCATTAAAAATGCCCCACTTCTACCTAAAGAAATTGAGATTACTCATCCTGACAAGCCACTTTGGAAGGATAAATCGATAACAAAACTCGATTATATTCAATATTTGGTTGAAGTTTCACCTTATATGCTTCCTTTTTTAAAAGAGCGTTTATTGACCGTGATTCGTTATCCACATGGGATGTATGGTGAGTCCTTTTATCAAAAAAACTGCCCGGAGTATGCACCTGACTTTATCCAGACCTCTATGTCTGATGGGATTGAATATATTGTGTGCAATGATTTAAAAACCCTTTCTTGGTTAGGAAATCAACTAAGTTTCGAGTTTCACATCCCATTTCAAACGATTCATTCAAAAGGACCATCTGAGATTGTGTTTGATTTGGATCCACCGTCGCGCGCGGCTTTTCCACTTGCTAAAAAAGCCGCATCCATACTGAAAGAAGTATTTGATGGACTGAAACTGATGTCATTTGTAAAGACTTCGGGAAATAAAGGTTTACAGATTTATATACCTCTTCCGGAAAACAAGTTTACGTATGAGGATACGAGACAATTTACTGAGTTTATCGCCAATTATTTAATAACCATGGAACCTGACCTGTTTACGATTGAAAGATTGAAAAAAAATCGGGGAGACCGCATGTACGTAGATTACGTACAGCATGCTGAGGGTAAAACCATTGTAGCACCCTACTCTGTTCGCGGGAATGAGGGAGCCTATGTTGCCACCCCACTATATTGGGACGAAATAACGGATGATTTGTCAATTGAAGATTTTCCGTTGGAAACAATCATTAATAGAATTAACGAAAAAGGCTGCCCCTTTACGCATTATTTTGATGCGAAAGAGAAACAGCCATTTGAACCTGTGCTGAAGTTTTTGAGACAAAGCTAGGAGCGTGGGTCATTGGTTGGAATTGAGGAAAGTGAGTTTTGGGCTTGATGTATTTAGAGTACATGTGGGTTACTTGGTGATGAAGAACACTTCGGCTCTAATTTTGGCTTGAAATGTTCTTCATCAGGATTATGAAGTACACTTGTACTCTGATTTTGGCTTGAGATGTTCTTCATCGGGATTATGAAGTACACTTGTACTCTGATTTTGGCTTGAAATGTTCTTCATCGGGATTATGAAGTACATTTTCGCTCTAATTTTCGCTCGTAATGTTCTTCATCGGGCTTATGAAGTACACTTGTACTCTGATTTTGGCTTGAAATGTTCTTCATCGGGCTTATGAAGTACATTTGTGCTCTAATTTTCGCTCGTAATGTTCTTCATCGGGCTTATGAAGTACATTTGTGCTCTAATTTTCGCTCCTAATGTTCTTCATCGGGCTTATGAAGTACATTTTCGCTCTGAATTTGGCTTAAAATGTACTTCACCAAGCTTATTTAACGTTTGTTTTTCCTTAATTATCCAAAACCCCTATCTTAAATACCACTTTTGCCATGACAATTCCCAGAACTATCCAATAGTCTTGTCATATCAACCATTTATCTGATCACCTTTTCCAACATTGCCCAAAAATCCATTCATATCTACCATTATGCTGCTACTTTTTCCAATATCCCCCAATACCCTTGCCATATCAAGCACTTATCCCATCAGCTTTTCCAACATTGCCCAAAAATCCATCCATATCTACCATTATGCTGCTACTCTTTCCAATATCACCCAATACTCTTACCATATCAAGCACTTATGCTATGACTTTTTCCACCATTACCCAATAACATTGCCATATCTAAGACTTATCCAACCGCCTTTTCCACCATTACCCTATACCCCTACCATATCTAACACTTATCCAACCACCTTTTCCAGAGATTACCCAAACCCCACACCTTATCTACCATTGATTGATCCCATCACTCAAAAGCCACCAAAAAACCCTTCGATATCAACTATAGCTCCCTGCACCATTTCCAATATTCCCAACAACTATCCTTATTCCGCTCTAGCTCTCCTCCTCGTCTCCTTATCAAACAAGCTATACACAATTGGAATGATAAACAAAGTTAACAAGGTACTGCTAATCAAACCACCAATGACGGTAATTCCCATCGGTTGGTTAATTTCGGAGCCTTCACCGATACCGAATGCTAGAGGCAATAGCCCTAAAATGGTTGTGCTGGCCGTCATCATCACTGGTCGTGTTCGATCTTTAACCGCGACAACGATTGCTTCATGAGAAGCCATACCGTCCTCTTTCTTCTTATTAATATAATCAACAATCACAATTGCATTGTTTACCACAATTCCCGCTAGCACGATAATTCCGATGATAGCTGTGATTCCGATTGGAGTGTTTGTGAGACTAAGGCCAATTGCAACCCCGATGACCATTAACGGAACCGTAAACATAATAACAAACGGATATTTTAATGATTCAAACTGTGCTGCCATTACGATATAAATCAATGTTAGTGCAAGCACAAAGGCAAGACCCAATTGATCAATTGAGGATTCTAACAGTTCTTTATCACCACTGTAGACGATGTCTGTTTCATCAGAAAGTTTAAGGTCTGCTACTACTTCATCCACCTTTTTCGAAATTGCACCAAGATTTGTTGTCGTTACGTATTTGACTGTAAATTGTACGGCATTCTGCTGGTCAATTCTTCGTAAAGTTTGCGGCCCCTCGCCTATTTCAATTTCTGCCACTTCGTTTAAAGGCACAAAAGTTGTTGATTGAGTTTTAATAAGCAGGTTCCCTAGACCCTCGATATTGTTTGTAAAGTCTCGATCATAGCCTACAGTAACCGGATAAATTTGATTGTCTTCATCAGTTAGCTGCAACGCTCTTGTTCCTCTTGTAACATCGTTTACCGTTGTTGCGATTTGTACAGGCATAAGCCCTTCCTCAAACGCTTTTTCTTGATCAATCGTAATTTGAAGCTCCTCAATTGTTTTTGAAACATCTGTAGAAACCTCTGTAACATCTTTCAAATCAACCAGCGCTTCTGAAAGCCTTTGAACAGCCTCATTCAGCCTGTTTTTATCTGTATCTTTTACGTGAAACTGCAAAGTGTTTGGAGTTGAACCCGATGAGGATTGTAAATTAAATCTTACTTTTGCCTCTGGATGAAGTTCGAGAACTGGAGACTCAATTTTCGATTTCGTCTCGTCAACAAACTCAAATGTTGAGCGCTCACGTTCCTCGAAACCAACCATTTTCACATAAATTTCTGCTTCATTTGAACTTCCTCCACCCCTGAAACTATTCTCTTGAGTAGAGCCTATCAGGCTTACAAATACATCTACGTCAGCCTCTTTTTCTAATTTATCTTCAATTACTCCCACTATTTTTTGTGTTTCATCTAGTGGCGTTCCATTTTCAAGTTTTAAATTGATTGTAAAGAATCCTTCATCACTTTTTGGAATGAATTCCGTTCCGACTCTAAACAACACGAATATACTGGCCGCAAAGAACACAATCGTGAGCAAAAGGACCATGAGGCGATGTCGAAGTGACCATCTGGTGGCATTTTCTAAGAATCGCATGCCCCATGAAGACTGGCGCTTATTCTCAAGATTTCCATTCGGTTTCTTTAAAAATCGACTGGCTAGCATTGGAACAACTGTTAGTGCCACAACAAGGGATGCGAATAAACTAAACGCGATCGTAACAGCAAATTCAGTAAACAATTCCCCGATAAGACCGGTAATAAACACAACTGGCAAAAAGACCGCTACCGTAGTTAAAGTAGATGCTATAATCGCCGTTCCAATTTCCTTTGTTCCATCTGCAGCAGCTTGTTTTGGTTCTTTCCCCATTGATAAATGACGATAAATATTTTCGATGACGACGATTGAATTATCAACAAGCATCCCAATACCAAGTGCTAGTCCACCTAACGTAAGTATATTTAACGAGAAATCCGAAAAATACATGAGCACAAAGGTAACAATGACGGAATAGGGAATAGCAATTCCGATAATGAGTGGACTCTTAACACTTCTAAGGAAGAAAAAGAGTACAATCATCGCAAACAGTCCGCCTAACAGCAATGTACTTGTAATATTTCCAATGGCGATTTTGACATAATCCCCTTGATCAAACAGTACTTCAGCTTGAACATTTTTATATTTGTCCTGAGAGAGCTTCTTTTCTAGTTCTGTTTGGAAGGCTTTTGATACTTGCGCTGTATTTGCGTCTGATTCTTGGAGGACGCTGACTAACATCGCAGGTTCCTTATTTGCTCGAGTGATGGTTTTCTTTAATTCGGGCACAATTTTAACTTCAGCAAGGTCACCTAGAACTACTTTTTCACCAAGTAGTGGGTCAATTGTTATCGAAAGCTCCTCTAAGTCCTGGACCGACCCCAATGTACTAATTACTCTTGTAGTAAGTTCTCTGCCTTCAGATTCAATTGTATTTCCAGGTAATGAGACGGAATTTGCACGGAGAATGTTTACAATATCAGCCTGGGTCAAGGCGTATTCTTCTAATTGGTCTTGATTAAGTTCGACTTTTATTTCTTTTGTAACAATACCTGACAGATTAACGTTCGCAACACCCTCAACTTTATTGAGTTCAGTTGTTAGACTTTCTGCAAGCTCTTGGAGACCCTTTTCATCCCCTTCCATGCTAAGGGACAATTGAATAATCGGAAACTGAGATGGATCAAATTTTAGAAACCGAGGCGCCTCTGCATCATCGGTAATTTGTGTTTGATTAATCCGACTTAAAATGTCATTTTCAATATCATCAATCGATGTTGTCCATGAGAACTGTAATAAGATTAGTGATGCACCCTCCTGAGAAGTGGAGGACATTGTTTTTAAGCCGGGCAATGTTGATAAACTTTGTTCAAGAGGTTTTGTCACTTTTTCAGAAACTTCATTAGGACTAGCGCCAAAATAATTTGCAACAACTACACCTACAGGTGGATTGATTTCTGGGATTAATTTAAGCGGGATATTCATTAAGGAAACAAATCCTAGAATTATCACTAAAAACATTGTCACCAACGTAAATATTGGTCGTTTTATTGAAAAGTTGCTTATGTTCATAAAAAAAGTACCTCATTTCGCAAAAAGTACAGTATCATTGACATTATACCCATTAAATAGAAAAAAACTGTACACCCTCTAGAGAATGTACAGTTTCTTTTTAACTTATCCTTACATGATTGACTCTTATTCTTTTAAGTCTTCGATTGAGTCAATATCCATGTAAGCTGGTACAACTAAGCCGATTTTTGTGCCTTCAAGGTTTGAACCTAAATCTTCAAACTGACCATCATACTTTTCTACATAATCAGCATGAGTTACAGGTAACCATCCAGCAACGTGTGCATCAACAGAACCATCAGCTACACCAGTCCACATTGGGCCGGCTTCTACTTGGCTCATTTTTACTTTATATCCTAAATCTGTTAAAACCTTACCTACAATATTGGTACTTGCGATTTCACTATCCCATGCAACGTAGGCTAATTTTACTTCTTCGCCATTTCCTTCCTCTACACCATTAGTCCACTCTGCAACTTTATCTGGATTTTCTTCAATCCAATTCGCAGCGGCCTCTTCCGGTTTTGTTCCTTCATTAATATCTACCATTACACTTCCCATATCATCTGATGTCCAATTGAATTGGTCCAAGAACTTATAAACACCTGGCATGTCTTCTTCTAAACCATTTCGTGCAATAGTATGGATGTTTTCTTCCCCACCATATACTCCCTTAGGATCTTCAAGATATTTAAGATCGAAAGCTGAGAATTTCCAGTGAGGTGTCCAACCAGTGATGATAATTGGTTCTTCTTTATCATAGGCCTTCTTAAGTGCTGCTGTCATAGCTGCACCAGAACCTTCAACTACAGTCCAATCCTCAAGACCATATTCTTCAATTGCTGAAGCAGTTGCCTTCATGATTCCTGCCCCTGGATCAATTCCAACAATCTCATAATCTACACTTTCTCCTACAGATGCTGAAGATGTAGATGTAGTTCCTGCCTCATCAGAATTGCCACCACATGCAGCTAATCCTAGAGTAAATCCAATTGCTAATGATGCTTTGACTACTTTTTTTAACATTAAGCAGTTCCCCCTTGTTTAGTTTTTCCTATATTTTGAGTAATCCGATCTAAGATGATTGCAACAATAACAATCGCTAGACCAGCTTCAAAACCAGTTCCTGTTTGCAGTTGTGTAACAGCTCGGTATACATCTGCTCCTAACCCTGGTGCTCCTACCATGGAGGCAATTACCACCATAGATAATGCAAGCATGATGCTTTGGTTAATACCGGCCATAATTGTAGGCATAGCCAATGGAATTTGAACTTTTACTAATCTTTGTTTTGTTGTAGATCCAAAGGCTTCAGTTGCCTCTATTAAATCTTGTGGCACTTGGGTAATTCCAAGTATCGTTAATCGAATTGTTGGTGGCATTGCAAATATAACTGACGCCACAACACCAGGTACAACTCCGATATTAAAGAAAAAGATTGCCGGTAATAAATAAACAAATGCAGGCATTGTTTGCATGAAGTCTAGAATTGGAATCACGATACTTCCCACAGTTTTACTTTGTGAGGCCCATATTCCTAGCGGTATTCCAAGAATAACCGATATTCCCACAGAGGTTAGCACAAGTGCAATTGTTTCAAGCATATTGCCCCAGTAACCAAGGTTATCGATTAAAAATAAACCAATCAATGTAAAAAGTGCAATTTTCCAATTACAAATTTTCCAGGCCACAGCACCCAAGATAAGTGTTAGTAGAATAGAAGGAATAAATCCTAATCCTGCTACAATCCCTTCTACAAATCCTTCAAGTCCTACTGCAATTCCTTCAAATAAAAATTCGAAATTTGAGACTAACCAGTCTACAAATGTATCGATCCAATCCGCTATTGGCAGCTTTGGTAATAAACCTTCCATTATAAAGCCTCCCTTTCATCACTTGGAGGGAGTTGTTCAGCCCCAAAGTCATTTATATATGTGTCATTACCAGCAAGTGCACCGATCACGGCACCTCGTATGACAATTCCCTTAAGTCGATTTTGTTCATCAACTACAGCTACTGGAATAGTAGCTTGTGAAACATCATCGAATAAATCAACAAGTAATGTACTTGTATCAACCGTTTTAAGATTTGTTTCCATGACTTCAGCTAATGGTAATTTTTGCTCGACCGCTTTCGAAGCTTCTACAGCACTCACCGCACCAACAAGTCTATTCTGCTTGTCAACAACATAGACAGTCGATAAACCATTATCTTTCATGATTTTAAGAGCAAGTCTGGCTCCTTTATCAACCTGAACGGTTTCCGCTCGTTTGACGATATGGCCTGCAGTCAGTACCTTTGATAAATCAACATCCTCTACAAATCTTTCTACATACTCATTAGATGGATTCATTAGTATTTCTTCAGGGGTTCCGATTTGTACGATGTTTCCGTCCTTCATTAAAGCGATACGGTCACCGATTCGTAACGCTTCGTCGAGATCATGTGTAATAAAGACGATCGTTTTTTCCATAGAGCCTTGTAACTCAATCAATTCATCCTGCATATCCTTACGAATTAATGGATCTAGAGCACTAAATGCTTCGTCCATTAATAATATATCCGGGTCATTTGCGAGCGCTCTTGCAAGCCCAACTCGCTGCTGCATCCCACCACTAAGTTGGTCAGGATATTGATTTTCATAGCCTTCAAGACCGACTAATTTAAGAGCCTCGAACGCCTTTTGTGAACGTTCATGCTTTGCTACACCTTGAATTTCTAGTCCGTATTCCGTATTCTGAAGAACCGTTTTATGTGGGAATAATGCGAAGCGTTGAAACACCATGCTCATTTTTTTCCTACGTACTTCTCGAATTTCTTCTTTATTCATGGATACGACGTCTTTTCCATCAATAAAAATTTGACCAGAAGTTGGTTCTATTAATCTATTTAAAAGTCGAACTAAGGTAGATTTCCCACTTCCGGATAACCCCATAATGACAAAGATTTCTCCGGGATATACCTCAAAGCTTGCTTGATTTACACCAACGGTTGATCCAGTGCTTTTTAAAATTTCTTGCTTTGTTTTTCCTTCTTTTAAAAGTTGAATAGCTTTTTTAGACGATCGTCCAAAAATTTTCGTTACACTAGAAACCTTTATTTTTGCTTGTTTCTCACTTTCCATTCTGTCACCTCAATTTTTTCTTGCTGAAAACTTGCCTAATACAAACTACCCTTTATGATTTTCAAACAAACTACTGTATCCTATGTAGAAAGCAATAGTCACATTGACCTTTTAATTGTAGTAATGATTTCCAAAATACTCAAAGTTGATATAACGTGATATGCAACCGTAAAGTTTGTAAAGTAAAAACTGTACATACTTTACATCTTAAATGCATAGAATTCCTTCAGTATCCTCCATAATCCTTCCAGCACCTCCCCTTTACATTCATTGTACAAATGAGTAGTCTATATATATCAAACCTTTGATGTAGGATGTGAATCTATTTGCAAGGCATAGACAAGCTAGAAAAAGCCCGAGAACGTGTGATTGATGCGATTGCTCAAAATATGAATTTATATGGAGTAACACCTTCAGTTGGAAGACTTTGGGGTCTCATGTATTTTCATGATGAGCCGATGACGCTGGATGATATGAAACAAGAATTAGGCATGAGTAAAACAAGTATGAGTACTTCCGTTCGTAACTTGGTGGAATTAAAAATGGTTGATAAGGTATGGAAGAAAGGGATTCGAAAAGACCTTTATGAGGTTGAAGAAGACTGGTATCAAACTTTTATTGACTTTTTTACGATAAAATGGAGGAGTGGCATTTCTATGAATGTAAGTGCCATTCAGAAATCATTAGCTGATCTTAAGGAACTCATAGAGGACGAACAAATTAGCGAAGAGGTTAAAGTAGAAGCAGAAAATGATATTGCAAAGTTAAACAATGCGTTAGAATATTATTTTTGGCTTAACCGGTTAGTAGATAGCTTTGAATCACATGAAATCTTTACATTTGTTCCAAAAGAGTAACGTTTATGAACGTTGCTCTTTTTATGTTAAAAACAGATTACGATTCGTCTGTATCCCTCATCAATTTAATACGATTTCATACGTTACTATATGGGGGTGAGAAAATGCCATTATGGGGCTGGATGTTAGTCTTCTTTGGAGGGTTACTCTTTGTTGGTTTTGTAGTAGACCTTATTTCCAAAAAGAAACGTTCTACCGACTCCCGCAGCATTCAAAATCAAATCGATGAAGTAAAAAATAACCAAACAGATTATCATAATTTTCTATAGAATCAAAGAAAGCAGCCCTCAATCAGGCTGCTTTCTACATTATACCTGTACTTCGTGTGAATCTGGATAGTCATTGTCCACCCATGCAACTCCTTCATTTAATTGATAACCAGCAATTGTCACAAGCCCAAGCACGAATAGTAGCATTAGTTTTTTCATTTTACGATCATCTCCTTTATTGATTTATATGACTATGTTTTTTCAAAGATGAGATTACCTTTGAAAAATAATAGCTTGCTAGCTTATATTTATGATTTTCTTGATAGATTTTTCCAAGTTCCTCTGCATAATAGGCTACGTAAAGGTGATGTTCAATGCCTTCAAAATATGGCAATGCATCCTTTTCAATAAATCTCATCAAGTTATCAGACTTATTCAACAAATAATCATAATAGATAAAATGAATCTTGAATTCAGGATACCCCTGGTGATTCTCAACTATGGTAAACCCTTCCTCAAGCCATTTTTTGCATCCTTCATGGTCTCCTATTTTATAATTTTCTTCAATTAAACCGTGAATCGACCGTAAACGCCCAATTACCATGTGTTCTTCTTTATGTTCAAGGCTATTTACAAATTGCTTAATGGCTTTATTGGATTCACCTAATTTTGAATAGAGGACACCTTGATTATGATAAATTAAACCTAGTAATGACGGGTCTTTTATCCCTTCTGCTACCTTTGTTGCAAGCAAGTAATTCTCTTCAGCCATTTCGAATTCGTTTATTTTTTCATAACAAATTCCCAATAATATTTGACACTCAGCACTCCTTTTTAAATCGTAAAGAGATTGATAGATTGCCAATGCCTTCTGTATATACACGATACTTAAGGCTAATTTCCCCATCCGGTTATTATTTAGACCTTTATAATAATATAAATCAGCCGTTTCCCAGCTCTCAAAGTGTACACTGCTCGTTAAAATCTCCTCTGCTACCTTAAAGTGATCCATTGCAACGGAAAACTGGCTTTTCAAATAATAAAACTGACCAACAAATTTTTCGTAGAAGTAATTCATTCGAATTTCAAAAATATCTTTATATAATTCAATTTTCTTGATATGTTGTTCAGCTTTTTCTAATTGGTTTGTAAATATTAGATACCTTAGTTCAAAAAGAACAAAGAAAATGGCAACCCGTGAATCATTTGTATTCTTACATTCATAAGCATCATAAAATGAAACCGCCTGCTCCCTTTTTCGAGAAACCATTAGGTGGTACCAATCATAAAGCTCCTTTAGCTGGGCATATTCTTCACTTTCAATTAGCTTGATTCCTAATCGATCACATAATAATTCAAGTACCTCTATGCTTGCAGAGGTTTGGTTATTTTCAATTTTTGAAAGATAAGAAATTGAGATAATCTCATGTGCCAATTCTTCTTGTGTCATATTGTTTTGAATTCTAAAGAAACGTATTCTGCTTCCTATCTCCATCTTTCATACCCTCTCATTGACTGGTTATAGAGGCAATTCAAAAAGCCATCAAATGAAAAACTTTGAATCCTGTCATCATCTGGTCTCTCCGTTCTTCACGTATTTAAAGTGTACGCTCCGTACCTATAGCGTGAGTTCCTAGACCTTTTCGTTTCTGATTTGTTGACTGTCTAAACTCTTATAATAACTTTTTCTAGAAAATTGGTAAAAACCCTCTTTTAATAAATAGGGCAAAAGACTCATTTTTCAGAGCAACACGATGGAAGTCACACTGACTTTTGCCATATTGAGTGTCTTTCTTTTCTTTTTTTATTCATTAAAACCTATGCTCTGTTCTGATTAATATGTAAAGACATGTTCAAATACACAAAAAGTACTATAAAAAAAACGGTCCCAGATAGTAAACTGTACCCTGTGTAGTAGACACATTAAAAAAAGTCTGCTGCACAGGGTCTTTTTATGTACAATAGATTAAAAATAGTGCGGGAGAGATAGTATGAGTAAAAAAATATTCTCGGAAAAAGAGATCGAATTACTAGCTAAAAATCCATATGTAAAATCAGTAAGTCCCAAAGGTATTACCTATTCAGATGAGTTTAAGGAGCACTTTATAACTCAAAATGACCTGGGGAAGTTTCCTAGAGAGATATTTGAGGACTGTGGGTTCGATACTGAGGTATTAGGTATGAAACGGATTGAGTCTTCTGGAAAAAGATGGCGAGAAGCTTATCGTAAGCACGGAATTCTAGGACTTCGTGATACAAGATCAGGAAACTCAGGTAGACCAAGGGAAAGAGAGCTTTCCACTGAAGAAAAATATGCAAGGTTAGAGGCCGAAAATAACCTGTTGAAAGCAGAGAATGAACTATTAAAAAAGATACGATTCGTAGAAAGGGGGATGAAGAAGAAATAAAATTGTCAGCTGACCAGAAATTTAACCTTATTCATTCCGTTATCGAGAAATACAATCTAACAAGGATGGTAACCCACCTCTGTAAAGTAGCTGGTGTGTCCCGTCAGGGATACTATAACTACTTTTCTGCTAAACAAGTTCAGAGAAGGAAGGATCGGGAGAAAAAGGATGAATCCCTTCGGGACCTGGTTTTAAAAGCATACAATTTCAAGAACCGTAAGAAAGGGGCTCGTCAAATTAAGATGGTATTGGCAGGTCAGTTTAGTGTTGTTTTCAATCTTAAGCGAATCAGAAGAATCATGAAGAAATACGGGATTGAGAGCCCTTTTAGGAGAGCGAACCCCTACAAGCGCATCATTAAGGCTACGCAGGAGCACAAGGTCGTCCCGAACTTACTTAACAGGGAATTCAAACAAGGAATCCCACACAAGGTCCTTCTTACGGATATAACCTACCTATATTTCGGAAAAGGTAAAAGGGCTTATTTATCAACCATTATTGACGCTTCCACCAATGAAGTCTTAGCTCATCAGGTCTCTGATCGAATTACTTTAGATATCGCTACGGATACACTTAAGAAGTTAAAGAAAAACAGGAGAATCAAACTGGCTAAAGGAGCTTATATACATTCTGATCAGGGAGGTCACTATACCAGCCCTGTTTATCAAAAGCTGGTGAAAAAATTCAAATTGGAACAATCAATGTCTAGGAGAGGTAACTGTTGGGACAACGCCCCACAGGAATCATTCTTTGGTCATTTTAAGGACCTGGCTGATATAAAATCATGTGAAACTTTAAAAGAACTTAAGCAAGAAGTGAAAGCTGCCATCCACTACTACAATCACTACAGATATCAATGGAATATGAAAAAGATGACCCCTGTTCAATACAGAGATCATCTTCTTAAAGTAGCCTAGCTTTTTTTAAAATGTCCTTTACAAGGGGTACAGATTATAGGACCGTAAGCTTATTTTTTCTTCACTTTTGCAAGCTCTGTTGAACCCGCTGTTGCTTGGCCACTTCCAATTATCTCAAACGTTTCAACTGCATCAAAATTAGTGATGATAATTGGTGTAATTGTACTCGCTGCCTTCTCTCTAATTAAATCTAAATCAAAGGTTACGAGATCGGTTCCAACCTCAACTTTATCCCCTTCTTTTACATGTGTAGTGAAGCCTTCACCCTTCATGTTCACTGTATCAAGACCTATATGTATAAGAAGTTCTAAACCTATTTCAGTTTTTATACCAATAGCATGTTTAGTCGGGAAGACCTGAATTATTTCACCTTTCACAGGAGAAACGACTTTCCCTTCTGACGGATCGATCGCAAGGCCATCGCCCATCATTTTTTGAGAAAAGACAGGATCTGGAACCTCTTCTAGGGCAAGGATTTTTCCATTTGCAGGAGCCACTAACACTTCCTCAATTTTTTTATCTTTACTTCCAAATAATTTTTTAAACATAATAAGCCTCCAATATTATAGATATGTTTAGTTGTATCATACCCATATTAAGAAAAAAAGAATTATGATTGGGTTGAATAGCATATCTCATTTTGTCAAAATATTGTCGAGTATGCAAGTAATATAGAAGGATTATCGGTGAATATGTCGAATTTCTAACAAAAAGCAGTATTCAAAAATTTTAGAAATAAGAGGGAGATGGAGCAAAAGTTGTTAGAGCATATTGGACATGTTCTTTACCATGTATTAATCGTTATTTTTCCTATTCTTATATATTATTTATTGACTATCCAAGATAATCATTCTTCTCCAAAGCTTCACCGAAATAAACTTCTTGGAATGATTATCATTATGCTTCTTTTAACTGTCACTTTCCCAGTAACATACGCGAATGGATTCGCTTATGATTTTCGGATAATCCCGATATTTATCGCATTCCTCTATATAGGATTTATCCAAGGAATTGTTGTTATATTAATTATGCTAGGTTATTTATTACTGCTTGGATATACTAACGTTCTCCTGTCTATTATGAATTACGCAATTATTGTATTCATTTTTTATTTTCTCTTAAAAAGGTACCATTCTCTTCTATTAAATAAAAAGCTAATCACACTTACATGTATTTACAGTTTCATTGTTATAACAAGAGCAATTACCTTAGTAAAATATAACCAAGTTGATCAAATTCTAATTATGATCCTTTTTTCGTTTATTACGTGGATTACCATCTTATTAGTAGTTCTACTTATTGAGAACTTAAAGCAACAAATTCTCTTACAAAGGGAATTAAGACGTTCTGAAAAATTGAACGTAGTTAGCCAACTAGCAGCATCAGTTGCCCATGAGGTACGCAATCCGCTAACTACAGTAAATGGATTTCTTCAGTTAATTATTCGAGATGATAACATTACTGATAAACAGCGAAATTATATCGTTATTACCCTTTCTGAATTAAATCGTGCACAATCGATCATAAATGATTATTTATCTCTTGCTAAGCCAAATAATAGTAATACTGAATTGGTAAACATCAGCGAAGAACTATCAAAAACGGTTGAACTCATGACATCTTATACAAATATTCAAAGCATTGAGGTTGAAACCTTCATTGAAGACTCGCTATACATTAACGGGAATAAGGATGAAATCAAACAAGTCTTGATAAATATTATTAAAAACGCAATAGAAGCAATTGGAAATGACGGCTTATTGCAAATAAATGCTTTTGCAACAGACCAAGACATTATTGTTAAAATCACTGACAATGGTCCTGGAATGACAAAAGAACAACTTTCCAAAATAGGTACCCCTTTTTATTCAACAAAAGATAAAGGAACTGGCGTAGGGCTGACCATTTGTTTTCAAATTATTGAGCAATTAAAAGGTTCAATCGATGTAGAAAGTACGGTTGGGATAGGAACCTCTTTTCTTATCAAGTTACCAATATCCAAAAATCCTCCAATATATTAAAACATGAGGTGATGCATAATGTGTGGTCGATTTACTCTTTTTGCAGAGTACGAAGATATACTTAACCGTTTTGATATTAAAGCGGCAATTGAACAAGATTTATATCAACCAAGCTATAACATTGCCCCTTCACATTCGGTCCTTTCAGTTATAAATGACGGTACACAAAATCGCTTAGGTTATTTACGTTGGGGATTTGTACCTTCATGGGCAAAGGATGAGAAAGTCGGATATAAAATGATCAATGCACGCGCTGAATCATTGGCTGAAAAACCAAGCTTCAGACATGCCTTTAAACATAGACGCTGTCTGATTATTGCGGATAGCTTTTATGAATGGAAAAAAGGGCCTAACAAAACAAAAACACCGATACGAATTAAATTAAAATCGAATGATATATTCGCAATGGCGGGAATCTGGGAACGTTGGAAATCTCCGGATGGGCATACCTTATATTCTTGTTCAATCATTACCACAACCCCAAACGAACTAATGAGGGATATTCACGATCGTATGCCAGTTATATTAAATAAAGAGGACGAACAAGCATGGCTTAATCCATCTCTAAAGGATGTATCGAGGGTTTCACATCTACTCAAACCACTGACTGCTGACAACATGGAGGCATATGAGGTTTCGTCTTTAGTAAACTCGCCTAGCAATAACTCACCAAATTTAATTCAAAAAATATGTTAATGAAGAAAACGACTAATTTCTATCACGGATTAGTTGTTTTTTATTTTTTTAAAAGCTAATTATCTCAAAACTATTATTTTAGTATACCGAAACTCTTGTGACTATAAGGTAGTCATTTTTACTTATGTATAGGTTTGAAAAACTTGATTTCTATGATCAATAATGCCTATACTTTCATAACTTTCCTTTATGTCAAAGAGTTCTATGTTTTTTAAATACCAAATTTTTCACCTTAAAATTTCATTTCCAACTCTTAAATTTTATACACAATTGACAATTTTCGTGTTAAACTAACAAATATTATATTATTCATATAATATTAATTTCATAAGATAATAAGATGGACAACCATGAAAAAGGGGGAAAGAATATGAAAGAAATCTTTTACAAATGGAATCAGATTAGCCTAGTTAAACGTATATTTGGTGGTATTATCGTTGGTATCCTATTAGCATTAGTCGTACCAGAAGGAGCAAAATGGGTTAGTATTTTTGGTTCATTATTTGTAGGTGCACTAAAAGCTGTTGCACCTGTATTGGTCTTATTCTTAGTTATTGACGCCATCTCTAAACACAGAAGTGGAACCCAAACAAATATCAAATCGATTATCGGCTTATACGCAATAAGTACATTCTTAGCTGGATTCGTAGCCGTTTTGGCAAGTTTTATCTTTCCAGTAAATCTGTCACTTGTTTCTGGTGCAGAAGACCTTTCACCTCCAAGTGGTATTTTAGAGGTCCTTCAAACATTACTATTTAATATTGTAGACAATCCGATTAATGCCCTAATGAATGCAAACTACATCGGAATTCTAGCTTGGGCAGTTGTTCTTGGAATTGCATTAAAAAATGCAAACGACACAACTAAGACATTAATTACCAACGTATCTGATGCAATCGCAACAGTCGTAAAATGGGTAATCAGCCTAGCTCCTATCGGAATCATGGGTCTAGTGTTCGACGCATTTGTAACAAATGGACTATCTGCATTAATGGAATATGGAAAAATCCTAGGCCTTTTGCTTGGCTGTATGTTCTTTATTGCACTTATTGTGAATCCTTTAATTGTCTATTTCTACATTCGTCAAAACCCATATCCACTTGTATTTAGATGTCTAAGAGAAAGTGGGCTAACAGCCTTCTTTACTCGAAGCTCAGCAGCAAACATTCCGGTTAATATGAACCTTTGTGAAAAACTAGGATTAAATAAAGATACTTATTCTATTTCAATCCCATTAGGCGGAACTGTAAATATGGCTGGTGCGGCAGTAACGATTTCTGTTCTTACTCTTGCAGCTGTTCATACACTCGGCATTCAAGTTGATTTTGCAACAGCTCTAATTCTTAGCGTCTTATCAGCAATTTCAGCAGCAGGTGCATCTGGTGTTGCCGGTGGGTCACTTTTACTTATTCCTTTAGCGTCAAGCTTATTCGGAATTCCGAACGATGTTGCCATGCAAGTCGTTGCAGTTGGTTTCATCATCGGTGTCCTACAAGACTCTTGTGAAACTGCTCTTAACTCATCATCGGACGTACTTTTCACTGCAACTGCTGAATATGCTAAGAAACGTAAAGAAAAGAAGAATGTTACGGTTAAGTCGGCTTAATCCTTTATTTAAACATATTAATAAACACAATAAGACAAAGGGACTGATACGTTCTCTTTGTCTTTTTTTATCAAGATTGTTTTTTAATAATTTTTTCTCTGTTATCTGTTTGTGGAGGCTCCTCCAACCACCCATGTTTAATCATAATATTTGCCCCATCCTCAGCGTACATCGAAATTTCTGGAATTAATGATGCATATCTAAATCCTATATCTCTCCTTGGACTAGCCGCCATGGCCATTCCGAAATTCCCAATACCCGCTGCAATCATTGCTGACACATGAAACATAATAAGTTTATCAGAGAAAACACTCGCATTACTATCTGTAACAGCTGAATCCCAACTCATTGGAGCAGGAAGATCCTCTTTGATTAAAAAGTCGCTAAAAAGTTCTATATATTTTTGCGAAAGTTTCTTTCCTCTTACTAAGAATTTTTTTACATCATCACCTTTTGCAGTTTGTGCAAATCCTGTCATCAGTACCTTACCAATCGCATTGGTCTGTATATTTAAAAATAAATGACTAATTTCAATAGAGGTTAGTGCTCTTTTCTTCCCCATGAAACCAGCTAAAAAATGCTGTTTCTCTACAAAATCAACCTTGTCGGGAATAGATATATACGGAGGTCTTACATATATTCCTTGTTTTAACATTAATTCACGTGTTTGGTCCTGCAATTCAACACCTAAATTTAATACCCGCTTATGAAAAGCAATTACATCGGGCCGTGTCGCAAGGCCCAGTGCTCCACTACTACCTGCCATTCCGAGAATAGACATTTGCCTTAGGTACATTAATACGAAAGTATCAGAAAATAGTCTAGGAGCTTTAAAATCTACATCCTGTTCTGTAAATCCTAATGGGATAGGAAATTCTTCTTTTTCAAAAATTTCACGTACAATTTTTTGGTTTTCTTTAGATGCTTCCAGTGTATATTCAATAATTGGACGTACTTCCTCATCTTCAACTTTATCTAAAAAATACAAATTAACACATTCAGCTAACGTATCGTTTATGTATTGTGTCCATAAGCTCGACATCTCCGCAGCTGTTAGACGAATCTTGTTTTTATCCTCCATGTGAACGAACAACCTCCCAGTCTAGTCCTAACAAGGATAATTTCTCCAAAAACGGATAAAATTATTATAATTATTATCCAAAGTCTAAAAATAAACGCAAAAAAATCACTTGAGAAAACTCAAGTGATCTCATGATGATTCCGAGAGGGCTCGAACCTCCGACCCCTACCCTGTCAAGGTAGTGCTCTCCCAGCTGAGCTACGGAATCACTATATGAATAATTCATAATATACATCCGTTTTGAGTGTTTGTCAATTAAATTCTAGTCATTTTATCGTGAATACATAATTTTGTGGTTTTTGCTATTTGTCGTTCACTATTTTCCTATGAAAATATTAACATCGTAAAAACCATAAATATATGTTATTATTGACATATATTCATTTTATTTGTATAAATATAATATCAAGGCAAAGTACAATTTAATAGTCGCTGAATTCCCATTTTTGGGAAACGGGGGAACCATAAACGTGCAAAAGAGCACACGGGGTGAATCCTTTTTTATAAAGGTAGGAGATACTCTTCATCCGAATCCGACAGCTAACCTCGTAAGCATTTGGAGAGAGCATTGTTGCGCAATTTTATCGATAAGCCACGAGCCACACTCTCGTGGTTTTTTGTGTCTTACGAAAAGAATGCTGTTCTTCGACATGCGCATTCCCATTTGTTTTGCCAAAAAAAGAAAACACTTTCAATACAACTTAGAGGAGGTTTTTTATGTCATTAACTAAGAAGATTTTATTAGGTTTAGGTCTTGGTGCGATTGTAGGTCTTATTTTGAATTTAACATCACCTACTGTTTTTGAATATGCAAATACGTGGGTATTCGTTCCATTGGGTCAAATTTTCTTGAATTTAATTAAAATGCTTGTTGTTCCAATAGTCTTGGTATCTATTACTCTAGGAGTTACTGGCCTTGGTGATCCAAAGAAGCTTGGAAGAATTGGTGCCAAAACGATAACATATTTTTTAGCAACTACAACGATAGCGATTACAATTGCCATCGCTCTTGCTTCCATTTTCAAACCTGGTGCTGGTGGAGCTTTTGATACGCAAGGGGCTACTTATGATGGGGCTACTGAAGCTCCTCCATTCATGGAAACCTTAATTGGAATTATCCCGACAAATCCATTCACGTCAATGACAGATGGTAATATGCTTCAAATTATTGCATTTGCAATTTTTATAGGTTTTGCTCTTACCGTGTTAGGCGAAAAAACGAAAGGTATTGTAAATTTATTCGAACAAGCAAATGAAGTATTAATGTATCTTGTTAATCTTGTTATGAAGACGGCTCCTTATGGTACATTCGGATTAATTGCAACAGCTATTGGTGGCCAAGGGTATGCTGCAATAAAAGCAATGCTTGCATACTTCCTAATTGTACTTGCCACTCTACTTATTCACGCAGCCATTACTTATGGTGGCACGATTGCATTATTGGCAAAACGAAACCCTATTGAGTTTTTCAAAGGTTTTGCGCCTGCGATGACAGTTGCTTTTAGTACGTCAAGTAGTAATGCTACACTCCCTATATCAATGGAAACTGCACAGAAAAATCTTAAGGTTCCTGAACCAATTAGTAGCTTTGTTCAACCATTAGGTGCGACTATCAATATGGATGGTACAGCTATTATGCAAGGTGTAGCCACCATTTTCATTGCACAGGTATACGGATTTGACCTAACTTTTACTCAAATTATTATGGTTATCTTAACGGCTGTACTTGCTAGTGTAGGTACTGCTGGTGTTCCTGGTGTTGGTTTAATCATGCTAGCAATGGTTCTAAATCAAGTTGGTTTACCACCAGAAGGTATCGGTTTAATTATTGGTATTGATCGTTTACTTGATATGACACGTACAGCCATCAATATCACAGGTGATGCTGCGTGTGCTGTATATGTTGCAGAATCTGAAAAGAAACATATGGATGAAGCAGCAGCTTAATTTTTAATTTGTACCGAAAGCGACAGGGAGTTTTTCCTGTCGCTTTCCTATTTTTCAAGCGTTATAATAGTGATGCAACATAATTGATCGAATGTTTGGAGGTTTAAAAAGATGACGATTAATAAAGGTACTGTTAGGGAAATGACTATACATAGTAAGATTTTAAATGAAGAACTTGAGCTTATCGTTTATTTGCCTGCTACCTTCTCCCCTCTATATAAATATAATGTACTCATTGCTCAGGACGGGCGCGATTACTTTAATCTAGGCAGGGTTGCGAGAGTTGCGGATAAGCTAATTGAAACAAGTGAAATAAGCAATACCATAATTGTTGGAGTTCCTTATAAAAGCGTTGCAGACCGCCGTAAGAAATATCACCCAGATGGTGAGCAGCATGATTTGTATAAGCGTTTCTTAGGGGAAGAACTTGTCCCATTTCTTGATCAAGAGTTCCCGACCTATCAAATGGGACAAGGACGTGCATTAATCGGGGATTCTCTGGCGGCGACGATTTCACTACTAACAGCACTTGAATACCCACATACTTTTGGAAAGGTGATCATGCAATCTCCCCTTGTAAATGATCATGTTCTGTTACAGGTTGAAAGTTTTGCAGACCCATATCTCCTTGACTTATATCATATAATCGGGACAGGTGAAACCGAGGTGAAAACAACAAAGGGTAATATTGAGGATTTTTTAACGCCAAACCGAAAATTACATAAGCTCATTGTGAGCAAAGGTTTTTCCTATTTCTATGAAGAATTTAACGGTAATCACACGTGGAAATACTGGCAGCCTGACTTACCAAGGGCACTTTCAAAAATGCTCAAATAGCCGTTTTTTTATTCTATCATTTTCAAATATTTGATATAATTATATTATTATTTTTCGTTTACAACATTTGGTACTTCACTTTTTGAAATTTAAAACTATAGGAGGGCAATAAAATGAAATACGGCATTGTTATCTTCCCATCCAAAAAACTTCAAGACATCGCGAATTCATATCGTAAACGGTATGACCCGCATTATGCATTAATCCCACCGCATATCACACTAAAAAACACATTCGAAGCATCCGATCATGAGATTGTGGATATTACAAGGGAATTAGCAGCGGTAGCTAAACAGGTAGATTCATTTAAATTAAATGTGTTAAAGGTGAGTTCGTTTTCTCCTGTAAACAATGTAATTTATTTAAAAGTAGATCCAAATGAAGAATTACAGACATTACATAATGCCTTACACTCTGGCTATTTTGCTGGAGAACCTGAATATGCATTTGTGCCACATATTACAATTGGGCAAAAACTATCTAGCGATGAACATTCAGATGTGTATGGTCAGTTACGTATGTTAAAAATGGATCACGAAGAGCAAATTGACCGTTTCCACCTCCTCTATCAGTTAGAAAATGGTTCTTGGACCGTTTACGAAACATTTCGTTTAGGAAAGGAAAATTAATGACATTATGGAAGCAAGAATTGTAACGAACAACAATGAAAAAGACGATGCCTACACAATAAGAAAAGTAGTTTTCGTTGATGAACAAAAAGTACCTCTTGAAGAAGAGATTGACCAATTTGAAGATGAGGCAACACACGTTGTCCTTTATGATCATAATGAGCCTGTAGGAGCTGGCCGTTTCCGCGTTGTTGACGAGTACGGCAAAGTGGAGCGTATCTGTGTTCTTGCTTCACATCGAAAAAAAGGTGCAGGGAATTTGATTATGCATAAGATGGAGGACATCGCTAGAGAGCAAGGCATTTCAAAATTAAAGCTCAATGCTCAAACGCATGCAGAAAACTTCTATAAAAAGCTTGGTTATGAAACCGTATCTGGTCTTTTTATGGATGCTGGAATTCCTCATGTCACAATGGTTAAGGAAATATAAGGATGTCGAATGACATCCTTTTTTTCATGGATAAAAAAGGGTAAACCTGCTCATTCTACCATAGAGAGGTGAATGAGTTGGAATTTTTTAGAATTGCATTTGATTTAGTAGTTGGTCTGTTAGGATTACTGGTTCTTACAAAAATATTAGGTAAAACACAAATTACACAAATTACACCTTTTAATTTTATCTCTGCCTTAGTACTTGGTGAATTAGTTGGAAATGCGGTTTATGATCAAAAAATTGGCGTATTACAAATACTATTTTCCATTATTGTATGGGGAGTATTAATTTATGTAATTGAATTAATAACTCAGAAAGTTCGAAGGACTAGGCCTTTTCTTGAGGGAAAGCCAACAATTATTATTCATCAAGGAAAGATAATTAAAGAACATTTAAAGAAAAACAAACTTGATATCAACCAATTACAGCATCTTCTTCGGGCGAAGGATGTTTTTTCAATTAGAGAAGTAGAGTATGCAATTTTAGAAACAGATGGCTCCATTAGCGTCCTAAAAAAATCTAAATATGACCCACCCACACGCCAAGATTATAATATGGCGGAACAGAAGGTTCGTCTCCCTATTACATTAGTAAGTGATGGCATATTAATTCAAGAAAACCTAGAGGAAAGTGGATTTACTGAGGCATGGCTACATTCGGAATTGAAAAACCAGGGGGTAGCCACGTATAAGGATTTGCTTATTGCAGAATGGCATGAAGAGGAAGGCCTGTACGTTCAAGAATTTTAACCTTCCTATTTTTCATATAGACTCGTTGTAAAGCAGCCCTTTGCCAGTATATTGAGAACGAATATTTTCAATATATTGGCTTTGTTTTTTTGTCATTGCTTTACGTTCAACATGGTTTAAGCCATGCATTTGCTGATTCATATTTAATGACATTGGATTTACTGGATTTAACTTAATTTGGTTTGTTTTATAGATTGTAGTCCGATGTACATATTGAGTATATTGTTCATTATTAATTGGTAATATATATCCCATGTTTTGCCCTCCATCCTTTTTCATTAGTTTTATGTATCGAGCATTTACATTATGTTATATATTAAAATTTTCGAAGTATCTCCTGTATTTATAAGGGTCGTATCAGAAAAGGCCTGGCAATTTCGCCAGACCACACGCTTACTTTTTATTAATCATTTTTGAAATAGTGTTAAAGTCCATTTTTTGGTCGCCATTTACAATGCTATTAACAATTTTGTCTTCAAGCTGTTTGTTTACCGGCTTATTTGCAATTTGTGAAACCTTTCTAATTACAGAGCGAACTGTGTTTTCATCCTTAAAATTCGCATTTTGCAAAGAGTTTGCTAACTGGAATACATCCTGCATATTTACGCCTGTTTTCTTTTCGATATTCTTAAAAAAGTTATTGTCCATTTTGAAGCCTCCTTACTTTGTGTTATATCGTATGACCCCCGCCTAAAAGTGGTGCATGTCGCGGGGTAAAACCTAAATTCATTATTTCGGGTAATAAATGGAGAAAGTACGAGTCGTTTGACTCGTACCTCAATTTGGGGGAATGTTGATATTAGTTATAGAAAGAAGCACCTACAATAATTAATAGGATGAATAATACTACGATTAATACAAATGTACTACCGTAGCCATATCCGCCACCGCCATAACCGTAGCCGCCAAAGCCGCAACCACCGAATCCGTAGCCCATATTTTTGCACCTCCTCTTAAAAAGAGTACATTATAAAATATGTTACTAAGTGTGTTTTGGTGAGGACAGGAACACAGGGCAAACGCGGAATTTCAGGGTCCTTATCCCTCTATGTTTTTCTCTAACTCTTGTTGTTTTTTAGAAAACCATTGATCAAGTTTTTCCATTCTTGATTCAAACTGTTTTTCAAATTTACTAGCCTCAGTATCTAACTTCCTTAACCCCTTTTCGTTTTCTGAAGCCCATTTATCTAATTTTGCCTTCGCTTCATCATGGTCTTTGTAGTAATCCGCAACAAAACGTTCGATCTCTTTTTCAAATTTGCTCATAACGCTACACCTCCAAGTACTATATAAAATGCTAAAAACAGGCTACCTGAGCCTGTTTTTATCGTTCGATTTACTTAATTGCGTTATGTGCGTTAATACAACCTGCACCATAGGTATTTAAAATCAATACCTTTCCATTTATCTCACCTTTTAGTAAATCTTTTTTATATCTTCCGGAATATATTTTTTATTCTGTTTCTTTTTATATTTTCTTAGGTTTCATTGATAACTTTTCGAGTGTTTTGTGCAAAAAACAGGGTGTCCATGTAAATGGGCGATTTAAATTTATTGGTTTTTTCTGGGGCTTTTGACCATTTTGGAACCATAATTCCTTATAAATTGAACCATTGAAAATCCAAACATTTTACTAACCACCTTAATTACTATAAATTAATGTAAGAAAAGTTGAGATAGTTTTTTAAGCGGTGTTTGTCCAATTACGACCCCCAATTTTCTAGTATTCATAGATTTTTAATAGATTTGTATTACTAATTAATTTAATGTTTCTTTATATAAAAAAACAGACTAATCAGCCTGTTTTTTCTTGTCTATCAATATCTGTTTTTATAAAAGTTCCCATGTTAATGGTGTCCCACGTTTTGTGTCTTTTGAAATTTTTTTCC
The DNA here is from genome assembly GCF_038050315.1 of Ferdinandcohnia sp. FSL W7-1320. Lineage (NCBI taxonomy): Bacteria > Bacillati > Bacillota > Bacilli > Caryophanales > Bacillaceae > Ferdinandcohnia > Ferdinandcohnia sp. FSL W7-1320. The sequence continues at coordinate 3,725,010 of NZ_JBBPAM010000001.1, forward strand.
CTAATAAATTCTCATAGTACCTTGGATGTAATCCAAAACCAGGTCTAATCGATTTTAGGTTTTCAGAAGTGAAGACATCACCAGTTTTCATATCTTTTGTAATATATAGTGAACGACGATATTTTTTTGAGGGTATTTCATGATTCGTTGGTCCATACGTTATTTCTCCTAGTGACTGCCAAGCTCTTGCTGTCTCAATGACAAGTAACTCCATCTCCTCTGGTTCAATTGAAAATACAGAATCTACCCCACCATCGCTTCGATTCAATGTGAAATGTTTTTCAATAACCGTAGCACCTAATGCAACACTTGCAACAGCTACACCAATTCCCAAGGTATGATCTGACAGTCCTACCTGACATTGAAATAATTCTTTTAAATGAGGTATCGTATTTATATTTGTATTTTTAGGTGATGCTGGATACGAACTTGTGCATTTTAACAAAATAATATCTTCACATCCCGCTTCTCTTGCTACTCTCACTGCCTCTTCAATTTCTGCTACAGTTGCTAAACCTGTTGAGACGATCATAGGTTTACCTGTTGAAGCTACCTTTTTTATCAGCGGTATATCACTGATTTCAAACGATGCGATTTTATAAAATGGGACACCTAATCCTTCCAAAAAGTCCACTGCAGTTTCATCGAACGGAGTACTAAACGGAATAATACCCAACTCTTTACACTTTTCAAAAATTGGCTTATGCCACTCCCAGGGGGTATATGCCTGTTGATACAGACTGTATAATGAATTTCCGTTCCAAATGCTGTCTGAATCATTTATATAAAAATCACTGTTTTCAACATTAAGTGTCATTGTGTCTGCAGTATACGTTTGAATTTTCAAAGCATGTACGCCAGACTTTGCAGCTGCCTCAACAATCTTTAATGCTCGCTCTAATGATTGATTATGGTTTCCAGACATTTCTGCAATAATGAACGGAGAATGCGTGGACCCAACTAATCTCCCTCCTAAATTTATCTCCTTCATAAAGACCTTCCCTTTCTGTTAAGATTGAATTTTTCGTCCTAATAGGAAAGCTTCAGCCGCTTGTTTACCTATATTCGCACCTCGCCAATAGGCTTGGTATTCTAATGCTTTTATAGAACGAGCATGTGGCCATTCTCTCATTTCATAATCATAAGCCTCCAAGGATTTTAGTTTTAGAGACAAAGTATCTGTAATATCTACATACCAATTAGGTACAAATGGAGGTGCTGAACCTGCTGTCATCCACTCCGTGCTGGAGGCTGTTTCAAAAAATAAAAGTTCTTCGACAAAGTGATTTTGAGGAAAAGGCCGGCAGGCTGTAATTACAGCTTCATGAATGCGGCGGTGATCAATATTAACATCGCCTATATGGTGCGTATATATAATATTGGGTTTAATCTCATCTATTAGCTCTTCAACTATTTTGATAAGATCTAAACGATTTAGTGAATCTAAACGATTATCCGGTAAGTCTATTAATTTCAGGGAGTGTACACCTAGAATTTCATTCGCCCTTTTTGCTGCAGAACCTAATTCAGATAATTCTTCTTTATGCGCGTTTCGATCTCTTGATTTATCTCTACTTGTAATACCTTCGGCGAGAATAACAGTATGAACTTTATCACCCTCCTTAACATGCCTTGCGATAGTTCCCCCACACCCCAATACCTCGTCATCAGGGTGTGCTGCAATCACTAATACTTTCTTGTTCATGTAACATCCTTCCTTTTTCTTATTTTTACATCTGCATGTATATGATCAGGTTTTAAAGAACATCTTTCAAACTCTAATCGAAATTCCCCTATTTCTATAAAAGCTTTTGGATAGCCATCTGCATCTAGCATCCTTATATAATCAAAAACTTGTTCTATTGTTTTTAATTGGCTAATATCCCCATCTTTAGGCTTTCTTCTTTGAAATAAGACCGGCTCTCCTTCCTGCTTTATAGGGGTAGGCTGATGTTCAATGATATTAATAATCATATCTTTTATCGTTTTGGCCGCACGCACGTATATCTCTTCCGCATTGCCAAATAACGATAATGGTTTCTTCATATATACTGGCCCAGCATCTAAATCCTTTTCACACTTCAATGCAGTAATTTTTGTTTCATAAATACCTCGACTAATCAAATTTTGTAATGGGCTCCCTCCTCTTCCAAATGGAACGTCTGTCATGTGGAAAATAACACTTTCAAAGTGATTGTATATTTCGGAGGGAATGATATAAGACCAATGAAGAAAGAAGACATATCTTGGATTCATTTCGAGTAATCTTTCCTTTTGCAAGTCTTCCTTCTTATCTATCCAATAAACTTCATGTTCTAACTCATTAGTTAATTCTTGAAAAACCGAGTGATATCGTTCGTGATTAGCAACTACAGCTATCTTCACATACATCAATCCCTTTACGTACTAAATCATTCAAAATAAAAGGTCGTTGGAATTCATACCAATCTTTATTTAAGAGACCATACGTATATACATCTATAAATTTATCATCCTTTTTTATGTGACCCTTAAATAAACCTTCTTGTTTGAAACCTAATTTTTCATGGAACTTCACACTGGCAAGATTGTATGCTAGTATCTCCCCATAAATTTTGTTCATCTTCAGTTTTTTATAGGCGTAGTCAAAAGCTAAGGTTGCCATTATCGTCCCCGACCCTTTAGCCGCATCATCCCTACCAAGATAAAACCCCCAATAGCAATGCTCATGCTTATAGTTAATTCTATTAAAGTAAACCAATCCCGTTGGAATATCATCCATAAAAAATAATAAATAAACATCGTTTTTGGATTGAAGGATATGTTGAATCCATTGTTGATGTTCTTCCATCGTAATGATTTTTTCATTGTACATATTTTTTCTAATTCGATCTTGATTACGCCATGACAATATGGTATCTAAATATTCGGAAGTTAGAAATTGTAATTTGTACTTCATCCTTTTAATTCCTTTCACAAATTGCATGAATAAGAGAGTGGAAATTATCATTTTCATTCTTCAGTAGGTCTTTAGATAACTTTTCCATTTGTATTAATTGATCTGGGGTAACTAATAAAGATTCAAGTGTTGAAGTAATACATTTTTCAGTAACCTGCTCTTTTGAACCTAAATAGCAAACGATCTTACGTTTGCTTAATGTAGACGCGATTAATTCTTGATTCTTTGCAATCGAGATTAAAATTGTAGGTAATCCCATTACACATCTTTCCCAAGTTGCTGTTCCCCCTGCTCCAATACACAAATCAGCTTGATTCATCAATTCAGCCATATTATTCACCTGAAGATGAAATATAATATTTTTACTTTTATTGCAAATAGCCTTTAGATTTTCTTTGTTTTCGTTATTACTACCTACTACAACATCAACCATAATATCCTCTCGAGATAATGCCATAATAGCGTTTATCGCCTTCAATGTTTCGTTTGTAGGGTCAATACCTCCAAAGAAAATTAGAATACGGCGGATCTGACCATTTCTTTCTCTTAAACAGTCTTTCCTATCCAAAAACTCTTTTCGCAATATTGCAAATTCTGGCCCTAAAAATGTTTCACAATTGTCTGGTACTAACGCATTGTATCTCGTATCCATATCCTCGTAGAAATTCTGATCTAATAGAAAGTGACATTTATGTTTTCGATCCGCTAAATCATCAATTACCATAATACGCTTTACATAAGGTATTAACTCTTTTTCCCATTCAATATCAAGTGCATAATGATCAATTACTAATAGATCAACACGTTTATCTTTGATAAAGCAAATTGTTTCGGCTGCATCTTCTTTTTGAGATACTTTTAGCCAATCGGCATGTAAGACATGCCCTCGAATGTATTTTGCATCTTTTCTTGGCAAAACAATTACTGGGAACCCCTTACTTTGTATATAGTCACAAAGATTTCCTTCATGTTTCCGACAAATAAATGTAATTTTTGCACCATGTTCATTTAATTGCTCTGCTAGAGTTAAGCACCTCATCACATGCCCTGTCCCTATTTCAAACGAAGCGTCTACACGAATAAATACATTCATTCTGGTTTTTTCTCTCCATCACTTTTTTGTTGGATATGAGCATTAAGAAGAAATAAATCATTTCTTTTTTCTAATAAACGGGTTATATCTTCTAGATCAAAATTAGGATTCTTAGGATAAAGAATTTCTATAATGTTTCTTATTAACTCATAGTCCTCTTCCGTATCAACTGTAAGACGGTATTTACTTAAATCACTCTTGTATTTAACATTTTTTATTTGAAACTGGGTAGGGTTTCTGAGAATATAAGTGGTGACATGCTCCCGATATAGATGTTCGATGCCTTGCCTATACGACTGTTCGAGCGCATTAAAGGAAAAAACCTCGGTATCAAATCCTCTAGGATACGTTCTTTCAATCGTATTTGAAACATAATCATACCTTGGAGAGTTTTGTAGAAATGTAGTGATGATTTGATCTATTATACTTGGACTAATCAATGGACAATCTGAAGTTATCCTTATGATAATATCGGCCTTCGATTCCAATGCTGCATCATAATAACGTGATAACACATCTTCTTCAGACCCACGGATATAATCGATTGATAACTGCTCACACAAATCAATAATTGCCTGGTCGCTTTTCTTTGTCGTTGTGGCCACTACAATGTTGTCGATTATTTTCGACTTTTTTACTCGTTCAATTTGATATTCTAATAATGTTTTTCCTAATACTTTTTTTAAAACTTTTCCTGGTAGCCTCGTGGATCCCATCCTAGCCTGAATAATAGCTACTATTTTCATTAAAATCACCTTTGAAATTCATAATTAATTATTCATTATTCGTTAATTTATTCACTAAATGTTTTAATCGCTCTCCCGACGTCGTATCCAGAGAATAGGCATACGATAAAAACTCCATTCTTTTCCTTTGTTCATAATTTACAAGTTTGCCATTTAAATAATTTATAACCTGCTTTGCAAGTAATACGGGATCTTCTTGGATCAATTTCTCTAATGCATTAAAGTAACCTGAAGGTGCAGAAAACTCATTGTTAAGAACAAAAGCGGGGCGATCAGCTAACATAGCTTCTAACCCTACAGTTGAATGATACGTGACTACCACGTCAACATATTGGAGAATATCATAAAGTTCGATATTCATTGATGGAAAAACAGAAGAAGACTCTTTCGTTAGTTTATAGGGTTTTGTACTAGGATAGTCCTTGATAATAATATTTACATCCGTTTTTCTCAAGAGGTATTGAATAAAATCCCTCCACCTATCAATACCTTTCTCACCTCTAACAATCATTAATATCGTTTTCTTTTCTGGATCTAGACCTATACTTTCCTGAAACTGATTCTTAGAAATCGAAGGAGATCGGAAAATCAAATCAAATCGGGGATGCCCAATAATTTCAACGGACTGATCATTTACCCCCATTTGCCTATACCACTCAACTTCAAAATTCCCATAAACAGCATTAACTGTTGCTATTTGAGGAAAATACCCAAATTCACTTGAAATAATACCATGCTGCATACAGATTGTTGGAATTCCCTTCTCTGCTGCAACAAGTGCTAATGTTCGACTTTCTGGATAATGAGTTGAAGCAAATATGATACAGGTTGTAGGAACACTGTTCAAAAACTTTCTTGATCCATTGATAAGTTTTATGGTTTTCTCAATTTGATTGAATAATACCTGTTGAAACCCCGTATCACTAAATAGTGGATGTTTATTATATGTGTTGATTATTTTTTTTGCATATTGAGTATTTTTAACAATTTCTGTTTGTACTCCACTCTTTTCGAGGAATTGATTCAAATAATAGACAGGCAGACCATAAGATTCATTATTATCATTTGTGCTTGTTGTTATCATTTTTCTATCCTTTAGCATAATCGTATTGGAAGGATTAAAATGCTGATTTATGGTTTGCTTCGGAAAACGTAATAAATTTGCAACATCATGTAATACGACTTTTCCACCTTTTCTACTCATTGTATTCTCTCTTTTATGCAAGTTAATAAATGAATCGAATATAGATTGAACCTCTCCCGTGCTTTGAACAGTGTTCTTTAAATACTTGCCAAAAGACTCTTCGTGTAACGCATTTACCAGTTCTTTATTTTTTCTAATGAGACTTCGAAAATGAAATAAATAAGGTAGTGAGATTCCTTTATACGTTAATCCTTTGAAACTATCAATAAAATCAAGGTATAAAGACCAATAGTTTCGTTTATAGGTGTCCATTATTACCCCCCTTTATATTTTAATATTCCAATATGAAAGTAACTAACTTTCATACTATGCTAAACACTTTATTGAACAATAGCTATGGAAGTAGCTCTAACAATGGCCTGAATTTTGTTGTCCAAAGATTATCAACTGCAGTCAAGGTATTTTTAGTTATTGGATAGCCATTTTTTATTTCTTCTTTAAACATCTTAATTGCTCTATAAGATGGATTTGTTTTTCTCATTTCTTTCACCATTTCATGATCTACTGTTATCATTTGGTCTGCTTGTTGTATAGCCATTTTTGAAGCAGCTGAATATCCCAAACCATTTACTGTAGCCAAATGACCATATCCCCTGCCGTCTTCAGCAATTAATAAGCTTGGTTTTCTAGTTCTAAGAAACCAGATATGTGCATGGAGTCTAAATCCAATGTGAATATCGATTTCATCGTAAAATGCTAACTTCTCAGCCCCGCCTGATAAATCTACGATATTCACCAATTCTCTATTCCAACTTGGATTTATAAGTTTTTCAAATCTACCACGATAACCATGAAATGTAAGATATACCTCACAAGAAAACTCTCTCTTTATTTTAAGCGCTAACGAATACGCCATTTGCCAATGACTTTTAATATGTGGCATAGAGATGGCTACTTTTTTTATCTTCTTTGGAAGGACTGGTTTCGTCCCAATTAAATCATAATCAAATAATGCACAGTCCCCAGTGGTTCCATAACAGTTTATCCCATTATTTCGTAGTAGATTTTCAGTCGTTATATCTCTACATGAAATCAAACCTGCATTATTCGCTTCATTTGTTGCACCAAAATATTGTATTAAATGTCTCTTCTCCTCTTCATCAAGTTTAAGATGGGTGGACTGTTTGATAGTACCTGGATAAGTACTCCAGCCAGCTCCTATTGCATATATGGGAATACCCATTTTTGGGGCATTTTCTAGAAATTGTGTTCGATTCTTTGGTGCAACTTTACTCCCGTTTAATGTTGGTCTTAATCCTGGTGCAAGCACGGCTTTATATTTTGAAAAGTCTTTTATTGCTTCAACTCCTTGATCAGGTAAACTCACAATATCGTAATCAATATCGTTTCCTTTTATTTTTGCTAATAAATTTACAAGGCTTTTACCTATCAAATCATCTCCTGAATTCTTTGAACCTGTACCAGGATAAGTTGAAAGAATTAAATACGACAATTCATTCCCTCCTTAATTGTGAAAATATTCATAGACTCCCTTAACGATTAAGATATTTCTTAACCATCCTATTCTTCTACTTATAAAATTGATTGGACTTATAACGATTGGATTTTCAATCCATGCGGTATCCTTGAGATTTTGCTTTCTTTGACCAACAAGATTTCTTGCGGTTTTGTAATTGAATTTAATACATTAGAATGTATGGATCGTTTCATTCCATTTTCGATTAAATAGATTCTGTTATTCGAATCTTTTATTAACTTCCCTTCAAAATTTGACTCAGGTGCTTGATATGGGAAAGTTCCAGTTAGTTTATAAACGGTGTTTGCGATATTCTTGCCAGCAAACATTTCCGGATAGGAGTAATTTTTAAACTCTCGAAGCTTTTGTATATATATTTTTCTGTATAATTCTGACCGAAAATATTCGTTTATCTTTTCTGCTAAATCTTCAGGATTTTCATAAGCAGATTCACCAATTTTCTCAAAGTAATACTGATCATCCATATTGTAATTCGTGCGATCTTTCATAAAGAATACTGGTTTGTTAAACAACATAGCTTCTATTGCAACAGTCGATAACTGTTGAACAACTACATCAACATTTTCTAGTAAATCATTTAATTCCATTTTGGTACTTAAATGAACAGATTTAGAAATCGAGGCTATTTGTTGATATTGTTTTATTTTGTTCCTTAAAATTTCCTTTGGATGGGGTTTTAGAATGATTTCGATATTTGGATTAAGCATTAGTTTTTCTACAAGCAATTGAAGTACTGCTTTATTTTGAATGGCATTAGTTGCAATTAAGACAATCTTTTTATTTGGATAAATATTAAATTTACTCAGAAAATTGCTTCTAGAAATGGGATGATGGGTGAAGATCCTATCAAAACGTGGATGACCTGTAATTTCAATCCTATCCTCTTTAACTCCTCTAGTTATATACCAATCTTTTTCGTACTCGCCAAAAACAGCATGCTTTGTAGCAAAAATAGGTAAGAAACCTATTTCATTCGCAATGATTCCGTGTTGGGTACAAATACTCGGAATTCCTTTCAAAGCTGCAACCTGGGTCAGCGTCCTGGTATACACCCCATTTGTGTTTCCGACGATTAAACAAGAAACAGGAACTTTTTTCAAATACTCTTCAAAGGCAATAATCAGTTCAATTATTTTAGGGATCGTATCTAGAAATCTACCCTTAAAAATTTCATGACTAAAGACAGGATGTTTTTTGAATTTTTCCAAAATACCATTTGCTTTTTCTATTATTTTGGCACTAGTAATATCACTACTTTTGTAATCGTCTAAATAATGAACATGTCCTATGTTCTGACGAATAAAATTATTGGTTATTTCCTTTTGTGGATGCAGGAATATACATTTTGTTGGATGAAAATATTCTAAGAATGTTTCAATCGGGAAGCGTAAATGATCACTTTTTCCTTGTAATATCAAGGTCTTTCCCTTATTGTTTCCCTTGTTCCTATATGTCGGCAACTTTAAATAGCGATCGAAAAAAGGTTGAATTTCATCCGAATGTTGGAACTGATTTTTTATATATGGGGTAAGCGTTTCGCTTTTCATGACTTCTCGAATGGCTTTATTTGTAAGATAACTTTGAAAGTTCCCCACCAGTGCCAAAGGAATATTTCGATAAGTCAAATTTTCGAAGGCCTCAACAAAATCTGCAAATAATCCCCAATAGTTACGGTAATAGATCGAATTCAATTTGCGTCACTCCAATAATTAGTATTCTTTCTAACATAAAGTGGATTTAATTAGAATAATAAGAAAGAACCTTATTAACTCCTTCAATAACATCATTTACATCTGTTTTAGACATTGTAGGAAATAATGGAAGACTAATAATCTCTTCATATAACTTCTCAGCATTTGGACATAGGCCTTTCTTGTACCCCAGTTTTTGGTAATACGGATGTAAATAAACGGGTAGATAATGAACATTTACGCCTATGTTTTCCTTTTGTAAGGCATCAAAAATTTCCCTTCGACTAGTACCCAAGTTTTCTAAATCTAGTCGAATGATATAGAGATGCCAACTACTGTCAATCCCATTTGGTAAGATAGGTATTTTTACCTCATTTTTATTCTCAAATGCTTTGTTATACATTTGGACATATTGCTTACGTTTTTGGATAAATGGTTCTAATTTTTTCAATTGGGATATCCCTAATGATGCCTGAATGTCTGTCATTCTGTAATTAAAACCAAGAAACTGCATTTCATAATACCAAGATCCGTGATATTCATTTAATTTAGTAGTTTCTCGTGTAATCCCATGACTTCTAAATTGAATTAGTTTTTCATAATAATCTTTTATATTAGTTGTAATGATTCCACCTTCCCCGGTTGTAATATGTTTTACTGGATGAAAGCTGAACATTGTCATATCACTAATTGAACCAATTTTTCTTCCCTTATAAGTTGCTCCTAATGCATGTGCAGCATCTTCAATTACAAGTAGGCCATGCTCTTTTGCAAGTGACATAATTTGATCAAGTTCAGCTGGCTGCCCTGTGAAATCAACTGGTATAATGGCTTTTGTATTTTGTGTGATAAGTGGTTTTATTGCTTCAGGAGATATATTGTATGTGTTAGGGTCAATATCTGCAAAGACTGGTATTCCTCCTAAGTAGCGGACACAGTTTGCACTGGCAGCAAAGGTCATTGATGTAGTTATAACTTCATCACCATCTTTAATACCAGCTGCATAACAGGCAGCATGTAAAGCAGCTGTTCCATTAGAAAATGCTACTGCATATTTTGCTCCAACATTATCAGCAATCTCTTTTTCAAACTTAGAAATAAGTGGACCTGTTGTTAAGAAATCACTCTTTAATACATTTGATACAGCTTCTATATCCTCATTGTCTATGAATTGTCTACTATAGGGTAAATAAGATTCTCGGACAGGCTTCCCGCCGTGTATCGCCAGTTTTTCTACCATTTTTCGTCACCTCCTAAACTAGTTTAGTATTTTTTATCCATTCCTCTGTGCGCTTAATCCCTTCTACTAAACTAATTTCAGGATTCCACCCCAATAGCTTTTTAGCTTTTTCATAGTTGCACAATAATTTGGGAATCTCACTTTGAGGATGAATATGTTCAACATGTTTGATTTGCGAAGAGTCCCCCGAAATTAATTTAGCTAAGTCATTAATACTGATATCTCGACCTAAACCTGCATTTACAATTTCACCATTCACCTTATTTGAATAACCTGCTAATACTACGAATCTGGCGCAATCTTCTACATAAAGTAAGTCCCGAGTTTGTGTTCCTTCTCCATAAATAGATAGAGGCATTCCTTGAAGTTTATTTTTAATGAAGATGGCAACAACTCCTCCTTCACCGCCAGTTTTTTGGAAAGGCCCATATGTGTTAAACGGTCGGATTACTACAGCAGGGAGACCGTATGCATAATAATATGACAACACCATATTCTCTGCAGCAATTTTGGAGCCTGCATAAGGAGAAGCTGGTTTAATAGGGTCTGTCTCCTTAATACCATCAAGATTCGTAGCTCGATCATAGACCATGCAAGTACTCATAAATACTAGCTTTACATTATATTGTTTGCATTTTTCTAGTATATTGAATGTACCAATCGTATCATTTTCAAAGGTAGTCTTGGGATCATCTATACTATCTTGAACATTAATACTTGCCCCTAAGTGATAACAAATATCAAATTCATTCTTAAATAATTTCTCAAGTAAAACCACATCATTTATGTTCCCTTTAATAAAGTCCTTAAAGTTTTTATCACTCATAAATTCTTCAAGGTTTTTTTCTCGTCCGTTAGACAGATCATCTAAAACCCAGACATTATGACCATCATTCAAAAGCTTCTTTACAACCCATCTCCCAATAAAACCCGCTCCACCTGTAACTAGAACATTCAAATCGTTTCATCCTTTCTAAATAAAATGTGTAAAAAAGCTCATCTTCTCATTTAACTGTTTTCGTAAACATGATTAGCTTATACTATTTCTTTCGGTTATGGCTTAAAGTCTTCTCAACGAAATGCGGAGGCGACTTGCACAGAAACGAGAAACTTGGCCACTACGACAAAGAAGCGTATTTGGCCTCTGAAGGAGGAGTTGAAATTTCTCGAGCGACAAGTCGCTGCTGTTCATGCGGTATCTCAAGTCACATGTTTTTCCGCTGGACTTTGAAGTTGCTTTTTTGAAAGAAACCGCACACGAAGAGATTGTGTATACATTTCGAGGAGTCGCCACTTTATAATCAAATCAACTATGTTTGTACTTTATTATCAAAAAGCAACAATCTATTAGAAAAATTGCCCTTCATTTTTTAGATTAATTGTTCATTTATTAGTAACTGCCGTAATTCCTCAATCGAGAGAGGATTTTGATTCATTGAACTATAGGTACCGTATTTGGCCATCTTTACATCTTTATAATTTAATTCTTTCTGATAGAGTCCTGGAATCACATACATATGTGGGAGTTCTAGTGCATTTTTGGATTCATCATATGTCATCAATTCCTCGTACATTTTTTCTCCCGGTCTTAATCCAATTTCTTCTATAGTTATTTCATTAACTTCTAAGCCATATTTTTCACATGTTTCCTTGACTACAACATCTGCCAAATTCCCTAATTGAATAACGGGCATTTTTAATACAAAAACTTCGCCCCCTTTTGCTTCTTGAAGAGCTTTTAATGTGAGTTCAGTTGCCTCACTTAGTGTCATCATAAATCGTGTCATTTTACGATCGGTAACAGTAATTTTTTTATTTTCTAAAATTTGCTCTTTAAACAATGGAATCACTGATCCTCTGGATCCCATAACATTTCCAAAGCGGACACTTGCAAAAATTGTATTTCTTTTGCCTTTACTATATTCAGCTGATGAAATTAATCTTTCTGCTGTAAGCTTCGTTGCGCCATAGGTATTAGTAGGTGAAATTGCTTTATCTGAGCTAGTAAATATCACCTTTTTCACACCCTGTGAATTAGCAGCTTTAATCACATTATAGGTACCTTGTACATTTGTTAAGACTGCTTCAAAGGGATTATATTCACAAGACGATACATGCTTCATCGCAGCTAGATGTAGAACATAATCAATATCTTCCATAGCAGTATATACGCGTTCATAATCACGTACATCCCCAATTAAAAATCGAACATTGTCCCTCATACCTAATTCGTTTTGAAAATGGAACTGTTTAAATTCATCACGACTAAAAATTCTTACAACACTTGGCTCCTCTTTAAGAATGGACTTAACAAGGCTTTTGCCAATAGTTCCAGTTCCACCAATGACTAAAATTCTTTTTCCTTTAAAGAACATCTCTATCCCCCTTCTTTCGTTCTTCCCAATGTTACTTTTTTGTGAAAATTCTTCCCTACTCTTCAGTTGAAAGACTTATATCGAATAAGTTTTCGTCGATTTTATAAATAATCACATTATTATTTGCATGTTCAATTACGTCGATTTTTTTAAAAAAGCTCCTGATTTGTTCCATTGTTAAAGTAGTGAATTTATAGGATTGTTTAAGATAATTGGAATCAGGTTGATAACTTCCTATTCTATTCAAAGGTTCATTATGAATGGTAAGTTGATTTAATAGTTGGATAATCTTCTCATATGAAAATTGATCATCCATAGCTCCATAAAACTTTGATAAATAAGTGTTGGCAGTAGGATTATGAGGTGTGTACGTACCACTGCTTGTGGTTATTAATTGTACATAGTTTATTATTTCTCTAATACTAAAAGCCTTTACACTTAAATTGTTCGGTAAATCTACATCATAAAACCCACTGGAAAAAGGTAGGTAAGCAATAACTGGTTTTCGAAGTAGAAAGGCTTCAATACCTGTAGTGCATCCATTATGAATGACGATCCGAGAAGCTAATATCCAATTAATCACATTCCCCTCGTGTATAACGTGAATATTTCTATAGTTTGAGAACTGTTGTTCATATGTTGAGAAATTCTCCCCAGGATGTGGTCGTATCACAATATTCAGGGCCGGGAATTCTTTGGCTAATTCTGTTATCATTATTAAGAAACTCTCAAGCAAGTTCTTCATGTCTTGAATTCTTGGATTCAATTTGTTATTTCTTAATCCTGTAAAATCATTGTAAAGAGAAAATCTGGTATTTATGAGTATGAAATCACCGTAATTTTCTTGGATTTTATCAGAACTATCTTTATATAGTGAGTTAAACTTTTCTTTCAATAAATCAAACCTCGGATTGCCTACTATATAACACTTTTCACGGAATTGAGGATAGGAATTAATGATGGTTTCTTCCTGAAATTTCCCCCAACAATATTCATGTGTAACATCCGTTAGCAGTTCATCACACATTCTACCTTTTACATATTTAGTAGTATCATGGATAATCAAACCCTCTTCATCCAATTCAACAATCATATGCCCATACTTTTTCGCATTTCCTACTACTCGTTTTCGATAGCGATTAGGATATCCTTTAGAAAAAAATATCCCATTTGGAAACACGAACGATGCTCTCTCCACTTTCGTGTGCTCCCCAATAATAACTCTATAGTTCTGCTTAACTGCGTAATAGGCTAATAGTAGTTTTGCATCTAATTCTCTTACCCTTGTTTCTACAGGCAAATACAGCCATTTTTGAACACGCTGGTTTTGTTCCACTCCTTTTCCCCCATTCACTGACAAGTACCAAGAAATTAGAAGTATAGATTTCACATATTGTTAAATTATGAAGTTAGGTATGGAAAAGGTGCTAGAAATCAATGTCCATTTTAAAACTAGTCTTTTATATCTTTAAGAAATAAATCGTGAATGAGTATTTACATTCGGTAAAATACGGGATTAAGAGAGACTTAATGATTGCAATCATGAATGAAAGAACATGACAAAATAAAAACCGGATACATAATCTCTTAAATAACCGATATATGAATAAAATGTGCTTTTTTCATAGTAGATTTGCCGTCTCAATATTGAGGGTCAGTTTATATAATTTAGTATTGAGATGAAAGGAGGAAAATTGATATGCCTAAACATCATCATCACGATCATGATCATAATCATGGGAATGGGAATGGGAATGGGAATGGAGGAATCGGTGTAGTATTTATTTACTGGAATTTTGATACTCAACAAGTTATTGAAGTTTTCAAAAGCCCAAATTGCTATGACACAGGTTGCCCACTCCTAGGACCTGGCGATTCCATTCTTGAAGCCCTTGCTTGTTTATACGCACAAGGATATCAACTTCAACCTGGTACAGTTGTTGTAACGAATGATGACGTAAGTGATGCAGAACGTATTGTACTGTACACTTTAGTAAGAGGAGTGAACTAAACATTTAATCATAATGAGAAACCAAGAAACAAAATTCTTGGTTTCTTAATTTAAGTTTCAAAACATTACGGATTTACCTTTTTTATGGACAACCATTTACTCAAACCCTTTAGTTACTGACTAAATACATATATAATAAAATGTTTCCTCTTACTCAATGAACCTCAGAAAAATCTAGGCTTTTTCATCAATTTACTTTTGTATAGGCATCCATACAGGCTATTCCTAGGGGAATTATATAGAATAATATCATGATATGACGTTTGTCTATAAATTTCATTGATTGGTGGGAATAGAAATGCATAATCCTAAAATATGGCTATCGGAAGCGGTCACAAGAATTCCTCAATCCAATATACCGGAACAGCAAAGATACAATCATACAACAAATCCAACTACAAAAAAAAAGCATTCGAGGGGTGATGAGTGGGATCAAATAAATCTTACCGAATTGTTAAAATGTCCTCATAAAAAGCTATATGAAGGTCAAAGCCGTTTTCAAAACATCCATGTTTTGGAAGCAAAAGAAATTCGAATGTTTTTAGATGGACAATTACAATTTAGTTCTCTGGATGAGCGGATTTATCATGAAGCATTTGTTCATATACCGATGTCACTCACGAAGTCACATGAACGTATCTTAATCTTAGGAGGCGGTGACGGTCTCGCATTAAGGGAGGTACTGAAATACCCTGATGTAAAACATGTTGATCTTGTTGACATTGATCCAGAAATTTTACGTATAGCCAGAGAGGTACCTGAAATTGTTTCGCTTAATGAACAAGCATTTTATGATAAACGTGTGACTGCCTATGCTGAAGATGCTCGAACCTTTTTACAGACCGACAAAAGGAAGTATGATTTAATAATCGTTGATTTTCCTGATCCAACGGATCCCGTTCTGGCAAGCTTATATTCATTAGAGATGTTTCAATCATTAGGTGATTGTTTAACAAGTAACGGTATGATTGTATGCCAGTCAAATTCTCCCGAGGATACTCCTATCGTGTATTGGAGCATTGGTCTAACTATGGAAAAAGCAGGATTTTATACTCAGGGCTACCATACCATCATTCCCTCATTTGGAGATTGGGGATTTCAATTAGGATCTAAAACCCCTTTAGCCACTCAACTAAGAGAAATTAATGTTCCATATCGAACACTACCTCCAAACCTAGGTAAGCTGTTTCATTTTAAAAGTCAGTTGTTATCTTATCGAGCAGAGGCAATTGTTAATCGTGAAAGTAAACCTCAATTAGATAAAATATTCCAAGAGGAAATTATTAAAGTATATTAAAAACAAATTGAAAAAAAGCTACCCTCGGTAGCTTTTTTAGTTAATTATGAATAATGTACCATCATTCATATTTCATTAAAGCTTATTTCAAATCGAAATTAGGTAAATATTTAGAATTAAAATACTCTATTCGTAATATCAATTAAAACGGTATTTTGATCTGTTTGTACCTTTCCTGTGTTTTTATTAACTTTAAGATAATATGGCAGTCGGAACATTTCCCTTAATCGACTAGTTGTTAAATAATCAGCTTTAGTTATCATAGATAAATTTTCGACTCGAACATTGCTTGTCGTAGCAAGACAAAATAACCAATCCTCTCCATCTTCTGGTTCAAAGTAATGGTATGGAAAAACGTTAAATCCAGCTTTAAGGAGAGTTTTATAGATACTCCATAAATACTCAGGGGTTGTATCCGCAGTAGAACACCCTACACTAATGGCTCCTCCTGTTTCTAAACGACTTTTTATTAGACTATAAAACTCCAAACTAAAAAGACGAGAAAGAGAAGGGTTTTTATCCGTGGGCTCTGGGAGATCTACAATTATTACGTCCCATTTTGTTGTATTATTTTCTAAAAATTTTCTGCCATCTTTAATAATTGTTTGTACTTTTGGATGGTTCAACGACCCGTTATTAAATTGAACCATCCCCTTTAATTTTTTCCCGAAATAAACCATCTCTTTA
Organism: Ferdinandcohnia sp. FSL W7-1320; assembly: GCF_038050315.1. Lineage (NCBI taxonomy): Bacteria > Bacillati > Bacillota > Bacilli > Caryophanales > Bacillaceae > Ferdinandcohnia > Ferdinandcohnia sp. FSL W7-1320. Next base: position 3,741,790 of record NZ_JBBPAM010000001.1, read on the forward strand.
TCAATGTCTAATGTAACCACTTTCTCTACATCAGTATAAAGCAGAACTTCTCGGGTCGTTATCCCACCTCCACCTCCAATGTTCAAAACCTTTTTCCTGCTTCGAGCAGCAAGCATCGGAGCATGTACAATTGCTTCCGCAAATCTACGCTCATCAGGTGTTGTACCGAACATCATATGCCCATTACTATAGATCAATAGTTCACCATCTTCTTCTACAAGTGCTATTTTTTGTGTCGGCGTCTTATAAGTTCGTAAAACTACATAATCACCATCAGGTTCTTCTTCCAAACTAATGTAGTCTCTAATAGAATCAGAATCCTTATAATTACTCATAACCACAACTCCTTGTTATTATTTGTCTTTTTTAAATGCTATTCATTGGATAATGTGGATGTTCGTAATATCCGCTCTTGTATCAATAATAGAGACAAATCAATTTGTTACACCCGAAAATAATAAAAATCGATTTTATACTTCTTTTATTGTGTATTCGCGTTTCTAATTTCCTATACTTCTAGTCCCTTCTTTTAAAACTTTTATCTTATCTGTTTTTTCCCAAGGTAAAGAAAGATCAATTCTTCCAAAGTGTCCATAACAAGCAGTTTGTAAATAGATTGGACTTCTTAGGTGTAACATATTTATAATACCTGCAGGGCGAAGATCAAAGTGTTGGCGAATTAATTCAACTATTTGGTTATCTTCTATTTTGCTAGTTCCATAAGTTTCTACTGCTATAGAAACTGGTGAAGCCACACCTATAGAATAAGCAAGCTGTACCTCACATCTGTCTGCAATACCCGCTGCAACAATATTTTTAGCAACATAACGTGCTGCATATGCTGCAGAACGATCTACTTTGGTTGGGTCTTTACCTGAAAATGCTCCACCTCCATGCCTTGCAAAACCACCATACGTGTCAACGATGATTTTACGGCCAGTTACTCCTGCATCCCCCATAGGTCCCCCAATTACAAAACGACCTGTTGGATTTATGAAATACTTTGTCTCATTGTCTATTAAATGTTTCGGAACTACATGTGGAATGACATGATGGTGCAGATCTTTTTTAATCTGTTCCATTGATACTCCAGGATCATGTTGCGTTGAAATAACGATTGTATCAATACGAATAGGCTTATAACCTTCGTACTCCACTGTTACTTGTGCTTTTCCATCTGGACGTAAATACCCAATCGTCCCATTCTTCCTTACTTCAGATAAACGTCTTACAAGACTATTAGATAAAGAGGTTGCTAATGGCATTAACTCTGGCGTTTCATTACAAGCAAACCCAAACATGATTCCTTGATCACCAGCACCGATTGATTCAATACCATTTTCATTCAGAAATCCTTCGCGTATTTCTAATGCTTGGTCAACCCCCATTGCTATATCAGGAGATTGCTTATTTAACGCTACTAAAATTTTACAAGAATCCGCATCAAAACCATATTCAGGATTTGTATATCCAATGCTCCGAATCACATCTCTTACGACTTTTAAAAAATCAATCGAGCAGTTTGTTGTAATCTCACCGGATAGAACAACAAAATCCGAACTAACCATGGTCTCACAAGCTACACGAGCGTTAGAATCTTTTTGAAAAATGGCATCTAAAACAGCATCAGAAATTTGATCACACATTTTATCTGGATGTCCTTCAGTAACAGATTCTGTAGTAAATAAGTGTCTTTGTTTTTTATACACTCTACTTCATCTCCTTCCATCTGAAACCACTTACAGTATGCTACGATAAACTGAAGTATCATGCTTGGACTCTCATCTACTTTACATAAATTCCTACCTCTACGAACCAAAGGTATAGTAGACCATTTTCAAGTAAATATGGACAACCGTACAGTCTATTTCTTTCTATTCACATATCATGATGGAAATGGAAAATGAGGGGAATGATGTAATTTGATCATGGAGGGGAAGCATATTATTATAGATGCTTTCGAATGTGATGCTGTATATTTAAACGATATTACGTATTTAGAAAAATTGTGTAATGAAACCGCTTTAAACACAGATATGGAGGTCTTATATACTTACTTCCATCAATTTCAACCACAAGGGGTAACAGGCATGTTAGTTTTGTCAACATCACATATTTCAATTCACACTTGGCCAGAAGAAGGTTACGCCTCATTAGATTTTTATACGTGCGGAGATCATGACCTTAATTCACAAATTAAATTTCTACTACAAGGATTATCTTCAAAAAATGCAATGGTTTATAGTTTTTCAAGGGGAGTTTCCTATCCACAAATTATTCAATGTAAAAACATACGATTTAACGACACTATGCTAGATGATAACACTGATCTACAACAAGAATAAGAAGCCTAGATGAGACACAATTGAACCAAAGCTTATAGTCATAAGTTGATTGATTTCTTGAGAAAATGTACCAAAGAGATAACTTTTGTCAGAGCTGAATTAGTCTATTCCAAATGATTTGACTATTTTTTTATAGGGCATGACTTCTACTAGTCATGCCTTTATTATTATTCTGCACTTCTATTAGATAATGGAGAATATACTCTATGAAAAATGGTTAAATTGGCTGTTACTTCTGTCCAAGCTACTTTTAACTCCTTGCATTTAATATAGTAGGAGTTAGAGGGAGGTGACTTATGTCAAGAAGATTTAATGATAATTTTCATTTTCCGCCAATAACAAATAGACTAAATAACTCATATGACTTTGTAAATAATTATGTTAGTGAGCAATCTAATGGTGTAACCGTAGTAGTTGAAAAAGTAATAAATTATAGTTTTATTGGTGAAAATCCACTTGTTCAAATTGAAAGCAACCACGTTTTTCTTGAATCACAACTTACATCTAAAGTTGTTGCTTTTATCCCAGGATTTAAAAATGATGATTATATAAATATCACAATAAGTGGTAACAAAAAAGATATTGAACATGTTATGGTCTATGAGTTACTTGAAGATCCAACCGGAGAAAATTTCCTGTATACAGAAATGAAGGATGAGTAATTGGAATCTTATTCCCGAAGTAAAAAATAACAATAAACTCCCAATCATGAATGAATTTAATTATGGTGAAAACATTAGGGTATCATGATTAAATTTGAGAAAACAAATTTATACGAACAACATGATACAATACAACATATGTTAACAGTAGGTAGACACTATAAGAAAGACCGTGACTAATGACACGGTCAGTATTACTTTAGTGTTATTGAGTAATCCATCCTCTTGGGCGAATAGGGTGGATTATTCTTTTGTTCTACACTTTCTTAACATTTGGACAACACACTCACTTTCTTTTATAGCCAATATAATCGTTCATTATAGATCCCATTAAGCCATGTATGGCTTTTTTTCCACTCCAATAGTTTTGAACAAACATGCCTTTAGCAACCGTCAGTGCCTTTCGAAATGAAATGACATCTGTTTCAATTGGATTTTCTATAGGTGAACTATTTAAAAAATCTTCTTCCTCAAAACTTATTTCCTTCAATCTCTGCACATGATTAAATGGGACATAAAGGAATGATTGGTTTTTGTTATCGTGTATCACAATAATGTCTAATCCACTATCTAATAGGACCCCTTTTAGAAAAATTCCTCCTGATATTTCAACCTCAATTTTCTTTCCTATTAAATCTACAAAGTCTATACTCATTTTCATTCTCCCTTTTAATTTTTACTTGTTAAAGTGCGCCAACAAATAGCCAATTAACCCAATAATATAAAATGAAAAGCGTAAATATTGTTGCTGGTGGTATAACAACGAAAGTGATTTTCATATATTCCATCCATGTGATTTTTACTTTCCCTTTCCTCACAATATGCATCCACATTAACGTAGCAAGTGTTCCCATTGGAAGTAACAACGCCCCCATGTCGCTTCCGATTACGTTTGCAAGGTAAGCAATTTTCAATTCTAGTAAACTTAGGTCCATATTCATTAAAGTTAAAGTTCCTACCATCAGAGCTGGATGATTATTAAAAATATTGGATAGTACCGTTAGTAGGCCACCCATTAGGACACTTGCATTGAGGAGGCTACCAGAAACCATTGGTTTCATTATAGTAATCAACCAGTCTGTTAAACCGATGTTATTTAGACCATAAATGATGGTGTACATACTAAAAGCGAATATGATTATATACCACGGAGTTTTTTTGATAATATCAACCGGTGATTGTTTTAAATTAACCCATCTCCAGATTAAAAGAACGATTGAGCCTAGAACAGCCATTACGGAAATGGGAATGTTTAAAAAAGATGCGAGGAATAAACTACAACGCACACCAAATACGAAGAGTAGAACATTTCGCATAAATCTTGAACGTGTCTTTTCTGAAGCATGTTGAATACCTGGACGTTTTTTTAGGGGATGATAGTTTGCTCTTGAAAGACCTAATACATCTGTAGGAACGGTTTTTGGCAGATCTTTTCTAAATCGAAGGAATAACAATCCAGTTAGTAGGAACAAACCTAGTGTAGCAGGAACAAACATCATCGCTGTATGCAACCATAAATCCATGTCAACAATTTTTAGGGCGATTAAATTAACAATGTTACTTACACCAATTGGAGCGCTAGAAGCAGTTGCGATTAAAGCGCCAGACAGCAAATACGGTATCTTTTGATGATTTTTCAAGCCCATATTATTTAATAACATTAACAAAATAGGTGTTGTAATTAGGATACTCCCATCATTGTTGAAAAATAATGTCATGAAAAAGCATAATAGATTGACGTACCAAAATAACCGAAGACCAGAACCTTTTGCTTTTTCTGCAAGTTTCTCCGCCATCCAATGAAAAAAGCCAAAGCTTTCTAACACGATCGCCATTACAATCGTCGCCATGATTGTAATGGCTGCATCACTGATGGTGTTTGCAATACCTTCTAAATCTGATATCGATACACTTCCAATTAAAACAACAATTATCGCACCTATGGTAGCAGGTATAGCTTCGTTGATTCCCCTCGGCCTCCACAGGATAAATCCGAGTGTAACCAAAAACGTAATGATGGTTATCCAACCGATTAAACTACTCATATTTTTCACCTTTCCTATTTTTAATGTTTCAGGAGACCTTTCCCAAAACAGATATTACCTCCTTTTAATCATGTTCATTGGATTACCAGTATGATAAATGTCCCCCCCCTCTATCTATCTCGCTAATGTTTTAATGTATATATATGTAATAAGAAAATGAAAGGGATAGGGTTTGTACCTATTTTTTAATAAATCCACTAGAGTCATTAAGGTACGTATGTCCTTGTAAATACTAGAACATCTGAAATCTAGGAAACAAACGTCTAAAGCATTAGCAGATTTATTTGATTCTATTAACCTAATGTCTAACAAGAAATAGGGTTATAACATATGCAAAAATATGAATGGCACTCCTACTAGTTTCAAATACCATGTAATAAAAGTACCTTTTTGAATCCTAGAGAATGGTAGACACAAGATTATGTACGGAAGACACAAATCAATTACTTAAACATTGCCTAAACAAAAAAAGCAGATAACCATTATGGCCATCTGCTTTTTGTATCTATTTTGTTTGTTTGCTTCCCCCACAACCACATCCACCAGTGCCTTTTTTCTTCTTTTGTGGTTGAGTTTTGGAAGATGTAATAATTCTAATTCCAGAGGGATTTTGCGTTCTTCTGTTCATGTCTTGATTCCTCCCTTAGTACATGTTTATAACAAGTTATGAAGTTATAAATTAAATTGACACTGCCTCTGGCAAATTTTTAAACTTATTATTGTCATCCTTTGATTATTGTAGGAGGTTTTTCTATTTCTTTTTATCTTGGTCCCATTTATTATTATTAAGCGTTCTGTTATGGTGTTTAATCGCTTTTTGATTTTCTAAGTTATTTACAAACCACGAATTAAGGGATTGCTTTTTTCCATCCTGGCTAAAATGTATCTCCTGATTTTTTACTCCACCATTACTTTTCAGGATCATATTTTCTGTTTTTAACTCTTCAACTTGTTGTATTAATTCATTTATTCTTTGTTTTAATTCTGCAACCTGATCCTCCAGTATATGATTGTTATTACTTTGAGTGTTTTGGTTTAACTGAGCACTATTTTCGTATTTCTTCAATCGTTCCTTATATTTAGATACCTCAGATTGGTAATGAATGAGTTTTTGTTTTAACATGATATTCTCATCAGATATACTTTTCTTCAAAGTACCCCACTCCTTTCCTCATATGATAAATATCTATAGTATATGTAATTCAAAATGCTAGGTATTTATACCACTAAGTTAAGATTTTCAGAGAAAATTCCGCTTTTGTCACAGAACATTTGACTATTAGATTCATACTATACAGTAGCCCCGATACCCAAAGGGAATATTATTTAGAACCAGCTCAAGGGTAAATATTTTTAAATAGGAGGAAAAAAGGTGAGTAGATTTAACCATAAAGAAACAGAAAAAGTTTGTATTAAAACACGTAAAGTTTATGACTGGATTACTCGTCAAGTAGAGGTTCCAATCATCAATATGGCTGACGATAAGCTTGATGCAAAGTTTAAGTGTAACAGCCACGGTGGTGGAGGCAGCCACGGCGGCGGTGGTGGCGGTGGTAAATCCGGTGGTACAAATGATATTCAAAAACTTTGTAAAATTCTTGAAAATGCAGGTGATGACTTTACAGTAAATTGTTTCCTAAGTGATGAAGATGGTCGTAGAATAGATCCTCGCATGGAAAGCGATGATTTTACTTGTAAGGAAATCTTACCTGCAAATGGTCGTACTCCAGTAACTGTTACTTTACCAAATGGCGATACAGTAACACTTCAAAGAGTAAAAGCATTAGTTAAAGGTTTTGTAGCTGTTCAAATCGTTAACGACTATGGCGATGTCATTTGCTCTTCTAAAGGGATTCCATTTGCAACTGTACAAAATTTCTTATTATGTGCTCCTGATGGAACTGATTTAGAATGTCATGTATCTTTCTTTGAATGTGATGCTAACCTAATCTGTGCCCAAGATTTCCAACAGTTAGATGTATCTCTTACTCTATGCTTGGAAGTACAAGTAGAAGCAGATGTAAAACTTGAAATTGAAGCAGCTTTCTGCCATCCTCGCGATGAAATTTTGGAACCAGCACAACTTTGCCCAACAGACATTTTCCCGCCACAATGTCCTGAAATTTTTCCAGCATATTAGAAACTTAAAAATGTAGGGCTGTTGAACCATCCAACAGCCTTTTCTTTTTTGGTCTTAATTCATCAAATTAAAAATCCTTTTTTAAAAATATATGACTACTAGCCCTTCTACATTACATACATATATGATAAAGGCTATGTAAAAAGATGTTCAAAAAGTCATCTACATAAATAAATTATGAAACTTCAACTCAAACGTCACTCCGCCTTTTAGGGTCTCATACGTATTAAACTAATTTTTTCCTAATTGGGAGTTCATGAACATTCCACTTTTTTTATTTTATCGACTTTTTGAACACATACTGTAAAGGAGGAAAAAACTCTTGAGTAGAGGTAAATTTGATGATGACTTCCAAAATAAAGATTCAAAGCTGCAGCTACAACAAAAAATAATCCATTACCGTTCAGAAGTCATTACATTTCAAAATAAATTAAAAAAGACTGTGCAAGAACTGGAAAAGGAAAAAATACGAAATCAGTACCTACAGGAAAAATTATTTGAAGCTCAAAACACTAACCTTGAGTCTTATGAGAAAGAAATTTCTTCACTCCAAATAAAACTTTTAGCAAGTGAAGTCGCACTAGAAGAGGAAAAAAAACGTGTTAAATTGATTCAAGAAAAACTCATACAATCAACTCAGATCGAAAAACAAGTGATAGAAGCAAAACCAGAACCACTACTAGGATTACAATCATATTTTAACTATTCTTTTTTATACACACCTGAAGAAGAAAGAATAGAAGAGGAAACCGGTTACCATGATATTTCAATTATTGGTGACTGCCTAATTGAAAACTACGGGACAGCTGACCTTCATCAGCCAATTATTTGTATTCGTATTACCCCACACACTGCTGGACATATAAGTGGAAAAATTGCAACAAATCGATTAGGTTTAAATGATGAAGCAGATGATAATTCACGACAAGAAGAATGGCATTTTGTACATGATGATTGGAAAGAAAGAATCAAAAAAAATGGGGAGTATTGGATTAAACCCCAAAAAACATCTATTATTCAACCAAAGAGTAAGCTCACTTTCTCCAATTTTGAATTAACTCTTAGAAGTCCACTGGAACATCAATCTATCATTTTAGAGGCATTTGCTTATTGCAAGGAGTTTCCAAATGGTATTCCATCACTTAATAAAATTATCATAAACCTGTAGTTTTTCTTCCATAATCAATGGAGAATATCTTTGTTGATTATGGAAGTTTTAACACAGCTATTTATGAATCTTGTCAAACAATTCTTGGTTTACTAAAATGACCTTCTACTTCTACAATGACCTCTTCAACAGACATTATTTTTTGATATAGGGAGATTTTGAGCTTAATTTCAAAGGAAATACCACTGTCTCCTATATTAATCTCATCTACTTGACAATCAGCCTCTAAAACTTCGCAATCCACTTCCGTATGTTTTGGTGCTTTAAGCAACACTTTATCCTCAGCTATAAACTTAATCGGCTCTGTTGTGAAAATACAATCTCTATTGTAAAAAAAATGAAAAATGACATACCCTACCTTCATCACTTTAACCTTCTGTAACACAACGGTATTCCAATCAGGTAGGGTTAAAGTTAATGAGTCTCTTCCGTACATTTGTGGAACTTCCGTACACGTAATCGGCGGTAATTTATGTGAATGGTGTAGTATCCCCTCTTGGTTAGAAAGAAAGCATTTCACATCCGAACTATAGAGCCAACTTAGAAACAGATTTGGATTAAACTCTATCTCAAATAACCCCATAAATTCCCCTTCATCACCATCGCAGCTTATTTCTATAGTCTTTAAATGCTCAACCTCAAATGTATGACATTCCCCTTCATTCAGTGAGTGTTGAACTTTTCCGTTTATCCCTATGATCATCTCCCCTTCACAACCACTTTCAAATACGATTGTCACAGTAGCAGGGAGTCCCTTTGTAAATTGATGATCTGCGCTCCATACAATTCTCGGGACTTTCCCAGAAGGGACAATAAATTCATCAACAATTGTACTAAAATCAACATTTTCTAAAATATCTGCTATCCATTCAGTTCTAGTAAGTTGGTACGTCCAGTCAGTAAATTTTGTTACTTTAATACAATGTGTTTCACTTTTATTAAGTTCATTGAGAGTCAATATCCATACACCCCCATTGCTAAACATATAGTATGTGACAATAGCGGAATTGTTCCGGATTGTAACTATATAGACAAACACCCTTTTTAGTTATCTACATATACTGATAAGGAATGTACAATCACCACAAAGCAGGAGTTTTCAACAAAAAAAACCTTCTATACGAAGGTTTTCTAATCGATTACGAAAAGTGCAAAGTTTTTATATGACGAGTATTGCTAAAAACCGTTTCCTCCCGTGCAGTAACCAATTCAATAATATTATCTTTCACGTTTTTTAGTTGACCAATTTTATCTTTATCTTCACCTAAATCAAATACGACCATTTGTCCTTGTAGTTTCTTTACTTGTTCTTCAAACGTTCTCGCCAACGTAATGGATGATGGATTAACCGGAAACTTCTGCTTATCAAGTCCATATGGTGTTTGATGTTGATTATACGGAATTAACCATTTTAAGTGTTGGAATGGAATAAACATTGTTTTAAAGACTGGTGAATAAAAAACAATATAATCATTCATTAAGTTGGTCACATACCCATGGATTGAATTTTTCGAGGTAACGCACAGTTCTACGAATAGACCCTTTGCATTATTCACGATTTTGCGTAAGGAGATCTCATCAGTATAAGTGTTTATTGGTGTATTTCCGGGATTCGTAATTTGTTCAGTCTCATCCACCCTCGGAATTTTCACTTTTTGTATATGAAAAATAGGCATATAGTAAAAGTCTCCTTCTTTTGTATATAAGACGATTATGTCAGACCCTATCTCAATGAGAATTCCGATTTTTTGTTTATGACCAGAAATTTCAACAACAACTTGTTCTCCTATATAATGGCTTAGATGCTTCAATAAACTCACCTCAATTCTTAGATATTATTTTTTGTACAGGACCTGTACACTTTTATAGACATAAATACTTTTAACCCTTACTTAGATAAGAAAAAGTATCGGTATCTTTCGCATGAGACACCTCTTAACGGAAGAAGAAACCGATACTCTTGTTAACTATAACTTAACCATTTACTTAGTGAGGATGTTACAGTCTGGACTTTGTAGAACCGCTGTACATTTTAATACTAAATGATTTTTTGCCGTTATTTTTGTTTTGATTCTTCTGGTTGTTAGAATCATTATTTTGATTTTCATTTTGATCTTGGTTTTGATTGTTTTCATTAGATTCTTGTTGATTTTGATTATTTTCTGCATTTTGGTTACTTTCTTGTTTTAACACATAGCTAATGTTTCGAATATGGAATGTTGCAATACGACAAACTTCTTTCTCACAAATTAGAACTAAATGTCCGTCGGAGCTATCTGCAAGAACACCTTGCATGCTCTCTGGGCCACCGCGATTAATTGTAACCCACTTATATCTCATATTTTTTAATAACTCAGTAAAATTATCTGCTTCAACATATTCTGGTTTTACAAAAGTCACCATAGACATCGTGTTCCCATTTTGTGCTTGTGCTTGGTTATTATTATTTCCTGATCCATTTTTATTGTCACTAACTGCATAACTCAAACTCTTCACATGTTCTAACTGATAATAAACAACCCCGTCTTTCTCAGTGTAAAGAACTAAATAATCACCCTTCACATCAAGCAATCTACCATTTCTTGCCTCTGGTCCGCCTCGGTCGATACGAACCATTTGGTCTTTCATTGCTGTTAATACATCTGAAAAAGTATTGGTTTCCTCAATCATAGACATCGTCGTCATTACAGATTCATTATTGCTTGTATTCATGCTTGTTGTTGAATCTTCAATTACACTCTTAATATGACTAGTCTGATAAATGACGACCCCCTCTTCATTTGTACTTAACACTAAATAATCAGATTTAACTGAAATTAACTGACCTTTTCTGGATTCAGGTCCACCTTTAAACACTTTGACTGCTTTACCTTGTAATGATTCAAGGTAGTTTAGATTAATATTTTCATTCATCAACTTTTGCCTCCTTATCAAATATCATTGTGGGGTGTTTATAATGTATCTATATGCGTAGACAACGTTTTGGTCCTAATCTCTTGCCTATTTCTATAAAAATAAGCATTTGTCCATCAGAGAAAAACCTAGATTCGGATTCAATTAATAAAAATGTCCCAAATATGTAATAGATTCCATTGAAAAACCATTAAAAACAGGGTTTCATTGTTAGATATTTAACTCTTAAGGAACATCACCCATAAGTGGTTTATTAAGAAATCTACTTAAAAAAACCTGCACCTAGACAGGAATCTAGTGCAGGTTTACTTACCATTAATTATCTATTTATTATTTTATCAATTGTGGCTTCAATTATTGCTGCAAATCCAGCAATGGCCAGAATCAAGATGAACGGTTCAACCCATCTGAGATTAAAATAATAGGCCCCATATAGTAATAGGGAACTCCAAATCCCGGTACACCAGTAACAGCTTAATAACTCGCCAATCCACCTCCGTAAACCTTTTCCCTTTATATGAAGGTAGGATTCAACCGTTCCATCCGGAAATTCTTCATCAATGATCTCATGAAATGGACGACGGATAAAAAATGTAATTTTATCATAGATTAATAATCGTGTTAGTCTAAACGATGCTAAGCTAATTATGACAAATTCAAACCAAGTAATCATGTATTTGGACCTCCTCCCCGTTTTACAATCCGAAAAAGGATAGATAAACATATAACCATTTTATGCATAGGATATAGGAAGGAACATTGACATTGAAAAAATGGGCAATGGTAAAGTTGTGAAAGCATCTATAATACAGGAAGACGTCTAAATCATTGATTTAGACGCTATACTAAATGTTACAGGAACACCAATTTTATCCAAGCATTTAGAATAAGTAGGGTCACTATTGTTGTTATCGGAATTACGATTATCGTTATCTTTAAATAATCCTTCCAAGTCACTTTTATCCTATTTTGGCGTAAGATGTGCATCCATATTAATGAAGCCAGGGTACCTATTGGTAGTAATAATGCACCGATATCACTGCCAATAATATTCGCTAAATAAATGGTTTGAAGTGTTAGCGTATCGAGCTCCATTTCTGTCAATGCAATGGTACCAATCATTAATGCAGGATGGTTATTAAAGATATTAGACAAAATGGAAACTAACCCTCCCATTACAAGGCTTGCTTGAAAAAGCCCCCCACCTACTATTGGTTTAAAAGCGGAAACTAGTAATGACGTTAGACCTACATTGTGGAGTCCATAAATAATGACGTACATTGAAAAAGCAAACACTAAAATGTGCCATGGCGTCTTTTTAACTAAATCAATTGGATTTGTTCCTAAATGATACCACCTGAACATCAGTAGCACTAAGGATCCAAGAACCGCTACAAACTCGATGGGAATAGAAAAATAGGAGGCAACAAACAAAAGACATCGGATTAGTAACACAAATAAGATTATTTTAAACATAAAATTTGTGCGTTTTTTCTTTAATTCTGGTGGTTGACTACCTATTTTTAATGGATGAAAATCCGGTGCAACAATAGATTCCTCATTTTCAGAAAGTAAGATTGGAAGCTTTTTCGGAATCTTATTTTTCACTAATAAGAACATTAACAGTGACATGATTAGTAATCCTAACATTGCAGGTACAAACATCATTGCAGTTTGTGTATATAAAGTCATATTTACAATCTTCAAGGCAATTAAATTTACAATGTTACTTACTCCAATTGGTGCACTCGATGCTGTTGCAATTAATGCTCCACTTAACAAATAGGGGATCTGCTGTCTAGGTTTAATACGTAGATTTTTTAGGAGGATTATTAGAATAGGTGTTGTAATTAATATACTTCCATCGTTGTTGAATAATAATGTCATTAGAAAGCATAACAATTGGATGTACCAGTAAAGACGGTATCCTGACCCTCTCGCTAGGCTAACTAGACGCGAAGCTGTCCAATGGAAAAAGCCAAAACTTTCTAAAGTTATTGCCATTACGATAGTTGAAATGATCGTGATTGACGCCCCGCCTATTTTACTTATAATATCTACTATATCCCCGCGTGTAACAATACCCGATATCAAGATTAGAACAGCTCCAACTGTTGCTGGCCATGCTTCATTTATTCCTCTAGGCCTCCAAAAAATAATAGACATTGTTAGTATAAAGACACTTACTGCGATCCATATCTGAACATTCATTTTTCCCCCCCTTTCAAATGCCTTACATTGACATTTGTCCTTACTTGTCTTATACACTATATTTATATTCTTTTTTAGAAAGATGGAGATAGATATACGTCTAATTCTATTAAAATTGTACGCTTGTCATTACGGTCAAAATGTACCACAGAGAGATATAACTATATAAAATCTAGTAAATATTGTACCTTAGGGTGATATGACTAGAATGTATATAGTGAAGATATACCAGAATGATAAATAACCAATTTGCAAATAATACTTAAAACGACAGTACTCACCTACATTTACCCAACACAAAGCACAAAAAATGACTCCAGTAAAAAACTGGAGTCACTTTATAATAAACCAATATCGAAGGGGATTTGAATAATCTAATGTCATGGAGTAATTTCTTAGTTTTCTTGATTCTTTTGAGGTATTTTTGGAGACACTATTATCGAACATACGTATAAATGGCTCCATCACTATCATCATCATTTAAACTTGCTACAATGCGGAAACCTTGTTGGTACAAGCATGTATTGGCATCAGTGAAAGAGGTAACACCGTTTACAATTTCGCAACCAGTGTCTTCAGTTTGTGAACTTGTAAAAACTTGAGTCACTAAGTTATTTGCAACATCCACTAGAAGGTTCACAGTATCACCATTATAGTGACCGTGATGATGTTTATGTTTCCCATCAGCCTTAGCTGAAGCTTTTGCATTACCTTGATCGGAAGCTTTTGCATTGCCTTGATCTGCTGCTTGTGCGTTTTCTGAAGCATCTTTGTTATGCCCACGATCTTTGTTGTGTCCATGGTCTTTCTTAGGCATCTAATTCCCCCCTTTCTGTGAGTCTAATGTATTATATAAAGGTTTCCTATTTTCGAAACGGCATTTATACTAGAATATATGTCTATTTTTTATTCGATCACAAAATTATTATCTATTAGCAAGTGAGTCTTAACTAACTTTTACATATGTAAAGAGAAGCAATAATTATCTTCTCCATATATTATCATTAAAATATTTCACATTTGAATTTCGTCTTTTCTTATTTTCCCGATATTTGTCGGTTTGATCTAATAATTTCTTCGTAGCAATTTCAAACTCTTCATTTGATATTTCCTTTTTAACAAGAGACAGACATAAAAAGGCAAGTGCAACTGGGACCATATCGATTTCCACCATTACATTGACATCAACATCTGAATTACCACTTTTATTTACTGATGCTTGTATAGATTCCGAATTTGATAATCGATTTTTACTAGACTTTCCCCATACGTCTTTGTCACTAAATAACGATTCCATAATAAGTCCTCCTGATCGTAACATTTAATAAATACGGGGCAACACAAATATACCCCGTATCGATCACAGATCAAAACCAACCTAAAAATTAAATCTTTGATCTTGATTTTGATCTTGATCTTGATCTTGTTCTTGATCTGAATCTGCTTCAGCACGAGTTCGTGCTCTTGCTCTAGAATTAGAATCAACATCAATATCAACGTCTACTCGTGAATTACCACTGTGTGCGATCTTTGCAATATTTACATTTTTATCTTTTACTCTAACGTCATTTTCATTGTCAAGGTCGTTGTCTAATCGAGCATCAATTTCTGCATCAGTACGATTGTTTGCTTCATTTCTAGAACTTCTATTGCCAAAAATATCTGGGTTTCTCCATACACTCATGTTATCCCCTCCTTCTCTTTTAGATAGAATAGTTTATTCGAAAGCTAGTAATATGCTTGGACAAAGGTCCACCAAAATGATAGACAATGGTATATTTTTTTAAAAAAATAATAGATTATTACCCTTACATATAGGTTTGTAAGGGGCATCTTTCGTTTCTATTAAAAATTAGGATACTATCACGAAGGTATAAAAACACATTTATTAAATTTAGTAGTTTTCTCCACTAATTGCTTATACACATTATGTGACAAGTACATAAATTAATCATGTAGAAAGTAAAGGAGGGGAGCAAATGAGGTTAGATTCATCAAATCTACAAGAATCCCAACAGAAGCTTATGGAAATTCTTGTGAAGAATGTTTTTAGGAAACATGGTATTAAACCTAAATCAAATACCCTAACAAGTCAGCAACGCCAGGAAATTCGTAATACAATGCAAAAGTTGCAAAAACAAACTCAACAATTTTTAGAAAATGTACAGAAGAATGTTACAGAAAACGATGTGAACCCACAAACTCATTTGGCTGACAGTGTATCAAACCGAGCCAAAAAGAAAAAGTAAGGCTTACCAATAAATTGAAAAATACTAAAGGAGGAAATTTATTTATGAATCAAGAAACTTATCGATTCAATACCGCAAATCAAGGAAATAGATGGTCAGCTCTTGACCCTACTTCAAACCATCCTTGTTTTAATGACGACGATGTCGTCCAGGAGGGCACTCAAGTTTCTTCAAACTTCCAATTAAATGAAGAATTAATTTTTATTAAAGATTCTTGTGATGTAACTGTTACAACTACTGATACAAAAGCTGCACTTAACTTACAAGCTGCATTACAAGCTGCTATTGCTCTAGTTGTAAGTATTTCTATAGCTGATGGTTCTGAAGCAGAGAGAGTGACACAAGAACTCTTACAATCTACTAGAAACAAACAGATCTCTCGCCAAAAGACTGTTATCGAAAATTCTAGAAACGTAAACGTTACAACTACAGATACTCAAGTAGCCATCAATATTCAATTATTACTTCAACTTTTAATTGCACTATTAGTAGAAGTAGATATTCTCTAGTCACTTTCATTACAGTATATGTATAAATTCCTAGTGTTGCCATTGCATCCTAACTTTTTACAACTTTATATTTGTTATTTAACTATGGAACAGCACTTACAAAAAGACACAAACCCACGAAAATATCTGTGGGTTTGTGGTTTACATGATTCCTAAAACACAAGAGCTCAGGAGAATAAGAAATCAATATTCATTATAAAATTATATTTTATATTGATAATATATTAGTTAAATCAGCAATAAGTCCTTACCTTTTCTCCTTTCCTTTATAAACCTAGCTAGTGAACTAATGTTCAAATTCTATTTAAGGAGGATATAAATTGGGGAAGGTTTACTTTGAAAAGTCGAATAACTCAAAATCAAAAGATAACGAGAAAAAAGATAATAAAAAAGACAAATAATGCAAGTACACATATAGTTATATGTACGACAAAAAAGCTATTTTTTCCAATCATCAAGCAATCTTTCACATAGATACGAATTCCTAACTATACAGGTCTATTTACCCCACTTTTCGAAGTGGGGTTTCATTTTGCATTGTTAATACTTATTCGTTGCCTCATTTGCACGCTGAGTTTCTTCCAGCCTTCGAAGCAATGCTTTTGAACGTATGTATGCCAGATCTTCTGTTCCGCCTGAGTCTTCTACCTCCCGCAATTGTTCCTTTGCTTGTAGTACCAAGTTTTGAGCATGCTGGAACCGCTCCATGTCCCCATTTCCTTGTGACTCAATTACTGCAAGTTGAGCTTCATCTACAGTCTGCACGAATTGCTGCAATAGATTATCCATTTCATCTTCTCCTTTTAAAAAAGTGATACAAGCTCTCCAACTCGAATACAATTTCAAAGACAAGTCTTTTTAAGAGGTGTAAATGTTATGGGCGTTCTTTTCAGTTATGTTCTATTAGGTCTCAGCCTTGCAGCACCCATCGGTCCCGTTAATGCTGCACAATTAGACAGAGGTATTAAATACGGTTTCTTCCACGCCTGGCTTGTTGGTGTTGGTGCAGTACTCGCTGATGGGGTATATATGCTTATCGTTTATTTAGGATTGGTATCCTTCATTAATACCCCATTTATTCAGATGTTTCTGTGGCTTTTCGGATGCTTTGTATTGCTTTATACTGGTTTTGAAAGTATGCTAAATGCCGGTAAAATCAATCTCCAAAACATCAGAAACCGGGAGCCTGCTTTTAAAGCCTTTCTCTCAGGGTTCATCATGTCGATTACAAACCCGCTCACTATTTTATTTTGGTTAGGAATTTATGGCTCCGTATTGGCCAAAACAGCTTCCACTTCAACAAGTAGCGAACTAATCCTCTATAGTGCAGCCATCTTTTGTGGACTACTGCTATGGGATATAACAATGGCAACTGTGTCTAGTGGTTTTCGAAGGATTTTAACTTCACGTCTATTAGGTTTCATATCCATTTTATCAGGGCTTTCCCTTGTTGGTTTTGGTGTCTATTTTGGTTTCCAAGGTATAAAGCTTTTACTAAGTAGTCATTAAGTTTTCTGAAGTTTTTCAAATAAAGTGTCCATGCCCTTGGACTCTTTCTTTTTACTACCTTTATTTTTGATGTAAGCAACTATAAAGATAATCACAATAAACCCGAGACTAATAAAAAAGCCTGGACGAATTTCTTTACTAAATAATGTTCCACTGACAGCAAGTAAAATGAATAGTACTCCAAGATAATATTTCATTTTTCCAACAAATCCAGGCTTTAATAGTCGGTTTGCAGACAAGAGAATAAATAACCAATTGTATAAGAGCATGAGCCCTGCTCCAGTGGTTACATATTCGTAAATACTATCAGGCATTAAAAGTGAAAAGATAATAGAAGTAAGTAGACCGGATGCTGTTAAAATAAAGGCAGGTAATGGTACCTTTAATTTACCTTTTTTTGAAAAGATCTTTGGGGCATCCCAATCTTCTGACAAGTTCACTAAAATACTCGTTACCCCATATAAAGCAGCCACCATTGTGGAGAATCCGCCGATAATCAATGCCCCATTAAAAATATCAGCGACTAATGGAATATTGTAATTATCTAATGCAACTACAAATGTACTTTCTTCACCTGTAAAGACCTTCCATGACACGAGCATCACAGCAAGACCAACGGAAGCTAAATAAATGATGGTTAGAAGAAGAAGCATCACCTTTCCAGCTTTTGGTGCTTCACTCTTGTCCTTTAGCTGGGTCGCCATTAACCCCATTACCTCAATCCCACCGAATGCATAAAACGCAAAAATCAAGGCCGACCAGAGCCCCATTATTCCTTTCGGGAAGTATTCAGCTGGCAATTGAGGATCCCTTGTTCCATCGATAGCACCCGTTACTGCCAATACCGCAATTACAATGAACATTAGGATTGCCGATATTTTAATGAGAGCGAAGACATTCTCTAATTTGTTAATTCCACTTGTACCAATTAACAATACAGCTAAACCTAACACACCATAGATTGCAGCAAACACCCATAAAGGGGTACCAGGAAACCAAAACTTCGTAAAAATAGACAATGCTGTAAGCTGACTTCCCATGATAAGCATTTCGGCACTCCAGTATATCCAACCTATACTAAAGCCAGCCCACCTTCCAAATGCCTGTTTTGCATAAGTACGAAACGCACCTTTCTCAGCCTTTTTTGCAGTAAGTTTTGCTAAACCATCATAGACAAAATAAGTACCAATTGCAGCTATAATAAATAGAATCAACACAGAGGGGCCAGCTGTTCGAATCGCAATGCTGGACCCTAGAAAAAATCCTGTGCCTATTGTACAGCCAACTCCAAAAAGGGAAAGTTGCCACCATTTTATTTTTTTCTCACTTTTTCCTTTAGCCATATCCCCTCTACCTCTTTACCTTCTGGAATAATGAATCTGTCCGAACCCGCTTGGGTGGTTTTATAAAAAATAAAACAAGAACGGTTGCTACAGCCGAAATTCCAGCTACCGAGAAAAACAAGATATCATGTGAAAGCTTCATTAAAATGGCAAAAACGGGGGGACCGACAGCAACTCCAATAAATCGCGCACTACTGTAAATAGAGGTAATTGTACCTCTTTCATCTTTCTCAGTACCATTCGTAATGAGTGCATCCAAACTAGGAAGTGCAACCCCGATACCTATTCCGCAAATGACAAGGGCAGCTATGAAAATGTACAAATTTTCCGTGTAACAAATTCCAAAAACAGCTATAGTAGCTGCCAAAATCCCCGAAAAAATAATCCATTTGATTGTATTTTTATCATCACCAAGCTTTTTTCCAGTGATATATGAAGATAAGCAAAGTGCACCGAGGGGAATTGCAAGGATAAGACCTTTAATAATTCCATCAATCCCGTACTTATCCTCCAAAATGGACGATAAGAAAAAGAGCATCCCAAAAAGAATATAGAAACAAATGGCCCCCACGATAAATATTGAAATCAACCATCGCCCCTCTTCCTTAAGGGTGCGTTTGATTTTCTTCAGGAAAAAAGAAAAACTTGATGTATCCACTTCATTATTTTTTGGAGTTTTTATAAGAAATTGAATCAACAGAATAGAAATTAAGCAAAAAATGGGAAAAGCAAAAAAAGGCATATACCAAATCAAAGCTGCAAGTATTGCACCTAAAATGGGACTAAGTACCTTTCCAAATGTATTAGATGTTTCAATTAAACCGAGTCCAGTATTCACATCTTTTTCACTTTTACACATATCACCTACTAAAGGCAGAACAATTGGGGAAGCACCTGCGGCTCCAACACCTTGTAAAAACCTGCCAATTAAGATGATCAAATATGGATTTTCAAATAGCCAGGATGCTAGTCCAGATATTAATCCCCCTATTCCTGCAATAATTAAACTTGGTATTATAACTTTTTTTCTTCCGATTCGATCAGAGAGAAAACCAGCGATTGGGATTAAGATAATAGCTACAATCGAATAGATCGTTATGATTAAACTGGATTGAAATGATGTAATACCAATTTCTTTTTCCATAATCGGCAAAATGGGAATTAGCATAGAATTACCTAAGGTCATGACTAATGGGATGGATGCTAGTGAGAGCACTCCCCATTTCTCCGTTTTATTCATTTCTCCTATCTCCTTCGGAATTCTAATATTTATATCAAGATTAACCTATCCTTAAACCTCTCTTACTATGCATGGTGGATACTAAACGCTAGGATAAAAAAACCCACTAAAAGTGGGTTTCTTAACTAAATTATGTCTTGTCCATTTACAGCTGGTTATAAAGAATAAATTACCTTAAATCAGTGCTTTAATTCCCTGATAGCTAAAATAAACACCAAATAGGATTAAAGATGCTCCCGAAATTACAGAGATTGCAATTAGGGTTTTTACATTTAATAACTTTCTAAAACCGGTGGTAAGGGCCGCAACAAGGATATCCCAGAAAGTTAGCCCGAGGAAGATCATACTGCTATATATCAAAAGTAACTCTGTTCCATTTGTCTGGGCCGTTTTTGCCAATACAGATCCATATATCCCCAACCAGAAGAGGATAGATAACGGACTAGAAATAGATAAGATAAACCCGGTCAAAAAACATTTAAACAATGAATCCTTTGCCCTTTGGTATGTTAATGAAATCGTATTTGCATTTTTAATGCTCTCAAATCCAGAATAAATAAGAATAAATCCTCCAAATAACCACAGAAAAATTTGTACAATAGGTATATCTAAAAATTGAACCATTCCCAAATAAACCATTAACATAAAAACTCCATCTGCCATCATCGAACCTACACCTACAATCCATGCATGCCAGAACCCATTCTTGATTCCTTTATCCAAACGTGCAGAATTTACCGGCCCGATAGGAGCTGCTAATGTAAAGCCTAAGATTATGTAACTTATTAAAATACCAACACTCAAATACATCACCTCTATCCGCTTAGGTCAACTTGTAAATTTTATGACAAGCAGTAGAAATACATGTCCAAAAATTTATTAAAATAGACCTTAAACAAGAGGTTTCCAGGTTAAATATAAATAAGCAGAGCTATTCATAAGAATCACTCTGCTAGTAGTTTTTTATTCTTGGCCTTATTAACAATCGCCTTGTTTATGAAGGTGTAGAGGTGGCGGAATTAACCAGCCTTTTTCTTTATTTAATCGAAGTACTTTCGCACCTAATGCTGCTTTTTGATTATGGAATTGTCCATACATCATCGCAACATCTTCTCTAATTGATTTACCAATCACCTGACTACATAATACGATACCTGCAGCAATATCCGCTGAAAGTGTAGCAGCAATTGCTGGATCTGGTACTCTTGCACCTACTGGAATGTCCTCTAAACAAGCTTCGGGCGGCTCTGGTGAAGCTGGTGGTAATCCAATACCATTTTCTTTTAGTAGTTCTTCCACCTGTTTTGTTTCCTGCTTGCCTAGATTGATCGCTTCAGCTAATAATTTTTTCAAATCATCGTCCCCAGCATGATTAATCAGGGTTTGATAACCTGAAATCATCGCATTTCCAACAAGTACTGAAGACCAGAGATCAAAAACCTCGCCGTAATGTAAAGGCTCTTCCTTTGGATTTCCACTTAAGATTCCCATTGTTGCCCTCCTTAAAATAGTTGAGATTTTATCCATGTACTGTGCACTCCTTTGTTAAGCACATGTTTAGGTTATCCATCACTTTATTATTTATTTATGACCTATTTTAAAATTTGCATTAACACTACTCTTGGGTTAATTACTAAAAAATGATATGATTAGTATCAGATACTAAAACTAGGTATAATAAATAAAGGAATAACATTCTTGATGTTCTTATGGAGGTAACTATGGAAGATTTAATTCAATTAGAAGGTAAAAATATTGTAGTTATGGGTGTGGCCAACGAAAGAAGTATTGCTTGGGGTGTTGCGGAATCCCTATATAAAGCTGGAGCAAAAGTAATTTATACATACCGTCTAGATCGTTCTCGCGAAAAGCTTGAAAGATTATTAGAAAAATACAATTATCCCGCAGAAATGATTGTTAGATGCGATGTGAACAGTGACGAAAGCATCACTCAAGCGTTTAATGAAATCGGTGAAAAAGTTGGAACAATTCACGGATTAGTTCACTCCGTTGCGTTTGCAAACGCAGATGACCTAAAAGGTGATTTTATTGATACATCCCGTGATGGATATGCATTTGCACAAGATACAAGTGCATATTCCTTAGTCGCTGCAGCCAAAGCAGCACGACCATATTTAGCAGAAGATGCTTCAATCATCACGATGTCCTACTTAGGTGCTGTACGTGCATTGCCTGGATATAATGTAATGGGAGTTGCAAAAGCTGCACTTGAAGCGTGTGTAAGATACCTTACATTTGACCTTGGAAAAGATGGGATAAGAGTCAACGCAATTTCAGCTGGTCCCATTAGAACATTGGCTGCCAAAGGAGTACCAGGCTTTAATGATATTATGAAGATGATTGAAGAAAAAGCTCCGTTAAAGAGGAACGTTACAAAAGAGGATGTTGGAAATATGTCCATTGCTATGCTAAGTAACCTTTCACGTGGAGTAACTGGTGAGGTTATTTATGTGGATTCAGGATATAATATCGTAGGTTAACATGAAATGCACAAGGCGCTCGCACTTCGGATTATGACTTTGCCGGCAGTGCCTGAAGCCAGACAATAAAATGAGGGCAAACCATAATTATGGTTCGCCCTCTTTCCTTTAGAATTCTAAATCTACTCTTAACTCATCAACATACTCTCTCGAACCAGTTACGATTAAACGATCTCCTAGCAGAAGTTCTGTGTCACCATGTGGAACGATTGAGTCTTTACCTCTAAAAATACGCACAAAGATTACATCTCCAGTAAACGGGAAATTCCGTAACATTGTACCATCATAAAGACTATTGTTCATTTCGATCTGATACAAGGACTGCTCCTGGTTTGTCAAGATTGTCATGATACTTGGCGCCTCAATTAACGCACGGAGTAATGTATTGGTAGACATTAGTAATGAGAAGACATCTATATTAAGGTCTTTTAGCTCATCACCCAGCTCTCCTGATTCAATTCTTGCAATTACACGGTCTACTCCATTTTCCTTCGCGAATTTTGCAATTTCAGCATTCATTTCATCAGAACCCGACGTTACCACTAGAATATCTACATCAAATACATCGGAATCTTTTAGTGTGTCTATCGAATAATCGGAGAGTTCAACAATATCAAACACTGAATCAGAATGTCTTTTATCTATTTTATCCTGCACAGTATGATATAAAGTTGTATCATATAGTTTCGAATTCAATTCTCGCGTTACTGGTAAGGTCATTTGGTTTGCACCAATAAACGCAACACGGATAACTGGTTCTTCGTCCACTTGTTTTGGAAAAAGCTTTTTAAATCCAATAGGTGAAACTATACTCGCAATTACTGCAACCAAGATTAATGCACCTGACATTCGGTCATCAATGATTCCCATCTTCTCCCCAACAGTTGCAGCAGCAATAACGAGGGATAACGTTGAAGTTAATAACGCACCTGCCCCTATCGTTGTTCTCCAATCATACCATCGCTTAATATAAAGAATCGGAAGCATTTTTGAAATGACTAATGCTAGAAATAACAAGGGAATGAGCAATAGAATCTTCGGATCTTGGAATAGTGCCCATAAATCAAGTTCTACCCCAATCATTACGAAAAAGATTGGAATTAAAAATCCATAACCAAATGAATCAAGCTTTTGGACCATTTCATGGTTGGGTGATAACAATGATACTAATACACCCGCTAAAAATGCTCCCAATATATTTTCTGCACCAATTGTCTCTGAAAGGGCAACTAAAATCATAATTAACGCAAAAATGGCTCTTGTTCCAATTTGGATTGTTCCCTTTGACATCGTTTCTAGGAAGGAACGATTTTGGAACCTTTTTCCAACAAAATATAGGAGTATTCCTGCACCGAACAAGATTAATAATAGCCACATATTGCTTTCTCCGCCACCATAAATCGAAGCAAAAACAGCAAGTAGAATCATTGTAACGAGGTCAGCCACAACTGCAACTAATAAAATAACCTGACCGATATTCGTTTTCATGATTTGGGCATCTTTGAGAGTTGGTACTACAACTCCTAATGATATAGTGGAAATGATTAATGTCATTAAAAATGCATTATCTGTAAACCCAGTCCACACAAACATGTATGATAATAGAAGTGATAAAATAAAAATTCCTGCAAAAACTATTACGGAAACTAAGAAAGTATTTGGAGCCTTTTTACCATTAGGAAGCTTTTGTCTCTTTTTCCCACCTGCAAAAGCAGTAAAGTCAATTTCAACTCCACTTAAAAACATTAAAAAAATAAATCCTAGTGTAGATAATGTTTCAAGCCACATATCTGGTTCGACGACATCGAAACCACTTTTTCCAATGATAATCCCCATGATAATTTCAGCTACAACGACAGGTATTGCCCGTAATTTAAACCTATGTAATAACAGTGGTGTCAAAAAGGCCACCACCATCACGATTACTAATGATGTTAATGAAGCACCATGTTCCATACTTTACCCCCTTGTGAATAGTATGTTTTAAATTAAATAACCCATAAAGAAAGTTGCTAATCCAAAATAAATTAAAATACTGATAATATCATTGATTGTGGTGATAAAAGGCCCTGACGCAACAGCCGGGTCAACCTTTAATCGATGCATAAGCAATGGTACAAGTGCACCTGCAAGAGTCGCGACTATTAATGTAATTAAAATTGAAAAACCAACTAATAATCCAAGAAAGAAATCACCTTTCCACAAATAAACAACCAACATTATTACCGTTCCACAAACAGCACCTGTTATTACTCCTGTACCGGCTTCTCTCATGATCAATAGCCATTTATTTTCTTCCTCATCTTCACCAATCGCTATTCTCCGGACAGCAACAGCCAGGGCTTGTGTTCCGGTATTCCCCGCCATACCGGCAATTAAAGGAATAAAGACAGCTAATATAGCAACCTGATCAAGCGTGGCTTCAAATCGACCAATTAGGCTTGCCGTTAACATTCCAAGGAAAGATAAGATAATGAGCCACGGTAATCTCTTTTTCGCTGATGTTAAGATGTTTTTATCTGCTGAATCAACGTCTGAAATACCTGCAAGTTTTGAGTAATCATCAGAAGCTTCTTCATCCATAACATCGATAATATCGTCTACTGTAATTATCCCCAATAAATGGTTTTGAAAGTCAACAACCGGAACAGCTAAGAAATTATAGTCTTTCATCCTCCGTGCAACTTCTTCCTGATCTTCACTTACAGACACGGAGACAACTCGGTCATTCATAATTTCACTAATCATTGTGTCATCATCAGTAACAAGTAAATCTCGAATTGAAATAACACCTACAAGGTGTTTTTCCTCGTCTATCACATAAATGTAATATATCGTTTCAGCACGAGGGGCTTCCTTTTTCAAAATATACATCGCTGATTTAACAGTTTGATTGGCATGTATCGCGATAAATTCGGTAGTCATAATACTACCAGCTGTGTATTCCTCATAATGAAGGAGCTGTTTAATCTCTCCTGCTGCTTCAACATCCATTATTGTTAAGTAGCTTGCGACCTGTTCTTTATCTAATTCATTTAATACGTCAACAGCATCGTCCGCATACATTTGAGAAAGCATATCTGCAACAAAGGTTGGTTCCATCTCTGATAGAAGTTCTTCATATTCATTCTCATCTATTTCAAGGTTTTCGAAAACCTCTGCCATTTCCTTAGGAGACAAAAAAAGATATACGCGCATTCTAGCATCTTTTGGTAATTTCGCATAGAATTTTGCTCTTTCATATGGATGTATATCTAAAAATACGGTCCGGAACTCGTCAATATTCTCATTTTCAAGAGCTGTAAGCAATTGATCATTTTCTAATTGCTGTTGCTCTTTTTCATTTACCTCTTGTTGTAACATGTAGTTCCCCCCTTACAACTGAAATAATAAAAAAAATTTACATACATTATCAGAAATGTAACATACGACCATTTACTTTTTGTGGCTATATGTATATCATTTTTTATTTAGTGATGTGCTATGTAAAGATTTGCAATCAACCAAAAATAAGCTAAGATAAAATTGGCTATATATGATAAAGTGGATATTGAATTATACCCTGTTTTCTATAATATAAAACTCGTGCCAGATTAGAAAGGATTTTTTTCTCCATGAATAAAGAAAATACTCCACAAAAAATTGATTATACATTGTTGTTTATTTTATTTCTAATGGCTATCGTTAGTGCCATTGCCATCCAAAGTGCACAGCCCTTTTTACCGGAAAAACTAAAAAATATCAATTTCGCTGCACAACAACTTCAATGGTATGTAATAGGAATTGTTGCGATTATT
Source organism: Ferdinandcohnia sp. FSL W7-1320 (assembly GCF_038050315.1). Taxonomy (NCBI): domain Bacteria; kingdom Bacillati; phylum Bacillota; class Bacilli; order Caryophanales; family Bacillaceae; genus Ferdinandcohnia; species Ferdinandcohnia sp. FSL W7-1320. Next base: position 3,768,422 of record NZ_JBBPAM010000001.1, read on the forward strand.
GGAACAATGGTTATAGATTTTGATCGATTTAAAATGATTTCCTGGTATTTATATGGATTCGGGATGGTGCTATTATTTGGTCTATTTGTTGAAAAATATGTTGTAGATATCCCTTTTGCTTCGAAAGTAAAGGGAGCAACAAGTTGGTACAACTTTGGTTTTGCAAGCTTCCAGCCCTCTGAATTAATGAAAATATTTATGATCATTGTGCTAAGTAAAATTATTTCAGATCATCGTGAAAATTATCCGATTAATACAGTAAAGGACGATCTTCTACTTATTGGAAAGATTTTATTAGCCTCTGCTCCTCCGATTGGTTTTTTAGTGTTACAACCTGACATGGGAATGACCATGGTTTTTATGTCAATCATTGCTACAATGCTTCTCGTTGCTGGAATTAAATGGAGAATTATTTTCGCAGCCGTATTTACAGCTGTTTTTACAGTATCTGTAGGGGTTTTTCTATACTTTAACTTTCCTGATTTTTTCTTTAAGTATATTATAGAAGACTATCAGATGAGTCGATTTTATGGCTGGCTTGCTCCTTTTGATACTGCGGGTAATGAGGGACATCAATTAGTTCGTTCCTTACTTGCAATCGGTTCTGGCCAATTACACGGCAAAGGGTTCCAGGAATCTGAGGTTACGATTCCAGAAGGTCACACCGATTTTATTTTCGCTGTAGTAGCAGAGCAATTCGGATTTGTTGGAACAAGTATTATTATTTCTTTATTCTTCTTATTAATCTATCGAATGATTCATATAGCATTAGAAAGCCATGACCCATTCGGCAGTTATCTATGTGCAGGTGTAATTGGAATGATCACGTTCCAAGTATTCCAAAACATTGGAATGACGGTTGGAATTCTACCAATCACAGGGCTTCCGTTGCCGTTCATTAGTTACGGGGGGAGTTCCCTTGCAACCTATATGATTGCAATTGGGATTGTTCTAAATGTTCGTTCTAGAACAAAGAAATTCATGTTTGATTAACTTTAACTTAATGAAATAAAATCACGCCATTTTTCTTATAATAGTGAGAGTGGCGTGATTTTTTTTATGTTAATAACTAGAATCTAATATATACTGGCCAAAAGTGCAGAGAAGCGTTTTTAGGAAGGTGTTTTAGGATGAAAATTGATGTTATTGGTGACATACATGGATGCTTTCAGGAATTTAAAGAATTAACAACAAAGCTAGGTTATTCCTGGGAAAGCGGGATTCCACTACATAATAGACGCAAATTAGCTTTTGTCGGTGATCTAACAGATCGTGGACCTCAGTCATTAAAAGTGATAAAAACAGTGTATCAGCTTGTTGTTCAAGAGAAGAAGGCATATTACGTGCCTGGTAACCACTGCAATAAACTGTATCGCTTTTTTATTGGGAATAAGGTTCAAACCACACATGGCTTGGAAACAACGGTTGCAGAATATGACGCATTATCCAAAAAGGAACAAGAGTCAATCCGTAATCAGTTTATTGAATTATACGACGAAGCCCCATTGTATGAGAGGTTAGATGGAGGAAAGCTAGTGATAGCTCACGCCGGAATTCGTGAGGATTACATCGGCCGCAATGATAAAAAAGTAAAAACCTTTGTATTATATGGAGATATTACGGGAAAGAACAACCCTGACGGAACCCCGGAAAGACGCGATTGGGCTAAGCATTATAAGGGATCTTCTTGGATAGTCTATGGGCACACACCTGTGAGAGAGCCAAGATGGGTGAATCATACCTTAAATATCGATACAGGTTGCGTGTTTGGAGGTAGTTTAACTGCTTTAAGGTATCCTGAAATGGAGACTGTAACTGTGCCTTCTACAATGCCTCTTGTTGAGGAGAAGTTTCGGGAGTTTGGGTAGGTGATGTTGGATTAAGGTTTGGAAACGAGCACGAAATGTGCGATACCTTTTTGGCTGGGTTCCTCGGCGATCGGGTACGATTCGACCGATTACGTTACCCTTTTGTTGTGGTTTCTCCGAGAACGGGTACGATTCGATCGCCTACGTTACCCTTTTGTCCGGGTTCCTCGACGATCGGGTACGATTCAATCGCTTGCGTTACCCTTCTATGTCGGTTTCTCCGAGAACGGGCTCGATTCAATCGCTTGCGTTACCACTTTGTTCGTATTTCTTTTTAAAAACAGGTACGCATCCTTCCTACACAAAAAGCGACCTCAAAAGGTCGCTTTTTCCAATAATTTTTTCATATCCTCGGGTAGTTCTGCCCGAAAGGATAACTCTTTCTTATCCATTGGATGCCAAAATGAAAGTTCCCTGCAATGGAGTGCTTGCCTGCGTATATCCGCCTTCTTCCCCCCATACAGATCATCTCCAACAATAGGATGACCAATATGAGATAGATGAACACGGATCTGATGGGTACGTCCCGTCTCTAGCTGCAACCACACATGCGTCCACTCACCAAACTCTTGAATAACTCGAAAATGAGTAACCGCCTTTTGTCCATCCTGCCGCACTTGACGCTCAATAATACTATCGTCCTTCCTACCGATTGGGGCATCAATCGTCCCAGAATCCATATCCAATTTGCCGTGTACGATCGCTTCATATGCCCTTTTCAATCTTCCAGCCTTCTGTTGCTCAGATAATAGATGATGAATATGGCGGTGTTTAGCAACTACTAACAAACCTGATGTATCTCGATCAAGGCGATTAACTAAATGGACAGTCGTATTAAGACCTATAGATTGATAATAAAACAATAATGCATTGGCTAAACTGTCTGACCGGTTTTCCCGTGAAGGGATTGATTGCTGATGTGGAGGTTTGTTCACCACCATTACGTAAGGGTCCTCATACACAATCCGTAATGGTAGTTTATTAGGAAGTAATTCCATGCTCGCCTCCTCAGGCGGGAATACGACCTTCAAGACCTCACCTTCCGTTAAAAGATGCCGAACTGTAACAGATGCTTCATTAATAAAGATACCGCCACCAGCAAACTTAATATCTGTAAGAGCTGTTTTCGAAATCTGCTGCTCCCTTAAAAACTCTCTAATTAATTTTCCCGTGTCCCGTGATGAGATTTTCCATTCTAATGTAAATTGAGCCACAATCCTTTTTTCCTTTCAAATTTGTCCATCCACGACCCGCTTCGACTATCGTTACTTTCTTCTACCTAGCTTACGATAAATTCATCATCGGTTTACTTTGTTCACCATGTTTCCTTTATCTCCTTTAGGAACACAGACTAACTAAGACACGTCCTTTGGCAATGTCTGTGTGTCCCACCTTGAACCTTAGTACGTTGGTCGCTGAACACTCGCCTCCGAATTTCTGTCAATCCGAAATAAACGAATCACGAACTCTTTTCCAGAATGGGAAAGGTCGGAAGCGTGCAAAACGTACTTTTTCCGGAGCTACGCGGCATTGAATGGACTTGACATCCTTGTGTAAAAGGGTTAAATGGTCAATCGTGATATGAAAATCCACATCATTCACTGGTTTCATCACAATCGTATGGTGATTTGGTAAAATCAATGGCGAACCAACAGTTCGGAATACCCGATTATTAATCGATGCCATTTCTGCAACCTGAATTGCCTCGATTGACGGATGTAATATAGCACCACCAAGCGCCTTATTATACGCAGTGCTTCCGGAAGGTGTGGAAATACACAACCCGTCCCCACGAAATGTTTCAAAAAGCTGACCCTTAATTTCAAGGTCCATTACAAGTGAGCCTTCTACACTTTTCACCGTACACTCATTCAATGCGAGATACCTTGACTCTCGCCCCCCATTAATATACCGGATATATACTTCAAGTAATGGATATTCAACCACTTGATATGGGGTTTTTGCGATAGCAATCACTAGTTTTTCAATCTCTTCCGGAACCCAGTCAGCATAGAATCCAAGATGTCCTGTGTGTATACCTACAAATGCTGTTTTATCCAAACGACTGCGGTAACGGTGAAAGGCATATAATAGTGTTCCATCTCCTCCGACAGTAACTACAATATCTGGTTGGTCCTCATCATAAGTAAGCCCGAAGTCCATTAAATACGTTTTAATCTTATGCATTAATGTATTCGAGTTCGAGTCACCCCTCGAAGTTACAGCAAATTTCATATTTTACACCCTATCTATTATGATTTTTCCCGCATTAACGGGCAGTAAAATTTTGTTTAAAACAACTTTAGTAGGCATGTAATCACTGCCCGTAAATGCCCGATAAAGTGAACGAAGGCTAAGAACGCCACGTCCTGTGGCACCGTCTTCGTGACCCACATCATGTGGGCCTCAACTAACAATCAGAGGGGGCTGAAGTATCCCCCTCTGATTGAAGTTTCACTTTATCAGAGTCATTACCTTCAGCTTTTCTAGAAAATATAACTTGTGCTTCTTGAATTTCGCCACGGATCTTAGACATTTCCTCATCAAGCTGAAATGCAGCCTCTGCAGCACGTTGCAGTCGATTCTCAATCTCTTGCGGGAATCTGCCCTTATATTTGTAATTTAAGGAGTGTTCGATGGTTGCCCAAAAGTTCATAGCAAGTGTGCGTACTTGTATTTCTACAAGAATCTTCTTTTCTCCATTAATAGTTTGCACTGGGTATTTGATTACAAGATGATAGGAACGATAACCACTTTCTTTCTTTTGGGAGATATAGTCTCGTTCTTCAATGATTTCAAAATCTTTTCGCATCATTAAAATTTCAACGACCCTTTTAATATCGTCTACAAATTGGCACATCATTCTTAGACCTGCAATGTCTTGCATCTCTTCTTCAATATTATCGAGTGATATATTTTTCTTAGCAGCTTTATCTAGAATACTAGGGATTGGCTTTACTCTTCCTGTTACAAATTCTATTGGGGAATGGGTCCCTTGCATTTCGAATTGAGTTCTCATTCCTTTTAGCTTAACCTTTAGTTCATCAACAGCTTGCTTATATGGAGCCAAAAAAAGATCCCAGTCTTTACTCATAATAGCCCCCCCTGTTTTTCTAAGCTATAACAATCAAAATGTTTTTTCAACAAGCTCGACCATTTCATTTCCATAGTTGGTGTTACCTTCAATGTTTTGTAACAGGTATTCCAATTCAGGGATGATATCGATAAGTTCGAGTTCATTCTCTTCAAGGTGTAAAATAACTTTTTGTTTTTCTGATATAACATTTTTAAGGGACGGCCAAATTGATGATGGCAAGCTCACATATATAAATTCTTTTTCATTTTCAAGTTTGTAGATAAATGCTAACGAGTCAGAATCCACAAGCATTTGTCCACTAGACTGTAAACCAGTTGTGTCAAAATTTGGTTTTTCCGCAATTAGCTCTAATTGGTTGTTAGAGGTTTTCATTTCACTAATCTCAATACGTTTCTGCATTAGTAAGCTCCTTTTTCTCTTTTCAAAATCCAAACTTATTTTATCATATGTACAGCCATTCTTTAAAGAATTGCTATCCAAATCCTAAAAAAGATACACCATAATGATATAATAAAAAAAACTAATACAAAGGACAGGTTGAAATTATGTCACAAGAGCTTGAAATTGAGTTTAAAAATATTCTAGAGGAAGTTGAATACCGTCAATTGTTAACTGCATTCTCAATTAGTGAGGACAGAAAAATAATCCAAGAAAATTTTTATTTTGATACCCCTGAATTTTCATTAAAGGGTGTGGGGGCTGCCCTCCGTATTCGTAAAAAGAATGGAATATGTACTCTTACATTAAAACAGCCTGTTAAACGTGGTTTGCTTGAGACACATCAAGTACTAAGCAAGGAAGAAGCCGAGCAAATGCTTAATGGTGGAAACATCATTGAAGGCGAAGTCGCATCTATCATAAAAGGATTATCAATCGAACCTCTGGACGTTCTTTTTTTTGGCTCCCTTAAAACGAAACGAGCAGAAGTCGAATACAAAAATGGGTTACTTGTGCTGGATAAGAGTTACTATTTAAATAAAATTGATTTCGAGGTAGAATATGAAGTAACTGATGAAGTTAGCGGAAAAGTAGTATTTAAAGAGTTACTCGAACAATACAAGATCCCTATTCGGAAAACAGACAATAAAATTCTGAGGTTTTATAATCGAAAGAAACAAATTCTACTAGGAGAGGAACTCACTTGAAAATAGATTTAAAAGTAATGATGGAGCTTCAGGCTTTGCGTAACGTTTCGACATCCGATACACCGACTACTAGTAATGATGGTTCCTTATTTAAGGACATGATGTTACAGCTTATGTCTAATGCAACTAGTTCATCAACTGAAAGTATACGATCGAAGGTTAATCCTTCATCTTTAAATATCAATAATCATTATCTGCCTCTTACAATTTCGAACGCTGGACCTACGTCTATTCCGAACTCTTTTGATGAAATGATACAGAATGCGGCACAAAAATACAATGTGGATGCACGATTAATAAGCTCTGTGATTAAGCATGAGTCTAATTTTAATCCAAATGCGAAAAGCCATGCTGGAGCTACTGGCCTCATGCAATTGATGCCCGCAACAGCGAGAGGTCTAGGGGTAACCAACCTAACTGATCCTATGCAAAATATTGAAGGGGGTACAAAATATCTCCGAAATATGCTAGACCGTTATAATGGAAATGTTTCACTTGCCCTTGCAGCCTATAATGCAGGACCAGGTAATGTTGATAAGTATGGGGGAATTCCGCCATTTAAAGAAACACAAAACTATGTTAGAAAAGTAACAGAAACCTATATTGGATAAACATTGTTCTCCTGGACTAAAACAGGAGAACTTTTATTTTATAAGCGATTTAAACACTATTCCATAAATTTCATTCGCTCGAAAGTGCGCTTTATTTGAGTTAAATCTCATCCATTGATAAAATGTTAGTACACTTAACATATGATAGAAACTCCTTACGAGTAGAAAGGGGTAAGGTCTTGAAACATTCTGAAAATATGGGCTTCAATCAAACATCTAGCAATCGTCCGTTAGAGATCTATATGTTTATTGATCCATTGTGTCCTGATTGTTGGGCACTTGAGCCCATTTTAAAAAAGCTAACAATTGAATATGGAAAGTATTTTACAATTCGCCATATTTTAAGTGGCCGCCTTGCTTCCTTAAATATACAAAAGAAAAATAAACCTGCAGACATGGCTCAGGTTTGGGAGCGCACTGCTAGTAGGTCAGGAATGTCTTGTGATGGTAGTTTATGGCTTGAAAATCCGATTTCAGCTCCACATTCTGTATCGATTGCGATTAAAGCGGCTGAGCTGCAAGGAAAAAGAGCTGGTATACGTTTTTTAAGAAAACTCCAGGAAAATCTCTTCCTTGAAAAACGTGACATTTCTGATATAGATGTATTAATGTCTTGCGCAGATGAAGTCGGACTTGATGTAAATGAATTTATGAATGACCTTCATTCATCAAGTGCTGCCAAAGCATTCCAATGTGACTTGAAGATCACATCTGAAATGGAAGTGGATGAAATCCCTACTCTCGTTTTCTTTAATGAAAACATTGAGGAAGAAGGTTTGAAAATTACGGGGTGTTATCCATATGAAATGTACGTCCATATCATTTACGATATGCTTGGTGAAAAAATCGAACCAACCCCAGCACCTCCATTAGAAGAATTCTTGAAATACTTTAAATTTGTTGCTTCAAAAGAAATTTCAGTTTTATACGACTTGCCTATACCAGAGGTCGAACGGGAAATGAAAAAGCTTATCCTTAAGCAGAAAGTAGAGCAAGTTCCTGTTAAGTACGGAACCTTCTGGAGATATATTGACTAAACGTACAAGCGACTGTAAGAGGAGCATTGCCTAACAACAGCCACGTCCTGTGGCAAATGTCGATGTCAACACATCGAAAAGCTTTGCACTTTCTTCGCGTGTGAATATGCTCCTAAAGTTTCTTGTCCTGTGTAAATACAACAAGCATAAGGCGAGAAGATTGTTCTTTGACCTTCTTGTTTGATTGGCTAGTGACCTTGAGGGGCTAGGCGGTGAAACAAAATTATTGAATAACAAAAAAGACTTGGTCGTTTGACCAAGTCTTTTTTTCTATTTCAATAAAGGGGATGGGAGAAATCTCACTTCAAACAAAGGGGTGTTGTTTGTGTGATTACTTCTTGAATACATAATAGCAAGATTGATAACCATTTTCAACTATTTGTACATTTTTTCACAAAGTTGTCAAATTCCCTATTCTTAAAACGCATGCTTGGACATAGATATTAAAATAGATACTTACATTCACTTGTAAGGAGGGCGTGTCTATGAGGAAAATTGGGCTGATTATCGGGGTGGTTATGATTATCCTCACCTTTGGACTAAACATATTAGGATTGATGAAATTAATTCCCCTTTACATTACGACCCCTCTTTTATTTCTATCATTACTCGTGACACTTGTTATTTATAATCACCGAAATCGATTTAGGGGTTTTCATTAATTTTGCAAATAAGAGGGCATCCAATAATGGATGCCCTTCCTCTTTATTGTCTAGCTCCAGGCCCATCAGATCGAATCATAAGCCGGTCAGCTGAACCTTTCGCATTACTTATTGCTTTTCTAATAATTTTTCCATTTCAGTTAGGGTTGCTTCGAATACTTTACATGCTTCTTTAATCGGCTCCGCTGAATTCATGTCTACACCTGCATTTTTAAGTACCTCAATAGGATAATTGGAGCTTCCCGCTTTAAGGAAATTGTTAATATATCGTTCAACAGCAGGGTTACCCTCTTCTAGGATTTGCTTACTTAAAGCTGTTGCAGCACTATAGCCTGTTGCATACTGATATACGTAATAGTTATAGTAGAAATGCGGAATTCGAGACCACTCTAAGCCGATTTCCTCATCTACCACAATATTTGTACCAAAGTATTTCTTGTTTAACTCATAGTACATTTCAGTAAACAGATCTGGTGTTAATGCTACTCCCTCTTGGGCTTTCATGTGAATCATATGTTCAAATTCTGCGAACATCGTCTGACGGAATACAGTTCCTCTAAAGCCTTCAAGCTGATGATTTAAAAGATATAATCTCTTTTGGTCATCGTCAATCGTTTTTAATAAGTAATCTCCTAACAGTGCCTCATTACAAGTAGACGCAACCTCTGCTACAAAGATCGAATAATTACCATATGTGTATGGTTGATTGTTTCTTGTGTAGTAACTGTGTACCGAGTGACCAAATTCATGAGCTAACGTGAACAGATTATTCACATTGTCCTGCCAGTTCATAAGGATATATGGATTTGTACCATATGCACCAGATGAATACGCTCCGCTTCGCTTTCCTTTGTTTTCTTGAACATCAACCCATCGATTATCAAAGCCCTCTTTTAGAACATTAATATAATCCTCACCTAGTGGAGCAAGCCCTTTAAGGATATAATCCTTTGCTTCCTCATAAGAAACTTCCATTTTTACGTCTTTGACTAATGGTGTGTAGAGGTCATACATATGCAACTCATCTACCCCTAACGCTTTTTTACGTAAGTCAACGTACCTATGTAAAAGAGGCAGATTTTCATTAATGGTATTTACTAGATTATCATATACCGTTTCTGGAATATTATTGCTGCTTAGGGCTGCTTCGCGGGCTGATTTATAATTACGAATTCGGGCATTAAAATTATCCTTCTTTACAGTACCACTTAATGTGCTACCAAAGGTATTTTTAAATTTACCGTACGTATCATATACCGCTTTAAAAGCTTCTTCTCTCACACGTGGGTCTGAGCTTTCCAGGAATCGAATATAACGACCATGTGTGATTTCTACCTCTTCACCGTTCTCATCTTTAATAGTCGGGAACGTTAGGTCAGCATTATTTAGCATCCCAAATGTATTGCTTGAAGAATCCATTACTTCATAAGCTTGTGCAAGCAAGGCTTCTTCTTTTGCAGTTAATACATGTGGTCGTTCACGATTAATATCATTTAATGCATGCTCGTATACCTTCAACTCTTCTTTTTCCGCTAAAAAGGATTTTATTTTATCTTCATCGACTGATAAAATTTCCGGCACGATAAATGCGAGCGCACTTCCTACCTGTGTATACAAATTAGTTGCACGATCATATAAACCTTGATAAAACGAATTGGATGTATCTTGGTCATTACGCATATGTGCATATGTATAGAGTTTTCCCATTCGTAAGGAAATTGCATCTTGATAAGCTAAGGCTTCATACAGCTGATCCGCAGATTCGCCGAGTTTTCCTTGGAATGCTTCAATTCCAGGGATCATCTCTTTTATTTCTTGAAATTCTTTTTCCCAATCTACGTCAGATGCAAAAATATCTTCTAATCTCCAAGTATCCTGTTCAGCAATCTCATTACGATTCGGGAGCTTCTTTACAGTTGATTGTTCAGCCATTTTATAAACCTCCTAATTCCTATTCTTTAAAATGTATTCGATATCCTATTGACTATCTCCTTTTTTATTAGAAAAAGTTTAAGTTTTTTGAATTCAGTCATCCACCAATATTAGGTTTTACCATTCCAACTTCTTCATTCTGTCCAACACTTTCCAATCTTTTGGTAAGGGCTACATCCATATTATAGGCTTCCTCCAAATTAACGGGTATTTGGAATTCTCTTACTTTTTGATATTTTGTCTGTGTAAGTTTTTTTAGTTGCCCTGCTTTCACAAGCAAATCCAGGTATTCCTCCACAGCAAGAGAATATTGGGTATGAAAAATCAATGGTAGATGTCTGATTGTAATGTTATTTGAAGCAATTTGCTTCGATATCACCTCCATTGCCTTTGAAAAAAAGAATGTATCCCCTACTTGCAGTGGAAGCAATAAATCTAACACCGTCCACATTTGCCATATCATTGGTGGTGTATGGAACCAGTAGGCAGAGCGGACAGGCAAACCAGCTTCAGCTGGCAGGTGGGCTGGAGGTATTCGGTTTTGATAGAGAGATGATAATAATGATGCGATTTGATTAGATGAATAAACAGAGTAGCTTGCTCTCCATTTATACTTTTTTCTTACCCACAAACTTTGATAGGTAAACGTTGGTTGGTTGGGGGCTAGTAATTTTGGAAAGGTATGCACATTTTCTTTATGGAATTGAATGGTACAAAAGGTTTCACTAGTTGTAAAAGGTTGAAGGTTTGAGAGTTTTACAAAGGTAGAGGTATCTGGGCAATAATAAAGTATGCTAGGTTGGAATGGTTGATTGAAAGAGGTTGCAAAAAGCCATTGAAATGGTGAGAGTCGAACTGAGTAGGTTGACTGTCGTTTAAACCATTTTGCTCCTAAGATCCAAATTGGTACAATACCTTTGTTCCTATAAGAGTCTGATCTTTTCTTAAACAAAGGGTAATCAATTTGGGAGCACTGGTACTCGATTGCATACTGTTTGTCTTCTGTGGTCACTAAAAGGTCAGGGCGTTGCGAGATTTCATCTAAATAAGGCTCTAACTGGACCTTATAGCCTTGTCCTTGAATCCAACAATAGAGCTGTCGTTTGCCTTCGAGATGGTACTCAGATTCCGGCTCAGTTTTAACACTGCATTTTGCTCCTCTTAGATGTGCGAAATGATGTGTTTTCTTCATTCCCGCTTTTAACTGAACCTTACTTTGACATGCCGGACAAAGAAAGCTTTCATTGCTACGAAGTTCAAGTAAATCAGAGCGCTTCCATTTTTCCACTAACGAAATATATTCACCATTTTCACGTAACGCAACAAACACTCACGTCATCTCCTTACTTCTAATTTACTGCTACTTAAAAATAGCACAGATAACCGTGCATGTACAATTACAAAATTTCGAATTTTTCACACAAAAAAAGCCGATTCCAAAAAATGAAATCGACTTTTACTTATAGTGAGAAGTATTTAACCATCTCAGTTAATGCATTCTCATTAATTATCTTTTTACCATACTCTTCAATTCTATGAACAGAAAGTGCTGACTCATTCCCATACTCTAAGACTATGCTGAGCATATTCTCGAGTTCATCCTCTGTATAGAGTTCCTCATTAAATTCAATAAATAAATAGTACTTATTTTCAAACGAGTACAAGGAATTATTCAATCCATTTAGTTGAATCCGGTGTGCAAGAGAAATAACATCTTCAAAATCATTAAATCGAATTAGAAATTGGAAGTTTTCTTCCTCAAATTCCTCGACAAAATCATTTTCCTCATACTTAGAATGAAATTGCTGATCAAGTAAAGATTCAATCTTTTCGTCTACTGGAATCTTATCGTCACCAACAGGTAGTTCATATTTATTCCCATCTTTTGATAGTTGTGCGCGTGTTACAAGTACCTCTAACCCTTTTTCTAACGCCTGGACTTGGATCCATAGTGGACCATCAATCGTGAATTCTTCTTCTTGATGAATTTCATCCATCATTTCCCAGAAGAGCTCTTCGCTTCGTTCCCGGTTATACCATATTTCTTCACGTTCAAATCCGCGTTGCTCTATGTCATTATATGAAATGTAGAATTTAACAGTATGTTCGTTTATTCTTTCGATTTCCATTACAGAACCTCTCCCTTCTTGCTCAGATTTTGAAGGGACGTTATACCCCCGAGCCAGATGCTCTTTAAACTGTGAGTTCAAAAGGAGGATGAAAAGGACCGAGAAGTTCGAGGCGGCGCATCTTTGAGTACCGGAACGTATGCAACTAATACGTGAGGAACAAAAAAAGCAAGCCAACGAAGAAATTCGATGTGTCATTTTCACCTGACTTTTTGAACAACCACTTTTATTCACTTTTCCCATTATGGCTGTAGAATAACCTATCTTAAAGAAAAAAGTCTATATCTTGTACTTTATTTTATGTTAAAAGATATGAGAATGGAAATAAAAAAGAGTAATTTGTAAAAAACAGTGATTTTGCCCGGTTTTCATTCAAATTTATTTTGAATGCGGTTAAGTTTTTCGGGATGTTACTGTTTTACGTACCATTATAATACGAAACACAAAAGAAAACGAGAAATATGTCCTAATAAATTTTAGAAAAGTACAAGGCGAGCAGTCTTTGGCGAGCAGCATTTGAATAGTGATGGCAGAAGGTGTTATTTATCTGCCGAAGCAACTGGCTTAGACCATAGAGCCGAATGGCGCCTGTAGCTAGAAAAAAATAAAAAAACTTCTACAGGAGTAGAAGTTTCTTGTTGTTAGTTTACTAAGCGTTGTGCTTCTTTTAATTGGAAGGTACGAACTTTTCTTGGTAAAAATCTGCGAATTTCGTCCTCATTGTATCCAACCTGAAGTCTCTTCTCATCGATGATAATTGGTCGGCGAAGAAGACCAGGGTTTTCTTGAATTAATTTATATAAATCTTGAAGAGGCATTGTCTCAAGATTTACATTTAATTTTTGGAATACTTTAGAACGAGTTGAGATGATCTCATCTGTTCCATCTTCCGTCATACGTAAAATTTCTTTAATCTCTTCGATTGAAAGAGAATCAGAAATAATGTTTCTTTCTTGATATGGAATTTGATTTTCCTCTAACCATGACTTCGCTTTACGGCATGAAGTACAGCTTGGAGAAGTATAAAGAGTAACCATTAACTTATCACTCCCTTAAAAAGTAGATTATTACTTAACAATCAGCATGATTGGTCATGGAGTTTATGCTAAATTAAAATTAATTTAATTAAGTAATTTCTTTAATTATTATACCTTAAATTTTCTGAGAAAGATAGACAATTTTAAAGAAAACTTTTGCTTAATTAACATGTTGATTCACAGTCGTTTCTCTAATAAAGGCAATTGGAAATACAGCCCCAATTGCTTAATAGTTTACACATCTCTTAAGATATCACGATTATCATTCTTATTGTTAAATGATAATACTTCATTAACATCTTGGTAGGAATCTCCATAAAATTCTTTATCTTTGTACGTGTGAATCTCATCGTACGTTTTTCTCATCGCTTTGTAAATAAGTTCTTCCGACTCGTTAGTTGGAGACCAGTATAGTATTTCCATTTGATTAGACTCATTTGTTGCTAACGATTTACGTTCATAACCAATTGAAGTTGCGTGTTCGAAACCTTCTCTCTTATAGAACTTTAACCTTTTTTCAGTATCTGAGTCTTCATAGTTCACGGGTTCGACCTCTAGAATAATGGGTTTTCCTTTTTTCTTTAATTTTTCAAGAAGTTTATGGCCAAGCCCTTGTCCACGCGATTCTTTTGAAACGAAGAGATAGTCGATAAAAATAAAATGATCAAGTTCAACATACATGAGGACATGATAGGGTCCTTCATCTTTATGATAAATATCTCCTTTTTCTTTCAAGAGGGTTTCCATATGCTCTTTTGACTTCATTTCTTCAATTGGAAAATATTGATTTAGTTTCTCATACCAGTTCATACATCTGCTCCTTGTACTTTGATAGGACTTTCTTAGTGTATGCAATGTTTTTGTTTTGTTTCTAAAATTAGATATTCCCTCTTTCTTTAAAACTAAACTTGGAATAGAATAGAAGTAAAGAAGCGTTTTCATTAAGGGGGATATTCATGGCAAGCTACATAATGGATTTAGGTCTAATTGCTATTTTAGTCATTGGTATTACTGCTTTGATGGGTGTTATCGCAAATGGCGTTGGGGAAAATGTTTTTGGAGGTAAATCCGGCTCTAATATAGTAACACGTGATCTAAATGTAAAAGCTGGTTGGAAAAACGTTGGTGGACGGAAAAAATAAATATGATAAGCTGGCACATTGAGTCGTGCCAGCTTTTTTATGGCGTATAATCTACACCTTTTGTGTAGCTATTCCCAGCGTTCCATAGTAGGAATTCATGAATACCTTGGTCTTGCAATCCTTTTATTTGGGCTTCAATTTCATCTTTTCCATAAACAGTATAATTACCTTTTCCAAGCCAGCTTGCTGTGAAATCTTGGAGCCAAGGTCTTGAAACAGGTCTATTTTTAATTTGATTTAGCTTATGATTTTCAACTTTTGCATATTCAGATACCAATCGATACGGCTCTAAGTCTGGGCGGGGAATTCCAAAATAAGACGTCCAATGACTCGGGTAAATCATGGATGAGATGACATCAACATGCTCAGATATTTTCGAAAAATTTTGACCAATACCTGGTGCTTCAGGTAATGTTGCGGTGTACCCAAAAATATCTACAGAAACCTTCACATTATATGGCTCTAATTTTTCTTTTGCATATGCCACAAAATCGGTAACAGCGGCGACTCTCTTTTGTACATTATCAAGCTCCACTTTTTCATATTCACCCATACTATAGGTTAAAGAACTATCTCGTCTTTCAAACCCTTCAGGAAAGCGAACATAATCAAATTGTATCTCTTGAAATCCAAGCTTGGCTGCTTCAATTGCGATTCCTACATTATGGTCCCAAACTTCTTTTAAAAATGGATTTACAAAAGCTTCTCCGCGCCCATTTTTCCATACTTTATCCCCATCTTTAAACGATAATTCTGGACGTTGCTGTGCTAATACAGAGTCCTTAAATACAACAACCCTTGCGATTGGGTAAATCTGCTTTTCTTCTAGTTTTTTAAGCATTGCTGTTGGGTCTTTGATATAATCCTTACTAATATTCTGATGTTTTGAGCCTTTTGGTGGTACGTAGGTTAAATATCCAAAGTCGTCTTTAACATCAATAACCATAGCATTAAGGTCCGTATTCTCGATTAATTGGACAAGTTGTGAAAAACGATCACCACCGGCAGAATGGGCTGTTACGTATACCCCTCTTATGGCATCAGGATATTCAAATTGAAAGCCAGAATTAAATTCAAAACGCGAAACTAACTCAGGTAATTCCTTTTTTGGCATAACCAATTTACTCGTTGGATGTGAGTCCATAGCAAAATTTTTATTTTCTGCAGAGCTTGTTTGAGTAACAAAGAAAGTACCGAATACAACGATAATCATTGCCCCAACTAAAGATATAATCTTTTTCATCAAAGCTTCCTCCTTCCTTCCAATCTTCTATAGTCATTTTAAATGAACTTTCCAGAAAATAATACAAATTTAGACAAAATTCTTAGTGAATAAGGTATTTATTCAATTGTATGAGCAGTTTTGTCTATATATTTTAGTGTTCTTATAAACCTTACTGATATTAGTGGTAAATCTGCTCAAACAAAAAAATGGCCCTCTTATTAGGCCATTTAACTGTAATGCGATTTATATTCTTGAAATTCTTTTTCCGAGCAAGAAACGAGATGCCCGGGGCGAATCTCACGTAATTTGACTTCTTCATTATCTGAGTATCCATGTTCTTTCGGATCATATATAATTCTTTTTCGATTGCGTTCATAGTTCGGATCTGGCAATGGAATTGCTGATAACAAAGATTTTGTGTAGGGATGAATAGGGTTTGAATAGAGATCGTTAGCATCGGCAAGTTCCACAATTTTTCCGAAGTACATAACACCAATTCTGTCACTGATATATTTTACCATTGACAAATCATGGGCAATAAATAAGTAAGTCAAGCCTTTCTCTTCTTGAAGTTTTTTCATTAAGTTTACAACTTGAGCTTGAATGGAAACATCTAATGCAGAAATCGGTTCATCAGCAATAATAAAATCTGGCTTTACCGCAAGGGCACGCGCAATACCAATCCGTTGGCGTTGTCCTCCAGAGAATTCATGTGGATATCGATTCGCATGCTCACGGTTTAGCCCTACTGTTTCAAGTAACGTATAAACCTGTTCCATACGTTCGGCATTATTTTTTGCGAGCCCATGAATATCGATTCCTTCTGCGATGATATCCGCTACGGTCATTCTTGGATTTAGTGAAGCATATGGATCTTGAAAAATCATTTGCATTTTTCGGTTAAACTTTTTCAATTCTTTACGCGACTTTCTTCCATGAACATTCTCTCCATTGAAAAGGACCTCTCCACCCGTGGCATTGTATAACCGTATAATGGTCCTTCCTGTGGTAGATTTACCACATCCAGACTCTCCAACCAGGCCAAGTGTTTCACCTTTGTAAATATCAAAGGTAATCCCATCAACAGCTTTCACCATATTTGGTTTATCAATATTAAAATATTGCTTTAAGTTTTTAATTTCTACCAATTTTTGTTTTTCAGCCATTTCATTCATCATCCTTTCCTAAGCTTATCGGATGAGAAATTTTTCATACGACGCTTGACTGCTTCAGGTGGTTCCACTTTAGGAGCATCAGGGTGTAGAAGCCAAGTCGCTGCATAATGTGTCTCAGAAATTTTAAACATTGGTGGTTCCTTTTCAAAGTCAATTTTCATTGCATAACGATTTCTTGGAGCAAATGCATCCCCTTTTGGAGGATTTGTAAGGTCAGGTGGTGAACCGGGAATTGCCATAAGCTCTGTTTTTTCATCACTATCTAAGCTTGGCATTGACGATAATAATCCCCAAGTATAAGGATGCTTAGGATTATAGAAAATTTCATCCACTGTACCAGTCTCAACGATTTTCCCAGCATACATTACCGCTACCCGATCGGCTACATTCGCAACCACACCTAAATCATGAGTGATAAAAATAATGGATGTTTCCATTTTTTTTTGGAGGTCCTTCATTAATTCTAAAATCTGCGCTTGTATCGTAACATCTAATGCTGTGGTAGGTTCGTCTGCAATCAATAATTTCGGATTTGAGGCTAACGCAATGGCAATCATCGCACGTTGCCTCATACCCCCACTAAATTCATGTGGATATTGATTGACTCTCTTCTCTGGGCTAGGGATTCCAACAAGACGAAGGAGTTCGATTGCACGGTCCTTTGCATTTCCCTTTGACATATTTTGATGTTTAATTAAAACCTCAATAATTTGCATACCAACCTTCATCGTTGGGTTAAGGGAGGTCATTGGGTCCTGAAAGATCATTCCGATATCCTTCCCACGAATCTTCTCCATTTCCTTGTTGGTTTTTGGAACAAGATCTTCACCATCAAAAAGAATTTGACCATTACTAATTTTTCCAGGTGGCATTGGAATAAGCTTCATGATTGTTTGTGAGGTTACACTTTTCCCTGACCCTGATTCGCCGACAATCGCAAGTGTTTCACCTTTATATAAATCAAAATTCACACCGCGAACCGCCTTTACTTCACCAGCATAGGTTTGAAAAGAGACTTCTAGGTCTTTTACTTCCAATAACTTTTCCATTTACTCACTCCCTTACTTGCGCAGCCTAGGGTCTAATGCGTCACGCATTCCATCTCCAATTACGTTAAAAGCAAAGATTGTGATACAGATTAAGGTAGCAGGGAAAAACAAGCGCCATGGATAATATTCAAATGCAGGTAGTCCCTCAGAGGCCATCGTTCCCCAGCTGGCAAGTGGAACTTGAACACCTAATCCAAGATAACTTAGAAAAGATTCAGTGAAAATGGCATTTGGGATTGTTAGCGTCATTGTTACCAAAATGGGGCCCATTGAATTAGGTATCAAATGTTTGAACATTATTCTTTTAACATCCGCTCCAAGCGTTTGTGCGGCAAGTACATATTCCTGATATTTTAATTGTAGAACTTGTCCCCTTACAATTCTTGCCATATTGATCCATCCAGTAATCGTCATTGCTAGTATCATTGTTCCTAACCCTTGTTCGAGAATAACCATAAGTAAAATAACTAAAAGCAAATATGGGACGCCGTATAGAATGTCAGCGACTCTCATCATGAATTCATCCACTTTACCGCCCATGTAACCTGATATGCCACCCCATAAAACACCAATCACAAGATCAATTATTGCAGCTGCTAGTCCTATAAATAAAGAGATTCTCGCACCTTCCCATGTCCTTGTGAACACATCTCTACCCAATTCATCTGTTCCAAACCAATGCACACTAGATGGTGCTTCATTCGCATGGGCAAGGTCTGTTGTCCGATAATCAAACTCAGTCATCATTGGCCCAAAAATCGCCATGAATAATAGTAGGACTAAGAGAACTATACCTACTATGGCCAATTTATTTTTTTTGAATCTAGAGGTGACATCCTTCCAAAACGATAAACTTGGTTTTGAAATTTTTTCAGCCTCATTCTCATTTAATGTTGCTGGTGCAAACATTTCCTTTGGAATATTCTGCATAAGTTACTCTCCTTTCTTCGCACCAGATAGCTTAATGCGAGGATCAATAAATCCGTACAAAATATCAACAAGGAGAACAGAAATTAAGAGTAAGATACTATAAAAAACAGTAACTCCCATAATCACGGTGTAGTCGCGATTGGTTATACTCGTTACAAATTCGTCCCCTAATCCAGGTATTCCAAAGATTTTTTCGATAACAAAACTACCAGTTAAGATACCAGCAGTTAATGGCCCCATATAAGATACAACAGGCAACATTGCATTACGTATCGTATGCTTCATGGTGATTGTACCTTTCTTTAATCCTTTTGCTCGAGCTGTCTTTATGTAATCGTTACTTAGTACCTCAAGCATACTTGAACGTGTTAATCTGGCTATAAAGGCCATTGGTGAGGATGATAATGCAATTGCAGGTAATATAGTATGCATAAATGATTCCCACCTCGCAACTGGAAACAGGTCTAGCTTAATGGCGAATATATATTGTAAAACCGTAGCTAAAATAAAGCTTGGAACGGATATACCAAAAACCGCAATTATCATCGCAGAATAGTCTTGCCATTTGTTATGATAAAGTGCAGCAATCACACCTAGTACAACACCGAAAGCAATCGCAATAAGAATAGCCTCGATCCCTAAAAAGAGAGAAATTGGAAATCCATTATTGATGATTTCATTAACGGTCATTGCTTTATATTTAAAGGATGGGCCAAAATCCCATCTTGCCACATCATATAAATAGTCAAAATACTGCTTATACAATGGCTGATCTAAGCCGTAATGGGCATTAAGAGCTGCTTCAATCTCTGGAGGGACATCCTTCTCTTTCGTAAATGGACCTCCCGGAGCTGCTTGCATTAAGAAAAATGTGGCGGTAACAATCAAGATAAGCGAAACGATCATATAGATTAATCTCTTAATTATATATTTTGCCACTTCGTACACCTCCCATTGCAATCACATATGGTTTTCAAAAAGTAAGGTATATAGGCCAACTATATACCTTACTCTTTTGTTCTTATTGGTGATTTCCTAGTTTGCGATTACTCAAAATACGCCCATTTGTATTGAACATCTCCTAATGGAGAAATAACGACTCCTTTTAGGTTGTCATTTTGAACCCAGTTGTTTGTATAAAAGTATACTGGTGCAATTGGCATTTCATCGATTACCAATTGTTCAGCATCTTTTAATAGCCCAAGTCGCTTTTCTTTATCGGTTTCTTTTGCAGCTTGTGCTAAAAGATTATTAAATGTTTCATTTGTCCAGCCGGTATCATTATTTCCTTTTGGGACTGTAAAGATTTCAAGGAAGTTCACAGGATCGTTGAAATCAGCTAACCAACCAGCACGACCAATTTGGAAATTTCCTTGATCAATATTATCAAGATACACGTTCCATTCAGCATTATTAAGAGTAACTTCAATCCCCAAAGCCTTTCTCCACATATCTTGAATCGCTTGGGCAACCTTTTGATGGCCTTCTGAGGTATTATAGGATAAAGCAATCTCTGGAAGTTCAGAAACGTCTGATAACCCAAGTTCATCTAAAGCTTTTTGTAAATGTTCCTTTGCAGCATCCACATCATTATCTTTAAAATAGCCCTTCTCATTTTCCTTTAATATTGCAGACGGAACGAGGGCCATTGCTGGAATTTGTCCACCCTGCGTGACATTTTCAACTATTGCTTTTCGATTGATTGAATAACTAAGAGCTTTTCGAAGATTTTCATTTTGAAACGGCTCTTTATTAATATTAAATTTAAACCAATACGTACCCGCAATCGGGCTCTTTTGTAAAGTGCCTTCTTTATCTAAAGTTGGAATTACATCTGTAGGTAATGATGATGTAGGTGCACCAGCCCAATCAAGCTCACCCTTTTTGAAGCTTTGGTATTCAGTATTCGGATCGTTAATCATATCCATTGTGATTTTTTCGAGCTTCACTGAATCTGCATCCCAATAATCTTTGTTCTTTTCAAGAGTGATAGTCGATGATTTATCCGTTATGACAAAAGGTCCATTTGAGACATAGGATTCATCCACTCGATTTGCCCAATCTTGATTATCCTTCGCAATTTTACTATTAACAGGGTAATACGTATAAAAAGCTGTTAATTCTAAGAAGTAAGCTGTCGGGTTCGTTAGTTTTACTTCAAGAGTTTTATCATCAATCGCTTTTATGCCCACATTCTCCATTTTCTCAATTGAGATATCTGGTGTATCGTATGCCTCCTTTGCGCCTTCAATATAATTGTATATTTGTGACGCATAGTCTGATTGATTTGCAGGGACCAATACCCACTTCCAAGCATATTCAAAATCGTGAGCGGTAACAGGATCACCATTCGACCATTTGGCATCACGGATTGTGAAAGTATAGGTTTTTCCATCATCTGACACATTAATCTTTTCCGCCATTGCTTCTTCGGCTTCTCCATTTTTATTGATGCGAGTTAAACCTTCAAAAGCATGATTGAGAACTACCCCCGAAGTGGAGTCAGTTGCCAGACCTGGGTGTAAAGTAGGTGGTTCAGAACTTATATTGATTCGTAGTTCTTGCTTTGGCCCTTCCCCCTCTGCTCCTCCTCCTTTTTCATTTCCATTATCAAATGTGCCACAGGCTGATAAAATAAGAATACTCGCAAAAAGTATGCTTAATAGCCACGATATTTTTTTCAAATAGATGACCTCCTAATATGTAATTTCCTTTTTTTGTTTCAAAAGATATACGCTACTTATGTTGTTTCAAAACGTACTATCTTATGCGCAAATGGGCCTTAAGTTTTTAGCTAGAATACTTGCATTTCATGAAGAAAAGATTATAATAAAAATAATATTAATATCGGGCTATGAAGAAGAGTAGTACATATGTGGACATTAATTAAGAGGTCATTACCTCTTTCAGAGAGTCTGTGGTTGGTGTGAACAGATATTGGAGCATATGGAATGGACTTTGAGCATCTTTGCTGAAAATTGAAGTAGGCTAAGACGCATTCCTTACGTTACAAGGAAACGAGAGATTTTACCCTATATGGGTAAAATAACTAGGGTGGCAACGCGGAAACCATTCGTCCCTAACATTAATTTGTTAGGGACGAATGGTTTTTTATTTTGCCCAACTCTACTCTAAGCTTTATACCAGTCACTTAAAGGAGAGAAACAACATGCAAACTATTTTTTCAGGTATTCAACCGAGCGGTTCTGTAACATTAGGTAACTACATTGGGGCAATGAAACAATTTATTGAATTGCAAAATGAATACAATTGCTTCTATTGTATTGTTGACCAACATGCAATTACTGTTCCACAGGATGCTCAAGAATTACGTAAGAACATTAAGAGCTTAGCAGCACTTTATATCGCAATTGGACTTGATCCAGAAAAAGCTACTTTATTCATTCAGTCAGAGGTTCCAGCACATGCTCAAGCTGGTTGGATGTTACAATGTGTTTCCTATATAGGTGAACTCGAAAGAATGACTCAATTTAAAGATAAGTCCCAAGGAAAAGAAGCTGTTGTGGCTGGTTTATTAACATATCCACCGTTAATGGCTGGAGACATTCTTCTTTATAATACAGACCTCGTTCCAGTAGGTGAAGACCAAAAGCAACATATTGAACTCACAAGAGACCTTGCGGAAAGATTCAACAAAAAATATCGTGAAATCTTTACAATACCTGAACCAAGAATTCCAAAAGAAGGCGCAAGAATTATGTCCTTACAGGATCCTACAAAGAAAATGAGTAAATCTGATCCAAATCCAAAAGCATATATTGCTTTACTTGATGACCCAAAACAAATTGAAAAGAAAATCAAGAGTGCAGTAACAGATTCAGAGGGTATTGTAAAATTTGATAAGGAAAATAAACCCGGTATTTCTAATTTGCTTACCATCTATTCAAATTTCAGCAATAAAACCATTGAGGAAATCGAAGCATTATATGAAGGAAAAGGTTATGGGGATTTCAAAGCAGACCTTGCGGAAGTCGTATTAAGCGAGATTCGCCCAATACAAGAAAGATACCACGAAATTTTTAACTCACCAAAATTGGACGAAATCCTTGATGCTGGTGCTGAAAAGGCCAATAGAGTTGCGAGTAAAACCGTAAAAAAAATGGAAAATGCCATGGGACTTGGTAGAAAGAGAAAATAATTCAGCAGAATTTCAAGTCTTAGCTAACGGCAATAAAGTTGATGTAATGTCCATAAATCTAGATTATCGGCTATAAACTTTTTTTTACGGCCATTAAATTTATTTATCGGCCATAACTTCAAACTTGATGATATCTGAATCAAAAAGAAAAAAGGATTTGTCTTAAAAACAAATCCTTTTTCTTTTACACTTTTGATTCATGTTCTATTTCCCAAAGTTTTTCAAAAAATGGTTGACCTTTAATCAAATTTTCACATAGTTGTACATGTTTGCTTGTCCAACCGTTTCTCGTTTCTTCATAGAGGTTTTGCCAAACTTCTTCAAATTGCATTTCTTGAATTTCGTGGTATTTCGAAGGATTCCACTCCGTATACCAATACCTTATCTCTGCCACATTTTTCGTTGATGCTAATTGATCTAACGCCATAAATAATAGCTGCTTTAACTGTCTTTCCTTTCGGGTCAAGCCTGCCATTTCAATTGGCGATGGAGATAAAATGTGATGTTCCTTATCCTTTATGATATCCTTATTATCAAAGGTATAAGGAATCGCTTCATGGCCATTCACCATCTCATAAACGAGTTGTTCTTGTCGAGGAATTAATCGACTTTTTCGAATTGGGATATTATAACCTATTGTGTCTACTGCAATAATCCCTTGACCATCTGTTACAACGAAGCAATAATCTTGCTGAATTCGTTCATGATTTTTACGAACATACGCTTTTTGGTAAACATCCATGAGTAGTTGTTGTGGTAGTTCCATTAAATCATTCTCAATGTAGTTAAACAAAGGAGACTCAATTTTTAGCAAAGGTACCTGGTCTAACAGTTCAACACTATCATCCTTGCGCCATTCATGGAAGTGGCAAACGTTGTAACCATTTTCTTCACCTTCAAACCAATTTACCCAAATATCATGAAGAAACAACATTTTTTACCCCTCACTTCAAAGCTGTTTGTCAACAGTATAGGCAGAAGGAGAAAGTTTTATTCCAAAATATTCATGTATTGTTAGAAAATACATATAAAATTAATCCTTTTCTGTGGATTCAAAAGGAAAATAAATACTTATCCAAACCATTACTAAACCGACTACGATTAAGTAACACTCGATTCTTTTACTAATAAATTGTAGAAATTCAATAAAAGTGTATCCTGTCGTAGTTAAATTCAAATATGCAATAGTAGTAATTCCACCGCAAACAGCCAGTCCAAACCCAACTAAAAATATAAATGCTCTACCCATCTGAATACCTTGCAATAGCTAATTTCAAACCAATCACCTGCTCGCCCCATACTCATATTACCAATCTATGGTACAAGCTCACAAAACATGACAATAACACTTATGCATAGTTTTATTTCAAAAAGAAAAAGCCAAGATGGCATCTTGGCTTTTTACTCATTAATTTTTGGATCAAGGGCATCACGTAAGCCGTCACCCACAAAGTTAAAACATAATACAGTAATTAAAATCATTAAGCCTGGAGCAGTTGGTACCCACCACTGATTAAGCATGATTGTAATACTTTGTGCACCTTGAAGCATATTCCCCCAACTTGGTGTTGGTGGCATAATACCTAATCCAAGGTAACTAAGAGCAGACTCAGCTAAAATTACTCCACCAACATTTAATGTTGCCGCAACAATGATTGGACCCATTGCGTTAGGTAGAATTTCCCTGAAGATTATCGTAAAACTCCTAGTTCCAATAGTTTTTGATGCTAAAACAAATTCACGGCCACGTAATGATAAAAACTCACCTCGTACCAATCTGGCAGTGGTTGTCCACCCTGTAAGTGCAAAAATGAGAATTAACTTGTCCACACCTGGGTTAAAAATTGTTACAAGTGTAATTAACAAGAAGATTTGTGGAATGGAAAGCATGATATCTACAAATCTCATGATCATTGCATCCACAATACCACCAAAATATCCTGCAATTGCACCTAGTGCTGTTCCAATCGTAATTGCACCAGCAACAGAAGCAAAGCCAACTAGTAATGAGATTCTTCCACCATACAATAATCGGGTTAAGAGATCTCGTCCAAATGTATCTG
Source organism: Ferdinandcohnia sp. FSL W7-1320 (assembly GCF_038050315.1). NCBI lineage: Bacteria > Bacillati > Bacillota > Bacilli > Caryophanales > Bacillaceae > Ferdinandcohnia > Ferdinandcohnia sp. FSL W7-1320. Next base: position 3,793,683 of record NZ_JBBPAM010000001.1, read on the forward strand.
TACCTAGGAGATGTTCCTTACTAGGGTCTACTAGTCTTTTTAACAAATCCTGTTTATCTGGATCATGTGGTGTTAATAAAGGTGCAAATATTGATGATAAGATAATAAGAATTAAAAGCACTGCACCTATAACTGCAAGTTTATTTTTAAAGAACTTACGAATCATTATCTTCGTTAAAGTGTCAGCTTTTGAATTTAAACCTTGGAGTTCTATTTCGTTTCCTGATGCTAAATTAGGTTGTGCCATCCTTCTTCCCCCCTTCTAGTATTCAATTCTCGGATCAAAGATAGCGTATAAGATATCGGCTATAAGATTTCCTACTACTACTAATACGGAGGAAATTACAGTTATTGCCATAACAATTGGATAGTCACGTTGGAAAGCTGAATCAACAAATAATTTACCAAGACCTGGCCAACCAAATACAGATTCAACAATAACAGAACCACCGATGAAACTTGGTATCATAATACCAAAAATCGTTATTACCGGAATTAGACCATTTCGTAATCCATGTTTTGCAATAACTTTTCTTTCTTTAAAGCCTTTTGCTCTTGCAGTTCTCATATAGTCTTGGTTGACAACCTCAATCATACTTGAACGAGTATAGCGTGTTAAACTCGCCATATCTGCAGTAGCCAATACAAACGCTGGTAAGATTAAATGGTGAAAACGATCCCAAATGCTAAACGGAGCATTTAGAGTTTGAGTACCAGAAGCAGGGAACCACCCTAGATGAACAGAGAAAACCATAATTAAAATTAATCCGAACCAGAAATTTGGTATAGCAAGTCCTAAAAATGAGGATACAGTAACCGTATAGTCGATTTTAGAATATGGACGTACTGCAGAAATTACCCCAAACGGGACTGCAATAACAATTGCTAAAATCGTAGATACTCCCATCAACAGGAGGGTGTTCGGCAATCGATTCCAAATCAATTCGGAAACGTCTCTTCCCTTATTAATAACAGAATCTCCAAAGTCACCTTGAAGCATATTTCCTAACCACTTAAAATACTGGACATGGATTGGGTCATTAAATCCGTATTTCTCCATAACCAATGCTCTATCTGCTGCACTAATATTAGGATCCATCATTAGTGCAGTTGGGTCACCAGGTGCCATATGCATAATTGCAAATGAAATGATGGTAATTCCTAATAATAGGGGAATAGCCATTAATGTTCGTCGGATGATATAAGATACCATAGCTATTTCTCCTTCATAATTTAATAAATTCTCTATGTGTTATCTAGATACGTATATCCAGGAGTTTTCGGTTTCAAAAGAAAGAAGGAAGGGAAACTACCCTTCCCTCTTCAACTATCATTTTAACTAACTCATATTAGTTAGCTGGTTGTAACCACCATTTATGAGCATTATAGAATGGGTTTCTTGAATGGAACTCATAACCTTGTAATTCTTCCGGCATAGCACGGAATTCTTCAGGATAATACAAGAATGTGTAAGCTTGATCTTCTACAAGAATATTGTATAGTTCTTTGTGAATCTCTTTGTACTTCTCAATGTCAGTAGTTTGTCTTGCTTCTTCCATTAACTTGTCAGCTTCTGGATTACTATACCAAGTCATGTTTAAGCCTTCTTCAGCTTGTGAAGAGTGGAAGATATCATATTGGTCAGGGAATGTTGATAATGCCCAACCAAGAATCATAGCTTCATACTCCCAGTTTGGAGCTGAGATTTGCTCGATGAATGCAGACCATTCAACGATTTCAGGTTTTGCTTCTACACCAATTTCTTTAAATTGTTGTTGTAATACTACAGCGATATCTTCACGGATTTTGTTACCTTGGTTCGTTTTGATAGAGAATGACATTTCTTTACCATCTTTATCTACGATACCGTTTCCGTTCGTATCTTCCCATCCAGCTTCTTTAAGTAATGCTTTTGCTTTTTCTAAATCATACTCAAATTGTGGTACATCGTCATTGTAAGTCCACATTAATGGGCTGTCAGGAGCAGTAGCTGGTTGACCCGCGCCATTCATGATGCTTTCAACGATTGCTTCTTTGTTAACTGCATGTGTAAATGCTTGACGAACTTTCTTGTCTTTGAATCTTTCATCTTTTTGGTTGAAACCTAAGAATGTATAAGATAATGCTAAACCATTTTCAACTTTAGTACCTTCGATAGTTTTAACTGTGTCAACTTCAGTTCCAGGAACTGCGTTGTACATGTCGATTTCACCAGCTTGTAATGCAGCAACTAGTGCGTTAGCATCAGCTACATAACGTGTAGTGATTGAATCTAAGTGTGGACGACCATCAAAATAGTCATCAAATGCTTCAACTTTTACATACTCTCCATCTTTCCACTCAACAAATTTGAATGGACCAGTACCGATTGGGTTTTTAGTATTGAACTCATTCTCGTGTAATGTAGCAGGATCAACATCACCTAAGATATGTTCAGGTAGTACAGAATAGCTCAAAGTTGTTGGGTAGAAAGTTACGTCTACTTTGTTTAAAGTAAATTTAACAGTGTAATCGTCGATTTTTTCTACTTTTTCCATGCTTTCAAAGTTTGATTTACGCTCAGAAACTACGTCTGGGTTTTTCATTAACATGTAAGAGAATACAACATCATCAGCTGTCATTTCTTCTCCATCATGGAATTTAACACCTTTTTTAAGTTTTACAGTATACTCTAAACCGTCTTCTGAAGGAGTGATTTCTTCAGCTAGGTCATTTGTTACTTCTAAATCTAAGTTAACTGTTACTAATCCATTGTAAATGAATCCTTCAATATCACTTGAAGCTGTATCAGTTGAGAAATATGGGTTGAATAATGTTGGGCTACCAGCAGATCCAACAACTAAATCTCCACCATCAACTGGCTCATTGCTTGGTTCTTCTTTTGCTGGTTCTTCCTTAGCTGGTTCTTCTTCTTTTTGTGTGTCAGTGCCAGCTTCTTCGCCGCCACCGCTACAAGCTGCTAAGAAAAGTGACATTACAAGTGTTAGGACTAAAAATAGCCATAAGCTTTTTCTTAACTTCACGTTTGTTTCCCCCTATCATTTTGTTAGAATTTTTAGTTTTTACTGCTTAAATTGATCCCTATAGGTGGCATCTCCTCCCTTCAAAGAATCTATATATATTCTGTGCCGTCACTTTTACTCGTAAAGGTGACATGCAACAAAATGCCCTTGTTTTACTTCTTTAAATTCTGGTACCAACTGGCGACAAATATCTGTGGCTGCCGGACACCTTGTGTGGAATACACAACCACTTGGTGGATTTGAAGGGCTTGGAAGTTCCCCCTTTAACACTATACGTTCCCTTTTGATTGCCCCTGATTTTTTAGGGACTGGAACTGCAGATAATAATGCCTGCGTATATGGATGAAGTGGTTCAGCATATAAATCTTCTTTATTCGCTAATTCCATCATCTTACCAAGATACATAACTCCCACTCTATCACTTATATGTCTTACAACACTCAAATCATGAGAGATAAAGATATAAGTTAGACCAAATTCTTCTTGGAGGTCTTCCATTAAGTTAATTACCTGTGCTTGAATTGACACATCTAGCGCTGATACTGGTTCATCAGCGATTATCAATTCAGGGTTCAAAGCGAGCGCTCTTGCAATCCCAATTCTTTGGCGTTGTCCTCCTGAGAACTCATGCGGATACCTGTTAATGAATGAAGCATTCAATCCAACTGTTTCCATTAATTCTTTTACTTTTTCTTCCCGCTCTTTAGCGGTATATAGATTATGAGTGATTAATGGTTCTTTAATAATAGAGCGTAAAGACTTTCTTGGATTAAGGGTTGCAAAAGGATCTTGAAAGACCATTTGAATATCTCTTCGTACAGTCTTTCTTAATTCATTTTCAGACATATGGGTAATATCTTTCCCCTTAAAGATGATCTTCCCATCGGTTGGTTCATACAACCGGATAATTGTTCTACCAGTTGTTGATTTCCCACAACCTGATTCTCCAACTAGTCCAATTGTTTCACCTTTTTTTATCTGCAAACTTATTCCATCTACCGCTTTAACATTTCCAACATTTCGTTGTAGTAGACCAGCTTTAATCGGAAAGTATTTTTTTACATCTTGAAGTTCAAGGATGATTTCACTATTTTCTTTCGAAGTATCAACCTTATTTTCTACGTTTGTTGAAATCATGCTTTTGCCCCCTCGTCGTCATATAAGAAACAGCGAACTGCTCGATCATTCCCCATTTGTTTTAGCTGAGGCGCTTCTGCAAAACAGCGATCAAATGCTTTTGAGCAGCGTGGAGCAAACCTGCATCCCTTTGGCATATTTTCCGGTGATGGTACATTTCCTTCAATTGACTGTAGACGTTCTATCTCACCTTCTATTGTAGGAATAGAATTCATGAGTCCAACTGTGTAAGGGTGAAGCGGTTCATCAAACAAGTCATCTACAGGTGATTGTTCCACAACTTGGCCCCCATACATTACAACGATCTTATCTGCTACTTCTGATACAACACCCAAATCGTGAGTGATTAGTAGAATTGAAGTATCAAATTTGTGACTTAAGTCCTTCATTAAGTCGAGAATTTGGGCTTGTATTGTCACGTCTAGTGCTGTTGTAGGCTCATCAGCTATTAGAAGTTTCGGATTACAACTCATTGCAATCGCTATCATGACCCTTTGGCGCATACCACCTGATAGGCGGTGTGGGTAATCATTTATTAATTCCGCTGCCCTTGAGAAACCAACCATTTCTAACATTTCAATTGCCTTTTTTGTACTATCAGCTTTCGACATTTTTTGGTGATACATTAGTACCTCAGTAATTTGTTCTCCAACTGTTAGTACTGGGTTAAGAGATGTCATTGGTTCTTGGAATATCATTGAAATATCATTCCCACGAACCTTGCACATTTCAGCTTCTGATAAATCAACCAGGTTCTTACCATCTAAAATGATTTCACCTTCAACAATTTTCCCAGCTGGACTTGGCACTAATTTCATAATTGATAATGATGTAATACTTTTACCAGATCCTGATTCACCTACAATAGCTAGGGTTTCACCTTTATTTATTTTCAAATCAACGCCATCTACGGCAGGTATTACAGTTTTCTTTTTGTAGAAGTAGGTTTTTAGATTTTTCACTTCTAGTAATGTAGCCATAAAAACGGTTCACCTTCCTTACCGGAACTAAAAAACAAGTTCACTCATTATTCAAAATATAATATCTTTAGTGAAATATCAACCAAAAAATTCTAGCAATCTCTTATTTTACCACACTAAAGCTTTTAAGTGTCAAATATATAGAAATTATCTGACAAAAGAATCAACTAAATTTTATTACAGAAAGATTACAAATACAAGTCAATTTTTTAAATTAAGTTAATATACATTTTTAACAGAAAAGTGACTATTCTCCTAATCTATTTAAAATTCTATTAAAACTATGTCGAAATTGCAAGATAATTTTTATTATTTTTATTACTTTTTAGTGTAACTGTTGATATTATTAGTTTTTTTAAAGTAATATCTAAAATACACCTTTCAAGAAAACAGGGGATTTTGTTTTATTAGTATAATTCTTTAGTGCTAAAAAGCGTTACATTAATGAAATGTAAAAATAAAAAAAGATCCATCACATTTTGTGATAGATCTAGCTAACGATTTGATTTAGGATTTAGCGCATCCTTCAAACCTTCACCTATAAAATTTATAGATAAAATCGTTAATGTTATTGCCAAAGCAGGCGGAATCCATATCCATGTTTTATTTTGAAGTACATCCGGCTGATTTGCTACTGAAAGCATATTTCCCCAACTCGGAACATCCTGCGGGATACCAAAACCTAAAAAGCTTAGTCCTGTTTCAGCAACAATCATACCAGCAAATAAAAGAGTTGCTTGAACGATAATAGTTGAAAAGACGTTCGGTAATAAATGCTTTACAATAATTTTCGCTGAAGAACAACCTATTGATTGTGCTGCTAAAATATATTCATTCTCTTTTTCTGCAAGAACCTTACTTCTAACGATACGTGCAACTCCACCCCAACTTAGCAGACTAATTACACCAATAAGTACCCAAACCCCTGATACTTTTCCAATTAAAATGGTATTGATAACAATAACAAAAACGATGAATGGGAAGTTCAGAACAAAATCAGTAAAACGCATTAACATATTATCGATTTTCCCACCAAAATACCCTGCTACTGATCCAATAAATGTACCAAATGTTACAATTAAAATCGTACAGGCAACCCCAACTGTTAAGGAGATTCTTCCACCGTATAAAAGACGTGTAAATACATCACGCCCTGCGTTGTCCGTACCTAGCCAATGTTCGCTAGATGGAGATAAATTCATCTTTCCGATATCTACCTTTGTTACATCTGCCGTTGTAATAAACGGGGCTAAAAAAGAAATAATAGCAACAAAGATTAAAAAGATTAAACTCACCATCGCAAGCTTGTTCTTTACAAATTTTTTCCGAGCAATGGCCCATGGAGATAGACTTTTACGAGGCTTTATGTTTGCTTGTAAGCTTGTATTTGTTGCTGTTTCCATAAAACCATTCCTCCTAATCTAAACGAATTCGCGGATCTACGATACCGTACAAGATATCTGCGATTAAATTCCCTACAAGTGTTAAAGTAGATAAAAGCATAGTTAATGACATTAAAACTGTATAATCACGTTGACTTACTGAGTTTAAAAATAGACTTCCTATACCAGGATAAGTAAATATAGTTTCTGTAATAATCGCCCCACCGATTAACGCTGCTAAATCAAAGCCAAAAAATGTTACAAGGGGAATGATTGAATTACGAAGAATGTGTTTGTTATAGATAGTAGATTCCTTTGTACCTTTTGCACGTGCTGTTCTTACAAAATCCTTACGGCTGTTTTCAATTACATCATTTCGTAAAAATTGTGTATAAGATGCTGTACTAAACGCACCAAGTACAAGAGCAGGTAAAAGAACATGATGTAAACGACTCATATAATATGCAAATGTTCCTTCCATTAATCCAACCTCTGAAGATCCACCTGATGGAAACCATCCTAATTGGAATGAGAAAACATAGATTGCTACAATTGCGGCAACAAATGAAGGAATCGCTAATGCAAAATAATTCCCTCCGCTAATTACATGGTCACCCACTGTATAGGGTTTTCTTCCGGAATACATTCCCATAAAGAATGCTAGAATATACGTAATGATAAGTGCAGCTACACCTAATAGAAGTGTATTTGGAAGTCGTTCTGCAATTACATCGATAACTGGCATTTTATAGCGTGAAGATGTACCAAATACTCCTTGTACGAAATCTGATATCCAACGAATATACTGAATATGAATAGGGTCGTTATAACCAAGTTTTTCCCTCATTTCCTCAATATACTGAGGATCCGTGTTTGTTGGATCAATTTCTCCGCTTAGTGAGTCCCCTGGCATTAGTTTCGCCAAAGTAAACACAACGATGGAGATAAGGAGCAAAACTGGAATCATACCGAGTATTCTTCGAAGAGCAAACTTTAACATGGTCGATTCTCCTTATCTAGTATTACTTTAAAGTAGTATCAGTGGGCGAATCGCCCACTGATAGAACCATCACATATTATTTACCGTCAGTAACATACCACTTATGGAAATCACTTAATCCAGGTGCAGAAACATGTACACCTTGAACACGTTTGTTCATGCCCCATAGATCATAATATTCTACGATTGGAATAATAGGTAATTGTTCGTTCCATAATTGCTGCCATTCAACATAAAGCTCTTTACGTTTTTCTTGGTCAGAACCAACGATTGAAACATCAAGCGCATCTTCTAGCAATTGGTCGTTCTTATCATCTGTCCAACGAGTGAAGTTCCAAATGGCATCTCTTCCCCATAATCCAGATGGATCTGGGTCAGTTCCAGTTCCCCAAGTACCGAAGTGAACTTCCATATCCTTATCGTCTTTTTCTAACATATCGTAATAAAGGGTACCGTCGATTAATGCACCTTTTGCAAATTCTGTTTTAATCCCAACTTCATTCCATGCTTGAACAATATACTTCGCACGTGGTTCGAATGTTGGGTTACTACCTGCGTAGTGAGCAAATTGAATAGAGAATTGCTCTCCATTAGGATCTTCTCTAAAGCCGTCACCATCAACATCTTTGTAACCAGCTTCATCTAATAATGTTTTTGCTTTTTCTGGATCATACTCATAATGAGTTAAATCTTCTTTATCAGCTGCAATCCAGTGCGCACTTGGTACTGGAGTGTCCACTACTTCACCTAAACCATTAAAGAATCCTTTAATCCATTCTTCACGGTTAAGTGCATGTACCAATGCTTGACGTAATTGTAAGTTTTGGAATTTTTCATTATCCATAACGTTTTGTTCTTTTTCTGCATCCCAGTGACCGAATTTAAATCCGATGTAAGAATAAGAAAGGCCTAATACTTTTTCAAGATTAACATTGTCTAATGCCGCAACCTGCTCGTAGTTTGAAGCGTGTACAGACATTACATCTACTTCTCCAGATTGAAGTACACCTGAAGTTAATGCTGCGTCAATTACTTTTACAACAACAGTATCTAGATTTGGCTTACCTTGATAGTAATCATCAAAGCGCTCCATCTCTACGGATTCACCTTGAACAATGTTCTTCACTTTGAAAGGTCCAAGCCCTACTGGGTTTTGACGAACTTGTGGTGAAGAAGCCATATCTTTAACAGCTACACCTTCAAAATGCTTTTCAGGCATTGGATATGTCCAAAGATTTTCTAAGTTGTTAACACGTGCTTTGTCAAAAGTAATTTCGATATTGTAATCATCAATTACTTTAATACCAGAAATACTCTCTGCTTTTCCATCATGGAATTCAGGAGCACCAACAATGTCTTTTACGTTCACATAACGTGGACCTGTATAATCAGGGTGTGCAATTGTTTCTAATGCAAATACCCAGTCATTAACAGTAAGTTCTTCACCGTTATGCCATTTTACACCTTCTTTGAAAGTGAAAGTATAGTGTTGGTTATCTTCTGTTTCCCAGCTTGCAATTCCTGGAATGTAATTTAAGTTGTCGTCAGTTTGAATTAAAGATTCATTAAAGAACTGAATAATTTCAGAATCTGAAGCTTCTTCATAGAATGCCCATTCTAATAAACCTTGGAATTCTCCACCTAACGCATATGTTACTTTACCACCTTGTTGTGGTTCAGTTGTTTTTTCCGCAGATTCTTTTTCCTCACCGGATTTAGAATCTTTACCTCCACATGCTGCTAAAAATAAAGACATTACTAGCAACAGGGAAATCACAGACAATAGTGATTTTTTCATCTTTGTTACCCCCGTTTTGTGTTTGTTTTTCATGTAAGTATGAACTAGAATTTTTCATTTATCACCCTACTCGTTGTAGAGGTGACACGCTACTCTATGTCCTGGTTTCACCTCCTTTAAAGCTGGTTTTACTGCTCGGCATTCATCAGTTGCAAAAGCACAACGCGGATGGAATGGACAGCCAGTTGGAGGATTTGCTGGGCTAGGTACATCACCTTCTAAGATGATGCGCTCCTTCTTTCTTCTAGGATCTGGATATGGAATCGCTGAGATTAGAGCTTTTGTATAGGGATGCAATGGTTCTGCATATAATCCATTTTTATCTGCAATTTCTACGATTCCACCTAAGTACATAACTCCGATTCGATCACTCATATGTTTTACAACACTTAAATCGTGAGCGATAAATAAGAACGTTAAATCAAATTCTTCTTGCAGTTCCTTCAATAAATTTAATACTTGTGATTGAACAGAAACGTCTAAAGCTGATACTGGCTCGTCCGCAATAATTAATTTTGGTCGTAAAGCTAACGCTCGGGCTATTCCGATACGTTGTCTTTGTCCACCTGAGAACTCATGCGGATATTTATAGTACGCATCCTCCGGAAGACCAACCTTTTTTAATAGTTCAATAATTTCGGGTTTTAATTCCTTAGACGATTTCTTGTAATAGTTCTTTATTGGTTCTGCTACAACATCCCCTACCATTTGCTTTGGATTTAAAGAAGCATATGGATCTTGGAACACCATTTGAAAGTCTTGGCGTATCTTTCTTAATGTTGTTCCGGATAGATTCGTTATATCTTTACCATCAAAAATGATTTTTCCATCTGTTGGTTTAGTTAATCGTAAAATAGTACGACCTGTTGTCGATTTTCCACAGCCTGATTCACCAACAAGACCTAACGTTTCACCCTTAAGTATCTCAAATGAAACATCATCCACTGCTTTTACATTTCCTACAGTTCTCTTAAAAAACCCGCCTTTAATAGGGTAATAGGTTTTGAGATTCTGAACTTCGAGCAAAACTTCATCTTTTCTTTCTTTCATTGCCTGGTTCATTTCTTATTTCACCTCTTCCATTGGATAACTTGTTTTGTAAAGAAGACAAGATACCTCATGGCCGCTCGCTACCTCTGCCAACTTAGGTGTAATTCGTTTGCATTCGTCTGTTGCCACTGGACAGCGTTCAGCAAAACGACAACCAACCTTTGGCATGTTCTTCAGCGAAGGAACTATACCTTCAATTGAACCTAATGTTTCTTCAACTTCTTCCATTTTAGGAATGGAATCTAATAGCATTTTTGTATACGGATGCTTCGGATTATAGAACAGCGTGTCGACATCCGTTCGTTCCACAATCTTCCCAGCGTACATCACGATTACTTCATCGCACATTTCCGCAACAACACCTAAGTCGTGTGTAATTAAAATAACGGACATATCATTTTTTTCTTGAATCTCTTTTAATAGATCAAGGATTTGTGCTTGGACTGTAACATCCAATGCTGTAGTCGGCTCATCCGCAATCAATAATTTTGGTTGACATGCAATTGCCATGGCAATCATAACCCGTTGACGCATTCCGCCCGATAACTGGTGTGGGTACTCGTCCACAATTTTTTCCGGCCTAGATATTCCGACACTCTGTAACAAACTGATACATCTTTCACGTGCATCCTGCTTTGAAATATCAAAATGATTAAGTAAAACTTCTGCTAATTGAAAACCGATAGTAAAAACAGGATTTAACGCTGTCATTGGTTCCTGGAAAATCATTGAAACATCTTTCCCACGAATTTTATTCATTTCAGATTCTGATAGATTCTCAATATTATTTCCTTGGAAAACAACTTCTCCGTCTGTAATTTCTCCGACCCCTACAGGTAGTAGTTTCATAACAGACATTGACATAACGCTTTTACCGCAACCTGATTCTCCAACAATTCCGACAATTTGGCGCGATTTAACACTAAAAGAAACACCGTCGACAGCATGATAGATTTGACCATCAATGTTAAAGCCTGTTTTCAATCCCTTTACTTCTAGCAAAGGTGCTTCCGTTTTTGTCTGATGCATAAAAACACCCCAGATTCTTCTAGATTAGTCAAAATTATTATGTAAATAGAATTTTATTACTATAATATTATAATTGCAAGACAATTTTTTATAATCAGAGTCAAAATCGTTTAAAATGTTGCAAAATAAGGTTTTATAATAAATTATCTATCAACTCAAATTATTTCAATATATTATAAAAATATATCATATTAGAATTTTCAAAAAACCTGTCTATACAACTTGATTAAGCACGAATGAAAGTTTCGAAAAAACAGAGAATCAAATTATAACGCTCGAAAAAGGTTATCATGGAGAAAAGATGTTTGACCAGAAACTAGAAAAGCTCTCCGTAGAATGCCTCATCATTAATGACCTCCTACTTGAAACGGCCAATACCCACTACCTAATCGATTCTCACCTTGTATCTCCGCCTAAAATTCACATTTTTGAAGTGAAAAATTTTGAAGGAGATTTCCTAATTGAAGACAACCGCATGCGACTAATCTCTGGTAAGGAGATTAAAAATCCCCTCATTCAACTATCACGTACCGAATCGCTCTTTCGGCAATTGCTCCAACAGCTCGGTTATAACCAAAAAGTAGAGGCTCATCTTGTTTTTATTAACCCGGAATTTTACCTCTACGGAGCCTCCCCCGACCTACCAATTATTTTTCCATCACAACTTGAACGATTTATGAATCAATTAAATTCACAGTTCTTCAAATTAGCAGGGAAACACCATGCACTAGCGGAGAAACTCATGGAATTGCATGTAAAAGATTCACCTTTTTCACTGCTGCCAGAGTATAGTTTTGATGGATTGACGAAGGGGATATTGTGTGAGGGGTGTGGTGAATTAGAGATGTTTGATTCAGGATTCACTACAACATTAACATGTAAGAAATGTGGTTTTGTTGAAGATAAAGAAGCTGCAATCTTGCGGAGTACAGAGGAGTTCAGTTTACTTTTTCCACAAATGAAGATTACTTCAGGGATTATTTTCGAATGGTGTAAAATTATAAGATCAAGGGCTGTCATCCAAAGAGCACTTGCAAAATCCTATCAATCTTGCTCATCCAAAAAAGGGACATACTATATTAAAAAAAATAAATAGTGCAATATGAGGAAAATAAGATAAGAGCTTTCCCTGTTTCATTCAAAAGGGGGACTCTTATCTTTTTTATTTTGTGGGGTTTATATTTGTATGATACGATTCCATTTTAAATCATGTGTATTCTTTGACTTTTTCCTACTTTATCCAAAATCTGTGGTTTATTCGCTTCTTATGCTTGGACTTTTTCCTGTTTTATCCATAACCCCTGTCATATTCGCAACTTACACTTTGACTTTTTCCTTTTTTATCCAAAAACCATGGTTTATCCACAACTTATACATGGGCATTTCCCTGTTTTATCCAAAACTCCTAGTTTATTCGATACTTATGCTTGAACTTTTTCCCGTTTTTCCAAAAGTCACTTCTTATACGGAGCTATTTTTACCATTTTTTTAAAAGTTAGATCGAAACTACTATTACCAATACATTTTTTACACATATGATTAGATTAAAAACAAAATACCACCATCAAAGATACTCCTTCACAAATCCCTTCGAATCCACACCCAAGATTGCGTTCGTTTGAAGTTTGTGGGCTTCCAAATATTGCTTAACTAAGTAATATCCTGCACAATAGCCTGCCATCTTGGGGCTGAATCCTTTTCCGTATAAGAGATCGTTGTGTTTTCGTTCTTTTATTTTTACAGATTGGTTCGGAATTATTAGTTGTTTAACTAGTTTTTCTAGCTGTACATCTGAGTAATATTTTGTCCACCCCGCTAGATTCTCTGCACCGCAATGCTCACGAACTGCATTTTCTGCAATACCCTCTAAGATCACGGTATCTAAAAAAGTTAAATCAGCTTCATTCTTTTTATATTTTTTTAGACGACAAACATGATTGTATTCATGTGTGAGGACTGCTTTGATTTCGTCATGAGAATTGTGCGGAGAGAAAAATAGAAATAATTTGTCCTTAAAGGCAAGCCCTGATTTCCCATTATATTCATTGTTGATCCTTGAATTTGTTTTATCTGCTGGAAAAATGAAAATTGGGACCTGCGGACCGCTCCATTTTTTTTGCAAGACACTATATTCTTTTTCTACCTTTCCCCATACGTTTTTAGGAAGGCTCTCAAGTATGTTCTCAGATACTGTTCTGTACATTCCGTGCATTTTTAGATACTCATAAATCTCACGTTCAGATGCTCTATTTGAAAAATAACTTTTTAATTTTTTACAAAGTTTAATTGGATTATCATGTGAATCCTTCAGCCATTGATCAGTGCGGATTACCCCACGTCACCACTTCCTTTCTTACCTCTTTATCGTATTCGACTTTCATAAAAAAAGAGCCAGACCATTTGGCCTGACTCCTTGGATTTATATGTTATTGATATTTCTTAAATAGAATAGTTGCGTTGTGACCACCGAAACCAAGTGAGTTACTTAAGGCAACATTTACTTCTTGTTTTCTTGCTTTGTTTGGTACATAGTCTAAGTCACATTCTGGATCTGGTGTTTCATAGTTAATCGTTGGTGGAATGATTCCTTCTTTAATTGCAAGTACTGAGAAGATCGCTTCCACACCACCAGCTGCTCCAAGCAAGTGACCTGTCATTGATTTTGTAGAGCTAATCGCTACTTTATATGCATGATCACCTAGTACTTCTTTAATTGCTGCAGTTTCAAACTTATCATTATAATCTGTGCTAGTTCCGTGTGCATTGATATAATCAATTTCACTTGGATTTAATCCTGCATCAGCAATGGCTTGGCGCATTGCGCGAGCTCCACCTTCACCACCTGGTGCTGGAGCCGTGATATGATAAGCATCTCCTGTTGCACCGTAGCCAACGATTTCTGCATAAATATTGGCTCCGCGTGCTAATGCATGTTCAAGTTCTTCAAGGACAAGAACTCCAGCTCCCTCACCCATTACAAATCCGTCTCGATTTTTATCAAATGGACGGCTTGCTGTTTTTGGATCTGGATTTAATGATACGGCTCTTGCTGAAACGAAACCGGCAAATGACATATTAGTTAATGGTGCTTCTGTTCCACCAGTGACCATAACGTCTGCATCTCCACGTTGAATTACCTTAAACGCATCACCGATTGAGTTCGTACCAGTCGCACATGCCGTAACTGTACATGTGTTAATTCCTTTTGCTCCAATTGCGATGGAAACTTGGCCAGCTGCCATGTCTGGAATCATCATTGGTACATAGAATGGACTTACACGACGATATCCTTTTTCTAAGAAAATTTTATGCTGTTCCTCATGAGTTTCCATTCCGCCAATTCCTGAACCAAGCCATACTCCAACGCGCTCAGCATTTTCTTCATTGATTGTTAAATTTGCATCCTTAACTGCCATGAATGAAGCAGCTATTGCATATTGTGTGAAGCGGTCCATACGACGTGCTTCCTTTTTGTCCATATAATTTTCCGGATTAAAATCCTTTAATTCCGCTGCTACCTTTGCAGGTAAGCCTTCGATTTGAACTCTTGTTAATGGACCGATACCTGAAACACCGTTTTTCGCGTTTTCCCACGTCGTTTTCACATCGTTACCTAACGGCGAAACCGTGCCTAATCCTGTTACTACTACACGCTTCTTTTCCATAATCTTTCTCCTTCCAGCCTATTTCAACATTTCTATCAATATTTTCGACTAATGATGTTCTAATCTGTTAGTTCTTTTTTAGCGACCCCATCTGATGCAAATGGCACCCCAAGTTAGTCCTCCACCAAACCCTACCATAACAATTACGTCATCATCCTTAATTTTTCCTGCTTCAATATCTTCAACAATTGAAATTGGGATAGATGCGGCAGATGTATTTCCGTATTTATTCACTGTTTTAGACATTTTTTCTACTGGTAGTTCAAGTCTTTCTCTTGAAGCCTCCATGATTCGAATGTTTGCTTGGTGTGGGATTAAATAATCAACATCTTCACGCTTTAATCCTGCTTTTTCAATTACATTTACACTTGATTCGCCCATTTGTCTTACTGCAAATTTGAAGACTTCGCGTCCATTCATAATGATGTGTTCATCTTGGTAAAGATGTTTTGAACCAGTTCCGTCTGCTCCTAATTCGAAAGAGAGGATTCCTCTTCCTTCAGAAACTTCACCAAGAACAACTGAACCTGCTCCATCTCCAAATAATACAGCTGTATTTCTGTCGCTCCAGTCCACAATTTTAGATAGTTTTTCAACACCTACTACTAATACGTGCTTATAATCACCATTTTCAATAAACTGTTTACCAGTAATGATTCCGTACATAAATCCTGCACATGCTGCACTAATATCCATTGCCGCTGCATTTTTTGCACCAAGACGTTCTTGAATCATACATGCAACTGACGGAAACGGATGGTCAGGCGTTACTGTAGCGACAATAATTAGGTCTAATGCATCCGCGGTAATACCTGAATCTTCTAAAGCTCTACGGGCTGCTTCATACGCCATATCAGAAGTATTTGTATCATCATCTGCAATTCTACGTTCTTCTATTCCTGTTCTTGTACGAATCCATTCATCTGATGTATCCAAAACTTTTTCGAGATCTTTATTTGTTACCACTCTATCTGGTACAAATCGATTGATTCCAATTATTCCTACACCCATACAAACATCTCCCTTTTATGAGAAAACATAATTTTTATCAAAAAAGCCTTTTTTATTCTGCGCTTTTCTTTATTATCAATTATTATGACTTGGTACTAATTTTAATCCATTTTTTAATTGTTATCAACTCTTTGGTTTTATTTTTGGTTAGATTCCATGTTAGCCTAGGGTTTTAAGTGATACTAGCCCATCTCATTTTTTGAGATGTATCATATGAATATAATAAAAATGTTTTGAAGAAAACTTCTAATGTGAGTTGGTGATAAAAATGAGTAATGAGAATGAAGAAATTGATTTAAAGGCCGAAAAGAGTGAGCGTGATACTCCTTCTTCGATGGATAAGTTTGATCGCCTCATGTTTGGTCCTCGTTCGGCAAAGAGAAATGAAAATGTACCTTCTGAGGCAAAATCCAATCAAAACCATGCTGATGGAGTAGATTTCAACCAATTAATGGGACAAATTAATGATATTATGACCTCAATTGACAAAATCAAACCAGCTTTAAAAGACCTTTCGCCTCTCCTTGATTATTTTCGTAAAAAATAAGAAGCTATCACTTGATGTGATAGCTTCTTCTATTTTGATGGAAGATCTCCTGTTTCTACATATTGATTAATATAATCATTTAGTTCTGAAATAAAGTTTTCATCTACCTTCGGGCTAAAAACCCCCATTGAAATGACTCCATCCTGGAAGTCAAACGAGAGGTTTCCCGAAGCCAGTTCACCTTTATTGAACTTTTCGGCAACTAATAAATAGAGTTGATCCACATGCTGAACAGTGCTTGTATAGACGGTTTCTTTGCCCAGGTCAGATTGGTCCGAAACATAGCCTATTGCATATAGGCCTTCTTCCTTCAGTCTTTCTATCACTGGGACATTGTAGCCGTCCCCAGCAGGATATATAATATCGATACCGTCTGAGATCATATTCTTTGCAATCGAAATTGCCTTTTCGTCATCATCCCAGTTTTGAACATATCCTATATCTACATCGGCTTCATCATTTTGAAATAAAACACCTTCATAAAACCCATTGATTTCCGGTTGCCATTCAAAAGCAGCAATAATTCCGATTTTATTTGTATTCGTCATTTCACCTGCAACCATGCCACCGAAAAATCCCATAGCATGCCCTTCAAAGTTTAGGCTTGTCACATTCTCTTTTCTCGTATTCCCATTGAAAAAAACAAAATGCACATTAGGGTATTCATCAGCAATATCATTAAAAATCGTAGTGTATTCACTACCATGACCAAATATTAAATTAACACCTTTATCAACATATTCATCTACAGCAGATCTAGTTGCAGCTTCTGTTGTAATTCCTTCTTTGTAAAAGACATCAACCTCAAATTGAGATTTTATCTGTAATAGCCCCTTATACCCCTTCGTACCCCATACTTGGTCATCTATTGTATCAGGTACAAGCAAACCTACTTTTTTGACCCCAGTATCTGCATCTGTTTGTCCACAGGATACAAGAAAACTTAACAGGATTAAGAGTGTCACCCACCTAAACCACTTTTGCATTCCTACAACTCCTTCAAAAACAAAAACAAAATTCGTCCTCTATATATTTATTTTATTGTACTTTGTACTACTTGGAAAGCAAAAGAAGTATTAGCTGTCTATGTTTTGGTAGAAAAATTCCCTATGGTCATTCATTATTCGAATACATTCAGTAAAACTTTTATTAGCAAAATCGATAAAAGTAAACAAAAAATTTACATTCTTTGTTCGTATTTTCCGATGTTCCCACAGACTATCTTTTATATTAACTTTTGAATACCAACTATCATCCAATTCATCTGCCAAAGAATCAATTTCAACTCTGTTTATTTCATGTGCCGATACCAGGATAAGTTTGGTTTTTGAATCATTACAATAGTCGAATATGGATTGAAGTCTCTCCTCTTTTTCCTCATTTTGATTTGGATGTGTAGAACTACACCAAGGATATATGACAGCATCTGTTTTATTGAACAAACTTTGGTTCAATGATGCCTTCGAATTCTCGAAAAAACGAAAATAGGCATTGCGCCCAATAAAGAGCAATTTCTTCTCTTCCGGACTATTTTCCATCGGTTCAGCATCTATCCCAATAACATTGATTTCCTCGTCTAGCATCTTGCAACAGAGCCCATATCCTACAAAGGAGAAAGCATCGAATAGTATAACCTTCTTCACTTGTAACATCCCCCATTTAATTTAATACAGTATCGTATGCGAATGAGTAAATAAAAAGTCCCTATTCTTTATAGAAACTGGGACTTTTTATAATTCCTTTTCATTTTCTTTATAGAAGCTACCAATTGAGCGACTAAATGCATACGTATTTTCACTGATATGATAGCTTAACGTGACCATCTCGTTTCCACTTTGATATTTCTTACTGTGTATTTCAGGAGTGTATGTTCTTTCATTTGTGTTATGCCAAATTTTGATTGGGATATTTGGGATTACAAGATTTTCTTTTGGTGCTAAATCTGCAATTTTTGATTCAACTTCTCTTTCCTCAAGGTGGTAAGCCTTCGCAACTTCTTTTAACAGCTTTTTATAAAAAAATTTATTTTTTCTTTCATTCTCAATATGTGCAACTAAGTCAATGCATGGATTTAGGAAGGCCATAGATCGTATCTCCCCCTGCATCCTTTTACTTAACTGCATGGCAGTTAATGCTCCCATTCCTTCTGCAAGAATATGGATGCGTTTATTTAGGATTTCGCGTTTCATCACGATGTGATACAACTGTATTGCTAATTTTATGCAGGCAGGATTTCCCCAGTTTGCACCATACAAGTTTGAATAAAATACAGTATATCCCTCATCCTTAAGGTATTCGAGAATTTGGGACCTTGCGTAGTTTTGTATCCAAAAGCTTGAGCTCTCTTCTACAAAATTCTTATTATCCCCAATGATTAATACAGCAAAGCCGTTTGGACGTTTTGGCAAATGAAGAGCAGACCACTCCGTGTCGAGCTTGAAAAATACTTTATTTTGAACCATTGCTCTCTTCTCCTACTCCTAATTTTCGTCCTTCATTATTAGTGTATGCTGTGGAATAAAAGATGAAAGGGGGAAATGCCTATAAATAACTTTTCTTAAAGATGACAAATGTGGTAAACTACTTAAAGATATAGTTAAATTTAATGAGGTGAAAACATTGCGTTATTTTTGGACTTTCTTTTGGACATTCCTCTTAATCCAAATGGCTTCATATGTTATTGGATCAATGCAGGCAGCTACATATTCATTCCAAACAGCTTCGATCGTTGCTGTGATCGTTACAGCCCTAATCATTATTTTAGGTTCTGTTATTCCAAACGAGCCTGTAGAGGAACCTCATCATTAATATGCAAAAAAAGACCCGTTCGGGTCTTTTTTTGTTGTTTACGGCTTTCTTTTATATGACCATTTGCGGTTGTGGTTTGAGTTTTCCGGGAACGGGTCACCGGCATTTAATTTAACACTTTTAGGGTTCTTAACCATATCTCCTTGCTCTCCGATTTCTACATAAATCCCATTATTCGGTGCTTTTTGCCCTGCACGAAATTCATGACTTTGCCCCATCATAATCCTCCTTTTGAATAGTATTACAAGATTACTATTCCCACTACCCTTTAAAATCATCAAAAAAAGCCCCAGTACCTAAAAAGGCTGAAGCTTCATTAAATTTCCTTATTCCATAATTGCTTTTAATACTGCTTTTTGAACGTGGAGACGATTTCCCGCTTGTTCGAATACAACTGAATGTGGTCCATCAATCACATCGGCCGTAACTTCTTCACCACGATGAGCTGGTAAACAGTGCATGAACATGTAGTCTTCATTAGCAGCACTTACAAGCTCTGAATTAACTTGATATGGCTTAAACGCCTTAAGTCTTTCTTGCTGTTCCTTTTCTTGCCCCATGCTAGCCCATACATCTGTGTAAATATAATCGGCACCTTCTAGGCCACAAACAGGATCATGGCTAACCTCAATCACTGCATGTGTTTCCTTTGCAATTTCTTTTGCCTGCTCTACGATAAAAGCCTTCGGAGCATAATTAGGCGGACAAACAACCGTACAGTCTAATCCAACCTTTGCCGAAGCAATCATTAAGGAATGAGCAACATTATTGCCATCCCCAACATAGACAAGTTTGCTTCCTTTGAAGATTTTATTATTTTCATAAATCGTGAGTAAGTCTGCTAATGCTTGGCATGGGTGATAATCTTCTGTTAAACCGTTAATGACTGGAATATTTGCAAATTTAGCGAGTTCCTCAATTTTTTCATGTTCAAATGTACGGATCATGATTGCATCTACATACTCAGATAAGACCATTGCTGTGTCAGCAATTGATTCTCCTCTACCTAACTGCATATCATTGCTATTTAGGTAGATTGCATTTCCCCCAAGCTGAAGCATGCCTGCCTCAAATGATACTCTTGTACGGGTTGAATGCTTTTCAAAGATCATCGCTAAGGTTTTTCCTTTTAAATACGGTGTGTCTTCCCCATTTTTATGCTTTTGTTTTATTTCAATAGCTGTATCCAACAAATTGATAATTTCTTCACCCGTTAAATCAAGGAGAGTGAGGAGATCCTTTCCCTTTAGAACGTTTTTAGCATTATGTTTAATAGCAGTTGTCATTTGCTAATCACTTCTTTCTGATTATTTAATGTATCTCTTCGTTCTTGAATCGACATTACGGAAAAATGCGATACCCGGAACGCTTTTAAGAATGCGTGTAATGTTTCAATTTCAGTGAATACATGAATGCGTTTTTGACTTGCCTCTAACTTATTCTTTTTCGCACTTTTCTCACCTGTAAGGCTTACAAATGCTAAAGCTTTTTCACTCTTACACCATTCTGAAATGTCGTTAGCAAGATACGTTTTTAGTCCCATTTCCTTAGCAATTTGGTTCAATTCTTCAGGAATATAATCCGCATCGAAGACAATTTCATCAGCGCCTTTTTTTGAAATGATGTAGCTATGGAAAACTTTTGTTAGTGCCTCATCAATTGTTGCAGCAATGCTGATTCCTTCTCCGGTCGATTTCATTTCAGGTCCTACTGTCGGATCACCGAGTAGTTTATATGTTGAGAAAACTGGGTATTTCACTGTATAGAACGGTAAATCACGTAATAATCCTTTTTCTGAAGTTACTTCCTGTAGTGATTTACCAAGCACAAGTTTTGACGCTAGTTGAGCCATTGGAATCCCTGTAATTTTGCTAATAACTGGTACCGTACGGCTTGCCCTTGGGTTCACTTCGAGAACATAAATTTGATTGTTACTGATTACGAATTGTATGTTCATAATGCCTTTAAAATCTAATTCACGAACGATCTTAGTAGCATAGGTTTCAACCGTTTTCTTATTATCTTCTGATAAAGAAACTGCAGGCATGATCGCATGACTGTCACCAGAGTGAACTCCTGCTTTTTCAATGTGTTCAACAATGGTTGGAATTAAAATCTCGTCGCCATCAGAAAGCAAATCAACTTCGATTTCTAATCCAGGTACATATGCATCAATCAGAAGTGGATACGTATCCTTTGTTATGTCTTTTAAAAATAATACAAGCTCGTCCTCATCATTTATTACGAGCATTCCCTTGCCGCCAATAACATATGAAGGACGGATTAAGACAGGATAACCTATCGCCTTAGCCTTTTCCACTAATTCCTGCGCATTATCGGCAATCTCACCAGGGATATGCGGAATATTCGTTTTTTCTAAGAGCTGATAAAAACGGTCACGGTCCTCAAGCTGGTCAATGATATCGTGTGTGATTCCGACGATTGAAATACCTGCATCTTCTAATCCTTGGGCAAGATTAATCGCGGTTTGACCACCAAATTGAACCATTACTTGATCCACTTTTTCTGCTTCAATTACATTTAATACATGTTCAAGAGTTAAGGGTTCAAAAAATAATTTATCAGCAATCTCATAATCAGTACTTACAGTTTCAGGATTGTTATTCATCAAAATGGTTTCGTAACCCTCGTCTTGTAGCGCAAATATCCCATGAACTGAGCTATAGTCAAACTCAATGCCTTGACCGATTCGAATAGGTCCAGAGCCAAGAATTAATACCTTTTGCTTTTCGGAAACGTCCAGCTCATTTTCACCAAAATAACTTGAATAATAATAAGCAGTTTGTGCAGCAAACTCTCCTGCACAGGTATCCACGCATTTGTAACTTGGAATAATGCCAAGTTCTTTTCGTTTTGCACGAACCATCGATTCCTCTACGTGACAAAGGAACGCAATATGCTGATCGGAGTACCCTTTTTCCTTTACGATTTGCATAAATTCTACAGTAAAATCATTGAGTGCAGTTTGTTGAATTTTTTCTTCAGTGTCTACTAAGACCTTGAACGTCTCTAGGAAAAATAAATCTATTTTTGAAATCGAATGAAGTTCCCTGACAGTTGTTCCTCTTCTTAACAATTCAAGAACAGCAAAGAAACGATTTTCACTTCCATTTTCAACAAGTTGGAGAAGTTCCTCACCAGATTTATTTACAATTGCAGGTAAACGAAGGCTTTTATTATCGCCTTCTAACGAATGTACAGCTTTTTGAATGGCACTTTCAAGATTTCGGTCAATGGCCATTACCTCACCCGTTGCTTTCATTTGAGTTCCAAGCGTAGTAGGAACATCTGTAAACTTATCAAATGGAAAGCGTGGGAATTTAACAACAACATAATCTAAAGCTGGTTCAAAGCTAGCGAATGTTTTTCCTGTAACCGGGTTTACTAATTCATCTAATGTATATCCTACCGCAAGCTTTGCGGCCATTTTTGCGATTGGATATCCAGTTGCTTTTGAAGCTAGTGCTGAGGAACGACTAACTCGTGGATTTACTTCAATTAGAAAATAATTCTTACTAAATGGATCCAAAGCAAATTGAATATTACAACCACCAATAATTCCTAAAGCAGAAATAATCTTAATTGATGCAGCTCGTAGCATTTGATATTCTTCATCTGTTAGTGTTTGTGATGGTGCCACAACGATAGAATCACCAGTATGGACTCCAACAGGATCAATATTTTCCATATTACAAATGGTAATGCAGGTTCCCTTTTTGTCCCTCATTACCTCATATTCAATCTCTTTATATCCAGCAATACTTTTTTCAATCAAACATTGAGTAATTGGGCTTTCGGATAAGCCATTTTTCGTTAGTTCTTCTAATTGTTGCAGTTCATGCGCAATGCCTCCTCCTGTTCCCCCCAATGTGTAAGCTGAACGAACAATGACAGGAAATCCAACCCTTTCTGCAAAAGTTTTCGCTTCTTCAACTGTTGTTACAATTTCACTATCTGGTACTGGCTCATTTAGTTCATTCATTAAGCTTCGAAAGGCCTCACGGTCCTCCCCCTTTTTGATGGATTCAATATGAGTACCAAGTACTTTCACATTATACTTATCTAAAATACCTGCTTCACTTAAACTAAAAGCTAAGTTGAGACCTGTCTGACCACCAAGTGTTGCGAGTAAACCGTCTGGACGTTCCTTTGCAATGATTTTTTCAAGGCTTTCAACAGTTAATGGTTCAAAATATACTGTGTCTGCATTGACTTCATCTGTCATAATGGTTGCTGGATTATTATTTACTAAGATGACTTTATAGCCTTCTTCACGTAGAGCTCTGCACCCCTGAGTCCCAGAATAATCAAATTCTGCTGCTTGCCCGATTACAATGGGTCCAGAGCCAATTACTAATATAGATTGTATTGAATGATCCTTAGGCATATATCTCTTCTCTCCTAACAGTACAGTTGTTGGCTATAAATTCATCAAAAACCCAACTGCTTTCAGCTGGTCCTGGGTGTGCTTCCGGATGAAATTGAACCGTTAAAATTGGAAGCGTTGAATGCGTTAATCCTTCTACTGAATTGTCATTGCAATTTATAAAGCGCGCCTTCAGTTTTGTTTCACTCAAACTGTCTTCATCAACTACATAACTATGGTTTTGTGAGGTAATATAAACTTTATCATTTAGCAAATCTACCACTGGTTGATTTGCACCTCTATGGCCGAATTTCAACTTCTTTGTATCTCCACCAAGGCTTAAGGCAACAAGCTGATGTCCTAAGCAAATGGCTAGTGTTGGAAAGTATTCGATCATCTGCTTAATTGTCGGAAGATGTTCAGCTAGAGCCTTTGGATCTCCAGGACCATTTGACAAGACAATACCATTTGGTTGAAGTTGTTTGACCTTTTCAAAAGGTGTAGTATAAGGAACTACAGTTACCGTACATCCCTTTGACAAAAGAGATTGTAAGATGGATCTCTTATACCCGAAATCAACTAATACAATGTGGTTATCTCCTGTACCAAATGTTTGCCACTCCTTACTCGATACTTCTCCCACCGGATTAGCATTAACAGACATGGCCGTTACATCAAAAGAAGGAGAATCACTAATTACAGCTTGCATTGTTCCTTCAGTTCTGATTCTCTTTACAATTGCACGAGTATCAACATGGGATAGCAATGGTATATTCCATTTATCAAGATACTGTTTTAAGGAATACTTTGCATTATAGTGAGAATAAGAATCCTTTGTTTCATATACAATGACTCCAGCGACGTGAGGTTCTTTACTTTCAAAATCGAATTCATTTATTCCGTAGTTTCCGATTAATGGGTACGTGAAAACAATGATTTGATTTTTATAAGAAGGATCCGTTAACACTTCTTGATACCCAGTCATTCCAGTATAAAATACGATTTCACCGTTCGTTACAGCCTTTTCAGAAGCTTGCGATAACGTTCCTTCAAAGCTTTCACCATTTTCTAAATGTAGATATCCCTTCATTGTTTCACCTCGTATTTTTATTTAGCTAGACGTATTTTTATACAAACATATTCAAAAAAAATTCGATTGTATAAGCTGGTAGTTAGATAGATAGATTCCTAACTACCAGCATCAATCCTAGGCAATATGTACTGCCACAAGTGTTTCTTTAATCATCTTAACCGCTTCATCAATTTCTTCGTAAGTAACAGTTAATGGTGGTAATAAGCGAATGACATTCGGGCCAGCTGGAAGAGTTAAAAGACCATTTTCTCGAAGTGCCGTAATCAAAGCAGCTACCTCTCCCTTACAAGCAATCCCTACGATTAATCCACTACCACGAATCTCTGTAACTAAGTCCTGATCTGCTAGTGCTGTAGTAAGCTCATTTTGTAAATAAGCCCCTTTTATCTCAACTTCTTCTAAAAACTCATCCTGAAAAATAATCGATAGGGTGGCTTTAGCTGAAGCTAATGAAATAGGGTTGCCACCGAAAGTTGACCCGTGTGAACCAGGTCCAAATGCTTCCTTCAGTTTTTCCTTACCAAGCATAGCACCAATGGGTAGGCCGCTTCCTAAACCTTTTGCTAAGGTAATAATGTCTGGTGTAAGGTTGAAATGCTGGTGAGCAAAGGCCTTTCCAGTACGACCAATCCCTGTTTGAACTTCATCTATAATAAATAGGGAACCATGTTTTGCACAAAGTTCTTCAATCTTTTTAAGGAACTCTTCTGTTCCAGGGACAACTCCACCTTCACCCTGCACAACTTCTACCATAACCGCTGCAACTTCATCATCCATTTCGCGCTCTAACGTGTCACAGTCATTGTATGGAAGATAGACAAATTCCTGCAAGAGAGGGCCAAATCCTGTATGAATTTTTTCCTGTCCAGTAGCTGCCATAGTTCCAAATGTTCTTCCATGGAAGGATTGTTTAAATGTAATGACTTTTGATTTTTGAGTGTATTTACGAGCGAGTTTTAAAGCAGCTTCATTTGCTTCAGCTCCACTATTACAATAGAAAACAGCATCAAGCTCTGAATTTGATACTAGCTTTTCAGCCACTTCTTGTTGAATATCAGACTTAAACAAATTTGATACATGCCAATATTTCTGCAACTGCTCTTCTACTGCTTTCATAACCTTAGGGTGGCGATGTCCTAGATTACAAACTGCGATTCCGGAAACGAAATCCAAGTATTTTTTTCCTTTATTGTCTACAATGATTGCACCTTCTGCAGATTCAACTGTTAAATCCCATCTTGCATAGGTTGGAAATAGTGCATCCATTATACCACCTCTAGTTCTTTTACAATTTTTGTTCCTTTTAACGATCCATCTACGGATAATAACGAGCTTTTCCCGTTAATAATCGTTATTTCATTAAGTCCCCCATCATTCAAAGCTGAAAGGGCTGCTTTTACTTTTGGAATCATTCCCCCGTAAATCGTCCCTTCATCGATGAGGGATAAAACTGAATCCGTTGTAAGCGATGGTAAGACTTCACCGTCTTTTTTAATTCCATCTACATCGGTTACGAATAATAAATGTTTTGCCTGAAGGGCTATGGCAACACTTGCTGCAGCAGTGTCAGCATTGATATTGAATTTGCTAAAGTCCTCATCAATCCCAATTGGAGAAATTACCGGAACATAATTTTGAGAAATTAGAAACTCCAGGAATGAAACATTAACATCTACAATTTCGCCAACATACCCCAATTTTGCAAGGTCCACAGGCTTCACTTTTATTAGTTCTGCATCACAGCCAGATAACCCAACTGCTGGGATACCAGCCTTCCCAAGCTCAACTACAACCTTTTTATTAACCGTTCCTGATAATACCATTTCAACAACATTAAGGACCTCTTTTGTTGTTTTTCTTAACCCGTTAACAAATTCGCTCTTTAAGTTCAGTGAGGAGAGGGTCTCAGCTATTTCAGGCCCGCCACCATGCACAACAACTACATTATAGCCACTGTTTTTTAATTCTTTAATACTATTAAAAAATGAGTCGGACAACTCACTGAGTATACTACCTCCACATTTGATAACAATTGTCTCCATTTCAAGTCTCCTTATGTTCGGTAGCTTGCATTTATCTTGACATAATCATAGGTTAAATCACAGCCCCATGCCGTACCAGTACCTTTTCCTAAATGGAGGTCAACGTGAATAACAATATCAGTACCTTCAAGATATTCTTTTGCAAGCTCTTCTGAGAAAGTCAACGGCTGACTTCCTTTTAGCATTTGGATTGTTCCAATTGAAATATCTACATTATCCGGATTCACAGTAGCTGTACTGTGACCTATCGCTCCAATAATTCTTCCCCAGTTCGCATCTGCTCCATAGATTGCTGTTTTAACAAGGTTTGAACCAACAATCTTTTTAGCAATAATACGTGCATCCACATCAGATACAGCTCCCGTTACATTCACTTCGACCAGTTTTGTAGCTCCTTCTCCATCCTTTGCAATTTGCTTTGCAAGATCTTCGAAAGTGGATTGAAGTGCAGAAACAAATGAATCCCATTCAGGATGTTCTTGTGTAAGTAGATCATTTTCCGCCAAGCCACTGGCCATTACCAAAACCATATCATTTGTTGAGGTCTCTCCATCGACTGTGATTTGGTTAAAAGTCACATCTGTCACTGTTTTTATTGCAGCTTGTAGGGAGTTTGAATCAATATTAGCATCAGTTGTTACAAAACCTAGCATCGTTGCCATGTTTGGATGAATCATCCCAGAGCCTTTTGCTGCTCCACCAATTGAAATCTTCTTTCCATCAATTGTTGTTTGGTAACATGCTTTTTTCATAACTAAATCTGTTGTTAAAATAGCCGTTTGGAAGCTTTCAGCTGCTTCTACTGTATTAGTTGGCTGAAGTTGTTTAATGCCTGCTTTAATTTTATCCATTGGTAATAGTTCCCCGATGACACCCGTTGAAGCAACTGCAACTAAATGATCTTCAATACCAAACTGAGCTGCAGATTCAGCTCTCATTTCGTATGCATCTAACAAACCTTGCTCACCAGTGCATGCATTAGCACATGCACTATTGATCACAACAGCCTGTAATTTGTTCTCTATGGCAATACTCTCTTTCGTAACCTTTAAAGGAGGGGCTTGAAAATGACTTTGCGTATATACAGCGGCACAGTTAGCCGGAACATCACAAACAATCGCTCCTAAGTCTTTCTTTTTATAACGTAATCCGGCATGGACTCCTGCTGTTTTAAAACCTTTTGGGGTTACAACAGTTCCCTCTTCCAATTTTATTATTTGAATCTCCTTCATATCTATCATGCAAAGTCACTCCTTATCTATCAATCATAATTCTATTATGGGAATAGAGGGACATAGTGTAATCCCGTATTTTCTTCTAAACCTAACATTATATTTGCATTTTGGATGGCCTGACCAGCAGCCCCTTTAACTAAATTATCTATGACTGACACAATGGTAATTCGATTTGTTCGCTCATCTAATGCAAGGCCAATATCACAATAATTCGTTCCATAAACCTCTTTTGTGGCAGGAAATGCGCCTTTTTCTCGGATTCTTACAAATGGAGCATCTTGATAGCTTTCCTTATAAAGTTCATAAAGTTGGTCCATTGTAAGTGTCTCTACTGCACGATTGATATACATCGTTGACATAATTCCCCTGGTCATTGGGACCAAATGTGTACTAAACGTAACGTATGGGATTGAATCGTCCCACCCTTGTATCACCTGTTCAATTTCCGGAATATGTTGATGTTGATTTACCTTATAAATTGAAAAGTTATCATTGCTTTCAGAGAAATGCGTAGTTCTAGAAGGACTCTTTCCAGCTCCGGATATTCCTGATTTGGCATCGATCACAATTGATTTTTCATCTATTAGTTTATGTTTCACTAACGGAGCTAAACCAAGCACTGTTGCAGTGGGATAGCACCCAGGATTGGATATAAAACTACTACTCTTAATTTCTTCTTTATTCCATTCAGGAAGACCATATGTAGCTTTGTCTAGGTCTGCTTGTAGGGCGCTTGGCTTTTTATACCATTGTTCATATGCACTAGGATTTTTTAAACGATAATCCCCAGATAGATCAATAATCTTTACATTTTCTTTCAATAGTTCAGGTACAATCGTGGTTGATACCCCTGATGGTGTAGAAAGAAATACAACATCAACTTCATTTGCAATCTTAGGAATATCAATTTCTTCTAAAGAATGATTTACCAGATTAGTAACATGGGGGTAGACCTCTGAAAGCTTCATCCCTGTTTGAGACGAAGTGTGAACAGAATGAACGTCTATAGTTGGGTGGTTTGTCAATAGTCTTAATAATTCAATTCCGCCATAACCAGTAACCCCTATAATTGCCGCTTTCAATATTTCCACCTCATTGTTTTTAATAACAAATTAAATTTTGAAATATGTTTCATTATAAGTCCGTATAAAAATAAAATCAATTGTATTTTTATAAATAATTCAGTTTTTTTATACAAAAAAACCACCAGTAGTCGATGGTTTTATAATTACCCTCCACTTACTGGTGGAATCAACGCCACTGTATCTCCTGCTTTTACAACGTCCTTATCTACTGCATACTCTTCGTTAATTGCAAACATAATTTGGTCAAGGTTTATTATACCATGGTCGTTCGAAAGCTTTTCTTTCAAATCTGTTACAGTTAGCTCATTTTCATGTAAAATTATTCTATCTGTTCCTGCCATTTCCTGTAAATGAGCAAAGAATAAAACAGTTATCATTTTAGATCCTCCTCTTCTGGTTGACCGGTTAAATATTGTTTTGTCTCTAATTGATCGCCTATCCACATTTCTCCATCTTCCCAATGCTCCTTTTTCCAAATGGGAACAATCTGTTTAATCCTTTCGATTGCATACTCGTTTGCAGCGTAGGCATCCTTACGATGTGGTGTGGAGACTGCGATGACAACAGCAGCTTCTGATATTTCCAATCGACCAATTCGGTGAATAATGGCCGTTTTAGCTTCTGGCCATTTTTCAGCTATTTCCTCTCCAATTTGAGCAAGCTTTTTTTCTGCCATTGAAACATATGCATCATATTCTAAATAGAGGGTCCGTTTCCCCTTAGTGAATTCGCGGACTGTGCCGATAAAAGTAGTAACAGCACCGGCCTCACGTCTAACGACTTTATTCGTAACTTCTTCAACATTGATAGGTTCTTTCGTAATTTTATATAAAGTATTATTCATTGATTTACCTCCTTCAATCCAGATACGCATAGGCGTATTTGCGCACAGACTTTTTAGGCCACACGATGTGGGTCACAAAAGAAGATGCCACAGGACGTGGCATTCTTAGTCTCTGATCTTATTCTCGTAAACTTCATTAAAAAATCTGTTGCATCTGCCGGAGACATTTAACTTCATTCAACTCAGAATTGCTCCTTTAAACTTCATTACTTCATTTATCCTTTTTGAATAAAGTTAAATACCCATTCTAAATAAATTTCTTCATCTTTTATATGAAAAAGAGGAAAATTAGATTCGATTGGAATCCAAGAAATAACTGCTACTATATTTGTTAATGAAGTTAGCAACTCCTTGTCCGCGTCATTCCTAATCAGAACAATTTTGGGATAATCAGCTAATTTAAACCCTTCAATTAATACCATATCATTTTCAAAAAAAGCATACAGCTGAATGAGCTTTTCTAAAGTCCAGCCGGCAGTCTTTGCTTCTAACTGAAGACTTCCACCGCCTTCAACAATGGTTGCAGATGCACCGGCTTTAAAGTGTCTGGAAGAATCTTTTTCTTTATTAAGTCCCTTCAGATTGCTTGTATGTCCATGATGTTTAATTGTTGCAATCCTAACCCCAAGTTCTGTGCCTCTTTTTACAATTTTTTCAACTAACGTTGTTTTCCCACTGTTTTGATATCCAACAATTTGTAAAAGTGGAAACCTTATTTCCAAGGCCACATACTTCCTTCCTGATCTTCCAGTAATAACACATCAACTTCGTCGCCTTTTCCAAACCCACGTGTTCCACCGGGTAACACCATTAATGCGTTCGCCCCGGCAAGCGAGGAGACTACATTGGATTTATCAAGCCCACTAGGCGTCACCAAAATTTTACCATCAGAGAAACTAATCCTACTCCGTACAAACCTTGTAAATGGGTTTGGTTTTGGAAAGTCAGCATTGAGTTCAGCTTGTATTTTTATTAGATGTGGATGATTCGAATATAATCTTGTTCGCACCACTGGTCTTACTAATAATTCGAAGCCAACATAACAGGCAGACGGATTGCCGGATAAGCCAAACAATAGCTTGCCATTTAGTTGAGCAACCGTTGTGACACTACCAGGTCTCATTGCAATTTTATTAAATAATACTTCTGCACCTAATTTTTCATAAATTGCCGGTAGATAATCATAATCCCCAACTGAAACTCCACCCGTTGTAATGAGAATATCAACTTCATCTAATGCGTTTTTGATTGCCTCATAGCAAAGGTCAAAATCATCCGAGAGTTTACCGAAATAGTTGGGCTTTGCACCTACTCTTTCAATTTGTGCGCTGACCATATAAGAATTGCTGTTACGAATTTTCCCAGGTAGTAATCCCTCATTAACATCAAGCAACTCTGTTCCTGTAGCGTAAATGCCGATTACAGGTTTCTTTGCCACTTCAACTTGATGATAACCAAAGGTTGCTAAAAGTGCTTTTACTCCAGGGTTAATGAATATTCCTTTTTCGACTAGGACAGAATCTTTTTTTGTATCTTCACCTTGGAATGAAACATTATCTCCGGATTTAAAAGGTCTTTTAATCGACATGTATTTTTTGCCATTACGTTCGTATTCATTTGTCAATTCCAGCATCACAACCGCATCGCATTCTGCTGGCATTTGCGCCCCTGTCATGATTCGAACTGTTTGAAAAGCATCTACCTTTTTCGTAGCAATTGAACCTGCTCCAATTTCTTCTATTACTTCAAATTCAATTGGATGGTCCTGTCTGGCGTCTATTGTATCCGCTGACCTTAAAGCAAAGCCATCATATGGGGAACGATTGAAATGAGGGACATCGTGATCAGCAATTAAATCCTCTGCTAAAAATCGTCCATAACTGGCCTCTATCGGTACTAATTCTTTTGTACCTGTACCCGCAAATTCCATTACACGAGATACCGCTTCTGGAACCGGTATCGGTGTTCGTTTTTCAACCATGTTATCCACTCGCTTCTTTTATCTACTTTTTTCCTATTGTAGTATATTTAAACAAAAACCACTACTTTCTTGCAGTGATGTCATTAAGTTGAATAATTCCTTCTTCTAATTTATCATCAACAACTTTAGCATCTATAATATGTTGAACAATTAAATGATTAGCATTATCAAATAGCTCTTTTGTATTTGATATTTCATTCATTACATCTTGTGAAAACTCCTTTTGTTCCTCGATTGTGTCCAAGACCAAGTGAACTTCTTGTTGCACAGACTGAATCACTGTCATAATGTAATTAAATCTTTCGGTTGTATTTATACTTACATCAACCCCTAAATGAACAAGACTTGTACTGTGTGTAGTCGATTGTAAGGATTCATTGATTTCTTTCTGAATCGCCTTTGTGAGTGAACTAATATGCTCCGTACTAACTGCCGTACTCTCTGCTAATTTTCTAACCTCTGCAGCCACAACTGAAAAACCTTTCCCCTGCTCACCTGCCCTAGCAGCTTCAATTGAGGCATTTAATGCTAATAAATTGGTCTGATCTGCAATCTCTTTAATGACTCCAACAATATCCTCGATTTCCCTTGAGCGGCTATTAAGATGATTCATTTTTTCAGATGTATCATTTAATTGGCTTCCAAGCTTTTTCATGATTGATTCAACCTCTAATACTTCGTTCTTTCCTTCCGTTGATTTTGTAACCATATCACTTGCTGCTGATAGTAAGGATTGACCATTTTCATATAATTTCGTTGAATTTTGAAAGGATAAGAGACTTAACTCTTCCACTCTATCGAATTTAGACTTTATTTTTGCTACGAGTTCACCTAGAACATGATGCTGTCCATTGACATGCTCATGCTGTTCAATAGTCGCCACAAGCTCTTCGTAAAAATGTTTAATAAACGTAGCAGTGCTTTCATTTTGCCGATCTCTTTCATTTATTAATTCTTCTAATTCTCTTTTTAGTTGGATATTTTCTTTTTCGAGATCTTCTATATATTGTTTACGAATAAACATTTACGCCAACTCCTTGCAGCCATCTTACTATAGCTTAATATTATCAAACTTGTCCCATTTGTATTTGTGATTTCCATCACTTTCACCTTATTTTTCGACGATTATTTAGCAAAAGTGTGATTCGCATCACCTCATTTGATTGTGTTACAAGCTATGCTAGAAGTAGCTTACTAAATAGGAGGTAGAATCATGGAACACACTTTTACTGAACAACATATCATTGGAGAAATTGTAACTGAGTTTCCGAAGGCTGGAGACCTTTTCAAAAAACTTCGAATTGATTTTTGTTTTGGTGGAAACCGACCACTTATAGATGCAATTGAGGAAAGAAATCTTTCAAAAGATGAAGTTTTAACTAAACTAAATGCTCTTTACCAAGACTTGAAAGAATTAAATGAAAAAACGGTGGATTGGAAAGCTGCGAGCTATTCAGAATTAATTGATCATATCGTTAATAAACACCATCGTTATTTAAATGAAGAACTTCCACAGCTTAGTCCATATGTAACAAAGGTATTACGCGTTCACGGTGGAAATCATCCACACCTAGCAAGGGTACATTCACTTTTTAATCAATTGAAGGTTGAGCTAGAACAACACACTATTAAAGAAGAAGCAGATTCGTTTCCACTCATCGTAAAATTTGAAAACGAACCAACTGCTGAAAATCATGAATTAGTGAAGAAGCATGTAATCGAATTAGAAGACGATCATGATGAGGCCGGAAATATTATAAAAGAAATTCGTAACATCACAAATGATTTCCAACCACCAATCGGTGCATGTGGAACGTATCGTCTTGTCTACCAACGTCTCGAGGCACTTGAAGCAGATTTATTCGAGCATATTCATTTAGAAAATAATATACTTTTTCCAAGAGTTGCGGCTGGCAACTAACACCAAATCAAAAAGAGCTGACATATGTCAGCTCTTTTTTATGTCATCCGTTCATCCAGTTCTTTTGCATGAATATTCAGGTTAATATATTTCCTTTTTTTCATAGTTGTATTCTTATTGATTTCTGGCTTTCCTAAAAATACCCGTCCAATAAATAAAATACAGATCGCTACTCCTAATACAAACATCGCTTTTCCAAGCTGTTGTTGGGCTGTCACTAAGTAGTTATTACAAAGACGGACTGGTGATACTGAATAAAGCCAGCTCATCACAAAAATCATAGAAATCAGATTAGCCCAAATAAAGGCTTTACTTATCGGACCTAGCAGTTGCCAACTATAAAACAAGAGTACCCCCACAAGAAGTGATAGGCTCATATATTTCGCAATCTCCATGATTGGCTCATTAAGTGCGGCATCTACTGACCTAGGCAACAGCCAAAACCCTACAACGCATATTGCTGTAAATATACCCGCAATACCTTTTTCATTGTAAAACACGAAGAAACCTCGCCATTTTCTCGGAAACCCTTTTGCAAGAAAAAATCCACTTCCTATTAATAGTGGATATTGAATAAGCATTGTTCCAACCATACTCTCTTCTAACAATGACCTTATATACGGAAGTGAAACGAATAGAAGTAAAAGTAGCCCTATCATTACATATCGAAAACGGTACATATTTTCACCTCTAGAATAGGATAGAATCCATGTATTCCACAACAACTTGTGGTGTTTGGTAATCAAAGATATTCGTTAATTTTCCATCTGGATTAATCACATAAAATGCAGAATTGTGCTCATAGCCCCCGTATTCATTAGGGATAACTACTACTTCAAGGGCGTCAAGGACATTCTTTAATTCCTGCTCATCCTGAATAGTGGCCATTTTCCAATGCTCCCCATCTGCACCAAAATGATTAGAATATGATTTTAATACCGTCGGAGAATCATTCTCTGGGTCAAAGCTTATGCTTACAAGCACAACTTCTTTCCCTAGGACATCATTAGGAATATTTTCATAAATTTCTGCAAAATTTCTTTCTAAAACCGGACATACGTCCCCACACGATGTATACATGAAGGTTAAAAGCGTATATTTCCCTTTTAACTCTTGTAGTTGAAAGTTTTCTGAATTGGAATCAATTAATGTAGCAGATGGGAGCTTTGGCTGCTCCCTTTCTAATTCAATAATTCTTGCTTTCTCAGCCGTAAAAGCCCGTAATCCATCTGTACCTATCCATAGCAATGAAAGACCCGCTACAAGTGCAAATAGAATTCCAATACTTTTACGCAACATGACGATCTGATCCTATTTTTTCTTTAAATTTATAATCAATTGACCTGCAGAAATTCCAAAAGCGGATTATAAATATCAATACAGCTAAGACTATAAAGATACCGAAAATAGCTCCCATACGGTCATATGGAATCCACTCTGGAAAATGCTCCGCCCATCTTCTTGGAGCTCCGACCTTACCGGAAAATAGAAAAGATCCACATAATCCAATGAAAAACATGATGTATACCCAAAAGCCAATTCCATCAATTGCTGTTTCCTTCTCTTTTTTATTCACTTTTGCCAAGTAATACATAAAACCAAATAACATCGCAGTTGCACCTAATCCCATATACATATGGAAATGACCTGGTACCCATTTTGTGTTATGCATGACATGGTTTACAACAATTGTTGCATCAATAATTGCTGGTACGACTCCGATTACCCAACCAAACATGGATAAAAACATGAACGAAGAGGCAATGTCCCATTTAATTCCTGAACGATAGACAATCATTAGCGCACCGTAGGCTGTGATAACTAATACTGGTAATCCGTTTGCATAGGAGAGCACTTGTCCAATTATAATCATCCACTTTGGTAATGCAAAGTCCATTAACAAGTGATGAGTATAGATAGTAATCGTAAATAATGTTGAACAGTTCCACGCAATTAAGAATGGGCGGTTTGCCTTCCATGGTCGATTTGTATAAGCCGCTAATATCTCATAAACTGCGATAACCCCCATGTAAATAATAGAATTTGCAAAGATATGACCAAATGCATATGTTAGATTTTTTGCAAGCAGTGGATCAATTTTGATTGTTGGAATATATAGATTAATAAGGTTCATAACGAGTGCTGTTGCACCTGCGATTAATGCAGTGGTGTTTACAATTGAAACCATTGTACTAGCAACGACAGCTGCTGGGGGACCATAGCCTTTTACCTTACCGAAGACGATAGACCACCCTAAACCTTCTCCTAAACTTCCATATTGTTTAATAATCGCTCTAGCAACATCCAAATTTAATAATAAGAATCCCACACCAAGTATGAGCATACCACCTAAATATAATGTTGCCCCCGCCATCTCCCATCCACCAGCAGAGATAGCTGGTAGCGGATATAAAAACGTCCAAGCTCCCGCAAAGTCAAATACAAATATTCCTACCAATACCATTAGGACACCGATTATGAATGTGATAAAATTTGTGATTAAAATTGCTTTGCTTAATTTTACATATTTACTTAAGAAGAACCACATGACTGCAGCTGCGGCTAATGCTGCGGCCCCTATCATTCCCGTTCCATGGACGGTCATAATTTCATAAAAGAATGCAGGGTCCACATCAATCATTTTTCCTTGTGCAAGTAGCATTAAGACTCCGAATACCATCATTGAAAAAATGATGAGGCTTCCTGTTAATAGATAAATAGCGATTGTTTTGTTTCGGGAGTTATTTGTCGCTCCCATTACCATATTAGTAGACATTGTTAACCCCCTCCTTAATTTGTTACAACAATTTCACCAACCATGAGATGGTGAGCAAGCCCACAGTATTCCATACATAATATTTGATATGTCCCAGGCTCCGAGAATGTGTAGTAAACCGTATTAGTATAATCTGGCATTGCCTGAGTCTGTGCTAATAAATTCATGTCTTTGTCATAGATACCAAAGCCATGGTTAACATCTGAGCTTGTGATATCGAATTCAATTGGCTCTCCCACTTTGAATTCCATTTGACTCATGTTCCATCCAAATTGAACGGCTTCAACATCGACAATGACTGGATTTTCTTCTTGTCCATATACCGGTCTTTCAAATGGAAGATCCTGGAGTGTAAAATACGTTAAAGTTCCAAATACAACGAGTAGAACTAAGAAATAAATCGTTCTAAAACGGTACCATTTTTTCTGAATTGGTTCATACTCTCTTCGTTTATTGGTTTTTAATACGACGGTAATAAAAATAACTGTAATTAAGGCCATTAAAATAATGGAAAGATACCAAGCGGCTGTTTGGTACAAAGAAACCCCCTCCTAATTTCTCTTTTCAGCAAGATTGTCACATATTGCTCGGCCATAAATCTGTTAAGTTTGTCACAAAATGGGACTGAAACAAAAAAAGACACATTCTTGTCAAGAATGCATCTTTTTATAACGACTATTTAATTAAGTAGGTTAACGCTAGCATTAGGAATGAGATGAAGACCGTTGTTAATACCCATAGCCAGGCCAATTCCATATTTCCGCTATCAATGGCAACATAGATTGCTGTTGGTAGTGTTTGTGTTTTTCCTGGTATATTGCCCGCAAACATCAAGGTTGCACCAAACTCCCCAAGTGCTCGAGTAAAACTCAAGATAAAACCCGTTACAATTGCTTTCAACGATAAAGGAATCGAAATGAACAGAAATATACTAAATTCATTTGCTCCATCCGTTCTTGCCGCATCCTCAATATCTGTATTTACTGTTTGAAATCCCGTCTTTACAGATTGGTACATTAACGGAAATGCAACGACAGAAGAAGCAATAACAGCTGCCAACCACGTGAACATAATCGGTTGTCCTGTTAATTTCTCAAGGAACATTCCTACAAAACTATTTCGTCCAAAAATTACAATTAATAAAAAACCAACAACCGACGGAGGCAGAACCAGTGGCAGCATTAACACTGTTTCCAGAAAGAGTTTGCCTCTAAATTGCTTATGTGACATCCATTTGCCTATGATTAAGCCTAGAAGTAAGACAATACAACCGGCCGTGATAGCAATGATTATCGATAGTTTAATAGGTGACCAAAAAGTAAGTTCCATTATGCAAACCTCAATTGTTAAAAATTGTTCAAAAAGTCAGGAATCCTTATTTTCTAAGGTATTATGCTTAATAAATGAAGGATGTGTGATTTATTATACACCTAATGTATGCCTAACATTATATGATTTCCTTAGAAACAAGTATAGCATTCCTATATGGAAGGTGGTACCTATGAGTAAATTAGCTTTACATCAATCAACTATTTCAGATGAATTAACCGAACTTCTTAAATCAGCTAATCAAGTCATCAATATGAAAAAAGGAACCTATTTATTTCGTGAAGGAATGAAAGCTTCTGAACTCTATCTGATTCTATCGGGGCGTGTAAAAGTAAGTAAAGGGACATCGGATGGCAATGAGTTATCGCTTCGAATCTGTAGCCAAAATGAAATCGTTGGGGAGTTGACCCTATTTACAGATCAACCTAAATATTTATTTGATTGCAGGATATTGGAGGATTGTGAAATTGCTGTAATTCAAAAGGATGAATTAGAAAAAAAACTCTTTGAAAATACAACACTAGCATTTGAATTTATGAAGTGGATGAGTGATCATTTCCGAAAAACACAAACAAAGTTTAGAGACCTTGTTTTATTAGGCAAAAAAGGAGCATTATATTCCACATTAATTAGGATGACCAACAGCTATGGGGTGGAAAAGGAAAACGGCACTTTAATTGACCTACGTCTGACCAATCAGGAACTAGCTAATTTTTGTGCAACCACAAGAGAAAGTGTAAACCGGATGCTGCATGATTTACGAGTGAAGGATATCATTTCTGTTCAAAAGGGCTATATCACTATTCACGATTTAGGATATATAAAAAAAGCAATACAGTGCGAGGAATGTCCAGCTAAATATTGTAGTATTGAATAACCTAAAGAAAAGACCCACGGGCTCCATGGGTCTTAGGTATTTTAATGTAATGTTCTTTCTTTTTTACGAAGTGCTTCAGGAATATATACACAGAATGGTTCACTCTCCATGTAATCTCCTGTCATGGCATATGCACGAGAACGGGATCCACCACATACATGTCTAAATTCACATACTCCACATTTCCCTTTATATTTGTCAGGATTACGCAAATCTTTGAAGATTGGGGATTCACGATAAATTTCAGCAAGTGGGGTCTCACGAACATTTCCTGCTTTTACAGGTAATAAACCACTCGGATACACATCTCCAGTATGAGAAATAAAGACGAATCCATTCCCATCGTTTACACCTTGTGGCGCTCTTCCAAGTCCATCAATTTGCCCCGTTTTCCCTTGCATAAGGGCATCTTCATAGCGGATTTGTTGTTTTGCATCCTTTGTTTCACGCAATTTTGATTGAATAACTACACGGCGATAGTGTTGTGCAGCAGTCGTTTTTATATCAAATTTCACACGTTTACTAAGGTCATACAACCAGCGAAATACCTTTTCATGTTCAACTGGAGAAATCATATCCGTTTCTTTTCCACGACCAGTAGGTACTAGGAAAAAGACGCTCCATAATACACAATCGAGGTCCTCAACTAATTTTGCCATTTCATCTAATGCATGGACATTGTATCTTGATATTACAGTGTTGATTTGAATTGGAATTTCAAGTTCATGTAAATATTTAATGGCTCTCATTGTTAAATCGAATGAACCATTTGTTCCGCGGAAATGGTCATGAATTTCAGCAGTTGGACCATCTAAGCTAAATGCCCAGCGAGCTAATCCTACTTCTTTCGCCTTTTGAATGGCTTCTTTTGTTACATTTGGTGTTGCACTTGGTGTCATGGAAACGCGCACACCTTTTTTAATTGCATATTCGGCAATGTCATAAACGTCAGTCCGCATTAACGGGTCCCCACCTGTGAATACAAGCATCGGATTATTCATCTCATATATTTGGTCGATTAGCTTTTTCCCCTCTTCAAAGGAAAGCTCTCTAGGGTCTCTTTTATACTGGGCTTCGGCACGGCAATGTAAACATTTTAATTGGCAAGCCCTTGTAAGCTCCCAAATCACAATAAATGGAACTTCGTTATAGTCTCTTTCAAACATGAGGCAAACCTCCCTTGTTAATGTACACATTTTAGCATTATAAAATAGTGAGCAATGTGAGGTACATCACAGGAAACGGAGGTGTTTAAAATTGTTCACAAATTAAGAAAAGCGTAAGCACCTTGAAATTGAACGTCTACTTACTACTGCCACGTCCTGTGGCAAACGTAGACGCCAGCACATCGTGTGCAAGTCCGAAAAGCATAAGAAAAGCTGGCGAGAAGGATGCATTTTATCCTTCTTGACTGATTGGCTTATGACCTCAAGGGGGTAGGCGATGGAGCTAGACAACAAAAATATATGAAATTGAAATGAAGAAATATTCTTTGAAGAAATTAAATGTAATTGAGGGTTAACACTACAGCTACAAGTAGGTTTGGAGCCCCCAAGAGGAAAAACAAATAGGAATATCGAATTCTTGTTTTGCGTTCTTTTTTGCTTTCGGTGTAATAGTTCGCTCTGGCACGATCGCCACTTACAAAGGTATCAGATACAATTCCTGCAAGTAAAAAACATATTATACCCAAAGTCCCAGAAATAACTGAATAAGTTTCAAATTGACGAGTAGACAAACCAATTAATAGTAGAAGTCCAGAGGTTACTATACCTAAAATTAAGCCTACTCTCAAACATAATCCCTCCTTAAAGATAGCTCAGATATTATTATTTTATCACATTTTTCAGAAAATTATGAGTGTTAGACTTGAATAATAATAACAAAGACGTTGCGATGTAATATGGCAACGTCTTTGTGACATATATCGTGTGATCCTCAAGTCGGCTTATGGTTTATTTTTTCATATTCAGTTTTATTATTGATATTCTCAAATTCCATACCTTGTAGCTGAAGATCTTGGTCGGTAACAAATTTTACATTGCAAGTGCCTAATAACTGTGTCATTTTTAATTTTTTATCTTTAAGTAATTGTTCAATCTTTTTTGCGACTCTAGCATGATACACGGCAATTAATGGCTGTTGTCTGTCATTGATAATGGGTACGATTGCATCAATACTTTGATCATTGGTAAAAGTAATAAGCTGCTTTACTAGATTGTCTGTAACAAAAGGAGTATCACAAGGTAAAATTACATACCAATCTGAGTTTGTTTTCTGCATGACTGTGAATATGCCAGCGAGTGGTCCATTGCCCTGAAATTCAGGTAAATCCTGAATTATGGAAATCGAGGCTTCGTTTCGAAATTGCTCTTCTAATACAGGATGGCTCACAATATAAAGTTGGTCCACGTTATCTTTTAATGCATCAACTGCATATTCGTAAAAATATTTGTTTTGAAATTGCGCAAATGCCTTAGGGCTTCCGAATCTCCTTGATTCCCCCCCAGCCAAAAGAACACCTATGAATGTCGGGATTTTCATCAGTAAACACCCTTTTGATTTTTTCTTCATAGTAGCATGAATGAAACAGCCTACCAAACAAAATTCATCATGAATCAAAAAAAGTGTAAACAAAGCCTTTAAAGACCATGCCTACACTATGTAAGAGATTGGAATCTGCGATTGATTTTTTATTTTTTACCGATTGCAACGCGCCATACTTCTGGTCCCTGTTCAAGGTATTCCCAAGTGAATGCGTCACCACGTTCGATCATAAACTGGTATTGGAGTGGTCTTGGATCGTGGTCATTTGATAGCTCCATGATTTCACCTGGTTGTAAACTATCAAATGTTCTAAAGATTGTTGGATGCTTATCCTTCGGTGCATAATCTGGTGCGTTTACTTTCGCTGCAAATACCATTTTAAAATTCCTCCTTTTGATTTATGGGTCCATTGTACCCGAGTCTTTTTAGACCATGTTGTGAAGCAAATCACTATTTACGTATGTTTTTTATCATATGTTCCGAAAACTATGCGATAATTAGATTAAATGAATATCCCACGTAAACATCTTGTCATTCTTCATGATTGTGGAGTTTAAAAGAATTAACGGGGTGAACACATGAAGGAATTTGTAGGCAAATGTAAGGAATGTGAAAAAGATATTTTTTGTTTAGATGGTTTTATTAATGGTGTTGTATTAGATGATAAAAATGGAATACTTTGCTTTAATTGCGCTGAAGAAAAGCATGATAACTAAGCTAGGAGTTTGACTCCTAGCTTTTTTGTGTCCAATTTTTGAACATTGTTGTCATCCTCACCGACTATGATTTATATCACTGTTTTAAAAAGTGGAATTGTTACACTAAATGTTGAGTAACCGCATATATAGTTTATTTTGAACAAGGAGTGAGACAGATGGGATTGCCATCGATTCGTGAACAATTGAAAGGAGTACCCTTGTTTCGGGAACTAACATCAGAAGAACTCGACCCAATTGTAGAAATTTCACAGTCACGATTATATAAACAAAAGATGTTTATCTTTATGCAAGACGATCCACTTGATCGTGTATTTTTCATCCAATCTGGAAAAGTAAAAATTTACAAGTCTGATATGCATGGGAAGGAACAAATTGTTTCTGTTCTAGAAGCAGGAGAAATGTTTCCTCATGCTGGCTTTTTTCGAAAAGGCGGATATCCCGCACATGCCGAAGTAATCGAGGATTCAAATATCATCTTCACCCCCATTGATAAGTTTGAAGACATATTGCTAAAAAATCCTGAGCTTTGCATAAAAATTTTTAAAGTGCTTGGTGAAAAAATAATAGACCTCCAAAAACGTCTAGAAGAACAAATTTTGTTAAGCACCCAAGAACAAATCATAATGCTTTTACTTCGTCTATGTAGGAGTAATGGTGAAAAGACTGGAAATCGCTTTAAACTTACAACTCATTTTACAAATCGAGAACTCGCTAATATGATCGGAACAACTCGTGAATCAGTGAGTCGAACGATTTCTGTTTTGAAAAAGAAGCATATTGTTGACTTGACTACAGACGGTTATTACTTATTAGATCATATGAAACTGCATGATGAGATTTTCTAAAACTAACTTTCAGCCTAATTGACAATCCTAAATAAAATTTGCATTTGTGATTCAGGTCACAACGTTTCTCATTGAAAATGATTATCATTAGTTTATAAACGTTGATAAGGGGGACTTTCAAGTGGAATCAAAAGTAGTAGAAGTAGATGTTAGGGAAGATCTTAAAAATAAGATTGAGCCATTTCAAAAGATTATGGAAGCCGTTAAACCTCTACAGAATGGAGATACATTCATCTTACATGCTCCATTCAAACCGACTCCTTTATTTCCTATTTTAAAGGCAAAAGGGTTTTCAAACGAGGTAGAGCAAATTGATAAAAAACATTGGAAGGTTACCTTTACTAAAAGAGGTGACAAATAATGATATTAGATAACCGAGGTCTTGAGCCACCAACTCCAATGATGCGAACGTTAAAGGCTCTCGAGAAACTAAACAAAGGTGAAACATTGACGATTATAAATGATCGTAAACCTATGTTTTTATATGAACAGCTTGAAGAACTTGGTTACAAGCATATAACAGAACCACATCCTGAAGGCGGCTTTCAAATTGAGATTACAAAATAAGGAGCTGCTTGATCATGATACCTCAATTATCAAATGAAACAAATATCAGGCTACCACTTTCTTTCATTTTATTTAGTGTTGCGGCATTGGTCACATCCCAAGTCATCCTGCTATTCAATGGACATATGGTGATTGATGGGAACTTTAGGGCCCCTGCCATTCTATCATCAGCTCATTTACTTATTCTTGGTTGGGCCTTAATGGTTGCGATGGGGGCAATGTATCAGCTTATACCGGTAGCATTTTTGACTCCGATTTGGAGTGAAAAATTCGGATTTATTCAATTTTGGATTACGGCAATTGGGTTTGGCGGATTTGGCATCACTCTTTCTTTTTCACCAGCCATTTCTATTTTTACAGGATCACTCGCTATAATTGGAATATTATTATTTCTTGTTCAAATGTTTATGACAATGAAAAAACAGGCAAAGAAAAACATTCTAACTGCATTCGTTGGTAGTGCTCTATTTTGCTTGTTACTCACTATTTCGTTAGGAATTCTATTGATTGTTAATTTAGGTGCTGGAATAGCTCACCTAGATCATTTTGCTGTTCTAAAAAGTCATATTCTACTAGGTGCCGCAGGATGGTTTACATTTTTAATTTTCGGCTTTTCCTATAAAATGGTTCCTATGTTTTCGTTAGCACACGGATTTTCGATGAAACTATCAAGTTGGGTTTATTTTGTTTATGCCCTCGGACTTGTTGTAACCATTTTCAGCTTTATTACTGAATTGAACCTAATGTTACAAGTTGGTATGGTTTTGCTTTTTGCTGGTTTCGCCTTATTTTCTTACCATATTTCCACTATCATCAAGGTTAGATTAAAGAAAAAGCTTGATAAACCATTTATTTTTTCATTAATTGCCATTTGTTTTGGCTTAGTTATTCACTTTTTCGGAATGGTTCTTGCTCTCTTACCAGGGTATTACAAATTATATGGTGTACTAGTCTTTCTTTATATCTTTTTATGGGTTGCAGGTAGCATTCTTGGCTATTTATATAAAATTATTCCTTTTCTTTGGTGGACACATAAATATAGCAAACAGATTGGTAAAAGCGATGTTCCTACTTTAAAACAAATGATTGATGAAAAAATGGCAATACCCATTTTTACAGGTTTCGTTGCTGGTTGTATTGTCGTAATTTTGGCCCTTGCCACAGGACAATTGCTTATCTTTTCGATTGGTCAAAGTATTTTTGTCGCTTCAGCATTCTTTTTCAGT
The DNA here is from genome assembly GCF_038050315.1 of Ferdinandcohnia sp. FSL W7-1320. Classification (NCBI taxonomy): domain Bacteria; kingdom Bacillati; phylum Bacillota; class Bacilli; order Caryophanales; family Bacillaceae; genus Ferdinandcohnia; species Ferdinandcohnia sp. FSL W7-1320. The sequence goes on from NZ_JBBPAM010000001.1 coordinate 3,838,587, forward strand.
TACAGCATTATAAGGGTTCTATTTAAATAAAAGGGGAGAAACATAATGGAATTAAAAGAAAAAATCCTTGAGCAGTTAAAACAAGTGATTGACCCTGAATTAAATATTAATGTTGTTGATTTAGGACTTATTTATGAAATTAATATTAAAGAAAATAATAATGTGTATATTGAAATGACGCTAACTACACCTGGTTGCCCACTACATGATAGTATTACCAGTGGAGTAAAGCATGCAGTTGCCTACCTTGAAGAAGTAAATGATATAGAGGTTTTAATGGTATGGCATCCTGCTTGGTCCCCTGAACGGATGTCTGAAGCTGCCATGAAGCAACTCAGAGGTTAACTATATTTAGCAAAATGCAGGGGATTTCACATTCTTAGATTGTTTCGTTATACTTAAGAAAAGCGCAAGGCGCCGTATATCGGCGACAAGCATAAGACGAGCGCTGACAGAAGGTGTTCTTTACCTTCAGAAGCGATTGGCTTATGACCTCAAGCCGATGGCACCTGGAGCTAGACACCTTTTAAATAAGCTATTTCTCGAAAGGAGAGGTTTTAAATGGATGAAGCTTTAAAGGAAAATATGTTGGGGGCGCTTGAACAAGTGGTAGACCCTGAGTTAGGAATTGATATTGTTAACCTAGGTCTTGTTTATGATGTGGATATGAACGATGAGGGTGTCGCTCAAGTTACAATGACATTAACATCCATGGGATGCCCACTTGCTGGAACGATTGCAATGGATGTAAAACGCGTTCTTACTGAATTGCCAGAAGTAAAAGACGTAGATGTTAACATCGTTTGGAATCCACCATGGAACAAAGATATGATGAGCCGGTACGCTAAAATCGCACTAGGAATCCGATAAATCAAATGAAAAAGAACGTGTCGACTGTGGCACGTTCTCTCTCTTATTATAGATGCTTTTTAAACCATTCAACAGACGCGAGTAGTCCTTCTCTTGTCACTTTATGATCTGCTCGTGTATCAGCAATAAAAGATAGATTCTCCTCTTTCCCCTTATACAGTGGTTTAATTTCTTGGTAAAATTCATACGTGTATTTGAAAGGAACCATCTTGTCTTTTTCACCATGCCAGAAAAACAATGGTCTTCCGTTTACTTTTTCAGGTTGCATGCTTAAATCATATTTCCGTAATTCTGCATATTTTTCTTCCAACTCTGCATCAGAGAAAGGAAGTTCAATGTCGTGTCGCTTCAATTCCTCAATTTGCCCCCGACAGAACTCTTCATAATATGGACTACCCATTAAACTTACTGCAGCCTTAATCCATGGGTATTGGGTCAATGCCCCTAATGTCACGATACCTCCCATTGAAGTACCTGCCACACCGATTCTTGCCTCATCAATTTGGCCTTGGTTTAGCAGTTCGTCCTTAATTATTTGAAGTTCTTTAATTTCATTGACGACAATATCCCAAAACTTAAAATCCATTGCATGATCATCTATGCCCCTATCTCTTTCACCATGATAGTCAGCTTCAGGCAATACTACCCGAAATCCTTGTTCTGCATAAAGATAAGCATAGTGTAAATTATGTTCTTTCGCACTGCCAAATCCATGTACAAAAAGGATCAACGGTAACGCTTCGTCTTTTAACTGATTTTTAACAATATGTAATGCTGGTATTTCTGCATATTTCTTATTTTCGATAATAATCATCTTTTTGTATGTACTCCTTTTATGAAAACTTTTGCCATCCTCTAGTGTATCATTTGTTGGAAGTTTATTGAAAAATATTGACTTTTCAATTGACGATTATTTTAATATCTGTTTAAGTTAAGGAAAGAGATAAGGTTCACAAGGAGATTGATATGACTAAACAACATTTAATTGCACTTGACCTAGATGGTACTCTACTAAAAGATGATAAAACGATCTCAAAAAGAACAAAAGACGCTTTAGAAGAAGCCAAAAAAGCCGGCCATATGGTGATGATTGCGACGGGAAGGCCTTACCGTTCGAGTTCAATGTATTACCAAGAACTTGGCCTTACAACACCAATTGTTAATTTCAATGGAGCATTTGTCCATCACCCACTTGATCAAAATTGGGGAGTTTATCATGATACGCTCGATTTAAAAACGGTAAAAGAAATTGTTGATGTTGCCGACGAGCTCCGTGTAAAAAATATTTTAGCGGAAGTAATTGATGATGTATATTTTCATTTTCACGATGAAACAATGTTAGATATTTTTGGAATGGGGAAACCAAATATTGAAACGGGTGATTTACGAAAAATCTTAAAACATGATCCAACTTCATTACTAATCCACCCCGATGAAGAAATTGCAGATAAAATCCGAAAGTATCTTTCTGACATGCATGCCGAGGTAGTCGATCATCGCAAATGGGCAGCCCCTTGGCACGTGATTGAAATTGTTAAATCAGGATTAAATAAAGCTGTTGGAATTCAAAAGGTTGCTGACTATTATCAAATTCCAAAAGACAGAATTATTGCTTTTGGAGATGAAGACAATGATTTGGAAATGATTGAATACGCTGGTCACGGAATTGCCATGGGTAACGGGATTGATGAGTTAAAAAGTATTGCTAACCATATAACAATGACTAACGAAGAAGACGGAATTGCCCTTTATTTAGAGGATGTTCTAAAATTGGAGAAAAATAAGTAGGTTGGTTCAGAAATAATTACCTGATATAACCCAAACGTAAAACTCAAACAATATAACTGGTGCTACAAATAAGCACTTCTTTTAAAGCTGTTAAAGGGGGAATTTACGGATGGGTAGTAATAAATCAAAACGATTTGTTCATCAAGGTGCAGATGCTGTTCAACAACATGCTCAGCGCTTTCCTTACCGTTCCACTCTAGCTGAAGCAGAAGCAAAGAAAAAAGCGAATGTCGAAAACTCATCACTTGGAGGCATCTAATATGGGAAACCGTTTATTCCAAAAGGCTCGTGAAACCGTAGAAGTTGCGAAATTAGCGAGTGCTGGCCAAAGTGATACATCCTTACAGGATGCCGTTTCGGTTGCTAAAAATGCACTTTCTTCTGCATATGCTAACTCTACAACAGCCGAAAAAGAACAACTCCGCGAATTGCAAAATGAATTAGACCAACTTCAATAACCTTTGGTTAATTCAAGAAAAAATAGGGTCAGACTTATCGTCTGACCCTTCCCTGTTTTTATTGGAATTGTTGAAGTTTTGCATGATAAAGGTTTGTGATCGAACCGTCTTTTGCACTTCTTTCGTATAAATGAAGAATCAATGCCCCGTTTGTCGGAATTTTATCCTTCGGAATGGAAATCTTAATTTCAAATGGTGCCCATGCTGGAGCACCCTCTGATGCCGTTTGAAGTGTTTCAGGAATTACATAATCATGACCATCCTCCACTGCATAGAAGAAGTTTGCTTCGAATACTCTTACTTCCCCTGTTACCGTATATTCACCATTTTCACCAAGTACTTGAACTTTACGAAATGCTGTATTTCCTTCTTCAGGAATTGTAAAACTCTCGTCTGCCTGCAATGAATTACTTTCGATTTTTTGACCATTTACTTCTGATGCAGTTAGGAAAATATGTGCTTTGTATTCTCCGGGAGCAAGTCTCGTTCCATCATTTGAAGTGTAATCCCATGGTTCTTCCCATACCTTTTCTTGACCAGGCTTTAATTCCATTTCCTCTATTGATTGGATAAACATTTTATCGATTGAATAGCGGTAAACTTCTTTATCATCTGCATCCTTTACAATAATTTCATATTTTTGACCAGATGGTATCGTTAGTTTCACAGAATTGTCGCTGGTGTTTTTTATTTTAATCGTAAAGGTTGCTTCGTTTTCCCCTGTTTTAATTAAAAGGTCAGTTTGAAGTTTTTCAACCACGTTCTCTTCACCTCCAGGTTCTTCACTTTCTTGCGCTGGTGGTGTTTCTTTTTCAGTGTCTACTTTTTCACTACCACCTGAAGTTACTGGAAGAGCCTCTTCGTTTTTTGTTGAGCCACATCCAGTGATGATAAATAGACTCATAACAAAAACTAATGTCACTAGAAGCCATTTTTTCATATTTGTCACCCCTTTACTCTATATGTCGATGTCTCGTATTAAAAAGTTACTACTCTTTGCGAAATAATCCATATACGCCAATTGTTTGTACAATATTTGTAAATGCATGTGGGTCAACTTCTTTTATTATGCGCTCTAAATCATATAATTCATATCTTGTTAAAACAATCATTAACATATCCTTTGTCTCACTCGAAAATGCTCCTTTTGCAGGTATCAACGTTATTCCTCTAACTAAATTTGAATGAATTGCACTTTTCAATTCGTCCGCTTTCTTCGTAACAATCATCGCTGTAACCTTTACATGACTTGTATGTACTGTATCAATAACCTTTGTCAATACATACAAAGCAACAAGTGTATATAATGCCTTTTCCCAACCAAATAAGAATCCTGCTGTAATGATGATTAGTCCGTTTAATGTAAAAATATAGGTTCCAATTGGTTTATCTTTTGATCTTGATAATACAAGGGCTATTATATCGAGACCACCTGTAGATGCACCCCACTTTAAAGTAAGCCCGATTCCAATGGCTTGAATGACAGCACCAAATACAGCATTTAGTAAAATATCATTAGAGATACGTTCGAGTGGAATAATTGCCAAGAATAAAGTTGTAAGTGCAACCGAAATAAAGCTATAAAGGGTAAATGCCTTACCTACTTTTTTCCATCCTAGAATCGCAACCGGGATGTTTAATAATAGTAGTATTACACCTGTTGAAATATGAATAGGCGTGTAATCACCAAGGATCCTAAACATAAGCTGTGACACACCGGTAAAACCAGAAGAATAAACATCAGCCGGAATTAAAAAAAGATTTAGGGCAGCAGCATTTAGTAGTGCACCAAATGTCACAATTAATATTTTTTTCACTTCTCTAGTTACCATTCAAATAGTCCTCCTGGAACAACATTCTTCAATCCTAGTAGTAAATTAGTAGTCATACAAAATTTTTCCTCAATTGTTGTATTTTTATCCAATACTCGCTACACTTACGATAGGCAAGTTTGTTTCAAACTTGACCAAAGAAAAGAAGGTGAGACTTTTGACCGTTAGAATTCTTACTGATAGCGGTAGTGACCTACCACTACAATTTTTTAAAGAAAATAATGTTACATTATTCTCCTTGGGAGTTCATCTAGATGGGCAAGATTACGAAGATATTGCAACAATTAACCCTGTAAAAGTATTTGAAGCCATGAGAAATGGGAGTGCTCCAAAAACATCCCAAGTTCCACCACATCGGTTTAAAGAGGTTTTTACTGAAATTGCAAAAGAAAAACAATCTGCTGTCTATATCTCCTTTTCATCACAATTGTCAGGAACCTATCAAACGGCAGTGATGATGAGTGAAGAAGTAAGAGAAGAGTATCCAGACCTTGACTTAACAATTGTGGACACAAAATGCGCTTCCCTTGGCCAGGGTCTTGTTGTAAAAGCTGCAGCTGAGCTTGCTAGCACGGGTGCTTCAAAGGATGAAGTTGTGAACCTTGCGAAATTTTACAGTACTCATATGGAGCATCTTTTCACAGTAGATGACCTTGAATATCTAGCACGTGGGGGAAGAATTAGTAAGGCTTCCGCTTTTGTTGGTGGACTCTTAAACATAAAACCACTCTTAAATGTAGAAGATGGAAAGCTTATACCGCTAGAAAAAATTCGTGGTAAAAAGAAAGTATATAAGCGAATTGTTGAGTTGATGGAAGAGCGCGGGGCAGATTTATCAAAGCAAACGATTGGTATTAGCCACGGAGATGTGGAAAATGAAGCGCTTGAGGTAAAGAAGTTATTTGAAGAAAAATTCGGATGTAACTCCTTCTTCATTAATGTAATTGGTGCTGCGATTGGTTCTCATGCTGGTCCAGGAACGATTTCAATTTTCTTCTTAAACGAATTGCCAAACAGCTAAATTTACATAGTTTGAAAAACGACTGGATATCCTAAATTTGAACGGATTGAAGGGAGTGTTATTTATGCCAAAAACAAGTGACAATGATAAAAAAGCAAAAGATAACAATGCATTACGCCATGAAAAGAATATGATGAGAGAAAAGAATCGTCAGGCGGGCAAACATCAATATTCAAAGAAAACAGATCATCTATAGAATGAAACGCATCGGTAACAGCCGATGCGTTTTTCTTTACTCCTCTTTTTTAAAGTATGTCCAGCCATCCTCTTGGTATACTTTTCCTTCTTTCATTAGCTTTCCAATTGCTCGTTTAAACGCTGCTTTACTCATGTCAAATCTGGCTGAAATATCTTCAGGAGAGCTTTTATCCCAATATGGCATAGCCCCACCACGGCTTTCCATGTACTGATAGATTTTCCCAGCATCATCACCCATTATTTCATGGCTTCGGCCCATTAGGGACACATTTACAGTGCCGTCTTCCTTTACGTCAATAATTCGCCCTTGCACCTTTTCTCCGACTCTTGGTTCCCTTGTTCTTTGAGACTCGTGGATAAAGCCGAGAAATCCTTCCTCCGAAATCATAAAAGAGCCAACCATTAATAATCGGTAAACAGTTCCAGTTATATTTTTGTTAAAATCTTTCCTTGTTGCTGGTTTTGAAATAGAACGAATGACATCTTCAGTTGCAAGCTTTCCAAAAAGTCTTCCGTTTTTATCTGTCCGTAATGAAATGTACAGCTGGTCACCTGGCTCTGGCCAGAGATCCCACACCTCATGCAAATCATCCTTTGAGACTAAAATATCCTTGCTAATCCCAATATCAACAAAGGCTCCCAAGTCACGTTTGACTTCAACCACACTGGCCCAATCATAGGAATCGATTTGAATAGTCGGTATTGTCATAGAGGCTGCCAGTCTTCCTTGATGATCTTGAAAAAGAAAAACAGTTACGTCCTCTTCCGGATCGAATCCTTCTATAATTTCATTTTCATGTAAAAGCACATCTTCTTCACCGTTTGTTAAAAAATAGCCAAATGGAGCATCTCTATCTACACGTAAAGTTACAACCGTGCCCGGTATTAATTCATTCATTTATTAAAGCCCTCTTTCTTATGTACTTAGCTAATCCGCTATTGCTATTGTCTTACATAGTATAGACGTTTACGACCATCATTTACTAGTATTGTTTTGGAAAAAGTTGTCCTAATTGCTAAGATTGACTATAATCAAGGGAAATAAACTATTTTTTTGGAGGTTGGCAATGGCAAAGGATAGCTCATTCGATATTGTGTCAAAGGTAGATTTGCCTGAAGTAACGAATGCAATTAGTATTGCAAAAAAAGAAATTCAAACTCGATATGATTTCAAAGGCAGTAAAAGTGACATCACACTTGATAAGGAAGAACTTGTTTTAGTATCTGATGACGAGTACAAACTGGAACAACTAAAGGATGTCCTAATTAGTAAAATGATTAAACGTGGGGTCGCAACCCGAAATATTGATTATGGAAAAATTGAAAATGCATCTGGTGGAACCGTACGTCAACGAGCGAAACTTATTCAAGGCATCGACAAGGAGAACGCGAAGAAGATTAACACCATTATTAAAAACAGCGGCTTAAAAGTAAAGAGTCAGGTTCAGGATGATCAAGTTCGAGTAACCGGAAAAAACAGAGATGACCTTCAACAGATTATCAACGCCATCCGTGAAGCCGATTTACCGATTGATGTGCAGTTTATTAACTACAGATAGTAAAAATGCAGCGGACTAATACCCGCTGCATTTTTTTATTCAAATATGTAATTTAACACATCTAATGCTTGATCAACCGTTTCGACAGTGACGTTGGCTTTATTTGATAATTCCTTTAATGGATGAATCAGTGATGGTGGTCTAACAATAATGGTTGGTTTATTCATCGTAATGGCCGCACTCGCATCCATCGCTGTATTCCATTGTTTGTACTTTTCCCCAAATAAAGCAATGACCACATCCGATTTTTGCATTAATACTTGTGTTCTGAAATTATTAATGGCTGATGCTGCATCGTCCTTGTAATAACTACCAGGTTGTTCTCCCAAAATTTGTTCTCCAATATCATCTGATTTATCATGGTCTGTTTGTGGTCCAACAAATGTTAACGGAAGATTTTTAAATTTCGCCTTATCCTTAATTTCCTCTCGCCAATTGTCATGAATTTGCCCAGCTAAATATACTGTCAGTTCCATGTTTTCTCCTCCTATTACCTTTTCATTATTTTATCATACATCAATGGCTATTTTACAAATTTATACATTATGATTTCATCTTCGTAATGTGTATCACTAAATTTAACAAACTTAACTTTTCGCCCTTCCTCTTGGAAGCCAAACTTTTTATAAAGATGGATTGCCCTTTCGTTATGTGAAAATACTTCTAGACATACCTTTTCAAGACCAGGCTCTTCTTGTGCCCAATCAAGCAAATAGCTCACTAATTTGCTACCAATTCCTTGATTACAGTATGTTTCTTGGATACTTACCCCAAAATAACCTAAATGAGACAGGCGTTTCCTTTTCGATGTCTTGAAATTTAAATTACCGACTATTTTCCCATCTTTTTCAGCTACTATGATTAAATTCCCTGGCTTTATATGATTCTCAATCCATTTTTCCTCGTCCTCAACACTTGTGTTAAATTCCTCAGGGGTTGTCAGCATGAATGTGGATTCATTAAGAACAATTTTTGTATGTTCAATTAACTGTAATGCATCCTCTTTTCTAGCAGGTCTAATATTAATTCCCATAAAAACCTCCAGCTCGAAATAGTATCTATTATCTATTTCCATAAAATTGATGGAAATCCTTTTTATTAGAGTGATTTCGGAAACATTGTGGTTTGAATCGTTCAAGCTTGAATATGCTTTGGATATGGATGAGTAGTAAAAAATCTAGTATATGGTCGGTCTTTTGGAATTCTCGGAAAAACGTATGGCTAAACACCTTTTGTGAGGAGAGTATGGATGGTTCCGGAAGAACCGATTTCATAAATACTTTTTATGAATGCACTTTTAGATGATTTTGCAAAAACCATTGGCATAAACACCTTTTATAAGTAGACCTTTGGATGGTTCTGGAATAACCCTTGGCATAAATACCTTTTATAAGTAGGCTTTTGGATGGTTCTGGAAAACCCTTGGCATAAACATCTTTTATAAGTAGGCTTTTGGATGGTTCTGGAAAATCCAATGGCATAAACACCTTTTATAAATAGACTTTTGGGTGGTTCTGGAAACCCCCTTCTCATAAACACCTTTTATAAGTAGGCTTTTGGATATTTCCAGAAATACTCAATGAATAAAAAAAGACCTCCCTTTGAGGAAAGTCTCCTGACTAAAACTTAGTAAAAACCAACATCTTGCAAAACAAGTACACCCACGATTGATACAATACGGCCTGTTAAAAGCACTATAAGAAGAGTTTTTAATTTTCTTGTATCTATCCAAACTATGCCTCCAGCCAAAATCGTAAACAGCAGTCCGAAAAAGAGAGCAGCATATGGATTTGTCGGGGTGATCCAATCATTTACACTCAGGAAATCCATTTACTCACCCCCTACTCTATGATTGTATTGCTGGTGTACTTAAGAAAACCGTAAGCCCCCCAACAATCGCTAAAACTACTCCTATAGGGCTATATGACGATAAGTAAATACCTAGCGGAAAAACAATTGCCCCAAGGACAAATAGTATCTTTGCGATTTTCATGTCCTCACCTCTTCTATCTCAAAACTGACTCCTTTACGCGATCTAACATCCATCGACTTCGAATACTTCTACCCCAGCCCCCTTTGTATTCTTTTAAGGACTGGATTCTCCAGTACATGGGTGGATGAAGCATGAATTGAAATTCTATAAACCTCCATAATAGGGAATCTCGTTCAATTGATGACTTTGCCATATCTTTCTCCTCTTCGAGAACCGTACTGTACGAAAGGGATTTAGTTATTGCTTCGTCTTGTTTCTTAGCTAAAGCGATTAAACTGTTTGACATTTGTTCACTTCCCCCATCTAGAAGCGATGCTCCAAGGTGGTCTGCACGGACTTCCATCCATTGCGAACAAAACGATTGGATGATAGGGAATAGAATCATTAAAAACCATATTAAAAGGAAAATCTGTGTACTGTATTCATCAATATTTTTAATGTATTTTTGTATAGCTAAAACCACAACAAGAACAATTAACAAATAACCTAGTCTCCAAAGCTGCCCCCACAAAACATCTCGCTTTTTGACGTGAATTGCTTCATGTGCGAGGATTCCTTCAATCGCTTCAATAGGTAACTTTAAAGTAGCAGTCGTTAGGGTAACCATCGATTTACCAATATTCATGCCTGTCGCAAGGCCATTATACTCGCTGCTTTCGGTTTCATATACACGAATGTTCGGAACTCCGGCCTTTTCAAAAATCCGTTGGGATATTTGGATTAGTTGTGGATTCTTAGTCTCCGTTGCATCCATTGCTACTTTTAAAACCTGATCAGAAATATAGAGATTAAAAAGCCAATAGGCTAAAAGTACAGTAACCATGATCCAAGGCGCAACTTCAAAATAATATAAAAGGAGAAGTAAACCTGTATAGGCTGATATCCCTTTTACTGTTGTTGCAAAATAAAGCTTTCCAATTAATCGTTTTACATTTTTTCGATGCCAAAATGGCAGAACGACTTGTGGCTCTTTCACACTTTCATCAACCTTGGTCATGTCCTCGAACGTTCTTTTCCATTTATCCGGTTCTAGGATCGTTAAATAAATTGTTTCTCCAGGCACAGATAGACGTAATACCTTCTGAAAGTTAGTTGTCCAGTCAGTATTGGAAGAAAACATTGTAAATAATGGATGAAGCTTTAACAAGTCTACATTCGTTTCTAGTTTCACTTCCTCCAAATCTTCTATCGGAATTTTTCGAGATTCAAAATGTGAGATGAGATACAATTGCTTTTCTTCTACGTCAAAAAATATTTTTACAGTAGCATAACTACCGATTCTTTTTATGACTTCTGTCAATGTACTGACCAGCCCGAAAACAATAATATATTTTAAAGGACTATATTCAGGACCAAAGATGTAAAACATGATACCACCAAACACAACCAACCCCGTCATCAACAAATCAGTTGCGATTCTCATAAAATTACGAGCTAATGTGATTTCTTCCACTTTAATCTGATGTAATTCTTTTTCAATTTCAATCCGTTTTTCATTTCCTGTAGTTAGAGAGATTGCAAGAAAATATCCACTTGAAATAAATGCAAGATAGATGAACCCATCCATAAAGGAAAATTTATAATAGACAAATCCTATTGAAAGGAGAGCTAAAAATATTTCACACGTCGTTCCTATTTTTTTATTTAATTTTCCGGAAACCAAACCAATGATTTGGATTCCGGCTCCTACTAAAATATACAGTACAATTAAATTCCAACTTGGTAGCAAAAGCCCCACCTACATTTCATTATTAGATACCATTTTTTCCGTCATTTCGAGAATATCTTCCATAACAAGATCAGGATTTTGAATGAGAATGGTATAACGCAGACCGTTCTCATCCCAGCTTAGTGCATTAATAAAATCATCATATTCTGCATTCTGGCCACGCACTTGCCATTTTCCAGGTTTAATTTCCGTTCCCGCATCTTCTGGGGTTGGAAAGATTGAAACTAATACAGAAGGGACGGCTTCATGTAAATAATAAACAGTAATTTCTGGGCGATTGATTACTCCTTGAAGGTTTACAACTTCAACATTATCAACAGTCAAGTCTTCTTCTGAGAAAACAAGGAATGGTTGAGCTAAAGCTGTCTGTGCATCTTCAAGTGACCCATAAGATGGTTCAAGTTGTGACTCAATTGGAGTAATTTTTACATTTTCAGGTATGTCTAAAGTGAAAGTATCCTCCTTAAAATTTGGTGAAAAATCGAGCACCTGATATTCAAACTCTGATTTTGTATCTCCCACGACAGATACAGATTTCACTACAAACCAAGTCTTTTGATCAATCCAGAGTTCAATTTCTCCGAATAAATTAGAATCTGTATTCGGAGTTGCCTTTATATGATATACATTAAAATCTAGTAATTTTTCTTCACCAACAATTTCATATTCATGTGTTTTTTTAATAGCATCTAGCATTGTCATGAGTTGTTCCTTGGGTGAGGCATCTAATAACGGCATACTCTCCTCTGTTAAATCGATACTTAATGCCGTTTCACTCCCCTTTTCATAGGAAATTATTTGTTTTCCGTTGTTTAACACATATGATTCAAGGTCATTCGTAAGACCTGTTGTAATGATTTTTCGTTTTCCATCCTCTGCAACGTATTCTTTAAAACTAGCATCTTCAGTGATCTCACCGTTTGTCTCAAGCTTTATAACACCTTCTCCATAATAAGAATGCTTATCTTCCTTTGCTGATAAGACTTTTGTAACAATTTCTTCAGAAGACACAGCCATTTCCGCCTTACAACCAGATAAAATCCCCATTATTAAAATTGCAAGTAGCATGAATTGATTTTTCTTCATATTAATCCCTTCTTTCCTTTATCCAGCAAGCCAGTAATGTTCCGTTTTTTTTCGCTGACCAGATTCCAATTTTTCCATTTTGTTGCTCCATCAACATTTTTGCAATACTAAGTCCTAACCCAGAACTTCCACCATAATTTCTAGCATCCTCTGCCTGGTAAAAGGGTTGGAATACTTTATCCAATTGTTCTTTCGGTATTCCTTTTCCCTCGTTTTGTATTAAAATGACGGTACCAGCTTTTCTCCATTTCTCAAGTTCTACCTGAAATTCTTTGAATACCCAATCCGGTAGTTTGGTGTCACTTGATATAGCAGCAAGCCAAATTTGTTTCCCTATTTCAGTATGTCGAATGGCATTCCCCATAATATTATCTACAACCCTCACCATTTGTTTCGGGTCAACCTCATAGGATTTTTTTACAGATTGATATACTTGTAGTGAAACGTCTTTTCGAATACAAGGTTCATCATATCCTGATAACAACATCTCAAAGTATTCTTCCCCTTCAACTTCAACAAGCTCAGTCCGTTGTTTAGAGGATTGTAATGCCGTATACATTGTTAAGTCATCGAGCATCCGTTTCATGTACTCAAGTTTCTGAAATAAGATTTCCTTATATTCTGCCCTTTCATGCTCGGTTAGTGTTCTATCATTTTGTAGGACTTCAGTATAAGCTCGTATTACTGTCAATGGTGTTTTTAAGTCATGGGATAATGACGCCACAATAAATTCTTTTTCCTTTTGTTGAACAGCTAATGCCTCTTGTGTTTGTTCAATCTGTGCTTTCATTTTCCAAAAATGTTTGATTAAATCCCCTATTTCATCATTAGATTCACGAATTTGAATAGAAGGACTTTCCCCATTTGCAAAAGCTGTCATTTGAGCTTGCAACTGACTTAATGGTCGATTCAATTTTCGATTTAATAAAATCACAACGACCGTATAAAGTAAGATGAAAAAAATACTAAAAAGCACACCTAAATAGAGATAGCGATTTGTTACCCCTGCTATCCATTCGTCTCTAGCAATGGATATTTCAAAAATTCCAACAACGTTTCCATCATTACTAACAGGTTTTTTCAACGAATAAGTACGAGCATTCTTTTGGAGATCATTTAAATTCCTATATGCCTGTTCCATGTTTATCGCAGGAAATCCATATGAACCTGGTTCAGGTAAACTAGAAAACAAAACGACTCCATCAGAACGATATAATGTAATTTTGATAGATTCATTTGTTAATGCTTGAACAGAATCATACATTTCTTTTGACTTTAGTGTGTATATATTTGGATCCAAGAGCTTTGGCTCAATTTCCTCCATTTTATTTGTCACCTCGACGTACTCCACGAGAGCTTGCTTATCATCAAGGTTACTTATACTTATATAAAGAAAATAAAGTGCGCCAACTGGAAGTAGCATTACAATAAAATAGCTAATCATTAACCATTGTTTAATTCTCATACAAGTTGTTCTCCTATGAAACGATAGCCAACGCCCCAGACCGTTTGGATAAACTTAGCAGATCGTGTACCATCCATTAATTTCGATCGTAAACTTTTAATGTGAACTGTGACTGTGTTATTTCCGTCGACATCCTCCTGTTGCCAAATATGCTCATAAATTTCTGTCTTCGAAAAAGTTTGTAATGGATTTTTTGCTAGGAGAAACAACAATTCTTTCTCTTTGGAACTCATTTGAACTATACTTCCATCCAGGTATACTAGATCATTTGTAAAATCAATGGTCAGCCCATTTAAATAAGTTATACGATTTTCAAAAAATGTCTTATTGTTGTATCTTCTGTATCTTCTTAAATGGGAGCTAATTCTCGCACTCAATTCCTCAAGACTGAATGGCTTTGTGACATAATCATCAGCCCCAATATTTAAGCCTTTTATTTTGCTCTCATCCTCATTTCGTGCACTCAAAATGAGTAATGGAATTTCACTTTCCAATCGAATGGTCTTACATAATGTATACCCATCCATTTCAGGTAACATTAAATCAATTAAGGCAAGGTCAAATTGATCCGCTTTAAAATCCTCCCACCCTTCTTTTCCAGTCGATGCCCATGTTACGGTATAGCCTTCTTTCCGTAAATGATCACAAACAATACGGGCGATTTCCTTATCATCTTCAACAAGTAGAATCTTTTCAGGTTTTTCCATGGATAACCCCTCTTTCTATCTATTTTCATTATAAAGGATGTTCCTGAGAGTAATTGGATTTTTTATAAATGCTTTATATTTATCCTGAATGTATATTAATGGCCCTTTTATAAAAAAGTAAGTAAGGTGCAGTTACTACATAAAAGAGGTGTTTATTTTGTCTAATAGTCAAGGGAAGAATATTTTGCCTCCACAGCATCAAAATCAGCAGCCTGGAACAGAAACAGAAATGGTACCAAGACCTGTATCTGAGGATCATTCTTATCAAGGAAGCAATAAGTTAGCAAATAAGGTTGCCATTATTACAGGTGGGGATAGTGGAATAGGAAAGGCAGTTGCGATTCATTATGCAAAGGAAGGCGCAAATGTTGTCATCGTTTATTTAGATGAGCATGAGGATGCTAAGGAAACAAAGCGCCAGGTAGAAGAAGAAGGACAAAAATGCTTACTTTTATCTGGGGATATTGGGAATGAAGAGTTCTGTAAAGAAATAGTAAAGAAAACAATTGATACATTTGGACAACTAGATATTTTGGTCAATAATGCAGCTGAACAGCATCCTCAAAAGAGTATTTCTGCTATCACAGCTGAGCAGCTTGAAAAAACATTCCGAACCAATATCTTTTCTTATTTTTATTTAACGAAGGCCGCTCTTCCCCACTTAAAACAGGGTAGTTCAATCATTAATACAGCATCTGTCACAGCTTATAAGGGGAATGAACAACTTGTTGATTACTCTGCAACAAAAGGAGCCGTTGTCTCTTTTACAAGGTCACTTTCGATGCAATTGATCGGTAAGGGAATTCGTGTCAACGGAGTAGCACCAGGACCGATTTGGACGCCACTTATTCCATCTACCTTTACAAGTGATCAAGTGGCGAAATTTGGTTCGACAACACCTATGAAACGCCCTGGACAGCCCGAGGAAGTCGCACCCTGCTATATCTTCCTGGCAAGTGACGATTCTTCTTATATGTCTGGACAAATCCTTCACGTTAACGGTGGAGAAATTGTAAACGGATAGAACTACGTAAGGCACGTACCTTAGGCACAAGCATAAGTCATACGCGACATGGTGTATTTTACCTTTAGAAGCGATAAACTTATACTCGAGCCGATGGTGCTTTGAGCAGGACAAAAAAAGCATCATCCGCAGATTGGATGATGCTTTCCTTATTATTCAGGTTTTCGGCGACCGTGCCTTTTTTTATTTAAATAAATGAATCCAATCATTAACACTGGTACGATAAATACAGCAATAAATAAAGTATAATTAATTTTCGTTGTGTCCCTAACTACGAATACTTCTGAGATATCACGATTTACAACTACATGAAATTCATCATCTGTAGGACGGATAAGATCCTCCGTAATCAGTCCGGTTAATTCCTTGTTTTGTCCAACTTGATCGGTTGTTAGACTAAAGCTTTGAGTTTTCGTTGTGTTATTAATCGCCACAAACGCTATTTGCCCCTCAAACTCTCTTTTAAAAACTAATAAACCAGCATCATTTTTAACTAATTCAATGGATCCCTTTGTTAATGCTGGTACTCCTGAACGGACCTTAGATAGCAAAGTGATATATTCCACAAGCTCTTGGTCTGTTCGAAAATCCATTAATCCAAGATTGTCTGGTGGCTCACTCCCATTTAATGCGATTTCCGTACCATAAAATACAATAGGAATTCCAGGTGTCGTATACAAATACGTTAATGCTGACTTTAAGCGTGGCGCTGGGTGCTCATTCGCTTCTGTTGCCAAATAAGTAAATCGAACTGTATTCGTGTTATCCATGAAATTAATTAAGGTATTTGTATTTTCAAATTCTTGATTCTGCTCCCAGATTGAATCTACATTGTTAAAAGGTTGATCCGGAACACTAAAACTCGTGATTCCTTCATAAGGTATCGGATTGAAAACTGAATCAAGACCTGCTGCTTTGAACTTGCTTAGATCATCTAGTCCAGCAGGTTCACCAATTAAAATCAGATTTTCTTTTTGGGATGTAAGCTCCGATGTGAATGTAGATATATAATTTGGTGATATGCCTTCTACGAGGTCTATTTTATAACCGTCAATATCTGTTTCTTGAACCCAGCCTAATGCTGTATTTACTAATTCACTATCAAATGGACCTTTGTTTGAACTGATTCCAAGGTCTAGAATAATTTTCATATCCTTTTCATGTGCTTCTTTTACAAGTTGTTTTAAGTCATCTTTCGTACCAAAGTGCCTATTGATTTCTTGTCTGTCAGTTACATGATACGGATAAAATGTATTCGAATCATTTTCAAAAATAGGAGATAATAATATTGAGGTAAACCCCATATCCTTTATGTAATCGAGTTGACCGATAATCCCCTGAATGTCTCCTCCATGGTATGCGAGTGGATTTGAACGATCCACATCAGAATCATTCGTGCTGTCACCATTATTAAAACGATCGACCACTATATAATAAATGCTTTCTTCATCAATCGAACGGTCATCAGCTGCCATAACAGGCATAGCTAACATTAGTAACAATGGTAGTAGAAACGCTACTATGTATAACTTTTTCTTCATCCATTTAACTCCTATCATATTAGTAATTATCATACTTAAAAGTAACCTTTTCCCCTCTAAAAATCAAATATAACAACGGTTTGTTCAAATTTTGTACAAATTTAATATATAAAAAATTCGTGATTTTTCCTAAAAAATTTCGTATCTTTCCCTCCTTAAACTGTGATAAACTAATATAGTTTTACACCTATGAAACAAAGGGAGTGGACTGCTTGGAAGCTTCTATCAGTACGAAAAAATTAACACTGTTTGCATTGACATGGCCAATTTTTATTGAATTACTTCTACATATGTTAATGGGTAATGCAGATACATTGATGCTAAGTATGTATTCCGATAATTCTGTTGCAGCGGTTGGGGTTGCAAATCAAATCTTATCATTAATTATTGTCATGTTTGGATTTATCGCAACCGGTACTGCTGTATTAGTGGCTCAACATTTTGGTGCGAATAATCAAAAAAGTGCACCGGAAGTTTCCGTTGTCTCAATTATTGCGAATCTGGTATTCGGTCTTATTCTAAGTTTTATCGTTTTTATTTGGAGCAAGAAGCTTTTGCTATTAATGGATTTGCCTGTTGAGTTATTAGATGAAGCAGATAGCTATCTAAGTATTGTAGGTATATTCTCCTTTCTCCAAGCACTAATAATGACGATTGGGGCTGTCATACGAAGCTATGGTTTTACACGGGACACAATGTACGTAACGATTGGGATGAATATCCTAAATGTGATTGGTAACTATATATTTATCTTTGGTCCTTTTGGATTGCCAGTGCTCGGAGTTGAAGGGGTTGCCATTTCTACTTCTGTCAGTAGATTAATCGGCTTATTTGTTATCACCTTTCTCCTAATCAAACGAGTAGATCATGGCCTTCCATTCAAAGAGGTATTCACTTTACCAAAACAGCATATCCAGAACCTACTTAAAATAGGGATACCTTCTGCCGGTGAACAACTCTCTTATAATTCCTCCCAGATGTTTATCACCTATTTTATTACGATTATGGGGACACAAGCGCTGACTACGAAGGTATACGCACAGAATTTAATGATGTTCATTTTTTTATTTAGTATTGCTATTAGTCAAGGAACACAGATTTTAGTTGGACAAATGATCGGAGCCCGTCAGATAAACGATGCATATCAAAGGGCATTAAAAAGTCTAAAGCTCGCAATCTTAATCTCAGCCGCAATGGCTATTGTTTTTTCAATCTTCAAAGAACCGCTGCTCTCTATCTTTACAAATAACCAGGACATAATAAAAACCGGTGGTATCCTCATTCTTTTAACCATTATTCTTGAACCCGGCCGAGCCTTTAACCTTGTCCTAATTAATGCATTAAGGGCGGCTGGAGATGTCAAATTACCGGTTTATATGGGGATTCTTTCGATGTGGGGAATTTGTGTACCAATTGCCTATGTGCTTGGCGTTCATTTTGAATTAGGGTTAATTGGTGTTTGGATTTCCTTTATTGTGGATGAATGGCTTCGTGGTATCATAATGCTGTGGAGATGGCGTTCGCGGGCGTGGGAAAGGAAATCATTTGTTACACCTGTTGAGAATGCAAACATAACAGCCTGAATGAATCAGGCTGTTTTTTTTATGTAGAAAATATCCAAAGCATAAGTAAAATCCTTGGTTATAAATTTCCTTTTTTTTGTCTAAAAAGAGGATAACAACAGTTAATATAGATTACACATGATGGATGGAGGATTTGCATTGGATTTACAACAACGTCTCGGCAGCATAAATGAACAAAAACGCTCTTTTATTATGGGAACGACTGAATGTATAAATGACCAGTGGATCTTCTTTGATGCTGAAACAGATGAAGCATCTATGCTTGAAGAAATGATTGGAAAGGAAGTAGAAGTTTTCACTTTGAACAAATGGGAAAAAGGCATTTTTGTGGAGGACGGCCTTATTCAAATGAATGATTATTTTTATAAGCTTGATAATGGGGACTGCCTTCGTTTTCGTAAAAAATTATCACTTGCCTATAAAGAACTTTTAGAGAATTTCTCAGAAGATCAATTTTTACGATTTACTTCTACCTTAAATAAACTTTCCTTTTCATTATATGATTGCATCCATTGTCATAATCAATTGATGTACCAACAAGACAATGGTGAAAATGAGGGTGTTAATTTTATTATGTTTGACAATACAGAAATGCTCCTATCTGTTCACCATCACTTTTCACGAGGAAAATTAAAGAAGGATCGATTTGAATTTACGTTGGCAAATGGAAAGAGAGCGGTTCTTTCAACATTATACAAATAAGAAAAAGCTCTAAGCGCACTCAGTTTTAGCTGACAAGCATAAGGCAAGTGCTGACAGAAGGGTCATGTTACCTTCCTATACGATTGACTTAGACCTGCGAGCCGATTGCGCCTGGAGCTGGATATGATAATAAAGGGGCTGTTCATCCGTGAACAACCCTTTTTATTTTTACAATGCCTTAAGTATAGCTAACCCATTCTCAAATTCTTCACTTTTCATTGGTTTGTCAATATAAAATCCTTGTGCATAATGGCACTCCAGTTCTTTTAGTAATTCAATCTGTTCATCGGTTTCAACACCTTCAGCCACTACCTTCACAGATAAACCATGTCCCATTGTGATAATCGCCTTAACGATCGCAATATCAGAGGTATTGACCTTCAGATTATTAATAAAGGTCCGATCAATTTTCAATGTATTAATAGGTAAATCCTTCAAATAACTTAAAGATGAATAACCCGTTCCAAAATCATCTATTGACACCTTAACGCCGAGCTTTTGCAGTTCTTTCATCACGTATACACTGTGGGTGATATTTCGAAGCATCACACCTTCTGTGAGTTCAAGTGTTAAAAATTGCGGTGGTAGACCTGTTTCTAATAGTGCCTCCTTTACCTCATCGATAAAGCTAATTTGTTGAAATTGATTAGCAGATACATTAACGGCAATCGTTAAATAATCATACCCCATATCATGCCATTTTTTATTCTCTCGACACGCTTTTGTTAAAACCCATTTGCCGATATCATGTATCAAACCTGTTTCTTCAGCTAACGGAATGAATTCCCCTGGTGAAACTAGTCCAAGCTTTGGATGTTCCCATCTTAAGAGTGCTTCACTTCCGTAGACACTTCCTGAAGCTAAATCTATTAGGGGCTGGTAGCATAAATGAAATTCTTTTTTTTCAAGGGCTCTGCGCAAATAACCTTCAAGCTCAAGCTTATACAAAACCTGCTGATTCATATCGGCACGGTAGAATTTCATTTTGTTCCCCCCCTGCTGCTTTGCAAGGTTCATCGCAGTATCAGCATGCTTAAAGAGCAATTCAGTTGTTATACCATCATTAGGATAAAAACTAACTCCAATACTTCCCGTTAAAAAGAACTCACGTGCTTCAAACATAATTGGTTTGGCGATATCATGTAAAAGACTTTGTCCAAGGTCAACAATCTTTTCAACCTCAACATCATTGGTTAATAAGATTGTAAATTTATCACCGCTAAATCTTGCAAGATGGCTCTTATTGGGTAGTAACGCTTTAATCCGATTTGCAAGTTCTTTTAATATAATATCCCCTGCATAATGTCCCACTGTATCATTAATAATTTTAAAACGGTCTAAATCTATAAATAACACAGCAAATTTATTTTGTTTCTTTTTCTGCTTAAACCTTTTCACAAATTCCTCTACTTGATTCGTAAAATGCTGACGATTCGGCAAGCCAGTGTCAGCATCATAAAAAGCTAAACGCGTAATCTTTTCCTCAGCCTTTTTCTCGTAAAAAGTCTCGATTTTTTTATATTTTTCGGTAGTAAGTTGGTGTTGCTCTATTAGTTCAATGATATCTATCAATTGTTTATATACAAAGCTATTTGTTCTCATTACGAGATTCACCACTCTTTTTCCCTCAAGAAGTATGTATATCTATTCATAAAGATAGCACAGATTTTGTCGAAAGACATAGAAAAAAAAGAAAAAGCTACCGCAAATGGTAGCTTTTTCACAAATTTTTTAGAAACTCCACATACCGAGTGGAAGTTTTGCTCCTAACGCAATTGTTAAGATTAGCACAATAATAAATAACACCCAAAAAAGTCCAGTTGATTTTGCCTTGCTAGAACGTGCTAAAATCATTTCCATAAATCCAATCGTTAATACTCCAAGTATTGCTTTACCTATGTATTCACCATCAATCTTGGATACGCTAAATAAAAGAAGTAAACCGGTTGCTAAAATGAAAAGATAAAATAAACGCAAAGTCATTTTAACGATTTTTTGAGACTTTTCTTTTCCAGCCTTATTAAGAACTGTTGCTGCAATTACAAAAAGAATAATAGCAACTACCCAAGAGGTAACATGTGCATGAGTCATGTACTACTCCTCCTTTTTCTTTTTTATTCCAAAGAATATCATAGCATGTTTATCGGGAATTTCAAAAGGTTACATCGAGTCTTTTTCACTATGTACATAGTAAATATGACTTTTCTGTGACAAGATATTCCTTACAATTATGCCTCAATTTTATTTCGCAATGTACCAAGGCCATCAATTGTAATTTCAATGACGTCTCCACCTTTTAAGAAACGTGGAGGTTTAAAGCCTTTACCGACCCCTGATGGTGTTCCTGTTGCTATAATATCTCCAGCCTCCAGCGTCATACCTTGTGAAATGACTGAAATAATCGTTTCAATCGGGAAAATCAATTGACTAGTATTACCTGACTGACGAACCTCCCCATTTACCTCCGTTTTAACGGACAGATTACTTGGATCTGGAATCAATGATTTATGAACTAATACCGGACCCATCGGACATGTCGTATCTAAGCTTTTTCCAAGAAAAAATTGTTTATGTCTTGATTGAATATCACGGGCTGTTATATCGTTTAAGATTGTATATCCAAAAACATAGTCAAAAGCTTCACTTTCTTTAATGCCTCGACCAGTTTTGCCAATTACGACAGCTAACTCGCCTTCGTAATCTAACTGTTCAGTGATATGTTTATGATTTAGTACAGTTTCTTCTGGACCAACTACTGTTGTTGGTGTTTTTGTGAACATTACAACATGCTCAGGGATATCCTTTTCACTTCCCATTTCAATGACGTGTTCTGCATAATTTTTACCGACACAGAAGATATTTTTGCTCGGTCTTGGAATTGGAGCCCTTAATGTAATTTCTTCAATGGAATAAGAAAAATCTGTATCAGGATTTTCGCGTACCCACAAATTGATTTCCCGAATTCTCTCAAGACACTCTTCCCCTTGAGCAATCACTTCAATCATTGTTTCTGGAATGGTTGTTGTGCCATTCATTTTCATTTCAGCAATTTTTACATCTATTACTTGATTAAGCTGCTCGTTTACAATTCCAATAAATTGTCTTTCATTCTTTTCAGCTGTTACAAACCTCATTTTTAATCACCTCTAATTTAGTCATATACTTAATTCTATTTTAGATGTTGAAATTCCTCTTTCTATACTTTTTGTAGAATTTTGTATGTTTTTGTAACATTATTAGAGGTTTTAGCGAACTTGTTTTAATCCCTGTAAAGGCAGGTATAATAATGGTACAAAGCTTGTATGTACTACTTTAGTATAAGTATGCATGATTATTATGTACTAAAAAAAAATGGAGAAATGAAAATGTTCATGTTGAAGATTGCAATTGAATTGAAACGCCGAAAGATGACAACTTTAGCAGATCGGCACGGCTTTACTGCTTGGGAGACGGTAAAGTGTAGTCAAGAGTTAGATCAATTATTGAATATTTATCAAAAGACAAAACAAAAGAAATTAAAAATGGTCAACTAAAAAGACTATTCGCATTAGCGAATAGTCTTTTTTCTTATTTCAACCTTATTAGCATATGTTAATGTTCTCCAAACCCATTCAAATGGACCGAATCTGAATTTTCTCAACCATAAATAACTTAGGATGATTTGAACAATGTAAATACCAATAGTCAAAAGGAAGCCTGTATATGGCTGTAACTTACCATATAATCCAAAACCATAACCATAAAACAATAATGTACAGACTATGGATTGGAAGAGATAATTACTCAGCGAAAGCTTTCCAACAAGAGCTAGTGGAGATAGCAGCTTTTTCCAAACGGGTAATCTCATTAACAGGACTATCGACGTTGCATATAATAAGGCTGTACTCGGGCCACCGATTGTGTCCTGTAAATAATCAGTTGCAGGATTTTTAGCAGTGTAATAGGGTAGTAGTTTCATAGGAACCCCAATTACCAGCGAGATCAACCAAAGAATCTTAACCTTCTTAATATCTTCATCTCGACCTTCAAACCATTTTTTCTTAGCGATAAAGGCACCCAGGAGGAACATTGGTAGCAATGTAATGACCATTACAAATATGCTTGCAACGTTATTAACAAAATACCAGTCTTGAAATCTCTGACTCGTGATCTCCCAAAAACCGCCGTTTGCATAAATTTCTGCCGATTTTAAAGCAAGCTGTTCATTGTACATAACATCATTTAAACCCGGTTCAAACAACACCGCTACAAACATAAGTCCACCGAGAACAACATTTGGAACAAAGATAAGGACTAATGCCCAAATAAGCAAAGTAATCGGCTTTGCCTTATGAAATAATAGTAGAATCGCACCAATTAGAGCATACGTAATTAAAATATCACCGTGCCAAACAAAGAACGCATGTAAACATCCAAAAAGTAATAGCACAGTTAATCTTCTTGAAATCAACGGATAAAATGAATAACCTTTAGCAACTGCTCTTTCCTTAAACAGAATAAAACCAAAGCCAAAAAGAAATGAAAATAATGTATAAAAACTTGCTTGTGCAAAAATATCGATGATACTATTTGTCCACTTATTGAGATCCCCAGTCCACCATGTCTCTGGATTTAAATAGAGAATGGGGGAAAAAAACGATGGCATATTGACAAAAAATATCCCTAATATTGCTAACCCTCTTATAACATCAATTGAGTGAATCCGCTCTGCTCCTAATACGGGACTTAATCGTTCATTACTCATTCTCACAACTCCTTACCACGTTTACATATATACGATTATAAGAGAACTCAATTGGAAACACTAGGAAAATTTCCTACTATTGGTTCAAACCTTCGGAGGAGCCATGGTAAAAATCACATCTTCTGGGCAGTTCTCATAGAATAAAAAAAACTGTTTATATTCGTATCAATGATATCACTATTCGTAATTCTTCAAATTCGTTTTGTAAAAGGGTGTTTTTGTATGCCAGCAATCGTAGGAGCCGTAAAAGTAAATAGTGTTGGAAATAGCAGTGTTTTCAATATTGGTGATGTCTTTCAAATCTCCCCTACCAGCACAGCCAAGACTTTTGCAGGTGCTGGCTCATTTAATACAGGGGATGGTCTTCGTGTCTATAATAATCAGAGTGTTACGAACACTTACGATACAGATAATATTGACAATGTCATTGTTGGTAATGCCTAAGGAGGGATGAGGACATGAATTTTTATATTAACCAAAGTATTTGTATTCATTCTTTACGTGTAGAGAGCGTTAGTAATTCATCCGTTTTACAAATTGGAAGTGCTGGGCTAATCAAGCCTTCGTCTAATCTTTATAATACAGGGCAATTTACGGAGCCTGCTCCAGAAATCGGATCTCAAACTTCAACTTCAGAGCCAGCTGTTCCACTTGTCGGACCAACTTCTTCATAGGCATTCACCCATGGTAATGTTCATGCATATTATAGACTATCATTGTTTAACTTTATTATTTAGAAGTCAACTACTTCCGATAATAAAGCAAAAGCCTCCGGAGGATGCCACGATTTTTCAAAGGAAATTTTTCGAGCAGTAAAATTAAAGACTAATAACGCCACCTCCTGTGGCAACGTCTTTATGACCCACTTCCTGTGGGCATAAAAATCGGGCGCAAATACACCAAGGCGTATTTGATAGAAAGGGTGAATGCCGTTGTACACGTATCCTTATGACATTAACTCTTATATTCGGAGCCTTCATTACTATATCCAACAACAGAATCAACGAATCGCACAACTAGAAGAGACACTGCAGCTCATCCAGGGAGATCTTAAAGAAATCAAGAATAGGCCAACAACTCAGATAGAAAAAATTGAATATAAATTTGATCAACTTAAGGTTGAAACGTTGGAAGGTACATTAAATATCGGATTAAACCCTATGAACGGAGAACAAATAGAAGATTTTGCAGTTTCACAGAGTAAGATGAATATACCTGACGTCCGACATACCCATAAAGATTTCATTAATGAAATAGAAGATGAAATTGATGAATACTTAAATAATGATTGCTCGGTTTATATTCAAAGTAAGTTAAACCAACAAAGGACTTCAATCCCCAACGAGCATGTCCAGTTTGTTGTGGAAGATATTCGAAAGCAGATCAATGAACGGATTATTTATTATTTAGAACAAAAGCAAACTGAACTCCAAGATCCTACGAGGATACATGAGGTATATACAGCCATTGTTGAAAGAATAAAATTGGATATTCAAAACTCAATCACAGCTTATCTGAATAATCTTCCAGATAATTTGAAAGAAGGTCACGATACATGAACTTTACTGTTGTAAATAAAGAAATCCATGTTGGGAATATTGAAATCGTTGGAGTCTCCACTTCTTCTGTTTTTATTATCGGGGACGCTAAAACAATATCAATGGCATCTGCGTTTGATACTCCACCGGAATCACTGATTATTGGACCATACGTTCCATTAGCACCACAAGGTTGATGTCTATGCAACGAATATCCGTTGTTGACCTTATTTATGTCAATTCTGTATCTTTTAGTAGTATTTTAGAAATTGGAGACTCAAAAAAAATCACCCCTGTTTCTCAGGCACTTGCGGTACAAAGAGAGGTTCCACTTTTTTTTACAAATGAAGGGGATTTTTCACAATATCCTATTTTTTCAATGGAACTTCCGAAAGTAAAAGTGACTGAATCCGTTAATATGGAGATATTTAATCAGAACCCAGTTATTAAGGTAAATTCCATAAAGGTAACTGGAGTTTCGTCGGCTGCCGTAATGCAAATAGGTTCAACGGAAACGATTCACACTGAATCAAAGGTAAAGCATATTCGAAAGCTCCTTGATGACAAATCAAAGAAGAACAGGTAACGAAATACCCAGTTTTTCATAAAGTAATAGTATGATAAATTAAATTGTAAAAATAGGCTTCAATAGGAGGACAAAAAGGACCAAGAAGATCAAGGCGGTGCAGTTTTGAGTACCGGAGCGAGGCAACTGCTTGAGTTAACTCCCTTGCAGCCTTGCGCTGAGGAATTGACTTCGTGAATAAACTAGTAGACGCAAGTGCATAATCTGGTTATTCACCATGTACTCGGAGCAACTTACGCAGAAATTCGATGTGTCATTTTTATCCGACTTTTGAGCTTCCTCTAAAAGGATGACGCGATATGCCCTCAATAGTAGGACCAATCAAAATCAATAGTGTTGGTGGCGGAGTTGTGAATTTCGGGGACTCCTTCTATGTTTCACCAAAGAGCACAGGTAAGACATATTCAGGCTCAGGCTCGTTTAATACTGGTGACTTTATCTGTACAAATAATGGTTTGAATGCTACCAATACAAACGATGAAGATTTTGCAGACCAACTTATTAAAAAGAATGCATAGAAAAAAGGCCATTACTGGCCTTTTTCCTATTTCTATAAAGTTTCTAATTTTACAAGCGTTCCTCTGCCAGAAGGCTCAGCAGGTTCAACAATTAGACGTTTTGGCAGCCTTGCCCTTAATTCCTGAACGTGGCTAATGACGCCTACCGCTAATTGTTTTGAGTGAAGTTTTTCAAGTGCGGATACAACAGTATCCAGTAAATCTGCATCCAGTGTTCCGAAGCCTTCGTCTAGGAAGAAGAATTGTAATGGATATTCTCCCCTTAGTTGGATTTGAGCAGATAATGATAGTGCCAGCGCCAATGATGTTAAGAATGTTTCCCCTCCGGAAAGTGTTGTCACAGGTCGTCTAACACCGCCATTTGCATCATCCCTCATAATAAATCCACCCTGTGAATCCACTTCAACAGCATAACGCTGCCTTGTTAAAATACCGAGTCGATCTGTAGCATCATGACTTACTTGGACTAATTGTTCTTCGGCAATATATTCTACGAAGCTATTCCCTTTAAATACGGATTGTAGCTTATTATATTGCTCTACTAGTTTATCTAATTCAATTCGTCTATCTTCAAGCTCGTTGAAACGCTCATGTTTATCTAAAAGAACTTGGAGAGCCTTTAATGCAGCTCCCTTTGTTTCTACTGCTTGATTTAGCATCTCTCTCATTTCGGTACGTATTATTTGGATTTCTTCCCATTTTTCTTTTGTTAGTTCTTCACCATTAAGTAAATCATTTACTTTTTGCAAATCAGTTTGGATTTGCTTGAAACGATCCCAGAACATGTCAATTTGTTTTTGCAGTTCTGATTGCACATGTTTGGAAAGAAGCGATTCCTTCACATCAGATATTGAATTAAAGCTTGTAGTCTCAAGCACATCATTCCATTTTGCTGTTGCTTTTTCACTTCGAAACTTACCATCTTGTACAGCCTGCAAGGCTGCATGGGTTTCGTTTTCGAGTTTCTGACATTGTGATTGGACCATCTGCCAAGATTCATACGCGATACTCTCAGTTTCTTCAAGCTTTTCTACCATTTGCTCGGTTTCAGCCACTAGCTGCTTGATGTTGTTTTCTCCAACTTCTTTTGAGAGCTTTTCATTTGCTTCTGTTAATGCCTCAAGTTTACCCTTTAAGGTTGATTTGATTTCAACAATATGCCGTTCAATGGTATTACAGTCATCCTGATATTTCTTCTTTTCTTGTTCTTTTCGTTCTAATAAATTTGTTGCACTTTCGATTTCAACAGAAAGACTTTGTGCCAACTTATCATTTTTCGATATTACTCCAAGCTTCGCTTCAACTGTTTCGAACTCAAGCTGAGGAAAAGTTTGCTTCCAATTCATGAACTGTTCTTTCACTTTTTGTTGTAAACTTGCAACGCGCACTTCCAGTTCATTATAGGACTTCGCGTTAATTGATATTGTCTGTTCTAGCTGACTTACTTTTTGCATGACCGCTCGGATTTCTTGGATCACTTTTCTTCCTGCTTCTTGAATCTTTAAGTAATCCTGATGTAATGATTTTTGTTCGACAATTAGAAATTGAAATTTTTCGGTTAAATCACCCAATTCCTGATCATTTACCGCTGTATTAGATTTTGGAGGGATAGTCATTTCACCTGGATATTCTTGTACAAGCCCCCCAGAAATTTGTTCAAGTTTAATCTTTAATGTAGAAAACTCTTGTTTCACACTACGTGCTAATGCTATCTCATTTGTCAATTTTTCAATTTGTGTTTCTAAGGAATCTCCATAATCCTCATGAACAACTGGATTTGGATGATGGGTAGATCCGCAAACTGGACATGGTTGCCCAGATTGAAGCTGGTTAGCAAGCCTGATGGCAAGATTATTTCTACGGCTATCCTCTAATTCTTGCTTGAGCCTAGATAATTTTACTTCCGCAAATCCGATAACCTTCTCGCATTCTCTATCCCGTTCACAAACCGTTTCATATGTTGATGCATTTTTTATAAAGATGGTTTCCATTTTGTGTTTAGCTTGGGCAAGTGACTCATATTGAGAATGTAGCTTTTCTTTCGTTTGCTCGAGCTGTACGCAATTCTTTTCCAATTCCGTCTGTTGGTCCTTAAGGCTTTCAGTGGAGAACATAATGGATTGTTTTATTTGATTCGCTTTTTGAAGCTCCTCACGAACATCTGCTGAAACAGTTAATTGAGACAGCTTTTCTCTCCGTTCTTTTTGCATTTCTGAGTCTGATGTAATGGATGCTGCGATCGCTTCAATCTGATTTTGCTTTTCACGTACAAGTGATTGTAGGTTGTTCACTTGTTGTTGTAGTTCATTTACTTCCTTTTCTAGACTGATTGCTCTTTCCTGAACAATGATAGCATATGAAAGTCTTTGTTTCTTGGTTAGATAATACGGTAGCTTTTCAGTCTTTTCCTGACGTGCCTGATGATACTCATTGGTCTTGATTTCATTTTCCTCTTTTTTTGCCGTTAACTGGCTTTGTAGGGATTGATAACGAACAGTTGCTTTTTCTAAAGCATCCTTCGCCGTTTCGTATTCTTCGAGATATGGCAGGATAAGAGCAGCTGTTTCTGCATTCTTCCGTTTTTCTTCAAGCTGAAGAATTTGCGGTTTCTCTTGATCCATTTCAACTAATTTTTGTGATAGAGCGCTCTTTTCCAGCTGCCATTGCCAAATATTTTTACTTTTTTCAAAATCAGCGTCTATCTTATTAACTTCGTTTTGACGTTTAGTCAGAAGAACTTCTGTTTCTTTTAGCTCTTGTTCCGCAGCTTTAATTGCTTCTGTTGATGCATCCCCTAGACCAGCCTGCTCGGCTATTACTTCGTTCAACTCGTTTTTTGCTGTCGTTAGCTTATTCTTTAACTTTTTATTTAGCTTGTCCCCATATTGTTCAAGATTGAATAGACGTTGAAGCATTTGTCTACGGTCTGCACCTTTCAGTGATAAAAACTCAGCGAACTTTCCTTGTGGTAATACGACTGCTCTCGTAAAGTCATCAATCGTCAAGCCTAATAAATCCTGTACGCACTGATTTACCTCACCAATTTTATCAGCCAGTACAACAGATTCCTCACCTACTTCAATAATCCGACTCACTGAGGATTTGACCTTTAAATCATCCTGTCGTTTAAAGCTACGTTCAATCATATAACGCTTTGTTCCTTTGGCATTTTCAAGTTCAAATACAAAAGAAACATGAAGTTGATTTTCTGCATGATTCAAAATCCCATGGGTATTATTTGATGCGCGTTCAACCTTTCCATACAAGGCAAGTGTCATAGCATCAAGGATTGAGGACTTTCCACTTCCTGTCGGACCAAATATCCCAAAAACTCCTCCTTCACAAAGGGAGCCAAAATCTACAGTTTGTTTCTCTCGAAAGCTATGAAGCCCTGCTACTGTGAGTGTAATTGGTTTCATGCTTCATCACCTTCCCCATCTGCATCTTCAGTAAGGAGTTCTAAAAACAACTTTGTAAGTTCAGGCTCTGGTTTTGCCCCACCAGTCTGTTTTTCATAAAAACGTGCAAAAAGTTCATCAATTGGGGTGTTCGTACTTACAGTCCGTTCCAGTTTATCTTTTTCGAGTTCATCAAAAACAGGCCGAATATGGATCAGGCCACTATGATACTTACGCAATCTATGAATCTCTTCGATTGATAACGCATTTGTTACATGAATTTCAAGGTCAATCCATGCATTTGCATCCTTGCCTTCATCAAGCCAACTGTATACTTGAGCAAGCCCCTCTTTTGCCTTCCATCTTATAAGTGGCCTTCCACTTGATAAAAACACCTCAGACATTTCAACCGGCAGGCCAGGTTTTGCATCTAAAATTGTAACTGACTTCGCATAACCAGCCTCTGAGAAACTATAGGCTAATGGTGAACCTGAATATCTTGCGATGGTTTTCGCTCTTGATACCATTTGCGGGCGATGCAAATGCCCTAATGCAACATATTGTGCAGATTCCGGAAGGCTTGTGGCTGCAACGGTGTACGCTCCGCCAACTTCAATTGGTCGCTCAGAATCAGTGCTACTGCCACCTGTCACATAAATATGACTCATTGCGATATTAATCGTTTCAGGTGTGAAAGCTTTACTCATTTGTTCAAAGATTCCTTGAATCCGTTGGTCATATTTATCTCGAAGCATTAATTCTTCATGAGATTCAGATAGTACTTCAGCCAATCGTGACTCAGACGGGTATGGTAATGCTGCTAGTTTAAGAGTTTCATTTGTAGAGGGTACATAGATGGTTTGGACATCCATCGTTGGCAAGCCCAGTAATTGAATTCCCTGACCGTGTGCAAGTGGTGATGCTGCTGACAAGCGGTCAGGATTATCATGGTTTCCTGCAATGATTGATATTGGTCGCTTACCCCCATCTGATAAACGAGAAATACTTTCATAGAATAAGCTTTCAGCTGCAGCTGGTGGATTTACTGTATCGAAGGCATCTCCAGCCATTAGCACAACATCGATTTTTTCTTCCTCGACGATTTTTACAAGCTCATCCAAGAATTGTGCTTGTTCTTCTAATCTACTTCTTCCCTCAAGTGATCGACCTAAATGCCAATCAGCGGTGTGAAGAATTCTCATTTGAAAGTCCCCTTTCTAAACCGTAATCCAGTACTATTATTTTAACATAGGAGGCTGGCTGGAAATGGTAGAGTTAACTGGAAATTGATATAAAAAGTACTGCCCTAAATTAAGAGCAGTACTTCTTAAACTACACCTCTAACAAATGGCCACCATCAAAAAAGTATAAATACTTTTCTGTAAGTGGTTTTCTCCAAATGTGTTCAATGGCCTTACTATATAATTCAAGCTGTACACGATAACGGTCTATAAGCTCTGGCTTTGCATCATCAAAGCTTCTGAACTTCCCAGTTATTGTATCTGTTTTATAATCAATCAGAACAATACCTTTATCATCCTCAAAGATACAGTCAATGACCCCTTGGATAAGGACATTTTCCCGCTGTTCATCAGACCAGTCCGCATAGGCATCAATAGCTGAAATAGCTACACTAAACGGAACTTCTCGTCTTACATTTTCAGCTGCAAGCATACGCTTTGCAAGATCCGATTTAAAAAATCCCAGAATACTTGTTACATCAATAACATCAGCCTGTTCCTGTGTTACTAATTCATGATGAACCATTTTTTGAATCTGCTCACGAATTGATTCTTCATTTATTGGTTCAACAAGGCTAATATGCTGCATAACCATGTGCATCGCTGTACCACGTTCTGCAGGTGTCAATGATTTTTGCTGCATGAACCTTGGTCGATCTGCAGAGCTCGAGCGGAACTTTGGAAGAAAGAGTGTATCACTTTGTTCATCCATGCTCTCTCTTTGTCTTTTGATTTCTGAAACAGATTGTTTGGAACGCTTATTCGCCGCAGATTTAAATGGATAACTCCAAGTTAATTGACGTTCAACTCTTTCTAAAAGTTCACTACTGACTGGAATTGGCTTTCCATCTTTCATTGCGGCTTCTATTTGTTCTTGCTTACTTTCTTCCCCAACCTCAATTTTTTGTAGCTCTACAGAAGGAATTGTACGAATCTCCCATTTTGCTGGATGATTTACGATGTCGGTTGGGATCTGGTCAACTGTTTCTTCCCCTCGTAACAGCATGGCATCCTTATGTCGAATTAAACCGTGTCCTATCCAATCTAAATAGGATTTTGCACCTGCTCTTAGATGGTCTGCAATTAACCATTCTTTGTTTTGAAGTGTGGCCTGCCATCTACCAATTTGCTTCTCTACATCCTTCACCGTACCAACAAGATATAGCTTCTCCTTTGCTCTCGTAAGGGCCACATAAAGCACGCGCATTTCTTCTGAAATCAGCTCTAGATGCATTTTCTTCTTAATCGCAAGCATAGGTAGAGTTGGATAGCTAATCCTAAGCGTTGGATTTACATATTTCGTTCCAAATCCAAGCTCTTTATCTAATAAATATTTTTTATTTAAATCCATCATATTAAATTGCTTCGAAAGTCCACCAACAAACACAACAGGGAACTCTAGTCCCTTACTTTTATGAATTGTCATAAGGCGGACAACGTCCTCTTGTTCCCCAAGGGCTCTTGCGGTACCCAAATCATCGCCACGATCCTGCATGCGTTCAATAAATCGCAAGAAACGAAATAATCCTCTAAAGGATGTCGCTTCATATTGACGGGCACGGTCGTAAAGTGCACGAAGGTTTGCTTGACGTTGCTTTCCTCCAGGCATGCCCCCTACAAAATCATAAAAGTACGTTTCTCGGTACAATTGCCAAATCAATTCAGATAATGAACCTGTTCTTGCTCTTGTACGCCAGCTATCTAACTTATGATAAAAATCGGAGACTTTCCCGTGTGTTGCATCATCAGAGGATACTTCCTCTAGAAATACCTTCAACGCCTCATAGTAAGGACTGTTTTTTTCAAACGTTCGAATTTTGGCAAGCTCATCAGCTTCTAGCCCAACAATTGGTGAACGTAAAACGGATGCGAGTGGAATATCCTGGTATGGATTATCAATCACTTTCAATAAGGACATCATAACGCTGACTTCTGTCGCATCAAAATAGCCGGTTGAAAGATCTGCATATATCGGAATGCCTTGTTGTTTGAATTCCTCCATAATTTGAGGAGCCCATGGCATTGAACGCATCAAAATGACAATATCGCGATACGTGATGCTCCTCATACGATTTTCTTTGCGATCATATACTTGGAATCCAGAGTAAATCATATCCTTAATTTGCTTCGCCATCGCGCGAGCTTCAAGCTGTGCTGTTTCAAGCTCTGCTTCGTCAAAGAGGATCAGTGGCTCTTCATCTTCCTCATTTTCTTCTGGCTCATAACTCGCTACTTCTTGGCCATTCTTATCAATTAACAATAGTTCTGCAGCCATCTGATTACTTTCTGGATAATCAGCGCCTAGCTTTAGCTCAGCATCATCGTCATATTCTATTTCACCAACGGCTTCACCCATGATTTGTTTGAACAGATAATTCGTTCCGTCCAAGACCTCAGCACGGCTACGGAAGTTTTTCGATAAATCGATTCTTAATCCAGTATTTTCTCCTAATTGGGTAAACCTTTTATATTTACTTAAGAACAACATGGGTTCTGCAAGTCGAAAGCGATAAATCGACTGCTTCACATCCCCAACCATAAACATATTTCCAGTTGCTTCTCCGTCTTTTGTAACTAGTTTTAAAATGGACTCCTGTACCATATTGGTATCTTGATATTCATCCACAAAAGCCTCTTCAAATTGGAGTCGGTATTCAAGCGCTGCTTCGGAAGGAACTAACTCGTCTGATGAAGTTCCATCTTTTCGTAAAATTTCAAGACAATAATGCTCTAAATCAGAAAAGTCAACTAGTCCCTTTTCTTCTTTTACCTTCTGAAATCTGTCACCGAATTCCATTACAAGTTCAACAAGCATTTCAATAGACGGCAGCATTTCTTTGATATTATCTAAATAGCTTTCAGGAGGTCGGCTGAACAAATCTTCCTTTATTTTTTCAACCTGCTTTTTCGCATCGTCCCTAAGCTTTGTTACCTGGTCCTTCAGATTTTCGTCATACTCATCACCCTTAACCGGCTTGGCTCTGCCAAATACAAGAGTTTGCATTTCATGATAAAGTGCCGTCCATGAGTGGTTCTTCGCATGTAAGAGGCGATGAATTTGTTCAAGGTCTGCTTCAATATTTTCTGCCCTTGGAGCAGGTCCTCCAGGCATTCGAATTAAGTCCATTGCATGTTCTAAATTAGCTTTTGCCCCCTCAAGCTGAAGAGTAATATCTGCTAACAAATATGGAATATACGGAGTTTGATCTAAACTTTGATCATCTACTCGGTAATCCTCCACAATTTGCTTAAGCCATTCATTAGGAGTAGGATGTGCTCGTGAAAATTCATATAGTTTTCGAATTATATTTTGCAATTCAACATCAGTACGGTCATTCGTAAAGCGATCAACTAAGTCAAAGAATTTCGTGTTTTCCAGTTTGCTGTAATGCTCTTCAAAAAGTTCTTCCATTACCTCATCTCGCATCAACTCTGCCTCAGTTGAATCTGCTATTCGAAATCCAGGGTCAATGTCAATTAAATAGTAAAACTTCCGAATGACTTCCAAACAGAAAGAGTGAATCGTTGATATTGAAGCACGGTTTAGTAAGCTAAGTTGGCGTCTAACATGTAAGGAAGCTGGATCTTCCTTTAATGCTTTTTCTAGCGCTTCTCCAATTCGATTTCTCATTTCAGCCGCAGATGCATTTGTAAAAGTCACAACAAGTAAACGGTCAACATCAACCGGATTTTCCTTAGATAATATTTTTCTGATAATCCGCTCAACAAGAACTGCCGTTTTACCAGAACCCGCAGCAGCTGCGACTAAAATATCTTGACCATTTGAGACAATCGCTTTCCATTGATCATCGGTCCATTGACTTCCTTCTGGCTTTGGTATGAGATTAGTCATGAATTTTCACACCTCCATTCCGAATTTTCTCGAGGATAACGTCTTTACTTTCATTTGGGAGTACTCGGTATTTATTTTCCTCTAAACTTTGATCAAACTGACAAACAGATTTAAACGAACAAAAAGTACAAGGCGTTTTATCCTTAAGTTTATATGGTGCAATATCAATTTCACCATCGGTAATCCTGTTTCCAGTGTTTTTAAAGACTCCCCGTACATGGTTGCGAAGATATCCCAATTCTTCTTCACTTGCCACTTGTGAATTAGAATAAAAGCTACCATCCTTCTTAATGGCTGCAGAGACAATTTGTGAGTAGCCTGTCCCGAGAGATTGGTCCATTAAACGAACAGATTCCTCATCCCCTAATAAGAGTCCTTTCATTTTAAATCTCTTAAAAATTTCCTCTTCAATTTTATCCTCAGACAGGACTTTATTTGAATGAATTAATGGATCATGGATATGGAAATATAGAACTCCTGCAGGTTTTGCAGCAGTACCAATCCAATCTTTTGAGTGAGTAATAATTACATCCAAATACGTTAGCATTTGTAGAGCAAGGCCATAATAAACCTCTGAGAGATTAAGTGCCTTTTGACTAGATTTATAGTCGATCACTCGTAAAAGCACACCATTTGAGCTTTCTGCTTTATCAACGCGATCTATTCTACCAATTAGTTCCATTGTACTGCCATTATCCAAATTAAAGCGGATTGGTGGAAGTGGGCCCTTCTTACCAAAGCCCAGCTCAATTCCTACTGGGGCAAAGCCACTTGCCTTCGCATGGTCACTTAAAATCTTTGATGCACGACTAATGATTTTTTGTAATTTATGCATGATATAGTGATAACGATTTGAGCTTAATAAAATTTCCTTCTGTAATCGTGGAGCTAATTCTTCTACTGCTTTTATCGCTAACTTGTCACATTGCTCTTTTGTTAAGTCCCGCCAGTCGATACCATTTTTTCGTAAAAAATCGGCAATATTCTTTAAAGCCGCATGGAATAAATCACCGATATCAGGAGATTCCAAGCGGAATACTTTCCGTTCTTTCAACTGAAGTCCATAGCTTGCAAAATGGGAGAAAGGACAGCCCTGGAACACTTCCATTCGAGAAACGCTCCCTTGAATATGTTCACCATATAGGGCATCCGTTATTTCTTTTGATAGCTTTTTCGGTTTGTTTTTATAAAATAAACTACTTAATACAAGCTGACTTTTATCTTTCATTTCATCGTGGTTTGCAAAATAATTGTATACATCCCACCATAAATCCTGAATTGGATACTGCTTTTTCCAAGCCTGTAATTGTGTTGCCAATGAAGATAAGGCAACATCAGGATTCACAATGTATTCTAATTGTTCTATAGCTGGTAACTCTGAAGGTTCATTCATGTAAAACTTTTCTTCTGCATTTGGGAATAAATCCTTCAGACGTTTTATGATGGGTGATGGAAGAAGTGACTTTCCTTCTTCGTTAGCTAAAGGATAGCTAATATACAAAGCTTCCTGTGGACTAGTTAGTGCACAATAAATAAGGAAATTTTCATCTAAAAGAGTCTCTCGACTTCCTGGCGCTAATTGTAAACCAGCATCACCTAATGTGTCTCGGTCTGATTCCGAAAATACACCTTCTTCATTTGGACGTGCAGGAAGGACACCATCATTCACACCGATAATAAAGGTACATTTAATGTTTGAAAATCTTGACCGTTCCAAGCTTGCCACAAGGACTTGGTCAATCGCAGGAGGCACTAGTGCAAATCGCATGCTTTCTAACCCAGTTTCAATCATGTTACTAAACGTAGTTAGGGAAACTTTTTCGTCACCAACGATTTCAACATATTGATCTAGTAGTTCTAAAACCGCATTCCACACCTGATCATTTTCTCTTGCCTCCGAAAGTCGTCCAGCGAGTTCTGCGTTCAACTTTAACTCTTCCATTTTTGCAGGGATTTCAAGATCCTCTAAATACAGAAAAAGTGCCTCGCACATCCCTCTACCGTCCTTCGCTTTTTGGAGACGTTTCCCTAGGGAAAGTAACGGTCGGGCAATCATGTCACGAAGATCATTTAGCTTGTCCTCATATTCACGTTCTTTGTCTGTTTGCGGAAGGTCTGAATCCTCCAATCCCCTTATGCGCTTATATTTCCATCGCTTATCATTTGTCCATTTATAGCCTTGAATCCCGTACTCAAGGACATAGTTTTCAAGCTTGTCCATGTCCTCTCGAAGTGTTGAAATCTCTTCACCAAAAGGATATAGGAGATCTGTTTTAACACAACGAAATACAGACTCATAGCGCCAATTGCTATTTACGACCTCAAGACTTGAACGAATCAATTCAATTAATGGATGATTTAACATCGATCGTTTTTGGTCAATGAAAAATGGGATGTGATAGTCTTGAAAGATCGTTTCGATAATTTCATGATAATCACTCGCATTTCGAATCATAATCGCAATATCACGATATCGATAATTTTTATCCCTGGCTAATTTTTGAATTTCACGCGCAATCCCTTCAATTTCAGCACGGCGATTCACCGCTTGGTTTAGTGTGATTGACCCCTTACCTTTATATGGAATTGTTGGTCTTTCATCAAAATATCTTTCTAGATGTGCTAAAGAAGGTTCAGAGGAGTAGCGATATTGACTTGTTAACAAAATGGGCTCCTCAACCTTTATCCTATTTTCTTGAGCGAATTGAATAATAGATTGATAGGTTTTTCCAGTCATTCGGAAAAGACTTAAATCATGTGGCGGAACTTCATACGCCTTATCAATCGTTAAAGCAATTGATACTTTCTTTGAGACTTTCATGAGCTGTCCTAAGACTTCAAGCTCCTGTGGGGTAAAGCTATGGAAGCCATCAATTAAGATTTCAGCTTCCTTCATATAGGTCGATTGAGGAATTTTTTCCGCTAAAAGTCGTAAATAATCTTCAGAGTCCACATATTTCTCAAATAGATGCTTTTCTAATTCATCATATAAAAGTTGAAGATCATGTAATTTATCTGAAAGTACTTTGTTATCAGGTTCAACTGTTTGTTTTTGTTCTTTAAGAATTTCAGGAGTAACACAATATCGTTTAAACTCCGCGACCATTTCTTCCATTTGAGTAATAAATCCATTTTTATCGGCAGCACGTGAGAAAACCTTAAGGTCCTGTTTTTTGGAATCAATAATCTTACGAAGCAGCATATTCACTCCAACATTATTCACATGATAACGGCTCATCCCCCCTGTTTCTTGCAAAACTCGCCATGCCAAACGAGTAAAACTGAATACTTGAGCTCTCATCATACCGCCAATTCCAGGGGTATTGATTAAATCATATTCTGATTGGAACGTCATTTGGTCTGGAACTAAATACACAATTGGAGAACCAGTAGGATCTTCAATAAGCTTTGATCGAATCTCTTCAAGACATGTGTATGTTTTACCTGTACCAGCACGTCCTAATATAAATTGTAGAGACATATAGTAACCTCCTAAAGAGAGAGAAATAATTCGTTTCATTCTTATCCTCTAATTGTATCAAAAAAAATGTCGAACAGTGAATTGTAACACCATCCAGATTCTAGAAATGTTCTTTTTCATAACAATAATTCCAGTTTAGGCATATCTTACAAAAGGGTGGTGGTTTATCTTGAAGCATTTATTTCTTGTAGCATTTTTGCTTATTATTACGGGGTTATTTGTTGCGGCTAATATCTACACATTTATTCCCATTTATCAAAGTATTTCAGATTCAATTCATATTTCTATTGAAAAAGCAGTACTTGGAGGAAGCATTTTTTCGTTTTTTTATGCTATTGGGTTACTAACCTTTGGTCCACTTTCTGAAAGGGTAGGCAGAAAAAAAGTGATTGTATATGGCTTATTCTTATCAATTGTTACGACTGGGTTAGTTAGTTTTTCTTTTAACGAGGCAAGTCTATATGTTTTTCGTGGTTTACAGGGGTTTGCACTTGGAAGCTTTGCACCGGTAGCGTTTGCCTACACATTTGAAATATTTCCAGTTCAACATCAGACCCTTGTACTAGCCCTTATTAATAGCGGTTTTTTAATTGCCGGAATACTCGGACAGCTTATGAGCTCAAGTATCACATATTTTTATGGTTGGGAGAATGTTTTTTATTGTTTTGCTGGTATCTATCTTGTTCTTTTTATTGGTAGTTTGTTCATATACCCCAGTTTACCAGTTACGAAAAAAGATGATGCATCCCTTTTACAAGACTTTTATAAAATTGTAAGAAACCCTGCATTAG
Organism: Ferdinandcohnia sp. FSL W7-1320; assembly: GCF_038050315.1. NCBI lineage: Bacteria > Bacillati > Bacillota > Bacilli > Caryophanales > Bacillaceae > Ferdinandcohnia > Ferdinandcohnia sp. FSL W7-1320. Next base: position 3,878,293 of record NZ_JBBPAM010000001.1, read on the forward strand.
TCATATGCTATATCATCACTTTTTCAATTTTGCTATCCTTTGTTGCGTTCTATGATGGAATCGGTCAATATTTAAATGAACAACATGGGGCCGACGAACAGACATTATTCAAAATCAGGGCAATTGGACTGATTGGTGCATCTTTATCCCTATTTACCGGAAAATTTGTACAACGATTTGGAGACCGTAGAACATTATTATTTGGACTAATCCTAGCTACCACAAGTCTTATTTTTCTTTTCATGTCCCAAACACCTGGATTAATCGCAATTCTAAGCGTACCTTTTGTTGCGTCAATATCTTTGCTCTTCCCTTCAATCATTTCCCTTGTAGGAAAGTTGGGGGAACACGCACGTGGTTCCGCTATTTCGTTATATTCATTTACATTATTAACCGGCGCTAGCCTTGGTCCAATCATTGCATCAACTTTAGATTTTCCTATATTACTAGTGATGCTCATTGGAGTATTTATTTTTAACATTGCCATGGGTTTACGTTTAAAATTTTCCTATGAAAAAGGGTACCACTAAACAGTGATACCCTTTTGACTATTTACTCGATCTGTTACAACTTGGGCAAAGCGCTCAAATCGATGTTCATCCATTTGCTGTGGCATTAGTTCAATTTTTAATGTAGCTGCTAAATTTGAGTGTACGTAAAGCATATCGCGAAATTTATCAACCGCCCCACAAAAATTTGGATAGCATTGATCCCCAGTACCAAATACACCCGTTACTATACCCTTTGTATGATTGTTCTCAAAAGCACGGTAAAGCTGAATCATTTCTAAAGGAATATCTCCATCCCCCCATGTATAGGTACCGATGATGACGACACCAAAGGATTCTAATTCGTAAAAAGGAAATTGTTCTACCGAATAGATCAAACACTCACTTGTATACCTTCTCATATAATGGTTGATGATTCCTGCTGCTTCCTCTGTGTTTCCTGTGATTGATGTATAAACAATGGCGACTTTCATTCTTATAGCTCATCAAATCCATTGGATTGGGATACTTTTGTATAGGTTCGTGATTTTTGCTCGAAGAAGTCAGATTTGGTGTCATTCATCATCTCATCACTAAATACTTGAATCCATGGCATTGGGTTTTCTTTTTCATCATACATATTTTGAAACCCTAGTTGGCGGAAGCGTTTGTTCGCAAGATACTCGACATACTCTTCAAACTCACGTAAATCGATTCCATCAATGTCTTTTAAGATATAGCGTGCCCACTCTTTTTCAAGCTCTACTGCCTGTCCAATTGACTTATAAACGTAATCTTTATTTTCTTCAGTATTCAATTCTGGGTTCTCAGATAAGAGAATCCGAACAAATTGCGCAATAAAATAGGCATGCTGCATTTCATCTCTTTGAATATAGCTAATCATCGTACTAGTCTTAAGCATTTTTTGTTGTCTTGCCAGATTATAGAAAAAGGCAAAACCTGCATAAAAATAGATGCCTTCTAGATTAATCGAATTAACCGCTAACTTAAATAAGTTTTCCGGAGTTGGCTGTTCCCTAAAACCTTCGTAAGCCTCTAGAATAAGTTGATTTCTTTTTCGAACAATTGGGTCCTCTTTCGCCTGATTAAAACGCTTATTTTGTTCTTGAAATGGTACAAGCGAGCTCAGAATATAAGAATATGATTCATTATGGACCGCTTCCTGTTGCGAAATTACTGCAAATATGGCTTTAAAACTAGAATCCGTCACATAATCCATGACCTGATTCATTGTTGGTGTTTGCAAACTATCTAATGATGCAAGTTGCGTGTTGATTCGTAAAAACACATCCTTTTCAATAGAACTTAGTTGGTCCCATTGTTTGATGTCATCCTGCATATTGATTTCTTGTGCTTTCCAAAAATTCGAAAGCAAGGTTTGATAGAGTGTATACATTTGTGGATACGCGATATCGTTCCAATTCAATATTCCCGAAGTTTCCCCATTAATGATTCCTGTTGATTTATTCGGAAACTCTGGATTAAACAATTTTATTTTTGTTAATGGCTGACTACTCATCAGCTTATTCCCCCTTAACTATGGCATAGTTCACATTCTTCAATTTCTGCTTGTGACGTGCTTCTCACATAATATGTTGTCTTAAGTCCATGTCTCCATGCTTCTAAATGAAGCTGCAAAAGGTCCTTTGCTTTAATGTCATGTCTTACATACAGGTTGAAGCTAATTCCCTGGTCGATATGACGTTGGCGTGCAGCATTTTGTCTAATGCTCCAAATCTGATCGACCTCATGACGTGCTTTCCGATAAAACTCATATGTCTTATGATTGATATCTGGTGCGGTAACTTTAAACTTAAAATTCTTTTTTTCCTCCGCATATTCAGCCGCATAAATGGGGTCAATTCCATCTGTGGAACCTCCAATTTTAGCTGTCGATGAATTTGGCGCCACAGCCATTAGCCAGCCATTGCGTATTCCATGTTTAGATACATTTTCTCGTAACATATTCCATCTGTCGGACAAATACTTTCTGCGGGTAAAATAGGTGCCGGTTTCCCATTCAGAACCATTATATTCACTATAGGCTCCTTTTTCCTTTGCAAGCTCCATCGATGATTTGATCGCATGATAAGCAATTTCTTCATATAGTTCATCAGCATATTGAACAGCCTCATCTGATTCCCAGTAAATTCCCTTTACTGCTAAAAGATGATGCCACCCAAATGTACCTAAGCCCACCGCCCGAAACTTCTTATTTGTGAGATCAGCTTGTTTAACGGATATCGTATTCAAATCGACAACATTATCAAGCATCCTAACCTGAATTCGAATTAAACGTTCAAGTACCTCGTCCCCAATAGCTCTTGGTAGATTGACAGATGAGAGATTACAAACCACAAATTTACCTGGTTTTCGAATGATCACAATATTTCCTTCATCGTCAATATACTCCTTCGTAATCGCAGTTGCGGACATGTTTTGTGCGATTTCTGTACATAAATTACTACAGAAAATCGAAGTACGTCCTGTTCCTAGAAGGTGCTTGTTTGGATTCTGGCGATTTACTTCATCACGATAAAACATATATGGTGTACCTGTTTCTAGTTGAGCAATCATGATCCTTGCCATGACATCCATCGCACGATAGGATTTCCGTGGTAAAAGTGGATGGTTCACAGCTTCCAAGTATTTTTCGGTAAAGTATTTATTATCATGTTCATCGTAAAAGTCCTCGAGCCCTAATGGATTTCCTTGCTCATCTCTCCAGCCCATGATTTGCTTTACTTCATGTGGACAAAAAGTTTGCCATTCCCCAATACTTCTGCCGTTTTCATCTACCTCTTGCAGCTTTTCCATAAACAAATCAGGTACCGAAACCCCCGTAAAGATGTCGTGAGCTTTACGACGTTCATCTCCATTATTTGTCTTTAAATCTAGAAAACCATTCATAATATCTTTGTGGAAGAGATCTAAATAGATGGCGATTGCTCCTTGTCGTTGTCCTAATTGATCAACACTTACTGCTGTATCATTGATAAGGCGAATCCAAGGAACGATTCCGGATGAATTTCCTTTGAATTTCTTTATGTCAGACCCTAACGCGCGAACCTTGCCATAGTATACGCCAATTCCACCACCATCTTTTGATAATCTAGCAATATCCCAATTGTTTAAATAAATTCCATCAAGTGAGTCCTCAACAGTATCAATGAAACAAGAGGACAACTGGCCAAAGCTTTTACCTGCATTTGATAGAGTTGGTGTGGCGACTGTCATATATAAATTACTTAATGCCCAATAGGCTTCTTTCACGTAAGTAAGTCGAACCTCCCTTTCCTCATGCTCCATTAATGTCATTGCAATTATCATGAATCGCTCCTGTGGAAGTTCGTAAATATTTCTTTCATAATCCCTTGCAAGATACCGATCCGCTAATAAAAATAAACCGATGTATGTAAACAAATGATCTTTATCTGGATCAATTACATCTCCTAGTTCAAGTATCTCTTCCTTAGAATAGGAGTTTAATAATTCATCAGAATATATTCCTTTTGATGTAAGTTCCTGTAGCAACTCATACAAACTTCCGTATTTTAGAGCCCTGTTGTAATTTCGATTCGTTGCAGCTTTTTCATACAGTTCATTTAAATAGAGATTAGCCGCTAAATATGTCCAGTTGGGTTGATCCATGGCAATTTTGTTTAAGGAATAAAAAAGTGCATGCTGGTTCGCTTCAACTGTATTAAAATTTATTTCCTGCAGTTTGTTTCGAATTTCGGTAGTGTCAAGCTGGTAGGTACTTTCTGCATATTCAAGCGAGTGTAAAATGGAATCCAATTCCCCTTGTGTTGTATTATTCATCTATTTCTCTCCCTTAACAATTTATTCGTTAAAATAAAAAATCCGCCCAATTCAATTGAGCGGATGAAACGATAACATCAAGAGAGCACAAGAGTTGCTCTACCTGTCGCCACCGTTTCATCTTCCCAATCCCCGAAGAAGGTGAAACATCTTAAGAAAAGACAGGTCTCCTGACTCATGCGTCGCTCTACTTTGAACCCTTCCCATATAAGTACCTTTATTTAAGTTATCTTATACAGTGGTCTGTTCATTTCGTCAGCATTTACAGTTGCGGGGGCAGTTCTGGATTTTCACCAGATTCCCTTTTAAGCACAAATGGCATCTTTTCCCCAAGGCTAAACACAATATGTAGTTGTTAACATTCAAATTCTATCAATATATACTATCACATTTAATAATAAGGGACACCTATTATTTTAGCAAGACAAAAATTGACAATTATTTCTCGAGAAATAATACCATGAGCTCTTCATCCCGATATTGTCCATTGTATTTAATGCCCTTTTTATCTACAGCAAATGTTTGAAAACCTAGTTTTTTGTACAATTCTTTAGCTGGTTTATTCTCCGCATCTACTGTTAAATATATCTGCTCGATTTCAGGGAGATTTACTGCCATTTTAATAGCTTCATTTAGCAATGCATTTGCAATTCCCTTGCCTCTTTTTTCATCATCAACATACATCGCCACAATATTAGCCCTATGTCTTATTTTTCGCCGTGTTTCCCTGACTAAGGTTACCATACCCACTAAATGTTCTCCTTCGAATGCCCCAAACGTTATTATTTCTTCAGATTGAAAACTTTTCTTGTACTCTCCTATTGGGTTATCTTTATTTTTTGCTTCATCATACGTAACTAAAAATGCATCAGGGTCAGTTGTTAGAGCTTGTAATCGCAACCTAAAATAGCTTTCAGCATCCTCTGGCAAAAGTCTTCTGATAAACAAAACGCACCTCCGAAAAGAACATTCGTTCTTGTATTTTGTATTATATTTAATTATAATGATTCATGAGGAAAAAATATACAATCGTGTATGATTTCTTTAGTAAATAGAAAACATAGTGTAGGGCAACTTGCTGATATTAAAAAGGAGTGTTTTGTGAATGAAAGGACAAGCGACACCTTATTTAATGTTTAATGGGAATGCGAAAGAAGCCTTGGAATATTATCAGGAAATATTTAAGGGCGAAATATTGGATGTTCAAACATATGCTCAAGCAGGCTATGAAACTCAGGATTGGGCTAATGACCGACTTATTCATGGTAAGTTCAAAAAGAACGAACTCTTACTAATGGTATCAGATGACTCTCCCGACCAAAGTGTATCCTTTGGAAACAATATCTCTTTAGTTTTGGAATTTGAAAGTGAAGAGGAAATTACGAAAACCTACAATGACCTAAAGCAAAAAGGCACTGTGTTCATGGAATTACAGGATACTTTTTGGGGGGCAAAATATGCAAAAGTAAAGGACCAATTCGGGATTATTTGGGACTTAAACTATGAAATGAAGTAGATTAAATTCCCCTAGCTTCTAGGGGAATTATTTTTTATTTCTTCCATTCATGTTTTAGCAGCCCATAAAAGTACATATCAAATCGCTTCCCGTCACGCTCTAGAAATTCTCTTGATGTGCCTTCTCTAACAAATCCCAACTTTTCATATAAGGCGATGGCCCTCTCATTATACTGAAAAACGGTTAATTGGATTCTATGAAGATTTAACTCTTTGAAAGCAAAATCCAACACGAGTTGCATGGCTTCGTATCCAAGCCCTCGATTACGGTTTCCTTCTCCACCAATTGCGATTGCAAGCCAAGCATTTCGATGTGGCCAAATAATGCTGTCAATGTCCACAAATCCAACTAATTTCTCTGTCTCCAATTCTTTAATCCCAAAAACAAACTCCTTCTCGTTTTTCTGCTCAACCCACTCTTTAAAAGCAGAAGGATGTTTAGGGAAAGATGGTAAAGTATCTAGATTTCTAAGAAACTCTTGGTCCTCATACCAACTTACAATAATCGGTACATCATCTTCTTTAATTCTGACAAGCTGAACCTTTTTTCCTCTTAACAAGCTGTACGTAATCATTCGAATAACTCCCTTATTTTACTAAGAAAGTAATTCAACAATTTTTGTAAAAATCCTTTAGAAATATTTATTAGGTCATTTAAATAAAAGAGGCTGGGACAAAACCCTCCTCTGAAATGAAAAAGCCTGTGGAATTTTACCATGAGTAAAATTTCACAGGCTTTGATTATTTTTAAATAAAAAATAAGGACATTCTTTGTTAAAATTAAGTTACCACACCAAATCCAAACAGAAAGAAGTGTCCTTATGTTTAAAGATTATAACATGAATCAATTAATTTTGCCTTTAAATTTAGAAGTAAAATTACAAGAGAATGATATTGCCTTCCATGTACATAACTTAGTTGAAAGTATTCCAGCTGAAGCACTTGAACCATTTCTTCGAAATGAAGGTTGCCCTGCTTATCATCCACGCATGATGTTAAAAATTATCTTATGTGCGTATTCGCAGTCTGTCTTTTCTGGACGTAAAATCGAGGCGCTTTTAAAAGATAGTATCCGTATGATGTGGCTTTCCCAAGGTTATGAACCGAGTTATCGCACCATTAATCGTTTCCGTGTTCACCCCGAAGCAATAGAACTGATTCGACAATGTTTCGTGCAATTCCGTTGCCATCTAGTACAGGAGAAATTAATCAATCAAGAAGCCATTTTCATTGATGGTACAAAAATAGAGGCGAATGCGAACAAATTTACATTCGTGTGGAAAAAGGCGATTGAGAAATACCACAAGAACTTAATTGAAAAATCAAATCAACTGTACAACGAATTACTTGAAAAAGAAATCCTACCTGAAATTGAACGAGACAATGATGAACAATTAACACTTAAAGAACTCGACCAAATGGTTGAAAAAGTAAATGAAGTCATTACGGAATATGACCAAAAAATTGAAACATCATCGAGCGTAGAAGAAAGAAAAGCACTAAGAAGTGAACGAAAATATCCGAAGCAAGTGCATAAGCAGCTGACTGATTATATTATACGGATTCAGAAATATCAACGAGATTTTGAAATCTTTGGCACACGTAATAGTTATTCAAAAACAGACCATGATGCAACTTTCATGCGAATGAAAGAGGATTATATGAAAAATGGTCAATTGAAAGCTGGTTATAATGTACAAATCGCAACAGAAGGTCAATACGCGCTTGCCTATAGTTTATTTTCAAATCCAACAGATACACGTACTTTAATTCCATTTCTAGATCAAATCGAGAAATATTATTTCGAATTACCGAAACATATTGTGGCAGATGCAGGTTACGGAAGTGAACAAAATTATGATGATATCCTTTCTAAGCGTAAACGAGAAGCTCTAATTACCTATAATATGTATCTGAAAGAACAAAAGAAAAAACATAAACAAAATGAGTTTAACCCAGACAACTGGCAGTACGATGAAGAAACGGATACATACACTTGTCCAAATCACAGACATCTTCCATTTAAATATCAATCTGAACGTACGGATAGAACAGGCTTTAAACGGGGATTTAAAGTATATGAATGCGAAGACTGTTCTGACTGCCCATTCCGTTCATCCTGTACAAAAGCTAAAGAAGGTAATAATCGAAAGTTAATGGTGAACGAGAAGTGGGAACATCAAAAAGAATATGTGAGAGCGAAGCTTTCAGAAGAAAAAACAGGTGCCATCTATCGTCAACGTAAGATTGATGTAGAACCAGTTTTTGGATTCTTGAAGGCTAATTTGCATTTCACTCGATTTTCTGTACGTGGAAAATCGAAGGTTGAGAATGAAATGGGCCTTGCATTAATGGCCGTGAATTTAAGAAAATTCACGGCCAACAGATAAGATTGTGTGAAAATTAATAGCAAAAAATAGATAAAGGAGAACTTGAGTTCACTCAAATTCTCCTTTATCACTATTCGAAGCTAGTTATGTCCCAGCCTCTTTACTAGCTTGTTGACAGTCTATTAAGCTGTTTTTCTTCTGTTTACATAGAGGATACCAACAGCTATAAGGATTAACACGAGACCGATAACTAACAAGTTGGTGGAATTCGTTGCTGTAATCGGAAGCTTTTTGCCACCATTGGCATTCTTACCACCAGATTCTGATGTCGTTGAGTCATTCGTATTATTATCTTTTTCATCAGTTTCTGGAGTTTCCTTAGAATCCTTAACCTCTAGTACACCAAATGTACTGAAGTGATCGGTAGTGGCTGTAATTTTACCATCTTTAAAGTCGCCACCCACCAATTCCCATTTCTTACTTTCTGGATTCCAATAGAAGACCTTCACTTTTTTCGGATCATCCACCGATTTAGGGTCAACCGAAAAAGTCATTGTGACTTTTTCGTTAAACTTGTGATAGCCCTTACCCTCAGATTTGATTGTAAAATCATAGGCAACTATAGCATCCTTACGGTTGTCCTTCTGTACTTTAATTTCCGTTTCACTATCAGGTAAGATAGAAGAAGGAATTTGAAGGTCAACCACGCCATTTGAGATGACTAATGTTGCATTTGCTGCTTTAAGTTTCGCAATGGCCTCAGGGCTCAATGATACAAAAATTGTGTTTTTCTTAGCAGGGACTTCAACTCTAACAATAGCTCCATCGTTTAGATCACCCAAATCATCTTCTGATACTACATATTTATTTCCTCTTTCGACTTCTGGAGTAACAACAATAATTTGAGGTTCTTCCGGTTCTTCTTCACCCGGTGTAGTAGTAATATCAACGATTCTACCTTCAACCTCAGTTGGGATTCCCTCGCTGCCAATGCTTACTAAGTGATCACGGAAGTTTTCCCAATCAGAAAGTCCTAAATCTGTTACACGGCCTTCTTCATATGCTTTTGCAAATACATCATAACCATCTCCACCTTTAGCTGTGAAGGCATTTGTTGCTACGATATATGTTGTATTTTCATCAACTGCTACAAAGTTACCTTTAGCATCTTTAATGTAAACCTCAACTACACGTTGGCCAGCTGGTTTTGTAGAATCGAATTCTACCTTTCCTCCAGCGACATGAAGGAAACCACCATTCTCATCCGGGTACTTACTAACAGAAATTTCGAACGCTTCTTTAAGCTCAACACCTGTTACTTCCATCGTAGCTAACGTGTTACCAAATGGAAGAACTGTGATCACTTCACCTACTGTGATTGGTCCTTCATTTATTGCTGCACGAATGCCACCGCCGTTTTGTAAAGCCATCACTACATTTTTTCCAGTAAACTCTTTTGCTTTTTTTAGCATTCCATCTGTAATTAAGTTTCCTAAGATTGTTTCGTTTTTACGTACACTTGGTTTTTTATTATCACCATTTGTACGTGGGTTTGCTAATTCTATAGGAGTTGATACTCCGATTTCCTCTTGTGCTACTTTGTCCACTTGCTCTTTGAATGGTGCTAACACTTTTGCTGCTTCAGGATCAGCCTCTTGATCACCGATTGAAATTAATTCCCCCGCATGTTCAATTACTACACCATTTTCATTAAATACTACATCTAGCACGCCTAAGTTACTATTCGCATTACCTGTTTGAACGATTAAAGTAGGTGTATCATCTTTTGCCACAACAGATGGGACATCCAAAGCTGTATGACTATGCCCACCTACAATGACGTCAATGCCTTCTACTTGTTCAGCTAAGATTAAGTCGTTATCTACGGCAGCATTATCATCATAACCAATATGTGTTAATGCAATAATCTTGTTAACACCTTCTGCTTCAAAAGCTTCAACAGCCTTTTCAGCCTCTTGTAGATAGTTTTCAAATGCGATGGAACCTGGGCTTGAGATATCGACAGTTTCTTCGGTTGTTAATCCGAAGATACCCACTTTCTCACCGTTTACTTCTTTGATGATTCCATTGTAAATTTGTCCATTATTAATATCTGATGCGATAGAATCATTGAAAATTCCATCGAAGTTTGCATCCTTCGAGAAATCAACATTGGCACTTACAAATGGGAACTGAGCTCCCTTAATAAATTCAACTAATTTTTGATGTCCTTCCGATGAAGAACCTAAGTCAAATTCGTGGTTACCAAAGGTCATTGCATCGAATCCCATTAAATTCATCATGGCTAAATCTGCTTTTCCTAGGAACTCATTAAAATACAAGGTTCCTGTAAAAGCATCTCCGGCATGAAGAAGTAGTGCACTCGGATCCTTAACTCTTTGCTCTTTCACTGCAGTTACCGTTTTAGGCATGTTGTCTAAAGAAGCATGTGTATCGTTAGTATGCATTACATTTAATTTAAATTGACCTTCTACATCAACGATTCTGCCTTCAACCTCAGTTGGAATTCCCTCGCTACCAAGACTTACTAAATGGTCACGGAAGTTCTCCCAATCAGAAAGTCCTAGGTCAGTTACGCGACCTTCTTCATAAGCTTTTGCAAATACGTCATAACCGTCACCACCTTTAGCTGTGAAGGCATTCGTTGCAATAGTATACAATTTATCGTCTTGTACTTCTACATACTCACCATTTTCGTTCAGGTATGATACAGATACCACACGTTCATGTTCTGGCTTAGTAGAGTCAAACTTAACTTTTCCGCCAGCAAGATGTAAGAATCCACCATTTTCTCCAGGATACTTGCTCACTGAGATTTCAAATGCCTCTTTTAATTCAGCACCTGTAACATCCATTGTAGCTAACGTATTACCAAATGGTAGAACTGTGATTACTTCACCAGTTGTGATTGGACCAGCATCGATAGCAGCACGGATACCACCGCCATTTTGTAAAGCCATTATTATATCTTTACCAGTGAATGATTTTGCTTTTTCAAGCATACCATCTGTAATTAAGTTTCCTAAGATTGTTTCATTTTTACGTACACTAAGTTTTGTATCATCACCATTTGTACGCGGATTTTCTAATTCAATAGGAGTTGATACTCCGATTTCTGTATTAGCTACCTCTTCAACTTTTGTCTTGAATGGTGCTAATACGGCCTGAGCTTCTTCGTCAGGATCTTGCTCTTTAATTTCAATTAATTTACCATTATGTGCCTCTATTACACCGTTTTCATCGAATTCAACGTTTAGCAAACCTAAGTTACTATTCGCATTACCTGTTTGAACGATTACGGTAGGTGTTCCATCTTTTGCAACAATGACTGGTTCAGCCAATGCTGTATGGCTATGTCCACCAACAATAACGTCAATGCCTTCTACTTGTTCAGCTAGGATTAAGTCGTTATCTACAGCAGCATTGTCGTCATAACCAATATGAGTTAATGCAATAATCTTGTTAACACCTTGTTCTTCGAAAGCTTTTACAGCCTTTTCAGCCTCTTCAAGATAGTTTTCAAATGCGATGGAACCTGGGCTTGAGATATCGACAGTTTCTTCAGTTGTTAATCCGAAGATACCCACTTTCTCACCGTTTACTTCTTTGATGATTCCGTTGTAAATTTGTCCGTTATCAATATCAGTTGCGATAGAATCATTGAAAATCCCATCAAATTTAGCATCCTTCGAGAAATCAACATTAGCACTTACAAATGGGAACTGAGCTCCCCTGATAAATTCAACTAATTTTTGATGTCCTTCACTTGAAGAACCTAAGTCAAATTCGTGGTTACCGAAGGTCATTGCATCAAAGTCCATTAAATTCATCATGGCTAAATCTGCTTTTCCTAGGAACTCATTAAAATACAAGGTTCCTGTAAAAGCATCCCCTGCATGAAGGAGTAGCGAATCAGGATTTTCTGCTCTTATTTCCTTCACTGCAGTTACCGTTTTTGGCATGTTGTCTAAGGAAGCATGAACATCATTTGTGTGCATGATCGTTAAGTCATAATTTTCTTTTAGATCAACTTGAACCATTACCGGGTCATGGTCACTCGCACGCCCCGCCATATCTGTAAAATCTGAATTAATGTGTAAAATATCAATTTCAGTACTAGGCACTAAGTTATTTGATACCACAATGTGGTCTAGAACCTGTGAATTACCTTGGAACAGATATGTGTAACGATCACTTTGTTCAACATGGTTAATCATGTTGGTCATTAAGTCGCCTTCAAGAATTTTTAGAGACTCAGCGAATTGGTAATCATTAAAATCACCAACTGATACAATATTTGCATCCGGGTTATCAACTTTGATTTCCTCGATAAAGTCATAAACAATATTTGCAATTTGTTTACGCTGGACTTCACTGCCATATACCGGCGGTTGTGTTGAACCGAACAATGGAGTGTCGCCAGATTTGGAGTTCCAGTGGTTTACAATAACCACTACATCTTCACCATTGAAGGTAAATTGCGCTGCTAATGGTTTACGACTGTTTTCAAATGCTGTATTTGTAGGATCAATTCGTCCAGGGTTATGAGTTAATTTACCATCTTCATAACCAACAGCTGTTGTTGCATCACCGGTTGGAATCCCTTCTGGTAAAGAAACACGTTCTGGATTGTATAGGAATCCAACACGGATGTTTGCATTTGGTGCTCCACCATCTTGATTATTAACTGGGTCAATATTTAAATATTGATATTCAGGACCGCCAGCCGCAACAATGGCTTGAATTAAACGCTCATAACTTTCGTTAGCAGTTGAATCCCCTGCACTCTGTCCATTGTTATCTTGAACCTCAGTTACCCCGATGATATCAGGACTCTTCATGTCTTGAACAAAAGCTCTTGCTAATTTTCGAGCTTTATCATCCGATGTTTCTTTCGTATTATTTGAGAAGTTTTCTAGATTATAAGAAGCAATGGTAAGCTTATCGTCTTCTTTAACAATCGTTGTTGTCTCAGGTTCTGAATTACCTTCAACATGCTTTGCTTGCATGTCTTCTAAATCGACATAAATCTTAAAATTTTGGAAACCGTAGTTTACTACACCTGTGATTGGCCCAGTAAATTTGTCCCCGGTTGCTACCTCGAAATCTCTAGCAGCATTGTTATCATACATTTTGAATTGGATGCGATCCGGATTCGCATTGTCTTCTGTTAGTAATACTCCACCATGGATTGTATCCGTCTTTCGATTTTCTAAAACAGTAATTAAATCTCCGTGTTCTTGAGGTGCAACAGCTTTAACTGTTCCAACTTCAACAAGCATTCCTTCTATACTTTCCCAGAAATCAATTGCATCTTCTTCTGGGTCAAACTCTCCGAAACTATCATTATCAATAACTTGATTTGGTAGGTTTTCGCTCGTAATTTCTACTGGAGCAGGAAGTTCTACATTGTTTTCAATTACTTCTATCACACCACCGCGGTCATCTCTAGCATTGATTTGTGTTACGGCTAAATCGGTTTTGTTTGCATCACTATAACCGTCGATATGGTATTCATCAACTGTACCTGTCACACGAACTAAATTACCTACTTTTACATCTGCTTTATTGCCTGTGTATACGACAATACCCTCAGATGTCTTTGAATTGTCATCGGTTTGGTCATCTGGTGTTTGCATATGAAAGTAGTTGCCGCCTTTAATACTATAAATATACGTTACGATACCCTCGACGTCATTTACCACTACACCATCTAACGGTGAAGTATGAGATTCACCTTGAATATCGTGTATTTTAATGTCTGCTGCATCATAGACGGTATAAGTAAATTCTGTTACTTCACTTGTTGTTAAACCTTCTTTTACAGCAATAGCTTTAATAATCACATCTTCATTAACCGTAATTGGTTCACTATATTTTTTACCATTTTCAACCGTTGGATCAGAACCGTCTGTTGTATAGTAAATTTCTGCACCTGAAGTTGAAGTAGATAATGTTACTTGAGTCCCCGCAGAAATTGTACCCGATGGTTGAGATGCTCTAACTGGCTGAACTTTTGATGAATCTACTACGATATCTGCTTGTCCTCGAGGAATGATTTGATAATCTTGATCAAATTGTTGAACAATACCTGTGATCGATTCGTAAGTAGTTCCAATAGATAACTCTAAAGTACCATTTTCATCACGAATTAAAAATTCTGTACCATCTTCGGCTTTAGCTGTGAAATTTGCCCAGCCACTACCTTTATTCACATCGATTAATTCTACATTTTTTACGAGGGCTAATTTAGATTCGTTTTCTTCATTAATTTTAGCTCCTGCTAATTCAACTGGGGATGGTACACCTTTATCTTCTGTTTTTTCAATTAATTTTGCAGAATCTAATTGTAACAGTCCTCTGTACTCTTGTAATGAACCACTCACAGTAATTTCATCACCAAGTTGAACATCTAACGAGGTTGGACGAACTGCAATTGCAGCTGTTTCATCTTGAATATGAATTGTATTTTTTAATAATGCAGTTACTGTACCTTTGATTGCTGCTTGACCAGTACTTTGGGTGCGTGCTTCAGCAATTGTAATTACGGTTGGTTGTTCTGGTTCTGGTTGTGGTTCACCAGGATTTGCATCCTCCTCAAGTTCATAAGAAGTTGCGCTTTTTAAACCCGGAACGCTAAAATATGCTTCTAGGCTCCCTGTAATCGCCACTTTTCTTTGAAAATTTTCTGGATGATCTACTAAGTTTAATCCTGTTCGAACATCACCTTTTGGTAACTGTACAGGTAAAATCTTAGCAGGATCCGTTTCGTTTGGATCATCAGCTAAACCAAGATTTGTATTAATATCGAATGGACTAACTTGGTCGTAGCTTGTTCCACTCTTAGCAGTGCCAACAATATATCCTTGTACTGTAGCTTTGCCAGTATTATTTGCAATTGCATCTGCTACAGTTTTATAGGATGTTTGTTCCACAGTTGCTTCTGCTGCACTTACAACAGGAGCAAAGTTTAATAGAGTAGTAGGCACTATTAAACTAAAAACGAATAATAATGACAGTAATTTTCTCACTATGCCTTTTTTCACAGTTTTCTCCCCTCACTTAGTAAATTAGTAGAATATGGTACGCCTACAGAATACTGGGAAAGGGGTATTTGGTCAATAAAATTTACGAAAATTAAACAAAAGTATTACAAAATATTTGCATAATACACGAACAATAGGTAAATAGTCGTAGTCTAATGTTAATGTAATTACCCTAGATATTCATACAACACAAAAACGACTACAAATGAAAATAGTAGTCGTTTTTTTAATACATATAGTCCTCTGATAAGTTGAATGCACATGGTTAACTCGAATCTTATTTTTCATTAACCAACTATATTTTTATATGTCTTTTGCAAATGGTTTTTATCAATTTTTCCAACATGTGTTTTAGGAATCTCCTCTACAAAGATAAACTCTTTTGGCACCTTATATTTACCTATCTTTTCTTGACAGAACACTGTCAATTCAGTCTTTGAAACGTGTTGTTCTGGCATTAAAGAGAGCACAGCAATCACCATCTCTCCCCATTTTTGATGGGGTACACCAATAACAGCAACCTCGTTAATTGCTGGGTGTTTACTGATGCACTGTTCAACCTCAAGTGGGTATACATTTTCTCCCCCTGTGATAATCATTTCTTTCTTGCGGCCCACAATATAGTGATAGCCTTCAGCATCACATCTCGCTAAATCCCCTGTGTGCAACCAACCGTCATTGTAGACTTCCTTTGTTGCATCTGGATTATTCCAGTAATGATGGAATACATGTTTTCCACGAATCAAAAGCTCTCCAACTTCACCAGCCTTTGCCACATGTCCTTCAGCTGTCATAATCTTCACTTCATTGAAAAACATGGCCTTTCCAACAGACCCTCTTCGAAACCTTGATATTTTTGGATCAATAAAGAAATTATTTGGCCCTGCCTCTGTTAAACCATAGCCTTCTTTAAAAGATAATCCCTTCTCTTCAAATGCCTGATAAATTTCAAGTGGGCATGGCGCACCTCCCGATAGAAAAGTATGCATGGTTGGAAATGTCACATGTTTAAAGGAAGGGGTGTTCACCATCATATGATACATCGTTGGAACGAGTAAAACGATTGTACATCCTTCTTGATTAATAATTTGAATGGCGCGTTTGGGCTCAAAGTTTTTTGCAATTACAACCTTGCCTCCCATCATTAAAATTGGAATGGATAACGCATTAAGACCTCCTGTATGGAACATTGGCATATATGTTAATGTCACATCTTCTGCTGACAAATTCCAGCTCACAATTGTATTTATCCCGTTCCACAAAATAGATTGATGAGAAAGGACAACTCCTTTTGGTTTTCCTGTTGTTCCACCTGTATAAATAATCGCCAATGGATCTTCTTCTAGAATGCACTCCTCTTGGTCAATCGAAGTACTAACTACATTGAAAATCCGATGATACTCCTCAGAATCAATTTTTATGTTTTTCCTAGTTTTATGTCCTTTTAATAAATCCTCAAATTGGCTTGAAAATGCAACCAGTTTTGGTGACGAATTTGAAAGTATATACTTGATCTCTTCACTTGATAAGCGCCAATTTAGCGGTACAAAGATTGCCCCAATTTTTCCACATGCAAATAACAAATCGAAATAACTGACATCATTCGGAGATAGTAGTGCTACACGATCTCCCTTCTTGATTCCAATTGTTCTAAAAAAGCAAGCGATACTTTCCGCACGTTTATTTAGTTCCTGAAAGGTAAATCGGCTGCCAGTTTCTCCATCCACGACAGCAATCGAATCAGGTGATAGTCGAGCCCGATTTGCAATCCAATCCAGTTCCCACCTCACAACTATCTCTCCTTACGTCTTCTTAATTCTATTCTTACTATAGAAAACAGGAGTTACATAGAAGTTACATGAGGATAGTGAAGAGTTTAGGTTTAAATAGAAAGTCCAATTTGGTTATTTTTCTTCGGGTTGTTCGCTTGGTTTGAGAAATTCACTTTCGGTGTGGGCCTCATTAACGGATGAGTTACCAGCTTGATATGTTTATTATTGAATAGGACGATTATTTTGAAAAAGACCTTACCATTTTGTAGATTCCTTAAAGGAAAGGGGTCTCAGAGACATTTCATTCAACATTCTTCTCTGATTTGACTATGATCAATGTTTTCTATTCAACCAACTATCCATGAACTTCTCCGTTCCGCAGCTCTCTATTCGTCCTTATTCCAACAAGTATCTTTCACTTACAAAAAAAATTAGGGGCTAACAAGCCCCTAATTTACAACTTACATCATAATCCCACCATCAACATGCAAGGTTGTACCGTTCACATAATCGGCTTCATCGGAGGATAAAAATAAATACGCATTGGCGATATCCGATGGTTTCCCCAGTTTTTGAAGTGGAATCATTTGCTTTAATTGATTGATAACTTTTTCAGGCACGGTTGCCACCATTCCTGTTTCAATAAATCCGGGTACAACTGCATTGACGTTGATTCCTTTTCTGCCAAGTTCTTTTGCCCAGGTTTTTGTCATCCCTACTACCGCGGCCTTGGATGCTGCATAATTTGTTTGCCCAACATTACCGTATACACCCGTTACAGAAGAAGTGGAGACAATTTTTCCTTTACCATTTGCAATCAGATGTGGAACCACTGCTTGTGTGCAATTGAAAACGCCCGTTAAGTTCACATCAATAACCTTTTGAAAGTCCTCCTGAGAAAGCTTTGTCAGCATTGCATCGCGAGTAATTCCCGCATTGTTTATTAAAATATCAATCTTACCAAATCGCTCCATTACAGCAGCGACCATTTGATCGACGCTGTTTCTATCTGCAACATCGACCTGAAAAAACTCTACATCTGCACCTTGTTCCTTCAGTTCTTTTGCTCTTTCAACCCCCGTTGTATCATAATCTGTTAAAGCAACCTTCGCACCCTCGCGTACAAATGTAATAGCTGCTTCTAGCCCAAGTCCATTTGCCGCTCCTGTGATGATTGCTACCTTATCCTTTAATCTCATTTTGCAGGCTCCTTTTGTTCGATAAATTCATGTATATGTTTTAATAACAAATCTAGGTTATCAATTAACGGAGAATGTCCACAGTCTGCTAATTCAATAAATGTTCCTACTTCACCTAAATCCTCAACTATTTCTTTTGTCATTTTATCTGTAATCACCAGGTCTCTATCACCACGTAAAATTAAGACTGGGATTTTAATCTTTTTCACAAGACCGTTTCCCTCAACCAATCCGTTATGATATTCACTGATATTATATTTATTTAATGAATAATAGACTTCAGCTAGATTTCTTTGTGTTAACATATCGTCTAAATATTCGTCGTAATGATTCTCATCAGGCAAGTTATGGGTATAAATTAAAGCATTCCAAATCAATTTTAATACTTCTTTATTTCTAGTGTCATACGCATTTTGAATCGGAATAATTCTAAGTGGATCCTTTAAGATATCCTCATAAGTTTTAAGCCTCTTTGAATAATCCTCTTTCCCCTCTGAATTAACCTCATAAAGCGCAATACCTCTTGTTGAGACGGACTCCACTAATATCAACTTATTACAATATCCTGGATAATCCGCTACAAACTGCATTCCTACAGTACCACCAGTTGACCAACCAGCAATGATAAAATCTGATAAGCCTAATTCATCAACAAATAATTTAATATCATCAGAAAAGTCCTTTATCGATTGTATGGGCTTGTTATATGAGGATATTCCAAATCCTCTCATATCAACAGCGATAATTTTGTAATCGTTATCAATTTTATCAATTAATATATCCCAGTGCTTTGACGAAGTCATGTTACCATGTATAAGTAAAAGAACCTTTTCGCCACCCTCACGTTCCCGATATCCTAACGTTTCTCCATTTGCTAGATTGACAGTTTTCAGTTCGATAGCTGGCATGAACAATCCCCCCATTTTATTGCCGTGGCCCCCCACGCATATCCAATTCCTGCACTCACTAACACAACAAGATCTCCTTCTTTTATTTTACCTTTTTTTTCCGCTATTTCCAAAGAAAGAATTTGATCTATTTGACCGATGTGCCCATACTCATTTAGATAGATTGATCGCTCCTCAGATAGGCCTAATTCCTTTAACACGTAATCATGGGCTGATTTCTTCATGTGAAGTATACCTAAATAATCAATATCTTTCTCTGTATATCCACTTTTTTCTAACGCAGTTCGAATAACTTTAAGAAAGTTTTGCATGGACTTTTCTTCAAGCCGCTGCTTCATCCCCTCTGGGTCAAGGACATCGAGCATGTTTAATTTTTGCTCAAGCGCCTCTTTTGTGATTGGATTTTTTGTCCCCCCTGCTACAACGACAACATCCTCAGAAAATGTGCCATCTGTAATAAGATGACTTTCAAGGACGTGATTTTTTTGTACACCTCTTTGTAAAAGAATTGCACCTCCACCAGCTCCTAAATTATACATAAAACGAGTTCTCGGATTCTCGTAATCAATGAAATCTACATTGCGATATCCACCTGCAAGTAAAACCGTTTTAATAGAATCATCCGATCTCATCATATTCTTAGCCACTTTTAAAGCCATGATTGTCGTACCACAGCGCATCGCAACATCAAACCCCCAAGCATTAACAGCACCAAGCTCTTGTTGCATTTTAATTGCAGCTGTCCACAAGGGATATTCCTTATGTTCCTCACCAATATAAATGATTAAATCGATATCCAGTGGACTGATCTTGGCTTTATTTATAGCTTCTCTTGCTGCAATTATTCCCATTTCACACGTATGGTCATCAGGACCGGGAATTGGCTTTTTCAATATGCCCAGTTTCTTTTCAACAATTTCCTTTGGTATCCCGCTCCTTTTTGAAATGTCTTCTCCAGTTAGAAAATCCTTCGGAATATAAGTTCCTGTACTTATAATTCCAACTGATTGCAAAGTCAATGTGAGTCACTCCTCTATTACACGTTTCATGTACTGAACAGCATCATCTAAATCGGTAACAACTACTTCATCTTCCCCTTGAACATGGCTTACCTTTATCCGCCATTGCTTTTTCATTGTCTCACTATCTACATGAATTAAGGCACAACGGACAACGAATGAAGTTATGGTTTGATTATCATTCATGACCCTCTCTCCTTAGCCAGCTATTTTTTCTTTATCGACGTCTTTCGTTTTATTCGTTCCTTTTCTTTTATAAAACCACGATTTTACAGTTCCGACGATTCCCATTGGGAAGAACATAACGGCTAAAATATATAAAATGCCAAAGAAGATCATCCATCGTTCAAAAATCCAATGAACCTTTGCGAGTCCTGTTAGCCAATGATGGGCAAATTCAATTAGTCCCGCTCCAATAATTGCCCCAACAAGCGTCCCTACTCCACCAATGATTGTCATGAGAAGAGCATCCAATGTCACATCGAGCGCGAATACTGAAGTATTTACAAAACGTAGTGTAAGAACATACATGGAACCAGAAACACTTGCGATAACACCAGCTACAATACTTGCTATGATTTTATAATGAATCACATTGTAGCCTAGTGACTCTGTCCGAGGCTCATTTTCACGGATAGCTTGAAGAACTCTCCCTAGAGGAGATTCTGTGAATCTTTTTAATACTAAAAAGACAACAATCATTAGGATTAATGTAATAAAATAGAGAGTCATCCGATCTTTAAAGACATCCGGGATACGAAAGGTAAATCCGTCATTCCCCCTTGTTAACGACCTCCACTTTTCTGCAGCTACTAAAAACAATCCTGAGAATGCCAACGTCAGCATCGCATAAAAGTGACTTTTTAACCGTAATGAGAGTAAACCAACAACATAACTTAAAATGGCTGCCAGAATCATCCCAACAATAATCGAAAGTAGAAAAATAGGAACTGTTGGTTCAAAGCGATCTAACAGAATTCCTGTCGAATAGGCACCTATTCCAAAAAACATTGCATGCCCGAATGAAACAATCCCTGTAAAACCTAGTAAGATATCATAGCTCATTGCAAAGACAGCAAAAATAAAAATTTGTGTAAATAAAATTAATATACTTCTAGTATCATTGATAAATGGATAGCATAAAAGAAACACAGCTGCTGCAATGTAGATAATATTAGCTTTTGAAGAACCAGTAAGAAGCTTCATTTCCTCACCCCTTTGCACCGAATAATCCTTGTGGTCTAAAAATTAATACAACGGCCATTAGAAGCATATTAACTGCTAGTGATAATTCTGGGACATAGTAGGCCATGAAGGATCCCGATAACCCTACTAGGATTGCTGCAAACAGGGAACCTGTAATACTTCCCATACCACCAATAACAACGACAATAAATGCGAGTATTGCAAATTCCATTCCCATCTCTGCATAAATTTGGCCGGAGTAGGGTCCTAGTAATACACCACCTAGTGCTGCCATAGCTGCACCTACCATAAAGACAAGCATAAAAATCCTTTTAATATTGATTCCAAGTGACTGAACCATTTCCTTGTTAATTACACCGGCACGAACAATTAATCCGATTTTTGTATTTTTAAGGATATAGTAAATGAGGAAGAAAACTAGAAATCCAATGAATATGATAAACAGCCGGTATTTGATTAAAATCACCCCGCCAAACTCCCAGCTCCCACTTAAATATTCAGGGGTTTTCGCACTCAATTGGTTCGGTCCCCAAACTACCTTCAACATTTCAGAAAGAACGATCATAACCCCTAGCGTTATCAAGATTTGCTGAACATGATTTCCATATACAGGAGTAACGATGAATTTTTCCATAAGTAAGCCTAGAATAAGACCGGTTATTAGTGCAGTAATAATTCCGGCAACAAAGCTTCCAGTTTGCCCATATGACCAAACCCCTGCATAAGCTCCCCAGGCAAACAAACCTCCATGTGCAAAGTTTAGGACATCCATAAGACCAAAAATCAAGGTTAACCCTGCCGCAAGTAGGAATACTAACATACCTGTAGCAAGGCCGTTAATCGTTAAGTTGATGATTGCTTCCACAAATTTTTCCTCCTTTCGCAAATGTTTCCGACTAAGCAATTCCTAAATATTGTTTGCGGAGATGTTCATTTTCTTTTAACTCCTTCATTTCACCATGATGTACGGTTCTTCCATCGTCAATAATAAAAAAGCGATCCCCAATCGTACTTGCCATGATAAAGTTTTGCTCCACAAGAACAATTGTCGTTTTTGACTTCATCTCTTGAATGGATTCCATTACTTTTTCAACAACAATTGGTGCTAGTCCCTTACTTGGTTCGTCAATGAGCAATAAGTCATTGTTATTGACATATGCTCTGGCAATTGAGAGCATTTGTTTTTGTCCACCACTCAGGTTTCCACCCTTTCTTTTCCAGAACATCTTCAAATCTGGAAACAGATTCAAAATATAATCTAGGCGCTCCTTCGTTTCTTCATTCTCCTTTTTGATTGCAACTTTCATATTTTCTTCTACAGTCAACTCCCCGAATATACCTTGGTCCTCAGGGACATAACCAATTCCTTTTGTGGCAATATGGTAGGTTGCTAAACCCGAAATGCTTTCACCATTAAATTCTATTTTTCCTTTAGCTGGAGGATTAAGTCCCATTATCGACCTTAAGGTAGTTGTTTTGCCTGCACCATTTCTGCCTAATAAAACGGTAACCTCTCCTTTTTTAGCCTCAAATGAAACGCCTTGAAGTATATGAAATTGATCGATATAGGTTTCAATTCCCTCAACCTTAAGATGCAGTGTCATCGTACAAACCTCCTAAATACGCTGATTGAACTGTTTCATTGTTCATGATTTCTTCAGGTGTTCCATCAGCAAGTAATCTGCCGTTAAATAAGACCATCACACTATCAGAAAGATCAAGAATCATATCCATTTTGTGTTCAATCAAAATGATTGTGCGATTCCCTTCCTCCTTAATTTTTTTGATAACTTCTAGGATTGCAGGAACCTCCTCAAGTGACATTCCTGCAGTTGGTTCATCAAGTAATAGAACCTCCGTCTCCAATGCTAATAACATAGCTATTTCTAACTTGCGTTTTTCACCATGTGCAAGGTTTTTTGCAATTGCATCAGCTTTATTATCAAGAAGAACAAGCGATAATATCTGTAATGCCTTTTCTTCAAATTGTCGGTATTTACGGAAGTGCTTAAACATTTGGTAGCGAACACCAGCTACCGATTGAACGGCTAATCGTACGTTTTCAAGTACCGTCAGATTTGGAAAAACATTAGTTATCTGAAAGGAGCGACCGATTCCTTTACGTGTACGTGTTGTTGGAGATAAATTTGTAATATCATCTCCTTTTAAAAGAACTTGGCCAGCAGTCGGTGTAAGCTGACCACTTAATAAATTGAAAAAAGTTGTTTTGCCGGCACCATTGGGGCCAATAATTGATTTAAAGTGGTTCGGAGGAACTGAAAAATTCACATTATCAACAGCTACATGCCCTCCAAAAGCGATTGTCAGGTCTTTCGTTTCAATAATATTCTTCACGAATGTTCACCTCTTTTTTCTAAAAGTAAGCTTCGGTAGTAATCCTACCGAAGCTTATCGTTCAAATTAGTTACGAACTGGCGGAGCTGTTTCATCTGGGCTTAACTCTCTTATTAAGACTGGAACTGGATAATCCACACCATCAACCTTTTCCAGACGAATCGCATATAAAGTTTGAAGAGCTTGGTGATCTTCTTCACGGAATGTCATTTTTCCTTTCGGTGTATCAAAGCTCATTCCTTCCATTGCTTCGATTAGCTTATCTGCATTCGTATCACCATCTGTCTTCTTAATCGCTTCCACAATTGCTAAGGCAGCCGTCATTCCGCCTGGAGTAAATAAGTCAGGAACCTCACCATTGAACTTTTCTTTGTGTTTTTCAACTAACCAATCGTTAATCTCATTTTTTGGAAGCTGATGATAGTAAACGGTGAATCCTTCCATTCCAACTAATGCTTCCATTGTTGCAAGTGCTGGGATATCTGGAGCACCTGTCGATATTTTAATACCATTTTCTTGGACCTTCATATCTGCTATTTGGTTCCAAGGTGAATTTGCACCTGCCCACACAACAAATAAATAATCGGGTTTTGCTTCAATAATCTTTTGGATATTTGAAGTAAAGTCAGTTGCTGCAGGATCTGCATATTCTTCATGGATAATCTCAGCACCTAAATTTTCAGCGGCTTCCTTAAAGGCTGCAACTCCATCTCGACCGAAAGCATAATCTGGTGCAAGGGTTGCAATTTTAACCCCTTCTTTTGCAATTGCTGCCGCACCTGCAACCGCATCCTGTGATGAATTACGGGCAGTTCTAAATATATACTCATTCCAATCTGCACCTGTAATACTGTCTGCTGCAGCTGGTTCAACAATCATAATCTTTTCATATTCTTCAGCTAATGGAAGGACTGCTAAAGTATCTGCTGAACTTGATGATCCAACTAAAAAGTCAACTCCGTCTTCTTCAATTAATTTTGTTGCTTTTTGAATGGCAACTTCTGGTTTTGTCTCAGTATCCTCTACAAAGAATTCGATTTTTTGACCATTTACTTCCATCGTCCCGTCTGTAGCGTACTCGAGGCCGAGTTCAAATCCTTGTGTTGATTGCTTCCCGTAGGATTCAAGCCCACCACTTAGTGAAGCAAGCACACCAATTTTAATTGGAGCTTTTGATTCTTCTGCTGGTTTGTCTGAATCACCTGAACTTGGATTCTCTTCTTCTGTAGTTGTTGATCCTGAGCTACATGCTGCAGCAATCACCATTAGCATGGCAAGCATGCTTAAAAAAAGCATTTTACGAAATGAGACCTTCTTCATTTTTCCTTCCCCCTTATGTTCGTTGAAACTGTGAAACCTTTGCATTCATCGTACTTGAGGATAGTTACAACTGAGTTACAAAATCAATCTAGAATTTTTCAGACACCCTTCCATTGGATAACAGTAGCAGCCCATGTATAACCCGTTCCGGCACTTACTGCAACCGCAATGTCCCCTTCAGATAATTTACCTTGCTCATTAGCAAAATGAAGGCCAATACACGGGTCTAGTGCCGACATATGTCCATGATGATCTAAATAAATTGTATTTTCTTCTGGTATTTGTAATGTTTGAAGTAGTTCTCTAAACATGGAGCGTTTCGTATGTAGTGGTAGAAGAACTTTTATATCATGTGGTGAATACCTGCTTTTTTTTAGTGCTTGACGAATCACTTTTTCAAAGTTTGGTATAGAGACAGGGTCAAGTCTTTTTTTCATACTTGTTGGATTAACAACATCAATATAATGTTGTCTATTCCTCACTGTTTCGAAGCTGGGAAACAGTTTAGATCCTCCAGCCGGTACACGAACATCTTCATAGAATGAACCGTCCGTAATTATCGAGCTTTCAAGAATTGCACTTGTGGTCGAATTTTTCTTAATTAATGCTGCTGTCCCGCCATCTCCAAAATTAAACATAAACCTGGAACGAGGATTATCATAATCAATAATTTGAGATTCTTTGCAGCCCCCAACGAGTAAAATATTTTCAATTGATACGTCTGATCGCAGCATATCCTTTGCCACTTTTAAAGCAATAGGAAAACAAGAACTCACATTCATTAATTCAAATGCATATGCATTTTTCGTTCCTAACTCATATTGAAGCTTTGGGGCACATGACCAAACTAAATAATCCTTATGTGGACTCCCAAAATAGATGACAACATCGATAGATAAAGGATCCACTTTTGATACTATTTGTTTTGCTGCTGCAATTCCGAGGTCAGTTGCCTGCATTGTGTCATCAGACACATGTTTTTGATACAAACCGAACTTTTCAATGATAACTTGTTCAGGAATCCCTGTTTTTTTAGACAATACTTCCGCTGTTTCAATTGCTTTTGGAAAATACACGCTTGTTGCTTCAATTCCAACATTTATCATACTAATCCTCCTTCTGATGGAGCCATCTTAAATGCTGTCCCAGTGAATACAAGTTCCACTTTTTGTTTTTTCACTCCGTTAGCATTTTGACACTTTCTTTTTCTGTATTACATTCTTGATTAATCCCCTTAGCTGTAATTGTGTACTTCCTCCCCTTTTAAGTATTAACTAGCTGGTTCTTCTGAATTTTCCCAGTTGCGTTCCTTGGAAGTTGATTGATAAACTCTATTTTTTTGGGAATTTTGTATCTTGCTAGAAACTTATTACAATATTTGATTATTTCTTCTTCTGTTAGTAAACTCTCTTTATTTTTTACGACAAAAGCGACTGGAACTTCTCCCCACTTCTCATCAACTACTCCAACCACTGCAACCTCTACAACATCTGCTATCTGACCGATTATTTGTTCGACTTCCAATGGATAAATGTTTTCTCCACCTGAAATAATCATTTCTTTTTTCCTACCCACGATATACAAAAATCCATCTTCATCAACCCTTGCTAAATCTCCAGTGTATAGCCATCCATCACAAAGAGCTTCAGCTGTGGCTTCCGGTTTATTCCAGTATTCCTTCATTACATTTGGACCACGGACAACTAGTTCTCCAACGTCTCCCCTATTAACAATTGAACCCTCTAAATTTATTAATTTATAATCACAATACATAACTGGCTTTCCAATCGATCCGATTTTCCGTTTTGCGTCCTCTTTCGAAAGCATAAATAATGTTGGTGATGTTTCAGTCATCCCAAAGCCTTGACCAAATAATAGCCCTTTTTCAAAAAAAGCTTGAATAAGTTGACGAGGACATGGTGCACCACCATTATAAAACCATCGAACAGATTGCAAATTTGTTTTTCCAAATGAAGGACTATGCAAAATAGCCTGATGAATTGTAGGAACGCCCATTACAATTGTCACTTGATGTTGCTCAATCATTGATAAAGCCTTCTCAGAATCAAATTTCCCCTCAGGTAAGACTATGGTCCCTCCAGTAAAGAGTGTCGGAAATGCAAATAAACCAATCCCTCCAATATGAAACAGTGGAAGTAAAACAAGTGAACGGTCATTTGATGTGATATCAATTGCAGTACAATTATTAACTGCATTCCAAAACATATTACTTTGTGTTAAAACCGCACCCTTCGGTTTTCCAGTTGTTCCCGAAGTGTAACAAATTAAATAGGAAGCGTTTTCATTTATATCAACTGGAACATTATCATTCTCAGCTTTTAGATGTTGTATTGCGTCAATAGAAACTATTTCTTTCAGGCAAGTTTCCTTTTGCAAGGAAAATGATGTTTTTTGATAGATTTCTTCTGCAAATAACACCTCTGTCCCACTGTCATTTAATTGATACATAAGCTCATTTACTGTTAAACGAAGATTTAGTGGGACAGCAATACATTCAATTCTTGCGATTGCAAAAAGCAATACAATGTATTCATATCGATTCTGAGACAAAATCGCAATTCGTTCCCCAGTTTTTATACCTAACTTGAATTTCAAGAAGAAAGCTAACTTATTTACATCTTGACTCAGGGTTTTATATGTGACTTGTTCCGTTTCTGTGATGATGGCAATACGCTTCGGATGTAATTCAGCTCTTTTTTCAATCCAATAAGCAATGCCTTGCATGATTTACACTCCTCTCTATTCTTTTTTAAGCCCTTCAAAAATGAGTGTCATGGCTGCTTCAAACGCCTCCTCTGGGACATCCTGTTGCTCCCAATACACCCATCTCATCCCAAGAAATTGACCAATTGACATTAAGCAATACGCTACCGTTTCTTGATCGATTTCTTTAAATTCCCCAACATTGATTCCAGCAGTAAGACTTTTTAAAAATCCATTTGCGAGTTTATCATAATACCAGCGATAAAGGTCTTTATCTACCACTACCGCTTGTTGAACAATACTATATAAATTTCTACGACTTTTTACCCAATTAAAGAAAGCCTTGAATCCTTTCCGTTGTGCATCTTCGTAATTGTTGGATTTACGCATTTCTTCTTTAATTGCTAAACGAAGTTCACGACTATATTGCTGAATTAGTTCGTCAAAGATATCTTTTTTTGAGGGAAAATAATTATAAAATGTACCTTGAGCAACTTTTGCTTCTTGCGAAATATTTACAATTGAAGTTTCATAGTATCCCTTTTGTCCAAATACCTCCTCTGCTGCGCGTAAAAGTTTCTCTCTTGTTTCTTGCCCTTTTTGTGTCAATACTTTTTCTTCTGACTTTATAATTTCTGACACCTGAATCACCTCTCAGTTTCTATTATATATACTTTTTTTGAATTTTACAACAATTAATTCAAAAAAAATAAACTACTATCATGTAGTAGTTTATTGGAGATTCTTTTATCTATTTTTGTGTTTGAAGGACCATTTCGTACATTTGTTTTGTAGGTTGCATTGGGTCTACTCCTAGTTCTTCCTGCAATGCAGCTACACATTTTCTGTACCACTTGATTGCCTGGGGACGGTTGTTTTTATGATAATAGCAAAACATCAATAACCGATATGCTTCTTCCCATGTTCGATCCTTTTCTAGAATTTGTTCACACCAATATATGGCTTCTTCAAATTCTTCCGTTTGAACAAAACCTTGTGCAATGCGTTCAGCTCCCCGTAAAAATAATACTTGAAGCCTCTCCCTCTCACCCAAGCACCAATCTTCATATCTTCGGTTTGGTAAATAATCACCTTCATAGTATTCTAATGCCCGCCGTAAGCATTTGATAATCTGATCTGTATCCTTTTCATGCAAACCTGCATGGATCCATTCTTCGAATTCGATAATATCCAACTGATAGCCAGCTTCCTGATTCAACCCATAAGATGATCCTTCCCGTTGGATAAAAAAAGGAGTCGATCTAGCGACACGGTTTGGCTCTAATGCATTGTTTAATGCATTTAAAGCAACCTTAAAATCTCTTGCCGCTGCTGCTTCTTCATGCTCTGGCCAAAGCATCGCAAAAATTTCTTCGCGTGCAATCATTCGATTTCGCATCGTAACAAAGAACTCAAGCAACTCCTTTGCCTTTCCACGCTGCCAATCCGATTCCTCCACCTCTTGACTGCCAAGCCACACTCGGAATTTTCCTAAAGTTTGAATTCGTAATGTGTAACCAGGATGAGAGGTGATATTTGAATATCCTAAATCATTTAGCAATTGATTTACATACGGAAGATGTATTCCTTCCTTTTGAGCTTCTAGTAATAAAGGCACAATATTATATAAATCTAGCGGTCCAAAAGTCGTCCGTTTTGTTAGGATAAAATCATATCCTCCAACCTGCAATTTCTTGAGAAAGTTCGTAATAAACCCTTTAAAAGCTTCTCGGTTCTTCTGATAAAAATAGAGAAATGCAAACCAAAGCTGCGTTAGTACAATTCCATATTGGTCACCACAATTTGTATACAAAGCCTCACATCTTGTTAAATATTGTTCAGCCTCTTCCCATTTTTCATTATGAACAGAAGAAATCCCCATGCATAATAAAATTAGTGCAGATAACCAAGCGTCCTTTACCTTTTCTGTCTCATCTAAGGCCCTATTACCATATTCAATGGCCCGGTCATATAATCCTCGATTTCCATTTAGAAGACATAAGCCCATTAATGGTTCTGCCTTTCCTCTTGATACATTTATTTCATCCATTATTTCAAGAGCTGTTTCATAGCATTGTGATGCTAAAGAAGAATCATATTTATCGAGTAGTTGCACCGCATGTCCCATCCGAATCCAGCCACAAGCCTCAACAAATGGTGCTTGAAATTGAACTCCTTGCTTTATCCCGGATTCTGCGAGTTCTTTTGCCTCTTGCCCATTTCCCATAAAGGCTTCGATTAAGGATAATAGTAGATCTGTTTCGCGATGAGATTGCTGTAAATGAATGGTTTTCTGATTTCTTTCAACCACTTTCTTTTGTGAAAGAATTTTTTTCGCTTCTACAAGTTTACCAGTTCGTAAATAAAGCCTAGATTCCAAGTTTCCATCTAATAGTGGAATATTTAGGCTTCTCCCTTTTTCAAACCATTTTTTCGCTTTATTCGCTTGGCCCGCATTTGCGAGATTTTCAGCCATTAATTGGTATAATCTACTTTTATCCTCATTTGAGGAGGACTCCTTTTCTTCAAGAGCCTCAATCGCCTGTAATAAATAGCGCTCGGCCTTTCCCGGTTGGATTGTATCAAGATAGATTCTCGCTTGTCCTTCATAGGCCTTACTTAAACTCCGAAGGTCTCTGGCAGACTCTGCTAGGTGTATTGTTTTTATGTAACAAGCCTCAGCCTCTTCATAGGAACACCGGTACCTCAATGCTTCCCCCTTATATAGCCATAATAAGTAATAATGACTCATAAGTGATTCTGGAATGCTTTTTATCCGGTCCAACAAACCCTCAAGTTGCCCGTTTTGAATCATTTTCTCTCCATAATGGTGGAGAATTTCTGCTATTCTCTCAAAATCTCGAATTGCCTCAAGATGATATATTGCTTGATTAAAATCACCAATTCGTTGATAATATCTTGCAGTTTGAATATGGAGGTTATAAAAGTGCCTATCATTCGTCGAAAATAGCCTTTGCTCAAGAAACTCCTTAAACAAAGCATGATATCGATACTGCCCTTCTCCAATCGAAAGTAAAAAAAGATTATGATCAGAAAGCTCCTTTAACATTTCTGCTGAACTTCGAATACCTAATACCTCATCACATACCTTTCCATTTACTTCCTCAAAAATGCATGTGTTCTCTAGAAATTGCTGGATCATTGGAGGTTGTTTCATAAATACCTCCATCGCAAGGAAACGGAATAACTCATCAAGTGTTTTTGATTTATTATTTAAAATCGATTCCAATCCACCGTCAGAAGAAAGCTGTTGGCGAATCATGCCAATCGCAATAATCCATCCTTCTGTTAGTGAAAAGATTTTTTCAATTTCTTTCTCAGTCATATCCCCTTCATACAAATCACTTAACAGGACTTCAACCTCATCATATGAAAACATAAGGTCGCGCTGCCGTATTTCTAAGAGTTCTTCTTTCACGATCATCGAAGTCAGGAAATCCCAGGAAGGTTTTTTCCTACTAGAGATTACAAGATTTAAATTGGGTGGAAGATGTTGAATCAACCATGTCATCCATTGGTCAATTGAAGAAGAATGCTGAATCAAATGGTAGTCATCGATGACGAGCATAATATTCGAATCTAGTATGGTAATTTCATTGATAAATAACGAGCACAGTGTTCGTATTTCTTCATCACGTACATATCTTTCAATATTTTCAACATAAAGCAGGAGTTCTGTTCCAAAACCTTGGTGGTTTTTGCGTATAGCATAGACCATATATATTAAAAATGGAATAATGTCATCGTCACTTGGTCCTACACTATACCAACATGACAACTTTTTTTGATCACGAATATAAGATGCAAGTGCAGTTGTTTTACCATATCCAGCTCCAGAATGCAGAATGGTTAGCGGATATCGTGGAATCGTTTTCATTTTTTTCATCAATGAAGGTCTTCTTAATATGGTGTCCTTTAAGTTCGGTGGAGTAATTTTTGTTTGTAGAACTTGTATCTTGGTACCCATCCCAAAACCCCCCTTCTTCTAAAATTGATAAATTTGGTACCATTTTATCATATCCAAGCTAAAAAAGAACTCGAATTTCGACTGAGTTCTTTGTGGTGGTATAGATGATTTATAAAGTTCTTCTTAGTGTAATAGTTCCATTTTGTCGAAAGGCCAGTATTTGATATTAACCTTTCCCACAACTTGTTCCATCTTTACAAAACCAAAATGGCGACTATCCCAACTGTCTATGCGATTATCGCCAATCACGAAAATATGATTTTCTGGAACAGTTGATTTTCCTGCCACTTCTTCAAGGGTAAAATCACCGGTTAATTGCCCAACGAATAGCTTCTTTTTAAAAGTATCTAAAAATGGTTCGGGAACACTTTTTCCGTTTACATATAGTACATCGTCACGATACTCGATATGATCACCTGGCAATCCAATAACCCGCTTTACAAAATCTTCTTCCTTATTTTTATGGAATACGACAATATCAAAGCGGTCAAGTTCTCCAATTTTCATCCCAAACTTGTTGACCATTAGAAGGTTTCCATCCTCGAGGGTTGGCATCATCGATTCACCCTCAACTATATAATTTGTAAAAAAGAAGGTTCGCAAAAAAACAACAATGATCAAACTGATTCCTAATGATTTAATAAAAGAAAAATGATGTTTATTCTTTGCTGGGGTTTCCTCCATCTACACTCCACCCTTCACTTTAGCATTTTATGCCTCATCTTCCGTAAGACGAGTCGGCTTAACTTTTAATCTTGCTTCAACCCTTTTACCTACAACCCATAGGACAAATATTATAACAACTACAATTATCGTTCGAACTGGCTGTTGAAAAAGAGCTCGTATATCATAACCTATGAAGCTAATGGTGAATATCATTACTAATTTTCCACATAAAACTGCTAAAACAAATTGAGGTGTACTTACTCTCGAAAGCCCGGCTACTAGATTGATTGCCGCTGATGGGGTAAAAGGAAAACATAATAGGAGGAATATTGGACCAAATCCGTGCCGTTCAACCCAGTTAATAAGGCCTTTCACTTTTTTATGGCGACTGACAAATGAAAAGAATCTTTTTTGACCATACTTACGAACTAGGAAAAAGACAAGGAGAGAACCACCAATTGCCCCTACCCATGAATACAAAAACCCAAGCCAAAGTCCAAATGCATTCGCATTCGCTACAACAAATGCAACAAGTGGTAGAAACGGGAGAAACGCTTCTAACATTGGAAGAAAAATTCCAGGCAATGGACCAAATGACCGATAATCCTTTAATAATTCTTCAATATTTTTTAGTGTAATGAGTTCTTTGATTGCTTCTATGTCCATAAGAATCTCCTTGTTAACTTACTACCTTTATTGTACACCCAATTGGGCATTACTACCAAAAATAATTTTCATATAGAGAAAGACACTAGAACTTAGGTTAATGGATCCTGACTGGGTTGCAAACAGACCGGCTTTCATTAAAAAATGCATATGATTTCTAATGTCAAATAAAAATGATAGTCAAAAAGCTACGAAGAAATAAAATCTTCGGACAATCGAATTTAACTTAGTCACAGTTTTGTCTGAAGTTGAGATAGTTTCAGACAAAGGAACGGCACTTTTTACGTCGTTGTGTTTTAGTTAAGTGGACTTCGGACAAGGATGGGCACTTTCTCCTTGCTGTGTCCGAAGTTTAGGGGACTTCAGACAAGGATCGGCACTTTCTGCTTTGGCGAGTCCGAAGTTTAGGGAACTTCAGACAAGGATCGGGACTTTCTGCTTTGATGAGTCCGAAGTTTAGGGAACTTCGGACAAGGATCGGCACTTTTACCTTTGGTGTGTCCGAAGTTTAGGGATCTTCAGACAGGGAAAGGTACTTTTACCTTTGCTGTGTCCGAAGTTTAGGGATCTTCAGACAGAGAAAGGTACTTTTACCTTTGCTGTGTCCGAAGTTTAGGGATCTTCAGACAGAGAAAGGTACTTTTACCTTTGCTGTGTCCGAAGTTAAGGGAACTTCAGACAAGGATCGGTACTTTCTGTTTTGGTGAGTCCGAAGTTTAGGGAACTTCGGACAAGATTGGCACTTTCTGTTTTGCTGTGTCCGAAGTTTAGGGATCTTCAGACAGGGAAAGGTACTTTTATGTCAAGTCCTGTATTATGTGTAAATTCATTCCTCATGAAAAACAGTGTTAAACGATCTTATTTGTTTTTTGTTACTGGAAGGGGGTACCCCCTTCCAGTAACAAAAAATTCGCGCGCTATCGCGCAGACTATTTTTGTTTTTTCTTTTTCTTTTTTTCCTTCTTTTCTTCTAACTTGCTCCCGATAAATCTATTGGAGACCTCATCGGCATAATCCATTAAGACAGCCCCAATGAGTCTAAAAGCTGACTGAGTATTTGGGAAGATTCGTATAACTCTTTCTCTTCGTCGGACTTCCTCGTTTATTCTCTCTACTGAGTTAGTGCTACGTATATGCTTATGTAATTTTGAATCTTCATTTAGATATTGTACGGCATCTTCGAAGCCCTCTTCTAATATTTCAATTGCTTTTTCAAGTTTTCGATTGGTTCCAAAGAGATCAATAAACTCTTGTTTATATTTCCTTGCATCATCTACTGTAGTAACTTCAAAGATCCTTTTTAAGCCCATCTTAACTTCTACCATGTCCTTTTTCGGCATATGAGTGATGATATTCCTTTTAAAATGAACTGTACAGCGTTGCCAAGAAGAACCCACAAATTCTGTTCCAATTGCAGCCTTTAATCCTTTATGCGCATCAGATATGATCAGTTTGGGCGAGTGTAAACCTCTAGACTTTAAGGATTGGAAAAAACGTTCCCAAGCCTCTTTACTTTCAACGTGATCTACTTTTAAGCCTAAGATTTCACGTCTATTATTTTTGTCTACCGCAGTTGCGATATAGACGGCTTTAGAAACTACTCGATTGTGTTCTCTCACTTTAATATACATGGCATCAACGAAAACATAAGGATAGTACATTGTGTTCAGTGGGCGATTCGCCCATTGATTGACTATAGGGTCTAACCTTTCAGTAAGTGTTGATACAAAAGATTTAGATACCTTTCTTCCACACAGTTGTTCCACAATATTAGTAACTCGTCTAGTGGAAACACCATTAACAACCATTTCGAGCATAGCTAGAACAAAGGCTTGGTCACAACGAGCGTATTCTTCAAAAACTGTAGTAGAAAAGTCTCCGTTACGAGTCCGAGGCACTCTTAGCGTAATTTTTCCAAAACTCATTAAAAGCTCTCGATCATAGTAACCATTGCGGTAATCTTGACGCGTACTGGTGCGCTCATAGACACCTGCTTGTAGGTAGGCATCCCGTTCCTTTTCCATAAACTCATTGAGGACAAGAACAACGGATGCCTTGATAATAGAATCAAGGTCAGAATTCATCACGGATTCTTTTAAAACATCTAGATTTAGGTTAAACTGTAACTGAGTCATATTAATTCCTCCTCATTGTTTTCGTCGCTGTTAACATTGTAGACAAGAGGAACTAATTTGACTCATTTTCTTTTTACACAATTATATGGACTTAATCTACTTTTACCTTTGCTGTGTCCGAAGTTGAGATAGCTTCAGACAAGGAACGGAACTTTCTCCTTTGCTGTGTCCGAAGTTAGGGATCTTCAGACAGGGATCGGCACTTTAACCTTTGGTGTGTCCGAAGTTGAGATAGCTTCAGACAAGGATGGCAACTTTCACCTACGTTGTGTCCGAAGTTGAGATAGCTTCAGACAAGGATAGGCACTCTCTGCTTTGCTGTGTCCGAAGTTGAGATAGCTTCAGACAAGAATAAGCACTTTCTGCTTTGTTGTGTCCGAAGTTTAGAGAACTTCAGACAAAGAAAGATACTTTCACCTTTGTTGTGTCCGAAGTTTAGGGATCTTCAGACAGGGAAAGGTACTTTTACCTTTGCTGTGTCCGAAGTTTAAGGATCTTCAGACAGGGATCGGCACTTTAACCTTTGGTGTGTCCGAAGTTGAGATAGCTTCAGACAAGGATGGCAACTTTCACCTACGTTGTGTCCGAAGTTGAGATAGCTTCAGACAAGGATAGGCACTTTCTGCTTTGCTGTGTCCGAAGACTAGGGGACTTCAGACAAGGAACGGCACTTTCTCCTTTGCTGTGTCCGAAGTTTAGGGGACTTCAGACAAGGATCGGCACTTTCAACTTTGCTGTGTCCGAAGTTAAGGGAGCTTCAGACAAGGATCGGTACTTTCAATTTTGCTGTGTCCGAAGTTGAGATAGCTTCAGACAAGGATAGGCACTTTCTGCTTTGCTGTGTCCGAAGACTAGGGAACTTTGGACAAGGATGGGCACTTTCACCTTCGCTGTGTCCGAAGTTGAGATAGCTTCAGACACGGGACTTTCTTGGATATAAAACAATCAACCTATTTTCACTCATATTCACACCGTACAACACGTATTGGTACACTCAAAAAACGGGATGTTAATATGTACTTTTTTAAATCAGCATAAATATATCAAAAAAAATTAAAGCGTGAATTCATATGTGAATTCACGCTAGAAGTATATAGTGATTAACTGTTATGCACCCAGAATCACCCGTTAATTAAACGAGATATTCTACAAACCAATCTTTAATATGGTCAAGGCGTGCCACCCTTAATTTTGGATTTCCGCTTCTAGATAATTCATGGTTAGCACCTGGGAAACGAACAAATTTTGTTGGTTTCTTTTGGTGTTTCAATGCAACATAGAACTGCTCTGCCTGTTCGATTGGACAACGGAAATCACGCTCACCATGGATGATTAATAAAGGAGTTTCTACATTCCCAACATATTTGAGTGGTGAATGGTTCCATAACTTTTCAGGATCTTCGAGGAAATTGCCTTTTAACTCCCACTCAGTAAAGAAGTAGCCAATATCACTTACGCCATAAAAGCTAAGCCAGTTTGAAATTGAACGTTGTGTAACGGCGGCTTTAAATCGATTTGTATGACCGACGATCCAATTCGTCATGAAACCACCATAGCTTCCACCTGTTACACCAAGTTTTGTTTCATCAACAAAATCAAAATGATCCACTGCATAGTCAGTTGCTGCTATCACGTCTAAATAATCCTTGCCGCCATAATCACCTCGAACAGCATCAACAAATTGCTGACCATAGCCATGACTACCGCGTGGATTAGTAAAGATAACAACAAATCCCTTACTAGTTAACACTTGAAATTCATGGAAATACGTATTGGCATACATCGCATGAGGACCACCATGTACTTCAATAATTGTTGGATACTTTTTACCTTCTTCATAACCAACTGGCTTCATCACCCAGCCATTAATTTCCCAACCATCTGGGGCATTAAATGTAAAGCTTTGCGCATCAGACAATTCAATATCCTGTAAAAACTTTTCATTTACATTTGTGAGTCGATTTATTTCTCCAGTACTCAAATCTAAATAATATAAATCCCCTGGTTCTGTTGGTTTACTGATACCAACAACTGCCTTATGATTATTTACTGTTAGTGCAAATACATGCTGGTTCTCGAATAATGATGGATAGACTTCACCCTCAATAGATCCATAATAAACCCCTGTACTACCATGGTTAGTTAATAGAAAGTAAAAACTTCTACTATCTTCGTTCCAGATGACACCAGGATTGGATCCCCCTAATTGGAAGTCAGCAGCAACACAATCTCCTACATAAGCATCTAATTCACTTGTTAAACAAGTTAGCTCAGCACTTTCAATTGTATATAACCAAATTTTTGGTAAAGTGGCTCCTGCAAATTCTTGTTCATGTCCAACTAATGCAATATATTGGCCATCAGGAGACCAAGAAGGAGTACCAAAGTTCCCTGAGCCGTTCGTAATCTTTTCATAGCTCTTATCTTTGAGCGACATCACATAGACATCAGAAATCAAGTTATAATCTGAATCCTCATTGATATCTCCTACAAATGTAATTTTTGATCCATCAGGAGACCAACATCCTGCCGTATAATCATGTTCCCCTGATGTTAATTGCTCCACTGCACCAGTAGCTACATCTACCAATGCAAGATGTTGATTTTTGTTATCTAGAAATCCTGCTGCGTCAGATTTATAACGGATTCTTTCAACGATCATCGGTTCAAGATGTTTCTCATCTTCTTCCTTCTTCTTCCTTTCTTTATCCGTAACGCTCTCGTCATGTGCTAATGAAGTAGTAAATAAGATCTTTGAACCATCCGGTGACCAGATCGGATTTCGTGCTCCATTTGCACAATATGTAATTTGTTTTGGTTCACCACCATCTGTATGCAAGCAATAGATTTGCTGTTTTCCAGA
Organism: Ferdinandcohnia sp. FSL W7-1320; assembly: GCF_038050315.1. Taxonomy (NCBI): domain Bacteria; kingdom Bacillati; phylum Bacillota; class Bacilli; order Caryophanales; family Bacillaceae; genus Ferdinandcohnia; species Ferdinandcohnia sp. FSL W7-1320. The sequence continues at coordinate 3,916,357 of NZ_JBBPAM010000001.1, forward strand.
ACGATTCGATACAAATGCAATAGATTCTCCAGTCGGGGACCAACGTGGCGACCCATCTCTCACATCACCAAAAGTCCATTGAGTAACTTTACCCTCAACAGCGCCAACATATAAATGTGAGTTATACTCGTGCTTATCCTTATTAATTTCAGTCTCCACAAACACAAATTTGCTTCCATCCGGAGAAAGCTGTGGATCATTGACTGTTTTTAATTCATATAAATCCTCTGCTACGATGCCTCTACGTTTTATCTCTGTCATTCTTCTCCCGTCCTTTGTTTACGAATTGTCATTGTAGTACCTCATACATGATGCACCACTAATAAAAGTATTTCGACACTAGAAATACTTTTTCCTTCTCTCTTCTTGATTCTTCTAAAAATATGTCTTATCATATATACAAACATATGTTCTAAAAAAGAGGGATAATCATGACAAGAATACCTGAGGATGACCGAGCTATTTTTGAAAAAGCTATCTTTTTACCTATGGTTCTTACCATCCTTAATCGTGATCTGACAGCAATAGAAACCGCTGGCTTTAAGTTAAAGAAGCCATATCTCCATTTACTTGAACATACAATGAAGATGGTTCAAAAAGACCTCTATACAATTAAACAACAAATGAAAAAGAAAAATATGAAGGTATGGGAAAAACAAAGAGATGAGGCATTCACATTATTTTCATTCATGTATCGAGGCTATGAAGAGGAACATAACTACTTTAACCCACGGATTCGAAATGAAGTTCAACAGTTGCTTGAATCTTATTTCATCGAAAAGACAATGACTAACAATGAACAAACGTAAGGCTGGGAAAACCAATTCATTATTGGCAATCAGATTAGTTTGGAATACTTGGATCGTTTTGAGGATTTAATACAAAATTTATGCGTTTATTTGGCTTGTCCATTCTATTGGTAACAATCGTTCGCAGTTGTGCAGTTCTATGGAGTTGGTTTTGAAAGGAGCCTTTCGAGATTTGCAATTTAATGGCTTGCTTATTTGTAAAAATAACAGTTGTGTTCTCGTTCACACTGTATCTACAATCTGAAACATAGTTATGAGATAGCCATGCGCAGTCTTGCTTTGTTGGCGATGCGGTAGGAAATAAAAAAATCTTATTAGACGCTTCAACAATAATCGGTGCTTTATGGGTTACCCCCATAATTTCACGTGTCCCTTCTTGCCTGCCCTTAAGCGAGCTTCCAAAATAACGGCAGCTTCGGTCAACAATCTCAGTCGGCTTCATAGCAACAACATATTCACCTTCAACTTCAAGTACCCTTGAACAAGTATTTTTACCAATTTCAATAGGTAATACCGCCATAGTGTCTGGATTAATTTCATATTCCATCAAATAATTCGTTTGCTTAACCTCCATCTATTCATCCCCCTTTAAATTATTCTAATATTTTTACTAATGGAAGCATTTTCATATTAGCATTACTAGGTATTTATAACTATACAGTTCACAAAAAATTCACAAAAAAAGAGTGGAATTCTTTCTAAAATGTTTTTTTGGATGCAAAAACATTTTTAAAAGAAGACCACCGAGTTTATTTTCTGCTATGAATTTTCATTTATTTGTCCTAGCTCTTTTTCGGCCAGATAGGAGTTTGCTTGTTCTAATGTCGTATGCTCATCCACCGAATTACCCGCATAAGCAGATTCTGAAAGAAAAGGATTATTTGTGTCTAGGACATTTGACATGCCGAAAACTGGATTTAATGGTGTATTCTTTGGGATATCGTGATTTGAACCCTCATCTAAATTATTTTTCATATTTTTCCACCTCCATTCTTATCATGCATGAAAATATAAATTATCATACAAGAATTTAACTTTAGTCAGTTAAAGTTTGCCTAGACACTATTAGTATTCCAAATAAATTTTTAAAAAGTCTAAAAATTCGGTTGATTTTACGTGTCCACCTAAATATACTATTAAAAAGGATTAGGAGTGAGCTTTCATGAAAAAAAGAAAAACATACTCTGAGATCATGAAGTCACGGGATACGAAAAATTTCAAAGCACCTAGGGAATCGGTATTAGACATATATATTCAAATGATTATCGATGAGAGCCTATTTAAACGAAGAAAAGAGCTTTTGGAAACGAGGGTTAATGAAGCAATTGACTCAAAAAATGAAGGATTGTTTATGGAAGCTTCAGCGGAGTACCGCAAATTATTTAACAAAACGTCATAATATAAAATTGTAAAGTCCAAGAATAACCGAATAAAAACTGACTAACAATATGTTAGCCAGTTTTTTTTAGGCGTCTTATTTTGAAAATTGTGCTTCCTCGGTAGAGCCTTTTAAAGCAGTCGTAGATGATGTTCCTCCCGTAATAACCTGTGCCACTTCATCAAAATATCCTGTTCCTACTTCACGCTGATGTCTTGTAGCTGTGTACCCATGCTTTTCGCTTGCGAATTCAGCCTCCTGAAGCTCTGAATATGCCCCCATTCCTCTTTCTTTGTAACCTCTAGCTAATTCAAACATGCTGTGGTTTAGAGCATGGAATCCAGCCAACGTAACAAATTGGAATTTGTAACCCATTTTTCCAATTTCTTTTTGGAAATTCTCAATAGTCTTTTCATCTAGTTTCTTCTTCCAGTTAAAAGATGGAGAACAATTATAGGCTAATAGCTTACCAGGAAACTTCTCATGAATAGCATCAGCAAAACGCTGTGCTTGCTCTAAGTCTGGCTCAGACGTTTCACACCAAATCAAATCAGCATATGGTGCATATGCCAGACCTCGTGCAATTGCTTGCTCAATCCCTGCCCGTGTCCGGAAGAAACCTTCTGGTGTTCGTTCGCCTGTAATGAATTCCTGATCAACAGGATCAATATCACTTGTTATTAAGTCTGCAGCGTCAGCATCAGTTCTAGCAACTAAAATCGTTGGTACTCCCATTACGTCAGCAGCTAGTCGAGCGGAAATTAAGTTCCGTACTGCGGTTTGTGTTGGTAATAAAACCTTTCCACCTAAATGACCACATTTTTTTTCAGATGACAGTTGGTCTTCAAAATGAACACCAGCAGCACCCGCTTCGATCATGCCTTTCATTAATTCAAATACATTCAACTGTCCGCCAAAACCTGCCTCTGCATCTGCCACAATAGGAGCAAACCAGTCGGTGTCACCTTGGCCTTCTAAATGTTGAATCTGATCGGCACGTTGAAGCGCTTGGTTAATACGCTTAACAACACTTGGTACACTGTTGGCTGGATATAGGCTTTGGTCAGGGTACATGTGCCCTGAAAGGTTCGCATCAGCAGCTACCTGCCACCCACTTAAATAGATTGCCTTTAAACCTGCTTTTACTTGTTGAACGGCTTGATTACCAGTCAATGCTCCTAGTGCATGAATATAATCCTCTGTATGAAGGAGGTTCCAGAGTTTTTCAGATCCTCTACGTGCCAATGTATGCTCAATATCAATTGAACCACGTAAGCGAATAACATCCTCAGCACAATAAGGTCTTTCAATTCCATTCCATCTAGAATCCATTTCCCAGCTTTCTTGCAGTTTTTGAACTCTTTTGTTTGTCATTTTAAATTCCTCCTTGTATTCTACTCATTTTTTAATCTATAAAATTTCATATCCAGGTAAAGTTAAAAATTCAACAAACTCATCATTCGTCACTAAGTCCTCAAACAGACGAGTTGCATCCGCGAAACGACCAGTTTCAAATGCTTCTTTCCCGATTTCTTGTTTAATTTTTTCAAGCTCTTCCTCTTTCAGTTGGTGAACTAGCTCAAGTGTGACCTTTCTTCCATCCGCAAGTATTCCTTTTGGATGGCGGATCCACTGCCAAACCTGAGCTCTAGAGATTTCAGCTGTAGCTGCATCCTCCATTAGATTATGGATCGGTGCGGCACCATGACCACGAAGCCATGATTCAATGTATCGAATGCCAACATTGATATTCGTACGTACTCCTTGCTCTGTAATAGCTCCTTCTGGAACCGCAATAAGTTCATCGGCTGTTACTTGAACGTCTTCACGTTTTTGGTCAATTTGGTTAGCTCCAAGCATTATTGTATTAAATACTTCTCTAGCAACCGGCACGAGCCCTGGGTGAGCCACCCATGTGCCGTCATGACCATTGTTCGCTTCACGTTCCTTATCTGCTCTTACTTTTTGAAAGGCTTCTTCATTAGCTTTTGTGTTATTTTTTACAGGTATTTGGGCAGCCATCCCACCAATCGCATGAACATTGCGTTTATGGCAGATCTTAATGACATGCTGTGAATAAGCACTCATAAATGGGGCTGTCATCGTAACAACAGAGCGGTCTGGTAATATCACATCTTCTACATTCCGAAATCTTTTTAAATAGTTAAAAATATAATCCCATCTACCACAATTTAGACCTGCTGAGTGTTCTTTTAACTCATATAAAATTTCTTCGACTTCAAAGGTTGCTAGAATCGTTTCAATTAACACAGTTGCCTTTATCGTTCCTTGAGGAATTCCAATTTCATTTTGTGCAAAGATAAAAACATCATTCCAAAGTCTTGCTTCAAGATGGCTTTCCATCTTTGGTAAATAAAAATATGGACCACTTCCATTCTCAATCAAGTAATTCGCATTATGATAAAAATAAAGACCAAAATCTAATAAACTCGCTGATATTCGGTTGCCATCAAGTTGTATATGTTTCTCTTCTAAATGCCAGCCGCGAGGGCGGACAACAAGTGTTGCAGTTACATCGTGAAGTTGATATTTTTTTCCATTTTTATTTTCAAATGTGATCGTCTTTCTTACAGCATCTCGTAGATTTATCTGCCCTTCGATAATGTTATTCCAAGTAGGAGAGGTAGCATCTTCAAAATCAGCCATAAATACTTTTGCCCCTGAATTTAGTGCATTAATAATCATTTTTCGATCGACTGGGCCAGTAATTTCAACTCGCCGATCCTCTAAGTCTTTTGGAATCTGCGCAACTGTCCAATCTCCAGTTCGGATATGCTCTGTTTCAGGCAAAAATGTTGGCATCTTTCCACTATCGATTTCGTTTTGTCTTTGCTGTCTCTTTTCTACAAGTTGTTTCCTTCTTTCTCCAAAGTTCCTCTCTAGTTTTTCAATGAAGTTCAATGCCTGGGGTGTCAAAATTTCTTCATACTGCTCATTCATCTTTCCCATGATCTGAATTCCTGAGGTTTGTGTCGTCATTTTGTCCCTAACACCTTCCTTAAATTGTTATAATACAGATTATTAAATACAGAAGTATTATATAACAGACTTTTTGAAATTGGAACATTTTTCTGTATTTTTTTATATAACAATTAAAAAATAGTAATTCTGTACTATAACAATATAAAAAAAGAAAGCCTTGTTAACAGATTTCACTCTGAAAACAAAGCTATTTTGGTTATTTCTCATTCTTTTCAAATTCGTTTGTATACGTAATCCTTTCAAGCATTGTTGGGTGTCCATATCTAAACATCTTCACTAGGAATGGTGGATTCACTTGACTTAGACCAGCCTTTGATAATTCCTGGAAGGACGAAACTGCTGCCTTGTTATCCTCCGTCATTTCAAGAGCGTACAAATCAGCTGACTTTTCCTGGTGTCTTGAAACAGCATTTGAAACTGGGTCTGAAACAAAACTTAAAACAGAGATTAACAATAGAAACACTGGAAGAACGGCAATATCTTTTACACTTGTTATCTTAAACAGTTGACCCCATTTTCTTACCATATAAGACATAAGCTTACTAATCATAAAGAGTCCAACTAAGGTTAATAGCAAATAACCAGCAATTCCAATATAAATATGTTTCATTACGTAATGCCCCATCTCATGGGCCATAATAAATAATATTTCATCTTCACTTAGACGTTGAAGTGTTGTATCCCAAAGCACAATTCGCGAATTAGACCCTATTCCGGTTACATATGCATTAAGAGCATTTGTTTTTTCGGACATATTCACTTCAAATACATGGTCTGCAGGAATTTCCGCACGATCTGCCATCTCCAGAATCTTTGTTTCTAACTCTTTATTGGTTAATGGAAAAAAATCGTTGTAAAGTGGGTCTATAATAACTGGTTGTACAAACATGAGAAACATGGAGAATGGGATTGATAGAAGCCATGCATGGAACCACCATCTTTTCTCATTTCTTCGAATCAACCAAAACAAGACGCCCACAATTACAATCATTAACGCGTAATTCACCCAAAAATCAATTAATAGGTCCTTCATCCAGCTTTGAGTGGTCTGTACAGTAATATTATATGTTTTTGAAACATTGTAGCTAATCCATGATAGTGGAAATGATAATACTTCAACCAACAAGGAAAGCCAAAATAAATAAATCGCTGTTTGTAGGATTGAAAACTTTGCTGATACTTTTGACCAATCACGGAATTTTGCTGAAATCCCAATCACGAGAACAAGTATATAAATCATCCATTCAAACGGTACTGACAGGAAAAACAAAAGGTTTCTAATTTGTGAATACTCTTCACTTAGTAAAAGCTCACGATTATTCATAAATGTTTGTGGGTCCGCTGGACTTCCTTTCAGCTGCGCAGGTATGTCCGTATTTGCTCCAAAAAATAAATACCACGCTATAAATAAACCAAAGATGAGATAAATTCCAAGTGACCATCCAATTACTTTTTTCACTATGCTGTCCCCCTTTATGTACAACCCTCTTACTAGTATTTTAGTTAAAAGTAGGGCCAGATAGAACAATGACTTTCCTCATATCTTCATTTTTGACAATATAAGCGTATAAAAAACTCATTGATTTCTAATCCATAATTAGTTATCATGAATGAAATATAATCGAAATTCTGTGATGAAGAGAGTAGTCCTGATGTAACCGATAGCGAGTTGGGGATGGTGGAAGCCCAATGGTGAAATCAAGATGAACCGCACTTCTGAGAAGCCCACCTGAAACTTTTATAGTGTAGTTCAAAAAGAAGGATGAAAAGGACGAAGTAATTTGATCTGTCATTTTCACCGAATCTTTTGAACATCCTTTAGTAGGGTGTGCCGGGGGAACCCGTTACTTACTAAGTTAGGTTCATCGTGAACAATTTGAGTGGTACCGCGGGTAAATCTCGTCTCTTTTAAGAGACGGGATTTTTTTATACTTTTAAAGGAGGTTAGATAATGAATGTTATACAAATGTATGCCGAAGCGTTATCAAAGCAACTACAAGCTGTTTTATCATTTGAAGAAGTAATAAAACTTATTGAAAAACCAAAATTTCAGGAACAAGGTGATTTAGCATTTCCTTGTTTTGCACTTGCAAAGCACTTGCGAAAATCACCCGCTGTTATTGCACAGGAAATGGCACCTTTAATTCAAGACTCCCTTTTTGAAAAGGTTGTTGCAGAAGGGCCATATGTAAACTGTTTTCTAAACAAACAGGAAATAAGCAAATATATTCTTCAAACCATTCTTGCCAAAGAGTCTAATTACGGAAGCCACAGCTTTGGTCAAGGAGCGACAATAACCATTGATTTTTCCTCACCAAATATCGCAAAGCCTTTTTCAATGGGGCATTTGCGTTCAACTGTTATCGGAAATTCGCTTGCCAAGATTGTCGAGAAATGTGGCTATCAGCCGCTCCGGATTAATCATCTTGGAGATTGGGGTACACAATTTGGAAAACTCATTGTAGCTTATAAACTTTGGGGGAATGATGAGGCCGTTAGAAAAAACCCGATAACGGAGTTGCTACAGCTTTATGTTCGTTTCCACGATGAAGCCCAGACAAATCCTCAACTTGAGGCTGAAGCAAGAATGTGGTTCAAATTGCTTGAAGAAGGAAACGAAGAAGCCTTAAACCTATGGCGTTGGTTTAGAGAGGAATCATTAAAGGAGTTTTCACGTATTTATTCCCTGCTAGATGTAGAATTCGATTCCTTTAATGGAGAAGCCTTTTATAATGACAAAATGGAGACTACTGTTGAATTGCTAAATAAGAAAAATCTTTTGACACCGTCACAAGGGGCAGAGGTAGTTGATTTATCTGAACAAAATCTACCACCTTGTTTAATAAAAAAATCTGACGGTGCAACCCTTTATGCCACCAGAGATGTAACAGCAGCCATCTATCGTCAAGATAACTACCATTTTGCTAAAGCAATCTATGTAGTAGGACATGAGCAAAGCTTGCATTTTAAACAAATCTTTCTAGTACTTGAAAAAATGGGTTATCAGTGGGCAAACGATATGGTCCATGTTCCATTTGGCTTCATCCTCAAAGATGGAAAGAAAATGTCGACTCGAAAAGGAAAAATAGTTCTGTTAGAAAATGTTATGAAGGAAGCAATCGAGCTCGCAAAGCAAAACATTGAACAGAAAAACCCCAGTCTCGATAACAAAGATGAAATTTCGAAAATGGTCGGTTTGGGTGCAATCATTTTCCATGACTTAAAGAATGAACGACTTAACAATATTGAATTCTCACTAGAGGAAATGCTTAAATTTGAAGGAACTACAGGACCTTATGTTCAATATACTCACGCAAGAGGCTGCTCTATTTTAAGAAAGGCGAAGGTTTCAGGAGAAATAACAAATGGACTTTCCGATTCGCAAAGCTGGTCAGTTGTGAAGCTTCTGATGGATTTCCCGGCAACCATCCAAAGAAGTATGCAGCAGTATGAGCCTTCAGTAATTGCAAAATATGTAATAGAGCTCTCTCAAGAATTCAATAAGTATTATAGTCATGTAAAGGTTCTTCATGTGGATGAAGAAATGAACGATCGGATTGCATTGGTACGTTCTGTTACCATCGTACTGAAAGAAGGGTTACGATTGCTAGGAGTAAAAGCTCCAGAAGAAATGTAGTTAGCCCAGGACCTTGTGTCCCGGGCTCTTATTCTGGATGATACTGATATTTTTTCAAATCTATAATGCCGTTAATAACCTCTATCCCTTCATCCTGTAGGTAAATGGCTTGAGCAGCACGTGTTTCCTCATCTGCAATTGCAATTTCACCCTTGGAGTTGATAACCCGGAACCAAGGAAGGTTATATTTCTTACTCATCGAATGAAGGATTCTCACAACCTGCCTAGCGCCTCTTGGACTTCCAGCGAGTTTTGAAATCTGTCCGTAAGTCATAACTTGTCCAGGTGGAATTTGCGTAATGATTCTAATAACATTTTCCGTAAATGGTTTCATTTTAACTTTGTCCTTACACTAGAAATACTTATTGTGAACTTACTATATTTATTTCCCTTTATAGTTCGGTTTTCTTTTTTCATTGAAGGCAGCTAGTGCTTCCACCCTGTCTTCCGTTGGGATAATTACTTCATACGCTTTGCGTTCAATCTTAAAGCCTGTGTGCAGGTCAGTGTTCAATCCTTGCTTAATAGCAAATTTAGCTTGTTGTAAGGCAAGAGGACCGTTCTTTAACATTTCATTTGCTAGTTTCATGGAAGCTTCCATTAGTTCGTCTCGATAAACTACACTTGATACAATCCCGTATTCTTTCGCCTCTTCGGCGCTAATTCGTTTTGCAGTTAAAATTAGTTCCATGGCTTTTGTTTCACCAATAAGGCGGGGAAGTCGTTGCGTTCCCCCGGCTCCAGGAATGATTGCTAGACTTGTTTCTGTCAACCCCATCTGTGTATCTTGAACCGAAATTCGGAAATCACAGGCCAGTGCAAGCTCCATTCCACCACCAAATGCATAGCCATTGATTGCAGCGATAGTTGGCTGTGGTAAATCTCCAATACTAGCAAAAACCTGACCTATTTTATATACGTTTCTTCTAACCTGTGCTTCATTTAATGTTTTTCGTTCCTTTAAATCTGCACCCACACTAAATGCTTTTTCACCTGTTGCAGTAATGATAACAACGCGAACATCGGCATTTGTACGAATATCTTCGATAACCTCATCAAGTGTTTTAAGCATCTCATAATTAAAGCAGTTCAACGCTTCTGGGCGATTCAATGTGACAGTTGCAACATGATTTTCAACTTCGTATAAAACTGTAGTCATAGTTCCACCTCTTCTAAAATAGTAATATCGCTTACATCCTATTTCGCTTCAAACTAAAAAATTCCTTTAACAATTTTTATCATTGTCGCCATACTAAAAAGAACAGGCCGTTTGACCTGCTCTCTACCTTATTTGTTTGTAACTAAATCCTTTAATGCACGACGGAGAATCTTTCCGGTCGTATTTTTAGGAAGTTCTTCTAGGAATTCGATTTTACTAGGTAGCTTGTATTTAGCTAAATGCTCACGACAATAATCTAGAAGATTCTCTTCTTTTAAATCTTCTTCCTTCTTCACAACATAACAGAGAACTGCCTCACCCATATTCGGATCTGGCACACCAAAAACAGCAGCCTCAACAACACCAGGATGATTATAAAGTATTTCTTCTACTTCTCTTGGATAAACATTATATCCACCAACATTGATCATATCTTTCTTGCGGTCAACGATATAAAAATAGCCTTCTTCATCCATTTTTGCTAAATCACCTGTATAAAGCCAGCCATTGCGTAATGTTGCAGCACTTTCTTCAGGCATTTTATAATAGCCCTTCATGACATTTGGGCCACGAACAATCAATTCTCCTACCTGACCACAAGGAACTTCCTCACCATTTTCGTCGACAACCTTATTCTCAACATTTACAATGTTTGTTCCAATTGAGCCTGGTTTTCGTGGCCGATCTAACGGATTAAAGCAGGTTACAGGCGATGCTTCAGATAATCCATAACCTTCAGATACAAGAACATTGAACTTCTGCTCAAAGCTCTTTAAAAGTGCCACAGGCATTGCAGCTCCACCTGAAATACATAGGCGTAAAGAGCTTAAGTCCTCAGGATTTCCTTCAGGATATTGGAGGAGAAAATTATACATCGTTGGTACACCCGCAAATACTGTTGCCTGATACTCGCTTGCGCCTTGGAATATTTCCTTTGGACTAAACTTTGGTACAATCAACATTGTTCCGCCGCTCATTAATGGTGCATTTAATGCGACTGTCATGCAGAAAACATGGAACATCGGTAAGGTTGTAATAACCCTATCCTGTTCAGAAATTTTCAGGTATTCCGCAACATCCCTTGCATTGCTGTACAAGTTCATGTGGGTCAGCATTGCTCCTTTAGGTTTACCCGTTGTACCAGATGTGTACAAAATTACGGCAATATCGTCATCCTCAAGAGTTGGTCTAACGAATGAGAGTTCACCTGAGCTAACAACTTCTGTAAACGATTTCAATTTTGGGCAGATTGATAGTTTTGTGATATCGACTCCACTATTTGTACCCTGTGGTGTTTCGCAAACTATGAGATGTTCAACTTTCGGAAGGTGTTCATTCATCTTTTCAAAAAGTGGGATAAGCAAGTCCAACATAATGACAGCCCTTACATCTCCATTATTGATAATATATCCGATCTCATCAGGAGTATAAATCGGATTAATTGGGATAACTGTTGCTCCTACACGTAGAGCACCGTAAAATCCAATAACAAAATGTGGAGTGTTGCCCAGTACTAGAGCAATATGATCACCCTTTTTAATTCCCAGCTTCTCCAAGCCATTTGCAAACTTTGTAACTGCACCATCTAATTCAGCATATGTACTTACATTACCTTGAAAAATATATGCTGGTTTGTCGAAGTATTTCTGCGCTGTTTCCCCTAGTCGTGATGATAGATTCAATTTTCTCCCTCCCTCAGCCAACAATATGAATGAATAGTCATTCATTTATTGACAAAAAATAAAATTCTAAATATATTATATTGAAAGAAAGTTTTTCTATCAAGATGGTATTGCATATTTTTATAAAAAACGGACTAGATTGTATGAATCTAATCCGCTTTAGTCATGTACTTAATAAATTAAATTGATAAAATCATCTTTCGTAATTTTACCGAAATAATGCTGGATATCAACATTCTCTAATGCTTTCTCGAGCTCCGCTTTTTCATATTTTGTTCCAATTAAACGTTTTTCAATATCTTCTACATCACCCACACCAAAGAAATCTCCAAAAATTTTACAGTTTTCTATCATTCCCTTTTGTACCTCTAATCGCACATCAATTGAACCAACAGGGAAGCGATGAGTATGCTGGTAATTGAACTTTGGGGACTTTCCATAGTTCCAATCCCAGTTTTGATAGCGTTCTTTTGAAATTTCATGTATGTTTTCCCAATCTTTCTCTGTTAGGACATATTCAGGAATATCACCATCGGTGTTGAAAATATAGCGTAGCAGCATTTGTCTAAATTCTTCAATTGTAATTTTTTCATTTAGGAATTCACTTATATTAGCAACCCTGCTTCGTACCGATTTAATCCCCTTCGATTCTATTTTATCCTTTTTCACTTTAAGTGCTGATACTACATGGTCAATTTCTGAATCGAACATTAGTGTTCCGTGGCTGAACATTCTACCTCTTGTTGAAAATTGAGCGTTTCCTGAAATTTTTCTTCCTTCCACCTCGATATCATTTCTGCCACTTAATTGGGCATTTACACCAAGCTTATGCAATGCCTCAATTACTGGTTCCGTAAACTTTTTATAATTATGGAAGCTTTCTCCGTCATCCTTCGTAATAAAGCTAAAATTTAAATTTCCTAAGTCATGGTAAACAGCTCCGCCACCTGATAAGCGCCTCACTACTTTAATACCATTGTCTTCTACATACTGCGTATTGATTTCCTCAATTGTGTTCTGATTTTTTCCAATGATAATTGACGGGGCATTTATATAAAATAATAAGTAAGTCTCATTTATGTCTAAATTTTTAAGTGCATACTCCTCAATGGCTAAGTTAATTTGTGGATCATGTATTCCTTTATTATCGATAAATAACATCGTTTTTCACTCCCAAGTTAGTCCTGATTTTGCTAATTTGATAAGACCATTAAATTGTGATGAAGCTTGATTGACAAGGTCTTCATGTTTACCGTAATGAGGCAGGTGCGTTAGCCAAAGTTCTCTTACATTAGCCGCTTTTGCAATCTTACCTACTTCTGTACTATTCATATGGCCCATATTGGAACCATCTTGATCCGCATACAGATTACATTCACAAATAAATAGGTCTGCATCTTGAGTAAACGGAATAAACTCTTCTAAATAACTAGAGTCAGCTGAAAATACAACAGTCTGTCCACCTGCTGTAATTCTCATTGCATAGCATACAACTGGATGCTTAGTCTTCATAAATGAAATTGAAAATGGGCCGATTTGAATGGTTTCATCAGGGTTATATTCAATTGCTATTGTATGTCCTTTATGTTCCAATTTTGCGAAGCCTTCTTTATCAGCACTGTGGCCATATATCGGCAGTTCTTTATGTTGATTATGTATTGCACTTGTTACAAGTCTTGCATACTGCATCGGACCAATATCTGCTACATGGTCATGATGGTAATGAGATAATATTATCGCATCAAGCTCATTAATTGTTAAATAGTTTTGAAGCTGTGCTAGTACACCACTTCCACAATCAACAAGTAACCGAAAACCGTCCTGCTCAAATAAATAACCAGATGTAGCTTCATTCACTGCTGGAAATCCACCCCAAAATCCAACTACAGTTACCTTCATAGGATCACCTTTCTCTCCCTTAAAATATCTACTCTTCAATGGTTTACCCTACCCACTACCACTATAATCGATACAAAAGAAAATTTCACTTTTTAAATAAATTGTTACAAAACAGTTATTGACACATTTAAAACTGTTATAGTACACTATAAATAACAAAGAAACGGAGGGGTTGTAAATGTTAGTAAATAGTACAGAGTTTTTTAAAAACTTACCACCAAAAAAATGTGTAGAGTGTGGCCATGATATCGAAGAGCAGCATGAGTGCTACGGCAACAAATGCGACCACTGTAACGAGATTAAATAACAAAAGGAAGGCCGAGGCCTTCCTTTTCTTTTACACTAAAACTGGTGTAGTTTCTTTTAAATATTCCATTACCTTGATAACCGCCTCTTCTCCTTGGTCAATACAGTCAGGCAGACCTAGACCCTCATAAGAGCTTCCCGCTAAAAAGACACCAGGTAGTTGATTAGCGACATTTTTCTTAACTGATTCAATCCTGTCCTTATGCCCTACTGTATATTGCGGCATTGCATCTTTCCATCTTGTTACAATAGAAAATTCAGGTTGGTCTGTAATATTCATTGTTTTGTTTAAATCATCAAGAACTACTTTGACAATCTCTTCATCTGATTGATCAACGATTGCTTCGTCTCCCGCTTTACCAACATAGCAACGAAGGAGTACTTTACCTTCTGGGGTCGTATGCGGCCATTTTTTATGGGTCCAAGTAACTGCCGTAATAATATAATCATTATTCCGTGATACAACAAAGCCCGTTCCATCAATATCTTTTTTTATAGCTTCTTCAGGGAAAGCCATTGCTACAGTAGCTACTGATGTAGATGGCATTTCCTTAAAGGAATCAAAAAATGAGTATTGATTAAAAATGGATTGTGTTACATGATGTGGTGTAGCAACAACTACACTATCCGCGGTTATCTCTTTCCCATTGTTCAGTTTAATAACGTAATGGCTACTTTGTTTTTCAATACCTTCAACCTTAATCCCCTTAAAAACGGTACCAGGCTCAAGTTTTGCTTCAATTGCATCAATAAATGACTGTAATCCAGAAGTTACAGTTAAGAACTGTCCCTTTGGAGCCGAATTTGTTTCCCCACTTGGCTTTGGTTTTGGTGGTGTTGTTTGCTTCATTCCTAAGATTAAGCTACGGTATTTTTGCTCAACTTGATAGAATTGAGGGAAAGTCGACATTAAGCTTAGTTGGTCAATATCTCCAGCATATATCCCTGATAGCAATGGCTCAATAAGGTTTTCAACGACCTCATCACCAAGTCTTCTTCTAAAAAATTGACCAAGTGATTGATCGCCTTCTCCAGGTGTACGAGGTAACACAAAATCCATTGCAGCACGAAGTTTACCAAACGGGGTAAACAAACCTGTAGTGATGAATGGTCCAATTTGAGTTGGTATTCCCATGATGGAACCACCTGGCATTGGATGAAGCTTTCCGTTCACAAGAACATATGATTTACCAGCAGTATTGTTAACCAATTTATCCCCTAGACCAACCTCATTGACAAGCCGGGAGGCACTCTTTTTCCTAGCTAAAAAAGAATCTGGACCTCTTTCAATGACAAAACCATCACGTTCCACGGTTTGTACTTTTCCACCAAGTCGATGGCTTGCTTCTAAAAGGGTACAGTTTATGTCTAAGCCCTTCTCTCTTGCCTCTTTTTGGAGATAATAAGCTGCTGTTAAACCAGTAATCCCGCCACCTATTACAACTACCTTTTGATTACTCACTTAACATCGCCTTCTTTCAATAGGATGTCAAAAAATCGGATGAAAATGACACATCGATATCGGAGCTTCGACTAAGTGCCGACACGTCCTGTGTCGAAAGTCGAAGCACCACATCGTGTGGAAGCTCGTTGGCTTGCTTTTCCGTTCCTTGGAAAGGAAAAACACCCTTTCCGGCTTGCGAAGGGGATTCACTGAAGCAATTGCTTATGCTGACGTATTAATTGCATACGTACCGCTACTCAAAGCTGCACCGCCTCGAACTTTCAACGCACAGGACGTGCTAGTGTCGACAATGCCACAGGAAGTGGCGTTTTTGTCGACGCGGTCCTTTTCATCCTCCTTTTGAACACTCATTTAAATGTAAAAATTCAGTGACAATTTATTTTTTAAGTTCTTTTAATACAACTGTTGCCAAACAATCGATAAATTCTGGCTTTGAGTTTGGCATTTCAGGACGGTAATAACTGACACCTAGTTCTTTTGTAACAACTTTACATTCGTAATCATTGTCATAGAGAACCTCTAAGTGATCTGCTACAAATCCAACTGGAATATAGACAAAAGTTTTGTAGCCTTTTTCATTGTAAAGGTCTCTAGTTAGGTCTTGAACATCCGGCCCCAACCATGGTTCAGGTGTATTTCCTGCACTTTGCCAGCCTATCTCATAATTCTTGATACCTGCTGCTTCAGCAATTAAATCAGCAGTTTCTTGTAACTGACTAGGATAAGGATCACCAGCAGCAATGATTTTTTCAGGAAGACTATGTGCTGAAACGATTAATACTGCATTCTCACGTTCTTCTTCTGGCATTGAAGCAAAGACTTGCTTCACCTGTTTTGCCCAGTAATCAATGAACTTAGGCTCTTTATACCAACTTTCTACAGATGTAATTGTTGGGCCCCCAAGCTTTTCTGCCTCTTCTTGCGCACGTCCATTATAAGCTTTTACACTAAAAGTTGAAAAATGAGGTGCGAGAACTAGACTCACAGCTTCCTCAATTCCATCCTCATTCATCTGAGCTACTGCATCTTCAATGAATGGCTCGATATGCTTTAAACCTTGATAAAATTTAAACTCAATTTCATCTTGTATTTGATTTAAATGCTCTTCAAGTCTTTCACCTTGTTCTGTTGTGATTTTAGCAAGTGGTGAAATTCCGCCAATTGCTTCATAACGACTACGTAGGTCCTCTAAGCTTTCTGGTGAAGGCTTACGTCCATGACGTATATGCGTATAATAACGTTCAATATCTTCTTCTTTATATGGAGTACCGTATGCCATTACGAGTAGTCCCATTTTCTTTCTTGTCATTTAAAACACCTCAGAAGCTAGATTAGTTTTTCTTTCGAATATTCATGGATAAATGTAGTTAGACGCTTTAGTGTCTCTGGTTTAACATCTGGGAAAACGCCATGTCCAAGGTTGAAAATATAACCCGGTTGTTGCATTCCCTGGTCTAGAATTTCTTTTGCTTTTTCTTCGATGACTTCCCAAGGAGCCAGCAAAATGGCTGGATCAAGATTTCCTTGAACTGCTTTTGTAATTCCAAGTTCTCTTGCATTCATGATTGGCAAGCGCCAATCGAGTCCAACAACATCTAGTGGTAAATCATGCCATTCTAATGCTAAATGGCTTGCTCCAACTCCGAACATGATAAGTGGTACATTCTCTTCACGAAGTGCAGAAAAGATACGATGCATGACTGGTTTAATGAAATGACGGTAGTCTGCCACATTTAATGCACCTACCCAAGAGTCAAAAATTTGTACAGCTTTTGCACCTGCAGCTATTTGTGACTTCACATAGGTAATCGTCATTTCAGCTAGTTTATCCATTAAGGCAAACCATGCTTCAGGTTGGGCATACATGAAAGCCTTCGTTTTATTATAGTTTTTTGAAGGTCCACCTTCAATCATATAGCTTGCTAATGTAAATGGCGCTCCTGCAAACCCAATCAATGGAACGGAGAGCTGTTCAGTCGTTAATAGTTTAATTGTATCAAGAACATATGGAACATCTGCTTCAGGATGAATTTCACCAAGCTTTTCAACGTCCTTAACTGAACGGATTGGGTTACTGATAACAGGTCCAACTCCTGCTTTGATTTCAACATCTATCCCGAGAGCTGGGAGTGGAGACATAATGTCTTTATATAGAATTGCTGCGTCCACATCATATTGCTCAACTGGAAGTCTTGTCACATATGCACATAACTCAGGCTGATGTGTAATTTCAAACAGTCCGTATTTTTCTTTAATTTTTCGGTACTCTGGCTGGGATCTTCCCGCTTGGCGCATATACCAAACAGGCACATGTTCAGTTTTTTTACCCCTAGCCGCTCTTAACAATGTATCATTAAAACCCTTTTGCATATGTATTTACCTTCCTTTCAATATCTTCAAACAATAGTCTCTATAATAGCATAGGTAAGTATTATATATTAAATAGAACATATCCTCACTTTATCACTATAATTGTTTCTACTATCCTTGTATACAAAACCGGGGCAAATGTCAAAAATTTGACGAACATTAACGGCTAAAGGGTGGTGAAATGAACACCACCCTTAAACATGTTTTATTTACTAGAGAAAAAGGTAGGCTTAACAGCTTGAGATTTTGTTCCCTCTTCTTTCGTCTGGGAGTTAAAAGGTACTACAAAATAAGATGGTATCGAAAATATATTAACATTTTCAATCTCAAAGTCCCCACTCCCTCTAACAGAACCGACATATTTAACAGACTTTGTGTTCTCCTCATAAATTCGATATTCAACACGTTCATCTTCTGACGGTTTCCATTTTAGGGAAACCGTAAATAATCCAAGAGGTTTAAAGGTCAAGTCAGCTTTAACATCATCAATTTCTGTGAGCCGTATTGGTGGCTCAAGTTCCTCTACGTCCTTTGGAGCAGAAAAGGCAGTTACTTTCTTTAGTTCAGATTGATCAAGTATTTTTTTAAAGAGTCTCGTCGGTGAGCCACTTCCACCTTTTAAATAATGCATGGCATCTGTAGAATCATAACCCATCCAAATTGCCCCTACTACTGATGGTGTGAATCCGACAAACCAAGCATCCTTGATTCCATTCTCTACACCAGGTAAATTGGTTGTCCCAGTTTTCCCTGCAAGTGCACCCTGATAAGTTCCCACCCTTGCAGTACCATTATCCACAACGCCTTCAAGCATTCTTGTCATATACCATGCCGTTTGTTTTGAAAAAGCTTCCGTCTCATGTGTCGATGCCTCTCCAATCACTTTTCCTTCACGGTTTACTATTTTGTTAATGACATGTGGTTCAATCACTTTTCCTCCACGGGCAAATGCGCGATAGGCTTTTGCCATTGCAATAGGAGAAATGCCTTCTTTAAGTCCACCTAAAGCGATTGATAAGCCTTGATCTGGAATTGTGATACCTGCTTTTGTTAAATATTTTTTAGCTGTATCAATACCAACTCTATCAAGCATCCAGACCGCTGGAGCATTTGATGACTCGACTAAAGCATCATACATAGATATTTCACCTTTATAAATACCTGAATAATTGCTTGGTTCATATTCACCATAGGATAATTTTTTATCAACTATCATGGAATAGGGTTCAAATTCATCTTCTTCCAATGCCGGGCCGTAAACTGCCAATGGTTTAATCGTTGATCCTGGCTGTCGTTTAATTACAACGCGATTAATGCCTCGACTTACATAGCGTCTACCGCCAATGCTAGCTAAAACACCACCTGTATCATTATCTAACAGTACAAATGCACCTTCTACATTTTCATCAACACCCGGAAAATTCTTTTGATCCTTAAATAGCTCGAAAGCTGTTTTTTGAATCTCCAGGTGAAGAGGAACAGTAATTGTATAGCCACCTCTAAGCAATTCCTCATTTGATAATTGATAGCGAGTCTTCGCTTCATCAAATACCATATCGATATAGGTTAATAATGCGGGATCCCTCTCTACTTCATGGACATTTAGAGAAAGAGTCTTTCCCTGAACTCTAACAGCTTCCTCTGGCTGTAAAAACCCTCTTTTCTCCATTAAATTAATGACCAAGTCCCGTCTTTGTTTACTTTTTTCAGGATTTAGGATTGGTGAATAAGTTGATGGTGCTTTCGGTATGGCTGCAAGTAGTGCACCTTCTTCAACCGATAATTCACTTACATTTTTGTTAAAATAAAATTTTGATGCAGATTGAATTCCGTATGCACCGTGACCAAAATAAATTTGATTTAAATACATTTCTAAAAGCTCTTGTTTGCTGTACTCTTCTTCTAAATTAATAGCTATTATCAATTCTTTCGTTTTTCGCAAGAATGTTTTTTCATTCGTAAGGAAAACATTCTTGGCGAGCTGCTGCGTAATGGTACTTCCACCTTCTACCTTTCCACCGGCAATAATATCTTTATATATTGCTCTAGCAATTGCTTGAAGATCAATACCATGATGTTGATAAAACCGTGTATCTTCTACTGCAACAAATGCCTGCTGTACATATTCCGGAATTTCCTTAATCCGTACAATATCCCGATTCTCATAATATAATTTTGTAATAAACTGTCCATCTTCATCAACAAGTTTTGTTGCTGAGTTCATAACAAGTTTTTTGTCATCAATGACATAGTCACCTGCATATAAGATAAGCAAATACCCACACAATCCAAGGACAAACGAACCTATAATAACAAACAATGAGAGGAATAATTTTCTTTTCATACTGTGACCTCCTTGGAATAATTAGAAGCGGAAGCGACTCAGTCAACCCCGACAAGCATAAGAAAAGCCGGATAGAAGGATACATTTTATCCTTCTTGATGGATTAGCTTGTAACTTCATGGGGCTAGGTGCTGAAGCTAGATATGATTAATTCAATCTGAGTTGGTTATGTTATCTTTTAGTATAACTGTAAAAGTTTCTCACTATGTATGCCCTAAAAGAAAAGCGCAAGACACGTTGCATTAGGTGACAAGCATAAGACGAGCGGTGACAGAAGGTGCTCTTTACCTTCAGAGCGATAGACTTAGACCAGAGAGCCGATTGTGCATGAAGCTAGACATTAATAAAGGAGGAGTTACATGAACTTTTATATGGCGTTCGGTACAATAGATTTTTTGATAAAACTCCAGGAAAAGCACAGAAATGAAAACATGACTGCGTTTTATAATAATGAAACAGCGATTCTGCTTCATGAGACAACAAAGAAGTCTGTTTTTGCAGCACCACGTAAATATGAAGTCCTCACTGCCATAGGAGAAATTGAGAGTGCAAAATTTTCTGCATTCACATATATCCCTGTAACAGAGGAAGGCAAACCGTTATTTGAATACAACATCACCCAAATGAGTTCTGTGTTTCAAAACTCTCGAGGATTTATTGCCTTTCGCGCACTAAAGCCAATAAAAAGTGATACTTTTGTAGTGGTAAGCTTTTGGGAAAAGGAATCATTTTATTTAGATTGGACCCACTCCAATAGCTTTGAACAACTTGACCAATTCATTCAAAAAACGAAAGCGGGCCTAAACCAAACAATCTTTTCTGGACCTGTTTATACAAAAACTTATCACTCTATATCAGATGATTAAAATTTGTGTGCACTTCTCACACCTAATCCCCAGTGACATATTCTGTAATACAAACATAGGTAAACGTGTAGTTACCTCTGGTTGAATTTGGAATTAGGAATGGGGGTTTCACAATGTTAGTGGAATTAACAGCCCTGCATTGGATATATGTTTCGTTTATCCTCTTAATCATTGGTTTTATGGTGATGAGGAGGGACACATCACTTATTTGTATACTCGGTATCTTTCTACTTGCCATTACAGCTACTGGATCAATAAGTGCTTCCGTGAGTGGTGTCTTTAATAGCTTTATTTATGCAATAACCGAGTTACTCTCAACCATTCTTGTCATTTCAATTATTGTTTCGATGAGTAAGGCATTAACAGTAACTGGAATCAATGACATCATGATTGCTCCTTTTGCAAAACTTATCCGTTCCCCTGCTCTTGCTTATTGGACAATTGGTATTGTCATGATGGTGATATCATGGTTTTTCTGGCCATCCCCTGCTGTAGCCCTTATCGGTGCGGTACTTTTACCGGTAGCAATGAGAGTAGGTTTGCCTGCTTTGGGTGTGGCAATGGCAATGAACTTGTTCGGTCACGGTATTGCCTTGTCAAGTGATTTTATCATTCAAGCCGCCCCAAAACTTACAGCAGACGCTGCAGGTCTTGAGGTGATGGAAGTTGTGAAAGCAAGTATCCCTTTAGTTTTTGTGATGGGGATTGTAACGACAGTTGTAGCCTACTTTTTACTACGACGCGATATGCGTAAAGGAACTCTTTCTGTAGGTGGTAAAACTGACTATTCAAATCCGTTGACTAAGGATCTATCAGAGAAAGAAGAAGAACGTTTAAAAAGCTTACTTTCAACATCCGCAAAACGTTTCTTTGCCATATTAATCCCTATCCTTTTCGCCCTAGATGTTGTTGCCATGTCTGTCTTAAATCTTTCCGGTGGAGACGCAACAGCACTTGTTGGTGGGACCTCAATCTTTATTCTTCTACTAATCTCACTTGTTGCTCATAAAAATGCTGGGTTAGAAAAAACAACAACCTATTTAATTGAAGGCTTTCAATTCGGATTCAAAGTATTTGGTCCAGTCATTCCAATCGCCGCCTTTTTCTATCTCGGGGACTCTGGATTTGTAAAAATCATTGGCGACTTCTTGCCAGAGCATTCACAGGGAATAGTGAATGACCTTGGGGTTAGTCTTGCATCAGTTGTACCATTAAATGCCCCAGTCAGCGCGGTTACCTTAACCATTGTTGGTGCAATTACAGGGTTAGATGGTTCAGGATTTTCAGGAATTTCATTAGCTGGATCACTTGCCGCTTTGTTTTCATCCGCTCTTGGGGCTGGTGCTGCGACATTAACAGCACTTGGGCAAATCGCAGCAATTTGGGTAGGTGGCGGAACCCTCGTTCCATGGGCACTTATCCCAGCTGCTGCAATATGTGGCGTCGACCCATTTGAACTTGCAAGGAAGAACTTACTTCCGGTAACAATTGGACTGGTGGTAACAACAATTGTAGCGATGTTCTTAATATAATCGACCATAATAGAAGCTCTTACCGAATAAGGGCTTCTTTTACTTTTAATAAATTAGTAATTTACAAAAGTTCCAATAAATTTAATGTTATGAATCTACACTATTTTTCGATATAATATTAGTAGATTCTACATATTCTTCCTATATTAATAACATCGGAGAGAGACACATGTTAAAGCTCTTTAACATTACTTTACAAACTAAAATTATCACATTAATACTTTCTTTAATTGTGTTTGTGATATCAGTCTTAACAGGAATGTTTATTTATTATGAAGCAAGAGAGACCAATGAGGACATGCAAAAGCTTTCTTTACAGGCATCACGTACACTTTCATTAATACCGGCATTGAAAGATGGTTCTCATGAAGACTTACAATCTGGTTCGATGGAAGCAATTACACAGCAAATTAGCAACCAAGTTGGGGCTAACTATATTTTTATCGAATATAAAGATGGGCTAAATTTCTCTTATCCCGAAGTTAGTATCGACCATACTGCTTTTGATGACGAAAACTTTAAAGCGATTGTTTTTGGCAGCTTTTACACAGTCGAAACAAATAATCAACTAGGGAATATTTTGTGGGGAAAGGCACCGATTATTTCAGGAGAATCTGGACAACAAATCATTGGTGTTGTAAGTGTTGGTTATTTAAAAAATGAGATAAAACAAAATATTAATCAGAAGTTACTGAAAACCTTATTTATTGCGATTATTGTTTTAATCGTTGGCTTATTTGGCGGAGTTCTATTAGCAAGGAGTATCCGCAATGACATAATGGGACTTGAACCACATGAAATTGCTTCCTTATATCGAGAAAGGAATGCAATTTTAAAATCGGTAAAAGAAGGAATTCTTGCAATTGATAATAAGGGACAGATTACATTACTTAATAAATCTGCAAAACAAATGCTTGGAATTTCAAGTGACAGTATTAATAAACCAATTGCTGAGATTCTGCCAAACACAAGGATGCTCCGGGTATTAGATACAAATATGGTTGAGACTGATGATGAAATGGTCATCAACAATCGAGTGTTAATTGTGAATCGCATGCCTATTATTGAGAATGGTAAAACAGTTGGAGTCGTTTCCAGCTTTAGAGATAAAACAGAAATTAAGAAAATGGTCGATACCTTAACCGAGATTAAAAACTACTCCGAGGATTTAAGGGCACAGACTCATGAATTCACAAATAAATTATATGTTTTATCTGGATTACTTCAGTTAAAGCAATATGAACAAGCCATTTCCATGATTCAGGAAGAAACAAATCAACTAAACTTTCAAAACGATATATTGTTTAATCAAATAAAAGATCCTAAACTCCAGGCTATTATACTTGGAAAAATAGGAAAGGCATCGGAAAAGAAGGTTAGTTTGATAATTGATGAAAATAGCTATTTGTCTAAATTACCGAGCCATATTTCAATTACGGATTGCATTATCATTATTGGAAATCTGATTGACAATGCAATTGACGAAGTTATGCAAGACGAAGGTGAAGTAACATTTTTCGTAACCGACATCGGAAACGATATTGTCTTCGAAGTTAGTGATAATGGCAACGGGATTCCAACTGAAAAAATGTCCCTTCTCTTTGATAAAGGAGTATCCTCTAAAGGTGAAGAAAATAGGGGCTTTGGACTGTGGAATGTTAAGACAATAGTTGATAAGTTAAATGGTTCTATCGAAATATCAAATGGAAAGAATGGCGGCGCAATTTTTACTGTTTTTCTACCGATAAAAAGTCAGATTAATAAGGAGGAAGACTGATGATAAATGTACTTATTGCTGAGGATGACTTTAGGGTTGCATCGATTCATGAACAATTCTTACAAAGAATTGAAGATGTGAACCTAATCGGTAAATCCTCAAACGCAAAAGAAACCCTTGATTTGTTAAAAAAACATCAAAATATAGACTTGCTTTTATTGGATGTCTATATGCCTGATAAAATGGGTACTGAAATTTTACCAATCATTCGAAATCTATATCCTGATGTAGACATCATTATGATAACTGCAGCGACGGAAAAGAAACATTTAGAAGAATCGCTCCGTGGCGGAGTTTTTCATTACCTCATAAAACCCGTAACTTTTGAAAAGTTTACGGAAACGATAGAAAAATATATTGAAAAGAAAGAACTGCTAAACAGCAGGAATGAAGTCGATCAGACTATTGTAGACCACTATTTCGGGAGCAAACAAATACAGCCTGTTGAAAAGAAAGTACATTATCCAAAAGGGATTGACCCCCTTTCTCTTGAAAAAGTACGAGATATTATCAACCGGATGGATACAGGAATTACTGCTGAAGAAATGGGTGAACGGATGGGAGCATCCAGAACAACCGCTAGGCGCTACTTAGAATACCTTGCATCAACTAATGAAGTAATGGCCGAACTTGAATATGGTATTGTCGGTAGACCAGAACGCAAATATTCAAAACAAAAATAATCACAACGGGCAAGCATCTTGAATCTCTTTCAAGATGCTTTTTCATGAACAAAATGAACAAAAAGATTTTATCGTATTTTATATTACTTATTTTGAAAACGGTTACAAATTTGTGTCTGAACTTTTAAAATAGTTTTATGAGTAATATTAGAACAACTAAGAATTTGCTCTACTATGAAGGGTGTTTAAAAGGGCAAGAGAATGAATCAATAATAAAAAAGATTTAGAGAAAGGAAGGTAATAAAAATGGGGGCAACTAGATTAATTCTACCGATTATTTCAATTCTAATTAGCATTTTCTATTTAATTTCAGCTATTAATCTACCTAAAGCCAAATTGGGAGACCCAAATGGTCCACTCTATTTTCCAATGATGGTTGGTATTTTTCTATTTATTGTGAGTGTTATTTATCTCATAAAAGAACTTAAAAACCACTATCCCAAAAATGATGAAATCAAACTTTTGTTTAAAGGCAGAGTTCCCTTTCTAATTATATCTACATTAGTATTATCATTAATTTACACACTCATTTTTGAAAGAGTAGGGTTCTTAATTTCAACAATTCTGTTCATGGCAGCTGTTTTATTCATCGTTAATGGTAAAGAAAAATGGAAGGTCAATATTAGTGTAGCTGTTTTATTTAGTTTGGGATCATGGTACGCCTTTTCTCAACTTTTAGATGTCAGCTTACCATAGATTAGGGGGGATAACATGGATATCCAAGGAATTCTTGAAGGATTTGCAACAGTACTTAGACCGGAAAATATACTATTCGTCGTATTTGGAGGATTTTTAGGAACCATTGTTGGGATGCTTCCAGGTTTAGGACCGGCAACAGCAATTGCAGTATTAATCCCGGTTACATTCGGAATGGATCCAACAAGCGCATTAATACTAATGGCAACGATCTACTATGGTGCCATGTATGGTGGATCATTAAGTTCAATTTTGATTAACACTCCTGGTGACGGATCAGCTGTTGCTGCTACATTTGATGGTTACCAAATGGCAAAAGCAGGTCGTGCTGGCCCCGCGATTGCGATTACAGCAATTGGTTCACTCATTGGTGGTTTTGTCGCAGTTATTGGCTTTATGTTTTTAGCAAAGCCACTCTCTAATTTCGCTCTACAGTTTGGTCCAGCGGAGTACTTTTTACTTATGCTTTTCACTTTATCAGCTGTCGTTTCCTTATCCATTGGAAATATGACAAAAGGGTTTATTTCGATGGGGATTGGTTTAGTTCTAGCTACAGTTGGTATCGACCTTCAAACTGGGGTACATCGTTTCACATTTGGCAATGTTCATTTAAGTGATGGCATTAACTTCTTAGTTATTATCATTGGTATTTATGCAGTTGGAGAAATTCTATATAACTACTTAACAATAGATAGACCAGTTGGTAAGAAAAATAAACTTGGACGAGTTTGGATTACAAAGGATGACTGGAAACGTTCAAAGTGGCCAATGTTCCGTAGTTCTCCACTAGGCTTCATAGTTGGTATTCTACCAGGTGCTGGTGGCGCGATTGCTTCATTGATGGCATACAGTACGGAAAAACAACTTTCAAAACGTCCTGAAGAGTTCGGTAAAGGAGCAATTGAAGGATTAGCTGCACCCGAAACGGCTAACAACTCGGCAGCGGTTGGCGCTTTCGTTCCACTGTTAACTATGGGTATCCCAGGTTCTGGAACAACAGCAGTAATGCTAGGAGCTCTTGTCATGCTTGGTGTAAAACCGGGTCCACTTCTATTCGAAAGTGACCCAAATATGGTATGGAGTTTAATCGATAGTCTATTCTTGGGTAATATTTTCTTATTCTTAATTAACGTATTAATGGTTGGTGTTTTTGTAAAAATCTTAGATGTTCCGGCAAAGGTCTTATATCCAATTATTTTAGTCCTTGCATTTATCGGTGCATATACAATGAACTACACAATATTAGACTTCTATATCTTAATTATTTTCGGTGTTATCGGTTTATTCTTGAAACTCTACGACTTCCCGATTGCTCCAATGATTTTAGCATTAATTGTTGGTACAGATATGGAACAAAACTTCAGAAAAAGCATTGTAGCTGGTCATGGTAATTTAGATATCTTTGTTAGTTCACCTATTTCGATTACACTATTAATCTTGACACTTTTATCACTTACTTATCCAATATTCATGAACAGAAGAAGAAAGAAAAAGACAGATCTAAACGAAAATACTTCCCTTTAAGATGACTAATTGACATAAGTAGTATATTAAAACCCTTAGTAATTTTACTAAGGGTTTTTATCGTTTATGAAAGATTTTCAAGTACGGATTGTAAAATACCACCGTTTTGATAATATTCGATTTCAACTACACTATCTAAACGTACATTAGCGGTGAATTCAATTGGTTCTACTTGGTCTTGTTTCCTTGCAATCACTTGAACCATTTGTCCTGGTTTGATTTCTCCGTTTAGATCTTGTATTTCAAAGTCTTCTCTACCATCTAATTTTAAGGTTTCGGCGCTTTCACCTTCATTAAATTGAAGTGGCAAGACTCCCATCCCTACTAAATTGCTACGATGAATGCGCTCGAAGCTCTCTGCTAGGACTACTTTAACACCTAATAACGCGGTTCCTTTAGCAGCCCAATCACGTGAACTTCCCGTGCCATACTCTTTACCTGCAATGATTAGAAGGTTATGATTTTCTTCTTTATACTTCACTGCTGCATCATAAACTGGCATGATTTCACCAGTTGGAAGATACGTGGTAAAGCCTCCTTCTATTCCGTTAGCTAATTTATTTCGAATTCGGATATTCGCAAATGTCCCCCTAACCATGACATGATGATTTCCCCTTCTTGAACCATATGCATTGAATTCCCGAACTGGAATACCTTTATCTGTTAGGTATATACCGGCTGGGCTTTTTACTGGAATTTGCCCAACTGGAGAGATATGATCTGTTGTAATGGAGTCACCTAACAATAATAAGGCTTTCATGTTTTTGAAAGCTGAGTCTTTCTTTATAGTTGAAAGCTCTTCAAGGAAATACGGCGCTTCTTGTATATAGGATGATTGATCATCCCATTTATAAAGCAACCCTTCAGATGATTCAATCGATGACCATGCCTCATTTTCAAAAATATGTTCATACTCCTCTTTAAATAGCTCGTTTGTAATAGAAGAACTGATCACTTCATTAATTTCTTCTGTAGTTGGCCAAATATCTTTTAAATAAACTGGATTTCCATTATTTCCGAAACCAATTGGCTCTGAGTACATATCCAATTGAACTGAACCCGCTAAAGCAAATGCAACCACCAATGGCGGAGAACTTAAGTAATTCGCTTTTATTAGTGGATGTACTCGTCCTTCAAAGTTTCGATTTCCACTTAAAACAGAAGTGACAAGAAGATTATTCTCTTTAATTGCCTCTTCGACAGATTCAAGAAGGGACCCACTATTTCCGCAGCACGTTGCACAACCATAACCGTCAACATAAAATCCAATCTCCTCTAATGCCTTAAGTAGGCCCGATGCTTCAAGGTATTTTGTTACGACACGTGATCCTGGTGTTAAACTTGTTTTTACAAACTCGGGCTTCTTAAGGCCAAGTTCCAATGCCTTTTTAGCCACTAGCCCTGCAGCTACCATCACACTTGGATTTGAGGTATTTGTACAGCTTGTAATGGCTGCGAGTACGAGTGAACCAGTACTGATCACACTACCGTCCTTTAATTCAACCTTTTTATTAAGTTCGGATTCATCTAAGCCATAACCGTCACTAGCAACCGGCTTTGTTACGACTTTAGTAAACTCGTCTTTCATCAAGCGTAATTCAATACTATCCTGTGGTCTTTTCGGACCAGCAACTGTTGGTTTAATTGATGATAAATCTAACTCTAGTGTTTCAGTAAAATTCGGATTAGTGGTATCATCTGTTCTAAATAAACCTTGGGCGTCATAATATGCCTTTATCAATGATCGGTTTTCTCCACGACCTGTTAGCTCGAGATAATCTAATGTCACTTCATCAATCGGAAAATACCCCATAGTCGCTCCATATTCAGGAGCCATATTGGCAATTGTTGCTCGGTCAGTTAAAGAAATACTGGATAATCCTGTTCCAAAAAACTCAACAAACTTGCCTACTACTCCTTTTTTTCGAAGTAAATTTGTAATTGTTAATGCAAGGTCTGTTGCAGTAACACCCTCTTGAAGCTTACCTGAAAGCTTTATTCCTACTACCTCAGGAATCACGAAATAAAGTGGTTGTCCAAGCATGGCTGCTTCTGCTTCGATTCCACCAACACCCCATCCTATTGTACCAAGGCCATTAATCATGGGTGTATGAGAATCTGTCCCTACAAGAGAATCTGGATAAACAACATTTTCTCCATTTTCATTTTTTGTGACAATCGATGTAGCCAAATACTCTAAATTAACTTGGTGAACAATCCCGTTTGATGGTGGTACTGCCCTAAAATTAGAAAAGCTAGTTTGTGCCCACCTAACAAAGCGATATCTTTCTAAATTTCGTTCATACTCAAGCTTAAGATTATCAGACAGGGATTCTTGATTCCCAAAATAATCAACAATCATTGAATGGTCAATAACTAAATCTACTGGAATTTGGGGATTAATTCGTGATACATCTCCACCTTTTCGTTTCACAGCATCTCTCATGGCAGCTAAATCCACGATAGCAGGAATTCCTGTAAAATCCTGAAAGACAATTCTAGCCGGCTTGAATGGAACTTCTTTTTTCTCCCATTGTGTCTTCTCCCAGTTTGCAAGTTGTTCAATATGTGAAGTGGTGATTTGCTTTCCATCTAGATGGCGAACAGCAGCTTCTAGCATCATTTTAATAGAATTAGGTAATGATGAAATAGGATACCCACTCGATTCTAGTTCTTTTATTCTATAATATTGATATTCTTTTCCATCCACATATAATGTTCTTTTTAATGTAGACAGAGATTCCGTTACACTCATGAATTTGCCTCCCTTGTTGTTATTAAACATTGAAAAAATAGTCTAGTTGATGGCAATCAGCTAGACTATTTATGATTAACACTATTTTTTAGGGATATATAAATCACCTTTTATTATTCTTCGGGCTGTTCTATCTAAGCCAACAGAAGCAACATCTGCCTGCTCCTTGGTTAATGCAACGCGAACCTCTGCGATACCCTCTGGATGACCGATTCGAATAATTTGTTCAACACTTCCATCTTTCTTTCTGGAGTATTGATTTGGAACGGTGCCCTCAAGCAATGCAGATGAAGCTAAGTTATATAACCCACTCCCTGCAAAAGTACGGTGAAATTTCTTCATAGAAACCATTTTTGTGACAATATCAATATCGTTCGCGTTAATATGCTTTCCTGCTGAAGTCACATAATCGTGTGGACTAGCAACTATAGCAATTTTCGGTATGGAGGGAATGTTTTTTGCTTCATCCTCGTTTTTTGCGATACCGCCGGCAACTGCCATCTTCAATCGAATTTCCTCTAACTCAGACAATAATTCATGATTCGCTCCTACAACATGATTTAGCTCTGAACCTACTATCCCAAATTCACTTGCTGCTACATACACAAATGGATTAACAATATCAATAAATGATGCTTCATAGATTCTTTTACTAGTAACTATCTTTGTTTTCAGACCGATTGGAATTGTTTTCCCAGTCTTTCCCCCTCCAGGCGAAAGAATATTAACCATGACTTTTGCTCCAGGGGTAACAACTCCTGGCATCAAATAATCTCCTGATACCTTTGCTTTACCGTTTGATAGAGGAACCTTCATTTTTATCATTTTATTTATATTTTTATTAAAAGCTGATACAGTCACAAAATCATCGTTTGAGTTCGTTGACACAAGGCCTTCATCTACCGCGAATGCTCCTATAGCCGCCATTAGATTTCCACATGTTCCTTTATCATCAACAACTTGCTCTCCAATGCCAATTTGATAAAATGTATAATCAAGGTCCGCACCTTCAACAGACGGCTCTGAAATAACCATGATTTTACTAGTATGAGATGTACCACTTCCTAAGCCATTTACTTGTGAGGGATTGTATGCATCAATTCCCTCTAAAAAAATTTTGTGCTTTAATTCTTTATTTTTTGGTAAATCTTTTTCATGAAAAAGGATACCTCTACTTGTGCCACCTCTATAAACAACACAACGCACAGAGAATTGAGACATTATTCTTCCTCCCTACTTCATTTCAGGAACAATGGTTTTAGCTATTTCTTGATCAAGATCCTCATAGTCATGAAGTTTAATGGTTTCATATAGTTCCTTACGTGTTTGCATCTTATCTAACACATCACGCTGTGTACCTTTCTCGAATACTTCAGAGAATACAATTTCATATGCTTTCGCTGCTGCTCTCAAAGAGGTAACCGGATAAATAACCATCGAGTAACCAAATGATTCAAATTCTTCAGCTGTAAAGTATGGAGTTTTTCCAAATTCGGTCATGTTTGCTAATAAAGGAACCTCAAATTTTTTGCTGAAAGCCCTGAAGTCTTCTTCGGTAATTAATGCCTCAGGGAAAATAGCATCAGCGCCTGCTTCTACATATTTTTTTAGTCTATGGATAGCAGCCTCTCTACCTTCAACAGCAAGTGCATCTGTTCTTGCAACAACAACCAATGAAGGAGCAACTTCTTTAATGATTTTAATTTTTTGGGACATTTCATCAGCTGTGACCAATTTTTTTCCATTTAAATGACCACATTTTTTTGGTAAATCCTGATCCTCAATTTGAACGGCAGCTACACCCGCTTCCACCATTTCTTTAGCCGTTCTGGCAACATTTAAGATTCCGCCAAAGCCAGTGTCAATATCAGCTAATAATGGCAAATTTGATGCACGAATAATTTCACGTGCTCTTTCGGCAACCTCTTGTGAATGTAATACACCTAAATCCGGTAGCCCTCTACTTGCCGTATAAGCCCCACCAGATAAGTACAATGCTTTAAAGCCAACCTTTTTAGCCATTAATGCAGCCATGCCGTCATGTGTACCCATAATCTTCAAGATTGGTCCTGCCTTTATATAATTTATAAAGTCCTCTGCTAATTCTTTTTGACTCTTTTGTTGTTCAACAAGCCATGTCATGATATTCCCTCATTTCATTTTTCTAATAAGTAAAACCCATGGTCATGAAAGAACGAAGGACCCTACTAAATAGGGCCCCGTCTTTTCATTAGTCAACTAAACCAGATTCACTAATTAAATCTTTATACATTGTAGTTTGTTCTTCCAAGAATTTAGTTGTTTCACTACTATTCTTGTAGAGTGGAGTCCAGTCATTATTTTTCACTAGGTCTTTCCAAGCATCGGTTTCAACCATTTCTCCGATTACTTTATCCCAGTAAGCAATTTCTTCTTCCGTCATATCTTTAGGTCCCATGATACCTCTCCAGTGAGGGAATACCATATCTACACCTTGTTCATTCCATGTAGGAACATCCTCTAAACCTTCTATTCTTTCATCAGAAGAAACGCTAATTACTCTGAAGTTGCCTGCAATATGCTGATCCTTAGACTCAGAAACTGCCATTGTTGCAACATCTACGTGACCACCTAAAAGAGCTGTTACTACATCTCCACCACTCTCATAT
Organism: Ferdinandcohnia sp. FSL W7-1320; assembly: GCF_038050315.1. Taxonomy (NCBI): domain Bacteria; kingdom Bacillati; phylum Bacillota; class Bacilli; order Caryophanales; family Bacillaceae; genus Ferdinandcohnia; species Ferdinandcohnia sp. FSL W7-1320. The sequence continues at coordinate 3,948,890 of NZ_JBBPAM010000001.1, forward strand.
ATCATGAAATTTAATTTAGATACGTCAACACCGTATGTTTTTGCTGCTTGTACAAATGACAGGTGATCGTTGTTACCTAATCCTGGCGCAACTGCAATTGTTAAAGATCCTGGATCCTTTTTCAATTGTTCCATAACATCTTTTGCAGTTTTGAACTCGGAATCATTTCCAACTGCAATTGAAATCCACTCAGTTGTTAAAATTGCTAGTGGAGTGAAATCTTCATAAGTTAATTCACTTTGGCCTAATAAGTTATTTGTAATAAGTAGACTTGAGTTAATAGAAAGATGGTGTGCGTCTTTTGTAGAAAGATATTGCCAGCCTACTTCTCCACTTCCCCCTGGCTTATTAACTACATTAATGTTTTGGTCTACAATGCTTTCATCCTTAAGAATCTTTTGGATTGCTCTAGCAGTTGCATCCCAACCACCCCCTGGAGTTGCTGGTGCTACAAGTTCAATATTCCCAGTTGGAAATGATTTTTTATCACCTGATGCACCAGAAGAACATGCTGCAACAAATAGTAAAGATAAAATTGCAATAAACGAAAAAAGCTTTTTCATTTTCCCACCCCTTTTTTAAATTTTCACAACCTTATAATACTTTTAATATACAAAAATGTAATCGTTTTCAATTTAAAAGAAATTAACAACAATAACCCTATTTTGTTCATAAAGTTCACAGAATTTACAAATCTCGCAAATCTAAGGATGATATAAATGAAACGAATGCGTTAATTACATTTACTTCTAGTGATTCATTATGATAAAGCATCCATGTATTACGAATTAATGGATTATTTTCTTTATCCGTAATAAACACTTTATGAATATCTTCATTTCCTTTTAAAATCATGCCCGGCATTATTGCATACCCAAGTCCATTTACAACCATTTCTTTACAAGTATCCACTTGATCCACCTCCATCGTAACCATAGGAGGTCTTGTAAAGTTTTCAATCCACCAATGATCAATTATAGATTTTAGTAGATTATCCGTTTTATAATCAATGCGAGGTAGATTTGGCAAATTGCTGATATCAATTTCCTCCTTTGAAGCAATACATAATTGATCTTCAAATAATAAGTGTTTTTGCTCAATCCATGTATATTCCCCGCGAACAAAGGCGATATGGATATCCTTTTTATATAGTGAATGGAAAAGATCTCGGCTCCATCCTGTCGTTACTTTGAACTCAACATTTGGATAGTTGTCTTTAAATGCCCTTAATAATTGTGGCAGTTTATATTTGGTGAAAAAACTGGATACACCCAAATTTATTGTTCCAACAACCTTACTCTCCATATTAGTCAAATGATCCTTTATTTGTTTTAATTTTAAGATCATTTCCTCTGCACTTTTCGCCAAGTACTCGCCCTGTGGAGTAAACTGGACACCTCGTCTGTCCCTATTAATTATTTTGATCCCAAATTCTTTTTCAATTTGTTTGATACGATTTGTTAGGGCCGGTTGTGAGATAAATAATTGTTTACCTGTTCTTGTAATATTCTTATTTTCATAGAGGACCTTAAGAATTTCCCAATCCTGACTTCGCATTTCATTCCCTCCTTTTATACATTAGATATTCATAAATCTTATGGCTATTAATTCAAATACAATATTTTACTTATATCTATCAATATACTATATTTATCATTACAAAATAAGAAATTTTTTGGTGAGGGAGAAACATGATTCTTTGGATAGTCATCATTATCTGCACTGGTTTTCAAACAATCTTAAATACAACAAGACCGATCATCACGTTATATGCCTCTGAAATGGGGGCAAACACATTTGATATTGGAATTCTTACAGCAGCGTATGCTTTTTTTTCACTAATTTTCGCAATCCATGCTGGCAAAATTGCCGATAAAATCGGAGACCGATTACCTGTATTTCTTGGTTTAGCCGGAATATCACTTGGAATGGTCATTCCTTATTATTTTCCTTCAATGGCAAGCTTGTTTGTATCGCAATTAATAGTCGGTACAGCTGCTGTTTTTATCACAGTTTCTTTACAAAACATACTCGGAAATATTGCTTCCGAGGAAAAACGGGATCAATATTACAGTCTATTCGGAATTGCAACCGCGATGGGAGCGATGATTGGTCCGATAATCGGCGGATATTTAGGAGAACACATATCTTATTCTTCTGTATTCCTTGCTTCGATTTTTATTAATATCATTCCTATTTTGATTTCCTTATTTATTCCTGTCCTAAGGAAGCAAAAAACGAAGCAAAAAATGAGCATAGGTGCCTCAGTTGGATTATTAAAAATGCCTTTATTAAGAAAAGCATTAATATCAAGTGCGCTTGTCCTATATTCAAAGGATATCTTCGTTGCTTATTTCCCACTATTCGCAAAGCAGTATGGGATATCTACCTCAACAATTGGCTGGATTATTTCAATACAGGGGTTAGCGATTATTCTCGTTCGGTTCTTATTACCCGCATTAACAGAAAAACTTGGAAGAGACAAAGTTTTAATTGCATCCGTTTTTATGGCAGGTATCTCATTTTTATTAGTTCCGTTTACTGGAAGTGTGATTTTATTAAGTGCGCTAAGTGCTCTCATGGGACTTGGACTCGGCTGTGGCCAGCCTCTTTCAATGACCACTACCTATAATGCTTCACCAAAATCAAGAACTGGTGAAGTACTGGGACTGCGACTTGCCTCAAATCGTTTATCACAATTAATAGCCCCTGTCTTCTTTGGCTTAGTTGGTTCCTGGGCTGGTATTTTTTCCGTATTTTTTATTAGTGGGACGTTTTTACTTGGTGGATTATTTGCTATTAAACCCGAAAAGAAAAGAAAACTAGCTTCATAAAAAAGAAAAGCCTACAGCATAAGAAAGTTGCTGTAGGCTTGTTCGTTTATAGGATGTTCAAAAAGTCAGTCCAAAATGACACATCGAATTTCTGTGTAAATCACTCCAAGAATATAGTGAATTACTAGGTTATGTGCTTGCGTCTACTTGTTTTTTCACGAAGTCAATTCCTCAGCGCAAGGCTGCAAGGGAGTTAACTCAAGGAGTTGCCACACTCCGGTACTCGGGAGCTACACAGCCTTGAACTGCTCGGTCCTTTTCACCTCCTTTTGAACTCGTATTTATAGTTTAAAGGATACAAATTTCAATTCTGTCATTTCTTCTGTCGAATATTTGATACCTTCTTTTCCAACTCCACTGTTTTTAACTCCCCCATATGGCATATTATCAACTCTAAAGGTTGGAATATCATTAATGATGACTCCTCCTACCTCTAATCTGTCAGCTGCCTCAAATGCTCTTTGAATATTTGTGGTATAGACTCCTGCCTGCAGCCCATATTCTGAGTCATTTACGAGACTGATAGCCTCATCCCATGTTTTATACGAATTAACGGACACAACCGGACCAAATGCTTCATTACAAGAAACGGAAAGTTTTTCGTTAGTGTTTACTAAGATTGTAGGTTGGAAGACAGTTCCATCTTGTTTACCACCATAGACGACTTTTGCGCCATCTGCCTTCGCCTCTTGGACCCACTTATCGATTCGATCCGTTTCGTTTGGATTGATGAGAGATGATACATCTGTCGTTTCTGATTTTGGGTCACCAAGAACTAGTTGTCTAGTATAGTACTTCAATTTTCCAACGAACTCTTCAAATACATTTTCATTCACATAGATACGTTGAACCGAAATACATACCTGCCCAGCAAAATTGAATGCTCCCTCTGCACAACGAGCTGCTGCTGTCTCCAAATCATCAGTACTATCAATGATGACAGCAGCATTCGAGCCCAATTCGAGAGTAACGCGCTTAAGTCCTGCTTTCTCTTTAATTCGCATTCCTACTGGTACACTACCTGTAAAAGTAATCATTTTCACACGATCGTCCTGAACAAGTAAATCTCCTACCACACTGCCTTTTCCTGTCACGACATTCAGAGCACCTTTTGGCAGTCCAGCTTCTTCAAATAGCTTCGCTGTCATAATTGCACTTAAAGGTGTTTGTGATGCAGGCTTTAATACGACCGTATTTCCCGCCGCAAAGGCTGGGCCAAGCTTGTGTGCAACTAAATTAAAAGGAAAGTTAAATGGCGTGATTGCCGCGATGACACCTAGCGGTTCTCTTTTTGTGTATCCAAATCTTCCTTTCCCGCTTTTTGCAGCATCAAGTGGGACAGTCTCCCCGTGAAGGCGCTTGGCCTCTTCTGCAGCAAATTTGTAAGTTTCAGCAGTTCTAACAATTTCTCCCCTCGCAGCTTTTAGTGGTTTGGCATTTTCAGAAGCTAGGATAAGAGCACATTCCTCGAGCCTTTCAGTAAACAGATCAGATACCTTTTCTAAGATTTCTGCCCGCTCAAAAGCTGTTAAATTTCGCATTGTTTTTGTCGTTTGTTGGGCACTTGCAATTGCGTTTTCTACCTGTTCTTTTGTAGCTAAAGGGATCATTGAAATGACCTCTTGATTATAGGGTGAGCGTAATTCTTCGTACTGGACGCCTTCTTCCCATTTTCCATTGATGAATAATTGTTGTTTTTCCATTTTTTACCCTCCCATAAAACACTTCATCTATTCGTACAACTTATAAATATAATCTATAAATTGATTATATTATATTTTTCTTATTCGAATAACTGTTATAAAATATAAGTTCAGTATCCTAATGAATGGAGAAACAAATATGAGAGGTATTTTTGAAAAGATAATGCCGTATATAAAACGACTTTGGGAATCTATTAAACGTTTTTGGCGAGATAAGCATATTACTAAAATTTTATTACTTATTGTATTGGTGTTTATCTTATTGTCTATGCTCTTCTTTGCCTTTATGGCTACTCAGGCAAACGTTCAATCATTGAAAGACGGTTTGCGTCAAGCAACTGTTATTTATGATAAAGATGGTGAAGTCGCAACCAATATTTCAACAAATCGAACTGAGGGTGTCTTGGTAGAAGAACTTCCTGAGCATGTAAAAAATGCGGTTATTGCAATAGAGGATGAGCGCTTCTATTCCCATAATGGTTTTGATATTAAAGGAATCACACGCGCCTTTTTTAATAATTTATTTGCCGGAAGAATTACAGGTGGAGGCAGTACGATTACTCAGCAACTTACAAAAAATGCGCTTCTCTCTCCTGAACAAACCTATAAACGTAAAATCGAAGAACTCTTTTTAGCATTGGAAATTGAAAAGCATTATACCAAGGATGAGATTTTACAAATGTATTTAAATCAAGTCTTCTTCGGAAATGGATCATGGGGCATTAGCCAAGCTTCGAAAAAGTACTTTAATAAGGAAATTGACAATGTATCAATCAGTGAGGCTGCAATGCTTGCTGGAATTCTCCAAGCACCATCAGCTTTAAATCCTTATAAAAACTATGATGGTGTGATTAAGCGAAGAAATACAGTTCTGTTAAAAATGCATGAGTTACAGATGATTTCCGATGATGAATATGCACAAGCGAAACAAGAAGAAATCAAGCTTGAAGATGGTGGTGGAAGCTATATAGAAAGAAACTATCCTTATTATGTTGACGCAGTGCTAGATGAGGCCATTAAGAAATATGGGTTGACGCAAGAGGAGATTCTGACTCGTGGCTATCGCTTCTATACTGAGATGGATCAAGACATTCAATCTGCCCTTGAAGATGTTTATAAAAAGGACTATCTTTTCCCTAAGGGGAGGGACGTTCTTGTACAAAGTGGTGCTGTAATGTTACATCCAAAGACTGGAGGTGTGCTCGGTTTAGTCGGCGGCCGTGGTGAACATGTATTCCGTGGTTTTAATCGAGCAACTCATTTGCAGGCTCAACCAGGGTCAACACTAAAGCCATTAGCAGTATATACTCCTGCACTTGAAGAAGGGTATGAAGTCACTTCCGTATTAGTTGATGAGTTAAAAACATATGGAGATTACACACCTGAAAACTTCTCAAAATCGTACCAAGGTGAAGTAAAAATGTATGAAGCCCTTGAGCACTCTTTAAATGCACCGACCGTTTGGCTGTTAGACCAAATTGGACTTAATAAAGGACTTGATTCTTTACGAAGATTTGGTATTCCATATTCAGAAGAAGATAAATATCTAGGTATCGGACTGGGTGGAATGCATAAAGGGACTTCACCTTTACAACTAGCGGAGGCTTATTCAGTCTTTGCAAATGAAGGAAAACGACCGGAAGGACATCTAATCTCAAAAATAGTAGGACCAACAGGAAATGTCATTGCTGAACATAAGCATAAAACAACTAAGGTTACATCAAAAAAAGTGGCAAACGATATGACTTCTATGCTACTAAACGTTGTTGAAACAGGTTCAGGTAGAGGCACAAAAATCCCTGGAGTTGAGCTAGCTGGGAAAACAGGTTCTACCCAGCTCCCTTATAAAGAGATTAATGGAACTAAGGACCAATGGTTTGTTGGATATACACCTAATTTCGTCGGTGCCGTTTGGATGGGCTATGACAAAACAGACAAAACACATTATATCCAAGGTAGTAGCTCTGACTATATTGTTCCTTTATTTAAAGGAATAATGGACGAAGTACTTCCTACAATGGAAGTAGACTCCTTTGATGTTGTTTCTGTTAATGCGAAGCTTTCGGGACAAGAGGACCGAAAAACGATTACAAAGGAAGAAATTAAAGAGCAAGCTGAAAAAATCGAAGAAACATTAAAAGAAGAAAGTGCCAAATGGAAGATTGTATTGGAAGAGGCAAAAAAAGACATTAAGAATGTCAGTGAAAAGGTTGAAAACAAACTTAGAGATCTACTAGGAAACTGACATATAAACTTGAAAGAGTATTGGGAAACCGATACTCTTTTTTTGTGCTATTAAGATGATTGGAGTGCTATCAACTTCCTAATAACTGGTAGGAGGCATATTTATACGATAGTTGAAGCCCATCTACTTCCTAATTACTGCAATCCGATGTATTCCAAGGAAAGTCTGACTGCTTTCATCCAAATCATGAATGCCAAATTTTCTAAAAAGTGTGATTAAAACCACTACATTCCGAAATTCACGTTGGTACACTAATACTATCAAATAATTGGGGGTATGATTGTTGGGCATTCGGGGTCTTTCTATCTTATCTATTCTTGTAGCTTATTTTTTAATTGTGTTTGGTGGTTATGTCGCTTCATCTCAATCAGGTATGGGCTGTGGGCCAGATTGGCCATTATGTAACGGTGTATTAATACCTGTATTATAAGGTGAAACACTCATTGAATATGCACATCGTGTAATTGGTGCTCTGCTTTTTGTTCTTTCTGCCATATTATTTTTAAAAGTTAAGCGAACTGAAACTGAAAATCATGTAAAAACAACAGCAAATTGGATGATGCTTCTCCTTATCCTTCAGGTTATTCTTGGTGCGATTGTTGTTTTACTTGATTTGCCAGCAATTGTTGTTACCATTCATCTACTTATTGCAATGGCCTATTTTGCATGCTTGCTTTTTATATGGAAATGCCAAACAAGTTCAACAGTCAGCGTAAGTAATGCGTCACCCTTAAAGAAGCACTATTTCATCCTTATATTACTGCTAACTTTCACCTTAGGTTTTGGCGCTTATATAAAGCATCAGTCGTATGGTTTAGCATGCGAATGGTTATCTTGTTCAAACTCTTTCCTTCCATTAAATAAAGCTCAGATTTTACAATCCTTACATCGGTTCTTTGCGTATGCTTCAGCTATTTACATACTTATTCTGACGTTTTTTGCATTCACTAAGAACTGGAGTACAAGCATTCGATTAAGACTTGTGCTAACTTCACTAACCGTTTTATCACAAATTATTGCAGGCATTTTCACAATCAAGACGGCATTATCTATTCCTTGGGCAGTTATTCATCTAGCGATTGGTACCGCACTTTTTGGCATCATTGTAGAATCCTGGGTTACCCTACACTTTTCGCATACATCAATAAAGGTAACGAATTGGAGAAGCACTAAATTTACAAAGTAAAACACAAAAGCCCTTTATATAGGGCTTTTTTCAATTACTTCTAAAAAGTGTTTTAGGATTCCGGCTGTTAAACCCCAGATGACACGGTCTTCATAATAATAGAAGCATTCGTCCATACCTCTTACCTGCCATTTATAATTTTCCCCTCCAATGATATCGTTAAAAGGAAAGTTTTCTTCGGGCTCTACATGAAAATTCACTTTAAAAATCTGTGGAGGATTTGATTGTAAGAATGACAGTGGAACCGTAAATATTTCTCCAACTTCTGCTGGATTCGGTTGAATCTCATCAGGATTATTGATTACACCTACGTATGGATAAATAATTGTACCAAAAGGGGAAACAAAATAATCTAGTGGACTTACATTTGTAATATCACTTTCATTTAGCCCTAGTTCCTCCATCGTTTCTCTAATGGCTGTATGCCGCTCATCTCTATCCGTTGGGTCCATTTTTCCACCTGGAAAGCATATCTCACCTGGCTGTCGTCTTAATTGACTTGAACGAACCTCAAAAAGGATATGAACGTCATTATCTTTTTTTATTAAAGGAAGAAGAATGGAAAAGCGCTTAAAATCTCCACGGCCTAATAGAGAGGGAGTGCGTTCCTTAACTATATTGACAATTTTATCGATTTCCATAGTTCACCTCGAAACGTTATTTACTGTTTCAAACCTTTAAAAGCTTTAATAAAATCAATTGGGTCTTCTTTAATATTATAGGAGAATACTCCTTGGTTTGTGTGGAGATATAAAAAGCTCGCTCTGTAGGAAACATCATACACATGATCTAGATGAAATTCATTAGCAGAAGAAAGGATTCGGTCTTCAAACAATCGCAACTGATGATGGTTTTCAATATACTTTTGCACATTCCACTCTATTTTTCTTTGTATAGTGATATACGGTTGAGATGCAATAATTTTCACAATTCTCCCCTTTCTTTTCCTATATTGTACCAGAATTATGTATTTGAAAAAACCACAGTGGTTTTTCACACTGTGGTTTTCATAATTATTGTTGCACTAATTCTTTTTCAAGGTTTTGTAAACGTTCTGCTACTTCTTCCTCAGTTAACCCGTTCTCTTCTACATAACGGTTACGTGGGTGTACGCGACATTCATGTGTACAGCCTCTTAGATATTTATGCTCATTTTCTTCAGAACAAAGTATTTGTTCATTACATTCAGGGTTTGCACAGTTTACATAGCGTTCACATGGTTCTCCAGTAAAATGGTCTTTCCCTACAATCACATGCTCTTTTTGGTTTACTGGAACAGCAATTCTTTCATCGAATACGTAAAGCTGGCCGTCCCAAAGTTCACCTTGTACCTCAGGGTCTTTACCGTATGTTGCAATTCCTCCGTGAAGCTGGCCAACATCCTCGAAGCCTTCTCTTACTAACCAACCAGAGAATTTTTCACAACGAATACCGCCAGTACAGTACGTTAGTATCTTTTTTCCATCAAGCATTTCTTTGTTTTCTCTTACCCATTGTGGTAAATCACGAAAAGTTTCTACGTCTGGTCTAATCGCGCCTCTGAAATGTCCTAAATCATATTCATACGTATTTCTTGCATCTAAAATAATTGTATTCTGATCTTGCATTTTTTCATAAAATTCTTTTGGACTTAAATATTTACCTGTTAATTCATGTGGGTTAATATCATCCTCAAGGCTTAAGTTGACAAGCTCAGGACGAGGTCTAACATGCATTTTCTTAAAAGCATGTCCATCTGCTTCATCAATTTTAAAAACCATTGTTGCAAAACGAGAATCTTTTCTCATTTCTTCCATATACTTGTCGGTTTGTTCAATAGTTCCAGAGACCGTTCCATTAATACCTTCTGTCGCTACTAAAATACGACCTTTTAGACCGATTTCTTTACAGAAAGCAAGATGCTCTGCTGCAAATTCTGCTGGATTTTCAATTGTTACATATTGATAGTAAAGTAATACTCGATAAGGTTTTGTTTCTGTCATTATTTTCGACCGCCTATCATTAATATTTGCAAGATATGAATGTGTTTAGGATCGAATTACACTTTTCTCTTACATCAGTGTATTGTATCAAATTCTTTATTATTAAATCAACGTTTTATACCTTCCTTATATTGTAAAGTCGTTTTTTTATTGCATAAATATATCTATTTTTATCAATTGATATATAATAAGTCTGTCAAACTTTTTAGATGGGGGTTTCAAATATGAGTTTACCAAAAGCATTAACGATTGCAGGTTCTGATAGTAGTGGTGGAGCTGGTCTCCAAGCTGACATAAAAACCTTCCAAGAACATGGAGTTTACGGCATGTCTGCCTTAACTGTAATTGTTGCGATGGACCCGCATAATCGTTGGAATCACCAAGTTTTTCCGGTTGACCTCGATATCATCAAGGCACAATTAGCAACAATCCTTGATGGAATAGGTGTCGATGCGGCAAAGACTGGTATGCTTCCTACTGTCGATATTATTGAAATTACTGCAGATGCGGCTAAAAAACATAATCTTCAAAAATTTGTAGTGGATCCTGTAATGGTTTGTAAGGGAGAAGATGAAGTTCTATTCCCGGATCATGCTGTTGCCCTTAGAGAAATACTAACTCCACTTGCAACAGTGATTACTCCAAATTTATTTGAAGCAGGTCAACTAAGTGGAATCGGTTCAATCACAACTATTGATCAAATGAAAGAAGCTGCTGTGAAGATACACGATCTTGGTGCGAAATATGTACTCGTAAAAGGTGGCGGAAAGCTAAAACATGATAAAGCAGTAGATGTTTTATATGATGGAAAAGAAATAGAGATCCTTGAAAGCGACCGATTTGAAACAACATTTACTCACGGTGCCGGTTGCACCTCTTCAGCTGCAATCGCAGCAGGACTTGCAAAAGGATTAGAAGTGAAGGAAGCCATATATGAAGCGAAGAAATTCATTACAGCTGCCATTCGTCACTCCTTCCAACTAAATGAATATGTTGGTCCAACAAATCATGCTGCACGCCGACTTTATGGAGATAAGTAATTCTCTATTACAGCTGTAGACAGGTTCTACAGCTGTTTAAATTCTTAGGCAATGTGAAAACGCAAGGCGCCCTTCTATTGGTGAATAGCGTAAGATGAACGCTGACTTAAAGTGTTTTTTTCCCTTCTGAAGCGATTCGCTTATTGTCTCGAACAGATGGCGCTTGAAGCTGGACATCCTGAAAACCTGCCTAGACGAATTTTATATATGATGGTAATATTGTGAATATCATAGAATAATAGATACGCAATCATATATATATTCCCACATGTAAAAAGCCATAGGTAAGGAGTGTGTAAAATGCCTAGGATAAACAAAGATATTGTAAAATTTTTACGCAAAAAGAACAACATGACTCAACGTGATTTTGCTAAAGCAGTAAATTGTAGTTTTGCACTTATTGCCCTTGTTGAAGTTGGTAAACGTAGAATTACGAATAATCTTGAAACAAAAATCAAAGATTCTTTCAACTTAGACGATCAACAAATCTCATCCCTTGCAACCATCGTACAGGAGATTGCGAAGGGTGTACATCCGTATATGTAAAAGCAAATGCACAGGGGGCTAGGTGCTTGAGCTAGACCTAGAACAAAAAAGCAATTGGACATCATGCTCCAATTGCTTTTTACTTTATGTTTGAGAACCCATATTCCTCTAAAAGAGCAATAGCTTCATCGCTCAATAAGTATTCATAAAATAATTTTGCTTCATTTAAATGTTCTGATGATTTTAAGACTCCGATCGGATAAATAATCTCTGAATGATACTTAGTATCCACACTCATCACAATCCGAATTTGATCTGATAATTGTGCATCTGTTTTGTAGACAAACCCTGCATCAACATTTCCAGTCTCAACATATGTAAGGACTTGCCTAACATCTTTTGAAAGCACTAACTTATTTTCAATTTCATTCCACATATCCATGCTTTCGATTGCTTCCTTCGCATACTTCCCTGCAGGAACAGATTCTGGTATACCTATTGATATCCGTTCAGCCTTTGTTTTCAAATCTTCTATTCCCGTAATCTGCTTTTCGTTTTGTTTTGGAGCAATTAACACAATCTCATTGCCAGTTAGATTTTGCTGGAGATCTTCGTCAATAAGTTCCTTATCAATAAGTATATCGAACTTTTCTTTAGAAGCCGATAAAAAGATATCAACTGGAGCTCCTTGAGAGATTTGTTGTGCAAGTGCACCTGATGCGCCAAAATTAAAGGCGATATCAATTGTAGAATGTTCCTTTTCAAAATTGTTCTTTAATTCTTGTAAAACATTCTGCATACTTGTAGCAGCAGAAACCGTTAATTCTACCTCTTTAGTAGACTCCTGATCGGTACCTTGAGGCCCACAGCCAGATAAAAAAAGAGCAAAAAAGAGTATAAGGATAAATTTATGCATAAAAAACACCTTCCCTTAGCCAGTATAGCTAAAAGAAAGGTGTTTTGAAAATAGTCATTTTTTATAGGTTTAATAATTCAACGTGCTTGCCAATGTGTTTAACAAGGGCTTGACGATATTCATCTTCATTATCATTCAAAGTACCGAAAAATTCATCTTTGAAAATGAAGTTTCCGTTTTCATCTTTTACAGTTAACAATAATCCGTATGTTACATGGATTACTTGTCTTGCTGCATCATTATTCATATATTCTGGAAGGTTTTCATCAGAAACTGTATCAAGTGGTACGATTGTATTCATATCTGGTGTAATATGGTAATACTTAAGTGCCTCATTTAAATGTTCTAAAGCATATGCATGCATTCTTCTATATAATCCAGGATTTACCTTTGCAATTACACGTACAGCTTCAAGCCAGTTTGTGCCAGCTGTTTTAACATGAAGAACTCCATTCGTATACTTCGCGATAATTGGGAAAGCTGTAAATTTATCACTTCCAGAGTGGATACTTAATTTGTATTCAAAGTATTCAGCGATTAGCGCGTGTTCACGTAATTCTTTTTCGAATTGTTCTATATCACCGATATAATCAATTCCTTTTTGGAATTCACCACAGAATCTTGGAGCAAGGCTTGTTACTGTTACGCCACGTTTTTGTAATTCATTTGCTACAAAGAAATGTGCTGCTGGAGATGTAACTGTTTCAGTTTCATCAATCGAAATTTCAAAATCAATATCACGATCTGCTTTTTCGATATATGTTTCATGTACATGGACCATATACTCTAAAGCCTTTCCGTATAACAATACAAATTTCTTTAATGTATTTTCATCAAATCCGATTTCAAGACCTTTTACATCGAATTCTTTGTTTAAATATAGCTGATTATAGTGATTCTTCGTTTCTTCAGGGAGGCTATCAAATTCTGCACTGATTTCCTCTACTGTTAAGCCCTCAACTCGGTTTTGAATATGGTCTGAACAATCTAATGTTAGCATTGACATACCAAGTGATAATGCCATTTTAATATCTTCTTCTTCTTTTAAGTGGTCACCGTCTGCACCAAATCCACCTGTATATCCTTCTTGGAATACTGCAAAGCTTGCTGCGTCAATTACATCATTCATTGTACGATTCGTTAATGTTAATTCACGAATACTTTGTTGAGCAAGAATTGGCTTTACATTATGGTCGCGAACAGTTTCAATATGTCCTGGTGAAGCTAGACCTAAGCGGTCACCTAGACCCATTGTTGCAATTTTTGTACCAAATGCTCTTGGAACAGTATATTCAAAGTAACGATTTAATACTAAACGATTTTCGTGTGTTAATGGACAAGCCTTTCCATTTTCGGAAATCACTGTACCCTCTAATTCTTCAAATAAAGCTCCTTCGCCTGATGCAAGGATCCATTTTTGCTGTTGGTCCCTTACCATGACAAGGCTTACATTATCATGATGAGTTAAGGATTTCTCGTAAACTTTTACTTCACTAGAATTTTCGAAAACGTTTCCGTTTTTTAATGCTTCAACTAGTTGCTTCATATGTTCCATGGATATAGCCTCCTAATTAAATTGCCTTCAAATTAAATAATATCGTAATATACTAATATTGCAATGAAAAAATAACTATTCTTCGAATAAAATCTTGAAAACTTTTTCTATATTTTCTGTTCTTTGGGTATTTACAATGACACCCATTACCACATTTGGATCATCTATTGCTTCGTTAAATAGTGGCAATGCTTGCGCATCGATTCCAGTAGCCTGATTTTCAGAATCATAATACATAAATTCCTTATCAACTGGTAGTTTTTTATCTATTAATTTATCTAAGCTATAAAAATATTGTTCCCCATTCATAATCTCGAACTGTTCTTTATCAATGAACAAAACATCGAGTTCTCCAGTAGATATTTCTCCAGTTACTCGTTGTAGAGCTGCCATAACAACATTTAAATCTGCAGCATCCGGTGCATATGGGATTACCTGAATCGATACCTCATGTGTTTTTCTTTCTTCTTCAGATAGAATTCCTTCATTTAGCCTTTGTTGAATATTTTTAATTTCATTTGAATCTACCAAATCTCCTAAAACAAGAACTGAAAGTGCAGTATCCTTTTTGGGCGAATAGTCGTTTACTAGAAAGATAGCGGCAATTAATACAATAACAAAAGCAACTAGATAATATCTATAGTACTCCCAAATATACTTGGCTTTTTCAGCTGTACTCATGGCTGCAAATAATTCTTTGACCTTTCCTTTATCTCTCAAAGCCCTTTCATCCTTTCTGATGTGTATAAGAGGAATATACTACGTATTATCCCATACTAAGCATTTTCGTATTTTTCTTGTAAAAATGCAATACTATCATCTATAAAAGGTTCGGTTGTACTTTCTAGTAGAAATTGGATATAAGGTTTTTTATGCTTAATCAGTTCCATGACTAAATCGTAGTTTAATAGCCCTTTACCAGGAGGAGCAAACTTTAACTTGCCATTCTCAATAACAAAGTCTTTACAATGAACAATGATTATACGATCTCCAAATAGTTCGATTGCCTCTTTGAAAATTTCATCTTGATAAATGTAATTTTCAACAGTTAACAAATTTACCGGGTCAAAGATAATTTGTAAATTATTTGAATTTACTTCATCCAATAACCTTTTTAAAAGCATTGGATTGTAAACAGGATGGTTAACTCCCGCTTCTATTCCCACAATAACTCCAAATTTTTCTGCTTCATTTACAAGTTCTTTCACACTATCTACAACATCTAAAAAAGGTTTCTCTCGAAAATTATCTACAGTAAATCCCATTTTAGCATGGACATTTCCTGTTTCCGTTCCAACAACACTACAACCAAAATCTCTTGCATAACGGATATGCTCCTTGAAACGGTCTAATGCTTTTTGACGTTCTTGTTGATCTGGGTGAATCATATTAATATAGCAGCCTAATACTCCGATTTGGATGTTCATTTGTTGAAAAGCATTACCTATATACTTTGCAAAACCCGGTGAAAGACTTCCTAAACTCGTATTTAGTTGTGGAAATGATTTTGCTAAGGCCAATTGTACAGAAGATAACCCTTTATCTTTTACTGTTTGCACAAGTTCATCTAAAGAGCTAGCCTTCACATCATGGGCGCGAATACCTAGATTAATCACATGTACACCTCACTTTAATCCTTAAGATATAACGCTAAATCTGGGATTGTTTTTTTAATTTCTTTGGCAATAATTTCGGCAATTTTATTTGCCCCGTCCTCTCGAAAATGCGTATCATCACTAATTCCATCAGGGTAGTTTCGATGTTCACCCGGCTCAAACCAAATAAAAAGATTTTTACATTCTTCAGGACCTAAAGATTCATATAAATTCTTCGAATCACTCCATAAATCGATGATACTCACTTGTTTTTCTTTTGCTAGGGCGACCATCGCTTCCGGATACTCTCCTAAACTATTCATTATTTTTCCGTTTTCATCGAAGGTTCTTCGATGCATCGAAGTTACTAAAATCGGGATTGCCTCTTTTGCTCTAGCGCCTTCGATATATTTGCTCAAATATTCTTGATAGGTTGAATATGGTTCTGTTCTACGATGGTCCTGTTTTTGATCGTTATGACCAAATTGAATAAAGAGGTAATCATTCGGTTGAATTTCATTTAGTATTGATTCTAACCTCTTTTCATCTATAAAACTTTTTGAACTTCGACCGCCAATTGCGAAATTGTGAATGATAACATTTTCTTTAAAATATTGGTTGATTACCTGTCCCCATCCTGCACGCGGTTCTTCGTTCGGTGGGCAATCAGATACTGTCGAATCTCCGGCAATATATATATGAATGTTTTTCATTGAAACACCTTCAATTTGTCTATTTACTAAAACTTGGTTCTCTCTCATTTGATTTTACTTCGTCTTTCCCATTTACTTTTTCTTCAATTCTTGCAAATACTTTCAGCGCTAGCCACATAATAAAATAGGCTAGTATACTTACACTTAGAAAAGGTATAAGGGATGGGACATAAGTAAATCCCATATAAAGTATGAAAATCCCTAATACCATCGCAAAAGTAACGAGTGGGTAGGATAGACCGTACATGACGGCATTTTTTATATACGATTTTATATTCCCATTAAAATGTACGTAGATTGGGAAAATATATAGTAGAATTACGATGTAAACTGAACAAATTGCAATTAGTGCATACCTTACCACAATAAAAAACATGCTTGTGGTTGGAAGAAATACAAGATCAACATATAAGATATATCCAGCTATGAACAGGGTAAGCCCTAGGAGGTTGGATTTTAAGAATTCTTTCTTATATACACTCCAAAATGTTGAAAAGACAGGGATATCTTCATCTCCCATGATCCACTTTCGAGTTACTGCAAAAAGCGCTACAGTTGCGGGTACAAATCCTGCAACAACTAGTCCCATTATTGTAAATAGAAGCCATAGCATATTTAAATAAATCAAACGTGATATAGCCCCACACCAACGGTAAAATGGACTGTCCAATCCTCCTAGCATATGTCTTTCCCCTTTCTATTTTTGTTTATTAAGGAAGTTCAAAAAGTCATCAAATGATAAACTGCGAATCTCGGTAGTTTATTACAAAGATAGAACAAGGTCCTTGTATGTGTGCCTCGTACCGTTCCTCAAGCGACGAGTTCCTTGACCTTCTATGCTTCTGACTTGTCGACTTATTGTTACACTTATTCCGATAGTTGTCCTTGGTAACTTTTAAGTAATTCTTTAATCGAAATTGGTTTCTTCTCTTCGACTGATTTCCAAACCGCTTCTCCAAGTGCGATTGAGTAAGCTCCAGCTTCCGCACCTGCGAGTATTTCATATTGGCGTCTTGGATCAATGCCTTGATAAAGATCATGAATTAACACAGGATCTCCACCGCCATGACCCCCAGCTGTTTGGACAACATGAATAATTTCTTTTGAACCAAATAAAGGATAGTAATCAATTGTTTGCTCAGGCACTTCGAAAGGTACCCGACTTGGTGCATGAAATTCTTGAGTTTCAATTCTTCCCTTAGTACCATTGATAGCTAAGCGATAGCCCTCAAATGGTGTAGAGAAATTAATAGAATAGCTTAATAGAGCACCTTTGTTGTATTTTACACTAGCTGTATACGTATCTTCTATGTTTATCTCGGAGTCAAAGATACATGCATCCGGTCGATAATCCGTATATTTGTTTTCTTTTTTATCGCCCATGTTTAAGTGATCATCTTCAATTACTTCAGAAAATTCACGAGGATTCCATCTTAAGTAATAATCACAATTATCTTTTACATCGCATGTACCACAATATCTGTTATCAGTACTTGGGTCTGGGTTGAGCTCTCCATTTGGCCCATAATAATGTAAGGCTCCATGTGCAAAAACCTCTTCTGGATATTGATCAATCCACCAATTTACAAGATCAAAATGATGTGTTGATTTATGGATTGAAAGTCCACCAGAAAGTTCCCTTTTCCGATTCCAGCGTTTGAAATAGCTCGCCCCGTGGTATGTGTCGATATACCAATTCAAGTCAACCGAAGTCACTCTCCCTATTTTACCTTCTAAAACGAGTTCCTTGATTTTTCGATGGTACGGACTATAGCGATAATTAAATGCCACAGTCACTTTACCTTTACTATGTTGTTCTGCTTCAATGACCCTGTTAGCATCTTTAGCGGTTGTAACCATTGGTTTTTCTGTGATGACATCAACATCATGTTCAAGTGCTTTTAAAATGTAATCGATATGTGTGTTGTCACGGCTTACAACAATGATACAATCCGGTTTAGTTTCCTCGATCATTTGATCAATCTGATTTGGAAGATATGTCGGTGTTTGAGCTAATACAGGAAATTTCTCCTTGCATAATTCAAGACGGTATTCATCGCTGTCTAGCAAACCAACAATCTCGCTTTGTTTTGCAAACTTTTCAACTAATGGTGGAATAAACATTTTTAGTGCTCTGTTACTTAATCCACAAACTGCATATTTTTTCATTGATTATTTTACCCCCGGATGTTCAGCAAGCAATTTCTCCATCTCCATACTTGCCATAATAAAAGCACCTGCACCATGTAAGTCGTTATGGCTGCGCTCACGATTAATATAATAGTCATATACTCCAATTGAAGTACCGATTACAATATCATCTATAATAAGAGTGCCTTCTTCAGTTTCTTGAACTTTATACTTGAGCAGTCCCTCATATGCCTTTGTTGCATATTTTTCAAATTCCCCGCCTACATATTTCTTAGAAACAGCTTTGGCAATGACATAAACGAATAGACTGGAAGCAGATGTCTCAAGCCAGTTATCTTCATTGTCTCCCTTGTCCACAACTTGGTACCATAGGCCAGTCTTTTCATCCTGATATTTGACGACATCTCGAACATAATCTCGAATGAATGCAATCCACTCTTTCTTATGTGGATGGCCCTCTGGTAAAATATCAATCATGTCTATGACTGCTAATCCATACCAACCAAGAGCGCGCCCCCAAATCTCTGGAGCTTTACCATCAGGACGAGCCCATGGCTGTACCGCCTTTTCATCCCAACCGTGATGATATAAACCGGTCGCTTCACTCTTTGTATGCTTTCGCATTAAGTTTTCCTGATGAATGACCATCTCGATTAAATTTGGCTCATTGAAATCATTGGCATAATGTAACGCAAATGGTCCACCCATGTATAAGCCATCTAGCCACATTTGGTACGGGTATTTATCCTTATGCCAGAATCCGCCTTCGCTTGTAAGATTTAAAGTTGTAAAAATATTGCGTAAACGTCGTGCTGCTATTTCATATTTTTTTAATCCAGTAGCTTTATATAATGGGAATAATAACAGTCCTGCTTGAATTGAATCTAACTCATCTCTAGCAAATAATAAGTTTCCATTTTCATCGATATTGTGATCAACATATGCCTTTAAGTAATTAAAATATTTGTCTTCACCTGTTTTGTTGTAAACTAGATCCATTCCACATAAAAATACGCCTTGGTGATAGTGCCAACGTCCTCCAGGTGGAAGCTCCTCTGGAGTAAACTTTGTCATCAAAGTGTCACACATTTTTTGTGCAAAATATAAAGGTGATTTTTCAACTATCGTGTTATTCAAGAATATTCATCCTTTCTCACATTGAAATAGGTAAAATTTGAAAACGATAACAACTCTCCTGCCTTTATGATAGGATACTATTATAATAATAACTATAATCATTTAATTTACTTTTAAATAGGCCAGTATACCCTTGAATTCATTAGGAATGTTCTAATAATATGAACACAATGTAACAAAATGATTATTCAAATTATGCACGCTTACATTTATAATTAATAGACATTCGAATATTACAGGGATGTTACAAACTTAATAATCATCCCCTCACATTTGAATAGATTTGGAGTGATTACATGAAACTTAAGCTACCCGGAAGCTTCTTCCATAGGATGATTTTATTTGTAAGTATTTTGGCCATTATTCCCGTCATTATTGTCGGAATATTTTCATTCCTTCGCTCAACCTCTGTTGTGGAGAATTATGTTGCAAAAGAAAAAGAACATAGTGTGGACCAAATCCAAACAAATGTCGAGCAGGTTATTAAGTCAGTGGACCAATCCCTGACACAGTTAGCATCTTCATCAAAAATTATAGAATCATTAAGAGAACCACTTACTACAAGACAATTCCAGTTGTATAACCAGTTAAGAGACGATCTTAGTCATCAGCAAACATTCGATACACGTCTCACTGATGTTGCTCTGATTAGTCTTCAAAATAATTGGCTCGTTAATAATTACGGACTACAACGATTATCTGAGGGACAGCTGAACGAAATCTCCGATCGTTATCTTTCACTAAAGACAAGCTCTGTCTGGCTTTTAGAAAAAAAATCGAAGGAACCTTTGTACAAACAAGCTGCTTCCCGTGCTTGCGGCTATAATTTGAACCTAATTAAGAAAATACCTGCAATTTCTTCAAACAAAACAGGGATGATTATTGCGAATATACCGACATGCAGTTTTCGCGATATTTTAAAGAAGGACAACTCTTTAGAAACTTTTTATATTCTAGACAAAAATGGAACCGTTGTCTTACAAAGCGATACAAATAATGTAGGACAAGCTTTTGAATATAGTGATGTATTGTCTGAAAATACATCACTTGAAGAAGACACTGGGCAATTTACGATTGCATCCGATAGTACAGACTATCTTTTTACCTATCGAAAATCGTTCTATAATGGTTGGACTTATGTTTCTGTCGTTGAACTTGGTGAACTAACAGCCCAATCAAGATCCATCGGATGGCTAACACTTGCCATCACCTTATTAATTGCTGGCGTTTCATTATTACTAGCTTTATTTGGTAGTAGAATAATCTATCAACCTATTAAACAATTACAGAATGTAATTTTACACTCATTAACCAATAAAGAAGAACGAAAAGATATGAATGAATTTGTCTTTATAGAAAACCATGTAAAAGACATGATGAAACAAAATGATATCCTAGAAAAATCATTATCAAACCAAATTAATCAACTCAAACAATTTTTCATGCACCGACTCTTAACTGGAAATGTTACTGATGAAGAGTTAGAAGGTCGAATGAAATATTTTGGCTATAACTTAGATTATAAATGGATCAGTGTTCTAACAGTTCAAATCGACAGTCTTGATGGGACTTCTTATAAGCCAAAAGAAGAAGATGTTCTATTATTTGTTATTAATGGACTGGTTGAAGAAATGATTCCGAGTGATGAGCGAATGCTGCCAATAGTTAATAAACAAACTCAAGTTACCCTCCTATTAAGCAACATAGAATCGAAGGATGAGTTTAATCAATATGTAAATGATCTTGCTGAACAAATTCAGAAAAAAATAAAAGAGGAATACAGTGTCCCTGTAAGTATTGGGATAAGTGAACCATTCATAAATGTTCTTGAGACGAGAAATGGTTATAAGGAGAGCCTAGAAGCTCTCAAATACACTCTAAAATATGGTACTGAATCGATTATTTTCTTTGAAAACCTTGAAATCGGAAAAGGTTTGCATACCTACTTCCCTAAACGACTTGAAACTGAACTATTCGACTCAATCAAAGTGAACGACAAAGAGAAAGTCTATCGTTTACTCAATGAGCTAATTGATGAAATTTTCTCTGAGGATCTGAATCATATTCAATACCAAATTTCATTAGTAAGATTATTAAGTGATTTAATTGAACTTATGCACACATTGGCAATCAATGTATTAGATTTAGAAGACAATCGTTCAATATTTGAAAAAATCTATGAACTGAAGTCTAGAGAAGAAGTAAAGGACTGGTTTATCACAGTCATCATTGATCCCCTTCTTCAAAAAATTGATGACCGTGCTGAATCCCAGTACAAAACTATTTCAGAAAACATTGTTCATATCATTCATGAGGAATTTGAATCCAATATTACACTAGATATGATTGCAAATAGGTTACATTACAATCCGAATTATTTAAGCAGTATTTTTAGGAAAGAAATGAACATTTCATTTAGTGAATATTTATCCATGTATCGAATTAATATGGCAAAAAAATGGCTTGCTGAAACTGATATTTCCGTGAAAGAAATTTCAGATAAACTTAACTTTAATAACTCCCAAAACTTTATTCGCTCCTTTAAGAAAATTGAAGGAACGACACCTGGTAAATATCGTGAGTCAATAAGAGCTACCTAAGAAAGGAATTGTGTTCATGCAAAAACTAGTAGTTTCTCAACAGGGAGATGGTGATTATTCCACGATTCAAGCCGCGATTGATGCGGTTCGGGTCTTTCCTCTGGAACCAGTAACCATTTATGTAAACAAAGGTATATACGAAGAAATCATAACTGTACCTGAAAATAAACCCAATATTACCATCATTGGGGCTGGAGAATACGAAACGATTATTTCAGGTAGTAAATTTGCCAGAATGAAAAACGCAGATGGGAATGAAATTGGGACATTTGAAACAGCTACTTTCCAAGCGTTTGCAGATTTATTCCAATTGAAACATCTTACAATTCAAAATGTTGCCGGTTATGGTGAGGATATCGGCCAGGCACTTGCACTTTATGTAGCTGGTGATAAATGTACATTTAACCATGTTAGGTTATTAGCAAATCAGGATACTCTTTACACATCTAAGGGAAGACAATACTTCTCAGAGTGCTATATTGAAGGACATGTAGATTTCATTTTTGGCTCTGCTGTCGCTGTTTTTGAGGATTGTACGATTCATAGTCTTCGCAAAGGCTATATTACCGCTGCGTCAACTCCTAGGGAAAATGAATATGGGTATGTTTTCAAAAATTGCAAACTAACTGGAGCAAAGGGTGTCTCTGAAGTATACTTAGGACGCCCTTGGCGACCATTTGCCCATACAGTCTTTATCAATACATGGATGGGTCAGCATATTCATCCCCTTGGATGGGATAATTGGCGAAATGAAGACAATGAAAAAACAGCTCGGTATTCCGAATGGAATAGTACAGGACCTGGAAGTGATTCCCCACACAGAGTTAGCTGGGCAAAATCATTAAGTGAAGAGGAAGTTTCAAAATACTCTTTAGGGACTATTTTCCATACGAATGATAAATGGTTACCAAAATAAGCTCCCAAATCGGGAGCTTATTTTTTCATCAATCATCTAATCCGATGTACTCAAAATAATCGAAATCAGCATGGCGTAACGACTCAGTGCCATTTGAACTTGCATACATTCCTAAATAAGCACCTGTAAAGCCGCCTGCAATATCTGTGCTTAATATTCTTCCATCCACATCTTCTTTTAAGACTTGCCACTGTTCAGGCTTTTTTGCTACATAAAAATGATAGGACTGACCATATGCCTCAACTTTTAAATAAACTTCATTTTGTTGGTAAGGACATGACGCAATAATTTCTTCTTGTCCCGCTTCTCTCTTTATCAATTTGATCTCAGATTGTGTGTATTCTACTCGATAATGAAAGTCCGAGTTTTGTAACAATACAAGTCCTGCGGCCTCATACTTATTGTTTGGTGAGAATTCCATTTTTGTTCGAGCTGCAAAATTTATATGGCGCTGTCTAAGACCAACAAAGGCAGGATTGACGGTTTCTGTGATCGTTTCAGCCTTCAATCGTAACCGCAAATAACCTGGGCGTTCCGTTAATGACCAAAAATCACCTCTTGGTGTTCGGATGAAATTCCACTGCATCTGTAGTTCCGATAAATCAAAATGGTCACAAGCTGGTATGGTTGGCCATCTTTTCTCCTCGATATTAGGCTTGATTCCTTCCATTTCAATAATGCCTTTTCCTGGATTGACGACAGGCCACCCTTCTTCCCATTTGAGTGGAACGAGGAAGGACTCCCTACCTAGGTTTCGATATTCACCACCGTATGGACGTGAACCTAAACAAACCATCCACCATTCACCATTGTTTGTATCAATAATATCACCGTGACCTACATTTGAAATCGGGTATTCTCTTCCTAAATGCCGATGTGTCAATATGGGATTCGTTTTAGCACCTTCATACGGGCCGGTAACGGATTCGCTCCGTGCAACTGTAATGGAATGAGTAAAACCAGTGCCACCTTCTGCAATGATTAAATAATACATGCCATTGACCTTATATATATGTGGTGCTTCCTGGGCATGAACATTCTTTAAAGCCCCATCCCAAAGACTGTATTTCTCCCCGATCAATTGCTTCGTCTCTAAATCTAGTTCCTGCAACCAGATTTCCATATGTTTTGGATAAAGCTGCCCTCCTGGAGGTCGTCGATTTGCTGTCACATATACTTTTCCATCATCATCAAAAAACAATGATGTATCAATGCCAGGACAGTCCTCTAGCCAATATGGATCAGACCAAGAGCCTTCAGGTTTATCAGCTGTTACAAAAAAGTTTCTTCTAGCACCTGTTTGACTTTCTACAAAGGTTGTAATGACATAGAAGACACCCTCGTGGTAACGTATGGTTGCTGCATATATTCCCTTTGAATTAGGTGTTCCATCAAGATTCAATTGACTTGGTCTGGTAAGCACATGCCCGATTTGCCTCCAGTTTACCAAATCCTTGCTATGAAAGATGGGTATACCAGGAAAGTACTCAAATGTAGATGTGACTAAGTAATAATCATCATCTACTCGACAAATAGACGGATCTGGATAGAATCCTGGAATAATTGGATTTTTAAATGTAGACAATTTGTTCTCCCCTTTCTTCAAAACAATAAAAGGGCATTAAATGCCCTTTTAATTGTGAACTGAAAAATAGTCGAAATCTGCGTATCCTTTGCTATACTCATGGTTGTCGTTATAACAATAAATTCCGATTTGAGCACCAACCCATTTTCCTGGTGTAGCTTCAAAGATGTCTTCTGCCTGTGCAAAACTAATCCCATCCTCACTAAAGCTAAATCTACAAATCGCACCTTCATTGACTTCTACTTGTAAAAAAAGTTTATTTCCTTTGATTTCGCCGATACATTGTTCGTTTTGAAGATTTTTCTCATTTCCCCTGACATAAAAAACACCAAGTTGACCATCTAGTTGCCTCACTTCAATTGAAGCATACTGTTCTCCTAGTACAAGCAAACCACAGTGATCTTCAGGGGATTCAGGAGAAAAAGTCAGTTTTGTTGTTACTTTAAAAACTTCTGCCGGGAATTTCTGTGTCATAACATTTGGAATATGATAAAGATTGGTTTCCCCAGACTGGCCAACAGCATATAGCCTCAACATTTGGTCTTTTATATTGTACCAATGGGATTTACGATTTGCTTGCCATTGCCACTGAAGCCCTAATTTATTCGAAGTAAAATCATCACTCATGTCGGGAACAACAACCTCTGAAGATGCTTGTGCTTTTGGTTTTTCCCATTGAATCACAGGCTCTCCGATTCCTGCCTCATTTTGATTTTGCCCCATTACTGGCCAATCATTTTCCCAATACATTGGTTGAAGATGAACAATACGACCGTATGCTTCCTTATCTTGAAAGTGGAGAAACCATGATTCACCAGTTTCAGTCTCAACCCAACCTCCTTGATGAGGACCATTAATATTCGTCTTCCCTTGATATAGAACAATCTTATCCTCGTATGGGCCAAAGATATTGCTTGAGCGCAGTATTGTTTGCCATCCGGTTGGAACCCCACCTGCTGGAGCAAAAATATAATAATAGCCATTTCGCTTGTAAAATTTAGGACCTTCGATTGTTGGATGATGCTGTGTTCCATCAAATACATGAATACCCTCATCTAAAAGCTCTGTTCCATCTGGTTTCATCCGACTTACATGGAGAATGCTTTTGAAACCAGTTCTGCTTTTTGCAAAAGCATTGACCAAATATGCCTGACCATCATCGTCCCAGAATGGGCATGGATCAATCCATCCCTTGACTTCTTTAACTAAGTGTAATGGTGTCCATTCCCCCGCTGGGTCTACTGCCGTACTCATAAATATGCCTTCATCAGGTGCACTAAAAAACACCCAGAATTTTCCGTCGTGAAAGCGAATACTAGGAGCCCATACACCCTCCCCATGTCGTGGTTTATCGTAACTAGCGTAAGGAAATGTTTGTGCCACATGATTAATAATCTTCCAATTTACAAGATCAGTAGAATGTAAGACCGGTAAACTTGGTGACATATGAAAGCTTGAAGAAACCATATAATAATCTTTTCCTACTCGTACAACATCAGGGTCTGAATAATCTGCATGTAAAATCGGATTTTGATAAAAACCATTCTCTAAATCTGCTTGCCAAACCTTCCGATCAACAACACTTTTTTTTGCTTCCGTCATGTAAACAATCATCTCCATGCTAATATTTGGATTTATTGTTACCTAACATCCAAGGTAGAACAAAGCCATTCAAACGATTGATCTCCACATATCTCATGTCCACCGTCAAAAAGATGTGATTCTACTAAGTGTTCACTTTTACGTTCTGTATAGATTCTTTTAATCTCCTTAATTGCTTTTTCAGTTTCTTTAATTGGAAAGAGATGATCTTGTTTTCCTGCTTCAATAAAGAGTGGTCGTGGAACAATTAATGAAATTAACTCAGGCATTTCCGCGTCTTGCAAGATGCCCGGTACATAATTATCTAGACAGTGCCTTCTGTGTATGATACTACCTTTAAATGTATTCGCATAACAGGAAATAACAGTTGCAGTGATTCGTTGATCGAAAATAGAGGTGTAGGCGGCAACAAGTCCGCCTCCCGAAATTCCCATACAACCAATGCGGTTTGAGTCGATTTCTTCTAACCCCTCCATGAAATCTAAAACTTTTTGACATTCAAAAACACGAAGTCCTGCAAGTGTCTTTCCATAAAGCAATAACTGACTCGCCAGTGAATAACAAGAATTATCAGAAGGGTTCGTACGGTCATCATTTGAATAGGTTCGTTCCCCAAAACCAATTAATTCTGGAGCCACCACAATAAATCCCCGTTTGACAAGTTCCACCGCAAAATCCTTATGTAATCCTGGTTCCCCTTTTCGATCATTTCCAGATGGGTCTAGCCCCACAATATCTTTGTTTCCATATCCGTGACCATGTAAGGCAAGTATTGCTGGAGCTTTTTTTCCGTGAATATTATTTGGTACCAACACATACATCTGCATCCTAACATTTGGTAGAGTTGTAATCTCAGCACTATACCTTGTATAGTGCTCATATTGCTTTTGCTCGACCAAAGTAGGCTGAAGAGGCTCGTCATTTTTAAAAGTACCGATTCGTTCATGAAATTTTTCTTTTAATACTGTTTGCCATTTTTCATCATAAGTTTTTCTATCACTTTTAACAGTGTCTTGATATAATTCATCCAAAAATGGATGGGTTACCCACATGTAAATCCCCCCAATCAAATTAACCTACATGTTTTATAGATCCTGTTTTAATAAATTGCTCTGCTCATCTATTTGTAAATAGTTTTTATTTGCCATTTGTGAAGCATATCCCTCTACATTTTTATGTTCAACTCGTTTTAATATAACTGCTGGGGAGGAGTCATGCTGTTTTCTCATAGTAAAATGGTCGATGTTCACATGCTGACTATCTTCAATTTGAAGACCAGTACCTTGACGCGTTTCTACACGAACATGATGGATATCTAAATTTGAAATGTATTTTCCAAAAATTCCTGCTCCAACCATTATTAATTCCTCTTGAACCATATCTGGCTCTCCGCCCTCTTCATTTGGGTCCATCGTCATTTCGATGGTAGAATGAGAGATTGAAATATCGTTAATTGGTCTTTCCGGAAGCCCATATATAAAACCAGCAGCTGCTCGGCAGTTTCTAGCAGTGATATGACTAATTTGGATATGTTCGATTTCTGGTGTCTTTTCAGTGATTGGCTGTGCCTCAGGGCTATTTACTGTTGGATCGTTTTCATTTACACCATGGCGATAGAATGAATTAATCGCAATTGGACAGAATACATCCTCCATATAAATATTGTTCACAAGGATATTTTTCACGTATCCGCCGCGTTCTCGGTTTGTTTTAATCCGTACTCCACGATCTGTTCCAATAAACGTACAGTTAGATATCGTCACATTTTGGATACCGCCAGACATTTCACTACCAAGGACAATTCCACCATGTCCATGGTGCATAGTACAATTGGTTACAACCACATTTTCGGTCGGCTTACCCACTCTTCGTCCATCCTCATTAATGCCAGATTTTATGACAAGGCAATCATCTCCTACGGCAAAATGACAATCTCCAACACGTACATTTGTACAAGAATCAATGTCAAAGCCGTCACCATTTGGTGTATCAGCGGGATTTTCAAATGTCACATTATGAACGGTTACATGATCGCAATATACGAGGTGTGTATTCCAAAAAGGTGAATTTTTTAAAGTGACACCTTCAATTGTGACATGTTTACTGTTCATCAATTGTAGTAAAGGTGGACGTAGGAATTGAGAATCCCATTCTACGAGATTCGTCTCAATAGGTTCCATAAAGTTCTGATTTAGTTGAGCGATTTTTTCTGTTGTTTTTGAAGAATATGCTTTACTATCTACACGAAGCTGTCTATTAATTAGCCACCATGCTTTTCCCTGACCGTCAAAAGAACCTTCTCCTTTTATGGCGACATTCGTAAGGTTATCTCCGTAAATTAGTGGAGAATACCCATAACATTCATAGCCAGACCAGCGTGTCTTGACAGGCTGATAACGATCAAATTCATCCGAAAAAGTAATCGTTGCTCCCGCTTCTAAATAAAGGGTAATATTACTTTTAAGTACAATTGGACCGGTCAAATAGTTGCCAGATGGTACAAAAACAGTTCCCCCTCCGTTTTCTGCACACTGATTAATTGCCTGAGCAATAATTTCCGTGTTATCTATACGATTATCCCCAATCGCTCCTAATTGTGTGATGTCTAAAAACGCCATTCTATTACCTCCAACAAATATTGCTATACTTGTAATCTATTTATTAATAGGTTAAAAAAATTCTCAGAACCCTTAATTGGTTCTGCCGTTATCCCTACTAACTTGTGCAATTGCAAACGAATGAGTGTAGCTTGGGTACTAGCGTTCATATCCCCTTCGTATAATCCTTTACCAAGATGTACCGCCACAGGCATATCTGGATAATACTCATCAGATTTTACTTGGGCAATATTTGGTGCAGTTGGTGAATTCTTAATTTCCCTTGAAAACCCGCCATCCGGACGTTTAAGCTTTTCCATATTATCCACTGTGATTTGAATGATTTCCTCAAGTTCATGAATGGGTATATCAAGATTAATATAGGATAATAGATCAATAGGATTTCGAATGTAGCACATATCCTTTGCTAACTCAGTCCGTAAACAACGAAGAATACTTTGATACATCTTTTCAACTCTCGGCATAGGTAAACCAAACTTATGATAGAAGGTGTGCAGTTTAAATGTCCCTGAGATGCGGACATACATGCTACCTTCTCCCCATAGCCCTGTCTCGGGATCTTGTATGCTTTCTAAGTAATTTGCAGCGACTTTAATCATTTTTTCCTGCCTGTCTTTATCCATTTGCCCAATATACATGCAAGATGATGCTAATAAATCGCAGCCACGCCAACTATTCACTAAACTAATACTTTTCCATTTATTTAGATATGCATCTTCGGAATACACATAGTTTGGTGCTTTATTGAGGTCTACTGGTGACGGATATAGTGGCTTACCGCCTAATCGATGTAGAGAATTTAATGAATAATTGATGGCTCTGCTAACCATTACTTCATCATTCTTCATATTAGGATCTTCATCCAAAAAATAACCTGATTCTGAGTCTTGTTTATCTTGGAAAAAAGAAACAAATTTTGCCCGTACTTCTACGGGCATTTTAGTAAATAATTCATTTCTTGATAAGATGTTTAATGCTTGGGCAGTTGATTCGATATCAGGCGTAAATGAGCTATCAGAAACAGAACTTTTTGCATAATAAAAACCGCCTGTGACCGGATCGTATTGTCCCGCCAGCCATTCAAAGAATCCATTGAATAAAGAATCTAATTTGTTAAAGGAATTGGTATAATACATCTCTGTAGCTCACCTTCTATATTTAGTTTATATTGACTACTCCTTCATAGAGCCAAGCATAGCTCCCTTTGTGAAGTATTTCTGTAGGAATGGGTAAACCATTAATACAGGTATTGTAGCGACAACAATTACTGCCATTTTGATTGTAATGTCTGGCGGTGGAATATTTGTAAATTCAGAGCTATCGTAGCTAAGCCCACTCGCAAGAACTACAATTTGTCTTAATAAAACTTGAATTGGCCATTTTGCTGCATCATTGATATAGAGGATTGCATGCATATATGTGTTCCAGTATGCAACAGCATAGAATAAAGAAACAGTTGCAAGAGCTGGTTTTGAAATTGGCATTACGATTCTAAATAGTACTCCAAAATCGTTACAACCATCTATTTTAGCTGATTCTATTAACCCTTCTGGTAATCCCATGATGAAGCTTCGTAAAATAATCATGTTAAATACATTGATTGTAACTGGTACAATTAATGCTGCATAACTATCAAGTAGACCTGTTTCTTTTACAATTAAGAATGTTGGTATCATTCCACCACTAAATAACATTGTGAATACGAATAGGAACAAGATTTGTCTTCTACCGACTAGATCTCTACGTGATAATCCGTAAGCTGTTAATAATGAAATGAACATACTCCAAAGTGTTCCGATAAGAGTAACGCCTATTGAAACGAACAATGCCTTAAATATTGTATTAGTTGAGAAAATATACTTATAAGCATCTAAACTAAAAACAGTTGGAAATAAGACAAAACGTTTATCTGCTAACTCCGCACTTGTTGTAAAGGACGCTGCAATTACATGTATAAAGGGCAGGACCATTGTTAGTGCAATTACTATAAGTAGTAAATAATTTCCCCATCGAAAGATACGACTTCCGATCTGTTTTTCTCCAACCATGCTCTCACTCCTTTTGTCTTAATAGATACCTTCTTCTCCGAATTTCTTAGCCATTCTGTTTGCAAAGACAACTAGAATCAAACCAACTAGTCCTTTAAACAAACCAACTGCTGTACTATAACTGTATTGTCCTTGTAATAATCCAGTTGTGTATACATACGTATCAAAAATTTCTGCAACATTACGGTTTGATGCATTTAATAATAGGTAGACATGTTCAAAACCAAGCTCTAGAACGTCACCGATTTTTAGAATGAGAAGAACAATAATAACAGGACGAATAGCTGGTAAAGTAATATGCCAAATTTGACGTAGTTTACTTGCCCCATCCATTTTTGCTGCTTCATATAAACCAGGATCGACCCCAGAGATTGCAGCTAAGTAAATGATTGTTCCCCAACCGGCACTTTGCCACACAACTTGTATGATATATACTGGTCTGAACCAATCAGAGTTCATTAAGAAGTTAACCTTATCCATTCCTAAACTTACCAATAATTCGTTTATTAGTCCGCCATCCATTGTTAGGAGTACAAAGCTTATCGAAACAATAATTACCCAACTCATAAAGTGCGGAATATAGATAAGTGACTGTATCGTTCTTTTAAAGAAAAGATTTTTGACCTCATTTAGCATTAATGCCAAAATAATTGGAATTGGAAACGCTATAAAAATATGCAATCCAAAAAGTACAAGTGTATTTCTAAAAATCATCCAGAAGTCTGAATCTGTAAAGAGACGAGTAAAGTGTTCAAATCCGACCCAATCACTTCCAAGGATCCCCTGATATGGTTTGTAATCTTGGAATGAAATCACGAGACCGAGCATAGGGACATATTTGTAAATGAGAAGGTATAATACACCTGGTAGGATCATTAAGTATAATAGTTTATTCTTAAATATCCGCCTTTTTAATTCGGCCTTAAAGCTCCTTTGCAAATCGTTACTAGAAACTTGCTTTGTTTTATTCAATGCTAGTTCCGTTTGGTTGTTTTGTTCAACAACTGTTTCTGACTTCACCCTCATCTTCCTTTCATCTTATAATCGTAATCTTGAATGCATTTGCCTTTAAAGGCTTGTCATGCAAATACATCATACATTAGGAGATTTCATTGTTACCGTATTTGAAACAAACCTTATACCTGTATTTTCTAAATCTTTCTTCATATCGTAAATAATCAAAGTTTCATATACTCAGTAGATAATGAGAGTATATGAGACTTTGAAGATTTATCTTAGATTATGATTATACGGACTACTTCTCTTTTTTGTTAAAAATGATTGTTTATTTATAGCTAAATATGGGATAAACCATTGGAACACCGCTAGTGAAAACAGAACGATTGGTATACTATCTGCTTCAATGCCATTAACAAAAATTAAGAAAATGATTATCCCAAAACCTCTACCTAAATTGATTATTGTCTCCCTCAATACAACTGCTTCTGTCCTAAAATTTGTCTTTAAAGGGAGATGTCCAATCATATTATAGTAAAAAGCTTCGTATGCATTTCCTTGCAATGGCTTGAATATGGAATAAATAGACATGAACAAAATCACCGTTAAAGCCGATAAATCTGCTAGTAAAAATATAGCTGAAAGTGTGAAGCCCACTGCAGAAATAAGTAAATACTTTACCGTACCTTCGGCTTGAGCAAACCTAGAAATGAAATAACTCGCTATTATTGATAACGATAGGAAAACAATGTTTAAGTTAGCTACTGTTTGTTCCTGAAGGAAGATCTCATATAATAATATCGATGGAATAAATGATAATATCCCATGTGGAAAACCTAATATAAACCAGCCAAATAATGATCTCTTAAACCCTGGTTCCCTTTTAATTATTATTGGTAGGTATTTCATATAATAGGATGTATGATGATTTTCTTCTTTTTTCATTTTTAAGCTTCCCAATGCAGCAATTGCAAACATTACAAATGCCGCTCCAAAGACAATCATATAACCTTGGAATCCCGAATATAGGCCAATGATAAATCCTGCGATTGCCGGTCCTGAAAGATTCGTTCCATTCATAACAATGGTATTTATTCCTAATACCCTGAGGCGATTTTCATCCGTTGAAACCTCATGTACAATCGTAAAATATCCCAGCCAATATAAAGCCTGCGAAATGCCTTTCATGATTGCAAATAGGATATAAAACGTCACGATTTCTTCTTGGGCTAGTAATATAAAAAGATAAAAGAATGCAGTTATAAAGATACCTAATCGATACGCGAGTAGTTTTCCCTTCCTTTTAGCAAACTTACCAATTGAGAATGTTGTCATTGCCTGGGCAAGAATTGCTACTAAATTGAAGATTGCATTGATTAATAAACTATTGGTTAATCTCCATAAATAAATATTGAGAAAGATTAAAGACATCGAATTTCCGAATTGGTATATGGCATGATTCACAAGGGAAATTACCGCTTGTTGATTTAATCTCCTCGCCTTTTCAATGCGTAACATATGGTACACTTCCCTAAACTACAGATTAATAGAATAATAGGTATTACCATTACCCATTTATTCATTTTGATGTTGTAATAAAATAAAAGGCTGTATGGACAGCCTTTTATGCTAGTAGTAAGAGTTAAAGTATTATTTAGACTTCTTATAAGACTCGTTAAATTCTTTAATTACATCGGCTCCGCCAGACTTCTTCCAATCCTCGACTGCCTTTTCAAAGCCCGCTTTATCAAGATCTCCTAAGATATACTGATACGTTGCATCTGTAATTTTTTGAGCAAGAAGTTCTCCTTTTTCCGCAAAAGTGGCAGAGTCAAGTGCATTTGTTGGATTATGAATCAAGTAATTTTCATTATCAATGATTAATTCTTCCGCTTTTTCCTTAGCAGGTAATGTAAATACCCCTTCATATCTTCCGTTTGTACTAGGCTCACCAATTTCAATTGCTTGGTAAGGTTTTACTTCACGGTTTGTTAAATCTTGGTCCTCAGATGCTAAAGCTCTACCATCTTGTACTTCATAGTGTTCACCTTCAACACCCCAGAAGATTAGGTTCGCAATTTCAGGAGTAGCTAATTTATCAAAGAAACCTAAAATTCCTTTTAATTCTTCTTCTGATTCGACAGCAGATTTAGGGAATAATACTACGTTACCATAACCAGGGATTGCCCATACACCAAATTCTCCATTTGGACCCTTAATGTTATTATGAACATCGTACTCAATGTCGGGATTTAGCGCTACTGCATCCTTGTGAAGGCTTACAACGTCAGCCATTGAACCAATATACATTCCTGCAGTACCGTTTTTGAAGAATGCTTGTTGATCTTCTTTACTTGTTACTGGGAAGTCTTGATTAATATATCCATTGTCACGAAGGTCTTTAAAGAAATCCATTGTTTGCATATACTCGTCAAACATAAATTCAGGAAGAAGTTCTCCATCCTTTTCTCCCCACTCATTCGGAGTTCCAAACCAAGAAGAAACAGTTTTAAATGCTCCATATACTAAATCACTACGGTCAGTTAAACCAAATGTATCATCCTTACCATTGCCATCTGGATCTTTTTCAGTAAATGCTTTAGCCATTTCATAAATATCCTCAGTTGTTTCAGGAGTTCCTAGACCTAACTTCTTAGCCCAGTCGCTTCTATAAATTAAACCTTGGCGAGATAATGGTCTTCCTTGATAGATTGAATAAATCTTTCCATCTACAGCTGTATTAGCTAAGATTTGTTCATTTAATTTACTTAAATTTGGAAACTCGTCTAAGTATGGACCGATTTCCCAGAACTGACCATCACGGATTGCTTCCTTAAATTGAATAAAAGTTGTTTGGTTTTTCAAGAATACAGCTTCAGGTAAAGTTTCTGTTGCAAACGCTGTGTTCAGTTTTTCCTCATAACTTGTATCAGGAGTCCACTGGATAGTAAGATCCACACCCGTTTTTTCCTCTAACAACTTCTCAATTTTGTCGGATGGAACTTCTGGTGTGTGAAGGTTAGCCATAAGTGTAAAGCTAACTTTCTCATTGGATTCTTTTGGCTTATCAGAACCCTTGTCTCCTGAAGCGCTTTCATTTGAACAAGCAGCTAATCCGCCAACCCCTAACATTAACGCAAGGGATAGGCCTAAAAACTTCTTACTTTTCTTCAAAGGTAATTCCCCCTATTTATTTTTTTAGTACACCTTAAATTTATCTCCATGTCCTAATAATGTGAATAATCAAATTCTCACATATACCTATAATATCAGGGTTTGTAAACACTTTCATTGGCGATTATTAGAAAATGATTATCACATTTACAAAATTTTAATAACCTTCACAAAATGAGTATAAAAAAAGTGAAAGCATCATTTCAGCCCTCACTTTTGTACTTTGAAACTACTTGTTTAAATTCTGGTAAGCTTCATTAAATTCTTTAATGACATTTTCCCCACCGGATTTTTTCCAATCTTCAATTGCTTTCTCAAATCCAGCCTCATCAAGATCACCGAGAATATATTGATATGTTGCATCTATCATTTTTTGATTCAGAAGTTCTCCTCTTTCTGCAAAAGTAGGTGAATCAAGTGGGATTGTTGGGTCATGAATTAAATAATTTTCATTATCTACAATTAGTTTTTCAGCCTTTTGTTTAGCAGGAAGGGTATGGACTCCTTCATATCTTCCATTTGTCTTTGGTTCACCAATTTCAAGTGACTGATATGGTTTTACTTCCCTTGTTGTTAATTCAGTATCCTCTGAGTTAAGTGCTCCACCATCTTGAACGGTATAGTGTTCTCCCTCAATTCCCCAGAATATCAAGTTTGAAATTTCAGGTGTAACTAATTTATCGAAGAAACCAAGGATATCTTTTAATTCTTCTTCACTTTTAACAGCTGATTTCGGGAATAATACAACGTTTCCGTAACCTGGGATTGCCCAGATACCGTATTCACCATTAGGACCTACAATTTTATTATGAACATCAAATTCAACATCTGGATTAAGTTGTTTCGCATCTTTATCAATACTAATTACGTCTGACATTGATCCAATGTACATACCAGCAGTTCCGTTTTTAAAGAATGCTTGTTGATCCTCTTTACTTGTCACTGGAAAGTCTTGGTTAATATAACCGTTATCACGTAGCTTTTTCATAAAGTCCATCGTTTGTTTATACTCATCAAACATAAACTCAGGGAGAAGTTGTCCATCCTTTTCACCCCAGTTGTTTGGAGTCCCGAACCAAGATGCTACAGTTTTAAACGCACCATATGATAAGTCAGCACGGTCTGTTATTCCAAATGTGTCATTTTTACCATTTCCATCTGGATCATCTTCCGTAAATGCTCTAGCCATTTCATAAATATCATCTATTGTTTCTGGGGTTCCTAAGCCTAATTTTTCTGCCCAGTCTTTTCTATAAATCAAACCTTGGCGAGATAATGATCTACCTTGGTATAACGAATAGATTTTACCATCAACAGCAGTGTTTTCTAGGATTTGTTGATTTAACTTACTTAGATTTGGAAACTCATCTAAATATGGGCCAATTTCCCAAAACTGTCCATCACGGATTGCTTCCTTAAATTGGATAAATGTTGTTTGATTCTTTAGGAAAACAGCCTCTGGCAGTGTTTCGGTGGCAAATGCTGTATTTAACTTTTCTTCATAGCTCGTATCTGGAGTCCACTGGATAGTCAAATCAACATCTGTCTTTTCCTCTAGAAGCTTTTCGATCCTATCAGATGGAACTTCTGGTGTGTATAGGTTTGCCATAATCGTGAAACTAGTTTTACCGTCTTTATTTGTGTTGTTAGAAGCACCAGAGCTTGAACATGCAGCTAGTCCACCTGCTCCTAGCATTAATGCTAAAGACAAACCTAAAAATTTCTTTTTACTATTTTTCAAAACTATTTCCCTCCTAACAGGAATGTATATTACTCTCTCAATTTATTTGATTTAAAGGGTTCCGTAAATAATCACTATCTTAGTTACTCTTATTATATAAGGCTCTATAGGCATTTACGAGTTTTGATAGTAAGAAATTGATTACCTATTTATAGAAATTAATATTATTCTAGTCAACATATTTTTTACTATTAAAATAAAAAAAGTAGCCGCGAACAGCGACTACTTTCTCATTCGATTAGATTTAGTTAATTTTCCATTTCTTTAAATGCTTGATCCGCTAATTTTGCGATTGTCATGTCATCCATTGGGGGATTATGGAGTCCCGCTCTTACATCTCTATAATAGCGTTGTAACGGATTGGACTTTTGAAGGCTCTTTGCCCCAACAATCCGCATTGCTTTATCTACAACGGAAATAGCGCTATTTGTAGCAATATATTTTGCAAGTCCGAGCTCTGAACCAAGCTGACTTCGATCATCTGTCTTATCCCATTTGTCAGCAATTGCAAATAGAATATGGCGTGCCTTTAAAAGCTCTGCTTCCATTTCTCCCACATTCCGCCTTACATTTGGAATCGTTTTAATCGGTCCATTTAGACTGTTAGGTGAATATTCGTTTGCAAATTTCACAGCATAGTTTCTTGCCGCCATTGCAATTCCCAAGTAGCAAGCCGGTATATGAAGTAGCCAACCATTTGGAGTTGCTTTTTGCTCAGGTGTCACCATTTCAACTAAATCATCTTCTTCCAACACAACATTTGTAAGGACAAGATCGTGACTCCCTGTACCTCTCATGGAAATTGTATTCCAGGTTTCTTCGATCATTACTCCGGGCTTAGACCTTTTCACTAAAAATTCCCCGATTTGGTCCGTTCCATCTATTGAGGCAATTACCCCAAAATAATCGAGGACTGGAGACATAGTCGTAAAAGATTTTCTTCCAGAGAGGACCCACTTATCCCCTTCTTTTTTAGCAGTTGTTTGAGGTTTACCTCCCCTCGTTGGACTACCCGTTTGAGGTTCAGTTGCCGCTCGATTATAAAGAGCACCTTGTAAGACCTCTTTTGCATAAAATGATCGTTTTTCTTCCTTCCAACGCTTTTTATCAAATAAATCCATAGTTGCCCCTAAATGCCAGCCAATTGATAATGCGGTAGAGCCATCACCTACTGCAAGTCTTTCTTGAAGTAAAACAAGGTCATATAAGGAAAGCCCCTCTTTCCCACCATATTCCTTAGGAACGGAAAGGCTAGTATAACCAGTATTTCTTAGTTCCTCTATATTTAATAGAGGGAACTCGCCTGTTTCATCATACTCAGCTGCTCTTTCATTAAACCTTTCTGCTAATTCACTCACCAGCTTATATAATCGTTCTTGTTTTTCTGTTTTAATAAATGAAATGGGCATTTTCACCTCTCCTTTTGCAAATACCCTTAAGTATTTAATGTTTTTATTATACTATTCCTATTGGAATAAATAAAAAAGGATGCCTAAATATGAGGATGTGATACCAAATGAGAAAATGATTATTTGAATTTAATAAAAAAAGCTAGACAAAACAGAACATGTTTTACCTAGCTTATTATTATTAATTTTTGTCATTATCATTTCTATCGTCATCATCTTTGTGCTTTTTATGATGATGCATTGGAATGTATCCGTGTTCTTTGATCTTTTGATAATGTTCGTCTAACCAGTTTAGTTTTTTATCCGCTTTTTCTTTTGTAAGGACACCATATTCAACGTATTTGTTAATAATCTCCTTTTTTGTATCAAGAAGATCAAGATACAGCTTATCAAGCTCTTGCTTTTGCTGATCCGTTAATTCTACCTTTGGTTTTTGGTCGACGTTCTCCATTTCAGCAGATACTTGAATTTCACCTACTAACAAAAAACTTAGAAATAATGCTAAACCGGTAATAATTATCCTTTTCATAATAATACTTCCTTTCTGCTTATGTACAAAACTCGTTTTTAGTATCCATTATTATCCATTATTTATACTAAATATTTTATGAATATCAAAAGGCAGCCAAATGACTGCCTTTTTTAAGAAGCTTTTTGTTTTTCTTTAATTGAATGTGATTTCGTTTTCTTCACCTTTGTTCCAATTAGTACAACCGCAATAATGATTATCGCCTCAAATGTGTACCTAAACCAAGGATTATCAAAGAAGTCTTGTAGAATTGGCTCTCCTACAATCATTTTAGCTGCAGTATAGGAAAGGATAGCTGCACCTATTGTAACAATGATTGGAAAGCGGTCAATTAATTTAATGAAAAGCGTACTTCCCCAAACCATGATTGGAACCGATATGATTAACCCTGTTATGACCAAAACAAAGTTACCATGAGCGGCACCTGCTACTCCTAGAACATTATCGAGTCCCATTAAAGCATCCGCTACGATAATCGTTCTAACAGCGGCTGCAAAAGAACCCTTGGCTTCTATTTCATGTTCATCTTGGTCATCAACAAGAAGCTTATATGCAATCCAAATGAGAAGAATGCCGCCAACTAGGTGCAAACCAGGTAACTCTAAGAGCCAAACAACAGCTAATGTAGCTGTAGCCCGGATAATAATTGCACCAACAGTTCCCCAAAGGATTGCCTTCTTTTGTTGTTCCTTTGGTAAATTTCTTGCCGCTAAACCGATAACAATCGCATTATCGCCAGCTAAAACGAGATCAATTACTATAATCGCAAGTAGAGCTGAAAAAAACTCTGCTGAAAAGAATTCCATAAGTAATTCACCTCAAGAATAGGTTTCCCTAAGCTTTTATGAATTTGTTCATTAAATATTGGTATTGGAACTGGCAAAATATATTATAATCAATACAACGATTCATCTTAACCACATATAGTATGAGTAGGATATTTATTTTTCCTTGAGGAAATGGGGAGTATGATATGAAGAAGTTGATTCCTTTTGGTTACTTCGCTTCGATAGTTTTGATATTATCTGGAATTCTTTACTTTTTTGCTGCTAACTGGCCTGAATTTTCACGGTATGAAAAGCTTTCGCTTTCGGTTGCGGCTATGATTTTGTTTTATATCTTATCAGTACTTTCCACAAAACTACTTTCACAACAAGTATTTTTAGGAAAATGGTTTTTAGTGGGTGGTGCGATCACCTTTGGTTTATCTATTGCATTAATTGGTCAAATTTATAATTCTCATGCCGACAGTTATGTACTATTTCTTGTTTGGCTAATACCAGTTATACTGCTTGCAATAAGCACAAATTATGCTTCTTTTTCCATAATGAGCTTTATCCTTTTTCATCTCGCCTATTGGTTCTATATGAATCCATCATCATATTTC
This sequence comes from Ferdinandcohnia sp. FSL W7-1320, assembly GCF_038050315.1. Taxonomy (NCBI): domain Bacteria; kingdom Bacillati; phylum Bacillota; class Bacilli; order Caryophanales; family Bacillaceae; genus Ferdinandcohnia; species Ferdinandcohnia sp. FSL W7-1320. The sequence continues at coordinate 3,988,999 of NZ_JBBPAM010000001.1, forward strand.
ATTGTTCGCACAGATTTTCAAGAGTGGCTCATATATCTTGTAATTGCAGTACTTAATCTCATTCTCTTTATCCTTACTTTTACTCCGGTATTGGATAATAAAGCAATTCGCTACATGTCATATACCATGACACATATTATGTTAATCGGAATGAGTATTTTCGAATTATATGAACCATATAGTGGCTGGACGAATATCTTATATATTTTGTTTGCTGCTGTTTGTTATTTTTATCTTGCATCGAAGAAAATTGATAAGTATCTTTCCATTATTCTTTTCACAATGGTCAGTATTTATGTCTGTACAAAGATTATTGAGATCCCATTTTTATTCGGAGAATCTATAGGATATCTTGGCTTGCAATTACTAGGTTCAATTGCCTCTATCGCTTTAATTATCGGCGGAATATTGTTGGCTAGGCATTTATCATCCAAGCATTCTGAAGCTCCTATAGGTCAAGCGATTAAAGGTACGTTAATCGTGATTGTTACACTCATTGGTTCCTTCATGTTTTCAATAAGCTTTGGAGGAGTTCTCTTCCTAATATTCTCTAGCTTCTATGCTACGGTTGTTTTAAGTTTATTATTTATTTCAATAGGTTTATTTGTGAAAAAGCTTGGGCCATATGTCCGAAACACGCTTCTGTTTATCGGATTTTTCTCAGGTCTACTGGAAGCATTTTTCCTATCTGCACCCATTACCATTTTCTTTTTAAGCGTTTCTATTGTCGTAACAGTTATCATGAAAGATGGAAACATAAGATTCTTAAGCTACACTACAACCATCGGATGTTTAATAAATCTAATATTAGATGAATTAGGAATGTGGGTCCATTTAGAATTTGTATTCATAGGTATTGCACTAGTCAATGCAATAATCTATTATTTTGTTCGAAAGCAAGCTACATTAAAACGAATAAGTTTGTTTTACGCCTTACTCTTTTTCTACGCTCTTACCTTTTTAGATAATTTACTTTGGCAGGAAATAATCTATAGCTTTTTGTTTTTTATCATAACAACAGTACTCGTTCTTTTCTTCTCACGAAGAGACGATTTATTTTTATTTAGAATGACTTTAGTGTTCTGGATTGCACTATTTATATCAACTTATTACGACCTTGTTTGGTCTCTTGTACACAAATCACTGTCACTACTATTGATTGGACTTATTTTCTTCATAATCACTCAATTCTTTGAACGAAGGACTGATAAAAGTGAATTAAAGAAAGTAAAGGTTTTTTCAAAAAAGCAGTGGATTCTTATTGGACTCATTCTTCTTTTGCAGTTGACGATCGCGGGATACCAAATTGGGACTAGTGAGTCATTATTAAATAACGGTAAAGAAATTACACTTGAGTTAGCACCTGTTGACCCCCGTTCGATGCTTCAGGGTGATTATGTGATCTTGCGTTACGAAATTGCAGAAGTCAATGAATTAAAAAATGTTCATTCAGGAAATAAAGTGTTTATTCTGGCAAAAGAAGACCAACATGGTATCTATCAACGGGAGAAAATACTCACTTCTATAAATCCTCGTGACTATCAGCTCGCTCAAGATGAGGTCCTAATTGCTGGTAAGTACAATGGCTATAATGGTATTATTATCGGTATAGAAAGTTATTTTGTTAAAGAAGGTACAGGTTTAGACTTACAGCGCAATGCAAAATACGCTAAAGTAAAAGTTTCGAGAACCGGAAATTCAATACTACAGTCAATTGAGTAGGAGGCAAACTGTCCTCCTTTTTTTATGCAAAATTACAATACGATACAACTTATCATGATATAATTTATAAGTATAATAATTTGAAGGGGAGAATCGAGAAATGTTACAAAACCTATATGAATCTTTAGACAAAAAATATTCAGAATTGGTTGAAATTCGACGTTATTTACATCAACACCCAGAAGTTTCCTTTAAAGAATATAAAACCGCTGAATACATCTCGAATTTTTATAAAAGTTTAGGAATTGAAGTGCGTACAAATGTAGGTGGTAATGGTGTTGTTGCGAAAATTCATGGTAACAAACCAGGTCCAACTGTAGCTTTACGCGCTGATTTCGATGCTCTTCCAATTCAGGACGAAAAGGATGTACCTTATAAATCAACTGTCCCTGGTGTGATGCATGCTTGTGGACATGATGGACATACTGCTACATTGCTAGTATTAGCAAAAACACTTCATGAAATGAAGGAACAACTCGCAGGAACAGTCGTCCTTATCCACCAACACGCAGAAGAATTTGCTCCAGGTGGTGCTATTTCTATGATTGAAGATGGGTGTCTTGAAGGTGTAGATGTCGTATTCGGCACTCATTTATGGGCAACAACACCGACTGGAACGATTGAATACCGCGTTGGTCCAATCATGGCTGCTGCAGATCGTTTTGAAGTTAAAATTCAAGGATCAGGTGGCCACGGAGCACATCCACATACCACTAAGGATGCCGTTGTTATTGGCTCTCAGTTAGTTATGAATTTACAACAAATTGTGAGCAGACGCGTTGACCCAGTTGAATCTGCAGTTGTATCAGTAGGCTCGTTCGTTGCAGAAAATCCGTTTAACGTAATTGCAGACTCAGTTAAACTTGGAGGAACAGTGCGAACATTTAGTGAAGATGTTAGAGACCAAATCGAACATGAAATAGAGCGAATTGTAAAAGGAACATGTATTGCAGCAGCTTCCACTTACTCCTATGCCTTTCATCGTGGTTACCCTGCAGTCGTTAATCATAAAGAACAAACGGATTTCCTAGTTAAAGCTGCTGAAAATGTACCTGGTGTTATAAATGTTACGGAAGCTGCTCCTCAAATGGGTGGCGAGGATTTTGCTTATTATTTACAGCATGTACCTGGAACTTTCTTCTTTACAGGCGCGAAGCCCGCTGATGAAACAAAAGCTTATTCACATCATCATCCAAAATTTGATATTGATGAGAAAGCAATGCTTATAGCTGCCAAAACATTAGGAACAGCAACATTAAACTATCTTTCAGTCGAAAAATCAGAAGAAGCTACAGTATAAAAATAAAACGCAAGAATGATGTATTTCGCACCATTCTTGCGTTTTTATTATTGTAGTATTCGAATACGATAACAATTTTTCGCAACTTCTCCTAAGTGATCAAGTAAATTGTAATTGGCATATGCCCCAACAACAGCTCCAACACCTGGAAGTAATTGAAGCATTTTTACAAAATCAATATAATCACGGTATTCTTGTTGGAAGACACGCCAATCCATTTCGACTAGGCTCTCTTTCTCAAGTTCCCAATTCTCGATAATGTGAAATGTTTTCTTTTTATGTTCATCACTAGAAAAAGCCAATTGAAACACATATAACAAGAAAAGACGTTCCTCATATTTTTTCGTATCAAATCCATGTATCGCTGCTACTTCAAATAAAAATTTCATCTTTATTGAAAGAAGCAAAGGAAAATCGGCCAAGGCTAGAAAAAAACCTCCTGCCCCTGTACCTGCTCCTTCCGCGGCTGCAGTTCGTCTATAGACTGTTAATTTTTCTTCTATTAGCTTTTCTTTTACCTGCAATGTCATTTCATCCGGGTAGTTTCCCTTTGTTGTATATTCTGACCCAACTAACGTAGCTTGAACCATCTTCTTGATGCTCTCGGTAATGACAGTGTGGGCTTTTTCGGGAATCATTTCGTTCACTTTTGTTTGAGCTTTTTTTGAGACACGTTGGAGCATAGTAGATTTTTTAATCAGCTTTTTTCGCCATTGAAATAATTCCTCTTCTACTTTTAACAGATATGAATCATCCATGCACCCTCTACCCCTTTATTAATTTAATACTTACTACGATTTAAAATAGGGATAGGTTTCAAATATTAACTATACATCCGGTCAAGCTTTTTTACCTTCCCCTTTGCATATACAAATACAAAAAGATACACGAACACTAGACCAACAACAAATAATAAGATTGTTATCGAGAATTCAACTGTAAGTAAAAGGATTATTGTAAATAAGACACATTGAACTACTAGCAGCTGAAATAGAAACTGTAAATAAGAGGATAATTTCGATTCTTCACTTACCGGATATAATCGAACCCATATTTTAAAACTATGGTGTCTCCATAATGTCATAAGCTGATAGCCTGTTAAATATAAAAATAATATCATCACAAACGCTTTACCATAATGAAATGGGACGAAATAAATAATCAATCCGCCAATGATGGTTAGCCTCGCATACAAACCTAAGTAGTCGCTTGTCCGCAAAAAGGTACGCGTATATAGATAGCGAAATGTATTTTTCTTAGAGTATGAAATTAGACCGGTAACCCAGTTAAGCCAAGGTCGTTTTTTCACCTGCTCCTTTAGTTTAGGAACATCTGTGAATAAATTAGCAATTCGATAAAAAGTAAGCATTCTCTTTGACTCTAACTCGATTAATGTATTCCATTTTAGACCTTTACCCTCGACTGCTTTATGAAAATAAAGAAGTAGCCCAAGCATGAGTATCACGACACAACCGATAAAAATGATCGATGCATCAGAAAATAATAAATACATTAGCACGATATTTAAAATAAGCCGAATTACGTTGTCAGTATAATAAGTTGAGTTTTCTTGGTCATGCTGAGTTAACCATGTCATGAGCAAGTTCCACGCCTTGCTCAAAAGAACAATTACAAAAATAGCTACTAAGGATGAAAATGTTTTATCTGTGACAGCAAGATATAAAGGTGCTGCAATTGCAAACACAATTAATAATAAGTAAATTTGAGAAAACAAGCTATACCAAAATGCCTTTTGAAAATAAGGGGTTAACTTCGTTTCAATTGGCAATAAGAAGACAAGGTCTGGCTCTTTCACTAAGGATTGAACTCGACTTCTAGTCAGTATAGCTCCTAAAGCAAGTGCAATAATAATCGCGTAAGGAAATTCCTTAGGAACATCCTGTAGCCAATAATTATAGTAGTATGCCCCTCCGCCACCTAAAAAGAGGAGAGCGATTAACAAATGGTCATTTAACATATACCGCAAATAACGGCTAATTTCTTTAAAATGTTGGACCTGGCGTTTTTTCCATAGTTCTTTGATATCAATCATTTTCTTCTTCCTTTGTCAGGCTGATATAAATATCATCGAGTGATGCGTTCTCCATTTTGAATTGCCTGCGGAGATCTTCTAAGGCTCCTGAAGCCTTTACTTTTCCGTTATGTAAAATAATAAAGGAATCACAATACTTTTCTGCAGTCGCTAAAATATGGGTAGACATTAAAATGCCCGCACCTTGATTTTTCTTTTTATTCATTAGCTCTAACAAGGATTGAATACCAAGTGGATCTAAACCTACAAAAGGTTCATCTATGATATACACATCCGGATCAACTAAAAAGGCACACATAATCATGACTTTTTGCTTCATTCCTTTTGAGAAATGAGCTGGGAAAAACTTTACCTTTTTTTCCATTCGAAATTCTCTTAATAAAGGTTCAATTCTTTCTTCAAATACTTTCTTATCAAGTCCATAAGCCATTGCGGTTAATTCAAGATGTTCATAAAGGGTTAACTCATCATAAAGAATTGGTGTTTCTGGAATAAAACTAAACTTGGATCGATAGGCTTCCATGTCATCTTGAATCGTTTTCCCCTGAATATGAATAGACCCTTTCTTTGGCTCCATTAAACCAATTATATGTTTAATTGTCGTGCTTTTCCCCGCACCGTTTAATCCGATTAATCCTACAATTTCGTTTTGATTAACTTTGAAGGAAACATCCTTAAGAACAGGATTTTTTGTGTAACCACCGGTTAGATTTTTTATCTCTAGTAGTGCCATGTAAAGCTCCCTTCTTATCATACAAGTTTTTTCGTTTTCTGATGTCTAGCTCCAAGCGCCATCGGCTCCAGGGCCTAAGCCATCGCTTCCTTCTTTTTGCTCAACTTAAGCTTGTTGCCTATCGCTGAGCGCCTTGCGCTTTTCTTTTTATCATATCAAAAATTGCCATTTTTACATAGTTAAAAAAATTGAATAGAACATTTTAAAACGGCCATACTAATTTTTGAAGAGGGCAAGAAAAAAAGCCTTTGATGTTAATCATCTACCTGGAATGAGGTGTTTGTTAAAGACAATATCCTTGTTTTAGACGACAGCTTTTTATATCTGTTATAAGGGGATGGTTACTTTGGGAAATGTGAGAATAAAGTAAGTTCGAAACAAATTACCACTAACAAAATAACAATATTTTGTAAATGAGGTGTTTGTTAAAGGCTACCTAGTCGCTTTATAAGTTGTATTAACTTATAAACATTAGACAAGGGGATGGTCCGCTTGAACTACGGAATTGACTCACTCCATTAGATAAAGACTTTCATTCCTAAAAAAAATGAGGTGTTTATCAAAGATACCGTTAACCTATAACAAGAAAGCCTTCTTCAGAAACAGGATGCATCCTTTGCGATTGCATCCTGTTTTCTTTTTTAAAAATTGGTTACAACATGAAAATTTTAACATCGTATGAACATGTGATAAAATACTAGTTATTAACTGAATTATTGAAAGGAATGGACGTAAATGAGTGATTGTATTTTTTGTAAAATCATCAATGGAGAAATTCCAAGTGCAAAGGTGTTTGAAAATGAACACGTGTATGCCTTCCTAGACATCAGCCAAGTATCGAAAGGACATACTCTTGTTATCCCAAAAGTACATAAAGAAAATGTATTTGAATTAACGCCAGAAATTGCCCAAAATATCTTTGAAGTTGTACCATCTATTGCAAACGCAATAAAAAAAGAATTCAATCCAATCGGTATGAACCTTTTGCAAAATAACGGTGAGCAAGCTGGACAATCTGTATTCCACTTTCATTTACACCTTATCCCTCGTTATGGAAAAGGCGATGGATTTGGCATCGTATGGAAGTCTCATGAAAGTCAATATTCATCGGATGATTTAAAAAATATTGCCTCAAGCATTTCAAAAACAATTGAACAGAATTAACCTCTAAAAAGGCAAGACTTAGGTCTTGTCTTTCTTTATGTCGTGAAAGCGCTATTCTGTGTTTTTTCTAAAAATTTCACTTTTTTTTTCATAAAAACATGATAAGATAACTTTATTCAACTAAAGCAACAAAAATAGGAGGATTCAATTATGCAACGAGCTTACAATTTTAATGCCGGTCCCTCTGCTCTTCCAATTGAAGTATTAAATCGAGCCCAAGCAGAACTTAATAATTTCAAAGGAACTGGCATGTCTGTAATGGAATTAAGCCATCGAAGTAAGGAATATGATCAAGTACATCAACAAGCTATTTCTGATTTACGTAGTCTCATGCGAATTCCTGATGACTACCAAGTATTATTTTTACAAGGTGGCGCAAGTTTACAATTCTCAATGATTCCCATGAACTTTCTCACTCCAGGTAAAATAGGTGACTACATATTAACTGGTTCTTGGTCACAAAAGGCACTTGATGAGGCAAATAAACTTGGTGAAACCAATATAGTCGCTTCCAGTAAAGAAGATAAATACAATTACATCCCTGAAATAGGTGCAAACGCTCATTCAGAGAACTCAGCTTATGTTCATATCACATCAAACAACACCATATATGGTACACAATGGGAAAAGTACCCTACCTATACAAATGTGCCATTAATTGCAGATATGTCCAGTGATATTTTATGTAGAGAAATTAATGTAGAACAATTCGGGATGATCTATGCTGGTGCTCAAAAAAATCTTGGTCCATCTGGGGTCACCGTTGCTATTATTAAAGATTCCTTATTAAAAGAAGGCAATAGCAATCTACCTACCATGTTGGATTACAAAACACACGTAAAATCTAATTCACTTTATAATACACCACCTACTTTTTCAATTTACATGCTTTCGCTTGTGCTTGAATGGGTCAAGGAGCAAGGTGGCGTTCCTGCAATTGAAGCGATGAATAATGAAAAAGCAGCTCTTTTATACCAGACAATTGATGAATCTGATGGTTTCTATAAAGCTCATGCTAAAAAAGGCAGTCGTTCCACGATGAATGTATCATACACACTTCCAAGCGAAGAGCTTACTAAAAAGTTTTTAATACAAGCTAAGGAAAAAGGTTTCGTAGGGTTAAATGGACATCGCTCTATCGGTGGGTGCCGTGCTTCCATATACAATGCGGTACCTTATGAGTCTGTTGAAGCCCTCGCTTTATTTATGAAGGCATTTAAATCAGATAATTAGAACTGTAAATTGGTCTAATAGTCTGATATACTGATAGATAAGATTCTTGCAATAGGCAATGAGTGCACTATTGGAGAATCCAAAAATATAGCTTAGAAAAGCTGAGGAGAGATGAGAAATGAATACAAAAGTTTTAGTATTTTTAGCATTATTAGTTGGAATGGGTGCTGTACTACACACAGTTATGCCGGGAATATACCTAGGTATGAAGCCTGACTTATTGTTAATCTTCATGTTTTTAGGAATTATGTTATTCCCTGAAAAGAAATACGTATTGCTTGTAGCAATTGTCGGCGGTGTGATTTCAGCATTGACAACAACCTTCCCAGGTGGTCAAATTGCGAACCCTGTCGATAAATTAGTATCAGCATTCGTATTCTATGGCATGTTTACAGTTGCAAGAAAGCAGACACAATCACTAGTAATGGTATGTGCTATTACTGCAGTAGGAATTTTAGTTTCTGGATTTGTTTTCTTAAACACTGCACTTATAATTGCTGGTCTACCTGGAACATTCATCGGATTGTTCATTGGTGTAGTCATCCCAGCAACTGTAATGGGTACAATTGCAATGGCGATTATTTATCCAGTTGCACAACAAATTATAAGACGTACAAACTTTACAGTTAGTGCATAATCATGAATCTCCGGTGTCCGACTTATTGGCGGGCACCCTTTTTCTGTCCAATTTTGTAAATTAGTTAAAATCGATAGAACTGAAGTAAAACTGATAGAATGAAAATATATAATTCATAGAAAAGAAATAATGTCGATAGAATCAAGTGATCCATCGTTCCTACTCCTCATCTCCATCAAAAATCTATGAAATTAAGTGATATCTAGTCATTTCTCATCATATAGTAGAAGTAAAAAGTGGGACAAGGAGTGGAATCTATGTTAACAGTACCTTGGTTTGTATATGTAGCGTTATTTGGAGTTCTTTTTAGTGCATATATGGTGATTAGGACATCTAGAGAGGAAAAGAAGATTGAAGACTCCTATATTGAACAAGAAGGTAATGTATATATCGAACGTATGAATAGCGAAAAAGAAAAACGTTCTAAGCAAATGAATAAACCAGAGGCCATGTAGAAGTCGAAAAGCGCAAGTCCTTGAAAGAGGAACATCGACTAACTACTACTGCCACGTCCTGTGGCAAACGTCGATGTCAGCACTTCCTGTGAAAGTCCGACAAGCATAACAAAAGCCGGCTGAAAGGATCTCTTTTATCCATCTTGCCGGCTTGGCTTGAACAGAGAGGGACTAGGCGCTGAAGCTAGACAATATAAAAAGGACCGTTTAAAAACGGTCCTTTCTCATTATTCTGCAGCAGGCGCTTCAAATAAATCTTTAAAATCTTTATCTTTAATTTTTACATCTGCATTATCAATTGCTTTGTCTAAAGCAGTTTGAAGAGCAGCTTGGTCTGCTTGAAGTAAAGCCTTGCGAATCTCGTCCTTTTTCTCTTGTTCCATCTTATCAAAACCTTCAGTTGTTCCAGTTACTTTAATGATGTGATAACCGAATTGTGACTCAACAATATCACTTGTTTCGCCTTCTTTAAGAGTAAAGGCAACTTCTTCAAATTCAGGAACCATACGTCCTTTTCCAAACCAACCAAGGTCCCCGCCATTTTGAGCAGAACCATCTTCAGAATATTCCTTTGCTACATCTTCGAATTTTTCACCTTTGTCAAGCTTAGCCTTCGCTTCTTCAATTTTCTTTTTAGCGTCTGCTTTTTGCTCTTCTGTTGCATCCTGTGGAACTTGAGCTAAAATATGGCTTGCTTTAACCACTTCGCCTTCTTTTACTTCAACTTCTTCCAATGCAGCTTTTTCTTTTAACATGTCTGATTTAAGAAGTTCGCGTACGAATTCCTCACCATTTTGCTCAACAATGGCATCAAACTGGGCACCTAGAGCAGCTTGCATTTCTTCATATTTTGCATCTATTTCTTTATCTGTTACTTCATATTTCTCTGATAATACTTTAGTATAAACTAAATCTTTAAGGATCACTGCGCCTGCTTGATCCTTCATGGCATTATATAATTCGTCTTTTGTAACATTTCCAGCTTTTGTTTCTACAAGTACTGCTGAATCGTCGGCATTGTTACATGCACTTAGACCAAGAATACCTACAGCAGCAGTTAAAGCAATTATTGATTTTTTCATTACACACACTCCTACTATGTACAATTTTTATATACGGTTTGTCCAAGGGTACAAAAATTACTATAACATACTTTTAAAAAAGAAAGAAAACATTTTCGCAAGATTATTCAAAAATCTGGGACATTCGCACAGTCATATAGGCTTTATGCGAATAGGATATAGTGAACTGAATAAAAGGCTTTTGCCTTTCAAGTTCAAAAGTTTAGTTGATTGTGAAAAAGAATTCCTAAAGGCGTGACAATCGCCTATTCGTTCACAAATGATTTCGCATAAAATACCGTACTAAGATATAGGAGGTGTAACTATGAGTCACGGATACGCTGGTGGATTCGCGCTAATTGTCGTGTTATTCATCCTTCTAATCATCGTTGGTGCTGCTTGGTTCTAAGAAAAGCTTAGCTTATTGATTGTCCACGTTAGCCACGTCCTGTTGCTAACGTGGACGTCAGCACTTCCTCGAAAATGCTTTGCATTTTCTTCGTGCGATGTATATGCTTCCGAAGTCTTTCCTGTCCTGTGCAGGTCCGACAAGCAAAAGAAAAGCTAGCTAGAAGGATGCCTTTTATCCTTATTGACAGGTTGACTTGACCAGAGAGGGGCCTGGCCCTTTAGCTAGACAAAATAAAAACATTCTCAAATAAGAAAAAGGATGGCCGAAAAATCGGTCATCCTTTTTCCATTTACGTAAACAAGACCTCTACATAGGAGGAAATAAGTAAAATGGTAATCAAAATATTAATTGTTCGATAAACTTTTGGCTGGCGGTCATCAGGAATTTCTTTTTGCTCACATAGCCGGTAAGTCATTTGATTAATGTAAAACAAAATAAAAGCAGCAAATGGAATATAAAATAAGAGCACTCCTCATCCCCCCATCTAAAATCAAATATGCCGTAGCATTTTTCCCCTAGATTTGTTCAATCATGAAAATCTAAGACTCCCAGAAGGCTCAACTTTATTCATTACTCCAAAATTTCATATGAATAAAGTTTATTTATGAATTAAAATATCATAGCCATCCTCTACTTCTTCAACAGTACAAGATCTTGGTGCCTTAATAAACTGACCTAAATAGATAAAATCAGGAACACATAACCCAAAATTGATCGCTGCAATAATGGAAAAATAATGAATATAGACCGGAAATGCAACACACGCACCAAGCATAAGTGTAGTAATCAATAAAAATGGTGTACTCATTACTAAAATGATAAACGGCTTAGAAAGTGCATCTTTTGAACGAGTAGAAACAACTGGAATAATTCCATACAACCATTTAAATGTTACTTTTATTTTTTTACCAGTTACCCAAAAGGGTAAAACATGCAAGGTTGCATGTAATGGATAAATCAACAATAAAGCTAATAAAAAATAAATTGATCCATCTTCATTTAGTTTAATTGAAGAATACAGAAGATTCATTGGCAAATAAAAAAGAATAAATGCAATGAACATTGATATCAAGGATACCAATACAATTCGATGGAATCCATAATCCTTTGAAAGATTAATGGTTTTCCAACATGTCATACAAAATCACCATCCACAATCATAAGAAGTAAATAATTGGAAGTCGCATCCAAATCGAAGTAAAATTTTTTTAAATTTAGTTACTCTAAACTTACTAAACTACTTTACTTTGTTTCTAACAAAAATGCAATAGGTATCCAAAAGAACGATAAAATACATGTTTTTTCGACTTTTTTCGCTATTTTTGGGCATATTATTTAAAAATAAACGTAGAGTATTCATTCAACTAAAGTATTTGGGGTGTAAACTATGGAGTCAATTGAAGATCGTTTGGAGCGACTTGAATATTATCAGTCGCTCATCTTACCGTTGTTAGAGGATAAGTTATCACCGTTTCATCAATTAATAATGGAAGCAAAATTAACAAAAAAAGACGTCGAAGACTTATTGGAACTATGTGAAGAAATGAGCATTACATATAAAAAACAAAAAGCGGAGGGACTAATATGTTTCACGCCGCTTTTAACTCAATTTGTAGGGATGCTTCATCCCCACTTAGATCCAAAAACAACAATCGACGTATTAGCTAAAGAAAGAAAATATACCCCTTTAATGAACGAGTTTAAAGGGATACTCAACGAAATAAACTAATTCCAGATTACAACTCTATTTTTTCTTCTACTCGTTTGTAAAGCTTTCCATCTACTTCAATAAAATCATCTTCAATATTTCGGAATGATTTCTCGAATATTTCCATATAATCGTCTCCATATATGTTACGGACAATGCTCATAACCTCAACGATTTCTGGGAACTTTCCGTAAAGCTTCTTAAGTGGAATTGCTCCTTCCAAAACTCCATTTTTACTCGGATTATAGCTTTCCACAATTTTCAAAAAGATTTCTTCCCCTTTTGGTGTCAACTCGATATACGTGTTACGCTTATCATTTTCCTTTTTTGAAAATTGTAAAAGTCCACGTTCCTCTAACTTTTTAGAAAAGTTAAATGCAGTTGAAACATGCATAACTCCAAACTTAGCAATCTCTGAAATTGAAGCACCTTTCAAATGATACGCTATCCAAATAATATGATGTTCATTAATATTTAAATCATAAGGCTTGATCCATTGTTGCCAGTCCTTTTCAATAGATTTCCATAATGCCTTACTTAGCTGTGCGATTCTCTGACTAAAAAGGAGCGCTTCTTTGATGGAGGCCATTTTTTCTTCATGTTTCATAGATTCACCCACTTTTCTATTTTCTCTTATTACTATTATGCCAATAAAATAAAAATTAATAAAGATGTAAATTTACGAAATTTTTAAATTAGGTGAAAAAAATTTGATTCTATGGGGTTGTAACCGCTTTTTCTAGTTTTTCTAAAGCGCTTTCTATTTCTGAAAGCTCTTTTTGAATATTTTTTTGATTACCTTCAATCTCTTGTTTCCAATGATTTAGTAAATAACTAATATCACCAGAAACCTCAGATATTGTATTCACCGCCTGTTTCGTTGACCTAGAAACCTGTTCTGTTAAGGATTTCCCATCGGAAACAACCTGAGACAGGGAATTAGAGATTTGTTTTTGATTATTTTTTAACGCCTTTCTTAATTCCTTGCCTGAAGTAGGTGAACTTAAAAGGACGGATACACCACCAATTACACTTCCAATTAATACACCAATTAATAGAGACTTTGTTGATGTCATTTTAATCACTCCAAATCAGAACTATTATTTACAGAATTCTACAAAAACTAAAGAAATCCTTTTCAAACTTCATATTTTTTACAAAATTACAGTTGCTGTAATAAGTCATTTTGTTGGATATACCAACGGTCAACAATACTATTCCGAACCAGTACAAAAACGATTCGTTTTCGTTCCTTCCCTTGATTTTCCCTGTATATTTCGACTTCAACTGGTATTTCCATACTTAATAGTCCTTTTAAATCGCTTAATGGTAAATAGGACATGTTTGTTATTGAAAAAATTGTAATTTGATTTAAGGTTTTGTAAAGCATCTTATTTTTTGAATTCGGCATAAAGGTTTGTTTGATTATTTTTCGATCCGATTGATTAATACCGGCTACAAAAATTTCAATTAGGTGATAAGGGTCCGCATTATTAATGTAATCGTCTAACCTGCCTCCCGCCTTTAATAACATGAGTTTATGAGCAAAATCTGGTTCTTTTGAACTGTGGGTGGTACTCCCTAAGAAATGCACACAAAAATGACCAGGAAAGCCGTTTTTTAAAGCACCTGCACCATGTGGCATACCGTGCATTGAGGCGGCAATCATTTGATCTCCATATTTTACAATAATCGCCCTTCGCTTCCAGCTCCATTTCCCGCTATAAATTCTTTTCATAATTTTTGTGTCTTCAATTGTGAGTGGTTGAACATCGGCATGTCTGCTTCCAGCCCTTCTTTGCACACGAAATTGAAGGCCCGTTTCAACGTCAATAATAGTAAAGAAGGATTTTCTAGGAAGAATCTCATTTACAATGTCCCAAGGAACCATTTCAACTTTAAAGCTTATTGGGCTATCTCTCTCATCATATTCATTTGTAACCGCAATGGCTGTATTATGAAATGCAATTAAAAAAAGAAAAAATAGAAGTATTACTTTTGTCATTCTTCAGGACCTCTTTTTTTTACATAGCTTTCCATAAATGATGAAAATCTATTTATAAAAAAACTCGACTCATAAAAAAAGTGAGTCGAGTCTTGATTGATTACTTATGAAAGGTTGGTTTATAGAAACTTCGATTATCCAATGCAAAGACTCGGTCTGAGAATTCGCCTGGTTTTACACGTTCTAATGCACGATCTAACATATTCATTTTGGCATCAAGATTATCTATATAATGTAGAACTTCCGCTTCCTTAATCATTGGTGGCTTAGGGCTTCCCCATTCTGCCTTTCCATGATGGCTTAAGATAATATGCTGCAATACCGTAACTTCTTCACCTTCAATACCTAGCTCCTTTGCTGCTTGTCCGATTTCATTTACCATAATTGAAATATGGCCTAATAAATTTCCTTCTACTGTATATGTTGTTGAAATAGGGCCTGACAGCTCCGTAACCTTGCCTAAGTCATGTAAAATGATGCCTGCGTATAATAAGTCCGTATCAAGTGATGGATATAGATGAGCAATTGCTTTAGCTAAGTCAAGCATTGAGACAACATGATAGGCTAAGCCAGACACGAATTCATGTTGGTTCTTGGTTGCTGCTGGATATTCAAAAAAGGCAGCTTGATGCTTTTTCAGTAAATGCCTCGTAATCCTCTGGATATTTGAATTGTTCATTTCAAAAATATATTGTGTGATTTTTGAAGCCATCTCATCCTGCGGTACTGGTGCAACTTCAAGAAAATCGGAAATAGTAACCCCATCTAAATCAGTTATAGGTCGGATATTTCTGATTTTCAATTGATTTCGTCCTCGGTAACTATTAATCTCGCCAGCAAGTCTTACGATTTGTTGAGCAGCATAGTTAGTCTCATCTTCAGGTGTTGCATCCCAAAGTTTTGCTTCAATTTCTCCACTTTTATCCTGAAATACTAAAGTTAAGAATGGTTTTCCATTACTTGCAATGCTTTTTGTTGATGATTTAATAAATAAATATACATCAACCTGCTGTCCCACTTCATAATGAACAATACCCTTCACCATATTTTCTCCCCCTGCTTATCTATTTACTCTCACTTCTAAAAAATGAGGACTAAGGAAATAACAAATTTCTTACAAAAATTATAGCATACTTTTTTGGTATTCTATGATACCCTCATTACTTAGTATTATAGGTTTTGCTTCACCAAATCCTTCCAAAACGTGTTGATGACAAGTAAATAGGAGGACTTGATTTTCTTTTGACAGTTCTTTAATTAAAGAGATGACATTTGATAAACGACCTGAATCAAAATTAACAAAGCTATCATCAATAATAAATGGAAATGATTGACTGGGATGCATCGTATTAGCAAGCGAAAATCTGAGCGAAATATACAATTGCTCTGAAGTTGCCTGGCTAAGTTCAGACGGCTCATAGCGTACACCCTTATTATTCTCGACTAGAAAACCATCGACTTCATTGTCAAGGTAAATTCTTTTGTACTTCTTATCTGTAAGAATAGAAAAATAATGCTCAGCCCTTTTTATTACCTTAGGTAAGCGGAGCGTTCGATAGTGGTCTACTGTTTTAGTTAGAATATCTTTTGCAACTGATAGTGTTGCCCAGTTTTTAGCATAGTTTTTTACTACAGAATTACTTGCCTCGTAAGAATGAAGTAAATCTGCGTAGGTTCCACCTTCTTCTAGTTCTTGTATCCGATGGTTTATAGCTGACAGTTGACCTTGCCTTTCTTTTTCAATTGCATGAAGTCTAGTGGTTTCAGCTGACATCTCCTCAATTAGAACTTCATAATCAGTTTCTATATTACAAATCTTAACTAACTTACCAAAGCGTTCTAGTTGCGCCATTAGGAGATTCATTCGCTCTTTCAGTTCTCTTGCGGTATCATTTGCTTGTCCCTTTGCCCGATACTCTTCTTCATTCGAAACTTTCGCAATATCCCAGAGAACTTGAATTTCCTTTTGAAGATGCTCGATTTCCAAACTAAGCTTTAAGATTTGTTCTTCTGAATCCTTTATTTTCGCATCAATCTGTAATAACTGTTCATATTTCTTTTTTTCTACTTGTAATTGGATCGCTATCTGGTCAACTTTTATCGAACTTCGGTCTTCTATGTTTAACTGTTTTGCAACTGTATAAATTTTAGATTGGAAGTTAGAAATCTCATTTTGAAGATCTACTTTTGCTTTAGAAAGCTTTTGTTTATTTAAAGCTTTCTCCTTAATCGCTTCAAGAATTTGAAAAACATCCAATAATCGTTCATTTGAAATTTGCAGTGGAAGTCCATATGTTTTCTTGATGTTTGTTGCTTTTTCCTCTAAGGAATACTCTGTTTTCTCCCATTCCTCAAAGTCTTTAAATACCTTATCTAATGCACGTTCATTTTGTCGATACGTGGCTTTTTCAATTTCAATCTGTTGTATTAGGTGCTTATCACGAATAAGTATTGCTGATAGCTCTTCATGATCTGAATAGTTGCTATGTGTTAGTTGCTCATTTATAGCCTCCAGCTTTTTCATTAATCTTTCTCTATCATCCTGGAGTTCATGAATGAATGAGGATGTCATCTGAGAAGTTACTGTTTTCCCAACTGGCCACATAAGAGCACCTAGGATAGTTAATATCCCACCAATTATCCAATCTTTTGTAACATAGAAATAAACCGAGATAATCAATAAGGTAAAACCAATTCCATAAAACAATCGAGTATACTTTTGTTTGTTTTCAGATTCTTTTGCTGTCATTCTTTGCATTTTTTGATCAATTCTTTTTATCTCATCCTCAATTAACAGCTTTTCACTTTCTAGGTTCTCCTTCGAAGTATATTGGCTTTTCTTTTTTTCATAGCGTTTTCGTTGTTCCTCTGGGAGCACCTGTTGCTTTAAGTCTCTTAACTTTTGTTCGCTATTATCTAGAGCTTCTTTTACTTGTGTAAAACTGTTATCTAAGAAATGCTTCTGTTGCCTATGTCGTGCTGTCTCAGAAACAACTTCAGAGAACATATCTTTTGCAGTAATGCTTAGATTTAATTTCAAAACATCTTTCTCTGGTAATGTAAAATTTATTCGATCTATTAGTTGATTTAATTCATCTTCTATCTCTTGAAGTTCTATCGTAACTTGCTGAAATCTGTTTTCTTTTTCATAAAATAGGTTTTTATTTTCAACCAATTCCAATATCCGTTGTTCGTTAACAATGTATTGTTTGGCAAAATTGATTTCACTTTTTTCCTTGTTCCATTCTAGAATTTGGCCATTTATAGCAGCTAATTGTGCCTGATACGGTTTTATTTGCGCCTGCAGTTGTTCTAAGCGATTCAGCCCATCCTCGGGATAAGGTTCAAACACTGGTAAACTTTGCAATCGATTTTGTAATGTTTGATATTCTTCTACGATTGGTTGAATGGATCGGAGTTTTTCTGATTCTTGAATTTTTTGCTTTAAAGAACTTATCTTGGAATCATAGGATACAAGTTCGTTTTCGAGTTGCTGTTGTTCGTTCAGGAGAGATTCATATTCATTATTTTTCTCCTGCCACTTCGTAACTTTTGCATGTTCCTCCTTTAGTCGGATAAGTTCCATATTAAGTGGTGGATTCTTTCCTTTTGGTTTATATAATCCATCCATTTCCTTCACCAATTTAGTTTGTAATTCAAGTAAGGCGTCTGTTCCAATTGTCCCCGCAGAAAATAAAAACCTTCCTACGTCCTCTCTCTTTAAATTATGTACACCCTGTAGTCCATGAATATTAAAGGAATAAACATTCTTAAACAGGTTTTTATCCATTCCTTGGAAGAGCTCTGATATAAACTCTTCTCCGTAAACTGAACCATCTGGCATAAATACTGATACTTCTCCTGTGGCTTTACCTGGTAATCTTTCAATCAAAATTGTTCCATACTCGTCAGTTTGGAGAATGAGCTTTCCACCATATTTGGCTCCTGCTTTAGGGATATAACGTTGCTCATTTTGTTGTTTCGTTGGAAATCCAAATAAAATACTATGTATAAACGACATAAGTGTTGATTTTCCAGCTTCATTTTGACCAAAAAAGACCTGAAGATGTGGAGAAAGCTCTCCGAGTTCCAAGTTTTCAAGTTTTCCATACCCATAGACCTGAATTCCAATGATTTTCATATCGTCACCTCCTATTTGAAGAATAGAGTTCTCGTAGAATTAAGTTCTCCGCATCATGAAGTATTTCCTGTAGTTCTTCATTTGTAAAAGTATCAATATGCCTCCGGAAGCTTTGATTATTCCGTAAAGGGAGTAGTGCATGATCAAAGTCCTGATAGGTTTCCATGTTTTCCAATAAATCACCAAAAAAATGTGAATCCTGCTTTAACTTTTGACGATTGATCTGTATTTGAAAATTTTGTTTAAGTCCCACCACATAGACAAAATTCTTTTCTGAGATATCATCGTTTAAAAGAGATAAGAGATCTTCTTTTATTGGATTCTCTTGAAGTTGTGTTAGCAGTGGTCCGGTTCCTATATATTCAATCGTTACAAATAAGCCTTGGGTTTCTTTACGGAGAGATTCAAGATGAGAAAGTGATTTGTCAACAAGTTGGTCAAAACTAGTAAGCTCAGAAATATCGATGGTCGTATTTTCCCAAACTAAGTCGGATGTTGGAAAAAATGTATATTCTGTTTTAGCTTTTGAAAGTTTTACGAGATAACCACCCTTTTCACCTGTTTCCTTTTTATGCCTACCTTGAATATTGCCAGGATAAATAATAGGAGGGTCTTCAGCTAAAATCTCCCTTGTATGAATATGTCCAAGAGCCCAATAGTCAAATCCTTTTTTCTGTAGGTCAGAAAGCAAAAACGGAGCATACCGACTATGTGAACTCTCCCCTTCTTTACTTCCATGTAAGATGCCTATATGATATGTGGCACCGTCTTTCTTTTCATAAAATTTGGTTTTGTTTTCAAGCACAGCTTTTTTGGCATAGCTAAACCCATAAATATTCGCAACGGTTTCTCCATTTTTTAAATATGGAATGACCTCGACATTTTCATTTTGAAACACATGGACATTACTCGGCCATTCAAAATGTGGCCAATTTCCACTAAGATGGTCATGATTACCGTGCGTGACAAATGCCTCAATACCATGTTCTCTAAGTCGTTCCATTTCTTTACGAAATCGTGATTGTGCACGGAGGCTTCGGTCTTCTCCATCGAATAAATCACCGGCAATGATGATAAAATCAACCTTTTGCTCAATCGCAATATTGATTAATCTAGACAAGGAGGTAAACGTACTCTCTTGTACACGCTTAAAAACTTTCGTTGGCAGATTGGTTAACCCTGAAAACGGGCTGTCCAAATGTAAATCCGCAATATGTAAAAAGGTAAGTGCATCCATTAATTAGCTCCTTTAGACTCTTTTACCTATATTCTATCACCTACTCAATACGAATGCACGTTCTTATTAATATGAGATTATCAGGGTGTATATTGGTTTTAGATCATATAAAAACCGAGGGAAATTACCCTCGGTTTAATTCTTG
This sequence comes from Ferdinandcohnia sp. FSL W7-1320, assembly GCF_038050315.1. NCBI lineage: Bacteria > Bacillati > Bacillota > Bacilli > Caryophanales > Bacillaceae > Ferdinandcohnia > Ferdinandcohnia sp. FSL W7-1320. The sequence goes on from NZ_JBBPAM010000001.1 coordinate 4,009,005, forward strand.
TAGCTTATTTATCATTCTTTGTAATTTGTAAAGCCTTTTTGATGTCTTTGAAGGAGGATGATTTACCGTACATTAGTACTCCTCCGCGGTAGACTCTAGCTCCAAATATCGCTAGTAAAGTTATTGTTATAACTAGTAATCCAATTGATAATGCAATTTCCCAGGTTGGAAGTGTTAGCATACCAACTCGAAGAAACATGATCATTGGTGCGAAAAATGGAATATAAGAAGTAATTGTAATCGCGGATGATTCCGGTTTTGTTAGCCCAAACATTGCAATCATAAATGCGGCTACGATTAACAAGGTCATCGGTGTGATCATTTGTTGAACATCTTCAATTCGACTTACTAAAGACCCTAAGAAGGCTGCAAGTGTTGCATATAAGAAGTATCCCAAAATGAAGAAAACACCAGCGTAAACAAAGGTTGATACGGGCAAATCGCCAAAACCAAATACTTCAAAAAATCCGCCCTCCATACCACCCATGCTTTGCTTTAAGGAGCCATATCCGACCAATAAAATCACAGCAAATTGAGTTAGGCTCAATAATGCAATACCAAGTATCTTACCGAACATTTGCTTAATAGGAGAAACACTCGAAATCAATATTTCCATAACACGAGATGATTTTTCAGTAGCAACTTCCATCGCAATCATATTTGCATACATGATGACTGCAAAATAGATAACAAATAAAAGGACGTATACTAAACCACGCGCTTGATTAAGTTCTTCTTCCGATTTTGCGTTTTCTTCAAGGGCCACTTTATCAAATTGGACGGGTGCATACAATTGATTAATCTGATCAGGGGTTAATCCCGCTTTTGTGGTTGCGATTGTCACCTTCAACTGTTGAAGAGCCTGTTCTAGTTGCCCAGTGATTTCTGAATCTGTTATCGACGGTGCCTTATAAACTCCCTCTGGTAGACCCTCTGAACTTTCAGTTAGGATAAGATAACCGGTTAATTCTTCGTTAGTAACCCGTTCTTGGGCATTCTCTTCTGCCCCTTCCATTTTCTCAATGACGATATCACTAGACATAGCTGATAAAGTCTGTTCATACGCTTGATAAAGCTCATCTGACTCGCTAAGAACTGCTACATGGGTTGTCTCATCTTCATCAAATTTGTCAATGATGGTTTGAATATTTGCTAGACCAAAGATAATGAGTGCCGTTATCAATGTCGTAATAATAAATGATTGTGTTTTTAATTTACTCACATAGGTGTGAAAAAGGATAATCCAAAACTTATTCATAAGAAGCACCTACCTTTTCGATAAAAATATCATTTAAGGAAGGTTCCTCTAATACAAACTTTCGAACAAAGCCTTTTCCTACTATAGAATCTAGTATTTTTTGTGATATTTGTTCACTTTCAACCTGTAAATTGAGTCCCTCCGCAGTTTCCTTCACCCTTGTTACACCTGCTAATGTTTTTAAATGACTGATATCAAAATCGGCATGTACGATGACATTTTTCTTTCCAAAAGAACGCTTAATTTCTTTTAGAGAACCATGGACAACAGGTTTGCCGTGATGCATAATGCATAAATGTTCACATAATTCCTCAACATGTTCCATCCGGTGACTTGAAAATACAATTGAGGTCCCTTCATTTTTCAAATCCACAACGGCTTCTTTTAGAAGCTCTACATTCACAGGGTCAAGCCCGCTGAATGGTTCATCAAGAATTAGTAACTTCGGCTTATGAATAACAGATGCAATAAACTGTATTTTTTGCTGGTTCCCTTTTGATAATTCCTCAACTTTTTTTGTCGCATATTCAGGAACCTTAAATCGTTCTAACCAGTAATCAATTTGTTTTAAAATATCCTGTTTTTGCATACCGCGTAGTCTCGCAAGGTACACAAGTTGATCACGCACCTTCATTTTTGGGTAAAGTCCTCTTTCTTCTGGTAAGTACCCAATCATATGGCTTGTATCGTAATTAATCTTTTTTCCATCCCAACTAATTCGGCCATCACTGGCATCTAATAATCCAAGTATCATTCGAAATGTTGTTGTCTTTCCTGCCCCATTGGCGCCTAGAAATCCAAACATTTCACGCTCAGGAATTTCGATTGATAGGTTATCTACTGCTGTGAAGCTACCGAATCGTTTTGTCACATTTTCTAGCTGTAATGCCATTTCGACTCCTCCTTTTCCTGTTGTTTTTTACGAATGAGTTAGGAAAAAGTTTCAAAAATTATCATAACACATTTATTTATTGTATATATTGCGCTGGAACTTGCAATCAACTACACTTTAAGTATCTGAATTTTAACTTTATTTATGGGGGACTCTGATATGAACTATGTGTTAACAGTGTTTGATAAAACGGGAGAAAAATTACTCGAAGAAACATTTGAAGCTGCTACTGAAAAAGAGGCAAAGGAAACTGGCGAAAGAATACTGATAGAAAAAAACTATTTAGAAACAACACATCGTTGCACAAGCACAGCAGGAAAATTAGTGTTATTTCATCGTTAGGCAGGCACCCAATTTGGGGTACCTGTTTTTATTTATTAAAAAATCCCGCTGTGCTTTCAACGGGATTTTTTCATTATTCACCTTTAAAAACTGGTTTTCTTTTTTCTAAAAAGGCTTGAATGCCCTCACGGTGATCCTTCGTACTTCTCATTGCATACTGTCCGTGTTTTTCTAATTCCAATATTTTTTCAAGCTCTGATAAGTGCATTTGATTGTAGATAGACTTAGTTTGAATCATGGCAAGTACAGGTTTCTTTTTCCACTTTTTCACCTTATGAATGACTGCTGTTTGCAGTTCTTCCTCTGCAACCTCATCAATTAATCCGAGGTGCAAGGCTTCACCAGGAGACAATTGCTTTCCTTCCCAAATTAAATGTTTTGCTCTTGCTTCGCCAAGTCTTTTTTCAAGAAAGAAATGTGCACCACCATCAGGAATTAGGCCGATTCCGATAAAGTTCATAGCTAATCTGGATTGTCGATCAGCTATGATGTAATCAGCACCTAACGCAAAGCTTAACCCAAGGCCAGCAGCTGGTCCATGGATTGCGCTGATTACTAGCTTCGGTAACAAGTATAGCGTTTTCATTATTTCTGAAATAAGTTCCATCACAGGTGCAAAAGCACTTTCGTCAGTTGAACTTAACATTGTTTTAATATCTCCACCAGCTGAAAAGCCTCGTCCACTACCAGCCAATACAAGGATATCCACTCCATCGTTGGCAGCTACTTCTTTTAAACTATGTAAAATTTGGTTAAGCATTTCAATATCCATCGAATTTAGTGCTTCTGGGCGATTTAGAGTAAGATAGGCTACTCGCTCATCAATATGAAGAAACACTTTTTCTACTTGTTCGATTGCCATTATTAAGCCCCCTTAGTGGTGTTTCTACTATTATATAATGATATTACCTTAAAAGAAACCGTTTTCAACAAATTGATAAGGTCATCCAAAGTTTTTGGATGACCCTTTTGCAAGTTAGTTATCTACTAAATTTACCCAGAATTTTTACCTCTATATTGAGTTTGCGAATTTCCGGGTTCGCTATCTCCTAAAGTTATCCAGTTGTGAACCTCTTTTCTATCTTTGCGGGTTCGCTATCTCCTAGTTTTGCCCAATACCTAACCTCTTTTCCATCTTTGCAGGTTCACAATCTCCTAGTTTTGCCCAATACCTAACCTCTTTTCCATCTTTGCAGATTCACAATCTCCTAGTTTTACCCAATACCTAACCTCTTTTCCATCTTTGCAGGTTCACAATCTCCTAGTTTTGCCCAATACCGAACCTCTTTTCCATCTTTCCGGGTTCGCTATCTCCTAGTTTTACCCAATACCGAACCTCTTTTCCATATTTCCAGGTTCACAATCTCCTAGTTTTGCCCAATACCGAACCTCTTTTCCATCTTTCCGGGTTCGCTATCTCCTAGTTTTGCCCAATACCGAACCTCTTTTCCATCTTTGTGATAACGCCATCTCCTGGTTTTATCTAGTTCCGATCCTCTTCATACAGTTTCTTTCGAGGTGTCCTACATGTTTACTTAACTTGTGATAGATGGTCTTTCAGTTGGTCTCGAAGGGCTCTTTTCAAGAACTTTCCTACTGATGTTTTCGGGATATCATCCATGAAGATGATGTCATCTGGCAACCACCATTTCGCAAATTGTGGCTTTAGAAACTCATATAGCTCATCCTTTGTAATTTGGTCCTTTGCAGCATCTTTTAACACTACACATGCAACTGGCCGTTCTTGCCATCTTTCATGCGGTACTGCAATAACCGCCGCTTCAAATACTGCCTCATGGGCCATAAGTGCATTCTCAATATCAACAGAGGATATCCATTCTCCACCACTCTTGATTAGATCCTTTGTTCGATCAACAATCTTCACAATTCCTTCTTCATCTACTGTGACTACATCTCCGGTATGTAACCACCCATCTCGGAACGCATCATTTGTTCGCTCATCCTTATAATACTCATCCGCAATCCAATTTCCTCTTAACAATAACTCTCCCATTTCTTTACCGTCATTGGCCACTTCTCCATTTGCCCCTACAACTTTCATTTCAACGAGGGGGACGATAGAGCCTTGTTTCGAGCGTATTTCTAATTTTTCCTCTTCTGATAGATTATTTTGATAGCTTTTTAGACGCGACAAAACAACAAGTGGTGTTGTTTCTGTCATCCCATAAGCATGGATAAACGGGATTTTGTATTTTGTTTCAAACGCTTTAATAAGCCCCTTTGGAGCTGCAGAACCACCACATAAAATACGAGTTAGACTGCTTGTATCGTAGCTGCCTTGTTCTAGTTCATTAAGAAGCCCAAGCCAGATTGTTGGTACACCCGCAGTCATTGTTACTTTCTCGGAATCTATTAATTCAGCCAATACCTTTGGAGTAAAATAGGGTCCCGGCATAACGAGAGTGGTTCCAAACCACACCGCCGCAAAAGGTAATCCCCAGGCATTTACGTGGAACATCGGAACAACTGGCATCGCAATATCACTTTCCGTCAATCCTGAACCATCGGCTAAACCTAGTGCCATACTGTGTAAGACAACTCCGCGATTTGAATAGACAACCCCTTTCGGATTACCAGTTGTTGCAGAGGTGTAGCACATCCCTACAGGATCATTTTCATCAAGGTCTTTCTTAAATTCGAAAGTAGGGTTTCCTTCATTTACAATTTTTTCATAATGATAAAGTGGTTCTAAGTTTGTTTCTGGCAATTCATCCTTATCAGTCATAATGATGAACGCCTCAACTGTTTTTAATTGATCCTTAACCTTTTCTAATAATGGAAGTAGATCTTCATCAAAAAGCAGTACCTTATCTTCTGCGTGATTGATGATGTAGACTATATGCGCAGGTGAAATGCGGATATTGATGGTATGAAGAACTGCACCAATACCAGGAATCGCAAAATAAGCTTCTAGATGACGATGATGATTCCATGCTAATGTTCCGACACGCTCACCTTTACTTACCCCGATTTTGTCAAGTGCACTTGATAATCTTCTTGTTCGTTCACCTATCTCTTTATAAGTATGAGTTACAATTCCATTTGAAGTTCTCGAAACAACAGTTTTCTTTGGAAAATACCTCTCTGCACGCTCGAGCATTGATGAAACTAGCAATGGTACATTCATCATAATCCATTCCCCCACTTCAAAATTATTTGAAAAAGGCAAGTTACTCTCGTAAACTTATAGCCCCATATTTTTTGCGATTATCGTTTTCATGATTTCATTTGTCCCTGCATAAATCGCCGATACTGGTGTGTCACGATACCGTCTCGCTATCTCGTATTCCTCCATATATCCGTATCCACCATGTAGGTGCATACATTCAGCTGCGACTTTTTTTGCCATATCGGTTAACCACCATTTTGCCATGGAAACCTTTGTCACCACATCCTTTCCTGCGATATGTTTCTCAATCAAATCATCTAAAAAGGTTCTACCTATTTCAACTTCAGTTGCCATCTCTGCAAGTCTAAATTGAATATGTTGGAATTTACTAATTGGCCGCCCAAAAGCATCACGCTCTTTAACATATTTCATTGTTAGCTTTAGCATTGTTTCAGCTGCAATTTGAGCGGATATTGCAACAATTAATCGTTCTTGCTGGAGCTGTTGCATCAAGTAATAAAAGCCCTTCCCCTCAATTCCAATAAGATTTTCAGCAGGAACAATTGCATCTTCAAAAATCAGTTCTGCTGTATCTTGGGCATGAAGACCAACCTTATCGAGTTTCCTTCCACGAGTAAATCCTGGGGTATCTTTTTCAATTGCTAACAAACTAATTCCTTTATGTTTTTCTTTCGGATCTGTTTTACAAACAACAACGACTAAATCCGCATGAATGCCGTTTGTTATAAATGTTTTCTGACCGTTTACAATGTAATGGACACCATTCTTTACAGCAGTCGTTTTAATCCCTGCCAAATCAGAACCAGCACCTGGCTCTGTCATCGCTATTGCTGTAATCATTTCACCTGATATACATGTTGGCAACCATCTTTGTTTTTGTTCCTCTGTGCCATATTCATTTAAATAAGGGACCACGATATCACTATGAAGTCCTATTCCTATCATGCTTGCTCCAACTCGTTCAAGCTCTTCGTTAATGACGACAGTATAGCCAAAATCAGCATTAAGGCCTCCATATTTTTCATCAACCCATGGACATAAAAAGCCATTCTCTCCCATTTTCGTCCAAAAAGAACGAGGGATTATCCCGTTTTTTTCCCAATCGTTATAAAAGGGATATGCTTCTTTTTCAAGAAACTTTTGAAAGGCATCCCGAAATATATGATGCTCGTCTTGTAAATAACGTGCCGTCATTATTATCCCTCCTAGTAATAAGGGTTTGTTTTTATCAATGTATGTTTCATGATGGGTAAATATAATGTGGTATTTTTGTGAAAGTCTTGTCTAATAGAAACAAAATAGAAAGCGTTTACATTTAATAAAAAGGAGTCTGTTTAACTTTATGAGTTCCAGTACTTGAATAATTCCTCATTTCACAGAAAAATCCTCCTTTTTGAAAAGAAAAAAGACCTAATCCCCAAATATTTAGTTTTAAGTATAAAAAAAATACCTATAGATAAAACACAATTTTTCAAGTGTCCTATCTATTGGTATCATTTTAAAAGGTAATATTTACTATTATATATATTCCTATAAAGAATTACTAATAGAGTTTTGACAAGCACCTGCCGAATTTGAAATATGGCGGATTAACCCCTCTACAAGAGAAGGTACCTCTTCGAAAGCACTCTTCATATGAAGGCGTTCTGTTCGCTTGTGGGCATCTTTGCCGAATGGCCCGACATTCAATACGGGTGCCTGAAGTTGTTTCATTTCCTCAAATGGGATGCTGTAGTTCCCACCCCAAACCGGTGTATTGGAGATGAAAGAAGTCCAACCTTCGCCTTCTTCCTTGTAGTTCACGTAACTAAGATCGCTTATGCCATTGAAATAGTGAACTTGCTTTACTGGTAATTCAAACTTCTCCATGCTATGTGACTTGACATAATCTACACATTCAATAATAAAGTCACAATCAGACGAATTTACAGCAGGATAATATGGAGGTGCATAGAGTAAAACCATCGCCGGTGAAAGCTCTTGACACTCAATCATCAATGAATCAACAATTTGGAAGGATTTATCTCGATCACTCCACTCGTTATTCCCGAGAATTTCGGTCTTAACTGATTCAACAAAGTCTTGGCCAAGTTTTCGAATAGCGTAATCTAGTAGTTCCTCATAGCGGTAAACACGAATTTCTCCTACAGGCTTGACGCCCTGAGTGGAACAGATTTTTTGATAGTCTTCGTTACAAGACTTTGCAGCATTTCTAGCAATGCCTTCAAAAATATCCATAATTTCTGCTGCATTTCGTTTCATTAAAAACACGTTGTACAATGCGACTGCACGGAATGGAGTCTGGGTTGAGTACTCCATTTTCAAATCCTTTTGCTGCAGCGTAACAGGAAGTGGAGTCTTCTCCCCCATCACCGTTTCCTGAAGCTTGGCGTTCCATTCCATTTCCTTTGTCATAAACGAAGCAATATAGTTTGCGGTAATACCACTAAGTGGTTCACCTACGTGGGTTTCACGTCCGTAAAAAAACACTGACGGCATAATCTTTCCGATTGACCCTGAGTAAATATAATAGTTAGGGTCTCCTGGTTGCTGACTAAATACCGGCTCACCGTTTAAGAAAAGCTTATAATTGAGGGCATGTTGTTCACGCATTTCTACTAACTTCGACACAGCTGCTCGCATTCCCGAAGAATTAACCTCTTCATCTGGAACAGTTAATAGAACAAGATTAATTGGCCATTTTTCTGTAGTAGCCTTTTCAATTATCCCCATATGCATGACAAGTCCCATTTTCATATCCATCGTGCCTCGTCCAAATAAATACTCACCAGAAAGAAGATCCTTTTGTGCATCCTCAGGCAAACTGTCGATTCGGCTATGAAGTAATTGTGTTAATTCCTCTGGACGAAAAGCAAATTCCTCTATATCACCGTATTCATCCGTATATACTGTATCAAAATGGCTAATAAGTACAATTGTTTCCTCTGCTTCAGGGTGTTTGTATAAAGCGGTTACAAATCTTCTGCCAAGATCTGCATCATGAAGATCAAGATGAGAGGGATTCTCTTGAAAGTAAGGCAGACTTTTCAGTTTTTCTGATACTTTAGCGGGGAAATCCCTTTCTCCCGCTGTGAGTGTCCTACTATCCCAACTAACTACCTCGCATAGCAATTGACGAAGCCCTTCTTTTGTTGCCCACTGATATTCCGTCATTTCCTTCTAACCCCTTTTTCATTATTGTATTTGCATTTGTATTTGTATACAATAAACATGTAAAAAAATGACTTTTGGTTTAAAATTGTGCAAGAAGCTCCAGTATGTATCTTTTTACCTAGAGCGTCTTGGCAGTGATATTTATTCTTCTTTTGCAGTAAGACCAAGTCGATTGGATATATTTTTTATATGATTAGCCATACATGTTGCTGCTTCTTCAGGGTCTTTTCTTTCTAAAGCGGTTATAATTTGAAAATGTTCTTCAATGGCTTCAGTCGCACTCGTTCGTATTGTATTCGTTAAAATTATATATCTTTGCATCTGAATGCGAAGAGAATTAATAAATTCCTTTAATTTATGATTATTTGTGAACTCGGCAAGATAGCTGTGAAATTGGGTATCCAAATTAATGAATTGACTAAAGTTCTTTTCGACGATACTTTCCTGCTGTTGAATACATATCTCTTTTAAAAACTCTAACTGCTCAGCATCAATGGTTATGCAGGCAAGTTTTGCTGCTAAAGGTTCCAGCGATTCTCTCAAAACCTGATAGTCTTGTGCTTCTTCTATTGAAATTGCTCGAACTCTAGTCTGTTTGTTTAATTCCATCTCAACCAGACCTTCATATACTAACCTTTTTAAAGCCGTACGAATAGGAGTCCGGCTTATCCCCAGTTTTTCTCCTAAATGTTCTTCAGTTAAATATTCCAAAGGTTTTATTTCATTATTGATAATGGCATTTTTAATTACATCGTACGCTTGATCAGATAATGAACCAGCAGATTTCAGTTTTTGCATCATAATCCCCTTTTTCATTTAAAACTTTCCTGTTACCATACTTCATCTTATTAACATTTCTCTACTGTTCTGTTTTTCATAATGCTATCCATAAATAGCTCTAATCTATCTAAAGCTTCTTGTAGCATTTCCATAGAGGCTGCATAAGAAATTCTGATAAATCCTTCACCAAACTCGGTAAATCCATTACCCGGAACAACAGCAACTTTTGCTTCTTGTAATAGCTTTAACGAAAAATTCTCTGAAGTCATATTTGTGCTTTTTATTGAAGGAAAAACATAAAAAGCACCTTCTGGTTTTATTACATCAAGTCCCATCTTCATTAAACGGTCACAAACATAATCTCTTCTTTTCCTGTATTCTACAGCCATTTCGTTTGCGTCATTTATTCCATTTGTGAGTGCTTCAATTGCTGCATACTGGCTAATTGTGCTTGCACAAACTGAATTATAAAGATGAATTTTTAGCATTTCTTCAGATAAATAAGCTGGTGCAAAGGTAAAACCAATTCTCCACCCTGTCATCGAATGAGACTTTGCAAGACCGTTAATGACAATTGTCTTTTCTCTCATTCCAGGGATAGCAGCGATAGAATAATGCTTTTTGTCAAAAGTCAGCTCACTGTAAATTTCATCTGAAACTATGAAAATATCCTTTTCCATTAGAAGACTAGCAATTTCATTCAAATTTTGTTCATCTAACATGCTTCCTAATGGATTAGATGGAGAGCAAAGAACCAAACAGCGTGTTTTTTCCGTAAGTTTGCTTTTAATCAACTCAGCATTAAGCTTAAATTGATCCTGCGTCACATCAATATATACTGGAGTAGCGCCGCATAATTTGATGAGCGGTTCGTAACCTGGATAAATAGGAACTGGAAGAAGGACTTCGTCTCCCTCTCTCAAAATAGTACGAAAGGCTGTATCAATTGCCTCAGTCGCCCCGTTCGTTACAATGATTTCTGTTTCGGCATCGTATTGTAAGCCGTATTTATGTTTCAAAAAGTCACTTGCAGCTTGTCTAAGGTCGATTAACCCTGCGTTATGAGTATATGAAGTTAAATTCTGTCTTATTGCTGAAATCCCTGCTTCTTTAATATGCTCAGGTGTGCTAAAATCAGGCTGTCCAAGGGTTAGATTAATCGAATTAGGATAGTCGGCAACCATATTAGAAAATTTTCTTATACTGGGAACCTGAATATCCGTAACCCTTTTATTCAATAAAATATCCATCGTTATCCCCCTTTTTACTGTTACGTGTGGATAGTAATAATCCTTAAGTAGGTATGTGTTGCACTCACTTCATGTTGAACCTTTTCTAAAATCCCCAGTCAGATTTCACTAGCCTCAATTACCTTCATGAAATTTCCCTTCGTTTTCCCTACCTTTCAGGGTAAACTACCGCGATGATTTCCATTTCTTCATCATTCGGATTTTCCATTCCATGACCATGGCCAACTTCCATCATGCACGCATCGCCTGCTTTGACAGCAATGCGTTCTTGATTATTCCTTATGAAAAAGCCCTTCCCTTTCGTCACATAGTAAACCTCGGCCTCACCATGATGTTCATGGAACCCAATTATTGTTTGTGGTTTCAAAACAACCTTGGCAAAAAGAGAAACATTACCCAACGTTTCATCTGAACCAAAGATTTCATATAACTCAATGGTGCCCTCTCCTCCACGTGGATTTTCAATAATCTTTTTCTTCTCTGTTTTTCTAATCAATTGATTCACCTTCTATCTGAACAATGCTGGCATAAATGTTGAAATAGCTGGAACGAATATAATTAACAATACAAAAATAATTAAAATTCCAATTACATGTAATACATATGGGAATGTATGCTCAATTCCCATTTTACGATCAGTGATACTACATCCGGCAATTAAGGACAGACCAACTGGCGGTGTTACATTTGCTAACGCAAAGTTCATGCACAATACCATTCCGAAGTGAATTGGGTCGATGCCATACTGCATCGCAATCGGCATAAAAATCGGACTCAACAATATAATTAATGAGGTTACTTCAGTAAGCGTACCTAAAATGAACAGAATTAATGAAACAACCAATAAGAATTGAAGTGGAGTATGGGCATACTGCAAGAAGAATTCTGAAATCATTGCAGGGATTTGATTTGTTGTTAACACATATGTAAATGCATTCGCAACAGAAATAATAATTAATATTGTTGCTGATGTCGAAGCTGAACTGACCATGATTTGCTTAAACTTTTTATACGTTAATTCTTTATAGAACAAGGACAAAATAAAGCCATATACTACCGCAACAACAGCTGCTTCGGTTGCTGTGACAAGGCCACTAAATATCCCAGCAAGAATAAATACCGGTGTCATTAGCGGGAAGAACGCTTCCCTACAAATCTTTAAAAATTCTTTTCCACTTATTTTTTCTTGGTGGATGACCCCAAAGTTTTTACGTTTAGACATAAAGGCAACATAGATACATAAAAGAATAACAAGTATAATACCAGGTAAAAATCCGGCAAGAAATAAATCCCCAATAGAGATATTAGCTGTTATGCCAAGGATAACCATTGTTATACTTGGAGGAATAATTAATCCTAAGACACCCGAAGGACCAACGATACTTGCAATAAAGCCTCTGCTGTAGTTTTGTTCTTTCATACGAGGTACAATAACAGATCCTACCGCATATGTTGTCGCAACAGTTGAACCCGACACGGCACCAAATAAGGCGCTAGTAACAACTGCCGTCATCCCAAGTCCCCCTGGCAACTTCCCAACTAGAGCATTTGCTAATCCCATCAAACGCTTCGTTAAACCACCTTTACCCATGATGTTACCTGCTAGGATAAATAACGGGAGGGCAAGATATGAGAAGTTGTTAACTCCAGCAAACATTCGCTGCACCATCATTTCTAATGATACATCGGTTAATACCAGCATACCTATCGTTACAATACCCATCGTAAACGCAATTGGCATTCCTAGAAAAAGGAAGAAAAAGAATAGAGCTAAAATCGTAATGATCATCATAATTCAACAATTCCTCCTTTTTTAGAAGAACCAAACATATTAAGTATGATGAAATAGATGGAAAAGATCGAACTTATCGGAATCATGATATAAAATAGGCCCATAGGTATCGTCAATGTAGAAGATGTCGAGCCCCATGCTAATATAGAAAGTCGGAATCCATAGACCATCAATACACCGAAAAAGAGGATCATAATGCATTGAATAAATATACCAACCTTCTTGCTTATACTTTTTGGCATCATATCAACTAAGAAGTCGACAGATAAATGTATCTTTTCATACATGGCTAAGCTACACCCTAAAAATGTTAGCCAAATAACCATCAGCCTTGCCAATTCTTCTGTTCCAGGTAATGAAATTCCAACATATCTTGAGATAACCTGTATAAAAACAATAGCTGTTAAGCCCGTAATCATAATCATACAAAGCGTAGACAACAACTTAACAAGTATATTGGTTAATTTAGTAATCATAGAATGGCTCCTTTAGTTAATACTTTTTCCTATGGAAAATAATTCTCCCTGTTCAGATCTTTATGACCCAAACAGAGAGAATGTTAATCCTTAATATCCGGAAGCTGCTCTGTAAATGTCCATTAACTCAGTACCAAATACTTCTTTTTCCCATTTGTCATAGACTGGTAGCATTGCTTCACGGAATGCTTCCTTATCAACATCATCATTAACCTTCATTCCACGTTCTTTGAGTGTGTCAATGTATTCTTGTTCTTTAGAATCATTTACAGTTCGAACTTCCTTAGAAATTCTATCTGCTTCTGCTAGAATTATTTCTTGATCTTCTGCTGAGATTTTCCCCCAAACATCAGTATCAACAACCATCATTACTGTATTGTAGAAGTGACCAGAAAGTGATAGATATTCTTGAACTTCGTCAAACTTAGCAGCTACGATATTAGAAAGTGGGTTTTCTTGTGCATCAACTGTTCCTTGCTGCAATGCACCATAAAGTTCGCTGAATGCCATAACAGTCGGAAGTGCCCCAACTTCTTCAAAAGTGTCTACACGAAGTTCTGTTTCAGCCACACGAATTGACATACCTTTCATGTCTTCTGGCTTAACAATTGGCTTCTGGTTATTTGTAATGTGTCTAAAGCCCCACTCAAGATAACCAATTTTTGTCATACCTTCTTCTTTCATCACATTTCCTAGGTATTCTCCAAATTCCCCATCATATGCAGCACGCGCATGTTCAGCATCTGCCCACATGTATGGCAAATCCTCAATCGCCATTGTCTTATTTAGGTTTTGCATAGAACCAATCATGATTGCACCTGATCCCATGGTTCCTAATTTTATTTGCTCTAACATTTCTACTTCGGAACCTAACTGGCTGTTCGGGAAAACTTTGAACACGACTCGTCCCTCTGTTTGTTCCTCGACATTCGCAGCCATTTCTTTAATTAATTCGGCAGCAGGAGTACCTTCAGACAATGCATGTCCAAGTTGTATTGTCGTAGGTTCAGCACCACCACCATCACCTTTCGATTTTTCAGCATTACTGCTACAACCAACAAGAATAAATGCAAATAATACCGATAAGCATAAAAATGATATAATTTTGTTCACTTTTTTGACCTCCTTCTAATATTTTTTATATTTCATAGTTTTCCAACACATCAATTTGCCATTACATTGTTAGGTACATATTAGACAATATTTTACTGCCGTTACTCAATGTAACTGCTTTCATTTCGTGATGGCTAACTATAGAAAACAACAAGGATTTCATATTATTTCCAATTATTCAAAATATTCAGAACTGGAAGTTTTGCAAAAAGATTGTACCAATGAACAGCATGTGTAGAAGTTAACAAGTATTTAAATAAAGTCTACTAAATTACCAATATCAATATAAGTATACGGTATACTGTATACAGTATACCGTATACACTAAGTGTTAAACTTAGTTATAAATATACGTTATATAAAAATTGACGTCAATACAATTGTATAAAGAATTAAAATATTCTATATTCTATTAACATTCACCCTAGTCCCCCTATTGGCACCACGATATCTTTATATTAAAAAACGAATTCCCGTTAACATAAATCTAAAACTTTGCTAATTTTTTCAATTGCCCAATCTAATTCCTCTTTACTAATTACTAATGGAGGAGCAAAACGAATAACTGTATCATGAGTTTCTTTACATAAAAGACCTTCTTCTTTTAATGCTTCGCAATATATGCGGGCAGGTTCTATAAGCTCTACACCGATAAACAAACCGCGACCGCGAACCTCTTTAATGATTGGGTTATTAATTTCTTTTAACTTCCCCATGAAATACTCACCAAGTTCTAAAGAACGACCTGCCAGTCTTTCTTCAATAAGTACATTCATAGAAGCAACTGATACGGCACATGCCATTGGGTTTCCACCGAAAGTTGAACCGTGTGATCCAGGATTAAATACGCCAAGTATGTCTTTGCTAGCAACTACACAAGAAATCGGGAATACCCCGCCACCGAGTGCTTTTCCTAAAATAAACATATCAGGATTGACATCTTCCCAGTCACATGCAAACATTTTACCCGAGCGAGCTAATCCGGATTGTATTTCGTCGACAATAAAGAGAACATTGTTTTCTTTACATAATTCTGATGCATTCTTTAAGAATCCTTCAGGTGGAATCACAATTCCAGCTTCACCTTGGATAGGCTCAACTAGGAAAGCTGCTGTATTTGTCGTAATAGCATTTTTCAAAGCTTCTAAGTCACCAAAAGGGATTAGTTTAATACCTGGCAGCATTGGACCAAATCCTCGTTGATATTCTGCTTCAGAGGAAAGTGACACAGCCGTCATAGTTCGACCATGAAAATTACCCACACACGCAATAATCTCAGCCTGATTTTCAGCTACACCTTTTACATCATATGCCCAGCGGCGTGCAGCTTTAATCGCCGTTTCCACAGCTTCAGCCCCAGTATTCATAGGTAAAGCCATTTCTTTCCTTGTTAATTTACAAATCATTTCATACCATGGGCCAAGCTGGTCATTATGAAATGCACGAGAGGTTAATGTCACACGATCAGCCTGTTCTTTTAACGCCTGAATGATTTTTGGGTGGCGGTGCCCCTGATTAACTGCAGAATAAGCACTCAACATATCCATATATTTATTGCCTTCAGGATCTTCCACCCATACTCCTTCAGCTTTTGAAATTACAACTGGAAGCGGGTTATAATTGTGTGCACCAAATTTTTCAGATTGCTCTATTAATGTTTGTGATTTTCTTGTTTGAGTCATCATACTATTCTCTCCCCACGAGATTTTGAGTTTAATAGAAAGTATTTGGTTAAGTACGCGTTCCTAATACATTTCAGAAGTTGTTTTTGCTTGCATATGCAACTGAATGTAGTCAGGTCCGCCTGCTTTTGAGTCTGTTCCTGACATGTTGAATCCACCAAAAGGCTGGTAGCCAACAATTGCACCCGTACAACCACGGTTAAAGTAAAGGTTACCTACATGGAAATCTTCACGTGCTTTTTGAATGTTGACACGGTTGTTTGTAATTACTGCACCTGTTAAGCCGTATTCCGTGTCATTCGCAATTTCAATAGCATGATCGAAATCCTTTGCTTTTGTGAAGCCGACTACTGGTCCAAAGATTTCTTCCTTCATGATACGTGCGTCTGGGGTAAGGTCAGCGAATACCGTCGGCTTAATGAAGAAGCCTTTGGAGCTGTCTCCTTCTCCACCTGTCATTAGCTTTCCTTCTTTCTTACCAATTTCAATATAGCTCATGATTTTATCAAATGCATTTTGGTCAATCACTGTAGCCATGTAATTACGATAATCTGCTGGATCCCCTTGTGTTAATTCATTTGTTAATTCAACAACACGGCTTAGCACTTCATCATATACATCTTCGACAATAACTGCACGGGAACATGCTGAACATTTTTGTCCAGAGAAACCAAACGCTGAAGACACAATAGATTGAGCTGCTAATTCAAGATCGGCCTCTTTATCTACAACGATTGTGTCTTTACCGCCCATTTCAGCGATTACACGTTTGATCCAGATTTGGCCGTCATTCAATTTAGATGCGCGCTCGTTGATTCGTAGTCCAACGTCACGAGAACCTGTGAATGAAATGAAACGAGTATCTTTATGATCAACTAAATAATCTCCAACTTCAGAACCGTTTCCAGGAACAAAATTAAGAACACCTGCAGGAAGACCTGCCTCTTCCATCACTTCAACAAATTTCGCTGCCACAATTGGAGTTGTAGAAGCAGGTTTTAATAGAACAGTATTGCCAGCAACAATTGCAGCTACAGTTGTTCCAGCCATGATGGCAAGCGGGAAGTTCCAAGGAGAAATGATAACACCAACACCTAATGGAATATAATCATAACGATTAAATTCATTCGGACGGCTGTTTACTTTAACACCATCTTTGATTCTTAGCATTTCCCTACCGTAAAATTCAAGAAAGTCAATAGCTTCAGCTGTATCAGCATCTGCTTCTCTCCATGGCTTTCCTGCTTCTTTCGTAAGTAAAGCAGAAAACTCATGTTTACGGCGGCGAATGATAGCAGCCGCTTTAAATAATACGTCCGCACGTGTTTCCGCTGACACCTTTTTCCATGTTTTAAAAGCTTCCACAGCCGCTTGCATAGCCTTTTCAGCTAACTCACGATTTGCTTTTGATACGCGTCCAACGACTTCTTCTTTATTAGCTGGATTAATTGATATAATTTTATCGTCAGTAGTAATTCGCTCTCCCCCGATTAATAAATCATAATCTTGGCCTAAGTAACTTTCTACTGTTTGTAATCCCTTTTTGTATGCGTCTTGATTAGCCTCGATAGAAAAATCTGTAAATGCTTCATGTTTATATGGCTGTACCATCTTTTCATCCCCCATTAATTTTTTGGTCAACCTACATTTATGCAAGAAGTGTGCCAACTTTACAAACACATTCAGTCACCGTTTTAAAAACTTTTAGAGCAAATTTATTTTGCTACGCTAATTTTTTTTGCTCCTAACCGCAAATTTTTTTTGCTTTTTTTTAATACAGAAAATTATAACCGAGTTGATCACTCAAGCTTGACATGGAAAACAGCAATAAAACTAAGAGAATCCAAAAATCAATAGAAAATACCATTGAGAAGAAGTTTACACGTTTCCTAAAGATTCATTTCAACTATGAACGAAAAAAAAGAGGTATAGTTTCCTATACCCCTTTTGCTACTCCAAATAAATCGTTTAAAATCTCGATTTTTTTGTTCGTGTATTCAATAAAATGATCATTGTAGGATTTCGGATCCTTCGGGTTTGCAAATTGAGTAATCTTCCCCGTCATAGGATCAATAAATTTGCTAGCTGCCCCACAGCCTAAGCCGATGATTGTTTGCATTTCTTCCATAATCATAATATTGTAGATACTCTCTTGCCCTGGTAGTGAATAGCCAACATTCTCTAAGTTTCCAAGTATGTTCTTCATTCGATATAAATAATATGGGACATACCCGTGTTCCTTTGTCCATGTTGAAGCATTATTCATCATCTCTGTAATTTCCTCACGGCCGGCAACCTTATATTTTTTCTTATTTCGTGTCATTTCAGACGCACGCTTAAAGGATAAAGTATGAACAGTTAGTGACTCTGGCATAAGCTTTTTTGTTTCTGAAAGGGTATAATTGAACTCTTCTACTCCTTCGCCCGGAAGGCCAATGATTAAGTCCATGTTGATATTGTTCATCCCCATATTTCGTGCAAGATGAAACTTTTCTACTGTTTCTTCAACCGTGTGATGACGGCCAATCGCTTTCAGTGTTTCCTGTATATAGGACTGAGGATTAATACTGATACGGTCAATATTCCACTTCTTTAGGACGTCTAGTTTTTCCGGTGTAATTGTGTCCGGTCTTCCCGCTTCAACTGTAATTTCACGAATGTTTTTCACATTTGGGAAGGATTGGTACATTTCTTCATACAGCATGTCCATCTCTTCTGCCGTGATACTTGTTGGAGTTCCGCCACCATAATATACGGTTGTAATATTAATGTGATTTTCCTTCAACCAACGCCCCATCTCACGCATCTCATAATGAAGTCCACCTAGGAAGGAATTAACCGAACCTTGTCTTCCATTGATCGCATAGGCAGGAAATGTACAATAGGCACATTTTGTTGGGCAGAAAGGAATCCCAATATAAATACTTACTTCGTTTTGTAGTTGATATAAATCAGGGACCATTGTGAGTTGGCGGTCAACAATTTGGAGCATTAATTCAAGTTTTTCATCTGTAATTAAGTAATCTTCTTTCAGCTCTTTGTGTGCTACCTCATGAGATTTTCCCTCTCGAACCTTTTTGTGTAACAGTTTTGTTGGACGCACGCCAGTAAGCATTCCCCATGGCTGAGTAATACCTGTAAAATCTTGCATCACCATTACATACACATGTGAGACTGCATTTTTAATCTTTTTAAATAGTTCTTTGTCATTCTCAAATGGAGGAAATTCCTTACGATAGCTTCCCTTAAATTCGTTCCCGGATTTGATGTCAGTCAGTTTGGCATATGTTGTTATGACAGGACTATTATATTCATATTGGAAGTCTATTAATAGCTCAGGATTATCTAACTCACTAATTGAGAGTTCACTTTCTTCATAAAAAAGATTCGTGATGAGCTGTAGTGGTCGTAAAAACCTGTCATCCCCGAGCCCTTTGAATAATATTCGCATAATTTGTATCACCTTTTCAAAAAAATACTTATTTAAGTGTACAGAATGTACCTTTTTTAATCAATATGAGAATTTTGGGTAGTTTTTGTTTCTGCATTCTCCCTATAAAAAAACCCCCACAAACCGTGGAGGCCAACCCATCTCTATTTTTCAATCTTAATTTGTTTTAAGAAGTCAATTCTTTGCTGCTTACGGAAATGCTCTTTAATCATATAGGAGACGCCATTCATATTGTTGGACCGAGTCACCCAGTCAGCAGCAAATTTCACTTCCTTCGGTGCATTCCACATTGCAACCCCTAAGCCAGCAGATTCAATGATTTCAATATCATCTATTGAATCTCCAATAACAACTGCTTCATGCAAAGGAATATTTAAGTGATTAGCTAACGTTTTTAATCCATTAAGCTTAGAAACCCCAAAAGGAGTGATTTCTAGCTTATGTGGTTCTGTTAGATCCACTTGAATGTCATTGAAATGCTCAGTCACTGTTTCTCTAATTGCCCTCAGTTCATTTTCACTTTGTGAATAGACCTCAATCTTAGGTGGTGCAACAGGATTGTCTGTTAAATAATCCCCAAGCGAATCGACAAACTGCATTGGATAAAAGAGTGGATCACCAGAACCAAACATTGCTTTTGCGATTAAATTACCAGGGAATCTTACGCGATTGCCAATTGAAAACTTTTCATGTTGGAGGCGAATGCTACATTTAAAGTTTTCTAATACCTGGACAATATTAAATGTTTTCTCTTCTGAAATACGTTTTACATAAATAGGTTCATCAAGGTTATCACTGATGAATCCTCCATTATGCGTAATTAGCAATGAGTTCAGCTTTAGTGCTTTTGCGATTTTTTTTGTCGATGGGAAGTGACGTCTTGTTATGAGAGTCACATAAACTTCCTTTGCACGGACGAAATCGATGGCTTCCTTTGTACCACTTTGAAGCCGACCGTTTGGACGTAGTAATGTGCCATCCACATTTATTGCTAGTAACCTATACATATGGCAGGTCCTCCTTCTCAGTTGGGCGTCCCCTATACATATGGTTATGAAAAAATGAAACTGATTAGAACAAAAGACTAATATAGAAAAATGGACGACAACATGTGAAACTTAATGTTTCACATATATGAGCAAAAAAAAGAACCCTCACCATATTGGCGTAGGTTCCAAAGAAGTCTTATTGTTGATCCATACTTCCGTATAATTCTTCAAGTGGTTTAAGCATGATTTGATTTAATTCGCCGATAACAACGCTCATTCGCTGCTCTGCTTCCATAAGTTTTGCAATTGTATCATGTTGTTGAACAAGTGCAACTTGTCTCTGAGCCTGTTCTACTTCTTCTTGTGAAATATCTTCACCCATCATTTGTTTTTGTTGAAGGGATAACTGAATATTTCGAAAGCTTTCAAATAATTTCTTCGCACCTTCGTCGTTATTCACTTGATCATATAAATGCTTTAGTTGTTTAAACTCATCACTCTCACGAATCGCCTTTTCAACACCATAAGCAACATCATATAAATTTACACCCATTTTACCTACCTCCTTTATCCAGATTTATTACGAGCAAAATGGTTCTTTTCCACTATAACAAACATTTCCATATAATTCACCCTCATCTAAAAAATAGAGTGGATATTTTAAGATATTCTATACAGAGCGATTTGCTTATGTTTATGTTTATTGTAGAAACTGTGCAATAATCCCTTGAAGAATTCCAATGATTCCACCTAGAAGTGCTCCTAAATAGGTAATCATCTTGAATTCTCGTTTAGAAATACCTAACACCATTTCCTCTAGTCGCTCTACAGAAAATGTTCCAACCTGATCCTTTACAATTTCCTCGAGCTTTAGGCTTTTCATCATTTTCTCAATACGATTTGCCACAAATTCGCCGGCCATCTCAATCCCTTTAGGAACTATCGTCTCAAGGATTCTTTCTTTGTAAGGTAGTAATACCTCATTTGCAGGAGTTTTAAGATACTTCTTAACAGGGAAGATGTTTAGAGACTGTTCCTTTAGGAATGAAAGAATTTTTTCTGACCCTACCTGCTCAACAATTATATTAACCTCCCAGGATTTTACCTTATTCCACTCTTTTTCAATCAAAGATTGTATAAGCTCCTTTGTCCCCGGGTTTGATAGAAATTTTATAATTTCAGGTTGGATCTTATCTATTAAGCTTGTGTTTCCTAAAAACATTTGTACCATATTTCCAAGCATTCCACGGGTCGATAGGAACTCATCGATCATTCTTTTTAGTCGAAGTTTCCCTTCCTCACTTTCGAAATACTCTATACCTTTTTCGGTTATATATTCCGCGACCGCTGGAAATCTTTTTTCGATAGTTGAAAGTAGCTCCTCAGGAATGACATTGCCTATTTCCTTTTGGCCCATTTCATGTAAAAGACTTTTAAATTTGGTTTCAATAAGGTTAGTTAGTTGCTCCTCTGCACGTTCATCAAGATTATATATCCCAACTTGTCCAGCAATCTCGACTAAATTTTTCTCAGTATCCAGCAGTTTAGAAACCTCTTCTTTCGCCCAACCTTCGATGTTGGCAACAAAACTTTCATCCAGTAATTTTTTCTTTAGACTTTCTGGAGTTAAAAGATGCTCTACCACGGTTCTTCCCATTTGCCTTGCTAACTCATCCCTACGCTTCGGGATTAATCCAGGAGTAAATGGAAGGCGTTTTCCACCAATATAGATGGCTTTATATGGCCGAAATAACATCTTAATGGCCAATGAATTCGTAACTCCTCCAATAATGGCTCCAATCACCATCATTAATACAATCATTAAAAAAACGTTCATACAGATCACCCTTTGTTAACTTAATATCAAATACACCAAGGCGGTATTTGCCCGATTTTTTTAGGCTCACACGCTGTGGGTCAAAAAGACGTTACCAAAGAACTTGGCATTTTTAGTCTTTGATCATATGCTCGGAAAATGTCCTTTTAAAAATCGTGGAATCCGCCGAAGGCTTAACTTTATTCTGCAAGGAATAATTTCCACTATATTGTTTACCCCAAACTATTTCATACCACTTATAGAAATAAAGGACTTCTACTGAATAAAGTTAATTTTTTTTCACAGTTTTTATTGTCTTTTCATACGATACGATATCAGACATTTGCCTATATATTGAAACAAAATTGTTTTTCACCTTATCAATTATAGTGTTTGAACGTCAAGTTACGCAAATGGGGTTATCATGATGACGAAAAAAATTCTTATCGAGGTGATTCCTGTTTCTGACGAGCAGGATTCCTTTTTACAAATAAAAATGAGTGACATCATTATTAAGAAGTTTGGCTTACAAAAGGAACAGACAATTGAATTATACTGTAACAGGAATAGTCTTATGGTAAATATCGTATCTATTAATGAGAGCGAGCCTGTCATTCAATGTCCAACTTTCATATTAAAAGAATTACAGCTTCCTCCTGAGAACTTTTCAATAACGTTATTCAAAAAAGCAAATGACAAACTAGAAATGGGTCCCGTTATCGGGCTATTAACGGAAGCAACAGAAAAAAACAACCAGGTATCATTTGGTTCAATCGGAGAGTTTTGCGAGGAAATTTCACTCTACGCAAGCGAAATCGGAGTGCTTTTCTACGTTTTTACCTTAAATACATTTTATGACCAAAAAGGGTACATCTTTATCGATGGAATATGGAAAAAATCTTCTGTTCCCTACCCTCATGTGGTTCACAATCGGATTCACTCACGCAAGCGAGAGCAACACTCGAGTTTTATCGATTTTACAAATGAACTGCAAATGAACAATATCCCATATTTTAATGATCATTTTCTGAATAAATGGGAAGTACACGAAATGCTATATGATAATGAGCATCTCCATTCATACCTACCTGATACCATGCTTTTAACAAATAAAGATGTTCTCTTTGAAATGCTTGAAAAATATCAATGTGTATTTGTAAAACCGGTCCATGGGAGCCAGGGGAGAAATATTTTTCGGATTCAAAAAACGGATGAAGATACGTATTTTTTAGATTATACAACGTTCTCAGGTGACATCGAGACGGTCCATCAAAGCTTCCCTTCCCTCTTTCAATCTTTATTCTCAAGGCTAAAACAGCATACTTTCATCGTTCAACAATGTATTCCGCTTCTTTCCTATAAAGAAAAGCCATTGGATTTTCGGGTACTTTGTCAAAAACAAGCCAGTGAAAAATGGCAACTAACCTCGATTGTTGCACGTGTATCTTCAAAGGATGAATTTGTTTCAAACCTGGCAAGAGGTGGAGAAATTCAAAAGGTCCACAGCGTCCTTCTCGAAAACTTTGAAATGAAAGAGATTCCGCATATTAAGAGATTAATAAGAGACTTAGCACTTGAAGTTGCTGAAATTATTGATGGAACAGCGGACGGATTATTTGCGGAGTTAGGGATTGACCTTGCTCTCGATGAAACTGGAAAGCCAACAATTATAGAGGTTAATACGAAACCATCAAAAAATCAGGAACAGGATAAATTATCTAACAAAATTCGCCCAAGCGCAAAAGCGCTTCTGCAGCATTGTCTCTTCCTTTCCAACCAACATGATCAATCAAAAATAGGATAAAAGAAAGGGGAGAATCTTGTGATTTCACTGGGATTTGTTACTCTTTATCCGAATCAGGAAAAAGGTTATGCAACGGAACTTGCTAAACGTGCGCCTGAATTCGGGATTCAACTATTCCGATTTACACCAACCTCTATCGAACCAGCCTCTGAAATGATTCAAGGAGAAAAATACAATGAGATTTCACATGCATGGGAAAAAAGCCTGTTTGAACTTCCAACATATTTATATGACCGCTGTTTCTACTCAGATGATGATGTCTCTAAGAAAAGTCAACCAATTATGAACTGGTTAAAAAGGAGGCCGGGCAATCTATTTCTAGGGCAAGGGCTGCCAAATAAATGGGAGATTTATAAAATTTTAAGTCAAGATGAGAAATTATCACCTTATATCCCTTCAACTGAACAAGCACTCTCCGCCTCTTCTATCCTTCGAACCCTAATGAAAAAACATCGACTTATTCTAAAACCAGAAAAAGGGTCGATGGGAAAAGGGATTATTGGTCTCTTTCTTCATCAGGATTATGTTGAAGCGATCTATAAAGATGCAAATCAACTAAAAAAGCAGCAGTTTAAAACAAGAGGGGAATTAAAAAAGTGGCTTGATAGTGTCATTTCTCACCAGCCCTATTTAACTCAAACCTATTTGCCTCTCCATGATGCAGACAACCGACCTTTTGATATTCGAATTCTTCTTCAAAAAAATGCGCAAGGGGTATGGATTGAACAAGGTCGTGGAATCCGCCTAGGATTGCGTGAGCATCTTATCTCAAATTTAGGTGGCGGTGGGGAAACTCATTCCTTTGAGAGTTGGACAGAAAAAATGTCTTTCAATCAAAGGCAATTACTCTCGGATAATATTCATACAATTATTAATAGGTTACCAGATGTTCTTGAAGGACATTTTAATCCCTTATTCGAACTTGGAGTTGATTTAGGTCTTACAAAGGACGGTGCCCTCTGGATATTAGATACAAATTCAAAACCAGGTAGAAAGGTAGTTATAGAAACGAGACCGGAACAAGAAGAAACTCTTTATACAACATTATTACAATATTGCACGTATCTACATTCTAATTAGAATAGCAAAAGGCGCACGCTATTCGCGACAAACATAAGTCGAGCGCTGACAGAAGGTGTCTTTTATCTTCAGAAGCGATTGGCTAGACCAGAGAGCCGTGGCGCATGAGGCTAGACACTTTAAAAAGGAGTTGTAATAAATGCGAACACCGCTTCCAATGAAAATTACGGAACAAGTAACAGGAACCGTGAATATTCCTAAAGCTTTCAAACTAAAAACACCAATCAAGCGTATCTTTTTTGGAACGTCCTCCTGTGAATGTAAGGTCGTTCAAACTGACCAACAGGAAATTAAAATTTCCCAGGATATTTTTAACAACTTAAAAATTCCTTATACAAGTACAACGCAAGTGATTATCCATGAGGATCATCTCTATATTGGTCCTT
Source organism: Ferdinandcohnia sp. FSL W7-1320 (assembly GCF_038050315.1). NCBI lineage: Bacteria > Bacillati > Bacillota > Bacilli > Caryophanales > Bacillaceae > Ferdinandcohnia > Ferdinandcohnia sp. FSL W7-1320. The sequence goes on from NZ_JBBPAM010000001.1 coordinate 4,034,441, forward strand.
TGGTCGGAATTTTCACAGCTGGTTTTAGTGAGTCGATGATTCGCCCAATCGGGGAACGAACACTGTTTTTCGCAAAGCTATTGGCCCAAGAAAAAGCTGTCGGAGCATATGTATTTATTTTTGGTGCGAAACATATTGATTGGGATAAGGGTACCATTCATGGACTTTTTCATAGCCATAACGGCTGGGAAACGATTGAAATTCCATTTCCTAATGTTGTCTATGACCGTCTTCCAAACCGACGGACTGAAAAACATAAAACATTAAGTGAAATAAAACAACGTTTACATGATGAATACTTAATTCCATGGTTTAATCCTGGATTTTTTGATAAATGGGAAATCCATCAGTTATTAGAGGGTGATCACCGTGTCGCTACGTATTTACCTGAAACCCATAAAAGTCCGACCTTTTCACTAATTGAACGAATGCTTTCTAAATATCAGCATGTATACATTAAGCCAGCAAATGGAAGTCTTGGTTTAGGTATCTATCAAATTCTGTTTGATCGTGAAACGGATGAATATTATTGCAGATTTCGTGATACGGACGGAAAAAATCGTCTCCAACGTTTTACTTCCATTGAGTCATTTGTTAACACTCATTTCCGTAATAGACGATTGGAACATTATATTGTCCAACAAGGGATTCATTTAATTCGAAGTGATCATAAAACGATTGATTTTCGTATTCATACGAATAAAGATGAAAAAGGAAAATGGCAGGTTAGCGTGATGGCTGGAAAAATTGCAGGTCGCGGCAGTGTGACAACACATTTAAATAATGGTGGCGTGGTCCGAACACTTACTGAAATTTTTCCTGATGCCGAAGAATGCAAAAAAGTCACTGATTCACTAAGCCAGGCAGCCCTTTTATTAAGTGAAGTTATTGATTCTCGACAAAAAGGGCATATAGGGGAACTTGGTTTTGATTTAGGTATTGACAAGAATGGAAGTGTGTGGCTTTTCGAAGCGAATTCAAAGCCGGGGCGTTCGATTTTTTCTCATCCAAAGCTAAGAAAATACGATAAACTATCAAGCAGACTCCCACTACAATACGCTGTTTACTTAACAGAAACGACGATTAAAGCCCCTGAGGAAGTGTTCAGATGAGCACCATTTACTATCACACCGTAAAACAGGAATGGTATCAATGCGAGGAGGAGAATGGGCTTTATATCGGAACGGAAAATACAATCATTTCTTATGTTGGGAGCAGGCAGGAGCATTCGCTCCCTTTTTCTGTTTCGAAAAGTGGAAAGCGTGTTGGACCATTGATTGGGATTCTTACCGGTTCTTCCAAGGACAATTCCTTTGTTGGAAATCTCAAAGATTTAAAAAGAATTCTTTCATCCTTACAGTCCGAAGGGGCCTTAGGAATCGTTATGACACCAAATTCTTTACAGGAACATTCAGTTGAATGCTTTACCTTTTACCAACCCATACAAAAATGGATCAAACTCCGGACACCCCTTCCTGACGTTGTGTATAATCGTGTTCCTTATCGTCACATGGAGAAATCAAAGCATTTTATTGATATCGTTTCTTTTTTTAGAACAAATGGTATTCCCTTTTTTAACCCGTTCTTTTTTTCAAAATGGTCTGTTTATCAAGTTTTACGAAAGAATAAATTTGTTTCATCATTTCTTCCGGATACTCTACTTCTTAAACAAGAAAGCGACCTTAAACAAATGATAACAAAACATCAGGATCTCTATATTAAAAGTTCAACTGGTCATAAGGGTATTGGCCTTTACCGAATAAGAAAAAGGAAAAGTCTTTTTATTGTTGAAACACCAAACGAAAAACAAAGCTATTCATCCCTTGCCTCATTTTGGGAGAAAATTGAAGAATCGTTTATACAAGAGGAATATCTATTGCAAAAGGCCATTCAGGCTGACACTTTTAAAGGCAAGCGGTACGACCTACGTCTATTATGTCATTATGACGAAAGTGGGTATATCATTAGCGGTATTGGAGTACGAGTTGCGGGTGAGAATGGGGTAACCACACATGTTCCAAATGGCGGGGCAATCATTCCGTATGAATCGGTATCCAGCCGTTTTAATGAAGCCATTTTACAAAAACTTGTTTTTGAGATTGGAAAAGAGCTTACAGAGCAAATTGACCAATTTATCGGGGAATTCTCAATTGACCTTGGACGTTCCGTTGATGGCGAAATTTATATTTATGAAATCAATTCAAAACCAATGGTATTTGACGAGACTTATATTCGTGAGAAAGGGCTTGAAAATTTAACCAAACTCCTTATAATGAAAGGGACAAAAGTGTAAGCGTATTAAACTGTTTTTACTAATCCTTCAAATACTACCTAAGGAGAACTTATTGATGATCTCACATTTTCAGTGGAAACCTCTTTATCATAGCAGTAAAATTCCTGGCTGGAGTTTTTCTTTCTATTATCAAGGAACGAAATATAATGGAAACTATAATAAGGATGGAAGCATCGATTGGCACGGCAATCATCCTGATTTAAAAGTAATAAATGATATAACCAAACAAATTCATGAATTAATGCTTTTTCATGTTTATGATAATTAACAGGATATTCTATTCACCTCCTTCACAGACTAAGACTACAATTGCGTGTTCAAAAAGGAGGATGAAAAGGACCACGTCGACAAAAACGCCACGGCCTCATGTCTTGTGACACTAGCACGTCCTGTGCGTCGAAAGTTCGAGGCGGTGCATTTTTGAGTAGCAGAACGTATGTAGTTAATACGTAGCAGATGTTCTAGCACGTAGGAAAAGTATTTTCTTTTCCAAGGAACGGAAAAACAAGCCAACGAGCTTCCACGGAATGTGGTGACTTCGACGTTCGACACAGGATGTGTCGGTACTTAGTCGAAGATCCGATATCGATGTGTCATTTTCACCGGACTTTTTGAACATCCGCTATAAAGGAGGTTTTTTTATGGAAAACAAAGGAAAAGAGCGCGAAGACCTTCAATATGAAGGTAAAGATGAGGTATTCATGGATGTCGATCGCTTCATAAACGAAGGGATGGCTGGTGGAAGTGTCTATCGCTTTCATGATCAAACCAATATAGAAGAAGCTCGCGATTTTGTAGAGGAAGAACCACCGAAAGAAATTGAATAGCAGTTATACAGACTTTCTCCTTCTGTTATAATGGAAGGAGATTTTTTATGTTCGATATAAGGAGTTATTTTACATGATTGAAAATCTAAAGAATCACTATAAGGATGCGTTTGTAACGTCCGAATCGCCATATAATACAGAGAAATATATGTGGTTTCTAACAGATTCTGGACCTTTGTTTGGGATAAAAAAGGAGCAACTTTCGCCAAAAGAGGCCTCCCTTCTGTCTTCCCTTTTTACACCGTATGGTACACATAAAAATGATATGACGGATACTCAGGCGTTCTGGTATAACCTTTTGTTTTTGCAACAAGGAAACATTTCTTCAAATCAAATGTCTTTTACACAATGCCGATTTATTCAATTCTATGCTGACCAACCTATTACCGACAAACTTGAATTCCAGGAAGCCATACAAGCACTTTTACCACGGGATACAATCTTCTTATGGGAAAATGACTCGAGTGGGGTTCTAATTGAAACAAGAAATGAAGAAATGATTGAGGAAGTCATTTATGATGAAATTACTGTTACATTAACTAGTGATTTCTATACGGATATGAATTTATTCATTGGACAAACCCATCCCCTCGCTGACAATCTCGGTTCGCTTTTTCAAAATGAAAGGGAATGGTTTCGTAAAGGGATGCACTTTTTACATAAACAGAAAGTCTACCGACTTCATGATGTTTTGCCATTTATACTGTTAGAAGGATTGGATAGAAATTTTCGAAACCAACTTAAAAATATAATTCCCGAGGAACTTCAGGGCGATCATGAATTACTTGAGACAATCAAGGTTTTCTTTGAAAGTGATTTAAACGTATCCAATGCAGCTAAACGTTTATATATGCACCGGAATAGCTTGCAGTATCGTATTGAGAAATTCATCGAAAAGTCGGGAGTCGATATAAAGCATTTTCATGGTGCAGTTACGACGTATTTAGCAATTCTAGAATTAGAGCACTATTCAGATTTGTAGACATGCACGAAAACCCTTTCAAAGTTTTGTGCAATTTACACATTTACGATTTTGACCTCTCTAAAGTAAACTTTAACTATCGAAAACGTTTACACTAGGAGGAGAAACAATGGCTGAATTAGTATTAGACCATATTTACAAAGTATATGACAATAAAGTAACAGCAGTAGAAGATTTTAACCTTCATATTCAAGATAAAGAATTCATCGTATTCGTAGGTCCATCTGGTTGTGGTAAATCTACAACTTTACGTATGATTGCAGGATTAGAAGAAATTTCCCAAGGTGATTTCTTCATTGATGATAAACGTGTGAATGATGTTGCTCCGAAAGACCGTGACATCGCGATGGTATTCCAAAACTATGCATTATATCCACATATGAGTGTATATGATAACATGGCTTTCGGATTAAAGCTTCGTAAGTTCCCTAAAGACGAAATTGATCGTCGTGTGAAAGAAGCAGCAAAAATTCTTGGCCTAGAAGAATACTTAACTCGTAAGCCAAAAGCTTTATCAGGTGGTCAACGTCAGCGTGTTGCGTTAGGCCGTGCGATTGTTCGTGACGCAAAGGTATTCTTAATGGATGAGCCTTTATCAAACCTTGATGCAAAGCTTCGTGTACAAATGCGTGCTGAAATTTCTAAACTTCACCAACGTCTGCAAACAACTACTATTTACGTAACGCATGACCAAACTGAAGCGATGACAATGGCTACTCGTCTTGTTGTTATGAAAGATGGTATTATTCAACAAGTCGGTGCACCAAAAGATGTTTATGATAACCCTGAAAACGTATTCGTTGCTGGTTTCATTGGATCCCCTGCGATGAACTTCTTCCCAGGTACTTTAAAAGATGGTACATTTACCATCGGCAATGTAAACATTGCTGTTCCTGAAGGTAAAATGAAAGTTCTTCGTGAGCAAGGCTATGTAAACAAAGACATCATCCTTGGTATTCGTCCTGAGGACATCCATGATGAGCCTGTATTCATCGAGTCTTCTCAAGGATCTAAAATTAATGCACTTATTGAAGTATCTGAATTAACTGGTGCAGAAACAATGCTTTATTCACAACTTGGAAATACGGATTTCGTTGCACGTGTAGATTCTCGTACACAAGCAAAACCAGGTGAAACAATCGAACTTGCATTTGATATGAACAAATGCCATTTCTTCGATGCTGAGTCAGAAAAAAGAATTCGCTAATTTGAAAATAGAAAGTCGCCCACTTGGGCGACTTTTTTACATTCATGCAGATTTGCTATTCTTTAATTAGGATCGTTTCTTGGTTGTTACAGTTTGGACAATAAAACAAATGAGCACATTCATTATTTTGTAAAGTTGTCTCTATCCCATCTATGTTCTTCATGGAATCTATCTGCATATAAGCACTGTAGGGACCAAAATAATCAATAATACGTCCTGAATCCTCTAAGGAATTCCCACATTGTGCACATGAGAAGCTAGCATTGTTAAAGCCATTACATAATGGACAAATTGGCATGGTCTTCTCTCCTATATTCTTAATTACTTACCGATAGTTTTTGACGAAACAATACTGTTATGCTTTCTTTTTCATAGGAATTATTTGGTAGATAAATTCTCGAATATATTCTTCTCTTCGTCACATAATACTTAGTACAAACACAGCAACAGCAACTCACCAAGCAACACCGAAACATCTTTAAACAGTTTTTACTCGGGTTAGCCTAGAGGCTAAGGAAACCCTTATATCTGGTGCAATTCCGGAGTAACCCACCAAATAAAAATCAGTTTAAGGAGATGAAGGAAAAATGGCAAACAACAATAGCAACAACAGTAACCAATTATTAGTACCAGGTGCAGAACAAGCTATCGACCAAATGAAGTATGAAATTGCTCAAGAATTTGGTGTTAACTTAGGTGCTGACACTACATCTCGCGCAAACGGATCAGTTGGTGGAGAAATTACAAAACGTTTAGTATCTTTCGCTCAACAATCTATGAGTGGTCGTCAAGGTTAATAAAAAATTAAATATTATGGCTTAAGAGGCACCCTTTAAGGGTGTCTCTTGTTTTATATAAGGTTTCCAACTTTTGACTTGATTTATTAAATATTGTTGTTGAGATACTAAGAAAGAAGATATTATTTTTAGGAGGAATTCGCTTTGAAGGATAACGTACAAAACAATACGAATGAATTAGCTGCAAGACATTATCAACCAGAAGATTACGGTAAGAATGATCAATTATCACAAGGATTAGCTACAACACATGAACAAGTAAGTGATTCTTATATGGAAGGCGAGATTACAGCCCCTTACAATAGCACGAATGAAAAAAAGGCTGAATCATCAAATGAAGGCTATCAGGATTACTACTCATAAGACTAGAAATCCCTATTAGGAGAGATCCACATTGAGTGAAGTAAATCAAATTATTCGAGACATAACAACAAAGGCTAAAGATACATTGACAACAACATCACAAATGGTAAAAGAAAAAATAAACACTGTTTTGAATCGGCCAATGTCAACGATAGATGAACTTGCCAAGTATATTTCTACGCACCCAGACACCCGTTTTGATGTCAAAGAATTTCTTGGATTCCAGTATCATTTTTATCATCTAGAAATTGCAGATACTACCTTTTATCTAGAGACAAAAGGTGATCATGGCGACTACATTCTTGACCTTGCCGTGACTTCACCTGAAGGTACACTTTTTGAATATCACTCGTTTGAGAAGAAATATGGCGTTGATGACAAAGTCCCCATCCCACAGACTGTGGCTAGTATTATCCAATAAAGTACAAAGGGACGGTTCTACAGGTTTCCACTTTTATGAAAACCAGAAGAACCGTCCCCTGAATATGTTAATTTTCGATATCTAATATAGGTTGATTTACTTCTACGAAAGCCTTTCTAATCCTGCGGTTTTCAACCTCAGTAACTTTTATTGTGAGATGCAAATAGTCAAACGTATCTCCGACAACTGGAATTTTTTCAAATGATTCAAAAATCCAACCACCTACTGAATAGTGTGAGCTTTCAGGCTCTTCAATTCCAATGATATCGGAAAAATCGTCAAGTGGCATATCTGCATTTATTTCATAAGTATTTTCATCTATTTGTGTAAAATATTTAATCTTTTCATCATGTTCATCCCAAATTTCTCCAACAATTTCCTCTATAATGTCCTCTAGCGTAATTAAACCGGAGGTACCACCAAATTCATCCACAACAATTGCTAGATGTGTTTTACTTTTTTGAAGTTCAGGTAGTAGTGTAGAAATTTTCATCGATTCAACAACAAAGAATGGTTTGCGAATAATTGAACGGATATTAATGTTCTTTTGTTGAACAAGAAGACTTAAAAATTCACGTTCTGATAAAATTCCAATTATATTATCAATGTTGTCCTCATAAACCGGTACACGTGAAAAGCGTTCCTCTAAGAACATATCTCTAATATTTTCTATCGAATCATTGACTTCAACGGCAATCATGTCAATGCGGGGTGTCAATATTTCTCCGACTAAAATATCATTAAAGTCGAGTGATCGATGCACTAATTCTTTTTCTTTATTGTCAATAACTCCTTCTTCCTCACTTAAATCAACCATTACTTTGATTTCTTCTTCTGTAAAGGACGGAGTCTCATTATTACTTTTGATGAGTTTAGCTGCCAATGCTTTTAATAGTCCAAATAAATATGTAATTGGTGTCAGAATCTTCATTAATGTAAATAATATACCGGAGACTCTTAATGAGAAGCTTTCCGCATTTTCTTTTGCAAATGATTTTGGAAGAACCTCCCCAAATATTAAAATAAGTAATGTCATCACAAATGTACTGATAACAAGTCCCGTATTCCCACCAAAGAGATCGGTTGCTACTTTTGAGGCGATTGATGCAGCAGCAATATTTACGATATTATTTCCAACTAAAATTGTTGAAAGGGCGTTATCAAAGTTCTCCGTAATAAAAAATGCTTTCTTACTCCCGCGTCGCTTTTCATCCACATAATTCTTCAGTCTTATTCGATTAACACTTGAATAAGCCGTTTCACTTGCTGAGAAAAACGCTGATAACATGATAAGAATGAGTAACAAAATAATGGTACTCAGTGGCAAATCGTCCACGTAATTTTCACACTCCTAATTGTAATTACCTTTGTATTTGTTTAAGATAAAACAAAGGTATTTGTTAAATGATAATACAAATTCTTCCGGTTATTTTTATAATAGCAAACATTCTTTTATATGGGAATCATTATATCTAATCAAATTCGCCTTGGCGTATTTGCGCCCGATTTTAGTCCCACAGGAAGTGGGTCATAAAGACGTTGCCACAGGATGTGGCGTTTTTAGTCTTTGAACTTACTGCGAGATACAGTGAAACTTCAATCGGTGAAATTTTTTCTACCGATTGTTAGTTGAACCAATCGGGCATTTACTGGTATTTGCCCTCCATGAGGGCTTAGTACCAGTAAATGCGGGAAAAATTACCTTTGAAAAATCGTGGCATCCGCCGGAGGCTCTAACTTTATTCAGTCTAGGTTTAAACATTCAACTGAATTGTTAAGTTTTTTGCATTAATACTTTCCTATATAAGTAGGAGCTTAACTGAATAAAGTCAGTTGTGATTCAAATCACACCATTGTGTTTTTAGTATTGATATAGTACTAATAAAGAAAAATTAGCGGCGGTGATAATATGGACTTCAGACTTAATACATTATATGAAGAGATTGGTGGCGCAGAAGCCATTCATGATTTAGTCAATGCATTTTATCCAAAGGTTTATGCAGATCCAGATTTAGCTCCTTTATTCGAAGGGGATATTGAAGAAATTAAACGTAAGCAATATATGTTCTTAACCCAGTTTCTAGGTGGACCAACATTGTATAGTAATGAATTTGGACCTCCAGCCATGAGATATCGTCATATGCCTTTTGAAATCACACCAACTCGAGCAAATGCTTGGCTACGTTGCATGAAAGAAGCATTCGAGGAAACAGAACTTACCGGTGAGGTAGCAGATGCCTTCTATGCTAGACTTCAACAAGTAGCGGGCATCATGGTAAATACACCAGACTAAAAAGAAAAATGGAAGGCGCGCGGCTTTAGGAGGGAAGCTCAAGTCAAGCGCTGACATATTGTGCCTTTTTTCCTTCCAAACAAAAAATCCACGAAAACCGTGGATTTTTTTATGATTCAATCAATATTGCACCGATAAAGAATACTAAAACTAATGCTGCAGCAATATTAAATGTAATTGATAATTCTTCCATATTGACTCCCCCATTATCTTTAGATGATTTTATAGTATCATCTAATGTGGAAAAGTCAGGCTTATTTTATGGCGGATTCTTGTCAAAGGAATGAACATTTTCTGACTCCTTTTCTTAGCCAGCAATTGAATTTTTACCTTGCTGCAGTTGATACATTTGATAGTACTTCCCTTTCCTTTGCATCAGTTCATCATGGTTTCCTTGCTCAACGATTTGGCCTCGGTCAAGTACGAGAATCTGATCTGCATTTTTTATAGTCGACAAGCGGTGAGCAATAATGAAGGTTGTTCGTCCCTTCTTTAATACCTCTAACGCATCTTGGATAATTGCCTCTGTTTCAGTATCAATACTTGCCGTGGCTTCATCAAGAATGAGGATTGCAGGGTCGAAGGCAAGTGCTCGCGCGAAGGAAATAAGCTGTCTTTGTCCTGATGACAATGTACTTCCTTTCTCGATCACAGGCTCATCGTATCCTTTAGGCAAGCTTTTCAGCAGTTGGTCTGTCCCAACATCCTTCAATGCCTTTTCAACCTTTTCTCTTGATATTGAAGGGTCATCTAGACTCACATTCGTTGCAATCGTACCAGTAAAAAGGTAAGGATCCTGCAACACAATTCCCATGTGCTTACGCAGTTGCTGTTTCGGAATATCATTTATATTTTTCCCGTCAATCAATATTTGTCCATCCTTAATATCATAAAAGCGGAACAGTAAATTCATGATTGAGCTCTTTCCAGAACCTGTATGACCAACAAGCGCTACGGTCTCTCCTTGCATTGCTTCAAAGGAGATATCTTTTAAAACATATTCCCCTTCTTTGTAACCAAAATTAACATGATTAAACTCAACATTTCCTTTGTAGCGAGGTAGTTTCTCCTCATTTACATCGACACCTTCTAAGTCGAGAAGCGTAAAGACCCGTTCACCCGCTACTAATGATTGTTCTAAAATCGCCAATTGGTTGACCATTCCAGTAATTGGCTGAAAGAGTCGATTCAAATAATCAACAAAAGCATATAAGACACCTAAAGAAATAACGCTGTTTGCAGACAAAGATGCTCCTCCAAAATACCAGATTAATGCTACGAATGATACATTTCGGAGAACCCCAACAAGATTGAAAGAAGTTAAAGCGTTTAAACTTAGTAGCTTATTTTGATAAGAAAAATGTTTCTCATTAAGCTCTTCAAATTCCTTTCGGGATTCTTCCTGCCTTTTAAATGCCTGGATAATAGTCATCCCTTGAATGGATTCGTTGATCATTCCATTGATTTCACTTAACAGTGAGCGAATCTTATGATTATACTTTGAAGCATATTTCCGGTAGACCTTAATCCAAATAACTAAGATTGGAACAAGGATTAAACAAATTAGAGCAAGCTTTACCTCTAATAAAAATAACGCGATAAATATCCCAGTGATGTAAATAATACTTGAGAAAAAATTAGCTAAAACAGTTACATACAGTTCTCGTATTGCTTCCGTATCATTTGTGATTCTTGAAACCACTTTACCAGCTGGCAATTTATCAAAATACTGTATCGGTAACCGCTGTATTTGCGCAAATACATCCTGGCGCATCTTTTGAATAATACGATTTGAGGATGTCTGCAATAAAAAGCGTTGCCCAAAGTGAAAAATGGATGCAACTACTAAGAGACCGAAATAGGCCACAATTAATTTAATGAGCTTTGGAATCTCAGGTCGATAAAATGCGAACAACTCATCAACGGATAATTTTGATGCAGGGTATACTAGTGTTTCACCATTTCTTCTAATTTCAAGATTCCCGTTTTTTACTGTTCGTTCCCCATCAAACTCGATTGGCCTATCCACAAAATAATAAGAACGGCCAACCTGTAAAATACGTGATTCGTCACCCTTATCCTCACCCTCTGAGAAATTATCAGAGCGTTTATACCAAGTATTGTTGTATTCTACAGCATCCATGCTTTCAGTCGTTACATACCATTTATTCTCGATTCCCAAAATATGGTCATCTATCATGGTCTTTGCAATGAATGGACCCGTTAATTCAGCTGCTACTGCGAGCGACAGCATTAATAGTGCTGAAATTATCATTTTCTTATAAAGGAGTGCATAAGATACGAGACGTTTTCCTACGTTCATGCTGTCACCCCATTTTCTGTTAGTTCCTCTACCTGTTGTCGGTCAAATTGTTCTTTGTACCAACCGTTCATGGCTAATAGCTGTAAGTGAGTTCCCTCTTCAATTATTCGACCATCCTCTAGTACAACAATCCAATCCGCGTGCTCTACGGCAGATAATCTGTGAGTCGTTATAATAGTTGTTTTACCTGCACGCTCTTTTCGAATATTCTCAATGATTTTAGTTTCAGTTTTCGCATCAACTGCTGATAATGAATCGTCTAAAATAAGAATTTCCGGATTAATGAGTAAAGCACGTGCTATTGAGATTCTTTGCTTTTGCCCACCTGATAACGCTACCCCTTTTTCACCTACAAGGGTCTGCAAACCTTCTGGTAGCATTGTTAAATCTTTGCTAAAAGCTGCAAGTTCAATCGCCTTTTCAAGCTCATCATTTGTTGCATCTTTATTGCCAAATAGGATATTCTCACGAACTGATCGCGAAAATAAAATATGGTCTTGCGGTACATAACCAATCCAACCGTGAAGTGTCTCCATTGGAATGCGGTCAATTGGTGTTCCGGAAATCATAAGTTCTCCTTTGCCAACAGGATACTCACGAAGCAACTGCTTTACAAATGTTGTCTTCCCGCTTCCTGTTTTACCTACAACCCCTAAAGTGCCCCCCTTATTTATAGTAAGATTAACATCTTCAAGGTTTTTCACTGTTGATGTAGGGTATTGGAAAGTCACCTTATGAAATTCGATTTGTTCAGGCAACTTGATTTCTATTGTATTTTTGTGATTTGCAACATCTGGCTGATAGGCTAGTGTTTCATTCACACGGTCGAGTGATGCATTTCCCCGCTGCATGATGTTGATGAGTTCACCAATTGCTAACATCGGCCAAATCATCATTCCAAGATATACGTTGAAAGAAACCAGTTCCCCAAGGGTAATTACATTATGAAATACGAGATAGGCCCCATATCCAAGGCCAATTAAATAACTTAATCCCACCAATATCTTCATTGTTGGATCAAACAAAGCATCAATTTTTGCTACCTTAATATTTTTTCGAAAAACATCTTCAGTCAAATGACTGAAACGTTGTTCATCCGCCTTTTCTTGGACATACGCACGAATTACACGAATTCCTGCAATCGATTCGAGTACTTGGTCATTCAAGGTCCCGAATGAGTCCTGTGCTTCCATAAACCGTTGATGAATTTTCTTTCCGTAAATATTCATAATGATCGCCATAATCGGAAGAGGAATCAGTGCAGCAAATGTTAGCTTCCAGCTTATTAAAAATCCCATCGTAAGAAGAATGGTCAGCATAAATATACTGGAATCGACTAAAGTTAAAATCCCAAACCCGGCTGTTTGAGAAACAGATTTTAAGTCATTCGTTGCACGAGCCATCAAATCACCGGTTCGATTTTTCTCATAAAAACTAGGCTTCATGATTAGCAAATGCCTCATAAATCGCCCTCTCAAGATTCTCTCAACGAGATAGGCACCGCCAAATAATTGATACATCCAAATATAAGTGATTCCGTAAATAACAATTGCTAAAGCTGCTAAGAATAATAGATATTGGACTATTTTTTCTGAGGTTAGTGTTCCGATATGAATTTCATCAATCGCAAGACCTATTATCTTTGGAGGTATGATTTCTAAAATACCTACTATTGTTAACAATATAATTGCAACAGTGTATCTTTTCCAATATTGTTTAAAAAACCATCTTAATTTTCCTAAAACTGAAAACATATGTGTCCTCTCCCTTCACGTTCCACTGTTCTAACCGCTTTCTGGATCTCCGACATATTTCAATGCAATAATCACATTCATTTCAACTTCCTCCCTTAGTTGTTGTTCAAAAAGTGCGGTGAATATGACGCTTCGAATTTCTGCAAACATTTCTCCGAGAACATGGTAATAACTAGGACATGCGCTTGCGTCTGCTAGTTTATTCACGAAGTCAATTCCTCAGCGTAAGGCTGCATGGATGTTAACTCAAGCAGTTGCCTCGCTCCGGTACTCGGGTGCTCGCGTCGCCTTGAAATTTCGACGCACAGGACGTGCTAGTGTCGACAAGACATGAGGCCGTGGCGTTTTTGTCGACGCGGTCCTCTTCATCCTCCTTTTGAACACTTATTCTTTTTGTATTTTTATAGTAAACAACCTTGAGGTTGTTGTACCCAAAAAGACGCAAAAAGGGCATACCGGCGCAAGCGCGATATGCCCTAAAAAGCACATAAAAACACACGTCCGCATAGCGTGACCTGTGTATCCTTTGTGTAGATGTTAATTTTGATAGTCGTGGACTATCAATCTATATTTACAATAGGAAGGGTCACGAATTGTATAAAGTTAATTGGATAAATCTTTTGCTTTTTCATTTCGTTACCCTCCCTTCCATTTTGTAGTAATCTTAATACTTTGTTAGATTACCATCATGGACATGTTATTGTCAATCACTAGTTTTTCGACAAGTTCCTCAATTTGAAATTATCCCAAATATCGATGGTAAAGGCTTTTAGCCTCTAATAAATCCTTTGTTCCATGGATGAGAACACGCCCATCTTTGAAAATGACCATTCGGTTTTGTCCTTTTTGAAAGGATAGTAAGTATGGGTTTCTTTCGACCTTGCCACCTTGGGTGGATAAAAGCTCCGCAAGTGAATCTAAATCTCTTTCGATTTTTTCACTAGGCCGTATTTGAACAGAATCTCGTCCACATAAAACAGCTGACTTTGTTTGATTCTCATAGGATAAAAAAGGATAGGTTGGATTTGTTCCACAGGAAAGACAGCTTTCCTTTTTCACACGATCAACCTTAATCGCGGTATGTTGATTTTTCCATAAATCAAACGAAACCAATTTACTGCGTAATGCATCGTAATCCTCAACCAATATTTTTAAAGCTTCGGTTACCTGATAGGCTACCACCATCTGTACAGCTGGACTAATAATTCCCACCGTATCACATGTTAGTCCACCCATGGGTACAGTTTCTAAGAGGCAATGCAGACATGGTGTTTGACCAGGAAGAATAGCATAGCTAATTCCATAGCTCCCAACGCATGCCCCGTAAATCCAAGGAATCTTATACTTTTGTGAAGCATCATTTAAGAGCATTCTTATGTCAAAATTATCGGTAGCATCGATTATTAAATCAACATGATCAATGATATTTTCAATCTCTTGAATGGAAACATCCATGACATGAGCCCGGATATCGACCTCTGAATTTATTTTTTCTAAGCGTTGTTTTGCTGCAACAGCTTTTGGTAAACGATTTGCCGCATCTTCTTCACTATATAATTGCTGTCTTTGTAAATTTGTCCATTCTACATAATCACGGTCTACAATTGTTAACTTTCCAATTCCAGCTCGAACCAGTCCCTCAGCACTGCCCGTACCTAGTGCACCAGCACCTACAATTAACACATGCTTACTTCTAATCTTCTTTTGTCCTTCCAATCCAATTGGAGTAAATAACTCTTGGCGAGAATAGCGTTCAGTCACCCCACATCAATCCTTCCTTCAAACTCCTAAATCCCAAAATATCTTATTCCTTAACTTAAAATTATCGTAACACATCTAGTTCCCTTCCATGAAGTAACCGGACTCCTAAATCAAAAATAATGGACTGGAGAGATAGTAACCAAGACTTACCATAATCACGAAATATAGAATAAAAACCAAATCATACTTTGAAAGAGTCAGTTCATAATAGAATGTACGATTATTATGATTCGAAAAGCGCTTTGCCTCCATAGCAACTGCTATCCGATGTGCTCGCCTAATACTTTGTGATAATAACGGAATAGAATATGCTTTTAGTTTAATAAAGATAGAGCGAATCCCTTTTTGGTGTTCAATCCCACGAACGCGCAATGCATTTTGAATCGTTTGGAACTCTTCTATCATAATGGGAATCAACCGTAATCCAGCCATAAAGCTATATGCATATTTAGGCGGCAACTTTAGCTGCTGCATCAACGAATAAAAAAGAAAAACAGGCCGTGTCGTTAAAGCGAACGTTAAGCCTAGACCTGCAAATATAATTCCTCTAAAACCAACAACTAACCCTTTATAAATGCTTTCCTCGGAGATTGTTATAAGTCCCCACTTAAAAAGTACCGTCTCTCCTTTACCAAATAGAATCATAGATGATGAGGTTGAGAGAAAAATAAGCAAAAATGGCAAAGTAATAAGAATGATTCGTTTAAATGAATGTCCTGTGAATCCAAAGAATAAGATAAAAACGACCAATGAAATATGAATAAGAAGCTGAAGAGTATCAATGAATAATACTGCAATACATAAACTGATTAGTACGAATAGCTTTATACTTGGATTTATTCGATGTAGCCATGTATCTTTACTTAAAAGTTCCATGAGTAATTTCCTTTCCCTGTTTACACTCTCAAGAGGCTAAGATTTACTTTCACTTGATTCAACAATTGATCTTTTACTAATCTCCCATTCTCAATGGTCCAACTTCTTGTCGCAAAATACTCTTCAATTTTTTCATCGTGAGTAACCATAATGATTGTCTTGTTCTTTTGTCTATAATTTTCTAGTAAAGTAAGAAGGGCAAACGTATTTTTTGAGTCAAGTCCAAATGTGGGCTCATCTAGTAAAAGTATTTGCTGATCCCTTACAATAGAGGCTGCTACACTTAATCTTCGTTTTTGTCCCATAGATAACTGGTAAGGATGTTTGTTTTGATGTTCTATGAGGTGAAAGATTCGTAGAAGTTCCTCCACGGTCTCAGATATTTCTAGTTCACTTCGTTTATCAATCCTTAACGAATAAGCAATTTCCTCATAAACAGAGTTTGTTACAAATTGAAGCTCCGGGTTTTGAAATACAAATGTCATGGCGTGATCTAGCTTTTTTGAGGTTGTAACTACTTCTCCAAATAATGAATAGTGACCTTTTGTTTGAATGAATTGCATGAGGGAGTGAAGCAGGGTACTTTTCCCAGCACCATTTCTCCCCTTGACCACAATCCACTCTCCTTCCTGAACTTGAACATCGTTAATATATATTTTTTCCTTTTTCTGTCTATATCCCTTAAATTCCTCTAGTCGAATAGATGGGGGATTAAACTCTGCTGTATTAATAGATTGCATCCATTTAAAGTCTTGAACAAAGTGATCCCAGACTCCTGGATACCAAATACCTTGTTCGTTGATGACCGTTTTATAATTAGAAAAAATTTCAGTTTTAGATCCATCTGCAATAATCTCTCCAGCTTCGTTGAAAAGGATTATTCGATCAACAATTGGAAGGACGTGCTCCAGTTTATGCTCTACGATGACCACTGTTTTATCCACCATAACATTTCTTATCACTTCCCAAATTTCCTGTGTCCCAGCTGGATCAAGCATGGATGAAGGCTCATCTAAAAATAATACGTCTGGCTCTAATGCCAATACAGATGCTATGGCTAAACGTTGTTTCATTCCTCCTGACAAGGTTTGGATGTTTGTGTGGATATCTTCCAAATCTAATCCAACTTGCTCTAAAAGACTTTTTATCCGTTCATCCATTTGATCCCTAGGAATTTGTAAATTTTCTAAGACAAATGCAAGTTCCTCATCAACATAAGGCATGCAAAACTGTGAATCAGGATCCTGAAAAACATAGCCCCATGCTTTGGGGATCTGTAACTTATCTACCTTCATTGGTAATTCTATCGAGTTTGGGATAATCCCGCTTAACACTTGAAGAATTGTTGACTTTCCACAACCTGAAGGCCCGAGAATTAATATTTTCTCCCCTTTTTTAATATGGCAAGATAAGTCCTTAAAAAGCAAGGACTTATCTCCAGGAAATGTTAAACGTAGGTATTCTACAAAGGCAATTGATTCCATATTCGATCCCCTTTTATTTTTGATCTAGTGCATCAAAATCACTGCTGGATAGTGGGCGTACAAGTTTTGTTACCCCTGTCATTTCCAAGGCACTAACTAGGTAATAAGCAAAAACACCAGCAAACAAGATGGAACCTACGAATCTAGCAACTAGGAACAAAATGAGATTCCAGGTAGCTAAGTCACCTATTTCTCCATACGCAAAATCCATTATTACTGACCCTAGACAAGAAGCTATTGCTGCCAAGACGACCACAGCAAGATTATATTTTCTATATCGAAAGAGCATAAACACTGCTTCAGCAAACAGCCCCTGTACAACACCGTACAGCAGAACGGTTAGGCCCCATGGAGACCCTAAAATAAATTCACCTGAGGCAGCTGCAATTTCTGCCAGTAATGCAACACCAGGTTTACGAATCACAAGATACGCAACAGTCGCTGCAATAAACCACATTCCATAGATTAACTGATCGGCGTGCAGCCCAATCGGCTTTACAACATAATATAAAGAACCCCAAACAATATAAACAATTCCAAATGCAATGGCGATTACGATCGTAACCAAAATATCAGTTAGTTTTAATCCTTTGCTCATTAATACCTCTCCTCTTCTCCTTCGTTCAGACAGATAGTTTTGATTGAACTGGCCAGTTCTCTAATTTGTACGCCATTTCCCAAAAGGAGTATTCATATTGACTACTAATCATAAAATGTTCCTTCATGCGGTCACGATCCTCTTGCGTCGCTTTTTCTGCCAATTCATTTACTCTATCGATCTGTTCTTCAACTAGTTCTTTAAACCAATCCCCACCATACGCCGCAATCCACTCCTGATAAATCGGCTCTTCTGGTTTGCAACCTTTAAGTCTTTCACCAATTTCATAATATAGCCAATAACATGGTAATAAAGCAGCAATTACATCACCCAAATGACCTGAATATGCGGCTCTATACAAGTGTGATGTATATGCATATGCTGTCGGTGCGGGTTTAAAGTTTTTTCTTTCTTCCTCCGTAATCCCAAGTCTTCCGGAAAAGCTTTTATGCAGCGCTAGTTCGGCCTCGTAAGTTCCTTGAGCGTGAATAGCAAGCCTGTTTGTTGTATGTAAGTCCTCCGCCTTTGCTGCGCCTAAAGATTGCACTTTTGCAAAATGAGTTAAGTAATAGGCATCCTGCATGACATAGTAACGGAAACATTTAATTGGTAATGTACCGTCTCCAATCCCTGTGACAAATGGATGGTCAAAGCTTGCCTCCCAAATATCGTTTGCCTCTTTACGTATTTCTTCTGAAAATAACATGTTCAATTCTCCTCCCTTTACTGTTATTTGCAAAATAAAAAACCACCTTCTTTACCAACGTAAAGAAAGTGGTTTGGATTTAGACAAATAAAAATAAAGAGACCCGTCTACCCACTTCCCTACGCTGGTATCAACCAGATCAGGTTCTAAGGGTCTCAAGGTTATGATAAAACAATCCTCAATCTCAGCCTTCCGGTAAACGATTCAAAGGTATAACACCATTAATACATTTACCTTATTTAAAGGCACCCCTAGTGGAATAATATTATTTATGCAATTTTTCTTATTTCCAATCATAACATGTTGGAAATAATTATCAAGGCTTTTTTAAGTTTTACTAGTTACTCTACATAAACTGCTGTTCCATATGCAATAATTTCAGATGCATTTTGCATAACAGCTGAGGTTTGTAATCGCATCCCGATTACTGCATTTGCTCCTTTTGCTTTTGCATCTTCCACCATTCGACCAATTGCTTTTTGGCGGGCTTCTTCTAGCATTTCAGTATAATCGGAGATCTCTCCTCCAACAATTGTTTTTAATCCAGCCATTATATCTTTACCAATATGCTTTGACTGAACTGTACCTCCTCTTGCAAATCCTTTAAGTTCTTTTACTTCTTTTCCAGGTACAAAATCAGTAGTCACGATAATCATTTTCGTCATCCTCCTCTTTCTCACGTTTTCGTTCCCATACTAATAGGGCAAATAATAGAATAATGGCAACCATGTAAAAGGCATAGAATGTTAGTGCCTTTGAAATATCAATAAACAAAAATACAATTCCTACGATTTGTCCAACAATGGCTATCATTAATACAATATATTTTGCAATATTCCTCATCATTCCCTACCTGCTTTACGTCGATAAATTTTTCTTGCAATAATAAGATAACAAAGAAGGGGCAACGGTGATTGAATTAATCCCCATATTCCCCAAAACCAATAATTATGCCCCCGCTTTCGAGCATCTAAAAACAACCAAAAGCTTTGAATAAGAAGGGCAATCACTGCCACCATAATAAGTAGAGTATCATTCGTATTCATGTACAATCACCTTTTTTCGATAACGAAAGAAGCTATATACTGGAAAGCTAATTGTTGCAATACCTTGAATCACAATAAATGCAAGAGGAAGACGGAAAAATGACGTTATTAAAGCCGTCATGATGAATAATGCAATCAAAATAAATGCGGTCAGTTCTCGTCTAAACTTCTTCTTTTGTTTTTGTTGTGCAGTTGCTACCATTTGTTCAAATACTTGTAGGTCCGGAGTGAAAACCGAGTAATGATGATCTATTTTAGTGAGTGCTTCATTTATATCTTGAATCGTTTCTGGATCCTCTTCAAGTCGTTGTTCGTTTTTTAATAGAGTTAGCTTGTTTTTCTTCATTAGGTCTCAACTCCTTTCTCACTGTATGAATTCCATTATGTATTCTTGATTTAACAGTACCGATGGCGATATGAAGCATATCAGCGATTTCTTCATATGAATATCCATAATAATGTTTGAGAACAATTGGAATCCGAATTTCATCTGAAAGCCTTCCCAGTGCATCAAGAACATCATTCCAATCCTCAGAATGGTTCTCGAATTGCCACTTCATTTTTCGTAATGCTTGCTCCTGTTGATAATTTTGTTCGCGTTTCTTTTTGCGGATAGTGTCTATGTATAAGTTCGTAGCAATTGTTATGAGCCATGAGGAGAATTTTGCTTTACCGTTATACATATTAATTTTTTCCATGCTTTTCATCATTGCCTCTTGTGCGATGTCTTCAGCAATATCAGGTTTCATTGTAACTTTTATTAAATACTTAACTAAAAAAGGATAATGTTCTTTAAAAAGCATTGCAAACGCGAGTGAGTCACCACGCTTTGCACTGCGAATTAGTTCCTTTTCATCCATGCATTGAATTCTCCCCCGAGAAAATTTGTTATTTTTTATTTTTCGCTAATAATACGTATGAAGTCATTAAAAAGTTCACTCTCAGTTAAAAAAAATTTATTATATACGTTTTCAACAGTTTAACCCATCCTATAGAAAATTACATTCCCCATTTTGACTCAAAATGGAGTTATCCTCGGATCTTGCCCAAATCATGCGAAATTAGGATTCTTGCTTGGAGATTTCCATTGGCCCTTGCCTGTATCACACCTTTATTCAGACTCATGACTGGGGATTTCCTCCGGCCTTGTCTGAATCACACCATTATTCAGACTCATCCTTGGAGATTTCCTCGGGCCATGTCTGAAATCACACCATTATTCGGACTCATACTTAGTGGTTTCCTCTGGCCTTGTCTGAATCACACCCGCATTCGGACTCATGCCTAGAGATTTCCTATAGCCTTGTCCGAATCACACCCTTATTCAGACTCATACTTAGTTGTTTCCTCCGGCCTTGTCTGAATCACACCATTATTCAGACTCATACTTGGAGATTTCCTCGGGCCATGTCTGAAATCACACCATTATTCGGACTCATCCTTAGTAGTTTCCTCTGGCCTTGTCTGAATCACACCCGCATTCGGACTCATGCTTGGAAATTTCCTTTTGCCTTGTCCGAATCACACCATTTTTCGGACTCATGCCTAGAGATTTCCTATAGACTTGTCCGAATCACACCCTTATTCAGACTCATACTAGGGGATTTTCTCTTGCCTTGTCTGAATCACACCCTTATTCAGACTCATACTAGGGGATTTTCTCTGACCTTGTCTGAATCACACCCGCATTCGGACTCATGCCTAGAGATTTCCTATAGACTTGTCCGAATCACACCCTTATTCAGACTCATACTAGGGGATTTTCTCTGACCTTGTCTGAATCACACCCGCATTCGGACTAATGACCGGAAATTTCATCGGGTGTTGTCTGAATCACACCATTTTTCAGACTCATACTTGGAGATTTCCTCTGGCCTTGTCCGAATCACACCCTTATTCAGACTCATACTAGGGGATTTTCTCTGGCCTTGTCCGAATCACACCCTTATTCGGACTCATGCCTAGAGATTTCCTATAGCCTTGTCCGAATCACACCCTTATTCAGACTCATGCATGAAGGTTTCCTCTGGCCTTGTCTGAATCACACCCGCATTCAGACACATGCATGAAGATTTCCTCTGGCCTTGTCCGAATCACACCCTTATTCAGACTCATACTAGGGGATTTCCTCTGACCTTGTCTGAATCACACCCGCATTCGGACTCATGACCGGAAATTTCCTCGGGTGTTGTCTGAATCACATCATTTTTCAGACTCATACTTGGAGATTTCCCCTGGCCTTGTCTGAATCACACTATTTTTCGGACTCATGCCTAGAGATTTCCTATAGCCTTGTCCGAATCACACTTTCTTTCCGACTCTTGCTCGCTTTCTTCTAATATCCTAGACGCAATAACACTTTACAAATTCAACGCAAAAAAGAAAAGCAGCTTTTGAGTAAGCTGCTTTTCGATTCATATTATTCTTTATCTGTTGGCTCCGCTTTTCTAGTTTGGACTAATTCATCCGTTAACTGGTCGATGCTGTTTTTCACATTACCTTTACCAGATAGGTTTTCAATTATTTCTTTTACATCAATACCTGAGGATGCTTTTAACGACTCTTGAAGAGTTGACATCAAATTAGTAGCATAACCAGTTACCTTATTGGCTCCACTATTTTCCCCATTACTACCAGTATCCACAACTGTAATTTTGTCGATATTTGATAATGGTGCTGCCACTTCTTTCGCATATTGAGGAAGCATTTTAATAACCATATCGAGGATAGCCGCTTTCCCATATTGCTCGAATGCTTCTGCAATTTTTTGTTTTGCTTCTGCTTCTGCAAGACCTTTCAAACGGATAATATCTGCTTCAGATTCCCCTTGTGCACGTTGTGCTTCCGCTTTTGCAAGACCATCAATACGGATTTTCTCTGCTTCCGCCTTTGCCATTGCTTCAATTCGATATTTATTTGCATCTGCTTCAGCTAACTGTTTCGCTTTTTCAGCTTCTGCCGCTTGAACAACTGAGTAACGGTCAGCATCTGCTTTCTTCTTAACCTCTGAATCGTACTGCTTCTCACGACGTAGGATCTCTTTTTCTTCGAGTTCAATTTGCTTCTGTCTTTCAATGATTTGGATTTGCATTTGCTGTTCAGTTACCTCTTGTTTCGCTCTCGCTTCCTCTAAGTGGTATGCTTGGTCAGCACGTGCTTTCGCGATATCCTGCTCTCTACGGAATTCAGCAATTTTCAATTGATTGATTTTTTCTGCTTCCGCAACCTCAGTAGCTCGCTCTAACTCAGACTTCTGCGCTTCTTTCTCGGCTTCTGCACGTTTAATACGTGTTTCTTTTTCAGCTTCAGCTGTTGCAATATCTGCGTCACGCTTTACTTGAGCAATTCTTGGCTTACCAAGTGAATCTAAGTAACCATTCTTATCACGAACATCCTTAATTGTAAACGACACAATGATAAGACCCATTTTCGCTAAATCCTGTGATGCGACACGTTGTACTTCTTGTGAAAACTTATCACGATTTTTATAGATTTCTTCGACGGTCATTGAACCGAGGATTGAACGAAGATGACCTTCTAATACTTCTCTTGCTTCATTTTCTCGATCTTCTTTTCGCTTACCTAAAAATTGTTCTGCTGCTGTTGCAATTTCAGATATGGAACCACCGATTTTAATAATTGCTGTTCCATCCGCCATTACCGGCACACCTTGCTCTGTGTAAACTTCGGGTGTTTGAACATCTAGTTTACTAGATAAGAGACTTAAAGGTTCAGCCTGTTGGAAGACAGGAAGTACAAATGTACCGCCACCGCGGACAATTTTGATTCGATTTCCTGATTCGTCTACATGAACATTTTTGCCACCTAAATAACTACCCGTTACAATAAGAGCTTCATCGGGACCAGCCGTTCTGTACTTTGTAACAAATACCCCAATAAGTGCAAGAAGTAAAAATGCGACTACCCCAATTACAATCCAAATTCCTGTTGTCATTGTTGATTTCCCCCTTTAATCATCATATTTTGGTAAGGCAGGACGTAGGCAACGCCTTCCTTTACATCTATAATAAGAACCTTTTCATCATATGGAATTGGTTCATTATTAAAGCTCTTAGCAGATTTAGCGATTGTGCCACTGATTCCCTCAATGACAACCTCGCCGAAGCCATCAATCGGGATTGAAGTAATTACTTTTCCAATTCTCCCTTTCAAATCTTCTTCCCTGTATACCATCGATTCCTCAGCAGAAGACAACGGGATTAATACAAATACATTTAATAATGTGACTAAAATAAGTGCTAATACAAGTGAAATAACAAAAATTAATAAACTATGAAAGGAAAGTATTTTTTCAAAAATGTACCCAGATGCGCTCAAAAAGGTGAGGAATGAGAAGATAAGTGTTGGGCTTAAGAAACTATCTGGAAAAATTCCCTCTAAAAAATCGCCAAATAGGATAAAAAGAAGGGTACCGATTCCACTAATGACTAAGCCAATCAAATAAATCGTTTCAATGTCATATCCGAATAATTCCATAGCTTCACCTCCAAATCCAACATAATAATTATGAAATTTTCTTTACACTCTCATTTACGGAAAATACTTGAAAAAGGTTTCATTTTTTTAAAAAGAATTTTAGATAATTTGTAATCCAGAAGTAAATCTTATGTAACAATCGTATTAAACAAAAAAGAAAGATCCCTTCATCCGGGACCTTCCTCTTAGTCATCATTATGCTTCTTTCTCTTTTTTTCTTCCTTTTTACGCTCTTTCTCTTTTTCTTTCCTTTTTTTCGCTTCTTCTTTCTTCTTTTTTCCTTCTTCTTTCCACTTATCTTTACCTTTGCCGTTATCATTTTTCTTATCTTGGTTCTTCCACTCATTCTCCTTTTTCTGAACAGGAGCCTGATAGGCTGGGAGATTAAATGAAGTTGGTGGGGTATTACTTAATGACTGTTGCATCAATTCTTTAAAAATGGTTGCAGCCGTTGAACTAGTAGTCGTTAAATAGTGATTTTCATCTGTCTTGTCATATCCAAGCCAGACTGCACCAACAAGTTCAGGCGTATATCCGACCATCCAAATATCCTTTGCCCCATTTACACCATCAATAGCTACCTGAGTTGAACCGGTCTTACCTGCTACTTCTCTTCCCTCTATTTTCGCATTTCGACCAGACCCGTTCTCAACAGCACCTTTCAGCAAGAATGTCATTCTTTTTGCAACCTCTGGGGTTGTAATTTGTACAGGCTCTTCTTTCCACTCGGCAATGGTTTCGCCATTTGTATCAATAATTTTTGAAATTGCATGTGCCTTCATCTTTTTCCCTTCATTTGGAAAGGTTGTATAGGCTTCAGCCATGTGAATGGGGGCGACCCCCTTATCCAGACCTCCAAGAGCAAGACTCAAATTATGATCATTTTCCGTAATCGGAAGACCAAATTCGTTTACAGCATCAATCCCGCTTTTTAGTCCAATTTCATTTAAGAGCCACACTGCTGGAACATTATCGGAATTCCTCACTGCATCGTATAAAGTGACACTGCCTTTAAAACTTCCACTTACATTTGATGGTTGGTAGCCGTTGAAACTCATTGGTTTATCAGGGAGGACATCATACACACTGTAGCCTCGTTCCAAAGCTGGCGTGTATACTGAAAGTGGTTTGATTGTTGAACCCGGCTGCCTTTTCAATTGAGTCGCATGATTGAAACCACGAAATACATGCTCACCACGACCTCCAACTAGAGCGTTTATTCCACCCGTCTTCGGGTCTACTAAAATAGCACCACTTTGTAGCAATTGATCTTCTGGACTTGCAGGAAATAGGCTGTCATTATTGTATACATTTTCAGCAGATTCCTGCATGTGAGGATCAAGTTCTGTATAAATTTCCAAACCACCAGACATCACCTCATTTTGGGTGAGTCCATATTTTTCAATGGCTTCTTCAATAATATAGTCGACGTAAAATGGGTATTTTCCTTCATATGGATCAAGTTGTCGTCCCTTGAACACGATTTCTTGTGCCTTTGCTTCCTTCACTTGGTCAGAAGATAAATAACCCTGTTCCTCCATCGCTGCTAATACAAGATCCCTGCGGTTAAGCGATTTTTCCTCGTTAATTAATGGGTTCATCGTCGAAGGTGCTTTAATAATACCAGCAAGAATGGCTCCTTCACTAACTGTTAGTTCATTAACCTCTTTGCCAAAATACGTTCTTGAAGCATTTTTTATGCCCCATGCCCCTTCACCAAAATAGATTTGATTCAAATACATTTCAATTATTTTTTCCTTTGAAAATGTACGTTCTATCTTTTGAGCAAGGAAGAATTCATCAATTTTTCGTTTCAGGGTTTGATCATGAGTTAGAAAGACGTTCTTTGTTAATTGCTGGGTAATCGTACTTCCGCCCTCGACAATACCACCCGCTTTTAAATTTCGGAAAAGCGCACGAAAAATACCGATATAATCCACCCCCGGATGTTTGTAAAATCGACGGTCTTCAATGGCAACTAAGGCATTGATAACATGTGGCGGAATTTTTTCATAGCTGACACCTTCGATTTTAGGTCCAGGTACCTTACTCGCGATTTCTCCATTTTTATCATAGATAATAGTTGGTTCCGGCAATGGATTGTTCAAAGCACTAACATCCCGAGAATTGATATACATGTTGAGCCCAATAGTAATAACTAAAATAAAAACCAACCCAATTAACAGGATGATTTTTACCTTTCCTACTTCGGACAATGTCTTCATGAAGTTTTTTCCCATTATTCGAATGCCCTCCAAATGTGCTAGTAAGAATAATATCGCAAAAATAGCGCTACATATATTTATTCGAACAAGAAATGTTTTTATGTTCATACAAAAGATATATTTTTAAAAAATTGGTTAGCGGAGGGGGAACTGTCGCGAATTAGCTTTTTAAGAATTCTTTAATTTGATTTGTGAGTTCAGTTCTATCGTATGAGCGGTATAGGTTACTTGCAAGTCGTATTGGGTCACCGAAGAAAAAACGCTCGTATAGGGTTTGTCGTGATCCGAATGCACTAACACAAAGATCCCATGCGAGTCTAAATAGTTTAACTCTATCATACGCATTAGCGTTTGCAGCTTGTAAATATTGATCAAGATCAGCCCTCATATCAGAAGCAAAATCTTTTTCAGTTGGAATTGAAACTAATCCACTTGCACCTAATAGCTGAAGAATCTCGGTAAAACGTGGGTATAGACGAGGGTATAAATTTATCGCACTGTATAGAGGATTGATTGCAGGTGCCATTGTACCCCATTTATCCAATTTCGATTGCAGTTCAGATGATAATAATAATGCTTTCAAAGATTCTAGCCCAACTATAATTTCACTGATTTTCTCTTGTACATGCTGATATTCACCAATGTTAATAGTGTCCACTAAAGCTTGGGCTACTCCAAGCAGACATTCCGTTTTGACAACCTGTCTAGAAAGAACTTGATGCAGGACCAATGGAAAGAAGCTTGATTCTGTATACATTTTATTGGCACAATCAATACTTTCATTCAAAAAGACCCGTTCCCAAGGAACAAGAACATTATTAAAAACGATGATCGTATCCATTTCTTCAAATCTCGAGCTTAGAGGATGATCAAACGTTGATTCTCTATATGCAAATGATTCTCTGCAGAGAAAAGTTAATCCTTTTGTGTTACTTGGAATTGAGAAGGCAAAAGCATAATCTTTATTAACTATATTTCCACCGGACGGAAAGACGATTAACTCATCTGTAATCCCCCCCTGTGTAGCTAGCAATCTTGCACCATGAATAATAATTCCATCTGTTCTTTTTTCAATAACCTTGGCAGCTATAATTTTATCTTCGTCCTCCATATGAAAAAGGGAACGGTTTGTTTGTGGATTTATAAAGGTGTGGGTAAATGAATAATCATTTTCACATGCTTCCTCATAAAACCTACGGAGATTTTTCACAAACTCCGGATTATTAGAAGAAAATAAATCAGCAGCATTAACAGCCATTAAGCACGTATTCATATAATCAGGGGATCTTCCCATCATTCCAAGTGTACTTTTTGCCCAAGTTTGTATCATAAGACGTCTTTTTTCTAAATCCTCTTTGGTTCTCGGCTCTAGATAGGAAGTTCCTATTTGATTACCAGTTATAGAAGAAGGAAAGGTCATGATGTCTTGATTTGATGATTTACATTGAAGGTCATAGAGCTTCGCTTGACTCTCAATGACTCCACGGAAAGCAGGATGCTCAGAAATATTCCCCTTCACCTTTTCCCCGTCAATCCATATATCAGAATGCAGTTTATTAATTCTATTAATATATTCTTTACCGGAAATTATTCCCATTTACTAACACCTCCACAGGCTACTAACCTAAAATATGCGCCTCTTTAATATCACGTGAGACCATTTTTCAAGAACAACCTGTGGAGAGATTTGAACTTCCGAAGATGTTTAGCACCTAGTTGAAAACTTCAGGTGTCGGTAGACACGAAATGGAACTATCGAACAAATTCTAAGATGTCTGTATACATCCTAGAGTGATAGTACATCCCAAATTTCAGGCCACGTTCGATAATTCTTTTTTGATCTCCTTCATATCCTCGAGCCACTACTTCATATATTTCGTTTGCATGTTGCACATCAAGTACCTCATGATCTGTAAAATGAACGAGTGATTTGTTTTCGCTCCCATAGTTGTTTTTCGCAAATTGGCCAACTAATGGAGAAACACGGGCAACAATTTCTTCAATTACACCTAGTGCGGCAAGCCCTTCCAAATAATGATAGTGGAGACAGAGATCAGTTAATGCACGGTTGTATGCAAGAACGGGTATGCATGGTTCGCTTTCGTATATTTCTTCTTCAGATATACCAATCCCTTTCAAAAACTGTTTATACGTCTCGCTATGAACATATTTCTCGTTCATTTTCCCATGCTCTTCAAACAAGTTTTCCACAAGTGGCATTCTCATTCGATAGTCTGACATATTCGTTAAAATCGCTGACAAAAAGCGTGGAAAGTAAAGAACGACGTGGTAAATTTGAAGTGCAATCTCCTTTTGTTGTTCTGCAGAAAATTCCCCTTTTGCCAAAGCCACAAATAATGGATGTTGTTCAATTTCCTCACCTTGAAACATACCAACTGTCACATTCTTTAACTCTACAAATTTCTCCATTATTACATCCTCCTAAATAAGTGTTATTTCATGAAAATCCATTGAAAGGTTTGCAGGAATATCCCCGTAAGCAAATGTTGTTGATGAATGTTTTATATAAAAAGGGTTACATCGATACTGCTCTACTTCTTCGGAAGATACTCCAAAAAATAAATAGGTAA
This sequence comes from Ferdinandcohnia sp. FSL W7-1320, assembly GCF_038050315.1. Taxonomy (NCBI): domain Bacteria; kingdom Bacillati; phylum Bacillota; class Bacilli; order Caryophanales; family Bacillaceae; genus Ferdinandcohnia; species Ferdinandcohnia sp. FSL W7-1320. The sequence continues at coordinate 4,063,485 of NZ_JBBPAM010000001.1, forward strand.
ATCGATGTTTATAGGTCTTTTGAATATAAGAGATATATTTCTGTCGATATCTTTTAGGAGCTTCTCGCGCTGTGAAAAACGCCAAATAGCCATGCTGAAATTCCTCACGTTTATCAGGCAATGGTGGGCAACCAACTGCGCGACAAATCAAATTTACTATTTTAAACAGGAAAGGAAGTCTCCTGGAAAGTCGCAGCTTTCTAGCATCTGATTGATTCACAAGCTTACAGATAGCTAGGTCGTCCTTCTGATCTCTAATAACTAAGAACACACCATTGTCTTTTAAGAAAATTTTCTTATCATATAGAGCAAAGTCTTTAGACGTAGCAAAGCTCTTGTAAATCTGCCATGCCTCTTCCCCTTCAATTTCAAATACATCCAAATGATTGTTCCGATATTTAAAGAACATAGGTACACCAATATGAAACGTTCTTCCCAGTTCAATTCCACTTGGAAGGAGCCCATTGCCTTTTATCATGGATGCTTTGTTTGAATTGGTATCAAGAACGGTAGAATACATCCATTTGACTGCACCTTCATTTTGATAAAGAGATACTAATTGTTGTGTCAAGCGATAGTAAGCAAAAGTCCGGTGGAAGTCGGGATGAATCCTTAAGTCATTTAAGTAATACACATGTTTACAGGCCCCTTCAATGACCCTCTTTTGCTGACTCACTGCAACACAGCCAATTAATGCACTTCCTTTAAACAATCCGAAATGCCTTGTCTTTCCAAATTCCTCTGACAGCTTAAAAAAGTTCGGAGACCGATCAACATAGAAGAGATTGCTACCTGTACTTGATTCATTCGATAATTGAAGCAATTGTAATCCGTGAGATTCATCAAGTTCCATAAATGAATAAGTCATACAAATTGCCCGACTGTTATTTTTTGATATAACATCGAACGTTCTAAAGTCTCACAGCGCAATGACAACTCTTCATCACGTATAAACCGATCCGGCAATGTACTCATACTAAGCATATTTCGGAACATTAAGACACTATTTGCTGATTTAGCTTGAATAACTCGGCAACAAATCGATGCTTTTCCTTTTTCATCTGCCCAGTCAAATACATTTGACAAATAAAACGCATCGATCGAATTTTCCTTCTCCAATAAACTTTGGATACTCACTGGATAAATGAACATTTTATCAATATTTCTTTTTACTTCTTCATATCCTTCTGGAGTTAAATAGAAAGGAACCCCCTCGACATGATCATATAAATAAGTAGAAAATAATATTTGGCTCAAAAAATAATTATTGTGAATCGGCTTTGTTTTCACTTCCTTTTCAAATTGACTTAAAAAGAAATTCCCGAAATCATGTTCACTGGCATTCTTAAACATAAAACTAGGAAAAAATTGTAGGTGTGTCGTTTTACTTAACAATATTTTTACAGCTGTTCGCCATTGGGCAGTTGTTAGATACTCTTCATAAAATCTCTGTTGCTCATCAAGGTTTTTGGCAGAAAACAACTGATTCCAAACAGTCTCGTCATATACATTCCGGCAAATGTTTCCTCCTATAAATCTGTAAAAACGCTCATTTATCCCACAATGATTAATTCCCTCTTCTATTTCACTACGATGCAGCTCCCAAAAATGTCTCGCGTATTCTGGCAATTCTTCAGCTATCTCTTCATACATCTCACCCCGATTATCACAATCCGTTTCCCCGATAAAAGAAAGGAAATCATTTAACGAAAACTGCTGTATCGCTGCCTTTTTCAATTCAATTAGAGCACATTGCGCAGGATTCACATCAACACAGAGAACTTGGTTGATCGTGTCAGTCAGAATGGAAAATGCTGTACATCCACCTGATCCAACAACAAGTACTTTCTGTGGCCCTACTATTCTTGAAATCTCTCTTTCTACTAAACTGTCTTCTCTAATTTGCGAAAAATAAATGTTAGACATTACTTACAACCCCTCCCCCGAATAAATCCAGAACTTCTTTTTTTCCTTCTTTCCAATTCAGCATTCTTTTTCTTCCGCTTTCCAGTTGACGATTGAATGTAGCTCGAGCACTTGGACCATCCGGTATTGTAGAGTATAGGACGACATTCATTCCCTGTGATAGCTCCACTTTTCTTGAACAAAGCCAATTCTCTACCTCTGGATAAGTTGATTTATATTGATAAAGTGGATCTATTGATTTTGAGGTTAGACGTTCAATATCTAACTCATATATATGTGAAAGCTTTTTTGAGAAAACGTGAACATTTTCCTTTACTTCTTCAGGAACCTCGGATACCTGGAATTTCGGGTAAGCGCAATCATTAAACAGCGCTTTAAAAAACACCAAAACGTCCGGATTCTCAATTTCTGCAAGCAGGTGTATTTTTCTACCTATATTTTCATCCATTAATACTTCAATATAAGACATAAAAAGGTCTAGAAAACTGCTCATCCTCGAAAACAGGGGACCGAAGTATACAAACTTGTCATCTCCTTGTTCAAAGGTTTGAACAAGTTGGAAGGCCAAAAGCTTTTGATTTCGTCTTAAGCATACAGCCTGTTCATATCTTTCAAATCTCGGAAAAAGGTATTCCTCCCCCACTTTGCTTACTCGCCTTAAAAACAAAAGCATTTCTTCTTTGTGTTTGATAAGTAATTGATTTGTCCTGATAATCTCTAATGATTGAGTCACTCATCTCACCAACCAATTCCTATAGTGTAAAATTACACCATTTATTCTATAGTGTAATTTTACACCAGGAAAGATAAATTTCAAGTATATTTCCTTAATTTTCTATAGATAATAAAAGAACCTAGTAAATACATAGATACCTGACGTACAGTTGTATTTTCAGGAAACACAACTTTAAACTTATATTACATTTTTGTAAACTTTGTAAAATTTTTATTGTAATTTCGACAAATTTAGATAAAAATATTCTTTGTATGTTTTTATATTTCATTATTGGAGGAACAATATTATGTTCGCAAATAAGAAAAAGGACGTTTTTTTTGATGCACTTACATCTATCTCTGCAAACTTGAAAGAGGCAGCAGATTATTTCGTACAGTTTAAAATTAAAAATGTAAGTGACTTGAAAGAGTTTTCGAGTCAAATGAAAGAATATGAGACAATTGGTGACGATGTCATTCATGGCTTGATAACTCAACTTAATAAATCTTTCATCACACCGATTGAGCGAGAAGATATTCTACAATTGGCTATGAAAATGGATGATGTTTTAGATGGAATGGAGCAATGCGCAGCACGTTTTGAGATGTATTCTTTGACTATTACAGACGAATACATGACTACATATGCTGACTATATCCATAAAAGTACGGTTGAAATCTTCCATGCCATTGAACTTCTTACAAATAAAAAGCTGCTAGATATGCGTACACATGCGATTAAAATCAATGATTATGAATCACAATGTGACGAACTCTTAAGGGTTTCCATCAAACAACTTTTCCAAACTGAAAAGGACCCAATTAAAATTATCCAACTAAAAGAGATTTATGAGATTCTTGAAGGCATTTCGGACTTCTGCGAGGATGTTGCGGATACTTTAGAGACCATTATCATGAGAAATGCATAAAGTTGATGTTCAAAACGTGTGGTGAAAATGACGAATCGAAATTCTAGTTGGCTTGCTTCGGTACTCGGGAGTTCGCGCCGCCTTGAAATTTCGACGCTCAGGATGTGTTAGTGTTGACAATGAATTAGGACGTGACGTTTTTGTCGACTCAGGTCCTTTCCACCCTCCTTTTTGAACACATATTATAAGGGAGAATCTTATTAATGGACACTTTATTAATTTTAACGGTTTTAATTGTTTTTTTTGCGTTAGCATTTGACTTCATTAACGGCTTTCATGATACGGCTAATGCGATAGCGACAAGTGTTTCAACAAAGGCACTTAAGCCAAGAGTTGCTATTGTCCTTGCGGCCTCCATGAACTTTATTGGTGCAATTACATTTACGGGTGTTGCTAAAACAATAACGAAAGATATTGTTGATCCTTTTGCAATAGAAAATGGATCAGTTGTTATCTTAGCAGCCCTGCTTTCTGCAATTGCATGGAACTTGATAACATGGTACTACGGAATCCCAAGTAGTTCCTCTCATGCTTTAATCGGGTCCATTGCTGGAGCAGCAATTTCCGCTGCAGGCATTGGGATTTTGAATTACAGTGGATTTATAAAAATTTTAGAAGCACTCATTCTTTCCCCCTTTATTGCATTAGCAGTTGGATTTCTAATGATGAGCCTTTTTAAAGTTATTTTCAAAAACACAAATCTTTATAAAACAAACAAGGGTTTCAGGATCTTTCAAATATTCACAGCTGCCCTTCAATCTTTTACCCATGGTACAAATGACGCTCAAAAAGCGATGGGGATTATCACGATGGCATTAATTGCAGGTGGATTTACAACCTCTACCGATATACCACTTTGGGTGAGAATTGCTGCAGCAACTGCAATGGGGCTCGGTACATCAATAGGTGGTTGGAAAATCATTAAAACGGTCGGCGGTAAAATTATGAAAATCCGTCCAATAAATGGCGCGGCTGCTGACCTATCTTCTGCTCTAATCATTTTTGGAGCGACTTATATTCATTTACCAGTTAGTACAACACATGTGATTTCATCCGCAATCATGGGGGTCGGTTCTGCTCAACGTGTAAAAGGCGTAAAATGGGGTGTTGCCCGTAAAATCGTCCTCACTTGGGTGATTACACTTCCAATCTCAGCATTGTTAGCAGCACTCATTTATCAAATCATTAACCTATTTTTCTAAAAGGTGGCAAATGCTGCCTTTTTTTATTGCCATGATAAATAATTAAGATTATAATATATTTAAGATGACTTAAATATTTATTAACATTAACCTTAAAGGATGATTAATCATGGATACGAAAGCCTATATGAAAGAAACCTTTAATCTACTCGATGAAGTTAATTCCCTATTACTTCAAGAATTCGAATCGATATTTCACTTTGATATCACTACAAAACAATCAATCGTTTTACATCATGTCTATCAAGCCAAAACAATTACAGTAAATGAATTAGCGCAACTTATGAAAATCTCAGCAAGTGCTGTCAGTCAATTACTAAACAAATTAGAAAGTGAACTATATATTAAAAGAGAAATAAACCCAAAGAATAGGCGTGAAATTCTCATATCTCTTGGTTCAAAAGGAATCAAATTATATGAGGAAAGTGACAAAATCGACCAAAGAATAATGGAAAAATATTACTCGAAACTTACCGAAGAAGAAATGATACAATTCCAAACAATTGTGCGAAAACTTCATACGATTATTACTACCTCAAATAATGAGTAGGAATGAAGGAGGAATTTTTATGGTGCACTCACTCAAGAAGAACAGATCAATTTATATTTTTATTATCTTGGCACTATTAATCATTAGCTCAAATTATACAGTGATGGTCATTCAGCCATTTGAGCCTGTCACAGATACTTTGATTCTCGCAACCTTGTTTGATTTAACAATCGTTTTACCTCTATTCTTCTATATATTTGTGGTTCGAAACCGTTTTTCCATGATTACTCTTCTTCCTGTTGTGATTGGCGGCTTTTGGTTTGCATACTTCATTGTTCCCCATCATGATATCGCTATTTTTAATTATGCAAAATACGGAATCTTTCTAATCGAAGGCCTCTTTATTGCAATTGAAATATTTCTTGCCGTCTTGTTAATTCGTAAAATTCCAACTCTCATCCAGCACTACAAACAAGAAAAAGAATACTCTTTTTATTATCCTGCAACTATTCGTAGAGCCTTACATCAAACATTCGGAAAGAAAAAACTTCTAGATATCCTTGTTTACGATTTCACCATTTTCTATTATGCATTCTTCGTTTGGAAGAAAAAATGGGATAGTAAATCAGGTACTCGTGTTTTTACCATTCATACTGAATCAGGATATTTTGGGTTGTTTATCATGTTAGTACATGCGATGGTGATAGAGGTAATCGGAGTTCATTTTTTAATAGCCCATTTTTGGAGCCCTATTGCAGCATGGATATTTACCATTTTCGATTTATATGCTCTTGCTTGGATTATTGCAGACTATCAGGCTGTACGTCTTTCACCAATTGTAATTAAAGACCGTAAGCTCTTCGCACAGGTTGGAATTAGACGTGAAATAGAAGTTGATTTAGACAATATAAAATCAATAAAAAGAACTGTTACAGATAAGAAGGCTAGAGCTCAGGAAAAAAATAGTTTTGCGATCACACTACCTGATTTCTTTGAAGAAGATCCACAGTTTGAAATTGAATTAAAATCCTCAGTTGTTGCTTACCTCCCCTTTGGGAAGAAAACGGATATCACTAAGCTATATGTAACAGTTGATGAAAAAGAAGCATTCCTTCAGGAAATGAATAGCTTTGTCAAAGAAAATCATAATGTATTCCAACTTTAAGCATATAAGTGTATTTTGCTCGGCAGCTTTGCCGAGTTTTTTCAGTTTTGGGTTGAATTGAAGGCTAGTCTATTCTACTAACTTTTTAATATACATATAATAAGGCAGGTTATAAGGAAGTGATTTAATTGAAATCATTTATTCATAGAAAAAAGACATTATATCGTGGGTTAATTTTTATTGTTGTGTATCTTAATACATTGTTAACCTTTGCCATTTTATATATTTTTTTAGATTTACTAGACCTTGGAGCGGTACATGACCATTATGCATCCGATTCGCATCAAGAACAGTCATTAGATATTGTAACCCGGTCGTTATATTTTAGTGCCATTACCCTCTTGTCTGTTGGATATGGCGACGTAACTCCATTTGGAGTCTCAAGAGCTGTAGCGATTATTGAAGCATTAATCGGTTATTTGTTACCTGTGGTCATCGTGATTCAGTTTCTCCCTCCTTTTCGAAATACAGAAGGTGATAATTATCCGTATGATTAGAAATGAGCTAGTCCACCAATGGGCTAGCTCCTCATTTTAAAAAGGTTGTTCATCTTGTGCCATTTCAACTAGATGGCCGGCTCTTTCCACTTTCGTCTTTAAGTATTTTTGGTTAAACTCCGACACATCTCCCCAAATTGGCATCCGTTCTGAGACATTCATACCTGAATTTTTAAGGGCTTCAATTTTTTTAGGATTATTTGTTATTAACGAAACTGGTTTAGACCGTAACGTCTTCAAGACCCGAATCGCATCGTCGTAATTTCTAGCATCATCCTTAAACCCTAGTTGGATATTTGCTTCAACTGTATCTAATCCATTCTCTTGAAGGATATAAGCCATCGCTTTACTAAATAAGCCTATTCCTCGACCTTCATGATTAGCTAAATAGAATAAAGCACCTGCCCCATGGTCCACAATAATTCTCATAGATTGCTTTAGTTGATATCCGCAATCACAACGTTTGCTTCCAAAAATATCACCCGTATGACAAATACTATGCATTCGAATTAAAGCCTCATCTGCATTTTCAAAATCTCCATATACTAATACACTGGATTGCTGTTTTTCAGCAAGGTTTGTTGATGAAAGCTTATCAATGATTCGATTTGCATCCAACGTTACCTCATCACAAAGTAGCCAGCAATACCACTGAAAAATGACTGTCTCTCCATCTAAATTCACAGGAAGCTTAATTGGCCCAACTAAGTAAATTGCTTTATCTCCTCTTTCAATGAGTTTAATTTTCTCCTGTAAGATGGAAATAATTTCTTTTGAAATCACGAATAATCCCCCTTGCTCATTTGGTTACAAGTAGTTTTTGATTATTATCATATATTTATCCACCCCATCTTTCTCGTTTTTAAGGCTTTAGTCTTGCTTTCTGAAGTTAAAAAATGATATAGTTACCTAGGTAACTAATTATAAAGAAATATTCAGAGGTGTTTATATGCAAACTGGACATACTCTATTTCACGCAGTTCATCAGTTATCACGACAGCTTACTAAACATGTAAATGAAACTTTAGAACCCTTCGGACTATTTGGCGCACAATGGTCCGTTTTATTTGTTTTAAAAACAAAAGGGACATTAACACAATCTGAGCTATGTGACTACTTAACTGTTGAGGCACCGCCGATGACACGAAATATACAAAAGCTAGTTAAACTTGGATATGTCAGACAGGTTCAAGGAACTGACAAGCGTACTAAGCAAATTGAATTAACGAAAAAGGCACTAACTGAGTATCCAAAATGGGAACAAGCTATAATCGAAATGAATAAAAAGCTCTTAGAAAATTACCCAACAGAATTACAGAATCAGGTATATCACCTTTTAAACCATTGGTTCTGTCAGATTAAGAACTAACACCAGGAGGGAAACTATGGGGAAACAAAAACTTTGGACGAAGGATTTTATTAATCTTTCGGTTAGTAACTTTTTTGTATTTTTGACGTTTTACTATTTATTGGTTTCATTACCGGTATACACGTTGAATGATTTGGGCGGAAATGAATTAGAAGCAGGACTCATGATTACTGTATTTTTATTCTCTGCTATCATCGTCCGTCCTTTTGCGGGTCGATGGTTAAATACCATTGGTAGAAAGAATGTCCTTACTCTTTCATTACTTATCTTTATGATTTCATCGCTATTCTATTTCTTCACTCCATCCATCTACTCTGTTTTATTGTTACGTTTATTCCATGGAATTGGATTCGGAATGGCAACAACCGCTGCTGGAGGAATTGTTGCAGACGTTATCCCCGATTCTCGAAAAGGAGAAGGCATGGGATATTTTATTATGTCAAACAACTTAGCAATGGTTATTGGTCCATTCTTAGGGCTAACACTATTGAATAAATCCGGAATGAATAGCGTATTCATTGTTGGAGCAATTTGTTCGATGCTTGCGTTGGTAACAGGCTATTTTGTAAAAGTTCCTGAAAGAGCACATGAAGAATTACTAAAAGAAAAAACAGTAAAAACAAAATTGTCTTTCGGGGATCTGTTTGAGGTTCCTGCGATAAAAATTTCCATTGTCGGTGGACTATTAGGGATTGTATACTCTTCACTCTTATCTTTCGTTTCAGTATATGCCCAAGAAATTGGATTATTTGAGGTTTCAAGTTTCTTTTTCGTGGTATATGCCATTGTACTATTAGTATCTAGACCTTTCACTGGAAGATGGTTTGATCAATATGGAGCAAATAAAATTGTCTATCCATCGATTGTAGTGTTTGCTATTGGAATGTTGTGTCTTGGGATTTCATCAACTTCCTTGATGTTCTTAATTGCTGCTGCTTTAATTGGTTTAGGCTGGGGAACATTATTCCCAAGTTTCCAAACAATTGCTGTTCAAGCTGCAGCCCCTACGCGCAGAGGAACAGCAACAGCTACATTCTTATCCATTTTTGACACTGGAATTGGTTTAGGCTCATCAATTGTAGGCCTTATAAGCGCACAAATCGGACTCGGCACCTTCTATTTCTTTAGTGCCTTTTATGTGATATTCGGGATTATACTCTATTATTTTCTTCATGATCGTAGATCGAAATTTGGTGTACAAACGGAACAAACTTATAATTAAACATCAGCATCCATCTAGGATAGAAGGGATTTTTCCTTTCTGTCCTTTCTAATTTTGATCTAGAGATGATGTAATTTAAACTTAAGCAGATGATTAGATTGACATGATGTTAATGGGTATAATTATGATTGAATACTATTTTACATAAGGAGTGATTGAACAATGTTTGATGTTGTTATAGTAGGCGCTGGTCCTGCAGGCGCAAGTGCAGCTTTATTTACAGCAAAGGCTGGTAAGAAAACATTACTTTTAGATAGTGATAAAGGTATGACCAAGCGTGCTTGGGTTGAAAACCATTATGGCGTTATGGAAATTGAAGGCCCTGAACTAGTTGAAATTGGCCAAAAACAAGCGGCGAAATTTGGTGCTGAGGTTGTTCAACAGCCTGTGACTTCTATTGAAAAAACTGAAAACGGTTTTAAGATTGTTACTGATAACGGTGATTACGAAGGAAAATACGTAGTTTTTGCTACTGGGGCTTTAACGGACGTAGCTGCATCTGCAGGAGTTGCCACTAAAGAAGGCACGGAGCCTCGTATCAAAACAGTTCTTGATGTGGATGCATCTGGTAAAACAAATGTTGAGGGAATCTGGGCTGCTGGTACGTGTGCAGGTGTAAGTGTTCATACAATAATTACAGCTGGCGACGGTGCTAAAGTTGCGATTAATATCATCAGTGAAATCAATGGTGAGCGTTATGTTGACCATGACGTGTTGAAAAAATAACATGCTAATTAAAGCCAGGTGAATAATATCTCCTGGCTTTTTAGATAATGATGAGAATACCTACATAGGACGATATGGTACATAGTATCGCTGATGCTAATATGTATAAGAATGCTTTCTTGTTCTGTCTTGAAAGAAATAACTGAATAGCTTCATAGCCAAATGTAGAAAATGTCGTGAATGCCCCACAAAAGCCGACTCCAAATAATAACCAACTCCACTCTGGTATTGTATGAATTAGCTTAAGGCCAGTTAAAATTCCTAAAAGTAATGATCCAGAGATGTTTATGAATAAAGTTGGATATGGAAATGAATTACCAGTTATTTTTCCAATCCATATTCCCGCGAGGTATCTACATGCAGCTCCAGCTGCTCCACCGATTCCAACAAGTATCATTGCGATTCTTCACCCATTTTACTTATTTTAGCCAACCGATAACCCAAAAATGATAAGATAATTCCAGCTATTAGACTCGTTAACACATATAAAACGGAAAGACCAAATTTCCCTTCCTCCATTAATTGAACAACTTCTACTGAGAAAGTGGAGAATGTTGTAAATGAACCAATAAAACCTGTACCAAACAACAATGCTATTTTTGGACTGATATTTTTTTGTTTAGTGATATAAGTTAACAACCATCCTAAGCATAGACATCCGATTAAGTTAACAGATAGAGTTCCAATCGGAAAACCTCTAGTTGGAGGCACCAATTCTCCAATTAAATAACGGGAACAAGCCCCCAGAAATCCACCAATCATTACAAATAGTATATTCATCCAATCACTGTCCTTATTTCTGATTAAATTATTATAGCATTTTATGTTGGAAAGGCGGTGGTGATTTGAATTGGAATAGAGTAACATGTATCTTCCTGTTTTTAGCAGGTTGATACCATTCGAACCGTTTGGAGTAGCATCACTTTCCTGGTTTTAGGAGGTTAATACCATTCGAAACCGTTTGGAGTGGCATTACTTTCTTCCTTTTAGGAAGCTTAGTTCCCTCTAGTCTCTTTTAAGAGCGGCAGATTGCTTTTGCTTGAAACACATATCTAATATTCATTTCATGAAACTATTTTTACGTACAACCGTAATACATAAGAGGATAAAACCAGAAAGAGGAATGCAAATGGAATCTAAACAAATACTCGAAAGTGAACTAAAAAAAATAGAAGCATGGGAAAAAGACCAGAGTGGTTTATGGTTTTGGGAACGAATTGGTCGACTTCCTTTTAAACTCCTTGATAAACTAACACCAAAATTCATCCATGAGAAAATCGGTATTCTTCTTGATGAAATTGGAAGCTATATACAAAACGGTGGAAAATATCTGATTCAGGAAAAAGCTATTTTTAATTTAATCGAAAAAAAAGCAAATACCCCCATTGAAAAGATTACAGATATCGAACAAATTCCGCTTCACAACATGATCGAAGCCAGTCAAGAGCATTCCGAAAAATGGGCAAAAGTGGCCACTCTGCAAGGAGCGACGACCGGTGTTGGCGGAATATTTACACTTGCCGTTGATATCCCTGCTATACTTGGAATGTCATTAAAAACACTTCAAGAAATTGCGATAATCCATGGGTTTGACCCAAAAGAAAAAAATGAGCGAATATTTATCATTAAATGTTTACAGTTCTCTTCTGCAGATGTAGTTGGTAAGCAGGCAATTCTTAAGGAACTTTCCTCCTTTTACCAAGGCAGAAATTCTTCGAATGAAATGATGTCACAACTCCAAGGTTGGCGTGAGGTAGTGTATACCTACCGCGATTCATTTGGGTGGAAAAAACTTTTTCAAATGATACCAATTGCAGGGATTCTTTTTGGAGCTATTTCCAATCGCTCAATGATTCAAGATCTCACGGAGACTGGAAATATGTTATACCGTAAAAGAAGAATCCTAGAAAGATTACAAGATGAAACTCCAACATCTTAAAATCCCCTTTTTTAGGGGGTTTTTTTTCGTGATAAAGACTAACTGGTTCTAGGCGGTCACATTTTTCATATTAATCGAATAAGTTATGTAAGAGACTAACACAAAGGAGTTTTCAACTTATGAAATGGAAAAATTATGGATTATGGGTCTCTCTTGCATCGATTTTATATATGGTATTTAAGGACTTAGGTGCGCAAATTGATTTAACAGCCTGGGAAACATACGTGACTGCAATATTAGGGCTTTTAGGGGCACTAGGGATAATTTCAAATCCAGATAAGGGTAAAGGTTTCTTTGACAAAATAACCGATTCACCTGTAGATGCCATTACACATGTTACAGAACAATTGCAAAGTCAAGATCAATCCCCTACAGGCCAGGAAGTAAATACACCCCAACAGCAACCACAGAATCAAATAGAGCCAGTTCAATCTCAAAATCAAATAAACCAACTTCAAAATGAATACCCAAATTACCAAAACCAAACAATTAATGCTCAACAAAACTACAATGAATATCAAAATAGTGCAAATGTAAACAATGCGACTTACTCACAAGAAGTCGAACAATCACAGGTTCAATCGGAAGTTAATATAGACACTAATCAGTATGCCTCTAATAAAGAGCATACACCAAGTGACTTTGACAGAAACTCTATTCACGGAATGCCTGCACCACCAAACGAGCATATGTAGTAAGCTTTTCCTAGCACCTGATCAACAGGTGCTTTTTCATTGAAATAAAATGAATAATTAACTGGGAAATATAAGAAAATAGATATATAGCGAACTGAAGTGTGGTGGATAAAACGATGTGAAAGCTGTAGAACGTATATTTTGGAGTATTGCATTACCAGGGTTCGGACAATTATTAAATAAACAATATGTAAAGGGTCTAACCTTTATTTTCTTAGAGTTCTTGGTCAATACCCTTGCAAATTTCAATGAAGTCATCATGCTTAGCTTTTTAGGTGAAACACAACAAGCACTTGAATCCACTAATTATGGATGGCTCATGTTTTATCCCTGTTTGTACTTTTTTGCCATGTGGGATGCATTTAAAGAAGCAGGTGGTGGAAAAGCTCCTTATTCCTTTTTGCCATTTGCATTTTGTGCTTATTTTGTTACGGTCGGTTTAATGGTCGCGCCTAAAGCTATTTTTTGGGGGATTACATTTGGACCTGTATTTTTCCCAATGATCTGTGTAATTCCTGGGCTAATCGTTGGCTTTCTCATAAGAAAAATCATCCTAACCTTTGGTAAAGAGGACGCTCTCGTGTGATACATATAACAAAAGGTTGCTGAGTGTTAACAGCAACCTTTACCATTTATTTTACCTTTTTATACAATTTTTGTTTTTTACTGATTTCCTCGTAATCATTGTCTTTGTCCGTATAATAAATCGTTTCCTTGTCTCCAAGTCCAAGAATGCCAAACATTGCTAAGCTTTCATAGAACAAATTATGAACCCGCTTTTGCAATTCTTTATTAAAATAAATGAGGACATTTCTACACATTATGACGTGGAACTCATTAAATGATTGGTCAGTTACTAAATTGTGCTGTGCAAATACGACATTGTTAGACAGGTGCGAATGAAATTTTACGCCATTATCTGTAACTGTATAGTAGTCTGAAAAAGCATTACTTCCACCCGCTTGCAAATAGTTCGTTGTGTACTTTTTCATATTCTCTAACGGATATCTACCTGATTTGGCAATCTTTAATACATCCGCATTAATATCTGTCGCATAAATTTTGGTCTTTTCATAGAGCCCCTCTTCAAGAAGTAGGATTGCCATTGAGTATACCTCTTCACCCGTAGAACATCCCGCATGCCAGATACGAATAGAAGGATATGTTCGCAATAATGGGACAACCTTTTCCCTAAATTCTAAAAAGAATAAAGGATCTCTAAACATCTCTGTTACATTAATCGAGAAATCGGCTATCAATCTGCGCAAACAGGCAGGATCATGAAGAATCCTCTCAAGTAGCCCTGTTATACTTGAAAGCTTTTCTGCCTCTAATCGATGCTGAACTCTTCTTCTTATCGAATTGTAAGCATAGCTCCGAAAGTCATACCCACACCACTGATATAGGCCGTTTAGCAGTAATTCAATTTCAATCTTTTCAAGATCTGAGCTTTCCTTTGTCTCAAGATTTACTGCACCAAATTGAGTATTCATAGTCTAAAGAGTCCCTTCTATTGATATAACCAAACCTTTATTAAAGAAATCAGTTGGTCGGGATTAATTGGTTTCACAATATAATCAGATGCTCCTACCTCCATACATTTCTCACGATCTTCTTTCATTGCTTTTGCCGTCAGCGCAATAATAGGTAAGGAAGAAAATTGTGGATTCTCTCTAATTTTTTTAATCGCGTCATATCCATCCATCTCAGGCATCATAATATCCATTAATACAAGGTCAGTATCTGGTTGTTGCTGCAATACTTCAATTCCTTCAATCCCATTTTCAGCAAAGGTTACGTTCATACCGTACATTTCAAGAATACTTGAAATCGCATATACATTTCGTACATCATCATCAACAAGAAGGATGTTCTTACCGAGTAGTCCTGTTTGATCCTTAACAGAGCTAGTTGAAGGCATCTCCGGTATTTCATTCATTGATTCGTTGCAATTTAATAGTAATGAAATTTCTTCCTTCAACCTTTGCGGAGAGTGTTCATCCTTAATGATTATCCGATGAACATATTTATTTAGGAAAATTTCCTCTTTTGATGATAAGTCACGCCCTGTATAAACGAATACCTTTACATCTTCATGATGATGCGAATTCTTTATTTTCTCCAATAAATCAAAACCGTTTGTATCTCTTAATCCCAAGTCTAATATAAGATAATCAAACGAATTTACCTTTAATTCTTCAATCGCTTCATAGCCTGACGATACTGCTTTAATTATGACATCCATATTCCCTATAAACTCCATAAGGGTATTTCGTTGTAGCAGATCATCATCAATGATTAAAAGCCGCTTAATATGACTATTTTCATCAACACTTGGAGTTTCTTTAAATCCTACAGAAGTTTCAACACTGCTCGTCAGGATTGAAATTGGCTTTTCGGTAGATACCGCAACCTCGTTTATAGCATTTTGAAGATCAATTTCATGTTGAAAATCACCAACAATAAATGTAAATGTACTTCCTTTTCCTTCTTCACTCTGGAGGACTATTTTGCCTCCAAGCAATGCAGCAATTTCTCTACTGATCGATAATCCTAGGCCAGTTCCGCCATATTTCCGGCTCGTAGTACCATCTGCTTGCTGGAATGCTTCAAAAATAAGTTGCTGCTTTTCAGTCGGAATTCCAATCCCACTATCGATTACTGAGAAAGAAAAAGCAGGATTGCTATTGTCTTCTAGGTAAGAGGAAATATCTAGTTTAATCTCTCCTTCTCGGGTGAATTTGAAAGCATTTGATAATAGATTTCGCAGTACCTGTTGAATTTTTTGTTCATCATTATAAAGGAAAGGTGGCAGACCCTTTTCTACATTGATTGAAAATTGTAGACCTTTTTCATTTACAACTGGTCTAAAGCTTCTTTCAACGTAATCAGCTAAATCATCGATTGTTATTTTGCTAGGATTTACTTCCATTTTTCCTGATTCAATTTTTGCTAAATCTAAAATATCGTTAATTAATGCTAATAAATCATTTCCAGCTGAGTAGATGGTCTTAGAATATTCTACTTGTTTAGTAGATAGATTTCCTTCTGTATTGTCCGATAAGAGTTTAGATAAAATAAGTAAACTATTTAATGGTGTTCTTAATTCATGAGACATATTTGCTAGAAACTCAGATTTATATTTTGAACTCAATGCAAGTTGTTTTGCTTTTTCCTCGAGTTCTGCTCTTGCGGCCTCTACCTCTTTATTTGTTTGTTCAAATCTCTTATTTTGATCAGCTAGATTTTTCGCTTTTTCTTCAAGATCAGCGTTTGTTTGTTCCAGCTCTTCTTGCTGAACTTGGAGTTTTTCCTCAGATTGACGAAGAGCTTGTGTCTGTTCCTCAAGCTCTTCATTAGTTGCTCTAAGTTCCTCTTGCTGCGCTTGCAGTTCTTCAGACTGTGCTTGAATCTCTTCCATTAATGTTTGAGATTCCTCCAATAATTTAGCTAGCCTAATTCTTCCCACTACACTTTCAATGATTATTCCCAGACCATTCATTAGCTCTTCTAGGAAATCTTGTTGAGTCTTACTATATGATTTGAAAGATGCAATTTCGATGACTGCTTTTACATCCCCCTCAAAAACAATCGGCAATACGTATAAATTTAAAGGAGAAGCTTCTCCTAACCCTGAACTTACCCGTACATAGTCTGAAGGGACATTTGTTAAAATGATCGGAGATTTTTCAAGGGCAGCTTGTCCAATAAGTCCTTCGCCCAATCGAATGGTATTGGAGAAACTCTTTCGTTCCTTAAAAGCGTAGGATGCGAGCAGTTTAAAACGAGCTTCCTCATCATCATCGATTTCAATGTCCTTGACATAAAATACAGCATGGCTAGAGTCAACTAAAGGAACTGTCTTAGAAAGGAAAGTTTGTGCTAACGTTTCTAAATCGTTTATTCCAGTTAGGCTCGTCGTGATTTCCGCAATATTAGAATTCAACCAGGCCAATTCTTGTTCTCTATTTATTTGCTGTTGTAAGGAATCTGTCATTATATTAAATGAGTTTGCGACATCACCTATTTCATCACTTGAATCAATCTCAACCTTTGTATTAAGGTCGGCACTACCGTTTGCCACCTCTTTCATTACAGCAGAGACTTTATTTAACCTATTTGATAGTGTCCAAATACTTTTAGCAAGAAAACCCATGATTAAAATGACACTAATTATGATAATTATTGCACTAATGACAAGCTCATTCTTAAACTCTGAAACACTATCATGTAAAGATGATTCCATACTTACTTCAAAAGATTCAGTTATATCTGAAAGAATGGTAAAAAAATCTTCATGTAGTTCGTTTGAACTCTCATCAATTAAATCTAGAGCTTCAATCTTACTCCCGGCATTGACCAATTTGATTAGCTCATTCTGATAAACATTAAAGTCACTATTTATATCTATAAGTTTCTTTACTAAAATTTTTTGTTCTGCAGTAATAGCCTTTTCTTCAATTAAAGTAATATTTTCTACAATGGATTGATTCTCTTCTTCCAACTTTGCCAGTTCTTGTTGAATCATTTTTTCATCATTAAACAAAACAAGATTTCGCAGTCGAATCCCTTCGTCCTTAATATCCCGATGAATATCTTCTGCTAGTATAGTTAGTTCATAGTTTGATTGTATTGATGTGCTCATTTTATTAAGACCAGAGATCTGAGCCCAGCCAATACCTATGAGAACAACAAGTAAAATTGGTAGTGTACTTAGGCCTAATAATAATTTTGTTCTAAATTTCATGAATGGATTCCTTTCATGTCACATTTATTTACTGATCGTTGAATCACTGATTTCAAAACATGTTTGATATACTAAAGCAATTGCTTGAACTCGATCAGTAACATTCATTTTTTGGAATATCCTTGTAATGTGATTTTTCACGGTGTGCTCACTAATAAATAATTTTTCAGAGATTTCCTTATTAGTTAATCCTGTTAACAGTAATTCAAAAACATCTACTTCTCTTGATGAGAGTCCAAAGACTTCCTTTGTAATCTGAATTGTGCCTGTAATTTCTTTATGAATTGTCTCAGGTTCATTGAAAGGTTCAGAAACGATTTTCTTTTGATCGAATAATGAAGTTATTCTCTTTTCAGAAATAAAGTCAATTTCATTATGGCCTAGAAGAAATGCCTCGAATTTTTCTTTTATTAATGGTGTACTTAATAAGTATCCTTGAATTTCTTCACATTTTAACTGCCTTAAAACTGACATTTGCTTCTCCGTCTCTACACCTTCGGCTATTACGGACATATTTAAATTATGTGCTAATGAAATGATAGCCTCAGTTAAAACAGTATCGTTTGGAGAGTCACTAGATATTTCTTGAATAAAAGTCCGATCGATTTTCAACGCATGGATTGGGAAACGTCTCAAATAGCTTAAAGACGAATAGCCAGTCCCGAAGTCGTCGATACTTACCTGTATCCCCATATCCTTTAATTGATGAAGAGTCTTAGAAATCACTGTCTCATTCCCCAGTATTACCGATTCAGTAATCTCAATTTCTAGTAAACTAGGACTTACCTTGTATTCAGATAAAATTCGTTGGATTTTATCAACTAGATCTTTTTGCAAAAAATGTTGGGCTGAAAAATTAACTGCAATTCTAATTGAAGACAATTCTGTCTTATTCCATTCATTTAATTGGCTGCAAACAGTTGTAAGAACCCATTCACCGATCTCGATGATTTGCCCGGTTTCTTCGGCTAATGGAATGAATTCACTTGGTGACAATATTCCCCATTTTGGATGCTCCCACCGCAATAAGGCTTCGGCACTTTTAATCTTGCCATTTTCAAGTTCCATACGAGGCTGATAAACGATTGAAAGTTCTTGTCGTTCAATGGCTTTACGTAAATCATTTTGCATGATAAACGTCCGATAAGACTGAAGATTCATCCCGGAGTGATACACTTTATAATTGTTTTTTCCTTGCTCCTTCGCACGAAACAATGCTGTACCCGCATTTTTCACAAGTGTTACCGGGTCTTCTCCATCATATGGAAATATACTCAATCCAACGCTTGCTGTGAAAAACAATTCATAGTGATCAATGTATAGTGGCTCATTAAAAGCAACATTAATTTTTGTAGCAATTTCTAATGTTTCCTCACGATCTGTATTAGGTAATATAATGGAGAACTCATCACCGCCAAATCTAGCAACAAAGTCTCCTTCCCTTACAGTTGCTTTCAATCGTTTCGCAATTTCCTTTAGTACTCGATCACCTGTATTAAAATCAAGTGAATCGTTCACATATTTGAAGTAGTCAATATCTAAAACAACAACTCCGATTGCTTGGTTTCTTTTCTTAGATTCCTTTACCCAAACAGTTAGTTCGTCCTGGAACATTCTTCGATTTGGTAAACCCGTTAAATAATCATGCAAAGCCATAAATTCAATTTCTTTATTTTTTATTTCTAGTAATTCTGTTTGTATCATAAGTTGCTTTTTTATTGTATATATTTCAACGAAGCCATCAACCTTTGCCTTTAATACTATTGGGTCAACAGGCTTCAGTATATAATCAATTGCCCCAACCGAATATCCTCTAAAAATATGATCCGAGTCCATGTTATTAGCCGTTATAAATAAAAGTGGAATATTTTTTGTTTTCTCACGTGCTTTGATTATTTTCGCAGTTTCAATCCCATCAATTCCTGGCATTTGAACATCCAATAAAATGACTGCGAACTCATATTTTAATAGATACTTTAAAGCTTCTTCCCCAGAAAAAGCTTTGATTAAGTTATAATCTTCCCTTTCAATTATAGCTTCCAAGGCTAATAGATTCTCTGGACGGTCATCCACTAAGAGAATATTTATTTTTTCAATATCTGCCATTACTCCACCCCTGATATTTTCCATATACTCCTGTTATAGGATATCATACCTATATCTTTGGGTGGAGTTTATTTTAAGTGTAAAATGGACTAGTTTTTTCCATATCTAAAAAAAGAGAGAGCACCTCTTTACTCATTTGAGGTTGCTCTTAGTAAATAACAAATCTTTTCGTCTTTCACAAAATCACAGTTTGGTACAAATGGGTTATTACGCAATTGTAGAGAGAAATGATTTAAAAACTTTACGAGCGCATCTCTTTGAGTCTCATCCATAATAAACTTAAGCCCATACTGGAAGATTCCCTTAACCTCTTCTTTCCAAACAACATGACCATTTAAGGTAATGATTTCACCCATAATTTTAGTATTGAATTGATAGGTAATATCAGGACGTACAGGTAACTGGATAGTTGATAAAAATCGTAACCCGCCTGGCCCAATGTCTTCAATTAGAATCTCTGTATTTCCTAATCTAACCTGATTTCCAAGTATCGTGGTTAACGTCATTTGTGAACTTAGTGGAAACAAAAGATTAATTCTGTAATATCGCCTTCTATTCGGGAATTTTGCGGTATCACTATTAAAGGTTGGTTTCAAAATCATTTTTCTTAATAAACTTTGAAAGGTCTCTTCTGGTACTGGTTTACTAAAGATATACCCTTGAATTTCTCGACATTCCTGTTGTCTTAAGAATGATAGCTGTTCGATTGTTTCCACACCTTCTGCTACAACGTTCATGTCTAAACCTTTCGCCATAAAAATAAGAGATTTAATAATCGTTTCAACATTATTTGTCTTTGCAATGTGTTTAGTAAAGGACTGATCTATCTTAATTGTATCAATAGGGTAATCCTTTAAATAAGTGATAGAGGAATAGCCTGTACCAAAATCATCTAGAGCAATTTTAAACCCCATGCTCTTCATAAATTGTAAAGCCAATCTAACTGCTTCCTCATGTTTAATCATGGTTGTTTCCGTAATTTCAAACTCAAGTAAAGTTGGGTCTGTATTGTTTTTTTCCAGTATAAAAACCAACCTTGCTTTCCAATCATTTTTTAAAAACCGTTGCGCTGATATATTCACCGAAATAGGCACAACTTCCAAATTTTTATTTTCCCATCTGGTGATACTTTGACACACTTGGTCTAATACCCAATCACTTATTTCATTAATATAACCTGTTTCTTCTGCAAGTGAAATAAATTCAAGTGGAGATACAAGTCCCCATACCGGATGCTCCCACCGAACTAAAGCTTCTGCACTTACAATTTTACCTGAACCTGAATCAACCCTTGGTTGGAAATATACGACTAATTGGTTGTTCTCAATCGATTTTCTTAAATCCCTTTCAAGATAAAACTGTTTGAAAGAATTAATACTTAATGAGGAAGAATAAATTTGATACGTATTCTTACCACTAGCCTTTGCCCTATACAAAGCCGCATCGGCATTTTTTATTAATTCCTCTATGTTTTTTCCATTCTCAGGAAATGTACTTATTCCAATACTTGTCGTTATAAGTAATTCGAAATCTTCAATTTCAAATGGTAGGTCAAGACAGTCAATGATTATCTTAGCAGCCTTAATTGGGTAGTCTGAATCTTCATAATCCCATAAAATAATGCCAAATTCATCGCCACCTAGTCTTGCAAATAACGTGTTTTTATTCATTAACATATTCACTCTTTGGCTAAACTCAAAAAGCAATTTGTCACCAATTTGGTGTCCAAGTGATTCATTGATATTTCGAAACCGATCCAAATCTATATATAAAATTGAAAAATGTTTGTTAACCTGGTTTGAAGTTGAAATTAATTCATTTATTTTATTTTCAAAAAGCATCCGATTTGGTAGTTTGGTTAAATAGTCGTGAAAAGCTAGATATTGGATTTTCTTTTCAAATTCTTTTTGCTCTGTAATATTTGAAACGATCCCATCAATCCTAATTACTTCACCATTTTTATCAAGAACCGGTAATGTTTGATCTTGAATCCAGACAATATCTCCATTTCTATGAACGATTCGATATTGATGATAGAGATTTTCACCTTTTAATTTTTTTTGTTGATTCTCATGATATTCCATATAATCGTCTGGATGGATTAGTGAATCCCAGGTAATCCGATTCCCTATATCAGAAGGAGAAAACCCAGTTATCTCCTCAAAGCCTTTTGAGACCAGATTGTATTCACCATTTTTTATATCTAAAGACCAAATACCTACTTCCAAATTATCAAAGATATGTTCGATTCGATTTTCACTTTCTTTCAGCTTTAGTTCTGCTGTCCTTCTTTTGGTTATATCTTGAACAGTTCCTATAAATCGAACGGGTTTCTTATTTTCGTCCAAGATTACATCTGCTTGGTTATATACATGTATCGTAGTCCCATCGCTACGAAGAATCCTAAATTCAAAACTTAGATTTCTTTTTTCTTCTATAGCAGATAGAATAGCTATTTTAAACTTTTCTCGGTCATCGGGATGAGCAAGTTCTGTAATACTATCAAATGTTGGAACAAACCCTTTTGTATTTTCAATACCGAATAGGACATACATCTGATTTGACCAATACGCTTCATCCTCAATTACGTCATAATCATAACTGCCGATTGCACCGACTTTTTGTGCTAATTCAAGGCTTCCTTTGATTCTAACTAATTCTTTTTCATGTTGAACATATGTTGTAATATCTTTTGCCACTGCATAAATTAGGATTGTGTTCCCAGCACTATTATTTATTGGGATTAGATTAACATCAATATAAATTTTTTCTCCATTCGCATGTGTAACAGCTGTTCGATAATTTTGTACTTTTCCCTGTAAAGCACGTTGAAAATGTTTATTTCTTTTGTATTTGTCATTATCGTTAAAATATTGTTTTAACTTTTGAGATAATTCCTTTTCTTTGTAACCAAATGTTTTTACTGCTGAAGGGTTGTAATGTAATAAATTCACATTTGCATCAAAAGCCAGAACAGCATGTGGATGATTATTAATTAGTTCTCTTAATAATGATAAATCATGCTCCATCTCTTGATTCATTGTTTTAGATACTATTGTGTCCACATTTGAAAGCTTTGTAAGCTGTTTAAAAAAAGATAGTCCTGCCATTTTTATCCCCCTTTTAACGATGGCTTATCTTTCTATAACGAAAATATATTTCCCCCAAGTGATTTGGATTTATAAAGATTCTCATCAGCCTTTTTAAACAACTCATCAGCAACCGTTCCATGTAGTGGATAAAAAGAAATACCGATACTAGTTGTGATTTTGTGCACGTGTTCTTTTATTTCGATAGGCTGTCTTACTGCATTCAAAATTCGATTTGAAATATCTACCACTTGCTGCTCGTCTATTATTTCTGGAAGAACGACTGTAAATTCATCCCCACCCACTCGTGAAAGTGTATCCGTGTCGCGAATCACTGTACGTATACGTTTGGAGAATTCTTTAATCACTTCATCTCCAGTATCATGTCCATGATTATCATTTATTTGTTTGAAAGCATCACAGTCTAAAACCAGTAATGCTGTTAAATTACCTTTTCGATCTGTTGTATACATAGATTGTTGGAGCCGATCTAAGAAGATTCTCCGATTAGGAAGACCCGTCAAATGGTCATAATAGGCCAGTTTTTCTAACTTTTTTAGCTTTCTTTTGTATTCAGTAATGTCCCCTGAAATCACAACTATTTTTTCAAGCTGTCCTTCTGAGTCCAATACGGGTATTAAGTCTGAATGTAACCATATAAAATGCCCATCCTGGTGTTTACGCCTTACCTCAATGTCAACATTTTCCTTTAGTTCAATCAGATTTAGATAAACTTCATTCATTTTTTCTCTGTCATCAGGATGTATAGTTTCAATAAATGATTTACCAATCATTTTTGGTGCAGAGTATCCTAAAATATCCTCAATCGAAGGAGATACATAAGTGATTTTTCCATCTGGTGTAAGTACTTTAATAATGTCAACAGAATTCTCTGCAATGATCCGAAAGGTTTCTTCACTTTCTCTTCGTGCTTGTTCAGCTTTTTTGTTTGCGCTGATATCTTTCACAATCCCATAAATTCCTGTCAATGTTCCGTCAATCGTAATTGGTATGTTTTTTACTTTGACATGGATTTCATTGCCGTTTGTATGGGAAAGTTTCGTTTCGTAAGAAAAAGACTCTCCTCCTAATACATGCTGAATAATCTTTTGTATTTTTTTATATTCTTTTTGTGTCATTATTTTCGAGTAATGAGCGCCAATTAGTTCACTTGGTTTATATCCTATAATGCTCTCTGCTGCATCATTTAACTCATGAATGATCCCATTTGTATCAAGCATAAGTACTGCATCCACATTGTTCGCGATGAGAGAATCAAGCATTAGCTTATTCTCTTCCAATACTTTTTTTGCTTGTTGAAGTTCCCTTACTCTTAATGTTTTATCAGTAACATCGCGTACGATTGCAACAAGATATACAATTTCTCCGTCAATAACAGGAGTTAGCACAGTTTCATTAAACATGATTTGGCCATTTGGAAGTATAGTCTCGTCTTCAAATGTCACAACTGTTTTAGACAAGACTGCCTTTTTGTAAAATATTTTCA
The DNA here is from genome assembly GCF_038050315.1 of Ferdinandcohnia sp. FSL W7-1320. Classification (NCBI taxonomy): domain Bacteria; kingdom Bacillati; phylum Bacillota; class Bacilli; order Caryophanales; family Bacillaceae; genus Ferdinandcohnia; species Ferdinandcohnia sp. FSL W7-1320. Next base: position 4,087,808 of record NZ_JBBPAM010000001.1, read on the forward strand.
AATATTGCGCCTTTTCTTTTGGCAAATATTCATCCATCGTTTTCCCAAATAATGATTCATCAGCATTAAGAATTGATAATCCTGCTTGGTTAGCATATAAATATGTAAATTGAGAATGATCAACTTGCAGAATATATAGGATATCTTTTAAACTATTAAATGCTGTTGCTACAAGATTAATTAAATTACTAATGCTTTTTTGTTCAAACATATTGGTAAGATTCATGTTCATTTTCTCCATATTTTATATAATGACAACTTGTCCTAAAGTGCTTTTTTGTTATTTTCATCTGTAAACCTATTTTGCCGGAAATTGTAAAAATAATGTATCACCATCTATTCTTATTCATATAGGAACCCATTCTTATTTCCAATAGGAAGGTATTCCTATCTTCCTAATCGGAACATCAAAGTGGTTAAAAAAATACTACTAAGGATCATTCAGTAGTAGGTGATATATATATGTTAGTTTTATCGAAATACCGAAGAAGGGACATCAAAGATATTCCAAAGTATGAGGATAAATATGAGTGAGGCAATCCAGGCGCGAAAAGGACGTACATAATGTAAACGAAGAATGGAGAACATCACAAGATTAAATAATACTGACCATCCCAAGCTCCAACCATGATCATGTCTTATAAGTCCAACAAATAAATCCACAGCTTCATTCACAGCATAAATGCCTACCCATAATAAGATATAAATAAATTGTTTTATCCATGATCGTTCTTCAGGGTATCTTCCTAAAAAGATGAGGATTGTTGCAGGGTATTTTATGGCCATAATTGAAAGAACGATATGTGTGTTGGTCAGTCCAATTCCCTCATCAACACCTTGAGGGGTATATGTCCACATCGCAAACTTGTCAGATAATAAATATAAATAAAGAAAATCCCCCAATAGGAAAAAGAGGTAGGTTGGATAGTATTTTCTATAATTTCTCCAATCTCCCCAAATAAATAACGCAGCTAGCCAAATTAAACCATAAATTGCATTCACAAAAAGGCACCTCAGTTACTCTAACTGTAAAAATTTTGAAATCACATTCTATTGTTTCCTAATACTATTCTTTATAGACAAAAAAACACGCTGCCAAAGAGACTGCGTGTTTCCCCTACCTTATTGATTTCCTGCTTTTTCAAGAGCACCTGGTGTCTTGTATGCTGCAAGCTTCTCAACTAATTTATTGCTTTCTGTATTTAATCCTTTAATGTTTACTTTAGTCCCATTTTGATGATATTTAAAGACGACTTTATCAATTGCCCCTACCGCAGAGTCATCCCAAAGGTGAGCACTTGATAAGTCTAAATCAATTTCTTTTACATCTTCTTTATAATCAAAGCTATTAACAAAATCAGTAACAGAAGCGAAGAACAACTGCCCTGAAACATGGTACATTTTCTTTTGCGAATTCTTAGCTGAAAGACTTGAAACTTTTACTTTTGAAATCTTAGAAGCAAAGAAAATTGCACTCAAAATGATTCCAACTAAAACACCTTTTGATAGGTCATGTGTCTGTATAACTGTGATCACTGTAACAATCATAACAATAGTATCCGTGATTGGAACCTTATGAAGAGTACGTAATGCAGACCAGTCAAACGTTCCGATTGAAACCATGAACATCACCCCAACAAGGGCTGCCATTGGAATTTGAACTAGGAAGTCCTTAAGTACTAAGATTAAGACCATTAAAAACAATCCGGCTACAAACGCAGAAAGCCTTCCACGACCACCCGATTTAACGTTAATCACAGATTGTCCAATCATTGCACAACCTGCCATTCCGCCAAATAAACCAGAAACGATATTTGCTATCCCTTGCCCACGTGCTTCTTTATTTTTATCACTTTCTGTATCTGTCATATCATCAACAATCGTAGCTGTTAGTAAAGACTCCACTAATCCAACAATTGCGATTGATAAAGAATAAGGGAAAATAATTTTTAATGTTTCAAAATTGAATGGAATATCAGGTAGTAAAAAGATCGGTAATGTTGATGGTAGTTCCCCCATATCTCCTATTGTACGTACTCCACTATTGGTTAATACTGCAATTATTGTCATAACGATGATCGCCACTAATGGTGATGGAACAGCTTTTGTAAAGCGCGGGAAGATATAAATTATCGCTAATGCCCCCGCTACCATTGCGTACATTTGCCATGATTCACCAGCAAAATGCGGTAATTGAGCTGCAAAAATAAGGATTGCCAGTGAGTTCACAAAACCAGTCATAACTGAACGAGGGACAAATTTCATAAGTCTTCCAAGCTTTAACACACCCATGATAATTTGGATAATCCCCGTTAAAATCGTTGCAGCAAGTAAGTATTGGAGTCCATAATCTGCAACCAATGTTACCATTAACAATGCAGTTGCACCTGTTGCTGCAGAAATCATACCAGGTCTTCCTCCAACAAACGCAATTGTGACTGCAATACAAAATGAGGCGTACAGCCCTATCATGGGGTCTACTCCTGCAATCAGTGAAAAGGCAATTGCCTCAGGAATTAGAGCAAGTGCAACAACAATCCCTGCCATGATATCTCCTCGCACATTGCCAAACCATTCAGTTTTAAATGTTGATATATTCAAATCAGCACCTCTTTCTATTTTGTTTATCATTTTTTTGTCTAGCTCTAGCAAGTAGCTACTATCAAGACTCCTCTTACCTTCCGTACACAAAGCCTAACATCGGCCCGATTCCTCGCCGTATTTCCTTATCTCCTTCAGGTTCATATCAGTCCGTTTGTCTCAAAATGATTGCCTTCGCTTTCTAATGACTTTCAACTCTCATGAAAGTCGGGTCCGTCTTTAACAAATCATAGTATAGCGGATTATTGCTAATTTGTGAAAATGTTATGTAAACGCAAACATATTGATCCATCTTCCTTATTCTACTGTTTTCTCTCATTTTCACTGTGACTTAATAAAAATCTTAATTCTATATGGTAGTTTTTAGTGCAGTACCAAATAAAAAAACAGTCAGTTCTTTTTTATAAAGCACTGACTGCCTTTACTCAATTTTACTTTACAATTAGCACTGGACAATTTGCACGCTTGGCAACTTTATGACTAACACTTCCAAGTACAAACTCCTGTAGCACATTTAATCCTCTGCTTCCAATGATGACAAGATCAAACTGATTTTTATTCGCATAATTTACAATAGTAGGTCCTGGTTCGCCATGGAGAAAAGTTATTTCATAAGAAACTCCTGATTTCCTCATTAATTGTTCTATTTCTCTTAATCGGAATCTTCGTTTATCACCTATATCCGGAGCATTCCAATTTTCTAATACATCGGATTTGACTTTATTGTGATCGACTACATATACGATTTCAATTTTAGGATGAGATTTTCCGTTTGTAAGCATTATTGCATTTTCGGACGCACGTATAGAGTGCTCAGAACCATCTGCAGCTAATAGGATTTTGTTGTACATAATTGACCTCCCTATTTAATGCTCTCTTATATAATTCCTTACAATATACACATTTTCCTTTATTACTTTAATTTTTTTACGACTTTGAAATTACTATAGGACTTTTATCTAGTTATCTCCAAAATCTTATTGTAAGTATCTAACGTTAGTCGGGGGTCCGGATCTTCATGTTGTTTTTTGGGAACATTAAAATTTGTTAATACAAAATGATGCTTAGTCTCGATGTTATGTCTAGCCAAAATATGCTTACAGCATGCCAGTGGGCAACCGTCAATCGCAATGATATCCCTTCCTGATTTTGCTGTTTTTACAAGTGGTTTTACATCTCCGCCTACACCTGCAATGCAAGACATTTCAGCTATATTTTCTCGATCCATCTTTATAGCTATTGTATTTGCTGTTTGTGCAGCGGACGAACAACCTGAACAAAAATACACTAAAGGTAATTTCTTTTTTTCCACTCTCTATTCCCTCCCTTTATAATTGGAATCTATTTTAGTTTATTTACCTTACTTTTTCTGTGAGGAACATCACCATTTTTAGATTTTTGCAATAAATTCTAATAATAAAAGAAGCTACCCATTAGGCAGCTTCTTTCTATTTAGACATACTTCCTATGCACTGTTTTTCCATCATACGTAAATACAACCGATTTATTTTCTAGTACAGTTTCCATGTGGACGGGTCTGCCCCATAATTGATAAATGTAAGGAAGTACTTTTTCAAGATATTTTAAATCAAGCTCTATGTCTTCGTACCAGTGTTTTAGGAAGAGTTCCCCACTTTTTAGATAGTCACCATCGTTTACAGTGATATACGGGAATCCACCGTTGACACGCATGTTTACGAGCTGGTCACGAACCTGCGTCCATTGTTTATCAATGATTTTATAATCTCGACCTTGCTTTTGGAAGAGATACATGTCTTCACGTAGGACTAAATCCTTCGTTAAGTAATTTCGAATGAACGATATATCTGATTCAACTTCACGAACCTCAAAGATTTTTTCACGCCCAGATCCTGGCTGAACACCACGTTCCTTCATTTCCTTTGTTGGATTATTGTATCGTTCCTCTATGTCCTCAAAGATTTTTAAACCTAGGTAATATGGATTAATGCTTGTTTTTGATGGTTGCACTACACCTGCATTGAGCTTCGCAAACTCAATGGCTTCATCAGAAGTAAGATCCATTTCTCGGAGAATGCGTTGGTGCCAATATGAAGCCCAGCCTTCGTTCATAATTTTGGTTTCAAGCTGCGGCCAAAAATACAGCATTTCCTCGCGCATCATTGTTAAAATATCGCGTTGCCAATCCTCTAGTTCCCGACTGTATTGTTCAATAAATAGAAGAATATCTTTTTCAGGCTGTGGCGGAAATTTCTTTTTCTTACGTGCAACTGGTTTATCATTTGCCGCCTTTTTATCTAAGCCCCATAAATCATCATATGGTGACGGCTTTCGCTTTATTTCTTCTTCTTCATCCTCAAGGCTCCAAGAAAGCTTTGGCCTCATAAGGGAAGGGTCAATATGCTCTTGGATAGCTAATACTGCATCTAAAAATGTTTCGACCTCAAGTTTTCCGTATACATGTTCATAATGTTTCACCCGTTCCGCTGTAGCTGCCATACTTTCAACCATATCTCGTTTTGTATTACTAAAACGGATATTATTTTTGAAAAAATCACAATGTGCTAGTACATGGGCAACAATTAGTTTGTTTTGAATAAGGGAATTAGAATCAAGTAAAAACGCATAACATGGATCTGAATTTATAACGAGTTCGTAAATCTTACTTAATCCTAAATCATATTGCAGCTTCATTCGATAAAATTGTTTTCCAAAGCTCCAATGCGAGAATCGAGTAGGCATCCCATAGGCGCCAAATGTATAAATAATATCAGCAGGACAAATTTCGTATCTCATTGGATAAAAATCCAGTCCAAAGCCTTCTGCAATTTCTGTGATTTCATCAATTGCATACTCTAGCTTCTTGCGATCAGAATCTCTCACAGTTGATCTCCCCCTTTTCGTCCTTATCACAATTTATGAGTCATTGGTCAAAATGATGAAAGGGGATTTTGTTGTTACACGTTTTTAACGCAAAAGAGGCCACATTCGTTCAGTGAATTGTGGCCAGATGGTTGTTCCTTATTTTACTTCTTCGATGCTTAACGATAAAAGGGACTCTGTTTGTGGATTAAACAAGATCATCACTTTTGCTGTAAAAGTGCGGTCTTTGGTTTGTACTCTCAATTCAAAAGTATCTTTTGATTGTGTATTAGTAAGATTTTCTCGTCCCTTATACTGATAATCACTAATTTTGCTGTCTGGATAATTTAATTTTGCCACATCAATTGCAATTTTACCCCATTTTTCATAATCCGTTGGAAGCGGTTGTTCCTGCTGTGGTGGTTTTTGTGGTGGCTTCTGTTGTGCGCTTACCATACCGCCTCCTGCTAATAGAAATATACTACAGAAAATTGAAATCAATACTCTTTTTGTCACCTTCCATACCTCCTATGTAAAAATCAATTGTATTTTGTGCTATTCCTTGAGATATTAATCACTTTATTTTTTCCAATTAAACAAAACTCGAGCTTTTATGTATTCATATTTGTTTTGGATTCTTGACCAAGATTTACAGAGAGAAAAAAATTGTTTTCTCCACACACTATAATCAACTCCTTAGAAGGAGGGAAAAGCAGTGAATACTGTTGACTATGACAAAGCGCTTTATTACACGCATCGTTCCCAGTGGGACAACTTACTTATATTGATGGTTCGAACAAAGGATGATTTCCTTTCAAAAAAAATTGAACACTTTTTACATGCCTATAATTTTGAAAAAGATTATTCTGTTATCGAGAGACAGTTGTATTCTTTACTACGGTATATAGACCATGCATCCACAGAAAGCATGGAAGAATTAGCTGCACATATGTAAGTGGGGTGAAAATCCCCACTTCATTTTAATCGAAAAAAAACAAGACCCGAGGGCCTTGTTTTTATTTTAATGTATTATGAACTTGTTCCATCACATCTTTAGAAATGTCATGTAAAGCTTGTTGACTATCTTCAAGTGAACTTCCTTTAACTCCAAAATAAAATTTTACTTTAGGTTCTGTTCCAGATGGTCGTAGGCAGAACCACGTACCGTCTTCTAAGAAGTATTTTAAAACATTTGATTTTGGAAGAGTGATTTCTTCTTTTTGACTTTCTTTAACGTTGGTTCGGACACTTTCCTTATAGTCCTCAACAAGTGTTACCTTACGTCCAGCAACAATTGTTGGCGGTTCACTACGGAAGCTTGCAAGAAGGTTATTAATTTGCTCTGCCCCTTCTTTTCCTTTTAGTGTTAAGGATTCAAGGCCTTCACGATAATAGCCATATTTCTCAAAAATCTCCATTAGGCCCTCATACATTGTCATGCCTTTATTTTTGTAAAAAGCACAAACTTCTACTGCTAATAATGCAGCTTGAACTGCATCTTTATCACGAGCAAAATCTCCAATTAAGTAACCATAGCTTTCTTCATAACCGAATTGGAATTTGTATTCTCCTGTTTGTTCGAATTCCTTAATTTTTTCACCGATAAATTTAAATCCCGTAAGTGTATCAATTGTATCAAGGCCAAATGATTTTGCGATTTCTCGTCCAATTTCAGATGTAACGATTGTCTTAAGAACAATACCATTCTCTGGAAGAACACCTTGTTTCTTCTTTTCTGATAATATGTAATGCAGCAAAATAGCACCTGTTTGGTTTCCTGTTAATACGACATATTCACCATTGTCATCTTTAACAGCTACCCCTAAACGGTCTGCATCTGGATCTGTTCCAATTAAAATATCTGCGTCAATCTTTTTGCCTTCTTTAATCGCCAATTCGAAAGCTGCATGTTCCTCTGGGTTTGGTGATTTTACAGTTGAGAAATTAGGATCAGGAAGCTCTTGTTCCTTTACCACAGTAACATTCTCGTATCCAAATGCTTTTAAGCCATTTCGAACGGGCTTGTTTGCAGTACCGTGGAGTGGAGTAAACACGACCTTGACACCAACCTGAGAAAGCGTTGGATTAATTGAGATCGTTTTTAGTTTTTCTGTATAGGCATTATCAATTTCTGAACCAATCATTTTAATAAGTCCGGAAGCCTTTAATTCTTCTTCATTACCGACTTCTAAATCAAGCTCATTATTAATCGCATTTACTTTTTCAATCACTGTATCAGCAGCTTCTGGTGGAAGTTGTCCACCATCTGAGCCATATACCTTATACCCATTATATTCTGGTGGATTGTGGCTTGCAGTCACGACAATTCCTGAAAAAGCACCTAAATGACGAACCGCATATGACAATTCTGGTGTAGGTCGAAGTTCATCAAATACATAGGTTTGAATTCCATGTGTAGCAAGGGTTTTTGCAGCTTCCATTGCAAACTCAGGTGATTTGTGACGAGAATCATACGCAATAGCAACCCCACGGCGCTTCGCCTCTTCACCAAATGTCTCTATAAATGCTGCAAGCCCAGCTGAAGCTTTTCTTACGGTATATAAATTCATACGGTTTGTCCCTGGTCCGATTTCTCCACGCATTCCACCAGTTCCAAACTCGAGATTTTTATAAAAGCAATCTTCAAGTTCTTTTTGATTGTCTTTTTTTTCAAGCAACGCATTCTTGATTTCTACATCTAACCCCGGCGTATTTAGCCATTGGTTATACTTTTCCATCCAACTCATGTTCGATGCCCCCAATTACAGTTGTATTGTTAATATCTTTGTTTTATCTTCTACCTATTCTATATAAAATCCTGTCTTTTTCCAATTAATTTAGCAAAGTTTGTCTTGTTTCTTATGAAAATGAGTAAAAAGGCTAGGTTGATTAAATGAAGTTTATGATTTTTAGTAGGGATTCCTGTTATGATCCCAATCATTCTTGTACAATAAGGACCACTAAGTTTGTTCTCTTTTAACTTTACAGGTGGTACATGTTTAAGGCGGTTGCTGTTCATTATTTCTTATTTTTCCAGATGGGTGCCTGTTTAACTGGTTTGCTGGTTCGTTGTTTCCTAATATAATCCATATACATACCCCTTTAACTGGTTTACTAGTTCGCTGTTTCCTAATTTTATAGTCAAGTCCATAATTTTGTGTAAAATTAATTCTATGGCTAACAATAATTATCAGGTTATTAGATTTACTTGTGTTAAGAAATTGATTTGTATGGGTAGGAAGGGGGTACCCCCTTCCTACCCATACAAATTTCGCTCGCTTCGTGTACTATCTTTTTTTGATTGGCAGCTTTTTCATAACTTGCTTTTCTTGATAATCCATTAATATGGCTCCAATTAAGCGAAAGGCAGATTGAGTGTGAGGGAAAATTCTTATTACTCTTTCTCTTCGCCGGACTTCCTGGTTCAACCGCTCCAATGAATTTGTACTGTGTATATAAGTGTGGTATGAACATGGTTCATTTAGGTATTGGATGGCATCTTCGAAGCCTTCTTCTAAGATTTGTATTGCTTTTTTTAGTTTAGAATTATCTCGATAGTTCTTAATAAAATCTTCTTTAAACGCGCAAGCATCTTCTCTAGTCATAGCACTGAATATTCTTTTTAAATCAAAGATTACCTGTGCCATATCTTTTTTTGGAAGATCACCTATTATATTACGCTTGAAATGTACAGTACATCTTTGCCATGAGGTTCCAATAAATTCACGTTGTATAGCCTTTTTTAACCCTTCATGAGCATCTGATATAACTAGCTTAGGTGATTGTAACCCGCGTGACTTTAAATCCTTGAAAAAGCTTTGCCAAGCATCAAAACTTTCTACATGATCTACTTTTAGACCAATAACTTCTCTTTGATCTTTTTCATTAATAGCAGTAGCAATATAAACTGCTTTTGAAACAACACGGTGATGTTCACGAACCTTTATGTACATGGCATCTGCAAAAATATACGGATAGTACATGACGTTTAATGGTCGATTTGCCCATTGATTAACGATTGGTTCAAGTTTCTTTGTAAGTGATGACACAAAGGATTTCGATACATTTTCTCCACAGAGTTGCTTTACAACCTTCGTAACATTTCCAGTAGATACCCCATTAATAACCATCTCTAACATAGAAAGAACAAAAGCTTGGTCGCTTCGTTCATACTTTTCAAATATAGATGGAGAAAAGTCACCTTCACGTGTACGAGGAACACGCAAAGTAATTCGTCCGTTAGATAATAGTAAATCACGTTCATAATAACCATTTCGGTAATCTCGACGAGTAACTGTTCGTTCATAAGCTTTTGCTTGTAAGTGTTCATCACGTTCTTTTTCCATTATTTCATTCAGTACTAAGACTATGGAAGCTTTAGTAACCGCTTCGATATTAGAGTTCATAACAGCATCTTTTAAATTGTCCAAATTTAGGGTAAACTGAAGTTGAGTCAAAATTAATTCCTCCTAATGTTTTCGTCGCTGATAACATTGTGGCCAAATGGAATTGATTTGACTCTTTTTCTTTTTACACAATTATATGGACTTAATCAATTTTATCCAGATGCATACCTCTTTAACTGGTTTACTAGTTCGCTGTTTCCTAATTTTATCCAGATGCATACCTCTTTAACTGGTTTACTGGTTCGCTGTTTCCTAATTTTATCCAGATGCGTACCCCTTTAACTGGTTTACTGGTTCGCTGTTTCCTAATTTTATCCAGATGCGTACCCCTTTAACTGGTTTACTGGTTCGCTGTTTCCTAATATAAGCCATATGCATACTCTTTAACTGTTTTACTAGCTCGCTGTTTCCTACTATAATCCATATGCATACCTCTTTAACTGGTTTACTACCTCGCTGTCTCCTAATATCCTCCAGTTACGTACCTGTTTAACCTAGCGCCGTTTCACTATTATCACATGGTGGGACCTTATAATTCCCTGAAAGTCAAAAAACAGACGGATTTCTCCGTCTGTCTACAGCAATTATTATCTTTCTTCAGTTGGCTCGGTTGCGTCTTTAATGTAAGCTTCAACTTCGGCTTCGTAACCTTGTTTTTCTTCGGCAGTCCAGTTAAACTTTTCGGCCATGTAGGCAATAATCTGTTGTTTCCATTCATTGACCCAATCGATATCAAAGAACATCGCACCTGTGCGACGAATAAGGAAATCGATTGGTTTTGTAACCATTTCATATTGAATTCCATATTCCAATGACGCAAGTACTGGCAAAGTCTCTTCATCTGCTCTATCGCTAAAATCGACCATGATTCCCTGAACAATATCAATATTTGATCCATACAAATGCGTTAATTTTTGAGCATTCTCTCGAGAAAGGTGGAATTCGTTCATGAGCTTCTCAACTTTTTTAGCCACAAATGATGGATAGTTTTTCGAGCCACCAACATTTCCACCAGATATAGCCATGTTTTTTGTTTGACAAGTTTTAAGTGTAGTTACCCCTTCTTCTTGTAAAAGCCCTCCAACTTTATCTACCACGGTTTCCGCCATTTTACGATAACCTGTTAATTTTCCACCTGCAATTGTGATGAGACCTGATTCAGAAATCCAAATTTCATCTTTACGGGATATTTCGGAAGGATCCTTTCCTTCCTCGTAGATCAATGGTCGTACACCAGCCCAACTCGATTCAATATCAGATTCCTTCGCATTTACACTTGGAAACATATAGTTAATTGTATTGATTAAATACGCACGATCCTCTGATGTAACCGTTGGATGTGCGGTATCTTTGTCATAAAAAGTATCGGTTGTTCCGATATATGTTTTATCGTCACGTGGGATTGCAAATACCATTCGGCCATCTGGTGTATCATAATAAATCGCTTGTTTTAACGGGAACTTGGATTGATCAAGTACAATGTGAACCCCCTTTGTTAGACGCAATACTTTCCCTTTTTTCGAATTATCGGCTTCTCTCAATTTATCAACCCATGGCCCTGTTGCATTGACAATTTTTTTTGTGTAAATTTTGTATTCTTTTCCTGTAAGTTGGTCTACAACCTTTACTCCTTTTACCTTTTTATCCTCATAGATAAATGATTCTACCTTGGCATAGTTGACCGCTTTTGCGCCATTTTCGATGGCTTTTTTCATCACTTCAATTGTTAAGCGCGCATCGTCTGTACGATACTCAACATAATAGCCTCCACCTTTAAGACCTTCCTTTTTGATAAGTGGCTCTTTTGCAAGAGTTTCATCAGCACTTAACATGGATCTTCTCTCTGACTTTTTGACACCTGCTAAATAGTCGTAAACCCTTAGGCCAATGGATGTTGAAAATTTTCCAAAAGTACCACCTTGATGTAGGGGTAAAAGCATCCACTCTGGAGTTGTCACATGTGGCCCATTTTCATAAACAATGGCCCTTTCCTTACCTACTTCGGCCACTAATCCGACTTCAAACTGTTTTAAATAGCGAAGGCCACCATGGACCAGCTTTGTGGAACGGCTGGATGTCCCAGCAGCAAAATCCTGCATTTCAACAAGCGCTGTTTTAAGTCCACGTGTAGTAGCGTCAAGTGCAATACCTGCACCCGTTATTCCACCACCAATTATTAATAAATCGTGAACCTCCTTTTCCATATCCGCTAAGATTGAACTTCTTTTTATACTTGAGAACTGTGTCACGATCTCCACTCCTTAAAAGAGGTAGAAAAAGAGACCACAAAAGTCATTGTTCACATAGTGACAATGCTCCTGCGGTCTCTCCCTAATCTCCTACCGAATGATTAACTTATCTTCATGATAGCATAACTTTTATTTGAATGCCATGGCAGCCTGTACTGCCTTTTTCCAACCATTATATAGTTCTTCACGCTTTTCCTCACTCATTTTTGGTTCAAATGTTTGATCAATCGCCCATTTACTAGAAATTTCTGATTGACCCTTCCAATAACCAACTGCCAAGCCAGCCAAGTATGCAGCCCCTAAAGCTGTTGTTTCATTGATTACAGGACGTTCGACTGGAACTCCTAAAATTCCGCATTGGAAATCCATAAGGAAGTTATTTTTAACAACACCACCATCTACACGAAGCGTTTTCAACGATATGCCAGAATCGGCCTCCATGGCCGTTAAGACATCCTTTGTCTGGTAGGCTAATGATTCTAAAGTTGCTCGAACGAAATGTTCTTTTGAAGTCCCCCGTGTAAGGCCAAACACAGCCCCACGCACGTCACTATCCCAATATGGAGCGCCTAGTCCAACAAATGCCGGCACTACATATACTCCATCAGTTGAATCCACTTTGACAGCATAGCCTTCGCTGTCCTTGGCATCATTAAACATGCGTAGACCATCACGAAGCCATTGAATAGCGGAACCTGCGACGAAAATACTTCCTTCTAGGGCGTATTCAACTTTTCCGTTAATCCCCCATGCAATTGTTGTTAGTAATCCATGCTTAGAAGGCACTGCTTTCTCACCGGTATTCATCAGCATAAAGCAGCCTGTTCCATATGTGTTTTTAACCATCCCTTTATCATAACAAGCTTGCCCGAAAAGAGCTGCTTGTTGGTCACCCGCTGCACCTGCAATTGGCACCTCTTGACCAAAGAAATGATAAGGAGCTGTGGTTGCATACACGTCTGAAGATGGGCGAACTTCTGGGAGCATCGACTTAGGTACTGTTAAATGCCCTAATAACTCATCATCCCATTGTAACTCGTAAATGTTGTACATTAAGGTTCGGGAGGCATTAGAATAATCTGTTACATGAGCCTTCCCACCTGACAGCTTCCATATGATCCAAGAATCAATTGTACCAAATAGAAGTTTCCCGCTCTCCGCTTTTTCACGTGCTCCTTTTACATGATCTAAAATCCATTTCACTTTTGTCCCTGAAAAATAAGCATCAATTAATAGCCCAGTTTTTTTACGGAATGTATCACTTAATGCTCTTTCTTTTAGTTCTTCACAAATATCAGCCGTTTGACGGGATTGCCACACTATTGCATTGTACACAGGCTGGCCAGTTTCTTTGTCCCATACAACCGTCGTCTCACGTTGGTTTGTAATCCCTATTCCTGCAATTTGCTCCGCTTTTACGTTTGCCTCGGATAAAACTGATGCCATGACCGATAAAATCGAACCCCAAATTTCATTTGCGTTATGTTCCACCCAGCCTGGTTTTGGAAAAATTTGCGTGAATTCCTTCTGCGCAACATGTACTATTTCACCTTTTTGATTAAATAAGATGGCGCGTGAACTCGTGGTACCCTGATCCAGTGAAAGTATGTATTTTTCCAATTTATAGCCCCCCTATCAAATGCGCCTTGGCGTATTTGCGCCCGATTTTTTTCGAGCTCGCTCGAAAAACTACCTCTGAAAAATCGTGGCATCCGCCGAAGGCTTTAACTTTATTCAGACGGAATTTGGACTCATCACTAAATTGAGTACTCAAAATTGCATTCATCCCCACTTATAGAAGTAGAAACTTCTTCTGAATCAAGTTAATACGTTCTCCTTACTTAAAATTAACACGCTTACATAATTTTTTCTACCTGAGAAGAGGTGCTTTTTTAGGTCTAAAATTATTTTCTCAGAATAAATGTAGTAATGGTCATTTTAAAATTAACTCTTGTAAGGAGTGGAATGCTTTGATTGAAAAAGAAGTTACAGTTACGATCAAGGAAGGTCTACATGCTAAGCCAGCAGGGGAATTAGTTCAGAATCTCAGTAGGTTTACAAGTGATGTTGAATTTCAGTTTAAAAATAGATCTTACAATGCCAAAAGTATTTTAGGGTTAATGGGGGCAGGTATTCGTGAAGGACAGATTATAACTGTTAAAATTGAGGGTCCAGATGAAGAGGAAACATTAGAGTGGCTTGAGACTTTTATTTAATTTCTATTTAAATATTACCACAATCGATATCAGTTATTGATATTGATTGTGGTTATTTAGTCATATGTCTTTCACACAGCGAAAGCCGAGATTTCCAGTTGAGCTATCTGGTGTATTCGAACTTCTCGCAGCAACCCGGTAACGATTACAGTACGAGTGGTGACAAAGATAAGATCCACCTCTCATTACTTTTGTTTGCCCAGTAGCCGGTCCCTTCGGATTATCTCCTGTATCAGACACATGAAAAGTGGGGCTAAACCAATCTTCACACCACTCCCATACATTCCCTACAATATTATATAACCCATAACCGTTAGGTGGAAATTCTGAGACGGGTGCAGTGGATAAATAGCCATCTAATTTTGTATTTACATGTGGAAATTTCCCTTGCCAAATATTACAAAGGTGTTCACCATCCGGGGTTAATTCATCTCCCCACGGATAAATTTTTTGCTCTAAACCTCCTCTTGCTGCAAATTCCCACTCTGCTTCAGTTGGAAGCCGCTTCCCAGCCCACTCGCAGTATTTCATAGCATCATTCCACGAAATATGAATAACTGGGTGGTCCATTCGATTGTCAATCGAGGAATCTACCCCTTCAGGCTTTTTCCAATAGGCACCTTCTACGACCCACCACCAAGGTGTCGATGCAACCTGATTTTTAACGGTCTTCGCTACTTCTTTCGATATTAACTGATAAAACACAAATGACCAACCAAACACTTCTGCTTCTGTTTTATAACCAGTATCATTCACAAATTCTGCAAACTGTGCATTGGTAACAGCATAAGTATCCATATAAAAAGGATTTATTTTCACTTTACGAACTGGCCCTTCTCCATCTGCGGGAAATCCTTCTTTTTGGTCGGTTCCCATTAAAAATTCTC
Source organism: Ferdinandcohnia sp. FSL W7-1320 (assembly GCF_038050315.1). Lineage (NCBI taxonomy): Bacteria > Bacillati > Bacillota > Bacilli > Caryophanales > Bacillaceae > Ferdinandcohnia > Ferdinandcohnia sp. FSL W7-1320. Next base: position 4,103,008 of record NZ_JBBPAM010000001.1, read on the forward strand.
CACCTGGGATGTAGACCATGCCGTCAATCGATGAATGGTTTTTCACTTTATCCATAGTCATTAATGAAGCATTTGTCTCCCGTGTTTTACCTTCTGTTCGACTAACTGAACAACAAGACCTTACTACCTTGCTCATGCTGTCACGCCCCCTTCTTTATTACAATTCGTCATTTTATAATTATTCCCTGCAGGATTATAAAAGGTAATCTCTAAACTTTCACTCATATTGATTTAGATCACCATAAAAAAGTAGTCAGCAAGGTATGATTAAGACTCCTGCTAACTACCATCAAACTTAACAATTACTCATAATCACGAACTTCAGCTTTAAGGCGATATAATTCCTTTTTCAAAACTTCAATTTTCTCTGTATAATTAGGGTCATTATATACATTACACATTTCATAAGGATCCTTATCGAGATCAAATAACTCCCACTCTGGTGTTCGCTGTTCGTCTATCGCATCTGCATTACCTAAAGCCTCTCCATAATAATAAATTAATTTATATTTATGGGTACGTATACCATAATGAGCTCCAACTTTATGCTCCACACTTAGATGTTCCCAATAGCGATAATACATGGATGTTTGCCAATCTTCAGGTGTTTTTCCTTCTAAGACTGGACGTAAGCTTCTTCCTTGCATATGACTAGGAATTTCTATACCTGCATAATCAAGAAAAGTCTCTGGAAAATCTACATTAAGTGCAAAATCCTTAGTAACCGAACCAGCCTTAATTGCCCTTGGATAACGAATAATGAATGGCATTCTTAGGGATTCCTCATACATAAAACGTTTATCGTACCAGCCATGATCACCTAAGAAAAATCCTTGATCGGACGTATAAACGATTATCGTGTCTTCCGTTAAACCTGCTTCATCCAAATAATCTAGGATTCGACCAACATTGTAATCAACAGACGCTACACAACGTAAATAATCTTTTATATAGCGTTGATAATACCAACTTTTTAATTCTTTCTGAGAAAGTCCTTCTGGCGGCTCAGCCTTAACATCTCGAACACGAAGGTCTCTGTCAATCCTCATGGTTGCCTCTTTTGCTGCTGAAGCTTTCCCAGAGTAATCATCATGAAAAGTTTCTGGTTCAGGAATATCTACATCCTCGTATAAATGAGCATGTCTTTCGTCTGGGTCCCAAGGGCGATGTGGTGCTTTATGGTGGCACATAAGCATAAATGGTCTGTTAACATCTCTATTTTTTATCCAGTCAATGGATATATCTGTAACTAAATCAGTAGCATAGCCCTTTACCTTTTTTTCTTCTCCTATTTCAATCATAACAGGATCATGATAATCACCTTGGCCAGGAAAGATGTTCCAATAATCAAAATCTGCGGGATCATGATGCCCCCCATGACCTAGATGCCACTTACCAATTAATGCAGTTTGATAACCATTTTCCCCCAAAATCCTTTGTATCGTCGGTTGACGGCTATCAAAATTATCACCAAGCGTCTTTACACCATTTTCGTGATTATAAAGGCCAGTCAGAATAGTTGCGCGGCTCGGTGCACAAATTGAATTTGTACAAAAACAGTTATCAAAACGCATCCCTTCATCTGCAATTCTATCTAGATTAGGTGTTGTGTTAATTTTACTACCATAACAGCTCATCGCATGTGCAGCGTGGTCATCACTCATGATGAAAACAATATTTGGTTGTTTATTATTTTCCATTTGATACATCCCCCTAGAAGAAAATTTAAAATAAATGTGATAGATTCAGATCATTTATTTTTTTAACAATTTCTTTCGTTCTTGATACCCCCAGTTTTTTTAGTAATCTATTAATTTGAGATTTAATAGTTACAATCTCTACTCCTCGTTCTCTAGCAATTTCCCTTACTTTCATTCGCTTCAAAAGGAATCCAATTAATTCTCTTTCAGTGGCAGTTAGATTTGATATATTATTAATAAAAAAAAGTAAGCTTTTTTCTGATTGCTGTAACCTTTTATACTCATTCATAATAACTTCTTGAATCTTACTATCCATTAGTGATTGTCCTTTGTAGGCGCTGCGTATATGATTTAAAATTTCACTTTCGTCCGTTCCTTTTACAATATAATCAATGGCCCCAGTCCCCATTGCTGTAAGTATCATATTCTTTGTTTCGTGTGCTGTGAGATAAATAATTTTTTCTTCTTTATTCAAATCTCTAATTATTTCTGTTGCATAAATTCCAGCAGTAGTATTTTCCATTTCTATATCCATTAAGATAATATCGTGTTCTATCTCTTTGGCAAGAATGATAACATCCTGTCCACTATTGGCTGTTCCGACTACTGTCATATCCATTTGCCTATTAATTAGTTCCGCCATGTCCTCTACCAGAAGCTGAAAATCATCGGCAATTAATATTTTAATCATTACATTCACTTAGCATCACTTCTTTAACCCTTATATTTAGGCAATAATATATAAAAACTACTTCCTTTATTTACTTCACTCTCAAATCTTATACTTCCGAAGTGTTCCTTCACTATCATTCGTACATAATGCAATCCCATACCCCAATTAGAATTGGAATTCTTTTTAGAATAGTATGGTTCAAAAATTTTCTTGGCTTCGTTCTTACTAATACCAATTCCGTTATCCTTTACCTCTATTACTGTAAATTGTCTAGAATCATAACAATGTAGATTGATTTCACCATTCTCATGTAAAGCACTTACTGCCTCTTGAGCGTTAATTAAAAGGTTATATACAGCCTCACTTAGGTGAACTTTATCAGCCAAGACATTACTAGTAGTTGAAAACTCAAAGTCCACTTTAATGTCCGGAAATTTTTGATAAAACCTATCAAGAGAGTTTATAAGTATTACATGAATATCAACTGGTACCAAATGCACAACATTTGATTTTACAGCTCGATAAAGCTCTTCAATTCTTGTTAGAATGTTTTCATTCTGTTTTGATAACGATTCAGTCAATTCTTTTAATTTTTCTACATCTACATCAACATTACTTTCCATTGTTGATTTAAGCCGTTTAAATAAAACACGATTAGAAAGCAATTGATTTTTGATACTATGTACAAAGACCGAAGTTCCTGTACTAATAGCATCAAATTTTCTTTGGATCGTTATTTCCTCTCTACTTGATTCAAAAATTTCCCGAGTGTATTTAATAATGCTAGTAAAACCAATAATCCCGAAGATAACGTTCAATACAATTAGTAAGATATAAGCAGGTACGGATAATACATTCTTCAAATAATAGATACCGTTTTCATAAGAATAAAAAGAATAAACTTGGGCTGGATCTTGACCAAAATAAAGAAAGTAAAAAATACATAATGACATAACAAAGGAAGTAATCAAGATAAATTTCTTTTTGAAGAATCTAATCACAATCGAGTGTGCTTCATAGAATAACAGAAATGTTGAGAAAATGATAAATGAAACTATCCAAATCACTGTTCCGTAAGTGATTATACGTTGTATGTTCTCATTCAAATTTGTAATCCCAAAAAAAATAGTGGGATAATATAAAATTAAGGTGAAGATTGGGATAAATACGATCACTCTTTTTATCCAGTAATTCCTTTGAAACAAGGGTATCATTGAGTAGTGTAAGGAGAGTAATAACAAAAACATAGGAAAAAGATATCTCCCTATAGCAATGATATATCCCATTTGCCCAAGCGTAATGACAAAGTATTGGATACTTATTTTTATATTATTATTAAAATATAGAAAGTCTTGAAGTTCCCTACTAATTCCACCTTTTTTGGCTATGTATAGTAAAATACCGGTTAACATTATGGCTAAACTGATGCACATACCAAAAATATAGAAGGATTCTTTATTTCGTTTTACGAGTAATACCATAATTGATGAAATGATGAGAAAAATCATAAGTATAATGAGCATGCTTGTTTCACCTTTAAAATAGGCTATCTATATATTCATGGGTAAAATAGAATAGCCCCCATTTTTATCATTATTCTAACTCATTATCTACTATTATAAAAATCTATTTAGCCGCATTTTGCATATTTTCAAATAAAACATATTCTTTTACCGGTCTCATATCTGCATCAGTTAATCTGCCTGCCTCAATAAAGTTTTCCTGTTGTTTTTTGTAATATGCCTCTAGGGTTCCGTCATTAATTCTTTTAATTAGCTCCTCAGAAGTAATCCACTCTCCGTCACCTGTTTGTTCAACTACAGAAGCTGGATCTACCGCTATTTCCTCTGCTACCCACTCCGCAACTTCCTCTAAGTGGTCAACTCGATAATCCATCGCCTTCATCAAGCCTCTTGTAAAGCTTTCTAAAGGAACACCATTTTTATCAGCATAGCCTGGGGTAATAACCCATGAAGCAATTGAAGGGAATTGTTCTGCATACCTAGCATTATTTGATAACATAACTACTTTGTCTCCCATTTCATTCTTAATAGCATTCGTGTTAGGGGACCATGTAGCTACAGCATCAACGCTTCCGGAAATCATTGCCGTCACAATTGCAGATGCATCCATGTTCATTAACTTCACGTCATCCTTTGTTAAACCTACTTCAGCTAATGTTAAATCTAATATCGTTTCACTTGAGGTACCTGTTGCAACAGCAATTGTTTTACCCTTTAAATCCTTAATCGAACTAACGCCTTTTTCAACATTTCCAATTACCTCATCAGCATTTCCTAATTGTGAAAACGCAAAGATTTCTGCTTTGCCTTGAATCGGCAAAACGTGAGCACCTGGCCCGATATAACCAATATCAATACTTCCTGATTCTAAAGCAGCTATGATTGTTGGACCATCAGCAAATTCAACAAGTTCAACTTCAATACCTTCATCTTCAAAACTACCAATCCTCATTCCCGCTACTACAGTATTTAGGCTCGCATAGTTTGGCATATACCCAACCTTCATAGTCGTCAAACTTTCTTTATTACTTGGATTTTTCCCATCTTCCTTTCCTTTAGAGACCTCATCACTAGAACAACCTATTACGAAAAATGCAATCAGTGTGATCATAATTAAACCAAGAAGCTTTTTCATTCTTTTTCCCCCTTAAAGTAATTTATCTTTTAAAGTATTGATTAAAAGATTATTTTCTTACTTCTAAATACTCTTTATAAACTTGGCTCCAAATATAATTTTTTGCATCCAAAAACTCTTTAGTAATCTTTGTTTCTTGATTTCTAGGATACGGGATATTAATCTCAACAATTTCTTTTATTCTCCCTGGTCTTGCACTCATAATGACTACTTTTTGACCCAAAATAATGGCTTCATCAACATCATGGGTGATAAAAAAGCATGTCTTTTGCTCCTTTTCCCAAGTATGTAGTAATTCCTCTTGAAGCTGGGTTCTCGTTTGTGCATCAAGCGCTCCAAAGGGTTCATCCATTAATAATACAGAAGGGTTAGCTGCATATGCTCTAGCTATCGCTACCCGTTGTTTCATGCCACCAGATAACTCTTTAGGATAATGGTCAACGAAGTCTTCTAAATCAACCATCTTTATATATTTTAATGCAAGTTCTTCTGCTTCTTTTTTCTTAATCCCTTGTATTTTAAGTCCAAATTCAACATTTCCTTTTACGGTTAGCCATGGAAATAACGCGTACTGTTGAAAGACAACTCCTCTTTCGGTACCGGTTCCTATTATTTCATTATTATCACAATACACGGTTCCTGATGTAGGTTTCTCTAAACCTGCGATGATATTTAACAAAGTAGATTTACCACAACCAGATGGACCAACAACTGTAATGAATTCATTTTCCTTTATATCTAGATTTACTCCATTTAGAGCAATGACTTCACCGTTGCGTGAATTATACGTTTTCATTACGTTATCTATTTTGACTTTTATAGGTCTCTCTTTTCCTGCCATCCAGTTAATCTCCCTTCTAACAACTTTACGAGTCTTTCAAAAATCAAACCGATTATACCGATAATAATGATATATAAGAGCATAGGTGCAGACTCGAAGGTATTATTTAAAGCCCGGATTCTCATACCCAATCCTGCTGAGGCACCAGTAGATTCTGCAGCAATCAGTGAAGTTAAACCAACTGCAGTTCCCAATCGAATAGCAGTCATAATAAATGGCAATGATGCAGGAGCAAATACCTTTAGAAAGATATCCCTATCCTTTGCACCTAAGACTTTAGCGGCTTTTATTAAAGTTGGATCGATATTTTTAACACCTTGATAGATAGTGATTGACATAGTTAAAAATGTTGCAATCGTAATAACAATGATTTGAGGTGTGCGGCCAACTCCTGCTGAAATTACAACTAATGGGACATATGCTAATGGTGGTATGTTACGAATAAATTGTATCCACGGTTCAATAATAAAACGAATGGGTCTATACCACGCCATAAGAATCGCTATAGGAAGTGCTATTATAAAACCTAGTCCAAATCCTGACATTACTGAAATTAAACTACTCGCAATATCACTCCAAAAAACGCCCCTACCTAACATCGTCCGAACTGAATCTGCTACTAAAAAAATATTCGGAAAACTTCTTGCAGTGGATGGGATTAATGATAATATTGTCCAAAAGGCAATCGCTACAAGTAACGATATGACTAACCAGCCTTTACTTGGGATCTTTTCAATCCAATGTGTGCTTAACTTATTCTTTATCTGTGGTTTCTCTAGGGTTGTATCCGCTTCCATTTAATCACCCAATTCATCTGTTTATTTGTTACTACAAATATTAACACCGGTGAAATAAATAAATAAGTATGAATTTTCTTACAACCCTTTATGTATTAACTAAAAATGCGGATAATCAGATAAAGACCTGACCATCCGCATTAATTATACTTCTACTATACATATAAAAAATAAAATTTGATATCTATTAATGAATTAGCTTCTCACAACACTTCTTAAACTTCCTTCCACTTCCACAAATACAACGATCATTTCTTTCGGGAAGCTTTCCTCCACTTTGGAGATATTCTACTAGTTTTCTTTCCTTTATTTTTTCTGCTACCATTTGCATTCTTTCATGAGCATATTGATAAATTTGTTGATAGCTTTGGCAAAAATATTCAACATTGTCTGTTTGTTTCTGTGGGTCCCAACTACGAGCTCTTGGACAACCTCCGTGACATAGGTGGAGAAATTCACAGTTCAAACACTGCTCTGACAGATTTTCTTTTAAACGAGTAAATTCATTAAATTTCTTATGGTTAATAATATCGTTGAGCGGATCCTTTCCCACATTGCCTAAGTAAAAATCGTCATGTATGTAAAAATCACAGGGGTACGCATCCCCATTTTGTTCCAAAATTAATGTTTTTGGACAAGTCACTCGGTGAATACAGATCTCTGCTTGTTGATGAAGATAGACGGCCAACATATTATCGAAAAATCGTTCAGAGATAGTTGGATTTCCGTCATTATACCAACTATCAAATACTTGACATAGAAAATCACCATACTCCTTTGGTGTAATCGTATACCTTCCTAATTGTCCAACTTCCTGTGCTTTAAAGTCCATACAAGGAATGAATTGAATATATTGAAATTGCTCGTTCAGAAAGAATTCCATTAATTCATTCCCTTTTGTAACATTTCCCTCATGGATGACAGTTAAGATATTAAAATCTACCTTCTCATCTCTTAAGTACTGGATGCCTTTCATAATGGAGTTAAAACTACCACCACCTGAACCTGTAACCCGCTTTGCATCATTAATATGTTTAGGACCGTCGAGACTAACACCAACTAAGAAATTGTATCTTTTAAAAAACTTTGCCCATTCTCTCGTGATTAATGTTCCATTTGTTTGAACGGAGTTGCTTATGATTGTATTCTGTTTTGCATATTTGGCCTGAAGTGAGACTACCTTTTTAAAGAAGTCTAGCCCTGCTAATAGGGGCTCTCCACCTTGCCATACGAAAGAAGCCACACCGTTTGACATGGCCATATATTCTTTAATAAACTTTTCAAGTACTTCATCCTCAATTATATTTAATTGATCGATCTTACCTTTACACTTGCTATAGTAACAATAATCACATGCTAGATTACAAGCCTCTGAAACTGTTTTCCAAAGAACTCCTGTAAGATTTGTTGCTCCTATTCCACAGGCACTCATTCAACTTTCCCACCTTATCCTTTTATCCTTATATTATTAAAAAGAATAAAAAGCTACGGTGATGTTAATCACATAGACTTAAGGTTTTCAGCTTCTATACGGCTAACTCCTCTATTTTTTCTACTTTTATCGAATCTACACACCAAGTAATCTTAGTCACATCAACACTTCCTGTCTGCTCTTCCAAAGCATTTAATGTTCCCATTGCAAGACCAAATTTAATAAGTTCATCTTCCTTTAAACCGCGCGATAACCCCGCTGCAAAACCAGCGATAACTGAATCACCAGAGCCAACAGGATTTACAACCTTTACTTTCGGTATTTGAACTCGGTATATATTCTCATTATGTTTTACAATTGCACCATTTCCCCCTAGTGTGACGACAACCCATTCTACTCCTTGAAATAGATCCTTTTGTAAAGTTGAGAAAATTTCTTTTTCGCTTGTCAGCCTTTTTCCGAATAAGTCACCTAATTCATCTTGATTGGGTTTAATTAAAAAAGGTTTATTGTTACCTCGCAATGTTGCTTTTAGTAATGAACCCTTTGTATCTAATAAAACAGGTTTTTGAAACTGATGTGCAATGTCGATTAAATCGCTGTAATACTCGTCGTTTATTCCCTGTGGAGTACTTCCTGAGATTGTAATATAATTTGACTGCTGTACTGCTTCTGAGTATTGTTTTAAGAATTCGTTTGATTCTTTTTCACTGATGTCCGGACCATCTTCCAAGATTTCAGTTTGCTTGCCTTCATGAATTATTGCAATACAGTTCCGGGTATCGCCTCCAATTTCCACAAAAAAGTTCCTAATTCCCTTTTTGTTTATTTCTTTTCGAATAAATTCACCCAAACTACCTCCCAAGAAACCTGATGCAGCAGTCTCTTCCTCTAATTGCCTTAGTACATGGGCTACATTTAGTCCTTTACCACCTGCTGTTTTGCCGGCAGTATTGACTCTATTTACTTTATCTAATGAAAAATAATCCATCTTATAATTGATATCAACAGAAGGATTTAAAGTAATGGTTAAAATCATGAATATACACCTCTATTTCTATTTATCAAAAAAGGCGAGGAACTCTCCTTGCGCATATATACACACATAGGTTTCGATCCCTCACCTAATTCAAAATCAAATTCGCCTTGGCGTAATTTGCGCCTGATTTTTAGGCCCACACGAGGTGGGTCATAAAAACGTTGCCACAGGATGTGGCGCTCTTAGTCTTTAATCTTTCTGCTCGAAAAATTTCCTTTGAAAAATCGTAGCATCTGCCGGAGGCTATAACTTTATTCAGTTGGGTTTGAACCCACACGCAAAGTACGACTCCTTTAATAGTTAAAGGAATTCTGCTGAAAAAAGTTATGCTTTTCCGTTACTCATGCAGATTAAGATTTTTTCAATTGCTGCTTCTTTCATTTTCGCTTTTGCTGGTCCAAAATATTTTCTTGGATCTGTTTCTTGTGGGTTTGCAATCAAATGTTCTCGCAAACCAGCTGAGAAAGGAATTTTTAGTTCTGTTGAGATATTTACCTTAGCACAGCCTAAGGAAATACACTTTTGAACATCTTCTTTAGAAATTCCTGATGCACCATGGAGCACAATTGGTACATCGGTCAAACTCTTAATTTTAGCAAGGCGGGCAAAATCAAGATTTGGTTTTGTTTCGTATAATCCGTGGCCTGTTCCAATTGCAACTGCAAGTGAGTCAATACCTGTTCGTGCTACAAATTCTTCGACAGTATCCGGATCCGTATAAGCTGCATCTTTTGCTTCAACAATAAGATCGTCCTCTTGTCCCACTAATTTCCCAAGCTCAGCTTCAACAGTAGCACCATATTCATGAGCCTTATCAGCCACTTTTTTTGCAAGCGCAATATTTTCTTCAAATGATAAATGCGAGCCATCAATCATCACTGATTTTGTTCCTAATTCTAAGGACTCTACAATAGATTCATAAGTTTCATGGTGATCAAGGTGCAGCGCAATTGGTATGTCATTTTCTCTTGCAGCTACTTCTACAATCGCTTGAATATAAGATCGTCCAGCATAGTTCATCGTTCCTGGAGTCGCTGCTAGAATGATAGGAGACCTTAATTCCACAGCAGCTTCAACAACCGTTTGAATCGTTTCGAGGTTATGAATATTAAATGCTGGTACTGCATAATTCTCACGACTTGCTTTTAACAACATTTCTTTTGTATTTTGTATTAAACTCTTTGGTTGAACAGATACCAATTTTCATCACCCTTTATTAGATTTTTTAACCCTTTATTTCTGATACTTTACTTCGCCCGCAACTGCTGTAGCCTGAACCTCAAATTGTTCATCTATAACAACATAATCAGCAACCTTACCTGATGAAATGCTACCCAGAATCATATCTCTCCCTACACTCACAGCCGGAGTTAATGAGCCTAGATGCCAGATTTTATATAAAGGCTCGTTACTCCACTCTTGTAGGTTTTTTACTCCATTAATTAACTTCAACGTACTCCCTGCTAGGGAACCGCCTTCAAGTTGGGCTATTCCATCTTTCATGACTACTGGAAATTCACCAAGTTGGTAATTGCCGTCCGGCATTAATCCTGCTTGCATGCAGTCTGTAATCAGTTGTAATTTTTCCCCTTTGATTCGTAATGCTAACGAGGAAACATCCGGGTGCACGTGAAAGCTATCGCATATTAGTTCAGCATAAGCTCTGTCGTCTATTAAAGCTGCCCCAACGACACCTGGTTCTCGATGATGTAATCCAGTCATTCCATTAAATAAATGGACATAATTCCTTGCCCCCGCATCCACAGCTTCCATACAGCATCCATAAGTTGCATCAGTGTGAGCAATACTCACTAATACACCTTCTTTACTCACTTTTCGAATAAACTCAAAAGCCCCTTCTCTTTCTGGTGCAATTGCTATTTTTTTAATAGATCCATTCGCTAATACTTGCCAATATTCAAACTCTTTAATATCTGGATCTCGGAAGTAGCTAGCATTTTGCGCTCCTTTGTGAAGTTCAGTGAAATATGGGCCTTCTAAAAAAATTCCTTCCGATTGGGCACCTGGAAGACCTTCTTCTACCGCTTCTCGAATTGCAATTATTGCACGGTCCAAGTCATCTTTTGATGACGTTAATGTAGTCGGTAAGAAGCGAGTCACTCCTAGAGAAAGGAGTGTCTTTGAGATTTCTTTGACTACTTCTACCTTTCCATCCATAATGTCATTTCCTTTAATACCGTGAATATGAGTATCAAATAGCCCTGGAGCAATCGTGTAACCACTGTAATCAATGATTTCTGCATCCTCCGGAACCTGGCTCACAATAGACCCAAACTTCCCGTCATCAATTACCAAGTAGCCACCCTTTTTTTCCTCATTTTCTAGCAGATATTTTTCAGCTTTTAAATAGTATGTCATTGTCATTCTTCCTTTACAGCTCACTCATAATCGTAGATTGTTACACCTTGAACAACACGGCTAATGACTCCATTTGGACTTGGATTATCAGGTGAAATGCCTAGATTGATAGACTTTTTCATGGCTAATGTTTGGGCAAAGACGATATATAATAAAGCTAAGTAAAAGTCGTTACTCAGTAATTCTCGAGATGTATTCACCGAGAACTTCCAATCTGCATATTGTTCTACTGTTTCATCTATTTTTTCTGTTAATACGATGACTTTAACCCCTGGAATTCCTGCAATTTCCTTAAGAATATCGAGATCATATTTTCTTGTATAAGGATCACTTGATAGGAATAATGCAACAACTGATTGATCATTAAGAATTGATTTGGGACCATGACGAAAACCTAATGAAGATTCAAATGTTGCGACTACTTTTCCTGCGGTTAGCTCTAGCATCTTTAATGAAGCTTCATGAGCTAATTGGCCAAGTAATCCAGAACCAAGATAAATGATACGATTAAACTCAGATTCCAACACACTGTCTACTGATGCTTCCACTGATTGAATTAATTGTTTTCCATTTTCAATCACAAGATCCATTTCTTGTTCAAAAGATGGATTGTTTGTAAACAAGGCGTAAGCCATTAACAGCATGCAAGAAAAACTACTCGTCATCGCTAATGATTTGTCGTTCGCTTCTTCAGGAAGTAAGATAACGAGACTATCCTTGTCATCCTTTACGTTTTGAGCAAGCTGTCCGTCTTTGTTACAAGTAATAACGACTTGATAAAAATCGTTAATTAATTGTTGACCTAGATTAACAGTCGCTACACTTTCTGGACTATTTCCAGAACGCGCAAACGAAACGAGAATGGTCGGTATTTCTGAAACTAAATATTCGCTTGGATTAGATACAATTTCTGTTGTAGCTACAGCTTCAAAAAAGACCTTATTTTTACCCTCTCGTTTAAATATTGGTGCAAGTATATCACCGATGAACGCTGAAGTACCTGCCCCAGTTAGGATTACCTTAACAACTTCGTGTTTTGAATATATGTCCTGTAGAAAACCTTTATATTCATCCTTTTTTTGAGCAAAAAGTGAAATTGACTTTTTCCAAACAACCGGTTGCTGGAAAATTTCGGAAGCAGTATGTGTAGCGCCTTCTAATTTCAACATAAGTACATCTCCCAACTATATTCATTGTTATGCATGTGATATTCGTGGCATAGGAAGTGGTTCATTGCCCAATTCAGCCCAAATGTATTTCAATAACAGTTCCATTTTCAAAGTAGTGTAATCTGGATGATTCCAAAGATTGTTATATTCATTGGGGTCTTCTTGTAAATCAAATAACTCCCCATATGTTTGGTTATAGTAGACTGTAAGTTTATACCTCTCATCTACGTATGTTTTTTGATGAATAGTCGTTGGTTCATGACGAAATTCACAGATGATATGGTCACGAACACTACTTAGATTTCCTTTCCAAACTTCCTTTTGACTAACACCAGTCATTTCGCTAGGAATCTTTAAACCTGCAAAATCCATAAATGTAGGTGTGAGGTCTACCAATGATTGCAAAGCATTTGAAACAACTCCAGCAGGAATCTTCCCTGGATAGCGAACAATAAAAGGTACTTTAATCAAATCTTCGTAATGAAACCCGCCTTTATACTGGAGCCCATGCTGCCCAAAGAAATGACCATGATCGCTTGTAAAGACAATAATCGTATTGTCAGCGATATTTAGTTCATCAAGCTTATCAAGAATTTTTCCAATATATTTATCCATCATACTTATCATGCCGTAGTAGGTAGCTGAAAGCTTTTTATGGTTTTCTTCGTCAATGTCACGATGAGTATGGTAGCCATGAATTCCAAAGCCAGTCTCCATGTAAGAGCTGAAATCAGGGTTTAATTCTTGGGTCATTTGGAAATGTGGGGGATTTTGCTGATGCTCCCCTTCTTTTCCTGTTGGTATGGTCAATTGTTCCGGGTCATACATTGTATCCCACGGTTCTGGTACAAGGTATGGTGGGTGTGGATCAAAAAAGCTAGACCACAAGAAGAAATTCTCACCATTTTTTACGTAATCTTCTAGTAGAGCATTTGACCTCTCTGCTATCCACGTATCATAATGGTACTCTTCCGGAATATCCCATTTATACTTTATATTTGGGTCCATGTTACCTGTTGGTGAAAGAAAGTAGTCACGCCAATTTTCACATCCCTTTTCTTCCATCCATAAAGCATAATGTTGTCCTACAAGATGTTCATTCGTATGGTTTCGTGCTAGTTCAACATGTTCAAACCCATAAAATTCTTTATCAAAGCTCTTCCAATACTCCAAATCTGCTAATAGTGGATAGGATTCAACGGACTCGTATTCATCTGTTGTTTTGGTTGGTTGTAAATGAGCCTTCCCTATTAAAGCAGTACGATAATTGTTTTCCTGTAAGTATTCTCCAATTGTATGGCGGTCTTCTAATAATTTGGTTCCTAAAGTCCATGCACCATGCTGACTCGGATACATTCCTGTTATGATTGATGCTCGTGATGGCGTACAGGTTGGATTGGGACAATACGCTCGTTGAAACGTAATACCTTCCTTCACTAGACGATCTAGATTGGGGGTTTGAATTTCAGAATTAAAAGCTCCAATCGTGTCAAAATGCTGCTGATCACTCGTGATTAATAAGATATTTGGTTTTTTCACTGGTATCTCCTCGCATCCCATCAAAAACTCTCAGTCCAGCTCCAAGAACACCAGCATCACCCTTCGATTGACTTAAATGCAATCGGCTGACAGCTGCTTTCTGGTCTGGAATACAGTACTCCTCCATTTTCTCCTTGATTAATGGAAGCAAAAAAGGATTGTTATTAATAACTCCTCCCCCAAAGACAATTTTTTCGGGGTCTAATAAACAAGTTATGGCATAACAGCCATGTACAAGTGATTCAACTACTTTCGGAATTAAAGAGTGTGCAAATTCATCATCTTGCTGATACTTTTCGAAGACCTCTTTAGTTGTCATTGAATTGTTCGTTAATTTTTGAATCGCAGGGCCAGCTGCCGCTTGTTCCAGTCTTTCGATTCCATTGGCAGATTTCACAGGCAATAACCCCAGTTCACCAGCAAATCCCATTCCTCGAATAAAATCTCCGTTATGAATAATTGAAACCGCAATGCCAGTACTGATTGTAAAATATACAAAGGTCTCATGTGGATTTGCTCCATATTTTTGCCACTCTGCAAAGGCTGCCATATAAACATCGTTATCAATTACAACTTTATCTGCAGGAAAGGCTTCCTTGATCCGTTGAATAACCGGAAAACCTCTCCACGGCAAATTATTTTGAAAAACAGCGATACCTGATTCTCGATCTAAAATTCCTGGTACCCCTAACCCAATGCCTTCAAGTTGTTGCATGTTCAAATGCGATTCATCCAAAACATTGTTAATTACCTTCACTACTTGTTGAAACATTTTTTCTTTATCACTTGGGTCACTTGGTACCTCTGAACGAAACAGAATGTTTGCATCTTTATCAATGATTGCTGCGGCAATCTTCGTTCCTCCAATATCGACTCCTATTGATCGTTTCATGTATATATCACCTCACCACAATACTTAAATCTTAATTACAGTTAGATTAATAATTTATTAGACTGTATTTTCATTATACAATTGATGGGTTGTTGGGTCCAATTTTATTTTCGAATAATTCTGCTTAATATTATCATACCTATAATAATTAGATACTTTCTTCTGTCATCTTATTGAAAGTACAATCCACAACACTATAAATGAAATATGCAATTAAACTAAAAATGATCATTGTAGCCCCTGCAAAAAAGTAAATAATCGCTATACCTGCACTCAGAATTAGGAGTAATAAAATTGTATTAGGTAGGTTACGAATCGAGAGAATAAGTGAGTTTTTAATCGTCTGGATCCAAGTTACTTTGTATTGAACCATGACTGGGAATATATACAGAGTGATAAAGATAAATTGGATTAAGACCAGAAAGTAAACTGCAAATAACACATACTTCACATTTGAAGGAATTTGATTTGTAAAATTAAAGTTAACTATAAAAAGAAAGGCGATAAATAACCAGATTAACTCGAGGACGATTCCCTGTTTTACATTTTCTTTAAAAAAACGGAAAAAGGAGGCGAATATTTTGATTTCGCCTTCTCTTTTCCACTTACGAATGACACCAAACATAGCTGCTGTTGCTGGGAAAATCGTGATAATGGGAATACACATAAGAATCCAAATTAAATTTAATAAGAAGGTATTCATGATAAAATCCATTGCCCTATATAATTTACTGTCGTATATTCCCATATCTTTTGTCTCCTTTTCTACATGTGGTAGGCATTATATTTAACCAACTAATTTATTCTTACCAGTACTTTTTCCAATCTTTTGCTAATCGAATGAGGGCTTCGAAATAATAATAATCTCCCCAAATACAGCTTTCATCGATTCCGCGGCCTCCCCCTTTATAATAGACCGCGTGTTTGAGAATTCCATTTGCTTCACTGTCAATTTCAGTTCGATAATTTTCATAAAGTGATTCAACCATCAATAACGCTGCATTTTCATATAACTTCTTATCTTCATCAGTTAGTGGTAAATACTTTGTTAATTCTAGTAATCCACAAACTGTTATAGCTGCAGCAGAACTATCTCTTTCTTCTTCACCATCAGTAAATATCAAATCCCAATAGCAAATGTAGTCTTTAGGGATTCTATTTAAATAGTAGTTTGTGAGTTTTTTCGTTAGTTCAATTAAACTCCAATCATTTGTATAGGAGTAACTTAAAGGAAAACCATAAATACCCCATGCTTGGCCACGGGCCCAACAAGAATCATCTGAATATCCTTGTCTTGTATTTCCATACAACGGCTTACCAGTTTCTGGATCCATATAATAAGTGTGGAATGTTGATGCATCTTCCCTCACAATATATTTAGCTGCTTGTTTGACATGTGTTTCGGCAATCTGATGGTATTTTTTATCACCAGTAACTTCTGATGCCCAATAGAGTAATGGTAGATTCATATTGCAATCAATAATCATTCTGCCACGCTCTGCAGGGTCATTTAGATTTCCCCATGCTTGGATAATACCCGCTTTGTCGTAATACCTAGTGATTAATAGGTCAGCCGCTTTAATGGCTGTTTCTTTTGCCTTTTCATTCCCAGTTAATTGATATGCATTCACACATGACAGCGAATATAGAAATCCTAAATCATGATGATCAACTTCAATTCGCTTTTCTAATCGTTCTACAAAGCTATCAAGCTGTTTTTCTGCAACTTTTCGATATTTCTCATCACCAGTCCATTCATAAGCTAGCCAAAGCATTCCAGTCCAGAAGCTTGTCGTCCACTCTACGTTTTCGATTGGTTTATAGACCAGATTTTCACTATTTGAATCGGGAAAGAAATCAGTAAACTCATCTAAGCTTTGATCGATTTTTGCTAATACATGGTCAATTGCTTTTTCAACAAATGCTCTGTTTACGTTAGACTTCTGTTCAAATCTTTCTTTATTTAAAATTTTTTCCGTATGTACCTCATTTACAATTACAGTCATTGTTCTACCACCTTTTTCACATGATATAGTAAAAATGGATCGTTCATTTCATTTAACCAGTCACATAATTTCCCCTCTAGTTTCGATACGATTGGATGTTTGATTGGCTCCCTGATTACTTCTGGGTGTTGTTGAAATTTATCCTCCATTAACTTATAAAACAACCTAATTTGTACATCTTCCGGAGAATATCCATTGTGAATCACATACAAATATTCTTTCGACCTTATTGCGCGCCATCCATAGGCGAGATTACTTACTCCTGCTTCTTGGAATTGCTCCAAGGCTTCTTTTCTTCCAGGATAGCAGCTAATATACGCATATTCTGGGCCTTCATTCGTTTGCTTAATGATAAAATCAGATAAATCTGTTCCCTCAACCGAATCTGGTGCTACCAAATTCATTAATGATAAAATCGTTGGCATAATGTCAACAGTATTTAACAACACTTCTGATTTTGCCTTTGGTATTTTATTAGGCCAGCGGATGATAAATGGTACTCCGATTGATTCTTCATACCATACATGCTTCGCCATTAGACCATGTGAACCCATCATCTCTCCATGGTCGGATGTGAGTACCACAATGGTATTTTCATTTAAGTTTTTTTCTTTTAATAATTCTAGAATTCTACCAAACTGCTCATCTATTCCAGTTATAGCAGCAAAATAATTAAGTTGATTTTCCTTTAACTTCTCTTCTCCGCCATCAACATGTTCTCCGGTATGAACCAATAGTGGATCACGAATCTCTACATTCTTACGAAACTTGAGATCCATTCCTTCATATACTTTTCGGTATTTATCCGGCACTTGGTCAAATGGGCTGTGTGGTGGATTCCACGAAATAAAGAGTGCAAAAGCTTTCTCTTGATCGCGTTTTTCAATAAACTCAATTGCTTTATCTGTTTCATGTTCAACGGACCATTGTTGGACTTTTATCTTTTCCGGACTATCCCCCCAGTAATGTGGAGATAAGTGGTCGTCCCAGGCACCGTATGAGTACCAATGCTGAAATCCATGACGCTTTGGACCAGGTGGGGTGTAAGCATCCCATCCTTTAGCACCTGAAGCAGGCTTATCAGTCACGTTTAGTTCAGGTAAGTCAAGATGCCATTTTCCGATATAGCAGGTTTCGTAGCCTGAATCTGCTAAGACATCACTTATACAAGTTTCATCTGGTTGTAGCATGACATCCGCACCTACTTTACAGTTTGTAAATACTCCCGTATGAATAGGATATTTTCCTGTCAGTAAAGATGCTCTGTGAGGCGAGCACAATGGAGAAACAGTCAACGCATTTGAAAAAACTGTACCTTCTTTGGAAAAAGCATCTATATTTGGTGTGATTACTTGATCCTCCTCTTCATAACCCACCGCCTGTCTTCTCCATTGATCTGCAAAAATATACACAAGGTTAGGTCTATTGTTGCTCTCCATCTAACTCACTCTCCATCATGTGGTTTTCATTTTTTCCATTAGTTTTGAACAAAATTGGATTGCTTTCCTACACCTATCCCCCACTTATTTAGTGGGGGGATGGGTGGCAAATACAATTAATACTTATATTGATTTGGAATAAGTTTTAGTTTTGTATTGAAACTAGCACCTTTTGCGTCTTGAACATTGACCTTTAATTTAATGTAAGGTTTTGTATTCACTACCTCAACGTTCTCATCTGCTTCGATTACGGAAAAGGCTTTACCATCAATATCAATTTCGATATAGCCATCGTTTTCCATAGTTGGATCAGAGACTGCAATTTCGAGAATCCCGTCTTTTGCCTGCATTGTGATGGATGCTTGCTGATAAACAGTTAAAGGCCCAACTGTCTGCTTTTCATTAACCCAAAAATTCGCCCCAATGATATGTTGTTTTTCTTCATAAACCGCCTGAACGGAATCATCATTTTTTAAGACTTTAATATCTGGGTTAGTAGCGTATTGTTTTACTTGTTCTTGATTCTTATTTGGAAGCAGGACATAAGAATACATATCTTGCTTTGGTGCTAAACCATGATCTATCCACATAGTTGCATAGGACCTGCTTACTGTATCTGTTGGTTCTGTATAATTAATGTCATACCATGTTCCAGTTCGTTCTTCCTTCTTCACGGTAATTTGTTCTTTTTTAGGGAAGTAATAACCGATATCTGCCCCTTTTACATTCCCTTCAAGGAATGCCCATTCCGCAGTAACCGTTGTTTCTTCTCCATTCTGAATTTCTCCATTAACACTTAACTTATTGGAACCATCATCCCGAATTTTTCGATTCTCTATAATCGTTTCAATGTTTCTCGTTTCACCGCTTGAAATTCCTGCGCCAAGTGCAACAATTTCATCATCAAACATAAACCAAGACTTTTTCGCGACTAATGAACTATTCCACGCATCGTAAGACATACCAGCTGTTCCATACGTGTTTAATGTAGAACCTCCCACCCATGATTGCGTGGAATTATGTTCTCCACTGCCGTCTGCTCTGTGCATGGTGTCTATCGTGGTTCCAGGCATACGGTATGGGTCGACCGTTGGCCAAAAATCACCACTGTATTGGCCTAAGTCGCCAGTATACAAATACGTCATTCCTTCTCCTGTATACCAACCTTTTCTATTCTCGTTATTCATATCTTCATAGTTTTGAACACGATTGGAATACATACTAATTCCGAATGCATAACCTAGTTTTCTATGAATGACCCGATCCATATTGGCATAGGTTACATGAAGATCTAGTTCACCTCTAGATATGACAGATGAATCATTCATTAAATTCTTTGCAAGTTTATAGTCCTTGAAGTTACTAGTGTTTTTAAAGTAATCGAAGTATGTATTCTCTTCGATCCAGAACTTTGCCATTGCTTTATATTTTGTCGCATACGGTTCTGGGGCAAATTCCGCCATCCGTATAACAGTCTTAATGATCGTTTGCCCCGCTTGATGGTCTTGTAAGAAGGACCTGGAAATTGCTCTACCTCTTACCATATCCATTAATGCCCCTTTATACATTAAGGGTTCATAGGATTTATCCACCCATTCATACACATTCTCTACATTATTGTCAGTAACTTTCCAAGTGGAATCACTTAATAGCTCTAACATATCAGTTAGCCCTTCTAAGAGGACATTACCGTAAGAGCCAGTATATGCCACATCCTCGTGCTGAATAAATGATCCATCCTCATAAAAACCATCTCCGTTAGTAACATTTAGGAAAGTCTGACTTAATGCATCCCGTGCAGCAGCAATTTTCTGACTCTCCTTTACAATAACGCCACGTACAGCAACGACTTTACTTACATCAATACGGTTTGCACCAACCGCTTCCCTGTAATTAGTAGGTGTTGTAGCTCCAGATTTGGTCGGATCAGGCTGAAAATGATCTACTACAGCTAAGTAGCGTTGTACCGTTTCCAAATCTAATGAATCGTATAGGAGAACCATCAAATCATTTAATTCCTTTGGAACTCCAATTTCCCAATGCCACCAGTTACTCCATTGATTAATACTCTCGTTATAGTGATTTTCATAGAGCCATTCTAAACCGGAAGCAATATCCTTAAATAGTGCTGGATTCTGATATAATGTTGAATGTTCATTTGCATATGCTTTCGCCATTGTTGTTAAATTACGATAACTATCCCGAATATCAGAGGAATTATCAAAAGAAGAATACTCCATCCATAAAAAGGATCTTTCCTCATTTTTGTTCATGTTTTTCCACAATTGATTCGCTCTTTTGGTTTGATTTTGAATAACTTCATTCATACGTTCATTGGCTGGATCATAATATTCAAGACCAGTTAGAGAGCTTTCCCACCTTTTCCTGAGCTCGTCATATTCATCCGTTACTGCCTCGGTAACTGTAATGGTCATTTCACTTTCTAAAGCACTATAATCAGTCTTCACATTAACAATGGCTGTACCGGCACCGATAGCTTCCACTACTCCATCTTTAACTTTTACGACTTCTTGATTGGAGGATGACCAAATGAGAGTATCGGTATCCGCATCTTGTGGTTCATGGGCTACTTCTAATACTCTAACTTGACCAGTTGTTAATGAAAGTTCAGTAGATTCTAAACCTATTTCTTCTAACGCTGGCCTTGTTATTCCTTCATTACGGTTTACTTTCACCGTAGCAGTATCGTATAAACCATTATCTGCATAAGCGATAATCGTAGTTTCCCCTACGCCAACCGCTTGTGCTTTACCATTTTCTACAGTTACAACCTCTTCATCCATAGACATCCATGAAATTGTCGAGCTAGTATTAGAAGGCTCTACAATTAAATTTAGTTCCATACTTTCCTGTTCTACTAATGTAATTTCTTCTTCATCTATTGAAATCTCTTGTGCTGGACTGATATGCTCCACCGCTACATTGTCGAACATCGCAGTTCCTGTTCCTGTTTCAAAGAAAAGCTGTACTCGAATACGATCGACGTTTTCATTCAGATGTATATCCTTTTCGATTTTAGTCCAGTCATGGGTTCCTGTGAATCGATCTGAATAAATCAACTCCAATTGTTGACTCCCTTGAAAGGTGGTTATTCGCATCCTAGCACCCTGACCACTAACTATGTTATCGGTCTTCACCCAACTGCTTACTCGGTAATGGTCCCCTCCCGTAACAGAGATATCCTGATTCACAGAAGTTCGTGCAGTTTCTTTTGCTTTGATCAGTAGTCCATATTTTCCTTCCATGCTTGCTTCTTCTGAGATTGAAACAACAGGATTCCCAGTAGGTACCCATACATTCCAGTCGGCTGCTCCTAAATCATCCCAACCCCCACTAGCTTCTACCGTGTCTTCAAACCCAGGGTTTAATAAATTTGCATTATTGGCATTGGCAAAAAGTTGATTTCCTGTAAGACTAGTTAATACTAAGAGGAAAATAATAGTTAGTATTCCTATTCTTCTCATTAATTTCACTTATTTTCTCCACTCCTACATTGGTTTCTTTACTACCACTCCTGTCATTTCCTTGGTGAATAGGAAACAGTGGGGACACGACTCGATCCACCACTGATTCATTTTTATTAACCTTTAATCCCTGATGATGCGATTCCTTTAACGAAATGGTCTTGTGCTAAGAAAAAGACAATAATTGTAGGGATAATCGCAGATACTGCAGCTCCCATCAATAAGGCATATTCAGTGTTATACTCAGTAATAAAATGCTGGATTCCTAATTGGATTGTGTATAGATGATCTGATGTAAGATAAATTAAAGGTCCAAGGAAGTCATTCCATGTATGCATAAAAGAAAAAATAACCAGTGATGCTATTGCCGGTTTTGAAAGTGGCAAAATAATCTTTAAGTAAATTCCAAATTCATTTAATCCGTCAATTCTTGCTGCCTCTAGTAATTCATCTGGGATTGATAAGAAAAATTGACGGAACAAGAATACTCCAAATGGATTAAAGGCTCCAAGTAAGATAAGCGATAGATGGTTATTAACAAGTCCTAATTCACTCATCAGCATGAATTGCGGAATCATCATTACTTGATAAGGGATCATCATGGTCGCAATATATAGGAAAAATAATTTATCTCGTTCTGGGAATCTCACTTTGGCAAATGCATATCCCGCCATCGAACTTGTTAACACGTTCAAAATTACAGTGATAACCGTTATTTTCAATGTATTTAAATAGTAAAGATGAAATGGAACCCTCGTCCACACTTCCACATAGTTACTCCAGTAAAACGTTTCTGGAATCCACTGAATTGGAATTCCAAATATTTCGGACTCTGCTTTGAATGATGAAGAGAGCATCCAAATAAAAGGAATAACCATTAATAGTGACAAGGTAATAACAAATAAATATTTTAAGAATGTACTAAATTTTATTTTCTGTAGTGGTTTTCTTTGATTTCTCTTCGATTCCACCTTTTTTGAATTCGTCACTAATTCCACGAATCGATTCTCCCCTCTTTGTCTAATATATGGCACGGTTTCATCTCTCTTATGAATTGAGGGATCTTCTTTGACCTAAATAATTTAAAGCCGTAAAAATTAGGATTAGTAAAAATAGGATATAGGCCATTGCAGAAGCGTATCCATATTCATACTCCTTAAATGCTGTGGTATATATATCGTACACAAGCACCTGAGTAGAACGACCTGGTCCTCCACCAGTTAACGCGTATACAAAGTCAAAGACTTTGAAGGAATTGATAATCGCAATAATAGAAGTAAAGAACATAATAGGTGATAACATCGGCATTGTTATTTTAAAGAATTTTGAAATGGAGCTCGCACCATCAATATCTGCTGCTTCATATACATCTTCTGGAATACCTTGTAAGCCTGCTAAAAATATAATCATGTAGTATCCAACAGAATGCCATATGTACACAATGGATACAGAAAAAAGAGCCCAGTCTGGAGAAGAAAACCATCCTGGTAGATTATCAAATCCAAGATTTGATAAGAACCCATTAACGGGTCCAGCTGTTGGATTGAAGATTAATTGCCAAACAGCAGCAACAGCAATGGTTGAAGTTACATACGGTAAAAATACAGCAGTACGGAACACTTTTACTAGTCGCATTCCTTTATTTAGTGCTACTGCAATTAAAAGTGATAAGAATAACGTTACTGGTACTGAAATGAGGGTAAACAAGATAGTATTTATCAATGAAATCTTAAAATCCGTGTCCTCAAACAATCTTAAGTAATTTTCTAATCCAATAAATTCAATTTTCCCGAACCCATTCCATGAAGTAAAACTCATAAAGAATGATGCGATGACAGGCAGGAAAATAAAAGCTAGAAAACCTAGAATGTTTGGTAGAAGAAACGAATAACCAATGAGGCGATTTCTCTTCTTAAATGACGTTTGATATTTGCTATTTTTACTCATTGTTTTTCTTCCCTTCTATGATATGAATGAGCACCGTATTGTGGCCCAATACAGTGCTCATCCCTACCATGGTTTGATGTCAACTAATATTACCTATTCTGCATACTTACTTGCCCATTCATCTTGAACACGTTTAGCAATATTATTGATAGTTTCCTCGACGGTTTGATCTCCAATTAGAGCAAGTTCTCCTTCTTGTTTATAGATTTGCTGTACGACAATGTTTTTCACACCAGGTAACATTGGATATTCTGGATATTCGACTGTTTCTAAGAAATAGTGTCCATTTTTTGGCTTTAATTCGCCATCTCCTAGATAGATCGATTTAATATCTTCATCAACATAACCTGTCAGGTATCCATCACCAGCAAATATTTCAGCACCTTGTTTTCCAGTCATATAACTTAGAAATTTGAAGGCAGCATCTTTATTTTCAGACTTTGAATTCAGCATTAATGCAACTGGTAAGGCAAGTGTTGTATTTGCTTCTACACCTTCAGGGTGTGGCACAGGAACAACGTCCCAGTCAAAGGAAATTTTTCCTTCTTCTTCAGCTTGTCGGAGCTGTGCAACATGCCAGTCACCAATAATGTTCATTGCAACATTTCCTTTTTGGAACGCAGCATTGTAATGCGCTCCAGTAGAAACTTGCTCGGACCAACTCATGATGGAACCGTCTTTTTCCAAATCTATACGATATTGTAGAGAATCTGCAAAAATACTTAGATCTTTATCAATGATAGAAGCTCCAGTTTGTACCCCTTGCATATACCATAGTTGTGGCCAAGGTTGAATAAATGCCCCGTACGTTTTGTCAGCGCCGCTTCCGCTCGTCAATTTTTTAGCTACCTCACGGAATTCTGCCCACGTCATATCCTCACTTGGGTATTCAACTCCTGCTTGATCAAATAAATCTTTGTTGTAGAACATCATATTATTTGATTTACGATAAGGAAGACCTAAAACTCCCTCTTCATACTTCATCGCATCATACATAGAGGCAAAACCTGCAACATCTAAATCACTTTTTTCAATATAAGAATCAAGTGGTTCTATAATCCCAGTATCCATCATCGTATCGATTTGACCAGCAAATACGTCATAACCTATACCACTAGAAAGTTGCATTCTAATTTTTTCGTAGTACTGTTCTTGTGGGAACGTTTCAAACTCGACGTTGATATCTGGATTTTCTTCTTTAAACTTTTCGTATGCGCTTTCAAATGATGGTAGATCCGCAGGGAATACAGCTACTTTTAGTGATGTCTCACTTGAATTTTTTTTACTAGAGGAATCACTAGAAGTATCTCCATCACCAGATGTTGAATTTCCACCACATGCTGCTAGAACTAAGATAAGAGATAAGAAGATTAGAAAACTAAAAAGCTTTTTCAAAATATTTCCCCCTTTTTTAACTTAGATTTTTTTGTATAATTACTTTGTAAAGGCTTACCTTATTGTAACTTTTCGAACTTTTTTGTAAAAGGTGAAAGTTTCATTCCCCTTCTGCAATACTTTTAAGTAAAATAATGACTATAGGAGGGTAGAAATTGTTCTTTATTGCAATTTTGTTATTATCAATTTCAATTATGTTAATCTATCGAAATATTAAAAGTTACTCAACGATATTTCTTTTTGGATTAACTGTTGGCTATACCCTTTCATTTATTGGATTGGTGCTTTACCTAAGTAAGTTCAATATTTCCTATGAATTTGTTAATAAATTTTTTAATTTTACACCAGGTTCTTGGAACTCTCTTGTATTGCATAATTTTAATCCGGATTTTCTTTTGCGAATTTTGAATTTCGGAACAATCCTTTTTTATTTTTGTTTTCTATTTTTTGCTATCTCCTACACGACTAGTAGAAAAGGCAATCGAAAAATGATCCCAATCTACATTCTCTTAACTATGATTGCAGTGCTGCAGTATTTCTTTTATGACCCAAAGCTAAACCTTTCCATACAAGACACTGCGATTGAATATAACTTACAGGGACTTTACAAATCGTACATATATTATGGTGACCGCATTTTTCTCTTTTCAAATATCGGATATATTGTGATTGGAATCTTTCTATTCATTAGAAACTATTTTTTACATTCACACGTTCGATTCATCAAAAGATATACATTATTCAATTTGATTAGTTTAATTCTGCTAGCGAGTGTTTTTTTATCTATGTTTTCCTGGGCACCAGATATGTTGGTAAGAACGACTTTTAGCACTCAATATCCTAATTATTTACATCCAGACATTCATAAATTTTTGTTGGAATTACGGATTTTACCATTAATTGCTGTTCTAACTCTAGTATTCATGGCCTACACAGTATATAAGTATAATTCAATCGAAAATTATTATAGAAATTTGATACTTATAACTGATAGAAAAATTGATACTGCTTCCTTGGGTGTTCGTGCTTTTACTCATTCCATTAAAAATCATTTAGTTGCTATTCGGTCTGAAGCAGAGTTTTTGAGAGAGCGTGTAGGTGATGATGAAGAATCTCTGTATAGTTTGGACCTTATCTATGATTCATGTCAGCAGGCATTTAATAGAGTAGAAGATGCCGGAAATAAACTAAATCAGATCACCTTGAATTTTGAACCTATTGATTTGAACGTTCCTGTAAAAACCGCTCTTAAAAGGGTTAATCTAAAAAATTCAAACATTTCTTTGAAATACCACGCTGTTAAAGACTCAATAATTGTGCAAGGAGATCCGAAACATTTACAGGAATCTATCTACAATATTATTAAAAATGCACTGGAGGTTGTATCTTCGGAAACAGGCATTATTGAAGTTGAAGTTAAGGAAATTGGAGATTGGGGAGTGATAAAAATAAAAGATAATGGCACTGGTCTACAAACCGATGATTTTAATGAGATTTTCACTCCTTTTTATTCAACAAAATCGTCCTCAACAAATTGGGGAATTGGTCTTTCTTATTGTCATAAAATTGTAACCGGTCATGAAGGAAAAATAGAAATCGATAGTGTTCGAAATAAGGGCACCCAATTTAGTATCTATTTACCGCTTTTTCTTTAATAAAACAACTTCATTCGAAGGAGGTAGCTATGAAAAAAATACATATTCTTATAGCAGATGATATTGAAGCACATCGCAGACGTTTGGAGCGTATTATTTCTTCTGAAAACAACTTTGAATTAATGGGTTCTGTTGGAAGTGGTCAAGAAGCGGTCAGCATGTCTTTAGAAAAAAAACCTGATATCATTTTAATGGATATTGAGATGGAAGATTATATGGCAGGTATAAACGCTTCCTCAGAAATAAGTAGTAAATTACCAGATACAAAAATTATTATTCTAACTGTACATCAAGATAATAACCTCGTGTTTGCTGCATTTCAAACTGGAATAGTTGACTATGTTCTAAAGAATGCGGAGAAAGAGGAAATTATCGAAGCGATTAACTGTGCTATTACAAATACATCTCCAATAAGACCGGTAATTGCAAGCAAAATCCGTGAAGAATTTGCTAGAATTAAACAACTAGAGGCTAATTTTTCTTCTATTTTTAAAATTATCTCAACCCTTACTCCTTCTGAATTAATCGTCCTAAAATTACTTTGTAATAACTATACTAGGAAAGAGATAGCTAAAGTGCGCTGTGTCGAAATCGATACGATCAAAAAGCAAGTGAATAGTATATTAAAAAAGTTTGATAAGCGGAATACGAGAGAAGTAGTAAAATTATTAGGAGAACATGAAGTTATTGATATTATCAATAATATGTCATAAAAACATTTATTGGGTGGCTTCGATAGAAGCCACCCTTTTTCCATTATGACTTTACATTGTAAACTTCAAAACCATTGTCATTTTGCTCAGTGATTATAACTGTTTCTCCGCATAATTGAAAACCATCAACTAGTAAACTATCTGCTCCAGTCAATGAAAATACTAAAATATCTTTATTACCATTGATTATGATTTCAAAGGCTATTGCTTCCGAATCTTTCTTAATGGCTCCATTTAGATGTGAAACAGATCGTTTTCTAACCTTAACCTCTTTCTTCTTTGCTGTCGCTATCATAAGGAAAGGAGCAGCGAATGAATCTTTTTCTTTATATTGAACCAATGCAGAGGGTGCAGAGCAAATTTTATTATAATGTCTTGATAGCTTACCATCTTTGATAATCACATCATCTTTATCAGAAATATTCAAAGGGATGATCCGCAGATTAGCACCACTTTGATACATGGTTGCTAACTCCCCATACTCTGTCCATTTGACTGGAGTATGTTCTGGAAAATGGAAATGTTGCTCATAGCTATGGACACCGCTTGATTCAAAAATATCAAGGACGAACCAATATTCTGTTGGGCGATAAATAATTTTCCTAGTAACATGAACAGGCGATTTCAATCTCCAATATCCTGTGTGTCCAGCCTCGGCATATTGATATTTTTCTTCGATTCGGTAAAACTGGTTTACTGGCCGTGCTGCATTTTTCCATTCCCAGGTATTGATATATTCTGAAGCGGAGACACCATCAACGGTAATCGTATTATGCCTGTTTGCCTCTTTAAAGTACCTTCTTTCTTCAGTCTCACAATACGTATAACGACCACCGTCCATTAAAAATTCCCTTCCACCAGCCATCAATTCAATATGTAGGGTATCATCATGCCCATGGCCTTTATTGACTTGTCCCATTATTCCATGGTCA
Source organism: Ferdinandcohnia sp. FSL W7-1320 (assembly GCF_038050315.1). NCBI lineage: Bacteria > Bacillati > Bacillota > Bacilli > Caryophanales > Bacillaceae > Ferdinandcohnia > Ferdinandcohnia sp. FSL W7-1320. The sequence goes on from NZ_JBBPAM010000001.1 coordinate 4,131,699, forward strand.
AAAAGAAGGTACTCATCTTCCTGTCCCCATCCATTTCGAAAAAGGGTTACTCCTGAATCTTTAAGGTTTGTAGATGCAAATGTGGGTTCTATCTGTTGCAAAGCTTGAAATTTATGTAATCCCTTTTCCCCAAAGTACCATAGCAGATCAAATATATACGGTTCTTCGGTAAACGCCCTTAAGTCTGTACGGTTTAATAATACTGCTCCTATTGCAAAAATTTCACGCAAGTCCGTATCATCACTGTCTCCAAGCATTGGTTGATGTCGATTTGGTTTCATGAGTTTGTAAGTTGCGGTATACATTCTATTAACAGCATCCGTGATAAAGCTCGGAGTTTTAATGTCGTTCTTTTGTAAAATTAAGCTTATTTCTACTAGACAATGAAGGACTTCATGATGATACATAGGAGATTGTTCTTTTTGATAACCATCATTGTATATTTGTAAGGGTATCATTTTCTCAATACGTTGAAGACTTTCGTCAATCCACTTCTTCTTTGTTTCCTCATCCATCAGGAAAGCAGTTTGTATAAGCCCATTTAATTCTAAAAATCCCCAATTACTTTGAAAATCAAAAGCGGTAAATGAACGATATAAAAACTCACCATGCTCCTTCAATTGTTGAAGAAATAGATAGCTGTCTGATTCAGTCCAAAGTGGTGATTGCTTGATATATTGAAAACCCTTTAACCAATTTGTCACGCGGATTCCGGCATCTATTTTTCGATATGTATATGGGCGAATGGTTTTATCTTTATTTGCTTCTATCCATTCATTAAAAATTCTTTTCCAGTGAATCACATATTCTTCATTCTCTTCTACTACATAGGCCATACCGATTTCTGCCAAATAACGTTGACGATTTAACATAAAGGCCCATTCCTCGTCCCCATTAAAACAATATGTCCAATCGATAGATTCTGGAAAAAAAACTTCCTCCTCACATCGTTCCATATCCCAAGGATGAGTAAAAATAAATGTATTTTTACACGCTAACTTTGCTCGATGAATTGTTTCTTCAGTTTCTTTTTTTGTAAACTTAAGAACCGCTTTCTTTAAAAAGTCTATCTCATCAACAAATATCCCCACATCTTCTCTCCCCTATTGATTTTCAATTTTTTGAATTAATTGAGTTAATTCTATTAAGGCCATCGACTCCAAGCGATGATCAACCTCACAGAATTCTAAATCCTTTGTTACTTGGTTCGGTATCACGACACAATACATTCCCGCACGTTTAGCTGCTAATGCACCATTTGCAGAGTCTTCAAAGACTAGACATTCCTCTGGTGTCACGCCTAAGCATTTTGCTGCCTCTAAATATAGGGTTGGATCTGGTTTTACCTTTTCAACATCATCAGAAGTACGGATGCATTCAAAATAATCGAATAAGCAAAGATTTTTCAAGTGATTTGATACCCATTCGTAAGTAGAGCTAGAGGCTAAACCGATTTTCAATCCTGCTTTTTTTGCAGCTGTAAGGTACTCCTCAACTCCTGGTAATGGACCTTCATCCTTCATTCGTTCATTGAATCGGTCCCTTCTCAACTTAGTTAATTCATCGTGGTCAACTTTCCTTCCAATTTGCTCTTCTAAAAATGAAAGGGCGTTGAATCCTGCTTGCGTTCCAATTACCTTTCCCCACACGGACATTGGTAGCTCGGAACCATGCTCTTGAAAGATTTCATTTAACACATTATATTCACTGGTTTCTGTATCATAAATTAAGCCATCAAAATCAAAAATAACTGCCTTTATCACTTCACCATCTCCTGTCTATCTAATCCACCTACTATTATAAAGAATTAATAAGCAATGTCCATTTTCTCTCTACCAGTTTTGTCACAAATTGTCCACATATATATCTTCACTTCAAGATTTTACATTTTACAATCGTCTAGAGTGATACTATAATTTTTAGTATACTTTATGTGGAATGAGGGAGACGATTGAACTCTAAATCAAATGAAAAGGTACTGGAAACATATTTATTTATCGCATTTGCTGCAGCATTAATTTCCACGCTTGGCAGCCTTTATTTTTCAGAAGTACAGAAATTTGCACCATGTGAACTTTGCTGGTACCAACGTATCTTTATGTATCCACTCGTAATTATTTTAGGAATCGCTATTTTTAAAAAGAACTATTCCATTGCACTCTATACCTTTATCCTGTCATTAATCGGTGGTTCGATTTCAATCTATCATTATCTCGTACAAAAGATTCCAGCGGTTGGTGAGAACTCACTCGCATGTGGTGTTGTACCATGTACAGGCCAATACATTAACTGGTTTGGTTTTGTAACTATACCTTTTTTAGCATTAATAGGTTTTACAATTATTGCAATAACTAGTTTTATTACACTAAAAAAATTGAAAGAAGGGAAATAAATCTTGAAAAAAGTTATTATTTTTACAGTTATTATTGTTGCTATTTTCGGAGCATTAGCTTTTGTAACAACTACTCAAAACAAACAACAATCGGAAGGTAATCCTTATGGGAAAGATAAGCTAGATCCTGCTACTGTTAAACAGCTCGATGATCCAAACTACGGAAATCAAATTTTACCTGACGAATTAGAAACAAAATTAGAAAATGGTGAAACCATGACTGTTTATTTTTACAGTCCAACATGTCCACATTGTCAGGAAACAACTCCAGTCATCATTCCAATGGTAGATGAAATGGGACTTGATTTAAAGAAATACAATCTTCTTGAGTTTGAAGAAGGTTGGAATAAATATGGAATTGAGTATACCCCTACATTAATTCACTTTGAAAATGGTGAAGAAGTATCACGTCTTGTTGGGTATCATCCAGATCATAACGAATTTAAAACTTTCTTTGAAGGTGCAATGGCAACTTCAAAATAAAAGAAAATCCCTACTCTATGAGCAGGGATTTTTTTATCCTTGTCTAGCTTCAAGCACCATCTGTCAGCGCTCATCTTATGCTTGTCGCACTTGCCAGGACTGCTAGGATTCCAGCGTTAGGCACATGGCGTGCCTGTTATTAGCTGGAATTGAGTGCCTTGCGCTTTTCGACTAAAGGCTAACGCTACCTTTATGTATTAAGCTAGATATTTATTGGCTGGTTTTGAATATTTACTTAATACGTCTGGATTATTCACACATTGAAACTCTTCGATAGTGAATGGAAACAAATAGCCGTAATCATTTAAGATTTGCACATTTTTGGCAAAGATTTCCCCGTGATATTCTTGGTAGCCTTCTTCCCGAATTGTTTCCAAAACAGCAATAATCGCTTGAAGGCTTGACATGACTTTAAAAGCCTTATCCAATGTTCGATTATAGTATACGTCTTCCTCTTTTGGTGCTAACACATTCCACTTTTCAAGTTTTGTAATATACTCATCTTCAAAATAGGTTGGAAAGATTGAAGAATACATATAATCGACTAGCTCCGTAATATGATGTTCCTGCTCAGGAGTTGATGCTACTACAATTTTCAATGTAAAACCCACCCTTGTATCTCCATAGTAATAAGAATAGAATAACACAGGATTCTTTGTTTTTGGTACGGTAAGTCTTTCCTCCATAACCACCTTTCTCTTACATTTATTACGTGGATTGGATATACTTTTAAAAGACAGAAAACAGATAAAATCTAAAGGATGGTTGCATGTTAACAAAACGATTTGGAGAATGGTTCGAAGTTACTGTTCCGAGTAATTGGGAAGGTATCACCATTGAAGACGTTCTAAAGACTGAATGGACAATGCCGAAGCAAATGCTTCATCAGTTTCGTATGGAAAAGGGGACGAGACTTAACGGGGAAACCAAGAATTTAAACACGTTGCTTAAACAAAATGATAAACTTCAAGTTCGTCTTTTCCCTGAAGAGGAATATGGAGTGTCACCAGAATATATAGCTGACTTACACGTTTTATACGAGGATGACCATCTCCTAATTGCAAATAAACCAGCAGGAATGGATACACATCCAAATGAGGAAAGTCAACTAGGCACACTTGCTAACGCGATTGCCTACCATTTCCAAGCGAACGGAGTGCACACAAAGGTTCGTCATATTCATCGCCTTGACCGTGACACAACAGGAGCTGTAATTTTTGCGAAGCATAAATTAGCTTCATCAATTTTAGACCGCAGATTGGAAAAACGTGAAATTAAGCGGACTTATATAGCTTTAGTGCATGGAATAATCAAACAAAAAAAAGGAACGATAGATGCCTCGATTGGTCGGGATCGACATCATCCGACTCGTAGAAGAGTATCTCCAACAGGACAAAAGGCGATTACAAAATTTAATGTCATTCAAACAATCGACAATAAAAAAATGACATTGGTGGAGCTTGAACTGTTAACAGGTCGTACTCATCAAATACGCGTTCATATGAGCCATCTAGGGTACCCACTTGTGGGAGATACCTTGTATGGTGGACAACCAATTGTTCCAAGACAAGCACTGCACGCTGCCAAAATTAGCTTGCTGCACCCTCTTACAAGCGAGAAAATTATGTGTAAGGCACCTTTTCTGGATAACTCGCTTATTTTTTCATAATGCATCCATCCAATTTTCCACATACTGGGTATTGGATACATGCAGGAATTTCTTTTTTCCTGTATAATATTGGACACAAAGTGAATAAGGAAAGGAGTTTGCCTTTGCAGGACTTACTTATTTACCTCATATTAGGTCTTTGTGTTGGAGTAATGTCGGGCTTTTTTGGTATCGGCGGTGGCTTTATTCTTACACCAACATTAATTCTAATGGGATTTTCTCCGGTTATAGCAATCGCAACAAGCCTTTTATATACAGTTGCAACATCACTTTCTGGTGTTTTTGCACATTTTCGCCTAAAAAATATTAAATGGGAAACATCGATTATGATTGGGATAAGTGGAATTATTGCCACTCAACTTGCTCACCCATTTGTATTATTACTTGGAAAGCATCAGTTGGAAAATACTATAATTCCATTGATGTATATTGCACTTATTTTATATTTTTCAATTTCAATACTTGTGAGTAATTCGTCAAGTAAAGTGCAAACCATTCATAATACCAAATATTCATATGTGAAGATTGTGTTAATTGGTTTATTCGCAGGTTTTATTTCAACTGTATTAGGTGTAGGCGGAGGATTTATTATAGTTCCTTTATTGATTGGAGTTCTCGCCTTTCAACCAAAGTATGCGGTTGGTACAAGCTTGCTAAGTGTATTTATGATTGTAATAGCAGGTTTTACCACATATGCATCTACAGTTGAACTTGATTTTGGTGTTATCGGGAGTCTTATCGTTGGGGCATTAATTGGTGGTCAGCTTGGTGCAAGAGTTACAAATGTGTATGAGGATAAGCAGGTTCGTCACTTCTTAGCTGGTTTGTATATTGCTACCGGGTTGAGCTTATTACTAAAGTTGTTTCAAATGGACCTTCTTGGATTACTAATACTGTTCTCCTATTGCCTCTATATGCTTTTACATTTTTTACTTCATACTCTTAAGGTACGTCTTAAGGAAAAGGAAGTTAGTTAAAACAACATCCCTATATATCTAGTGGATGTTGTTTTTGTTTTTTACATGCAAAAAATAGGTAAGAACCTTTTTTTCAACATCTCCATGTTCGTCCATTTCAAATTAGCTGTATTACCATACGATGTAGTATCTCTTTAAATAAGGAGGTGCTATATATGAGCAGTGGATACGGAAGCAGCTTTGCGTTAATCGTAGTTCTATTTATCCTATTAATCATTGTGGGTGTCTCTTATGTTAGATATTAATCTATAAGTTTTAAGCGAATCCACCACGTGTATCCCTATTATATCTCCTCATTAAGTGGTTTCAGAGGCAAAGACCTTTGGAACCCTATTTTATTAATACCTATTCAACCAGTTGATGACATCCATAAACACTTCTTCTTTATTTAATTCATTCAAAATTTCATGTCTACTATCTTCATAGAGTTTCACGGTTACATCCTCGATGCCTAATTTTATATACATATCAGCAGCTTGGAGAATCCCCTTTGAAAAATTACCAACCGGATCTTTATCACCTGCTAAAAAGTACATCGGTAAGTCTTTAGGTATATTAATATTTGCACTATGTTTATTTACTTTTGCTACCCCACTAACGAGATCATAAAAGAAGCCTGCTGTGAAAATTCCACCACAGAGTGGGTCTTCTATATACTTATTTACCTCACTATCGTCTCTAGTTAGCCAATCAAACTCAGTTCGAGTCGGTGTAAAAGCTTTATTATAACTACCGAACGTAAGCTTGTTCATAAGGGAACTACTTGTTCTCTTTCCTTTTCGTTTCATTTCAAGCTTTGCGATGCCAATTCCAACCTGCCCAATAAGTCCGGGATTGCCTCCTGTACCCGATAGAATAACACCAGCTAATTGGTCACCATACGTTTGTATGTATCTCCGAGACAAGAATGAGCCCATACTATGTCCGAATAAAAAAATGGGTTTGTTCGGATAATCCTTTTTAATGATATTTGTTAGGTGGAGCATGTCTTCAACGACTAGATCAAATCCATTTTCCTCTGCAAAAAAGCCCATCTGGCTTGCGTTTTTTCCCGTTTTTCCGTGGCCCCGATGGTCGTTTCCGTAGACGACATATCCTTCTTGTATTAACGCTTTTGCAAATAAATCATAACGCTCAATATGCTCAGCCATCCCATGAGCAATTTGGATAACGCCTTTTGGCGATATATTACCTTCAGTTTCCCATTTTTTATAGAATATCGTGATACCATCATTCGTTAAAAATGTAAAATCCGTACATTTCATCTATATAGCCTCCTTTTATATCTATTATATGAAATGAATTAGGCAAATAGATATAGATTTGGTAACAACCGCCTATTTTCATTTACTAGAGGGTTCGGTAAAATGAAGTCATAAACAACAAATGCTGTGATGTTAGTTTCCTAGTATTGTTTCAACCGAATACTAAAATCTTGGGAGTTTAAGAGACTAACCTGCAACACCATGCCATTTCCTTTTGTGGAAGGTGACGCAAGTTATGCAAACACCCACCTGTCAGAGTGCAGGTTGAGAAACAATATGGGGACGGCATTTGTGGCATTCCCTTTGTGATAAAGCTGATTCCGTTCATGCGGAATCAGCTTTTTGTTTCCCTTATATATCTCTTTCTTGTTTCCATTTTTTGTGCATATAATAGAAGGGGTAGATGAGAAAAATAATGAGGGGATGAAAATATGAGTCTTTTTACAGTGAAGGGTACGTGGACTGGGAATAGAAACGGGGAAGGGACGATTACCACCGATGGACTTCATACAGTGGTTTCCGCACCAAAACAACTCGACGGTCCGGGTAAAGGAGCAAATCCTGAAGAATTACTAATTGCAGCAGCTACAAATTGTTATATGCTTACTCTTGCGGCTATTTTGTCTAATCGTAATATTGAATACACTCATCTCGATGTTGAAACAGAAGGGACAGTCGGAAAGAATGGAAAGCGCTTAGTCTTTGAAAAGATTGTCCATAAACTAGTTATTTATGTGAAACAAGCTGACGAAGAATTACAAGAAAAATTAATTCAACTTGCACACCGTGCAGAGACAGCCTGCTTTATTTCACAAACACTGAAAGGAAATGTTGAGGTATCCGTTGAACCTGTTGTTAACGTTATTGATTAGCTAGTTCGTTACACCCCTTTTAGGGATACTGCTAATTGGTGGCAAACCAAAAAAGGGGTGTTTATTTCTGAATTATGTAGTGGCAGTATTTTGTGAACATCGGTAGTAAATCATGATTATTGACAGTAATTCATCAAAAATAAAAAAGGCAGTGCGCTCACACTACCTTTCCCATTCCGATTATTCAACTTCGGACACCAAAGTACTGATTTTCCCCTCGTTTGTCCGAAGATACTACACCTTTGGTCACCTCAGCTCATTTTTCATCTTTGCTTGTCCGAAGATACTACAACTTCGGACACACCAGTGTTGATTTTCCCCTTGCTTGTCCGAAGATATTACAACTTCAGACACCTCAGCTCATTTTTCACCTATGCTTGTCCGAAGATACTACAACTTCGGACACACCTGCTCATTTTTCACCTATTTTTGTCCGAAGATACCACAACTTCGGACACACCAGTGCTGATTTTCCCCTTGCTTGTCCGAAGATACCACAACTTCGGACAGAGCAATGCTGATTTTCCCTTGCTTGTCCGAAGATACCACAACTTCGGACACCTCAGCTCATTTTTCACCTATGCTTGTCCGAAGATACTACAACTTCGCACACACCTGCTCATTTTTCACCTTTGCTTGTCCGAAGATACTACAACTTTGGACACACCTGCTCATTTTTCACCTTTGTTTGTCCGAAGATACCACAACTTCGGACAGAGCAATGCTGATTTTCCCTTGCTTGTCCGAAGATACTACAACTTCGGACACACCAGTGATGATTTTCCCTTCGCTTGTCCGAAGATACCACAACTTCGGACAGAGCAATGCTGATTTTCCCTTGCTTGTCCGAAGATACCACAACTTTGGACACACCTGCTCATTTTTCATTATTGCTTGTCTTATCCTCTTTGAGCTTGATATACCTTTAAGTTTGAATAGATGATCTCTAATAATGGAGTTTCGATGCCTTTTTCCTGGGCAATTTTATATAAATAACCTTGTAATTGATCAGCCTCTACGTCAAAACCTTTTTCCATATCACGCTGCATCGATGATTTCATATCATAACTCAATAAATTCGTTGTTTTTAAATGTTCTTCCTCTATGTCCTGATCAATAGGTGCACCAATTGCTCTCATCACAGAACCGATTTCTTTGTAAAGGTTTTGAATAAGCTTTTGACCATTCTGTTCTTCTCGAATTGGACCAATTGCTGATCTCATTAACGTTGTAATGCCTGAAAAACCTGTGATAAACATATATTTATGCCACATCTCTCGATCAATATTATCGCTTAATTGAATCGTTGTTTTCGTTCCAGACATGACATCTGCCAGAATTTCAATACGCTTCGTTCTTTCTCCTGAAAACTCACCGAATAAAGCACGATGACCTGGGCTTGTCTGAATGATTTTCCCCTCGGAATCCAAAGTTGATTCTATGAAGCATAGACCACCAATTACATTTCGGGTATTAAACCTGGATTTAATGACATCCACATGACTGTAACCATTCAAGAGCGGAAGAATCATTGTATCCTTGCCCACATATGGCTCAATACTTTCTAAGGCACCTTCAAGGTGATATTGTTTTGTTGAAAGAATGATAACATCGAATGGACCTGCCTCATCACCCGATTTAATTGTTTTCGGTTGAAGTGTCACATTTCCATGGATGCTTTCAATTTGAAGCCCATGTTTTTGGATTTGTTTTTGTCTATTTTCACGAACCAGGAAAGTAATGTCTTCCCCCTTTTCCAATAAGCGTCCTCCAAAGTAGCCACCAATTGCCCCAGCTCCTACAACTAGTATTCTCAAATTCTGCAACCCCTTTCATTATGACTGTATTATATTATAGCAAAAAAAGACCAGATAAGTACTGGTCTCTTAATCTCTCATTTTTTAGTTAGATACATAATTTGCTGCGGAACGAACTTCGATAGTAAGTGAACCGCCTTTTACAGCCGATTTCAATACCACTGGATATGGACGATTATTTGAAAACTTAAAGTCTAAATACGGATACGCAACTGTCGCGTCATGCCCAACTGGAACATAACCAACTGGTTTTGAGTGGTGATGGACCTCAATCATTTCAAGTCCCGCCTTTGCAACCGCATTATATAGAGTACTAGAAGTTTGACATACTCCTCCCCCATATCCAGGAACAAATTCCTTGTTCACGATTACGGTCGCAAGCGCATAGCCATTTTCTTTTGAGGCATTTCCAACTACTGTATTGAAATAGAAACGGTCCCCAGGTCCCAATACTATATCATTAATTTGATCTGCAGACTTTTTGATATTAAAGCTTCTTCCTTCTACAGAAGCATCAAAATACGTTGTGAAGCTTCCAAGCACAACTTCATTAATACCTTGTACTTGATCTTGTGTAACATTTGGATTTGTTTCTTCAATCGGAAGTATAACTTGCTTATTAAAAATCGAATTATCTAGTAATCTAGTGACAAGCTCATCTTCCTTTAATATCATTTGGCTTTGACCTTGTTGTAATTCTCCAGAAGTACTAAGTTTTGCAGGTATCATTGGTCGATCAATCGTTGCTGCTAAATCACTTGCTATTTGTATTGCTTTTGCTTTTAATTCTTCTTCATTTTGATATTCATCCATGTTCAGAACTTCAATGACACTGTTATCTCGAGGATCGATGATAGAAACTTCCCGTACATCAACGCCTTGCTTTGTCTCAATTACTTCAACAGGCGCTACCTGATGAAGCTCTACAGTCACTGGTTCTTTTTCGATGAGACTGCACCCACTCATTAATAGTACACCTAATAATAATGGCAAAGTTGTTTTCTTCAAATTACTCTCTCCCATAGTTTAATTGTCTTTCTTTTCTTTGGACAATGTTACAAATATTAAGAATGGCTAACAAAAGAACTTACAATGGAATCTTATTAATGAAAAATGAATATATTCCAATTTACTGTAAGTATTTAAATTCCTTCTCGTACTAGGGATATAGACTGAGATGTTTGATAGATGGAAGTGAATGTAGTGGTAAGAATAGTAGTTTAGCAGTAGAAGAAAATAACCTTTTTCACCTCATTAGACGTTGAATAGCTTGTATTTGTTACTAACTTTTGAAATATTTGTCATATTTTTATTATACGTTCTTTCTAAAGAACAAATCAACTAAAAAAACTGCAATCAGAGACATTTGATTGCAGTTTTTTCTTTATATGAGAATCACAAAAATAAGCCAACTTTTATTCTTGAGATAGTTCCTTTGATTTTCGAGTACAGCTTTCCATCGCTGCGATAATAGCCGCGCGAAAGCCCCTTTCTTCAAGGGTTGCAATCGCTTGAATCGTTGAGCCACCCGGTGTGCACACATCGTCTTTTAGTTCGCCAGGATGTTTTTCGGTTTCCAATACCATTTTTGCTGCGCCAAGTATTGCTTGTGATGCAAGTTTATAAGCTTGTTTTCTAGGAATTCCTTGCATAACCGCTCCATCTGCTAAAGCTTCAATAAACAAATAAGCATAGGCTGGTGATGATCCACTTACTGCAGGAATGGCATCCATAAGGCGTTCTTCGATAACCTCAGTTTTTCCAAAACCGTCAAATAGTTGGGTGATTTCTGATAAATCTTCAGTCGTAACATATGAGTTTTCGCAAAGTGCACTCATTCCTTCGCCAACTAATGAAGGTGTATTAGGCATGGAGCGAACTGCCTTTATAGGTTTTTTAAATTGGTTTTCGATAAAATCAAGCGTTATCCCAGCTGCAATTGTAATGATGATCGCCTCTTCTTTTACGACCTCTTTAACTTCATTAATTACCTCAGCATATAAATCTGGTTTTACGGCCAGAAATAAATAATCAGCATGTGTAGCTACTTCTATATTTTTCAATGAAGTTCCGACCTCGTATGTTTTCTTTACGAATTGCAATGTTTTTTCAGTTTTTGCACTCACAATAATTTGTTGTGGAGTGACCACTTCAGAAGCGATGATCCCTTGTATCATAGCTTGGGCCATTTTTCCACATCCAATAAAACCAATTTGTTTGTCCATGTTGTACCTCCTCTATCCTCTACTTTTTCCATTATAGAGAAGTTCTAAGAATAAAAAAACTTAGATGACCCGTGCATAGAATTGGAAAGAGCGGTTAAGATAATCCAAAAAAAGAGGTGAAAAAGATGTATCGATTTGAAAGACTCCTTGATACCGTCTTTGGGTATACAGGCTGGCATGACCTTACAAATACAATGATTCACAGTGAACAAGAACTCGGATCATTATATGAAGACGAAGAAGATGATCCGGTCATGTAATAAAAGACTCCTGGAATGCTTCACTGAGTTCGGTCTGAGTTGAATAGTTCAATTTATCATGATAAGTTGCACATGATTTCTAATGTCAATTAACAATAAAAAAAGCTACTGAGAGATAAAAATCGGAAAAGCTTCGGACATGCATTGGGAAATATGAGCAGGTTGTGTCCGAAGTTGGGGAATCTTCGGACAAGCATAGGTGAAAAATGAGCTGGGGTGTCCGAAGTTGTAGTGTCTTCGGACATGCAAACGTAAAAACAGCAATGCTGTGTCCGAAGTTGTAGTATCTTCGGACAAGATAACGTAAAAACAGCAATGCTGTGTCCGAAGTTGAACTATCTTCGGACAAGCAATAGTGAAAAATAAGCTACTGTGTCCGAAGTTGTAGTACCTTCGGACATGCAAACGTAAAATCAGCAATGCTGTGTCCGAAGTTGTAGTATCTTCGGACAAGCAAACATAAAATCAGCAATGGGGTGTCCGAAGTTGTAGTATCTTTGGACATGCAAACATAAAATCAGCAATGGGGTGTCCGAAGTTGTAGTATCTTTGGACATGCAAACGTAAAATCAGCAATGCTGTGTCCGAAGTTGAACTATCTTCGGACAAGCAATAGTGAAAAATAAGCTACTGTGTCCGAAGTTGTAGTATCTTCGGACAAGATAACGTAAAATCAGCAATGCTGTGTCCGAAGTTGAACTATCTTCGGACAAGCAAACGTAAAATCAGCAATGCTGTGTCCGAAGTTGAACTATCTTCGGACAAGCAAACGTAAAATCAGCAATGCTGTGTCCGAAGTTGAACTATCTTCGGACAAGCAAACGTAAAATCAGCAATGCTGTGTCCGAAGTTGAACTATCTTCGGACAAGCAAACGTAAAATCAGCAATGCTGTGTCCGAAGTTGAACTATCTTCAGACAAGCAAACGTAAAATCAGCAATGCTGTGTCCGAAGTCGCGACATATGCGAATTTGATTTATTTAAATAAGCATTAAACCTAAATATTATCAATAAAATTAATGCGTGAATTCACGCATTATGATTTACTATTTCACAACTTGAATTGGAACCTTTTTTCAATTAACGGTAGTCCTTTGTTCTGTACGATTATAACAATGACAGCTTATTAGATGATCATTTACCATCCCTGTGGCTTGCATAAATGCGTAGCAAATGGTGGAACCAACAAATTTAAAACCACGCTTTTTTAAATCCTTGCTTAGTTTGTCGCTAATTTCAGTAGTGGTTGGCACGTCACTTAAGGTTTTAAAATGATTTATTATCGGTTTACCACCTACGAATGACCAAATGTATGTATGGAAACTTCCAAACTCTTCTACGACTTTATGAAACGTCCTTGCATTTGTGACAACTGCATTTACTTTAAGCCGATTTCGAACGATTCCTTCGTTGGACAATAATTCGGTAATTTTCTTATCATCATATGTCACAATTTTTTCCGGATCAAAATGATCAAAGGCTTTACGGTAATTTTCTCGCTTTTTTAAAATGGTGTACCAGCTAAGCCCCGCCTGTGCCCCCTCTAAGTTTAAGTATTCAAATAACAAACGGTCATCGTAAACAGGTACACCCCATTCGTGATCGTGGTAATCTATATATATAGGATCATCATTTACCCACCCACATCTTTTCAAAAACTATCCCCACCCTCTATTTCCTTTTAATAAGGATTATACCAGAAGAGTGGGAATAAAGGAGATTCCCCTTTATTCCTTTATTCACCTCCGATTTATTCTTTTATCCCTTCAAGCCATTCTTTATAGCATTCCTTGCATAATGTTTCTTCTCGTTCACCTTCAATATTAACAAATGCAACATAATGAAATCTTTCGTTTTCAAAAGAATCTTGGCAATAAAAACAATTAGTCGTCATTTTTTAACCTCCTATTGAATAATCTTTTTCTTATTTTTATCTATTCGTCAACGGTTTTTTCACGTTAATAATATCCAAATAAAAAAGAGTCAGCATATGCCGACTCTTTTTTTATACTTCTAAATATTTTTCTTTATCGATTCCATTAAAGAAAAAGCTTCGTTGTCCAATTGAAAAAAGCTGTAGTTCATGCATAGCCCTTGTGCAGGCTGTGTAAAAAAGCTTTCTTTCATATTCTCTTCCGTAAACGTCATTTGATGCGTTATAAATAATGACGGCGTCAAACTCGATTCCCTTTGCTAAATACGTTGGTAAAATTAACACACCTTTATCAAATTGATACGTCTCCTGACTCATTAAGCGGACATGTATTTTATCTTGTAATGCCTGAAATGCTTCGTTACTTTCTACGGCAGTTTTACAAATGACCGCAATCGTTTCATGGCCTTTCTCTTGAAGATCTCTAATTTGATTTAGAATTTCGTTGTGAAGTTTATCCTTGGTGTCCACTTCTTTAAGTATCGGAAGCGATCCTGAACGGTTAAAGGCTTGAATGTCCTCTCCGCCAGCGACAATGCCCTTAGAAAACTCAACAATTTCTTTTGTAGAACGGTAGCTTTTTTTCAACTGAATAACTTCATATTTCTCTTCCTCATAAAGCTCTGGAGATAATAATGTTGGTGCATTCATGGAATGTGCATATATCGCTTGATTGTAATCTCCAAGAATAGTCATCCGACAGTTTGGAAATAGCTGCTTTAAATATTCGAATTGGAAAGGAGAATAATCCTGGGCTTCATCAATGAATAAATGACGGATACCAGTATTCGACTTTTTCCCCTCGATTAAGTCCTGTAAATATAAAAATGGGGTTGCATCTTCATAATTTAAATGGTTTTGTTCCAACTGTTTCATGGTGTACGAACAGATTTCGTTCCAATCCTCTGATAATTTTTGTTCATTCACATAAGAAAATAATTGCTTATATAGTCCTTTAATATCAAGATAATCCAATTTTTTAATCGCAATTTTGATAGGTTTAAAATGCTTTCGTACAATTTCCTTAGCGATTAATTTTTCCTCACGTTCATAATCATCAAAGGTATCCTCCGAAAACTCTTGCTTTTTCTGTAATTGCTTAAAGATTTCGAGATGGTCTTCCTTCTCCATTAATTCAGCTTCTTGAAGAACCCAATCCTTTTTACGTTCTTTTCGTTCGAACTTAATAACTTCCTTCATTAACCACTCTGTTACCTTGGTCAATCGATTTGGAATCGAGATGGCTGGGTCCAATGTATAGAAGTATTCTTGAATCGCGTTCTTTGAGATAATTTTTTTTCTGTTAAAAATAATATTTTTAAAAAGAAGTCCTTTTTCGCCAAGTTCTTTTACATAAGAATCGATTAGTTTCATAAACCCAGTGCTTGCTTTTAAGTTTATTGCTTTAAGCCTCACATTATATTCAGATTGATCCATTGCTGTTAATAAATATTCCATTTGGGAAAATGGATCCTCCACATCAAAAAGGGTGCCTAATCGATGCTCGACATATTCTTGGAATGTAGATTGCTGCATGTTCTCTTCCCCAAGTTCCGGCAGAACAGTCGCAACATAGCTGTTGAAAAGAGGATTTGGTGAAAATAGCATGATATTACTTGAGTTAAGCTGTTCACGATAACGATAAAGTAGGTAAGCGACCCTTTGTAATGCAGCTGACGTTTTCCCTGATCCAGCCACACCTTGAACAATTAAATAACGACTTTTTTCATTTCGGATGATTTTATTTTGTTCACGTTGAATAGTGGCAACGATACTTTTCATTTGTGTGTTCGCATTATTACCGAGCACCTCTTGAAGCATTTCATCCCCAATTGTGACACCCGTATCAAACATACTTTTCATCATACTATTTTTGATAATGAATTGACGTTTTAAAGTCATTTCCCCTTGAATTTTTTCAAAATGGGATTCATATTTTGCTGGACCAGGATAATAATCATAATACATACTAGAAATCGGTGCTCTCCAGTCAAATATTAAAAAATCCTCGTCATTTTTGTCTAATAGGGATGCAATCCCAATATATATTTTCTCTTCTTTTGTTTCTCCCTCTTCCCAAAAATCAAATCGGCCAAAATATGGTGAGTCTTTTAGTCTTTCAAGAACTTTGATTTGCTTATGAATCAATCGATGATTTCTTTCACGTTCACCCAATAGTTCGGATTGCTGCTTAATACTTTGAAATGTTTCAATGACGTCATCAGGTTCATCAAGATTGACAGTTACATCTTCCCAAAATGTTTTTCGAAGGTCGACTAGTTCACTTTTTGCGCCGCCCACCTTTGATTCAATGGTTGATTTCTTACTGTCAATGACCTCCAGTACATCTTCAAGTCTGTCTTGTTCCTGAATCCAGTCTGGATTATTTTTTTCCATGAACACCACTCCTCGTATAAGTGAACTTCTGTCTCTACCCTGATATTGATAATAGTTGACAAACAAAAAATATTGTTATAAAATTATAATAGGGTAATTTGAACGCATTTATTTATATCTTTCAAAAAAAGACAGAACAATGACATCATATCATGTCGTTCTGTCTTTTTCAATGTTTTTTCAGTTATTACTCAGGTTACTCTTCATAAAGTCTAAGGTCCTTTTAATGCCTTCTTCATATGGTGTTGCTGGTAGAGGGCCGATTTCCTTCTCATATTTTGAACCATCTAATACCACTGGTTCCTCTGTTAAATACAGCATTTCTACAACTTCTTTCATTTGTTTATCCAAAATCCCTAAGAATTGAATCATTCCCTTTGTTATAGTAGAAACAGATTTTTTATAATGTAAATGACTTCCTGCAATACTAATGATCTTTTCACCAGTGATAACTCCTGCAGCAGGAATATTCCAACTTTGCCCATATGCTTTATCACATATCGCTAGCTCTACAATTGCCTTTGCCCCATCAGGAGTATAAATATATTCCCTTGCATTTTGTTGATTTCCAACGAACATTGCCTTTTTATTTTGAACCATTTTATCGAACGTGTAAGTCAACATCGCATTTACGGCGTTAGGTCCATAAAAATCTGGAAAATGCGCGATAAGTACTGGTACATTTGCTTGAAATGCTATATTACTGAGCTCCACCCTTATCTTTCCTTTTTTTGTATGTGGATTTTTAGGATGCTCTTCATTTACTTTACGAGTAATTCCGCGACCGTATGCATAAATATTATCAACGATTGCAAGCTTGCTATTTGATGATCCAGCAGCTTGAACGACATTTCTCATTAGAATTGGCTGTTTATCATACCATTCACTATACGGTATATTGATCGCATGAAAAATAACATCAATACCTTTCGCCGCATTCATAAGATCTCTCACATCAAAAACATCCCCTGTAACGATTTGTACTTTTTCACTGTTTTTAAATAGCTTCTCTAATTTTTCTTTTGAACGAGCAAAAGCAATTACTTCAATTTCTTTCTCAATCAACTCTTTAACAATCGCATATCCCATTCCACCTGATGCGCCTAATACTAATGCCTTTTTCATCCGAACCCTCTCCTTTTTATTTATTAACCATCGGTCAATAAGGTGTAAAAAATATAGGAAAGTCTTTTACACTTCCCCATTTAATATTGGTTTTAAAATAAATTCAACATGAGACTCCGCTAGTGTTTTCACATCATGATAGGATTGGTTGCTTCTACAATAATGCGTAACAAAACCATGAATCGATAAGAAAATAGACCAAATATCCTGAATGCTCGATTTTTGGTTGCTTAAACTAGAGATTGCATTTGCAAACATTCCATAGCTTTCGAGTGGTTCCTGTTGAATACAGCTTTTTACCTCTTCATCATTAATTAAAAACATTAATTCATATTGGCTTTTATTTGAAAGTCCAAATTCAATATACCCTAATAAAATTTTCTTAACTTTCTCTTCTGGTGGTAAGTTCTGATTCATGATTTGCTGTAAAACACCGTTCAGCATGTCAAAGTCCTGCACAACCATTGCATAAAATAAATCAGCTTTATTTTTAAAATGATAATAAATCGCGCCATGGCTATAATTTAATTTATTTGCAATTTGACGCATTGAAACATGTTGGTAGCCTTTTTGAACAAATAATTCATGGGCAACATCCATTATTTTTTCTCGTGATAATTCCTCTTGAACCTGTTTTCTTGGTGACATTAAAAACAAATCTCCTTTATTAACCACTGTTCAATTATAAATATAGTCCTGTTTTAACCAGATGTCAATCGTTTCCATGCACATTTTTATATAATTGCAATACAATATAAAAGCGGACCCTTTTGAGAGTCCGCCTTCGATTATTCTGCTTTACTTAAAACTTGTTTTTCTTGCTGCTCTTCAGCTTCTTTTGCAGCTTTTTTCTGTTTCATATAACCAATTGCTACAACTGCAGCAACTACGATTAACTCAAAGCCATACTTCACAAAACCATTACTAAAAACTGAACCTAAGAAAGGTTCTGCAACAATCATCTTAGATGCAGTCCAGGCTAATATAGCAGCACCAATTGTAATAATGACCGGGAAACGATCAATTAATTTAATAAATAATGTACTTCCCCAAACCATAATTGGAACTGAAATTATTAGTCCTAACACAACCAGTAAGAAGTTACCGTGAGCAGCACCTGCAACCGCTAATACATTATCAAGACCCATTAGTGCATCAGCAATGATAATCGTACGAATGGCTGCCCAGAAACTGCCAACAGCTTTTATTTCATGGCCTTTGTCATCTGCTAACAGGTTATAAGCAATCCATACAAGAAGTACTCCACCTACTAATCGTAGTCCTGGAATTTCAAGGAGCCACACCACAGCTAAAGTCGCTGCAGCTCTTATGACAATGGCACCTACAGTTCCCCAAATAATTGCTTTCTTCTGTTGTTCTTTTGGTAAATTTCTTGCTGCTAAGCCGATAACAATAGCATTATCCCCCGCTAATACTAAATCAATTGCAATAATAATTAAGAGTGCGGAAAAAAATTCGGCGCTTAAGAATTCCATCAAAAATCTCCCTTCTATTTTTCTTTTATTCTATAAAATTAGGAAATGCCCTTTACTAGAATAAACTACTTGATTATTGCCATACGTTTATCATCAAGACGTTTTTCGATTTTTTCGAGTTCTTTTTTGTCTTTCAAAATCTCTTCTTTGTTCTTTTTAATTAAGTCTTCAATTGACACTGTTTCTATCTTTCTCTTAAGCATTACTCTTCTCACCTCACTACTATTTGTACTAAAAAACAAAAATGACCTTTACCTCATGAGGTAAAGGTCATAAAAATAGACCTCTACCGTAATCTGGTAAAGGTCTTGCTAACAACGTTAGTTGCCAACAAAGCCGAGAGTGGCGACACTCTGAAATGACGACTTTGCTGTAAAAGCTACTCCCCTTTAGGAGAACACTATTCACAATATTTATTATATAATTAATTTTATACAATGTTTATATTTTTGTCAACGATTATCTTATATTTTTTCCGTAAAAGATTTCATCCATTTCTGTAATCAATTTTTCAGCAATCACTAATTCCTCTTCCGGTGTCAGTTTTTCCCTTGTATTACTGAAAAATAAATAGTGTTCCAGGTCAAACTCCTTCAATTTACATTTCGTGTGAAAGATGTTTTCTTGGTACACATTCACATCAATCATGTGATACATTTCCTGTATATCTTCTGGTATATAGTTTTGTATCGAATTTATTTCATGATCAATAAATAGTTTATGTCCTGTCACATCTCTTGTGAATCCGCGAACACGATAATCAATCGTCATCACATCGGTTTCGAACGATTGGATCATATAATTTAATGCTTTTAGAGGGGATATTTCTCCACAGGTTGAAACATCGATGTCCGCCCGAAAAGTGCTAATACCTTCATCTGGATGAGATTCCGGATAGGTATGAACCGTTATATGACTTTTGTCCATTTGTGCAACGACTGATCCTGGTATTGGACCAGGAGATTCTTCAAATACATCCTTTGTTGGATCATTTACTGGTCCCTCTGATACTAAAATTGTTACGCTCGCTCCTTGGGGAACGTAATCCTGCTTTGCGACATTCAAAATATTAGCACCTATAATATCAGCAACATTACTTAGTATCTCGGTTAATCGGTCTGCGTTATAGACATCATCAATATATTCAATATATGCATCTCGTTCTTCTTGAGAACTTGTATAGCAAATATCATACATATTAAAGCTTAGCGATTTCGTAAGATTATTGAAACCATGTAAGTCTAATATCTGGTTCGAATTCATCTCCATATGTTTCAT
The DNA here is from genome assembly GCF_038050315.1 of Ferdinandcohnia sp. FSL W7-1320. Classification (NCBI taxonomy): domain Bacteria; kingdom Bacillati; phylum Bacillota; class Bacilli; order Caryophanales; family Bacillaceae; genus Ferdinandcohnia; species Ferdinandcohnia sp. FSL W7-1320. Next base: position 4,151,888 of record NZ_JBBPAM010000001.1, read on the forward strand.
ATACTTCTCCCCCTTTTATTATTTTTTCCATATTTTTATATTGGTTGATTCGTGAAAATCTATGCACATTAATGAGATTTTTCATTTTGCGCAAAAAAAAATCCGGCTAAAAAGCCGGACACTGTAACGATATGATCATTTAAAAGGGGGGTATGAAAAAGCTTATCTTTTCCATGTCTTTATCTTACGGTGTAAATATGAACAAACTATGAATAAAGAATTAAGTTTCTATTAAAGTTATAGTAAAGTTAGCTAATTATGATGATGTGAGAGATTTAATGAGATGATCTAAACAACTTTTTGGTTTCTTTCCAACAATTAGATTAATGCCATCGGTATAACCCTCTTCACGCCCACCTAATTCTTCAATTAGTTTGTTACGCCAATACTTAAGCTTATCAGTGTATTCATTGTTTATGGCTAAATTTTTACATTCATTCGGATCTTCTATTAAATCAAATAACTGCTCTTCTCCAGTTTGACTATACCAAATGTATTTTTCCTTACCATTCGTTAGGTAATGATGTGATAAAGAACCATAAGCATGCTCACCATGAATATGCGTTCTCCAATTAGTGGAAGGTTCCTCACACGCCTGTAACACACTTTTTCCGTCTACACTTTCAGGTATCTCAACACCAGCTACATCAAGAAGAGTTGGCATAATATCCCTTATTTCGACAACCTGATTTTTGGTACTATTTTGCTTTAATTTTAATTTATTCCCCGGGTCTGAAAGAATAAATGGAACTTTGGCGCTCCCCTCATAAGGGAGTGCTTTACGATAATAATTATGGTCTCCTAATAACTCCCCATGATCAGAAGCGAATACGATAACTGTATCTTGTAAAACACCATACTCAGCCATTGCATTTAGAAATCTCCCAATTTGATAATCAATATGTGTAATAAGAGCATAATAACCCGCTTGTGCCCTCTTATATCTATTCTTGGGAACATTACCTTTTAATGTGATTGGGTTATATCCCTCTCTTTGAATATCTTCTGTATCAGCCCATTCACCAACAACAGGATCAGGAAGATCCAGTTCTTTGTACATATCATAAAACACTTGCGGTGGATCAAAAGGAGGGTGTGGCCTAACAAATGACATATTCAAAAAAAATGGTTTTGTTGTGTCTCTTCTCCTCAAGAAATCAATTGACTGAGAAACCACCCAATTAGTTGGATGTAATTCTTCAGCAAGATGCCATGGCCTTGCAACTGTTGAGGCATTACAATCCAATCCTAAATCAATTAAATCTACCTGAGAGCCTGCCCGTTCTCTTAACCAGGGTAAATAGTCATCTCCAGTTAGATTAAATGACTCCGACTCAAAATTCTGATATTTAAATCGATTATAATGTAAATAGCCGTCATGCAACACAACATTGTGAAACCCACAAAGATTTCTCGCAGGATAAACATGCATCTTTCCAACACATTGTGTATGATATCCATTTTTCGCTAATTCTCCAGGAAGTGTATGTTCATATTGCCAAGGAACCCGTTCTTGATAACCAACCCTACCGGTTGAGGTTTGAGACATTCCTGTTAGCAACGAGGCTCTAGCAGGAACACAAGTCGGTGTAGCTGAGTAGGCATTTTTAAAAATTACTCCGTTTCTTGCTAGTTGATCAATATTCGGGGTATCAACAACTGGATGATTCAAAATACTTAAGCAATCGCCTCGCATTTGGTCAACCATAATCAATAGGATATTAGGTTTCATCTTTTATCCTCCAAAATAGCTTTCGTTATTACCGCTTCTATAATTACCCCTAATTCAAAAGGGTGGGTTGTTGGTATGAGTAGTTTTAAAAAAACTCATAGTTCGAATTTTTTCTATGAGTTCTTCCTGCATACTCTAAGTTAACTCAGTATAAAAACGGCATCTATCTCCAGGAATGATGGATTTACAAAATTCAACTGGTTTACCAGACAAATCATAGGCCACACGTTCTAATAGTAATGCCGGTAGACCTTCCTTAATTTTAAAATAAGCACTTTCATAATCACGAATTAAGACAGGCTCAAATGCCTCCTTTGCTTTTGTCACTCGAATATTAAATTTCTCTTCAAGCAAATCATAAAGCGAAACTTTACCAATATCCTTTAGGCATTCCATATCAGTAACTAGACTCTTAGGAATATATGATGATTCTAATATAAACGGTTTATCATTTGCACATCGAAGACGCTTTATTTCAACTACTTTTTCCGTTTTTGCTATTTGTAGAGCTTCTCTCACCTTTAGCTTAGGCTCTACAACATCAATTCCAAGGATAATATCCTTCGGATTCATTCCTTTTTCCCTTAACACTTTACTGAAGCTATAAAATCCAGTTAAAGATTGCTCTAGCTTTGGTCTTGCAATAAATGTCCCTTTCCCTTGAGTTCGATACAAAATTCCCTCCTGTACTAACTCTTCAATTGCTTTCCTTGCAGTATTTCGGCTAATATCAAATTGTTCCATCAATTGATTTTCAGAAGGAATTTTATCTCCTACCTTCCACATCCCACTATCAATTGATTCTTTTATTTTTTCTTTTAATTGATGGTAAAGGGGAATAAAACTTTCATGCTGCAAACGGTCCATTCTATTTAATCTGCCTCCTAATAATTATATATACAACTATACCTTATATTAGGATATACTAGAAAATATTTCATCTATTATTCAATACATGAAGTCATTTATCCTACGAGATACTTATTTTTTTAAGCTCCAGTAATTCTTGGCATTGACATAGATTCCTTGCCTAACTCTGCCCAAATATACTTGAATAGGAGCTTTTCCCTGAGTTCTCGATATTCTACATGTTCCCATAAATTACATAATTCATTTGGGTCTTCTAGTAAATCATATAGCTCCCCATAATAGTTATTATAATAAACCGTTAATTTGTAACGTTCATCGACATATGTTTTTAGATGTACCATAGTTGGTTGTGTTCTATACTCACATATGATGTGGTCTCTACATTTTTCCTTCATACCAAACCAGACATCGCTCTGATTTATTCCTGTCATTTGATGCGGTATAGGTATATCGGTTAAACCTAAAAAAGTAGGGGCTAAATCAACTAATGATACCATTGCATTATTTACCACCCCTTTTGGTACCTTTCCAGGGTACCGCACTATAAAAGGAATCTTTATTAGATCTTCATAATGAAAAGCACCCTTATCATGGAGACCATGATGACCAAAAAAATGACCATGATCTGATGTAAATACAACAATAGTGTTATCAGCTATTCCTAATTCATCTAACTTATCAAGTATCTTACCGATATATTTATCCATCATGCTAATCATTCCATAGTATACCGCCATATTTCTTTTGGCATCTGCCTTCGTAACGGAAGTGTGTGATTGAAATCCAATATTCCCAATACCTGTTTCAACATACCTCGAAAAGTCCGGATTTTCCTCTTGTGTCATTTGAAAATGAGGTGGATTATTCTTATGTTCACCCGGCACTACTTCAGGTAATGTCAACTTTTCCGAATTATACATGTTATCCCATGGTTCAGGAACAAGATATGGTGGGTGAGGATCAAAAAAGCTTGCCCATAAAAAGAAATTTTCGTCTTGCTCATGATATTGACTTAGTAAATGGTTAGTCCTTTCGGCAATCCATGAATTATAGTGATATTCCTCTGGTATATCCCATTTGTATGAAATGTTAGGGTCCATATTTCCTGTTGGTGGTAAATAAAAGTCTCTCCAGTTTTTACAGCCCTTTTCTTCTAACCATAGAGCATAATGCTGTCCGACATGTGCTTCATTGGTATGATTTCGAGCTAGCTCAATATGTTCAAAGCCATAAAAGGGACCGTTAAATTCTTTCCAAAAATCTAAGTCCTGCAATACGGGATAAGACTCAAAAGAAGAATATTCTTCAGTTGATTTAAGTGGTTGAAAATGAGCTTTTCCTATTAAGGCAGTTCGATAATTACTCTCCTGAAAATAATCTCCTACCGTCGGAACCTCTTCAGATAATTTTGTACCTAAAGCCCAAGCACCATGCTGACTCGGATATAATCCAGTAATCATCGATGAACGGCTAGGGGTACAAGTAGGGTTCGGGCAATAGGCGCGATTAAATACTGTTCCTTCTTTGACCAACCTATCCAGGTTCGGAGTTGTAATTTCAGTATTAAAAGCACCGATTGTATTATAATGCTGTTGGTCACTTGTAATTAGCAATATATTAGGCTTTGACACAATATCAACTCCTTTTGTAACTTAAATGATTACTATTCAGTTAAAAGCTTAGAAACAATTAACTAAGTTTTGGTTGGTCAGAGAAAGTAACCACACGATTTTTAGTTCCATGTAACTCGAACAAAATAATCTCATTTTCCCCTTCTTTTAACAGCGGTGCCGGAACATAGAGTGTTTTTTGCGGACCAATCTCCCAATACCTTCCAAGGTTGAAACCGTTAATATAAGCAACACCCTTTGTCCATCCTTCAGTATTTATAAAGGTATCTGAAACTTCATTAATATGAAGTGTTCCTTTATAAAATGCAGGAACTTCAGAATAAACTTCATAATCCGTATCAAATGTAAGGCCTGTTAAATCATTTAATGGAAGTGAATGAATTGTCCAATGATATAAAAATTGAGCACCCAATCTGACTCCCTCAGTTATCCCCTTGTAATCTTTTAATTTGGGGCCATAGTTGATCCTCCCCATATTCTCTACTAATATACTTAAAGTAGCGCCTCCATCAGGTATACTTAAGAGTATTTCGGTATCTTCATTCCAGCGCTCAATTACGCCCTTAAATTCACCATCTAAATAGATTAATGCTCTATCATGTACGTCTTGTAAGTTTAATTTTGTCTCAGGTCTAGGACCAGAAACATGAGTAGTATATAAAATAAACCCATAATCTTGTCCAATTTCTTCCATAGTTTCAGGACACGTTTTCGATATTGGGCTGGACAATTGCGGTAGCCCATCAAATAACCGTTTTTGCTGAGTTAAGTGAACTTCTCCATATGCTTTCTTTTTTATAGGTTCTGGTAAGTTAAGTGGTTCTAAGTTAACATATTTAGAGATAACCTCTCGAACCTTAAAGAATTTATCAGTTGGAGTTCCTGATTCATCGATTAGTACATCATAGTCATAACTCGTAATTGTTGGTTCGTACCCTTTCCCATGGTTTGCCCCATTAAAAAAGCCAAAGTTTGTTCCACCGTGGAACATGTAAAAGTTTACGGATGCATTCATTCCTAGCATTCTATCTAATACATCTGCAACATCATCTGCATTCCTTGTATGATGTTCCTCTCCCCAATGGTCAAACCACCCGTTCCAAAACTCCATGCACATTTTGGGGGCATTAGGTTGATATTCCTCTAATTTCGCAAATGACTCTTCAGGTCTTGAGCCAAAATTTGCCGTTTCTAATACCCCAGGAATCATACCACCTTGAAACATGAAATCAGTCGGTCCATCTGAAGTAAACAAGAGTACATCCATCCCCCTAGATGCCATTCCATCACGCAGATACTCTAAATATTTGGTATCGTTTCCGTAGCTGCCATACTCGTTTTCAATTTGCATTGCAATTATAGGTCCTCCATTTGTGCAGAGTAGAGGCTTGAATTTTGGTAATAAAACATCATAATATTCATCCACTCTTTTTAAAAAGGGGGCATGATAACAGCGAAGCCTCATTCCCTGATCCTTCAACAGCCAAGAAGGCAATCCTCCAAACTCCCATTCTGCACAAATATAAGGACTTGGGCGAATTATAACGTATAATCCAATTTCAGCTGCAGTCTCTATAAATTTTACAATATCAGCCTGACCTTCAAATTGAAATTCGCCAGGCTTTGGTTCATGAAAGTTCCAAGGCACATAGGTTTCTACAGTATTAAATCCACAGGCTTTCAACTTAAGCAATCGATCCTTCCAATACTCAGGCACGACACGAAAATAATGAATAGCTCCTGAAATAATCTGAATTGGTTCCCCATTAATCATAAATTGTTCATTCTCAGTAGTTAAAACAGACATTATAACCCTCCACTCTATTTATCCAACTCTGGCGATTCAACTTAATTAAGCATCAACACTTCCATACTTCTGTCCCATGTTTGATAAGTTTTCACTAATAGATTCTTCGCTTTCTCTTCTACGCTCAATGCGTTCAAATAGTTTTAATGATAACACCATTATTAGATAAGCCGGGAGGCTCATGCTAAAGAACGGCAGTAATCCTGGAATCCAAAAAAATAATCTGGATACTATGTAAACGATTAATGCTACTAAAATTGTATGAACTGGATAAGAAATACCTATCATTAGAGAGTATGTAAAATATCGAGAGAGTTTAAGATTGTAATGAACAAAAACTGGAACAATATATATCAAAATAGTAATAAAGAGTAGACTACACAAAATCACCCCAATTAATAGGCAAATTGCTAAAATCCCTTCGGCATATTTCATAATGGATAAGTTTACGTACAATACATAACCCATTATAGAAAGCAAAAATCCTATCAGATTGGATTTCCAGAATTCATTCCGAAACGTCTTCCAAAACTCCTTAAATAAAGAAAAATTTTCTTCCCTCTTCATAACCCATTTACGAGTAGTTGCAAATAAGGCCATAGTTGCTGGCATAATGCCAACAACCAGTAAACCTACAAACGAAAAGAAAATCCATAATAACTGAAGTTGTAAAAGCTTCATGATAAATTCAGAAGTTTTATAAAATCTCCCTACTATTCCATCCATCTCCACGGCCATCTTTCCTTTCCAGCTAAAGAATAGGCAGATTAGATGTCTCCATCTTTCAACCTAACGAACTATTAAATAGTAATCGTTGATTCTTTACTTATCTCAACAACTTTACCACCCGAACGAATTGATTCTGTTGCGGCACATCCTACAGCGACACTCATTCTACCAGCGAAAGGCGTCGTTAATGGTTGCTTATTATTTAACACTAGTTCAATAAAATCCTTGCAAATTTTCGGGTCAGCCCCTCCGTGACTTCCTTGCTCTTTTTTCATATCATACGTAACATTACTGTATTCATGCCAAGAACCGGATTTACGAGTTTTAACGTAAACCTTTCCTCCGACATCATCATTCTCGACTCTACCTTTTGTACCAATAAAGGTATAATTCCTTGAATAATCTGGAGTAAAATGACACTGTAAATACGATGCTTTAATTCCGCCCTCTAGTTCCATAATTAACATATTATTATCTTCCACATCAATTTCTTTTCTGAATGCACACTGTGTTAACGTATGTAAGCTAGCCTCGGGGCAAGTATCTTTTTCAGTACATGTTGGACACGTTAAATGATTAGGCTTATCTCCCCCATAATAATCAAGCCCTCCCATTGCAGAGACTTTTTTCGTATACTTACCAGTAATCCAATGAATAACATCTAAATCATGTGAACCCTTTTGTAGTAATAGTGATGTCGTATTTTGAGATGTTCCATGCCAATCATGATAGTAATAGTATCCACCCAAGCCAACAAAGTGTCTGACCCAGACTGCCTTTAATTCACCAATTACACCAGAATCAACGATACCTTTCATTGTCTGATACATACTCATATATCGCATATTGAAGCCAACCATTAAATGTTTCCCACATTTTTTTGCAGTTTCAATTATTCGATCACAACCCTCTACTGTTATTGCTAGTGGCTTTTCGCAATAAACATGTTTTCCCGCTTCAAGAGCTGCGATAGCATGTTCTTCATGTAAGTAATCTGGAGATAAAACGACGATAGCATCAATATCGTCACGTTTGATTAGTTCTTTATAATCTGTTGTAATATATGCACTTTCATTTATTTTTTCTTGAAAAGCTTTTAACTTTTCAAATGAAATATCCGCTGCGCCAACTACTACAGATTTTCCATTTGGATTGTGAAAATACTTTGCAATTCCACTTCTAAGTCCTGCACCTATAATACCAATTCTGACTTGTTCCATTTGCATTCTCTCCCTAACTATGAGTATTGGAAATCGTATAATTCTTTGTGACATATAACCTGAAATAAAAATCTTTTTCCTCAAATTATCCAAACGTTTTCCCAATAATTAAAATAAGTTTTCTTATGAATAGATTTATATAATGACATTCCCCCAATTTAAAGTCATCGGGGGAATGTACATATTATTTACTTGGGCTTACCCATTCACCTTCAATATTTGCTTCTGTCAGTTGCTGATTAACATCATTAACGACATCTGCTCCACCTTTAGCCATATACTCTTCAACAAACTTATCCCATTCGGAAATTGGTCTTTGACCTGCAACCATTTTTGTAAGTTCATTTGTCGCAAATTCATTTAATTCTGCAATTTTATCATTATAAACCTCAGAGTGAATACGTCCTACTGGGCTTAAATAAAAGTTTGATTCTAATAACATTTCAACCATAAGGGTATTAAATTCTTTTGCTTCAGGAGCCTTAGATTGGATTGCGTAATCTAACATCGATTTTTCTCCTTCAATCCAGCCACCTTGTTTTTGGTTAAAAAGTGCTTGAGGTGCATATTGGCTATAATCCTCTGTTAGTTCAGGTGCACCATCTACCATCGTATAACCTTTTCCTTCTCCACCCATTGTCCAATCAAAATATTCATTATCTGGATTTTGCTCGTCTGCTGGTACATATTGGGTGATATAATCAATCATTTCTAAAATTTTCTCTACTTTTTCTGGGTTGTCTTTTAATTTAGCATTTAACATCCAAACTCTATAGTATCCACTACCCGCTACATATCCTTGTGTACCATCTGGTGCAACAAACGCAGGCATAGCTGCTATTTTTGCATCAGGATTAGATTTTTTTAATGTTGCATAATCAAAGTTAGCAGGTTGTGCACCCTTGTCTTTTCCTGGTTGTTCATACCAGATTCCAACTTTTCCTGCAGTAAAATCTTTGAAGACTTCATTATAAGGTTTTACCGCCCAGTCTTTATCAAGAGCTCCTGCATCGCTTAATTCTTTTAAAGCACTAATTTTCTCTTTACTACCTTCTGAGATTTGGCCAGGAATTAATTTCCCTTCATCATTTTTATGGTACCAGGTATTATTGCTCCAGTAGGCCCCAAATGACGGGTCATATACTAGTCCTTTTGCTAATCCAAGTCCAATCGTATCATCTTTTCCATTACCATCAGGATCCTGTGTTGCAAAAGCAATTGCTACTTCCTTCAGTTCCTCAAAATTTGTTGGCATTTCCAAACCAAGTTTATCAAGCCAGTCTTGACGAATAATTGGTTTTTTTCCACCACTTGCAGGGAAAAACAGTGGAATCGCATAAATATCCCCTTCAACTGTTACAGTATCCCATACCGATTGAGGAATCGCTTTAAGACTTTCATATTTGTCTATGTAATCATTTAATGGTAAGAAAGCACCTTGTTTAGACCACTTTACAAAGTTAACACCAGCAGTCTCATCTCCTATTACATCTGGTAAATCACCTGAAGACATTTTTACCGCAAGCTTATCTGTGTATAAATCAAAAGGAATATATTGCGGTTTGAAATCGATGTCAAATTTTTCATTAACCATTTTAATATTTTCAAAACCTGGCTCAGGAACTGGATTTTCCCATGTACCATCAAACCAAGAGATTGTCAGTTTTCCATCTTTTTTTTCATTTGAAGAGCTTTCATTTGATGAACAAGCTGCTAGTACACCAAGGAGTAAAATAGTAGAACAACATAAAGCAATTATCCGTTTCATTTCAAAACTTCCCCCTTCATCTTTGCGTTTGATTCATAAAATCTTAAAGTGGCGAGAATCAGAATCCTATTCTTTGACTGACCCTAGCATCACTCCCTTCGCAAAGTGCTTTTGAAGAAACGGGTATACTAGCAAAATTGGAATTGTGGCAATTAGAATTGCCGCCATCCCTATTGTTTCAGCAGGTGGAGGATTATCCATTGTTGCTTGCATCCCAACATCCAACATATTACCTTGATTTAAAATAACTAATTGTCGAAGGATAACCTGTACAGTCCACTTTGCAGGATCATTTAAATAAAGAAGAGCTGTAAAATACGAATTCCAGATTCCAACTGCATAAAACAGTCCGAAAGCTGCTAGGGCTGGCTTTGATAAAGGCAGAATGATCTTTCCAAAAATTTGTAAATCATTTGCTCCATCGATGATCGCTGCTTCCGTTAAATCATGTGGTAGATTCATAAAGAATTGCCTCATAACAATCAAGTTAAATGAACTGATGGCTGTTGGAATAATCAATGACCACAATGAATCCATGAGACCAGTTGCTTGTACAACCATATATGTAGGTATCATTCCAGCTCCGAACACAAAAGTAAATAATACGAGAAACAAATACACTCTTTGGCCAAGAATATTTCTAGACAATGCATAAGCCATCATAGACGTTAAGAGTAAACTGACAAATGTACCTACTATGGTTACATAAATCGTTACCCCAAGCGAGCGAACAAATTCTTTAGAGCCTAAGATATACTCATACGCATCTAACACCCAGGTTTTCGGAAAAAGGAGTAAGTCAGATTGTACAAATTCTTCATATGTTGCGAATGAGACCACGAACATGTAATAAAACGGAAAGATCATTGTTAATGCTATGATGATAAGTAATACATAGTTTACAAGATTTACAGCTTTTTCTGACTTCGTATTATTTTGTTGCAACTAAATTTCCTCCCATCCTAGTAAACTCCCTCATCGCCAAACCGTTTTGCTAATCGGTTAGCACCGACAATTAAAATCAATCCAACTATTGATTTAAATAACCCAACAGCAGTAGCAAAACTGAAATCTGAGTTTTGAATTCCTTTGAAATAAACAAAAGTATCAAGTACATTTCCAACTTCCATTGTGAATGGAGTTAACATTAAATAAATTTGTTCAAAGCCAACGTCCAATACACTTCCAAGTCTCAATATCAATAAAATAATGATAGTACTACGAAGTGCTGGTAATGTTATATGCCAAATTTGTCTCCATCGGTTCGCTCCGTCAACGGCCGCAGCCTCATACAAACTAGGATTTATCCCTGATAGTGCAGCAAGGAAAATAATCGTACTCCAACCTGATTCCTTCCAAATAACCTCTAGTACTACTAACGGCATAAACCAGTTAGGATCTTGTAAAAATGCTATCGGCTCCATACCAAAAACCGTTCCTAATACTCTGTTTACTATCCCATCAGACTTTAATAGAATCGTAACAAGTCCGATAACTACAACCCAGGATAGGAAATGTGGTAAATATACAATGGATTGAATTGTCCTTTTGAAAAATGTATTCCGAACCTCATTTAGCATGAGTGCTAGAATAATAGATACTGGGAAGGCAAATACAATTTGAAGGAAAGAAAGGTATAAAGTATTCCAGAGAACCCTAATAACTTCTTGGTCTTCAAAAATTGTTTTAAAGTGCTTTAATCCGACCCACTCACTATTAAGAAATCCTTGAAAGGCACTGTAATCCTGAAAGGCTATAATATTTCCTGCCATTGGTACATATCGGTATATTAGAAAATAAAGCAGACCCGGAAGCAATAATATATAAAGGTACCTTTCTTTCCAAAGTCTGGACCATACGCTTTTCTTGGATTCAATCAGTATGTTGGTCTGGACTTTTTGAATTTTTCCAGATTCTGTTTTTTGCAAATTTTCCACTTTTGTATCACTCCCTTAATTCGTTTTTCGGAAAACTATCCAAACGTTTTCCTCACTTGTTAAAAAAAAGAGCATTTATAGCCTTCTAAAATTTGAGGATTCCCTTACTATCAATTTATTTGGTAAGAGTATTTTCATAGGTAATGTTATTTTCCCTTCAACTATATCTACAATTGTTTTTGCTGCAATAGCTCCTAATTCATATTTCGGGACATCAATTGTAGATAAAGGCGGGGATGAATATTGGGACATGTCGATATTATCTATAGATATAAAAGCAATATCATCCGGTATTTTTAATTCATTCTCAGTCACAGCCCTCATTGCTGCAATTGCCATCAGATCGCTGGCACAGAAGATAGCCGTTGGAAGGTTCCTAGATTTTGTTTGAATCAATTGACTCATTTCAAAATAACTTTTTTTCATGTTCCATTCTGTATTGATTACCCATTCGGGATTTATGTTAAGACCAAACTCTTCCAAAGCGTTTCTGTATCCCTTGTACCTTTTTTCTTCATTTAAATTCTTGAAATTTTCCCCAACTCCCCCACCTAAAAAACCAATCTTCTGATGGCCCTGTTTTACTAGTTCCTTAATCGCTTTTTTAACTGCTGATTCTCGGTCATAATCTATCACAGTTAATTCCTTATCTGTATAAAAAAAATCTAGGCCAACAATAGGTATAAACTGCATGATATAATCTAAAACACTTTGTTCTAAATGATCAATTAGAATTAATCCTTCGATACCTGATTCATGTATGGTTTTAAAAAGCAATGATTCATTTTGTAACTCTTCCTTATTGATACTAGTCAAGGAATAATCGGATTTTATTAGAGTGTCGTTAACCCCCTCATACAATCTCGAAAAATATGGATTTAGTTCTGCAATTTTGGGGTTAGCAACCCATCCTATCTTCATAGTCCTTAATTTTTCTGTACTTTGATTCGTTACCAATTTACGGGCATTTTCATTTGGTACATACCCAAGTTCCTTAACCGCATTCCACACTTTTTGAATGGTCTCTGGTTTTACATTTCGCGATTTATCATTTTGAATTACTCTAGATACTGTTGATATGGATACACCAACGTGTTCAGCGATGTCTTTTAATCTAACCACAATACACCCTAGCCTCCTGTAGTATGCGTTTTCTTTTTGGAACAAATTAAAATGTGTATGTTTATTAAAATGAGGGTTAACACATTGATGTGTTATTAGGTTGTTGGTACAACTACTTTCAAAAAAAAGAAGCAGGACTTTTTTAAGAATGGAAGTCAAAAAGCTTTATTAATTCGATTATATGTTTTTGTTTTTGGGACTGTCAACTAATATTTTGAATTTTTACATTTAACAAACTATTATTTTTCTTGAAAGACTCAAACCCGTATACCTTTTCAAAGTACAAGTCATGTAAAGTTCCATATTGAGCTTTTTTCAGTCTGCTTCCCCGTAACACATATAATCATTTGATTAGAACATACCCAAATAGCAATATTTGCATACTTTTAAAGCAATTTTTACGCATCTTTGAGCATCCCTGCTATGGTACACTCAACTTTGAAACCGCTTTATTATTGGATTTATCAGCATTTCAGTATAAAAGGCAGGTGTAGAAAAATGAGAGTTTATCATGATAAATTGTTTAGTAAAAAATTTATGAGGCCGAAGTTTACCATTCAACATAAATCGGATCGGAAAACAGCTTCTAACTTCCACTCACACTCAGGTTTTGAAATTGTGTGGCTCCAAAAAGGAGAAGCCACATACATTTTTGAAGAAAAAGTCTTTCGTTTAACGAAAGGACAAATATTATTTTTTAAAAGCACTGATTTTCACAAAGTTAAATTACATGATGGTGTGCCATATGAACGAGTTGTTACTCTATTCTCTGAAAGCTTTCTTACGTTTAAACATCCTATTTTTGAGAAGTTTAAAGGCTTTTTGGACAACCTTCCTTCCCCTCAATATGTTTTGAATGTACAGCCCTGGAAGGAAGAACAACTTCAGCATATCATCGATCATTTATTGTTTGAGCAAGAGAATGAAGATCTCTGGGAAAAGGAAGCAGCACTAGAATTATACCTCCTCGAACTCCTATTATTTCTATGCAGAGAAATTCAATCATCCTTTGCGCAGAATTCCCATTTAATTGTAAAGCGTGACTCTCAAAAAGTAGAAATGCTAGAACGTATCTTAAAGGAAATCAATGAAATCTGGAATACGGATTGGCGTCTTGATTCACTAGCTCTAACTCTACATCTAAATAAATATTACCTTTGTCATTTTTTTAAAAAAGAATTTGGTCTTACCATCCACGATTATATACTTCAAAGAAGAATTTACGAAGCGAAAAAACTACTTATTTCAACAAGTTCTCCTATTAATCAGGTATCTGAAAAAGTAGGTTTTTCCTCCCCTTCCAGTTTTATCAGAAGCTTCAAACAACAGGTCAGCATGACTCCAAAACAATATCGAACAAATGCCCAAATCCTCTAACTCAGATTTGAGGATTTGGGCGATTTAAGGAGGTGATTACTGCTCAAGAGTCGGGTTTTTCGTCTGTATTTCATTTACATAAAAAAGGAGGCCAAATAGTGAGGAAGTTTAAACGTTTTATTACGGTACTACTGTGTTTTCTATTATTATTGCCTAATATGAGTTTGAATGTGTTTGCTGCTGAAGGTGAAACCACAGAGATGGTTGATATACCTGAATCCTCTGATTGGAAAGGTGCAATCGGAGGCGATGTTGGAGGTAATGACAAAATTACTGCTGAAAACTTTTTGATTAAGGAAAATGGAGATGGCTCTGTCAAAATAAGCGTTATGAACAATCGTGGTAAAATTGCAAATGAAACAGAAGGTATTGCATATTATTACCAGCAAGTTGATCCTACAGATAATTTTGAATTACAAGCTAAGGTGAAGGTCGAATCCTTTGAGACAAATAATCAAGTTGGATTTGGAATTATGCTAAGAGGCAACTTATTAACTTCTACCGATGTAAAAACTGGTGATTATCTTGCGGTAGGTGGTATCAAGCAAGATATTAGAGGGTTTTATAAATACAGTAGCGCTTCGTCTGTATATCCAGATGAACTAGACTTTACAGCAAATAACCCTGCTCCTGGTGAAGAGTATACACTTAAGGTTAGAAAAGAAGGAAATATTTATCAATTAACAGTCGGTGAAGAAACAAAAACGTTCACAGATTATAGTGGGGAAATGAATTATGTTGGACTTTTCGCAGCAAGAAATGTAAGCGTTACCTACAGTGATGTCAAATTAATTCAAGATCGCCCGATTGAAACCGGAGATTGGGAGTTTAGGGCATTTGGAAGTAACACAAGTGAGTCTAGAAACCCTGATCCCATTATAAATGATGATGGAACAATTACAATTACTGCTACTGGCGGAAAAATAGCAAACGGTGATGAGGGTATTTCCTATTATTTCAAAGAAATTCCGGCTAATGCAAACTTTACTTTAACAACAAAAGCTAGCGTAAAGAACTTCAATAGCAACAGTAGTATATCTACTCCGAACCAAAAGTCCTTTGGTCTTATGCTAAGAGACAGTGTTGGTGAAAATAGTGATAGTAGTAAACAAACTTCTAATTTTGTTGCAGTAGGTGCTTTGGATTTAGCTATGAAACCTTTTTATAATCAAAATGGCCAACTTATAAAATTGGAGAACTTCGCAGATGTAAATACTCCAGCTGCAAATGAAGTTTATGATCTAGAAATTCAGAAGTCAGGAAATGTATGTAAAGTATCCATAAATGGAGTCTCTGAAGTAATAACTGTGGACAATTTATTTAGTGATTCTGTCTTCGCTGGACTATATGTTGCTCGTGATGCTGAAATTACATTCAACAATTTCAATATAGTTATAGACACGAAGAAAGTATCGACACTGGAAGTTAACACGGATAATATGAAAACCGAATATCTAGTAAACGAAGAATTAAATACTGATGGCTTAGTCGTTAAAGCCATTTACAATAATGGTGAAGAAGCGATCTTATCTGAAAACGACTATATTATTACTGGTTTTGATAGCAGTAGTGTTGGAACAAATACGATTACAGTTAACTTTGGAGGAGCTAAAGAGACCATTGATTTAAGAATTAAAGAATTGACCTTATTAGATTTAACGATTAAGTACTATCCCGCTAAAACGGTTTACTATCCAGGTGACAAATTTGACCCAGCAGGCTTAGTAGTACTAGGAAAATATGATAATGGAGAAACCTATATTCTATCCGAAGATCAGCTAGATTTTAAAGTTGACAATGTCTTAATTGATAGGGCATCTGCATTTAATACCCCTGGTACAAAGACCGTTACAATTGTACCAAGAGATTTCCCTGCTGTAACAGCAAGCTTCAATGTAACTGTAAAAGATACTGAGCTTGAAGGGCTTGAGATAAAGAAACAACCTGTTAAAACACAATATTTTATTGGTGATCCACTCGATCTTACTGGATTGGTCGTTTATGCCATCTATAAGGACGGATCTCAGGTAAGATTACTAGAAAATGAATATGATATCTCTAATTTTGATACGACAACACCTGGAGACAAGAATGTAGTAATCAGCCATAAGGATGCCAGTAAAACTATCACATTCAATGTAAAAGAAAAGGAAGTACTTGAATTAAAAATAACTGAGTTTCCTAATACAACTTTTGCAATCGGTGACACGTTTGCATCTAATGGATTAGAAGTTTCAAAGGTTTACGATAATGGAGATCAAGAGGTATTATCAACTGATGCCTATGATGTTGACTCCAGTTCATTCAATAGTGATATGACCGGTACGTACCCTATTACTGTGAGTCCAACAGTAGATTTGGGAGTCGACCCAATCACATATAAGGTTACAGTTCGAGAAAAAACAGCCTACAATTTTGATTTTATTCGGTTCGGGCAATCAACATCGGACGAAAGAAATACAATTGAGTACCTAGAGAATGATATCATTCGTTTAGCTGCAATTGATGGTGGTGGTAAGGTTACTGGAGACCATGATGGAATCTCCTTCTATTACACCGAAATTGATGCGAATGAAGATAATTTTGAGCTCTCAGCTGATATCAAAGTTGTTGAATACGCAAAAAATCCTCATGATGGACAAGAATCATTCGGAATAATGGCAAGAGATGCCATATACGAAACGGGCGACCAAAAAGGAATATTTGCGAGTAATATTGCCGCAATCGGAGGTTTTTCAGGTGGTACTCGGGATGAAAACGGAACACAACTGTTTGTTCGAACAGGGGTAACATCACCGGATGGTACAGGAAGCCAAGGTATTCAAAAAGAAATGGTAAAGGCAGAAAGACCAACAACTGCTAATACTCATCCAAACAAAACATATCATCTTACACTTAAGAAAACGAATAGTGGTTTTACGGGAATACTAAATGACGGTGAGAAATCGATTGAAAAAGAGATCTATGCACCTGATCTTTTAAACGTTCAAAATGGAAAGGCATATGTCGGTTTCTATACCGCACGTGTAGCAACAATTGAAGTGAGTAATATAGACTTCAAAGTAACAGCTGCAGAAACAGATGCTCCTAAAGGAGAAGCACCTATTAAGGAGGTCACACCTCAGTTTGACATTTTATCATTGGAAAGGACTTCTGATGAGAATTATCGCCTTATCGTTCAATCAAATGTGAATGGAACTGTGACGATTAAAGAAGGCAATGAAACGATTCGTTATGATGAACCTATTTTTGCCGGGCAAAAGCTTGAAATACAAACAAAAATCGCAGTAAATGCAAATACAAACTTTAGTTTTGTATTCATACCTGACGAAACTCAAAAACTAACAGACTATAATAGAATCATTCGAAACTTCACCGTTGAAATGAAGGCATTTGCCGAAGATGGAAATATCTATGTTTCCCCTAACGGATTGAGTTCTGGTGACGGCTCAAAAGAAAATCCGTTAGACTTAGATACGGCCATAGAATTTGTAAAACCAGGTCAACGCATTTATGTGATGGAAGGTCACTATGTGAGAAATGCGATACTTGAAATTAAGAAATACAATGACGGCACTGAAGATGCGATGAAGTACTTATGGGCTGACCCTGCCGCCACAAGTAGACCAATTATTGACTTTGATAAGAAAACGGAAGGTGTTATCCATAGCGGTAACTACTGGCATGTAAGAGGCTTAGACTTTATTCAATCTGCCGGCAACACAAAAGGTTACACAGTTGGCGGTAACCACAATATTATTGAAAACATTAAAACGTACCAGAACGGAGACACAGGTCTACAAATCAGCCGTACGGACGATTCTACTACTATAGCTGATTGGCCATCTTATAACTTGATTCTTAACAGTGAATCATTTGATAACCGTGATCCATCTGACAATAATGCAGATGGTTTTGCTGCAAAACTCACGGTTGGAGAAGGAAATATTTTTAGGGGTACGATCGCTCATAATAATATTGATGATGGATGGGATCTCTATACAAAGGTTGGTACAGGTGCTATTGGAGCAGTTACAATTGAGAATAGCATCGCTTATAACAACGGTTTCTTAACAAATGGAACTGTTGGGAATGGTGATAAAAACGGTTTTAAGCTTGGTGGTGAAGGAGTCCATGTCCCTCATACTATCAAAAATAGTGTTGCTTTCGGTAACGGTGCAGCAGGTTTCACAAGTAATAGTAATCCAGGTGTGATTGCCGAAAATAACTACGCATTTAATAATGCCGGTGGAAATATGGCATTCACAACATATGGTCACATTACTCCTGACTTTACAATTGATGGGTTTCTATCTTTCTTCACAGAAGACAGTCAAAAGAAAACAAAAGACAATTATCAACACACTGATTTAGATAAGAACTTCATGTTTAATGGAGAACAATCTGTTAATAAGTCTGGTGATGTGCTGCCTAATGAGCTCATGCAATCCTTGGCTACCATCCAAAACTTTGAACGAAGTCAAGATGGTGAAATCCATTGGAATGGTGTTTGGGATACGTTTGGTGACTTTATCGCAAAATATGAGGAACCTAAAACTGAAAACCCAGACGAGCCAGGTGAAGAACAGCCTGAAGAACCTAAGAATGAAAATCCAGAACAACCAGGTGAGGAACAGCCTGAAGAACCTGAGACTGAAAATCCAGAACAACCGGGAGAAGAAACTCCTGACAATGAAGATGACAACCATCAACCGGGAGATAAAACACCAAGTTCTGATGAAAACGGAGATAAATCTCAAGGGACAGATAAACAAACAGATAACAACAAATTACCTAAAACAGCAACCTCTGTATACAACTGGCTCGTTCTCGGTATCGTATTAATATTTATTGGTGTTAGTGTTGGTGTTGTACATTATCGTAGAAAAGGTTTTGTTTCCTAAACATACTTGTTTCGCTAAAAAGAGAGGGTCTCCCCTCTCTTTTTTTACCTCCTTCTATCAAAGCCTCCTCTATTACATAGATAATCATTAATTCAGAATTTCTCTCTTTAGCAATATCCGCATACTTTTATAGCAATATGTTGCTATAGTTTAGTGTCAAGCCTATGTTACACTCTCCTTTGTAACCGTTTTATTGATTGAATATTCAGATAGTTCTTTTGACCTATCGGGGAGGTGAGTCATTTTTACTAGTATTTGAATTACTAGTTTATAGTTCTACTTATTGTCTATAGAAAGGAGATTTTAATGAATGAGTACAATTAAACGTTACTTTTATTTGACATTGGTAGTTTTGCTCACATTCACAAGTTTATTTTCTACCGTATCTATTAATCCTGTTTATGCTGAAGAAACGGATGCTTCCACCTTCCTTTTTGAAGCAGATTTCAATAATGAAACGACTGGGGAACGTCCAGCAGATTTTGACGTATCGGAGGGCGGTGGCACTGTAGAAGTAACAGAAGTCCCTGATACTTCAAACAAAAGTGTATTTTTAAGTGACACAAGTGAGACAGCTGATGTAAAGTTAAGCAAATCCTTCGACGAGCTTGTTGGTGTTGTTACCGTTCAAATGAAATTTATGCAACCGAAGTATACAAGCTCCACAAAGGTAATGAGAGTAAAAGGAGACGGAACTCCTATCATTATTGAAACTAAAGACAATAACATATCATATCGTACTGGCAGCACCTATGAACCGTTAGTCCCTCTCGAGGAAAATGTATGGTATGACATCAAGACTGAAATTGATTTAATAAATCAAACAGCAAATGTCTATATCAATGGAGAACTTAAGTTAGAGAATGCTCAGTTAAATGAACCTGCCACAAAAATTAGTTATTTTGAAACATTTACACCTGGCAGTAAAGCACTTGGGCATTATGTTGATGATATTAAAATTTCTGGTTCGTTACCAGAGGTTGATCCTGAACAACCTACAGATCCCGAGGATCCATCTGAGCCGACACCTCCTACTGAACCAGGTGCAGGTGGAATCTATGAGGCGGAAGATGGAAAGTTAGTAAATGCTATCATAGACAACAAACATCCTGGATTTACGGGAACTGGTTTCGTAGATATGGTACCGAATGCACCAGGAGGTTCAATCGAATGGACTATAGATGTACCTGTTGGTGGAGAATACACGTTGGATTTTCGTTATGCCCATGGCGGAACGGATGAGCGTCCAGGAGAAATAAAAGTTAATGGAGAAATTGTCGAACCTAAATTAGCCTTTAACCCTACAGGTGGTTTTGCAAATTGGACCTACACGTCAACTAAAGCTACCTTTCAAGCCGGTGAAAATGTTATCGTAGCTACCGGTATTGGGGCGAGTGGTGGTGCAAATATCGATCATCTAAAAGTGTATATGGAATACGATCAAATTTATGAAGCAGAAGATGCCCTACTTGATGAAACAGGGGTTATCATCGATAATCAGCATACTGGTTTTACAGGAACAGGATTTATTGATTACAAGCCAAATCAACCAGGCAGTTGGGTTGAGTGGACAGTGAATGTTCCAACTGATGGAGAATACTTCCTTGACTTTAGATATGCTTCCGGTGGAACTGATGCAAGACCAGCAGAGATTAAAGTAAATGATGAAGTCGTTACAGAATCATTAGCTTTTGATCCAACTGGCGCATGGACAACTTGGGTATACACTTCCACAAAAGCGACCCTAAAAGCTGGTGAGAATAAAATTCGTGCTACAGGTGTTGGTACTAGTGGCGGCGCAAATATTGATCATTTACGAATCCACAATAAAGAAACTGGATCAGATGAAGGTCCTATCGATACAGAGGACTCTGAAGTAAAGGATATAGTTAGCGGACTTTACTTGAAAAAGTTAAATGAGTTAGGAGTAATCGTTGAAAAACAGCCTGAAGATACCGATTCTATTACAAGACTTGAATTCATGTCTTTAATAAATAGTAAACTTGGATTAGCTAAAGAAGAGCAATTCAAAGGATTAAGCACTGAATCGGAGGTTTGGGAAGTTTCTTTAAATGAATGGTATTCTTATGTTCTAGCTGCTGCTAAACAAGCTGGATACATGGATGCTCTTGTGAGAAACGGAAAGATTCAACCTAACAAGACCCTTAAGAAAAAGGAAGCTGTAAAAATTATTCAAGAGCTAAACGGCTCCACA
Organism: Ferdinandcohnia sp. FSL W7-1320; assembly: GCF_038050315.1. NCBI lineage: Bacteria > Bacillati > Bacillota > Bacilli > Caryophanales > Bacillaceae > Ferdinandcohnia > Ferdinandcohnia sp. FSL W7-1320. The sequence goes on from NZ_JBBPAM010000001.1 coordinate 4,173,200, forward strand.
ACAATTGCAGATAATAACAAAGAACTTACATGGGGGGAAGCTAAGAATCTTGTTAATACCCTTCCATCAGAAGAACAAAGGAAAACAGTACAAATCGCGGATGTTCATGCAATTTCAAGCAATCTTATTGCGGTAACATTAAATAGTAGTTTTGATGAATTTGATTTCTCTGATATTAGTGTGGTTTACCCTACTGGCAATTGGACGACCCTAAGCCCTAACTTTAAGAATCTTAGAATCGACAAGGCCGCAAAAGGTAAGAATAAATTTGGTCAAACGGTCCTTATTTTAAATAGTTTAGATGAGTTGGATCAGAACGGGAAGTATATCGTAGAACCTGAGAAAATAACTTTTAAAGGCGATTTAAACGACGCGATTCGCAAAGCAGATAATCTATTAACCTGGCAAATGGAAAACGGTGGTTGGACAAAGAACTGGCCACATATCTATGAACGTCCATGGGATGGTAAGGAACCGCGTTCAGAATGGGTAGCAAATGGTGTTGAATTAGGAACGATTGATAATGATGCAACGATTAAGGAAATTCTTTTCTTAGCCGAAGTATATCGTGAAACTGGTGATAAAAAATACAAAGATAGCATTGAAAAAGGCTTTGAATTCTTGTTCCAATTACAATATGACACAGGTGGATTCGCTCAGGTTTATCCTAGACGCGGCAACTACTCTGACTATGTCACATTTAATGATGAGGCGATGATCAATGTCTTGGAAATGATGGATGATGTTGTCGAAAAGAGATATCCATTCGATTCAGATGTAATAAATGATTCTTATGGTAAAAGAATCAAACTATCCATTAAGAGTGGAATTGATTATATCTTAAAGGCACAAATCAAATTCTCTGATGGAACATTAACCGCTTGGGGTGCTCAGCACGATCCATATACGTTTGAACCACAAAAAGCACGTGCATATGAGCATGCTTCAGTTTCAGGTTCAGAATCTATTGGAATCATAAGATTCCTTATGTCTCGTCCACAAACTGACGAAATAAAGAAGTCTGTTCGATCTGCGCTAGAGTGGTTAGATGAGGTTAAACTTGAAAATACGCGATATGTAAGTGGTGATCCAAATAATGTGTATTTTGTAGAAGATTCGAATTCAACGGCATGGTACAGATTTTATGAGATTGGTACCAATCGTGGAATCTTCTCAGGCCGCGATGGCGTCATTAAGTATGACATTATGGAAATTGAAGAAGAAAGACGAAATGGCTATTCTTGGGGTGGTCACTGGGGTACGAAATTATTAAGTACCGCTGAAGAAACTGGATATTTTACAAATAATGTATATATTCAGGTTGTTGGTAGTAACTCTAAGGATCTATATGATAGACAATTAGAAGATGGTGATATCAAAGTTGTGAAAAGTCTAGAAAAACAGATAAGCCAAATTGAAAATGAAATTTTTGTTGCTAAAGATGGAACTGGAGATTATGCAACTATCCAGGCAGCAATTGACGCAATTCCTGCAAACAATACAACTCCAATCACAATTTTTATCAAAAACGGAGTCTATAAAGAAGTTGTTACTGTGCCGAATAATAAACCTTTTATTACAATGATTGGTGAAGATCCAGTAAACACAATTATTACTTTCGATAACTTTGCAGGTCGAGATAATGGTGTTGGCGGAACTCTTGGTACAAGCGGAAGTGCCAGTGTGTATTTACGCGCAAATGATTTTAGAGTAGAAAATGTAACATTCGAAAACTCTTTCGATGAAAGCTCCACAGATGTGAGCGGAAAACAAGCTGTTGCCGTATATGCTGCTGGGGAACGTCAATATTTTAAAAATGTAAGATTTATAGGAAACCAAGATACACTATATGTGCACTCTGGAACCCAATACTATAATCAAGTATATGTTGAGGGCGATGTCGATTTCATCTTCGGTGCAGCAAGAGTTGTATTTGAGGATTCTATCATTCACTCACTTAACCGTGGTTCAGACTCAAATAATGGATATATCACGGCTGCAAGTACATTAATCACGGACCAATACGGTATCTTGATTAAGGATAGTAAACTAACAAGTAATGCCCCTGCTGGTACTGTATATTTAGGCAGACCTTGGCCGGCTGGTGGCAATCCGAATGCGATTGGTAGTGTGGTCATTATGAATAGTGAACTTGGTGACCATATTAAAACAGAGGGTTGGACTTCCATGAGTGGTTTAAATCCTGAAGATGCCCGCTTGTTTGAGTATAAAAACTACGGCCCCGGTGCTGCAATCAATGAATCAAGAAGACAGCTTACAGATGAAGAGGCTGCTAACTGGACAGTACAAAATGTATTAAAAGGTTGGGATCCAACTGAGGGTGAAGATTGTGAGAAACCTGGTAATGGACCGAAGCCTGGTAAAGGCCCTAAAACAGCTGATGGTCAAAATCCTGGAAATAATCAAATACCAGGATATTGCAAACAATCCGAAAATTAAATTGTCGTGTACTTAAGCTTTCAATATAGTTTATCGGTTCACAGGAAAAGAGAGGGTCTCCCCTCTCTTTTTATCATGCAAATGCCTTATTTTCCTCTTCATTCTTAAAAAAGCTCTTCATCGCATGAAATACGTCTGCTTTTTGCTTTAAAATATAGTACCTAAATCTTTCATCCTCAATGTTCTTATAGGCTGACATAAGGGTTGAATGGCGGTTATACTGATTTACTTCTCCATAGCCAAACATATTAGAAACCTTCATTAATTCGCTCACTAACTTCACACATCTTGCATTATCTGAGGTTAAATTATCTCCGTCTGAGAAATGAAATGGATAAATATTATAACGGGCTGCTGGATACTTGTCATCAATTACTTCTAACGCTTTGCGGTACACGGATGAACAAATTGTACCCCCACTTTCACCTTTTGAGAAAAAGTCCTCTTCTGACACGACTTTAGCCTCCGTATGGTGAGCAATAAATTCGATTTCCACCGTTTCATATTTTGTACGCAGGAATCGAGTCATCCAGAAAAAGAAACTTCTTGCCATATACTTCTCCCAAATTCCCATACTTCCACTCGTATCCATCATCGCAAGCACCACAGCCTTTGAATCTGGTTTTACAATCTCATTCCACGTTTTAAACTTCAAATCCTCTCGGTAAATTGGATGGAAGCTAGGCTTCCCTGCCATCGCATTTCGTTTGTATGCCGCCATCATTGTCCGTTTCTTATCAATATTCCCCATTAAACCTGTTCGACGAATATCATTAAATTCAATGTTTTCTACAATGTTTTGATCCTGTTCTTTCCGCTTTAGATTTGGCAACTCTAATTCTTTAAATAAAGCTTCCTCAAGCTCCATTAGAGAAACTTCTGCCTCATAATAATCTTCACCGGCTTGATCACCTGCACCTTGCCCTTTTCCAGGCCCTGCCTTTCCTGCACTTTGTCCGGACCCATCTCTTGCAATAACGTCACCAACCTGGCTATCTCCATCTCCTTGGCCAACATGTTTATTTTTATCATAGTTATAACGGATTTTATATTCGTCTAAAGAACGAATCGGAATTTTAACAACATCTTTTCCGTTTGACATAATTATACTTTCTTCAGTTATCAAATCAGGTAAATTATTCTTAATTGCATCCTGTACCTTCTCTTGGTGTCTTGTTTGATCATCATGGCCTTTGCGATGGAGGGACCAATCTTCTTGGGAAATGACAAAGTTCTTTGAATTACCTTTCGACATAATCTTTCCCCTCCTAAAATTTTTTTTATTAAACCATTCACATTTTTACCTTGATCCTCATACATTATCTTGACGGTTTGTGAAAGAACTTCGTAAAACGAATAAACTGTACTAAACAAAACCTTTTTGAAATAAAAAAGAGACCAACTACTGCCTACTCTTTAGCAAAAATTAACCAATAGTAGATTACTCTATACTATGCAAGAACATTGATTTATTGACAAAAAATTTCGCAAATTGGGCGATTTGTCTTAAAAATAGACAAGTTCCTTCTGTTTATTACATACGGAGTGCATTACTATTATTCATAAATGGACAAGTTACATTTATTACGGGCAATGTACGGGATTATTAGTGGATTCCTTACTCTGATTCCTCTTCATGAGCCAGATGTATGGGGTTGGCAGGCGATTTGTTGTTCGAATTCCTCTACATAAGTGCGATGAACGGATTGGCGGTTGATTTCTCGTTCAAATTCCTCTTCATAAACGTAATGAACGGGATTGGCGGTCGATTTATTGCCCGAATTCCTCTTCATAAGCGTAATGAACGGGATTGGCGGTCAATTTATTGCCCGTTTTCCTCTTCATAAGCGTAATGAACGGGATTGGCAGTTGATTTCTTCCTCGTTTTCCTCTTCATAAGCGTAATGAACGGGATTGGCGGTCGATTTATTGCCCGAATTCCTCTTCATAAGCGTAATGAACGGGATTGGCGGTTGATTTCTTGCGCGTTTTCCTCTTCATAAGTGCGATGAACGGGATTGGCGGTTGATTTCTTGCTCGTTTTCCTCTTCATAAGTGCGATGAACGGGATTGGCGGTTGATATCTCTCTCGAATTCCTCTTCATAAGCGTAATGAACGGGATTGGCGGTTGATTTCTTGCTCGTTTTCCTCTTCATAAGTGCGATGAACGGGATTGGCGGTTGATATCTCTCTCGAAGTCCTCTTCATAAGCCCGATGAACGGGTTTGGCGGTTGATTTCTTGCTCGTTTTCCTCATCATAAGTGCGATGAACGGGATTGGCGGTCAATTTATTGCCCGAATTCCTCTTCATAAGCGTAATGAACGGGATTGGCGGTCAATTTATTGCCGGAATTCCTCTTCATAAGCGTAATGAACGGGATTGGCGGTCGATTTATTGCTCGTTTTCCTCTTCATAAGTGCGATGAACGGGATTGGCGGTTGATTTCTTGCTCTTTTACCTCTTCATAAGTGCGATGAACGGGATTGGCGGTTGATATCTCTCTCGAATTCCTCTTCATAAGCGTAATGAACGGGATTGGCGGTTGATTTCTTGCTCGTTTTCCTCTTCATAAGTGCGATGAACGGGATTGGCGGTTGATATCTCTCTCGAAGTCCTCTTCATAAGCCCGATGAACGGGTTTGGCGGTTGATTTCTTGCTCGTTTTCCTCTTCATAAGTGCGATGAACGGGATTGGCGGTTGAAATCTCTCTCGAAGTTCTCTTCATAAGCCCGATGAACGGGATTGGCGGTCGATTTCTCGCTCGAATTTCTCTTCATAAGTGCGATGAACGGGATTGGCGGTTGAAATCTCTCTCGAAGTTCTCTTCATAAGCCCGATGAACGGGATTGGCGGTCGATTTCTCGCTCGAATTTCTCTTCATAAGTGCAATGAAAGGGGTTATAAGTGGATTCCTTATTCAGACTCCTCTTCATAAGCCAATAGATAGATCCGACTGATTTGAAAAACAAGGGATTAGACCATCATGCTGGCCTAACCCCAATTTTCTAGATTATCGGTTCAATAAGCTTCCTACATAACGTAGCAGTTCATTCGCAGATGTTGAATTATAACCGTGCTCGTCAATTAATCTTGCCACAACCTCATTAACCTTCTTCAGCTGTTGCTCATCAGGTGTTTTTGTAGAAGTAGTGATTTTTACGACGTCTTTTAGGTCCGCAAATAATTTCTTTTGAATTGCCTCTCGAAGACGTTCATGTGAATTATAATCAAATCTTCTTCCTTTACGGGCATATGCAGAGATACGAATAAGGATTTCCTCTCTAAATGCCTTCTTTGCATTTTCAGAGATTCCAATCTGCTCCTCAATTGAACGCATTAGCTTTTCATCTGGATTCATTTCTTCTCCGGTTAACGGGTCGCGAAGTTTGTTTTTATTACAGTATGCTTCAACATTATCTAGATAGTTATCCATTAATGTCTTCGCAGACTCTTCATACGAATAAACAAACGCCTTTTGGACCTCTTTCTTCGCAATTTCGTCATACTCACGTCTCGCAATTGAGATGAAGTTCAAATAGCGTTCACGATCTTCGTTCGAAATGGATGGATGATGTTCAAGGCCATCCTTTAAGGAACGCAATACATCCAATGCATTAATTGATGGGTTTTCTTTTCGGATAATCGTGGATGATATCCGGTTAATTACATAACGCGGGTCAATACCACTCATACCCTCATCTTGATATTCTTTACGAAGCTCCTCCACATCAATTGCATTGAAACCTTCTACACTTTCACCATCATACAATCTCATCTTTTTAATAATATCAATATCGCCTTTTTTAGGGGCTTTTAATCTAGTTAATATCGTAAACATGGCTGCCACTCTAAAGGTATGTGGTGCAATATGAACATCGCGCACATCACTTTCCTTTATCATCTTTGCATAGATACGCTCTTCCTCAGAAACACGTAAATTATAAGGAACTGGCATAACAATGATACGTGAATGTAACGCTTCATTTTTCTTATTCGAAATAAAGGAACGATACTCTGTTTCGTTCGTATGTGCGACGATCAGCTCATCTGCTGAAATTAACGCAAATCTTCCCGCTTTAAAATTTCCCTCTTGTGTTAAAGATAGTAAGTGCCAGAGGAACTTTTCATCACATTTTAGCATCTCTTGGAATTCCATCATTCCACGGTTCGCTTTGTTTAATTCACCATCGAATCGATAGGCACGTGGATCTGATTCTGAACCAAACTCAGCAATTGTTGAAAAATCAATACTTCCAGTTAAATCAGCAATATCCTGAGATTTAGGATCTGAAGGACTGAAGGTTCCAATCCCTACACGCTTATCCTCGGACAAGAATATTCGTTCAACTCTAACATCCTCAATTCTGCCTCCATACTCTTCCTGCAATCTCATCATGTTTAGTGGAGATAAATTACCTTCAATTCGAACCCCGTACTCATCGAAGAAATCCTCTCTTAAATGATGAGGAATAAGGTGCAGTGGGTCTTCATGCATTGGGCAGCCTTTGATTGCATAAACCGCGCCTCTTTCAGTATGTGAATATGTCTCTAAACCTCTTTTTAACATTGAAACTAATGTGGATTTACCACCACTAACAGGTCCCATCAATAACAAAATTCGCTTACGAACATCAAGTCGTTTTGCTGCTGGATGAAAATATTCTTCGACTAATCGCTCTAGTGCTTCTTCTAAACCAAATAGTTGGTGGTCGAAGAACTTATATTTGCGCTTTCCATTTTCTTCTTCAATCCCTGCATCTTTAATCATATTATATACTCTGGAATGAGCAGACTGAGCAACCCATGGCTTTTCCTTTAAAATTTCCAAATAATCAGCGAAGGTTCCTTCCCACTTCAAACGTTGTTCCTCTTCACGAAATTGTTCTATCTTTTTTAAGATATCCATTAATTAGGGGCCTCCTCCATCTTTGTTGTCTCTTGCACGGTTTAATAAAATGTATGCGAGGATGTCCTTTAACATGCTTTAATCTTACAAAATTCAACATGTCCTATTCTGAATTATAAGAAAAATCCCCTTGATATTCTTGATTGGACAAAATGAAAATAATTTAGAAAAAATATGGGGATACAATGTAAAAGGAGTTTATACAGTATATGTGCCTATTTTTATAAGGTTCGAAAATGTTTACAATTTGTCCATAGATAACATTCACACAAAATTGAAATTAGGTTATAATACACCTAGGTATCTTTTTTGAAGTTTATTTTTTGAGCTTCATACATAAAGGAGGAAAAACACATGAAATTATTGTTAATTTTAGGTGTTATTGTTACATTTTTAGCAGCTATTTTTACAGGTGGCTATGAAGATAAGCCAAGCATAAACAAAAAATAATAAAAAAATGACCTCTGCCAATGGGTAGAGGTCGTTTTTGTGTTAAGTTAGTCCAGGATAATTTTGTTGTCTTAAAGCTTCGTATACTAGAACTGCTGCGGTATTAGATAAATTTAAAGAGCGGACATTTTCTGTCATTGGCAGTCGTATATCCCGTTCCATATTTTTTTCGATGAGCTCCTTTGGTAGCCCAGTTGTTTCTTTACCAAATACCAAGAAATGGTCCTTTTGTATGTCACTATAATCAAAGGATGAATATTCTTTCTGTCCGAACTTTGTAATAAAATAAAATTCTCCATCCTGGTATTTATCAAAAAGCTCCTCTAAAGAATCATAATAATGAATCTTTACAAACTCCCAATAATCTAAACCAGCACGCTTAAGCATTTTGTCCTCAGTTGAAAATCCCATGGGGCGAATTAAATGTAAAGTCGTCCCTGTTGCTGCACATGTACGCGCGATGTTCCCTGTATTTGCAGGAATCTCTGGTTGGTATAATACGACGTGTAGTCCCACTTTCTTTCACCTCAATCGTTATTATACCAAAAAGAGAAAATTAGTTATTTATGATATGAAAAAACTTATATTTAATATTCGGTGTATAGGCAGTTGAATCGTAATAGGACCAATACCTCATCCTACTGTTTTGTGATTGTGCATTAACAAGTGGATTACCTGTAATATCCTTCGCCACAACGATTGTATTGTGATTAAAACGCCCATCTCCTTCAAAGTCATAGCAAATGATATCACCCAATAAAAGCTCTCTAGGCGAGGAAACTTCTTTTGCTTGAAGACCTTTTTGTGATCCACTTAAATACAATCTCAAGGCATTGGCAACAGTCCAGCTATAACTCCAATTATTATTTTGCATCCACCAACCTTTATTACGATTCGGATATCCATACATCGGTGCGCCCCCAGCACGGAGACATTGCGAAATAAAATTTGTACAATTATCTTCGAACTTTTTGTATTTGGGGTTGTAGTCATTCCACCACCGCTCCGCGTATTGAACCGCAGCAAGTCGGTTATATTTAAAATCCAGATTGCGTTCTTCTTGGGTTTCACGATCCATTACTTCATGATGGGTGTCTATTTCTTTTGGAACCTCTTCATCACTAATTAATTTATTTAATGTAAATACAGCCTTTCTTTCTTCACAGTGCTCTTCAATGTAGAGATTTTTATTCTGACGAATTAAATATTGGGAATGAACAATATAATTGAGATGGACCTTTCCATCCACTTCATTTTTACTGATGATTTGGCCGTTTGTATTGCATTTAACGATTTCTGCAGAACGTTTATCTAAAAGCTCTTTTTTCCTCTGAATAAACTCAAGATCCTTTACTGGTAAACTAACAGAAGGAACACTTCTTCGATTCCCAACTAGTAATTGTGCCTTAGCCTCAATTACTTTTGCTAAAGTCGACTTCAACTTCCGACACCACCTTCAGGTTGTGATATTACACCATATGTAGTAATTCGGGAAAATATTTTATTGTTTGTGAACTAGACTTGAGTTTAGGATTTGTATTTTTAATATTAGCGTTTTTAAAGGTAGGGAGTGTTTAAGTATTTCATCATCAATCTTTTTTGGTAGACCTTATACTTTTTTCCATATTCATAGGAACTCTGACTAGGGCTGCACCCGCTTCTTCTTTCGGAATCAACCCTCTTTTCGGACTCAGACTTTAGGGTTACTCGCCTCTCCTGTCAGAATCAACCCTACATTCGGACTCTGACTTTGGGGTTACTCGCCTCTCCTATCAGAATCTGCTCCTCTTTCGGACACTGACTTTTTTTCTCTAACCTTCTATCAAAATTACCTCATCATTCGGACAACTATCAGTACCATAAAGGTCTTAGTGTTCAAATCATGCATAATCCAAAAAAATTGCGCCACTAATACAAAAAAGGATGCGTCATCGCATCCTTTTAGTTGATTAACATATTCAAACCCTTTTCAATTTCTTGCAGAACTTGCTCGTCCTTTTCTTTCAGACTTGCTTCTTTTAAAATTTCAATTGCACTTTCGTCGCCTATCTTGCCTAAAGCCCATGCAGCAGTACCACGCAGTACTGGTCTTGGATCATCCTTTAGGACTTTTGTTAATTCAGGAATCGCACTAGTATCCTTAAAGTGGCTAAGTGCAATTATCGCATTTCGTTGGATTGGTTTTTTCCCTCTCCAAGACCCCGACAGTGATCCGAATGTTTCCTTAAAATCACGATTACTAATTGATAAAATCGGTTTTAGTAATGGCTTAACAACCTCGGGCTCCGGTTTCATTTCCTCGTGAAAATGAAAATCAATTCCTTTATTTTTCGGGCAAGCTGTCTGACAGGAATCACAGCCATACAGTCGATTTCCAATTTTGGTACGAAACTCGTCCGGTAAAAAGTCTTTTGTTTGCGTTAAGAAGCTAACACATTTTTGTGCATTGATTTGTCCCCCCTGCACCAAAGCACCGGTTGGACAAGCATCAAGACATGCTCGACATGAACCACATTGATCCTCAATTGGCGAATCAGGTACGAAAGGGATATTCGTAACCATTTCCCCTAAATATACATACGATCCGAATTCTGGTGTAATAATGGCACAGTTTTTTCCACTCCAACCGATACCTGCTCTTTCAGCTACTGCACGATCCGATAATTCACCTGTATCAACCATTGATTGAAGTTTAGCATCAGGTAACTTTTCTATGATAAACGCCTCAAGCTTTTGTAGCCTGTCCCGTAATATATGGTGGTAATCCTCTCCCCAGGAAGCACGTGCAAACAAACCTCGACGTTCATTTCGTGTGCTCCTTGGTGCATCCTTTAGCTTTGATGGATAAGCAAGTGCTATTGCAATAATAGACTTCGCACCAGGTAAAAGGAACTCTGGATTTGTTCTTTTTTCAATATCTTTTGGTTCAAATCCCGATTGATAGCCTAATTCCTGTTGCCTTAATAATCTAGATTTTAATTCTTCAAATGGCGAAGCACTCGCAAAGCCAATTTTATCAATTCCAATCGTTTTACTATAATCAATGATTTTTTGTTGAAGTTGTATAGTGTCCAAGTCTTGGAACCTCCCTTCTTAGGACTTGTAAGCCGTTCTATTTATTTAATTACTAGGATTTATGGTACACTATTTACAATAATTTTTGGAGGGATAAATGATGGAAATTAAGATTTCGCCACATTTAAAGGAACTTGTTCCTAATTTTAAAGTAGGAATTATACAATACAATCATATCGAAGTTGGCGATTCTCCACAAATGATTCGTGGCAGACTACAGACCTTTCAAGAATCGCTCTTTTTTGATTTAGAAGACAAGCATGTTACAGATTTTCAAGGAATCGCTGAGTGGAGAGATATTTTTAAACAAGTTGGTACAGATCCCAATCGATATCGTCCGTCTGTTGAGGCAATCTATCGTCGGATACAAAAGCAAAACTATTTGAACTCAATACACTCCGCTGCAGACTTAAACAATTTCTTTTCGATGCAGTATGAAATACCAATAGGGATTTATGATACAAATAAAATTAACGGTAATATTGAAATTCGTGTGGGACAACTAGGTGATGAGTATTTAGGAATTAATGGTAGAAACATTTCGATGGAGGATAAAATTTTATCCAGTGATGAGACGGGAGCCTTTGGAAGCCCTTTTGTCGATTCCGAAAGAACCGCTGTAACTACTGAAACCAAACATGCCATTCAAATTGTGTATTTGAAGCCATCTTTACAAAATCAAAGCTGTGAAAAACTACTGACTTCTCTTGGTGCGATGTTCACACAAGTACATGGTGGCTCGGCTAAATCCTTTTTAGTTCTGTAAAATCTTTATAAAATAAAAAAACGCAACACCTCGTTTATCTAAGAAACGAAACACTGCGTTATATATGTATTGGAGCGGGTGATGAGAATCGAACTCACGACATCAGCTTGGAAGGCTGAGGTTTTACCATTAAACTACACCCGCATATAAAATCTGTATGAAGTTCATTAATTAATTATGTGATTATTATAACAAGTTTGTAAATGAAGTGCAATAGGTTTTGTAACTTTTTGTCGAAGTTTTTTTATCGGCTGACTACTTGATTTATTATACATACCACATCATTATTTTGCAATAGTAATATTAAAAATATATTCACGTTACTTACATCATTAATACAAAACATCATAAAATTAACCTTTATCAATATAATAATCATTCTAAGGGACTGCCTGATTTCTTCATGGCAGCCCTTTCTCTTTTCATAAATTTGTTTTGACTTTATAGATTATTAGGAGTAGATTCATATATATATTCAAATAATCAGATATTCTATTATTCAGAAGGAAGGATAAAAATGCTACATAGGTGGGCTTTTTCAGGGAGATTTAAAGGGTATTCGGTTCATTCTTTTCAAAAGGATCTTATTTCTGGCGTCGTTGTTGGGATTATAGCAATTCCTCTTGGAATGGCATTCGCGATTGCTTCAGGCGTCAAACCAGAATATGGGATTTACACGACCATCATCGCGGGTATTCTTATTTCACTCTTTGGAGGCTCCAAATACCAAATCGGTGGACCGACTGGTGCTTTTATTCCGATTCTATTTGGGATTGTTGCAACTTATGGATTTGAAAATTTATTAATTGCTGGTTTTATGGCGGGTGTTCTTCTATTCTTAATGGGTCTTTTTAAACTTGGGTCTTTAATCAAATTTATTCCACGACCTGTTACCATTGGATTTACATCAGGAATTGCAATTATTATTTTTGTTGGGCAGGTACCAAATTTTCTTGGTCTTGATAAGATTGAGAAACATGAACTATTTATAGATAATATGAGAGAGATTATATTTCATATTCGAGAGATTAATATTTATAGCATTCTAACGGCTACGATTTGTTTAGTTGTACTGCTGTTAACTCCAAAGTTCTTTCCGAAAGTACCCGGTTCATTAATCGCTTTGCTTATTTCTACTGGTATCGCGACTATTTTTTACCCAACTCAAGTTGCTACGATTGGGTCAACATTTGGGGATATTCCTAGCAAACTACCAAGCTTTCAATTTCCTGAGATCACATTTGAACGAATTAAACAGTTGATTCAACCGGCATTTGTGATTGCAATGTTAGGAGCAATTGAATCTCTTCTTTCTGCTGTTGTTGCAGACGGTATGACAAATAGTAAACATAATAGTAACCGTGAATTAGTTGGACAGGGAATTGCTAATATGGTTACCCCTTTATTTGGTGGGATTCCAGCAACTGGTGCCATTGCAAGAACGGCAACCAACATTAAAACAGGCGCTGTTTCACCTTTTTCTGGTGTTATACATGGTGTCGTTGTTTTGCTTGTCTTACTTTTATTTGCACCGTATGCTTCAAAAATTCCTTTAGCAAGTATGGCCCCAATTATTATGCTAGTTGCTTGGAACATGAGTGAGCGCCGTGTTTTTTATCATGTGTTACAAACAAAAACGGAAGATTCTCTTGTACTTGTTGTCACCTTTCTACTCACCGTCTTTATGAATCTAACTGTTGCGGTGGAGGTAGGACTCATTTTAGCAGTTGTACTTTTTACTAAGCGAATGAGTGATATAATAGTAACGGAAAAAGCTTTACCAAACCCAGAATCTAAACATGAAAAAGTAGATAGTCGTGTTGTGACTGATTCTCATGATTGTCCGCAAATAAGTATTTATAATGTGGAAGGTCCTCTGTTTTTCGGGGCTGCTCAGGCTTTTGAACAACAGATTATGAATTCAATCAATTACAAACCAAAGGTTCTTCTCCTACGTTTAAGTAGGGTACCTTTCATGGATACAACAGGAGAAGGGCGATTAGCTAGTATTGTTCAGGACTTTTCAAAGCAAGGTATTGTTTTAATCTCAGGGATCAAACCACAACCAAAAAGCGTTCTTCATAAAACCGGGTTATATGAGGTAATCGGTGAGGAAAACTTTTTTGAACATACAGGTGATGCCATTGATTATGCCCTTACCCAGATTAACAACAATAAATGTTTGGGTTGCAGACACTTTGCTTTTAAAGAATGTCAGGCTCTCTCCGGAGTCCATGAGAAAGTAGTGAAAAACAGAGGTATTTCTATGAGTTAATGTAGAAAGTGAGGTAAGGTAGTGAATTTAGAAATGCAACAATTCAAGGCTGACTTTTTTAAAGCACTCGCACATCCATTAAGGATTCGTATCCTAGAACTTCTTGCTGAGGGGGATAAAAACGTGAATGAAATTCAAACCCTTATTGGAAGTGAAGGGTCAGCCGTGTCCCAGCAATTAACTGTACTCCGTGCTAAAAATATTGTCTATGGAACGAAAGACGGTAATCGTGTTATATACTCACTAAGAGACCCAATGATTGTCGAACTTCTCTCGGTGGCAAAACAAATTTTTAATAATCATCTTGTAAATACCATTTCCCTACTTGATAAAATCGGGGAAAATGAAAACTAATAGAAAACGGCTAAAATGATTGAAACCATTTTAGCCGTTTTATTCGTTTACTTTACTAGTGGGAAGCCGAATCCTGAAGCAATGTCATCACCATTTCCGGCAGTGATATCGTTACTTTTTGGACGTTTTTGCATCTTTTGTTCTTCATTGCAGGTTGGTCATACTTTGAACTAACCATTAATCTGGTAAAAACTCCTCACCAAAATTATTGATGATAAATCTTCTTTCTTCAGCTTCATTCATTAAGCCATACGCCTTTCCTATCGTTCCGTTTTGGTAGTTCCAAAAATAATTGTGGTCATCATCAGCTCTGCTGAAATCACCACTTTTCCAGCGTTTAGCAATTTCTAAGAGATCTTCTTTTCTAGAAAAATCGCTTTTGGAAATGATATCATAAATCTCATGGATGGTATCGGGAATCATCGGTGTTGCACCCCATTTATCTTCGGCTTTCACCTTTTGATGGGTCATATGATGCATCACTTTGATAACTTCATGTTCATCTGGTGTTTGGCTTAACTTTAAATCATATGTAATGCCACCAATTTTCTTAGTCTGCTCTTTAAAATCATTCGCATTACTGGATTCCTGCTTCGATGAAGAGACTACTTTTTGATTATCAGCACTGTCGAACACATTAAAAACACTGAACATCAAACCTACTGAAACCGCTATTAAAAGCACAAAACCTATTATCCAATATTTCATCATTTCCCCCTCTAAAAAGCACCATATTCTTACTTTTAAGTATTATGTATCCATTTCTCATATTAGCATAAAATAAATGGTTAAATAGCGTTATTTGCTTAAGTGACGAATCTTAAGGATAAAGTTAGGTAAAAATACCTACAAACAAGTCGGAGGTTTATTTTATTGAGTTTGGGATTATGGGCCTATCTAGTATTATTTCTTTTAGGATTAGCGATTTTAACAATTGTATATTGGAAAGTTAGGTCGGGTCGTCTTTTTATTCTTTATTTTACCGTCACTGGTACCACTCTTTTATTTGATTACTTCGTCTATCTTTGGGGAAAAGCTTATGTTTATAAATTAGGTGTGTTAGACAATGAATTAGATTCACATTTAGGTGCAATGGTTAATGGCCTTGTGCTCCCTGCGTTTGCAGCTTTATTTGTCGTTTTGAGGTGTAGGTGGTATTGGAGCATTCCGTTAGCTTTATTTTTCACCTTAATTGAACTCATTTTTACTAGATGGGGAATTTTTGAAACTAATTGGTGGAGCCCCTGGTATACTGTTGTTGGTTTAGTTATTTATTTTCCTATTGCAAGACTGTGGTGGGTACATTTAAAAAAGAAATGGATTCACTTTGGATCGTTACTTTTATCATTTTATGGTATATTTATACCCCTACATTATCTGCTCCATGCAGTTATTGGCATAAGAACCTACCATATTGAATGGCTGGAGCAAATACATCGAGGTAGTTCTGCCATAACAACGGTAACGGGTCTTATTTTTGCTTTTTTACTTGCTTATTTAAGTGTAGTTAATGCAAGGAATGGCTGGTATCTTATTATGATTGTTTCATATATTGCTTACGATATAGTGTTGAAAACGACCGGTGTTTTCAAGGCTAAACATACGATTCTAGATTATCCATTAAGCTTTCTCTCCTTCTTCCTCGGATATCTTTTTGTTAGGTATGCAGATCGAAAAATAAAAAACCTTAAAAAGGATACCTAGTCTGGGATTTGATACAATAGATAAAAAGGCTTGGAGGAGAAAAAGTTGGATCAATTCATGAAAAGGGCAGTTAATCTAGCCTTACAAAATGTAAATGAAGGTGGACAGCCTTTTGGTGCAGTTCTTGTAAAGGATAATGAGATAGTATCTGAAGGTGTAAATGAATTGCATAAAGTACATGATGTCAGCGGACATGCCGAATTGCTTGCCATTCGTCGTGCACAAGAAAAATTACAAACGAATGACCTTTCTGGCTTTACCATGTATGCTAGTGGTGAGCCCTGTCCGATGTGTTTGACGGCAATATACTTTGCAGGTATTGAAAATATTTATTTTTGTCAATCAGCTGCTGAAGCTGTAGAGGTAGGATTAGGGAAGTCCACGTTTATTTATAATGAATTAAAGAAAAAGAGAGAAGAACGCACTCTCCAAATGACACAGATGAAATTATTGGAGGGGCAAGAAAACCCCATGTTACATTGGAAGCAAAAATGATAAATTAAGATTATGCCTGTCCCCGAATTATAGTGGCAAACAGGCATACTATTTTTAAAGTTTTTTAGTTAAACATATAATCCGATTCGCTTCTTGAAACCCATTACTTAAATGAAAATTCAAGCTTATATTATTCTCAAGTTCCACATCGCTTGCAAATTCTTTACACCCTTTACTCTTCGCCCATTTCTCACAAGCAGATAATAGCTGTTTCGCAACTCCTATCCTCCTGTATTCTTCTTTTACAAAAATACCTTCAAGATATCCTACCGGGCTGCTTTCAGTTCCCTCAACATAGTCCATTCGTAATTGGCATTGAGCAAAACCTATTGTATCATTCTCTGATTTAGCTAAATAAATGATCGCCTTTTGGTCCAGAATCAGCTCAGAAAACTCACTAGTAAGTTCACTTTCTACATTATCTGGCCATAACCGTAATGCAAGTTTCGTAATTGCTTTTACATCATTATTAATAGCCTTTACTATTTCCATAAATTCCTCCTAAAATAGTTTCTACTATCTTGAACGTCGGCTATAATCGCGTTCGATTTCTTCCTTCCAGCTTCGGTCTATTTTCTTCCCGCTGCGCAGATTTGTGACAGCCTCACTTACCATTTGATAATTCAATTGTGTCCCTTGTTCATCAGCATGGTAGTCAACGGCAAAATCCTCATCAATTCCAAATTGCGCAGCTGTTGATACGGCATCAATATTCGCACCTAAGAACATGAATTCCCATCCATATTTCTCTTTTTGGTTTTGAACCATTTTTATAATTTTTTCTGCTGTAAATTCACGGCTTGCATTTTCCATTCCATCTGTTGTAATTACGAATAGTACTTTTTCAGCTCGTTCATTATGACTCGTGTGTTTTTGTACATTGTTTATTTTTTGGATCGTAAAACCGATTGCATCTAATAATGCAGTGGTACCACTAACCGCGTAATCTTTTTCGGTGATTGGTGAAATTCCTTTCACATTAATTCGGTCATGCAATATATCATAATGGTGATTAAATAGAACGGTTGTGACAATTGCTTCCCCTTCCGCTTTCTTTTGCTTCTTTAGCATTGAGTTGTAACCACCAATTGTATCGGCTTCAAGTCCTGCCATGGATCCACTCTTATCTAAAATAAACACTAATTCTGTTTTCATCTGTTATCCTCCGTTCAAATTTGATTACATTGTAAGGATAACAAGATTAAAAACAGTGCAGGTCGCTTCAAAAGCGACATTTTTTATGCACCTAATAACGGTTGGTCGAACATAAATAAAGCTTCATTGATTTCATGAATATTATATTTTGCTTGTTTAATAAAAAATTCAATAATAATGTCAAATTTGCTGCTATGGGTCAATGTGTAACCAGCAGCGGACAATAAATGAATGGTTTCTTCAACATCCAATTGTAATGCAATCGCAAAGGCAATCGCTGTTTTCTTTTTAGGGGTGTAACCAGCATCTTTACGAATTTTGGAGAACAATCGACGATCAATATTTGCACGCTTATACGTTTGGGCATCAGTCAATCCTCTTTCATCGATTAAACGAAGAAGTCTTTCAGAAAATGATTCATCTAATTGCTTGACGATATCAGCTAAACTGCTATCGACCTGAAGGCTTTCCTCGATTTCGTAGAGTTCGAGTTCGTCCGTTTCCTCCATTGGTTCAGCATGATAGTGTTCAATATTTCTAGCACGGCTAAATGTCGTTTCTATTTCATCTACATAATATTCGTCTATATACTGATTTATGGAAGCAAACAACTTTTTACTAACACCAAATGATGCTTTATCAAAAACGACGAGATAGACAACCATCTCGTGGTCCATCAAAAATGAGCTAATCGTCGATACCGCGATTTGCAGAGCCTCCTCCTTTGGGTAACCATAGATGCCTGTTGATATCAGTGGAAATGCGACGGATTTGCATTTATGCTGATAAGCAAGTTCCAATGATTGTATATAAGAGGACTGTAAGAGCTTTGCCTCGTTCTTAGAACCCCCCTGCCAAATCGGACCAGGAGTATGGATGATATATTTTGCAGGCAGCATAAAAGCATCAGTGATAACTGCATTTCCTACCGGGCAGTTACCAATTTCATCACAAGCAGTTTGGAGTTCTTCAGCACCAGCAGCACGAAATATCGCACCACACACACCCCCACCCATCTTCAGCTCTGTGTTCGCGGCATTCACTATCGCATCAACTTTCATCCTCGTAATATCATTCCGAACAATCTCCAAAGGCATGAGTATCTGCTCCTTTCTCTTGGAAACCGGTTTGTGGGTCACGGGGACAGGTCCATTGTCCCAATAAATAAAAAATGGGACGAGGTACCTGTCCCTCTGTCCCATTATTTTACTATAAATGTTATTCCTTAGGCAGTAGTTGTATTTCCATTGGCTCTGCGTCTTTGCTATCAAATTCTATGACGGTTTTTCCATTGGTAGCGGATATGATACGAATTCGGGCATCGGTTGTTCCTAACTGCCATTCACCTTCAATCGTTATCCTCATTTGCTTCATCTTACTTTCGGAATGGCGCCAAGTCCGTGAATAAATACTTACTTCTTTTTGAACGCCATTTTCATCATATTGATCCTCTTCAATCCCTTCATAGAGACGTAGGTCGGGATCAACAGCACTTAAGATGAGCTTCTCACCTTCCATTTTTGTCATTACCATGGATGGAGTATCAACAGCTTTCACCATTCCATGCTCAACAGCATGATTAACCTCAAATAACGCATATCCAGTGATTCCAGTTGCTTGATCATGTACAATATGTGCATTCCGGTCTTGTTGTAGAACATGATAAGGAGCTAGATCAGCGTTTTCCATGGCCTCAGCAAATGCCTTCATTTCCTCAACTTTTGTTTTAACCAGTACAGCATATTGATATTTTCCATCTTTAGGAGCATGACCATGGTCAATCCATGCTGTTGAAAAGGATCCTGATGTATCTGAACCATCTTTTTGATCCTTAGACCGCTGTTCAGATCGACTAACTGCAAGTGTTTGTCCTGCAGGTACATAGAATCCATTATCCTTATTATCGATTAACCATGCATTATCTGAAAGTGTAAGATTATCTCTGTAAGGGAAATCTGTAATCTCCCCAGTTGATGACATCCAGACTGGTTCATTATCTGCTTTCATATGATTTTGGAATAGCGTCGTTTCTGTCGGATACTCACTATTCTCATTCTCAATGTCAGATCCAAGTGCAACAATCCGATTGTCAAAGAAGAAATAAGATTTTCGTGCACGATGAGTCCCCTCATATTTTGGATGCTCATGGAGCTTCATCGCAAACATACCGTTTTGCCCTTGTAAACTAAGGCTCCCCGAATACGTTTCGTCAGATAACAACATTTCCTCAACCCCACTAAATTTGTCAACGTTTCGTACATCTGAACGTAATTTATCAAGTGGCAAATGAATCGTTGTTGTTCCAGGCCAACGATTCCAATCCCAACCTTCTTGGACATAACCGCTATCCTTATGATTATATGAACCCATTATTTGCATTTGCCCATAAGACATATAACGGCCATATAGATTGGCGTTTTGATAGGTTTCATTCCCCCATAAATAACGACTATAGCCTTTAACCCCTACAAGCCAATCATCTCGTCTGTGGATACCAAGATTCGCATAGTTCATCGACCAATATCCATTTGGATCTGCCTCTGCTGAAACTCCTACCTTCTTGAACTCACGTACCGTAGCATCCTCCTTATCAGAAAGTCTCAAATATGCAGCAGCAACCTCTCGATCAATTTCCTCTTTTCCATCAGGTGTTCCTGCTAATGCCATATATCTATAAGGCGGCAAGACCAAGCCTTGGGTACCAGTTGGGTGACGTCCCGCAACGCTAATTAGCCATTGTGTTTTATTCGAATATAAGCGCATCGACAGCAAAGCCTTTTTCAGTGTCTCATGAGCATCTTCTGCAACTCTAAAAGGAGAATTTGAAAGAACATACATGATTGGAGTAACACCTTTGAAAGCATCATTCGCATATGCAGGATAATGATTCGCATGATGAAAAGCAGAGCCATCCTTCTTAAATGCAGCATCTAACCCTTTCGCAGGTCGAAGTCCTTGAGATAGCCAAGCTGAAAAACTCTCCATATCTCGTATCTTCTCCACAGTATCCTCTTGAACTAGAATACTAGCAAGCATACCATTCAGGGTTGTGTTTAAGATATCAATATTCCCTACCACTTCTTCCTCGGGAGTATATATTTTTCCTGCACCACTTAACCAAAATAATGCTTTTTGGGTTCGGTCTAATCGCTCAGCTTCACGTAACACGTCACGCATGAGAAAAGCGGAAGTATAGAATCCACGAATATTATAACCAAGGTGATGCATAGTTCCCTGTGAACTGCCATCGTTCCAGCCTTGATCTGCTAAATGATCTACTAAATCGATATACATTGTCTTTAGTTCACTTTTTTGATTATCGTCCTCTGTAGAGAGGTACGCATTCGCTACTACTTGCATAAAATCAGTGTATTTTCTAAGGTCAATTGTATTGTTTAAGTTTTTGAAGTCCTCTTTTAATGGTGCAGGAATTTGGTCAAAATGCGGCATAAACAAGGAGCCCCCACTGATACCTCCTTCATCGCTTCGTTTGATGCCGAATGTGGCAAATTCACCACGAATATCATTTAGTAGTGACTCTGTTACTTTTTGCTTTTTAAAAACTAGTTCTGTAAACTTCTCATCAATTGCTCGAATACCTGCTATTGCAGAATCAGAAACTTCCGATTGAGGTTCTGGTGGTGTTAATCTCGAATAGTGCAGCAAGCCGAGCCAGTGACTATTTGCGGCTTCCATAACAGTTGGATTCACAAACGGTACTTGCCGGTCTGGTGTGTGATGACGTGGGTCAAGAGGTGTGGAAAGCATCATGGAGTCAAAATATAATGTGCCTGATGTAGATTCTGGTGCAACAATCGTCATCCGATTCATTTGAGGATGTGGCGTCCCTTCCATATCACGTTCAAAGGAAACCCAAGCAGTACGCCAGCCTGTAAAATTTAGATCCATTTCAAACCAGCTATCCACTTTATTTCCTCTGCCAAATTGGAAGGTGGCTACATCATTAACGGGTTTTTCATTATAGACCCAGACTACAAAGGTATCGATCGATTGGTCCTGATTATTTTCAACATACGGTTTAAAGTTAATTTTTTCTTTTACTGTGAGTCTTGAACCATTCTGAAATTTCCATTTCAATGCCTGACGTCCATCCTTCGAATGCTCATCTGTGGTTTCAAGTGTTCCCTCTTTGGAAGTAAAGGTCTTAGGGACACCATCTTCGAACAAAAATAATGGAATCCCGTGTGCTTTAGCATCCTGTTCCATCTGGTAAGCCCTTTTTACTATATCCTCTTGTTTTGATTCCTCCTGAATCACTTCGGCATGTGCCTTTGAAGCCTGTGGTTGTGTCCCAATGACGACAAGTGGCATCGCCAAAGTAGCTGTTAACGATAACGCGATGATTTTTTTCCCATACCCTCCCTTTGTTAAGGTAGGTCCCGTCAGCTTGTCTATTTCTCGCTGAAACTGTCCCTGGTGGTCATTCTTTGATTTCTTCACCCATACTCTCCCCTTTCAACGCTAATGTGTAAAACGCTTACATTTATTAATGTTAATTAAAAAAGAAAATAAAAAAAGGTGAAAAGATTATACCCCCGCCAAAAAGAATAGGTATATATTCCTGAAATGATAAAAAAACAAGGACAAGGAATCCCAACCTATGGAATGGGCTCCCTGTCCTATTAATAGATTTCTTTTTCAAAGCTATCTCCGTTACTATATTCGACTTTCATCACTAGTCTGATATTTTCATATTGTTCAACTTGATGGATGTTGAAAAAATGTTCACTATAATCTGGTGAGTCTTCTTTGACCATTTGCAATTCTTCTTCTCCAATTAAGGTATCTCCCTTATATTTTAGAAGGGTTGCTTTTTCTACATATACAGATTTTTCATCAATCTGATAATTAATTAACGTAATATCTAATTTTGATTTAAAAATATGAACATCTGTCTGGATAATTCCGTAATAACTCGTTCTCAAATCCCCTAAAAATTCATTCTGAATCACGCTACTTTTTACTAAATCATCATCATAAGAAACCGTTACATAAAAATGAATCATATCATTCCCATCAATAGCTTCTTTTTCTGATGCCTCTTCACTGTGATAGGAATCTGAAGTAATCAGTCCAACATGCCATTGCGGCTCTTTATCAAATCTAAAAGGTACTTTTACCTGAAAAAGACCATTTTGCATTTCATTTGCAGGGAGAGCTTTATATTCCTCACTCTCACTAAAGGTGTAATGAAACACAACGTCTGAATTTTTTTGTAACTCCTTGACCTGCCAATTAAAAATTGCATTCGCTTGGCCATTTGTTACTGCGTTGTTATCAATCTCCATCGTAACCGTACTAATCCAGCTCTGTTCATTCTTAAATTCTTCTAAAGCACTGTACACCTGACTTGCCTGCCCATCAATACTAGAGATAATATCATGTTGAAAGTTCGAAAAATTGCTTACCTGCCCCTCAAGCTGATTCACTTTCGATACTAATGTAAAATTTAACACCAAACTCCCCACCAAAGCCAGCACCACAAAAATCCTAAAATTTCGCTCGATCCCCATCATCTCCCCATAAAAAATAGAAACTTCCGCATAATAACATCATATTCTCCTTACATTAAATATAACAAAATTCTGGGACACAGGGACAGGTCCCTTGTCCCACTGCAAATAAAAAAGGGACTGGAGAACCCCCGTCCCAAAAGAGGGTAAAAATGAGAATTCGTTTTGGTTATGTGGCAAATGCATTAGGTTTATGGGATTCAAGTCCTTCTAAATCATTAACTTTCACACGGTATGCAGCACTTCCTAAAGATGAACGTATGGATAAGCTAAAATTTGTGACCGCACAGAATTTACTCCATACAAAGAGGATTCTGCATTATAATATCGCACATGAAATTGAGGTTTACCGGCTTTCAAGCTCACTTGTCCCCTTGGCCACCCATCCTGAGGTCTTGTGGGATTTCATCACTCCCTTTAAGAATGAATGGGACGAGCTTGGGCGCCTTATCCAACAATTTAATATGAGGGTGAGCTTTCACCCGAATCAGTTCACCCTTTTTACAAGTCCAAGAGATGAAGTCACGACGAACGCTGTAAGCGATATGGAATTCCATTTCAAGATGCTTAAAGCATTAGATGCGCTTGATAAAGGAGTTCTTAATATACATATTGGTGGTGCATATGGTGATAAGGAAACATCATTATCACGTTTTCATCAAAACCTTAAACAACTACCAAATGAAATTAAAAAACAAATGACACTTGAAAATGATGATAAAACCTATGATGTAGAAGAAACACTGATTACCTGTGAAAAAGAAAACATTCCAATGGTCCTCGATTACCATCACTATATGGCAAATATAGGAGACGTCGACCTCTCTCTTTATTTGGAACGTATTTTCAATACTTGGAATGACAGGGTGACTGTACCAAAAGTGCATATTTCATCACCCAAATCAGATAATGCCTACCGTTCACACGCTGATTTTGTGTCATTAGACTTTGTCATGCCTTTTTTAATAATGGCTAAGGAACTTAATGAAGATTTGGATATCATGATCGAAGCGAAGCAAAAAAACCTTGCCATGCACAAACTTGTTGAAGAAATATCGAAAATTAGAGGAGTAAAGCGAACATCTAGTTCAACTGTGGAGTGGTAGGGACAAACAGCCCCTTGTCTCACTTGTAAACATGAAGAAATATGTGAGGTGAATGATTGTGACAAAGGTACGTCTTGGCTACGTGGCAATGAGTACAGAACTTAAGAATGCTTCCCCTTCAAAAACAATGACATATGCCCAATTTCAAAAAATAGAGGACAGAGAGGCTGCGATTCGCAAATTGGAGAGGATTGCCCTTTCCAATTTACATAATACACTTAGACTACTAAAGCATAATGCGGCATCTGACATTCATTTTTACCGGCTTACCTCTCGACTCATTCCTTTAGCCAATCATGAAGAACTGCTTGATTGGAATTATATGAAACCATTAAAGGCAAGTCTACGAGAAATAGGAGATTTTGTAAAAGAACATGATATCCGGGTGGATTTTCATCCAGATCACTTTGTTCTGATTAATTCTCCTCAAGTGGACATTCTTAAAAATTCAGTGCGCACCCTAAAGCTCCACTATCTTCTCTTAAGGGCTATGAGGCTAGATCCCACTCATCGTTGTGTTATGCATGTCGGAGGCAATTATAAAGAAACCGATGTTTCGCTTGAACGTTTTGTTACCAATTGGATGGAGGTTCCGGCAAAAATTCAAAAGATGATTATGCTCGAAAATGATGATACATCATTTACTCTAGAAGATACCCTATACTTATGTGAAAAATTAAATATTCCACTTGTTTTTGATTATCATCATCATCTTGCCCACCATGAGAATCCTAATTGGAAAATGCATTGGGATAGGATTGTGCAAACATGGAAGCATTCACCGCTCCCAATCAAAATGCATATTTCAAGTCCAAAAAGCAAGGAAGCGTTTCGTCATCATTCAGATTTCGTCGATATTGAGATGTTCTTTACATTTTTAAAAGAAATTAAAGGGAGTGTTCCACAAATCGACTGCATGATCGAAGCAAAGAAAAAAGACGCTGCACTCTTTCAACTAATAGAAGAAATCAAAACGAGGGATGACATAGAAATAATCGACGGCTCTTCCTTCTATTTAAAATAATTGGGACACAGGGACAGGTCCCTTGTCCCAAAATAAAAATGGGACAGGTAACCTGTCCCTTTCCCATTAGGATACTAAGTCTCTCATGGAATTATATATGCGTTCTACTACTTCAACACCAGCTTGTTCCCATCTGCTTTTATCGGATATACGCCCATCCTTATCAAGCGGCTCTTGGAATTGATCAAGTCCAGTTGTTGCAGTGACAAATGAGTTTTCATCATGGTCAAGACCAAAATTCACAATATGCTTTATGACATATGGTGTTCCAAATTGAATTTGGGCACTCGAATGATCCAGCATCCCTTCCACAACGAAAAAAGGAACCCGTAAATAAATCGTTTCTCCATTTTCACGCGATAATACCGCATCAAACTTTCCTTGATCGTATTCAAAATTACTACAAAAACTGCATCCATGGGAATCAAATATATCTCTGACCGCGCCAAAGTTTGCTTTTTTCCCATCGATTACTGAATTTAATGCAATCACACTATTCACCTCTACTAATCATAGTTACTATTGGTAGTATTTTCAAAATGGGATAGGAACATACATGGTTGCATGAAACCTCTTCTTTTTCCATAATCAAACAGACATAACTTTGGGAATGAATAGCAAAAATGAGTAAAAAGGATTTATCCTTTTTTATAAGGACACAGGCACAAGTTCGTTGTCCAAGCTAATACAAATTTTGGGACGAAGAATCTCTGTCCCACTGTAAAGGTGATGTTATGGAACAAATGTATCAGGCTGGTGATGTTGTTTATGTATTTTATCGAAATCCCCATACTCAAGACGTAGCTAATATCCAAGCAGCAGCTGTTGTAAATCACCCAGAAAGACCGAATGAGTTGGCCCTGTTTCTATATGAAACGTATTATCCATTATCAAATGAGGTTGCTGTTTATTCAACAGAAGAAGAAGCAAACCAAGCCTATCAGTATTACTATGGGGATGTTTCAGAAGGGACTTTCGAATGAAGCCATTTAACCCAAAGCTCATCTATTTTGAACCGAAAGCATTAGATTATCCGTTAGGAAAACAGCTCCTCGAAAAATTTGAAAAAATGGATGTTGAGATTCGATATACCACATCACACAATCAGGTAAGAAACTTACCTGGCGATAACGACTTCCAAAAATACCGTGTCGCTAAATCAACTCTTGTAGTGGGGATAAGAAAAACACTTAAATTTGACACCTCAAAGCCTTCTGCTGAATATGCAATTCCATTCGCAACAGGCTGTATGGGGCATTGCCACTATTGTTATTTACAAACAACAATGGGATCAAAACCATATATTCGTACATATGTAAATGTCGATGAAATTCTAGAAGCCGCTGATCAATATATGGAGGAGCGCGCCCCAGAAATAACGAGGTTTGAAGCATCCTGTACATCTGACATTGTAGGGATTGATCATTTAACACATACTCTAAAAAGAGCGATCGAACATTTTGGTGAATCAGAGTATGGCAAACTACGGTTTGTGACAAAATTTCATCACGTCGATCATTTATTAGATGCCAAACACAACGGCAAAACTAGGTTTCGCTTTAGTATGAATGCTGATTATATTGTAAAAAACTTTGAACCTGGAACATCCCCATTAGAAAAAAGAATTGAGGCTGCAGGTAAAGTTGCAAGGGCTGGATATCCTCTTGGGTTCATTATAGCCCCTATCTACCTCCATGATGGATGGGAAGATGGATACTATAAGATGTTCGAGCGTTTAGAGGCAGAATTACCACCAGAAGCCAAAAAGGACTTAACTTTTGAATTTATTCAGCACCGATTTACCAAGCCAGCAAAAAGGGTTATCGAAAAAAATTACCCAATGACTAAATTGGAACTGGACGAAGAAAAAAGAAGGTATAAGTGGGGTAAATACGGGATCGGGAAATACATCTATCAGAAGGATGAAGAAGAGGATATTAAAAAACACCTCTATTCGTATATGGAAAAATTTTTCCCTAACGCAAAACTAGAATACTTCACATAAATCAAGGTAACAATACCGTTGGACAAGGTATCCTTGTCAGGGACAAAGGGACAGGTCCATCGTCCCAAAAAAATGCAGAGGTGAAAATGATGGCAAAGCAAAAAGGAAATAACAACGCGAAACAACAAAGAAATAATGATGTTGGTTCAGGATCAAGATACCATGAAAAACATGCGAGCCATGTTCCAGATTATGGTGCTAATAGCATGGACCCAAATGCAAAGGGATACAAATAAGCTTTCGAAAAGAGGAATCAATATTATGGATTTTGAAGCGAGAAATTCAACGGAGGCTGCCCTCCTTGATTACAAGACCGGTATTGGTACTTTTACTCAAAAAATGCCAAAGCTTGCTGAATTATATAATGCTTTTACAGAGGAATGTTTTAAAGAGGGAGTATTATCTCAAAAACAAAAACAACTTATTGCTTTAGGAATAAGTCTGTATTCACAAGATGAATATTGTATCATCTACCATACAAAAGGCTGTTTAGATCAAGGTTGTTCTGAAGAGGAAATTCTCGAAGTTGTCGGTGTAACCGCTGCGTTTGGTGGAGGAGCAACCATGAGTCAAGCCGTTACCCTTGTTCAGGATAGTATTGAAGAATTGAACCAATTAAAACAGTAAATCTTTTAACCCAAAGACAGTCTTCTTAGGCTGTCTTTTTTCCACTAAAAAACACACCCTTAAGTGTTAATGAGTGTGTCATACGATGATTTAGAGTTCATCCATTAAGTAAGGCTTTTA
This sequence comes from Ferdinandcohnia sp. FSL W7-1320, assembly GCF_038050315.1. Taxonomy (NCBI): domain Bacteria; kingdom Bacillati; phylum Bacillota; class Bacilli; order Caryophanales; family Bacillaceae; genus Ferdinandcohnia; species Ferdinandcohnia sp. FSL W7-1320. The sequence goes on from NZ_JBBPAM010000001.1 coordinate 4,201,260, forward strand.
TCTCTTCTGCATGTCTCCGACTTGTATCGATTACCTTTTTAGCTATTTTCCGGCTTTCTGGATCAAGGTCTCCCTTAACAAGTTCCTCTGAATATTCAACTCCATATTTATCTAGCCCTTTTATAGCATCTTCCATAATATCTACTGGATCGTCGGAAAGTATCATTTTATGCATGGAACTGTGGATTCTTCCTGAAAGACCCTCGTTGTTCGCAGGCACACCATTTAAATTCTGGATTCTTTCAGCGATTATTTGAGCATTTTGCTTTGTCTCTTGTTGCATCGCTTGGAACCTCTGTTTTAACACAGGATCGTTAAGATTTTGAATATGATGTTCAAATGCACGAATGCCCATATAACATCCTCTTAATAAAGTGTTTAGTTCCTCAACCACGATTTCGTTATTATTCATATTCTCACACTATTCCTTTTTCCCTTATTATGAAGAATCGAAAAGAAATTATGCATGAAGAGGAAACCACTATACATGCACCTATCCTAATTTTAGACATAAATTGGATAATGATAACTATATGTCGGGAGGACTCAGCATGGAGAAGAACAAAACTCCACAAGCCGCAAGAGCAAATTGGCATTTGTGGGAAATCATCGGGGTTATTTTAGTTTTTGGCTTACTGCTTATTTTATTACTTTCTCCTAATTCTATGTCTACGCTTTTCGATACCATCATTCAAGAAGTAAAACCAGTTGTTGTAGATATTTTCCTCACAAGTGAAATTGGTATCGCTATTATTGTAAGCGTTATCGTTGGTAGGATACTAGAAAGATTAGGTTTTACAGACGGGTTAATTCGGATTTTTGTCCCCATTATGAAGTGGTTTAAAATCAATCCTTCAGTCATCATTCCCAGTGTATACAATATTCTTGGAGATATAAATGCAGCTGGAAAAATTTCTGGACCGATTTTAGTAAAGGCAAACGCTACAAAGGCTGAACAAAAAATTGCCGTTGCAACCATGATTCAATCACCCCAATCCTTTGCTACCTTTGTTCTTGGACTGATTGCTCTTTCCGTTTTTGGAATAAATGCCTTTCCATTAGTAATTTTATCTATTTTTGTTCCAATTGTGATTGTTCCACTCCTTCTATCAAGAACGATATATCGAGATACAAAAAAAGTAGAACTTACCGAGTTACCACGTTTTACACCCAACACACGGTTTTTAAACACGATTTTTGCATCAGCTAAAGAAGGTGCAGAACTTCTCTTTCTTATTATCATCCCTGCTGTAGCTGCTGTATTCTTTTTCATCGGCGCATTAAAATTTGCGGGTGTCTGGAGCTTCATTGAATCAGGTCTTTCTTCAAGTCTAACGTTTCTAAGTATCGAACCTGCTACTGGAATCGTTTCCGTACTTGCTGCACCAACATTGGCAGTTGCTCAACTTGCTGACCTTGCTGCAACCATTGATCCCCGATTAATTGTTGGTTCGTTTGTTCTTGCCAATTCAGGATTGCCATTATCTGTCATCTTTGGTCAGGTTCCTGTCACTTGGGCTGAAACCTCAGACCTTACTGAAAGAGAAGCACTTGGTGCAGCCGTAATTGGACTGATTATCCGCATTGCCACAGCCTGTGTACTCGGCTACTGGCTAACTCCATTTTTGGTGTGATGGTCGATGAAATATATTATTCGCGGAAAAAAACTCATTACAGTTTCAGAAGCGGGGACGATTGAAAATGGTGGAATGTTGGTCGAAAACGGATTAATTAAAGTGGTAGGTACCTGGAATGATTTAATAACTCAATACCCTGATGTAGAGGTGGTTGATTGTTCAAAGCATGTGATTACACCATCGCTTGTTGACTGTCATACCCATTTACTTGAGTTTGCGCCCACCTCGCTTTATCCGGTCACTCCTGAGACCCATTTTATTGCCGGAAAAGGAATTCTTTTTAAAGCTTTATCCTCTGGGATTACGGCAATAGGTGAGCAAATATGTGGTCATCCACTATGTGATTTTTCTATAAGTGATTATCGTGAAGCAGTGGCTGATTTTCCAATGGATATCTCGTTTGCAACGACAAGCATCTCCATCGGCTTTGAAGAACTTGCCCATTTCACATCAATTACCGAATCAACGGCCGTTACACTAGCTGACTTAACTTCATCCACTCTTGTAAAAAAAATAGCCGAAAACAGTGATTATCCAGGTGAAAATATATTTATCAATGCCACCCCAGCTAATTTTACAGAGGATGTAGTACCAAAAGCAGGCGAAATCATTTATACCAGTCAACAGCTGCAGGAAATTGTCACTCTATTTCATGAAACGGGTAAGAGAATTGGTTGCCATGTTGCCGGTAAAAAAGGGATTGATCTGACCCTCGAAGCAGGATTTGATGTCTTGCACCATGCCCACGGGATTACAGATGAGCAGATTGATCAGGCTTCTGGGAAAGGAATACAAATTGTGGCAACTCCTATGGGCGGAACACATCTACCACCGAACTCACCTGCGGAAATTAAGAAGTTGGTACAGAAACAGATTCCTGTGTCTATTTCAACAGACGCATACTTGCCACCTTATCCTGGGGTTCCATGGCTGCCGTTTCAGGATTGCTCTTTAAAAGGGCCCGATTCTTTGATGCTAATTGCTGGGCCTGCTATGAAACGTTTAAAGGAGAACTATAATGAAAACGATATTCTTGCATTATTAACTGCAAATCCAGCTAGGATCCTAGGTAAAGAAAAACATTTCGGGATGTTAAAACCAGGACTCGAAGCCAATTTCCTAGTCGCCGAGGGCATACCTGGTTTGGAAATAACAGATGTAGAACAAATTAAAAAAATCTACTATAAAGGAATCAAAGTAATTGAACGAGGCTGAGTGGGTCGTAGGGTTGTGGGTCAAGGGGACAGGTCCCTGATATGAACGAAACTGTCAAGTTCCCCTCGAATCCCTAATTATAATTGCCGTTTTTTGGCGCACTTAAGAAGAGAAGCATTTTTGGGCTTCTTTTCTTTTTTATAAATGTTGGAGACATTTTATGTCTAGGGATTACCCTTCTCAGCTTACTGACTACTCCTCAATCTATGGATTGCCTGTCAAGTGCTCTCCTTGACTGGTAATCCATAGATTGAGACACTTTTTAAAGCTGAGAATTAAATTCCTCCTTTATTCAGAAGTTAAGAACACGGCACGAAGGCAAAAATCTAAGCTTCGGTAAGCACTCTGATATTCGTGGATTCTCACATTTTATCTTTCCGTATAAAGGATCTACCACCAACTCGTCACGTGCGTTAGCCTATTTAGACATAGCACAAAGGGACCACGTGGATTATCCTTTCCGGTGTTATACTTTGCCTTCGAGCCCTACTCTTAAAATCACATAATTTAACTGCAGTTTTTTATAAACGAATTTTTATAATAGATTAAGATTCAATTAAAACTCTAGAGTTTGTTTCTATTTCCTGCGTGACTGCCCAGATAAACCCAGCTAGTTCTCTTGCCACTGCCGTTACGACTTTCCCACTTTCTTTACCCCTTGATAATAATCGGAAATACTTTTTATGAAGACGATTTTGAGCTTTCCATGATATAGCTTGAACAACGGCCGACTGACCTTCTTGTCTTCTTTTTAATTCTCCTTTTACTGCAGGTTGATATCGATAACTCCAGGCTGCTTCTATCAGAAGACGGCGAACGTGTTTATTCCCTGTTTTCGTAATCTTACCTTGTCTTCGACTCTCACCACTAGAATATTCGCTTGGGATAAGACCTACATATGACATGAATTGTTTAGCCGAGGTAAATCTTTTAAAGGACCCAATCTCTGCCACTAAACTTGTGGCTGTAATAGTTGCCACACCTCTAAGCGATTGAAGTGCTTGAATTACAGGAGCGTGTAAACCTTCGGTTGCTTGGATATCTATTTCTTTCTCTAACCGTTTTATCCGTTGTTCGATCTCTTGAAGTTGATAGTAATATTCTTGGAATACAATTCTAGACGTAGAACGAGTAAATTTTAACTTGTTTAACCATTCCCGATACTTAAGGGTCCATTTGCGAACACCAGTAGGAGGCTTAATATTGTGTCTTAATAAAAACTTAGTGAGTCGATGTTTTGCCCTTAATTCATCCTCTTTGGCATCTTCACGAGCACGAACTAAATCTCGAAGAGCTTCATCGTCTTCAGTTGGTACATAAATAGATGTTAATTCACCAGCACGGAATAATTGAGCAAGCCTAACCGCATCCCTTCGGTCTGTTTTAATCCGTTCTCCTGGCTTAGAAGGGATTAGGGATGGTGCGATTACAAAACACTCTATTCCTAAACTTAAGAAGAAGCGGTACAATGGGTAACCTGTTGGGCCTGCTTCATAACATACCTTTATCTGTTTTTTATCTCCTAATTTCTTAACTAATTTTCTAATAGCCTCTAAAGAGTGTGGGATCATTCCATAATATCTAGGTGCGTCTCTTCCTTCTTCAGCAATCGCAACAGAAATTTTTTCCTTTGAAACGTCTAAACCTACGTATTTTATGGTATCCTTCATAATATAACTAGCTCCTTTCGTAATGTAGCTCTGATTTGGTTTGATTTTTTAATCTCCGTTAAACAGTCTAACCAAATTAACCTACGGGATTACGACAAGGGGCTAGTTTCGTTCATGTTAACTTGTCCCTGTAAATATATGGTGGAACTAGGGGCCCTCTTTCCGATTATATTAATTCTTTAGCAAGTAATCTGTATACATTTAGTCGTTTTTCTTGTGAATGCGGGATGCTACAAATCATTGCTTCGTCAAAGCCATATACCTGCTGCTCTTGACGAAGTCTTTCAGCTACTGCTTTAGCTGATCCAACTAAGTGAAGTTTTTTGCGATTTTCTTGTATCGTCATTCGTTCCACTTCGGTTAACGGATAATCTTGTGCTTCCTCTGGAGTTAACACCTGTCCAAGCTTACCTCTCATCAACCATAGTCGCGCTATGTCATGTGGCAATGCTTCAAACTCAGCTTCCTCTTCTGTCTCTGCAGTGGTAACCATATAGGAAACTGTAATCTGTGGCTTTTCCATGAAGACGGTTGGTTTAAATTCTTCTTTATACAATCCTAGTATATCCTTAGTCATCTCCCCACTGAAAAACTGTGCAAAGGAATAACCAACACCCATTCTTCCTGCCATGACAGCACTGTTTCCTGTTGAACCTAATAACCATGCTTCAGGCAGTACAACTTGAGAAGGGGTTGCGATTGTATTTTTATAGAGTGGATGGTCAGGTACTTCGTCTTTGATCATATACAATGCTTGGTCGAATTTTTCGTACATATTATTAATCATTGGTTGGCGACCTTCAGATAATGCATAAATTGCGTATTGATCCCCACCTGGTGCACGCCCAACTCCAAAATCAATTCTTCCTGGAGAATATGAACTTAATGTTTTGAACACCTCGGCAAGCTTTAATGGGGAGTAGTGCATCATCATGACTCCACCTGTTCCAATTCGGATCCGCTTTGTTTTCGCCGCCAAATGTGCTACAGAAATCTCAGGAGCAGAACTAGCATATGAGCCGGTTCCGTGATGCTCAGCCATCCACATCCGATGGTATCCTAATTCATCAGCCAAGATTGCTAGTTCCTCAGCTTTCTTCAACGCATCCGCAGGAGAATTTCCTTTAGTAATCGGCGCTTGATCAAGAACACTTAATCTCATTTCAGAATACTCCTTTCTATGTAATGGTAACAGGAATCCATGTCTTGTTAGGAAAAATATGGTGGGACGTGGGACCTGTCCCTCTGTCCCAATTTGTCTGTCTCTAAAAATAAAGTGCCAGCATCCTTCAAGGGGCTAGCACCATTTTTGATTTAGTTTGTTTTTGCGAAATCGAGAAATGCTTCAATTTTACTATCTAAAAAGCTTAGTGTTGACTCGTCAACGAGTTGTCCAGTTTGTTCATCCACTTTTTGTTGTACAGTGTTAATTAGAATTTCATTAGCACCTGGAGGTAAAATATTTGCTTGGATACCTGGGGCAACTAAAATATCACGTAAATGCAATTGAGCACGAATCGTTCCCATCATCCCCGGAGTAGCTCCAAGTGTCATGACCGGTTTGCCGATGAATACTTGCTCCACGCGTGATGTCCAATCTAAGGCATTTTTTAATACACCAGGAACCGACCAGTTGTACTCAGGTGTAATAATAATAACACCGTCCGCATTGGCAATGGCTGCTTTAAAATCCTTTACAACCTGTGGCGGATCTAATTCATCATCTTGATTAAAATGAGGTAAAGCACCGATGTCAGGTATTTGCATGTTCAATTTATCCTTATATCGTTCTTGCATGGTTTTAGCGACTTGCATATTAAATGAATTTTTTCTCAAGCTTCCTACGAGTGTTACGATGTTCATTCCTTTTACCTCCCAAGAATTAATAACATTAACACTTTCACATTATAGTAATTTGTCCCATTTTTCAAACACATTGCTCTTCAAGCATTAACCAAGACATAAACCAAATTGACAAAAAAGCGTAAGCCTCCCAGAACAGCAAAAAAAAAAACACCAGCCCCTCCCCACATAGGGTAAGTGACTGGTGGGCCGTAGGGACAGGTCCCTTGCCCAATTATTGCCATGATTCTTCGTTGCAGATGATTGAGGTTTTTTCTTGTAGTTCAGTTAGGTTAATATCTATATCAAGCGGTTGGCTAGATGATAGGAACATTCTTCTTTTTTTGTTTTCTTTCCAAAGTAAAGCTAGCTGAGATAGGTCCATTGTTTCCTCCCATATGGACGGCAAAAATGCAACGCCTTTGTTTTTTACAGAAGTATTGGTAATGAAATCCTGAGAGCCTAAAACAATATCCGGCAAATGGTTTGTTGATTCTATTGAATTAATATCAGATGAAAAACGCAAAATGCCAAAAATATTGTAAAATTTAATGACATTGAAGAGAGGTTTATATATATCCTTACATTCCTCCCATAAAGCAGAATCCAATTGGCCTTCATTAATGAGGATTCCGTCAACCTTTGCGTCACCAAAGGCCTTACACAACCCAATCATTTCTTGGGTTATTTGTGAAGCCCTATTTTTCATTAAACCTATATCTGAAGTGATATCCTCTCCATAAAGGGTTTTAATAATAGTAACTGGACCAGATATCGTAGCGATTATAGGTAGTTCTTTCCCTTGAACTTTAACCAATCGTTCCACCACTTCTTTTACAACTGGTAATCTTCCGCTTTCCAAAAAGTCGGATGATAACAATTCCTGCGAGAATGGTACTTCTATTACCTTAGGCATTTCTTGATCCATCCATACGACGGTTCCTCCAAATGCTTCTGCCTCCAACGACGGGTCCAACGGTAAAATAATAGCATCGTAGCCAAGTAGTTTTTGAGTATTCACTAATGCTGAATAAAAGGTATTCGCATCTTGTAAGATTGAAGGAATTGAAACTTGATCCACTTTTGTTAAGTACGTCCCAACCAATGGGAGAAAAGGAGGTCGAGGGACAGCTCGACCTTTAAAAAATTTTTGAACTAATTCTTTTTTATCCATAGAACAACTCCTTATTATAACAAGTTACATACGAACAATTTGTCGTAAAGGCTCTGCATTCGGCCAGCTTCCATAGTAAATCAGTGCTTCTTCAGGTGGTTGCTTTGAAGACCAATCCACCATAAATTCTTCGTAGCTTTTTCCTCTTCCTAAACGATCCTTTCTTTCCGCTTCTCTTAGCTTGTTTGTCTTTTCTTCATCTAAAGTTAGCGTTTCAGGATCGTAGGATACTTTGTAGATATTTTGGGCTACCCAATCTGAAATGAGTTCATCCTTTAAGTCCTTGATTACATTTTCCGGTTCACGATCAAGTACATCACCATAACCAGCACCACCAGTAGAATTTGCTACATAAATATCACCTTCACTAACAGGAGCGGCTGGGCGTGGTGCGCGCTCAACTACGTAATCTCCATCAATGGAGCGATTTTTCACGAGGTCCGTCGTGTTGACAGGAATATCTGCATCCCCATTTTTCATTTTCTCAAAGTAATTTGCATTTACAATCTTAATTCCAGGATGTGACGGAGGTGGATAACCGCCGAATAACCCTTGTGAGATTGGAACTTTATGATGTTTAATAATCGATTGGTACACTAAGAATGGAACGCCTTTTACAGCCCATGCCACATTTGTACCTGCTCCACCACGATATTTTCCAAAACCTCCTGAATCCTTCCAATGCTTAAAATATAAATGTACATGCGGCTGCTCATTCTCCATATCTTCTACATCCGGAGCTTTCCCCCACCATCCCCAAGGGAATCCAAAGGAGTTATCTCCATCACGATGTGTTCTGGCTCCACTACCTTCACTGTTTAGTACGTTTGCAAGCATATCAGCAAATGGAATGCCCCATTGGTTTTGTCCAGCAATTACAACAGCACAACCACCTGCACCATAACCACTTGTTGAAAGCTCTTTTACACCACTTGCATAAAGCATTTTTGCAAAGGCATTAGACGTTGTCGATAGTACACAGCTGTTTGTAATCGGTGAATTAGCTACGGAGGCATCGACATTCGCGTTTAAAAACGTACCTTGTGGAACAATTACCTTTATGGATGAGAATATACCAGATGATGTTGGTAAATCTGCAAAAGGTACACCAAATAAATAGATTGCTATATGGGCACGTACGATGTGCATAAAACTATTAAATGAACCATCATTCTCTGGTGACGAACCTGTAAAATCAAATGTGAGTGAGTCTCCCTCTTTAGTTAATGTTAGTTGACAACGCATCAATGAGTCGGTTGTTCCCATTGTATCCATGAAAGAAACCGAACGGTATACACCATCCTGCCAGCTTGAAATACGTTTACGAGCTCCTTCTTCTGCTACGATTAACATTTTCCTCATGACACCAACAACAAGATCTACTCCTTTTTTCTCAATGAGTTGTTGGACACGAACACGTAAACGGTCACATGCAGCAACACGTGCCTTGGTGTCAATGATTTGCATTCTTGGCGCCCTTGAAACCATGTTTGCCATCATATTTAACATGTCATTTCTAATTTGATAGTTTTCTCCAATTTTGATTGGTGGCAATTTCATCCCTTCATCTGCACGAGACTTCGCTGTTAGTGGCATACCACCTGGTTCAATCGCACCTGTTTCAGGTTGATGTACCGCTGCTGCCGCCCATGCAATAAGCTCACCTTCATGGAATATTGGCATAACCGCTACTTGGTCTGGATTATGAACCCCTCCATAAAGGGCCTCATTCGCATAGAATATATCGCCTTCATTAATCCCAATTGTAGGATCGTCCTTATAATGCTTAAGAATATATTTAATTCCAATTTGAGTAGTAACAGCGTGTAGGTAAACGCCGCAATAGGCCGCTACAAGGTCACCTTTAGCCGTATATAAACCTACGACTATATCCCCTGAGTGTAGCATAGAGGAAACTCCAATTTTTGTTAAGACTTCTTTTGCCTCAAGCACTAATTGGTTTAACTTTTCACTATATATCTCATATTCACCTGGCTTTAAACTATCAAGGGCCGTTTGCTCAAATTCATCTATTGGTTCTGGATGGATTCGTTCATTAATTCCGAAATCAATCACGCCGTTACCCCCTCAACCATTTTCTTTTCAATTAAACCATTTAAATATTGATCAACTGTATAAACAACATTAGGTGGTAAAACAACAGTTGTATGTGGTGATTCGATTAAGGCTGGCCCCTCAATTTTATTACCACTTCTTAAATCCTCTAGCTGATAAATGTTTGTATCTACAAATCCACCAAGTTCTGGCCAATATGCTTTTCGAGTTCCTTTGATGGCATGGCTTGCGTCTTCACCAGATTCTTCATTTTGAATAAAGTTAAATTTCTCCTGTGGAACGATTGCTTTTAAAACAACATTTTCAATTTCGACTCCGCCTTCAGGGTAAACCGCAATAGAGCTGTAAGCATTTGAGTATTCTTCTGTAAAACTATCCCAAAGATTTTGAACATCAACAGGACTATTTAAGAATATAGTTGGCGATAGGGCCCTCTTAATATTAAGTTGACCACCATATTTCATATCGAGCTCTAGTTGATATTGAATATCTTCCGGATTGAATCCTTCACCCGTAATATCTCGGATTGCTTTTTCCTGTAGATCTCGTACGACTGAATTAAGAGATTCATAGTCGGTTAAAAATTTCTTTGTTCCAGGTTCTAGTAGAATAATGTGTTTGGATTGTTCATAAATGTGCATGACGTCCATCATTGAAGATGAAAAGGCACAGAATACAGGTGATTGCTGTAAAACAACCGTTTTAGGAATATCTGCCTCAAACCCAAAACCTGCACCATGTACAGGACCGCCACCTCCTAAAGCAAACAGCACGAAATCTTTAGGGTCATTTCCTTGGAGAGATGTTTCTTTTTGGATAATATTTGCCATATTCCCGTCACAAACTTTTTTTATGAGATAAGCAGCTTCATAGACATCTACACCTAATGGCTTTGCAATTTTTTCTTCAATCACTTGTTTTGCTTTTTCAATATTTAGCGTTAGGTTTCCTCCATGAAAATAATCTGGATTTAGATAACCTAATACAAGGTCTGCGTCTGTCACCGTTGGTTCCGTCCCACCTTGATCATAGGCTACTGGCCCAGGAAAACTACCTGCACTTTGAGGACCAACTTCAAGTCGGCCTCCGAGCACATCATTAATCCATGCGATTGAGCCGCCACCTGTTCCAATCGATTTACTTTCTAACATTGTCATATCCACTAGCCAGCGATCGATAACCGGTTTAAATTGATAATTATTTGTTTCTCCGTCTACAACTAGCCCAATATCAAAGCTCGTGCCCCCCATATCCGTAACAACTATATTAGGATAGTCATATAATTTACCTATTTGATTACTTCCAATTATCCCAGCAACTGGCCCTCCATTATACGTATTTACTGCCGATGTACGAAACACCTCTGCCATTCCTCCAGTATTATGAACCATTAGAAGTGGATTCTTGTACCCTAAATCGCGTAGTTCATCTCCAATATTCGATAATTCTTCAGCCATCGCCTGGTGAAGATATGCGTTTAAGATCGCCATATTGGAGCGAGTATACTCATATCTCTTAGGCATAACTTCACTTGAAAGAACAACCGGCATATTCCCGAGGTAATACTCTGGATATTCTTCTTCAATGAGCTCCTTTATTCTTTTTTCATGAACAGGATTTTTAAACGACCATAAAGTAGATACAACAAAGCCCATTACTCCCTGATCAACTAGATATTGCAGTTTATCTTTAAAATCTTCTTCATCAAGTGGACGAATTATTTCCCCTGTATAATCAATTCGCTCTTTTACTCCCACAACATTTTCTCTCGGAATTAACGGAATCGGCTTGCTTACTTCGGCAATTTTCCTACTTTCTAATGAACTAATTCCATCTTGCCATTGGCTTCCCTTTCCGATATAAAGAATATCTTCATATCCCTCGGTTGTAATAAATCCAAGCTTTGGCCCTTTTCGTTCGATCAGTTTATTCATTGCAACTGTAGTAGAATAACGAATCATATCCGTTTCTTCCAATAGTTCGTCAAGCTCTAAGTCAAGGAGATCAGCTCCATTTTCAATAGCTTTAATAAAACCGACTGATAAATCATATCCAGTTGTTGGACTCTTAGAAATAACGGATTGATCTCCGTATCGAATAAAGCAATCTGTGAATGTTCCACCAATATCAATATCGATTGTTGCTCTAATTTTTGTTGTCATTTCTTTTTCCTCCTTTACACATTCTTAAATACTTTTTTCTGTCGACTTTCCTCTTCAATAGCTTTTTGTTTTAAAGATTCTAGGTCTATTTGAATGTCATGTGTAATCGGATGTCCAGGTGCTAAAACTTCTGTTTCTACCAACGTACCGCAGCCAGGACAATAAAATTCAACTAAACGAACCCAATTTGCATCAGGAGAAAATGTGTAATTCCCTTCTACATGTGGTTGATGAATCTCGCTTGGATCACGATCATAAATGAGGCAACCTTTCTTATAATTCTCATGAGCTGAATTCAATTCATAATCACATTTATCACATACCCAAACTTCCTTTTGTAAATCCACGGCAATATACTCAGTTATTTTTCTTCTCATCCTTACACCTCCATAATTCCGTTTAAATGTTGGTCCATACTAAACATTGCACCAAGCGGAACAACGATCGTTGTATTTGAGCTCTCTAGAACTGCAGGTCCTTCAATTTTATGACCAGGCTTTAACCCCTCAATGTCATAAATATTTGTATTGATTACATTCCCTTTCCAGTAAATAGGTCTTGTTGATTTCGGTTCTGGAATGGAATCAACCAGCTCTAGGGATGGCAACGCAAAATGAGAGACGCTTACAAAACTATTTAATCGAATAAATTCGATTGCGATTTTGTCGGTACCTAAATGCTTAGCGATTGATTGTAATTCCTCTTTCAGATACTGTTCATTTGTGCTATGAAAAACATCACTAGGTAAATAGAAAATATCTCTAACCTTTCCATCCTCTGAAGCAGCCTCTAAGGAAACTTCATATCGTATAGATTCAGGAGTAAATCCTTCTCCACGCATATCACGATGAGAGTGTTTTTTCATTTTTTCGAGACTAGCATTAGCATTAATAAGGAATTCTCCAATCTCTTGATTAGGACTAAATTGGAAATCGACACGATCCTGATACGTATGGGCAACATCAGCTGTTGATAAACCAAATGCGCTAAATACAGAACTGAAAGGGAATGTAAAAATCTTTTTAATCCCGCTCTTCCTAGCCATTCCAGCGGAAAATAGGCCTCCGCCGCCCCCGAATGAAAAGAGTTGAAAATCCTTTATATTTTTTCCTCTTTCATTAGAAAGCTGTTTTAGTGTGTCAGCACCAATTTGTTCGATTTTATCAACAATAAGTGTTGCCGCCTCTTCATTTGATATATTTAACGGTGTAGCAACCCATTTTTTTATAGCATCGATTGCTTTTTGCTTTGATATTTTTTTTGTTCCACCTAAGAAATAGTCAGGGTCAACGATACCAAGTACGACACATGCATCCGTTACGGTTGGTCTTGTTCCACCTAGCCCAAAACATGCTGGTCCAGGTACTGCCCCTGCACTTTCCGGTCCTAATTGAAGCTCTCCATTTTGAGTAACCTTAGCAACGGTTCCACCTCCACCACCGACCGATAAAACATGGATTAGAGGGGCGTGGACTGGAATTTCCGCAATGCTTGATTCTGTATCAAATGTAAGCTCTCCATTTGAAATTAATCCCACATCTGTACTAGTTCCTCCCACGTCCACGGACATGATATTATCCAGACCATACATTTCACCGATGTATCTTGTTCCCATTAATCCTGCGGCAGGACCGGAGTTGTACGTATCCAATGCCTTTGTTTTTGCGACACGCGCAACACCACCATTGGCGTGAGCGATTAATAATGGTTTTGTATAACCCTTTTGTCTTAACCCCTCATCCGCTTTATATAAATACTTCACCATATCACGATGAAGATAAGCATTAACTACAGCCGCATTTGTTCGAACCCCATTATCTGATCGTGAACTAATATCACTACCAAGTTGAATTGGTTTTGTTCCAAGATAATGCTTTGGAAAATCATCTTGGATAATCTTTCGAACGAGTTTCTCATTTTGATTGTTCGTATGAGCATTTTTTAAGCTGACAACAATTACTCTTGTACCTAGTTCTAATAGCTTTTTTGTTACTCGTCGTACTTCAGCTTCATTAACTTCTTTAACTACTTCTCCACTTTCTGATACTTCTTCATCAATGGAAACAATCATATCTTCTTGTACTAAAAAATTTAAAATTGGGTTTTTACCCTCTTGATACAACGAATCTGCATATCCTTTTGTAACAATTAAACCTAGCTTTGGTCCGGTTCTTTGGATAATTGAGTTTGTACCAACCGTTGTTGAAAGTCTTATAGTTTTCGTTTCTTTTAGGAAATCGCTTACATTTCCATGACCAAATCTTTTAGCACCTTCCATTATGCAATTATTAAAACAAACCGTTAAATCATGTGGCGTCGTTTCCACCTTCACTACTTCAAATCGATCTCCATAGGAAAAGAAGCCATCCGTAAAAGTTCCACCTGTATCAATATCTACAGTGTATTGTGCCATGTAAAACCCTCCCTATATATTAATTAATAGATTTCTTTTACATACTTTGTTTTCATTTCATAACGAGGTAAAGTACCTTCAGGAACTAATTGAATGTCGGCACGAAACATGAGTTTACCTCTTAATGTTACTTCTAATTCCTTTTTTAAATTTTGTAAATCCTCTTCAGAGTTCATTCCATGTTCCACTTTAATTTGCAATGGTGGTTCCACTGCAGGTCCCGGCTTTTCTAATAGGATTTGGATATCACCAGTTGTTTTAGGATAAAAACTACTCACAACATCTTTTATTGCTGTTGGAAAAACGTTCACGCCGCGAATGATTAGCATGTCATCTGTTCGACCGATGCATCGAATTCGAAAACTAGTACTGCCACATGAACATTTTCCGGTTTTTACTGAAATTAAATCTCTTGTACGGAATCTAAGTAGCGGAACACATTCTCTATCAATCGCAGAATAAACTAGTTCTCCTTCACTTCCATCTTCAAACGGTTTGACCTTACCAGTTTCTGGATCGATTAATTCACAGATAACATAATCTGGTGCAACAAAATGCATCCCGTCCCCTGCTGGACATTCTGAAAAAAGAACAGGGGCCATATCCGCATTTCCCATCGCTTCAAAAACTCGAGCTCCCCAATCTTGCTCAATCCTTTGTTTCACTTCTGGCAAACCGCCGCCTGGTTCCCCACCCGTACCAATTAGCTTAATTCCTAAGTCACGAGGATTCATATCAATTGAGCGTATATAATCCGCAAGATAATTTGCATAAGATGGTGTACATAAAAGTACATCAGGTTTTAAGTGTAAGGACGTGGTTACTAGTCGTTCAGAGGCTCCTGTTCCAATTGGAATAAAAGTAGCTCCTAATCTTTCAATTCCATCTTTTAAGGGAAGTCCACCAACGAAAAATGATAACCCCATTGCAAAGATAACTTTATGATGCGGTCTTACACCCGCTGTGTAATATACTCTAGATACAATATCTGTCCATACATCACTATCCTTTTTGGTGATCCCAACATATGTAGGCCTCCCAGTTGTACCAGATGAGGAGTGAATTCTTATAATTTTGTCAAAATCAATACATTGGTGTGTACCTAAATCAGAGGCGTTTTCTTGGCTTTTACGGATCTCAAACTTCTCCGTAAAGGGTAGCTTTTGTAAATCTTCAAGTGTCACAATTTCCATAGGGTGGATTCCTGCCTCATCTAATTTAGAAGCATACATTGGGGAATTTTGATACATATACTGGACTTGCTTGCGTAACTTTTCTTCTTGTAATAGCTTAAGTTTCTCAGGCGATATTTGTTCTTCAACTGATTTTTGATATGAGAACAAGATATACCTCCTTTCCTACTCGATAATTCTATATTTTTAGAATATTATGTGTACATTTTACAGGAAAGAAAACACTATAACCACGTTGTTTACCCACAAAAATAACCGGAATTTTTAACACATCTTTGTCTTCTAGAAACAAAAGATAGGTGATATGTCACAAAAAAAAATGACCATTATGTAAATAGTCATTTTCCTATACTTTGCTATACATCAAATGCTCTAGCCTTAATGCAAGAGATAGACTAAGTCTTACCTCGGAATCTGCTAGATCAAACCCAGTCATATCTGTTATTTTTTCAATCCGATACTTAAGTGTGTTTTGATGTACAAATAATTCTTCGGCAGCCCTCTTGATTTGACCATTATGCTTTAAATAGACTTCTAAGGTTTCTTTTATTTCTTTTGAATTTTTCAATTCATTTAGCTTCTTTAGATAAAGATTCGTGTATGCGCTTACGTTTCTTTCATCAAACATGACCATACTCGAAAGCAATGTCCAACTCCCACACGCTGGAAAATATCCGACATTCCCGAGATGCCTGATTCTAGGAAGAGCACTTAAGATTTGACTTGCCTGTTGATAGGAATGTTCAGTCAGCTCGATTGAATCTACAGATTCACCCACTCCTATGAATACCTCTAATTTCCTAGTCTTCGCATGTAAATCGAGATTCTTCTGTAGTACGTCTTGTAACTTGTAGCTTACATCTAGTATTTCATGTTCTGAATCATGTGAAACAAGAGCAACGATAGCCCCATCTTTGTAAATCTTACACGGATTCCCAACCAACTGTTCTATTTTTAATACGATTCTTTCAGATATTGTCTTAGAACTTAAGTTAATCCATTCGCCATTCTTATAGGCACCAATACGTACAATAGAAATCTTAGGTTTTAAGTTAATTTCCAATGTCTTCAATATGCTATAAGCTTCCTCTACTTTTTCCATATTACTAAATAGTAAACAATCAAAAAGCTGATTTATAAGGTACCTTTCAATTTCGATACGTTTATTTTTTGGTGTTCTTATATGAGACATCTCAAGAGCCGCATTTATTGTTAATCCTAATTGTTCTGATAAATCCATAAGCAAATGTAAATCATCTTGGGTAAAGTATCCATCATTTTTGTTGATAGCGTGCAGAATACCAATTCTTTTATTATCGACCACTAAGGGAACAGTAATGATTGATGTCGCTTTAAATAGTTTTACATAACTTTGGTTAAAACGCTTGTCTGATAGTGCATCGGATGTGATAGCTGGAACCCCAGTTAAAAAAACATCTCTTGCATTACTTTTTTCTGTCAGTGATACACGATACTGTTCAATTATTGAGTCTTGCCATGATCCAAATGCTGGTTTTTGCAGTCTCAGTTCCTTATGTTCAGGATCAAACAACATGATTCCTGCCATTTCCGAATTTAACAATTCTCCAACCTTTTGAACAATTTCGGCCAAAATTTCTTGAAATGAATATTGGTTAACAAGTTTTTGTAATTGAGTCATGAAGTTAAGACTTTTTGACTTTCTTTGCATAATCAAAAATAAGCGAGAGTTTTCAAGAATAATGGGAACTGATTGCATAAAGAAATTGACCATATTAATCTGTTTCTCTGAAAGTTCCTCTTCTTGGTGAGGAATAACGACTAAGACTCCTGAAAAAGTCTTTTGTCTTGCTATGGGGAAAAAGTAGGTAGATTGATCTTTTATGTATCTTAGAGTTTGAAGCTCAATTTGCTGAAATTTTTGCTGTGTCCGCTCAATTAATTCTTTTTTCTCCAATTTGTTCAGATTCTGACTTGATTGAGGGATTAATTGTTTTAAACTTTGGTCAAAAACAAAAAAGATCCCCTTTCCACCACCGACTAGTTTAATACTTTCTAATACAATGGCTTCAGTCAATAAATTCCATTCTTGTATACTGTGGAGATTTTCAATTCCCTTTTGAAGTAATTCAATCTGGTTTTCATTTAAGGTACTATTTTTCATTGAAATTAAAAACCACCTCCCGGCATTTATATTTATTTATAGCCTAAACAAATATGTACGAGGTGTCTCAGAAGATTATGATAATTATAAATTTATATCCTTTAGAAAAGAATGTCAATGCTTTAGTTGACAGGTCCCTTTCAAAATGGGTCGCAGGGACATGTCCCGTGTCCCAGGAAAAATATGGTGGGACGAGGGACCTGTCCCTCTGTCCCAGAGTGCTCCTCCTTATTTGAACCAATCCGCTTTCTCCATATTTACGAATGGGATATCTGTGTCAACTTCCCCTTCGATTTTTGCAATGGAAAAATCAGTGCCATTTAACCATTCTGCAAAGTTAAATATGGTGGGTTCTTGGTCTCCACCGAGTGCGCACCAGGCTTCAAGTTTCTTTGGAAAATAAGCTGAGGTATGTATGGTTCCGGCCCAACTTCCATAGAGCTTAGAGAAAACTCCTTTATCCGTATCATTTAAAAGTCGAAACGCCTCCAGCCCATTTAAATGATTTTTCTCTTCTATAGCCTGCAGCCTTTTGTTGGAATCATCTAGGACTCGGCGATTTTCTTCTGTTAGGATTTTAAAATGATTCGTACAAGTATATCCCCGCCGTACCTCTACTCTTCTTGGTGAAGTTTCCACAATAAATGGCATCTCACAGGTTGAATCGAATAAGACATAACTAAATGATCCGCGATGTGGAATTTCTTGTAACAACTGGACGGCCTCTTCTACATTGGAGCAAAGTTCAAGAATCAGTCTTCCAATCATATAACAAACAAATCCGTTCCCCGGACGTTTTCGATTCATAAAGGTATATCCCATCGTTAACCCATTCTCGTTGATGCCATCAGATCTGCCTGTAATTTTTTGTGTTAAACCAAGTGTTGCATAACCGCCATCTGTTGGTTGAAAAGTAACCAAACGGCCATCGTATGTCTTCGGATGGTAATCATAATTTCGAATCATATAATCTTCCCCAACTAATATTGAACAACCTGATGGTCGGATATTGAGCCTGTAGCCTCCAAATTCCATTAAGACCTTATCCAGTGACCATTTCAAAGCATCCTGCAGCCCCAGAAACTCATTCCAAATAAAAGGGGCCAACCGCTCAAATACTTGTTTCGTCTCATCAATGTCAATTTTAAATTGTGGTTTTCTCAGCTTCCACTGTTGCTCCCGATTCATCACCAAAAATGAATTCCTCAAAAGCTCCCCTTGCATAAAACCAAAATCATAATGACTACCCCGAAACTGAATCACATCCGCAAAAATTCTCTTCATATTTATTCCTCCTCATTGACATGCCCATTGTCTGTTTAAAATCCGGCAGGACAAGATATGTATCTTATTTTCCCATCTATCCCCTAAATAAAAAAGACTGCACTACAGAAACGTAAAAAAAGATCAAACCCTTTGGCTTGACCTTTTTTTTCGGGAGTTTACTTAATTTGATTGCTTAGGTTCTGCTAGTCTCAGGGACAGTTTCTCTGTCAGGTTTAAAGAGAAGCACAAGACTGTATAAACCACTTAATCCAACTAAACTGTATATAATCCTTGATAAAATGGAATCCTGGCCTCCAAAGATTGCAGCTACCAAATCAAATTGGAAAAACCCAATAAGTCCCCAATTTATTGCACCAATTATTACTAAAGCTAGAGCTAGACGTTGTAATCCATTCATATTTATCGCCCCTTAATTTTAGTAATAATAGGTTTTGCAATAAAAAATAAAAATATACACACATGTTCTATAAAAAGTTGCCTTAGTGCGCCTCTTTCTTCTCCTTCAATTTTATCCCGTGCTTTAGATAAGGAATAACTAATTTAATCATTTCTTCTGGACTAACACTATTCGGATTTCTTCTCCATTCTACGGAAGCCCCGTACATTCCCCAACTTAACATGACCGATGTAATTTTCAATGTATTTTCTTCATCTGTAGGTTGCTGTTTTTTTAACATTTTATAAAAAATGACTTCAAGCTGATCCCGGATAATACGTGCAATCGTATCTTCATAACCACGGTGACATCGATTTGATAATGACAGTTGAAAAGTAGTAATTGCTTTAAAGATACCTATAAATGTTTCTTCATTTAATTCACTTTGTTGATAGGACTCGCTATTTAAATTTATGAGCAAAACTTCAGATAAAACCTTTTCCAACAGATCATAAATATCCTCAAAATGATAATAAAAAGTTGCCCGATTAATCATGGCTTCCGTAGTGATGTCTTTTATCGTAATGTCTTTAAATTCCTTTTTCCCTGAAAGCTCAATGAATGAATCCATAATTAACTTTCGCGTACGTAAGACTCGCGGATCAGTTTTTTCTTGTGTCATTTCATTCTCCCCCTCCCACTTTTCCAACAATTTTTGTGATGTGTTGGATATCCGACAAATCAAGTCATCTATTGGTTTATATACTTTTCATTATCCACTATATTGAAAGTACAAAGCAAACAAATTGGGACGAAGGAGCTCGTCCCAGACTCAAAAAACAAAAAGTGAGGGATTTCATATGACAAACAACAATTTAATGTGTGATTTGGAAACTGGTATATGTGGTGTAGCAGGTGACGATGACATGGAAGTAATTGATTTTAACCAACCAAAGAAAACAATTGATTTATATTATGTGACAGATCCAATCTGCTCACATTGCTGGGCGCTTGAACCTACTTTTCGTCGTTTCAAAGAGCAATATGGACATTATTTCAATTTCCACACCGTCCTAGGTGGATTACTTGAAAAATGGCATAGCGGGCCTGTTGATCCGGCAAACGGAATTCATAGTCCTGCAGATGTTGCTGGCCATTGGAGAGAAGTTGGGGAATATTCACGTATGCCGATTGATGGATCATTGATGATTGACAATCCGGTCCAATCTTCCTTCCCACCATCTCGTGTGTATAAAATCATTCAAAAAAATCATGGTGATGACAAAGCAAATCAATACTTACGGCATGCTAGAGAAGAACTATTTGCCTTCAATAACAACATCGCTGAAAAATCTGTAATGATTGAAAATGTGAATCATTTAGGATTAGACGGAGAAGCAATCGTAAACGAAGCCGAATCGGAAGTTGGCCAACAATTATTAAATGAAGACTTTGCTCTTGCAGCAAAACTTGGTGCCAGAGGCTTTCCAACAATTATTATGGTGAATGAAGAAAATAAAGGGGTTAAAATTGTAGGTAGCCGTCCATTAGATTACTACGTTTCCGGACTATCGAAAATTACAGGTGAAGATACACTACAAGCAAATCAGCAACCTGCGCTTTCTGACTTGCTTGAAAAAGAAATTCTATTTGCAAAAGAAATTGAAGTTATGTACGATTTGGAACCTGCTGCACTTCAAGCATTCGTTAAGAACCAGTTAAAGCCAGGCACGTTTGAAGAAAAAGAACTCCTTGGCGAAAAATACTTTGTGAAAAAATAATGGGACACAGGGACAGGTACACTGTCCCAGAAAAAATTTGGGACGCGGGATCTGTCCCCGCGTCCCACTAATACGCCCTTTTACCACTGATCGTTCCCTCCATCGACATTTGTGCGTTCATTTCGACATAGAATAATAAAGCTGTTGTATCTGATACTGCAGTTATTATAGGTAGTGGCTCCTCTAAATCCGTAACAGCTTCCAGTTTTTCAATCTGAATGTCCCCAACAGCAAGCTCGCCAACTACAACATATAAAAATGGTAATAAACCTTGATAAACTGGTATTTCTAATTGCTCCCCTTGCCTCAGGTGTGCATCATGAATATAGACATTTTGTCTAATCTTTAGTGGCGCTTTACTTTCTTTAGGTCCTACCATGAGATACCAATCCCGGTTTCGGATGGGCTTTTCATGAAAATGAATCGTTGGTTCTAGATCGGTTTCATAAGGTCGAACAAAAATTTGGAGCATCTCGACATGATCATTTTTCACTTTTTCCTCATGCCAAAAGCTCCGACCAGCGCTCATCATCATTAAGTGACCAGTCGTTATTGGCACCTCTATACCCATTGAATCCTTATGATGCATTATGCCACACCATACATAACTTAAAATCTCATCGTTCACATGCTCATGCATCTTTATCGTTAATCCTTTTTTCATGACAGCATGATCAATGATACTTAATGGGCCGAACGCAAAATCTTTATTCTCCTCTAAAATATCGCCAGGCTGAATTCTTGTGATTGTAAATGGACCCTTGTATGGTTGCCAATGCTTCTCAGCAGAAAGTTTTTGTAACATTAGAAGGTCACCTTTTGTCTTTTTTTTATATTATAACAAACCCTGCTAATCGTTTCTTGTTCAGGACTTTCACCTTGCATATAATGGAAACTAAGTAATCCCTGAAAATTTTTTTAGCCCCGTATCTTTTTATACCCTTTTATTCGTTTATAAAGTAGAGACGCGCTGAAGGAGTGATTGTTTTGCATAGTAGGCTTTCTAATAAATCTGTGGATTTCAAAGGTCATGAGGATAATTTTTCTGAGGAACAGCTTGATGAACTATATCCTAAGCTTCGACGATATTGTCAATTTATGTCCCAAAACAGCTGGGATGGAGAAGATCTCGTTCAGGAATCTTTGATAAAGGCTTGGAACCATTACAAGCATAAGACTGTTTCAACAGCTTTGTTGAATAAGATTGCTCGAAATGAATGGATTGACACAATCCGCAAAAGAAGCAAAGAGTCACTTGAAGCTATTCCAGAACATGCTTACCATGAAACACCTCTGATTGAAGACCGGTTTGAAGCAGTTCAACAACTGATTCATAAGTTAACACCGAAACAAGCTGTTATGTTTGTTTTAAAAGAAGGATTCCAATTCCAACTATCTGAAATAGCCGAAATTCTAAAAATAAACGAAACGGCTGTTAAATCTGCAATCTATCGAGCGAAACAGAGAATGACTAACAATGAGGATAATGAAAATAACCCATTAATAAATATGTATTGGTCAGATCAAGACCGTGAGAAACTCAAAAAAGTATTTCATGAATCCTTTAGGACTCAAGATCCATCCATCATAATCAAGACTATTCCTTTTATCCATTCAATCACCAAAAATTCAAGTCCTACTTGCATGAAGCATAAATCAGGTCTCTACAAACTTCCTTCAAGCACTGTCTCTATGGCTGCATAATAAGATGCAAGCGAATAAGGAGGAAAATAAGATGAATTCGATACCATATGTAATTGAACAATCCAGTCGTGGGGAACGATCATATGATATTTACTCGCGGTTATTAAAAGATCGTATTATTTTGATTGGTGACGAAATAAATGATGCTGTTGCAAATAGTGTCGTTGCGCAGCTATTATTTTTAGCCGCTGATGATCCTGAAAAGGATATTTCTCTCTATATTAACAGTCCTGGAGGTTCAACAACTGCTGGTTTTGCCATCTTTGATACGATGCAATATATCAAACCAGATATCAGGACCATTTGTACAGGTATGGCTGCATCCTTTGGTGCTATGCTTTTGCTAGCCGGAACAAAAGGGAAAAGATTTGCCCTTCCAAATAGTGAAATCATGATTCATCAACCACTAGGTGGAGCACGTGGGCAAGCCACTGAAATTGAGATCTCTGCAAAACGAATTCTTAAGCTTCGAGAACATATCAATCAAACCATTTCGGAACGCACAGGTCAACCTGTTGAGAAGGTAGCAAAAGATACAGACCGTGACTATTTCATGAGCGCCCAAGAAGCGAAAGAATACGGGATTATTGATGAAATAATTAAATGACTCTAGATTGATGCAATTCCCCACTTAAAGTGCCCCAACCAATGATTTATTGGTTGGGGTTTAAAACTGAAACTAATAATCTGATGCATTACATTTAGTTCCTATACTGTTTTAAGTTGTTTTTCATTAAATCTTCCATTCCCCCATCATCAATTTCTGCATCATCCCATTGGTGACCAAAAAAACGATCAGTACTTTCAATTAAAAAATTTAATTCAAACCACTTTTCTTGTTTGATTAGATTAACTATATACGCTAATCTATTAACCATAAATTTATTTAGCTTTTTCATATCTTCTTCAGTTATATTTTTTTCTCTATCAGCATGCATGTCCTCTATTGGACCATTACGAAAAGCAAAATGAGTAATTGCTTTTGCTATTTTTGTCAGATTATCCTTGCTCAATAATTCATGTTTTGCCTTTTCTTGTACTTCTTCCGGAATATTATTTATTAAGTCGTCGATTATGGAATTCCGAATTGTTATACCATTTTTTCTTCGCAGATATGTTATTTTAGTTGGCTTTACATCAAATAGATTCGCTATCATATTATCTGTTTTTTCCTCTTCAATAAACAATATTCTAAGTACTTCCGGAGTTAATTCATTTATATCTATCCTTTCACAATTACTTTTCCTCACTTCAAATTCCTCATAAAGCCCCATAGTATAAGCTCCTTTATATTAGTGCTGAAAAAGTCCATTATTGTTATTATTGTCTTATTTTTAAAAAAGCGAACACTTCTAGTAGTATTCGCTTCAAAAATTATCTCAAATGTATTTGTTAGAATTGGACAATATAAATAAACTCTACCATTGCTCTGCCGTCGGTAAAATATTGCCACGCTAAATTGAAGTAAATTTGAACTGTCCGAATTTTCCTTACTTTCGGACTCGACGACGACTGTTCCTACTCTTCCTGTCCGAATTCTCCTTACTTTCGGACTCGATGATGACTGTTTCTCCTCACCCTGTCCAAATTCTCCTTGCTTTCGGACTCGACGACGGCGGTTCCTCCTTACCCTGTCCGAATTCTCCTTGCTTTCGGACTCGACGATGGCGGTTCCTACTCTTCCTGTCCGAATTCTCCTTGCTTTCGGACTCAACGACGGCAGTTTCTCCTTACCCTGTCCAAATTCCCCTTATTTTCGGACTCGACGACGGCGGTTCCTACTCTTCCTGTCCGATTTCTCCTTACTTTCGGACTCGTGAACTGCCTTTCCTGCTCTACCAGTCTGAATACACTTAGTTAGATAAAAAAACAATCGTTCTTAATGATAGTAACCTCATAATAATAAAAAAATGACATGTTAAACTAATGTCAGTTTACATACCATTTTTTAAATTTATATTAAAACCGGAATGGTTTTGTCTCAACCTGCGCCCTTCACAAGTATAGACTTAAGTTTTTCCATCTTTTTCCCAATTGATTTCGCTGATAAAGGTAGATCCCAAGATTAAGATGCCACCCACAATTTGTATTAGGTTCATACTTTCATTTAAGATAATGGCCGCCATGATTACGGCGGAAATGGGGTCAATATAGCTTAACACGGCAATGGTTTGTCCCTTTAATTTTTTTATTGCAGAAAAATATAAAAGGTACGCTACCCCTGTATGAATGATCCCCACCATCAATAATAGACTGATTGACTGTAGATCAAGTCCTGAGTAATTCAGGCTTTGCGTTGCTAGAACGTATGGAAACAATACAATTGAGGCCATTGAAAGTTGCATAATTGTAGTTTCAAAATCTGATAGGCCCTTGATAAACTTATTAATGAGAATCATACTTGCGTAAAACGCCGCAGCCAATAATCCGTTCAATATGCCTACAGGATGATTGTATGTTCCAACCGTTGTTTCAGCACCTGGATTAACTACTAAAAGTAAACCTACAAAGGCGAATACAATGCTAATCCCCTTCATCCATGTCCATTTTTCCTTCAGTAATAATGGAGCCAAAATCATAACAAACACTGGGGCAAAATAATAGCTTAGCGTAGCATTTGAAATAGTTGTATACCGATAAGATTCAAATAAAAAAATCCAGTTAAAGCCCAACGCGGCCCCTGATAAAAGTAGTAAGATAAGGTTCCGTTTTGACATTTTCAATGAAAACTTCTGCTTAACTAAAAAACTAGCACCAATTAAAAACAAACTTCCAATTGTTCCACGAAATAAAGCCATTTCGCTCGAAGAAAGATCAATATTCTTCACAAATAACCCTATACTGCCAAAAATCAGCATCACTACTATAAAAATAAACTTTGCCTTCATTACCCTTCTCCTATTATAGGCCTCTCCCTCTTCCTATAGGACACGAGGGCAGGCACAAAATGTCCTAAAACTAAATGAAACAGAAAACCTCAATTTATGAGATTCTCTGTTTCACATGTTACATTGCTTTATTTAAATTGTCAGCCTATATTTTCATTTTCGGAATCTATTACGTAAAAAGTCTCGTAATCTTTTCCTCTATAAATGAATCGGTCCCTGTGGTCCAACTGGAACACCGATTAGGTACCAAACCACAGCAATTATGATCCAGAATATACCGAAGAATACTGTGTATGGAAACAGTCCAGAAATCAATGTACCTAACCCGATATTTTTATCGTATTTTTTCGCAAAAGATAATAGCAGTACTAAATAAGGAAGCATCGGTGTAATAGGATTTGTAATGGAATCCCCAACTCGGTAAATGGCTTGTGTAAACGCCGGGTGGTAATCCAAATACATAAACATCGGTACAAAGATTGGAGCAAGGATCGCCCACTTTGCTGATGCACTTCCAATTAGTAGATTTACAAAAGCAACAAAAATAATGAACAAAATGATTAATGGAACACCTGTTATTCCTATATCATTCAGGAAATTAGCCCCTTTAATCGCAATGATTGGACCTAGATTACTCTCGCTAAAGAATGAAAGTAATTGTGCAGCAAAGAACACTAACACAATGTATGGTCCCATCGTACTCAT
Organism: Ferdinandcohnia sp. FSL W7-1320; assembly: GCF_038050315.1. NCBI lineage: Bacteria > Bacillati > Bacillota > Bacilli > Caryophanales > Bacillaceae > Ferdinandcohnia > Ferdinandcohnia sp. FSL W7-1320. The sequence continues at coordinate 4,227,526 of NZ_JBBPAM010000001.1, forward strand.
CGATTTACCTAAGATATTTCCAAAATCTCTTGAACTAGTAATTGTCTTGGCACCCAGTCCGTAGAAGAAACCAGGAATAAAGAAGAAGATTGTTAAAATTGGTACAATCCCTGAAATTAATGGTGAACCATCGATGATTGAACCAGTTTCCTGGTTTCGCAAAATGCCATTTTCAGGAATAATTAATGCCAATAAAACAATCACATAGACAGCTGTTGATATTCCTGCCCATTTTAGTCCACGACTTTCTTCTTGTGAAATTGATTCAATTGCCTCAATTTCACCTGTATATTCCCCGAATCTTGGAATCGTGAACTTATGTGTAACCCATAAAGAAATAAATAAAAGGACAATGGCAGATACCACTATAAAATAATAGTTCATTGCAGGATTTGCCGCATAATTAGGATCTACAGTTTGAGCCGCTGGACCAGTAAAGCCAGCAACTAGTGTATCTGACATCCCGATAATGAAGTTCGCAGCAAAAGCCCCAAGAGTGGAGGCATACGCCATAACGAGTCCGACAAGCGGATGATATCCAAAAGCCATCAATACACTTGCTGCAAGTGGCGGCAATACGATTGGACCTGCATCCCCTGCTGCGTTCCCTACAATCGCAATTAAAATTATGATTGGAATAATTAGCTTTTTGGGAGTCGTTAAGACCGCACGCTTCATAATCGTTGAGAAGAATCCACTATTTTCAGCCATTCCAATCCCAATCATCATAACAAGAACCATACCAAGTGGAGCAAAAGAGGTAAAGTTCGTTACTGAATTTAGTAAAATTGCAACTAGACCATCCCCAGTTACGAGATTAATTGCCTCCACTGCTTCCCCTGTCGTGGGATGTGTTGCTGATACATTGAATAACGATGCAATATAAGATGAAATCAAAGTAATGGCACAAAGAATAATAAACAATACGATTGGATCAGGTAACTTATTCCCTGCGTACTCAATCGAATCTAGCATTCGATTAAAAAAGGTATTATTTTTTTTCGTTGTAGTTTGCGACATACTATCTCCCTTCATTGGTGCATATGCTTATTTATTGTTGGGTTAAAGTTAATGCTGTAAAGACATGGAATCGTAATCCGTCTTTCAATGCTTGTTCATCAATATCAAACTTCGGATGATGGTGTGGATACGTGATTCCCTTTTCTTCGTTCCCTGCACCAATAATGACAAAGCAACCAGGCTTTTCATTACTGAATGCAGAGAAATCTTCTCCACCAAGAAGAGGATCAACCCACTCAAGTGTTCGATCAGGTAAGAACTCTTCAAGAACCTGTACAACTTCATCTGTTACGTGTTTGTCATTCATTACCGAACTATATCCATACGTATAGTTTACCTTTGCTTCAACACCGTTTGCTTTTGCAATTCCTTCAGTAATTTCAATGATACGATTTTTTACAAGTTCACGTACTTCAGGACTTAATGTTCGAACGGATCCACCAATTTCAACAGTATCTGGGATGACATTCAACGCTAACCCACCAGCTTTGAATTTAGTCACAGACACTACACTCGGTTGTAGTGGGTCAATGGACCGTGAGACTATATGATTAAGGCCAGTAACAATTTGTGCACCAGTCGCAAGAGGGTCAATTGTTAATTGAGGAGTTGAAGCATGTCCCCCTTTACCTTGTAATGAAATCTCAAACACATCACTTGCTGCTGTTAAAGCTCCATAACGGATGTGAATCGTACCAAAGGGAACTGTTGAAAATAAATGGACACCGACAACCTCATCAACTCCGTTAAGTACCCCAGCGGCAACCATCTCTTGTGCGCCTCCAGGAGGTAGTTCCTCTGCGTGTTGGAAAAGAAAGACGATTTCTCCACTTAAATCTTCTTTATGCTCCGTTAAAATCTTAGCTGCTCCTAACAACATCGATGTATGACCATCGTGTCCACAAGCATGCATGACACCATCTTTCGTTGAAGTAAACGGAAGCCCAGTTTCTTCTCTAATAGGCAAAGCATCCATATCTGCACGGAGAGCAATGACTTTTCCTGGCTTAGATCCCTTTAAACGGGCTACTACACTTGTTTTTGTCGGTCTTGATAATTCAAAACCACCAAAGCTTTCAAGAAGGTCATATACAAATTGAGAGGTATGATCCTCTTGAAAAGAAAGTTCCGGGTTTTGATGTAAATAACGACGCCATTCGATTACATCCTGGTAAACATCATCTAATTGTAGAAGGATCTCATTCTTTTTCATAGTAACATCTCCCATTTCGTAAGTAATTTTTATAGAGCAGATCTGATATATAGTTTCTTAGAAAAATACTTTAGTACGTTAATATGATATAAGAATATACAAACTATTTCAATGGAAAATTATATTAATATTTTTCTGAATTAATAGTTTCATTTTGTTTTTCGTCTTAATACGAGTACACAGCGCCTGAATTACCCTGTGTTTTGCGGAATAAATCCTATTTCAAAAAACAAAAAGGCAATACCCTATAGGATATTACCTTTAATAACTATATCTTTTGTTAGAATTCTATTTATGTGCGTTATACCTAACTTAATATATTACCTTTTTTTCAATTATTGTAATATATCAATTTTCCCGTTCTCTGAACATTGTATCCTCTCCATTTTCAGCCACAATCGACTTAAAATCATGACCGGATGGATTTTGGAATAAGCGTATTCCAAACTCTGGAGCAACTGCAAAAAGATGGTCAAAAATATCAGCCTGAGTCGTTTCGTATACGTCCCATCTTACATCATTAGTAAAGGCATATATCTCCAGTGGTAATCCGTTCTCCGTAGGTGCCAATTGCCGTACCATCAATGTCATATCCTGATTGATACCGGGATGTTTTTGAAGATAATTGCTAATATAAGCCCTAAATACACCGACATTTGTCAAAGCCCTGCCGTTTACTGGATTACTACGATTAATATCATGCTTCATGTTGTATTCTTCAATTTCATGTTCTCTTTTTGTAATATAATCCGCTAGATAATGGATGTTTTTAAATTTCTCAATCATCTCTTCCGTACAAAATGAAATACTCGTTGAATCAATAAATAATGATCGCTTGATTCGTCGTCCACCGGATGTTTGCATTCCTCTCCAATTGATGAATGAATCGGATATAAGAGCATAACTTGGAATTGTCGTAATCGTTTTATCAAAATTTTGCACCTTAACTGTAACTAGAGATATGTCAATAATATCCCCATCTGCGCCGTACTTTGGCATTTCAATCCAGTCACCAACCCGAACCATATCATTGGAGGTCAACTGAATTCCTGCTACAAGCCCTAATAATGAATCTTTAAATACCAACAAGAATACAGCTGATAGTGCACCAATCCCACTGAGAAGAATAAAAGGACTCTTCCCCATTAAGTTTGCAATAACCAGGATGAATCCAAGGGTTATTACGACAATTTTCACAACCTGAACATATCCTTTTATTGGCCTAGTTTTAGAAATTTCATATGTTTGATAAATATCATTTATTGCATTTAAAATTCCATTAATAACCATTAATGCCACAATAATGATATAGACATTTGCAGCCATTCTAATAACATCATCATACGGCTCAAAGGTAGAAGCGAAGAAGTGAATGATAATTGCTGGAACAATATGGGATAGTCTGCGGAAAACCTTCCTCTCAAGAAGCATATTATCCCATGTAAATTTTGTACTAGTTACGATTTTTGTGATAATCCTAATGATCACTTTTTTTGTAATAAAATTAGCGATAATACAAAGAAGTGCGATAAAGAGAATCATTATTATCGTTGAAAGATACTTAACTACTGTTGGGTCCAATTCATATTCTAAAAGATATTTCTGAATTAATTTCATTTGTCTCCTCCATGGTATGTAAATTTCTCTGTTATCTTCTAAGGTGTATGAGTTCACCACGTATTGTGAGATGCTTTTTATTATATCAAATAATTTCTCCCTTTCCTTCATAAACACACATTAGATTTCGATAAACCAATCACCATACAAATTATTCGGATTGTAACAAATAATTACGTCTATATATATTAAATTGTTTTCTCAAAAAAAGACCTGACCACAAAAGTAGCCAAGTCCCTTTTTGATATTGTGGGTTAAACTCTTTTTAAATACTCTCCTGTTTCAACCCATCGATTATATTTTCTTTTTTCACTTTTTGTATTGAATACAGCATGGCTGCCCCTACAATAATAAAGATGATGATTACGACAAATAAGATACTCATCCATGGAAGATTAAATCCATATTCAAACGTATTCCTAAGTGACCAATAAATTAAAAACATGATGACAAAGCTTATTGGAAGACCATATAGTAGAGCCTTTACACCATAAAATACACTCTCATAATTAATCATTTTATTAAAGCCTTTCGGGGTCATCCCCACTGATCTCAGCATTGCAAATTCACGTTTTCGAAGCGAGATACTCGTTGAAATTGTATTAAAAATATTTGCAATAGAGATTAACGAAATCAGGGCGATAAAGCCATAGGTGAAAATAGACATCATTATTATCATTTGCTCTTGTTCTTGTCTTCTTTGATAGACGTTATAGACATGCGTGCCAGAGTCTGTGATTTTATCCAACTCATCCTGTGTTGCCATTGGATCTGAACTATTCATGTATAATTCAGTTTGGATTTCACTTTTTGCCTTCTCATTTCCTTCAACAACCTTTGTTAATATATCCTCTGAAACAATTATATCTAATCCACCAAGACTAGATGTTGTAGTACCCATTGGTAGCTGGTCGGTCAATGCTTGAGCTTTAATATTAGCTAAAAATTGTTGCTCTTCAGTCTCATAGTTCATTAAATTAAGTGCAAGTGTATCTCCTACGTTTATATGAATAGATTTTGTATCAATAAATTTCCCCGTCTCGTAATCTTGATAGTTGATGTTATCGATTATGATCGCATTAAGTTCATTTGTATTTTCAAATTCCCCAGAATCCGTACCTACTTTTGCTGCATAGGTATTGAAACTGTCATGATCCAAACCATGTAATCTTACATAATAAGAAAATTTTCCATCTTGTAAAATGGAGGGATCCTTTTCTATAGATTTTAATAACTCGTTTGGAAGTTGATCTTTCTCTGTTAATGTTGTTAAATAGATCGTTTGAATAATACTTGAATTCGTTACATAATCAAGTTTCGTGAATGGTAATAGATCTTCTTTGCCCATCTGATCATTAATCACTTGAATATCATAATTAATATTATCTACAGATAGTTCCAACGACTTCTTCAGGTCCTCTGTGAAATATGACACTGTCAAAAAGAGGACAATACTGATGACAAGCGAAAAAACAGTTGCTTGATATCTTTTCTTGTTTCGTTTCAAATTTTTCAAACCAATTTCAGCTTCAATCCCAAATAGTTTACGTACAAGTTTTGATGTCTTAACTGTTTTTCTTGATAGTTTGATATCCTGTGTTTGACGTATCGCATCAATCGCTGAAACCTTTGACGCTCTCATCGCTGGAATATAGGTGGAGATAAAAATTGTTACAATTGAAATCACACAGGCTACTAAAAGAGAAGCTGGTGTAATAATTACATTTAGTTTTTCAGCAACATTTAGAGCTCCTTCAAGATAAGTGTTAATAAATGAAAAGGTTACCCCAATTCCAGCAAGACCCGAAAGGATACCTATTGGAATACTAACCGCACCAATCACAGCTCCTTCAAAGAAGACGGAATTCCGCTTCTGTTTTTTTGTCGCTCCTACACTTGATAGCATTCCTAAATGTCTTGACCGTTCAGATACACTAATTGCGAAAGCATTGTAGATTAATGCGACTGAACCAATAATAATAACTGCCATGACAATACCTGCCACAGAAAATAAGGTCAGACGCAGACTATCATTGTCTGTGACTCCATAAAAGCGTAATAATTCTTTATTATAGGATACAGAATTGATCCCATTTTCTTTAGCAATGGTTTCTGAATGCTGATATAATGAACCCTTCACTTTTTCTAATACCACAACTGCGTCTGCTGTACGATTTTTACCCAAAGCATTTTTGTCTACGTATTTAACCACCGTATATCCTGGCGACCATGATGGTTCCCATGTTGGACGTTTAATGGTCCCAACAATAGTAAACGTTTCACTAGACTCAATCTTAAGTTTTTCTGTAACCCCATTTTCATCGGATTGCAATGAATAATTCTGACCCAGCGGTTCCTCTTCACCGGCTACTAATCTTTTTCCGATTTCGACCGAAAGTTTGTCACCGATGTTATATTCGACCTTAGCATTATCGGCAATTGCTTCGGATATGACAATTTCATCATTCTTTAAAGGTAAACGTCCTTCAGCTAATTCAATTGGAAATTGTTGAAACCCTGCTGTGTTATATTCTTTAATAAACAGATAAGGTTTACTCTTATTTTTCGAACCCTCAAGTTTTGCATAGCCTAGATCATTTGAAAGGACTAATTTTTTCGTTTGACTATCTTTTTCAATTGCCTTGATTTGTTCCACATTGACATCGTTATATTTGACGTGCCATTCCCCGTTGTCCGCAATGTTATCTCGAATCATTAAGTTTAAAAAAGAGACACCCAGTGTTGCAACAGCTGTTATCATTGCAACAGAAATGATAACACCAATGATTGTGACGAGGGTTCTTCGTTTATTTTCCTTCAAATGTCGAATCGTCAGTTTGTTAATGATGTTCATGGACGAATCACCTCGTCCTTAGCGATCCTTCCGTCCTCTATTGAAATGACACGGTCAGCTTGAAGGGCAATTCGCTCATCGTGGGTAATAACAAGCAAGGTTTGATTATAGGTTTTATTGAACATTTTTAAAAGTTCAATGATTTCGCTGCTATTCTTACTATCTAGATTTCCAGTCGGTTCATCTGCTAGCATAATCGCTGGATTACTAATAAGGGCACGACCTATCGACACCCGCTGTTGCTGACCTCCAGAAAGCTGATTTGGTAAATGGTTTAAACGTTGTTCTAAACCGAGAATCTTTACAATATCCGCAAACTGCTTCGGATCAACCTTATGTTCATCTAATAGCATGGGTAATGTAATATTTTCTTCTACCGTTAAGATTGGAATTAAGTTATAAAACTGATAGATTAACCCAATCTGTCTCCTTCTAAAAATCGCGAGTTGTGTTTCATTTAGATCATAAATATCTGTGTTATCAATTAGTACCTTACCGCTAGATGGTCGGTCAACACCACCGAGTAGGTGCAATAGTGTTGATTTACCTGAACCTGAAGGACCAATAATGGCTACAAATTCTCCCTTTTTCACTGAAAATGAAACATTATCAAGTGCCTTAACTGCTGTTTCACCTTTTCCATATATCTTAGACAGATTCTCGATTTGTAATATATTCATAAGTAAACCTCCATAATTTCAATGTTGAGTTCAGTATATCTGTCTAAGATGACTCTAAAGTGACTACGAAAGTGACATTTTATTCACTTTAGGTGGAATACGCAGCTGTATACGCTAGATCACCTGTTTGTAAAGTTTTATTTTGAACTGCGTGCCTTCTTCTTTACTGCTCTTCACTTCAATATCACCTTGTTGACTATTTATAATACTATGGGCCATTGCTAGACCAATTCCGACACTATCTTCACCTGCATTCTTCCCCTTGTAAAAACGTTTAAAGATATAGGGGAGATCTTCTTTGGCTATGCCTTTTCCATTATCTGAAATAATAATCTCGGTATATAATGCATTCTCAGAAAATGAAATGGATATTTTTCCACCATCAGGCGTATGTTCAACACAATTTTTCAAAATATTAAGAAGTGCCTCTGATGTCCAGTTGAAATCCCCAAGAAAGGATACCTCTTTGTCTCCTTCAACATGCAGGTTTTGCTGTTTAATATCCATTGGAACTAATACAGGTTGAATTGCACGTTCTATCAGCTCTAAAACATAGACTGTATCCTTCTTAAAAGAAACAGTTCCAGCATCAATTTTTGAAAGTTTCAATAACGATGACACCAGCCATTCAATTCTTTCTAGCTGAATACGGATGTTATTTGTGAATTCACCCCGTTTTGCATCATCTAGTTTCTCATCCCCCAATAAATCAGCCATAACCATCATGGAGGTAAGTGGAGTTTTTAGCTGATGCGAAATATCCGAAATTGCATTCGTAAGTTTTAACTTATCCTGTTGCAAAAGAGTGCTATGCTCAGATAGCTTTAATGTCACTTTATAAATATCACTCTTTAGGATGCTAAGCTCGCCTTCATGATTGTCTCTTACATCTAAACTATAATCACCACTCGTTATCCTCCGTAAATATCCAGAAAGTTTTTCAATTTCACGATATCTCCACTTCGTAAATCCCAAAATACATCCAATCAGTAGAGCTGCTGTGAAAAAAACGAGTAGTGCAGCAAGTCCAGAAAAAAGAAAATAGGCAAACAAAGACGCAACCAGTGTTATAGAAAAAAGAGCCAGAAGTAAGAACTGGATTTCCCGGTTACGCAACATATTACTCACCAACCTTATAGCCCATTCCACGGACTGTCTTAATAATTTTCGGGCTTTGTGGGTCATCTTCAAGCTTCTCTCGTAATCTTTTGATATAAACGGTTAATGTGTTATCATTCACAAAATCACCCGCTACATCCCAAATTCGATCAAGTAATTGTGTTCTAGTAAGAACTTGACCAATGTGGTTCGCGAATATCAAAAATAGACGGTATTCTAATGAAGTCAGAAGTACCTCCTCTCCATTTTTATAAACCTTACCTTCTAACGTATTAATACGAATATTTTCTATTTCAAAAACATTCTTGGTTTGTGCCATTGTTTGCCTATTGTAACGACGAAGCACCGATTTGATCCGTGACATTAACTCACGAATACGGAATGGCTTTGTAATATAATCATCTGCACCCATGTCTAAACCCATCACAACGTTCACTTCGTCATCCAAAGCCGTTAAAAAAATCACAGGTTTATCACCTTGCTTCTTTACTAACTCACATAGCTCATATCCACTTCCGTCTGGTAAAGATAAATCAAATAAAAACAAATTAATACTGTTCCAACTATCTGAAATAATCTGCTTAGCATCCTCAACATTATGACAAACAATCGTCTCATACTCATCCTGCTTCAACGTATAATCCAACCCAGAAGCGATCGTCCTATCATCCTCAACAACTAAAATTTTCATCATAACGGGTCAAAGGGACAGGTCCCTTGTCCCAACCCTCCCCATCGTCTAAGTCTGTTCTAGGTTATTTTATCAAAAACAAAATCCCCTGGACATGTTGTTTGTACATCTCCAGGGGATATTCCTTTAAACATAGATAAAATAAACAATAAACGTAACAAAAAGAACATACATAATTGGATGTACTTCTCTATGTCTTCCCAATGCAAGCATTGTAACAGGATACATGATGAAACCTAAAGCAATTCCTGTTGCGACGCTAAATGTCAATGGCATCATAATAATTGTCGTAAATGCTGGTATGGCAATGTCTAATTTCGTCCAGTCAATATGTCGCACTTCTGCCACCATCATTGCACCCACGATTATGAGGGCTGGAGCGGTGATTTCGGATGTAACAACCGCTAACAATGGCGAGAAAAAGAGGGCTAAAAAGAAAAAGCCTGAGATGACAACTGATGAAAAACCAGTTCGTGCACCAGCTGCAATACCTGCAGTAGATTCAATCAAGGAAGCAGTTGGTGACGTTCCTAGAACAGAACCGATAACAGTTGCAGAAGCATCCGATAATAATGCAGGACCCGCGTTTGGAATTTTATTATCCTTTAAAATTCCAGCCTGACTCGCAACAGCAATCAATGTGCCTGCTGTATCAAAAAATCCAACAAATAAAAAGGTAAAAATGACAATAATTAAGTCTGGTGTAAATACATTTGGAAGTTCAGAAAAAACAACACCAAATGTTGGTTCAAGACTTGGGATTTTTCCTATGATACCTGCAGGCTTCTCAATAATCCCAAAGATCATCCCCACAACTGAAGAAATAACCATACCGTAAAATATACCACCACGAATTCCCCTAACGAGCATTATGGAGGTAATGATGAATCCGAATAAGGCAAGCACAGTCGCACCAGATGTGAAGTCTCCAAGTGATACAAATGTAGCTTCGTTTCCGACAATAATCTTCGCATTTTTTAGTCCAATAAACGCAACAAAAAAACCAATCCCACCCGCAATCGCATACTTCAAATCCTGCGGTATCACATTAATAATTTTTTCACGGATTTTTAAGACACTTAAAAGGACAAATAAGATACCTGCGACGAAAACGCCCGTTAATGCTGTCTGCCAAGGAATTCCCATCCCAATCACAACAGAATACGTAAAAAAAGAATTTAGACCCATACTAGGGGCAATCCCGATTGGATAATTAGATAGGAGACCAATAAGCAGCGAGCCAAGAATAATAGTTATTGCGGTTGCCGTAAAAACGGCACCTTTGTCCATCCCTGATTCACCTAAAACGATAGGATTGACCACAAGGATGTAGGCCATCGATAGAAATGTTGTGAGTCCGCCAATAAATTCCTGCTTATATGTTGTTTGGCGCGTATTGAAGTCAAAATAATTTTTCATATTTCTATATTCCCCATTTTGCTTTGATTTATTTTTTCAAAATAAAAAAAGCCTTGATAGTGTAGACCTACCAAAGCACGTACAAAATTTAGTCCAAAGGACAAATCATATCCTTATAAACCATTTGTAGTCAAGCTTTTTACGGTAGCTTGGTAGAAACAATCGGGCCATATTCCCGAACATATACAAATTACTATATTCATATAACTTAAAAAATCTAACAATGATTTTAAGTTTCGTCAAGTTTTTTTCTCTTTTGTTATACCTTTAGTATAACAAACGTGTTATACTATACATAGAACAGATAGGAGGGATTGAAATGATTATTCGAATTGAGCCCGAATCCGATATTCCCATTTACCAACAAATGACCAATCAAATCATTGAAGGAATTGCTATAGGGTTGATTCAGCCAGGTGATTCCCTACCATCCGTGAGAACGTTTGCCGCAGACCTTGGCATTAACATGCACACAGTTAACAAAAGCTATCACCAACTTGAGAAAAAAGGAATTATTCGAATCGTTCCGAAATCTGGGGCGGTGATTTCTTCCCCACACGATTTCAACGATTTTTCCTTTAACAGGTTAAAGGAAAACTATAAATTACTCATCGCGGAATCACTCGTTGTCGGTATGTCCAATGAACAAATTCAAGAATTAGTTTCTTCTACTATAAATCATTTAAAAAACTCATCAAATAAGGAGGCATAATTATGACGTTGGCTATCTTTCTCATAATCGCGGTTATTCTAGCCGGGATTCAGATCGCAGTTCCTTTTCTTGTGAAACGCACAGTTATCTTCGGGATTACAGTTCCCGAAAAACATATTAATAATGAAAAACTTTCTTCTTTTAAAAAGAAATATTCCCTGCTTGTATCCCTTTTATCTATAATCTCTTTGGTAAGTTACGCAATATGGGTACTTTCTAGCAGCGCCTCAGAAGAACAGACCGTTTTGATTGGAACCGTTATTCAATTTGCGATTATTTTGTTTAGCTTTACCCTCTATTTTTATTTTCACGGAAAAACTCTTCAGTTAAAAAAGAAAATGAAATGGGGAGAAAGTATAAAACAAATTCAAATCGCTGATCTGTCAGCACGTGCTAAGGATGAAATGCTGCCTTGGTATGTCTTTTTAGTACCCATATTCATCACAGTTGGTGTAATCGGTTATACCATTTCTCAATATACTCTTCTTCCAGACCAGATTCCAACTCACTGGGGAATTAACGGCGAAGCTGATGCCTTTACTGATAAAACACCTGTTTCAGCCGTTTCATCCCCACTCATGTTGCTTGTGATGCAGGTAATGTTTCTAGCGATTATTATAAGCACAAAAAAATCAGGCATTAAACTAAGTGCAACAGCAACAAACGCTTCACGATTGCGACAATTAACATTACGTAAATATACAAGCTGGTTACTATTTTTAACGTCTATTTTATTAACGGGAATGTTTAGTTTCTTTCAATTAAGAACGATACATCCTGATATTGTGGACGGAACGATTGTTATGGCCGTACCAATTATTTTCCTAGTTATTACTTTAGGCTCTACGGTAGCATTTGCTCTAAAAGTTGGCCGTTCAGATAAACGATCCATTGATGAAGCAGCTGCAGGCATAACAGATTATGACGATGACAAGCACTGGGTTGGCGGTCTCTTTTATGTCAACAAAAATGACCCTTCCATCTTTGTTGAAAAACGCTTTGGTGTAGGCTGGACGATCAACTTCGGTAACCCAATTGGGTATTTAATTATTTTAATACCCATAGCTATCATCATCCTGTTTAGCTTTCTTTAAAAAATCGACAAGCGTTGCTTGCCGATTTTTTTCATCCAGATGATGGGTTTAGTTTCATTTTTGTATCGTAGGCTCGGAAAGCCTTACCATAGAAATAGGCAAAACTACCTTGTAATCCAGCTGCAAGATAAAAAGGTAAAGCCAAAGCACCTAACCCGAAAAGATAGCCAGTAATATACGGACCAATTGAAATTGGCAGACGCATTGATAAAAGATTAATACTTGATGCAAATCCACTTCTTTTTCCACGCGTTAGGCTAACACTTAGTGCTTGCCCTGCACCTTGTGACCCTCGATTTAATGCCGTTCTTAGAATATAAAGAATGGATACAAGTGCATATGAGGACAACAATGGCATTAATATGAGAAGAAGGCATGCTACATAACGAACCATTACAATCGATTGTACTGTCCCATATTTATGTGAAATTCTAGCTTGAAACATCGAAATAATACCGGTCGCAAAAAAAGTAAGAGCTAATGTACTACCAATTTGCGCACTGCTTACACCAAATTTCACAGAAAACCAGTAAGCCATCATCGGCCCCGTCAATCCAATTGCGATCCCATTCAACACATTAATCCCTGCTAATTTTAAAATAGCTGTATTTTCTTCCTTTGTAATTTTCATTTCTTCATTCTCGCTCATCTTCTCTATTGGTTTTTCTTTTCGGTTAAAAGATTCTCTACTAACTGTTAATACAATGGCAGTCGTAGCAATTGAAAATGCAAATGTAGCATAAAAGGCGAGATGGTAGACAGAGATTCCAAGTGAGAGGTTGCCAAACCCCATCGTACCCACTAGCATCGCCCCTGTCGCCATTCCAAAAAAGCTTAGCGCATTATTGAGACTATAGATTTTTCCTCGTTCCGAGGGTTTGATAAAAGATGCAAGCCATGCCTGTTCCGCAGGAGCAAACGGGCTTGCTGAACCAGCATCTCCTTTTCCAAAACCGGAAAAGGCAATCGCAATAAACAATAGGAAAGGATTGATGGACAGGATTCCAATCAATGCACACCCTGCCGTCGAAAGTTCCGAAACCAGAACAAAAGGTTTCCTGCCTACGCGGTCGCTGAATATACCAACAAACGGTGCAAGAAAAACCCCCAGCAATCCACCTGCAGCTAGCACAGTTCCGATTTTAACAGAACTCCACCCTAAATCATCTAGGTATAGTGCTAACACAACAACCATCATACCTTGTCCTATACTTCGAATTAGATTGACTAACATTAGCTTTTTGACCACGGGATGTATTCTATCTGTATGGTCTTCTTTGACTAGCATATTTTCACCACTTTGAATTGAGACATTGGATTGAGTCTTGGTTAAAATAGGTAATTGGGATAATCTTATTTAAAAGCCTTCCATAGTGTGGTGGCATTTATTCACTAGGTGTGGGGAGAGGGATATTTTTAATACGGATGTTCCAATTTCTTTATTTATAATCTGAGCGGGGGCTATTCGCGTTTTCGCTCATAGATTTTATGAAGAGGATTCAGTGTGGGAATTGTTGTTCTTTTCCTCTTCATAACACTTATGAAGAGGATTGGGGGACGGGGTTGCTCTCGCTTTCCCCTTCATAGCTCCGATGAAGAGGATTCGAGGACAGGGTTGCTCTCGTTTTCCTCTTCATAGCTTTTATGAAGAGGATTCAGTGTGGGAATTGTTGTTCTTTTCCTCTTCATAACTTTTATGAAGAGGATTGGGGGACGGGGTTGCTCTCCTTTTCCCCTTCATAGCTTCGATGAAGAGGATTCAGGGACGGGATTGGTCTCGTTTTCCCCTTCATAGCTTCGATGAAGAGGATTCGGCGACGAAGGTGATCTACTTTTAGTCAAGTCCATAATTTTGTGTAAAATTAATTCTATGGCTAACAATAATTATCAGGTTATTAGATTTACTTGTGTTAAGAAATTGATTTGTATGGGTAGGAAGGGGGTACCCCCTTCCTACCCATACAAATTTCGCTCGCTTCGTGTACTATCTTTTTTTGATTGGTAGCTTTTTCATAACTTGCTTTTCTTGATAATCCATTAATATGGCTCCAATTAAGCGAAAGGCAGATTGAGTGTGAGGGAAAATTCTTATTACTCTTTCTCTTCGCCGGACTTCCTGGTTCAACCGCTCCAATGAATTTGTACTGTGTATATAAGTGTGGTATGAACATGGTTCATTTAGGTATTGGATGGCATCTTCGAAGCCTTCTTCTAAGATTTGTATTGCTTTTTTTAGTTTAGAATTATCTCGATAGTTCTTAATAAAATCTTCTTTAAACGCGCAAGCATCTTCTCTAGTCATAGCACTGAATATTCTTTTTAAATCAAAGATTACCTGTGCCATATCTTTTTTTGGAAGATCACCTATTATATTACGCTTGAAATGTACAGTACATCTTTGCCATGAGGTTCCAATAAATTCACGTTGTATAGCCTTTTTTAACCCTTCATGAGCATCTGATATAACTAGCTTAGGTGATTGTAACCCGCGTGACTTTAAATCCTTGAAAAAGCTTTGCCAAGCATCAAAACTTTCTACATGATCTACTTTTAGACCAATAACTTCTCTTTGATCTTTTTCATTAATAGCAGTAGCAATATAAACTGCTTTTGAAACAACACGGTGATGTTCACGAACCTTTATGTACATGGCATCTGCAAAAATATACGGATAGTACATGACGTTTAATGGTCGATTTGCCCATTGATTAACGATTGGTTCAAGTTTCTTTGTAAGTGATGACACAAAGGATTTCGATACATTTTCTCCACAGAGTTGCTTTACAACCTTCGTAACATTTCCAGTAGATACCCCATTAATAACCATCTCTAACATAGAAAGAACAAAAGCTTGGTCGCTTCGTTCATACTTTTCAAATATAGATGGAGAAAAGTCACCTTCACGTGTACGAGGAACACGCAAAGTAATTCGTCCGTTAGATAATAGTAAATCACGTTCATAATAACCATTTCGGTAATCTCGACGAGTAACTGTTCGTTCATAAGCTTTTGCTTGTAAGTGTTCATCACGTTCTTTTTCCATTATTTCATTCAGTACTAAGACTATGGAAGCTTTAGTAACCGCTTCGATATTAGAGTTCATAACAGCATCTTTTAAATTGTCCAAATTTAGGGTAAACTGAAGTTGAGTCAAAATTAATTCCTCCTAATGTTTTCGTCGCTGATAACATTGTGGCCAAATGGAATTGATTTGACTCTTTTTCTTTTTACACAATTATATGGACTTAATCCTCGCTTTCCCCTTCATAGCTTCTGATGAAGAGGATTCGGGGACGGGATTGGTCTCCTTTTCCCCTTCATAGCTTCGATGAAGAGGATTCGGCGACGGGATTACTCTCGTTTTCCTCTTCATTACTCTTATGAAGAGGATTGGGGGACGAGGATGCTCTCGCTTTCCCCTTCATAGCTCCGATGAAGAGGTTTCGGCGACGGGGTTGCTCGCTTTTTCCTCTTCATACCCGTGATGAAGAGGGTTCGGCGACGGGATTGTTATCCTTTTCCCCTTCATAGCTTCGATGAAGAGGATTCGGCGACGAGGTTACTCTCGTTTTCCTCTTCATTACTCTTATGAAGAGGATTGGGGGACGGGGATGCTCTCGTTTTCCCCTTCATAATTCTTATGAAGAGGATTCGGCGACGAGGTTACTCTCGTTTTCCCCTTCATAGCTTCGATGAAGGACTTTACACCGACGCCCAGACTACACTCGGTCCTTCATCACCTCCATGAAGCACTTTACACCAAGCTCCTAGCTACACCCGCTCCTTCATCACCTCGATGAAGGACTTTACACCGACGCCCAGGCTACACTCAGTCCTTCATCACCCCTATGAAGCACTTTACACCAAGCTCCTAGCTACACCCGCTCCTTCATCACCTCGAGGAAGGACTTTACACCGACTCCCAGACTTCACCCGCTCCTTCACCACCTCGATGAAGGACTTTACACCGACGCCCAGACTTCACCCAGTCCTTCATCACCACGAGGAAGGACTTTACACCAAGCTCCAGACTTCACCCAGTCCTTCATCACCTCCATGAAGGACTTTACACCGAAGCACAGAATTCACCCGGTCCTTCATCACCCCTATGAAGCACTTTACACCAAGATCCAGACTACACTCGGTCCTTCACCACCTCGATGAAGCACTTTACACCAAGCTCCAGACTTCACCCGGTCCTTCATCACTCGATGAAGGACTTTACGCCAAGCTCCAGACTTCACCCGGTCCTTCATCACCATAATAGACAAACTTCTTCAAAACCACAGTACCTACTTCCACAACAAAAATAGATGCCAAAGGCAATTTTTTCTTACAAATCGCCCCTAGCATCTATTTCATATTTTTATTTTTGGTGTTGTTATTTTACGGTAAATCAACGGTGATGTTTCGCCAACTTGCGAACTATTTGCTTCCTGTACTGCTTTTTTAACGATATGATGATCAGGTGCCAGGTGACACACTGGGTCTGTTGCTTGAGCGTCTCCAGTCAAGGCATAGGCCTGACATCGACATCCTCCACCATCTTGCTGTACCAAATCACATGAACGACAAGTTTCTGGTAGCCACTCATCCCCTCGAAATCGATTAAATGAATCTGATTCATACCAAATTTGCTGCAATGACCGCTCACGAACATTTTCAAAAGAAATTTCTTCTATCATCCCAGCCGTTGGGCATGGTAACACGTCTCCGTTGGGGGCCACAGTTAGAGCGACCGCTCCCCAACCGCCCATGCATGGCTTGGGAGTTGATTCATAATAATCAGGTATAACCCAGATAATTTCCATTTCTCTCCCTAGGCGTGCTCTTGCTGCTTCAAAAACTTCACTCGCCCGCTCAATTTGCTCTCGACTTGGCATGAGCTGATCCCGGTTAAGTAAAGCCCAATTATAAAACTGAGTATTTGCTAATTCCAGCCGTTCCGCGCCCATTTCATGAGCAAACGTAATAATTTCATCTAATGTATCGATGTTCAACCGATGCAACACGACATTTAATGATAAATGCATTCCCGTCCTCTTGACTGCTTCAACAGCCTTCCGTTTCTTTTCAAACGCCTTAAATCTGCCAATCTTATCCGAAAGCTTTTCTTCTCCAGCTTGAAAACTAATTTGGACATTGGCCAACCCGGCTTCCTTAAACTGCTTTGCCTTTTCCTCAGTTAACCCAATCCCACTTGTTATCAGATTCGTGTACATTTCTAATGAGTTCGCATGGTGAATCAGTTCTTCTAAATCATTTTTTAAAAGCGGCTCTCCTCCTGAAAAATGAATCTCAACAACTCCAAGATTGGCAGCTTCTGATAATACCCGCTTCCAATCCTTTGTTGATATTTCCATTTCCTTTCGTGTCATTTCTAATGGATTTGAACAATATGGACAATGTAAGGGACAACGATGCGTTAACTCTGCAAGCAGCGAAAAAGGGGGCTGCACTCTATAATTCTTTGATTCTAGAATCTTGCATCACCACCCATCCTTCGTCCACCATCTGTAAGATAAACTTTGTGATATCCGCCTGCATGACTTCGAAATCAGGCAAATTCTCAGACTTTAGGGAACTTCTCATTTTTTCGGTGATGGTGTGAACTGATTCATTTCCGTCACATAGAGCAAGAATTGACGCGGCAGTTTCGTTCAGAACCACAACCTTTTCAGGTAACAAAAGAAGATGTTTTTCTCTTACCTTATCAAACTTGAGTCGCCCCTTTTGTGCGAGTTTTGGAAAACTAGTAGTCAAATTTTCCCCACCACCTTTACTTATACCTTAATCTGGAAAAGCTTTTTCAATCGCATCAAGCTGTGCCCAAAGTACATCACACTTAAATTGTAAGGCCTCAACCGCAAGCTGCTGTTCTTTTAATGTCTTGCAATAATCCAGTACTACATTCAGAGCAAATTCTGTATCTCGAGGTGCTTGTGTTAAGCGATTTCGGAAATACCCAAGTCCGGACCGGTCAATCCACGGATACAATCGTTCAAGGATTTTAATCCGCTCTGAAATAAGAATGGGTGAAAATAGTTCTGTTAATGAAGAAGCAACTGCTTCTAACCATGGCTTTTCTTTCGCAAAATTCACATAAGCGTCCACGGAAAAACGAACAGCAGGTACCACATGTTCTTCACTTAAAACCTCTTCTCGGGAAAGTCCCACCACTTCCCCTAGCCTTAACCAAGCTTCAATGCCGCCTTCTTGTTTATGATTTCCATCATGGTCAATAATCCGCTGTATCCATTCACGTCTAAACTCCCTAGTTGGAAGCTTTGATAAAATAACCGCATCCTTAATCGGAACAGATTTTTGATAATAATAGCGATTGGCTACCCAACCTCGGATTTGCTCTCGACTTAGGGTACCTTCGTGCATCGCCACATGAAAGGGGTGTTTATCATGATAGGAAGAACGCCCGACATCGATTAATCGTTCTTTAAAATCCTCTCGAGACCATGGCTCTCCAACCTCATGAGACACCCTTGCTAACCCTCCTTGTTGTGGCATATTCAAACCTCCAATTCCATACCTTCATAGGCAATCTCAATACCGTGTTGTTTCAACGTCTCTGCTTCCTCGGAACCTTTTTTCAAAATAGGATTGCTATTATTAATGTGGATTAAAATTTTTCGTTTAGCTGAAAAAGATGCTAAACTCTCAATGATTCCTGACGTACCACTAATTGGGAGATGCCCCATATCCCTTGCATTCCGTTTCGTCGCACCCAATGCAACTAATTCATCTTCAGACCAAAATGTTCCATCCACTAACAAAATATCTGCTTTATGTAAAGCAGACTCAATTTCCGGAGTCATCGTATCTAAAGTCGGAAAATAAGCCACACATTTTCCAGACCGTTCATTTTGTAAAAGTAGACCAACCTCCCATATTTCTTCGGAACTCTCATTATTTGATTTAGCATAAAGAGGTGGTTTTCTTGAAACAGGAATCGTCTCAATCAGAAGTGACCCCTCACTTGTATCCCCAATTCGTTCCTTAGATTCAGGATTAAGTGAATGCCATTCCCAAGAACAATAATTTTTTAGCATTGGAAACACAGGAAAGGCTGTGTGTAAACATTTCCTTACCGTTTCCGTCCCAAATATCGTTAAATGGGAGCCTTCTCGTAACGACAATAAACCGATTGAGTGATCAAGCTCTGCATCGGTTAAAATCACACCAGTAAGTGGTGTTTCCCTAATACCAGGTCCTGCATGAAGGTCAGAAAAGGTTTCAATCTGTCTACTAACATCCGGACCAGCATTGATGAGATACCAGTCTTTATCATTTGCACTTATCGCAAGGGAGGACTGTAACATCGGTTTTAACTTAATATCCCCGTCGCGAACACCGCTACAGTTGGGACATGCGCAATTCCATTGTGGAAAGCCTCCTCCCGCTGCTACTCCTAAGACCCTGACTCGAATTTTACTCCATCCTTTCAAACAGACATAATAAAGCATGTAAGGCAAGTTTAGTAGTATTACTCACGGATGTAGGAATACATTGTCACCTCAGCGGCTGTATTAATCACTTCATACTCAGGAATGACCCACATGCTTTTCACCCCCTTCAAAAGGATAAAGGTATATGAAAACTGATTAAACTTTCGCCCTTTCAAGCTATTCATATGTTAAAAATAGGCGCAAAATAACCATGAATTTCGACAGAAAGTTGTCCAATTTGCTAAATTGAAACGAACAAACTTATCCATGAATAAAAAAACAATGCCCTCTGAAATAACCCAAGAGCATTGTTAATCAATCATTATTCTTTAATACAGTACTCGAACTGAATAGCTCCTTCTTTTTCCATCCACCCCATTTAAAATAGGAAAATGAAAAAAGGCTGCTAATGATAAAACTAATTCCAATCCCTAGTGCAATTCCGTTCTGCCCAATTAAACTCGAGCAGAAATAAGTAAGTGGATATCGGAGAAGCCAGAAGGATAGAATGTTTAGTATTAGTACTTGATACATGGCACCCGCTCCTCTTACGACACCATTCAAAATAAAGTTAATGCCAATGAATGGATAAAAGAAAGCGACCATTTTTAAATAATCCGTTCCAAAAGTCACTGCTTCTTTTTCCTGAAGAAACAACTCTGTAAAACCTTCTGCAAACATGAAGACAATCAAAGCAATTGACACCATAATGATTACATTGAAAATCGTTCCGTACACTGCAATTTGATGAACCCGCTCCCATTGGTTGGCTCCAATATTTTGACCAGCCATACTATTCACCGCTGTGCCTAATGCCATCGCCGGAATAGTTATTAAACTATCAATTCGTTGTGAGGCGCCAAATCCTGCTACAACCGCACCATCGAATGAATTTACTACAGATAGAATGGCCGTAACACCTGCGAAAATCACCATCATCTGTAAGCCAGCAGGAATTCCTAATTTTAAAATTAACCAAATATCCTCTTTACTTGGTAAATAGGGTATCGAATATGGAACAAACTTGCCTCGAAAAGTATACGCTAATGCCAACAAAAATGAGATCCCTTGCGCTAACACAGTTGCCCATGCAGCACCGTGGATTCCCCAATCAAAATAGAAAATGAATAATGGATCCAAAACGGCATTCAACACAACTGCTATGAGCACAAAACGCAACGGAGTCTTACTATCCCCCAGTGCCCTAAGTACAGTGCCAATAAAGTTATATCCCATAATAAACAAAATACCAATAAAATTTATTTCTAAGTATGCCTTTGCCTCATTGAGCATTTCCATAGGTGTATTCAAAAATAGTAATAAAGATTCTGAAAAAAGGTAACCAAATAAACCAACTACAATCGAAAGCGTTGATAATATAACAACAAAAGCATTCACATATTTTTTTAATCCTTGCTCGTCATTCATTCCTTTTTGTTGAGAGAGGATTGTCAATGTGGCGTTGTTAATTCCAATAATAAAAGCCAATACCGTGATAACAATTGTAGAAGAAATTGTAATTGCCCCGAGTGCATTTGCACCTAGTAAATTTCCTACCCACAAACTATCGATAAATTGGTAAGAAACCTGAAGTAGATTGGTTAACATTATTGGTCCAGCAAAGGTAATTAGTTGTTTGCGGATTGAGCCTTGCGTGAAATCCTGTTGCGTCAAAACGTGAACACTCCTTATTCTTCAGAGATATCTGTTCTAGGATACCATACCTTCTCTATGCTGTCTGATTCTTTACTCCAGGAAATAAATTAGATGTTTTGTATAACTAAAAAAACAATAAAGGAGTTTTCCCTCTATTGTTTTTCCTAGAATATATTATTCCTCTAAATCGTACATACAAAAGTAAAAGAAAGCCTAGTTTTTCTTAACACTACTTGATATTATACATACTTTTTCATCTCAATCGCACGATCAGGGTGACATGCTGTAAGGTCTAATTCAATCTCTTTATTTTGAATCATTGAAGCCGCTAAACTACCAATATATGGGCCCATTGTAAGTCCAGATGCCCCTAATCCAGTAGCAAGCAAAACGCCTTCAAGTGTATCAACTGTACCTAGGATCGGTAATAAATCTGGGCCCATTGGACGAAATCCGATACGAATCTCTTCTAAAGTACCATCTTCTAAACCTGGGGCAACCTCTAGGGCTTCAGTCAAAACCTCATTCACTCCACCGGCTGTCAATCGATAATCAAATCCAGACCCAGTTTCTCTAGTCGCACCCGCAACCACTTTACCATCATCAAATGGAACCAAATAGTGGGTTGACTGTGGAATAATAATCGGCCAATCAGAACTATTTATTCCTGGTAATTTTATATGAGCAATCTGACCTCGCTGTGGATTGACGTTCAATTGGATACCAAACAGCTGCAATAACTCAGGAGCCCATGCACCAGTGGTGATGAGGACTTTATCAGCAAAAAACGTTTTATCTCCTACCGTAACACCCATTACTTTTCTATTATTCTCATGAACTAGTTCTGCATCGCCTTCGACAAACTTGGCACCGTGACGTTGTGCAGCCCGTTTTAACGCATCACGCAGCAAAGCGCCATCTACTCTTGCCCCTCCAGATACATACAAACCTTCCAAGTTTTTGTTAAGTGGTGGAAAGAGTTCTCGTGCCTGCTCACCATTCAGACGCAGAATATCACCTATTTCAGGTGCATCCTTCCGTTTGGTTTTCACTCTCTTTTCAATTTCATCCAATTTAACAGGATCTGACGAGACACATAATGCACCAACCTTTTTATAACCAACTTCATCTTCGCCCTCATTTTGCAAAGTAGAAATTATATCTTGATAGAAAACAAAACTTTCCTTAGCAAGGTTATACCAAGTTTCATTTTCAATTTCTTTGATCCAGGGACAAACAATACCCGCTCCAGCTGAAGTTGCCTTTCCTTCTTGTTTTTTATCAATCATGATGACATCTAGATTATTTTTGGCCATGTGATACGCTGCACTTGCACCTACTATTCCTGTTCCGATTACAATAACTTTCATGTCAATCACTCCTTCTAATTCTAGTGTATTTAACATTCAGGGACTTTACCTTAGCTATTTTCACATTATATAAATGATTGAACTACTTATACCATAAATCTATTTATAACTACCTCTCCTGTATGAATCTTACTACGTTTAAAATATAAATATAACTTTTTAGTTTGTGGGTCCTTTATGTCCAAATTCCAATGAGCTGTTAAAAAAACTTTTCGAATATCGAAGAAAATTATTGGCAGTGAGGACTTATTCTATTATTATAAGTATTATCAAAAAAGTTTGGAAATCGAAAGACCCAAAATAGGTTTACATAGAAGCTAACTGGGCAATTTAAACTTGACATAATTTTTTTGATAGTATTTGAAGTAAAGGAGAAATGTATATGAGCAACAAAATTAGACTAGGTATCGTAGGTTACGGTAATCTTGGAAAAGGCGCAGTTAAAGCTATTAAACAATCTCCTGATATGGAATTAGTAGCAGTTTTTACGAGAAGAGATCCAGAAGCCCTCGTTCTTGATGAGCCAAATGTAAAAGCTGAGCACATTTCAAATGCAAGTGATTATCAAGGTAAAATTGATGTTATGTTACTTTGTGGAGGTTCTGCTACAGACCTACCTGAACAAACTCCGCAAATTGCTAGCATGTTCAATACTGTAGATAGTTTTGATACACATGCAAAAATCCCTGAATTCTATGCAGCTGTAAACGAAGCTGCAAAAAATACGACTGCTATTATTTCAGTAGGTTGGGATCCAGGTTTATTCTCCATTAATCGTGTTATGGCGGATGCGATTTTACCTAATGGTGAAAATTATACCTTCTGGGGTAAAGGCCTTAGCCAAGGACACTCTGATGCAATAAGACGAGTAGATGGTGTTAAAAAC
The DNA here is from genome assembly GCF_038050315.1 of Ferdinandcohnia sp. FSL W7-1320. Lineage (NCBI taxonomy): Bacteria > Bacillati > Bacillota > Bacilli > Caryophanales > Bacillaceae > Ferdinandcohnia > Ferdinandcohnia sp. FSL W7-1320. The sequence continues at coordinate 4,251,317 of NZ_JBBPAM010000001.1, forward strand.
GGTGTACAATATACTATTCCATCTGAAGATGCAATGGAAAAAGTGCGCAGTGGTTCAAATCCAGAACTAACAACTGCTGAAAAGCATCGCCGCGTCTGCTACATCGTTGCTGAGGAAGGTGCAGACAAAGCAGCTATCGAAAATGAAATTAAAACAATGCCAAACTATTTCGCAGATTATGATACAGAAGTGAATTTTATCTCAGAAGAAGAATTAAACCGTGAGCATTCTAAAGCACCACATGGTGGATTTGTCATTCGTGGTGGTAAAACTAGTGAAGACACTACACAGGTATATGAATTCTCACTAAAATTAGACAGCAATCCTGAATTTACGTCTGCTGTATTAGTTGCATATGCAAGAGCAGCATACCGATTAAACCAAGAAAAGCAATTTGGTGCAAAAACTGTATTCGATGTAGCACCAAGCTATATTACACCACGTTCTCCAGAAGAACTAAGAAAAGATTATTTATAAGAAAATCTATAAAAAAATCACTCACAATTCGTGAGTGATTTTTTCCTACTTACTCATCACTACCTCTGTAACGGTTGTATGGCAGCGGGTTCCAAACTCTATATTTTAGGTTTTCTGAACGAAGTGGTGAAGGGATATCATCAAATATTTTTCGTGCAACTTCTAGTTCACGTTCTGCCTCGGACTTATCCTGATACATAAATTCATCGGAAGCCTTTTCCAATGCTTTATTTACCTTTTCTTCTAAATACTCAACCACCATTTCTTGTTGTTTATGGATAGACTCTCTGGCTGATGCCACCCAATCCGGCTGAGCGGTACGAAGTGTGTCTGATACATAACTGAACTCTTCGAAAATATCTCTATATATTTTATCGGCATTTTCACGTGCATCCATGATCACATTTTCTAAATCTTCTATCGTAAGTTCCTCAACCTTAAGCGGTTTTCTTCGCTTTGGACCACCAATTCTTGATCTCGTTAAATAATATGGGAAAATACTCTTTATCGTTTTACCGACAGGTGAGATAGCCATATTGTTCTCATCCACACCTTTCGGCTGCACACCCTGCATCGCAATCCGGGCAGACTCTGGTCTTACTATTTCTTTCGGTGGTAAAACCCCATACCTCAGTAACTCACGAATCCCAGTCCCGGAGATATTAATACGATATTGTTCATCATGTGGACATGTTTGGTCAGTTGCTTGCGTACTGCATCGAGTACAGTAAAACACTTCATGGAACAAGCGAATATCGATTCCTAATTCATCTGGTGTAAATTCATCAAATATCGTATGGCTTGCATATTTTTCATAGAAATCACCAATACCCGCATGATCCCGTCCGATTAAAGCGTGGGTACACCCATAGTTTTTCATGATCAACGCATGGAGAACCGCTTCACGTGGACCAGCGAATATATAAGTAACTCTTAAAGGTGCAAGAATCGTTCTTTCTTTTGGATAATATGTATCCAGTACACTGCGGTAAGACAACATTCGAAACTCGTGTCGTGTATATTCACGCTTTGCCATTTCTACTAGTGGCTGAACAAATAGGCCCTCTAACTCTTCCAACGCATTTCTATGAATATACTCATGTCCGCGGTGTAAAGGATTTGCTCCAGTAATAAATCCGCCTACAGATTTAAACTTCTTTTTTTCATAAAAAAGCTTCCAAGTTTCTTTCGGCTCCATTCTTATATCTTCAAATGGCCCCCAATGGACTCTTCGAAGCAATTGTATGGGGCCGGCCAAAGCGGTATCTCCCATTCGACGATAGATCGAATCAACTCCAGGGTGGTTTCGGTCAGTTGTGCCAAAAAGATGGGTTGCACGGAATTCACGATCATAGTGAAAGATATCATTCAACTTTAGAATCGCGACGGGTTCTCTTGTTTCATCCGCAAGAGCGACCTCATCCCCGACGGATAAAGTTTTAATTACCTGCTGATTTCGGTCACCAATTGGCGCGAAACTTAGCGGTACAGGCCAAACCACTCCATTTTTCAAGCGGCCTTTCGTAAGTACAGACTTGTAGTCCTCTTCATCCATAAAACCTTCATTAGGAGACAACACCCCTGTTGCGATCATTTCAAGCGTTATGACGGCCTCCAAATCTACCATAATCATAGGTAAATGCTTTGCTCTTTCCATTGCTTCCTCTTGTGCTTTCCCGGTAAGTACACGATTCACCAATTTGCCACCATGTGGCTGTTGTGGATAGCTTGCTAATGTTTTTTCATCCAACACATCAGTAAACTGATTCATCATATCACCCTCCTATACCCACTTATATTCTATTGATATACTTTATATCCTTCCAAAACTGAATATTTTTTAGAAAATTCAGTTAAACTTTTTTTAAAAAATAACATAGATGCCTGTGAATAATAGTTTAATAGAATGGATTTTTGGTTAAAATCCGCATGAATTTTATACTTCTTTACCGTTAATCCCTCAATACCCACCAAAATCTTAACATTCATGTGTATCCACACTAAAATATTTCGTATTTACTATTGTACAAACACTATTTTATCTATATGATTATTATGTTATTAAATTTCACGTAGGAGGATTAACATGAAGCTTAAATACACAGGTAAAACAAAAGATGTCTATGAATTGCAGGACGGAAATTACCTACTTCAATTTAAAGACGATGTAACAGGCGTTGATGGTGTTTTTGATCCAGGTGCAAATACGGTTGGTTTAACAATTGAAGGTGCAGGTCGTGCTGGATTAAAGTTAACTAAATACTTTTTCGAATTATTAAACGAAAGAGAAATTCCAACTCACTATATTGACGCCGATATCGATCAAGCAACTATGACAGTTAAACCGGCTGAAGTATTCGGAAGCGGTCTTGAAGTCATCTGCAGATATCGTGCTGTTGGTAGCTTTCTTCGCCGATACGGATTATATGCTGAAGAAGGCCAAGCTCTCGATGCTTTTGTTGAAGTAACCTTAAAAGATGATGGTCGTGAAGATCCTCCAATCAGTGAAGACGCTTTAGACATGCTCGGTATCCTGTCTAAAGAAGAATATCAGGTATTAAAAAAACTTACACAACAAATCAGTGGTATCGTTAAAGACGAGTTAGCTAAAAAAGGAATCGAATTATATGATATTAAATTCGAATTCGGACGCACTGGCGATGACAGACAAATTGTACTTATCGATGAAATCTCTGGAGGAAACATGCGCGCATACAAAGACGGAGAATATATTGAACCATTAGAATTAGAAAAGATGTTTCTATAATGGGACATAGGGACAGGTCCCTTGTCCCAAAAATCGATAATTTAGGATCTAAAAAAGAAGCCAATACAAAATGATTGGCTTCTTTTCTAAAATAAGACTATTTCACTTCCACTTTATTTGTCACACTACACTACTCTTTTTTTGCTTTCAATAGTACCTTCTCTTACTGCCTCTTTAGATTTACTTAACATATTCTCCAATTGTTCCAATGACTTTCCTTTTGTTTCGGGAATAAACTTCCATACAAAAACCGCTGAAAGAAGACTCATTATTCCATAGAAGGAGTATGTTAATCCACCACTAAACTCCATCATTGCTGGGTAAGTCGATGAAATAAAGTAGTTTGCCGCCCATTGTGCAGCCACTGCAATCGCCATGGCTTGACCTCTAATTTTGTTAGGGAAGATTTCTGAAAGAAGTACCCATACTACAGGTCCCCATGACATCATAAATGATGCCGTATAAATGATAATGAAAATTAATGTACCGATTCCAATTACGTTTGTGAAAGCCATGCCAGCCACACCAAACATTCCAATTGTCATACCGATTGAACCAATAATTAAGAGCGGTTTACGTCCAAATTTGTCAACAGTGAAAATCGCAATAAGTGTGAATACAACATTAACCAAGCCCATAATTATCGTCTGGAACATAGAAGCATCTTTTGCCGCCCCCATGCTTTCAAAGATACGTGGTGCATAGTAGAGTGCCACATTAATTCCCACGAACTGCTGGAAAACTGATAACAGAATTCCGACTACAACAATTGTTTTCCCAAATGAGAATAGTTTTGATTTTGATTTATTGCCGTCAAAGGATGACTTAATTTCTAATAAAGTTGATTTAGCGACAGCTTTTTCGTACAACTTATTGAGAACAGACATCGCCTTCTCATCCTGATTCTTTTGAATAAGATATCGAGGTGTTTCAGGTACGGTAAATAATAGAGCAAGAAATATAGCTGCTGGTATTACCTCTGAAAGAAACATATAGCGCCATCCGATATCATTTATCCATTCAATGGTTTGGCCATTAGCAATTCCCCAGTTAACAAAATACACAACCAGCATACCGAAAATAATGGCAAATTGATTTAATGATACTAATGTACCACGAATTTTTGGTGGTGCGATTTCTCCTATATACATTGGTGCAACAGCTGAAGCAAGACCAACGCCTATTCCACCAATAATTCGATAGATGTTAAATGTAATCAACAATTCAATCGAAGGATTACCCTTTGTGAAGAATAAAAATTCAGGATAAGCTGATCCAAGTGCTGAAACGATAAACAAAACTGCTGCTACAACAAGCGAATATTTTCGTCCAACATTCGATGCGAAGTAACCGGATACAATACCACCAATAATACAGCCAATTAAAGCACTTGATACTGTAATCCCATGAACAAGTGAGCTCAGTCCGAGACTGTCTGTAAAATACGCTTGAAGTGCTCCTTCCGCTCCTGAAATTACAGCTGTATCATAACCAAATAACAAACCTCCAAGAGTAGCTACTAATGTAATTAATACAATCGAAAAATTACTATTTTTTTTCATATACTTTTGAAAGAGACTTTCCTCTTTCTTCCCCCTCTCATCCTTGAAAGGATTACTATTTTGATAACCCTTACACTTTCTTTAAAAAGGAACCTACCTCAAAACAAATCAACTATCCTCCTGAAGAAGAATTAATTCCTCAGTATGATTTCGTTTTCATAAACCTCGAAGCAGGTAGCATTTGGTTTCTATGTATATAAATTATCATGTAAACGCATTAATGTTTTCGCTTTCATCTTCATTATCTTGTTAATTACTAGACTATCTTGTTTTTTATGTTAGACCTTCAAATCACTTAACCAATCCCATCACCGAATTTACCTGCCTAAAAAAGTAAAAACAACGACCTAAGATCGTTGTTTTTTACGGTTGATATTTCGTTCGATACTCACTTGGGGTCATTCCGATTTCCTTTTTGAATACTCTACTAAAATAATTTGGATCTTTATAACCTATACTTAGTGCAATTTCTTTTAATGACTTACGTGTTAATAATAACTCTTTTGCCTTTTCTAATCTCGTAGCTGTCAAATACTCTATAATCGTAAGATGAAACCTTTCCTTGAATAACTTACTTAAATAATAAGAACTAATACCAATTTCTACAGCAATTGATTCGAGAGAAATTGTTTTAGCATAATTTTTATCTATGTATTCTTTTGCTTTTAGTAGCAATGTTTGTACACCATTCGAACGATGTTCTGCTAAACTTTCAATAATCACGAGTAGGTGTGATTTGGCTGCTTCTTTAATCTGCATTGCTGTCCCAAATTGACCCAAGCCTGTCACTATATCTTCCTCAAACCCTAGCTCTTTTATGGCACGTGATAATACAATAAAGAAGTTTTCCATCGCCTTATGGATTGTTTTAACCTGATAGTCTGAGGCCTGTTGAATAGACTGAAAGTATAGTTCAAACATGTGTAAACCCTTTTGACTATCCCCTTTCTTCACTGCATCAACTAGTTCCTTCTCAATTTCAAAAGGAACTAGTTCTTTGCGCCTTTGCTTAATCCGTTCATTAAATACCATATAGGCTGCACCAGGTTGTGTATAGGCTAGCTCTAAAGCATCGATTGCTTCCTTATAAGAAATAGAAAACTGATTAACATCAGAAATAATACTCCCAATTCCAGCATATAAGTGACATTCTTTAAGCGAATGTTGAACTTGATGAATAACCGACCGAGCAAACACTTCTCTTATTTTATGATTTTTATATTCCTCGTCAGTTACTAGCCTCAAAACAGGTACTTGAAATCCGGTCAAAGGACCTACAAGACAATGGGAATACTGGTCATGAATTGTTTCTTTCAACACGCGATACCAGTCGCTTTTTTCTTTACGACTAGCATGCAGATGCTCTGATTCAAATGTAAAAACAGCAACAAAACCTTGTTTATGCTCAAGATCTAGCCATTCCTCCCAGTCTTCCTCATTAAACTCATGAACGTGATCCATAATGAACGAAACAATAAACTCTATTTCAATAAAGGAACTTGCTCTTTCAAGTCGTCGATTTATTTGTTTTGTTTCATTTTCTTTTTGCTTCTCACTTTCGATTTCTTCGACCATCCGATCAAAAGCCTCTATAACTTCAGACAATTTACTAGGCTTTAATAAATACTCTTTAATTCCAAATTTCATTGCTTCTCGAGCGTAATCAAATGTATCAAAAGCCGAGACCATAATAAATTTTGTTTTAGGTAGAACTGAAACGATTCTCCTAATCGCTTCTAAGCCATCAAACTCAGGCATTTTTATATCCATGAAGACTAAATCTGGTTTATGTAAGATGGCTAATTCAACTGCTTGTTTTCCATTCTTAGCCTCAGCGATAATTTCAAAATTTCCCCGCTTCTTACTAAGCATTATTTTTAAACCATCTCTTTCAATCTGTTCATCATCCACTAACATGACCTTTATCATAAAAAAATCCTCACTTATTCTTCTTTACGTTTTGACTAATTTAATACGTACTGTAGTCCCTTCACCTATACTTGAAACAACCTCAACTTTACTCTCTTTTTGAAACAGTGCAAGACGGTTGATTACATTTTTCATGCCAATTCCAGTTGAATGACCAGTACCTTCTTTTATCGTAGTTACTTCGTTACTGTCATTTGGATCCATCAAGCTTTGTAGTGTCTCATCATCCATCCCTACCCCATTGTCCTTAACTTCTATGAGCACCATATTACCTTCTTCATAAATGTGTAATTCAATCTTGGCCCCCTCCGCCATTCCCTCAATTCCATGAATAAATGCGTTTTCAATAATCGGTTGAAGTGTAAGACAAGGGATTGGAATTGAAAGGCAATTTGGATCAATGTTTTCGATAAACTCAACTCGATCTCCAAACCGCGTCTTTTGAATAAAAAAATATTCGTTTACAATTTTAACTTCATCTTTCAATAATGTTTTTCGATCAAGACTACTAATATTATATCGGAGTAACGTCGAGATTGAAGAAATTAAATCACTTGTTTTCTCCGCTCCCTCGATAAGGGATGTCTTAGAAATTGTGTTTAGTGTATTAAAAAGGAAATGGGGATTAATTTGGTTTTGTAAGCTTTTTAATTCCATTTCTTTCAGTAATTGTCCCATCCTAGCCTTTTCTTCTATCTCACTCATTGATTCTTGAATATTCCTTTTCATTTCATTAAATGTCTTTGTTAAAAACCAAAGTTCATCCTTTGTTGAAACGACAACATCCTCTCCCATATATCGTCTAGCAGATATTTCTTTAGCTGCTAAAGAAAGTCTTTCGATGGTGCTTGTTATCCCATTGGAAAACCATAATGCAAATAAGATGCTTAAGAGGATAATCACAACTAGAATGGATATCGCCATCTTCTTCATATAAGTAATCTTTTTATCTAATAACTTATCTATTGCTTTATAATTGCTAAGCTCATTGTTTATCAAACTAAGTGTTTCTTCGTGAATATAGCTAGATGTATCATTCGCCTCACTAATATACAGTGAGTAGGCCTCAATGTCATTTTTTTCTACTGCAACTACTGTCTTATCTGTTTGTTCAAGTAAACTGGTCATGATATTTATATAATTTTTTTTCGTAATACTTTCCTTTTCAATATCCTTAAACCTTTGTTGCAGTTTTACTAGTTGCTCCTTACTTTCTTGATAATCAATCAGGTTCTCAGGTAGCGGTTCGTATACGTATATTTGTAACGTTTCAAATGTTTGATTCGTCATTTTCGCAATATCATTTAATAGAAACAAATACTCATCGTTCTCATTATGAAGTTCCATAATGCTTTGATTACTCTGCTCACGTACAACAAACAAAATTACAATTAACAATAAGATGGTTGCAAAATAAATAAGTAACTTTGTTCTAATTTTTATCATTAGGAACCACCATTGTTTCTTCAATATCTAAAGAAGTTTTACGAATAATTGATGAATTAGTATGAGTAATTTCTTTAGTCTGTTTGCCATTCATAATGTCTATCATTTTTTCCACACTTAAGTATCCCATTTCGAAAGGATGCTGTTCCACAATTGCTCCAATATCCCCGTTCTTTAATAATTCCATATTTTCATCGATTGTATCAAAAGTAATGACATACATATCATTTTCCCTTTGTAAAGAATTAGCAGCAGACACAATTCCAATCCCATTGTAAGAACTCGTTCCAAAAAAGGCAGTAATATTTTCATGTTCCGTTAATATGTTGTACGCCTTTTCTTCTACATCCACCCTTGTAATTTTTGACTCTTCAACCGCAACAATTTTTATATCTTCTTCTTGCTCCACGACATCTTTAAATCCCTTTAAACGTTCTAGGTGATGAGGGTTGTCCAAACTGCCGGTTATGATACCGACAGTTGCTAGGCCATTCGTATCTTCAACCAACGCTTTCCCTGCTAATTGGCCAGCCATGTAATTATCTGAACCAATGTATGCATGCCTCATACTTTCGGGAGAGTCTGTATCAATCGTTACAACTGGAATTTCTTGACGCTCTGCTTTATTTATCATGTCGGTAAAATTTTCGTTAAGGCCTTGGACGATAATACCATCCACTTTTGATTTAATTGCTTTGTCAAAGAGTTTCAATTGCTCTTCTGTATTTGATCTTTCAGGCCCAATATACTCCACTAATACATCATACTTTTGACCGGCATCCTTTGCTCCTTCACCAATTAATTGCCAATACTCATGTTCCATCTCCTCCACTATTAATACAAAATGATACTTTGGTAAAGTTACTTCTGGAGAATAAACCTTTTCCATTTCTTGATTAATCGTTTGCACATGTTCATAAAAGTAAATGGAAAAACCTAAAGCTGTTATAAAAGAGATAATTAATAAACTATAGATCAAACGTATCCTCTTCATGTTGCCCCCTTGAATATTGACTATATAAGAGTCATTATGTACTAAAATAGCATATTTCGACATTCTAATGCATTCTATCCGTTCTTATACTCATGTCGAAGATTCGTGACGATCTTCGAACTGCTTTTTACCTCCTCACAATTACATTATTTGAATTTGTAAAAATGAAGAACTTGGGGATAGTAATAGGTAGAAAAGAACAAATGGATGGTGAAATAGGTGGATGGTTTTTCACGATATAAACTAAACGAAACAGAAGACGGAATTGAAGTGATCTTATACCTCGATGAGAACTTAACAGAATACTCTTCTGAGTTAGGAGTCTCATCCCTAGTGGAAGAGGCTGATATAGAAAGGAAAGCTGTTCATTTTATAAAAAACATTCTTCCTGCATTGAAGGTTAAAACCGTTAAGATCATGGCTGGTGGAATGTTATTATCAGCCATAGGTGTTGGTACATTGCCTGCAACTCAAGCCTCTGCAGCTGACGCAACTGGGAAAAAGACACACTCGAAGACTTTATCCCATACTGTAGTTGCTGGCGATACACTATATAGTATTGCTCAAGCTAATGGAACAACCGTTGATGCAATTAAGAGCGTAAATAATCTTTCTTCAGATTCATTACAGATTGGACAAATTTTGACAATTCCTGTTGGAATTACTGATATTCCTGCTCAAACCAATGTAACTACACATCAGGTTGTTCCCGGTGATACGTTATATAGTATTGCCACACGTAATGGCACAACCGTGGATATGCTCAAAAAGGCCAATAATCTATCTTCGGATTTTTTGCAGATCGGTCAAACGTTGACGATTCCTTCTGACAGTGCGTCCACTCCTACTCAAACAAAGCAAACTACACATCAAGTTGTTTCCGGTGATACGTTATATAGTATCGCTAGTCGTAACGGGACAACTATCGATGGAATTAAAAAGGCCAATAATCTATCTTCGGATTTTTTACAGATTGGACAGACGTTAACGATTCCTTCCGGCGGTATGTCCACTCCTACTCAAACCAATCAAACTACCTATCAGGTTGTTTCAGGTGATACGTTATATAGTATTGCTACTCGTAGCGGCACAACTGTGGATGGGATTAAAAAGGCAAACAATCTATCTTCGGATAGTTTGCAGATTGGACAAACGTTGACGATTCCTTCAGGTGTTTCAAGTGCCCCTGCTCCGGTTCAAAACGAAACATCATTCGCTGCAGAACAACAGAAAGTAGTTAACCAGGCAGAAGTGGAATGGCTTGCGAAAATGATACACAGTGAAGCAAGAGGTGAATCTTTAGAGGGACAGATTGCTGTTGGTGCTGTAATTGTGAATCGTGTAAATAGTCCCTTATTTCCTAATAACATAAAAGATGTCTTGTTTGAAAAAAGCTACGGTTACTATCAATTTACACCAGCAGAAAATGGTGCGTTACTTACTGCAACCCCTAACGACCAACATAGAGAAGCTGCAAAACGGGCACTTAATGGTGAGGATCCAACGAATGGAGCATTATTCTTTTACAACCCTGACAAAACATCGAGCTCCTATCTGAGAAGTCGTACCGTTTCAACCACAATAGGAAACCACGTATTTGCCTTTTAGGGACACAGGGACAGGTCCCTTGTCCCAAACCAAAAACAAGCACACTCCTTTAGGAATGTGCTTACTTAATATCACATATTTACGATGCTTGTTGAACAGCTTCAACTTCAGTAGGTGGGTTATATTTGCCTTCCCATTTAGCTACAACTAGAGCTGCCAATGAGTTACCTACGACGTTAACCGCAGTACGTCCCATATCTAGAATACGGTCAATACCAGCAATAAAAGCCAATCCTTCAGCCGGTAAACCAATTGTACTAAACGTCGCTAATAGCACTACAAAGGATACCCCAGGTACTCCAGCCATGCCTTTAGATGTTACCATTAATATTAGCATTAGCATGATTTGTTCCCCAATGCTCAAGTGAATTCCATACATTTGGGCGATAAATAAAGACGCTATGGCCTGGTATAAAACAGATCCATCCAAATTAAAAGAATAACCTGTTGGTATAACGAAAGTTGCTATGTGCTTAGGACTTCCCGCCTTTTCCATTTTATCCATAATCCTCGGAAGTACGGTTTCAGAACTGGATGTTGAAAAAGCAAGGATTAACTCTTCCTTAATCATCTTCAATAATTTAAAAATATTTAAACCAATAAATTTAGCCAATAATCCTAAAATAACTACTACAAAGAAAATCATTGTTCCATAAACAGTAATGGCTAGCTTGCCTAATGGAATAAGTGATTCAAATCCATATTTTGAAATAGTTACACCAATTAATGCAAAAACACCAACCGGAGCATATTTCATAAATAAATTTGTCACATAAAACATGGCATTTGCCATACCCTCAAAGAAACGTAAAACCGGTTTTCCTTTTTCACCAATAGCTGCAATTCCAAGACCGAATACAACTGCAAAGAAAATAGTTGCCAGCATATCTCCTTCAACCATAGCTTGGAACGGATTTGTTGGAACAATATGAAGGAGTGTATCTGTAATAGATTTTCCTTCTTGCGCTTCTGATGTTTCTACATAACCTGAGATATCAGTTTGTTCTAACTGCTCCATTACAAGACCAGCACCTGGTTGGAATAAATTTGCAGAAATAAGGCCGACTGCAATTGCAACCAAGGTCATTCCAATAAAATATGTCAGGGATTTAGCACCTAATTTACCAACTGATTTTAAATCACCAACGCCAGCTATCGCAACGATGATACTTGAAAGAACAATTGGTACAACAATCATTTTAATTAAACGTAAGAAAAGATCTCCGAATGGCTGTAGAAAGGTTTGAGCAGTTTCACTTCCGTAGAAAATCCCACCAACGATAATACCTAAAATAAGACCGATCAAAATTTGACTTGCTAAACTTAACTTGAATTTTTTCATAAATTACCCCACCTTCTTAATAATGTGATTCTGATTACTCAGGTTAGGGAAACATATAGAAAGATAAGATAACAAATAAACGGCTGTTGCCGATTCACTATTCTACCATACTGTTTCCTCTTAATTGCTTACGAGGTTAGCTTTCAGGTTAGGACTAAGGGAAACAATAAGCCCCTTCTATTTAAGAACTCACCAATAGCGAAAAAAAAATTCCGCATGAATAATTTGGGTCCCCCGCTCTAGAAAAAGATTTAGCAATAATGTACTACTCTGATTTTATACTAAAATATTATTCTAGTAAACTATTGATCATTTCCAGTTGTGGGTCCCACCCCTGATTATCTAAAGCGTTAACACTCCAGTGGGGCGGGACCAGCTTTCCAAGGTCAGCTCTTTGTTTCCGGATGAAAAATTGGCGCAGTTTCAACCTCTATCAATACTGGCCCATTATGTAATAATGCTTTTTTTAAGGTAGCTTCTAATTCACTATCTTCTCTGATTGAATAGCCTTTCCACGAGCAAGCTTCGGCTATTTTTACAAAGTCAGGATTCGTTAAATCCACATCCTTTTGAACGCTTCCGCTGGCTATCATTTTATCGCGTTCCATTTGTAACGCATGATTATTGAAAATGATGACTGTAATATTTAAGTTATATCGGATGGCCGTTAATAAATCGGCTAAAGTCATTTCAATCCCGCCATCCCCAACGACTGCAACCACTTGCTTCTCCGGGAAGCACAGTTTTGCTGAAAGAGCGGCAGGTAAACCAAATCCCATTGTTCGCCATTCTCCTGAAAAGATGATTTGTTGTTTAGTTGAGCGAAAATTACGATTGAACCAAACAGTTACATCACCCGTATCTAGAGTAATAATTGCATCGTTTTGAACAGTATTTTCAATAGCTCTAACAATTCTTGAAGGATGGAGCGGTTGTGAAGATTGTAATCCTTCTTGCTCGTTTTGAGTATCCCATGTTTCTTTTGTCTTTTGGATGTTTGTTACCCAAGTTTGATTTTGTGAAACGCTATGAAGATGTTTCGTTAACAGTGGGACAAGCATTTCAGCTGAACCTACAATACCTAACTCAACAGGTATACCTTTCCCAATATTCTCTTTCGCAACATCAATTTGAATCACCTTCGCATGCTCTGGAACATATCCTTCCGGCCACCACAAGTTCCCTACTACTAAAACAACATCTGACTCTTGAAAAAGATCTTTAGCATGAGGGTTTCCCCCTTGTCCAATTCCTCCTAAAAAGTGCGTACAGGATTGAGGAAACACCCCTTTTGCACCTAAACTTACAAGGATACCCGCTCCCCAAAGTTCTGCTAGTTTCTCTACTTCATTTACAACATGTATTGCCCCAAGGCCTGCTAAAATCATTGGTTTTTTTGCGTTTTTCATTAATTCAACAACCTCTGTGATATCTTGTTCATCTATAGATGTGGCAGTCTGTATCATTTTTGGTTCCCGCTGAATTTTTGCAGTCGAATTCATTGAAAAAAGATCTTTTGGAATCGATAGATGAGTAACAGCCCCTTTATCAAGTGATGTTTTCATCGCTTTTGTTAAAACATCTATAATGGCGTCAGGGTGTGCGAGCAAAGACGTATATTCTGCGAGTGGTTTTATTAATTCTTGTTGATTAAGATACTGCTTATAGTCTGTCCCAATTTTTTGAGTGGGAGCCTGACCAGTAATAGCCAATACGGGTGCCTTGTCCAGAAAAGCGTCCCCTAAACCATTGAGTAAGTTTCCTAAACCAGGTCCCATCGTTGCAAGACAAACGCCAAGCTTACCCGTTAACTTTGCCTCAGCTGAAGCCATCATGGCGGCAACCGATTCATGTTTCACCGCTATAAATTGTATTGAATTCTGCTTTGCTAGTTCATCCATAAACCCAATAATGGCATCACCGACAACCCCATAGATCCTTTTAACTCCCCACATCCCAAGTTGCTTTAACATAAGACTTGCAACAGTTTCCTTTGTTGATTGATTAGACTCTGAAATCACGCTACAAACCCCTCCTAAAATTACTTTATCCCTTACCTTTCCAATTACTGAGGTCTACTATTCAGAGCATGTTTTTAATCATCCATCAACAGTCCAACATATTTTTCATTACATCTTCGTTTGAATATCTGTCAGTAAACCGATATATTTTATGTTAAAAATGTCGAGTATTATATAAATTGCTTTGCTATTATGAAGACATGAAAAGGAGGGATACATTGTTAAAGGAATTAAACCAAGTGATCGATTATATCGAAAATCGTTTAACTGATGACCTATCTCTTGAAAGAATTTCTGAATATGCCGGGGTATCCGATTATCACTTTAGAAAGATCTTTTTTTATCTTTCAGGGCTGACGCTAAGTGAATATATTAAAAACAGAAAATTGTCAGAGGCAAACAAGGATTTATTACATGGTGATAAAGTTACAGATGTTGCATTTAAATATGGGTATCAATCAGTCGACGGCTTTACTAGAGCATTTAAAAAATGGAGTGGTTTTTTACCATCGGATGTAATTAAAACTGGAATAAGCAAATCGTTTCCCAAACTTTCATTCGTAATAACTGTTAAAGGAGGAACATCTATGGAATTTAGAATTGAAGATAAACCTGCATTTAATTTAGTTGGTGTAAGCAAACGGGTCCCAATGCAATTTGAAGGCGTGAATAATGAGATTGTAAAGCTTGCACAAAGCATAACGGACGAACAAAAAGAAGAAATGCATTCCCTTCAAAATATAGATCCTTATGAAATTGTGAATGCCTCTTACCACGCTGACGCTAATTTCATAAAAGAAGAAGGCGATTTAACCCACATGATTGGTGTGTTAACAACGGAAAATCAAGTAAGTGACCGATTAGACATAGTACCAGTCGAAGCATGTACATGGGCAATCTTTCCAAATGAAGGACCCTTCCCATCAACACTACAAGAAACCATGGCCAAAACCTATTCAGAATGGCTTCCCTCTTCCGATTACGAGGTCATTAATGTCCCTTCTTTTTCGTTCACAAAAATGAATAAAGACAAAGTAGGGTACGCATATAGTGAGGTTTGGATTCCGGTGAGGAAGAAATGAAAACAAGCACTGAAAATTAATTGAAATGCTATAGATATTGCTTAATAGGTTGTCATTTTTTCCACCTCCCTTTTGTCGGGAGGTGGCGGCACCCATCCGCTTTATAAACCATCGACAATCTTCTGGGCGTCACTGTGACTTCAAATTCTATCTCTCCAAGCCTGCAATTCCAAATCCGCCTGGTCCAGCATGGGTGGAGATCATGGCGCCGGCCTGTATCCAACTGATATTTTCAAATCCATGTTCTTTTGCGACATCGGTCATTCTTTCCTTAATCTTTTCATCTAGGCCAAGGGAGTATACTAAATAAATTTGACCTTTATCAATGTCGTATTGATTTATGTAGTCTTGGATCAGTTTTTCCGTGACGGTACTCATATTCCCGCGATACTTCTTAGTAGATGTGAGTTTTCCATCTATTAATTCGATACATGGCTTAATTTTCAACAAAGCACCTCCGAGATAAGCTAGGTTACTTACTCTTCCACCCGCTTTTAAAAACTCTAGACTGCCAGGAACAAAAGCCAACCTAGATTTCGGGACGATCGCTTCGATTTTTTTGACTAACTGTTCAGGATCAATCGTAGGTTCTTTTGCTACTATATCTACTGCATACATCACAATAGCAGCTAGTCCTCCCGTAACGTTCAATGCATCAATTAGAAAAATATCATTTAACTCTTTCGTTGCAATAATGGCATTTTGGAAGGAAGAAGATGCCTTAGACGTATAACCTATATGGATAATGACACAACCGGGAAAGTCCGTTTTTATCTGTTTAAAGAATTCCTCATATTCATAAACATTTGTTGCAGTTGTGGAGGGGATTTTCTTGGTTCGCTCATAATAATCAAATATATCCTCTACCGGCAACGCCCCATCTAAATAATCCTTATCACCCATGATAACGTGCATCGGAACCACTTGAACAGAGTGTTTGCTCGTCCAATCCAAAGGTAAATCCGCGCCACTTTCCGTAGTTAAAATAATTCTACCCAATTATTATTCCCCTCTCATCTCCCATTATGGGTCGGTTGTTAACCATCGTACCTAAACCAACTATACATTATACGAAAGCGTTTTACAGAATTTTTTTAAGTAGAAATAAAGCAATGTGGCTTGAAAATAGAAGGTTACGCATTAGTGAGGCTTGATTCTTGTGAAGAAGAAGTGAAAACAAGTACTGAAAGTTGATTGAAGTTTATCTATAAACTCTCGACAAACTTCGAGCCGTTTCGGGGCGTCACTGTGACTTTATAAAGTCTCAATTTTATCCCCTCTACAAATAGGATATAATGAACGGTACATACAATCTTGAAGGAGTTCATACACATGCAAACATTGCAAAAGCTTTCCAATCGTCTCTTCTACCTGCCTCCAGTTCAACAAACAGACCGTCCGATTTTGGTAGCGATTGTGGGGGACGACCAGACATTGTTAATTGATGCTGGAAACTCTTCTAATCATGCTAAACTTTTCAAAGAGCAATTAGCTTCCTATCATGTCACCGGAGATATACTCGCTCTTACTCATTGGCATTGGGATCATATATTTGGTTTGAATGAAATGGACATGCCCTCAATCGCAAATAACATGACCTATGAAAAAATTAGAGAACTGCAGAAACTATCATGGGAAGACAAGGAATTGGATGAACGTGTTGAAGCAGGGATTGAGATTCCGTTTTGTGCAGACGCGATTAAACTTGAGCTTCGAAATGATCGAGATATAATCATACCGAATCCCACAATTATTTTTGAAGGGCAAATAAAACTGAATCTCGGTGGGCTTACCTGCATCATCGAACATATTGGTGGAGACCATTCAGCTGATTCAAATCTCCTCTACATTGCTGAGGAAAAAACGATCATTCTCGGTGATTGCCTCTATGCAAATCTGTACGCAGAAAAATGGCACTATACGATCAAAAAAATGGGTAAACTTCTAGAGAAAATCGAAAAATACGATGCAGATATCTATTTCCTCTCTCATCATCCAGGACCACTAACTAAGGGTGAATTTTCTTCTTTTGTAACACTACTAAAGACTAGTGTCTTATTGACTGAGAAACATAAAGGAAATCTTGAAAAAATCAAAACAGAGATGGCCTCGTATTTTCAACGTGAGTTAACGGAAGATGATTTAGAAATTATCACATACTTTGTGAATGGGTATGTGTAACATGACAGTAACCCCGTGGTGATTATTTACCTTGGGGTTTATTTATTTATTTATTTGTATTGGAATTGACCATTCTTCTCCTCTATCTTCATAATTGAATTTAATTGTTACAACATTTCAAACAGAAATATGAAGGAAATGTGAACCTTTTCACAAATGTATTTTCAAACTACTTATTCGAGATATACTGTAAGTAGTTTGAAAATAATCTTCCAAGGAAGGTGCTAGGTAATGAAAGGTACAGCATTATTAATCAATAAAGACCACTCTCTAACAGTATTAGAAAACGTTGAGCATGATGTATACGAAGATCTAGTAAGTCTCGAAGATTGTAAAAATATAAAATGTACCATAAATGACAAAGAAGTTCAATTTGACCCCATCGATAAAGTCGTTTGGTATGAAGAAACAATCGACTGGGAATACGGTTATTAATCATAGACAATATTTCATCCATAAACAAAGCTTGCAGTATTTAAATTACTGCAAGCTTATTTTTTATATCATCGACAGAGAATGAGCAATTATGGCAAAACACCTTATTATAATGGATAACTATTCCTCTATTTCCACATTAATCTACATACCTAGACATTTCTATAGTATAATTATTAACTAGAATAATAGAATAATGAGGAGGTCCAAGAGTTGGGTAAAAAGAAATTATATATGTCCGTGACTACGACTGCAGTCATTGCCTCTGCACTATTTGCTGCGGAAGAGGCTGAGGCAGCAAGCACGTACAAAGTTCAGAGTGGTGATTCACTGTGGAAGATTGCTCAAAAACATGATCTTACCGTTTCACAATTGAAGTCCTTAAATAGTTTAAACAGCGATCTTATTTTCCCAAATCAAGTCCTTAAGACAGAAATAACTACCAACAATAATTCAGGCAGCAATAACACGCAACCTACAAATGAAAAAGAAACCCAAAAGCCTAGTACATCGAAGGCAACTACATATACGGTTAGATCTGGTGATACACTAAGTGGTATTGCCGTGAAACATAAGATTTCAATTAATGAACTAATGAAGTGGAATAACTTGAATTCTACTCTTATCTTCCCAGGAAACGTGTTTGTTGTAAGTAAACCTACTTCTTCTGAGGAACCAAGTAACTCTACTCCGGAGAAACCAAACAACACTACTACGGAAAAAACAGAGCAACCTCAAGAAGAAAAAGTTCAATCCGCTACTGTTTATACAGTTAAGTCAGGCGATACTCTATCAAGAATTGCAATTGAATATAAAGTGACAGTTCCAAACCTTAGAAAATGGAACAACTTGAAATCAGATATGATCTACATTGGCCAAAAGCTTACGATTGGTGATGGGGAAAAAGTAGAAACTCCTACAGTTGAAACCCCATCAAATAATAGTAGCTATAACGTAGATCAGTTGATTAAAGTAGCTAAAAACCAATTGGGAATCAGCTATTCATGGGGTGGATCTACACCTAATGGATTTGACTGCAGTGGATTCATATACTATGCATATAAGTCAGCAGGATTAGATACCCTTCGTTATTCAAGCGAGGGTTACCATATGCGCTCTTATTATGTTAATACACCTAAAGTTGGAGACTTAGTATTCTTCCAGGGAACCTATAAATCTGGTATCTCTCATGTCGGGATTTATCTTGGAAACAACCAATTCATTCATGCTTCAAATGACGGAGTTGTCATTTCGAATGTAAATGACTCTTATTGGAAAAAACATTTTGAAAGCTTTAAGAGGTTTTATTAAATACAAGAGGAAGTTCATTCTCAGGGATGGACTTCCTTTTTAGTAGGTTTGTAAAAAAAAAGCCTCATCCAAAACTTGAGGAGCGCGAGAACAGGGTCAAATTTATTATTTATTCAAATTAACAAGACGTGTCTTCACCGGAGGGCCACATATCAAGAGTTTTATGGATAAATTGTTCCAAACCCGTTTCTTATTCTTTGCATCATATTGAATGTGAAAGGCTACACTCCTATATTGTTCAATTATACTGTTAGTTTGCAGTAATTTTATAGTCATTTTATATTCATCTTCCTCATATGGTCTAAAAATTCACAGCACAACTAATAAGAAATAATGTTACCATCAATTTTTTTCCAACAGAGTGCTAAAACCATTGCTAATAGCACTCTATTTATAATGCTATTTGTGATTTTCCTACAATAACTAAACTACTTAGCATACAATATCCTAGTTTTCCTTAGGTATTGTGCTTTACTAACAACTTATGTACTTCTTCCATTAACCGCCTTATTAAAAATATTGAATTCACTCGTTTATGATAGTTTATATATGTTAAACCTAGTAATTAAAGTCATATTTCGAATTTTGTGTGGGTGAATGTATGCGTAAGTTAATTGTTCTTTTATCTATATTTGTTAGTACAATAGCTCTTATTGTTCTTGTAGACGTCTATCAGGGCCACAGCCTATACGAAGCTTGGTATAGTCTCAAGAATTTATTAATTGTAGCTAAAGGGGAAGATTATTTTCTAATCATTATTTTCATCATGACATATCTATTGTTATTATTCTCATATTTTCGCGGAAAGAAAAAACCTTAATTTAAAGATGTATTTCGTGTTACCTTCTCCTTAATTGTTACCAAAATAAATAAAAGTATCGGGATGACAATTTGAAATGGTAAATGCAGTACATATGGGACCGTTTTCAAACCCTCATCTATGTGAGTTTGGTAACTTGGTGCAATCAAAATAGAGGATAAGAAAATTACTGCCCCAATTGAAAAGGTCGATAACGTATTTTGTTTAATCTTGAACAAATTATTCATTCCAATTACAGCACAAAAGAAAAACAATGATACTTTTACAAATCCCAAGATCACAACTAGTATGATGATAAACGTATCTAGACGCTGGATAAACCCTGCAATATTAATATATCCAACAGCTGTTAATGCTGGCGATGTAGCACTTGAAAGAGTTTCCGTTCCCAAAATAGATATTAAAATAAGTATGTTTAATGTTAAGTAAAGACCTGCAACACCAATCGCCATTATTCCAACTTTCAATATTTTAGTATGCTTATTTATAAATGGCAGGATCATTGAAAGAGTAATTAATTCTCCGTACGGAACCATAGTAGATAAGGGTAACTCTTTAAATATTGGCTTCCAGCCTTCTGCAAGTATTGGTTTTATGTTCTCGAGATGAATAATATAACCATTGATTACGAACAAAATGTTCATTATAAATAGAGCCATTCCTATAATAAAAAAACTGATGAGTATTACCCTAGAGATTACCTCAAAACCAAGATTTATAGCGTAAATTAAGACAAACAACATAGAAATTCCTAGAGTTATGAGAGATGTTCTTGTATATGGAGAACTGCTTAATAATTCTTCCATATCGCGTAACACTCTTGATGCTATATAAATAAAATAAATGATATAAAAATAACTTATGATACTTCCAACGTATTTGCCCATTATCTTTTTTATGTATTCCGTTAAAGGTAAATCCGGATAATACTTGTACAGTCGATAGTAAATTGTAAATAATATCATTCCTGCAACAGGTGAAATAAGTGTTACAATCCAAGCATCTTCCCTTGCACCACTTCCTATATTTAAGAAAATTGTAGTTCCAAACAAAAAAAGCACAATGATTGAAAATAATTGAAAACCATCAATTTTAACATTGGGCAAAACGATTCATCTCCTTATTTTTCACTACCTAATTTGATACGGTTTAGATGAAAGTCCTGAATCAATAAGTGTTGCGTTTACATGAACCTCAATTTTTGCATCAGAGTATATTGAATCCCACTCCTTCTTATGTTTTTTCCAATAATTTGGATTTTCCTTATTTAATTTGTTACCAAATCCAAATACATCTGTACCTTGGTCCTGTGAGATTTTAATTGTATTCTCTATTTCTTCCTTTATTTTTTTTTCTAAATCTTTCTCTACTCTGTCTAAAACTTGCGCGTTACTAAAATCCAAATAACAGCTTGTTTCCGAAATTTCATTCGTTAACCCTACATCTACTCGTAATGTTGGAGTCGGCTTTAAAACTGTGTTGATCTTACTGTTACTTCTTTTGGCCGTAAACGTAATATGGTCACCTTCACCACAGGGTACCAGAAATGACGAACTCTCTACTTCTGAAAGAATCAAGTGTGCTGTTCGAGCAAGTTCCCCGTCATACCAACCCACTAACTTATCTTTCTTAAAAATGGCTAATCCGCTTACTTCTATTAGAGCAGGCTTGATATTATTTAAATTGTCAGTTTGGTTACTAGATGTTAACTCCTTATTTAGTTGAATTCCTGTTAATAGAAGTTCTTTACCCTCACTTGATATAGAAGAAATGGCTTCGTGTATAGGTGTAATTTTAGCAAGGCCATACATCGTTTGATTGTTTTCACTCGTACTTTTAATACTTTTTGTTGGATTTGACTCAAGTGGTTCAACTACTCCTAAAATGTTTTCTGCTGAGTCTCCTCTAGCAATAAAAACTGGAAATGTAGTTCTAGTTTGTTTTCCACGTACAAAAGGATCAAGCAAAAGTTTTAAACCCTTCCTTGCTACGGATTCACTAATAACTACTAAAGAAAGATGTGAGACATCATTTTCTCTTGGTATGATATTAGACGCGATTCGATAGGCATCAACTAAAGTATTTGATTCGACTGTATAATTTGTAATTGGTAATCCTGAAGTAGAACCTGTTGGAGACAATTGACTAGGATTTATCACTTGAAAAGTAATCCGATAACCATTTTCCATATTTTTAGCAGGGTCTATTCCCATAGCTACGATAAGTCCTAATTCATTTAGTTCCCTGTAGTTCGAGCATCCAGTTAGCAGCATCATAATTAAAAGTATCTTACAGATTTTCTTCATTTTTGACCCCTACTCGTATTTGTTTGCATCTCATTTGATTGTTCTACTTTTGACTGCCTCATAAATAAGGAATGAATTGGGAAGCGGATTAAACTATCCTTTTGCGCACCAATCCTAAGTGGTGAAAAAGGAGCAAAATACGGTACACCGAACGATCGTAAACTACAAAGATGCAATAAGATACATAGAGTAAATAATAGTATTCCATAAAAGCCTATAAAAGCAGAACAGAATATTAAAATAAAGCGTAACCCTCTAGCAACATTTACAACACTTGTATAAGGTAAGGTAAAACTACTAATTGCAGACGTGGCAACGATGATGACTATTGCCGCCGATACAAAACCTGCTTCGACAGCTGCTTGTCCTAAAATTAGTGCTCCAACAATGGAGACAGCTGGTCCAATGGCTCTAGGCATTCGTACCCCAGCTTCTCTTAAAACTTCAAATGCTAGCTCCATTAGTAATAATTCAATAATTGCCGGAAATGGAACCCTTTCCCTTTGAGCCATCAACGTGACCATCAATGTCGTAGGAATTAATCCGTGATGATGCGTTATTAGAGCAAGATAGATTGCAGAAGCATACATATTTACTAAGAAGGTTCCTATACGAACCAATCTTAAAAATGAACTAAATACATTGTTTTCATAATAATCTTCTGGAGAGTGAAAAAACTGCACAAAATACACTGGTAAAGTTAGTACAAATGGTGTCCCCTGTATGAATATAGCAATTTTGCCTTCCAATAGATTACCTGCAACAACATCTGGCCGTTCGGAATTTTGAAGGAGTGGAAAGATTGTATTTCTATGATCCTTTATCGCTCCTTCTATATAATTGGAATCAAGTACATTATCTATTTTAATCCTCTTGACCCTAGAAATTACTTCCTTAACCATATCTTTATCTGCAATTCCCTCGATATACATAATGCCAACATCTGTTTTTGTTATATCACCAACTTTTGTTTGTTTGAGCCTTAATTTAGAATTTTGAATCCTAGATCGTATTAATGAAATGTTAGTACCCATATTTTCAGTAAAACTATCCTTTGGGCCTTTAATAACCGTTTGACTAGTAGGTTCATTAATAGAGCGGGACTGGAATTTCCTTGTGGCTATTGTTATTGCCTTTTGATTACCATCTATTAAAATAATGGTATCCCCTGACAATAGACTGTCTATAAGCTGAAACCATTCAGAAACATACTTAACCGAAGTGATAGATATTATTTGAAAGATTTTATCCGCTAAGTGTTCAGTAGTTACGGAAGTATTACATTCATTTAGAAGTTTTATAATTCGATTTACTACATTATTGTTAATACTTTCTTCATCTACAATTCCATCAAAATGAATGATTGCTACATTTTTATCGCCAGTAAACTTCAGCTTTCTTATCGATAAATCTGCACTATTCCCAAGCTCATTTTCTAATCTTTTTATATTATCATCTACACTGTCTTGAATAGACCTAAATATATTTGACTTTTCTGTGTTCACGTTAAATCCCCTCTAATGGAATTTATTTCATTTTTTCATTATTAGCCTACCCCAAAGTTTATAAAATATATAAAAGGGATTGTTGGGCTTGAAAAAGGAGGTAGGGGTGCATAAAAATAGGCAAATGTCATTTCTCAATTTTGACGTCTTTTACGTATAAAGTTAAGTTGTTAACAAACGCTAATTTTATTGGATTGATTAAACTTGTTCATAGTCAGGAATGAGGAAGGATAATGGGAATTGTTGAACGCTTATTTGCTCAATATGGATATTTTGTGTTACTAATCGGTCTACCTTTAGAACTAATTGCTTCTCCGATTCCACCTGGTAACTCAACACTTGCATACACCGGTTATTTATCGTACAAGCATGTTCTTAATCTACTTCCAGCTCTGACTGCCGCATACTCTGGTTCAGTGTTAGGAATAACAACCACCTATTTTATCGGAAACAAGTTTGGGATGACACTAATCGAAAAATACGGCAAATGGTTGTTTCTGAAGCCGAAACATATTAAGAAAACACGAAAAACCTATGAGAAATATGGAAACAAAATGCTATTATTTGGTTTCTTCTTGCCCGGTGTCAGACAGTTCAATAGCTATTTTGCAGGAATCATTCAGGTACCATTTCGAACCTTTGCACTTTATGCGTATTCAGGTTCCGTGTTATGGGTATCTTTTTTCATCGGTATCGGCTATATATTCGGTAACCAATGGCAGTTCGTTTTCACTTGGATTGAACAGTCTATGAAGGTGATCTTACTTATTTTGTGTGCGATTGCAATTTTTCTTTTTATAAAATGGCGCAGAAGAAAATTGGCAAGGTGATTGCAATCTCTTGGTTTGCTGAACCTTTAAAGAAGCGGTCAAACCATTACACCAAATCTTAAATATAAATCTGTATATTCGTGCAGTTATTACTGGTTTAAACGCATAAAAAAACACTTCTCATTTAAGGAGAAGTGTTTAGAGTGTCGACAAAAGGCATTTGGGAATTCTCTTATTCCCAAATGCCTTTTGTTTTTTTCTTTTCTATCAAAAATAGCCACTATTTTTGAGTATATACTGACCCAACTTGCATATGTTTTATGCAAGTTCTTGACTTACCCAAGTCCAATTTGCTAGTTTCTTTAAATTCATTGCAGCAAAAGTTAGCATCGCCTGCATGGACAATTTTTTTAATCCCCTTAAGGTTGTCCATCGCATACCATGCTTCTCTTTTGCATCAGCAAAAACACGTTCAATCGTTTCTTTTCGGCGTGCATATATTTCTTTTACGTATTTTTTGTGGCGAAGATGTTCAGCTTCTTCTACATAAACTTCCCAGACATGCCGTTGTAATAACTTCTGGTGATTTTGACTCTGTGTACACTGTTCAAGTAAAGGACAATTTACACACTTTGAAGGATCTGATTTGTACTGTCGATATCCTTCCTTTGTCGTGGTTGAGTATGTTAATGTCTCTCCTTACGGACAGATATAGCAATCAAAGTGCTCATCATAAACATACTCATGTTTCCGCATGAATCCTTCCTTTGTTTTGGGACGTGTATAAGGAAGAGCAGGAGTAATGCCATTTTCTATTAGGAAATTACAAATTGCAGGTGTTTTATAAGCAGCGTCGGCAGCAACAGCAATTGGTTTCATGACTTTATTCATAATCGATTCGACTAATGGTTGAAGCAAATGACTATCATGAGTATTCCCTGGCGTTACAATTGACCCTATCACAAAACCTTTTCTGTCCGTAGCGGCATGAAATGAGTAGGCAAATTGTTTCGTGCGTTCATCTTTTACGTAATATCCACTTCCGGGATCAGTTGTACTTTCTTTGATCTCTTTCATTTCTTCTTTTTCAAATTTTTCAGGTGGGAATGGTTCCTTACCATGGTCTATCCGATCCTGATTCAACTCTTCTTGAAGCTTGGCTTCATAAGCACGAGCTTCCTTTCTTACGACTTTCTTTTCAAATTTACGTTTATTAGCACTCGCTTTTACATGCGTTGAATCAATAAATACATGATCAGCACTTAATAAGTTCTTATCTGCAATCTCTTTTAAAATGCGGTAGAAGATCTGTTCAAATAAATCTGTATCCTTAAAACGACGTTCATAATTTTTACCGAAGGTAGAAAAGTGGGGAACATCTGATTAAAAACCAAAACCCAAAAACCAACGGTAAGCTACATTCGTTTCATTTCCTTGATTGTTTGCCTCATTGAACGTATGCCAAATACATACTGAATAAACGTCATTTTAATCAGTACAACCGGATCAATACTAGGACAACCTAGAGTTGAATAAAGGTTTTCAACCAATGGGTATATGAAGGAGAAATCAATAGCTGCTTCAAGCTTTCGCACAAGGTGATCTTGTGTACGACTTGATCCAGTGTAATCATTTCCAATTGTTCTCTATCTAAGTTATTATTTCTCGACATCATTTTCCCATCACCCCTAATATTCTCTATAAATATTGTAAATTAAGAAAAACCGGGCATAGCCCGGTCCTTTTCATGGTTAGAGAATATCCGATAATTTGTACTCTATGCCATGTACCCCTTTATAATACTCAGGATACATTTCACCCCCACATTTTTCACATGCAAACATAGGAGGAGTTGTCGGATCTCCATCATCCATTAAATCGAAATCCCTTACCACGTTAATAGGAATCTCTTCTTTCTCATGACACGCCAAACAAACATAGCTGACGCTCTGTTGCTTGGACTGGTTTAGGCTTATGTTTTTCTTCTTTTTCTTTCCCTTTTTGCGGGTTTTTGATACCGGTGAGATCGTTAATCATCCTTTCTAAATAAGCTCTTGTAGTTTTGCATAAGGCTACCTTTATTTCTAATTTACCATTTTCAAGGCAGACTTCTCCCTTGTATTCATAGTAACATTCACACCTCTGACAAACGAGAGGGTCTTTCTTGCCACTGGCTACTATTCTTTCACGCCACGTCTGGCGACGTAAGGTTTTCTTAACTTTTACAACCCAACGTCTTGCTTTTTGTTGCCAAGTACTCAACACTTTTTTACACAAGTTTTTTGATCTTCTAGAATACATACCGTAATGCCGAATAGTTTTAAATTGCTCGTCTGGGATATGGCGAATTAAACGTGAAATAAATTCTTCGACACTTACGGTTTCGGATTTGTCTTTTCCGTCAGTTTTATCCTTATATTTGAACGTAACGAATTGCCCATCATATGCCTCAATCCGATTGATTCCAATCGCTGGTCGACGAATATAACGGCCAATATAACGAAGTTGTTCTTTTATTTTTCCCCTCTGTTTAGGTGCATACACATAGAAGCCTTCGCCATTATTGGTGAACGCCTTTTGAAGTCTTGGTTGGATTCTTTTCTTTTCTCTTGGTGAAACTCCGTTTCTAATTAATTTTAATACGACCGTTTGCCATTGTTTACGAAGCATCGTAAATGGCAAGAAATCATACTGCTTCCATTCTCCTTTTTCTGTTAATCCACCCATTGTAACTAACATATGTACGTGAGGATTGAAGTTGACCCTTGAACCAAAAGTGTGGAGTCCAGCAATAATCCCAGGTGTTACCTTTGCTTTCTTTTTGAAGAAGTCAGTAAGTAGTCTTGCAGAAGCATCCATTAAATCTTTTAATAGATGTCGGTGAAGGAGAAATACATCTCTTAGTCCTTCATCAATCGTAAAAATTACGTGCCGATGATTAACCTGAAGAACATCTTCAGTAAGTAACCTACTCCATTCTTCACTTTCTCCAACAGAGCACGTGGTACAAAATCGACCTTTACATCGGTAAGGAACCTTTCGCACATCATGACAACCTTCACACACAAATAACTTAAATCCATTTTTGATATCCCCACAATCTCGAAATTTCTCAACCTCCTTAATTACGATAGGGCGGATTTTAGCACCGTGTTTTCTTTTGAAAGCTTCCCAATGTTGGTGTTTATCAAAAAATATTCTTCTCAATATATTGGTCTCCATAAAATGAAAATACCACAGCTTAAATGACTGTGGTAGACCCAAATTTTTATACTTTCTTATCTTTTAAAAAAGACTGTAGGCAAACTCGAAATTTATCGAGTTTGTCTACAGTCTGAACACTTCTCATTTAAGGAGAAGTGTTTTTGTGATACCGGTGGCCGGGGTCGAACCGGCACTCCAGAGGAACACGATTTTGAGTCGTGCGCGTCTGCCAATTCCGCCACACCGGCGTATATAGAAAGAAAAAAGACATCAGAAGATGCCGAGGACCGGAATCGAACCGGTACGGTAGTCACCTACCGCAGGATTTTAAGTCCTGTGCGTCTGCCAGTTCCGCCACCCCGGCAAGTCATAAAAAATAACTTACATTCAGTTTAAAATAATGGAGGCGGCAACCGGATTCGAACCGGTGGTAAAGGTTTTGCAGACCTCTGCCTTACCACTTGGCTATGCCGCCATTGGAGCGGAAGACGGGATTCGAACCCGCGACCCCCACCTTGGCAAGGTGGTGTTCTACCACTGAACTACTTCCGCAAATTATTAATTAAGCAAATAAAATGGCTGGGCTAGCAGGATTCGAACCTACGAATGACGGAGTCAAAGTCCGTTGCCTTACCGCTTGGCTATAGCCCATTGATTAGCTGCGTATCAGCGGAAAATTATAAAATAAAATGGGGCGGCTGATGGGAATCGAACCCACGAATGTCGGAACCACAATCCGATGCGTTAACCACTTCGCCACAGCCGCCACAATTATAATGGCAGGGGTAGTAGGAATCGAACCCACACCAAAGGTTTTGGAGACCTTCGTTCTACCTTTAAACTATACCCCTATGATATATAATATTCAAAGTAAAATAAAATGGAACTAATTAAATGGTGGAGGGGGACGGATTCGAACCGCCG
>NZ_JBBPAM010000001.1:4282500-5427106 GCF_038050315.1 Ferdinandcohnia sp. FSL W7-1320
GGGCCTATTCACTGCGGCTCTTCAGGGCTATTCACCCTAAAAAGCACCCCTTCTCCCGAAGTTACGGGGTCATTTTGCCGAGTTCCTTAACGAGAGTTCTCTCGATCACCTTAGGATTCTCTCCTCGCCTACCTGTGTCGGTTTGCGGTACGGGCACCATTTACCTCGCTAGAAGCTTTTCTTGGCAGTGTGGAATCAGGAACTTCGGTACTATATTTCCCTCGCCATCACAGCTCAACCTTACGGTAAGCGGATTTGCCTACTTACCAGTCTAACTGCTTGGACGCACATATCCAACAGTGCGCTTACCCTATCCTCCTGCGTCCCTCCATCGCTCAAACGGTAAAGAGGTGGTACAGGAATATCAACCTGTTGTCCATCGCCTACGCTTTTCAGCCTCGGCTTAGGTCCCGACTAACCCTGAGCGGACGAGCCTTCCTCAGGAAACCTTAGGCATTCGGTGGATGGGATTCTCACCCATCTTTCGCTACTCATACCGGCATTCTCACTTCTAAGCGCTCCACCAGTCCTCACGGTCTGACTTCACGGCACTTAGAACGCTCTCCTACCATTGTTCGTAAGAACAATCCACAGCTTCGGTGATACGTTTAGCCCCGGTACATTTTCGGCGCAGAGTCACTCGACCAGTGAGCTATTACGCACTCTTTAAATGGTGGCTGCTTCTAAGCCAACATCCTGGTTGTCTAAGCAACTCCACATCCTTTTCCACTTAACGTATACTTTGGGACCTTAGCTGGTGGTCTGGGCTGTTTCCCTCTTGACTACGGATCTTATCACTCGCAGTCTGACTCCCGAGAATCAAGTCTTTGGCATTCGGAGTTTGACTGAATTCGGTAACCCGATGAGGGCCCCTAGTCCAATCAGTGCTCTACCTCCAAGACTCTATACTCGAGGCTAGCCCTAAAGCTATTTCGGAGAGAACCAGCTATCTCCAAGTTCGATTGGAATTTCTCCGCTACCCACACCTCATCCCCGCACTTTTCAACGTGCGTGGGTTCGGGCCTCCATTCAGTGTTACCTGAACTTCACCCTGGACATGGGTAGATCACCTGGTTTCGGGTCTACGACCACGTACTATTTCGCCCTATTCAGACTCGCTTTCGCTGCGGCTCCGTCTCTTCAACTTAACCTTGCACGGGATCGTAACTCGCCGGTTCATTCTACAAAAGGCACGCCATCACACATAAATGTGCTTTGACTACTTGTAGGCACACGGTTTCAGGTTCTATTTCACTCCCCTCCCGGGGTGCTTTTCACCTTTCCCTCACGGTACTGGTTCACTATCGGTCACTAGGGAGTATTTAGCCTTGGGAGATGGTCCTCCCAGCTTCCGACGGGATTTCTCGTGTCCCGCCGTACTCAGGATCCACTCAAGAGAGAACGAAGTTTCGACTACAGGGTTGTTACCTTCTCTGACGGACCTTTCCAGGTCGCTTCGTCTACTTCGCTCTTTTGTAACTCCGTATAGAGTGTCCTACAACCCCAAGAGGCAAGCCTCTTGGTTTGGGCTATCTTCCGTTTCGCTCGCCGCTACTCAGGAAATCGCGTTTGCTTTCTCTTCCTCCGGGTACTAAGATGTTTCAGTTCCCCGGGTCTACCTTCTCTTACCCTATGTATTCAGGTAAGGATACTGCCCCATTACGAGCAGTGGGTTTCCCCATTCGGAAATCTTCGGATCAATGCTTACTTACAGCTCCCCGAAGCATATCGGTGTTAGTACCGTCCTTCATCGGCTCCTAGTGCCAAGGCATCCACCGTGCGCCCTTCATAACTTAACCTATTCGGCTTTGATAAGCTTCGAATTTCTTCGTCACCTCATTCGTCAGCATCCTCACGTACCTTTAAGTACGTTCCGGTGCTTCCTCAATCGGTTCCTTGAACTTCTCGCTTCTCATGCGCCTAAAGTTATAAGAACTTTTACTACTTCAATGAATGTTTTGTTACGTTATCTAGTTTTCAAGGAACGAAGCTACTGACTTCAATCACATCGTGATTAAACATCAGTGAGTAATCTTCATGCAGCTTTGCGCTGAGGAATCAATCATCTTCGATTAACCTAGCAGACGCAAGTGCAATATTGAAAGCACAAAAAAGCACTCTCAAAACTGACCACAATACAAAGCGTCTTTTTATGAAGTTCGTAGAACTTCAGTTTCCTTAGAAAGGAGGTGATCCAGCCGCACCTTCCGATACGGCTACCTTGTTACGACTTCACCCCAATCATCTGTCCCACCTTAGGCGGCTGGCTCCTTGCGGTTACCCCACCGACTTCGGGTGTTACAAACTCTCGTGGTGTGACGGGCGGTGTGTACAAGGCCCGGGAACGTATTCACCGCGGCATGCTGATCCGCGATTACTAGCGATTCCGGCTTCATGCAGGCGAGTTGCAGCCTGCAATCCGAACTGAGAATGGTTTTATGGGATTGGCTTAACCTCGCGGTTTCGCTGCCCTTTGTACCATCCATTGTAGCACGTGTGTAGCCCAGGTCATAAGGGGCATGATGATTTGACGTCATCCCCACCTTCCTCCGGTTTGTCACCGGCAGTCACCTTAGAGTGCCCAACTGAATGCTGGCAACTAAGATCAAGGGTTGCGCTCGTTGCGGGACTTAACCCAACATCTCACGACACGAGCTGACGACAACCATGCACCACCTGTCACCGTGTCCCCCGAAGGGGAAAGCCCTATCTCTAGAGTTGTCACGGGATGTCAAGACCTGGTAAGGTTCTTCGCGTTGCTTCGAATTAAACCACATGCTCCACCGCTTGTGCGGGCCCCCGTCAATTCCTTTGAGTTTCAGTCTTGCGACCGTACTCCCCAGGCGGAGTGCTTAATGCGTTTGCTGCAGCACTAAAGGGCGGAAACCCTCTAACACTTAGCACTCATCGTTTACGGCGTGGACTACCAGGGTATCTAATCCTGTTCGCTCCCCACGCTTTCGCGCCTCAGCGTCAGTTACAGACCAGAGAGCCGCCTTCGCCACTGGTGTTCCTCCACATCTCTACGCATTTCACCGCTACACGTGGAATTCCGCTCTCCTCTTCTGCACTCAAGTCCCCCAGTTTCCAATGACCCTCCACGGTTGAGCCGTGGGCTTTCACATCAGACTTAAAGGACCGCCTGCGCGCGCTTTACGCCCAATAATTCCGGATAACGCTTGCCACCTACGTATTACCGCGGCTGCTGGCACGTAGTTAGCCGTGGCTTTCTGGTTAGGTACCGTCAAGGTACCGCCCTATTCGAACGGTACTTGTTCTTCCCTAACAACAGAGCTTTACGATCCGAAGACCTTCTTCGCTCACGCGGCGTTGCTCCGTCAGACTTTCGTCCATTGCGGAAGATTCCCTACTGCTGCCTCCCGTAGGAGTCTGGGCCGTGTCTCAGTCCCAGTGTGGCCGATCACCCTCTCAGGTCGGCTACGCATCGTCGCCTTGGTGAGCCATTACCTCACCAACTAGCTAATGCGCCGCGGGCCCATCTATAAGTGATAGCTAAAAGCCATCTTTTAATATGAGACCATGTGGTCTCATATGTTATCCGGTATTAGCTCCGGTTTCCCGAAGTTATCCCAGTCTTATAGGCAGGTTGCCCACGTGTTACTCACCCGTCCGCCGCTAACCTTTGGGAGCAAGCTCCCAAAGGTTCGCTCGACTTGCATGTATTAGGCACGCCGCCAGCGTTCATCCTGAGCCAGGATCAAACTCTCCAAGAAGAGTATTGATTGCTCAATAGTTTGTTACTTAAGAATTAAACGTTGACGCTTGTATTGTGTTCAGTTTTCAAAGAACTTTTTTGACCCGCCGCTCAGAAGCGACTTTATTAATATATCATGGTGATTTATTAATGTCAATAATATTTTTTAAATCTTTTTGCCAGCTGATGTTTGTTTTTCAGCGGCGAAATATAATATAACATGCGGTTCAACCATCCGTCAACTCCAAAACGAAATATTTTATTAAAATAATAAAAACCCCTTCAAATATATGAAGGAGTTAGTGGTTTTACTTATTAACATGATAAGTTCTATGGAAAATTCCTTTCCCTTTTGTTTCGAGCTTTTCTACATTTATAAAGTGTTTTTCTACAAGGAATTCTAGATAAACCTCAAGATCCACTGAGTACACTTTAAGTTCGGGAAGCTCCATTATTTCACCGTAAGTCCAAGCGTCATCCCTTTTAGATAGAACATTTATGATATGACATGCTCCACGTTTTGCCCTTGAATGTATGAGAAATTCGCTAGCCAAGAATAAAAGCTCTAGTCGCTTTTCAAGTGATTCCTCACTTTCCAAAAGTTCAATATACAGCTTATAAATTTGGGGATCAATTTGTTTCACTTGATTCCAGACTGTGACTTCAGGATGAAAGCCATTTTCGAAGATTGCTAGTCTAGCTAAATGATGGAGCGCATGAATGACATAGTTATATGCATCTAAATATTGCTTTGCATTAAAAAATGCTTTTCCATCCTGATAGCGACGAATTAGTTTTGCAAATTCCATACCCATTTTTATCTGTCTTTCTTCTGTGGGAAATTCATGTAGCTTGTTTCTTAAATTAATGATGTATTCATTCCGATCAAATAGTACTTTTCCGTTTAAGAGCCAGTTTACAATTTTTCGATTAGATCCTAATAGAAACCATTCTTTTATTTGACTTTCTTTTACAGTATATAAAGATGCTTTTCTATTGTCGTAATTATAATGTTTAATAAACATATTTTTCTCATGCTCTTTAACAATAACGAGTAAGGCTATGTCAAAATAATCGGTATAAGTAAAAGCAGCCTTCCCCTTTTCAATTAGAATGATCCCTAATGTACTAGGTTGGCTTGCTCTTTCCTGATAAAGGGGGCGAAGTAAATCCTCCATTTTGATTTCCTCCAATCAAATCCGTTGGGTATATATTTCGACGTCTAAAAAATAAAACCTTCACATCTTATGCAGAATCTTTTTTTTATTTTTATCTTTCTTTTTTATATTGTATAGTATATGAAGGAGGTTGGATGAAACATGGGTGTAAAATATTCAAGTAAAATTAATAAAATTCGTTCTTTTGCTCTCGCTTTGATTTTCGTTGGATTTATTGTCATGTACGGGGGAATCTTCTTTAAAGAAAATGTTATCGTAATGACAATCTTTATGATTCTTGGTCTACTTTTTATTTTAGCAAGTACTGTTGTTTATTTCTGGATTGGATTGCTTTCGACTCGAACCATTCAGGTAACTTGTCCTTCTTGTCAGAAGCAAACTAAAATGCTAGGTCGCGTGGACGTGTGTATGTATTGTAAGGAACCACTAACACTTGATCCAAACCTTGAAGGAAAAGAGTTTGATGAAAAATACAATAGTAAAAAATACAACAAAGTAGAAAAGTGAAAGGCGCTGCTTATCGACGACAGCATAAGACAAGCGCTGACAGAAGGTGCATTTTACCTTCCGAAGCGATTGGCTTATGACTCGAGGCGATGGCGCCTTGACCTAGACAAAATAGAAAAAAGCTGACAGGATTTCCTCGTCAGCTTTTTTAATGAGCGCACTTTTTTTGACATTCTTGACATGAGCCGTAAATTTCCATTCGATGATGACTAACTTTAAAGCCTGTTACATGTGCAGCCAGTGCTTCCACTTCATCCAATCCTGGGTAATGGAAGTCCACAATTTTACCACATTCTTCGCAAATCACATGATAATGCTGAGTAGTGATAAAATCGAAACGGCTTGATGAATCTCCGTAAGGTAATTCTTTTACTAAGCCTACTTCTTTAAAAACACGAAGATTGTTATACACGGTTGCAACGCTCATGTTTGGAAACTTTCCTTCAAGTGCTTTATAAATATCATCTGCAGTCGGGTGACTCATTGAATTAATTAAATACTCTAGTATCGCATGACGTTGCGGAGTGATTCGAACCCCGGTTTCTTTCAACGTATCAAGCGCTTCTTTCAAGTGATTGTCTGACACCGCCATGCACCTCTTTCTAGTAAACATTATTACTTTATAATCCTTATAATTAGTGTATCTCGCTCCGACCGCTTTTGTCAACATATCTACCATTACTATATGACTAATCCGATTGAATTACGATTCTTTTTTAGAATAATTCACTGATGAAGGGTTGGTTCACCCTGCCCAAGCCTATGGTTAACGTAGCGAGCCGCAACAAAAAGAAAATCAGAAAGTCGATTTAAGTAAGATGTAACTAATGGATTTACCTGGTCTCCGACTGCAACAGCTTTTCTTTCAGCTCTTCTTACGATAGTTCTAGCAACATGGAAGGAAGCCCCTGCTTGGCTACCACCCGGTAATACAAAGTTTGTAAGTGGAGGAATTTGTGCATCCCATTTATCGATTGTTGTCTCTAAAAGGGAAATATCCTTATCGGAAACTTTCCATTTAACTTCTTTCCCTGCAGGAGTTGCAAGTTCGGCACCGACGTGAAACAAGGTCGTTTGAACCTTTTTAAAGATTGCCTCAACTTCCTCTTTGCCTTCAAATTTAGTATAGTGCAGGTGACTTAATCCTAATCCAATCATAGAGTTCGCTTCATCACAAGTTCCGTATGCCTCAACACGTGAGTCACTTTTTGAAACTCGCTGTCCATACACTAATGAGGTAGTGCCTTTATCCCCTGTTTTAGTATAGATTTTCATACTAATACCCCCGGTCTAAGTCAATTTTATTGATAAACTCACTGCCGCCTTGCTTAAAAATATGTAGGTTTTGTTCAAAGATATCAAATGATCGTGGTTGATAAAATTTTGATTTACTCGAAATATGTGGGGTAACTGTCACATTTTCAAGTGTCCAAAAAGGATGATTGCTTGGTAGTGGTTCTTCTTCAAACACATCCAATACTGCGTGTGAAATCTTATTTGATTGAACCGCTCGTAATATGACTTCGTCTTTCACTAAATCGCCACGACCAATATTAATGAAAACTGCGTCTTTTTTCATTAAATCAAAATGACTATCAGTAAAAATGTATTTAGTTTCATCCGTACTCGGTAGGACTGAAACAAGATAATCAACATTTTCACATACGTAATTAAGTCCATCATATTGAACCATTTCATCAACAAATTCATGCTTGTTCCCGCTGCGATTTAATCCGATGACCTTCATATGAAAAGCTTTGGCTAATCGAGCTATTTCACCGCCAATCGCACCCACTCCCAGGATGCCCAGTGTTTTTCCATGTAACTCTCCTACCGGGAAATTCGTCAGGCGATCCCAGCTTTTGTCTTTTTGCTGCTCAACGATTTTTTTATTTTTCTTTGTGACATGCAGCATCATCGAAAGTGTGTATTCAGACATTGGGATTTTGTGAATTCCCCGTACGTTTGTAACAAGAAGCCCTTTTTCCTTAATCGCTTTAAAAGGCATTAGTTCTAATCCTGCTGATATCACCATAATCCATTTTAGATTTTTGGCCATTTCAATATGTTCGGAGTTTAAGTCCTCCCCGTATGTAAGTAAAATATCTGCTTTATGTAGTTCCGGTAAAGCCTCTTCTATATCCTCACAATAGATAAATTCTTCATCGGGAAACGCCTTTTTCATTTTTTCTGTTACTTCTTCAATTGGAATAAATGTTGATAAAATTCGCATAATTACGCCTCCTTACCTACTATAGTATCAACTTTCTAAAAGAAGTAAAACAAAAAAAGGTGCGAGATTTCTCTCGCACAAAATTCGCTAACATCTGAGGAGGTATGCCCTACACTAATAAGATACGTCGTTAAACTGAATGTGTATAGACGTTTGACACAATCTGTGAAAAATAGGCACTCTATTAGTCCGTCCATTTGAAGTATTTTAAACCGATGATCGTTGATACAATTAGAATTCCAAATAAGATTCCGATGTCAAGCAATGTACCTGAAGAAAACAGTGTTCCATTCCAGCCATCTCTTAAGACATTAACTACATAGGTAAGCGGTACGATGGCAGCAATCTTTTGAAGAATCTCTGGGTAAGTTTCTAACGGAATTGTTGCACCTGATAAAAACATCATTGGGTACATCGCAATCATGGCAACGCCTAGTGCAGTTTGCATCCTCTTTGTGATGCTTGAAACGATAAAACCGATGGAGAAAAATGTAATCGCGCTAAATGTTAAAGCTACAAAAAATTCAAATGGATGTGCAGTTAGTTCAGAACCAAAACCAAATTTTGCGATCAAAAGGATTTCAATTGCGCCAACGCAGATCGCGATAAAGCCTTTTAAAATGGTTGCAGTAAAGATAGCATTTTGATTGATTGGTGTTCCTTTTAAACGTTTGTAAACACCTTTTTCACGGTCTATTACGATTTGCAGCCCCATTGAGAAAAAGGCTGTTGTAAAAATAATGATGGCAATCATACTTGGAATGTACGCTTGGAAGTAATTAAGTCCCTCGTATGAGTTTGATTCAAACATTAACCCAAAAACGACAAAGCTGACGGCAGGGACAATAAAAGTAAACAATAAAGCTAGTGTTTCACGAAAAAATAATCTTAATTCCATTTGTGTATGTGTAATAATTGATTGCATTTGTTTTTCCTCCTTATTAAATCAAATGCGCCTTGGCGTATTTGCGCCCAGATTTTTTCGAGCTCGCTAGAAAAATCACCTTTGAAAATCTGTGGCATCCGCCGGAGGCATAACTTTATTCAGTCAAGGTTCGAACCACTTCTGATTTGATTCTCCCACTTAGAAAATAAGGACTCTTGCTGAATAAAGTTAAACTGCATATTTTAAGTAAACATCTTCCATAGTCCCTGCTCCTTGCAGATATGAATCGATTAAGTTCTGTGGTTTGTCACAGGCAACAAGCTTTCCCTTTTTAATAATGGCGATTCGGTCACAGTGCTTTTGCGCTTCATCCATGTAATGTGTTGATAAGAGTATTGTTTTTCCTTCGTCACGATATTGGTTGATGCAGGTCCAGAGATCACGTCTTGCTTGTGGGTCTAATCCTGTCGTAGGTTCGTCGAGA
This sequence comes from Ferdinandcohnia sp. FSL W7-1320, assembly GCF_038050315.1. Classification (NCBI taxonomy): domain Bacteria; kingdom Bacillati; phylum Bacillota; class Bacilli; order Caryophanales; family Bacillaceae; genus Ferdinandcohnia; species Ferdinandcohnia sp. FSL W7-1320. The sequence goes on from NZ_JBBPAM010000001.1 coordinate 4,291,504, forward strand.
AAGATAATGTCTGGATCATTTACTAGCGCTAATGCAAGCGATGTACGCTGCTGCCAGCCCCCTGACAGATTTTTAACATATTTGTTTAGATAAGGTTTGAGTCCCAGTGCTTCGATGATTTCCTGTAAGTTTCGTGTTTTATCATAATAGGAACTAAATAATTTAAGTGCTTCTTTCACTTTGATTCGATCGTATAGGGCTGTTTGTTGAAGCTGGATACCGATTTTTTGTTTGATTTCATTTGATGCTTCTTCAACATTCATCCCTAGAACTTTAACAGTTCCTGCATCAGGTCTTCGAATTCCCATCATAATTTCAAGAGTGGTTGATTTTCCCGCTCCATTCGCACCGATGATTCCGAGCACTTCTCCTTTTTTGACTTGTAGGCTGATACCGTCAACAGCTTTCACATCACCATAACTTTTCGATATATTTGTAAGCTCAATAACAGATTGATACATCGTAAGGTCCTCCCTTTTGCTTTCCCTTTGTTTTGTTACTTTTATCTTAGTCAGCGAACCTTAACTCAACCTTAAGTGAGTCTTATATCTTGATTAAAATTGAAAAAAGTATAGCCTGGGCTATACTTTTAGTGGGAGTTCGGTTATAAAATTGGTTTTTCCTTGTTTTGGTGTTGTGTCCACACGGATGTTTCCGTTATGTAGTTCAATGATTTTCTTTGTGATGGCAAGGCCAAGTCCTGAGCCTTCGTCGTTCATTCTGCTTTTATCGCCTCTTACGAAAGGATCGAATACTGTTCGGGCGATATCTTCTCTGATGCCGATACCATCGTCACCTATTTCAATTATTATTTTTTCTTCATTCTTAGTTAATTTGAGAAAAACTTTTGTTTCCTCAGGATTATATTTATTAATATTTTGCAGAAGGTTCGACAACGCCCTGTTTAACAGCTTTTGATCAAATGCGTGCATTATTTTTTCATTTGGTATATCGATCTCTAGCTCCATGTCCTTTTCCTCAAAAATATCATAATGCTCAGCAATGACTCCGCGGTAAAATTCACAAATATCTTTTTTCTCTTTTTGAATAGGAACATCAGGACTATCTAATTTTGAGAACATAAAAAGCTCATCGATTAATGACGTTACACGAATTGATTTCTCATAGATGTACCTTAAGTACTTCTTCGTTTGTTCCTCGTCTTTTACAAGCCCTTCATACAACACCTTGGAATACCCTTGAATGGTGGTGATAGGAGTTTTTAAATCATGTGAAATATCTGCAAGCATTTGCTTTTTACTCTCTTCCAATCTTGTTTTTTCTCGATTCTTTTGTTCAAGCTCTTCCGCAGTTCGTTTCAAGTTTTCGCTCATTTCCTTATACTTTATCGAACCTTTCATGATAAATGGGAGGATGCTACCACCAAACAAAGGTGGGCCAAAGTTAAGAATGGCGGAATATTCTCCTGAAAGGACAACCTGATAGATTAGGAACAGACCAAAAATTGTGAAGAGGCCACAAAGGACGTAGAGCATTTGCATTGGTAGACGAACCATCTGATACACAATAATGAATATCATGTAAATATACAATGGGTTATACGCAAAACCAAATAATAGAATGATTGACATCTGAATAAACATAAGTGGAAGTGTGTGCTGAGGGTTCCAATACACCTGTCGATAAGCTAAAACAAAGACTGTCACTAGCAATAGACCCAGTAATAGTTTCCCTTGTGATTCCTGAAATAAAAAGTAAAGTGGGAAAACCAGGTTTGCAATGTATAAATACGGGATTACTCCTTCTTGTTCTGGAAAGACCCGATAGATTAATTTTTTCATATATCTCTTCCTCTTAGTTTCATATACTTCTACTTTTTGCTCACAAATTTATACCCAAGGCCTCTTATCGTTTTTATATAGTTTGGTTTTTTGGGATTTTCCTCAAGCTTTTCTCTTAGCTTTGATATATGAACGTTAATCGTATTGTCTTCTTCCCCACCCATGTAATAATCATTCCATGCTCGTTCAAAGATTTGTTGTTTTGTATACACCCTACCAGGTGAACTCATTAATAACTCCAAGATTCGATATTCAATTTTTGTAAGTGGAATTGTCACGTCATCCTTCCTAGCAGAATAGGTGCTCTCATCTAAGACGATATCTCCCACCTTTATAAGTAGGCTTTCAGATTGGGGTGTAGACTCCTGTTTATAACTATAGCTTCTTCTTAGCTGAGCCTGTACTCGAGCAATCACCTCTAATGGATTAAATGGCTTCGGAATGAAATCATCTGCTCCAAGGCCGAGACCTAGAATTTTATCGTTATCCTCGTTTTTTGCAGAAATGATGATGATAGGAATGTGCAAATTCTGTCTTACTTTCTTTATTAGCTGATAGCCGTTAATATTGGGCATCATTAGGTCGACAAGCATTAAATCAATACTTTCCCGCTCTATGATTTGAAGTGCTTCTCGCCCGTTAAAGGCTTCAAGAATTCTATAACTCTCTTTTTCTAAATAAAGACCTAGAAGCTCAACTATCTCAGGCTGGTCATCCACAATTAGTATAGTCCGATTCATCTGCATGCCCCTTTCTTCCATACAATTCCATTTTTATCTTCAGTATAACAAACTCAATGGAATCTTGGTGTATTTTTTTATGGAAGTTGTGCTTGTAGGACATGCTTTAGGTTTCGTTGTGCCGCTGACCTATACTTGCGGGGCATACTCTACCTATTATCGGTCTAGCATGTACCACAAGACCGTTGTTAACGAACATGCTAAACTTGTTCTCTCACTAGCATGTACCGCTAAACCTTTCTTGCCTTACATGCTCAGACATTTTTCACTCTTGCTTGTACCGCTAACCCCCTTTATCCATTGACATTTGGAACTTTTTTGAAAGTACCATGTCAAAAGCACACGATATGGCATCACTTTTGGATATCTCTGTAAAATCTTATACAATAAACATACGATATGGCATTACCTTTGTTAAACACTGGAAAACGTCATATCTAATATCCATCCCAATAAAAAAAGCCGCCCAGATCATCAGTTTTTCCACTGACTTTCTGGACAGCCTTATTGTAAATTATTTTAACTCAGCTAAAATTTCTTCGATTTTTGCAAGTTCAGATTGTAAACCGCCACCGCTTAGGTACCAAAGTACGCCATCTAGATACACGATTCGTTTGTTTTGATAAGCTTTCGTTTTCTGAATGATTTTGTTTTCCATATCTTTGTCGATATTAGATTGATCACCTACCGCAGCGGTACGGTCGATTACGAATAAGACTTCGGGATCAAATTCAAGAATTGCTTCAAAACCGAAGTTCGATCCATGAGAAGAAGATTCGATATTATTTGTTACTGGCTTGAACCCATAAATATCATAGATATAACCAAAGCGAGAGTTTTCTGCGAAACCAGATAATTTACCTTCATTGTACATTGTCACTAAAGAAGTCTCATAGTTGCCAGATAACGCCTTAACTTCTTCGATTGCAGAATCAATTTTTGCAATGTGCTCTTTTGCTTCATCTTCTTTATCAAACATTTTCGCTGCTACATCTACTGAAGCTAAAAATGTGTTCCAGTAGTCATCTTGTGAAGTTCCAACGAACACTACAGGTGCGATTTCACTTAGTTCCTCATAGAATGGAGATTGACGGCCAGAAATGAAAATCGCATCTGGACCGATTTCAGCGATATCTTCAAGTAATGGTTCTTTTAATGTCCCAACATTCACATAATCATCGCCCGCGTACTCTTCAAGGTTTTCTGGCAAACTAGAATCTTGTGGAACCCCTACAACTCCTTCAACACCAAGAGTATCTAGTGTATCTAGGAAACCATAATCAAATACAACAATCTTTTCTGGCATTGATTCAAATGTTACATCTTCAAAATTTATTGTACCCGCTTCTTCAGTGTCAGTTGAAGCAATTGTTGGTGAAATGGTCATTGGGTATTGACCTGTAGCTTCATTCGTTGTTTGTTCTCCTGCTACGTCAGTCTCATTTGTTTTTTCCTTTGTAGCCTCATCGTCATTGCCACAAGCTGTAAGCGCTACAGTTAGAGCTAAGATTGCACTTGCAAATTTCCATTTCTTCATTTTGATTCCTCTCCTTATTTAAACAATATGTAATTTTCTTACTAAAAATGAGAATCATTATCATTGATAACAATTCTCATTATAGATGCTTACAAAACTTCCGTCAATACTAAATCATTAAATTTTTTTTGAATATTTTTATTCCTATTTTTCCGCATTCACATGTACTTTATTGCCACTTGAACTCTCATTTATAAAAAAGACCCAGAGAATTGATTCTCTAGGTTTTATGCATGTGAATTGAAGTAAACACAGATCCGACAGCCATTTTGCTCTTGAATTGGGATATCCATATCGTAAATTTCACGTAAGGCGTCGGAATTAATGATTTCATGTGTAGGTCCATTTTTAACAAGCTTGCCATCTTTCAATGCAACGATTCGGTCTGAATATACTGATGCGAAATTGATATCATGCAAGACAATAACAACTGTTTTGCCAAGCTCATCAACAAGCTTACGTAGGATCTTCATTATTTGAACAGAGTGCTTCATATCAAGGTTATTTAATGGTTCATCAAGCAGTACATAGTCCGTATCCTGAGCAATTACCATTGCGATAAATGCACGTTGTCTTTGTCCACCTGATAATTCATCTAAGAATTTATCTTGGATATCAACTAGGTTCATATATTCGAGAGCTTGATCAATGAATTTTTCGTCCACATCTGTAAGGCGCCCCTTTGAATAAGGATAGCGACCAAATGCAACTAGCTCACGGATTGTTAATCGTACATTTAAATAATTCGATTGTTTCAAAATCGAAACACGTTGTGCAAACTCAGAAGATTTCCACTTCTGTACATTATTTTTATCTAGTAAAACTTCCCCAGTATCAGCATCTAATAAACGACTTACCATCGAAAGAAGCGTGGATTTACCAGCACCATTCGGCCCGATAAACGATGTAATCGTACCTGGTTCAATTGTTATGGTTACATCCTCGACAACTGGCTTCTTACCAAAATACTTGGATAATCCTTTGATTTCAATCATCATGCTGACCTACTTTCTCTTAATAGTAAGTAAATGAAGTAAATACCACCAACAAAGTTAATGATGACACTTAATGTCGTACGTAGTTCAAAAATATGTTCAACCAGGAATTGGCCACCTACAAGGGCAATAATCCCCATTAAGCTTGCTCCTAATATTAAAATGGAGTGCTTATATGTGACTAAGTATTGATATGCAAGGTTTGCTACGATTAAACCGAAAAATGTTATCGGGCCAACCAACGCAGTTGCCGTTGCAATTAACACAGATGATAGAATTAATATATTCATGACCATCTTGTCATAATTCACACCCAAGTTCATTGCGTTTTCACGACCAAGGGACATGACATCTAATTTATCCATGATTAAATATCCGTAAATAAAGGCGATTAATAAGATACCAATCGCGATATATAACAGTTCTGCCTTCACATTTGTAAAGGTAGCAAATAAGCGATTTTGTAATGCTAAATATTCAACTGGGTCAATCATGACTTGTAAAAATGTCACGAGACTTCCCAAAAGAGTTCCTATTATCATTCCTATTAATAACAGTAGATAGATTGGATGTTTATCAGACCTGAATAGGAAGCGATATAAAATTAGTGCAAATAATACCATTGCTAATATCGCAGCGCCAAAGTTTAAATACTTATTTAATACCCAAATCGACATGGAGCCCGCAAAGAAATAGATTAAGGTTTGAACGACTTCATACATTGAGTCGAGTCCCATAACTGAAGGTGTTAGAATCCGGTTTTGCGTAATTGTTTGGAATACAACGGTTGAGTATGCAATTGCAATTCCTGTAACAACCATTGCAGAAACACGGATCATTCGTTTAGGAAATGCGTAATCAAATCCACCTTTTAAATCATAAAACCCATATAATAAAATACATACGATTGCGATGACAGCTAAGAGAATCAATTTAGTACTATTTCGCATATGCTCTCCCCCTAAATAACATAATTAAGAAGATCGCACTGCCGATTACTGCAACTGTTACATTGACTGGAATCTCGTAAGGATGGACTATGACTCTACCTAAAATATCACAGATTAATAGAAACACAACTCCTAATGCTGCTGTATGAGGAATTGTTTTTCGTAAATTATCCCCTAAATAAAGTGAAACGATATTCGGTACAATTAATCCTAAAAATGGAATGACCCCAACCGTTAAAACAACAGTTGTTGAAATAATCGCTACTAGGATAAGGCCGATATTTAATACTACCTTATAGCTCAATCCTAAATTCTTCGCAAAATCCTCACCCATACCAGCAACGGTAAACTTATTAGCAAATATATACGCTAATATAATCGTTGGGACTGCTATATATAGAAGCTCGTAACGTCCTGCAATTATTAATGTGAAGCTTCCCATTAACCAGGACGAAATGTTCTGAATAAGGTCTGCTTCATATGCAAAGAACGTCGCGATTGATGATAAGATATTTCCGTACATAATCCCGATTAACGGGACAAAAATAGCATCTTTAAATTTAATCTTGTCTAGAATTTGCATGAAGATAAATGTACCTACTAGAGCAAATGCAAAACTAAAAATAATCTGTTGTGTGTAAGTTACATTTGTAAAGAATAGCATTGATATTAAGATCCCAAGCTTTGCTGCATCTAATGTACCTGCAGTTGTTGGAGATACGAACTTGTTTCTGCTTAAACTTTGCATAATTAAACCTGCAATACTCATTCCTGCTCCAGCTAGGATTATCGCCATTAAACGAGGAACACGGCTTATTAAGAATATCTGCGTCTCATCAGATTCCCAATCAAGCAGGTCCATCGGTGTAATATCAATAGCCCCAATAAATAGCGAAATGAAAGACAGGACAATGCCAATAATGATTAACATCCATAGTCTCATTTGTAAATCCTCATAACATGTGTATTCTTAGTGTGATAAATGAAAACGATTATCATTACTAATAATTTCATTATAAGTAATGAAAATTGTAAAATCAACCTTGAAATAGGAATACGGGTGGCTCCTCATTCGCCACCCGTAAACATTCGAACTGTTATTCTCACTACAGTTTAAGTCGATACATCGATGAATGTCCCCAACTTAATTCTTATTATTTTCACAAAACTTTCACAAATTAATTCAGGTGTTCTTTGATATATGTAAGAGCTTCTTCGACATGGCCTTTGACGGAAACTTTCCGCCATTCTTTTACAAGATTTCCTTCTTTATCAATGACGAATGTGGAACGTTCGATTCCCATGTACTCCTTGCCGAAGTTTTTCTTCAGCTTCCAAACTCCATATTTCTCTGCTACTTCATGATCCTCATCTACCAATAAAAGAAATGGAAGATCATATTTATCAATGAATTTTTTATGTCGCTCAAGTGAGTCAGTGCTTACCCCAAGAATTACAGTATCAAGCCCACCAAAGCTTTCGTGCGCATCCCTAAAATCACAAGCCTCTGTTGTACAACCTGGTGTCATATCTTTTGGATAAAAATATAGCAATACATTCTTTCCTTTAAAATCTGCTAATGAAACTGTTTCTCCGTTACTCGCTGTTGCTGTAAATTCAGGCGCCTTTTGTCCAACTTCAATTGTCATTTCGATTACCTCCTGTTTTTCCTATTAAGAATAGGGTACATAATTTATAGAAGATATACAAATAATCAGGACGGTATTTGTTTTAAAGGTATTCGTGCTAAAATAGAATAGTTGATTTCAAAGCTAGGAGGAAGGACATAAATGAATTTTTCAAAATCAGAAGAGTTATATAGTGAAGCATTGGAGCACATCGTTGGTGGTGTAAATAGTCCGTCACGTTCATATAAGGCAGTGGGCGGCGGTGCACCCGCGGCGATGGAACGTGCAAAGGGTGCTTACTTTTGGGATGTAGATGGGAATAAATACATAGATTATTTGGCTGCTTATGGTCCAATTATTACAGGTCATGCCCATCCTCATATTACCGAAGCCATTACAAAAGCTGCTGAAACGGGTGTGCTTTACGGAACACCGACTCCACATGAAGTAAAGTTTGCAAAAATGCTAAAGGAAGCTATTCCAGGGATGGATAAAGTACGTTTTGTAAACTCCGGTACGGAAGCAGTTATGACAACAATCCGTGTGGCACGCGCGTATACAAATAGAACAAAGATCATTAAATTTGCAGGTTGCTATCACGGACATTCTGACCTTGTGCTTGTAGCAGCTGGTTCTGGCCCTTCCACATTAGGAACCCCAGATTCTGCTGGTGTCCCAAAGAGCATTGCACAAGAAGTAATCACGGTTCCTTTCAATGATATTGAACCATTTAAAGAAGCCCTTGCTAAATGGGGTTCGGAAATTGCCGGAGTACTTGTTGAGCCAATTGTAGGGAACTTTGGAATTGTCGAGCCTAAAGAAGGATTTTTAGAACAAGTACTTGAGCTTTCTCATGAAGCAGGTGCACTCGTTATTTTTGATGAGGTCATTACAGCTTTCCGTTTTATGTATGGAGGCGCTCAGAATCTATTAGGCATTACACCAGATTTAACAGCGTTAGGAAAAATCATTGGTGGCGGACTTCCAATAGGCGCATATGGCGGTAAAAAAGAAATTATGGAACAGGTAGCTCCACTTGGGCCAGCATATCAAGCAGGAACGATGGCTGGCAATCCAGCATCCATGCTATCAGGAATCGCTTGTTTAGAAGTGCTTCAGGAAGAAGGATTGTATGAGAAATTAGATCGACTCGGTGCAATCCTTGAAGAAGGAATTTTACAGCATGCATCTACCTACAATGTTCCAATTACAATTAACCGATTAAAAGGCGCATTGACGATTTTCTTTACGAATGAAAAAGTTGAAAACTATGAGCAGGCAGAAAATACAGACGGCGAAATGTTTGGTCGTTTCTTTAAATTAATGCTTAGCCAAGGCATCAATCTTGCCCCTTCAAAATATGAAGCATGGTTCTTAACGATTGCTCATACCGAAGAAGATATAATTGAGACATTAAAAGCAGTTGAATATGCGTTCAAGAATTTATAAGGTGTTTATTGGAAACCTGCCGTGGGGCAGGTTTTTTTTGATTTCTAGCTTTATTTTATGCTATTGTCCATAAATTTTTATTATTAGCCGTATTTTTGATTTATTAGCCAAAAAACTAAAGCTAATAGCCGTATTTTAATTTTATCGGCCATATTTTAAATTTCCGCAATAGAAGAGAAAAAACTTTGTACATTCAACAAAATACCAAATTACAACGGGCCTCGACTAGGACATGTTTCTCTTGCTATAAGCATAAAATCATTGTATGATACTGTATTGGTTTAGATTATGGAAAAAAAGCTAAATATAAGATGATGTTCAAAAAGTCCGGTAAAAATGACGCATCGAATTTCTTCGTTGGCTTGCTTTTGCGTTCCTTGGAAAAGAAAACCACTTTTCCAGCGTGCGATGTGGAATCAAGGAAGTAATATTCCTTATGCTCACGTATCAAACACATACGTGCCACTACTCGGGAGCTACACCGCCTTGAACTTTCGACGCACAGGATGTGCTAGTGTCGGCGTCGCCACAGGACGTGGCGCTATCGCCGACGAGGTCCTTTTTATCCTCCTTTTTGAACACGTAGATAAGGAAACAGCTTTTTTATAGAAAGGATTCGTATAAATGAAATTTGGTGCCCGCATGTTAAAAACGGGAATAGCCATTACCCTTGCGTTAATGTTAGCAAAGCTTCTTGAATTACCTTCCCCGGTATTTGCTGGGATTGCTGCTGTTTTTGCGATTCAACCTTCGATATACCGTTCTTACTTAACTGTGATTGAACAGGTTCAAGCCAACGTGATCGGTGCGTTCTTTGCAGTTATGTTTGGAATGTACTTTGGCAATAATGCATTTATCATTGGACTAACTGTTGTTCTTGTTATCGCGATTAACCTGAGGTTTAAGATGGAGAAGACGATCTCAGTCGCAATCGTAACCGTCATCGCTATCATGGAAAGTCCTAGTGAACAATTTATTGAGTTTGCAAGTCTTCGCTTTCTTGCAATCTTATTGGGAATTTTGTCCGCGTTTTTAGTCAACCTTGTTTTTCTCCCACCTAAATATGAGAAAAAACTATATGATGCCATTGTCGAGCAATGCGAGGAAATCTTTAAATGGGTGCGAGTTAGTACAAGGCATGCATCCGAATATAATACGTTAAAAGATGATATCGACAAAATTAAAGAAAACATCATACAAATTGATCAGCTATTTCTCCTATATAAAGAGGAACGGAATTATTTTAAAAAGGTAGAATACGAAAAGTCTAGAAAGCTTGTTTTGTTTCGACAAATGATTGTTTGTACAAACCGAGCATTAGACACACTAAAAAAGCTCCATAAGCATGAAAATGAACTACACGATTTGCCGATTCCGTTTCAGCAATTTTTTGTAAAAGAAATTGATGATCTTCTTCATTTTCACGAGCAAATATTATTAAAATTTGTTGGTAAGGTAAAGGTTCTGGCCCCAGAAGAGCTAAAGCAGGATTTTGCATTTGATCGAAAAAAGATCATTGATACCTTGTTTAATCAACAAAAGCCAGCGAATGAAGAAGATGAAGAGGCATGGTATCACCTGATGACACTTGCATCGACCATCTTTGAATACTCTGAACAGCTTGAAAGATTGGATACATTGGTAGATAGCTTTCAAAGTTTTCACAATGAAGTTATCGTGGAAGAAGCGAATAAAGAGTAAAAAGAGGCTGGGACATTAACTAGCTTCGAATAATGAAAAAGGTGAGTTTGAGCACGCTCAAACTCACCTTTTTCTATTTTTCGTGTAAATTCTCCTATTACCTTAGTTGTTGGCAGTGAATTTTCTTAAATTCACTGCCATTAAAGCTAGACCCATTTCGTTCTCCACCTTCGATTTTCCTCGAACAGAAAATCGGGAGAAACGCAAATTAGCTTTCAAGAATCCAAAAACTGGTTCCACATCGATTTTGCGTTTTCGATAGAGGGCACTCGTTTTCTCTTCTGAAAGCTTCGCTCTTACGTATTCTTTTTGCTGTTCCCACTTTTCATTCACCATTAGTTTTCGATTGTTACCTTCTTTGGCTTTTGTACATGATAAGCGGAATGGGCATCCCGAACAGTCTTCGCACTCATAGATTTTGAACTTCCGTTCAAAGCCTGTACGGTCAGTGCGAATAGAATGATATTGAAACTCAAGACGTTTATGATTAGGGCATGTATATGTATCTGTTTCTTCATCATACTGCCAATTGTCAGGGTTAAATATGTTTTGTTTAAACTTTTTGTTTTGTTCCTTCAAATACAGGTTATAAGTGATAAGCGCTTCTCGTTTTCTATTGGAAAGGATATCATTATAGTTTTGTTCACTACCATAACCTGCATCTGCGACAATGTGTTTCGGTAACTCGAAATAATGCTGCTCGATTTCATCTAGAAATGGAATTAACGTACGTGTATCTGTTGGATTAGAAAACAAACTATAAGCAAGAGTGTATTGACCTTCCGTTGCGATTTGTACATTGTAACCAGCTTTCAACTGTCCATTTCTCATATAATCTTCTTTCATTCGCATAAATGTCGCATCAGGATCCGTTTTAGAATAGCTATTACGTGTGCCAAAGATTTCTAAGTCTTCTTGGTATTTCTGTTTACGTAAGACAAAATCAATCAATTGCTTACGTACTTGTTTCGGATATTTGCGTTCGCTTCTTAAAGCTTTTCGTTCTGAAACATCTGATGTAACTTCAATTTGTTTATCATACTCGGTTACGACTTCGTCTACTTTTTGAACCAATTGAGTGAGCTCTTCCAACGATAACTGTTCGGTGTTTTCGCGTTCAATTTCAGGTATGATTTCGTTCTTAAGTAGCTCGTTGTATAGCTGGTTTGACTTTTCAATTAAGCTTTCACTATATTTCTCAATGGATTTCTTCCAAACGAACGTAAATTTATTCGCATTCGCTTCAATCTTTGTACCATCAATAAAAATAGCTTCTTGATCAATAAGTTTTTCTTCAACTAATTGGCAACGGAATTGGACGAAACATTTGCGAATTAAATCTTTCACTTCTGATTGAACACGGAATCGGTTGATTGTGCGGTAGCTTGGTTCATACCCTTGAGCTAACCACATCATACGGATACTATCTTTTAATAGGGCTTCGATTTTGCGTCCAGAGAAGACAGATTGCGAGTAGGCACACAAGATAATTTTAAGCATCATGCGTGGATGATAAGCAGGACAACCCTCATTTCGAAGAAATGGTTCGAATGCTTCTTGCGGGATACTTTCAACTAAATGATGGACATGGAAGGCAATATCATTATTTTGTAATTTTACTTCTAAATCTAAAGGCAAAATTAATTGATTCATGTTATAATCTTTAAACATAAGGACACTTCTTTCTGTTTGGATTTTGTGTGGTAACTTAATTTTAACAAAGAATGTCCTTATTTTTTATTTAAAAATAATCAAAGCCTGTGAAATTTTACTCATAGTAAAAATTCACAGGCTTTTTCAGTTCAGAGGAGGGTTTTGTCCCAGCCCCTTTTTTATTGTTTCATCTTCGGGTCTAATGCGTCCCTCAGCCCATCCCCCATTAAATTAAATCCAAGCACCGTCAGCATGATTGCAATCCCTGGAAAAATCATTGTCCACGGAGCCTGCGTTAAGTAATTCTTTGAATCAGCAAGCATTTTACCCCATTCTGGATTTGGTGGCTGAGCTCCCATTCCTAAAAATCCGAGTGCTGCTGCTTCAATAATAGCAGTCGCAATCGCCAATGATGCCTGGACGATGATTGGCGCCATACTGTTCGGTAGAATATGATGAAATAAAATTCTCCGGTCCTTCATCCCAACAGCCCGGGCGGCGGTTATATATTCCTCTTCCTTTACACTTAACACCCTCGATCGAATCAACCTTCCAAAGTTCGGTACATTGATGATTGCAATAGCAATCAATGCATTTCGAAGTGAAGGCCCTAGGATTGCAACAATAGCTAAAGCGAGTAAGATACTTGGAAAAGCTAGCAATATATCAAACATTCGACTAATCAGGTTATCTACCCAACGACCATAATATCCTGCTAGGATTCCAAGTAAACTTCCCACGATCGCGGAGCCCATAACAGCAAAGAAACCCACCCGTAATGAGATTCTTGCCCCATAAATGATTCTTGATAAGATGTCCCTTCCAAAATCATCTGTTCCGAGCCAGTGATCACTGGAAGGCGGTTGAAGTCGATTTGCCAGATTTTTCTCATCGATTCCTTGAGGCGCAATGAGTGGTGCAAAAATGGCAAGTATGATAAAAAAGAAAACAATACAAGTTCCTACAATTGCTAATTTATTTTTACGAAAGCTTCTCCACGCTTCCTTCCATGGAGAAATAACACCATCATTATTTTTCATCGACATATCCGTTTGAGCTAACTCTGTCATCTAATCACCCCTTCCCTATTTTTTAACGATATTTAATTCGCGGATCGATAACCGCATATAAAAGATCTACGATTAAATTGATAAAAACAAAGAAGGTCGCGACTACTAAAATACCTGACTGAATCACCGGGTAATCACGATAATTAATAGCTTCATAAATATATCTTCCAATTCCTGGCCAACCAAATATCGTTTCTGTTAAAATAGCTCCTCCCAGTAATAAACCTGTTTGTAAACCGATCACCGTTAAAACTGGAATGACCGCATTTTTCAAGGAGTGCTTGTACACGACCCAAAACATCTTGACTCCCTTTGCACGTGCCGTTCTTACGAAGTCTGAACGCATCACCTCAAGCATGCTAGAACGTGTAATACGTGCGATTATTGCCATTGGAATGGTTGCTAGCGCGACACTCGGTAGGATTAAATGCTTTAAGACCGTCACAAATTGATCAGTTCTCCCGTTAATTAGAGTATCTATTAAATAAAGACTGGTAATTGAATCAACTGGGTCACGCACATTTTCTCTGCCGGTGGTTGGTAATAGATCTAATTGAAGTGCAAATGCCCACTGCTCCATTAACCCTAACCAAAAAATGGGCATCGATACACCAATTAAGGCAAGGACCATTGCAGTGTAATCAAACCAAGAATTCTGAAACCAAGCGCTTATAATTCCAGCGTTAACTCCTATTACAATTGCAATAATCATCGCAACAAGGGTTAACTCTATTGTTGCGGCTAGATAGGGCCAAATCTCATCACTTATAGCCGTTTTCGTCCGAATAGATTCACCTAAATCACCGGTCAAGAGTCCCTTGATATACTCGAAATATTGAATGTATAAAGGTTGATCAAGACCAAGTTTTGTTGTCAGCGCGGCGATGGCCTCCTCGGTAGCACGCTGGCCAAGGATGATTTGTGCCGGATTTCCAGGGATTAGGTGAATAATTGAAAAAACAACAAGAGTCATGCCAATTAACACTGGAATGACCATTCCAATTCTTCGTAATGTATATGCGAACAAGGTTATCACCTCTTTTATTGGAAAAGTAGACGTCAAAGAGGAGAATAAATCTCCCCTTTGATCTGTCTCAAACATTCATCTTTTACTCAAATTCAACCTTTGTCAAAATATCAGAACCAGTTGGGTGTGGTAACAGTCCTTTTAGGTTTTTCTTTCCTGCTAGTAGTGGTGTTGAATGAACCAATGGTGCCCATGGAGAATCTTCATGGATAATTTCCTGAGCTTTTTTATACAACTCATTTCGTTGCTCTTGATCTGGAATGGTTTGGGCTTCAATTAAAATATCATGAAGCTCATCATTACTGTAATACGAATAGTTGTTACTACCGATGCTATCTTTATCTAATAATGTATAAATAAAGTTATCTGGGTCTCCATTGTCCCCTGTCCAACCTAACATGTAGGCATCAAATTCTCCTTTGCTAGCTTGTTCCAAGTACGTTCCCCAATCAACTGATTTAATTTCTGCCTTAACACCGATTTCAGCAAAGCTTGATTGGATAACCTCTGCAACTTTCATTCCATCAGGCATATATGGACGTGGAACAGGCATTGCCCAAAGCTCCATTTCAAACCCATCCGGATAACCTGCCTCAACTAGTAATTCTTTCGCTTTTTCGAGATCATATGGATATGGTTCAATATCATCGTTATACCCTTCTAAAGCTGGTGGAAGTGGATTCTTAGCAGGTTCGGCAAGGCCTCCATAAAACGCTGCAATAATTCCTTCTTTATCAATCGCATGATTTAATGCTTGACGAACGAGTTTATTATCAAAAGGTGGTCTATTGACTGTAAAACCTAAGTAACCAACATTCATGGACGGTCGCTCAAATGTTTGTAAATCAGGATTTCCTTCAATTTGAGTTAAATCTGAAGGGTTTACGCCATCCATTAAATCAATTTCACCTGCAAGTAATGCATTAAGGCGAGCTGAATTTTCTGGAATTGATCTAAATATAATTTTCTCTAATTTCGGATAGCCTTCCATCCAATAATCAGGGTTCTTTTCTAATGTAATTCTGTCATTTTCTTTCCATTCAACAAATTTAAATGGACCTGTACCTACTGGATTTTTCATAAAGTCTCCACCGAATTTCTCAAGTGCAGTAGGACTTGCAATACCGAATGGGGACATCGCAAGGTTCTTTAAGAAAGGAGCTTGTGGACGATTTAATATAAATTTAACCGTAAAATCGTCTTCTGCAACTACTTCTTTTATCACATGACCTTCATCCCCTTTAAATCCTCCAAACATGGTGTAATAAGGGAATTGGTCAGCATCTCCATTCATCCAACGCTCGAAGTTCTTAACCACGGCATCTGCATTAAAATCCGTACCATCATGGAATTTAACCCCTTCACGAAGCTTCAGTGTATATTCAAGCCCGTCTTCAGAAGGTGTCCACTCAGTTGCCAGACCTGGTTGTAAAGTGGTGTCTTGTTCTCCATAGTTTATTAAGGTTTCGAAGATATTCACCGTTACCTTAAAAGTTTCCCCCTCCGTGGTTGAAATTGGATCTAGAGAAACAGAATCCCCACCACGACCAAATACAAGCTCTTTTTGCACTTCTCCTGTTGGAGTCTCTTCTTTTGGCTTATCTCCCTCATTTTGATTTTCGCTTCCTTCTTCACTTCCTCCACTACAGCCTACTAAAGCTGTCGATATAAGGAGCAGGAATAAAATTGAGACTAGTATACCTTTCCTCTTAAACAATGAAATTCCCCCTTGTAGCTTTTTTTATTATCATGAATGCTACGAGTCATTCGTAGAGATGACAAGCAACAAAATGACCTTCTTCCACTTCCTTAAACTCTGGGCGTGTCGTCTTGCAAATATCCATGCAACTGTTGCATCTTGTGTGAAATGTACAACCTGCAGGTGGGTTTGATGGGCTTGGAATCTCCCCGGTGATCCCAACCGACTCATTTTTATAATCTGGGTCTGGAATTGGCACAGCTTCAAGCAAGCTTTTTGTATATGGATGCAGAGGTTTATTGTAAAGCTTCTCACTATCAGTCAATTCTATGATTCTTCCTAAATACATCACGCCCACTCTATCACTTATATGCCGCACTACCCCTAAATCATGTGCAATAAATATATAGGTGAGGTCATATTTCTTTTGCAGATCCTCCATAAGGTTTAATACCTGTGATTGAATCGACACATCGAGAGCGGAAACTGGCTCGTCTGCAATAATGAGGGAAGGATTAGTCATTAACGCCTTTGCAATACCAATACGCTGTCGCTGTCCTCCACTAAATTGGTGCGGATATCGTTTTGCATGATAACTACTTAATCCTACGACCTCTAGCATTTCTTGGACTCTACGCTTTCGTTCCGTTCTATCACCAATTCCGTGAACGATCAGAGGCTCCTCTAGTATTTTTTCGACAGTATGCCTTGGATTTAGGGAAGCGTATGGATCTTGAAAAATAATTTGCATATCACGTCTGAGCTTCCTCATCTCTGATAATGATAGATTTGTAACATCCTGATCATTAAATAGAACCTGCCCTTCTGTTGGGTCTAAAAGCCGTAAGATAAGTCTTCCTGTTGTAGATTTTCCACACCCACTTTCTCCAACGATCCCTAGGGTTTCGCCCTTATTCACAAAAAAGGAAAGTCCATCAACGGCCTTTACATCTCCAACTTTTTTTCCAAACACACCACCGTTAACCGGAAAATACTTTTTTAAATTATGGACTTGTAGTAAAGGCTGTGTCATGATTGCTCTCCCCCTCTCGAGTTTGCAAAAAACAGCGAACACGATGACCTCTATCATCAACCCTATAAAGCTCTGGATTTTCAGATGAGCATCTTTCAAATGCAAATTCACATCGCTCAGCAAAACGACACCCATGCCTGATTGAACCCGGCTTCGGTACATTTCCAGGAATTGAATAAAGGCGTTCATTCTTATTGCGAATATCAGGAACTGATTTTAATAATCCTTTCGTATATGGATGCTTCGGATTTTTAAAAATGGATGAGACTTCGCCTTCTTCCACAATCTTTCCGGCATACATGACAACCACTCGTTCACATATTTGCGCAACAACGCCTAAATCATGTGTAATGAGCATAATGGCAGTATTCATCTCAACGTTCAATTCCTTCATTAGCTTCAAAATCTGTGATTGAATCGTAACGTCTAAGGCAGTTGTTGGCTCATCGGCGATTAATAGTTTTGGGTTGCATGCCATCGCCATTGCAATCATCACTCTTTGACGCATACCTCCAGATAATTGGTGGGGATATTCCTCCATTAATTCCTCTGCACGCGGAAGGCCGACACGTTTCATAATTTCAATAGCCTTTAAACGGGATTTCTTTTTATCCCATTTCCTATGTATCTTTATCCCCTCTATCATTTGATTACCGATTGTAAATAAAGGATTAAGAGAAGTCATGGGTTCCTGAAAAATCATCGCGATTTCATTTCCCCTAATTTGACGCATCTTTTTCTCAGAGTAATGGATGATATTTTCACGATTAAAAATAATTTCACCACCGACAACTTTGCCAGGAGGATTTGGAACTAGTCCCATTATCGATAAGGATGTGACACTTTTCCCGCAACCTGATTCTCCAACCACCCCGAGAATTTCCCCTTCTTTTATATGAAAGTCAATGTTGTCAACCGCTGGTATTTCTCCTTCATCAGTAAAAAATGAGGTGCGTAAACCTTTTACCTCAATTATTTTTTCCCCCATCTATCACACCTGCCTTTACAAGAAGTTTTATTAAAAAGGTGGACGAATTATTACAACAATGTAAAAAAAAGGCCCCGAGAAACGAAGGAATTTTATCCTATAATTCGACAGGATTTCCCTGGAAATAACAACAAGATCTCATTCAAAGCAGAAACCCGTCGAATTTGAAGATAAAAAAGATGCGGAAGTTTATCCACGGGTTCCGTTTTGAATTAATAACCGGCCAATTATCACATCAATAGGCATACGAATTTCTAATGTGTAGTAACAGTTAAAATCATAGTCAAAAAAGCTAAGTCTACGGACAAATGAAGGTGAAAATTTTTGCAGGGGTTTGGATGTTTTGGGATCTTCAGACAAGGGGTGGCATATTTAATTCTGGTGTGTCGGAAGTTTGGCGATCTTCAGACAAACGGGTGGCAGAATCTGTGCGGGGGTGTCCGAAGTTCGTGGATTTTCAGACAAAAGAAGGCGGATTCAGTGCAGGGGTGTGCGAAGGTGGAGTAACTTCGGACAAGGATTAGCATATTCACCACGAGGGTGTCCGAAGTTTGAGGATCTTCAGACTCTGGAATGCGGAATCTGTGCAGGGGTTTCCGAAGTTCGTCGATCTTCGATTAAGTCCATATAATTGTGTAAAAAGAAAAAGAGTCAAATCAATTCCATTTGGCCACAATGTTATCAGCGACGAAAACATTAGGAGGAATTAATTTTGACTCAACTTCAGTTTACCCTAAATTTGGACAATTTAAAAGATGCTGTTATGAACTCTAATATCGAAGCGGTTACTAAAGCTTCCATAGTCTTAGTACTGAATGAAATAATGGAAAAAGAACGTGATGAACACTTACAAGCAAAAGCTTATGAACGAACAGTTACTCGTCGAGATTACCGAAATGGTTATTATGAACGTGATTTACTATTATCTAACGGACGAATTACTTTGCGTGTTCCTCGTACACGTGAAGGTGACTTTTCTCCATCTATATTTGAAAAGTATGAACGAAGCGACCAAGCTTTTGTTCTTTCTATGTTAGAGATGGTTATTAATGGGGTATCTACTGGAAATGTTACGAAGGTTGTAAAGCAACTCTGTGGAGAAAATGTATCGAAATCCTTTGTGTCATCACTTACAAAGAAACTTGAACCAATCGTTAATCAATGGGCAAATCGACCATTAAACGTCATGTACTATCCGTATATTTTTGCAGATGCCATGTACATAAAGGTTCGTGAACATCACCGTGTTGTTTCAAAAGCAGTTTATATTGCTACTGCTATTAATGAAAAAGATCAAAGAGAAGTTATTGGTCTAAAAGTAGATCATGTAGAAAGTTTTGATGCTTGGCAAAGCTTTTTCAAGGATTTAAAGTCACGCGGGTTACAATCACCTAAGCTAGTTATATCAGATGCTCATGAAGGGTTAAAAAAGGCTATACAACGTGAATTTATTGGAACCTCATGGCAAAGATGTACTGTACATTTCAAGCGTAATATAATAGGTGATCTTCCAAAAAAAGATATGGCACAGGTAATCTTTGATTTAAAAAGAATATTCAGTGCTATGACTAGAGAAGATGCTTGCGCGTTTAAAGAAGATTTTATTAAGAACTATCGAGATAATTCTAAACTAAAAAAAGCAATACAAATCTTAGAAGAAGGCTTCGAAGATGCCATCCAATACCTAAATGAACCATGTTCATACCACACTTATATACACAGTACAAATTCATTGGAGCGGTTGAACCAGGAAGTCCGGCGAAGAGAAAGAGTAATAAGAATTTTCCCTCACACTCAATCTGCCTTTCGCTTAATTGGAGCCATATTAATGGATTATCAAGAAAAGCAAGTTATGAAAAAGCTGCCAATCAAAAAAAGATAGTACGCGAAGCGAGCGAAATTTGTATGGGTAGGAAGGGGGTACCCCCTTCCTACCCATACAAATTAATTTCTTAACACAAGTAAATCTAATAACCTGATAATTATTGTTAGCCATAGAATTAATTTTACACAAAATTATGGACTTGACTCGATCTTCAGACAACGGTTGGCATATTCACCGCGAGTGTGTCCGAAGTTTGATGATCTTCAGACAAGGGAAGCTGAAATCAGTACGAGTGTGTCCGAAGTTTGGAGATCTTCAGACAACGGTTGGCATATTCACCGCGAGTGTGTCCGAAGTTTGATGATCTTCAGACAAGGGAACGCGAAATCAGCTCGAGTGTGTCCGAAGTTTGGGGATCTTCAGACAAGGGAAGGCGAAATCAGCGCGAGGGTGTCCGAAGTTTGGGCATCTTCAGACAAAGTAATGCGAAATCAGTGCGAGTGTGTCCGAAGTTTAGATATCTTCAGACAAGGGAAGCTGAAATCAGTGCGAGTGTGTCCGAAGTTTGGAGATCTTCAGACAAGGGAACGCGAAATCAGCTCGAGTGTGTCCGAAGTTTGGGGATCTTCAGACAAGGGAAGGCGAAATCAGCGCGAGGGTGTCCGAAGTTTGAGGATCTTCAGACTCTGGAATGCGGAATCTGTGCAGGGGTGTCCGAAGTTTGTCAATCTTCAGACAACGGTTGGCATATTCACCGCGAGGGTGTCCGAAGTTTGATGATCTTCAGACAAGGGAAGGCGGAATCAGGGCGGGGGTGTCCGAAGGTCTAGTAACTTCAGACAATCGGTGGCATATTCAACGCGAGTGTGTCCGAAGTTTGGGGATCTTCAGACAGTGAAAGGCGGAATCAGTGCAGGGGTGTCCGAAGGTGAAGTAGCTTCGGACATAAGTCGGCAAAATCTGCACAAGTGTGTCTCTGAAACCAAATAATTCCTCTAATATTAGGCGTTAATTTATCGAAAAAAATTAAAGCGTGAATTCATAGGTGAATTCACGCTAAAAAATATATTGTGTTTTATGTTCTGCTCCCTGAATTGGAACCTATTAAAGTATTCCCTGTCTTCGTTAATCATCAAGTTGTTGTACTTGGAAAAGGTTGAAATAATGTCCTTTTTGGCTCATTAATTCGGCATGCGTTCCGACTTCTACGATTTCACCATGCTCAATTAAGACAATTTTATCGGCATGTGTAATCGTGGATAACCGATGAGCAACGATAAAAGTAGTACGATTTTTTGCTAATTCTTCTAGTGATTCCTGAATGAGGTGTTCACTTTCCAGATCCAATGCTGAAGTTGCTTCATCCCAGATTAGTAATGGCGGATTTTTTAAGAATACGCGAGCAATTGCAATTCGTTGTTTTTGTCCACCAGACAGCTTTACGCCTCGTTCCCCTACTTTTGTATCATACCCTTGAGGGAGATTTTCGATAAATTCATGGGCATTAGCTGCTTTAGCTGCTTCAATAACTTCTTCGTCAGTTGCTCCTGGTTTACCAAGCAGAATATTATGCTTGACGGATTCACTAAATAAAAAGGTGTCCTGATGGACCATCCCAATTTTATCACGAAGACTTCTTACCTTAAAAGAACGAATATCCGTCCCATCTAATAAGATTCTTCCTCCAGTTACATCGTAGAATCTTGGTACTAAGCTGACCAGTGTCGACTTTCCTCCACCACTCATTCCGACTAGAGCAACTGTTTCTCCACTTTGAATGTTAAGATTAATATCCTTTAGAACGACTTGATCGTCGTCATCATCGCCATAAGAAAATGTTACATTTTCAAAACTCATGTTTCCGGCTACATTTTTACATTCAATCGCGTTCGGCAGGTCGACGATATCATACTTTTCATCTATAAATTCAAATACACGATCCATCGAAGCAAGGGCTTGTGTTAATGTTGTTGATGAGTTTACAAGTCGTCTTAACGGGTTGTAGAGTCGATCAATATAAGCGACAAACGCAACCAAAGTTCCGACTGTTAAATCACCTTGAATCACTTGAAAGCCTGCATACCCGATGACAAGCAATGGAGCGATATCTGTTATCGTATTAACGACAGCAAAGGTTTTTGCATTCCAGCTTGTATGGTCTAATGCCTTTTGTAGAAAATTGCTGTTTTGTTTATCAAATAGCCTTTGTTCATGATCTTCAATTGCAAAACTTCGGATAACAGGAATCCCTTGCACACGTTCATGAAGATACCCTTGTACCTCAGCCAATGCCTGTGATCTTGATCTTGTAAGATGGCGAAGTCTGCCATAAAAATACTTAATCGAAAAGCCATAAAGTGGAAACAAAATAATAGAAACGATTGTTAATGGAATATCGAGTGTTAGCATAATCGCAATTGCAATAAAAATTGTAAACAGATCAAGCCATAAGTTCATTAATCCAGTAATGACAAATGTTTTCGTTTGCTCCACATCATGAATAACCCTAGATATTACTTCACCCGCTCGTGTATTGGCATAATACCTTAGACTTAGCTTTTGTATATGATCAAAAAGCTGGTCACGGATATCATAGAGGATTTTACTACCGACCCACTGTGCATAATATTGACGATAATATTCAACGGGTGGCCGCAGTACAAGAAAAATAAATAACATGATTCCCATCGCTAAGAAAAGTTTCGATAGTTTTTCATCTTGTGTAAGATCTGCAGCGATGACATCATCCAATACATATTTCAGTAATAGTGGAGTGAGCATTGGAATCGAGAATTTTATGATACCAATGATAATTGTGATAAAGATTTGAAACCGGTACGGCTTCACAAATTTCATATAACGTCTAGTACTCCCCAATCCCCTGACCTTCCTTCTAGTTGTTGTACAATCAATTACCCGAAAAACAATCGGGTTAAAATTTGAAAACCTGTTGTTATTTTCAACAGGTTTTAGAGGTTATTCAATTGCGCCTTTACATATTTGCGCGCAGATTTTTAGACCCACACGATGTCGGTCACAAAGATGTTGCCACAGGAAGTGGCGGTTTTAGTCTTTGATTTATTGCTCGAAAAAAATTCATAAAAATCTGTGGCATCAGCCGGAGGCTTAACATTATTCAATAGAAGTTGGGACTTCTACTGAATAATGTTAACTTCGATAGGTTAGATAGCGCTCGTACCAGATATCAATAAAATCCGGTGCAAATGGACCTTTACGCCCACGAATCCATTGGATAAGCTTGTCCACATTATTTTTTAATATCTTATCGATGACATCAGGATAATTCATTTCACGACGATGCTTTTCATACTCATCCTCGTCTAATAAGATAAATGTCATATCTGGAAAAACCTTTATATCCAAATCATAATCGATATATTTCAATGCTTCATCATCGGAAATAAACGGGGAACTGATATTACAATAATAATAAACCCCATCCTCACGTATCATTCCGATAATATTAAACCAATGGCGCGCATGAAAATAACATATAGCCGGTTCACGTGTAATCCAAGTCCGGCCGTCGGACTCTGTCACAGTTGTGCGGTCATTCCCGCCTATGACTATGCTTTGTGTACCCTTAAGCACTCTAGTTTCTTCCCAAACACGGTGAATATGGCCATTATGTTTATAACTATGGATTTGTATTTTATCTCCTTCCATGGGAATACCCATTCTCTCTCCCTACTTTCACTTTGGGCAGCTTTGTCTTATACATTTCTAAATCTTCCAAGATTTGATATAGATTTTGTATATTATTCGATAGGTTTAATGCCGAACTCCCATATCGAACGTATTAAAACAAAGAAAAACCTTTTTCTATTATTATAACGGTTAGTCCCATTTTTTAAAACAAAAGAGCCATCGTTATTTTTCGATGACTCTTTTACGCAACATATTTAGACAGTTTGATGGATTTTGCCTTGATAGGATCGAATAACTTCTTCCGTTTGTTGCTGGAATAAGTCATGGATCTGCGTTAGCTCATCTTGCATACGTTTTATCTCTTCTTGGATCGGCTGGAGTTCAGTTTCTTTTTGAAGTTCTAAAATTTGCTTCTCTAGTTCTTGGCATCTTTCAATTTCAGATTGAATGAAAAGTAGCTTATCCATTGTTTTTAACTGTTCACCAACAAGGGCATTAAAATCGCTCATCATGTGATCCTCCTAATTGTCTATGAACTATTATTATTGTTATAACCTATTATTTCTGGAAATAGACTCAATTTCCTTTGTCTATGTATGTAGTAATATAGGAGGTTTTGTCAAACTATCAAGGAAGGGCGTTGGCTAGCGGGTCAATGTTTGAATTTTAGGATATCATCGATTTCATGAAAGACTTTACGATGGTGACTTCCCCCCGTTCGGGACTTCATCCACCTTATGAAAGACTTTACGACGGTGACTTCGCTGCGTTCGGGACTTCATCCTCCTTATGAAAGACTCTACGATGGCGACTTTCCTCCATTCGGGACTTCATCCTCCTTATGAAAGACTTTACGATGGTGACTTCCCCCCGTTCGGGAATTCATCCTCCTTATGAAAGACTTTACGATGGCGACTTCCATCCGGTCGGGACTTCATCCTCCTTATGAAAGACTTTACGATGGTGACTTCCCCCCGTTCGGGAATTCATCAGCCTCCTTCATCCAACTCAAAAAGAAAAAGGAAAACACTTCCCGACGAATACGGGAAGTGTTTTGGGTAAAGCAGTAAGTATTTTGATTATATTAGCCTTGGCCTTTGTTAGACTGAGACTGTTGGTTTTGACGTCTTACTTCTTGAGCGTTTGTTTCGCTAGCAAACTCAGTACCGAATTGACCACCAGCACCTTGAGATTGAGCGTTTTGTTGTCTAACTTGTTGTACGTTAGTTCCAGCTGAAGTTTTGTTTGGTTGTTTAGCCATTGTAATCACCTCCACGACAATTAATTTGTCCTAGAAAGGAATTTAATATCCATAAAAAATATTATTTAAAAATAGGATATTTTTACATACTTTGGATAATCTTATTAATTGAACATAGTGAAACTAATATGATGTTCAAAAAGGAGGGTAATTGAAGATGTATGCTGGTCGAGACATGACTCATTTATCAATGATCCCAAAAAATGAATGGAAGGAAAGCGAGCTTGCTTTTTTCCACCATTCCTTTCAACAAATTGTCCCTTATTTAAATGCTGAGGGCCAATCCCTGCACCGTGAAATTGTCCAGGAAATTGAAGCTAGGGGCGGTTTCCATCGTAACAATGAATATACAAGTGATATTAAATTGTCGTATGATTGATTTTAGGTAGAGATAAAGTGGGTCAAGGGACCTGTCCCCTTGACCCATTTATTTAGTGAGATAGCTTTTTAATATTTTTTGATGGGAAACCGGGAAGGTGTATTGTTCCATTTCCTTTAGGCTAACCAACTTCAAGTTGTCAGTTTCTTTTATAGTTCCCTTTATTTCCCCTTCAAACACTGTTATGTTCCAAATCAAATGAGAAAACACATGCTGAATTGTCGTGAATGCTTGGCCAATTTTTGCATTTACTTGATACTCGTTAGTCAAGAAATCACCGAGCTGTTCTTTTGGTGCCTGGACATCTAGAATGATTTCATTGTTTGGAAATTCCCACAGATTTGCTAAAAGTCCTTTTTCAGGTCGTTTATGGATTAAAAATTTGCCATCCTCGTTTTGAAGGACAACTGCCGCCATAGATACAGCCATTGGTGCCTTTTTCTTACTCTTTACTGGTAGTTCTTTTTGAACACCCTCTGCAAAAGCTCTACAATGTTCTTGAACGGGACATAATAGGCATGCTGGATTTCCTGGAACGCAAATCAGTGCACCTAATTCCATTAAAGCTTGATTAAAAGCAGATGGATTATCTTTTGAGATAATTTCTCTGACAATATCTTCAAACAATTTGCGCGTTTTAGGCTTAGCAATGTCATCCCATACTGATAAAATTCTTGAAAGTACTCGCATCACATTTCCATCCACTGCAGGCTCAGGTATTCCATAAGCAATACTAAGGATTGCCCCAGTAGTATATGGGCCTACACCTTTTAGACTCGAAATTTCTTCAACTGTATTTGGAACCTTACCATCATATTCTTGCGCAACTTCCTTAACAGCAGCATGAAGGTTTCGAACACGTGAATAATACCCTAGGCCTTCCCATGCTTTAAGTACTTTCTCTTCATCTGCCTCAGCAAGATCTTCGATTGTCGGAAACTTAGAAACGAAATTCTCAAAATACGGAATCACTGTATCGACTCTTGTTTGTTGGAGCATAATTTCCGAAACCCATACTTTATAAGGATCTTGATCCTGCCTCCAAGGAAGGTCTCTTTGTTCTTTTTCAAACCAATCAATTAAATCATTTTGAAATTCATTTATCGAAAAACTTTCTAAAAGTTTCATTTGTCCATACCATTCCCTCTCCCAAGGTGATAAAATTAAAATAATTTACCTACATGAAGAAAAAGCTTGTCCTTCTTCATGAAATCCTATCTTAAAACCCCAAAAAATTAGTGTTCTATTCAATTTTTTTCAAACATCTTTTTAAA
Source organism: Ferdinandcohnia sp. FSL W7-1320 (assembly GCF_038050315.1). Taxonomy (NCBI): domain Bacteria; kingdom Bacillati; phylum Bacillota; class Bacilli; order Caryophanales; family Bacillaceae; genus Ferdinandcohnia; species Ferdinandcohnia sp. FSL W7-1320. The sequence goes on from NZ_JBBPAM010000001.1 coordinate 4,318,184, forward strand.
TTGAGATTGTTGGTTACATTAAACTTAGGAACAACTAAAAGCACAAGCGCCTTGTTCAGCCCCGACAAGTACAAGACGATTCGGCTAGAAGGTTGCTTTTTAACCTTCTTGACGAATCGAATTGTGACCTCTAGAGGCTAGGCGCTGAAGCTAGACAAGTTCGAAAAAGGAGGTCCCATTTTGGATACAGGAACACATATCGTTATGGGTTTTGCTTTAGGTGGCATTGCCACACTTGACCCACATGTTACGGTTAACCCCGCTACTACTCATGCCGTGATCCTAGGAACGTTAATTGGTTCGCAAGCACCAGACCTTGATACGATACTTAAATTACGAAACAATGCTCATTATATAAAAAATCACAGAGGAATTACACATTCCATACCAGCGGTTTTACTTTGGCCGATATTGATTACTGGAGCCCTTTTATTCTTTTACCCAGAAGCGAATCTATTATCTTTATGGATGTGGACCTTTATTGGTGTCATTCTCCATGTATTTGTCGATATTTTTAATGCATATGGAACGCAAGCGTTACGGCCTTTTTCTCACAAGTGGGTAGCATTAGGTGTTATTAATACATTTGACCCCTTTATCTTCCTCATGCATTTAGTAGGTATTATCGTGTGGAAGTTTGGGCTGCACCCAGGAGTAACATTCTTTTCCGTATATGCAATCCTTCTGGTTTATTATATCATTCGATTTCGAATGCGAAATAAGGTTGAAGCAGCCGTTCGTGCCAAAATCGATGAAAAAATCACAGAGGTTATTATTTCTCCAACCTATCGTTTCAGTCAATGGCATATTGCCGTCATAACAGAGAAATATTTTTATGTTGCTCGCTCTGTAAACAACGAACTTATTTTACATGATCAATTTGTTAAACGCCCAATTCCTGATACACCTGTTATAAATGCTGCAATAAAGGACAAGAACCTTGCTGCATTCCTCCACTTCTCACCCGTTTATCGATGGGAAGTTGATGAGTATGATGATTATTATGAAGTTCGCTTTATTGACTTAAGATATCGAAGCAAGGGACATTATCCATTTGTTGCGGTTGTACAGCTGGATCTTGATTTAAATATTATAACATCCTATACTGGCTGGATTTTCAGCGAAGAAAAACTCCGTAAAAAACTAGAGCTCATCCCGAGTTAAACCATTCCCCCCATAACAATGTTGTTATGGGGCTTATTTACTTCCAATTACTTGATAAGGATTACCATTAATTCACGTTCTCCATTTTACATCATAAGAGGTCAAGAACTCCATACTAGTAATACGTGTTTAAAGGAGAGAACTCCCTTTTTGCACGATATCCAATTTTGCTTCTATAGGAGGTATTCGCATGCGGAACAAAAAACGAGGATTCCCAAACCAGAATCGTAATAAGTTTCAGGGTGAGCCTAGAGCAAAGGCAGAATACGCTTCAACAAGAGCAGATGGTTCCATTAACACACATCCACAAGAACGAATGAAGGCTTCAAGTGAGCGACACGATTTTTAACTTAGGGATCAGACCAAAGACTAAGAACGCCACATCATGTTGGCCTAAATCGATTCGAGTATAACTTGGAGGTGCGTATAATGGGTAAAAAAGGCTATAAACGAAATGAATACAACAATCCTTTCCAACAAGCATGGGCAAATCCAAAACATGCATGGGCACAGGTAAATGGTGAAACAAGACGGACACAAAATCTCATTATATTGGAGCATCAAACAAGAAAACAATCATAATTAGAAAAGTGAAGCGGCTTGTCAGCCCCGACAAGCACAAGACGGGCCGGCTTGTTCTTTAACCTTCTTGATGGAATGGCTTGTGACCTCGAGGGGCTAGGCGATGCAGCTAGACAATAATAAAAACCAGAGAGATCGTTTCTCTCTGGTTTTTATTATTCTTTAATAAGCAATGAAATCGGTAATGCTTCTTCCTTGCCCTCTTGGCTCATTCGATGTCCCCAAGCAAACACACCGTTGATGTAGTCGATTTTAAAATAACTGCCAGGATCGCCATCTATTTCATATGTTTCTCCAGGTTTGTAATCCGCTGGATTAAGGAGATATGCTTTTGCCATAGAAGCTTTTCGTTCGAGCACAGCAAGTTCATTTACAATGCCAAGCTGTTCTGCTTTTCGGGCTTGTTCCTTTAAGCCAGCAATTTCCTGCCTTAATTCAAATTCTGTCATTTGGCTGTATCGTTTTTCTTGCATGTTAGTTCTCTCCATCCTTTATGTGAGTGATGAATTTTTCAATCATATCTAAGTCAAAGCCTTTGCGAAAAAGGGCTTGTTTCATTTTTTGTTCGTATTCCCATCCATCTAATTTATCAAATTTTCTATGAGCCTTCATTCCATGATGCTCGAGGGCTCCCCACTCTTCATCTGTGTCCTTCTCAATCGACGCTTCTTCCATGGCGATTTGAATGACGTCCCACGAATAACCTTTTCTTTGAAGGGTTTGCTCGATTTTTTGTTTTGTTTGACGCTCTGAAGCTTTATTGTTTTTTGGGATCGTTTTTGAAATTAACTTTATGGCTTTTTCGACTTGCTCGTCCATCGTAAAAAGGGCAAGACTTTTCAATAAAATGTCCTGTTCAATTCCTTTTTCAAATAGTTCTTGTTTAATTACCTCAGGGCCCTTTGTGGTTGTATTAATTTGTGTTTGGACATACGCTCTCGCAAATTCCTCATCATTAATGTATTTATATTCAGCAAGTTTATGAATCACGTCTGGAATAATTGGTTCATCGACTTCTTTTTTCTTAAGGTAATCAATGACTTCCTTCGTCGAACGCATTCTATAGGATAAAAAATTCAATGCCAAATTAAAGGCTTTTTTCACTTCATCCTCAAACTGTATTTCCGAAATGTCTAACTCATCAAGCTCCATCCCTTTTTTTAGCTGAAAAGAAATAAGAATATCCTGATCAACACTAAAAGCATATTCTTCGCCCTTCCCGTGATCAAGAAAAATATTAAATCGCTCTGTATTTTTCTTTTGAGTTGTGATTTTCGCTATAATGGCCATATCAATTACACCTCCCCTTTATAGTAGCACAGAAATTTAGAGGATAAATGGAAAACTTATTGAATTATGTAGGAAAAGGCATGGAAAGGAAGAAACTAATGAAGATTGCGATTGCTGGTGGAACTGGCTTTGTCGGAAAAAAGCTTACCGATTTTCTTTTGGATCAAAATCATGAAGTATATATTTTAACGAGAAATACTACCTATACAAGTCACCACCCTAACCTTCATTATGTTGAATGGCTAACAGCAACAAGTTCCCCAGAAAACCAACTACAAGGTCTAGATGCTATGATTAATCTCGCTGGTGAATCGTTGAATAGTGGTAGATGGACAGAGATTCGTAAAAAAAGAATAACAGAAAGTCGGATAACGGCAACAAAGGAAGTTCTTCGTATACTCTCTTCCTTGCCTAAAAAGCCGGAAGTCTTGTTGAATGCAAGTGCAATTGGAATTTATGGGACTTCAGAGACCGACACTTTTACAGAAGATTCTACGCAAGATGGCAGTGATTTTCTAGCAAAGACTGTTATTGCTTGGGAAGACGAAGCAAAGAAAGCAACTGACCTAGGTGTCCGAACTTGTTTCTTACGGTTTGGCGTTGTTCTTGGTGAGGACGGTGGTGCTCTTACACGAATGGTATTACCTTATCATTTATTCATCGGAGGCACGATCGGCTCTGGAAAACAGTGGTTATCATGGATTCATATTGATGATGTTGTAAAAGGAATTGATTTTCTTTTACACCATACATCCGTCCACGGATCAGTTAATTTCACTGCACCACAACCCATGCAAATGAAACACTTTGGTCAAACCATCGGAGCTGTTATACATCGACCACATTGGCTTCCAGTACCCGGGTTTGTCTTAGAGGTTTTACTCGGTGAGATGAGCATCTTGGTATTAAAGGGACAAAAAGTGTTACCAACAAAACTTGAAGAGCATGGGTTCTCTTTTACTTTTAAAACAGTAGAACAGGCATTGAGTCAAATTTTAAAAGGTTGATTCGACATGATTCAGCAAGGTCTTTACAAAACCGTCGAAATTACCAAAAATTTGATACAAAATTTTCACAAAAAACCTATTTATTTTTACAAAAGTTTCGAGTATGATACCTAGAGTGAAGTAAAAAAAGTATTACACAACAATAAAATACAAACTTAAAATTGGCTAATTCAAGTTGGCTAACTTTAGGGAAGGCAAATGGTGCGCCACCAGTTTCACTGGTTCTAGTGGGTTCGATTCCCACCCCGAAATTTTTTATCAATACAAAAAATTTCGAGGGTGGATCCTGCCACAGGTCTGGTCTGTCCTCATCTGGAGGGGAAACTGATGCTAAAAAAACGTGAACTTCAGGATTGTCTCGCGCTTTATGAATTACTGGTGCACCCAGATGTCTTCCCATTTGTGCGTCAAAAGGCTTATTCCTATGAAGAGTTTTTATTTGTAACAAAGCAAACGATTGAAGCAGAAGAGCGTGGTGAATTGATTTCACGTACTATTTTAGACGAGTGGGGCTCTCCGATCGGAACGATTAATTTATATGACATTGAAGACAATGCAGGTTTCCTTGGTACTTGGCTTGGCAAACCATTCCATGGAAAAGGCTACAATCAAGCAGCAAAGGATGCATTTTTTGCAGAACTCTTTTTTGAGCTTGGTATTGAAACAATCTTTATGAGAGTTAAGAAAGTAAACCATCGCTCAACAAAAGCTGTTCAAAAGCTACCTTTTGTGTCATTCGCCAATGAAACGAGAAAGTCATTACTTGACCAAATCAATGCTGATGGTGATATTTTTAACCTTTTTGAGGTTTCCAAAGATTTATATACATTGCATACCTTACGTGTAGGACAGAGTACTGAAGAAGAACATTTAAGAGAAGCTTAAACCCGTTATTTTCAACGGGTTTTTTGTTTGGATTTTTTTGGAATGGATAAACTAATACTATATTACTTAGAAAGCGAGGAATCTTTGATGGCAAAAGAAAAAAAGCGTGACAATAAGTCAAAAAGCACTTTAAGCAGCATGCAAGAGGTTTCATATTCTAGGGATTTTAAAATGGCTGACCAAGCCGGTGGGTATACCAAAAAGCAGGCTAGACATTAACATAATCAAATACGCCTTGGCGTATCTGATCACAGATTTTTTTCAAACTTGCTCGAAAATCTTCCATCGAAAAATCTGTGGCATCCGCCGGAGGCGAACATTATTCAGGCAGGCTAATTTTATCTAGTTCTTTTAGCCTTCATATATACAGACATTGTTTTTATACGGAAACCTTAAGTTGAATAATGTTCAGTATCTTCCACTTATGAAGTAAGTTTTCAAGGTCATCCTATAATTGAGCAGGTTGCGTTTGTAACCTCTCCACTATTATCTAGGATGGTGTTGAGAATGGGCAGATCAAGAGGACAAAAATCACGAGATAAAAACAAAGGGAACTTACCACAAGTTCCACAAAACATGAAATCAGATGGTCGTGATGTCGAGTTCTCACGTGAACTTGCTGACCAAGACGATTTAGAAGCGCAAGCACGCTCAAATGCAGCAGATGCGAGAGCGAAAAAACGAAAAAAGAAATAGGTAATGTGTCCATAACCGAAGGAAAACGTCCTTCGGTTTTTTTTTGCTAAATACAGTCCCCCTTTTCCCTCTTATACATATTTTTAGCACAGTACAAACTCGTAGCGCATAAAATAAATCGATTGCCAATACTCACAATTCATGGAGGTGAATGAAATGGAGTATTCAATTACAAGAGATTATATTCGTTTGGGAAATTCACGATCCGGGCAAAAGATTTCAAAGGTGAGATTTATCGTAAGTCATGATACAGGGAATCCTGGGTCTACTGCTTATGGAAATCGAAATTATTTTGACCGTTCACAGCCAAGTGCTTCTGCACACACTTTCATTGATGATAAATACGTTTTAGAAATAATCCCCCTCAACGAAAAAGCATGGCATGTTCGTTACAATATTACGGCTGACAATCAGCGTTTTGGTGATAATGCAAATGACGCAGCAATTGGTGTAGAGCTTTGCCATGGAGGGAAAATTAATTTCCAAGAGGCATATAATCGATATGTGTGGTACCATGCTTATTTGTGTGACAAATTTAATTTAGATCCAAAAAAACATATTGTGGCACATAGCACATTAGACCCTTCTAGAAGATCAGATCCACAAAATGCATTGCGCCCACATGGCGTTTCTTGGGAAGAATTTATTCATGATGTACAAGAGTCATTTAATCGTGATTTTAAGGGTGTACCTACTAGCAATCCGAAGCCTGTCGTTGCAGGAGTATCAACGCGGTTGCCAATTCGAAGAGGAAATACAGGTCCATTCGTAAAGGAAATTCAAGAAGACTTAATTAAAGCTGGTTATTCAATGTCTCCATATGGTGCTGATGGAAGCTTCGGCCCTGCAACCGAAAATGCAGTCATGCGCTTCCAAAAACGATATGGGCTAGCTGTGGATGGGCTAGTTGGGCCAGCCACATTAAGAAAGCTTGAAGAAGTCATTAAACAGAACAATTCTACCGACGACGAGTTTCCACTCCCTAATGGAGTTTGGAAACGTGGTGACAAAGGTGAAGAAGTTCGTATGATCCAACGTGCTTTAAAGCATATTAACTTTGATCCTAAAATGATTGATGGCAGTTATGGTCCATTAACGGAAGATGCAGTTAGAAGATTTCAATCGATGTATGCTGCTTTAAAAGACGATGGGATATATGGACCAAATACTAAGAAATATATTCAGATGGAATTAAATGATATGTAACCCACTGGCTTCAGTGGGTTTTTATTTGTTGGATATCGTTATTTTTTCGTAAATTGAGCTATCAGCCATAAGCGATGGGCTAACGGCCAAAAAAACAAATTAACAGCCATAAAATCTAATTAACAGCCATAAACAGTTTGCTATCAGCCATAAACCAAGAGATTTTACCGTTGATTGATCTCTTTCCAAACCTCTTCATATACTTTTTTCAATGGAATGCCATTTTCTTCTGCAATCCGGCGGCAATCTTCATATTCTGGAGACTTTTGAACGGATTCCCCTTCGAAAACCCCTTCTTTCACGGTAATTTTGCCCCATTTTGTGATAACTTCCGTAAAAGTTCGTTCAAGTCGATGAACGGATAGTGGGTAATACCGTAATCCAAGCGTCGTTGTTTCCGAAAACAAAATAGCTTTCATTTTGTCTAATTTGCCTTTGGCGCAAAGAAGCTGTAGAAGGACAGCTGGTCTGTTTTTCTTCATATAAATAGGAGTATAATAAACGTCATTTGCTCCAGCATCAAATAATAAATCCATGACATAGCCTAACCATTCACCAGACATATTATCGAGGTTTACCTCGAGCTTGATCATCTCGCTGTCGATATGCTCATGATTTGGAGGAAGTTTTTTTTCCATAATTCCCTACCCTTTCCTGCAAAAATAGACTATCGCTAGTATAACATTAGGCGATAAAAATAGCCCGCCAATTGGCGAGCTATCCATTCGTGTTTTTTAAAACTCAAAGTAGTCTTTTGCGTTTTGGTAGCAGATTCCTTTTACGACATCTCCTAGTAAATCCATGTCGTTTGGAACTTCTCCGTCTTCAACCCATTCTCCAATTAAGTTACACACTAAACGACGGAAATACTCGTGTCTAGTGTAAGATAGGAAGCTTCTAGAGTCAGTAAGCATACCGATGAAACGGCTGAATAAGCCAAGGTTCGCTAATGCTTTCATTTGCTCGAGCATTCCTTCTTTTTGATCATTGAACCACCAAGCAGTTCCGAATTGCATTTTACCTGGTTTTCCTCCGCCTTGGAAGTTACCAATTGTTGTACCAAGGATGTAGTTATCGTTTGGATTTAAAGAGTAAAGAATGGTTTTTGGTAGAGCATCTTCTGTATCTAGTGCATCTAGTAATTGGTTTAATGGACGTGCTAGTTCACCATCATTGATGCTATCATAACCAGTGTCTGCTCCTAATTTTCCAAACATTCTTGTGTTGTTGTTACGTAACGCATGAATATGTAATTGCATCGCCCAGTCGCGTTTTGCATATTCTTTCCCTAAGAAAACGAGTGTGTAGGATTTATACTTAATTTCATCCTCAATTGAAACTTTTTCACCTTTGATTGCTTTTTCAAATGACGCTGCAGCTTCTTCTTTTGTTGTATGCTCATACATCATTGTGTTAATAGCATGGTCAGATACTCGGCCACCAAGTGAATGGAAGAATTCAATTCTGTTCTCTAGCGCAGTTAAGAAATCATCATAATTTGAAATCCCAACACCAGATACTTCACTTAGTTTTTTCACCCAACTAACAAAAGTGTCTTGGTTGATTTCTAAACCTTTGTCTGGTCGGAAGCTTGGTAATACTTTTACATCAAAGCTTGAATCTTCAGCAATAAGCTTGTGATATTCTAATGAGTCTGTTGGATCGTCAGTCGTACAAACGACTTCTACATTTGATTTTTTAATGAGGTCTCTTGCACCGAATCCTTCTCCGGTTAACTTGCTATTTACATTTTCCCAAATAGCAGGAGCAGATTTTTCGTTTAAGATTTCATGTACATCAAAGAAACGTTGAAGTTCTAAATGAGTCCAGTTGAACAATGGGTTTCCAATTGTCATTGGAACTGTTTTTGCCCAAGCAACAAATTTATCATAATCAGAAGCATTTCCTGTTACGTACTCTTCTTCAATACCATTTGCTCTCATTGCTCTCCACTTATAGTGGTCGCCATATAGCCATGCTTCGGTAATATTTTTGAAAGTTTTGTTTTCATAAATTTCTTGTGGGCTTAAGTGGCAGTGATAATCAATGATTGGCATGTCCTTTGCAAAGTTATTGTACAAAGCTACCGCAGTGTCGTTTGACAACAAGAATGTTTCATCCATAAATTTTTTCATTTTTGTCCACCTGCTTTTTTAAATTTTACTTACTTATAGTAACCCAATAGTGGGGAGATAATCAATTAATGCCTTTGCGTTTTTACCTTAATATTAAAGTTCCAACGGCAAAGGGGTATCTAAAAAGACACCCCATTTTTTTATTCTATTAGTAGATCTGGTAAGAATAGTGAAAACTGTGGAACGAATGTAACTAAAAGTAAGGTTACAATCATCGCTAAATAGAATGGTGCCATTCCCTTGAGTGTTTTCTCTATTGGTATTTGTCCAATTGCACAACCTACAAAGAGACAGGTTCCTACTGGTGGTGTAATTAAGCCAATTGCTAGGTTTAAAATGAGCACTACACCAAACTGTACTGGATCCATGCCAGCTGCAGTAGCAACAGGTAATAAAATAGGAGTCGCAATTAAGATAAGTGGAGCCATGTCCATAAACATACCAAGAACTAGTAAAATTAAGTTGATAAGCAATAATGTTACAATGTCATTAGGCGAGAATGCAAGAAGTCCCTCTGTAACCATTGCTGGAACTTTTAATAATGCTAAAAGCCATCCAAACGCTGATGATGAAGCGATTAAGAATAGTACCATTGCTAATGTTTTAGATGTTCTTACTAAGATAATACGCATTCTTGAAAGCGGAATATCACGATAAACGAAGAATGTAATAATAAATGCATATACTACACCAATCGCAGCTGACTCAGTAGCTGTGAAGATACCACTTACAATACCACCGATGATGATAACAGCCGTTAAAAGACCTAATAAACCTTCGCGAATAATTTTTGGAATCTCTTCTCTTTTAACAGGTTCACCTTTTGGATAGTTACGTTTTACCGCAATAATATATGTTACAACCATTAGAATTAATCCTAATAAGATACCTGGTACAATTCCACCCATAAATAAAGCGCCTACAGAAACTCCACCTGCAGCAGTAGAATAAATAATCATGTTATGACTTGGTGGGATCATAACCCCTTGTGCTGCACTGGAAATTGTTACGTTTACAGCATAATCTGAATCATATTTTGCCTTTTTCATCATTGGAATTAAAACAGATCCGATTGAAGATACGTCTGCAACTGCAGACCCTGAAATTCCGCCGAAGAATGTACTTGCCAATACGTTAACCATGGCTAGTCCACCACGAACCTTACCAATCATAACGTTAGCTAAGTTAATTAAGCGTCTAGAAATACCGCCTTCATTCATTATTTCTCCTGCTAAAATAAAGAAAGGAATCGCAAGGAGTGAGAATGAATTAAGTCCGCCTACCATACGTTGTACTAATGCTGCTAAATCTATATCCATATAAATTCCTGTTAAAAATGATGACACTATTAAACTTAGTGCAACAGGAACGCGTATAAGTAGTAGAAGAACAAAGCTTCCTAATAATACTAATACTTCCATTTATAACTCACTCCTCTATCTGTTCATCCCATTCTTGGTGCATACCCTTTTTAAACAATAGCTCGATGCCGTAAATTAGCATTAAAATTCCTGAAACAGGGATTGCTGCGTATAAAACACTTTGCGGTAACCCAGTTCCTGCCATTGTGGATTCGCCCATCAATGTTGTAAACCTAATTCCGTAAACAATAAATATAATGGCAACAATAATTACTAAAATTTTTGCGATAATATCACATAATGTTTGGACCTTTTTTGGAAATAACGCAACTAATGCACCTACACCAATATGGAGTTTATCTCTGAAACCAACAGCGATTCCGATGAAACTTACCCACACTAGTAGTAGCATTGACACCTCCGAGGACCAACGGGGAGTATAGCTGAAAAAATATCTTGTAAAAACTGTTGCAGCAACAATAACGGTCATTAATGCTATGAAAATAACATTTATATTGTCAATCCCGTTATCAAACATACTTTTGATTTTTTTAAACCGTTCCATTTAACTAGCCTCCTTAAAGCAAACCCGATGATTGTCGAGCCTCAGATGAAAGCAAAGCAGTAGTTGCATAATACTTTCTGTATTCGTTAAAAAACTAACGAAGCTTTTCATTACCTTTTTAACTAACCCAAACACATCATTTTCCGTGTTAGAAAATTTATATTCTTTGCTTTCAACAAATGAAGTCATACTAAACTATATGAGGGGCACCCCTCCCTCAAGACCATCATCTTAAGGGAGAATTTGCCACCAAAAGCTTGATAGATAATTATTCTACCGCTTCGATTTTTTCAATATTTTCTTTGTATGCGCCACCATGTTTGTCATAAACAGGTTGTACAGCTTCACGCCATGGAGTAGTATCTGTAATTTCAACTACTTCATTACCTGCAGCTTCTACTTTTTCTTTTGCTTCATTTTCTAGATCTGCCCAAGCAGTTTTTTGAGCTTCTTGTGATTCCATTGCAGCTTCTTTGATTGCTTTTTGATGTTCTTCACTTAAATCGTTCCATACCTTAGAAGAAATCATTAAAATTTCAGGAACGCGTGAGTGAGCATCTAAAGTAAAGTATTTTGCAACTTCATAGTGATTTACTGAATAGTAACTTGGATAGTTGTTTTCAGCACCATCGATAACACCTGTTTGAAGACCAGAATATACCTCTTCGTACGCCATTGGAGTTGCAGATGCACCAAGTGATTCTACCATGTCTACTACTAGAGCAGATTGTTGAACACGAATCTTAAGACCCTTTAAATCTTCTGGCTTTTCAACTGGGTGTTTTGAGTTATAGAAGTTACGGCTACCAGAATCATAGAATACTAGACCTCTCATATTCGCTTCTTCCATACCAGCTAATAAATCCTCACCGATTTCACCATTTAATACACTCCACATATGGTCTGCATCTCTAAATAGGTAAGGCATTGAAAGAACACCTAAATCTTTAGAGAATTCAGCAAGTGGACTTGCATTAACACGTGCAAAGTCGATTGTACCTAATTGAACTTGCTCGATAACGCTCTTCTCGTCTCCAAGCTGGCCACCCGCGTACACTTCAACTTTAACTTGTCCATTAGTTTTCTCTTCTACTAATTTCGCAAACTCTTTATCCCCTACAACTGTTGGATAATCCTCAGGTTGGTTGTCTGCTAATTTTAAAACGATAGGATCTTTTGCATCGCCATCTCCACCGCCACTAGTTTTAGTAGCTGAATCATCTCCTCCGCCACAAGCTGCTAATAAGCCTGCAAGCATAAAGGACATAGATAGAACTGCTAAGCCTTTTTTCTTCATAAAAAGCTTCCCCCTCTGGTGTGTTTTATTTTTGGTTTCAAAGTCTATAATACTTAACTTCCCATATGAAACGCTTTCATATGTTATGAAAAAAAATCGAAAGCAACTGGCAATCGCTTTCATTTGTGTTATAGACTTCAGCAAAATAACAACGTTGTTATTTCTACTACATCATAAATTAAATTATTGTAGTTTTCAAGTCTTTTTTTGTCGAATTCTAAATATACAGTTTTGTAAACGTTGACAATATAGTGGAAACCTGTGAAAATATTAGATAAATAAGCTATAAATTTGTTAAAAAAATAATAACGTTGTTAAATGAAATTTACATGAACAACATATTAAAATAAAAAAATAATCTATAGGTGACTTCTATGAATATTACGATTAAGGATATTGCACGGGTAGCTGGTGTTAGTTACTCTACTGTTTCAAAAGCGTTGAACGATAGCCCACTAGTTAAACCGGATACAAAGACAAAGATTATGAAAATTGCCAAGGAGTTAGGATATAAACCTAATTTTGCTGCACAAAGCCTTGTTTCTAAACAAACAAAAGTAATTGGATTGATTTGGCCGACTCTAGAACGGATTGCTCCGTCTACATTGGTTACTAGAATCAATGAGGAAATTAAATCAAACTCCTATTCTATGATATTATCAATTGATTGTATTGAGGATTCGCTTGAGTTGTTCAAACGGTATCAAGTAGATGGGGTTCTTGTGTTTGATGAACATAACCATAGTATTTTAGATACGGTTTCAATTCCAATAGTGACTTACGGTGTTGGAAGAAACAAAAAACATACTGTGATTGATGTCAGCTATCAAAGGGCCATGAAAATGTCTGTTGAATATTTATATAATCTTGGGCATAGAAACATCGCTTATCTTGGCGATTTCTCACCTATCGATGATCGACAATTAGAAAAATACTACGGCATAAAAAAAGCAATGAATAGCCTAAATCTCCCGATTACAAATGAAAATTTAGTAAACACGGCAGGACTTAATTGGTATGATGGATATTTAGCAACTAAGCGTTTGTTGAACTCTCCTAATAGACCTACTGCAATTATTGGTTCAAGTTATGATATTAGCGCAGGAATTGTTCGCGCACTTCGTGAGGCGAACTTAATTATCCCAAAGGATATTTCCGTTATGAGTTACGATAATATCTCACAAATGGGAAATCTGGAAATTCCATTAACGAGTATCGGGGTCCCCGTGGATGAAATTGCTTGTAATATGGTTGAAACTCTAATAACTCAAATAAAAACGAAGGATACAACACCTATTCTTAAACAATTAAACCCGAGAATAAATGAACGGGTCTCGTGTGCTCAGGCTGGAATACTACTATGAGATGGCTAGGATGATTGTCTAGCCATTGTTTATTTTTACAACAAGGAGAAAATCATGATTGTTCTATATAGTCTATTGTTTTTGTTTTATTTTTTAAGTTTAATAGTTGATTCTTTATGGGTTACGACAGGAATGGGAATGCTATCCATTCTTGCGTGGCTTTTTTCTATTAAAGGATCTTCTCTATTATTCAGGGTTATTAGTATTCTTTTTGTAGGGATTGGTATTCTAGTATTTTTCCTTGAAGGTAGGGAAATTACAGAGTTACCATTGTATGCTACATCCATGGTTCCCTTATTAGCTATCTTTTATGTTCTGCCTTTTATCAACTCGATAATTATCGTGGGACGATACGATCAGCAAGTTAGTAAACTTTTAAAAGTCCGTATTCAAAATATGGGGCAGTTATTTGGTCGAACATCAATGGTTACCTTTTTATTGGGAGGTTTTCTTAACCTTGCAACCCTTCCACTCGTTAAGGCAGTTATCCTGAAAAATATTTCTCATATGGCAGAAAATCTTCGAAATAAATTTATTTCACGTGCAATGCTAAGGGGATATGTTTTTAGTATTATCATTTCGCCCATGGAGTTGTTAGTTATTTTAACTGTCGAATCGACTCATCTTCCATACTTAACGGTCATACCATGGTTATTACTTTTTACATTTATTTTAATTCTATTAAATTGGTTGATAGGCTATTTGTCCTTTAAAAAATATGAACTTACAGAAGAAGGTCAGGAGATTGAGGGTGAGGCCGCAAAAAGACAAATGAAACGAAAGGTCATATCACTTGTCTTCTACCTTGCCTTGTTTATGGTTGCGATATTGAGTGTGAATCGCATTTTGGATATGGGGTTTCTACAAACGATTGCAATTGTAATTGTCCCCTTCTCATTTTTTTGGGCCATTTCGATTAAACGCTTGAAGTCATATATAACATTTGCTATTCCGTTATGGAAAAGGCGCACGATTAGTTTAAAAGATAATTTGGTCCTCTTTTTAGGGGTTGGTTTTTTCACAGGAAATTTAGGTGATTCGGGCTTTATCGATTATTTACAGGAGCCTTTTACACATTTAAGCCAGTATCCAGTATTCTTGTTTCTGTTCATACAAGTGTTATTTCTTGGGCTTGCTTTAACTGGGTTTCATCCGCTAGTGACATTGACTATTCTTATTGCAATTGTTGATCCTGTTTTGGAGATGGTTAATCCGTTAAGTTTGAGTTTAGTCATGATTACTTCTGCGCTTTCGACTACGATTGCCGGTCCTTTTAATGTGTCTGTTTCGATTACGGGTGATTTATTGCATGTCAATTCATATAAGGTATCTCTTTGGAATTTAGGATTTGCCTTTCTGTTTAGTGGTGTCGGTACAATCATGGCGTTATGTTTGTTATAAACAAAGGCTGTTTTCGCAAACTTTGTTGTTTTTACCAATGATTTCCGCTTCAGGTGGACGCTTTCCGCGGGCGTGGATTGAGCCTCCTCAACGAAATGTGGAGGCGGCTTGCACAGAAACGAGAAAATTGGCCGTCAACAACGCCACGTCCTGTGGCATTGTCGGCACTAGCACATCCTGTGCGTCGGAGACTCCGATAAAGAGGCGTATTTTGCCTCTGAAGGAGGAGTTGAAATTTCTCGAGTTTCTAGCCGCTACAACTGAACAGGTCCCTACTGCTTCTGCGGGGTCTCAATTCTCACGCTTTTCCCGCTGGACATTGAATTTGCTTCTTTGAAATAACCCACGCACGAAGAAAATGTGAATACATTTTCGAGGAGTCGCCACCTTACGCTCCAATCTACTAGGTTTACACATTATATCTAAAAACAACAAACATATAGAAAAGAGCCTAAACAAACAACCCTACCTTTGGTTAGAATCAACCTGAGGTAGGGCTGTTTGTTGATTATTCTACCGCTTCAATTCTATCAATCCATTCTTTGTATGCTCCACCATGCTTATCATAGACAGGCTGTACCGCTTCACGCCAAGGTGCAGTATCTGTAATTTCAGTAACCTCATTTCCTGCTGCTTCAACCTTTTCTCTCGCTTTTTCAACCAAAGCAGCCCAAGAATCGATTTGAACCTTTTGAGATTCCATCGCAGCTTCTTTCAATGCTTTTTGGTCTTCTGCGCTTAACTCACCCCATACTTTCTTTGAAATCATAAGAATCTCTGGTACACGGGAATGTCCATCCAATGTAAAGTATTTTGCAACTTCATAGTGATTTACTGAGTAGTAGCTTGGATAGTTATTCTCCGCACCATCAATAACGCCTGTTTGAAGAGCTGAATATACTTCTTCATAAGCCATTGGTGTTGCTGATGCACCTAATGCTTCAACCATATCTACTACAAGGGCTGATTGTTGAACACGAATCTTGAGTCCTTTTAAATCTTCTGGCTTTTCGACTGGATGTTTAGAGTTATAAAAATTACGGCTACCAGAATCGTAGAATACTAGTCCTCTCATATTTGCTTCTTCCATCCCAACTAGAAGCTCCTCACCAATTTCTCCATTAAGGACATTCCACATATGATCAGCACCCCTAAATAAATAAGGCATAGATAGAACACCTAAATCTTTAGAGAACTCAGCAAGTGGACTTGCATTTACACGTGCAAAATCAATTGTTCCTAATTGAACCTGCTCAATTACGCTTTTTTCATCACCCAGCTGTCCACCTGAATATACTTCAACTTTAATTCTGCCACCTGTTTTTTCTTCTACTAGTTTCGCAAACTCCTTATCTCCAACGACTGTTGGGTAATCATCTGGTTGATTGTCTGCTAAACGAAACACAATCGGATCTTTCTCTTTTTCATCGCTGCCATTGTTCCCCGGAGCACTAGTCTGCTCCTTATCTGTTCCTCCGCCACTACAAGCAGCTAATACTCCTGCAAGTACGAAGGAAATGGACAGAAATGCTAACCATTTTTTCCTCATCGAAATGTTCCCCCTCTATTAATTATTTTCTCGGCCCACAGTTGTTGACAACGCTTACATTTTGTAGACCTTCAAACAACTTCATCTTATGATAAAGCCAACTGGTTTTCAAGTATTTTATTGAATATTCAAAATTATAAAATTAAAATATAAAGTGCCTCAGAAAATGAGACACTTTGATCATACGATATGGGTCACAAAGACGTAGCCACAGGAAGAGGCATTCTTAGTCTTTAATCTATAAAAGATTATAGTTTTACAGGTCTTCCTTCTCTTGCTGATTGGTAAATAGCCATTATCAATTCAAGTGATCTTTTGGCCTCTTCGCCGGTTACTAATGGTTTACGATTTTCTAATATCGCTTGTACAATATCTGTGTATTGTTTAACAAAAGATTTGTTTGTTTTTACAATATTGGATGACACGTCATTTTCTATATTGTTTTGTTTGTTCTCGTATTCCAAACCACTCTTGAATTTCCACTCTTTAACATGGTCATTCTCAATGATAACACTTCCGTCTGTGCCGAAAATATCAAGTGTTGTTGAAAAACCAGGATAGGCAGTCGTATTCCCTTCAATTAGCCCAAGTGCACCTGATTTAAATTTAACCGTTGCTACACCGATGTCTTCAACTTCAATGCGCTCATGAGCACGTGTAGCTGTATAGGCATAAACCTCATCAACTGGACCCATTATGTAAAGAAGGAGGTCAATATAATGGATTGACTGATTGATTAATGCGCCACCACCATCTAATTCCCACGTCCCACGCCATGCACCACTATCATAGTATTCCTGTGAACGATAGATGGTTGTACGAGCAGCTCCAAAATTTAATTGACCAAACTCGCCTTCGTTTAAGACTTTTTTAACATCTAAAACGGCTTCATCAAAACGATGTTGAAAAATACAACTTAGTGTAACATTTGCTTCTTTACATGCTTCAATGAGTTGATTCGTTTTTTCTATTGTAGTATCAATTGGTTTTTCTACAACGACATGCTTTCCTGCTTTTGCAGCATCAATTCCTAATTGAGCATGAGTACCACTCGGTGTAACGATGACAACCATATCAATTCCTGCATTTGTTAAGAATTCCTGGTAGTCTGTGTAGGCCTTTAAATTGTATGTATCTGCTAGTTTTTGAACCGTTTCTTTATTGCGCGAGTATATGGCAACAAGTTCAGCACTGTTTACTTCTTGAATGCTTTTAATATGTGTATTGGCTATGCTACCGGATCCGACTACTCCAATTTTTATGGTATTTGACATGTAAATTCCCCCATCTCCGTAAACGTTATCATCTTTATTATAAAAGTACTTTTTCTTTTTTACCAATTTAAAAAAGGACAAACTGGTGCTGTTCGTCCGATTATCGTTTCGTTTTCTTGTTTGAAATTGGTTTTCTTTTTTGGGGAGCAGAGGTTTTCTTTTCTTGCGCGTCTACAATTTCTCCCTTGTAAAAGTCCTTCTTGGTGAATGAAATTCCTAGCTCGTGTCCCATTTTTTTCAAGAAGCTTTCTTCACGAGCATTTACGATCGAAATGACAACACCCTTTTTCCCCATTCGTCCGGTACGTCCCGAACGGTGGACATATTGACTGTTTGTTTTCGGAAAGTCAAAATGAATGACATAGGTGACATCTTGAATATCAAGCCCTCTTGCCGCAACGTCTGTTGTTAATAATAGAGGAATTTTTCCTGCCCGGAAGTTTTTCAACGATTGCTGTCGTTCTTGTTTTTTTGCTTCTCCGGCAAGAACGGCGACATCAATATGGTTATACGTTAACTTCGCTTCAATTTCCTCTACTTTATCAAGACTTTTTATAAAAGCAATGGCCTTGTCTGGCTCTGTGTACATAATTTTTCGTAACACATCTATTTTATCCCGCTGCTCACAAAGAAAATAAATGTGGGTGGTGTTTTCCTGATTAATTGTTTGCTGAACTCGAATGATTTCAGCATTGTTCATCAAGGACTTCGCAGTTTTTTCCGTTTGCTCGGAAATAGTTGCTGAGAAAAAGAGAATTTGTCGATCCCGTAAAGTTGATTTGATAATACTTTGGATATTAGAAAGATGTTCATTTGAAACGAGTTGGTCTGCTTCATCGACAATTACCGTCGTAACCTCATGCATTTTCATTTTTTTCATTTTGATGAGTTCCATAATACGGCCTGTCGTTCCTATCACTATCTGCGGGCGTTCCTTTATTTTCTCAACCTGCTTTTTAATGTTTGCACCGCCAATGAAAGACGCGCTTACGATATTTGTGCCTTGCGTCCACTTTTTTACTTCATCCGATATCTGCATGACAAGCTCCCGTGATGGAGCAAGTACGACAATTTGGATTCCGTTCTTTGTTTCGTCGAGCTTTTGTATCGCTGGAAGCAAGTATGAAAGTGTTTTTCCGGTTCCGGTCGGGGATTCGCATATCACATCTTTCCCCTCTACTATTGCAGGGATGGCTTTTTCTTGTATGGCTGTTGGTGTTTCAAAACCTGACTTATCCCAGTTTTTCTGTATAACAGGTTTCATTTCTTCTAATTGAGACCATTTTGACATTTTTATGTACCTTCCTTATCAAGTTCACTTTATTTGACTATTGTTTATTCTAACTATCTTTTGGGTAAAGTGCAAAAACAACTTGGTTAGGAAAATTGTGTTTGGGTGGATTAGTTCTTTGAGGACTATCTTTTAAAGGATTTCCATATTTACCAATGTTATGTTTGGGGAGATTGGCATGGCTTTCGCCCCAAACATAACATTGTTCTATCAAATCTTTATGACTTCTTTTATTTTTGCAGATGGGTCTTGTGTGAATGTTCCTGTGTATTCAACAACGTCAATTTCGCAGTCGGGGCCGATGTTGATATTTTTCCCTCTAACCATTTTTGCCTTTGTATATTCAATTTCAATTTCATCTGCCTCGATTATTTCTGTATTCAAGGATACTGGGTAAACCGATTTAAACAGATTATTTAGGAAGCGAAAAATGCCTTTCTTAACCTTGATGCTTTGACCACCAATTTCTTTTGCGCTGCATTCACCAGCAATCGAGATGTCGATTACATCTGCATTTAATAATCCTCCGATTTTGAAACCACCTTCTCCCTTGAATTCTTCAGCCTCACAATCCTCTCCTATTGTTGCATTTCCTCTAATTTTTATTTCTTCCCCTTTTAAGCTGCCACCGATTCTACCTTTGCCGGATATTGCAATTTTATTCACTTTTACATTACCACGTATGCCACCAGTACCATCTATTGTAAAACGATCAAAGTCAATGGATCCTTCAATGTCTCCACTTCCATTGATTTTCCCGTGTTCCCCTTTAACGTTCCCAACCACTCTGCCAGTACCATTTATCGAAAAATCATAACAATCCACATCACCATGTACAGTACCTTTTCCGTTAATTAATACTTTTTTAAAAGTGCCACCGCCAGATGAACCCATACCGTTAATCACTAAATTCCCTTTATTTTCAATGTTTACCATACTTTAACCTCCGTCTATAGTAATTTTGTTCGTAGTTCTTCGATTTCATCTGCATATGCCAGATTCACAATTAGCTTCGTTCCTTGTTCAATAACCAAATTTGTAGTACTTGGTACAATTAAACATGTTGAAACACCGAGTTTACGAGCGATAATTAATTCACCATAGCTTTGCTTTTCTTTTGCAAAGTAATCGTTTGAAACTTGGATCACCATTTTTGCTTCATCAAGACTAATGTCACCAGATTGCAGAAGCTTTTCAACGATGTAAACGACTAATATTCCTTCAAAATGAAACTGTTCAGGACTTTCCTTACTGTGTTCTAGGTATAGATTAATTGTTGTTTCAGAAGCGAGACCTCTATTGACCAATTCCTTTTTACTGAGGTTTAATTCGCCAACACTTGGGGAGAACATTTCTGCTAATTCATCGAGAGATAGGTTTTCCTTCATTTTTTGAATCTTATCAATACGCTCAAGGATCCTTTCTTTCGGAAAAAAGGTTTCTTGTCCTGTAAAGGTTGATTTTCGGATAAACCAGTCTTCAGGTATTAAATCTTTCCGCTTCCATCTATAGAGCTGCCCATAAGAAATGCCCGTTACTTCAAGTAATTCCTTCTTCGATAATAATTCTTCACTCATTTCTAAACGGCTCCTTTCTACAAAAACAGTGTAACATAACACTGTTACGTTAATCAAGAAAAAATTCAAAAAAATCCCATTTGGGACGAGGGACCTGTCCCCCTGACCCAGCACCACAAAAAAAGCTGAATCGCGTGATTGCGATTCAGCTTAGGTTTGTTTTTTATCGTGCTAGCCAGCCACCGTCAACTGCTAGTGTGTGGCCGTTTACGTAATTAGATGCATTGCTTGCTAGGAAGACGACTGTTCCCATTAGGTCAGCAGGAGTTGCCCAGCGTGCTGCAGGAATACGTGATAAGATTTCTGCATTCCGTTTCTCATCTGCACGGATTTGTGTCGTGTTGTTAGTTGCTACATATCCAGGTGCAATGGCATTTGTTTGAATTCCGTATTCAGCAAGTTCATTTGCAAATGACTTTGTAAGTCCATGAACAGCGTGTTTACTTGCTGTATAAGGAGGAACAAATTTTCCACCTTGGTATGAAAGCATTGAAGCGACGTTAATGATTTTTCCGCTCTTTTGCTCTACCATTACTTTTGCAGCTTCTTGACTCAAGAAGTATAGAGAGTTTAAGTTCAGATCAATAACAGCATCCCAGTCCTCTTCTTTATATTCAAGGATTGGAGAACGACGAATTGTACCAGCATTGTTTACTAAAATATCAACTTTTCCAAATGCTTTTACACATTCCGCAACTACTGCTTTTGCATTTTCACGTTTGGATAAATCCGTTTGGAAAAATTCGACACGACGACCTTCTTTTTCAATTAATTCTCTCGTTTCGTCCCAGCTAGTGCCATGTGTAGTAATGAACAGGTCTGCTCCAGCTTTTGCTAATGCAACTGCAAAGCCTTGACCTAGTCCAGTAGCACCACCAGTTACGATTGCAACCTTTCCTGTCAATGAGAAAAAGTCTAGTGAGAAATCAGACAATTGTGTTGTCATTTTAAAAGTCCTCCAATTCCTTATCGTAAGTCTTCCATTGCTACAACATCCATGTCAGTGTACGTGATGTTTTCTCCACACATACCCCAGATGAATGTATAGTTGCTTGTTGCAGTTCCAGTATGAATAGACCAGCTTGGTGAAATTGCACACTGTTCGTTTTTCATTACAAGATGTCTTGTTTCATTTGGTTGACCCATGAAGTGGAATACACGAGTTTCCGGTTCCATATCAAAGTATAGGTAAACTTCCATTCTACGCTCATGTGTATGACATGGCATTGTGTTCCAAACGCTTCCTGGAGCAAGCATGGTTAGACCCATTTGAAGTTGGTTACTTTCACATACATTTGGATGTACATATTGATAGATTTTACGTTCGTTCAGTGTTCCAGGCTCGCCTGTTTCGAATGGTTTAATTTCATTAATATCGATTTTTACAGTTGGATACTTGTGGTGTGCTGGTGCTGAATTGATATAAAACTTCGCTGGATTGTTAGGATCCTTAGAAGTGAATAACACTTCCTTCGTTCCTTTGCCTACGTATAATCCATCTTGACGAACCATGTTGTATTCTTCACCATCAAGAATAACCATTCCCTCGCCACCGATGTTAATAATTCCTAGTTCACGGCGCTCTAAGAAATACTCTACTCCAAGCTCTTTATTAAGCGTTATTGTTAATTCTTTGTCAGTAGGAGTAACTCCACCAAAGATCATTCGGTCATTATGTGTATATGTTAACTTTACTTGTCCAGGCTCGAAAATGGTTTCCACCAAAAATTGTTTTCTTAACTCATCTGTATTAAATCTTTTGATTTCCTCCGGATGATTTGCATAACGTGTTTCCATTTTTGTTTCCATTTCATATTCCTCCTAAAAGTAATATTTATATATTTGAATATCTTATCGGACAATTTTTCCTGACGCATTTTCAGCAAATGCTGTGATATCCTCTTCCGAAAAGACATTACAATCTCCATGTACAGTGTGCTTCAGTGCTGAAGCTGCAGTTCCAAAATTGACAATTTGCTGTGGGTCATTTCCTTCTAGAATTCCAAATATTACACCCGAAGCAAAGGCATCTCCGCCTCCAACTCGGTCTACAATTTGGTCGATGTTATGCACCCTTGATTGGTACAACTCCCCGTTATTAAAGAAATTCCCTTGTAATGTATTATGTGAAGCAGAAAGTACTTCTCTAAAAGTAGAAAATAAGTATTTTATATTTGGATACTTTTCAGTTATCTTTTTATAATAAAATGATAGTTTTTCAGAATGATCCAAACTTGGGTCTGCTTCTTCAATGCCTAATAAGTTAAGCGCATCCAATTCTCCACAAGAACATATATCTACATATGGTAAAAATGGTTGGATTCCACGTGAAGCTTCCTCAAGACTCCATAACTTCGCACGGTAATTAAAATCAAAGCTTGTTGTGACTCCTAATTCTTTTGCAGTTTTTAATCCCCGTAAAGTTAGTTCCTGTAAGTCTGGCGAAAGGGCTGGTGTGATACCAGATACATGGAAAAGGTCTGCATCTTTTAAAATTTCTTCAAAATTTATTTCATCCGTTGAAAGCTGTGCAAAGCTAGAAGCTTTTCGGTCATACGTGACTTGTGCACTTCGTTCGCCTACTCCAGTTTCCAAGTAATATGTACCTAGGCGTTCTCCACCTTTTAAAAGGTAATCGGTATGAACACCAAATGAATGTAAATGTCGCTCATATGCTTGACCAAGTGGATTGTTTGGTACTTTACCAACAAAATAGACATCATAGCCAAAACGTGAAAGGGACGCACTTACATTTGCTTCCGCCCCACCATAATGCATTGTCAACTGATCGGCTTGGAAAAGACGTTCACCTAAGTTAGTTGATAAGCGAAGCAAGGGTTCACCAAATGTAACAATCTTCTTTTTCATAGTTTATTCCCCTCTTGCTTCTCTAACTTTCGCAACATACTGCGCTGCGTATTCTGTTATTTTTGCGTAATCACCTGTTTTTGCAGGGGCAACCAAATTCCCACCTACACCGACAGCCACACATCCATTTTTAATCCATTGATCAATGTTATCTAGGCTAACGCCACCTGTAGGCATGATATTCACCTGTGGTAATGGAGCCTTAACCGCTTTCACAAAATCCGGACCAAAAGCATTTCCTGGAAAGAGTTTAATAATGTCAGCACCGGATTCAAGTGCACGCTTCATTTCAGTAATGGTCATACAACCTGGCATATACGGAATTTGATACAAGTTACATAGTTTAGCAGTTTCTTCATCGAAACTTGGGCTTACAACGAATTCTGCTCCTGCTAAGATTGCAATTCGTGCAGTTGTTGCATCAAGTACTGTTCCAGCACCAATCACAACTTCACTATTTTTGTAGATGGAAGCTAGTTCTTTAATAACCTCATCAGCACCGTCAACTGTGAATGTCACCTCGATTCCGATGATCCCACCCTCTACACAGCTTTTTGAGATTTTAACCGCTTCTTCTTTTGTGTCTGCTCGTACAACTGCGACCACGCCGCAATCTGCGATTTTTGAGAGTACATTTATTTTTTTCATAGTTGCCTCCAAAATCTCTTAGACTATTTCCTATTTGGAAATTTGTTTTATTATATGGAAACTTACAAAGCAATTATATATAATAGTGAAAGGGATTTCAACCAATAGATTGAATGTTTTTAGAAATTTAACAATAATTGAGATTCAAAAAGGAGGATGAAGAGGATCACGTCGACTAAGACACCACTTCCTGTGGCATTGTCGACACTAGCACGTCCTGTGCGTCGAAATTTCGAGGTGGCGAGCCCGAGTACTGGAGCAGGGAATCTGTTTGAGTTCCCCCCCTTTCAGCATTGCGCTGATGTATTGACTTCGTGTATAAACTAAGAGACAAGAACCGCATAACATAGTTGTTCATGATGTTGACCCGGAGCAATGATTGCAGAAATTCGATTCCTCATATTCACCGCAATTTTTGAACAATCTTTAAAAAGTGAGTGATTACCTTGACAGCTGAAAAGAAGCAACCATATGGTACCGTGTTGTTAAAAGCCGATAATATACTTAAATACCTGTCTTCTGTCGATAAACCACAAAGTCTCCAACAAATAGCAAAAGAAACTGAATTAACAAGTTCGACCGCCTTAAAAATCTTAGATACACTCCAATTAATTGGATATGTACAAAAGGACGAAGAAACGAAAAAATTCCGTCTTGGGATGGCCATCATCAAATACGCCAACAGGGCATTAAATTCAAATGAAATCAAAGATATCGCCCAACCTTATTTAGAAAAACTTAGAAACCAAACAACCGAGACTGTGCACCTCGGTATCCTTGACCGTTCTAGCATCGTCTATATTACAAAACTAGAGAGTTTCAACCCGGTCTCTTTATACTCACGTGTCGGTAAAGCAATCCCACTCTATTGTTCGGCAATGGGAAAATCAATCTTAGCGGACCAACCCGACCATCTAATAGAACATTATTTAAACAACCATACCTTAGAAAAGAAAACCCAAAATACGATTACATCGAAAGAAGACTTTATGAAGGAAATCAATGAAATTCGTAAAAGAGGATACTCCTTTGATAATGAAGAACATGAGGCAGATATCTTTTGTGTCGGGGCAAGTATTACAGTTGATGGAAAAAACCATGGTGCCTTTAGCGTCAGTGTCCCAAAATACCGAATCACCGATGAATTTATCTCACAAATCATCCAAAACGTCCTTGCCTGCAAACAAGGCATCGAAAGTGAACTACTCTAGTGGGTCATGGGGACAGGTACCTTGTCCCACCAATTTTTTACAGGAATGAGGTACCTGTCCCTCCGTCCCAAAAAAACATTCAATAATAAAAACTGTCAAAAAACTTGTTGACCTTCTATCCCCTCTTCTGATAATATACCAATATATTAAAAATCGATGAAGAGAAAGAGTACGATTGGAATCCTGTTCCCCAGAGAGTCGACAGTTGCTGAAAGTCGATGTTCAGAGCCATCCGAAAATCATCTCTGAGATGCAAAGCTGAAACAAGTAAGCTTTGACGGGTAGTCCGCCGTTACGAAGGAACACGTATGATTGTACGTTAGTGAGTGTCGTAGTCTATTTACTTTAAGATTGCGGAATCAGGGTGGTATCGCGAGTTAACCTCGTCCCTATTTTTAGGGGCGAGGTTTTTTGTTTTTTCTGGGACAGGGGACCTGTCCCTCTGTCCCTATTTTAGAATAATTTTCAAGGAGATGTTTTTGGTGAAGAGGTTGGATATTTTGTTTGTTGGGTTTATGTTATTTTCGATGTTTTTTGGTGCTGGTAATCTGATTTTCCCACCTTTTTTAGGTGCTGGTGCAGGTACTAATTTTTGGATGGGTATGCTTGGCTTTATTGTAACGGGAGTAGGTTTACCAGTTCTAGTTATCTTTGCAGTTTCACTAGTAAAAGGTGGCGCGCAGGCAATGGGTGATCGTGTACATCCTGTTTTTAGCACAGCCTTCATGGTTGCAGTCTACCTTTGTATTGGACCTTTTCTTGCAATTCCAAGAAATGCTAACGTTGCGTTTGAAATGGGTATCTCACCATTTTTACCTGAAACAACAAATACAGCCCTAATCTTATTGCTTTTCTCGTTTCTTTTCTTTGGTCTTGTGTATTTTATCAGCTTAAATCCTAGTAAAATGGAGAAATATATGGGGCGCCTAATTGCTCCAACCTTATTAATTGCAATTATAACTTTAATTATTGTTGGATTATTTAAAATCGAAACACCTTTCCTAAGTCCTACAGAAGGTTACCAAACTGGAGCATTCTTTACTGGTTTCCTAGAAGGATATAATACGATGGACGCTCTTGCTTCATTAGCATTCGGAATTGTTATCTTAAACTCGATTCAAAAAAAGGGCATTGAAAATCGGTCGCAGCTAACAAAATATACATTTAAAGCTGGGGTCATTGCAGGTATCCTCCTTTCTGCAATTTATGTTGGAATTGGATTAATTGGTGCAAAAATGGCTAGCCAAGGAACATTCGATGATGGTACAGATATCTTATCTACTGCAGCGACTCTTTTATTTGGACAAAGTGGAACTGTACTGCTCGGCTTAATTTTCACATTAGCTTGTTTCACAACCGTTGTTGGATTAACAACTGCATGTGGCCAGTATTTTTCAAATTTACTTCCAAAGGCAAGCTATAAATCTGTTGTACTACTTGTAACATTAGTTGGTTTTACTCTATCAAATTTAGGATTAGCACAGATTTTAAAAGTCTCTGTTCCGTTCCTAGTAATGACTTACCCACTATTAATTGTGTTAGTCGTATTAA
The DNA here is from genome assembly GCF_038050315.1 of Ferdinandcohnia sp. FSL W7-1320. Classification (NCBI taxonomy): domain Bacteria; kingdom Bacillati; phylum Bacillota; class Bacilli; order Caryophanales; family Bacillaceae; genus Ferdinandcohnia; species Ferdinandcohnia sp. FSL W7-1320. The sequence goes on from NZ_JBBPAM010000001.1 coordinate 4,345,106, forward strand.
CCTTCTTTAGTCGTTATTTTAAAAATACGAAAGCCGTATATGGCACCGCGATGTTATTTACAGGCGTGTTCGCACTCATCAGTGGATTAAATGCATTCGGTCTTGACCTTGGACCAATTCAAGATTTAAAAAATAGGCTGCCATTAGCATCTGTTGGCTTAGAATGGATCGTTCCGGCCCTCGTAGGAACAGCATTAGGACTCTTGTTGAGCCAATTCAGTAAAAATGCAGAATTTGTCGAAGATGCAAAAATAAAAACATTTTAATGATTGATTTTAAAAGGGTACTTATGGTACTCTTTTAAAAGTTCTAATTTGTTTGTTTTCTAAACAAATCAATTATCGTTTATTCCATTTTTAGGATAAGTTTTATAATCAAACACAAAATAACAAAAATGGAACCGCTTATTATTATCTTAGGAGGTAGCAGCATGAGAATGATAGCCCAATTTCTATTTGTTTTCGTAACCGCTTTATTACTTGTGGGGTGTAACAATGATGCTGGTGTTAAAGAAATAAAGCTTGCCCACAACCAAACTTTAGATCACCCCGTTCATCTATCACTTGTCGAATTTGGCAGATTAGTTGAAGAAAAATCAAATAATAAAATCCAGGTGGAAATCTATCCAAATGGGCAACTAGGAAGTGAACGTGAAGTACTTGAACTAACGCAATCAGGTGCTGTAGATGTCGCAAAAGTGAGTGCAAGCGCCTTAGAAGGATTTGAATCCGATTACTCCATCTTCAGTTTGCCATATGTCTTTGAGGATTACGAAGAGTTCGAGAAAAAAATGAATGATAAAACGATTACCGATCAGCTTTATTACAAAACTGAGGATATTGGTATTATTGCATTAACCTACTACAACGCAGGTTCTCGTAACTTATATACGAAGGATCGTGAAGTACACACTGTAGAGGATGTAGCAGGATTAAAAACAAGGGTTCAACCAAGTCAAACGAGTGTAAATATGATTGAGGCATTTGGTGGACTCCCTACTCCGATGGCGTATGGAGAAGTTTACACGGCTCTACAATCAGGAGTTATTGATGCTGCTGAGAATAATGAAACCGCTCTAGTGGGTAATAACCACGGTGAGGTTGCTAAATATTATATGTATACTGGCCACCAAATCGTACCAGATATGCTCATCATAAATGCAAAACGATTCAACAATTTAACAGACGATGAAAAAGCTATTATTCAGGAGGCAGCCAAGGAATCTACCCTTTATCACGAAACCGTTTGGGGAAAAACGATTAAAGAACAAACTGAAACCGCTAAAAACAAAATGGGCGTACATTTCATTGAGGTTGACAAAACCTCCTTTATAAATGCCGTTCAGCCACTCCACGAGGCTTATGCAAAAGATGAAAAAACAAAAGATATTTACCAATTAATAAAGGGGAATTCGTCTAATGAATAAGGTTAAACAAGTTCTCGACAAAGTATTGATTGTCTTCTCAAGTTTATTACTTGTTTCTATGGTTGTGATGTCAACCTGGCAAGTGCTATCACGGTATGTGTTTAACATCTCCTCTCCAGGAACAGAGGAATTAATTAGATATATGTTAATTTGGTTTGGACTCATGTCAGCTGCCTATGTATTCGGTGCAAAAAAGCATATTGGGATCCTTTTTATTAGAGAAAAGTTTAGCCCAAAGGTGCAGCTTCAAATTGAATTTATTACTGATGTTATTGTTCTTTTAACTGCTGCAATTTTAATGGTTTACGGTGGAATACGAATTGTAATGCTTACTTCTGCTCAAACGGCAGCAGCAACTGGTCTTTCTATGGGAGTTGTTTATTCTGCTATACTTGTTAGTGGGATTTGCATTATTATCTATCAAATTCACAGTTTGACGTCTTATAAGGAACGAAAAAGAGAGGTGATTCTATAATGGAAACTATTGCTGGAATCATCCTATTTGTCACCTTTTTCTTTCTCTTATTGTTTGGGGCACCGATTGCGATTGCAATCATCTTAAGCTCTGTTTTTACCTTTCTGTTCGTATTGCCGTTTGATGTAGCTATTTTAACATCCGCTCAAAGAATGGTAACGGGAATTGATAATTTTACAATGTTGGCGATTCCTTTATTTGTTCTATCAGGAATTATCATGAATAATGGTGGAATTGCTTTCCGATTAGTGAATTTTGCGAAGGTCTTGGTTGGAAAACTCCCAGGATCATTGGCACATACGAATGCTGTTGGGAATATGCTGTTTGGTTCAATATCTGGCTCAAGTGTTGCCTCTGCTGCAGCGATGGGACGGATCATGACTCCTATGCAAACGAACCAAGGTTATAAACTAACGTATTCAGCAGCAGTTAATATTGCTTCTGCACCTACAGGACTAATCATACCGCCAAGCTCAGTACTGATTGTGTACTCATTGGTGAGTGGAGGTACTTCTGTTGCTGCATTATTTATGGCCGGATATATACCGGGAATCTTATGGGGCTTAGCGGTAATGGTTGTTGCCTATTTTATGGCGAAAAAAGAAAACTACCCTGTTTCGAAATTACCTAGTGCAAAAGATACTTTCTATATTATCGTTAGTGCAATCCCAAGTTTATTGTTAATTGTTATTGTTATTGGAGGAATTGTTGCTGGTATTTTCACAGCTACTGAAGGTGCAGCTGTCGCAGTTATATATTCAGTCATTCTTTCGATTATTTATAAAAACTTTAAGCTGAAGGATTTGCCAGCCATTTTTATCGAAACGATCGAAATTACTGGAATGATCCTCTTCTTGATTACGGCTTCTGCTCTATTTTCACTTGTAATGTCGTATATGAAATTACCGGAGGCAATAAGTAGTGCCCTTTTATCGATCACCGATAATCAATACGGGATTATTCTCATTATCATTTTTATCTTATTACTAGTTGGTACCTTTATGGATATCACACCGGCTGTACTAATTTTCACTCCAATCTTTTTACCTGTCGCGCAAAGCTTTGGTATGGATCCGATTCATTTCGGAATGCTGATCTGCTTCGGATTATGTATTGGAAATATGACACCGCCTGTGGGAAGTGCTCTATTTGTTGGATGTAGTGTCGCGAAAGTTAAAATTGAAGAAGTGGTACCAACGTTATTGCCTTATTTCGGGGTTGTTATTCTAGTGCTATTACTCGTAGCATTTGTCCCTCAAATCTCGTTGTTCTTACCACAATTATTTGGATTGTAAATTAAAAAGTGTAAAGCTCGAATGCTTGTATCTCGAGCCGTTTGAGCCTAGGGCTAGACAAAATAAAAAGGATAGATACCACATTTGGTATCTATCCTTTTCATATATTAGTCAGTCTTGATATCTAATAGTTTTTGGCGAAGTTCAGTTTCCATCGAAGCTAACTCAAGCTCGGCTTGACGACGTTTGTTTCGACCTTCCTCTTGAATACGTAATGTTTCTTCTAATGTAGAAATGAGGTTTTCCTTCGTTTTCTTCAATGTTTCTACATCGACTAAACCACGCTCATTTTCTCTTGCTGTTTCTAAAGTATTGCTTTTTAGCATTTCTGCATTCTTCAATAAAAGTTCATTCGTCGTTTTGGAAACTTGTTTTTGTGCTTCTACCGCATGACGCTGTCTAATTAAAGTTAGCGCAATGGCGACTTGGTTTTTCCATAATGGAATTGCCGTCATGATGGAAGATTGAATTTTTTCCACAAGCGCTTGGTTTGTGTTTTGGATCAAACGGATTTGTGGTGCGCTTTGAATCGTAATTTCCCTACTTAACTTCAGGTCATGTACACGTTTTTCAAGGCGGTCTGCAAATTGAACCATGTCATTTACTTCTTGCACCTTCATTTGGTCATTAGAGGCTTCTGCTTGTTTCTTTAAATCTGGGATAATCTTTTGATGCATTTCCTCAAGCTTTAATTCGCCAGCTGCAATGTAGACATTTAACGCATCAAAATAGTCCTTATTGTTGTCATAAAGCTTTTCAAGGATTGCAATGTCTGATAAAAGGACATTTTTACTTCTTTCAAGCTTCACACTAATTCTGTCAATTTGTGCTCCTGTTTTTTGGTATTTTGATAATACCTCTTGAACGGAATTTGAAATCTTACCAAACATCCGTGCAATTACAGAACGTTTTTCAGGATTTAACTCCTCAGGCTTCATCTCATCAAGACGATGCATGAGGTCTGAGATGATTTTTCCAACTTCACCCACATCATTTTTTTGAACATGCTCAAGCATTGTATTTGAAAATGAAAGGAGCTTGTTTTGTGCAGGTGTTCCGTATGAAATCATCGTTTGATGATTGGTTGGGTCAATTTGTTTCGCTAACTGAAGTGCTTTTTCCTTATTTTCTTCGGGTAACACATCCACTAGACGTACAGGTTTTTTCTCTTCTTCTTGTGTTAAGATAATTGGATTTTCCTGTTCTTCTTTCTTCTCATCAAATGGATTTGCAAGTAATTCATCCATTAAATTCGCAGGTTCTTTGTACTTTGGAGAAAACTGTTCACTCATACTCATTTACCTCCTATTTTGATCAATGAAATGAGAATCATTTGCTTGTTTATTCGAATTTTTTGCTACATCAATTTCGAAATGCAAATCATCTATATCATTCGAGAGCATTTTGTGTAAATCCTTTTCAATCGTTTCCGTCAATTCTTCGAGTACTCTTCGTGTTTCATGCAGTGATCTCTCTAGCTCACTATTTTTCTTCGGTTGGGAAGAAAGAAACGCATACTTCTCTGTTAATTCCACAACTGAATCCAAATGTGAAAAATAAAAACGTTCCGCTAGATAGAAGCGTCTCGGTTCGCTCTTCGATAACCGGTAGATCTTCTTTGTAACACGATGCAAATCTACTCTTTGTTTCAATGACGGGATGTGACGAACGGTAAAAAGGGATTTATTTAGTCTAGCAAGTTTTTTCTTTGCTTCCTTTAAATTTCTCTCAATATATTGATATTCCTTCCTCGTTAACCGATGTTTTCGTAAAAAGGCTTGTTTCATTATGACAGACGTTCCAAAATAGGCAATCCCGCCACCTAATAATGCATACCCAGACGAAAGTAGGAAGGTTTGGTCAAACGCAAACATACTTACTAACCAGACAGTAGCCATTGTCGGCACTGAAATGAACGATTTAACAATAAAAGCAAGCAATTGATTCATACAATCGACTCCTAACATTCTGTCTTACTATTATATACGAACCAACTCAAACGTTGGTTTCAAAAATTTTCAAGGGAAAATCTGGTGTGAACTTATAGTTTTGCGAACTTTGTGGATGTAGGACTTTACAACGGTGCTGGCGCTCAGTCCGGGTCTTCATTAGGTTAATGAAGGACTTTACAACGATGCTGGCACTCGGTTCGGGTCTTCATCAGGTTGATGAAGGACTTTACAACGGTGCTGGCGCTCTGTTCAGGTCTTCATTAGGTCGATGAAGGACTTTACATCGATGCTGGCGCTCTGTTCGGGTCTTCATTAGGTCGATGAAGGACTTTACAACGGTGCTGGCGCTCTGTTCAGGTCTTCATTAGGTCGATGAAGGACTTTACAATGGTGCTGGCGCTCAGTTCGGGTCTTCATCACCTCCATGAAGAGGTTTTCCACACAATTCAACCAGCGTTTTCCCCTTCATAAACTCCATGAAGAGGATTCACACCCAATTCATCCAGCGATCTCCCCTTCATCAACTCTATGAAGAGGATTCACACCCAATTCATCCAGCGATCTCCCCTTCATCAACTCTATGAAGAGGATTCACACCCAATTCATCCATCGTTTTCCTCTTCATCAACTCTATGAAGAGGTTTTCCACGCAATTCAGCCAGCGTTTTCCCCTTCATACACTCCATGAAGAGGATTCACACGCAATTTATCCAGCGTTCTCCCCTTCATCAACTCTATGAAGAGGTTTTTCACGCAATTCAACCAGCGTTTTCCCCTTCATACACTCCATGAAGAGGTTTTCCACACAATTCATCCATCGTTTTCCTCTTTATCAACTCTAAGCCCATCGTTTTCCACTTCATCTCCTCTACCAAGAGGATTCCCACGACAACAACTCATCGTTTTCTCCTTCATCAATCAGTACTTCCTCAAGTTAACTATACTATAAGATATGTATTCGAACTATGGACCTAGAAATTACAAGAATCTAAGACTAGAGGCGTATTTTTACGGTTTTTCTCAAGGATGAATTAACTTCTTTTTCCTTTACTAGCCTAATTATGGTCATTTTTAAAAAATTATAGTAAATAATCTGGAAATTTTACATAGTATGTAGTATAGTACATTATATCACTAATGCACTAGGGCACATATTCACCTAAGGAGGTGTTTAGATGAAGTTTAAGCAGGATGGCACGAAGCCAATCTATGTACAAATTTCAGAATGGATTGAAACAGAAATCTTAAGTGGAGCAATACCAGAGGATCACAAGGTATTTTCTCAATATCAGCTTGCAGAAATGTTCAATATTAATCCTGCAACCGCTGCCAAGGGACTGAATCTCCTTGCAGATGAAAACATTCTTTATAAAAAGCGAGGCTTAGGCATGTTTGTAACACCGAACGCCAAACAATTTATTTTAGAGAAAAGGAAAAGTCAAACAATGAAAAATCTCATTTTCGAACTTGTAATGGAGTCAGAACGATTAGGGGTTAATGAAGAAGAATTAGTCAATTTGATTAAGGATGAAAAAGAAAGGCAAAGGGGGAATCGTGATGAACGCAATTGAGTTTCATAATGTATCTAAACTCTATAGTGGGTTTAAAGCATTAGATAATCTGACTTTTACAATTGAGCCAAATACGATAACGGGGGTTATTGGTAGAAACGGAGCAGGAAAAACAACCCTTTTAAAGATTATCGCTGGTTTTTACCCAGTTTCTTCAGGAGAGGTTCGTGTTTTTTCGGAGAACCCGTTTAATAATTTAAAGATCTCTTCCAATCTTATTTTTATTGATGATAATATGGCCTTCCCTCCTTGGCTGAATCTAGCAGAACTAATAGACGCAAGTGCAAAATTCTATCCTAATTGGGACGGCGAGTTGGCAAAACGGCTGTTCGATTATTTCGATTTTAATCCAAAGCAACTTCACCATCATCTTTCAAAAGGTATGAAAAGTACATTTAATATGATCATCGGTCTCTCATCCCGCTGCCCAATTACAATCTTTGATGAACCTACAACTGGAATGGACGCCGCCATACGTAAGGATTTTTACAAGGCATTATTGAAAGATTACATTGCGCACCCTAGAACAATCCTCTTTTCAAGCCACCTGCTAAACGAAATTGATAGTATTTTGGAAAATGTTCTCCTCATACTAAACGGTAATGTTGCACTTCATGAATCGATCGATGATTTGAAGGAGTTTGCAGTTGGACTGCGTGGTAAAGCAAACGTCATTGAAAAGGTCACAAAAGAGATGGAGGTCATTTATGTAGAAGACTTCGGTAATGATTACACGTATTCCGTTGTAAAGGATGCTTATCCAGAAGCAACATGGTTAGAAGCGAAGAAACTCGGAATTGATCTTACCCCGGTTGCAACTGAAGACCTTTGTGTATATCTCACCGCAAAGAATAAAGGGGGTATAAATGATGTATTTAACTAATGCTAGTATACTTGATATTGTAAAAAAACAGCTATTTTTTAAAGTAAGGGCTTATTATGGTACGTTTACAAGCCTCGCAACTGTCCAGGCGATTGCGCTTTTGTTTTCTTTTAATGGAGTTGGCCAGATGGGGCTTGGTGGGAGTGTTTCGATAACCAGTTACTCCGGAAGTGTTATTTTTGTTTTTACCGCCTTTTGGGCTGTTATTACGGCAATCACTCTATCAACAAAACCCTATCATTATATCGATTTTTCATTTGTAACAAACAGAATGAGTAGTCACCTTTCAACAATTGGAATGTTGATAATCTATTCATTTATTGCCAGTATCACTTCAACTTTTGCTGGAATTCTTTTAAGGGTAATCTTGTATTTCAATGGGAGTAATAAGATTATAGCGAACCATTTTTTCCTCCCATTTTCTGATATGCTTGTTGGCATTTATGTCGGTACTTTATATCTGCTTTTGTTTGCAACACTAGGTTATCTCATCGGAATGTTTACGCAAATAAACAAACTTTTTGGATTTGCGATTCCTGCATTTGTAATTGGTTGGGCTATATATGAAATACGATCATTTGATACATTTACAGGGTTTACGTTTTTTGCACATGAATCATCTATCCTTGTATTTACACTCAAAATCATTGTTACAGTCGCAGTTATGACGTGGATTGTAATAGCTGCAACCAATCGATTGGAGGTTCGAAAATAATGTCAGTAATCGGTACTTTGATACTTCCTATCATTATCTTGTTCATCCTTGCGATTATTTTAGTTTCTGTATTCTTTGGTAAAAAGTTCAAGGGTGTAAAGGGTACAAAAATTTTACTAGGAACATATTTAATCATCTTAACAGTCTCTGTGATTGTTTATTATTGCATCCCTAGTTTTAAAACATCTGAAAACACAACTCAGGATTTGAGCTACGAACAAATAAATCAAGCGATTCAACAGGGGAACATTGAAAATTTTGAAGCTATAAAGGAAAAAGAAAAGTGGGAAATTCCATTCGATCAAGACCAACTTAATATTAAACCATTGGACAATTTAAACATGCATACCGTTTTTGACCGTAACGAAACTGACAATAACATCATTGAAGTAATCTATTATGTAGCAAATACAAATTTCAATGGTTATGATTTTTATGAGGAAATCCCATCGCCTACCGTTTCAATCGAAAATAACAATATGCTAGTCATTTCTCCACTAGATTATTCGATTAGACTATATAGCTTTCATAATGACTTTGTAATCTCGCAGTTTAAAGGTGGCGGCATTATGGATGAATTTGATAATAGGTTCAACGATGATAAGCCGCTTAATTATGATTTTCTTTTAATTAGAGTTCCGAAAAACCTAGAGTTAACTGGGAGCGAGTTTATTAACTTTATCGGAGAATAAGCAACAAAAAAAGGAAGGGGGAGTCCCCTTCCTTTTAAGTTTAGCCAACCATTTTTTCCTCCGCATAACGTGTGCGTTGGATGTGGATGAGTCTTGCTGATAAACCGACTCCTGCAGCAAGTAAACCAAATGTCAAGCCAAGCCAGTAACCGGCAGCTCCTAAATCCGTGAAGTGCGCAAGCCCCCAGCCGGCAGGTAAGCAAATGAGCCAATAGGCGACCAAAGTCATTACGAATGCGATATTAACATCCTTGTATCCCCTTAGAGCAGCCTGTGCTGTTGCTTGAATAGCATCCGACACCTGGAAGAATAAAGCGTAAATTAGGAATTGAGCTGTTAATGTGATGACCGCTGTTTCCGTTGAATAAAGACCAGCCACTTTAAAGCGGAAGACAATCACAAAGAGCCCCGTAACAAGCGCAATGATCATTGAAAGTGAGATCCCTAACCAACTATAAATTTTCGCATCCTTAAAGCGCTTTGCTCCTACTTCAAACCCCACTAGAACGGTTAACGCCATTGAAATGCTCACTGGAATCATATAGAGGAACGAAACAATATTCAGCGCTGATTGATAAGCTGCAACGGTTGTAACAGAAAATTTACTAATTAAAATCGTTACAGCGGCAAACATACTCGTTTCAAAAAAAGTTGATAACCCCATCGGGATACCTATTTTTAAAATCTCCTTGCTTTCTCTCAATGTAAAACCGCTAAGTCCAGCAAAAACTTTATAGGAAGAAAATGGTTCTTTTGTAATGACGATAAAAGCTGTTATCCCAACTATAACCCAATACGTAATGGAAGTCGCTAAACCGGCTCCCCCACCACCGAGTGCAGGAAAGCCCAAAGCACCAAATATTAATACATAATTTAAGAATAGATTAATAGGTACAGATACCAATAATACAAACATGACTACTCTTGTAATCCCTAATGCATAAATAAATGATCTCAGTACATTAAATATGAACAACGGAATGATCCCAAAGCTCAACCCAACTAGGTAATTATGTGCTGTCTTGTGTACACTTTCTTGCAAATTCATCATGGATAACAATGGATTTAAAAAGAGAACCCCTGCTAAAATAACCACGAATCCAATAATGAAGCTTAAATATATCCCACTTGAAACAACTGTTGATACTTCATTACTTTTCTTTTCACCAAATTTTTGAGCAGCAATAGGTGAGACTGCAAGCAAAATGGCACTTATTCCTGTAAAAATCGGATTCCAGATGGATGACCCAATCGCAACCCCGGCTAAATCAGAAGAGTTAAATCTTCCAGTCATGATTGTATTGAAAAATACCATGGAAAACATACTTAACTGTGTGATTAAAATGGGAATCAACATAATAATAATCAATTTTATTTTTTCTCGAATGGTTTTTGTTTCGTACATGAACGTTCTCCTTCAAATCAAATACGCCTCGGCGTATTTGCGCCGATTTTTTAGGCCCGCACGAGGTGGGTTACAAAGACGTTGCCACAGGAAGTGGCGTTCTTAGTCGAAAATACCTTTGAATAATCGTGGCATCCACCAGAGGCTTACTTTACTCAGGCTGTGATTAAACGCCAGACAGTTAAATTGAACACATAACCATAATTATATTCCATCTCACATTTAAATGAATACTTTTTTACTTTGTCTTTACATTGTTTTCATATTTTAATTGCCAATTTTCTGTTATATTGTAAGTAGATTACAAGACTTTCGTAGGATGGAGGTCCATATGTCACGACTCACAGATTATTTACTGGTCATCTCATTTGACTGCTTATCATCACTTGATTTTCCAATTATTAATGAGCTTCCCAATTTTAAGAAACTCTTAGAGCATGCATCTTTTTGCAAGAATGTTGAAACAATATATCCTTCTGTAACCTATCCATGCCATGCAACGATAGTGACTGGGAGATATCCAAAAAATCATGGAATCGTCAATAACACTTTTCTCCAGCCTGGTCGCCAATCGCCGGATTGGTATTGGCACAGACAGCATGTAAAAGGAACGACTCTTTACGATGAAGCTAAAAAGGCTGGGATGAAGACTGCAGCCCTTTTATGGCCCGTAACTGCAAAGGCAAATATCGATTACAATATGCCAGAGATTTTTGCAAATCGCCCATGGCATAATCAAATCTTTGTTTCTTTATTTAATGGCAGTCCGCTATATCAATTGGAAATGAATCGAAAGTTTGGACATCTTCGGAATGGGCTTAATCAGCCTGAACTCGATGATTTCGTACTTGAGTCAACCGTTGAAACCATTAAAACGAGAAAGCCTAATCTTATGCTTGTCCATTTTGTCGACTTGGATTCACAACGCCATTATCATGGATTTTCATCTGATGAAGCAATGGCAGCCCTTCGTCGTCATGATGAAAGACTGGGTAGGATCATGAATACTTTAAAAGAAAGTGGAATCTATGAAAAAACAACAATCATTGCATTAGGTGACCATAGTGCATTGGATGAATCCAAGGCAGTTAAGCTGAATGTTTTATTTAGGAAGTCAGGTCTTATTACCGTAAATACGGATGGTAACGTAATAGATTGGAAGGCATACTGCAAAAGCTGTGATGGCTCTGCATATATTTATCTTAAAGAGAAAAACGACACTAAAACTAAAGAACAGGTTAGAACCCTTCTTACAGAGCTAATGGAAGTTGAGGACAACGGTATCGAACGAATTCTTTCAAGTAGTGAAGCGCAGGAAAAGGGGGCAGATGACAATGCTGCGTTCATGATTGAAGCACGGCTTGGCTACTATTTTAAGGAGCAGCTGGATGGTGAGTATATCGATAAAATTCAAGCTGAGGATGTTCGTGAAAAACGCTATACCTTTGCAAGCCATGGCTACTCACCGGAAAAGGAGAACTACACAACCGTTCTTATTGCTTCCGGAAAAGGAATTCGTCCAAACATTGAAATACCTGCTATGCATCTCGTAGATGAAGGGCCAACATTTGCGAGACTATTAGACTTAGATCTAGGAAAAACAGATGGTCATGCGATTGAGGAACTACTAAACATTTGATTAAATTTAAGGGGGGTTTTGGGATGAGGTCGTTTACGAAAGAGGAATCGAGTTGGATGTATTATGATTGGGCCAATTCAGCCTATTCAATTATTATTACTACGGCTGTTTTTCCGATTTTTTATAAGGCTGCCGCAACAAATGCAGGTGTGGATGCTTCAGATTCAACAGCATATCTTGGCTATACAATCGCCATTTTCACCTTTATCTTAGCGATGATTGGACCGATACTGGGAACAATTGCTGATTATCAAGGCTACAAAAAGAAGTTTTTCACTTTCTTCTTTGCATTAGGAGTTTCCGCAACAGCCTTATTAGCTTTTGTACCAAGTGATAATTGGTTGCTCTTATTAATTGTTTATACGTTTGCTGCTTTAGGTTCAACAGGGGCAAATGTTTTCTATGATGCGTTTCTAGTTGACGTCACAACTGAAGATAAAATGGACCGTGTTTCTGCACGTGGATATGGATTAGGCTATATCGGTAGTACTATTCCTTTTTTACTTGCTATCACCATTATCCTTCTTGCACAACAAGAAATTTTACCGATTTCGGCAACTGTTGCTAGTAAAATAGCATTTATCATTACAGCCGTTTGGTGGGGTCTTTTTTCCATCCCATTATTCAAAAATGTACATCAACGTTACTATATCGAACGGGAACCTAATCCGATCGCAAGTAGCTTTAAACGCCTTGGAACAACCTTTAAGGAAATCAAAAAATACCGTGCTGTGTTTTTATTCTTAGTGGCCTACTTCTTTTATATCGACGGAGTTGGTACGGTTATTTCCATGTCAACCGCATATGGAACAGACCTTGGAATCAATGCAACAAATTTATTAATTGTATTATTTGTAACACAAGTTGTGGCTGCACCATTCGCGATACTTTATGGTCGGTTGGCACAGAAATTCACTGGTAAGAAAATGTTGTATGTCGGCATTTTCGTTTATATCATTGTCTGTCTGTATGCTTTTTTCCTAAAAACGACTCTTGATTTTTGGATCCTCGCCATGCTTGTCGCTACTTCTCAGGGTGGGATTCAGGCATTAAGCCGCTCTTATTTTGCGAAGCTTGTCCCTAAACAAAAGGCAAATGAGTTTTTTGGGTTTTATAATATCTTTGGAAAGTTCGCTTCCATTATGGGTCCGTTACTAGTCGGGGTAACCGCTCAAATCACAGGTCATTCCAATATGGGTGTTTTCAGCTTAGTTATCCTCTTCATCATTGGTTTTATCGTGTTAACCCGCGTTCCAGAACCTAGTGAGGTTAAATAGAGCAAATCCTCTTTCTCAATGTTATAATGAAAAAAACTTGAGAAATGGGGACAATTAATGGATAAGAAAGAACTTGAATACAAAATTCGCGAGCTAAAATTAGACTATGTACGTCTTCAAAATGATTTGGAAAAGTTAGATTCTGTGAATGGCAATATCTCACCACTGGAACGGCAAATCGCAGAAATCGAGGATGAGATTAGCACCCTATCAAGAAAATTACGCCAATTGTAAAAGGAGCTGCAACCAAGTAATCTGTACCCCTTGTAAAGGACATTTTAAAAAAAGCTAGGCTACTTTAAGAAGATGATCTCTGTATTGAACAGGGGTCATCTTTTTCATATTCCATTGATATCTGTAGTGATTGTAGTAGTGGATGGCAGCTTTCACTTCTTGCTTAAGTTCTTTTAAAGTTTCACATGATTTTATATCAGCCAGGTCCTTAAAATGACCAAAGAATGATTCCTGTGGGGCGTTGTCCCAACAGTTACCTCTCCTAGACATTGATTGTTCCAATTTGAATTTTTTCACCAGCTTTTGATAAACAGGGCTGGTATAGTGACCTCCCTGATCAGAATGTATATAAGCTCCTTTAGCCAGTTTGATTCTCCTGTTTTTCTTTAACTTCTTAAGTGTATCCGTAGCGATATCTAAAGTAATTCGATCAGAGACCTGATGAGCTAAGACTTCATTGGTGGAAGCGTCAATAATGGTTGATAAATAAGCTTTTTTACCTTTTCCGAAATATAGGTAGGTTATATCCGTAAGAAGGACCTTGTGTGGGATTCCTTGTTTGAATTCCCTGTTAAGTAAGTTCGGGACGACCTTGTGCTCCTGCGTAGCCTTAATGATGCGCTTGTAGGGGTTCGCTCTCCTAAAAGGGCTCTCAATCCCGTATTTCTTCATGATTCTTCTGATTCGCTTAAGATTGAAAACAACACTAAACTGACCTGCCAATACCATCTTAATTTGACGAGCCCCTTTCTTACGGTTCTTGAAATTGTATGCTTTTAAAACCAGGTCCCGAAGGGATTCATCCTTTTTCTCCCGATCCTTCCTTCTCTGAACTTGTTTAGCAGAAAAGTAGTTATAGTATCCCTGACGGGACACACCAGCTACTTTACAGAGGTGGGTTACCATCCTTGTTAGATTGTATTTCTCGATAACGGAATGAATAAGGTTAAATTTCTGGTCAGCTGACAATTTTATTTCTTCTTCATCCCCCTTTCTGCGAATCGTATCTTTTTTAATAGTTCATTCTCTGCTTTCAACAGGTTATTTTCGGCCTCTAACCTTGCATATTTTTCTTCAGTGGAAAGCTCTCTTTCCCTTGGTCTACCTGAGTTTCCTGATCTTGTATCACGAAGTCCTAGAATTCCGTGCTTACGATAAGCTTCTCGCCATCTTTTTCCAGAAGACTCAATCCGTTTCATACCTAATACCTCAGTATCGAACCCACAGTCCTCAAATATCTCTCTAGGAAACTTCCCCAGGTCATTTTGAGTTATAAAGTGCTCCTTAAACTCATCTGAATAGGTAATACCTTTGGGACTTACTGATTTTACATATGGATTTTTAGCTAGTAATTCGATCTCTTTTTCCGAGAATATTTTTTTACTCATACTATCTCTCCCGCACTATTTTTAATCTATTGTACATAAAAAGACCCTGTGCAGCAGACTTTTTTTAATGTGTCTACTACACAGGGTACAGTTTAAAGTGTTGCAGCTTTTTTTTATATAAACGAAATGGTTCTTGCAATCGAATTCAGATGAGCTTCATCCGCCCATAAAATGAAGTAATTATAGGTTGAACCTTCAATTTGAACTGGGGTAGGATATCTGACTATTGCAGCTGCCTGGCGGTTCATTTCAGGTGGTTGGTCTGAAGATGGATAGATCAGACAAGCCTCTTGCCCACGAATTCTAGTCTGGAAAATGCGAGGTGACGAGCCATATGGCATCAACTTGTGAAAGGCTTCTCCCCTACACACTTCATGAATATCATCCCCACCACCAATTGCTGAAATTTGAAAGAAACCATCCGCTCCCTCATATCTCTCCGTATTTACCTGGTACCAGTGCGATGGATATTGGAACCGCACTCTATACGTTTCATTTGTATAAACCCCGCCTGTAGGAGGAACATTCCCTGAAGACCAGCTTAGATTTACAATTTGAGGTTCCCTCGTAAGGATGATAGGATTGGGACTTTGTATACCTACCAACCACATTTCAGTTGCAAATTCTTGTTCTGAGCAACCAGATAAATAGGCAATAGTTCGGGAATCTTGGGACCATGTAACAGGTGTTGCAAAGCAAGAAGATGTTGAAAGAATTCGTTCATTGTCACCACGTTTTCCTACTACGCGAATTTGATTATAATATCCTGTTCCTTCCCTATAAGCAGTCGCACTGAATGCTATCATCTGAGAGTTCGGGGACCATGTTGGATAAAAATTTTTTGCTTGTTCTCCACCTTGAATTTCGTACACCTGACCTGATGTCAACTCCACTGTACGGATAAGTGATATACTAGCTCCTGGTGTTGTATAAAGGACAAATGTTCCGTCTGGTGAAAGTGAAACCTCATTTAATGGCCCTTCTGTATTATTTGTAATTTGTCTCCTCCCAGTTCCATTTGCCGCTATACGGTATAATTGCTGGTTTCCTGAAGGATCTACTCCTTGAAACAATAGCTCTTGCCCACTTGGGAACCACTGAGCATCTGATGCACTAGGCTCTGAAATACTTGTTGCTCGATGAGTCAATACATCATACATCATAATGTGATTTCGCGTTGTATAGGCTAATATCCTATGATTTGGAGACCAATCAAGTGTAATGTCCTCATTTGGACCGATTTGGTCAATAGCCGCGATTCCGCCAGTAGAAAGGTCAATGACATATACGATCCGATTTTTCCCTACAAAAGCAATTCTTCGATTATCACCTGACCATATAGGCTTTGAAAAGGAATCAGCTAATCCGTTTGTTAGTTTAACCCGATTTCCATTTTGAAGATAAAAAAGCCATATATCATAGCTCCCGCCACGGCTTGAAGTATAAGCAATTATTCCAGTTGGTCGTACTCTGTAATTTACAGACAAAAGACAAACCTCCTATCTATAGATGTCTTTTGCCTATTTTATTCATATAGCTTAAATAGGTTCATCTTTACTACTTTTCGTCTATATATTATTTATGCCCTTTCCTTGAGAATAGTTTGTCCTCTCCAACCATAGAGTTATAGAAAAGGAGGGAGAAAAATGAACCAAACATTTTCTACTATGAAACTAATACGCTATGTAGTAGCATTTGTATTTATTACATCTGGGACAATGAAACTTCTTAGCAGTGAACTAAGCTCTGTCTTTCTAAATCTACCATTACCTGCACCCGAACTTATCATGTATATTGTCGCCATTCTTGAAATTGTTTGTGGAATCCTTCTTGCTATTAATAAGGAAGTTAAAAAAGCATCGATTCCATTACTTATCATTATCCTTGCAGCAATCCTTTTAGTTAAAATTCCCGTTCTGCATACAGGCTTTCTACAATTTGCCTTTGCTGTAAGACTTGATATTGTATTACTGGCATTATTATACATTCTTTATAAATCACACCATAAATAATAGTGAATTTATCCTTCAATGGAAACATTAAACAGATTGCAAACGCAATCTGTTTATTTTTATTAATATAATGATTCCAAAAAGCTTTTTATTTAACCTAAGATTTAAAACCTTATAAAATATTGGACCAACTCAGAATTTTCTTATGTTTGACATAGTGTAACAATTTCAATTATTATACCAATATACTATCTTGGAGGTTATGTTATGTCAGACTATAATAGACAGAAAATTGTGGACAGTGTTCCTCAAAAGGGATTCTTCGGACACCCTAAAGGACTATTCACACTTTTCTTCACGGAATTCTGGGAGCGATTCTCATATTATGGTATGAGAGCCATCCTATTATTCTATATGTATTATGAAGTATCTGATGGAGGCCTTGGACTTGATCAACATACAGCTATGGCGATTATGTCGATTTATGGGTCACTTGTTTATATGTCAGGGGTTATCGGTGGATGGTTAGCAGACCGTATCTTCGGTACTTCTAAAGCGGTATTTTATGGTGGTATTTTAATCATGCTAGGTCATATTGCACTTGCAATTCCTGGTAACATCTCACTATTCTTTGTGTCAATGGTTCTGATTGTCCTTGGTACAGGTTTACTAAAACCAAACGTTTCTAGTGTTGTTGGGGAAATTTATAGTGAAAAAGATACACGTCGTGATGCAGGATTTAGTATCTTCTATATGAGTATTAACCTCGGTGGATTCCTTTCTCCTCTTATCGTAGGTGAAATTGGATTAAAGCATAATTTCCATTGGGGCTTCGCAATTGCTGCGATCGGTATGTTCTTTGGATTACTATTCTTTGTTTTCACAAAGAAAAAGAATCTTGGTCTTGCAGGTACAATTGTTCCAAATCCACTTGCACCAAATGAAAAGAAAAAAGTGTATACACAGATTGCTGTTGGTATAGTTATAGTTGCAATTTTAATAGCAGTTGGAATTCCAGCCGGTTTCCTAACATTTGATTCATTTATCGCACTTATTGGTATTCTTGGTTTCTTAATTCCTACTATTTATTTTGTTACGATGTATCGTAGCTCAAAAACATCAGATGTTGAGCGTTCAAGAGTATTAGCGTATATTCCTTTATTCTTAGCTGCCGTTATGTTCTGGTCCATTCAAGAACAAGGAGCAACAATTCTTGCCAATTATGCTGATACACGAACACAATTACAATTTGCTGGCTTTGATATTTCTCCAGCTTGGTTCCAATCATTAAACCCATTATTTATTATTATTTTTGCGCCTGTATTTGCATGGCTATGGGTAAAGCTTGGAGATCGTCAACCTTCTGTTCCGAAAAAGTTTTCATTAGGTTTGCTCTTTGCCGGTCTTTCTTTCCTTGTAATTTTATTACCAGCATATTTTGGTGGAACAGATTCATTAGTTAATCCACTTTGGTTAGTGTTAAGTTATTTCATTGTTGTTATTGGGGAATTATTAATTTCACCTGTCGGACTTTCCGCTACAACAAAATTAGCACCTGCAGCCTTCACAGCTCAAATGATGAGTTTATGGATGCTTTCAAATGCTGCTGCACAAGCACTTAACGCACAACTTGTTAAATTCTATACACCTGAAACAGAAATGACTTACTTTGGAGTAATTGGTGGGGCATCTATTGTATTAGGTATCATCCTATTATTCGTATCACCAAAGATTCATAAGTTCATGAAGGGTGTCAACTAATAATTAGTTCTGATTTTTCAAAAAATAATGCAACATATCAAGTAGCGTGAGACTATCTCACGCTACTTTTCTTATATTTTGTGGAATAATATATTTTAGAGGATAACTCGAGTAAGATAGTACGAATTGGAATTGCCTTATTGGACTCTCTTTCTACTTTTTCTAGCTCGTGCTGTCAGAATCACCACTGATTTGCGACTCACTCTCTCCTTTTTCTAGCTCGTGCTGTCAGAATCTACCCTCGTTTCTGACTCACTCTCTCCTTTTTCCGCTCATGTTGTCAGAATCAACCTTGGTTTCCGACTCACTCTCTCCTTTTCCTAACCCATGCTGTCAGAATCGACCCTGGTTTCTGACTCACTCTCTCCTTTTTCCGCTCATTGTGTCAGAATCTACCCTCGTTTCTGACTCACTCTCTCCTTTTCCTAACTCATGCTGTCAGAATCACCACTGATTTCTGACTCACTCTCTCCTTTTTCAGCTCATGCTGTCAGAATCAGCCCTCATTTCTTACTCACTCTCTACTGATTCACCTCGTGCTGTCAGAATCGCTACTGATTTGCGACTCACTCTCTCCTTTTTCTAGCTCGTGCTGTCAGAATCTACCCTCGTTTCTGACTCACTCTCTCCTTTTTCCGCTCATGTTGTCAGAATCAACCTTGGTTTCCGACTCACTCTCTCCTTTTCCTAACCCATGCTGTCAGAATCGACCCTCGTTTCTGACTCACTCTCTCCTTTTTCCGCTCATTCTGTCAAAATCAGCACTCGTTTCTGACTCACTCTCTACTTTTTTCCCTCGTACTGTCAGAATCACCACTGATTTCCGACTCACTCTCTCCTTTTTACGCTCATGCTGTCAGAATCGCTACTGATTTGCGACTCACTCTCTCCTTTTTCTAGCTCGTGCTGTCAGAATCTACCCTCGTTTCTGACTCACTCTCTCCTTTTTACGCTCATGTTGTCAGAATCAACCTTGGTTTCCGACTCACTCTCTCCTTTTCCTAATCCATGCTGTCAGAATCGACCCTGGTTTCTGACTCACTCTCTCCTTTTTACGCTCATTGTGTCAGAATCTACCCTCGTTTCTGACTCACTCTCTCCTTTTCCTAACTCATGCTGTCAGAATCACCACTGATTTCTGACTCACTCTCTCCTTTTTCCGCTTATGCTGTCAGAATCAACCCTCGTTTCTGACTCACTCTCTCCTTTTTCCGCTCATGTTGTCAGAATCAACCTTGGTTTCCGACTCACTCTCTCCTTTTCCTAACCCATGCTGTCAGAATCGACCCTCGTTTCTGACTCACTTTCTCCTTTTTCCGCTCATTGTGTCAGAATCTACCCTCGTTTCTGACTCACTCTCTCCTTTTTCCGCTCATTCTGTCAGAATCAGCCCTCGTTTCCGACTCACTCCCTGCTGATTCACCTCGTTCTGTCAGAATCAGCCCTCGTTTCCGACTCACTTTCTCCTTTTTCCGCTCATGCTCTCAGAATCACCTATGCTTTTTATGATTCACTTCACGCCATTCTTAGTTGATTTATTCGCATACTAAAAAGACCTGTTCGGGATTGAACAGGTCTTTTTGTGTATTATAAATTTTTAATAAATAATCTCACAACATCTGCGCCACCAATAAATAAGCCGAGAGATGTTCCAAGGTTACACAAAACAATAATTAATAAAATCCGTGTTACTTTGTTATGCCAGAAGCCTTTTACACTATAAACATCTGTTGAAAGTGTTTCAAAGTCCTTCACGCTAGGACGGCGTAGGAAAGCTTGTACAAAACCTGCTATCCAACCCGCTGCAATTAAGGGATGCATGACTCCAATTGGTGCTGCAAAAAATGCAGTCACAATTGTAAGTGGATGACCTAGAGCAATCACTGCTCCGATAGCGGAAAATGAACCCGTCCATAAGACTAAACTTAGGGTTTGTTGCAAGCCCGCTTCTGGGTTGGCAATAAAGGTATAGGCAATAATGGCCACGATTAAAATCGGAATTGCCCAACCGATAATTTTAGGGGCTTTTGATTTAGGCGGCAACTGTGTAAGCTTCTTCAAATCGTGTTCTTTTTTAATTTCTTCCTTTATTCCAGGAACATGTGCTGCCCCAAGTACGGCTACTACTTTTTCTCCTGGAGCATGTTTGATCTTCTGTGCCAAATACTGATCACGCTCATCAATTAGTGGCGTTTTTAATTTTGGAAAGCTCGTTGAAAATTCAGTTAGCATTGAATTCAGCATATCCTTGGATTTCATTTTTTCCAGTTCTTCTTCAGTAATCGTCTCGTTGCTGAAAATACTATAAATAATAGACATTAATAATTTCATTTTTCCTGTGAACCCGACTGCATTCCAAATGCGTGAGAATGTAATTTGAATGTTTCGGTCTGCCAAAACTAATTCGGCATCTACTTCTTTCGCTGACTCGATTCCCTGCATCATTTCTTGCCCAGCATTGATTCCAAATTGACTAGCCATTCGCTTTTGGAATGAGGAAATTGCTAGGTTCATGAGAAGCAAGGTAGCCTTCTTCTCTTTGATGACCTTAAAGATGTCCATTTCCTTCCATTTGTTGCCTTCCATCATGGATTGATATCTTTGTTCATCTAGCTCAATACAAACCGAATCAGGTTTTTCCGCTTCAATAACTTCCTTAACCTGTTCAGCACTATGTTTTGAAACGTGAGCAGTTCCAATTAATATGTATTCCTTACCATCTAATTCGATCCTCGTGATATTTTCTTCAGACATAATAGACCATCCTTATACATGCTCAAATTGTGTATATGTCTAATTCTAAACTAGAATGGCATAGATTTGAATTCTTTTATTTTATAAAACAGCTCGAAGTGTTGAAAACGTAGAATTTTATTTGGAAATGATATACTTAAAATAAGAGTTAATTATTATTGTGAGGGATTTATGGTGATAAAAATTGTAACTGATAGCTCAGCGGATCTTCCAAATGAGTTGCTAGAAAAATATAAAATAACAGTTGTTCCCATGAACGTTTCGATTGAAGGTGTTGACTATAGAGAAGGTGTTGATATAACACCAAAAGAATTCTTTAAAAAAATGTTTGCGTCTGCCGAACTACCAAGGACTTCTCAGCCATCTCCAGCTGTTTTTGGAGAAGCGTATTCCAAGTTCCCAGTTAATTCAGAGATTCTATGTTTGACAATTTCATCTGGATTAAGTGGCACCTATCAATCGGCAATCATAGCAAAGGGACTTACTAAAAATAAAGTGACTGTCTTTGATACTTTAGCTGGCTCTTTAGGGCATGGTATACAAATTATAAAAGCTGCTGAACTAGCTGAAAGTGGACATTCAATGGAGGAAATCGTCGCAATCCTTACCAAATACCGAGAAAACATGAATATCTTCATTTTGCTTGATACACTCGAGAATATAGTGAAAGGCGGTCGATTAAGCAAATTTCAAGGCTCTCTTGCAAAGCTATTAAATATAAAGGTTTTATTACAAAGAGGAGATGGCGGCACCGTAGAAACTCTTGAAAAAATCCGAGGGAAAAAGAAAAGCCAAAAACGATTAATGGAAATAATCAAAGACTCAAAAAAGGATTTCTCTGAAACCATTTTTGGAATCACCCACACAGGTAACCTTGAGGAAGCTGAGGCGTTAAAAAATGAAATTATTGCCCTGTTTCATCCAAAAGAAGTCATTCTAAATTATATGGGTGCAACAATGGGTACTTACGCGGGTAGGAGAGGCATGATTATTTCTTATGCATAATAAAAAAGGGACCAAGCATAAACATGTTTTGGTCCCTTTCACCTTTTATCCTGGGAATGACTTATCGTTTTCTGCTAACGAGCCTGAAGGATTATCTTCATGCTTATAATCATTCACCCAATAGTCAGCATTTTTAATTCCAAGTTTTTCTGGATTAAAGACTGGATCAAGTCCCGCCTTGCGTTGCTTCTCGTAGTCCTTTAATGTTACTAATGCTGGTTTTGCTAGGATCAGAATGGCAATTACATTCAACCAAACCATTAAACCTAAGCCAATATCACCAAAAGCCCAAGCAAGCTTCGCCTCATTCACAGTTCCGTATGTCATTGATCCTAATAAAACAATTTTTAAGACAAACATGGCTACCCTGCTATCTCTACCTCTTATTAAATATGCGATATTTGTTTCTGCCATATAGTAATACGCCATAATCGTTGTAAAGGCGAAGAAGAATAAAGCAATCGCTGTAAAGCCTGCACCAAATCCAGGAAGTGCAGTTTCAACGGCTGCCTGTGTGAACGCCGGCCCCGCTTCAACTGTTTCTCCTAAATTATTTACAATAAATGCACCATCATCCGCTTGTACATTATACATTCCTGTAAACAAAATCATAAACGCAGTTGCTGAACAAACCAATAAAGTATCAATGTAGACAGCAGAGGCTTGAACTAAACCTTGTTTAGCAGGATGGGATACTTCCGCAGCCGCAGCCGCATGTGGTCCTGTACCTTGACCAGCTTCATTTGAGTAAATACCACGTTTTACTCCCCAAGAGATTGCCATCCCGATTATTCCGCCAAATGCCTGCTCTGCTCCAAAAGCACTTTTAAAAATTAAAGCAATTACAGCTGGCAATTGACCGATATTCATAAGCATGATAATAATTGCCATGATAATATAACCTATAGCCATAAATGGTACCACATACTGTGCAACGTTCGCTATTCTCTTAATACCACCAAAAATAATGGCACCGATTAATACAACCAAAATAGCTGCAGTTACCCATTTATTAATCCCAAATGCGTTGTCCAATCCAGCTGCAATCGAATTTGATTGGATTCCTGGCATTAGAAATGCCATTGCTAGAAGGGCTGCAAGAGCAAAGATAACTCCATACCATTTCCAGCCGATTCCTTTTTCTATGTAATACGCTGGTCCACCACGATATTGACCGTCTTGCTTTTCTTTGTAAATCTGCGCTAATGTCGATTCAATGAATGAAGTTGCTGCCCCAATAAAGGCAATTGCCCACATCCAGAACACGGCACCTGGTCCACCAAATGCAATAGCGGTAGCCGTTCCAGCAATGTTACCTGTTCCAACACGACCTGATAGTGAGACAGCCAATGCTTGGAAAGATGAAACCCCTGCATCAGAGCTTTTCCCTTTGAACATTAGGGATGTCATATCTTTGATGTGCCTTACCTGTAAAAAACGAGTTAAAATTGAAAATAAAAGTCCCACACCAAGCATTCCATAAATCATTACCGGGCTCCAAAGGATACCATTCAACCAATCTGCAAAAGCCTGCACATACATTCCCCCTTCTTCATTTAGAAAATTCTCTATATTAAGAATTATAATTCAAGTGTATAGACAACTCAATATTATTGTTGTATAACAGTTTAAACCCTCTCATTTATAGACCATGATATTTATCACAGTCTACCTTTTATTCCTACATTATAATGGATATATAAAGTAGAAAAATTCAAAAGGGGCGATTCGAATGAAGAAAGAAATACTCGATCAGTTTATTGAATATAACGAGGAAAGACTTACAAAGCGCATCATCTCCAAAGGAGGCGGTAGTACTGTCTTTTTGTTAAATTTCATGCCCAATCAAGCCCTACCTGCCCACAAGCACCCAGGATCAAATGTTTATCTATTAGTACTCTCAGGTGAAGGTACCTTTACAATTGATGAACAAGTAGTAAAAGTGAACAAGAACGATGTGATCGTTTGTAATGGGGACGAGAACTTAAGCTTTGTAAATGATGGTTCAGAAAATGTAAGTTTGTATGTCACACTTACAAAAATTCCTGATGAGAGATACGCACAGGACGTATAAAAAACTGCCAGCCCCTAAAGGGTTGGCAGTTTCCTTACTAGTTCATTACCCATTTATCTTTCATAAACAAGATACGACCAATAGCAAAGAAGATAATCATACAAGCGATGTTGCTGCCAAAAGCTAGTAGAATATGTTCATAGTCAATAATTCCAAACATTAATTCTTTTAATAAAGTAAATAAATTCATAATTGGCACAGCGAAGTGATAATTTGTAAGTTCATTCACTCCTACCCCTACTATAATCATTGCAGGGAACATGGCAATCATCATTACAGGGCTGCTATAGCTTCCTGCTTCCTTGATCGTCTTCGCGACTATACTTGTAGTCATAATTAATGATGCGGTAAACGCAGCGTAAATCACTGAAAGTAAAATTCCGATTCCAATAATTAAATAAGCGTCATTTCCAAATGATACAGCATTTTTAAGATTTTCAGTTAACAAACTAATCTCCAATGCAACTACAGCCAATGTGATAATGCCGATTACCGCCCCAATTGTTGCAATCGTTAACCATTTTGCAAGCAGCAAGGTAGATCTCTTAACAGGGGTCATTAACAGGGCTTCCATTGTTTTCTTTTCTTTTTCACCAGCAAATAAATCTGCTGCAGAAGGACCTGAACCAACTCCGATTGCAATTGATAAGATTAATGGAATCAAAAATGCAAGCATGTCAACATTTGGATCTTCATTTGTCATTTCTTGTTGTTTAATCGTAAATGGTTGCATAATAGAAGGATCGATTCCGCCTTCCTGAAGGTTCCCGACAACCACTGTTTTCTCAAAAACGGTTAAGGCATTTAAGATAATCGCATTTAATTGAGTAGACTTTTGACTAAATGAATCCCCAACTAGAGTGACCGTTGCCTCCTCTCCATTTTGTGTCGCCTCAACGAAATTTGGTGTTAATTCCAACCCTACTTGTGCATCACCGTCCTGAATGGATTGCTCTAGGTTAGACGATTCAATAAGCTCAACGTTCTCTACTCCTAAAAGTACCCTTTCTGCTTCAATCATGGAAGATTCCTCAACTGCAAGTTGGAACGTATCACCTTCGCCATCTGAAATCATATTTTCATAGAAAAATGTCATTCCGGACATCATGATAATTGGTAATAAGACAGTTAGTATTAATGTTCGACGATCGCGAAAGCAATCTTTTAATTCTTTCAAATATATTTTACGAAGCATATGTTTCGTTCCCCCTAACAAGTTTACTCATGAAAATATAATTCAAATCCTTGCTTCCTTCTGATTTATAAAGCTCATCTAAATCACCATGATAGACGAGTTCTCCCTTATGCATCATTGCAACAGAATCACAAAGCATGGAAACCTCCTCCATAATATGACTAGAGAAAATAATTGTCTTACCATCACGTTTTAACTGATGAACAAGTTGTCTGAACACATTTGATGACGTAATATCTAACCCGGTCGTTGGCTCATCAAAGAGGATGATGTCTGGATTATGAATGAGTGTTCTCGCAATTGCTACTTTCTGTCTCATTCCTTTTGAGAACCCACCTACTTTACGATTCAAGTAATCTCGCATACCAAACATCCGGGCTAGTTCATCAATTCTTACTTTCGTTTCATGCTTGCTTAATCCATAAAGGGCTGCAAAGTATTCTAGATTTTCTCGTGCAGTGAGCCGATCATACAATCCGGTCTCACCACCGAATAATACTCCGATTCTCTTTTTTACTTCCTCTGGATTTTTTTGTGTATCATAGTCTGCCACTTTAACATTTCCCTCCGTCGGAGTTAGTAAAGTCGCAATGGTTCGCAGAAGAGTTGTTTTTCCCGCACCATTTTCTCCTAGCAATCCAACAACTTGCCCTTTTTCAACAGTAAATTTCACATGTTTTAATGCTGTTATAGAAGTCTTTTTATCTTTGAATCTTTTTGTCACTTCGTTAATTTCGATCATTTTTTCCACCTCGTCTTGTTCTTATGTCTATATCATAGCCATCCTTTTTAAGAAAATCTCTAGTTATGTCGCGAATGTTCCTTTTTTTGTCGCGAAAAGGTCAAATTTTCCTTTAAAGGTGTTAAAATAGAAAGATACTATATTTGGAAATTAATATTTTAATGTTGGTTATGAGAGGTAGATTTGAAAATGAAGGTTGGTCTTGTAGATGACCGTTTGATTGATTTGGATAAATTAAAAGCAATTGTAACTGGCATTCCAGATATTGAGGTTATCTTCTCTACATTATCCGCCGAGGAAGCCTATGAACAAATCAAAAAAGAGGAAATCGATTTGTTGATTGCTGACATTGAGATGCCGAATTTATCAGGCTATGAACTTGCCGATATTATTCACACGCATGCACTGAATATTTCAGTAATTTTTGTAACAGGAAATAGTGGCTATGCTGTTCATGCATTTGAACTAAATGTGCATGATTATATTATGAAGCCCTATCCGAGAGAACGTTTAGTACAATCAATTGAGCGATTACTCGAAAAAACAAAGTCGGCAGAAATTCATGGAAGACTTTATTTAAAACAAAAAAATGAAATCCACATTCTTCAAAAGAAGGATATTATTTTTATTGAACGTTCTGGGCGTTCAACGACCATTTATACAAAATCAGGACCGATTAAAACCTATCAAACGCTAGGTGAGCTCGAGGGAGAATTACGAGAAAGAGACTTCATTCGATCACACCGGTCGTTTATCATCAATATTCACTACGTAAAAAACTTTTCGCTTTATGCGAAGAACTCATATATTGTCACTTTCGAAGGCATCGAAGAACAGGCAATGATTACAAAAGAAAAAGTAGACTTTTTACAACAAAATTATTTTTAAGGTGGCGTAATACTTGATAATGCTTTATTGGGGAACAATCGTGGTATTGGGGGGTTTATGCTTTTATGCATTTTTATCACGACTTTCAATTTCAAAAAAATTGAATACTCTATTAGAAGAGGCCAAACATTTTGATGAACAACGTGCTCAATTCAATGAAACCTTTCGAGTCGTTCGAAGTGAACGGCATGATTTTTTAAAGCATGTTTCCGCCATGCATTTTATGCTTGAAAATGGAAAGAACGAGGAAGTAAAACACTATTTGGATGAATTGGTTGAGGGCTATAAAGAAACAAACCTTTCGATAAAAGGTGAGCGTGGTGTGGTAGCAGGTATTCTCCATCAAATGTATCGCAAAGCAAGAGCACTTGATATTGCAATTGTATATGATTTTGATTTGCCACTTTCATCCTTACCTTTGTCTGATCAGCAAATTGTTACCTTGATTGGAAATCTCCTATCCAATAGTATTGACGCGTGTGAAGAATGGCAAAAGGAGCATAAAAGCCAATCCTTCCTTACTTTGCAATTTTATAAGCGGAGTGGCTTGTATATTTTAACATGTAAAAATAGTACACTTTCAATTCCAGCGTCCATCTTGGATCATTTGTTTGCAAGCTTCGGAAAAACGACTAAAGGTGATGGTCACGAAGGACTTGGTACAAAGTTGATTCACGATGTTGTCGATGTTGCAACTGGATTTTTGGACTTTGTATGTAAAGACGAGGAATTCACTGTCAAAATAAAAATACCTGCAATAAAAGGAAATTAAAAAGGAGAAATCAATCCAATTGGACGATTTCTCCTTTTTTTAATTCTTTGCTAATGAAGGCTGGACACCTTGCTTTGATTTTTTCTTACCCGTAATATCTTCTTCCTGTTTCGCCCGTTTGATAAAGAACGCGAGGATAAAAGCAAGAAGTATTAAGAAGGTTGAAACGAAAAATGTGAAATTAATTCCTTCAAGCATGGCTTGTAATTGAATTTGTAAAGCTTGTGCCTCTGTAGGCTGCCCTTGAATATTCTTTAGTAAATTTGCCGCAGATGACTCTTCTCTTAGTGACATCAATGTAATTAAAAATCCTGTACCAATGGCAGCTGAAACCTGATTTAATGTATTATTAACAGCTGTACCATGTGGGTATAAGTTTCGCGGTAACTGATTTAATCCATTTGTTGAAACTGGCATAAAGACCATGGACATACCAAACATTCTCACCGCATGTAAAATCATAAGATACATATAGGAAGTGTCAAAGGTAAGCTGGCTGAAAAGATAGGTAGTTACCGTTGTGATGGCCAATCCCATGGTTGCCAAGATGCGTCCGCCAAATTTATCAAATAAACGTCCATTGATAGGTGACATAAATGCATTTAATACCGCTCCAGGTAAAAGTAAAAGTCCAGTATTCATAGGAGAAATTCCTAAGATCGTTTGCAAATAGATTGGAAGCAATAAAAACCCTGAAAACATGGCCATATTAACAACCATTGTAATCACTGAAGCCAACGCGAACATCGGATAACGATAGACCCCAAAATTAAGCATTGGAATATCAAGCTTTGATTGACGGATAATAAACCAAGTTAGCGAGATTATTCCAATTATAATGGATCCATATACAACCGGACTTCCCCACCCCATATTACCGGCAGAACTAAATCCATATAATAATCCACCAAATCCTATACTTGATAATATTAATGAGAAAAAGTCCAATTTTAGGATTACTTTTTCCTTTCTATCCTTCAGCATGATAAAGCCAAGAATGAACACGATAGCTGCAATTGGTGTGATGAAGTGGAAAAGCATTCTCCAATCATAGTGTTCAATAATCCAACCCGAGAGTGTTGGCCCAATCGCCGGTGCGAACATGAGGATTAATCCGAAAACCCCCATTGCTGTTCCCCTTTTTTCAACAGGGAAACTTACCAACATTACATTCATAAGTAGCGGCATCATAATTGCCGAACCTGATGCTTGGATCATCCTACCTGCTAGGAGGATAGAAAATACGTGGGCGGTACCAGAAAGTATCGTACCGATAGTAAATAATCCCATTGCTACGATAAATAATCGGCGAACGGTATATTTTTCGATTAAAAAGGCTGTAGTCGGAATTAAGATACCATTGACTAGCATAAAGCCCGTGGTTAACCACTGCACTGTCGATGGGTCAACCTTTAATTCCGTCATAATTGAAGGTAACGCGACATTTAATAATGTATTATTTAAAAATGAAATAAAGGCACCAACCATCAAGACGGCAAGAATACCGTATTGAGGGCGTACTTGTTTTTCGGAAAAATCCATTAAACTCCCCCCACATTAGACGTTAAGTTCATAATTTTATACTACTGTTTTATTTAGCCATAAGATATATCTTATAACACGACTTTTTGGATTGCAATAAAAAGTATCTCAGTTTGGATACTCCTAGAACATGCTAAGGTTATAGGTTTTAGATAGGAGCTCAAGAAGTCTTATTCCACCTATACTATTTCCCTTTTCATCTAAGGCGGGACCTAATATTCCAATCCCAAATTTGCCTGGAACAGCCCCCATTATCCCACCGGATACACCACTTTTTGCTGGTATCCCGATCTTTATGGCAAATTCACCAGAAGCATTGTACATGCCACAAGTCACCATAAATGTTTTACAAATGCGTGCTACATTTTTCGGCATTATTTGTTTACCCGTATCCGGATCGATACCATCAAGAGCAAAAACAACACCTATTCTAGATAAATCCAGGCAATTCATTTCGATTGCACATTGTTTTGTATAAAGATCAATGAGCTCTTCTACGTTTTCATCAATGATTTGATGTTGTTTTAAAAAATAACATAAGGCTCGATTAAGATGTGCCGTTTCATATTCAGACTGCGCAATTTCCTCATTGTAATGGATAGTGTCATTGTTTGCTAATTCACGAATGAATGTGAGTAATCGATGAAATCTCTCATCAACAGTGTTCCCTTTTATCATATGGGTAACAGCAAGTGCGCCAGCATTAATCATCGGGTTTAGTGGCTTTGAGGGAACCATTGTTTCTAGCTTTGCAATCGAGTTAAACGGGTCACCAGTCGGCTCCATTCCGACACGCTCAAAAACATACTGTTTGCCCCTATCCATCAAAACGAGAGCAAGAGATACGACTTTGGAGATACTTTGTAACGAGATTTTTTTTTCAATATCTCCTGCGGAAAAGCAACGTCCATCAGGAAAGTTGATTGCAATAGACAGGTCATTCGGGTTTGCTTTCCCAAGTGCGGGTATATAATCTGCTACACGCCCATTCTTTGTTATTTGGCGAGCTTCTTTCACTAATTCCTTTAATTCATCATTCGATTTACAAGGCATTTTCATCACCACTAGTAGTCTTTACCAAATGAGTTTTTACTATGTTATAAGCAGGAGAATTTGCTAACTTAGCCTTTTCTCAATTAACCACGATTGCCAAAGGGTTCGTGTTCTTCACAAAAAAAAGACAAGACGTCATCGTCTCATCCTCTATATGTTATGCTCTTGTATATTTCTCAAGCGTCATAATCGCATTGCTTACGTCCTTTGCTTTGATTGATCCGATTGGCATCAAATGGATAGACTCTCCTGGGATTGTAGATTTCTCGGCTACTTGGTTAATACGTTCCACCGAAACATCAGTTACTCCAAGATCCTCAATAGACTTTGGCAATCCGAGTTTCTTATAAAACGGTAGTAGTTCTTTTATCTCGTCCAGCTTATTCTCTAAAACAAGCTGAATCAAAATCCCATAGGCAACTTTCTCTCCATGTAGAGCGGAATGAGTCTCTTCCAAAACCGTCAACCCATTATGTATAGAATGAGCTCCGGCAATTCTGCCGTAATGGTCCCCAAAGCCACCAACCATACCACCAAGTGTAATGATTGTTTCAAATACCTTTATAAAATCGTCATTAAGCACCCCACTTTTTGCGGCTTCAATCGCGGCTTCGGCATGTTTCACTAAAAGATCCTTACATTGCTTAGCGGCATAATGCGAGACCAACAATGGTACCGGCTTGTTTTCAATCTTAGCCATTTGAACATCTGCTTCATACCATTTTGCGAGTGTGTCACCAATTCCAGCGATGAACATTTCTAGCGGTGCCTTCAATAAAATCCTTGGCTCAATCAAGACCAAGCTCGCATTATTCGGATAAATATCGTAGCGAATGAATGTCCCACTTTCATTATAAATCACACTTATCGGCGTCCACGGTGCGCAATTTGAAGCTAACGTTGGGATTAGCACGTAAGGTTTTTGGGAAAGATGGCTTGAAGCCTTGACTAAATCAAGAACCTTTCCGCCACCAACTGCAATCACAGCATCGAACGATTGTTTTTTAATAAATGATGAAAGGGATTCAATTTCAGTGATTGAACACTCTCCATTATATGAATATTGTTCCGATTGAATCTCACGAAACTTTGGTATATATTCCTTTGCTGCTTTCCAAGACTTTTTCCCATGAACGAATAAAACTTTTTCATAGGAGCGCTCAGCAAGCTTTACTTCAAGTTTGTCTAATATACCTTCAGATACAACATACTCACTAGGGGCCCCATAAACCGAAATGACATCCACTCTCACCACTCCCTACTTATTTGCTTAGTTTTCCATCCATGCTGGCTTACCAAAGCCTTTGAATTCCTCATCAATCACTTTTTCGAAATCCTCAGATTCTACTACTGCTTTTAAATCTTTCGCAAACTGTGAATCATTATTTTTTGCACTAATTGCAACTACATTTCGGTATGAATCAGACATATCTTCAAGTGTAAGTGCATCTAATAAATTCATTTTTGCAGCTAATGCAAAGTTACCTGGGACTGCAGCTAGATCAGCACTTTCAACAGAACGTGGTAATTGACCAGCTTCAATTGGTTGGAATTTTAAATTCTTTTTATTTTCGTCAATATCTTTTTCTGAAACTGTTAATGGGTCTGCATCCTTTGCGATTGTAATAAGCCCCGCATCACGTAATGTGTTTAATGCACGTGCTGCATTTGTTGGGTCATTTGGAAGTGTTACAGTTGAACCCTCTTTTACTTCATCGATTGATTTATAAACATTTGAATAAATTCCCATTGGTGCTGTCGGAACATTAATTAATGCAGTTAAATCCATGTTGTTTTCTTTTTCAAAGTTTTCAAGATAAATTGTGTGTTGAAATAGATTTGCTTGAATATCACCATTGTCTAATGCTTTGTTTGGTTGGATATAATCACTGAATTCAACAATTTCTACTGTGTATCCAAGTTCTTCAAGTCCTGGCTTAAGAGCTTTTTTAGCCATATCACTGTATGGTCCTGCTGTTGCGCCAATTTTTATATCTTTTGATTCTACAGCTGAGTCTTTACTTTCACCATCATTGCTTGCGCTACTTCCACAAGCTGTAATAACGAATGCTACTAAGAGTAAGATAATTCCTGTTAACCACTTTTTCATTTTTTTTCCTTCTTTCTGTTTTTATGTTATTTATCTTTTATCTACTACCTTTGCAATGTAGTCACCAAGGAGTTGTATGACTTGAACTAAAATGATTAAGATTAGGACTGTCGCAAACATGATGGTATTGTCGTACCGGTAGTAACCAAATCGGATTGCTAAGTCTCCGATTCCTCCACCACCAACAGTACCTGCCATGGCTGAAAATCCAATTAAGCTAATAAGTGTTAAGGTAACACCAGATATAATTCCAGATCGCGCTTCAAGGAGCAACACATCTTTTATAATCATCCATGGAGTTGCTCCCGCTGCAATCGCAGCTTCGATTACACCTCGGTCAATTTCCCTTAAAGCTGTTTCCACAATTCTAGCGAAGAATGGAATCGCAGCAACTGAAAGTGAAACAGATGCTGCAGTCGGCCCAATCGTTGTGCCTACGATGAAATTCGTGATTGGAATCAATGCAACAAGCAAGATAATAAATGGAATTGAACGAATTAAGTTCACGACAAACCCTAAGATGCTTTGAACTACTTTGTTTTCTAAAAATAATCCTTTGTCAGTTACATATAGAAGAATTCCAACTGGAAGTCCGATTACAACTGCAATAAGTAATGAAATAGCAATCATATAAATAGTTTGGAAAAACGCTGTATTGATATCAGGGAGAAGCTCCATGAGATGATTTAAATCAATTTCCATCACGTAACACCTCCACTTGTGCAGCACGTTCCTCAATATAGTTCAGTGCTGATTTGATTTCTTCTTTATTTCCCCTCAACTCCATGATAAAAATACCTAGTGCTGATTCTTGAATGTATTCAATGGAACCATGAAGGAAATTTCCTTTTACATTGAAAGTCTGAAGCATATCTGATATAACACCCTCACCGGCAATTTTTCCTTTAAAGGTAACCTTCACGATTGGGCCTTTACATGAATCAAGAATGATTTCAGGAATCTCAAAGGAAACAACACTTTCAATAAATTCCTTTGTTAGTTCAGTGTTCGGGTTTGCAAATACATCATAAACAGAACCTTCTTCGATTACCCTTCCATCTTGCATAATCGCCATACGGTTACAAATTTCCTTCACAACATCCATTTCATGCGTAATTAGGACAATTGTTATGCCAAGTTCTTTGTTAATCTTTTTTAATAGCTTTAAGATTGATTTAGTTGTTGTTGGGTCAAGCGCGGAGGTCGCTTCATCACAAAGCAACACTTTAGGATCGTTTGCGAGCGCTCTTGCAATCCCAACTCTTTGTTTTTGACCACCACTTAGCTGCGAAGGATAGACATCCTTTTTATCTAATAGACCTACCATTTCGAGTAAATCCTCGACACGTTTTTTGATTTGTTCCTTTGGTAGATTGGCAGCTTTTAAGGAAAACGCAATATTTTCGAATACTGTTTTTTGACTTATTAAATAGAAGTGTTGAAAAATCATTCCGATTTTCAAACGAGCGATGCGCAGGTCACTAGCTTTTAGAGAGGTAAGATCTACCCCATCTACCAAGATGTTTCCAGAGCTTGGTCGTTCAAGCAAGTTGATACAGCGCAGCAGGGAGCTTTTTCCTGCGCCTGAATAGCCAACGATGCCAAAGATTTCGCCGGCTTCTATTTGAAGAGTAACATTATCAACACCTGTGACGGTCACTTTTTTTGTTTTATATATCTTTGAAAGATTGCGAATTTCAATCATTTAAATACCTCATTCATTTACCAGTTTTTTAATGCAAAAATACCTCTTTCATCTGAAAGAGGTATCGAAATAAAAATTTATCTCGACTTATCTTTCAGAATGAAAATCATTCTGCAGGAATTGGCACCTTCCCAAAATGGGGGTTGCCGGACGTCTTAGGGCCTAGTCCCTCGGTCGCTCTGGATAAGTTTGATTATTTATGAAATTTATTATAGTTAGATATTACTAGCCAGTTAGTATTATGTCAATAACAACATTACACTATCAAAACAGTGTTAAACGTTTCCATTCTTATTGTAGCAACGAATCTAAATTTTAAAAAATATTATTATCGGATAGTAAATAGCCCATTCCCGGGAATGGGAAGGGCTATTGTTAGCTGCTTAACGCGAGATGTTGATACGCGATATCCATATTGTTTTTTAGTTCTTCGGGATTGTCGTGGTAAACTACTTTTCCTTTACTTAAAATATAAACATCATCTGCTATTCTCAAGGCAGTTGAGATATTTTGTTCTACTAGCAGCATCGACATTCCGGATTCTTTTAATTTTAAAAGGACATCCATCACTTCACTGACCATTAAGGGTGACAATCCTTCGGTAGGTTCATCAAGCAATAAGATTTTTGGATTTCTCATCAATGCTCTTCCGATAGATAACATCGATTGTTCCCCTCCACTTAAGGTGCCAGCATGAGATTTTTCACGTTCCTTTAAGCGTGGAAAATAGTGAAAAATCTTCTCTAGATTCCAATCTCCTTTTTTCAAATCAGCGAAAACGGTTAAATTTTCTGTTACGGATAGGTTCGGAAATATTCTTCTCCCTTGGGGAACAATCCCAATCCCTTTTCTAGCAATTTGATGACTTTGAAGAGAGGCAATATTTTTACCTTCAAACAGGATTTCACCTTGTACTTTATTTACAAAGCCAATAATTGAATGCATGGTTGTTGTCTTACCCATACCATTTCTTCCCAAAAGGGTAACAACTTGGCCTTCTTTCACTTCAAGGTTCACTCCATGAAGGATGTGACTTGAGCCATAGAAGCTATTAACATCTTTCAACTTAAGCATGTGCAGCCTCCTCCCGCCCTAGGTAAATTTCCTTAACCTCTTCATTTTCGCGAACCGCTTCTGGTGTACCATCTGCAATTAGTTTTCCTGTATGTAGGACAATCACTCGGTCCATATTACCGAACAACACATCAATATCATGCTCAATCATACAAATCGTTACTTCTCTTGGTAACTTATTAATTAGAGCAATAATCTGGTCGGTTTCAACCTGTGACATTCCTGCTGTTGGTTCGTCTAACAGTAGAATCTTTGGCTTTCCAGCAATCGCCATGACAATTTCAATTTGTCTCTGCACACCATAAGATAGCTCTTGTACCTTTGTATCGCTATACTGATCAAGATTCCATTCCTGTAAAAGGGCATCCGTTTCTTTATGCAATGCTTGATAATTTTTGGGACTTACCTTCTTCCACCAATGCGTATGCTCTTTCCTCATTTTCTGTAAAACAAGGAGAACATTCTCTTTCACCGTTAATCCAAACATTAGATTGTTCTTCTGGAACGTTCGCACTATTCCACTTTCTGTCCTTTTATAGTTTGGTACCTTTGTAATATCTCGGTCATAATAGGCAATTGTTCCACCTGTCGGGTTCAAGTCTCCGGCGATCATATTGAAAAAGGTTGTCTTACCAGCGCCGTTTGGACCAATTAATCCCACACGTTCTCCAACTGTCACATCCAACGTAATATCTTCAATTACTTTTAACCCACCAAAGTGCTTTGATAGATTTTGAATGGAAAGAATTGTAGTCATCACTTTCCCCCCTATCCATTTATTTTTGATTGCTGTTTAATTGGTTCAATCGCTTGCTCGACATAATCTTCCACTACAGGTTTTGGCCTTGTCTTAAAAATTCTCCCTGTCAGATTAGAGAACAGCCCTGCAATTCCGGAAGGAGCAAAGATCGTAAATAGGATGAAGGCAGTACCAATAATCATCATCCAGCTTTCTGTGTAAGAACTAATAATTGTCTCCAACACAACGATGAATGCCGCTCCAATAACAGGTCCCCAAAGTGTTCCTGCTCCTCCAACTAGCACCATGATCAGTACCGAACCAGACACTGTCCAGTACACATCTGTTGGGGCTACGAAGCCATTGAAAAACACATATAAACTTCCAGCCAATCCACCCAAAGTACCAGCAATCAAAAAGCTAATGTTTTTATAGAAGGTTGTGTTATATCCAATCGACTTCATTCGGTCTTCATTTTCTTTTATTCCAATGAAGACGTACCCAAGTGGGGAATGAAGAAGTCTGTTAATCACGATCATAACTATTGCAAATACGACTAATACAAAATAATAGATAAACACTTGATTGGATAGGAGAAAATCTCCAAACAGGCTTGGAGAAGGAATACCTGATAATCCATTAGATCCACCCGTTACATCTGTCCATTGATAAATGATAGAGTAAACCATCTGGGAACAAGCAAGTGTTAGCATCAAAAAGTAAAATCCGTGTGCCTTTGTTGATACAAAACCTATTAAAATAGCTAATAGAAAGGCAAGCAGCATTCCAATTGCAATCGTTAGAAACACATTTGTAGATAAATGACTTGCCGCAAGACCAGTTGCATAAGCACCAGCACCGAAAAATGCAGCATGCCCTAGGGAAACCAATCCAGTCTGACCAACTAGGATATTTAAACTAATGGCGAATATTCCAAAGATCAAGATTTCCGTAAAAATGTTTACGTAATAGAGAGAAACAAAAAATGGAGCAGCAACCATTAATAAGAATAATACACTTCCTTTAATCCACTGTTTACCCATTTATGCCCTCCTTCCTATCAATCCTTGCGGACGGATAATTAATACAGCAGCCATCAATGCAAATGTAATGATTAAGCTTAGTTCTGGGACATAGAAACGACTAAATGTTTCAACCATACCCACTAAAAGGCTCGCAACAATCGTTCCGCTTACCGACCCAAGTCCTCCTACAACGAGAACAACAAGGGATAAAATGAGGATATTAAATTCCATTCCAGGGGCTACCCCTAGGATTGGGGAGCCAAGTACCCCACCAATTCCTGCTAGGAAGCTTCCAAAGAAAAATACGAGTGTAAAGACGAGGTGAATGTTGATTCCTAGCCCACCAACCATCTCCTTATCAGATAAACCTGCGCGGATAACTGCACCCCATTTTGTTTTCTCCTGGGTATACCAAAGGGCTACGGCGATGATGATTCCAACTACAATTAAAGCTAGACGATATGATGGGATCATATTCCCCATCACTTCGACCGATTGGCTTAGGAAAGCTGGTGGGGTTACGGTCATGATGTTTTTCCCCCAAATAATGGAGAAGAGATCATGAAAGATATACGCAAGACCAAAGGTCAACAATACTTGGGAAAGATGGCCAAGTTTATAGGTAGGACGAAGTAGAATTACTTCTAAAATCAATCCGATAACTGCAATAATAAAAGGTACAACCAAGAGTGCAACCCAAAATGGTAATCCTGACTTTACAACGATTGAATAACCCATGTAAGATCCTAATAAATATAGGGAACCATGCGCTAAATTTAATACTCCTAAAATACCAAAGACGAGACTTATCCCACATGTGATAATGAATAGGAGAAACCCGTAGCTTAGCGCATTCATCAATTGCAAGACTAATGTATCCATTCCTTTCCTCCCAATCCGAAATGTGTAAGCGCCTTGCTCTGCCCGGACAAGCTAATGTTCTGTACCAAAAAAGTCGCTCTTTGACTTTTCTTGGAACAGGTTATAAGACCTCAAGCTGCTCAAAGCAAAGCTTTTCGCAAAATTCTCCCAAAAGCCTATTCATGATGAAAACTGGCAATGCGTTGGAACTAGACACGGAAAATTTCGTTAAAATAGTAATAATATATTAGGTAACTAGAAAAGAAGGAGGCAACACTCGTTACCTTGCCTCCTTCTTTTCTTATTTGCTTATTTTCCTGGGTCAACAACTTCTGGTACTGTGTCGATTACTTTATTTTCCGTCTTGTCACCATCAAGGTACGTTTCTACGATATATAAGTTTTGGATAATTTGATGAGTTTCTGGGTCAAACTTGATTGGTCCCCTTGGGCTATCCAGTTCAACCTTTGAAATTTCTTCTACTAGTTTATCAGGGTCTGAAACATCACCGTTTAATGCTTCAATCGCTTTTGCCATAATCGCAGCGGCATCATATCCTTCTGCTGATTCAATACTTGGTCTAGCATCGTACTTCGCTTCATACGCTTCAACGAACTTTTTGTTTTCAGGCGTATCTAAGCTATAATCCCAGAAGATTGAAGCAATGATGCCTTCAGGAGCAGTTCCTTGTTGTGGACGAGTATCTTCAGCAGTAAGCCATCCAGAACCAATTAAAGGAATCTTGCCTTTTAATCCATATTGCTCGTATTGTTGAACGAAGCGAATCGCATCTGTACCCGCAAAGAATGCATAGATCCCATCAATATCATCTCGATTCATTTTTGCTAGGTAAGAAGAGAAATCGTTATTTCCAAGTGGAGCGAATACTTCCTCAACAATTTCTCCACCTGCTGCCGTATAAGCATCCTTAAATGCTGCCGTAGCTTCATGACCAAAGGCATAGTCAGCAGCTGTTAAATAGATTTTTCCACCAATATTGTCATACGCCCATTGGCCCATAGAGTGTCCAATTTGGTAGGACGAGAAAGACGAGCGCCAGATATAATCACTACGCTTTGTTCTTGTTAAATCATTTCCTCCAGCATGAGAAACAAGGAAAGGTAATTTGTTCTTATCAACCTCGTCACGAATCGCATAAGCTACTGCGGTACTGATTGGACCAGTTAAAATGTCAATTTTGTCCTGCTCCATTAACTTACGAAGCTTACGTAAGGAAACTTGTGGGTCTGCCTCCGTATCTTCATGAACAATCTCAATTTTCTTACCAGCGACTTCCCAACCAATTTCATCAAAATAGAGCTCCATACCATTCTTAACATTTTCCCCAAGTGAAGCATATACACCTGTTGAAGGAAGTAAAGCACCAATTTTAATTGGCTCGTCACTTGAAGAATCAGTTGTTGTTGGTTCCGCATTTTCTTCTTTTTTGTTATTTTCTGTAGTTGTACTGATTGCCCCTGAGCTACATGCTGAGAGCAATAGAACAAATGCCAACATGATCAACCAATTTCTTTTTACTAGTTTCATAGGTAACCCTCCCTTTAATGGAAACGCATTCAATACTAACCCTCTTTGCTATACATTTTTTTAAACTAACAGGACTTTTGGATTATGTATGGATACCTCCTCTCTAGAATTCTTAGTATTTTGAATATTATTATAGTTACAACTATCTAAATATTCAATACATATTTTCAACTTCCATAAAAAAAACGTAATAAATTTCGCCGTAAATTCATGCAAAAAAAATGGAGGAGGGTTGGAATAAAGACTTACAATTTCCGTCTTTAATACCAACACGACCTCTATTTAGCCAATACATACCACAAATTCAGTATTATAATAATAAACAAATTCTTTTTCTTTAGTTGAATTTAGCGTTTTTTTATTTATTACGTTAATTATACTTCCGCGTCCGAAACAATTAGTTAGAGTCTTAATTTAAAACGTTGCATCTTCCCAGAAGCTGTTTTAGGAATTTCATCCATAAATTCTATAATCCTAGGATATTTGTAAGGGGCTAAGTTAGCTTTTACATAAGCTTTTAATTCGGCTTTCAATTCTTCTGATGGAGCAACCCCTTCTTTAAGGACAATACATGCTTTTGGAAGATCTAGATTATCCTCTGTCTTGACACCAATTACTGCGACTTCTAGAACGGAGTCATGTTTGAGTAGAGTTGATTCTACTTCAATTGGAGAAACCCAGATTCCGCCTACCTTCAGCATGTCATCTGAACGCCCTGAATACCAAAAATATCCCTCTTCATCCTTGTAATATTTATCTCCTGTATACATCCACTCACCTTTGAGCTTTTTTTGATTTTCAGCGATATTTGCCCAATAACCACCAGTTAGGCTTTCCCCTTTAATAACTAAGTCGCCAACTTCATTCGGTTCTACTTCCACAAAATTATCGTTGACAATTTTCGCCTCATATCCAGGAACAGGCTTTCCTGTGCTTCCAGGACGAATATCTCCAACCCGATTCGAAATAAAAATATGTAGTGCTTCTGTTAATCCAATACCATCCAGAATATCAAGATTAAAGAGTTGCTTCCATTTGTTCACAAATGTATCAGGGAGCGCCTCACCAGCAGATACACATACTCTTACTGATGATAAGTCAGGAATTTTTCCTGTACGCTCAACATAGTTAATCAAACTACCATAAAGTGTTGGAACACCAAAAAAGATCGTTGGTTTTGTCTTTTCAAGTGTTTCAAACACTTTATCAGGCGTAGGACGATCCTTTAATAAAACTGTTGTTGCTCCAGCTCCTAATGGGAAGTACATCCCATTTCCAAGCCCATACGCAAAAAAGAGCTTTGAAGCGGAAAAGGTAACATCATTTTCATTTATCCCCAAAACTTGTTTCCCGTACGTGTTATATGCTGCTTCCATGCTTCGTTGATGGTGAATAACACCTTTGGGATTTCCAGTGCTACCAGAACTGTATAGCCAGAATGCAGGGTCATCCTTGACTGACAAAAACGACTCTAGCTCTGTTGAAGCACCATTTACCAGTTCATAGTAATCAATTTCATTTGTATCTACTGTCGTGTTTTCTGTGACGACGATAACATGCTGAAGGAAGACAAATCGTTCTCTATTTGCCTTAATTTTGCTCCAAAGATCCTCGTGAATAACAAGCACCTTCGAGCGACTGTGGTTTAATAGATATTCATAATCCACTGGCTGTAACATGGTGTTAGAGGGGATTGGAAGTGCACCAATTTTTATCGCCCCATAAAAGGATACAATATTCTCAACGGTGTCATGCATAACCATCAGCATACGGTTTTCATTTTCAACACCCAACTTCTTGAGAGCGTTACCAAATTGATTCACACGATTAAGAAGTTCTTGATAAGAGACTTGTTCATCTCCACTAATAATGGCTATTTTTTCCCCTAGCCCGTTTCGTACATTTTTTTCAATAAATCGATCGGCTGCATTGTACTTCGTTGCAATTCCCTTTAAATCCGAAGCTACCTTTATCACACTTTTCCTCCTTACCTATCTTATAGATAGAAAAAATTTAGGTTAGTGGAGGTAATCGTTTACCTCCACTTTTTTGGAGTAATTCATAGTTGATATTTGATATAAGCACTGTATAAATAGTGCTTTTAAGCCGCAATGAAGTATGAAAATATTTGTAATTTTGTACCCATTACTCTATTTTTTGGATATTATTCGGACATTTTACATTTATAATGCTGTTGGTATTTTTAATTATTAGCACTATGAATATAGTGTTTTCATACCTAAGGTAGGACGGCAACGTCGCCATCAGGTGCATTTTTTAAGCTTAAATAATTTGATTATTTACCTTGCCAATTTGGTTCGCGCTTCTCAATAAACGCACTTAAACCTTCTTGTGCATCTTGTGAACGGAATAATAAGTTTTGAAGCTCACCCTCATAACGGATCGCTACGTTAAGTGGCATTTCTTTCCCATTCATAATTGATAGCTTAATATTAGATGTGGCATAAGTTGCGCTGTTTGCGATTTTTTGTGCATATTCTAACGTTTTTGCTCTTGTTTCTTCTTGTGGATATACTCGATCTACTAGTTTAATAGCTAATGCTTCTTGTGGTGTTAATGTTTCACCTGTGATATTTAAATCTAAGGCTTTAGAGTGTCCAACTTGACGAGCTAGACGCTGAGTTCCACCTGTACCTGCTAATACGCCAAGAGATACTTCAGGAAGTCCAATCTTACCTGCTTGGTCTCCCATAAAGCGGAGGTCACAAGCTAGAGCCATTTCTAATCCACCACCAACAGTATGACCTTCTAAGCAAGCGATCCAAATTTGTGGTGAACGTGCAATTTTATCTAAAGTTTCGTTACAGAATAAGCAGAACTGCGTTTTAAAACGTGGCTCAGCAGATTTTAAGAAATTGATATTCGCTCCTGCTGAGAAGAATTTTGGCATATCACTCATTAGTACAACCACTTTAATATCATTGTCAAAACGAATGTCATCGATTGCTGCATTTAACTCTTTGTAATACTCAAGATCATATGAGTTTGTTTTATTGACATGAATGTGAACTTCAGCAATCCCATCGGCTTTTTTTACAGTAAGGTTTTTTGTTTCTACATTAATTGACATGTATATTTACCTCCGTTTTCTTATTAGAAAATTATTTATATATACTATATTCTGAAAATATTTAATGGACGTTCTCCATTATAAGAGACAACACTCTTAGTTTCTGAATAAAGATCAAGTGTTTCTACACTCAATTCTCTGCCAAAGCCTGATTGCTTGTAGCCACCAAATGGTGTTCCAGGGAAGGCTGATATTGGGCAATTTATCATAACAATACCTGCGCGAATGCCTTCTGCAATTCGATGTGCTCTACCGTGATCTTTTGTCCAGACAGCCGAACCAAGTCCAAAAATAGAATCATTTGATTGTTCTAGCACTTCGGCTTCGTCTTTAAACTTCATGATAACAACAACAGGGCCGAAGACTTCTTCTTGAGCGATTCTCATGTCGTTTGTGACATTTCCGATAACAGTCGGTAAATACCAATACCCTTTATCAAATTCGCTGCCATCTGGTCTTTTTCCTCCATAAAGAACTTCCCCGCCCTCTTCAATAGCAAGTTTTACATAACCGTCTACAACTTCTTCATGGTCTTTAGAAATTAGGGCTCCCATATGTGTTTCTTTATCGAATGGATCACCAACCTTTAGTTTTTTGGCTTTTTCGATAAATTTTTCGACAAATTCATCATAAATATTTTCATGTACAAATAATCTTGAACGTGCCTCACAGGATTGGCCAGTATTATAGAAGATACCATAAATAGAACCCGCTACTGCGCCGTCAATATCAGCATCATCAAATACGATATTAGGGGATTTTCCACCTAATTCTAATGTCACACGCTTTAAGTTTGTTGAAGCTTTTGCCATAATGTCTTTCCCGGTTTCTGTTTCACCTGTGAAGGCTACTTTATCAACACCAGGGTGAGTCGTTAAGTAAGGACCAATTACTGAGCCACTACCTGTGATAACGTTCACTACACCTGCTGGAACGCCTGCTTCATGGCAAATATCTGCAAGCATATAAGCAGTAATCGGTGTATGTGAAGCTGGCTTAAGAATAACTGGGCATCCTGCTGCAATGGCAGGTGCGATTTTCCAAGCAGCCATCATTAATGGATAGTTCCATGGAATAATTTGCGCACAAACTCCTACAGGTTCTTTTACGGTGTAGTTAAAAAATCCATTCGGAACTGGATTCGTACGTCCGCCAAACGTTGTTATGGCACCTGCATAAAATTCAAAGTCTTCAATGGCTTGACCAATTTGCCCTTTGGCAGCAGCAACTGTTTTTCCACTATTTAATACTTCTGCTTCAACAAGGTCATTGAAACGTTCGCGCATGATTGCCGCAATATTATTAAGTACTCTTGCTCTTCTTGCTTGAGGCAATTTCGGCCACTTGCCGTTTTCAAATGCGTTTCTTGCTGCGTCAACAGCACGATCCACATCTTCCTTAGTCGCCTTTGCTACTTTTGCGATACCCTCACCAGTTGCAGGGTTATAAGTCTCGAAAAATTCATTATTACTACTATTTGAGTATTCTCCATTAATCAATAGTTGGTATGTTTCTTTTAATTCTACCATCGATGTTGTTTCACTCCCTACATTTTCTCTATAATCGTTGCAATTCCTTGACCAACGCCGATGCACATTGTGGCTAATCCATAACGCACATCACGTTTTTGCATCTCATGAACAAGCGTTGTTACAATACGTGAGCCGCTGCATCCTAGTGGATGACCTAAAGCAATTGCTCCACCATTAACATTCACTTTATCCATGTCAAGCTCGAGTTCATTGATACATGCAACAGATTGTGCTGCAAAAGCTTCATTTATTTCAATTAAATCAAGGTCATCAACAGTTAAACCTGCCCTTTGTAATGCTTTTCTTGTCGCTGGAACGGGGCCGATTCCCATATAGTCAGGATGGACACCACTAACAGCAGATGTCACTACTCTAGCAATCGGCTTTAATCCAAGCCTTTGTGCAAGCTCCTTTTCCATTACGAGAATGGCACTAGAGCCATCATTAATACCAGATGAGTTTCCAGCAGTAACTGTCCCATCCTTTCGGAAAACAGGCTTAAGTTTAGACAACGTTTCCAAAGTGGTTCCAGGACGAACATGTTCATCCTCCCTGAAAAGAAGGGGCTCTCCTTTTCTTTGTGGAATT
This sequence comes from Ferdinandcohnia sp. FSL W7-1320, assembly GCF_038050315.1. Lineage (NCBI taxonomy): Bacteria > Bacillati > Bacillota > Bacilli > Caryophanales > Bacillaceae > Ferdinandcohnia > Ferdinandcohnia sp. FSL W7-1320. The sequence goes on from NZ_JBBPAM010000001.1 coordinate 4,390,069, forward strand.
TCAATCGGCACAATTTCATCATTAAATCTTCCACTTTGAATCGCTGCGGCTGCCTTTTGCTGACTTGATAGGGCAAGCTCATCTTGTTCTGCTCTTGATATTCCATATTTCTCTGCAACATTTTCAGCCGTTTCTCCTAAGCTAATTGGAGGATACATTTCATTCATGGTTGGATTAACAAGTCTCCAACCAAGCATCGTGTCATGTAAAGTTTGATTCCCCTTTGCACTTGTAACTTGAGGTTTCATCATTACATACGGAGCACGGGTCATACTTTCCGTTCCTCCTGCAATAAAGACATCTCCTAAGCCTGACTTAATCGAAGAGGCTGCCTGATTAACTGCCTCTAATCCAGAACCACAAAGTCTATTAACCGTTACTCCCGGAATCGAAATAGGTAGCCCAGCTAATAACAATCCCATTCTAGCAACATTTCGATTATCTTCACCTGCTTGATTCGCACATCCAAAAAATACATCTTCAATCAGATTCGAATCCAAGTCATTGCGAGCCATTAATTGCTTCAACACATGGGCTGCAAGATCATCAGGTCGTACACTAGTAAGCGAACCGTTAAGTTTTCCTATCGGAGTCCGAACTGCATCAATTATGACAGCTTCTCTCATACTGAAAGCTCCTTATTTTTGCTGTTTTGATAATGGTAAAAGCATTTATCGGTTTCTCCACCAATCCATCCTGCGTACACAAGCTTTCGAATAAGTGGAGCTGGGCGATAACGCTCCTCCCCTAATTCACGATATAATCCACTCAATACTGCAAATATATCATCTAGCCCAATTTCATTAGCCCATTCAAGTGGACCCATAGGATAATTTGTACCTTTTTTCATAGCAACATCAATTGCCTCAGCCTCTGCCGTTTGTTCTGAAAGTGCATAGGCCGCTTCATTAACAATCATTGATAAAATCCTTGGAAAGACAAAACCCACCTCATCCTCGACAACTTCAATTTCCTGATGAATGAATGAAAAAGTGTTTGTGGCAGTTTGCAGATAACTTGCATCAGCTTGTAATGGTAATGCCACTTCAATTAAGCTGCCCTTTCTAAAATTAGCGAAAGTCCCAAATCCTATTAATCTTTCAGGATGAAAAAGCCATGAAGCAACCTCAGTCGCTGTGACGCCAAGGGTAGTCGATAGAATCAATGTAGTAGATGAAACACTTGCCTCAATTTCCTCGACTCTACGTTTCTTTTCTTCCTTATCAAGATTCGTCGTTTCAATTACGACATCCACCTGTTCGGTCAAAGCTTTCGCATCAACCAAATGAACGTGTGGATTTTCTTGAAAAGAGTTGGAGAGTTCTTTTGCAATTAGGTTATCCCCTACGATAGCGACTGTTTTAATTGTCATAATCAAAGAACCCTCCTTTTGTTTTTCTTCCTAGGCTACCTGATTGGACCATCCGCTCTTGGTAGTAGTGAGGACGGAATCTGCTTTCTCCGTGAAATCCTTCATATACTGATTTTGTCGTTGCAAAATTAATATCAATTCCGATGAGGTCCTGCAATTCAAAAGGACCCATTTTAAAATTACCAGCATTCTTCATAATTCGATCGATTTGACTTGGCGTAGCGATCTTATCATTCATAATTCGCAATGCTTCATTATAAAAAGGTCGTGCTACTCGATTCACAATAAAACCAGGTGTATCCATACACATCACAGGACTTTTATTAATTGTTTGGGCAAATTGTACAAGAGTATCAACAGTTGAGGAAGCTGTTTTTAACCCTTTTACGACTTCAACAAGCGGCATGATTGGTGCCGGATTGAAGAAGTGCAAGCCTGCGATTCGTTCCGGATTTGCGCTTTGGCCTGAAATTTCTGTAATCGAAAGTGAGGAAGTATTCGACGTCAAAATCGAATCTTTCGAACAGATTTCTTCCAGTTGAGAAAAAATGGACCGTTTAATTTCCAGCTTTTCTGGCGCTGCCTCAATGACCAATTGACAATTGGCAAATGAGTTCATATCCGTTGTGATACCTAAGTTCTTTTTTGCTTTTTCTGATGTGGCATGGGTAATTCTTTCTTTGACAACTAATCTATCTAACTTTGACTCTATTGCCTCTTTCGCACGTGTTACAGTTGTTTCATCGAGATCAAAAAGAATGACAGGGTATCCGTTTTGTACTAGTAATTGCGCAATCCCTGCTCCCATTGTTCCTGATCCTATTACACCTACTGTTTTTATTTGCTGCATACTATTTGGTCCTTTCTAGAGGATGTTCAAAAAGTCCTTTTGAATATGACACATCGAATTTCTTTGTTGGCTTGCTTCTCCATTCATCACGTATTAACTACTACGTCCGTGTACTAGGGAGCTACGCCGCCTTGAAATTTCGACGTACAGGACGTGCTAGTGTCGCCCAGACATGAGGACTTAGTCCTCTTCATCCACCTTTTTGAACACACATTCTATTTAGCCGCCTCTTCCTTTTGCCATCGAATGTATTCGAATACACTTTTACATTCATTACAATAGTATTGTCTTACTAATTGGGCTGTACCAAAGGATGAAATTTTCTTTACATCTTCAGATGAGCAAAATGAACATTGTGCGTTCTCTTTTTTAGCCAACATGTTGCTTTTCCACATCCTTTAAGACTTCCCCGAGTGTTGCATCGAAATTTTCTACTAATCTAGCATCCTTTGGAATGATGTTTTCAGTGACGAAATACATATCGTTTTCTACTTTAATTAACCATTCCTTCGCTTCTTGCGCTGTTTTTGAAATTGCTTCTTTCGTTCTTCTTGGAATTGATCCTTTATCGAGTAGAAGCTGATCACACCAACTCTGTGAATAAATGAGATGTTCTTGCTGCTCCTTTAACATTTTTGTAAAAGGAGGATTCACATTTGGATTATTTGCTTCAATCATGGCGTTCATTACTAAGTCAACAGCTACATTTGTTACGTAAATTCCAGCAATCAGTTCAATCCAATTCCCAATTTCAACATTTTGTTTAAATGCTTTTCCGGTTTGATGTTTTACTTCCGTCTTAATACCCGATAAATCGGAAACCCAGCGATATAGCAGTCTTGAATGGCCCAGTTCCTGCTGTGCCATCGCAATCGATGAAAGCGTACCTTCTAATGTCGGCCCGCTGATACCAATTTCAACTAATCGATCACCTAAAATAAATTTATTATCAGCAATTGTTTCACCAAGTTCTATTAATGAAATATGTTCCTTAGACATCAGTCTCACTCCTTTGCAAATAATGGTTCTGGGCTTCGTACACAAACAAGAGCTTCTTTTTTAACAACAAACATTTCTACCCAGTCTTCTTCGTCATAAATATGTTGTGCATAAATCTTTGCTAAATCATCATTAACTGCCTTGAATGTTCCCACATGAATAAGTTCATCTCCACGATTGATTCGAGTGAGAAGAAGGTAATCATGTTTTTTTGCAACGTCTACTGTCATGAACTTACCCCCCAGTGCTTTAATTTTTTCTTTCCTTCTTCACTTAGGTTTGCTGTCGTCCAAGGTGGATCCCAAACGACCTGAATCTTAACTTCCTCCACCTCTTCTTCTTTCAACAAACGTTCTTTGATATCGTTTTCAATCCACTGCATACATGCGCAACCAGTGGAGGTATATGTCATTTCAACTTCTAATTCACTTCCATTTTGGGTAATGTTATAAATTAGACCCATATCCACAACACTGATTGGAAACTCAGGATCCATTACTTCTTTAAGAGCATCCCAATACTTTGTTGTTTGTTCTTTTTGGATAATTCCACTCATGTTTATGCCTCCTCTGCTCTCATTGCTTCTAACTCCCAAACTCCCTTTTGAATGCGAGTCACAAATTCTTGGTTTTGAGGACCTCTCTGCTTAAAGCGCTCGATTGCACCTTCCCATGTATCCGGTTGGTCAGTTAACCATTTTTTGTTTTCTGGATCAAACTTACAAGGGAATGGAACGTCAATTACATATTTTCCTTGGTCTTCATCGTAATGAGCTGGAACTTTCACTCCGATTGACTCACAGAACGGAACAGCCGTTGACAACCATTTTTGTCTTAGTTCATCATTAGTTCGCCCTTTTAATCGATAATCCAACTGCGCTGAACGGCTCTTAAGGTTATCTGCAACACCGAAGAATTCGAGTGCCATTAGGAACATCCAATCCACAGCTTCTTGAACTTGCTTTGCCGTTTCTGGCTTCTTCATCGCATTTTTCATAATGATCTCGCCATTACGAAGGTGGAATAATTCCTCTTTATCAACCTTGACTAGTGCACGTTTCCAAGGCCCATATGAAGTGTGTTCGTATGCGTCACCTAAAAGCGTATATCCAGAACGATCAAATAGTCCGTTAAAGACTCCTAATTCAACCCAGTTGTCTAATTTAAAATCAAAAGCGTAAGGATTTTTCCATCGGTTGGCTGGTCGGTTGTAGAGCATTTCGTCAATATCTTCACCAAGGTCTTCCAGCAAGCGATAAGCGATATGAGCATGACCGATTTCATCTTGCATAACTGCTAGAGCTGTAATTTTATAGTTTAAGTTTGGGGCTTGATCGTAGACTGTTAATAATGGCGGGACACTAAGAAGTTCTGTATCTCCTACAATCGCGAGTGTTTGTTTTAGCGCTTTCAAATATTCGTCATTCATATCCTCCATGCGCTCCACAATAAATCCATTTTGAACCTTTTCCAGTAATACCTCAGCTTCTTTTATACTCATCAATGAACACCTCTTTGTATTACGTTTTTTTAACTATCGTTTATAATATGTAATATAGAATATTTTAAATTGTTTGTCAACATGTTTATAATGTTTTTTAGACGTTAAATTAAAATTCGTAATGAATGTTGATGTGGATTTTGTTTTGGTAATTGTTTTATATGCCCGATGGTTGGTGTAATACTAGAGGTTGTTCTTGGGATGAAGGGGATTGAGCGTGAGAAATTGCTCGGCTTTCCTCTTCATCGAGGTTATGAAGAGGGGTTCGTGCCGGGATTAGCTTTGTTTTCCTCTTTATTGGCGGGATGAAGAGGATTGAGCGTGAGAAATTGCTGGGTTTCCTCTTCATCGTGGTTATGAAGAGGGGTTTGTGCGGGGATCAGCTTTGTTTTCCTCTTCTTCGGCGGGATGAAGGGGATTGAGCGCAGGAATTTGCTAGGGTTTCCTCTTCAGCGAGGTTATGAAGAGGGGTTCGTCCGGGGATCACCTTCGTTTTCCCCTTCATCGGCGGGATGAAGAGGATTGAGCGCAGGAATTTGCTCGGGTTTCCTCTTCATCGAGGTTATGAAGAGGGGTTCGTGCCGGGATTAGCTTTGTTTTCCTCTTCATTGGCGGGATGAAGAGGATTGAGCGTAGGAATTTGCCCGGGTTTCCTCTTCATCGAGGGTATGAAGAGGGTTTCGTCCGGGGATTAGCTTCGTTTTCCTCTTCATCTGCGGGATGAAGGGGATTCGAAATAGTCGACCTTTTCGTTCTCCTCTTCATTTGCTATGAAGAACTTTACTCGCACCCACTCACTCCACACGGTCCTTCATCACAGCTATGAAGGACTTTACTTGCGCACCACTGCTCCACACGTGCCTTCATCACGGCTATGAAGGACTTTCCAAACGAGTAACTATTTCGCACAGGCCTTCACACGGACTTCTATCCAAAACAAAAACCCAAGATTGTTATTTTACTAACAATCTTGGGTTCCAACCTCATCTATCTTTGATATTTTCCTAGTATTGCTTCAGCATTGATCGTAAATAATAGGATCTTGCTTAACCTTTGCAACTCGGCCTTCGCGTTCTAAATAGTTTAAGTGCGCTATAGTTTCTGCAATAGCAAAACGCCATTGGTGAGGGTTGAGTTCTCTATGGGAGAACAAGACCTTCGCAATCTCATATGTCGTTTTATGATCGGCTAGGCTTTCAATATAATTGAGACGCTCCTCGTGATGCTGGATGAGTTCATCTATTCGTTCAGTTACATTTGGAACCGGTGAATGATGGGCAGAGTATATTTTTTTTATCGGATATTTCCTAACTTTACGTAATGAATCGATATATTCATGTAATGGATGCTGGCTAGCACCGGGCCATACACTAATATTCGGTGTAATTTTTTCAAGAATATGATCTCCGCCTATTAAGATACCTTCTTTTTCATGAAAAAAACATACATGACCTTCACTATGTCCAGGTGTGTGGATAACAGACCATTGTTGATCACCAAACTCAATAGTAGCTCCAATAGGTTTTACAACAGGTAGTGGAAGAACATTCTTATGTAATTTATTCATATGGTCAGCGATACCATCAGCTAAATCCTCAGGAACCCCATGTTGCAAAACCATTTCTTTCATTCTCGCAACCTGAACGCTCCCCTCACCCCATACACGCTCAATCATGGCTGCATCCACTTCATTCATAAAAAGGTCAGCACCTGTTTGTTCTTGCATCCAGCCTGAAAGACCAGAATGATCCGGATGGAAGTGTGTGAGATAAATTGTATGAACATCACCAAAAGTAATTCCTAAGTGATCAAAAACTTCTTGCCAAGCATCTCGCGCAGCTGAATAGTTTAACCCAATATCAATCAGACAATAGCCATCATTCTGTTTAAAAAGGTAACAGTAAACATACTTCATTGGAAACGGAACTGGGATCCCAATCCGATAGCCACCAAATTCAATTTTTTCAATATTCATGGCTCACCCCTATAATCAAAAGTGCCTTGGCGTATTTATACCCGATATTTTTAGGCCCACACGATGTGGATCACAAAGACTTTGCCCGGGATGTCGATCTTATGCTCGAATAATATCCTCTAAAAAATCGTTGCATCCGCCGGAGGCTTAATTTTGTTCAGCCGGAGTTTCTCCACCAACTGAATTGTTACTTTTTTAATACATTCCTCAAACACTAAAATAAAGGACTTTACTGAATAAATTAAATGTAGATTTCTCCAAAAGGATTGATTGCTTTATCACGTTCAATATGGATTTCACAATCAGGAGCTCCCTCAAAGACAGACTCAAAATAGCGGATTGACGGAATAGATAGCAGCTGATGTATATTCCAGAATAACTCTCTAGCCTTTATGCCAATCCATCCTTCAGGTAGTAAATCTCTTGGGAAACCTGGATCCTGGAAGAGGAATTTCCGATACTCATGTACCAACACAGTTTTCTCAATAAAACATTCCTCATCCTTTAATGTGTTATTTAAAGCCTTTTCACGAAGTTCCTCAAATTTAGGTGTAAACTTATCAATGAACGTTTGATATTCATCTCTTACCAAGTTCAGGTCCCAACCGATATCAATGATACTTTGGTTATCATGGGAAACAATTGAGGATGATGTAAATAAAAACACATATTCTTCAATTCCATTTGCCTTAATCATTTCTGTTACTTGGTCCTCAACTGGATTAGGCGTCACCAATGTACTATTCGTAAGGTTGCCAAATCCGGTCCAAATTAGTTCTTTACGAATTTTATTTCGAATCTCTCGCTTTTCCTCAGGAAACGAATATGTAAGTATTCTCCACTGCTGATCCCAAATGTGGTTTTGAGTGGCATATACCCTATTTACCCCCTCATCAACACGGCCTTTTGAGGTAGCGGAATAATAACTCTTCTTTCCTACTTTTCGTACTTCCAATAAATGATTTTGGACCATCCGAAATAATGCGCCTCTTACAGACGATTCGGAGATCCCAAACTGTTTCATTAATTCAATTAAGCTACCTACCCAAATTTCTCCCCCATAATATTTAATATATTCACCATATAATGTAAACATTAAGGACCTTGGTTTCATAGAACGTCACCACACTTATTATTTTTCAATATTTTTACTTTCATTATAGAGGATTTTGGAGATTATGCATTAAAAAGTGGTCTTTTTCCTGATTCATTTGTGTGGAGTTCTTCTTTAAGAATGGCTAATACGTCATTTGGTATTGGAACTGCTTTAATTTCAGCTGGCGTTTGTTTTACCCACCCTCTAATTTCATATCCATGTCCAGTTCGTGTTTCTCCTCTATACACCTCATGCCTTAGCTTGATTGTTTTTGTTTTAATTTCCTCAACCTGAGTTTTAATGGTAATAATATCATCATATAATAATGTCTTTTCAAAACTACATCTAGCATCAAGCATTGGCAAAATAATTTGACGTTCTTCTTCTAATGTGTTCGGTGACAATCCACAACTTCTAAAAAATTGATGTCCCGCAATGTCGAACCATTTAAAGTAATTTGGGTAGTATACAATACCTGCTTTATCTGTATCTCCCCAGTTAACGATGACTTGAAATTCATTTGATCTCACATTTCATCCCCCTATTAGAAAAGTGCAGGGCGCAGCTTATCGGCCACCAGTAAAAGACGCTAACAGAAGGTGCACATACATTCCGAAGCAATTGGTTTATGACCTAAGTACCGATGGCGCCGAAACTAGTCATTAGAAACTAAAAGGCTCGCGAAGGTCGCTGAGCCCTAAGATAATTAATTTGAAATTAGTAGGCTATTTTAAAAGAGCGATACCGGAATTTCCGGCATCGCTATGGATTCAGTTGACCTTATTTTCCACTCCAGTTAGCTTCACGCTTTTCGATGAACGCACTAAGGCCTTCTTGTGCATCTTGTGAACGGAATAATAAGTTTTGAAGCTCACCCTCGTAGCGGATTGCTACGTTAAGTGGCATTTCTTTTCCATTCATAATTGATAGCTTAATGTTAGAAGTTGCATAACTTGCGCTGTTCGCAATCTTTTCTGCGTATTCTAACGTTTTCGCTCTTGTTTCTTCTTGTGGAAACACACGATCTACTAAGTTAATATCTAGTGCCTCTTGAGGTGTTAATGTTTCGCCTGTAATATTCAGGTCAAGTGCTTTAGAGTGTCCAACTTGTCGAGCTAGACGCTGAGTTCCACCTGTACCTGCAAGTACGCCAAGGGAAACTTCAGGAAGCCCAATTTTACCTGCTTGATCTCCCATAAAACGAAGGTCACAAGCTAGAGCCATTTCTAAACCACCACCAACTGTGTGGCCCTCTAAACAAGCAATCCAGATTTGTGGTGAGCGTGCAATTTTATCTAATGTTTCGTTACAGAATAAGCAGAATTGTGTTTTAAAGCGTGGTTCAGCCGACTTTAAGAAATTAATATTCGCTCCTGCTGAGAAGAATTTTGGCATATCACTCATTAATACAGCTACTTTAATGTCATTGTCAAAACGAATATCATCAATTGCAGCGTTTAATTCTTTGTAATATTCGAGGTCATAAGAGTTTGTTTTGTTTACATGAATGTGAACTTCAGCGATCCCATTAGCCTTCTTTACTGTTAATGTTTTTGTTTCATTTACTGTAGTTGTCATTCTTCATTACCTCCTAGAATTATGTATTACGTTTTTGAACCTTTCGTAATTAATTTCAAATATACTGAATCTTTTTTTAATTATCAAGCCTGTAAATTGCTCATTTTCGCAAGGAAACAATATCTTTTCTCTTAAATACTCTTTCATTCTATCTTTTTGAAGGTTTTTAAAACGTTCGTAAAAAATACGTAATTTTTGTTTTAGGATGTGGTATTATTAATTTAAATACATAAGCTCTATTAGAAACATGGATATCTTGATAATCAAGGAGGTTAAAATGAAAGGTAATAGTAGATTCAAGAATCTATACGGAAATCTAAACGTTAATACGATTAGTTCAGGTGTTGTTGCAGCTATTTTCGGGTGTACAGGCCCTGCACTGATTATTATCGGAGGTGCATCAAGCGGTGGTTTAACCCATGAACAAACAATCAGCTGGTTATTTGCCGTGTATTTTTTTGGAGGTTTATTGGGACTCTTTTTATCTTTAAAATATAAACAACCGATTGCAGGGGCATATTCAATTGCTGGTGCTGTGCTAGTGGCAGGTGCTTTATCACATTTTTCATTACAAGAAGCAATCGGTGCCTATCTTGTAGCAAACCTCATTGTTCTTATACTAGGTATAACTGGATTAATCGATAAGGTGATGAATTGGATACCAGTTCCAATCGTAATGGGAATGATTGTTGGTGTCATGATGCGATTTGCAATTGAGATGATTACTTCTGTTGAAGTGTCCCCTCTGTTAGCAGGTTCGGCCATCTTAGTCTATTTGTTATCCTCACGATACATAAAAAAAGTACCACCTGTTTTATCAGCGTTAGTAGTATCAGTACTCCTTGCCATTGTCATGAATGAGTTTAATTTTTCAAATGTACAAAGTTCATTTGTGCTTCCTCAACTAGAACTTCCAACCTTTAGTTTTAACGCTATTATTTCTCTATCAATCCCTCTTGCAATCTTAATCATTTGTACAGAGAATGCACAAACTACAGGAATCCTAATGGCAAAGGGATATAAACCGCCAATTAGTGCGATGGCCATCTTTGGCGCAATTTTTGGTTTTATTGCCTCCTTTTTTGGAGCTCACGCCATCAACACTGCAGGGCCAATGACTGCTATTTGTGCATCTGATGAATCAGGTAAGAAAGAAGGCAGATATGCTGCTTCTGCATCAAATGGAGTTTTATTTGCAAGCTTCGGTATATTTGCAGCGCTTGTTGTTCCTTTTGTAATTGCGATGCCAGGTGTAATTGTGAGTACCATTGCAGGCTTAGCGATGATAGGTGTACTCTTATCGTCACTTAAAATTGCTTTTTCCGATACAAAGTTTCAGATGGGGGCATTTTTTGCATTCATTATTGGAATGTCTGGAGTAAATTTCTTTCATATCGGTGCCCCATTATGGGCGATTGTAGGTAGTGTTTTTGTCTCCCTTTTGATTGAAAAAAAGGACTTTGAAAGAAAGATAAAAGTAGAAAAAAATCTCAAGCATGGTGCATAGCATTCACGATGGATGTGTTGTAAATAGATGGACATACTAAACACATCCGAAAATCTCATGAGAGGTGAATCAACATGAACATTGATATAACATCTATTTATGACAACATGCCAGATTTTTCGAATCATATGGAAGCCAGAGAGTGGTTTAAAAATGAGTTTAAGGACAGATTTTTCTTAAGGACACATAGTGATAGCGATGGAAAAATGACGTATTTCTATCACATTGTCAAGGATCCAGAAACGTATCAAAGATACATGGAAAGTTTTGCAAGCAATGAGAAACGTGAAATTACGGAAATGTCAACATTTGAGAGCTACACAACCGTTGAAATTACAGAAGATGGCGATGTAAATATTACAATCTAGAAAGAGCCTCTTATCGGCGACAAACACGCGACGAACTCTTTCCTTAGAAATTTGTGACCTCGAGCAGGTGTCACTAAATACATGTAAAAAGGAGGTTTTCGATGTGAAACCTCCTTTTTATTCAGTCTATTTCTCCTATGACAGCCTCTTTAGACCTTATTGACTTTTTATGAATAAATTCAACCATATCAACTTTATTAATTGGCCGACTGAATAAAAAGCCTTGTATCTCGTCGCACCCCATGTTCACAAGGATATCACATTCATTCCAAGTTTCTACACCTTCTGCCACCACGTTCAACTGAAGTCCATGTGCAATATCAAAAATCGATTTTACTAATAACGCTTTTTTCTCATCTTTATCGATATTATGAATAAATTGTCTGTCGATTTTTATTTCGTCAATTGGAAGCTTCAATAATTGGTAGAGAGACGAGTATCCCTTTCCAAAATCATCAATTGAAATTTGAACTCCTAGCTCTTTCAGTTTTCGAATCCGATCAGCAACATGCTGTTGATTCGTAATAAATACACTTTCTGTAATCTCAAGCTTTAAATATTGTGGCTCTAATCCAGAATCTTGCAATGCCTTATTGACCATTGAAACAAGATAATCTTGTTGAAAATGTTTGGCCGATAGGTTTACCGAAATCGGAACATGAAGAAGGTTTTCAAGCTGCCATTGTTTATTTTGTCTACAGGCCTGGGTGAGAGACCACTCATCAACTTGCGAAATGAGACCTATTTCTTCAGCTACACCAATAAAAACTCCAGGTGAAACCACCCCTAATATGGGATCATTCCAACGAATCAATGCTTCAATACTTGTGATCTTACCTGCCATTGTCTTCGGCTGATAAAATTGTTCAAACCGATCCTTATCCACTGCAGTACGCAGAGCATTTTCTATTTCTAAACGCTCTTGAAATTTATTTTTCATGGACCCATTGAAAAACTGAACCCTATTGCCACCTTTCTCCTTCGAGGTGTACATTGCAATGTCAGCATATTTTACTAATGTATCTAAATCTTTACCATCTTCCGGGTACACACTGACCCCTATACTTGCAGTTATATAGTGATTTTGACCCGCTATTGTATAATAGGATGAAAATTCTTTGACAATCATGTCTAATGTTTTATCTATCTCATCTCTGCTATCAACAGAATGGACAACAACAAACTCGTCCCCTCCAAGTCTGAAAACCTGTCTAGTGTCTTCTTGCAACTTCTTTAGCTTGTTACCAGTTGCTTTTAGAAGTGTATCTCCTGCATCATGACCTAATGTATCATTGATTTGTTTAAATTGATTGAGGTCGATAAAAATAATCGCAAACATTTGGTCATGGTTATTTCGAATTAATTCACGTACATATTTTTGGAAGAAATAACGATTGGGTAAGTATGTTAAACTATCATAAAAAGCAAGTTTATGAAGCTTGTCCTCGGATTCCTTCAATCTTGAAGTTTGTTCTCTTAGAATGTGGTTCATCTCAATGCTCTCTTGAAATAACTCCTTTAGCTTATCAGCCATTTTCTTTAAATTTTTACTCAAGATGCGAAGTTCTGATATTGAACCTTGCGGCCATTCAATATTTTCTAAAGAACGCAGCTTTTGTGGTAATCCAGTTGTAATTGTTGTCAGTTGCCTTAGGTTATTCGTGAGCATTCTGCTAACAGCCATTACAAACAATATGGCTGAAACTGCTAGAATGAGTAAGTATTTTAGTTGGTCGAGAGAAATATTAAAAATTTGTTGTTGATACCCAGCGATTGGGTACTGCAACATAATTCGGTATGAATCCGTATCTCTTATATAAAAATAAAAAGCATCGTCCCACCTTGTAATCGGCTGCATTTCATTGTTAGCTACCGGTAAAGCCTCAAAAACATTAGGTGATATCTTCCGAATTTCATACTTTTTCGGATCAAAATCCGCCAACGCTGTCGATGAAATGACATGATTTCTATTGTCCAATACCGTAATATCGGTATCTTGGTTCTTATTTCGCCATAATATTTCTTCAATTTGATTAATGTCGATACTTCCGTTTGCTTTTTTTAGTTGATACAGGTCGTTTTCTATCCGATTTGCTCTCGTTTCACTAACATTAACTAAGTCCTTCTTAATAACTTCAAAGGTGTTTAATGTATTTGTAACTACACTAATAAAGAACGGAACAAGAATTGTTAAAATGGTGATTTGGGATAAGAATTGGTGTACTGATACATTATTTTTGCTGATTCGTTTATTTTTAACAAACTTATAGAATGGGAAATAAGCTAGCAACATATCTGCAACTAATACATTAAAAAGACCATTTGCAACATCTTTACAGATTTGAAAATAGAGTGCACTGCCTGACAGTGATTCTCGACAGAAAATAAAGAGCAGGGCTATTCCTATAAAAGTCCAGAAAAAAAAGTCAACGAAAAACATTTTTGCTTTTCGCCCTCTTAAGAAAAAGGCTCCAACAAATATGACTTCAACAAGCATGATCACTGCATAATAGGGACTGTTTGAAAAAAACATGGCAATAAAGATGGCAATTAAACTCGTTACAATCGCGGTGGTATAGCCAAAAATGCGAAGTATTAAAAAAACTGAAATACTCGCAAATGTAAAAGTAATTCCATAAAGTAACGTTAATTTGAAATGAGAGGCTAATAATACAAATCCTACCAGGGTTACTAATAGGATTAAATCCGTATTTATCTTGCCTTTAATCTGCAAAAATCCTAGCATAAAGTCTCCCCTGATTTATTTATATGTAAATCGATATTTTCTCTGTGGTTATGATAATAATATCATAAAATCTACATCTTTTTTTCAGTTTTTGTTTAACCAAATCATACAGTCTCAACTCAGATCAAAAGTCAGGATTATTGGCAAAAAGTAGTAAACTCTGTTAACCTAATATAGCTAAACTTTTGTGGGAAAACTATGTTTACATAAAAGTTAATGTAAAAGAAAGGGTTATATGATGAAGAAAATATCAAATGTTTTTTGGATTTCGGTTGCTATCGTTCTTGCAGCTGTCATATTTGGTGTTGCAGCACCAAAAAGTTTTGAAGAAGTAACAGGTAATATTCAATCATTTATTACATCAGCCTTTGGATGGTATTACCTTATTTTAGTCACAATCATTGTGATATTCTGCGTTTTCCTTATTTTTAGCCCAGTTGGGGCAATTCGATTAGGAAAACCTGATGAGAAACCTGAGTATTCAAATATATCATGGTTTGCGATGTTATTTAGTGCTGGGATGGGGATTGGACTTGTCTTCTGGGGGGCAGCAGAACCTCTTTCCCATTATATGACTCCCCCTTTAGCAGAGGGTGCTACAAACGCTTCCCAAAAAGAAGCGATGCGCTATACATTTTTCCATTGGGGAATACATGCTTGGGGAATTTATGCACTCGTTGCACTCGCCTTAGCCTATTTTAATTTTCGAAAAGGTGAACCAGGTTTAATTTCAGCTACATTAAAGCCTGTTCTAGGCAAAAAAGCAATGGAAGGAAAACTTGGTACCTTGGTTGATGTACTAGCCGTATTTGCAACGGTTGTAGGTGTTGCGACAACGCTAGGGTTTGGTGCAGCACAAATTAATGGGGGGTTAGCTTATTTACTTGATATACCGATTAGTTTCTTCATTCAATTAATCATTATTGCTGTTGTTACCGTCTTATTTATGATTTCCGCATGGTCTGGATTAAGTAAAGGGATTAAATATTTAAGTAATGCAAATATGATTTTAGCACTTGCCCTTCTCATTTTAATGTTTGTAGCAGGTCCTACAGTTCTGATTCTTGATATGTTTACAGATACACTTGGTGGATATATACAAAATATTGTACAGATGAGTTTTAGAATTGCTCCACTTAATGAAGAACACCGTTCTTGGATTAACGGTTGGACTATTTTCTACTGGGCTTGGTGGATTTCATGGTCACCGTTTGTAGGTATTTTTATTGCCCGTGTCTCAAAGGGAAGAACAATTCGACAATTTATTATCGGTGTTTTATTGCTTCCGGCATTAGTAAGCTTTATCTGGTTTGCAGCATTTGGGACTTCTGCTGTAGAAGTTCAAAAGGAAGGAAACGTGGATCTCTCACAATTTGCTACAGAAGAAGTACTTTTTGCAATCTTTAATGAATCTTCTCTATCGGTGGTTTTATCAGTGGTTGCGATTATACTTGTTTCGACATTCTTTATTACATCTGCGGACTCAGCTACATTTGTACTTGGTATGCAAACCACATACGGTTCACTAACACCCCCAAATACTGTAAAACTGACTTGGGGAATCCTTCAATCAACAGTAGCTGCTATTTTATTATATAGCGGTGGTTTACAGGCATTACAAAATGCCCTTATTGCAGCAGCTTTCCCATTTTCAATAATAATGGTGCTGATGATGATTTCACTATATCGTTCATTAACAAAAGAGAAAAAAGAACTAGGTTTGTATTTGAAACCAAAACCTAAGAAAAAATCTCCTGCTCCACAGCAGTAAAAATCAAAAAACCGGCATTGTGCCGGTTTTTTTGATTTGCAAAATCTTTTCGGTTTCACTTAGTAACTAACCCTTGTTTCCATGATTTAACCCCATCATCTTCTACAAATTCAATGATGACATCAGTCACTCCATTCATTGCTTGGATTTTTTCCTCAATGCGTTCTTTTATTTTAACAGCCTCTCTAACAGTTATATTACAGTCTATCTCCAGCTTCATTTCGATATGGAAATCCTCTCCTTCCTTCATGGCAAACAATGCGTTTATGTCTTTAATTTCTGGATTTGTATAAATAAGCTCAGCAATTTTGTTTTCTAGCTCTTCATCCGCTTCACCAAGTACCCCTTTGGCATTATCCAAGAATACTCTGCCCACTACGTAAAACATCATTAATCCAATTATGATTGATGCAATTCCTTCTGCGGCATGCCAACCTCCATAATAGGAAAGCAGAATTCCAAGAATTGCAATGACTCCACCAAGGGTTGCGACTAAATCCTCCATGAATACAAGTTTCGTGGCAGGTGTAGCTCTCCCTAAATTGTTGAAACTTTTGCCGATTGCTGCAAATCCTTTAGCTTCAACCCGTGCCTCATGTAAAACTTCCTTCATCGCCTTAAAAAGAACATAAGACTCCAAAATTACAGCTAACCCTAAAACAGACAGATTAATGGCAATCCCACTCGATTCGGTTGGGTGTTTAATATGATGATATCCCTCTTTTATTGTTTCATAACTCATAATCCCTACAATGATCACGGCACCGAGTAAAACCAAATTAACAAGGCGGCCAAAACCGTTTGGATATTTTTCGTTCGGCATTTTTTTACTTAATGCACTACCAATGTATACGAAAAATTGATTGGCTGCGTCACCTAGTGAATGCATTGTTTCAGCAAACATCGCGACATTCCCCGTGAAGAAGTATGCAACTCCTTTAATAATCGCAATTATAGTATTTACAATAGAAGCAATCAAAGATGACTTATTTCCGTTCTTTAATAAACTTTGCTTTTTTGACATAAAGACCTCCAAAGGATGATTCTTTTGGTAATACTTGTAGTATTTATTACTTTTGAAAAATTTATCAGAAGAATTGCGGTAAATCTGGAATGGATGTGTTTCCGCATACTTCCATTTCGGGCCAGATTTAAACCCTTCCGGCGGTTTCTCCGTAAGGCCGACTATGTAAAGGGGGTATTGATGGAAGAAGTTAGCTGGATTTCGGACAAAGTTACTGATTTATCGGACACAACACTCTAGATATCGGACATAATCCTGATTTTATCGGACATAACTTTTAAGATATCGGACATAGTCCTAATTTTATCGGACATATAGCCCGATTCGGAACCAAAAAAGAATGCCTTCCGGAACACCCGGAAGGCTTTAGCTTATCTTTATTCTTTTACAAGTAATGCAACTGCTTCAACGTGCACAGTATGTGGGAATAGGTCCACTGGTTGAACCATTTTTAGGGTGTATCCAAAAGGCTCAAGTTCTTTAATATCCGTTGCAAAAGTCTCTGGGTTACAAGAAACATAGACAATTCTTTCTGGCTGTGAGCGACCAATCCTTCTCATTACTTTACCGCCGGCACCTGAGCGTGGAGGATCAAGTAAAAGTAACTCTGGTCGTCCAAAACTCTCAAGCACTTCATCAATTCCTTTTCTTGCGTCCTTAGCTAAGAAATACGTGTTTGATAAACCATTATCTTTTGCATTGCGTTTTGCAGACTCAATTGAGCTTTCAACAATTTCAATACCTGCAAGCTTTTCAACACGACTGGCAAATGGTAGAGAAAATGTTCCAACACCACAGAAAAGATCAATCATTTTTTCTGTTTTCTTAGGTTCCCCCATTTCCACAGCTAGGTCTACTAACTTTTGAGCTTGCGTTGGGTTTGTTTGGAAGAAGGTGTCAAACCAGACACGGAAACGATATCCATCCATTTCCTCATAAATGAAATCACGCCCCGCTAATACATGCGTTTCTTCAGATTGAGTTCGGTCTGCCCAGTCCGTATTTTCAAGCCAAAGTAAGCTTTTTACTTCTGGAAATTTTTCTTCGATTCGTTTCACTAAATCATCTGAGGCATGTTTAAGATTGCCTTCTGGTGCCTCAGTTGCAAAAATGGCAAGCATGATTTCACCAGTAGCAAATGATTGTCTCACCATAAGGTGTCGAAGAAGACCTTCATGCTGATCTTTGTTATAGCCAGGTAGCTGATGGTCTTTTGCCCACTGTGCAACTTCCATAGCACCTTCCACCATTTTTTCACCTGCAATTAGGCATGTTTCAAGGGAAATGATCTTTCGGAAGTTTCCTTGTTCATGTAAACCTAGTGACCCCTCAGGAGAGAAGGTAAATTCCATCTTATTTCGGTAATGCCATGGCTCGTCCATTCCAATGGTATCTTTAACAAGGTCCGGATTAAAACCTTGTGATTCAACTTGTCGCTTTACATAATTTGTTTTGTACTGAAGCTGTCCCTTGTAATCCCAATGCTGCCATACACAGCCACCGCATTTTTCAAAATGAGGACAGGGTGGTGCAAGACGTTGTTTATTTGCTGCTAGGATTTCCTCAGCCATCACCTTTCTTCGTTTACGATCAGGTTGGTCTACCGTTACACGAACCTGCTCACCAATTAAGGTTTGCGGAATCGTGAGTTTTAGCTTTTTTTTATTACCGTGCTCATTTTCACGCCACACGACCCCTTGACCTGATCCTTTTTCATCTAACTTTTTTATCTCAACAATCATCGTTTCTGGTTTCGTTACTGCCAATTATTGTTCCTCCCTAGGTAAACCTTTTTGTCTATATTCAAGTTAATAAATCTTGTCGTTTTCAGGCTCTGAAGAAATATAAGTATAGTCCATTTCTATCCTTTTTTACAACATACTAACCAAGTATAAAGCACAACTCATAAATTTGGAATTCCTACACCCCTAGAAAGTATTAACATTCTGCCATTTATAGCTGGAGTCCCTCCTAATTAGAATAGCAAAAGAGCATCTGGCTTTCTTCACAAAAGCAAAATAACCTGTTCTTCAAAAGGACAGGTTTCGTTTATAAGTAGGATTTTATGTATTTCCCTTTACTATGGCAACACCTAAGGCATGGTACTCCCATAGAATATCTTCTATTTGCTTTGCTTGTAATTCATCACAATCGATGATAAGAATGGTTTCAGCAATTTTACCATTTTGTGACCTCTTTTTCTTTTTATATACAATCTCTACATATAGTCTGATTGCAAAGCCGATCATAAATCCAACTACTGCACCAATTAATCCCCAATAAATTTGCCCCCAAGTTAGGTTAAATCCAAGGCTTGCACCAATTACAGCAAACGCCGTAGCAAGTGCCGCCCCAATATCAAAAAGAGTGGTGCCATCCGATTCTTTCAATGTATCAAATAGTCTTACGTCTTCTTTTGGATTATCAAGCGGAACCGCAAAAATATTTTCGCTCTTTATCCCCTTTTTCTCTATCTCCACGATGGCAATCTCTAAATAATCATTATTTTTAAACGTTGCAAATACCTGCATTCATTTATCACTTCACTTTTTGTCCTTTGAGAACTTGAAATTGACTTGATTGGTAATTTTCTCTTAAGAAATTCCGTTGATCCCTTTCGTATAACTTGTTATTTTCAACTGCATTAATGTATGAATCATAAATAGCAAAACCAAAAACTGATGGTAAAAACAAGAACCACTCTGGATCTAAAACTTTTGTAGCTTCGTTTACTTTACCTAAGAACAATAGAGAGACAGCTTCTAGAGCATGTGAAAAGTAGAAAAAAATTACACAGCAAATAATTAGAAAGAAAGCCGTAATCGTTTTATGATTATAGAGGTGACCTAACCCTGGCATGAACAATGACCATATAATAACTAGGATTGGATTTCTTTTATCCAAATAGTTGATACCAGCAGCCCCCATGCTAAAAGTGTTAAATCGATGGTTCTCATGGTCGGCAAGTATATACATATTATTAAGATCAATTGTTGATCGGTAGCTGTCCCAAATCCCAAAAATGTAGACAGGTATGTACATAAGGAGCCATCTCGTGTCCAAGATGTTCTTGGCCATTTCTATATTTCCATGAAATGAATGAATCATTGCAAGGTTTACGTTAGCATTAATATTTACAATAACTTCCCAAATAATTAGCAGGTATCCACGATGATATTTGTCTAATAGCAAATGGCCAAACCCCGGAAAAGCCGCCGACCACCAAGCAATAATATATGGGTTCCTCAAGTGAATGATAGATGTACCAAATATACTGACATTTGCTATATAACGTCTTGCCGAATTATCATTCGTGTAATTGTTCATGACGTGTAGGTTAGCCTCCATCCGCTTGTTCCAATTTTATAAAGCCAGTATAAGAGGTAATCTTCCCCAACCTAAATCGAAATATCTAAAATGAAGATACGTTTAGTAGAAAGTCATTCGTGGATGGTGAATACTTCCTTCTTTGTTGTTAAATACTAATTGAAAGTATTTGCACTTTATACGGGGTTAGGTGGAGGTATGTTCTGGAAAAAGAAGGATTTTAAACAAACTGTTAACAGTTATGAAACTGAAGAAAAAACCATTGAGGAAGTATTTAATAAAGCAAAAAAGTCGAGTGATTTTACAACAATCACACCTATTGAGAAAAATAATAACATTTCATTAAGTTTTTTTAAAACGTTAGTTGATTCTAAAACGCTACAACAGTCCCTTTTACAGAATTTAAAAGAAAATATTTCTGTTGTAGAAAAAGTATCTGATTTGAAAAATATTATCCCAATTGAGGATATGGTAGTTACGAAGGATCCAAAGGAAATTGAAAAGGCACTTCATGAAGGTGCAACAGTTATTTATTTTAAAAATCAAATGGATGAATTTGCTCTACTTAAGATTGGGAACGCAAGACTTGGTCAACGGGAAACAAATGACACACAAAATGAATTTAGTGTGATAGGGCCAAAGGTTGGATTTATTGAAGATATTGGGACAAATCTCCATATGCTAAGAGAGCATCTTCATTCACCAGATCTTATTTTTGATGAATTAGTTGTTGGTACAAGGACACAAACAAAGGTTGTCATTGCTTACATAGATGGTGTTACGAATCCTGAGTTTGTAAAAACTGCGACACAGAGATTACAAAACCTTGATGTTGATGCTATATTTGACAATACTCAGCTGGAACAATTAATTTCCGATCATTCCTCATCACCATTTCCATTATTTGTAACAACAGAAAGAATAGATCGGACTGTGGGATCGCTTTTATTAGGACAAGTTGTCCTAATTACCGATAAATCCTCCTATGCTGTAATAGGACCCGTAAATCTCATGGATTTTTTCTCAAATCCAGAGGATTTTTATCTACCCTCTTTAATCGCATCTTTTTTTAAATTAATACGGATTTTTGGAATGCTTTTTTCTATGTTTGCAACATCCTTTTATGTTGCGATTCTAACATTCCATTTTGAGGTTATACCAAAAGACTTGCTTGGTCCAATCATTAACTCAAGAGCCAACGTTCCCTTTCCACCTGTCATTGAAGTTTTGTTCCTAGAAGTAACAATTGATCTTCTCAGAGAAGCTGGAGCTCGTTTGCCCACAAAAATTGGACAGACACTTGGAATAGTCGGAGGAATTGTAATCGGACAGGCAACTGTGGAAGCTGCACTTACCAGTACCATTTTGTTAATCATTGTTGCACTCTCAGCCTTAGCCTCTTTTACAACGCCAATATATAAAATGTCAACTGCTGTAAGAATGTTAAGATATCCTTTTATTTTACTAGCTGCCATTTGGGGTGGTTTAGGTATTTATGTAGGGTTACTTTTTATAATCGGACATTTGTCTCGACTCAAGTCATTAGGGGTTCCTTATATGGTCCCCCTCTATCCCTATCGTAAAGGCTGGGCACTTGGTTCTTTCATAAGGCCTAGTTTCGTAAATCTTAAAAAACGTCCATCGTACTTTAGACCATTAAGTAACAAACGATATACTCCAACCCCATCCCAAGATTCAGAAGATGGACTGAACTCAGAATAAAATTTTCTAAAAAAGAAAGCAGAGATTATATGGGTAAACGGAGAAAAGGTAGAATACTTGTTATTATATTTGTTTGTATCGGATGCCTAGTAGGATGTGCAAGAACTAAGATTGTTGATAAGTTGAGTATTATACATGTATTTGGTTTTGATTTAGACGAGAACGGGAATATGGTTGGAACTGCCTTGTATCCTGAATATACCAAGAGCAAGTCCAGCGATAAAATTCAATATTTAGAAGAGAAAACAGATGCAGTTGCGCTATTAAGACCTAAAATGTCAACACATACAAGTACCCCAGTAGCCTTATCCAAAATTAGGGTTATAGTGTTCGGTAATGATTATGCAAAAACTGGTGTTAACGATGTAGTAGAACGACTTCTTTTGACACCAGAAATCGCGACCAATATACAAATTGCTGTTTCTACCCACAGTGCCAAGGAAACACTTAACTCCCTAAAAAAGGGTAACCTGACGCTAGCTGATCAAATCAAACAAAACATGACAGGACAACAACTTCCAAAGATGAACCTGCATGTTTTTTTAAACCATTACTATGGAGAAGGAATGGATCCGTATGTACCAATGATAACGATTGACGAGAACGATAAGATACAGGTTGATCGAGTTGGTATTTTTAAAAATGATAAGCTCAAACTTCACTTGGATGAGAAAGAAACCTTTACTTTTTCGATTTTAGAGGATTATCGAACACAAGCCATATATGAAATTGTCCTTGACGAAAAGGATCTGAAAGAAGTCATTGTGATTCAAGGGTTTCGAAATAAAAGGAAGTGGGAATGGGTAAAAGATAAGCAGCAATTAAATCTTTCTTTAAAGCTCACATGGATAGTTACACATCATCCGGACCGTTTCAACTTAGAAAATCCACAGGATCTTGAAATGATTAAAGGTATAATTAAAAAAAATGTACAAGAAGATGTCAAGGAACTCTTAAATAAGTTCAAAGAAACAGGTGTTGATCCGCTAGGTATTGGAAATATAGTTCGATCCAAGGATCGAGATTGGGAAAAAACATCCTTTTATGAGCAATATCCTACGCTACCTATCAATATTGATTTGAACTTAGAAATCATACATTCGGGCCTTCAGGGCTAGGCTAGACAAGACTAGGATGGTCAATTATGAACAGTCAGATTAACGAAAGTAAACAAGTCTCTCCATATTTCCTGTTTTTTTTAATCCACACCTCTCAAATTGGGATTGCTTTATTAAGGTATCAAGGAAATGTAAGTAAAGGGGCTGCTAGTGAAGCATGGATGTCCATTTTAGCTTTGGGTTTAAGCCTTCACCTTTTGTTCTATATGATGCTATATATATTAAAACAGTCTCCCGCAGGCGATATTCTTTCGTTTCATAAAGACCTACTGGGAAAGAAACTAGGAGGCGTTTTAAATTTATTGTTGGCATGCTATTTTTCTCTAGCAGGAATAGCGGTTGTATATGGTTATATTGACCTTCTCCAAGTATGGGTTTTTGATGGCATTCCTAGTTGGGAGTATGCTCTTCTACTTTGTTGTCTCGCTTTTTATCTGGTCTCTGGGGGATTTCGAGTTATTACTGGAGTTGCATTTTGGGGTGTCGTGATTCCCATTTTCTTATTAGTTTCCTTTTTTTATATTGCAGGCTTTTTGGAGGTGTCATACCTCCAACCGCTTTTTGATCATAGTTTAAAAGACCATTTTATTTCGATTAAAGCAGCTATCCCATTATTTATAGGGTTTGAAACAGCTCTTGTATATTTTCCATTCATAAAAAACGGAAAAAAGGCGGGCAAGTGGGGGCATTTTGGCTTATTGTTTACAACAATCATAACTGTATTTATAACGCTTGTCTCTTTTATGTTTTTTGTACAAGGAAAAATTCAGCACTTAACATGGCCAACCTTGACAATGATAAAAATCATACAGTTTCCTTTTTTGGAACGCTTTGAGTTTATCTTTATATTCACCTGGCTCTTAGTGATCATGCCAGTTATATGTTTATATCTTTGGTCAGCTGTTCGCTCTATAAAAGTTACTCTTCCAAAAATAAAGCCAACTAATATTCTGCTTTTATTACTAGCTTTGTATCTTTTTGTAAATAGCGAACTTATTGATATCTATTACACTCAACTAATACAAAAAATGGTATTGATTAGTGGTACTACTTTATTATTTGGTTATATCCCGCTGCTTTTCATCATCAGTCTGATTCGTAAGTTCATAAAAAAGCAAAAGCAAGGTTGAGTTTCTTAAGCATGTGTATGGATTAAGAAAACTCAATCTTCTATTGGTCTTTATTTACCAGCTTTAGATTCAAAATTTTCAAGGAAGTTTAGTTGCCCCCTTATTAAGTTTTTAGGCAATGGGGTCGTCAAGAGTACCATTTTTTAGAAATTTAGGGTTATACTCCTATCACAAACGCGATATAATGAGTTTGGAGTGAAATGTTTTCGTATGGAGGGGAAGTTATCATGTTAAAAAAATTCGCAGCTGATGCTTTAGGTTTATCGGATATCGGAAAAATTATTGGTCCAGAGGATTATGACAAAACAGACGCAGATGATTATATTAGACATGAGGATAATGAAAAGATTTACTTCTTGATTAAGACAAAAGCCGATGAGTATTGCTTCACAAACACCGCTTTCATCCATGTTGATGGTGCGAATGCCGTTTCATCGAAACGGATGCTAAAACGCTACCCGTATTCACAACATAAAATCACAAATGTTTTTCTCGAAACAGCTGGTAGAGTTGATTTAGATATCGAAATAAAATTCAACTTAGGTAATCAAGCTTTTAGTATTGATGTGGATAAAAGACAGATCGATAAATTAAATGATTTATACAAAGCACTCGTTTATATTTCTGAAGTTATTCATGAAAATAATATTATGTATGATATGGCGATCAATAGCTTGGACAAAGCGGTAACAGTATTGCACAACTCCCGACCATCAGAAATCCAGCTTGCTGAGGAATACAAGCAATTAACCGAATACGGCTTCTCTTGGCTATCGTCAGCACGGGATAAGTACCTCAGGAAAGACTTTGGTGATGTTTTCGAAAAATATATTAATAACTAATAGAAAAGACGGCATCCGAATTGTGATGATGCCGTCTTTGTTTTTTGTAATTTGATCTATGTCAGAGATGTAGACCTTTACTAGATTCTACATGCTATGTTTGGTCGGGGGATCCATTAAGTTTATGAAGGACATTGGATGACGGCTGCCGGGGCGTTCCGGACTTCATACCGCTTATAAAGGACTTTCGGTGATGGCTGCCAGGGCGTTCGGGACTTCATCCCGCTTGTGAAGGACTTTCGGCGACGGCTGCCAGCGCGTTCGGGACTTCATACCGCTTATGAAAGACTTTGCACGATGGACGTCCTGGTGTTCGGGACTTCATCCAGCTTATGAAAGACTTTGAGCAATGGACGACGATGCGTTCGGGACTTCATCACGCTTATGAAGGACTTTGCGCGATGGACGCCCTGTAGTTCGGGACTTCATCCAGCTTATGAAAGACTTTGAGCAATGGACGACGATGCGTTCGGGACTTCATCATGCTTATGAAGGACTTTGCGCGATGGACGTCCTGGTGTTCGGGACTTCATCCAGCTTATGAAAGACTTTGAGCAATGGACAACGATGCGTTCGGGACTTCATCACGCTTATGAAGAGGATTCACACCAAAATCAAGGTTCCTTTTCCCCTTCATCTCGTTTATGAAGAGGATTCACTTCTAAATTCAAGCCTACTTTCCCCTTCATCCCCTCTATGAAGAGGATTCACTTCTAAATTCAGATTGCTTTTTCCCCTTCATCCCCTCTATGAAGAGGATTCGCTTCTAAATCCAGGGTCCTTTTCCCCTTCATCCCCTCTATGAAGAGGATTCACTTCTAAATTCAAGCCTATTTTCCCCTTCATTCTGCTTATGAAGAGGATTCAGATCAAAATCCAGATTGCTTTTTCCCTTCATCCCCTCTATGAAGAGGATTCACTTCTAAATTCAGATTGCTTTTTCCCCTTCATCCAGCTTTTGAAAAGGATACAGCTAAAAATCCTTGTTCGTTTTCCCCCTCCTCTCCCCTACAACGCGGATTCATCTCGTAATTAAAATTCCCTATCCCTCGTAGCAAGCTCATACTACAACTTTTCTAAATCTACATAAAAAATCGGTGCCTGATTCCCAGCGAGATTGCAAGATTACGATACTCACTGGGTGCCAGGCACCGATTCCGTTTTACCAGAATTAAGTGGCAATCCAACTCTAACACTCTATTTGGTATAACGGTTCGCGTAGCATGAGGCCACGAATGCATTTGGTTTTATTTTCGGTTCCACACCAATTGCTTCCATTCGTGTCACCATTTCCTTCACAAATTCACGTGTTTTGTTTCTCTTCCCTGCTCCGATGTCAATGTGCCCCTCCATTGTGAATGAAGCACCATCATATATATAAGGGAGCACGATATCGATGAGTTGATTTTTCTTCTCTTCGGTAAACAATGAAACAACTTCCTCCGATAATGATAATTCATAGGAAATGCGCTCATGCAATTGTTCCATTCTCCTTGGAACAACCACTTTTCGGATACATGCCCAGACACCTTTTCCTTCATTAAGGATGACAACACCTGTTATAAAGGTAGTTTGTCTTGGGTGCACTTGAGAATCTGTCCCAATAATGAGCCTGAATTTCCCACTAGGTTGGGAGCGCATGAACTCAGTAATATGCTCAAAAACTCGATCAAATGACATCCGTTTTTCCGTGAGATTTTTAAATAAGAAGTGATTATTTGAATTGTTTTTCATAAATTCATATCACAACTTTCCCGGTCTCTTTATTGACCTGCTTTTATACATTTTATGACCGGAAACAGAATAATGTGTGCTAAATGATGATTTGGTACAAAAATTGAAGCCCCACAATAAAAATCATGCTATTTTTCCTAGTACTTTGTTACCTACTTTCACCCACTTTTTGATTGTATAATATTACCATAATCCTAAATTGGAGCGTGCATGTGAAAAAAATGAAAAAACAAACAATTGATCCATTTGATTCCATTCTGTCAGAAGCCATAAATAATCCTGAGAAGCGCTATTATTTTTATAAAGCCCTCCTGGATTTAGAGGTGGTTGCAATCGGCACGGTTTCCTCCAGCACAAATGGAGAACCTATTTTGAATTTAAAGTATATAGAAATGAATAATGAGCTTGTTCTCCCTGTGTATTCAAGTATTGAGAAATTCAACTCCATCTATAAGGGAAACTATAAATATATAAAAATCTCCACACGTATGTTACTAAAACTAATTGAGTCAGATACCCCATGGGTTCTTAACCCTGGTTTTGATGTTAGTAAAAAGATTATCCAACAGGAACTCGAAACACTACGGGACGGAAGAATTTTACATTACTTTTTTGAGGAGTTAAGTGTTGAAGAAAAACAGAATTTCTTAACAAACCAAATGGAAGGAATCCCTCAATCTGTTCTAAGTGTTATTTCCGACAATTTAAAAAGCTTTCCTTCAATCAAAAACGCATACTTTACCCATATATACAATCCCGCTAGTGCAAGTAAGCCGATTCCATTTATTGGATTAACGGTAGACAATCAAGATGCGAAAAGTTCCGAGAAACTAGTATTGGATGTGTTTAAAACCGTTGATACACTTTCTAATCAGCAAATTGAAATTGTGATTCTACCAGAAGATTTGCCACTAACAAATTCGATTATAGATCAGACCAACCCCTTTTATACTCGTACAGCAATAAATGATTTGAATTCCTTGTTTCGATAATATTCACGAAAGGAGGTTTCGAAATGGCTCAAATAGACATAAAAGTGAATAGTGTCCGCTCCTCAAACAGTCGGTTAAAAGGAATCACTTCCGATTTAACAGATACACAGAGTCGAGTATCTAGTCTACGCCATGCGATTGACAGTCAAATCACTAGTAGGCAGGGCATTGCATTAAATCTAAATAATGTAGCTACTTCCATACATGATATAGAAAAACGTCTCAATCAACTGTATAGTTTCGTGGATACTACCATGACTCGGTATGAACAAGCTGATAAACAAGTAAACTCTCACTCACAACATTTAACCGCGCCTCCTACAAAGTCGTTTTGGGATTCGGTTGGAGATTTCTTTGGAGTTGTCGGCAGGTCTGTTAAAGGATTTGCAACAGGACTATGGGATGCCGTCGCATCCACTGTAGAAGGGATCTGGCATGCAATTACACACCCAATAGAAACGATTAAAGGATTAGTTCATGTTATTCAACACCCAGTTGAAACAGGAAAAGCGATATGGGATGCAATCAAAACATCATGGAACGAAGATGTTGTTAACGGTGATGCTGAAAGTCGAGGAAATTGGTTTGGTCGCGCTTTTGGAGAAATTGCGTTGGCAGTTGTAGGTGCAAAAGGTATTGATAAAGCAATAAAATTATCAAGAGGAGCAAATATTGTTGATGAGGTTGGTGGGGTTCGGATCGTTGATAATTCAGGCTCTAGTAATAAACCTGATGCAATAGACCCAACTGACGTGGGATTTACGATTGAACCAAGAATTGTAGATGAAATATTACAGACTAATAAAGGAAATCGTCCTGACCCTTCGACCTATTTACCACAAGAGTATATCGTAAATCATTTAGCCAAATTTGATGATGGTGTTACCAAAATCGCTTGGGCAGCACCAACACGACCATTAGGACCACCTGGAGGAACGTTCGTGATGCCAAAGTCTGTTGCTGACGAACTAATCACCCAATCCAATGGAAATGTAACAAAGTTAGAGGAATTATTAAGTTTAGAACCAGGCACACTTGGCGAAACGCCAGTTCGAATCGACATATCTCATCCAACAGGACTAAGAATGCCAGATGGTAATGAATTAGGTGCGAATGAACAGTGGATTCCTGGTGGCTATACCGGCGGAGGAATACCTGAGGCTACCATCGATCAAGTCCCACTTGATAAATTAGTAGTAACTGATTTATTTTTAGATTAAAGGAGTGAGGAAAAAGTGAAAAAAATATTCTCAGATTATGGCATTGATATTCACGAAAATAATGGTCAGTACTTCCTGACATTTGACCAAGGTGAAATTGCTGTTCAGATGACAACTATTGAAATCTCAAAAGAAGATGCTGAAAAAGCCCAACAAAGTGCGAATGATGCTTATCAGGTAATTATTAAGCACCAGAATAATGCAAGAAATTCTAATGTGTAATCTAGCAAACCTTCATTGGTTATGGTAAAGACCAAAAATGCCTAGACCCTTAATGGGCTAGGCATTTTTATTATTTCAAAACATTCACTGCTCCCTCTCCCCTTCAATCTCAATCACGCCTTTCAAATCGCCCTGCACGCTTTATGATACAAGGGGAACTTTTGAGCGGTAGGGTCGTTGGTTGTTGATGAGGTTGGCGGAGGTACGCAATATTATTCAAAAATAGAGGTTGTAGATGACTTCGGTAACAAAGTTCCTGCGACAGTCGAGAGCTTAATCAAATATGGTTATATTAAATAAGAAAAAGGGAATGAAATAAATGGACAAAGATCAACTATTACAAATATGCAAATATGTAGGTATTGCAATTAAACATGATAATCATATCTTGATGGAAGTGAAGTCACCTTACGAAAATTATGCTCAACTCGAGTTTAGCAATGGTAAATATGAGTATTCTGAAATTAACTTTGAAAGACAACCTAATCCAAAGAAAGAAAACATCGTTATGTTTAATGATGGAGCAAAAGCAACAAAGTATTTCTTAATTAAATTATTAAAGAAATTCTTTTTCTATAAAATTTTCCCTTCTGATAACCCAGTTCATGATTTCAAAAACACTAATGAGCTAATTGCCTATTTCCAAAAACTTGGGATTTCAAGTAAATATTATCATTTCAACACAATAAGTTCACAGACTATTCACTGTGAGATAGATAATAGTAATAACATGCTAATTAGTTATATTGATGTTAACAACAAAAAAAGCTTTACCACTATGCCACTGAGTGTAAATCGAGGTATTTTTGTTTTGTATCGATTGACTTATTCTTTGTATTTAATTAAAGAACTTGAGCAAAAACTAACCCTGCAAGGGCTTCTAAATGAAAAATTTGATGATGAAGATATCGAATTATTAATAAAATAAATCAACATAACCATGATCAATATTAATCTCGTCGAGGAATGATTGTTGAAGAGATATTTTAAAACTAGAAAAAGAGCCCTGATATAGAGGAGATGTGGTCATTATATGACGAAAGAACAGGCACTGCAAATAATTAAAGACGAGAATCTACAATTCTTTAACTGGTATAATGATCATGACATTAGTCCGAACGAGGTGTTAATCAGTCAACAGGGAAATACCTGGAAGGTTTCCACAACAGACGAACGCGCAAATGCTATTTCCGAAAAAGATTTCGACAGTGAGGAACAAGCATTAGAAAATTTTATTAAAAGAGTACGTGGATTGAACAAGTTTCATAATCTATCTAAATAAGAAATTTCCCCTAGGTTTTAAATTTTAAAATAATACTGAGGAAACAATTATGAGCGTATATGCAATTTATCAGAATAAGAACTACCCAGTGAATATTCGGGGTCAAGTACTTCGTTTAAAATGTGTATATAAAAATAACGGCTTTCAAGAACTTATTGATTTAGCAGGAAACAAGCATAAAGATATTTTTATAAAAGAGGTTTCCCTTGATGATGTTGAGCTAGTTTATGAGTTAAAGATTAACGCAATTTTTAAAGGAAAGGAATTTGAAACCTATGGGGTTGATACCTCTACATTAGAAAATAATTACATACTATTATTTAGCAAGAAGTATGAAGATGTAAATAATTACGGTTTCATCAAATACGAACAATTTGTTTACCAAAAAGAGGCAAAACTTGAAGACATTGATTCGTTAGTTGAAATAAAAAAGCCAATCTTAAAGTGGGAGAACCAGCCTGAATCTCGGAAAACAATTGCCAGTAACAAGATTCAAGAATATTTAAGAACAACCAAAAATGCCTAACCCTATAAAAAGGCTAGGCATTTTTATTTCGAAGCCTTCACTGCTCCCTCTCCCCTTCAATCTCAATAACGCCTTTCAAGTCATCTTGCACGCTTTGTTCTGCAAGGGGAACTTTAGAGCGATAAGCAGAGCGCACAATTACATGTGCCGCGACTGGAGCTGTAAGGAATACGAAAAAGATTCCTAGAAATAAGCGAATACTAAAAGTACCTTCCATGATAAAGAATAGAAACGTTCCTACAAGAGTAAACAGAACGCCCATCGTTGAGCTTTTTGAAGCTGCATGAGCACGGGAATATAAATCAGGTAATCTAATTAAACCAACTGCACTTAAAAAACTAAAGACAGTTCCCACTAATATCGATAAAACTGCAATGACTTCTAACACCTCAATCGGATTGCTTACGCCGCTCAATTACAACACCTCTTTCAATGAATCTCGCGAAGGAAATCGTTCCGATGAAGGAAAGAATCCCAATTAATAAAATCACTTCAAAAAAACCAGTATTCCTTAAAAACACGGAAAAAATAGCTACTCCCGAAATGATATTAATCCCTAAGACATCAAGCGCTTGGACTCTATCAGAGGCTGAGGGGCCTTTCACTAACCGATAAATCGTCGCAAAAATAGCGAATGTTAAAAAAAACAATGAAATTATTAAAATGATTCTGATCATTATCGCGTCACCCTCTTTATCGCCGCTTCAAATTTTTCCGTTGAACGTATGACAGCATCGCTTGATTCCGGAATATCCATAGCATGTATATAAAACTTTTTCTCATCATGTGATACTTCAACAACCACCGAACCAGGGGTTAACGTTAATAACATCGCAAGCAAGGTTATCTCCAAGTCCCCTTCTAGTTCCGTCTCTAAGGTAAAAATGCCCGGTGTGATATTAATTTTTGGACGCATAACTTGCTTAACAACTAACACACTGGATGTAAATAATTCTTGGATGAAAATAAAAAATAATTGTAAAATAGCAACCAAAGTCACGATATAGAATTGATGAGGGAAATACCTCCGTAGTATAAATAGCACGATTAGACCAAATAAATAACCACTAAAAAAGGTTAACACGGACCAACTATCCTGAAGGAACATCCAAATAAAACCGATTAACAAATTAATTAAAACCTGCATGGGCATTGATACCACCCCTTTCTTATTTAAAGAATAACCACGGGATTTTTCAAAAGATACTCTTCATCCGTCACCTTTTCACGCTCAAAAAACTTATTCAATAAAGGCACTACCCAAGACCGCCTCAATATAGATAGATGGATTCATAATCACTTCAACCGCAAGGTCAACATACTCACTAATCCCTTGAGTCCCTAATCCAAGCGTAATTGTCAAGCCGGTAAGAATGCCCATAGGTAATAATAATCCTTTTAAAGACTTAGTTGCGCTTTCCTCTGGTACGTCAGTATAACCCCAGAATCCATTCATAAAAATTTTCATCACAGAGTAAAGAACCATTAAACTTGTGAGCAGACCAATTCCACCAAGCCAAAAATAGCCCGTTGCGAAGGTCCCCTCTGTAATAAATATTTTTCCTAAAAATCCACTAAGGGGTGGTAATCCTCCGAGTGACAAAGCTGCAACGAAAAACATCCACCCGAATTTTGGTTGTAGGCGCATTAAACCACTGAATTCTTTTAAATTACTAGACCCAGTCAGATAAATAATAGTTCCTCCTAAAAGAAAGATAAGTGCCTTTACAATCATATCGTGGATTAAGTAGTAAATAGATCCGGTTATCCCTTCAGCAGTTAACGATGCAACCCCTGCTAAAATAAAGCCAACTCCTACGACCACATTGTACGTTATAATCCTTTTAATATCCCAATAAGCCACGGCCCCAAAGGCTCCAAGCAACATCGTAATAGCTGCTAAAACACCGATTAATAGATGTGTCACTTCTGGTTCATGGTAAAACACAAGCGTGAATACTCTCATAATCGAATAAATTCCAACCTTTGTTAACAGCGCTGCAAAGATTGCAGCAATCGCTGTTGGTGGTGCACTGTATGAACCCGGTAACCAAAAGAAAAGGAACAGTCCTGCCTTTAAACTAAACACAATCAAAAATAGGATTGCGACTGTCGTCATAACACCGTCCTGACCGACCTCAGCAATGCGAACTGAAAGATGTGCCATATTTAATGTACCTGTCATCGCATATAAATAGGCAACAGCTACTAAAAATAAGAAGGAAGAAATCAGGTTCACTAATATATATTTGATAGATTCCCTAAGCTGTATTTTCGTGCCACCCAAGGAAATTAAGACATAGGATGAAACAAGCATGACTTCAAAACATACGAATAAGTTGAAAATATCCCCTGTAAGAAAGGAACCATTAACACCTGTAATTAAAAATAAAAAGAGCGGATAAAAATAAAATAGTTCTCGGTCCCTCCCAATTGTGTAAAACGCATAAATGAGACAGCACAATGCCACAATGCTAGTGACCATAACCAAAATAACAGCCAACATATCTGCAACCATACTTACACCAAATGGCGCTTCCCATCCACCTAACTGGAGAACCTGAATTCCATCTATTTTTATTTGTTGCATCAGTACCAATGAAACCGCAAATATACTTACTACTGCAACTATACTAAGCGCCCTCTGCAGCATGATATTTTTTCGAAAAATAACCATAATCATCCCAATAAGAATAGGGATGATTATTGGAATAATAACTAAATTACCCATCGTTTTTACCTCTCAATGCTTGCGTATCGTCCGTGCCTAAAACCTTATACGCACGGTAACTTAGCACTAAAAATAAAGCAGTGGTCGCAAAGTTGATGACGATTGCTGTTAAAAGTAGTGCCTGTGGTAATGAATCTACATAGGATAATCCCTTTATTCCCAGTAGCGGAGGTCCACCCTTTTCGAGGCCCCCCATTGTAATAATGAGTAGGTTCACACTATGACCGATTATAGATGTTC
This sequence comes from Ferdinandcohnia sp. FSL W7-1320, assembly GCF_038050315.1. Classification (NCBI taxonomy): domain Bacteria; kingdom Bacillati; phylum Bacillota; class Bacilli; order Caryophanales; family Bacillaceae; genus Ferdinandcohnia; species Ferdinandcohnia sp. FSL W7-1320. The sequence goes on from NZ_JBBPAM010000001.1 coordinate 4,423,941, forward strand.
CTAATATGATTCGTAATAGAGTTTTCGTTAAGATAAGATAAACCCCGATTGCAAATAAAATCCCGACAAGAATAGACATTAATGTTTCCATTATCGATCATCACCTATACTCATAATAATTGTGAGTGATGTTCCAATGACCGCCAAGGCGACACCTACATCAAACAAAACCGCTGAAGCAAGCTCTGTTTCTCCGAAAACAGGGAGCTCAATATATCCAAATGTTTGGGTTAAAAATGGCTCATTAAATAGCAAGCTTCCGACCCCTGTGCCAACTGCAATTAATACTCCGATCGCAGCAACCACTTTAAAATCGAGGGGCAAATTTTTGCGAACCGTTTCTATATCAAAGGTTAGGAACAGAAGGACCAATCCGGCTGAAAAGGTCAAGCCTCCTATGAAACCACCGCCTGGATGGTGATGACCAGAAATAAACAAGTTGATTGCAAATGTAAAAATAATAATAACCGCAATCTTAGTGATACTTCTTATAATGACGTCATTCGGCTCTTTCATCTGAACCCTCCTTTACTAAACGTAGCTTTATTAATGAATAAACTCCTAATCCTGCAATGCTTAACACCAGAATCTCAAGCATTGTATCAATACCTCTAAAATCCACTAGAATAGCATTGACGATATTCTTGGCTCCTGCAAGTTCATAGGCATTTTCATAGTAGCTTGAAATCGAATCAAATAATCGATTTCCATTCACAGATAATGCCACTAGTGTGATGACTACTCCTGACCCAATAGCTATGACCGCATTCGTTACCTTAAACGGGATTCGACTAATTTCTTTTCGCAATTGCGGTAAGTGATAAAAACATAATAGGAAAAGAGCGGTTGTGACGGTTTCCACAACCAGTTGAGTCAAAGCCAGATCTGGTGCACGGAATAAGACAAAGAAAAATGCCACTAAATATCCTAGTGCTCCCACTGCAACAATCGAAGAAATTCTTGATTTTGCAAATAGAACGGTGACAGCTGAAACTACAGAAACGATCATAATCGCGATTTCAAATAGTGTAGCCGGATTATCATTTGATGAATCAAAGGAAATCCCATCAAATAACCAGATTGATCCCCCGACAACGATAATCATGAAACCAAAGATATAAACAAGATAATCACGAATAAAACCTGTCATATAAAAGTTTGTAATCAAACCATAAATCTGTTCCAATTTATTTAAAGAAAGATTATAGATATGGTTAATTGTTAATGACTGTGGGTAAAACTTGTAAACCCGGTACCATTTTCTAATATTGAGATAGAGAATCGTTCCGAGAACAACTACCCCGATTGTCATCCAAAGTTCCTGATTCCAACCATGCCACGCCGTTATTTTCAACCTCAACACATCTGCCTCTGTAAGCATCGGCAATACTGACGTTAACGCCGGTTTTAATAAATACTGTGAGATCAGATTCGGGAAAAAGAAACCGAGAATCACGAGTGACCCTAAAATTATCGGAGGTATTAACATTCCAAGTGGCGCTTCATGAACAACTCGGTAATTATCGAGCTTATATTTCCCTCTAAATGTTTTAAATACAAGTATCATACAGTAGATAAATGTAAAAACACTGGCGATCCAAGCAATGATAGGAATTAATACGCCTATCGTTCCCATGTTAAAAAAGTCCATTTTTGCTGCATTATTGACCGCTGCAAAAAACATTTCCTTACTTAAGAAACCATTAAATGGAGGCAGTCCAGCCATTGAAAAGGCGCCTATCACCATTAGCGTAAAGGATATAGGCATAAGATGAATAAGACCACCCAACCTTCGAATATCACGAGTCCCTGTTTCATGGTCAATAATCCCGACTACCATAAAGAGACTCCCTTTAAATGTCGAGTGATTCAGCAAATGAAACAGTGCTGCAAAGACGGCTGTGCCGTATACAGCTGTTTCATCCCCCAAACCGAAATACATCGCAGCTGACCCGAGACCAAGAAGACTCATGATCAAGCCTAATTGGCTAATCGTTGAGTATGCCAATAGAGCTTTTAAATCTGTCTGACGTACCGCATTAACAGATCCGTACAGCAATGTAATTAAACCTACTCCCGTAACAATCCAAAACCATTCAGATGAGCCACCAAAAACAGGAGTTAATCGTGCAACTAAATAAATACCTGCTTTAACCATTGTGGCTGAATGTAAATAGGCACTAATAGGGGTCGGAGCTTCCATTGCATCTGGGAGCCAAATACTAAAAGGAAATTGAGCTGATTTCGTAAAAGCACCTAATAAAATTAATACCATTGCTGGTACGAATAAAGCACTCGATGTTATCGCATCAGTATTCATCAACATTTCACGAATGCTATAGGTTCCGGAGTTACTTGAAATCATTACAAGTCCCGCAAGCATCGCTAATCCACCAAAAATTGTAATTAGCATAGATTTTTGCGCACCGTATCGTGATTTCTCACGTTCATACCAATAGGCAATTAATAGGAAAGAAGATACACTTGTTAGTTCCCAAAATACATAAAGAACAAAGATATTATCAGAAAATACTAAGCCAAGCATGGCTCCCATGAACATCAGTAAATACACGTAAAAGTTATGAAGTGCTTCACGTTCTTTTGATAAGTAAAAAATGGAATATAAAATAACCAATGCACCAATACCCGTAATTAATAATCCAAACATTAAACCTAATCCATCGATATAGGTAGTAAAATTAATATTATAGGAAGGTATCCAAGGAAGGCTTGTAATAATGGTATTCCCATTAGAAATGTTGGGAATAAATGTAATAAGATAAACAAAAATCAGGAGTGGCACCAAGATCACGAACCAGCCCGTATGAATGCGAGGACAAAACTTCTTATATAATATAGGAACAAACACGGCGAAAATAAATGGTAGCATGATTAAAAAATGGAACCAATACATTGGAATCGCCTCCTTAGTGGATGATTTTTACAAAATGGCTGAATGGATTGACTCATTTTGTAGCATGCGATATAGTCATACATAGTTTATAAATTAAAGAACATTTTTTAATAACTTTTGTAATCAGTAGCTATTTAATTTCCTACTGAAATATAGCTTAGCGGTTGCCTCGATATACTCAAATATCGGATCTAATTAGCTAAGTGAATTTTAATAGGTGGTGTGATAAATGTAAGCCCAGCTAAATTAAGGGTTTATCCTTTAGTAGTTCCTTATTTGCTTGTTATTTATGAAACGGAAGTTGGCTAGGCCAATGATTTCACATCAACTTCGAGGTGAGTAATAATGAAATTAATAAAAGAGCGAATGGACGAGAGTATCCTTGTCTGTGTATATTATGGCCCAAATGGTGAACGTCTCATCCAACGTGGCTGCAAGATTGCAAAAATGCTAGATTGTCCACTTTATATCTTAACTGTTGATCCAAAGCCTTTCGATGATCTCGACCCTGAAAAGGTAAGCTATATTGAAAGATGGAAAGAGTTAGCTGACAAACATAGTGCGGATGCGTTTATTATCAAGGACAATGAAAAAAGACCAATTTCAAAAGTAATCGCAGATGTTGCAAGAGAGAAAAATGTTACCCAAATAATTCTTGGCCAAACCGCACAAAGTCGTTGGGAACAAATCGCAAAAGGTTCAATTATAAATTCATTGTTAAGAGAGATTCCTTTTGTAGATCTTCATATCATATCTGTTGCCCGTTACCTTAAAAACACTGAAGGCCATTTTGACAAAGGTGTTCGTGCATACCTAGTCCAGGAGGGTAATGTTTACCGCCTCATCTTTAAACATACAAAAAGTGTCCTTTATGAAGGGATCTTCTTTAAGGAATTCGGTACAGACTTTAATAATGGAATATTTAAATTCATGAAAGACCAGAAGACATTACAGGTCCAAGTGAAAGAGGATATCGTTTCCGATTTTACAAATGTAGAAATGAACACAAATTTAGACGACGATGATGACTTTTTATGACCACTCCGCTATCATGCGGAGTTTTTTTGTACTTTTTTTTTATTTATAGGTTTACGTCCACTTTCACTAATTGCTTCTCTTCGTTATTAATTCCGATATATTTGAACGTTTCGGAAGGTGAATGATGGTTGTAGATATCCATTAATATTGAAATTGCAATTCCTTTTAGGTATGCATGATAGCCAAATGTTTTTCGAAGAGTATGCGTTCCGATCTTCCCAGAAACTCCCACCTCTTTAGCAGCATGATTAATAATCCGGTATGCCTGCTGTCTGGAAATTGGTAGATTATCCTTCTTTGATTTAAATAAAAAATCACTGCCTTCGTATTCTTGTGAACTTAAATACTCAGTAAGTTCATTTTTTATCATATTATTTAAATAGAAAGCTTTAACTTCCCCACTTGTTATGTCATTTATATAGAGGAAATCCTTCATTCCAGATTCACCCCATACGTCTTCAACACGTAATGAAAGTAAATCACTAACCTTTAATCCTGTGTTGATCCCAAATACAAAAAATAATAAGTCCCGATGGGATTGCTTTTTAAGCACTTCCTTAATTTCATTTATTTTATTTACGTCTTTAATTGGATCGACAAATTCCATCGATATCCCCCTACTAATGTTACATAACTTAAAACTAACATACATTAAGTAACATGACAAGAATCATGCTTACAAATTTTTTAGAGAAATGCCCTCACTTTTTATTGAATAACACCATGTACTGCTAAAATCTCAAATTTTCAGCTAATAAATTGGATTATTTTATTTGGAGCAGGGCAAATTATAAAAAATCTTATTAACTTTATTCAGGAAAAGTCCACCACTTTATATGTAGTGGGATGAGTGCACTAATAGTAACTATTCAGAAGGAGAATTTGGACTGAATAAAGTTAAAGCCCTAGGCGGACGCCATGATTTTTCGGAGGTGTTTTTTCGACCATAAGATCAAAGACTACTAACGCCACTTCCTGTGGCAACGTCTTTGTGACCCACCTCGTGTGGGCCTAAGAATCTGGCGATAGTACGCTAAGCGGCATTTGATTAATTTTCACTATTATCACAATGGAAAGGAGTTTTACGGGATGAAAAGGTTTGGATGGGTTATTATTGTCCTGCTTGTTGTAATTGCCATCGGAGCTGGTGTAATGATTTCAAATAATATCGGCAAAGAAGAACAAGCTGAACAAGGAGTCGAAAACCAAGAAAAAGAAAAGCAGAAAGTAGACAAGAATAAGCATTTTTCAGTACAACATAAGGATTATCCTGGAAAAGTTGCCCCGAAATTTTCAGCTGAGGATTTGACGGCGGCACCAACAGGAGATTGGATTACACATGGTGGAAATATCTTCAATGGTAGGTACTCTCCGCTAGACAAAATCAACATATCAAATGTAAAAGGCTTAAAAGCTGAATGGGTTACAAGTCTCGGCTCAGGTTATGAATTTAAATATTCAGGCGAAGCAACTCCAATTGTCTATGACGGGGTTATGTTCACCATTACCGGTGCTGATGATGTTCAAGCAATTGATGCTAGAACTGGTGAATTAATTTGGGAATATCGCCCTGAATTAGCAGCGAACTTAGATACGGTCTGCTGTGGATGGACAAGTCGTGGTGTTGGATTAGGAGATGGAAAAGTCTTTGTCGGGCTATTAGATGCAAGACTAGTTGCATTAGATCAAAAAACAGGCGAACTTGTTTGGGAAACGAAAGTTGAGGATTGGGAAAAAGGATATAACATCACTAGTGCCCCACTTTATTTTGATGGATTGGTATACACAGGGGTTGCTGGAGGTGAATATGGAATCCGCGGTTTCGTTGCTGCATTTGATGCTGATAAGGGTAAAGAAGTTTGGAAAACCCATACGGTTCCTGGACCAGGTGAGGTTGGACATGATACCTGGCCGCAAGACACTGATGCATGGAAAAGAGGCGGAGCAGCTGTATGGCAAACCCCAGCAATTGACCCAGAGTTAGGGCTTCTCTATCTCTCAACTGGTAATCCATCTGCTGACCTAGATGGAAGCACTCGTGAAGGTGACAATTTATTTGCCGATTCCGTTCTTGCATTAGATGCGAAATCGGGTGAGTACAAATGGCATTTCCAAGAAGTACACCATGATATTTGGGATATGGATGCGCCAAACCCTGTAGTTTTATTTGATGTAGAAATGAAAGGAAAGATGAGAAAAGGTATTGCACAAGCTGGAAAAACTGGCTGGCTCTACATACTGGACCGAACTAACGGTGAACCACTGATCGGCATTGAAGAAAAACCAGTACCACAGGATGAAAGACAAAAAACAGCGGCCACTCAGCCGTTCCCGGTTGGAGATAATTTTATTCCACAGGGAGTCACAGAAGAAGATGTTAAAAAAGATTTTCCTGAGGGTTGGAAAGGAAAAATCGGTACGATCTTCACACCGTTCTGGGATGAGTTTGTTACATTAAAACCGTCACCACAAGGTGGAGCAAACTGGCCACCTTCAGCTTACAACCCAAATACTGAGCTGTTCTATTTATTAGCAAATGATACGTATTTTTCATACTCACATCGTGAAGGTGATGAGGCGAATAATTATAAAGAAGGCGAAGTTTGGCTTGGTAGTATATGGCAGCCTGTTAATGGAGCTCCTGGCCGTGGTGTGGTAACAGCCATGGATATTAAAACAAACAAAATTGTATGGCAAAAACATTGGGATCAAATTGCCTATAGCGGTCTATTGACAACAAAAGGAGATCTCTTGTTTACAGGTCATAACGATGGCCGAATCATCGCATTCGACGCAACTAACGGGAACGAATTATGGGAGTTTAAAATGGATGCCGGAGCAAACGCACCTCCTATCACATATGAAATTGATGGTAAGCAATATATTTCAATTTTTGCTGCTGGTAACTCACTTGCAGGAACAACACATGGAGATAAAATCTATACCTTCTCACTTGAAGGTGCGTATGCATCTCTAGAAGATATACCTGAAGATAAAATCAACATATCACCAACAGCAAATGATCCTTCCGCTACCGATAAGAAACAAGATGCAGAAGAAAGTGATAGATCAACTGCACATGAAGGCGCAGACATTTACAAAAACAACTGCTTGGCATGTCACGGTGACAACGGTGAAGGTGGTCACAACGGACCAAACTTACAGAAGAGTGAAATGCTCCAAGACAGGGACGCTTTAATTAATCAAATTAAAAATGGTAGCGCTGGAATGCCTCCATTTAAGGACAGCTTGGATGATAATCAAATTGATGCATTAGTTGAATATTTACAAAGTCTTGGTAAATAACAGAAAAGGGAATCGTTTGATAACGATTCCCTTTTTTTGTTGGTGTTTGTTAACTAATGTTTGGTATCGATTCGCTGGGGTTTTTATTGACGTGGATGAAAGACTTTAGCTTGCTTCCTCCTCCTCGCTCGGGACTTCATTGACCGGATAAGGACTTTAGCTTAAATTCCTCCTCATCACCTATGAAGGGGTAAATCACTAAAATATTTGACCGGTTTCCTCTTCATCGCCATCATGAAGTGCATAATCACCAAAATATTTGACCAGTTTCCTCTTCATTGCCACTATGAAGGGCAAAACCATTAGAATATTTAATCGGTTTCCTCTTCACCACCACTATGAATGGCAAAACTACTAAAGTATTTGACCGGATAAGGACTTTAGCTTAAAGTCCTCCTCATCACCTATGAAGGGGTAAATCACCAAAATATTTGACCGGTTTCCTCTTCATTGCCACTATGAAGGGCAAAACCACTAAAATATTTGACCGGTTTCCTCTTCATCGCCACCATGAAGGGCAATATCACCAAAATATTTGACCGGTTTCCTCTTCATCACCACCATGAAGGGCAAAACCATTAAAATATTTAATCGTTATCCTCTTCACCACCACTATGAAAGGCAAAACCACTAAAATATTCGACCGGTTTCCTCTTCATCGCCACTATGAAGGGCATAATCACTAATTCGTAAATAACTGAAGCTTCCTTAAGATATATTGTGACTTATCAACAGCGGAATTCACAGTGCCATACTCTTTTTATCGATCAATTAATTAAGAAAGATATACAAATATAATATCTAAAATTAAAACTTCGTTATATTCAGTAATTTAGTCCTATAATTTTGTGAACTCCTATTTACACTATTTAGCTTAATCTACGGGTAGACATTTACACATATTTCACATTGTAAAAGTTGTAAAAGCATTGGCTATTAATGAAAATATAGAAATTCTTGAATGCATATTTTGTAATAAAATGCAGATACTCTATTGTCCTTTAACGCTTTCATTAAAAAAATTATCAAAAAACACGAAATATTGTAGAAAAATGAAAAATAGATGTTATAATGTTCAATATCGTATAAAATTTTCTGAAAATAGGGGGCTTTATCATGAAAGGAAGAAAACTTTCCTGGATGGTACTCTTCTTCGTGTTTGCTTTAGTTTTAGCAGCATGTGGAAGTAATGAATCCAGTAACGAAGGCGAATCAACATCTGATGGCGCTAAAGACGAAGGAAAAACATACACATTTAAAGCAGGACATTCTCAAACAGAAGAACATCCTTATCATCTTGCATTACTTGATTTAGCTGAAAATGTGAAAGAACGTACTGATGGAAAAGTTACAATTGAAATTTTCCCACTTAACCAATTAGGTGCAGAGAGAGAACTAACAGAAGCACTTACACTTGGAACTGCTGATATGTCAATTTCATCAACAGCCCCAATTGCAAACTTCTATCCACAAATCGGAATCGTTGATTTACCATTCTTATTTGAATCAAGAGAACATGCATACAGCGTACTTGATGGACAAGTTGGTCAAGATCTATTAGCTGGTATGGAAGATGTAGGACTTGTGGGTCTTGCTTGGGCTGAAAATGGTTTCCGTCATATCACAAACGGCAAACACCCAATCACAAAGCCTGAAGACTTAAAAGGATTAAAAATCCGTACACAAGAAAACCAAATTCACTTAGATGCATTCAATGCTCTTGGCGCTCAACCAACACCAATGGCTTGGAACGAAGCACTAACTGCTCTTCAACAAGGAGTCGTTGATGCACAAGAAAACCCATTAATCATTGCTGATACGTACAAGCTTTATGATGCTAACCAAAAATACATGACATTAACAGGTCATATTTACTCACCTGCAGTTGTCATGTTCAGTAAATCAGTTTTTGATACACTTCCAGCTGAATACCAAGATATTCTTAAGGAAGAAGCAAAAATTGCGGGTGATAAAGTTCGTGAACTTAGCACAAAAGCTGACACTGATTCTTTACAGGTAGTAAAAGATGCCGGTATGGAAGTTATCGAAGATGTTGATGTACAACCTTTCCGTGACGCAATTCAATCTGTATATGAAAAGTACGAAAAAGACTTTGGTAAAGAAAACATCGAAGCAATCTTAAACGGAAATTAATCTAAATAAAAAAAACTTGGTGAGTGCCCAGCACAATCCAAGTTTTTAACTTTATTCAGGCGGGGTTTGAACCCCTACTGAATAAAGTTAAAAGCCTACGGCGGAGACAAGCGATTTTCAAAGGAAGCTTTTATAGCGTAAGATCAAAGACTAAGAACGCCACTTCCTGTGGCAACGTCTTTGTGACCCACCTCGTGTGGGCCTAAAAAATCTCGGCGAAAATCCGCTAATGCGCATTTAATTAGATAATAAGGGGAAATAAAGGTGATTAAAAAGATAGTAGATTTAATAAACGGATTTTTTAAATGGATACTAATCATCCTATTTTTTTTATTGGTAGTCGTTGTCTTTTTACAAGTGCTTTTCCGATTCGTTCTTGAACAGCCCTTGGCATGGACAGAGGAATTAGGTCGTTACTTACTCGTGTGGACGACGTTCCTGGGAGCAGGTTATGGAATGAGTGTAAAAGCACACCCTGGGGTTGAAATTCTCTATGACGCTTTCGGACCAACCGTAAAAAAAATACTAAATGTAGTTATTTCAATTCTTGTTATCTTTTTCTTTTGGCAGATTATCGTCCATAGTTTCGACTTTATCGGCCGAAGCATGATTCAGAAGTCTCCGGTTCTTCAAATACCGATGGGATATATCTATACAGTAATTCCGATATCAAGTGTTCTTTTTATTATCAATCTACTTTATGTCGTAATTACTGAATGGAAAAAGGAGGCGAAGAACTAATGGCTTGGTTATTATTTGGGATATTAATCGTCCTTTTCTTCATTAATGTACCAATCGCAGTTGCCCTGGGACTCGCTTCTATGATTGTGCTTATGATTCAAGATAATGTTCCATTAATGGTTATAGTTCAAAAAATGTTTACATCAACAGACTCGTTCACATTGATGGCTGTTCCCTTCTTCATCCTTGCAGGTAAGTTAATGGAGGTTGGCGGGATTTCTAAACGACTCGTAGATTTTGCAATGACGATTGTTGGAAGAATGCATGGTGGCTTAGCGATGGTTTCTGTTGTAACATGTATGTTCTTCGCTGCTATTTCAGGATCTGGTGCGGCAACAACAGCAGCAGTTGGAGCTATCATGATTCCAGCAATGGTTCAAAAAGGCTATGATAAGAGCTTCTCTACTGCCATTCAAGCTGCAGGTGGAACAATCGGTGTTATGATTCCTCCAAGCGTACCAATGATTTTATTTGGTGTTATCGCTGGGGCATCAATCAGTGATTTATTCATCGCAGGAATTATCCCTGGTATCTTTGTTGGTCTATCTTTAATTCTAGTTGCGTACTTTATTTCTAGAAAACGCGGGTACGGTAAAGAAGAAAAAAGTTCAGTTAAAGAAATCTTCACATCCTTTAACAGAGCCATTCTTGCGATATTGATGCCAGTTATTATTCTTGGCGGTATCTATGGTGGAGTGTTTACTCCTACTGAAGCTTCCGTTGTCGCTGTTGTTTATGGATTAATAGTTGGTCTGTTTATCTACAAGGAAATTAAATGGAAGGACCTTCCTGAAGTTTTTATTCAATCAGCTGTTACATCTGCAGTTATTATGTTTATCATTTCGTGTGCATCGATTTTTGGATTTATTTTGACAAGGGAACAGATTCCACTGTCAATTACAAATGCGCTACTTGCAATTTCAGATAATCCAATTATCGTTTTAATTATCATTAACTTAATTCTATTAATTGTAGGTACATTTTTAGAAACATCTGCTGCGATTATCATCATGGCACCAATCTTGCTTCCGGTTACAACAGCTGTTGGCATCGATCCAGTTCACTTCGGGATCATCATGGTTGTAAACCTTGCAATTGGATTCATTACACCACCAGTTGGTATTAACCTATTCGTAGCATCCAATATCGCAAACTTACGATTAGAAAAAATCGTTCGGGCAATTATTCCATTCCTGATTATTCTAATTATCGACATCATCATAATTAGTTTCGTACCTGAATTGAGTTTGTTCTTCTTGGATAAATAAAAATAGTGGAGTGCTTGTATCCAAATAATTTATGGATACAAGCACTTTTTTTGCGCCTACTTAGTATTTCTAATAAATGAACTGAGCATTTAAATTAAGTAATGGAAGCCTTTTGCAATTTACTAATAATCTGACAACCTCTTCATATACATTAGATGATAGTAACTTTATCATTGGAGGGGGAAAAGAAATGCAATTTTATTACGGTAATCAGATGCCATTGCGTGTTTTGGATGAGGCTGAATTTTGGAAACATCAAGAAGAAGAACATACTGTTGTTATTAGGGAACTTGTGACGAATCTTGAACAAAAATATGTGGACGCATTAAAGGAATGGGAAAAGTCATTTAAACACACCCATCAACAAGTTGTGAGATACATTGAAACAGTGAATCGAACACAGGGACAGGTTTCACAAGCACTCTATCAAGATATTCTTCAACTAACCTCTTTTTGCTTGAAGCAAAGTGAGCAGTTTATTCAATTTTGCCGAACGATGACTGAAGAAAGTAAGCCAATTAGTTCCAATCCAACTGCCAAAGTTGTAATGAATCATTTTATTGTAGAATCAGAGTATTTTATTGGTGTGGCGCAGACGATATTGTATCAGAGATAATTTCAAGGGTTTTCCTAAATAGTGGGTGAAGGCCCTTTTTCTATGCTCTTCTTCCACTCCCCCTCTTTTAAAATTCGATAATTTCTTCTATTCATTTTATAATAATATGTATGTGTTTATATATTTGAGTCGCAACGACAGGAGGCAAACGATGCAACAAGATATTATATCTTCCATGATTATCAAAAATATAAAATCAATCGAAGAATTACATCAGGTTCATGAATTAGAATCGACCGTTTGGAGTCCGGAGGATACGGTTCCGATTAGTCATACTGCAGCAACGATTAAGAACGGTGGGTTTATTTTAGGTGCTTTCTACGAGGAGCAACTGATTGGTTTTCAATATAGTTTCCCAGGTTTTGATGGGATTAAGCCCTACCTTGTTTCTCATAGTTTAGGAATTCACCCTGATTTTCGCAAGTTAGGTATCGGTGAAAAATTAAAGCATGAACAACGAGCGTTGGCAATGAAGATAGGATATGATTTAATTTCGTGGACCTATGATCCTCTTGAAACAGTAAATGGTAATTTGAACCTACATAAATTAGGGGCAACATGTACTGCTTATATCGAAAATGCATACGGGGAAATGACGGATGGCATGAATGACGGTCTTTCCACTGATCGTTTCGTTGTTGAATGGGCCGTAAAAGAAGTAAAACGTGGAAGTAAAAACTACGAAATAAGCAAGTTACCACTCTTAATAAATGTGGAATTTCAAGATGGCTCCCTAATTCCCGGGGATATAAACTTAGAGGAAAATAGTGATGCTTTGTTAGTACCGGTACCTGGCAATTTTCAAGAAATTAAAAGGATGAACTTCAATACCGCCATATTATGGAGAGAAAAAACAAAACAGGTGTTTACACATTATTTAAAACACGGATGGGTTGTAACAGATTTAGTAAAGGACCCCCAGAAGAAAAGTCAGTATATGTACCTTTTGGAAAAATAATTTTTTTGAGGAGAATTGACTTGGAAATTAAAAGTATTATTTTACGATATATGAGAATGAGATTGCTCCACCCTTTTAAAACGAGTGTAGGAACTATTACGGATAAAGACTTTATTTTAGTTGAGGTCAAATCAAAAAGTGGTTTGTCTGGTTGGGCAGAAACAGTCTCCGACGCAATTCCCATTTACCACGAAGAAACAGTTAAAACAAACTGGCATATGCTTAAGGATATTTTAATTCCGAAGCTCATGGAAACAGAGCTTAAACACCCAGAAGATGTGTCAAAAGCTTTCAAGGATTTGCGTGGAAACTATAATGCAAAGGCGGCCCTTGATGGTGCCATCTGGGATTTATATGCTAAGGAAAATGGCATCTCATTGACTAAAGCGATCGGCGGCATTAAGGATAAAATAGAAGTTGGAGTAAGTGTCGGAATTCAAAAGTCTGAACAGGAGCTTCTTCAAAAAATCGAAGGCTTTGTAACAAAAGGTTACAAGCGTATTAAGGTGAAAATTAAGCCAGGTTGGGATATGAATATTTTAAAAGCGATTCGTAAGGAATTTCCGGTGATTCCGCTTATGGCGGATGCGAACTGTGCATATACCATTAATGATATTCCTTACCTCAAACAATTGGACGAGTTCAATTTAATGATGGTCGAGCAGCCCTTAAGCTATGACGATCTCATTGATCACGCCAGACTGCAAAAAGAGTTAAATACCCCAATCTGTCTGGATGAGTGCATTCACACAGTTGAAGATGTTCGAAAAGCAATTGAGATTGGCAGTGGAAAAATCATCAATCTTAAAATTGGTCGTGTAGGAGGTATAACAGAGTCCTTAAAAATTCATGAGCTTTGTGAAGAGAACAAGATCCCGATGTGGTGTGGTGGAATGCTCGAGGCCGGGATAGGCAGAGCACATAATATCGCCATTACTAGTCTAGCAAACTTTACGTTACCAGGTGATACAGCCCCTTCTTCCCACTACTGGAAAGAGGATATTATTACTCCAGAAGTTACGATGAAAGATGGATATATTAAGGTTCCTACAGGGCTTGGAATTGGCTTCGAACCTAACATGGAAAAAATAGAGGATCTCATGCTCTATAGTGAAACATTTCATAATTATGAATAAGATAGTCCAAGAGAGATAATAAATGGAAAAACTATACACATGTGTATCATTTTTAAGCAAATAAGAGTTAAAAGCATTCGTAAAATAGAATTACGTATGCTTTTTTATAGATTGACTATATAAATGCATTCGCAAAATCCAAAGAATGGTAGAATTGATTTCAAAAAAGATATAAAATGTAAAAATTCTCCACTTGTGTATCCTTTTTAAGAAAAAATATGATAAAAGCATTCGTAAACAAGAATTACGTATGCTTTTTTATAGATTGACTATATAAATGCATTCGCAAAATCCAAAGAATGGTAGAATTGATTTCAAAAAAGATATAAAATGTAAAAATTCTCCACTTGTGTATCCTTTTTAAGAAAAAATATGATAAAAGCATTCGTAAAATAGAATTACGTATGCTTTTTTATAGATTGACTATATAAAAGCATTCGCAAAATCCAAAGAATGGTAGAATTGATTTCAAAAAAGATATAAAATGTAAAAATTCTCCACTTGTGTATCCTTTTTAAGAAAAAATATGATAAAAGCATTCGTAAAATAGAATTTCGTATGCTTTTTTTATAGATTGACTATATAAAAGCATTCGCAAAATCCAAATAATGGTAGAATTGATTTCAAAAAAGATATAAAATGTAAAAATTCTCCACTTGCGTATCCTTTTTAAGAAAAAATATGATAAAAGCATTCGTAAAATAGAATTACGTATACTTTTTTATAGATTGACTATATAAAAGCATACGCAAAATCCAAAGAATGGTAGAAACGATTTAAAAAAAGATACAAAATGTAAAAATTCTCCACTTGTGTATCCTTTTTAAGAAAAAATATGATAAAAGCATTCGTAAAATAGAATTTCGAATGCTTTTTTATTGATTGACTATACTAAAGCATTCGCAAAATCCAAAGAATGGTAGAAATGATTTCAAAAGAGACAATAAATGTAAATATTATCCACTTGTGTATTGTTTTCAAGTAAAAATGTGATAAAAGCATACGTAAACAAGAATTACGTATGCTTTTTAATAGATTGGCAGTATAAATGCATTCGCAAAATCCAAAGAATGGTAGAATTGATTTCAAAAGAGATATTAAATGTAAATATTATCCACTTGCGTATTGTTTTTAAGTAAAAAAAGTGATAAAAGCATACGTAAAAAAATTTTTAAGAGGCACTCTTTCTTACCTTTTGATGTTTTTCCTGAAAGGACTAAACTAGCTGCCATTGCCAGAACCGATGATCTTTTACTTCGTTGATAACACCCTCGTAAAGTGCACTTATCCTCAGCCGTTACTACACCCGGCACGTTTTCAATACCATTTACTTTTAGCCACCTGTTGCCCCAACCAGCTTATAATGTGTGTACCCTTCATGAATAGAATAGAATGGCTACATCTTTATTTAACTCGTGCTTAGAAGCATTAGTATATTATCCTTCAAGTTGCAAAAACTACCAAAAACAGTTTTTTAAGGTGGGGGTTGTGAATGAAAAACAGGATGATTGATTGGCCAACTTTTATTGGCGCATTTTCATTATTGATGTTGGTTACGATTCCTCTCGTCCTCTTTCCTAAAAAAGGTGAAGAGGTGGTTAATGCTGCGAATACGTATGTGACCACAAACTTCGGTGTGCTCTATTTGCTAGTTGGAATTGTCATTTTCTTTTTTCTCATCTATGTTTCATTTAGTGCAAACGGTCAGATATTGCTTGGGGATAAAGGAGAAAAGCCCGAATTTAATGATTTCTCTTGGGCTGGCATGCTATTTTGTGCTGGGATTGGCTCTAGCATATTATATTGGGGAACAATCGAATGGGCTTATTACCTTCAAGGTCCTCCCTTTGGAGTAGAACCTGGCACAAAGCAAGCCATTGCATGGGCAACCACCTATGGGATTTTTCATTGGGGACCAATTGCTTGGGCGATTTATACACTTCCAGCCTTACCAATTGCATATTTTTATTATGTTAGAAAAAAACCTGTCTTAAAAATTAGCGAAGCGACACGGCCATTAATTGGTAGACTAGCCGACGGTCCTATTGGTACCATAATCGATATCTTATTTATGTTTGGTCTTATAGGTGGTGCCGGAACGACGCTTGCCCTAGGCACTCCGATGATTGCTGAGGGTATTTATCGTCTAACCGGCATTGATGTGAACATGACTGTAAAGACGATTATTTTATTATTTGTGACTGTTATCTTTGCTGTTAGCTCTTATACAGGATTAAAAAAGGGAATAAAGATTCTTTCTGATGTAAACCTATATCTTGCTTTCTTTCTTTTGGCTTTTATCTTTTTATTTGGGCCAACTCGATTCATGTTAGAAACAACAGTAAATAGTATTGGTCTTTTATTGGATAACTTTTTTCATATGAGTACATGGACAGAGCCGTTTAATTCATTGGGCCCATTTGAGAAAACCTCCTTCCCTGAAACTTGGACGGTGTTCTATTGGGCATGGTGGCTTGTCTATGCCCCATTTGTCGGTCTATTTGTTGCCAAAATTTCACGTGGACGTACGATTAAACAGATGATTCTTGGGACGATGATCTATGGTACAATCGGAAGTATTTTATTCTTTGGTGTATTAGGAAATTACGCGATGCATCTCCAACTTACAGGAGAAATGGATATTATTAATACATTGAATACAGAAGGAGCTTCTCCTGCTATTTTAGATGTTATTGAGAGCCTTCCGTTTTCATGGTTTATGGTCCTCGTATTCACTGTACTTGCTATAGTATTTCTTGCTACAACTTTCGATTCAAGCTCTTATGTGTTAGCGTCTGTTGTACAAAAGGAGGTTAAAGATGAACCAATAAGG
Source organism: Ferdinandcohnia sp. FSL W7-1320 (assembly GCF_038050315.1). Lineage (NCBI taxonomy): Bacteria > Bacillati > Bacillota > Bacilli > Caryophanales > Bacillaceae > Ferdinandcohnia > Ferdinandcohnia sp. FSL W7-1320. The sequence goes on from NZ_JBBPAM010000001.1 coordinate 4,440,905, forward strand.
TGGAACCGATTATTTTGGGCATTTGCCCTCTGTATAATGCCACTAACTTTGATGTTTATCGGCGGACTCGGCACCTTGCAAACTGCAAGTATCGTCGGAGGCTTCCCTCTCCTTTTTATCATGGTCATGCTTGGTTGGTCCTTTCTAAAAGCATCCACCCGTGATATCATGGCATCCGATTATTATGAGCCAAAAACGATTGAGTTAAATTATCGTAAAATTCTTGAACGCTTGCGTCGGAAGAAAAAAGCAAAAGGGAAAGCATCTGGCGAACAAGACCAAAAGGGGCCAATCGATGCCCATTTTGAAGATGACAAAAAATAAATCTAGGACAGAGCCCATTTCGGCTCTGCCCTTTTTAATGGGACGCAGGGACAGGTCCCTTGACCCACTTTTTCTATCATTAGAGTCCAATAGCTTAGTGTTCGTGTTCAGCCTCCATTGCTGCTGCTTTTGTTTTATGGACAGTACCGAAAGGATGATTTGGTGGTGCATAGATTGAATATAGTTTTATTGGAACATTTCCTGTATTTGTTAGGTTGTGCCAATACCCTGCTGGAATAATAATGGCTGAATCGTCAGCAATTTGTCTTACAAAGTCTAACTGATTTTTGTTTTTCCCCATTTGAACAATTCCATTGCCTTGTTCAACACGTAGGAATTGGTCCACATCAGGATGTATTTCTAAGCCGATATCTTCTCCAGGTTGTAAACTCATTAATGTTACCTGTAGGTGAGTACCTGTCCAAATCGCGGTGCGAAACGTATTGTTTTGCTTGGAAGCTTCATTGATATTAACTACAAATGGCTGCTTACCTTGATCATTAAATTCGCGCATTTCCCTTCCCATATGCGGGTGATAGTATCCCCAATAGTTCCAGTAATGCATAGGAACATTCGTGTAATATGGATGGTGGTGATGATGTTGGTGGTAATAGTGATAGGGGTATCCATATGTTACATAATTCATTTTCTTCAATATCCCTCCTCAAATTGCTAAAATATCCTATGCAAGAGAGAGTGTGAACGGTACCCAAATTATTTGTCAATTATGCGGGACGGAGGGACCTGTCCCTGCGACCCACATTCTTACAATTCATCTAAAAGGAGAACTTCTCCTGTTGATGCATGAACGGCAAATTGGCAATCTATTTTTCCACACAGGACATATTGATTTTGGTCAAAGTCATACACGTAATAAGGCTCTAATTCGAACTTTCCTTTGACCTTTTCATAGGCCTCATCCTTGCTTATCATCACTTTCTCGGGTTCTTCAAATTCATCAAACATCTCTAACATCATCTGGTTATCCATATAATTCACAGCCTGAAGACTTTCAGAATCAATCATGACATTAACTTTCCGCTGAAATACGCGTTTATCCTGCTTGTTTGCTCTTACTATCGCATGAATATACCCCGACTCGCGATGAAGTGATTTTAACATCCAGACTCCAGAATCACTGGGATATACCCTTCGTAAAAAATCCCGGACCTCTATCGTACACATTTCTTGCTCTGTCTCTGTGATTGGTAGTGTATCAGGTGAGGGCTCGCCTGAAAATGCTTGGTCAGCCGAAACCTCTTCATGCCAAGTTATCTCGTTTCTTTCAAATGAAGAATCCTCAATCGGCTCATCCCAATCCAACGTTTTATCTATTTTCATATATCCTCTAACATCCACGATAACTTCAAAAGGGATTGTGGCTGATTGGTCATTCCGTACATAAAGTTCTTCTACTGCATAAGCGGAGACTAGTCGTTGTTGTTCCATTAACGGAAAATCAATCAACTTCACTTGATTTTTTGCGATTTCCTCAATTTTCTCAAAGGTCAATGTATAAGGTTCTATTTTCACCATGTCCTTCGCTGGAAAATGACCATGTGCAGAAAACAAAGTTAGCCTACCCTCCTGATCGAAATTGACCTCAATCATTCCAGAAGGCGAAACAGCAACACCATTAATGCATTCTTTAAAATGTAGCTCTCCCTCTTCTTCCTTATGTAACTGGAATTGCTGCTCAAACGTTAATCCTGTCTCCTGCTCAACCCATTTTATAATGTCATTTTTATCAGAGAAGTTTATCCCGTTTGTGGCAAACGTCTGACCCATCACGAAAATTACACTTTCAAAGTTACGACTATTTACATCGATTGTGATAACTGCCGTTCCAACTGGATTTTCATCCTCATACTCTTGTCCCAAACAATGATTAGGAAACCATTCCATTGACATTGTATAGACCGTCTCATTAAAAATATTGACACTTCGATTGAAACTGTAAGTTTCTAAATAATAGTCCCACAACCCAAACTTTTCTTTTGTAAAATCAACTAACTCCCGAGTTCTTTTATCCATATTGCCACCTCCAATATATTGCTTCGATAATAACTACGAATTACTCACCCAACGGTTTCACATTTTACCAATTTCAGGTTAATAAAAAACTGCACTTCTTTAAGTGCAGCAAATAATGGGTAGTCGGTATTCCGGTCCCTCTGACCTAGTATATTTTTGAATAAATGACAAAGGAGATAAACATCGTAGAGATTAATAATGTTGTGAGGATGTTGATCAGTTGTGCTGCAGTTAAAGCAATCAATTCAAATTGTAAACCAATGTTAAAAGCAATTAGAAAAATCATCATCGCAAAAAAAGAGGCGAAAATACCTTTCTCTCGGATAAGTTTCATGCGTTCATCCTTTTGCTTAAATTGTGGATACAAATATGCCAAACAAAAACTCATGACTGCCATAGCCATTGTCATAAAAGCCATAGGTGCGGGTGATGAATTAGCCATAATCCCAACAATTAGTAAAAAAACCGACATCACGGTAAACAAAATACCCAACACGATAAATGGAACTCGTGAATTTCCCATCTTTTTTCCTCCTTTAATATGACTTCGTCAAGAATAAATCCTTATTTATAATCTTCTTTCTCTAAAATGAAAATGTCTTCAACCTTCGTTTCAAAAACTTCAGCCATAATTAATGCTAAGGGAAGAGAAGGGTTGTATTTGCCCTTTTCAATTGAAATAATCGTTTGCCTGGAAACACCCAATTTTTCAGCAAGTCGATCCTGCGAAAAACCGTGTTTTTTCCTAAAATCTGATACTTTATTTTGCAACCCATTCACCACCTCTTATATTATTCATCATAATGTAAAGCTTCCTTTACGTCAAGTTTCCTTTACATTTTTTTAGGCAAAAAAAGAAAGTTAGTCACTTGAACTAACTCTCTTGCAAAATCACAATTTAGACCCCCACTAAGTAACCCGTCTCACTATGAATTTTTGTCGAGTACTTTTTGTATGGATTGATTAAGTTTATTTATATTTACTTGTACAGACTTTTTATCGCTTAACTGATACTTTTCTTTCAATTGGAGGATCCTAGTCACACTTTCATCGATTCTCTCTTCGGATATTTCACCATTTTTGATCGCACTTTTAATCGCATTATGGACCCGAACCACACTGTTGTAGTCATGTGCCACCATGATAATGTCACTTCCGGCCTTAATTGATTGAACCGCTGCCTCACCAATATCGTAATCATTGGTGATTGCTTTCATGTAAAAATCATCGGTAATGACTACTCCATTAAAACCTAGTTCTTTCCGCAGAATATCGGTGATTATGGTTTTAGACATGGAGGACGGATAGGTGTTGTCAAGCGCCGGGACTAAAATGTGGCCGACCATTACCATATCTGCTCCTTCTTTAATAGCCTTCCGAAATGGAATAAATTCCAGACTTTCTAGCTCCGCCCGCGTTTTTCCAACCCTAGGTAATTCAAGATGCGAATCAACATGTGTATCCCCATGCCCTGGAAAATGCTTGACTGAGGAAATAATAGACTGTGACTGCAGCCCTTTCATTGTTTGGATCCCAAGACTACTCACAATCTCTGGATTACTGCTAAACGAACGGTCACCAATAACAGGGTTATCAGGATTGCTATTAACATCAAGCACAGGTGCAAAGTCCACATTAAACCCAAATGCTTTAAGCTCTTTTCCAAGGACTGTGCCGATTTCATACGAGAGGGTTGGATCATTTATCTTTCCAATTTCTAGATTTGTCGGGAAGGTGATTAAACCTCCTGGCAACTTTGAGATTCGACCGCCTTCCTGATCCACACCAAAAAATAATGGAATTTTACCTTCATTAGCCTGTTTTATTTGGTTCAAATAGTTGACAGTTTGTTTCGGAGATACTAAATTATCCCCATTAAAAATGATGCCTCCTACTTGGTATTTCGTAATTAACTGGTTCATATTTTGGCTCATCGTTGTACCGGAAATCCCAGCAAAAATCATTTGACCAATTTTTTCATCTAAACTTTGGTTTTCACTTTCACCTTTATCAACCGATTGTTGAAGGTTTGTCACCACAGAAATATGATGAACAGTTGGGTTAGGCTTTTGTTCAGTCGGTTTCGGTAAAATCCACTTCAACTGAAAAGTAGGATTGACTTGATAGATGAAAATTACTTGGTTTACGTTTTCATCTTTATAATATTTAACCTCATCTGGCTCGCCTATCGCTTTTTGAATATCTTCTAAATGAATATCCATTAAATCCGAGTCGTAGGAACGGATGTCAAAAGCAGTCTTATTCTTAATCCCAATTGTTACGTCATGATCAGGATACACCACGAAGTCCCCAATCGAGCTTTTGTCAATAGTTGGCGGCTCTCCCCATTGATTGTGTATTTCTTGAATGTTTGTCTGTCCTGCTATAAAAGGAGTGTGCGGAACCTTCCCTGTTTTAGAAATTGAAAAAATTTCCTTAACTTGTTCTAAGGAATCTGGTTTTTCTTCTGCTGTTCCTTCTGGCAATGTCTCAGATTCATTTTTTTCTGGTTGCTGAGTCGACTCCTCACTTGGAGCACTCTGTTCACTTTGCTGTTTGTTACCTTTTTCAACATACATATAAACAGCTGCAACCACTACAACAACGGAAAGTATACCAATCAAACTTGTTAATATTCCTTTTTTCAACATAGGCTACCTCCCTGCAAGTTTTTCTTCTATAGTATTAGACTCTTTTAACAGCAGAAACGTTACATTCGTTTTTGGGACACGGGACCTGTCCCTGTGACCCACCAGATCGGTTTCATTGTGCAACAAGAATTCAAAGAGGCAAGGGTTCAAGTCCTTGCCTCTTTTTTATAATATTCCCCTAGAAACTGTGGCAATGCAAAACAGCTTACCACCATTTGCTCGTTCACATATTTTGTTTCTTTGTGGCTGACTTTGCTTGGGTTTACTTTAATGTGCTTCTTAGTTCCGATTGTGAAACTCCACATTCCACCAGGGTAGGTCGGTACAACTGCCGTATACAACTTAGTCTCATTGAAAAGTTCTGAGATTCGAGTATAGGACTGTTTCATTATGGCAGAATGGAATATTGGTGATTGGCTTTGACAAACCATGATTCCGTCATCTTTTAAGGCCTCATATAAGCTTTGATAGAAGCTCTCTTCGAATAATACCGCTGCTGGTCCAATTGGATCTGATGAATCCACGATTATCAGATCATACTCATTTTTCTTAGTAGCCGCGAATTTTACACCATCATCAAAAATAAGATGAACACGTGGATCTGCTAGGCGACCTGATACCTCAGGTAAATGTTCGATACTAGCTTTTACTACAAGCTCATCAATTTCAACCATATCAATATGTTCGATTTCTTCGTATTTGGCTACTTCCTTTGCAACTCCACAATCACCACCACCAATGATTAATACCTTTTTCGGATTAGGGTGAATCGACATGGGCACATGTGAAATCATTTCATTATAGATATGTCCATCAACTGAGGTCGTTTGAACAATACCATCTAACACTAGCATTCTTCCAAAATCATATGAATCCAGAATCATGACTTCCTGGAAAGATGATTGTTGATCAAAAATAATATCTTTAATCCGATAGCTGATTTTCAAGTTGTCGTACTCATCTTCGGTGAGCCATAAATCTCCATTTTTCTTAGATAAATAAGGCTTATTAAGTTCCATCATCATCCCCCATTCTATTCTTACTCTTCCAATATAAGAATAAGAAAGAACACTATGCATGTCCAGCAAAGTGGGTCGGAGGGACAAGTTCCTCGTCCCAGTTTAATCCTGTTGTGGAACGCGGGACCTGTCCCTGTGTCCCGGCATTGTAACAGTGATCTCTGTTCCGATGTTTTCCCACGATTCGACGTTAATATCTCCGCTATGCAATTTTGCAATTTGCAGCGCTATACTCATTCCAAGCCCTGTTCCTTCTACACGTTCATCTGTGTTTGTTCCACGATAATACCTATCGAATAAATGCTTCTTAGTCACCTCATCCATCCCAACACCGCTATCCTTGACAATTATTTTCGTCCTACCTTTTTCATTGGTTTCCTCTAAGAGAACTTCAACGCTTGTACCAGGCGGATTATGTTTCATCGCATTATAAATAAGGTTATCTAGCATTCTTTCAAACAACCGTTTGTTTACTTGTAGATAACGGTTATTGCGTAAAGGATCAAAGGCAATCGGGTAGTCTTTTATTATCCGGTCCCTTTCAAACTTCCCTAAGACCCCTTCTACAAATTCACTTACTTCTACTGTCTCAAACTGCACTTGATTCGTACCATTTTTCAGTTGAAAACTTAATGAAAAATCTTCTATTAAATGTAGCATATAATCACTTTTTTCACGTATCGTTTTCCCTATTTCTTCTAACTCATCCTTGGTCCAATCATATTGGCCACTTTCTAAGAGATTTCCATATCCCTGCATCGTCGATAAAGGTGTGCGTAAATCATGAGATATTCCTGTCATCCATTCTGATCGATTTTTCTCTAATTGCTCCCGCTCTTTCCTCGAAGCTTCGAGTTTACCTGCCATATCATGAAATGCCTCAAACACCTCTAGATATAACTTATATCGCAACCGAATCTTTCCATTCTTACGATATACCTTCTTCTTTTCACGCTCTGTTAGTACTTCACTGTAGTTTTCATTTCCCATCCTGCCAAGCCAATTCGCAAAAATAAACAGTGGATTTCCATAGCGAAATCCATTCCATATTGAAATTGCGATAGTGATAAGGAGGACAATCCCCCCAGTAATAAGAAATCCTCGTGCTACATCAAGATACGTTTCTAGTTTCACTACATTGCTATTTTCATTTGGTATATATAATTCCCAAACCATTCCATTCTTAGTGTCTTCATAAGTCGTTCTTTTTGATGAATAAATATCAGGTGCAACATCTCTAACAAAAACATCCAAAGGCTTCTCGTCTTCACGGTTTTGTAACCCAATCATTTGTTGCAATGACCCATCCTTACGATATATTTTCAGAGTGCCTTTTTGTTTTTTTAATAGATTCTCGACTTTAAGTTGGTCCGCTTCATCTATTGTCCCACTTTCCCCATACGCCCCAACAATTTGTTTTAGTAAAAGGTGTGCTTGATCCTGGTAGCCTAAAACAAATAGGTAAGGTACCTCGTAAAATGTCTCTAAGTAAAAGGCAAGTGAAAAATCTTGTAATTGCTTTGTTTCCTTCATCATTTCCAACTCTTGATATGTATATTTGTTCGGTATTTCACCTGGTACATTTCCTGATTCAATCACAGTTCCCTCATGATCAATTATTTGTACCCAAATTTGTTCCTTTTCTAAATCTTTATCCCAATCCTTGTTCATACTGAATTCTGAAAATGAAAACCCCGTATTGACTGAAATGGCCTCTAACTTTGCCTGGTAATAATTAGATTGAGATACATCTTCTGCATAAATACCTATAGCTATAATTAGGGTTAGAAAAATGACAATAACCATTAAGGCAGCTACTAACAAAAACTGTAATGAGAAATGCAAAAATAAACGCCATCTTAGCTTTTTCATGATTGATTTCCCTTAACAAGTTTATATCCAAGACCTCTTACTGTTAGTAAATATTTAGGGTTACTTGGGTCCTCCTCGATTCTTTCTCTAATTCTTCTAATATGTACCGAAACTGTATTCTCATCAACATAATTGTCAAATCCCCAGACTGCTTCAAGGAGTGCAGATTTAGAATGAACAATATTCGGATGCTTGCACAAATAAAGCAACAACAAATAAACTTGAGTTGGACAAGGTACTGGCTGACCGTTTACCAACAATTCTCCTGCGCCTTCATCTAACAAGAATCGATCAAAATCAAACTGCTTAGATTTCAATAGAATTGTAGGCTCAGCTAATTTAGAACTTCTTCTTAAATACGCTTTAATTCTTGCAGCCACCTCTAATGGATTAAACGGCTTTGTCACATAATCATCACCGCCAGTAGCAAATCCCGTTAGTACGTCTAAATCTGATACTCTAGCGGTTAAAAATAAAATATAGGCTGACGATAATTCACGGATTTTCGGACAAAAGTCGAATCCGCTGCCATCTGGTAGCATCACATCAAGGATAACAATATCAACCTGTTGTTTTTTTAGAATAGTAAGCGCATCTTCCCCTTTGTATGCCGTATATATATTTTGAAATCCTTCCTTTTTCAACATCATTTCTAACATTTTCACAATAGCTTGTTCATCATCAACTATTAAAATATTTGTCTCATTATACATAAGTTTCCACCTCATCCTTATCATAACAAAGCAACTTTACGAACAGTTGAACAAATCAAATAAAGTTTTATGCATCCGTAAGGTAGTGGTTAATTTTTGGAAAACTCATCCCTTTAACATATAAGGTAGTTCAATATGAAAGGGAGCAGAAAATGAAAAAACGAGTTAGGTTGATGGATGGACTAAGGGGATTCAGTTTAATTGGGATATTAATAGCGAATGTATTAATTTTTCAATATGGTATGTTTGGGAAAGATCAAATGGAAAACTATCAGACTTTAGCGTCTGATCAAGCATCCTATATTTGGATCAAAATCTTTATAGAAGGTAGCTTCATGCCTATCTTTTTGTTTTTATTTGGCTATTCTATGGTTAAATTATCGGAAAAACTTGAAGGCAATGGTAAAAAGATCAAACGACACCTAGTACGTCGTTTCATATTATTACTTACTTTCGGATTACTCCACTCCTTTTTTGTTTGGGAAGGAGATATTTTATTTTCCTACGGACTGATTGGCTTACTTATGATTGGCTTTGTTAAACGAAAGAAAAAGACAATACTAATTTGGACTGTGACGTTATTTTCTTTAAGTACATTGTTAGGGGTAATTGGAGCAAATGAAGAAATGGAGAAACCAAAGAATTTAGATTCCTATATCCAAAAGGAGTACGAAGCATATTCAAGTGGAGATTATTGGGAAACTTATGATTTTCGCAATAACGGAGAAGATCCGTATGGTTATCCTGATTTTGTATACCTAGTCATGTTAGTGCTTATGCCACTTGTGATCTGCCCGATATTCTTATTCGGAATGTACGCCGCTAAAAGCGGATGGTTCACATTTCCTGAAAAAGAAAAACGGAAATATAGTTGGTTAGCTTGGCTATTTCTACCTATGGGCTTAGGGTTAAAATCTTTACCATATCTGTTTCCAGAACATATATGGACAGAATCAATTTATACAATAGGTGCGCCCCTTCTCTCGGTCGGTTACATCTTCCTATTTGCATATTTTTATACAAAAGGAGAATCCGTCATTTTAACTCTTTTTGAAAATGTAGGACGTCTATCCATGACAAATTATTTAGCGCAAAGTTTTATATGTACTCTTATTTTTTATGGATATGGTCTAGGATTATTCGGAAAGATGGGTGTTCTTAATGGGATTTTGTTAGCAATCGTGATTTACTTATTCCAAGTTATTTTAAGCCACTTTTATCTTAAAATCTGGAAAATGGGACCTTTTGAAAAAATCATGAGAATCGGCACCTACATGACATGGCGAGGAATTCCAAAATCCAAAAAGGCACAAATTCGATTGCATGAAAAAGCTACGCATTAATGTGCGACAACTGTAAATGGCATGAGCTGAATATGGCGTTCGTATGAGTTTTCACCTTCACATTTGGCTATCAGCCATAAAAATATGTTATCAGCCATATTTTTTAGTTATTGGCCATAAATTTTCAGTAACAGCCGTATTTTCAAATTAACGGCCATAAATCGAAAAAAACGCCGCGAGTGTATTTGCACTGTTGCGGCATAGTATTATGAAGTGCTGGGACGAGGGACCTGTCCCCGTGTCCCAACAACCATAAAGATATTTTATCAGCCGTATTTTTTAGTTATTGGCCATTAATTTTCAGTAACAGCCGTATTTTCAAATTAACGGCCATAATTCAAAAAAACGCCGCGAGTGTCTTTGCACTGCTGCGGCGTAGTATAGTGAGGGCTGGGACGAGAGACCTGTCCCCGTGTCCCAACAGCCATAAAGATATTTTATCAGCCATATTTTTTAGTTATCGGCCATAAATTTTCAGTAACAGCCGTATTTTCAAATTAACGGCCATAATTCAAAAAAACGCCGCAAGTGTCTTTGCACTTCGGCAGCGTAGTATAGTGAAGTGCCGGGATAGAGCCCGGCGTCTTTTCTAAAACTTTTTAAGGAAGACTTTTTCCATGATGTGGTCAGGGCCTTTTTTGAAGACGATATCTGCGCGACGACGTGTAGGGAGAATGTTCTCTCGTAAGTTTTTGGCGTTGATTTCCTCCCAGATGTCAGTTGCCTTTTTAATCGCCTCGTCTTTTGACAACGATGTGTAGCGATGAAAATAAGACATTGGGTTCTGGAACGCCGTCTTTTGCAGTGTCAAAAATCTCTCAATGTACCATTTTTTAATATTTCTTACGTCCGCATCAATATAAATTGAGAAATCAAAAAAGTCACTGACAAAAACCGAATGGGACTTGCTGACTTGAAGGACATTTATCCCTTCAACGATTAAAATATCTGGCTGCTTAATAACCTCTACCTTATCGGATAGCACATCATACGTTAGATGAGAGTAAAGTGGAGCCTCCACTTTCGACTTACCAGACTTTACCTTCATCATAAACTCAATTAATCTTTGAGTATCGTAGCTTTCGGGAAATCCTTTTCGGCTCATCAAGCCCTTACTCTCCAAGGTTGAGTTTGGATACAAGAATCCATCTGTTGTAACTAACCCTACCTCTTTATGCTCATCCCAACGTGATAATAGAGTTTGGATCACCCTCGCTGCGGTGCTTTTCCCTACAGCCACACTACCTGCAATTCCAATAATATATGGAATTTTCTTAGCTTTATAGTCTAAAAATGAATTCGTTGCTCCCTGTAGCTGTTGCGATGCTTTTACCTTTAGATTGATCAAACGGGTCAATGGCAAATAAATTTCTTTTACTTCCTGAAGAGAGATTTCCTCGTTGATACCACGAATGCTCTCTAGTTCTTCTTCAGACAGTAACAAAGGAGTTTTATTGCGCAGTTCCGCCCATTTTTCTCTATTAAATTCAATATAATTTGTTAACGGATTCATAGCATTTACCTCTATTTTAGATTCATGTTCATTTTATCAGATTGTTACTTGAATTAATATGTTTTAATAAGAATGAGTTGTGCTCGCGATTTGCAAGACTTTCTTCGTTCTATTATTGACAACTTGAATGATTTTACCTAAAAACAACGCAATCACTAGAGTCCCAAGTCCAACCGGTCCTCCTAAAAGAAATCCGAGAACGGCTCCTGTACCTTCAATCCCCATTCTTACAATATTAAAGCTTAAACCGAACCGATTGCAAAACGCAACCATCATTCCATCTATTGGTGTCTTAGGTAAATTCGCCTCCATATAAATGCCAATCCCAATTCCAGCGATAACAAGACCTACAATGAAACTGACAATTTGTAATTCCCGAGATGATGTAAAGTCAACATTCCCTAATACAATATAAAACCAAAAATCAACAAAAACACTTCGGATTAAGATTGGAATAACCGATTCGATTCGCAATCTCTTTTTTTCAAGAATCCAGGTAATGAATATAAAAGTGAACTGTGTGAAAATTGACCACGTTCCAATCGTCAAACCTAAATGCTCTGTAAGCCCTACAGCTACGGTATCCCATGGCCCCGCTCCGATCAATGATTGAATAATAAAAGCAATTCCTAACGCAGTTAGAGCGAGTCCTCCAAAATAAATTCCTATACGCTTTCCCATGCTGCACCTCGATGTTGATTGATATTTCAAAATAATTATTTAATTATAACATTTGCACGCAAAATTCATCAAAAAAAGAGGCATCTGCCCACCAAAAAGGACAGAAGCCTTTAAACATTTCACTAGACTCATATTTTTTCATATTGAGTATTCTTGATATATTATGAAATACTATTCTACTTCTATTAAGACGGCTGCTCCTTGACCTCCACCGCCACACATTGAGGCAATGCCTCGGCCGCCGCCACGTCGTTTAAGTTCGCGAGCAAGTGTTAATACAAGCCTGAATCCGCTAGCACCTAGAGGATGACCAAGTGCTATTGCTCCTCCGTTCACGTTAACGACATCCGAAGGAAGACCGAGCTCTTGCTGACTAGCTATCACAACACTTGCAAAAGCTTCATTAATTTCAAACAAATCAATATCTGAAAGGCGTAAATTTGTACGTTCCAATAAAGCCCGTATCGCATTTGCCGGCTGGAGGTGCAATGATGGATCTGGCCCTGCCACAAATGCCCAGTCAATAATGGTTGCTAGCGGTGACTTACCTATTTTTTCACATGTGTCTAAACTAGATATTAGGCCTGCACTGGCACCATCTGACATCGGACTAGCGTTTCCAGGAGTAATGGTTCCCCCTTCTTCAAATGCCGGGGAAAGCTTTTGTAGTTTGTTAATGGAGGTTTGAGGACGAATACATTCATCCTCGGTAAGAATTTTGCCGGAAACATTAACTTCAACTATTTCATCCTTAAAAACTCCATTACTTTGTGCACGAGCTGCCCGTAGTTGTGAGTGTAGAGCAAATTCGTCTTGTTCTTCTCTGCTAATTTGTAATTCACGATTTGTACGTTCAGATAACCCGCCCATTGATTGATCAGAAAGCGCACACCATAAACCGTCATTCAAGGTATCATAGAATTCAATAGCACCCATTTTAACTTCTCGTCTAAGGTTAGATAGATGTGGTGCATTCGTCATGGATTCGAATCCCCCAACAACAAATAGGTCCCCTTCTCCTCTTTCTACACGGCGAGCAGCGTCAGATACTGCTGCTAAACTAGCAATACAAACGCTGTTTAATGTCAAGGCGGGAGTATGTATCCCAACACCAGCTTGATAAGCAACTTGACGCGCAGGGTTTTGACCTTGCCCAGCCTGTATGACTTGACCTAGTATAACGCCATCTGCATTAGCCGTTTCAGGAACACGGCGAACGAGCTCCGAAACTACCGCAACACCTAGTTCAGTTGCTGTATTCATGCTTAAACTTCCCTTAAACCGTCCAATAGGAGTACGAACTCCATCAATTAATACAGTTTTTTTCAACGAAATCACCCATCCTTTTTTGAAACTACTAAATTACTGGGTTAGTGAATCACGGTACGTTTCCCGTGCAAATAACGTTGCAACAATGCTAATCACACCTAATGAGACTAAATATAGAATAATTGGTAAGCTTTGCCCATTATATTTTGCTAGTAACCAAGTCGCAATTAGAGGGGAAAATCCACCTGCTAGGATAGCTCCAATTTGGTAACCAATGGATGCTCCACTTAAACGAACCTTCGACCCAAAAAGCTCAGAGTAGTATACTGCCTGAGGGCCGTAGACAGAGTCATGTATGACATTCAATCCAAGCACGATTCCTATTGTGATCCAAAGTACTGACCCTGTGTCCATCAGCGCAAAAAATGGAAAAATGAAAAGCGTCGTCGCTATTGTTCCACCCAAATAGACAGGTTTACGGCCAATCTTATCTGATAAATAGGACCATAGTGGCATGGTCACAAAACCAACTGCCGAAGAAATCATAACTGCATTTAGACCAATAGATCGGTCAACATTAACCGTTCCTACTAAATAGGTTAGAACAAATACAGAATAGATATAAAATGTTCCGTTTTGAACTAATTTCATACCAATCGTTAAGAATAATGGTTTTTTCTGGCTACGTAGTACGGTGAGCACAGGTTTTTCTTCTAACTGTTTCTTTTCTGCCAAATCCTCAAATACAGGCGACTCGCTGACTCTTAAGCGAATCCAAAGTCCAATGATGACAAGTATTGCACTTAGTAAAAAAGGAATACGCCAGCCCCAGGCAAGGAAAGCTTCATTAGACATATTGTTATTTACCGTCGAGAACACGAAGGTGGATAAGAGAAGACCAGCAGGAACTCCCATCTGTGGAAAACTACCGTATAATCCCCGTTTTCCTTTTGGAGCATGCTCGACAGCCATTACTACAGCTGAGCCCCACTCGCCTCCAACGGCAAATCCCTGGACAATTCGTAGAAGACTTATTAATAGTGGTGCCATCAATCCGATTGTTTGATAGGATGGTATCAGCCCCATTAAGAATGTTGCTATTCCCATTAATAATAGTGAAAGTGTAAGCATTTTTTTCCGACCAACTTTATCGCCGAAATGTCCAAATACCATACTTCCTAAGGGCCGTGCGATAAATCCTGCGGCATATGACCCAAAGGCCGCTAATGTCCCGTATAGAGGGTCGAAAGTTGGAAAAAACAATGCTGGAAATACTAAAGCAGCAGCTGTACCGTATAAATAGAAATCATACCATTCAATTGTTGTACCAATAAAGCTAGCCAAACCGACCTTGCGATGTTCTTTAGAAAAACCTTTTTTCTCGGTATTTATATCCTCCTGAATTACTGGAGCTGTAGACATCGACTTTCCTCCCTTTTTACGCTGGTGTAATATGTCTTAATGCTATTTTTCATTCCTTACTTTCGAAAAATGGCAACCACACATCATTGCATTTTATATATTTGACTTTCAGCGGCTGCCCAATTTTTAATTTTTGATCAGAATCAACTAAAAGATGTGTCAGCATCGATGGGCCTTCTTCTAGTTCAACAATCCCTAATACATAAGGTGTAACTTCTGCCCATCCAGGATGGCCAGGTCTGTGTACAATGCTCCATGTCTTTAATGTTCCTTCTCCTGAAGCTGGTTTCCATTCTAACTGGTCACTCCAACAATGCGGACAATGGGAACGAGGATAAAATACCCATTCACCACAATCACAGCATTTCTGCAAAATAAATTCCTTACGAGCTACTGCATCCCAGAACGGCTTAGTGATAGGTGTTATTGTTGGTCCTGGGACCGTTAAATTTTCAAATTTCTCTATCATAATTCCACCCCCAAGACCAGAGCAGCAGCTTCACTCAATGTAGCTCCATTCCCTGTTATCAGAGCATGACGGGCATTTGGAATTTGTCGCAAATCTGCTTCATGTCGCAATTGATGAACAGCTTCAATAATATGGGACATTCCACCAGCAAGATCTGCCTGACCAAATCCTAATTGTCCCCCGTGCGTGTTAAGTGGCCAATCCCCATCATGACCGAATGAATGCTCTTTCATCCATGAACCAAATCTTCCAGGTGCACATAGACCAGCATTTTCTAATGTTTGTGCAACTACACTCGTATAGCAATCATAGATAGAAAGTAAATCCATGTTTTGAACGGATAAACCTGCTTGTTCCAATGCCCTTGGGATCGCATAGCTTAGTGGAGCATTTTCCAAGGAAGGGGCTTGGCTGACGGCTCTATGAGTGATTTTTTCACCCGCCCCTAGTAAATAAACTGGAGGATGTCCTCCCTTAGAGGCATTTTTGGCAGAGGTAACAACGACAGCTGCGCCACCTGCTACAGGCATAACGATTTCAAATAAATGCAAGGGATCCACAATTAGCGGTGAATTCAACACGTCCTCTACTGAGGCTGGTTTTCCGTATGTAATGGCTTTAGGGTTGAGCTGCGCATTTTTTCGTGCCCAATGAGCAATGAGTGCAAAATCTTCTTGTGTTGATCCATACTCGGCCATGTGCCGTTGCTTTAACAGCGCATAAGAAGTGTTTGCGCCAGAAGCACCAAATGGAACATCAAATTCACGAATTGGATTACGATTTGGTGAACGTAAAGCTTTTCCTTTTTCATTGATATTGGCAAGCACACATACAACTGTTTCACACATTCCCGCTTCTATTGCAGCCACCGCTCTCCATATCATTCCCGCACCGGTAGCACCTCCAAGATCAACTACATTTGACATTGTCGGCTCAAGACCAAGGTATTCCGCAACAGTAGCTGGCACATGCTGCGGAGTTTCGCCTACTTGGGGGCCAACTAATAAACCATCTACCTCGTCTTTTTCAATTCCGGCATCTTGAATGGCCAGCCTTACTGACTCGGCAATTAATCCAAGAGTTGTCACACCCTCGCTATAACGGACTGGAGTAAGTTCTCCAATCCCTATAATTGCACCTTTCGGAACTTGGAGTTTACCCATTATACGAAACTCCTTTCGGACAAGCTGCTATATTCCTCTAGGCACGCTGGGTTGGCAAGTGAACCCCTATTCTTTATTGGCTGTCCAAGAACAGTTGAACGTACTGCCCCCTCTACCTTCTTGCCGTTAATTGTATAAGGAATCTCTTTGACACCGTATATACGCCTTGGCACATGCCGCGGTGAAGCTTTTTCCCTAATTTCCTTACGAATCTGAATCGCTAATGTTTTATCCAGTGATCCATCCTCGGTGACGACACACAGTGCAATCTCCTCATCATTATCAACAGGGTAGCCAAACACGATTGAGTCCTGTACCTGAGGAAGCTGCTCCACAACTCGGTAAATTTCAGCAGTTCCAATCCGGACACCCCCAGGATTAAGCGTCGTATCAGCTCTTCCATAAATAACTAACGTTTGCTCTATTGTTTGCTCAGCGAAGTCACCATGTGACCATATACCAGGACGTTCAGCAAAATATGCGGAAAAATAGCGCTCATCTCCGTCCTCTCCCCAGAATGTGATTGGCATACTAGGAAAAGCCTTTGTACACACTAACTCCCCTTTTTCATTGATTACGGATACACCTCTTTCATCGAGGACATCTACTGCCATCCCCAGTGCTTTACAGGTAATTTCCCCGCGTCTCACTGGATGTACAGGAGAACCCATCACAAAGCAGCCAATGATTTCGGTACCACCTGAAATCGAAGCCAACATGATATCCTGTTTAATATCGCTATAAATCCAATCATATTGTTCCGCCGATAAAGGTGCTCCACAAGAAAGAACACTGCGTAAAGATGAGAGGTTGTGTCTCTGACCAACCTGATAATCTGACTTCGCCAAGGTGTCTAAATACTTAGGACTCGTTCCGAAATGCGTAAGCCCAATCTCTTCTGCAATCTCCCAAAGAATCCCTATATTCGCCTTAGGTATTGGTGACCCGTCATAAAGAAGAATGGCAGCACCGCTTGCTAATCCAGATAGCAGCCAAGGATACATCATCCATGCTGTATTGGTGTACCAAAACAAGACATCTCCAGCTTTTAAATCACAATGTAACTGATGTTCCTTTAAGTGTTGAATTAATGTACCTCCGACTGAATGAACAATGGCCTTTGGCAGCCCAGTGGTCCCCGAAGTATAAAGGATGTAAAGTGGATGATTGAATGGAACTTGTGTAAATTCCAGATGGGATGATTCATTTTGACATAGCTCTTGCCAGCTCATCACTTTCGTTTCTTGATTAATCGATATATCTGCACTCTCAGATAAAGTCACAATAGCGGAAACATCGTTCAGTACCTCACTTACAGCGGAGATGTTATCTCGAATATCATAAGACTTTCCGTTATATTGATAATCCAAAGTTGCAATTAATACTTTTGGATGAACTTGCCCAATCCGATCGATAATCCCCTTTGGACCAAAGTCAGGAGAGCATGATGTCCAAACAGCACCTAATGAAGTGGTTGCCAATAAGGCTACGAATGCTTCAATTCTATTTGTTACAACTCCAGCAACACGATCACCAGCACTTACTCCCAAACTCTTTAACCCAGACTGGGCACGTGCCACCCTATTACGCAATTCTCCCATTGTGATTGTTTGAGAGACGCCGTTTTCATCTGATTCAATAACTGCGGTTTGCTGATCGTCACCACGTAAAATATTTTCTGCAAAATTTAATCTAGAATCAGGAAACCATTGTGTACCTAGCATTCCACCATCGCTTGGAGGAACTACGACTCTTTCTCCTTTATCTCCAATAACTTTTGCAAAGTCCCATACCGCTGACCAGAATGATTCAGGTTGAGCGACTGACCAGCGATGAAAACGTTCATAGGGTAGGAGTGGAAAACCGACCTCTTGTGAAAACTTCACCAAATTCGACTGTGAGACCCAAGTTTCACTCGGCTCCCATAGAACCTTGGATTCTAGTAAACTGTGTTGTGTTGTCATTATCTATTCCTCCCTCATACTAAGAGAAGCATTATTCTAAGCACACACCCATCCCTTAGTTCATATTTTAATAGTTTCTCTTTACAATCATCCCCTACCTATAGAGGTAGGGGAAATCTTCACAATTATATTTCACAAGCATACGTAACAATAGCACCTCTGAGACGTTGTGCCTCCTTATAGGTACATCTGTTTTGTACTACCTCAAGTCCTGCCTCTTTCGCAACTTCCACTGCCCTTGGGGAAATAACACCTTCTTGTAACCAGAATACTTTTGGTTGAATCTTTGCTGCTTCAGCTGCAACTCCAATTGCTGCCTCAGGACTACGGAATACTTGAACGATATCTACCTTTACCGGAATAGATGTTAAATCTGGATATGCCTGTTCACCGAGTACCTCTGTTTCCCTTGGATTAACCGGGATAATTTTATAACCGAGACGCTGCATTTTTCGTGCAAGTCTGTAGCTTGGGCGAGCTGGATTACCACTTAGACCAACAACGGCAATTGTTTTTGCACGCTGAACTTCTTTCCCTTCAACTTCTTCACGAATAAATGTTGATTGAAGTGCCCAGCGTATGACTCCCTCATCATTAACCGCTGTTTCTCCTTTTTGCTCCCCTTTTGATGAAATGCCTGTCGCTTCATAAAAAGCCTGGTCCAAGTCATTAACTAAATCACGGTATGATTCAATACCAACTGATAATCGGATTAATTCTTCACTTACTCCAGTTTTTACTAACTCTTCCGCACTTAATTGCTGATGAGTTGTTGATGCCGGGTGAATAATAAGTGACTTGGCATCTCCAACATTTGCTACATGTGACCATAGTGCAATGTTATTAATTACTTTCTTACCGGTTTCTCTTCCACCCTTAATGCCAAAGTTTACGATTGAGCCATATCCCGAACGCAAATATTTAGTAGCTAGTTCATGTGCTGGATGCTCTTCAAGACCAGGGTATGAAACCCAATCAACCGCAGGATGGTCATTTAAGAATTTTGCGACTTTCAGTGCATTTTCATTATGTTTTTCGATTCTTAGGTGTAATGTTTCAAGACCCTGTATCAATAGGAACGCACTATGTGGGCTTAATGAAGAACCAAAATCTCTTAAAAGCTGAACTCTAAGTTTGGTACTAAATGCTAAAGTTCCAAATTCATTTGCATACTTAATTCCGTTATAACTTTGATCTGGCTCTGTAAAGCCTGGGAACTTTTCACTGTTCCAATTAAAACGGCCTCCATCAACGACTAACCCACCAATTGTCGTTCCATGTCCACCTATCCACTTTGTTGCGGAGTGAACCACTATATCAGCACCATATTGGATTGGTTTACAAACATATGGAGAAGCAAATGTATTATCTATAATGAGTGGTACTCCATTTTCATGTGCAATCGCTGATACTGCTTCAATATCTAAAACATGCAAGCTTGGGTTTCCAATCGTTTCTGCAAATACGGCCTTTGTTTTAGGTGTTATAGCTTTTCTAAAATTCTCAGGATCTGTTGGATCAACGAAATGAGTCTTGATTCCATATTTCGGAAGCGTAACAGCGAAAAGATTGTAAGTTCCGCCATATAAGTTGGAAGCTGCTACAATTTCGTCTCCTGCTTGTGCGACGTTCATAATGGATAGAGCAATTGCGGCCATTCCTGAAGATGTTGCTACAGCTGCGACACCATCCTCCAACAACGCGATTCGTTTCTCAAGCACATCAACAGTCGGGTTACCGATTCTAGAATAAATATTACCTGACTCATCAAGACTAAATAGACTTTGAGCATGATCTGTATTATGAAAGACGAAAGAACTCGTTTGATATATTGGTACTGCACGTGAACCAGTTGTAGGATCTGGGGATTGACCACCATGTAAAAGTATCGTTTCATCATCATAAGTTTCATATTGTTTTGTCATTGTTTAAACCTCCAAGTTCAATTTTCTGCAAGTTTGCTAGATAAGTTTTTATTTTATGTAAATAAAAAGCCCCCTCAAAATAAGAAGAGGGGGCCTCAACTTATCTTTCAGATGTACACACATCTGCAGGAATTAGCACCTTTTCAAGTTTTCACTTGAAGGTTGCTGGACTTCATCGGGCCTGTTCCCTCAGTCTCTCTGGATAAGAATTTTATTAAAATGACGTATTAACGCTTTAATCCTTCATTAATATAAAGTATTATAGAATACTTTATTTTTTCAGTCAATATATTTTTTAGAAAAATATATCTATTGCCAAGATTTTTTCTATTTAAATTAACTGTTGAAAAGTTCTCCTTCTTCCACTTTAAAATAAGGCTCTTTTCTAAAAGATTGTTGCTTTTATATGTAGGGTGATTACCGCTCCTGGTACTCGCTTTCCGCGGACGATCCGCAAGCCTCCTCAACGAAATGTGGAGGCGGCTTGCACAGAAACGAGAAAATTGGCCGACTAAAGCGCCACGTCGTGTGCGTCGGAGACTCCGACAAAGAGGCGTATTTTGCCTCTGAAGGAGGAGTTGAAATTTCTCGAGTTTCTAGCCGCTGCAACTGGACAAGTCGCTATGTCACTGCGGGGTCTCACCTGGATCGCTATTCCCGCGGGACCTTGAATTGCTTCCTCGAAACTACACCGCACGAAGAAAATGCAAGCATTTTCGAGGATCCCGTACCATCCACTGAAATAATTAATTGGACAATAATATATCCCTTGCATATTCGGATCAAAAAGCAACAAAGTTTACGAAAATAGCCTAAAATAAAAACCCCTTCTGAAAGACCAGAAGGGGCGCAAGAATTTACAATAATAATATTTGCATTCGTCCACCTTCTCATCTCCGGAATAAAAATACTCCTCTGAACTTGGCACCGGGCATTCAAATGCTGGTTGCCGAGGCTTCGTAGGGTCAGTCCCTCCACCTCTCTTGATAAGAAGAATTGCATTATTTAACTTTAGTTGTAATGTTAAACATTTTAGATAATTTAGTCAATGGTTTTTTTATAGATGATAAAAAATTTTTTTATTGTTTCATATATTTATTTAAAACAACTATAGAGCACTAGAGCAAGGTTCCACCATAACTTAGTCTAACCGATAAACAAGCATTTTCAATTCCCTTAACAAATGATAAAATGGCACTAGTTCTTAGTTCCTGTGTTTTAAAACTTTAACATCCCTCTCGATGATAACGGTTACAAATATACAAGATTATTAAACTAATGACAAAATAGAAAGGCGAAAGCCCATGATCAAAAAATTTAAAAAATGGAACACATTACGAAATCAGATCTTATTTATCTTCTTATTTGTCATGATTATCGTTCTTTTGATTGTAGGTCTATTAACATTAAGACAGGTCTCTACTCTTTTAAAAAGCAATGCAGAAAAACAAATCCGCCAGGTTGCGATTGAGGCAAACGGTAGAATGGAATCTTTATACGAACAAATTAATATGTCGTCAAAGCTCGTCATTACGGACGAGGGCGTTCAAAAAGCCCTAACAAAAATGTTTGATGGAAAAGAAATCTCCTTCCAGGAACGTCAACAATTAATGGGACATGTAAACCGTATTATGGGGAATACAGATGGCATCTTTTCATTTCAAATCTTTTCTGGGGAACAACAACGTGTTATTCCCCTAGATGAAGACTTATTAAAAAATCGGATAGAGAAGAAATGGATTGAAAAAGCTAGGCTTGCAAAGGGTGGAATGGTTTGGATAGGAGATGACCCGCAAGATAAAAACAATTTCCTAGCCATACGTAGGATTAGTTTAATCGAGCGCAGATTTGTACATGGCGGTTACCTTTTAATAAGTATAAACCGTGACCATTTTCAATTTCCAGTATCAAACAACCAATACTCCATTCTTTTGGACGAAAACGATCAGCCAATTGTTCAAAATTACAATGGAGATATCTCAAAAATTCTTTCAAGTCCTAAGGGTACTGTTCAACTCGACGAAGGCGACTATATTGTAACAAAGGAAACTTCCAAACTTACAGGCTGGACCGTCCTTATATTAACGCCCATTAGTGAACTTACAAAAGGGCTAGCTGGAATTCGGACAGGCATCATTTTATCTGGTGTAGCTGGTGCAATCATTTTTATGATTTTTTCCTTATTTCTTTCAACTGTCATTACAAGACCGATTGTCCACTTAACAAAAACAATGCAGCGTGCTGGCCAAGGTGCTCTAACTTTGAATCCAGATGTTTCATCTGTAAATGAGATCAATGAGCTAAACAGTACCTACAATCAACTAGTAAAGGAAACAAATCACCTAATCCGAATGGTCTATCAAAAGGAAATTTTACGAAGTAGAAGCGAATTAAAAGCTTTACAAGCACAAATCAATCCGCATTTTCTCTTCAATACCTTGGATGCCCTTCATTGGTCACTTGAAGAAAAAAATGAAGATGAGTTATCCGAAGTCGTCATTGCAATGTCTGATTTATTTCGATACACCATTACAAAAGAAACAGATGATGATTGGGTATTTTTAAAGGAAGAAATTAAACATATTAGTGACTACATGGAAATTATGAAAATGCGTTTTGGTGATCGATTGAAATGGAAGGTCTCTGTTCCACAGCAATTTGAACATATTCGAATACCAAAACTCATCATTCAACCACTTGTTGAAAATGCAATCTTACACGGGGCTGGGAATAAGGTCGGTGATAGTCTTGTAACTGTATCCATTGAATCAGTTAAAACTGATAGAATTAGAATATCTGTTCAGGACGACGGTCCAGGAATGGACCAAGATCGAATCAATCAAATATCTGAATCTATGAAAACTGGCAGTGTGGCTTCAACAAGGGGTAAAGGCATTGCCATTTCAAATGTATATAAACGATTAAAACTCTATTACAACGAGAATTTGCATCCCGAACTTTTAATTGAAAGTGAGCCAGATAAAGGAACACGAATTTCATTTGAAATTCCAATAAATGGGGGGAATTAAAATGTTTTTCAAAAATATCGTGATTGTTGATGATGAACCAAGAACTAGGCAGGGCTTGCAAAGGACGTTGGAAAATTGGAATAATGGTGAATTTAATATCCTCACTGCTCAAAGCGGTGAGGAAGTGTTACAAATTGCAGAAAATCAAAAGATCCATATATTACTTTCCGATATACGTATGCCTGAAATGACAGGACTTCAGCTATTAAAAACAATAAAAGAAAAAGGAATGTCACCAGTCGTTATTGTTATATCCGCTTACTCAGAGTTTGAGTATGCCCAAGAGGCGCTCCGTCTTGGAGTCGTGAACTATCTTTTAAAGCCAATAAGCAAATCTAAGTTACTTGACGCGGTTGAAGAAGCGATTCAAATTTTGGAAAATCAGTTCAGAGTAGGAATGATTGAGAAAGTTGTCGATAAAAAAATCATTGATGCCTCAACGAAAATGGATACAACAACAGATACAATTCGTGAGGCTATTACCTACATTGATCGTCACATCAAGGATGATATTAGCCAAAAAGACGTTGCAGCTCATGTGCATTTAAACCCTAGTTACTTTAGCGTGTTATTTAAAGAGGAAGTGAAATTAAATTTTAGTGAGTATGTGACACGACGTAGAATTCAACGTGCAAAAGAATTTCTCCTTTCTACCAATCATACCATCAATGAAATTGCTGAAGAAGTTGGCTATAAAACAGCTAAGTATTTTATTAAGATTTTTAAAGAGTATGAAGGAATGACACCTACCACATATCGAAAAACAAGAAGTGAAAGGGCTTTCTAAAAATAGTAGTATTTTTCCCAATCATCGTTCCCTTTTTTGAAAATTCCCATGATGGTAGACTTTAAGTGTAAGGCAAAGAGGGTAAGACAAATTAAGGGGGTTTTTGATTAATGAAAAAGAAAGCGTTTGCTACTGTGATGTCAATGGCATTAGCTGGTGGTTTAATCTTAGGAGGATGTTCTTCATCAGATGAAACCGCTAAAGATTCCAGTGGATCTAGCAGTGATAAAACCGTTGTAAAAATGATGCACTTATGGCCAGAAGGTAGCTCCAATGCGCAGTTTACAATAGTAGATGATATTATCAAGGCTTATGAAGAAGAGAACCCAGATGTAGACATTCAAACTGAAATTTTAGGTAACGAGCAATACAAAGAGAAAATAAAAGTATTGTCAGCTTCAAACGAACTTCCTGACGTAGGTATTACTTGGGCTGCTGGTTACATGAAGCCTTTTGTTGATGGAAATATGTTCGCTCCACTTGATGATATTGTTGAAAAAGATAAGTTCGTAGCTGGCACTTTGGATGCCTTCTCAGTTGAAGAAAAACCATATGCTTTACCTTTAGAATTAAACATTACTCCAGTTTACTACAATAAGGAAATCTTTGAAAAATATAATTTAGAAGCTCCAAAAACATATGATGAGTTCTTAAATGTTGTTGAAACACTTGTTGATAACGGCGTTACCCCTATCACTTTAGGTAACAAAGACCGTTGGACTGGCTCTATGTGGTACATGTACCTTGCAGATAGAATCGGAGGGCCTGAAAGCTTAAATAATGCAATCAATCGTACAGGTAGCTTTGAAGATCCAGCACTTGTAAAAGCTGCTGAGGAAATCGAAAACCTTGTAAATATGGATGCATTTGTTAAAGGATTTAATGGTCTTTCAAATGATGAAGCAAAAGGATACTTCATGAATGAACAAGCAGCTATGTACTTAATGGCAACTTGGGAACTACCAAACTATACAACATCACCTGATGTCGATCAAGAATTCAAAGATAAAATTGGGTACTTTAAATTCCCGACCTATGAAGGTGGCAAAGGTGACATTGATAGCTACGTAGGTGGTCCTGGTGTTGGTTTATTCGTTTCTGAACAATCAAAAGTAAAAGATGAAGCAAAAGAATTTGTTTCTTACCTTGTTGATGAGTGGGGCAAGCGTTCAGTTGTTGATGCTGGTGTAATCCCTGCAACAGTTGTTGATACATCTGCTGGCGACCTTCACCCAATGTACATTGACATTCTTAACGATTTAGGAAATGCTTCAAACTTAACACTTTATGCAGATGTTCAAATGTCTGCTGGCGTGGCTGATGTTCACTTAAATCAAATTCAGGCATTATTTGGCGGACAAACAACTCCAGAAGAATTTACAAAAACACAAGAGGAAGCTCTTGCTGCCGAAAAATAATTGTGGCTTAAAGAGAGAGGGCATATTGCTTGTAATATGCCCTCTTCTTCATAGAAAGGAAGGGGCAAAACCATTATGAAAACTGTGATGTCGAATAAGTTCGTTATCGCCCTTTATACACTCCCTGCTTTACTTCTCATTCTAGTCCTTATTTATATTCCAATTACTTTATCAGGTTACTACGGTCTCATGGATTGGGACGGAATAGGTGAAATGACATTTATCGGATTAGAAAACTACATTACTTTAATTCAGGATAAATTATTCTGGTCAAGTACCTGGCACTCATTTTTACTAGCAATCTTTTCAACAGCTAGCTTACTTTTATATTTAGCTATTTCACTTGTTTTAGCTAGCAAAATCAAAGGTTCTGACCTTTTGCGAAAAATTTATTTAATACCAATGCTATTATCTTCTGTTGCGATTGCCCAACTATGGATGAAAATTTTTGACCCTACTAACGGTATGGCAAACAAATTGCTTGAGTTCTTTGGAGTCGAAAACACACCCATCTGGTTAGCTGATCCAAAGATTGCACTGTATGCAATCTTCATTCCAATCATTTGGCAGTACGCAGGATTTTACATTTTGATCTATTATGCAGCTTTGAAAAATGTTCCTGACGAAGTCATCGAAGCAGCAAAAATCGATGGGGCTAGCCCATTTCAAATTGCCTATAAAATCAAACTTCCACTCATCTCTGGAGTTTTCAAGGTAACAATCATGCTAGCAGTTGTGGGTTCATTGAAATACTTCGATTTAATCTATGTAATGACCGGAGGAGGTCCAAACGGTGCAAGTGAAGTGATGGCCTCATATATGTACAAAGAAGCCTTCAAATTAAACAACTTCGGTTACGGTAGTGCAATTGGCTTTGGCCTATTAGTGATCTGTCTTCTTATGACATGGTTAACATCACAATTAACGAAATCTAAAGACGATGTTCAATTTTAAGGGGGAGTGATTCAAAATGAGTGAGGTTCGTATACAACAAGTTACACCAAACCTTTCCACACAAAAGCCTAGAAGATCCTTCTTGAACAAGATTGGATTTGGATTTCTATATCTCTTACTAGGTACTTTTGCAATTATTCAAATCTATCCATTGGTTTGGTTGGTGTTCTTTTCCTTAAAAACCAATAAAGAAGTTTTCGGTATGTCTCCCTTCTCTTTACCACAAAGCCCGCAATGGGAAAACTATACGAAAGCTTGGACTTCCGGAAATATCGGTGTCTACTTCTTTAATAGCGTATGGATCACTGTATTATCAGTTGTCCTAACGATTATTCTTGCTAGCTTTGTAACATTCGCAGTAACACGAATGAACTGGAAACTAAGCGGCCCTGTTCTTGGATTATTCTTAGTCGCCTATATGATTCCGTTACATTCTACTCTAATTCCACTGTTTAAAATGTACAACAGTGCAAATTTAATTGATAATCCATTATCAATCGTATTATCCTATACTGCATTTAACTTGCCATTAACTATCATGATTTTACTTGGGTTTTATAAGACATTCCCTCGCGAAATCGAAGAAGCTGCAGTTATGGACGGATGCTCAGTACATCGAATCTTCTTCCAAATTACGCTACCAATGACGGTTCCTGTATTATCAACAACCGCCATAATCAACATGATTTACAACTGGAACGAATTTGTGTTTGTAAATACATTCATCAGTTCTGATAAGTGGAAGACACTAACTGTCGGAATCAATAACTTCGTCGGTCAATATTTAACAGACTGGGGCGCAATCGGTGCAACACTTGTTATCAGTATCGTGCCAATTCTACTCGCCTTCTTATTCTTAAGTGATAAGATCGTTGAAGGAATGGCAGCTGGTTCTGTGAAAGGATAAGGTTATGAGTAAGAACCACCGCTTGGGATTGGGGCCATCGCAACAAACATGCCACCATCTGCAGCCAGAAATATGAATGGCCAATAGGCTTGGTTTGGAGTCAAACAATAAGAGACAGATAGGAAAGCTTCTACTTGAATCTTCCTATCTGTCTTTTTGTAATTGAGGGAAATTGAGGGATTTAGAATTTGGAGTTTGGAGTTGATATGGTAGGGTTTGGGGCTGGCGAAGGTTTTAACACTATTGAGCAATCTTAAGTTGGCTGTTCTTTATTAAGACTCTTTCTTAGGTAGTCCATTCGTTTTGGACTTCATGATCCCTATGAAGAACGTTATCTATTAATCTACTTACAGGTTGACCTTCATAAACTTGACTACTTTTCCTCTTCATCAACACCATGAAGAGGATTCGGAGCCCGCTCGACGTTTTTTACCCCTTCATCGACTCTATGAAGAGGATTCAGCTTCTGCTCGACGCTCCTTTTCCCCTTCATTGACGCCATGAAGAGGATTCGGCTTCTGTCCAACGCTTCTTTTCCTCTTCATCGACGCGATGAAGAGGATTCAGTATCAATCCAAAGCTTCTTTTCCCCTTCATCGGCGCTATGAAGAGGATTCGGATTCTGTTCGACGCTCCTTTTCCTCTTCATTGACGCGATGAAGAGGATTCGGATTCTGTCCAACGCTTCTTTTCCTCTTCATCGACGCGATGAAGAGGATTCAGTATCAATCCAAAGCTTCTTTTCCCCTTCATCGGCGCTATGAAGAGGATTCAGCTTATGTTCGACGCTCCTTTTCCCCTTCATCAACACCATGAGGAGGATTCGGATTCTGTTCGACGCTCCTTTTCCTCTTCATTGACGCGATGAAAAGGATTCAGTATCAGTCCAAACATTCTTTTCCCCTTCATTGACCCCATGAAGAGGATTCAGTATCAGTCCAAAGATACTTCTCCCCTACATCAACTCTTGAAAAGATAATTAGAACCTCTGGGATTCAGAATGGCTTTCTAATCCGCAATATAACTTCTTTACTTAACCTAAGCTTTCCTTCTTCCGTTCCATCTTTTGAAAAGCACGGTAGCATGCAGCCATGATGATTGCTGCAGATAGGCTCCCCCCGAAGAAAAAGCCCAATCCAGGGATATATTTTATGACAAAGAATACCATTACCAAACTAATAACCATCACAACATTTTCAAGTGGGTTAATGAGCATTAACAAAAATGAGTTTTTAATCATATGGATAATCTTAAGTTCATAGTGGACAAACACCGGAAATATGTACAACAACGTCATAACTGCTGCAAAAATAAACAAATAAATTGGGATTTGAATTGCGCGAACAAAACTTCCACCTAAATTCCTTACAAAAAACAAGTCAAGTATTATCAAGACTCCAACCACTACAATGATCAACCCTAGACCGTTACTTTTTATAAACTCAGCTTTATAGGTACTCCAAAAGGTACCAAAGACTGGAATATCAGTATCTCCCATTAACCATTTGCGAACAACCGCAAACATGGCCACCGTTGCTGGAAAGAATCCCAAAGCAACTAGTCCCACTAACGAGAATCCAATCCAAAGTAGATTTAGATACGCGAACTTTGAAATCCACAATGTAGCCGCATAGGCTCGGTTTGCTGTTTTACTCATCAAATCCCTCCGACGTCGACAAATACAAAATTATTTTGATATGAAATTTTATCACACTCTACTCTTAAAATCCTTTCATAGCGCTCAACAACAAGTAACAAATCAAATTCCTAACAAGCTTCCGAACCACTCTAACTGATGATTGTAATGTTTCCTCATGGAATAACAAATATATCACTCTCTCACGCTTCCAAATAAAAACTCGAATCATATGTCCATAAAAAAGAACGAGACTAGCTCGTTCTTTAATATGCTCCTCTGATAAAATCTTTTACATTTTCATGATAGAAACGCTGAATTTGTTCTGCTTCTTCGTTTGTAAATGATTTTTCTTCAAGAGATGCCAGGTTATTTTGAACTTGTTTTACATTTTTAAAGCCAGGAATTATACATGTTATTTCTTTTTGATCTAATATCCAACGTAGAGCTGCACTTGCCATCGAGTTACGTCCATTTGCGATCCACTTTAACTGGTCCGCAAGTTCAACACCCTTTTTAAAACCAAGTCCAGCAAATGTTTCCCCAACATTAAATGCTTCCCCATTTTCATTAAAACGACGGTGGTCATCCTCTTCAAAGACATGATCAGCAGTAAATTTACCAGTAAGCAGCCCGCTTGCAAGTGGCAATCTCACAAGTAGTCCGACTCCTTTATTGTAGGCCTTAGGAATTAACTCATCCAGTGGCTTTTGGCGGAACATATTAAAAATAATTTGCAGGCTCTTCACATTTGGATTCTCCAAACAAATAAGACCTTCCTCAACTGTTTCTACACTTACCCCATAATGACGAATTTTCCCTTCGAGTTGCAAACGGTCGAGTACTTCAAAAACACTTCCATCTCTTAAAATCTCTGTAGCAGGGCAATGAATTTGATATAAATCAATGGCATCTCGATTTAAACGACGAAGGCTGTCTTCACAATATTTGCTTACTTGTTCATAACTGTAATTTTGGGGATCAAAGATGTCGCCTTGACGGCAGAACTTAGTGGCAATATGAATCTTATCTTCCTTGCCTTTTGTTGCCTTGGCCAACAACTCTTCACTATGTCCGTCACCATACACATCGGCTGTATCAAAAAAGTTTACACCTTGATCCATTGCAAATTCCAGAGACCTTAGAGCTTCAGTATCATTCGTTTTCCCCCAAGCACCGCCGATTGCCCAAGTACCAAAGCTCACTTCACTAATTTTTATTCCAGTGTTGCCTAATTCACGGTAATTCATTTTTATATCCCCTTTCATTGCAGCTTATCCATTAATCCTCTTATTGACCAATATTTGATGGTTAATAATGCCCAATTCGTATCAGATTTCACTTTTTAAAACGCTCTTCTCCCTCTGCTCCGAACTTATGTAAATGACCGAAGAATAATACTGGCCTTCAATCTGTTTCATTTAAATGGAAAGTGGGACAGGGGACCTGTCCCCGTCCCATTATTTTCTAAAGGCTCTTAGCTGTTCGTTGAGAGCTTTTGTTTGGGTATAAACTTGTTGGTAGATGGCAAATATTTTTTGGTACGCTTCCACATTTTCTGGAATTGGTTCATATGATTTCGAAGTTTGCAGGAACGTATCCGCACATTCTTTTAATGATTCAAACCATCCACTGCCATATGCAGCAAGCATGGCTGCTCCCATTCCAGGACCTTGTTCAGATGTTAATTTCTCTATTTTCGCGTTAAAAATATCGGCCTGCATTTGTAGCCAAGCTTCGTTTTTTGCACCGCCGCCAATTGATATAATTGTATCTATCGTTTTGCCGCTATTTCTGAAGATTTCAATCGACCCGTTCAAAGAAAATGTAATTCCTTCGAGTACCGCACGGGCAAAATGCTTTCGTTCATGGGCTGCATCAATACCAATAAAGCTGCCTCGGATATTCGAATCTGCATGTGGTGTTCTTTCACCTACAATATAAGGTGTAAATAATAATCCGTTGCTACCTGAAGGCACTTCCTCGATACCCTCTAAAAATTGATCGAAAGTCTCTTCTTTTGCAAACGTATCCTTAACCCAACTCAGGCTATATCCTGCCGCAAGAGTGACACCCATTGTATAATACGTGTTTTCTTCACCATGGTTAAAATAGTGAACCTTACCTTCAAAATCAAGATCATTTCGTTCCTCGTAGGACAACACTACACCTGAAGTGCCTATGCTGCAGAGAGTCTTACCTTCCGACAAGATTCCTGAACCAATCGCGCCACAAGCGTTATCCGCTCCTCCAGCAAACACCTTAGTAGCCTTAGATAGTCCTGTTATCTCAGCAAATTCAGGAATTACCGTACCAACAAAGTCGTGTGACTCCACTAAAGGTGGACAAAATTCTGGCACAAGTCCAAATGCATTTAATACTTCCTTACTCCATTCACGATTTGCCACATCTAACATCAATGTCCCCGCCGCGTCTGAGTACTCCATATGAATGGCACCTGTAATTCGATAACGTAAATAATCCTTCGGAAGCATGAACAGATTGGAGCGTTCGAATATTTGCGGCTCATTTTCTTTTACCCAAAGAATTTTCGGCAATGTAAAACCTTCTAATGCAGGGTTCTTTGTTACTTCCAATAGTTGTTCCCTACCAAAAGTCTCATAGATTTGCTCACATTGCTTCGTCGTTCTTGTATCATTCCATAAAATTGCGTTTCTCAACACTTGATTTTCATTGTCTAGTAAAACTAGTCCATGCATTTGTCCAGAGAAACTAATTCCTTCAATATCATTTACGTCCCCATCGAATTGAGCAACAAGTTCTTTTAGACCTGCAGTTGTCTTTTCAACCCATTCTTCCGGATTTTGTTCACTATAACCTGATTTCTCAATTATAAGTGGATATGATTTCGATACCTCACCTGCTACTTCCCCGTTCTGATTTACAAGCAAAATTTTTACAGCGCTTGTTCCGAGGTCCACACCGATTACATATTTCATCCGTCTCATCCTTTTCTACAAAAATGTGCTGGAGTAGCATACACCCAGCACATTCTTGTTTTCTATTCATTAAGCATTTAAAGTTTCTAGTAGATATTGGTTGATTAACGCTTTTAAGCGTTCTGTTCTACCTGATGTATTTTTAATTTCAGTTAATCCAAGTGCATATGCTTCTAGCTCACGGAAGTTGGTTTTTCCTTCTACGATTTCTAAGCCAATCCCTTTCGTATAACTGCTATAGCGCTCTTCTACAAAGTTATCAAGCACTTTATCTTCGATTAGTTTATTAGCTACCTTTAAGCCAACCGCAAAAGCATCCATACCCGCAATATGTGCGTGGAAAAGATCATCTGTATCAAATGAACCTCTTCTTACTTTTGCATCAAAGTTTAGACCACCATTGCCTAGTCCACCATTTTGCAGAATTTCATACATTGCTAATGTGTTTGTATATAGGTCTGTTGGGAATTCGTCTGTATCCCAGCCAAGTAATGTATCCCCTTGGTTTGCATCAACTGAACCAAGCATACCATTAATACGAGCTGTTCTTAACTCATGCTCAAATGTATGACCAGCAAGTGTTGCGTGGTTTGCTTCAATATTGAACTTGAAGTAATCTGTTAGGTCATATTTTTGTAAGAATGCTAGACCTGTAGCTACGTCAAAATCATATTGGTGCTTAGTAGGCTCTTTTGGTTTTGGCTCAATTAAGAATGGAACATTTAATCCAATTTCCTTCGCATAATCAACGGCCATGTGGAAGAAACGAGCTAAGTTGTCCATCTCAAGCTTCATATCAGTGTTTAAAAGTGTTTCGTAACCTTCACGGCCACCCCAGAAAACATAGTTTTCTGCACCAAGTTCTTTAGCAACTTCTAATCCTTTTTTTACTTTTGCAGCAGAGTAAGCAAATACATCTGCATTTGGAGAAGTCGCAGCACCGTGTGTATAGCGTGGGTTTGTGAACATATTAGCTGTGTTCCAAAGTAATTTTACTTTGCTTGTCTTCATGTAATCTTTAATCATTGCAATAATGACATCAAGATTTTCATTCGTTTCCTTCAATGTACTACCTTCTGGAGCTACATCAACATCATGGAACGCAAAGAAAGGAACATCTAATTTTTCAAAAAGCTCAAAAGATGCTTCAACACGAGCTTTTGCTAAGTCTAAACCCTTAAGGTGATCCCAAGGACGTACTGCAGTCCCTACACCAAATGGGTCTGTTCCATCAGCAGTAAATGTATGCCAATATGCAACAGAATAACGAAGAATTTCCTCCATTGTCTTGCCATTAATTTTTTCTTCTGGATTGTAATATTTAAATGAAAAAGGATTCGTAGATTTAGCGCCTTCATATTTAATTTTGTTAACTGAATCGAAATAAGCCATCGGGTTATTCCTCCTGGTATTTAGAAATTTTTTTTAATGCTATCAAAAGCTTGTCATCTTTAAGCAAGCTTCCATAATCAGAGTATAACACCGCTTACAAAGTTTGTCTATACAATAAACTAAGTATCTCGAAAATTATTTTACTATTATATTTATATGTACTTAATTTATCCCCCATTCCTTATATATACTGAGTTTCACATTCGTATATTCACCATACTAAGTTTTATGATAAAATAAACACAATACCAAATAAGGAGTTAAATCAGTGAGAACGATGACATGGAATCAACAGGTTGTTAAAAAAAATAATAAAGCACTCGTCCTTCAATTAATTATGGAAAACGAGCCAATTTCACGTGCGGATATTGCTCAGACTTCAGGCTTAAATAAAACAACAGTTTCAACTTTAGTTACTGAATTATTAGAGGAAGATTTAATTTTTGAATCAGGACCAGGTGTCTCTAGTGGAGGTCGACGTCCCGTGATTCTTCACTTCAATAAGGATGCAGGTTATGCAATTGGAATCGATATTGGTGTAAACTATGTGCTATCTGTCCTTACCGATTTAAAAGGGAATATTTTAATTGAAAAAAGCCAAACACTGAGCCACACTACTTATGCGTCAATCATGGATATTTTACAAAAAATGATTCAGTCGCTAATGGATGAAATGCCAAAGAGCAGGTACGGAATTGTCGGTATCGGAGTTGGTGTACCGGGAATTGTTAATAATGAGGGGTCCGTCCTGCTAGCTCCGAATCTTGGATGGAGTAATATCCAATTAAAGGAGGAGCTTGAAAAACTCTACAATGTTCCAGTTATTATCGAAAACGAAGCAAACGCCGGGGCTGTTGGTGAACAGAATTTTGGTATAGGACAAAACCACAAAAACATTCTTTATATCAGCGCTGGTATAGGAATTGGTGTCGGAATCATTGTTAACAGGGAGCTTTATAAAGGAATAAATGGATTCTCCGGTGAGATGGGACATATGATTATTGACATGAACGGTAAGCGTTGTAACTGTGGAAGTCGTGGATGCTGGGAAGCTTATGCATCAGAGCAAGCATTACTTGAAATGTCTGATGCTAGTATTAAATCACTGGAAGGGTTACTTGAGTTAGCGAAGAATGGTGACAAAAAAGCGAAGCACCTCTTTGAAGAGATTGGACACTATCTAGGACTTGGAATTAATAACATCATTAATACTTTTAACCCCGAACAGGTCATCATCGGAAATCGACTTGCATTAGCGAAAGAATGGATCGAATCACCTATCCGGAATACGATTGAAAAACACACACTCGCATTCCACCAAAACGACTTGCAACTCAATTTTTCAAAACTCGGTAAATACTCAACCTCGTTAGGTCTATCAGCCTTCGCTGTAGACAACTTTATCAAAGGTTAAGGAAACTCGCCCACGTCTCTCCCCTGCTTTTAATAGAAAGCAGGGCTTTTTTTATAAAAAAATTCGACAGGCTGTCCTGTCGAATCTCTACATTATTTATCTCCATATGGATCAATTGTTTGAATTGTTCCATCTTCATTGTATTTAAGTTCTGTAAATTTAACGCTGCGCTTATGGTTAATCCCATTTGATAAAGAGCAGTCATGGTAGAAGAGATACCACTTATTCTTAAATTGAACAATTGAATGATGGGTTGTCCAACCAATTACTGGCTTAAGAATTGTTCCCTTGAACACGAATGGTCCTTGTGGATTTTCACTGACAGCGTATACAATTTTATGTGTTGTTCCAGTTGAATAGGATAGATAATAAAGTCCATTGTATTTATGAACCCACGGTCCTTCAAAATAACGACGGTCTTCGTCACCTGCTACTATTGGGTTTCCATTCTCGTCAACAATTGAAATTTCCTTCGGTTCACTTTTAAAAGTAAGCATATCATCATTTAATTCCGCGAAGATCGGTCCTAATGCAGGTTCTGTAGGAGCTGGTCCTTCTGTAACCTCAGATTTAAATGAGCCCGTTTGCCATTTTTCAAGCTGACCACCCCAAAGCCCTCCGAAATACATAAAAGCGCTATCATCTTCATCTACAAAAACAGCTGGGTCGATACTAAAGCTTCCTGGTATATAATTTTCCTCTGGTGTAAAAGGTCCAGCTGGGCTATTCCCTGTCGCAACTCCAATTCTGAAAATACCTTCTTTATCACGTGCAGGAAAGTAAAAATAGTACTTGCCATTTTTGTAAGCTGCATCAGGTGCCCACATTTGCTTACTTGCCCATGGTACATCCTTTATATGAAGTACTTCCCCATGGTCTACAATAGGTCCTTCCATATCCTCCATGGATAAAACGTGGTAATCTTCCATTTTATATTGGTCCCCATTATCATTTGACGGTTCATCGTGTTCAAGGTCATGTGATGGATAAATATAAAGTTTTCCTTCAAAAACGTGTGCAGAAGGATCTGCTGTAAAAATATGTGTAACGATTGGTTCATTAGGTTTTGTGTTTTTCACCATAACAGCCTCCAGTAACTTTTATGATACCTACACATTCATTAAATCATATTCAATATACTTTGTATAGTGAAACAACTAACTTGTAATTACTTTTTTAAAAATAAAAAAGTGCCAACCCTGACTCTTCTATAACACGTCAGTGCTAGCACCTCATTTTATTTATAAATTCCGTACGTCTTTTTAACATCTTGTATAAAAATGATACCATTTCCTGGTTCATCGATTTTTATTTTTTTCCTAATTGATTCTACAATTGCATCTGTGCTTGCTGTCTCAGCTAAAATTAATACAATCTCTTTTTCAGGTTCTATTTCCATTGAAAATAGTTTACTTGTTTCATGGATTCCAGAACCTCTTGCATTCATGATTGTACCACCCTTAGAACCAGCTTCGACCGCTGCATCAATCACATCTTCGGCATTACCCTTTTCTACAATCACTGTAATCGCATGATACATTGGATTGTCTGCACCTTCCTCTTCTTTAATTTCTTCACTTTTACAGCTACTTGCTCCAACAATATGACCAACAGAAGTCGTAAATGCTATTCCATGATTAGGTTTAGAGAATTTAAATTTTTCATCAAGCTGATCTAGCGCTTGTTCCGCTACCTTATTATTCGAGACCATGATAACAATTTCTTTTCTAACGTCATTTAAAGCTAAGAATTCTAAGAGGCGATTTTTTATTGTGCCTTTTCCTAACAACACTGTTCCTCCTGATATTCCGAATTTCTTAGCTGTTTGCATGATTTTACTTCCCATACCATGATTTACAATTATGCAAACCAGTTCAAAGTCGGCTGATTCAGAATTACCCAACATTCTTCTCCAGTCCTCCTTTTTTTGATTTTAATTTAAATACATATCCTAATACCTGTAAAGCAATTAATGGTGTTAACGCGACCATTGCAATCATTCCAAATCCATCAATTAAGACATTTGCACCGTCAATTGCCTCAGCAGCACCTTGAATAAACGCTAAGATAAATGTTGCTGTCATTGGACCTGAGGCAACACCACCTGAATCAAATGCAATCCCGACAAACAGTTTTGGTACAAAATAAGTCATGGCTATCGCAATAATATAACCTGGCAGAAGATAATGCCATAACTGTAATTCGGGAATTAATATTCTTAGTATCGACAACGCGACCGCAATACCTACTCCTATAGATAAAGAAAACATGACCGTCTTTCTCGGTACATACCCACTTGTAACATCTTCTATTTGATGTGTCAACACGTGAACAGCAGGTTCTGCCAATATTGTTACAAGCCCCAAGATAAAAGCTACAATAACAAGATATGCTTTACTGTCTAAAGATGCAATACTATACCCAACTGCAGTACCTACATCCATAAATCCAGCATTCACTCCGACTAAAAACAGGACAAGTCCGATAAATGTAAATAAGAGACCCATTATAATTTTCCGTACTGCTTTTTTAGACTTTTTAAATGAGACTTTTTGAAAAATAAGAAAAAGGATTAAGATTGGTAGTAGCGCAATAATGATTTCAAACGCTATGATTGGAAATTTGTGCAAGAAAGGTCCAATAATAGAGCTTGAAACCTCATTATTTTCCAAACTTCCTGAGATTTTATCCGTTTTGGCAATGATGTTCATGATCATGACAGAGATGATCGCACCTGTAGAGGCGATTGCAACTAAACCGAAGCTATCTTTCTCTGAAGCTTTACTATCCTTTTTTAGTGTAGAAACCCCTAAGGCAAGCGCTAAAATAAAAGGAACCGTCAATGCCCCAGTCGTTGCCCCTGAAGCGTCAAATGATATGGCTAAAAATTCTGGAGAAGTGAATATGGCGAGTACAAAGATGATTAAATACAAAATGGATAACAATTTATATAAAGGAAAGTTGTAAACAATTCTTGCAAGACCCACCGCAATTAAAGCACCAATTCCAATCGAAACAATCACAACAAGACTAGCCTTAGAAATCAATCCAGATGTAACAAGGTCAACCTGTCCGGCGAGTATATGTAAATCAGGTTCGGCAATGGAGATGAAAAATCCTAGCGCTAATCCAGCTATCACCACAATCCATATTTTATTAGATTTTGCAATACTTGCCCCCATTGACTGTCCAATTGGCGTAATTCCAAGATCGACTCCAAATAAAAAGATAGACAAACCAATAATGATTAAAATCGCTCCAATGATAAAGCGAACTATTAGTGTCATATCTAAGTGAACTAAAGTAAAGTTTAGTATCAAGACAATAGCGGTAATAGGGAGAACGGCATACAAAACTTCCACAAGTTTAGAAACTAAAACATGCAATTTTAGATCATTCCTTTCTAGTAAATTTGTATTACCTAAAAAATAGAAATCTAGTATATTAATGTGGGTATTATACAGATAGATTTCCAAATAATGGATTATAAATTAACATCCACTTTTATAATGTATTTTTCGTTTTTTTCAATACCGATATAATGTAATGTTTCTGCAGAAGACTGGTGACGATAGATCTTTGATAAGATGGAAACAGCTATTCCCTTCCGATAGGCATGATATCCAAATGTCTTCCTTAAGGTGTGAGTCCCTATTTTTCCTGGAACTCCGACCTCTTTTGCTGCATGATTAATAATTCTGTATGCTTGCTGACGAGTAATTGGTTTATTATTCTTTTTTGATTTGAATAAATAATCACACTCCTGTAAATCAACTTGGCTTAAATATTTCCTTAGTTCTTTCTTCACACTGAGATTAATATAGAAGTCAGTTACTTCATCTGTGTGGGGGCCTTCTATAGAAACAAATTCTTTTATATCCTGCCCATCCCAGATATCACCGACTTTTAAAGAAAGTAATTCACTAACCCTCATCCCTGTATTGATCCCAAAGACAAAGAACAACAAATCCCGCTGTGAATGTTGACTCAATACTTCCTTCATACCCTTAATATCAGCAATTCTTTTGATAGGTTCAACAAACTCCATAGGATTTTCCTCCAATTATCCTCCAATTACCAATGTTACTTAACCATATTTTAACACCAACTATGTAACACCACAATAAAAAATGGGTCACAGGGACAGGTCCCTTGTCCCACGACTATTCCACTATACTTTTTCATAAAAAAACTCGACAGTTCTCAGTCGAGTCGCTGTCGAGTTTTATCCATTCTTCATTTTGGCTGCCATATATGCAGGATTTTCAGCTCCTGTGATAGAACTACCTGCAATAATAATGTCTGGGTTATAAACAGCAATAT
Source organism: Ferdinandcohnia sp. FSL W7-1320 (assembly GCF_038050315.1). Classification (NCBI taxonomy): domain Bacteria; kingdom Bacillati; phylum Bacillota; class Bacilli; order Caryophanales; family Bacillaceae; genus Ferdinandcohnia; species Ferdinandcohnia sp. FSL W7-1320. The sequence goes on from NZ_JBBPAM010000001.1 coordinate 4,480,087, forward strand.
CAGGTATGTTTTCGAGTTTAATTCCACCCGCAACGGCTACCTCAAAGCCAAAGCCCTCAACAAGTGAAAATAATTCGGTGTTAAAGTTCCCTTCTGTTTGTTTATCTTTTCCAACATGTAGACTTACTAGTTTTACACCAAGCTCTTTAAGCTCTATTAGCCTTTCTCTGGAATGGACCTCTAATAAATCAATCATGATTTGATTTCCTGTTTCTTTGGCTATGTCTAGTGTATCTTTAATTGTAATGTTGGACGAAAATGCCATTACGGTCGTAATATCTGCACCTGCATCAAATGCTTGAAGTGACTCATGTTTCCCTGCATCACAGGTTTTCATATCAGCAAGAATCACTTTTGTTGGGAATAGCGAACGCATTTCTCTGATAATGGACATTCCATACTCTTTAATGACACCTGTTCCAATTTCTAGGATATCAGTACTTTCTTCAGTTTCTTTTGCAATTCGAATACACTCTTCTTTTGTTAATCTATCTAATGCTAACTGTAATTTCAATCTAATCACCTCATATTCCCATTACCAAGTAAGAATAGAAATTTCTACTTACCTTTCAATTCGTTCAACTTCCCCGAGCTTTGCCTGAACATCTTCAATATAAGGCAGTCCTTCATTATCTCCTTTTACGCTTACAACCATTGAACCAATTGTATTTGCAAAATGTAGCGTTTTTTCAAGTGGCCAACCTTTTAAAATACCGTAAAGGACACCGGCATTAAATCCATCACCGGCACCAACCGTATCCACTACCTTTGACGCCTTTATTGCCGGTGATTTTATCATATCACCGTTAAAATAACCGACTGATCCTTTTTCCCCTTGTTTGATAGCAATAAAAGATATGCCCATTGCTTTCATCTTTTCAATAATTGTTTCAGGGTTCTTTTCACCGATGATAATTTCCATTTCTTCGTCCCCTGCAAGTAAGATGTCCACGTGTGGTAGAATCTCAGATAACACTTTTCTGGCTTCTTCCTTACTCCACATGCGAAGTCTTATATTTGGATCAAAGGAAATTTTTAACCCATACTTCTTTGCAAGCTTAATAGCTTGATAGATTACTTTGATGTTAACAGAGCCGATGGCTGGATAAATCCCAGTAATGTGTAGAATTCTTGCTTGTTGGAAGTAGTTTTCATCTAAGTCATCTTCACTCATGGCAAGTGTAGGGGATTTGTCTCGATAATAAAAAGTTCTAACATTTCCATCTTCCATAATTTCTTTAAAATTTAAAGATGTTGGATATCCGTCAACAAATTCTACCTGTGAAACATCAATTCCCTCACCGCGAGCAAAATTTAGAATGTATTTTCCAAACTCATCGTTACCTAAGCGGCTAATATATCCGGTTTTCAACCCAAGTCGCGCACACCCAATTACTAAATTGAGCTCTGCTCCACCTATTTTTTTTTCAAATCCATTTACAAATTTCATCGGTCCAGTTGCAGTAGGGTTAAATGCAATCATTGCTTCCCCAATCGTAATCACGTCTTTCATAACCGATTCCTCCAAAACTTTATTTCTGCCAAATTGTACACAGCTCAACTTGCCACTTGTTGAACAAGGGGAGCTGCCAATTAGTTTCTTGTGTGAATTTCGATATTACCATTCCGAGCCACAATCACTTTGTCTGCCATCTCACCAAATAGACCTGTATCAACTACCCCAACTAACTTAATCAACCTCTCATGTAATTGAATCGCATCATCAATAAGTCCAAAGTCACAATCTAAAATGTAATTTCTATTGTCAGATATAAACACTTGATTTTCTTTCATTCGTAGCGATGGAATTCCGCCGATTTTTTCAATACTCTTTACTGTCACTTCAAATCCAAATGGTATAACCTCCACTGGTAGAGAGAAAGCACCTAGCTTAGGAACTAATTTTGTAGAATCGGCAATAATAATCAATTCATCTGCGCAAGCGTCAACTATCTTTTCTCTTACTAGTGAGCCTCCCCCACCCTTAATCAGGTTTAGTTCCTTATCGATTTCATCAGCACCATCAATGGCAAGATCAATATGTGTAGTCGTGGAAAAGTCAGTTAACGGAATGCCCAGTTCTTTTGCTAGACGTTCTGTTTTTTTCGACGATGGGATTCCTTTAATGTGAAGCCCCTCCTTCACACGTTCACTCAATTTTTTTAGCATCAAGTTTACTGTAGAGCCAGATCCTAATCCAACTGTCATACCATTTTTCACAAATTTAACTGCTTCTTCAGCCGCAATTCGTTTATCGTTATCCATGCTATCGCTCACCCCTGTAAATCCTTAAAATAGACCAGGATTAATCAATTTTGGAATATAAAATGCAATTTCTGGGAAAAACGCAATAAATAATAATACCACAATGATAATTGCAATATACGGTATTACTGCAACAAACGACCTCTCGATGGACATATCCCCAATTTTAGCCGCTAATAATAGACATAATCCGTATGGAGGTGTAATCAATCCTATTGCTAACGTAATTACAACAATTAAACCTAAGTGTACTGGATCAATTCCAAACTGCAGAGCAGTTGGTAGAATAACCGGTACGAATAGTATCATCGCTGGGATAGCATCCATAAAAGTTCCTACAAACAGGAAGAACCCGATAACAATGATAATAAATAACCATTCTGTCCCAACATTATTCGCAAAGAATTCTTGGGCTATCGTTCCTAATTGATAGTAGCTCATTAATTCTCCAAGTGCGCTTGCAGCTGCTAACGCGAACAATGATAATGAACTCAATGCTAACGTATCCATTAAAATTTTTGGTAGGTCTTTTACTTTTAACGTTTTGTAATAGAACATACATACAATCAACGTGTAAAGCGATGCAACTGCCGCCGCTTCTGTTGCAGTAAAGAAACCTGAAATGATTCCACCAATGATAATAATTGGGGTTAGTAATGCTGGAATTGCTTCAAAGAATAATTTAGCAAATTTTTTCATCTCTACACGCTTGGAGCGTGGATAATTTCTTTTGCTAGCAAGAATGTATATAAAAATCATCATACCTAAACCAATTAAGATGCCTGGCACAATTCCACCAAGAAACAACGCACCAATCGAAGCATTAGTTAAACCTGCGAAAATAATCATCGGAATACTAGGTGGTATTACGACCCCTACAGTTGAGGATGCAGCCGTAACTCCAACTGCGGTTTCTTTGTCATATCCCTGTTTTAACATGCTCGGAATTAGGATTTTACCTACCCCGGCTGTATCTGCTTGTGCTGCGCCAGACACACCAGCAAACATCATAGATACTAGCACGTTTGCATGGGCTAGTCCCCCGCGAATCGGACCAACAATTGCAAGTGCTAAGTTAATGAGCTTTTCGGAAATTTTTCCAGAGTTCATTAAATTAGCAGCTAAAATAAATAACGGCACTGCTAATAGAACGAACGAATCAAGTCCATTCACCATCTTCATTGGAACAGTGGCTTCAGGAGTGTAAGGGATTCCAAAAATACCAAGCAAAGCAACGATTCCGATTACAAAGGCGATTGGAACTCCAATTAACATTAAGATGATAAATAATCCAAGAAGTATAAATCCCATTATGATCTAACCTCCTTCGCTTTATATTCTTGAACATGGTTAATTAAATGTGATACCGAGTAAATAATCATGGTACCCGCCATAATAGGAATTGCGATCCAAATATACCCCATTTTCATATCAGGAAACGTAGCCCATGTGTAATTCCAAAATTCATTTACAACGATAAGACCTAGGAAAAATATACAAATATTAAATGAAATTAAAACAAGATCGTTAAAAATTTTTAATGTTAACTCCTTTACTCCTGTTAGCTTTTTAATGATGAAATCAAAGTTGAAATGTTCCCTACGATTCACCATTACCGCTGCGCCCATGAATATCGACCAAATAAAGGAATAATTCGCTACCTCTTCTGTCCAAATTACAGATATCCCTAAATGTCTGGTAATAATTTGTAACAAAATCACAATAAAGAAAATACTTAAGAAAAATACCCCAAGCGTGATTTGTAATTTTTCAAGTGTCTGGACAAAACGCTTCATTTGAATCCCCCTAACTATTCGAGTTCAATAATCTTTTGTAATAAACCTTCTACTTCAATTTCCTTTGCAAAGTCTTCAAGAATAGGTCTTGCAATATCTATGAATGGTTGCCTATCAATTTCATTTACAATTGCGCCTTCTTCAACTGCTTTTTGCTTATACTCTACATCTTGTTTGTTTGTTGCTTCACGTTCTGCTTTTACCGATTCTTCAGCAGCTTTTAAAATGATGTCCTGCTGTTCTTTAGAAAGGTTGTCAAATTTTTTCCCATTGATTAATAAGAATCTTGTTGTATAGTCATGGCCAGTTTCGGTAATGTATTTCCCATTTTTTGTTGTGTGATGAGCTTGTTGAACAAAAAATGGGTAAGCGTTTTCAGATGAGTCAACAACGTCTTGTTGTAATCCTTGATAAAGCTCTCCCCATGAAATTCCTGATGGAATGGCTCCGGTTGCCTCCCAGAAATCTGAAACAACACCAGACGTTTGGGTACGGATTGACATTCCTTTCAAGTCGCTAATAGAGTTAAGCGGTTTCTTTCCATAGTAATGTCTTACCCCAGCAGACCAATAACCTAGTAGTTTAAAAGAGTTATCTGATTTTTCATTGATAATATCAGCCATTTCTTTACCAACCTCACCATCTACTACGCTTAACCAATGGTCATAACTAGTAAAGAGATATGGAGCAGAAAATAAATCTACTTCTCTAATCCCTGTTTGTGTCATAAAACCTGGCGAAACGAGTACCACGTCCGCTGCACCTAGTTGAAGTTTTTCAACTAACTGTGATTCTTCTGTTCCAATTGTTCCGGCATGCACTTCAACTTCAATAGTTCCATTTGATTCATGCTCCACAACATCTTTAAATTTCAACATTCCTGCTTGATATGGATTATCTGGAGATGTTTGGTTATGTGCTGCGATTATCTTGATTTTCCCATCTCCATCTGCATCCACTTCTGCACTAGTACAACCTGCTAATAGTCCTATGGTTAAAAAAACGAGTAATATGAAAATGTATTTATTTTTCATTCACCTTCAACCTCCCAATATAATTTCATTTGAAACAAACATTACTCTAGGTTTGCATGTTTTTGATTTAAGTTGGAATGACTTTTACCTTCAGGACTTTTTTGTAAAAGGTAAACAATAATTGCATCTAAAAGCAGGTGAGCAGATTGGTCAAACTGACTACCAAGCGGCTGTATAGTACTAGGTTCAGATGCTATGCGTTTTTTTGTTGCTGCTGGAATTCTTACTGATATATCACTGAGTTGCCCGATTAAAGAATCCACGTTCGTTGTAACCAACACAACTTTTGCATCAATTTCTTTTGCCTTTCCTGCATACTGTACAAGAGATCCTGTATTTCCTGATCCAGAGATTAAAACCAAGAGATCACCTGTTTCTATGCTTGGTGTAATCGTTTCACCCACAACAAAAACTGAATATCCACAATGCATTAAACGCATTGCAAATACCTTACCCACTAGGCCAGAACGTCCTGTACCGGCAATAAATATTCGCTTGGCATTTTGTAATTCATTCGCTAATTCCAACGTTTTACTTTCATCAATTTGTCCTAATACACCAGAAACTTCTTCGGCAACTGTTTCAATTATTTTTTTCACTTTCTATCACCCTTCATTTTAATAAGATTCTCTTTCAAGTAATCGAGGTTCAAACCGATATATACCCGCCTGGTTTATATGATCTTTGTTTTGAATCTTCTCGAATAATATATTTGCTGCTTTTTCTCCCATTTCAAAAGTAGGTTGTGCAATAGTTGTTAAGGCTGGACTAAAGACCTCTGCATATGAGACGTCATCTATGCCAATTAAAGCGACATCATCAGGAATTTGGATATTTAGTTTCTTTGAATAAGCCAATACTTCATATAACACTAAGTCATTACCTGCCAGAATTGCGTTCGGTGGATGTTGTAAATGTAACAATCGATCTAACACTTGTTGCATTTCTGAAATCTCACAATTAACAAGATATTCCTCATTTAGGGGGACTTGGTATTGTTCCAATGCTTTTTTATATCCATTTAATCTCTCAATACGCGGTGTGATATTCGAGTGTAGAGAAGGTGCTAACATCGCAACCTTGGAATATCCATGTTTAATAAATGACTCTACCGCTAGATAAGATGCTTTCTCGTTGTCTAGTAATACTGCGTCGATATCTACACCTTCAATCAAGCGGTCAATAAAAACAAATGGGTAATTCTCCTTCACTAGGTCTTGATATAATGAGACATTCTCTCCTGTCGGAATAGCAATCAGTCCATCAACTTGTTTCGCCCGTAACATATCAATATATTTCTTCTCTTTATCCGGATTATCGTCTGCATTGCATACAATGACGTGGAAATCTCTTTCATTGCAAACATCTTCAATTGCTCGAATAATTTGTGTAGAAAATTCATGCAAGATATTTGCAACGATTACTCCGATAGTTGTTGTAGATTTTTGTTTTAAACTCCTTGCTAAAATGTTTGGTCTGTATCCAAGTTTCTCTATAGCATCTTCAATTCGCTCTTTCGTTTCCTCGCGCATATAATCGAAACGCTGATTTAAATATTGGGAAACGGTGCTTTTTGAAACACCAGCATGTTTTGCAACATCAGCAATTGTTATCTTTTTCATCTATTTATCTCCTAAACACTTAATAGAAGTTTCACTAAATCGGTTTAGTAAACCGGTTTAGTGAAAGTATAAAACATATGAAAGCGTTTTACAACCATTTTCTTAAAGTTTTTTAGTGACTTCCGCAAGTCATTTTATATAAAATCACTATTCTTGCATTTAAAAAAACCCCTCGCCAATTGCGAAGGGTTCGTAAACTTTACGATTAATATACGTCGCGTAGGTAACGACCTTGTGTTTTCATATCTTTAAGGTATGCTTCTGCAGCTTCTCTGTCCATGCTGCCTTCTTGTTCAATGATTGTGAGAAGGGCTTCGTTCACATCTTTTGCCATATGTTCTTTATCTCCACAAACATAGAAATAAGCACCATTGTTTATCCACTCAAATAATTCTTTACCATGCTCAAGCATCTTATGCTGCACATATACTTTTTGAGCTGAATCACGTGAGAAAGCTACGTTGATTTTTGTCAAGATTCCGTCTTGATTGTATTTTTCCAACTCGTCTTGATACAAGAAGTCAGTCGCCTTATGCTGATCTCCAAAGAACAACCAAGATCGACCTGTTGCCTTATTTACAGCAAGTTCTTCGATAAATGAACGGAATGGTGCAATCCCAGTTCCAGGACCAACCATAATAATATCTTTATCTAATTCTTCTGGTAAATGGAAGTGTTTATTAACTTGAACGAAAACTGGAAGAGTATCGCCTTCCTGAACTCGTTCCGCACATTGTACAGAGCAAACTCCTTTGCGTTCACGACCGTGCGCAGTATAACGCACCGCACCGATTGTTAAATGAACTTCATCTGGATGTGCCGCTAAACTACTCGCAATAGAATAAAGTCTAGGTACCATTTGTCTTAATAAAGCAACGATATCTTGGGCTGAAGCCTTCCATGGACGAAAGTCACGCAGCATATCAAGTAAGTCCCGACCATCGCAATATTCTTTTATTGCCGCTGTATCTTCCACAAGCTTTTGCAGCTCTTCATTATCAGTGAATGCTGCTGCACCCTGCAATATTTTCTTTGTAAGTAATGTGATATCTAAATACGTAATCAATGCTTCTTTGAGAGGCATCGTTTCACCTTTACGACCGACTTTTACAACCTCATCTGCATCCCATTTCATTTCCTCAAGAAGGGTTGCGACTAATTCTGGATCATTTGAAGGTGCAATTCCAAGTGTATCACCAGGGATGTACGAGAATCCTGAACCTTCTAATGAAAGTTCAATATGTCTGGTTTCCTTACTAGAACCTTCCCCATTTAAGTTAATGTTCTTTAGAACTTTTGCTTGAAATGGATTCGTTCTTGAAAATGTTGTAGGAACAGGCTTTTTCGGATCTTTTTCGTTATCTATAGTTCGTTGCATTTTCTAAAAACCTCCAACAGTTATATATATAGTTAGAATAACACATGTACAAGTTACCTTGTGTGCATTTTGACACATTTTCATCACTTTTTCATTATACTACCAAAAGAGAGCCCAGCCCAATAAATTCGCTTAGTCTTTACATAATCTTGTTCTTGAATTGTGTCAATTCTTTTTAAAATCCAGAACTGCGCTATTCGCACATGTTCGAAAAATCTCGAGGGATTCTTTTGATATTATATTGTACAATAAATCAATTACGTGCACGACAAACTTGAAAAATGGGATGTTGGTTTTTATTTGTGGTAAGTGGTATTATTCGGTAAAATTGGGACGACTCCTCTGTTTCCAGCGTTGGGGTTCATGGTGGGGAACTGTACCTATCCCACTTATTTTAGTGAGTTTTTATAGTTTTGATCGGCTTTGATGCTGAAAATAAAGTAGAGCATTACCATGATTGGGAAACAAAAAACTACGATTCCTCTGAAAAGTGCAAATGGTGTTTCAAAAAGAAAAGCTCCCCAAAAGTCCATTCCAGCCTTTTCCCATAAACCAGGAGTATAATATAATTCTTTTGGATTTAAAAGAGCAGAAGCATATTGATGATCATTGTTGAATAACGCGATAAGAATAGGTAAATAACAGATAGCAAGACTCAAGTACATTTTTGACAGTCTTTTATATCGGAAAGCTCTGGAGTCAGAATCGGAAAAAATATCCACGTCCGCACTTTCACTCACTTTTTTAAAATATTGTGTGCCAGAACTCTTTGTTCCCGCAATATGCTTCCATCCGCAATCCTCGAAAAGAGTTATATAGTCGATAAAATCCTCTTTTGATTTAAATTTCCGGTAATCAATTCTTATGTTTACATTTTCAGGTTCTGTAGGGCGAAATTGATAAGTAAATGACTTTCCAACAAATTCATAGCCTTTTGTAGCCATTTCACTTAACCATGTTTCTTCTTTTTCAAAGTTAAGGAATAACTTTAATTTTCTCATCTCTTCACCTCATTTTTTTTAAAAAGCCTCTTCGGTTATTCGAATCATATGCTTCATTCTTTCTAAATCAAGTTGCAACATTTCTTTTCCTGTTTCTGTAATGACATAAACCTTCCTTCTGCTGTCCTCACTTGGTACAGGCTCGATAAACTTCAACTTTAGCAAATTATCGATAGCCCCATACAGAGTGCCCGCTGCCATCCTTACCTGCCCATCACTAAGTTCTTCAACTTTTTGGAGGATTAAGTACCCATGTGCCGGCTCCAATAATGCCAAAAGAATGTAATAAACTGTTTCTGTTAGTGGAATATTTTTATCTCTTTTCATAACTTTCACCTCAGTTCAGGCTAACTATATAGTTTGACTGTATAGTTTAATTTTATACAGTTACACTGTATAAGTCAATAAAGCATTTGAAAAATAGGTAAATTTCCCAACAACACCTTTTATAAAGGCTCTTTCCTAAAAGATTGTTGCTTTCTGATAATAAAGGCAAAACTAGTTGATTGGAGTGTAAGGTGGCGACTCCTCGAAAATGTATTCACATTTTCTTCGTGCGCGGGTTATTTCAAGGAAGCAAATTCAATGTCCAGCGGGAAAAGTGTGAGACTTGAGACCGAGACCCCGCAGGAGCGGCAGCGACTTGTCCAGTTGTAGCGGCTAGAAACTCGAGAAATTTCAAGTCCTCCTTCAGAGGCAAATTACGCCTCTTTGTCGGAGTGGCCAATTTTCTCGTTTCTGTGCAAGCCGCCTCCACATTTCGTTGAGGAGGCTCAAGCCACGCCCGCGGAAAGCCTCCACCTGAAGCGGAAGTCAACGATATAAAAAACAACGAAGTTTGCGAAAACAGCCTTTATAAAATAAAAAACACCTAGTCGAAAAACTGGTGAACAGGAGTAGTTGACGTAAAATGGGGAATTTATACTTACTGGCCTTTGGGACACTGTACCTGTCCCTCTGTCCCAAAAAAAGAGAGCCCAAGGGCTCTCTCTAATTATGCTTTAATTTTCAGATTGTGTTCCGTATGCAGAGTTGCGATTATGCCGTAGAATGCATAGTAGAAGGATTCGGGTGCAATTAAGCGAAAATGACCAACTTCATCAGTGTTGAAATTCAGGGCGTTTTCTAACAGACGATAGGTGGAGTACGCATAAAAGCAAAAATATACATAATCAAACTTCGGCATTTTCTCATATATAATAGCAATTTCTTCCTTATATAAATCAATATTAGCTGTTGCTTCGTCAATTATTGTTTTTAAATCTTCTAGTCCAGCTTCAAGGATTAGATCATTCTTTTCGATTTTTATTGTAGCCATTTTTATACCTCCATTATCATTATCTACCCCCATTAGACCATTTTTTAAAACGTTTTGTTATGATATGAATCACTCTTATTCCATACGGATAAATTCTTATTTTTCATCTAGAAAATCTTTAACAATCACATTAAATTTTTCACTATGTTCCCAAAACATCATATGACCTCCAAGAACCTTTACTTGAGATTCTGGTGTTAATTGTTTTGTATACTTTACGGCAATATCCGCCCAGTGCTCTGCAACAAAGGTTAAGGTAGGAACGGCTTTACTAGCTTGTTTGGCTTCCTCTCGATAATCCGAAAACATACCAGAGGCAAATAAATTACCAGCGATGTAATATGGGGTTTTCAAAGATTGCTCTACTAACCATGTTAGCTCATCTTTCTCAAGTTCTCTCTGCACCATTACTTGGGTAATATAACTGGTTATGAAATCTCTGTGTCCTGTTGGATTTCGTAAATAACCGTTATAGATTGCTGCAATATCATCTAATTTTCCTTCAACCCACACTTCTTCATTTACTGATAAAGATTTAGGTGGCATATCCACAAGTATTATAGATTTAATGTTTTCTGAACTATTTTGCTTCAAATATTCCCAAACTGTGAAACAACCAAACGACCATCCTACTATAGTTGCATTTTTCACATCCAAAGCTTGCAAAACCGTCGCTAAATCAGATCCGTGTGTGACATAATCATTTCCATGAGGAGTTATAGTTGATCTTCCGTGGCTCCTTGGATCAATCACAATTACTCGGTTGGTTTTTGAAAAATACTCAACTTGCTTATTAAAAACCTCTGTCGTAAAAGTAAAACCTGGAATGAAAACAATAGCTTCCCCTTCTCCTACATCTTGTACAAACAATTCGACTCCTGGATTGACTTCAATATATTTCCCTTCATTAAAACCCATCATAACTCCCCCTATATTAAGCTTTTAAACACTATATTCATTGTTTCTGATCTAAATTCCTTTTATATTGTTAATCAAAAAATACCAAATAGAAAAGCCTTCGAATATTTTCGAAGACTTAACTGTTACTATTTTTTACAGCTTAATTTACTGCTAGTACTGCCTTTTTTGAGTATTGCTTTCCTGGATGATGAGCAGGCAACTGGCTCCCACGTCCAAACAGGCTTTCTCTTAATGTGTCACCTTCGTATTCTTTCCGTACAAGACCTCTTTCCTGTAATACTGGTACAACTAGCTCTATAAAATCTTTAAATGTTCCAGGTGTAATCGCGTAAGCAATGTTAAATCCATCGACTCCGGTCTCCTCCACCCAGCTCTCTAAATCATCAGCTACCTGTTCGGGGCTTCCAACAGTCACAGGACCAAGGCCGCCAATTCCGGTGTATTTCTTTATCTCATCAATCGTCCATTTTTTATCAGAATCGATTTTTGTAAAGTTCTCAACGGTCGATTGAATCGCATCATTTTTCACATACTTTAAATTTTCATCTGGACTATACTCTGAAAAGTCGATTCCAGTCCAGCCACCTAGAAGTGCTAATGCCCCTTCATAGCTTACGTGTTTTTGATACTCATTGTATTTATCTTGTGCTTCTTCTGCTGTTTGACCAACGATTGGAGTAATACAAGCAAGTATTTTTATTTCATCTGGTGCTCTGCCAGCCTTGATTGCTTCTTCACGTAGTTTCTTGACGGAATGCTTAGCTGCATTTTTAGTCGGTGCCCCAATAAAAATTAATTCCGCATGTTTACCAGCAAAAGCCCGCCCCTTACTAGAAGTTCCGGCTTGGTAAAGGACTGGTGTTCGTTGTGGAGAAGGTTCGCAAAGGTGAGCACCTGGAACCTTATAATACTTACCTTCATGATTGATATCGTGAACCTTACTTGGATCTGCAAAAATTCGATTCTGTTTGTCTAGTAAAACTGCATCATCCTCCCAACTTCCTTCCCATAATTTATAGCAGACTTCTAAGTATTCATCGGCAATATCATAGCGCTCATCGTGTTTAATCTGATCTTCCAAGCCCATATTCACAGCGGCACTTTTTAAATATGAAGTTACAATATTCCAGCCTACACGCCCTTTTGTAATATGATCGAGCGTCGACATCCTGCGAGCAAATGTATATGGATGCTCATGAGTAACAGATGCAGTAACCCCAAATCCTAAATGTTTCGTCACCGCTGACATTAACGGTACAACAAGGGATGGATCATTGACAGGTGTTTGTGTACCTTGGCGGATTGCAGCATCTCTTGAACCTTGATACACATCGTATGGCCCTAGTACATCTGCTAGAAATATAGCATCGAATCTACCCTTTTCTAAAAGCTTCGCGAGTTCAATCCAATACTCGCTGTCTTTATAACGATGGGATTGATCCTCTGGATGTGTCCATAGACCTGGGGATTGATGTCCCACACAATTCATATCAAACGCATTTAAATAAATTCTTTTCTTCGTCATTTTCATTAACTCCTCTTCCATTAATTTTTCAAGGCAAAGTCTTTTTTCTTATTTACTGTTTCAATAAAGTAATAAAGCTCTTTTTTCAATCTCACTAACACATTCTCGTCCGTTATTGGGTTGACTACTTGTGTTTTATCGATTTGGCAATCTTGGAAGTACACTCCTTGTTGGCTTTGCCCCTTTAATGCAGCCAATAATGGTTTGAGGCTGAACTCAATCGCAAGTAAGTGGGCTGGGCTTCCACCTGTCATGATTGGTAATACTGTTTTCTGCGACAGCACATCTTGGGGAAGCAAATCTAGTACTGCCTTCAAAATCCCAGTGTAGGCTGCCTTGTATACGGGCGATCCTACAATCACTCCCTCAGCACCTTGAAGGAGTAAAGTCAGATCCTTAAGTGCAGGACTATCAAACCTCAGATTAAAAATGTCCTCAAATGGAATATCTCTAACAGATACATATGTGACCGAGAAACCCTCTTGTTTCAGCTTTTTTCCAACATACTGTAGGACTAAATCCGTTCTAGAACTCTCAGACGGACTTCCTGATAAAATTACGATTTCACCCATTTTAATCATCCTTTCGCTTGTGTCTTTTTTTTATTTAAATGAGTTTAACTTCGGATTATTTGTAAAGAATCCCCTCTTTTCCAAGAAAAAAACGAATAAAAAAGGCATCTTTATCTAAAGCGTCTTTTTTGGACGCTTTGAAAATAAAGATGCCTTTAGTCGTCTAATCGGCACGTTATTTACTTAGTTTTAGTTTGGGTTGATGTGGATTTTTGCAAGGAAAAACGCTTCTTTTCTGTTGCATCGATTTGGGTAATTTCCCCATTGTGAACCGTGATCACAATAGATCCAAAATCCAATTTCTCCAAGGTAGATAAAATATGCTTTACCTTTGATTCATCAAGCTGCGCCATACAACTCCCCCTTGTTCAAGATGTATATGATTCATTGCCATTGGTTGACCAGTATGGCAATCAGTTCTGCGGCTAAAAAATCAAATGCGCCTTGGCGTATTTGCGCCAGATTTTAGGCCCAAAGGAAGTGGGTCATAAAAACGTTGCCACAAGACGTGGCGTTCTTAGTCTTTGATCTTACTGCTCGAAAACTTCCTTTGAAAAATCGTGGCATCCGCCGGAGGCTTTATTTTTATCAGTAGAAGTATGACTTTTACTGATAAAAATAAAAAAGCCCTCTTCTAATAAGAAGAGGGCATACGTGATTATTTTCATACGCTCTTCTTATCTTTCAAGCTTTACGCTTGCTGGAATTGGCACAGTACAATTGTCTGTTGCCGAGGCTTCGATGGGCCAGTCCCTCCACCTCTCTGGATAAGAATAAAATGGTAATTTAGTTGTTGATATATAAATTACACGGAATTTTTGTTTCTGTCAATCGATTTCAGTGAAAATTTTTAAAAGGTAGAAATTTTAGTTATTTTGTCATAGTGTTTATCGTTCTTCTAAGGATTAGGCTGTTTATACACCTTTAAAAAATGTTTATGCTAGGACTTTTGTATATACTTGGAAAAAGTTGATTTAAAATTGCTCCTTTTGATATGACTTTTGGGTACTTTTTGAAAAACAAATATCATAAACGCTTTTTTTCTTATGATTTTTGGATAGAACTGGTAATATCCATAATATAAATGCTGCTTATTGCATGACTTTTGGAAATCACAGGAAAAACCTGCATTATACCATTTGGTGTAAACCCACAAAAAAAGACCTCGAATCATTATATAATTCGCGGTCGCCGTTTATGATATTTTATTAATTTCACAGTAATCGTTCGAGCTCAGCTTTTTCTTCAGTGGACAATATTCTCTCAGCCAATGGAAAAAGCATATTTTCTTCCTTCGCGAAGTGCTGTGTTAAGGTTGCGTACGCTTGGACTGCGTAAACTGTAATAGTTTGTGCATCATATTCATCCATATCCTTTCCCACTAGAGCAGCCTCATCAAGGAAATCTCGTAAATGCTTTTCCGCTTTACGATGCTCATATTCCATTGTACCGATGGTTTGGTCTTTATCACCAAGACGACGGTCCATCATTGGGAACAGTCCTTCATCCTCACGTTTTGAATGTGCATTAAGCTCAATATTAAATGATGAAATCTGCTTGTATAATTCTGAAAACAGTTCAAGCACTCTGGGACCAGATTCGTATTCTATTTCTTCCGTGATCTCATAGAAACGATTCATCATTGCCCTCAATGACTCGTGCTCATCCTTTAATTTTTGCAGCGGAGGACTAAGTAGCTTCACATTTTGATCCTCTATCAACATTCAACTTCACCCCTTCACCAGTCATATGTCACCTTCCTATAGCATACGATAATTGCTCAAAAATTTTAGTGATAGGAATCACTAGGTCGAATCCCCTCACAAACAATGTCCTATATGATGCTTGATGATGATAGATATAATAAACCAAGTAGGCAATCAACTAACGGAAAAGGTTGTCTCTACGATATAGGACTAAGTTTTGTAGATATAGGAGTAAACTTGCGATTTAACGGACGGAGTTTAAAGGATTTAGGACAAATATCTCAATATATCGTACATAACCATCCATAGATTCAGCCATATAAAAAACCTTCCAAGCACTCGGAAGGCCAATTATGAGCTTCAGCAAAGAATTACTATTTCTTTCTTTTTTCTCAGTTGCTTTGTAGTTCTTGAATCGCGTTTGGAATAACATATGTTTCTATTACCTGGTTTAAACAGTGGGACGCGGGACCTGTCCCTGTGTCCCTGGTATGGCGCGAAATTTGTGTCGCTCAATGATTTCTCATAATTCTCTCATTCTCTTTTAATTTTTGTACTGTAGATTACTAGGTAACAACGTTTTATAGGAGGATTTTGAGATGAAGATTGTTATTGTGCCTTCGGGTTTTAAGGAATGTTTAGATGCAGAGGAAGTTGCTTTGGCAATGGAACGGGGTGTGAGGCGCTTTGATACGTCAATTGATCCTGTAGTAATCCCCATGGTTGATGGTGGGGAAGGATTTGTAAAGACTATTATTAGCATTAAAGGTGGAGATTTAATTTATAAAAAGGTAACTGGACCAGTCGGGAAGAAAATCAGTAGTTATTTTGGCTTTTATGAAGAGAGTGGTAGACGTATCGCTGTGATTGAAATGGCAGCCGTAGCTGGGTTGAAGCTAGTGCCTCGTAATCAACGAAATCCGTTAAGAACTACGACCTATGGAGTTGGAGAATTAATAATGGCTGCACTTGATTTCGGTGTCGATCATATCTTAATTGGCTGTGGAGATTCAGGTACTTCTGATGGAGGTGCAGGGATGGCACAGGCGTTGGGGGTTCAGTTTTTAAATAAGGAGCAACAACTCGTCCATATCATGGGAGGCGAGGATTTATTGGAAGTCGACTCACTCAGAACCACGAATATAGATAGTCGATTAAAGTATGTCACCATCGATGTAGCATGCAACTGGAAGAACGTATTATGCGGAGAAAAAGGAGTAGCACGAATATTTGGTCCCCAAAAAGGCGCTACTTCAGAGCAGGTTGAGGTCTTATCAACAGCGCTAGAAAATTATGCAACTGTCATTGAAGATGCAACAGGATTGAATGTTCGCTCACTACCAGGTAGCGGTGCATCTGGAGGTTTGGGTGCGGGATTACTCGCATTTACAAATGCAACATTACATCCACGATTCGATATCATTATGAATTTTATTAATATTGAGGAAGCAATTTCAAATGCTGATATCGTTTTTACTGCTGAGGGGAGTTTAGATTTTCAAACTCCTAACGGAAAAATCCCGGCCGAAGTTGCGCGGATTGCGAAAAAAAATGATATACCTGTTATTGCTATTACAGGAACTATCGGAAAAGGAGCGAAACTTAACTATGACGCAGGTATAGACGCTTATAGCAGTATTATTAAAAGACCTGTTTCCTTGGAGTTGGCCATGAAAAAAGCACCGAAATGGATAGAGGAAAGTACGGAGTCTGCATTACGAAAAATCGCAATTGGTTGGGGAATGGCAAACAAAAACCTGTTAAAGAAAGTGTCTATTTAACATGATTACGGGATTGGAGAAACAAATTGAAAAGAGTCAACCATTAAAATCTGCGGTCCTGCCCATTTCAAAGCCGTTTGCTCTCGTTGTTTTACATGTTCTCTTCTTGGCAGGTATTGTCTTTATCGATGGTTTGGATTATCGCTCAAAGATTGCTTTATTTACTTTTTTATCTGCAATGACATTATGGGTTACTACAAAAATCCCAGCTGGCTTTGTTGCTATTTCACTGATCGTGTTCACCATTCTCATGAATGCCGGAGAACCGAATTTATTATATGAATCACTCTCTGAAAAAGTAGTATGGTTAATGATCGGATCTTTTATTATAGGTGAAGCAGTCAAAGAATCTGGATTAGCAGATCGAGTCACCCTGATGCTGTTGAGCAAATCGAAAGATAAAGGAAAAGTTCTAGCTGGGGTGAGTTCCATTTTGTTCGCATCCGCATTTTTTATACCGTCTACTTCCGGTCGGGCAGCATTATCTATGCCAATTATCAATCAGCTAAACCAAGAATATACGAAAAAAGAACAAAGTGTGTTTGCATTGTTAGCTCCCATCATTATATTAATGAGCACGTCCGCCACCCTAATTGGAGCTGGATCTCATTTAATCGGAATTGGATTACTTGAAACCACCGTTCATCAATCCATTTCCTTTATCCAATGGTTCCTATGGGGGCTTCCCTTTGCTTTGGTTATGACAATCCTTTCGTTCTTTACTGTGAAATGGCTCCTATGGCCAAGGGATGAATTAAGAGTGTTAAAAAACACTCAATCTGTTGAAACATCTTTATTGAAGAAACAGATGAATAGAACGGAAAAAAAGACCTTGATCTTGATGATTTTTTTAATAATCGGATGGATGACAGAAAGTGTACATGGCTATGATATTGCTTTTATTACGATGGTAGGTGCCACCTTAGTGATGACGCCCAATTATGGAATCATTAACTGGAAACAAGGAATGAAGTCAGTATCGTGGAATTTGATTTTATTTGTTGCAGCAGCCGCTGCCCTAGGAAAGATGTTGGTTGAAACAAGTGTCGTGAAATGGCTGGAAAAGGAAATGCTGAGCTTTCTGCATTTGTTTACAGTTGCTCCAGAGTGGTTAATTGTTTTGGTCATTTTAGTCGCAACAGTTTCAAGCCATTTATATATTACTTCACATACCACACGGGCCATCGTGTTTATCCCGGGATTATTATTATTTAGTGAAACAATTGGAGTAAACCCTTCAGCGGTTGTGTTTTTAAGTTTAATAGGGATGAACTACTGTGTGACATTTCCCGTCAGTTCAAAAGCATTACTTCTCTTTTATGAAGATGAAGGAAATTCATATGACGCTAAAAACCTATTAAAAATTAGTGCAATATTAATGCCAGTCTATATCCTTGTCATGATGACATTCTATTTCTCCTACTGGCAATGGACTGGACTACAATTGTAGTTGGGACAGGGGTTGACTGTCCCTTTTTTCATTCATAGTGTCTGTAAAAAAATGGTGGGACACGGGACCTGTCCCCGTGTCCCAGAAAATCTTGCAATGGGCTGAGCGAATATTGTTTCCTCCAAAATACAATAATCTTCATCGCCCCTCCACATTTAACTCAAAATTAGAAAACTCCGCACAAACAATATTGACTTTTAACAATACATCTATTATAGTTATATACATAACTATATAACCATTTATGTATATAACTTATATATTACGAATAGTAGGCGATTATTATGCAAAAACCATTTGTTCAAGACAAACCCATTTATTTGCAGGTTCGTGAAAAAATCGAAGATCAAATACTTAACGACCAACTAAAAGAAGGGGAGCAAGCACCTTCAACTAATCAGTTAGTTAACTTTTACAAAATCAACCATGTCACTGTATCAAAAGGAGTAAATCAGTTAGTTGAGGAAGGGATTCTTTTTAAAAAAAGGGGAATTGGAATGTTTGTAGCCCAAGGTGCAAAAGAAAAACTAATCCAAAAACGCAAGGAATCTTTCGTTGATGATTATGTAGTCAAATTAGTTCATGAGGCTTATAAGTTAGGAATCACTGAAAATGAAATCATTGAATTCATTAAAAATGTAAAAGGGCGTGAAATAGAATGAAGGTTAAAGCGGAAAATCTTCAAATTAAATACGGAAACCAATTAGCTCTTAAAGATGTTTCTTTTGAGTTAAACGGAGAAAAGATATATGGATTACTAGGCAGAAATGGTGCAGGAAAAACCACTCTTCTTTCCATTTTGGCATCATTCCGTGAACCAACTTCAGGATCCCTTACCATCAATGGGGAAATACCATTTGAAAATGCCAAAGTTATGCAACAAGTGGCATTTTTGTATAACAAAGATTATAAAGATGAGTCAGATAATGTTATAGCAATGCTGGAAGACGTACAAAGATATCGTCCACATTTTGATAGAGACTATGCAGATTTTCTAATAGATCGATTTATGCTCGATAAAAAGAAGCCGATTAAACAGTTTTCAAAGGGAATGCAATCTTCTTTAAATGTCATTATTGGTTTAGCAAGTAGATCACCCATCACTATATTTGATGAAGTATATCTAGGAATGGATGCCCCTTCGAGGGATATATTTTACAAAGAGCTTATCCAGGACCAGGAAAAACATCCACGGATCATTATCTTATCCACTCACCTTGTTTCGGAAATGGAATATTTATTTGATGAAGTTCTTTTATTAGACAGGGGTAGCATTCTACTTCAAGACGATTACGATTCACTTATTTCAAAGGGAGCCTCAATTACTGGAAATGTAGAGTTGGTCGATGAGTTTGTTAAGGGTATGAGACAGATTAACATACAACAACTAGGAAATACAAAATCCGTTACAGTTTATGGAGAACTTACAGATCACGAAAAAGAAGTAGCTTTCGAATCCGGACTTGAAATAGCACCCGTCTCCCTTCATGATTTATTTGTTCATTTAACGCAAGGAGGAAATTAAGAATGAAACCAACAGCAGTATTTCCAAGGGTTGCAAAAGACATCTTTTTTGTCCAATTAATGTGGACTGGCGGTTTTTTAGGAATTATGTTAATCGTGAATATTGTTAAATTAATATTTGCAGGTATAAAAGGAAACGAGGCTGAGGGATTTTTTAGTTCTATATTTGTTGCAGGAAATATTTATATGCTGATAATCGGGATTCTTGCTATCTATTTTCTCCCCCATTTTGTAGGAAACGGTGTGACTAGAAAAGATTATTTTATTGGTACAGTTCTCGCTTCTATTGGTCTATCAATCATTATACCGATTATTACCCTATTGGTATCAGTTCTGGAACGATTGATATTAAATATTTTGGATATAACTTTAAAAGGACAAACAATTAATGAAGTGGACGTTGACGGTGCAGTTATTGGAGATATAGTCCAGTCTATCATCATTTCACCTTATGTTGATCCTCAAAGCAATTTGTTTTTGGCTATTAGTGTACTAAGTCTAAATCTTTTAGTTATTTATTTGATTGGTTGGTTAATCAGTTCAAGTTTCTACCGATTTGATACTGTAGTCGGAATCGGTTTTATTTTGATTGGATTAAATCTCAAAATGTTAAAAGATACTTTCCTTAGAATTTCTCTCGATTTACCTATACCTGGTTGGTACACTAAATTAGATATCCTGCCGATAAGTTTCTCATTAATCGGTATATTGTTGATCATACTAATTTCGATTTGGTTTATTCGACTATTAACTAAGAAAGTTGCCATTAAAATGTAAGAAAGCCGATATTGTTTATCGGCTTTTTTTATGTAGAGTTGTTCAACTATTGTAAAAATATAATGGGGACACGGCACCTGTCACCGTGTCCCAACCTGTCATGCGTTTATCATTTTTTGAGCCTGATTTTGGTGTAATTTTTTCATTGCAAATCTGGCAATGGGTTGTGCAATTAATGATTCTACCCAAAATGCGATGAAAAAGTTACGCGGCCAATCATAGAAGAATGTTCGAATTGGTTCCATGCTAATTTCCTTCATACCTATCCACGATCCGATTATTGTTAGTAAGATTGATAAAATGGTTACACTAAACAATATTGTAAATAAAACTCTGGCATTGAATCCATCTGTGGGTTCAATGAACTTAGGTACTAATTTACTAACAATCGGATTTGCCACAAGAGTGACCAAGAGTATGACACAAATCCATACAAACGGAAGTACTTTTAATGTTTCAAAATAAACTTCTTTCCGGAAGCCAAATTTAAATCCCATAATAAGAGGTCCGATAATGTTTACCGAAAGTATTGAAATAATGGCTAAAAACAATAAAAATTCTTTTCCGTTTCTTGGTAATCTTGTTTCTTCTTGCATATCCGTCATCTCCAAAATAAATATTTCAGATAGCAGACGTATCGTTAGACATATATTTTTGGTCAAGTTAGATGACCAATATCTCTACAAACTGATTTAACAATATTATCACGAGGCATGAAAGTAATTCAATACTTCGTTATTAATTTAAATATTTATATACCCCCTTTATTGTAGTAAAACCAATAAGTAGTTCAACGTTTTTTTAGTGTAAATGTGTGCTTTAGCTTCCTAATATGGTGGGACAAGGGACCTGTCCCTGTGACCCACTCTTATTTGATCCATTGTAGGACGATTTCATCAAAGACGGGTTGATTGACCAGTATGCGGTTCATCCAGTAGTTATCATTTTCGGAAGTGATTGAGCGTGGTGCGAGAATTGATGCAGTCTCGTAACCTGATTGTTTAATTGGATTCACAAGTTCTGCTCTCCCATTTCCAAATGGATAGGCGAAATCTTTTACCTCAATATTTAAATGATCTTCAATTAATTCTTTACTAAGTTGAAGGTCTTCTTGAAAATCTCTGTAGTTTCCTTCAAGGAAAAACACTGGGACATCACCTGAAAAATAATGCATGTCAAAGGTATGGGAACCAATAGTTGCCAGCCCACTTTTTATCATCGTTTGAAGTTGCCCCCATGACGCCATTTCTAAATTCGAGTAATCCTTTCCCACCTGGCCTGCAATGATAAATAAAGTAAATGGGATGTTATTTTTCTTTAAAATCGGATAAGCATTCTTATAAACTGACACATCAATATCATCGAACGTTATCCAGATACATTTATCAGGAAAAGTACCTGTTCGCTTTGCCTCTCTTAGTTCATCCGGAGTAACAAAGGTTGCACCCTGCTCTTTTAATTGTTTCATCTGATTTTCAAGTTGCTTGGTATAGACACTGTATTTCGTTAATTCTTCCGACTGAGTGGCCAAGCCAAAAATTTTATAAAAAAAGTTCTCATCGCGAACTCGATGATACGTTAAACCTAAGCATCCATTTTTGTCGAGCTCCTCTGGAAACGTCATTGCAGGATCGGTAAATTCTTTAGTCGAGATTAAATATACAATTCCTCCAACGAGAGCAAAGAAAATAAAGATAATCAAGATATTCTTACTCATTTCATCACCTAACGAGATCCTGGATTGGATTTTTCTCCAATGTAATGTCTTTTGCATTTTGCAAGGAATCATAGTCCTCTTTACTAATTAAGCCAAGTGCTAAAACCTCTTCTTCAGTCGTTGGTTGCGGATATTTTCTTCTTGCCAAATGACTAAACCTTTTTGTATTGTAGTACTTCCAAAACCATAATCCTAAGTAACATGCGATAAAAATAGCAAATACTGTATAAATGAATTCCCTTATTTCAATATTTGTTGTTTTAAATAACATCTTCACAATATTTAAATACTCATTATTATTGTTAAGAATAGCGCTGACAAAAAAGAAGATGACAAATAGACAAAATATCCAAATTAAAAGTGAAAAAAAACCAATAATCACTTCATGAGCCCAATTACGTTTAGTTTTAATAATTAATTCATTCTGTTCCCTCTGTCTGGGCTTGTCCATGTCGCATACCCCCCTTTGATTCGTGACTTTATTGCTTTCGGGAACGCAAACACCACAATAACTGCATTTAGTACCCAATAAATGACCGGATACCAAGCTGCCCACAGATAGTACTTCAAAATTCGGTCATATGGAGAATCCACCTTAATAGAAATCAACAATTGAATTAAGCTTAAAAAGATTAGCGAAAATGAAGAAAAGGTGATCCAAATGAATAGCTCATTAATGCTCGTAGCGGTAGCGAAATAGTAAAGAGTCACAAAAGTCCAAGAATAAGACCAAAGTAAGCTTACCCATTGCTCGATATAAATGGGCCAAATTCTTCGGTGCTTCCAATTCAGCATTATTTTCCAATGTCTAAGAATAACTTCCTGTCCACCTTGAGCCCACCGAATTCGTTGTTTCCATATCCCTCTAATCGTTTCAGGTACCAGCATCCAGCACAGCGCACGTGGTTCATATCGGATATCCCAAAACCTCTCTTGAAGCTTCCAAGATACTGAAATATCTTCGGTAATCATATCGCGGTCCCATAGGCCAACGTTTATTAGAGCTTTCTTTCGAAATGCCACTACTACACCTGATACTGTCATAATTTTACCCAACGTACGCTGGGTTCTTTTTATCGCACCTATAATCGACGCATATTCCACAATTTGTAGGCGGCTCAGTAATGTATCACGATTGCGTATCCTAGGGTTACCTGTTACAGCACCTAATCTCTCACCACGATTAAAAAATTGGTAAATCAAATAGTATGGGGCATCAAGGTCCAAAATGGCATCTGAATCAATACAAATTAAATATTCTGCTTTAGATGCATGTAAGGCAATATGTAAGGCATTGGCTTTCCCTCTATTTTCCTTACAATCAATGACTCGAAGTTCTTGATATTGAGGGGCTAATGTATGGAGAATATTAGCTGTACGATCAATACTTCCATCATTCACAACAATGATTTCTTTATGCGGATAATTCACTTTTACTAGATGTTTGACTGTTTCTTCAATCGTTTCCTCCTCGTTATAACATGGGATTAAAATACTAACAAAGGGCCACTCAACCTTGTTAAAATCAACCTTATTCTTTCTTTCCCTGTACCTAAAAAAGAGGCTAGTACCTGCTATCCAAATTAAGGACATAATCAAAGGGTACCAAAAAATAAATTGTGAAAGATACGCTACCAAACTCTCCATATAATCAACCCTGTTTCGTAAAAATAAAGATAAGTAACAGTAGTCTATGTAATTCCGAATACATTTATAATGGGACGGTCTACTTTCCCATGTTTTCATCCTCCAAATAAAAAAGTGGGAGGCGATAATCGCGTCCCACAATTCATATTCTAAATTCCGTTTCTTCATCTGCAATATTGAAACCTGTTGCTTCGATTTCTTTCCTTAATGCTCCGTCTCTGTGCAATACAGGGTTTGAATGATTAAGATGTGTAAAATATATTTCGGTTTCTCCTACTAAATCCTGTAGCAACTCCATTGTCTCAGTCATTAGTGGATGGGGAACCTGTCGATAATCACGCCCAATATTCGCTAAATCCTGTGGCGAATGAAATGTGCCATCAAGGAAACAAATGTCCGCCTCTTTCACTGCTTCTCGAATATCAATATTCCATTCTTCCCAACGATCAATATCTGGAATAAATAAAACCTTTTTATTTGGGCCCTTGATCCAATAAGCAAACGTCTCAGAAAACTCATTTCGATGAGGAACGGTTACCGGAGTAACTGTTACTTCCGAAGAAACATTCACAGGTTGTCTATCCTTGATTTCTTGGACAACAATGTTCTCAAGTGCCGTAAGCTGGCTCCAAGGAGCATCATTTTCAAGTAATCTTTTCATTTTTGTCCCTGCCATTACGGGTAATTGTCGGGAATTAATCGCTTCTTTCCCTAAAAACATCAAACCTGGATAATGGCCGATATGGGCATGCGTTAGAAAAATACTGCTCATCAATTTGGATTCTAATCCATATCTCATTTGTAATCGCGCCATTTGCTCTCGGAAATCAGGGGTAGCCTCAATTAAATGCCATTTATCCTCATTTGGTAAAATGATCGCTAGTGATGCCGCTGTTCTTTTATACTTTGGATCTTCCATTGCCCTTTTACAATTTTCACAAAAACAATTCGCTTGTGGTAAACCGCCATCTTGCGCAGTCCCAACCACACTTAAAATAACTTCACTCACTATACAACTTCCCTTTCTACTTGAGCAGGTTCTCTTTCTTGGCTGTAATCCTTTCTAGCAATAGTCCATCCGGTGAAACCAAACAACAGATTTACTAATGGAACAAGATAGATAAAGAAAGCATAAGGGATAAACTCCCATGCACTGACACCTAAAATGCTCGTTGCAAACACGGCTGGAACACTCCATGGGATGAGGTTAATTCCTACCGTCCCCATTGACTCCACTGTTCTAGAAAGGTTTTTCGTATCAATATTCATATCTTTATACTTTTGAACGAAAGTTCTTGCAGGTAAGATAATTGCCAAAAACTGAGCTCCACTTGCTAATGCAACAACAAAGGTTGATAAAAGAGTAGATCCAATGAGTGCTCCAGTTGTTTTTACCTTCCTCATCATCTTACCTGTTAGTATTTCAAATGTTCCCGTTTCTTCTAGAATACCACCAAGTGCAGTAGCAATCATTAGCATTCCAACGGTTCCAAGCATCGAAGCAAGTCCACCTCGATTTAACAGTGAATCAATTTCACCTATTCCCGTTTCAATCTTAAAGCCACTTGTCATAAATTGAACAATTGAACTTACCGAGATTCCTTGCACTACAACAGCTATAACGGCCCCTAACAAGCCGACACCCATTAATGCTGGTAATGCAGGAGTACGTTTTAGCATTAAAAGGATCGTTAATATCGGTAGTAATAATAACAATGGGTGAATGACGAATGCTTCGTCTAATCCAGACATAATGACTTCAATCGTTCCATTACCGATACTTGTGTTATTAGCAATCTCAAAACTGCCAAACATCCAAAATAACAGAAGGGATACTACAAATGCAGGAATCGTGTCCCAAAGCATGTGTTTAATATGACTAAATAAATCCGTATCTACTAGAGCTGCAGCAATATTGGTCGTATCTGATAAAGGTGAAAGTTTATCCCCTAAATAGGCACCTGAAAGAACAGCCCCTGCAACGAGAGCCGATGAGAATCCCAATCCTTCTCCAATCGCCATGAAAGCTAGTCCTACAGTTGCGATAGAAGTAAAGGATGTTCCTAGAGTAATCGAAACAATACCTGTTATTAGCGCAACGAACGGAACAAACCATGACGGATCTAAAATCGAAACACCATAATAAATCATTGTTGGAATAACTCCACTCGCAATCCAAGATCCAATAATCGTCCCGATTACCATTAATATAAATACAGCTGGTAAAGACCTTGTTACTCCATTTACCATCATTTGTTGAATATCATTCCAACTCCATCCACAGCTGATTGCTATGATGGATGCCAAAATCACCCCAACTATTAACGGAAAATTCATTCCTGCATTCCAGATAAAAATAGAGCAAGCTGCAGCAATGATTAATCCTAATAATGGAATGATTGCTTTCCAAATTGTAAGATTTGATTTCACCTTTTCCCCCACCAGTTCTAAAAATCGATTTTTATAGTTTATAAGATTCAACATATACTTTAGTGCTTTAAAGCTTTCATGCTTTTATGCTTTTTACTGCGATAATCATAATTTATTTTCATTCATTAGTCAATATCCTTAGTAAACATATGCACAAAAAAACGAATTCCATTTAACGGAATTCGTTTTCACTATTAATACCCACGGCCTTTTTCATCTTCTCCCCAACATTCAACATCACCCATATTTGGTACGTTTTTCTTGTAGAATACTGGATCCTTGCCTTGTCTTTGTTGGACTACATAATCATGAATAACGCCTTTTACTACCTTCCATAGCAGCAGGATTGCAATAAGGTTAATGATTGCCATAATGGCCATAAAGAGATCGGCTAAATCCCAAACAATTTGTACTTTTGCAATGGAACCAAACATGACAAAGACGACAACAAATAGACGAAATATGCCTAAGCCAATTTTCGATTCATTAATAAATTCAATATTTGTTTCACCGTAGTAATAATTACCAATTATTGAACTGAAGGCAAACAGAAATACAGCTACTGCTAAGAAGATTCCAGCCCAATCACCTAAATTCTCGGCTAAAGAAACTTGAGTCAAGTTAACTGAAGCAGCGTCAGATTGAAGATACGCATCGCTTAGTAATACGATGGCAGCTGTTGCAGTACAAACTAATAATGTATCAATAAAAACCCCTAGCGTTTGAATTAAACCCTGTTTGACTGGATGAGTAACAGATGCCGTTGCCGCTGCATTCGGGGCAGAACCCATTCCCGCTTCATTTGAGAATAAACCACGTTTTATCCCGTTCATGATTGCTGCCCCTAACAAACCAGCAAAGGCTTCTTCCAATCCAAATGCAGACTTAATGATCAACGCTAACACACCGGGGAGCTCAGTAAAATTTTGAATTACAACCAGGAGTGCGATAATAATATAAAGAACTGCCATAACCGGAACAATAATTTGAGTGACACTCACAACACGCTTTAATCCACCAAAGACGATAATACCTGTTATAACAGCAATTATGATCCCAACGACAACACGATTAGCACCGAAACTTTCTTCAAAAGCAATGGATATCGTATTTGCTTGTACCGCATTAAACACAAAGCCATATGTAAATGTAATAACTACGGCAAAAATGATCCCCATCCACCTTTTATTTAATCCTTTTTCCATATAATAGGCGGGACCACCACGAAACAACCCAGTTTCGTGATCTTTAATTTTATATACTTGTGCTAGTGTACTTTCAACTAGTGAAGTTGCACCACCAATTAGTGCAATCATCCACATCCAAAAAATTGCACCAGGTCCTCCAAGGGCAATTGCCGTCGCAACCCCGGCTATATTTCCAGTCCCAATCCGGGATGCAGCAGAAATTGTAAAAGCCTGAAAAGAAGAGATCCCTTTTTTCCCTGATTCATCTCTTGGAGTACTTTCCGTAATAACTTTAAACATATCAGAGATTAATCGGAATTGAATAAAGCTTGTCTTAAATGTAAAAAAAAGACCAACTCCAACCAACAATATGATTAACAAATACGAATACAAAAAGGTATTGATTTCACCTAAAGTACTACCAAACCAATCCATAGATTCCCCTCCTACACTTATAGTTACAAATCCTTCTATTCCTTATACATTTTTTGGGACAGAGGGACATGTCCATAGTCCCAAAGTTTTTTATTTAAGACGGTTTCTAGCGGAAACACTGTAAAATAAAAGTGGGACACGATAAATATCCCCGTGTCCCACCCTTTTATACAAATTTCATCTGTTCATTTCTAATGCGTATTGCTCTTTCAGGATAATCTGTAATAATCGCATTGACTTTAAGACTAAGTAATTTTTCAATTTCATTTGGTTCATTGACCGTCCAAACCCTTACCTTATCAAAAAGATGTTGGAAACTCTTCTCATTATCCTCTTTAATCTTTTTATTAAGATAGTGAATGGCTTCTTTTGGGAAATACATTGGGAATTGCTTGCTGAGTTGTAATACTTGTTGGTATATTTCCCCCTTTGGCAAAAGAATCGCTTTGTTTAAGTGAAAAGCCTCTAAATATAACGAAGTAAGATAATCGTGTGGAAGAGAAATACCTTCATTTAACAACCAGGCTATTTTGGTGTCCGAGTTAATCTGCTTTATTCTCAAAATGGATGGCAAATGAAAGGATGAATAAATTATTTCTAAATTCTTTCCATATCGCTCAACAATTGCTAGTACCTTTTCCTCAATTCCTTCGTAAGGTACAGAATAGGTTTTTAGCTCGATATTAAGTTCGATTTGATGAGGAGCCACTAACGTTAGTACTTCTTCAAGCGTAGGGACCTGCTCATTATCCCATGCTTCCTCGTATTCGTTAAAATGTGTGAAGGAGCTTCCGGCGCTGTATTTTCTGATCTCAGCTAAGGTTAAATCTTTTATCCAACCAGATCCAGTTGTTGTTCGTTCAAGCGTCTCATCATGAATGACAACAACTTCCCCATCCTTTGTCAGATGGACGTCTAATTCCAAACCATCTACACCTTGATCAATTGCCTTTTTAAAACTAAGCAAAGTATTTTCAGGATATAATCCCTTTGCACCACGGTGTCCATAAATTTTTGTCATCGAAAGTCACCCTCTACATTCGTTTTTTAAAGTGTATTATCTGTACCCATCTTAAAGTTCTTTTTTGTAAAAAAATAAATAGTGGGACACGGTACCTGTCCCCGTGTCCCAAAACTGAGGAGCAGAACGCCGTGTCCCAACGATTTATTTTGCTCTTGCTTTGTTGGCTTGTTCAATTGCTTTGTTAAATTGGTCTACGGCAGTGGTATAGGCCTCATCTACAGACCCGCCATTGTATACGGATTCGAGGGCTGTTTCCATTACTTTTCTACCCTGTGGAAGCATATCCATTAAAGCGCCTTGTGTAGCAAATGATGATTTAGTTGCTTGTAATTGATCCACCGTAACACGTAATTGTGGTTTTTCAGTATGGGCATCTTTTACCAATTGTTCCTCGTATGCATCAGGGTTTATAGCAAAGTAACCTGTACCTACATGCCATTTTGCTTGTACTTCTGGAGTTTGTAAATATTTCATGAATTCCCATGCCGCTTTTGTTTCTGCTTCTGGTTTTCCATCGATCATCCAAAGACTAGCTCCACCAATGACTACCCCTTCACGTTCCTTATTTTCAGGGTGTGGTAGGAAAGCAATACCCACTTCAAAAGGAGCATTGTCGATAACATCTCTAGCACTAGCTGATGATTGTAAAAACATGGCTACATCCCCAGCTAAAAATCCAGCAACCATGTTATCTCCGTTTGTACCATAATTCGCAAATGTACCGTCGTCTACCATTCTTTTAACCCATTCAAAAATGGATTTTCCTTCATCTTCTGTCCATCCGATCTCAGTTGGAGTCTCTGAACGTCCATTGTCATTATTCAGTAGTAAAGCACCTTGATTCGCTAATAATTGTTCCCATAACCACCCATACGCTTGTAAAGCGAAGCCTTTCATTTCCGGATTGGATTCCACAATCGCTTTACCAGTAGCTTCTACTTCTTCATAAGTTGCAGGAGGTGATTCTGGATCTAAACCAGCTGCAGAAAATGCATCTTTGTTATAATACATAACCGGAGTGGATGAGTTAAATGGCATTGAATAAAACTTTCCATCTAATGAGTAATAATTCACAATGTTTTCTTCTAATCCACCCATTTCATAACCATCAGCATCTACTAGTTCTTGAATCGGGATAATATTTCCACTATTAATCATTGACATAGTTCCGATTTCGAAGGTTTGAATCATTGTTGGAGCACTATCAGTACCAGCAACAGCATTAAACTTTGTTAATGATTCATCGTATGTACCTTGATATTCCGCATTTACTTGAATATCCTCCTGTGATGTATTGAAGTCTTCCACAATTGCATCTAGTGCTTCTTGACCCGCACCACCCATAGAGTGCCAAAAAGTTACAACCTGTGGGCCACTACTTTCTTCCGAATCTGATCTGTCATTTCCTGAGTTTTGGTTGCTGTCTCCAGAGGTGGACTCACCTCCAGCACATGCTGTCAAAAGCAAAACGAAACCTAGAGCAAGGAACATCATAAATCTTTTCATTTCTTCATCTCCTTTATTGTATGTTCGAGGTATCTGTTATTTTACAGCGCCCTCTGTTAAACCTGTTTGTAGCTTCTTTTGTCCTAGGAAAAGCAGTATTAATGTTGGGATAATCACAATAACAGCTCCTGCCATGATGACACCCCAATCATTTAACTGTTCCTGTGTTTGTAATTGTTTCAAGCCAATTTGCACCGTTCGAACAGTGTCGTTAGTGGTTGCAAGAAGTGGCCATAAATACATATTCCATGATGTTAAAAAACCATATACCCCTAATGTAACTAGGCTAGTCCTTGATACAGGCAATACGACAGTTAAGAAAAATTTGAAATCACCAATCCCAGCAATTTGGCTCGCTTCCCTTAGTTCTTTAGGAATTTGTTTAAAGTTCTGTCGTAACAAAAAGGTGCCAAACGTCGTTGCAAAGAATGGAATGGTTAAGCCTGCGTAATTATCAAGCCAGCCTAAATCACGGATAATGTGAAAGTTAGGAATGATAGACGCCTCAAAGGGAACCATCATTGTTGCAATAAACAGATAAAATAATAAATCTCTTCCTTTAAATTCTAAAAATACGAAAGCATAGGCTGCTAGACTTGATAAAGCCAGTTGGCCGAGCATAATCACAATTGAAACTACAAAACTATTAAACAAATATTTGAATAACGGAAAACGTTCAAAAGCTACAACATAATTGTCTGCTGTTAGCTCGGTCGGCATACTAGCTGTTAAAATATCCTGGTTCGTCATGAAACTCATAACAATCGCCATTATGGCTGGGCCTGCAATTAAAAGGGCTGAGACAATTAATAGGATATAGAAGGTTACCTTTCTCCCCAATGACATCATCATTGATAGTGGACCCTCCTCTCACCTAGCTTAAATTGCAGTGCAGTCATTACTAAAATTAGTATAAATAACACGATTGCTTGTGCACTTGCTGACCCGAATTGATAATTCACAAATGCCTCACGGTAAATCGAATACACGATTAGGTTCGTCTCATTTGCTGGACCGCCTTGTGTCAAAATATCAATTTGACCAAACGTTTGGAACGAATTGATAATCGAGACTGTAATCACAAAAAATAATGTCGGTGAAAGCATCGGGACCGTAATTCTTCTAAATTTATAAAAATACCCTGACCCCTCAATATCCGCACTTTCATATAGTGAGGTATCGATAGATTGTAAACCACCTAATAAGATCAAAAATGTAAAACCTATATTCATCCAAATAGTCGTAATGGCAATCGCAATCATTGCCCATTTCGGATCTGTTAACCAGCCAATCGATTCCGCTCCAAACATGTTAAGTAATTGGTTCAATAAACCCATTGTCGGATTGAATAAGTAAAGCCAGAATACAGAAGCAGCCGCAACAGATATTCCCATGGTTGACGTATAAACGGTCCGAAAAAAGCCAATACCCTTTAACTTCTCATTGGAAATGACGGCTAAAAACAAACTGATAATAATAGTTGCAGGTACCGTATAGATGACAAATAAAAAGGTATTTTTAAAGCTTTTTAGAAAAATAGGATCGGAGAACATATATAGATAGTTTTCTAAGCCCACGAATACAGTCGTAGCTCCCTTTGCATCAGTTAAAAAGAAACTTAAATAGAGAGTTTTAAACAAAGGGTAAAATAGAAAAACACCAAACAAAACAATAGATGGCAACAAAAATACAATTCCTTTAAATAAACTTGAAATGCGTTTTTTCCTTCTTGCTTTTTCAATTTGAGCAGTAAAGGATTCTTTACTTTCAATAATTGGACTGATCATACTCATATGGCTACAACCTCTTGTCTCTTCCCTAGTTGAGCAGATTTAAGTAGATTCCCACTGTCACCATCAAAAAATAAGATGTATTCTGGCTTAATTTGCACAGGGACCATTTGTCCAAATTGAACGTTCCATTGTCCAGGCCATTTCGCTGTCCATAATTCAGAACCTACATCAAAAGCAATGGATGTTTCATTGCCTAATTGTTCAATATTCACTGCTTCCAAATATGAAAGATGTTCTTCTTTATTTAGCCCCGAAAATATATGTTCAGCGCGTATCCCCACGACTAGGTTCCGATTTCGTGGTAGATCACTTGTTATCTTAGGATCGACTGGTATATGTAGCTGATTTTCAATAATCAGTTGGCTCTCATCCTCCGAAAATGTAGCCTTCCCCAGATTCATTTTTGGTGAACCGATAAACGACGCAACAAATAAATTTTTAGGTTCGTTATATAAGGTAATCGGTTTACCTACTTGTTGGATTTTACCCTCATTTAGCACCATAATTCGGTCACCCATTGTCATCGCTTCAACTTGGTCATGGGTAACATAAATCATCGTTAATCCTAGACGTTTCTGCAGCCTTCGAATTTGAACCCGCATATTAGCACGTAGCTTTGCATCCAAATTAGATAGTGGTTCATCCATTAAACATAAAGGGGCATGACTTACAACCGATCGTCCAAGTGCAACACGTTGTCTTTGACCGCCAGAAAGCTCCCTAGGTTTCCGTTTCAGCAAACCACTTAACCCTAGCATTTCTGCAGATTCTATAAGCCTTCTTTGTTGTTCTTTTTTATCCACTTTCCTTGCTTTTAAGCCAAACAGGATATTTTGTTCTACAGTTAAATGTGGATATAATGCATAGTTTTGAAAGACCATAGATAAATCTCGGTTCTTTGGGGGGAGCAGATTCACGACTTCATTATTGATCTTCAATATTCCACCCGAAATCTCCTCAAGACCCGCAATCATCCGAAGCAATGTACTCTTTCCCGATCCAGAAGGACCAACAAGTACGAAAAATTCACCCTCTTCTATCGAAACATTGATACCGTCCAATACACCCTTCTGTTTATCATAGGATTTAGAGATGTCAGTTAACTCAACTCGACTCATGCCAAACCTCCTTTCTAATCACATCAACATTTAACCATAATTTTTGCTATAAAAAAGCAAATTTACAGTTTTTTGACAATCTCTTAAATCTACTTGATTAACTAAAAATTAAATTCACAAATTAAACGAACCTTTACACAAAACAGGACCGATGCACTATTTACAAAAGAGGACAGGGATATGCCTATTCCTCTGGTTTTATTCACCTTGCATCGTATAGGTAGCCATTTTTTGCAAGTTCCTCTGATAGTACTACGATTTTTATGTGTTCAAGATGTGGAAATCGACCAATTTGATTGGACATCCGTCTTGAAATTTAAAAAATTGTTTTTCCCTCTGATGTAAAATTCATGTAGGGTTTTCCTCTAGATGCCCCACCGTTAAATTGATTGCCACCTTTTCCTTGAAAACTTCCTGGGGACAACAAGTCTTTCTTCCTCTATCCTTTGATGAAGATTCACTTTTCCCGTCAGATATATCAATAGCCGCACTGATTACAAATCCACTTTCTTCTATTTCTACACAATCCAACAACCTGTCACCAGTATTAGCAAGCAAAGGATTAATAAGCTTTTAATTACTTTCATTCCCCTTCCCCCCACCTATTTTAGAAATTAACAGAAGTAGTAGTGGAATCAACATACTTAATACAATTCCGAAGTACCTTTACCACGGGAAACCTGTTGAACAATTTCACGTGTACTTTGGTAACTTCGGACTGCGCTAGGCAATTTCTGCTGAGCTGTGTCCGAAGCTTTGGTATCTTCGGACAACGCTAGGCAATTTTTACGCATGGGTGTCTGAAGGCGAGGTATCTTCGGACAGTACATGGCAATTTCTGCTGGGCTGTGTCTGAAGTTGAGGTATCTTCGGACAACGCTAGGCAATTTTTGCGCTTGTGTGTCTGAAGGCGGGGGATCTTCGGACAGCACAAAGTAATTTCTGCTGAGCTGTGTCCGAAGTTTGGGGATCTTCGGACAACGCTAGGAAATTTCTGCTGAGCTGTGTCCGAAGTTTTGGTATCTTCGGACAACGCTAGGCAATTTCCACAAGAGTGTGTCTGAAGTTGAGGTATCTTCGGACAACGCTAGGCAAGATCTGCTCATGGGTGTCTGAAGTCAAGTAATTCCTTTTAATGATAAAGTTTTGTAGTACTTCAGCAGCAGCTGCTGGTTCTCAAAAAAATTAAAGCGTGAATTCGTATGTGGATTCGTGCTAGAAATGTATTGTAATTTACTGTTTTGATCGTTGAATCGGAATCCGTTAACTATTCAGTAGGCCCTTTGTCTAAGTTCTTATACAATTCATTACTCAAGTGACCGAATCCGATAATGTTTCTCCGCGACGTTTTGGATCGATATTTGAAGTGGCTAAACACCCTTCAATTACTTCTTTTAAAGCTTTCCCGTTTGATCCATTCACCAAACTTCGAGGTTTCTAATACATTTTGCGGTGCCATCGCAATGATATACATAATAGGAGAAAGAATAAAAATGAATTTCACTCGTTTCACCTTCTTAAAAACAGACCCCAACGCAAGAAGCGATACATCAAAGGTCATTGAAGCGTGCTGAACAGTGTCATAACCTAAATTGTAAAAAAGATTGATTCAAACCTCTCAAAGAATCCTCCCGGATCCTTAGATTTTATTCCATAATTTGTTTTAAGTTTTTTTGGTAAATTTAAAAAAACAATTGAAATATTTTTGAATCATGTTATTGTTGTTATATCGAAATATTATTCTATAAATAACAATTCTACTTTACTATTAATAAATGTTTATATTTTTTTTAGTGTTTGTAACCGATTACAAAAATAACAGAAAAGTCTATTAAAATCGATTTCAATAAAAAATCAATCAGCTTTCGGTCCAATCGACTAGTATAGAAGGCATGACCGAGAGAGTCTTACACAACTTTTGAAAACGCATTCAAATAAACTATTTTAGAATAATAAAAATCAATTTAAAGGAGATTTATTCATGGATATTATTAAAGGTACCGCATTATTGTTACTAGTTTTAGCCTGCTTTTCCCTATTTAGCTATAAAGCACCAAAGGGAATGAAGGCAATGGCAGCTCTTGCTGGAGCGGCATGTGCTGCGTTTCTTGTTGAAGCATTTCAATTATTTGTAGGTGGAGATTTATTAGGAATTGAATTTCTTGGTGAAGTTGGAAAAGCAGCAGGGGGTATGGGCGGCGTTGCAGCAGCAGCTCTTGTTGCACTTGCAGTTGGAGTATCACCAGTATATGCCTTGTTACTTGGGGTAAGCTGTGCTGGGCTAGGATTATTGCCAGGGTTTGTTGCTGGATATTTAATTGCATTCCTTGTTAAATTCATTGAAAAGAAAGTACCTGGTGGTTTGGATCTTATTGTCATTATTATCCTTTGTGCACCTTTAGTTCGTTTAATTGGAGAATTCATGACCCCTGTAGTGGATGCGACTTTATTAAATATTGGTGGAATTATTACAGAGACAGCAAATAGTAATCCAATTTTGATGGGAATCATTTTAGGTGGAACAATTACAGTGGTTGCAACAGCGCCACTTAGTTCAATGGCTTTAACTGCAATGCTTGGACTAACGGGAGTACCAATGGCCATTGGTGCCTTGGCAGTATTTGGATCATCTTTTATGAATTACGTGCTTTTTGATCGAATGAAGTTTGGAGATCGTAAGACGACTATTTCAGTAGCTGTTGAACCATTAACTCAGGCTCACATTATTTCTGCAAACCCTATTCCAGTATATGTAACGAACTTTGTAGGCGGGGCAAGTGCCGGTGTTATTATCGCGCTATCTGGTCTCATCAATAATGCAACTGGGACAGCAACGCCAATTGCTGGTCTAGCTGTTATGTACGGATTTAATGATCCAATGAAAGTAACCATGATTGCACTCGCATGTGCAGCAGTTGGTGTATTGTGTGGGTATTTAGGTTCACTAGTCTTTAAGAATTACAAAATTAAGACAGTTGATCAATTACAAGGAGAAGCAGCATCAAAAGAAGCGGCATAGACTTGCATTATTTTTTTGATAAAAGGAGAGTTTTACATGAAATATCGTTCGGCTTTTGACATTATTGGTCCAGTGATGATTGGCCCTTCTAGCTCTCATACAGCTGGAGCAGCACGAATTGGGAGGATCGCTCGTACTTTATTTGAAAAACAACCGAAGAAAGCCATTGTTTCTTTATATGGTTCATTTGCAAAAACCTATAAAGGACACGGGACAGATTTAGCTATTGTAGCTGGCTTGTTGGATTTTGATACCTTTGATAAACGAATTCCGGATTCTTTGGCAATAGCAGAAAAGTCAGGAATGGAAGTTATTTTTCAAACCGAGGAAGCTGTACCAGACCATCCTAATACGGTTAAGATAAATTTATTCGACAATGATAATGAGTTAGAATTAATCGGGATTTCCATCGGTGGAGGCACCATTGAAATTACAGAAATTAATTCCTTTAAGCTTAAACTATCTGGTGATCCAGCCATACTGGTTATGCATAAGGATCGATTTGGAATTATCTCGTATGTGACTTCAGTTCTAGCAAAATATGAAATTAATATTGGTCATATGGAGGTCGCCCGTAAGGATAAGGGAGAAACGGCGATCATGGTGATTGAAGTCGACCAAAAAATAGCGGATGAAGTGATACAAGAATTAAGAAGTCTTTCTTACGTATCCAGAGTCATTAGAATGGTTGAGTAAAAATAGAGATTAAGAGTAAATTTGGACAACAGGAGGACAAACGATGTTTCGAAATGTAGCGGAACTTGTTACGTTAGCAGAACAACACCAAGTGAAAATTGCTGAAATTATGATACGGCAGGAAATTGAAGTTACGGGGTTAACTCGCGAAGAGATAATTGCAAAAATGGAAAACAACTTAACGGTAATGGAACAAGCATTAGAGCGCGGACTTCAAGGTGTGAAGTCTCAGACCGGGCTTACTGGCGGTGATGCTGTCTTGCTTCAAAAATATATCAAAAGTGGGAGAGCATTGTCTGGCCATATATTATTGGATGCCGTGAGCAAGGCAGTTGCAACAAATGAAGTAAATGCAGCCATGGGAGTTATTTGCGCTACTCCAACAGCAGGTTCAGCTGGAGTTGTACCAGGCACATTATTTGCCGTCAAAGAACAGTTAAATCCGTCACGCCAGGAAATGATCGAGTTTTTATTCACAGCAGCTGCATTTGGTTTTGTTGTCGCTAATAATGCAACAGTATCCGGCGCTGCTGGTGGATGTCAGGCAGAGGTTGGTTCAGCAGCAGGTATGGCCGCAGCTTCGATTGTTGAGATGGCAGGCGGTACACCACAACAAGCGGCCGAAGCCATGGCCATCACACTAAAAAACATGTTAGGACTCGTTTGCGATCCTGTTGCAGGCCTAGTGGAGGTCCCATGTGTAAAGCGTAACGCTATGGGTGCATCGAATGCAATAACTGCTGCTGATATGGCTCTTGCAGGAATTACGAGTAGAATTCCATGTGATGAGGTAATAGGTGCAATGTATGCGATTGGCAAATCAATGCCCTCATCTTTACGGGAAACGGCAGAAGGTGGATTAGCAGCAACACCAACAGGACGGAGATTGGAGGCAGAAATTTTCGGACAACCCAAGGAAAGCTTGATGGATTATCTAGTTAAATAAAAAAAGGAACGTGATCCAATTGGATCCGTTCCAACTTCCTCATATATTAAGATTCTTTCAATACAGGTTTTCCCGCTTCAATTAATACATGATTTCTACCTAGGAAAATAGCTAATATAATAATGAATATACCCGTTCCTACTAACAGCCATTCAATTTTGATGAAATCCGCAATTGGACCGAATATTAACATTCCAAGTGGCATCATCGATGTTGAAATCATCCCCATTACACCAAAAACTCTTCCTAAATATTCTTCTTCTACTTTCTCCTGCAACAAAACAGTTGCTGGTGTATTAAAAATTGGCATCGCAACCCCGAATAAAGCCATGAACGCAAAATAAATCCAAAAGTTCGGAACAATACCAAGTCCAAATGTGCAGACACCCATTATGACACTTGCGAATCCCAAGGTTTTAATTTTATTTTCAAATCCTCCCCAGGAAGCAATGATTCCTCCTCCTACCATCATACCAAGGGAGAAGGCAACTTCGATTGCAGCAAGTCTCCATTCATCACTACCAAAACTGCGTGTAACCTGCAGTGGCGTCAAAAATGCTGCTGGTGCCATTAACACAAAGAATACAGCAAAGAATAGAAAAAATGTCTTCAGAAAAGCATGACTGTTCACATAGTGTAAACCTTGTTTAAAGTCACTAAAGTAACTAGTAGTTTGTTTTTCAGCTGCTTTCTGATGTACAGGAATTTTCAAAAAGAAAAGCAGTGTAAAAATCGCTATCGCTGCCGTTATGACATCAATAAAAAATATCATTTCTAACGAAGCGAAACCTAAAAGTGCTGCACTAACCATTGGAGATACGAACATGATAACCGCTTGAATACTTCCATTTGCTCCATTCACTTTTGTCAGTTTATCCTTCGGAACAATTTGCGGTAAAATCGCACCAACAGCTGGCATTTGAATTCCCGTTCCAAAGGCACGAACCGCTGCCATCACAAATAGCAACCAGATTGCATTAAATCCCAATAAGAAGAGAATAGCAAGGATTAATGTTGAAATTGCAATAAGTCCGTCTGCTATAATAATGAGCATCTTACGGTTATAGCGATCCGCCCAAACCCCAGCAACAGGTGACAAAATAAAGGTTGGAATAAAGCCACAAATGAT
Source organism: Ferdinandcohnia sp. FSL W7-1320 (assembly GCF_038050315.1). NCBI lineage: Bacteria > Bacillati > Bacillota > Bacilli > Caryophanales > Bacillaceae > Ferdinandcohnia > Ferdinandcohnia sp. FSL W7-1320. The sequence continues at coordinate 4,519,404 of NZ_JBBPAM010000001.1, forward strand.
AAACAACGTCATCATCAAACCTGATTTCGTTTCTAAAGTTATGTGCCACATTATGGCGTATTGAACCAGTGACGATCCGAAAAGTGAAATCGTCTGGCTACTTAAAAAGAGAATGATATTCTTTAACCAATTCTCATGTAGCTTACTTTCTACTGTATTCATTTACTATCAACTCATTTCTATCGAATTTTTGTATTTACTCTACACCTACATTCATATTTTTAGACAACAAAAAAAGAGGGAATCCTCGTCCCCTCTTTAATTAACCGTAAAATATTGGTTTTCTTAAAAAATGACAGACCAATCCCATTGCTCTGAACGTAGGCAGAGCTTCAAAACGTATTAAATTAACGAATGATACCTGGGAATTGTAATCTCATTGATGCTGTCACAAGAAAAACCTCCATTTCTTTATAATCGTTATTATCATAACAAATTCCCTTTTTTATTACAATTACTTTTTTGGGGATATCATGTTGAAGCAAGAATGTATCACTTAAGCTGGTATAATACGAAAGGGAACCGATTTTTTCTTTATATTTTTAGTAGGATAATGAGCCAATTTCCCCTCGTATTTCAATTTAAGTGACGAAATGGCCATTAAGTCATTTGGTTCAATAAGTGAAAGTGGTTTTTCAAAATCAATGCTGGTACATTCATTTAGTACGGATGCTACAAACTGAGAACAGAAAAAGGCTTTCTTTCTTCTCAGTGGCCTATTTAGCACAACTCCAAATAACCCCAATAAATTGTAGCGATAAGATTCCTTCTGCTCTTCAATTTCATTAATATAGCGTCTCATCTTTTGGATTTCGGCTTCTGTTACTGTAAAAGAATAGATAACACAATCAGCATGTTTAAATAATCCTTGTTTCACATCCTCTTTTACAAATCCCCCAATAAATGGATTTCTGGCAGTCTTTCTACCAAAACTATATACCTCGGTCAATTCTGTATCGAAGGAAATCGAAGCATGATTATATGGCTTTTTCGTATATAGCTTTATCAGTCTTGTAAATACTGTCCCCGTATCTGTTAAAAGAATATATACCTTCTTATCTCTCAAAATAATTCTCCCCTTTTATTTATCAAAAGCTACCTTATAAATAACAATATACATATGAAATCTTAAGAAGAGCCTAATTGTTTTCTTAAGAAAATCTTAAGATTATAACCTTATTAATTGCCGTTAGTTCAAATTAAATTTCTTGTACTGAAATTGTAAGTGTCAAATGAAATCATATAATTTATCATACAAAATGTTAGGAATACGTTTAACCAACCGGAGTCTAAATTAAGACTAAGTCCCTAGACCTATTTAGAAAGGTGGACTGCATCATATTTCAGAAACAAAGAAAAGACTGAACCCTAATTGGTTCAGTCTCGAAATTATGTTGTTTTTTATTGAATGGGAAATTACAGCACTTCTACAATACATATTTTGTGACTAGGAATAGCGAAGAATTGATCATCTTTGCAGATAAACATTTCTCTGATATTTCTCTCTCTGATTTTCCTTTAGTCCGTTAGCAAGAAGATAGAGAGAAAATAGAAATAACAAATACCCTAACAGTGGAAAACCAATAATCCATTTTGCAGAATAATATGCGAGCCTAGATTGACCAATTAGTCCAGCCCATTCATTTGTAATAGAAAGATATATCGTTGGGGAGACCTGCAACTCGGTTCCTCCAAAGAATAAATTAAAAATAGCTAATTGACCGATTAAATTTAATACAAGAATAACCTCGTTAACTAATATAAGTAGTAAGTTCCCTTTTAATGTGGGAAAAATATGTTCTTTTACTATATGAATCTTATTACCACCGACCGTTTGAGAAGCCAACACAAACGGACTCTCCCTTATTTCAATCGTTTTAGCAAGTACAACTTGATAGACTCCTGGAATTCCAAGAATAATCATCAACATGCATTGAAACAACACTAACGACATCGTTCCAACCGACGGCTGAATATTAATTCCTATCATCACAAAATAAATGATCACAAATGGTGGAATCCCACTTAATACAGTGACTCTTGGCGTCCATTGATGCTCCTTTTTTTGCAAGCCGTGGTACATCCCGAAGAAACCACCAATGATTACTCTGATAATAGCTACTGCTATTGAAGCAAACACTGTATACTTTGCTCCATAAAGCATTAATGTTAAAATATCATATCCCCATTTATCCGTACCAAATACATGCTCCTTTGAAGGCGGGAATGGCGCTGCGCGAAGCTGCTCCCCTTCATCTGTTTGAACGTATTTAATTTTCTTTGAATAATCCTCTTCGTACGGTGCAAACGATGGCCCAAATATGGCCAGCACTACAAATAAAAGTAGCATCACTAATCCCACGACCAGCTTTATATTATGTAGCGTACGCATGTTTAAGTGCCCTTTCAATCAGAATCACAATAAACTTCATTACAAAATACACTGACATATACAAGATGAAAAATGAAAGAAAACATAGTACGACTAAATTGTATTGGTATTCCATTCCCATTGGAAATAACATGGACGTCAGCCCTTTATTATTATATAGATATTCAATGATAAATAGGTTTCCTACCATAATTGAAACTACTTTATGCAAATCAGCTTTTAAATAAGGAATTACATTAGGTGTCACATGAAAAAGATAGATATGTCTTTTGCGAAATCCTTTTGATAACGCCGTTCGAATATAATCTTCTGTTAATACATCAAAGGATTTTTCACTTAAAGATCTAACTAAATAGACAAACGGAAGGATAAACATAGTAACCAAAGGAAGGATTATTGCAGGTTCGTCCATATTTGATGATGCTACTCTTACAGTTTTCAAACCTGTTGCTTCATAAATATAGACCACAAGTAGTTGAAGTAAGAACACAAGAATAAAATCCGGAATTACTCCGATAAAACCCATTATGGTATTTAATCCCTTTTCACTTCTTCTCCATAGCCAAATTCCAAAAATAATGGAAAGAATAATCACAAAAACTCCAGCAATTAGTAAATAGATAAATGAAGTAAGGAAATACCCTCCTACCGATTGAAAAAAGTACAGTTCTCTCTGCCCATCCATGTAGTAATAGGAACTACCATCAAATAGTCCCTGTAGAAAAGGGACTATTTCTTTCGGAATTCTTTCTACCAGAAATACCACCTTATCCTTACCGCTAAAAATAACTAAAGGGAGAGTCCCCAATATGAGTAGAAAAGTCAGGCTCCACACTTGAAACAATATCTTTTTGATATTCATTTTGCCCCTTTCAAAAATACATCTTATATCTTCAATATTATATTCTTATTGGATAATAAGAATGCGCATATGCACTTGACTTTTAATACGAACATAGGATATAAAAGAGGAGTAAGAAAAAACGCCTTAAATAAAGGGGTATGAGTTTATGTTATCGGTGGTTCTTAACTAATCCATAATTGGATAACTGGAAGAAGCGAAAAACGTAGCAAGGCTATGTTTATTTCACTATGGCTTCTTTTAGATTGTTAAGAACACGCATCATAGCTACGAAAAATGGATCTTGCTATGGCATGTTTGTCATGGTTTTTTTGTGTCTAAAAAAACCATCGATATCTATGCCAGGGCTAGGTTTATCTTCAGCCGTCATGAGCGATTTGTTCATGACGGCTTTTTTTGATTATCGCCTGTGAACATCTCCTCATGAACAATGTTTTTTATTAAAAGGAGGATTTACCATTGAATAATCAAACAATGGAAGCTTTAGGTTATTATCAAATTTTGAATGAGATCTCACAATACGCAAGAACAAGCCGGGGAAAAGAAACGTTACATTCTTTAAGACCTACACAAAACAAAAAGAGAATCGAGCATTCTTTACATGAAATTTCAGAAGCGATGAACATCCTTGAAATCAGCGGAAGTATCCCGATACACTCCTTGGATCAAATCGAGCACTATATTGAGCAAGCAAAAAAAGGAATCGCAATAAAAGTGGACCAATTCACACGGATTGTTTCATTCCTAGATCACTGTCAAAAGCTAAAGCAATTTATGAAGGATAAAGAATATGCCGGTCCAATGGTAAGCATGTATGCTGCATCCATTGGAGATGTATCAGAACTAGAAGGAGAAATTAGCCGTTGTTTGCGCAATGGCCAAGTGGATGATTATGCATCAAGTGACCTTAATTATTTACGACGGCATCTCTCCAGTCTACAGGAGAAATTAAAAGAAAAAGCACAGTCACTGGTGAAAAGCGGAAGAATTTCTCCATATTTACAGGAAACAAATGTTGCAGAACGATCGGGGCGCTATGTTCTTGCGGTAAAAAAAGAATTTAGGAAGAAAGTTCAAGGAACCGTATTAGATACTTCAGCTTCGGGTTCTACCCTCTTTATCGAACCTGTTGAATTAAGCTCGCTTCAGGAGGATATTGAACTTATTAAAATTGCAGAAGAAACTGAGGTAGAGCGGATTTTATATGAACTAACTCAGCTGTTTCTATCCTATGAACAGGTTATCCAGGTTGCAGTTGAAACCATGCATCATTACGATGTTCTTTTCGCAAAAGCTAAGTACAGTCAAAAGATTCAGGCAAACACGCCTTTAATTAATGAAGAGTTCAGGATCCATTTAAAAGAAGCACGTCATCCGATGCTTGGAACCAATGCCGTTCCGCTCACGATTCCAATCGGAGGAAAAGAACGGGCCCTTGTCATTACTGGCCCGAACACTGGAGGTAAAACCGTTACGTTAAAAACGGTAGGACTTCTCACATTGATGGCTCAATCCGGTCTCCCTATTCCGGCTAAAAAAGGGAGTCAAATTGCCATCTTTCAACATATCTTTGTCGATATTGGAGACGGTCAAAGCATTGAGCAAAATTTAAGTACGTTTAGCTCCCGTATGGTTAATATCATTGAGATTTTGAAAACAACAAACGATTCTTCACTTGTATTAATTGATGAACTTGGTTCCGGCACAGATCCAAGGGAGGGTATGGCCCTAGCCATCGTTATTCTAGAACAACTTTTTGAAAAAGGCGCTACCTTATTTGCGACTACCCATTACAGTGAAATGAAGAAATTTGCGGATGAAACGGAAGGATTTTTAAATGGTTCCATGGAGTTCGATATCCACACCTTGCAACCCACGTACAGACTTTTACTAGGGAAAAGTGGGCAAAGCCAAGCGTTTGATATAGCTGCTAAACTTGGGATGCACCCAACACTTATCGAACGTGCACATAAGAAAGCGTATCAACAGGATAAGGATTATCATCAAAACATTGCACACGAAACATTGCAATCACCTGCCTATCAAAAGCAAATCATTGTAAATAAGTATGCTCGAAGCAACGTTGAAAAAAGAAAACAAGAGCCGCCTGCATCTAAGATCACGATCTACAATCAAGGGGATAACGTCTTGGTTGTTGCAACTGGTGAAACCGGCATAGTGTACAAAGGACCAAATGACCGTGGAGATTATATTGTGCAAATTAAAGGGGAAAAACGTACTGTTAATTATAAGAGAATGGAGTTAAAGATCTCGGCAGCAGAGCTTTACCCTTCTGATTACGATTTTGACATCATCTTCAAAAGCAAAGAATATCGAAAAATAAAAAAAGACATGAACCGCAAATTCGTAGAAGACAAATGGTTAGAAGAAGATGAGTACTCTTAAGCTAAAAAACGGTCAGTAACAGGTTCGATTTAAAAACAGAAACTCCCAATCCATTATTAGCGTGAATTCTCATACGAATTCACGCTTTAATGCGTTTTTTATAAAAAATGGGTTGGTTAAAGTCGCGATTGACTTTAAATTCGGACACAATACCGATGATTTTACTTTCGCTTGTCTGAAGATACTCCAACTTCGGACACTACTCCTTTGAATCCGCCTTCCCTTGTCCGAAGATAACTCAACTTCGGACACTACTCCTTTGATTTCCCCTTCCCCTGTCTGAAGATACCTCAACTTTGGACATAACTCCTTTGATTTCGCCTTCCCCTGTCTGAAGATACTCCAACTTCGGACACGACTCCTTTGAATCCGCCTTCCCTTGTCCGAAGATAACTCAACTTCGGACACGACTCCTGTGATTTGGCCTTCCCCTGTCTGAAGATACTTCAACTTTGGACACTACTCCTTTGATTTTCCCTTCCCCTGTCTGAAAATATTGCACCTTTGGACACAACTTCTTTGATTTTGCTTTTCCCTGTCTGAAGATACCTCAACTTCGGACACGACTCCTTTGAGTTCGCCTTTCCTTGTCTGAAGATACTCCAACTTCGGACACTACTCCTTTGAGTTCGAGTCAAGTCCTTAATATTGTGTAAAAGTGTCAACAATGATTTTCAACTTATTTATAAATTTGTATAGCGAGTTAGAATTATTTCGAATTTACATTGAGGGGTGGGCATGATAGCCTGGTGGCAAGCCAGGTGTTGTTAAACTCCTGGCTTCCTGGCTTTTATTCATGCCCACCGGAGGCTCAATGTCAATTCGAAATTAGGCGTTCACACTTTACTTGGTAGGTGGCGCTTTTCTCAACCTTTCCTACTTCTAATGATTTTTTTCATTTCTTGTTCCTCATTTATTTGCATGAGGACTGCTCCAATCATTCTAAACGCGGATTGAGTATTTGGAAATATTCGGATTACCTTTTCCCTTCTTCTAACCTCTTGGTTTAAGCGTTCCAGTGAATTTGTGCTGCGAATATATTGTTGAAACTTATTGGGTTCATTTAAAAACTGGATAGCATCTTCGAAGCCATCTTCTAAAATTCGGGTCGCTTTCTCCAGCTTTGAATCTTCTCCAAATCGTTCAAGAAATTCATCTTTAAACCTTCTGGCATCATTCACACTAACAGCTTCAAAAATTCTCTTTAATCCTAGTTTTTCTTCATCTACCCCTTTTTTAGGTAGTACATTAAAAATATTTCGCTTGAAATGGACAGTGCAACGTTGCCAAACAGTTCCAACGAATACTTCTTTTAGAGCCCTTTTTAATCCGGGATGTGCGTCTGTAATAAATAGTCTTGGAGATTGTACTCCTCGAGATTGTAAGTGATGTAAAAATGCTTTCCAAGCATCATAGCTTTCTACGTGATCGACTCTTATTCCTAATATTTCTCGGCGGTTTTCTTCCGTAATGGCAGTAGCGATATAGACAGCCTTTGATACAACACGATTATGTTCACGCACCTTAATATACATGGCATCAGCGAAAATATAAGGGTAGTATGTTGTATTTAAAGGCCGGTTTGCCCAAGTTTGAACAATTGGGTCGAGTTGTTCCGTAAGAGAAGAAACAAAAGACTTCGAAACACTTTCTCCACAAAGTTGTTGGACAATATTCTTTACTTTACGAGTAGACACACCGTTTATAACCATTTCGAGCATTGAAAGCACAAATGCTTGGTCACAACGTGCATATTTTTCAAACAAGGAAGGTGAAAATCCCCCATTGCGAGTACGAGGAACTCTGAGATTCACCCTACCAATACTCATAATGAGCTCTCGCTCATAGTAACCATTTCGAGAATCAAATCGGTCAGTAGAACGTTCATAAGATCCAACTTGAAGAAAGTCATCACGTTCTTTCTCCATCACAGAATTTAAAACAAGAACAATCGAAGCTTTAATAACGGAGTCAATATCAGAATTCATTACTGATTCTTTTAAAACATCAATATCTAGGTTAAACTGTATTTGAGTCATTTTTATTCCTCTTTTCAATGTTTTACTTGGTCGTTAAACATTGTTGACAAAAAGGAATAAAATGACTCTTTTCTTTTACACAATTATATGGACTTAATCTGAGTTCGCCTTCCCTTGTCTGAAAATACTCTAACTTCGGACACTACTCCTTTGATTTCCCCTTCCCTTGTCTGAAGATAACTCAACTTCGGACACTACTCCTTTGAGTTCGCCTTTCCTTGTCTGAAGATACTCCAACTTCGGACACTACTCCTTTGAGTTCGCCTTCCCTTGTCTGAAGATACTCTAACTTCGGACACTACTCCTTTGAATCCGACTTCCCTTGTCCGAAGATAACTCAACTTCGGACACTACTCCTTTGATTCCGACTTCCCTTGTCCGAAGATAACTCAACTTCGGACACTACTCCTTTGACTTCCCCTTCCCTTGTCTGAAGATACTCCAACTTCGGACACAACCCCTTTGAGTTCGCCTTCTCTTGTCTAAAGATACTCCAACTTCGGACACTTCTCCTTTGAGCTCGTCTTCCCTTGTCTGATGATAACTCAACTTCGGACACTACTCCTGTGATTTTCCCTTCCCTTGTCTGAAGATACTCCAACTTCGGACACTACACCGATGATCTTGCTTTCCCTTGTCTGAAGATACTCCAACTTCGGACACAACCCCTTTGAGTTCCCCTTCCCTTGTCTGAAGATACTCCAACTTCGGACACTACTCCTTTGATTTCTCCTACCCTTGTCAGAAGATACTCCAACTTCGTACACTACTCCTTTGTTTTTACCTTCTCCTGTCCGAAGAACCCCAACACCAACTTTTGACAAAACACCGGAGATTTTCTGTTTTATTTCTTAGTTTTGACTTTGATTTTTTTGTACTTTTTACGTTAAAAACGTATGCTTTTTTAATATTTTTGTTGGACTGTTCGCAACTCAATACGGAAACGTTGATCCTTTATTGAATTATTGTTTTTTCTATCTAGTGGGATATCACAAGCTTCTTAGTTGACATATATTAAGTTTAAAAACGACAGGAGCCACCTCAATGATTTATATTGTTCTACCTGGAGATACTCTTTATCAGATAGCCCAAAGATTTAAAACCTCTATTGCATTATTGCTCATGTACAATCCCCAAATTACGAATTCAAATTTCATTTACCCTGGGCAAATCATTAATTTACCTCCGACAGGTCATTCCTACAAGCTCTGCCCTATTTTACGACAAGGCGATCGCGGTCCAGCTGTAAGTAGAATACAAATTCTCTTAAGAAATCAAGGACTTTACACCAGAGCAATTGATGGCATTTATGGACCATTGACACAGAGAGCACTTTTAACCTGGCAACAAAATACAAAGGAGCTTGAGGTTACAGGGATTGTAGATGAGGAGACTTGGGTATCGTTAGGTTTTGAATGTAACGAACGTCCGGAGATTGTGCAATACATTGTGCGTCCTGGGAGTTCCTTATTTGCAATCGCCATTTGGTTTGGAGTATCTGTGGATAGCCTTTTACAAGTAAACCCTCAAATTACAAATCCTAACCAAATTCTTCCTGGACAGATAATTAATATACCGGCATCATTTTTAGATTTCTAAACACAGTAAAAACTCACAGGGAAAACATTCCATCAATAAATACAACAAATAATCCCCAACCTAGTAAAGTGAAAAATTATTATTTGGAGGTAATTGATATGGCACAATTAAGAGAAATCATGACATCAAATGTAGTTACAATTAACGAAACACAGTCAGTCCAAGAAGCTGCTGCATTAATGAGCCAACACAATATCGGGTCTGTTCCGGTAGTAAATAACAATGGACAAATGGTCGGAATTGTTACTGACCGTGATATTACACTGCGTACAACTGCGCAAGGAGAAAGTGCACAAACACCCGTTTCTCAAGTTATGACTGCTCAACAAATTGTTCAAGGTACTCCTGACATGGATGTACACGATGCAGCAAATTTAATGGCTCAGCAACAAATTCGTCGCTTACCAGTCGTTGAAAATGGGCAAATAACAGGAATGGTTGCTTTAGGCGATTTAGCAGTACAAAATCAGTACGCAAACGAGGCCGAACAAGCGTTACAAAACATCTCAACCCCATCCGCACCACAAGAATAACGGGTTTGGGTCAGAGGGACAGGTCCATTATCCCTAAATTAATGGGACGCAGTAACAGCGTCCCTAAAATAAGATTTGAAACATTACCATAATAGAATTGTTCCCCCATCTAGCTCTCCCCCCCCAAATATTATCAATCAAACACTTGTAGGCCCAAGCCCTAACAGTAAAGGACTTCTGAATTTTATACTCTGATTCATTTAATACCATTAAATCCATTCAAAAAATAATTGTATGTATTACAATTATTTTTGGTTGCACAGTATTGTGTTTGTTAAAATGGTAGTACTATACGAATGGGACAGAGGGACAGGTCCCCTGTCCCAGATATAAAATCATTTGTTAAAAAATGGTGGGACGCGGGACCTGTCCCCACGTCCCTTAGAGAAGGAGAACGACATGAAGAATCGCCCCAACATCCGTCTTTTTTATTTTATTTCTATAATGGTTTGTGTGCTGTTGTTTGTTGGGGTTAATGGGGTAATCGAAACCTTCCTTTTACCTCAGGAAAGTAAAGCAACGATTCAAGAATCTGGATCAGTCCACGATTCTTCAGTCATTCAAAAGCTATATAATAGTCAACCAGTGACGATTGTTGCGTATGGTGATTCCATTACATGGGGGTATGAACGAGATTCTAATACCGGAAGAGTAACTCAAGTAAAGAACCCTTATCCAAAAATCCTAGAGAATGAGCTAAGAAAAAAATATGGCTATCGTCATGTAAAAGTGATTAATAGAGGTCATCCCGGCTGGACATCGATCCAGGCACTTAAAAATGTTGAGAAGGAAGTGCTTAGCTACCAACCCGACCTCGTCATTTCAATGTTTGGTATAAATGATGCAAGAGGTCATTCAAAATACAGTCCTCATTCTCAACCTATCCCTGTCGATCAATATAAAGAGAATAATCAACAATTATTACGAAAGCTTCAGGAAAAAGAAATCGAAGTGGTTGTCATCTCACCGACATTGTTTACTAGTAAAAAAAATAGTGCAAATAAAACTCAGGAACACTATACAAATGTGATAAAGTCCTTAGCCATAGATGAAAGAGTCTACTATATAAATGGTTCGGAAATTCCTGTTAAAAATAATCTTAAAGACGGGATTCACTTTAAAGCCGATCAATACAAGCTAATCGCGGAAAAAATAATATCTGAGCTATTTTAACGATTGCAGGAGTTCCCTTAGCTCAATTTCCGAGATATGGTGGGACGCGGGACCTGTCCCCTTGACCCACTTGGGAGTTCGCTGAGTTCTATGTTCCGTTACATTTGTTATTTAGAAGTAATTTACGTCATAAAACGTAGCTTTCTTCAGTCCTGTCAATAGTCATATTCTAGTATTTTCTACCTCTATTACCAATGGTAGACAAAGGCTAGTTATGAATTTCAATTAGTCAAATCTATTAATTTTCAATGATTGCTAGAAGTTAATATAGTAAAAAAGTTTTAAGTTATCATTGAAGGAAAAGTCTTCCTCAAATATTACAAAATTCACATGCTATGATTGGGATGTATCTTGGTACAAACAAGAGGAGGACTGAACATGAAGAAAACTGTATTATCATTAGTAGTGGCAGGTGCACTATTAGTTACTGGGCCATTAGCTAGTTCCGCGGAGCAAGTAAGTGATCAAAAAAATGTATATGAAGGTCGTTATGTTGTATCTGTTAACAACTCTACTGATTGGAATAACCTTATTCAAAACTTACTTAAAAAATATTATTCTGGGAACTATCAAACTCAGCCTAAAGTAGAGACCCCTTCCCAACCAACTGAGGAACCAACTCAACCAAAAGCTGAAGAACCTGTTCAGGAAAAACCTGTTGTTCAACAACCTGTACAACAGCAACCATCAGAACAGCCAAAAGAAACTGAGAACCAAGGCGCTTATTCATTAAGTCAGTTTGAGCAAGAAGTTGTAACTCTAACAAATAATGAACGTGCGAAATATGGCTTACAGCCACTAAAAATTGATTTAAAATTAAGTGAAGTTGCAAGAACCAAATCTACTGATATGAAGAATAAAGGGTATTTTTCACATACAAGTCCAACTTACGGATCACCATTTGAGATGATGAATCAATTTGGTATTCAATATCGTGCAGCTGGTGAAAACATTGCAAAGGGTCAACGTTCACCCCAAGAAGTTGTAAATGCATGGATGAACAGTGAAGGGCATCGGAAGAATATCTTAAACTCAAACTTCACTCATATTGGTGTAGGTCATGTAGAAGGCAATTATTGGACACAGATGTTTATCGGAAAATAAATAGTAATGTTTTTAATAAGGTCACATTAAAGAAAAACTAACTAAAATTTTCTATTCTAGAAAAAAAAGAAGCAGGTAACCTCTATAAACTGTACCCTGTGTAGTAGACACATTAAAAAAAGTCTGCTGCACAGGGTCTTTTTATGTACAATAGATTAAAAATAGTGCGGGAGAGATAGTATGAGTAAAAAAATATTCTCGGAAAAAGAGATCGAATTACTAGCTAAAAATCCATATGTAAAATCAGTAAGTCCCAAAGGTATTACCTATTCAGATGAGTTTAAGGAGCACTTTATAACTCAAAATGACCTGGGGAAGTTTCCTAGAGAGATATTTGAGGACTGTGGGTTCGATACTGAGGTATTAGGTATGAAACGGATTGAGTCTTCTGGAAAAAGATGGCGAGAAGCTTATCGTAAGCACGGAATTCTAGGACTTCGTGATACAAGATCAGGAAACTCAGGTAGACCAAGGGAAAGAGAGCTTTCCACTGAAGAAAAATATGCAAGGTTAGAGGCCGAAAATAACCTGTTGAAAGCAGAGAATGAACTATTAAAAAAGATACGATTCGCAGAAAGGGGGATGAAGAAGAAATAAAATTGTCAGCTGACCAGAAATTTAACCTTATTCATTCCGTTATCGAGAAATACAATCTAACAAGGATGGTAACCCACCTCTGTAAAGTAGCTGGTGTGTCCCGTCAGGGATACTATAACTACTTTTCTGCTAAACAAGTTCAGAGAAGGAAGGATCGGGAGAAAAAGGATGAATCCCTTCGGGACCTGGTTTTAAAAGCATACAATTTCAAGAACCGTAAGAAAGGGGCTCGTCAAATTAAGATGGTATTGGCAGGTCAGTTTAGTGTTGTTTTCAATCTTAAGCGAATCAGAAGAATCATGAAGAAATACGGGATTGAGAGCCCTTTTAGGAGAGCGAACCCCTACAAGCGCATCATTAAGGCTACGCAGGAGCACAAGGTCGTCCCGAACTTACTTAACAGGGAATTCAAACAAGGAATCCCACACAAGGTCCTTCTTACGGATATAACCTACCTATATTTCGGAAAAGGTAAAAAAGCTTATTTATCAACCATTATTGACGCTTCCACCAATGAAGTCTTAGCTCATCAGGTCTCTGATCGAATTACTTTAGATATCGCTACGGATACACTTAAGAAGTTAAAGAAAAACAGGAGAATCAAACTGGCTAAAGGAGCTTATATACATTCTGATCAGGGAGGTCACTATACCAGCCCTGTTTATCAAAAGCTGGTGAAAAAATTCAAATTGGAACAATCAATGTCTAGGAGAGGTAACTGTTGGGACAACGCCCCACAGGAATCATTCTTTGGTCATTTTAAGGACCTGGCTGATATAAAATCATGTGAAACTTTAAAAGAACTTAAGCAAGAAGTGAAAGCTGCCATCCACTACTACAATCACTACAGATATCAATGGAATATGAAAAAGATGACCCCTGTTCAATACAGAGATCATCTTCTTAAAGTAGCCTAGCTTTTTTTAAAATGTCCTTTACAAGGGGTACAGATTACTATTGGGTTCCTGCTTCTTTTTGTTTCAGCAAAGCATTTCCTCATTTTGAAGGAATCTTATTTGCGATCCTAAAGATTTTAGGTTTCTTCATTTAGTAGAATAAAACTATGCAATTTTACTTTCTGATTTCGTATCAGGAAAGGCTAAACTTACAACAATTCCAACAATTAAACATATGAAGAAGGTTCCCGCTCTCGCTGAGACAATTGCTTCTAATGGAGAAAGTGTCCATATAATGGCACTAATAAAACCGGTAATAATAGTAGCAATAACTCCTAATCCAGATGTTTTCTTCCAGAAAAATATTAATAAAACAACAACAGAGAAGGTATTACCAATTCCAGCCCAAGCAAAGCCCACTACGCCACCAACAAATGAATCAGATAATAATGAAATAATAATTCCTAGAATACCACCTACAACAACCGTGATTCGAGAAATAGTTACTATTGTACGTTCATTTAACTTTATACCCATAGATTTATGAATAATATCCTCACTAACTGAAGTTGTTACAACTAATAATTGTGAGGAGGCAGTTGACATAATAGCAGCCAAAATAGCTGCAAAAATGATTCCGGCAATCCAAGGTGGTAATAAATGAGATACCATATAAGGTAAAATCATTTCTGAGTCTGCAATTGTATCTTGCTTATAAAGAACAGAACCGAATATCCCTACTAAAAATGCACCAATATAAACAATAATTGTCCATATGTACGCAACCCACTTAGCAGTTTTAAGTTCCTGTTCGCTTTTGATTGCCATAAAACGTGTACTTAATTGTGGTTGACCACCTAGAAATCCAAAGAACCATGAAAAGTTCGTTAATAACATGGCGCCAAGTGCCAAACCAGAAATTCCACCGAACCATTGGTCAGCTCCATTGTCCATTGAAGCTAATGATGCTGTGATTGATAAATCATTATTTTTTATTTCAATAAATGCTGCAATTGGCACAATAATAAATGCCAATACCATGAGAGCACTTTGTACAGCATCTGTCCATACAACAGACATAAATCCTCCCATACAAGCGTAGGCGATAATAATGATGGCAACTACTATCGTTCCGAAGGTAATATTAATACCTGAAATGGAATATAATGTTTTCCCTGTTCCTGAAAATTGGCCTGCGATATAAAATAGAGAAAATGCACCCATAATAATTGCAGATAACAAACGTATGATTGTTCCATGTTTTGGATATTTAGCAGCAAAATAGTCCGGTAGCGTAAAAACACCGTACTTTTTCCTCTCATTCATAAATTTCTTAGATAAGAAAACCCAAGAAAAAATAACTCCTAAAAACATTCCGGATAATAACCAGATCCCTGATAATCCGGCAAGATAAATGAATCCGACAGCTCCTAAAAACATATATGCTGATTCAGCTGTGGCCCTTTCTGAAAAGGCTAGAACCCAACCAGATAATTTATCTCCACCAAGAAAATAATCTGAAGAATTTAACCTTTTTCTACTAAAGTAAATACCAATTCCTATCAATATTAAAAGATAAATTGCAATTTCCGCATAAATAATAACACTATCTGACGTGAAATTCATGATGCTGCTATATCCCCTTTATAATTCATATTATCCCTATCTGATTTACAACGTAAACTCAGTACTATATACTATAGTTGTTCAAGACCTGTGTCAATATATTAATATATAAATATTTTAATAAGGAAGTGCTTTAAATGAATAAAGAGAGGGTTCAGATCCCCCCTTTGTCAATGCATAATATTACAACTAAACTCTTTACCCATGTTGAAAAGTCTGTAGTTTCAAAGTTTGGGGAAGAAGGAAAAGCTTTGATACAAAAAGGTGTTGAGAACTTTGGATTTAAAGATGCAGAGATAATTGCCACACAAGGTACTGTAGATGGCGAGAATCATACACTATTTAATTACATTCCTCTAAATCATTCTATGGAGAATAAATATCAAAATCTAACAATCTATGCTTTAATGGCGAAATTATTTGCTCAAATCAGCAAAGCAGTTGCTGACAGATTTGGAGAACAAGGGAAAGATGCCGTTCGTGAAGGTGTCCGTACATTCGGAGAAGAACGTGGTCGTGGGATTGCACAACGGGCACGTGTTAATGGAGAAGTGAATTCACGAGAAAATTATTTAACAAACTATGATATGGGTAGAAGTGAATTATTTACCTATACCACAGAATATAAGCTAGGCGAGATTGAACAAAACTTTACTGTTTGCCCATTTGGACAACAATGGGCTGATGACGATATGCATGAGTACGGAATTTTATATTGCCAAATGATTGATCCAGCTGTTGCAAAAGGATTTAACCCTGAATTTGAGGTTGAACATGATAAATATATCTTGAAAGATGGAAACTGTCATTTCCGCTTTAAATTGGCTGACAAAAAGTAACTTTAATTGGAACGAATAATTAAGATACGTATACGCACTCAGTTAGTCTAAGAAATTGATGAAAGTTAAAATCGGTTTTCTAAAGTGCCTAATACAAAAAAGATTTGAAGGTAGGGTGATTTCCCTACCTTCTTTTTGGGGAGAAAACTGCTTTTCATTCAGAAATCACCCACTTTTATAACCAATTCGTTATTGAAGTTTTCCTCTACAGAGGATTGGGATTTGGTCTACGACTTCGTCTCCAGAGATAAGGTAGGCGTGGTCATAGAGGTTGCAGACTGGGCATATATGATTTGGTATGACTTCTAATGTTTCACCAATTGCAACTTGATTTCTAAATTTTTCATTATAGATGATTGCATGCTCATCATAAAGTTGGTCAATATGAACCCCATAGTTCTTGATATAACCTATCCCCGTAGTTGCACATATTCCTTCACTTCGCGATTGCATGGTGAGTCCCTTTGCACCGACATCTGTAATGACGCGTTCATTTGTTGGTTTGCTTATGACGGTAGTGAGGACAGTTGCCGCACATCTATCGTATGAACCAATTGCATTTCCTTGTGAAACATCCATGAGGATATAAGTACCAATACGAAGTTCAGTGATTCCCTCCATTACTCCAAAATCATGCATGAGCGGTGGAGTCGATCCAATGCTAACGGTTTCAAGTTTACAACCTAACTCCTCAGCTAAATGTGCAAAATGAAGGGTACGTTTTTGCGCTTCATCATAAAGGCGGCGACATTCCTCAAGGTCCTTGGCTTTGTATGTATGACCATCGTGAGAAAAGATCCCTTTTACATTCAGATGAGAGCAATTTTTAATATAGTCTACTAAACTTGTATAATCACTTTCTTCTATAACACCTGAACGATTCTCACCCACTTCAATCTCGATAAGAACTTGAGCTGGCTTTTGACTATCACTAAATACTTTTTCAATCATTTCACATTGCTCAATACTGTCGACACCAAAGGAAATATCAATTGTTTCAGCAAGCTTTTTAATGCGATTTAATTTGACCTCTCCCACGATTTCGTTTGCTATAAAAATATCCTTCAGCCCGTGTTCAGCCATGACTTCTGCTTCGCCAACCTTCGCTACTGTAATACCCTTTGCACCTGCTTGCACCTGTAATTTAGCTAGTGCAGGCATTTTATGCGTCTTCGTATGCGGGCGTAGTTTTACACCATATTTATTAGCATAATTTTGCATTCTATTAATGTTGTCCATCATGATTTCTCGATCAATTAATAAGCTCGGTGTATCTAGTTCATACTTTTTCATTAAAACCACTCCTCACAAATTAATATAGTCTAGCTTCTAGTTACTTTTTAGACCTGCTCCACATAAAGGAAAGACTAGTTGTTGGTCTTTTAATTCGGGATATTTCTCTACATATTGTAAGTATCCGGCATAATTGGCTGCTGAAGTGATTTCAACATATATTCCTTTTAATGCAAGCTGCTTTCTTGCTTCTACTATACTTTCTTCAGACACACCGATTATGTCTCCACCCGTTTCTCTCACAGCCTGCAAGATTTCTGTTCCTCTTGCCGGTGCTGCAATGGCAATGCCCTCCGCTAAGGTTCCTGAATGTTCAATAGGTTCCACCGTGTTTTTACCTTCAACAAAAGCCTTCATAAGAGGTGCACAAACTTCTGCCTGTACAGCGAGGAGTTTTGGCATTTTCTCGATTTGCCCATTTGCTAATAGCTCTTGAAAGGCAATATAGGCTCCCATAAGCAATGTCCCATTTCCTACCGGGATGATGAATGCTTCAGGCATTTTGTTATTCAATTGCTCAAATACTTCATACACATATGTTTTCGTACCTTCCCAAAAAATCGGGTTGTAGATATGACTTGCATAGAATGATTTTGTAGTTTCAACCATCGATATTGCTGCGTTTGCAGTATCTTCTCTATTTCCAGGAATCTTATGAATAACCGCACCATGTGCTTCAATCTGGGCTATTTTTTTACTAGAGGTTGATTCTGGAACGAAAATATCACATTGGATTCCGGCCCTTGCTCCATAGGCTGCAATGGCCGTTCCAGCATTACCGCTACTATCTGCAACGACCCTCTCAATGCCGAGTTTTTTCGCCATGGCAATGAGCAGTACAGCACCACGATCTTTAAAAGACAAAGTAGGCATATAGTAATCAGCTTTGGCGTAGACATTATCATCAATTTTAATGAGTGGAGTCCCCCCTTCCCCTAACGTTATCTCCTGCCATACATCCTCCTGTTCAAATGGAAGTGCATCGATATATTTCCAAAGAGAATGATTTCTAGATGACGAGGTACCAGTAAAATCTACTGCCTTTTTCTCATATTCAAGGTTTAATAATCCGCCACAATCACATTTCCATTTATTACTTTCCAACGGATATGTTGAATGACATTCAAAGCAGATATAGTTCATCATCAATCTTCCTTTTCTTAATCAATATAGGCTACCGCTTCAAGTTCTATCGAATATCCATAGTGTAATTGGTTAGTTGGAACAACTGCTCGTGCAGGCTTATGATCGCCAAAATACTGTTTGTATAATGAATTAACTGTTTCCCATAATGAAATATCTGAAATATAAATCGTAACCTTCATGATGTCCTCTTTTTTGGCTCCTGCTGCTTCTAAAACATGGTCTAGATTGGTTAATACTTGTTTAGTTTCGGCAGTAATATCACCACTGACTCCTGCTCCTGTAAAAGGATCAACCGGAAGTTGACCTGATATAAAAAGTAAATTCCCCTTTTGTGTTGCAGCGGAATAATGCCCTGGGTTTGGCTTCGCACCGTTAATTGTGATGAATTTCATTGAAAAAGCCTCCTTGAGATTAGAGTTTTTATGAATAAGAGGTTTTACCTTTTGTTACTTTTTTTCTTTAATTTCTTCAATATAGCTGTACACCGTTACTTTTGAGATATTCAACTTCTCGGCAACTCTATCGATTGTTCCACGAATTAAGAAGATACCTTTTTGTTCCATAAATCGAACCATCTCAACCTTTTCATCACGTCTCAGCTGTTCTACTGGTCTATTGCCAATAATTTTATCAATCAAATCATTGGCTATTTCCTGAATATGCTCCGTTTCTTGCACATTTACCTGCTGAGGACTGTATTTTGAAGGCTGATCCGGATGTTGAGGAATTAAGCTACTTAACCAGTTTATATTTGCAGTAATTTGTGTAGTATCAATGTTAATGCAAAGGGCGCCAACGACCTTTTTGTCCTGATCTCTAATTAATAAAGTAGAAGATTTTATTAATCTTCCATCATCAGTGTGGAAATAATAATTTGCTGAATAATCATTCGTAAAGTTTTGAGATAATAACACTTCTGTAACGAGATGGTTAAAGCTTTGTCCTACATTCCTTCCGGTTACATGGTTGTTAACGGTGTACACAACTGAACTTTGAGGCACTGTTAAATCATGCAGTACAACTTCGCAATCATTGCCAAATGTTTTGGCAATCACCTCTGCCACTGGAATGTACTGTTCAAGTATAGAATTCATAAGTAAATTCCTTTCATTAGGTCTGTTCAATTAAAATATATATAAATTTTTATATAAAATCAATATTTTTTTATATATAAAAATTAGAGTTAACGCTTATTATAAATAATTTAATAAATTTATATTGACTATTTATATAATTTTTTATATAAAAAGAATAAGCAGTGTATAAGTTTATATATTTTTTATTCCAAAATGTAAGCGGTATCATAGGAAGGGGGGATTTAAGGAATTTAGCAACATTTTTCACCTATTATTTTCTTAATCTTAAAGTATATATTTAAGGGCGAGGCAACTTGTCCTACAAAGGAGGTTCTTATGAGAAAAATTGGTTTGCTTTCACAAATTTTAATTGCTTTTGTAATTGCTATTATTGTTGGTGCTATCGTTGGACCGAGTATTGAGGTTGTTAGACCTCTTGGTGACTTATTCTTGCGGATGATCAAGTTTATTATCGTTCCTTTAGTTTTAGCTTCCCTTGTAGTGGGTGTGGCTGGTACGGGAGACATCAAAAAAATCGGTCGTATGGGTGGAATCACATTCTTTTATTATATTTTAACCACTGCTTTTGCTGTCACCATTGGATTAATTCTTGCAAATATCTTTTCTCCAGGTAAAGGTTTAAATATTGATGCAACTGTTGACAAAGTCGAGCCGTCCGAGGCACCGGGGGTAATTGATACCTTGTTAAATATTATCCCCACTAATCCGATTGCTTCATTAGTAAACGGGGATATGTTGCAAATCATCTTCTTTGCCATCTTCCTTGGCCTAGCAATTACAATCTTAGGAGATAAAGCAAAAACGGTTTATAACTTCTTTGATGAACTTGCTGAAATTATGTATAAAATTACTGGTATCGTAATGAAATTGGCTCCAATCGGGGTTTTCGGTCTAATTGCACCAACTGTTGGAGAATATGGGGTTTCAGTACTCCTTCCACTTTTAAAGGTAATTGTAGTCGTTTATCTCGGATGTATACTTCACGCTATAATAACTTACTCAACCTCTGTTAAACTTTTCGCTAACATGAATCCACTTAAATTTTTTAAAGGAATTGCACCTGCTAGTCTAGTAGCATTCAGCACAACAAGTAGTTCAGGAACTCTGCCAATAACAATTAAGAACAGTGAAGAAAACCTTGGTGTTTCTAGAAAGGTAAGTAGCTTCGTTCTTCCGTTGGGAGCCACCATAAATATGGATGGAACCGCATTATATCAAGGGGTATGTGTGTTATTCATCGCACAGTTTTTCGGATATGATCTCTCATTCGCTCAACAGTTAACCATTGTACTAACAGCAACTCTTGCTTCAATTGGTACAGCAGGTGTACCAGGGGCTGGGTTGATTATGCTTACGATGGTTGTGACTTCAGTTGGACTTCCAGTAGAAGGTATTGCTCTCATTGCAGGAATTGATAGAATCCTAGATATGATTCGTACTTCTATAAATGTCACAGGGGATGCCTCCGCTGCTGTTGTAGTTAATGCGATTGAGGAAAAACGAGATATTAAAATATCAAATCAAGTAAGCGTATAATGACATATAGTGAAAAGAATAAGGTTGTTGGAGATTTGTATAGTAAATCTTCAACAACCTGTTTTTATAAGGCGGGGATTACATGACCAAAAAAACACTAGGTATATTGGGCGGAATGGGGCCGCTTGCCACTGTTGATTTAATGACTAAAATCATTGCATTAACACCTGCTCAAAAAGACCAAGATCACATTCATATGATTGTTGATAACTACCCACAAATACCGGACCGGACCGAAGCCATATTGGGTAAAGGTACGAGCCCCCTATCTTTTATGATTGATTCCGCAAAACGATTAGAAGCAGCAGGGGCAGATTTCATTGCAATAGCGTGCAATACTGCCCACTATTATGTAGATGACATTCAAGATTCAGTCAACATCCCGATAATGAGCATGCCTAAAGAAACTGTAAAATTCATAGACACAGCCGGCTTTAAAACAATTGCGTTGTTAGCTACCGACGGGACAATTTCAACTAATTTATACCAAGAGTCACTTCGAAAACGCGGATTTACTGTTGTGGTACCGGACAAACTTACACAAGTGAGCATCATGGAAGGAATTTATGCTGTAAAAAGTGGAGATCTTAACAAAGGAAAAAAACTATTCCTTCATGCATCGAAAACAGTCATCGAACAAGGGGCGGAAGCAATAATCGCAGCTTGTACTGAAATCCCGCTCGTGTTAAGTGAATTAGACGGTACTAGCCTGATAGACCCGACACAAATCTTAGCGAAAAAAATTGTAGAAGCCAGTATATAAACAAATAACATGAAATCTTAACCAAGCACCCTCCTCTACTTGTATCACAACTCTTTTGGTATGATAATGGGACAGAGGGACAGGTCCCGTGTCCCACCTTGAAAAGTTGGTCGGACACGGGCATTGTACCAAACATAATAAAGAGGTGTGTATTTGATGGAACAATTAATGTTTATTGAAACAGGAATGGGAATTGATGTTCATGGCCAGAACATTACGAAGGCAGCCGTTCGGGCCGTAAAAAATGCAATTCATTTTAATTCAATGCCAGGAATTCGATCTGTACTACCAGGCAATAGCTTAGACAATATGGTCGTGAACGTAAAGCTAGCGGTCCCTTGTGATAAAGAGGCATTGGATATCAATGCAGTTAAAGAGTGTATACCGTTTGGAAAAGTGTCAGTGGAAATTATGGATGGTGGAATGCTAACAACAAGTGGCATCGTCATCGAGGAAAAAGGCGATCAAAACGATTTAATGTACATAGTGGTTGCTTCAGTTGAAGTTGGGTACTAATGGGACACAGGGACAGGTCCACTGTCCCTCACCCAAAAAAGTGGATCAAGGGACCTGTCCCCTTGACCCACTTAATGTCTTCTTTTATAAACTATTTGTTTAGGTATGCCCAAGCGTATTGAGCGTAGAGCTCTGCTCCTGTGACCATTGCATCTTCGTCGATGTTGAATTTGCCGTGGTGGTGTGCCCATTGAGTGTCTTTTTCTGGATTACCTGAACCAACTAAGGCAAAGCAACCTGGGACTTCATCCAGGTAGAAACTGAAGTCTTCACCGCCCATTGTGGGCTTTTCTTCATAAAGTACTTCTTTTCCAAATGCTTCAGCTGCAACTTTCTGTACGAGCGTTGCACTTTCTTCACCATTAATGACAGCCTGTGTGCCACGGATATAGTCTACTTCAGCGCTTGCTCCGTAAATTGCAGCAACCTGTTCTGCATACACCTGGAGCTGCTTTTCAATATGATCACGAACTTCCGGATCAAAACAACGAACGGTTCCTTCAATTACTGCATTTTCAGCAATTACATTAAAGCGCGTGCCCACCGTCATTTTTCCAACCGTTAATACAGCTGATTTTTGAGGGTCAATCGTTCTTGAAACAACAGATTGAACATTCATCACAAAGGATGAGGCAACTATTGCGGCATCGATGCAATCCTGTGGAATTGCCCCATGTCCCCCTCTTCCTTTAAATTTCACCGTAAAAATATCTGCTGACGCGAACGAAGGTCCAGGGTTGCAGGACACTTTGCTTGTTGGCATTTGTGACCAAATATGCATTCCAAATACATTATCGACTCCCTCAACCGCTCCTTGTTTCACCATTTCTAAAGCGCCTGTTGCCACTTCTTCAGCCGGTTGGAAAATCAAGCGGACATTGCCTTGCAATTCCCCTTTTATGTCATTCAATGCCTTTGCAGCAATGAGAAGCATTGCAGTATGAGAATCATGGCCACATGCATGCATTTTGCCTTTTGTCTTAGAGACATATGGCAAATCCGAATTTAATTCTTCAACAGATAAAGCGTCCATATCCGCTCTCAATGCTACAGTTTCTCCTGGTTTTCCGCCCTTTATTTCTCCGATAACACCTGTCGGACTTGTTTTACGATACTCGATTCCTAGATCATCAAGATATTGTGCTACAAAAGCAGATGTGTTGTACTCTTCCCAAGACAATTCTGGCTCACTATGCAACTTCCTACGGATAGCTGTTAATTCTTCACTATAATGCTCGATTGCTTGTTTTACTTTTTCATTTACCATGCTATTCAACTCCATTTACATCATTATTTGCAGTTAAAAGGTTATTTAAGTTTTATAAAAATGATACAAATACTCCAGCTAGAATGACTGAAACGATTGTCACTGTAATAAATCCACCAACGAGCATCGGCGGTAACATATGACTAGTTAATACTTCTCTTTCTTTTTCATCCTTCGTCAATGAGTTAATAACTTCATTTGTGATAATATAATCAGCCGGAAAGCCATATAAGGCTGTTAGTGATACAGCAAATGCCATGTGTTTGCTGACTTTGAGTAATTTTCCTACGATGAATGAAAAAACATACATCCCGATCACGGCTAATCCAATTAAAACCACAAGAGGAGTTAAAATTTCAAGCATCATCCCAGGTGTTGCATTCTTGAGCCCATCAAAAACAAAAAGCATTAACCCCATAATCGCTAATCCGAATCCATTTGCCTTTTGTAGTGAGTGTGTTTCTAGGAAACCAATGCTCTTTCCGATAACCCCGAAGAGTAAGCACAGAACAAGAGCATTCACAGTCACAACCGGTGCTAATAAAGTTGAAACTAAATAAGCAAGATATCCAACAACTGCTAATCTCAAAAACTTGAAATATTCAGTATTATATTTTTCTGGAATTTTATCAATCCACTTAATCTTTGGAGCAATTTCGGAAGTTGCCGCAACTTCTGCTTTTACTTCTTCCACTTTTGAAAGCTGACCACTGCGATATTGCTGTAATAGTTTTTTTCCTTCTTTTTTCAAAACAATTGAAGTAATTGGGTATCCTGCAAAACCTTGCATTACATAGATCACAATCGCAAAAACAGATAAGCTTGTAAGTCCTGCATTCGCTGCACCTTCTGACATGATTAATGCCGAAACAAGGCCACCAACTAATGGTGGAATGGCTACGATTACTGTTTGTAAATCAAAAATTAATGTTCCTATTCCAAAAAGAATCGCAATAATTCCTAGAATACCAGATAAAGCTATTACAATTGTTTTCCACTGTGCCACTAATTCTTTAATTGATAACAATGTTCCCATATTTACAATTAAGAGATACATCAACATCGTAGCTACAACAGACGGTATTCCTGCTAATGCGACAATGTCTTGCGGAAAAAAAGTCCAATATCCTATTAAAAATAAGACTGCACACACAAACACGGATGGGATCCATGCTTTTGTTTTTATAGATATAAAGTCTCCGATAAAAAGTACAATAAGTAAAAGAACTAAAGCTAGCATTTGAGACATTATAAGTTCAACCCCTTTTTGTGTAAATTGTTATTATTTTTTAAATATAATAACATCTCAATGATAGAAATGAAAGATTTTTTTGAAAATAATTGAAATACCAAGTAATTACCAACTTATCATTCTTTTATTATCTTCATTTATTGTATGCGTTTACTATTTTAATATATATTTAACAAATCCCAACACCTCTTAAAAAAGAGTAAATGGTTGTTCTTAGTCATGGCATTCGTTCGGATTACTTTCAACCGATGAAGGACTTTACGGGCTCGAGCTCTGCTCATGCGGGACTTCATACACTCGATGAAGGACTCTACAAGCACGCACTTCGCTCCGTCGGGACTTCATCCACTCAATGAAGGACTCTATATGCGCGGGCTACGCTCAAGCATGACTCCATCCACTATGTAGAATTAGAAGATATATATTAATGCATAATGACACTATTTTTCACAAAAAAAAAGAGATTGGTTCATTGCCAATCCCTTTAAAATCAATAACTGTGTTCATTATTCAACAGGTGAAAGTTCGTCTTCGGTGACCCACATATGATTGTTTATCTTTTCTCCGGTAGCTTCATCGGTGAAATCCACCATATAAACAGTTGTTTGTTCTGCTGTATCAATGGTTGCCTTAGCACCTTTCATGCCTTTCATATGATCAGCATGTAACACAACTTCATCGCCTGGTTTATAAGGTTCAGCACCTGCAGTTTCAATTTCTTCGTGAACCACCCATTTATGATTTTCTACTGGTTCACCACCATTTGTTGGAGTATATGTAACTGAATAGACTGTTGTAGTGAAGGCTCCTGATACTGTTGCTTCAGCACCATTCATCCCTGGCATATGATCCGCATGCATGATCACTTTACTACCAACTGGATAGGTTGGATTTTCTGCCTCCTCTAAACCTTCCGGAACCTCGTCAGAACCTGAGTGATGCATACCTGAATGATCCATTTCCTTATTAGAATCAGATTCTCCTCTATTATTATCCATAATTTCATGAGTGTCAGATTCTGTATCCGCATTTTCATTAGGTGTTGTTGCTTCATTACCTGCACATGCTGCTAAAAGGAAAAACAACAATAATGAAGCTAATCCTAATAATCTTTTTTTCATCATTACCTTCCTTTCAAACTTATTTAATTGTCCATATTAAATTATCAATAAATTGTGCAGATTTTATACAGTCATCATAGAATTTAATTTCCTATTTTCAATACTAAATTCCACACCCCTTTTTTGTAAAAAAAAAGACCCATCCAGGTCTTTTATCTACTTCTAACAAGCAGTTCTACTGCTTCTTTTACTAGTTCTTCTGTATTTTCACCTTTTTCATCTGCTTCTCTTACACATGAAACGAGGTTCGAGCTTACAATCACACCAATTGTACGATCAACCGCAGTTCTTGCAGCAGATAACTGAGTAATAACATCCTTACAATCTTTATTCTCCTCCATCATCCTTAAAATCCCACGTAACTGACCTTCGATTCTTTTAATCCTATTTTTTGTTTTATCATCATATTTCATATAAATGCCTCATCTCTAATAGTTTAATGTATCGGTATGTGACCGCATATTTACGGCAAAATTTACGAGAATTGATTATTGAGTATCCACTTTCTTGAAATGCTTTCAGTCTTAAAATTCGTATGGCAACATTTTTCTCAAGTCTTGCTGATGCCACAACAGTTATTTCATAACAATGCCTTGCCAAATAAGCGAATTCTCGATTACAACTTTGTATGAAATATTATAGTCTCTTATATCTATAACCTCAATATTCGTAAATCAACTTTTAGTACATCTTCACAGTGTATTCCGATTAAAGGAAAATACCTTTTGTATAGTTCCCATACTATAAATAGTAGCAAAAGACTAAATAAAATCAAATGCTACTAACCTCATTCCTATAAAGTTGAATCACTATAAAATATCCATCCAAATCTTTACTGCAGTTGCAGTGATTAATACGGCAAGGATAATTTGTAAAACCTTTGTGTTCATCTTCTTCCCTGCGTTTGCACCAAGCGGTGAAGCAATTAAACTTGCCACGATCATGATTACTGCTGGAAAATAATCAATTTGTCCTGTCGTGATTTTTCCTACAGTAGAACCAATTGATGAAATAAATGTAATCGCAAGTGAAGATGCGATTGTCATTCTAGTAGGAATTTTTAAGACAACGAGCATAATCGGAACGAGTAAAAATGCGCCGGCTGCTCCAACTATCCCCGCACCTAACCCTACGATAAAAGCAAGTATAGCAGCTAACCACTTATTAAACATCACTTGATCAAACGGAGTATCGTCAACATTCTTTTTCGGAATGAACATCATGATAGCAGCAATTAACGCTAATATTCCATAGACAACGTTAATACCACCTTCTGACATATATTTAGAGCCAAATCCCCCAACAAAACTACCTACTAAAATACTAATTCCCATATAGAGAATAAGTGTTTTATTTAAATAACCACCCTTACGATAAGCCCAGACACCGCCGATTGTTGCAAAGAATACTTGAACAGCACTGATTCCTGACACCTCATGAGCACTAAAAGCTGCTAATCCAAATAGAGGCGGAATATATAATAGCATTGGATATTTAATGATAGATCCACCGATTCCTAACATTCCAGAGATATATGAACCAATAAAACCAATTAAGAAGATTGTAATAATGAATGCAAAATCCATCGTATTTCCCCCATTCTATAGAAAAGGGAACCCAATAATGGTTCCCTAGACATATTCATTAACGTACTGCACAACGATTTGGTCCGATTTCCATTTCACGTTGTTTTTCATCATCAGGAGAAATTTTCCCCATATTTGTTTCACGAATCTCTTGATATGCATTTGGTTGTGGTGGTAGATTTTCTGTTACGATTTTTCTAAATTCTGCTTCTTCCTTAATATTCAGACCGTGGTTTTTTGCAAATAGTGTTCCAAGTTTTTCAGATACACTTCCATCTTCATTTAATTCGTCAATAATCATGAAGTGAGCTGGTAAAACCACAAGATCATCAGACAACTCCCTATAACGGTTATAAAGAGTTTCTCTTAGGTCCCCTACCCAATCCTGCGCTAAACCAGCAAGGTCCGGTCTACCGATTGAATCGATGAACAGAATATCTCCAGAAAGTAAGAACTTCTCATCTACAACGAAAGAAGTAGAACCAATTGTGTGACCTGGAGAATACAAGGCATGAATATTTATTGTCGTATTACCAATTGTCACGTCTTGACCACCTTCTAGAGCCGTGTATTCAAACGTTACTTCTGTAGCATCTTTTGGTGGTAACCAGTAAGTTGCATTTGTGGCTTCTGCGATTTTTCGTCCTCCTGAAATATGGTCAGCATGTAAGTGAGTATCAAATACATGTGAAATTTTTGCACCCTTACTCTCGGCAAAATCAAGGAAGATATCAGTCATACGAGTTGCATCGATAATCGCTGCTTCACCGTTTGATATAACCATGTAAGACAGACAGCCTTTTCCGATACGAACGAATTGATAAATTTCTCCGCCATCATTTAATTCACCCACTTTAACTGGCTCTAAATGCTCACTCCAAGCCTTCATACCACCTTTAAGGTATGATACTGTAAGTCCAGCTTCAGAAAGCATATTGGCTACCATGACAGATGAACCTTCTTTAGCACACACAACTAAGATTTCCTTATCTTTTGGCAGCTTTTCTAGGATTTCCTCAACCCCATCTAGTAGTTCAAAGTAGGGAATGTTTAAATAGTCGAAGTTTTCACCTTCAATTTTCCAATCGTTAAAATCATTTTCGTTACGAACGTCTAAGATAAACAATGAATCTTTATTAAACACTTTTTTCGTAACATCTTTTGCAGTCATTATGTGAATAGTCATTTCTCAAATTACCCCCTATGGTATATTTTTGATTAAAAAAATTTATACTTCTTATTTTGTAATACTTGTTGTGTTACCTGCCCAATTGCTCATTCCAGGTACGACATTCTTTACGTTCACAAATCCATTTTCAGTTAATTTTTGTGATGCTAAATCACTTCGACTACCAGTACGGCAAATCACATAAATCTCTTTCTCTTTACTTAATTCAGCATATCTATCTTCTAATTCTCCTAATGGAATAGAGATTGCGTCAGGAATGTGACTAAATGCATATTCAGCAGCTTCACGTACGTCAAGAACAAGAATATCCTTTCCTGAAGAAATAGTAGCCTCCAGTTCTTCGTTTGATACTACATGAGGATGTTTTTTCTCTGCTACTTCTTCACCGCTAGCTTTACGAATATAATGTTTCAGTACATCACCTTCTTCGATCGTACCAAGGTATTGATGTCCCGTACCCTCAGCCCATGCTTTAAGATCTGCTTTTGAACCCTTATCAGTTGCTTGGACCTCTAGAACCTGACCGCCCTCTAGATTATTCATTGCTTTTTTCGTTTTCACGATTGGCATTGGGCATGCTAAGCCTTTTGCATCTAATACAGAATTTGTTTTTAATGATTCCATTTATATTCCTCCCAAATATTCGTCAAGTAGACATATATGCAATGATTGCATATATGTCATGATATCTATCGCCTTTACCCACGAAGGTATTCTTACATCAAAAAAATTATTCTACTTTACCTTCCCAAGCGAGCATGCCACCTTCCATGTTGATCACTTTGAACCCTTGGCCTTCAAGGAATTGTGAAGCTCTGCCACTTCTACCACCTGAACGACAAACCATTACATACTCCTTTGACTTATCTAGTTCATGCATACGGAATTCAATTAAACCTAATGGGATATTCACTGCTCCAGGAATTTTACCTTCTTTCACTTCGTCCACTTCACGTACATCAATAATATTTAATGTTTTTCCTTCTGTTAAAATTTCTTCAACTTCTTTTGTAGTTAACTGTTTCATGGTTATTCCTCCTAAAATAGATTATCTCCAGGCGCTTACTCCGCCTTTTACATTTGTAATATTCTTAAAGCCCATTCTCTTAAGTTGTTTACTCGCTTTTTGACTTCTCATGCCACTTTGGCAAATGACAACGACCTCTTTTTCCTTTGAAAGTTCAGTTGCTTTTTGACCAAGTTGATGAAGCGGCATATTTTTAAATCCGTTAATATGGAACCCTTTGTACTCTCCAGGAGTACGAACATCAATAAATTGTTTATCTTTATTTTTAAGTTCATTCTTTAATTCAGTTGTGGTTATATTTCGAACACCTTTAGTAGGTATCAAACGTTGTACGATAAAAATGGCAATTAGTGCAATTAGAATGTAATTGATATAATCCATTTTTTCAGCCTCCTGTTTTGTTAGGAAATTTTATTTGTGTTACCCTTTTTTAATATAAAACTTTAATACTCCATCTTCTTCTTTTGAATCGATTATTTCGTGTCCAGTAGATGAAGCCCAAGCAGTTAGATCATTTTTTGCTCCTTTATCCGTTGCAAGTACTTCTAGGACTTGACCTGACTCTAATCCGTCAATTGCTTTCTTTGTTTTCACGATTGGCATTGGACACGCTAAACCTTTTGCATCTAAAACTTGATCAATATTCATATTACATACCTCCAAGTATTTTGTTTTTACCATTACCCCTATGGGTATATTATTATCGAAAATAAAAATGGGCGTCAACCCGATTTTTCGTATCAATTAACAATGATCACAAGACTTATAATATACCCCTAAAGGTATTTTGTCAACACCTTATTAGTCATTCATTTATTTATGCACAACCACTTTTTTTATAAAAAAGATAGGGTTTAGAATATCCTAAATCCCTACCATTCAATTTTAGAGTGGAGATTATTTAAAATTATACTCAGTTACTATTTTTTCTCGACCTGTAACTACATCATTAAAGTATTCATAAAGATTAACACCTAAATAGGATCCCGAAATATTGTATACATTCTCATATCCTAAATGCTGTAAGGCCAACACCATATTATAACTTCTTTGACCAGAACGACAGTGAATATAGACAGGTTGGTCTTTTGGAATTTCATCTAACCTGTTCCTGAATTCACTTAATGGGATATTGACCGCATTATTAAAATGGCCTGCTTTATATTCACCTTTTTCTCGAGCATCCACAATAAACGCATTGTTTTCAACTAATCCTCGAACTTGCGAAACTTTTACTTCTTTATATCTTCCTTGAAGTAGATTTAAACCAACTAAAGCTGCGTGATTTACGACATCCTTAGCCGTTCCAAGCATTGGAGAATAGGTCAGTTCAAGCTCCTTCAGATCTTCCAGTGTTCCGTTCATCGTTATCATAGTTGCGATGACGTCGATTCGTTTATCTACATTTCCTTTTCCGATTGCTTGTGCACCCAGAATTCGACCTGCTGGGTATTCAAAAATTAATTTAAAGTGCATTGGATTACTATTTGGCATTAGTCCTACTTTATCCCCTGGCATGAGATAAACATAGTCATACTGAATTCCTGCTTGTTCAGCTACTTTCGCATTTATTCCAGTAGAAGCAGCATTTAATTCAAAAAGATGGATGGATGATGACCCAATTACCCCTATATTTTTACTTGGAATTCCGTACATATGGTCAGCGGCCGCTCTTGCTTGCTTCTGAGCCGGGCCAGCTAATGCTAAACGTGTTGGCTTGCGTAATAAGCGATGGTACACTTCTATAGCATCACCAACGGCATAAATATCTTTATCACTTGTTAAATAATTGTGATCAACCTTAATTGCACCCGTTTCACCAATCTCAAGTCCCGCTTCTGTAGCCAGACTAGTTTCAGGTCTTACACCAATTGCTAAAACAACTGCCTGTGCCTCAATTTTTTTACCTGAATTGGTTGTGATGAATCCATCACCGATTTTAGCTAATCCATCATCTAGAACAAGTTTTACACCGTGATCTGCCATTTCTTTATGAAGAATTTGTGCCATATCGTAATCAAAAGGTGCCATAACTTGATTAGCAAACTCAACTAAAGTGACATTATAGTCGGCTAATTTTAGGTTTTCCGCAACCTCTACTCCGATAAAGCCACCGCCAATAACTGCAATATCTTTAATTCCGTTATGCTTAATATATTGATCAATTCTCTCGATATCTACCACATTACGGACCGTAAATACATTGGAATTGTTAATCCCTTCGATGTTTGGACGAATTGGTTTCGCCCCAGGAGAAAGGACTAATTTATCATACTTTTCTTCATAAGTTGTATCCTTCATTATATCTTTTACCGTGATCGTTTTCTTATCGCGGTTTATTTGGATAACCTCTTGATGAACCCTAGCCTCAATATTATAACGATTTCTAAACATATCAGGAGACATTAAAACTAGTTTTTCACTATCTTCGACAATACCGCTTAAGTGATAAGGTAACGAACAGTTCGAAAAAGATACGTGAGGACCCTTTTCAAACATGATAACCTCTGCACTTTCATCTAATCTTCTAACTCTCGCAGCAACAGAGGCACCACCAGCGACTCCACCAACAACTAATACTCTTTTTGACATAGATATGATCCCTCCGTGTTTAATTTACTACCTATATCTTACCTGAAAATCCTGTGATTATTTAGTTGAAGAATGAAGAATACATCCTTAACTCTCATTTACCCTCCACGGGTATATTAATGCGTTTTTTTTTTGCAGCGAGGAACCGCTCACTGCAAGTAGTAAATCATTAGAAAGTTAATGTTGGTGACGCATCTTTTGCGTATTCTAGGAACGTTACGGCTCCTCCAACCTCAATACCATCAACGAAATCATCTTTAGTTAGTCCCATAACATCCATTGTCATTTGGCAAGCAATAAACTTCACACCTAATTCTTGTGCCATTTCAACTAATGCTGGAATACCTGGTACATTTGCTTTTGAGAAACCTTCTGCAAAATGTTCTTTCCCTGCTGGCATTTCTAATGCATGCATTCCTTGTTTATGGATTAGATTTAAACCTTCAAATGTGAAAAAGATTGCAACCTCTTTATCCGAAGCCGCCGCTGCAGTTGCGATATTAAATACCTTATAAGCATCAAACATTCCACCGTTTGCTGCAATAATTGCTACTTTATTTGACATATTATATTCCTCCAATAACATTTTTTTATTATATTCGCTCCACTCGGTTCACCTAGTAGAACGAAGTATATACTTTTTAAAAACGCCTCATCAAATACCCCACTAGGTATACATACAGTTAAAAAAATAGTCTTAATTGAAAATCACTACATGTGTAATGATATACCCCACAGGGTAAAATGTCAACCCGTCCTTCTTAATTATTTTTAAAGTTAACTATCTCCCTGACTCGCACCTTATTCTTCAACAAAAAAGATACCCCGAACCATGATTAGTCCGAGGGTACATTTAAATCTAGAGAACTACAATATTTTGCAATCAGGCTATCAATAGCCTTTGATACATCATGTAAAATCGTTATCCATTTTTCACTTAATGTTTGACTTAAGCCAATATGGAACTTTACCTCATCAGGCTCCACTCCTATGAGATAACCCTTTATTGAACTTTTTTGTTGATACAAGGCTTGAAACAAGTGAAAGTTATGCGCTGATATATCTAAATTTTGATATTCATGTAAATTGGCAAGAGGAAAAACAGTAACATCTCCTGTTTTTTTTCCTGAATATACAGCATCCACAATAATTACAAAAGTAGCTTTCATGATTAGGTCCAAGCTGTAATCAATATCTGATTCTCCAATCAAGAAAGACACATGAGATGTAGGGTTCTGCTTGGATAGTTCCTCAGTTAGATAAATTCCAATGCCATCATCCATCATTAATCGATTGCCAATTCCTAAAACGATTATATTCTCCATTAAAACACCTTTATCGTTTTTACTTGTTTTCCTGGACTATATACATGAGTCGCACATGACATACACGGATCAAAGGAACGAAGGATTCTGCCAATCTCTGCTGGTTTATCTGTATTCTGAATCGGTGTACCGACTAATGCTTCTTCAGCAGTACCTCGATACCCATTATTATCTTTAGTTGAAAAATCCCAGGTGGAAGGTGTAATGATTTGATAGAAGGAGATTTTTTTATCTTGAATCTTTAACCAATGACCAAGTGCCCCTCTCGTTGTATCAACTAATCCTCTTCCAGATGCCGATTCTGGAAGAGCATATTTTTTTTGCACATCCACCCCTGGAATAATTTGCTGAAGTAATGTCTTCATAATTTCTGCAATTTTCTTTGCTTCTAGCGCTCTGGCAATCGTTCGGTCCATTGCGGAGATTCCGTTGTTATACTCTCCACTTAAGATTAATCGTGCCAACGGTCCTACCTCAAAGGGCAGACCATTATATCTTGGCGCCTTCACCCAAGAATATGCCTCACTTTTATCCATATCTGGCTCTGTCAATGCTTCAGCTGGTTCATTGGTGTTATTCATTGAATTAAAATAAGAATAATCTACTTTTTCTTGAATTTTATTTTCGTCAAATGGCTCGATTGTTTCCATAGTCGATACAAGCGGATCGACATATAATGTGCCCAATTCTTTATAATGATTAAAAGCACCGTATGTTAAAAGATTGCCATATCCTCCGCCTAAACGAAAATAGTCCGGATAATATCGTGCAATGTCATAGACATCTGGAATCATTTTTTCATCAATGAACCGAATAATCTTCCCTAAAATAGAATCGATATGAACAACTTGCTCTGCTGTTGCCTGCGTCGTGATTCCTCCAATAAACACCCCATGATTATGAGGAGCTTTACCTCCTAAAACAGCTAACATCTCGTGTGCTAGACGACTGAATGTGAGGGAATCAAAATAATGCTGTGATATCCGGTCATTGATATTTATAGGTAATCGAAAATCATCATGGTCCGTCTCTAAAAGAGAGTTTTGTTCAATTTTCACAAAATCAGGAACAGTGTATTGATAAAAATGGCGAATATGGTTTTGTAAAAACTCACAACAATGAATGATATCTCGTAAGTATTTCCCCTGTTCCATTGGTTCTATTTGTAAAGCATCTTCTAAAGCATGCGATGAGGCGATTGAATGTGCTGCAGAGCAAATACCGCAAATACGTTGAGTAAAATAAACGGCATCGAACGGACTTCTACCTACTAACATTTGTTCAAAGCCTCTAAATAGATTTCCTTTTGTTTTGACATCAACGACTTGATTCTGATCAATCATCACATCAATTTCCATAAAGCCGCTAATTCGGGTCAACGGATTAATGACAATTCGCTTACTCATTCTTCACCACTCTTGTTGTGTCATAGCTAATGAATGGCGCCATGGCATCTGGAAAACCAAACTGGGCGCAACCAATGCATGGCGTATTAGCTCCTATCGGCCAATTTACATGACCGTTCCATTGCCTTGTTGGACAATCCACTCTCGTCACTGGCCCTCGGCATCCGAGCTTAAATAAACAAGTTTTATCCCCTAATTTTTCAGCAAAGATCCCCCGGTCAAAAAATGGTCGTCTTGGACAGCGGTCATGGATAAGTGTGCTATAGAACATTAAAGGACGGTCTAAGTTATCTGTTTCTGGCTCACCGTATAATAAAAGATGCGCTAAAGTCCCTAGGAACCAATCCGGATGAACCGGACACCCCGTAAGTTTAATTACATTTTTGTCAGGCAGAACCTGTTGTAGCCCCACCGATTGGGAAGGATTTGGCTTTGCTGCTGAGACCCCACCATCTACGGCACAAGCCCCAACTGCTAAAATATGTGAGGCTTTTTCTCCGAGCATCTTAGCTGCTTGAAGACCTGTAAGAGGCTTTCCTTGCCAACTACCGATAATATTGTATAAACCATTATTTTTTAATGCGACAGCTCCTTCCACTGCTAAAATATACTCTTCCTCCATTGCCTTCATTAGCTTGTCGATAGCCAACTCACCTTCAGCAGCCATTAAACTATTCGAATACCGAAGATTCACCATCGAATTCAACGTATACTCAAAGTCGGGATTTTGCCCGTTTAATAAGGAAATGATATTCCCAGAACAACCATTTAATTCTAAGTAAATGAGGTTTTTTTTCTTAATAATCCCCTTATTCAGGCTTTCCAAAGCATCACCTGTTAACCTTGCCGCAATAGCTTCATTTGTTAATGACTCTGGTGGCAATACTTGTTCTTTCATCAAACCAGCCTCCCTACAATAGGTAGTGTTGCTAAGATTGATTGTTGCCCAGCATGACACGATGCGAATTCCTTTGTATAGTCTTTACCCGCAATTAATCCAAAATGGGTAGCTGCTGCCCATGCCCGGTTATTTGTCACATCATAGACGATGCCATTCACCGCAACATAAGCTGGCCTCCCATTTTTTCCTGTAAATGTGGACAATTCTTCAATGGTAAACGTGCGTTGATTCGATTGGGACATTGGTGTAGGTAAAGGTGT
This sequence comes from Ferdinandcohnia sp. FSL W7-1320, assembly GCF_038050315.1. Lineage (NCBI taxonomy): Bacteria > Bacillati > Bacillota > Bacilli > Caryophanales > Bacillaceae > Ferdinandcohnia > Ferdinandcohnia sp. FSL W7-1320. Next base: position 4,555,747 of record NZ_JBBPAM010000001.1, read on the forward strand.
AATTGGAGGAATTTGTGCTTGATTTCCATTTCCTGTTGGATTTTGAGTATATGGTTGTGCAGGTAAAGTAGGATGATTGGAATTTGCTTCTTTTGCGAGCCATTCACTAAGAAAATGAATCGTTGATAGTGCATCCCATAACCGCTGAAGAATTTGCGGCTTCAGAGAATTGTCACTCAATGTTGATAACGTGTAGATATCTTGACGGGCTTGAGTAACAAGAAAATTCAATTGCATTCTTATGATTTCGATGTTTCTCATGGTGTTCTCCCCTTTTGACCATTTCCCCCTATCCTATGCATACCTATAAAAATGATTAACAAATCCTAGGTAAAAGCTGACCAGACAACCGATTAAGTCTTCTAGTTGTACCAACAGATGTCTTTAAAAGCAGTTTCCCTGTTTGAACATGACATGATGTAATCTGACCAATTTCACTTGCATCCTTTCCTAATTCATGGTTCTGCAATATTTCAAGGGCCTTTTGTTTTTCATTTGAATCAACGATGATAACTACTTTCCCTTCATTTGCAAGATAAAGAGGATCATAGCCTAAAATATCACATGCACCTTGAACATCTTTACGTATTGGCAGAGAATATTCATCGATTTCAACTGTAAAATGAAAATCTTCACATAGTTCAACTAGCGTTGTAGCTAACCCGCCTCTAGTCGGATCGCGCATGATCCGAATCCCGTTGATTTTTGTCAAGAGTTCTTGAATTAGGTGGTTTAACGATGCACAATCACTCTTAACATCTGTCAGTAACCCAAGCTCGTTACGTGCACTCAAAATCGCGACCCCATGATCGCCGATTGTACCGCTTACGATTACAGAGTCTCCTTCTTGAATCATTTCAGGCTTCAATCGATGCTGTTTTTGGATCACACCGATTCCAGTCGTATTAATAAATAAGCCATCCACACTCCCCTTTTCGACTACCTTTGTGTCACCAGCAATGATGTTAACCCCAGCTTTTTCTGCTTCTCCCGCCATCGTATGAACAATCTCTTTTAGACTTTTAATTGGAAACCCTTCTTCGATCATAAATCCAGCTGTTATCGCATGTGGAATAGCCCCACTTACAGCTAAATCATTGACTGTACCATTTATCGCAAGCTTTCCGATATTCCCCCCCGGAAAGAATAGAGGCTTTACTACGTAACTATCTGTTGTGACAGCGATGGTTTGTGATGAAATGGTAAGAATCGCAGAATCAAACTGTGTTTGCTCAGAATGTCCAAATGCTCGGATAAAAATGTCTTGTATGAGTTTGTGGGTTAATTCTCCACCTTCTCCATGGGCTAGACTAATTCGCTGCACTAGGTATTACACCTCCCTCATGAATTGATAATGGGCCGCACAGGTTCCTTCTGACGATACCATACAAGGACCAATCGGATTTGAAGGAGTACAACCTTTATTAAACAGTACACACTCTTCTGGTGTAATCAATCCCCGCACAATTTCACCACAGCGGCATTTGGTTACTCTCGGCTCCCCTATCGAAATAGTAAACTTCTTTCTTGCATCATATTGGGCATATCGTTCTTTTAACACTAAGCCGCTTTTAGGAATCGTTCCCATTCCTCTCCAAGCTTCATCATCTGCTTCTAAATATTCTTCTAGTAACTTTTGTGCAACCACGTTCCCCGTATCACTTACAACATATGTATAATCATTGATAATCTTAACCTTTGTTTCCAACTGAAGATGCAGCAGCTTATAAATCGCACTTAGCAATTGAACAGGTTCAAAACCGGTAATGACACCCGACATACCAAATTCCTCCGCTAAATAACGATAGCTTTGTTTTCCTAAGACAACGGAAACATGACCAGGCAAAAGAAAACCATCGAGTTTCACATCATCTTCAGAACTAAGGAGTGCTCTTAACACGGGTTCGACCAATTTTGTTGTCATCCATACTGAGTAGTTTTTTAACTCCTTACTCGCTGCATCGCGTACCGCAAGTGCAAGAATCGGAATGGTTGTTTCAAATCCAATCCCTAAAAAAACGACTTCCTTATCTGGATTTTCTTCTGCTATTCTCACACTATCCAATGGAGAGTAAACCACTCTAATATCCTTTCCTTCGGTTTTGGCCTTCATTAACGTAGCTTTGGAACCGGGCACACGCATCATATCGCCAAATGTACAAAGAATGGTGTTAGGTTCTTCAGATAATTGAATCATCGCATCAATTGACTTCTGATCTGTGACACAAACAGGACAACCCGGCCCTGCAATCAACTGTACATACTCTTTCAATCTCGTTTTTATTCCTGTTTTTGCTAAAGCCATCGTATGTGAACCACATACTTCCATGAAAACTGGAACTCTGCCTTTTTCTTCTTTAAACCTTTTTGCTAAATCGATAACTGCTTCAACTGATTTACGAGTTAAGGTCGGTTCTGAAAAAAGCTCCATGTTTGCCATCTAACACATTCCTCCATTCTTTTATACTCTCTGTAGCAAATTCCTCATTTACGATCGTCATGGCCTGCCCCGCATGGAGTAAAACATAATCATCAATCCTAACCTCTGGAACAAAAAAGATCCCAACATACATCCTCGAACCCATTACATCAACTAGTGCTCTTTGCCCTTCTATTTCAATGACTTTCGCCGGTACTCCTAAGCACAAAGGATTTCACCACCTTCCTATTCTTTTATCAGCCATTTACCTGATGAGCAGCAATGATGATTTGACCTAAAGACAGGCCTCCATCGTGACAAGGAACATGTCTATGTGTATAGACGTTAAATCCCTCTTTTTGAAGACCTTTCTGAATCTCATTGGCAAGAAATACATTTTGAAACGAGCCCCCAGACAGTACGACCTTTCTATTTAATTCCGGTCTAGTAGTAACTAGTTTTAGGACCATCTGAATACAACTAGACACCAATGTGTTATGAAACTTTTGGATGATTTTAGGAATGGATAGTTGTTGAAATTTGTCTTGAATGATTTGATAAATCATCGGAGATAAGTCTAGTTGAAGTTGATTTGGATTGTGTGTGTTTAGATGATATGAATACATCTCACTTGTATTTTCAAGCTCGATCTTGTTCATATAATCAGATACTTTGATCGCAGCCTCTCCTTCATACGTTGAAATCGAACATATACCGAGAATGGCACTAATGGCGTCAAATAAACGGCCGCATGTTCCAGCCAAAGGCGTATTCATCCGATGGACGATCATTTTTTCGATAATATCTATTTCTTTTACTCTCTCAGGAAAAAGCTTTTTACATAATTCTTTTCCCTCTTGTGGCCAATAATGCAGCAACATCCCTACTGCATTTCTCCATGGTTCTTTGACGGCTTTTTCTCCACCAGGAAGGGGCGTGTATGTGAGGTAAGCCAACCGTTCAAAAGACGTTGCATCCCCATATAGAAATTCAAACCCCCAAATATGTTGGTCTTCACCATATCCTGTACCATCTAAGATGATTCCTAGACAAGGTTTGTTAAGACCGTTATCTTCCATACAGGATACATGGTGTGCATGATGGTGTTGAATGGTGATAATGTTACGATTGAGTTTTTTTGCGATTGAAGTAGTTGTGTAGAGTGGATGTTTGTCGACGGCTAGCTTCACATCTTTAACCTTTAAAAAAGCTTTATAATGTTGGAGCTGTTCTTCAAAGGCGGCAATCATCTCTTCATTTTCTAAATCACCTATATGAGGACTCATGACAATGTGATTCTGTTTTCCGACGGAGAATGTATTCTTTTGATTTCCTCCCAGTGCGATTATCTGATCCACATTGGATGTAGTTTTGAATGGCTCCGGAGCATAGCCTCTTGCACGACGTACAAATATCGTATTTTCTCCATCACATTGAACAACTGAATCGTCAATTGGAAATTCGATTTTACGGTTATGAGTTAAGATATAATCACATATGTTTTCAAAATAATTTAATTGATCATCTTTATAAAAAATGGGAAGACCAGACGAATTCGCGCTCGTCATTACCATACAGTCTAGCTTACTATCTTTAAATAAAAGGTGATGTAATGGAGTATAGGGAAGCATCACTCCAATCGTCGTTAATCCGGGAGAAATAGTTTGTGGTAATACTCCATCTCTTTTTTTCTGCAAGACAACAATTGGCATCTCAGGACTCGTTAAGAGCTTTTCTTCTTTACTGGAAATATGACAAATAGCACGTGCCACCTCTAGAGACTTGACCATGATAGCTAGAGGTTTCTGTGGTCGCTTCTTTCTAAGCCTTAATTGGTCAACTGTCTTCTCTTGATATGCATCACAAGCTAAATGAAAGCCGCCGATTCCTTTAATTGCAATAATTTTTCCTTGTTTGAATAGGTCAACTGTTTGGCTGATCGCTGTTTGGTTTTCAGCCAACGCTTCCCCACTTTGGTTATAGAGCATAACAGTAGGTCCACAAACGGAGCAACAAATAGGCTGAGCATGATGACGTCGATTTGATGGTTCTTCATACTCCACTTGGCAATCTTGACACATCGTAAATTCCTTCATCGTCGTATTTGGACGATCATATGGAAGGCGCTCAATAATCGTATAGCGTGGTCCGCATTGGGTGCAATTAATGAATGGATATTGAAAACGTCGGTTAGATGGGTTGTTCATTTCTTCTAAACAATTCTCACAAATGGATGCGTCACTAGGGATCCAGGGAATAGAACCTCCGTTTTTGCGGCTGGGGATAATGGTAAATTGTTTATAATTGGTGCGTGGAATTTGATGGATGTTGATCTCATTAATTTTCGCCAATTTAGGTGGATTCCTCTTGATTTCATCCACCATTTTTTCTAACTGGCCCTCCTCTCCTTCAGCCAAAATGATGACACCATCAAAATTATTTTGAACCGTACCATGAAGTTGAAATTTTTGTGAAAGAGCGTAGATAAATGGACGAAAACCAACTCCCTGCACCCTGCCTTTCACGATTATTTTTATTGCTTTGCACATTGACGATAAGCATCCTTTATCCAATTGATCCATTCTTTCATCCCTTCACCTGTTTTTGCGGATAATGCCTTCAATTTCGCTTCTGGGTTAATTTCGTTTAAGTTTCTTTTCGCTTTTTCTAGATTGAAAGATACATAAGGTATAAGGTCAATTTTATTAATGATCGTGACATCTGTCCGTCTAAACATGACAGGATATTTCGGAATTTTATCATTTCCCTCAGGTACACTCAAAATCACAATTTTATAATCTTGTCCTAAATCATAACCAGATGGACAAACTAAGTTCCCAATGTTTTCGATAAAAAGAATATCAATGGAGTCTAGTTCAAATTCTGGTAATGTTTTCGTAATCATTCTTGCATCAAGATGACAGCCCCCTACCGTATTGATTTGAACGGTTTTGACTCCCAGTGAACGTAATCGTTCTGCATCCAGTTCCGTTGCTAAATCGCCTTCTATCACAGCCATCTGAAATTCATTCTGTAAGGCTTTAATGGTTTCTTCAAGTAAAGTCGTTTTACCCGCTCCTGGAGAGCTCATTAAATTAATGACAAGCATATGGTTTTTCTTAAACATTTCTCTATTGAAGGCAGCTGCCAAATTTTGATCTTTTAGCACATCTTCTTGTAGCATGATTTTCACTGTTCATCACATCCTTCATATGATTCGACCCTAAATGTTTCACCAGAGATGAGTAAACAATTAGGTAGTCTGCACTTTGGACACAGTGCCAATCTATAATCGGGTGTAAACTCAAACATACATGTTTGACATTTTGCTTTCGCTTTCTCACGTATAATATGTAATTCCGTTGTTTCATCAAGAATCTCTAACCCTTGTTTTTGAAAATAGTAAAATGCTAACTCAAGAGCATCAGGCAGTACATTAGATAAATCACCCACAATCACATCGATCTTATCCACTTTGCGAAAGCCCTGTAATCTAGCATCTTCGGAAACTATCTTAATAACCTCCGACATAAGCGACATTTCATGCATCCTTCACACACCTTCAGTTGTAATCTCTCTTAAATGTTTATGCATATCTTTAGTAAAAAGAACACTGTGGGACAGAGGTTCCCTGTCCCAGTTCCCAATATATGGTGGGACGAGGGACCTGTCCCTGTGACCCAGATGAATTAATTTGTTAAGCCACCTGCTACGATATTTCCTTTATAGAAAACGGCTTTTCTTTCGGAGCGTCTAGCAATTGTTTCTGCCGAACAGCTTGAATCAACTAAAATCATATTCGCTTCTACTGCTGGTTTTGGCCAAATTTGATTGCCCTCTCGATCTAATGGTGTTATTCCTCCCGTGATAAAACGTAAAGCCTGGGATAGTGCAACCTCATTCGTCCAGCGGTATTTTTCAAGTAACCGTCCTGCTCTCTCAAGAATATCCCCATTCCCTGTTGGCCACCATGAATCAAAGATATTATCGTTTCCAACAGCCACATCAACCCCACATTCATCAAGAAGATCGACAGGGACTCCTCTACCAATCGGAAGACTCGTAATGATTGAAATACCCGCGTCTTTTAAGATATAAGCCATTTCACGCGCTTCTTCTTTTGAGACATCACCTAATCCAAAGGCATGACTCACTGCAACTCTTCCCTCCCAACCAGCTTGCTTTGTTAAATATGCAAGGCGTTTCATGGTAAAGGTGCCCAAATGACCAGGATCATGTAGATGTAAATCAATATCAACATTTCCTTCAACAGCTATATCGAGTAACTGGACCAATGATTCCTCGATATTATTATCTACCGTCGCTGGGTCTACAGAGCCAACTATTCCTGCACCGTTTCTTACGGCTTCCCTCATTAATTGTACGGTTCCATTCTTAAGCAACCCGTGCTGTGCGAAAGCTACAACCTCTGAACTTACTTTATCGGCATATGTTTCAAGCGCTTGAATCACACCTTCTAGGTTTTGGAGTTGCACTTCAGGGTAGATATCAACATGCGTTCTCACATGCGTAGAGCCTGCAGATAATAAGACATCTAACAATCTTTGAGCACGAGTCTTTGTACTGGAAGGCATCGAAGCTAAAATATTCTTTTCAATTTCACATCGCTCTAGTACACCTGCAGCAGGGGTACATGCCTTCCATTTTTCACCCATATACGTTTTATCCAAGTGAACATGCTTTTCAACGAATGAAGGAAGCAGTAGCAACCCCATTCCATCCTTAACTTTTACATCACCCGGTATAGGCTCATTTGAGTCTACAATCCTACTAATTTTCCCATCTTCAATAACTAGATGCTTTATCTCCGTTTCTGTGCCCGTTACGATTCCATTTTCTTTTTTATAACCCGTTTCTAATCTTACGTTTTTTAACCAGTAACCCATTATTTAATGATCTCCTCTCTTTTTTTAACTTGTATGTATTCTTGATTCAAAGTAAAAAGGCATTCTTTATCTATACATGCCTTTCTACCATTTTCACTATTTTCATTATAATCGCAAGTTTTTTATAATTACTACCTCATTTGTTTAGAAATGTTCAAGGAGCCTTCCACTCAGAGAAGACTCACAAGGTTTATGGTTATTCATGCATCTCTCTTTTATCCTTTTCAAACCAGCCGAATGCAACTTCCGCTTGAATGACTTCATTATTCGGCGACACTAAAAATATCATAAAGGATCCGCCAGGCGGAAAGATAAATTTCCCATCTTCATCACTGGCCAAAGTACTTTGCGGAGGTACAATCCGTCTAAATGCCATTACCCCTCTTGTTGGAAATCCTTTAACAAATTCAGCATATGCAATTTTCACTGCGGGTTTTGGAAGCGGAGAGAGGGCTGTGTTCGCGGGCGTGACATTAGTTGATAGTCTTGGCTTGCCAGGCGGGATAGGGTTAAACCAAATTTCAGCTTCAAAAGGTTGGTTGGAATGATTAGTTATGGTGAACGCATTTACAAATAAATTAACATCGGATTTAATCGGGTTAACTAAGCTTCCCCATGCATTCTTTCCTTTTCCAAATCGAATATGTTCGGTTTGTCCAACAAAATATCTTCCCTCTAAGGATTGATACAATGGATTAGGTATGTTGATCGCTTTATTGAATCTGTCTTCGTTAAACATGAAATTCACTCCTTTCTAAAATCCACATCTATTTTTCAAGAAATAGGAACCTTACTTCCTATTAAGATATTCATGAAGGGAGACAAGGGTATGGTCATTTATCTAGGAGAGTAAGAAGTTGGGTAGAAGACAAAAAGTGGGACAAGGGACCTGTGACCCACTCTTGACATAATGATTCTATGTGCAGTTATATAGTTAGTAGAGTGCTTATTTCCTATTTTAGTAAAAAGTGAGGTCTTTAGATGTATAAACTGTACTGCCGTACGTTTCAACGTTCTATGAAATTTGCTTCATTCATTCTTCCTTGGCGAAAACCTGAATTACTAAAGGGTGAGAACAGCTTACTGAAGCTACCCCATTTGATCAAAAGTCTTCAAATCGAAAACGTTTTAATTGTTACTGATACGGGAATTACCTCGATAGGATTGATGGATCCATTTCTTCAAAGATTGCGTGAGGAAGGCGTGAACTTCTTTATCTATGACAAAACAGTTCCAAATCCAACAATAGATAATATCGAGGAAGCTCTTCAACTATACCATGAGAATCACTGTCAAGGGATTGTTGCTTTTGGAGGCGGTTCGCCAATGGACTGTGCCAAAGGAGTGGGAGCGCGGGTGGCTAAACCAGGTAAAAGTATTCCTCAAATGAAGGGGATATTTAAAGTCATGAAAAAGCTACCACCACTGTTTGCTATACCGACCACAGCTGGTACTGGTAGTGAAGCAACTCTAGCTGCAGTAGTCTCTAATAGCAAGACACATGAGAAATATGCGATTATGGATACATCTCTCATCCCCCATTATGCTGTTCTGGACCCTTTACTTACCGTTAAACTTCCGCCACATATAACGGCAGCAACAGGAATTGATGCACTAACACATGCGGTAGAAGCCTATATTGGCAAAAGTAATACGAATGAAACGATCGAATGCAGCAGAAAAGCTGTAAAACTGATTTTTGAAAACCTTTATGAAGCCTACTCGAATGGATCAAATATTACAGCGCGAAAAAATATGCAAACAGCCGCTTACCTAGCAGGTATTGCTTTTACCCGTGCTTATGTAGGCAATGTCCATGCCATTGCACATACTCTTGGAGGCTTTTATGCGGTGCCTCATGGCCTTGCAAATGCTATTGTTTTACCTTATGTATTAGAGTATTACGGAGATTCAGTACATAAACCTTTAGCAGAACTGGCCGATTTGATCGGCATTAGCGAATTAAGTGATTCCGAAGAAAAGAAGGCAAAAAAATTTATTGATGCTATAAAAAAGCTTAGTGAAGAAATGAAGATACCTAAAAAGGTAAGTGGAATTGTAGAAGATGATATCCCACTGATGGTTGATCGGGCTTTAAAAGAAGCAAATCCTCTTTATCCAGTGCCGAAGATACTATCAGAAAAAGAAATGAATGAGCTTTACCAATTGATTAAAGAATAGTGAGATCCCCAGTACATATAAAACCGAAAAATCCAGCTAAGGTGGAAACTCTCGACAATAATTTCAATAATTATCCGTTTGCGTATCATTTTTAAGTAGAAAAGCGAGAAAAGCATACGCAAATAAGAATTGCGTATGCTTTTATATAGATTGGCAGTATAAAACCATTCGAATAATCCAAAAAAAGGTAGAATTGATCTTAAAAGTGACAAAAATTGTAACAATTATCCATTTGCGTATCATTTTTTAGTAGAAAAGCGAAAAAAGCATACATAAATAAGAATTGCGTATGCTTTTATATAGATTGGCAGTATAGAACCATTCACAAGATACAAAAAAAGGATAAAATGATTAAACTTTACCAATCGATTAAAGAATAATGAGGTCCTAATAGTAATGAAAAACCCATCTTATAAAAAAGACGGGTTTTTACTCTTACTCGTTATTGATCTTATAATTGAATTAAACCAATACTGCTGATAATTTTTTTGCAACAGCTTCTACTTTTTCTAACCCTTCAGCTACAATCTTATCAGCTTGATCTGGTGCTGCAGCATGGCCTTCAATAATGACTTCATCAATAATTTCCATTCCGAATACGCCACCAGCCACATTCTTAATATAAGTAGCAGCCATTTCCATAGGCGCTGCTTCAGGTGTTGAGTATATACCACCACGAGCACTTAGGATAACAGCTTTTTTGTCAGTCAATAATTGGACAGCTTGGCCATTTTCATCATATTTAAATGAAAATCCAGCTTGGTACACATAGTCGATGAATGTTTGTAACTTAGCTGGAATTGTTAAGTTCCATAATGGGAATGCAAATACAACTACGTCTGCTGCTGTTACAGCATCCATTGCTTTTTGTTTTGCAGCTAAAATACGTTTTTCTACGTCTGTCATTTCTTCGCCTGATTCTAATTTACCAAAAGCATTGAATAAATCTTGACCAAGGTAAGGCATGTCTTCAGCAAAAACATCATAAGTTGTTACATTTACACCTTCAATGTTATTCATGAAAGTCTCATACATTTTACTTGAAACAGCTTCTGAAGCTGGACGGTTATTTGCTTTTACTACTAATATATTCATTATATGAAAGTCTCCTTTATTATCTTAAAATTAATTATCTCGAATTAATGGTATATTGAAATACGACTTAAGTCAACTCAATACACGTAATTCACAAATATTGGAACCTTAGTCCTATAACGAATACTAGTACTTTAGTACGGGAATTTATTACCGATAGTAAATTATATTAATATATCAAATTACATTTAAAAAACAACAGAACTTAGCTCTTTTATAAGATTAAGCAGATACTTTTATTTGCTGTACAACTTCATTCTTGTTGAACACAGCTTTTATAAATGGGATAGCAAATCGATCAAGTCCATAGTAATACCTTGCTGTTCCTACAAATAATAGAATCATTGCCACTGTTAGAAGCTTTGTATCCAGGCTCGCTAATCCAACACCTGCCATGATGAAGTTCGCATTCATAAAAGCACCGCCAATTAATGCAGGAATTGTAGCTAACCCTAAGATTAATCCTAAACCAACAAGGAACTCACCCCAAGGGATAAGGATGTTGAATAAATCTATATTTGGCAACGCAACTTTTTCAAGAAAGCTGGCATACCATCCTTGCACTGTAGGGGAATCACCATTTGCATTTGCTATTGCACCTTGTATAAAACCACCTGCATTAAATCCAAGTGTAATTTTATAATAACCCGCTTCTATCCATTGAAATCCTAACCAAATGCGTAAGATTGTCCAAGCTATCGCCATTATGGGTCCTTTGATAAATTTTATCATCATTCGTTTCTCCTTTTAATTGTGAATTCCTTCACAAGAATTATGAATTTTTTATCGATGAGCTACTATATCCTCTCTATCGATATTTTTATTCTAAGATGTTCGTTTTTTGCTTTCTTTGACGTAGGTCAAATTTTTATGAAATCATCAGGAGATTGAACAGAAAAAAGCCCCGAATGAAAAAATTCAGGGCTTTTTTAGCAAGAGAAGATACGCTGATTTGAGGATATAATTTAATTATTAAACGTTATATAAAGCACCATCGACTGTGAATGAAGATGAGCTTACATAAGAAGCTTCGTCAGAAAGAAGGAATGCAATTACGTTAGCAACCTCTTCTGGTTCACCGTATCGTTTCATTGGAACTGCATCGTTATAAGCTGCTTGCGCTGCTTCTGCTGCACCTGGTGCAACATTTGATTCAATTTTACGCATCATTTGTGTATTAATTACACCTGGGTTTACTGTATTAACACGAACATTAAATGGCGCTGCTTCTAAAGCCGCAACTTTATTAATACCCATTACAGCATGTTTTGATGAGTTATATAAGATCATGCTTGGTGAACCTATTAAACCAGCTACTGATGAAGTATTAACAATTGCACCAGATTTTTGTTCCTTCATTACTGGTAATACATATTTAAGACCAAAGAGTACGCCTTTTACATTAATACCATAAACAAAATCAAAATCTTTCTCTGTAACTTCTTCAAGTGATTTTGCCGGACCTTCAACACCTGCGTTATTTACAAAGCCATCAATGCGTCCAAACTTTGAAACTGTTTGTTCAACATAATTTTTAACATTTTCTTCATTAGAAACATCAGCTTTGACCACTAAACTATTCTCTTCTGTTAAACCAAGCTCAGCTTGTACAGCTTTGATTGCGTCTTCATTTAAATCTACTAATACTACTTTTGCTTGTGCGTTCGCTAATTTTCTTACAACTTCTTTCCCGATACCGCCTGCTGCACCTGTAACAATAACTACTTTACCTTCAAAATTCATTCTTAACCTCTCCTTATTTATTCGGATTAGCCACTAAATAATCTCGAATTTAATTATCTTGAATACAAGATATATTAATATTGTAATCCTAAATTTTAAATATATCAAAGAAAACGCTTAGCCTGCCCCCAGCACACGCTATCGCTGATATGAGTCAGGCCTATCGCCATATACAAAAATAGTTATTCCTTATCAATTGGAGAGAAAATATCATCATGATATGTATCAACATACATATTACCATTTGCTGAAAGTACGGCATAAACCACATCATGTTTTGTTAGATTACGCTTTTTTAATTCCGCCTCTAGCCATGGAATTGCCAGTTTATTTTGTTCTAAATTTTCCTTCATAATTTCTCCATCCATAATAAGCTCAATCGGTAGTTTTGGCTCAGGAGTTACTGCAAGCATCATGTCATTTCGCGTTACGTTTCTAAATTGTGGCTTCTTTAACACTGTTAACGTGCCATTCGTTTCAACGATTGCAAAGAGAACTTCTTCGATGTTAAAAACATCTTTTTCCCGTAGTTGTTGATTTAAATAATCTAAAGTGTAACGCATTTTTTTCATGTTTCCTTCTAAAATTTTCCCGTTTTGTATTACAATAGTGGGATCACCAGCCAGCAATTTTCTTCCTTTTTTACTATTTAAAGAAATGACGGCAATTAGAAGGATAATTGCCACATAGATAATAAATGCGATGATTGCATGATGAACTTTAGTTGAAGTATTAAAGGCTAGATTAGCTGATATGGCTCCTAAGGAAATGGCCGCAACAAAATCAAACATGGTCATTTGCGCTATCGTTTGTTTACCTAAGATTCTTGTTCCAATTAGTAATAGAACGAAAGAAGTAATGGACCTTAAAATTACTTCAATATGTTCAGGCATTTTACCACCCCGATTTTAATCCATCATCAGTCTTAGGTTAGCCATGAGTTTCGTATTTTATAAACGTATAAAAACAGGGCCTGTCCCAAAGCAGTCAGCCCTTGAAATGAATATTTATAGATAGGGTAGGACGTTCGTTCTGAAGTCCACATAGTTGTCAATGTGAAAGTCCGCCTCAATATCCGGATTTTCAAAGGCAACGGTTTTAATTCCTAAATCTCGAGCAGGAATTAAATCTAACTCACGATCACCGATCACTAAATCAATGGGATAATCCTTGATTACATGTTGATATGACGCTGCATGTGGTTTCCGCTCAAAGCCCTCTTCCTCGACGGAAACAACCACCTTAAAATAATGTAATAACTTAAACTTTTCCAAGAGGGACAAAGTGGACTCCTTGTCGCGGTGCGTAACGATAAAATTGTCATCCGCAATTTGTAAAACCTCTTCTAGTTGTTCAAACGGACGGCTGTCAAAAGAGTATTGATTATAAAGCTTGATGTATTCCTCTCGCTTGCTTTCATCAATTCCATAATGCTGAAAGGCCACTTTTGAGTTGACCTTTAGCCATTTTAGAACCTCGCTCGGATCCAAATCCTTGCCGCTTAAATGGATAAAACCCTTGACCAGTGCTGGATATGTGTTAAACAATGTTCCGTCAAAATCCCATAGAATATTGATGTGAATCCCTCTCTCTTTTACATAGTACATACCATTATAGGAATGATGCTCATGAAAATAAAGCTTTATGTACAAAGGCTGTCTGAAAAGTCTCCTATAAACTATCACCGCATTTCAAAAATATGCATAAAAAAAGAAACTCGTCCGGAATGTAATTGAACAAGTTTCTTCATATTCTTATTTTATAGGAGATAGAGATCTTTTTAATGCTTCTAATTCCTCTTTGAGTCGCTGATTTTCAGATTCAAGGTCTTGAGAGTCATTTGATGTAGTCTTTTCAAGAGGTAGTAGATTAACTTCATACCAGCACTTTCCATCTGGTGATTCCGTCGTGTCACACTTTTTCATACTAGCTTTTGGAAACTTTTTTAACACATAGTCTGCTTCTTCTTGGGATAACCTTAACTCCCGAAAATATACATCATTGGCAAATGAATTCGTCAGGAACTCATCAAATGTTTCTTCTTTTGGTATCATCCTTTTTCCTCCAATCCGCTACTAACTCTACTCTATATATTCTTTTCTCATGATGGACCATCGATTTTAGTCTATCATTTCAAATTTCGATTATCAGCACTATGCTAATCTATTTCATTCTATGCTTGTCTGACTTTTTCTATGTTTCATTTGACATAAAAACCTAAAGCTACGCTTTTGAGACTCCTACTTGTGCGTTTTCCAGCAACGTCCGAAATTCATTCATGTTGAATAACGTTCCAGGACAGGTTGTATAGTCGAAGCCCTCAAGTTCTCGGTGCCCTAGAACATCCTTAGGTTGAAGGTGGTATTGTTCCATAAAATAGTGACAAATATCAATTAAAGATGTAATCTGTGCGCTTGTAGGATACTCAATATCAAAATCACCTGTTGCACAGATGCCAAGAGTTTTTCGATTATACCCGTACGTATGGGCTCCCACATGGAGTCCTCTGCCTTCGAAAATGGTTCCATCTTTTTCAATGAAATAGTTATATCCGATGCCGCTCCAGCCTCTTTCATTTTGATGAAATTGGTGTGTTTTTTCTAGTGTAAAATCAACTCGTGATGTATGATGAATGATCAATTTTTCAATTTTCTCTAATTCCTCAAATGGTTCCTTAAAATGAAAGTTGTTGGGCTTAATCGTAATCATGCTGCTCACCTACTAAAAGTTAAATTTCAATTGATCATAATCAAGCTTGTCTTCTTGTAATAACTGATTCATTTCCTGGCTATAGCGATAGTTTAAATTATCCTCGCTTAGGGTCTCTACGCTGACCATTCTATTTTTTATTTCAAGGCACTTTTTCATATTATCAATGCTTTTGATGTCGTTTTTTAACAGCTTAAATGTTATGGACATGTTATGCAAAACTTTTGACATTTCTAGACTTTCTTCTCCTAATCGACTATTGAAAATGTCATAGGAATTTTGAAGGAATTCAAGTGCCTCATCGTACTGACCAAAGGCCGTTTTCGTAATAGCAACTACATTTAATGCCTTTGCATAATTGATTGGATTGAAATTCTCGTCATTCTTTACAATGTCCATAACCCTGTTGGAAAATTCATAGGCCATATCGTATTGATGCAATTCATGATAACAGCTAATTAAGTTCATCATGCTGGTAGAAATGTTACCATAATCTGATTTATTCAGTGTTTCATAGATTTTAAGTGCTTTTCCATAATACTCTAATGCTAATTCATATTCCTTCTTATTTTGATAAAGCATAGCTAGTCCATTAGAAGAATATGCTAGACCGATTAAATTGGATGAATCACAATATTGTTCTCGTAACGAAAAGGCCTTTAAATGAAGTTCTTCCGCTTCTAGATTTCGTCCCATTCGTTGATACAGAGTGGCTAAGCCAAAATAAGATTTTGCAAGCATTAATTTATCATCAGGAAATTTCTGTTCACGAAGCTCCAATGCCTCCTTAAATAGCGGCTCTGCTTTTTTGTAATCCCGATTTTCATGCATATAGACAAAAGCAAGATCATAGAGAATAACACCTAAATATTTTTGAGCCTCTCTAATGGAACTGTTCTCTAAGAATGTTCTTAACTGGTTTAAAAGAGGCAATGTTAAATAATTTGCCTTACTATTTAAAAAGACAATATCGTAATCCCTAAACCAATCAATAAAGGAAGACTGTGAAATTTCTCCTTGCTCCATTAACAGAAAGCCTTGGTGAAATGCTTGATTAATGATTTTGCCAGCGTAATGCGTATCGTTTCTAACCAGGTTTTTTGATAGCTGTTTTTTATAATAATCAAATAAAAAGGTTCTACCTTTTACCACTTTTTGAGGCGGCTGAAAGTCAATTAGACTATCTCTCATTAATCGATGCATATCCCATGTATCACCATCTAATGTTGTAATAAATGAAAATCGAGTCAAATTATAATGATCATCCTCATTCATTTGGATTCGGAAATTATTCATTAACGCGTCAAATGTTCCAATGTCCCATCCAGTCGTGAGTGCTAATAATTCTAACGCCTGTTTTTCAGGCACTAAAAGATATCTTATAAATCTTTCAAATAATTGGACTGGCGTTTTTAATCCTTTAAAATCGGAAACAATTGGAACGCGATTATTTGATATATTATCATAGGTATCAATTGATAGTTTAATAGAATAGGGGTGCCCCTCGGAATTTCGATAAATTTCAGCTTGAATACCTTCATCAAAAATTTGGTGTTTTCGTAATAGTTCCTTTGTTTCTGCTTCTGATAATGCGTCAAGTGGCACTTGGCCAATATAAAGATTCCATACTTCTTCATAACGTCCCCAATCAATAGGTTCTCGGCCAAATACTACCCAAAACACATTAGGAAGTTGTCTCACCAAATCTCGTATCCATCCATCTACCCCAAAATCATAAGCCTTCATTCTCTGATCCGTCCATAAAGATTCATATGTATCAATAAAAATGACGAATTTATGATCTGATTTCATTAAATATTTTTCCAAGTCTTCTGCAAAGATGAACGGTAATAGTTTAAGTAGTTTATGTTCTGGTAAGGATTCGAATTTGCGTATCTTCATCATATCTTCTTTTGATAGATAATTTGCTAATCGTTTTGAGATCGTATTAATCAGTCTCGTCCCAATCGATACATACGTGTTATCTGCAACTATATTAACAAAATCCGCTAACCAGGTACCTTTTTCAATAAAAGGCAACGTCTATTCATTTATGGAAACAGCATTGTTTGTTTTTTCCATGTAGATGATGTAGGCAGCATCAAATAGTGTAAACTGTACACCATATTTTTTACCAATTTCTGTTCTTAAATAGACAAGCGCTTTTTCTACCTGTTGCAGTTCGTTGGTTTCAAAGTCAATATAAGTGGATTCCGCTTCGGAGCCGTTCTCCAATTTTTTCATTATTTCCTTACGCAATTCCGTTTTCCCAATTCCTCCGACCCCGTAATAGGAAAGGATCTTATACTCATTCCACTGTTTGCTTTCCAAGGATTCAAAAAACAAATCTAATTCTTTTTGTCGACCGGTATATGTATCTTCTTCTTCCAATAGTTCAAGTAAGTCTATTTTCATTTCTTTACCTCTCCAACCAAGATCTCTATACTCTTCTAAACCAAGTGTTTCTAAATACCGCTGAGTACTTTTTCATGGGTATATTCTATCATTCCTTCTGCTATTTTTGGTAGAATTAACCTAAAAAATACAAATCTATTTAATTATGAAAAAAAGAATCCATTTTGAAAAAGATTGATCAAAATGGATTCTTTCTTTGTGCCCCCTGGCAATCAAGGCTATAGTGATATTTCCCTCTATAAATGTATAACTGCTCTATTGCCCTACTTTCTCACCCTGATAGATCCGAAACGCTGGAACAATCGTGTCGGAAACAATTTCTTTTCCATTTTCACGAATGAAATCAAGTTTGTAGTAGGCATCGAATCGTTGGCTAATCTCCGTTTTTACCAACTCTGGTGGAGTAACGACGATAAATTGGAATTTCAGCTTCTCTGCAACGGCGAAAATTGGGTCAAGAACATGGGCCGATGCAGCTTGTCCAAATGGATTATCACACACTAACGGAACCCAGCTCTGGTCCGTTTCGCTCTTAACGGATAATAACATCATCATCATGACCATACGGGCTGATAGTTTCTGTCCACCGCTCCCATCGGATTTCGTCTTTGAGCCTTGATTAATCGTCTGCCATGTCGAGTAATGCTCTCTTTGTGGTTTTCCGTACATAAAGGCATTATCTGTTCTCATATTATAGACGAGCAACTCCGGATATCGATTCCGAAGAGAGACAAATAAAATTTGCTCATCACTAATGAGCTCTTTTATTTCTTGGTCTAACACTCGATTCTGGTCATCAATCATATCAAATTGCTTCGTAATTTTGTTAATGGATGATACGAAATGCTGTTTCAATAATGGCTCGACGTCCTCTGGCCGTTTTGGTAAAATATCCTCTTTTAGCTGAACTAGTGGGAATGAACCTCGTTCATTTTTCAGCTTCATTTTTGCAACCATCGAACGGATCGCCTCTGAAATACTCATCACCTTCATACTGGCACGACTTGCCCAGAAGTTTTGAGCCTTCTCCGCCCTTTCTTTGTCACGTTCTAATTGCTCCAAACCGCTTTGTGAAAAAAGTTTCATATTCTTTACGACGCTTTGGATATGAGTATAGTGCCTAGTGTCCAAATGATCTAGTGTCGTTAATACCTCATTTTTGAAGCGAATCTCCCAATCCTTGCCTTCAATCGTCAGTTTTAAATTACGCAATGATTGCTCAATTTTCGCATGCTTCTCCTGGCCTTCCTCCTGAATGGCCTGATGCTCATCACACCATGCTAAGATACACGCTTTTCCCTGGCTCTTAATTTTTTCTATCTCATCATTTGTGAATATTGTTGCTTCTTCCTTGAGGATAACAGATAAGGTTAATAAATCCCCTTCATAGCCAGTTATTTTGGTTTCTGTTTCTTTTTGAAGCTTCTCAGTCTGTTTAATCTCATCTTTTGTTTTCTTTGTTTGGTCTTTTATTTCGATTTCTTTTATCTTTAAGTCAAGGTCTTCCCATTCTTCTGGCTGTTTTTCAAGCTTTGTAACTTTTTTCCCTGCCTTGGCACGCTGTTCCTTCTCATGTTCCAGGGTCGTTTCTGCTTTCGTTACAGCCGTCCCCTGTTCACGTTCTTCCTTTTCTGCTCGTTTTGCTTCCTTCTGTGCTGTTTGTAGCATTGTTTCTAATATACTAATTGGTTCATTTGGCTCCGGTTCTTCATTCCAATTCTGTCCGATTGCATTTAGTTTTTTCTCTAATTTCTTTTGCTGCTTTTGCTCAGATTCTTTCTTAGCCTGAATAATAAGTAATTCCCTGGCCTGCTCTTCCTTTGACTTTTGAAGCTGTTTAAGTTCATCCATGCTTCCATTTATCTCTTCTAATAGATGGGGAGATAGGCGGGGAATCTCCTCACTTTGGTCTGCTTTTTCATCAGTAGGAAAAGTCGCTCCATCTATAAAGTTTGCAACCTCTTTTATATTTTGTTCCGTTTTTAGTTTCCATTCCAAATAGGTTTGGTTCCACTGGGATTCTAGGCCAACAATTATTTCATGCTCTTTACCGATTTCCTGTTGTTTGACAACGATTGTTTTCTTTTGTTTCTCCTTCTCCAACTTCACCCGTTTGTTTTCCTCGTGGACGGCTCTTTCCCGTTCAAAATCCTCTAACACGTCTATATCCTTTGAAAGCTTGTCTATCTTTCTTAAAACTTTCTCCAGTTGCTCCTTCAGCTGGAGTTGTAGTTCCTTTTCTTTTTCGGTTTGTTTCGTGATGTCCTGTAGTTTTACTTTTTTCAATTGAATCGTATGCAGTTCTTGATTGATTGCCTTTTCCATATCAATAGAAAGATCGCTTGATAGAAATCGATCGATTTCTTTTAAAATCCTACGAAGTGAGTTTTCTGTTTTTTCGATTTCAATGAGGGTATCTTTCTTTTCTTCTATGTTTTTTGCAATCTTGATTTTCCAATTGGTGAATTGATTTTTATCTGTAAGTAGCTCTCTTTCTGTACCATTAATCATTACAAAAGGTGTATGAGCATTTTCGTTTCCGTTCATATCCTCACGTAAAAAAATCGGAACTGGACTGTTAAACAATCTTACTGAGAGCACCTGCTGATTTATTTTTTGCCATTGATGCTGGTTGACGACTAATCCATAGGGAAGAAATGGGTAAGTAATGAGGTGATTTGCCATTTCCTCGGTACTTAATGACTGAAGAAATTGCGAACCATAAAACACATCAATGCCTGTTTTTTCATCAATCCATTCCTTTAATTCCTTCACATCCTTATTAGCAATCCAAAAAGGTTCATCATTTAAGGAATGGTCGAGCTGAGATTCCCAAAGCTCTTTTTTTATTAACTCCCCTTCTTGTCGATTTTGTCCAAGCATTTCTTCAATCTGCATCGAATAATTCGATAACAGAGAGTTTGTAAATGGGAGCGATATATCAGTCAACAGCCCATGGAGCTTATCGTATAGCTTTGTTTCCTTCTGCTTCTGAACTTCATTTGCTGTCTTTAATTCTTCCCATTTTTCTTCTGAATACTGAATCGATTGAACAAGCGTTCCATGTGTCTCAGCAAGTTGATTTTGTCTGTCACTCGATGCTTTTTCCTCAGCTTTTAGCTCTATGAGTCTAGTCTTTTTCTCCTCTTTTTGTTTCATCAAACTTTCGATGAAACCCTTTAAATCATAGGTTAAGCGGTCACCATATTCTTCAATAAGTGCCTCTTCCTTCGTCTCAAAGGCATGAATTTGAGTATAGAGGAAATCAATTTCCGTAGAAACTTGAGCAATTTCTGTTGTCATTTGTTTATCCTGCCTAGAAAGCTCTAACCCTTTTTTCTTTAAGAACTTTTGATAGCCAAAATGTTGTTTCACAGCTTCTTGTAATTTTTGAAAGGCTTGCTCCCACTCGACTGTTACTTCCTTTTTAATCTCATCCATTCTTTGATTCACTTGCTCTAGGCCACTATTTTGCTCCAGTGTTGCTATCTGCTGTGAAAGAGAGCGAATGGTTTGTTCGAATTCATGCCACTCTTTCAAAAGAAGTTGAAAAGCGAGTTCATCTTTTCGTTGTTGTTTTTCTACAACAACACCCTCTAAGGTTGTATGTTTCTTCTTTTCTTCTTCTACCTTCTTTTCCCAGCCTAAAACCTCTTGATGGGCTTTGGCGTACTCCAAATTGTCCTTTTGAAAGCGTAAATCCTCTTGCTTTTCCGTTAATTTTTCCATTTCCTTCTCTAAATTGAGCTGTGTTTCTTCTTCCATTTGCTTCAAATGCTCTAAAGCTCCGAGAAATTGTCTACCTACTTTAATGCTTTCTTCCACAATTTCCTTATGTTCAATTCCTTTTGCTAGGTACTCTTCAAACGGGACAATATCCTCTAGGAACTCCTTGTGGGCTTGTTCTCTTTTTAATAGGATTGGCAGGTCCTTCGCGATGCTTGCCTGACTTTTGAAGATTTCCACGAGATCGTTCTTTTGATGCTCGGTTCGATGTAACACCTGACTAACCGTCGGAATGATTCTTTTTTGGAATAAGGAATGGTCATCCTCCGCTCCTTCAAAGTATTTTCCAACTCCACCTTCATCTTTATTGATATCCTTCATAATATCCCAGTCTTTACGGTTAATCCCATATGTATCTAGGATGCGAAAATGTTTCTTCGTATCTCGGTAAACATCATAGCCATTCCATTTTAAATAATCCTTTAATTCTTCTGTGTCCGCCACTGCATCATTTTCATAGAGCGGAATATGCTCAAGGGCTGCTACTTCGTTCCGTTCAAATTCTCTTGTATAAAAGGTAATATTCGGAAGGATTTTCGCTTCTTGCTCCAATGACTTTCTTTCATTTTCACCCTCATCACTCATGGAAATCCGTTGTTCTGCTGAGAACATGCCCCCAGTGATCAAATGCCTTCGGTCAGCCCCGTCTAATTCCCACTCCATGGCGACATGAAACGTATAAGGAATAAACTGCTCTTTATTATTAAAAAAGAACTGCTGATAATACCGATTATTTTGCTTACCCCATGCTGTGCCTGGCTTTATGATTTGAAAGATTGTTTGCAAAAACACCCCTTTTCCACCACCGTTCATCATCGCTATAAGTCCATTTGATGATGTTTGCTCATTATGGAAATTGAAGGTAGTATCCTTATATTGCTTTTGCATGCCATCATACTTAAGGCCAACAATTCTAATTCGATGAATTTTCGGCATGCTCATCCTCCTCTGTTGTCATCAATTTTTTAAACATTTCATAACGGTCATAATCGTGATAGAGGTATTCAATACGCTCAAATAGCTCATTCTTAGGAATCACCTTTGGAACATCGTCCCGGTCTAGAATAACAATCAAACCTTCCGTCTCTAATAACCGCATACTACTCGCAATTAAACCAATTCTCGTACGGCGATTGCCTTTCTTCATTCTATAATCGTCTGTGTCAACCTCCATGTACTTCCAGGTTGTTACAGCTTCCTTCATATCAATTCGTTCTTCTTCACCAAAACGAGGGTTCCCTTTCAGAAGGCTATCCCAATTCATCATAAGGTCGTTGACTTGACGTTCTAATGCGTAATAGCTTATACCTTCCCGCTTTGTACGAACTTTAGCAGCTTGGTTCCGGTCGATGCTTGCTAAAAAGGACATAATAATGATGCTCATAAGATGGAAATGTTTTTTCGTTTCGACTTGCCGATGTTTATCTTTCATATGAGTGAAATTAGTAGCAAAGACAGATCCGGTAGGCTGGACAACCAAGTGAATGCGCTTTGGTGCTTCAATAATATATGTACCTGATTCATCTGCCAATAAAAGGACCGTTTGCCTTACTTCCGGATCAAAATAAGTTTGAAAATGCTCACTGTTTTCGTCAATAACTTTATCTTTTAAGAGAGTAAAATAAACAGTCGATGCTTTTTTGATTGTTTCTGTGTTCATCGCTTCTCCTCCTGTACACAAATTTTAAAAGGGGTTATTTTCATACGATGCCAAAGGAGTGGTTCCGCTCGATGATCAAATTCTGTATAAATCTTCATGCCCTCAAACATTTGAAATTGGGGATATTCCTTCATTAACTTATAAAGAAGGATCTCCCTTTCATCACCTAATGACTCTTCTTTCCGATGGATGACTTGAATTTTCAGTGGCTTTTTATCAAACATCATCCATAAATCAATTGTTTCTGATTCCTCTAACCATAAATCCTGCACCTCTAATGGTAAATCCGCTAGATCCGCTAGAGAAAACTCACGGTGTGTTTGTAAATATTGAAAAACATAGCTCCAAGCCTTAATAACAGAATCCCAGTTCGTCACGCGCTGAGTTGTGATGGTTTCTTTTGGTTCCTCTTCTTCAACTACATCAGGTTGAGGATTTTCATCGAATTCTTGTTCACCCCAAATCCAATCAAGAGGCAAAACAAACTCATTCTTCGGCGAAAATAAAGGAGAGAGAACATTTTCAATTTCATCAAAGCGATTAAAGCCTTCCTTCATGAACCAATTTTCATAAAAATGCTCTCGAAATGAAACGAGGCTGTTTTCCCAAAACAAGGAAGGGTTTTCTACTTTCAGCTTCATCTCATAGGAAATATTTTGAATAACAAGCTTTGCAAACCGATCATGCAATTGCCTTGTATGGCCAATTTTTTCCTGGAGAAGAATCAGTTCCTTCTGAATATAATCATCTTCCTCGTTCCTTCGTTTCGTTTTTTCAATCATACTTGTAATCGTACGGAAATGATTTTTTTCTTCTTCAAATTGGTTTTCAATTTCTTCTCGATTGTCAGCCCTTTGCCATTCCTCTTCAATTAAAAGGATCTTGGGATTGTTAATCATTTCCTTTTGAAAAGAAAACTCCCTTGCCATTAAGCGGTTCACTCGTGAAATAAGGTGGTCGAGGTTTCGGGTAGCCTTTCTGAAGTTCCCATTCTTAATAAGCTGCATACTATAGAGCTGCTCAATAGTAATCGAGAATTCCTCTGCCATTTCTCTGCTCATAAAGATCATCTCTTGAGCAACCTCTGTGAGCTTATAAACAATGGAGCTGCCTATCTCTAAATTCGTATAGAGTTCATCCATTGTGACATATCGGAAGGTTTGCGTCTCCCATGAACCTCTTATTTCATCGTAATATAGCGCTTCAAATGGTTTACTAAACTCTTCTTTTCCTTGATACAGAAGTCCGCTTGTAATTCGATCGATTTGTTTTTCGTCTGCTAAAAGCTTCATCTCCTTGATTGTATCTTCAACCATATACTTAATATCAGATTTACGTCTATTGTCGTCATCATTTAATTCTCGGTAAAAGATGGTGAGGAGCACCTGCATAAGAATGGTCTGGATATGTGGCTTTAGCTCCCCTATGTCCATTCCCCTCCCAAGCTCAAACAGAGGATTCAATCGTTGCATTCTCTGAGCAAATCCTTCCCATGACTCGTTCACATCCATCTCCTCCATGTTTCGCTTGTTAGTACTTCCTGTGGAATCCGTTTATTTTCTTTCCATAATTGGAGTAATCGTGCTTGCTCCTCCTCAGTAAACCATTGAAGAAATGCATCACGGTATTTAAGGTTTTGTGATTGTCCTTGTTTTTGGTCATTCCTTTGTTCGAAACAATCGAGCATTTTGCGGTAAATTTTCAAGGCTGGCTGAATCGAGCAATCCGGATATTTTTCAATCAGCCTAATGAGGATTCCGTACCCTGCTGCATCTAAGTCCCCAGCATAATAGAATAAATACGGCTTTGAGGGAAACATTCGAAAAAAATAGGAAAAACTCCGTTCAATTTTCGTTCCTTCACCATAAATAATCAGCTCTGGTTCATAATCTAGTTGATTAGCTTCCAATAGCTTAATTGATGTATGAAAGAATGATAGATTTTCAACAATAAGAACCCTTCGAATATCATGTATTTCTTTTCCTTGCTTCAACCAAAAGACAAAAGGCTCCCCGTAGTTCACCATTTTCAGCTGATCTTCAGAGATTCCAATTCTCGCTAAAAAGCCTTTTCCCTCAGGGAAACTATCTGAGTCCAGTAAAAACTTTTCATGTCCAAAGAGTTCGAGGCTTCTTTCCTCAACGGATACAATTTCCCGTTCTGGAATAGACTTTAAAAATGAATATACATTTTGGATTCGCATCCATTCCTCTTTCGTTTGCCATTCAGGATGATGCTCATAATAGGAAAAATCAAATATATCGCTTAATTTCATCATTTCGAGACGATCCCATTTGTCTTCCTGTACCTTAATATTCACCCAGTAATATAAGGAAAGTGATGGTGTTCTTCCATTATGTTGTTTATTTAGAATCGGAGTCAGTACCCCTTCAGTTTGCAATGCTTCAATTGATTGATAGAACAATGAATACCCGTCCATATCAAAATAGTCATCTAAAAGCTTCCGTAGCTGAAGCTCTAAATCATTTATATTAATCTTCTTTTTCTGCTTCGGGTGCTGAATATCCTCGATAAACCCTCTCACCCTTGCTTCAATGATATTGATCATACTCACCTACTTGTATCTTCTTTTTCCTTGATAATTGGACCTTTTATTTAAAAAGGGATATCTTTTTATTATAAACTAGTTATTTAAAAGGAGGTAAATGGATTTTTCTTCTAGTATCTATTTATCCTTCAGTGTCCTTTATATATTTTTTATAATAGGTTGTTCTGGCTTATGATACCGTTTGAAAAAAAGCCGAAAATAGGCATATTATGAAATACATTGCCTATTTTTGGCTCGTTGTAATTTAAAATATAGAGTTACAAAACCCTTGCCTATATACAAAAAATCCATATCACATACTAATCAAAAGTATGTGATATGGATTCTTACTCTCACTATTAATCTAATTGATAATAATTGCAGACAACTTGTCCAACAGCTTTCGCAGCTACGAGAAGGGCATCCTCATCGATATCAAATTTTGGATGGTGATTAAAATATGGATTTTCTACTCCTTTTGGAGTGCACGCAATGTAGAAAAAGCATGCTGGGAATTTTTCAGCATAATATGCAAAATCCTCAGATGGAGACATTGCAGGGAACTCTTTTACTTCTTTAATATCCTTATCGTCCATGCTTCGTAAACTTTCTGCAACCTTAGCAGTTAGCTCAGGGTTATTGTATAAAGGTGGATAATCTGGAAGATAAGTGAGCTCACAAGTTACACCGAACTCTTCTTCTATTCCTCTTACAATCCGCTTCACTTCCTTCTCAATTGTTTCTTTTGTTTCTACCGTCATATAGCGAATATCACCTTCAAGCTCAACACTATCCTTGATTACATTGAATGTGCCTTTTCCATCAAAAGAACCAATTGTGATAACACCGATATCAAATGGGCTTAATCTCCGACTAATAATAGTTTGTGAAGCTGTAACAAAATGAGCAGCAGCAACGATCGCATCGTTAGCTAGATGTGGGGATGATCCGTGCCCGCCTCTTCCTTGCACTTTTAATTTCATATAAGCTCGTCCATTAAAGGAATATCCAGCATGATATCCTACTGTACCTGCCGGTCCCATTGGTAATAAATGAATGCCGTATACAGCATCTAAGTCATCTATTAAACCAGACTCTACGATACTTTTCGCTCCACCAGGCGGAACTTCTTCTGCATGTTGGTGAATGATTTTAATTGTACCTGGAATGGAGTCTTTTAATTGAATTAAGCAATCCGCTAAAACTAATAAGTAGGCAGTGTGTCCATCATGTCCACATGCATGCATAACGCCCTCATTCTTTGATTTAAACGGTACATCCGTTTCTTCCACAATAGGAAGAGCATCAAAATCTGCGCGTAGACCAATGGTTTTTCCGGGTTTTCCACCTTTAATCGTTACGATAATACCATAGCCATTTCCAACATTAGTATGAACTTCAACATCTTTTCCTCTGTAAAAATCTGCAATAAATTGAGCCGTTTTCTCCTCTTTAAACGAAATCTCAGGATTTTCATGTAAATAACGACGGATGTTAATGATTTCCTCTTTACGTGATTCTAGCATGCTCATTAATTCACTTTTCATCATGTTCGTCTCCTTTTTTGACGGTACAGAATGAAGAAATTCTCCATTCTGTACCAAATTATAAAAATGAGCTGAATCGGACTTCTATTTAAATTCTACTTTCAATCTAGCAACCTATTTGTGTTTATGCTGTTTTATCTAATGAAACGTCTGAAGTTTTACCAGCATCTTTTGGTACCATGAATGTAATTGAAAGAATCGATAGGATACCAAAGATCACATTAACGATAATCCCTACTGATGCCGCTAACTCAACACTTCCAGCTGCTGCTACTGAGCTATAAACCGTTGCGGAAATAGCTACACCAATCGCACTTCCTAGTGAGCTTGCCATTTTGTAAACCCCGGCAGCTTCCCCAACTTTATCTGAGGGAGCATTTGAAACAGAAGTATCAGTAGATGGAGTAGCATATACTCCAAGTCCAAGGCCAAATAAAACGAATCCAATAAATACAACAACTGTATACGCAAGATCAGGTAAGAAGGTTAGACCCATAATTGCTACACCAACAGTAGTGATTATTGCACCCCAGACCATTGGTGATTTCGCACCTACTTTTTGCAAGATTTTTTCTCCAACACGAATCATCGCAAGAACAACGATTAAATATCCGATTGATAGCATTCCTGATTGAAATGCAGTGAATCCTCGACCGACTTGAACATAGGTGTTCGCCACAACTAGTGTTCCAGCTATCGCATTTAATAAGAAGTTTGAGTAGGTTGCACCCGCATAAGGTTTATTTTTAAATAATGAAAAATCAATAAGTGCGATAGACTTTCCTTTTTCTACTTTGAAGAAGACAATTGCTCCAACTATGGTTACTACTGCAAGAAGAATCGTGATAGGACTTGTCCAACCTAGATCTGCACCAAATGTAATAAACACGTTCAAGGCAATCATTGTAATGATAAAGATGGCTAAACCACTATAATCAAATTTAAAAGAACCATTGCCTTTTACCTTGCTTTCAGGTGTATCTTTAATTAACCACATCGCAAGAAGGGCAAAAATAATGGAAAAGATAAAGATCCATCTCCATCCCATATACGTTGCGATGGCACCACCTGCGAATGAACAGACACCTGAGCCACCCCAAGATCCAATTGACCAGTAACTAAGAGCACGCTGTCTTTCTTTTCCATCAAAGTAAGCTTTCATTAAAGCAATCGTTGCTGGCATAATACAAGCTGCGGAAATACCTTGAATGATACGTCCGATAATTAATAAAACCGAACCTTGCGCTAGTACAAGACATAAAGAACCGATAACACTCAAAATTAAGCCAATATACGTAATTTTTTTGCGTCCAATTTTATCTGCGAGCCCACCAGCAGCTACGATAAACATACCTGAGAATAAGGCTGTTAAACTTATGGCAATGTTTAGCGTTCCATATGATATTCCTAAATCCGATTGAACAGCCGGAACGACATTGACCATCGCCTGTGCAAAAAGCCAGAACGTGATAACCCCGAACACAATACCTGTAATTAACTTATCTGTACCTTTATATGTTGTCTCCATTGTATAACCCCCATTTTTTTCTCCTAGAATTTTTGTTTCGTTTCTATACTTGTATTATAGAAATTTAGGTTTAAACTAGAGAGTCGTTAATTGTGCAAATCACTATACAAAAGAGGAAAAATATTAACCTGTCATATTATTAGTGAAAAAATAAGGGGTAGATTATTGTCATTTATCCTTCTCATAAATGGGAATAAAGAATGGCCAGACACATATCGTGCTGGCCATTAACGGTATTATTGAACACTCTTACTAGTAAACTTTTCGAATTTCAAAAAAGTGAACGGCATTACTTGTTAAGTAGGAATAAAAAGACCAATCATCAACAATCGACTCATCAAAGATTTCTAAGGATGGTCTGCTGGAATTGATAATATAGTCAATAATTTCAGCATCCAAACCATACTTACTATTCAATCGCCACCACTTTGTGTAAAGGGCTCCATGATTTTTATCAAACACATGCTTACGTATTTGATAGTCTCCTTTCGGAATTCCAGAAATCGTGACGTAAATTTCTTTATTAAGTTTTTGCAGAAACGTCTCTTCAATTGAAAGATAAGGATTAATAATATTACAGTTCAACAGGATCAACTGATATCCCTGCTCATTCCTTGTCATCACATAATCCTTATCCTGTGCAACAATTTCGCCACTTAGACGTTTCAAAAACATCAATGCAAAATATGCTGGACGTTTTCCTTTTAAGTAATGGAATAATTCAACCGCGTCCATTCGATAACGTGGGTCTTTCCCGGCATCCTCATGTGCAATGGTGTTAATCCAGAGAGCAACTGATTTCACGTCATTGGAGATATCCAATACATTTTTCAACAACAATGCTCCTCGAAAAAACGTTCCATTCGTATACCGAGTATTGCCTGACAATGTGTTCCATGAAACGAGATGAAGTGGTTTTTCTAGATGGTGTTTCTTTAAATAGAGCTTCAGCTTGTTTGTTTTTTCTTTTATGTAATCTTCAGCTAAATCAATTTTCATACCCGCCATATCTTTAAAATCTATGACCTCATTTTGATTCGCATTATAACCGATAAAATCAATAAACTCGCCATGTTCTAGCTGCCAATCATGATGAACTCCCGTCTTTTCTTTACGGAAAGAAAATGGCATATATACACCGACCTGAATTGAAGGAAGTAGCGCTTTTAACACCTTATGTAATTTTAAATAAACTCTCTGAAGTTCACTTGCTTTAACTCCTGTATAATATGGCTCATGAAAGATTACATGCCAGTCCTTTACAAACGATTCACCATAAAGTTGTATACAATGTCTGATGAATTGAATAAGTTTTGAAAAGTATTGTTCTTCATTTCTTGAAATATCTAGATAATCGGCACGAATAAATAATGATAAATCATGCTTTTTCATAAATTCCAAAGCACTATCAATATTAAAATAGGGTGATGTTGTCGGAATCTCTTCATCCGTCTCTACTTCAGGAGGGATAACAGTATTACTCATGAGACGATGAACTCCGATATACTTTAATTGTAAATCCTTTTTGACCTCTATTATTTGAGAACGAACATCTTCCTTTAAGAGTTCAAAAATTTCTCCCACAATTAATGTATGTTCAGGATATTGTAAATTCACTGGTTTAGCTTCAGACAAGGTTATCGTTAGCTTTTCATATCTTGTCTCTGTATGGTTATATGGTTTTTGGTCATCTTCATTCAAACGACTTAGTCTCGCAATAATCTCTGAAGATTGGATTAAATTTGAAGCATCTTCCTTCGTATAGCTATGAACCGAATCCTCTTTTTGAACCGAATGGCTCTCTCGATAGGCATGGGGTGTCATTCCGTGTTCTTCTTTAAAAAAGGTGGTAAACGATTTTGTGTTTGGAAAGCCATTATTCATAGCAATTTGTGAAATAGAGTCAGTGGTATAAAGTAAATCCTTCAAACAACGCTTAAGTCTGATTGCCGTTAAATAACGACTAAATCCCATTCCCATTTTCTGTTTGAAGTAGCGGGAAAGATAGCTTTTTGACAGAAAGTATTTCTGCGCAACCTCATCTAACGTGATCATTTGATCATAATTTCTTTCCATAAAGTCAATGATTTGCAAGAGGCGTTGATCCTCTGTATCTATTTTCTGGACGACGCTTCCTACTTCTTTAAAACTCCGAATCAAAATAAGTAGCATTTGACAGATATAGCTTTTCACTTCTATTCGGTAGCATTCATCTTGTCTGTAATAGCTAATCATCACATTAGCCAGTAGTTTACGAATGGCATGAATCATCTCTTCTCTTCCAAGATCAATTTCCCTTGAATAACATTCAAACTGCTGATTTCGATAGTCAGCATAATGATGGTCCATGAAACCGTCAGAAATGGTTAAGGTCATGACCCGATTATCTTCGTGTCCTTGAACCTGGTAAAGTTGATTTCTATTGATTACAAGTAAATCGTTTTCTTCCAAATGATAAAAGCGACTGGATGTCTCTATTTTTAACTTTCCACTAATGACGAGAATAAATTGAATCCCTTTATTTATTCGTGGAACAAGTGATTTAATATGTTGAAATGATAGTTGAAAATCTGACAATGGATCGTTCAATCCACTCACTCCTAACTTGTTCGTTCATATCATGATCATTAACATTCATAGTATGAATATATTTTCAAAAATTTAGGCTTTGTTGAACAATTAATCATTCTTCCCTGTAATTATAAACGGTTGGAAATAATAATTTCACGAAAAAGAGGCTGGGACATAACTAGCTTCGAATATTGAAAAAAGTGAATTTTCTTAAATTAACTGCCATTAAAGCTAGACCCATTTCGTTTTCTACCTTCGATTTTCCCCGTACAGAAAATCGGGAGAAACGCAAATTAGCCTTCAAGAATCCAAAAACTGGTTCCACATCGATTTTTCGTTTTCGATAGATGGCACTCGTTTTCTCATCTGAAAGCTTCGCTCTTACATATTCTTTTTGATGTTCCCACTTTTCATTCACCCTTAGTTTTCGATTGTTGCCTTCTTTGACTTTTGTACATGATAATCGGAATGGGCATCCCGAACAATCCTCGTTCTGAAGGTTGAAACCAAAACTGAACAAAGGACATCTATTTCATTCTTATAAGCTTTGTTCCAATAAAGTAAAGAGAACTATCCCAACTGTTATGCTTTTGGCATATCGCAGTTAGGATGGTTCTGCTTTTTACATTTCGATTGATTCAAGGATTCTTTGCAATTTAATAGATATATGTTCGGCTATATCTGTTTCTTTTGCTTTCTCAAATTGTTTGATCGCATCTTGTAAATGTTTTAAAGCTTGTTCTTGTCTGCCCATGTCCCAATGATGGATTGCTGAAGTTAAAGAATTAGACAATTGCATACTTAATGAATTTGTAATATCTCCCTCATTAGCATGCTTTTTAATAAATTTCAGCGCAGATTCTAATGTTTCTGCTACTTCAATTTTCATTAGATTGGCTTTGTCGGCATAATAAATATTTCCATCATCACCAATGGTCATCAACTCAGTTTCCGCTAGCTTTTTAGATTCCAAGGTCTCAGGGTCGATTACTGTTAGATTGCCAGCAAGAGTTGTGTACATAAGTCCGTCCTCACTCCAGCGGATATGAATTGGTCTCCATCTGCCAAAATCTTTAATTTCAGGATAGACACTTTTGCTCTTCACAATTTCTAAGCTTTCAGGATCCATTGCAAAGATTGTTCCACCCGCTGCTGACCATAATAATCCGTCAGGTCCCAGACTCATTCCACTAATCAGCTTCGGTTGGACGGTAACACCTGGTATTTCCGGAACAAACTCCGTAATTTTTTCACCTTTTTCTATATCCCATACGAATATTTTAGCTGCAGGCTCAGTTGGGTCTATTCCTAATCCCCCAGCAACGGTCGTTGAACCATATAGCTTTCCATTTACTTCTTCCAACCCTGCAATAGCTTGATTATGGACAACATTTTCATACACGACTGGATCTTTTGCACCGGTAGGATCAAGTACTGTTAATGAACCTCCCAAATGGCCATAATCCGGTATGGTACCAATATATAATTGATCGTTGACTGCAGACATTATAAATGGTCTGTCCTGATTAGGAATATCATAAATTTGTTTAGCAGAGAGTGCTGGGTTGGAAGGATCCATTTCAAAAATGGTAGCACCTGGATAAACCCCAAAATACATTTTGTTGCCAAGGGGTACCATACCTTCTGCTTGCCCCAAGGTGAAATTTTTGTACTCATTTGTTTCGGGATTATACACTGCACCCTTTCCTCCTGGATAACCGCTTAAATATAAATTACCCTCGGGACCTTTCTCTAACGTTTGTATAGGAATTGGATTACCGACAATTGGATATTGAATGGTTTTTACTTTTTTGGTTTGTAAATTAAAATAACTGACTTGGCCACCAAATTGAACGGTAACTAATGATTGTCCAGGTAAGTCAGGATCATTTTCAACTTCAACCCACGTTGTATTTCGTAAAAAGGTTCCAAACACGACTCCTGTATCAACCCCTTCTAGGGTATCCAGGTCTACCTCCTTTAATCTACTACCTTGCAAGAAGTAGACTTTATTGCTTCCTGGAAGGCCATGAATCAGGCGTAACCCTTTATTGTTTGTATAGTATTTGTCACTCCATTGACCTGTTTCTGTATCATAAAAGAGAAGTGTATTACTACCACCGCCAACACCAGCTATGATATACTTTCCTGCCGCGTCTAATTGCCAAACACTGCTTCCAGGTACAACATGATCTGGTACCGCTATTGCTTCATACTCACCTGTTTCCACATTCAATTTCACGATCCGATTGTCAACACCGATACCTACATATAAGTAACCATTGTGATAGGCCGTGGATCGTGAGTAGCTCTGTCCCGGAGCAACCGATCCATAGTCTTTCATCTCCCCAGTATTTGGATCATATCGTCCAGCTTTTGCATTTGGGTATGAACCAAAATAAACCCGGCCCTGTTCATCATAGGATAAACCGTATACAACACTTTCTCCTATACTCCCAACATTTTTTACTTCCTGTGTATCTGGGGAATATTCATAAAGATACCCATTGCCCCCAATATAGACGTTGCCATTTGGTACCGTAATATGTGTCCAAACTGCACCCGTTCCTTCTAAAGGATATGTCCTAACTACTTCCTGGCTTTCAAGATCGATAACCTGAAAAATAGCTGGGTCTCCACTAGCAGTTGTATACATCATATCTCTTCCATTTTCAGTACCATAGGTAGAATCATAGATTGCGATACTTTGAATAGTAGACCCCAAATTTATAGGATCTTTAAATCTTTTTTCTACTTCTGCATGAACGGGCAAACTATAGAGTAGAGAAGAAACAATTAACACACCTACAGCTAATAAAATCCCAAAACCCTTTGTAAACGCTCTCATTTTATTCGCTCCTTTTTATTAAAGTTTTTATTATTTGTCGGTTACTAAGATCCCTCCCTCTTTTTGGTATATTTTAAAGGTAACAAATCTAAAATTATATGGATATGACGATAAATAGCCCAAAAATAATACAGGAATATAGTCTTAGGGAAATATTTGGAACATGAAGACTCAACGTCTTTTTATAGTTCTTATGAACCACCACCAAACAACTGTTACGAATTACTTTACTTTCTTGATTACGGTAACGGATATAATTATCAATTGATACTTAATTTTAGGTTCTTTTTAAGTCTAATGTTGATATTAATTATAAAAATGGAACCTCCACAAATTAGGAAGTTCCATTTTATAACATTGGCTGTTTGACTAAAGCACCTTTTACTTTAAGTACATTCTTTCACAATATCAATAGAGTAAAGTCTATTGATACATAATCAAATCACCTTAAAATAAGACTTCGTAATGTCTCATAAGACTTGTATCAAAATGCTTAGCGTTGTAAATCCGATTTCCTATGCTTTCTCTTAGAAAAATTAAAGCAAAATAAATCCAATAGATATTATTTCTCAATTTGCTATAATGAAACGTTGGTAACATTATTGAGGAGGAATATTTTTTTATGGCAGTAGAAGTTGGAAGTAAGGTACAAGGTAAAGTAACAGGCATCACTAATTTTGGAGCATTCGTTGAATTACCAGAAGGAGTAACAGGTCTTGTGCATATCAGCGAAGTAGCAGATAGCTATGTAAAAGACGTTAATGACCATCTCAAAGTAGGCGATTAGGTTGAAGTAAAAGTGATTAGTGAGAAGGAAGGGAAAATAGCTTTATCCATCAAAAAAGCTATAGAAAAACCCAAAGAACAAACCTCCACTTATTCAAAACGTCCATCTCGACCTGGAAGACCAAACAGCCATTCCAATGATTTTCGTTCTAAAGGAAATTTCAAACCAAAAGAAAGTTTTGAAGATAAAATGACAAGTTTTTTAAAGGCTAGTGAAGAAAATTTATCAACACTCAAACGTAGCACCGAATCAAAGCGTGGTGGTAGAGGCGGTAGACGCGGATAATCTAGATTTGTTTTGTCATTAAGATCATATAGGGTAGCGTCAGGATGATGCGGTTATCTTAACTTAGATGTGAGAACTATTAGAATATCAATGGTTCTCACATCATTTACATATATTCGATGTAAAGGTTTAAATAAGTTTGATTATTTATGATGTCTTATAAAAATAAATTAACGCCACCGGTAGCTTGAAAAACTACTTTTTCTATTTATTTGTATTTAATTTTTCCCACTCACTTAAATACATCCGTTTTGTTATTTTATTAGGATTTTCGAGTTTACAAATCAATTCCAAACTATTACCATCAGGGTCATTAAAATGAATTTTAGCGTGAGCATAGTTATCATGTGCCATTACAAAAGGTTCTACTGGCTCAAAGCCAAAAGCCTCCCTTGGTTCACATCCTTTACTTTTGAGCCAACTAACCGAATTTTTTAATCCTTCTAACGATACTTGAAATGCTATGTGTCTTATTGAAGGATGATATTCAAGTTCTACCTTATCGGTTTCCCATAAGCCCAACCAGCTTTTATTTTTTTCAATCCATAAAAATGCCAAACTATCCTCTACGCTGTGGTCAAACTCTAAACCAAGTTCTTTATAAAATTCGATAGACCTTTTCAAATTACTTACTGGTAAATGTGCTTCGTATAATCCTTTAATCATTAATAAAACCCCCTTGTATTAATAATACAACCATATAAATTTATTACTTCAGAGAATAGTTATAAATTCTCTACAACTTTATATGTAGAATAAAGAATGATTATATTTTACTCTACAAACATCCATTAGCACACTAAGGAAAACCGATACAATAGTAAAGTTCTTTATTCTTAAAATTTGTCATAGACCTTACCACGTAATTTCAATAATTCATCCTTCAGACGTTTGTTTTCTTCTTCAAGTTTTTTTATTCGATTATTTTTAGCTACGATAAGCGAATCTTTATTGGCATCCGTCATATTACGTTTTATGGTTTGCGGTGTATTTAACCCTTCTTGCTGCTTTCGTAATCTTTCTATTCGGTTCCGTATTTCTTGATTGTTATAGAGAAAAGCCTTAGATACACCTGATTCCATGGCAACTTGATTAAAGTTAATTTTAGCCTTCGTTTTGATAAGACTTTGAATAGCCTTGTCTACCTTTTGAGCCGCCTCTTGGCTTTTCATCTGGGCATGTTTTTTTACACCTTCGGTATTTCTAATATGCTTACTTCTCATGAGTGCGTTCCTCTCCAATATATTCGCGGCCTTTTTTCCCGGCTAAATGATGGGATGTACCATTCTTCAAAGTTTCTAGAATAGGCTCTAGGCGATCTAGAGTGGTTTGATTCTTATCTATCCATACTTGTCGCCCCAAAGCCCTGCCTCGCTCAATTATATTTTTTACTTCCTTAATTTCCGTTTCAAATTGGGGTATAAATTCGGGTGTTGTACAGAAATTACGACAGGATAGACATGGGTTCGCTTGAGTAGGGCATGGCTGCTTAATTGGTTTCATACAATAGCCAAGCTCCATCTTTACAGCGTCTAAATTATGGCGTATATATTCCCATTCAATGATGTCTTCATTCTCAATATCCGTAAGTTCAACTTTAACTGGTCGTTTGTTTTCAATGTCTATCCGAAAAATACCTTGTTTTGTAGCTTCTTCCCAAGATTTACGCATGGTAGTATCGAGAATTTTTGCATAATGTAAAGTCATTTCAGGGGAAGCGTGGGCCATCCATTTTTGAACATGCAATATGTTCATTCCGTTATTAAGAAGCTCTACACCCTTGGTATGCCGGAAGGCATGATTTTTAATAAAAAAGGGATTCCCTGAATCGTCAACTATGTTTTGTTCTTCGGAAAAGCGCTTCAAACTTCTGTGAATGTCATAATAATTATAGGGTCTGCCTCTCCGGACACCTTCCAGCTGTACGAATAAATAGTTTTTAGGATTATTAATTGTATTGCTTTGATCTTTAGTCACTTTTATTACAGCTTCTACTACCTCTGCTACTTCTTTTGTAATTGGTACACGATGATTCATTACCTGTGTTTTCCTTATATCCCCGCATAAGTACCATCCTTGAGATGTTTGTTCCAAACAATTATCGTAACGTAGATTAAGAATATCTGATATTCTCCAACCAGTAGCTCGAAGTAATACAATAATCGGTACGTATTTTGATGGTTTTAAGAACTCTAGCTTTTCCTCAATTTGTTGAAGAACCCCTTCAGGAATATATTTGATATCATTTTCAGACTTTTTTATCGGTCTAGGGATATCTTCTTTAAATAACAATAGATTTACAGGTAACGCAGGCGCTTCATCGAATTGCAGTTTTTCAATTGTTTCCAAGAATACATTTAGGACAATTAAATAACTTCTCTTTGACTGTATTTTTTCATGAAACTTCTTATTATGAAATATTAGATAATCTTCGATATCCTTTCGTGTTAAGGCATTTAAATCCTTCCAAGAAGGATTTTTATCATGTATAAATGTCAAAAATAACTTTAATATTCTAACGTCAAGATTACATTGGCCCAGAGATAAATAACTGATCCTAAATTTTAAATATCTTTTTGCTAAAGGACGAAAGGGATTAGGGATATCCTCGAAATTCAGGATATGTCTTGATTCGTGATCGGGAAATCTTGCACCAGGAATATTTCTAACATCCCAGATATCTTTTTCAAATTCATCTCTTGTATCATAGAAGTCTTTATAAAACAAAAATAAACGATTAAGTAGATTTTCGTAATTAGAAAGTTTCCTTCTCCCATAAATTCGTATGCTCAAACCTAATTCACTTAAATGTGATCTTAACTGCATCAAAGCCTTGTTTATGTCTAAATCTGCAAAACTATTAATATTGGGATAAAATTTCTTAATGAATTTAGAAAGCTGTTTAAAAGATCTGGCATAATTATGTATAGCTGAGTACAATTGCAGATCATCTTTTTGAATACGAGTAAGAATAAAAAATTTAATTTCATTTTTAAGCTTAGATGGAAGTACCGAAAAATCCATTTTGCGGTGGGTTTTTCCCCATTCTGATTTTCTAAAATCATTAAAAGCTGCATTTTCTGCATCCCAAATATCATTTTCAAAATATCCAGTGACTTTTCTGGTAATTTCATTGACTTTACCTTCTGGTAATAAGTATTCAACGGATAAATTCATTCGTCATTCCCCTTATATTCTTTGTTGATTTTCATTCGTTCTTGAGCGTTTTCCCAGTCTTTTCGAATGTCTTCATCCGAAGGATGGATATACATCTGCATTGTTGTTTGTATATGGGCATGGCCAGCTCGATTCATTAAATGTTCATCTCTCCAACCAGACTTTCTGAGTTCTGTTAATGATGTATGGCGTAACATATGTGGTGTGAAATAAATGCCTGTTTTTTTACGTATTCGTTGAACCAGTGCTACTACATCGGTATATTCTAACGGTTGTCCTTTATTTTCTCCTGACAGTTTAATTAAAACGTGATTTGTATCAACTTCATCAGTATGAAATTGAGCAATATAATCAAAGTACATATTAATTAGATCCTCAGATACATCAATACTACGGGGACTACATACCGTTTTAATTTCAGCTAGATTAAGCAATTCGCCCCGATCACGTATATGAATTTTTCTCGCATCGACTTCGAAATCCTCAAGCCATAAAGTAAGTGCTTCACCAATACGCATAGAACTTTCCCAAAGGAGCTGTATTAAAAATAGATCCCGTAGATTTCCACAAGCATTCATAATTAGTGCAATCTGATCTTTTGAGAGTGTCTTCGGCTGCTGTTTAGGCACTTTTAATTTCAGAATATGAGAGGTAAAGGATTTATTTTTGTTTATATGGTGCAGAAAACTTTTAAACCCCTTGCGGGATCCAGATACTTGTTTCTTTAAACGTTCTGTCAGCTGAATACTATAGTCCTCATGTCTCATTAGGTAGTCATAAAATCCGAGAACAGTATTGATGATGATATTTACTGTCTTCGCTTTTCTAATTGGCTGTTTAGGGAAGATAGGGGACACTTTTACATCCTGGTGAGGGTTTTGTAACCACCGCATAAAATCCGCCATTTCATCTATTCCGATATCACGATAATCTTTGTTTATTTGTTCTAGGAATTCAAAGAATAGTTTTAACTGATATGAGAATGACCGTAAGGTATTCCGTGAAGCCCCACTATTGTCCTTAAACTTTAAATACTGTAAAACTGGTTGGACTGGCTCATTGTCATTATCTAGTAACATGTACCGAGTCTTTCCTTCTTTTGTGCAAAGGGTAATTACTCTCATGAAGTCCATCCTCCTGTGGCTGAATTGTCTAAAATGGCATGATTCCCAATTGATCTTCTAATTCAGCTTTTTCTTCTTGTAGTTTTACAATTTGCTTTTTAAGATCGGTAATTTCTTCTAGTAATCTCCCAATCATAGTTTGATCATCAATGCCTTCCTCAAAGGCTGTACCTTCCAATCTGTATGCTTCTATAAATCTATAAACTTCTTCCTCCAAAACTTCGTATGCTCCACCGTTTTCAATGCTTTTAATATTCCCCTCACTTATCCAATGGCTTACCATTTCTGTATCACATTTGAAACCATACGAGTGTAACAGAGCTGTTGTTTCTTTTAGGTTGAACGTATTCATGATTGTTGGATCCTCCTGATTAATGATGTTTTTTCAAGTCTTTTCTGCTTATTAAGGGAACCATCAAATCTTCCAAGTCAGCCCCTTAAACATAAGCTTTCTTAATTTACTATAAATACTATAAAACTGAATATAGTTATCTGGGATTTAAAGAAACAAAAAAACGGATAACTTTACATTGAATACTGTAAAGTCATCCGTTATGGATGGTTAAGATAAGTGCGGATTTACAACGTTAAGAATTTGCCCATAATAAAAACCCCAATTTTATCTATGAGATACAAAGATAAAATTGAGGTTTTTTTTTTTACTAAAGCACCCGATCGTAATATAAGGTTAGCCGGATTTTTCTGGTTGACCTATTTAGCTCTATAACTTAGTTGAAATTTTTAATTTATTTGGTGGCCTCATCGTCCATTGACCTAAATACAAGGATCCAAAATCTTCATTGGACTCAATTGTTATTAATTTCGAATTTCACCCATTGCACTTTCTTCAAGTCGTCAACTTCGACAGTTTTTACGTTTATCTTATAGCGGCTTCCTTTGCCCGATACAAACAAGGTTGTCGTCCCATTATGAAGGTGTCTCCCTTGCCACCGTTGCGTTTTACAAGTGTTTCAATATTTCTTTGGTTTCCGCTTCGTCAACTTTTAGAAATGAATCCAATTCGTCAACCTTGTCCCCGTTCAATTGTTCCGACACGCCGAACGGTTCGCCCACGCCATTGACAACAACGTTAATATCGTTCAACAATTCCGTAATATATTGTTCTGCTTGGTGATATCGTTCACTTGCAGGCTTCCAATGTCTAACCGCTTCACGTGTAGATTCAAATGAATCCCGATTAGGATCTTCGGGGTTGAAGTTTATATGTTTCGTTCTTTCATATTGTTCGTGTTGGATAACCGCCGCAAGCATTTGCAATTTGTAGAAATCTTTTTCGAGGTCAACACCTTCAACCCGAATATATTCGTCCACGACTGAAAGGATTCCGAATGACTGCATATAATGATCATATTCCGGCGGATATCCCTCTTGTATTAGATTTTCGTCGGGTTCAGCCGTCCAATGCATTAACGTATTCGCGATATAATCTTTCACATTCGTCGGGAAATCGGGTGCGACTAAATCCTCTGTTGTCGATACGTCTTTCCATTCCTTCGTTGGCACTGATGGTTGATCTCCTTCTAACGCTTTAACTTCCTTCAATATTTTTTTATGACCATTCTCTGTTACTATCATCACTTCTACTTCTTTCAATGGGCTAATGGCATACCAAAACCTTTTATCTCCTTCGATTGTAATAATTTTTGCTTGCTCCTCACCTGCGTATACTTCTATTATAGAATTATCACTTAATACCCCAGAATAAATATAGGGTCTTTGGTTCATAGAAGACCAGTTAATACGTGAATCCCCCCCCGCTCCCCTTGTTTGTTTCCATTCCCATTGATTATCCTGTTTCTCAAAATAAGCAATGTAAATCTGTTCACCGTTATTGTTATTTTCTTTAAAAACTGCAATAGCATCATCTTTCTGAACTGCATTTAACTCTGTATGAATAAGTGTGTACGAATAGTTTTTTTCTTGTTTATGCATTTCTTCCATCTTTTGATGAAAATATTCTTTAAATGTTCCTATTTCAGGAACAGTTGCATTGTCTGAATCTCCACTTATTGGAATAAAAATGACACAAAATAATATTAAAGCAGCTATACTTGCTACCCCAGCTGTTATACGGTTCATTAAATCTCTTCTTCTCTTCTTTAATTCAAAACTTCTTGAAAACTTCATAAGGTTATCATGAATATTATTTTGTTTATTTATATCAAAATCCTTCTCATAATCTGGTTCTGGAAGCGTTTGTAAATCATCAACCACTTGGTTTACCCACTCATTATCTTTCATCTTGAATGTCCTCCTTCTTATCCTTTAGGGCCTTTAAGGCTCGGTGATAAGTAATACGTACCTTGTTTTCATTCCAATTTAAAATGTCTGCTGTTTCAGAAACAGATAAATCCTTTATGGCCCTGAGAATGATCACATCACGATAGTTGGACTTTAATGAATGAATTACTTTATATAAATTTCTATTATTTTCGTTCAATTGAAGCATGATGTCTGGTGTTTTCTCCTCTTTGGGTTCATAAACTGTGAAACTAAAAACATTTTTAATTCTATTCCGCTTTCTTTTTCTAATCTCATCAATTCCAACATTTCGTGCAATCGAAAAAAGCCAAGTTTTCACGCTTGATTTCGATTGATATGTATCAAATCCTTTGATTGCACGTATAAAAACTTCTTGAACTAAATCATCTATATCTCCTGATCCAACATAATAAAACAAGAAATGGTATACATCTTTGTTGTATTGATAGAACCATTCTGAAATTTTGTCACTGATCATCCATTTCTCCTCCATGGTATATTATTCAATAATTAGTCGAATCAACTGTCTTAATTATTTCACTTTTGCTTAAAAGGTTTTATATTTTCCATTATTTTTTTGCATAAGGGCAATTACTCTGACTTTAAAAAAATAAAGAAGCTTGGATTAGATGCACCAAGCTTCCAGAAAGATTATAATTTTACAAGAGATTACACTGTGCTTTTTTCACTAAAGCACCCTTTAGTTGAATAACCTCTGCGATTATTCCTTATTTTTTTTAAAAAAGGCTTATCGACGTTCGATAAGCCACTTCCATACATATTGTATTATTTTGATAATGCGATTTTTATATGAGCTAAGTGATGCTCTTCGTGCCAAGCTAACTTTGCAACTTTTGTTGCAACCTTTATTTTACCGTTTATCTGGTGGGTAAAAGTCCGATTTGATTGCTCTTCAGTTAAACTATGTCCTAAAGATACGATACGTTCATTTATACCTTCTAACATTTTAATAGAACTTTCTACAGAAAGCTTTGTATCCGGTTGAATAGCCCACTTTTCTTCGTCAAAAGCTGGAACTGTTGGATTCTCATCTGTTAAAGCCAGCTTCAAACGTTGATACATATTCAACTGAGAATCTGCAATATGATGAACAAGTTGACGAACTGTCCAGCTACCTTCACGATAAGTTTTGCTTAATTCCTCATCACTTAATGAATCGACAGTTTCTCTTAACCGAACCGTGTAAGTTTCGATTTCCTTTAGCCATTCTTGAATATTTTCTAATGTTACTTTTTCATGTACTTGTAGTTTCCCAATTGGATATCTTACATCCATTTTCAATCCCCTTTTCACTATTCGTTATTTTTTCACTTATTTACTAATAACTAAATTATCTCATAATCCTCGTTATAATTTAACTTAAATATCTAATTACCTTATTTAGTGTTATTTAAGAAACTGGTCCGATTGTTGAATAAGAACTAAAGCCAATTTTTAAACTATCCTGCTTCGATAGTTTAATAGGATTCTTACGTTTAAATTTCTAGAATCAGGTCAATAATTCCTTTAAAAATAGAATATTAAAGGGAGAGATATATTTTGTTACTATCAAAAGCATGGGATACTTACGAATCGGATAAGCGAATAGAGGGATTTTCACCCCAAACTTTAAAAGCATATCAACTTCAGGTCACTTTACTAATTCGTCATTTTGGAGATGTAGAAATTGATTTACTTTCAACAGACCAA
This sequence comes from Ferdinandcohnia sp. FSL W7-1320, assembly GCF_038050315.1. Lineage (NCBI taxonomy): Bacteria > Bacillati > Bacillota > Bacilli > Caryophanales > Bacillaceae > Ferdinandcohnia > Ferdinandcohnia sp. FSL W7-1320. Next base: position 4,599,070 of record NZ_JBBPAM010000001.1, read on the forward strand.
TTAAAAGCTTACCTCTCCAAGTCTAGTAAAACATTAAAACCCTCATCATTAGCACATCGTGTTCGTTCAATGAAATCACTCTTTCGTTGGACACATGAAGAAGGACATATCAGTAAAAATCCAACAGCCAAGATTAAAGAACCAAAGTTAGGGAAAAGAATCCCAAAATTTTTAACAGATAGGGAAATTGAACATCTACGAGAAGTTTGTTTTACACCTATGGAGAAAGCTCTATTTGAGTTTATGTTTTCAACAGGTTGTAGGATTGGTGAGATCTTAACACTCGACAAGAATAGCGTTAATTGGTCTAATCACTCTGCAATTGTTAAGGGTAAAGGTGATAAGGAAAGGGAAGTATATTTTAATATTCGTTGTGACATTTGGCTTAAACGATATTTAGAAAGCCGAGAAGATAATGATGCGGCTATCTTTGTAACCGAAAGACATCCTCATCGAATGAGCAAAGCACAAATGAGATATATCATTAAACGAATATCAAAACGGGCGGGTATTAACAAGGTAATCCATCCGCACCAACTAAGACACAGTTATGCGACACACTTACTAAATAATGGGGCACCCATTGAAGTGATACAGAGTTTGATGGGACATGAGAAAAGTGAAACTACTCGAATATATGCCGAGCTAAGCGGTCGTCTCAGAAAGGAGTTTTATCAAAAATATTTCTAACTAATTTAATGGAGCAACTTGTTTTAATAACTGGTTGCTCCATTAAACTATTGCACCCTTTAGTTCAACAAGCTGTTTCTGTTTTTATTTGTATTTATCTAGGATTGCAATAAACCACTTTTTGATTAGGTGTTCCACTGAATAAATTCACTCCTCAGATTAACAATAACCTTAGTGTTATCATTTAACACTAAACTTCAATGTGGAGGGATATACTTTGAATATTCTTTTTAGCTTATTATCAACCATATTTATTATGGGTATTAGAGCAGCATTCTTAATTAGTAGTATAACTTCCAGATTAACATCTTTGTTAAGAATGCCATCTTTAACTTAGGCAATGAGTATTCCACAAGTGTTGTCTATTTCGCATTGTTGTTATAAAAAGGTGAGCATATATTATTAAAGGGTTCCGTTTTGAGGTGCTTTTTCAAAAATTGCTTATAGAATGACATAATATTTGACATTCAAAATGGCACAATAAACAAGAAAAAACTCGTCGATTTTGACGAGTTTTTTTATTGGTCATAATTTTTCATTTTATTCTCTAAATTTTTGTGTAAGCTACTCTACAAATTCATCAAACGATAAAAGCCCTTAAAGTAACGTGCGTTTTTGTTCAATAAGAAATCTTATTTCCAAATTAATACATCAGAACGTATATTCGTGTTATAATTTCATTATTAAGCTAACTAGGGGGAGAATAAATGAAATTAAAAAACATCAAAGTTGAAGAACGAATGGAACATTATAATGTAAACGGTTTAAGTATTGCACTTTTCGAAGAAGGGCAAATCAGTGGAACAGAAAGCTATGGTTTACTTGAGGTAAAAAGTGATAGAAAAGTTAGTGATGATTCTATTTTTAGTGCGTGTTCCATTAGTAAATTCCTAACTGGAATGATAGTAATAAAGTTACTAGAAGAAGGGTATCTTGATCTGGATGAAGATGTAAATGAAAGACTTGTTACTTGGAAAGTGCCTGAAAATGAATATACAAAAAACAAAAAAGTTACTTTAAGAAACTTGCTTAGTCATCAATCTGGAATCAAGGACCCTGAAGGTAGTTTTCCAGAACTAAAACCAGATAAAGGTCTTCCTTCGATGGTTGAATTGTTAGAGGGAAAATCCGATTATTGTATAGTTCCTATTGAAGTTCAAATAGAGCCAGAGAGTGAATTCCATTATTCAGATGCAGGGTATTGTATTATTCAGCAACTAATAGAAGATGTAATGAAAATGCAGTTTTATCAAGTGGTAAATGAGTTCATATTTAAGCCATTGGGAATGGAAAGTAGCTTTTTAAATACAACGATGTTAGAGATAGATAAAAGAGAATTTTCTTGTGGTCATAATAAAAATGGTAAATTGGTAGAAGGAAAATACCCTATCTACCCCTATCCAGCAGCTTCAGGATTATGGACGACTTCATTAGATTTAGCTGTATTAGTCCTTGAGCTAATAAATGCTTTAAAAGGAGAAAGTAAAATTGGAATATCAAAAAGTTTAGCTAAAGAAATGATAACCTCTCAAAGGGGGAAAAACTGGGCTGGACTAGGTGTATTTTTAGAGGGTTCCGAAAAAGAATTAGAAATTACATCAATGGGTTGGGGAGTAGGTTTTCAGTGTATGATGGTGGCGTACCCACGCATAGAAAAAGGTGCCGTCATTATGACGAACGCAGAATTAGGTGTTCATCAATTGGAAGGGATTATTGGAGAGATTTATAATTCTCTTATATCTTAACAAGCGTTACTTTAAGGGGGTGGATAGGGTGCAAATAGCATTAGCAGTTCCAACTCAAATATCTGAAGTTGTGACTTTCTTTAATGAAAATTTAGACCGTAATAACAGTGCAGTTTATTCTGAAGAGTTTGTATGTCCTCTTGGAATTCAAGCAGCTATAAAACGAAAGCAAATGATAGTAGCAACTGTGGAAGGTCAAGTAGTGGGAGCATTTCGTTTTTATCGAAAAAAAACACAAAATAAAATTTCTTTATATCAATTTGCGATAAGTGAGGTTTATCGTGGTACAGGCTTATTAAAAAAGATGTTAACAATGATAAATGATTTACCAATCGTTGCATTATGCCCGACAGATTCAAAATTCAATGACTACTTTCATAAGATGGAATGGAAATTTCAGAATCAAAATGAAGAATTTAAAACGTGGGTTTTTAATAATTAAAGTTGAATAAGGGATTATAAATAATCACAATAAATAGCTCGGTAACTACTGAGCTTTTTTACATACAAAAAGCACCGAAAATTGCGTTCTTAGTTCTTAGTTGTTCAAAATAAAAAAGGCCGTTAGTGGCCTTTTTCGTAACAAGACAATCTGGCTATTATTGCACTTGCTACACTAGTCATAAATTAATTATTCCCATTTTTAGATGAAGTAAATACACATTCTAACTATCTGAAATAGATAATATCTTTCCAATCGAATATTTTATCAGTTATGCCAATTCTTTGTGCCGGTGTTGCTAATTCTCCGAAAGCCTTATATGGCATACAAAAATTGTAATAAGTTCTTAAAATGGTTATAGCATATTGTGCATACTTAGGATTGAAATTAGAATAGATGTAACTTTTGCCATCACCCCTTGAGGTAACTAAAGGTCTTTCTAGGATTGAAATTCTTCTTCTAATTTGATTGATAAAGGTATCGGTTGATTTATTATTTACCTTTTGTATCATTCTAGCAAGATCTTTTGGTTCGTAAGAGCTAACGTCTGTTGTACAATCAACTGTTGCGTAACCAGTGTCTTTAAAAGGAAGTGGATGGACTATAGGATTTTGAGCCCATTTTCTGATTGATCTACCTTCTTTTTCTTCTTCAGAATAAAATTTATGTCTCATTAATTCTTCAGCCAACATTAATCTTGCCAATCGAGTAATATTTTTATCATCGATATTTGAATTCAATGCCCAATTTCGTATTACAGCTCGTGAGTCTTTATAATCTTCCATTGATTCTCTTAAGGATTTACTCTTATCAATTTTATATATGAAATGATGGGCATCTCCCAAATCAATCTCCTTCAAAAACACCCTCATTAAGGCCGAGATAATAGTTGAATCGTGATCTGTTGAAAATCTCCATTCTTTTGCGTTTAACATCTGTTTTAAATGCCAAAAGTGAGCAATGTTCGTGTAAGTAGAATTAGTGTGTAAACCATCTATATAGTTTGACCTACCGAAAAACTCAGACCTTTTCATCTCATATTCGGTTTTAGTTTGGGTATCAAATTCTGTTGGTGGCTGTGGAGCATATGAATATCTTAAATGACCATATCTCTGTGCAAAAGTATGAAGATGATCATCCTTATACATTTTTGTTTGTTCCGAAATTTCTTCTAAAGTGATATCCCAATCATAGGCAATGTCAGACCTAAATACATATCTGGTCAATAAATCGCTACTTATAACTACTTGTGTAGGGAATTGCTTTTCTTCTTGTTCTATAAGATATTTCGAACCAGCATTCTTTTTCCTGACATTATTAAGGTAATAAATCATCTTATCGGTATTAATCCACAGCTCATTAAATTCTTTGTCCTTCAGTTTAGTTTCGTGCCTCTCTTGGAACTCAAGGCACCTTCTATAGAGCCATTCTAATTTGTGATAATAAGTTTGTGCTCCGATATCCAAAATTTCAATAACCCTGTTTACTGGTGTTCTGTTTGTAATTAATTCTGCAAACAAAGGAAGTACGTCGTTTCTTTGTTGATGATAAGTTGTACTTTCTTTAGTAGAAGGAAGTACATTAGTGATTTTCTTACAACATTTACATTGATACTTTTGACAATTACTGCTACTTTTCCCGCATCTTCTAAATGCTTCTTTTTGTGTGAAAGGGGTTAAATCTTGATTATCGCATCCTTCCTTATGAAATTGGTATTCAGGTTCTATTGGCAAAACCGAATTAACCATTGCAAGTCTCTTGATTTCTTCAGCAATGGACCAATTAGACATTGAATTTGTTCCGCAACCTAAAACAGCTCCAAATGCGGGTTTGACAGGATCTGGATTACAAACAAGCCTGGATTGGGTACCTAATTTTGCTTGTACAGATTTATATCTTTTAGGTTTCCCTTTCACATCGTATTGCTTCTGAGGTAAACCATAATTTTTGCAATATGGATTAATGCAGCTATTCATCTGAATTTTATATTCTCGGTCTTTATACTTAACGACCACTGGTTCAAATAATGCATTTCTGAATTTGGTCGCAAATCGATTATCTGGTATTGAAGGATAATCCATTTCTCTTTTTAATCGTTCTTCCTCAGAAACGGGAACCATAACTTCAATAATCCCATCGTTTTTATTCGTTAATCTTTTCAATTTCGCCATCTATGCTTCCTCACTAAGTGCAAGTTGTTGAACAATCCTTTTGTTTCGACGTTTTTGAGTTATCCAATTAATAAAATTTTCATCTTCCAAAAGATTCTTTAAGAACATATCAACAACCTCATCTTCTGTATATCCTGTGTATTCAGCATAATGCTTTACAGTTGATTTTGTGTGTTCTGAAACACGCCAATCAGCTTTTTTCTCTAATCTCTTTTTAGGTTCGATAAATTGCATAATGACCTCCTAAATGACAATAAATTTGACACTATAATTGGCATCGAGTTTTCATTGTACAACAAGTATTGTCCGAAGTGGAAAACTCTAAACATTATGGTGTCAAAATTAAATAAAAAGGTTAAAAAACCTTGATACAATAAGAAAATGACGTATGCCAATTCATACGTCATTTCTTATGTCATTTATTAAGAAAGCACCTTAAAACGGAACCCTTTAAATATATTATGCTTACCTTTTTTAGTGATTTCGTTATTTCTAAAGAGTGTTTTTCTTCTTCGTAAAAATCAAACAAAAAATTTCATACCTCTTGATGAATTGGTAAATAATATCTTAGAGGTGACGGAATGGAAAAGGATAAGTTAAAACTCACATCTTCCGAAATAGGAACTTTATGGGGAGAGTATTTAAATGGAACAGCCGTTGATATTGTAAATAGATATATGGTCTCTATTATTGAGGATGAGCAAATTAAAGCTATTTTTGAGGATGCTATCAAAACATTCGAAAAGCAAAAACAACAAATCGTTACTTTTATAAAAAATGAGGGGTTTCCAGTTCCAATTGGATTTACTGAATCTGACCTTTTTAAAGGTAAACCGAGGTTGTTTACGGATATATTTTGCCTAAATTATTTACATATCATGACATTACATGGTTTGCTAGGACACTCCACCTCATTGGGCGTTTCTGTAAGAGAGGATTTAAGATTTTTTTACGACTCGTGTGATAATGATGGGAAAAGGATGTATCATCAAACCATTGATTTATTGCTTGAGAAAGGAAATTTTCAGAGAGATCCTTTATTTTACCCTGCCAAAAATCCTGAATTTATTTCTAGCCAAGATTTCATAGATGGATTTTTCGGAAAGGGTAGAATGTTAGCAGCGACAGAAATCATAAGCATATCTTTTAACCTTAAAAAAAGTATTATGGCAAAAACTCTTTCAATCGCATTCAGTCAAGTCGCACAAACAAAAGAAGTAAGAAAATTTTTAGAGGATGCCGAAAAAACGTCTGACCAACAAATAAAAAGTTTTTCAAAAATTATGCAAACGGATAATTTACCAGTTCCTAAGTCTTGGGAGACTGAAGTTACAACTTCAACAGATTCTCCTTTTTCTGATAAGTTAATGTTGTATCATACTGGTTTCTTATTCCAAGCCGCACAAGCGTATCACGGGGCAGGTTTAGCATCCGCAATGCGAACAGACCTTGTAGCCACTTACGAAAGCACCATTCTACAAAATCTTATGCTTACTAAAAAGTGGTTTAATATTATGATGCAAAATAAATGGTTAGAGCAGCCTCCACTTGCTCCTAATAGAAAAGAAATTGCAAAAGAAAAGTAACAGAGATAATTATTATGGTGTTTATAAATGAATAAGAATGCATTTGAAAGACTAATGTGGAGTATTGCACTTCCTGGGTTTGGGCAGTATTTAAACGGAAAGTATTTTAAAGGCACAGTTTTATTGATACTTGAATTTTTGATTAATGTACAAGCTAATTTTAATCAGGTCATACTTCTAAGTTTTCATGGAGAAATTGGGGATGCCATAAAACATGCTGAATATCAGTGGTTGATGTTTTATCCTTGTTTATACTTTTTCTCTATGTGGGATGCGGTGAAAGATGCAGGCGGAGGAAAAGACCCTTATTCTTTTCTTCCGTATGTGTTTGCTGCATTTTTTGTAACCGTTGGATTGATTTTTTCCTCGAACTTAATGATATTTGGAGTGTTATTGGGGCCTGTTTGGCTTCCAATATTGTTTGTTTTTCCTGGAATAATCACTGGATTTATTACTAGAAAAATCATAAAAAACATTCCTTAGAAAACCATCCACTATTTACAATCAAAAGTGGATGATTTTTTACGTTCCAATTAGCGAAGTTTATTAAACTAAACTGCCCCGGTAGTTAAATAACTACAAAAAAAAGGTGCGTAATCCTTCTTGGATCAACGCACCCGTTACTTTAAGTATATTTCTTCACAAATTATCTCTTTAAAAAGTACTATTTATTTATAATTATTGATAATTTATAGTTCACATGCTTATTCAAACCTACTAAGAACTCATCTAATTCTTTAGTGGAGGGGAATTTACATTCTAAAAGGTAGCAACTATCCCCACTAATTTTATAGTTATTTATTACATATTCTTTTTGTGCATTTAAGAATGTCAGATAAGGTTCGTGATACGAGCTTACTGTAATAATACTTATCATTGCGTGAATTGAATAGCCCAACTTTACTTGATTAATTTTAATGGTATATCCTTCAATGATTCCGCTATCCTCTAACTTTGCCACTCTAGCTGAAGTAGCTGGTCCAGTCAAGTGGACTTTCTCACCTAACTCTTTCATTGTTATACGACTGTTCTTGGATAGTTCATCTAGGATAATCAGATCCGTGTTATCTAACATCTATCTAATTCCTTTCATAAATAAAGTCAAACAACCAAAACACTTTATTTAATCCATGTATCGGTCATTAACCATAGTATAGAATATAAATTGTTCGAAGGAAATTATTATACAAAAGGAGATAATAAACATGAATATACATCAAATTCGTAATGCAACAATCGTTGTGGAATACGCAGGGAAAAAGTTTTTAATCGATCCAATGTTAGCGGAAAAAGGTACTTACCCACCTTTCCCAAATTCGCCAAGGCAAGATCAAAACAATCCTTTAGTAAGCTTACCAACATCCATTGACAATATTATAAAAGATATAGATGCAGTTATTGTTACTCATTTGCACTATGATCATTGGGATGATGCTGCTAAAGAAGCTTTACCAAAAGAGACCAAAATATTTGCCCAAAATGAAGAAGATGCGACAGAGATTCGAAACGCTGGTTTCCAAAATGTAGAGGTTTTACAAGACGATACAAAGTTCGAAGGTATCCAATTAGTGAAAACAAAAGGCGAGCATGGAAGAGGAGAAATCTTAAAACTTGCTGGTCTTGTATGTGGCGTTATATTTAAACACCCAACGGAGAAAACATTATATGTTGCAGGAGATACTGTATGGTATGAAGAAGTCCAAAAAGTAATTAAGACGAACAAACCAGAAGTAATTGTTGTAAATGCTGGGGATAATCAATTCTTCCAGGGTGGTTCTCTAGTCATGGGGAAAGATGATGTCTATGAAGTGTACAAAGCTGCTCCAGAAGCAAAAATCATTTGTGTTCACATGGAAGCTGTTAACCACTGGGGACTATCTAAAGAGGAACTGAAGAGCTTTACTAAAGAAAAAGAAATCGCATCTAATGTATTAGTACCAAATGACGGTGAATCATACACGTTTTAAATATATTGGACAGGTCATAAAGGAGAGATAGCAATGTCGGTTGAGGCAAATAAACAATTAGTTCGTCGTTTTTATGAAACCATCGAACAAGAAAATTATGAGGCACGTAAAGATTATTGCCATGAGAACTTTGTATTCTATCCACAACTGGATACACCTTTTCCTGGTTTAGAAGGACTTGTAGAATCAGAGAAAAAAAACTTTGATGCATTCCCTAGCTTTAAAATGCTATTCAATCCATAATAGCTGAAGGTGATCAAGTAGCAGCATATCTCATCTTTGAAGGAACTCACACAGGTATCCCGTTGTTGGGTGTTCCTGCTACTGGAAAAACCGTTAGATTCTCTCTTATGATGAAGTTACGAATTGAAGATGGTAAAATCATTGAGAAAAGATCACATGTTGATGTAAATGATGTTCTTCGACAGCTTAAAGATTAATTTTTTTATTAAATCAAATGTATCAGTATCAAATTGACCCTTTTTGGGTCTTTTTTAATTTTTTTCTCATCTAAGTTCCCCTAATGTTAAATCACCATATTCAGATCCGTTATTAAACTAAACTGCTTCTTTAGTTCAACAATGAAAGTGTTTTTACTTCATAATTTATTCGTAGTGCGTCGTAATTCTAAATCTCAGTATTTATAAGAATACTACCTTCGCACTATTTTAATTAACATTCATTGAAAATACATGTTTAATCGATTATTCTAAAATTATAAGTTCTTGGGCATTTGATTTCGGTCACTTAGTCCAGGGACTTCTTTATTTTCATATTTCTCATCAATGTCGCTTTTTCTTTCTGAAGAATCGCTCCTAATTAGTTGAATACTTTTTCATACAGATAAAGTTATCGCTCCCTTTTCCCCCCGTTCACACCGTACATGAAACTTTCACCTCATAAGGCGTTCCAACTAACCCAATTCGATTTAATCATCAACACTTTAAATATTTTAGTAACCTTATGTGTCTCAATTCTTCCGTTTCACGACACTTCAACTTAGTAACTTTTGTTTCTGACTATTAAATTCTTCATCTGAAAGGATACCTTCTTTGTGTAATTCTGATAACTTTTTTATTTCGTCTGCAATTGAACTAGATTGATTCTTGTTGATATAATCATGTTCTTTGTCTCTATTAATACTAATATCCTCTTGGTCTGCACGATTAATTAAATGGCTTATTAAATTATGCCAATGAGTTACGTTCTTGTTAGCATTTTTATAAACTAGATTGTCTTTTTTCACACTACCTTCTAATGACATAAAGTAATCCTATTAAATGATTTTTTCGTATCGTTTACAACAACTTGAAGTTGTATCTTTTTTACTTCATTTGTTGAAGTTTGACTGCCAGATAAACCACCAATTACTGCACCAACTCCACCTGCTACTATACCACCTAACATTGCACCTCCAATTTGACTACCTCTTGATGTCTTTGTAATTGTTGCACCATCTTCTAGTAATTCATTCTTCCAAATTCTAATGCCTTATTAATTTCTTGTTTCCTCCTAATCCTTCTCATTTAAAACATCCCTCTTTTCGAGTATTCAATATTCTCTTGGGAGTAGTAAGATTAACTTTTAAATTTGCAACTTGACTTTTTTAAACTTTTTTTCCGTTAATAACAGTTTACTGGGTTTTCCGATAACTCTTCTTCTATGATCTCCTTAATTCTTTCATCAATATCAATACATGGATTTTGATGTAATAAAGAAGTATTGATTATATCGCTTTTCCTATATATATACCCATTCCCTCCATTAATTGCTGGTCCGTGAATAGGCAAAACTCCGTGTTCCTGAAACATTTTTAAAACTTTTGTTACCGATGTCTTTAGTGAATTAACTAAATATGTCATAGGCAAATAGTTTAATAAAAAATTTTCAATAGCATTATAATCAACTGTCTTTTCCAGTTCCTGAATGTTTAACAATCCATTCTTTACCCAAGAAGCCACTTGCGGATTAGATACTTTTAACATATGGCATACTTCCCCTATATGTAAGTTAATCGTTCTTTCACTAAACTTTTTGAATCTCTTAACTTTTATAAATGAAACGGCATCTGTTAAATTGAAAAAATAGCTTTTAAATGGTTCTTTATCTTTAACCTTATAAATAATGATAGCGCTATTAATTAATGCATCAACTAACTCAATAAAAGTTATTCTTCCTGCTGCTGCCCTGTTATGAAAATTCGAGAAATTAATATATTTATCATTTTTACTTTCCTCTTCTGAAATCATTATAATTCTGTCACTTTCGATTTTTTCAATTAAATCATATCCAAATCTAATATCATAATAAGATTTTTTATCATTCCTTTTGCTGAACAATTCTATTCTTTCTATCCAACCTGCATTTTCAAATAGATTGATGTGTTTTCTTTGTAGACCAAGTAAATCTGATAATTCCTTTTTAAACACAATATATTTTTTTAGTTGTATAAAACGATTAACTGAGTCCGTTGTAATACTTCTAATCACAAACCCAGTATCTTTTACATCTCTATATTCTGTTAACACACCCTTCTCGATAAGGATATTAACTGCATGTTGGGACATATTTAGTATTTTTATGACATTAGTTAAAGAAATAAAGTTATGTGTAGATTTACTAAATTTTTTAAAAATTACAGGTCTCTTTTTTTGATCTTCTAAAGTTTTTCTGAATTCTTCTCTAAACTCGGTGAAATTTTCTTCATATAGTTTTGAATAAAAGTCTCGTTTAATGTTCTTAGTCGTTGTTGAATTATTAGAATCATATATATATTTTCTGAAATTATAGGGCCAGTTAATAAATAAATTATATACGGATGTAAGCTGTTCTAACAATTCATTCTGCTGAGTGTTTATTTGGTTTATTCCAATACCATTTCTACCTTGATTTATTCTAAACCAAAATGTGTTAATTAACTTAGTTAAAGAAAAATATTCTAGAGTATGTATTGGAGAATTGTCGTCTATATGGAATCGCTTTATATTGAAGTATGCATTATATAATATTTTGCTATGTAAAACCTTTCCCTCACTTAACGGTAATTGAGGGAGTTTGTTTAAAACGAATCCACATTTACATTTTTCTAAACTGCTTCTTATAGACGAAATCTTTTTATTACATTTTGGGCAGATGTTTATCAATAATAAAGAGTGTATAGGACAAGCCATATTTATCTTAAGATTCCAAAACTTTTTCACATATGAATTTTGTTGAAAACATAATGGACATATTTTATCGTACTCTGTATTTCCATGATCTTTAAAACTACTAATACTCTCATTATTACTAAAGCAGACAATATCATTAAAGAAAGTTAAATCCCATAAAACACTTTCTTCAATATCCAAAAAATTTGCTAAAGTATTCATATTTATCTTATTTGGGTTCGGCTTTGCTAATTGCCTTGGAACAATTCCTAAGTCACTTGTAATCCAAGATAAATTATCATACTTATTTTCTCTACATATCCTTAATAAAAAACTTGATAACGTTTCATCTTCTAATGGAACTTTCGTAATTAATAAATTAGACATACAACTAACATCCTTCCCTACAATCCTGGATAAAATTAATCAAAATTTTCAGTTAAATTAATACTAAAATAGAGAGATTATTAAAAATCTCTCCTTTTTAGTTCCGTAAGTTTTTGAAAAGTATTCCAGCGAATTTTGAACAAATTCCGGAAGATTATGAACAGATTCCGATTAATTATGAAAAATTACACTTACACCGCTTTATGCTTCCACCCTTTGCCCTCTTCAACAAAAAGGATTCCTAACTCGTGATGCTCGCCTTCGTAAAGGGCTCGTTGTACATACCTGACCTCACCGTTAATATCTAACACATCAACCTTACATAAGGCACGATTTTTTTGAAGAGCCATGTAAAATTCCTGAACGGTTTTTACGTGAATGCCGTTCACCTTTGAAATGGTCTCACCAATTTTAATCTGCATTTTGTCAGCTGGTGATTGTGGAATGATGCCTAAGACGAGTAGGCCATGATTTCGTTTTGAAAAGATGGATTGTCTCGCTTCATCGTTAAAATGGTGTTGCAGGTAGATGAGTTCCCGACCTGCCAGTGCAAAACAGGCGGCAATAATTGCCGTAACAGGATACCAAATGCTAGCAAGTGCTAACCCTGAAATTACGATACCAAGAATGATCACGCGTTTCCCGACAACGGGGATACTCTCGGTTGGGAGCATGCTTTTTACTTTATGAAAAAATCCAATTCCAAACGGCACTAAAATGAGCGAGTAAGCTTGTCCAGATACATTGAACACTGGCCACCATTCATATTGCGTGGTGAGTGCCTCACCTGGAATAAGTAAGAACACAGGTGCAAGCCATAGTCGTTGTGAAATATGGATACCGACCGGAAGCCCACGTTTACTTTTTAAAAGATCAGGTGACGTGCCAATATGACCTCTTTTCAGAATCAATATTCCTTCTGCTAGTATAAGGGCGCCAAGTAAGATTGCGATCGCCGCCAGACTTGTATTGCCCATGTCATCTAGTAATCTCGCAATGAATTTATTTTCAATTGATAGATTTGATAATAAAATAATTCCGAAAAACGATACCCCTAAAATATAGGCTGGAGATAGTAGCCGTGTATTGATCGGTAAACTGAGTAGGAAAGTGACAATTGCAATTAATACGATGCTACCAAGTGGAATGACGACCCCAGCTGCAAGTGTTACCACTGATATAAGCAGTCCCGCAAGCCAACCACCCGGAAGTAGTGATCTCAGGTCATAAAAGCCATCTTCAACTCTTATATGGAATGCGCGTCGCTCACGTTTAACGCGGAAATAGCCTAGAAGTACACAATATCCTGCAAAATAATAAAACATTGGAGTAAGAAAAAAGCGCCCAATCCCCTTTGCAAATTCGAGTAACCATGCTTCAATCATTCTTTTTCACCACCTATGGATATGACTTGATATGTAAAAATTTTCGTTCGATTTACTAACTTTTATTGTACCAAATACTTGATATAAAGTGAAACTCAATCAGTGAGGGATTTTCTTCCTCCCTCACTGATAGTTAGTTGGGTCCCGGAAGGCTTTTAACATGGATGAAAATAGGTTTTGTCCGATAAAAAATGGAGAATGTCCGCTATATTTGGAATTATGTCCGATATCCTGGCAACTGTGTCCGATAAAATCGAAATATTGTCCGATAACTAAAACCTATTTAAATAGTCTGCCTTCCGGGTGAACCGGAAGGCTTTTAATTTTACCGAAAATGGAGTTAGTCCGATAAAAAGTGGAGAATGTCCGATATATTCAGAGTTGTATCCGATATATTTGGATGAATGTCCGATATCCTGGCAACTGTGTCCGATAAAAACGAAATATTGTCCGATATCGAAAAAACTGATTAGATAGTCTGCCTTCCGGTGAACCAGAAGGGTTTTAATTTTGCCGAAAATAGGTTGTGTCCGATAAATAGTGGTCAATGTCCGACATATTCAGAGTTTTGTCCGATATCCTGGCAACTGTGTCCGATAACTAAAACCTATTTAAATAGCCTGCCTTCCGGGTGAACCAGAAGGGTTTTAATTTTGCCGAAAATAGGGGTATGTCCGATAAAAAGTGGAGAATGTCCGATATATTCAGAGTTGTGTCCAATATATTTGGATTTATGTCCGATATCCTGGCAACAATATCCGATAAAATCGAAATATTGTCCGATATAAGAGTTCACCTGCCTCTCGGATAAAGATCTGAATGCTACTAATGCAAAAAAACACCTCTCCGACTGGGAGAGGTGCACGTAAATCTTATTTAAAGAGTACTTCCATTGCTTTTTGGAGTTGTAGGTCGTTCTTTTTGTCTCGAATGGACTCGATGACTTTTGCTTCGATTGCGCCGGCTGTTTTTTCGTTAATTGTGCCGGTTGCTTCTATATTATTTGCTTGTTGGAAGGCTTTTACCGCAATGACGGTTTCTCCACTGAAGTAGCCGTCCTCACGCCCTGGGTCGAATCCTAATCCCTTCAGCATAATTTGTGCGTTTTTGATTTTTTCATTGTTCATGTTTTGCGTTAGCTCTTTTTCAAATTGAATTGGGTTCGCATAGAAGTATTCAGGTTGCTTTGCCTCGACTGTTGGCTCAATTCCTTTTTTGTGAATCCAGTTGCCATCTGGTGTTAACCATTTGAACATCGTTAACTTCAGGTTACTGCCGTCGCCCATGTCGCGCGCTTGCTGAACAGTTCCTTTTCCAAATGTTTTTTCACCGACGATGTCATAGCCACCTGCTTCTTTTAAGGCACCTGCTAAAATTTCAGATGCGGAAGCACTACCTTGGTTTGTGAGTACAACAATTGGGTATTCCTTTTGTTTTTCAAGAGTGGAGAAGAAGCGCTGTTTTTCACCATCTCTGTTTTCGATTTGAACATATGGCTTATCCTTTGTTACAAGTTGTTTTAGAATTTCTTCAACACTTTCTAAAAGTCCACCAGGATTGCCACGAACATCGATGACCAGACCCTCAATGCCCTTGTCTTCTAGCTCATTCAGACCAACAATGAAATCCTCTGCTGTTTCTTGAGCGAATGATGTGATTTCAATATATCCAAGCTTTTTATTATCATATTCCTTCAAATCTGTGTAGACTGTTTCAATTGGAATGGTATCACGGGTTACTTTTACATTCATAAGCTCGGTTACACCTGGTCTCATGACTTCTAGGGTAACAACTGTTCCTTTTTCACCGCGAATTTTTAATACGGCTTCATATAGATCAAGGCCTTCGATGCTTTCGCCATCAATTTTGATGATTTGATCATTTGGCTTAAGACCTGATTTTTCAGCAGGAGAATCCTTGAATGGAGCGACAATTGTAACCTTGCCTTCCATCATACTTACCTCTGCGCCAATTCCTTCAAACGATGATTCTAATGACTCATTGAACTGGGCAGCTGTTTCTTCATCCATATATGCAGAATACGGGTCATCAAGTGTGCTGACCATCCCCTGAATGGCACCCTCAATTAATTGTTTTTCGTCCACCTTTTCAACATAATTAGATAAAATCATGTTGTATGCTTGACCGATTTTAGATAGATCGTTTTTGTTTTCCTTTGTATTTTCATTGTTTTGGCTTGGTTGCTGAACGAGTGGTTGTTCGTTGTTATCAAGCAACTGAACCACTAAAAACGTGACACTCGCTCCTAATAGTAAGGATAGTACCATGTATAATGCGACAACTTTACGACTCACCTATTTGTTCCTCCTCCGTTACGAATACAAATGCATACCGTTAATTTTTGTAGCTTTTACGTTCTTATTCATCCCTTACCCATGATTAATAGTCGAAAAGTCTTGTTTGATCATTTTGCCTGGACCTTTTTGACTATCCAGTGAGAGTTGCAGGAAAAGGCACCACACCTGCGTTAGTGCGATGCCTTTGTATAAAAATATGTAATGCTTGTACACTTTATGACAAAAATGAGGCCACGCCTCAACGTGTAATAGGTAAAAATTTTTGTTCCTTTTCCATTATAAAAGTTTTATTAGAATGAAGTAAAGAAAAATGTAGTCAGTTAAGGGCTAGTGCAGTAAGATAGAAGAAATCTTTTTTCTAGGAGTGGTTTTGGTGGCATATGAAATTCGCGAACTAAAGACGGCTGAGGAATGGAAAGTAGCGTTTCCTGTTATGAAGCAATTACGGACACATCTGGACCTCGAGGAGTTCGTTGCATTGGTGACGGGCATGAAGCCACAAGGGTATAGAATGTTTGCTTTATTTGATAACGGTAAGGTTGCGGCGGTTACTGGGGTCGCGCAACAGCTCAATCTTTATTACGGAAATCACATGTATGTCTATGATTTGGTGACAGATGAGGCCGGGCGGTCAAAAGGCTATGGTGAAACACTACTTTCTTATATTCATGAGCTTGGTCGTGAATTGGGCTGCGGGTTGGTTGCATTGACGTCTGGACTGCAGCGTGTGGATGCGCATCGTTTTTATGAGGAGAAGATGGGATATGAGCGAAAGAGTTATGCGTTTGTGAAGCAATTATAGAGTAGGACGGTCTCATTAAAAAGTTTTTTTCGCTATCGTCCATAAAAATTTTTTATTGGCCATATTTTCATATTATTAGCTATATTTATGAACTATCAGCCGTATTTCATTATTAGTAGCCATAAGTTGTATTCTCCGGAAATTTCAAAGCATCGATCCCCTTAAGGACCGATGCTTTTATGTTAATATCTGTCTGATTCTTGTCCCATATTTTTAGATTTCTCCACTGCATCTTTTGCAGCAGCTGAACTTGTATCAGTTGTGTCCATTGCTTTTGCGAGACCTTCTCTTACACGTCTGCCATAGTCCTCGTCTGCATTGGTGAAGTACTCCAGCATTTTATTTTGGATTTCTGGTCGACAAACTTTTAAGTTATCAACCAAATTACTGATGAGTTCATCCCTCTCTGCGTCCGAAAAGGCACGATACGTCTCACCTGCTTGTCCAAAGTCATTTGGGCGGTCAATTTTTTCACGAACCAACTTATCATTATAATGAGGCTCATGGATCTTACCCTCCTGCTTCGCTTCCTTCAGACCGCCAATCGTGGACGGTTCATAATTGACGTGCGGATTACCGCTTGGTGGTACATCCACATGGTAAGACATTTGGCCGCCACGCTGGTTGGTTGCAACCCGTTTTTTCGGAGCATTAATTGGCAGTTGCAGATAGTTCGTTCCGACTCGATGTCGCTGCGTATCTGAGTAAGAGAATGTTCTCCCCTGTAGCATTTTATCATCTGAAAAATCAAGTCCATCCACCAGTACCCCTGTACCGAACGCAGCTTGCTCAACCTCGTTAAAATAATTCTCAGGATTCTTGTTTAATACCATTTTTCCAACCTTTAAAAACGGGAACTTATCGGTTGGCCAAAGTTTTGTATCATCGAGCGGATCAAAATCGAGCTCCGGATGGTAATCGTCAGTCATAATCTGCACACAAAGCTCCCACTCCGGATAATCTCCACGCTCGATTGCTTCATATAAATCCTGAGTAGCATGGCTTACATTTGTCGCTTGGATTTCATTTGCTTCTTTTTGTGTTAAGTTTTTAATACCTTGCTTCAGCGGCTCCCAGTGATACTTCACTAATACTGCCTCGCCATCCTGATTTACCCATTTGTATGTATTCACTCCAGAACCTTGCATTTGGCGGTAGTTTGCCGGAATTCCCCATGGTGAAAACAGGAAGGTTATCATATGTGTGGCTTCAGGTGTCTTTGATAAAAAATCAAACATTCTTTCAGGGTTTGATAGATTTGAGACTGGGTCTGGCTTAAAAGCATGAATCATATCAGGAAACTTCATCGCATCCCGGATAAAAAAGATTTTTAAATTGTTCCCTACTAAATCCCAGTTCCCATCCTCCGTATAAAATTTGACTGCAAAACCACGCGGGTCTCTTGCCGTTTCTGGAGACTCCATCGCCCCTGCGACGGTTGAGAATCGCACAAAAACTGGAGTCTTTTTTCCTGCTTCTTGGAACAATTTCGCACGAGTGTACTTAGAAACCGGTTCGTCGCCAACTTTTCCATATGCCTCAAAATATCCATGTGCACCTGCACCCCTTGCATGAACTACACGTTCCGGAACGCGCTCTCGGTCAAAATGAGACATTTTTTCAAGAAAATCGTAGTTCTCTAGTGTTGATGGGCCGCGGTTGCCGACTGTTCGGATATTTTGATTATCTGTAACTGGATGTCCCTGCCTGTTCGTTAATGAATCAGCCGACTCACCAGTTCCAAGTCGGTTATCATGAGGTCCGCCTACCCCTTCCACACTTCCATGCTGCTTTTTATCGTCCATGTTGCACTTCCTCTCTTAAACGAAAATTCATTGTCATTATTTCCCTTACAGCATTTTCTATGTATAGTTAGCCATTTTTTCACTCCAATTCTCAAGTATGGACTAAATATGACGTTTAAATGAAAATCAACAGAGTAAAGATGTATTAAGAATAATTTACAATACTTGTTAATCTTATGTAAGCAGAGAGTATCAGAGCTTACACATTACCAAATTCCAATACTAAATCTATGAGGTCTTTTAACCCACTTTATAATTATTATAAAAAGATATTGATTTTTTATTTATAGGTGTTATTATAATATATGTATTCAAAATTAATACGAGGTGATCAAGTTGACATACAATAAACTCACTACAAGTTGGGGCGCTCCAGTAGGAGACAACCAAAACTCAATCACAGCTGGTTCTAGGGGACCGGTACTCATCCAGGACGTACACCTCCTTGAAAAATTAGCACATTTCAATAGAGAACGTGTTCCTGAACGTGTTGTCCATGCAAAAGGTAGCGGTGCACACGGTTATTTCGAAGTAACAAATGATGTATCCAACTATACAAAAGCAAAACTATTCAACGGAATTGGCAAAAAAACACCTCTATTCATTCGTTTTTCAACGGTTGCTGGGGAAAATGGTTCTGCTGATACTGTTCGTGACCCACGTGGTTTTGCGGTAAAATTTTATACTGAAGAAGGCAACTACGACATCGTTGGAAACAATACACCGATTTTCTTTATCCGTGATGCGATTAAGTTCCCTGACTTCATTCATACACAAAAGCGTCATCCACAAACACATTTGAAGAATCCTACAGCAGTATGGGATTTCTGGTCTCATTCTCCTGAATCTTTACACCAAGTTACGTGGTTAATGGGGGACCGCGGAATTCCAGCGACATGGCGTCACATGCATGGTTATGGAAGCCATACGTTCAAATGGACAAACGCTGAAGGTGAAGGAGTTTGGATTAAGTATCACTTCCGTACTGAACAAGGCGTTAAGTCCCTAACAAATGAAGTAGCTACTAAGCTTGCTGGGGAAAATCCAGATTATCATACAGAGGATCTGTTCAACTCAATCGAAAAAGGTGACTACCCTGCTTGGAAGCTTTATGTACAAATCATGCCGTTGGAGGATGCGAATACATACCGCTTCGATCCATTCGATGTAACAAAAGTATGGTCACAAAAAGACTATCCATTAATCAAAGTGGGTCGCATGGTATTAAACCGCAACCCTGAGAACTATTTTGCAGAAGTTGAACAAGCCACATTCTCACCTGGAACGTTGGTACCTGGTGTTGATGTATCACCTGACAAAATGCTTCAAGGTCGTCTATTTGCATACCATGATGCACATCGTTACCGTGTCGGTGCAAACCACCAAGCCTTACCAATCAACCGTGCAAAAGTTGATGTGAATAACTATCAACGTGATGGTCAAATGCGCTTTGATAACAATGGTGGTCGTTCCGTATATTACGAGCCTAATAGCTTTAGCGGTCCAAAAGAAGCACCAGAAGCAAAGCAGCATGCATTCGCTGTTGAAGGTATTGCCGAAAGTGTAGCTTATGATCATAACGATCATTACACACAAGCTGGTGACCTATACCGCCTAATGAGTGAAGAAGAACGTACTCGTCTTGTTGACACAATTGTGGCAGCAATGAAGCCCGTTGAATTAGAAGAAATCAAACTTCGTCAAATTAGCCACTTCTACAAGGCAGACCCTGAATACGGAACACGTATCGCAGAAGGCCTTGGATTAGCGGTTCCTGGTGAAGTAGTAGCGAAGTAGTAGCGAAGTAGTAGCGAAGTAATAAGCATAGAACATTTCATTTTATTCTCACATAAAATAGGTATCCACAGCCGGATACCTATTCTTATAAATATGAACAAAGAGGTTGTTAAACGTGGAAGACAAACAAATGGCTGAACTAATCCCTTTTTTAAAAGAACGCGGGTTACGCATTACACCTCAACGAACGTTAATACTACAGACCTTCCTTTCCTTAAAAGGCCATCCGACTGTGGAAGAGATACATCGGCAATTACCACAAATTAGCCTTGCCACTATCTACAACAATGTCAAACTATTTGTATCGTTACGGATTTTAAAAGAACTGCCCTATGGGAACGGGTTAAGTAAATATGAACTCGCGAACCAACCGAATCACTATCATATTTTATGTGAATCATGTGGTGAAATAATTGATTTTAATTACCCAACTCTAAGCCAAATCGAGCATGTAGCTCACAAGCTTACTCAATTTAATATTTACTCTCACCAGATGGAAGTGTACGGACTTTGTAAATCATGTCAAAACCAAGAAGGTGACTTTTTAAATGCCAAAAACAATTTGTCCAATATGTAAAACGGAAATCAAAATCCTCAAACACAGTACAAGCTGCGCGTGTGGAATGAAATTAAAGAAAAACAAAAACCGTTATGTAAGTTAAGCTCGACTATGTGGTCGAGCTTTTTTAGTTTGCAAATAACAGGTGGATTACATTCCTCTAAAAGGTCGTAACGAAACATCGATTGGGTGAATAACCTAATAGTGCAAAGGAGGGATCATATGAACTACAATCCATACGGCATGCAAATGCCACAAGGGCATAATATTCAAGACACTTGTCATCGACTACGGAATTACTATGTCATCGGACAAATGAGAGATGGTTCTCAAATGCAAGGAATCATCGAGGACATGGATGATGAAGGCGTAACAATGTTAGTACCTGAAGATGTGGAAGATACTGAGATGGATCGTCAATTCGGAGGATATGGTGGTTTTGGGGGCTATGGCGGTTATGGACGCAGACGTTTCCGTCGCTTCCGCCGTCGTCGTTTTCCATATAACTTTTTCGTATTCCCATTCTTCTTCCCTTTTCCATTCTATTATTAAAGTTAAGCACGAAAAAGCGCACCTTAGCAGATGCGCTTTTTTAGTTCGTGTTCAAAAAGAAGGATGAAAAGGAACGAGAAATTAGATGTTTCATTTTCACAGGACTTTCTGAACATCATCTTATACTTTTAAGAACTTACGGACAGACATTAAGCTTCCCCAAACCCCAATGAACGCACCAATTAACAGTAAGAGTGCAGTTACTTGGAAAGCAAATGGATTAAATGGCAATAGCTCTAGGAATGTTCCGTTTAATTGTGGTTGAATCATGTCATATAAGTAATTATAGAATCCTAGGATTATTCCAATAGGAATCAAAGAACCAAGAACTCCAAGGAATAGTCCTTCTAGGAAAAACGGCCAGCGAATAAACCAGTTCGTTGCTCCTACTAGCTTCATAATCTCGATTTCTCTTCTTCTCGCAAAGATCGTAATTTTAATTGTATTTGAAATTAAGAACATCGCTGTAAAAAGAAGCCCGATGATCAATCCGATTCCAACGTTTCGTGAAACACCAACTGTACTGAAAATCTTTTCAACTTTTCCTTTTCCGTAGTTCACACTGTAAACATACTCCATTTTTTCAACTTTATCAGCAACCGCCATAATCTCTTGAGGTTTTTTCGTTTCTACGATAAACACATCATGAAGTGGATTACTTTGTTCGTATAAAGCAAAAACTTTTCCATCTTCTCCAAAGCTATCAATCATCTTTTCTAACTCTTGATCCTTTGATGAGAAGGTGACAGTTGCAACCTCAGGAATTTTTACAATTTCTGCTTTCAAGGCTTCCTGCTGTTCTTTTGTTGAGGTTAGTTCCGTGTGAACACTGATACGAACATCTTTTTCAAGTGATGTCGCCATGCTGTTCAGATTCATCATGATGACTAAAAATACACCTACTAGGAGTAGTGTAACGGTAACGGCGCTGACAGATGCAAATGTCATCCATCCGTTTCGCCCTAAGTTTTTTGTACTTTCACGTAAATGACGGCGGAGTGTGTTAAGCTTCATAACCGTACTCCCCCTTTACCTCGTCACGCGCAATTTTTCCACTTTCAATGGCAATTACACGTTTTTTGATCGTATTCACAATTTCACGGTTATGAGTCGCCATTACAATGGTCGTCCCACGGAAATTGATTTCTTCAAAAATGTTCATAATTTCCCAAGACGTCTCTGGATCAAGGTTACCCGTAGGCTCGTCCGCAATAAGCGCACCTGGAGAATTTACGATTGAACGCGCAATCGACACACGTTGCTGTTCCCCACCAGAAAGTTCATCTGGTAAATGTCGTGCTTTGTGTTTAAGACGAACAAGGTCAAGCACATCCATTACACGTTTTTTGATGTTCTTCGGATTTTCTTCGATAACCTCAAGCGCGAACGCCACGTTTTCATAAACCGTTAGACGTGGTAACAGCTTGAAATCTTGGAACACGACGCCAATATTTCTACGTAAAAGAGGAACCTTCTTTTCTTTTAGTTTAGCAAGATCAATCCCGTTAATGATGATTGAACCTTTTGTCGGCTTCTCTTCACGATACATCATCTTAATGAACGTCGACTTCCCCGCACCACTCGGACCAACGACATACACGAACTCACCTTGATCAATTTTTACATTTATTCCATTAACGGCCATGACACCATTCGGATACTTTTTAAAAACGTCTTTCATTTCTATCATTGCTAATCACCTATCATCGTTTTTTTATCCCTCGTTTAACCGGAAGTAAGAACCCCACCGATCTCAGTGGGGATTATATTTTTCTTGTTTAGTAATCTATTTATATTATAATGTAAGCGCTTATGTCCATATAGACATACTTGTGCTTCTATTGAACTATGCAACTAGAAATTATAAGCCAAAATGAGGATAATTTCATTACTTTTTTCATTATAACATCATTTTTCGTCAAAATACGACTCAATTTTATTACATTTTTATTTCATACTAGTTAATGTTTGATGGGATAGGGGTTAGCTGGTGGGGTGTAAATATTGGAATTGGGGCAAACGGTACATCCTTCCTTTTTTCTCTCCTACATACTCGAGATTCATAGTTTTTATCAATCGAAAGACAAATTTACTTGATGGGATTTGTAAAAAATCACGTATTTCCTCGTTCGTAAATACTGGTTTTATGAGCAAGCTATAATCCTGAAGTGCTTGAATAAACGCATCTTGAGATTTCGTATAACAATTATCACAATACCAATAGCCTCTTTTTCTTTCAATCGGGAGAGCGGAACATTTTGGACAATGAACCCCTCTTAAAATTTCAGTTTGAGAGATAGAAAACTGTACTAGTGGGTCAGGCTTTTTAGGGTATCGTGTTTTTCAATGGTCCCCGCTATTCTCTTCATTTCCTTCATTGTCAACGATTCTTTCGTATGTCTATTTTGAAATTTTTCAAATGTAAATGGGAGATTTGCACTATGCATTACTTTTGTGAAGATACTTGGTCTTGACGCTTTAATGATTGTCTTTGGATCACTGATAATGACTAAATGTTCGATGGGCAATAGCGGTAACTTCCTTTGAGTGAGCCAGTTTTTGAATTGGCGGGAATGTCGGAGCGATTGCAAAATTGGATTATGCATACCCTCTTCTTCATTGTTCAAGGTTCGTATCATTTGATTAGAATCATCTTCAAAATATAAAGTTCCTGTTATATTTTTGATTTCTAGGATTAGATAAAAATAAGGTGTAATTATGAGGGTGTCAATTTGGAAGAAGCTTTTGCCATCTGTAAGTCTGATATCGTGCAAAATGAGGAATTCGGGTGTGTCGATGAGCTCCAAATAATAATTTAACGAAAGTTCTCCCCGGTAACCCTTCTTTCTTTTGACTAATTCGACTTGAATTTGTGGTCTTTTGGGATGATCTTGCGGGATTCTCTGTAATAATGCTTCAAGGATTAAAATAATAATTGGAACTGTACGCACTTTTCTTATCAAATACATCTACTCCTTTCATTTTTATTGGGTATTCGACATTTTTTTCGCCTTTCCTGCAATTTTGATAAAAATATTTCACCTGGTCAATGGAGAAAGTTTTAGATATCGGACAAAGTTTTGATTTTATCGGACATTGTTGCTGGGATATCGGACATTCATCCACATTTATCGGACACAACTCTAAATATATCGGACATTCTCCACTTTTTATCGGACATAACACTATTTTGTCCATATTAAAAGCCTTCCGGTACATCCGGAAGGCAGACTATCTAATTAGATTCTTCGATATCGGACAAAACTTTGATTTTATCGGACATTGTCGCCGGGATATCGGACATTCATCCACATTTATCGGACACAACTCTGAAGATATCGGACATTCTCCACTTTTTATCGGACATTACACTATTTTCGGCCATATTAAAAGCCCTCCGGTTCACCCGGGAGGCAGACTATCTAATTAGGTTCTTCGATATCGGACGAAGTTTTGATTTTATCGGACATTGTTGCCGTGATATCGGACATTCATCCACATTTATCGGACATTACACTCTTTTTGGACATATTAAAAGCCTTCCGGTACATCCGGAAGGCAGACTATCTAATTAGGTTTTTCGATTTCGGACAAAGTATTGATTTTATCGGACATTGTTGCCGGTATATCGGACATTCATCCACATTTATCGGACATTGTCGCCGGGATATCGGACATTCATCCACATTTATCGGACACCACTCTGAATATATCGGACATTCTCCACTTTTTATCGGACATTACACTATTTTTGGACATATTAAAAGCCCTCCGGTTCACCCGGAAGGCCTGACATTCTACTTATTTTTTCTCAGCTAACCAAGCAGCTACTGCGTCTTTTTCTTCACCTTTAATGATGCCACCAGGCATTGCGCCTTGACCATTTTCGATGATTCCAGCAATTTCATCTTGGCTGTATTTAGATCCGACCTTTGTTAGGTCAGGACCTGCTCCACCTGACAAGTCTTTTCCGTGACAAGATGCACAGTTTTGTTGAAAGATTTCTTCAGCGTTAACGGTAGCTTCTCCACCGCCATTATCACTTGCTGGTGCTTCTCCTGCATTGTCGTCCCCACCGCCACATGCAGCTAAAGCGAAAACAAGTGATGATCCTAATAGAAAACTAAATAGCTTACGTTTCACAGAATTTACCCCCTGTAATAAATTTTTCCATTATACAATTTTTATTATACCCCTTTTACGCTCTTTTAAAACCCTCTCCTAATACCTCTGAAGCGTCCATAACGACGACAAATGCAGATGTATCAACACTTTGAACCACTTGTTTCAATTTTGTGAACTCTTTTTGATCGACTACACACATGAGCATCGGTCGCTCATCGTCAGTGTAACCCCCATATCCAGAGAGCTTTGTCACACCTCTGTCCAGTTTGTCAAAAATCTCCTGTCGCACTTCGTCCTGACGATTCGTAATAATGAGAGCCATTTTCGAATTACCTAGACCTACCTGTACCAAATCAATCGTTCTACTTGTAACGAAAAGTCCAATTAACGCATAGAGCCCACTCTCAATATCGAACACAATTGCCGCGGTCAGAACAATCAAGCCGTCAATAAAAGCAACACTTTTGCCAAGAGAGATTCCTGTAAACTTATGAACAATCTGAGCGGCGAGGTCTGTCCCACCTGTCGACGCATTGCCGCGGAAAGTAATACCGAGTCCCAAACCTACTCCAATTCCTCCAAATAAAGCACCAAGCAATGGATCGAATGTTGCGGGTTCCAGATTTCTAGAAAGATAAACAACAAATGGTAAAAAAAGAGTGCCAATTAACGTCCGTGCACCATACACCTTCCCTAGAAAAATGATCCCTGCAATGAATAATGGGATATTAAATGCCCACTGGACATAGGCTGCTTCCCAACCGAAAAGGGAGTTCAGGATGGTACTAATCCCGCTCACACCACCAGATGCCACCTTGTTCGGTAGTAGAAACAGATTAAACGATAGAGCCACTGTGGCCGAACCTAGTAGTATGTATATGAATTCCTTTACCTTTTGAAGTGTTGGGTGAACTTCGTGCTGACGTCTTCTTCTATTCATGAAACT
The DNA here is from genome assembly GCF_038050315.1 of Ferdinandcohnia sp. FSL W7-1320. Lineage (NCBI taxonomy): Bacteria > Bacillati > Bacillota > Bacilli > Caryophanales > Bacillaceae > Ferdinandcohnia > Ferdinandcohnia sp. FSL W7-1320. Next base: position 4,625,496 of record NZ_JBBPAM010000001.1, read on the forward strand.
ACCCCCGTATACAATCCTAGCAATTAGCTTCATTTTAAATAATAGATGCCTCTTGCCTTGCCTAATTACGCCAAAATAACCTTTGGAAGTATAACACGGCTTCAAAAGCAAGTAAACGCCAGCAAAATAACGTGGTAAAGCAACAAAATATACACCTACATCATTAGTTTGTAACGATAAATAAATTATTATTACAAAATAATGATTCTTCCCAACTACTCGCTTAAATTTTTACGAAATGTCCAAATATCTGAGACTACCCGTCCTGTAAATTTATCTTCAACCACAGTATACCACGAGTATGAACGGTCATTTTCAAGCCCCGTCCACAAGGCCTTTGCGGTTTTACCACTTTTCGCCTTATCAGTCCCGATTACCCTGTCTGTATAAACATTGACCGTAAAGTAATCAGTTGCGACCCGCTTCGTGACTGGTGCTAAATCCATTTCAATTACAAATTGGTCTTTCTGCGGATAAATATCTAGGTCATAAAAATTATAGTCATCCATATAAGGTGAGTATGTTTTAACCAAAATGCGATTGTTATCTTGGTCAAAATGCAGGAGCCTCATATAGCCTTGGCCACCTTCTGGACCTGCTTGATAGTCGGCCAACATTTGCGTAACGGTGCGATCTGGATTACCATCACCATCATCATCAATTTCATCGATAAAGGTTTGTGCTTCATGATAATGACCGCTCAATACCGCCATGACATTTTTGTTTGGTACGACAATTTCATTATAGAGTTTATCTCCCATCGGATGTCTCGTACCTGTCGCAAGTAAATATTCATGAAAGCTTAAAATCGCTTTGCGATCCGGATAGGCTGCAAGCACCTTATTGACCCACTCTATACCTTCATCCGTTACGTCCCAGCCAAGGTAGACCATGATAAAATCATTGCCACCTACCGAAATTAAATCGTAGTGCCCACGATTATTTCGGTACGAACCACCATAATATGGCTTATTGTTAAAACGGTCCTTCCCAAAATAACGATAGAACTCGGAATAATCATTATTCACCTGGTCAACGTCATGGTTCCCGGCTAACACACCGTATGTAATGTTGTTCTCATCCAACACCTTCATATATTTATCCGCATTTCGCCACTGCTTCTTTTTCCTCGATTGATTGACCAAATCACCGGTATGAAACACATATTTGATACCTAGCTTTTTCTTCATTTTTGCAATCCATTCCGTTTGTTCCTTAAAAATCTCCGGATAGCTCTCAGCGTAAAATTGGGTGTCGGACATCCAGACGAAGGTGTAATCAAATTCTTCAGCAATTTCGTCTTGAATCAGGACATTGATTTTCGAATCAAGTACATAGTTACGGACAGACACATCAGAAGCAAGTTTAAAATCTTTTGAGCCTGCTATCTTAAAATCAAGCAAAACCCATTTTCCCTCATTATGATTCCATGCGTACATCGAAACTTTTCGACCTTCAAGTGAATTCCCTTTCCATAAAAGCTCAACCCTGTCATTGTCACCGAGAGACTCATCAACCGTGACATCAAAACGGTGGTACGGGAATTTTGTGTCAGAATCCGTAACTAAATAGCGGCCATCTGCTTTTGAAACGAGTGAGATGTCTTCTGTTGTGAAAGCATCCTCTCCTTCTGGAAGCATCCTTTTAGGTGGCTCATGCTCGGTCGCATTTTTAAATCCTTTCACACTGGAAGTTACGTCATGCTTGTAGGCTTCATAAAAGGTAACATCAAGCTTATCCTTTGTTGGATCTTTCACCTTCACTTGTAAAAGTGGATCCCCTTCACTCTTTCCCTTCGGAGAAATGCGCTCTGGTTTTTTTGGGTTTTCATTCACCACTTTAAAATAGAAAACATCCTTTGTTTCATTTCCTACTTTGTCAATCGCATGTACTTTGAGCTTATGTTTACCTGGTTTAAGCTTTGCGGACGATGTTTCAAACGGAACCTCAATTACTTCTCCATCCAAGATTACCGTCTTTTTTTCAATACCAGAAAGCTTATCCCTCACGTCAATATTAATTGTAAAGGCCCCTTTGTATGGTTTATTTTTCAGATTTGTTTTGACAGTTGGAGCCCTATTATCGACCAAAACTTGTGAACGAACCATTTTGTCACCAGCCTGTACTGTGACGTTATGTTTTTTGTCGTGCACCTCGGTTGTGTTCCATTTATAGGTGAACGAACGGGCCTCTTTTTCCGTAATCGTAAAGGTAAAATCGACATGCTTACGCTGATCCCCCATGTTCAAGATGCGATTTGGGTCGTTGTAAATCGGATCTTTGATCACCGTTCCATCGCCTAGAATGAGTCGAACGTTTCGCAATTGAAAGTCATCGCGATTTTCCCTCGACCAAAGTTCAAACGGCGAAGCTTTGTTTCCAGAACGAATCGTGATTGTTGTGTTGCCTACGGGAAGTCGCTCAGGCTCAATTGGAATCGTGAATGTCTTCCATTTCGTAAGCCAATCCTGGTCCATCACATGTAATACTTCCTTGCCCATCGTGACAGCATTTTGAAAATACGTATTCAACCCATTTACCTCAAACGCAAAATAGGCGGTGTGTTCAAGTGAACGATAGATGCCTTCCTGAACCTCATTTCCGTTAATCATCAGCTTCAAATGCGTATTTTCTTCTGAAGTAGCCTTGATTATTTTCTCTCCCCGAAGCATTTCTTCATTTTTCAGATTGAGTCGTAGACTTGAGTGGTCATGTTCATTCTTGATGTTAACCCGATAAGTCTCACTTTTCACCTCATTGCTTCCATCGGAAACGACATAGTAATAATCGATATACTCGCGGCCAATTAATGCTGGTGCATCAATCGTGTGATGAAACAGTAAATCATCGTAATTCTCATGTAAAATGACTTCATCGAACTCGTTATCCTGGTCGATTTTATAATGTAATTTAACAGATTTAACGGTATGGTCGTCTGTAGCTTTTGCGATGAGCTCCAGGTTGTCTTTTTGATTGACTTCAGAATTTAATGTTAAATCCTCAATACTCGGTGGGACAGAATCTTCCTCAATATGAACAGGCTTTTTCGGTACCTGGTAGCTTTCTACCTTACCAGGAGTCGCATCCTTTGTGCCGATTCTTTTAGAGACCGTGGATTTGTTGGTTGGATATCGGTATATAATTGCCTTGTCAACTTCTGTCTTGTTATAGTATGCAACTGAAATTTCACGATGCGTATTCGTTCCAATCACGACACCCCGCATGCTTTTGTTTGCCATACCGCCACTGTAAACCCGCACAATATCCTGATTTTCCTTCAAGTTAGTTCCATAATGTGCATTAAAATCCTCCACCGTCTGCTCGCTATTTTCGCCATTGATGATCCAGAGCACAAGTGTTTTGCGGGCAGGAATGACCACATTCTCTTTTACAGAAGGCCACATCACATCTGTTCGGGGATTCTTTCCATATCGATAGTAGAGTTTATAATCCTTAAAGTTGATTGCTTTGTTGCTGTTATTGTAGATTTCTACAAATTCAAATCCATCTGCACTGCCCACATTCGTTGAGTCTGGAAGAACCTCCGTCACAAGCAGCTGAGGCATTTTGGTATAATCGATTTCTTTTTGAATAACTTGTATGGTGTTCTCGTCCGTTTTTTCCGTATTGGTTCCGTCACTTGCCTCGATATAATAAGTGATTTCATCATATACGTGAAAGCCCGGGATTTCGGCAATGTATGTTTTTTCCTCGTTCAATTGCATCGGGATTGCTTTGAAGTCATCTGAGTTACCTGTCTTATAAAAAAGTGTTACATGTTGAATGGTGGTGTCATCCGTTACACCAGCCTTTATTTTGATGGGTAATAGCGGCTCACTTGTTGTTTTCGGATTATGTGTGATGACAGGTGAATGTGTGTCCCGTTGTGCAACTACCATGTCTGGGCTTACTGTAGTTGTTAAAAGTAGTAAGAATAGAACAGCTATTTTCAGCACGTGTTGCCAAAAAATCATACAGCATACCCTCCAGAATTATTTTCCAATCTTAGTTTGCCAATTGCTTATAAAATGATGTATTAACTAGAATGAAATAAGCAAAAAGGACTAGATTCTGGATAAAAAAAAGACGACTTATGAAAGTCATCTTAATCAGATACGCCAAGGCGTATCTGCGCCCAGATTTTTTCGCGCCCACGCGAAAAACTTCATTTGAAAATCTGTGGCATCCGCCGGAGGCTTTAACTTTATTCAAATAAGGTTAAAACAACACTTAATATAATTCCTAGCACTTATCCTAGTTACAATATCTAGGGGAAATAGTCCTGAATAAAGTTAAACTTCAATAGCGGCTGCCACGGTGCCTACTGCATCGAGCATTTCGTGCCATTCCTCGTATGTATTTAGTTTAATGTGGACTGGATTTTTAACATCCTCTTTATATTCCACAATCCACATTCCTTTTTTGGATGGTAAAAAGAAGACGATGTTCGCGAGTAGAAAATCACCTTCAATGTTCGGAATCTCGAAGTGTGAAATATTATAAAGTGACCATTCATGCTCTTCTAGATCCTCAATGAATAAATTGAAGCTCTGTTCCTCAGTCGGTGTTAACTTTGCTTTCTTCCGGACCTTCTCTGTTTTTGACTGGTCACTTAGCCAATCGAATAATTTGTCTGTGAGGAAGAATTCGTGTGTCCCCTCGATTTTTGTACCTTCGAACGAATAAAAGTCTTTGATCACCGTTGGAATTTCATCATTTGATAATAATGCAAATTCATGCATGATGTCTTCTGCGATGACATGGGCAAGCCAGATATCTTCTTCGAAATGGTGGATCATTAATACGTTTCGCCCCATCATATTCGAGCAACGGATCATCCATTTGGATTCTACGTATTGCTTGATAAAAATTTGCATTTCTTCGCTAAGTGGATGCTCATCCTCACCTGTTTTATTTGGGTCCCATAAGGACTTGATTACCAACTGGTGGATCGTGGATTCCATGATGGCGTCCCATTCTTCAGGAGACTTCTCTCCGTACGAAGCTTCTGCAATACCTTTGGCAACAGTTGGGTATCCACACACTGTAACCAATAATGCCAATTCCTCCGTCGTACATGTTAAAGCATGTTTCATGACGGGTACCTCCTTTGTTTTTTGAATGCTATGTTGTAGTTTAATTTATGGTGTCTAGCGGTTTCTTTGTTTTGTACCGTCATCCCTTTAGGTGCTTAGTGGGTGGGGGACGATTACGATTGAGGAATTTTCTTACCCTCAATCCCTCGATTGCTTGACTGTGAGGGTACGAGTACGACCTATTCTTACCCTCGACCACTCGAGCGCTTGATTGTGAGGGTACGAGTACAGCATTTTCTTACCCTCAATCCCTCGCTTGCTTGCCGGTGAGGGTATGATAAACATTTTTTAGCATCACTCAATCAACTTAATTCCTACTAGAAAACGAGGTCGTTTTACAGTGTAATCTATTAGGATAATAAAGGTGATAAATTTTAGAATTGGATTTTTGTGTTCCTGGAAATACCTAATTCCACATGTTCAACCAGTGCATCCCCTAGTAAAATGGTTAATGCGCTGATACCAACTTGAAGTGAGAGCCACCAGATTAACAAAGTTGTAATTATTTCTATTATTTCTACTGAATTGTTCATAAAAACTCTTCCATTCTATATTAGAAACTTGTCCTCACATACCCGCCTTGATCATCTATAAAAATACTGCATGCAGCGCAGTTTTAATAATATAGTAGACAAGCATAAACAGAAGTCCCAAAACGAGTGTAATGACTAACATGAACAGTCTCCGCACAATCCATGAAAATCGGTCTAGCTTTTTGTAAATGAGTGGACCTATTCCAAATAAGAATAAGACAATAAAGGTAAAAAATTTGAGAAAGGGATTCTTTGTGTTTCTAAAAACCCCTGTTTCTACGTGTTCCACCATCACATTTCCTAGCAAAAACGTAACTATACATACGACGAACTGAAGTGTTAACCAAGCACCTATAACAGTAGTGATTAATTCAATTATTTCTGCAGTACTATACATAATTTTCATCCTTCAATTTTGATTTAGTCAAACCAACTACTAACAGATTTGAAGACTGATTTCCCAAAATCCTCAACTGCTCCACCAATCTTTTTACCAACATCCTCTGCAAATCCAGCTGCTTTCTGACCAAAATCCTTTATTTGATCACCATACTTAGAGCTGACAAATCCACCTACTAGTCCTCCAACAGCTCCACCAACTACGATTCCCACAGGGCCACCGAAGCTTCCAATCATAGCGCCAAGCTTCGCACCACCTGCGATTGCAACCATATCTGCTCCAACTCCTGCACCAAATCGGACAAATTTTTCAGTCATTGATAAATTGGCGTTTTTGGGGTCTACAAACTCTGTTGCATTCGCCCCTACAGAGATGACCTGACTCAAAATTGGTATTCTCTTTGCAACACTTGTAAATCCTCTTGCATTAGCTAAGCTCTTCGCTACGTCTTTCGAGCCAATTGTAATACGATCTTGGAAACGCCCCATTAATGTTGAGCCATGCATGGCTGCATTTACATTTTTCGAAAAACCTGCAGCATGCTTTAATAGAGCAGCTGGCCCATTATAGGAGCTGACGAAGGAATGTATGGTTCTTGTAACAGCATTCGAAGGTGTGGACCTTGAAAAATTATGGATATACCTTGCTATTTTCGAACTATAGCCACCTCGACTCGTCCAGGAAGGCTTTGCAGTTACAGTGAATTTATATCGACCGCGAAATTTTTGCCATATGGTAGGCTTTCCACCAATATAGTTTATTTTTAAATTGCGCATTAAAAAAGAAGATGTTGCCACAGATAATAACTGTGACCCTACTAATGCGACGTCCCCCGCACTTAACCCTTTATTAACGGAGTCAAAGTAAGAAAGGATTTTATGTGCTAGTGAAGATGTATCCTTGCTTGAGGATTCAACATTTTTACCATTTGCTGGCTGATTTGCCGGGGCCATACCCCGAACTGCCTCCATCGCCATAAACGAGGTGTTTAAATATCGCTCTGTTGACGAATAGCGAGTTACAGCTAAATTTAAAAAGGACTGCAGCTTTCTTACTTTTGCTTCCAATTGATCAATTGAAGAAGTTACCTCTGTTAGTTGCGGCCGGATGGAGGTTCTAGCTAAGATTCGATAATCAATGGAATTTCTGACAGAAGCCACGCCTCCTTCAACCTGTGAAAGTTTTGAGGCTACAGACCCTACCATGGGACTTAATCCGATAACTTGATTCGGTTTAATCGTGATTCTAGACAAAACGATGCCTCCTTTTATTCTATTATAAATCAAATACGCCTTGGCGTATTTGCGCCCGGTTTTAGGCCAACACGACGTGGGTCACAAAGACGTTGCCACAGGAAGTGGCGTCCTTAGTCTTTGATCTTACCGCTCGAAAATTCCCTCTAAAAAATCGTGGCATCCGCCGGGGCTTTAACTTTATTCAGCCGGGTTTGCTGAATGAAGTAACTTTCTTTAAAACAGGCATCCGCAAAATGCGAATGCCTACATTTTTGTTACATATCTTTCTCGTCTTTTCTGCGGATGATGGTTCTGCGGAGAGCGACAGCACCTGCTGCTGCAATTCCAACAAGACCTACCATTGCGCCCGCAAATAATGGTTTGTTTTCATAGAACTTTACAAGTACGCTTTTCTCAACGATTTCGAATTCAACGACTTCGTTCATTTCATTACCAGCTTCGTCTTCTGCTAATACTTCCACCTTGTATTTGTTGATATCAGATAGTGTTACGGAAATGACTTTCGTTCCGTTCACATCTTTTACCTCACCATTGAAGAGCTCTCCATTAATCATGACAGACTTGAGTGTATCACTAGGATTATCAAGGCTGATTGAGAGAGTTACAGGGTCACGGTATGTTTCGTTTTTCTTGACTCCATCGACGATGACTTTCGGAGGAGTTTTATCAATAATAAACTCAACACTTAGCTGTTGGATATTCCCTGCTTTGTCCTTCACCTCAAAGAAGAGCACATGCTTTCCTTCTTCCTCAATTGGGTCACCAAGATTATAAGGCTGACCATTCAAGGTCTGTGAGATGATGTCATATGCATTTAAATCCTCAATGAGCAATTCAGGAAGTAAGCTTTCCTTGAAGTACCCCTCAGAAATAGCTTCCTTAAATTTGATCACTGGTGCTGTTTTATCAATCGTAAACACTATTGTTCGGGAAGAAACATTGTTAGCTAAATCATAGATCTCAGCTTTTAAAATGTAATCTCCTTCTTCACTTAGCTGCACCCCATTTACAAATGGGCGTCCATTTAATGTGACACTTGAACGACTTGAATCGAGGTAACGATCCGAGTAGGTCACAGTCGGCATTTGATTGTTATTAAAGAATCCATCAATAACGCCTGTGATATTCAAGTTTGGCTTTGTCGTATCAAGGATAAAGCTGATATCAATGGTCGACTCGTTTCCTGCTTTATCTCGTGCAAGAACCCTGAAATCGTACTTCATTTCCAATGTAGCCGTTGGAATTCGACCTGTTACATTTGAGCCATTCATTGTTACTGAAACGATGGTGTCCTCACCTTGGTCTAGCGCAAATTCCGGTGTGAATACTTCATTAATATATTCGCCATTCTTGATGACACGGCTTTGACCTTTAAATTTCGGTGTGATGACCGGAGCTGTTTTATCAATTGTAAAAGCAATCTGTCTGCTGAATTGGTTACCCGCTTTGTCAATCGCTTCTACGTTGATCGCATAGTCACCTTCCTGGCTAAAGTTGTGGCTGAGTCGAGCAGTTTGATTCGCTACTCCAAATCCACCAGCGTTATAGCCTCTACCATTTCGAGTCACGGTGATGCGGTTCACATCTAAGTTCACATCACGAATTTCCACGCTCACTGGCTTATCAACGTTATAGTGTGCTGCATTTTCAACACCTGTAATATCAATTGCTGGCTTTGTTGTGTCAATTGTGAATGTCTTGTTCGCTGTGATTGGACCATTGCCAGCCTTATCTTCAGCGCTAATTGCAATGGTGTACAAGCCATCATCATTAAAATTGTAGCCTAAGCTTGAAAGCTTGTTGTTATTCTTCCAAGTTCCAATATTAAATACTTTGCCATCCTTTGTTACAGAAAGCACTACGTAATTCGTACCAAAGTTCAATTCATCAACAGAAACAGTTACGCGCTTGCCAGTTGGATTGAAGGATTGGTGATCAACACCGTCAATTTTGACAACTGGATTTGTTTTGTCGATGATGAATGCAATTTCTTCATGCGTTGTTTTGTTACCGGATTTATCCGTTGCATTGAAGTAAAGCACATAGCTGCCTTCTTCAGCAAAATTGTGTTGTAAGCTCGCTTTTGTTCTCGATTGTTGTAGTGCTGGAATCTCATATTCCTTGCCGTTCTTTGTTACGTGTAATGAAGTTTTGTCAATGTTCGCATCCGTTACTTCAAATGAAACTAGCTTCGTAACATTGTAATTCGTCATGTGGTCGACACCTGTGATTTTGAGGGTCGGGAAGCTTTCATCAACAGTGAACTTCACTTCTTTTGTGTCCGCAATGTTGCCTGCTGCATCCTTTGAAGACACCTTAATCACATAGTCACCGTCTTCGTTAAATGGAATCGCAAGACTTGATTCAATACCTTGGTTTTTCCACTCGTACGGCTTATTGTTTACTTTTACTTCTACTTCATTGTTTGCAAAGTTCAGCTCGTTAACCTTGATCGTAGCTGTTTTCTTTTTATCGTAAAATGTTCCGTCTTTTAAATTTTCAATCGTGATAACCGGTTTTACGTTATCCACTGTGAAATTGTGTTTTTTCTCCGTTGCTTTGTTACCCGCAAAGTCTACAGAACGAACCGTTACTTCATATTCTCCATCCTCTGGAAAGCTTTGTTTGAACTGATAACCTTTTGCAGTTTCTTTCCACTGGGCATTCTTAACCGGTTTGCCGTTTACAAGGACTTCATTTTTACTTTCGTCAAAATGAAGGTCATTGATGTCTACGACTAACTCATTGTCACCTTTTACAAATCCACCGTTCGGGATATTCCCGCTGATTTGAATTTCAGGTGATGTGCGGTCAATTGTAAAGCCAAGATCCTCAGTGCTTTCAGCGCCAAAGTAGTCCTTTGCTTTTACCTGAACGGAGTAAACTCCTTCGTCTTCAAGTTCAACACTTAGTTCTTGAGTGATTAACCAGACGATTTTTTTCATCCATCCGTCTGTTGGAACCTTGATGTCTTTATCCCCATTTTTCACTGTGATTTCAGGAACAAATGGTGTGTAGTCATCGACAGTAACAGTTAGGCTCACTTTTTTATCATTAAAATACGTACCATCTTTAATCGAGTATTTAATCGCAGGTCCTGTTTTATCGACCGTGAATTTTATAGTTTCTGAGCTTTCGTTTCCTGCTTTATCCGTTGAAACGACGTGAAGCTCGTAAACCCCTTCTTCAGTGAAGGTGTGTTTAGTTGTTGCCATCTTGCCATCAAGTACGAGTGGGTCAATCTCATATGACTCCCCATTGTACTTAACTGTTGCATTTGACTCACCCATATTTAGGTCAGTTACCGTAATGGTTACTTCACGATTATCATTGTATCTGCCATCTTCTCCGATGTTTGTTACAACAATCTCAGGCTTGATTTTATCGATTGTAAAACGAACTTCTTTTTCTGCTGAAATATTTCCTGCTTCATCAGTTGACTTGAGTTTTACAACATAAACGCCATCGCCGGTAAATGTATGCTCTGCCTCAGCGTATCGGTTCCTTTGTTTCTTGAATTTGATTTCATCCGTCGGATAAGCCTTGCCATCCTTCGTAATAGATAGTTCAATATTGTCTAGGTCGATATGTGAGTCCTCAACCGTAAACTTGACTTCTTTGTCTGTATTCGCGAACTCATTTTCATTTACACCCGTAATATCAACCTCTGGCTTCGAGTTGTCGATAACAAATGTAATCGTTGAAAAATCAGCTTTGTTTCCAGCTTTATCAAAGTAGTCTACATTGAGTTCATAGACACCTTCTTGTTTAAAGCTATGTTTCTCATGTGCCTTTTTACCTTCAAACGTTTCTGATTTCCCATCTTTTGTTACTGTTAAAATGGTCTTGCTATCATCTTTGTTTGTGTCTTCTCCTACAATCTCCACATCTACTTGACGGTTGTACTTCTTATTATTTTCAGCGCCAGTAAGAGAAACAGTTGGCTTCGTTTTGTCGAGTGTGAATGTTTTCGTGATTTTGTCTGCATCATTTCCAAATTGGTCTGTTGCATTTAACTCGATTGTGTATTTTCCTTCAGTTTTAAACGTATGACTTGCTTCAGCCACTGTACCATTCTGTTTTAATTTGATTTCTTCCTCATAATCGGTATCGTTGTGCTTTACAACAAGTGTTGTTTTCGCTAAATCAAGTGTAAGATCTTCAACTGAAAAACGAACAGTTTGGTTTTCAGGATAATACTTCCCAGTTTCAACTCCTGAAATCTTTAATTCTGGCTTCTTGGTATCAATTGTAAAATTGAGTGCTGGGGATTTTGTTTCGTTCCCTGCTTTATCAAACACACTTAGTTCAACAGAGTATACTCCATCTGTTAAGTTGCGTTTTTCAAGAGCTTCTTTTCCAGTGATTGTTTGAACTTTTCCGTTTTTCGTTAATTTTAAAACGGATTTGTTTTGATCTAAATATGTGTCAGTTGCTGAAATTATGATGTCCTTAGATTCTGTATATTTGCCACCATTTTCAACACCACTAATTGTTAATTCAGGTGCTGTCTTGTCGATAATGATATTTTCATAGGTTCCGAGATCAAACCCAGTTGGTCTCCAATAGTCTGTTATCTTTGCACTAAATTCATATTTTCCTGCTTCAGTTAGAGTGTAAGTTGCTGTCTTAGAAGAAAGGGAATTTTTAATTTCCATATCCACAGTCTGTGGCTCGCCGCCATCCTTCGTATAGGTGAGCTTCGCTGACTCGATAAAGAGTGGATTAGTGATAACGATATTTACTCCATCGTTATAAAAATCATTTTCCGTTTTATTTTTAATGGCCAATTGCGCAACCTTGCTGACATTTGCAAAGGAGATGGACTTAGTGTCACTTACGTTTCCAGCCTTATCCTTAGCGGTTACTGTTACTTCATATTTCCCAACTTGGTCAAATGCAATAGAAGCTTTCTTCCCATCCCATTCGGTTGAAGGCGTTTGGAAATCTGAGCCATCTTTTTTAACCTTTATATCTACTTTATCTTCTGAGAAATTTTCTTCTTTTACATCAATTTGAAGGTTGACTGTATGCTCAAAAAACCCGCCCTCATATGCACCTGATAAATTAACTATTGGTGCCGTAGTGTCTTTTATTACACTAAAAGTAGAATTGTTTGGTGGATCAACTACCCATGTGTCATCTTTAAAGGTGATTTCCATCGGGATATCACCATCTTTATGATTGGCACCAGAGATGGTTACTTTATACAGACCTTTAAATCCGCCATCTGTGATTGGGGTAATAGTTGCATTTCCAGGTCCTTTCTTTACTTCTACATCAAAAGGTGACCCACCTTCAGGTACCTCACCTGCTACTGGAGTTGCCGTTTCCTCAGCTGTTTCAGTTCCGTCAGGATTTTCCGGCTCCTCCGGTGTTTCTTTTGGCTTTAGGTAATTCTCATAGTCCTCACTTAAATCAACCTGGACTTGAAAGGTGTCTCCATTTATGTACCATTCATTTGAGAACTTTTTCCCAATTTCCCATTGTTCATTGTTATATTTTATATACTGCTTTGTTTCAACCTGGGATGATACGTTCAGGCTAAACAGTACTACCGAAAGCACCATAACCAATGCAATCGGTAACCAGAGTACCGATTTGTTTTTTCGGTAGCTTTTTGAAATCATTGCTATCACTTTACTACGCTCCTTTTATTATCAAATGCGCCTTGGCGTATTTGCGCCCGATTTTTAGGCCCACAGGAAGTGGGTCATAAAGACGTTGCCACAGGATGTGGCGTTTTTAGTCTTTGAACTTACTGATCGAAAAACTTCCTTTAAAAAATCGTGGCATCCGCCGGGGCATTAACTTTACTCAGCCAGGGTTTAACCCCAGCAGTAGTGTTTACTCCTTTTACATTCATCCCCTTATTGAAGAAGCAGGGGACTTCTGCTGAGTAAAGTTAATTACATTATTTGTATGGACTATCATGACATCGACTTCGATTTGGAAATCGGATTCTTCTTCTTTTTCAGTGAGGATTGCGGTTTCGCCATCGCCTTCAAGGAGAATCGTTGTTTCGTCATCCCCGACTAGCAATGTCGTCTCATCGTCATCCTGTAAGAGAGCCGTTTCCTCTGATAGAAGTGAAGTTTCTTCTACCAACAATTCCGTCGGTGCTTGTGAACTTTCCTCAAGTAATGAGGTCGGTTCAAGTCCCTGGCTCATGAGGGCTGTATCCTCAACTGATGCTGCAACTGGATCATCTTTTTTCCGAAGCTTGATTTCACTTGTTGTTCGTTTTGTTTCATGAGCCTCAAGGGAAGTGCGGCTGTTTTGCTTCTTTCTCATAAACCGGTTTCCCGTGATATCCGCAAAAACCTGAGAGATTTGTAGTTTCATATAGACGATGATGGAGATGATGAGCGTGACCACAGCGCCCGCTAATCCCCCGTAAAACATAATTTGGTATTCCAATTGAGAGCCCCCCTTCTTAGGAATTCGCCGCTGGGACAAGGGACCTGTCCCTTTGTCCCACTATCTGATATTTAGATTGCTCATGCGTCTGGATAGTTTTTTGTAGGCTTCATTGTCTTTAGCGCCTTCAAGCTTTCCTGCTTTGTCAAAGACTTCCTTTGCCTTGTTGTAGTTGCGCTTGTCTTCTTGTTTACCTTGCTCAATGTCTAGCAAAAGATTGCCTAACTTCACGTATGCATTTAGGCTTTTCGGATATTCCTTAATCGTTCCTTCAAATTGCTCAACCGCTTGTGAATGCTCACCCATCTCCTGATAAATCACACCGATATTGATCATAACCTCTTCCTTATTCGATACGTTCAAATCAAGAAGATTGTTGTAGTGCAGTGTTGCCTGTTCGAAATCGTCACGGGCAGCAACTTGATCCCCAGAGTTTACGCCTCTTGAGTAAAAGGCTTGAGCGAGTTTTTGCTCGAACTCAATCTCGTATTTTAACTGCAGTTGCTCATCTGGAGCCAACTCGAGAACCTTCTGCGCCTTCTGGACAACCGTGATGGCTTTCGTATTGGCGTCCGTGATTTGACCTTTATAAGAAATGTAAATGTTCGCCAGCGAATTATAGTTATCCACTTTTTTCGAGTTGTTTGGAAGGTTGTCATTGAATGACTCGAACTCTAAGAGATTCGTAGAAAACTGGTCATAATCAATGTTCATGCCGCCCAATGTTGTCGCAAGAGTAATATAGTAACTCGCGTCCGGAATTTCTTTTTCACTCACCTGCTTAAAATACTTCAGTGCAACAGGGTAATCGCGTTTTCGGTCAAAATAGGTCATCCCCAGTTTAAAAAGAACCTCACTATTCTTATGGATGTTGCCGTATTCGTCATTCACATAGGCCTCAATTTTCGATAGTCCTGTGTCCACTTCATTTCGGTTAATGTACACATCTAGCAGATTGATATAAGCAGCAGCACGTCCCTTGTCGACTTTAATGGCTTGCTCTAGAAGCTTAATTGCCTCCGTATCATTGCCCTCGATTAATGAAATACTAGATTCATTGACTAGTCCGATGTAATCCTGGAATTGCTCATTTTGCATACCTTGATAGCCAAGTACTGACGTCGTTGAAAAACCAAGGCATAATACGGCTGGAACCAAAAAGAGATAGAGCCGCTTCATCATTTTTTTACGGTAACCTGCTGTCAGTTTGTTGATATTTTCAAGATCGTATAGGAGCTCCTCACTGGTTTGATAGCGGTTCTCCGGTTCTGCCTGGGTACATTTTAGAATGATATGCTCGAGTCCCTCTGGTAAGGTCGGGTCCCATTGGCGAATCGGCCTTACCTCATACGGCGGGTCTGCTAGGCTTTTACCAGTTATGAGCTGATACAAGGTTAGACCTAGGCTATAAATGTCCGTTCTGGCATCTGTTCGTTTGCCTGACAACTGCTCGGGTGCCGCATAGGTTTTCGTTCCGAGATTCGTCGTATCGGTCAGGCTCTCATCCTTAAACTCACGCGCAATCCCGAAGTCTATCAGTTTGATTTTCCCTTCCGGTGTAAGCATGATATTGTCCGGCTTCATGTCCCGGTAAATAATCGGATGTGGCTTTCTCGTATGCAAATAATGAAGAACCTCTGCAAGCTGCTTTGCCCAGTTAATCACAAGCTTCGCCGAGATGATTTTTTCCCGCTTCAACTTTTGCTTGAGCGACTCACCCTCGACATAGTCCATGACCACATAGATATCACCCTCAGATTCGATGATGTCGTAAATCTTTGGAAGTGAACCGTGGTCTAGTTTTTTCAGCATGTTCGCCTCGACAACTAGACTATTAATGAGGAGCTCGTTGTTACTGTTGTCGCGCTTACGGATATCCTTGACGACCAAAGACTTATTAAGTCGGTTGTCCATCGCCAAATAGACAATACTCATTCCACCGCGTCCGATTTCCTTCAATATTTCGTATCTGTCATCTATAAAACTTCCGATTTTAATCAACGTAATTCCTCCTATGAATGGCCTTGACCATTCATACTACATGCGCAAGAACAATTGAGATATTGTCGACCTCTTTTCGTTCCTTCACCGCATCGACGAGTTTAATCGCCTTGTATTTTAATTGCTTTTCATTTAAAAATTGGTTCGGACGAAGCTCCTCAAGTATCTCTTTATCCGTGATCTTATGGTAAAAACCATCCGTACAAAGTAAGAACACGGTTCCTGGCTCTGTCTCACCTGTTAGAATCACGACATCAAGCTCCCTTGTCGCTCCAACACATTGTAAAAGGACATTGCGCCGCGGATCCTTCAGGGCTTGCTCCGGTGTAATGTTTCCGCGCTCTACTTCACGTTCCACCAAGGTTTGATCCTTCGTCAACCTTGTCACTTGCTGCTGAATTTGATAAGCACGGCTGTCTCCGATATGTACGATATAATAACGCGAATGAATGATGAGGAGTGCAGTCACCGTTGTTCCGACCTGGGTGTTTGTTTCGTCCCCATATTCTAAGATTTTTTCATTTTGCTCCGTAATACAGACTTCGAGCGCTTGGCGGATGTCTTCATCCTGTTGGTCAGAATGAAGTAATTCAGGTAACTTCTGTTCGAACCAGTCGGAGAGCCCGCGAACGACTGTTGCACTGGCGAGTTCCCCATGGTCGAGTCCACCCATTCCGTCACACACGACGAACATTCCGACATATCCATTCGGTGTTTTTGCGGTCTTAACGAGCAACGCATCTTGGTTTGTTTTCTTTTTTATTCCCACATCCGTGTGGTATGCATGTATGAACGACACTTATTTCACCTCTTTTGAAATGCGTAAGGCGCCCCCAATTCCAGCTAAAGGCATGCACGTCCTGTGCCTAACGCTGGAATCCTTGCCATCCTGGCATGAGCGACAAGCACAAGACAAGCCCAACCTTCCGAAGCGATTGGCTTGTGACCTCGAGCCGATGGCGCCTGAAGCTAGACAATAAAAACCATTTTATCTTCGTATTTTAAAAAAGCCTAAATACGTATTCTTCGTTCGCAAGCTTGATTTTGTCTTCGTGCTTGATTTTTACCTTGTTATTAGGAACTAGCTTGACGCCATTTACATAGCTGCCGTTTCGCGATTCTTGGTCGACAATAAAATATTCCCCGTTTTCGGTAATCACCTCCGCATGAACACGCCCAATGACTTTATTGTTAGATGTATAATCAGTAACCCCTGGATCACGGCCAATCTTAAACACTCGCTTGGATAGGATAATTTTTTCCTGAGTGGTCGTTAGTAGGAATGGCTGCTGCTGTTGGAAACTGGTGCCTACACCCAGCGCCGTTGTTCCTTCTTCCTCTTCTGGCTCTTTATAAGCGGTGAGGACAGTTGTCCCCTCTTCCTCATCAGGTTCATCTGTATCAAACGAAATTGGACTTCCCACATTTGGCTTGATGTTGATGGAAGTTCCACCTGAAAGGAGTGGATTTCCTTCGCCTAGTTCGGTGCGGGTGATTCGCTTGTACTGAACTTCTTCCTCGATTTCAAGCTTTTGTTTTGTTTTTTTATCAACCTTTTTACTGCTATATTCTGAAGTAATCACGCCGTTTTCTTCAGATGCCTTGATTTCACTGCTAGGACTATAATAGTTTGGTGTTTTGGGTTCTTCATCCTGAATCGGCAGCTTTCTGAAACTTTGTGGTGATGTTGGTTTATTCATAAGAAACTCATTAAGCTTTTGTTGAAGCGCATATAAGTTGATTTCCTCAGATGTTGCGAAATAATTATGTAGCCGCACAAAAAAAGCAAGGTCATCATTTTCATCATAGGAGTGGGAGTGTAAGAAACTGGTGAAGTATTCCCGGATTGATACCTTTTCAAAAATATTATTTTTAATCGGCATGTACAGTAGAATTAATCTGTTTGAAAAATTATCAATAAAGATGTAGTTCTCATCAAAAACAAAGTTGTTCACATTTAACCCAAGTCGCTCAGCTTCGATTAATGTTTCGATGATATTTGAAAAATAGCTATGGAGCTGCTCCTTTGTGAGTGGGTTTGTTGTCTGTTGGTTAAGAGTCACTTCAGAGACTAAGTCATAGCGAAAATACCCCTCATCTTCCTTGTTAATCACAACACATGGCAAAAGCCCTGGAACCTTGTTGTTTTTAAGCTTATCAGCTTCTGTAAAATCAACACGAATCGCAGGTGGCACCTTGTAAAATATGAACTTCGAAACACCGTAATTTTCAATATGTAAATCAACATGTTTGATCATTTTCTTGCACTCCCATTGTTTATCAAATGCGCCATTTGCGTATTTGCGCCCAGATTTTTTTCACGCCATTCCTGAATAAAGTTATGAGTTGAGGACAACCGGCGAGGCCAATTGCCCTCCTCATGGATTATTTAAATGCGCTAGCGTTATTGTTGATTGCAGTTTCTGCAGCGTTGTAGTTTGTAACTGTGTTATCTAGAAATTTCGCATAGCTATCAATAACTTGGCGATACTCCTCAAAACGTGGAGCCAACGCATTGAAGTTTCCGCGAATTGTATTAGAAGCATCGGAGTTCCATGTAGCAGATAAGCCATTCATTTCCTTCTTAATGTCTTCTAGTGCAGTTGCAAGCTGTTGGTTTAGGTTACGGATTTGCCCAGCGGTTTTACTAACCTCGCCAAGGGAAATCTTGATTCCATCAACTGACATCGTGCCACCTCCTTTTTTGGTAGTTTTATAGGTATGGAGATTAGTTAGTTAAGCGACGAGCTTGGTTCACTACCTCGCTTTGTGTTTCACGGTATGTTTTTGCGCTAAGCTTTAAGAACTCAGAGTATTGTCTCATCAAGTTCGTCATTTTTTGGAAGTCATCCATGAAGCCCTTGATTTGAGAAACATATGCCTGGTTATCAGTACCTTGCCACGCAGCACCCATGCCCTCAACCTCTGTGTAAAGAGCCTTGTAAAGTCTCTCATAGTCAGCAGATTGTTGGTCAATTTTAGTAGCCGCAGTGTCTAATTTCGCTGGATCAACTGTGATTGAACGTGCCATTGTTTTTTCACCTCCTTAAAATGAGATATGTATGAGTTAACTCGGTTTTGGCCGAGAGAACTTTGGATTGCAGTGGTCTAGTAATCTAGAATTCTATATAACTTAAATCCTTCTAAGGTCATTCCCGACTCTGCGGTATTTGTCCGCTGCACTCTGCAAGCTTGATGCACTTTTTGTAGAGCCAATCCCTTTGAATTCACGGTTGAGACCATTTGAGATTTCATCAAGTTCCCTTGAGATGGCATTGATCTCATAAATAATGCTATTAATCTTTCGTCGAACATGAGGTTTCATTGGGTTACCTCCCTTACAATTTAAAATCTCTGATCCTTAGAACTTCTGATAATGTTTTTCTACATCTTCCACATCTTTTAAAATCAAATTAGGGTCTACCAATGTACTAGGATAATCTGCATTATGTCTTTCATCAATTCCTAATTCTCCGTATACGGTAGCGTCTAAATTTGACCAGCTCATATTATTGACATAAGATGTTTGGATAAACTCTGAAATATCTTCAGAATTATTAACAAACCCAACAGAAATTAAATAATTCTTTAATCCAAGACTTTTTAAGAGATTATATAGATTATAAAGACCTTGACTATATTGATTAATATCAGGTTCTCCCGCTGTCTTAATCCCTACAACTAAATCAACACCCATATTCTTGTTTTGCTCTATTAGTTCATTAATACTCATATCAGCCATGGATTCGTTAAAACTTGTTCTACTTAAAACAAGTTTAAATTCAGAATTGGCAGGAAGCTCTTTTTCGATATCAACCTTTAGCTTTTCCTGTAACTCTTGAGCCCATTTTGCTGGCAGGTATGTGTCAACATAACCATTGCCATCTTCTTGGATTGAAAAAACCACATCTGTTTTACCCTTTGGATGAACAGTAACGAGATCATCATTCACCCACATAACCTCAAATTCTTCAGCATATTTATCTTCCAAATACTGAAGTGCTTTTTCTTCAGTGTTACTGCAGCCAACAACTCCCATAAAGAAAAATAGTAACATCGTTATTTTTACTATTTTCATAGCTATTGAATAATCCTTGCCTTTCCGACTAGCTTCGTTTCGTTCGCATCTAGTAACCGGGCAGCCGTATTTAGGTAGTTAATGTTTTGATTGAGCCTGTATGAGAAGGACGTTAAAATATCGGCGCTCAACACATGACGGATATCTAGAAGGTCAACCTCCCAGTATAGAGAGTCAATCTGATTATTAAGTGCATTCACTCGGCGCTTGATACTTTCAAGTCGTTGTGCATAGTAGTAGAGCCTTGCAACATTGACTTTCAGGTATGGTTCAACTGGGAAGTAACCACCAATCTTTGCTGCTACTTTTACAAAAAGTATTGCCGCCTTCGTTGCCACATTCGTGATGAATTGGTTAATTTCGTTTTTCACCTGTTGTGAAAGTTCTTTTACTTTCGCAATAAATTTTGTTGCTTGATCTTTCACCCAGTTAACTGCTTTTTCAAGTCCTCTTTGTGCAGCTTCTAAGATGTATAAAGTAGCATCGCGAATCGCCGCTGCTGCTCGATATGCCAATACTTTTGGATGAAGTGAAACCGCTAGAAAAATGGCTCCAGCAACTGGATTTGCAATATCACGTACTAGTGAAGCACCATCAGATGCATTATTAAAGTCTCCACCTGGGGTAAAATCAACACTATCAAGTCCATGTGCATACATAAGACCTTCTTCAGTGCTATTTAATTTAACTGTTTTATCCACATAAGGTGCGTATCCTAGGGACGAAACGAAGTCACCCTCGTGTACGATAAATGTATTTCGACTACTTAATGCATCTCTTTGCTCCTGTGTTAGAGTCCAATAATATAAAGGTGCACCATTCACAATATAAGAAGTCAATTTTTCATCCTCTAGATTATTGACAAGTACGAATTCCGCCAAATTTCCACCCTTCGAGTGGCCAAATACATACTGTTCCCCATCTAGACCTTTAATGTATCGTTCATAAAATTCATTTGCTTCCCTTTGCTGCTGGATCGTTACTCCAAGACCAGCCTCAACATTGGATACCCAGTCTGTTGCTATGTGAGCGACATTTGTTAAATCTTCACTGCCTCGATAAACAGCTGTACCGTTCCCTTCCTTATCGGTAAAAGCATAGCCTACAAATCCGGTATGGGAATTCCCACCTGAATTATTACTTGTAGTAGGGTTATTATTTTGATATCCTACCAGCTTAACGTCATGGAGTGGGGAATCACTATTTTGGTGCAGATACTTCTTTATTTCAGCAAAATTAGTATCCGATGCATCCGGTTTATTCTGATATTCGATCGACTTAATCATATCCTCGATGGTTAGAGGTTTTTTTTCATTAATTGGTTTTCTTAAATCTAGGTCATAGTACGAAAGCTGTAGTAAAAGATATTTTTCCTTTTCACTTAAATTAGATAGCGACATCTTCCTCACCCCTCAAAAGGCGTGTAATTTTCGACCACGTTATTTTCACTGTTAAGGATTAAAGTAGGGTCAAAACTTTCGCTCGGATTGTCAGGATTATTTCTCTCATCCAAACCAAGTTCACCATAAACCTTAGCATTTAAATTAGACCAGCCCATGTTATTCACATTAATTGTGCGAATATACTCTGAGATATCTTCAGATGAATCAACGAACCCAACTGAAACAATATAGGATTCCACACCAAGTCCTTTTAGAAGATTGTAAAGGTTAAAGATACCTTGACTATAGGCATTCACATCAGGTTCCCCAGATGATTTTATACCCGCAGTCAACACGACTCTTACATTTTTATTCTGTGATAAGTATTCATCCACTGTCATACTAGCCATTGATGGATCGAATTCTTTTGAATTCACATGAAATGTAAGCTTATATGGACTATCCTCAGGCAATTCGTTTTCAATGCTATCTGCAAGCTTGCTCTGCAATTCTTGCCCCCATTTTGCTGGAATATAACTATCCATTAAATCGCCTTCGGTGTTCGCTTCCTCAACTAGGAAAATTGCCTCAGAATCATCCTTGGGGTGAACAACCACTTTATCTCCCCCATATAAATCCTGAAAAAGTTTACTTCCCTCTTTTGCAAACATGACCTCAAATTCTTTGTCATACTTCTCCTCTAAATACTGGATTGCTTTTTCCTCGGTACTCGCATTACTCGAACTCATACACCCTGTTCCTCCTATTATGAGAATGAATAGAAGAAGGAATAAGACTACCCTCTTTTGTAACCTCATTTTGCACCTTCCTTACGTAAAAATGACTTTGATTCCTAGTAAAAATTGTTTGTTGGACATTGTTGACTTAGGCTGGCGGGGGGCGGGACCCTTTTTCGAAGTGGCCCAGGCCCGCTTTTTTGAGATATCGGACATAGTTTTGAGTTTATCGGACATTTTCGGCAAGATATCGGACAAACTTTTCAATATATCGGACAAAGCCGTCATTTCCGTTTGAGCTGGCGGCGGGGATAGTGCCCGAACTCCGATTAATTGTTCCCTAACTTTCAAGAATTGTGCCCTACCCGCCGGGAATTCTGCCCTAACTCCAACTCATTATGCCCTAAGCCAAAATTCAGCTCTAACCCCAATCTAAACCAGCATCAATTTCTTCCCGTTCATAAATCCTAGTTCTTCCACTGTTTGGTTAATGTCGAAGATCTTTCCGGTTTCGCGGTCGCACACCACGGTGGTGTCGGTTGCGACGAAGTAGCCGTTGGATAGCTCGGTCATGGTGTTTGCGAGTAAAAAGGTTACTTCATAGAGCTTGCTTTGGGCCGGGATGAAGACGTCGTAGGATTCACCGGCTGCTGGAATGAATACTTCGACCAACACTTTATCCATTGAAAACTGCCTCCTCTTCACGAACTGCCGAACCCGTCAATAACTTGACTAACTTTGGTTTTCCTTTAGTGAGCACATATCCGAAGTCTTCTGGAATCTCTTGGTACATGCTGTTTGTGACTTTTGAAACTTTTAATAAAAATTGATCAGTAATTCCGTTTCCAACCCAGATGCCGTCGCTAAGTGAGACTTGCTTTTTAAACCAAGGCTCAAATGCAACTGAGTTCAGTGCATCGGCGCGGTCTGAGATGATCATAAAGACATTGAGTCCGTCAATTCGTTCTAAGAATACCTTCAGCTTATCTTGACCATCCTCGGATAACATCAGCAACATGTCGTTGAAGGAATGAACGATGCAGTAAAGCGGTTCGAAAACTGGTGGTGTCGTTCCTTCCGCAATTGCATCCTTCATTGTGTTGTTGCGGAATACTAGTGTGTTAAACAACTCAACGACCGTTTCCTCAATCTCCGTTGGACTAGAAACATGTTTTCCACCAACTTCAATCAGTTCCCCATTCGGGTCGATCACAATCACTTCATTTTTCTCATTCTTCGTAACAATTTCTGAAATTCCCTGCATCACTTCTAAGCAGGCATCGCTGCTACTGCCAAGGACTAGATTTACAGGTGAATCACCGAAATCAAAATACGTGATAGCGAGGGACTCTTTTTCAACACCAACCGGTAGTTTACTTGACTTGTTGTACTGAATTTCATCTTGTAGATACTCAATATCTACTTTTTCAGGCAAGACTGGAATTCGTTTCGCAGCACCCTTGCCCCAATTGTCACGCAGGTTGCGACAGTAGTCCGTAATGTATTGGTACATGTCCTCAACACCCTCGGTAATGAGGGCCACTTGGAATTCATACACACTGTCCGCTTTGAAAATGCCTCGACCTTTGTGCTTCGATGGGAAGACGCCGTCCACATTTCCAAGTACAGCTGAATATTCAGATGTGTCATTAAGCTGTAACACATACAGTTGCTTGAAGTTTTGCATCAAGCGGTAACGAACCGCGCCGGTATGTGCCGCGGTCACGATAAAATAAATGCCATACTTTGTTCCTTCACGGGTGAGGAAAGAGATTGCCTCTTCGTGTGACTCGTACATTTCAGAGAACGCAGCATAGTTGTGAATTACAATTACAATCGATGGTAGGCCATCCTCTGACAGACGATTGTATGTCTGCAAATCACCGCCATAATTGGACAACTGCTTTTTACGTTTCTCAATTTCGCTGTTAAGCATTTTAAAGAGATTATCAATCTTCTCACTATCATGGGATAACAGAACATCCCCGATATGTGGCGCATCACGGAACCAACTTAACGTCTCCGAGCTAAAATCTAGTAAATAAGCGTGTAGCTCATCTGGCGTATGGGATTCCATTAGCGAGTACATTAACGTTGCAATGAACGTGGTCTTACCGCTACCGGCAACTCCATAGATGATAGTATTGCCATCCTGTGTGATTGGTAGTCTCATAACATTTTGGCGTTGGTTCGCCGGATCGTCATATTCCCCAATCACAGGGTTCAGTTCAAAGCGATTCGTTGTTTCTTCACTGTATTTTTCAACTAACTGATCTAAATAGATCCTTGCAGGTATCGGCTCGAGCCATAGCTGCTTGACTTTGATATTTTCCTGTTTTGCTAGAGTTTCTAAGTACTTTGTGACTTCATCAATTTGCTTCGGTGGGTTTTTCACCATCGTTTTACGGTCAATTTTTGCACTTTTGATGACACGACCTAGGTGGTCAATGACACGAATGCTTTCATCCACCCGTTTTTCAATCTTATCGGATGGATAATACGGTGCCCCAGCCCATGCCGATTGACCAAGCTCGAACAACTCGTTATACCCCACTTGCAGGTAAAAACGACCGGTCGTTGATAGCTCGGCAGCATCTGGTCGCTTGATGACTTCCATACTATCGGCTTTTTCCTGTACCTTCAGACTGATTCTGAATTTCGAGTTACTCCAAATTTGATCGTCCACGACACCAGAAGGCTTCTGAGTAGCTAGTATCAAGTGGACACCTAAGCTTCGTCCGATACGAGCCGCACTCACCAGTTGCTCCATGAACTCAGGTTGCTGGGTTTTTAGCTCGGCGAACTCATCGGAAATCATGAATAAATGCTGAAGCGGCTCACTCACTAAGCCTTCACGGTACAGCTTTTGGTATTTATAAATGTCAATATTACTTGTATTCATACGTCGACTCGTCTCACTGAAAATGGACTGACGACGCTTTAGCTCACTTTGGATTGAAATCAACGAGCGTTTCACCGCTGCCCCATCGAGGTTTGTAATCGTTCCAGCTAAATGCGGCAGATTTAAAAAGGCGTTCGCCATTCCGCCACCCTTATAGTCGATTAAAATAAAGGCAACCTCATCTGGGTGATAGTTCACCGCAAGCGATAAAATGAACGTCATAATGAACTCAGACTTACCAGACCCGGTCATACCAGCAATCAGCCCGTGTGGACCGTGGTATTTTTCATGAAGGTCTAATTTGAACGACTCACCCATCGTGTCGACCCCAATTGGTGTTTCAATGGAGAGCACAGGGTTGTTTTCCTTCCAACGAGTCAATGCGTTCAAGTGCTCGATTTTACTTACACCAAACATCTCAAGGAACGTAATCATGTCTGGTAGCGTGTATGCCTCAACGGAGGATGCAAGCTGGATGTTCGCTAGGCGAATCGCAACCTCTTCCGCATCCTCACGCTCATAAAATTCCGCATCAAATGCAGTGTACAAACCGGAAATGTCGTCCTTGTCATAAATTTTGGACATATCATCCGCAAGCTCGACAACCATCGTACATTCCTTCGGTAAATTTTTAAGCTCATCGTATAACGTGACAAGGCTAATTCCAATGTTCTTATTTTCCTCTAAAAGGAGGTTGATCATCTCAGCCCTTGATGCGAGTGACTTACTCATGGAGAAAATCAAATAATGCTGGTCAAGGTCCTGTATCTCTGCCTCATCAAGGCTTGCGCGGTAGGCAATTTCCTTTTCAAAATAGGAAGACAGCTCCTTCACCTCAGTCGCATCTGTTGCGATATAACGAATCTGCATCGCTTCATCCCATACATGTGGTAGCCATCTCGCAAACTTCCAATACTCTTCCTCATTTTTGTCGTAAAGAAACACTAGCTTCAGCTCGTCATAACTATGTAAGGCTGTTAATTGAAAAATAAGTCCCTTCACAAAATCCTGCACGCGACTGCGGCGTCCAATCACCCCACTGACATACTCCTCAACAAAACTTAAGGTTACGGGCACCTGTTTTAAAATGTGAGGTGTCTCAACCAATTTATAGAGTTCATCCTGGAGGTTGTCGTCCTCTAGGGTGAATTTCTTCTCAGGGTATTTTAGCTCTGCATTTAATGGAAGATCGCCAATCCCAAGACGAACCTTAAGGAAATCATCTTGACCAATGGCGCGCTCCCACAGATTTCTTTTTCGCATTGTAATTCGTGAAATTAAATTTTGGAGGGCGACATGGTTTTCATGAAGAATTTCACTTTGACGTTGACATTCTTCTTCTATCTCCTGCGCCATTTCTTCAATGTATTTTGAGTATTTTTCCTGACGTTTGCCTTCAAGCTTTATCCGCTGCTTCTTCTCATATTTCTTCGTTAAAATTGGCCAAAGCACTGTTCCGATCAACATACTAAAGGACATGATCAATGTCGGCATCGCGTATGTAAGACTTTCGCCGCGTGCCAGTACGTTATTTAGCATAAATATCCCCATGGACAAGGATGCCATTCCCATTGTGAGAGAAGGTCCGAGGATGAACATCAATGGAGTCTCATCGATATTCGGCTTCGAAGGCGGTGGGTCGATTCTAATTTCTGTCCTTTTAATATCCCGCTTAAAACGTGGTGAACGATAAAAGAGGTCATCATTTAATTCCTCGGTTTCGAAATCGTCAAGTGGCTCCTCTTCTTCTATAATCGGCTTTTGCACTTCAAACGGACGAAACGCATTTCGGTCTAAAAATACTAATTGATGTGGGTTATTCAGAGATAAGAGCTTGCCGTTGTAAATGATCTTCAATCCCATGATGTAAATAACATCACCTGTTGAAAGAACTTTCTCCGTCACACGTTCTCCGTTGACATATGTACCGTTCGAACTATTGTTGTCACGAATGATCGCATGGCCTTGTGCATCATACTGAATCACGCAGTGGGAACTAGAGACAAGCTTATTCGAAAATCGGATGTGGCTGTCATTGCCTCGACCAATCCGAATGCTACTTCCCGTCACCTCATGCTTTGTAAACTCATTTCGATCGTTTGTCGGTGGCTCTACATAAAGGAGAGCAGATGCATCATTGTTCCGTGAAATCGAGTATGTTTTAAACGGCTCTATTTCCTGTTTGACAAGTATTTCTTGCTTATCACTTGCCAAAAATGCCGACTTGTTCGATTTCAAGAACCATTTGCCATCTTCTGCCTCGATGGCAATTAAATCTTTCGGTTCCCCATGAGCATCTTCAGAGGTTAAGATATAGCGGCCTGTGATGCGCTCTGGCAGTACATATGTAAATGCCTTTTCCCGATCAAATAGAGTTAATATCAAAGCAAATCTCTCCTATCAATAAGTACGTTTAAAAAACTACTTTTTAAACGACTTCTTTTGAAACCTTAGGGACGTATCCCTTTTCCCTTTTTTCTTTCTAAATACTTCTAAAATATTAAAATTCCACCAAAACACAGCAGATATCAGACCAGTTATAAGGATGAAGTAACCTACAACATCGTCAAAAGTACGTCTACCGGTTATGAAAATTAGTAAATAAATGATGAAAATAATACTAATCAGGGTTAATATTCCATTCAAAAAATACAACCCTGGGTATGAGACAGGGTACTTACTCATCCATTTTAAAATCCGATAGTTTAATAGAAATAAGATGATGAGCATAATTAAACCGCCCGTAATATTCCCAATATAGATACTCTCCAAGGCCTCGATATAAAAAATCATCACACAAAATAAGGAGAGGTATTGAACTAATTTTTTGAGTATAAGCAAGGCTTTTTACCGCCCTTCATTGCATGCAATTCAAACGTTTGACTAAGAAAAGCAAAAGAAAACACACATTACCACGACAGCAAAAGTATTAGATTTAACGAAGATGCGGTGCCCTTGCGTCAGCTCTTTTTTGTGCTTCTTCTTCAGCCTTTCTTCTCGCTTCCGCTGCTGCACGAGCAGCTGCTTCTTCTTCTCGCTTAATTTGGTTTGCAACAGATATGATGTCTGGAGCAACAGAGTCTAGTTTAGAGGCAATCGAATTTAACTCTCGGTTAATCTCGGCGATCGCTTGGTTGATATACTGAACCTCTGTTGCCTGCCAAGCTGAATTGATATTTCCTTGAAACCCATTTAAAGAGGTTTTTAGATTCCGAAGCTGTGTGGCATAATTGCGAAGTTGGTTTGCCTGTGAAATTGCTGCCGAAACACTAATTCCCATAAAAATCACCTGCTTATCGTAAATAAGTTTTATATAGTGCAATGCCCTTACACGGGGCAAAATTGACATAGTACGGTCACATTTTTTCCAGATATATACTAAAAATTACTTGATATTTAGGATTAGGTCAATTTTTCCAGAATATTCAACCAACTTAATAACCGAGACGAAAGACCTGTTTATTCTACATTTTTCTACAAATTGTCGTTTCTTTTGGAGCCACTTACTACATAAGGTGTACTACCCCACTAGTACTTTTGAGAAATTCATTAGACTGAAGAACGTTGATATCCCTCGACATAATATCTTGGTTTCAAGCCTCTTGACTCCCTTTATTACAATTAGTAGGAAATTAGTCCTTTTATCATTAATGTTTGTAACATAAATGTAACTTGACAGTATTCGGCGCCTTAAATTTTCTTGTAAGCACTTTCATTCGTGTGAAGGAATAATTTCGTCTTCCTCTTAAAATGAGGTAATGTTTTTGTAAAATAGGATTTTATTTTCGAAGAATGATTATTTGAAGTGGTAAATGCTGGTGAATAGGTAAGGAAAAGGTACGAGAATTCGACTTAATTCTCTAGGAGTTTCGTGGTTGTTATAGGGAAAGTTGGTAATCTTTCTTTCCTATTATATTGGATTGTAAAAAACCTAGTCAGTTGGTTGACTAGGTTTCTCGTATCACTAATTTAGTAGTAATGAATACCTTTTTTGCGATTTGTCTACCAGAAATCCGTTCAAGAATCGTGTCGACGGCGGTTTCACCCATGACTTCGGTATGGACTTTGACCGTTGACAGTGGCGGGAAGACGTATTTGGAGACGCTAATATCATTGACCCCAATTAGACTTACACGGTCCGGCACGGCGAGTTTTTCTTCATTTAATGCACGCAATGCACCGATTGCAATCAAGTCATTAGCAGCAAAAATAGCCGTTGGGAGATTGTCTCCTTTTTCTACGATCGCCTGTTTCATCAACTGGTAACCGTCCTCGACCGTAAAGCTTCCTATATAAATATTGCTCTCATCTAGTAGATTGGCTTCGGCAAGATAGGTTCTGAACGTTTTTTCTCGTATTTCTTCAATTTCAGCAGAGTGATCTTTGAATTCCTCACGGCCACCAAGATAGCCAATATTCGTATGACCATTCTCGATAAAATGCTTCAACACCGTTCGGGTCGCTTTTTCAAAGTCCACAACAACCGCATCGTACACATCCTCATCAGGGTTTGAATCAACAAACACGATGTGCTCGGCCAATTTCGATAGCTCATCAATTTGATTTGTGCTGAACTTACCAACCGCAATGATTCCCTGAAACTCCTCTTGCTTCATGCTGTCAATGCTATTGTAAAAATTCGCTACTTGGATACCATGCTGCTCACAACGCTGCTCAATCCCAAGACGAATCGACATGTAATAGAGATCGTTGAGCTCCTCTTTTTCCGTGTACCAAAGGAGAATGCCAATCCGAGCAGAAGATGACTTTTTAGTGGAACGTTTTTTATAAGAAAGCGCCTCAGCAATCTCAAAGATCCTCTTTTTAGTTTCATCACTGACAGATAAGCTGGAATCATAGTTGAGCACTCTTGATACCGTTGCAATAGAGACACCCGCTTTTTCCGCAATATCTTTTATTGTTGCCATGTTTCATCTCCTTTCTATTAAAAATGTCCTGAGTTTTATGGAAACGCGCTCGGGAAATGGTTTTAGCCCAAATACAGTTTCACCGGAATTTATTCACCGAGAATGTGTACTTCGTTTCCCAATTGTATTCTCCACCCTTTTTGACGATCGTGGATGGGAAGTTCGGATGATGGATTGCATCAGGTGGTGCTTGTGTTTCTAGGCAAACGCCAAAATACGGACGTGCACTACCATCGCGCATTTTAAATCCTTTCATTGTGTTGCTTGAGTATACGACAACGGCAGGCTGGTTCGTTTCTACCTTCAATAGGCGACCGGATGCTTCGTCATAAAGCGTAACCAATTTTTCATCGAGCAAAAATGGATGGTCATATCCTTGACCGACAATGGCAATCTGCTCATCAGCTGAATTCGGGCCGTCTGCTATTTTTCGACCTTCTCGAAAATCAAAAACAGTGCCAGTGACATCAAGGAGTTCACCAGTAGGAAGAAACTCTTGGTCTAATTCGAGAAACTTACTACTATTAATTGTAAGTTCATGATCAAGCACATCATTTTTCATGTTACCTGATAGGTTAAAATAAGCATGATTTGTGATATTTAAAATAGTGTCTGCATCAGGAACACCTACTGCAGAGATCGATAATTCATTTTCATTATTGAGTGAATAAGTGACTGTCATTTCAATCGTTCCAGGATAGCCACCTTCACCGTCCTTACTGACATACTTAAACTCAACGCCGACATGATTTTCTTCCTTTATAATAGTGGAATCCCACATGACTTTGCTAAACCCTTTTACTCCACCATGGATATGGTTTGGTTTTTCATTTTTATCTAATGAATATGTTTTACCGTTTAGCTCAAATTCGCCACCTCTAATACGGCCTGCAATCCGACCCACAATCGTCCCTTGATAGGTTTGGTCTGCAAGATATCCATCCAGGCTATCGAATCCGAGTACAACATTCTCCTGTGCACCGTTTCGATCTGGAGCGAGGATTTCCGTAATAATGCAACCATAGTCAATGCAGGTAACGCTTAGCCCGTGGTCATTTTTTAACGTATAAGCTTGAACTTCTTGGTTATCATGCTTTCCGTAGGGATGTACTGTAACTTCCATATTGATAATCTCCTATCTAGTATCAAATGCGCCTTGGCGTATTTGCGCCCAGATTTTTTTCGAGCGCGCTCGAAAAGTTTCCATTGAAAATCTGTGGCATCCACCGGAGGCTTTACCTTTATTCAGCCAATTTAAGTGCGAAAAAAATATATTCTACAAAATACTATTTAAGAGATTACTGCTGAATAAAGGTAAAATGGTCTATAAATCTCTTAAATGCATTTTGGCCAACTTCATCACGTTTGTATACGCCTCCGTCTTCAAGCACACGCATGAACTTTTTGCCGACTTCTTGTTTTACAAACTCGTGAGCATTTTCTATTGTTGGGTTATAAGTTTTCAGTTCATCCACCCATTCTTGGTGGATTGGATTGACTGAGTCTGCTTCGCCGATTAAATAATTTTCAACTTCTTGCAGCTCTGTTTTGAGTCGAGCCGGAAGTACCGCTAATCCCATAACCTCGATGAGACCAATGTTTTCCTTTTTAATATGATGCACATCGGCATGCGGATGGAATATGCCTAGTGGATGCTCATCATTTGTTCGGTTGTTACGAAGAACAAGGTCGAGCTCGAATTTGCCGTCTCGTTGCCTAGCAATCGGTGTAATCGTGTTATGCGGCGTGTCGCCCGTAAACGCGATGATGTCGACTTCAGGGTCGCTGTAGTTGCGCCATGCTTGTAAAATGTGGTCACCCGCTTCTATCAAGGCATCCTTATCCGAGCTTCTTAGGCGCAGAACTGACATTGGCCAGTTTACCGTTGAAAATTCGATGGTGTCATAACAATCCCACGTGAATTTGATATCGTCTTTTGCCTTTGCCATCGCAAAATCATAGTTTCCACCCTGATAGTGATCATGGGTTAAAATCGAGCCCCCCACAATTGGGATGTCTGCGTTTGAACCTATAAAATAGTGTGGAAACTTTTCAACAAAACCAAGTAATCGTGCAAATGTTGCCTTGCTAATTTTCATATCACGATGCTCTTCGCAAAGCAGGATACTGTGTTCGTTGTAGTACACATATGGCGAGTACTGCAAATACCAGTTTTCTCCCTCAAGTGGCACCGGGATGATGCGGTGATTGGAGCGAGCCGGATGACCGATGCGGCCCGCATACCCTTCATTTTCTACACAGAGCAGGCATTTCGGATACTTCTCACCGCTGATTTTTGTCTCTTTTTCAAGCGCAATCTGCTTTGGATCCTTTTCAGGCTTAGACAAATTGATAGTAATATCAAGCTCGCCGTACTTTGTTTCTACTTTATATTCAATGTTTTTTTCGATTCGCTTCATTTGAATGTAGTTGCTATTTTTACTCAACTCATAAAAATAGGTGGTCGCTGCTGCCGGGTCTTGTTGATAAAGGTCATAAAACTGGCGTGTCACCGCGGACGGCAGTGGAATCATCACGTTCATGATTTTACTTGCAAGTATTTCTTTTGCGTCAAAATAGTCCCCGATAACACCTTGTTCGCACGCGTATTCAACTAGATCCTCAACCAGAGTTGGAATGTCTTTTTCAGGTGAGACATGTTCGGTTGGGACGAAATCCTCTAAGTTTAATAAGGAAAGGACTTGGTTGCGAACATAAATCTTATCTTCTTTTTCAATAAGTCCAACCTTGATAGCCTGTTCCGTTAGCTGTTGTACAGCTCCGTAGATCGTCAAGTTACTCCCCTCAGCTTTCATACCCATTTGGGTGGTTTACATGCCAGTTCCACGCATCCTTGATGATTTCGTTGATAGAAGTACGCTTTGGCTCCCAGCCTAGCACTTCCTTCGCTTTTCCTGATGATGCGATTAGAATACTTGGGTCACCTGCACGGCGCTCGCCAATATTGACAGGGATATTGCGTTGTGTAACCTCTTTAGCTGCTTCAACCATTTCTTTTACAGAGAATCCACTGTTACTTCCAAGGTTAAAATAGTTACTCTCGCCTCCGTTTTGGAGATATTTAAGCGCTAGAATGTGCGCATTAATTAAGTCCTCAACATGAATATAATCACGGATGCATGTTCCGTCTGGCGTATCATAGTCCTCACCGAAGATTGTGATGGCATCTCTTTTTCCTAACGCCGCTTGTAAAATAACCGGGATCAGATGTGTTTCTGGATCATGATCCTCCCCGATTTCACCAGTTGCGCGAGCCCCAGCTACGTTAAAATAGCGGAGTGAAACAAATTTAATGTCATGCGCAATCTCAGACCACTTCATCATTTTCTCCATCGCAAGCTTCGTTTCACCGTACGTATTTGTTGGAACAGTCGGCATTTCCTCCGTAATTGGCACCTGCTTCGGTTCACCGTATGTAGCTGCAGTAGATGAGAAAACGATATATTTCACATTATTGTTTTTCATTGTTTCAAGTACAATTTGTGTTCCAAACACATTGTTGTCATAGTATTTTAACGGGTCGACCATTGATTCGCCGACAAGTGAATTTGCCGCGAAGTGAATCACCGCGTTAATATCTTCTTTTTCAAAAACAGATTGCATAAACGCACGGTCACGGATGTCACCTTGATAAAACTTCGCTTTCGGGTGAACCGCCTCCTTATGACCTGTTTGAAGATTGTCAACAACCACAACATCCTCGTTTGCGTCAATTAACTGATAAACCGCGTGTGAGCCAATATAACCCGCTCCACCTAATACTAAAATACTCATATTCATTCGCTCCTTTTTTTGTTCAGGGGGTTTTCACCCTGGCTCGGTCATGGGCCTGCTGGGTCAGGTGCTTTCACCCTAAATTGGGTCAGAGGGACAGTTCCCTCGTCCCCCTGACAGCCTGTGTCCCACCCGAACTTGTGTCCTACCCTGTTATATTTCTTTTGCGCCGTCGCCGATGCTTACTTCATAGAAGGATGCTGGGTAGCCGATGGTTTTTTCGTATAATTTTCCGATGGCATCTATGATTGCTTGCGCTTTGTCTTTTTCGACGAGGGCAATCGCACAGCCTCCGAAGCCAGCGCCTGTCATTCTTGCACCAAGCACACCCTCTTGCGCCCATGCTGCTTCTGCTAACGTATCAAGCTCTTTTCCGGTTACTTCATAATCATCACGCAATGATGTGTGTGATGCATTTAGTAAACGACCGAATTCTACGAGGTCCCCCGCTTTTAGGGCTTTTAGCGCCTCTAATGTTCTTTCATTTTCGTAAATCGCATGTTTGGCACGCTTTTGTAAGGTTTCGGTTTCGATTAGATACTTGTACTGTTCAAATTTTTCGCTTGTGATATTACCAAGCGCTTGAACATCCAGCTCCTTTCGAAGTTGAGAAAGTGCCTGTTCACACTCACTACGACGCTCATTGTATTTAGAATCCGCTAGCTCACGGCGCTTGTTTGTGTTCATAATTAAAATGAGATGATCATCCAACTCAATTGGTGCGTATTCATACTTTAATGTATCACAATCTAGTAAAATTCCTGCATTCTTTTTACCCATTCCGATTGCAAATTGATCCATGAACCCACTGTTCACACCAATAAACTTATTTTCTACAAGTTGACCGATTTTTACAAGTTCAACACGATCAATTTCAAGGTTAAATAATTTTTCGAACATCACACCTGACACAAGCTCGATAGATGCCGATGAGGATAAACCTGCACCATTTGGGATATTGCCGTAAAAAAGCACGTCAACACCAGTTGCAATGTCATAGCCTTTTTCACGTAAATAACGGAGCATTCCCTTCGGATAATTCGCCCAATCATGGGCTTTATTGTAGTCAAGGTCGCTTAAGTCAAACTCGATTACCCCGAGGTCTTCAAAGTTCATCGAGTACATTCTGAATTTGTCATCGTCACGTTTTCTAGCAAGCGCATACGTTCCTTTTGTGATTGAAGCCGGAAAAACATGGCCGCCATTGTAATCAGTATGCTCACCAATGAGATTAATACGCCCAGGCGCGAAGAAGCTTCTGTAATCGGTTTCGTTAAATACTTCTATAAATCTATTTGAAAGTTGTTCGTGATCCATAGTGGATTTGCCTCCAATACTTTGGTTTCTATCTACATTGTAGAGTCATTAGTAAAAAAGGTCAATGAATTTTAGTTAAAGTTTTACTAAACATTTAATTGCGGTTTTCTGGGTCCATACAAAAAAAAGAACCAAAGAGGTATCCCCCTTTGGTTCTTAATGAAAATACATTCGAAACCCTATGATTATTAATAGAAAAGATAGCATTTGCATGATGACTCGACTTGGTATTTTTTGTGAGAGCAAGACGCCTAGCTGTGAACCAATGATAATCCCGGCTCCACCAAACGCAACGATCAGCCAATCGATATTCCCATGCCAGACCTGAAGAAAAACACCCACAGAAGAATACAAACATAAAGAAAAGATTGAGGTTGCGGTTGCGATATGGGTTGGTACACGAAAGATGTATACTAGAATTGGGACAAGCATCCAGCCTCCACCAATCCCAAGATAGCTTGAGAGAATCCCCATGAATAAACCAAGTGGAATGAGCCATTTACCTTGTAATCTTGTATTTACTTGTAGATTAGAGCTGACGTTATTCTCTGATTCCCCAGTTGCTGCGGTTTCTTTTTTTGCTTCCTTCGTCATATTCTTCTTTTTTAGCAGATTTGTATTTTTCACGACTAAAAAGAAGCCCAAAAAGACAAGTACACTAGCAAAGAAAAAATAAAAATACGTAGAAGAATAGGCTTGAAGAAGTTGCACACCGATAAAAGTCCCTGGGAACGCCCATATACCTAGCATGATTCCGGTTCGATAATCAATCCGTTTCTGTTTTGCAAATCCAAAAACACCAGACAATGAGTTAATGAGTACAATGACTAGTCCTGTTCCTGCGGCAAGAACGGGATCAACATGAAAGAGAAGCAAGAGTGCCGGTACAAATAGAAAACCTCCACCTGCCCCAACAATCGCTCCATAACCACCAGCAAATATCCCGATTGCCACAAGTAAAACACCTGTTACGATATCCATCATTACGTTCCCCCTATGTATGACTCTCTATTAACCTATCAAACCTTTAAGTTGTAGTAAAATAACAATGTATAATAGGTCATAACAAAACGTAATACTGCTCACGATATAGAATAATACGAACTCATTCTTATATAATGAAAGTAATGAATATGGAAATTACGTATGAAAGGAGGGATACCATGAACATTGAAAATCTTAAACTCTTTTGCCTCGTGGTAGAAGAGGGAAGTATTACAAACGCTGCACGGATAAGTTATATCTCTCAACCAGCTGTCACGAAAAAGATTAGCCAGCTTGAAAATGAATATGGCACTTTGCTTTTTGAGAGAAATGGCGGGAGACTTGAACTAACAAAGGCTGGGGAAGTCCTTTATCCTTATGCGAAAGAAGTTATTGAAAATATCAAAAGGTCTTTCGATGCTGTTCAAAAAATGACTGGCAATGAGGAAGTCAATTTACATATAGGCGCAAGCTTAACGATTGGTGAATATCTATTACCTCAAATACTTGGCATGATCAAAAAAGGACATCCACATATCACATTCAGTCTTACAATCGGGAATACTCCAAATATGATTGCAATGCTTGAAAACAATGAAATTGATATCGCTCTTGTGGAAAGTCAAATAGAAAATCCAAACCTAAAAATTGAAAAATTCGCTGAAGATGAGCTTATTTTAGTCACTTCGAATGACCATCATTGGAAGAATCGAAAAACAATTACGATAGATGAATTAGTAGAGGAAAAAATGATTTGGCGGGAGCCTGAATCTGGTTCACGTCTAATTGTTGAAAATTACCTTCGTGATTTTGGAATCCTTGAGGACATTGAGAGCGAAATGGAGCTAGGGAGTATTCAATCTATCAAAAGCGCCGTAGAAGCAGATCTAGGAATCAGCATTCTTCCAAGGATTACTGTTTTAAAAGAATTAGAACTAGGAACATTATGTCAGATTAACATGGCCGATTTTTCTCTCACACGGTCACTATGGATGGTTCAAAAACCACATCGTTTTCCAAAAATAGGATTGCAACATTTTGTAGACTTTATCCGAAATCACTAAATACATCTTCTTTGGGGTTATTACCATTCGGCCATGTAAAGAGAGTGTGCACTCCCCAATTACCTTTATTGGAATATAAAAGAGGAGTAACCTATCACTCACAGGCTACTCCCCTTTTATTATGCGCTGTACTAGTATAACTAGTTTTGCGCCAAAATATCCTCAATTTTGGTTAATTCCTCTTGAGTGAAGGAAAGATTTCGTAAAGCCGAAACATTGTCCTCGAGTTGACTCACTTTACTTGCACCAACCAGCGCTGATGTTACACGACCTTCACGGAGAACCCATGCCAATGCCATTTGCGCAAGACTTTGTCCTCTTTCTATCGCAAGAGCGTTTAACTGTTGGATTTTCCCTAATATATTCTCT
Organism: Ferdinandcohnia sp. FSL W7-1320; assembly: GCF_038050315.1. Classification (NCBI taxonomy): domain Bacteria; kingdom Bacillati; phylum Bacillota; class Bacilli; order Caryophanales; family Bacillaceae; genus Ferdinandcohnia; species Ferdinandcohnia sp. FSL W7-1320. The sequence goes on from NZ_JBBPAM010000001.1 coordinate 4,662,758, forward strand.
GTGATTTGATCTTTTTTAAGGAATGTATTTTGCTTAGCAGCCCTTGAATCAGTTGGAATGCCGCCAAGATATTTATTCGTTAATAATCCTTGTGCCATCGGGGAGAACACAATCGATCCCACACCATTTTCGGCCAACACATCCTGCAAGCCGTCCTCAATCCAGCGGTCAAACATCGAATATCTTGGTTGATGAATAAGGAGTGGTGTACCTAACTCTTTCAGTATCCGAATGGCTTCTTGTGTTTGAGTCGGACTATAATTTGAAATTCCCACATATAGCGCTTTTCCTTGTCGTACGATCTGATCAAGAGCACCCATCGTTTCTTCAAGTGGTGTATGAGGATCCGGGCGGTGTGAGTAAAAAACATCAACATACTCAAGGCCCATCCGTTTTAGACTTTGATCAAGGCTTGAAATCAAATACTTTCTTGAACCCCAGTCCCCATATGGACCTTCCCACATCTGGTAGCCAGCCTTTGTGGAAATAACCAATTCATCACGATACGGGGCAAAATCTACCTTCATCATTTTCCCAAGCATTTCTTCAGCACTGCCTGGTGGTGGACCATAATTATTCGCTAAATCAAAATGAGTAATCCCAAGGTCAAATGCCTTTCTTAAGATGTTTCGTCCATTCTCAAAAGAATCGACTCCCCCGAAGTTGTGCCATAACCCTAATGAAATCGCTGGCAAAAATAAACCTGACTTTCCAACCCGATTATACTTCATCCCACCATAACGCCCTTCACTTGCCACATAAACCATTTGTATCCTCCTTTGGGACAGAGGGACAGGTCCCTCGTCCCACTTATTAATGATTGTGGGACAGTGGACCTTGTCCCCTTGACCTACTATTTTTCTTTAAAAATTTCCATCAATTCGGCTGTTGCGTCGTCTGTGTTTTGGACATAGGAGACGAGGTGTTGCATTTGGCCATTCTGGTTTTCGATGGATGCCGTAATTTCCTCAAGAGAAGCTGTTGTTTCTTCTATGATTGCAGCAAATTCACTCACTGATGTTTCAATGGAAATCGATGACTGGCTGATTTGGTTTGAGATTTTTTCGAAATGCTTAACGGCATCGTTCAGTTCGGACACTGTATCATCGATAACAGTGAAAACTCCTTTTGCATCCTTTGTAAGTTGAACACTTTCGTCCATTTTTATCGCATTTTCTGCCATATGCTTCTGCGTTAATGTCGTACTCTCGTTTACTTCTTTTAAATTCTCAGAAATGAGATTCGCCGTATTTGATGTCACCTCTGAAAGTTTTCGTATTTCAGATGCAACTACCGCAAATCCTCTACCACTATCACCTGCTCTTGCCGCTTCAATCGAAGCGTTAAGCGCTAATAAATTCGTTTGTGACGCAATTTCCTGAATTCGATCCGTAAACCCATTTGTTTCATTGATTTTTTCAACTAATAAATTCATTGTTTCAGACATTGAATGGACAGATACTTGAAAGTCTGTAATTTTTGAGAGTAAAAGGTCAATGGATTTATTTCCATTGTCAGCTGCTAAATTCGTATTCTCGGTCTGATTACTTAGGTGGTTCGAACCTTTTACAAGTTCCTGGACAATACGATTAAGATCTTCGATGGATTCAGTAATGGTTGTCGCTGCCTCATTTTGCGTGTTCATTCCAGATGAGATTTCCGTAACGGCGATTGTCATCTCGTTAAAGGAGTGCATTTGCTCCTCACCTTGGCGACGGATGTTTGTGATGTTCTCGCTGATCACTTGTGAGTTTTCCTCAAGCTGTGCCGCATGATGCCGTCTCATCTCAAGTAGGTGCTCGGTGTGCTTATGCGTTGCCTGAATATCCTGAGTCAACCTTCCAGTAACAATACTCTGGAAAAACAGAGTCGCAATAATTACCGAAAAGATCAAATAATAAATCACAATTTCCTTTGAGGTGTAGTTGAACTCATGTCCACTTGTAAGAAAAAATAAAACCGTTAATGCAATGGCACAAACTACGCCAAAGATTAGCGTTTTCCGTTTATTATAGATTGCAACCGTTGTTAATAGGTATAACGGTAAAAGGACAATTGGCGCCGATTGTGAGCTAGACATAATCACAAAGATAACCACCGAAATCCCTACGACCGAAATATAAGGTGTTTGTGTTAATAGGAGTTTCTTGTAAATCAGTAAGCATAAGATAGCAAGAAAGATCGCACCGCCAATTCCGATTATGAGAATCATTTGAAGTGGCTGACGAATCGAAACCTCAACAATAATTGCTAGAATGATAGAAATAAGTGAAACAATGCCGACCAATTTGTTTTTTCGGATAAGATCCTCTCGTTTTAACTCCTCAATAGATAAAACCGTTTCGTTCATAAGGTTGTCCCCCATTATTGATATCACCCTCTATTTTACCGTTTTTTAGGAGGTTTGAATATAGTAATTATGGGAAAGTGGGATTCAAACCAACTTGTATTGAGAGTGACATATTATTTAAAGGTTAGGTTCACTGTATAGTCTAGATTGTTAAAAAAGCTAGTCAAAACGTTTTCTGCGTTTCTTTCGGCGGTTTCTAATAGTCCCATCTCGATTGCCTCTTTCCGAATATCATCCTGGGCTTCAGCCACTAAATCAAAGCCTTCATCCCATTTCACCTCACCACGGAATATTCCTTCGTCTGAATATGTGATTAACTTTTCCATCTGTATTGCTGGATCTTGGATTAGCTCAGCATGTGGGAGAACAATATCTAGCACTTTTTCTTTTTCATTTACTTTTAAATCATCCTTAGTAATTCCTTTTAAATCAACACCAGCAATCACGGTGCCCGGAACAATTAAAAATATCTCTCTCTTTGTTCCTGGAAGATTAATTGATATATCATTTCCAAACAACTTATTATCCTCTTGCTTGATAACTGCTTTCACAGAGGCTTCAGCTGTTGCGAGTGTAGCGAGTTCTTTGATATCTTCAACAAAAAACGTACTTTCTTTCTTAAACGTACTTCCAGATATAAGCCAAACACTCCCTACTGAAACCGCAACGAGAATGACAGCAACTAGAAGAATCCTTGCTCCTAGAGCTCGAAATAGAAACTTAAATAGTGTCCCAGACATGTTGCGATTTCGTCTTCTCTGGCCGACCACCGCAGTGGCCGCACTTTCTTCATTTGCTGTTTTTAGTTCTTTTAAAATAGCTTCCAACTGGGCTATTGTTTCATCCTTTTTCCTCATAGAATCCAACCCCTTAAATGATAGTTTACTAGTTTTTTAAATAGGCAGATGAAAGGCTACACCTAACAGGGGTGTAGCCAAAGATATATGTGATATTAAAATGCAGTTCTTTCGTCATATTCTGAGTCATTTCTACTATTTTTTACAGTTTTCACTTATGGTTATTTTATCACAGGTCATTTTTAGCTGTCACTCATTGATTGATACAAATAAGATTGAAAGTTTTGAGGTGATGTTGGGTAATTTTTATAGAATTGACAAGGGGTATGAATCATTACAAGTTTTTCTTTTATTAATGAAAGTTAACAATTCATTTAAGAGTTGTAAATTACAGATGAATCGACAAATTTTAAAGGTATGATTGTATATAATGACAAGAGTTGGAGGTTAGGAGTCAAAATTTGTTTTGCGCCTTTCTATGAATTGGAAAAGGACAAATGGTGGAGGTAATTTATGATGACTGTCGTTAACTTACTTGGTACATATATCTTGGGTGCCGTTATGATTATTTGGCTTTTGAATATCGTTTTTAAACAGCTAAGTAAATATAATACTCGAATCAATGAAAATAAACACAATGAATGACCTACATATTATTTTTACTAGATAGAGGTGTTAAAATGGGAAATCTACTGCGAAAAGCTAGTCAGTCAAAAAAGAAGGTTCTAATTAATAAGTTGATAAAACAAGGAATTTATAAAAAAAATGAAAAGCATCTTTATGAATTGACTTTAAGAGAGCTTGAAAATGAGTATAAATTAATATACGACCGTGAATGACCTTCGTTCCTTTTACATATCAGTGGCTCATCGAACTGCTTATGGCCGATAAATCGAGTTTATGGCTGTTAGCTTAAGGGTTATGGACGATAATTTTCATTTATGGCCGTTATTTTACTTTTTTGGCCGATAGCAAATTTCCGCTTAAAAAAAGAGACAGCCACAAGGCTGCCCCTCTCCACTTATTAATTCAATTTCGATCTCAAATATGCATCAATAAACAAGTCAATCTCGCCGTCCATCACACTTCCAGTATTACCAACCTCTACATTTGTGCGGTGGTCTTTTACCATGGAATATGGGTGGAAGACATAGGAGCGGATTTGGCTGCCCCAGCCGATTTCTTTTTGTTCACCACGAATTTCGTCTAGTTCGGCTTGTTGTTTTTCAATCTCAAGCTGATATAACTTAGACTTCAACATTTTCATTGCTTGTTCGCGGTTTTTGATTTGTGAACGCTCAGTTTGACACGTTACAACCGTATTTGTTGGGAGATGTGTGATCCGAACAGCTGAGTCAGTGGTGTTGATGTGCTGACCACCCGCTCCACTCGCACGGTACGTATCAACTTTTAAATCTTCAGTGCGGATATCAATTTCGATATCATCGTTAAACTCAGGCATTACTTCACATGACACGAATGATGTGTGACGACGGCCAGAAGAGTCAAACGGTGAAATACGAACTAAGCGGTGTACTCCTTTTTCAGCCTTCAAATAGCCGTAGGCATTGTGTCCTTTGATTAAAAGAGTCACACTCTTAATACCAGCTTCGTCACCTGGAAGATAGTCCATTGTTTCCACCTTGAAGCCTTTTTTCTCGGCCCAACGAGTGTACATACGAAGAAGCATGGAGCCCCAGTCCTGTGATTCGGTACCACCTGCACCTGGGTGAAGCACTAGGATCGCACTATTTTTATCATAAGGCTCGCTCAATAGGAGCTGTAATTCGAAATCACTTAAGCTTTTAGACAATTGTTGAATTTCTTCGTCTAGCTCGGCTTGCAAATCTGCATCAGGCTCTTCCTTCACAAGTTGATAGGTGAGCTCAAGATTCTCATAAGAATCGTTTAAATTCACAAATTCATTGACTTGATCCTTTAATGCATTTGCTTCGTTGATGACAGTTTGGGCAGCATTCTGGTCATTCCAGAAGTCGGGCATTGACATAATTTCGTCAAGCTCGGTGATGCGCGCTTGTTTGGCCTCTAAGTCAAAGAGACCCCCTAAAACCCGCTAATTTCTTAGCCATTTTATCAAGTTCGTGCTTAATTTCTACTAATTCCATAATTTTTCCTCCAAGATGTAATCATTTAGTCAAATTCGCCTTGGCGTATTTGCGCCCAGATTTTTTCGAGCCTGCTCGAAAAGTTACCTTTGAAAATCTGTGGCATCCGCCGGAGGCTATAACTTTATTCAGTGAGGTTTTTAATCCCCTACTGAATAAAGTTATATCATGATTCCTACTTCATTATCTTACTCATTTTTAAATGATTAGTCTCTGATTTTTTTCGAAACAAAAGGTGAGAGTTGGCTCTCACCTTTTTCAATATTCATGTCTGGGACAAGGGACCTGTCCCTCTGTCCCAATTTGGGAAATCTCTGTCCTTTTATTGACCGTGACAGTTTTTGAATTTTTTGCCGCTTCCGCAGTAACATGGGTCGTTACGGCCGATGTCAACGGATTTTTGAACTGGGCGTTTTTTTGGCTTTTCTTCGCCGCCTTCTTTTGGTTGAACAGCATGGCCTTTCGCCACTTCTTCACGCTGAAGGTTGCTGCGGATTTGTGCCTTCATTACAAACTTCGCAACATCGTCTTCAATGGAAGCAATCATGTTTTCGAACATTGCAAAGCCTTCAAAGTTGTATTCACGAAGTGGGTCGTTTTGACCGTACGCACGTAAATGGATACCTTGGCGAAGCTGATCCATTTGGTCAATGTGATCCATCCACTTACTGTCAACAGCACGAAGCACGACAACACGCTCGAATTCACGCATTTGCTCAGGCTCAATTTGCTCTTCTTTTTCATCATAGCGTACTTTAACCTTTTCAAAAATGAGCTCGGACATTTCTTCAGGTTCTTTTCCACGAAGGTCGTCAATTGAAATGTCACCTTCATTTAGAAGATTCGCATTCACATGATCAACGATTCCTTTGTAGTTCCAGTCTTCTTCTACCTCATCCTTTGGTGTATGAGCGTGAATGACACGATCAAGTGAAGACTTAATCATATTTTCAACAACATCACGAAGGTTCTCAGAATCAAGAACTTCATAACGTTGTTTATAAATAACCTCACGTTGCTGACGAAGAACATCATCATATTGTAAAAGTTGTTTACGTGCATCAAAGTTGTTACCCTCAACGCGTTTTTGCGCAGATTCAACTGCTCTGGAGACCATCTTACTTTGAATTGGCTGGGAATCATCCATGCCAAGGCGCTCCATCATATTTTTCATATTGTCAGAACCGAAACGGCGCATAAGTTCATCTTCCATTGAAAGATAGAACTGTGTTACCCCTGGGTCCCCTTGACGACCTGCACGTCCACGAAGCTGGTTATCAATACGACGGCTCTCATGTCGCTCAGTACCAATTACCGCAAGTCCACCAAGTTCCTTAACACCCTCGCCAAGCTTGATGTCCGTACCACGACCAGCCATGTTTGTCGCGATTGTTACCGCGCCTTGTTGACCAGCTTGCTCAATGATTTCAGCTTCACGAGCGTGGTTTTTCGCGTTCAAGATATTATGCTTAACGCCTTTTTTCAATAAGTACTTCGAAATAATTTCAGATGTTTCAATCGCAACCGTACCAACTAAGACAGGTTGTCCCTTCGCATGGCGCTCAGCAATATCCTCAGCAACCGCGCGGAACTTGCCCTCGATGGACTTATAAATTAAATCAGGACGGTCATCACGGGCAATCGGACGATTCGTTGGAATCACAACAACATTCATATTGTAAATATTGCGGAATTCTTCTTCCTCAGTCTTTGCCGTACCCGTCATACCAGAAAGTTTCTCATACATACGGAAGTAGTTCTGGAATGTAATCGTTGCTAGCGTCATGCTTTCGTTTTGAATTTCGACGCCTTCTTTCGCCTCAATTGCTTGGTGAAGGCCTTCGCTATAACGACGTCCCTTCATGAGACGACCTGTGAATTGGTCAACGATGACGATTTGATCTTCCTCAACTACATAGTCAATGTCACGGTGCATACTCGCATTCGCTTTTAACGCTTGGTTGATGTGATGAATCAACGCTACATTCGAAATATCAAATAGGTTTTCAATACCGAAGACACGCTCAGCCTTTGAAATTCCTTCTTCAGTGAGTTGAACACCTTTTGTTTTTTCATCATAGGTGTAGTCTTCTTCTTTTTTAAGAGTTGTCACAAATCCGTTCGCTTGAACGTAGAGTGCTGTTGATTTTTGAGCAGAACCGGAAATGATTAACGGTGTACGCGCCTCATCGATTAAGATTGAGTCAACTTCGTCAATAACGGCAAAATAAAGCGGACGTTGCACCATTTGTTCCTTATAAAGGACCATGTTATCACGTAAATAGTCGAAACCAAATTCATTGTTCGTACCATACGTAATATCAGCACGGTATGCTTCAATTTTTTCATCACGGGACATGGAGTTAAGGTTTAACCCAACACTTAGACCTAAAAACTCATAAAGTTGACCCATCTCGTGCGCATCACGGCTTGCAAGGTATTCGTTGACAGTGACAACGTGAACGCCTTTTCCAGTGATCGCATTTAAATAAACAGGCATAGTGGAAGTTAACGTTTTACCTTCCCCTGTTTTCATCTCAGAAATATTTCCTTCATGAAGGGAAATCCCCCCCATTAACTGAACGCGGTATGGGTGCAGACCCAACACACGCTTTGCACCTTCACGAACAACAGCGAAAGCTTCAACTAGTAAATCATCAAGTTTTTCACCTTTTTGGTATCGTTCCTTGAACTCTTCGGTTTTGTTGCGAAGGGCTTCATCAGAAAGCTTCTCCATCTCAGGATGAAGGGCCTCAATTTTATCTGCAAGTGTTTCCAAGCGCTTGATTGTGCGTTTGTTTGGATCAAAAACTTTGTTTAAAATTCCAAGCATCATGTACGCTCCTCTATCGTAAGTTTCATTCATTACGGGATTATGTATATCATCCATTTTACCACTAAAAGGGACAAGGGTAAAATATTATCGAGTTTCGTGATGTGAGGGGATTCGACAAAATCGAGATGCACGAGGTGCTTAGTGCAAGCCAAATCAAAAAGTACCCCGCACTTAACGAGATACTTATATCGCATAACTGATTTGATTCCGGCCATTTTGCTTAGACGCATAGAGGGAGTTGTCCGCCTTTTCAATGGCGTGATAAAGGTGATCCGGGTCTTTCAGTTCAGAAACACCGATTGATACGGTAATAGATAGCTTTTTGTTATCTGCCCAAAACGGCGTTGACTCAATCCCGCTACGAATATCAGAAACGATATTCATCAGCTTTTCTTTTGATTCTGCCTCTAATAGTAAAATAAATTCCTCCCCACCATATCTTCCAAGTATCGATTTATAGGGGTGAACTTTTTTATACAAGGTTTGTGCGACATTTTTCAAAACAGAATCGCCATTTAAGTGGCCGAACGTGTCATTAACTTTTTTAAAATGATCGATATCAATCATTACAATGTATTTTTTACGTTGGTTTGAGACTTTCTTAACGCGACTTTCGAAACAGCGCATATTGTATAGGCCTGTAAGAGGATCACGTTCTGCATAAAATCGAAGCTTTCGTTTCAACTCAATTTCTTGATTAAGTAGGTTAATGAAAAAATATAGGATAAATGCTGATACCTGTAGGGCAATCATCCGAACAAGATGGATTTCACTGAAAATCTCTAATCCATTTGGTACGAGAAAGATAATCGGGACATCCGAGATGAGCCAGCTGGCTATGATTAAAATGAACAGGGTATACGGCTTTGGCATGACTCGATCTTTTCTATGAAAAAGAAGAGCCAGCAACACAGGTAATACCATACCAAATACCACGCCTGGCATAGCTCCCACGCCAGCCATGCCAAGCCTCCAGCTAACCGTTATGATTAGGATAGGAATCGCATGTTTCCACCCCAGCAAAAGTGAAAAAACCACCAATGGCACAAGGCGGAGATCGAACTGATATCCTTCAAAACGGATCGGCAAATAGAACAGAAAAATAACACAAGTCGCGGTAAGAATAAGAATACTCGCTGAGAAAAGATACTTGTGAATGGATTTTCGGTTGGATACTAATAGACTAATACACATATATAGAAATAAGATAATTGCAATATTTGAAAGAGTAGGTTGTAGGATAGTTGTCATTTAGATCCCTGCTTTAAAATCATTTAGTAAGGGTTGTCCCTCAATTTTATTATCAATGTTGTGGGAGTATTTGGCCATGGGGGATTTACCCTATTTTTTAGTATGGTAGGAATGTCCTTTACATAAAGGCTCTGTTAATTAATAGTGTTGATTTCCGCTGCAGGTACTCGCTTTCCGCGGGCGGTCCGGAAGCCTCCTTAACGAATGTGGAGGCGGCTTGCACAGAAACGAGAAAATTGGAAACTCCGACAAAGAGGCGTATTTTGCCTCTGAAGGAGGAGTTGAAATTTCTCGAGTTTCTAGCCGCTGCAACTGGACAAGTCGCTATGCTCCTGCGGGGTCTCCCTTGGACACGCTTTTCCCGCAGGACGTTGAATTTGCTTCCTTGAAACTACACCGCACGAAGAAAATGCCAGCATTTTCGAGGATCTCGTACCTTCCACTCCAATCAACAAAATATAAGGTTCAACATCGACATTTAACACAGCCTACATAAAAGAGGCACAGTCTGAATTCAGACTGTGCACTCGTAAGTTAGTTTTATTAGTTAGGTTCAATGATTCCGTATTTACCATCTTTACGACGATACACGACATTGGTTGTATTGGTTTCCGCATTTGTGAAAACAAAGAAATTGTGGCCAAGCATATTCATTTGAAGAATCGCTTCTTCACTATCCATCGGTTTCAAATCAAAACGCTTGGTACGAACTAATTCGTAATCCTCGTCCTCGATATCCTGAACCGCAGTAGCAGTAGCTGCCCCGCCATTCTCAAACAGAGTGCGAGTAGAGCCTTTCTCACGAAGCTTACGGTTGACTTTTGTTTTATGCTTGCGGATTTGGCGTTCAAGCTTATCAGTCACAAGGTCAATCGCTGCATACATATCCTCATTAGACTCCTCCGCACGAAGCACAAGCTGTGTCATCGGAATCGTAACCTCTATTTTATGGTCCTTCGCATTATTTACTTTTAAGTTAACATTTACTTTTGCATCTGGAGTGCCATCGAAATAGCGTTCAAGCTTTCCTACCTTTTTCTCAACATACTCTCGCAATGCTGGAGTTACCTCAATGTTTTCACCACGAACGTTGTAATTCATACATGAACTCCTCCTTTTAACTCTAATGCATTGGACACAGCCAAGACCCTTTTTAGGGTAACCAACCTGTGTAACAATATAACCCTTTTTAAATTAAGGTTATATTAACTAATTCTACACACCCCTCCCCAATTCCTGCTTTTTTGTAAAATAAATATGGAGAAATTGTGAAATTGTAAACAATGTTTACACAAACAAAGCTATCCCCGTGGGTCACGGATGCGCCTTGGTTGGGTCACAGGGACAGGTCCCTGATATGAACGAAACTGTCAAGTTCCCCTCGAATCCCTAATTATAATTGCCGTTTTTTGGCGCACTTAAGAAGAGAAGCATTTTTGGGCTTCTTTTCTTTTTTATAAATGTTGGAGACATTTTATGTCTAGGGATTACCCTTCTCAGCTTACTGACTACTCCTCAATCTATGGATTGCCTGTCAAGTGCTCTCCTTGACTGGTAATCCATAGATTGAGACACTTTTTAAAGCTGAGAATTAAATTCCTCCTTTATTCAGAAGTTAAGAACACGGCACGAAGGCAAAAATCTAAGCTTCGGTAAGCACTCTGATATTCGTGGATTCTCACATTTTATCTTTCCGTATAAAGGATCTACCACCAACTCGTCACGTGCGTTAGCCTATTTAGACATAGCACAAAGGGACCACGTGGATTATCCTTTCCGGTGTTATACTTTGCCTTCGAGCCCTACTCTTAAAATCACATAATTTAACTGCAGTTTTTTATAAACGAATTTTTATAATAGATTAAGATTCAATTAAAACTCTAGAGTTTGTTTCTATTTCCTGCGTGACTGCCCAGATAAACCCAGCTAGTTCTCTTGCCACTGCCGTTACGACTTTCCCACTTTCTTTACCCCTTGATAATAATCGGAAATACTTTTTATGAAGACGATTTTGAGCTTTCCATGATATAGCTTGAACAACGGCCGACTGACCTTCTTGTCTTCTTTTTAATTCTCCTTTTACTGCAGGTTGATATCGATAACTCCAGGCTGCTTCTATCAGAAGACGGCGAACGTGTTTATTCCCTGTTTTCGTAATCTTACCTTGTCTTCGACTCTCACCACTAGAATATTCGCTTGGGATAAGACCTACATATGACATGAATTGTTTAGCCGAGGTAAATCTTTTAAAGGACCCAATCTCTGCCACTAAACTTGTGGCTGTAATAGTTGCCACACCTCTAAGCGATTGAAGTGCTTGAATTACAGGAGCGTGTAAACCTTCGGTTGCTTGGATATCTATTTCTTTCTCTAACCGTTTTATCCGTTGTTCGATCTCTTGAAGTTGATAGTAATATTCTTGGAATACAATTCTAGACGTAGAACGAGTAAATTTTAACTTGTTTAACCATTCCCGATACTTAAGGGTCCATTTGCGAACACCAGTAGGAGGCTTAATATTGTGTCTTAATAAAAACTTAGTGAGTCGATGTTTTGCCCTTAATTCATCCTCTTTGGCATCTTCACGAGCACGAACTAAATCTCGAAGAGCTTCATCGTCTTCAGTTGGTACATAAATAGATGTTAATTCACCAGCACGGAATAATTGAGCAAGCCTAACCGCATCCCTTCGGTCTGTTTTAATCCGTTCTCCTGGCTTAGAAGGGATTAGGGATGGTGCGATTACAAAACACTCTATTCCTAAACTTAAGAAGAAGCGGTACAATGGGTAACCTGTTGGGCCTGCTTCATAACATACCTTTATCTGTTTTTTATCTCCTAATTTCTTAACTAATTTTCTAATAGCCTCTAAAGAGTGTGGGATCATTCCATAATATCTAGGTGCGTCTCTTCCTTCTTCAGCAATCGCAACAGAAATTTTTTCCTTTGAAACGTCTAAACCTACGTATTTTATGGTATCCTTCATAATATAACTAGCTCCTTTCGTAATGTAGCTCTGATTTGGTTTGATTTTTTAATCTCCGTTAAACAGTCTAACCAAATTAACCTACGGGATTACGACAAGGGGCTAGTTTCGTTCATGTTAACTTGTCCCACCAGAAAATGGATAAAATCGTCCCCGTTATCCTTTTTTCCTGCTAGTAATGTGAATTTGTAAACATTATGTGTAGGTGTAAAAATATATGCATGTCTAAGGTGAGTTATGAATGGAACTTGTGTGGTGTCTTAGATGGGATTGCTTGAAGAATTCTTCAGTAGTAGTATGTCCAACTATTTATTTTTTACCAGCGTTTACCTTAATTAGTAAACGATTTGATATTTTGTTTTCCCCAATCGTACATCATGAAAACAATCGGCATTAGGCTTTGACCTAAATCTGTCAATGAATATTCCACTCTCGGAGGAACTTCGGGATATACTTTCCGATGAACAATGCCATCTTCCTCCAACTCTCGAACCTGGGTCGTTAACACCTTATGCGTTATTTTCGGAAATAATCGTTTAATTTCACTAAAACGTAATGGACCACCAGTTGCTAAATAGTAAATAATCGTAATTTTCCATTTGCCGCTAATAATGGATAATGTCAATTCCTTTTCACAATTAAATTCACCATTCTCAAGTTTCTTTCTGACTTCCCTCCGTAAATCATCCATTAAATACTTCTCCTCCTCACTGGCTCAAAAGTATCCTTAAGGTAATCTTCTCACAAAAAAGTGCGTTCTTCCAAACAAAAGATTTATTTTTTAGACTAGATGTAAGGTAGAGAATATTCAAATTCAAGGGAATTAACTCTATCAAAAGTCCTGCGGTAATATGTCAAGTACCAAAATCTAAGGAATTGGAAATTGTAAGCCAACCAATACCTAAAAAAGACAATACTTAAGAAACCCAGTAAGATATTAAACCATTTACTGGAAAACATTGAAGGATTTAGGATGTTTTATCCTTTAGTTATTCACCTTCCTTCTTGGCGTGTAGACTTGATCGTTGCGTAGCAGCGCATCGACCAACCGCACAAGTTTTCTTGCCGTTAAGACGAGTGCTCTTTTGTGTTGATGCTTAGGAACCTCACGATATTTTTTCAGGTAGTATGCCCGAAATTCAGGTTCATTTCGTTGAACCGAGTTGGCAGCTTCAACAAGGTAATAACGAAGAAATCTATTTCCTGAACGTATCATTTTGGTTTCCTCAGCTTGGAACTTGCCTGATTGATGCTTGGACCATGTAAGTCCACTATATTTGGCAATGGAAGCTTGGTTATCAAAGCGATCAATTTGTCCAATTTCGGCTAAAATACCAGCGGTATAGACTGGGCCTATTCCTGGAATCGTCTGTAAGGTATTAGGGATACCTTCTAGAAGCTTTTGGATGGCTTTGTCAAGTTCTTTAATCTGTTTAGTTATACTACGGATGGACTCTATTGAAGTCCCTAATAATAGGTCGATAGAATCTTCCACACACTTTGATAATCGGTAGGAAGATCTCGCAGCCTTTTGAATGGATTTCGCCACACACTCGGCGTCAGTAAAGCGATTTTTGCCCTTATCTTGAAGATAATTCGCAAGTTCTTGAAGATCCATTGAGCTAATTTCATCTAAGCTATATTGTTCAAGAAATAGCTCTAACATGGCATTTCCAAAAACCGAACTATCCACTTCAGTCGTAAAGGAACTACACTTATAAAATAAGTGTTGCAGAAAATATTGCTTTTCTCGCGTTAGGTTATGAACGAGATGATATCTCATTCTTGTCAACCTTTGAAGAGCAATAAATTGTTCCTGCATGACCGCCGTTAGTGGAAGACGTCCAAACCGTAAGCGATCTGCAATAATCCAAGCATCGACTTGGTCTGTTTTATCCAGGTCAACATATGACTCTTTAAATTTTTTAATTAGTTTTGGATTAATAGTAAAGACTGTTGTTTTAAATTCTTTAAGAGATTCATCCTCGTGAAAAAACATAGCAGGATGCCAACTATAGACTGAAGTGGCCTCCATCCCGATTTGAATCTCGGAAATTGAGTTACTTTGGGCTATCTTGACAATCAGATCTTTCAGATAAGATGCCCCTGTCAAATTGTTGTCAACAGTGAGAGCAGTTAATGCTTTTCCTTCAAAATTCATGACACAAGCTTTCATATCTTGAGAGCTAACGTCTATTCCAACAAATAATTTCATGGTGGCTAACCTCCTTTCAATCTAGGATCAAGGGAAGGACTCTTCGGGATATCCCCAGTGTACTTGTCGGTCAATCACCCTCGCGTATTAGAACTCACTTTGGTCCATGAGCTGCCTGGAAGCTGCAACTTCCAGCATGGGCTGCCAAAGGGAACAGCCTGCGGGTTAGAAGTTCGAACAAGGACTGGGGAGACAGACTTTTGTAGTAGTCAAAGCTACAGGAGATGATAGAAATCCCCCAAACGATCCTAAGACCATTATCTAGGGACATCACGAAAAGTCCACCCTTTGGAAAACTTTTTCAGATGGTGGGGGGCTAGCCCCCCACTATCTGAACTAACATCTATAGAATTATCAAAGAACAATATTTTAATTGGAAATTACCTCGAAAGAGGACTATAAACTTACTATACGAGGAGATTGGGGGAAGGAAAAATGGCAGGAAACAGAGCTGTAGTATACAAAGGTCCTGGACGTGTAGCGATTGAAGATATTACCTACCCAGATTTGATTCTTAGAGACGGACCGGGAGTAAATCCTTTAAATGTTGGTCGTAAGTGTGACCATGGGGTCATTATAAAAGTTGTTACCACTAATATTTGCGGAAGTGATCAGCATATGGTTCGTGGTCGGACGACGGCTCCATCGGGGCTTGTTCTCGGTCATGAAATTACGGGTGAGGTCATTGAGGTAGGACGCGATGTCGAATTTATTAAAAAAGGAGATCTTGTTTCCGTACCTTTTAATATTGCGTGTGGCCGTTGCCGTAGTTGTAAAGAACAGAACACACATATTTGTGAAAATGTAAACCCAGACCGTCCAGGCTCCGCTTACGGATATGTCGACATGGGAGGCTGGGTCGGTGGACAATCCGAGTATGTAATGGTTCCTTATGCGGACTTCCAGTTGCTGAAGTTTCCAGATAAAGATCAAGCCTTAGAAAAAATCCTTGATTTAACGATGCTTTCTGATATTTTCCCAACAGGCTATCATGGTGCGGTGAGTGCTGGCGTAAAGCCTGGTTCAACTGTATATGTTGCGGGAGCAGGCCCTGTTGGCTTGGCTGCAGCCCATTCTGCTCAACTTCTAGGCGCTTCGGTTGTAATTGTTGGTGACTTAAACAAGGAGCGTCTTGCACAAGCGAGAAGTTTCGGCTGTGAAACTGTAAACCTTAGAGAGCATCCAGACCTCGGCGAGCAAATCGAACAAATCTTAGGTGTTCCAGAGGTAGATTGTGCCATTGACTGTGTCGGTTTTGAAGCCCACGGGCATGGTGCTGGCGCTGGTGAAGCGCCTGCTGCTGTTTTGAACTCCATTATGGAAGTAACCCGTGCCGGAGGTCGACTTGGTATTCCAGGATTATATGTTACAGGTGACCCAGGTGCAGTAGACAAGGATGCGAAAATCGGTACGTTAAAAGTTCGACTGGGACTTGGATGGGCGAAAGCACATACTTTCGTAACGGGCCAAACACCGGTTATGAAATATCACCGTGACTTGATGATGGCAATCCTAAGTGGGAAAGCACAAATTGCAAAAGCTGTAAATGCAACACTCATCTCCTTAGATCAAGCACCGGCCGCGTATGCTGAATTTGATCAAGGTGCTTCCAAAAAATTTGTCATCGACCCTCATGAAATGTTGAATAAATAAGATATTTGAAAATAAGGAGGTTATTATTATGAGTAAAATCACATTAGATTTAGCTAAAAAAATCATTGCAGGTGCGGAAGAAGAAGCCAATAAAATTGGAGTATCCATGGTGATTTCAGTTGTGGATGAAGGTGGAAATCTGATTGCGATTCACCGGATGGATGATGCTTGGTTAGCGAGCATTGATATTGCTCAAAATAAGGCCTGGACATCTGTCGCATTAAAAATGCCGTCAGCAAACTTAGCAGATGCAACGGTTCCTGCAGCAGAACTTTATGGATTGAATACAACAAACAATGGACGCCTTGTCGTGTTCGGCGGTGGGATCCCACTTGAGATTGACGGAAAAGTTGTAGGAGCTGTCGGAGTAAGTGGTAGTACAGTTCCTCATGATGTTCAAGTGGCGGAGGCTGCTGTAAAAGCGTTTAATAATTCGGTAAATCTGTAATAAATTGGTGGGACCTAGGGACAGGTCCCGCGTCCCACCATTATAGCAATTCTTATTTTGAGTAAATACGTCATAGAAAAAAGCCACCTTTTCTAGATGGCAACTATTTCTTCTTATCAAAGAACATTCCGTCAGAAGGTGCCGATTGATAAGGATTGACGTATTTGGTTGTCGTTACTTTTCGCTTTTTTTGGTTGGCGATATCCAATTCGATCTCTTTTTTTAGACAAACTAGTTTACTATCTATAAATACATTCATTTGGACAATTTCAGCACCAAATTTCCCCTCTTCCTCGGTGAAAGGGGGTTTTACTTTTGATATTAGCTGCTCCCGTTCATCAAGGAGACCCGTAATTTTTTCAATGACCTCATCACGTTTTTCCTGTGGAACAGGTTCCGACAAGATGCCATGTAATTCCTTTGTAATGCGGTACAGACTATTTACCGGATTCACTAGATTTGTCCACCTTGACCGTGCTGACGTTGACGATTCAGTTGAATAACTTCCTTCCATGTGTCACGGAAGTCTGTTACAAGTTCCTCTACCTCAGCCAAAATCTCAAGGTCATTCTTAAGATTTACTTCCATTAGGCGGCGATTCATATAGTCATACATCGCCATCATGTTTTTGGATACTTCCACATCCATGTTTAACGTGACCATGAACTCACGAATGATGTTTTGGGCCTTTTGCAAATTTGTATTTTTTGCTTCAATATTATTTTCCTCAATCGCTTTGTGTGCGAGTTTAATGAATTTCAAACAACCATTGTAGAGCATTAACGTAAGCTCACCTGGTGATGCAGTCGTAACTGAGTTTGATTGATATGCTTGATACGGATTTCCAATTGCCATTTACGTTACACTCCTTTTATCCCTCTTAACGGGCAGTATATCCCCCACCTCAAAATTTTGTGATCCAATAAGGATGAGTAGTGGGAGATAACTGCCCATAAAACTAACAATCTGTCTGGGTTGAAAATCCCCCTCACTGATGAAGTTTCACTTTATTATCCACTGAAAAAGTTCTGCATGAGGTATGCGGATTGTTGATTCGCACGTTGAATTGCTTTTTCCATCGCTGTAAATTGACGCCAGTAGCGATCTTCGATTTGCATGAGACGGTCTTCGAATCGATCGATTTGGCTATCTATATTTGTTAAATTTCTACCAATCGTAAACTGCTGGTTTGTCATGGTAGATTTCCCTGCCTTAGATTCAATATTTGTAATTGTTCCTTTAATCGAATCTCTTAGGCGTCTAGCAATCCCTTTATCTTCATAGGCTGTCCCTTCAGCAGAAAACATCTTATAAATTGCATTTGGGTCTTCTGCCAGCTTTTGCTTCAATTTATCAGGATCGTCGATAAATAACTTTCCTCTATCCAAATAGTTAGATGAAGTTTTAATGCCAATCTCAGCTAATTGACTAAATCCTTCTTTAAGGCCAGAGATAGGTGAATAAAAGTCCATTCGCATTTGGTTAAGGCCACTGGATAAAATAGAATCGTTCCTCAATAAGCCACTTTGAGCCATCTCGTCCCATTTTTCAGCTTGCTTATCGCTCATTCCTTCGCGTTCTTCATCGGATAACGGATGATAATCTCGGTATCGGGTTTCACCGAGTTTACTATTAATTTTTTCAATGACTTCATTGTACTTATCAACGAATTTAACGATTTTATCAAAGGCATCTTCGGTATTTTGAGAAACTGTAATGGTCTCTTCGCCAGTAGTAACTGCATTGAATTTCAATGTAAGGTCGTTTATTGTATATTCATTTTTAGTTGGCTCAACCGTCAAGACACCATTATAAGTGAATTTCGCATTGGTACCGCCAGTTTCATTTTTTGTCCAATTACCTGTTACAGGATCCTGATTACCAGCTTTTATTTGTAATGTATTCGCTAAGAAGCTAGCCGTAGTACCGTTGTACCCAATCTCTGCTCCTAAAAATTCTGTATTATCTTCTGTTTTATTAAAATCACCAGTAACTGTACGTTCAAGGACCACCTTATCAGAGGTACTATCATAGAATGCACGCACTCCTAAATCGGAATCTGTAATCTTTTTTAAAACAGTATTTAGTGTATCTTTACTAGGATCAATTTCAAACGTTACAGGTTCTTTTCTTGTGCCATCCTCATTATATGTGACGATTGTAAAATCACTAAAATCATTTCCACCAGCAAAGGATTGTGTATTTAATGCCTTATTTGGGTCAATTTTTGTACCAGTAGCAGAAATCCCAGTTTGACTAACTCGTGTTGCGGCTGTTGCTAGCTGGTCTACTTTAATTTTATAATTACCATTCGATGCTGCAGTACTTGCAGTTGCTGTAACAGCGCTTGGATTCGAACTAATTGCTGTTTTCGTTTGATAAGTTCGTTGCAATGTCATATCAAATGCCATCGTATCAAGTTCAGCCAACAATTTATTCATATCACGATATTGATCACGTTGCCACTCATAGATTTGTTTTTGTTGATTGAGCTTGTTTAACGGAATACGCTCAGCCTTCATTAAATCAGTAACAATCTGATCAATATCCATTCCACTTGCCAATCCACCAATTCTCATATTCATGGGTGCTCACCACCTTTAAATCTTTTTATCTACCACAAAACCAAGAAACTCAGTCATTGCAGCATAGATATCTAGTATTTTCTTTGAAGGGATTTCACGTACTACTTCATGTGTATCGTTGTTCACAATTGTCACGTAGTATTCGTTTAATTGCTCATGAAGCTCAAACTTTAAGGAAGTATTATTTGGTTCTAAAAATTTATTAAGGCTATCAATGACCTGTTGGACGTTATCTTTTGAGTATATTTGGGACGAAAGGGTTGGTTCCGTGTCACTCAGGGTAGCCCCTTTGAATTCAGATTCATATGATTTTTTTGATTGAGTATAGTCTGTGTTGAAGTTCATCGTTGTGCCAGAAGAGACTTTATCGATCGACATTTAATTTCCTCCTAAATGAACTGGCCTTTATTAGTTATATCGGTATGATAAAAAAAATATTAAGCTAACTTCATTATGTTCTACATTATTTTAATTTACCTCTTATACAGGGAACGTACGTTTGGTATAATATGTACAGGGAGGGGATACGATGGATTTTTACAATCTTACAGATATTCAACAAAATGTACTAATTGGAAGTATTATTGGAGATGGTGAAATAACAAAGTTGTATAAAGGCTCCAGAAGTAAAAATAATAGTTACCGTGAACATTTTGGTATCAAACAAATAGACTATCGAAAATGGAAGATGTCATATATTCCTGATTTATTGTACATCACACCTAAGAGCAATACATTAAGGTCAAAATCACTGCCTCTATTTACTGAATTATATCCGCATTTCTACAATCCTTCTGGAGAAAAAGTTATACCAATTGAATTATTATCTAAGTGTACACTTTTACACTTTTTAGCTATTATTTACATGGACGATGGAACTCTCTCAATTACCTCAAGAATAAACCACAATAAAAAGATTATATATTTAACTCCAAATGTATTTCTGTATTTGCAAAACTTTCAACTTGACCAATTACAAATACTTAATAATCATATTCAAAAAACCTTTCAAATAAAATTTTCAATTAACAAACGCGGAGATGGATATGGCCACATCTTAAGGTTCACTTCAACAGATATTACATACGATTTTCTAAAAAGAATATCCCCAATCACCGCTACTTGCCAAAGTATGTACTATAAAACTAACTGGGAGTGGCGGCTTCAACAAGAAACAGAAATCTATCAAAAAAAATATCCAGGTTATAAAGTTCTTTCCTCCAATAGTGATAGGAATAAGAATTATACAGAAACTGAAATTCAAAAAATAGTTCAGCTGAAATTGAATGGAGAAAAAGACAGGGGTATAGCAGAATGTTTAAATAGATCTTATTGGTCAATAGTTTACAAATTAAAAGAATTAAGAAAAGATGGCCGCCTTTAATGGTAGCCATCTTTAATGAAAATTTATTAACGAAGAAGTTGTAGAACTCCTTGTGGTTGTTGGTTCGCTTGCTTTGCGACTGTATCTTTCGATGACAGAATAGACTATATCTTCATCCATAATCTTTATGGAGCTGGGCACTTCGAACAGAATTTGCTGCCCTACGAGATTCATAGTCATAGCTCTCGCCTTAGACCGTTTTCCCTAGTCGTTGAACCTTCTCCAGAGTTTCCTCACAGGAGCTTGGCTGCTGATTATCCATTGTTTCATCTACATCATTTTCACACCTTCACGTTTACCGTTTCCAGTTACGTTGTGGTTGATGAGGCTTTAGGAAGTTCCAGCAATTCACCCAGTTATACTCTAGCTCGTTACCAAGCTAGACGCCCTTCAATCATTATCTCAAGAGTTGTAATACTCCTTGAGGCATTTGATTAGATTGAGCCAACATTGCTTGTGCTGCTTGAGAAAGAATAGAATTCTTAGTTTGGTTCATCATTTCTTTCGCCATCGTGCGAACATTTGCTTTCACAAATGACTAGACTATATCTTCACCCTCTAGCAATCTAGTAGGGGTCGGGCACTACGGATTCACAATGCTGATGTACATTGTTTCACCTATGGATTTCATCATCATAGCATTTGCCTTAGATGGTCTATCCTAGTCGTTGAACCTTCTCCACTCTTTCGAGACAGGAGCTTGGCTGCTGATTGCCCATATCTTTTCTTTTTTCAAACCATCACGCATGTCGTTTCCAACTACGTTGTGGTAAGAAAAGCTCTAAGGGTTTTCCAGCAATTCACCCGATCATAATCACTAGCCGTTACCAGCTAGGACGACTGTGCTTGTCACTGCTTAAGCAGCTAAAGCATAATCTACGTCACGGATACGAGATTCCGCAGCAGTTAGGTTTTCAGAAGACGTACCTAGGTTGTTTATTGTGTGTTCTAGACGGTTTTGGAAGGCACCAAGTTTAGAACGCTCAGCCGAAACACTTGTAATAGCATCATTAATTGCTGTAATCGCAGTTTCCGCACCAGCTTGAGTTGTAACATCAATATCTTTAATGCCTAGGATTTCAGTGTCCATTTTATTGATATCAACTTTCATTGTTTGGTTCTCATTAGCACCAATATGCATAGACAAAGAACTGTTTGAAGTTACTACTTCTGTATCACCAGTGGCTAATGCAATATCGGTGGTCATCTTAAATGATAACCCACCTGCTTCAAAATCACTATCATTGATAGTTAGGCTATCATTACTTTCAAAGGTAGTTGTTCCTGCAGTATTTGTAATTGAAAAGTCATCTGCTGCTGTAGCATAAGTTGCATTTAAGTTAAATGTCATTTCACCAGCTTGTACAGTAGATGAACCAGCTGAAATTGTGAATTTTTTACCATCTGTGCTTTGAAGAACAGCATCATCGGCTGTACTATCTCCAGCAACGTCGTTAAAATCTACACCCGCTGCTTTAGCAACTTCTGTTCCATTTTCATCAACTAATGAGAAATCAAATTTTCCACCTGCAGCATCTGACACTTTTAATGTGTAATTACCTAGTTCTAAACCTGCAATATCACTTGTAGCTGTCATTGCAAAATCACTGCTAGCATCTAAACCAGTTGTATTCGTTTTAACATCTGCTGCTAATTCAGCAGCATTATTTGTAGTTATAGTATAAGTATCTGATGCTAAACCTGAGTCAGTAACTTTAACACCTGAAATACCCAATTCATTTGTAGATGTAGTATTAGCATTATTTCCAACACTACCGTTTAATAATTTCTTAGTATTAAACTCAGTATCAGTTGAAATACGATTTACTTCATCCTTTAACTGACTGATTTCTTTTTGAATTTCTTTACGGTCAGAATCAGTATTTGTATCGTTAGAAGATTGAACTGATAATTCACGCATACGTTGAAGAATGCTTTCTGTTTCGTTTAAAGCTCCTTCTGCTGTTTGAATTAAAGATGTTGCATCTTGAGCATTCTTAGAAGCCATATCCAATCCACGAATTTGACCACGCATTTTTTCAGAGATTGCAAGACCTGCTGCATCATCTGCTGCATTGTTAATACGAAGACCTGAAGACAATTTCTCCATTGATTTTGATTGAGCTGTTGAAGCACTATTCAACTGACGATACGTGTTAAGCGCCGCAATATTATGATTAATTCTCATTTCTTATTTCCTCCTTGAATGTTTGTAATCCCACATCCTTGTGGAATTTAATATATTTACAAATAGTACAAAAGTCGGCCGCCTTTTATACTTATTTGTTTTACATACTTAATATCGACATGTTTTGTAATTGTTTAATAGATTTTTAGATTTTTTCCAACAAATATTTCGCGAATAAAAAAACCCGCTATCATTTTTAGTTTAACGGGTTTTCTTAAAATTGAGATTCAGTTGTTTTAACAAATTAATTGAAGTTTGGGAGGCTTGGTTGTTTTCATTTTGAATATCTAGGTAAACTTCTTTCCTGTGGATTTCAATATATTTTGGTGCTTCTATTCCGATTTTAATTTGGTCTCCACTCACTGATAATATTGTAATTTCAATATCATCACCAATTTTTATTGATTCATTGATTCTTCTAGTTAATACAAGCATTCTCCCACCTCCTATTTAGCTGATACTTTTCCTTTTTCAAAAATCGAATGCTTTGTTTGATATGAAGTATTTGTTAAAATAACTTGCTTAGCTAATTGTTTTTTTGTATTTATAATAACAGGAGCTTGCATGTTCGCTGTTGTTTTTTCGAATGGATCTTGAACGGTTAGTATCACATAAACCGTAACATCTTTTTCTGATTCGAGTTGGAGCTGTTCGACCACTTGATCGTCAATTGTAAAATCATATTCTTTTAAGAAAAGGAATGGGTTAGTAACAACGAAGGCTAGTCCAGCATTGCTAACAGATTGCATAATTGAAATACCTGTATCTTCACCAAAGGGTAAAAAGATAAATTTCTTTTCTTCTAAAAATCCGGGTATTCCATTCGCAAACGTAATAATATCCTTTTCTTCTATATGTATCTCACCATGATATTTCGTTTCAATTTTCATTTCTTCACAACCTTTTTTAAATCTGTTGCTCGTAGTTTACACCGATATATTTTAAATTAGCAAAATCTACTTTCAATGATTGTTTTTGGTCCAAAGTTATATCTACTTTTCCAGGAGTGTATTCGTGAATTGGTTTGTTAATCCCAACATTTATATTTGGTTTTTTCACATTCACTTCAATGTCTACCTCGGCCGGAACATAATTAGTCTTAACACTAAAGTGAGATGGTATCCATCCTACGTTAAACTGGAGCTCTGGTCCTTCACTATTTCTTTTGGCAATTTGTGCGATTGGATTTCCACCATTCTCTATTGTCATGAGTTCCTGGCCTTCTTGTGCTCGTCTCGCAATTCCTTCAAGGGAATCTTGGTACCCTTTATCAGCGGCTTCCGCGATACGACGTGAAATATGCTTTAAATCCATATCTGCCCATGCTTCAGTTTGATCAATTGTCAGCTTTCCCGGTGTAGTTTCGATCTTCAACTCGGCCTTTGGCTGTTCGATTGATAAATCCGCTTTAGGTTGCTTGATTTCTTGAACTGGTTTTGTAGTTCGCATACCTATTTTTGCATTCTGAGATTCTAAACGTATTTGAGCTAACTCCATAGTTTCACCTCTAATAAAAAAGCTATCTCCTAAAAAGATAGCTTAACGTAAAAAGTCCATAAGTGTTGGCTGCATAATTTTTGCGCCTACTCCAAGAGCTGCACGGTGTACTGCTTCTGCTGTTGTTAAGTTAATAATCACTTTTTCCATTTCAGCATCCTCATTTTCAGAGATAATCTTAGTTGCAATCACCTCTTGCGAACCTAGTCGTTCATCAATGAGTTCTATGCGGTTATATCTTGCCCCCAAATCTGCACGATTTGCTACGACATTGGATACATGAGAATCTATTGTATCTAGATATTTTCCAACATCTCCGTCGGAGTTAAGATCATTAATTAAATGATCAAGCTCGGTAAAGATATCATTTGTGTTACTGCCTTGTAAAAGGTCCTTAGCTTTTACATTCACATTCATGTGTATGCCTTTAGAAACTTCAAGCAATACATCACTATTTGACATTGAAATATTAGAAGTAGCTAAATCAACCGGTGCTTCTGTTGTATTTGTACCATTGAAAATAAACTTATTCCCAACCTTTGTATTCGCAATCGTTGCAATGTGCTCTTTTAATTGCTCAATCTCAACTGCAATATTAGCCTTTTCATCAGGTCCATTCGTTCCTGTACTCGCCTGCACCGTTAACTCCCTTACCCGATGAAGTGCCTGTGTCATTTTATCCATCGCATCATCGGCTGACTCCATCCAAGTGTAAGCTTCAGATAGATTGCGCTGATATTGCTCAATTTCCTTAAGGTCTGTACGATAACGCATTCCCTTGATTGCCACTACTGGATCATCAGAAGGCTTTGTGATTTTCTTTTGTGTATTTAATTGGTCCTGGTATTTTCCAAGTCTTTCATAGCTGTTGCTTAGATTTCGCAACATGTTATTCGTTAGCATCGATTGTGTTACGCGCATTTTTTACACCTACCTTCCACCAGTTCCTAGGCCGTTAATGACTCGATCAAGCATTTCATCGAGTACTGTAATCATTCTTGCAGACCCGTTGTAGGCATGCTGGAATTTGATCATGTTCGTCATTTCTTCATCTAATGAAACCGCACTAACGGACTGACGGCGGTTTTCTACAGAATCCTTCAGTACTGCCGCATTATCCGCCATACGGATTGCTTCCTGTGAATCAACTCCCATAGAACCGATAAGAGATTCATAGAAGGACTGAATACTACCTGCCTTAATTTCTGAACCTGGTATATTGCTAAAATCAGTGTTCTTTACATTTGCTAGATTTGTAGAATTCAAGCCATTTCCTGATTCCCCAGGGGCATTTGAAGCAGCGATATTACTTAAATTGTCTATGTTAGAAGAAACGCTTATTGTTGCTGCTGCGTTTTTATATCCATTGTTAAACGGTTCAAAGAAGTCGCCACCAGGATTACTTTCATCTGTTGAAGTCTTCAATGTATACCCCTGACTATGCACAGCATTGAACTGTGTGACAAACGAATATGCCATTTTATCCAAGTCATCTAGCATTTTGTTGTAGATGCCTTTTTCCTCGCCATTTTCCACATAACCGTAAGCATCAACTAATGCCTTCATTTCTCCGCTACGAATAAATGGAACAGCTTGTCCATCTAATTGAAATCCAGTAACAGGACCCGTTGGCTGATCATTTACTCCGTCACCATCTGAATCGATTGCTGGTACGACAGAAAGCTTTTTAAAATTACTTCCTTCTATCAGTTTCGTCTCAGTCCCATTTTCACCAACAATTGAAATATCTAGAATACCCTCTGCAACTGGTAATGAGTCACCACCGCTACTTCGTGGAGGATGAACCTTAACTTCAACATACTTCGAAAGCTCATCAATTAACCGATCACGTTCGTCGTATAAATCATTTGGTAAATAACCAACTGGTTCAATCTCTGAAATTTGCTTATTAATTTTACTAATTTGGTCAGAAAGCGAGTTTACTGTTTTCACAGTTACACTGATTTGCTTGCCAAAATCGTCCTTTATCGCAGTTAATGAGTTTGATAGATAGTTGAACGTGTTTGCCACCATTTCACCACGCTGGCGCACAACCGAACGTGCACCTTGGTCTTCTGGGTTAGCCGCTAAATCCTGCAGGGATTGCCAAAACTGATTCAATGTGTTTGCAAGACCCGTTTCCGTTGGCTCGTTCATTATTTCTTCCATCTTTCCTAAGGCACTTGCGCGTGTTCCCCAGTAACTGGTTTTCGTTTGCTCACCCCGGAATTGTGCGTCTATAAAGCTCTCACGCACACGTTGAATCGTACCAGCCTCAACACCTGTTCCAAGCTGACCTGGAAATTTTGGTGCATTTAGACCAGGAGATGGATATGGAGTTGTCTGGGTGAAGTTGACCCGCTGTCTTGTGTAGCCAGGTGTGCTCGCATTCGCAATATTATGTCCAGTTGTATATAATGCACTCTGCTGGGTCATCATGCCACGGCGTGCTGTTTCTAGTCCATGAAAGGTTGATACCATTTTTCCATCCTCCAATAAATCAAATGCGCCTTGGCGTATTTGCGCCCAGATTTTTTCGAGCTTGCTCGAAAAGTTCCTTTAAAAATCTGTGGCATCCGCCGAAGGCCTTTACTTATTCTCGGTAAACCACCACTGAATAAGTTAAGCTTTCGAATCGAACATTGAGCGTGTTTGCTTTTTCTCTTTTGTACCCGCTGGGTTTCCGTAAGTAGCAGTTTGTTCCTGTGGCAGTAACATGTCCAACGACATGTTCACATACTGCAATGACTGGTGTGTGAGCTGTTGATTTAATTCATTAACTGCTTTTAATTCTTGTGTCACTTTAAGCAGGTCTTCTTGTAATTCGATCAACTCCGAACGAATTGGGTCTTCAGCAACTTCGATACATTTTGATAATGTCTTCTCTTGAATTCGTGGTCCAAGCCATTTATCAACAATAGTCATCCGTTCATTTTCCATTTGCTTGATTGCTAAAATGTATTTTTGTTCTTCCTTCATTTGTTCGTTGAGGGCATCGATGTCGCCTTTTTTCAGAATTTCTTTTTTTCGCTCGGATAGCTTAAATAGGTTTTGATGTAAAATAAGTATCTTTTTGAGCGTTGAGACTAAGTTTTCAGCTGACATAATGACCCTCCTTTTTTACATTACTTTTTAAAATAAAAATCGTAAACGCTCTTCGCAACGTCCTCTACGTTCACTTTATATGTACCACTTTGTACTTGTTGCTTTAGGGCTTCAACCTTTTGTTGACGTTCAACGGTTATAGGTGAAGTTTCCTGCAACTGTTTTGCAGCCGAAGAAATCTCAACTTTATCCGTTTGAGTTGACTTTTCTGTAGCAGCTACCTCGTTCATCTGCTTCTTATATGGATTCATTCCGACTGGTCCGAACTGGTTAATTTTCATTGTAAAACCTCGCTTTCTATCCGAACTTTATTTCTTTTTACTTATATCGGCAGCGACATGAAAAAGTTTAGATTATTTATCAACAAAATACGTTCTTTTTTCACGATTTCGTAGTTCCTGGATTCGTTTCTGCTCTTTTTCGAAAGTTGATAATTCACTGCGAAGTTCATTTACACATTCATCACATAAATTTCCTTCCCTAATTATAGTACGACATTTTTGACAAGGATATCCAAGGTTTGGAAATTGCGCCAGACGCAATCTGCCTGTCTTAATAAATTTGATGATTAATTCCTCATCAACACCCGTGCCCTCTGAGGTCTCAAAAATGGTAGCTGTCCGATTTTCTTTTTTTCTAATGAACGTATAAACTGTTTCGAATGCGATTTCTTCTTCTTTATAGCATGTTTCACAAACATCACGTAGATTCGTTTTCACAAAAACACTGCCACAATTTGGGCAATTCGCTAGTTCTGCCATTTTGACTCTCTCCTCAATCACCTTTTTTCTATCTATTATATCGGTGGTTTTAAAGGAGTTTATAGTGAAAGTTTTTTGAAATGACTATCCCCTCATCAAAGTCAAAGCGGAGACCGATTTCGCCCCAGCCTCTAGCAACACTTTCCCCGCATGCCTCAGCGTCGATCCCGTTGTATAAATATCATCCACTAACAAAATTTCTTTACCCTGAACCTCTCCAGTCACACGGAATACATTTTCGGCAAGAATTCGCTCGGAACGGCTCTTTTTCGATTGCTTCTCAAGGTGAGTCCTCGCCAGCACTTCATGTACCTGCACATCTAACAATGCTGCTAACGCCTTAGCCTGGTTAAATCCACGTTCAAACAATCGCTCGTCACTTAATGGAATGGGAACAACAAGATTGGAAGAATTAAAATGAGTTTTGAAAGCTTTTTTAAGAGGGGTTTTAAAGATGGAAGAAATCACATAATCACCGCGGAATTTATAGAGAGAGATCACATCTTTTGCAAAGTCATTATAGAGATAAATCGACCGGTTCTTTGTGAGGACACCCTGCCAACGAGAATCCTGGTCCCACCGAACGCAGTCATAGCAGAGGTTTCCTTCGCGATATTCATCTGCCACACCCGAAAAAGGTCGTCCGCAACATTCACAAAGTTCACCTTCTATCATTTCGAATTTCTCACTACAAGTAGAACAAAGTGGATCAGGCTCTACTAGAGAAAACAAGGATGCCCATGAATCCACTTCTTCAAAATATTGATGACAAAGTATACATGTAGACATCGGTTAGTTCCTTTGAAAATTAGCGCATTGAGGATTTTTTGCTACGATGTTCACGGCTTCTGCGATTTTCACATAGATATTAGCCATCATTTGTTTATTAAAATATTGAGCACGAACATACGCCATACCACTATCTTTCGAGACATAACGCGGCTGTATATTATTAAGCGTGAGGGCAAATACATCATTTTTACACTGTTCACATTTACAAGGCAGGTTAAATTCAGACCAATTATCATTAATTGCTTCAGCTACTAATGGCTCCATTGCATTAAAAACCTTCATATGAACCTCTCCATTCTCTTTATCTTTTTTCATTATTACATGATAAACATAAATTGGAAATGATTTTGTCCTCCTCCATTAATTTGACATCACTTTGTAATATTCCTTTTAAACGCTTGAAAAACTATACTTTGGACCTATCCAAAAACCCCTATGCCAGATTCCGTCCGGCTTAGGGGTCACAAGGTCAATTCACCATTTTTCCATAGAAAATAAAGCGGTGTGGCGCGTTTCCAATGTATCCGAATGGATAACAGGTTGTCACTACAAGCTCCTCATTTGGGGCCGTTGATTTAATGATGGTCCGGTCGTCCGCATCCACGATTTTTGTGTCCACAATTTCATAGGTAAAATCACCGTATGGCATTTTCACAACAAAAGTGTCACCAATCTCGAGCTCATCAAATCGTCTAAAAGTTGTATCGCGGTGACCGGATAGAACGATTTGATCATTTTGCGTAGGTAGCGCGGTGCCGAGATAATGCCCCACACCCTTTGCCAGCTCATCCTCATCCGTTCCCTCGATAATTGGCATTTTCTCACCAAGCTTTGGAACTTCTAAAACTCCCATTGTCTCGCCTTTTTCAAAAGTTGGAATTACCATATCCTTCTTTGCTTCTTCCTCTACAGGATTCGTTGAAATGAGTTCCTCCGCCTGAACCAATGCTTCTTTTTGTGCTTGATTTGAATCCCAAATTTGAAAAACCGAGTAACCTGTCAATGATACTCCACCGATGATTAACAAAAGCGCAAACGTATAAACAACCTTTTTCACTGGAAACCACCACCATATTCGTTCTTTGTCCGTTACCTTTAATCATAATCAAAATGGGCTGCAAAATCAATCAATGAAGCCATTTTGGAGAGCCTCTTTGTTCATTTTTTCGATATGCTGTTTCGCCTTCACCATTTCCATTGTTCTTCCAAAATGAAAAAATAATATCTGACCGGTTGGAAATTGAGCGCTGCGGCCAACCCGGCCTGAAATTTGCACTAAGGCACTCTCCGTAAAAATTCGATCCTCTGCGCCCAGGACGGCCACATCAATATTCGGAACAGTTACTCCTCTTTCTAAAATGGTCGTTGTGACGATAATTGGGATTTCGCCAGTACGAAATCGAGCTACCTTTTCTTTACGATCGGGGGCCTCAGCATGGACACCTTGTATTCGTGGTTCGATAGACTGCAAAACTTGGACGATGCTTTCCAGATATGTAATACGTGGGACAAACAAAAAAGCCTGTTTCCCCTTTTCAAGATGTTCCTTAATCCAGGCCATCAGATTCCCTGGCAATCTCTTCTTTTTTAGTCTTTTCTCCCAGTTCCCGCACCATACATACTCAGGCACAGGCAATGGTTGACGATGGTACCTCGCAGGAATCGTGACAGCTTTTCTTTTCCCGGCTGAAATTTCTTTTTTCCATGTTTTATTTGGAGTGGCGGTAAGGTAGATGGTGGACGAGATATCCTTTTTAGCTTGGTTGACAGCATATTGAAGCATCGGTTCCACGGAATACGGGAAGGCGTCCACTTCATCGATGATGATCATGTCGAAGGCTTTGTAAAAGCGAAGCAATTGGTGGGTTGTGGAGAGTGTAATGGGGGCTGTTTTGTTACGATCCTCGCTCCCTCCATACAAGGCGATGACATCAACCTGGGGGAATGCGGCTTTTATCCGAGGGGCTAGCTCAATGACAACATCGGTTCGTGGTGTAGCGATACAAACTCTTTTACCAGCTTGAAGTGCTGTTTCAATTCCTTCAAACAGAATCTCTGTTTTTCCCGCTCCACAGACGGCCCAAATCAGAAGCTGATCATTTGTCTGAACAGCCCGTATAAGTTCAGTTGAAGCTTTTTGTTGTCCAGCTGAGAGTGATCCTTCCCACACAAGAGGTTTAGCAGGGATTTCACCCGTCGGACTTGGCCCCGCCCAACTTACCATAACTGTACATTCACTCATCCGCCCCATATTAATGCACTTCCTGCAATACGTACATTCCTGCTGACATCGCGCACATTCAAACAAGGCAAAAAGCTTTTGGTCCGAATTCCCACAGCGAACACAGGAATACCCTTCTTTAGTTTTTGTGATGCATTTTCGATAATGCACAAAACCATTCACATAATGTTGTTGTATGTCTTCAAGAGAAAACGGAATTTCTTCGAGTAGGAGTTGCTTGCCGTAGAGTAGTTGTTGGAGTTCCGGAGAGTAGTCATAAGAGGGATTTAGTGGTTGGGAGTGGCCAGATTCATGATCTGAAATTCGTTTGACTCCAGGCTTGTCCGATAAATGTTCGGGGATTAATAGTTCGTTTTCTAGTAAAAATCTCATAAGGTTCCTCCAACTTTTTTAAAAAACAGCGCCGCAAAGTACGGCGCAATCTTTTATTTCATATACCATCCTAACCCAATTGCACCTTCACCAAGATGGGTTCCAATTACCGGGCCAAAATAGCTTAGTAAAAATTCAACATGTGGATATTTCTTTTCAAGCTCAGCCTTTAATTCCTTTGCTTCCTCTTCAATGTTTGCATGAATCAATGCTGCACGCATTGGCACACCCTTACTCGCATCTTCATCAAATAATTCGAATACACGATTCAATGCTTTTTTACGAGTGCGAATTTTTTCAAAAGGTACAATCAATTTATCATCAAAGTGAAGGATCGGCTTCACTTGAAGCAAGCTACCTACAAAAGCCGCAGCCCCGCTCAAACGGCCGCCACGCTGAAGATTCGTCAGATCATCCACCATAAAATAGGCGCGAACAGTTTTTTTAATTTCTTGAAGACGTTCCATAATTTCGGCCGCATCTTTACCTTCATTCGCCATTTCTGCAGCTTCCAACGCGTAAAAGCCCTGTACCATACAGCTGATTTCAGAGTCAAATGAGTAGACCTTTACACCTTCTACCATCTCGCCCGCTGTCACGGAACCTTGGTAAGTCCCACTAATTCCACTTGAGAGATGAATGCTGATGATTGTATCATTTTCTTTTCCGAGCTTTTCAAACAACTCTACGAACTCTCCAATTGGCGGCTGTGAAGTTGTTGGCAATTCTTTGCGCGCCTTTAGTTCATCGTAAAACGCCTCCGCAGTAATGTCGACTTCTTCGCGATAGCTTTCTTCACCCAATACGACACTTAGCGGAATCATATGTATATTAAGTTTTTCACGGAGTTCCAGTGGTATGTAAGCTGTACTATCAGTTACAATCGCCGTTTTCATATATTTTACCTTCCTGTCTGAGTTTCTTTATAATTTCCATTCTAAATGAAATTGACGGGTATGTCACTTGTTTATCTGTATATAGTTACTGGATGAAATATGCTCAGCAAACTGTTAATGACCCCATGAAAACCTAATAAGATTTATTCAACCCGAAAAGTTAATTCTTCTTTCAGACTTTCCATTCCCCTTGCAGCTGCCCAAATGGATATTCTATATTCACCTTTTTCTAATTTTGGAAGTCCTGCTTCAAAAGTTAACGTCTTTCCTTTAGCAAATAAAACATCCCTAATGACTTGTGCAAAAACATGTTCATCTGAATAACGGTACACTAAATCCCCAGCTTCATTATATATTTCATAGTCATACTCCTGAGCAGATGGGAATTGCAAACGAATATCTTGATCCCCCGCATTATAAATTTCGTAAATTATTGAAATTCCATTGTTCATTTCCTTTTTTGAAATGGATGCTTTTAGATGATTCGGCCCTATGACCTTTTTCCTTGAACTAATGATTTTTCCTAACTTTTTACGATTATCTCTCATATCTCCCTCACCCTCCGTTATTATCGTTTCCTTCTCCTCTTTTATTACATCATCGGATTGCTCTTGTGTAATAAATATGATGAAACAAATGAATGCGACCCCGCCAATCAGATAGAGTAGGATTTTCTTCATTTTCATCTCCTTTTAAAATTTATGTGTGTTCGTATAAAAAAACCTACCTCTACTATAAATTTTTTGCAGTAAAGGTAGGTTTCGATTAAGAATTATAGTGTAACATTTTTATTTCTTCTGTTCAGAATAAACAGTGCAATAACGCCAGCAAGTAGTAAAGCTCCCCCTATTAAAAGGTAATTGAACATGGAAGTTGCTGTTGTTGGAAGCTTTCCTCCTTTGTTATGGTTATCGCCATTCTTACCTGAATTATTAGGTTGTTTTCCTGTGTTGTCCGGCTTCGGATCTTGTGGTTTAGGATCTTCTGGTTTCGGATCTTGTGGGTCAGGATTTGGTTGTGGATCTGGATCTCCCGGTCTTGGATTCTCCGGCTCCACTTTCGGTTTAATATTGTTCACTTTTATTACTTGTACTGCTTCAGTTCCATCGCTATTTTTCACGTAAACTGTGTACGAACCATTTTTAATGACTGTAAAGGATTTTTCCTCAAGGTCAATATCCATTCCAGCATCTTGGAAATCAGCGACTGTCTTTTCACCTTCTAACCATTTCATTGCAACTACATCACCATCTACATCAACTTTAATGATAACTGGACCTTCTGTTGGCTCAGTAGTGGATGGTGTAAGTTCAATTGTAACTGGTTCAGTTGGCTCAACAATATTTTCCACTTTAATGGTTTTTAGTGCTTCTGCACCCTCAAGGTTTTTCACATAAACTGTATATGTGTCATTTACAACAACATCAAACGTTTTTGTTTCTGGGTCAATGTCTGCCCCAGCATTGTCAAAGTCTGTTGCTGTTTTTTCACCTTGTAACCATTTCATTGCGACTAGATCACTTTCGCTATCTGTTGCAATTGTAATCGATACAGGACCTTCTGTTGGTTCTGTTGTTGATGGAGTAAGTTCGATTGAAATTGGTTTTACTGGTTCAACAATATTGTCCACAACAATTGTTTGCACCGCTTCTACACCTGCAGTATTTTTCGCATATACAGTATACGTACCGTTAGCAGATACATCAAATGCAAGCGTTTCAAGATTTACTTCATTTCCAGCCTCTGCAAAATCAGAAACCTCTTTCTGTCCTTCTAACCATTTAACCGCTTCAAGTTCTTCTTCACTGTCTGTTGTAACAGTTACAGTGATTGGACCTTCAGTCGGTTCTGTAGTTGATGATGTTAATTCAATCGCGATTGGCGCTGGTGGCACAACGATATTCTCAACAGTAATTGTTTGTATTGCTTCTACACCCACACTATTTTTCGCATAAACAGTGTACATGCCATTTTCAACTACATCAAATTTCTTTTCTTCAAGGCTAATATCGATTCCGCCTTCAACAAAGTCTGCTGCTGTTTTTTCACCTTTCAACCATTTAAGAGCAACAAGTTCCTCTTCACTATCAGTTTCAACACTTACAGTAACTGGTCCTTCTGTTTCTTCAGTTGTAGAAGGTGTTAATGAAACAGCAAATTCTTTTGGCTCCTCAGCTTCTTTTACTGGAAGCTTGACTTCTTGAGTTGCAGAGTTTGCTACACTATCTTCAACTGCAAGTGTCAACGTATTTTCACCCGCCTGAAGACCTGTCAACGGAATTTCAAATGAACCGTCTTGTTCAATTGTAATTGAATCCTGACCAATTGTACTACCATCTTTATTTGTTACTACATACGAAACATCTAATTGTTCATTTACGTCGTATGGAATACCAAACAAACCTTCAACAGTTGATTTAAAATCAATAAATTTATCTGTGATTAACCCTTTCACAGTAATTTCAGATCCTTCAATTTCTCCTTCAACTGTGTCGAACGAAATTTCTGGAGAAGACGTTTTAATAAACAATGGACCATCATCACCAAGTAATGTTTCTGGTTCAAATGTCTCAGCATTCCATGACAGCATGTCTACTGTGTAGACGCCTTCTGGTGCAACAGCAGGCTCACCAGTCGGCCACTCGAAGTATGTGCCATCAATTCCGTTTAATGTGTAATACCCAGCTGAAAGGGAATCTAGATACATAAACCCTAAATAACCATCTCCAAATGCACCGCCTTCTGGATTTACTGCATCCCATAATTCAATGGTTACTAAATCCTCATCCCCCAACAACCCTAATTCAAGGCTTGCTTCTTCATGCTTTCCATCACCATTAGGAGAGATTCCATACTCATTAAGGAAGTAGTACTCCAGCCCTGACGGACCTTCGTCAGAAAATGCTACTGCAAATGGTAATGCTAGTTTTGTTCCTTCACTTACAATATGGATATACCCTAGTAATTCATTACCTGGTGAATCCTCACCCGCAGGTACGGTTAATGCAACCGTAAGAGTTTCTTTGCCGTTAAGCGTAAACGATGATTTGTTAACGGTAACCTCAGCGTCTTCTAATGCACCTGTTGCAGCTTTGGTCACTTCCACACTTACATCAAAGTTTTTGGTCTTACTAACTAGGTCTTTTACTTCAATTTCCTTTGTAATAACTGTTTCTTTTTCTGGATTAGGAACAACCTTTCCAAATGTAACGGTTCCTTTTTTATGATTATGTGTCTGGCCTTCAAACTCTGTTGTATCTAATGCATATGCTAAAGCTTCAGCATTAATAGCCTCTAGTGGTTGAACTCGACCAGCACCTTGTGCAAAGACATCATATAATTTTTTGTCTAATTGTTTTGCAGTATTAGATAATGCTACTTTAATATCAGATGGTTCCCAATTTGGATTTTTTGATAAAAGCAATGCTGCGATTCCCGCTACATGCGGTGTTGCCATACTTGTACCAGTAAAACGATCATAGCTTTCCGAATAATCTGCATCAGGATAATCCTTTCCGTATGCAGGCACAGAAGACATGATATTTGTCCCTGGTGCTGAGACATCTGGCTTAATATCAAAGTTTGGTGTGGATGGACCACGTGAGCTTGAATCGTTAATATCGTCTCCCGCAACCGTACCTTTTACATAATTACTGAATGTTACTTGACCAAGCTTGTTATCCGTAGCAGCAATGGCGTCTCTGAATTCCTTTCCTTTTACGGTTGGAATATCGTATGTCGGGATAAACTTGAATGAATCCCCTAATAAGAATCCTGCCGGACCTGCATCTGGAACATTATTATGTATAATGATACCTAATGCACCAGCTTCCTTTGCAGCAGCAATCTTATCAACAAACGCAATGTCCCCACGTGATACAAGGGCTATTTTTCCTTTTACATCTAGACCGTTATAGTCTGCAGGTGCACCCAGTCCTGGTACTGCAACTACATCAAACGTTCCTGATAATGTCTCTTCTGGGTCAGAAGCGAAAGTCCAGCCCATTAAGCCTACATTATACTCGTCCTCAAAATCGCCAGCCTTAACATTGATAGTAGATTGTATTGTTTCAGAAGGTAAAGTAGAGTTTCCAACTGAAATAGCTAGAGAAGCAGTCGATGGATTTCCGATAGACGAACGTCCTGGCCCACTATTACCTGTTGCAACTACTGCTGTTACACCTTTAAGAACAGCATTGTTAATCGCGATAGAATCCGGCGCAGTTTCGCTATTACTTCCTCCACCTAATGAAAGATTAATAATATCCATACCTTCTTCTACAGCCTTCTCAATTCCAGCAATAATTCCAGAAGTTGCTCCACTACCATAAGCACCTAGAACACGGTACGCGTAGAGGTCAACTTTTGGTGCAATTCCTTTAATTCCATATGGATTGGCACCGATAGCAGCAATTGTGCCTGCAACGTGAGTACCATGATCTGTATAGAACGTGTGACCAGTTGAATTGACTTCTGGCTTATGATCTGGTCGATCCTCCGGCGTTGTTTCATATGGGTCATTATCAGCACGACCGCGAGTATAATCGCTACCATGTATTACAAAGTTGTATCCACCTTTATAAACACCTTCAAATTCAGGATGATTGTAATCAATTCCAGTATCTAATACTGCTACTTTTACATTTTCACCTTCATAGCCCATATCCCAAATTGCAGGTACATCTAAGTAAGAATTACTAGTGTTCATCGTTGCAGAAACGTCATCATCAACAGGTGTGATATCTTGTAACGCATAACGTTCACTATCCGGCTCAACTCGTACAACACCTTTGATATTCACGAGCTTTTGGATGTCCTTTGCTGGTAATGTTAAAGACACACCATTAAATACTTTTTGATAGGAGTATCCTTTCTTCCCATCAATCCTTGCTTCCTTTAGTTTCTTATCAAA
Organism: Ferdinandcohnia sp. FSL W7-1320; assembly: GCF_038050315.1. Lineage (NCBI taxonomy): Bacteria > Bacillati > Bacillota > Bacilli > Caryophanales > Bacillaceae > Ferdinandcohnia > Ferdinandcohnia sp. FSL W7-1320. The sequence goes on from NZ_JBBPAM010000001.1 coordinate 4,700,154, forward strand.
TGAAGCCTGTTGTTCAACAACTTTCTTTTCAGCAGCCGCCTCCTGTGATGCTGAAAATGTTTGTCCCTTCAGTTCTTTTTTCCCTTTTTCAAGAGCAACTGGATTCTCCGAAAGTTGTACAATGACAGAAACCTTTTTGTTTCCATTTAAGTTCACCAAGGATGGGTGAATCGTTGGTTTTTCCGAAACAAGAGCTTCCTGCGCTTCAATAACTTGCTTTATTGCTGATCTCCGTTCGTCTAAATTAATATCTTTCGTTGAGGTAGATTCCGCGGATACAAGTCCTGGAGCAAAAAATGAAAAAACGAGCACAAAGATTAGTAAACTGGTAAAGAGCTTATTAAACTTCCTATTTTTCGACAATACCTATTCCCCTCTCTTATCTTTATATCTTTAAGGACCATATCTAGTACTCTATTTTCCCCTCCCATCGTTACCCAATAAATGGTAGCTATTGAAACAATCTAAATGTTACTATAGTCAAACCCTTCTATAAATATTTAAAATTCGGAAGAATACGACAACTATTGTACTTTTTTGTAATAAAATGTTTACAGTGAATATACAAACTTTAGTGAAATATCCCTTTACTACAATAAATCTAAATCATTTAAAACAATTACTTAACTTGTCGCTTTATGTCTATAAGTTAGTTATAAAGCACTATACGAATGACCCCCATAAAGTGCAACTACCTTAATAGATATTCTATAACCAGCATTTACTAATCTTTAAAAAACATAAAAATAACGGGATTACGATATCGTCTCCCGTTCTTCTAACTATCTATTATTTTTTCGTTTCGAAGCATGCTACTCAACTTCCTCTGTTGTTTCATCTTTTGTTTCAGGTTCTACAGGCGGTGCATCTAAAGCTTTTTGCTCTTGTTCAAGACTTGTTTGGAGCTCCTTTTTTTCCTGTTTTAGCTTATCAATTTCCTTCAATAGCTTTACTATTTCATTGTTTCTTTCATCCAATTGTTTCTCTTGAGATTCAAGCTTTTCTAGTAAATCCGGAGCAAGAGTTTTAACGATAACTTCACTCGATTCTTCTTCCAAATTCACACCCTTAGCTAAAAAAGCAATCAGGTTTGCTAGGTCTTCAATGGCTTTAGGATCATCAACCTTGTCTAATTTCGGATAGTTTCTTACAATTTCATCATCAATTCGACCTAACAAATAATCAATGTCTAGCTCAATATCCTTTGTTGCGATAACTTGACCATCAAAATTCTTTGCAGTGAGTTTTCCTTTGACAGTTGTTTCCTTTCCAGAGAACTTCATCGTTAAAAGCTCTAAAAATTGATAGGCGTTAATATTGGCTTCGAGCGGAATAGAGTAGGTTCCATTTTTTTCAGCATTGATTGGATTGATATGTAAAATGTATTCGGCCAAATCTCCTTCAATCGAAAAGCCGACATCGGGTCGATAACCATAATCACTATCACGGACCACCTCAACTACTAAACTACTATCATTTTTCTTAATCACTTCTACATGCTTAATCAGGTCTTCCGCTGAAGCAGTCGAAACATTGATTACATCTTGATATTGGGTGGTAAAGTATGAGAATGTAGGAGTATTTGCTTGTAAAATGGCGGAGATTAATATGCCCGCTGATAAAAATCCAGTTGCTCTTAGAATCGTTTTTTTCAATCAAGTCACCTCCCGATTATGGTGATGCATAGACTGACAATTTTAAATGTCAGCCTATGCCATTGTAAAAATTAGTTTGAAGTAAACCAATTGTATAGAGCTTTAGATTCGATAGATAAGTATGGTCCGAGAACAGCATTAAACCTTACTACCCCATCAACAGATGTATCAACAGTACTTGTTCTCCATACCTGAGATTCACTCGCATAGTATTCTTTTTCTGTATACACACGGTAATATAGTTTGCCATTAAAGGTTTCCCCAACTACTTTTACATTACCAACCTTAGTTTCAAAATCTCCAGCTGTTTCACCCTTGTTGATTTCAATTACCTTATATCCTTCTTTATTCACATAAAAATTAACTTCTTTCTCAGAAGTCTTTCTAGTAGAACCGTTCGGTGTTGCCTTAAATGCAACTGCCCCAGTATAATACGGTGGTCCTTCAACTTCCTCTTCAGGATCAACCTGGGTTGCTGTAACCTCTAATTTCATGTTTCCAGTCTTACCTTGGAATGCAATGTCATTGTCACCATGTGGCCAGCTTGCAAGAATGCGGTAGCTTTCAGAGTCATTTTCTGGCTTAAATGTGGTGGAGTAGTCAACCTTCGTCCACACACCCGCTACATCCTTCTGAAGTTCAAGAGCAATAGGTGTATCTCCAGTCAACAATTCGCCACTTGGCGTGAAGTTCACGCTGTACTCAACAGGAAGCTTCGTGTCGTTTTTGTTAATTGTAAAGTTGTACACTTCAACAGGCTCCATACCTGGATAGAAATCTTCCCCTAGATTGAACTTTCCGTCCCCAATAGTTTGACCATCACTATCCACAACATCCACATTAAAAACAGCAGCCTTTGCTGGGTTATTGTCACTAACGAACTGCTTCGTAAAATAAGCTGTTGTTGCAACAATCGCAATTGCAATAATTAAGAGGGAAGCTAGGCCGAATAAAGCTTTTTTCTTCATTGTGGTTCCTCCTTTTTCAAACGTTATAGATCGTCATAATGCACATGTTTTTCTTAATAAAGAACAAAAGGACAAAACTTATCCCTCAATTATTTCTTTTCTACTAACCAATCACTCTCAATTTGCCATTTGCCGTCACCAAGGTTTGTGAAAGTTACATCGATATTTTTCACGTTATTGCTAAACCTTAAGTTCAAATCTACCTTATCACCGACTGTAGGTTTAACAAATGAGAAATTAGAGTATCTTAAATAAATTGTGTTTTTCTCTCCACCAGAATTTGTATACATCGGATTATTATGTTGTGTTCTTCCATTTGCAGTGGAGAATAGTTCTCCAGAAATAGATAGCTTAAGCTGCTCAAAATGTGTTTCCTCTTCCACAACTTCATAATACACATAGCGAGATGCCACTTTTTCATCTAGGGCTTTTTGTAAATCTGCTACTTTCGCCTTTAATTCAGTCTTTGTTTTTCCGTCTACTAATCCATCAACGTAAGCAGCTAGCTCATTAATTGAATCTTGCACTGCGTCTGATTGAGCTTTTGTAAAGTTCCCTCTATTAAAAGAAGTGTTATTATGAACTTTATCTAATGCAAGGAACGCTTCGTTTACTGCCTCATACTTTTCTTTTGCTACCTGAGCGCTACTTGCTTCAACTTGTGTTGCAATAACCTCTAAGCGGATGTTTCCACTTTTACCTTCAAAATTAATATCATTATCACTGTGTGGCCAATCAACTAAAATACGATAGTTTTCTACGTCAGCTTCCGGTTTAAATGCAGTTGAATGATCTAGAGATACCCATTCGCCATCAAGTTGACGCTGTAATGTAAAGGTAACTGGAGAATTCGCATTTGCAGGGAACAATTCACCAGATGGAGTTAACTTCACTTGATACTCTACTGGTACTTCAGTACCTTTCTTATTCACTTCAAAGCTATAGGCTTCTATTGTTTCCATGCCTGGATAAAGCTCATCTAACTGAAATTGTTCATCACCAATCGCCTGTCCATTATGCTTTGCTTCAACCTTAAAGCTAGCAGCTGTTGCCATATTCTTGTCACTTTTAAAACTGAGCGAGTAGTAAGCAATCGTACCAACAACTGCAATACAAACTACTAACAATGAAACTAATCCAATAATACTTTTTTTCTTCATGGTATCCTCCCGTTTCTACTAATGTATTAAACTGCTAAAAATAGTTAAATGACACCTCCTTCATCAAATAAGTTATGAGTAATAACGGTGGAATGCATTATGTATGACTAGTTTCTTCTCGCTGTGCTGTTAGCATCTTTTTGATCATTCCAAGCGTTATTATCAACAAAATTAAAAGAGAGATTATGATAATACCAGTAGGGGTTTGTAAGATTTGGGCCAAATGCCCAGCCTTAGGTATCGTAAAAGCTAAAACGCCTACAATTTGGTCTGAGGACACAAAGTTTTGATCCACCACATTATTGGCATCACCTTTTGTTTGATAAAGGGTTTCCCCATCCTTTTTTACCAAATCAACGATCCGATGTGTTACGAGTGTTTGTTGGTTCATTTGATACGTGATGACGTCCTCTACTTGGAGTTTACTAGGATCCTTCCCCTTGACGATAATCATATCTCCGGGGTGTATTTCCGGCTCCATACTACCTGTCATCACGGTCATGATTTTAAAACCAAGGATGGAGGGAACTTGTCCAATCTGATTTTTTGATTGAAAGGTCGACACCAGCACTAAAACACTTAACAGAACGAATAAAGCAAATAATACATTTCCACTCCATCTTAATGTCTTCTTTAGCATATTTTCACTCCTTTTTAAAAAAGGGCATCTCGGATTTTGTTCTTTTAAGAGAACAATCTGTATATACCATAACGTATTCATTCTTTGATTTCAAGCATTTTTTAACAGATATTTCTTTAATAAGAACGATTTGCTATGAAGTTAGATTAATAGTTTCTCCTTCCTGAGCAAATAAAAAAAGGCTAACCTCATCACATGAGGAAAGCCTTCCAACTATTTTATATTACCTTTTCAGATTCTAGCACTTCTATTATTCTCTTCAATAAAAACTCTAGTTCGCCATTTGTTTGGAACGTAAATGGATATCCATAATTTGATTTAAGTTGGCCGTCTTCCTCTTTTTTCGGGAAGCGTCTTAAAGCCGTATTTTTAAGTGGTTTCGTCTGCACTTCTTCAAACAAGTTGGCTTTTTCAACTAACCAAGGATGTACAGTTATTGTTGGATTAATATTATCCAATAAATAAACAAACCCTGTTTTGAAATCATCAAATTGGAATTCAGCCGCTTTTTTTGAAAGGTTCGTAAAGTTAAAGTGGACTTTTTCAAATGTTTGTTGAAATCTGTCCAAGGGAACATGTCGCTCTTTTGTCTTTTCCGGAGAAACATGTGATCTCTTTTCAACAACTGGTTGCTGTTTCTTTTCTTCTTTCAATTCCTTTAGTTGTTCTTCTATTTCCCTTAACTGTTGCTGTGTTTCTTTAATGTAATCGTCCATCCATTGTCTCATCACGTCAAAGTCTTGGATTCGCTGGGAAGGTAATTTGTATGCAGGTGCTGTAAAGGTGTGGCTTACATAGACTTCTGCGTACCATACCCCTAAGTCAAAAATGGTCCGATGTGCTTCTTTTGCTACTTCTTGGTCTATCTCAACCACTTGATGAACCGCAATATTGCCATTCTTTCTGATATATTCTAGCTTTTTATATACGTCGTCAGAAATAATATCATGACTATATAACTTTCTAATCTTTTGTACCTGTGTGAGTGCAAATCCTTCGTTCATATTCTCTTGCTCCAAAATCATCGTAACAATTAATTCTCCGAATAAGCGCGCTTGAGTTAAAGCCACCTGTGGTTGTTCCCATAATAGAGCTTCTACCCTTAATGCTGCTTCTTCTAATTGGCTTGAGAACTCTCCTAAAAAATGAAATACACTATTCTTCTTCATTTTATTATCACTTCCTATTTACTTATAGCTAAATTTTACTATAAACATCACACCATTCCCATAAAAAACAAAAAGCCAAGCTCCATCACAAGAGCTCGGCCTTCTACTTTATTCGTATTCTATTATTTAACCTCAACCCAGCCATTTTTAATTGCAACTACAACGGCTTGAGTACGGTCATTTACGTTCATTTTTTGTAGAATATTACTTACGTGGTTTTTAACCGTTTTTTCACTGATATATAGGTCGTCACCAATACCGCGGTTGCTACGTCCATCCGTTAATAACTGGAGAACCTCACATTCTCTTCTCGTTAATAGATGCAATGGACGGCGAACCTCTACCGCTGCATGAGAATGCGCTGAAACGGATTGACCACTTGCAACTGCAAGTCGACGGAATTCTTTTACTAGGTTATGCGTTACTCTTGGATGCAAGTAAGATCCACCCTCTGCGACAACTTTAACCGCTTCGACTAGAGAATCCGCATCCATTTCTTTTAATAAATAACCAGTTGCTCCAGTTTTAAGGGCATGCGTCACATAGCTTTCATCATCGTGGATGGATAAAATAATGACCTTCGTATCAGGGTAAGTGTCAATCAATTGTTTCGTCGCTTCAATCCCATTCAAGTTCGGCATATTGATATCCATGATGACAACATCAGGCTTATGCTGCTCAATGAGTGCTAGTGCCTGTTCCCCATCGTCACCCTCTGCTACGACTTGAAAGGTTGGTTCAAAATCTAGTATTCGTTTTACACCTTCGCGAAATAATTGGTGATCATCAATAATAACTATGCTTGTTTTCATAAATAACGCCTCCCCCTTTCATTTTACAATCGAGGCAATTTCGGTCAATACTCCTAAAGCAGTATTAACAGACAATATTAGTAAGATTATTCTTGTTTTTCCTATATAAATAAGCAGCTAATAGTAGTTGGACCATTTCTTGTAACGTATCATGAATTACCGAAATTTTCTCACGGATTGAAAAGGGAAAATCAAACTTCAATCGGTACTTGTATCATTACAATTGTACCAGCACCAACACTTGAATCAATGGTAAGATTTCCATCTAGTAAATCTACTCGTTCTCTCATCCCAATTAAGCCGAACGAGTCTTTTTTCTTTTCGCGAATATCAAAGCCTTTTCCATTGTCTTTTACGATAACCGTTACATGATTTCTACTTATCTCAAGCTTAACTGCGATTTCACGAGCCTCCGCATGTTTTAGTGCATTTTGGACAGCTTCCTGAACCATACGGAATAGAGCTACCTCAAATTTTGAAGGTATTCTCTGCTCCGAACCAATAAATGTAAAAGAAATCGTAGTGTCTCCATTATATTCTTCGATCGTGGATAGGTACTTTTTGAGGGTAGGTACTAATCCAAGATCATCCAATGCCATCGGACGTAAGTCATAAATAATTCGACGAACCTCATACAGCGCCGACCGAACCATTTTACGCAAATCATGAATTTCCTTCACGCCTTGCTCAGGGCTTTCGCGGTAGACCTTATCGATAATTTGGGAACGCAGCATCACATTCGCTAGCATCTGGGCTGGTCCATCATGAATCTCACGAGAAAGCTTACGACGTTCTTCTTCCTGCGCTTCAATGATCTTAAGTCCGAATGCCTGCTTTTGCTTGGCATCCTCTAAAATCTCGCCAACCATTTTAAAATCACTATTTAAATAATTGAGAACAACGGAAATTTGACCGACAAGATGATCCGCACGCTCAATTGTTTCATTTAGGCCTACTAGACGTCTTTCAAGCTCATCACGACGCTCGCGCAGCTGCTTTTCTTCTTGCCTTACAACAGTCAATTGCATCTGCAGGTCATGAGCCTTTTCATATGCATTGCGTATTTCCTCTTCTGAATACTTATTAAAATGGCTACTAACCTCAGAGAGCCGTTTCCTTGCAAAACGAGTATGGATTTCTAGCTTATCCACTTCATCAATAATCGTCCCAACACGTTCTTTAATTTCCTTTAACTCGTCCGTTAAACTGATAAATTCTTGGCGTGATTGCTCACCAATCCGAAAAATCTCTTCTTTACTATGATCAACGGTATGAACCATTTTTTCCAATATTGAATCCAGAACTTTACTATCAAGCCCCTTGGTGGCCATCTCTCCACCTCCATCTAAATTATATACGGATTTGTTTTTTACAGCGTTTCATAACAGTTACATTTGTATTACATTCAGCCTATGCCAAAAACAAACCATTGATGTAAAAATTATGTCGTTTTATAATAGAAGAATGGGCAAAAAATTACAGAAAAACTAGATTAGTGTCGAATTACGTCGCACTACTTTTACCAAGCCTATTTTTCGCAACAAAGCCCAGGATAGGAGGTATTTCATAATGCTTCATTCCTATTATACAGTAAAAGGGTATGGCGAGCATGAAATAAATATTCAAAAATCACGCTTTATTGCATATATTGACCGCGCTACAACCGAACTAGAGGCTCAAGAATTCATCCAAAAAGTAAAAAAACAAAACTGGGATGCAACCCATAATTGTTCCGCTTATCTCATTGGAGAAAACGATCAAATTCAAAAAGCAAACGATGATGGCGAACCAAGTGGAACTGCTGGTGTGCCAATCTTAGAAGTCCTTAAGAAAAAACATTTAAAAGATACAGTTGTTGTCATAACTAGGTATTTTGGAGGAATAAAATTAGGAGCAGGGGGACTTATCCGCGCATATGGAAAAGCAACCTCAGAAGGCCTCCAAGCAACTGGAATCGTAGAGCGCAAGCTAATGAGAATTATGCATACGAAAATCGATTACACTTGGCTGGGCAAAGTCGAAAACGAACTTCGCTCGTCCATTTACCAAATCAAAGAAATCAAGTATATTGACGCAGTAGAAATCGAAACCTATGTAGAAGAGAACCAAACACCCCAATTCACTGAATGGATGACTGAGCTAACAAATGGACAAGCAGATATTTCTTCGGGGAATGTGGAGTATTTAGAGACAGATATGTAGTGTGACTCAGATAAATTGAGGAGAAGTGGTATGAATAAATATGAAAAAAAGAACAGAGAAGCCATTAAGAAACGAAAACGTAAAGTAAGGAGACGTAGAATCCTTGCAGTATTCCTATTTCTTTTAGTAATCATAGGTTCAGCTGCTGGATATATTCTCTATCAAACATATAATGCGGCAAAAGAATCCTATACAGAAATCGAAAATCGTATTGATGGGAAATCTGAGCTTAGAGAAGAACCAGTTCACATTTCAAATGACCCAGTTTCAATTCTACTTCTTGGTATTGAAAATTATACGGATGAGTATGATAGGGGTAGGTCTGATACCATCATGGTTGCAACTTTTAACCCATCAGACCAAACTATGAAATTGCTCAGTATTCCTCGTGATACAAGAGTTAAAATTGGAGATCTTGGATACAAAGATAAAATAAATCATTCATATTCTGAAGGTGGCAAAGAACTAACCATTGAAACAGTTGAGGGCTTTCTAGATATACCTATTGATTATTTTGTTACAGTAAATTTTGATGGTTTTATCAGTATCGTTGATTTATTGGGTGGAGTTACCGTTGATGTTCCATTCGATTTTAATGATATTAATGCAAAATGGGAAAGATTCTACTTTACCGAGGGAGAAATGGAATTAGACGGTGAAGAAGCATTAGTTTATGCACGAATGAGAAAGAAGGACCCCCGTGGTGACTTTGGTAGAAATGATCGTCAAAAACAAATTGTAACAAGTGTAATTGATAAATTATCATCACCAAAAACAATTACGAAAATTGATGATATTGCAAAAGAAATTGGCAAGAATGTAGAAACAAATATTAAAATAAGAGAAGCAATTGCATTTAGACAAAAGTTTGCTGATTTTAATTCTTCTCGTATTGAACAACTTGCACTTCAGGGCTACGATTTGGATATAAACTCTATTTATTACTTTGACCCTGATGATCAAAATCTAGAGGAAATCCAAACAGAATTGAAACAGCACTTGGAGCTTTTACCTCCTGAAACGAATGAAACAACTTATAATGAAAAAAATCAATAAGAAAAGAACCTCCAAACGGAGGTTCTTTTCTTATTTTTCTTCCTTAAACAACTCAGGGAAGATTAAAATGACAATATTTATCATAATTCCCACTAGAAAACCAAGGATTGCTCGTTGTGTTGGATTATTGCTATCCGTAGATATCACTTGGACATCCTTGTTCAAGACTGTAGACATTTGTATTGATTTAAGCTTATCATTTAGGTCATATAAAAATCTTTCTTTTGATATAAGTTCTTCAGTAGATGCGTTTATATTTTCTATTTCCGCAATTTTATTTTCGATGAGTGATATTTCATCACCTTGGACCCTATTACTTTCTTTTATAAAGCCTTGAATAAGTAATTCAAGCTGATTAATTACTTTAAGTTTATCCGGCCCTACCATGGTAAACTCAAGAACTTTACCTGGCTTAGCACTTACTGTTAGGTTTGAAAGTACATAGTCCGTATCTAAATTTAAGTGATGTTTTTCGTCCAAATAGGTTAAAAATGCACGGTTAGGAATTTGATCACGCATTAATTCCTGATGAGTCAGACCCTCTTTTTGGAAATTACCGAGCATAACTTCAGCAGTTCCTGTATAAGATACAGAAGTGTTCGGCTGAAGAAAATAAGCAATAACCGCTGTTAAAATCGGCAATAAAATCATTAATATCGCCAATCTTTTCATCCTTTTAAAAACATTTTTTACAAAGTCATTTTTTAAAACCAACATCGTTTTCCTCCAGTTTTGTATGACTATAATTTTGATAAAAATTAATAAAACCTATTACAAATGCAAATAGTAACCAATTATAAGGCAAAGCCATCATGGAGCTTGGACTAATACTTGCTAATGCAAAAGTAATCAAGCCCATAAACAACCCTTCACTAATCATCTTTATATTCTTGGTTAATGCATTTTTATAAACGTGATATAGCTTATAAATTAAACATAAGTAGATTAAAACATAAATAGTGAATATGAGTAAACCATAATTAACTAATATTTCTGCCCACCAATTGTGTATGTTAAAATCCCCGTATGTATTAAAGACTTGGAAATGTTGCATGTAATATTCGGCGTTCCCTGCACCTACACCAAATCCAAATGTCTCTTGTAAAAAGACAAGAACATTTTTTAAAAGATTAACCCTGATTTCCACGGATCCACCCTCAGCTGAGGCCTGTCCTATATTTAAACTTGTGATTTCATGTATCACCTTTTGTAAAATAGAAAGCACTCGGTTAAAGAAGATCAAGATGACCACTGGTCCTGCTATTACAAGTAATCTAAGCAAGCTAATTTTTGTTTTCTTATCTGCAATAATCAAGTACCAAAATGCAAAACTGATCATTACAGCAAGTAAATTTGCCCGTGATGAGGTTACCATTATGATGTATAAGCTTATTCCAATAAAACCGAGCCCTGCTAAAACGGATACCAATCTCCTATAATGATTCATAAACGCCAAACATAGAAAAACACTAATTGTTACAAAGCTAGCATAATCATTTTCATTTGTAAAAACAGCTGTCGGAATTGTTTTTTGATACGCTGATGCAGTGTATATCCGAGAAACTGGTAAATGAATCTGTAAAAAGTGATTGATTAAACCGATAAGTAAAAGAAAGGCAGCCATCAATAACCAAATATAATAAAAGCTTATGTAATGTTTTTCTCGAACTAGATAGGCGACTACTATGAAAATAATCCCGATACCAAATAGAAGAAATACAATATCCTTTATACCACTTGTCAAATCTTTAACCCACAGTAAAGAAATAAAAGCATACACAATCCAAAATAGAAGGAAAGTCAGAATCCCTTTTACAAATGCATCATTTGTTAGTGAAAACTTACTAAGATATATTTTGATAATACTTATCCCAGCTATAAATAAGAATAAGACCCGGTATGGAAATAAACTAAAAGGCCCTAAATCGATAGAAACTATAGCTCCTACAAAACTGCTCATGATTAACAAATACATCAAAACAATGAAGAGCGGACTTTTATTTATGATATATTTTTTAAAAATGTATAAGCCAACCATACCTGCAGCGACAACCAATACTAAAATTACATTTATTTTATAACTTGAGATGGAATGGATGTTAACAACATACCAACCTAACACAAGTGAGACAATAACAGAAAGGATGATTTGTGCTATCAAATTCTTTCGCTTGTGTGTTCGTTTCATCTTTGCCCCCTGTTTCCCAAAAATATAAGAAAATACTTTTATATTATTTCAAGTTATGGACAAAATATCAAGAAGATATCATAATTCATAATATATATCTAAAGAAAAAGTCACAAAATGAATGCATTTGTGACTTTTTCCTTTTTTTATTGATTTTTTAATAACTGGCTCTCTGGGACATTGCGTAATTTCTTCGCCGGTGAACCAATAACCAACTCTTCTTGCTCTACATCCTTCGTCACTAAACTCCCTGCACCAACAGCACCGTCTTCATGAATGACCTTTCCTGGAAGGATAGTTGAGTTAGCACCAATACGGCCGCCTTTTTTAACGGTTATACCTTTGAACTTACCTAATCGTTCTGCAGATCTAGCCATATAATTATCATTTGTTGTAACAACACATGGTGCTATAAACACATTATCTTCAAGTGTTGAATAGGCTGTAATATAACAATTGGTTTCGAGCTTGCATTTCACTCCAATTGTACAATCATTTTCAACAGCGACACCGCGGCCAACGATAGTCCGTTCACCAATTGTAACTCTCTCACGAATCGTTGCTAAGTCAGCTACAAATACGTCATTTCCTATTGTCGCATTTGCGTAAATAATGGAAGATGTTCCAATCGTACAGCCTGACCCGATAATCGTAGGAGGAAGTTCTCCAACCTCTGGTAAGATTGAATTCTTTGCTCTAGCAGGCATTTTACCAATCACAACATTGTCTTGTATGACAACATTATCTCCGATTCGTGACCCTTCATAGATAATAACATTATTACCAATCCGAACATTCTGCCCAATTTCTACATTATCCTTAATTAGGACATTTTGCCCTTTTTCTACTGACATAAGGTCACCTTCAATCAAAGAAAATTTTTAATATACTCAACTATTTTTTCAGAAGCTTTTCCATCACCATACAAACCCTCAACATAAGGCTTTTCTTCATACGAATCAACAAGTTCTTTCAAATCGTCCTTGATTGGATTTACTAGTGTATTCCAACCAACATTAACGGTCTCAACCCATTCAGTTTGATCACGCAATGTAAAACAAGGTACTTTAGCAAAGTAAGCTTCTTTTTGTACTCCTCCTGAATCAGTTACAATTGCACTTGCATTAGATTCAAGGAAAAGCATCTCTAGGTATGGTGCAGGCTCAATGATTTTAATTGTAGTTGAATTTTCAACTAGATCAAATATACCCTGTTCTTTTAGCTTCTTTTCAGTTCTTGGATGTAATGGTAATATTACTTTCTTACTTAATTTATTTAATGACATAAAGATAGCTTTAAGTCTCTCAGGATCATCAGTATTTTCTGCACGGTGGATAGTAGCTAAAATGAACTCTTCATTAATACCGAAGTCCTCAATTTTATGATTTTCTTGCGCAATTTTCGCGTTATAGATCACTGCATCGTACATGACATCCCCGACATTATGAACGCCACTAGATGTTCCCTCTGTAGCTAGGTTCTTAACAGCAACCTCGGTCGGTGCAAATAGCAACGAAGAAACATGATCAGTGAGTACACGATTTATTTCTTCTGGCATCACTCTGTTAAAGCTCCTTAATCCCGCTTCAATATGGAAGATTGGTATATGAAGCTTACTAGCAGCGATGGCAGCTGCTAGAGTTGAGTTTGTATCACCATAGACTAGAACTGCGTCAGGTTCTTCCTTTAGAAGCACTTCCTCAATTTTAATAATCATTTCACCGGTTTGCGCACCGTGATTTGCCGAACCAACTCCCAGATTATAGTCAGGCTGAGGAATATTTAATTGCTCAAAGAAAACACCTGCCATTTTATGATCATAGTGTTGCCCCGTATGAACTAGTACCTCTTGAAAAGATTGGCGTAACACTCGAGAGACAGGAGCCACTTTAATAAATTGTGGACGAGCGCCTACAATTGTAACAATTTTTTTCATTTCCTACTCCCCTTTGTAAAAGCTAGCGATTTTGCTCACAACATATTCTTGCTGTTCAGATTTTAATTCAGGGAACATTGGTAATGATAAAGCTTCCTGACACGCCTTTTCAGTTTCAGGTAAATCTCCCTCTTTATAACCAAGATTTGAGAATACCGGCTGAAGGTGAAGTGGTTTTGGATAATAAATCATCGTTTCTACTCCTTGTTCCTTCAGGTATGCCTGTAGCTCATCTCTTCGCTCAACACGAATTGTATATTGATGAAAAATATGATGACAATTTTCGTCCTGATAAGGGGTTATTACCTTATCCCCAAGCTGTTCATTTAATAGTTCTGTATAGGTGTTTGCCTTTTCATGACGAAGATTATTCCATTCATCAAGATGCGGAAACTTAACATTTAAAATAGCTGCTTGGAGTTCATCCAAACGACTATTATAGCCTAGAACATGGTGATAATACTTTGGCTTACTTCCATGCACACGAATCACGCGCATACGCTCTGCAATATCAGCGTCGTCCGTTACAATCATCCCTGCATCACCATAAGCACCTAAATTTTTAGTTGGGAAAAAGCTATAGCAAGCTGTTGTTCCTAATTCTCCAACTGATTTTCCTTTATAAGTAGCTCCGATTGCTTGTGCAGCGTCTTCAATGATAGCAAGGTTATGTTTTTTTGCAATTTCTACAATTGGGTCCATATCTACCATTTGTCCATAAAGATGAACGGGTATGATGGCTTTTGTTTTTTCTGTGATTGCTGCTTCAATTTTAGAAGGGTCAATGTTAAAGGTCTTTGGATTAATGTCAACAAAAACAGGCTTTGCTCCAATACGTGCTATTGCTCCTGCCGTTGCAAAGAAAGTAAATGATGGAGCAATTACTTCATCTCCTTCTTCAACACCACAGCCTAAAAGCGAAATATGTAATGCATCACTACCGTTCGCAACACCAACGCCGTAGCCGACATTACTGTATTTGGCCACATCTTGTTCTAAACTTTTCACATTGTCTCCAAGAATAAAATGGGCTTTTGACATAACTTGATCAAGCGCTTCACTAATTTGACCTTTTAAACCTTGATACTGTTCAGTTAAATCTAGCATAGGTACTTTCATGATCCAATTCCTCTTTTCTTCACAGTGTTAGTGTTTAATTGACATATGTCTAAAAACATCTTCGCTAATTTTTTCATATCATGATTTTCAACAAGATATTTATAGCTATTTTCTTTAATACGCTCTTTATCTTCTGTTGTTAATTCGAGCAATTCTTTTATCCCATTGGCCATTGCCTCAGCATTTTCTGGCTCTACTGTAATACCGGCATTCGCATTGTTAATAATATTATTTAATACGTTGCCAGCAAATAGTACGGGCTTTCCAACCAATAAATAATCATTTAATTTATTTAAACTAATTCCGTATTTATACAAAGGAGTATTTAGCATTGAAACCACTAAAACATCTGCCATTGAAAGGGTAGATAGTACTTCATGTTTCGGAATGCTATCGAAAAAGTAAACATGATCAAATTCTTTAGCCATTGCTTTTAATTTAGGTTTCTCTGGTCCATCTCCTACAAAAACATATGCAACCTGATCACTCGGTATATAAGCGGCACTCTCAACAATAGTTTCGAGAGAATTTGCCATACCATGTGCACCAACATACATAGCTACCTTTCCGTGCTTCTCCTTAATTTCATTAATCTCGTCAGTTAGTGATGGTTTCTTGCTTAATTCTTGCTCACGTTCAAGATTAATACCATTCGGAATGTAATAAATTTTATTTTTATCAATTCCTAAACTACTTATGTAATCTATAGCACCGGGCAAAGTAACAATAATTCGATCAGCCCGTTTATACACAAATTTTTCAATGGCTCCAAACATGATTGCCGCAGGATGTCTCTCTGACATCGAGCCGAAATCAATTAAAGTTCTCGGCCATAAATCTCGAATTTCAACGATATACGTTGCCTTTTTCCATTTACTTAAATAATATCCTGCTAAACAAGCGAACAAATGGACAGAGGAACCAACAATAGCATCAGGTTTCTCCTTCTTTTGTAAACCGCGGAAAATGGACATAAAAAAGTAACTAATCATATTTATAATTCGCCTGACTCCGTTTCCCTTGTATGGAAAAGTCCATAGCCATTCGAATAGAACACCATTCACGTTTTCTTGGTAATTTTTCCTGTTAGGATCTCGCCATTTAAACATATAGGCTAAAAAACTGCTAGCAAAAATGGTGATATCATGCCCCTGTTGCTCTAAAACCTTTGAAATATCATAATGCCTTGTAATACCACTTTCATTCGGTTTTAGCGCAACATGGTTTAAAATCCATATCTTCAAAAGAGATTACACCACCTCTATTGTTCAATTATTAGATTGATTCATATAAACCAACTAATTTTATACTTTCTTGCTCCCAATTATATTGCTGTTCAATAGCTTGTCTACCATTGACACCCATTTGCTTTGCTTCTTCTGGATGATCAACAATCCATGAAATTGCTTCTGCTATAGCATTAGGGTCTAATGGATTGACACAGATTCCGCAGTTATTACCTTCTATTATTTGTTTCCATAAATCGAAGTTAGAAGAGATTACTGGAATCCCAGCCGACATGTATTCAAACATTTTATTTGGCTGTGCATTAATATGGTTTGGCTTAGGATGAAATAAAACAAGTCCTGAGTAAGAATTAGATAGTGTTTCTGCAACTTTTTCTCTACTTACAAAACCTAAGTCAATTACATTTTTCCAACCATCTGTTGTCATTAAGTTCTCCTTTAATGATGGAGGAGAAAACTTTCCACCAACAAACAGCTTTGCATCGGTTTTACCAATGGCCTCAACCATTTCTTTTGCACCACGTATTTCATTGATTCCACCAATATAGCAAACAGCCTTAGTTTTCTGAGACCAATTCGTTTCAGGTATATAAAGTTCACTAAGAACAGGATAATTGTTTACATTAACAGCATGACAACCCATATTAACAAATCGCTCTGTTATATATGGTGTTGCGCCAACAATGGCAGAAAATCGTTTTGCGGCAAAGTTCTCGAATTTTTCAAATGTCCAAGAAATAATACCCCTTAAAGCCTTTGGAATCCAAGCCTTTGAGAGAATTTGTCGTGGAACATCTTCATGAACGTCATATATGACCCTTTTTCCCTTTGATTTTAATAATAACCCAAAAGGAAGTAACTCTGGGTCGTGGAAATGATAGACATCCGCATTTTGTTTTAGCGCTGTCTTATACACACTCACAGTAGTTTTTAACATTCTTGATAATTTACCTTTACTATTGGACTTTACCCCAATAATATGTACGCCTTTATCTTCTTCTGTTTCAGCGTTAGCAACAACTAAAGATACGTCATGTCCAGCTTTTGCTAATGATTGGCACTCTTTTATGAAAATACGAATATCCTTTGCCGGATGAGCTGACGTAAAATGACAAACCTTCATATAAAAATCCACCTCATATATCATAACGTGCATAAACCAGACCAAAATAGGTCTGGCTTACACTTTTTACAAACGGTAATATTTTGCGTGATCTGTTGAGTACTCTTTAAGTGCATTTCTAGTATCAAAAATCACCTTAGATTTTTCAGCAATTAATTGATAATCAAAAGCTGAATGGTTTGTTGTGATTATAACTAAGTCAGCTTCTTCTAACAATTCTTCATTCAGCTGTAATGGTTCAATTGTTCTTCCATTTAGTCTAAAAGAAGGAACATGCGGATCCACTACATTAAAGTCAGCACCAGCTTTTTCAAGTTCATCTAGGATTAATAAAGCTGGAGATTCCCTTACATCATCAATATCTTTCTTATAAGCAACACCCAAAACAAGTACCTTTGAACCGTTTAGAGCCTTTTTCTCTTTATTCAATATTTGCATACAACGATCAATAACAAAGTCAGGCATGCTGTTATTAATTTCTCCAGCTAGTTCAATAAGTCTTGTATGGTAATTATACTCTCTTGCTTTCCATGTTAGATAGAATGGATCGATTGGAATACAGTGTCCACCAAGTCCTGGTCCTGGATAGAATGGCATAAATCCATATGGTTTTGTCGCAGCAGCATCAATAACTTCCCAAACATCAATGCCCATCTTATTACATAAAATCGCCATTTCATTTGCTAATGCAATGTTAATATGTCTAAAAGTGTTTTCAAGGATTTTTTCCATCTCAGCAACCGCTGGACTTGAAACCTGATGTACATCCCCTTCTAAAACATTTGAATACATAGCAGCAGCAATTGTAGTACATGCTGGTGTAATCCCACCGACTACTTTAGGCGTGTTTTTTGTATTATAAAATTTATTCCCTGGATCAACACGTTCAGGTGAATATGCTAAGAAAAAGTCCTCCCCACATACTAAACCTGTTCCCTCAAATATTGGCTTTAATACCTCTTCAGTAGTACCAGGGTAGGTTGTACTTTCAAGTACGATTAACATTTCTTTATGCATATATTTTGATATTTCTTTACCAGAACTTTCAACATATGAAGTATCCGGCTGTTGATACGTGTCAAGTGGTGTTGGTACACAAATAGCTACTGCGTCTACCTCTTGAATTCTAGAATAATCCGTAGTTGCAACTAATTTTCCTTCTGCAGTAAATTCTTTTAACTCTTCATCAACAACATCACCAATATAATTAATACCTTCATTAACCATATCAACTCTTTTTTGTTGAACATCGAACCCAATTACACGATAACCTGCTCTTGCTTTTTCTACTGCAAGAGGGAGACCAACGTAACCCAAGCCAACTACACCAATTGTAGCTTGGCGATTTTCTATTTTGTTTAATAGCTCACGACCATTTTCATTAAGCTGTACTGACATTTAAAGGACCTCACTTTTTTATTAAGAAATCAATTATCTTGATACAGATAATTTATCTATTCCTTATTCTATACTACAAAATTCGTAGTCAATCGATAAATTTTGACCCTATTCTTTAAAGATTTGGGGTCAACATTTATATTTTAAAGGTTTTTACTAAAATTACAATTACTTTCATCGAATGTTGTTTTACAACTTCATTACAATTTCATTAATTTCTATATCGTTATTATTCCATTACTTTCAAAGTTAATGCTAGGCCTTCCTCAATTGAAAAAACAGGCTTCCATTTAGTCAATTCTTTAAACTGAGAATTATCTAGTGAACTTCGATAAATATCACCTTCGCGTTCATCCTTATACTGAGGTCTTATATCCATCTGCATTAACTTCGTTATAGTATTATATAGCTCATTAACGGATAATTCGGTATTCGAACTAATGTTATAAATTCCACTTTTGGCATTAAGTGCATGCAAATGAGCTCTAGCGATATCTTCAACATAAATAAAATCTCTTGTTTGAGAACCGTCTCCGTATATGGTTAAAGGAAGTCCAGCCAAAATATTTTCAATAAATATTTTAACAACCCCACCTTCACCTTTTTCAGATTGTTTCGGCCCATATACATTCGCATACCTTAATATGATATGGTCGATATTATTTTGCTCGCAGAACGTCCCGATGTAATACTCACTTGCCATTTTTGAAATTCCATATGGAGAAGTTGGTGCTAGTTTTTCGTCTTCTTTAATTGGGAGACTTTCATTATCTCCGTAAACAGCTGCAGTGGATGCAAAAATGATTCGTTTAACATTGTTTGATTTTGCAAACCTGAGAATGTTTAAAGTGCCTTCAATATTGATATGCATGTCGTAAACTGGGTCTTTTACTGAATCAGGTACACTCGTCTGGGCTGCTAAATGAATAATCGTATCGATATTCTTCAAATATTGATTGCTTATTTGATTGATTTCTCTTACATCTCCTTCAACCAAACAGTCATCAGATTGGATATTTTCACGACTACCAGTAATAAAGTTATCAAAGATAACAACATTATGGCCTTCTTTCTTCAACAGTTCTTTTGTATATGTTCCAATAAAACCGGCACCACCAGTTAGTAATATATTCACGAAGATCCCTTCCTTGCTACGTTAACACGTATTTTTTTCTGAATAGCTTTAAGCAAAGATTTGTATAATACAATATCTTCTTTTTGAATTAATAACAATTTACTATACGATTGACTACTGATTTTTCTAAATATAATCAATTTAATAATGAAGCTTATAAAATAGGTTATCGTTGTTGCATACGCAGATCCCATAATCCCAAATTGAGGAATTAGAAGAATATTTAATCCAACATTCATAATAACATTAAAAATTGATGTATACATATTAATTTCCGGCTTACCTCGGCCCGCGATATCGTTAGAAAAAATCTTTTCGACTGATAGAAAAATGATTCCAATCATAATAATTTTTAATACATCGGAACTCTGTATATATTCTCTGCCAAAGAATAATCCAATAACGAAATCAGATACGATTAATAAAGCAATAGAAGCTAAAATCGAAATAAGAAGTACATTCCTACTTACAATAGAAGTCAGTCTGTTTCGTGCATCCTCTGTATCTTCAGAGGCTATTTTAGGAAACAGAACACTAGAAATAGCTGTCGAAACCATTGTAATCCTTTCTCCTACATTCACTGCAACCGTGTAAATCCCGACTGAAGCAGGAGAAAGGAAATAACCAACTATAAAAACGTCCAATCTGTAGTTTAAAAAAGTGGCAAGATTACTTACATAAGCCTTAAATCCATAGTCGACTGATTCCTTTAAATAAGGTCTTGAAAATTGTCCTGATGATAATCTTAACTGTTTTTTCTTAAGTAACAAATATAAGATAACAAAGACAGTCGTAATATTCCCTAACACAAAGCCTATAATAGCTCCTATAAGTCCATAATCAAGAACAATGATAAATAATGAGATAAACCCTAATATGGCAAACTGATTAATAATCATCAACGTATTATAGCTTTTAAAATCCTGTAGACCGTGAAATATCGTTTGGAGAAATTCCTTTAAAAAGATAAACGGAATTGAAAACAAGACCATATAGAGTAATGAAATTTCAACTCCTTCAAATAAGGCTTCAGAGAAGAAAACAATAACCACGAGTCCTGCTACAACGGCAACCAAACTCAATAAAATTCCGACTAAAATATTTGTTTTAAGAACGGTCTCCAAAAGAAATTTGTTTTTACTAACAAAATAAATCGTTGATGTATTAATCCCAATGCTGATAAACATCATGAGCATCAAAGGTAGTAGTGTTACAAGAGAATATTTACCTTGATCAACCGGCCCTAGGAAACGAGTTAACACGACAAGCAGAAGAATTCCAATGCCAATATTCATGACCTGCCGAGTCAGTGTAATGATGCTATCTGAGATAAACTTTTTGTTGTTGGCTTTCATTTGCATTCTCCAATATGTTTTCTAATCTTGTTGAAAAATCTCGATAGTTGAGTTCCGCATTATACCTAGAGTTCCAAATGGTAAATGCAGACGTGCTTCTTTTCTGTTTTTCAATGCTCGTTAGATTTCTATACTCAGTAAGATATTTTGCCAATTTTTCTGGCTTTATATCTTTTTCAATTAACTTCCCGCTGCTATTATCTACAAGCTCCGAGGTTCCTCCCACATCTGTTGCCATGACTGGAATACCACAACTAAATGCTTCCATAATCGAGACAGGAATCCCTTCGCTCTCACTTACATTGATAAATAGATCGGCCGCTTCTTTTTGATAGTTCTCTAATACTTCAGTATTGGAAAGGTTCCCTAAAAACCTTACCTTACTATTTGAAGGTAAGCTTTTTGCCTTTTCTTTCAACTCATTTTCGAGTGGTCCGCCACCAATATGTCTCCACTCAACTGGAAAATCTACCAACTTTAGTGCTTCAAGAAGTAAATGAAGTCTTTTTACAGGCACCATATACGAACAGGTAACGATCCGAAGAATGTTGTCATCAGAAAATGTAGCCTTTATATTCTTGTTTAAAGTACCCAATCTGCTTATTTCCAAGATAGAGCCTACTGTTTGGTCTTTTTCGTATAAATAGTCATAACCATTTTGTGAAATTAAAAATAATTGATTCAGCTTATGAATGACATTGAATTGAAAAGGAATATAAGCAGGATTGTAACGTTCCAAATATAAGTCTCCACCGTGTGCTCTTGAAACAACAGGAATACGGATATGCTCTTTTAGCATAACTGCACCTAAAGCTCCAGGATTTTGCCAATACGAATAGATGATTGTTTCACCTAGCTCTAATTGGAGCTCTTTTTTAATGGAATCTTTAACGACCTTTGCAATACTTATCCAATTTAAAGCGTTAATATATCCCTTCATTCCATGCTTTTTAAAGAAAGGCAATTCTTGAGACAACCACTTCATACATTGAGTGTCAAAAAGGGCACTAACTATCCTCTTACCCCTTTTAAGGGTACCTTTTTGGTCAAAATCATTCAAAAAATGAATCGAAGCATTTGATGGTAATTCTCTTGTCGGTCTCGCTGAACTCTTAGATATATTTATTGGAAATATGTGTATCTCATCAAAAACCTGACTAAGAAATGGTATTTCCGTCTCCAAAAATGCTTCACTTTGATTAAATGGATACTGGTGAGTTAATAAAATTAGTTTTTTCATTATTCTAACTCCTGCTTCTTAATTAAAAAAACCGTTGGTGATATTGTCACAAACGGTTTAATGCTTCTCAAAAACTCGACGATACATCTTTAGAAATGGCTTATAACCCTCATTAACAAGACCAACTAATTCTGCAATGATCTGGAAAAAAATCAACAGTCCAGCAACAATTAATAGCGAACCCCATAATGTTGCCGATTCAAACACAATCGCACATATACTAAATAGAATTCCCATCGCATAAATAATCAAAACTGTATTACGATGTGAGAACCCCAATGCCAAGATACGATGGTGCAAATGAGATTTGTCTGGAGCTGCAATTGGCTTCTTATTGACAATACGACGTATAATGGCAAAGGTTGTATCAAAAATAGGAACACCTAAAATAAGAATCGGAACAACAAAACTAAATAAGGTTACGCTTTTATATAAACCCAACAACGAAAGAATGGAAATGGAATATCCAAGGAAAAGCGCACCTGTATCCCCCATAAATATCTTGGCAGGATGAAAATTATAGAACAAGAACCCAATTGTACTTCCAAGTAGAATCAATGCTAACGGTAGAATCAAACCTTTACCAGCAATACCTGCCATAATTGCAATTGTTGCAATACCAATTGACGAAATACCCGCTGCTAGTCCATCCAAACCGTCGATTAAATTAATGGCATTAGTGATAGCTACAATCCAAAAAATAGTTACCGGTATTGCCCATATGCCTAAATTAATTTTTTCAACAAAGGGTATACTTATAAAATCAATTGTTAATCCCGTACTTACAATTATACCTGCAACACCAATTTGCCCAATAAATTTTACTTTTGCAGACAATTGGTATTTATCATCGAGAATCCCAATAATAATAATTATAAGAGCTCCCAAAATAATACCGGTCATTCTTTCTTTGTAAAGACCGCTTGCAAAAAATCCAACAAAAACGCCGATAAAAATAGCTAACCCTCCAAGACGGGGCATAACTTTCTGATGAACCTTTCTATGATTTGGCTTATCAGTTGCACCAATCTTTATAGCAAGTTTTATAACAAACGGAGTCGCGATTAGGACAGTTATAAAAGATGCGAAAAACGCTATAATTAAACGAATGTCCATTGGAAGATCTCCTTTAAAATCATTTTCAAATTCTCCAATTAGTGTATCATATCCCTAAAATATTTCAATTTAAGTTTTTGTTATTGATACGTAATACTAAATTTGTCATACTTCTACTATTTCCTTAATACATCAAGGTTAGAAGTGTTAATTCATTACATTTTTGACTTCTATTTAATAAGACGACTTTTTTACAATTTTGTTACATATTCGCTAAAGAAATTCAGGTGAATCATTTTTTATTTCTAATCCATCACTTAATTTATTTCGATAATAAAACAAACAGAACGTTTAATGATCTGTTTGTTTTATATTTCTTAATTTTTTCCGTAATAGTTGAGAATACCTTGATAAATTGCATTGGTTGCCTTTTCTCGATAAGCTGCGCTTGCAAGTTTTTGAGCATCGTTTTGATTTGTAATAAAGGCTACTTCTACAAGAACACTTACCATAGTAGTTTCTCTTATTACCTTAAAATTCCCTTCTTTTACACCACGGTCACGAGTACCAAGCTGCTTTACTAGTTCTTTTTGTATTTCTGTAGCTAATTCTTTACTTTCCTGACCAGCATAGGTGTCATTCCAATATGTCTCTGTACCGTTTGCCGAGCCATCAGAATAAGCATTATTATGAATACTAATAAACGCATTCGCTCCGATATCATTCGCAGCTTTTACTCTATCATCTAAAGTAATATATTTGTTAGTTGCTCGGGTCATAACAACATTTACACCTGCAGCTTCAAGTTTAGGTTGAAGTCGTCTGCTAATATCTAACACAATATCGCTTTCCTTTAATCCATTCCCAATTGCACCTGGATCTGTTCCACCATGTCCGGCATCGACAACAATTGTTAATCCAGCGAGCTTACCTGATAGTTGTGCAACTATTTTTTGAGGAATAGATCCTAATCCACCGAGTACTACATAATTTGAAATTTTGCGTTCACTAATTATTTTCCTTGTTGGATCTGGGATTTTATCACTCCTGGTTAATAAAATAGGAGCATTCTCTTTTGCAGCTAAAACAGAGCCTGTTAGTGCATCAGCGAAAGTAGCGCCAGTTGACAAGTAGGCTTTTCCTGTTGGCAATTTTAACTGTCTTATAATATTGGCAGCTACTTCATACCGATCTTCACCTGAAATTCTCATCGGAGTAGGCAACTGACCATATACTGTCTTGCTAACACTTGCTTCTCCACCAACAACTATTGTGCTAGTGATACCAAGAGAACTTAATGTTTGTTTTGTTGCTTGAGGCATAGCCTTAGGTCTCGTTAGTAGGATTGGAATCTTGTTTTGAGATGCATAAGGGGAAATCGCAAGTGCGTCTGGAAAGTTTAATCCATCAGCGATAACAGCCTTTTTATTTCCAGGTAACTGTTTTGCAACATTTGCCGCTACTTCAAAACGGTCTTCTCCATTAATACGTGTAACTTCTTTAATTCCCATTTTGCGCAGCTCGTTCAACACAGAATCAGCTATACTACCTGGTCCACCTACTACGACAACCCGATTCGGTTTAAGTCTAGCAATTTCTTTTTTTGTAACATCTGTTAAATTATTATTGTGAGTTAATAGAATCGGAGCATTATAGTGATAGGCTAACGGGCCAGAAGTAAGAGCATCGGCATAAGCATTATAGAATGAGAGAACTACAGTGTCTGACTGCGTTGGCCACCCCTTTTGAGAGAGATTAACAGCCACTTGGAACCTGTCTTTTCCATCTACTCGTTCTGCCGTACCACTTGCTATGGCGCTATTTGCAAACAAAAGTAAAACAAGCGGAAGAACTAGTAATATAAAATATTTTTTCAACTTTTGATACCTCCAATTAAGAAACGTCTATCGACAATATACCAAAACATTCCCTCTTTTTCATCAAAATCCGCAATTTATTTACAAAAAAGTAATCTATTGAAACTTGTTGACATAAAAAAGTGTAGACTTACGCCTACACTTTTCTGATAGATTCGCATCATTATTTTATTTCTTTACTTCCAAGCGCTTTATCAATTTTATACATATGACCTGCCACTCTAGAACCCCAATTTGGGTCAGATGCATACCATACATTGATTCCACTACCCTTATTTCCAGGATATGGGCCACTAAACTTCCAGCTATTAGGATTCGTGTATCCATTTTTCATATAGTCTAATGCAAATGCCTTAATACTATCTTCAAAGCTAGCAAATTTTTTAGCATTCGTTGCTGGATCTATATCTGTTGCTTCAATACCAAACAGGTTATTTTTCTCGGTTGCAATATCACTTACTCCCCAAGCACTTTCATGAATGGCAGCACCTAGGATAAATAATGCATTAATCCCGTAATCCTCTTGCGCTTTAAACATAGCATCAATAACCTTTTCATCTAATAAAGGACTTGTCCTACCTTCTTTTCTCTCCCAAGTAGCACGTTCCTGACTAGTTTTTACAAAAGACAGAAATTGTTCTTTTGTATACTGTGTTTTTGAAGTAATAGAAGCAAATTGGAAATATTGTTTTTGTGTTCCTACTTGCTTATTACTTGAATTAAAGAAAGTAAATCCATCCCAACTATAGTAGCGTTGTCCACCTGCCATAAATGAAGGGGCCTTTCCAATTACCGTTTTCACATTGTTTACAACATGATTCAAATCTCCGTTAATAGATTCATAGTGTGATCGATTAGCATTCATTACGACAGGAGGGTACATTTTAACTTCTGACTGCTTCACCCATCCAATTTTATCTGCATACTGAACTTTTACCTTTTTAGCATCAGCTTCTATGAACTTTAATTCTGCTCCAGGCACTACATACGTGCTTCTTTGCCAATCATACATTTGTGAACCATAATATAGGTTGACAGTTGTATTCCCGTATGAAGGGGCAGCTTTAACTAATCCGCTTGTCATGTTAACAATTTTGTTCCCAAAAACGACTACTTGATTGGAATTCGCTAGTGGCACCTGTTCAAAGCTAGAATAGTTCTTAGGATTAATAGTTAGGGTACCGTTAGATGCAACTGTTGCCAGACGGTAACTAACAAGCTTCTCCACAATATCTTGTGGAACTGAACCAGTTCCTCCTAAGACAGTTAAGTTAAACATTTGTTTCTCAAAAATGACAGATTGAATAGATTCAGGGATATAAGTCGGACTTGATAATAACATCGGTGCGTTATTTTTTGCAGCCAACACAGATCCTGTTAGCGCATCGGCAAATGTAGTACCAGTTGCAACGTAAGCTTTTTCGGTATTATAGCCTAATTGTCTAACGATATTCGAAGCGACTTCATACCGATTTTGTCCACCAATTCTAGTTGGATTTTTCAATTGATTGAAAACTGCCTTAGAGACACTTCCTTCTCCCCCAATAACAAGAGTATTACTGAAGCTAGCAATCGCGTCTTTTGTCTCTTGAGGAAGTGCAGCTGTACGGGTTAGAAGAATTGGATATCCGTTTTTTGCAGCATAAGGAGCAATTGCTAATGCATCAGAAAAATTTAGACCATCTGCAATAATCGCCTTTGAACTACCTTTAAATTCTTTTGCAATATTTTGAGCTACTTCATAACGGTCATGACCATCAAACCGAACTACATTAGTTACGCCAATATCCTTCACTTGCTTGACTACCTTTTTAGAGACACTTCCAGTACCTCCAATTACAATTACCTTCGTTGCTTTTAATCGTTTAATTTCATTCTTTGTAACATCAGTTAAATTATCCTGATGAGTCAATAGGATAGGAGCATTATTTTTATATGCTAGAGGTGCTGCTGAAAGAGCATCTGCATATGCATTATAAAACGATAAGACAACTGTATTAGATGTTGTCCAGCCCTCTTTCGAAACATTTACAGCTACCTCGAATCGATTTTTTCCATCGAGTCGGGTAATTGTTGTATCTGCTGATACCGATTCTACGCCTATCAAAAGCAAGAACGTTACTACGATTAAAGAAATAATTTTACGCAAAAACTTGTCCCCCTCATTAAAAGTTAGAGAAAAAACGTACCTAAAGGTCTATAGTAATCTATGACTCTTTCTTTCTCTCATGTTTACTCTATTAAAAAACTTATCAAAAATTGTCAGTTAGGTAAATAGGTAAATAGGATATTATCGAATTTTGACTAAAAAGATAATATTTAGCAAATAAAAAACTGTATAGAAAAACTCTACACAGTTAAATCGAATTCTATTAAATTATCAATAGCTGGTCATCTATATTTTATTTTTCCATTACTAATTGCTTTAAATAGTCCATAAGTTCTTTTTTTAGGTTATCTCGCTGTAATGCAAATTCAATTGACGTTTTTATATACCCCAATTTATCGCCAACATCATAGCGTGTTCCTTCAAATTCATAAGCAAACACCCTTTGTCTTTCGCTTAATCGTTGAATCGCATCCGTTAATTGAATTTCTCCACCTACCCCAACTTCTTGTTCGTCGAGAATCTCAAATATGTCAGGAGTTAAAATATACCTTCCCATTATCGCAATATTTGAAGGTGCCTCACTAACCTTGGGCTTTTCTACTAAATTAGAAATCTCGAATAATCGTCCATTCCTATCTAGTGGATCCACTATTCCATAACGATTAGTTTCAACCTCAGATACAAGTTTAACTCCCAATACGGAACTGTTTAATTCGTTATAAACGTCGATTAGCTGTTTTAAACAAGGTATATCAGACTGGACAACATCATCACCTAACAAAACTCCAAATGGTTCATTGCCAACAAATTTTCTCGCGCACCAAATGGCGTGACCTAAACCTCTAGGCTCTTTTTGTCGAATGTAATGTATATCAACCTTAGAGGATTGACGAACCTCCTCCAATAAATCGTACTTTTGTTTTTTAAATAAATTGTCTTCTAACTCAAAGGCGTGATCAAAATGATCTTCAATGGAACGTTTCCCTTTTCCAGTAACAATAATAATATCTTCAATTCCTGATGCAATCGCTTCCTCAACGATATACTGAATCGTTGGTTTATCAACAATCGGGAGCATTTCTTTAGGCATTGCTTTTGTTGCAGGAAGAAATCTCGTTCCTAAACCAGCTGCAGGGATGATTACTTTTTTAATTGCACTCATAGAACTCCCCCTATAAAAAGAATTAGTTTAATCATATAATAGTAGACTCTAATGAATATGTGAAATTGTATTATATTATGATTGTCGAAAAACTCTTTGCTTGGGTTCTATGCTGTTTTCTGAATTTATTTGAGCTCCCTCACGTACACCATTTGATTGAAGAACATTCAAAATCGTTTTTACTAGTATTTTTACATCTAGTGAAAAAGAAAGATTACTAACATATTCGCTATCGAATGCAACCTTTTCTTTTATAGAAATTGTATCTCGGCCATTCACTTGTGCTAGTCCAGTTAATCCTGGTTTTACTTTATATACTCCATTATGTTCACGTTTTATAATCAAAGCCTTTTCATCTTTTATTACTGGTCTCGGACCTACAATACTCATATCACCCTTAATGATATTCACTAATTGAGGGAGTTCATCAAGACTTGATTTACGCAAGAACTTTCCTAATTTAGTGATATGTTGTTCAGGGTTAGTGAGCAGTGCTGTTGGCATATTATGTGGCGCATCCGCCTTCATCGTTCTAAACTTTATTATATAAAATTCTTCCCTATCTTTCCCAACACGTTTCTGTTTAAATAAGACAGGTCCTTTTGAATCTAGTTTTATACAAATAGTAATTAGCAGGAATGCCGGAAGTAAAAATAACAATGCAATCATTGAGAGAACAATATCCAAAAATCTTTTTAAAAAGCGATTATAAACTCTCATCGTTCACCCCATCATTTTTCCTTATTTATTAATATCTCAGAAGAACATTTATTAGTAGGAATCATTTTTTTCTAGTCAGACAAATACACATCTTGATTATCTTAACAAATTACACGCAAATAATCTATGCCTATAATCTGGTTATTACAAAGCTTTAATTGTAAACGCCTTGAAGAAATCAATACTCAGAATAATAATTGGATAATAATGCTGAGAGCACTACTCTACACATTAAATTTTTTATTAAAGAAATACTACGAGTATATATTCTAAAAGGAAGTGCAGCTTATGGATTTCTTTCACTCCTACAAAATAATACAAAATAAAGATACTGTCGAGCTAATTCTTTATGTAAATCCTAATTCTACTGAGTTCGCTTCAGAATTAGGCGAAATAACGGAGCATAAAAAAGAAAGTCTCCAACAAATTGTAAATAAGTATGTAAAAGAGAAATTTCCCAATATGGCTGTAAAATCAGTAAAAATAATGGCAGGTTCATTATTGTTTGCTACCCTTTTAATGGATACACCCAAGGCAAGCGCTGCAACTGATTTTAATATGGGTTATTTATATTTTGGCTCAACGGATTCATTTATTACTCAGGTCGACAGAACACAAGGTGTTATTAACGAAACAGCCCCAAGTTATTTTGATTTAAATGCTGATGGCACTTTAAAAATCACATCGAAAATGGATAAAGATAATGCATTTGTGAAAGAAATGCACAAGCGTGGAGTAAAAGTAGTCCCATTTGTCAGTAACCACTGGGATCGTGACATCGGCAGGGCTGCACTGGCAAATCGCGAACTACTTTCCTCCCAAATTGCTAAAGCTGTTATAGACAATAATCTTGATGGAGTAAATGTCGATATTGAAAATGTTTCAGATATCGACCGCAATAATTATACAGACTTCGTTCGGTTACTTCGGGAAAAGCTTCCAGCTGATAAATCTGTCTCCGTAGCTGTTGCTGCGAATCCGAACGGGTGGACAAAAGGTTGGCACGGATCTTACGATTACCAGAAACTTGCACAATACTCCGATTATTTAATGATTATGGCATATGACGAAAGCTGGCAAGGGAGCGAACCGGGTCCTGTTGCAAGTATCTCTTTTGCAGAATGTTCGATAAAATATGCATTAGCACAAGGTGTACCTTCTAGCAAAATCGTCTTAGGATTACCCCACTACGGTCGATATTGGATTGAAGGACAAGCAGCAGGCGGTTACGGAATCTCAAATAGTCGAGTTGAAGAAATAATAAAGAAATATAATGGCAAAGTTACATTTGATGTGAAAAGTCAATCACCCAAAGCTACTGTAATAATAAAAGAAGGTGATCCAGCTACTATTATTAATGGAAAAGCGTTGGCTGCGGGGACATACACGATTTGGTATGAAAATGCACAATCAATTAAAGCCAAGGTAGACCTAGTCGATCAATACAACATCAAAGGAACCGGCAGCTGGAGTCTCGGTCAAGAAAACACTGCTCTCTGGTCAGAATTCAAAGAATGGATTCCCAAACAGGCTGTAGATGAAGGAATTCCACAACAAAATCTAGCTGAATTCCCCTCCAGCACATTGACTACTGTTAATTTGCGAGTAGCACCTTCTATTAGTGCGGGGATAATAAGTACTTTAGAAAAAAGTAAACCTTTAAAGGTTCTCGAAAAACCAATTACTCAAGAAGGTCACGATTGGTATAAAATTCAGCTTCAGGATGGAACGGAAGGATATGTTGCAGGTAATTACATTAATGTCGTTAACCGTATATCAGGAAAGAACCGCTTTGAGGTAGCTGTTAAAATTTCAAATCAAGGTTGGCCGGAAAAGGCAGATACGGTTATTCTTACAAATTATACGGCATTTGCTGACGCTCTAGCCGCTTCCCCTTTAGCCTATCAAGAAGATGCTCCCATTCTTCTAACACATCAAGATCGACTCTCTGATGAAACAAAATCAGAGCTAAATCGATTAAAACCGAAAAGAATCATTATTGTGGGCGGGGCTGGAAGCGTTGGTGAAAATGTAGTAAAAGAGGTTACGAATGAAGGGTTTTCGAACATTGAGAGAATCGGTGGTAAGAATAGATATGAGGTTAGCTATCATATTGCACAAAGGTTAGGAAACACAAGCACAGCCATTGTTGCAGATGGCAGGAACTTTCCTGACGCCCTAGCAATCGCACCATATGCAGCAAAAAATGGATACCCCATTTTACTAGCAAAGGGAAATAATTTACCAGATGAAACAATGCTGGCTCTGAAAGAAAAACAAATTCAAAATACAATTGTTGTGGGTGGAGATGCTAGTGTGGGAAATGTTGTCTATAACCAACTCCCTTCTCCTCAGCGAATTTCTGGCAAGGACCGCTATGAAGTGGCCGCAAATGTTATTCGGGACCTAGACCTAAATCCTTCAAGCGTTTATATTGCAACAGGGACTACATTTGCTGATGCACTAACTGGCTCTGTCCTTGCGGCAAAAGAAAATGCATCACTAGTTCTTACTAGACAAGACAAACTACCCGATAGTTCATTATCCATTCTTTCTGAAAGAAAAATGACGAAACATAAAATATTAGGTGGCACTGGTTCGGTAGGATATTCAGTTGTCGATCAACTAAGAAAATAGGAATGGTTTGAGTAAAAACAACAAATGGTTTGCAACTTTATTAATAAAACAAAAAGCCCATAAAAATTCCATATTATTTCCATTGTTATAAATTCAAATCAAGCTTATAATTCATAGTTGTTGACATTTTTAGACAAAAAGGGAGAAAGAATATGGGGAGACAACTTAAAAAGAAAATGAGCACAGGTAAGAAGGTACTACTCTCAATCCTTAGTATTATAATAATAGTAATTTTAGGTATTGGTGGATATGGCTTTTATCTATACAATTCAGTAGCGAAAACAGTGGATTCAATGCATACGCCAATCGACCGCGAAAAGTCGGAAAAGCGTGTGGAAGATGTTGTTTTTGAAAAACAAGATCCAATTTCAGTATTGTTAATGGGCGTTGATGCTCGTAAAGGCGACAGAGGTCGTTCAGATACATTAATTGTCCTAACAGTTAACCCAAGTGACAAATCAATGAAAATGGTAAGTATTCCAAGGGATACAAGAACTGAAATTGTCGGTAAAGGATTCCAGGATAAAATCAATCATGCTTATGCATTTGGTGGACCAGAAATGTCAATTAATACCGTAGAAAACTTCTTGGATATACCGATTGATTATTATGTGCAAGTCAATATGGAAAGTTTCAAGGATATTGTAGATGCTGTTGGTGGAATAACGGTTAATAACGACTTTGATTTTAGCTTTGAGGGTTACACATTTAATAAAGGTCAGCTTTCATTGGATGGAAAAGAAGCCTTGGCATATTCTCGAATGAGAAAAGAGGATCCACGAGGAGACTTTGGACGCCAGGATAGACAGAGACAAATAATTCAAGGTGTAATTGAGAAAGGCGCAAGTTTTACTACTTTAACAAACTTTAGTGATATTATGGGAGCCATCGGCAAAAACATCCAAACCAATTTAACGTTTGATGAAATCGTTGGTATCCAAAAGAATTATAAAGATGCGAGACATAATGTAGAACAATCGATGGTTAAGGGACAAGGAACAAGAATCGACGGAATTTATTATTATTCTGTTCCTGAAGAAGAACGGACTGCCCTTTCCTCTATGTTAAAAGAGCATTTACAGATAAGTGATACTATAACAAAGAGATAAACCCTTAGGGTTTATCTCTTTTTTTGGCCAAATTTTATTAAATGTTATTGGAAAGGTTCAGGAACCTTATCTATTTTTCCAAATCGATACAGGATTGCCTGGACGATTCGATGTGCGGCTTGACCGTCCCCATAAGGGTTTGATACATTAGCCATTTTTTCATATTCAGACTTATTAATAAGAAGCTCGTTCACTGACTGGTAAAGTGTATCTTCGTTAGTCCCTACTAGTTTTAATGCTCCTGCCTCAATTCCTTCCGGTCTCTCTGTTGTTTCTCTCATAATTAACACTGGTACTCCAAATGAAGGTGCTTCTTCTTGAATACCTCCTGAGTCCGTTAAGATTAAAGAAGCTCTCGAAGCTATATTATGAAAATCGATAACACTAAGTGGCTCAATTAGATGGATGCGCTCAATTCCATCAAACACTTCGTGAGCAATATTTAAAACGATCGGATTTAAGTGAACTGGAAAAATAACATGAAAGTTTTGATGCTCCATAACAATTCTTTTAATAGCCCTGAACATATTTTTCATGGGCTCTCCAAGGTTTTCTCTCCTATGGGCCGTTAGCAGAATAAAACGATCATTCCCTATTTGGTCAAGAACCTCATGGGTAAAGTTTTCTTTTACTGTTGTTTTTAACGCGTCAATAACTGTATTCCCCGTAATATAAATATTGTTTTTCTTCTTATTTTCTAATAATAAGTTTTCAAAAGACCTTCTTGTAGGAGTAAAATGTAAATCGGCAATAACTCCTGTTAATTGGCGGTTTACTTCTTCAGGAAAAGGTGAATACTTTTCCCAAGTCCTTAGTCCAGCTTCAACATGAGCCACCTCTACTTGATTGTAATATGCTGCCAAACTTGCTACAAATGAAGTTGTAGTGTCTCCGTGGACCAATACTAGCTTTGGATTCACTTCCTTAATTATCGTATCAAGCCCTTCTAATGCGCGAGTGGTTAATCCTATTAAGTTTTGACGGTCCTTCATAATATTCAGATCGTAGTCTACATTTATTTCAAACACTTCTAGTACTTGATCAAGCATTTGGCGATGCTGTGCAGTGACAGCTACAAACGATTGAATTAATTCCGGATATTTTTCTAGCTCCTTAATAAGTGGGGCCATTTTAATCGCCTCAGGTCTTGTTCCGAATATAGTTAATACTTTTAATCTACTGGTCATGAAATCTCCTCCTTTCCTTCGAATTTATTTTTTAGGTAAATGACTTCGGTTCAATATTACTTCTTCTAAATTTAATTTCATAATAAGTGTAAAAAATTGCAACAAGAATAATCTTGTTGCAATTACAGATTCCATCTTTATTATGGACTACCTGGAGAGGTTGGTTCAGAAGGCGGAACTTCTGTATCCCCTCCGGTTTCTGGTGGTGTACTCCCACCGGATTCCGGTGGTGTATTTTCTTGTGGTGGTTTCGGTTCTTCCGGTTTTACAGGTTCGGTCGGTACCGGATCTGGTTTCACTACCGGTTCCTCTGGTGTAGTAGGTGCGGTAGGCTTCGGTTTGTTTTCAACTGGCTTAGTCGGTGTACTTGGCCTTGTAGTTGTACTCGGTCTTGTAATAGGTCCAGTTTGGCTCGGCGCCGCATCCACTATATCACCTTCAGACACATTTCCATTAGTTTGGGTAGACTCATCAGTTTCCGTTATCTCGTATTCACCAACATTAACAATATGATCCTTATCCGTAATCACAGGTCTAATTACCAAGGTATTTACATTATTAAAGTTATCAGCATATACCACAAAGTCGTAGTTCTCACCATGATACAACAACACAGATTCTTCACTTCGAAGGTCTGGTGCACCTGTGTTCTCGCTAAAATCATCAATATTAAAATTGGTATTTAGGTTATAAGTAATCTCGTCTACTTTACCGTCTTGGTCAAAACTAAATTCTTGATTACTTTCCTGGTTAGGAACGTTTTCCTCAGTGAGTGCAAAAGATGAATCTAGGTTAGAAAGATCTACATTTAATAATTCTGAAATTGTAGATATGTATTTTGAATCACCATCATTTTTGACTTCTAACTTAGTGACGATTTGTTCACTTATCCATACTTCTTGGTTACCTTCAATATTTAATTTCAACCATTGAAAGTCTTCTACTGGATCCTTTTTAATTTCGGATACATAGAAGGCTTGCCCAAAATACAACATATTTACGCGATTGCTATTAGCCATATCTGGGGTATCTCTTACAAAGGCCGCAGAGACATTCACGTACCGGATATCAAGAACCTCCTCAATGATTGCAGGCTCTTTTACTTCCTCTGTATTTATTTTAGGTGGCTCTTGCTCGACGGTAACTTCACTTTGAATTTTTGGATCCTCAGATTGCTTACCAGCCATTAGCTTGTCCCACCCCATTACTACTCCTGCACCAAGTAACGCAACAAAGAAAATGCCTATTAACCAGAACTTACTTTTACCTCGTTTGCGCCTTATTCTACTATTTGATGGAGGGACTACCTTATCATTACTATCGCTATTATTATCATCGTCTTTACTTTTATTAACAGGTTGGGGGTTGTTCTTTTTCTTACTTCTTCTTTCATTTATTTGCTTTTTTAATTCATCTTGTTCTTGCTTTGACATCTTTTTGAAATCTTTAATAAATTTTTCGTATTGTGGAACAACTTCTTCAATTTGGCCAAAGGCTTTTATTTCCCCACCCTCAAGCCAAAGTGCTTTTTGACAAAATTCTTTAATTTGGCCAATCGAATGGCTTATAAAAAAGATGGTCTTTCCTCTTTCTTTAAACTCGTTCATTTTTGCCAAGCTTTTATCAGCAAATGTTTTATCTCCTACTGAAAGGGCTTCATCTATTACGAGAATATCTGGGTCGATTGTAACAGAAATCGCAAAGCCAAGGCGAGATTTCATCCCACTCGAATATTTTTTTACTGGCTGGTCAATAAAATCACCAATATCTGCAAAATCAATGATTTCGGGCATCATATTCGTGATCTCCTGCTTCGAAAAGCCTAACATTAAACATTTTAACTCTATGTTCTCTCTTCCTGACAACTGGTTATTTAATCCTGTCGCGATTGAAATAAGTGAAACATCGCCTAATATATTAATTTCGCCAGAGGTTGGAGGAATTACGCCTGAAATAAGATTAGATAGGGTCGATTTACCTGATCCATTGATCCCTATTACCCCAATAACGTCTCCTTTTTCAGCAGTAAAGCTTATATCCTGAAGCGCATAAAAATCTTTACCATAACCACTTGGCAAAGCTATATCTAACAACTTATCGGATGTTTTACGATACATCTTGTATTTTTTTGTAACATTATTAAAAATAACTGAACTACTCATGTTGGCTCCTTTAAACTTTCTTTCAATTACCGCATACAGACTTTATAATATGTACTCTTCATATTAACACAAATCATAAAGAACATTCATTGTAAAAATAGTGAAATTCAAATTTTCGTTACCTTCCCATTTTATAAAATTCCCTAAAACGGAAGAATATATAGAAAAAGCGAGACACAATTATTTAAAATTAATCGTATCTCGCCTGTTTGTTCTTTTATAATAAGTGGTCGCAACCCATAGATTTAAGTTCGTCATAGTACTGTTCCTTTGTTGAGTTTCGTAAGTAGTGGCCAAATGTATTATAGTAATTTTCGTTTAACTGAACAATCTCTAGTTCATCATAATATACAAATGCATCAAGCTTGCCTTCTGCTCTAACCCAAACACCAAGCTGTTCTTCTTTTATCACATCGTATTCATTACCGATCATATGCATAGGAGTTTCATTTCCATTTCCATCCACAATTGAGTTTACAACTTTAATTCTCATCTGTTATCCTCTCCTCAATTTTATAGAATTGCCTTTAAAAATGAATACTATTTCGGTAAAATAATTTACTACCATATATTTTGCTTATAATTACCGTATCATGTATTTTTTTTCATTTCAATTAATGTTTATAGTTATTTTACGACAACAACATTAAGTTTATTCGCAGTTTTTGTAACTTTTTTGTATAATTTATATATATTTAGTATATCTTCTTCATCTAAATACCTAATAAGGAAATATTTTAAGCTGCTTATTCCAGCTGTTCATGTTATTATTATTGGGTTATTTTATGCTATATAAACAAATGAAATACTTATTAAGTATAATTTTAACAATAAGTGAGTATTTAGGAATGTTTTAAAGTATTGGGGGGGGTATTATGCTACCTATAAATGTAGCAGTATTAGGAAGTTGCGTTACTAGGGATGTTTTTAATTCGAAATTTATAGAGAACTATAAAAAATACTATGACTGTGTAGTTACACAAAACCAAACGTCTATAATAAGTCTCATGTCTGATCCTGTCGATTTTGATGAGAAAGATATTGATAATCAAGCTGATGCTTACTCTATAAGTAATGTTAAATCTGAATTAACCAAAGAAAATTTACAAAAGTTAAAGGAAACACAACCTAAGTATATTCTATTAGATTTTTCTGGAGATATACGTTTTGGTGTCATAAAAATTTCTGAAAATCAATTTATTACTAATAATAGATGGAAAGTTAGAAAAACAACTTTCTTCAAGAAACTTAGTGACGTACAAGTATTTGAAATAAATACAGATAAGGAATCCTATATTGAATTATGGAAAAGATCCGTTGATAGATTATTTGATTTTTTCAATAAAGAATTACCTAATACAAAAATTATTGTTCATAAGACCAGAAATACTGATTATGCAATTAATGAGGATGGAAGTCTATTTAAATTAAGTGAAAGTGGAAAAATGAAAGCCGAAAATGTTAAAGAACTGAACAAGACTTGGTCTACTCTAAACGATTATGTTGTTCAAAAGTATAATACCTTCATTATCGACATGACCGATAGGTATTATTTATCCTACACCAAACATCCATGGGGGCCTTTTTATACACATTTTACTATGGATTACTATCAAGATTTTTTCCAAAAATTAAACCAAATTACGATTAAGGATAATCCAGAAATACTAACTAAGATAATTGAAGATATGTATAAAGAACAAAGTGAATTAACAAAACCATTTTTAGGGATTATTGATGAAAATAATAAATTGAATCGTGAAATTACGGAACGTGGGATGAGAGTAGCTGAGTTAGAATTAGGTATAGAAAAATTAATAGAAGAAAATGAATATTGCCACCCAGTAGACCCTCCTTTGCCATGTTTTTATCCCATTAATGACAAGTTTTAGACCCACCTCTGCCAAACTGAGGACCACCCTCCTATATAATGGAATTGCACTATGCTGTGCAAATCTATTATATAGGAGGTTTTTTTGTGGTTAAATACCGAGAAATCCTTAGGCTACATGCCCAAGGAGTAAGTCAAAGGGGGATCGCTTCTAGTTGTGCCAACTCGAGAAATACAATTAGAGAGGTAGTTAAAAGGGCTCAAAAGTTAAATATTTCTTGGCCATTCGAGGAGGATATGACAGATAGCGATCTTCAAGAACTTCTGTTTCCAGAAAAGCATGAAGCATCTAATTTCAGGAGAAAACCAGATTGTGAACACATCCATAAGGAATTAGCTAAGCCGGGAGTGAACTTAGCTCTCCTGTGGGATGAGTATTGTTTAAGTTGTAGGGCGAGTGATGAAATCCCCTATAGCTATAGGCAGTTTTGCCGTTTCTATCATGATTACGCTAGGAAAACAAAAGCAACTATGCGTATTAAACGTAAGCCAGGCGAACAGCTGGAAGTGGATTGGGCTGGTCAAACTATGAGTCTAACAGATAATTTGACTGGCGAAGATATTCCTGTCTATATATTCGTCTCTGCCCTATCGTGTAGTCAGTACGCTTATGTAGAGGGTTTCTTATCTATGGACACCGAAAATTGGATTACAGCCCATATTCACGCCCTACAATTTTTTGGTGGTGTACCTCGGATTATTGTTCCTGATAATTTAAAGACTGGGGTAATCAAAGCCTCTCGATCTGAGCCTATCATTAATCCAACCTATCAAGAGATGGCTGAACATTATCAAACAACGATTATTCCAGCACGTGTACGTCATCCAAAGGATAAACCGAGTGCTGAAGGGGCAGTTGGAGATATATCAACTTGGATTATTGCTTCACTACGAAACCAGAAATTTTTCTCTCTGGCGGAACTAAATGAAGCTATTAAAGAAAAGCTTCAAGAATTTAATACAAAACCATTTCAAAAGAAAAAGGGGAACAGGCATACAGCCTTTACAGAAGAAGAAAAGTTTGCGCTAATGCCGTTGCCTGTTTCCCCGTACGAGATGGCCACTTGGCTAAAGGCGACCGTACAATATGATTATCACATAAATGTAGACAATATGTCTTATTCTGTTCCTTATGATTATATCCAACGTCGTGTAGATGTTCGTGTAACGAGAACCATTGTGGAGGTTTTTTATAAAAATTTTCGAATTGCATCCCATAAAAAACTCACTGGTAAACTCGGACAGTCAATTACTATTCCAGATCATATGCCAAAGGAACACAAACAATTTCTTGAATTCAATAAAGAGTATGTTTTGGATTGGGCAACCTCTGCAGGTGAAAGTACACTAGCCACGGTTAAGAGTATACTAGCTTCTTATAAAGTGGAAAAACAAGCCCTGAAATCCTGTCTTGGATTAATAAAACTGTCAGATAGGCATTCTATAGAGCGTGTTGAAAAAGCGTGTGAAAGAGCTCTATCTTATACTCCAAGACCTACACTTAAAAGTATACAAACGATATTAAAGACTGGACAAGATAAACTATCTGAATCGAAAGAAACAAAAGATCCAAAAAAGGAAAAGCAGACAAATGATTATGGATTCACTCGTGGATCCGAATATTATGGAGGTAAGAACAATGACAAATGAAAGCACATTAACTAAATTAAACGAAATGAGAATGTCTGCCATGGCAGAGATGTATGTAGAGCAGTTAAAAAACCCTGATTATCAAGACCTATCTTTTGAAGACCGTTTTGGAATACTTGTTGATTTGGAATGGACCCGCAGACAAAATAGTAAACTAGAACGATTGATTAAAAGTGCGGAATTGCGTGACACGCAGGCTTCTATTGAAGATATCGAATATCACCCAGATAGAAAGCTAGATAAGTCACAAATTCTTCGCCTAGCCTCTGGACAATATATTGAGGACCACCACAATATCATTCTTAAAGGGGCTTCAGGAAATGGAAAGACATATCTAGCTTGTGCATTTGGCATTGCAGCTTGTCGCCAATTCTACAAAGTTCAATATACTAGATTGCCAGATTTATTAGATGAACTCTCTATCGCAAGAGGAGAAGGTGTTTACCGCAAGGTAGTGAAAAAATATAAAAAAGTCGATTTACTCATCCTTGATGAATGGCTTCTTACACCATTAAGGGAAAGTGAAGCTAGGGATCTCTTGGAGATTGTAGAAGCTAGACACCAACAAGGTTCTACAATATTTTGTTCCCAATTTGACCCTAGAGGGTGGCATGAAAAGATTGGAGAAGGTACTCTAGCTGACGCAATTTTAGATCGCATTGTCCATGACTCTTATCAAATTTTGATAGATGGTGAAATATCCATGCGAGAGCGTCATGGATTAGGTGGACAAGCTTGATATGACTAATATAACGAGAGATGACCTAATGAAAATAGAGGATTATTATTATAAGACTGGATACAAGCACTGGTGCCGATTCCCTGAGGAACTAAAGACAAATCTATTAGATAACCATTCCCCCAGATCTGGACTGAGCAGGATATTTATAAGGGCTCAAGAAAAATAATTATGGGGTATTTCAATAAAAGGTTTAATTAAGGTTTTATTAAGAAAGGCCCTGCAGATATAAAATTGGCCCTGTAGGGCTTTTTCTAGGCAATGGTACTCTTTATGTCAGTAGTGGGTCATTTTTATGGCAGAGGTGGCTCAAAAAGATGGCAACACTGGAACTATCCCATGACAATATTCAAATGAATATTGCCACCCAGTAGACCCTCCTTTGCCATGTTTTTATCCCATTAATGACAAGTTTTAGACCCACCTCTGCCAAACTGAGGACCACCCTCCTATATAATGGAATTGCACTATGCTGTGCAAATCTATTATATAGGAGGTTTTTTTGTGGTTAAATACCGAGAAATCCTTAGGCTACATGCCCAAGGAGTAAGTCAAAGGGGGATCGCTTCTAGTTGTGCCAACTCGAGAAATACAATTAGAGAGGTAGTTAAAAGGGCTCAAAAGTTAAATATTTCTTGGCCATTCGAGGAGGATATGACAGATAGCGATCTTCAAGAACTTCTGTTTCCAGAAAAGCATGAAGCATCTAATTTCAGGAGAAAACCAGATTGTGAACACATCCATAAGGAATTAGCTAAGCCGGGAGTGAACTTAGCTCTCCTGTGGGATGAGTATTGTTTAAGTTGTAGGGCGAGTGATGAAATCCCCTATAGCTATAGGCAGTTTTGCCGTTTCTATCATGATTACGCTAGGAAAACAAAAGCAACTATGCGTATTAAACGTAAGCCAGGCGAACAGCTGGAAGTGGATTGGGCTGGTCAAACTATGAGTCTAACAGATAATTTGACTGGCGAAGATATTCCTGTCTATATATTCGTCTCTGCCCTATCGTGTAGTCAGTACGCTTATGTAGAGGGTTTCTTATCTATGGACACCGAAAATTGGATTACAGCCCATATTCACGCCCTACAATTTTTTGGTGGTGTACCTCGGATTATTGTTCCTGATAATTTAAAGACTGGGGTAATCAAAGCCTCTCGATCTGAGCCTATCATTAATCCAACCTATCAAGAGATGGCTGAACATTATCAAACAACGATTATTCCAGCACGTGTACGTCATCCAAAGGATAAACCGAGTGCTGAAGGGGCAGTTGGAGATATATCAACTTGGATTATTGCTTCACTACGAAACCAGAAATTTTTCTCTCTGGCGGAACTAAATGAAGCTATTAAAGAAAAGCTTCAAGAATTTAATACAAAACCATTTCAAAAGAAAAAGGGGAACAGGCATACAGCCTTTACAGAAGAAGAAAAGTTTGCGCTAATGCCGTTGCCTGTTTCCCCGTACGAGATGGCCACTTGGCTAAAGGCGACCGTACAATATGATTATCACATAAATGTAGACAATATGTCTTATTCTGTTCCTTATGATTATATCCAACGTCGTGTAGATGTTCGTGTAACGAGAACCATTGTGGAGGTTTTTTATAAAAATTTTCGAATTGCATCCCATAAAAAACTCACTGGTAAACTCGGACAGTCAATTACTATTCCAGATCATATGCCAAAGGAACACAAACAATTTCTTGAATTCAATAAAGAGTATGTTTTGGATTGGGCAACCTCTGCAGGTGAAAGTACACTAGCCACGGTTAAGAGTATACTAGCTTCTTATAAAGTGGAAAAACAAGCCCTGAAATCCTGTCTTGGATTAATAAAACTGTCAGATAGGCATTCT
The DNA here is from genome assembly GCF_038050315.1 of Ferdinandcohnia sp. FSL W7-1320. Lineage (NCBI taxonomy): Bacteria > Bacillati > Bacillota > Bacilli > Caryophanales > Bacillaceae > Ferdinandcohnia > Ferdinandcohnia sp. FSL W7-1320. The sequence goes on from NZ_JBBPAM010000001.1 coordinate 4,742,717, forward strand.
ATAGAGCGTGTTGAAAAAGCGTGTGAAAGAGCTCTATCTTATACTCCAAGACCTACACTTAAAAGTATACAAACGATATTAAAGACTGGACAAGATAAACTATCTGAATCGAAAGAAACAAAAGATCCAAAAAAGGAAAAGCAGACAAATGATTATGGATTCACTCGTGGATCCGAATATTATGGAGGTAAGAACAATGACAAATGAAAGCACATTAACTAAATTAAACGAAATGAGAATGTCTGCCATGGCAGAGATGTATGTAGAGCAGTTAAAAAACCCTGATTATCAAGACCTATCTTTTGAAGACCGTTTTGGAATACTTGTTGATTTGGAATGGACCCGCAGACAAAATAGTAAACTAGAACGATTGATTAAAAGTGCGGAATTGCGTGACACGCAGGCTTCTATTGAAGATATCGAATATCACCCAGATAGAAAGCTAGATAAGTCACAAATTCTTCGCCTAGCCTCTGGACAATATATTGAGGACCACCACAATATCATTCTTAAAGGGGCTTCAGGAAATGGAAAGACATATCTAGCTTGTGCATTTGGCATTGCAGCTTGTCGCCAATTCTACAAAGTTCAATATACTAGATTGCCAGATTTATTAGATGAACTCTCTATCGCAAGAGGAGAAGGTGTTTACCGCAAGGTAGTGAAAAAATATAAAAAAGTCGATTTACTCATCCTTGATGAATGGCTTCTTACACCATTAAGGGAAAGTGAAGCTAGGGATCTCTTGGAGATTGTAGAAGCTAGACACCAACAAGGTTCTACAATATTTTGTTCCCAATTTGACCCTAGAGGGTGGCATGAAAAGATTGGAGAAGGTACTCTAGCTGACGCAATTTTAGATCGCATTGTCCATGACTCTTATCAAATTTTGATAGATGGTGAAATATCCATGCGAGAGCGTCATGGATTAGGTGGACAAGCTTGATATGACTAATATAACGAGAGATGACCTAATGAAAATAGAGGATTATTATTATAAGACTGGATACAAGCACTGGTGCCGATTCCCTGAGGAACTAAAGACAAATCTATTAGATAACCATTCCCCCAGATCTGGACTGAGCAGGATATTTATAAGGGCTCAAGAAAAATAATTATGGGGTATTTCAATAAAAGGTTTAATTAAGGTTTTATTAAGAAAGGCCCTGCAGATATAAAATTGGCCCTGTAGGGCTTTTTCTAGGCAATGGTACTCTTTATGTCAGTAGTGGGTCATTTTTATGGCAGAGGTGGCTCAAAAAGATGGCAACACTGGAACTATCCCATGACAATATTCAGAAAATAATGAATTAAAAAAAATCACAGATAAACAAATTAATAAGAAAAGTTTATTTGCAGTATTTAAAAAGTAGGAATAATTGCTTAAAGTGAAAATGAAAAATGCTTAACTTAGGGACAAGCAGAACTTACCTATAGTATCGTTACTAGTTCTGCTCTTAAATTTAAAAGTTTAAAGGCAATTGGGGTAAACCTTTCCCCAATTGCCTTTTTTCTAATCTTTAAAGCATCTAAAATTGTTCTCTTCATGTTTACGTAACTTTATTTAAACTCGGTTAAGTTTTTCTTTTAAAATAATATATGATAGATCTTTATAAAGATCTTTGTAGTAATTTGATTCATAATGTGAAAATGAATTTCCATATGGATAATTTATATCCCCAATATAAGGTTTATTCCTAATGTCTAATATTTGTGCTGTTGGTAATTTGGATTGAAAATAGTTATCCAACTTGTCCCAAAAATAATTATTTCTCTCAATTAACATCTTATTTGGAAAATCTGTTTTCTTACGACTTTTGTCGTAATAAGACGTAGTAAAACGACCTTTATTAAGGATTATTCGTTCGGGCGGTAATATTTCTGTTAATTGTTCAATGAACTTATCTGCATATTTTTTCCACTCGTTAAAGAAAGTATAATTATCTATATGATCAAGAATTCTTTTAACAGGAATATCATTCAATAGCTCACTCTCTTCGATTACGTAGGATAAAGTAACAGCAGCCTGTTCCGTTACCCAAATAACAGGTCGAATTACATCAGGATATAAATCGATTAATAGATATTCTGCTTTTGAATCTCTAAGATTTACAAAAAATTCTTTTGCAAAATCATCTTTTACAAAATTTCGTTCACTAATTGACATATCTTGATACTGGTCCAAATCCATCTCAAATGGTTCAGTCATTATACTAATTATCGATGAATGAAATTGAGTAAATACACAATTTAGAACATTTTTATAACCAGGGTTAAAATAAATGCCCGAGTTAAACATATTTCGACTAAAGCAAGTTCCCATTACAGCAATATTAATCGCATTTGTAGACTGTTTATCTGATAATATTGTATAGCAAGATAAAGTTTTCGTAGGGGCAATAAATAATTTTGTTTTATAGTTTTGATTTTGAACATAAATATAGTCAGATTGAAAGGAGAGTGAATCAGGGACCATAATATAATAATCAATATTAGCTATTCTTAAGAAGAAATCCCAAGTACTTGCATGTATTAAACCAGGTGTTGATAAAAAAGTGTCTTTTGGAATTCTAAACTTACCACTTTCTACATTACCCAAATTAATTTTCATTACATATTCAAAAGTTATCCCTTTTTTATCCCTACGTTTTAGTATAAGCTGACTTCTTTTTTCATCTACAAGATGGTCACTTAATATAAAGTCTAAATAGTAATATGTATCATCCTCAGAATAGGAAGCCAACTTAACCACGTTTTTGTCATCTTTCAAAGCATAGAAAGATAATCGTTTTGAACCTGTTATATATGGTTTTATTAAACGAAAACTATCAGAAAGACGAATTGGAACTTCAATCATTTCTTTCGTAAAACCTTCAGGTATATCTAAAAAAGCCGTTACCTCATGACCATATTCATTATAGACTTTAATAACAAAATCACATACATTCTTTTCATCCATATAAAAATCATGCGGTAAACTTTCCCACTCTAACTCAACCTCAAATTCTCTAATCTCAGGTTTAAATTTTATAGGAAATTCGCAAATTTCCTCATGGAAGTTGTATAGCGATGTATTTGGCCTTCTTTTTGCTTGCAAAATTAGTTTATGATTATCTAATTGAAGAATTTCTGTATTTAATATTCCTGAAATATAAGTTTTCTTTTCTTCGGTCTTAAACTTATTTATTTTTGCACTAATAGGTATCAACTTAATATATAGTTGGGTAGTAGCCTTTTGGCCAAATGATATTGTCAAAAGAGGTAATAGATTAATTATCCCTACTTGTTGTAAAATTGATTCAGAAGTATTTATATCATATGTTTTCATATGATCTTTAGCAACGATATTCCAAGTAGTTGGAGAACCAGAGAGCATTTTACTATACAGATCTAATAAAGATATTTCTCCGTAAAACTTATTCCCACTATTCGCTACGGGTACTTCTATACTGACTTTTGGATGTTTATATTCCTTTATTTGTTGAAAAGATAACATTATGGAAGTTATCTTCACTTTAGAGATAACCTCAAACCGAATTTTTTTATTTATCACGTCAACAGTAATATTAGATAACTCTACCATCTTTTTTACTCCTTACAATTTTAATAATACAACTTCTTCTATTTTGTTATTCATGGTTATTAGCCTTTTATTTTTTTAAACTTTCTCTTTATTAAATACAAATAAATTGGAATGGTTGAGTTTATTTTTGCAGCATTTAAAGCAGCTGGATACATTTTATTGTGTTTTTGTATATAAGTCTGATGAGTGTCAAAATGCATATTGCTTATTATATATTTTAATACATTTAGATGTTGTCTTTTAGCAGCATAACTAAATGATAAATAGTTATCTATAGTCCACCTGATAAAATAATATCTAATTGCAGGTATAAAGCTTAAAATTCTTATATCAATTTCCTTTAACCATTTATAAAATTGATTCAAAAAGTTAACCTGATTATTTGAATTAGATTCTTTAATAATTTTTTTATATGTTAAACCAATTTGATTACCTATAATGATTTCATACAAGTTTTTTAGTATTGCATTCCTTATATAAATATTCATCTTTGTTTTACTTAATAAATTTTTAACTCTTTTAATTTGTTCACTATATGAATTGAAATAAGTAGCTAAATCTTGGTCATCATCGTTATTTATTATATTTTGTTTAATTGGATTAATCGAAACAAATTGCGAATTTAATAAGCAGTTAATTTTCCAGCTAAATTGATCAGGATATTCAATTGAGTTCTCTAATATTGAACGTGCAAACATAATATTATTTAAACTTTTATCAACAAATAACAATGGGACATCCTCTATTAAATACTGATCTTTGCGTCTAACTGGAGTTGTTTGAGCAACAACGTCGGGACTACTTTCTCCATGTTTACTAATGATTTCAGTGAATTGGTCAATATCATATACATCTTCAGCGACATTTTGAAATATAAAATAATTTGTTTCACAAATTTTTAAGACCTTCGAGCTAATAAGATTAACCGAATTTTCCCCTTTGTTCACACCTAATAATTTTATAGAATGATCATTATTAATAGTTAATTCTGAAGTAGAAGTGTTTCTTTTGTTATAAACAACAACTAATTCATAACTATCCTTTCTGGGGTATAACCTCGTAATTTTATCTACTTTATCTATTTTTTCTCTAGTAGATCCTCCAAACAGCACTAAACTGAACAAAGGTTTTGGATTTGCAGCCATTTTTATAACTCCTTACTTAATTAAAAAATCGATTTGTAAACCGCTCCGTAGATAGTCCGTCCTGGTTATCAAAAAAGTATTTAGCAAATGCTTCTATTTGGCGCTTTGAAAAGTTTCCATTTTTAATATGCTCGATAATCTCATTAGTAGAAGACACTATAGGACCTGGAACTAACTCTTCATAATCGTAGTAGAAGCCTCTTTCAGAAAGATAGTATTCTAGGTCATATGCAAAAAAGATCATTGGTCTTTTTAATAAACTATATTCAAAGATAACAGAAGAATAATCCGTTATTAATAAATCCGTTATTAATAGTAGCTCATTTATGTCACCTATATCGGATAGGTTTAACACAAAATTAGATAGACTTTCCGTAATTTCTATACCTTCTTTAACAGATGGATGCAGTTTTAAAATTAGAACATATTCATCTGACAATGACTTTCTCATTTTTTCCAAGTCCATTTCTAAATCGAACTTTACACGGTCTCTTGCATTACCTCTGAATGTTGGAGCGTACAAAATAATCTTTTTATTTCTCAACTCGGGATATTTGAGAAGATAATTTCTTTTAGTATATTTAATAAGATCGGTATCGAAAAACATGTCAGTTCTTGGTACACCCAAGGGCAATACCTGATTATGTTCCTTTCTGAAAGCATCTGCATAATGAGGTACTATTTCCGAAGAGCTAGTTATAACCTTTGTATACATAGAGTGAGCACCTGTTTCAAAATATAAAGAATTTGAATCTCTGTACCCTTGAGCACTGAACCCAAATTTTTTAAATGCGCCACAAGCATGCCAAGTTTGAATTACTTCTGTGCCTTTTCTAATTTTTAAATGGTATAACTGATTATAATAATCATCTAGCAGAATAATTTTTGCATTTCCCAAATGAAAATACTGTTTACACTTTTCTACAAAGGTTCGATCTTTCTTTACTGAATATTGTCATGGGATAGTTCCAGTGTTGCCATCTTTTTGAGCCACCTCTGCCATAAAAATGACCCACTACTGACATAAAGAGTACCATTGCCTAGAAAAAGCCCTACAGGGCCAATTTTATATCTGCAGGGCCTTTCTTAATAAAACCTTAATTAAACCTTTTATTGAAATACCCCATAATTATTTTTCTTGAGCCCTTATAAATATCCTGCTCAGTCCAGATCTGGGGGAATGGTTATCTAATAGATTTGTCTTTAGTTCCTCAGGGAATCGGCACCAGTGCTTGTATCCAGTCTTATAATAATAATCCTCTATTTTCATTAGGTCATCTCTCGTTATATTAGTCATATCAAGCTTGTCCACCTAATCCATGACGCTCTCGCATGGATATTTCACCATCTATCAAAATTTGATAAGAGTCATGGACAATGCGATCTAAAATTGCGTCAGCTAGAGTACCTTCTCCAATCTTTTCATGCCACCCTCTAGGGTCAAATTGGGAACAAAATATTGTAGAACCTTGTTGGTGTCTAGCTTCTACAATCTCCAAGAGATCCCTAGCTTCACTTTCCCTTAATGGTGTAAGAAGCCATTCATCAAGGATGAGTAAATCGACTTTTTTATATTTTTTCACTACCTTGCGGTAAACACCTTCTCCTCTTGCGATAGAGAGTTCATCTAATAAATCTGGCAATCTAGTATATTGAACTTTGTAGAATTGGCGACAAGCTGCAATGCCAAATGCACAAGCTAGATATGTCTTTCCATTTCCTGAAGCCCCTTTAAGAATGATATTGTGGTGGTCCTCAATATATTGTCCAGAGGCTAGGCGAAGAATTTGTGACTTATCTAGCTTTCTATCTGGGTGATATTCGATATCTTCAATAGAAGCCTGCGTGTCACGCAATTCCGCACTTTTAATCAATCGTTCTAGTTTACTATTTTGTCTGCGGGTCCATTCCAAATCAACAAGTATTCCAAAACGGTCTTCAAAAGATAGGTCTTGATAATCAGGGTTTTTTAACTGCTCTACATACATCTCTGCCATGGCAGACATTCTCATTTCGTTTAATTTAGTTAATGTGCTTTCATTTGTCATTGTTCTTACCTCCATAATATTCGGATCCACGAGTGAATCCATAATCATTTGTCTGCTTTTCCTTTTTTGGATCTTTTGTTTCTTTCGATTCAGATAGTTTATCTTGTCCAGTCTTTAATATCGTTTGTATACTTTTAAGTGTAGGTCTTGGAGTATAAGATAGAGCTCTTTCACACGCTTTTTCAACACGCTCTATAGAATGCCTATCTGACAGTTTTATTAATCCAAGACAGGATTTCAGGGCTTGTTTTTCCACTTTATAAGAAGCTAGTATACTCTTAACCGTGGCTAGTGTACTTTCACCTGCAGAGGTTGCCCAATCCAAAACATACTCTTTATTGAATTCAAGAAATTGTTTGTGTTCCTTTGGCATATGATCTGGAATAGTAATTGACTGTCCGAGTTTACCAGTGAGTTTTTTATGGGATGCAATTCGAAAATTTTTATAAAAAACCTCCACAATGGTTCTCGTTACACGAACATCTACACGACGTTGGATATAATCATAAGGAACAGAATAAGACATATTGTCTACATTTATGTGATAATCATATTGTACGGTCGCCTTTAGCCAAGTGGCCATCTCGTACGGGGAAACAGGCAACGGCATTAGCGCAAACTTTTCTTCTTCTGTAAAGGCTGTATGCCTGTTCCCCTTTTTCTTTTGAAATGGTTTTGTATTAAATTCTTGAAGCTTTTCTTTAATAGCTTCATTTAGTTCCGCCAGAGAGAAAAATTTCTGGTTTCGTAGTGAAGCAATAATCCAAGTTGATATATCTCCAACTGCCCCTTCAGCACTCGGTTTATCCTTTGGATGACGTACACGTGCTGGAATAATCGTTGTTTGATAATGTTCAGCCATCTCTTGATAGGTTGGATTAATGATAGGCTCAGATCGAGAGGCTTTGATTACCCCAGTCTTTAAATTATCAGGAACAATAATCCGAGGTACACCACCAAAAAATTGTAGGGCGTGAATATGGGCTGTAATCCAATTTTCGGTGTCCATAGATAAGAAACCCTCTACATAAGCGTACTGACTACACGATAGGGCAGAGACGAATATATAGACAGGAATATCTTCGCCAGTCAAATTATCTGTTAGACTCATAGTTTGACCAGCCCAATCCACTTCCAGCTGTTCGCCTGGCTTACGTTTAATACGCATAGTTGCTTTTGTTTTCCTAGCGTAATCATGATAGAAACGGCAAAACTGCCTATAGCTATAGGGGATTTCATCACTCGCCCTACAACTTAAACAATACTCATCCCACAGGAGAGCTAAGTTCACTCCCGGCTTAGCTAATTCCTTATGGATGTGTTCACAATCTGGTTTTCTCCTGAAATTAGATGCTTCATGCTTTTCTGGAAACAGAAGTTCTTGAAGATCGCTATCTGTCATATCCTCCTCGAATGGCCAAGAAATATTTAACTTTTGAGCCCTTTTAACTACCTCTCTAATTGTATTTCTCGAGTTGGCACAACTAGAAGCGATCCCCCTTTGACTTACTCCTTGGGCATGTAGCCTAAGGATTTCTCGGTATTTAACCACAAAAAAACCTCCTATATAATAGATTTGCACAGCATAGTGCAATTCCATTATATAGGAGGGTGGTCCTCAGTTTGGCAGAGGTGGGTCTAAAACTTGTCATTAATGGGATAAAAACATGGCAAAGGAGGGTCTACTGGGTGGCAATATTCATTTACAAATACAAATTTCTTCCAGTCCATTTTTTTGTACTGTAAATCATTATAAATACTCTTTAAATTTCCCTCTAATGTTTCAGTTTTATTTGTCGCAAAGACAACCTTATTTCTTTTTAAAGGCATTAGAGTAGAGAATGTGTATACTACCCTTTTCAAGAAAATAGCTTCAAATCTTTTATAGTTATACTTCTTTTTAAATTCCTTTTTCTTAGTATACTTTAAAATCGGTAAGGCACTTTTTCTGTTAATCGATTCTATTGCAAGATTCATAAATAGTTCATGATTTTTTTCATAAGCCGATCTTACGTTTTCATTCATTTTTGAAATAACATTTTCAAGTAATAAAATATACGAGCCATAAGAACGCAAGGATAAAAACCTTGCTTGTTCTATAATACCCCTAATAAGAAAATACCTAATAGCTGGGACAGCATTAAACAAAGAATCGTCAAGTGACATTATCCAATCGTTTAATATATTGCACGCTGTAACTTGTGTTTTGGTGTTTTTAGATTTTATTGCTTCCCTAACTGCAGGCCATATCTCATGAGTCATTACCCGCTCATAGTAATTAGCTTGTAATTCTTTTTGATTTGATATTTCCTTAAGGTTTTTATCGTTAATATTTAGCATTTCTAATACAAAATTTAGTATTTCAATTGGATTTTTATTGATACTTTGCGTAAGAGATTTATTGTCGCCCTCTCTCAACCGATAAAAGTATACTACTGAATCTACAGTATATATTCTCTTTGCATGCAAATATGCATATAAAACAAATGGCTGATCTTCTGCAAACCGAATATGTTCTGGAAAGTAGATTCCGTTTATTAAATCCCGTTTATATAGTTTTGCACAAGGCCCAATTGAGTAGAACAATTCTGGATTTTTTGTGATATGCTTAAGCCCCGGTACCATTAAACCTTTATCAACATGTGCTTTAATATACCATTTTCCTTTGCTATTAAAACGTACAGACCCACCTGTGACTAAATCTGCATTATTTTGAATGGCCGCTTTATACATAACTTCTAATGCGTCCTCAGCTAACAAGTCATCTGAATCTACAAAGAAAATATATTCCCCTTTGGCTAGTCGTAATCCATGGTTTCTTGCTGAAGCTGGTCCTCCGTTTTGTTGGTGAACCACCTTAAATTTCGGATTATCTTTAGTTAGTTCAAGGGATAATTCATATGTTTTATCTTGAGACCCATCATCAACTAGGATGAACTCAATCTCCTTTAGAGTTTGATTTTGGAGCCCATTTATAGTTTCAGCAATCAATTCTTCCACATTATAAAGTGGAATAATTACTGATACCTTAATATTGTTTTGATACACATTATTCTGCTTGGTCATCTATTTCAACCTTTCTAATTATTTAGGTTATCAATTTTCACGTTTATTAAATGCTGGAAGTGAAAGCATACAATCATATTAAAAACATTTTTTTGTCTTTGTTATGAGTATTCCTTACCTACTATAATTTCATTTACAAATCTTTCACTTGATTTTCCATCTTTTTGATCAAAAAATTTATCAACAAATGGCTTTATTTTCTCAGTCATAAAATCGTTAGAATGTATAACATTAACAAGTTCAGTAGATGTTTTCACAATTTTCCCCGGAACAAACGAGGTATATTCATAATAAAAATCTCGTTCCATTGTATATTTGTCTAAATCAAAGGCAAAGAATATCATAGGTTTATTTAATAATGCGAATTCAAAACAAACTGATGAATAATCGGTAATAAGAATGTCAGCTACTAATAGCAAATCATTTACCTCTTTATAGTTAGAAAAGTCAACAAAAAATTCGTTATACATTTCTGGAAAAATTTTTGTGTTTTTTATAAAAGGATGTAATTTATAGATAAATATATAATCTGCATTTAATTGTTCATATAATAAACTTACATTTATTTCATCAATTGGAAAATTAGCTGTGCTTTGACCATTACCTCTAAACGTTGGCGTATATAAAATTATTTTTTTTTTCTCAAGGAAGGGAAAAAGAGAATAAAGCTCCTTTTTTGTTTTATCAATAAATTCTTTTGAAAAGAATATATCTGTTCTAGGAACACCAATTGGGTAAATTTTATCCTCAGAAACCCCAAACCCCTCTGCATATTGTTTAATAACATTTTTTGAACTTACTATTACCTTAGTATAATTTTTATGATTTAAGGAGGTAGGTGAAGGGCCTCCGGGTAAGCCCATTCTGCTGTATCCAAACTTTTTAAATGCTCCTGCCGCATGCCAAACTTGTATTAAATCTGCACCTTTCCTAATTTTCAAGGGATATACCATTGGATAAAAATCATCGATAAGAATAAATCTTGATGTCGCCAAAAGGTATGCTAAGATTGCTATTTCTTTAAAGGTTTTTTTAGTGTCTATACTATCCTTTAGAGCAAACCTATAATCTAAATCTAAGTTTTTGATGATCATTTCTTCATAAATATATTTAAAATTCCCACTTAACTCAGACCTACTGTCTGATGCAAATAGAATTCTTTTATGCTTTAAAGGTAACAAACAAAAAAGTCTATATAAAAATCGGAATCCTTTAGAACGTACTAATCTATATACAAATGTCTTACATTTTTCAAAAGACATCTTAGACCACTCCAGAGTTAATAAGTTATATGTTAAAAAATTTAAGCTATACAAAAATAGGCCATTGGCCCATAATAATCAACTTTAAATACTGCCTTTTTGTTAAGAAAGTAATCATTTTATTTTTTTATTTAAAAATTGTTTCTACAATTCTTCTGCTTACATTTCCATCAGAATCTGGTAAAAAACGGTTTTTAAACTTTCTAATTGGTTCTATATTATAGTTTTGACTTTTTATCCAATGTCCCAGTTCTTCTGTTCTTTTGAAAATTGGTCCCGGACAAAACTCTTCGTATGAAATATAAAAATCACGTTCTTTTAAATAAGAGTCTAAATCAGTTGCAAAAAACGCCATAGGTCTACATAAAATACTGTAATCAAAAATAATCGATGAGTAATCAGTTATCAAAATGTCTGATAAGATGAGTAACTCCTCAATAGTATAATTCTTCTCTATATGATAAATAAAACTGGATAATTTTTCTTCGATTAATATTTTATTGTTGATATATGGATGCAAATGAAGTAAAACAACGTATTCTTCATGTAACATCTTATTTAAAACATTAAAGTCAAAAAAATAATCAAATGTATGAATTTGACGATTTTTCCCCCGAAATGTTGGTGCGTATAAAATTAATTTTTTCTCTTTCAGTTCTGGATACTCATTATAAAAGCGTTCCTTTACAAGGTGTTGTTTTTCCACTTCAAAAAAATAATCAGTCCTTGGTATACCAAGCGGAAAAATATTTGAAGGAGGCATATTAAAGGCCTCCGCATAAATTGGTATTACTTCATTTGTACTTACTATCACTTTTGAATAATTTGAATGAACCCTAATAATGTTGAGATAATCTTGAGATGGACCGTACTCTTTGCCAACTGTACTATAACCAAACTTTTTAAACGCACCAGCAGCATGCCACACTTGAATTACTTCTATCCCTTTTCTTGGTTTTATAAAATATAGGGGTAAATAAAAATCATCTATAACAAAGTACCTAGAGGTTGTTAGGTGAAATAGTGCCTTTACTGTATATTTTATAAATTTTATGTTTCCCATTAGATTATTTGGAAATTTTTCAAACAATACTATATGATCATAGCCCTTTTTAGATCTCTTTAATTCATTTAACAAATACAGTAAATTCCCTTCAATAGAAGCAGAACGATATGAGGCAAACGTTACTTTCCTTGGATTAATAGGAAATATAATTGTAAATAACCGATATAATATTCTAAAAAAATGTTTTAACAAAATTGTTGGAAGAAATTTCAATGACCTCATATTAAATTCCTTTTCTAATTAATTTTAAGGAAATTTATATTTTCCATTCCATTACGGTTTTTCCCCAAGATGTCGATAAGTCTTTTTCAAATGCATTAATGACATCCTGGATACATCTAATTTCATTTACAGATCCAATTAGAGTTTCAAGATAATCAACTACGTCAGGATTCTCTGACAAAAAGTCCACTGTGTTTTTGAAATCATGATAACCACTTCTGCTACTTCCAATCAGAGTAATCCCTTTTTCCAAAACCATTCTTGTATTAATTTCAACAGGATACTCAGATACACCTAAGATTGAAATTGATCCTTCCGGTGAAATATGATCAATAATTTGGTTTATTGCATATTGACTTCCAATTCCACCTACACATTCAAATGCATGATCGAATGTTACATTTTCCGGAATCTCATTTATGTTATATACCTCATCTACAAATGAAAAGTTATCCAGCTTGTATTGGGTTTTCCCACAACTAATTACTTTACAACCTTGAAATTTCTTTTTCAGAATGAGGGAAGTGATATAACCAAGATTTCCATCTCCCCATACTGCAAATGTCTTTCGTCGACTATGTGCCAAACGTTCAAATCTTGTAATAGAGTGCATTGCAATTGTGATAAGTTCAGTAAAAGCGGCCACATGTTGATTCACATTTTCTGGTAGTACAACAAAACGGTCTCTTTTAAGAAATACATAATCTTGCATAAATCCGTCATAGCCACTTGAACGAAACTTACTCGAACGCAAGTAATTTTCTGCAACTATTTCATCCTGTTCAATAGGGGTGTTCGGAACCATAACAACTTTTGTACCTGGTTGAAATTCTCCATCAGGGTCATACACAATTTCTCCAATTGCTTCATGAATCAAAGCCATAGGGAGTTTTTTGGATAATGCTTCTTCACCACGAGTTCCAGTATAATAGCGTTGGTCCGCGGCACATATCGATAAATTTGTAGGACGTACAATAACGCGGTCAGATTGAATCGAACGGTCTTTATAGCTAATTTCAAATTGTCGAGGCGATACTAGTCTATAGACTTGATTAATCATTATTAATCCGCTCCTGTATAATTGCATTCGCTACCTTTAAGTCATAAGGAGTTGTGATTTTAATATTAAATACTTCTCCTTTGACAAGTTTCACTTGTTCACCAAATAGGGAACATATTTTACAAGCGTCTGTTAAAATCTCTTTTTGCTCTTGTGTTAATTTATTGTAGTATTCTACAAGCGTTTTAATATGAAAACTCTGTGGCGTTTGACCTTGATACATGATATCTCTTTTCGGAATATTAGAGATTATCTCACCATCCTCAGATTCAATGATTGTATCAATAGCTTCAATTACTGTATCAACAGCCTTATATTTTTTAACCTGTTCAATATTCTCCATAATAATTCGATGTGTAAGAAATGGACGAACAGAATCATGGGTTACAATATAATCGTCTTCAAATAAACCTACTGTCGATTCAATATATCGAATTCCATTCATAATAGATTCGTTTCGGTCTCTACCTCCTTCTACTACAATGATCCTATCTGTTTTTCCAATAAACTTATTGATAATATCCTTTGTATGGTTTATCCATTCACGTGGAGTAACGACAAGAATCTTTTCAAATACAGAATTCAACAGGAATTTTTCTAATGTATGAATAATAATTGGTTTTTTATTCAATGGTAGAAATTGTTTCGGCATATTTACATTTCCCATCCTCGTCCCTTTTCCACCTGCTAGAATTTCTGCGTAAATCATAATTAACCATCCTTTCCTTATAAAATCTCTGTTACCAAAATCCAAATTGGTTAAATCAGTTAATTTTATCGAACGTTACCATTTTTGTTGTATATTGTCTTAATATGTCATATATATTTTTACTATAAAATATAAAATTTTAAAAGGAAAATCTTTTCCATTTTTTAATAAAAGCTTATTTATAAATAATCCACGAAATGCTTTCTAAACTTAACATGAAGTATAGAGCCTATGAAAAAAAGTACAAATACTAAGCACCAAAAGTAAATAGTATAAGTCAGATTTTCAACCACATACCATCCTTGTCCAAGTAAAGCAGAACGATAACCTTCTACAATATAATAAAAAGGATTAACCTTCATTAAAAGTTGTATTGATTTTGGTAGTTTATCGACCGTCCATAAAATGGGTGATAAATACAAAAGAAATCTAACAATTGATTGAACAATCATTTGTATATCCCTAACAATTGTAGCTAATGTTGAAGTAATTAAAGAAATTGAGATTAGAACCGCAAATGTTGCGATTGAAAAATAGGGTAGTTGTACTATATATAGAGTAACCGGAAAATTGTATGAAAATAATATTAAGATAATAATTAAAACAAGGATGATATGATGATAAAATTTAGAAACAATTACGAATGTTGGTGTAACACTAATTGGGAAATTTAATTTTGAAATTATATTGATCCGCGAATAAATCGATCTAGAACCTTGTAATAGTGCTTGATTAATAAAAAACCAAACTACTATTCCGGACAACAACCACGGTAGAAAAGGGATATTCCCCACATTCTGTCCACCGCGTATACCAAATCCAAATACAAACCAATAAATCAAAATTTGAATTGTGGGATTCAATATCTCCCATAGAATGCCTAAATAATTATCATTATTACTACTTTTAACTTCAAAAAAAGATAAACGTATAATTAAATAAAAGTTTTGGATATGCTCTTTAACTACTGTTAGCATTGATTTCATTTTGTTACCCTTTCTATTTAAACACTATCTAGTTTGTTTAGTATGTACTTAACTAGTTGTTTCGATGAGGTCCCTTTTGAATATTCATTCCACTCTATCGAAAAATCATGAATTTTACTCTTATCAAAACTACAATGCAATATTAATTCAATAAGCTCTTCCGTATTTTTAACAATTGGTCCTGGAACGACCCTTTCATATTTATCTATTACTCCTTGTTCCCTTTTATATTCTTCCAAATCATACGAATAAAAAATCATCGGTTTCCTCATGATTGCAAACTCAAATGGAATTGACGAGTAATCAGTTATTAAGTAATCCGTGATAACGAGCAATTCGTTTACATTTTTATATCTTGAAAAATCATAGATAAAGTCTGGATACAGTTTTTCAAAATCTAGATTAACTTGTACAGCAGGATGTAATTTTACAATAAAAACGAACTGTTCTTTTAACTCATTATATAATTCATCAAAATCTAGATTAACTTCTTGATTGTCTAACCGTCCATGACGAAAGGTTGGTGCATATAAAATAACTTTCTTCCCTTTGAAATTTGGATAATCCTGATAAAGTTTTGCTCTAATTTTGCACTGTTGCTCACTATCGTAGAAAAAGTCTGTTCTAGGAACCCCTGTTGGCAACATTCTTTCATATGGTAGTCCAAAAGACTTCATAAAAATCTGGCCCATCTTTTCCGAACCAACTACAACCTTATGGAATTGATTGTATACCGAATGAAATCGTTGATGCGCTTTTTTAGTTCTTTTGGATATTGCCTTATCTTGGAGGCCGAATGTCTTTAATGCTCCCGCTGCATGCCAAATTTGAATACACTCCACATCCTTTTTAAAAGTAATTGCTGCTAGGAATGGAAAATAGTTATCAACAATTAGAACTTTGGATGTAGCTAAATGAAAAATAGACAACAACCACTCTTTTATGTTTTTAAGTGAGATGTAGCGGACTTTCACAGATGGGAATTTATTTCTGATTGCACGATAAACAGCAACATTACTACAAAGGAAAACGACATCAAAGGACACTTGCTGACATTGCATTTCCTTATATAAAAATGTTGCATTTTCTTCAAATGAAATTACAAATGATACCTTCTTTTTAGTTAGAAAAAGTTTACATGCGTTAAAAATTATCTTGAAAAAAAATAAATAAACGGAAATAACAGTTTCTTTACCCATTGTATTCAATCGAAAAATTATCCTTTTTTATTTTTGTTGTTGAAATGATTGGGGTCCTTGGAAGATACAATACTTCACAATATTCTTTGAGATAATCAAATCTCCCTTCCCAGTCGCTCCCCATAACAAATAAATCTATTTTGTGCTTTTTAACATCTTGAATTTTTTGTTCCCAATTTTGCTCAGGAATGACTAGATCTACATACCGAATCGCTTCTAAAATAAACTTCCTATGTTCAAAGCTATGGTATGCCATCTTATTTTTCACTTGGTTAAATTCATCTGTGGATAAACCGACTGTAAGATGCGTTCCAAGCTCTTTACATCTTTTCAACAAATTCACATGTCCCCAATGCAATAGGTCAAAGGTCCCGTATGTTATGATTCTGGTCACAACATGACCTCCTTCAAAAAATTAGCAGTTTTAATTGTTGGTACTAGTATATTTTAACCCATAAAAAATACTATACTATAAAAAAGTAGTATTTTATTAAAAAATGTAAAATTTCCACACATTTTCTTTACAATGTGGTAATATTATCAATAATATACTACCAAAGAACTATTTTTGTTTACTTTATGAAAATAAGAGATATCTATAAATTTTTAGTATGTTTTTCTCATTGAGGTTAACGATAACAATAAATATAATAATAAATAGATGAATAAGTGGGGAAGAGAAATGCTTAAATATGAAAAAGTACTGGGGTACGATTTTGTAAACAATTCAATGAATGAATTCGTGGATGAAATGCATCTAAGAATCAAGAATGGCAAAAAGACATTTGTTGTCACAGCTAATCCTGAAATTATTACGTATGCTAATACACATCCACATTATGAAAAAGTACTAAAACAGGCAAACTTCATTATTCCTGACGGTGTTGGGATTACTATTGCCTCTAAATTACTAGGCAACCCACTTCAAGAACGAATCACAGGTTTTGACTTTATGACAGAGCTTTTGCGTATTTCAGATAAAAAACAATATAAAGTTTATTTTCTTGGAACACAACCGGGTGTTATTGATCAAACTGTTCACAACATTAAACAAGTGTTCCCTAATATAGATGTTGCGGGGTTCCATCATGGTTTTTTTGAGGAAGATCAGCAGATTATTAATGAGATTAAAAAGACAGAACCAGATATTATTTTCTTAGGACTTGGCTTTCCTAAACAAGAAGAATGGATTGCAAATAATAAACACCATTTCCATAAGGGACTATTTATTGGTCTTGGGGGATGTTTTAATGTTTGGGCGGGTGTTGTTAAACGAGCTCCAAAGTTTTGGCGTCAACTTAACCTAGAGTGGGCTTATCGTATAATAAGTGAGCCTACAAGACTTAAACGTTCCATTGCAATACCTCAGTTTGTTTTTCGAGTTATTAATTCAAAATATCGAAAAAGCACTAAAAAAGGTGTTTCAAAAATCTAATGAAATTGATAAAAAAGGAGAAGGCGGTTGCCATTCTCCTTTTGTGTTATTTATCAAATCTTCCTGTAAAATCTAAAGTACTACATTTTTCTAAAGGAAGCTTAACTCCCTTGCCTTCTGCCGCTGATTTGTAAATCGCAAGCACAAGTTCTAATGCATCTCTTCCGTCTTTTGCTGTTACGTATGGATCGCGATCGTTTTTAATAGCGTCAATTACGTCAGTATAAAGTGGATTATGTCCAAATCCGTAGACACTTGGTGGGTTTTCTTGATATTTTGCTTTTACTTCTTCTGGATTATCTTTATTATCAGCAAAGAGCCATTCCTCAATGATATTTACTGACTTTCCTCCAGCCTTTACTGTCCCCGAATCACCGAATATGTAAAGTGTTTCTTCTAGATTGGTTGGGAAAATGTTAGTTGTACCTTCAACGATACCGTAACTTCCATTTGAGAATTTGATTAAAGCTAATCCAAGGTCCTCTGCCTCAATAAATCCATGCTTTAGGTTATCTGTCATACCTACAACCTCGGTAATTTCTCCACCCATCATCCAGCGAAGAAGGTCGATATTGTGGATACATTGGTTCATTAATGCACCACCATCTTGTTCCCATGTTCCACGCCAAGGAGCTTGTGTATAATAGTCTTCTCCTCTGTTCCAACGGATATGAGCAGTCCCATGTAATAGTCGCCCAAAACGTTCAGCCTCAACTGCTTCACGGATTTTTTGAATGGATTTGTTAAAACGATTTTGATGACATGCGCTTACTTTCACATTTTTCTCATTTGCTTTTTTGATGATTTCATCCGCATCTTCTAGTGAAAGAGCGATTGGCTTTTCGATAATAAGGTTAGCTCCTGCCTCGATGCAGTCTAATGCAATTGCTGCATGCTTACCACTTTCCGTACAAATTGCAATTAATTCAGGCTTTTCTTTTTCTAGCATTTCTTTGTAATCAGTATATAAGTTCGTTGATTTCGGAAGATCAAACTTCTGTAATTTATCTTCCATATTTTCAGGTTTAACATCACATAAGGCAACAATTTCAAGATCATTTTCCAATGCAGCTGCGATATGGTTAGGTGAAATACGTCCACAACCAATTAATGCATATTTTAAAGTCATGTTGCTCCTCCTTAATAATAAAACAAAATTTGTTTTTTTGACGAATGATGGCAGTTTTTCTGCACACACTCTTATTTTAGTATAAATTGGCTTAACTGCCAAACTAAGAAGTACCTATTTCCAAATACTCTGTCCTCGAAACTAATTTTCACCATCTTGAGCAATAAAATACTTCGACAAGTAGTCTGCCCATAGTTTGTGACCTTTTTCGCTTGGAGCACCATTTTCCTTTAAATATTCAATGATTTCATCTGACTGATAGTCAGGCCATGCTTCCCAATGATTGAGATATGGATAATTGTTTTCTTTTGCGTAAACTTCTAATTTATTAACCTCAATTGGGTAATATCTTGCATTATGCAACGGGTTTGCTGGCTGAATCAAAATAGATACCTTGGGAACTTCCTCCTTAATTGTTCCTAGAATTTCAGTAATATTATCTAGTCTTCTCTCTAAGGGCACCACATTTCCATTATCGTATAACATAAATGGCTCAAATAATAAGATATCAGGAGAAAGATCGATGATTTCTCTATATAATTCCTCTTGAACAACCTGCGTTGATGTTTTATCAGCAATTTCTTTAATTGTGATAGTAAGAATATCCTTTCCGTATGTATCTTCTAAGCTTTCCTTTAATAATGTTGGCCAAGCTGTTGGACCCTCGGGTGTCGAGTCCGATCCTGCTATAATGAAGTTAATTGGTATACCAGTTTGGGCAGCTTCTACAAGCTTTGTTTGTATTTCTACTGGTAAGTTCTTTGATCTCTTTTTTACTGTTTTGATTTTATTCTCATCCTCTTGATTTTCATCAACTGCTGTTATTAATTGTTCATCGGGCTTTTCAGCTTGAGCAGTCTTGGCCGTTGCTTGTAATTTATTGTTCCAATGTATTTTCCCTGTTACAACTGTAGCAATAGATAGCACAATTACAACAAGCACAAGTATTTTTTTCATAATATAACCCCCAGACAAAAGATGACTAATTACCTATATTATACAATAAATTATCATATTTTTTGGATTATCTGGGTAATTCATGTAGTATTTCCTCGGAAATTGCAATTAGAAATAAAGAAAGTTGACGAAATTCGTCAGCTCTAAAATTTACTTTAAGACACTTTCAAAAATAGCTTTTACCTTCGGTGTCACATCATGACTACCTTTTTTTACGTCTTCAATAAGCATTGCTACTAAAAGACTTGGATTGTCAGTATTTACCGCCACAAACAACCCGTTTTCTTTTCCATCTTCGTCTTTACTTGTTTTAAGTTCAGCTGTTCCAGTCTTTCCGGCAAGCCTGATGCCTTCGATTTTTGCATCATTCGCTGTACCTTTTGGATCTTCAACAACTTGAATTAAATCATTAAGTATTAGTTTTGCCGTTTCAGGTGTAATCACATTTTCTTTCCAAGTTTCTTTTTCCGAGCCATCCAAAATAAGTTTTGGTTTTAATAAGTTTCCTGAATTTAATAATGGAGTATAGGAAATTGCCAAATGCACTGGGCTCATTTCGAGTTGACCCTGTCCATAGCCAGTGTCTGCAGTCAGGATCTCTGTATTTAAACCTTTATTTGAAACTTTTGATTCATATATAGGATACTCGAATGGAAATGGTTCTCCAAACCCATACTTCTTTAGTTCCACTTCAAATTGCTCTCCACCAATTCCGAGTGCAGCCTGGGCAAAGTAAATATTGTCCGAGTATACGAATGCGTCTCTTAAGTTCACTGGTTTGCCTGGGTCACTAACTCTTGTTATTGAATAGCCCCCCCATGAGCTATCCTTTTGCCACTGTTTCCCCTTGATATCTATTGTTGTTTCAGGTGTAATCACTTGATGCTCAAGTGCAATTCCTGCTGTAACTGGCTTAAAGGTGGAGCCAGGAGCATATGTTGCACCAAAACGATTAATTAACGACTTTAATGGATCCTCATTTAATCGATTCCATTCTTCTGCTGATAATCCAAGAACAAAGGCATTTGGATCAAAGGAGGGACTACTAACAAGAGCTAATGTCTCCCCGGTTAAAGGATGAATTGCAGCAGCAGCCCCAGCGTTTCCACCAAGTTGATCATATGTTGTTAGTTGAACGTCAATGTCGATAGCTAATGTAATCGTTTCTCCGTCCGTTACTTTCTTTTCAGCAAGGGTGACCTTTCCATCGCCGTCCGCTCTTCTAATGAAGACTTTTGCTCCCTTTTCTCCTTTTAATCGATCTTCTAGTACCTTTTCAAGCCCCTTTTTACCGACAACATCATTTGCTGTATACCCTTTTTCTTTTAGTTCTTTTAAGTCTTCAGCTGTCACATTTCCGATATAACCAATTAGATGAGAAGTTGCTTCTTTAAATGGATATACACGAGACTCAACCTTTTTTGAAAGAACACCATTCAGTTGAGTGACCTTTGTTACAAGTTCCTGTTCCTGTAAAGACAATCTCGTGATCGGCACGAAATAATCAGGTTTTACCCACGAAGCATTTAATTTCTTTTCAATTGACTCAGGTGTTAGTTTTAGTAGTTCTGCTACAGTAGCGATAGTTGCAGCCTTATTTTCACCAAGGTCCTGAGGAACAAGCCCGATTTCATAAACTAGTCCATTTTCCGCTAGTTTTACACCATCTCGGTCTAGGATTTCCCCACGTTTTGGATAAGAATATTTGAGTCCAATTCCATCCCCTTCTTCCATATCCGGAAAGAACATCGAAGGTTTCCATCTTACTGCCCATTTTTTCTCATCGTCGTTTTCTTCTAGTACAAGAATTGTTTTCTCACTAAACTCAATTGGCCCTGCAACTGTTTCCATTGAAACATCATAGGAAAATCTAACCTCTCCTTTTTCGTTGGGTTTTATTTCCTCCTCTGGTTTTTCGAAGTTAACTACTAGTTCATCCACTCCAATATCACTGTAAATCTTGCTAAAGCGCTCTGCGAATTCATCCTTTTTTACGGTTTCTTTTACATCAGCAGAAAATTGATCATACACTTTATTGAAATCCTGTTTTTCCCAATCTTTTATGAATGCTTCGAAGCGTTCTTCTGGAAGAGGATCCTTATTACAGCCTGTTAATAATACTATGCTTAATGCGAAACCAATTAATAACCATATGTACCGTTTCAATTCCTTCACTCCCTTATACAACTTTTACAATTTTATGTTCTCCAACTATATTATAGTATATTTTAAGATTCTTCAGAGTAGGTCTGTACTCCTAGTTATACTCTAATTTGATTTGAATCCACCAAGAATTGGGGAGATTATTTTCCATTTTGTTTTTCTTAGGGTCCTCATATACTGCTTTATAAGCAAAATTAATACTAACTTTTACCTAGAAATATAGTATATTAGTACTATCATAATTTTAAAAAACCTGAAGATACTAATACATAATTTGTAAAAAATGTTCAAATAAAAGAACTACCGGAAAGTAGGCAACTACATTTTTCTTTACCTTTTATAATGCAAATATTTATTAGATGCAAAGTTGTTGCACATTCAAAAAATTAAAAAATGTTGAGAGTATTTCTCAGCATTTTTATTTATTTTTGATTTTTTCAATTTAAGTATTTTTAAGATTCCTAACCAAATTATTAAATAATGGGGGTATACATAATGAGAGTAATCGTAAGTTTTTTATTACTTTTTGTTTTATTTACTGTACCAACAGATTTGACATCTGCTGCGTCTAATGTAGAACGATTGTCTGGGTCAGATCGCTTTGAAGTCGCCGCGAAGGTTTCACAGAAAGGCTGGCAAAATGCAGACACAATTATTATCGCTAATTATGTTGCATTTGCAGATGCACTATCAGCTGCACCGTTGGCTTTCCAAGTAAATGGCCCCATTCTTCTATCAAGAAATAACACGTTAACAGCTACTACAAAAGAGGAAATACGAAGGCTAAAACCGAAAAAGGCAATCATAGTTGGTGGAAATGGTAGTGTTTCTGATAAAGTAATAAATGAATTTAAATCAATGAATATTAAGACTGAACGAATCGGTGGTAAAGACAGATATGAAGTTGCTTTAAACATCTCAAAGAAGCTTAAAGACTCAGATACAGCGATTATTACTAACGGTTTGGTATTTTCTGATGCGCTGACAATTGCTCCATATGCAGCCAAAAACGGTTTTCCGATTCTACTAACTGCAAAAGACAGCATACCCGCTTTTACCACAGAAGCATTGAAAGGAAAAACACAACGAATTGTGATTGGTGGAGAAGGAAGTGTAGGCAAAAAAGTATATGAAACAATTGGGGCTCAACAGCGAATCGGTGGCAAAGACAGATATGAAGTTGCAGCGAATATTGCTACACAATTTACGTCTTCGAATGACCATACATTTATTGCAACTGGCTTAACATTCGCCGATGCTTTGACTGGTTCAGTTTTAGCGGCAAAGAATAATGTGCCATTATTACTAACTAGACCTGACCGTTTACCAAAGGAAACATATAATGTCATCAAACAACAGTTTATCACGAACTATAACATTCTCGGCGGGCCAGGTTCAATTCAAGATAAAGTAATTAAAAATGATTTACCTGCAGCAAATACCCATTCAATTGAGGGATACAGTGAAAAGATTAGCTTTTTCCCCGGAGAAACAATCGACCTAAGGGTTCATGCACCTGAAGGGAAATTTTCAATAGACTTTATGCGATTTGGGAAAGAACAGAAATTATTACACCAAGTGCAAAATATTCCCGGTAAGGCTCAACACTACTTCTCAGACGCCTATAAAGAGGGTGTTATGTGGACAAGCTCCTATCAATTTACGATACCTAAAGATTGGGAAACAGGTATGTATGCCGCACGTTTATATGATCAAGCTAAGGAATTCTATGTCACCTTTATTGTAAAAGATAAAAATCCATCTGAGAATGATATAGCGGTTCTTGCATCGACAAATACTTGGCAGGCATACAACAGCTGGGCTGGAAAAAGTCTATATAGCAATGAGTATATCAACGGGGCCAATCAACCAGTGTCATATGTAAGTTTTAATCGGCCAAATCCAGGTGCAACTCCATTAGGAGATGAAGGCCATTTAGCAAATGGTGAAAGACATATTCTATCTTGGCTTGAACAGAATAATCATAATTATGACATGTTATCAGACCATGATTTTCACGAAAATCCAGATATTTTAAAGCCTTATAAAATATTAATTATTAGTACTCACAGTGAGTATTGGTCAACAACTATGTACAATGGTTTAGAGAAATTTTTAAACCAAGGAGGTAATTTATTATACCTCTCAGGAAACGGTGTTTATTGGAAGGTAGCAATAAAGGATGACAAAATAGAGGTTAAAAGAGATGGGAGTAAGCACACCTTATCAAATGAAGCAGGGGGATTGTTTTATACATCCGGAAGTCCAGAATCTGCCCTATTAGGTGTCGGATACCGCCATACAGGTTTCTCTGTTCCTGCACCATACAAGGTTATAGACAGCAACCATTGGATTTTTAAGAATACAGATGTTCAAAATGGTGATTTAATAGGTCAGGTAGGACTTAATACAACAAGACAGTCTACCGGAGGTGCATCGGGTTGGGAAACAGACCAGGTTGACCAATTTACACCGAGTAATTATAACCTGTTAGCACAGGGTACGAATACGGTAGGAAAAGGAGCAGACATGATCTATTATGACCATCCCGGCGGTGGCGGGGTCTTCTCTGTTGGTTCGATCACCTTTGGTGGCAGCCTTATTATAGATCCAACCCTATCAACAATGGTCAATAACGTCATAAACAAATTTCAATCAGAATAGGGACACAGGGACAGGTCCCTGATATGAACGAAACTGTCAAGTTCCCCTCGAATCCCTAATTATAATTGCCGTTTTTTGGCGCACTTAAGAAGAGAAGCATTTTTGGGCTTCTTTTCTTTTTTATAAATGTTGGAGACATTTTATGTCTAGGGATTACCCTTCTCAGCTTACTGACTACTCCTCAATCTATGGATTGCCTGTCAAGTGCTCTCCTTGACTGGTAATCCATAGATTGAGACACTTTTTAAAGCTGAGAATTAAATTCCTCCTTTATTCAGAAGTTAAGAACACGGCACGAAGGCAAAAATCTAAGCTTCGGTAAGCACTCTGATATTCGTGGATTCTCACATTTTATCTTTCCGTATAAAGGATCTACCACCAACTCGTCACGTGCGTTAGCCTATTTAGACATAGCACAAAGGGACCACGTGGATTATCCTTTCCGGTGTTATACTTTGCCTTCGAGCCCTACTCTTAAAATCACATAATTTAACTGCAGTTTTTTATAAACGAATTTTTATAATAGATTAAGATTCAATTAAAACTCTAGAGTTTGTTTCTATTTCCTGCGTGACTGCCCAGATAAACCCAGCTAGTTCTCTTGCCACTGCCGTTACGACTTTCCCACTTTCTTTACCCCTTGATAATAATCGGAAATACTTTTTATGAAGACGATTTTGAGCTTTCCATGATATAGCTTGAACAACGGCCGACTGACCTTCTTGTCTTCTTTTTAATTCTCCTTTTACTGCAGGTTGATATCGATAACTCCAGGCTGCTTCTATCAGAAGACGGCGAACGTGTTTATTCCCTGTTTTCGTAATCTTACCTTGTCTTCGACTCTCACCACTAGAATATTCGCTTGGGATAAGACCTACATATGACATGAATTGTTTAGCCGAGGTAAATCTTTTAAAGGACCCAATCTCTGCCACTAAACTTGTGGCTGTAATAGTTGCCACACCTCTAAGCGATTGAAGTGCTTGAATTACAGGAGCGTGTAAACCTTCGGTTGCTTGGATATCTATTTCTTTCTCTAACCGTTTTATCCGTTGTTCGATCTCTTGAAGTTGATAGTAATATTCTTGGAATACAATTCTAGACGTAGAACGAGTAAATTTTAACTTGTTTAACCATTCCCGATACTTAAGGGTCCATTTGCGAACACCAGTAGGAGGCTTAATATTGTGTCTTAATAAAAACTTAGTGAGTCGATGTTTTGCCCTTAATTCATCCTCTTTGGCATCTTCACGAGCACGAACTAAATCTCGAAGAGCTTCATCGTCTTCAGTTGGTACATAAATAGATGTTAATTCACCAGCACGGAATAATTGAGCAAGCCTAACCGCATCCCTTCGGTCTGTTTTAATCCGTTCTCCTGGCTTAGAAGGGATTAGGGATGGTGCGATTACAAAACACTCTATTCCTAAACTTAAGAAGAAGCGGTACAATGGGTAACCTGTTGGGCCTGCTTCATAACATACCTTTATCTGTTTTTTATCTCCTAATTTCTTAACTAATTTTCTAATAGCCTCTAAAGAGTGTGGGATCATTCCATAATATCTAGGTGCGTCTCTTCCTTCTTCAGCAATCGCAACAGAAATTTTTTCCTTTGAAACGTCTAAACCTACGTATTTTATGGTATCCTTCATAATATAACTAGCTCCTTTCGTAATGTAGCTCTGATTTGGTTTGATTTTTTAATCTCCGTTAAACAGTCTAACCAAATTAACCTACGGGATTACGACAAGGGGCTAGTTTCGTTCATGTTAACTCGTCCCACTTGCTCAATAAGCATGCTGCTTATTGGGCTTTTTTTAAGCTCAAAAAACCACTTTCTCATTCATACTAATATATAACTTTATTATAGTGCTTTATACCTATTAACAATTCGACAAAATACGACGATAATAAAACAGGATTATAAAAAGTCGTTGGTAACATAGCAAAATCATGGAAACGTGAGGACGCAAAGCTATAGGGACTAAAGTCCTATCGACTAAGTCAGCCAGCTACCGAAAACGAGGAGGAAAAAACGCATGAGCACATGGGTAACCCCAGAAGAAATGGAAAGAAAAAGAAAGAGAAACAAAACTCTTCTTTATCTTCTACTTCCAATCGCAGCAATTATTATAAGCGCAACAATGACAATACTCGCAAATAGTTTATAATAGATCACAATTCTAGCCACAACTTGATTGGAACATATTTCTTCCCAGAAACATTAGAAATATATACTTAGCGTAACGAACTTAAATACATTCGTTGCGCTTTTTTATTCAAAATATTACTTAGAAAACCAAACATATCATGCCTTTTTATACCTACTTGATTCATTCTACTAGATTTTTAATTCATATTTTAATCCCCCATT
Organism: Ferdinandcohnia sp. FSL W7-1320; assembly: GCF_038050315.1. Lineage (NCBI taxonomy): Bacteria > Bacillati > Bacillota > Bacilli > Caryophanales > Bacillaceae > Ferdinandcohnia > Ferdinandcohnia sp. FSL W7-1320. The sequence goes on from NZ_JBBPAM010000001.1 coordinate 4,769,785, forward strand.
TTTCAAGTCAATCATAAAACAAAAACATAGATTAAAATTATAAACATTGCTTTATGTTGATGATATCAAGGAAACATTTTATTCCATAAACTAGAAAAATACCTTATTGATTTTACGAGTAAGAGTGGAAAACTTTGAAAAAGCACCCACATAAAATTCCTTTATATCCAATCATGTTTATACCTCTCCCTTTGAGTACATAATCCTGATAGGGTGATTAAATTGAACATAAAGTATAATCTTGTTTTCGGTTTCGATAAAGTTGGACATTTCTTGCTGTTCTTTTTCATTTCTTTTTTCGTCGGAGTTCTAATCCTTTTGATTATTGCTCGGTCGTGTATGGTTAAAAGTTTTCGAATTGTGTGGTTGTATATAGTATTGCTAGGTATTTTTGAGGAGTATCAACAGTTTTACATTGTCGATAGAAGTACGGAGTTTTTAGATGCAGTTGCAAATTTAATCGGAGTAACTGGTGGATTGATGGTGCCCATGCTGATTGCATTGATTTTACTTAGAAAACAACAACAGCAAAATAGTGGTACAGTGTACTTAATTTACCTTATTATATTACTCCCCCTTCTCATTGGACTTTGGCAACTCAATGAACTACCATTTTGGGACGCAGGGACAGGTCCGTCGTCCCACCACATTTTTAAAGGGTCAAGAGACCTGTCCTCTTGACCCATTTTTTTGCAACTATTTAGGAATACTTAAATTACGCAAGTATGGTAAAATACAGAAGTACCCGTCCGATTCTCAGAGGTAGAAAAGTGGAGGATATCATGAGGAAAATTCTGCTTATTATTAAACTGATAACATTAACAACAATTTTTTTAAGAGAACTTTTTAAATATAAGGTGAAAAAGAATGATACTGATAAAACATTAAATAGAAAAAAAAAAAATTATTAAATACGAAAAGGGGCCAAGTCAAATGATTTGGTCCTTCTTATTGATTTGGCGAGAGACCTGTCCGTTTTATTACCATTTTTTCACATCGCGCATGTGACTCCTTTAATTCTTTAACACACACCACTAAAAAGACATTTAATTGAACTAAACACCCCTATTTAGTACAATCCTTTTAAGGCAAACTTCATTTTAATAGTTTAGTATTTTGAATTCACCAATAATCGACATAAAATCAGCTTTTAAAACGTATTAATATATGATTGGGTATACGAATACCCATAAAAGGATAAATGAACCAAATTAAACAACAAAAGACAGTGGGCCACAGGGACAGGTCCCTTGTCCCAGAACGTGGCGAGACCTTGACATGGGACTTTGCCCATTGGGCGAGACCCACCCACTCAATTCCACTGTCCTAGCATTGGAGGTTTTACATATGACATCTGAGCATGAGTTTATTACAAAGACGTATTATCAAACGTTTATTTCTGAAAATGATACGAGGCATCCGGTTGAGATTCTTGGTGAGGCATATATGGCTGAGCAGGAGAAGGAGCTGTATGACCTGTCTTATATACGCTTTGCGCAAGGGGAAATTTATTTTCATTACAAGGATTTTGAGGCGGCGATTTATAAGTGGGAGAACATCTCGAACGACTTAGAGCCGTGGGCGAAGAAAAATATTGCGGATGCGTATTATGAGCTTGGACTGCTTTCAAATGCGGAAGAAGTGTATGGCTCGATTATTTCGACAAATAAGATTTTGACAAGTGAGGTTTCGTTGAGCCTATTCTCACTTTATCTTGAGGATAACAAAATTGACGCAGCTTACCGCGTGATACAGGAAGCAGTTGAAGGAAATCCGGATTACCCTAACATTACAACGGTTGCCAAGCATTTTTACGAGGAACAAGAAGATTGGAAAAATGCGATCGAACTGGCTATCAATGAAACGAAGCGAACAGAGGGGCTTGAATGGTTTGACGCCTTAATTAATTATTGCGAAGCAGGGCATTGCAGCACATTTGCACCCGATACATTTGTTCCAGTATTGCGTAAGTTATATGAACTTGACCAGGCCAGATTTAAACAGCTAATGGCTGTTGTTTGGAAAAGTTACCAGAATACGAGCGAATATCTAAACTGGCTTCAAGCGGTCGTAAAAATCATGAAGGATTTAGAGATCAATCCTTACGAGCAGTGGCATACCATTACTCATTTATTCGAGGAAGCGTATCTTGGATTAACGACTGGTGATTATTTACTACGTGATATCGGACAGCTAATGCCAAAATTACTAGTCAATTGGTTAAACACAACGACTGCAACGAATGGGTTAGCTGCAGCGGCCGCCGTCCTTGCGTGGGATGATATTTTCCCTTCTGCCATCAAAATGGTCATCGTAAAAGAGGCAGAAATTGTCCTAGAAAATGCGCATAGCCGTTCATTATCCCTGGATGAATGCCAACACTTCATGAAAACAATCATTGATTGGGCTCAAAAAAATAATATCGAAACGAGCGACCGTTTAGTATGGGGCTTTGATCAACTTTTTGATACGAAAACAACGAATTTACTCGTTTTAGGAAAAGGTAAGTTTTCATTTGTAAATTCGATTTTAGATGAGGAATTATTGACTCCAACTCTTACTAATTATACAAGCATTCAATACGGAGCAGAAAAAGGAATAGCCGACGTGTCGGACGCTGGTCGTCATCCCCTACCAAGTCCGGAGGAAGCCATTTCTCCAGACTCTATTATAGAGGTGACGGTGCCATCTGCCCAGTTAAGAACGTCTGAACTACGATTGAATACCACTGGATATAAAGAGTATTTTATGGAGAAGAGAAAAACGTTCGGCTTCTTACCAGTTGTCGATGGCGTATTATTCGTGAGCGATGCAGAAAGCCTGTCAGAGGCTGACTTTGACTATCTCGCGCAAATCAAACATAGCGCAAAGGATACCCCGGTACATTTTGTATTGCGTAATACATTGGACACAGTGAAGATAAATGAGTATTTCCCTGAAGCGGTGATTCATTCAGTACGAAACATGAACTTCTTACGTGATATTAAAGTAAGCTTCGGAACGAATTACCGAGTTGGAAAGACACTATTTTTACTGAGAAAAGTGATTTCCAGCCTGTTAAAAAAACGTGCCGATGCAGAAAACAAATTACTCGAAGTAATTGCGCATAATGAAGAATACAATACTAGGTTAGCTGGATTTTTAAATAGCCTTCATGATAAGGAAACCGAGAAGAGTAAGGAGATTACGGATTCATTCTCCAAAGTAATCGCGGACGTTAAACGAGATCTTTCTGAAAAAATACCAAAGATCCTTACTGGCTGCTCAGAGATTATTACAGAAGACAGCAACCTCAACCAATTGCATATTGAATTAAATGAAAAAATGAACGAAGAAATTCAGCGTTTATTCCATCAAGATGTTATACCAGGTCTCTCAACTAAGCTTCAAGAGTGGCTTGAAAACTCAAATTCGAAGTTGGTTGCGACTCAAGAATATTTAGATGACATGACTCAGTCACTCTCTGAGGTCTATCCTGAAAAAGAGCTCAAGTTGGAATGTGACTTTAAAGTCGTTGAGGACTGGCGCCGAGACATTGGCCGCATGACGTATCAAATCCAAATTGATAAGGAAAACATCATGCTTCGCCATAATCCAGCGCAAGTATTGCTGAAGGGCGCAGGCAAAGTATTGGGCTTGCTACCACAAAAGCAGCAATCATACATGCTCAACCAGTATAAAAAATATGTAGAAAATGCGTCTTACTCGGAAGTAGTTGAATCCATTCAAAGTAAGTTCTGGCAGCAATTCGACTTCTTCAAAAGATCTCTGCCACAGGATGTCGGTCTATTCTACAAAGAACCTTTAGATGGACTTTCACAAGCTATCGAACAAACAAAAGGCCGTATCGAACAAGACAAAGAAACCTTGGCAAAAATGAAATCAAACCCAGAAGTCTACTACGACCCATTAAAACTATTCGAAACAAGACTCGTACACTACGAAAAAATAGTGGGACTTAGTGACAGGTCCCTTGTCCCAGCAACTGGGGACACGGGGGCAGGTTCCTTGTCCCAATCTCAATAAACACAAAACAGGCCCAACGAGCATAAAAAAACAGCTCGTTGGACCTTTTTTATAAGATCATTAGTCAATGGTATAATCAATTTCAATCAAATCCCATGCAGTAACCAAACCTAGTGGAATCTCATCGTTTTTTCCATTTTCCGTGATAATAACGGCTTCTAAATCTAACTTTTTCTTGTGCTTTTCCTCAAAGATATCTTCAATTGAAAAAATATCAATCGATTTTGCAACAAAATCTATCGGGTGATGATGAACCCTGGATAGGACATCCTTTACTTTAATACCTGACAAGTCAACAATTGTAGTTGTTACGTTTTCAGTCACCCATCTTACAATGTCCCCTGTATTAAGAAGTCCCACACATTCTTTCCCTTTATAAACAGGATATTGGGAAAATCCATACCTTTTAATAGTTTGAAACGTATAGATGAGATCATCTTCATAACCAACCGTTATTACCTCTTTTGTTGCAATCGAAAGTGCAAAATTAGGTCGACTAAAGATAGCCGCATTTTTTTCAATTTGTTTAACAACATTGATATGAGGTTCAGCAATATAAAACCCTAGCTGTTTTTTATCATGAACAAGAGAGTTCCGAAGTTTAGCATATTGTTTTAAGTCGTCGTAAAATTCCCTAATGATTTGATGCTTCCTCGAACCAACATCTAATAGTACTTTGAATCTATCATCCGGTATCTTAACAATAGATTTTAACGAGTCATGTATTTGATTAAAAGCCACTTCAAACCTTTCTGAAAGTTGATAGGATGTATAAATCGTGCTCATTTTAAATTCTCCTTAAAAACTCATTCTTTAACAAACTATTATGTATTTCATTTGCTAACCTATATCTTAAAATACCAGAGATTCCATCTCAACTAAAAAATATTTTGGGACACAGGGACAGGTCCCCTGTCCCAAACCCAATAAACACAAACAGGCACAATGCGTGGTTTTTTATCCACTTATTGTGCCTTGTTTTTTCTTATATAATTTTGCGTGGACTTCTCCACACCTTTATAAATTCTCACCCACATATGTAAGCGTATCATCAAGATGTGAGCTAATGCCTCCAACGTTATGTCCAGTAAACGGATATACGACATAACTCTTCTCTGCTTGGATGTGATTGTATACGCCAAAAATCGATTGTGGTGGACAAACCGGGTCTTTCAACGCAATTGTTACTCTCGTTTTACTTTTTATCATGGAAGCAAAATTCAGATTATCAAAGTAACTTAGATTATGGAAAACCTGTTGTACTTGTTCAGGATACCTTGCAAAATAATTCTCGAGGCTAACTAACGATCCTTCTAGCTTCAGCTGAATAGCTAGTTCAATATTACACATATTCGGCACATCAGCAATGACTAACTTAGGCCGATTATCTAAGGCTGCCACGGCTAGGGCGATTCCTCCACCCATGCTTCCACCATAAATACAAATCCGACTTTTATCGATTTCAGGTCTTGTAAACAGAAAATCGATTGCGCGTTTATTATCGATGTATACTTTTCGATAATAATATTCGGCTTTGTCTAGAATGCCATGTAACACCCATGTACCATTTGTTCCAGTCATGTAGCCAGAGTCGTCGCTACTCTCACCATGCCCCCGATTATCAATCGCTAAAACGGCAAATCCCTGTATGACCCATTTCATATAGTCTGAGATGGATCCCTTATCCATGCCATAGCCATGGTATAAAATGATACATGGCAGGTTTTCCTTAGCTTCTTGCGGTAAAATATAATGCCCTCTTATTGGTGTTCCACCAAATCCTTGGTAGGTAACCTTATAGGCGTCGATCTGCTTAATCGGGTATTCTTCTTTTACTAAATTGCTTTGCAAAGGGAGTTGCTCAGACTCCTTTAACGTATCATCCCAAAATGTATAGAAGTCCTCCGTCTTTGTTAAAGGTGGTTTATATGTTTCATAGTCTTTGATTTGTTGTTCAAAATATAACAAAATAACCCTCCCAATTACTTATCATAGTTTGATGAGCAGTGACTAGGACCCATTAATCACCTTTATGGGTCTTTAAAAATGCAAACGCACTCTCCATACGATTTGCCATTTCCATAAATCCTAGGTCATTCGGATGGATTCCATCGACTGTGCATTCATGCCAGTATTCCCCTAACAACGTAGATCCATCTATAAAAGAAATATTTTTATCGCCTTGTTGCTTTAACTTTTCCACAGTTGATTTCGAGTACTCTCTACGGTTTTGATAATCCTCGTACTCTCCAATTTCTTTATCCTGTACAAATGGAATTCTCGACACTATGACAATAGGAACATCCGGATGAACTTCCCGATAGGTTTGGATAAAAGGAAGTAGTGTCTCCTTATATTCCTTGTATGAAACATTAGCCTCATAATCAAGGACAAAGCAGGCTGGCCGTTCAATTTCTCTGATGGTTAAGGCCACTCCTTGCTCACCTCTCCCGCTTCCGGAGAATCCTAGATTAATAAATTCAAAATTAAATCTTCGGTTAAGGATATTTGTGTACGACATGCCGGGCCTACTGGCACATGCCCCCTGCGTAATGGATGTACCATAGAAAATCACTCGTTTATCTGAAGAATATGGAGTAGGCGGTTCAATAACAGCACTCGGATAAGTTCCGATTAAAACCTCTTCTACCCCTTGATACAAAGGAAAATACAACGTTACCTCTCTGAAATGCTCACTCGAGTGCTGATTACTATTGGTAAAATCCCAAACCGTTTTCTCATAAGATTGATCGAGTAGTGATGGAATGGCAGTTGTATAATACTGTTGTTGCCCTGATTCCCCCACGTATACATCGAAGCCACATTGACCAGAGGCCGTCATATGCCCCATGTAAGCTGCATCCGTTAGCTTTACTTTTATTTCAAGCTTGGAAGCATTTGTCCGAAAACTAATTTGCCCACCAGAAGTATGATCCGCTAATTCATCCACACGTGGCGGAATATGATATTCCGGATTTACAGGAAGTCGCCGATATCGTTCTTCCTCATTAAACCACGCAAAACCACTTAAACGAAAAGGCTTTTCTTTTGGACTGTACCACTGCAACTCCTCTTGCACCTTTCATCCCCCCATTTGGGTCAAGGGGACAGGTCCCTCGTCCCACCATTTTTTTACAGGGACAAGGGACCTGTCCCTCTGTCCCAGATTTATGTTGCGCTTGCTGTGGCGATTCGGTTGTAGGTTTCGCCTCGACCTAGAGTTACGTTTTCAGGGAATTGTTCTGGACCGTCGTAACGAAGTCGCACTTCTTCTAATTCGGCTAGTGTTGAAATGTTACCATTCAGCCACAGATTCAATCGATATTGTGATGTTTCCATTCTTGTTAGCAGGCCGCCGTAGCGCATGTCTAGAACTTCCCATCCGAACGGTTTATTGACGGTAAACCACACATCTCTGTGTGCCTTTCGTAAAGCATCAATTTCTACTCTAAGAAACTCTAATTTTTCAAGACACACCTTAACCCCTGTTTTATCCCCGTTATCATAAGCAAGCTTTAGCTCAATTCCGAGCTCAGCCTTTTCGCTTAAGACTTTTGCTAGCTGTTCATAAAAGCGGAACAGCAATTCAGCGCCTAGATTGCGTTCCTTAGCTGTCTTTAGCTTTTCCACTAAACCTTTGTAATGGTCAGCAATCGGTAATCCTTTTATATTTTCATCAAACAGTCCCATTAACACATCCTGCCAAAGCAAGAATTTAGACGGATTTGAGGAATATAAATTATCCTCCATGACTCCGGGAATCTCATCCATTTGATTTAACAGAAAGAAATCATTTAACTGATAACCTGTGCAGTAGTAAAAACGTTCTTCCAAATGCTCTCTGCTCACTTCTTGATGATACGTGTGCTCAGCAAACAATTGCAGTCCTGGAAGCGCAGTTTGGATTGGGGTTTCCGCCCCATTGTCACCCCACATTGTTGTAAATACTTCTTTAATTCCTGTTTTTCTACAGGCATTTAATGCGGCCTCCGAATTTCGAAAGGCCCTCGCATAGTTAGGAGAGATTCCATTCCAGGTCCATATTCCGCCTGCAAAAAGTGGATCCGATACGATTCGTTTATGGGTATTTAACATTCCCTCATAAAATTCCTCTTCGGCATGATAGTAATCCCAATACACCATTTGGACGTTAGGAATAGATTGTTTAACCTGTTCCAATAACGTCTCATCAAAGTCATAATAATTCCCGTTTTTAGAAGCTAAACGAAAATACATATCGCTCCAAATCATTGGTTCCAAGCCGAATTCCTCGGTAATTGATACAACTTCCTGAAGATGCTTATTCATAATTTCAAAACGGTCATCATACCCATTTTTCTCCATATACTTACCGCGACCTAACTGCAAGGCTTCATCCATTCCGATATGGATCCTTCTTGTCCGATACGGTCTAACAGCTGCCTCAATCAAATGTTTTAAAAACTCATAGGTTTTCGTTTCACCGACGAGCAGTATATCATCTGTATCCTTAATTTCATTCGCATAGCCCCACTTTAGGGCTTCCTTTAAATGCGCCAATGTTTGGATACACGGTATCATTTCGATCCCTAATTGAACTGCATACTCATCACAATCACGAATTTCCTTTTCCGTATATCTCCCACGCATATATCCGAAATAAGGGACTTCTGGAACCTCATACGTATCCTCTGTATAAACCATTGCCATGTTTAGGCCCATCACGGCCATTTTTCGCAACAGCATTTTAATGCCATCTACTGTTAGAACCGCGTTTCTAGATACATCAATCATCGCTCCACTTGTTTCAAATTGAGGCTCTTCGGTTAGATGGAACTCATTGTTCCTTTCCATATGTTGAAGCCATAGTCCTAACCCTCTGAAAAAGTGAATCTTCTTATCAAAGATGATCTGTTTGTTCGTCACGACTAACGGACCTTGGCGATTTACCACTTCAATCAGGTATCCGTCCTCCGCCATTTCTAATCCCAAATCATTACAAAGAATGCGAACCCCATCTAGTACCTCAGCTAAATCACCTGTAAAATGAATCCTCATCTCAAACCTCCTTCACTGGGTCACGGGGACAGGTCCCTCGTCCCACCATATTTTTACAGGGACAAGGGACCTGTCCCTCTGTCCCAACAGAAAAATTCAAGCGCGAGGGGTAGATCCCGCTCCCACACTTTCCACAGATGCTCGTCATCTGTTTCGATGTATTTAATATTGATATTTTTAGATGAGAAGCTTTTATATAACTCTCGGTTTCTAGTTAAGATATACAATTTTTCATTCGATATCGAGGATACAAATTCATCTTCATAAGTCCCAACGGTTTGAAGCACATTCCAACCAGAAATGTTCGTTTCTTTCACCTGTTGAATATCCCCATCAGAAATAGCCGGAGACTGTAGCAATAAATGCGTCCAGCTTTCCGGCTTCTCCAATGCGATATTTATACTTATATTCCCCGCTAATGAGTCGCCAAGGAGACCTCTTTTAGAAATATTAGCGCCTAGGTTTCTTTCAAACTCAGGAATGAATTCATCATTCATAAAACGCAGGTATCGATGAAAGGACGATCCTGATCTACTGAACGATTCCCATCTATCAATCGAATCCCCAGGGTGAATCAGCACGAGAACAAGGTGATTGGCCAATTCAGGATTCACACGTACTAAGTTTTGAATCGCCTTTTCCATTCCACCTAGTTCTAAATAGTCACGGCCATCCTGCACATATAATAGATAAGCATCCTCAATATTTTCGTTTAACGTTAGTACCATGTAATCTAGCGTCTTGTTTAAATGAGAACTATAAATTGTTCGATTGGATTTATTCATTGTATTTAGCCCCTTATAGCTAAATTTTGTGAAGCGAAATCGCTCCGTAAAGCCCAGATTTATTGCCATTTTTGGATCTCAAAATTTCAACACCTGAATAACTGTCCATAATATGTTTTTGAACCTTTTCAGATACGAGTTTGACAGCTAAATCCTGTTCCATAATGCCTCCACCCAAAATGACACAAGGAGGGTTGAAGATATGAATTAAACTAGCAAGACCCAGAGCCACTTCATTCGTCCAATTATCAAAAACTTCATATAACTGTTCATCACCATGCTGAATCATTTCAAACAGCTGTCTACCGTTCGTACAGTCGGGATTAACCTTTTTCGCTTCCCTGATAAGGGCTGTTGTAGAGCCATATTGTTCATAGCAACCTAACTTTCCACACCCGCAATCGATACCATTCGGATATAGATTCATGTGACCAAATTCTCCTGCACTGCCAGTAAAACCGCGATACAGCTTTGAATCAATCACAATCGCACCACCGATACCTGTTCCAAAAGTTAAAAACAGAAAATCACGATATTCCTTACCAACCCCATAATATTTTTCACCAAGAGCTGCTGCATTCACATCGTTTTCTACCTTCACAGGTACGTTAAACCTTGATTCTAGTAAATCCTTTATCCGAGTACCGGTATAGTTTGGTAGATTTTCATTTGCAAAGATAATATACCCTTCTTCACTATTCACCTGACCAGCCGTACTAATGCTGATTGCATCTATGTCTGGGTAGTTGGCGATGATATCTCCCAATTTCTGAATAATATGTGGGCCGCCTTTTTTACTTTCCGTTTCAACCTCATCAAAAATCTGTGCCGTACCGCTCTTATCAGTCACACAGATTTTGATCGAGGTCCCACCAATATCCGCAGCAAATATTTTCATTTCTCTCTCACCTCATGGGTCACAGGGACAGGTCCCTCGACCCACCATATTTTTACAGGGACAAGGGACCTGTCCCTCTGTCCCTATTCCTGTATAACTTTTATGAATCGTTTTGTGATTTCTTGTGGTCGTGTGATTGCGGATCCAACTACTGCTGAATGAACTCCCGTTGCCATGACTTCCTTTAATTCCTCGGGTGACGAGATTCCACCCTCAGCAATGATTGGTACACTCAGATGTTCTACAAATTGTTTTATCAAGTCAATATTGGGTAGTTTTACATCCTTCGTGTATTCGGTATAGCCTGACAATGTGGTTCCAACCGCATCAAATCCTAGTTTTTCTGCTTGAATGCCCTCTTCTAAGGTAGAGCAGTCCGCCATAAAAAGTTGATTGGGATATTTTCGTCTGATTTCTGGAAAAATCTCAGTAATTGTATGGCCATCTGGTCGTACCCGGCTTGTCGCATCTAGTGCAATCATATCGACACCTTCATTTACAAGAAGCTCAATTTCCTTCAATGTTGGTGTGATAAAAACCTCCGAGTTGTCGTAATCCTGTTTAATGATTCCGATGATTGGGAGATCTGTTACCTTCTTGATCTCATGGATATCCTCAACACTGTTAGCCCTGATACCACTTGCGCCTGCTTGAGTTGCAGCCACCGCCATTTTACTCATAATATAGGAGCTATGAAGAGGCTCATCAGGTAAAGCTTGGCAAGACACAACTAACTTTCTATATATTTTGTCAAAAAACCCTTGTTTGTTTTCCATGTCATCCACTCCAATTACTTACTAATGGATTTTTCTAGCTCATCCCACCACTGATAATCCTCTAAATACACTGTGTCAAACAGCATAACTCCATTTGATTTTTCCTTACAAAGCTGCACAGCCTTCTTAAATTGGTCAACATTATCGGTATAATCTTTTAAATATAAGCTAGCAATCACTGGAATTTGTCCGTTAATCGCTTCCTTACTCATCTCAATCGCGCCCTCAACACTATACCAAGTTGCAGGTCTCTCATTGACTAACGCTTCCTCAATCGTTACCTCTGGGTAATAGCAGCCTGTCATGATAAAATCAAATTCCTCTGCATATCCAGACGTATTGTACGTTTCACCTGTCCACTCGAAAGAAGGATGATAGGTCTCACTTCCCCAGTTAACGCCTTCGTTATAATATAATGGATACCACGATCCCACATAGATTGTGAAAATCAAATCTGAATTCCTTGTTTTAACCACATTTTTTGCTTTTTGAACAAAGTTTTTAATATTCTTCGCACGGAACTCCGCCCATTTCGGAAAAAGGCGACCAAAAACAGGTTTCTTATCCTCAACAGTCATAATATCCTGCGGCCAGTTGATAACTTCTTGACCGATATAAGCTTCAAACTTTGAACGACTCAGGCTACTAAAATCTCCATATATATTCGGATAGCGGCATCTGTCTAAAACAACACCATCTATTTCATACTTGCTTACAATCTCTTGAACGATATTTAGTTCATAGGCCTCTACTTCTGGATGAATCGGATTCACAAAAACCGTAGGATCATTGTGATTTTCCGCAGCTGTCGGCATATTTGAAAGGGCTTGGTCATAGTGAACTACCTGCCACTCAGGCTTGGCATAGACCATTCCTTCTTTATCGATTCCATTTCCTTCTGCAAATACATCGACATTGGCGATCACTTTCATCCCAGATCCTTTTGCATAATGAATCATTTCTTGAAGAAAGTCTCGGCCTTTCCATTCGTGATATTGCTCATCCTTCAATTCACTTACATGATAGGCAAACTCACTTGGGTACGTTGTAAATCCATATGGAATTTTTGCATCCACTACAAGATGTGTAATCTCGCATCTAACGGCATGTTTGATTAACTCTTTCATTTTTTCCGGGTCTAATAATCGAGAACCATTTGCTAAAAAGTCAACCCATAATATATTTGGTTGTTCCATTTGGTCTTCTCCCCCTCATAGGTCAATATCATCTGGCCAGTGTAGCTGAACGCCATGATTTACTAATAGATTTTGATAGTCATCTAAGTACTCCTGCTGTTCTCTCACCTGATGCGGAGTCACATTGTTTAAGAGTGAATACGCCACTAAGTAACCTGCTGATTCTCCAATATTCCATTCTGTTGGATGAAGCCTGTAGCAACCATTCGTAATTTGGGTAGTCCCTATGTTTTTACAAGCAGGGATCAGATTCTTTACACGCACTGGCAATAGGGCGCCAAGCGGTATCTCATATGGGAAATTCGGGATATAAAAGCTTCGGTTTGATACCGTTGTGTGATGTAAATCTAGATGATAGCTACCAACACCAACGCTATCGTAATACTCACAAATCCCTTGGTCTCCTCTTATTTCTTTACTAACATCATGTTCGGTAATGGTGTAAACAGCTTTTATTCTTCTTGATTCACGAATGTAAGGATATTTCGCTAGGCCATCCTCTGTATCCAATACATCTTTGCGAAGTCTTAATCCAGGGAATCCTTTCCCTCCATCAAGTCTAGGTGCTTCTGTTTGCAGCCAATATAAAAGAGACAAGCTTTGTTGTTTTGCATTAAATAGGTTTTTTTCAATTTCCTCTTCAGGTACTTCATAAATTGGACCTAGAAAATAGTCATTTTGGGCCCAATTGATAAGGGAAATATCACCTTCATATAAATTCCCTTCCAAATTCTCTGTATCTAGTATTCTTCGATATGTAAATAAGGAAGGAATACCTTCATCATTTGGAAAAAGTGTAAACTGCTTAAGCTTCGATGTATCATCCGCATCTGTTGCATACCAGCTAAAGAGAGGCAAATGAGAGAAACTCGGCATATATTCACGCCAAAAGTCATACTGTTCTGGCTTATCGATTACAAAATGTCCACCCTCTACATAGTCCACTGCGAACACATAGGTAAAGGATTGCATATCGATTGGATTCGCTTCTTCTAAAGCATGCGGTTCACCAGTTTCTTTAATTGATTCTGCTCCAGTTACATATTCGACACCGGCAATTGGTAAAACATCTCCACATTCTGTAGCATCTAAGAAATATTGACCAATCAACTCAATCTTTTTAGGCTCACTGATGTGAGTAACGGTGACAGATTTTACAACATCCTCTTCAGTCTTTGCTTCTAAAGGCTTATAGTTGTAAAGGACTGTTATTTTCCCACTGTTAATGTAAGGAGCAAGCATATCCTCCATCACCTTCAATGAAACCTTTGGTTCATGAGCTAACCGGCTTACCCAACCATTTCCAGGGTTCAAAATGTCATTCTCCAATGCTTCCTTCGTAAGCGGATAGTTATCGCGATAATATTGGCGCACACGATCTCTAAATTCACGAAAAGTGGCTGTACAACCATATCTTTCAATCCATTTATGTTCATCCGGAGGTACCGCCTGACTCGTAAGCTGTCCGCCTAGCCAATCTGTTTCTTCCGTCATAATGACCTTTAACCCCATTTTGGCAACAGCCAAGGAAGCCATACACCCTCCTAAACCTCCACCAATCACAACAACATCTGAAATTCTGCGCTCCATCACTAGCAGCAACTCCTTTTTGGGACACAGGGACAGGTCCCTTGTCCCACCATTTTTTTACAGGGACGAGGAACCTGTCCCTCCGACCCGGATATGTTCAACTTTTAAGCCAACTTCAAACATTCGGCTCCATGGCATGTGGCAGTCTGCAATTCGTAGTTCATTTTCTTCATCGATAAGATTTTCTTTTATAAACGCAGTTAGCTGTTCCTGCACAATTTCAGAAACCTTTCCACGTTTTCCGTCAACAAGGAAATAATCATATCCTAACTCTGGCAGGATGTTATTTGTAACATTTTTTCTAACTGTGCTACAATATCCCGCATCTTCGACATAGCGTAGTGCTAGAAAATCCTTATGAGTTTGTGTATTTCCATAAACATGATAGAACATCCCTTGTGCAATGCATGTTCCAAGTGTATTCGAGCTCGTATTCCAGCCTGCATACCCCGCTAATTTAAAAAGAAGATTCTTCCTTTTTAATAACTTGAGAAGGCCTAAATCTGACCCATTGGCAAAAGCAACATCAGCCACCACGCACGGAATGTTTCTTTCCTTTACTGTAAATTCGAGCTGCTCGACAAAATCAATTAAGTTACGATTCACCTGATATTTTGTACTTAGACTATCTTGATAGGCAGCCTCCATCATTGGCTCGACTGGTGAATTTAAAAAGAGAGCAAGATCAGCTTCAGCAAGACTTGAAGTCATCAGTCCACCCGCTGCTAAAATTTGATATTTGAGAGTCTCCATTAATGGGCGATCCTCATACAAAGGTGTGACAGAGGGGCCTTGCGTACTTGAGAAAACTGGATAGACCAATGGTCTTTTTCCTTTAAAGTTGTTGAGCATTCTTGCTAGCATCGTACAACCTACCTCATCTGCACCTGGATACATGTATACATCTAGCTCGAGATGATGAGTAGCAATCGCCCCCCTTACCTCCTGCTGGTCGATCGCCGTCCAACCGTAAGGAGCAGAATCATCTTGTGGAATGATCATAAAATCAATCGTTCCATTATTCACATATTCAAGGGCAAGCTTGTTTACTTCAACATTGACTTTTCTGCGAGAAAGATAGTCATCTACAACCTCTTTTGGAAGCTGTTGCTCAAGTTCTTCGTACTGTTTTTCATCTTCTTCAGATGCAAGATTGGCAGAAAGTAAGTGATGTAATCTGCCATATTGGAAGATTTCACTTCCCCAATCCTCGTAATAGTCCGGCTCTTCATCACTGCTTGAATATTTCGGACATCTCATGATTAAGTTGAATGCGTATATTTTTACTTCTGGATTAACTTCCTTAATTCGTGAAAGCCTCGCTAACACATCTCTGCACTCATCCAATGTTAAATGGTGCAATCTAGACGGAATAATTCCGCCATATAACAATGTATCGATTGATAGAATGAGACCGTCTGCATCCACTGCTTCTTCGAACAGCCATTCCCAAATCTTTTCGGTATTTCCAGGTGTTTTCTTATCCCCCATCAGACTCAAATCTGGTCGTACGAGATTCACTTCACCGTGGGACGAGGGACCTGTCCCCCTGTCCCACAGAAGGCTTGGGAAGTCATAGTTACATGGGCGTTCGTCTAGTGGGATGTAAGCAATTTTATACATTTGATATCTCCCTTTTTCTTAGCACTTTTTATTTCAGGTGGTTTATCCTTTAACCGCTCCTGCAAGTCCTTCCATATAATATTTCTGAGTGAATAAAAACACGAATATGATGGGTATTACTGAGATTACTGTACCTGCAGCAATCCACCCAAAGTTATAGGAGAACTGACCATTTAAAAAGCTTAATGCTGAAGCTAATGGGTATTTTTCTGTATCCAGGACAATGATCGGCCAGAGGAAACTATTCCAGTTCGCCATAAATTCAAACAAGCCCACAACTGCGACTGCTGGTTTGATCATTGGCATCATTAATTGAACCCAAATCCGGAATTCGGAAGCGCCGTCCATTTTTCCAGAATCCCTGATATCGCCTGGAATCCCCATGAATGCTTGTCTAAAGAGGAAGACGTTAAATACAGAGACCAGTGTTGGAAGGACTACCCCGGTAAATGTATTAATTAACCCCAAATTATTAATCGTTAAATAATTAACAACAAGTCCTGCAGCTGCAGGAATAATCATTGTCGATACGAGTAACATGAAAATGACATTTCTTCCTTTAAAATTGAAAATAGCTAACGGATATGCTGTTAAAGCACTAAATATAATACTTAATGTGACACCTAAGAAGGTGATGATCACGGTGTTCCAAATATATTTAAGAAAATCCATATACTCCCAAACTTCTATATAGTTTTTGAAGTCAATAAAAGTTGGCAGTATCGCAGGTGGAAACGCGAAAATATTCTTACCAGGCATGAGTGACACACTGATTAGCCAAAGAAATGGCCCCATCATGAAGATGGCAAATAAGATTAACAACACATAAACGATTGTTTTACTGACAATTTTTTTAAATAGATTCGTATTTTTCATAGGTTCATCCATATTAATATGGATTTACACCACCCTTCTTGTTAAACAGGAAGACGAAAATACTGAAGAACATGATAATGAAACTTACGACTAATCCTAGTGCAGATGAATAGCCAAATTCAAATTGTTCGAATCCCTGTTGGTAGATGTAAACACTACTTGTTAAAGTTGCATTACCAGGTCCACCAGACGTTAATACGAATACCTCATCAAACACTCGAATCGCTGCCATTAAGGAGACTAACGTACATAAGAATACATATGGCTTTAATAACGGAATCGTGATTTTACTAATGATTTGCCAGTTACTAGCACCATCGATTCTTGCTGCCTCAATACAATCGGTTGGGACTGCTTGTAGGCCAGCAAGATAAATCATCATATAATAACCCAAGCCCTTCCATAATGTGATAAACATGAGGGCCCATAGAGCGGTATCTTTATCCGATAACCAATTTACTTTTTCATCTAATATTCCAATTGACATTAAGAGATAGTTGAGAACCCCGTTTGAACTCATCAACCAACCCCAAATAATGGCAACAGCAACCATTGATGTAACAACTGGAATATAATAAGCCGTTCTAAAAAACTTAATACCTACCATTTTTCGATTTACTAGAATTGCCATCAAGATGGAGATAATTTGGATAAAAGGCACAATAATCATATAGAGTAGAGAGTTTTTAAGCGAAGCAATAAAATCAACGTCAGAAAATGCACGTTTAAAGTTGTCCAGTCCTACGAACGATGTTTCTCCTATAACCGAATAGTTCGTAAATGCCAAAGGAAGACTGAAAATGATCGGCCAAAAGGTGAATAGAGCAAGCAATATCAACCCTGGCGCCATAAAAAGCCATGCAGTTTGTACCTCGTTGAATCTGCTATAACTGTGGGCTCTTTTCTTTCCCATAGGTTATTCCCTCCTAATCTTCTAAAACCTTTTCGTATTGCGCAGATTAGTAAGTCCACATGATGTGGGTCACAAAGACGTTTCCACAGGAAGTGGGGGTATGAAGCCTTAGTCTTTGGATCTTACTTTATAAAAAGTTCCATGATAAAATCTGCGGCAACGCAAAAGGCTTACCTCTTATTCAGCTTTTGCTGGATAAAAGTAAATGGGCAGATGTTCATCTGCCCATTCAATTTTCATATATTAACGAGCTAAAATATCATTAACTTCTTTTTCAGCTGCTTCAAGCTCTGCATCAAGGTCTTCATCATTGATGTAGATATTTTGTAGATGTTTATTGATTGCACTATCTACATCGCCTGCGTTTTCAACACCAAGGTAGAAATCTGTTGCTTTGTCTAAACTTTCAACAGATGCTGTTAAAGCTTGTCCTTCTAAAGTTCCATCATTTTTATAGAAGTGCTCATCCTTCGCAGCTTCTTTAGTAGATGGAAGTGTGTTTGCTACTTTCGAGAATGCTAATTGATTCGCATCATTTGTTACATAATGTGCAAATGCTGTTGCAGCATCTACATTCTTAGATTCTTTAGGAACAACTAGGTTCATTGTGTTTGTAAAACGAATGCCCGCTTTTCCTACTGGTGCTGGAACCGCGATTGTATTTTCATATACATCTGGTGAAGCTGTTTTTAATTGGTTAATAAATGAAGAACTTGAGATGATCATCCCTACTTGTTCACTACCAAACAGCTCAACCTGCTTACTAAAGTTCGGAATATCCTTTGGAATAACCCCTGCTTCGATTAAATCGATATTGCCTTGGATATATTCTTTTACTTCGTCGTTATTGAAGATTGCTTTATCGCCTTCTACAATTTTGAAACCTTCTTCAAGGATAGAGCGAGTTTCCATTGTGAATACGTATCCAAAAGAATCTGTTTTGTCAGCAATTTGTTTACCCCATGCTGCTAGATCTTCTTTTGTTTGTGGCGGATTATTTAAATCGATACCTGCTTTTTCTGCTAATGATTTATTGATATAAAGAACCGGAATACCTGTATACCATGGAAGGGCATATGCACCATCACCTTGTACAGTAGAATCATAGATTCCTTCAAAATATATACCCTTTTGCTCATCTGTTAATGCCTGATTGAAGTCTACTAACGCACCTTTTGACGCCATTTGATGAGCCATAACTGTATTTAAGTTAACTACATCTGGAGCTTGCTTACTTGCAATACTTGTTAATAATTTGTTTTGTACTGCATCATAAGGGAAGTCCTTCCAATCGATTTTTACGTTTGGATTTTCTTCTTCATATTTCGCAATAAGATCATTGAAGTAATCATTAAATGTTGGTTGAAGCGAAATGGTCCAAAATTCAACTGTTGTCTCTTCGTCCCCGCCTTTTGCTTTATCTGAGCCTGAATCTTTTGTTCCTGAATCTTCAGAACTACATGCAGCTAAGACACCTAAAACAAGTAAAAACACCATTGCTACGGATAGTACTTTTTTGAATCTACTCATTTTTTCCCCACCTCATTTGGAATTTTTTGAATTTTGATCTCTAATAGCAACTCTCTTTGTGTACCCCCTACTAGACTTCAAAACCCTTTTTGATTAAACGCTTTCAATAGAGAATTTTCTATCTATTAGAAATGTATCACCTTTTGGAGATTAAATCCACCTTTTTTATAAAAAAATAAAAAAATCTCCATTTTTTATTTTAATCTAACTATTCTCCGTCTCATAATCTCTTGCCATCATGACAAAATAGTAGGTAAAGGCAAGAAGACTGAAAGAGATTAAAAAAGGAACGTATCTTAAATAGATTGATAAAATCACAATCATTGTATTGATTATGATGATGAGTAAAGGCTTTAATGGTTTTCTAAAAAATAGAACAAAACTCCGAAATACTAAAGGTTTTAAACGATGCTCACCCAATATAAATAGTTTTGTAAGATAGCTAAATATCCCGAAAAATAAAAGAATCATAATGATATTAAAAGGAAGAAGAAAATTCTGTAACTCATTTGGTAAATAAAAGGAGGCGAAAATGTCTCCTATGATGACGACCGAAATAAAAAGAAGAGTCATCCAGACTTTCATCCCTTTTATTAAATACTGAATAAATAGCTTAAAAAACATTTTCCATGCAGGTAGCGGTTCGTCTTCTGATGTATATTTAATCGCCCCCACCAATGCAACAAAGGCAGGGTATGCAGTTACGAGAGGAAGTGAACATATAATAAATAGAAAGTTTAATAGAACCAGATCTACTATATATTCGAGAACCTCAAATAGCTTATTATTTGAAGTAACCATGATTTTCACCTTTCTCTATTCGATTAGATTCTTGTTCAAAAAGGAGGATGAAAAGGACCCGTCGTCAACAACGCTACGTCCTGTGCAACTGTCTACACTAGCCCATCCTGCGCGTTAATAGTTCGAGGCGGTGCAGATTTGAACAGCGCAACGTATATTGTGAATACGTAAGCACAAAGAATGTTCCTTCCTTGAATCCGTTTCGCACGCCGGAAAAGTGGTTACTTTTCCAAGGAACTAAAAAACCAAGCCAACGAACTTCCACTGGATGTGTCAGCTTTTAGTCGAAGTTCCTCCAGCGCTATGACATTTTCGCCAGCCGTTTTGAACATCCACTCTAGTACAATTTATCAAGAACTGATTCCGCTGTATTTTTTATCGCTCTAAATGTTTGTTCTTTATTCTTAAGAGCTGCATTTGTTGCTAGAACATCTAATAGTAAAAGCTGAGCAATCTTTGAAG
Organism: Ferdinandcohnia sp. FSL W7-1320; assembly: GCF_038050315.1. Classification (NCBI taxonomy): domain Bacteria; kingdom Bacillati; phylum Bacillota; class Bacilli; order Caryophanales; family Bacillaceae; genus Ferdinandcohnia; species Ferdinandcohnia sp. FSL W7-1320. Next base: position 4,790,298 of record NZ_JBBPAM010000001.1, read on the forward strand.
AGAAAATACCACCTTCAAATGGGGATTCCTTATTTGCAGCCAACAGAATTAAATCCGCATATTTTGTAATCGGTGACCTCGCCTGGTTTGTAATACAGATGATAAACGCATTATTTTCTTTCGCAATTTCAATTGCATCAACGACGTCCTTTGTGCTTCCTGATGAAGACAAGGCAATAATTAAATCTTCTTTGCCTAATAACGAAGCAGTCATTGACATGATATGTGAATCAGAAACATGTTCTGTATCATAGCCCAGCCTCATAAATCGATGTTTGCCGTCTAATGCCGTGAATCCTGAAGAACCAACCCCGAAAAAATAGATTTTCTTGGCGCTATTAATCTTTTCGACCGCTGTCTGTATAGTAGGATCTTGGAGTAGGGCGACTGTATCATTTAAAGCACTTACATTTTGATTCGCTATCTTTTTCGCAATCACATCAAGGGAGTCATTTTCCTCAATCTTTCCATATACTTGTTCATCAACTTCCATTAGGTTTTGTGCGACAGCCAATTTAAACTCTTGAAAGCCACGATATCCTAGTTTTCTACAAAAGCGCAAAACAGTAGTTTCTCCAACCCCTACCACTTCCGCTAAATCGGTAACAGACGAATAGACTGCTTCCTTGTGGTGTTCCATTATATAATCCGCTACCTTTTGCTCTGTTTTCGTAAGCGAGTTATATACAGATGTAATAATTAAAAGAGGGTTTACGTTCTCTGTCTTTGGCATTATAAAAATCTCCTTTTTTACTGCTAAAATAGTTTGAAGGAATATTCCTCCATTTTACACAAAAGAGAATATATCCTCCAACTCAAGAATACAAAATTCTCCCCGCTGGGTCAAGGGGACAGGTCCCTTGTCCCACCATTTATTTACATGTAGACGTTAACTTGTTCATCACTCATCTGTTAAAAATGGGGACTTTTTCCTCATTTATATAAAAAATGGAGGAATAATCCATCAAATATCGAAAGTAAATTAATATTGAATTCCCATCCCAACCTCTAAATGATTGAACAACTGTCATTGGGATTTCAATAAAATGGATAGGAGGAAAACAAAATGAAAATGAAGTCTGCTTTAGTCTTAGGTACTGTTTTATTGGCATTTCTTTTGCCAAATCAGACATTCGCCAATGAAAATTATGTACCAATCGAAACACTTCAACCCGCTGTTCATCTAGAAAAGCCTGAATTAAAACAAACAGGAGGAAAACTGATACTGAGTGATTCTCCAGAAACATACTCTGACAGTGGTGCGTTTTATCGCGACTCCGCTACAGGAGAATTTCGTGTATTTTGGCATCATCAGAATACAAGTGGAGAGACTCGAATCGTCAGCGTTGCCCTAACCAATACCTCGGCGGAACCAGTAATGTTGTTCTCTAAAGGAGTTGGCGCTACAGCTAGTATTTATCCAGACGTTGCTGGGAAGGAAGCGTTAGTACAATTCCTAGAAGAAAAGGCTGAAAAAAAATACATTCAGACCCTACAGCCTGGTGAGAGCTATTTCTTGGAAACAAGTGCACCCGACGGAGAAACGGTTAGTGGGATTGCCCAATATGATGTTTATACAAAACATGGGAATCAGCCAGCCACTGTCACTGCAACGATTCTTAATTACGTAGAACGACCAGCTGACCCACTTTCTGTTGATATCTTACCGCCAGACTCACATGTTCGCGGAAGTTTTCCACACTTTGATCGTGAAGGTACACTTACGTATGATACTGCTTTAGGAAATGCCTATATTCGCCTCTCATCTGCTGCCTATGGTCAATGGAGCGATAAGTTACCGGGAGAATATGAAGAAGGTATTAGTGTTGTGGATGGAAACAAGCCGGTAATTAACAATGGGAATTATGGTGTGTTATATGATTTAGACGTTAAAGTAGAAAACAGTTTACATCGTCCACTGCAACTCTCAATCTATGATAATCCATCAGGTGGATTTGGCCATTTTGTGATGCAATGGAACGGTCACCTTAACACGACCGGCTTCCTAAGCTATGTAAATGCATGGAAGTTTGCGTCTGAAAACATTGGAGCCAACGGGAATCAATATGATTTTGTTACAAGTCTTCCAGGCGGCGCATCAGGTCCATCTGTGATTTACTTTGTTCCAGAAAACTAAAAGATAGAAAGGCTGCCATGATCAACATGGCAGCCTTTTTTTGTGTCACCGGTTCAGTTGCGCCTCACAATTTCAGCTGTGGGACACGGGTTCTTCCTGCTCACGAATTCAGTTGTGGGACTCGGGCTCTTCCGGCTCACGAATTCAGTTGTGGGTCACGGGGACAGGTCCCCCGTCCCACCATACTTTTACAGGGAAAAGGGACCTGTCCCTCCGTCCCATTATAAATTTTTTAAATATGATACTAGTTGTTCAGCCACTTCTTCTGGTATGTGTTTACCAGCATGTTTTTGAACAAACTGCTGAAGTTCTTCTAGTTTTTGGTTACCACTCGCTTTTGCTTCCTCAGATTGCTCAACTAAGCCATCTTCTTTAAGCTTTTCTGCTGAATCAAAATCCTTTTGTGCACTTTCTAATTGAGCGAGTACCGCTTGTTGGATACCTTTATTCGTGAAAGTAGCATTTTCAACAAATTGGATTACTTCATCAAATGTAAGTTCTTCACCAATAACTGTTACCGTTTGTTGATGTGTTTTGAAACCATCGACAGTAACGACAATTTCAATTTGATTTTCACCAGTCTGAAGCGTAAGCTGTGCAGTGAATTCACCGTTAGATTGAAGTGTTGCTGGTGAACCATTCACTTGTACCTCTGCTTCTCCAGGTCCGACTACTTGCACTTTTCCTTGATATTCAAAACCTACAGTTGGAAAGGTTTTCCCCTCATAGTCTAAGAATCCTTTTAATAACGCGGAACGAACCTCATCACCAATATCAAAATTAGTACCAACAAGGACCCTTTTTTCACGGGCACCGGATCGATCAAGTGCTGAAACGACAAATCCACCTTCAGGAATGAGACTATTGTTATCTTCTACAGCAGCCCAGTTCCAGTTCATTGCTTGTTTTTTATTGACCATCTTAACAACTTTACCATTTGCATCAACTACTGCTTCTACTCCCCATTTATTGGTTCCTGTTGAAAGTCCAAACGAGTCAGAGTAAACATTTAAATTATCATCATTACGATTGACATTAAAGAAATCGCCAACAAAAGGACTTTCTGGTTGGATTGGATTACTGATTCCTAAAACATAATCTTTCACGTATTCCTCGTCTGCAATAGAAGCTTTAATGACAGGGAAGTTCGCTTGTGAATAGTCAAAAAGCATAAGTCCACTTGTATTTTGAAGACCAGCTTGGAAGACTTCTCTTTGTAGGGCTGGATCTTGTACATTCACCAATGCCATTCCTGCATATAGAGGTACTTGTCCATCAGTTAAAATATTTCCTAACGTAATATATTTATTGATTTCCTGTGATGTCGTTTGGTACGTACCAATCATTAGGAAGTCTAATTTATCTGTATAAGCCGTTTGTCTATATTCTTCCCCATATAAACTCTCTTGTGGAAATTGCAAGCGAGAATCATATGAAAAGGTTGGGCTCGACCAGTTTACACCGTTTAGATAATACGATTCATACCATGAACCAACATATGCAGACAACTGAATATCTCGATTTTCACTACTATTATATTGGTCAACTAATTCTCTTGTTTCTTCTACGTAACTATTAATGACACCCGATCTAAACGTATACCATTCATTAATGAGTGGACCATCTACACGGTTACTACCTTCATAATAGAAGATATCTTCTGGCCAATTTGTTAATGTTTTTCCTTTTTTATCAAGGAAATCTTCAAATTGCGCTCTAGTAAGATCGCTAAAATCAGCAAAATAATTATCATATCTTCCACGGTCTAATAAGACGCCGTCAACATCATAGTTTTTCATTACTTCTTCAAATGTTTTTAATTGATAGTCACGAACCTCAGGGTTAGATGGGTTCACAAATGTAACTAATGCACCACTTTTACCATACGTACTTTCTCTTAAAGGTAAAATTGCTCCGTTATCTTCAGAACGATAGACTTCCTCTTCCCATTCTGGATGATCATTTAAAACGGCAAATTCATTATGAGCAATAGAGCCTTCTGCAAACACGTTAAAAGAAGCATGAACCTCTAATCCTAACTCATGGCCATGTTTGATAAACTCTTCTAGTAAATCTAAATCTGGGTTCGAACCACTTCTACCTTCTGCTGTCATCTCACTTACATATGGACGATTTGTTAAATCATTCTTTTGATAGGAAGCGAATCCTTCAACACCTTTTACATCTAACACAACAGCCGTTACGCCTGCATCTTTCGCCTCGAGGAGCATATTACGTACATCCTCACTAGACTGAAATCTTCGAGCGCTTGGTCCTTGCTCAACCCAGAGAAACACTTCCTTCTCCTCTACAGATGGGTTGTCCTGATAGTAAACAACTAAAGACTTTACATCATGTAAAATATCATTCTTGTAAATTTCTACATCAATATAATTCGTCCCTTTTGCCAGTTCATAAACATACTGGAAGGAACCATCTTCTTGAAGCTCTACCTCCTGCCCATTTACAAGTAATTGATAGCTTTGATCACTTTCAATGTTTTGAATGGAGCCAGAAATATCAGCCTGCGATTTAGTAAGCGTATACATTAATTCATTTTCTAAATCAATACTTGCTTTCAATCCATCACCAGTCATAAATTCTGTAATAGGAACTTCATTTCCGTTTTTCCTTAACTTAATCGTATCGCCTACTTTAAAATTTGTGGCTAAGAATTTACGGAAGTTTTTCGTTGCCCAAGAATCGTCATGAGCTAAAAGCACATATCCACCTTCTGGTATTGCTAAAGACTGTTCTTCCTCCCAAACAGGTGGTGCCCCATTTACAGATTGACTAACAACGTCTGTAACTTTATTATTTGCATCCACTTGAACAGCAACCCAGAACTGTTTCACTAAAATCTCTTTTGCATACTCAGATGTATAAAGCATGATAAAATCTGCTTTACCCTCAACATCTTCATCAATATAACTTATTGGATGCTTAAGCCCCATTGGATCAATTGAAGGGTCTAATGGTGCTGCCTCAACCTCAATCAAATCCTCACTTTTCGTTTCAGCAAGTGGTGAAACCGGAAATAAGGAAATCAGTAATAGCAATGATAAAAAAACACCTAAAAACTTTTTGACTTTCACAACCTTCACTCCCTTAATTTTGTAAGTTAATTTGGTAAGTAAAAAAAATTACTTTACACCTCCCATAACCATTAGAAGGTAATAACCTCCTAAAAATAAAATAAGTTAGGAAAAATCCTCCTGAACTCAACATACAGAAGTACATTTAAGAGGTCAATGAAAAAGTTGAATTTACAAATAAATAGGAAAAAGGTAATAGGACATGAGTTGGGTCGCAGGGTTAGGTCCCCTGTACCACTCCCATTAAACAAAAAAAGGCACAATAAGTGCTTTTTTTAGCCACTCATTGCGCCTTATTTATTTCTCATAAAATTTCGTTTGCAATATCAACATTATAACTGCCTATTTTCACACATCAAAAATTCGTCCAAACAAACGATTGATTGAATTTCATATTTCTGCTGATATTGAATTAGAGTGCCAATCAAACGTTTGTTTGAAATTAAAGTTCCAGATTCATACTAAGTTAATTAAAGCGAAATTTCACTATAGTAGAATAGGGACGAGGGACCTGTCCCTCTGACCCACCGGGGGCCTTTGTCCCGTTATGGGCTCTCGCTTAATATGTCAGTTAGTAGGTAACCCCCGTCGCTTGGGTTTTGTTTAGTTTGGTTCATGGCATCTAGATCGTTAAAGTGCCACCATTCGGATGCGAGTGGTGTGAGTCCAGCGTTTGTCAAATAGGATTGGAGTGTTTTCGCCGATTCGTTCATTGTGTCTGCTAAAACTGCATTTTTCCATGCTGTTGGCGATGATGATGGGACAGGCTTTGTAAATGTAATGGATGCCAAGCTTAGTTCGTGAATAGGTGTTGGCATCGTATATTCCGTGTAATCCGTGATGTCGGTCACTAAATATTCACCAATTGCTATATCTTCTTTTGATTCGACTCTGGCTAAAGTTACATCAATCGCATAGCCCATTTGATGGTTCGAAATGTTTTTAGCGATAAACCAACCTGTGCTCCAAGGAGCTGTATTTATACCAGCCATTACAGCCATATCCTCATATGCCACAGAAGTCAATGCATCTACCACTGCTTTTTGAACGGAATAAGGTCGATATCCTTCATATATGACAAGTGTATCGCCATGCGCCAAAGCTTCTTGTTGGGCAAGATATATCTTTTTTGACATGGAATACAAAACCGGTACAATGAATTCTTCTTTCCCAAATCTCTCATTAAAAGCTTTACCTTCATACAAAGTTTGTCCAGTTATTCCTGGGATTTCGATTCCGGACGAAACGAACTTAGATGAATAGGTGTTGCTGCTATTATAGGCAATGGAAGGCATCACGTCGGGAAGATTAATGAAACAATACGTATGATCAATCCATCCCTCTGAAGTGGCATCTTTCACAAACCACCAATTTCCTTCTTCTTCTAAAATTGTAAATGCTGTTCCAGCATTAAGTGTTTCAATAGTTTCCGAGTCTACATTTGGAGAAGTTTTTAGGTTTAGATCAACAGATGTATATCCTGTTGCACCATGAATCGGCAATTCCAAATCACCTTCATATTTTTCAGGAGTTGGGATTGGCTCTAACTCTTCGAGCGAATCTGTCTCTTGAACGTTCGCCACAGCTTCTACCGACTCTTCAACTTTCACATTTCCTGTAACATTTGAACAAGCTGCAAGTACCAGTAAAAATGAAATAAGTGCAAGTATCTTAGATCTGGACATATACCCGCCCCCTAAGCGTAAATTACGTATTTTATAATATATAAAACGATTAAATGTAATGGATAAAAAACATAAAATCCCCATTTTAAAAGGTTCGATTTTCTCCCACGCCTGCCTTTGTACAACAGTAACAATGGGATGGCCAGGAAAATGCCAATTTGATACGCATGATGCCAGCCCATATTCAAAATTTGCGGTATGATGTGAGCAAATATCCCGATAAGAACAAAGCTAATAATTTGTTTTTTCAATTGTCCTCGATAAATGCCAAAAAATACAATCCACAATACACCCACGAAGTTCCAATCTGCTGGATACGCGAGCATACAACAAAAAAACACCAGGGCTAGCTTCGCATACATGGGAAGCTTTTCACTTTTTACGATTGTCAAGGCGATTAACCCCAACGCGAGGCTCCACATGACACTCGTTGTTTTCCACCATGGCAAATTAAAGTATAGTACATACGGGAAGTGAGAGATAGCTGCAAATATAACCAGTCTTTCGATATACTTTCTAATATTGGATGTGTAAAAATATCCCATTGCAATAAAATAACAAAATATCGGTGCGACAACCCTTCCTGGAATCCGCAAAACAAAACCAGCTACCGTTTCCTGAGGGATAAAGCCCGCAACAAGATGGTCAAAAAACATCGCAATCAGAGCTATGTACTTCAAAGCATTTGACGTCAAATCCCTCTGAAAAATAGTATCCTGAAACATATCCTTCTGATAAGTAGTATACTGCATCCATTCTCCCTCACTTATTGCGGGACAAGGGGACGGTCCCTCGTCCCAAATTCATCAACCACATGCAAAAAGGCACAACGAGCATTTTTATTACACTCATTGTGCCCTAATCATATTTAAATTATTGGAGATAGCTCGGTACTAAACTTTTTTCTCATACCCAGGTTTTAGTATCACGGGTTAATTCGTCTAGATCCACTATTTTTTATAAAGTTAAACTTCCTAATTATATCCTTTCGGAAGATGGAAAAGATAAAGCAGATGTACCATTAGTATTCTTCGCTAATACATTTTTAATGACTATATAAAAAAAACATAAAATGAATGGCCGAGGTGTATAGAATGACAATTGAGATTTCCGATATAAGTTATTCATTTTCTTTTGAAACTGACTTAAATATGATGAATGGCTACGGTGAAATCAAAATATTTTCAGATGAAGATTTTGAACAAGAGGAAACAATTGGAGGTATTTCATTCCACTTTTATAATGGCTATGAATTTGATAGCAATCAAGAACTCCTTATCAGCTCAGACTCTGTATCTGGTGATGAAATTTATATGATACATTCATTCTTGGAAAGTGACTTCGATCGAGGAAAAATTGTTACACTAGACCGAATAGATGTACAAGAAACTTACCATTCAGTTGAGATAGAACTGCAGATTTTAGAAGAATTTGTTGAGTTCTGTAACTACATGGATTTTGACTACATAGTAGTAATTGCAGCAAACCCGAAACATCACGATAAAAAAGGAATCGTTGAATTTCCTCAATTAAAACCGTATCGTGAACTCAATTTTACGAAATTGGGAGGAACTGATAATCGATTACCCGTTATGATTAAGGTTCTAGATGAGATATAAGTTACATGCGGACAGGTTGCACTGCTCTTTGCAAAAAAACACAACGAGGCATTCTTTGCGACTCATTGTGCTTCCGATTTATTAGTAATATTGTTGTGGGTCACAGGGACAGGTCCCTCGTCCCACCATATTTTTACAGGGACACGGGACCTGTCCCTCCGTCCCACATGCTCGAAAATGCAACTCCACAAAAAAGACCAGGAGCAATTCCCTGGCCTTTTAGTTCCCATTTTTCTTATCAATGGTTTCTCGTATTTTTTGGTTTCCTTCGTCAATGTATTCACGTCTCTCACGGTTCCCATTGTCAATAGATTCCCTTCGGAGTTGGTTACTTGTATCGATTCCATACCGTCTTTTGTCATTCGTGTAGTCGATCACCATAGAGCGTACATTTCGGACCGGATGGTCAAAGTCCTCGAAACGATCCTCGAGATACTCCTGCGCCGCCTTCATCCGCTCTTTTTCGCGAAAGGCCTTTTCCTTCACGCTTTCTTTTGTGTCAAAGGCAATTTTCTTTTTCTCTTCTTTTATATCGAATGCTTGCTTCTTCCCAGCTTCTTTCCACTCGAACCATTTCTTTTGAATCTCTTGATATTGGGCTCTCATATACTCTTTAAGATCCCGTTCGGAGTTAACATACGTAAACTCGCCATTTCCAGCACTTGCTACTTCCTTAAGAAGCTTTTGACCCTCGTTATCGACATCAAATCCAATGATATTGACAACTGTTTGGATATCGGATGAAACGAGATCTTTCGCTTCCTTTACCGGATCGCCGTTACAAGTTTCAATCCCATCACTTACAACATAGACCACTACATCATCCGTGCCCTCTGGAATATCTCCCTTTACCATTTGCAACGCAAGGGCGATAGGTGTCCAGCCCACCGGTTTCACTTGTGATAACGCAGTTTGGAATCCTGCAGCTTCAAAATTGTTATTATATAAAACTTCCGTACTGTCACAGGACAGCCCTTTATCAGAATCACTGTTCGAGCCCTTGTGTCCGTATACTCGTAATGAGATGGTCGCGTTTTCTGGGACTTGTTCCGCGAATTCCATAACGGCTTCCTTCGCAGCTTCCATCCTTGTCTTGCCTCCAACCTTTGCCGCCATACTGCCACTAGCATCCACTAAAATGGCATAATGGGCTGTTTTTAAAGTTGGCGCATCAACAGATTCATCCGGACGATCTATGTCAACCTCAATGGTCGAATCAAAGGTAAGGAGCGTCTCCATTTCTTGATGGTAATCCTCAGTCAATAAATACTTCAGTTCTTCCATATACTGCTCCTTGGTAAGGTCATCGGGTAACTGTTCGAGCGCTTCCTGAACATTTGCCTCGTCATACTTGTCACCACTAAAAACTCCCGGATGACGCAGCATCTCCTGCTCAAGCTCCGTTAATTCACGCTCGACACCTTCAACTTCATAATAGGCAACCTCTCTTGGAGTATAAGTTTCCTCCGTTGGCTCTTCATCTCTCTCGGCCTTAGTTGTTTTTGCTTCCTCCGTTTTTGGTTCCTCAGGTTCAGCTTGTGCAGGCTGACTCTCATCCTTCGAACACGCAGACAGCAAAAGCGCCAACAAAACCAAACTTATTAAAAGTTTCTTCAATCCTATTCTCCCCTCCAACAATGGGTCACGGGGACAGGTCCCTCGTCCCACCATATATTTACAGGGACAAGGGACCTGACCCTCCGTCCCATATCAAAATCACACCATTTACATACTACTACAATCAACACCCATAATTTCCTAAATTAGTAAAAATAGGTAATAAGTATTATCTGTGGGTATTCAAGGACAGGTTTTATATCCCTATACGGGACAGGGGACCTGTCCCTCTGTCCCACCTTTCGCCCTATTTCACCTTCACTATAAATATATTAATCTATAAATTAATACCTATATGAAGGAGGAATGGGAATGAAAAAGAAGTTGGCTTTGATTTTGATTGTTTTGATGGTAAGTTTACTCGGTTTTGTTGGAGGTGTCTCTGCACAGACGGTTACGTATCATCCGTCCTTAGTCCATAAAGATGGGGCAATGGCCTATGAGCACATGAAGTATCTGGCATATGAAATTGGGCCTAGGGTTGCCGGAACTGGAAATGAACGAAAAGCTGAGCAATACGTTAAGAGTCAATTTGAACGCATGGGTTTCACTACTGAGGTTCAGGAATTTAACTACACAAGAGGTGGAGCTACTATCTCATCTTCTAACGTGATTGCCTACAAACCAGGCAAATCTAGCAAGCAAGTAATCGTTGGCGCACATTATGATTCCGTTTCTGCCGGCCGTGGAGTGGATGATAATGCATCTGGCGTAGGAGTTATGCTCGAGGTGGCAGAGGTATTGAAAAAAATCAATACCCCATACTCCATCGTATTCATTGCATTTGGAGCTGAGGAACAAGGCTTAAGGGGTTCTAACTACTATGCAAGTCAGATGACAGAAGATGAAATTGAAAATACAGTTGGCATGATTAACCTTGACAGCCTAGCGGTCGGGGACCAAATGTATGTCTATGGCAGCCCAGGGGAAGATGGATTCATTCGTGATCAAGCATTAAAGATAGTTGAGAAAAAGAAACTAAATATCGAAACAAATCCTGGACTAAATCCGGATTATCCTGCTGGCACAACAGGCGACTGGAGTGACCATGCTCCATTCAAGAGGGCTGGTATTCCAATCGGATATCTTGAGTCAACGAACTGGGAAATTGGAGATTTAGATGGATATACCCAAACGGTTAAACACGGAGGAGTATGGCATACAAAAAACGACACCATTGAATTTATTGAACAAGAATTCCCTGGTAGAATCCAAGAACACCTCTCCTCATTCAGTGTATTACTAACCGATCTACTAAAATTCATGAACAAAACAAGCACCGCAAAATAAAATAGCACCGCAGTTTGCTTTGAGTGGGTCACGGGGACAGTTCCCTCGTTCTACCATATTTTTACAGGTACATGGGACCTGTCCCTCCGTCCCACCTCTTTTTATTTTTCTTTTTTCCAGTAGTATTGAATTTGCAGAAATTCATTTAACTTTTGTTGGGAATCGGTGGAAAGTTCCGTCGTTAGGACACCTGATTTTTTGTAACGACCTGAAACATGAATAACATCCAAAACATCCCTCATGTTATTTGAGTACTTCATAAATTCATTTCCCTCATAACCTGCCAGATCAAAAAATTCATTCATTAAGAAGTAGGGACCAATTGTAGGTCCATCCCCTTTTAAATCTGAATGAAGCACTTTCTTCGCACTTTCGTTTCCCCAGATAAGATACGGTGTATTGTAATAGTTATAAAAGCCTTCTTCTGTACTTACATCCAAATTAATTCCCAGTTTATGATAAACACTGTTGTTATCACCAAGCCAAGGATTGTGGTCCCCAAATAGGATAACAACAACTGGCTCCTTTTCTTTTTTAAAGTAATTAATTAGGACTTTTAATTGTTCATTTGTTTTGTGAATTCCTGCAAAGTAATTATTCAGGATATTATATTCTGCATCCGAGTACCCTTTATTTTTAATGTACTGGACATCAGTCATGGAGTTAACTGAATATGGTCCATGATTTTGATAGGTAACACTAAAACTAAAATATGGCTTGCCGGTTTTCTTATTTTCTTCATAGAACTTGATAATTTGAGGAAATAAAATATCATCACTAGCTATTTGGCCATCTGCTAGTTCTGAATAATGATTCTCGAAAAAGTAGTAATTTTCAAATCCAAGGTATTCATTAATATTTTTACGGTTATAAAACCATTCATAACTTGGATGACTTCCCTCAACTGTGTAGCCCTGCCCTTTAAAATAATGGACATATGAGTTCACTTTTGTTCTATAGTTAGAAAGGGATGTGTACCCAGTAAGAAAACTCCGTTCGGTATCAATGGTACCCCCTGCAAATATATTTGTAACTAATTCACCTGAATATCCCTCTTCCTCCAATTGATGAAAATAACCATATACATCTTCATTAAACTCAATTTGTTCAAACTTTGAAAAGTCATTATAGGCTTCTAGCATTATGGAAATAACATTAACCTTTTTGTCGTTTGGGATATTTGATGATTGATAGGTATTTAACGTCTCTTTTGCTACATTTTTATTGAACCCTTCAGGCTCTACATCAATTGCCGATTGAATGCTGTGGATGAAAGGATAAATAAAGCCTTTTGAAATGTACACCTGTGTGGCTGACCAGCGATTGATTAAACCAAAATTCTGAGTAGCTGCGTAAATGTCTTTGCTCATATAATAATGATTAAATGAATAAACACCTATAATTACTAGGACAATTACTCCCAATACTCGAACCCGTAGGTTTGATTTTCCTCTAACGAAAAAAATAGCAAAGACTGTCCCTAGAATACATGCAATTACAACTAAGATGATTTTCCAATTAAGTTCAATTTCATACTTACCAGCCATATCCATCGATTCAAAAAACAAATTTACGTCAGCTGCCAATAACGGATCATTTCGAATGAGTAATTTGAAATAGTTAATCCAAGTCAACCCCAACGTCAGAATGGAAGTAAGTAGGAAACTAACCCAAGCTCTATTGAAGATGAAGTACAGTAAAAAGATACACAAGACAACCGGAAAAATATTTAAAACCGGTAAATAGTCCACTTTAAAATAAGAAAGAAACATTGGCATAATATATTGCGCAGCACCAAAGTACATACTGATTACTCCCAAGCAAAGTCCCATTGCTAGCAGCATAAAATAGGTATAGAGGGTAGATAGAATAGTAGTACCACTTGCCCTTCTGTGTTCAGTATCAAACACTCTTTTCATTTAAAAACCCCTTCTTAATCAGATAAACCCAAACCTATAATTACCTTTATACCCCTAAAACATCGTGCAAATACTTATTTGGGTCACAGGGACAGGTGCCTTGTCCTACCAATTTTTTATAGGGGCACGGGGACAGGTGCCTCGTCCTACCAATTTTTTATAGGGGCACGAGGACAGGTTTCTCGTCCCACTGTAAATTGAACGCAGGTCCAACTTTGGAGTTTTCGGGATCACTGAGCCATCCTACACACTATTCACCTCATCCCAATTTTAACCAAACGTAAAAAAGGGGCATCACCAGCTTTTGTTGATGCCCTTTTTCACCTTGTTTTGTCTATAACAATCGTAGAAGGGGGTTCAGAAGATGCTGAAAGTAAAAATAGGATCTAGCAATGAACTTCAAGTTTATTCACAGTTTCACAATTATGAGGAATTTATAACCACTATTGAGATTTGGCTTTTCGATTATCAACAGTATTTCATGCGAGGAGAATTGTACGGATTGAATTAATTAATTCGATTATCTTTTCAGACAAAGAAGTGGTAAAAAGGAAAGATTGTGTCCAAAGACTAGTAAACTTCGGAGTGTGGAGGTGGCGAAATGGCGAGAGTGTGTCTGAAGACGAGCGAACTTCGGACAAAGAATCAACGAATAGGCAAATTTGTGTCCGAAGACTAGTAAACTTCAGATAAAGTAATGGCAAAAAGGAAAGATTGTGTCCGAAGACTAGCAAACTTCGGACAACGAAGCAACGAAAAAGCAAGTTTGTGTCCGAAGACTAGCGAACTTCAGACAACGAAGCAACGAATAGCCAAGTTTGTGTCCGAAGACGAGCAATCTTCGGACAAGGTAACAACGAAATGCCGACGGTGTGTCCGAAGACGAGCAAACTTCGGACTAGGATGCAACGATTTGCCGTGATTCTGTCCGAAGACTAGCAAACTTCGGACAACGAACCAACGAAAAGGCGAGGGTGTGTCCGAAGACGAGCAACCTTCAGACAACGAACCAACGAAAAAGCTAGTTTGTGTCCGAAGACTAGCGAACTTCAGACAACGAAGCAACGAATAGCCAAATTTGTATCCGAAGACGAGAAATCTTCGGACAAGGTAACAACAAAATGCCGACGATGTGTCCGAAGACGAGCAAACTTCAGACAACGAAGTAACGAAAAAGATTAAGTCCATATAATTGTGTAAAAAGAAAATGAGTCAAATTAGTTCCTCTTGTCTACAATGTTAACAGCGACGAAAACAATGAGGAGGAATTAATATGACTCAGTTACAGTTTAACCTAAATCTAGATGTTTTAAAAGAATCCGTGATGAATTCTGACCTTGATTCTATTATCAAGGCATCCGTTGTTCTTGTCCTCAATGAGTTTATGGAAAAGGAACGGGATGCCTACCTACAAGCAGGTGTCTATGAGCGCACCAGTACGCGTCAAGATTACCGCAATGGTTACTATGATCGAGAGCTTTTAATGAGTTTTGGAAAAATTACGCTAAGAGTGCCTCGGACTCGTAACGGAGACTTTTCTACTACAGTTTTTGAAGAATACGCTCGTTGTGACCAAGCCTTTGTTCTAGCTATGCTCGAAATGGTTGTTAATGGTGTTTCCACTAGACGAGTTACTAATATTGTGGAACAACTGTGTGGAAGAAAGGTATCTAAATCTTTTGTATCAACACTTACTGAAAGGTTAGACCCTATAGTCAATCAATGGGCGAATCGCCCACTGAACACAATGTACTATCCTTATGTTTTCGTTGATGCCATGTATATTAAAGTGAGAGAACACAATCGAGTAGTTTCTAAAGCCGTCTATATCGCAACTGCGGTAGACAAAAATAATAGACGTGAAATCTTAGGCTTAAAAGTAGATCACGTTGAAAGTAAAGAGGCTTGGGAACGTTTTTTCCAATCCTTAAAGTCTAGAGGTTTACACTCGCCCAAACTGATCATATCTGATGCGCATAAAGGATTAAAGGCTGCAATTGGAACAGAATTTGTGGGTTCTTCTTGGCAACGCTGTACAGTTCATTTTAAAAGGAATATCATCACTCATATGCCGAAAAAGGACATGGTAGAAGTTAAGATGGGCCTAAAAAGGATCTTTGAAGTTACTACAGTAGATGATGCAAGGAAATATAAACAAGAGTTTATTGATCTCTTTGGAACCAATCGAAAACTTGAAAAAGCAATTGAAATATTAGAAGAGGGCTTCGAAGATGCCGTACAATATCTAAATGAAGATTCAAAATTACATAAGCATATACGTAGCACTAACTCAGTAGAGAGAATAAACGAGGAAGTCCGACGAAGAGAAAGAGTTATACGAATCTTCCCAAATACTCAGTCAGCTTTTAGACTCATTGGTGCTGTCTTAATGGATTATGCCGATGAGGTCTCCAATAGATTTATCGGGAGCAAGTTAGAAGAAAAGAAGGAAAAAAAGAAAAAGAAAAAACAAAAATAGTCTGCGCGATAGCGCGCGAATTTTTGGTTACTGGAAGGGGGTACCCCCTTCCAGTAACCAAAAACAAATAAGATCGTTTAACACTGTTTTTCATGAGGAATGAATTTACACATAATACAGGACTTGACAAACGAAAAAGCTAGTTTGTGTCCGAAGACTAGCGAACCTCGGACACGGCACCAACGAATAGGCTTAGTTGTGTCCGAACACCACTTAGAACTTATACATCTGTCCCAACTATAGCCCCTATTCCACCAAAACAAGGTATGTGCCTGTACAAACAAAACACTTTTTACATATTTTAACAATAAAGGGGTGATTTTTATGAGTTGGATTCAAGATGCCGGGCATGGTGGTAGTGACCCAGGTGCGGTGGCGGACGGGAATACGGAGAAGGTTTATACACTAGAAGCTGCACTTTATGTGGACAAACGGTTGGCTGAACTGGGGATTGCAAGTGACTTGACCCGTTCAAGTGATGTTACTATAAATCCCGAGCCAAGGACCTCGAAGGTAAAGAAATACAAAAAGTGTATTTCCCATCATTTTAATGCTGGCGGAGGTAGTGGTGTTGAAACCATCCACTCGATTTATGCTAATGGCAAGTTTGAGCAAATGTTAATTGAGGAATTTAGAAAAGCTGGATATCCAGTTAGACCACGTCCTGTGTACACACGTAAGAATTCTTCGGGCGGGGATTATTACTATATGCATAGACTTACTGGAAATTGTCGTACTACTATACTAGAATACGAATTTGTGGATGGCCCACAATCCGATAAAATCAAGGATAAAGCATACCGAGAAGGGATGTATGAATGCGTGGTTCGCGCTATTTGTCTTGATGAAGGTGTTAAATATGCTGGACCTGGTTCTGAACCAAAACCAGCACCTAAACCCGAACCAACACCTGTCAATCCTCCGAAAGAAAATCTCGCAGTTGACGGTTATTTCGGGCCGAAAACAATTAGTGCCCTCCAAAGATATTTTGGAACACCTGTAGATGGTTACATTAGCAAACCATCTCTCGTCATAAGAGCATTGCAAAAATGGCTCGGCGTCACACAAGATGGCTACTTCGGGCCAATTACAATCTCAGCCCTACAAAAACGACTAGGAACACCAGTTGATGGGGTCATAAGCAAACCATCACTCGTCATTAAAGAACTGCAAAGACGTTTAAACAAAGGAAACTTGGGATAATATTGAAGGCCACAGGGGTTTCTGGTGGGTCACGGGGAAAGTTCCCGCGCCCCACCATTTTTTTCCTTTTGGGACAAGGGACCTGTTCCTCTGTCCCATTATCTTTCGTAGAGTTCTAATGGTAAGTCGTCTGGGTCTCTAAAGAAGGTGAATTTTTTACCCGTCACCTCGTCAATTCGCAAATCTTCTACTATGATTTTTTTGGCAGTTAACTCTTTCACCGCTTCTTCTATATCATCAACTTCAAAGGCTAAATGACGCAGACCCGCTGCCTCCGGATAACTTAGTCTTTTCGGTGAGTCCGGAAATGAGAACAACTCAATTTGATAGGTATCCCCAACAGCTAAATCAAGTTTGTAAGAATCACGGTCTACACGAAACGTTTCATTTAAAATAGTAAAACCAAGCTTATTGACATAAAAGTCCTTTGACCTCTCATAGTCAGTACAGATAATGGCAATATGGTGAATACGGTTGATTTTCATAGTAACCATCCTATCCTAATAGTAATTAGTAGTTGATTCATTAATAAATAGTTGGAACTTCTGGCCCTCTATAAAACAGAGTATAATAAAAAAAGAAGTGTTTGAACACTTCTTCTGTACCCTTAACGATTAACTATTCTCGAAAATATGGTAGCAATATTAAAATAAGGATAGTACTTCATGCCAGGGCTGGGACAGTGGACCTGTCCCTGCGTCCCAAAATTTTTTATTTTATTAGGACGTATTCGAGGTCGACTAGGTTGGCGTAGGTTATGATTTGGTCTGTTGTTAACTTCAACGAGACGACTGTATGGTGACCCCCGCCGTTTTCAATCCAGGCTTTTACGCCATCTTGAAAGTTTGGCTTTACCTCCCAAAGGACACGCGCTACCGGAAGGTTTGGAGCTGGGGTGGTTGGTTCAAATGCGCAAACTTCATTGATTAATAGTTTGTAATGGGTACCAAAGTCGGCCATTGAGACGACGACACCGTCTCCTGCCTTCCCGTCAAATACTAAGCGTGCAGGATCCTCTCGATCACCGATACCAAGTGGCGATACAACGATTCTCGGTCTATTGCTTGCTAAGGTCGGATCGACCTCAAGCATATGCGATTGAAGGACTGCTTCCTGACCAGCAGCTAATTCATATGTGTAATCTTCCATAAACCCCGTTAATTCGTTATGGCTCATTACCTTTAATAAGCGATCGAGTGCCGCCGTTTTCCAATCGCCTTCCCCCGCAAATCCATATCCTTGAGCCATTAATCGTTGAACAGCAAGACCAGGTAATTGCTTCATACCATATAAATCTTCAAAGTTCGTGGTAAAAGCATTGTAGCCACCGTCTTCAAGGAAACGCTTAATCGCGATTTCATAGCTTGCTTGTACTTTAACGCTAGCTTCCCAAGCCTCTCTCTCGTAACTGCCATAATCAAACTCATAGTGCTCTTCATATTCGGTAAACAACGCATCAATTTCTTCTTCCTTAACCCCATTTACATATTGAACAAGATCACCTATACCAAAATAATCAACTGTCCAACCAAATTGAATTTGCGCTTCTATCTTATCTCCCTCGGTTACACCAACATTTCGCATGTTGTCCCCAAACCGAGCGACTTTTATGTTAAAACTTTCATTAAAAGCAACCGCTACATCCATCCAGTCTGCAATCTGCTTCTGTAATTCGGGGCGCTGCCAGTACCCGACTACCACTTTATTTTTCTTTTTCAAGCGAGCATTGATAAACCCATATTCCCGGTCACCGTGAGCGGATTGGTTTAAGTTCATAAAATCCATATCAATCGATGCCCAAGGAATACTTTCATTAAATTGGGTTGCCAAATGTAAGAGTGGTTTTTGCAATAATTTTGTTCCCCGAATCCACATTTTTGCAGGTGAAAATGTATGCATCCATGTGATGACACCGGCAACCTCATCCCGGTAGTTTACTTCTTTCATAAGGTTTGTAATTTTATCTGCACTAACAGCTAATTCTTGTAGAATGAGTCGATAAGGTAATATACCACTTTCATTTAAGGCGTCCGTCATCTCTTGAGCATGTGCTTTCACTTCTGCCAATGCTTTTTCCCCATATAGATGTTGGGAGCCTACGATAAACCAAAATTCTTTTTTCTCCATCCTAATCCCCTTTCAATCACTTTTGGCCGTAATATGCGTTTTTCCCGTGTTTTCGTAGATAGTGCTTATCTAAAATCCGTTGTGGCAGTTCTGATGCGAGGTCATTTAGTCCCCTTGCAAACAGGTTCATCTTCGAAACTTCATCCAAGACAACACTATTCACCACTGCAGCCTTTACATCTTTCCCCCATGTAAAAGGACCATGTCCGCGCAGCAAGACACCCGGAACCGCTAAAACATCGATCCCACGCTCTTCAAATGTTTCAATAATAACCTGACCAGTTGCTGCTTCATAACCACGATCAATTTCCTCTTGTGTCAAAAAACGAGCACATGGGATTGCACCATAAAATGTATCGGCATGAGTTGTTCCCATCGCCTGAACATCAAGGCCTGCTTGCGCCCAAATTGTCGCCCATGTTGAATGAGTATGAACGATGCCACCAATTTCAGGATAATGCCTATATAGCACGGCGTGTGTCAGTGTATCTGATGAGGGATTAAAGTCTCCTTCAACAACATTCCCATCTAAATCAACAACCACCATGTCACTTGGTTTCATCGTCTCATACTCAACACCACTAGGCTTGATCACAAATAAACCACGGTCATGGTCAATCGCACTTGCATTTCCCCACGTGAATTTTACAAGTCCATGTTTGGGCAATTCTAGATTCGCCTGGTATACTTCTTCCTTCAGATGTTCTAACACGTTACCCCTCCCTCATTTTTGACATACAACAAATGTTCAACAGCAGCTCGCTCAATCTCAAGTCCTTTTCTATATCGCTCAATAAACACTTCAAATCCCACTACGTCCTCAGGGTCAGGATCGATTTTGTCCCCTACCACATCTTTAAAAACTCTGTTATCTAGAAAGTCTTCTAAACTTTCATTCTTGTTTTTATTCATCATATAAGAAGCTAGGATTGCCATTCCCCACGCACCGCCGTCACTGGCCGTTGCCATAACAGAAACGGGAGCATTCATTGCAGCTGCCACCATCTTTTGTCCTACTACAGGTGTTTTAAATAGTCCACCATGCGCGAGAATACTATCTATCGCAACATTTTCTTGCTTTGTTAGAATATCCATTCCCATTTTCAACGCACCAAAAGCAGTAAAAAGATGTGTCCGCATGAAGTTCGCTAGATTAAAAGGACTTTCCGGAGAACGAACAAATAATGGTCTACCTTGATCTAATCCAGTGATATTCTCACCTGAAAAATAACCATAGCTTAGCAATCCGCCACCATCTCGGTCTGCTTCCAAAGCTTTGTTGAGCATCACGTTGAATAGTTGAGCATTATCAATCTCATATCCCATCGCTTCCGAAAACTCTCGGAACAGTCCCAGCCACGCGTTGATATCACTTGAACAGTTATTCGCATGAACCATCGCAACAGGACTCCCGTTCGGGGTCGTAACGATGTCAATTTCCGGATATACTTTTGAAAGTTCTTTTTCTAACACAATCATGGCAAAAACGGAAGTTCCTACGGAGATGTTTCCGGTGCGTTTCCTTACACTATTTGTCGCTACCATCCCTGTTCCTGCATCACCTTCTGGTGGGCAAATTGGAATTCCCGGTTGCAATTGCTGTGAAGGATCTAGGATGTTTGCTCCCTTTTCTGTTAAAAGACCTGCTTGTTTTCCTGAAATATAAACGGTCGGAAGAATATCACTAAGCTTCCAAGGGTACTTTTTCACGGCCAAAAGTTCATCAAATTGCTGAAGCTTTGCTTCATTGTAATACTTCGTTTCTTCATCAATCGGGAACATCCCAGAAGCATCGCCAATTCCGATCGCTTTGTTGCCGGTTAGTAACCAATGAATATAGCCAGATAGCGTAGTGATATAATCAATTCGAGGTACATGTTCCTCTTCATTTAAAATGGCTTGATAGAGGTGAGCAATACTCCACCTTTCCGGAATATTGAATTGAAATCGATTGGTTAACTCATTCGCTGCAGGACCTGTCGTCGTATTCCGCCAAGTTCGAAATGGAACCAGCATCTCTCCAGTCTTGTCAAAAGCCAAATACCCATGCATCATGGCAGAAAAGCCAATCGAACCAATTGTTCGTAGTGTAATTCCAAATTTGCGTTCAACTTCCTGTTTCATTTCACGATAAGCCGCTTGCATACCAGCGATAACATCCTCTAAGCTGTACGTCCAATACCCATTTTCCAGCCGATTTTCCCACTCATAACTGCCAGACGCGATTGTTTCAAAATGCTTATTAATCAAAACCGCCTTTATCCGGGTGGAACCAAACTCAATCCCAAGCGAAGTCTCACCCTTAGCAATCGCCAATTGCATCTCATCATAATTCACCCTCACATCACATCCCTCCTCAAATGGGTCACGGGGACAGGTCCCTCGTCCCACCATTTTTTTCCTGGGACAAGGGACCTGTCCCTCTGTCCCAAACCAAGCGAGCACAACCTCATTGGAAACTACCGGAAACATTTCGCCCCGCTATTTTCCAGCCCGATTTTTATTGTAGATATCAAATCCTACCGCGAGTAGGAGCACGAGTCCTTTGATGGCTTGTTGCCAGTCGATTCCGACGCCAATGAGTGACATACCGTTGTTCATGATCCCCATAACGAGTCCACCGACAATGGCACCGATGACGGTTCCTACGCCTCCTGCCATAGAAGCACCACCGATAAAGACGGAGGCAATGGCATCAAGCTCGAGCATGTTACCCGCTGCAGGTGTTGCAGAATTAAGACGCGAAGCAAACATTAAACCAGCTAAGGCTGAGATGACTCCGTTGTTCACAAAGACCCAGAATACGACACGCTTTGTTTTAATACCGGATAAATCCGCCGCTTTCTGGTTACCACCTGTTGCATACACGTGACGGCCCATAACTGTGTTTTTCATGACGAATGTGTAGACCACGATTAGAATGATAACAATGATTAACACCGTTGGAATTCCTTTATTTAACGCCAATTGGTACGCGAACCAGTTAATCACTGCGATAAGTAATGCCATTTTTGTAACAGATAGCCATAACGGACTCACTTCGAGGCTATATGTTAATTGTTTTTTACGGTTTCTGAACTCCATATAGATTAAGATAATTGATAGAATAATAGATAAAATGATTGTTAGTAAGTGCAACTCCCCTGAACCAATCGAAGGTAAAAAGCCACCGCTCAGCATGCCAAATGACTCAGGAAATGGTGCAAGTGATTTTCCATCTAATAGATACAAGGTTAACCCCCGGAAAATTAACATGCTGGCCAAGGTCACGATAAAGGAAGGTATCCCGACATACGCGATCCAAAATCCTTGCCAAATTCCAATGATTGCCCCAACAACAAGTGATAGAATAATAGCCAACCACACTGGTACATTGTGATTAATCATGAGGACCCCTGCAATTGCGCCGACAATAGCAACAACGGAACCGACTGATAAATCAATATTTCCCGTAATGATGACTAAAACCATTCCAATTGCTAGGACGAGGATAAACCCGTTTTGCAAGATAAGATTGGTCAAGTTTAATGAACTAAAGGATATCCCATCCGTTAAGATCCAAAACAGCCCTGCAATGAATACAAGTGCAATGATCATTCCATATTCCCGGATATTGTTGCGAAATAAATTACTTAGTGTTTGCACGTTTCGTCCCTCCTGTTCCCGTCATATAACGCATGACACTCTCCTGGTTCGCCTCTTCACGACCGAGCTCACCTGTTATACGACCTTCATTCATGACATAGATACGGTCTGATAGCCCCAATACCTCAGGTAACTCCGAAGAAATGACAAGGACACCCATTCCTTCAGCCGCTAGTTCATGGATGAGTGAATAAATTTCAAACTTAGCCCCTACATCAATTCCTCGAGTCGGTTCATCCAAAATTAAGATATCTGGCTCTGTAAAAATCCACTTACTTAAGACAATTTTTTGCTGATTACCACCACTTAAATTTCCTGCAAGTTGAGCCAATGATGGAGTTTTAATATTTAATCGGTCTCGTAAAATTTGAGCCTCCTGAACTTCCTTGTTTTCATCAATCACTGTATTCGTTGAAATTCGTTTGAGATTTGATAGAGTTATATTCCGTTTGATATCATCAATTAAATTTAGACCATATGTTTTCCGGTCCTCTGACACATAAGCAATTCCATGCTCAATCGCTTCACTAACTGTATTTACCTGTATTTCTTCTCCATTTTTGTATAATAGGCCGGTAATTTTTTTCCCATACGTTTTCCCGAAAATACTCATCGCAAGCTCTGTTCTTCCAGCTCCCATTAAGCCTGCTAAGCCGACTATTTCCCCACGACGAATATGAAGATTGACATTGTCGATGACTTTCCGATCACGCTGCAACGGATGATAGACATTCCAATTTTCCACTTCAAAAATAATGTCACCAATGTTCGGGATTCGTTCTGGATACCGGCTTGTCAACTCACGACCTACCATTCCTTTAATGATACGATCCTCTGATGCCTTTTCACCCTTCACTGCAAACGTCTCAATTGTTTGTCCATCTCGTAAAATCGTAATGTTATCCGAAATACTAGATACTTCATTTAATTTATGAGAAATCAGTATGGAGGTAATCCCTTGTTTTTTCAGTTCAAGTAAGAGGTTTAATAAGTTTTCGCTATCTGTTTCATTTAGGGCTGCAGTTGGTTCGTCTAAGATTAAGAGTTTCACATTTTTAGATAGTGCTTTTGCAATCTCTACGAGCTGTTGTTTCCCAACCCCGATATCCATTACGGCCGTGTTAGGTGATTCTTTTAACCCGACCCGATCTAACAACTTTTTTGCCTCAGAAAAGGTTTCCTGCCAATTGATAACCCTTTTGGATTGTCTTTCGTTCCCTAGAAAAATATTTTCTGCGATAGATAAAAAAGGACTCAAAGCCAACTCTTGATGGATGATCACAATCCCAATTTGTTCACTTTGTTTAATATCTTTAAAGTGACATTCTTCCCCTTCAAAATAGATGCTACCTTCATAGGTTCCACTCGGATAAACACCACTTAATACTTTCATCAAGGTTGATTTTCCAGCACCATTCTCACCTACTAGTGCATGAATTTCTCCCTTTTTCACTTTTAAATTCACGTTGTCTAATGCTTTAACTCCTGGAAATGTTTTTGTGATGTTTCGCATTTCTAAAATATACTCAGACATATCCTCACCACCTCGTTAAAATCCGGAATGAAGTAATTTAGTGGTGACATGAAAATCACCACTAAATAGGGGGGTACTTATTTCACTTCGTCTTCTGTGTAATATCCGCTATCAATTAACACTTCTTTGTAGTTGTCGATATCGACTGACACAGGGTCAACTAAGTAAGAAGGAACGACTTTTTGACCATTATCATATGTCTCTGTATCATTCACCTCTGCTTCTTCACCAGCTTCAATCGATTTAATCATTTTTACCACTACAGCAGCTAGATTACGTGTATCTTTAAACACCGTTTGTGTTTGTTCACCCGCAATAATTGACTTAACAGATGCAGACTCAGCATCTTGTCCAGTAACAACTGGTAGTGGAAGGTCAGCAGAACCGTAACCTACACCTTTTAATGCTTGAATAACCCCACGGCTAATTCCATCATAAGGTGATAAAACGGCGTCAACCTTTTCCCCGCCAGAGTACGCTTTACTTAAAATGTTTTCCATACGTGATTTTGCGGTGTTTCCATCCCAGCGCATTGTTGCTCCTTGTTCAAATTCTGTTTGACCACTTTGAACAACCAATTTCCCGCTATCAATATGTGGCTTTAGAACAGACATCGCGCCATCCCAGAAGAAGTAGGCATTATTATCATCTGGTGAACCACCAAATAATTCAATATTAAATGGTCCAGCTTCTTCCTTAAGGTTCAGTGCTTCTTCAATATAGGAAGCCTGTAAGACACCTACTTGGAAATTATCAAATGTTGCGTAATAACTTACATTTGGTGTTTCCATAATTAAACGGTCATACGCGATGACTTGTATGTCTTGATCGGCAGCTTTTTGTAATACATTGGTTAAAGCAGTACCGTCAATCGATGCCACAACCAAGATTTTTGCACCTTTTACAATCATGTTTTCAATTTGCTCGATTTGCTTATCGACATCATCTTCCGCATATTGTAAATCTGTTTTATAACCAAGTTCTTCTAATTGCTTCACCATATTGTTTCCATCATCCACCCAGCGCTGTGATGACTTTGTAGGCATCGCAACCCCGATTAACGTACCCTTTGAATCGCCCCCAGAACCTGACGATTTGTCGCTTCCACTACAGGCCACTAACGCAAATACCAAACTAATGATTAGTGCTAAAAAACCTAATTTCTTCATACATGTAACCCCTTTCATATTTTTGCTACTATTAAATTATCATTTCCGTTAATGAAAGGGCTTTACATAAAATTAAACACTTTTTATAATTTTTTAAACTTTCCGTAACATTTGTTATGAGTGCATAAAAAAAGCACCTTCTACGAAAGGTGCACGTTTTCTACATCGTTCTTGAATTGCATTGGTGAAATACCGACTACTTTTTTAAAAGTGGTGCTAAAGTAATGTTGTGTATCATATCCAACCGTTTCTGCTATATCTCGGATCGATAAATCCGTCGTTTTCAGTAAATCAACGGCTTTGTTAATTCGCATTTGAGTTAAAAGTCCAACGTAGGAAATACCCAGCTCATGCTTAATCATCCGACTTAAATAGACACTAGTGATATGTAATTCATCCGCTACTCGCTCTAGCGTGAGGGAAGAATCCTGATAATGCTGTTGAATATAGGTTAGAGCCTGTTTTACAATTGGGGACATTTTGATTTGCTGTTCAACCTGCCGTTTGCATTGATCATAGATTTTATACAAATGAACAAAGTCCTGAATAAAAATATCTTCCATATGATAATAGATTGTGAGATTAAAATAGGTTTGCACGACTTCTTCTATTTTTGTGAGGAGCTCCCGGTTGAGTTGCTCCCATACACACACATTAAGCAAATGGGATTGGTCCCAAAAAATAACCGTCTTTTCTGAACCAATCATTTCTTTTACGATATTCTCTATCGCAAATAAGTACAACTGACGGTCATTTTCTTGCATAAACGTTTGATTCAAATGATAATCAGGCCATTTAATCACGAGATATTGTATTGGATGTGCGACTGGCAGGTGTAAAAACTCAAGTTGCTCTCTAATCTCTTCATTCGCTAACTGACCTGCAATCCAATCCTGAAAAAAACGTTCCCTAAGCTGGACATGATTCCTTTTTATCTGTATGGCAGCTTGTTTGATATATTTCTTCTGGTTAACTTCCAGATCAAGTTTTTGTTTAAGATCTATGATTAACTCTTCCAGTTTTCCCGGATTGATTGGTTTTAATAAATAATCTTCGACCTTTAATCGAAGGGCTGCTTGTGCATAACGGAAATCATCATATCCCGAGATGACAACCATTTTACAGTTTGGCAATTGCTCCTTAATCTCTTCCATTGCTTCAAGTCCATCCATGATGGGCATATTTAAATCAACTAGTAAGATATCAATCTGGTGTTTAATCGCTAATTCAACAGCTTCTTCACCATCCTCTGCTTCCCCAATGACCTCCATATTGTACTTCTCCCAGTCAATAGAAGAATGGATTCCATCCCGAATTATATACTCATCATCGGCGATTAAAACCTTCCATTTACGCATGTTGTTTTCGCTCCTCTTCCCATTCAATATCTTCTTCTAAAATAGGTAACACTAACTCGAGCGTTGTCCCAACCTTTTCTTTACTCTCAATCGTAATCCCATACTGTTCCCCGAATGCAAGTACGATTCGAGCTTGAACGTTCAAAATCCCATATCCCTTCTTATGCTTCGATTCAGTTTGATTCTCTGTCCTTCTAACAGCATCCTTAAGGGCGACACGAATTTCGTGAAGGTGTGATTCTGACATTCCAGCACCGTTATCTTGAATCGATAGGCGTAAATTTCCGTTCATTTGTTTTGCAGAGACCATGATTTGACCCGGCCCCCGTCGCTCTTTTATTCCATGGTAGATTGCATTTTCGACAAGTGGCTGCAGAATAAATTTGAGAACATAAAGCGAAGCGGCACGTTCGTCCACATCAATCTGATACTGTAATTTTTCACGATATCTCGTTTGTTGAATTTTTAAGTAACTTTCAATATGCTCTATTTCCTT
The DNA here is from genome assembly GCF_038050315.1 of Ferdinandcohnia sp. FSL W7-1320. Classification (NCBI taxonomy): domain Bacteria; kingdom Bacillati; phylum Bacillota; class Bacilli; order Caryophanales; family Bacillaceae; genus Ferdinandcohnia; species Ferdinandcohnia sp. FSL W7-1320. The sequence continues at coordinate 4,817,671 of NZ_JBBPAM010000001.1, forward strand.
ATCGAGTGGTATCCGATCTCTTCCCTTACTTAATCCAATTCGGAACAATTTTGCTAACGACTCAACCACTTCGGCTATTTCAATCGCCTTTTGCTTTCGAGCCATCCATTGAATCGTATCGAGCGTATTATAGAGAAAATGAGGATTGATATTGGCTTGTAAACTTCTAAATTCGGCTTCTCGCTTCTGTCTTTCGTGCCTCTCCGTTAAGCGCAGCAATTCATTGATTTGTTTTAGCATTTTATTAAAACTTCGGCCAAGCATACCAATCTCATCATCTCGTTTTTCTGTATACCGGACCCCAAATTCCCCACTTTCGGCTTTCCGCATAAACTTCATTAACTGGCGAATTGGCTTAGAGATCGAATTGGATAAGAAGTACGATACCGGAATTCCAAATAAGAGAATGATAAAGACAAAAACGACTAAATAAAACTGTATCTCCCTTATTTCGAATATGGATTCCTCGGTTGGAAAGACGCCGATGGTGGTCCAGTTCGAATATGGTGATTCTTGAAAAATAAACTGTACCTTCTGTGAACCTATCTTCTTTGAAAACGTACCTGACCTTTTTTCATCCAGCCATTCATTTGGGATCGTTTCAATTAAAGGATCTTTGGGCTGATAAATCGGTCTACTTTGTTCATCAATCACCGTCAAATAGCCGGTTTTTCCAAGCCGCACATCGACTAACGTTTCAGCAACCGTCCTAACCTTTAAATCGATTAAAATGACCCCTAGTACTTCCTGTGAAATTGGATCAATCACAGCGCGAACGCCTGACACCACTTCATCATTTTTGTAACTGACCAATGATGAGAGACGGCGGTCCTTCGGTTGACCAATCATTCGAAAGATCCCTTTATTTTCTACCGCCTCTTGATACCAAGACTCTTCCGTTAAATTCTCTGAAGCCGGAGCGTACAGTTCATTACTCACATACTCCCCTGCGCTGTTCACGACTAAAACCCCTGCTACTTCAGGCATTAACGTTGTAAAATTACGAAGATAGCGTTGAATCTCATATTCATTTGTTTGATATTGACCAGGTTGCTGACCATTATGATGAAAAAAGTCCTCAATCCGCTCATTATAGGAAATAAAGTAGGTAACACGTTGCATGTTGTTTATGTAGAATTCAAGTGTTTCATTCACTTTACTAATAAGCTGTAAGGTATTCTGATTGACTTGCTCTTCCACAACACGCTCAACCGTCCAATTAATTAAAAAACCTAAGCAGATAATCGGGATGATACTAATAATTAAAAAATGAGAGATCAGTTTATATCGAATTGGTAAATTATTTATTTGTATGAAGTTCTTCAATTCAACCAATCCATTCCTAGAAGTTTATTGTGGATAGTAGGAGTTCACATTTTCCTTTGTAACAATGGTCACACCTGTATCCACGTATCGAGGTAAAGGTGCATTTTTTCGGTCTTGTTCATGAATGCCATGTTGCAAATGAAACAAAAATTGCAAGGACCAGTACCCCATTTCCCATGTTCCCTGTGCAATGGTGGCGGAAATCACATCGTCCTTAATCATATCGAGGGTTCCCTTATCTGTATCAAAACTAATGATTTTAACAGAGTCTTTGAGTTTATTGGCGATGATGGTTTGTCCAACTCCAACTCCACCGTTCGCCTCCGTCACGAAGATGCCTGCCACATTCGGATTCTCGTCAATCATCGATTCTGCTACCTCTTTTGAAATCACTTGATCGCCTCTTCCATCTTTGACAGAGACAACCTCCATGTCAGGATATTCCCTGAAGATCGTATCTTGAAATCCTTTGGTACGTTCCTGATGGTTTAACTGATTGGGGAGGGTAATCACACCAACCTGTCCCTTTTCATTTACTAACTCTGCCATTTTGTGAGCCGCCTCTACACCTGCCTTGTAATTATCCGTTCCTAGAAACGAATACGCCTTACTTTCTGGTGCATCTGCATCGAACATGACGACTGGTATTCCAGCCTCAACCGCTTTATCAATCACAGGATTTAAAGCTTCTGGATCCATTGTGGAAATTGCAATTCCCGCTGGATTCTTAGCGATTACCTGCTCGAGGACTGTCATTTCCTCGTGTACATCATATTGCGTCGAACCCCGGTACTCAATCGAAACATTTAACGCTTCTGCCGCATCCTCAAAACCTTTTAACGCTCGCTTCCAGTAATCAATCCCCACCATAAACGTGACCATTACATACGTTTCATCCACATCCCCGACCAGCTCATTCTCATTCCAGGCACGTTCCGTCGAACTCTCCGCTTGATAGTTATATATATAAAGAACAAACAATCCAATGAGCAACAAATACACGAAAAGCAGCTTCTTCATCTATGAAACCCCTTTCATAAAAAGAGTGATTAGTAGATTCGATTTCAATATATGCCTATTATAGCGTAACTCTTTCAAAAATTCTTATTATTTTAGAGAGAGTTATAGAATGGAGGGGTTGGGTTGGCGTTGGTAGTCGTGCTGGGCCACGAAGTTAAAATCGGCCGTTGCTGGGTCACGGGGACAGGTCCCACCTCGAAAGAAAGGACTTGTCCCATTTTTTGTTTTAAATAGGTTAGCCATAGCATATAATTGGTTTGTAATATTCAAAATAATTCGATAGGTGGCGATGAGGTTTGGAACGATCTTCAGTACAATCTCGTGCATCTCAGGTATTACATAATCAAGGTAAGGATGAATTATGGCGTTGGTCGGCAACAGATTTGGCTCATGGCATTCGAACAAGACTCATTTCTTCTCGCGAGGCTGTTGAGAGCTGTTTGGACAGAATCGAGGAAGTCAATCCAGTGCTTAATGCCCTGGTTGAAGTTCATGCAGAAGAGGCAATTGCTGCAGCTGATCAGGCAGATCTTGCTGTAAAAAAAGGAGAGCTACTTGGACCACTACATGGTGTGCCTGTTTCTACAAAAGTGAATGTTGACCAAGCTGGACATGTAACAACAGATGGTGTTGTGGCTTTTAAAGATAATCTTGCTGAAAAGGACAGTCCCCCAGTGGCAAATCTCCGGAATGCAGGAGCCGTCATTGTTGGCCGCAGTAATACGCCTGCTTTTAGTTTCCGCTGGTTTACAAATAATGATTTGCACGGAAGAACCCTGAACCCTTGGGATAAAACACGTACACCTGGAGGGTCGAGTGGAGGCGCTGCATCAGCTGTTGCTTCTGGGATGATGCCAATTGGGCATGGTAATGATATTGGTGGTTCTGTTCGACACCCAGCATATGCTTGTGGAATTACTGGAATTCGACCAACTATAGGAAGAGTTCCTGGCTGGTTTGGTCCTCCGGATGGAGATCAATCCTTTTCAGGACAACTGATGTCAACTGATGGTCCGCTTGCCCGTAGCGTTGGGGATCTTCGCCTTGCACTTCAAAGCATGAGTGCATTTGATCCCCGTGATCCACTTCATGCTTCAGTACCGTTAATTGGCGAACCCCTTCAAAAGCCAATTCGAGTTGGGCTTTTACGTGATATTGGTGTCGCTACTCCATCTACAGCCGTTAATCAGGCTTTGAATGAAGCAGCCGACCAGTTGACAGAAGCAGGTTATGTAGTGGAAGAAGTGAAGCTCCCTCTATTTACTGAAGCCTACAGACTTTGGTATTTATTAGTGCTTGAAGAATTCAAATTGAATATTTCGCTTATAGAGCAGTATGGAGACGAAGGTATGAAAAAGGCTGCTTTGCATTATTCCGAAAATGCAAAAGAATGGTGGGGAGAAAACCCTGGACTAACCGACTATATTAAGGGCTATGCACGTCGCGGAACGCTAATTGTACAACTTCAGGAGTTTTTACAAGAATACCCACTATTGCTCATGCCAGTCTCTGCAGAACAGGCATTTGAACAAGATGAGGATATCAAAAGCATTGAAAGCATGAGGCGTGTTATGGATGCACAATGGTCCATGATGGCCATTCCAGTGCTTGGTTTCCCTGCTATTTCCGTTCCTACTTCTGTTGCTGATGGTCTACCAGTTGGAGTTCAACTCCTCGGAAGACGTTTCCGGGAGGATACACTATTTGATGCTGCTGAAGTAATTGAAGCACACGCACAAATCCAAACACCGATTAATCCAAGATAAAAGGTGGGACACAGGGACAGGTCCCATGTCCCACCATATTTTTCCTTTTAGGACGAGGGACCTGTCCCTCTGTCCCTACAATTTTACTGTTTTCTCGTCTTTTGTTAGATGTAAATTATCAACCGCTGCCTTCTCAATTTCTATTCCTTTTTTATAGCGCTCAATAAATACTTCAAACCCTTTTACGTCTTCAGGATCAGGATTGATTACGTCCCCAACCACATCGTTAAAGACTCTTCTGTCGAGGAAGTCTTCTAAGCTTTCATTCTTGTTTTCATTCATCATATAAGAAGCTAGAATAGCCATTCCCCACGCGCCACCTTCTCCGGCTGTTGCCATGACAGAAACAGGCGTATTCATGGATGCCGCCATCATCCTTTGTCCCACTACAGGCGTTTTAAATAAACCACCATGCGCCAAAATACTATCTATCGCAACATCTTCCTGCTTAGTCAGAATATCCATTCCAATTTTCAATGCACCAAATGCTGAAAATAGATGTGTACGCATAAAGTTTGCTAAATTAAAGTTACTCTCTGGTGAACGAACAAACAATGGTCTGCCGTGTTCTAATCCGGTAATAAATTCGCCTGAAAAATATCCGTAACTTAGCAATCCGCCACCATCTGGGTCAGCTTCCAATGCTTTGTTGAACATGACACTGAATAACTGATTGGTATCAACCTTATACCCCATTGCCTCCGAAAACTCACGGAACAATCCAATCCAAGCGTTAATATCACTTGAGCAGTTATTCGCATGAACCATCGCAACAGGACTTCCATTTGGCGTTGTGACCATGTCAATCTCTGGGTATACTTTTGAAAGTTCTTGCTCTAATACAATCATGGCAAAAACAGAGGTCCCTACTGATACGTTTCCTGTACGTTTTCTTACACTATTTGTCGCAACCATCCCTGTGCCTGCATCACCTTCAGGTGGACAAATAGGAATACCAGGCTGTAAATCATGTGATGGATCTAGAATTTCAGCTCCAACATCCGTTAATTTCCCGGCATACTCACCAGAGATATAAACTGGAGGAAGAAGGTCTCTTAGCTTCCAAGAATATTTTTTCTCGGCAACGAGTTCATCAAATTGCTCGACCATTGCTTCATTATAATTCTTTGTTGCTTCATTAATCGGGAACATACCAGAAGCATCACCAATCCCAATTGCCTTGTTCCCAGTCAATAACCAATGAATGTAACCAGATAATGTTGTGATGTAATCAAGTTGTGGTACGTGATCCTCTTCATTTAAAATCGCTTGGTATAGGTGAGCGATACTCCATCTTTCGGGAATATTATATTGAAAAAAATCTGTTAATTCTTTTGCTGCTTTACCAGCATTTGTATTCCGCCACGTACGAAAAGGAACGAGTAGCTCTCCCGTCTTGTCAAATGCCATATAACCGTGCATCATGGCAGAAAATCCAATAGAACCAATCGTTCGTATCGTGATTCCGTATTTTCGTTCAACTTCGTTTTTCATTTCGTGATAAGCTGCCTGTAAACCAGTAGTTATATCTTCTAGGTCGTACGTCCAATAGCCATTTTCCAGACGATTTTCCCACTCATAACCTCCAGATGCAATGGTTTCAAACTGCCTATCAATTAGAACCGCTTTAATCCGTGTCGATCCTAATTCAATCCCAAGAGAAGTATCACCATTCATAATCGCTTGCTTAATGTCTACCTGATTCGCTTTCATGTCACATCCCCCTCCAGTAACAATTTCAATGTGTAAATAGGATTCCAAAAGCGCCATTTATTGGGTCAGGGGGGCAGGTCACCTGTCCCACCTATTTTTCCTGGGTCAAGGGACCTGTCCCTCTGTCACATTTAGTTGTTTACTTTTTTGTGTTGGCCATAGTATGCGTTCTTGCCGTGTTTTCGCAGGAAGTGTTTATCTAGTAAGTGTTGGTCAATTGCTTCTAGTTCTGGTGATAGACTTTGAGTATAGTAAGCAAATTTCGCAACTTCCTCCATGACAACTGCATTTTCTACAGCTTTCATTGGATCTTTCCCCCAGTTAAAAGGACCGTGGTTATTTACTATAACTCCTGGAATAGAGGCTGGATTGATATCTTTAAATGTTTCTACAATGACTTCCCCTGTATTGTGCTCATAGTCATTGTCAATTTCAAACGGAGTCATATGTCGTGTACAAGGAATGTCTCCATAAAAGTAATCAGCATGTGTTGTTCCATATGCAGGAATCGCCCTTCCTGATTGCGCCCATTTTGTACACCATGGTGAATGGGTATGCACAACCCCTCCTATTTCAGGAAATGCCTTATATAAAACTAAGTGTGTCGCAGTATCTGATGATGGGTTCAGTTCACCCTCAATGATATTTCCTTCTAGATCGATTACCGGCAAATCTTCTGCTTTCAAATCTTCATAAGCAACGCCACTTGGCTTAATTACTACTAGGCCTTTTTCTCGATCAATTCCACTTACATTTCCCCAAGTAAAGATGACTAAGTTTCGTTTTGGCAGCTCAAGATTTGCTTCTAACACTTTTTGCTTTAAATCTTCTAACACAATCATTCACTCCGTTCTATAAAGAAAACTCGGCAAATGCCGAGTCTTCCTTTATTCTTTATTATCAATACTCGCGACATATACCCTAATGTTTTCTAACAGCTAAATTAAGGTTTTAATAATACTTTAATTGCTCCTGGATTATGTGCCATATCCATAGCTTCAGCAAAGTCTTCTACTTTGTAACTATGTGTAACAATACCTTCAGCTGTTAATAAGCCACGTTCAAATAGGTCGATTGCAATTGGGTATGTGTATGGTCCTAAGTGAGACCCTCTAATATCCAATTCTTTTCTGTCCCCGATAACGCTCCAGTCAGTAGTTACTTCTGATCCAAATACGCTAAATTCGATAAATCTTCCAAGTCTTCTTACCATTTCTAGGCCTTGTGTTACACCACTTGGATGACCAGTTGCTTCAATATATACATCACAACCATAACCGTCTGTTAAATCCTTAACGATTTTGATTGCATCCTCTTTTAATGGATTAATGACAAGGTCAGCGCCTAATTTTTTCGCAACAGCTAGTCGGTTTTCATTTCCATCTAGTACAATTAATTTCTTAGGTGTTTTTAATTTAATGAGTTGAAGCATACATAATCCAAGAGTTCCAGCACCTGCTAACACAACTACATCTTCAAACTCAATTGTTGCTCTTTGGATGGTATGAACGGCACAAGCCATTGGCTCAACTAAGGCAGCTTCTTCAGGAGTAACTCCATCCGTAATTTTATATATAGTTGCTGTTTCGCTGAATTTCATATATTCAGCCCAAGCTCCTTCAGCAATGTCTTTTTGGAAACCATAAATGTTATGAACATCACACATCCAGTACTTACCTGTTTTACAGAACTTACATTTTCCGCACGGATTAATTTGGTCAGTTGTTACGCGATCACCAACTTGTACTCCGTGTTTTTCTGCAGCCCCCACTCCTAATTCAGCCACAATTCCGTAGAATTCATGTCCTGGAATAACCGGTGCTTTCATCCAAGGGTCTTCTCCGCCCCAATACATTGCAGAACCATGATATGCCTTTAAATCACTACCACAAATACCACAAGCTTCGACTTTGATGATAACTTCCCCTGGTCCAGCCTTAGGAACTGCAACTTCCTCTACTCGATAATCCTCTGGACCATGTGCTACTACAGCTTTCATTGTTTCTGGTAATACTGACATTGTTCTACATCTCCCTGTATGTTTAGAATTTTAATAGATTAAGTAAACTTACATATTGTTAACGCCAGTGCTTAGCATTCTAGTATATTAGTCTTTTTGACGAGTACTACTATAGTAGATCGCACCAACGATAATCACACCTTTAAGTACACGTTGTACATATGGCGATACACCCATAAGGTTTAATCCATTACTTAATACTCCTAATAGAAGAGCACCTAGTAACGTTCCAAAAATATGTCCTCGGCCACCTGCAATGCTTGTTCCGCCTAATACAACTGCTGCGATTGCATCTAACTCATACCCTTCCCCAGCCATTGGTTGTCCGGAAGAAAGTCTTGAAGTCATGATCATTCCACTGATAGCAGCTGTCACACCACTGAATAGATAGACAAACGTTTTGATACGTTTTACTTTTACTCCAGATAATCTTACTGCTTCCTCATTACCACCTAATGCGTAGATATAACGACCAATTGGTAAATGGTTCAAGATTATATAAGCTGCGATAAAAACAAGAATCATAATGACTGCAGGCATTGGAATTACCCCAAATAGATAGCCTCTACCAATAAACGCATATGATGATGGCAGACCTGAAAGCGGATATCCACCTGTATATAAAAGGGCTAAACCACGAGCCGCCTCCATCATTGCTAATGTGACGATAATTGCCGGGATTTTCGCATATGCGGTAAACAAACCATTGATATAACCTAGTGCAGCACCTAAAACAATCCCAATTAATACTGCTACAATTGGAGGTAATCCAGTATTAATCATCATACCTGCAATAATGGTCCCGGTAAGTGCCATTACCGATCCAACGGATAAATCAATACCGCCTGTTAAAATAACAAAGGTCATCCCTACAGCGAGGATCCCGTTTATTGAAACTTGTCGAACAATATTCGAGACATTATCTGCCGTTAAAAAACTTTCTGCTGCAATGGAAAAGAATATACATAATACTAAAAATCCAATCAGCGTTAGCATCTCTGGGTACTTAAATATTTCCTTAGCGCTAAACCCTTTTTTCTTGTAATCTAATTCACTCATCCTTCAGCACCACCCGTTGCGTAATACATTACTTTTTCTGAAGTTGCTTCACTTCCCGGAAGTTCTCCCTTGATTTTCCCCTTATGCATAACAAGAACTCGGTCACTCATCCCTAGAATTTCAGGTAATTCTGAGGAAATCATAATGATAGAAAGTCCTTCGTCTGCTAGTTTTCTCATTAGTTTATAGATTTCTTCCTTCGCCCCTATATCAATTCCACGGGTAGGTTCATCGAAAATTAACACTTTACAATCGGTATTCAGCCATTTTGCTAAAACAACCTTTTGTTGATTTCCCCCACTCAGGTTTTTTACTAACTGTGAGCTGCTAGGTGTCTTGATCAATAAGTCCTGAATGGATTGCTCGACAATTTCGTTTTCTTTCTTCTTATTAATAATTCGTACGAAGTTGGTCAAATCTCTTAAAATTGGAATACTAATATTGTTTTTAATAGACTGGCTAAGCACGAGACCTTGCGTTTTTCTACTTTCAGGAATTAATGCGATTCCATGTGCTAGTGCATCTGTTGGATTCTTGATTGACACTTTTTGACCGTTGATATATACATCTTTCTCTTGTGCATCATCAGCGCCAATAAGTGCCCTTACAACCTCTGTACGTCCTGAACCAACGAGACCAGCAATTCCGATGATTTCACCCTTTTTCAGGTTGAATTGAATATCATGAATCTGTTTATTTTGCATTCTCTTAACTTCTAAAAATACTTCCTCATTTCCTGTTTTCACTGGCTTATCAGGAAACGCATTGACAATCTCACGACCTACCATCATTTTGACAATGTCTTGTTTAGTTGAATCCTTCACTTCACGGGTTCCTACAAACTCACCATCCCGTAAGCAGGTATAGCGGTCGCACATTTTTAGAATTTCCTCTAAGTGGTGCGATATATATATAATGGTTACACCATCAGCTTTCAATTTGGCGATTAATTCAAATAACTTATCAATTTCTTTTCCTGTTAAACTAGCTGTTGGTTCGTCGAAGATTAATACCTTTGTATCAATTGCAATCGCTTTAGCAATTTCGATAAATTGTTGATTTGCCACACTTAAATGTGCAACAGGTTTATTGATATCAATGTCTGCATCAAGTCTTTGTAATACTTCCCTTGCTTCCTTACGCATCTGTTTTCTATTTAATAACCCATTTGCTTGCCTTTTCTCACGACCTAAGAAAATATTATCCACACCACTTAAGTAAGGAATTAAACTAAATTCCTGGTGAATAATACTAACTCCTAATTGTTGTGCTTGCTTAGGATCTTTGAATGTGACTTCTTTTCCATCTAAACGAATTGTTCCCGAAGTAGGTGTGTAAACACCAGATAGTATTTTCATCAATGTGGATTTTCCAGCACCATTTTCCCCAACTAATGCATGCACTTCACCACGTCTAATAGTAAAACTAACTCCGTTTAAAGCTTTTACCCCAGGAAATTCCTTCGTAATATTCTCAATCTCTAGAATGTTATCCATAGCAATCACCTTCCTTCTTACACATATTTAGGAGAGGCGCTATGCAAGTTTGCAAAAGCGCCCTATTTTGTTAGATTACCAGCTAAAGTCAGCTGCGTTTTCTTTTGTTTGTAGTTCTACATCAATTGGAACTTCAGTTGGTACTACTTCTGCACCCCAAAGTTTAGCCAAAGCCATACCAAGACCAATTCTTACTTGGTCACGTGGGAATTGAGCAGTCGTTGCCTTGAATGGTCCACCCTTTGTGATTGCTTCAATTGCTTCTGGGTGTCCGTCAACACTATAAATCGCTACATCTTTACCAGATGCTTCAATTGCTCCTAGAGTACCTAATGCACCTTCATCGTTAACACTGAAGATTGCATTTAAATCTTTATTTGCTTGTAGCATGTTTTCTGTAACCTTCATTGCTTCTGCTCTATCTTGTTTACCGTTTTGCTTGTCAACAATTTCGATTCCTGGAGCCTCTTTAACTGCATCTTCGAAACCACGTACACGCTCTAGAATAGGAACAACTGGAATACCATCAAGAATTGCAACTTTACCTTGTCCACCTAAATCTTCTACCATTTGCTTACCTGCTAAATAACCAGCGTCATAGTTTCTTGAACCTACGAAAGAGTCGATAGGACCTTTTGCCTGTGCGTCAACAGCCACTACGATAACTCCAGCTTTTTTCGCTGCCTCTACTGCTCCTTCAACACCGTCACTGTCAGTCGGGTTGATTAATAAAATATCAATATCCTTTTGGATCATGTCATCAATATCATTAATTTGCTTTGTTACGTCATGTTGAGCGTCAGCAATAAATGTTTCTGCACCAATCTGTTTAGCCGCATCTTCAAATGCTTCTTTCATTGAAATGAAGTAAGGATTGTTCATTTCCTGGAAAGACATACCGATTTTAATATTTCCTTTTTTTGCTTCTCCGCCTCCATCACTTTCGCCACCAGCGCTGCCTTGACTTGAGCAACCCGCTGCGATGAATAGAAGTAAAACGAGTGAAAGTACAACGAACTTTTTCAAATGTTTCATTTGTTAGTTCCCCCTATTTTTTAGTAGAAATTTAGTAAAATCATATTGTAAACAGAATGAATATAAAGCGGTTACATCTTTCTTGAGTCAGTCTAGTTAACTTGCCATATACCAGAGATCAAGTAACGTGTTACCAACTCTATTCCATCCCCATCACAACCACTTGGTTAATCAGCTAGTTCTTGAAACATCACCCCTTTCAATGGATTGAACACGTTTGCATTTCTTGTAAAAAACAAAAGGGGTGCCTTAGACACGTAATCCTAGTAAACTCTACAAAATGAGAGAATAACAGATTAACGTATATAAGGCACCCATAGCCATTATAAATTTTATACCAGCCATAAGTATAAAATTTATCGTATATGAAATTTGATTGTAAACGGTTGTAATTTTCTATACCAATCATTAGTATAGATTTCAACTAACCTTTAAATTTGTAACGTTATTGTAAATTTAGTATATTTCCTTAAAATCGAATAGTCAAGAATTTTTTTCTCTATTTTTGATCTGAATGGAATAAAGAATCCGCTTCAATGAGCTCTTTCGCAATTACAACTAATTTCTTGTTTTTATCTCGACTCATTTTCTGTAACCGTTTCATGGCCTCTGGTTCTTTCAAGTTCATCCGCTCCATCATAATCCCTTTAGCTTTTTCAATATATTTACGGGCTTCTAATGCATTCTTAGTACTTTGCAACTCTTCCTGTAGTTTCTTAAATTCCTCAAATTTAGCTAAACTTATATTGATGGCTATTTTTAATTCTTCTATATCAATAGGTTTTAGTAAATAATAGAGTACACCCTCTTCTGTTGCTCTATTAATTAATTGTTCGTCATGATAACCGCTTACAATTATACTCGGGATAAATAAGGTTTTATTAATCTCTTTAATGGCATCAATCCCATCAAGGTTAGGCATATTAATATCCATAATAACAAGGTCAGGCTTTTTTTCTAATGCTAATTCAACTGCTTTTTCCCCGTCTGTTGCCACGCCTACAACTTCGTGACCAAGGCTTTCTACATAAGACTTCGTCGCCATTAAAACCAAAAATTCATCCTCTGCAATCATAACTCGTAAAGACTGTAACAAAGCTATCACCACCCTATTTATTCATTGTTATATCCACAAAGAAACATGTATTTAAAAGTTCATTTATCTACCTAAAGTATATAGAAATCAGTCTAAAAATGAAAGCGAAAACAGTCGAAATTTGTATTATATTATAAATATAACAAAGATTACTAGTATATAACTACTTGAAATAAAAAGTTGGATTTGTCGTACTCATAAAAATGATTTATCATCAAATAAGGTAATTAAACTATTTTAAAATAATAGTACCTTCCATTTTAAAAAACACGGTTTTCTTACGATTGGGGGTATATGCTTGAGTGAGTATATTTTGGAATGTAATCGTGTAACATTTAAAAGTCCTGATGGAGATATAGATAACCTTAGCTTTAATCTAAAATATTCTGAAATACATGCTTTTATCCTAAAGAATAGTTCTGAGCAAAAGGTGTTCGTACAGGCACTTAAGAACATAGTAGAGAAACCAAGTTTGAATGGTGAAATGAAAATAAAGGGCAAAGTGCTAACGAATGATAAACATGTAATAAATAAAATTGCTATTTTACAACAAAAACCGTCGTTGATAAAAAACTTTTCTATTGCTGAAAATCTTAACTTATCTAGTTTGCCAAGACGGAGATTTCTTCCATTTGTCGATTGGAAAAAAGTGAATAAAAGAGCAGAAAAGGTGTTAACCCTACTTGATTTTCAATTTGACTATCGGAAGAAGGTAAAATACCTCTCGGATGAAGAAAGAAGAATCGTTTATATTGCACGGGGCTTTATGCAGGATCCCGAAGTCCTTGTGATTCAAGAACCAATGGAAGGTCTTTCTGATAGCAATGCTTCAAAACTATATAACACAATGAAGCAATTTAAGAATGATGGCAAAAGTATAATCTACATTACAAAACAATGGGAGGATGCGTTAAAACTTGCCGACCGAATAACCGTAGTAGCCAACGGAGAAATTACTGCTGAAATGACAGCAGATGAAGCAAAAGCCGATCCTCAAAAATTACTTAAAAAAATTGAGAATTACAATTTTAACGATAATGATGAGTATAAAGACGAAGAAACGCAAACGGTTCTTGACGCTGTCTTTAAGGCCGCCGAATTTCTTACATCTGAATATGAGTTGAAAGATGTTTTGTTACTATTAGCGAAAGAAGTTACGAGAGTGATGAAAGCTGACAGCGGTTCAATTAAATTAATTGATGAGATCACATGGACGATTATTGATGATTACGAATATAAAAATAAACAAAACGTCAGCGCTCAACTAACGCAAGATGCCATTTTACAGATAGCGAAGGGCAATGAAGTCTTTTACGCAAATAAAAATGATACGTTCTATCCCTCTTTGTTTGAAAAAGTTGAGAATGTCAAAACGATTATCTGTATTCCCGTTTTGATACGTTCCCAAGTAACGGGACTTATTCAGGTTTCCTATGAAGACTTATATGTTCATTCAAAAGAGGAGACGAAATTCTTATCAGCACTGGCACGACATGCAGCAATTGCAATTGAAGATACAAGATTGTTGGGGAGATCAGCGCTACTCCAAGAAAGCCATCATCGAATTAAAAACAATCTACAATCAATTGTTGGATTGATTTCTTTACAAAAAATGTTTGTAACAAACAATCCGGAGCAACCTGTTGATGAATTACTTGATAGCATTATTTCACGAATCAAAAGCATTGCCTCCGTTCATAACCTTCTGTCAAAGGACAAATTAGGCAGGAGTATCATTAATGTGAAACAAATTATCGAGTCTATTATTCACATTATCGATAACAGTCCCAAAGTAACGATTCAACTAGAGCTTGATGATATTTTCATTCCGTATAATAAGGCTACATCAATCGCACTGGTAATTAATGAGTTAGTGATTAACTCCTTTAAGCATGCATTTGCTGATGATGATATCGGAGAAATAGTAATCAAATGTAAGAGGGTAGATCAAACCATCTACTTATCAGTTACAGATAATGGCCGTGGCTTCCCAGAAAACTTTGACATGACCAAGTCTGCATCCTTAGGATTATCCATCATCCAAGGTATCGTCACCAGCGAGTTCCAAGGTCAAATGAGCTTTGAAAGTAAAAAAGGAAACACACTCGTTGAAATTAAACTGCCAACAGAGCGGATTTTTCTGCACCAATAGATGGTGCCACTTTCAGTTTGGCAACTTGCTGGGTTGGGGTGGTGGGTCACGGGGACAGGTCCCTTGCCCCACCCTATTTTTCCTTTTGCGACAGGGACCTGTCCCTCTGTCCCAGAGGAAGCTTGGATTCTTGCTTTTTTTGAATTCTGAGTTGTCTATGGCCCCTTATCTTTGAAAGGAAATTGGTCCTAATCAAGTTCGATTAATACTTTATTCGTATTGTACATTTTGGCTTGGAAATAGTCTGGGACTTTTTCAAATCGAATTTTTTTAGTAATGTAGGTGTCAATATCAATATTACCTTGATTCATGCAATCAATGACATATTGGAAATCCTCAATTGTTGCATTTCTGCTTCCCATTAGAGTTAATTCTTTGGCGTGAAAATCCGGGTCATTAAAAGTAATTTGATCCTTTATAAGGCCTACATATATAAGCTTTCCGCCATGTGAAACGTAATTGAAGGCGCTCATCATGGAATGCTTGTTTCCAGTTGCATCAAAAACAATTGCAGGTAAGTCACCCTCATTTATGCTCGTAAGTTCTTTAACAAGTTCAAGCTCATTTCCAGCAATTAATACTTGGTCACACCCCGTCCATTCCTTAGCAAAAGCTAAGCGTTCTATACTAATATCCATCATGATTGTTTTCGCCCCTTGCAGTTTTGCAAACCTTGCAACGCCAAGTCCAATTGGACCTGCTCCAATAATCAGCACACTATCCCCTTTTTGTATTTGTGCTCTTCTCACTGCATGAGCTCCTATACTCAAAGGTTCAATGATTGCTGCAGCATTTAATGACAGTTCATTTACTTTTAAGACATGGCTCCCAGGCAGTACTAGGTATTCCGTCATGCCCCCATCAATATGTACTCCAATCACTTGCATTTTTGTACAACAATTTGTTTTTCCATTTTTACATGCAATGCATTCACCGCAATGCATGTAGGGAATAACCGTGACTTGATCTCCTATATCAAGAGTTTGCACATTTCCACCGACACTTTCCACAATCCCTGAAAGCTCATGACCAAGTATTCGGGGGTATTGAAAGAAAGGCTGGTTTCCTCCATATGCATGTAGATCCGTACCACAAATCCCGATCCTTTTCACCCGAATCAGGACATCCTTTTCCCCAAAAGATGTGGGTGCTTCCCTTTTATGCATTATCATTTCCCCAGGATTTTGGCAAATAATCGTTCTCATCTTTTCATATCTCCTTCCAATAGATTAAGGACCTATCCCATATAGGCCCTTAATTTGTCTAGAATAGTGTATTTGGTAGAAACATAGAAATTGCAGGAATAAACGCAAGCAACAGTGCTACAATTACCAACAGTAGTAAAAATGGCCAGCTATGCTTCACAAATTCCTCAACTTTTGTTCCGGTAATTGAACAAGTTGCAAACATGATTGTCCCTAAAGGTGGTGTTAAAGTCCCAATACTAATACAAACAATAAAGAAAATCCCAAAATGAACTGGATCAATTCCATACTGCATTAACATCGGCATAAATAGTGGTGTTAGAATAATAATTGAAACGTTTCCTTCAACAAACATCCCTATAACTAGAAGGAATAAAAGGACTACGATAAAGAACATAATGGTAGAAGAAACATTACCAACCATAAACTCTGTCATTCTTTGTGGTACCTGTTCCAAAGTTAGTACCCAAGCGAACGCAGAACCTGCTGCAATAATAATTAAAATGGATGCTGCTGTGTGTGCTGTTTCTAGCAATGCTTCCATTAACTGTTTTATCTTCATTTCACGATACACAAGCATTCCAAGTACTAAAGCATACAATACCGCAAATGCTCCCGCCTCAGTTGCACTAAATACACCAAAGCGAATTCCCCCAATGATAATAACAGGTAGAAGTAGGGCTAATAAGGCGTCTTTAAAACTGAGCAAAAATTCTTTAAGTGTGATTTTGTCTTGTTTTTCCGTTTCTAGGTTATGTTTTTTGGCATAGAAATGGACGTAAATCATAAAAGATAAACAAAGAACGATTCCAGGAATGATTCCAGCCAAAAATAATTTACCAATTGAAACGTTTCCTACATAACCATACATAATTAATGCAATTCCAGGTGGAATGATTGGGGTAATTAATGAAGTTGATGCTGTTAATGCAGTAGAGAACGACTTTGAATAACCCTTTTTAATCATTTCAGGCACTAGGATTTTTGATTGCATTGCTGCATCTGCAATATTAGAACCGCTCAAGCCGCCCATCAAGGTACTAAGAATAACGTTTACTTGAGCAAGACCCCCAGGGAGTGGTCGAGTAATTACTTGAGCAAATCGAAGCATCCTTGAAGTGATACCTGTGTAATTCATCAGAATTCCAGCAGTCATAAAGAAAACAATTGCTAGCAATGGTACAGACTCTACCCCACCAATCATTCTTTGGATGAGGACCATCGTAGAAAAACCATCCGAGAAGAAGAAATAAAACGCCGAAGCAACAATCATGGCAAATGCGATAGGAACATTAATTAAGAATAATATCAGAAGTACGATTAACATGAGAGTTAAGGCCATATCATGCTCTCTCCTTTTTCTCTGGATTGGTTTGGAAAGAACGAATTAGCTTAATGGTAAAATGAATAGCTGTTAAAAACCCTCCAATAGGAACAGCAAGATCAATATAGGTGTAGCTAATTCCTAATACAGGAGTTACTTTGCTTCCGGCTTGAGAAGCGAGCTCAAAACCCCAAAATATAAATATGTATATGAGTACAAAATAAATTGCCGCAGCACCTATGATCGTACACACATTACGAATGGCTTTCGGCATCTTTTGAATGAAATAATCTACTCCGATATGCCCATCTCTTTTCATTGCAGAGCTTATCCCTATAAAAACGAGCCAAATAAAACAACCAAGTGTTATTTCTTCTGCCCACGAGATGGGGCTATTTAATACAAAACGACAAATAACATTAATAATCGTCAAGAACGATATTACCGAAATTGCTATAACGGATATGATATCATCAATTGGGTTAAACCATTTTTTAATCATTATCTTATCCCTCCTGTAATCTAGAATAATTAATTATGAGAATAAAAGATTAGGAGACTTCCGTACCTGACGTAAAGACTATAAAGCCATACTGAGAAAAGGTAATAGCTTTTCTCAGTATGGAACTAATTAGGAAGGCCTATTTTCTAATAATTCTAGAATTCTATCGTATAAACCAGGAGTCCATTCTGGAAACTCTTCATATACGCTTTGAAATTTTTCCTTAAATTGTTCTACATCAACCTCGTGTATTTCAACGCCCTGACCTTTAAATTCATCTAAAACGCTCTCGGTTTGTTCTTCTAGTACACCTCTACCATAATCTCCAGCCTCATCACCTGTTTCTTTGAGAATCTGTACTACATCTTCAGGTAGGGTTTCGATAAAACTTTGTCCAGCAATCCAAGTTGTAATGAACTTTTGATGGCCTGTAAGACTGAGATGTTTTGAAACTTCCTGTGCCTTTACACCTTGTAGAACTGGAAGTGGATTCTCAGCACCATCAATAAGTCCCTGTTGGAGGGAAGTATATAAATCCCCTAGTGGTGTTGGAGTTGCTGTTGCCCCTAAAGCTTCAAATGTTGCAATCGACATTTGGTTGTTAGGTACACGAATTTTCATTCCATCCAAATCCTCAGGTGTTGTAACTGGATCATTAGTTAACAGGTGACGCTCACCGTAAACAGTATTTGTTGTAACAATATGAATCCCCTTCCCGTTTAAAGCTTCATGGAGTTCAGTAAACCAGTCGGTTGTTGTTAAATATAACAAGTCATCAACACTATCCGTAATATACGGAGCAGTCAGAATCCCAGCATCTGGTACATAATCCATTAGGAAATCATATCCCGCCATAACAATTACGTTGTTCCCCATAGTTGCTTGTTCAACAACATCTTTTTCAGATCCTAACTGGGAACTTGGGTAAAGCTTTAATTCAATTTTTCCATTACTTTTTTCCTCAGCTAGTTCTTTCCACTTTTTCGCTAATAAGTCAATTGGCTCCCCTGGCTGATTTCCATAAGCAACGTTTATTGAAATTTTTTCATCGCTGCCTTTACTATCACCTGAACCTTTTTCGGAACTGGAACTTGAGTCTGAAGAGCAAGCAGTTAAAAAGGCGACCAACATTGCAACAACCAAAACAGACATCCATTTAGATCTTCTCACCATACGATTACCCCTTTTTCTTATTATTCATTTTTAAACAAGTAAACTTGTAATCTCTCCTGAATCATGTAAAATGTGACATTACACTTTATAGATTAGAAGGTTGGTCCGATTCTCCAGATGCCAAAATCATGTTGTTTTAATATTTCAGCCTTCGTTAATTTCCCGGAACTAACTAATGCAATTTCGTCAAATATTCTTTTACCAACTTCTTGGACCGTTTCTGTTCCTTCGATAATCGTTCCAGCATTGAGGTCCATATTGTCACTCATTCTTTCAAACATACCTGTATTTGTTGAAATTTTAATAACTGGGGCAATCGGTGAACCTGTTGGTGTGCCTCTTCCACTCGTAAACAGGACAACTTGGGCACCACCAGCAACCATACCCGTTAATTGTTCAATATCATGTCCTGGAGTATCCATCCACACTAGACCTTTTTCTGTTGGCTCTTCGGCGTAGTCTATTAATTCTTTAAGCTCACTTTTCCCAGCCTTATTTGCTGCTCCAAGGGACTTTTCTTCTAATGAACTTAATCCTCCGGCAATATTTCCAGGACTAGGGTTTCCAGTTCTAATATCCACTCCCATGAGAATAGAGCGATTTTCCATTGCCTCAATAACCTCGTATACCCGTTTCGCCACTCGATCATTTGCTGCTCGATTTGCCAACAAATGTTCTGCACCAATTAGTTCTGTCGTTTCTGCTAGAATGGAAGTTCCGCCTCGTTCTACAATCATGTCACTAACGGCACCTACAGCAGGGTTAGCAGATAATCCGGAACATGCATCAGATCCGCCACATTCCGTACCAATAATTAATTCACTGAAATCACATATTTCCCTTGGTTGGGCGGAAGCCTCTTGAACAAGCTTTGCAGCTGCTTGTGCTCCTTTCGCAATAGTAGTTAATGTGCCTCCATGGTCTTGAATCGAGATGGTTACTACAGGTTTTCCTGACTTAGCGATTTCTGCAGCAACGCTTCTGGCCTGATGTGTTTCACAGCCTAACCCTAAAACCACAACTCCATATACATTTGGATTTTTTCCTAAACCTACGTACGTTCTAAATGTTTGTTCATAATCAACTCCAACTTGTGCACAACCATGTTGATGGATAAAAGTCACTGTTCCATGAACTAGTTCAGTAATCCTTTGGGCCGTTTGTGTTGCGCAAGTAATTGTCGGTAAAATTAAAACGTGATTTCTCACCCCTACCTTACCATCTGGACGACGATATCCTAAAAACTTCCCTTCATTATTTAGTTCCAATTTGGTCACCTCTTCCTCGTGTTCCTTCAAGATTGTGAACATGTACATGCTCACCTTCTGCTATATCCCTAATCGCTTTGCCAATGATTTCTCCATACTTTAAGATAGTCTCTCCCTTTTGGATTGACTTAATGGCGAATTTATGGCCAAAAAGTATTTCGTCCTTTAATAGAATCTTCTTTGATAATTCACTAGAAAGTTCTACATTAACCTCTTCATTTTGAGGAATATCTTGCAGTGAAACTGCAACACTATCTGTCGGTTGCATAACTAGTGTTCGGTATTTTTTCTCGCTCATCTTACTCATCCTCCTTAGTGAAGGTATTAATGTTAAAAAATAGTTTAAAGACCTCTTACGTACACGAGCACAAGCTTTTAGTTTTCATTTTTTTACAATTACTAGGAATTTCTATGTAATTCGTTTGGTATTGTGGTAGTACCATAGACGCAAAAAAATACTTATTATATTTAATCAACTCTCCTCCTTGGGAATTTATTTTGATTAACGAAACTACCGATAAAACGCTTTCATATAATGAAAAGGTTCTGTGGTAGTACCAGTAATTTGATGTTACCACGTAGTTTTTCCGTTTTCAACAAATTTTCAAATTTTTTTAATTAATTAATATATTTATATAAATAGACACAATTTCATTTCCTTTCTATTCTTCTCCGTTTTATCCACGAACTTTTCACATAATTCCTAATCATTTTAATTCTATTCTTGCTTACAATGTGGTATTCTGGTGGTACCAATAAAAATTTCATTCACTAAGGGTGTTGTATATGGTAAAAATCAATCCAATTAAAAGAGTAACTTTAACTGAGCAAATTTTAGAACAAGTTGCATCATGGATTATCTCAAACGAATTAAAACCTGGAGACAAGCTTCCAAATGAGAGATTATTAGCAGAAGAATTCCAGGTAAACAGAGGACGAATCCGAGAGTCTCTGAGAGCCCTTGCACTTATCGGCTTAATAGAAATCAAACCAGGTGAAGGCAGTTTTGTAAGCGCTAAAGAATCGGTACTGCCCGCTGAAACTATTCTTTGGATGTATCATGATGAAGTGAATAATTTAGAGGAAGTTTATGCTGCAAGGAAATTAATTGAGTCTGAGGTTTATTTAGAAGCAGCTGATCGCATGACAGAAAATGAGATTACAGTACTAGATGATATTATGAAGAAATTAAAAAACACCCCAAAAAATAACAACGAAGAATTTCAACGGTTATTAGACGACTTTGATCTGTATATGGGCTCATGTAGCGGCAATAAAATCTACAACAAGTTAATGCAAACAATTGTCCATCTTCGCCATCAATCTATGGTAAAAATCTTAAATGTCCCTGGTGCACGTGAGAACAGCATTAACTCTCGTACAAAATTAATTAAAGCCATTAAATTACGCAATCTTGAAGAAGTAAAGGAAGCTATTGATTTAAACTTTACAGGAGCAAAGAAATTTTATAAACAATAAAATAAACCCAATACAAAAATAAGACCAGAATCATCTGGTCTTATTTTTGGGTCACACGGACAGGTCCCGTAACCTACCATATTTTTCCTTTTGGGACGAGGGACCTGTCCCTCTGTCCCATAAAAAGACAGAACAATTCTGCCTACAATGGAGCATTATATGCGGTATATTATGGGGGAATTTAGTGGGCAGTTGAAAGACTGGCATTAGAGTTAGAAAATATTCGTAGTAGAAAGATTCGTCTTATTAGGTAAAAATGCCAAATCGTTTAAAATCAAACGAGCTTATGATTTCAGTACTTTATCTGGATTATAAGTTCTTTTTAATGAATATGGTTTTATATTCGTATACATATTCCCAGCTAATCGGCCAACTGGGTTTAACTTTTCAAAATCAATTTTGAAATTACCTTGGTAGATTGTATCATCTATATCAAAGTGAACCACCTCTGCAAGGACCATATTACTATCCTTTACCTGAATAATGCGATCTAGCTTGCATTCCATTTTAATAGGAGCTTCCTTGACGGCTATACCATCAATAACTTTGGCAGTAGCTGGAGTGAATCCTACTTCTTCAAACTCACTGATTTCCGGTAAATATTCCGAACCGGCATTATGAACTTGTTGGGCCATTTCAGCATTAACAAGATTGATGACAAACTCCGAATGTTGTTCAATATTAAGGACAGTATCCTTCTTTCTATTACCTTTCCTATTTCCAACCGAAAACATAACCATTGGTGGGTGGATGACATTGAAGAAACTGAATGGGGCAACATTGTAAATGCCTTCCGCACTTTTGGTGGAAACGAGGGCAATTGGCCTAGGGACAACCGTTCCGGACATTAATTTATAGAGCTCAGTTGGAGAACAGTCCTTTGTATAGATCTCCATATTAGCTCCCCCCTAACTATTATGTATTTCAGTCCCATATATAGAGTATTATCGTTCAAACCTTCATTTTCGTTCGTACTTAACTTATTAAACCTTCAAATACTCCTAATAAATCCGTAACTTACAAGAGGCCAAGTCACGAAAGAGCGCATCTACATCTATACCCTTTTCCAGACTAGAACCTCTTATTGTTACAACAATTGATAATCCAGCTTTATTTATCAGTACGATTCTATTTTTTCTAGTAAAGCAGGATGTTTATTTAACTAATTTGCTTCACTTCAACATTACTTTCATCTAAACTGACGCGTTCGATGTCCCAAAACGTTGACGACATGCTATTGCGTCGTACTCATAAATCCACTCAGCACTAATGCCAACAGCATTCGGATTCTGATTTTGCCTTTCACGCATTTCAAGATCACGCTTGCGTTGCTCCTCCGGGGATTCCAGATGATAGGTACGTCCTCTTTCACGGGCCTGTAATTGCACATTTCGGGTCCTATTGCGGCGCTCTGCTTCGTATGCGTCTAACGCCACAGTTACTTTCCTTTCAAAATAATCTAGGGCTTCTGCAAGAACATATGCATCTTCTATCGCCATCGCTGCACCTTGAGATAAGTATGGAAGCATTGGATGTGCGGAGTCTCCAAGGAGAGTCGCATGACCTCGGGACCACTGATCCATAGGATTACGGTCATACAAGCCCCACTTGAAAACTTGTAGATTATCTGTTTGTTTGAACAGATTAATCAAGTCAGGATGCCACCCTTCGTACGCATCCAAAAGTTCATCAGTTGTACTAGGTTCAGTCCACGATTCTTTCACCCACTCATCTGTCTCTTTGCAAGCTACAATATTGACTGCTTTACCACCTTTGACATAGTAAGTAACCACGTGAGCTCTCGGACCAAACCAAAAGTTCACAGACGGATCAACGAAAGGGAGGGGATGATTTTCGACCGGAACAAGGGCACGCCAGCACATATGCCCAGTAAATGTTGGAACATCCTGGCCGAACAATGCGCCCCTGACAGCAGACCGGATTCCGTCTGCACCAACAATGAGGTCTGCTTCGAATTCAGTTCCATCATCAAACACTGCAAGTGCCTTATCACTCTTTAATTTCACGTCTACACATTTCACATTAAACGTAATACTATCCTCTGGTATACCTAATGCTAAAATACTGTGAAGGTCAGCACGATGTACATGATAGTACGATGCACCAAACAGTTGTTCAAACGTACCCTTTAAGGGAGTTCGAAATAATTCTTCACCTGTTTCTCCACTTCGTCCAACCATCGCTTCTGGTAAAAAGCCAACCCTCTGAATGGCATTTTCCAAACCAAGAGAATTCAGTACTTTCACAGCATTAGGTGTCATTTGGATTCCGGCCCCAACTTCTCTAAACTCTGTTGCTTGTTCAAACAAGTGGAAGGAAATCCCTCTTTGTTGTAACGCGCGCGCTAAAGCTACCCCACCAATACCTCCACCGATAATACCGACAACTAAAGACTTTTTCATCTTTTACATCACCTCAATATTATTTTTGAAAGATAAAAATCAGCCAAATACCCCTGTTCATCCTAAATAAATAGATTGGATTTTCTGATCGTTTCTTAAAGCTTCACATTCTCCGGATAAGACACAACGACCAAGTTCAATAACATAAGCCCGATCGGAAACATCCAAAGCTAGTTCTGCATTTTGTTCAATTAGTAGTATCGTTGTTCCTGCCTTTCGTAGGGCAATAATAGAATCAAAGATCATATCAATGATTTGTGGAGCCAGACCTAGGGATGGCTCATCAAGCATTAGGAGTTTCGGTTCCCCAATCATAGCACGGCCAATTGCTAACATTTGCTGTTCCCCACCGCTCAAACTGCCCCCTAATTGGTTTCGGCGCTCTTTCAAACGCGGAAAGATACTATAGATTTCCTCTATTCTGGATTTAGTTACTTTTCGTTTGAGGAAACCTCCCAGTTTCAAATTCTCTTCCACGGTTAATGTAGTGAAAATCCTTCTTCCTTCTGGGACTTGTATGATTCCTCTGGAAACAATTTGATGAGGTGGTAGTCGAGTAATGTCCTCTCCATTAAAAATAATGGTTCCTTTCTTTTGTTTTACAATTCCACTAATTGACATCAAGGTGGTGGATTTACCTGCCCCATTGTTTCCAATGAGACAGACAATCTCCCCTTCATTTAAGGTGAAGTTGATATCCTCAAGTGCCTGTGCATTTCCGTAAAAAGCTTGGAGATTTTCAACATTAAGCATGCTTCTTATCTCTCCTTCCCAGATACGCTTGAATAACTTCTGGATCACGCACCACAGCAAGAGGCAATCCATCCGCGATCTTCTTTCCAAAGTTTAGAACAGCCATATGGTCACAGATCTTTGTTAATAAGTTTAGGTCATGCTCTACAATGAAGATTGTGATACCAAAATCATTACGTAAACGAATAATCAAGTCCTTTAAATTTTCTCTTTCCTTAAGGTTTAGACCGGCAGCAGGTTCATCCAAAAACAGCACTTTCGGTTGAGAAGCAAGAGCTCTGGCAATTTCCACTAGCCTGCGATGTCCGTAAGCAAGATTTGCACATAAATCGAACGCTTTATCTTCCAAGCCGACCAGCTTCACCAAGCTCATTGCAATGCTATAAGCCTCTTGTTCCTCATGATGAAACTGCTTATTTTGCAATAAAGCTAAACCAATATCATTTTTAATCATGGTCGAAGTTCCAACCATGACATTCTCAACGACTGTCATACTGTTAAATAGCTTACTAACTTGGAATGTCCGAACCATCCCCATTTCACCAACGTAATGCATCGGCTTGCCGCTGATGTCCTTGTCCATGAAAGTGACTTTACCAATAGTCGGCTTCTCTACGCCTGTAATGGTGTTAATAAAAGTTGTTTTACCCGCTCCGTTCGGACCAATTAGACCAAATACTTCACCTTGCTTTACTTCCAAATCCACATCATTAAGAGCAACCACACCTCCAAACTGCTTTGTAACATGATCCATTTTCAATATGGTCTGATTTGTATTAAACGGTTGGGACAAGTAATTTTTTAAGTTCAAATCCAATTTCGTGTACTTGATAATGGATTCCATCGTCTGTTTCTTGAATTTTTTCACTAGGCCATATAATCCGTTAGGCCAGAAAATCATCATTACTGCAATAAAAATTCCATAAATGATAGGACGGTAAAGTGGGATTTCCTTTAACAATTCATTTAAGAACGTAACCCCGAAGCCCCCAAGAAACGCCCCGAAAAATGAACCAAGACCACCTAGTACGACCATAAGAACAACGGTTATAGATTCATGGAAGGAAAAGGGCTCAGGACTGACGAAGGCATACATATGTACCATGACACTTCCCGCTAAACCAGCCCAGAAACAACCTAAGATAAAGCCTTTGATTTTTGTCATTCCAATGTCGATGCCCAGTGAGGAAGCAGCCATCTGGTTATCACGAATAGCACGGAAATTACGGCCAAGCCTTCCTTGAGTGATTCGGATAACAAAGAAAAATTGAACCAAGAGAATAAGAGAGGCAAGAATAAAAAATTCTTTCTTTGAATCTACTACCCAACCGAAAATATTCGGAAATGGGATACCTGGAAGTCCATTCCACCCTCCAGTGAGGCTGCCTCCGTTGGCAAATATAATAGTTAAAATGATATTGAATGCTAGAGTTGACATGGCAAAGTAGGTTTCATTTAACTTGGCCATAGGTGATAAAATGAGTGATGCTAGAGCAGCAACAACCCCTGCTGTTAAAAAGGCAAGGACGAAATTCCAGTCATAATGATAGGTTAAAATAGCTGAAGTATAAGCCCCGATTCCAAAAAAACCAGCGTGAGCTAAACTTACCTGTCCTACATAGCCAAAGATTAACTGCAGTGAAACGGCAAGGATGGTATAGATAACTGCTTGCGAGAGTAAAGACAACATATAATTCGACTGAACAAAGAAAGCGAGTAACGCTAAAATCGCTAAGGCACCGATTAATGTCCCATATTTCTTCACTACGGATTGACTCATGCTGTATCCCTCCGTTGTTTAATTCCCAAAATACCAGTTGGGCGAAATAACATAACTGCGATTAATATCACATAAAGGATTAAATCACGGAACTGCGAACTGATCATGGTACCACCAAAAGCTTCAATAAGCCCAAGTAAGATGCCACCAATAACAGCACCCGTTACATTTCCAAATCCTCCCACAACAGCTGCGGCAAAAGCCTTAACCCCAATAGTCCCCATATCATAAGAAGCGTAATAGATAGGTCCAAGGAGCACACCAGCTACCCCTGTTAATCCTCCTGCAATAAGGAAAATGAAGGCGATGTATTTATGGTTGTTTATCCCTAGTAACTGAGACATAATCCGATCGTCCGCAATCGCCCTCATCGCTTGCCCGAGACGTGTATAGCGGAAAAAAATCTGGAAGACTACCATTACAATAATACTTAATACAATAACGAGGAAGCTCATTCCGGAGATTTGTGTTACACCAATATTGACTTGGCCCTGCGAAATATTGTTTGGATAGCTTAAAGGCTCAGCCCCCCATATCAAAGCACCTAATTGAGGTAGGCTGATTAAAATTCCTATGCTGGCAATCAGGACATGAACGTCCTGACCGCCTCGCTTTTGGATTGGATGAAAAATAAGTGTGTTTGCTAGATAACCAACGATACCAGCAATTAACATTGCTAGAATGATAGACACATAATAATTTGCCGAAAAACTGCTGATAACTGAATATCCTACTAATCCACCGATCATCACAAACTCGCCAGTACCAATATTCAACACTCCAGATGACCGAAAAATCAAACTGAAAGACATGGCGATTAAACTATAGATACAACCAACAGCTAGTCCGCTTACTAATATATCTAAGTACACGATATCCCCCCTTAATAGGATCCTGGTTCGAGTGTTTTCTCCAATTTTAATTCTCCATTATCCCATTTGATAACATAGATTGGTTTTGTTGCTGATCCATCAGAATTAAAGCTTGTGATACCTGATGCTCCTACATAGTCTTTGATATTCAATAATTCTTTTTGAACCTTCTCCTGGTCTAAGCTACCAGCCTTTTCAATCGCACTTTTCAGAATATAGACAGCATCATACCCATGAACCTGATAAACGTTCGGATCAATTTTGAATTCAGTCTTCCACTCTTCAATGAATTTTTTTGTTGCATCTCCAATGGTTTCGCTTGAAATATACGCTGAGCCGATAAATGTATTGTTAGCAGCATCTCCTGCAATCTCCAGATATTGAGGATTCGACATAGGATTGGTTGCAAAAATAGGTTTGTCATATCCATTAGCTCTCGCCTGCTTTGCGATTAAACCACCATCTGCTGCGTATCCAGTAAGAAAGATAGCCGCATTAGGATATTCACTAATTCCTTGACTAATATAAGAATTAAAATCCTTTGCATCAACTGGATATTTAAATTCTTTTACAATCTTACCTCCATTTTCCTCATACTTTTCTTTGAATGCCTTTAAAACGCTCGTTCCATAGGCATCATCCCGAACAAAGACAATCATTTCTTTAATGCCCATTTCATTGGCTGCATAATGAGCAGATGACCAGCCAAACTGGTTATTGTTTGCCAAATTAACAAAGAAACGAGGGTCTTCTGACACGACATCTGGGTCAGATGCAATAGGTGATACAGCAATCATATTATTTGCTTTGACCTTTGCTACTTGAGATAAAGCTACCGCACTACTTGATCCACTTATAACAAACTTAATGTCACTGTTCGCAAATTTATCAATGGCCTGCTGCCCTTTGAAGGGGTTTCCTTCATCATCATCTTTTACAAGTTCTACCTCTTTACCATCTATTCCACCGTTTTCGTTAATCTCATTGATCGCATATTCTACAGCTTCATAAGTTGGAATCCCAAAAGCAGCCGTGGGACCACTTAGCCCGCCAACATATGCCAACTTTATACTCGATTCATCTCCTGACGTACCACTACTTGAACAACCCGTAACAATTGCAATCAACGATAAACATACAATAAAGGACCTCAGTTTTAACATATTTCTCCCCCTTTAAATCTATTATTTTGTTCACATAATCTCTAATTAAAAAGGTGACACCTGTTCTTTTGTAATGGATTAGGTACCGCTATTCTTCAAAAGAAATAGGTGTCTTTTTCTGCTATTTTTAATTTTCCAAAAATTAAATTGATAGATTTCTACAATATGAAACAGCCTTACCTTTTCGCTAATTGCGTATTAACTGGTTGCATTTCTTCAATAACAACGTCCCCATCTTTAACGATTAATTTGCCATCGAGATATAATGTGCAATTTTTCATTGGCAAATCAAGGTGACATGGAGTATCATTGCTTCCACCTAATTCGGAATTTGGACCTAACGAGAAAAGAACGTTTCCGTAAAATGCACGGCCATCCATACCAAATACTTGATCATCGAAGGCTAAACTATGCCATTGTGCTCGTTCATTTAATCCCCAGCCAATATGAGAGATCGCATATGCCCTTGGGTCATTAAAGCTTTCCATATAATCTTTTATGAGCATAGCGTCAAAACCGCCCTCTATATTTGTCACATAGCCATCTTTGATTGTAAAGGTCACTTGCTCTTGTAAATATCGATTAAACGGAAATAAGATATCTCCTTTATCCATAACAACAACACCGTCAACACCACCATCGTTTGAGGTAGCTGCTGCAAAGCAACTTGGGAGATGGTCCCATCTTCCCGGCTCATCAGCAAAAGCATACTCTGTTAGGATCGGATATTGTCCTAATTGATAGGTAACATCTGTCCCCGCCTGGTTTGTCACTCTTAATTCCTTTGCATTTTTTAGAAGATTAGTTGCGTATAATACTCTGTCCTTGTCGCTTTCTTTTGGAAACATTCTTTTAATAACATCAAAAGGTTCAACTACTAGTAAAATTCGGACGCCTGCTTCTTGCAGTTCCAATTGTTCTTTTGAAAACAAGAGAAGCACTAAATCTATAACAAGGTCGGCCTTTTTCAGACATTCAACAGCGACTCGATTATCTGTTAACGGTGTGATACCAAAAGACCCTTCAGCTCCACGATTATTAGGAGGAAGTTTTAATTCAAATGCATTTGCTCCGATTTGAGAAGCAGCCGTCAAAAAAGCCTTTGCATAATCTGCTCGAATGTCACCAGAAGTTAGAACTGCCATTGTTTCTGTAGGCTGTAACTTACATAATTCAAGTTCCTTTTTAAAAAGCTCTACCATTTCATCAAATTCTACTGTCATTTTAAAACACCTCTCCCATTTAAATTAAATACTTTATCAACAAAAGATGTAATATATTTCGCTGTTTCCACAGGTGCATCCTTATATACCATATGTCCAACATCTTTGACCAACACTGTCTCCATCGATGGATTTATCGACTTCAATACTTGTAATTCATTTTCACGGATTGTATCTCCATGTTCTGCAACTAATAGTAGGGTAGGAACCGAAAGCATTTTTACATGCACTTGAAATGGCTCTTTCAGTAATGATTCGTATGATTGAACAATTGCTTGGAAACTATTATTTCTGTATTCCTCTGCTCTTTCTGAAAGCTGTTCTTCAGTAAATGCAGGAAAATAACTACGGAAAACATCCATCTCTCCTTGATCAACAGCCTCTTTTTGCTTGATAAACATGGAGAGCGGATTCGGATAAACTTGTCTTTGTCCAGGTCCGTTAATTGGTGGATCAATTAATACAACTCCAGAAATAAGGGACGGGTAACTGCTAGCGAACGAAGCAGCGATTCTAGCCCCCATTGAATGTCCGACTAATAATGGAGGGTGAGGGTTATCAATAATTGCATTGATAACATTCAGTAGGTCTTCAGAATAATCTTGTAGTGTGTATCCATCTTTAGGGACATCTGAAAGCCCTCTGCCTCTTGGATCCATGGATAAGAGATAGCAATCATCAGGCATCCTATTTAAGATGTTTCGAAATGAATAACTGTAACTCGTTATTCCTGGGAGAAAAATAATAGGAACTCCCTCTTTTTTTCCTTTTGTGATGAGGTGAATTTTTGCATGTAGCCCTTCTACAAATAAATCTTCAAAAGAATCACTATGATTCATTATACTAGCCCCTTCCTACGAAGACTTTCTACGTGTATTTATGTGAAAGTATATGAAGTGAATGATATTTTAATAGAATCCTATATTCCTACTTTTCTTACCTTGAGAAAGGCAGCGTTACATCTGATAATCCTTTGTGACTTGCTTTTTAAATTTCGACATATTTTCAATGACTTCACTTGTCTTTAGAACATCCGCGTATTTTTGACGAAGGTCAAATAGACTTTGTTCATGTGATGCCCTTGAGCGATCCCCAACAGCATCTTCAACAACTATTGGTCGATACCCTAATTGCAATGCATCAACAGCTGTTGCTCTGATACAACCGCATGTTGTACAGCCAACAATAATGACAGTATCAATATTGTTCGCATTGAGACGAGCAATGAGATCTGTCCCGAAAAACGCTGAAGCGTATTTCTTTACAATAAGGCCGTCACCAGATTGGAAGTGTAACCGAGAATCGACTTTAACTGCTTCGGTACCAGAGATTAATGTCTCTAGTCCTCTCATTTTCTGATACCAAATACCAGAATCCGCGAGTGACTCATCATCATAAGAGATAGTCGTAAAGAATACTGGAAGTTTTAACTCATGCATGACACTTAATAATTTATTTGTCTGTTCAATTTGTTGCGTTAAATCAGATCCCATCGGCATGGTTGGGTCTGTAAACCCCTTTATCATATCTACTACGATTAAACCAGGCTTCTGGCCAAACCCTAATAATTTTCCAAAACCTTTTTCTTTAAAAAAGGTTTCATCGTCTAAATGCTGTATCACCAGGCTCCCCCTCTTCACCATCAAATTGTTCCTTACATTAATGATTGAGAAAAAATAATAACTCCCGCATTTTTACGCTTATTCTCCCCCTTCCTTTGTAGAAACCCCTGCTAATAGATTTCCTGAAAGTAGTCTTCCTGCATTTGGTACATAGGGATCTATATTTAATGTTTTAAGAATCTTGTAAACTGTCGCTACAGAGGCTGAAAGAACGGGCTTACCGATGTTGTCTTCCACGATTTGGATGGCTTCTAATGAAGGCATTTGAACACAAGCTGATAATACAACCGCATCTGCTTGGCTTATATCTAAATTCTTCACTATCTCTACAAGACGTAATGGATCTTGGCGTCCAACTTCAAGATTATCGGGAATTTCTAAACTAATAGAGTCCGTAACTTGAATTCCGCTTGCTTCTATATATTCAATCACTTGATTTGTTAGAGGCTTCATATATGGGGTAATAATGGCTACTTTTTTTGCTCCTAATTCCTTTATCCCTTCTACAAGGGCTCCTGCGCTACTAACTACTGAAGTAGCTGCACCATTATCCTTGGTCTTTGTAAAAAGACGCTGTTCGGATTCTTTATGGTACCCAGGTCCTTGGCACATAATAGCAACCAGACACGCGTAGGCAATTACATCACATCTTGCATCTGAAAGTTCAACTGCACATCTGTCACTTTCAATGTCCATTGATTTTAATTCTTCTTTTGTTACCTTTTTCATCCGCATTCGACTTGAATGAAATGTAAATGTTGAATCTGAAACGATTTGTTGTCTCCTTTGAAGCATGGCTGGTATTTCAGTTTCCATTGTTGTGTTAGAGCTAGGAACAACTAGCCCGATCCGGTAGTTCTTCGTCACAAGTTCACACCCTTTTGATCGTTTTATTAAAATACCTATAGTTAAGCGATTTTGTCATATTCACTCTTCTTGTGGTGCTTTGTTTTTATTATTTCCTATACAACTTCCGTTTTTTACGTTCTCTCTCCCCTCCCATTTTTTTAGATTTCTAATCCAATTACTTCTAAAATTAATTAAACTTATCAAAAAACTTTAAACTTACCAAACTTACCAAACTTGTTAATTCACATTTTACTCTACACTTTCAATGGTGTCAATATTAAAACTAAATAAAATTTTCAGTAAATTAATGATAAAAAAACTGTGAATGGTTTTCATTCACAGTTTACTAGACCTTTTCATTCCTTTTATAGTTTTATCTAAACTAATCACATCTGCATATCTTGCGTTTAAATCTAACAAAGTTGAGTTCTGTAACGTCTGATTCCGATCGCCCACAGCTTCTTTCGGAATAATAACTCGATATCCTTTTTGAAGCGCTTCCACAGCAGTCGCTCTTATGCTTCCACTTGTCGTTGCTCCTGCCAAGATGATTGTGTCTATTTGTCTGGTTTGCAAAAAATCATTTACTTCGTTATTATACAAATCCGTAATATAGGCCGTAGGATTAATAAGATCATAGGGGTAATCTCTAAATTCTGGGTGAATCTGGGTCCATGTGCTTTGATGATCTAAAATTTGAAGCGATGGGAATTTCTCACTCCACAACCTAGATACCTTATTATCAGGTTCATAAACCGTTTTGCTAAAGATAATTGGCATCTTATGATCGAAGGCGACTTCAATCAACTTCTTAACAGAAGAGAATTGATTCTCGAGTTGAATAGATAATTGGGAATGCGGATCGGTGAAACCATTGGTCAAATCTCGGATTAACAAGGCAACCTTATCCCCAAATCCAATTTGTCCCGAAAACCCCTGATTCGAATAGAGTTGCTGGATTTCATCCAATATATATCTCCTCTGACCACCAGGTGTATAGATAACCTTTAATCCATATTCTTCAATATAGCCGTTCTTCTCCAATCTACGTAATGTACTTGGCGAAACACCCAATAGTTTTGATGCTTCAGATATATTTAAAAGATTCTCATACATCTCAATACCTTCTTCCATCGTATTCTTTTTATTACAATATTAAAATGATACAAATGAACATCTTTATCGATAAACAAGTAGTCATCTCTGATTAGCAAGATTACAACTTCAACATTTCTACCAAAGTCTTTGATAACTTCCAAACTTACCAAACTTACCAAATAGTATATCATATTATTTCACTTTTTCTCTATAATTCACAAAAAATACAAAGTATCTGGTTCCTTTTTTAAGGAAGCAACTAGGTATTTATATTACAGACCTTTTCAAAACAACCGAGAAACCTAACCCTGGTCTCGAGTTTTCAACAATTACTTACCAGTATATGGCGAACAGTTTAGTATTTTGGAATTTCTTATAACTTGTGAGGCCTTTGAAAAGGATGGTCATAGGATTTTAAATGGGGTAATCTTGTTGGCATACAAGATTAGTTTCTAGGGGGTGTATAAAGAATTGGGATGAGGGACCTGACCCTCTATCCCACTTAAAGCAGAAAGATTACAAACGGGATTGAAATCAAGCTAAGTAAAGTTGTGACTAGTGTTGTAAATGATATTAAGTCTGGCTTGCAATCGAATTGGACGGCTAGCATGGTTGTGTTAGCTGCGACAGGCATCGCGGCCAAGAGAATAAAAACGTTTTTGATTATGTCGCTCACTGGCATGATCTGAACTAAAGCTAAGGCAAGAAGCGGTGATACAACCATACGTAGGATTGTAATACTACTAACATATTTCAAATTAAATTTTTGCGGTTTGATTTCAGCCAATTGCATGCCAAGGATTAACATAACAATTGGAATGGATGCATCTCCCACCATACTTATTCCACCTATTATTGTAGATGGTAATGGTATGTTCAAAATCTGAAATAGAATCCCCAATATAGCTCCATACATGACGGGCATTCGTATCAACCGAATAAATGCACCTTTCATTCCAGTTGAGGTGTCCCCACCGAGGGATGCAAGAAAGATACCCAATGAATTGATTAAAAATGCATGAATCACCATAATAATGATGGCATAATCAAAGGCCAAACTGCCGAATGCAAACAAAGCAACTGGGGCTCCGTAATTCCCGCTATTCGGAAAAATACTCCCAATCTGCAAAGCAGACATATGAGGTCGGTCTACCTTTAATAGTTTTCCAGTCAAGAAGGTTATACCCACTAATAGAACAGTAAGCAATACTGTAAAAACAAACATATAAAAATAATCGGCATTTAGTTGATTGGTATAAAACGTATCAAATGTTAAAAAAGGTAATAACAAATATAAAGACAGTTTTGAAATAGATTTAATATCAAATTTGAGGACCTTTTGACCAATAAATCCAGCAGTGAAGATAAGGAATGCAGGTAAAACGATTAATAATAACTCCATCTGTGATTTCCTTCCATATTTATACTAATATCTTATTCTAACATAGTGGAGCAAGGATCGGGTTGGTCACGGGGATAGGATCCGTAAACTACCATAGTTTCCTCATAGACTTCCCTATTAAAAAAAGCCCGATTGTACAGATTACTCCATAATCGGGCCATTCATATTCTATTATAATATGTGATTTAAACCCATTGTTTTGGGACGAGGGACTTATCCCTTTGTCCCTAGCAACCTTTTACGAAGACGGTTTTGATTGCTGTGTAGAATTCTTTTGCAGCTTCTCCCTGTTCACGGGAACCAGAACTAGAAGATTTCATGCCACCGAATGGCGCTTGTAGCTCAACACCAGCACTTTCAGCATTGATTCTTACTAGACCTGCTTCGATATCTTCAACAAATTCTAAGATATTACTAATATTTGAAGTAAAGATTGACGCGCTCAAACCGTATTTAGTATTGTTCGCAACATCAATAGCTTCCTCTATATCTTCAACTTTAATCAAAGCAATAACAGGTCCAAAGATTTCATCTTGGGCAATTGCCATTTCCGGAGTCACGTCATCAAAAATTGCAGGAGTGATGTAGAATCCATTTTCGAACTCTGCCCCTTCAGGAACATTGCCTCCAAATATAAGAGATGCACCTTCCTCTTGGCCTTTCTTGATATAACTTTTTACGGTATCTAATTGGCTTTCGCTAGCAGACGGCCCCATCCAGATGCCTTCCTGTAAGCCGTTGCCCACTTTAATTTTCTCAGTTTCCTTGATTAGTTTTTCTTTGAATACCTCATATACCGGCGCTTCCACGATGACTCGGCTGGATGCTGTACATTTTTGGCCGGAGGAACGGAATCCACCACTGATTACGGCTTCCACCGCCTGATCGAGATTGGCATCTTTCGCTACGATGACTGGGTTTTTACCGCCCATCTCAGTTTGGAACTTGATGCCTCTTGCAGATGCAGACTTAGCTACACCTCTGCCAATTGCCTCTGAACCCGTAAACGTGATTCCGTTGAGCAACTGATGATCAATTAAAGCCTGCCCTACAACCGAACCGGAACCAGTTACAAAGTTCAAAACTCCTGCAGGAAGTCCGGCTTTTTCAAAGCACTCCACCACTTTCGCAGCGGTAACTGCAGCCTCTGATGCTGGCTTGAAAACGATTGTATTACCATATACTAGGGCAGGAGCAATTTTCCAAATTGGAATGGCAACTGGGAAGTTCCAAGGTGTAATGACTCCTACGACACCAAGCGGAGTTCTCTTCGTGAACATAAGAGCTTCATTATCAGAGGAAGGAATGACATCTCCTTCTTTTCTCATGCCTTCACCCGCATAATAACGAAGAATAGCGACCCCACGGGCTGTTTCCCCCTTTGCCTCCGGAAGTGTTTTACCCATTTCTCGAGTCATAGTTTCAGCAATTTCTTCTATGTTTTCTTCGAGAACATTTGCAACCTTATAGAGGATTTGACCACGTGCTGCTTGACCAATCCTTCGCCATGCCTTCTTAGCTTGGTGAGCTGCTTGAACCGCTTTTTCAAGATCTCCAACCGTGGACTTTTGAACATATCCTACGGTTTCGTATCGGTTTGCTGGATTGATGCTTTTGATCAACTCATTCGATTCCGATTTGACCCATTCATTGTTAATGAAATTGCTGTACGTAATTGTTTCTGTTTCCACTTTCACTTTCATTACCTCCTGATCAATTCGTAAATTTATTCAGCCACGAGAACTTCGCTCGGTTGCTGCTTCTTAACTGGGTTTCTTAGAATTCCGATTTCAGGA
This sequence comes from Ferdinandcohnia sp. FSL W7-1320, assembly GCF_038050315.1. Classification (NCBI taxonomy): domain Bacteria; kingdom Bacillati; phylum Bacillota; class Bacilli; order Caryophanales; family Bacillaceae; genus Ferdinandcohnia; species Ferdinandcohnia sp. FSL W7-1320. Next base: position 4,854,286 of record NZ_JBBPAM010000001.1, read on the forward strand.
ATCTCAATTTCTACTTGATCCCCATCTTGCAGAGTAAACTCGTTCGGCGGAACGATACAAGTGCCCGTCAACAGTACTGTGCCATCGAAAATGATATTATCCCTAATCAGATAAGAAACTAACTCATCATACTTCCGCTTTAACTGGCGGGTGTTGGCAGTCCCTTCGAATACCAACTGATTGTCCCGATAGATTCTGCAAATAATATCCAATTGATAGGCATCCTCAACGGAATCCGCTAATAATAATGCTGGTCCAATTGAGCAGGATTGCTTCCAGATTTTCGCCTGTGGTAGATACAGCGGATTTTCTCCCTCAATGTCTCGGCAACTCATATCATTTCCGATGGTGTAGGCGAGGATTTCCCCCTCTCCATTGACTACCAGTCCTAGTTCAGGCTCGGGAATCTGCCAGTTCGAATCACTTCTTATATATACATCCTGATTTGGCCCTACCGTACGATTAACAGTTGACTTCAAAAAGATTTCAGGGCGTGGTGCATCATACACTTTATCGTAAAATGTTTGCGCATCTAACTTTCCGTTTGTTGCTTCATAGTTTCTCGCTTCTCTACTCTTTTCGTATGTCACACCTGCTGCCCATACTTCTGGAGCATCAATTGGCACTACCAATTCAACTTCTTTCATTCCATAATCAACTGGTTGAAGGTTTGACACTTTATCCTCCACAAAAGCTAGGATAGATGTTTTGCGAGCTTTTGCATCACGAGTGATGTCGATAAAACCTTCATAAGGAAGCGGATAGATCGCACCGTCGGACGTGACCGCCGCAATAATTTGCTCTTCTTCTTTTCGGTAACGGATAATTTTCATCAACAATACCCCTTTCGGTATGTTTTTATCAGAAAAATTTAGTCTTCTATTTTTATATAGGGGATTGAAATGTGGAAATCTCAATACCCCCACTTCAAGTCACTTTTGTTTATTTTTCATTATTCGATAGTATAATAGATGTGTGTGTGTTGGTATCAATAGATGTCATTCAAAGAATCGCTTTGCACCACAAAACGATTATTGATATCTGTTGATGCCTTTTTTTGTCTATTAAACTCATCATTTTTACACTGCCTTTTTTATATTGTCTATGCGTTTGTTAAGAATTGAATTCTTGTTTGCAAACTTGTGATATACACCCGTCACGATTGGAACAACAATTGATGTTACAATTAGTGAAGTTGCAACCAATGCTGTTGCTGCTGGTGCTACTGGTGCAAGTTCTGGAACCATTTCAGCTACCAATAGTGGTGTAGCAACTGCTGCTCCTGCAGTACTTGAAGCAGCAATCCCCGCAGTACCGTTACCCTTACCAACAAAGATATCTGCTAGGATTAGAGGTATTCCTGTTACGACAATTACTAAAAGTCCAAGAATAATACCAAAAAGACCTGTTTCCGCAAGAACCGTCAATTTAATACCGTTACCGAGCGAGAATGCGAAGAAGGGTATCAGAACTGGAATGGCACGGCTAAGGAATTCACGAATGTCCTCATCTAGATTCCCAAGGATATAACCGACGATGAATGGTAAAATCAAACCGACTAACACTTGAGGTTCGAATGATGCAACTCCTGCAGTACCAAGGATAATCATAGTCATTAGTGGGCCAGATTCAATGTTCATGAGTACGAATGCACCTGCTTCTTCTTTTGAACCATATTGATCCATTAGAGAAGCGTAAAGACCTGTATTGGTCATATCCATGGCTGCTACCAAGGCGAGGGCAGAAACACCCGCGAAGAATCCGGATTCAATCATCCCGTTACCAAGATAATGTGAGGCTACAAAGCCAACAACCCATGCAACACTCAGTTTTGTTACCAATAGAACCCCTGATTTTCTGAGGACAATGCCTGTCGACTTCAGACGAATAGATGCCCCTAGACAGACGAACCAGACAGCTAGTATAGGAACCGTTCCTGATGTCAGACCAAACGTAAAGGATCCCAAAGATTTACTTAAATTAGGAAAAAACGTATTCAGCAATGCTCCTATAAAGAGCGGAACGACCATCAAGCCACCAGGAATTCTATCAATCGTTTTTTTAATTTTCATATATTGACCTCCTCGTATAGTAAGTTTATAGTCCTCTTTCGAGGTAATTTCCAATTAAAATATTGTTCTTTGATAATTCTATAGATGTTAGTTCAGATAGTGGGGGGCTAGCCCCCCACCATCTGAAAAAGTTTTCCAAAGGGTGGACTTTTCGTGATGTCCCTAGATAATGGTCTTAGGATCGTTTGGGGGATTTCTATCATCTCCTGTAGCTTTGACTACTACAAAAGTCTGTCTCCCCAGTCCTTGTTCGAACTTCTAACCCGCAGGCTGTTCCCTTTGGCAGCCCATGCTGGAAGTTGCAGCTTCCAGGCAGCTCATGGACCAAAGTGAGTTCTAATACGCGAGGGTGATTGACCGACAAGTACACTGGGGATATCCCGAAGAGTCCTTCCCTTGATCCTAGATTGAAAGGAGGTTAGCCACCATGAAATTATTTGTTGGAATAGACGTTAGCTCTCAAGATATGAAAGCTTGTGTCATGAATTTTGAAGGAAAAGCATTAACTGCTCTCACTGTTGACAACAATTTGACAGGGGCATCTTATCTGAAAGATCTGATTGTCAAGATAGCCCAAAGTAACTCAATTTCCGAGATTCAAATCGGGATGGAGGCCACTTCAGTCTATAGTTGGCATCCTGCTATGTTTTTTCACGAGGATGAATCTCTTAAAGAATTTAAAACAACAGTCTTTACTATTAATCCAAAACTAATTAAAAAATTTAAAGAGTCATATGTTGACCTGGATAAAACAGACCAAGTCGATGCTTGGATTATTGCAGATCGCTTACGGTTTGGACGTCTTCCACTAACGGCGGTCATGCAGGAACAATTTATTGCTCTTCAAAGGTTGACAAGAATGAGATATCATCTCGTTCATAACCTAACGCGAGAAAAGCAATATTTTCTGCAACACTTATTTTATAAGTGTAGTTCCTTTACGACTGAAGTGGATAGTTCGGTTTTTGGAAATGCCATGTTAGAGCTATTTCTTGAACAATATAGCTTAGATGAAATTAGCTCAATGGATCTTCAAGAACTTGCGAATTATCTTCAAGATAAGGGCAAAAATCGCTTTACTGACGCCGAGTGTGTGGCGAAATCCATTCAAAAGGCTGCGAGATCTTCCTACCGATTATCAAAGTGTGTGGAAGATTCTATCGACCTATTATTAGGGACTTCAATAGAGTCCATCCGTAGTATAACTAAACAGATTAAAGAACTTGACAAAGCCATCCAAAAGCTTCTAGAAGGTATCCCTAATACCTTACAGACGATTCCAGGAATAGGCCCAGTCTATACCGCTGGTATTTTAGCCGAAATTGGACAAATTGATCGCTTTGATAACCAAGCTTCCATTGCCAAATATAGTGGACTTACATGGTCCAAGCATCAATCAGGCAAGTTCCAAGCTGAGGAAACCAAAATGATACGTTCAGGAAATAGATTTCTTCGTTATTACCTTGTTGAAGCTGCCAACTCGGTTCAACGAAATGAACCTGAATTTCGGGCATACTACCTGAAAAAATATCGTGAGGTTCCTAAGCATCAACACAAAAGAGCACTCGTCTTAACGGCAAGAAAACTTGTGCGGTTGGTCGATGCGCTGCTACGCAACGATCAAGTCTACACGCCAAGAAGGAAGGTGAATAACTAAAGGATAAAACATCCTAAATCCTTCAATGTTTTCCAGTAAATGGTTTAATATCTTACTGGGTTTCTTAAGTATTGTCTTTTTTAGGTATTGGTTGGCTTACAATTTCCAATTCCTTAGATTTTGGTACTTGACATATTACCGCAGGACTTTTTAAACAGCTAATTGTTTTAGGTACTTTTTCGTTTTGGGCACATTAATTTACATGATGGTCCAGTAAGTCTTCTTAGCTGTTTTACTCTAGTTGGTCTTTTCAAAGTTTGCTTTTCCTGTAGATTCGTGCCTCCATTTCAATCAACATACTAAACTACTTTTTAAGTAAGGGTTTTCAATTAAACTAAAACTTTTTCTTCGACAAACTTATTGGTTAATGTACCAAGCTTCTCGATTTCAACAGTGACTACGTCACCAGGCTGGATGTAAACTCTCTCTTCTTGTGGAAGTCCAAGAACGACGCCTTCTGGTGTTCCTGTTAGAATTAAATCTCCCGGCAATAGAGTCATATGTTTAGATATATAACTCACAATTTCTGCACATGAGAAAATCATATCTGATGTGTTTGAGTTTTGTCTGAGTTCACCATTCACATACGTTTTAAGTGTAAGATTGTTGGGATTTCCAACTTCATCCGATGTGACTAGGTAAGGACCCGCCGGGCTAAAGCCATCACAAGATTTCCCGAGCAGCCACTGCGGCGTTCTCATTTGTAAGTCTCGTGCGGATAGGTCATTGACCGCGCAATATCCGAATACATGAGAGAGTGCTTCTTCCTCTGATATGTTTTTCGTTTCCTTGCCGATTACAATACCAAGCTCAACTTCATAATCCAATTCATTGGTAACACCCGGAATTTCGATTTCAGCATTATGACCAGTCAGTGTGTTGTCAAATTTGTTAAAAAGAATTGGCACTTCAGGGTAAGGAGCATTTGTCTCGTCAGCATGCTTCTTGTAATTCAAACCAACACAGATAATTTTATGTGGTCGGGTTACACATGGACCCCAGGTTACTTCCTCTTCGTTGACCACTGTTGCCTGCCCGTTATGTACAGCTTGTTTAATCTGTTCCTCGAAATGTTTGAATTCATCTGATGGCATACCAATTACGTTCATGATATCCTCAGGTACTACATTCCAATTATTCTGTTCAGCTGTCTTTTCGACATCAATTAGAGAATGATTCAATTTAACTGCCAGTCGTTCTTGCTGGTTGTATAGATACGTTCCTAATTTCATTTCAAACCCTCCAGTTAAGCATTTTTTCCAAATACAACTCCACCATCGATATATAGTGGTGCACCCATCATAAACGAAGACTCATCAGAAGCGAGAAACAGTGCTGCTTTTGCAACATCATCCGGACGACCAAGATTACCGCTTAGCTGCCTCTTTTTAATCCCTTCAATCGCCTCTTCAGGATCATCATAGGAGTTTTTAAGGTAGTTCTCTACAAAAGGCGTCAAGATTGTACCTGGAAGTAGAGCATTTACCCGAATATTGTATGGAGCGTAGTCGACCTGCATAGATTTCGTCAATGATAGGACAGCTCCTTTAGTTGTTGCATAAACAGCTCGTAGCTTTAGTCCGATTTCCGCAATACAAGAAGACATATTAATGATTGTACCTTCATTTCTCTCAATCATGTGCGGTATGACGTACTTGCTTGTCATATAGACACCCTTAATGTTAACGTTTACAACTTTATCCCAGAGTTCTTCGCTCGTTTCATGTAGCATACCAACTCCTGAGATTCCTGCGTTATTAAAGAGTACATCGATTTTACCTGTGTGACGGATGATTTCATCAACCATTCGTTGGACGTCATCCGCTTTTGTCACATCAGCTTGAATGAAGGTTGCTTCCCCACCATTATTCTTTATGAGCTCTAGTGTCTCCAAACCGCCTTGTTCGGAAGTATCATTCACAACTACCAAAGCACCTTCTTTGGCGAAGAGTTGAGCAGTTTCTCTTCCAATTCCTGAACCTGCTCCAGTAATCAAAGCTACTTTTCCTTGAAGTCTCATCTAACCACTCCTTTATCTAAGTTTTGAGTTGTACTGTATCCTGCCTTTAGTGAAATCCTGTGGGCTAGATCCAGAATCTCCTTCTCCACCTGCTTTTGTTTCCGTTCCCAGTTCACCGGGAGCATCGTGACGCTAACTGCTGCGATAATATCTCCCTTATTGTTTCTGATTGGAACACTGATACAAGTGAAACCCTCAACAGCCTCTTGATATTCCCTAATATATCCGTTTTCCTTTAGGGATTCGATTTGTTGCCAAAGCTCATCCAAGGTCTGGACTGTATATGGAGTCTTTGCTTCCATCTTCTTTCCAGCATATAACTCTTCAAGTTCATGATAATTATACTTGGATAGCAGAACCTTTCCCATTGCGGTTGCATGGGCAGGATATCTCATACCCGGACCAGATACAACTCGAATTGGAGAGGATCCTTCTTTCTTGGCGACGTAGAGAATATCTGTCCCGTCAAGAACTGAAAGCTGCACAGTTTCGCCTAGATTTGATACTGTAATCTCTGACTCAATCAAAAATGTATCAACAAAATCGAACTGGCTTACATACAACGTACTAAATAATCCGAATCTCATACCCAACGAATAGGTGTCATCCCTATCCTTTTTAACCCACCCCAGGCTCTCCAAGGTATTCAACATAGAAAAAAGGGAGCTCTTGTTCATATCCAATTCCTTGGACAAATCTATTAATCTATACTTGTTTGGACGATACGCAATCAGGTCGAGAACTTTATCTGCTCGCTCTAAAGCTGGAACCCAATATTTCTTTTCCAATCTAGTCCCCCCTTTTTTGTTGGTTTTATATAGTAAACCTGATTTAGTATCCAAAACCAATTTATCACTATTATTTAAAATAGTCAAATAATTTATTTTATTCCCAACAATTTTGGTGGGTCACAGGGACAGGTCCTTTGTCCCACCATATTTTTCCTTTTGAGCCTGTCCCTTCACCCCAGAAATAAGTTACAATAAGATTATAGTTTTGATTCGAAATTAGAAAGGAGTTTGGCGATGATAAGTGAACAGCTAGTAGCTAAAGCAGAGCGTTTTCGGGCTCTCCATAAGGGGCCAAATACCATGATTCTACCGAATGCATGGGATGTAATCAGTGCAAAAATGTTCGAGGAATGCGGATGTGAAGCAATTGGTACAACAAGTGCAGGGATTGCGATGTCACTGGGGTATCCTGATGGACAAGAGATTCCATTTGAAACGATGTTACGTATTATCAAGAATATGGTTAACGCGGTTGACGTACCAGTAAGCGCGGACCTTGAATCAGGTTATGGAGAGACGACGAAGGAAGTTTTACATACAATAGAACAAGTTATATCAGCTGGTTTGGTTGGTATCAATCTCGAGGACGCTACTGGTGATGCTAGTTCTCCGATTTATGATCCACAACTGCAGAAGGAAAAGATTGCTGCCATTAGGGAGTACTGTGATTCAATTGGGTTTCCGTTGTTTATCAATGCACGCACGGATATTTTTTGGCTAAATATTGGCGAACCAGAATCTCGTATTGACGAAGCGATCTACCGCGTAAAGCTATATGAGGAAGCTGGCGCAGATTGTGTCTTCGTCCCCGCTCTGAAAGATATCGATGAAATTAAAAAACTTAGAAAAGCAGTCAATTGTCCAATTAATCTATTAGCCGTCCCGGGGCTTCCTTCATTAGAAGAGTTATCTGAAATAGGAATTGAAAGAGTAAGTACTGGCTCTAGTCCATTCCGCGCCAGTGTATCCCTCTTGAAACAAATCGGCGACGAGATCGTGAACCAACGTACATTTAATAAAATAACAGATAATGTGCTTTCCTATGGTGAAGTATCCACTTTAGTGAAATAATGGGTCAAGGGGACAGGTCCCTTGACCCACCATTTTTTTCCTGGGACAAGGGACCTGTCCCTCCGACCCTTTTTCAGAATACCAAATTGATAGTATAACAGTTTCATTTGCAATACCGATTACCTAGCGAATTAAATTCAAACAAACGATTGATTGAATTGAGAGTTTCATGCCACTGCTGATTTAGACCATTAAACAAACGTTTGTTTGAAATCGATAAATTCAAAAAAGGCCCGATTAGTACAGATTACTGCTAATCGGGTTTTTGATATTTTAGTATAATATATTGTTTGACACCTAGATTTGGGACAAGGGACCTGTCCCTCTGTCCCAACCCCAAAAAACCAGCAGCCACCGACCACTGGTTTTTACGAACTTATGACGAGTTCTTCTTTTATTTGGTTTGCATATTTCTCTTCGATCATCCCGATGAAGGGTTCGACTAATGTTGGATCGAATTGACTTCCTGAGCATTTTCTTAGTTCGTCGATGGCTTCGGTGAAGGTTTTTGTCTTTTGGTATGGGCGTTCTGTTGTCATGGCGTCAAAGGAATCGCACACACATAGTATGCGAGCCAGTTTCGGAATTTTTTCACCTTGTAGGCCATGCGGATATCCCTTTCCATCGAAACGTTCATGATGAAGCTCAACTAATGGAATCAAAGGCTCCAATTTTTTATTGGTCGAGATAATTTCTTTCCCCCAGGTTACGTGTTTCTTCATCATTTCCCATTCATGAGGTTCGAGTTTTCCTTTTTTATTGATAATATCACGAGGAATCTCTAGTTTACCGATGTCATGAATCAGGGCACCTAATATTAACGTCTTCTTTTCAGATTCACTTAAATCTAGTCTACTACTGAAATCAACCGCATATTGGAAGACACGTTTACTATGACGATAGGTGTACACATCTTTCGATAAGAAGATCTTTAGCTGTTGTTCAGCTTCGGTTAACTCTTGATCGAGATTAATCGCATTTTGAGCAAAGTATTGAGAATTCTCATCGAATACCTGAACAATGTTTTTTCCTTGTGCTTTCGCATAATACATCGCTTGGTCGGCTTTATTCAATATTTCGGATGCATCATACATCCCTTTTTCCCACTCCACAACGCCTGCTGAAAAAGATAGACAGCCATACGGAAGTGCTTCTACACCTTTGAAGTAGCTATTATTCACTTTTTTTCGCAATGAATCAATGAAAGCTAATCCGTCGTCCACACAAGTGTTCGGCATGACAATTGAAAATTCTTCTCCACCGTATCTCCCAACGATATAGTCATGTGAATTTGCTTCTTCTTCTAAGATTGAACCGAAAAATGTTAGTAAATGATCACCTTGAATATGACCATATAAATCATTATATTTTTTAAAATCATCTATATCTAAAAGTGCTAAGCTGACAGGCGTTCCATTTTCCCTAGCACTTGATATTTCAGCATCAAATAATTCTTTAAAATAGCCATGATTATTTAAACCTGTTAAGAAATCCTTATTCGCCTTATCTGAAATCTCTTGATAGAGCTTAAAATGCTGATCAAATGCAGCTGATAACAGTAAAGCAATACAAACGAATAAAAAAAGGCCAAATATACCTTCTGCTTTTAGCAAAATTCCAAGAATCAAGGGTAGTAACAACGTCGTAAAATAACTAATCACAAAAGTTTTATCAGTAGTGACCCCTTTAATTACGTTCTCAATACTACCACTACCATAAAGAAAGAAATAAGAAATAATAAAGAGCATGTTGCAAATAAAATACGTACATAGAGATAGAATATATGGCAACAGATGATGTGTATCGATTTCTCCAACTGATCCTCCAGCAAAAACAAGTGAAAAATAGGAGGCGATAATCATAATGCTGTACATCGAGAAATTAAATAAATGCTTCCACCAAGCTATTTTCCGTTGGACAAAAACATAGATAAGACTGGACAATGCCAGTACAAAAAGGGTAACGTCTAGTCCATACATAAACAAACTAGCGAGATAAATAGAAGAATCTAGAGAAAGTGAATTATCCTTTGGCGGGATATGGATAACATGATAGTTTAAAAGAGTAATAGAACCGATTAATACAAATATGATCACCCAATCTGATAAGGTGATATTATAATCATAAAAATAGAGGAATGAAAATACTCCTACTATAATGGTAATGCTCGTGTATACATGTATGGGTTTAAAGTTTAATTTCATGTTTTATCATCCCTCGGGTTAAAAGGTAGAGGAGGACTCATTGGATATTCAACATCCTCCTCCTAGGTTAATCATTTATACTAGTTTCCAACCAGAAGTAAAAGCAAGTACAACAGATCCAAGGATAACTGCATTTAGTAAAATACGAGTTACTTTTGTTTTCATGATTTCACCTCCTTCAATGAAGGGGTTTCATCTTCTAATGATGTGTGTTTATTTTTATGTACCATTAAATATTGGATAAATTGGAAGACGCCAATGTTCATCACAACATCTCCAATACTAATGACTTGAGAACGCGGATACGGGTCCGTTAGAGGTATTATATCACCTAAAAAACCTAATCTACTACTCTCTGTGAGCAGTGTATGTTTCGCATAAAGCTCATTTTTTAATGTGTCTAAGTAATGCGGATCTAGTAGCGTTGCAGCAGACTCTAATACTGGCATTCTACCTCCGTTCAAAGCCATGACAAGGAAGTTTAGGAATGTCCCGATTAAAATAAGAGTAAAACCAGAATTATGTCGGTTCACCCAAAGAAACGCCATCCCAATCACATAGACAACCATATAAATATAGCCACTAAGAGACCCCAGCATTTCATACTTATTCTGTAGAAAATAAACAAAAAACTGCAGAAAAACAAGAATCGGAAAAATCCATCCGAATTTTAACTGTAAATCAGCCAATCCTCGCAAACTACCTTTTCGAAAAAAACCCACAATAATCGCAATGAGAATCCCATCAAAAACCATTTTTTACCCACCAATTTGTTAAATTTAAAATTACGTATTTCCTGCTTCTAACGAGGAGTAACCCCCATATTTCACCAATATACTACAAATTATATCAGAAAGTTTCAACTTTTACGGGAAAAATTCCCATGGAAACAAAATTTATGAAAACAGCCTTTCAAAAAGAATTTGATAATAAGTAAATATTCAAGGCATTACTAAAAGGAACGTCTTTTTAGAAAGGAACAACTCCATGAAAAATATCAGAATGATTTTTTTCAATGATCTCCGAAATACGTATACAAATTGGGTTGCAGCAGTTGTGATTACGGCTCTTATTCTACTTCCTTCTCTTTATGCCTGGTTCAACATTAAAGCGTCATGGGACCCATACAGCAATACAAACCAAATACCCGTTGGGATTGTGAGTGAGGATCAAGGGGCATCAGTAGAGGACAAGGAAATTCATATTGGTTCTGATTTAATGAAAACATTAAAGAATGACAACTCGTTTGAGTGGCATTTTATTGACCGCAACCTAGCAATGAAGGAAGTTAAGTCTGGCGACCTGTACGCAGTTATGATCATCCCCTCAGACTTTTCAAAAAAGCTTGGAACCGTCATCAGTGACAATCCTACGAAGGCAACTATTGAATATTATGTCAATGAAAAGGTCAACGCCATTTCACCCAAAATCACGGAAAAAGGGGCAACCGTGATCACCGAGCAGATTACCAGTCAGTTCGTTTCAACAGTAAATGGGATCATATTCGACGTTTTTAATCAACTCGGAACTGAAATAGAACAAAATTTACCAGATATTGAACGATTTCAATCCTTTATTTTTTTATTAGAAGAAAAATTGCCTTCCATTAAAACTACACTTGACGATGTTTACAGGGATATCATTCAAGCAGAATCAGTCATACGAGATAGTCAAGAATTGATTCCGAAAGTAAAGGACAAAACGAATCAAGCCTTACATACAATCGAGGATGCGAATACGTTCCTAACGAAAGCAGAAACTCGTTTTAATGAATTGTCGCCTATCGTAAAAGCGGATCTGACAAAGGTGCAAAATGCAACTCATCTCGTAGATGACTATATCCAGTCTGTAGATGTCAATCTTACAGAATTAGTGAATGCTGCCAACGCAGCCAAATTAGATATCGATAACCTACAAAACCTGCTAGCTGATTTGAAAAGCGTCGTATACAGCCAGGGTATCAACTTTAGTCAACTTGATTCACTCATGCAACATCCAGAATATGAACAATTACATGAAATACAGAATGAACTAAATCATTTAAAAGAACAATTCAATGACCAAGCCATAGTTCAAAACAATAATTTAGAAAATGCGATTACCAACGCAGACGCCTTAGAACAAAAAATAAATGATATTCAGAAGATAATTCAGGAAAACAAAGCGGAAATACCAAGCCTAGAGGAGATCAAAAGTTATTCAACAAACACAAGAGATCAAATCGATACATTCATTACTCAATACAACAATGAAATTGAACCGAGAATTCAAGCCCAGTTAAAAAATATGAAAGAGGTTTTACAAGGAGCAAAAGAGATCATAGTAAAAGTTCAAAAAATCATACCACAAATCGAAACAATCCTTAAGAACGCGAATGATCATCTACAAGAAGGGAAAAACACCATCGTGGCAGCACGAAATCAGTACCCTTATCTCAATCAAAAAGTCCATGAACTTGCCAAAAAAATACGAGATCTCAATCAAAAAGCTGATATCAATGACATGATCGAATTACTGCGAAATGACCCCGAGGCAGAACGAGGTTTCTTCGCCGAACCTGTTATTTTAGACTCCCACAAGCTATTCCCGCTTCCAAATTACGGGACTGGGATGACTCCATTTTATACAGTCTTATCATTATGGGTTGGCGGATTATTAATGATTTCACTTCTTTCGGTTGAAGCACACGGAGTTGAGAACATCACTGGCAGACAAGAGTATTTTGGAAAAGGATTCACATTTTTGGTGATTGGTATTTTACAAACCATTATCGTAACGATGGGAGATATGTGGATACTGGGAGTCGAGGTGAGTGCTCCCTTCTATTTTATCTTGTTTAGTGTATTTATCAGTGTTGTCTTTGTTGCGATGATCTACACCCTAGTATCTGTTCTTGGCAATGTAGGAAAGGCGCTCGCGATTGTGCTACTTGTTTTGCAAATCTCAAGTTCCGGCGGCACATTCCCAGTTGTCCTGTTGCCACACTTTTTTCAGTATATTCATCCCTACCTTCCATTTACGTATGCAGTTAGTTTAATTCGGGAGGCCGTAGGTGGCATTGTCTGGGGAACGGTCTTCAATAATATCTTAGTCTTAAGCCTATTTGGGATAGTAGCCGTTATTATTGGTGCATGGCTCAAAGAACCGCTAAATAAAATGGGGACCCCTATCAAACAAAAATTAAAAAAATCTGGACTGTTTCACTAAGTCCAGATTTTTTTATTTAGCTTTTAATTTCAATAGTGCTCCAAAATACTGGGAAGCAGGGGTAAGGTAATGAATCATATAGTTCACTTATTTCCTTCTTGAAATATACTATTATGGCCTTATTCCCTGTTTGAATGTGGTCAAAGCTCTATAACGATAGTTTAATCCGCGTGAAAAAATAAAAAAATCCCGATTAGTATAGGTTCCTACCAAACGGGATTTTAATATTCTGATCTAATATCGCATTTAACCTATGATTGGGGACGAAGGACCTGTCCCTCTGTCCCGCAGGAACCCCCAGTTGTATGCGATGTAGGTGGTCCATAGTGCTGAGAGGCTGCCAAATAGAAAGAAAAAGGTGGCTGAGAAGAAAGAACATACGACAAAGATAAAAGCGCAACCACTAACTATCACAAGGCCTTGCAAAATATGAGAAATCCCAATGATGAACGCACTTTTTATATATGTTAGAAGCTTCATGTCAAAATGAACATATATTGGAAATAAAAAAAGGATAGAGACTAAATAGAGTAGCATTAAGCCTAACATTGAAAATTTACCAAAAATAATATTTTGTTCCGAAAAGAAATGATAATTAAATAAAAGAAGGAATCCTACCGTTCCAAAAATGAGCCCTAAGGCTTGCATTTGCACAAATTCACATTTATATTTCTCCCAAAATAACGGAAAGATTTGAAAATCACGTTCTCCCATGACCCATTTTCTTGTTACATGGAACATGGCTGCAGTGGAAGGCATAATTCCAAAAATCCCTAAGCCTAAAATGGTAAAGACAATCCATAAAATATTGACATACACGAGATTCATAATCCATTCAAAAAGGACATTGATTCTACCTAATAATCCCACGTTATTTATCATCCGGAAACCTCCTTATTAAAAAGAAAGGTCTGCTTCTATGCAGACCTCCCTAATCATCTACTTACTTCAAGATCGCCAGCAACAATTGCATCTTGTTGCCGTAAATAACTTTGAAGTTCACGAACTGATACTTCGCGGGTTTTTACTCCTTGCTGGGCAGATAATGCTGCTGCCACACCGGCTGCTTGCCCTTGTGCCATGGAATGCGATTGAACCCTAGCAGAAGCAAGTGCTTCATGCGTTGCCGAAATACAACGACCTGCAATCAAAGTGTTTTCTAAACCAACCGGAAGTAGACAACGGTACGGAATATCATATGCGTCATCCAATTCAACCCAGACATTCTTTTTATCCGTCGGGCTATGAATGTCTACAGGGAAGCACCCCTTTGCAATGCCATCGTCAAATTTTCTCCCTCGTAACACATCTTCTTGAGTTAGAACGTAATCGCCAATAATTCTTCTTGTCTCTCTAACACCAACATGTGAGGACGCTCCAGATAAAACGGCCTTTTCAAACCCTGGTAAATACTTTCGGGCAAATTTAGTTAAGGACATCACTTGTTCTTTTAAATCTAAACTTGCTTGAATGAGTTCATTGTTGTTTAGCGCATTTACTTTATTCAATCTCGTTGCATTGAAAAGTACATCACCCTTTTTAAAATCAGAAAAGATGGTGATTCTTTCTCGTCCCAAATTCAGCTCCCCACTTTGCTGACCTTTCGCAACTAGATCATTAAAGCCCGTTACAGCTACCATTTTATCAGCAAAATAGTCTGGTAGATTGTCAGGAAGAACTGGGTATGTTAACCAAACAAACTCATTTCGATTCTTATCTGTATACTCGATAAAACGATCAATATCCACATAACTCATTCGAAACATGGTCGTTACAGGCTGGCTTAACCCATCTTGCTTCCGTCCAAATTCAAATTCAGCACCCGCCTGGACGGCAATATCCCCATCACCTGTACAATCAATAAAAACCTTTGCTTCAAGTGTACTGCGAGAAGATTTTGTCTTAATACTAACGGATTCAATCTTCCCATTATTACTTGTAACAGTGTCAACATATGTGTTTAATAAAAGGTCTACTCCTGCTTCAATGACCATTTTGTTCAAAACATATTTTAGGATTTCACCATCAAAAGGTGTAATATGACCACCTGTACCTTGCGTATTACCAGGATCATCGTAAGGACATTTAAGAGTCCCCGTTGAACCTTCATGCTTAACCAGTTCATCCACAATATCTTGGAACACACCTCTAATGACCTGTGTATCCTGGTGATAGTTTGTCATCCAAGGTCCTACCATACTAGCAGTTCCAGCTCCACCTAAAAATGGATTTGGTTCAATTAATACTGTTTTTACACCCATTCTACCTGCAGCAATCGCTGCGGCAACCCCCGCAGGACCGCCGCCTATTACTGCAACATCATAGTTTTTTTCAAAAGTCATCTGTTAGCAACTCCTATTCTAATGCGCTATCGATCGCTTTTTTCATTTCTGTTATTGCTTCATCCGACGTTTGTTCACCAATTAAGACCTTCTCACCTTGCTCTTCAACGATTTTTTGAATTTCTGCCAAGTTATCAAATTTTGTATCTACAACAATGTCAATATCTTGATTTAGTACAACACGTTTGAAAGAATCAACATCAAATAATTTTTCTGGATTTTCACCTAATACTAATTCAGCTACTTTATTTGGATCTGCCTTTTTCCATGCCGGTACACGTCCACCAGAAATAAGCGGTTCATTTCCTTCTGTCACATACCATTTAACGAATTTCCAGGCTGCTTCTTTATTTTTTGATCGTGAGTTAATTGCAACGAAGTCTAAATAACCTGTTCCTCCACCAAGATATTTGCTATCTTCAGTCATCTTAGGTGGTGGAGCAAATGCAGTCACAAAGTCGTGCGGGTAATCTTCTAGGTTTTTAATACTTCGAATAGCAGCAGTTCCACTCCAGTTCATAGCCGCTTTTCCTGTTAAAAATAAGTCAGTACCTTGCATTTTGGTTGCTTTCGCTTCTGAGAATGGTGGCTGTACCTTCAATTCACGTTCCATGTTAACCATTGTATCTAAATACTTCTTGAAGACTGGATGGTCTACATTACTTGTTCCATCTTCCTTGAAAAATGCATTTGAACCAAGCTCTGTTTTAACTGCCTTATCCATCCATTCATAGATTTTAGGTTCAAGATTTCCAACAAATGAACCCCAACGCTTGTTTGGACCCTCTCCTTGGGATAGGGTAGTCGCATATTCCACATATTCATCCCATGTCCAATCAGTTGGAACTTCGAGATTTGCTTCATCTAAAAATCCTTTGTTGATCGTGACAAAGTCGTTTAAGATAATGGCTGGTATATAGTGTGTTTTCCCATCAATTTTAACAATTGAATTTTCACCAAAGTTTTCTTCAATATTAAAGCTATCTTTCTCAATAAATTGATCAAGTGGTTCTGCCATGCCTGCTTTAATACGTTTATCAAGCTTATCAATACGATAATTAACAAACACGTCGACTTCCCCACCTGCTAGAAGGGAGGTTTCTAATTTGGTATTACCCGCTTTATCGTTAACATACCTTACATATTCAACTTGAATATCAGGATTCGCTGCGTTCCAGTTATCTACTGCTTCTTGTGGTCCACTTTCAGCAGGAACAGCTCCCCAAAACTTCAAATGAACGACATCATTGTCCGATTTTTCATTCCCTCCATTGCTTGATGAGCTTGCGCAGCCCACAACAAAACTAGAAACTAACAACATAAAAGCAATTAAAGTTAGAAACTTTTTCAATTAAGACACCCCTTACATCTTTTTGTTTATCCCTTTATACCACTTGCTGCTACACCTGCAATAAACCACTTCTGACACGCTAAGAATAAAATAAGGACTGGAAGAATTGCACTAACGGCCGCCGCCATCATTAAAGTATAATCCGTACCAGATTCATCTATAAAATTAGAAAGTCCTAAAGGTACCGTAAATAATTCTTCACTTGTGATAAAAATGAGCGGATTGACAAATTCATTCCAATTCAGAGTAAAGCTTAAAATAATGAGCGAAACAAGCGCTGGCTTTGAAAGAGGAATAATGATTTTTGTCCAAATTTGAAAATGATTTGCCCCCTCCATTTGCGCAGCCTCTGAGAAATCCTTTGGTATAGACAAATAAAACTGCCTTAGTAAAAATGTGCCCAATGCGGTGAAAATACCCGGCAAAATAAGAGCCCAATGCGAATTATAAATCCCCATGTAATTAAATAAAACAAATCTTGGAATGAGGGTTACTTGCTCCGGAATCATTAGCGTTGCTAGATACAAGAGAAAGATAGCGTCTCTTCCCTTAAATTGAATTCTTGAAAATCCATACGCAGCAGCAGAACTGAATATCACAATTCCTATTACAGTGATGCCTGTCACTTTAATCGAGTTCAAATAGTACACCCAAAATGGCTTCGTTCCAAACCAAACCTCTTTATAATTACCCCATTCAAACGTAGTAGGAATCCACTCAATCGGAAAAGTAAATACGTCAATTGGTTTTTTAAATGAGGTTGATAACATCCAAATAAAAGGAAGGACCATACTGAGCGCAAACAACAATAATAGTGATGTAAGAATAAGCTTCTTCCAATTTTTCCTCAGCCATGACACGTTCTGCGTTTTTACATCAACACTATTTTTTGTGGTTACAACTTGCGCATCCATCACACCACTCCTTTCATTAGTAATTTACCCATTTCTTCTGTCCACGCCATTGGAAAACGGTTACAAGAAAGACGATTAAAAATAATACCCAAGCCATTGCTGATGCGTAACCCATGTCATAAAAACTAAACCCTGTTTGATAAATATAAAAAGTAATTACGCTTGTGGCGTTTCCAGGTCCACCTTGTGTCATGATAAAGATGGCAGCAAATACCTGGAATGACTGAATAATACATGTAACGAGAACAAAAAACGAAGTTGAAGATAATAATGGTACTGTGATCTTAAAGAAACTTGTAATCGGGCCAGCACCATCTATTCTTGCTGCTTCATACAGTTCCTTTGGAATTCCTTGCAACCCTGCTAAATAGATGATCATGTTATATCCAATATTCATCCATATTGTCATAATGATAATCGCCGGAAGAGCCCAGGTTGTACTTGACAACCATCCAGGTAAATCCGATATTCCTAGGCTTGCAAGAAATGAATTAATGGGACCGTATGATGGACTATAAAGAATGGCCCATACGACAGATACTGCAACAATACTAGAAATATAAGGCATGAAGATCATTAACCGAATTGTTGACTTTAAAAAGACTTTATCGTTTAGAATAACTGCTGTGATTAATGATAAAATCATCGTACAAGGAACTACGACAATGGTAAAAACGATATTATTTACCAAACTCTTAGTAAACCATTCATCGGACCACATCTTGATAAAATTTTCGAAACCAATAAAGCGGATCCCCTTAAGGCCTTCAAGAAAATTCCAATCTGTAAAACTAAGAACTAATGAAAACAGAATGGGAATTAACGTTAAGAGGCCAAATCCTATTAAACAAGGAAGTATAAATAACCATCCAGTTAAAGCCTCTCTATGCGTACGAATCAACCTACCTCCACCTTTCCTAGACCTTTTGTATATCTTTGATTGTAAGTGAACGATAAAGAGATAGGTACCGACATATGTTTGAAGATGAGGGACTATTCCATGAACTTGAAAGCCCTTACCTACAATTCTTTGATATCGCACTCCAATTCACAGAAAAGTCATAAAAATAGTATCAAGTGAATAACTTGATACTTTAACTTAGACTAGTTTTTTCCATTTTGAAATTGTACCGGAGTTAAACCCACGTATCTTTTAAAGATTTTTGAAAAATACTTTGGATCCTCAAATCCTACTTGAGCTCCTACTTCTACCCAGTCTGCTTGTCGATTTCTTAATAGTTCCTTTGATTTTTCGACCCGAGTCTCCTGCAAATAATGGGTAAAGGTTTTCCCAGTTTCTTTGGTAAATAAATTACTAAAGTAATTTTCACTTAGGTTAACCAAACTAGCGATATCTTGAACTCGCAATGGATCCATATAATGAATTTTTAGATATTCAATTGCTTTTTGTATTTCAAATCTACTCTTTGAAGATTTTATTGCTTGAAGCATTTCTTGAATCACAAGATGAAGGCGGTAACACCATTCACGAAGTTCAAAGTACGTTTTGAATTGTTGAATTTGCTCAAATGGAGATTGACCTTGGAGCATTCCCTCAAGATTTCCCCCCCAGTCTCTTAACAACATAATATTTGTTGATAACCACTGGTACACACTGTCCCGTACAGATTGTGGGGGGATAGATTCATCAATTGCAATAGGGAATAACTTGTTAAAAGCATCGTCAGCTTTATCAGTTGCATCTCCCTCAATATACACTTGATAATCTTTAAGCGATTGAGACTCAAAGAATGTAGAGTATTCTCTTTTGGAGGGGTGTACTTCCTGATAGAGAATGACATGTCCATCTCCTCTATGGAATCTGTATTCATTTGCTTGGATAGCTTGTTCTAAGGCTACTTTTCGATTACTGACGTCTCCAAAAATTTTACTTAAACCAATAGAGGATTTATTATAATTCTTATGTAACAGCAATACTGCATTTTCAAGATATTCCGCATCTATTCCACTTATAAAGAATAGGAAATGATCCAATTCTAGCTCTTCAACTAGTGAAAAAGTTACTCCTTTGGACTGTTTCAGAATTGATTGGATTTCCGAGTAATCCATTTGATTTCCACTAAGAATACCTACCTGATACAGATTACTTTCCCTAAGAGATTCATCATCTACCATTGAGGTACCCAATAACCAATCTTCTAGTTTATGGTTCTGCCCATTTTTCGCAACTTGATTTTGAATATTCGAAGATGAAGTGTCACTTTGATCTATTGTATTTTTTAGATTTAAGACCACACGCAATAACTCCTCAGGCTCTGTAAGTTTATTGATGTAGTCATTGACACCTAAACGTAATGCTTCTCTAATGGTACTAAAATCATCTAGAACACTTAATATTAGTATTTTTATATGTGGAAGTTCTTGTCGAATTAAACGAATCATCTCTAACCCGTCCATATTCGGCATGCGGATATCTGTAATGACTATATCTGGGATATGCTTACGGATTAATTCCAGACCGGACTTACCATCTGAGGATTCGCCAATTAGTTCGATATCGTACTGGTCCCATGAAATACTTGAAATAATCCCTTTTCGAACAAATACCTCATCATCAATAATGACAATTCGAGTTTTCACTTAAAATCCCCCCTACAGCATTGCTAATTTACCATTGGATGACTGTTGGCTCTTCTAATAATGGTTAGAATCGTTTAACAGGTAATGATAATGTCACATATGTTTTTTCTTCTATATTATCACGCCATATCTTAATCCCATATTGTTCACCGAACATCATTTGAATCCGCTGATGAACATTTTTAAGACCTATACCAGAGAGTCCTTCATGTTTTTCTTTTTGTATGTCATTCATTAATTGACTAGCCTTCTCTTGATCCATATTTTTTCCATTATCTATAACATGAATTTCTAGGATGTCATTCGTTGATTGAGTGCGAATTTCCATTGTCCCCCCATGTAAAAACAATCCGTGATTGTATACATTCTCTACTAAAGGCTGAAGGGACAATTTAGGAACAATACAATCTACAGTATCAGGATTAATTTCTTCAATCACCTTAATTGAATCACCAAAACGATATTTTTGTATCGTCAGGAAGGCTTCAACATTCTCAAGCTCTTCTTTTAATGTAATTTCTTCTTGTCCTCTATGAATACTCATATCTAGTAGTTGTCCTAATGACATCAACATTTTAGTTATATTTTTTGTTCCAGCCATAACTGACATCCACCTTATGGTATTCAATGTATTATAGAGAAAATGGGGATTGATTTGTGCCTGGAGTGCTTCTAATTTAGCTTTTTCACGATTCCTTTCAAGCAAAACTCGCTGCTTTACATTATCTCGTGTCTGCGAAATCATTGTATTAAAACTCTTACCTAGGAGCCCGATCTCATCATTGTTTTTACTTGTAAATGTAACATCTAAATCACCTTCCTCGACTCGCTTCATTGTCTCACGAAGTTTGATTAAAGGACGTGTCAGCATGGTTGAAAAAAGAATAATAATCCCGATAAATATAGCCATACTTACCAACAATATAATAAAGACGATATTTTGAATTTTGCTGACATCCGTAAATATTCCATCATGGGATACAATTTGCAAAACCCTCCACCCCGTAAGTGGGATATGATAGGTACTAACAATCGCCTTCTTACCGTCGACCTCCCAATTAAATGTATCAATTCCCCTTGTAAGTGTTGGCTTAATATATTGATAGATTTGGTTAATATTCTTGCTTTCATCACCTATCATACTTCCTTGTTCATCCACCATAAAACCGTAACTGTCAGGAATATTCGTTCGAACTTTTAAGATATTAATATAGTTTTCAACAGGCTCACTTATAATTAAAACTCCTAAATTCTCGGTTAAACTTTGACTTTTGATCACCCTTGATACAGTTATAAACCCCTCTTTTTGGGGATGAATGTAATTTTCTTGGTTCAATGACCACACCATGAAGCCGTTTTGATCGACCGTCTGCTTATACCATTCCGAACGAAGGATTCTCTCATACGACGATTCCGAACTTCCCCAATTTGTATACATATTTCCATAATTATCGATTAAGGTTAAATAGACATTATCTGATATAAGAGTTGTGGAGATTTCGAGGTATTTATCATTAATTAGTTTACTAATATCAAGCTGCTCTCGTTCGGTCGTGTATGGTCGCTTTAATAATTCACGAATATGATCCTCCAACACAATTGAATTCGAGGCATACATCATTGCTTTTAATTTCCGCTCAATATTCATATTTACCTGATGTAACCGGTCAGACGTGGTTGATTCAATTTGATTGCGAAGTACATTTTCAACTTCTTTATATCCTATTATACTTGCTGCCAAAATAGGGATTAAGATAAAGGTAATAAATGCCACAATAAGCTTTGTTCGTAAGCTGATAAATTTCATAAAATCCCCCTACTACACATTCATTAAAAAATCGCTTACATTTCGTTTTCCTGAATATATATTTCGACAAATATCTACTATATCCTCTAACAAGCATGATTGGCTTTAGAAATGGGCAGGGTTTTTAATCTACTATGTAAATAGAGTAAGCGTGAGGTTGATTGCTACCATTGTTCCTTTCACCTAGTAATACTGTCCTTAAAATTCCATTACACAAGAAAAAGAGCACCTTCATATTTGAAGATGCTCTTTACAAAAAGGATGTCTATTTAAAAACAGTTCAAAACGTACAATGCAGCCCCTTCCCTATATTTGGATAGGGACAGAAGATCTCTTTACGAATACCCTATCGTTTTAAGGAGAACTTTTCTTGAACACTTCTATTAACCAAGTATTTTGGTAGTTGCCCTTTTAGGACATCCACTACATTTTGTGCGGTTTTTTGTTTTAAATCCATTTCCGACTCCTCCGAATAAAAGGCGACGTGCGGGGTTAAAAGGACATTCTCCATCCTAAGTAGTGGATGATCGCTATTGATTGGTTCTTTTTCCAGAACATCTAATGCAGCCGCTGCAATTTTTTTCTGTTCTAAAGCTTCAATGAGTGCTTGTTCATCAATGATAGGTCCACGTGCTGTATTAATAATACATGCCTCTTTTTTCATGAGGTTAAACTGTTCAAAGCCTACCATTCCCCTTGTATGTTTGTTAAGCGGAGTATGAATCGAAATAAAATCAGAACGTCTGCACAGTTCATCCAATTCCACTAAATCAACATTCATTTCTTCAGCAACTTCAGCTGGAACAAATGGGTCATACGCAATCACTTTTAATCCAAAGGCTTGGGCCTTTTTTGCAACATTTCTCGGGATGTTCCCAAAGCCAACAAGACCTAGGGCTCTATTTTTCAATCTATAAATCGGTTTACTTACTTTATAATCCCATTCGCCACTTTTTACAGAGTTATTTAAAGTTACTATTTTTCTTGCCAATGTTAGTAACATAGCAACGGCATGGTCCGCCACTTCATCAAGACAGTAATCCGTTACATTGGTGACGAATATCCCTTTTTCAGTTGCTGCATCGATATCAACTGTATCAAACCCTATTCCATATCTCGCAATCACTTTACAATTTTCTAATTGATCAATGACACGCTTGGTAAAAGGTGCATATTGGTGGATGATGCCATCTGCATCTTTCGCGATATGTATGACGTCTTCCTCGGTTTTGCATTGCGCTGTTATGATTTCTGCATTTAGTTGTTCTAACACTCTCATTTCAGGTTCGAGTGTGTCGTATTCGTAATCCGTGAGGACGACTTTAAATTTTTTCATTTTCCGGCACCTCTATGTAATAGAATGAAATGCAGATGCTAAAACAGGAAGGATGAGCAACCCGAGTGGGCCAAGAAAATAACCTCTGACCCACAGGAGCTATGTCACTTAATCAACTACTCTTTCTGGTTTACCCGATTCAATCGACTTATGGGCAGCACTAAGGATTGCGGTGACATGATGAGAGCTTTCAAGGCTAATGTGGGTAGGTTGATTATCGAGTACGCAATCAACAAAATGTTCGATCGCTAAAGGGACAGCGCCTATTCGTTTACCCCCGATTTCAAAGTTTAGTTGGTTTCTTGGAGTCGCAAACCCATCAGGGCCACCATATTCGATATTCTCGATTTTTCGATCGAGGTAAATAACCTCTTCTTCTGTAACCACTTCGACAAAGGAATCAACAATTGTAGGATATGTATTCGGATAGATCCAGCAGGATTCAAAGGTTGCAATCGCCCCGTTTTCATACTTTGCCTGAATCTGGACTGCATCAGGGGTATCTATTCCTTTCCCTTTAAGTACTTTATGAACAGCTGTCGCATAGACTTCGACTACCTTTGAGTCAAATAACCAGTTCATTAAATCAATATCATGTGAGGACAAAAAATAAGCCGGCGATGTTTTATTCGACCATGTGATCATTTCTGTTGGGACAGCGATTCTATCATTCTTTCGGGCATAGCCCATAATTGGAGACAGATTTTTCTTTTGCAGTAGCTGTTTTGCCTGAGCATATGAGGATAACCATCGATTACTGAATAATGTCATCACTGTTAGGTTCTTTTGTTGGGCGAATGCAACGATTTCCCTACTTTCTTCAACACCTATGGTTAAGGGCTTTTCTACAAGCACATGCTTTCCAGCTGCCAATGCATCCATCACAATAGAAAAATGCGCGAAGTCTGGAGTAGCAATACTTACTGCATCGATGTCCTCTTTTTCTAGCATTTCTTGATGATTTTCATAATACGTAACACCAAATTGATCACTTATCTCTTTTCCACGAGTGGGGTTCGGGGTTGCCAACGCTTTGATTTGGCTTCGATGGTATTGCTGATAAATCGTCATGTGCTGCTGCCCCATTATTCCTCCACCAATTTGTCCTACCTTCAGCATTTTATGAAAACCTCCCAGTTTATTAGGGACCTTGTGTAAATCGGATCCCGTGTGGGACGAGGGACCTGTCCCTGCGTCCCAGTTATGACCCCATTGATATTGTTTGTAGAATGGTAAAGTCTTTTGCTTTATCGAAATTGAATAGGATAAAGTCTGCTGGTGAGCCTACTTCAAGGGTTCCGACTCCGTCATCAGCTAGGCCAAAGAGTTCTGCGGGGTGTAGTGAAGCCATATTGATGACTTCTTCAAGTGAAAAGATTTCATTTTTTAACACCTTTGCAATTCCTACATGTAGTGGAGTTGCAGATCCTGCAAGGATGTCTGGTGTACTTGCTAAATGTAGAAACCCATCTTTTTCAAGGACTACATCATCATTAATATGCGTGTGATAGCGACCTGGTGGTAAGCCTGCTAAATTTACAGCATCACTTGTTAAAATGGCCTTCTTGCCTTTAGCTCGAACCATGACCTTCAACGTCGAGTATGGCAGATGATGTCCATCTGGAATCAGTCCTGCCCAAAGTTGATCCTCTGCAAGTTGAGCCCAAATATAATTTGGATGACGCTTAATATAAGGATGTGCCCCATTGCCAAGATGAGTACTCATGGTAGCCCCTGCATTTACAGCTTTCTGTATATCTTCTTCCGTACTATTGGAATGTCCGATTGCTGCAACTACCCCTACTTTTGCTAGGTTTTCTATAAATGGTATTGCTCCTGGCTTTTCAGGCGCCAGCGTAACTTTGCGAATACGTCCCCCTGCAGCCTCTTGCCATTCTAAAAATTCATCCCAATCCGGATCTCGAACCCAATCTCGGTTATGTGCTCCTCGAGGACCATCCTCCGTTGAAATAAATGGTCCTTCAACGTGAATGCCAATAACCGCATGATTGACAACAGGGTCTATCTCACACGCCTTCGCTATTGTTTTAACACAGTGAAGGATCCTTTCTTTTGTTCCTGTTACAACCGTTGGACAAAACCTCGTTACGCCACCTTCTTGTAACACCCTTACAACATTTTGAATGGTCTCTACCGTAGAATCATGACTATTGATGTCAAAGCCACCAATGCCATTTACTTGAACATCAATCAGCCCTGGCGCAATCCAATTTTCAGCCTCTTCCGTTGCTTTCGTGATCGAAGAAATTCTCCCATCCTTGACTTGAACTTCAATCGTCTCACCGGTAACCCAATGCTTTCCAACCCATTTTTGTACCATGTAACTTCCTCCCAACATCAATTTCCTTTATGGAACCTCTTTCAATAAGCTTCGGTTGGAGCAAAATATCAACTTCATTAAATTCTCCATCCAGTACTTCCAGTAGGATTTTACAAGCGATTTTTCCCATTTCATAGTTTGGTTGATGAATGGTTGTGAGGCCTGGCGAAATCATTGAGGAAACTTCAATATCATCAAGGCCCATGACACTCACATCATCTGGTATTTTTAAGCCCATCTCATTCAACTGTTTGTAAACACCTAGTGCAGTCATGTCATTACAAGCAAAAATGGCAGTTGGTGGATTCTGTAAGTTCATCAGTTTTTCAGTCAAGTTTCTCCCATTTTCGAATTCGTAACTATTCTCAATCGATTCATATTCATTTGTTGAAATAAGGATGTATTCTTCAGGTAAATCAATTTGATATTGAAGCATCGCGCTGCAAAATCCATCAAAAACACTTTTTCGACTAAATCGATCAAGTGGAGCAGAGATAAACCCTATTTTTCGATGGCCTTTTTTTAATAAATACTCGGCAGCCATAAAACCTGCTCTTTCATAGTCAAATAGAATTTGCTGACAATCAAAGTTTTCCATTTTTTGATCCAATGCTACAAGAGAAACACCTCTCTCCTGTATCTCAGAAAACATGGAATAGTCATCTGAAATGGATGAGACAATGATTCCTTTCACTTGATTTTCATATAACGTTTGTAAATAACCCTTTTCAACATCCGCACTTCTCCCTGAATTACATAACAAAACCTGCTTACCCGCTTGCCTCGCTACTTCTTCAATTCCCAAAAGAAGTTTCGGATAAAAAGGATTACTTATCGAAGGAAGGATTACCCCGATATTTGTAGTAATTTTCTTCTTAAGCTGACGTCCAATCATATTAGGCATATACCCCAATAAATCAGCCGCTTCTTCCACTCGTTTTCGAAGTAACGGTCTAACTCCATATCCACTATCACTTAAGACCCTCGAAACAGTGGCTGGAGAAACTTTTGCTTCCTTAGCAATGTCGTATATCGTAATATTTTTTTTAGATTCATTCATCATAGTTCTCCTCGTTAGACTACATCATATAAAGAAGGGTACATCCTCAAATGCTGATTAAAGGAATGTACCTCGACTTTTTTAATTACGTTATTTTACATTTTTATCAATATCATCGATCATCGCTTCAACTTCTTCAATGAATGTATCAAGATCCATCTCACCTGTTAAATATTGTTGAAGTAGTTTTGGCACCTCATTGATTAGCACTGGGTATTCTTTATAGAATGGAGCAGTGACAGACTTTTCAATGATTGCAAGTAAGTTGTCTTTCCATTCTGCATCAATTTGATCGAAATGCTCTTTAATTACAGGAAGTTTCCCCCACTCCGTACCAGCTGCAATTTGGGTTTCACCGTCCATTAAAGCCTCTTGAATAAATTGAACAGCTGCTTCTTGATTTTTAGAAGCTCTAGGAACAATGATTCCTGCTGTAAATGCATAAGAGCCATTTACTTCTGAGCCAGGAATTGGGATAACCGTTGTATTTCCTTCACCTACAGTTGGTTCTGCCTCAGGAGCGTGTGAACCACTCTGTAAAAGCATGGCAACTTGATCCGCTTTATAGTTGTTACGGCCCGCATCTTTGTTTGTGAATGTATCGATTGAGAAAACGCCTTCGTCAGCACCCTTTTTCCAAATCTCTAGCATTTCTCTCATTTCAGGTGTATCAAATGTTAATACACCATCCTTGTCGTAAAAGGTTCCATTCATGGCTTGTGCAACTGAAATTAATGTGGATTGTGCATTTGGTCCCCACTGAATTGTCATACCTTGTTGGGTAACCTTACCGCCTTCAACCTTTGTCATTTTCTTTGCATATTCATAGAGTTCATTCCAATCTTTCGGTTGAATCACTTTGCCATCGGCATCTAAAAGACCAGCTTCTTCAAACATTTTCTTATTCACATTGATTGCATATGTTTCTAAGCTGATTGGAATCGCAAACTGGAAGCCGTCAATCTCACCAAAGCTAACCGAATTACCAACAAAATTTTCTTTTGCAGTAGGACCTTGGAAAAAGTCCGTTTCATTAAAATCAATTAGTAAATCCTTTGCGAGAAACTGGACAGCCGTTGCAGTTCCATCAACCATTGCGATATCAACATCTGTTTTTCCTTGCGACCATTGTAAGGCAAAAGTAGATAGTACCGTTCTGTCTGCATATGGAGAAATTTGAACTTGGATATCTGGATGATTCGCATTGAACTTTTTAACTGCCTGATCTAATTTTAGTTTTTCAACCATCCACGCATCGGCCCCGAGTTTTAATGTTACTTTTCCGCTCTCTTTCTCTCCTTCACCTGATATCCTTTGAGTTGGATCTTTCGATGAACACGCTATAGGGATTAATAACACAATGGAAATAACAATCAAACCTAGTAATCTAGCAAATCTCTTCATACATCTACCCCCTGCAATTTTTTATTATCATTGAGAACCTACTCGCCTAAATAACAACAGCTCCTCCCTTCTACCCTTTAATTGACCCTTGTGAAATACCTTCTACCATCTGCTTTTGGAAAATAATAAATATGATAATTGGCGGTAGCATCGATAAGACGATTACTGCAGCCAAGGTACCAAACGCCCAAACCTCTCCTTTAAAAAGGGTTAGACCAACAGTTAATGGCATGGATGCCTGGTCAGTCGCTAATGTTTTGGCTAATGTGTATTCACCCCAAATGTTATAAAAGCCATGGATGATGATAATAATTAATCCATTTTTGGCCATCGGCAGCATCACTCTCCACCATGTTTGGAAGACGCCACAGCCATCGATTGCTGCTGATTCCTCAATTTCTTTTGGAATGCTTAAGAAGGTTGCCCTCATAATAAAGATGGCAAATGGAAGCCCCACCGCAACGTTAGGCAGGATCAGTCCTAGGTTTGTATTTAAGATTCCTAAGCGATTTTCCATAAGGTACATCGGAATAAGAAAGATCGCTAGTGGAAGAGTGATTGTCATTAGCAAAGCAACAAGTAAGATATCTTGTCCTTTAAACGGCAACCTTGCAAATGCATAACCAGCTAATGCACTTAAGACTGTGATCAAGATAACCCCAACAATGGTTATGATGGCACTGTTTACAAAGTAATTTGAAAAGCCTTCCGTAAATATCTTGATATAGTTATCAAAGATGATATTATTCGGGAAAAAGCTCTGTGGTACCTGAAAGATCTCTTCTTCTGATTTAAATGAATTGAATAATGTATAAATGAACGGAGTAATGAAAAACAAAGCTGCTGCGAATAAAATAAAATACTTAATCCCACTACTTAATCTTGAAACTCTCATCATATTCCCCCCTTCATTACGCCTTTTCTTTCGTACGGTTAATATAGAAATTAATTAACGAGAATACGAGTGCTAATGTTCCAAGGATATAAGCCATCGCTGAAGCATAGCCCATATCAAAATACGTAAAGGCCGTATAGTAAATTTCTTGGTAGAGTACAAGTGTTGAGTTACCAGGCCCACCATCCGTCATGACCATCGGTTCTACAAACACCTTCAAGCCATGTAGGATTGCCCAGATTCCGGTTAAAATATAAGTCTCCTTCAAATTCGGGAGGATGATATAGAAGATTCTTTTAAAACCACTAGCTCCATCCACCTCAGCAGCCTCAAGGATATCCCTTGGAATCGATTGCAATCCTCCTAGGAATAGAATGGTTTCAAATCCGATTGTTGCCCAAAGACTCACTCCGATAATACTCGCCATTGCCGTATCCCCATTGTTCAACCAGGCATACGTCAAAAATGGCATATTTAAGACGTCACCTAATATATGGTTTAACAGACCATAGTTTTCTTGTAGAATCCATAGAAATACAAGTGCTGATAAAGAAACAGGAACAACAATGGGTAAAAAGATGATCGTACTAAGAAAATTATTGAATCGCTTCGTATGGAATATAAGTAAGGCTAATGTTAATGAGATAACCATTACGAACACAAAATAGGACGTTCCAAACACAAATGTATTTTTTAATGAAACGATAAAGTTTTTGTCTTTAAGTGCTTCAATATAGTTTTCCAATCCTATAAATGTTGGCTTTGCATCATATACAAAATTGTAATCATGTAAACTCATGTAGAACGAATAGACAAGTGGATAAACCATAAAAGAAAAGATAAATAAGAAGGCCGGAAGAATAAAAAGGATGCCATATAGTCTTTTTTTCTGATTCATCGATCTAATTTTTTTAGGTTTTACCACCTTGTTCTCTAGCATCGGCTGGCTTTCCATAGGCTTGCCTCCCTACAAATAGAAATCGATTTCTAAAAAATGGTTATTGGTATTGTTTTAGGCTTTCTTTGTTTAGTTCGGAAGAAGAATGTTCGTCTAAAAATAGAGTAATGTCTGGGTGGGTTTTAAGAATGGTTGCGGGAATCATGTTAGTTACATCTTTTTCAAAAACATCTTTGATTGCTTTTGCTTTAACTTTGTGAGGTACACAGGAGATGATTGTTTTACAACTCATAATTTGATGAACTGACATTGAAATGGCTTGATTTGGCACTTTTTCTACAGACTCAAACCATCCTTCTCTTACTTGCTGTGCTTTGCAATCTCCATCTAAGTTTACAATTATGTAGGGGTCCTTTGTGTCAAAATCAGCTGGAGGATCATTAAAAGCAACATGGGCATTTTCACCAATACCAATTAATCCTAGGTCAATTGGTTCTTTTCTTATTTCTTTGGATAGCTCTTCGACCTTTTCTTGATAATCGCCTTCTCCATCTACAAAATGGGCTTTCTTTAGGGATACAAAATCTACAAATCTTTCTTTCAGATACTTTCTGAAGCTGGCTTTGTGGGATTCAGGCAGATTCACATATTCATCGAGATGGAACATTTCAACCTTACTCCAATCAACCTCCATCCTTATCAGATGATTGATGGTTTCAAACTGGGAAGCACCGGTAGAAAGCGCAAGTCTAGCACAACCCTTTTCCTTAATAGCTCGATTTAACACTTCCGCTGCTTGAGCCGCAGCCTCTTTTCCAAGTTTCTCAGGAGTTTCTAGTATTTTTACATTCATATTAATTCCTCCATCCGTTTTAGAAATCGATTTCTTTTTAATATTGTTAATTATCTAAATATTGATTAAATAATAGCACGTTCGAAAGTCTGTGACAACGCTTTCAACATATTTTTTTTCGGAAACTGTGATACTTTCTTCCTAGATGTTTTAAAATACGTTGAATTTCCGTATGTTATTCCTAGTTTTTAAAATAAAAATTGATAAAAGTTTTATTAGTTACCACGTTCGGTTTCAGGCGAATTTCTAGAAACTTTTCTAGGATAGGGAGAAACATTTCAATTTTTCCTGTTCTTTCCAGATTAAAAATGTTTGAATAACACATTCTAATAAAAAATAGTAGGGTGGTTATGTTGATAGCAAATTTTTTTAGAATTGCAAATGCAATTGTCTTATGGGCTATAGTTATATACTTTCTTCCAAAAAAATCGTTTAAAAGATTTTTGCCAGTTACTTTATTTTGTTCGTGTCTTTTGTTAATACAAACACTCTTAAATCCAATTTTTAACTGGTGGAAGGTTAAAGGAGGTACCAAATACATGATATTTGATGCCTTAGCCTTTATATTTGGTCCCTTTTTTACAATTAATCTGTGGGTGTTTCATTTTACTTATGGGAAATTTTCGCTCTATGCATTAAGCAATTTAATCATGGATATCATTTTTGCCTTTCCCTTAAACGCTTTTTTTCAAAAGATCGGTCATTATAAACTAAAAAAGTTTAATTCTAAAATCATCTTTTTAATTTTCTACTCATTTTCTCTTTTGAATTATGCTTTTCAGAAATTCTTCGAAAAGAATAACTCGGAATTAACTAACCCTGAATCCAGTAAATAAACTGGATTTTTTTTAGTGTGCCTTATTCTCATGTTGAAATGTGATCAAATCTCTTGATTGGTTAAGATTCAAAACTTACTAAAAAACGGCAACCATATAGGTTACCATTTTAATCTTTTGCATTTTATTCTCTGGTGTAACGGGACCGTCAAAATGTTATTCATACCGATCTATTCATCTTAGAAATTCTAAAAGTTAACAAAAAAGTCCATCACCAATAGGCGATGAACTGAATTGAACTAGATAAACTTTTTCTTAAATATAAATATGTGTTGTTTTAAACTTAAACACTACCACTTTCATCACGGCAAACCAGTCCTGTCACAAATTGTAACCATGCATAGACTCCGGTTTTAACCGTTTCTGATACAGCAGAATCCTTACTTGGATCTAAGCAAACAAAGTCAATATGACGAACAGAAGAATGTCTACCAATCTCTATCAAAGAATCAAACAACTCAGTGGTAGATAAGCCTCCTGGTGTGGAAGCAGGTACCCCTGGGGCAACCGATATATCGAGTACATCCATATCAACTGTTACATACACCCGGTCCACTTTTTCCGATAACTTGTTAAGTGCTTCTTTTACAGTTTGAACAAATCCCGCTTTGCGAGCTTCTTTCAACGTTACCATTTGAATAGAATGTTCTTTGGCGTATGTAACCAGTGGTCTTGTATTAAAATAGCCATGCAAACCTATATTGATGATATCTTCTCCTCGGACGGTTGAACCATCCACCAATTGTCTTATTGGAGTTCCGTTTGCAGGTCCTAATTCAGCCGGATCACGTACATCCAGATGGGTATCAAGTTGCAGGATTCCAATGGACTCACCTGGAAAAGCTTCCTTAACCCCTCTTACTGCACAGGCTGTTATGGAATGGTCACCGCCAATCATTGAGGTGATCGTATTAGGATAGGATGATGCTAAGTAACTCGTGACTTCTTGTATTCGTTGGTGGGATAAGGGAATGTCAGTAGTATGCATCACGATATCCCCTGCATCTGCAACCTTGTAATCTACTAAATCAATATCCTCATCAATGTTATAAGTGGAAAAGCCTTTCCATATCCGCCGAAATTCCGTTGGGTATAAGGATGCACCTGATACACTAATTGAAGAACGTGAAATCGGTGCA
This sequence comes from Ferdinandcohnia sp. FSL W7-1320, assembly GCF_038050315.1. Classification (NCBI taxonomy): domain Bacteria; kingdom Bacillati; phylum Bacillota; class Bacilli; order Caryophanales; family Bacillaceae; genus Ferdinandcohnia; species Ferdinandcohnia sp. FSL W7-1320. The sequence continues at coordinate 4,887,085 of NZ_JBBPAM010000001.1, forward strand.
CCATATAGAAGAAGATCCGGTTTTTCCTCCATATGATTAATTTGTTTGACCCACTGGTGAACATAGATCGGGTCATCTGTATTCACATTCCAAAGCCATTCAGGTGGTTGTAGCCACTGTTTGCTCATAGTTACCTACCACCTTTACACCTTTTTTCCAGACGGCCTTTACATGGTTAACACCAAACAAATATTGTAATTCCTGATAGTTCTTCACATTCCATAACACCACATCTGCTTGCTTCCCGATTTCTAGCGAACCTATTTGATGTTGACGATTAATTGCACATGCTGCATTATACGTTGCAGCCGTTAATGCTTCTGCAGGTGTCATTCGCATAGAGATACAGGCCAAGTTCATCACAAGCGGCATCGATGTAGTCGGGGAAGATCCTGGATTACAATCAGTAGAAATCGCAACAGCTACACCTTCATCAATCATTTTTCTTCCATCTGCTGCTTCTTCTCGTAAATACAAAGCGGTTGCTGGTAGTAAGCAAGCAATTGTTCCAGCTTTGGCCATTTCTTTTATTCCATTTTCAGAGGCCTTCAACAAATGTTCCGCTGAAATGGCACCAACCTTGGCTGCTAATTCCGCCCCGCCATATGATACAATCTCATCTGCATGTATTTTCGGAATCAATCCGTATTTTTTCCCTGCTTCTAAAATTCGTTCTGATTGCTCAGGCGTGAAAACATCCTTTTCACAAAAGACATCATTAAATTCCGCTAATTGCTCCTCTGCCACAATTGGAAGCATTTCATTAATTACATAATCAACAAACTCTTCCTCTCTCCCTTTGTACTCGGGTGGAACTGCATGTGCTCCCATGAAAGTTGGAACAAGGTCAATCGGATGTGTTTCTTGTAGTTCTTTCATGATTCGAAGTTGCTTTAGCTCGGTTTCAATGTCCATACCGTAACCACTTTTTCCCTCGACTGTTGTGACACCATGCTGTAAAAAGGAATCTAAGCGCTTCTTTGTTTGAGTGATTATCTCCTCTTCTGTGGCCTGTCGGGTCATACGGGTGGTTGCATGAATTCCACCACCCTCATTCATAATCTCCATATAAGAGACACCTTCAAGACGCATTTCAAATTCACGCTCACGGCTTCCACCAAAAGCAACATGTGTATGGGGATCAATTAATCCGGGCGTCACCAAGTAACCAGATGCATCAATTACTTCAGCCGTTTCTATTCTAGTTTTAAAATTCTGTTCCACTTCTTGAGTCGAACCTACCCCTTTAATCATTCCGTCTTCGATCCATAGGCTCCCATCTTCAATTATTCCTAATTGAGACATGGCTTCCTTTGAACGGGGACCTGCCTCTTCGGATACAAGCGTTGCCAGCTGTCCAATATTTTTAATCCAAATCGGATTTCCCATTTTATTTACTCTCCATTTCTAACATCGGAATGTTTACTCCTCTTTCACGTGCCGTTTTCTTCGCTAGCTCGTAGCCAGCGTCTGCATGGCGTACTACACCCATTCCTGGATCTGTAGTTAGAACGCGTTCAATACGTGCTTCCGCTTCTTTCGTTCCGTCCGCAACAATTACAATTCCTGAGTGGAGCGAATATCCCATTCCAACTCCACCACCATGGTGAAGGGACACCCATGTTGCCCCACCAACAGCATTGATCATTGCATTTAAGATCGGCCAATCCGCTACGACATCAGAGCCATCTTTCATTGCCTCTGTTTCCCTATTTGGTGATGCTACAGAGCCTGAGTCAAGATGATCACGTCCAATTACAATTGGAGCCTTTAATTCGCCATTTGCTACCATTTCATTAATAATTTTACCGAAACGCGCTCTTTCTCCATATCCTAACCAGCATATTCTGGAAGGTAATCCTTGAAACTGGATTTTTTCCTGGGCCATACGGATCCAATTACATAAATGGTCATTGTCACTGAACTCACGTAAGATTACTTCATCTAGTTTATAGATATCTTCTGGATCTCCTGAAAGTGCAACCCATCTAAAAGGCCCTTTTCCTTCACAAAATTGAGGTCGGATATAGGCTGGGACAAATCCAGGGAAGTCAAAAGCGTTTTCTACACCTTCGTCCTTGGCAACTTGGCGAATATTGTTTCCATAATCAAATGTAACTGCGCCTTTCTCCATCATTACAAGCATCGCCTTTACATGCTTAGCCATTGAAGCCTTAGATTCCTTCACATATTGGGTTGGATTATTTTTTCGTAACAGTGCTGCTTCTTCAAGGGACATGCGTGATGGTACATACCCGTTTAAAGGATCATGCGCAGATGTTTGGTCTGTAACGATATCTGGAATAAATCCTTTTTCAAGCATCTCCGGAAGAATATCTGATGCGTTTCCTATTAGTCCAATTGATAATGCTTTTCCTGTTAATTTCGCCTCAATAGCAATACGAATGGCTTCATCTAATGAATCTGTTTTTATATCTGTATATCGGGTTTCAATTCTTCGATCAATTCGAGTTTCATCAACATCAATACCGATACATACTCCGCCATTCATTGTCACAGCAAGAGGTTGAGCACCGCCCATTCCTCCTAGACCCGCAGTTACTGTAATCGTGTTTTTAAGTGTGCCACCAAAATGTTGCTTCCCTATCTCTGCAAATGTTTCGTATGTTCCTTGTACAATTCCTTGAGAACCAATATAAATCCAACTTCCCGCAGTCATTTGGCCATACATCATAAGCCCTTTTTGGTCGAGTTGATGGAATGTTTCCCAATTTGCATAGGCAGGGACAATATTGGAATTCGCTATAAGTACTCGTGGTGCATCTGGGTGAGATTTAAAAATAGCAACTGGTTTCCCTGATTGAACCAATAATGTTTCATCATTTTCCAATTCTTTTAACGACTTGACGATGGCATCAAAACAATCCCAGTTACGTGCCGCTTTTCCAATTCCACCATAAACAACTAAGTCCTCTGGCTTTTCTGCAACCTCATGATCTAAATTATTCATTAACATACGAAGAGCAGCTTCTTGCAGCCAACCTTTCGTATTTAATTCAGTTCCACGATATCGAATTACTTTTTGAGTTTTTGTTTGTTCCATCTCGATGGCCTCCTTTGATATAAAAACATAGTGATTTAGTTTCGTTCATATTTTTTAAACGTTAGAGCAGCTTACCAACCTTCTCTTCAACCACTGAAATAATCTCTCCCGAATGTATAAATTCCTTCAAGATTTCTAAATAAGGGTAAAGATATGTATCTTCGTCCATTTTTGGTATGGATTGTTCAATACGTTCTAGCACAGCTGTTGAAGCTGAGCCGGGAGTCAAATTACTTTCAACAAATTGATGTGCATTATATATTGCCAAAAGCTCAATCGCTAAAATATATTCCAGTTTTCTTGCTATTTCTCGTGCCTTTTTCGCCGAGTTATAACCCATGGCTACATAATCCTCTTGATCTGCACATGTAGGAATACTGTCAACTGTTGCAGGTGTGGATAATAATTTCATATCATTTAGTAACCCTGCTTGAGAGTACTGTGGAATCATTAACCCTGAATTAAGACCCGCATTCTGAACAAGGAATGGGGGGAATCCTGAAAGATGTTGATTGATAATCCGATAGTTCCTGCGTTCAGACATTTTCGCTAATGCAGTTACTGCAATACAAGCTGAGTCCAATTCAATGCCTACGTAGGATGAATCGCAATTACTTCCTGAAATGGCACCACCATCTACCTCATCTGGCCATAATACTGGGTTGTCACTACATGCATTCATTTCTATTTCAAAAGTATTCAAAGCATCAAAAAGTGTTTTTTTGGCAGCTCCATGAAGCTGCGGAATGGCACGTAAAGATAAGGCATCTTGTAAACGGTGATTAATCGACTGTTTTGCAAGTACCGAGTCCTCTAAGATCATTCTTACATTTGTAGCTGTGTTTTTTTGATGTGGGTGAGGTCTGACTTTCATCAAACGATCGTCAAATGCACGTGTGGTTCCCCTTAATACTTCTAATGACATTGCCCCGATGATATCTGCTGCCATAACAGCTTGTAACATGTCATACAAAGCTAAGGCTCCAATAGCAGTTGGACTAGTTGTACCACTAATTAACGCTAATCCTTCTTTTGCGGAAAGTTCAATTGGCTCTAATCCTACTTTTTGAAGGGCTTCTTGTGATGGCAATAACTCACCATCTACATAGGCCTTTCCTTCCCCTAGCAGAACCAAGGCGATATGAGCTTCAACACTTAGATATCCAACGGAACCTTCACGAGGTGCGAAGGGGATGACACCACGGTTTAAAAATTCTCGGTACATTTCCAACGTCTTGAGTCGGACCCCCGAATACCCTTGGCCTAAATTTTGTAACACCATTAGCATAATAGCCCTGACACTTTCCTCTTCTAGTGGTTCACCAACTGATGTAGCGTGAGACAAAAGAATATTCCTTTGCAAAACCTTCGTTTGATCGGCAGAAATAATTTTTGTGGATAGAGCGCCAAAGCCCGTATTGACCCCGTACATAATCCGTTCTTCATCAATCCACTTGTTTACGAGCTGACAGGACTTTTCTACCCGCCTTCTGTATTCGTCCGAAAACTCAACTTGAGTACCAAAACGCGCTATGGAGACGAACACATCTAATGTAATTTCATGACCTAATACTACTTTTTTCATCTTGTTGCCTCCATTAACTTTTCTATTTCCTTAATCAAGATTATTTTTCAATTTTATCGAAAAAGAACATTTTGATTGCTGAACAAACTTGAAGTACAAAAATGAATAAAACAGCAGAACCACCTAGCGCAGCAAGGTATTTAACACCATCTACCCCTTGTTCCCCTCCTGCAAATGCAACCATTACGTAAGCAATAATAGCAATTGAAATCGCCCATACTAGCATTTTCCATTTTGCCGGTTCTTCATCAAAACGAATATTCACAGTACATAACGTTGCAATTGAACGAACCATTGAATCTGCTGCTGTTGCAAATGAAAGGATTAATGCGATCATCACCACAGGAATAATAATTGCTCCCAAAGGTAGATTGGCTAAAAAGGCCCATAAACCGGCAACAGCTCCACTTTCTTTAATGGTTGAAACGAGATCGACTGTATTGTTTTGTTGCCAATGTAGGGCTGTCCCACCGAAAACACCGAACCAAACAATACTAAATACAGCCGGTAGGATCCAATTGATTAACATGAACTGTCGAATCGTTCTTCCATATGAAATGACTGCAAGAAATATCCCCATTAATGGTGCGTAGGCAATCCAAATCGCCCAATCATATAATGTCCACCACATAACAAGTGCTTCTCCACCAATGATTCCCGGATCAAGACCCCAACCCCAAAAATTTTGGAGCCAGTGTGAAAAACCTGCCGTAGTCGTTTGTAAAATATAAAGGGTTGGACCAATAATGATAAGTGCTACTAAAATGACGTAGAATACAGTTGTATTGATGTTCGCCATTCTGCGAATCCCTTTGTCTAAACCATTCAAGGCTGAAAGCGTAAACATTAAAGTTATGACAAAAACCAGTACGAGCCAAACGATAGGTCCTTGCTTGATACCATAGAACGTCTCAATACCTGAACCTACTAAAGCTAAACCAGCTCCAAGCGAGGAAGCTAAGCCAAGCGCGATTGCCAACACAGATAATGTATCAATAATCCCTGGCCAAATTCCCTTTGTAATTTTTTCACCAAACAATGGCGTTAAGGTCCCTGTAACAGACAATGATTGCTTACGGTTAAAATACATATATGCAACTACTAATCCACTCAGCGAATACATTGCGTAAGGAATGAATGTCCAGTTATATAGGGAACGTCCCATTGCATAAATGGCCGCCATAGAGGTACCTGGCTCGATTCCCGTGTTTTCCATTTCCCCATATATGTTGCCAAAGTATATGATTGGTTCATTAACTCCATACGTAATAACTCCCGTAGCTATTCCACCAGTCAAAGCCATTGCAAACCATGCCGAAAACGGATATTTAGGTTTCGCCTCTGAACCTCCTAAACGAATGTTACCTAACTTTGAAAAGGTTACGATTGCCACAAGAATTAGTGCAACAATGGATATAATTTGATAAAGCCAACCGAGTCCGCGTAACGATCCTACAAACCCATTCATTGAAATATCCGTCAACAATTGATTGTTCACAATTCCGAGAATGGCCCCTCCACCTACAACAAGAAAAGCCGGTACAAAAACCGATAATCGCGTCAATTGCTTTTTGTCTACAACGATTTTAGTAGCCTTATCATTTTCTGTTTTCAATGACATCATAGATTCCCCCCTACTAATAATTTTCAAATAGATAAAGAAGCGAAAAACGAAAGGACAACCCTTAGACTTAAGATACTAGGCGCTCGTTGACCTAACAGATAATTATTCCTTATCCTAATATACTGAAAATTTTAACGAATTTTTCCTCATAGAAATAGGTGATTCATTTTCGAATTATGATATTTTCTTTCGAAATTTTATATAAAATGGGCTTTAAATATCCAAAAACTTATAATTATTTACGATTATTATAATTATTTACGTTTTTTTAAAAAGAAAGGAATTGTTTATTCCATATCCTCTCTTATTTGCATACGAAATTCTCGAGGAGATATCTTGGTCATTTCCTTAAATATCCGAGTAAAATAACTAGGATTTCGAAATCCAACATGATATGCGATTTCTTTAATCGATAGCTGCCCATCATGAAGGAGGCGCTTTGCTTCATTAATACGTATATTTGTTAAATACTGACGAAACGAAATCCCCTGCTTTTTCATTAATAAGTGGCTGTAATACGATGTACTCCTCCCGACAGCTACTGCAACATCTTCTAATGTTAAATCAGGATTAGTATAATGCTTTTCGATATAAAGGAGGCCTCTTTCAATTACATCTTTCTTTGAAAACACTTCACCCGTTTTAGCACGATCAAGTAATTCGTATAAAAACAAAAGGATTTCCTGAACAATTCGATATAGTACACGATTGAATAAAATCTCTGAAAATATTTTCATATAATATTCTTCCATTTCATCGTGATCGAGTTGATAGGTTTTCATGAATCTTCTGATCTGCGCTAGGATGCTTGTTAGCCTTGTCCTTAATTTTTCCGGATTTGGAAAAGGCGTTTCCATATGTAAAAACTCCTGATGCATCCACCTTTTTATTCGATGTTTATCAAAACCGTTTAGCATCTCTACCCATTCCCGCTGTTCAGCAGAGGTTAAAAAGGGGTCTATTTCACGCCAGTGTTCATTAACTTCTTTTGGTAAAATGACTTGACGATACCCAATAAAAAACGTCATTTCTAACAGCCTTCTAGCCGCTTTATACATTTCATACACAGACTTCATTTCATTATTAGGCGGGATCACGACTGCAGCAAGAGGTTCGATGTTTGAAGCCTCCCACTCCCTTAAGATTTTAGATGCTTCTTCTTTTGTATGCTGTGTTGGATTTTTGAACAAACATACAACCATGTCTGATAAGGGTAGAATTGTTGGATGATCCCTGAATGGAAAATAAGTCAAAAATTGTAGCAAATCCGAAATCTTTTTGTTATTCTCGGCATGTAAAAGCATTATTGAAATATCACCATTATTTTGTTCTTGATCTAAAAATATAGATTGATATGAATAGCCTTCATCCTTGTTAGGTGAAAAAGTATGGATTGGTTCTCGACTTGTATGTAGTGACAATGCCATCCTTAGACATTGCTTGATTTTTACCGGATCGAGTGGTTTAACAAGTAAATCTACACTACCTAATTCAATTGCCTGCTTTGCCCGTTCAAAGGTCGCTTCTGCTGTAACAGCAATAATTTTGGGTGAAAAATTTTTCACACTCCGTCTAACTTGTGACCAATGCTCAGCCGGTATCATATCTAATTCCAAATACAGAAGTTCAGGAAGTTCTTTTTCAATCACAGCCATTGTTTCCTTTACTGTGTTCGTAACGAAAACTTTATTAATCGGGATCGAGTAAGTCGATATAAGCCATTCAATTGCAACACCTTCATTGTAATCCCGTTCTGCAATGACTATTTTCATAGTTTCCTTCACTCCTTAAAATTAGTAATCTCATCTATACTTAACATCAAGGCAATCCTACCTTGACTGGAGTCCTCATCCTAAATACATTATAGCAAAGTGAAATCTGAGCCTCCTCTACTATACTAAGATTTTTATATAACAGTATAACAGTCTCACCCAGGAGTCCCTTTTCCTCACAAAACCAATTCAAACAAACGATTGATTGAATTGAAAGTTTCCCGATAGCATTGAGTTCAACCGTTAAACAAGCGTTTGTTTAAAGTCGACGAATTCAAAAATGGCCCGATTAGTACAGATTACTGTAAAATCAAGCCATTGTTTTTCTACTATAATTTATACTGACATTTCTTTGCGTAAAAAAAAGCCCCTCAAGGCTTTCAAAAATTATAGTGGGTCGCGGGGACAGGTCCCTTGTCCCACTATTTTTGTTCGAGGACTTTTATAAATTCTCTCATGTAATCTGGAAGGTCTGGTGGGCGGCGACTTGAAACGAGATGTCCATCCGTCACAACAGGTTCGTCATACCAAGTTGCACCTGCATTTTCCATGTCATCCTTAATTCCTGGAGTACTCGTTACTTTTTTCCCTTCCAGAATCTTAGCTGAGATTAATACCCAACCTGCATGACAAATTTGTCCGATCGGCTTTTCGGCATCGTTCATTTGCTGAAGCATCGATAATACCTCAGGAAACCTACGAATTTTATCTGGCGCCCATCCTCCTGGCACTAAAATCGCATCGTAATCGTCTGCTTTTATATCACTATACGCAAATTCGGAAACGGCAGGAACACCGTACTTCCCGATATATTTCTGATTCGCCTCTTCACCAACAAGGTCCACAATAGCCCCTTCTTCTCTCAACCTCATAACGGGGTACCATAGTTCTAGATCTTCAAAGTCGTGGTGAACAAGACCTATAATCTTTTTTCCCTTTAATCGCATTACATAACCATCCTTTCATTTCTAGTTTCATTCATTGTACCATTTCAAAAGGCTATCTTAAACCGAGGAGGTTTTATATAGGGTCAAAGCGAAGAAATGTATAATATAAAGGTTTGGTGAGTCCCTTCTTCCTATTCTTCAATAGTAAAAATTCAAACAAACGTTTGTTTGAAATCGGTATATACAAAAATAGCTCGATTAGTACAGGTTACTGCACTATCGAGCTATTAGTACTCTAGTATAATTTCTTATAAATCAGATATGAAGTGGGACGAGGGACCTGTCCCTCTGTCCCACTTCCGTGTCTATTTAGTCCATGCCAATGTCGATGTAGAAGTTGACGCGGCTGGCGAGTAGGTAGTATTTGGAGTAGTGCACGGGTTGGTCGTTTTCGCCTTGTATCACTTTTGTGACTTGGACCAATGGATCAATTCTTGTGATGTCCATTAAATGACTTAATTCGCTTGTTGGCATGACGACTTCTATGTTTTTCTTTACTCGTTTGAATTCGATGCCATAGTCGTTATGAATGAGTTGAAAGGTTGAGATGTTATCTTTAATTTTTTCGGAAATTCCCTTATAGATGTCGTTTGGAAGATATGCATAATCAAGACTAAAGACACCGTTTACATCATGTACGATACGTACTAACTCGACGACTTCAAAAGTTTCGTTCCGATTGAAGATTTCCATCAAATGACGATCTGCGGTGATGATTTTATTGGAGATAATCTTTTTTGAAAAATTGTTCTCTTCCTGTGCCGAAAGCCCTTCAGTAAATCCTTTTAGATTTAAGATATGAAGGGATTGCTTGATACTTTTGACAAAGGTACCCTTTCCATGCAGAATTTCAATGACTCCTTCGTTCTCAAGCTCTTTTAAAGCTCTACGGACGGTAATTCTGCTTGTATCAAACAGAGTACATAGTTCTTGTTCATTTGGTAATTTTTGTCCTGGCTTGATTTCTCCATTAGCAATCATATCTTTGATTCCAAGCATGACTTGTTCATATAATAGGACGCGACTCTCTGAACTAACGGATTTGTCATTTTTCATAAGCTACCTCTTTTACAAATATTCCTACAACTTAAATATACCTAATGTTGAATGGTCTTTCAAACATATACTAGACTTTTTGACCAAGCCAAGACCTTTCATTTTTTTTACCCTATACCTACTCCAATTTATTCGGATAACCGAAACCACCGTAAAATGTACAGGTAGTACTTGCACTTTGAGCTGCGGCATATAAAGAATCTTCCATACTATTATGATTGTAAAAGGAAGTTAAGAATGCAGCGATAAAGCTGTCTCCCGCTCCCATCGTGTCCACGACTTCTGTCTTTAGTATCTCTTGTTTATAGAGCTTGCCATTATGCGCGAAGATCGCTGGTTTGGAACCTCTCGTGATTCCAACTACTTTCAGATTATACCCATCTAGTGTTGCAAGAAGATTCTCGATTTCTTCATCACGTAAGTCTGCTCCTGAGAAGAAGCCGATGGAAATGTGCGGGCAGACCTTCTGTAAGTATTCTGGGTCTCTATTTTCAGAGAAGTCAAAAGAGACATCGATTTGTTTTGAAAGAGTTGGTAACTCGTCCTCAAGCCATGAATAGCAGCTTGTATGGCATACATCAAAGGATTTTATATAGTCATAATCTCCCTCTACTAGCCTTATTTTAACGAGATGTTGAACAGTATCCTTCGGGCTAAATACGAAAACTCGGTCGCCTTCTTCTGTTAGGTTGACACGTGGTTGCCCACTTTTACCCTCTACCACTCTTGAGCGGTGGTAGCGAATACCCTCCTTCGTAAGAACTGCTTTAAGATGTTGGGCTTTATCATCTGTTGCAAAAACACCAATATAGCCTACCTCTTCTGCACCTGAGCGCTTGCCATTTACTGCAACATTAACAGCATTTCCACCTGGGTAGTATAGCCCCTGATCCAAATAACAATCTACTACATTATCACCAATTGCGATTAGTTTCATCATAACTCACCTTTCTATTAACCTTTTACAGAACCCTCAGATAGCCCTCTTACTAGATATTTTTGAAGGAAAATAAGCAGTAAAACCATTGGAGCAGCAGACATAACCATACCTGCTAGAAGAACACCCCAATCCGTACGTAACGCATCTCGGAAGTTCATCAACCCTGAAGGAATCGTCTTTAAGTCGTTTGATTCGATAAAAATGGTAGCAAATAAGAATTCATTCCATGCATAGTATGAAGTTAATACTATAACAGTAATGATAATTGGTACAGACATTGGAAGATAGATTCTCCGATAAATTCCAAATTCACTGCATCCATCGATTATCGCTGATTCTTCTAGTTCACGAGGTATACTCAAGAAATAAGCTCGTAGTAGTAAAACCGCCAATGGAAGCCGGTAGGAAATATACGTAAAAATGAGTGCCCAGTGCGTATTGATTAATTCCAAACTACTAAGTATATTAAACAACGGTATCAAGGCAACCTCTGGGTTCATCATCATACCCCCGATGATAAAAATCAAGGCAAAATCGATCAACTTTGTCCGATATCTTGCTAATACAAATGCCGCCATTGACCCAATCAACACGACCGAAATCACTGTTATTGCTGTAACAAAAATGCTATTTACGAAATAGCTTGATATTCCCTTCGACCAAGCGGTTGCATAGTTTTCAACGAGCCACGTACTTGGAAATCCCCAGACATTATTATAGATTTCTTTATAGCTTTTCATAGAGGAAATAACCATCCAGAAAAGGGGATAAAGGATAATAACCGCATATACAATTAATCCGATTGTGATAAAAAGTTCACCAAGACCGAATCTCTGGTACTTACGAGTGGATTTTACTATATTCCCCATGTTAATCACCCTTTCCTGTACGCGACAATCGTATTTGGATAACTGCAAGAATGGCCGTAATCATAAAAATAACAATCGCAATCGTCGAGGCGTACCCCATATTATCCTTCACAAAACCTTGTTGATACATATGAACAGACATCGTGATGGAACTAAAACCGGGACCACCGTTTGTTAAAATGTATGGTTCGTTAAATACAAGCATCGACCCTGTTACCGTGATGAGGGTGTTAACGAAAATAGTCTCCCTAACTTGGGGAACAGTAACACTTATAAATTTGCGAATTTTCCCCGCCCCATCAATATCAGCAGCTTCATATAATTCTTGAGGTATTTTCTGAATCGCCACAATAAATAGCATCATGATAAAACCAATACTTTGCCATTGAGACATTGCAATAACTGCATATATTGCTGTACTAGAATTACCCAACCAAGGCTTGGCCCATTCTGTTAAACCAATTAATTCTAAGAAACTATTTAAAATACCCATTTGTGGATTATAAATAAACCCAAAAAGCAATGCGATTACAGAAATAGACACCATTACCGGCATAAAATAGATGACTCTCAAAATAGGAGCAGCTTTTCGAAAGATTTTATCCTCTAAGATATACGCCAACACTAGTGCAAACCCGACCTGTAGAATAACGGAAATGATCATATATTTGAAGTTGTTACCAATCGCGGTAAGAACGACTTTGTCACCTATTAAATTTTTAAAGTTCTCAAACCCTACAAAAGTCTTCTTTTGTGAAAAAACAGAAAAGTCGAAGAAGCTATTGTAGAAATTTTGAACGAGAGGAAAATAGACAAAAGTGGTAAGAAAAACAATACTCGGTAGTAAGAAGAGTACAGGGATCAATATACTTCTCTTTCTTAACATACGCTTCACCCCCAACAATCAAATTAGCCTGGAATATTCTCTAAAGAATCATTTTATCTACTATTTGAAGTGAAACTTAAGATTCAGAATAATGATACTGAATCTTAAGTTTCAATATAAAGGCGTTTACTATTTTAATTTAGCTGCTTCAGATTGAACTTCTTTCATGATATCTTCAGGTGTTGCATCACCAGTTGCTAACGATTGTCCGCCTCTCATAAAGATATCTGCAATATTAATATTGACTGCATTATCGAACCATGGAGCAGTTGCGCTTGCGTTAAGAACGATATCATATGCTGCCATCCTTGTCTCGGAAGTATTTTCAGCATCCACAGCTCCTTTAATTGCATTCAACTGACCATCTGTTTTTGTAAAATCATACGCCGTTTCCTCAGATGTTAGGAATTTCAAGAATTCCACTGCCTCTTTTGGTGCGTTTTTACTTAACATCCAACCTTCTGGTGCACCTGTTAAAGCTTTAGAATCCCCTTTTCCACCCTCAATCGCAGGGAAGTCAAAGAAACCAATGTCTGATAGACCCATTTCTTCTACCATTTTGATTTCAGCAAATTGCATGTATACAATCGGAACTTCTTCATTACCAAACATATTACGTGCAGCTTCATGGTCAATCGCAGTTGAAACGTCGCCCATGTAAGATGTGAGTTCTTTAAAGATTTCTAAACCACGGATATAACCGGGATCAGTAAATTCTCCTGAATCGTCCACATAATCAGTAGCAGTTACGGCAGGGTCTAATACCCGTTGAAAAATGGTTCCTAAATAATGAGAGATTGCCCAACCATTTGTTAATCCTTCCACAAGTGGCGTTTCATAACCAGCTGCTTGCAGGGCATCTAATACATCAATTAGTTCATCATAGGTTGTAGGTGCTTTGAGATTATGTTCCTCAAAAATCTTTGTATTGTAGAAAAATGCTTTTCCATCAATCGTAAATGGAATACCGTACGTTTCATCATCAAAAGTGAAACCTGAAAATTGGGATTCAATAATCTTTCCAGACCATTCCGTATCCTCTTTAATGATCTCGTCCAAAGCCATAATTCGTTCGGAAGATACAAGATTCATAGCAAATGAATCAGACCAAGATGTGAAAACATCTGGAAGGTCATCGTTTGAAACAAGGACTCTAATTTTTTCCTTATAGGAATCATTTAAGACAGCATCAACATTGATTTTGACATTTGGATGAGCAGCCTCAAACTCTTTAATTTTTTCATCATAAAAAGATTTACGAGGTTCGTTTGGCCATCTATGAAAAAAGTCAATCACGACCTTATCTCCTTCTGCTTCTTTTGTAGAAGAAGAATCAGAGCAAGCTGCTACTACCGGAACTAGAATAAGTAAAATGGCTATAAGTGACAGAAACTTTTTCATCTATATTCACTCCCTTTTAATTATTTATCTATTCAGATAATTTGAGACAGGAGTGAGTTCATTAGCTGTCTATTCCAGTCATACCTATCGTCGTTCGGTATGTATGACCACGATTGTAATGTCTCACAAGGAACTACTCCTATGAATCACAGGTGTATTTAATCAGAATGCTAGCAATCTATTATCCTACAAAACTCTCATACCGCACTAATTAATATTCCATTTTCCACATATACCTACGTACTGAAAGTGGGTGACCTGTGTATTCAGCTAGACCGTCCGCATATTGGCGTAATACAGCACCCACAATGGCTGGTCCAAAGTATTCTTTAAGGTCCTTATCTACACCCGTGAAATCCAACTCTGCCACATCAACAACCTCTATATTTTTACTAAACTTTTGAGCAAACGTGATTGCTCTTTCATCCAATGGGCGATTGGCTCCTTCACCTTTCACAATTAGGAACGGTACATTATCATCCGTGATTTCGAATGGTCCATGGAAGTACTCCCCAGCGTGAATAGCATTTGAATGAATCCATAGCATCTCCATTAATAAGCAGCTAGTAAAGGAATAGGCTTGGTGAAAGTATACACCACTTCCCATGGTATAAATTAGTTTTTCTCTCTTATTTTCCTTGCCCCACTCAAATGCACGATCAATCGTTTGTTTTTTATTTATATCTAAAAGTGTTTCTAAATTCTCTAACTGTTTTAGCACTCTTTCATATTTTTCGTTCGGGGAAAGCGCTTGTAAAAGATGAAAGATAAGACTGAAATAGATTCCAACTTCTCCATCAATTGCATTCGAACCATCTTTATAGTTGTAATGTATGGTGTATTCAGCCGCTTTGCAAAGTGGAGATTCAACCTCCATAGAAATGGCAATTGTTAATGCACCTTGTTCCCTAGCAAATCTCGCAGCTTCTACCGTTTCAGGTGTAGTACCAGAATGCGAACGTAGGATAACCACACTACCTTTTCCTAGTCCCTTTGGAGCACTGTGAACAAATTCATTTGATGTATAGAGTCTAGTTGGTATATCAAGTTCACGATCTACAAAGTAATCTCCCGTCCCTAGTGAAGCCATTGAACCTCCACAGGCTACAAAATAAAAATTCTTAACCTCGATTTCCTTTACCGCTTTTACTACATCAGAAATTTGCTTAACATGTTCTTGTTTCATTTCTAGCACCTCCGCTTTTATATAACATCATATGATGTCTTAATAAAAATATATAACCTCCAATATCGAAAGTCAAATACTTTTTAAATTTTCTGTTACTTTTTTGAAGTGGGTCACAGGGACAGGTCCCTTGTCCCACTACGCCCCTCTCGTCTCTCTCCCTTTTATACTTGTCCTCATTAAAGTGTTTAGCGTATGATACACTAGACACACAACAAGCATTGCTGGATAAAGTGTTTGTCTTGAGCAATTGGAGGCGTGATCAATATGAAATTAGGCCGAAAAGTTAAATATAATCTTGTGCGTTTACTTAGAGTTAACGATAGCCCTCATCAGGTGGCGTTAGGTTTTACATTGGGTTTTATACCAAATTGGTATCCTACTTTTGGACTTGGCGTGATTCTCTCGGTCGGCCTAGCAAAATTAGTTAGGGCGAATACAGTGGCAGCCTTTGTAGGTGGTGTGATTGGGTCTCCCTTGTGGCCCGCGTTATTTTTATTAAATTATAAAGTTGGTAATCTTCTTTTAGATAGGAGTACGAGAGTAGATGAACTCGAGGATGTTGACTACGCAGATGCTCTGGAACATACGTTAGATGGAGTAAATAGCTTTTTTTCAAAAGGATTTACATTTCTAGAAGGGGCTTTTATTAATACCGTTCTTTTCTCCATATTCTCTTATTTCATCGTGAAATTTCTATTTAAAATGTACCGTAAAGGTTTATTACGTATGATCAGAGGGAAGTTTCACTGACCGCTCCTGTGGTTCTAGAAAGCTAGGCTTTCCTCCCCAAACACTTCACATACATCTCCTTTCATCTATTTGATGTTTGGGGTCTAGCCCCAAGAATCAGAATAGTAATTCACCTCGTTTCACCACTATAACAGCATTTCTACTCCACCCAAAAAGTCGTCCAATCAAGCGTTTGATTGAAATTGAAAGTGCTTGGTACTGTTGTGTTAGACCGCTAATCAAACGTTTGTTTGAAATGAAATTTTACAATTAGTACAGGTCAAAGTGAAGTAATAGTACCGTAATATTCTTTAACACTTGGTTCTGGGACGAGGGACCTGTCCCTCTGTCCCTCCAAGGCATCACTGTGAGGGCAAAAAAAAAATGTAACGTTTTAGCCTTGTATGACGTTTTTATTAGTATGAGAAACCTGGCCAGGGAAAAAGGAGTTACGTCTTATGTCCGACAACAAACATGCAAGGAAAAAAGGACACGATGCTGACTTGAATTCCATTGAGGAGATTTGTTCTGCGACATGGGAAAAAGTATATCGATATATATATTATAAAGTTCAAAATCGTGAGGAAGCCGAAGATATTACGCAAGAAACGTATGCAAAGGCCCTCCCCTTTTTACAAAAGGGAGGCATTCAACCAGAAAAATATAGTGGTTATTTGAGAAGTGTGGCATTAAATTTGCTTCGTGATGTATGGCGCAAAAAAAAGCGGAGAGGCACACACGTTAATCTCGAAATGATAAACCCACTGGAAAGTGCCATAGATGATGCTACCGAATTGAGTGCACAGAGGATGGTTATTGAAAAAGCATTAACTCAACTGAAGAAAGAGCAGCGCACCATTATCGAATTAAGAATTCTACAAGGATATTCCGTAGCGGATACAGCTAAATTGATGAAAAAAACAGAAGCAAACATACGTGTAATACAGTATCGGGCCATCCAAAAACTTTCTGAAATCCTTAATGCACAGGAAAAGGAGGAATAAATGAATGAACGACAATCATAGAAAACTATCTGATTATATAGATGATTTAAATGCAGAGCAAAAACCAGATGCACATGAAAATCCAACAAACAATGAAGAACTAAATGAACTTTACGATACTGTAAGGAAAATTCGTAGCCTAAAAGAGCCAAGTATGCCACGGACAGATTATGAGAAAACATTAGTAAAATCTATTAAAAGGAACAGACCAAAAAAGAAAACATCATACAGGAAAAAACGTTTATGGGTTACAAGCGTGGCAAGTATCGCAGCCGTACTGTTCTTAGCAATTGCACTGAATTTCTTCTTGCCTCTTACTAACAACGCCAACATCGTTCACGCCATGGAAGAAGCTTTTCAAGAAGTAAAAGCATATCATGGGAATCTTACAATCGTCGAAACCAATGCGAATGGGGATTCGGTCACACAGTCAACATTAAAAGTATGGGCAAATCAAAATGGCGACTATTATACGGAGGGATTGAAAGGCGCGCATAAAGACTTAGTTACAGTAAATAATGGGGAAAAGAAATGGCAAATTGTGCCTGATCAGGAGCAAGTTCATCTATTCGCACCATTTCCTGATACGTATCGTTTTACATTTGAACTTGGACGTGAGATTGAAGAAGTGAAAAATGCACTATCGACTAAGATTATTGGGGAAGAATCGGTTGATGGTCGTGAAGCCACTATTATGGAAGTCGTTCCACAAGGTGGAGAGCCTTATCGGATTTGGATTGATCGTGCTACAAATCTACCGATCCAAAAAGAAACGACGATGTACAATGCTCTTCAATACAAAATAACATTCACTGATTTGGAAGTTACTGAACAGATTCCAGATGAATTACTGACATACAATGTTCCAAGCGACTATGAAGAAATCGGGTCAGATGGTGAGCAAGTTTTAAATAATTGGATGGAAGTTAAGGAATATGTCGACTTTACACCTCGATTACCACGTGGAAATCCAGCTGGCTTTTCATTAGAGAGGATTGCTATCTTAACAGATCATGAGACTTTGAAGCTTTATTATATGAATCCTACTCAAGACACATTAATTACTGTCATTCAAGGAAAGGCTACCGATGAATTCACTCCTGATTCTAATGCCATTTTAGGTAAAATCGAGAATCAAACTGCAGAGATTCTGTCTCCTATAGCGGATCATGGAATCCTTGTAGGCTCCATTCCGTATGCTAGTACAACTGACCTTCACTCTATTCGATGGCAGGAAAAAGATCTAGAGTTTACGATAATTGGAAATACGACGTTAGATGGATTAGCTGATTTTACAGAAAAAATGACAGATGGTGATGTGAATATCCAATAACAGAAAGCGACTTAAAAGTCGTTGAAAACACAGGAAAAGATGCCATAGTTGAAGTAACTGGAAAGAATACTCCTATAAAAAGAGTTTACCTAAAGAGGTTAGTCAGACAAGATTCTACTGGAATATGGACGGTTGTAGGATACGACCCCAAAGAATAGACGCTATGGTTGGCAAATAGAAAGCTGAGAGCTATAGATGCTAAAAAGTTACTTATTGTTAATTGGAAAAACTGTCTTAGTTAGACAGTTTTTTTCTTGTATTTCGGATATCTTTATTTGTAAGGAAGAAGGAAGTAGCATAGAATGAAAAGGCGTTCTTATCCATTTTATAAGGAGTGATAAGCATTGAGAAAAGCCTATATTTTGTTTGTTTCAGTCTTGTTTTTCATTTTCCTAACAGGTTGCCAATCGGAAGAAATTATAAAGAAAAAGGAGAAAGAACCTCTTCCAAATCATAGTGTATTTAACTTAGATGAAGAAAGTATCAAAGAATTAGAAAATGGAAGTTTAAAAGGCACCCCTTTGAAAGTCGCAAAAGATGTTGTGATGAGCGACATTGAAGAAGCGTGGGGAACACCTCATGAACATCACGACTACGAGGATATCCAAACTTACTCCTACATCATTGATAATCAACGATTTGTTATCAACGAAGATGAAATGAAAGAAATCTATTCCGTTCATGTCGAACTCGATTACACCAAAGAACAAATCCTCGAACTAATGGGCGAACCTACGCAAGCAGGCAACATCTTTCTTTATGAAAAAGAACATCATGTGATTCAATTTGAAAAGTTCGGTGACAAATGGAGATTAATCATCAGAGTGAAGTGATATCACTGTTAGTAAAGCAAAGAAAACGCACAAATCTTCGACAAACTTCGGGGAGAATCGGAGCGTCACTGTGACTTTCTTAGGAGGTGAAAAAAATTGCAACGAATAAAAAAATGGATATGGACTGCGGTCTTGATTATTACAGTTGTTGCGGCTTTTATGATTTTCAGTCCATTCCTTCAAAATAAAGAATCACAGTCAGAAGTAAAAACCATTTCCAATATGATGAAAAGAGAGCCTCCCGTAAAGAAGATCAAAACCATCAACATAAACGAGAATCAGATTTTCCAAGGTGACTTACTATTAGCCAACAATACCTACCCGATAAAACAATCGAGTATAAAAGGAGATATTGCCCCATTATCTGAAATAGCGGAACTGGGGCAACAATTCGGGACGAGCGTTGATACTATTTCTATATCAAAAGAGGCGGGACTCGAATTCTCAAAGATGATAGAGGCTGCAAAAAAGGATGGGCTGGTTCACTTTTCGGTGAATAGTGGGTTTCGTGACTTTGAGGAACAAGCAAAACTCTATAAAGAGATGGGATCTAGTTACGCCTTGCCACCAGGTTATAGCGAGCATAATCTAGGATTATCACTCGATGTTGGTTCGACCATGATGAAAATGGAAAATGCCCCTGAAGGAAAATGGATGGGAGAAAACGCATGGAAATACGGATTTATTCTCCGGTATCCAAGGGACAAAACAGATATTACCGGAATTGAATATGAGCCTTGGCACTTCCGTTATGTAGGCTTGCCCCACAGTGCGCTTATGAAGGAAAAAAATTTCGTGCTGGAGGAATACATAGATTATTTAAAAAAAGAAAAGAGCGTGATGACAACGGTTGGCGAAACAGACTATTACATCTCCTACCACCCTGTTTCAGACACACTTGAAATCGTAGAACCAATTCTTTCTCAATATGAGGTTTCTGGGAATAACGTGGATGGGGTTATTGTGACGAGGTATCGGTAGTGATTTCCTGATTCATTCTAAATTAGAAGCATTCTATGTGTACGACCCAAGATTCACTTCAACTAAATAAAAAAATAGTAGTGTTACCCAATGCCTTGGTCTGCACTACTATTTTTTATGTTTGTGATACCTTTTCTGAACCTATGAAAGCTAAGCCTGTACCTCTTTCCCACAACAAGTTTCAACCAGCTGATTTTTCGAAAAAACTCGGGGCGTCACTGTGAACTATTCCCCTAATGCAATGTCTTCGTTGAGTGCTTTGTTTGCTTTATAGCGATTTTCAATGAAGGTGCCGATAATTAAGACTAGGAGTGTGACAGGGAGCCCCATTAGAACTGGGTCGAGTGCCCAGACGAATACGACACCACCTTCTCCACTTGATGCAGCACTGTTACCCAAAATAATTCCGTATATTGTAGTTATTGCACCTAAAATCATGGCAATTATTGAAGAATAATAGGCCGTCCTAGACGCTTTCCAAAAGACAATGGCTAGTAATACAGGAGCTAGCGATGCTGCCATGATTCGTCCACCTGTTAGTAGTAACTCCAAAATGTATGGTATCGACCTACCGATGAGTGTACCGATTATCGCTACTACAACAACCGATACCTTCGTTACATTTAATATTTGGCGATCAGTTGCATTAGGATTAATTAAACGCTTGTAAATATCTAATGATATATTAGACGCAGTCGTTAAGATGGTAGAGCTCAATGTTGAGATACAGGAAGCGACAATAATAATGGCAAAGATAATACTACCAAAACTTCCAAACAAGGTTGTCATCTGCAAGAAGGCGTCGGATGGTAAGATGTCTGGGAAAATAACAAGGGCGAGAATCCCTGTAATGAATGGAACCATATACCAAACAATCGCTGTAATTCCACCGTAGAAAAATGATTTCTTAGCTACCTCATCACTTTCAGCTGACAAACCACGTTGGAGCATTGTTTGATAACCCGCACACGTTAACGCTCCAGAAATAATCCAGCCCACAGTTTGAGACATTCCAGCATTCAATACGTTAGTATGTGTATCCGGAATTAGATTTACAAATGCATCCCAACCTCCGATATACGCAATTCCTAATGGAATCATAAGTGTTGTACCGATTAGTATCATTGCTGCTTGAATCGTGTCTGTAATCATTACCGCCCACATTCCACCTAAAACAGTAAAAGCAAGTGTAACACCTAAGGTAATAAGCAATGCTACATCAAGAGGTATATCAAATACTGTTTTAAAAACAACCGCCATCCCTATGGCAGACCCTGCTGTTACTCCAAGGTCACGACAGACAACAAGTATAACAGCTACCACTCGGTGCGGCCATCCGAAAAACTTCTCAAACAATTCTGGAATGGTGGTAATGTTCGCTCTTCTCAAACGAGGAATAAACCAATACCCTGACCACATTAAAATAACTAAGAATCCTAAACTCGCAAAATACCCAGATATGCCTAGCGAGTACCCAGATCCACCGTAACCTAATAGAGTAGCAGAGTTAATGAGCGTGGCTACAATTCCCCCAACGACTAACCACATTGGTACAGCCCTTCCTGCCAAAATAAAGTCACTAGAATCTCTCTTTTTCATTCGTTTGGCAGCAATGGGTCCAATGGCGAGCATAGCTCCGAAATACACAACAAACAAAATAATGGCTAATCCCATTTTTATATCCCCCTTTTCTTTTGAGTGGAGTAGTTGTGGTAGCTAAAATGAGTACTTTGGATGACTATACAGCACCTGCTCGAAGTACACTCGGTCCCGCTCTTGCCACCACAATTTGTCTCCTCTCAATAATTAATATTTCGCTCTACGATAAAATCACTGACCATAAGCCCACATATAAAATAGCTACAATCGTAAGTCCAAGAAATAATCCGATAACCTTTAATGGAGGTGCCTCGACTTGATCCATCTCAGACTCTCCTGGTTGTAGTTGGTTATCTAATTTACTCATGTTCATCTCTCCTTTCATTTTCCAAAGCTTACAAACTAGTTTTTAATAGTTCTCGTTGTTCATTTGTTTTTACGTCATCCACTTTATTATCAAATATAATGACACCGTATTGATTTGCAGCCTCATCAGCTGTAATATTGCCTTTAATTACATCATCCAATACTAACTCTGGCTCACGTTCAAGTGGACCGAAATAGCCTCCGCCACCCGCTGTTTCAATAATCACCGTACTATCCTTAGGTACCTCCATCGTGACCTTAGAGGATAAAGCTACCTTTTCTCCTTCAGGTGTAATAAGTGTACAGGCTGACGTTTTTCCCTCTTTTCCTCCAAGGAGCCCCCATGGTCCAAGCTTTTGACGGTCAGTCATCAAGGTGATTGTTGCTCCATCTTCCAGGAAGTGCATTTCTCTTGTTAAGCCCATGCCGCCACGATACTTACCAGCACCACTGCTGCTATCAACCAACGCATATTTCTTTACTAGAATTGGGAAAGTTTGTTCAATGACTTCAACAGGTGTGTTAAGTGTGTTTGTCATATTCGTATGAACACCATCCATACCGTCTAGCCCGTCAACAGCACCTTGACCTCCTCCGTATGTTTCAACATAGGAGAAATATTCATTGGTTTGTGCATTGAAGCCACCAATCGCAATTCCGCTCATCGTACCTGAACATGCAGCCATCGACCGCTCTGGTAACACCTTCGCCATTGCTCCTAAAATCGCATCTGTGATTCGTTGCGATGTATTTGCATTTGCATTTGATACGGCAGCAGGGAAGTTAGGATTCACAATCGTACCCTTTGGTGCAATGATTTTAATAGAACGGTAGGTTCCTGCATTAGGCGGAACATCTGGGTCTAAAATTGACTTTACCGCATAATACACACAGGCACTTGTTACTCCATGTGTCGAATTAACAGGGCCACTTGCTTGTTTTGATGAACCTGTAAAATCTACCGTGATTTCATCGTCATGAATGATGACCTTTGCCCGTACCTTGATAAAGTCCTCATTAATTCCGTCTCCCTCTAGATAGTCCTCAAATTCGTAAACTCCGCTTGGGACCTCTTTTATCGCTACTCGTAATCGGCGATCAGAATACTCAATAATCTCTTTCATGCAAGCTTCGGTATGCTCGAAGCTATATTTTTCAAACATTTCCTTTAACCGAGTTTCTGCTACATTATTAGCTGCTAGCTGAGCGTAGAGATCTCCAATAACTTCTTTTCCTGTTCGTACATTACTGGAAAGTAACCGGATAACCTCATTGTCTAGTACCCCTGCTTTTCGTACTCGAATGGCAGGTAGGCGCAGTCCTTCTTGGAAGATTTCAGTTGCTTTTACAGACATACTACCAGGTGTTTGCCCACCAACATCAACATGGTGGGCAATATTTGCAGCTAGAGCTGCTAGCTTGCCTTGATAAAATACAGGACTAATCATAAAAATATCTGGTAAATGTGATCCACTAATATAAGGGTCATTGATTAAAATCGCATCACCTTCCTGTAACTCATCCGCAGGATAAATTTTAAGAACCTCCTCCACCACTGAAGGCATCAAACCTAGGTGCAGTGGAACGTGCTCTGCTTGGGCCACAAGCTGACCGTCCCGTGTATATATAGCCGTAGAGCAGTCCATACGGTCTTTAATATTCGTAGATAAAGAAGTACGAATTAACGTCACACCCATTTCTTCTGCGATGGTATGAAAGGCGTTTTTCATAACTTCTAGTGTGATTGCATCAATACGCATTTCGCTCATAAACTTCTTCCCCCTTCTTGCTAACGCTTTCAACCTTTGAAATGATAAAGTTTCCATCTTGATCAACTTTTGCCTGATAATGTGGCGGAATAACAATGGTTGAATCTAATTGCTCGATAATCGTAGGTCCTTGTACCTGATGCTGAACACTTATATCAGCTCGACGATAGATCGGCGTCTCCTCATATCTACTATTGAAATAAGCTAATCTTGTATCAATTTCTTTTAAATCATCACAAACGGCTGTTTCGAGTCCCTCTATTTTCAGTTCTTTAATTTTTCCGATTCCAACCACGCGTAAATTGATAATTTCAATTTCTTCATCTCGTCTACTAAAGCCATATATTTTTTCATGGGCTTGATGGAAGGATTCAATGGCTTCTAGTAAAACACTTGAAGTAACCTGTAAAGAACTAACAGGAACATTGATTTCGTAGGCTTGCTTTTTATATCGAATATCGATACTTCCTTGGACCTCAGCTGTTCCTTGTGAAAATCCTTCAGTGAGGAGTTCTTTATATGCTTTTTTACTCAATTCCTCATAAATTCGATTAAGTTTGTCTAAGTGAAATTCAGAAGAACGGTTCGATAAAGTACGGACATAATCATGACGTACATCTGCCATTAACATCCCCATGGCACAGGTAATCCCTGGATTTGGCGGAATGATTACATTACTGCAGCCAAGCTGCTCTGCGATATCGACTGCATGAACAGGACCAGCACCACCGAACGCTACAAGTGCGAAGTCCCTAGGGTCATGCCCTTTTTCTATCGAAATTACCCGAATACCTCTCACCATATTTGCATTAACCACTCTTAAAATTCCTTCTGCTGCTTCCTCAACGGTTAGATTCAAAGGATCTGCTATTTTTTCTTTCATAACTTTCCTTGCTGCTTCCACATCCATCTTCATTCTTCCACCTAAGATAGAATTTGGATTCAAACGACCTAAAATGACATTCGCATCACTAACAGTTGGCTCAGTACCCCCATGACCATAACATACAGGACCTGGTCGAGCGCCTGCACTATGAGGCCCTACACGTAGGGCTCCGCCTGGGTCAATCCAAGCAATACTACCTCCACCTGAACCAATTGTATGCATCTCAATCATCGGTAGCTTAATCGGATGACCCTCTATATTACTCATTGTTGTAAACTGAGGCTGACCATTTTCGATGAGAGCTGTATCTAAACTTGTGCCTCCCATATCAATGGTAATTAAGTTTTTATACTCCGTATTCTTCGCAATGATCGAACCTGCTAACGTCCCACCCGCAGGTCCAGATAGAACAGTTTTTGCTGGTGTTTCCATGGCAGCTTCCGCACTAATGATTCCACCATTTGACTGCATGATATATAGGTTACTTGAAATCTTTAAATCTTTTAGGTTATCTTTTAAATGATTTAAATAATATTTCATTTTTGGTAATACATAGGCATTCGCAACAACCGTACTTGTTCGTTCATACTCTTTGAACTCTGGTAGTACTTCACTTGATAAAGTTAATGAAAGATGTGGTAGCTCCTTTTCAATAATTTCTTTAACAAGCTTTTCATGTTCAGAATTGACATAAGAATTAATGAAACAAATGGCCAATGATTCAATTCGGTTCTCTTTCAAGACCTCAATAATTTCGTATACTTCTTTCTCGTTAACTTCCTTTAACACATCCCCTTGAAAGGAGATTCTTTCATCAAGCTCCAAACGTAAATTTCGCGGAACTAGTGGATTGTTTTTACGAGCTCTGAAATCATATAGTTTTGGTCTTGTCTGTCTTCCGATTTGTAACACGTCTTTGAATCCCTTTGTTGTTAAAAGGGCCGTATTGGCTCCCTTTTGCTCAAGAAGTGTATTGGTTGCAACCGTTGAACCGTGAATGAAAAAGCCAACATCCTCAAAGCTTAGGTTGTTTTCTTTAATGATTTGCTTCGTTCCATCAATCACCGCTAAAGATGGGTTATGGGGTGTTGACGGTACCTTTGTTACGTAGATTTTTCCAGATTCCTCATGTACAAGTGCAACATCTGTAAAAGTTCCACCTGTATCTACACCGATACGATAACTCATTCTTCATCTCCTCCTTTTTATTAAGCCCAATGAGCCTTTTCCCATAATAGTAGTTGTGTTCCGAGGCCTTTTTGAAGGGCATTTTGATACACTTGATATCCCCAGGCTACATCATAGACAGGCATACCACCTGTTACAAATAAGATAACCTCATCCTCATTATTTCTCGCTAGTTTCTGACCAGACACTACATCACCCAGATTAATAATGTCTTCACTATTCTTTTGTTGCTGTTCCACTAATTGTAATAACTGACCGGTCGGCGCCCAATCTTTAATACTATCAAATCCAAGCGGATGCTCTCTCGCATCTTGAAGCCACGCCTCATGCATTTTCCAATTATCAGCAACAACTTTATGTTCGAGATATACCTCATCATCAAAATCGGCAGGTCCAGTAAGAGTCACAAGACAGCCTGGTTTAAGCCACTGCTTCTCAATTCGCGCTTTATTTTGCCCACTTGTAGCAACACTAATAATATCTGCATCTACAATCGCATCCTTTAAGGTATGTACAGGTACGACATTTAACTGTAACTCCTCACTCATCTGCTGGCTAAATTCCTGAGCCTTTTCAAAAAATAAATCGTAAACTTTAATTTCCTTAAGAGAACGCTGTGTTTCTGCAATCGCCTTCAAACATGCCTTACTGATAACACCCGCACCTAGTATGCCAACTGTTTCTGCATTCGGTTTGGCTAAATATTTTGCTGCAACCCCTGGAATCGCGCCAGTTCTCGTTGCGCTAATAAGGTTTCCGGACATATGAGCAAGTGGCTGTCCCGTGTCAGGATCATTCAAAGTAACCATTAAGATAGATCGAGGTAGTCCCTTGCCACGATTAGCAATATTAGAGCCATACCATTTGTCTCCACACACATTAAAATCTCCACCGACATAAGCAATCATCGACATAAATCGGCGATCTGGTCCTGCTACAGGCATATTTGGTCCTCTTTTTTCTGTTGGAAACCATAACATCATTCCATGTTCATTTTCCAGAGGTCCCCCCATTAAATAATCACCGGTCGCCATTAATTCAAATACCTTTTCAATTGTTGATACACAATTCTTCATATCTAGTACTCCCGCTTCAATTACCTCGGGTTCAGACAAATATAAAAACTCAAGTTTGTCACTCATAAGTGCAAGCCTCCTATTAATGGAAAAAGTTTTTTGATTCATTATTTATTAATGCAAAAAGCATGCCAACTTTAAAAAGCTACTAAATTAGGAAAGTTTCAATTCTCAAATTGAGAAATTTCTCATAACGAGAATTATTTTTCTAACTTTGAGAATTTTTATATTATTTAAGAAATGGCTGTTTTATAATAAAAATAATCCATACTTTAGAGGAGGAGCCTATGAATATCTCAAAGATCAAACACGTTGCACAGGACATTGCAGAAGCAATTTATGCAGCTTTTCAAATGGATGTAGAAATAGTCAACTCAGATGCTGTTAGAGTTGCAGCAACTGGTAGGGCCTTCCCTAAAATAGGAAGGAAAATGCAGTACGGTACCGGAAGCAAAATGGTCATGGAAACCAACCAATATGTATTTATTGATAATACGCAACTGAGTAAGGTCTGTTTAAGTTGCCCTGGTTTGGGAAAATGTTCGTATCTTGGAGGTATTATTACCCCGATACATTACGAGAACGAAATTATTGGCACAATCAATATGGTTGCATACGATTATGACCGATTACATACGATAAAACAAAATCTAGAAGGTATTGCAGACTTTCTAGAAAAAATGTCCGATTTATTAGCAACCAAAATGTCTGAACTTGAATTAATTGAAAAAGAGTCGAAAATGAATAGTGCATTACGAACCTTAATTAATACGATTTCAAATGGGGTAATCGCTATTGATCCAGGCGGAGACATCACACAAATTAATGAAAAGGCGAAGGAAATGCTTTTCTTTTCGAATGTCAGGGTAGAAGTTCAATCAATTTATGAGCTATTTGAGGATTTTCCTACTCATGAAATAAAAACGGGCCAAGAGTTACAAAATTATGAACTGACGTATAAACGACTTCATACAAAGCACCGATACTTAGCCAATATTAAATCAATTATAGTAAACCAAAGGTACGAGGGGGCAGTTATCTCGTTACAAAATTACAAGGATGTCCAAATTATGGCCTATGAAATGATGAATAGTAACCGGGATATAACCTTTAATGACATTATTGGTGAGTCACCAAAGATAAAGGAAATAAAATCATTAATTGCCCATGTTGCAGATGGAAACTCTACCATTTTGATCACAGGTGAGAGCGGAACAGGAAAAGAAATGTTCGCAAGGGCCATCCACCAAGCCAGTTCACGAGCATCAAAACCATTCATCTCCATAAACTGTGGTGCTATACCTGAAACGCTTATTGAAAGTGAGCTATTTGGGTATGAAAAGGGTGCATTTACTGGGGCCCATGCGAAAGGAAGAGTGGGAAAGTTCGAGCTGGCAGACCAAGGTACCATATTCTTGGACGAAGTTGGGACAATGCCCCTCTATTTACAGATTAAACTATTACGTGTTCTGCAAACGCGGGAAATCGATAAAATTGGGGGAAAAGAAACAATTCCAGTCGATGTCCGGATAGTTGCCGCAACAAATAGTAATCTTGAAAAAATGGTGGAAGAGGGTGAATTTCGAGAGGATCTATACTACCGACTGAATGTTATCCCGATTAAACTCCCACCACTCAGGGATCGCAGCGAGGATATCATCCATCTGTCACACTTTTTTATTGCAAGATATTCAGAGATGTTGGGTCGAAATATCACATACATATCCCATGAGGCAGAACAAACACTACTATCCCATCAATGGCCAGGAAACATCCGCGAGCTTGAAAATGCAATTGAGTTTGCCATCAATCTTGCAGGGCATGAAGAAACCATCCTCTCAGAAAAGCATCTTCCATCTTCAATAAAAAACAATACGAGTAGAACGAATGTAACACAGCATGCTAGCAATCAAGATCTACAAATAACCCAACTGGCCATCTCAATTGACGAATATGAAAAAAACCAAATCTTACACCTATTAAACAACATCGGTTCATCAACGACGGCCAAAAAAAGAATTGCCAAACAACTTGGAATGAGTCTGGCAACCCTCTACAGAAAAATCAAGCACTATGGAATTTAGATTGTTGAAGTTAAAGTGGGAATTAATCTGTCTTCTGGGAGATTCGTTCCCAACCTAGTAGTATAATAGATATATACAATTATAAGGCAGGTTCGTCTGGTGCAAGGAAGTATGCTAGGTAGTTTACAGAGATACACACGTAAGGAGTAAGGGTTTAATGCACGTTATTTGGGAAACCACGAAATTATTTATATTGAAGATGCCTTCGCTGTTTTCCAAAAAGCTCGTTTAAACATTTATCGGTTAGATGAGATTGAAGATTACGTTAATACAAAAGGATATTTCTCTGAAGTCGGGTGGAAATATTGGAAGAGGCAAAATTAATCTTCGAAGAAAACAATTTGACGAATTAGAAGCTAGAATGGGCATAAACACTGTTAAATCTATTATTAGTGTTTCAAGAGGCCATGCTCAAAACACACTCGATCTTAAAGAACTTATCACATTAATAAATGCCTACCTTATTTTAAGATTGAAAAAACGGTTTTATCTGTTCAGCGTTTTTTGCTGACACTACTCAAAATGAAACACAGACAGGTTAAAGTCATGGTAGGTACCATAACTGAGGTTTTCACCAATAAAAATGTGGAACTTTGCAAGTTAAAATGCAAAGTTCCACATCCTGTAACGACCATTTACGAAACAAAAACAAGAGATGCCTGTAAAATGACAAGCATCTCAAAAAATATGATTATCACTTTAATATAGTAACTTTAACTTATCCCGAAGCGATCTTGCACTGGTATCCCTAGACGTTACTGTGAGAAAGAAGTGGGACAAGGGACCTGTCCCTGTGACCCACACTTTTGACAACTTTCGAATCTTCAACATGACCTCCGCCTATTGTCTACCTTTGGTCAATGGAATAGATTCGTATTCTTCAGGGTTAATGTCGTACACGGTACCGTCAGCTACGCCGTTGATAATTCCGTATAGACCTCTTTCAACCGCTTTTACTAATTCACCCTTTTTCTTTTGGCCCATGCTTTGTGTTTGGCCTCTTACTTCAAACAACACGGCACCACTTCCGTTTAGCGCAAATGTTCCTAATGCTGTACCTGGTAAGTCTAGGCCTTGTGGATAGAGGGATATGTTTGCATTCCCTTTTTCTTGTAAGGCGTCAAATACTGCAACATTCAGCTGGCGCGAGAAATCATAGTCGTATGTATCCGCATATTCGGCGTATTTTTCAGTTGTAGATGGGTCTGGGACGAATTGGCCGCTGATAGAGAACGTGACTAGATCGTCTGTGCCTTCTACCTCATAGTATGGTGCTTGATGGTGTAAGTCTACAAATACATCAACCTTGCCAAACTCAGCTTGAAGGTCCTTATACACGTCTCGAACGACCTGAGATTCAGGCGTAATGAACCATCCTGGTTGAGATGAATTCCCTGGGAAGTCCTCAGGTTGTGGGACATAATCAAGGTTTGGATTAAAGTCACGGTTAACATCAAAGCCTGGCTGTGATGCATAATCAAAAGTCTGATTCTGATATATATAGTAGTTCCATGTTGGTCTTACGCTTGCTAATTGTGGAAAGTCCTCTACTACCTCTGCCCATGTTAAATCATTTCCACGACGACTCAACTCAGACGCGTCTGGGTTCATTTTCGGTAGCGCTACAATCGTAACCTCTTCACGAATCTTTTGTGCTTCAGGAGAATTTGTACCTAAGAATTGTAAAATGTTGAGTATGGCCTCCGTTCCTGTCGGTTCATTTCCGTGAATTTCACTTTCGAGTAAAATGACCTTGTCTCCTTGGCCAACTGTCGCCTTGTAGATTTCTCTACCTCGGTTTGAGTAACCCGCTACCTCAACCTGAACCTTTCCTTGGCTGCTCTTTGCGATTTGCTGCAGTTTTTTCCCTAACTGCTCATGATTTGTGAACCCCTCTACAGATAAAACTTGCTCATCAGGTGTCCCAGGTGATGTTTCCGGTTGTTGTGCAAACACCGGCGTTACCAAACTTGCCGATAATGCAATAACTCCTAACGTAGAAATAACCTTTTTCTTCTTCACTCCTACCACTCCACTCTACTATTTTTTCTATGAATACAACTAGATTGTATAAATTTAGTAGATTTACATATGTCGATTTCCGCTGTCGAAACTGTACTAGTTTTGACTATTTCTATCAAATTACTTCGAAAACCGAAACTTTTATTAAAAATGATTAGTTGGTCCTATCCTATCAAATCAGCGGAAATACCTAGTTTTTATGTAGAATTGTAACTTTTGGAGTATAGGGTTTTAGATTTGATTACGGTCTAAATCTTCGACAAACTTCGAGAAGTTAGCGTGACCTAATCAATTCATTACGAATTTTTCCTTTGCTCACATCATAGGAATAAACGTGGTACTACTTTTGGTGTAGGGCTTTTGCAAAAATGGCTCGATTTCAAGGAAAGGTGATGTAAGTATGAATGTGTTAGAAGTTCGGAATTTAAAGAAATCCTTTGGTTCCATTCAAGCCGTTAAAGATATTAGCTTTTCTGTAAAAGAAGGTGAGATTTTTACCATTATCGGTCCAAATGGGGCAGGAAAAACAACAACACTAGAAATGATAGAAGGCTTGGTCACACCAGATCAAGGAGAAATACAGTTTGGTGAACTGAACTGGAAGAAGCATGCACTAACGATCAAAAGGAAAATTGGTGTACAGCCACAATCGAGTGCCATGTTTGATTTATTGACACCGGAAGAAAATTTGAATCTATTTGCTACATTCTATGATAAGGCGCGATCAACGGAGGAAATACTCAAATTGGTTAATCTTACGGAGCACCGTAAGAACCAAGTAAAAAAATTATCTGGCGGTCAGCGGCAACGACTTGCTATTGGGCTTGCCATGATTAGTGATCCCGATATTGTATTCCTGGATGAACCGACAACTGGCCTCGATCCTCAGGCACGACGAAATGTGTGGGACATTATTCTTGAGCTTAAGAATTTAGGGAAAACGACGATTCTTACCACTCATTATATGGAAGAAGCTGAAAAACTGAGCGACAGAGTATGTATCGTTGACCAGGGTTTGGTCGTAACCTTGGACTCCCCTTCCGGTTTAATCGAAAAACTAACAAACGAAAGAGAGGTACGATTATCCTTCCTTGATGGAGAGAAAGCCGCCCAGGATGCGGAGCTTTTTGCCAAATCTCTTGAGTCTGTAACACGGACAGAACGGGAAGACACGACACTTAATCTATGGACAATAAAACCCGAGGATTCACTGTTAAACCTCTTTAAATTCACAAATGAAAATGAATATCAAGTCGAACAAGTTTCTATTCACGAAATGAGTCTTGAAGATGTCTTTATTGCTTATACCGGTAAGGAGTGGAGGGATTAGGATGAATAATCTCAAGCAATTTAAACAAATGTTCCTTGCTCAGCTAAAATTAACCTTTCGTGAAAAACAAGCTTGGTTTTGGGGGATTTTCTTCCCAGTCATTTTAATGGTTATCTTTATGACGATATTCAGCGGTGGTTCAAGTGATGATTTCAACACGAAGGTGGTGATTGTAAATGAATCCCCGAATGAAACATCTACGATGATGGAAAAGCAACTGCAACAAGTTCCGATTATCGAAGAAAGCGGAGATGGTACGGTTAGTGAAGATAAAGCAAAAGATTTAGTAATAGAAAAGGAAGTAGATGCTGCCATCATTTTGCCGGAATCGGCACAGTCAACATCGATAAAACTGATCGTAAACAAAGAGAATGAACAAAGTGTATCAACCCAAGTCGTGTCGGGGATTCTCGATAATTTCATTCAGCAGGCAAACTTACAAGCCGTTGGTGCCACCCCAACTTTTAACCAGCAATTCGAGACGGTTTCCTCAGGCGATCCGGAATTAGATTATACTGACTTTCTCTTAACTGGAATGATTGCTTTATCCATTGCTCAAGGTGGCTTGTTCGGAATGGTTGACTTAGTGGATATGCGTAGAAAAGGATTAATCAAAAGGTTACGGATGACCCCAGCAAAAATGGGTATCTTTGGCCTTAGTGATATGATCATGCGTCTGGTATTTAGTATCATCCAAATCACGCTCTTATCCTTGATTGGCGTATTCGTATTCGGGGCTAATCTGTTTATTAACTTCCCTAGTTTACTATTAGTCTTCTTAATGGGAGCTCTCGCTTTTAATGCAATTGGCTATTTTATTTCTTCTTTTAGCAATACGAATGAAGCCTATATGGGAGTCGCAAACATTGTTAGCTTTCTCATGATGTTTGTTAGCGGCATTTTCTTTCCTATTGAAACAATGCCTGAATGGCTGCAACCTATCTCAAACATCCTTCCGCTCACCTATTTTGCAGACGGCCTAAGAGACAGTATGGTCTATAATACTCCTATACTTTCATCCCCACTTTGGCTTGGTTTTGGGAACATGCTTCTTTGGGGTGGGGTCGCCTTTATCTTGGGTTCCTTGTTATATAAAAGACAATCAATTGTATCAACGAGGTAAAATGATGAAAAAGGAGGGCAGATACCTGCCCTCCTTGGTGTTACCTGGACTCGAAAGTGGGACAAGGGACATGTCCCTGTGGCCCAGGTCATGCTACGAAATACAATCAAAGTCCGAAATCCCACGTGCCGCTATAGTCCAGCTATTCTCCAAAAACGGCCCTACCCATTACTGCGTGTGTAGCGCCTGCCTCGCCTAAGAGATGAAGGTGCTCGTATTTAATGCCACCATCAACCCAAATTTCTCCCTTAAAGTTGTAGTTCTTAGCCACCTTCTTAACCTTTTCAACCATTGCCACATTAAACAATTGTCCTTGTCCGTCGGGTTCCGAGGTCATAATTAAAATGCCATCTACATGATTCATTAAGTAAGAATAGGGATCCACTGGTGTTTTTGGATTGAAGGCTAAACCGCACTTTTGATTTCTCTTACGTATCTTTGATATAAAATCACTAGGATATAGAAGTGACTCAACATGGGCAAATATGATACTTGGTGATAAATCTATGATTTGATCCAAGTAATCATATGGATTGGTAACCATTAGATGAAATGAGAATGGAAGTTGTGTAACACTTCGAAGAGCTTTTATGGTTTTATGTCCAAAGGTGATATTCGATATAAAGTTTCCGTCCTCAATATCTATGTGAAGATCGTCATAATGCTCTTGAACTCTCTTTACTTCTTCGCCTAGTTGCAATGGATTTGCAGATGCAATCGAAGGTGAAATCTTCATGTGTACCTCCATTATTTCTCTATGACAGTTATGTTTTAACGCAGAAATTACTCTACGGAACATCCTCGAGGACCAATCCTATCATTCGTCCCCGTCACCAAACATCAATGGGACAAGGAACAGTCCCCTTGCCCCACCGGCATCTGTCAGTTCCTGAATCTTTTTACCTCGTCCATGAATTCTTTGACTCTCTTTTTATCAACATGATTATGGAAGTTCCCGTCGTATTTAAATGTTGTTCCAACAATGGCTCCATCTGCCACTTCTAACTGCTGTTCAAAATTGGTAAGCCTCACACCCGTATTCGCAAATAGAACAGTTTCCGGAACAGTTTTCTTCACTCGCTTCATAAGTTGAGCATCTGTCTCCACACCTGCCGTTAATCCAGAAACACAAAGTGCATCAGGCTGATTATTAAAGACGGTTGACTTTGCAATACTTTCAATTGTTCTAGGTGCCAGATAACTAGCTGCCTCAGGAATAATATTGAATAAAACCTTCACATCACCTACACCTAGATGATGCTTATGACGAATGGTGTCCCCTACATTGGTATTCCATATCCCGAAGTCGCTTGCATAAGCACCAGTAAAGATTTCTCTAACAAACAACGCATTCGTTGCGGCTGCTAAATCTAGTGACTTCTTGGCATCCCATAAGACATTTACACCAAATGGAATTTTAATTTCACTTTTCAATTCACCTATGATTCTCGCCATTGCAGCAACTGTCTCGGTTCGTACATCTGTTAGATACGGCAGGCTAAACTCATTGGAAAACATAACCGCATCTACTCCACCATCTTGAAGGGCATGTAGGTCCTTTCGAGCCATCGATATCACGTAGTCCATCCCTTTTTCGTTGTCAAAATTCGGGTCTCCAGGAAGTGGTAATAGATGACACATTGCAATAATACATTTCTCCGTTCCAATTACTTCTTTTAACCAAGTCATACCTGCACCTCTTGTTAGTCATATTTTTAATTCGTATTCCCTGATGTTGATGGTTTTCTGAAGAAGAATAATACCGCTGCTACGAAGGCTACGATTAAGAACACGCCAACTATTTTTAACTTGGCGAATAAGGAAAACACATAGGCTACTAGATTACCAGCTGATAATGCAGTAATGTCGGTTGCACCTTCAGGGAAGTCAAAGCCTGTATTCATAGCTGTTTCAGTAATAACCGAAGCAAAATAGCTTGCAAGCATGAGAATGATAGCCATTACAATGGTTCCACTTATTAACGTTCTAAAGAAATCCCCTCTATGAATAGGAGTGGCCATCGCGATAAAAAATGCAGTTGCAGCTAGATCACCGAAAGGTAAGGTTGTATTTAATGGGATAATCATTGCTAGGAGTAGGGTAATTGGAATGAGTAGGATCCCGATTGTAATTGTGGTTGAATGTCCAAGAGTTACGGCTGAATCAAGTCCGATATAAAACTCCGAGCCTTTAAAGCGCTTTTCCAAGAAGGCTTTTGCCGCGTCTGAAATAGGCACTAGACCTTCCATAATCACTTTAACCATTCGTGGTAAAAGGAGCATAAGGGCAGCCATCGCTACACCTAATTCAATCGTTTGCTTCACATCATAGCCAACTACTAAACCGATTAAAATACCTAGGAATAACCCAATCATAAATGGTTCTCCGAATATCCCTAGTTTTTGGTTAATGGCGGCTGAATCAATTTTCCTATTTTTAAAGCCTGGAATCCTGTCATATATCTTATCGAGGAGCATGTAAATAGGGACGGTCGTAATTGCAAACCCCTGCGGAATGGAGATACCTGGTATACCGATCTCTTTTTGAACCCTTTCAGCAGATACATCGGCGATTTTCAGAGCAATGATAGCGTGCCCTGCTGCCCCAAGTAACCCATACCAGAAACTATTTGTGATCGACATAATAATTGCACCTGAAAAAGCAAAGTGCCAATAATTCCAAATATCGATATTGACAGTTTTGGTTTGCTTTGTCAGAAGCATGAGGAAATTAACAATAATAATAAAAGGAATGATAACGGCTCCTACTTTTGTAGCGAATGCTACGCCAGCTGCAGCAGGCCAGCCCGCATCTACAACAGATAAATTAAGGTCGAATTTTTCTATTAAAATAGTTGTTACTGGACCAACATAGTCCCAAATAAGATTTAACACTAGGTTTAGACCGACAAACCCAATACCTACTAGAACACCGGCACGAATTGCCTTTCCGATACTAAGTCGGAAAACAAGCCCAACAATTGCAATGATGATTGGAATCATAACAGTGGCACCTAAACCACTTATATAATCAAACACACTAACAATAAAATCCATACACGATCCCCCTTATGTGATAAACTAAGATAGACTCTCTAAAATTTCTTTTTCTGTTTGCTCTACACCCACTCCAGTAATAAAGGAAATACCTAAAACTATAGGAATTGAGTAAGAACGATCGACTTTCATCGACGTAACAATCACATTTGCTTGATCTACATAGCGTGAAATATCACCAAGTGTGCATTGGATAATGTTTGCTTGAAT
Organism: Ferdinandcohnia sp. FSL W7-1320; assembly: GCF_038050315.1. NCBI lineage: Bacteria > Bacillati > Bacillota > Bacilli > Caryophanales > Bacillaceae > Ferdinandcohnia > Ferdinandcohnia sp. FSL W7-1320. The sequence continues at coordinate 4,924,007 of NZ_JBBPAM010000001.1, forward strand.
ATTTTGAGAGCTAAGTAATTTTTGGACTCGATCACAAATTAAGGTTGAAGTTGCAACACCTGCACCACATGCTACGATTATGGTCTTCATTGTGCACCTCCTTTCTCGAGTATGTATTGTTTTCCAAATGATGTATGAGTAGTTAGAGACTGTAGAAAATGGAAGAGGACGTGTATGAGTGCTTTTACATCAGATAGACATACTGTTTCAATTGGAGTATGAGTATATCTTGTAGGAATCGAAAAACCAGCTGTCATTATGCCTTGTTCAGCAAATGAAATAAACGCATTTTCAGTAATAACTCCGAGTGCGACTTCATATTGCAGGGGTATATTCTGCTGCTCGGCAATCGTAACGATTTGATTAAATAATCCTTCATCAGGGAGTACCCCGGCTAATGTCCCACGGCCATGAAAGTTCATACACGTTATGGCTGGTCCATTGCCAATGATCACATCAGAATATCCGCTCATATCCGGTGTATCACAAGAAGGAGTGACATCAATCCCTATCGAAACATCTGGTGATAGTTTTCGCACTACTGGCATGATGCCCCGAATATTAAACTCTTCTTGCACACATGCGACTAGATGAATATTCCATTGGAGTTTATCTTTTATCTGAAATAGTTCCTGAGCTAACAGTAGCAAGCTTGCACAAGCTGCGCGGTTATCCATGGCTTTATTGGAAATCAAGTCACCTGCTAGTTCCGTAAAATCAGAATGGTAGGTGATAAAAGAACCAACGTTGACTCCAAGTTCCTTCACATGTTCCCTCGTTCTTGCCCCAATATCAACATACATTCCATCAGTGGGTACTTTTCCTTTTTGATCTTGCTTTGTAAAATGATGGGACGTGGTTCCAATGAGCCCCGGGATAACTCCTTTGGAACCAATTACATCCACTTTTAGCCCCGGCAACACATTTACATGTACTCCACCAATTCGTTCAACCCGCAAAAACCCGTTCTCTTCAACCTTTCGGACAATAAACCCGATTTCATCCATGTGAGCAAATAGCATGAGCTTTTTAGGATTCGAAACACTAGAGAAAAACGAACATGTAACATTCCCTAAAGGGTCAACCTCGATTTGATCTCCATATGGCTTTAGACTTTTTATCATATAAGAAATGACCTTATCCTCACGAGAACTTACTCCAGATATGGATGTGAGCTCTTTAATGATTTGTTTGAGCTGTTCCACCGATTCACCCCCTTTTCTCTAGTAAGATTGATTGAAACAACTCTAGAACGTCTTCTTTTGTCTCTGCCTTTTGAATGTTATTCATAAATGCTTCGTTTTGAAAAAGGGACGTTACTGCCTGTAATACTTCTAGATGTTGTGACGAATGCTTTAATGCTAATAGAAACACAACACGCACTAGCACTTCTTCGTCTAACGCCCCCATGTTTCCAAAAGCTACTCCATCTTCTAAAATACCTATAGCAATTCTTTCTTTAATTACATAGGACGGTTCAGCATGTGGAATCGCAACCCCACAGCTGGTTGTCACTAATCCAGTAGGATACAAAGCCTCACGTTCCAAGAGTGCTTTTTCATACCCCTGCATTACGTAGCCCTTTTCGACTAATTCGTTTCCAAGCCAACCTAGAAGTTGTTCTTTCGAATTGCATTTCAACTTAAGAAAGATTAACTCTTCATCCAATAAACCATTAAGTAGATTCACTCATATACCACCTTCCTCTTTGCCAGCTGTTATAATATCTTTAGAAAAACTGTTCCAAGACTCGAGATCAGATAATTGTAAAAAACCTTCATCTGTAATAATGGTTTGGACCTCAAAGATATCCGCAATTTTAAAAAAAGAAATTGAACTGAATTTGCTACTATCTACTAATAAAAATCGTTCCTTACAAATGTCTATGAAAGCCTTTTTCACACTAGATTCCTCTATATTTGAGTTCGTAATTCCCTTGTGAATATGTATCGCATCTGCAGTAAGGAACACCTTATCTACATGGAATTGACTTGTAAGCATTTCTGTAATGGGGCCAATTAGACTGTATACACCTTTTCTCTTTTGACCGCCAAGAACGACTAACTCTATTCCATCATTCTCGGCCAGAACCATTGCAACCTTAATATCATTTGTAATGACTGTTATATTTTCCATATCCTTAAGCTCGTTAGCTAACATTAATGTAGTAGTCCCGCTATCAAGCAGAATGGTTTCACCAGGAAAAATATATTGTTTTGCAACTTTAGCAATCTGTTTTTTGCTCTCATTTGCAATTTGTTCCTTCAAGCTTTGTTTTGGTTCAAAATTAGTCCCCTTCTTTACACTCTTTGCGCCACCATGTGTTCGAATAATAGCACCTTCTTTTTCAAGTACTTGCAAATCACGAATAATAGTGGGTTTTGATACTTTGCATAATTCAATCAGTTCTGTTGTTTTGACAAATCCTTTCTCATTGATGAATTGCAGTATTTTTTCAGCCCTTTCAGCCTGAAGCATAAAAAATAACCACCCTTCTTACCAGATTCTATGAACCGATATGATTGTTTATGAATTCATTTGAGATGTTTTGATAAAAAAATATAAGTGGTTTTATTATCGTACCGGAAGGAATGTTTAGGAAAAAACGCTTTTGGTCCACTAGGGTGGGAAAGAACGTAGCAAATATTACAACATTTTACAATTTGATTTATTATGACGGGTTAACATGCTTTACAGGGTGAAACAATTTGATTATTTAGACCTCGGATTGTTCTGGGACAAGGGGACAGGTCCCGTGTCCCAGCTTGAATTCAGCTACATGATTTTTGTAGGATCTAATATATCCATTTTAGACCAGCCCTAAAGGTCTACCCTTTTAGGAACTATATGGGTTTGCCCCCCTACAAAAGTAATGTTAGTTCATGTCTTTTATGTAATAATATTCTTGTAGATATCTAAATCTACAATTCATACATAACGAAAGTAGGAATCAGAATGGCGACAGGAACTCATACAGTAGTAATTCCAGTAGATGTACAAGCAGTTTGGGACTATGTCAGTGATCTTGAAAAGTGGGCAACGACAGTACCAGCGTATAAAGAACATGAAATCATTAATGACAAGCAATCAATTTGGACGTTTGAAGGTAATGTAAAAGGAATTAAAAAGACGGTAAAAGCGCAGGTAGATATTACTGAGTGGAATGAGCCTTCTAATATTAAGTTTGAACTGAAAGGGTTATCAGATAACTTTACAGGTAGCGGTCACTTTACTGCAGAAGATGGTAATGGGAAAACAACCATGACTTGTACCGTGGAAGTCCATGCAGGCGGATTATCGGGTGCCGTGTTAACACCGATTATTAAATGGGCTGTTCCAAAAGTTGCAACTCGTTTAACAGAATCAATCGCTCGTAAAATTCCAGTGTTTTCATAGTTTTATAGATGAAAATCTCTCAAGCAAAGTAGAAAACAATCTGATATAACCAAAGTAATTTTAAAGATATGCATTAAGAAAGAAGATGAACTACATGATTGTATGGATTCATCTTCTTTTTTATTTTAAAGGTAATTATCAACAGCTATCTGCTAGTAACATTAATAAAAAGCCAATGACACTATTCAGCCCTACATGATTTATGTATAGTTATAGGAGGAGAGTGAAGATATGAGGTTATTAAAATTTCTTTTTTTCACCATAGTTGTATTTGTGATTCTAGGTTATGGGGTTTACTATTTTGGAACCAAAATAGTATCTGATTAGTCAGAATTAGAAAATAGCGGAGAAATCGAAGATATTAAAAGGGCAATTGTAAACGATCCAGAGTTAATGACCTTTTTGAAAGACGCAAAATCAGTTGATAAGAGTAAACTTCCATTTACAACAAAAGAGGAGGCGACTAAAGTTCTGATTAATAAAGTCGGTATTACTCAACTAAACGAGATTAGACACCAAGTACAAGAAGGTACAATTTCTAATGAAGAAGTACTTGATGAAGTACAGAGCAAATTAAGCGAAGATGAAATTCTAGCATTAAAAGTAATTGCCTATAAAGAATTATATAATCAATAATGTAAAAGAGAGCTTCTTAATAGCTCTCTTTTTATGATTCTCCATTCTAGCTCGCAACCTCCGACAAATTTCGGGGTGTCACTGTGACCCAGTAAACCCAGAAGTATTACTCACGACCATTGTCTAGGTAGGTATATAATGTGTATTTAGAAATGTCTAAAAAGCGGCATACATGATCCCCTGCCTTTTTAATTAAGAAGGCACCGCGTTTGTCTAGGTATTTAATCGCTTGTATCTTATCTTCCTTTGTCATATGGACAACTGGTTTACCGATTTCCTTTTGGCACTCCTGAATGAGGTATTCTAGGAGCTCATTTACATCTTCTACAAAGACCTCTTTCACCTCTGAATTTAGACTATGCATAGTGATTGATTGGATTGTTTTTTCTGCCATAATTAAATCAGAGATATCAAGATTTATACAGATTGCACCAATAGGTGTACCTTCACTATTATTAATATATATGGAGGTTGACCTTAGAATCTTACCACTCTTTGTATGTGTAATATAATTATAACGATCTCCATCCTTTACTGTTCCACGAAGAACCTCAAGACCTAAATTTGTGCCACTGTCTCCGATTTTACGACCAGTAATCGTAGGATTTTCAATCGCCACGATAGAATTCTCGTAATCACCCGTTAAATCATGGAGGACCACTTCACATTTATCCCCAAATTGTGCACTTATTCCTTTGATGATTTTTTTGAGTAACTCCAATTCATCTTTTATATTTTCCACTGCCTTTACCTCGATTCACATTCCACTGTTTTTCTTAGATAATGATTTGATTTTACTCCAATTGAAGATTTAGTCAATGATTTCTGCAATCACATCAATCTCCACAAGTATATCCATCAACTGACTTCCAACTGTTGTACGAACTGGATACGGTTCACTGAAAAACTCCCAATAAACTTCGTTATATTCGTCAAAATACTTTAAATCGGATAAATGTGCTGTCACTTTGACAACATCGGACATTTTTGCGCCTGCCGCCTCCAATATTTGTTGGATATTATGCAACACCTGTCTTGTTTGTTCTTTTATTGTTGCTGGTGTTTCTCCTGTTTCAGGATTTTTTGGCCCTTGACCTGCTACATAAACTCGATTACCAACCTTTACTGCTTGTGAATATGCCCCCACTGGAGTGGGTGCTTGACTTGTTACAATACCTTCTTTCACCATATATCCCTCCAAATTAATTATTATCCATATTAAGTACAACTAGATTGTGAAAAAGACGGCGTATACGTTGAATAGAATGATTCTCACGTGTTGGGTGAACACGATTTGTTAGCAGAACGGCAAATAGATCTTTTTCTGGATCCATCCAGATACTTGTTCCTGTAAAACCAGTATGGCCATAAGAGGATGGAGAAAAGAGATCTCCTGCTGGAGAACCATGTTGATCTTTGGCCTGCCAACCTAATGCTCTAGCTAGATTCAATGAAGATGTAAAATTATTAGTCATAACCCTAACAGTAGGAGCCTTTAGGTAGTCTTCTTGGTCTGTTGCACCCTTTCGTAACATCATTTGACAAATAGTGGACAAATCTTCCGCCGTTCCGAATAACCCTGCATGACCTGCAACCCCTCCTAGCACCACACAGTTTTCATCATGTACCTGACCTTTTACCATTTGGTTTCGCCATGGACAGTTTTCGGTTGCAGCAATTCGATTTTTTAACATTACTGGTGGATTAAATAGGGTATTCTTTACTCCAATAGGATGAAAAACGAGCTCATTCATTGCTTCATCAAGCCTCTTATCCACTACTTGTTCAATGATATCTCCTACAATCATAAACCCCTGGGATGTGTATTCTACATAAGTTCCTCGTTCATGTCTAAGGGGCAATTGCCGGACGGCCACTTTCATATCTTCCACTGTCTTTGCATGTTTGTATAAGGGCTGCTGACCTGGTATCCCGCTTGTATGTGCTAGTAATTCAAACAGCGTAATCTCAGCCTTATCTGTCCCCTCATAGCTCGGTAGAAAATAGGAGATAGTATCTTCGAGTGAAAGCACACCTTGTTCAAAAAGCTTCATAAGAGCAAGGGCAACTAGCGGTTTTGTAACGGAAGCCAAATCCCACAAACTATCAATTTCTGTCTTTTGGCCACCCCATACTAATGTTCCTATTGCACCTTGTGCCACTATTTCATGGGAATTTCCATATGCAAACACAGCTCCTGAAAAAGACTTATTATTTCTTGCTTGTTCAAGTAACTTTACAACATTCATCATTTACTTCACCTTCTTCAAGAAACTTCGCGCTATATTTTCATAGATATCAACGGCTTGTTCCACCTGGGTTATCTCAACGAACTCGTTTGGAGCATGTGCTTGCTTCAAACTCCCCGGTCCGATAATAACAGTCGGAATATTAGCAATGGTAACAAGCTTACTCATATCACATCCTGCCGGAAATCCTTTCAGTTGATGAATTGATTCTGTTACATTGTTTATAGTATTGAGTGCCACTTCAACAATCTTCTCTGAAGAATGTGTCTCTGATGGAATCGTTGCTACTACCGTCTCTATTTTTTCAATATGTAAATCAGATACAGTTTCTTTGATATTTGCTAGAACCCTATCTAACTCTCGATCTGCCTTAGCATGTGTTTCTCCGGGTAGGAGCCGTCGATCAATAATCATTTCGGTGTAACCTGGTATAGTGTTCTGTCTTGTACCACCTTGGATAATCGTTACTTCTGCACTTGCAGGACCAAGTAAAGGGTGTGGAAGTCGAATCAGTTGTTTATTTAACTTCTCATATTCCAAGACAAAATGTGCGGCATGGACAATAGAATTAATGCCTAAATCAGGTCTTCCTGAGTGTGATTCTAGTCCTCGAAAACCTAGCCTTCTCATGTATGTACCTTTGTGAGCAGTACAAACCTCTAAATGTGTCGGTTCACCTACTACAGCCCCATCTGCTTCTATACCCTGATTGACTAGGTGTAAACTACCTAGTCCCCCAGCTTCTTCTCCCATTACAGCCGTCAATATGAGTTTTCCGCTAAGTTCATTCTGATTTCCGGTAAGCCGTTCCATGGCTGCAATCATGCTTACAAGACTTCCCTTGGCATCACATGCTCCAAGTCCGTATAAACGATTACCTTTAATCTTAGGTTCGAATGGAGGATTACTCCACTTTTGACCCTTTGGATTGTTCACATCCATGTGTGAATTGAACACCAAGGTTGGTCCTGGACCGAACTCTAAAGTCATTATTAGATTATCCTTTCCTGGTTCTACTGTTTGACGTTCGATGATGGCTCCAAAATCCTTTCCCCATGCCTCGATCCAATTTGCAACATCAGCAACATCTCCTGGTGGAGTGGGACTTTTAAGTGCCATACATTCCATTAATCTTTGAATAACCTGACTTACATTTGACATAAAATCTCTCCTTTTTATGTCCGGTTTATTTGTGCGATCAATGCTTCAAGTTCACTAATAGTAGCATTTAACTTATGTGTAGAAACTTGGGCAGACTGTTCAATAATGGATGCTTGTTTCAGACCACTACCAGTAATGACACATACCACTGTGTCATTTGGTTGTATTCGACCGTCTTCAACACTCTTTTTAACTGCTGCTAAAGATGCTGCAGATGCTGGTTCGGCGCATATTCCATCATGACCAAGCCAGCGTACTGCTTCTACTATTTCAGCATCAGACACATTTTCCGCAAAGCCACCTGAGTCGTAAATAGTATTTAATACACGTTCACCGTCTTGAATGGGTGCATTTCCAGAAATACTTTGGGCAATTGTTTTTGACGAATCACCATGTTTTACTGCTTTTCTTTTCCCACTTTGATATGCTCTCGTAATTGGCCCAGTTGCTTCGGGTTGTACAGCTACCATCCTTGGTAATGTATTTATCCACCCAAGCGTTTTTAATTCTCGAAACCCCTTCCAAGCTCCATAGATTCCCCCACCTGTTCCAACTGGATGAACCATGAAATCTGGTGCCTGCCAGCTAAACTCCTCACTTATCTCATATGCATAACTCTTCATTGCTTCATGTCTAATAGGATTAATAAAATTAACAAACTGGTATAAGCCAAGCTCTTGGACAGCCAGTTCCAGCATTTTAGTAATCTCTTCAAAGTTATTAAAATGAAGTGTTGCGACATTTGCACCATATAAGGAAATTATCGCCTTTTTCACGGGATTGGCTAAATATTCGACAAGTACAGTTGCATCAATTGCAGCCCGTGAAGAATAAGCTGCAAAAGATGCCCCAGCATTACCAGAACTATACGTTAGGCCCTTCGTTATCCCCAATTCCTTAGCAAAGCTAATAGCAAGACTGAAACCACGGTCTTTAAAACTTCCAGTTGGCATTAAGGTATCATTTTTAAAATAAAGATTCCTCATTCCGAGCTCTTTTGCTACGTAGACAGACTTTATTAAGGGAGTGCCACCTTCTCCCAGTGATACTATATTTTCAACTTCCTTCAATGGATAAAACTCGTGCCAGCGCCACATGGAATTTCCACGTCCCTTGAATACATCGGGGGATATATCCTGCTTCATTTGTTGTAAATCGTATTGTACTTCCAGTAAACCACCACAACGCGGACATGTATTTAATGGGAGAGATAGTGAAAAATCGGCTGTACATCGATCGCATACATAGTGAGTCGCATATGACCAAGACATGATATATCCTCCTAATTATTTGGCATTGGGATTAAAACCTTCTCGGATATAATCTCCTAATATATTAATAGCTAAAACGACAAACATAATCATTAAGCCTGGGAAGAGCGACATCCACCAGGCAGAGCTAACATATAACTGACCTTCACTAAGCATATTTCCCCAGCTTGGTATACTGATTGGTACTCCTAGCCCTAGGAAACTCAGGGAGGATTCTGCAATAATTGTAGCTGCCACATGGAATGTAGCAATTGTTATTATAGGTGCTAAAATATTCGGGAGGATATGTCGGAATAATAACCTTCCATCACTTGCACCAATTGTACTTGCTGCAACAACAAAGTCGCTTGTTTTCATACTAAGAACCTCAGAACGAATGACCCTTGCATATTCAACCCAGCCGGTTATACCTAACACGATAATAAGATTTCCTAATCCACCACCAAGTACAGCAACAATCGCAAGTGCTAATAGAATAGTAGGAAACGCTAATTGGATATCTGCAATTCTCATCATAAAACCATCGAAAATTCGATAATATCCTGATAATAATCCAATAAATACACCAATCGTTCCCGATATTACAACAGCTAGAAGACCAACTAAAATAGATATGCGTGTTCCGTAAATAACTCGACTTAATATATCACGACCGAGATTATCTGTACCCAATAAATAGCCGGGTTCCGCGCCTTCTGCCCAAATTGGTGGTTTCAAACGTGCTAATAAGTTTTGTGCATTCGGTTCATGGGGAGCAATTAGTGGTGCGAACACTGCAATTATGATAAATAGTACAAGAGTAATGATAGAAAACCAGTTAAAGAGATTACCTATGTTTCCTTTACGTTTTTTCTTAGCCATAAGTATCCCCCTTTCTACTTGTACTGAATGCGTGGATCAATAACAACATATAGTAAGTCCACAATCAGATTAATTAACACAAATATTCCTGCTAATAAAATGATGGCTGTTTGAACTAATGGAAAATCACGAAAGTTAATTGCCTGAATAATCATTTGACCAACACCTGGCCACGCAAACACCATTTCAGTTACAACAGATCCTCCTAATAGAGCACCAACCTGTAATCCTACTATTGTAACAACAGGTAATAGACTATTTCGTAATGCATGTTTAGCTATAACTTTAAAGGATAGTAACCCCTTTGCCCTAGCTGTCCGAATATAATCCGAGCTAAGCACTTCAATTAATGAGGAACGCAGTAATCTTGTAATTAATGCCATCATGTGCAGGCCTAGTGCAAATGCTGGTAATATTAAATGCTCCCAACCGCCAATACCTCCGGTTGGCAGAAGCCCCAATGAAACAGAGAAAAAGAGGATGAGCAATATACCCACCCAAAATACTGGAAAGGATTGCCCAATTAGCACAAATGACATGATTAAGCGATCAAACAAAGAACCTTGCTTAAGAGCTGAAATAATTCCAGCTGGAATGGAAACGAGCAATGCAATAATTAATGATGTAGAGGCTAGTTGAAGGGTTGCAGGTAACCGTTCCAAAATTAGTTTAAGAGTTGAATCATCGTATCGTAAGGATTCTCCTAAATCAAAGTGAAGTAAATCCCAAATGAATATACCGTATTGAGTTAGTAAAGGCTTATCCATGCCAAGCTCTATTCGTAATTCTTCCATTTGCTCAACAGTTGCATCGGGAGGCAACATAATCGCTACCGGATCACCTGTCATTCTAGTAATGAAAAACACTACTGTTGCTACTCCAAATAAGACAAAAATTGCATATAAGCAGCGACGAAGTATATATGATAACAAAGATTTCACCTCCCATTGTTTGATTATTTTAGTGATGCATTATACATATTTAATACGCCTATTACGTTTGGTTCCCACTCAACATCATTACTCATCGCATATAGACCATCAAGTTGCCACAAATATACATATGGTGCTTCTTCAATAAGAAGCTCTTGAATTCCAGTTAATGCTTCTTGTCGAATTTCTGGATCTATATTTTGCTCTTGAACATCCATTAGCTGGTCTGCTTCATCATTTTTCCAGACATTATATCGTCGGTCACTCTTGATATAAGATTGGAAGTTACTAATCGCATCCATTGTCCAGCCAGTATTACCTAAATAGTAAAGGGGTGCTGAGGTTTTAGCCGTTATATTACTCATAAGTGTGGTACGATCCATTAAGTTTACTTTTACTTTAATGCCGACTTTTTCTAATTCCGCTGCAATTGCTTGAACAATCGCTGAATCTGTATTAGCAGCATCTAAATCTACTTCGAAACCATCTGGATATCCTGCTTGTGCCAATAGCTCTTTAGCTTTTTCAAGGTCATATTCAAAAGGCTTAATATCTGAGTCAACTCCAAAGTTCTGTGATGGAATTAATGTAGCTACACGTTTGGCATATCCGCCAAGTACTGTATCTATAATTTGCTGTATATTTACTGCATGATTCATAGCCTGACGTACTTCCTTCTTCGCTAATGGACCATCCTTTGTTGTATCAATTACAAGATAGAATGTACGAATCCAGTCTGCAGCAACAACGCTAATATTTTGATCACCTTCAAGCTGTATCGCAACGTCAGATGTTAGACCTGTTGCGATATCAATTTCACCCGTCTTCGCAGCAGCTACCATATCGGCGATATTTGGAATTGTTCTAAACACTAATTTATCGATTTCCGGTGCGCCTTTAAAATAGTCATCATTTGCTTCTAAGACAACCTCATTATCCTTTTTCCACGAAACAAATTTGAACGGGCCAGTTCCTACCGGATTCTTTGCGAAGTTATCCTCGCCTTCCTCTTCAATATATTGTTTCGGTACCATTACCCCACCGAAAAGAACTGTTTTGTTAGGGAGAATTGGATCTGGAGCTTCCGTTACAATATTAACGGTATACTCATCAACCACATTGACCTCCTTCACATTACGGAGTTCAACAATTTCATTCAAACTATTTAATCTTTCAATACTATATTTTACTGTCTCGGCATTGAACTTCTCCCCGTTGTGGAACGTCACATCATCTCGAAGCTTGAATTGCCAAGTTGTATCATCAATTGCTTCCCATTCCGTTGCTAAACTTGGTGCAAGATTATTATTTTCATCACGTGTCACCAGCGTGTCAAAGATATTAATTAAAATATTCATATCTGGCATGCTACCTTGGTTTTGTGGGTCCATTGTACTTGCATCAGATACTTGGGCCACAACTAGCTCTTTTTCACTACTGTCCTTCTCCTTCTCCTTCTCATCACCTGAACTAGTGTTATTAGAGGTACACCCAGTCAAGATGACTAGTAATATCAAAATTATCGATAATGCCTTTTTCATGTAAAAAACCCCTCCCTTAATTATGAAAATACTAAACTATACTTTTTTCTCCTACTATGGATTTAAAGCCTTTTGCAGTAATCACTCCTGTTGGAACAATATGTCGATCTAATTGTATAGTTTTTCCATTTGAATCCTTAATTTCTCTATTTCTTACTGGATCATGCGAAATTCGGAATAGCGTCGCATTCGTTATTATTCCATCTAGTCTGCACCAATTCTTTATACCAAGGACTTCTGAAGGTGCGAGTGTGACAGATGCAATAATATCCATTAGCGACAATCCACAATGCAAAGTTTTCGTCATAGTTGTAGCCAGATCATAAACTGGTCCTTGAATATTACGGATATGCACATCAGTACTAATTGAAAACGGGAAATATCCATTATGAATTGCTTTGCGGCATACATCAAAATTAAAACTTGCCGCTCCGTGCCCTATGTCCATTTTCACCCCCCTTGCCAAAGCCTTTTCTAAAGCCATCACGGGGAGTCCATTAGATTTCCAAGGAGTACCAATTTTCCCATGATAACAATGTGTTATAACATCCCCCTCGTCAAGAAGCTCTAGAACATCTTCAATAACGGGAGGAGCTTCACCGATATGAACCATCAATGGTAAACCTGTTTCACGCGCTACTAGCTTAGCTAGCTTTAATGGCTGGGTACCCATTTCACCAACAATAGCACCACTTGAACGTACTTTAATACCACAAATAAATGGGCGATATTCAAGCACTGCCTGCACAGTGCGTTCAATATTTATTAAATTTAGATTTGAGACTTCTTGTAAATGAACTAACCCAATGGAACTAATATTTAACCAAGCTCTAATTTGTGTCTCATAGTTGGGAACAATGTATTTTTTAAAGCCTGCAATTGTGGCTTCTCCAGCACTTCCCGCATCCACAACTAGATGAACCCCCGTATCCAAACCTACATCATCTGGAGGCACACTTAGCGAAGTAAATCCATCGAAAACATGGGTATGTAAGTCAATCCAACCTGGGCTCAAATATAAGTCAGATTGTGGAACTGCATCTTGATATGTAGAATAATCGATCCTGTATCCTCTAGATGTTTTTTCTATGTGGCCAGGCTTACAAGTTCTTGATATGGGGTCGATTACATTGACGGTCAAACCCTCATTCATAATAATATTTGCCCCCTTTTAATGATGAAGATGACATGCAACTGAATACTCAGAGGATACCTCTTTTAGAATTGGTCGGACCTCCTTGCATATGCCCATCACATATGGACAACGTGTATGGAAAGGACAACCTGAAGGTGGATTTGCTGGACTAGGTACCTCACCTTTTAAGACGATTTTTTCTCTTTTTACATTTCGCTTCGGTTCTGGAGCCGATGATAGCAGGGCCTGTGTATATGGGTGTAATGGTTTTTTATATAGTTCACGCTTACTGCCTATCTCTACTAAATTACCTAAATACATAACGCCAACTCGGTCACTTATATGTTTCACAACGCTTAAGTTATGTGAGATAAAAATATAAGAAAGATTTAATTCCTCTTTTAAGTCTCTCATTAAGTTAAGGATTTGAGATTGAATGGACACATCCAACGCTGAGACGGCCTCATCTGCAACAACTAGGCTAGGATTTAATGCAAGTGCACGTGCAATGCCAATACGCTGTCGTTGTCCACCCGAAAATTCACTAGGGCTTTTACTACGGTCAGTTTCCTTTAGACCAACTCTTGTAAGAAGTGGCCCCACACGTTCTTTTGCTTCCTTCCAATCTGCAATTTTATTTACGTAGTAAGGTTCTGCCAGTATTTGTTCAACAGTCATTTTGGGATTGAGTGATGAATAGGGATCTTGGAAAACCATCTGAAATTGACTTCTGATTTTTCGCAGTTCCTGTCCCTTAAGATGAGTAATATCTTGATTATTAAAGAGGATTTTCCCATCAGTGGGTTCAAGAACACGCATAATCATCCTTCCTAAAGTTGACTTCCCACATCCAGATTCACCAACTATACCTAGCGTTTCCCCCGATTTCAGGGTGAAAGAAACATCATCAACTGCCTTTACATGACCAACAGTTCTTAACAATACTCCCTGCTTTATCGGGAAATATTTTTTTACATGCTGGACATCTAATAAAATTTCACTCATATCTGACTCCCTTTCTGTATCATTCCTGCTATAGTAAATCACACCGTACGAAGTGACCTGGTTTTAATTCTCTAAGTTCAGGCATTTTTTCAAGACATGATGGTTGAACCATTTCACAGCGACTCGCGAAACGACAACCAACAGGAAAGTCTGAAGCATCAGGAACTGTTCCCGGTATCGAATAGAGGATATCTTTTTCTTCCTCCAAAGAAGGAATTGACTCCATTAACGCATTTGTATAGGGATGCAAAGTGTCTTCAAATATCGAATCTGCATCTGCAGATTCAACAACTTGACCGGCATACATAACTGCAACATGATCAGCTATTTCCGCGACAACTCCTAAGTCATGAGTAATCATAACAATGGAACTATGAAATTCATCACGCATTTTTTTCATTAGTTCGAGAACCTGGGCCTGGATGGTAACATCGAGTGCAGTGGTTGGTTCATCCGCGATTAATAGCTTGGGCTCACAAATCATTGCCATTGCAATCATCACACGTTGACGTAAACCACCTGACAACTGGTGTGGGTATTCTCTTACAATCTCTTTCGCGCGTGGTACTCCAACAAATTGAAGCATTTCAATCGCCTTCTGTAGTGCTTCTTTTTTTGAAATCGAACGATGACGCAAAAGAACTTCAGAGATTTGATCACCTATCGTTAGAACAGGGTTTAGAGAAGTCATAGGTTCTTGGAAAATCATCGAAATGTCATTCCCTCTGATTGCTGCAATTTGTTTTTCGCTTAGTTTCGTTAAGTCCTTTCCATCGAACATAATTTCTCCTGAAACAATTTGTCCCGTAGGTTTAGGAATTAACTGCATAATAGAGAGCGAGGTAATGCTTTTACCAGAACCTGATTCCCCTACAACACAAACGATTTGCCCTGGATAAACTTCTAAGTCAATTCCATCAACTGCTCGTATTTCTTTCTCTTTACTAAAAAAATAGGTTCTTAAATTTTTCACTGAAAGAAGAGGCTCTTTCAAAAAATAACCCCCTTTTTATGTAATAGGTTTCCACCTCGAATTGGAAGCGTATTCAATTATCTATAAATTCTTTATACATTAAAAATTTAAAATTATCAACAAAAACTTTTTTGTTGCATAAATTTTTTTTTGGTGACAATTAATCTAGTAATAAAAAAGACTACTAGAGATCCAGTAGTCGGTTCATTATATGAAGATATTAAAACATAACCTTTTTGGGTATCCAATTCGGATTAAATTGGTCTCCCGTCCCTGGTAGTACCCCTTGCTCCTTATAGCGTTCAGCGAAAAGTCCAAACTTATCTTCATCGAGCTCTACACCAAGTCCTGGTTTGTTGGGTACATCTAGCATACCATCTTTAAATCTAAGTAATCCGCCCTTTAAGATGTCATCTGTTAAATGCATGTAATGACTATCTGCGGCAAAGGAAAGAACAGGCGTAGATGCAGCCACATGTGCATAAGCGAGAGTAGATATTCCAAGCTCACACCCGCTATGTAGGGAAAATCCAAACTGAAGTGTTTCACAAACTGCTGCTAACTTTTTTGTTGCAAGAATGCCTCCCCATTTATGGGTATCTCCTAAGATAACATCAACCGATCCCAGACGAAAAGCAGGTGCAATTTGGTCAAAATCAACCACACACATATTTGTAGCCAAAGGAATTGGAACATCCCTTCTTATCCGTGCCATCCCTTCTAAATTTGGAGTAGGATCCTCTAAGTATTCCAAATTATATTCTAATAGTTTCCTAGATACTTCTAATGCTGTTGATGGCGACCACACAGCATTAGGATCAATTCGAAGACCCATGTCATCTCCAAATTCCTGTCTAATGGCAGCAATCGTATCAATATCATGATTAGGTGCAAAAACTCCCCCTTTTAATTTTATATCTGAAAAACCATAATCACTTACTAACCTTTTACAAAATCCCACAATTTCGTCAGGTGTTGTTTCTCCACCTTCTTTCACTCCTGGATAGCGATAGAACACATATGCAGAGAATGGAACTCTACTTCGATATAATCCTCCCAAAAGTTCATAAAGTGGCTTGTCAACCGACTTTGCCATTACATCCCATAAGGCTGTTTCGATACCGGCAATTGCTGCTAATCCTGCATATCCTGAAAAATAAGAAGTTAATTGAAACTTTGAAAGAATGAGTTCTAAATCAAATGGGTTACTACCAATAATAGACTCAGCCATTCCCTTCATTAAACTTTCAATTTGTGTCCCGCCCATCGTTTCACCATAACCCACTAGTCCATTATCCGTATGCACCTTCACGATATTTCTAGTAATACCCGTACGAATCCCCCATGGCCAACGTATTGGTGCTTTTAATGGTATATTCACCGGAGTAATCTCAACCGAACTAACTCTCATTACAATTCCTCCCTTTATCTCATTTTCTCAAAATCAATTACCTCCTGTTTCACTCGACGAATATGGTTAGACAACAGTGATATAGCCTCATTTACTTGTTCTTTCTTCAGTGCATTAATTATGGAAAGGTGTTCGCTTTGACTTTGATCACTCCTTTTCGTCTTAGTTAACGGAACTCTAGTCCAAAACAAATAATCATTAATTGACTTCATTGTTTTGGCGATCCAGCTATTCATTGACTTATCTATAAAAAATTGATGAAACTCGTCATTCCACTTATTATAAGTTATTACAAATTCATCTTCTTTCCCTGTAATCTTTTCAACAGTTTGCATTGCATTTTGTTCTAAAAATATTAAGTCCTCTTTTGTTATACATGGAGATGCCTGTTGTAGTGCCAGGATTTCAAGAGAATTTCTAACATCATAAATATCACATATCTCTTTGAGTGAAATTTGCTTAAGGACATGGCCCCCATATGGTTGATACTCCAAAAAGCCATCACTTCTAAGTCTTTTTAACGCCTCTCTTATTGGAGTCGCACTTACTTGATACATTTCAGAAAGCATACTTTCACCTAACTTAGACCCAGGAGCAATCTTATGTACTAAAATATCCTTCTTTATTTCCTCATAAACCTTATCAGCCAATGTTAAGTGGTTTACCCTTTGATTGATCATTCAATCCACTACCTTCACGTTTTCTATATTATATATTCTATAGAATATTCTTTTATGAGTACGAAACGCAGAAGAAGCGGTTTATTTCTAGTATTATAATGGAATTGGAGTGGATGAGAAGGCAGTGATGGTATGGGTTAAGGGACATAATATGAGGAAAAACATTGCTGATAACAAATAACTTCATCTATTTTATTCTAGAGTTTTACTTAGCCATATAAAAACCGCACCTACAATTGCTTACTTTGTGTCTAACATTCAGGGTGCAGTTCACGTTGGAGGGAGGTTTAAGTTGTCTACTGCACAATTCAAGAATTGTTTCCACGATCATCACCTCCCTTCCTACTGGAAACAAGTGCAACAACCAACCTTCCTCCGATATTCAGTTGCAATAACAGCCTTTTATTTTATACTTACTCATTATCAACCTTCGACAAATTCCAAGGCGTCACTGTGACATCGAACCCGCTCCCAGCGCAATCGCACCAGCCAATCCAGCGTTATCCCCGAGACCAGGTAAAACAATGTAGTCGTCTATATTTTCTGGAGTTATTTCTGGAACGGCAATGTAACCATTAAGCAATTCTAGTACTTGTTTACGCACAAGTGGAAGTAAGTGCTCTTGCTTCATCACGCCTCCACCGACTACGATTTTTTTCGGAGATAGGACTAAAATATAATTCATTAACGCTTGCGCTAAATAATAGGCTTCCATGTCCCATACTTCTGGTTGGTCAGTTAGCTCTTGGCCTTTTTTGTTCCATCTTTTTTCAAGGGCTGGTCCCGCTGCGAGACCTTCTAGACAGTCCCCATGATACGGACAGAATCCTTCAAATGTATCGTTCGGGTGACGTTTCACCAAGATATGGCCCATTTCAGGATGGGTTAATCCTTGGAATGGCTGACCGTTGATGACAGCACCGACGCCGATTCCTGTCCCAACAGTCATATACAAACAACTGTCAACGCTTTTCGCAGCACCCCAAGTCGATTCGGCTAATGCTGCTGCGGTTACATCTGTATGGAAACCGATGGGTACATCAAACTGTTTTTTCAGTTCCCCTACGATATTATAATTTTTCCACTTTACCTTTGGTGTTTGGGTAATATATCCGTACGTTTCGCTCGCCTTATCTACATCGATCGGACCAAAAGAGCCAATCCCAATCGCCTCGACCTCTTTATCACGAAAGAAAGCAAAAACTTTAGCCATTGTTTCTTCTGATGTTGTTGTTGGGAACGTCACTCTTTCGATGATTTCTCCGTGTTCATTCCCGATTCCACAAACGAATTTTGTTCCGCCGGCTTCAATCCCGCCAATTAACATAACATCCAACCTTCTTTCTACTTTATTTTGCTATGTACAGTACAGGGTATACTTCGTGTAAAAAGGAGGCATTAAATGCATCCTTTCCCCCACAATATTTTTCCAATACACTAACACTAGATAATAATTTGATGGCTTGCAAGTCCTTCTTTATATAAAAAACAAGTGCAGAGTCTAGAACATTTACGTTCCAAACTCTGCACTACAATTTTTCAATCCCATTATTATTCTTTTAGCTTGTAAAAATAACAACTAAATTTAATTCCATTATTTATCCAACACTGGCAGTTTAACAAGTACATTCAAATGTTCACCAGACTTGATGTCCTTTAAGATGCCGTCTTCAATATGCTGACCATTTACATATACTTCTACCATTCTTACATTCTCGTCTCGCTTCATTTCAATATGGAGTTCTGCCCCTCTAAAAGTACGTGTAACAGAGGCTTCATTCCAACTTGAAGGGAGCTGAGGGTTGATACGAAGTCCTTCTTTTGTTCCTTTTATTCCAAACAATCCATCAATGATAGAACGATATACCCAAGATACTGTTCCCGTATTAAATAAATGGCTAGAGCGACCTGCCGTACGTGGGAATTGTCTATACGCACCACGGTAATAGTTCGGAATGAACACAGGTAATTGTCCACGTTGAATCACGTCATTCATGTCAGGGCCAGGAATCATTTTTCGAAGTAAACGGAATGCATTTTCTGACTCACCTGCGTGGTACAGTGCATAGATATAGAAAATTGCCGCATGATTATAGACAGATCCATTTTCTGCTGAACCTGGATGTTTTTGAGTGACCCGACCTACATCCTCACGCATCGCAGTATAAGCTGGACCGAGCATTTCAACTCCATATGGAGACTCCAACTGGTCAATGACGGCTTGTAGTAATTTCTGTTTTTTTGCTTCATCAGCTGCTCCACTTAATAGTGCCCAACCTTGTGAATTTAAAAAGATCCTACCTTCCTTATCTTTGCTAATCCCAAAGATCACGTTATCATCAGTGATACCGCGTGCGTACCATTCTCCATCCCAGAGATACTTATTAATCACTTCGTTTGTGTTTTCTGCTTCCAGGCGATATTCCTTGCTGAGTTCACTTTGCCCTGCAGTTTCACAAATTTCAGCCCAAATGGCAAATGCGTATGCAGAAGCTGTTGTTAGCCAACCTGAAACACCTTTCCCTTTATACCCCACCATATTCATAGGGTCACACCAGTCGCCTTGATTAATATAGTTAAGCCCCCGCTCATCACGATCACGGATCAGCCATTGCATAGCTAGATGAATATGTTCAAAGACAGTTGCCGTTTTGTTTCCGCCTTCAAAAGGAACAACTTCTTCTAAAATGCTATAATCATTTGTTTCATCTAAATAGGCACTCAAGCAAATTGGTAACCAAACACAATGGTCTGTATGTGGTACTTGGTTGATATATTTTAATTCTGCATCGGGATGCAAAATGATTCCATCAGGCATTGCACCAGTTTCCTTTTGCTGACTTAATGCTACTAGAAACGCATTTCTTGTCATCTGTGGCTTAATATAACTCATCCCCATATTATCCTGAAGATAATTACGTGTTTGAGGATCTGTCGAAAGGCGATTTGTTATACCATGGTAGTACATTTGACGTGGAAGCCAGTGATTTACGAAATTATCTAAGTGTGCATCCGGTGTCTTAATTTGAAGAATGCCTTTACCGTCCGCAATATACTCTGCATATTCTTCCTCAGCCATTGTAAATCCATCTAAACCGTTTTCCGATTTTGTTTCAAAATATTTTTGACGGATTGTTAAAATGTCCTCATCTGTTCTGGCTGCTCCAAATAGGAAACGATATTCTCTTTCCTCTCCAGCATCTAGTTCCTGCTTGTACTGAAGCACTGCAGTTGGCATTTCATAACGTGCATCTCCTTTTGAGAGTTCGTCTTGTTGGATGGCTGTTGGAGATGTGATACCACCTTCACCTTCAAATGCCTCCTGATTGACTTCCCAAGAGAAAGGCTTTTGATCGGCTACTAAAAACGTTTTATCCTTAAAATATTTGATCTTATCATAATCTTGGTATTTCTGATAAGGCGTAATGGAGGAACAAATAATCCCTTGTAATGCTTCGTTATATTCACCAGACTGGTTCATCCATGACATATACCCAACGGAGAAATAAGGATAGATGCTTAGTTTTCGTTTCTCGGACGAAAGATTTGTCACTTTCACACGCCAAAGCTCCATCGCTTCATCTTTTGGTAGACTCAAGGTCATTTCAATCAAAATATCATTTCGTTGAACTTTCCAAACAATGTTTTTCTTCCCTACCTTAAATGAATACTGATCAGGAAGGATACGCATAGGTTCATAAGGTGCAGAAAACGTATCGCCATTTTCTTCATCCTTAATAAAAACGAAACGACCAGGATGATGAGCATAATAAGGTTGTTCTGGCTGCATAAATGTCTTTGCTTCCAAATTGGGTGCATGTGAGTATTTAGCAGGTTCTGGTTGCATAAATTGCGAAACGGCATAGCCACGACAATTGACATGAATCATCATCTTATTGTTCCATAAAAAGCCTGAAGCCTTAGGCATACTTGTAGGACTCGTTAATTCATACGATTCATTGTTATCTGTTGCTCTAATCATGTTATTCCCTCTCTTCTGTTGCCTTGGTAACTGATATTTATCTATTACTTTTAAGCTAATGGTTTGTAATTGGTATTTATATGTGATTTTGTTGCTTCAATAATCCATAGACTGCCCCTAATAAATTGGCATGTTGACGAAGTTCACAGGTCGCAATTGTAGGTTTAATCTTTGCAAGGTCAATGGCTGAAATAATAGCATCTAGTTTTTTATTGACATTTGTGATCAAGTCTTCTCTAGCACTAATGCCGCCACCAATTAGGATGATTTCAGGGTCATAGATATAGTGGAGATTATAGATGCCAACAGCAAGCAAATGATAAAATTCATCAATAGCTTTCATGCAATCTTTGTCTCCAGCATCCGCCATCGCAAAAACCTCTTCTCCTGATAATTCTTCAGGGTCCAATTGTTTGGCTTTTGCCACCTTCCGGACCAGTGCTTTAGTTGATGCGGTTCGAGCCCATACATCATTACTATCGGAAAAATTGGTGTTAAGTAACATGTATCCAAACTCGCCACCATGAAGGTTTGCGCCTTTATGGAGGTGACCATCTTTAAAAATAGATCCGCCAATTCCAGTTCCGATGACCATGACCATCACATCTTTTTTCCCCTTCGCTCCACCCTTCCAGACCTCTGCATAGCCCGCACAGTTGGCATCATTTTCGTGAAATACAGGAAGGTTTGTACGTTCTGATACGAGTTTCTTGATATTGGGACCATGGATATAAGGGAGCGCGCTCGAGCCATATACCACCCCTTCATATGAAACCGCACCACAGCTGCTTATCGCAATTCCTTCTGCATCTGAACATGTTTTGCTATAGGTTTCGAGTAAATCTAGTAAACCATCGAGAGTTTTAGGTGTTCTCTCCTTCGATGAGTGAAGGATCTGCGCATCCTCATCGACAATTCCGCATTTCACATAGGTTCCACCAATATCAAAGGCAATGTATTTTCTCATGTTGTTTCCCTCGTTTGTTAGGATAGGACTAGACCCTTGGAATCTCATCGATTTCAAGGGTCTGACAGTGCTTTTTCAGCTTATTTATAGAGTTCGTCATTCTCCACTTCGAACTCTTTGGTTTCGATGAGTTGCTTGTACCAGTACGCAGACTTCTTAAGTGAACGATTTCGGTTATTTTCTAGATCAATGGACACAAGTCCATAGCGATTCTTGAAAGCGTTCATTGGTGATACATTATCAGTGAATGCCCAAAGCATGTATCCTTTACAATTTGAGCCTTGTTCAACTGCTTTTAATAGCCATTTCAAGTGCTCGCTAATGAACTCAATTCGGTAATCGTCTTGAATGATGTTCTCTTCATTCTTGAATCTTCCTTCGTTTTCAACACCCATACCATTTTCAGCGATGAACCATTCAATGTTTCCGTACTCTTCCTTCATTCTCATGGCCATGTCAAACATGATTTGCGGGTAGATTTCCCAGCCACGGTACGGATTCATTTTCTTACCAGCAAGCTCATGTTTTTCGTAGTAATATTCCGGATGGAATGGTGTGTCTTCATTCCACGCAGATGTACGAGCTTTTACACGGTGTGGGAAATATAAGTTAATACCCACATAATCAACCGTATTTTCCTTGATCAACTGAAGCTCTTCTGCTGTATGTTCGAACGTAATATCGTGTTTTTCCATTAATTCAAATAATTCTTGAGGGTATTCCCCTTTAATCGCAGGATCTAAGAAGACGCGATTGAAAAATAAATCATAAATTCTTTCCGCTTTTTTGTCATGTTCTGAGGATGAACGAGCATAGGTAACCTCTGGATTTAGGATAGATCCAATTTTGGCACCTGTTTTTTCTTTTAAGCCCATTTCTTTGAACAACTTAACAACCTTCGCAGTAGCAAGACCTTTGTTATAGTTCCATTGCATCCATTTTTTTGTATTTTGTTCAAATGGCCAACGAATGGAGTCTAAATATACACGCGTTTGAACAACAACTGGCTCATTGAAAACAAACCAATGCTTCACACGGTCGCCGTAGCGTTCAAACACTTTTTCAGCATATTTAACAAATAATTCTACAACATGCTTGGAGCCCCAACCGCCGTATTTTTCAAATAAGTATGCTGGTTGCTCATAGTGTTCAAGACAAATCATCGGTTCAACACCATTCGCAATCAGTTCATCGATCACATTTCCAATATAACTTGCATATTCCTCATCTACGATTGCATTCTCATAATCTGTTAAGAAACGTGACCAGTTGATGGAGGTACGGTAATGAGTAAGTCCGATCTCCTTCATAAAGCCAACATCTTCTTTATATCGATTGTAAAAATCAGTTGCAACTGCTGGGCCATAGCCGTTATGCCATACATTTTTATTGTTTTTATACCATAGGTCTAGGTAAGAATCTTGGAAATCCTTTTTCCCCGTCCAGCCTTCTGTTTGCCAAGCTGAAGCTGCAGCCCCAATGATAAAATCCTCCGGTAGCCTCATTGTTTGTTTTTCCATTTCTCATCTCTCCCCATGTTATGTTTTTTTATCAAATGCGCCTTGGAGTATTTGCGCCCGATTTTAGGCCCACAGGAAGTGGGTCATAAAGACGTTGCCACAGGATGTGGCGTTTTTAGTCTTTGAACTTACTGCTCGAAAAGTTCCTTTGAAAAATCGTGGCATCCGCCGGAGGCTTTAACTTTATTCAGTCGGAGTTTGATCCCCGACTGAATAAAGTTACAATTTCACAAATTTCCGGTAATCTGTCGGAGTCATTCCTGTCACCTTTTTGAACACGGCAACAAAATACTTATATTCGTGAAATCCTACTTGTTCCGATATCTCATTCACTTTAAACGGTGTTTCCGCAAGTAACACCTTCGCTTCTTCTACCCGTAACTGGTTCACATATTCATTAAAGTTAACGCCCGTTTTTTGCTTAAATAAGGAGCTAAAGTAATTCGGAGTAATATTAATGACATCCGCTACTTCGTGAACCTTAATATTCGTCCGGTAGTAATCCCTAATATAGTTCTTCGCCTGATCGATTAGCATATCTTGCTTGTCCAAACCTTTTAGAAGTAAATTCTTTGTCTGTTCTACAAGTCTTGCATAAGTTCCCTTCAATTCCCCAATGGAAATGGATCGATCACTCCAAACAAACAATAGCTCAAAAGATTCGCTGTGAATTTCTTTTGAAAAGGGTTCCTCTCCAAGAATGCAGGTAAGTAAGATATTCTCCTCTGTAAAAAATGAGATAGAGTTGAGTCCATACTCTTGTAACCCATGCTCTATTGTTTTCTTCCACTCATTTTTAAAAGACCGAATCTCTTCAGAAGAGAGGTTTGCTACTTTTTCCGTATATTGCCGTTGCATACTGACAAATGGAAAAATAGGTATGTGCACATACCTTTCTAGTTGAGTAGGATTGTCCCCTTGCAGATCAGATAGCTGCTGAATAATAGCATTCTGCAATTCAACTTCGTATTGTTCCTTTTGCCTCTGTTGTTCTAAATTGATTTCTTTTTTGATTTGGTTTACCACTTCAACAAGTTCATCAATATCAACCGGTTTTAACAAATAATCTTTCACACCGACCTGAATTGCTTTTTGTGCATACGCAAACTCATCGTATCCGCTAATGATAATGATACGAATATGTGGGAAGTGTTCATGTAGATAGGTTGCAAGTTGCAAGCCGTCCATCCTCGGCATCCTAACATCGGTAATCACAATATCAATGTTTCCATGTTGGATTACTTTCTGAATGGCATCTTCACCATCGTGTGCTGTATCAACGACTTCCACACGGATGGTTTCCCAAGGAATCGTTTGCTGCAACCCGCGAGAAATTATAGGCTCATCATCCACTATTAACATCTTACATGTCATGACTCATCACCTACATTCTCTACCTGTTTTGTGTCCCATATAAGGGGAAGTACAAGCCTAACCAATGCGCCTTCTTCGGGTTTTTCGATACGTAATCCGTAAGGTTCTCCAAACACAATGGATAGTCGCTCATTTATATTACGAAGTGCGTAGCCTGTATCCGTTCGTTCACTCTTGAAACCCCATCCGTTATCAATCACGTCAATCCAAATCTGATCATCCACTTTATAGCAACGAATCGTGATGACTCCTTGATTAGGCAGTTCGTAAAACCCGTGCTGAATGCTATTTTCAACGAGGGGCTGAATCAATTGTTTCATGATAAAAGTCCGCTTGATGTCATCATCCATATCCACATAGAATGCAAGGCGTTCTCCAAGGCGGCTCTTTTGTAGTTCTAAATAAGACTTAATATAATTCATCTCTTCTTCGAGCGTTACCCATGTTTTTCCCTGATTAAGATTCATCCGGAACACTTTCGATAATTGCTCGATTTGTTGCCCTGTTTCCATTGCGTTTTCAAGTCGTGCTGTCCACCGAATCATGTCTAATGTATTGTAAAGAAAATGTGGATCAATTTGGTTTTGTAGGGCCTTTAACTCTGATTCTTTTTGCTTAATCTTCAGCTTGTATTCTGTATCAATGAGCCTTTGGATGGTCTTCACCATTTTGTTAAAGCGCATCCCCAAGCTCCCAATTTCATCATTTGACGTTACCTCTACACTTGCAGTAAAATCTCCTTTTTCAACCTGTCGTGTTTGGTAAGTTAAGTCGATGATACGTTTGATATGGGTGCGATAAAAACCAACTAATGCAATAGCGCCAAAGATCAGAAGAAGGAAAATCATATACCCTACTGAGCTCCGAACCTTATAAAGCCCTTTAACCAGATCCTTTTCCTTGACCATCACAACCGAAGTCCAATTTGTCCCACTGAGCTTTTTCTTAACGACTTTGTACTCCTCATCCTCTAACGTAATGTCATACGTAGGCTGTTCCCCTTGACTTAGCCAGTCAATAAACTCCCGATCCGGAAATGTTTGTCCGATAAGAGATGGATTTGAATGGAGAATGACTTCACCCTTACTTGACATTAACAGATAATTTCCTTGTTTCACATCAAAGGCTTTGAGAATCTTTTCTTGGTCAAGACGTATTCGTACCATCCCAATCGGTCGATCGATATCGTTTATATCGTTAATCACCCGAGATAGGCTTATGACATATTTCTCTCCACCCCAACCGCTCTCAACCTTGTAGGAATCACTCCATATAGGTAATCCCTTGCCCTCCTCTGCAGCCAAGTCTAAGCCACTTTCGTCTGCAGAAACCGGTTCACCAAATGTTAATTCACCACTAACCCCTTTTAAAAGAATGGATGAAATATACTCATTTGACATGAGCTGAAAGGTAAAATAGCCTTTCATTCCTTCCACATTTTGATTAAAGGAGGTGGAAGTTTCTACTGATGAATTAAAAAACGTACGGAAGTCCTTATTGTAAATCATGTAAGCGGACATACTCTCGACATCGCGGATGATGGACATAAGTTTTTGTTCATCTTTACTAAGTCGGTCTAAGATGTCTTCCTCCACTTGTTTTTTTAGCACTTCCGTTGTTTGGTTGTAGATAAGTATTCCAAATAATGCTGTTGG
Organism: Ferdinandcohnia sp. FSL W7-1320; assembly: GCF_038050315.1. Classification (NCBI taxonomy): domain Bacteria; kingdom Bacillati; phylum Bacillota; class Bacilli; order Caryophanales; family Bacillaceae; genus Ferdinandcohnia; species Ferdinandcohnia sp. FSL W7-1320. Next base: position 4,950,756 of record NZ_JBBPAM010000001.1, read on the forward strand.
AATAGTGATAAAAACAAGGAAAATGAGTAAGAACTTTCGTCTTAAGCCCCAGTTTTGGATCATTTTGCATTCAACCTTTATGTTATACCCCAAGTTGTGGGGGGATGAAGACAGGAACGGTAACCCATAAGCTGGATTTCAAAACCCAGCCTTATCCTTTTACCGCACCAGCCGTCATACCTTTTACAATATTCTTTTCAAAAATGATATAGAAAATTACAATTGGAATTAATGACATCGTTAATCCAGCCATTTGTGCGCCATAATCTGTTGTAAACTGACCAGCAAATTTCGCAAGTCCTAATGGCAGTGTTTGTAGTTCTGGATCATTAATTAATACTAACGCGAACGAAAATTCGTTCCAATTGTAGATAAAGTTCAAAATCATAACTGTCGCTAATGCCGGACGTGACATTGGCAAGATAATAGACCAGAAAATACGGAATATTCCACAACCATCCATAACCGCTGATTCCTCAATATCCTTAGGAAATGCCTTCATGAAGCTTGTTAAAATAAAAATCGTAATTGGCAAATGGAATGCGATATAAGGGAACAGTAGTGTAATAGGTGTATTTAATAGACCTAAATTTTTCATCAAAATAAACATAGGTACTAATGTTGCATGAATTGGAATCAATAATCCAAACACGAAAAATCCATATAACCATTTACTCAACTTGAAATCAAATCGAGATAAGAAATAGGAAGCTAATGCCCCGATAAAAACGGTTAAAGCTGTTGCTGTTACCGTAACAAAAATACTATTTTTAAATAGTACTCCCAGGTTCGCAATTTCCCAAGCATTCGCAAAGTTATCGAATACAAACTCCTTAGGGAATCCTAACTGGTTCACCGCAAATTCCTTATCGGATTTAAAGGCGTTGATTGCCATCCATAGAATTGGATATGCATTTATTATAGCGAAAAAGATTAACGCAAGATAAATAAGTGGTTTCTTACTACTTTTTTGCTTCGATACTTTATTCGTTTTCTCCACTATGTCCACCTCCTATATCATTTTCTTTCCTAATACTTTGTTGACGACAGCAATTAAGATAAGACTAAAGAAGAAAATGAATACAGACACAGCACTACCATATCCATATTGTAATTTCGAGAATGTTTCATTAAACATATAGAGTGCCATTACATCAGTTGAGTGGGCTGGTCCACCATTTGTCATGACATAGATTAAGTCAAATGTCTTCAAGCTACCTGAGATACATAGGATAACCGCAACTAATATGGTATCCCAAATCATCGGAACCGTGATTTTCCAAGTGGTTGCCCATTCAGATGCTCCATCCATCTTGGCTGCTTCTAATACTTCACCAGGTACATTTTGCAAGGCTGCTAAGAAGATGATCATGTATAGACCAACGAACTGCCAAATGACAACAACTAAGACAGCGATCATGGTCCATTTGGTATCCCCTAACCAGTTTTGCGCTAGAGAATCAAGTCCAACTGTTCGTAACACTTCATTGATTAACCCGTTTCGAGAATTATAAATTAAGCTCCATGTTAATGAAATGACAACTGTTGATAAAACAACAGGTAAAAAGCCAATCGTTCTAAATAGCTTTGCACCTCTTATTTTACGGTTAAGTAAGAGCGCAATGAATAATGCGATCGGAACTTGCCCCAATACTGAAGCTAATACGACATAAATATTATTTTTTACAGAATTCCAAAAAAGAGGATCCGAGAATAACTTTTTAAAATTGTCTAATCCAATAAAAGTCATTTCATTGAATCCGTTCCATTCCATTACTGAATAATAAAAGGACTGGAGAATTGGATAGATGGCAAACACAACGTAGAGGATGAAGGCCGGTAAAATTCCTAATACGATTGCGACCTTACTAGTCTTTGTTAATTTCATGTTCTCCCCCCTAAATGCTCACAGGTTACTTAGAAATCAAGTAACCTGTGATGGACATTATTTGCTTTCTGCTTCTTTTTGCATTTCTTTTGCAAGTTGTTCAGGTGTTTTGTCACCTAATGTAATGGATTGAAGACCATTGTTGATAATATCTGTTAATTCAGGTGTTAATGTTGCATCGTATACAGGTGCTAATCCACCTTTTACATAACTATTTGCATCCTGGAAGATTTGTGGAATGCTGTCATCCATCTCAACATCTGCAGGTACAATAATGTTTGCTTTAATTAAACCTTGGTATAATTCTTCACCATAGTAGTATTTAAGGAATGTGAATGCTGCTTCTTGTTCTTCTTCACTTAACTGGCTGCTAACTGCGATACCGCCACCTGCAACACCCGCGATTTTTGCTTGATCTCCATTTCCACCTTCAAAGCTTGGGAATGGTGCTACACCGATGTTATCAGCATTTTCAACACTGTCTAAAATTGGACCAATTGCCCATGAACCTGCAAAGTGCATTGCAGAAGTACCTTTAATAAATTCATTTCTTGATTGAGCTTCATCAAGAGTATTCATATCTTCATTAAATGCATTCATTTTTGTTAATTCATCAATTACTGATAATGCACTAACAAACTGTGGATCTTCAAAAGAAGCTTCTCCGTTCAATGCTTTGTTTAAGAAATCACTTCCTGTAAAACGATCTCCGATTGTAGAAATGTATACAGACTGTAATGGCCAGATTGCTTTGTTACCTAAAGCAATTGGAGTAATACCTTTTTCATCAAGTGCTTTTACAAGTTCTTTAAACTCTGCATATGTTGCTGGAAACTCATCGTATCCAACCTCTTTTAGCATTTCTTTATTGTAATAAATTAAGCTTGTAATACTTACGTTACCTGGGATTGCGTAATAGTTTCCATCAACCGCATAGTCTTGAAGGATTGAATCTGGAATAACCCCTTCCCAATTATCAATGATTGGGTTAAGTGGAAGAATTGCTCCACCTTCAGCTAAAGGCGCTGTTCTTGCACCAGGCCATACACGCATTAAGTCAGGTAATTGATTTCCTGCAGCCTGTGTTCTAAGTTTTGTTTCATATTGATCATGAGGAATCTCTTCGATTTTCACTTGAATATCTTCATGCTCTTCGTTAAATTTCGCAATAATGTCTTTGGAAAGCGTATTTTCCGGACGATCTTCAGTCCAGTCCGTCCAAAGATTTAACTCAATTGCGCCATCCTTTGAAGAACCTTTACTTTCTTCGTCCTTGCCACCACATGCGGCTAGTGCCAACAGCATTACAGCTGCCAGTAGGATAAATCCTAATTTCTTCATATATATTCCTCCCTTTTTATCTTCCGTTGAAGCGTTTTCATCATCTTACAATGATTATTATACCGCTTTCATTTTTTTCAACTATCCTACAAATCTATAAAAACATCCAAAATTCTCGGCGAGGTGATTTCGGTTAAATACCTGGACTAAACGCCTGAAAATCAACGTTTTCATATAGCAAAATATTAATTTCACAGTATAACAGCTATGCTTACATACTTCTTTTCCACACAAAATCAATTCAAACAAACGATTGATTGAATTTATAGTTTCATGACATTACTGGCTTAGACCATTAAACAAACGTTTGTTTGAAATCGACTTTCATAAGAAAAGCCCGATTAGTACAGATTTCGTACTATCGAGCCGTATTTTTTCTACTATAATATAAGATTGTGTTGGATTAGTACATTAGGTAAAACAAGGGGACAGCGGAACCGTCCCCCTTGTTTCTATTTGTCAACTACAAAATGAGGATTGTGTAGGATTTCATCAACTATCTCTTCCGTATTTCTAAGATTCGTGTCTAATAAGTATGGATGATTTTGAGGACTGGATTCCAATTGTTGTATTAAAAATAAGGCGCGGTCAATTAATTCAATATCTCCCCGCTTGTTAATCCGTTCAATGAGTGTCTCCTTATCTGCTCTCAACACAATATAGTTCAGTGTAACTTGCAAATCAGAAATTTGTTTGTTAAACCACTCAAGTTCATCTTCTACCACAAAGTCAATGACGACATTATAGCCATTTTGAATAAAACGTCTGGTTACATGGAGGATATTCTCCCACGCTAATCGCAAGGATGTCTCCCATGATGCTTCTGCTCCATATTCAAACATGTGTAAGAACGTATCACCTTCAATAAGAATACAGTTTTCAACCTTTTGAGCTAGACTTTTTGATGTTGTTGATTTCCCGACACCAACTGGACCTGAAACGAGAAAGATTTTTTGATTTGACACTGGTACGATTCCTTCCTAAGCTTAATTTCGTATGACAAAAATCATCCTCATCTTCCATCTACACCGAGTGCAATTGCCCCAGCCAATCCAGCATTGTCTCCCAATCCCGGTAGTACAATGTAGTTGTCTATATTCTCTGGTGTTATTTCTGGAAGTGCGACATAACCATTGAGCAATTCCAACACTTGTTTACGTACTAACGGCAGTAAGTGCTCTTGCTTCATCACGCCTCCGCCAACAACAATCTTTTTCGGTGATAAGACCAAAATATAATTCATTAATGCTTGCGCTACATAATAAGCTTCCATTTCCCATACTTGCGGATGGTCTGTTAATTCTTGGCCTTTTTTGTTCCATCTTTTTTCAAGGGCTGGTCCCGCTGCAAGACCTTCTAAGCAATCCCCATGATACGGACAGAAACCATCAAACGTATCATTCGGATGACGCTTCACCAAAATATGGCCCATTTCAGGGTGAGTTAATCCTTGGTATGGCTTACCATCAATGACAGCTCCGACACCAATTCCCGTTCCTACTGTCATATATAAGCAACTGTCAAAGCCTTTCGCAGCACCCCAAGTTGATTCAGCTAATGCTGCTGCGGTTACATCCGTATGAAAACCAATGGGGACATCAAACTGTTTTTTAAGTTCACCGACGATATTATAATTTCTCCATTTTACCTTGGGTGTTTCTGTGATATATCCATACGTTTCGCTTGCCCTATCTACATCAATTGGACCAAAAGAGCCAATCCCGATTGCCTCAACCTCTTTTTCATGGAAAAATGAAAAAACCTTTTCCATTGTTTCTTCTGGTTTGGTGGTTGGGAATGTCACTCTTTCGATAACTTCCCCGTGTTCATTTCCGATTCCACAAACAAATTTTGTTCCGCCGGCTTCGATTCCGCCAATTAACATATCATCCAACCTTCTTTCCAGTTTAGATTGCTACTAACGAGACAGGGTGAGCATCCCATATCCCGCTTTTTTATACTGCTGGACAAATTCCATTGTAAAGTGATGGTTTGATTACCCGTTCGACACTCTACCTTACTGTATCGAATTGATTGCTGATACACGTAACTTACCAAGATCAACTTTTTCGTTTTCGAGATGACCGATTTCTATGGTTTTCGTTTCATTTGGCAATAAATCAAAGAAATTATCACTAAAATGAATTTTCTTTGCTGGTATTTCTAGTTTTACCATCCTTGCAAGATTATCTGTTTTAATCGTAGCCGTTTGGTTCTCTTTGTCTACGACTACATCCAGTTGAGCTTGCGGAAGGGCTAAGTCTTTTTGGTCTCTTAAATAATACACATTGTGTTGTGCTTTACCATCTGTAGAAGAAAGGTGTACAACCACCTCATTAGCTGGGTACCCTTTTAGCACCTCTTCTTCTGTAAAACTTGTAATCTCAACCGAAGAATTCCCCATAACCTCAACAGGGATAGTCGTCTTAAATAATTCTTCCCCACCAAAACTTTCAACTTTTAACTCTAGTACATCTGTATATGCCTTTACATAATCGTTAACAACCCATATCTTCAGGTCACTTCCTGCATCATGATCAATCGTTAGCAATAACGGGTGGAAAAACTTCTTCGCATAGAAGTATGATGCCTTAGGTAGTTGATAGTAATCAATCATCGACCAGCTTGTACCAGGCCAGCAGTCATTTAGCTGCCATACTAACGCCCCGCTTGTATATGGCTTGTTACGACGATAATGCTCAATTCCACATTTTAATCCTTCCGCCTGGGTAAGCATGGAAAAATTCATGTATTCCTCAATATCCGTTGGGATGCCCGTGTAACCTTCCATTAACATGATGCCTTTTTGGTGATGATAATCCTTGTTGCGATAAGACATCTCATCACTGCCCCAGTAGAAGGTTCCTTCAGGAAGATTATCTTCTAATGTAAAACGATTGGCTGAAGCATGCATACCAAACTCACTACTAAAACGGGTAAAATCCTTTTTATAGTTTTTGAAAGATACACCTTCAACACTGTAATTCTGCCCTAGGTTCTCTCCGAATTTACGGGGTTCGACATTACCATGCCATACCTGCCAATTGTGACGGTCTCCCACTTCTTGAGAATCATGGTCATTCCCACCAAATGGAGAGCTTGGCCAATAAAGACGACTCGTATCCAACTCATCTAATAATTCAGGAATCAGCTCATGGTAGATTTTTTCTCCGTAAAATGGGGTGTTGATGTTTCCTGCTGTATATTCCACTTCATAAAGCCAATCATTTTCGTTGTTTCCACACCATAAAGCAATACATGGGTGATTACGTAGCATTTTGATGGCTGCCTCTATTTCAGTTCGTACATTTTGCATATAGTTATAGTTGTAATCTGGGTATAGCGCACATGCAAACATGAAGTCCTGCCAAACGAGCATACCTAGACGATCACATTCCTGATAGAAAATATCTCTTTCATAGATTCCACCGCCCCACACACGAATCATGTTCATATGTGCCTCTTTTGCTTGCGTTAAGAGCTGGCTGTATCTTGAATCCGGTGTAGCTCCGATAAAACTATCAATTGGAATCCAGTTCGCACCTTTCGCGAAAATTTCTACCCCATTTAATACAAAGGTAAAACGGTTATTTCCTGCCGCATCCTTTTGCATCACCTCAATGGTACGAACACCAACCTGTGTTGTTTCCAAATCAATCGTCTCGTCTTCACACAGTAGTTCAACATCAAGCGTGTACAGGTGTGGTGTACCTAAATCATGCGTCCACCAAAGCTTTGGATTTTCTAGTTCGATTGTAAAATTCACATGGTTTCTCGTTACCTGAGCTGTTTTGATCATCCCATTCGACCCATCATGAAACTTCACGTTCACAGCTAAAGGCTGATTGCGAACAAACGTCTTCGTGTTGACATCAATTTCAACGATTGCTCTATCATTCTTGATTTCTACTGTTCTTGCAAAAACACTATCGATCTTGGCAATTTTTCTTTTTTCGAGTCGAACCTCTTTCCAAATACCTGCCGTTACGATTTGCGGACCCCAATCCCAACCAAAGTGAGACTGCGCTTTACGAGCCCAAATGCGGTCTTTTCCGTAACCGGCCCAGTAATTCTTTTCCTTTTCCTTTAATACATCAGACACCACATCAAATTTAACTCCAATGATGTTCTTCCCATCAAGGACCTCTCGTGTGACATCAAACACATGAGGAATATACATATTTTCAGTGGAGGCAATTTCGCATCCATTTAAATAAACCGTTGCATACGTATCGAGTCCTTCAAAGATTAATTCTAAGCGCTCATCAGATTGGAGATTTTTCTTATCATAGTGAAATTCTGTGCGGTACCACCAAATTTTTTCTGAAACCCATTTTGATTTCAAATCATTATGTCCGAAGAATGGGTTATCGATTAATCCCTTTTGAATTAACGTCGAATGAACATCACCAGGTACATTTGCTGCCATCCAAAAATGATCAATATAGTCTGGGGCAGCGATTACTAAATCACGTTCCTGGCCTTGGTCAAAATACTGGATTTTCCAGTTAGGTGCTAGTTTCATTTGTTGTCATCCTCTTCGCTTCCATTATTCAATACCTTCAAACATTCAATGCTCGGTAGATTTCCTCAATATGAACCTCAGCTAGTGCCATTACATGATCTGCACCGCCATAATAGATTTTCACGATATCATCTTCGAATAATGCACCACATGTGAAGACAACATTTCCAAAGAATCCTTCTACTTCGTATGGTGCTTCAGGAACAAGAATTGGGGATTCTGTTTTTGCTAAAATCTTATTTGGATCTTCTAAATCAAGTAATACAGCACCTAATGTGTAACGATTGTCACGGTCTGCACCATGATAGATTTCAATCCAGCCTTTTTCCGTTTTGAACGGAACAGCTCCACCACCAATTTTTTGTGATTGCCAGCCTTCTTCCACACCCATAAGGAATTTATGCTCTCCCCAATGTGTTAGGTTTGGGGAAGTGGCCGTCCACATTTCGCCACGTCCAATTTGCTTTGGAACCGGACGATGAAGTGCAAAATAATTCCCATTAATCTTTTCAGGAAAAATCGTCACATCTCGATTTTCGGTTGTAAAAATAATCCCAAGTCGTTCTACTGATTTAAAATCCTCTGTTCTCGCCAACGCAGTTGTAATCCCTTTATCTGAAACAGCTGTATAGTTAATATAGTAAAAGCCATCAATAAAGGTAATTCGAGGATCTTCAGCACCAAATGCTTCATAACGATTGTTCGGAAAGATAAATGGCTTTTCTTCTACGATAAAGTCGACACCATTCTTGCTTCGCGCAATACGTAAATGGGACATCGAAGTTAAATACACATATGTATCAATATCAATTTGCTTCACTTTTCGAGGGTCGGAATAATCATACGCTGGATTGTTACGGTCAAGATCCAACACATCTACATAAAACTCTTCCCCATCACTCTTTAAAACAGGTACAGTTAGTACATCAGGATTGGTTTGTACAGGCCGCTCTGCTACACGCATCAGTAAAATAATCTCATCTTCATATCGTGCAACACCCGCGTTGAAAACGCACTCAATTGTAAAATCAGGACGTGACGGTATGACATCTTGCGGCCTAATGAGAGGGTTCTTCACACTTCTCTTTATGTCCATTTTTGTTTTCATTTCGTAACTCCTCCTTATGAAACCCAATCGAATCGTATTGTTCCAATAATAATGGGGCATGAGAAAAATCCCCTGCCCCATCGTCCCTTTTATGGATGAGAAACAATTAATTCCAGATTCCCTTTCACTTCAAAGTCACCTAGTCCCGCTGGCAAGATAAAGTGACTGCCTTTCTTAATTGAAAAACTACCTTCTTCTGTTACAATTTCGGCAGTCCCGTTCAATACACTGCAGATTAGAAATGGCTTGTCCTGATGGAAGGCTGCAGAATCCTGAATATCCCATTTGTACACAGAGAAGTAATGTTCCTTTACAAAAGTAGTAATCGTAGCACCTGGAATTTGTTCAATGCTAGGCTTTACCGTGATCTCTTCATGTGGGATGGTGCTTACCTCAATTGATTTCTGAATATGCAGTTCGCGCTTATTTCCATTTTGGTCGACTCGGTCATAGTCATAGACGCGGTAGGTTGTATCGGAGCTTTGCTGGGTTTCCAAAATAAGAACACCCGAACATAGGGCATGAATGGTTCCACTTGGCACATAAAAGAAGTCACCTGGCTTTACCTTTACACGACTCATTAATTGGTCCCACTTGCCTTCTTCAATCATCGAAACAAACTGTTCTTTCGTTTGGGCTGTATGACCATAAATAATTTCTGCATCATCCTCACAGTCAATGACATACCAACATTCAGTTTTTCCAAGTTCGCCATTCTCGTGTTTATTCGCGTATTCATCATTTGGGTGCACTTGAATCGATAAATCATTGTTGGCATCTAGAATTTTGGTTAGAAGTGGAAATACGTCCCCTTCCATATCACCGAAGAGTTCGCGATGTCCTTCCCACAGTTCCCCAAGGGTTTTCCCTTCATAGGGACCTTGATTTACAACACTCTGCCCATTTGGATGTGCAGAAACAGCCCAGCACTCTCCTGTTAAGTCTGATTCGATTTGATAGCCAAATTCCGTTCGTAATTTAGTACCTCCCCAAATTCGTTCCTGAAATTGTGGTGTTAGAAAAATTGGTTGTTTCACAATAGCACTTCCCTTTCCATTACTTCCTTTAATTAATCGGATAAAAATAAATGTAGGATTTCTTCAAATCCATTTTCTACAATAAATGAATCACGTGAGACAAAGGAACTGTACCCCCAAAGCTACTATTTACATTCACTTGTGGAATGTCTTTGAATTAAATTAGCCGGGAGTAATATTTCTTGCATCGGTTCATTTGGATGATCAATTCTCCAGAGTAACTGTTTAAACGCATAAGATCCAAATAACTTTAAATCCATTGCCATTGTTGTGATTGGAGGATCAGATAGTTGAGATAATTGACCGTTATCAAAACTGCATACTGACACATCATCCGGTATTTTACGTCCTATACTCTTTAGTGATGAACTAACCATAAAACCATATCCATCATTGACACATAACCAAGCACTTGGCACGTTAGTTAACGATTTAATCGTTTGGTCAATTGCAGCACTATTTTCTTCTATATGAAGAAACATGACTTCCTCATTTCGCGTGATATTTCCATCCTTCAATGCTAATAAATACCCTTCCATCCGTTCGTAGTAGCTTGGTGAGAAATCAATATTCCCCACAAAAGCAATGTCGCGATGCCCCAAATCAATAAGGTGTTTCGTTGCTGTATAAGCTCCAAACCTATTATTCGTTAAGATTGCATCAGCTTGTATCAATGGATGATGATGATCAATTAATACGGTAGGAATACCTGTGGAAATCACTTTGTTGATATATTCCAAACTGATATGAGATACAATGATAATCCCATCTACTCTTTTTTCTTCTATGAAACTTGGTAAAATCAAATGTTCCTTCGAAGATTCCGAAATCGATTGTATCAGAAGGTCTACTTTGTTATTAATGGCATTTTGTTCGATCGATAAAAAGATTTCTCCGAAAAAACTCTTAAGGGAAAAGGCAAATTCCGTAGCAATCAAACCAATCGTTAGATTCCTTTTCTCTTTTGAGACTGTCTTTTTTCCTTTATATACATATCCTAGTTCCGCTGCAGTTTTTTCAACTAATCGTTTGGTATCTGCACTCACTCCACTTTTTCCAGTTAAAGCTTGTGATACGGAGTTTTTTGAAATCCCCAATTTATCTGCAATATCTTGCATCGTTACTTTCTTTTTCATATTTCCTCCTAGATTCATTACGAAATCTTTTTGTAACGTTACAACAATAATACCACTAAAAATATCAATATGGAAGATAACAATCTAAATTTGACAAGATGTTGAAGAACTCCTTCTTCCTTGACACTAACGTTACATTAACATTATAATCAAAATGTAATTAATTCTAGTAACATTACAAATTAACATTTAACAACCTTGTAATTACCTTTGTAATTATAAAATGCTATTTACGTATTTTATTAAGTTACTAGGAAAAAATAATTAAAACAACAACGAAACCTACCTTACGAACGCATTTTGTAAGCGATTAAACAAGGTAAGAGTAATTGTAAAACAAGGGGGAAATAAAAGATGAAGTTCAAAAAAACAGCTACACTTTTGGCCACAATTGGATTAACTGCAACTGCTTTATTCGGTTGTAGCACAGGTAATGATTCTTCTTCGGGCAATAAGGAAGAAGGAGTGACTACAATTGAGTTTTGGGCAGCTCCTAACCCAACTCAACAATCTTTCTGGTCTGAAATGGCGAAGGAGTTTGAAAAGGAAAATGCTGATATTAAAGTCAATGTATCGGCTATTAAAGAAAGCCCTACTTCCGAGGCAAGTATTCAGTCTGCTATTGCAGCCAAACAAGCACCAACAATGTCAGAAAATATCAACCGCGGATTTGGTGCGCTTTTAGCTGAAAGTAAAGCCATTGTACCTCTAAATGAAATTGAAGGTTTTGATGAGTTAGTTAGCACACGTCAAATGACAGAAACCATTGAAAGCTGGAAATCAGGCGATGGTAGTCAATACATCTTCCCGATTTACTCCAATTCCATGTTATTTGGCTGGAGATTGGATATTCTAAATGAACTTGGATTTGAAGAAGCGCCAAAAACATATAGTGAAGTTCTTGATGTCGCTCAAAAGTTAAAAGAAAAATATCCTGATAAATATGTGTGGGCAAAACCAGATTTAGCAGACCCAACAGCATGGAAGAGATGGTTCGACTTCTTTATGCTTTACAATGCCGCTTCTGATGGTAATGCATTTGTACAGGGCACTGAGTTTGTTGGAGAAAAAGAAGCTGGAACTGAAGTATTTGAATTTGTCCAAAATCTTGTAAACGAAGATGCGGTATTAACTGCACAAGTAACAGATCCGTTTGAAGAAGGCACAGGAATCTTTACAGATGTTGGACCTTGGACTCCAGGTTCTACTTGGAAGGAAAAATATCCTGAATTGGTATATGGCGAAACTTATACACTAAGTCTACCACCGGTTCCAGATAATATGGACCCAGAAAATGCAAAAACGTTTGCTGACGCAAAAGGTGTCGTAGTGTATGCTTCCGCAACAGAAGAAGAACAAAAAGCAGCAATGGAGTTTTTAACTTGGGTGTACTCTAATCCAGATGCTGACTTAAAATGGCTTCAAACGACAGACCTTCCTCCAGCAAGAGATGATTTAGGTTCAAATGAAGCATTTGCAGCTTATTTTGAAGAAAAACCATTTATGAAAGCTTATGCAGAAGCTGTAGCCTTAGGGGTTCCATCAATGGAAAATTCTAAATACAACGAAATTCAAACAGTTATCGGACAATATGCATTCAATAAAATTGTGAAAGGCGAAATCGACCCTGAACAAGCCTGGAACGATATGGTGGATGCTATTGAGGGGGAACTTAAGTAATGCAAAAAACATCAAACGGTATGGGCTGGCTATTCACTAGCCCATACGTTCTTTTTGGGATTATATTTTTCTTTATACCTCTTATCTGGTCATTATTTTTAGCATTTACGGACTGGAATTTGATTTCACCAGAGTTTAACTTTGTTGGCTTTAGTAATTTTATTGATGCCATCAAAAGTCCTGGTGTACAAGCAGCGTTTTTTAACACCTATAAATTCCTTATTATTTACGTACCAATCGTTGTGGCATTGTCATTGACGGTTGCCATTGTTGTCAATGGGCTACCAAAATTTAAAGGGTTTTATTTAATAGGTTTCTTTCTTCCCTATTTATCTTCTGGCGTTGTATCTTCATTAATTGTCAATGGAATTCTTTCATATAATGGTCCACTGAATACGTTTCTTCGAGAAAAGATGGGTATTAATATTGACTGGCTCGGGACGCCTACGGCCGCATTAATTGTTGTGTCTTTCATGCTTGCATGGAAATTCACAGGTTATTATGGGTTGATTTTATTCTCTGGATTAGCAGGGATTAACAAAGAAATCTATGAAGCTGCAGCAATTGATGGTGCATCCAGATGGCAAACCCTTTGGAAAATTACCATCCCTCAATTATACCCAGCATTGTATACAGTTCTCATTTTGGCAATTGGTGTTAGCTTCGGTATCTTCACAGAAGTGTATCAATTAACGGGTGGAGGCCCTAACAATGCAACCAATACATGGCAAATGGAAATCTTCACAAGAGCGTTTACGAACTTGCAAGCTGGTTATGCATCCGCAATCGCTTTAATAGCAGCCGTTGTTACATTTGTCTCTATTTATATTATTAGAAAACTTATTGAATTGTGGGGTAAACGAAATGGTTGGAGCTAAGAAAAATTATATCGTTCGCTACCTTATTGCATCTATCTTGTTACTGATTATGGTTTATCCGTTTATCTACCTTATTCTAAATTCATTTGCGGATTGGTCTCAAGTTGATAAGAAATTAATCCCGTCAGAATTCACATTACGTTCCTATGAATGGTTATTTTCAGGTGGAGATGTTGGTATAGCTCGTCCATGGCTTAACGCCTTCTTTAATAGCGTGGTCGTTTCCCTTGCATCAACCTTTTTAATGATGCTAGTCGGAGTATTAGTTTCTTTCGCACTATCAAAGTTAATTTTCAAAGGAAGAGATTTCGTCAATAACTTTGTATTGTTCCATATGTTCTTCCCTGCCTTAATTTTATTAATTCCTACCTTCTTATTAATCGAACGAGTAGGTTTATACGATACGTATCTTGGTTTAATTATTCCAAAGGCGGTTAGCTTATGGGCGATATTCATGTATACCAATTTCTTTAAAGCAATACCCAATACCTTTATCGAAGCTGCGAAATTAGACGGAGCAAGTAATTTGCAAATCTTATTTAAAATCATTCTACCAATGTCGAAATCAATCACAACTGTTATATTCCTATTCTTATTCACAGAACGCTGGACGGAATTATTATGGGATATGATCGCGGTTCGTAGTGATGATATGTTGACATTAAACGTATTAATTTCTCAAATGTTCGGCCCTTACGGTGGTTACCCAGGACCAATGTATGCAGCTTCTGTTCTCTTAACCATCCCAGTTATTATTTTATTCTTGTTCTTCGCGAAAAAGTTCCAAGAAGGGATGCAATTTACACTTAAATAATCAGGAGGTTTATTGTGGGTAATTGGTGGAAAAAAGCAGTCTTTTATGAAATTTATATGCCTAGCTTCTGTGACGGTAATGGCGATGGGATTGGAGACTTTATTGGAATCACATCGAAATTGGATTATCTATCTAATTTAGGGATAGACGGAATCTGGTTAACTCCTTTCTATCAATCACCAAAAGTAGATAATGGATATGACATTTCCGATTATTATTCTGTTGATCCAGACTATGGCACAATGGGTGACTTTGAGAACTTTCTCAAAGAGGCTCATGCAAGAAACATAAAGGTCATTGTTGATATCGTATTGAATCATACTTCATCTGATCACCAATGGTTTCAGGAATCAAAGTCATCAATAGATCACCCAAAACGAGACTGGTATATATGGAAAGATCCTGTGGACGGCAAGGAGCCAAATAACTGGGAATCTTTCATGGGTGGATCAGCTTGGAAATGGGATGAAGCGACTGGCCAATATTACTATCATGGGTTTGCTGAGCAACAAGTAGATTTAAACTGGACAAACCCAGAAGTAAAAAAGGCCATGTTTGATGTGATGAAATTTTGGCTTGATAAAGGCGTTGATGGTTTTCGCCTCGATGTGATTAATCATTTAAAAGTGAAAGATCATTACCCAAATAATCCAATTGATCCAAATACGAATAAGCAATTACATGTGAATGATAAGGATCAGGACGGAATTCTTGACGTCATCAGAGAAATTTCAACGCTTGTACATTCGTACCCTGATACATTTTTGGTGGGCGAAGTTGGCTCGGAAGATTTAACCGTATTAAAAGAATACTGCGGTACAAATAAAATGGATGTCGTCTTTCAATTTAATCTAGGTAGTATATCAACGCTTGATGTTAATCATATCTATCAACAATTGGTCGATATGGAAAGAGAATATCGTGATGATCAAACCCCTACCCTGTTTTTTGGTAGCCATGATATGTCACGATTCATATCAAGGTTTGCGATTCCTGGCTATGAAGAAGAAGTTGCGAAACTCATGGTGACTCTTATGTTAACTGCTAAAGGGGTTCCATTTATCTATTATGGAGATGAAATCGGAATGCGCGACCTGATCATTGAGGATATTTCCAAGATGAAGGATGTTCAGGGAGTTATTGCTTATCAGCTAGCGCTTCAAGCTGGTAAAGAGGAAAATGAGGCGTTAGTAGAAGCGAATCAACATGGAAGAGACAGCTCAAGGTCTCCTATGCAATGGGCGTCCACAAACTATTTTGGTTTTTCCGAAGTGGAACCGTGGATTTCATTACCCGATAACGATATAACAGTGGAGAATCAGCTAGACAATGCTGAATCGATGCTCACTTTCTACCAAAAGGTAATCAAGTTAAGGAAAGCTATTCCTGCATTAGCTATTGGAAGGTATGAAACTCTTCAACTAGATAACAAGGTAATGATGTATAAAAGAACAGATGAGCATTCAACGATCATTGTGTATTTGAACTTTAATCGTGATTGTACAACGATTTCGCTGGATGCTGCTTGCAATGTCTTATTATCTTCGCGAAGAGTCTCCGTGGTGAATAATCAGGTGTTAGAGATAGAACTTCTACCATATGAAGCTATCATATTCGAGGAAAAGAGAGGAAGAGAGTAGTGCTCAAACACAATGAAAGAAAAGTGAATTCTAGTATTCAATTACTTGAAGAATACCGTGCAAATAGAAAACAACCTTATAAAAAAAAGAGAATTGATTTTTCAGGAGTAACGGACAGAGATATCTATAACATTACAGCCCCTTTTCAAGATGAAGGAAAATGGGTGATTGCAGGACGAGTGGAAAAAAGGGATAGCGAGGCTTCTGAAGTCATGTTTTTTGAAAACCATGATGATCAGTGGATCTTGCGTGAGAATAGTCCGGTCTTTCAATTGCAGGATCCTTTCTTCACAAAGATTGGGGAAGAGTTGATTTTAGGAGGAGTAGAAACTTTCCCACACCCTACCCTCCAAGATGCATTGAGCTGGAGAACTGTTTTTTATCGCGGGAAAAACATTGCCACTTTAGAAAAGTTCTTTGAAGGCCCTGATGGCATGAAAGATTTACGTTTGGTGGAGTTAAAGGATGGCTCTATCGGTATCTTTACACGCCCTCAAGGAGAAAAAGGCGGCCGAGGAAAGATTGGCTTTACCAAAGTACGTACACTGGATGAGTTATCTATAGAAAGTATCGACAGTGCCCCCTTATTTCAACAATTTTTAGATGAAGAATGGGGTGGCGCAAATGAGATCCACCTTCTTTCAAATGGCCTGCTTGGTGTCTTAGGACATATCGCACGGTTTGATGAGGCTGGGGATCGTCACTATTACTCCATGATTTTTGTCGTTAATCCAGAAACTGGCGATTACAATAACATGCAGATCATTGCAGAGAGAGCCGATTTCTTGGAAGGACCCACAAAGCGCCCGGATTTAGTAGATGTCGTGTTTAGTGGAGGATTGGTTCGAAAAGCAAACGGAACAGCAGAATTATATGCTGGCATAAGTGATGCAGACGCACAGGTGCTACTCATACCAGATCCTTTTCAATCATTTAAACAATAAAAGCATAGACAAGGATTAGGAAAAGGAGGTTATTCACACTTGAACTTAGCGAAAAAAAGGGCACAGTTTGAACAAACCAAAACAATATATGAAACCGCAACACTCACCTTTATTGGTGTAGACGGTTATGACGTCTATAACACATCCATCCCCTTTTCGTATCAGAATAAAACCTATCTCTTTGGAAGAGTAGAGAAACGTGAAGAATGGGCACGATCTTGGGTTCGTTTATTCGAGAATACCGGAAAGGATGAATGGACATTAGTGCAGGATTCCATGATCTATCAATTGGAAGATCCTTATATTTCATTTATTGATCATGAACTCGTGATGGGTGGCACCCACGTTCGTTATAAACAAGGTGAAGTGGATACCTTTTACGGTTATTTTTATAAGGGTACCGAATTAGACAATTTATATTACTTTACAACCGGTCCTGATTATATGAAGGACATTCGCCTTGTTCAGTTACATGATAACAAGATTGGCGTTTTTTCAAGACCAAGAAGCGAAGAAATCCGGAAAAAGTATGGCAGCGAGTCGATTGTAGGGTTTACAACCATCAATCATGTAAATGAATTAAATGCAGAAGTGATTGAGAATGCCTCTATTATCGAAGGGTTATTCGATCAGGATGAATGGGGTGGTTGTAACCAATGTTATCTATTATCCAGTGGGTACATCGGAGTCATTGGACATAAATGCTACAATCAATCCACTGATAACGGAGAAGAACGTAAGGTGTATATGAATGTTTCGTTTGTTTTTGACCCTCATACACATACATTACTAGATGAAAAAATCATCGGAACACGATCTTGTTATCCAGAAGGACCTGCGAAACGACCAAATCTAATCGACTGTGCCTTTACTTCAGGTATCGTAGCGAGACCTGACGGGAAGGTAGATCTATATAGTGGGATTGGTGATACAGAAGAAGGAAGAATCACCATTGATAATCCTTTTGAAGGATATGGAGATATCGTCGAAGGAAAAATCAGATAGTTTGAATACGAATAAAATAATGTCTTTGAATTAGCTTTCTAATTCAAATTCAACAATAGGAGTTAAATTGATGAATATCTATCGTTATGAAGAAAATCCATTACTAACACCAATGGATGTCACACCGTATCATAATAACTTTGAAGTAATTGGTGCATTTAATGCCGGAGTCACAGAATATAATGGTGAAACCATTCTTGTACTACGGGTTGCAGAGAGACCTCTTAGTGAAGATCCGAACATTGTTAAAGCACCTATATATAATCCAACAACGAACGAGCTGGAAGTAATTGAGTTAAGAACAGACGATCCAAGGTATGACTTTTCAGACCCTCGTGTGATTATCGATGTAGAAACAAACAAATTTGCCTATTTAACATCGCTCTCCTATTTACGATTAGCAAGAAGTAAAGATGGGCGTCATTTTACAATGGATGAGAAACCATTCGTGTATCCATCGAACCAACACGAAACATTCGGAATTGAGGACCCGCGTGTTACCAAAATAGAAGACACGTATTATGTATACTTCAGTGCCATTTCTCCAATGGGTGTAGGAGAATCCTTAGTATCTACGAAGGATTTAGAAACGATTGTCCACCATGGCATGATCTTTAGTCCAGAAAATAAGGACGTTACAATTTTCCCTGAAAAAATAAACGGAAAATACTATGCCTTACATCGTCCTGTACCTAGTGCAACAGGCGCACCTCAAGTGTGGATTGCTGAATCAGATAATCTACTCTACTGGGGTAATCATCAATTTATATTTGGGCTACGTGATAATATGTGGGACGATGCACGGATAGGCGCAGGAGCCGTACCAATCAAAACAGATAAAGGCTGGCTAGAACTCTATCATGGCGCAAGTAAAGATAATCGATATTGCATGGGTGCCGTCTTACTAGACTTAGAAGATCCTACAAAAATAATCGCTCGCTCCGAAAAGCCGATTCTTGAACCAGAAGCAAGCTATGAAGTCGAAGGATTCTTCGGAAACGTCGTATTTTCATGTGGAGCATTGGTTGAAGGTGACATTGTAAAAATGTATTACGGAGTTGCAGATACCTCAATGGCTTGTGCCGAATTAAGTCTAACTGAAATACTCGATTCATTAAAATATGAATGAACTAAAAACGACTTGAAATAGAAATATTAATAGAGGACCGTACATTCACAATATATGTAAATGTGCGGTCTTTCTTTTTTCTGTGTTCAACGATACTCTATTTATTAAAATCATTCCTTAACCTATTATTCGGGTCTATCCCTGTCGTGGCGTTTCGGGGCGTCACTGTGACCTAAAAAAGAAATTTTCCAAAAATCAAACTGATAGTTTGATTTCCAACACACTCCAACTAACAGCGTGTTTCCATTTTGTTTTTTCTAGGATTTACTAATCCTAGAGGTGATCTTTATGATAGATGTTGCAGTTATTGGTCAAAGTATTAAAAGGTCTCGTAGAAAGAAAAAACTAAGCCAAGTAGAACTAGCAAAAACATTAGAAATATCCAATAAGTACTTAAGTGAAATTGAGCGTGGCATTGGAACACCTTCAGTAGATCTGTTATTGAGAATTGCAGTTGAACTTGATATTCACCCTGGAGAACTATTTGGGGATTTTGAGTTCACGAGCCAAATCAAACACCCTGAGTTAATGCTTAAATTAGATGAGATCTATCAAGATATCCCAAAGAAATACCACGAAGATATAGTAACCATGAACAGAACAATGGCGAAGTTCATTATTTCTGATCCAAAGATGAAATAATAATTGGTAATCTTATTACCTTTACTCCAATATTGTTGATAATTCACCTCTCCACCGACCAATAACGTTTCTCTTGAATAATATCCCCCGCACCACCACCACAAAAAAAGGAGCAAACCACATGAAAAACATTCAACTCACTTACGAAGTGAACCCCCACACAATGGCTATCCGTCCCGCAAAGGAAATCGAGTACTCAGCGATTGTCAAAGAGGAAAATCAAACCCTCTACATAAGACAAACTCCACTCCAAATCATTAAAGCAGCTTGCCTCGAGGGCGGCTCTACATACGAAGGCCGACGCAAAGCCGTCACCCATCTGACTGGAGCAATTCAAAAGGTACCTATTCCAATCAATCCCCGAAGAAATATGTTTGCGTTTCCCACTCACTCTCCTACCGCGTTTGAGTGCAATTGGATCTTCTACCACCATATAAAATCAATCGTACCTTCTCACCAAAGCAACACAATCCAATCCATTATTCATTTCAAAAATCAACAACAACTGCTTATGAACGAATCTTATTATCTATTAGAAAAGCAATACACCCGGACAACTATGTGCGTCTTACAATATTCAACACAAGAAAAAATGCAAGCGTATCCAATGCTAGGAATGTAACTATAGGTTATGAGGACTGGTCCCATGAATCAACATCATCTCCCTGAGACGCTGGACCTGTCCCTCAGACTTACTATTGACGCAGCAAACTGAACATAAAAACCCCCTGGATGCGAAACTACTGTCCCGCTCCCTCAAATTAAAACAAAAAGGATGAACGAACATGTCTGGAAATATACTACTGAATGAACGACCAATAATTGTTGTACCGACTCTTGCCAAATTGCTCGGTACGAATGAAAGTATTATCCTTCAACAGATCCACTACTGGCTCCAACGTAGCAAACATATCAAACTTAATCGAAAATGGGTATATCTCACCTATGATCAGTTGGTCGAACAAATTCCTTTCCTCTCAAAAAGCACGATTCGAAGAACAATTCTTAAACTAGAAAACAAAGGCTACCTAACCTCACAAAACTTCAATCGATTGAAACTAGACAAAACGAAATGGTACTCGATAAATTATGAGAATCTGAATGAATTAAAGGATGAGGGTTTTGGCGAGGACCTTACTTCCTTGGAGGAAAAACTTATTCCATCAGACCAACCTGAACAAGTGGAATGTTTAGATAGAGCAGACGATGTGCTCAACCTGGACAGCCCATGTGTTCAAATTGAACAGTCGAGCAGTCCAACTTGGCACGTCGAGGAGTTCAGTTTGATCACACCTATACCAAAGATTACTACAGAGATTACTACAAAGATTACATCAGAGACTTCTTCTTCTTCAAAAGAATTACAGCAAACCAATGAAAAAGAAGACCCGTTCCGATTCTTCGAGCAAAATGGATTTGGTACAATCGGAAGTTTTCTAGCTGATAAAATTAAGGCCTGGTGTAATGACTTATCAGACGAACTCGTGATTGAAGCTATGAAACTTGCTGTAGAAAATTCATCGAAGCGCTGGAATTATGTAGAAGCTGTCCTAAGAGATTGGGTGGATAAAGGCTATCAATCCCTGGATGATGTACATGCTGCACGGCTTGCCTATAAACATCAAGCGAAGCATCCAACTATGAAAAAGACTACCAGACAAGAATTCCTTCCTGACTGGTTTCATACTCGTGATCAGAGCAAAGGACCTGTACATACTCCTAGCTTCGAAGAGAAAAAAAGATTGTTTGAGGAACGCCTTAAAAAGCCTAGGGAAGATGGTGATATAAATACGTTAGGATACTGAAAAATGACCTGTTCCCCTGTCTGCAAACGTCAGAGTGATAATGCAACCTAAAATTCTTGTTCTTGGCGACCGTTGTAACCTCAATTCTCTACATTTCATACTAGTTTATTTGTCGATATCTACTCATAATTTGTAGATATTTCCCGGGAATTTGTTGAAATTTGAAAAATAGTAATATTTATTGGGGACGAGGGGAAATTTTCTAATGTTTCTGGTACCACATTCTCATATATCGCCCAGGAAACGAATCAAAAAAAAAATGTGGCCAACCCCTTTCCTGTTGAACACTATTAAAGAGTTGCTTATACTGTTAAACCTTTATTCTAAACTCAAACATCTCACTAATAGGATGGCTCTCTCTTCGCACATGAGCGTTTTAATCGTAGCGTATATCGCCCATCGATACAAAAAAACACAAAAAATTACTAGTTCCACGTCACCATTTAATTTACTTTAACACTATAAAACTTTACCTCTTTGGAGGCCTAGCCCCAACTTTAGATTTCTTGATCTTTGATTTATGTAACTGATCTTTGTCAGCATAATTTTTAGCTTTCCTCCAATTAATCTCTAAAGTTTCCTTAATTTTCGTTATTGGTAATCCTTTTTGTTAAGTAAGTGTTTGATTCAATTAATATCAGAAATTGCTAGTATCCTTTCTACCTCCACTACCAAATTTCTTGACACAATTAATGTAGTGGGACTTGGGGTGACTGGCAAGTCTTTTTATAGGCACTTATAAAATAAAGTGCAGGACTCTTCATTTTCTGTTGCAAAGGTCTTTACTTTTATTTTGCAATAAACAGGTAGATTTGGGTTGAATGGAATTTATAAGAACTTAAATCCTAATATTTGCTCCTAGAGCTGAAATGAAGTAAAACTTCAAACAGTAGAACCCTCTAAAAATAATACACAAATCACGTATTATATTGTTCAAATTTAACCATAGGTATATTAAAGATGGACCGATTTCTCTGGAGATTGTTCCTTGTGTATCGGTTACAAGTGATTATTATTTACATATTATTTTTTTTACTTTGTATGGGTCACTTCTCGCTATTTTTATTCGCAACAAAAGAACCATAACCTTTTGGTTATGGCACTCTTCATTCTCTCCACTTGTACACCATTGTTCCTCGTTCTTATTTTTACATAATAAAACTTACTTCTTATTATTCTCCTACTTGGTTACCCAATTACCAAAAAGCATTGCTCCGATTACTAAACGATATGAACCTTTTGTTGCAAGTAGACTATTAAATTTCTAACAAATATCGACTTTATGTTTTGTTTGC
Organism: Ferdinandcohnia sp. FSL W7-1320; assembly: GCF_038050315.1. Lineage (NCBI taxonomy): Bacteria > Bacillati > Bacillota > Bacilli > Caryophanales > Bacillaceae > Ferdinandcohnia > Ferdinandcohnia sp. FSL W7-1320. The sequence goes on from NZ_JBBPAM010000001.1 coordinate 4,973,623, forward strand.
AGTACTCTCCATGTATACAATTATCATTTTTTGTAAAAAAATGTAATAAGAGGAGCGGGTATTTTTCTTTATTCACTGTTTTATCACTTCCAAAAGCATTGCTCCGAAAACAATCTTTTGGAGGATGATTATGATGAATAGAAAACAAAAAGAAGAGTACGTAGTCTTAATGGTGAAAAAAACGAAAGACTTCTCTAACTTACTGGAATCGCTTAGATTAAAGAACATTCTTGTTGATTATGCTGCTGACATTCCTATTGGTTTGGGCTCACCCTTAGAGGCTATGAAAAATATGTGGTGTCTAAAAAAAATGGGTAAAGGGCTTCCGATTCCTTTAGGGGACATGGATGCTCAGGGACTTTATTTAGGTCAAGCACTAGGGCAAGAACACAAAAAGCACTTCGGTTGTTTGAACCGTTTTCAACTTGCCAACCACATGTATTTAGCGCATTATTTCAACTTCACGTTTTTCTACTATTTTGGTGACAAGAATAATCCTAAATGGCAATTCAAACTTGAACCAGGCTTTAGTTCACTGCCGTTTGTATCACCAGCTGATACTACTTCAGTAATACTGAACAATGAGCTTTGGACAAAATACTGTAATGATGAAAACGTGAAGACGAAAGGGCGAAGCAAATTCAAAGAAATGTTGGATTTAGCTGATGAATTGATCGCTAAAATAGGCCAACAAGACTGTTCATAACTTTATTAAGCGTACCCTCTCCTTTAATAAAAGGAAGAGAACTTTCTCTTCCTTTTGATATTTAAATTAGTTTAGTACAATTTACTTCAGACGGATATTGAAGATATCAGCTATCACTATAATTCTAACTTCGTTTATGAAGGTAATTATTACTATTCTAAAGGTTTAGTACAGATATTTAATTAGTCTGTCTAAGATTCATAGAAGGTAAAAAGTGTTTTAAAAAACAACTTTGTTTTTGATGTTTAAATGATTTTAGATGGTGATGTTTTTCCCTAATAAAAATTTAACATCTCCCCTTCTATTAATAGAACTATATATTAAATTTGCTCTCCAAAATTTAATGTTTTTTCAAAAAAAGTGGTACCCTGCAATCCTTTATGCAAAGTTCCACATCCATTAGTTTTAACTGACTTAAATACAGCAGTATCTAAATTGTAAAGAATACTTTTTATTCCTTATAATTATTCTCAAACCGCCAAGCAACCCTGCACATTGCAATAAGGTCACGATTAGCTTCCCAGCCTAGTTCTCGCTTTGCTTTCGAAGCATCTGCATAACACTTATCTATATCTCCAGGTCTCCGTTCCACAATTTCATAGAGAAACTCAATACCATTAGCTTCTTCAAAAGCTTTCACTAATTCTAGTACACTAGTACCTTTTCCGGTTCCCAAGTTATATACATGAACACCTTCTGTTAGATTTTCCAGAGCAGTAACATGGCCCTCAGCAAGATCTAGTACATGTATATAATCTCTTACCCCTGTGCCATCTACTGTTGAATAATCATTCCCAAATAATCTTTGGTCCCCGTGAAGTTTTACATGATATGGAATGTTCCGTTTGCGGACATGATGAAGTCTACTACATAAACCCTACTACGAAGCAACAGATTTGAAGAGCGTGCAGTGGATGTGGATATTTTCAGAAGTTTGAATGAGTTGACCCCTCACTTTTTGAGGGGCTTTATTTTAAATTCCGATATTCATGTAGAAATTACATTCTTTCTGCGTAGATGATATATCGATAAGGCGCATCACCAATATAGCCAAATGGATAACAAGTCGTCACGATTAGTTCTTCCTCATCGTTTTGAAGTGTAATGATTGTCATATCATTTGCATCGACAATTTCGGTATGCTTGATTTTATAGGAATAATCACCATATGGGACTTCGACTTTCATTTCATCGCCAATTTCTAGTTCTCCAATATGCTTAAATACTGTGTCACGATGGCCTGATAATACAATTTGTCCATTTTCATCAGGGTAATAGGCCCCTTTGTAATGTCCTACCCCTTTCCCTAATTCATCTGGGTCTGTGCCTTCTATGATCGCTAAATCCGCATCTATTTTTGGTATGGTTAAGAGACCAACAACTTCCCCCTGTTCAGGAACAAACCTTTCTCTCTTTTTTTCTATTACAGGTTCCTCTATGACCTTTTTTGCCTCCTCATATGTTTCATTCGCTTCTGCCTTGGAGTGCATGATTTCCCATGATGCATATCCAATTACACCGATGCCAATCGCTAATATGAGGTAAATGAGGTATTTTCCCATCCCACTCCTCCATGTACCTTTTATTTAGGAAAAAGGATCCACTTGAATACCAAGTAGATCCCCTTGTTCTTTCTATTATAGATATGTCATTAAGCCATTCTACGGTTTCTTACGAAAAGTAGAACTCCACCAATTGCAACAATCAGTAAACCAAATGCTAATAGGTTATAGCTATTAGTTGCAGTTACTGGAAGCTTGTGACCTTCAGTCGTTTTGTTTGTGTTACTATCAGAAGTATTATCTACTGACCCTTTATTTGAATCGTTAGTTGTAGTAGATGTATTGTCTTTTGTTCCAGCTGTAGATTTGTCATCTGAAGACTCGTCTGTATCAGCTGGAGCAGAAGCAACCTCAAATACTCCATATTCACTGAAGTGAACAACTTGAGCAGTAACTTCTTTAGTCGCTTTATTAATCGTTACATTATAAGCTTCTTCTACTAATTTACCTTCTTTAACAAAGTAAACACTTAAGTCATTCCAGTTATTCACTTTTCCAGTAATAGGGAACGTTAAGGTAATAGGATTATTTTTGAAATCAATATTTTTCCCAGTTTCTAGATTCACTAACGTAAAATCATAAACAACTGACACAGCACCTTTTACATTTCTAGGTTCTGCATTTAATTCTAAACCTTGCATAGCAAGTGCAACAGGTAATTGAACCTCTACTGCTCCACCAATGTTAAGTGTAATCGATTTTGTGTTAGGACTTTCTTGTAATAATTGCTCAATGCTTTCTTTTGTTACAGTTACGTTAACAGCAGTGTGTGCGGAATAATCAAGTACAAGCTCACCTTTGTCATTTGTCTGTAAGACAGCTTCTGCATTATAAACGTCTGTTGTTACTTCTTCACCGTATACATCGTCAGTAACATTGTCGCCATAGACATCATCTGTTACTTCTTCATATACGTTATCTGTTACATCTTCTCCATACACATCGTCTGTTACTTCTTCGTATACATCTTCTGTTACTCCATCTCCATATACGTTGTCAGTAACGTCTTCCCCGTACACATTGTCTGTTACTTCTTCGCCGTATACGTTGTCAGTTACATCACCATAGTATACTTCATCTGTTACGTCACCACCATATACAACGTCTCTCACGCCGTACACATCAGCTGGTACTTCGTATACATTATTTACAACTGTTGAATTATCTTCATGTTCAGCTGCAAATGTACTAGTTGCAAAAGGTGCAACTATTAAACTAAATGCTGTTAAACCACTAATAAATGATAGCTTTTTCTTCATTTCCATTTCCCCCTATAAACAATACATGTTATAGTACGAGACTTTCCACACCTCCTTCTATTAAACTATTTGGAAATACCAATTATCCCAACATTTACTAATATATACTACTTTTTTACTATTTGTCCATATTTTACATCAATTTCCTGTAAATTTCTGAATCAAAAGTTGGATTTCTTTGTCGATTTTTGCTGAATCTCGGGTTCTCTCTAGTTCTTTAGCCTTATCTATTTCACCGATTCGATAATAGGCTAGGGCAGTTATTGCCGCTAGATTAAGAGAATTTTCTTCGATTTCATTATAGATATCTATTATTTCCTTATAATTTTCATTTTTGAAGTGTGCTAGGCTCGCTTGATAATGCACCGCAGGTGTTAAACCAAACTTGCGGCTATTAAAGGCTGCAGGCAAGGAACTTTCAACGATTAGCTGATGCTCGTGTTTCATCACTTCATAATCATGAAGTGCAGATTCTACTAAGCTTGGATTATTCGTTTTGATTGCCTGATTTATCTTCGCGGACATGCTTAATTCATATAGCTTCGTATTATATCGATCAACTGCTAATGCTGCATCATAATAGGCAATCGCTTTATCAAAGTCCCCAAGCCTGTTATATGTAGTCGCGGCTTTGACTAGCACACTTGAGTTATTTGGTTCTAAGATTACCATCCTCTCAAGAAGGGCCTTTAGCTTTTCCACTATCTCTACTTCCGACCCCTTCGACTTAAGTGATTGAATATAGACATCACTAAGATCGAATAGATATTTCGTATTTTGTGGATGCTTACGTACCGCGTTCTCCAACAGCACTTGTTTTGCATCGAGAGTCTTTGTCAGTTTCGACTGCTCAAAGTCTTGTGAAGCCTGCATAAATTGGAACGTGAACACTAAGCATACCGCTACAACAAAGGTAAACAGAGAGACACATATTATAGAAAGTCTTTTTGGTACCTTTATTTCCTCCGTTACTTGTGTGGAAGTTGCCATAATGAGTAACCAAAAGACAAGTAACCAAACTGTCCCGTAGGAAAAGTTAAAATCTATAAAACTATGAACAAAAATAGTAAGAATAGAAAGCAAAACAGCGATATAGATTGGATTATCTTTTTCTCTCAATATGGACCGGAATATATTTACTAGAAAATAACCAAAAACAGCAATAAAAAGTAGTAAGCCGAGCCAGCCCGTATCTATTAGCCATTCTGCAAACCCATTATGTGCCTTATTCGACAAATAGGGGGTTTGTTGATATTGTCTATAAACAGCACCCCAAGCCTCCCCACCTAGCCCAATAACGGGGGAACTTTTACTCATCGTCACCGCATCCTCTAAAAAGTTTAATCTTTCTGCGGCAGACGCTGTCGTTAAGTTAATATTGTCCACTCTATCCTGAAGTTCTCCAGGCAAAGCCTGATAAACAAGACCATCATTTTTTATATCCAGAACCCCAGCAATTCCGATGACTAGAATGAGTGCTGGAACGATAAAGCGAAAGACTGGTTTTACTTCTTTCCTTTCTAAAGCCTTATCTAGTAGATATACCACAAGGAAAGTAATTGCTGGTGATAGTAGTAGAATCGCCCAAACACTAAGGGGGACTGACTCTTTACCTGTCATGATTCTATATGCTAAAATTGCCGAAAGTGAAGAAATGATTGAAATTGCTAGATAAATTACTTGTTGTTTTATTGATAGTAGCCATAAACCTAAAAATATAACAAATGGAAGAACTAGTAGCATCCCTCTTGATTCTGACAAAAGAACATTCAAAAGATGCGGAACCAATGGTATGGAATAGAAGACAATGTATTTGTAAGGAAGTTTCCGCTTTGTCAGCATTACAAGTGAAAAGAGGAAAAAGACCCCCAATACCATTGAAAATGTATTTGGATATTGAAAAACTCCCGAAGAACGACCCGCTATAAAACTATTCTTGAATGACATCCACCCAGAGTCGATAAAAAGCATATGGAATGAAATCCACAATCCCGTGAAACTAAAGATGATTGGCATCCACTTTTTGATTTCATGGCTCAATGTTGCCCAATAGAGACCAAGGAAAAAGGCTGTATAGGTTGTCCATCTGATCATGGAATCCCAAGCACCTCTTGGACTCTCTGCAAAAAATAGAGGGAGTAAGTAACATAAAGGTAATAATAGAATTATGATTACGTAATTTAATTGCGCTACTTCCTTATAAAGAATCCATCTAAGGAAAAGCACAAGAAATAGAGTTAACACGAATATACTGATTGGATAAAAGTCTTTGGCAAAATACAAACCCTTCTGATAGGGAGTAAGAATGAATAATAATGCCAATATGACAAAGGTAAACCATCTCATAAATAAATCCTCCGTTACAACTTACATAGAAGTTCAGTTTCATTTTTCTCCTAAATCTTGAAAAATACGTTTAAACAAACTTGATGGAGACGATCCAAACCACATTCTATTTTCTGGCACGACTTCATCTGGACCCATCCAGACTGCTCCCACATATTTTTCGTTATATCCAACAAACCAGCCATCAAAAGAAGTCGTTCCTGTTTTTCCAGCAATCTGTTGGCCTGAAATTTGGGCATTATCAGCTGTACCCTCCTGCACGACATCCTGTAACAAAGAGGTCATTGTATCAGCTGTTTCTTTCTCGAAAATTTTCGTTTTCTTGACATTTGTTTTGTATTTCACTTTTCCACTTTGTGTTTCAATACGTTGTATGGTTTGGGCGTGCACCATTTTACCTTCATTAGCAAATGATGTATATGCTTGTGCAATCGCTAGTGGAGAGGTTCCTACCCTTGTAAATCCTAGGGCTAGTTTATATTCGTCAGTCGGGTCAATTTCAAACAAATCAAACTTATTGATGTATGCTAGGCCATTTTCTAACCCTATTTTGTACAGTAACCACGCCGTTGGAACGTTATAGGACATAACTAGACTTTCGTGGAGTGAAACTTCACCGTGAAATGTACCATCATGATTTTTTGGCTCATATCCATTAAACGATAGCGGCTTATCCTCTAGCGTGTCTTCAGGTTTCCAACCTAGCTCAATCGCGGGTCCATAAGCGATGAGTGGTTTAAAGGTTGATGCAGGCTGTCGAGTTGTATCAGTTGAATGATTGTACGTAGACAACTGATATTCACGACCACCCATAAGACCCGCTACTTCCCCTGTTTCACTTTCAAGGACGACCATCCCGCCTTCTACAAATGTGTTTTCATTTTCGGGGAATGTTTTCTGATCCATAAAAGAATCATATAGGTGAAGCTGAAGATCGCGATTAAGATTTGTTGTAATGATGTACCCTTTTCGGAAAATCTCACTTTCCTCCTGGCCAAATATGTCTCTTAACTCATCGGATGCAAGATCCACATAGGTTTGAGCAAATGTGTTCTTATGGTGTAAACCTTTTAACAGTTCTGGAATATCAGATTGATAGGTGTCTGTTTCGATATAGTTATCGTTGACTAGAGTCGTAATCATGTTTTCTAAATCAACCTGGATATTCTGTGATTCAATATTTTTAGATTTGTATAAGAGATAGATCTGTTCCATAACGGATGTATCCTTTAACCTTTTATCGAAATAATAATTTGCTGCATTTTCAAAACCTACTATTCCATTGTCGAGGTAGGCCTTGTTTATGTAGACTTCGAATGTTTCGTCTTTCGAATATGTAATCATGATTACGCTTGTTAGTAGTCTCTTTATCGTTTGGGTAGGATATAATAGTTGCTCCAGGTTATCCTTTTCTTTTTTCATATATGTAGTAATAAGTTCCGGTACATCCTCAGAACGTATCCATGTATTGTTCTGCTCTACTATTTCTTCACCATTGTTATCTAGAAGGATGGTACTTGTTGGACTTTTTAGATTTTCATTGACCTCCAAGACTTGATTGAATATAAATATGATGAATACGAATACACTACCTGTAACAGCAATTAGTAATAATCGCTTATGTTTTTTCATTTTTGCCCCCCAAAAAACAAAATCTAACAATATACTACAATAAAATGACAAAGAAATGTTAAAAAAGTACCAGTTCTTACAAAAAGTTCTGGTACTTTTTTCTCACTAACAACATACATGTTTTATTCTTTTGTTAAATGTGACAAGCCTTTTACTATCATATACTTCACTACCATAATCCTCATAACAGACCTTTGTGAGATAGGGACAGAGGGACAGGTCCCGTGTCCCAAAAGCGCGCAAAAAACCCAGGAAGTATGTTCTTCCTGGGTCTATTTTGGTTAGGAGTTTTATAGCTTCACCATATAATTGAATGCTGCTCGCTTATGATAGTACATTTTCATTTCAATAGTATATTTGAGATTCTCACAGAGGCAATCCTCCAATAACGCACGATTCTTGCTAAATTGAAAGGTATGCCAATAATACTTTGCTTTGTAAATCGTTTTTCTCATGCATATCTCCCCTTGCGATTTGTGTACACATAAATCAACGGAGTCGTGTTCGGAAGTTGGCTGGCATAGTCCAAAAAAACGTTAGCCCCTGTAGTTTTGCGTCATCACTTTTCAATGATTTTGCCGTTTCGTACGATTAATGTATGCCCTATCACCACTATAAAATAGAGTGTACACCTGCCAAAGGGGCTTAAGTTCTATTTTCAATGCAAATAGAGCTTTTGTAGTATGAGACAGAGGCCTTCCAGCGTGGGACAGGTCCCGTGTCCCATGGTTTGGTGAGGTGTGAAGGAGCGGTAATGCTTTAAGCCCTAGAGAACGTAAAAAACCAAGATCTTCGGGACCTTGGTTTGTTGTTTACATTTATAGGGGTTTTATAGTTTGGCTATGTAGTTAATAGCCGCACGCTCATGGTAGTGCATTTTTGATTCGATATTAGATTTCAATTCTTGACAAAGGCAATCCTCTAATAGTGCTCGATTCTTGTTAAATTGTATGCTGTGCCAAAAGTATCTCACTTTATAAATGACTCTTTTCATGCATATCTTTCCTTCCGATTTGTTGTAATCATAAATCGACGGAGCCTCGTGTTCGGGAACTGGCTGGCGTAGTCCAAAAGACCTTAGCCCCTTTAGTTTTGCGTCACCATCTTTCAATGATTTTGCCGTTATCGTACGATTTATGTATGCTTCATTATTACTATAGACTAGATTGCGAATCTATTAAAAGGGACTTTAGGACTATTTTAGATCCAAAAGATGATTTTATTGTAGGTTTTTGTCGTTTTCGCTCGAAATTTAGCAGCTATTAAGCCTTGCCACTAGTCGTGAATTTGATCGTAATGGAGTGAACTGGTGGTTTATAATAAAACAACATAAATAAAAGAACGGAGAGGCAATTATATGGGCAAAAGAATATTTGTTATAGCCATATCCTGTTTAGGTATCTTGTTCACTCTTTATTTTTTTACATTCCTCTCAAGTGAACCTACCCACCTTGCAATTCCAACAACATCATTAGAAGAGAGCATTTGTAAAAAGATAACCGAACAATTCGGTGACTGCCAAAGAATTCTTATGTTTGATGCTCGGTCAAACCTAGTTTTTGTTGAAAGTAGTTCTGGTATCATTCCCGTATTAACTAACCAAGAGTTTACTGATTTTAAGAAGTTTATTTCCCCCATAATGGACTTTCAGGAGTTCAATGAAGAGAAAGTTGAAAGAGGTCCGATTGATTGGCGGGCTGACAATCATGTCCAAGAGGATTTTTCCATCATTTATGGATTTGCTGAGGATGGTGCAAAGACGATCGTTATTAACAGTGAAGGCAATATCCAGCCAAACCGTTTTTTAGTGCGAGATAACTTGTGGGTCTGGTATGCGACTTTTAAGAATGACGTTCAATTGCCAGTTGACGTTACTGTCTACGACGGAGATGGTCAGATTATTTATGGTGAAAAGGCGGGGGAATAATGTTGGATTCTAAAACTTACACTTGATGGTTAGCGGATAGGTTCGATGTCCCACCGTTTGATTAAAAAAGCCCTTGCGAAGTCGCAAAGGGCTTTATGTTTATTTTATGGCTTGTTTCTTGCGTGTTGCAGTAAAGGCAATGATTCCAGCGCCAAGTAACAGCAGGCCAAATAATAGTATGTTGTAGCTATCTGTTGCTGTTTTCGGAAGCTTCTTGTCATCGTTTTTCTTGTTGTCGTTCTTTTTGTCTTGATTTTTATCGTTTGTTTCTTTTGGCGTGTTGCCATTCTCTGTATTTTTACCTGGAGTTGTTACTTCGTCTTGGTCATCACCTGGTTGTTCTTCAGGTGTTTCGCCATTTTCAGGATCTGTTTCTTCACCTGGTTCTTCACCAGGCTCATCCACCGCAGCTTCTGTTGTGACTAAAGTTGTTCCAAGAATGAAGCGATCCTCGTTGTTTTCGTCATACCCCATGATTTCGATGGTATATTCTGTATCAGGCGTAAGGTCCCTTAATAGGTAACTTGTATCCTTTGTTTCTTCTATCACCATTTCCCCATTCACAAAGACCATATAGGTAAAGTCTTCAAAATCATCGGTTGTGACAGGCTTCCAGCTTAATTCGATTTCTGAATCTGAAACTCGATCAATGGAAATATCGACGTATTCATATAATACAAGTACCTCCTTTTCCTCGAGTTCTTTAATGATTGATAGTGTCTCAGAACCCGGCGTGAGATCAAGTGCATTATTCATGATTAGTACAAACACTAAATTCGGTAACGTTAGCAGACTAGAAATATCCGTAATTTCATTGTATCCCAGATTAAGGTACTCGATATTTACGTTTTCTAATGCAGAAATATCCTTTATTTTATTGTTCTGTAATGATACAAATAATAGGTTTGTAAGTTCTGATAGAGCGCCAATATCCTCAATATTATTCCAATCAAGGGTCAGCATCTGTAAGTTTACTAAATTTTTCAATGGAGTAATGTCTGAGATATCATTGTTGATTGCAGATAAATAGGCTAGATTCGATAGGCTTATTAGCGCTTCAAGGTTTGTGATCTCATTTGAATCTAATGTCAATTCCTCAAGATGAACCGCTTGTTCCAACCCAGTTAAGTCAGTAATGCCTCTGTCTGTTGCATCAAGACTTGTTAAAATGGTTAAATCACTTTCAACGATATCACGTGAATGAATGCGTAACGCATCTCTCACCGCATCTTCTAAAGCTGGGTCAGCAAATTGAACTAGTTCGCCTGATGGAGTCGGTGGCGTTGATACATACGTATAAGCATTTCCCCATATAAAGCCGTCCTCGTCCACTCCTTCAACACTGATATCAAGATCCGTTAAAGGTGCAAGACCTGTTAGCTTGTAAAATGGCTTGGATGCAGGTGTTTCTCCAACTTGATCACCATTTACATAGATAATGTACTTTGTAATGTTATCCACTACTTCTGAAAAGTTGAACTCCACTTCAACTGTAGATTCAGTTACATCCGTCACTTGAATCTCGTGCTCAAAGTCACTCCACTCTACATAGACGCCATTTAGGTACAATTCTTTAATGACTTCCATGTCCTCGGATCCTTTTGTAAAATCAAGACTTGGGTTTCCAAACACAGTTGCGTAAGTTAAATTCGGTAATTCAAGCAACACTTTGATATCTTCTAGTTCGTTATACGCTACATAAACTGAATCGAGATTTTCCAAGTTTGCTAGGATTTCAATACTAGAAATCTGGTTTACATCTAAATCAAGGTACACAAGTTGTTCCAGATTTTTAATTGGTGCTATATCCTTTATTTCATTACCGCTTAACATAAGGTCTACAAGATTTGTTGCCTGCTCAAGTCCAGTTAAGTCTTTGATTTCTAAATAGCTCGCATCAAGCGATGTTAATCTTTTCATATCATCCACATGGATGTCACGGTGATAGATTTTTAACGCATCCGCGACGGCCGTTTTTAGATTTTCATCTTTAAATGTGACCTTTTCTCCTGCAGGTGGTGCAGTCGTAGTCGCTTCGGCTTCGATTGTCTCAATGGTGCCATCCTTGTAGAAAATATCAACTTTTAATTGATAGGCCGTTTCTTGTAAAAGGTCTGTGTACGTGTAAGTTGTAGAATATGGATCTGTAATCGTTTCTACTGCTTCGTTATCGAGGTACACTCGGTATTTATCAAAATCCGTCTCGTCCCATGGTTCTTCCCAAGAGATTGAAATGGACTTTTCTGTAACGCCATCAACGTACAATTCCTTTTTAATGATTAGTTTTTCATCGTCTAAAAGAATCTCAATTGGATTTGTCAGGTAGTCGCGCTCACTTTCCACCTTGAATTCAGCTGTGATCTCTTCGTCCGTTGAACCATTGTATGTGTTAAGTTCATAGGTTCCGATTGGTAGTTCTAGATTCTTAGTCTCTTTGTCAAAATCAACAAAATAACCCTCATCGTCTAAGTAACCGTAGTATTCGACGTCTGTTACATTTTCACTAACTCCTATGATAGAGAAATCAAATTCCCATGGGATGTTTCCATTATTAGTGGAAACTTTGATATTTGTTACCACAGGTTCCTTTGTAACTTCCACTGCAGGCGGTTCTGTTGGCTCAACAAGTTCCTGTGTTTCTGGAGTAGTTGAAGCTTTTACTGAATCTTGAGTTTCTGGCGTTTCTGCTGCCTCAGTCGGTTCTCCTACTTCTTCCTGTTCCGCTTTTTCGCCATTTTCTTGCTGAGGTTCTCCAGAATTGAACACTACTTTTTCACTTGTTAGTAGATTTTCAGAAGAAGTCACTGCTGTGATTTCATATGTATAAGTGGTGTTTGGCTCAATTTCTGTGTCCTCATATGAGTACTGTTTGATGTCTCCATTTACATTTTGGACAGTTGGCTCTATTTTGTTCGCTTGTCCATTTTTACTAAGTTGATAGCTTGTGATTTCTTCATTTTGTGGGAGTGACGCTTCCCACGATAACGTAATGCCATTCTCTGTTTCTGTCAAACTTACTTGGCTTAGCTTGTTTTGCGCATGAGTCTTACTGATGGTCAATGGACTCACGAGCGAAAGCAGTAATACTAGGACCATACTTACATGCAGCCATTTTCGATTACGCATTCTTTCTTCCTCCTACCGGAATTACCATAATAATAGAAAACCATCCAGATTATTATATATTAGCAACTATGAAAATAATATATAATTTTTCCTATATTTAACATATTTCGGTGGGTGAAATATTTGGGACAAGGGACCTGTCCCCGTGACTCAAAGTTGGTGTTGCGCCTCCATCTGGAAGGATTGCGTTATAGCAATTTTTGGAACTAGGCCATTGCTAGTTTTATAGCAGATTAAGAGACAAAAAAACTAGCAATCAATGATATGATTGCTAGTTTTTATGGAATTTATTGGTAGGGAAAAGACCTCTTGGTACTTAGCCCTGGACCCGGTTGGACAAACCGCTGGGCCACCCCGCATTATTTAGTTTTTCTTGTTTCCTGTGTTTCCGTTGTTGCCTTTGCTTCCGATTTTTACGTCGTTTGTTGTTACATTACCTGCGTTGTCGACTGCAACGATTGTTACGGTTTGGCCTTTGTCTAGTGCGTCAGCAAAGACGTGTTGTGTTTCACCGTTTACGTATGGTGCTTCAAGAACAGATTGACCGTCTACTAATACTGTCCAAGAAGCAATGCCACTTGTTTTGTCTGAAACATCGACTGATACTGTTTTACCGTCTTTTTCTAGCTTTGTTTTTACTTTAGGTGTTGTTACGTCTAACTTCACTGGGAATGTTAGAGTTTGCGATTTTGCACCTTCATAGTCAAGAGTCGCAACCGCTTGTAAGAAGTATTGACCATCTGGAGCTTTTTTGCCGTTATGCATTGTACCATCCCATGTCCAGTCGGAGATGAGGTAGTACATTGTTCCTCTGCCAGCGTCATAATAGTTCTTACGTACATCCACTTCAGATGCGATTTCTTTTACTACTTTACCATCTTTATTTACTACGCTTAGTTTTAAATCTTTTGCATTACGTACTAACGAGAATAGGTAAGTTGCACTGTCATTTGTTCCGTCACCATTTGGTGATATCGCGATAAGGTCTGGATTAAGATCACCTGTCGCTTGGTCGACACCTAAGAAATTATAGTTGCCTCCACCCGTATGAGTTAGAACACCTGTATTTCCATAGAATGATGTCGGATCCCAAGCTGGCGTGTCAAAGATTGGTGCTGCTGTCCAATCGCCTTTGAAGCCAACATATGGTACAACTAATTCTGGATTTGTGTCAGTTGGGTCCGTTAATTTTACAAAACCTTCTAACCAATAGCCATTTGTAAAAATTGATTTTAAATCTGCATCTACGTCACTCACATCAATCGATACATCAAATGTTTTTGTACCGTTTGCTGGTACTTCTATTGTGCTTGTAGCTTGACCGTTAACTGTTGCAATGTTTCCTAAATCCGTAGCACCGAATAAGTTAGGTGCTGATACTAACACACCGCCTCCATTAACAGGCGTGTCTGTTTGTGCATTTGCACTTACTTCATATGAAACTGCTTCATCAGAGTGATTTTCTGCTGTTAGTGTGAATGTAACTGTATTTCCTTTTACTTCTTTAAGCGCTACCTTAGCTTCGCCAGTTGTAGAATCCGTCACCGTTACAGGAGTTGATAATGCTGCATGAAGTTGCATTAAACCTGCACCTTGACGACGTGGAGAAACAAGTGCTCCGTCAAACTCAACTGGTTTTGCTGTGTTTAATAATAATTTTTTAGCAAACTTAGATCTGTCTGCATTTTGAAGACCAAATTCCTGGTCGACACGTTCTAATACTAGTGCGGATCCGCCAGATACATGCGGTGCTGCCATTGATGTACCACTCATCGTTTGGTATTCATTATGGTCAGCCGTTGAGTAAATTTGTCCACCTGGTGCTGTGATTTCTGGTTTGAAATCAAGGTTTGGCGTAATACCCCAAGAAGTGAACGCACTCATTTTTCCAGAATCCACATTTGGTAGAGACGTTTTTTCACCATTGAATGCGATTTCTACAGTTTGTCCATCTTGAAGTGCTGCTGCAAAGCGGTCTCCATCTGCTTTTAACATAAATAATTGTGGAATCGTAATCGCCTGGTCTGATGCCATATTTACAGTTCCATCCGTATTGTTGTAGATGATAACCCCTGCTGCTCCAGCCTGTTGAGCGTTTAGAGCTTTTGTAACGAAATCTAAAGTACCGCGTTGGATTAACGCAAATTTTCCGTTTACATCTTTACCTTCGAAATCCTCAGGTGCTCCAATACCAGCATGAACTAATTCAAAGCTTGTCCCAACTTCAGGAGGTGTTTGGCCTGCAGATAAGAATGCAACCGGTTCTGCGTCACCTTCACCAATTTTAGCTGTCGCTTGGTCTGTGGTTAGGAATGTATTTTCAAAAGATGCGACTGAAATCGAATCAAAGGAAACACTTGGTGAACCTACAACCCCATAATCAGGATTTGAAGCATATGGATAAAAATATCCGTCTGCAAAGAGCGCAGAGTTACCAGCTGAAATGGACACAACCACTCCATTGTCAACCGCACGCTTAACTGCTTGTTGCTCAGGAGAATCTGAATCTACGAATCCAGCTGTCGATCCAAGACTCATGTTCAGAACGTCTGCACCTAGTTTAAGTGCATCATCAATTGCCTTGATGTAGATATCGCCATATGTTGATGGCACTCCTTCACCAAATACACGCAGAGCAAGTAATTGTGCTTCTGGAGCTACACCTTTAATGCCGCCGTTTTCTTCATCACCGTTAGCAGCTACTGTTCCAGCAACGTGCATTCCGTGCATGCCAGTGTCGACATCATCGTCGAGGATATCATCATTGCCATCCATGTAGTTCCAACCATAAGGAACTTTTTCATTCCAATACTTACCTGGAAGATCGAATTCAGAGATGTCGCTGCCGACTTCAGCTTGGGTAAGTTTTGCTGTTGAATTATCAGATAGGATCATGTCTTTGTGAGAAGGGTCGATACCAGAGTCAATGATTCCGACTACCATACCTTCTCCCTTGAAACCGTAGTCTCTCCACGCTTGTTGAGCCTGAACAAGCTCTTTACTGTATTTCATATCTGGTTCTTCATTTGGAATTTTGTATTCCGTTGCGATGTAAACTTCTTTTACTTCAGGAACTTCTTCGATTTTAGCGATATCCGCATATTTTACCTTACCGCTGAATCCGTTCACAATCGCATCGAATTCTTGCTCATATTTAATGTTGATTTTCTTCCCTTTGATTTTATCTTTAGCTGTCTTTTTTTTGTTTTTTGCAGCCTTCTCTAATTGTTTTCTTTGACCTTTTGAAAGCTTATCGTACTTTTTCCCCTGTTTTGTTGCTACCTCAACCGGGGCATCGCCTTCCATTTCTACCACGACACGAACCTCTTGATCAGGATCGATGTTTTGTAGATTTGTCGCTTTTAAATCGGTGTTTTCTTGTTTTGGCTTCTGTGCATCTAGCTGAGCTGGCGTAATGCCACCCGTAACCGCAAACGCGCTACCGCTAAATGCTAATAGTAAAACTAGTAATAATGCCGTGATTCTCTTCCCCATTTTCATCCTCCCTTTTAAATCGGGACACTAGACCTGCCATCTTGTCCCATGAAATTCCAAGACTAGTAAATCTTCTAAATAGTCCCCCCTCACGAAAATTTCGGCCCCAAAATCATACAAAATTTTCGGTATATTCACACTATACTAAATTACTATTTCTGGAACTAGCGCTAAAAGTCATAGGAAAATTCAACCAAAACAACAGCGAGTTATGTTGCAATTTGTCGTAATAGTTCAATCGCAGGATAAATAAATGGGTCATAGGGACAGGTCCCTTGACCCTGCAATAGTGTAAAGGGATGAAGTGCTGTGGGTACAGGTGGTTGAGTTTGATGCTTGAGGGGAATCACAGGGTCAGGTTTCCTACCCACAGACTATGCTCGAATTGCATCCGTGGGACAGAGGGATATTACGGGTGCAGTTTCCTGCCCCCCTAATATCCCAGACCACGCTCGAACTCCGTTCTCGCACGTCTGGGCCGGAGGGGCAGGTCCCTCGTCCCACAGAATGTCGTCGAACTTCACTTTAGGAAATAAAAGTTTTTTGTAGTATTTTGTATGAATTTAGCGAACGTTTTACATTGATAGTTCTGAAGATTAAAAATAAACTAATAAAGACTATGAATATACTACAAAAGGAGGAGTACTTTAGATGCAATTTTTTAAAAAGAAAAAGCTTAGTATTTTGTTTTTGCTAGCTTTATTGTTTCAGGCTGTCGTAGCTCCGATGGCGTTTGCTGAGGATGGGCCGGTGGACAAGCCCTCTCTAGTAGCACTTGGTGATTCAATAACCTTTGGTTGGAATCTATATGAGGGGGAGAATCCAGACACTTCAAAACCATCCACTCATGCGTTTCCAAATTATATACTAAATGGTGGCTTTGATGTCACAAACTTGAGTTATCGCGGTTGGACTTCAAGCGATTTATTAGCCAAGTTTACAAGCGATCCATCGTATCTACCCGCTATCGCTCAAGCTGATGTCATTACGTTGAATATTGGAAATAATGACTTGCTTCAGGCCGCCGACGTTTCGACGCTCATTAAAGAAGGGCAATCGTTAACGCCAGAAAAAATAGCGGAAATTACACAAAAGATTGAAGTTGCTTCTCTTCAATTAGCTAGTAATCTCGCACAAATTATGGGTGCCATTCGTGGGGTTAATCAAGAGGCGCCAATTCTCTTCTATAACGCCTATAACCCATTTGGTGCACATATCGAACAAATCGTGCCGAATTTACATACGATGGGCGAAATGATTATCACAAATGTGAATCAAAAGGTAATCGCACCAGTTGCAGCTAGTGTACCTGGAACGTTTTTAGTAGATGCTTATTCGGCTTATAATGGAAAACAAGCTGCTTACATTCTACCTTTTCCTGATGTACACCCTACCGTTGATGGCCAAAAGGCATTGGCTGCATTAGCGGACCAAGTATTACTTTCATTGTTGCCGCCAGAACTTCCTGAACTGGAAATCCTATTAACTGCTACACCGACGGATTCTACTGAAGGCCCTGTCACAATAAATGTTGCTACAAACCACGAAGAAGTCTTGGAGTTAAAATGGCTTCCGGGTGAATTGCCTGTAGAGGATTTTGAAACAGAAGGTAATGAAATTGCGTTAGACAATCCAGTGTTTGAAGTAACTGAAAATGGATTCTACACAGTTTATGTGTTGAGCGGAAATGGTGAGGAGAAGGTCGCTTCCATTGAGGTGAAAAATATTGTTCCACCGGTTGAAGAACCGCCTGTGGAAGAACCTCCAGTAGAGGAGCCGCCGGTCGAGGAACCTCCTGTTGAAGAGCCTCCAGTGAATGAGGAGCCACCAGCAGAAGACCCTAAGGAAGATCCTAAAAAAGAAGAGCCTGTTAAGGATGAGCAAAAAGTAACACCTGAAAAAACAGAAACAAAATCAGGTCCAAAGCTACCTAACACTGCAAGTCCACTCTATAATATGCTTGCGATTGGAATCGCAACTCTTCTATTCGGCTCAGCCTTATTGTTTGTGTACGTGAGAAGAAATAGAACAGCTTAATAAAAAGCCTATCTTTCTATCGAAAGATAGGCTTTTTTGTGGGACAGAGGACAGGTCCCGCCCCGCTTATTCCCAAATTGCATTTACGTTGTTGTTGAGCATTTCTTTAATATCATTCGCAGCATTACTATTATTTAGGTGCTTCGTGAAGTCTTGCAAGTGCTTTTTTGCTTGCTGCACATCGCCTTTATCATAATGATGCTGGGCTTGTTCTAATCGGTTTGTTAGTTGTTTCATTAGTGAGTGTTCGATTTGTTTTGATTCCGCAAGCTCTCCAATTTGCTTGGCTAATGTAGCTGTTGTTACATTAACTGTCACGGTAATTGTGTTAGACGTATATTCTTCATCTTGATAAGTCACGATTCCCTGTATTTCCGTAGTTCCTGCATTTTTACCGGTAATTTTACCGTTCTCTACTGTAGCAACCTGAAGTGAGCTACTTACCCATTCCACATCAACTTCACCTAAATCGACTTGTTCTCCATTTGTTAGGAGGACAGAAAGGTCAGTTTCCATTTCCTTACCTTGAAGAAGGGTATCCTCTGCCGAAATAACAACTTTATCTAGTACTACTTCTCTCTCAAACGTTAGTTTGAAGTCATCGTAATAGGCGCCTGACGTTGTAAAGAAGTTAGAAGCTCCTCCAAACAATCTAACAGAAACAGCATTTTCAGGTGCAGTGACTGTTGCACGAACGGTTTGCCACTGTTTGTGTCCGCCCCTAACATGAATGATATTGACACCATCCACATCCTTCCCAACTTGCTTACCCGTTGCATCGAAATAACGGAGGAAGAAGCTTGCACTGCCATCCTCTAAATACATTTCAACTGAACCTGTATATTCCACACCAGCTGTCACCGGAATCGGATCTGATACAACAAATACGGTTTCATTTTGAGATCTATCCGTGATTTTTAAAGAATTGTTTCCTGTCTTGGCCTTTTCATTCGTTACCCCGTATGAAACATTACTGGTTACGGTAAATAAAGACGACCAACCCGGAATCGAATTGTTTTCCCCTATTGTTCCTTCAAATCCTTCGTTTTCAAATGAAACGGGAACGGTTTCGTAAATAGGTACAACAGGTAGTTTCCCACCATCAATGACAGGAATCATTTTTAAATAATAGCTGTCACCGTCGATAAAATAAATATTTTGATTGCCTTCGTTATCATAGGCAAGTTCGATAAACGATACTTCAGGTCCTGATTCGATTAAGCTTACATGCTTGAGGTCGTCTGATTTCGGATCCACAACGGCTAGTTTTCCGCCAATATCCGTATACAGCAAGCCATCATCGCCGAATAAAATATGAACTGGTCGCCACATTCCTCTATTTTTGATATTTGGATAGAGATTCTTCGATTTTACAATTTCGTACGTATCTGGGTTCATCGCAAATAAAATTCCATCGACGGCTCCCCATAACAATCCATCTTCATCAAACGTTAACCCGCTTATCATTGGAGGTGCATCCAATTCTGGGAAGTCTAATTCAAATTCAGTTATTTTCTTCTTACCTGCGACATCCCACACAAACATTTTTGCCTTTTTGGCAGTTGGTTCGATGTCTAATCCACCTCGAATGGTAGTTGATCCATAGATTTTTCCATCTTTATAAGCAAGCCCTACAATACTTTGATCTTGGACTACATTTCTATGCGTCTCTCTTTCACCTGTAATAGGGTCATAGATTGTAAACGTTCCACCTAATTTTTGATAGTATGGTATGGTTCCAATTAGCAATTTTTCATTTTCGAATTTCATGATATATGGACGGTCTTGTTCATATTCATCATATAAATTAAAAAGTGTTTCAACTTCTAGCGTATCTGTATTCATCTTCTGAATAGACGCTCCGGAGTAAATTCCGAAGTACATATCAGAGCCATTTCCAGAAATCATGCCCTCTGCTTGGCCTTGTGAATACGTCGTAACTTCACCTGTTTTCGTGTTATACCTTGCCCCTTTTGGTCCCCCTGGGTAGGTCGTCATGTACAGGTTCCCATCAGGACCAAGTCCAAGACTATGTAAAGCGATCGGCACATTCCCATTCATCGCTAAAGGTAAATCGATGATTTTTTGAGCGTCCAAATCCACTGTCATGATTTCTCCAGTTCTTTTGACCGTAACAAGTCGTAAATCCGTGGCATCGTTACTAAAATCAACGAATGCACTACCTCGCCATCCGGCAGGATAACGTATACCTGTTTCCCTTGTTTCTAATGTGTTTACATCAACTTCTAAAATATGGCGTTCGTTAATTACATATGTTTTGCCATCATTCACAGCTAGTTGAGAATATCCAAAAGCTCCGAAGTCGTCCTCTGAACCATCGCCTTTTATACCACCGATTACTTGATCAACCCACTCTTGCGTCGTTAAATCATATAGCAAAATCGCACTCACACCACTAAATCGTACAAATAAGTAGTTTCCAGCGACCTCCATATCATAGGCGAACTGCATTTCTTCAAGTGTACTCCCCATGATATCCGCTACATTTTTCGTGATATTTTCTTTTTCTAGAGTCTCCGTGTTGATGCGGTACACACTTCCAGTAACCCCAAGGCCCGCGTAGAGGTAACCATCGTGGTAAGTCAACGATCGTACATAACTCGCGTCACCCTCGGCATCTATTTTTCCGAGATCAATAAATTTTTGCTGAGTGACATCGTATTTGAAGATTTTACCTTCTTTTTCTTTGTAGGTTCCGATATAGACGTTTCCTTGGTCGTCTACTGTGCTGCTCCAGAATTGATGGCTCGCATCCGGAATCCCTAGATTCTTAACAGACTTTGTTTCTGGTGAATAGCTCCAAAGTTCACCCGCATTGCTTTCTGCCAATCCAGCAATGTAGACCGTTCCATCAGGAGCAATAATATGTGTCCAAACCTGGCTTACTTTTCCTAGTTGCGCATTAAAGAGAACCGTATTGGTTTTCACATCAATGACATTAAATAATCCTCCATTTGCTGTTGTGTAGACAACGTCTTCTCCACTCTCTTTCCCAAATACAGCATCTGTCACAACAGCACCTGTAGCAGGCGTACCCAAATTCTGTACCTCTTTAAAACCACGACCATTCAATTTTGCAACCACCGTCTCGTCCTGAATTGCTTCAGCACTTACACTGAATTGAAAGAAACTGGTGATTAACACTGCAATTAAGACACTTGAGAGCAGTTTGCGATAACGTTTTTTCCCCATAGTAGATCTCCCTTCGTTTTTAAAAAATAAAGATGGTAGCGCATTCATTTGTGAATACTTCACATACCTCCCCTAAAAAAAGAATTGATGGTGTTCTCCTAGGTGAAAATTCCGAGTCTTGAACTAATTATATAGTTCACCTTCTAACAGGGACAGTCCATAATAAGTCGATAAATTGTCTTTATGGTGTCTTTAAGAAAGGGTAGAGGGAGGGGTCGAGGGGGTGGTTATCAAAACTCCTACATAGGTCCTATAGAGTTGTAATGGGTATATTATCCTATTTTACAACCAATTATATATAGTTCGAACGAATACTAGTCTATGATAATAGCTCATGAACATAAAAAAACACCTATCTAAGATAGGCTGTGGGACACAGGGACAGGTCCCTTGTCCCAGTCCAACTGGGTCAACGGACCTGCCCCGTTATTTTATTTACAACATTCACTCCGCCCGATGCCGAGATGACACTACCGGTGATAA
This sequence comes from Ferdinandcohnia sp. FSL W7-1320, assembly GCF_038050315.1. NCBI lineage: Bacteria > Bacillati > Bacillota > Bacilli > Caryophanales > Bacillaceae > Ferdinandcohnia > Ferdinandcohnia sp. FSL W7-1320. The sequence continues at coordinate 4,995,409 of NZ_JBBPAM010000001.1, forward strand.
AATCTGAGTTTTCCTCGCAGAGAAAGGCTATGATTCTGGCAATATCTTCGCCTGTGCCTGGACGGCCGATTGGGGTTTGTGGGTCTATTCGTTTACGGGCAGTGGTAATAGTGGCTTCTTTCATATCGCCAGTGATGTCTCCCGGGCACACCATATTTGCAGTAATTCCGTACTCGGCCTCCTCAAGGGCGATCGACTTAGTCAGCGAAACAAGGCCAACCTTCGCAGCACTGAAGGCCGCTCGATACATCCAGCCAGGCGAGCTCTCGGCATCCTGAAAGCCATAGGTGATAATTCTACCGAATTGCTGCTTCCGCATCACAGGAATCGTCAGTTTGAGGAAATGAAACACCGAACTCAAATTACCGTCAAGCATCTCATTCCACTCGTGATCCTCGTAATCTACTAATTTTTTACGTTCAAAAATATATGGTCCAGCGTTGTTGATGAGGTAATCAATTCGGCCAAAGCGGTCCATTGCTTGGGTGAAGATGTTGGTGATGTCCTCTTTATTCGTGACGTCACCTTGTACGAATTGAATGCATTCTAAATAAGAATTCCATTCCTGTTTCAGCTCTTCAACGCGCGCGACGTCACTCCTGTAATTCACCGTCACCGAGCAACCCAATTTCAAAAATTCCTCCGTTACTCTTCTGCCTAACCCCTTCGTTCCCGCTGTAATAACAGCATGTCTCACCAATCTCACCTGCCTTTCTGGGATAGAGATATGTTTATTGGATGGTGTGGGACAGAGGGACAGGTCCCTTGTCCCTGTAAAAATATGGTGGGACGAGGGACCTGTCCCCGTGACCCACAGTGAGTCGAGGATCCCTATAAACCATGGCGCTCAAGCCACCAAGTCACCCACGCCCACCGTGAACCCCCGGCCCACTTGTCCCTTATCGATTTAATAGTGTTAGGAATTCGAGGCGTGCGTCTGAACGCTGCTCGAATTGGCCTCTGACGGCTGTTGTTGTAGTTTCGGAGTTTGTTTTTCTGATTCCACGCCCACACATGCACATGTGCTTCGCTTCAATAACCACCATGGTGCCCTGCGGCTGGAGGATTTCTTCGATGGCATCTGCGATTTGATTTGTCAGTGTTTCTTGAACCTGAAACCGTTTCGCGTAGCCTTCTACCATTCTTCCAATCTTGGAAAGTCCGGTTACCTTATAGTCTGGGATGTAGCCAACATGCGCGACACCAAAGAATGGTGCAAAATGATGCTCACACATAGAGTGGAACTCGATATTTTTTACGAGCACAAGCTCACGGTGTGCAACATCAAATACTTTTTTTAGATGGTCCTTAGGATCTTCTTGATAGCCTTCGGTGTATTCGAGAAATGCTTTGAGTACCCGCTGCGGCGTTTCGATGAGCCCATCACGTGTAGGTTCGTCCCCACAAAGTTCGATTAACCCTTTTAGCCCATCCGTGACTTGCTGAGCTTGTTTGATTTTTTCTGGCTTCCCTTCAAATATACGAGGAAATTTTTCAATTATGTTTCTTTCGGCATCTGTTATTGACATGTGTCGAACCTCTTTTCGTCGATAAGCATTAATTAAACTAGTAGTTCTCCTTTCGGGCTCGATTTCCTTCCTACGAAAGGACTAATTGCCTAACGGAGAGGTTGGTTAAAAGAAGTAACTTAGGTTTTGGTTTTAACCTAGGCTTGGCCGATGGATGTGACCGTTCGGGTATTTCAGTCTCTGAGACATATTCTGAGAAACCCGGGTTCGTTTTGTCTTTGAGACCTAGTCTCTAAGACATTTCCCGTGAAACCCGGTGCAGTTTTGTCTTAGATGCCCCATCTCAAAGACATTTCCTATAAAACAAGGCTAATTTTCGTCCTTGAGCCCCACTCTCATAGACAAATTCAACTAAGCCAGGCATCATTTTGTCCGCGAAACCAAATCTCAAAACCAATTCAACCTGCTATACAGCCCAGTTTGCCCCTGAAAAACCTCTCCTACCTCCCCAAATACACCTGCTCCGCCAACATTGGCACGAGGTTGTCAAACACATGCGTGTTCCCGCTCTTGTCCACCGAGTAGCCACCGTAATACGGACTATCCTTCTCATCATTTCTGAACGCAATCATCCGATTGTAAATCTTCTCCGCTAACTCTTTTTCCCCTATCTCCATACAGTACATCAACAAAAATCCGTAAACTGATGGAGATTCATACTCGACAGTAGGCTGACCATTCCCCAATTTGTACCGCCCGTAAACCACGCCTGCCTCTGATATTTCCTTTTTTACAAACGCCAAAAAATCTTCCGACACAATCCCAAGCTTAGCTTGGTGATAGGCTGCCAGTCCTTGATCGACCATATGAACCTCGTCTGTGAAACGATAGCCGCTGGCCCCATATGATTTTGGATAAAATCCCCCCTTCATAGGTGCCTTCCGTAAAATTCCAATCGTCCGTTGAGCCTTTTCCGCATCGAGCAATCCCCGCTCCCACATCGACTCAATCGCAACTGGATCAATATAGGACAAACTTATCGTTTTCGAGCTATACCCATACTGCAAATCATAATAATCCGTTAAAAAGTCAACCTGGGACTGGGTGTTCCAAAACTCGCCGATTATCACAGCGGTCATTCCATAGTTCCCGCCCCATTTTCTCTGAGCTTGAAATAAAGCTTCCATGATTCTCAGGTCGTCCACGAGTGCATTTGTATAGACCTGACTCGTTCCCAATTCATTGAGTTTCCAGTAAATAAACCCTTCTTCCTCCATAAAATAAGCAATCAATGTCTGGTGTGCTTTTTCGAAGAGCTTTCGATTATCAACTACGATTGCGTATTGCATCCAAAGCCCAAGGGACTCTGACAGCGCCTCTCTTCCTTTTGCAAGGTCGGTTTCGAACTCATCGTCTGGAAGGACATAAGTCGCAATTGTTCCGTTCGGGTTCGTCAGCCATTTTTCAATAAAGGCCTGGGTTGGCGACGAGGATTTATTATTCCAAAATAATAAAACGATGCCGATAACAATGACAATAATGAGTAGTGCAGCGAATATTCTCACTCCTTTAACCTGAACGTTCACCTTTAACCTCTTCCTTCAAAGTTTTCTGGGACGAGGGACCTGTCCCTGTGTCCCGCGGGCCACCGACAGCCCGCGATGAGCCGACAGCACCCCCGGATGAGCCACCTCCCACAGCTCCCGCACCTGCGAATCTCTTTGTTTTGTACCATTTCACTTCTTGGCGGAGAAGGATTCTCTTTAGTTCCAAGAAGGTTGAGTAGGCGACGAGGAGAATCCAGAGCTGGGAGTAGGTGAAGTACATTAGGATGACGGTGAAAAATGTTTTCGTATTGAGTTGGTCTTTTTCCATGCTGAGGGTGAGGATGCCCTCGGTTACGAACAGTAAAAATCCAAGGATCAACAAGGCGTACGATACGTACCCAATCGTTAGGTTCAAATCAACAAATAGATTCATAATAAAAATGACGTGTGACACCATGACGCCGCCGAAGAATAATAGATACGTAAAGAAAAAGTAAAACAGGTCGACACCGACTTTTTTATTTTTGAGCTTAAAAAAGCGGAGCATGTATTTTGCGATGACGTACAGATTGCCGCGTGCCCAACGTGTGCGTTGTCGCCACCAGACCCGTAACGTCTCAGGTTCCTGTTCCCAGGTGACTGCCTCTGGGAAAAAGCGGATGTAATAGCCGAGGTTGTAGACACGAAAACTGAGTTCGGTATCCTCTGACAATGCCTTTTCATCCCAGCCGCCAAGCTCCTCGAGAATCGATCTTCTGATTGCAAAATTCGTCCCCGGGATGGTTGTCATTTTAAACCAATACCATCTTCCTGCTTGGGCGAGCCACTGGAATGTGAGCGTCTCGATGTTGATTAAACGTGTTAGAAGGTTTTTCCCCGCATTGATAACCCGAAACTTCCCGACACTCGCACCTGCCTGTGAATCATTCATTAACGCAATCGCGTGCCAGTAAATCGCATCTGGCTCTGGGGTATTGTCGGCATCATAGACACAAATAATGTCACCAGTAGCTTGTGCAAAACCAATGTTCAGTGCGGCCGATTTCCCTTTCCCACCAAACGGTGGCTTCGTGTGGATGGCTTTTATAAAATCATAATTCCGCGTGAACTCGTCAACAATTTCGCCAGTTCGGTCACTTGAATTATCGTTAATCACAATCACTTCAAGCCGATCGAGCGGATAACGTAATGAGCACATCGACTCGAGTGTGTCGCGGATGACAACCTCTTCGTTGTGCGCCGGAATGAGAATGCTCACCCTCGGGAACGGGGTGCGATTTTTCTCCCATTCACGCGCCTTTTTGCGATACTTGACCGAGTGGAGGTATCCACCCTGCATCAGGAACATATGGTAAAACAGCATCGACCAAATCTAAAAGAGGGAAATATACATAAATGTGTCAGCCATAATACCCCCTCCTCCATTTCCATCGTAAAAATAGTCCATATAGTGTAAATAGAACAACAGCGAGCGCACCCGCTCCAACCAGCACCCATGTTAAATGTTGCGCAAAGTATTTAATTTTGTAAAAAAAATAGTTAGGCGACGATTCAAACAGACCCCTATAACTGATGTCGACTTTGACGAGACCCTCCCCAGACTCAATCGTGACATTCTCGGAGCGAACTGTATTGACCCTCTCCTTCAAGTCAATCCACTCGACATTCGGAATTTTTTCAAGTTCGGCTAAAAGCATTTCAAAGCCCTCCACCCCGAGGTACGGATGGTAAAATCCAGCAACAAAGCCGTCGCGCATAACCGAGTAGCGTTGCGCTTCCTTGATCATCGTTTCAATTGCGTTCGGGTCCTTAGGGTCGACGAAGCCTATTGTTTCAGGCAGCAAGGACATGCCGTTAAAGATACTTGGCGTCGTCTCAGCTGGCGCAGTCCCCATCACCTCCCAGTTCTCGTCACTGAGCTGGACTTGACCGACGTATGTTGAAAAGTAGTCCGACAAAACGTTGTATCCGTTTTGCGACATCGTGTAGTGCGGCGCTTCAAACGCAAGTGGGAACAAACCGTAATTCACGAGCTCATCAATCCCGCGCTGAATTTTTTCTTCTATATAATCTCTCTCGAATTCGAGCTGTCTTTTTCGGAATGCCTCATATTCAGCATCAGTCGCGAAATCACGGCGCGTTTTTTTTACGGCATCTTCATTTGCCCTATGGTAAATTGGCATATTGTTATTGACATCCCAAAACTCAAAGCCTTCCCCTGTCTCTTTTGCATTGAATTGATGGGTGTAACCATGGAGCACAATGCTGCCACCATTGTTTTGCATATATTTGAGCGCTTTTAATAGATTAGGAGAGTCTGAAAAATGGTACTCTTTTTCCGTATCCGGATTGGTATAAACCGGGATGACCGCTACCATATACGGAATCTGCTTTTCTTTTAAAATCTCAGCGATTTCCATGACCTTTTTTGGGTCCGCCATTGGGTGAATGTCTTCTAGCCGGATATAGCCCGGGCGAATGCGGGCATGCTCATCCTCAAAGACCGTATGAAGCGCATCTCCAAGGAAAATCGCCTTTGTATACTCGATAATCGGTGCAGCATAGTAGTACGATTCATTTCTCCTAAGAAACAACGGATATTCATTTCCTGCACCATGACTTGCTCTCACAATTGTTGTTGCGCCCTCCGCTGTCACCTGCGAAATGGTCTGCGGAAAAATATTGATGGAGTCCGTTTCATTCGTAATTTTCGAAACCGACACATCTCCTTCGACCTTCATAAAAGAAAATCGGTCCGCAAGCTGTTCAGAGTTGTAGCCGATGGCAACGAGAGTTCCGTTAAAATTCGTGAGTGCATTTTTAAAATTATCCGGCAGTGTTTCCTTGACCTGCCCGTGATAAAAGAGGTGTGTAACGTTCGTGAGATCCTCGGGTTGTACCACTTTCGTATTTTTAAACGTTATGTCATCCGTAAAATGCCCGATAAGAAGATCCAGCACCCGCTGCTGATCCGTCATCTCCCCCGTCTGAGACGAAAATACCACTAACACCCGGTGGGATGATTTGGCATCGTGGTTCTGGGTAACGGGGACAGGTCCCTTATCCCCATCCTGGGCGAATGCCCTGTGGGATGCTAGACCTGTCCCTATGTCCCAGATTAGTAATACGGCGAGTAGTAGTGGAATGATTTTCATGTCGATTCACCTCTTTTTAGGGAGGCAACTGCAACGAAAAGTGTAATCGCGGCTCCCATTAGTACCCAAAGTGTATTATCGCGAAATAAATGGAATAATTCAGTTAGGGATAGAGGAATCACTGTCTCGTCGGGGAATGAATCACGATCGAAGTCCCCATCTACTTTGCCGTTATTCGATTCAATCCAGATCCCATCTGCCTTCACTGTGTTCTTCAACTTTTTCAAGTCAATCCACTGGACACCTGGTATTTTTTCAAATTCTTCTAAGATCTCAATAAGTCCACGTGCCCCCAAGAACGGATGATAAAAGCCGCCAATGACGCCATCTCGAACAGTTGTAAAATCATGAATGCGGGACTTCATTTCCTGAATTGACTGCGGCTCCTCATAGCGCACGTAGCGAATCGTCTCAGGCAAAAGCTTCATGCCATGAAGATAGGTCGGCTTCGTGATGTATGGCGACTCGGTCATGATGCGCCAGTCCTTGTCTGTAAGCTGAACCTGACCGATAATCGTTGAAAAGTGTTCAGACAATGTTTCATAACCCGCTTGGCTCATCGCATAATGTGGTGCCTCGAATGCAAGTGGGTAAAGCTCATACTCAACAAGATCCTGGAGCCCCTGTTGGATTCGATTGTCGATGTATTGTTGTTCATTTTGAACAATTGGCGAATTTCGTGTTGCATCCCAAAACTCGAAACCATCACCGGTTTTTGTATTTTCGTATTGGTCTGTGTACCCGTGAAGAATGATGCTGCCGCCATTGTCCTTCATGTATTTGAGGGCCGCGCGAACATCTGGCGCATCCTTGATGTGGTACTCCTCGTCCGTTTCCCGGTCGAGATAGACCGGGGTGACCGATACCATATAAGGAATATCGCGTCGCTTTAGAATTTTCGCAATCTCCATCAGCTGGTTCGAATCTGAGGCTGGATTGACGTCCTCTAGTCTCAGATAAACCTGGGTTGGCGCTCGGTGTTCCATGTTGAATACTTCATGCAAGGCCTCAGCTAAGAAATTGGAGATAGGCGGAAACAAATTATTTGTCGCGTAATAATATTTATTTTCCTTATTGACTAGGAGTGGGTAGGATTGGTTGGATTGTTTCGCTTCGATTAGAGTTTTGGCGGTGGATTCTATTTGGATGATGGTGGTCGGGTCAACTTTAATAGTCTTATTTTCTTCTGGAAGATAGAGTTCCTCAGTATACATCTTGGTTTTACTCGCTTTTATAAACGGAAAAATTGCTTGTTGCTGTTCGATATTGAGACCTATTGACATGATCGTGCCGTTGAATGTGGCCATGATGTCGATAACCTTGGGTGGCAGCTGTTCCTGCGTTTGTCCATAGTAAAAAAGATGGGTCACACCCTTCATATCCCCGGCCCCAACCTCGCTGCTATTTTTGAATGAAATGTCTTCTGTAAAGTGGCTTATCAGCATGTCCAGAAGGCGCTGATGCTCATCGACTTGGTTGGTTTGCGATGAGAAAATGACCAGCACTTTCGGATCTTTCGCAGCCGCTTTCGATGTTGGTGCATAAACGAGACCAATGATTAGGGCAATGCTCATGATGATTTTCCAATTAATGTAGGTTTGTTGATTCATACCATTACCTCACATTTATTGCGTCCTATAACGAGTACTCAGACAGGTTGGGGGTTGGAAAGCCTCCATGGCTGGCCTCCCTTCCTTTCCTCCTACCCAGACGAAAATGGACCTTTCGCTGAATGAAAAAATACTCATGTAAGTAAATTTATGAGACCTCTTTCTAATTTAGTATCATAATGTACATGTTCTCAAAAAAGAATTTTTTGGGACAAGGATGTGGGTCACAGGGACAGGTCCCTTGTCCCGGGACCGTGCTTGGGACGAGGGACCTGTCCCTCCGTCCCATTTTTGCCGTACTACTTTTGTAGTATTTTGCTTGGAATGGTATGGTTTTCCAACCTTTTTCATTGCGGTACCGAATGTTTTATGAGTAAACTTTTTATGAAATATTTAAAAAGTTTAATAATATTAAAGATTTTTAGTTTTGGGGGGCACTCTTTTTATGGTTTTAAATGAAGTGAAAAATGAGGAGCAAAGGAGGGATTCTCATTTAAGTCAGTTGGCTTCGGTTGGCCAAATTGCGGCGGGGATTGCCCATGAGGTGCGAAACCCATTGACAGCCGTGAAAGGATTTTTGCAACTTCTTCAGCAGGAGGAGGAGCATGCTTATCTCGATATTGCGCAGAGTGAACTCGATAATGCGCTTGTCACCTTGAACAATTTGCTTCAGGTGTCCAAGCCTGATTTGGAGGACGAGGACGCGCAATCAATCCATCTTGCTACAGAGTTGGAATCCATTCTGACCCTATTTTTAGATAAATTATATGAAATTGAGATTGTTACGGACTTCCAAAGTACAGACGCAACGATCGTTGGCAAGAAAAATCAGTTTAAGAAAGCTTTTTTTAACCTGATAAAAAATGCAATTGAATCCATTGAGGGGTCGGGAAACATTTCAATTACACACCGTGCTGACGAAAAGGAAGTCATGGTCATTATTCAAGATTCGGGTGTCGGTATCCCAAAGGAAAAAATGAATCTACTCGGAACGCCGTTTTTTTCAACAAAGGACGCCGGAACCGGGATGGGACTCGCTCAAGTATTCTCCGCAGTATACCAGCATGGCGGTGATATTTCGGTCAAAAGCGAAGAAAATGTAGGAACAACTTTTACAATCAAACTACCAAGGCATCACAATACGATAAATCGGGGTGTACGAAAATTGGACGTTGTATACAAAGATTCCATTAAAGAGTATTTCCTAGCAAACAAAGGACTTTTTGAAGAAAAGCTACTTGAAGAAGCCATCAACGTGAAGGATAAAATTCAAGATATTCATAGAATCGGGGACATCAATCTTCTCGAGAACGCGCACAAACTCGTAGTCTTTATCGTTGAAGAGCGCCAGCATGAGTTGATTACTTTCGCAAAACAAGAAGGTGTCGCCTGGGCAAAAAATTCGCTGACAGTTGCGTTTAAGCTTGAGTGGGTCCAAGCCATTCGGCGTACACTATGGGACTTTCTGTACAATTATGATCTATTATCCAATATTGAAACCAACCGAGAAGACTTCTTCTCACTTGAAAAAAGGGTAAACGTTCTATTGGACTACTTCTTTACACACTTTTTCATCAGTTATTCAAGGTTCAAGGACGAACTACTTGAGTCGCAGAGACAGCTTGTTGAAAATCTGTCTGTGCCGATTATCCCTATCAACCAGGAAACGCATATCATTCCGCTAATTGGAGGAATTGATAAAATACGTATACTGACAATTGAAGATAAAATATTAGCTAGCATTGAAAATGAACATATTCGCACGCTAATCATGGACCTATCCGGGGTAGCGTTTATGGAGAATGAAGTCATTTTTCGCTTTATGAAGCTGATTGAGGGCGTTAAAATGATGGGTTGCCAAACAGTCCTCACTGGCATCCGCGCCGAAATTGTGAAAAAGATGATTGCGTTGGACGTCAGTATTTCGGATATCGCCGATTCGAAAGGTACGCTGCAGCTGGCATTGAATGACTATTTGTTTACTGGGGTTGCTGCGGAGTAGTTTTTCATAAATCGCTTCTGTTCGTGGGACAAGGTACCTGTCCCTCCGTCCCATTGAAAAAAGCCTTCAGATTATTTTCTGAAGGCCTTTAGTATCTGACTAGTTAGTATTTTCGATGATCATGGCGATTCCTTGGCCTCCGCCGATACAGAGGCTAACTATTGCATATCTTTGGCCACGTCGTCTTAGTTCATATGCTGCTGAGAGCAGGATTCGAGTGCCGCTTGCGCCGACTGGGTGTCCAAGTGCGACGGCACCTCCGTTAACATTCGTTTTCTCTCTATCTAGTCCGAGTTCTTTTTCGACTGAGAGGTATTGGGCGGCAAATGCTTCGTTCACTTCGACCAAATCCATATCAGCTAAACTGAGTCCCGCTCGTGCAAGAGCTTTTTGAATGGCCGGTACTGGTCCAATTCCCATGATGGTTGGGTCGACCCCAGCTACTCCCCACGAAACGACTTTCGCAAGAGGTTTCAGCCCATTTTCACGAACGGCTTTTTCACCCGCAACAACTACCGATGCAGCACCATCATTGATGCCGGATGCATTCGCGGCGGTAACTGTTCCGTCTGATATAAACGATGGGCGAAGTTTGCTCATCGACTCCAAATTCGCTGTTGGTTTGATGTGTTCATCTTTATCTATAAAAATACTACCTTTTCTTGTTTTCACCTCAACCGTAACAATTTCTTCTGCAAAGGTTCCGTTCTCAGCGGCCCTAGATGCTCTTTGGTTTGATTCGACCGCAAAATTGTCTTGTTCTTCACGGGAAATTGAATACTGATTGGCTAGTTTTTCAGCTGTCATGCCCATACCTTTTCCTGTGTATTGGTCAGTAAGGGTTGTTAGCAGCATGTCTTCAAACTGAAGATTACCCATTTTTGACCCGCCAAATCGTTGCTTAAAATTTGCATAAGGGGATTGGGACATGTTCTCAGTTCCCCCTGCCAGCACGATGTTGGCATCATCTACTAAAATATGATGAGCGGCCGAAACCACTGATTGCAGACCAGATCCACAAAGGCGGTTGACCATAAACGCGGGTACTTCCTGAGGAACTCCACTATGTAGTGCAATATGCCGTGCCAGGTAGGATGCATTTTTTTCCGTATGAATCACGTTTCCGTAAATCACATGATCAATTTGCGCCGGGTCGACCTTTGACCGCTTCATAGCCTCAACTGCCGTCGCACGTCCTAATTCGGTTGCTCCTGTTCCTGCAAACGATCCTCCAAAACTAGTGAATGCCGTACGGGCTCCATCAATAATAAAAATTGGTTCCATGACAATACCTCCTTTTACACTAGTTTACCATGATATCAACCACATTGTAATGAATATTCTGACTAGTACACTTTTAGAAGGAGGTGTACATTTCTGCACACCTAAGCTTAGACTCATTCAGTTGTCTTATGCCGAATCGTGGTTGCGTTTCTGTCGATTCATGGATGCACTTAAGTTTGTCGAATTCTGGCTGTTCTAATCAGAGGGAGAACTATAAAAATATGAGAGCTATGTATTCAAAATGAAACGCTGGGATTATGATATGTGGACTTTTTAGAAGTAGGTTCGCTGCGTTTCAGCAAAGCGGATGTAGGTCTTAAGTAGTATTTCTGTTTTTATAATAATCGACAATTCGACAAAACATCTGTGAACTTGGTCACTTTTTTTAATATTTTTTGCAATTTTTTTAAGTTTTTCTTTTTTCAATTTACTCAAACGTGAAGTATCACTATATCATACGTTACATACGACACCTTCCCTACCCCCTCGTACGTGAAGTTTACCATTTGGACTCCCCTCCTTATAACCTAGTAAATTGGTGTTACCGGCGGAATAACTGAGGAACGCGTTTTTTAAAAGGACCATTTTACATGGAATTTGAGGAACTTGCAGAACAATATAAACCATTAATTTTTCAAGTGATCAAAAGCTTGCGCTTGTACGGAGACAGAGAAACATTTTTTCAGATTGGCTTGATTGGACTTTGGGAAGCATCGACCCGCTTTAACCCTCGGAAAGGTGTTGAATTTTCGACATTTGCCTTTTCAACCATTCGAGGGAAGCTCCTGGATCATTTAAAAAAGGAGGTTCGATATCAGGAACACTACCAGCCATCAGGGGAACAGATTTTTATGAAACTCGCGGATTGTTCGGAGGGCTTTCAAGAGGATTTGATCGAGATGTATGGGGATAAATTGACGAAAAATCAGGTGAAATGGGTTCAAGGCCGGATTATTGAGGATAAAAGTTATAAAGAAATCGCAATTGAGCACGGTGTTACTGTGGAATCGGTGAAATCTTGGGGGAAGCAGGCCGTTAAAAAGTTACGAGAAATTATTATTTTAGAATAGTAATTTCAGAGGTGTTTTTCCCAAACAAACATTTGATTGAAATACGATTTTGTGTTCACACAAACGTTTGATTGAATTTTACGTTATTCAGTTTGTGAGATTGCTAGTTCAAACAAACGTTTAATTGAATGCAAACAAGCGCTTGTTTGAGTTTTTGGCTCATTTTTTGAGGATAATACATGATTAGGATTGTGTGGCAATGGGCAACAATGTATGGTGAGGTGAGAACATGATTAAGAGGTTGCTAATTCTCGCAATCATTGTGGAACTTGGCGTGTTTTGGGCTGTGATTCAGGAAAGGGAATCGGTCCAAGTCCAAGTGACAAAATTGCCGCATCGCGAGCTTCATTTGGATAGGAAAAAGGTCCCTGCTGCTGAACCGGAACCTGCGGTTGAAACAGCGGCGACGACTGACCCTTTGGCGGTAATAAAAGACAAATATACGGTTGAATTTGAGAGTCTGGAGAAGGAAACAAAAAAGAAAGCGAAGGAATTGTTAGCTCAGGCCAAGGCAGACTTTGTTGAGGAATCCGCTGATGGAATGGCCGTATTGCAGGTCATGAGCAGTTATTATAATGAGTTCAAGACGCTGGAAAAAGATACGGATGTGGCTTTCGAGAAGATTTATTCAGAGCTTGAGGCCGAGCTTGAGGCAGGCGGCTATTCGAAGGACGAGGCCACCCCGTTCCGGGATGAATACGAGGAAAAGAAGAAGAAAATGCTGAAAAAAGCACTCGAGGTTCAGGGTAGTTATGAGTGAGGGCGTGGGGCTGTGTGTTGAATTGAGAGGATTACGACCTATGCGGTGCGAATTGTGCTCTAGGTTGGGCGGTTTTTGCCATGAGTTGATAGGATTGCGCACTATGTCCGAGCATTTGCGCTTTATTCGACGGAATTGCGCTTTATTCGACGGAATTGCGTTTAAAGCTCAAAGAATTGCGTAATAACCATTCTAGGAACTCCCCCGCTTTTAATACGCTGTAGAATCGGCATATAAAAAAGATCAGGTGCGGTTAAACATTGAAAATTGACAAAAGGAAGTATTCACCAAACTACCTTGGTTTGGCGTGCTGATTACTTCTTTTTCAACATTCTTCTTTTTTTGCTACTAATGCCACCTCAACAAGTTGAATTAAGCGATTATTAAGATTATAATAAAGATATAATAAAAAAGATCAGGTGCGCTAACACCTGATCAACACAGTTACATGCCGCAAGTGAGCGGCTTGCCCATGAACATAGTAGTGATACCAAAAAGAAGTAACTACCTAAATCCTAGGCGTGGATAGGCGGTTACTTCTTTTTGTTTTCAACGAACAACATTACCACAATTGTGATGACCCCTAGCAAAACTAAATTAGCTTCCATTGCCACGGTCATTGCCTCGTATGTCGTCATCTTTACCACCTCCCTTCTACCAGGAAGTGGCTAACCGCCCACCGCTTTATGTAACTGCAACTCTATTTTAACATTTCAGATAATAGATTACTAGCAAAAACAGAACATTTGTTCCTACTTTGTTCTACCCTCAAAAATATTATTTTTGCGCGATAACAGTTACAAGATGTGGTAGAATTATAAAAAAAATCAAAAAAGGAGTATCCTACCTTGAACTTATTTGACAAGTTAGTTTCAACTTATGATCTATCATTAGATAAAAACGGTGTAAGTGGTGAGCGTTTGGCGTCTCGCCTGTCTGCTCTTTCAGAAATTGGGTTAACTGCAGACAACGGTTCACACCGAACTGGATTTTCCCCCGAGGAACAGGCAGCAAAAGATTTGGTAAAGCAATGGATGGAGGAAGCTGGTCTCGTTGTAACTCAAGACGGAGCTGGAAATGTTTTCGGCCGCATCGATGGTAAAAATCCAAATCTACCAGCGCTTATGTCTGGTTCCCATGTTGATAGTGTTCCAAACGGCGGACATTTTGATGGTCCACTTGGTGTACTTGCGGCGCTTGAGGTGGCTAGTGCATGGAAACAAACTGGTTTTGTGCCGGAACGACCATTTGAAGTTGTTATTTTTACTGATGAAGAAGGCGCCCGTTTTAATGGAGGTTTTAGTGGAAGTGCAGCCATGATTGGGGAAGTAACAAGAGAGGAATATCTTGCAAAAACTGACTTCAATGGCGACTCTTTTACAAATGTTTTAGAGAATATCGGACTTTCAGTTGACGGATATTTTAATTCAAAAAGAGATCTTTCCAAACTTGAGGCGTTTGTGGAATTACATATTGAACAAGGTAAAAGATTGGAGAAAGCTGGGGTGCCAGTTGGAATTGTGACTGGAATCGCTGGTCCATGTTGGTTACGAATGACATTTTCGGGACTTGCCGGACATGCGGGCAACACCCCAATGGACGACCGCAAAGATGCGTTGGTTGCAGCAAGCCAGTTCATTCATGAGGTCCAATCTCTGCCTGGACAGGTAAGTTCATCAGCGGTTGCAACCGTTGGAAAAGTCGATGTACTGCCAAATGGCGCAAACGTCATCCCGGGTGAGGTTCGCCTGACAGTTGACATTCGTGATATCAAAAAGGAAACACGAGACCGACTTATTGAATTGGTGATTGAAAAAGCTCAAACAATTTCTGAAGCACATGGGATCGCACTTCAATATGAAGAAACTTTCCGTGAAGCACCTGTTCCGATTAGTGAAGACATGCAGAAAAAGCTTGAAAAATCTGTGGTTGCCCAAGGAATTGAGCCGGTCTATTTACCAAGCGGTGCTGGGCACGACGCGATGATTGTGGGACATGTATTGCCGGTAGCGATGATTTTTGCTCAGAGCAAAGACGGCATTAGCCATAACCCAGCTGAGTGGACTCCTTTGAATGACTGCGTTCAGTCTGTCCATGTGTTGAAAGATTTTGTGGAGAAATTTGATCATTGATTAGAGTAAGCTTGTTTTAATCTTATAAATATTACAAGAGGATGCACGGATTTTTGTGCATCCTTTTTATAATTTCAGCAGGTCTCCCACCCCATAGTTGTATCCTTTTAAGGTGTGGTCCCTTACGGCTTGATTGGCTTTGTGGATCTCTTTTTCTCAGTGTATTTAATGATGACTTCGTGTTATTGAATGATTTGCCTTTT
Organism: Ferdinandcohnia sp. FSL W7-1320; assembly: GCF_038050315.1. Classification (NCBI taxonomy): domain Bacteria; kingdom Bacillati; phylum Bacillota; class Bacilli; order Caryophanales; family Bacillaceae; genus Ferdinandcohnia; species Ferdinandcohnia sp. FSL W7-1320. The sequence continues at coordinate 5,010,641 of NZ_JBBPAM010000001.1, forward strand.
TCGCTCTTTACTATATAGCTGGCAATTCGGTTATGTATTGGTAGGTGTCATTACATACAACTGAAGAAAATGGATAATATTAATAATGTTCGTTTTGCACCATTATCATTAATCGGGGGTCAGGCAATATGCAGATGGAGCATTATATCTTGGGAGCCATGTGGCTATTCGGATTTGGTTGTTTTTTTCTTTTTATTCCCCGCCAAAATCGGCGCGAGGGAGTTTTGGCGCTGATTATGTTTCAAGGCATTATTTGGCTTTGTGACATGCCTTCCTTTTATTACGGGTTAATAAGCGCCCCAGTCCGATTGCTCCCTAAAGCAACAGATCTTGCCCTTACCATCGATTATATTTTCTACCCAGTCTTGTTTTCTATCTATTATGTTCAACAGAGAAAATATGTCCATAAAAGAAAAAAGCGCAACTGGACAACCTTCTTTTCATGGGTCACAATTGTGACGGTTTTCGATATTCTAATCGAGAGATATACAGATTTATTAGAATATGGATCACTTACAAGGTACGGAATGGTGGTTTATATCGCCTTTCTTTTTTACGTAAGCGAGGTCTGCTGTAACTGGTTCTATCGTCAAAATTCTATATCTCAAGCAAGCGGTGGATGACCCATGAGAATTGAATGGTGGATCCTGATATTAGTTTATTTCGTATCAACAGGAATTCTATTTTTCATCCCAAAACAAAAGATTCGTTTGGCAGTTGTTGCATTTTTATTCAAACAGATTATTACTTTTCTCATTGGCTTAGTGGTCGTTGAGTTAGGATGGCTTGAATACCCAATACGATTATTTCCTTCCATTAATCGAGCAAGTTTCACGTTTGAGTTTTATGCATTTCCTGTTATCTGTGCCCTCTTTAACACACGGTATCCCAATAACCGGAGTGCCCCAATTATATTAAGTTATTATGTTCTTTTTTGTTCAGTGATGACAGTTGTAGAAGTTATGATTGAAAAATACACTGAGCTCATCACATATGTACACTGGGAATGGTATTTTACCTGGATTTCGTTATTTATTACATTTTATCTGTCTCGTTTATTTTGTCTTTGGTTTTTTTTAAACGAGAAAGCTATATATTTCAATGAGGAATAAGGATTTATAGAGCCATTTCGCAAACGCCAAGAAATATCTTCATGTACTACTCGTAATCATGGTTTACATCTTATTTGCTACTTTTTTTGTCGATGGGAAAAATGCAACTAATCAACTATCTACACCCATTTTTCTATTATTCTTGAATCCCGTTTGTATGTGGTTTTTTCTACGTAACCATGACTATAAGTCTTTAGTTTTTGTATGTCATGGTTACAGCAGCTGAAATATAAATTACGGGGAAATGGATATTATCGCTTTTATCCGCAAATTTGCGTCTCGCTAACTTACTCATACACATATTTCGACAATTTTCATCAAGTTGTACAATCCTATAAAACCCTGCTATTTCAGCATCCAGTATGTTACACCTCATCTATAGCCACCCTCTTCCTCTTACATTTCCAACACCAACCATTTACAAATTTCGCGTGCCGTAATAGAATAAGTACATACCATTTTGAATATCGGCATTCACTCATATAATCACGGGGATATGGCCCGTAAGTTTCTACCAGCGTACCGTAAATGCGCTGACTATGAGTGAGCAATGGGAATGCATTTATGCTTATTCCGCTTCCTTCGTGAAAGCCTGAAGGTCATTGACTCACTCGTAAATGAGGAGTGCAATGATGTTCAGGCTTTTTTATTTTAAAGGAGGAAGTTTGCTTGGAACTTTTACAGCAGAAAATTATCAATGAAGGTAGAGTCCTTTCCGACCACGTTCTTAAGGTTGACGCCTTTTTAAATCACCAAATAGATCCTGTGTTAATGGTGGAAATCGGTAAAGAGTTTGCACAACGATTTCAGCATGACCAAATCACCAAGGTTTTAACAATCGAGTCCTCAGGGATTGCGCCTGGCATGATGGCAGCGCTTGAACTTGGGGTCCCTGTGATTTTTGCTCGAAAAAGAAAATCTCTTACTCTAGTAGATGACCTACTCACAGCGTCCGTACATTCTTTTACGAAAAATGAGACCAATGAAATTTCCGTTTCTCAAAAGTTCCTTGAACCAACAGATAATGTGCTAATCATTGACGACTTTTTAGCAAATGGGCAAGCTGCTCTAGGCCTAACTGAGATTGTTGAAAAAGCTGGCGCTAAAACAGCCGGAATTGGAATTGTAATCGAAAAATCCTTCCAAGATGGTGGAAAAATGCTTCGCGACAAAGGTTTCAAAGTTGAATCACTTGCTCGCATCCAATCACTACAGGGTGGAAAAGTTACATTTTTAGAAGAAGTGGGGGCTGGTCGTTAATGAAGGAGAACTTATTTAAAACCGCATCTCTTGGAATTCAACATGTACTCGCGATGTACGCAGGAGCCGTGATTGTGCCACTTATCGTCGGAGGCGCTATCGGGTTAACTGGTGAACAGCTCACGTACCTCGTTGCAATCGACCTTTTAATGTGTGGAATTGCAACCCTGTTACAAGTTTGGAAGAATAAATACTTTGGAATCGGGCTACCAGTTATGCTAGGTTGTACGTTCACAGCGGTTGGACCGATGATTTCAATCGGCGCAGACTACGGAGTATCCGCGATTTACGGTTCGATTTTAGTTGGCGGAGTATTCCTCGTCCTTGTTTCAACGATATTTGGTAAGTTAATAAAATATTTCCCTCCAGTTGTGACAGGGTCAGTTGTTACCATCATTGGTATCACACTTATTCCTGTTGCGATGAACGACATGGCAGGCGGACAAGGAAGCGCAGATTTCGGTTCGCTTCAAAACCTTGCATTATCATTTGGAACACTTATTTTCATCTTAGTGTTATACCGTTTTGCCAAAGGATTTATGCGTCAAATCGCCATTCTACTTGGATTAATCATTGGAACGATTGTATCTTACTTCTTAGGGCGCGTTGATTTTTCAGCTGTCACTGAGGCGAATTGGTTGCACATGCCAGAGCCGTTTTACTTTGGTATGCCAACATTTGAACCTTCCGCAATCATTACGATGATTCTCGTGCTAATCGTGGGACTTGTTGAAGCATCAGGCGTGTACTTCGCACTTGGTGATATCACTGGTAGAAAGTTGTCTGAAAAAGAATTGTCAAAAGGCTATCGTGCAGAAGGTATTGCGACTATTTTAGGTGGAATTTTCAACGCATTTCCATATACAACGTACTCACAGAACGTTGGACTTATCCAACTTTCTGGTGTAAAAAAGAACACCGTGATATACGCAGCAGGCTCATTTCTAATCATCCTTGGATTCATCCCAAAAATCAGTGCATTCACAACTGTCATCCCAACACCAGTTCTTGGGGGTGCGATGCTTGCGATGTTTGGAATGGTTATTTCTGCAGGCATTAAAATGCTAAGCAAAGTTGATTTTTCATCACAAGAAAATCTATTGATCATGGCATGTTCAATCGGTATGGGCCTTGGTATCACAACCGTCCCAACCCTATTCTCAAATCTACCTGAAGGCGTCCAAATCCTAACAAGCAACGGAATCGTCATCGGAAGCCTAACAGCCATCATCATGAACCTAATTTTTATGAAAAAACCGGCCAACCAAACAGTCCAAATCCTAGAAGGCCAAAAAGCATCCTAGGAACACAGGGACAGGTCCCTCGGTTCAAAACAAAAACGGCGAATCCCCAAATTGGATTCAGCCGTTTTTTTTATTTTCCACAGCATTTTTTATATTTTTTTCCGCTGCCGCATATGCATGGGTCGTTTCTGCCTATTTTATTTTCGTTTATAACTGGAGTTATTTGAAGCGCTGGACCTTCTTTTTCCATTTCATTTTTCTTCCACTCGAGTAGGTCTGGGTGCTTTTCGCCAAGGATCGTGTAAAAGCTGTAGGCGACGTGCTCAATTTCCACTAGTGAAAAATCATATTCATACTCCATATGGGCGTTCATTTCAGGAAGTCCCTCTTTTGAAAAATGGAAGCTAAGCGCCTCAATAATGGGTTCTTGTACATCCAATTCATCTGTTTCATGATAGGCCTTTTTTAATTCCTGAAGTGCAAGGTCGGTTTTGATATTTCCTAAGATCGAGGCTGCATATATGACAGACTCTGGCTTTCTTACATAAGGAGCAACCGCTTTTACTACTTGATCTGAATCAAATTGGATTAACGCTGCATTCACTTCCTCCAATAAGGCGTCATCATCTCTCATTAAGAAACTTGAAAAAAGTGGGATGTGTTTTTCTAGTTTTAGCAATCCAGCCATATAGACATTCATAATCCCATTTTCAGAAAACCACTCTTCGTTGGTTTCCTCTGCAAGAACACCGTCAATCTCTTCCTCCGTTATCCAACCCTTTTCTACAATACACTTAGATATCTTTTTCGCGATTGGGTAATAGTCATACCCTGGGGAAAGAGATCGTTCAATTTTATTCAATACCTCACCGTACATGGAATATACGTCTTCTTCCTCGCCATGTTCGATAACCTCATGAATTTCCCAGATTTGTTTTGGTATATATTTTTCAAGTTGCTTTTTATACTTTAAAGCAAGTGGAGTATCAATATTATTTATTAACCCCAAAGCAAGATGACGGTCATTCTGCTTCATGGTTGGAATATTGTCGATTATTATAGCCAGTGCTTCTTCATTGATTTTTTGTTTATCTAGGTACATTAATATGTCAGCTTGCTTCGCTTCATTTCTGAATGCTTCCTTCAGTAACTCAACTGTCCACTCTTCAGGAACACCTGGGTATTCATGTAGCGCATGCAAAACTGTTCTTTGAATCAAAATATCATCCGAAAGTAGATGTGGCTTTATTTTTTCTAAAAATGTCATAACAATCTATCCTTTCTTGGGACACAGGGACAGGTCCCTCGTCCCACCATATTACCATATAAAAGTGGATTGTCCCAAAAAGGGCCGTTCCAAATGTGGAACAGCCCGGGTTAATGTATTTTATTCGAATAAAGGACTTACGGCTTTTTCGTTGTGTATACGTTCGACAGCATCTACTAACAGTGGTGCTACTGAAATTGTTGTGATTTTGTCGATCTGTTTTTCTTCAGGCAGTTGGATGGTATTTGTGATTACCAGTTCCTGAATTGGTGATGATTCTATTCTTTCAATCGCTGGGCCAGATAGGACTGGATGCGTACAGCATGCATATACTTCTTTTGCCCCCATTTCCTTTAATGCTTTCGCAGCTAAGGTAATGGTTCCAGCTGTGTCAATCAAGTCGTCAATGATGATTGCATTTTTACCTTCAATGTTACCAACGATATTCATCACCTGTGCCACGTTTGGTTTCGGACGACGTTTATCAATAAATGCGATAGGTGCATTTAGTCGGCTCGCAAGTTTTCTAGCACGAACAACTCCACCTTGGTCTGGCGCAACTACGACAACATCCTCAAGCCCTTTTTCACCGAAATACTTCGCTAAAAGGGGTACTCCAAGTAATTGATCAACAGGAATATCGAAAAATCCTTGGATTTGTGGTGCGTGTAGGTCCATCGTTACAACCCTAGTTGCTCCCGCTTTTTCCAGTAAATTTGCTACAAGCTTAGCAGTGATTGGTTCACGTGAGCGCGCTTTACGGTCTTGTCTCGCGTATCCATAGTATGGGATTACAACATTGATGTTCTTTGCTGAAGCGCGTTTTAACGCATCAATCATAATTAATAATTCCATAATATGTTCATTTGCTGGCTGTGAAGTTGACTGTACTAAATAAACCTCACTTCCACGAACACTTTCTTCTATGTTTATTTGGATTTCTCCGTCGCTAAAACGTGTAACTGAACACTTTCCTAATTCGCACCCTAGTAACGTCGCCATTTCCTCTGCAAGTTTAGGATTCGAATTTAAAGTAAACATTTTAAAACACTGATTTAATTGGTAAGCCACTGTTAGTCCCCCATGCAAAAAATATTCTATATATAATATAACCTAAATTCGCATGCTTACATAGGGTCGAATCACAAATTTCGACAAAAAACTAAAAATGGTTGGACAAATTCCGTGTCCAACCCATTTTTCACCAGGGACAAGGGACCTGTCCCTGTGACCCTAAAACACAATTGTCTTGTTGTTATCCACGATAATTCGGTCTTCCAGATGCCATTTTACCCCACGTGCGAGCACGCTTCGTTCCACGCTTTGTCCGATTTTTTTCAGTCTTGCTACATCGTCACGATGGTCAACACGAGCAGTATCCTGTTCAATAATCGGGCCTTCGTCTAAATCATTTGTTACATAATGGGAGGTTGCACCGATTAATTTTACCCCACGAGTATATGCACGCTCATACGGTCTAGCCCCGACAAACGCTGGTAGGAACGAGTGATGAATGTTAATGATTTGGTTTGGATACTCAGCCACAAAGTCAGGTGTTAACACCTGCATGTAACGAGCCAATACGATCAAATCAATATCATACTCTTTTAAAATTTGCAGTTGCTGCTCTTCCACCTGTTTACGGATGTCCTTGTTTGCCGGTATGTAAATAAACGGAATGCCAAGATTTTCAACAACAGGTCTTGCGTCCTCATGATTACTCACGACGAGCGCAATGTCTGTCATCAAGTCTCCGCTTTGCCATTCCCATAAAAGTTCATGCAAACAGTGAAGCTGCTTTGAAACAAAAATCGCTGTTCTTTTCACATTTTGAACGTCAATTAGCTTCCACTTCATTGAAAACTTGTCCACAATCTCTAAAAATGCGGACTCCATCTCAGGCTTTTTCTCCGTTAAAGATGGGCAGTCAAACTCGATTCGAAGATAAAATGTACCCTCTTCATGGTGGGTTGAATACTGGCTTGATTCAATAATATTCGCGTCAAACGAATATAAAAATTGAGAAATCGCCATCACAATTCCAGGCTGGTCAGGACAACTCACCAACAACCTTCCACGATTCTCATTCTTACGCTGAAACTCTTCCCTATTAAAAAACATATCCATAACCTCACATTTGGGACGGAGGGACAGGACCCTCGTCCCACCAATTTTTTCCTGGGACAGTGAACCTGTCCCTGTTTCCCATATTGGGATAAGCGGATCTATTTACGGCCAATTTTCTCTGGGACACTGTACCTGTCCCTGTGTCCCACCTGGCTTGTGTCGCGCTTATTCGTTTGCTAATTTTGAGATGAGTAGGGCGACTAGTGCACTCCTTACCGGCATTTGCGAGATAAGGAGGTGCTCGTTTGATGCATGTGCACCATCACCTACTGGTCCTAGACCATCTAAGGTTGGGGCAAATTGTGATGCAAAACTGCCGTCACTACCTCCACCACTTGCTTGTTCTTCTAGTTCGAAGCCAAGATGTTCCTTCGCTATATCTTTTGCTGTTTCGAACATTTTACTGATTTCCGGCGTTTTTTCCATCACTGGACGGTTGATTCCACCAGTTACCTCTACCGTTAAACCTTCTTTGGTTGGCTTTATACCTTGAATTAATGGAATAACGCGTTCAAATTCTGCGTTATTTTTCACACGTAAGTCCAATTCTGCTTCTGCTTCTGCAGCGACTACGTTTGAAGCACTTCCACCTTTTACAAGCCCGATATTGAGTGTTGTTCCTTTTTCAAAATCCGTTAGTCCGTGTAAATATATGGTTTGTCGGGCTAACTCCTCAATTGCACTAATTCCTTTTTCAGGCTCAATGCCTGAATGTGCTGCGCGACCCTGTACTTTTATTGTAAACATGCCGACGCCCTTACGAGATGTTTTGAGTTTCCCTTGAGTCGAGGCTGCCGCGGATTCTAGAACAAGCACATATTTGCTCTTTTTCGCCTCTGCTTCAATTAAGTCACGCGATGACTCGCTACCAATTTCCTCATCCGACGTAAACAACATGACAACCTTCGTTTTCAAAGGAACATTAAGTGCTTTAAGCGCATTTACCGCAAATAATCCTTGCACAATGCCACCTTTCATATCAAATGAGCCTGGCCCAAAAAGCATGTCTCCGTCAATCCGGAATGGGAGTTCTTCAAGTGTTCCCTTTGGCCAAACTGTATCCATATGAGCCAAAATCAAAATTTGCTCATCTCCCTTACCGAATTCACAGCGGAAATGATCCCCAAAATGCTCATTATCAAACTTTTGGATTGAGCCACCCACATACTTTTTATAGAGCTGCTGAACCTGCTCACCGACTTGGTCAACCGCCTCTTTATCATGAGATGGAGATTCTATCTCGACTAACCCCTTTAGAACCTCCACCATCTCAGACTCTTTCTCCTTTAAATACGCCACAACCTGTTGTTCCATCACAATTCATGCCACCTTCATACGTGGGACCAGGGTTTTTTGCTTCCCTGAGTCAGAGGGACAGGTCCCTCGTCCCACCATTTTTTTCCTGGGACAAGGGACCTGTCCCCGTGTCCCAAACCCATTTCCCGTTTATTATTACAATATTACAACAACTGAGCCCACGCTACTAGTTTTAAGAGCATGGGCTTGAAATTTTTTTATTGGCCTGCAGGCATTCTTTTTAGAAAGTGTTCTAAGAATCTTGGTGCGTCAACCTCTGTACAGACATTGATTTTAGGCTCTTCTTCTTCTGAAAGTGGCACCGTTCTGCCGTCTTCTTCTCCTTCAGTAATGACGCCAACTCCTATGTAATTTGTTTTCACTAAACTCGGGTCAATAGCCACACCGACTGCCAACGGGTCATGGAGACCACACCCGCCAATTCCAGGATTAGCACATTCATAAAAATCATGATAAAAGCTGACCATATTCGCAAAAAACTCCCCGACTTCGGAGCCAGCATTTCGCCACGCATCCACATTTTGTCTTGGCAACAAGGTTTGCATCGTCACGTCTAATCCGACTAAGGTGATCGGTAATCCTGATGCGAACACGACTTCCGCAGCTTCAGGATCTGTAAAAATATTCGCCTCTGCATATGGGTTTACGTTCCCTGGTACAAAAACTGCTCCGCCCATAATCACCACGTCGGAGACCAGCTCCACAATCTCCGGTGCCTTTTGAACCGCTAAGGCCAGGTTTGTCAACGGCCCAACGGCAATAATTGTTACTTCATGAGGTAGCTTTTTGACCTGTTCAATGATGTAATCTACCGCATACTCTGATTTCGCTGATGTTTGAGGTTCAAAATCCAATACATTCCCTAATCCATCTTCCCCATGCACATGTTTCGCAAAGCCTTCACGCGGATTTCGATTTAGGGGCTTGTCCGCACCCGCAAATACCGGGATGTTTCTACCTAGCTTTTCTAAAACAGCCAATGTGTTTCTGGTTGCCTCATCAACTGCGACATTTCCATAGCATGTCGTTAACCCAATAATATCAAGCTCCGGCGAGTTCACTGCATACGCAATCGCCATTGCATCATCAATCCCCGTATCTACATCAAAAATAACCTTCTTCATCATTTACCTCCCTGGGACAGAGGGACAGGTCGTGTGACCCACTACTGGCCATTGTCACCTGTCCCTAGTAATTTGTTTGTTTCTTCTAGTGTTGGCATTGAGGCTTGAGCGCCTTTTTTGGTGACGGTTAGGGCACCAACTGCATTTGCAAATTCCGTTGCTTCTTGCAGACTTTTGCCGCCAGCAAGCGCTGTGGCAAGTGCGCCAGCGAATGCATCACCAGCTGCTGTTGTATCAACCGCATCCACAGCGTGAGGTTTGACAGCAAACGTGTCTTCTTCCCTAGACACAACAACGCCTTTTCCGCCAAGCTTAGCAAAAACAGTCCCAACACCTCTATCCAATAGCCAACTGCTAGCTTTTTTAGCGGATTCCACATCCGTAATTTTCGTATCCGCTACAACTCCTAGCTCGCTCTCATTCGGAACAAGGTAGGTCACTTTTTTTAATAGCTCATCGGGAAGCTTTCGTGCAGGTGCAGGGTCGAGCATAACTGGGACATTATATGTATGCGCGATATTCGCAACTTCGATGACCGTTTCCAAAGGAATCTCCAACTGTATCATCACAAGCTTCGCCTTACGGATGACCTCTTCGTATTTAGACACATATTCTGGTGTCACATGGTCGTTGGCGCCTGGTGAAACAACGATACTATTTTCTCCTTCGGCATTTACACTGATCACCGCAACGCCGGAAGAAACGCCGCTTATCTTTTCAATATTTGACGTGTCCACCCCGACTTCATTCAATCCTTCTAAAAGCTGCTTACCAAAAAGATCGTCCCCGACACAGCCCAACATTGCGACCGATGCCCCTAATTTCGCAGCTGCATACGCTTGGTTACCACCTTTCCCACCGTTTCCTGTAAAAAAGCCATGACCGAGTACCGTCTCACCCCATTCTGGTCGCTCCTTCACATTCACCACCATATCCACATTCAAACTACCCACCACAACAACATCCGCACTCATTTAATATCCTCCCATGGGACAGAGGGACAGGTCCCTCGTCCCACCATTTTTTTCCTGGGACAAGGGACCTGTCCCCGCGTCCCATATTTGATATAGATTATTATAGTCAATGTAACGGGTACTGGCAAAAGTGAGTTTAATTTTTTGAGTCTGGCTTTTTTCTCTTAAATCTCTACTAATCTATAAGGAAGAGCTTACATATTATTATTACTTTTTTGTACCTTTTTGAACATTTTCGACATAATTCGTACAAGACAGACAATATTTTTTCAAAAAATGAAACCTTTTCTTTCTATAAAACGTCTAATAAAATATGCAGTTTTTGATTATCCTAATCTAAAAAAAGGTGTTGATTGAAATGAGTCGTGTTGACCGACATTCGAAACAAAAGCCGAAACGGAAATGGCCAAAGGTTATTGGAACAATTGCTCTTGTTTTATTGTTAGCCGTCGGTGGTTATGCCGTTTATTTATATCAATCTGTTGCGAGTACTGTAGGAAAAATGCATGAGGAACGGGGCCCTTCAGATAAACGAACAAATCAAATCGATATTAATAAAAAGGATCCGATTTCCATTCTGCTCATGGGTGTTGATGAACGCTCGGGTGACAAGGGTCGTACTGATACGTTAATAGTTGTTAGTGTTAATCCTAAAACGAATTCCATGCAGATGTTGAGCATTCCACGTGATACACGTGTTGAAATTGTCGGCAGAGGAACTCAAGATAAAATCAACCATGCTTACGCATTTGGTGGCGTCGATATGACAATTGATTCCGTCGAGAACTTCCTAGATGTACCGATTGACTACTATGTAAAGGTAAATATGGAAGGATTACAGCAAATCGTTGACGCGCTTGGCGGAATCCAGGTGAACAGCTCATTCGCGTTCTCTTATGAGGGTGCTTCATTCTCAGAAGGAACACAAACTCTAAATGGGGAAGAAGCCCTTAAATATTCAAGAATGCGCTATGACGATCCTCGTGGTGACTTCGGACGACAAGATCGCCAAAAGCAGGTCATCCAAGGGATTATCAACAAAGGAGCCAGCTTCTCCTCCGTTACAAAAATTGATGATATTCTCGGAGCACTTGGCAATAACGTCAAGACCGATATTTCCTTCGATGAAATGAAAACTATTCAGGCGAACTACAAGGATGCACGTCAAAACGTTGAACAATTCAGCATCGATGGTGTCGGCAAAACCCTAGACGCATGGTACTGGATCGTCTCTGAAGACGAGCGCCAAGCAGTCTCTTCCCGCTTGAAAAAACACTTAGAAATTGAATAGGTAGATATGCCAAGGGGTTCAGTGGGACACAGGGACAGGTCCCTTGTCCCACCACATCTTGGAATTAGAAGTTGTAAACAACCGGTTATAATACCGGTTGTTTTTTTATGCCTTACATGTTTTCCTCCTTTTTCCACATACTAATGGAACAGACTCATTGTTTCAAAGGAGGGTCCTAATGATGAAATTCAAATTTTTACTTTGTATAGCATTATTATTTCTTTCGGTATCGCCTGCTTCTGCTGCGGAGAAGAAGTCACCTTTTTTTGGTGTGAGCGCTACGGTCGTACAGGTCGAGGAAGGTACTTTTGAGGTAAAAACGAAGGGCGCTGAGGAAAACGAAGGATTTGTTTTTTCACCTAGAGGGGTAAAAGGTGGAGAAACAATTATATTTGAGGTGCAGGTGAAGGGAGAGGCCGCCGTTTACTTACTTGTGGATGAGACTGATGCAAGAGGAACTTTTTTAGCTGAGACGGTATCGCCGGTGATTGGCTTGCATGATCCGTGGCGGACGGTTCAGCTTGAGGTCGAGCTTCAGGATACCACCTCCCAGATTGACGCGATGGTACTCACGAACAAACAAGAAAAAACCAAATTCATGTTTCGTAATGTAAAAGTAAGTGTTAAAAAATAAAGGATGCCAACACAGGCATCCTTTTTCTGAGATAAAAACTGGTCACCAACACTCTCAGAAAAAAAGACTTGGGATTCTCTCCCAAGTCCTACTCTACTTTTTTCGATATTTCATCTAGCTTCGCTTCCATTCGTTTAACCCGCTTTGAGAACCGTACCACATAAACGAGTACCACTATTATGCTAATTGGAACGAGAAGTGCAAATAATTGAAAAAGAATGTCACCGATATTTACCACTACTGAAGTTCCTCTCTTCCCTTTTTTCTATAATATACCATTTCGCTGGTGGAGGAGTCCATCAGCCTTCTGGGACAAGGAACCTGTCCCTGTGTCCCAAGGTTCAGCTGGGACCCAAAGTGGAGGTTACAGCGGCGGCTGGAACCCTGGCACATGAAATTGCCCTAAGGGTCCTTCCCCCAGCACTATTTGTCCCAGGCTTGGATGAGTTCGTTTAGTTCGCCGGCGTTTTCTTCGAGTTGTTTGGCGCTTTTGGCGACTTCTTCCATGGAGCTACTGGATTGCTGGGCGGTTGCGGATACTTGTTCAACGCCAGCAGCTGATTCTTCAGCGACAGCCGCAATTCCTTCGATGGCACCGCTAATCTCTCTTGTATCGTCAAGTACCCCGTATAACGAGCTTGACATTGCTTCTATTTGTGTACCGATTTCTTCAATTGTTCGTTTCAATTCATTAAAGGTTTTTCCGGTCGTTTGAATTTGGTTGGTGCCTTCTTCAACGGATTGATAGCCGTCATCTAAGGATTGAACGACCTGCTTTGATTCTGTTTGGATACCTTTTACAATCTCTGTGATCTCTGCGACCGATTTACCAACCTGTTCTGCAAGCTTTCGAACCTCATCGGCAACAACCGCAAATCCTCTTCCGTGTTCTCCTGCGCGGGCTGCCTCGATTGCTGCGTTTAATGCTAAAAGATTCGTTTGCCCCGCGATCTCCTGAATAACTTTAACAAGCTTCGTAATCTCGTTTGTTTTATGGTCCAGACCAACAACAAGCGCGTGTGACTGTTTCATTTTTTCATAGATGCTCGACATTTGTTGAATCGATGTTTCCATATATGAACTGCCGTCGTTTGTCATGGCAAGCATGCCTTGTGATTGTTCCTTAATACTATCGCCCTTAACCGCTACATGCATGATTTCGTCCGAGAACGTGGACATTTTTTCAATTAATGTGGTAGCAGACGTCGCCTGGTCTTCTGCACCGCGTGAAAGTTCCTCCATTGTGACTGCTATCTGCTGACTGCCCGCCATAACCTCATCCGCATACTGGGTCAATTCTTCACTTTGACCAGTGACACTGTCGGAGACGACAACCATTTTCTTAAACATGCCTTTTAAATTTTCATTCATCTCATTAACCGCCAAAACAAGCTGACCAATTTCATCTTTGAGCTTCGTTTTAATTGGTTCCGATTGAAGATTGCCATTGGAAATCGCCTTCATTCGACTTGCGACACTTTTTACCGGTCTAGCAATCACCACAGAGGTATAAATCGAAATCACAATTCCTAAAATAATCACAGCAGCTGTGACCAGAAGTCCTACGAAGTTCACTGATTGACCATATTTCACAACGTCCGTACCCGTTGAGACAATCTGTCTTTCTCGATCATCCGTGAGCTTTTTAACTTGTTCCATCAATTCATTTGACTTCGGTTGGATATACGTCTTCAAATTATGCATCGCAAGCTCAGTATCCCCGCTATCATAAGGGGCAAAAACTTTTTCCTTCATCAATTCACGCCAATTTTTCATTTCCCTTATAAGCTCTTCAACCTCTTTTACCTTCATTGCATTTAATTTTCGATCCGTTAAATCAAATTCTACCGAGTAAACATCATACTCATTTCTATAGGTATCATCCCCATACAGTACATACGCCCTCGCAAGCGCAATACTCTGGGCAATATTGTATTTCAAACTATCATATTCTAGTAAAACTGAGAGTTCCTCCGACACAACATCGTCCGTTTTCTGATTCATATTGGACACCGCTATGTAATTATAGGTCGCTAAGCCTATACAAAGGATGATAATGGCAAAAAAACTAACAAATAACCTTGTTCGAATACTTTTCATCTATGGTACCTCTTCCTCGTAGAATAGTAGAAATTCAGGCAAAAAAATAAGACCAATCACTAAAAGAATGGCCCAACAAGCGTACATTATTGGCAGCCAGGCGATCATGGTACAGTGTACGGTAGACCCTAGGCTTTGCGTCCAATCCTTTCGGAGAGTTTGCCCTATTCTGATATACGTTTTCTTCTATTAGTATATAAGTTTTTCTACTCTTCAACAATAGACCACATCATAATTCCCATTACTTTTTCACTACTAATTCTAGCAACAATTTCATAAAATCTTCCTTATTCGCCGGTAGAACCTCAGGTAACTCCACATTCACCTTCATCATCATCGAATCCCTCCATTTTTCTGGGACAAGGGACCTGTCCCTGTGTCCCATCTTCTAGTAATCTAGTATTGCCGGATTTTTGATAGATATACATGTTTGGGAGAGAAATTTTGATAGATTTGAGTAAGGGGAGATAAAAAAGGAAGAAACGAAAAAAGCCAGCCCGGGGGCTGACTTTTTAGTTACGAGCGGAAGCAAGTGCCTGCTCGATCACGCGCATATTTTTCAACGTTTCATCGAGGTTGTACATCGGTTGTTTATTAGAAAGAACACTTTCTGCAAAATGCTCCACCTGAAGCTTATACTGGTCACCTTGTACCGTTTCTTCACGTTGGCCTCCTTCGTTGTTCACCACAAGCACACCGTTTCCACCTTCATTGTCAGGACGGAATGCATGCTTCACTACGATCGAACCTTTCGTGCCGACCACTTCATACTGCTCCTTAAATGATTGCTCAAAGCTAACATCAAAGTTCGCAATTACGCCACTTTCAAACTTCAGCGTACCTGCTGCCGTAATGTCGACGTCATGTGCCGGGTGAATGTTTGCAGCTGCCTTCACTTCAACTGGCTCTTCACCCGTAATCAAACGACTTGCATGGATGCAATAGCAACCCACATCATATAACACGCCGCCACCAAGATCCTTTTGCATCTTAATGCTTCCAGAATTCAAATCATGGAGGAAGGAGAATGTTGAGCGAATTAACTTCACATCACCAATTTCGCCTGTTGCGATCATTTCTTTCACACGGTTATGCTGTGGATGGAACTGATACATGAACGCTTCCATGAAAATCACATTGTTTTCTTTAAAAGCTGCCGCCATCTCTTCCACGTCTTGTGAGGTCAATGCTGCTGGCTTTTCACAAAGCACATGTTTTCCGTGCTTCGCAGCTTCAATCGCCCATTGTTTATGTAGTTGATTTGGAAGCGGAATGTACACCGCATCAATTTCAGGGTCATTCAATAAATCGGTGTATGATTCATAATGCTTTGGAATGCCAAGGTCAACAGCAAAGTCTTTCGCCTTCCCGCTTTCACTCGCAACAGCCACAACCTCTGCATTATGTGCACGCTCCATCGCTGGAATCACTGTATTTCTCGCAATTTTCGCGGTTGATAAAACACCAAAACGAACCTTTGTCATCTGAGTTCCTCCTAAATTATTGAATCAAATGCGCCTTGGCGTATTTGCGCCCGATTTTTTTCGAGCTTTCTCGAAAAAAGTCCACTGAAAAATCGTGGCATCCGCCGGAGGCATAACTTTATTCAGCCAAGGGTTATACTCCTTAAATTGTAAACTCTTTTACCATTGTCTTACTAATATAAGTAGTGGACTTCTAAGCAATAAAGTTACTAAACAATTACATATTCTCATATTTTAGGAGATTACGAAAGGTTTTATCTTGAAACAAAAAAAGCCAGAGTTCATCCTCTGACTTCATCCTTAAAGTTCATATCGAATTATGCAGACTGGCAATCTTTTAATTTACCAATTAGATCCTGCATAACCTCTTCAGTTGTGATAGAAGATGTTTCTTCTACTTTTTTCTGAATGTCTACCATTATTTTTAAAAGTTGTTCAGAACTCATACTTTTTACCTACCATTTTCATTTTCCAATTAAAATCCATTTTACACTATTCAGCAAACTTTGCAAAGGAAAATTGTGACAAAATTTTAACAAAAAAACCCTAACGATTTGTCAGGGATCAAAACTTACTTATTGTATTGGAGGAGGTCCGTCACCCATATGAACTCCATCCGCAAAAACTGATAATAACACTTCGCCATTTTCGTGAACAAACGGAACAGCGACCATTGTGTAGACTTTCCCCTCAGAGTTAGGCATTTTTATTGCCATAATCTGATTAGCCCCGACAAACTGGTATCCGTTACTCTTTTTATCTGCTTTCACCACTTTAAATTCATTCGATTTCAATATGCTCGCAACCGCCTTGTTACGCTCTGCTCCTTGCAAATAGTCGCCACATCCGCAATCATCCCCATGAGCAAATGCAGTATTTCCAGGTAGTACAAGCATTAACAACACAAGCACGATTCCCAAAACTTTGACAAAATTCCTCATTTCAAACCCTCCCTTTAGTAGCTACATTCTACAGATTACACAGAAATCGACAAATTCCTTTATTTTCTGTAAAAATGGTACTAAGGTCGGATGCACACTTCTTTTAACCCCAAAAAAACAACCCATCAAATGGATTGTCACGGTTTTAATCGAATAAAAATTCATCATCTAGATCAGGGCCATTGATCATTTCATCGTATTTCTCAAGCTCTTCCTGAAGGACTTTTTCGAGTTCTCTAAATTTTGTCGAGATGCTGCTTGGCGACACATCAAATTCTTCCGCAAGTTCCTCATGCGTAGAAAGACCTTCATACGGATAGATCATTTCAAGCATATAGACCAAAGCTGCCTCATAAATGCCTGTTTTAATAATCCTTGGGTTTTTGCGTTCGCAGTATTTATGCCATAGTGAAAGACCAATTCCTACGATTTCCTCGTCATAATCGTACTCTTTCATCCGAATCTGAAACATTTCGGCGACCTCTCGCTGTTTGGAGGTCTGCCAGTGGTAATCATCCGCCGTTACTTTCGCCTTTCCGAACATAAAAACCATGAATACATCGATAAATTCATTGGACATAAACTCAACTGGACTGGTCTCACTGCTTTTTTCAAAGAGTTCAAGAATCATGTTTCGCATATCGCCCGCATATTCCGTTGGCAATTCAAGAAATGTCGGGAAAAAGATTGAATTCGCACCTGCAGGCAACAACGTTCCGAACACAAAATAGCCTGCCTCCACATCTGTTTCCATCTCATAAATTCGCACTTGATGCTGCTCACCCGTAAAAATATCCTGAACCTTCATATACGTTCTTTGCTCATCAAGCTCTGTCACGGTATATGCAGACGGTCTTGCAGCCTTCCATCTCTGTAAAAGGTCGCGTGTTCGTGGGCGGCTATATTTTGGACCGTAAATATCAACATACTCTTCCAAAATCGTTTTTCCATCAGTCGGAATCGAACTAATGATCCAAACGCGCGAAAAGAATGAAAATAAATCATAGACATCATCTGGAAGCTCATCAAAAATATCACTATACTGATCCAGAACGTCATCAAAAAACTCTTCATACAAATGGATGGCGTACTGGAACATATCATGTTGGACATCGTTCAGTTCATTTTCAACGACTTGATCAATGGAAACAACCGTAGACCGTCCGCAGCATCTTTTATACTTTTTTCCACTCCCGCACGTGCACTGGTCATTCCGTCCCGCTACCTTCATGAAATTCATTCACCCTTCTCTGTTATCCTATGACACTATCATATCACATCTTCTGGATATATCAGTGGGTGTTGTGGCCAATTGGCGATAAATTCATTCTATTGTTAATATTTCTTATCTTACCTGTGAAAATCAGCATTATTATACTTGCTATCGGCAAAGGTAGATGATTGTTTTTATTAAAATAAAGACAATCTAATAACTTGAACAAAGATTTACGGCTAATATTTAAATTTTATGGCCAATAAATGACGTTTTCGGCCGATAATCGAAAAATATGGCTGATAAACAGAATTTATGGACGATAGCGCTTGCCTCAAATTTTGCGAGGTAAATGCATTGTCGATTTACATATAAGGAGGAGAATAAAATGCGTAACTATAGGGTGTTTTACGGAATAGAACCTCCAAATATTTGGAGGTTCTAATTTTATAATATCAACTTCAACACAACCATTAAAATAAAGACAATCTAATAACTGGAACAAAGATTTACGGCTAATAATTAAATTTTATGGCCAATAAATGATTTTTTCGGCCGATAATCGAAAATTATGGCTGATAAACAGAATTTATGGACGATAGCGCTTCGCCTCAAATTTTGCGAGGTAAATGCACCGGGGATTTACTGTCACTAATCTCAAAATACTATCACTATCCCAGAAATACTGTCACTGTTTGAAATTTACTGTCACTAGCCGGAATACTGCCGCTATTCCAGATTTACTACCACTAATCTCAAAATACTGCCACTAGCCCAAAAATACTGCCACTAATCAAATTTTACTGCCACTAGCCCAAATTCGCTCCCACTACCAAAAAACCGAATGCCACAAAAGGCATTCGGGTCTTCAATCTAAACCTGGATCTTCAACGTTTGTCCGATACTGAGTATGTCGCTTGTTAAGTTATTGGTTGTCTTAATGTTTGCAACGGTCGTGTTATATCGCTTGGCGATACCATACAAGGTTTCGCCGGATGCCACAGTGTGAACCACAACGTTTGTTGGGACTTTTAATACTTGCCCAATGTAGATCATGTCCGATGTTAAGTTGTTGGCATTTTTAATGGCGGTCACGGTTGTGCCATTTTTAACAGCAATTCCTGACAGCGTATCGCCCGCTACTACTGTATAATTCACCGTATACACCGGTGCAGTAGTGCCAGTTTCAGGCGTAGCAGGTGGTGTAACCACACTAGCCTCGTCCGTTGGAATCCGTAAGACTTGACCACATACAGTAAATCTGTCGTTAGGCCATTCGCTTCCCGCAATTCGCTTACGGTTGTATCGTTTCGATTAGCGATTCCCCAGAGTGTATCGCCTGCCGATACGGTATATGTTTTATAGTTTTGAGTTGGCCCCGTATACACTGGTGACACGACAGGAACGGTGTTTGGCAATGTCGTCGTGTAACTGTTCCAGACATTTTTATTTTCCTGGCCGAGACTCCAGTTGCCGACACCGCGAATATTATATTTGCCGACAAGCTCAAGCTTCTTACTAATGGACTCTTCATTTTCAAACCATATCGTATAAGTGCCCGGAGAAAGTGTCGTGCCGTTTATTACTGTCACAGGATCGCCTTTTTTAATCGTGATAATCGCTTTTGGCGTTTTACTCACTTCGTCAAATACAACGGTCCCATTATAGCGATCAATCATCGTCTGGACCTGCGTGTTCGAAATTCCGTAACCGCCATAGCTTTGACCCTCAATCCAATAGCGTCCAAAATGCGCAATGCCAAGGACAATTTTATCTGGCGCTACATTTTGCGCGAGCGCATACTGGATTGACTTTTCAACCCACGAATAACTTGCGACTGACCCAGGATCTCCTCCCTGATAGCTCTCATCGTACGCCATAATCATGAGATAATCGGCATACTTCGCAAGACTTGTGTAGTCATATGACCCATGCCAGCCTGCTGTCCAGCCATTTGGATTCGCTGCCACCGCAACTGAAACTTCCTTTGTCGGTGGGATTTTTTCACGTAGCAATCTTACAAATTCCGTATAATTTGCACGGTCAGCATCCGTCACATTTTCAATATCTACATTGACACCATCCAAGTTGTAGCGCGCGATCGCATCGGCAATTTGCTGAGCCGCAAGCTCCTTGTTTGCAAGCATGGCACGACCGACATCACGATTCCAGTGATTACTTAAAAACGGAACAACACGAATTCCTTGGCGGTGCATTGTCTCGACAAAATTCGGATCTACCTGGTAAGTAAGTTTCAGCGTTCCATCCGCGTTAATATCAAAATAACTTGGCGACACAATGTTTACCGCATGTCCTGTGGAATTTACCGTACTCACATACTGCTTCGTATTACCAAAATACATGTACCCAAGATTGACAACTTCACTCGCCGTAATCGGCAGGCGCAATGTCTGATTCGGCTGTATCGTACTACTCGTCAAATTGTTTAGCGACATCAATGCATCAACGGTTGTATTATAGCGCTTTGCCACGGCATACAAGGAATCGCCCTGCGTAACTGTGTATGAACTTAACGAAACATTCGTCACCTCACTCTTATTTCCAGCGACATCGGTTTGGATAACAGATGCCGAAGCAACCTTAGAGACATTGTCGACAAATATATCTAAGGAATAAAATCCATTTTTGTCTGCATTCGCAATTCGCGTTACCAGCACCTTCTTATTGGCATCAAAGAGGGAAACCTCCACCTTTGCATTTGCCTCAGCGGTTCCAATGACGGTATAAATGTACTGCAGGTTTTCATAACGGAAGCCATTTTTCGTTGCGATTGCATTTTCAACCACCGTATCCTTCACAATTGTTGTCGCTTCAACGATGCTTCTATTTCCAGCACGGTCAGTTTGTCGTGCTTCAAAGGTTAATGGCCCGTCCTTCAGCCCCGAAAGGTTAAAACTGGCCCGGAAAGCCCCGTTTACAACCTGAGCAGTCTGCCTCACCGTTGTCGTCCCATCGCTCACTACCATCTCAACAGTTGCGCCTTCTTCAACGCTTGAGCCCGTAATTGTAAAATTGGACATGTTCCCGCTGTTGACATATACAGGCTTATTCGTCACTACACCGGCCGGTGCTGCTGTATCTTTTTCTAGCGTAAATGTTTGCGCTTCACCAACATTCCCTGCGTTATCTGTCGCACGGAAAGTAGCCTTGAGTTTGCCATCCCTGAGCGTACTTAGGTCAAAGATTTCCTCAAATCTGCCTTCGCCATCCGTTTCAATCTTTTTGGTAATCGCATTGACACCATCGGAAATTTCAACAACGACTGTGGCATGTGGCTCCACAACACCTCGAATTGGATACACCAAAACATTATCTGAAAAGATCGGCAGAGGTGTTTCCATCTTAATCTCGTCTGGTCCCACGGTATCCTTGATCAAAGTCTTCGTCACTGCAGGACTCACATTTCCTGCTTGGTCAACCTGGGTTAATTCAAACGACAAATCCCCATCTAAAAACTCCGTTAGGTCAACTGGCACACGGTATTCCCCGTTTTCATCTGTAGTTGCAGTGACCATTTTTTCCTGTCCATTGCCGTTAAAAATGCGAATTTGGATGTCCGTGTTTGCCTCTGCTTTTCCGAGCAGCTCGTAGTTCGCCTGGTTTTCTGTGGTGATGAAATGATCGTTGTGAAAAATGGGTGCAGTTGGCGCCTCGGTATCTTTATCAACCGTAGTATTGCTGGCATTACTTGTAATACCGGCAGCGCTCGTTTGGAACGCCGTAATCGTGAGGCTTGTGTCTAGCAAGGTGCTCACATCAACTGCGATATTGTACTCACCGTTTTCGTTTGCTGTTGTAGATGTGATAATATCAGGATTCACCCCATCAGACACTGTGATATCAACGGTTGTACCTGGCTGTGCCATACCAAAAATGTGATAACTTGATGCATTTTTACTATTAATTATCTCGGTATTGCTAATCA
Source organism: Ferdinandcohnia sp. FSL W7-1320 (assembly GCF_038050315.1). Classification (NCBI taxonomy): domain Bacteria; kingdom Bacillati; phylum Bacillota; class Bacilli; order Caryophanales; family Bacillaceae; genus Ferdinandcohnia; species Ferdinandcohnia sp. FSL W7-1320. The sequence goes on from NZ_JBBPAM010000001.1 coordinate 5,032,675, forward strand.
CTGGCGGCGCAAGAGTCGTTTCCTTGATTAAGGTCGTTTGCTCAATTTTGCTACGATTTCCGTGCTCATCGATTGCACTTGCCGTGATAAAAATTTCCCCATCATTCAAGTTGCGCAGGTCAACATTGGTCCGAAACTCACCACTGTCGTTCGCTACAGCTTTTACTGTTATCTCAGGGTTTACCCCATCAGATAGAACAATTTGTACAGTGGAACCTGAGTCGGCCATCCCAACCAACGTATAGCTATTCGCATTTTGTGTCGTAACCGTTTGCCCTGTATCAAGTACAGGCTCACCTACGAAAGTGTCTTTTGTTACGGTTACCTGCTGCTGTTGCGAACTATTTTGAGCTTCATCAGTGGCGGTTGCAGTAACCATGATCGCTCCATCCTTTAGACCTGATAAATCTAAATTTGTCCGAAACTCACCATTCGCACCTGTTGAAGTCATCGTTTCTACGGCTGTGTTCACACCATCTGTGGCGCGAATCGTAATGGTTGAGTTTGGCTCCGCTGTTCCTGCAAATGTATATCCGTTCGCATTTTCATTCGTGATGCTCGCAAGTTCCTGAAAAACGGGTGCATCAATAGTGGTATCTTTTTTCACTGTTAGTTTTGTTATACCACTTTCGTTACCAAATGAATCCACGGCCTTTGTGGTGATTGCAATTGGGCCATCACGCAATTGACCAAGGTTAACTAACGCACTAAATTCTCCTTTTTCATTCGCCAGTACCTCAGTGGTAATTGGTGTATTCACTCCATCAAAAAAGACAATTTGCACTCGCGACGCAGGCTCAGCCGTACCTCTTACAGGATAAGCAGACGTAGATTGACTATTGATGATTTGCGTATTAACCATGGTTGGCGCATCTATTTTTGTGTCTTTTTTAATGGTTTGGATTGCTTCCGTGCTCTTGTTTCCTGCTTCATCCGTCGCTGTTGCTGCGATTGTTAGTGAGCCATCCTGGAAACCGGAAAGATCAATTCCTGTCTGAAACGCACCATTTCCATCTGCTTTAACCTGAATCGTCTTTGGCTCGTTAACTTCGTTAGTTATTCGAAGCGTTACTAACGCGTTTGCCTCGGTTGCACCCGTCACCTTAAGATTTGATTGATTCGCTGTTGAAACCAATGGAATTGACGCAAGTGTAGGCACGATTGGTGCAGTAGTGTCTGCAGGCGGTGACTCAGGCTCTTCTGGTACAACGGTTGGCTCCTCTGGTGGAGGCAACGGTGCTTCTGGAGCAGTCACCTCCCCCGGTATCGCCAACACCTGGCCGATCGATAAATTTGTTGAAGATAAATTGTTTGCTGCTTGTATATCGCCTACCGATACGCCAAATCGTTGCGAAATACTATATAAAGTATCGCCTGCCACAACCGTATACGATGTAGCCGGAGCTGGATTTGTCGGTGCAGGTTCTGGTTCAGTCGGTGTAGGTGCCGTTTCCTCAGGCTGTACTTGGCTCGTCGTCCCTGGAACCTTCAATACCTGCCCAATGCTAAGCACATTTGTCGTCAAATGATTAAGTGACTTCAACTGATCAACGGTCGTACCAACTTTTACAGAAATCCCATACAACGTATCACCTGCTTTAACCGTATAGGTTGATGTTTCCGTCGTTGGTGCCGGTGTAGGTATAGTTTCTCCGACGGGTGGTGTTGCAATTGTCCCTTCTGTCGGCGGTGGTGTTGCTACTGTCTCTTCAGCTGGCGGTGGTGTAGTCGTACTTGCCGCCTGGAGTTGCGGAATTCTCAGTTTTTGGCCAATCATCAGCATGTCAGATTTTAATTGGTTTGTACTACGAATTTGGTCTACTGTCGTGTTATATCGCTTTGCAATACTATACAATGTATCGCCTGAGCTAACGTTATATGTAAAGAACGGTAGCCTTAGTTGTTGACCGACAAATAACATATTTGATGTAAGCCCATTGATTTTTTTGATCGAATCGACCGATACATTGTAGCGAGTCGCAATCGAGTAAAGCGTATCACCCGCTTTTACTGTGTACATATCATAGATGGACTGTGTTTGCCCACTAGTGGTTTGCGCTCCCACATTTGGCGCTGTTGTTCCTAAGTAAAAAGTGGTGATTAGCATCGAACCCGCTATCACCTTTGCCATCCTAACCGGCAGGTGCGGGAACTTTTCTTTTGCAAGATGGCGAATTTGTGTGTTCAGTTCCTTTCTTTCCTCATGAATATGGTTGCCAAACTCAGAGGCGAACTCTGTCATATGAGACTCCACATAGACAACTAGTGTATATTCATTATTATTTTTTTCTAGCTTATACCCTCGAATCTCCAAACGAAACACCTCCTAATCAAATGCGCCCTGGCTTATTTGCGCCCGATTTTTTAGGCCCACACGATGTGGGTCACAAAGACGTTGCAACAGGATGTTGCGCTCTAAACCTTTGTTCTTCGCTCGATAGGTTTCCTCAAAAAATCGTGGCATCCGCCGGAGGCCCGTTATTCAGACAGATTCGAATCCACTGAATAACGTTGATACTTCTCGTCTTAGTTTCTCAACTTCCATTTTATTCATTCCTTTTTTTAGACTTTCGACCAGTTTACCTCTATAAAAAACACCCGACTCATCCAAGTCAGGTGTCTGCTCTCTACGATATATTTTTCTTCGTATCAAATGGTGGTTCGGCCTTCATGCTTTGTGGCAGCATTTGAATCGAGTCTATGACACTATCAAGCTTTGTTTCGATTCGATGCAGCAGATAGAATGTCACGACGACTGGAAAGCCAACCTCCTGGATAAAAGGCAGTAGCTGATCCACCCCATTTTCCTCCTTTCTAAAAGTAAAGCCAACTCTCAAAAGAGAGCTGGCTCCAATTTCATTACAATTGAACTTCTTCAACATTGCGCTCTACAATACGTGCGCCTTTTTTTGCTACAATTGGTCCACCAGATGTTAGGAACGCATCCGTCGCTACGATTAAATCCATTGCTGCATTGACAGCTTGTACATCTACTGGTTCCACTGGATTTTCAATCGAAACGGTTGCTGTTTTCCCACCCAAATTCGTAAACTGCATTTCTAGTGTTTTTGCCATTCGTTACTCCCCCTTTCTTAAAATTCAACATAAAGATTACTCTGCAGTGCCTACTAACATAAAGCTATCGTTACGCTCAATGTCAGATAGTTCTAATGTTTGAAGACCGATGATTGCTGTTGCAACTGCATGTAAATCATCCGCAGATACAGAAGGGTTAATGTTGTTATAGTTTTTGTTTTTATAGATAAGCTTACCCTTACTGTCCACACCGTTTTCAAACACAAGACGTAACTGTGTATCTAGAATCTCTTGTTTTGCTGCCATGTCCCTCACCTCCTTTACACTATTGTTATAGAGGGGGAAGGGGCAAAAAGGGGCATCATTTAAAAGAAATTTAGGCAAAAAAAATACCTCCACTAGGGAGGCCAACAAAAATATATAACAAAGGGGGGGAATACATTATACAGCATGACCCCTTTTCACCCATCTTATACCTAAAAAAGAAAAAATTATTGGAGGTCCCATTAAATTCCCCCTATTGGCTCATACTAATCGTACATTTGCATGTCGCTGAGGTGTACGTATGATATCTATTTTTATGTCTGAACTCAATATTGCATACTCTCTATTTTCCATTTTCATTGCGCTTTCTGCAAGCATCATTTGCTTTGATATCGCGTTAAACCTAGTCCCGAAGTCTACTAAACGAAACGAGATCATTTGGCTTCTACTCGCTACCCTAACCTTTAGCCTTGGAACCAAGACAGCTTATGTCGTCGGAATTTCTGGTCTTTTCGAATTTTCTACTGTGAATTTTCGGATTGCGGCATTCTGTGTATCTTTTATGGTGATGTTCATAACGAGCTTTTTAGGTTTAAAATTACAATTAAATCGGAATACCCCGTATCTTGTACCGGCAACCTTATTTACAATCGGAAACAGTGCTGCCTATTTTATCATCATCGTATCAAACAGTGCCTTCACTCTGTCTTTTTATAATAAATGGTTTTTATTTAGCGTGCTTACTAGCCTCATTCTTAACACGGTTGCCAGCTATTTAGTTAAGCAGAAACTACTTAAAAACCATTCGGTGAAAATAGGATTAATTGGTGTGTTATTTGGAATTTCCATGATAAGCATTCATCTGCTCTCGATAAAAGGACTTCAGCATGTGATAACATACGATGATCAAGTCTATACGAGCAATGTTATTGTGCCATTCCTTTTATTAAGTGTATTTTTGTTTATGTTCATTGCATTAATCGGCAATAGGTATCAGCAAAAACTACTTGCTGAACAAAGAAAATTAGCAAGTCAGGAGCGCTATTATCGCTCCCTCTATGAGTTAAATTCGCTCGCAATTATCATGATGGACCTTAAGGGAACCATTATTGATTTAAATCTAACTGCAGAAAACCTTGCAGAGATGAAAAAAGAAGAAATGATCGGAATGCATTATCTACAATTCATACCTGAACATGACCAAGCATTTGCGAAACGGCAATTTGAGAAAACGTTGACAGGTGAAGTGGTTGAGTATGAAGTTCAAATGTACAATTCTTCTGGTGAAATCATAGAATTAACTGTCAGAAATATTCCAATTTCTGTCGATCATAAGATTCATGGAATCTACGGGATGATTAAAGACATCTCAGAAGAAAAAAGAAATCTGGAAAAGGTTCAATTCATGGCTTATCATGCCCCCCTCACAAATCTGCCGAACAAACGAAGGCTTAGTGAGGATATGGCCAAAAACATGGCGGAACAAATCCCTTTTAGCCTTGTATACCTTGATTTAAATGAATTCAAAAAGACAAATGACCGCTACGGACATTTAGCTGGAGATGCTGTTTTAGTTGAGGTCGCCAACCGACTTAGGGAAACAAAAGATTACGGTACTGCCTATCATATCGGTGGAGATGAATTTGCCGTTGCTTTTTCAGTTGTGAATAAAGAAACACTAAAAAAAATGGTCATTCAAATTGCAGATAAAATTCGCCTGCCGATCACCTTTCAAGAGTTTACTTTAGAGGTTTTTGCTAGTATTGGGATTGCACGTTTCCCATTTGATGCTAGAAACGTAGAAGAATTACTTCAGAAGGCAGACCTTGCGATGTATGCATCAAAGGAAATTGACGGAAGTGACATTGTGTTCTATCATGAAACTCTCTTAAAAAAGGTCGAGGAACGCTTTCTTCTTGAGCAGAACTTAAAAGAAGCCCTTGAGAAAAATCAATTTGAGCTGTATTATCAACCACAATTTGAAATCCAAACAGGCACTTTTCGTGGCGCAGAGGCTTTATTACGCTGGAATCACCCTGATAAAGGTTTGGTTAGTCCAGATGCCTTTATCCATGTGTTGGAGGAAACAGGCCTAATTGTGGATGTCGGTGAGTGGGCTATTACTCAAGTGTTAGAATCGATTCATTCATGGGCGAAAGCAGGTTTTACGATCGGAAAAGTTTCGGTAAATATCTCAGCAAAGCATTTTGAAAAGCAGAATCTCTTTCGTTTTATCCAGGATGTGAACGCAGGAGGAGCTGCCTGTCTCAGTTGCTTAGACATCGAAATCACAGAAAGCGCCTTACTCAATTTGGAAAAATCAATTGATCATGTCCTGCAATTGAAGAAACTAGGAATCAGCATCAGTCTTGATGATTTCGGCACAGGCTATAGCTCCCTAAGTGTACTTCACCAATTGCCAATTGATTTTGTGAAAATTGACCAATCTTTCATCAAAGCATTTAATAAAGACGCTAAAAGCATCATCAAAATGATCATCCACATGTCTAATAATCTGAACGTCAAGGTCGTCGCCGAGGGCATTGAAACAAAGGAACAACTCGACTTCCTCATCCAAGAAGGCTGCAGCTTTGGCCAAGGCTACTATTACAGCAAGCCACTCCCAAAAGCAGAATTCGAAAAAAAATGGCTAAAAAAATAAGTGGGTCACAGGGACAGGTCCCTTGTCCCACCATTTTTTTACAATGAGGGTGAGGTTTCTTAAGTCCCACCAAATATAAAAAAGGTGGTCCTCTTTGTAAGAGACCACCCCCAAAATCCGATTATAAGAAGAGCTGTGATAGAAGCTTTATCCAACCAAAAAACGCGATCCACAAGGGAATGCTCAATGTTGTTCCCCACACCATACCAACAGCTAATTGATTCGTATTCTCTTCCATCACTTCGCCCCCTTCATTTCTCTTATGAACATTATAACGGAAAAATGATAGCGTTTTCATAAAGACTTACCAACAAATTATGCCAAAATAATTCAAAAAGGAGCTTTCGCGTTAGACCCAAAGCTCCCTTTTAGACGTCGTTATCGCTGTCGCTCCTGCCTTAAGTGCTCTTTGGACATCGTCTTTCGTCCGAATGAGACCACCTGCTAGCACTGGAATGTTCAATGTTTCTTTGACCTCTTTAATCATCCAAGGCATGGCTCCTGGCAGCACCTCAATGTAGTCGGGTTTATTTTTTCCAATCAACTTATAGCTTTTTTCAAGAGCATGCGTATCAATTAAAAACATCCGCTGAATCGCAAAAACTCCTTTTTGCTTCGCCTTTAGGATGACACTTGATTTTGTCGAAATCAGCCCATACGGTCGAAACTCTTGGCAAATAAATTCGGTTGCATACTCATCACTTTTTATCCCCTGTACCATATCCACATGATAGATCATCTTCTTCCCATGTTTCCTTGCCATTCGATTAATATTTTTCAGCTGAGCGATGTGAATTTCCGTGAAAATCCCAATTTCATATTTGCTTTTTAAAAAGGACTCGAATTCCTTCATCGTAGTAGACGCGGGCAATATCTGTTGATCCAACTGTCTCCCCTCTTTCTTCCGTCTTTTATAAGTAGTATACACTCCCTTCACCTATTGAAAAACAACAAAAAAAGACCCTACTCACACTGGAGCAGGGCAAAAGAGAAAAAAGTCTACAGGTAAAAAATTTATAGTCAAATGTAGAAAACTCCATTCCCTACATTAACTAACAAGAATGAATAACTAGTTTAACATGAAATTATCCAATGTAGTATTTTACTATAATTATATACTAACAATGTATTAGAAAAATGTATATTGGGAAAATCGATGTAATTTTATAGCGATTATTGGGGTATTTTTAGGGTAACTTTCCTAAAACAGGCCTTTTTTGATGATATTTGTCTAAAAATGCATAAAAATTTTAATTTTTTTCTACAAGTTTCCACATTTTATGCAAAGTGGACATGCTATCCTATAACTATAAGTTTCAGATAATTCTAAAATTAAGACAGTAAATAGAGATCACTATTAAGATTAGGGGAGGAGTTCTAAAAGTGTCTTATTATACGTTTAAAGAAATCTGGACACCCTTAAGTATCATCGGAGTTCGCTTTTACAAACGACTCCAAGATCGGATTTATTTCATACGAGTCAAAAACGGTCCACGCCGTCCATTTCTAACCCGATTCAGTAAAACCAGCGCTAGAGTTTAAGCTCTAGCTTTTTTTATTGTCTGAGGGACACAGGGACAGGTCCCTTGTCCCACATGCGCGGGACGAGGGACCTGTCCCCCTGACCCATAAAGTTATTCTGTTCTTGTACTAGGACAACTTTCCGAGGGCATATCCATATTAGTAAACAAGCTTAAGGAGGCTTTTGTTTATATATGAGACGACGACGCGGCGTGCCGATTCAACTGATCCTAGTTTCAGTTGGGGCCATTCTGATTGTGATTCTATTTTTTTCAATGTTTCGTTCATCACCGGAGGAGGATGCAAAGGAGATTGTCCACTCCTTTTATAAATTTGAGCAAGATGCGGATTTTGGCAGCTCATGGGAATTGTTCCATCCCCTGATGCAGGAGCGGTTTGAAAAAGCCGACTACATCCAGCAGCGCAATCATGTCTTCGTGGGTCACTTCGGGACCGATACCTTCAAATATACGGTAGAGGAAGTTGAACATCTCAAAAGCTGGCAAATGGCCAAAAACACTAAAACTTTTCAAGACGTCTATAAAGTGCCCATCACCCAAACATACAAAAGCGCATACGGCACCTTCACCATCCACCAAGACGTCTTCGTTGTAAACGAAAACGGCAACTGGACGATTTTGTGGTCGTATCATTAGGGGTGGTGACTGAACCACGGGGCCGATTCTCGTCGTTTTCGCATATGGCGGACAGTGTGCGAAGGATGAAGGACTCTATCAGGAGATTTCGCCGCGCTTATAGGGACTCTATGAGTCTCTTTTTTGCTTGAAAATGCCTCATCCCGAGGGAACATTTTTTGTCAGGGGCAAGGGACCTGTCCCCGCGACCCACTGGCAACTCCGAACCATAGTGGATTTTGGGGTATCGGACAAAATTGTGAATATATCGGACAGAGTTGATGTTAGACTAAAAAACGGACACTATAAATTGGGCACTTTCGTTATAATGAGTGACAAAGGCTAATTTAAAGGACGTGTCTTGTAATGGGAAAACACTTTGATCTTGAATATAAAATACAAGTAGCTCAGATGGTAGTGGAGGATGGAAAAAAGGCAACACAATTGGCAAAGGACCTTGATATCCCAATAGGAACCATTCGTAACTGGGTGGATGCCTACAAGAAAAAGAAGAAGCAAGCCTTTGTGGGAAGTGGCAATACCCCTCCTGAACAAAAGCCATATAGAGACTTAGAGAAAGAAAATTTAGAACTGAAACAGGAACTTGAAATATTAAAAAAAGCTTTGCACATCTTCAGCAAAAACCCCAAGTAATTTATGAATTTATAAGGGACTATAATGAAGGGCTCCCAATTGCGAAGATGTGCGAATTATTAGGGGTTTCATCAAGCGGATACTATGACTGGCTTAATCGGGAACCGAGCGAGCAGAAAAAGAAAAGGGAGTTTCTGACGAAGGAAATTAAAAGAGTCCATAAGGAGTCGCGGGAGATCTATGGTAGTCCGAAAATAACTAAGCAGCTAGGCAATGAGGGTATAGAGGTCTCAGAGCGTACTGTACAGAGGATTATGCAGGATGAGGGAATATCATCAAAGACCGCCAAGAAGTTTAAGGCCACCACCAATTCTAATCATAATCAGTTTATTTACCCGAACATTTTGAACCAAAATTTTACTACTGTCGCACCAGGTAAGGTGTGGGTTGCGGATATTACGTATATATGGACGAGAGAAGGGTTTCTTTATTTAGCTTCCATCATGGATTTATATTCCCGCAAAATCATTGGATTCCACATGGGAGATAGGCTTAAAAAAGAACTTGTGGGAACAGCCTTAGACAGAGCAATAAAGCACCAACCACCCCTAGAAGGTCTTATACACCATTCTGACCGAGGAAGCCAATATGCATCAAAGGATTATACCAATAAACTTAAAGAAAATGGAATTCAAATCAGCATGAGTGGTAAGGGAAACTGTTATGATAATGCGTGCATAGAGTCATTTCACAGTGTCATTAAGAAGGAACTAATCTATCAAACTACTTATCTTACAAGAGCTCAAGCAACAAAAGACATATTTGAATATATCACCTGTTTTTACAATTCGAAGCGTATACATTCAACTAATGGGTATCTGCCACCATTAGATTTTGAAAAAGCATATTTTCTAAAAAAACAAAGTGCTTGATTTAAACCTTTTCCTTAATGAATGGTGAGAGAGCACCAGTTCTCTCACCATTCATTAAGGCCACCAAGCGGAGCGCGGTAGGGATCTTTTAAAAAAATGACCAATTTAATTTGTCCGTTTTCTTGACAGAGGTACATAACTCTACTTATATCGGACACAAACCACAATTTATCGGACACAAACCACCCCTCTTCCCAAGTTCATCAGCCATCTTACAAACCTACAAAAAAATCCACTCCCCTCAATTTGTCCGAACGTCTAAACCATACCAACCTCCGAATAGACTAATAGAAACCATTTAGAAATGGGGTGACAGCATGTTTTCAGCTGATGGAATGCAGACGTTTGAGTTGTTTTCCGGTACTCATCTCGTGACGCTATTCATTTTCATGGTTCTTACCTTCCTATTAATCGCCCTCAGAGAGAAGCTCGGCCCTTATCAGTCAATCATCAAATGGACATTTTTCAGCATCTTGGTCGCTAGTGAAGTGTCACACCAAATTTGGCTAGTCTCGACCAATCAATGGGAAATTAGCTCCCTTCCGTTACACCTTTGTTCAATTAGCACTTTTATTTGTATCTTCCTATTCTTAAAGCCTAGTAAAAAAGCATTTTACCTCGTGTTCTTTACAGGATTGCTCCCACCGATTCTAAGCATGGTGACTCCCGAACTATTCCATGATTTCCCGCATTATCGCTTCCTAAAGTACTTCCTTCATCACGCCACAATTGCTTGGTCCGTACTATATTTCATTTTTTACGAGGGCTATCGTGTACCGCGAAAAGCTGTCTGGACCGCATTCTTACTCCTTAACCTAATCGCTGTTCCAATCTTTTTTATCAATCTCCTTCTCGACACAAATTTCTTCTATCTCGCAAACCCAACCGAATCCACAACGATCCTGTCCTATTTCGGCTCCGGCATTACGTATTACCTAACCCTTGAAATCGCTGGTATCATCGTATTTCTCATCACCTACTTCCCGATGGCGATTTGGATGAAAAAAGAAAAAAGCCATTAAGTCATTTGACTTAATGGCTTTTGGGACGAGGGACCTGTCCCCGCGACCCAACTGAGGAGACTCGCGGACTCAAACACAGACCCACTATGTTCCCCGCACACTTCCACCTCAAATCCCAGAGTTTTGCATGGGAACTAGTTTGTTTTGTACGGCGTAGATAACAACTTGAGAACGGCTTTTGACGTCGAATTTTTTGAATATCTTGCTGACGTGAATTTTTACCGTTTTGTCACTGATGAAGAGACGATCCGCGATTTCCTTGTTGCTCATCCCTTCCACCAAGCATTGTAGAACTTCCATTTCCCTCTCCGTTAGCACATTTTCCTTTGGCTGCTCCTGCTGCTGTTGATGGAAATTGAGGAGCTTTTTCGTCATAGATGGATGAATCACAGACTCGCCTCGTGCGACTGTACGGATCGCTTCGACGACCTGCTCTGATGGTGCATCTTTTAGCAAATACCCGTCAGCACCCTCGCGAATCGCCGCCATGAAATACTCGTCATGGTTGTGCATGGTCAGTACCAGTACCTTGATTGAAGGATATTTTTTCTTCAGGATGCCTGTCACTTCAACTCCATTTTTCTCAGGCATATTGATATCCATTAAGATCACATCTGGTTCGCACATTGGTACATTCTTTAGTGCATCATCACCTGAAACCGCTTCGCCGACAACACGAATGTCGTCCTCGAGCTCTAATATATTTCTAAGTCCGTCACGTAACACAGCATGATAATCCACCAGCATAAGCTTGATCAATAGTACTACCTCCTTCAAGTCCCATCTTTGGAACAGTTAATGTGATATCAGTACCTTCGCCCTCTTTAGAATCAATTTGGAGGGTTGCATTGATTTTTTCCGCGGCGTCATTCATATTTAAAATGCCAAAATGAGGGTTGTTTTGCGCCTTGACCATTGCCTGAAACAGTGAAAACCCTACGCCATTGTCCTTGATTTTTAAAACAATATGCTCCTTTTGATAGCTTAACAGAATTTCAATTTCTGTGGCCTTTGCATGCTTGATTGTGTTTTGCAAACTCTCTTGAAAAATATCAAATAATTCCTTTTCGACCATCGAGCTGAGCGGAACTTCTTGGCCTCTTATATCAAATGAAAACTTGATATTGTATTCACTTTTTACCATTTCAATTCGCTTTTCGATCGCCGCTGACAAGCCAACCCGTTCGGTCGGATACGGTCGCAACTCGTAAATAGATTCACGAACTTCTCGTAAACTAAGTCTTAATTTATCCATACTTTCTACGATAAGTTTTCTCGTTTCCTCCGGATTTCGATTGAATTTTCGTTCGGCTGTTTCTAGCTTCATGACTGCACCTGCAAGAGTCTGGGCAACCCCATCATGAATCCCCCGTGCAATCCGGTTTCTCTCCTCGAGAATTATCCGTTTTTCTTTTTCTTCTATTAAAAATCTTGTCTTTACCGCAACTGCAAGCTGGTTCGACAGTGTAGCAATCGAGTGGATTTCGTCGTCCCCAAAGCTACGTGCACGACTTTTTGCAACCACGAGCATTCCAATGGTTTCATCCTCGACGACCATCGGTGAATACACGAAGGCCTTCATATCCTTTTTAAAAAATTCATCAATGGGTCCAAGCTTTCTTACCCTGTCCTGATAGACAATGGGTTGCTTTTTTCCATCAAAACGAGCCAACGCCTCACCTGTTAAGACATCTTTGGGAGTAACCCTTCCATCATAATACAAAATCTTCCACACATCATTTTCCTTCACCCAAAGCATAAGAGCTTGCACATCAACGATTTGAGAAAATGTATTTTTAAACGTCTCAATCCACTCGGTTGAATGGATTTTCTTATTCACACCTGTTGTAATCGCAAACAGCGCATTTAAACGTTTCTTTTCATTTTCAAGTGTGGAGATGACCGAATACAGTAGCGATACAGCTACCAATGGCGAGAAAAAGAAGAATAGTGAGAAAGCGTCAATCGTCCGACCATCAAGGTAAGCCATAACAACCCCATATAACAAGGAAATCAATGCACTTCCCAACTCGGTTAATGTCTTTCCTTTAAACATGTAAAATGGATAAGGTTGTGGACGAATCAGCAGGACAATATCAACAATTAGATTATTTATAATAAAAAAGAGTGCAACAAAAAGACCATATGTAAGGATACCTGTCAAAAATTCACTATTCGTCGCAAGAACCTGGGTGATTGTTGTATGTTTTATAATGTAGTTTGCAAGAAATACACTGACTGCTAGCTGAGCCGGGTTAAACAGGACAATTCTTAGCGGACGTTGACGAAGGATATTAATGATTAACACGATTGTCACATAAATGATAATTGGATACGATATCCCAAATAGCGCTTGCATGACGAAGATAAAAGGAAACGTAATCGTCGTGGAGCCTCTCAAGAGCTGAATCGGAAAATACTCGATTAACGCTAAAAATGCTGTAAGTAATAGGAGAATCGCAATTTCATCAGTTGGTTCAATAATAAAAAACGAATACCCTACAACTGTCCAACCAAGTATTGCGATTAAAATCATATAGACCCTTGCATAGTTCTCACGCTTATGGGAGGACACCATTGGAAGCTTCACACTTCTCCCCCTTATCATAACATTCTGTAAATTTTTGTCTGTTATTATTATAATATATGTACTATGAAAAAATAACAAATGATACCATTGAAAACGAATACACTAAAACCGCATAAAAACCCAGACTAGTCGAATGGCTTGAAAACCACTGACCAATGCTGGGTAACCACAAACAACTGTAATGTTTGTGGAAACAATTATGCCAAAAAAACACACGATTATCTATGACCCAAATTTATTATTTCTATAAGCCAAAAGTAGTATAACATGTCCTTTTATGCCCAATAAAAAAACTGCCGCCTCAAAGGTAGACAGTGTTAGACAGGTCCCTTGACCCAAATCTATGTGTTGGCTTACACGATATTGGCTATGCTGTAGGTGAGCCTTTAATATCGTTAGCTATGTCTTTGATAAATTTCTTCATATCTATATCTGTACTTCTTTCGCCTTTCATATAAGCACGAATTAACGCTCTTCTAACCTGGTTCTGATCAATCGAAATATCCTTACCCGAAGATTTAGGATCCAAATTATGTTCACTCCTAGCTGGAAAAATACATAGGTTTCAAACTCTGCTATGGTGAAGGATGGAGACACCTCCACGCAGCAGAGTTCGATAAGTGCCTGAGTGGCCAGGACACTATGGGAGAAAATGATTTCTTGGGGAGTTTGGATGGAGAAACCAGCTCCGCCAAGTAATTACTATACATGTACGCTGAAGACTTCTTTTTTGCGACTGTCTATTGAAAAAACTTTCTAAATTTAGGTAATACGCAAACACTTTCGAAGGCCAAAATGCCAATTCATTCTATTTTGCGGTATAATAAAAAGATATGATTTCATCAATCTATGCAACATGGGGAGTGAGACTAGCTTGCTTCAAAAAGATATTCCAAAGGATGCGGTCATGCATTTTTCCGAAAAGCTTCGGGGCATGATTACATTCGACAATGAAGTTGACCGGACATTAATCAAAAAAGGACTAAACCTCTTCCGTCAGGGGAGTGTTTATAATGTAAAATACAACGGGCAGAAGTTGGAAGGACGCGTTCAGGATGTCACACCTGTTGATGTTACACTGGATCTCGACTCTCTCGAAACGAGCAGCTGTTCGTGCCCAACTACTGCTTTCTGTCGTCACCAGATGGCTTTGTTTTTCTATATGTATGCGAGTGTTGACCGAGTCGGGTCTTTGCTTGAGCAGTGGAAAGAAGGCAGTAAACCGAAACCTACCCTTGAATCCATTCCTGTAAAAAAAGGAAGCATCCTAGAGCGTGTGGAATACAAGGAAAATTCACTCGAAAGCTGGCTTGCCCTTTTTGACAAGGAATACGCACGGTTTGAATCAGGACACCCTGAAAAAACGATATACTTTTTCGCAACGCTGTACCATTCTTTTTTTCAAACATTAAAAAGAAAAGCCCCTTATTCTGAGGAGTACAAGCGCTTATTTCATATTCATGCAGCCCTTTTTTGCATTCGTAAAACAGTCGAGCTACTTGAGCAAATGGAAGTGCGAAACTATCAGGTGGACACATATATCAAGCCTTATTTTCATAATTTCACAGACATCGTACTTGATCATTCATTAGAAATGAAGAAGGTGTCTCTGCCATTTTCCTTTGACACTCTCCTTGAGGAAAGCATCCAACCAGTTCGTGAGACATTGCTTTGTCAGTCGATGTTTCAATATGAGCGCATGCAAATGTACCGTTTGCTATGGGCGACCTTTTTTAATCGAAAAAAATGGATTGAAATCGAACAGAGCGCTCTAGACACGGATCATCCAGTACACCAGATTGCTTTTGCCCATCTTCGTTTTTTACTAAAGGATGATACGAGTGCAATCGAATCAATGAAAAAGCTTGGGCAGGATGCGACGCCTTATAGTTTCTGGTGGATTTCCTATCTATCTGAATCAAAAAGTTGGGACCGTGTTCGTCCTTGGATTGACCATGCTTTAGAGGGCATTCGGACGTTTATTTTTGGCATCCAAAGCTATGAAGGCCGCCGTCATATGACAAGATTGTTTTTACAAAACATAATGCCGTACGCCGAGGAACAAGATGATACGGTTTATATGGATGCCGTAAAAAAGCTCCTCCCGTACAGTTATGTCGAGTACAATGACTATTTGCTTGAGACTGAACAATTCCGGAAATGGGTCGAACTGCAAATCATGCTCGGCTATGATATCGATGAAATAGACCGTTATATTTTAAAAGAAATTGAAAGCCACGATCGGTGTGCATTGTTCCCTCTATATCACCAGGCCGTCGCAAAGGCGATTGAGGGCAAAAATCGGCCAAGCTATAAAAAAGCCGTCAAATATTTGCGCAAGATTCGAGCTCATTATAAAAAATGTAAACAAGAAGACGTCTGGGAGGACTATATTGCGAGACTTGCCACGATGAACAAGCGATTACGTGCCTTCCAACAGGAGCTGTTACGGGCTTCTATGATTTCGGATTAAAGGGGTGAGATGATGGTAATTGGAGAAACATTTGTAATCCATGCAGAATGGGTTGCGGACAATGGTTTTTATATTTGGTGCACCACAGAAGATGGCAACGAGCTTACAGCTAACAATTGGAAGCGAAATCTCTTTGCTTGGCATGAGGCCACCTTTTACGGGACCTTCCTCGAAGAGAACAACTTTCAACATCACGATGCCGTCCTTCTTTCACCCTGGCAGGCATTTACCTTTTTTGGAGAGTTACCGGTTAATTCCCTGATCGAAGTAGAGCTTAGCGAGAATGCACAGCATTATCACACCATTTCGAAAAGCTTGTTGCCACTTATTAAGGAAGGCGATTTTATGCCCGACTTTGATTATTGGCGTAAGTCTGAGCATTTTGGCTGGAAACCGATTGGCACTGAGGTAACGGGATTTGCGGAGGAGTGGTTTTCTGAGGCAATCACCGATTGGATTCAAAGTGATTCCACGCTTTCTGACGCCTGGCAGGAAATTGCCTCAACCTTCCCGCTTGTAAAAAGTACCGCTGGCGCTGAGTTTGTCGTTGATGAAAACAATTGGCTTGAACGGATTGGCTGGAAGGAAGATCACACCCCATTTGATTGTCTCATCCAAATTGAGGAACCGGAAATGGACAATGGCACGTGGAAGCTACAAACTGTGCTTCGAAGCAAAAAAAAGCCCTATAAGACGCATTTGGCTCTACCTAAAGAATGGGCGCCTTTTGAGGAAAAAATCACGAGTGACCAGGAGATGTGGTGCAAACTTGTGCCATGGCTTCGTGATGAGGAAGGAATCGTTCACGAGTTAACTGAGCGCCAAGCCTGGGACTTCTTAACGGAAGCAAGTTCAAGGCTCATCGATGCCGGAGTTGGAATCCTGTTACCAGCATGGTGGCAAGCAATCAAGGACGCTCAACTTGCAATTAAGGCGAAAGTAAAAACAAATTCAGGTGCCGGTCGCCAATCATTCGTTGGCCTGCAATCCATCGTCAATTTTGACTGGCGTTTTTCAACAAACGGTGTAGAGCTATCCGAAGAGGAATTCATGTCACTGGTGAACGAGCAAAGACGATTAATCAATATCCGTGGAAAATGGATTAAGCTTGATCCTGCATTCATCAAACAGGTTCAATCGATTTTAGAACGTGCGAATAAAGAAGGGCTCCATATCCGTGATGTCCTAGAGCAGGAACTACTATCACTTTCTGAAAAAGCTGAACATGAAGAACAGGAAGCAGCACGAGCATTTGCAGGCGTTCAAATTGAACTCAACCGCCATCTGTCGCAAATGATTACGCAGCTAACGGACATCAAGGAGATTCCACAAGCCGTCATTCCAGAGACCTTCAAGGGTGAGCTTCGTCCATATCAGCAACAAGGTGTCGACTGGCTCTTATTTTTACGTAAGTTCGGTTTCGGGGCCTGTCTTGCCGATGACATGGGACTTGGAAAGACGATTCAAATGATTGCCTACTTTTTAACGGTAAAAGAAAGTGGTGCCAAGCCTTCACTAATCATTTGCCCAACATCTGTACTTGGCAACTGGCAAAAGGAGCTTGAGAAATTCGGACCGGATTTACGCGTCCACCTTCACTATGGATCGAACCGCTTGAAGGGTGAGGAGTTTACCCAGCAGGTGAATGAAGCTGACATCGTGCTCACCTCTTACGGATTGTCCCATTTAGATGAGGAGGAAATTTCCTCTTACGACTGGGGTACGATTTGCTTGGATGAAGCCCAAAACATTAAAAACGCACAAACGAAGCAATCACGAGCGATCCGCAAGCTAAAAAGCGACCATAATATCGCATTAACCGGAACGCCAATGGAAAACCGACTGACTGAGCTTTGGTCGATTTTCGACTTCATTAACCGTGGCTATTTAGGCAGCCTTGGTGGATTCCAAAAACGATTTGTGTCACCAATTGAAAAGGATCATGACCAAGAAACAATTGCTCAACTGCAGCGCTTAATCAAGCCATTTTTACTAAGACGTACGAAAAATGATGAGGCCGTTGCATTGAATTTGCCGGACAAGCTCGAGCAAAAAGAATACTGTCCGTTAACAGTTGAACAGGCATCGATTTATGAACAGCTCGTGAAGGATACATTGGAACAAGTCGAACAGCTTGCAGGCATCCAACGTAAAGGGTTGATTTTAAAAATGCTTGGGCAATTGAAACAGGTTTGTGACCACCCGGCACTTTATTTAAAGGAAGCTGCTCCGAAAAATGTGGATGATCGATCTGCAAAAATGGAAAAGCTCCTTGAATTGGTCGACCACATTCGGGACCAGAACGAGAGCTGTTTGATCTTCACCCAATATATTCAAATGGGGGAAATGATTCAGGATGTGCTGTCAAAACGCTTTAATGAACCGGTGCGATTCTTGAACGGAAGTGCTGCGAAAGTACAACGTGACAAGATGATTGAAGGGTTTCAAAACCGGGAATACAATATCTTGATTCTATCACTCAAGGCTGGCGGAACCGGATTGAACTTAACAGAGGCAAACCATGTCATCCACTATGATCGCTGGTGGAACCCTGCCGTCGAAAACCAAGCCACTGACCGTGCCTACCGCATCGGCCAAAAACGCTTCGTCCACGTGCACAAGCTAATTGCAACCGGCACACTTGAAGAAAAAATCGACGAAATGCTGGAGAATAAGCAGTCACTCAATGACGAAATCATCACCAGCGAAAACTGGATCACCGAACTCTCCACAACCGAACTAAAAGAACTCTTAGGCGCGTTCTAGTTCAGGTCATAGGAGACTCAGGTACTAATCTCAGACTCTGGGTCACGGGGCTTGGTTCAATGTCCCAGGCCATACAGATGGGACACAGGGACAGGTCCCTTGTCCCAGAACAAACGGATTATCAAATCTTGCTGTCGCGCAAAAACCAAAGGAGCTGATTCATTTGGCCGAAAAAACAACCAAACCCAAGAAAAGAGCAAAAAAATTTGTGCCAAGTGAAAAGCACAAAGACAAAACCGAACCTTGGCAAAAATTTTACCACCTTGTCGAAGAAAAACTAAAGAAATAAGCAAAGGGTGGTGACTGTTGTCACCACCCGCTTTTTATCTAGAATCCCTTTGCTTGCAAGAGACCCCAGCCCACTCTATTAACCTACCTTTATATCTTCCTCAAATTGTTTATATAAAATATACCGCTGCATTCCCCGCGTTTTTTCATAAGCCTTTCGGATTTCAGCAACATACTCATCATGATTGCCTTTCTTTTTAGCAATCCCAGAAGCCAAGGCATGCTTCATCCACTCGGACTTCACCTGATTTCCAAGCTCAGTCGCCTGCTCCAGCTTCCCCTCCTCCACAGCAACAATCGCCTGATAATAGGCTTTATACTGTAGGGGACGGATGTCCTCAATGTCCTTTTTTACTCGTAAAATATCATCCTCGTATAAGGCATGCAATGTCTTAAACAACGCCTGTCTTGCGGAATCTTTATATTTTCGAAGCAAGGATTCTGTCGCTTCCTTCACGTCCTGGTCAATCCGATTGCCCATTCCGTAATAGAGCTTAAACGCTGGATTTTTTCTACGTTTCTCCAGATAGGACTCTATCTTTCTTACATTTTTCTCCCAGTAAATCGGATAAATAAATAAGTAAGTACCAAGAACAGCTATTACGATAATACTTATAATCATACTTGTCGGTTGACCTAGCTCCAAAAACCCTAGCAAGACTCCTAACAATAACGATATCCCAAACAAAACTGCAACTCTCACCACAATCATCCCCAACAATTTGTCATTATTGGATAATTATACCTCACTAGACTCCCATAAAAAAAGACCAATCATGTCGTTTTCCATGATTGGCGGGACGAGGGGACAGGTTCATTGTCCCAGCTTTCATAAATTTGCTTCAACATTCGCTTTCCGCGAAAAAGTTTATTCTTCACAAACGAAATATCTTTACACAATAATTGGCTAATTTCCTTGTAGCTATAATCACTAAAATAATAGAGAGATAGTGTTTGTTTGTAATCCTTGGGTAACGCTTCGATTTGTTGGTAGAGCCTTTCTCTTTCGAACCTTTCCAATATTTCGTTCTCCACCATTTCATCGGTCGAATATCCCAAATCCTCCATCTCATCAACCAAGACAGTTGCTTTTACAACCTTACTCCGAAGATAGTCAATACATTGATTACGTGTGATTTTATATAACCAGGATTTCAATTTAGACTGTTCTCTAAATGAATTCAATTTTAAGAAGATCTTCAAAAAAACTTCCTGCATAATATCATCAACTACTGCCCAATTTCGAACATATCGAAAGGCCACGTATCGCAATTCTGTTCCGTAATTCGTAATGATTTCTTCCATTTTATGTTCCGTCATATTCTCACCTTATTGAGTGGGACACGGGACCTGTCCCCGTGACCCATTTTTTGGGGACACGGGACCTGTCCCTCTGTCCCACTAGTTGTTAATTTCGTAAATGTATAGTTTGTAGTCTTGCTGTTCCTTCTTTTGGTTTTTGACAACAAGTGTTCCTTCGTATAGGGACTGCCCGGTATTTAAGTCACTGATTGCGAGCGGATATTTTCCATCAACTGAGCTTATGATATAGATTTTTCCGTTTTGCAGCTCGATAAAAGGGGCATGTTCGCCTTTTTCATGTTCCACTTTAAATATTTGCTTTTCACCCCAGCTGTCATTTTCAATATTATACTGATTCACTTCTATTCCATTTGGCGATTGGTTTGGAATATATATTGTAGTGTCATTGATAGCAAACGAATCAATGCCATACCCTCGTTCTTCCGGACTCATTTCTAGCTTTTTCAATTGATTGGTCTCGATGTTATAGACCATGATTTCGTCCTCAATGATTTTTGGTTCACCCATTTCCACCGCGTCTTCATATGCAGGCTCTTCATGTGCGTACACTTGGAACAGCAGATATTTTTTCGGTTCAACTGAATAATATTCATCAACGACTCTAATATCTGACCATCCATTCTCAATTTTTGGCGATCCATATACGGTTTCATCGCTTACGGCCTTTTTGTCCAAGTCAATTGTATATACATTAAGATCCTCACCGCTTTCAGTGCGAAATCCTCTTGCGATAACCTTTATTTCGTTATTGATGGATTGGACATCCATCACCTCGACCCAATGATAGTTGTCATCATTAGGAACATCTAACTCCATTGATGTCGTTTTGTCTGTTTTAACGTCTAAAACCTCTATTTCGAAATACATATTTTTAGAGACATTTCCATTACCTTCAACATTTACATACACAACAAAATTCTCATCAGCATATAAGCTATTTTCTAAGTAACTTTTTCCTCTCATAAAATGGCTATACTTATCTTTTAGCTGATTATAAGCAGGTACCGTACTCGTCCTTGTCAATTCTTCAATTAACGACTGGTTACTTAAATTAATCGTTTTATCTTTCGAAATAAGCAAGGAATGATGAATATCATTACCGCTAAGATCTCCGTTAATCCTTATGTTCTCTATTTCTTTTTCATTTCCACTTACCTTTTCGATGCCGACTACAATATTTTCAGCTGCCAAACTAGAATTTATATAAAAAGCGCCAATCACAAGCACCGTAATTACACTAAGCGTGATTATTTTCCAATATCGTTTCATGCTTTTCGACCTCCTATCATACCCTTATTTTTTTGTTCATGAGGTAATTCCCGATCCATATTGCCCCAGCAAGGGTAAGTAAGCATGTACCAAGTTCCATATAGAACAATTCATTCGCATAAAAATAATTACGTAAGATAAGTTCATTCACTAATATCGGTGCAAAAAAGACTAAAATGGATACTGCGGCATAAAGGATTCCGAGGAAAATCCCTTTTAATCGATATGAACGTTCAAATAGAATCCCTGTAAACACGACACATACCGCTACAATCCCAACACCGTATATGAGAATAAAGTCTGCAATTGTCATAGGGAATAAAACACCTAAGTAATAATGGTTGGAAATTGTGGCAATTGAAAAATCAGTACGTAACTCATCTGGAACCAACCATTTTATAATCTGCATTTCAGCAGGAACCAATATTAATTGTAAGGCAATGAGACCCAAAACAAACAATAAAACCGTTGTAGCCTTCGCCAAGTAAATATTCAATCTTGCGGTTGGTAAAACGAGCAAACGATAACTAAACGTGTTCTTTCCAAACCAATCTCGGTACCAAATAAAGAATACATAGATTAGTAAAGTAACCCCAGCTAGCATAATCGGCCCCAAAAACCACAATGTTTCCGAAAAACGAAAAAAGCTCATTGTGCCATATTGAGAAATAAAATCACTCTTTGATAATAAATCCTCATATATCGCCTTGTTCGCACGACCTACATATCGTCTGGCTTCAAATATGACGCCCACCATTTGACATAACACCGTAATTCCTACTAAAACAAGATATAGTTTAAAAAATCGAGAAAACTCGAAATTGACTAGCTTCAAAAATCGATTCATGCTCTATACACCTCTCTCATCACATCGATGACCGATTTCCCCTCATTCTCCCTGACTTCTTCGGTATCGAATTCCCTTAACACAACGCCATTATCTAGCAACACCACTTTATCAATTAAATGCTCGATATCATTGATCTCGTGAGTTGTAATGATTACGCCACGATCCTCAATTAAATGGCTTGTAAATACATCCGCGATCTGCTCTCGACTAAAAATATCAATCCCCGAAAAAGGCTCATCCATTAAGACATAATCGACATCTAATGCCAATCCAAGGATCAAGTTTACCTTAGCCGTATTTCCCTTTGATAGATCCGAGATTCGGTCCGTTTCTTTTAATCTAAAAAATTCGAGTAGCTCCTCGGCACGTTTTTGATTCCATGAATCATAGAAATCAGCCATAAACATGAATGCTTCGTGAACTTTCATTTGTGGCAGCATCGTGATTGTATCAGGAATAAACGTAATTTTTTCATAGCTACCTTTGTGAATCTTTTCCCCATCTATAAGAATCTGACCTCCATCAATTGGAGTTAATGCCATAATCGCCTTCATAATGGTTGTTTTCCCAACACCGTTAATCCCAATCAAACACGTAATCTTCCCTTTTTCAGCAGTAAAGTTTACACCGTTTAACACGGTCTTCCTACCAAACTTCTTGGTTACGTCCTTTACTTCAATCACCAAAATCCCCCCTATTCCTTCTCATACTCTTGTTCAACTATTTTCAATGCCTCTTGCAAAGGCATATTAATTGACCGAACTGAATGAATAAAAGTGGTAACAGCCTCTAATACCAATTCCTCACGAACCATCTTCAATACTTGTTCATCCTTCGTAATGCGACTAGGTAAATTTCCCTCTGTAAAAATCAACCCTTGTTCCTCCATTTCTTTATACGCACGCTGAGCCGTATTTGGATTTATCTTTAATTGATTCGCTAACTCTCTCCTTGAAGGAATCTCCTGACCTGGTTCAAAAAAGCCTTTCGCAATTTGTTCTTTAAAGAACTGAATGACTTGAACATATACAGGATCCCGATTATTAAACTTCACATCCATAGACCCATCTCCATTCATCCCCTGTATCAAGGGGTTAATACACCAAACTCAAAAATAAGCTTATTTTGACGACTGTATTAAACACACCATACAGCTGTGATAAAAAAACTGCGGTGTATCAATCAGTTAATACACCTTATGAATGTATTATATGGTTAATACACTCTAACTGTCAACACTAAAAAAAAGGCTCTTTTCTAAAAGATTGTTGCTTTTTTGTTAATAAATTTCAAACCAAGTTGATTGGAGCGTAAGGTGGCGACTCCAGCGGGAAAAGCGTGAGACTTGAGACCCCGCAGGAGCGGCAGCGACCTGTCCAGTTGCAGCGGCTAGAAACTCGAGAAATTTCAACTCCTCCTTCAGAGGCAAAATACGCCTCTTTATGGAGTCTCCGACGCACACGACGTGCTAGTGCCGACTTCTCCACAGGACGTGGCGCTTTAGTCGGCCAATTTTCTCATTTCTGTGCAAGCCGCCTCCACATTTCGTTGAGGAGGCTCAAGCCACGCCCGCGGAAAGCGTCCAACTGAAGAGGAAGTCAACGGTATAATAACAGCAAATCTTACGAAAACAGCCAAAAAGAAAAAAATGTAAACAAGCCTATTGACCAACAGGAACGAATGTTCTATCATGAAGGTAAGAAAAAAGCCAACCATGTTGTGACCATGATTGGCGAGATTTGAAGAATTACTGGAGCATCCATCTATCTCTAGAGGAACCTTTTTGAAATGACGACTGAGGCTGCTTATTGCGAGGTACATGGATAGTGGGGATATAGAAAAAGTTCATATTCTAAATCTCTTTATTATCGTTCTCAAATTACAAAACCTTCCTTTCTAAAAGACGATTGATCTGTAAAAGTCTTTCCTTATAGTTTTGATCAATCTGATCCATGCGTTCTCCAATTTGGCCTTGTAATATTTCCAGATGCAATGCGATTCCCATAGCAAGCTTATTCAGCTTATCGTTAATATTCTTTATCTCATCATTGTTCATACATACACCTCCTAAACTTAGGCATCAAGGATCAATTTTCTACAAGCTCCCTAGGCTTTCCACCAAGAAATTTGACAGAGTCTGCTAACACTTCCGTCACATATACTCTTTTGCCCTCGTTGTTTTGATAGTTCCGGGTTTGAATTCGACCTGTAACACCTAGAATAGAACCCTTTTTACAATAGTTTGCCGTATTTTCTGCCGTTTTCTGCCACAGTGTACAGTTAACAAAATCGGTATTAATTTCGCCTCCTGCATTTTTAAAATTCCGGCTAACCGCAAGTGTTACATGTGCTACAGCTCTCCCGTCCTGGGTGTAACGTAAATCAGGATCACGAGTCAATCTTCCAACTAATATTACTTGATTAATCATATTTATTCCCCCTTGGTTACATCTAACAGGGCTATCATACTTCATGATTCAATAGAGGTAAAATTAGGAAAAATAAATTATTTCAAGGATGACTCTATAAAAAATTGAATTTCGCTACACCTCTTTTACATTTTTAATTGTAAATAGATTAAACCCAAGAATTATCTAAGATTCTACAAATTTTTTCAAAAAAGGACACAACTTTCAGATTCATTTCATCTTCATCTACATATAATAACCAAGTAAATATGCTATAATTTAACCATCTATTTAGTACGAAAGATTTATAAGGGGGTCAGGGATATGAAAACGTTTAGGTTGGTATCACTTAAAGTTCTTCATCAGGATGAACAGCCGGATCGGGTCGAGGATATTCCGTTGATTGATGGATTAATCATTAATCGGGAGGATGGGGAAAACCGTTGGATTGTGGAGGCATTTATTGAAAAACCGTATAAGGCCATTTTCGAAAAAGCAAAACAAGCCCAAGAAAAGCTTAATCTCCAAGTAACCATTTCAAAAAAATCAAATGATCCTGCCCCCTTAATGGGTGAAGTAAAGATCATTAAGGAAATGGAGAATAGTGTGAGTGTCCTTTTAGACGGAAACTTAGTTCCAAATCGACTCAACATCGCTGAAATCGTTCTTACCGACCTTATTAACCAAGGCTTAGAAGGAGAAGGTCTCCTTGCTGAATTTAAAAATAGACTCCAAGAAAAGAAAAAGACGTTACAAAGTTAAAAAGGCAGGACACAAATCCCGCCTTTTTTCATAACTATTGAGACTTATTTGCCTCCACCAGCACCGTTAGTACCACCATTGTCTTCATCAGGAACCAAATCATTGTCACCTAGCTCATCATTGTCATCCTTGCCCACGTCTAGGTCACCATCATTATTGTCATCTTCAATTAGATTTCCGTCACCATTTAAGTCATTATCATTGTTATTCATGTCATTATCACCAGGAACAACATCTTCCTCAGGAGTTACATCGTTATCTAGCTCGTTGTTGAAATCCTCACCAGGTGTTTCTAGTCCATCATCCTCTGGAGGCGGATCTTGGTCATCGGCATTACATCCGGTTACTAAAAACACAGCAAGTAGAGATCCCATCAACTTAAGGAACCATTTTTTGTTCATTTGCAAAATCTCCTCGTATAGTAAGTTTATAGTCCTCTTTCGAGGTAATTTCCAATTAAAATATTGTTCTTTGATAATTCTATAGATGTTAGTTCAGATAGTGGGGGGCTAGCCCCCCACCATCTGAAAAAGTTTTCCAAAGGGTGGACTTTTCGTGATGTCCCTAGATAATGGTCTTAGGATCGTTTGGGGGATTTCTATCATCTCCTGTAGCTTTGACTACTACAAAAGTCTGTCTCCCCAGTCCTTGTTCGAACTTCTAACCCGCAGGCTGTTCCCTTTGGCAGCCCATGCTGGAAGTTGCAGCTTCCAGGCAGCTCATGGACCAAAGTGAGTTCTAATACGCGAGGGTGATTGACCGACAAGTACACTGGGGATATCCCGAAGAGTCCTTCCCTTGATCCTAGATTGAAAGGAGGTTAGCCACCATGAAATTATTTGTTGGAATAGACGTTAGCTCTCAAGATATGAAAGCTTGTGTCATGAATTTTGAAGGAAAAGCATTAACTGCTCTCACTGTTGACAACAATTTGACAGGGGCATCTTATCTGAAAGATCTGATTGTCAAGATAGCCCAAAGTAACTCAATTTCCGAGATTCAAATCGGGATGGAGGCCACTTCAGTCTATAGTTGGCATCCTGCTATGTTTTTTCACGAGGATGAATCTCTTAAAGAATTTAAAACAACAGTCTTTACTATTAATCCAAAACTAATTAAAAAATTTAAAGAGTCATATGTTGACCTGGATAAAACAGACCAAGTCGATGCTTGGATTATTGCAGATCGCTTACGGTTTGGACGTCTTCCACTAACGGCGGTCATGCAGGAACAATTTATTGCTCTTCAAAGGTTGACAAGAATGAGATATCATCTCGTTCATAACCTAACGCGAGAAAAGCAATATTTTCTGCAACACTTATTTTATAAGTGTAGTTCCTTTACGACTGAAGTGGATAGTTCGGTTTTTGGAAATGCCATGTTAGAGCTATTTCTTGAACAATATAGCTTAGATGAAATTAGCTCAATGGATCTTCAAGAACTTGCGAATTATCTTCAAGATAAGGGCAAAAATCGCTTTACTGACGCCGAGTGTGTGGCGAAATCCATTCAAAAGGCTGCGAGATCTTCCTACCGATTATCAAAGTGTGTGGAAGATTCTATCGACCTATTATTAGGGACTTCAATAGAGTCCATCCGTAGTATAACTAAACAGATTAAAGAACTTGACAAAGCCATCCAAAAGCTTCTAGAAGGTATCCCTAATACCTTACAGACGATTCCAGGAATAGGCCCAGTCTATACCGCTGGTATTTTAGCCGAAATTGGACAAATTGATCGCTTTGATAACCAAGCTTCCATTGCCAAATATAGTGGACTTACATGGTCCAAGCATCAATCAGGCAAGTTCCAAGCTGAGGAAACCAAAATGATACGTTCAGGAAATAGATTTCTTCGTTATTACCTTGTTGAAGCTGCCAACTCGGTTCAACGAAATGAACCTGAATTTCGGGCATACTACCTGAAAAAATATCGTGAGGTTCCTAAGCATCAACACAAAAGAGCACTCGTCTTAACGGCAAGAAAACTTGTGCGGTTGGTCGATGCGCTGCTACGCAACGATCAAGTCTACACGCCAAGAAGGAAGGTGAATAACTAAAGGATAAAACATCCTAAATCCTTCAATGTTTTCCAGTAAATGGTTTAATATCTTACTGGGTTTCTTAAGTATTGTCTTTTTTAGGTATTGGTTGGCTTACAATTTCCAATTCCTTAGATTTTGGTACTTGACATATTACCGCAGGACTTTCTGTTTTCTTCTAAGTATTGTAGTGACCACTTGGTCTTCACTTAGCTTTCCCAGAAGTGTACAAATGTATCAAAAAAATTACATCATTTATCTTTACTTTTTGAGTTTGGCCAAATAAAAAAACCAGATGATTCCTCTCATCCGGTTTCTACGTTATTCCTTATTCCGTTTTTTCACCTAGTGCAAACATAATTTCTGTTTCGCAAACGAGCTCGCCGTCAACCGTTGCAATCCCTTTTCCTTTGCCGATAGACCCTCTTAGACGTGTGATTTCAACTTCTAGACGAAGTTGGTCTCCAGGAACTACCTGTCTTTTAAAACGGCAGTTGTCAATTCCAGCAAAGAAAGCAAGTCTGCCTTTGTTTTCTTCTTTTTTTAGCATAGCTACTGCGCCAACCTGTGCTAATGCTTCTACAATTAACACACCCGGCATAACTGGGTATCCAGGAAAATGTCCGTTAAAAAACTCCTCATTCGCTGTAACATTTTTAATGCCGAGCGCACGTTTGCCGTCTTCCATTTCAAGGATACGATCGACTAATAAAAATGGGTAGCGATGCGGAATAATTTCCTTGATTTCATTAATATCGTACATCTTTACAATTTCCTCCTCTATGTATATAAGGACTTACTGAATAAAGTCAGTATCTTATGCCTATTATAATACAAGTGTTGTGGAAAATCTAAATTTCGTCGGGAAAGCCGTAAATTTCTAACCATAAAAAAAGAAGGCATTGGCCCTCCGTTTTATTTTTCTGCATCCTTATTTACAATGTCAACAATATGCTGCCATGTTTCTTTTTTCAAGGCATCACTTGGCTTACCATCCCCAATGACTCCGTAACCCACAACCACACCGATTATAATGCTGGCTGCAAAAAGAACAACGACAAGCAAAAGTCGTACCCAAATCGGAATTAAACGGATTCTAATTTTTGGTTCGCGCTTTTTCTTAGGTTCTTTTTCCGTATTCTTTTGTTCATCACGCGTTTTTCGAAAATCCTCGCGTGATTTTACTTGTGTATTGTTTAGTTCACTAGTCACTGAGATTACTCCTTATCTATAGGGTGTTCCAAGATTTACGATTGTCTGCCTTAATTTATAGTATTCCGTAGGTTTCTATTTTTATCAATAGTACCAAATCAAATACGCCAAGGCGTATTTGCGCCCGATTTTTTTTCGAGCCCGCTCGAAAAACTTCCTTTGAAAAATCGTGGCATCCGCCGGAGGTTATAACTTTATTCAGTCATTGTTAAACCCCAACTGAATTTATCATACTACTTTTATTCCTGGCTACGAATGAAGATGTTCACGCTGAATAAAGTTATCGTAGACCGTTCACAAGCCCCATCATTTGGTCTGAGATGGAGATTGATTTTGCATTGAATTGGTAGGAACGTTGAGTCAGTAGCAGATCTGACATTTCGGTTGTTAAATTAACGTTCGACTGTTCGAGAGCTCCTTGTTGCATACTCACTTGTTCACGGAGAGCGCCTTGAAGAGAAACGAATACGTCATCCGCTGCGATTCCAAGCTCCGCTAAGTCAGGTAACGCAAATTGATTTTGACCTACCGCTTGAAGAAGTTGTGGTTTTTGCACTTCAACAACAGACAGATTAAAACGTTGCAGCGCACCTGCTTCAGGGACAACTGTTATTTCCCCGTTTGCTGATATCTGAATTTCCTTAAAACGGTCTACAAACACAATCGGTTCCCCGTCTTGATCTAGTACAGGGTTACCATCGCTAGTCACTAGGGCAACACGATTTGTTCCGTCATTAGTTGGTGATAAATAAAGCGACCCATCCCTAGTGAATCGAGGAACTTGGACCCCATTTTCATCCACTACTATTTGAAGAAATTGATTTTCCTTTGTAAAGGCAATATCAAGTTCACGGTTAGTTTTTTTTATCGCACCTTGGCTCATCATCATATTGGTTGATCCAATTTTTGCACCAACACCTACACGAACACCATTTGGGGTTAAGCGGCCTTCTTCCTGCGCAGCAACTGGTTGATTATTAAACTGTTGGGTTAAAAGCTCACTAAAGGTGACCTGACGTTTTTTATAACCGGTCGTGTCAGTATTGGCTAAATTATGCCCAATTGTATCAAGCTGTTTTTGTAGCTGACTCATCGTATTGGTTGCTGTAATCATCGAGCGCATCTGAAGACCTCCCTACATTTTTCTATATATCTCGCTCAAGGCCCTATTAACTTCTAGGTTACAAGCCAATCATCGGGCATGCTTAGTGCTTTTCTTATAATCTTCCAATCTCGTTAACTGCTTTATCCATACTCTTATCATACGCCTGAAGAACTTTTTGGTTGGCTTCAAATGTGCGGTATGCTGTCATCATTTCCGTCATTGCTTGTGTTACATCCACATTTGAGCCTTCAATAAAACCTTGTTTTACCGTGAATGCTACTTCAGGATTTGCGGTTGCATTTGGTAACACTAAGCCATCATTTGTACGGTATAATCCATTCCCCTCTTTAATCAGGTTTTGTGGATTTTCTGAGTAAACAATGCCAAAACGCATTTGGGCAAGTCCGTCTACAAGAATACGGCCATCCGCAGTAACCTCAAATTGATTACTATCGACCTGGATTCGGTTCCCATTCTCATCTAGAACGAAAAAACCTTCGCTTGTTGTTAAATAACCGGTTGGATCAACAGTGAAGTTCCCATTTCTCGTGTATCTCACATCACCATTTGCATTTTGAACTGCAAAAAACAAAGAGCCCGGTTTGTTAGTCTCAGGATTGATCGGTAAATTTCCGTCCACTAATGCCATATCTGTGGAGAGTCCTGTTTCGCGGATATCTCCTTGCTTGAACAGCGGAATCATTTCTTGCATATACACACCGGTATTTAGTCCACCAATCGTACTTGCTGTCCGAAAGGTACCACCATTTTTCGCAGGACTTGGTACACCCTCAAGACGTTGCATTAACATTTCAGGAAAAGCACGTAAAGAACCTTGGTCCGCTTTGTAGCCAGGTGTATTCGCATTTGCAATGTTGTTCGTTAACATTTCCGTACGACGCTGCCCAGCAAGCATACCAGCCGCTGCAGAATAAAATCCACGTAACATAGACTCACCTCATTTTTCCATATCCCATATCCGAACAAATAACTACTATAGGTTGTTCAAAAAATGGGCCGTAAATGACACTTCGAATTTCTGCTTACATTGCTCCGAGAACTGGGTGAAAACCAAATTATGCGCTTGCGTCTACTAGCTTATTCACGCAGTAAATTCCTCAGCGCAAGGCTGCAAGGGAGTTAACTCAAGCAGTTGCCTCGCTCCGGTACTCAAAGCTGCGCCGCCTTGAAATTCTCGGTCCTTTTCATCCTCATTTTTGAACTCATACTACTATTAATTATAGTAGGAAATTCCTATTACTTCATCTGTAAATTTTAGCCACGTAGTAAAAAGGTAGAAATGTTAGAAAGGACCTGCCGGTTCGGAAAGGTCCTCAATTACGTATATTAGACTAATTTTCTTCGTGGAAGCTTGTCCAAGTTTTCAAGCATGACGCCTGTACCGATTGCAACACATTCCATAGGGTTTTCAGCAATTAATACAGGTACACGCAATTCTTCAGCTAAAAGCTGATCGATTCCGTGAAGCAATGCTCCACCACCTGTTAAAATCACACCACGGTCAATGATGTCTGCAGAAAGCTCAGGCGGTGTACGTTCAAGTACACTTTTCGCTGCTTGTACAATTGCAGAAACTGGCTCACGTAGTGCTTTTTCAATCTCACCAGATTTAATTGTAAGTGTGCGCGGCAAACCAGTAACCATGTCACGACCACGAATGTCAATTTCTTCATTACGTGAATCCGGGAATACCGTTGCAACCTGGATTTTAATATTCTCAGCTGTTCTTTCACCGATTAATAGCTTGTACTGACGCTTGATATAGCTCAAAATTTCCGCATCAAAAGTGTCCCCAGCCATTTTAATTGATGAGGCGGTGACGATATCGCCCATTGATAATACAGCCACATCTGTAGTACCACCGCCAATATCAACTACCATATTTCCGCTTGGTTGGAAAATGTCCATGCCTGCACCAATCGCAGCCACTTTAGGTTCTTCCTCAAGATAGATTTTCTTCCCGCCGCTTTTTTCAGCAGCTTCCTTGATTGCCTTTTGCTCAACAGAAGTAATATTTGTTGGACAACAAATAAGGATTCTTGGTTTTGAAAGAAATCCTTTGACATTTAACTTATTAATAAAGTGCTTTAACATAGCCTCTGTTACATCGAAATCTGCAATAACACCGTCTTTTAAAGGTCGAATCGCAATAATATTACCAGGTGTACGACCGACCATGCGTCTTGCTTCTTCACCAACAGCTAAAACCTTTCCAGTGTTTTTATCTAATGCCACTACAGATGGCTCGTTTAATACAATTCCTTTGCCTTTTACGTGTATGAGTACGTTTGCTGTCCCTAGATCAATACCGATATCCCTAGCTAACATTTGAGTAACTTTCCTCCTTGCATTTTAAACAAAAATGCATCTATTTTCCTAATAATATATTGTATCACAATTTACCATATAAAATAGATATTTTGTAATTTTTTTGTAGGAAAATGTCGTAACTTAGAATAGCTTTGTGCTTGCCTCGGCCACAAGCATAAGACAAGCGCTGACAGAAGGTGTGTTTTACCTTCAGAAGCACTTGTCTTAGACTTTGATAGTGCCTAGAGCTAGCCATTGCAAGAAAGAAAGTCACAGGCATGTTATTTCACTGGTTCTTCTTGTAGTTCTTCCTCTTTTTTGTACTTTAGCTTTGTCGCTTCTCCACCCCGTAAATGTCGTATTGATTTATGATAATCAAGAATTTCTTTTACTTCATTTGCTAGTTCGGGATTGATTTCAGGTAGCCTTTCGGTTAAATCCTTATGGACAGTACTTTTGGAAACGCCAAATTCCTTCGCAATGACGCGAACTGTTTTTCTTGTCTCCACGATATACTTTCCAATCTTGATAGTTCGTTCTTTGATGTAATCGTGCACACTACTCGCCCTCCCTATATGGATGTGAGAAGTGTGAAATGAGACGCGTTCATGCTTCAACGAAGAAGAAGTAGTACTTGAACTATATTCGTCAAATGTTTTGCTGGAACTTTGAAGACGGTATACGCCCCCTCACCTCAAACACTCTCTTTGTTAGGTTTGTAACCATTTTATTAGCTTGGTTGAGGGATTATGCTATAAAAGTCAAGAGGGACAAGGGTTTTATCAAAATATTTTTAAAAATTGCTTGTTCTACCGATTGAGACAGGCTATTTTTGCCATTGGACAACCTGTTATCTAAAAAAATGATTCTGATTATTTTCTGTTGCTTGGAGAAGATCACCCCACGTTCGTTTTCCTCGGCTTTTAAAATGATGAAGGAGTTCGACAAAAAGATATGCTGTCGTTAAAGCATCACCTGTCGCTGAATGACGATTATACATTCTCGTTCC
The DNA here is from genome assembly GCF_038050315.1 of Ferdinandcohnia sp. FSL W7-1320. NCBI lineage: Bacteria > Bacillati > Bacillota > Bacilli > Caryophanales > Bacillaceae > Ferdinandcohnia > Ferdinandcohnia sp. FSL W7-1320. Next base: position 5,065,768 of record NZ_JBBPAM010000001.1, read on the forward strand.
AAAATTCTGGGCGTATCTGTGCAGATCCCGCATATCATAAGACGGGGAAATATATCCGATCAAATCTAACGTATCAATCGTTGGCATCCGCACTAAACTGAATTTTTCCCGTTTCAGCTCACTTTTTAAAGTTGCAATGTCAAACGATACATAATGTCCAACCATACAGTTGCTGCTCTGTTCTTTTATAAAATGAAAAAGATTTGTAATTCCTTCAATCGATGAGGGAGCGTTTTCGACCTGTTTATCAGTGATTCCTGTCAATTCGATTATTTCCTGAGAAATTTGTCGTTTTGGGTTTATAAAAGTATGAAATTGTTCCTCTTCACAAACCCTCAATCCCTTTACCTGTACAGCAGCAATTTCAATTAGGCGATCAACAGTCGAAACCCGAAATCCAGTCGTTTCTGTGTCAAAAACCGTAAACGAAATTTCCTCAAGCGCTGTTGATAACGGTATTTCCTTATGAAGTTGCTGAAAAAGTGGCTTTTTACCAAAAAACAAGAGACTCCCTCCTTTTATATTTGGAAGTGGGCATTTACTAGAGTTTGTATCTCTTTTAAGATTTTCACACTTAAAATAAGTTCTTCCTTTTCCTTCGTTGTTAAGTGGGAAAAATGAAGAACTGATGTTAGCTTCTCCTTGTTTTTATATTGGCGCCATCTCAGTTTTACGTAAATATGCATCACATCTGAAGCAGCCGCTTTTACATCTCTTCCAAAACTATCGCTAAATGCCTTCTTCTCTACTAATCTATCAATTCTCTCAAATGGAGTCCCCGAGATGATTCCATATTCCAGAGAAAGAATTTGCAAGCAATGGTGGTATGGAAATAAAATTTCTTTTTTAATATCCAGCTGCTTTCGTTCCAATTTAAAAAGAGCACGAATCGGGTGATCTAATGAAGGGATTTGATGTTCCTGTTCTTGTAGGCGATACAGAAATATTTTTGCTTTTTTCATTTGTTCTAGAAGTCTTGCTTCAAATTCCTTATGGAGCTTCTCATCTCCATATAAAAAGCGATACGAAAAGAAATTCCGAGCGAGTAGCATATGCTGATTAGTTGCCGTTGTGCTCCATGTTTGTACTCTGTTCACCCATGTCTCCAATGATCCGCGCCAGCTTGGGTTGCTCGCCATCATATCTCCTAAACAGCGTGCATACCCGGCTTTCTCTAATATATGAACGATTTCTTCTCCTAATTTTGAAAAATAACTCTCTATCTTTGGGCTTTTGTTATCATATATAAGAAAATGGTCCTGATCGGTTAACAAAAATTGCTCTTCACGGCCTGCGCTCCCCATTTGATAAAAGCAAAATGCAGTAGGTGGGCGTAGTCCTTCTCTTTTTGAGAGTGCTTCAACAGCCATCTCTATACATCTCTTCACGAGCCGGTCATATAACCTTGTCACACTATCTAGTACTTTGAAAATGGGTACATCGTCCTGTAATAGAGTATCCATAACATCATAAATAGCCATTTTTACAGAAGGTAAAGTATCTTCTGTTGCAGATTCGATGGTCTTAATCGTTCTCATCATGCTGTCCTTGTTTTGCCTTAATACATCTGAAAGTGTAATAATTCCAGTGATATTTCCATTTTCGACAACTGGCAAATGTTTAACGCCATGTAAAAGAAAAGCGGAGATTGCCTCATAATAATAGGCATATTTCGAAATAGTGACAGGGTTTTTCGTCATCACTTCAAATGCAAGTGTGTTTCCATTTTTCTTTTCAGAAATAACTCTTGAAACGAGGTCACGCTCTGTAATGATTCCTAGTAATTTATTCTTTTCAATGACAAGAACAGAGCTTGTGCGGTGCTCAGTCATTAGACTTGCTACATCGCTGATAGCTGTATTTGAGTTCACAGAAACTAGTTTTTTTGTCATGATATCCTGTACTCTTCGAATAAAGGTACCATTCTCCTTCGCCATTCTCGTAATGGACACCTGTTCTGCCAAAGAACTGTAGATTTCTCTAAGACGAATGGCAAGCTGAGTGAAAAGATAATGATGGAATTGTTGATCATGCAGGCGTTTTTCAACGACATGAATCGGGATTAATAAACATTGTCCAGCTTCCGTTGCCATTACACCCACCCGATACTCTAGGAGGGGTTTTTGCTCGCCAATTAAATCTGCAATACCGGAAAGCCCTATCAATTCGCCTGGTTTTACTATTTCAAGAACCTCCCGATTATCAGGCGGCCCAACAAACACTTCGGCAACACCAGAAAGCAGCAGAAGTAACCCCTCCCGCTGCTCATTGGCATGAAATAGTAAATCTGATTCCATATACACTTTTTGCTGGCATAAGGATAAAAAGTGGAACGCATCTTCTTGTAATAGTCCTTGAAAAAGCGGATGATCCTTCACCATTTTATATAGCTTCTCCATGGTTTCTCCCTCTTTTAAAAACGGTTCTACAGGAATATTCTGTAGAACCGTCAGTTATTCTTTCTATGTGCTAGACTTTATTAAGCCTCATCTTTAAGCCATACTTCGCCATCCTTGTAAACCATTTGTTCAGGGTAGCGCATATCGACAACCTCGTCCTGCTTTGCTTGTGATGGCGCCTCGGTCATTAATGAAACAATAATGTTTCCTAAGAAACCAGCTGCTGCCCCAAAGATACCTGCTCCTGTATCAATAATGCCTAGGATGGTGAAGCCGCCGTATTTCGCTGCGAAAATATACGCTAATACGACTACTAAACCAATAATCATTCCAGAGATAACACCTTTTGCATTCGACCGCTTCCACCATACTCCAAGAACGAGTGCAGGGAAGAACGTACTAGATGCAATCGCAAAGGCCCAGGCCACGATTTGCGTAATCGCTCCAGGTGGATTTAACGCAACTAAGCCTGCGATTAAAGTTGCAACCGCAATTGACCAACGTGCTACACTTAAACGGTTTTTCTCTGTTGCATCTGGCTTTAAAACACGATAGTAAATATCGTGAGCAAATGAAGAGGAAAGGGCAATCATCAATCCACCCGCCGTAGATAATGCTGCCGCCATTGCACCTGCAGCCATTAATCCGATAACAAACACTCCAAGGTTTGCAATCTCAGGTGTTGCCATAACGACGATATCATTGGCGATTGTCATTTCTTGCCACTGCAAGATTCCGTCACCATTTGCATCCGCAAGCTTTAATAGACCTGTATCAATCCAACTTTGGGTCCAATGAGGAAGCTCCGACATTTTTTGACCAGCAACCTGTGTCATTAGAATGAAACGTGAAAAGGCTGCATATGCAGGAGCTGATAAATATAATAACCCGATAAATAAAAGAGCCCAAGCTCCTGACCAACGAGCTGCTTTCATTGTAGAAACCGTATAGAAACGAACGATAACGTGTGGTAATCCTGCCGTTCCACACATTAACGTAAACATTAACGCAAGGAACTGCCATTCTGAACCTGTTGCAAACGGTGCAAAATATTCAGTGAAACCTAGCTGACGATCTAACTCACCAATTTCCTCAACAATTTTCCCGTAAGATAACCATGGTAAAGGATTGTTGGTTAATTGCAAGGAGATAAAAATAACTGGAATCAAGTATGCGACAATTAACACGATATATTGCGCTACCTGAGTCCATGTAATCCCCTTCATTCCACCCATTGCTGCGTAGAAGGCAATTAACACAACCCCAATCATTGTTCCAACCTTCGCGTCAATTTCAAAAAGACGCCCGATTACAACCCCTGATCCAGATAACTGGCCAATCGAGTATGTAAAAGAAATAATGATTGTACAGATTGCTGCTACAATACGAGCTGAATGGCTGTCAAACCGGTCCCCAATAAACTCCGGTACCGTGTATCGTCCATATTTACGAAGCTGTGGCGCAAGGAGGAATGTTAATAATAAGTATCCACCTGTCCATCCCATAATATAGGCTAGGCCGCCATAACCGAGCGCCATGATCGTTCCGGCCATTCCTATGAATGAAGCAGCACTCATCCAGTCTGCCCCAATCGCCATTCCGTTGTAGACAGGCGGTACTCCACGTCCTGCTACATAAAAGTCCGAAGTCGCCCGTGCTCGGTTGAAGATGGCAATCCCAATATAAAGAGCAAACGACGCTAAAATAATAATTAATGAGACCAGAAATTGTGTATCCAAATTTCCTCCCCCTTTTGGGTCAAATTTAAGATTTGTATAGGTTTGTGACATGCTGTGTGGGATGATTCTTGCATTTGAATCTTTTCATCTTCAAGAAACGTCTTTAGGAGTAGGGGTTATTGTTATATCCGTAGATTCTATGTTTGAGAGAATGTTTGTTAGGTTGGTTTGTTTTTAATGATCTAGCACTTTTCCAGAACTGATTTGTTCGTTTTTCTCTTCGTCGATGCCATACTTTTGGTCAATTTTGTCGCTTACCTTCGCATTCACAAATAAGATTATGATAAAAGTTAAAACTGCTCCCTGCGCCCCCATGAAATAATGGAATGGCAGCCCGTTTACCGAAAACGTGGATAGTGGCTTTGCAAACAGGACAACACCAAATGAGACAAGAAATCCAATAATTAAATAGATAATAATATTCCTTGTTCTCTCCCTAAAGTATCCATCCGCAATCTTCTTATCAACTTTTTTCAACTACTAGCACCTCCATAAGAATATAATTGGACTTTCGGTTACACCCTTTAGTTTTGCATCACCTCCTTCAAGATTTATTAAACTCCAATACTTTTATCCAAGATTAAAAATAAAACGAATCGTCTCCCCAAGCGGTGCCGGAAAACGAATGATTTCAAAGATAAAGTACCCAAAAATAGACACAAACGGTAGAAGTAAAAACAAAGGGCGCTTATGCTTTAACGCCATAAAAAGGCTGAAAATAACAATAAACAGCATCAAGTATAAGATCATGACAGGTTCACTCCTCATAATGTAAGCGTTGTCAATTAATAAAGATTGAAACAAGTACATTTACTATATGTACGACATACATTTTGTAATATTACGAAAATTACCACATTTACATTATCAATTTTTTTCCAAGGCTCGTCAAGAAAAGATTTTAGCGAAATTTGGAGGGTGGTTACCTTTCGAAATCACCTAGAGCACCACCATCCTTGCTAAAGACTGGAAAGTGACAACACTCGGAAGCAACTGAAGCACTTCCGACTCTCGAAAACACATGGAGCACCGCCAACCCCCTAATAAAAGGAAAACGGCGTCTTTCACCTCTAATGAAACACGCCAACTTACAAAAAAGAGAGTTCAGTTTTCAGCATAAGTAAGATAGGTTCAAATAAAAACCCTACAACAACACAGCCCCATACACAAGTGACCCAACGATTACATACGCAGGGTGGACCTTCCATTTTTCAAGCAACAAAAAACTCAACACAACTAAAATAAGCGTATGCACCGAGCCTGCGTCCACATAGGATTCCTCAAAAAAGCGATACGCCATTGCCCCTAGAAGTACAGCGATTGTCGGACGGATATAGTTCGTCATCCGTTTAACCTTTGGAGAATGCTTGAACTTTTTCAAAATGCTAAGCAAACCGATCATTAAAAGTAACGAAGGCGCAACCGTGGCAAAAACAGCAACACCTGCACCCACTATGCCCGCTTGCTGAAAACCAATGTAGCCGGCCATCTTCGTTGCAATTGGTCCTGGTAGCGCATTTCCGATCGCAATCACCTCACTGAATTCATGAACGGAAAGCCAATGATAGCGATGAACAACTTCATTTTCAACAAGAGGAATCGAGGCTGGCCCGCCACCGTAACCTACAATACCTGGAATTAAAAAGGCAAGAAAAAGCTGCAAGTAAATCATTGTTGTTTCTCCTCCCACTTGTCCTTTTTCAACAAGGCAGCTACTAGTAAAACACCCACTAAGATTCCTGGGTGCACCCCCAACACATCTAAAACTAGTATGCTGGCGACCCCAAGCAAAATTGTTTTCGTCCAACCAAGACCTTTTTTCGCATTCATGAAAAATTCCCAGGTGAGTTGGGCAAGCATGACCCCAACTACTGCCAGCACTGCTTTTGTCATTCCCTGTACCCAACCAAGATTTTTAAAAGAAGTCAATGAGGTAAGTAGTACAATCATTAATAATATGGTTGGAACGGATGTTGCCAAAACAGCATTGATCAGACCAAGCCAGCCTCCAACACGATACCCAATATAGCCGGCCATTTTTGTTGCGATTGGCCCGGGCAACGTATTACCGAGTGCAAGAATATCACCAAAATCGTCATCATTTAGCCATTTGTAGCGATCTACCGCTTCCTTATGCACAAGTGGAATGGATGACGGACCACCGCCATACCCCAGTATGCCAACCTTGAAAAACGCGTAAAAAATATGTAATTGCTTCATATTTAATTCCTTTCGAAGCTTTATGAATGTAAAAAGAGGAAGCCCATATTAGGCTTCCTCTTAGTGTTTTCAATTATTTTTCTTGTATTCAATAGGCTATTGGCTATAATTTAGATTTATTAGCCGTAAATCTAAATTATCAGCCATATTTTTCATTTATCAGCCATCATTCAAAATTATTAGCCATAAATCCATTCTACTAGCCAAGCACCTCAATCATCGCGCGAATAGACTCTGTTAAATCTGCCAACGACCAACTCGGGATACCCGATTTCTTAAGCGCAAGTTCATGTGAAGCAGGGATATGGATGAATCCTGCTCGCATTGGAAGTTGTTCTTGCTCAATTTTATGCAAAACGGAGTACATCACATTGTTGCAAAGATACGTCCCTGCTGTGTTTGAAACAGCGGCCGGGTAGCCTTTATCAATGGATACATTTACAAATTCCCGAATCGGTAATGTCGAAAAGTAACCCGCTGGACCGACTTCTTCAATTGGAGCATCCTGTAATCTCACACCACTATTATCTGGTTCACCATCGCGGCAATTAATCGCAATCCGCTCAGGTGTGACTTTATTTCTTCCCGCTGCTAGGCCTAATGAAATCACGACATCAGGCTTAACGTCATTGACATGCTCGATACATTGTCTTGCTGACTCTGCAAAATCAACCGGCAGAATCCTTCCAACAATCTCGTATCCTCCAATCGTTTGCCCTTCCAATGCCTTCACAATCTCCTCAGTCGGATTGATTGGATTATCTAAAAATGGGACAAACCCTGTTAATAATAGTTTTTTCATTGTATCCTCCCGCTTTGTAGAATAATTGCGTTCCCGCTTATTCTTGTACGTATTATTTTTTTATTTTCAACTTCTATTTCCGCTTGAATTTTACTTGGTTTGCCCATTGTTTCCCCCTGATAGATATGATAAATATTCCAACCTTCCTGGCTAGTACCACACACATTATATAGGGTTACATATACACCAAGTGAGCTTGCTGCTACACCAGTTGCAGGGTCTTCATCATATCCAGATTGATTAGGGAATTGTCTTGCTTTTAGCTCATTCTTGCATAAAACAGCAAAGGGATAAAAACCAGTTATCTTAAATTTATCACATACTGACCATAATTTTTGAAAATTTGGCTTAAGATTATGTAAAATCACAGAATTCTTAATAGGAATCATTAACTTCGGCCTTGACGTAGATACTGACTTAATTGGAAATAAGGGGTTTATGTCATTTTCAGGAATACTTAATGCTACTGCAACCTCTGCAATACTTGGATTATCCGTTTGTAAAGTTGGTTTAAATTGTTCAACCGTTACAACGACACTCTTCTCTTCCATTTTCCAATGAACAGGTACTACTCCAACACTTGTCTCTATAAGTAGCGATTGTTTTAAGCATTCTTCTTGTTTGACTAAAACCGTTACTGCTGCAATTGTGGCATGTACACACATTTCCATTTCATGTTTGGGCGCAAAATAACGCAGTCTATAATCACATTCCTTTGCCCTAGATTCCAAAATAAAAACTGTTTCAAAACCAAATGTGGCTGCCATGGATTGCATCATTCCTATTGATAAGTGGTCAGCATTACGCACAACTGTACAAGGGTTGCCACCGTTTTTCGAAATGCCAAATACATTTGTTTGTACGACGTTCATTCTATTCTTACCCTCCTAAACAGGGACTTCTACTTCTACTTCCTCACCTCTTGCCCTTACTACTACAACATAGGCCAGACCCGAAAAGGATCTGACCTTGTTTTACGATATTAAGTTGGACCAGTACCATTGGATTATGCAAGAAAGATAGCACCATATCCTAGAGCACCGATAATCACATATGCTGGATGAACTTTAAATTTCTCTAATAATAAAAAGCTGACTACAATTAAAATCAACGTTTGCCAAACACCAACATCCACGTAAGCTGTTGAGAAAAAACTAAATGTCATGATACCTAATAGTACTGCAATCGTTGGTCGTACATAACTTGTCATTCTTTTTACTTTTGGTGAATCCTTAAATTTATATAAGATACCTAGCAATGTAATCATCAATATTAAGGAAGGCGCCACCGTTGCAAAGACACCAACTAAAGAACCTAAAATACCGCCTTGTTGATATCCAATATAACCGGCCATCTTTGTTGCAATTGGTCCTGGGAGTGCATTCCCTAATGCTAGAACCTCACTAAATTCAGAAACAGTGAGCCAACCGTAACGGTCAACAACCTCGTTTTCAACGAGTGGTATGGAAGCTGGACCACCACCATATCCGACAATACCTGGAATAAAGAATGCTAGGAAAATTTGCCAGTAAATCATTACATCCCTACCCCTCTTTCAACATTTTGAGGTGTTTCCACATCTTTACTCTTGTCTTTCTTAAGAAGTGCAAAGAGTAAAATTCCTCCTATTAATATACCTGGATGAACACCTAAAATGGAAAGAAGGATAAAGCTTCCAACGACAACAGCGCTTGCCGGTAGCCACCCTAAGGAATCCTTCGATTTCTTAAAAAAGTCCCAAGTTAAGGTAGCGAGCATAACTCCAACGACTGGTACTACAGCCTTAGTCATGCCACTAACCCATGGTTGGTCTTTAAAAGAAGCTAAAGATGTTAATAGTACAACCATTAAAATTATCGTCGGTACAATAGTTGCTAACACTCCGATAATCATGCCAATTACACCTGATACACGATAGCCAATATAGCCAGCCATCTTAGTAGCGATCGGCCCAGGAAGCGTATTTCCTAGGGCCAACACGTCTGCAAATTCATCATCATTCATCCATTTGTACTTATCGACTACCTCTTTATGAACAAGGGGGATAGATGATGGTCCCCCTCCGTACCCCAACATGCCCACTCGAAAAAATGCCAAAAATAACTGAAAATGTTTCAAACCGATCAATCCTTTTTTTAATGGTGTATAAACTTTGAAGCAAATACATTACCAAGCTGCTATTGCACCATCTGTTCTTGATTCAGTACCTCCATATAAAACACCTGATACAGAATCTCTCCAAATAATTTGACCACGACCAAAGCTTCCACCGTCAAGCGCAATCTGAATCTGATGACCTTTTCGTGCAAGTGCCTGTGCAATATGCGGTGAGAAACCAGGCTCCACTGAAACCTTCTTACCTTCGGACCACTGCCATCTTGGTGAATCTAGTGCCGCTTGAGGGTTTAAATGGAAATCAATTGTATTCATAATGACTTGGGCATGACCCTGCGGTTGCATGTAACCCCCCATTACTCCGAATGGTCCTACAGCTTCATTATCCTTAGTTAAAAATCCTGGGATAATAGTATGATAAGTCTTTTTACCAGGTTCAAGTGCATTCTCATGATCTGAATCAAGTGAGAAGTCATGACCACGGTTTTGTAAAGCAATACCAGTTCCAGGAATTACAATCCCTGACCCAAAGCCCATATAGTTACTTTGAATAAAGGAAACCATATTCCCTTCTCCGTCAGCTGTTGCAAGGTACACTGTACCTCCACTTGGTGGTGTTCCTGGTTCAGGAGTTAAAGCCTCATCCCCGATTAAACTTCTACGATCATCTGCAAACTGATCTGATAATAACTGTTCCACACTTACAGACATCTTTTTTGGATCTGTTACATATTTCTTAGCATCTACAAATGCTAGTTTCATAGCTTCGATTTGCTTATGATACGTTTCAACAGACTCCTTCTCTTTTAGCTCAAAGCCTTTTAGGATATTAAGAGCCATTAACGCGACAATCCCCTGGCCATTTGGTGGGATTTCCCACACATCATAGCCACGATAATTCACTTTAATTGGGTCTACCCATTCAGGTTGATAATCAGCTAAATCTTCTTTTCTTAGGAATCCGCCATATGCATTTGAAAACTGGTCAATTTTATCAGCCAACTCACCACGATAAAAACTTTCAGCATTTGTCTCTGCGATGGACCGTAATGTGCTTGCATGATCTGGTGACCTCCATACTTCCCCAATTTCAGGAGCTCGACCATTTGGGGCAAATGTGTCGAACCAGTTCTTATATTCGTCACCCTGAAAGATTTCTTTAAATCTATTAAATGACACTTTCCAATTTTTGCCCAATATAGGTGATATCGGATAACCATTTTCTGCGTAATCAATTGCTGGCTTTAGCACTTCTGACAGTGGTAATTTTCCAAACCTTTTTGAAAGCTCAGCCCATGCTGCCGGTACACCAGGAACCGTAACAGGGAGTAATCCATGAGTTGGCATAGAGGTATGTCCCTGCTCTTTCACCTTATCAATTGATATACTTTTTGGTGCCGGTCCACTTGAATTTAATCCATGTAGTTCACCTTTTACCCAAACTAATGCAAAGGCATCCCCGCCAATTCCATTTGAAGTTGGCTCCACTACTGTTAAACATGCAGCAGTTGCAATTGCTGCATCGATTGCATTACCACCCTTTTTTAAAATATCTAAACCCGCTTGGGCGGCCAGTGGTTGTGATGTAGCAACCATTCCATTTTTGGCAATCGTTGTTACCTTTTGTGAGGCGTATGGATGATTCAAATAATCAAAGCTCATCTTTTTGTACCCCTTTCATCTTAATTAATACCGAATTTCTTCATAGATTTTGTTTTACATTGTTAACTATTTTAACACATTTACTTAACAAACGGATGAAGGACTTCCACTTACCGATTAGCCTTTTATACTATTAGACGATTCTGTTTGAAGTTTTCTTTCATTCCTAATCTCAGAAACAACTGCATATATAAGGGAAGCAATTGTCAGTCCCAAAAGTACACCAGAAATCGGTCGAGTAAAAAATAATGTTAAATCTGCATCAGTAGAAATTGCCCTACGAAGGTTTACCTCTGTCATCGGACCTAAAATAACGCCAAGTACAAAGGCAGCTAAGGTAAAATTGAACTTTTTCAAGAAATAACCAACTACTCCAAAGATCAACAAGACCCAAATATCAAAAACTCGGTTGTTTACTGCAAAACTACCTAAAGCACATAAAATAAGAACAACCGGCAGTAAGTAATGCATTGGAATGTCTGTAATTCTCAAAAACAATCGAATTCCAAATGCTTGAATGAGTAACATAAAAATAGCAGAAATAAAGAATGCAAGAAAAATACCATATGCTAACACCGGCTCAGAAACTAGAAAGTATGGACCCGGTTGGATACCGTGGACTAAAAGCGCCCCCATCATCATCACTGTAACTGCACTCCCCGGGATTCCCAATGCCAATGTTGGAATTAACGCCCCACCCTCAGAAGAGTTATTCGCCGCTTCTGCTGCAATGATTCCTTCCTTTCTACCCGTTCCGAATAGCTTTGAATGTTTAGACATCTTTTTTTCAATATCATAGCTAAGGATATTGGCAATACTTGAACCCGCACCCGGTAATGCCCCTACAAATGTGCCTACAAGTGAGGAACGGATTACGCTCACCCATGAAGTTGCTAAGTCTTTAATAACTTTACTTATTGGGTAATGAAGATTAATATTTTTATCCAACGTAAATTTATCAGCTGAACTCTTCGTAACCTCTGATAAAAGCTGAGAAAATGCAAAGATTCCAATTAAAATAGGTAAATAATTGAACCCAGAAAGCAGGTCAGTCAAACCAAATGTAAAACGTTGTGCTCCCCCAACAGGGTCCAATCCAAAGGTACCAATAAACACTCCTAGTAATCCCGCAATTAAGCCTTTGATTAGATTCCCATTACCAAGTGTTGCAATTGCACTTAATCCAAATACCATTAGACTAAAAAATTCCCATGGTCCAAATTTGATGGCCCATGAAGATAATAAAGGAGCTGCCAATACGAGAATAATTCCTCCAATTAATGAACCGGCAAAGGATGCCCATAGTCCAAGTGACAAGGCACGGCCAGGTTCCCCGTTCTTTACCATTGGATACCCATCAAAAGTGGTCGCCATAGCAGATGGTGTACCCGGTATCCCTAATAAACAAGCTGAAATTAATCCTCCAGAGGCACCTCCTAACCAAACTCCCATCATAAGGGAAATTCCCTGTAAAGGTTCGAGTGAAAAACTAAATGGGAGTGTTAAGGCAACCGCCATTGTTATCGTAAATCCAGGAATACATCCGAAGACGATTCCTGCAATTACCCCAACAACCATTAACAACAATGTATCCCATTGTAAGATAGCTTCAATACTTAATAATAAATTCTCCATGATGATTCCCCTCCTTCACTTTAGAAAAACAGCCCTTTTGGTAAGTAGACATGTAGTACACCTTGGAAAAATAATGTAATTCCTAAAGTAATAGCTAGTAGCCCACCTATAGCAACAAGGTGTTTTTTCCATGACTTTTTCTGTTGCACAATTAGTAGATAAACAGTCGCCATATACAAAAAGGAAGAAGTAATAAAACCAACAACGTCAATTAAAACTAAATAAACAGCAAAAAGGCCAAAAAGTACCCAAACAATCCACTCTTTCTTGCTCTTACCTTCTGTACTATCACTTTTTTGGGTCACTTTAGTAGGGACAAAAAATGATTTTATCAGCATGATCACAGAGAGGAAGGCAATAATCCCTAGAATGAGCCTTGGAAAGAACGTAGCTGGTAATCCTGATAGCTCTTTTGATTCAATTAAGGTTGATTGATAGTAGAAAAATCCACAAAATAGTAGTAATCCAATGCTTACTAGCCGATTGTTTGCCATGTTTGACACCCCTTAAGTCCTTAATCGATTATCCCTTGTCGCTTCAACATTTCTTCCATGAACGCAACATCATCCTGTAAGTACTTTGTATATTCCTCTGTATCCTTAAAGTTCACATCTATGCCCATATCTTCCATTTCTTTTATGTAGTCGGGATTCTCTGAAACTTTCTTTAGAGCATCGTTCATGATCTTCACAATTTCTTTCGGAGTACCTTTCGGAAAGAAATAACCACGATTAGTAGCATTCACGAAGTCAATTCCCTGTTCCTTTAATGTTGGAACATCTGGTAATGCAGGGTTTCTTTCCTCGGATGCAATTGCAAGCATTTTTAACTGATTTGCTTTTATGTACTCTTTTGCAGCAGGAATCGTTGTTGATCCTAAATGTAAATGATTACCTAAAAGGGCTTGAGTACGTTCAGCTGTACCTTCATAGCTAACAATGTTAAACTTCACATCTGCCCGATCCTGAATTCCTAACGGAACGATATGTGTAGTTGATCCAACTGTTGCACCAAAGCTAATTGATTCTGGATCTTCTTTTAGAGCGTTTATTACGTCTTCCATGCTGTTCCACTCATTGTCAATATGAGTTGCAATTAACTGATTTGCTGTTGTAATTAATGAAACTGGTTCAAATTCAAAGTATGAAAAATCAGATTTGCCCATTAGGTGAGAAACGGCTATTGAATCATGACCTGCTATTAATGTGTATCCATCAGGATCAGCTTGCATCCCTTCTTGTGCACCAATGGTACCACCAGCTCCACCAATATTTGTAACGATGAACTTTTGCCCTAATTCCTTTTCTAAATACTTGTGTGTAATACGGGCTATTACATCCGAATCGCCACCTGCAGCCCAAGGAACGATTACATTGATCGGTTTTGTTGGATAATCAATTGCAGTGTCCCCCGATCCCTCAGAGCCTCCCGAACTTGACGAGCCACAACCTGCAAGTAATAGAGCGACAATCGACATAAATACAATAATTGCAAAAGCTTTACTTCTAAACATGTTTTTCATTTCTATTCCCCCTTTTGAAATAAAAACATACAAACGTAACCTTTATACACACTATGGTTTCGTTTGTATATTAAATTATTATATATTCTTACCTTTTGTATGTCTAGGAATATTCCGAATAATTTTTATATACTGTTTCTTTAAACACAGGAATTTCGATTAATCTTTGTAATTCCTGAAAATACGTCAATATTTTTATTCAGGCAATATTACTTAATTTAATTGATTCTCGTATTACTTCTAAGGTAAGATTGTTTTACTACAAATCTCGGTAAAAGTGGTGACCTAAATGAAACTCGATGAAACGGATAAAAGGATTCTCGAGCTTTTGACGATAAATGGAAGAATGTCCTATGTGGATATTGGAAAAGAACTTGGGCTATCAAGGGTATCGATTCGCGAGCGCGTGAATCAACTGATTGAAAAAGGCATAATTGAGAAGTTCTCTGTTGTGATTAATTCTGAAAAAGTCGGAAAAGGGGTGTCAGCCTTTTTCGAGGTCGATTGTGAGCCAGCCTCACTTGTGAGGGTTGCAGAAACTCTTGTTAACAATCCTAGTGTTGCGAGTTGCTACCAAATGACAGGGCCTAGTACCCTGCATATGCACGTTCTTGTGGAGGATTTTGCGAAGCTTGAAAAATTTATTAACGAAGAACTCTATAGTTTGGATGGGATTACGAGGGTGGAAAGTCATATCTTATTGAGACGATTTAAGAGTCGGACAGGTCTAAAATTATAATGGTTCCCGGGTTCTTTTCAGAACATCTACAGCTGCTAACATTTGAACGATGAAAAATTTCCCCATTTATAGAAATATAGAATAGCCCTTTGGGTCATTGGTGCTATATAATTAGGAGGGGTTTGCAAACGTTTAATTCAAAGTATGCAAACTAAAAATATAAATTAGGGGGGCTTTACATGTTTAAAAAGAAGTTTGCTCTGGGACTTGTGTCTCTATTAACTGCAAGTACTTTACTTGCTGCATGTGGTACGGATACGAAAGAAACGAGCGGAGAAAAAGTTGAAAAGTCTGATTTGAAGGTTGGTATGGTTACTGACGCAGGTACTATTGATGATAAATCATTCAATCAAGGTACTTGGGAAGGAATTCTAGCAGCGAAAGAAGAGCTTGGTATTCAAGAAAAATATCTAAAGCCAGCTGGAGAAATTGAGGCTGAGTATTTAAAAGAGATTGGAAATCTTTATGATGCCGATTTCAAGTTCATAGTTACACCTGGCTTTAAATTCGAAACGGCAATCTATCAAGCGCAATCAAAATATGAAGATGCAAAATTTGTGATTCTAGATGGTAATCCACATAACGGTGACTTTGTTCCAGATGTAGCGGATAATACTGTTTCTATTTTCTTTGCTGAACATGAATCCGGTTTCTTGGCTGGTGTTGCTACAGCATTAGAATTAAAAGAAGGTGAAGCTGGTTTTATTGGCGGTATGGAAATTCCAGCTGTTCAAAAGTTTAACTGGGGATTCCAACAAGGTCTTAAGTATGCGAATGAAAATTTAGACACTAACCTTGTTATTAATAAAGAAAATGTTCTCTATCAAGGTTCATTTAATGATGTTGCTGCAGGCGGACAAATTGCTGCTCAAATGTATGATAAAGGCGTTAATGTAATCTTTGCTGCCGCTGGTGGTGTTGGTGTTGGAGCAATCAACGAAGCAAAGACACGAGCTTCAAATGGTGATGATGTTTGGGTCGTTGGTGTTGATGTTGATCAATATGCCGATGGTGAATATGCGGATGGTAAGTCTGTCGTTCTAACATCTGCTATAAAGAAATTAGCCCATGCTACACAAGAGCTTATTAAACAAGAATTGGATGGAAAATTCCCAGGCGGAGAAACACTTACGTATAGTGTTGAAAATGATGGTGTTGGTATTCCTGAAGAAAACCCTAACTTAAGTGAGGACACAATTACTAAGGTAAAAGAGGTTTATGAGAAAATTAAATCAGGCGATATCGTCGTTTCTTCTGAACAAGGTGATCTAATTAAGTAAGTAGTTTCATAGAGGAAAAGAAAAGATTTCATGGGGATGCGAGTTTTTATTCGCATCTCTTTTTCATTTTTTCAATAAATAGAAGTTTGCGTCCTTCATAACATACCTCCTCTTATTTGTACCTCTCCTACATTCACCAAAATCTATACGTTTCCCAACTCTTTTTTATTTCTGATAATATTTTACAAATTAGAAAAAGATATTATCAAGAAAGGAGGGATAGCAAATGTCTGTAATTAAATGGTTAGTAGGATTGTGTGTGGCGATGTCGCTTCTTGTGGTTGGTTCACTTGGTGTATTTGCCGAAACACAGCCTTTGGAGCCAATTCAAAAAATTGAGGTCGGGTTGAACGATGATTACTTTAACCCGAAAGCCATCACGATTCCTAAAGAAAAACCAATTGTGTTGGTTTTAAAAAATAACGGCGTTAAAGAACACACCTTCACAGTAGAAAAGCTTGGAATTGACTATGACCTCAAACCAAAACAAATCAAAATTGTAACTGTGGAACCGAAAAAGCCTGGTACATATGAACTGATATGTCGATACCATGCCAAAGAAGGAATGGTCGGACAGGTAATCGTAAAATAATAGGCACGGCCAATTTGGCCATGCCTGTTTTTATTACGCTGCTCTTTCTTTTTTTGCAAATAGGTAAATAGAACTCACAAGTAGGAGAAGAATCAAAAGTAGGGAAACAGTCAAAGATAAAGCGAATTGTTTGTCTGGACTTCCTGTTAAAAGCAGTGAACTTGCGTGTGTTGAGAGCCTTGCTGGACTCCAGGTCATCCATTTAGATAATAATGAAGTGAGTGCTGACAACCCAATCGCAACCAGCAATGACATACCTGCTACAAAGATATTACTTTTAAATAATGAGCTTAATAGAAGGGTAACGGTCACGAGAAACACAAGCCACGTCCCATACACGAGTGAACCTTTCAGTAGTTCGCCAAATTCTACGTCACCGATTAATACTCCAGTGTAATACCAAGACGCTAAGATACCTAGTAAAAATGAACCCAATGTCATGATTGTGACGCTTACCCATTTTGCTGTGATGTAATTAGCGAACGAAACAGGTTTTACAAGAATGATATCCGAAACGCCACTGTTTTTTTCCGCTGCAACAATCCCCATAAACGCTAATACCAACACCAAAATCCCGATTTGGCTGTACTGTCCGAAGGTTTGCACGAGCACCTCCTGTGGGGTTGGCATCGGGATTTCAAAGACCGCTCCTTCTGGCAACTCACCCGCTGCTTTGATAATCTCGGGCAAATAATAAGAAGTTACAGGTTGCATGATCCCAAGTAAAATGAAAACAAGTGGGATCCACAGGATTTTAAAATTCCGCGTCATCTCAATCCATTCTTTTTTAAATAATACTGTCCACTGTCTCATGCCTTCACCACCTTCATGAATACATCCTCGAGGGACGATTGCCCGATTTTAAATGTTGATACCGGTATATTTTTAGTCAATATATCTTGTAAAATAGCATTTCTTGCAGGTTCAAGTCGAGAAACAACAATTGTTGCATTCGTGCGTTCAACCGACACTTCATGAACCGAGTCAATTGCGGTTAAACCTTTTGCCCAAGTGGTGATATCCTTTTCTGCTTCAATAATGATTACATCATGCTGGTGCTTTTTTCGTAGACCCGAGAGCGTATCACTTAATGCCAATTCTCCCTTTCGGATAATGACAATATCATCACAAACTTCTTCAGCGTCATGCAGCACATGTGTTGAGAACAGAATCGTGGTTTTCTTTTTCAATTCACGCATCATTTCAATGACTTCGCGGCGACCGACAGGGTCTAATGCGGAGACTGGTTCATCAAGCATAACCAGCTTGGGTTCATGAATCATCGCCTGTGCAATCCCAAGGCGCTGCTTCATTCCGCCTGAAAAACCGCCAATTCTCTTTTTCTTTGCATCAATAAGTCCTACCAACTCTAGTAATTCATCCGCTTTTTGCTGGGATTCCTTTTTCGATAAATGTGCAAGTTGCCCAACATAGATCAAAAATTCATTTGCCGACATCCAGTTGTAAAAAACAGGGTGCTGCGGCAGGTACCCGATGTATTTCCGATGGTCGCCATTTTCCATACCATCAAAGGCAATTTTTCCTGATGTAGGATGAAGCAGGCCAGCCAACATCCGTAAAGTCGTTGTTTTCCCCGCTCCATTCGGACCTAGTAAAGCTGTACAGCTTCCTTTTTTTATATCAAAGGAAAGATCATTAACCGCCGTTTCCTTTCCAAACCGTTTCACCAAATTTTCAATAGAGACCAATGTTTCTGTCATCCTATCTCTTCCTTCCAATTACAAAATAGAGAATCGGGCCAAGTATACTGACCAAAAGGATGACAAACACCCATAAAATCTTTGGTCCATTCGTTTCTTCACTTCTTGCAAGATCAACTATGGCCGTTACCAATAAAATTAATTGAATCACGATGATTGGAGCAATAAGCGCCCAGTTAATACCCGTCATACCCGAATCACATCCCCCTCAATTGTTTTTCCAAAGATAATACGACCGACAACAGGAAAAAGTTCAGTACAAATAAAAGTTTTTTTGGGACACGGGGACAGGTCCCTCGTCCCACCATTTATTTACAGGGACATGGAACCTCTGTCCAGACATAAAAACAGCAACCATTTCTATCATGGTCGCTGTTTAGTCATTTATTCTATTATGTCTGTATGGATGCTAACAAAATAAGATTCTAGTAGGTGTTGGAACTTGTCCTCCAACTTATAATATTCCCTGTCGGCTTTTTCAACTACCTGATAAAATGAGTACTCGTCGATTTCTCCGTTTTCCAAAGCAACAAAATTTTTCCACATTTCTTCGCCGTATTTTTGTAAAATCACAGCATATTCTTGTGCAGCAATTTTTTCGAGTACTTTGGTGAGCTCTTTTATGTAAGCCGTAATGCCCACTTCTGAAATATACTCACTCCACCAATTAAGCAAAGCCTCATGCCCACCACTTTCAAGTTCTGAGTAGTATTGAAAAACAAGAAACGCCTCGTTTAGCACTTGATTTTCTGTTGGAAAATCGATACTGCAAACCTTGTGAATGACTTCATTCCAGATATCGTCTGAACTTTTCATGTTCACTGCCCTCTTCTATTTTTACCTGATTATACCATGAGAACACTGGGACAGTTCTCTCGTCCCACCATTTATTTACAGGGACATGGAACCTCTGTCCCATAAAAAAACCGACTACCCTATTGGGTAATCGGTTGGATTATTAGCTAAAGTTGCCACCACAGGCTAGACTACTATTTCTCCTAGCTTACGCTTTTGCCATTCCGATTGAAGCATCAGTTGAGTGTGCATTTTCCTCTTCATTTGAGTTTGCATCTTCCTCATCTTTTGATCCTTCATCGTCAGCAGGAGTGCCTTCATCTGCAGGCTTTTTACTATCTTCTGGTTTCTCTTCTTCATTTGGTTGCTTATCTTCTGCAGGTTGCTTGTCTTCTGCAGGCTGCTTGTCTTCTTCCTTCGTTGCAGCTTCTTTGTCTTCTGTCCCTTGCTCACTTTCTTCAAGTGCAGTTAGGGATTGTCCAAAGTACTCAATTGGATTAACAGCAACACCGTTGTTACGGATTTCAAAGTGAACGTGAATAGCTGCTTCTTCATCATATTGATTTTCGCCAGCCATTCCAAGGACTTCACCTTGTTCAACTACATCACCTTTTGCAACTTTTAGGTCTGCAAGAGATTGATACATTGTTACAACACCGTCAGAGTGCTCAATTTCCACAACATTTCCGTGTAGTGGATCTTTTTCAGCACGTGTTACAGTTCCAGCTAATGATGCAACAACTTCAAATGTCTCACCATTTTTAGCGACGATATCAATTCCTTTGTTAGGGGAATAAATATTGTTATAGACTACAAGAGCTGCTTCTTGCTTTTCTGCTGAAGCTTCTGCATCGTAGAATTCCCTAAAGACTTGGATTGCATCTTCGTCAATGACAGGCATCTTAAAGTTTTCTGACGCTTGGTTTACCGGTACACTTGGCTCTTCACCTGTAGCAGTTCCTGGTTGATTCTCACCATATTTCAAATCATCCTTCGCTACATCGTTCTTGCCTTGGAACCATAAAACCGCGGTTAGAATGAGTGCTGCACTTACCAAATAGATTGCTGGGAATACCCAACGCTTTCTAAAAAAACTTTGTAAACTTGATTTTTGAGAAGTACGTTTCTTTTCTTCCTCTCTCATGTTTATCACCTCAGCAACCATTCTGAACACATTCGCGGAATTATATACATTTTCAAAAAATTTTTTTCGATTATTTTTCGACAAAGCCTAAAATATTATTCATAGAATCGAAATTTTTTTCGAAAAGGGGTCCAGTTGGACGTTGCTTTTTCGGGTTTCGTATGATTTATCAGGTTTTGGAGTTGGTGATGATCTTTTGATTGGATGCGGTTTGGGAGCTAGAATGGGGGTTGACTTTTTAACTTTTGATGATGGACTTTGCTTGCTGCCTGGGCGTTCGTTCGGGACTTCATAACCTCGATGAAGAACTTTACTCGCTGCCTGGGCGTTCGTTCGGGACTTCATTACCTCGATGAAGAACTTTACCCGCTGCTTCGGCGTTCGTTCGGGACTTCATTACCTCGATGAAGAACTTTACCCGCTGCTTCGGCGTTCGTTCGGGACTTCATTACGCCGATGAAGGACTTTGCTTGCGGCTTCGGCGTTCGTTCGGGACTTCATTACGCTGATGAAGGACTTTGCTTGCGGCTTCGGCGTTCGGGCGGGACTTCATTACGCTGATGAAGGACTTTGCTTGCGGCTTCGGCGTTCGTTCGGGACTTCATTAAGCTGATGAAGAGGATTCGTACGACAACTTCCTTCTGATTTCCTCTTCATAAACTCTATGAAGAGGATTCGTACGACAACTTCCTTCTGATTTCCTCTTCATAACTCGATGAAGAGGATTCGACACCAAACTTCCTGCCGTTTTCCCCTTCATAACTCCGATGAAGAGGATTCGACCCCAAACTTCCTTCCACTTTCCCCTTCATAACCTCGATGAAGAGGATTCGTACGCAAACTCCCCCACGTTTTCCCCTTCAAACTCTGATGAAGAGGATCGCACGACAACTTCCTTTCGCGTGCCACATTACAAGCGTTACACAGCGGCCTTCTCTAGCTTTCCCCTTCATAACTAAATCTGATATACCAACTTTTCAGACGACGTACCACGCTTCGGTACCGGTAAACCCGAGTAAGTACGCAAAAACTCCTCCCTCACACCTTCAATGAATGCTATACTATGTAGGTACATTTTTTAAAGGAGAATTTTCATGAGAGCATTATTACGACTTCTACTATTAATTGCACCATTTTTATATATGATTTTGATTTTTATATTGTCGAGTCTTCCGTCGGATGCGATTGTGAACACTCCGTTTTCCTGGGACCGGGCTTTTAAAGAATCGCTGCACCTCATCGAATTTGGTATTCTTTACGGGCTTTGGGTATTGTTTTTCCTTGTGCAAGGAAAGTTCAGCCCTAAAGCGAGTCTCGTTTCCGCTGTGATTGCCATTGCCTACGGCTTCTCAGATGAGTTGCACCAGTATTTCGTCCCTTACCGATCTGCGACTGTAATTGATCTTGTTAAGGACACAATTGGCGTGCTTGTGCTTTATATGATTGTAAAAGTTAGTTATTTTGGAGAAAAACTGCCGAGGATAAGAAAGCTCCTCTACTGGGTGGAGAGCTTAAACAGCAAAAATGCAGAGGGGAAGTAACCCCTCTGCCTTTATTTTTTCACGGTTAATTTATTTAAAAAGTTCTCTGTGGATGAAATTTCAACGCCTTGGTAGTAATGTGTCACAATGTCCTTGTAACTCTTACCTTCCTTCGCCATTCCATCGGCACCATATTGACTCATGCCAACACCGTGGCCGTAGCCCTTCGTTTGAATGACGATATGGCTGCCTTTACGCTCCCATGAAAAATCACTAGAACGAAGGCCTAATGCATCACGCACTTGCACCCCTGTGAATGTCTTGCCCCCGACTTCAACAGATGCTACACGATTTGATTTCGTTCTTGAAGTAATCTTGCCAATATCGTTACCATTGCCAAGCTTAATCCCTAATTTAGATTCAAATTCGGATACAGGCATATTGACTTGAGAATGAAACTTTTCTGTATTGACATCCCACGGGCTCTCCACACTTTTTAAGTATGGTACTTCATTTTTCCAAACGTTCTCCGAGTCTTCAGTATATCCATTACTTGTTGAGTAAAATACGGCATCAATTGGTTCACCATTAAAGGTTATAATTTGTCCTTGTGTTTCGTTAACGGCTTGCCTAATTTTTTCGATTTTCCAATCATAGTCGCCTTTCCATTGGACCTTTAGTTCCTCATTGTTTTTATAAACCTGATGACTGACCGTATCTGAAACATCTGCACCATTTGGCACCTTTAACTTTTGATCACTCAACATTTGTCTAACCACGTATGTTCTTGCTGCCAGCGCTTGTGCCTTTAATGCTTCTAACTCAAATTCTGCAGGCATTTCCATCGCGAGCACGCCTACTACATATTCTTCTAGTGGCACATTTTCAATTTTCTGAGCACTGACACGGTGAACGGCAACCTCCACAGTTGGCCCTGAGGCGATTTGAGGCGGTTCCGGATTTGATTGTCGCTCTTCAGCTAGCTTTCCCGCATCTTTATCAGAGAACGGAATGACAAGCATTGATGGAATCAATAAAATTAAGACGAAAAGGACAGAAACTAGTACAATGATTGGTTTAATCTGTTTCATGAATGCAAGCCTCCACTTTGAAATTAATGCACGAACGTAAACATGCACCTATATATCAATATCTATGGTAGTGGACAAGCTTTTATGACATTTAATAGCAGAAAAATATTTGTGTTCTATTATCTACCACTCATAGTATAATTTTCCTATTACTACCATTATCAAATAAAAGGGGAAACAAATAAGATGAGTAAAACCGAATTAGTAGACTATGTCTTGGCATTTTCTTTTCATCATTGAGAATCCAGACTCTCACGCGACTAACGTTATATTACTACTTCTTATCATTGCAAATATCATTCCTGCTATAAAAAATAATAAATAATAGGAATAAAAATAAAAAAGCTAGAGATATTACCATGTATGGGTAATGTCCCTAGCTTTTTACGTGGTTAGTTAGAAGTTTACCTTTGCTTCTTCCACTAGGCTATCTGTTGCTTCATTTATACGTTCAATGTCAGCACCTAATGCCGCAAGCTTTTGGTGGAAGTCCACATAACCACGGTCTAAGTGCTTAAGTTCTGTAACACGTGTGTATCCATCTGCAACCAATCCGGAAAGAATAAGGGCAGCAGCAGCACGTAAATCAGTTGCGGCTACTTCAGCTCCTTGAAGCTGGGATTCTCCGTTGATGATAACAGAACGACCTTCAATTTTGATGTCACCGTTCATGCGTCGGAATTCCTCGACGTGCATGAAGCGATTTTCAAATACAGTTTCCGTAATCATACTTGTGCCTTTTGCACGAAGTAATAATGCCATCATTTGTGATTGCATATCAGTTGGGAAACCAGGATGTGGCATTGTTTTGATATCCACAGCATGTAATTGATCTGGACCAATGACACGTAAACCATCTTGTTCTTCAATGATGGTAACGCCCATTTCTTCCATTTTTGCAACTAATGAGCTGAGGTGTTCTGGTACTGCGCCTTGAACAAGAACATTACCGCCTGTGATTGCAGCTGCCACCATGAATGTGCCTGCTTCAATGCGATCAGGGATAATACTGTGAGTCGCTCCATGCAATTCTTTTACACCTTCGATGCGAATTGTACCAGTACCTGCGCCTCTAACGTTAGCTCCCATTGCATTAAGGAAGTTGGCTAGATCAACGATTTCCGGTTCTTTCGCACAGTTTTCAATAGTCGTCATTCCGTCTGCTAATGTAGCAGCCATCATGATGTTTTCAGTAGCTCCCACACTTGGGAAATCCATATATACTTTTGCACCACGAAGTCTACCATTGACCTCGGCATCGATATATCCATTTCCAACTTTCACAATTGCACCCATTGCTTCGAATCCTTTTAAATGCTGGTCAATCGGTCTTGAGCCAATTGCACAGCCGCCAGGAAGAGCAACTCTCGCATGGCCATTGCGTGCAAGCAATGATCCCATGACTAGTACAGATGCGCGCATTTTTCGAACATATTCAAAAGGTGCTTCCGTTTTTAGCTCTCTTGATGCATCAACAACGATTTGATTGTTTGCAAACGTAACGTCTGCATTTAAATAACGCAATACCTCATTAATCGTATACACATCTGAGAGCGTGGGTACTTCATTTATTACACTTTTTCCATTACTTGCTAATAAGGATGCAGCGATTACTGGCAAAACGGCGTTCTTTGCGCCTTCTACTTTGACTGTGCCGTTTAGCTTACGACCGCCGCGGACGATGATTTTTTCCAAGGTATTCCCCTCCGCGTCCCATTTTCTATATATTCATATTCATTCATTACAATTGGTGTTCCATCTCGAATGTGTTAAAAGAACCCAATCTTATTACATTCATACCTTTTTTGTGAGAAAGTACATTCACACTGCTGTAGTATATGCAAACCACCGGGCAAGTGTCTCTATTCTGATGTGATGAACCCAATTAGGTCGATCAAACTTTGTTTTTTAAATAATAGGCTAGCTCGTTGCTAAACGGGCATATCCTCATTGTTTTAAGGCTTCATTTTTTTTACAAAACCAATTTACATCATATCACTTAAGCATTCGCTGGCACAAGTGAAAAATGTGGGATTTTCGCACAAATTGTCGAAAAAGTTTAGGTCGTTTGTAGCAATGTTTTCACACGAAAATTTTACATAACTCACATAGTACATGTTATACGTAAGGAACTTTGTTTTTTTGAGGGTTTGTCTTCTTTTTTAGACAGTTTACATATGTGGATAACTATCTTGAAAAAGTAAGTACTTTTGATGACATTTCTAGAAGGGACTAACTTGCGGGCCACCGCTTGGGGTGATTCTTCCGTGAAAATCATCAACTTGGGTTCCTTCGTATTCTACTTCCAGCAAAAACCAATGTATTTTTCTATACCATTGGTATACTAAGGAATGTTTTTAAAAAAAGCATCATGACTCGTACTCTTATTTGATTTCCTCTCCTTACTTACATTTTTTCCGGATGTATCACGCAGGATACGTGGAAAGTAGTGGAGAGAACAGATGAAAACTACTTCGAATACTTTTACCTTAAACTTCTTGCATATATTATTCATTCATAAAGGACAAAGTAACAGTTAATTTAAGATAGTAGGTAATTGTTGTGACCAAAGAAGATAATCTAAGAAAAAATTGCTGACGGTCGATCCAATTGCAATCGTCACAAGAACGAGAAGAACGCGCACCTGAAAAATATGATTTGGCTTTACCAAATGCTCATATCGAATACTTTGCAGCGCCCACCATGTAACTGCAATAAAAATTAAATGTGAAATAATACTTATAAGTGCTTGATACCCAAAACCTGCTAACATAAACCCACTCCTTGAACTTTATTCAGCAGCAATTCCCCTTCAACAAGTGGGAAATGATGCAAAAAAGCATTCAAAATCCAGCCAGGGTTTAAACCCTCACTGAATAAAGATAAGCCTCCGGCGGATGCCACAGATTTATAAAGGAAGTATTTCGAGAAGCTCGAAAAAATCTGGGCGAAAATACGCCAAGGCGCATTTGATTATAAAAAAAGGAAATATGTATGAAACACACACCTATACATTTTAGCATTTTCTGTGACAGAAGTCCTCAAATACAAGCCTACAAAAAGCTACAATAATAAACACCAAAACAAAAGAAGAGGCATCCCCATACCTCTTCTTCTCATACACCCCTATTTGTTTGAAATGGAATGGCAACATTTCATGGTGCTGCCACCCAACTTTTATCCTATAAAATCTGCGAAGCTTTCGAATTGCTGGATGAATTCAAAGGCGACACCTGGGAAAATTCCAAAGCCAATGGTCCCAACCACTGCAACAATTAAAACAATCAACACACCTGCAGGTAATTTAATTTTTTCATCGTTTGCAGCAGGTCTAAAGAACATCTGTGTTAAAATTCCGAAGTAATAGAAATAGGATACAACGGTTGTTGCAATCATAATCGACGCCAGCACATAATGTGGTGGGCTCGTTACAAAAGCTCCAATGAAAATCTCTAGTTTTCCAATGAATCCTGCCGTTCCAGGGATACCTGCTAAAGAAAGGATAAACACTCCAAGTGCAACGGCTAACACGGGTGAGCGCTTATATAAACCTGCAAATTGACTAATATCCTCGGAGTCAGATTTCTGCGTGATCACCTGAAGAACCGCGAAGAATCCAAGGCTCATGAAGAGATAAGCAACTAAATAGAACCAAATCGCATCCATCATAAAATATGAGAAAGCTACAAATGCTACTAACAGGTATCCTGCGTGGGCAATACTTGAGTATGCCATCATCCGCTTTATATTTCGTTGTCTAAGCGCAATGGTATTCCCGATAATCATGGTTGCACCCGCTATGATTGCTAACAGGTCTTGCAGGTGGAACAATAAAAATTCTGCTTCACCATTTCCTGAGGGCGCTTGGATGAACCCTGTTACTATAATTCTTAAGATAATAACAAAGCCCGCTGTCTTTGAAACAACACTTAAAAACGCCGTAACAGGTGTTGGTGCTCCTTGATACACATCAGGTGCCCACATATGGAATGGAGCAGCCGCGATCTTAAAGGATAGTCCAACTACGATCATAAACAAAGCAAGTGCAACAAGATAGATATGTTGTGGATCCTGAAGGTTACCGAATGCTCCGAAAATCTCCCTTAAATTCGAGGTTCCAGTGAGTCCATAGACATAGCTGACACCGAATAAAAAGATGGCTGTGGAGACCGTTCCGTTAATGACATACTTCATCGCGGATTCATTTGATAACCTATTGCGTTTCCGAAGCCCAGCTAATATATAGGAAGAAATCGAGAGCAATTCTAATCCGACAAATAATGTAATCAAGTCACCACTTGATGTCATAATCATCGTACCTAAGAGTGCTGCTAGAAGTAAGTAGTAAAACTCACCACGATACTCAACAAGCCCCTCTTCGGGTTCATAGCTCATTGCTAGCAAGAGTACAAGTCCTGTCCCCACTAGTAAAATTAATTTAAAAGCAATCGCAAAGGAATCAAGTCTAAATGTATCGTACAAAATCGATGTGACATCATTCCCGATTAACGAAACCGTAAACCCGATTGCAACAAGGATTCCCACGACTCCAATCCAACCGAGTGGCCGTCGGTCCTTGTCTTTTCCCATAAATAAATCCAGTAACGATAGAAGGGTTGCAACACCGAGGATGATAAATTCAGGTGCCATAACTCCCCAATCAAAGCTTAGTAAAGTTTCTGTATCCATCGGCTCACCCTCCTAACCCTAGCATGATAGTTTCAAGTGCAACCTGAAGTGGCTGTGTAAGCACGTTAGGATAAACACCAATCAATACGATAAACGCAAGTAACACCAATACCGGTACCATTTCAATTGGACGTAAATCAACTGCTCCCTCATAGGAATGAATCGTCTTACCATATGTCACATGTAGTACTGCACGAAGCAAATACACAGCTGTCATAATAATGCCGATTGCCCCAACCGCAGCGAGAACTGGCATTTCCTTAAACAGCCCAAGGAATGCCATGAATTCACTAACGAATCCGGACATCCCAGGTAAACCAAGTGAAGCCATCGCAGCTGCTAATAAGAATCCAGCCGTTAGTGGCATCACCTTTGCAAGCCCACCAAGCTTATCAATATACGATGTGCCTGCTCTCTCGTACATGACCCCAATTAAGAAGAACAATAATGCTGAAATCAAGCCATGTGACACAACTTGGAATACGGCGCCTTGCACTCCCGCTTCATTCATCGCACCAAGTCCTATCAACACAATTCCCATATGCGAAATACTCGAGTACGCCAGAACCATTTTGAAGTCTTTTTGGACGAATGCTAAAAATGCCCCATACAAAAGATTGATTACTCCCAGCACCGCAACAATTGGAGCAAGTGTGCTGAATTCATCTGGGAAGAATCCCATTCCGAAGCGGATGATCCCGTAAGCTCCAATCTTTAAAAGGATTCCTGAGTGTATCATGACAATGGATGGCGGTGCTTGTACGTGAACACGAAGCATCCATGTATGAAGTGGAAAAATCGGCAATTTAATTCCAAATCCAATGATGATCGCAATCAATAATCCAAGTTTTAGGTCCTCAGAAAATGTACCTGGAATTGGCAAGCTATCTGCCGGGCTGGCAAAAATCGCCGTTAGTGCCGAAATATTCGTTGTTCCAGCCTTTGCAAAAATGATCATGATCACGATCAGCAAGATCGCGGAACCTAATCCGTTATAGATTAAAAAACTAAATGCTGCTTTTTCTTTTTCAAAATATCCCCACTTCCCAATGAGAAAAAACGTAGAGATTAAGGTCATTTCAAAGAACACGAAGAACAATAGTAAGTTCCCGGCTGTGAATACGCCAAGCATTCCTAGTTCAAGTAAAAGGAAGAGCATGAAGTAGCCTTTCCATTCCTTCTTGATATGAACGGATGCAATAGCAGCAAGTGTGGAAATCACAGTTGTTAAAAGAACGAGTACTAGGGTGAATCCGTTTAGACTCATCTCATAATTGACTTCCCACGGATTGCCTTTTGGCAGAAAGCCAAACCAATAGACTGATTCCTTTAGCTTTTCAAGGTCTCCGCCACCTGTATAAAACCCGTACACATAAAGAGCCAATACCAATGAAGGAATAGTAGCTAATACGCCAACTAATTTAATCGTTTTTTCCTCAGTTTTTGGTACAAAAGCAAGTAGTGCAATACCTAAAATCGGGAAGAATACTAAAAGTGAAAGAATAAATGAGCTCATCTTAAGTACCCCCCTGTCAGTGCCACAACAAGTAGTAAAATCGCTAATCCAACAAAGGCAACGGAAGTGTACATTTGAACTTGCCCGTTTTGAAGCTTAGCTCCAAGCTTTCCGATTCCTTGGGTTGCCATTGCCACGCCTTTTACAATTCCCCCTACTAAAAATTCATCTATATAGCGAAGGAATAAACTAAATACCTTTGTCGCGTAGACAACGGTCATGTTATAAAATTCATCAATAAAATATTTGTTATAGACGACACTATACATAATTGGTGCGCGAGAGCTGAAAAAGTCTCTTGAAATAGACTTCCGTTGATACATCCCATAGGCAAGCAGCAGACCAAATAGGGACGCAAATGTTGCAACAGCCATAATCCAACCTGGCCCTTCGTGATGACTTGGTCCATATAGGTTCGTACCTTCTGTTAACCAATCCCCTAAAAAGGTGCCAAACCAAGGTGTGTTCACATATCCTGCTACAACCGCTAGAACTCCAAGAACAATCATCGGTATTGTCATCACACTCGGTGATTCTTTGACATTTGTTTGTTTTCCTCTTGCCTCACCAGTGAACACCATGAAGAACAAGCGGAACATATAAAATGCAGTAAAGAAAGCCGCAATCACCGCTAACCAGAACAGCACGTAATTCCCTTGTGCCCAGGTCGCAATTAAGATTTCATCCTTACTGAAAAAACCTGAGAAAAATGGAACACCACTGATAGCTAAGGTCCCAATTAAGAATAGAGGACCTGTAATGCGAAGTTTTTTCCACAATCCACCCATTTCCTCAATGTTCTGTGTGTGAACAGCATGGATGACGCTACCCGCTGCCAAGAACAACAATGCTTTAAAGAAAGCATGTGTCATTAAGTGGAATACTCCTGCAACATACCCGGCAGATCCTAATGCAAGCATCATATAGCCAAGCTGACTCACAGTAGAGTAGGCCAGAACACGTTTAATATCCTTTTGTGCTAAACCTATTGATGCTGCAAAAATCGCTGTAATTCCTCCGATAATCGCAACTGTCATCAACGCGGCATGACTTGCAGCAAATAAAGGATACGTCGTTGCCACTAAATAAACCCCCGCCGCAACCATTGTAGCTGCGTGGATTAAAGCTGAAACAGGTGTCGGACCTTCCATCGCATCCGGCAACCAGGTGTGAAGTGGGAATTGACCAGATTTACCAACAGCTCCCACAAAAATTAAAATCGCAGTTAATGTGATCATGGTTGGTGAAATATCTCCAGCACCAACGGCGCTAAAAATTTCATCATATTCAAAGCTGTTAACTTGCCAGAATAATAGAATCATCCCAATTAATAAGCCTACATCTCCGATACGCGTCATAATAAACGCTTTTTTCGCTGCAGCTTTTGCTTCTTCCTTATAGAAATAGAAACCAATTAATAGGAATGAACCAAGTCCTACAAGCTCCCAGAAAATATACGTTTGGAGAAGGTTTGGAGAAATGACCAATCCTAACATCGCAAAAGTAAATAACCCAAGGTACGCATAGAAAACAGGAAAGCGCTCATCACCATGCATATACCCTTTTGAATACATATGTACTAAAAAACTGACAAGCGATACTACCACTAACATAAGTGCATTTAATTGATTGACTTCAAACCCCGCTGTTAAGTGAACATCCCCAATTGATAACCACGTGCTCTCATATTTGTATGTTGAGTTCCCAAGTCTCGAAATGAGAACCAACACCGAGTAGACGAATGAAATAAATGTTAGCAGAATGCCTAGATACGCACTCGACTCCTTCAATCGTTTACCGAATATAAGAAGGAACAAAAAAGAGATAAGCGGGAAAAGCGGTATGATCCATGCATTTTCCATCATCGTATCACAATCCCCTTCTTTGGCTTGCGGCTAAGGCTGAGTAGACCATTTGGTTCACAGCCTTTACCGGTACTTCATCAAATACGACTTAGCGTATTGTCGTTTTATTCTCCCAACAAAAGCTAGGTTAATGCTTCATCGTATTCATTTCATCAATATTAACTGTGCGTTTATTTAGGTACAACGCCATCAAAATAGCTAGACCAACAGCAAATTCAGCTGCAGCAATGGCGATTGTAAACAGTGAGAAAATTTGACCCGTAATTCCAGGGACCATTCCGTATTTACTAAAAGCCACAAAATTAATATTTACCGCATTTAGCATCAATTCAACA
Organism: Ferdinandcohnia sp. FSL W7-1320; assembly: GCF_038050315.1. Taxonomy (NCBI): domain Bacteria; kingdom Bacillati; phylum Bacillota; class Bacilli; order Caryophanales; family Bacillaceae; genus Ferdinandcohnia; species Ferdinandcohnia sp. FSL W7-1320. The sequence continues at coordinate 5,097,110 of NZ_JBBPAM010000001.1, forward strand.
GAAATTAACACAATAACTGTATTTCTTTTTGTGAATGCCCCGTAAAGACCAATACAAAATAAAATTAACGCTAGGATGAGGTAGGCTGCTAATGGAACAGAACTCATTCCTCGTTCGCCTCCTCTACATTGTCTTTTTTCGCTAAGATGATTGCCCCTACTAACGCCACAAGTAAGACAACAGATGTTAATTCAAATGGAATCACGTATTTTGCATAAAGCTCCATTCCAATCTTCTCCGTATTGTTCACGTGCAGGTCTGTCGCTTGCCCTCCAAAATCCAAATCGTAAATGCCAAGGTAAACAGCAACACCAAATGCAAGGATTCCAAAAAGAACAAGGAAGGTTCGACCACGACTTACTTTTGGTTCGTTTGTGTCATTGTGTTTCGTCAGCATAATACCAAAGAGCATTAAAATGGTGATGGCCCCTGAGTAAATTAAGACTTGCACAGCTGCAACGAATTCTGCATGAAGCATCACATACAAACCTGCGATACTAATGAAGGTGAATACAAGTGCGATTACCATGTGGATGACCTTTTGGAGGTTCAGCATTAATATACCGCCGCCAATCGCACTAATTGCTAGGACTATGAATGCTAAAAATTCTCCAGTCACGCTTTATTCTCCTTCCTTACATTCGTATCATTTTCATCTAACCACTCAAGGTTTTTAAATAAGTCATCACGACTGTATTCCGCAAGTTCAAAGTTGTTTGTCATGACAATTGCTTCTGTCGGACAAACCTCAGTACATAGGTCACATAGAATACAAATTTCAAAGTTAATATCATAGGTATCAATTATTTTCCCTTTTTTGGTCGGGTCAGGGTGTTTTTTCCCGGTTAGCTGGATACAATCGGTTGGACAAATGTTGGCACATTGATTACATACGATACATTTTTCCGGATAAAATTTTTGAATACCACGAAAGCGATCTGGTAGTGGTAATGGTTCATTCGGATAATCATATGTGACTTTTTTATAGGTTAATTGATTAAGGGTATATTTCATCCCTTTCAGCAAGCCAAACATAGTTTGTCACCCCTTTATAAGGTAGTTTCGGTACACGAATCCTTTTTAGAAAAACGTTGTTTTCGCAAACATTGTTGTTTACTATATCGTTGACCTCCGCTTCAGGTGGACGCTTTCCGCGGGCGTGGCTTGATCCTCCTCAACGAAATGTGGAGGCGGCTTGCACAGAAACGAGAAAATTGGCCACTCCGACAAAGAGGCGTAATTTGCCTCTGAAGGAGGAGTTGAAATTTCCCGAGTTTCTAGCCGCTGCAACTGGACAGGTCGCTACTGCTCCTGCGGGGTCTCAAGTCTCACTCTTTTCCCGCTGGACTCTGAATTTGCTTCTTTGAAATAACCCACGCACGAAGAAAATGTGAATACATTTTCGAGGAGTCGCCACCTTACGCTCCAATCAACTAGGTTTGCACACTTATCAAAAAGCAACAAGTTTTTAGAAAAGAACCTAGAAAAATAATTCCTTAATTAAAGCCGATAAGAAGATGTTAGCTAATGCAATTGGAAGGAGTACTTTCCAACCGAATTCCATCAGTCTGTCAGCACGTAAACGTGGGAAGGTGGAACGGAACCAGATTAAAACAAAGATTACCAAGCTAAACTTTAATGAGAACCAAACGGCACCAGGTATAAAGTCTAGGAATAAAACTGGTTTCCAGCCTCCTAAGAAAAGAACGGTCGTTAAGGCTGCCATCGCAAACATATACACATATTCGGCAAGCATAAAGAAAGCCCATCTAAATCCTGAATACTCAATATGGAAACCAGCGACAATCTCTGATTCTGCTTCAGGTAAGTCAAATGGCACACGGTTTAATTCGGCAACAGACGCGATAAAAAATACAATAAAGGCAATCGGCTGTGCAAAAATAAACCAAACCTTATCCTGAGCTTCAACAATATCAGAAAGATTCAAGCTTCCAGATAATAAAATAACCCCAATCACTGACATCACCAGCGGAATTTCATAGGAAATCATCTGTGCAGCTGCACGCATTCCTCCCATGAGGGCATATTTATTATTCGATGCCCAACCACCTGCGACAATTCCAATCGTAGTGAGTCCAGATACGGCGATGTAATAGAGCAACCCCACCCCAATATCTGCAAATTTATAGCTTTCCGTAAACGGAAGTGCTGCCACAACCATGAAGGCTGGAGCAAACGCAAGCACAGGTGCAAGTATAAACAGGGGACGGTCCGCCACTTTCGGGATTACATCTTCTTTAATAAGAAGCTTTAATACGTCAGCCACTGTTTGTAAAAGCCCCCAGCGTCCCCCTACTTGGTTCGGACCCTGACGTGCTTGCATGAAGCCCATCACCTTACGTTCTGCAAGGATTCCATACGTAACGAATCCTAGGATGACTAATAGTAAGACGGTTGCAAGTAAAAAGAAAATACCAAAATTCAGCCAACTCGGAGGTGAATTCAGTAGGTTTTCTATCATTAGCCGTCAACCTCCCCGAGGACAATGTCGATTGCACCTAAAATGGTGATCAGGTTTGCCATATTCTCACCCTTTAAAAGCTTCGGGAGGATTTGGAGATTGTAGAATGACGGACGTCTGAATTTCAAACGATACGGTTCTTTTTTACCATCACTCGAAATATAGCAGCCAATTTCTCCACGTGGTGATTCAATTCGTACATATGCTTCACCCTTTGGTGCTTTAATTATTTTCGGAACCTTGGCCATAATCGGACCTTCTTCAGGGAATTGTTCCACAGCCTGTTCTACTATTTTAAGAGATTCCTCAATCTCTTCCATACGGCAGTGATAACGTGCCCATGCATCTCCACCGTCTCTCGTTGGTACGTCAAAATCAAAGCGGTCATAGATTGAATATGGCTCATCTTTTCTAAGATCCCATTTAACACCTGTACAACGAAGATTCGTACCACTTAGGGAGTAATTTAATGCATCTTCCTTCGTGTACTTTCCAACTCCAATGACACGGTCCCTGAAAATTTCATTTCCTGTTACTAGCTGGTGGTACCCTGGAAGCTGTGACCTCATATATGGAACAAATTCCTTTACCTTTTCAATCCAACCTTCAGGCGCATCCCATTTAACCCCACCTACACGCATGTAGTTAAAGGTCAGCCTTGCCCCGGAAAGCTCATTTAGTAAATTAATAATCATTTCTCTCTCTCTAAATGCATAAAGAAACGGTGTTGTTGCTCCGATATCAAGTAAATACGTGCCCCACCATACAAGGTGACTCGCAATTCGCCCCAATTCCATAGCGAGGATCCGTAAGTATTCAGCCCGCTCAGGAACCTCAATGTCCATCATTGTTTCAACCGCATGACAAAGTACATAGTTATTCGTCATCGCTGACAAATAGTCCATTCTGTCTGTGTACGGAATGATTTGTGTGTATTGCAAGTCCTCTGCAAGTTTTTCTGTTCCACGGTGTAGGTATCCAATTACGGGTGTAGCTTCTGTGATGATTTCTCCGTCAATTTTAACAACAAGACGGAATACTCCGTGCGTACTTGGATGCTGTGGCCCTACATTTAGGAGCATTTCTTCTGTACGAATCATATGCTACACCTCCACGTCAAACGGTTCATAGTCTTTTCTAAGTGGATGTCCCACCCAGTCGTCCGGCAATAGGATTCGTGTTAAATTTGGATGTCCTTCAAATTTAATCCCGAGCAAATCAAATGCTTCACGCTCTGGCCAATTTGCGCCTTCCCATAAAGGCTGTAAGGATGCAGTCGTTGGCTCATCACGGTCAAGCTTCACTTTTAATGCAACAGATTGACGGTTTTTATAAGAGTATAAGTGAACATACATTTCCATATGCGATTGGAAGTCTGTACCATGGAGTTCCGATAGATAATCAAATCCAAGCTGTTCATTAAACTTTAAAAACTGTGCAATCCTATAATATGTATCCGGCTTTGCAACAAGTGTTGGCACATCTTTTGATAATGTATTAATATATGAATCTTCTAAAACGTCACCACCTAGGTGCTCCGTGATTACTTTCACGTACTTATCCAAATATTTTTGGTTAGGTGACGGCGTTGCCTCTTCTTCTACTACTTCCCCAGGTGCTCCACCTGCAGCGGCTTTTGCTTTTGCTGCTGCCGCGGCCTTTGCCTTGGCTGCTGCAATTGCTTTCGCTTTTTCCTTCGCAAGATCGTCGCCACCACCGCCAGCTGCCGCTTTGGCTTTCGCTGCTGCCGCCGCTTTTGCCTTGGCTGCTGCTACAGCTTTCGCTTTCGCTTTTGCTAGTTCATCATCTGTTGATCCTTCGCCCGCTTTTTCAGCCGCCTTCTGCTTCGCCAGTGCTGCAGCCTTTGCTTTCGCTGCCGCAACCGCCTTTGCCTTCGCCTTCGCTAAGTCGTCATCACTTGATGCTCCACCAGCCGCTTTTTGCTTCGCTAATGCCGCGGCCTTCGCCTTTGCCGCCGCTGCTGCTTTCGCTTTCGCAGTTGCTTTGTCGTCTCCTTCTGACGTGTCCGCTGATGCGGCCTCTGCCGCCTTTTGCTTTGCTAGTGCCGCGGCCTTCGCCTTTGCTGCCGCTGCTGCTTTCGCTTTCGCAGTTGCTTTATCGTCTCCCTCTGACGTGTCCGCTGATGCAGCCTCTGCCGCCTTTTGCTTTGCTAGTGCCGCGGCTTTTGCCTTCGCTGCCGCTGCTGCCTTTTGTTTTGCAATGTCAATATTTACTTCTTCTGATGATTCTGAATCTTCATTAGACGCTGTCGCCTCTTCAGCTTGTAGTTTGGCCTTTTGCTTAGCTAGCGCCGCGGCCTTCGCCTTTGCTGCCGCAGCAGCTTTTGCCTTCGCAATATCTATATTTTCTTCCTTGGATTCCTCTTTATTTTTCGCTTCAGCTGCCTGTTTTTCGGCTAGTCGCTTTTTTGCAGCTTCCTTCGCCTTCTCTGCAGCCTCTCGCTTAAGTTGTTCCAGGTCTTTTTCTTCGCTCACGCTAAATCACCTTCTTCCCCGTTTTAGCCTCATAGCGAATCTTTTCTTTTAATTTATTAATCCCGTAAATAAGTGCAGCTGGGTTTGGTGGACAGCCTGGGATGTATACATCAACAGGTACAATCTGGTCGACCCCTTTCACAACCGCATATGATTTCACATAAGGACCCCCTGCTGTTGCACATGAACCCATCGCAATGACCCATTTTGGTTCTGGCATTTGATCATACAATCTCTTTAAAACCGGTGCCATCTTCTTGGTCACTGTACCTGATACAATCATGCAATCGGACTGACGTGGAGATGTTCGGAAAAAGGAACCAAATCGATCCAAATCATAGTGGGAAGAACCTGTCCCCATCATTTCAATTGCACAACAAGCTAGACCAAATGTAAGTGGCCACAACGAATTACTTCGCGCCCAACCTTTCACCTGCTCTAGCGTCGTCATAAATACACTTCTCTTTAACTCTTCCATCTCTAAATCTGAAATTCCATCAATTTTTAAATCCATTTTAACACGCCCTTCTTCCAAGCATATACTAAGCCGATAACGAGCATAACAACGAAAATCAACATCTCAACTAATGCGAAAATCCCGAGTTTTTCGTAGGCAACTGCCCATGGATATAAAAATACAGTCTCAACATCAAAAATAACAAACAATAACGCAAAGATATAATAGCGTACATTAAACTGTACACGCGAATCATGGAATGGCTCAATCCCACTCTCATATGTAGTAGCCTTCTCCTCACTCGGTGCATGTGGCCGTAGCAACTTCCCCAAAAACAACGCCACAATCGGGAGTAGAATTCCCAACAACAAGAAGACAACCACAATCAAGTAATTATTCAAATACTGATTCAACAGATCCTCCATGTAGCCCCCTCCGATATCTAATATAATCAAATGCGCCATGGCGTATTTGCACCCGATTTATTTTCAAGCTTGCGAAAAGTTTCTTTTCAAAATCGAGGCATCCGCCGGAGGCAAACTTTATTCAGTCACGTTTGGAACACACCACAATTATGTATTCAAATTTCATCACCAACTCGAAAAAGTATGGAACAGCACTGAATAAAATTTTATTGCCAAAATATTATAAATGTAACCGAATACATTATAGCACTTTTCCCAGCCTAGTGTCGACCAAACCTGGCACATATTCTACGAAATTACCATTTAAGACAAATAAAGTAAAAATGGGCAGAAAAAGCTTGTAATTCTAGTCATTTTTTCTTTAATTTATTGTTTCAGCCGGGGCTGAAATGATGTGCTTTACGTTCATTAAAAATAACAATTTCTATTTTTATAGAACAATAGTAAGGATCTTCATTTTTTCAATCATGTGATTCATGCCTCGAACAAGCTTTTTCACCAACTGAGGGTACGAATACACTTTATTCGTATCAATGCAATATACATTTATTCCTTTGGCTGTTTTCGCAAACTTTGTTGTTTTTATATCGTTGACTTCCGCTTCAGGTGGACGCTTTCCGCGGGCGTGGCTTGAGCCTCCTCGTCGCCACCTTACGCTCCAATCAACTTGGTTTGCAATTTATTAACAAAAAGCAACAATCTTTTAGAAAAGAGCCATACCTTTTGACTGTAAAATTACCTCACCAAAACCTGCATCTCCAACTCCATTCAATCCCTCCAACCTCTATCGTCCATAAATTTTAAATATTGTCCTATACTAATAGACTATTGTCCATAAACGAAAAATATCAGCCATAAATCAAAATTATTGTCCAAAAAAGGAAAGAGCCATGAAAACAAGCGGTTCTTATGCATAAGCTTTACCTTCAACGCACAACCTATAATAGGAAATGATTGATATTAAGGTGGCTTTAAATGAAAGGAAAGCTTATAAGCGCAGTTCATATATATGTACTTTTGATAATGTCTACCGGTTTTATGGTACATGTCCAGATTCTCCCTGTACTCTTATCAACTTCGAACAGGGATTCATGGTTAAGTGTTATTTTTAGCACGATTCCATTCATTATCTGGATTCTACTTGTTTACTATCTCTATAAAAAAATAAATGGGCAAACTGACATATTTTCATTGCTTAGTAAAAAAGTTAAATATAAATGGATTTACACTTTGCTAAACGGAATACTTGGTTCTTATTTCTTACTTGTAGCCTTGGTTACGTTAAAGTTCACATTTATATGGGCAAAAGGGAACTATTCTCTTGATACCCCAGACTTTGTTATTATCATCATGTTTGCTGTTGTATGTTTTTATGCTTCATTAAAAGGATTACTGACGATAAGTACAATCGCTTTTATTTCTTTACCTGTTGTATCTATCTTTGGTTTCACAGTTGGAATTGGAAACACACCGAGGAAGGATTATGAATTACTTTTTCCGTTTTTTGAAAATGGGTACAGTGAATTTTTGCAAGGAATCCTTTATTCATGCTCAGGTTTATTTGATATCGTTTTTTTATTGTTTTTAACCCCTTTTATCCAAAACAAACTTAAAGCTAAGTGGTTAATTCTGACTGGATTCATGCTTGTATGCTTAATTTTAGGCCCCCTAACAGGAGCTCTATCTGAATTTGGACTACAAGAGGCTGTAAAGCTGAGAAATCCTGCCTATGAAGAATGGCGATTGTTAAAAATAGGTGAACATATTACCCGATTAGATTTCCTGTCCATGTTTCAGTGGCTTTCAGGGGCTTTCGTTCGAATAAGTTTATGTTTGTTTATTGTGGAAAAGCTCTTTACGTTTCGAAAAAGCGCAAAATGGGTGCTTCCTACCCTTTATTCAATTCTAATTTTAGGTGTTTATATTCCATGGGATGCGCATTCCTTTTTTTTATTTTTAAAAAATATTTATTTCCCGATCAGTCTTGGTGTTCAAATCTTCATTTTACTATTCTTTTTATTACTGATTCATTTGGCGGGTGAAAAACATGGAGAAAGTAAAAGTGAACAAAGTTGAAGTCCTCATAAGCAATCTGAAGAATTGGTTTGAAAGTTCTTCAGATATCGTAGTTAAAGAGAAGTCGTATGGAGAATTCACAATAACATTCATGTATTGCCCTCATTTAGTAGATATAAATAATATGAATCAAGTCATTTTTCCAACCATCTACGATGTGTGGGAATCAAATGGATTCTTAACCTATGATGTAATCAGCAATGTCCTCGATGTAAATAAGCCCAAAGATTTTAACCATGCAAAACAAGAAATCGAAGAAAAACTATACTCAGGAGAATTGCTTATTTTTAGTCATGACTTAAAAGATCTTTTTTTTATCCCTGTATCAAAGATTCCAAAGCGGAGTCCTGAAGAATCAAATTTAGAATCCTCTATTAGGGGGCCTCGAGATGGATTTGTAGAGAATATATCGGATAATATGGCGTTAATCCGTCAAAGGTTAAAAACCTCTTCTCTTAAAAGTGTTGAATTCTCCATTGGAGAACGAAGTCGTACAAAAGTAGTCCTGCACTATATAGACGATATTATTAATCCATCTGTATTGGAAGAGGTCAAAAAACGAATTGAATCCATTAAAGTGGATATTCTCGTTAGCAGCTATTCGCTCGAGGAACGCCTATTTGATAGTTCATTTTCTATCTTCCCCCTGATGGATCATTCAGGAAGACCGGATTTCGCTGTAAAATCATTGACCCAAGGGAGATTTGTCATTTTAGTAGACGGAAGTCCATCTTGTTTAATAGGTCCCACTAGTTTTAATCAAACCTTATTTTCACCTGAAGATATGCACGATAGTTTTTATTACATCAGTGTTGTTAGGATATTCAGGCTCTTTGCGCTCCTAATCACCATTTTTCTACCTGGATTTTATATTTCTTTAATCTCCTTTCAAATCGACCAACTACCATATCCACTCGTCGCAACGATATCGGCATCTCGATTAGGTCTCCCGTTATCCGCACCAATGGAGACATTTTTGATGCTCGCCTTATTTGAATTATTTAAAGAGGCAGGGGTTCGTCTTCCAAAACCCGTTGGACAGACTGTGGCTGTTCTAGGTGGATTATTTATCGGAGATGCAGCAATTCGCGCGGGCTTAACTTCGCCTTCCTGTCTAGTCGTGATTTCAATTACCGTCATTTCTGGTTACATACTGATAAATCAAACCATATCAAACAATATTGTGATCTTGCGATTTTCTGTCCTATTGATTTCTTCGTTCCTAGGATTATATGGTTTTTTCATTGCATTATTCATTATTATGACTATACTTGTTTCATCAGAAAGCTTTGGTTATCCTTATGTGACATCCTTATATCGACCTAAGCCTAGAGATCTGATCAATAGTTTGATTAGGCTCCCCTTTCCCTTTATGAAAAAACGAAACCAAGCATTTCAACCAGTAGATTCTGATCGTGAGGCACAAAAGGAGTAGGCTATGAAAAAAACTCTTCTTGTTATCATCATATGGATTATAGTTGTGACCCTTGTCGGTTGTGGAGCAAAAGAAATTCAAAGTCAAGCATATATTACAGGGATAGGGATTGATTACGCAGATGGTGAATTTATTGTCTATATCCAAGCTCAGAATTTTGCAAATATCGCAAAGCAGGAGGGTACGTCTTCACTCCAAGAATCCGTACCAAATTTGATTGGAGAAGCTAAAGCGAAAACTATATACGCTGCCTTAAATGAATTGGAGCAAAAATCACCACTGCCATTTTATTATGGACATGTGAATACCATCATTTTAAGTGAGAATGTGATAAAGGATCAAATGAAATCCGTAATAGAGTATATTGGGCAAAATCCATTATTGCGGTACAATCTCTGGTTTTTTGGGACTAAGGAGAATGTCAAAGATATCTTATTAGGAGATAGTTTCTTTAACTTTGCTTCCCTTTACACGATCATTCACAATCCAGACCTGCTTTTGATAAATAATTATATTATCCCAATCAAAGAATACAATCGTTTTATTTCCACCTATTATCAGCCTACAGGATCATTTATCATCCCTTCTCTCTCATTAAACGATGCGAGTTTCTCAGAGGAGGATAAAAAAAATAAAATCGCCATTGTATCAGGTGGGTTTGCGGTATCACAGCAACAATACAAAGGGTGGATAGCTAAAGAAGACTTAGTAGGATTAAAGTGGTTATCTAAGGATATAAACAACATTCCATATAATTTAATAGAAAATAAGATAAGTTTAATTATCCAAAAACCTAAAATGACAATAAAGGTCGACCGTGGCTCAACACCCACCTATCAATTGACTCTAAAAATGAATGTTCAAATTGCACAAAACCAGGAAAATCTTAGCTATACCGAGATAAAAAAGGAAGTCGAAAAACAAATTAAAAAAGAACTTGAAAAGACCATACAAAAAAGCGATGCTATACAAACAGATCTATTAAACATCAGCGAAAAGGCATATCGGTATCATTTAAAAGAATGGGATTTAGCTACGATTAATTCGGTTAGTAAGGATTCTATTAAAAAGATTGATGTTAAAGTGAATATTATTAAAACTGTGCATTACAAAAGATAGATAATAATAACCTACAAAACCCCCCAGAATCTAAAGGACTCTGGGGGTTTTCAATACTAAAATTAGTATATGTTTGGGGTTATTTATCATTGATGGCACGTTTTAAAGTGATAAGATCTACATTCTCTTGTTTCGCCTGCAAGCGTTGTTCTGCACGCTTTTTTGCTTCTCTAGTACGTTCAACGTCAATTGCTTCAGCTGTTTTTTGCAGCCTTGAGCAAGGATCGTTGCTAGGTAGCCCCGAACTCACATTTACCCCTCGAACTCAATCGTCACCTCTAGCTCCTCTAAATAATTAGGAGCTTTTTGTTTATAGGTAACCACCTTTATATCCTCGACTGCTAGATTAGCCTCACACTGTATAAGATACTGATTGGTCGTGCCTTCTACTCTTTTTGGAGCATTCTCAGAATAATAGGCATTCCCATTTGTATCCTCAATCCAAATACTATTTGACTGGAAGTACCCATTATCTCCAGTGGTCTCTACTGTAAGCGTCACGATCCCATCTTCACTCTTAATATCCAATACCGATGTTTCTCCGATTTCACCTTGTGGAAGTACCAGCTGTTTTCCTTCCCATTTGGTTCTAACTTCTTCTGCTTTCTCCTCAGTTACATCCCACAGATAGGGTTTAATGGTCAGTGACTTTGGAATATTCTCCAGAGGCTCAAAGTATTGTTTCAAAGTCTGCACAAATTTCCCCTTTGACAAACCACCACTTCCACCTCCACTTAAAGGTTGCAGCACACGTCCTTGGTCGTCAATAACCTGATAATCCATCCATTCATATTTATTATTATTGTAAGTTTTTTCATCCATAATTTGACGCATTGCAATTTCAGTACTCGTCGGGAAAAATGTAACCTTATCGACTTGAATCGTTAAATCTTGCGTTTCCAACAACTCATTCACTAAAAATGCTTGATTAGTTCCTTGTTTCTTAATTGGTAATTCCACATCCAATGATTTTTCTTTTTTCGACTTGATTCCTAGCGTAAAATTCTCAGGAAGTTCCTCACGAATTTTAATGCTTATGACTCCAGCATAATCTCCATTTTTTAATTCCTCACCACGTCCTCCCATCCCATAGCTGACTCCTTTCCCATCAATAGTCAACCATAAGTCGGATAGAAAATCAGTAGACTGTTTGTGATCCACTTGTGTATACGATTCAATCAGGTACCCAATATGGATCTGTGAACCATCATAAAGGCTTTCTGTGAAAGTAATCACTTGCCCATTTACTTCTACTTGTTGCCCAAGTAATGTCGTCAGCCCTTCTTCTTCACCCTTTTCAGTTCCAATATCCCCTACCATTTTAAAGATTGAACCGATTACAGGAACAGACCTCATTGTTTCGGCTAATGTCGGTGACATAAACGATATCCCAAAGAGAAGGAACCCTACAATAAAAATGGCAGCAGCTGAATAATAGAAACGTGGATATGTTTTCTTCTTCGGAAGGGATCGGAGTGTTTCATTCATGCGGTGCTCCACACTTACAGGAAGCTGTGGATTTGCCTTTAGCCTTATTTGCTCTTCCCATTTGTCCATATGGATCCCCCCTCAATTTCATTCCATAGTTCACGCATTTTTTCACGGGAACGGCGTAATCTCGTTTTAATCGTATTTTCAGGAACCTCATAAATATGAGCTAACTCCAAAATCGATATTCCCTCAATATGAAAAAGCTTCAACAACCGAGATTGCTCTTCCGGTAATTTTTCGAGCATTTGCTCAACCTCGACTTTTTCATAACCAGTTTCCTTTATTGGAGTTTCTAACCATTCCTCCATATTAACCACATTCTTTTTCTGTCTTAGCAGCTGGTAACATTCATTTATGACAATTTTGCACAACCAGCTTTTAAAATACATAGGCTCTCTCAACGTATCAATCTTTTCGTATGCTTTGATGATAGCCTCCTGTATCACATCCGCACAGTCCTCATCGTTCGATAAAATTGTCTTTGCCACGCGATACATCAAAAGCTTATGTTCGATAATCAGTTTTTCAAAGGAAGACTTGCTCCCACGCTTAGCCTTTTTCACCTCTTTTGCGATATCCAAAGTATGCTCTCCTTTCCGAGTCAACCTACTTCTTAGATACAAGAAAAAGACCTAAGGTTTCATCAAAAATAAAAATTTCCAATATTCTTTTTAGACTGTATGTAAAAAAACATTTTTACAGCCACATAAACCCTGTATGCACCGTAAAAAGGGGAATGTTAAATTTTCATTCTATAAACGTTTTATTGATTCTTTTGGTTATATAACAGTTCTATCAATATTATTCCGGTTCTATCGATTTTAGCAACATCCTCTTACCTGTCAATGTAAATGGTTCCTCATATACAAAAAACCCCCGGGCCATAGGCCACAGGGGTTCCAAATACTAATTTAGTATTTATTTTGTGTTACGTTTAATCGATTGATGGCACGTTTTAAAGCGAGCTCTGCCCGTTTAAAATCTACATTATCTTGTTTCGCCTGCAAGCGTTGTTCTGCGCGCTTTTTCGCTTCACTAGCACGTTCAACGTCAATCGCTTCAGCTGTTTCGGCAGCTTGAGCAAGGATTGTTACTTGGTCAGGACGAACCTCGAGAAAGCCTCCACTTACAGCCACAAGTTCAGTGTTGCCTTCCTTCTTAAGTCTAACTGCTCCTACTTGAAGAGGAGCAACCATAGGAATATGTCCTGGTAGGATACCAAGCTCACCGCTTTGAGCTTTGGCACTTACCATTTCCACATCAGCTTCATAAACTGGGCCATCAGGAGTCACGACATTGACTTTTACTGTCTTCATTTTATACCCTCCTAGGTCCCGTTAATTATGCTTCAACACCCATGCGCTTTCCAGCTTCTACTGCTTCTTCAATTCGACCAACTAGACGGAACGCATCTTCTGGAAGATAGTCGTATTTTCCTTCTAGGATTTCCTTGAATCCACGAACAGTTTCTTTAACTGGTACGTATGAACCTGGTTGTCCAGTGAACTGCTCCGCAACGTGGAAGTTTTGAGATAAGAAGAATTGGACACGACGCGCACGGTGTACGACTAACTTATCCTCATCACCTAACTCATCCATACCTAGGATTGCGATGATATCTTGTAGTTCACGGTAACGTTGTAATGTTTGTTGTACTTGACGTGCAACATTGTAGTGCTCTTCGCCAACAACCTCAGGAGATAAAGCACGAGAAGTAGATGCTAATGGATCCACCGCTGGGTAGATACCCATCTCAGAAAGCTTACGCTCAAGGTTTGTTGTTGCATCTAAGTGAGCAAACGTTGTAGCTGGAGCCGGGTCAGTATAGTCATCGGCAGGAACATAAATCGCTTGGATTGATGTTACAGATCCAACGTTTGTTGATGTAATACGTTCTTGTAATTTACCCATCTCAGTTGCTAGAGTTGGTTGGTAACCAACGGCAGATGGCATACGGCCAAGTAGGGCTGATACTTCAGAACCTGCTTGAGTGAAACGGAAAATGTTATCAATAAAGAATAACACGTCTTGGCCTTGCTCATCACGGAAGTATTCCGCCATTGTAAGACCAGTTAAAGCTACACGCATACGTGCACCTGGTGGTTCGTTCATTTGTCCGAATACCATCGCTGTTTTTGAAATAACTCCAGAGTCTTTCATTTCGTAGTATAAGTCGTTTCCTTCACGAGTACGCTCACCTACACCAGCGAATACGGAAATACCACCGTGTTCTTGTGCGATGTTGTTGATAAGCTCTTGGATAAGAACCGTTTTACCAACTCCGGCACCACCGAATAGACCGATTTTTCCACCTTTAATATATGGAGCAAGAAGGTCTACTACCTTAATACCAGTTTCAAGAATCTCAACCTCAGTTGAAAGTTGTTCGAATGTTGGTGCTTCTCTATGAATTGCATCACGACGTGCATCAGCAGGTACTGGTGCATCAAGGTCAATGCTTTCACCTAGAACGTTAAATACACGTCCAAGTGTTACATCACCAACTGGTACCGAAATCGGCTTCCCAGTATCAGTAACCTCTAATCCACGAACTACACCGTCAGTAGATGACATCGCAACTGTACGTACAGTGTCATCACCTAGGTGAAGCGCAACTTCTAATGTTAAATCGATGTTAACTTCGTTTGCATCACGCGCACTATGTTTAATAGTAAGGGCGTTATAAATCTCAGGAAGATGGCCGCTGTCAAACTGTACGTCTACAACAGGACCCATAACTTGGGTAACGCGTCCTTTTGTCATCGTTTTCCCTCCTAACTTACTTTTAGGAAGTTCAAAAAGTCCGGGAAAAATTGCTGTCGAATCTCTTCGTTGGCTTGCTTCTCCGGTGCTCATGTATTACCTCATACACTCCGCTCCTCAAAGCTTCGCCGCCTCGACCTTCTCCGCCCTTTTTGTCCTCCTTTTTGAACGTCTATTGACATAAAGTATGTTAATTTTATTTTTTATTTTTACTCTAAAGCTGCTGCTCCACCGACAATTTCCGTAATTTCTTGCGTAATTGCCGCTTGACGTGCACGGTTGTATGAAAGAGTAAGTGAGTCGATAAGCTCTTTTGCATTGTCTGTCGCATTTTTCATCGCAGTCATACGAGCTGAGTGTTCACTTGCTTTTCCGTCTAAAAGTGCTCCGTAGATGAGACTTTCAGCATACTGAGGTAGCAATACCTCTAAGATATCTTCTTGTGAAGGTTCAAATTCATAAGAAGTTTGTTTTTTGTTTGCAGCTAAGTCCGTTAATGGAAGTAGCTTTTTCTCCGTTACATCGTGTTGAATCGCACTTACGAAGTGGTTATACCACATGTAAAGCTCATCATACGTACCATCCGCGAACATGTTCACAGTAGCATTGGCAATATCTTTAATTTCAGCAAAAGATGGCTGATCAGATAAACCAGCGATTTCTAAGCTAACCGAAATTCCTCTTTTTACAAAGAAGTCTCGGCCAACACGACCGATTGCGATTACTGTGAACTCGTCTGTGCTTTTATGACGTTTTTGCATCGCTTGGTATGCACCACGAATCACGTTACTGTTATATGCGCCAGCTAATCCACGGTCAGAAGTAATGACGATATAAGCAGTCTTCTTAATTGGTCTAGAAATTAGCATTGGATGACTTGCATCCGAGCTGCCTACTGCGATATTCGCAACGACCTCTTGAATTTTTTCCATATAAGGAACAAACGATTTTGCATTTGCTTCAGCACGGCTAAACTTAGATGCTGAAACCATCTGCATCGCTTTAGTAATTTGACTTGTTTTCTTCGTTGAAGTGATTCTTGTTTTTATATCACGTAAGGATGCCAAAGGTTCTCACCACCTTTTCCTCGATTATTCGTAAACGCTTTGGAACCGAGTCTTCCTAGCTTTATTCAGATAAGCGACGCACGCATTGCGCGTCGCTTACGCATTTCGTTTTATGTCCAGCTTCAGCTCCCAGCGACTAGCGAGACTTCCCTCACCCTCCGTACGATAAGCTCAACATCGAATCGCTTTGCTCTTCGTGTTTCCTTTATCTCCAGTAGTAGGAACACAGACTAAGTTCGCCACGTCCTGTGGCAACGTCTGTGTGACCCACATCGTGTGGGCCTCAGTCCATACGTCGCTATACGGTCGCTTACGCATTTCGTTTTATTCAGAAACAGCGAATGTCTTTTTGAAATCATTGATTGCAGAAGTAAATACTTCATCATCTGGAAGTTTTCCAGTTGACTTAATGTGATCAAAGATTTCAGCTTTACGGTTATGCTCTAACCATACGAAGTATTCTGCTTCGAAACGAGAAATATCTTCTACTGGAATATCATCTAAGAATCCACGAGTTAATGCATATAGAATCGCAACTTGCTTTTCTACTGCTTGTGGTTTATTTAGACCTTGTTTTAATACTTCTACTGTACGAGCACCACGGTTAAGTTTCGCTTGAGTTGCTTTATCAAGATCAGAACCGAACTGAGCGAATGCTTCAAGTTCACGGTAAGAAGCAAGATCAAGACGTAATGTACCTGATACCTTCTTCATCGCATTAATTTGCGCAGATCCACCAACACGTGATACGGATAAACCTGCGTTAACGGCAGGACGTACACCTGAGAAGAATAAGTCAGATTGTAAGAAGATTTGTCCGTCAGTAATCGAGATAACGTTTGTTGGAATGTACGCAGATACGTCACCAGCTTGTGTTTCAATAAATGGTAAAGCTGTGATAGATCCGCCACCTTTTTCGTCAGAAAGCTTCGCAGCACGTTCTAATAGACGAGAGTGTAGGTAGAAAACATCCCCTGGATATGCTTCACGACCTGGAGGACGACGTAGTAATAGTGAAAGTTCACGGTATGCAGAAGCTTGTTTTGTTAAGTCATCATAAATAACTAAAACGTGCTTGCCATTATACATGAACTCTTCGCCCATTGTTACACCCGCATAAGGAGCTAAGAATAACATTGGAGCTGGTTGAGATGCAGAAGCAGTTACAACGATTGTGTAATCTAATGCACCGTTTTTACGTAAAGTTTCAACAACACCACGTACTGTTGATTCTTTTTGACCAATTGCAACGTAAATACAGATCATATTTTCGTTCTTTTGGTTAAGGATTGTGTCGATTGCAACAGATGTTTTACCTGTTTGACGGTCACCGATGATCAACTCACGCTGACCACGACCGATTGGAATTAATGCGTCAATCGCTTTAATACCAGTTTGTAATGGTTCATGAACAGATTTACGGTCCATGATTCCAGGAGCTGGACTTTCGATTGGACGAGTTTTAGTAGTTTCGATTGGACCAAGACCATCAACTGGTTGTCCTAGAGAGTTTACAACACGGCCGATCAATGCTTCACCAACTGGAACCTCCATGATACGTCCAGTACGACGTACTTCGTCACCTTCACGAATGTCTGTGAAAGGACCGAGGATGATAATACCAACGTTGTTTTCTTCAAGGTTTTGTGCCATACCCATGACACCGTTTGAAAATTCAACGAGTTCTCCAGCCATGACATTGTCGAGGCCATGAGCACGTGCGATACCGTCACCGACACTGATAACTGTACCAACTTCGCTCACTTGTATTTCAGACTGATAGTTTTCAATTTGCTTTTTTATCAGCGCACTAATTTCTTCAGCTTTGATGCTCATGAATTTCACCCCTATCTTTTAGCGGATAAGTTCACGCTCTAAGCGTTCTAACTTACCTTTTACACTTCCATCAAATATACGATTTCCGATTCGAAGCTTAACGCCACCAATCAGACTAGGATCTACAATATTTTGAATACGTAATGATGTCTTTCCAACTTTACTAGCAAATACGCTTGAAATTCCTGATTCCTCTGAGTCTGTTAAAGGACGTACAGAGTATACTGTTGCATCAGCAATCCCGCGTTTGTCATTCGCTAATGTGATAAATTCATCCGCAACGTCTGCGATGATATCCTCACGATGACGGTCAATCAGTAAATGTAGCGTGTTTAATGTCATCTGAGAAAATCCTTGAAAGGATTGCGTTACAATCGCTTTTTTCTTATCGACTGAAAGCTTTGGATTTCTTAACACAGTTTGGAATTCATCGCTATTTGAAAACACTTGTTTAACCGTACGAATTTCTTCTTCGTACTGGTCAAGTGCATTTTGTTCACTTGCTAATTGAAAAAGAGCTACTGCATATCGCTTTGCTACGATTCCTTTGCTCATCGCCCTTCTCCTACCTCTTGAATATATTCGTTAATTAACTTCTCTTGATCTTCAAGGCTAAGTTCCTTTTCGATAACCTTAGAAGCAACTAACACAGATAGTGATGCAACTTGTTCGCGTAAAGCTGTAACAGCTTGTTCTTTTTCTTGAACGATTTCCTGTTTTGCAGCTTCCTTTAAACGGTTTGCTTCCTCACGAGCAGCTTGGATAATTCCATCTTTCTGCTCTTCACCTAATTTACGTGCATTTTCGATTAACTCAGCAGCCTCAGTACGTGACTTTTTAAGTAATTCACGTTGTTCTTCTGCTAATTTTTTTGCTTCTTGGTGATTTTGTTCTGCAGAATCAATTTCATTCGCGATATGTTCTTCACGTTGTTTCATGATGTTCATGATTGGACCGAACGCATACTTACGAAGTAACGCTAATAAAATGATGAATACAACCAATTGGAAGATGATGTCACCAAGGTTGACTGGTAATCCACCAGCGGCAGCGCCTAAGACAAAAAGATCTAACACCTATATTCCCTCCTTTTGCGAGTTCCAGGTCGAATGGAAGTCCTTATTTTCATCAAACATGCGCAAATACGCACAATTATTTTTAAAAAAATTTGGTTTATACAAAGGAATGGCGAAGGTTCTCTTGGAATGATCTTCGCCATTTTGTTCATGTTGCCTTCACTTTTATATGGTTACAAAATAAGAGAATCCTTACATGCAACCAAGGAAAGCTTCGAGAAATCTTCTTACGCGTTAGCACCAAATACCATGAACGCGATAACAACCGCGATGATAGGAATCGCCTCAACTAACGCAACCCCGATGAACATAGTAGTTTGAAGTTTACCTTGTGCTTCTGGTTGACGAGCAATCCCCTCAACTGTACGAGATACGATAAGACCGTTACCGATACCAGCACCTAGTGCCGCTAAACCAATTGCAATTGCTGCTGCTAATAAACCCATTGAAAAAGTCCTCCTTTAATTGTATAAAAAAATAGTAGTAGTTTATTTTTGTTGTCCAAAAAGTCTCATTTTGGACAAGTTTTTATTAGTGGTCTGTACTCACTTTGTGAGAAATATAAACCATTGTTAACATTGTGAAGATGTATGCCTGAATGGCACCAACAAAGATACTGAATCCTTGCCATGCAATCATCGGAATAAAGGCTCCGATTGTACCTAAAATTCCACCAAAGAAACTTTCGCCATAACCACTTACTGCCATACCTGCGATTAATCCAAGCAGGATTTCACCGGCATAGATGTTACCAAATAGACGCAGTCCGAGAGTTAAAGTGTTTGCGAATTCTTCGATAATTTTTAACGGGAACATAAATGACATAGGTTTAAAGAAATCCTTACCGTATTCTCTAGCACCTTTCATCTTTATTCCATAGTAATGCGATAGTCCAACAACCATAACAGCTAATGTTAATGTAATCGTTGGATCTGCAGTTGGAGACTTCCACCATAACTCATGGCCAAAAATGACCGCGAATGGTAACCCTAGAAAGTTAGATACAAGGATATACATAAGTAAAGTAATCCCTAATATTTGGAAGCGTCCGCCAGTTTGCCAGTCCATCGAACTTTTTATAATTCCTCGAACAAAGTCCATGACCCATTCCATAAAGTTCTGAGCACCGGTTGGCTTCATTGCAAGGGTACGAGTTCCAAGAACCGCGATAATGAATACAATCACGCTTGCGATTGTGATCATTAACATGTTAGATGCACTAAACCAAAGTCCAAACAATTTAAACGTAGGAGCTTCGTGACCCAACAGTATTCACCTCTCTTCCCATATTGTCTAGCACAAAGCTTTGCCTCGCGCTTTAGTCTATTTATGAAGTTTTTGAAAAAAGAAATCTATCATAATGACAAAATAAGCTGTCATTAATCCAATAATCATACTACCTAAATGAAACTCTTGTGGATACTCCATTACGACTAATACTGCCAAACCAGCAATCGCCATACGAGACATCGTCCCAAGTGAGCGTACCGTTCGTCCCTCTTCATAAGCTTTTGTAAATTGCTTATTTTTCCGAGCCAACGAAAAGAGGAAATACAAACTTCCTACTGTCCCTAGTATTAATCCTAAGAAGACAGCTTTGTATGCAGTAAATCCCCAGCCTAGTACATAGATTGCAAGTAAGTAGAATATGTATTTACGATACCTCGTAAATGCTGTGGTTAAATCCTGCATATCAAGTTAATCTCCTGAGAAAAAATGATTGACTAGTCGAAGTGTTGCATATACTCCAGTTGCTAGTCCTAATAGAAGGCCGATAATTAAAAAAAGTGGTTCTGTGTCAAGCATTCGATCAACCCATCTACCGAGGAAAATACCTGCTAGAATTGATCCCACTAATTGAGATAGAATACCAGACATGAGCGCATAGGCTCGTAAAGGGTGCTTGTCATTTTTACGCATCCGCATACCTCACTTCAGCGTCCGAGGCAGGTTTTTTTACATGTCTGAAAATACTTAATTTTTCAAGAGTTTATACGATGTAAACCTTCTCATCGATACCCTTTGTAAGCATACAATAGGCACCCTTTAATGTCAATTGTTTGCAGGGAAAAAGTTCAGTTTCTCACAAGCATTTTTGGGGGTTCCATTTTTGCTTACAAAAAGCGATTTAACAGTGATTTTTATTAGTCCTATTATGGTAGTGCAAATCCAAAAATTCAAACATCGTTCACAAAATGTTCATAAATGACTAGCCACTATCAAATACGCCTTGGCTTATTTGCGTCTGATTTTTTGCGGCTCCGCTGGCGGTTTAAAAATAGATTCAGCAGAAATTGCTGAATCTATCTTAATGGCTGCCTACCATAGTATCTTCAAACGAAATCTCCGTTTCAAGTATATCCTCTTTGCCTGCTTTTTTTACATAGATGACAGCCTTAAATACCCCTCTTAATTTTCGTTCTTTTCGATTCACCTTTCTCTCTACTAATCCTCTCGCAACATTTCGGTCCCAGTCTAAAAATGTGACGAACCTCAACGTGTCTGGGTCATAGAGAACAATTCCATACTCTTCCGCTCCACCAGGTAAGTATAATTCATACCGGAATATATCCTCCTTGTCGTCTTTTCCAAATTGAAAGCCCATGATTCGAGGATAATCAGGTTCTTCGATCACGTACATATATGGGATATGGTAACGATTCTTCCCTTCTTTTAAAAATAAATTCCCGTGATGTAGGCCCGAACCAATGATATTAGGTGTAATATCTAATCCGATTGTGATTATCTTTTTCTGTTTTGGTTTTATCGAAAAAGGGATGGGCAAGTCCCACTGGACACCTTTCATATTATCCGGAACTTCAAATGAGTATCTTTTTTCTTCATCGGATTGGTTATCTACCGTTACTCTTATTCTTTTTTTCGTCCGCCTATCCTGGTGGTGAAGCAATCCAGCGGAAAATGATCCTGGATAGATTAAGGTTTCTGAGTGAATCGCTTCATGGAGTTGAATCCTTCCTGCCCCTTGTTCATATGGCTTGTACAAGTTCCCCTCCTCATTATTTAAGAGGCGCGCCGTATTCATCAGGGCTGCTTTTATTTGTTCTGGTGTCCAATCAGGGTGTGCCTGTTTTAATATGGCACTAGCCCCCGCTACATGTGGGGCAGCCATACTTGTACCTTGCATTTCCTGATAGCCATTTGGAATGGTACTATCTATCGCAACCCCTGGAGCAACCACATCAGGCTTAATTGCCCACGTATGTGTAACCGGTCCACGTGAACTAAATTCAGCAATTGTATCCTTAATACGTTGATAGGAGGTACTTACTACATTGTTTTTCATTTTAATTTGTTTTTTAAGCCATTCTCCGTCCGCTTTTGAGAGGGAAGCAACTGGTATCGGAAGTTCCTTCTCAAGGGATCCTGAGAAATTCCCATCTGTATTATTGTAGATGAGTACAGCAATCGCGCCGGATTCATACGCTCGAACCGCTTTTTGGGTAAAAGTAATTTCTCCTCGCTCCATTAGAACAATTTTATTTTTTATTTTTGGAAATTCAGTTTCTGTGCCGATTCCAGCTTTTGCGATTTCATATTTCTTTTGCAGTTTCCAAGGAATTGACCCTTGGAGTGGCTGAAGTTGAATTTTTCGATCAGCAAATCCAACGGTTAGATATGGCAAAGTCATGGGTGGTGTGGATGCACCTACAGAAATGGCTTTTGAAGAAGTTCCCGGAGACCCAACCGTCCAGACCATCGGCCCCGAGTTCCCGCTGGAAGTGACAGCAACAATCCCTTCTTCCGTTGCTTTATCTAAAGCGAGACTAGTCGGCCAGTCAGGCCCATTGATGGTGTTGCCGAGAGAGAGGTTGATGACGTCCACTTTATCTTCAATTGCTTTGTCAATGGCCGCAATAACCTGTTCAGATGTCCCCATTCCACCAGGACCAAGAGCACGGTAGCCAATTATATCAGCCTCGGGTGCGACCCCTTTAATTTTGCCATTTGCCGCAATTATTCCCGCAACATGAGTTCCATGTGAGGTATTTCGACCTGCAATCCCTTTCGTTTCCATCGGGTCATCATCCCCGTCAACAAGGTCATAGCCACCCTTGTAATTCATTCTAAGGTCCGGGTGTGTGTAATCAACACCTGTATCAATCACCCCAACTTTTACTCCCTTACCCGTTAAGCGGTGATCTCTTTTATCAAAATGACTGCGAATTTCGTTGCCGCCAATAAAAGGGACACTTTCTTCAACAGACACTTGGTATGTAGCAACAGGGGAACTGTGCTGAATACCTGTTTCGGCTTTTAATTTCTGTATATCCTTTCTCTTTCCCGTCACAGAAAAGCCTGGAAATACATGTTTGTAAATGTGGTTAATTTTAATGGAGGAATAGTTTCTTTTTATTTTTTCTACTATTAAATCAAATTGATTATCTTCCGTGATGATTATTTCATGCGCCATTTCATCCATATCCAACTCAGGCAATGGTGGCCTATCAGGAAAACGGTGAGCATGGGCTGGTATTGGTGAAAATAGGAGGATCAAACACATGCAGATTGCCGGTAAAATTCTCACAAAAAAACCACCTCTTTGAGATAGTTTTTCTCAAAAGGTGGTCAAATATGTGGATGTTGATTTGTTGTAGCGTTTAGAAACTCTTTTCGTTTCTGGGCAAGGCGCTTCCACTTTTCTTGATTGTCTAGTTGTAGCTCGCAGCGACTAGCAGACTTCCCTCACCCTTCGTACGATAAGGTCAACATCGAATCGCTTTGCTCTTCGTGTTTCCTTTATCTCTGGAGGAACACAGACTAAATTCGCCACGTCGTGTGGGCCTCAGTCCGTACGTCGCTAATCGCTCGCTTCCACTTTTCTTTATTGTCTAGTTGCAGCTCGCAGCGACTAGCTGACTTCCCTCACCCTTCGTACGATAAGGTCAACATCGAATCGCTTTGCTCTTCGTGTTTCCTTTATCTCTGGAGGAACACAGACTAAATTCGCCACGTCGTGTGGGCCTCAGTCCGTACGTCGCTAATCGCTCGCTTCCACTTTTCTTGATTATTTCGTACCGAATAAACGGTCTCCAGCATCTCCAAGGCCTGGAACAATGTAGCCATGGTCATTTAGTTGCTCATCGAGTGCCGCGATGAAGATATCGATATCAGGATGAGCTTCTTTAATTGCTTCTACACCCTCAGGCGCTGCGATTAAGCACATGAATTTAATATTTGTAGCACCACGCTTCTTTAATGCGTTGATTGCTTCTACTGCTGATCCACCGGTTGCAAGCATTGGGTCAACCACGATGAATTCACGCTCTTCAATGTCAGAAGGCATTTTAAAATAATACTCAACTGGTTGCAATGTTTCAGGGTCACGATAAAGTCCGATATGCCCTACTTTTGCAGCTGGGATTAAGCGTAGAATTCCGTCTACCATGCCTAAACCAGCACGAAGAATTGGCACAATCCCGATCTTTTTCCCAGATAAAACCTTTGATTTTGCTTTGCGTACAGGAGTTTCAACTTCAACTTCCTCAAGTGGCATATCGCGTGTAATTTCAAATGCCATTAAGCTTGCAACTTCGTCTACCAATTCACGAAATTCCTTTGTACCTGTGTTCTTATCACGTATGTATGTAAGCTTATGTTGAATTAGTGGGTGATCAAAAACGTACACTTTCCCCATCGTTCATCTCTCCTTTTTTGAGTATCGCTGTTCTTAGAATGACCATCAGCAGAAAAATTAACACCACGAACTTTATTTTTCACACTTCAATAAATTTTACAGAAAAAATAAAACATGTTCAAGACGAAATTTAAAAATACATATAATGAATAATTTACAACGAATTAATTTACAGTATTATACAAAAGTGATATCATAAAGATATAAAACATATATCCAAACGAAATGGGGTTGATTTCATGAAAGAATCACAAGTATGGAAGCTTAATGGGTTTTTAGGCATTCTAATCATTGCCGTTTTCATTGCATTAGGTGCCGTGATGCTAATCAACACAAAAATTGTTCTAGGGATATTCTTTGTTGCCGCGGCTTTCATTCTGGCTTCTGGAATTACAATTGTCCAGCCAAATAAGGCTGGAGTTGTCATCTTTTTCGGAAAATATTTAGGGACAATTCGCGATAGTGGGATGTTTTTAACTGTTCCATTTTCACTTCGTAGAACAGTGTCTTTACGTGTAAATAACTTTAACAGTAAAAAACTTAAGGTAAACGACGTCGAAGGTAATCCAATTGAAATTGCAGCCGTTGTCGTGTACAAAGTAATTGATTCAGCAAAAGCAGTATTTGATGTTGATCACTATGAAGAGTTTGTTGAAATTCAAAGTGAAACAGCCATTCGTCATGTTGCAACTCGATATCCATATGACACTTTTGAAAATGTAGAGCTTACATTGCGCGGAAACTCTGAAGAAATCTCGAATGAGTTAGCAGCAGAACTTCAGGAACGCTTAAAGGTCGCAGGCGTTCAAGTACTTGAGGCTCGCCTAACTCATCTTGCCTACTCTACTGAAATTGCTCAAGCGATGCTTCAACGTCAACAAGCTACTGCGATTATCGCGGCACGTCAAAAAATCGTTGAAGGTGCGGTCGGAATGGCCCAGATGGCAATCAAACAGCTTGAGCAAGATAAAACGGTTGACCTTGATGATGAGCGTAAGGTTCAAATGGTAAATAACCTACTTGTCGCAATCGTTTCCGAAAAATCTACTCAACCTGTTATCAACGCAGGTACGCTATATTAATGAGTGACAAATATGTCTAAAAAAAAGAGTTTTCCATTACGGATGGATCCTGACCTCTATGAAATTTTGCAAAAATGGGCTGCTGATGATTTCCGCAGTGTCAACAGCCATATCGAGTTCTTGTTAAGAGAAGCAGCCAAAAAGGCAGGCCGGTTACCGAAAAATAAACAGTAAATTAAGGATGCGCTTGGATTTTGGTCCAAGCGCTTTTGTTTTGTGGTGATTTGTGTGGGATTTGGGGAAATGTACGGATGAATTTTTTGCTATATCGGACACAACTTCCTATATATCGGACATACTTGCAAATATATCGGACATTGATTTGATTTTATCGGACATAGTTGCTATTATTTCGGACATTCAGCTAAATATATCGGACATAAGCGGTTGAGTGGGAAAATGCAGAATAGGATTGTGCCCTAATTCTATTTAATTGCGCCCTAACTCTGAAGAATTGTTCCCTATCATCGATTAATTGTGCCTCAACCTCCGAGAATTGTGACCTATCCCCAAATAATTATGACCCAAGCAAAAAAAGGCAGGACGCCCAAACAAACGGGAGTCCTGCCTTCAACTATTTTAATACTCTTTATAAAGGACAAACTTGCTAGTTAATGCTTCTACACGCGCGCTTGCTTCAGCTAACTTCGCTTCGTCTTCTGAATTTTTTAATGCAAATGCGATGATAGATGCAATTTCATCCATATCCTCTAAACCAAAACCTCTGCTTGTAACAGCAGCTGTTCCGATACGGATACCACTTGTTACAAATGGGCTTTCTGGGTCGAATGGAATCGTATTTTTATTAACTGTAATGCCGATATCATCAAGAACTTTTTCAGCCACTTTACCAGTTAAACCTAATGAACGAACATCAAGTAGTAGTAAGTGATTGTCAGTTCCACCAGATACAAGGTCTAAGCCTTCTTTTTGTAAAGAATCTGCTAGTCTTGCCGCATTGTCAACGATGTTTTTTGCATATTGTTTGAATTCATCTGTTAACGCTTCTCCGAATGCAACTGCTTTAGCAGCAATAACGTGCATTAATGGACCACCTTGGATACCAGGGAAGATGGACTTATCGATTTTCTTCGCGAATTCTTCTTTACAAAGAATCATACCACCACGTGGACCACGTAATGTCTTGTGAGTAGTAGTTGTTACGAAATCAGCATATGGAACAGGGTTCTCGTGAAGACCTGTTGCTACAAGACCTGCGATGTGAGCCATGTCTACCATTAAGTACGCGCCCACTTCGTCCGCGATTTCTCTAAACTTTTTAAAGTCAATTGCACGTGGATACGCACTCGCACCTGCAACGATAAGCTTAGGCTTATGTTCAACTGCTTTAGCACGTACATCGTCGTAATTGATTTGATGTGTTTCAGGATCTACTCCGTACTCCACGAAATTGTATTGAATTCCACTGAAGTTTACCGGACTACCATGTGTTAAATGTCCACCATGGGAAAGATTCATCCCAAGTACAGTGTCACCCTGCTCTAGGATTGTAAAGTATACAGCCATATTCGCTTGAGCCCCAGAGTGAGGCTGCACATTTACATGCTCTGCGCCAAAGATTTCCTTTGCACGGTCTCTAGCAATGTTCTCTGCTACATCCACATGCTCACAGCCACCATAGTAGCGACGGCCAGGATATCCTTCTGCATATTTGTTTGTTAGTACGGAACCTTGGGCCTCCATGACTGCTTCACTTACAAAGTTTTCAGATGCAATCAGCTCAATTTTAGTACGTTGTCGTTTTAGTTCATCTTGTATTGCCTGAAATACTTGTTGATCTTGCTCCGATAAATGTTTCATTTGGAATCCTCCTTTTAATCTATTATGAATTATTCCGTTAATTTGAAAAACACTTTTACATTGTAACACTTTTATTCGGCAGTAGGAAGATTAAGTTTTAGATTCATTTTTCATTGAAACCGCTTTAAAACGGGGTTGAATGCCGCTAATACGCGATTACTATTACCTTTTCTGGTAATTAAAAAAATTTAATGTTTTTTCTAAAATACGAACGTTTTACTATTATTTGTAAAGTATCGTTCACTTATTCTTCATCAATATAAAAAAAGAGACAAAGCACCCCCTGTCTCTACCTTCACTCTGTCTCCCAGTTCCAGTATTCGAATTTGCCAACCTGAATATTCCTGAAATCTTGTTCTTCTCTTAATTTCAAAAGTTCCTTCACTGGGCCCGTAACAACTGCACCATATACTAAAAACTCATTTTCTTTTAGATATTCGTAGCGCTCTTCTAGGTACCTTAGTCCGAGCACATTTTGACGATAGGTTTTACTTTCATGATCAATCAGATTCTTCATGTTCTTGAGCATCATTTTTTGGGTTTCCTCGATAATACGACTGTCTAGCAAATATTCAGCCCAGCCATTATAATCTTCATCCATATCCACAGCTCTTGATAATCCGAGTGTATCAACCGACAAATGCGCCCCACCGCCTGTTGAACCCCAGGATGGCTCAAATGCTTTCAACTCGCCTGCATATAAGGGCATCCATTGAATATCCAGATCATACTTTTCCAACTTCTTTAATAACTCTTTCGGATTATAAAATTGTGACGTTGAAAATGCTAGATTTGCAACCGTTCCCTCATGAACCATCTCGAGCTTCTGCCACTCATGATGGTCTGCCTCATTCGTTACACCAACCAATTTCTTACCTGTACGTGGATCCTCAGGCAAAATAAATCCGAACTTCTTATTATCTGAGCTTTGAAAATAAGTCATCTCTTTTGTTGAAAATATATTTAGCAAACGTTTCGTTACATTCCACTCTCCAATGACCTGTTCTTCCTTTCCTATTGTCTGCGAAATAGGAATGGTCATTCTTTGACCTAGAAAAGGTGTAATTTCGGCATTGATTGGACTACCATACTCACCATGAAGGCCCGGTTGCGTCCAGTCAATCGCTAGATTCAAATGAAATGAATTCTTATCATCAAGCTTTGAAAAACTGTAACCAATCGAAAGTAATACCATATAGATGCCATACAAAAACAAGAGAATGAGCACAACTCGTATGATTCTCATTGTCAGTGAAAATCGATACTTCCATAAAATCCGTTTTTCCTTATCCTTTGTCCACTCTGTCATTATGTATTCACTCCTTAATCCTTCGATTCTCTCTCAGCTAATATTTGCAGTCTTTTTCGCGCGCGATGAAGTGTCACTTTTACCTGTGATTCAGTCAATTCCATCGCTTCCTGAATTTCTTCATACGAGAATTCTGCGATTTCCCGAAAATAGATAATTGTACGGTAGTTTTCCGGAAGTAATTCCAGTAAATCAGCCAACTCCCCGATTTTCTCCCTCGTTACGACCTCTTCCTCGGGGATCCCGTATGGACTCTTCATATCCCCTTTATCGTAAAATGGGACCCACTTCCACCGTTGTCGTTTTCTCCATTCATCGAGGTATGTATTACGGGCAACCTTAAAAAGCCATGGTTTGACATCCTCATATTTGTAAAAGGACAGGGACACCGTTGCCCGAAAAAAAGTTTCCTGAACAAGGTCCTCGGCTAAAGTAGAGGAACCTGACATTCGTAACAAATAATAAAAAAGGGGTTCCGCATAACGGCGATAAATATCATCCAATTTTTCATTTCGTTCTTTCCCCATCTGCGTCCCCCTTTCTCGCTTTCTCCATCATACCTCACTTACTAAACGATCAAATCCCCAAATAGTTACACCTGTAATTATAAATATTTTACTAAAATGAAAAGAACCACAGGAACCGTCTCCGTGGTCCCTGTGGTCATTAACATTTCTTATTTTCCTTTTTATTCGGATAGACTGCTCTTTCGCCACCAATGAGTTTTGGTCTTGCTTTGGCCATTGTAACATGTGCACCACCTAGTTCTTTAACCGAACTTCGAATCGGAACTGCAACATGTTTTAGATGCATGCCAATGAAGGTATCACCAATATCAATTCCCGCTTCGGCTTTAATAAATTCAACAACAACAGGATCATTAAAATGCCCAAAAGCATATGTGGCCATCGCACCACCTGCGGTTCGAACCGGAACAACTGTTACTTGCTCGAAATTTTTATGTATCGCTGTTTCTCGCTCTACCACTAATGCACGATTTAAATGCTCACAACACTGAAACGCGAGCTCCACGCCTATATTTTTACGAAGCTTAGCCAATTCTCTAAAAATCATTTCCGCCACTTCTTCTGATCCGGCCGTACCAATTCGTTCACCAATGACTTCACTTGTACTACAACCGACAACAAGAAGCTCTCCTTTTTTCAGCGAAGCACGTTCCGCAAACTCCGAAAGAATCGTCTGAAGCTGCCTTCTCCACACCTCAAGATCTGCAACCATCCTCGTTCCCTCCTTCGGGACAGGCCCTTGTCCCACAAAAGTATTGAAGTAATTAAATATACGCCTGATGCATCATGTCCTCAGGCGCTGTAATCTCATATGTTATTCCCCAGAGGGGTTGTTTTCATAAGCGGTGATTTTGTTGATTCTGTTTTCATGACGTCCACCTGAGAATTCTGTAGTAAGCCATGTTTTTGCAACTTCAACTGCTAGCCCTGGGCCAATCACACGTTCACCCATTGCTAAAATATTGCTGTTGTTATGCTCACGTGTAGCCTTTGCACTAAATACATCATGACAAAGTGCACAACGGATCCCTTGTACCTTGTTCGCAGCAATACTCATCCCAATCCCCGTTCCACAAATTAAAATACCACGGTCATATTCCCCGTTCGCTACTTTTTTCGCTACAGGTAGTGCATAATCGGGATAATCAACAGATGTAGAGCATTCACATCCGAAATCATCATACTCAATTTCAAGTTCGTCCAATACCTTTTTAATTTCCTCACGTAATACTAAACCGCCATGGTCTGAAGCTATTGCAACTTTCATTGTAAATCCCCCTTTTATGAATTGAGACTTGGCTCGATATTTCTCCAAAAGACATTCCATTAATTTTTATTATACCTAAAAAAGAACTCCCGAACCAAAATAGGAGTTCTATCTTTTTAAAATTACATTGTAAACCGTTGAATCGTCTGCTTTAACTGTCCTGCTTGTGTAGCAAGTTCCTGTGCCAATGCATCCACTTCACAAATTACACTTGTCTGATGTTGCGTTGCCGCACTTACTTCTTGAGCACCAGCTGAAGTCTGTTCCGCAATCGCTGCAACCTCTTGAGACTGCAGGGATGTTTCTTGAATGCGTTCCATTTGTTTTTCAACCAAGGTAACAATTTGTTTTACTGCATCTGCCACTTCATGAACGGACGTTGTCATCTCAGCAAGCGCCTCATTTGTGATGGTTCCCTTTTTCGCTTCCTCATTTGCAACAGCGACTTGTTCTGAAATTTGAACGACTACATTTCGAACCTCTTGCTGAATACTTTGGATAAGCTCCGTAATCCCTTGAACAGCCTTTGAGCTTTCGTCCGCAAGCTTCCTTACTTCTTCAGCAACAACCGCAAAGCCCTTACCATGTTCACCAGCACGAGCCGCTTCGATTGACGCATTCAATGCAAGTAAATTTGTTTGGCGTGCAATATCGCCAACTAGAGAAATAATATGCTCTACTTCCTTCGCATTCGTCTCAAGACGATTGACGGCTTGAAGTGAAATTTGATTGTTATCAACAAGCTTATTAATGCCCGAAATTAACGAATGAACAACCTCTTTGCTATCATGTAATGTATCGACCATTTCAACAGACAAGTTTTGTGAGGTTTTCGCAATTTCTTGAACCTCTCCTGCAATTTGAATCACATCCTCGACAGATTCAGCTGTTTCTTGAATCGATACGGCCGAGCTATCCGCCCCTTTGGAAATCTCAGAAATTGTTCGATTAATATTTTCCGCCTGTTCGGAGGCAAGACTGGAAGCTTTTGTAATTTCAATAACCTTTTCATTTGTATTTTCAAAGTTTCCTTCAATGTTTTGAACCATTTCGCGGAGATTGTGAAGCATTTTATTAAAAGCAAGACTCAAGCTACGAATCTCGTCATCTGATTTCGAAACAGGAACATCCTCACGAATATCACCATTCGTCGCATGAATCGCTACCTGCTCAAGCTTTTGGAGTGGTTTTGTAATAAAGGAAGCCGCAAAATACGCAAGAATCCCAGACCAAACAATCCCTAAAACCAGCGTGCCAATGATAAAAATTTGTTGATTGATCAACTCATTTACGAACGGATACACAAAGTAAATGAATAACGCAGATGTTGAGTATGTCACAATCGCTAAAATAGTCGTAAGTAAGACTAATTTTAGCTTTATACCAAATTTATAGCGCTTTTTTTTCAACCGATTCTCCCCCTGAATCTATCTCTCTATTTAAGTTTTGAAAGTACCTCGTCAATTAATGGTTCGAGCTCTGCATAGGTTTCTCTATAAATCTCTACTGGCCCTCCAAATGGATCAGAAACATCCCCACTACCATTTGTAAATTCCTTTAAGGTATGTACTTTGTCCTGGGCTTCTGGAAAACGTTGAAGTATTGCTTGCTTATGGTGGTTAGTCATCGTTAACACATAAGTGGCCCAATCAATATGCTCTTGTATTAAAAAGGAAGAAGAGTGCTGACACTCAATTCCATTTTCCTTCAAGACTTGTGCCGTATTAGCCGAAGCAGGACTACCATCCCCAGCAAATATCCCCGCTGATTTTACTTCGATATCTTCACCGCACTTTTTTCGTAAAATCGCCTCAGCCATTGGACTTCGACATGTATTTCCTGTACAAACAAATAAAACGCGAATCATTTTATCACCCTTTTCTACCTGCCTTTATGCTGCGAACGACCTGCACAAATAGACAAAATTCGATATAGTACTATTATAAATGAGATCAACCCAAAACACATAGACAATAAATGAAAAAAAGAGCACGAGTTTTTCACTCATACTCTTCCATGGGTCACAGCTTCCTCATAACCGTTTCAAATTCCCTGGGTCACAGGGACAGGTCCCTTGTCCCACTTATAAAGGAAATAGCAATTTCACTCCGAAGACCAGGAGAATACAACCACCTAGCACCTCACTATATGTACCGAGCCAATGTTGGACCTTTCTGCCTAGCAGTAGACCGACCCACGACAGGATCATGCTAACTACACCGAACATCAGAATAACCATAATCGTCTTCGCACCATAAATCCCTAATGAAAGCCCAACAGAAAAACTATCAAGACTCACACTTAAGGCAAAAATAAACAAACCAAATCCAACAGGTGTAATCATGCGTTTGTCACCGTCATCGTCCTTGAAGGAGGAAATGATCATCTGCAATCCTAAAAATAAGAGCAATCCCGCACCAACATAGGTTGCAATTGCTCCAAATGTATCTGATAAAAAATGGCCGATCATCATTCCAGCCAAAGGCATCCACATATGAAACACACCGATGGTTATCCCGATTGTTAAAATCTGCTTAAGCCTTAACCGGATTAATCCCATTCCAAGTCCTACGGAAAATGCGTCCATTCCTAAAGCAAATGCCATTATAAATAAGGTTATAAGTTCCCCGAGAAATGCTGTAATATCCATCTTCTACCTCCTTGGACGTGCCTATTTCAACATATGCATGTACAAAACGAAATAGAAGAAGGTTGTTCAAAAAGTTGCCAAATGATAGACTGCGAATCTCTGCATCACTCGGCCTCGCCGTTCCTCAAGTCTCACGTTTCTTGACCTTCTTGCAATAAGATTCGTCACCTTCTTGAACCATATATCTCAGCTAAGAATTTCCCAATTTATTCAGTTATCAATTTATGTCCCGCTGCTTTGATTAACCGATTCATAATAGCTTGCCCAATGCCCTCACTTGGAAAACTCTCACTAAAAATAACATCGACGTTACTTTCATCAAAGAGGCGGAGGACATCATAAAGTCTGTTTGCCACCGATTCTAAATCTTCACGCGAACCACAAGCAATAATGTTATCTGCACTGTATTTCTTTTCACGTTCCGTTGTTGTCAAAACGCCAACTTTCAACCCCTCAGCTTGCTTTTCTTTTACAAGAGATTGAATAAATTCCATTGAACCATTTACGATTGTAAGTGGCGCCGTTGGTGCATAATGTTTATATTTCATTCCTGGTGATTTTGGCGCTTCATCTTCTTTTAATATCGCCTTGTCAACCTTGACTACACCACACACTTCCTCAAGCTGCTCTTTCGTCACACCGCCTGGACGTAGAATGATAGGTACCTCACCTGAACAATCCAGAACTGTGGACTCAAGTCCAACACCTGTTGCTCCACCGTCAAGGACGCCAGCGATTTTTCCAGTCAAATCATCCGCTACATGCTTGGCTAGTGTCGGGCTTGGTTTTCCCGAAAGATTCGCACTTGGCGCAGCAAGCGGAAGCCCTGTTGCCGATATTAATGCCAAAGCAACTGGATGGCTTGGCATCCGTACTGCCACCGTTTCTAGACCTGCTGTTACTTTACTTGCAACAGCATTTTCCTTCTTTTTTAAAACAAGTGTTAACGGACCTGGCCAGAATTTCTCAATCAAACGCTCAGCTTGCTCCGAAATATCCTGTACGATATTATAAAGCTGCCCAATTGTGGAGATGTGGACAATCAGTGGATTATCGCTCGGGCGCCCCTTTGCTGTATAGATCTTTGCAACCGCCTCGTCAGATAAAGCATTTGCTCCAAGGCCATAGACCGTTTCAGTAGGGAATGCAACCACTTCATTTGCCCGTAAAAGCGTTGCAGCCTCTTTTATTTGTGGATAAGATTCTAAATTATGTTCATCTTTATCCACAACCCATTGTTTTGTTTCCATGTAACGCAACTCCTATAATAAATTCCTTTAATTATGTAGTTTATTTATTATTACAATATAAAAAAGTATAGGTATATAATGGGTAGAAAACAAGTGTTATCCACATTTTGTGGATAATTTAACCGAAAATGTGGATAATTTTGTGGATATAACCAACTTTTCCATAAATCACATCTATAGGGAAAAATGTATCCACAGCCCATATTTTTCATCACGTTCCATAGACTATCATATTTTATACCTTTTTAACAACAAAACTTATCCACATTATCCACAATTCAGTTGTGTAAATACAAATAAAACCCCCGCCTGCAAACATTCCGTCCACAAACAAGGGTTTGAAAACTAATTTTATTTTTCAATTTGCGAAACCATGAACATCGGATCCGCTTTTTCAAGCAGCTGTGAGATATGATTGGATCCTATTATATGTACTGGTAGCTCATTCGTTTCAACTTGTCCAAAACCAAGCATGGTGAAAAATTGAATCGACGCTTGCTTATTTGTCGCTAAATACAATCGGCTAATTTCCTTATGTTTCGCTAGTGAAATCGCACTTTTAAACAGCGTTAATAAATTCGTTTGGTCAACACCCGGCGAGATCACGAGCGATCGAAGTAAACCATCCTTTTCAATCCTCTCAATCCCTAAGGTCGCGAGGATTTGTTGCTCAGCATCTTCCAGTAATATAAAATGGTCAATTATCGATTCAATACCTTCCGCACTTACTTCAGCTTGTACTAAAAATGCTCTTACTTTTTCAATATCCTGTTCTGTCGCCGTTCTAATTTGTTTCATAGTTCTCCACCCCATCTTTCATTATCTAGTAACTACTCTATGAGGGCTTCTAAACAAATAGAACCAAATGCTAGACTTTTAGCTAAAAAGTGACGTAAAAAATTCAACTAAGAAGAATTTTACCTCTACTTCTTCTCCTTCACTTTCCTTATTTTCCGCACTGTCTTTGTTGTCTTTCTTTTCTTGCTTTTCTTCCTTCTCCACTTCTTTTTCTTCTTGCTCCATTGCTACATCTTTTCCTTCTTCATCTGACGCTTCAATTGCATCACCTGTTGAAAAGTCTAAGAAACATAATGGAGGGAATAACACGCACCACCAGTTTGCTCCTTCAGCCTCGCCAATTGAAATTAAAATGGCTTCATACTCACCTGCTGGGTATAGAAATTGACCGTAAAGCTTTGTTGGAAATTGAACATTGCGTCCATATTTAACTGAGTAATTTTGATTGCCCTTTTCTTCTTCTAAAACTCTAGCAACGATTTTCTCAATTTCTGGTAGTCTCTCTTGAATCAACTCTCTAGCTGCTTCAATTGAAGTTAACTCCGCAACCCATTCCGTAATTTCTGCGTTCACCGCATCACGCACCTTGCGCTTTAAAGCTTGATCTTCTTCGGAATCACTGTTTGCCAAGATGCGAAGTCGAATCGCTTCATCAGGAATTACCTGATACCCTTGCGCACTTGTTTCTTTTATCAATAAATGGCTATTCGCCCCAATTAACAGTAAAAATATAAATGATATAATTGCAATTTGTTTACTCACTCTCTAGCACCATCCCTTCACAAACCATTCTCGCCAAAAAAATAGAATCCTAAACTACCAAATTTGAAAAATCTATTAAACTATTTTTTAGTAGAATGATTCCGTCAAGCCGAGCTGTTAAAGCCTGCTCTGTGTCTGAATACAAGGCTCTTTCGGACTAGTCGATCTGAAATAGCGAACCGGGGCGTAGCTGATTTAGACAGAGCAAGCATGATTTGCGAACAGTGAGTCCGAATAACAAACTGATTCCGACAGTATAACCAAACTCCCCGAGCTGTGAGTCCGAATAACACATTGATTCCGACAGTACAACCAAATTCCACTAGCTGCGAGTCCGAATAGCACACTGATTCTGACAGTAAAACCTAATTCACCGTGCTGCGAGTCCGAATAACACTCTGATTCCGACAGTACAACCTAATTCCACGAGCTGCGAGTCCGAATAACACACTGATTCTGACAGTAAAACCTAATTCACCGTGCTGCGGCTCCGAATAACACTCTGATTCCGACAGTACAACCAAATTCCACGAGCTGCGAGTCCGAATAACACTCTGATTCCGACAGTACGACCAAGTTCCCCGAGTAGTGAGTCCGTATAACACACTGTTTCCGACAGTATAACCAAACTCCCCGAGCTGTGAGTCCGTATAACACACTGATTCCGACAGTACAACCTAATTCCACGAGCTGCGAGTCCGAATAGCACACTGATTCTGACGGTAAAAAGCAAATTCCACGAGCTGTGAGTCCGAATTCCTCGCTGATTCCGACAGTAAAACCAAGTTTTCCGATCAGCGGAGTCCAAATTCCTCACTGATTCCGACAGTAAACCCAAGTTCCTCGTGCTGTGAGTCCGAATAACACACTGATTCTGACAGTAAAACCAAGTTCCTCGTGTTGTGAGTCCGAATAACACACTGATTCCGACAGTATGACCAAGTTTCTCGTACTCCGTGTCAGAATTCCTCGCTGATTCCGACAGTAAAACCAAGTTCCCCGTGCTGCGAGTCCGAATTCCTCGCTGATTCCGACAGTAAAACCAAGTTCCCCGTGCTGCGAGTCCGAATAGCACACTGATTCTGACAGTATGACCAAGTTTCTCGTACTCCGTGTCAGAATTCCTCGCTGATTCCGACAGTAAAACCAAATACCCAGTGCTGTGAGTCCGAATAACACACTGATTCCGACAGTAAACCCAAGTTCCCCGTGCTGTGAGTCCGATTTCCTCGCTGATTCCGACAGTACAACCAAGTTTTCCGATCAGCGGAGTCCAAATTCCTCACTGATTCCGACAGTAAACCCAAGTTCCTCGTGCTGTGAGTCCGTATAACACACTGATTCTGACAGTAAACCCAAGTTCCTCGTGTTGTGAGTCCGAATAACACATTGATTCCGACAGTACAACCTAATTCACCGTGCTGTGAGTCCGAATAACACTCTGATTCCGACAGTACAACCAAATTCCACGAGCTGTGAGTCCGATTTCCTCGCTGATTCCGACAGTACGACCTAATTCCTCGTGCTGTGAGTCCGAATTACACACTGATTCCGACAGTACAACCTACTTCACGATTAAGTCCATATAATTGTGTAAAAGAAAAGAGTCATTTTATTCCTTTTTGTCAACAATGTTTAACGACCAAGTAAAACATTGAAAAGAGGAATAAAAATGACTCAAATACAGTTTAACCTAGATATTGATGTTTTAAAAGAATCAGTAATGAATTCTGATATTGACTCCGTTATTAAAGCTTCGATTGTTCTTGTTTTAAATTCTGTGATGGAGAAAGAACGTGATGACTTTCTTCAAGTTGGATCTTATGAACGTTCTACTGACCGATTTGATTCTCGAAATGGTTACTATGAGCGAGAGCTCATTATGAGTATTGGTAGGGTGAATCTCAGAGTTCCTCGTACTCGCAATGGGGGATTTTCACCTTCCTTGTTTGAAAAATATGCACGTTGTGACCAAGCATTTGTGCTTTCAATGCTCGAAATGGTTATAAACGGTGTGTCTACTCGTAAAGTAAAGAATATTGTCCAACAACTTTGTGGAGAAAGTGTTTCGAAGTCTTTTGTTTCTTCTCTTACGGAACAACTCGACCCAATTGTTCAAACTTGGGCAAACCGGCCTTTAAATACAACATACTACCCTTATATTTTCGCTGATGCCATGTATATTAAGGTGCGTGAACATAATCGTGTTGTATCAAAGGCTGTCTATATCGCTACTGCCATTACGGAAGAAAACCGCCGAGAAATATTAGGAATAAGAGTCGATCACGTAGAAAGCTATGATGCTTGGAAAGCATTTTTACATCACTTACAATCTCGAGGAGTACAATCTCCAAGACTATTTATTACAGACGCACATCCCGGATTAAAAAGGGCTCTAAAAGAAGTATTCGTTGGAACTGTTTGGCAACGTTGCACTGTCCATTTCAAGCGAAATATTTTTAATGTACTACCTAAAAAAGGGGTAGATGAAGAAAAACTAGGATTAAAGAGAATTTTTGAAGCTGTTAGTGTGAATGATGCCAGAAGGTTTAAAGATGAATTTCTTGAACGATTTGGAGAAGATTCAAAGCTGGAGAAAGCGACCCGAATTTTAGAAGATGGCTTCGAAGATGCTATCCAGTTTTTAAATGAACCCAATAAGTTTCAACAATATATTCGCAGCACAAATTCACTGGAATGCTTAAACCAAGAGGTTAGAAGAAGGGAAAAGGTAATCCGAATATTTCCAAATACTCAATCCGCGTTTAGAATGATTGGAGCAGTCCTCATGCAAATAAATGAGGAACAAGAAATGAAAAAAATCATTAGAAGTAGGAAAGGTTGAGAAAAGCGCCACCTACCAAGTAAAGTGTGAACGCCTAATTTCGAATTGACATTGAGCCTCCGGTGGGCATGAATAAAAGCCAGGAAGCCAGGAGTTTAACAACACCTGGCTTGCCACCAGGCTATCATGCCCACCCCTCAATGTAAATTCGAAATAATTCTAACTCGCTATACAAATTTATAAATAAGTTGAAAATCATTGTTGACACTTTTACACAATATTAAGGACTTGACTTACTTCACCGTGCTGTGAGTCCGAATAGCACACTGATTCTGACAGTAAAAGCAAATTCCACGAGCTGTGAGTCCGAATTCCTCGCTGATTCCGACAGTAAAACCAAGTTCCCCGTGCTGCGAGTCCGAATAACACACTGATTCCGACAGTATGACCAAGTTTCTCGTACTCCGTGTCAGAATTCCTCGCTGATTCCGACAGTAAAACCAAATACCCAGTGCTGTGAGTCCGAATTACACACTGATTCCGACAGTAAACCCAAGTTCCCCGTGCTGTGAGTCCGATTTCCTCGCTGATTCCGACAGCACTACCTAATTCCCCGAGTAGTGAGTCCGAATAACATACTGTTTCCGACAGTATAACCAAACTCCCCGAGCTGCGAGTCCGAATTCCTCGCTGATTCCGACAGTACAAACCAGTAATTGCCGCCAATGTGTCCAAATGGGAAAATAATTTGGATTGAATAAACAGAAGTAGGCTTTTCAATTGTTTTTTAAAATAAATGTAAAGTCGACTTTACAAAATGTATAGTCTACTTTACAATAAAAGCAGAAACGCTTGGAGGATATTACCAATGGAAATCAAAAATCGAGTGAAGGAGCTCCGTGCAAAGCACAGTCTTACACAAGGGGCTCTTGCTGAAAAAGTGAACGTGACGCGGCAGACAATTGTGGCATTGGAAAAAGGAAGCTATGTACCATCACTATTGCTCGCAATGAATATCGCACGAACGTTTAACTTGCCAATCGAGAAAATTTTTTATTTGGAGGATGAATGAAGATGAGTATTGTTCGTAATGTTGTTTATTCAATTGTTTCAATCATGCTTATGGGCTGGGCCTTATCGTCAATGTATTATGCACAAATGGACTTTGCCAAAATCGTAAAAACGAATCAAGAACCACCATGGACCATCGAGATAAACACATTACCCATTTTAATCGCAATCGTAGTAGGCACTCTTTTTACCGTATTTACGTACCCAAAAATAAAAAAGAAACGAAAGTCATGGAAAAATGTATTTTTATTGCCGATCGAATTTGAAGAAGGAGATGAACGCGAAAAGGAACTCACCGGAAAAGCATGTCGCACTTCATATATTAGCATGTGGTACACATTCCCGATCATCAGCGCCCTATTTTTACTCTATCCCTTCATCTCAGACAACGTACCCTACTACCCAATTATCTTATTTTTGTTGTATCCATTGATACAAATCATTGCTTATTTTATTTCTTGGAAGAAGAACTACTAGACTGGCCATTAGATTTGATCAGAACGCAAAGCCAGCCACTATACCCACAGAAAAAAGGCTTGGCACCTGTGCCAAGCCCTTTTAAAATCCTATTTCTGCAAAAACCATCCGGTCTTTTCCATTTATGTCGTTCACAACTTCTACTTTTGCTCCAGGAAAAGCATCACGTAGCATTTGCGCAACGGCTTCACCCTGACCAACGCCTACTTCAAAGGCAACGATCCCTCTTTCTTTTAAAACAAGAGGTATCTCCTTCATAAATCGACGATAGAAATCCAATCCGTCTTGGCCACCCACTAGAGCCCGAAGTGGTTCATGATCCTTCACAACCGTTGACAACGTCTCGATATCATCTTCTGGAATATACGGTGGATTGGATACAACCACATCTACCTTTTTTTCTTCTTCTATTAACGGTCCTAATAAGTCACCTTCAATAAACCTTACCTTCGCGCCTAACCGAGCTGCATTTTCCTGTGCAACATCAATAGAAGCCTTCGCAATATCTACTGTCATCACATCTAATCGATTGCTTTCAAGAGCAAGCGTCACCGATATCGCTCCACTCCCTGTACCGACATCCACGATCTTAATCACATCTGTTGCAGGATACAACCGTCCCATCCTCGCAAGTAACCCTTGAACCAATTCTTCCGTCTCAGGCCTTGGAATTAAGACTTCCTCATTCACTAAAAATTTACGCCCGTAAAACTCCTCATAGCCCATGATGTGTTGGACCGGAACTCCACTCACGACTTTTTCCATAGCTGATACAAACTTCTCCTTCACATCTGGAGGAAGTTCTTCTCTAATTTCCGCAAGGAGTTGCGCCCTACTTAAATCTAGATAATGACATAACAGCATTTCCCCGATATTCTCTTCCCGACCATGCTCCCGTAAAAAAGAAGAAGCCCATTTGAGGGCTTCGAATATTTTATGAAATTCTGCCATTATTCGGCTTGCTCCATTTTTCTTGCTTGGTCTTCCATGATGAGAGCATCAATAACTTCATCAAGTTTCCCTGTTAGGATTTGATCAAGCTTTTGAATCGTTAACCCGATCCGGTGGTCGGTTACACGGTTTTGTGGGAAATTGTACGTACGGATACGCTCTGAACGGTCACCTGTACCTACGGCTTGCTTACGGTTTTGGTCGTATTCCGCTTGTGCTTCTTGTTGGAATTTATCATAAACACGGGCACGTAATACCTTCATTGCTTTTTCCTTGTTTTTGATTTGTGATTTCTCGTCCTGACAGGAAACCACCGTTCCAGTTGGCAAATGCGTTAAACGTACCGCTGACATTGTGGTGTTAACACTTTGTCCTCCAGGTCCACTGGATGCGAACGTATCGACTCGAATATCCTTTTCATGAATTTCGACTTCAACCTCTTCTGCTTCAGGTAATACCGCTACAGTTGCAGTTGATGTATGGATACGTCCACCTGATTCTGTTTCAGGAACACGTTGCACACGGTGTGCCCCATTTTCAAATTTCAATTTCGAATAAGCACCTTTTCCGGTAATCATAAAGATAATCTCTTTATATCCACCAACACCAGTTGAGTTTGAATCCATCACTTCAGTCTTCCAGCCTTGGTGTTCAGCAAAGCGGCTGTACATGCGATAAAGATCACCAGCAAATAGAGCAGCCTCATCTCCACCTGCAGCACCACGGATTTCCATGATAACGTTTTTGTCATCATTCGGATCCTTCGGCAATAGTAACACGTGCAGGCGCTCCTCGAGTTCCTCCATTTGGTCCTCAAGCTCATTGATTTCTTCCTTTACCATTTCACGCATCTCTGCATCAAGCTTCTCTTCAAGCATTGCTTTAGCATCGGTTAACTGTTCCTTAACCTCTTTATACTCTCTATACTTCTCTACAGTTTCTTGTATATCAGATTGTTCTTTTGAATATTCACGTAGTTTATTTGTATTACTTACGATATCCGGGTCACTCAATAGTTCATTTAGTTTTTCATAACGAGCTTCAACAGCCTCTAAACGATCGAACACGTTCTTCACCTCAAAATTTAGTCCATAACAGTATAATTATAGTATAGGGTACCCACATCGTCAAAGCAAATTACAAATGAAAAGCGCAGGCGCCCTGTAAAATGGAACATCGACTAACTACTTCCACGTCATGTGAGCACTTCCTCGAAAATACAGGCATTTTCTTCGTGCGATATTAATGCTGTCGAAGCCCTCCTTGTCCTGTGAAAGTCTGACAAGCATAAGAAAAGATGGCGAGAAGGATGCTTTTTATCCTTCTTGACTGATTGGCTAGGCGCTGGAGTTAGACACGATAACCTTATAATCATTCTCTCCCAAATTTCGCTGTCGAATTACAGATATTATGTTGGATTGGTTCTTTCTTTGGCGAAAAGGTTCTAGTTTTGTCTAGACGGAAGGATTTTATCGATAAAAGGAGAATCGTAGTAGTAGATAAAGAATCGGAAGAAAGTCTTTCAATATAATAATAGAGATAATAGGGGGATTGGTTGGTGTGAATACTGCGCAGTTCGCAAAAAAATTGGGGGTATCAACAAAAACGGTTCGGAAATGGATCAAAATCTTTAATCTTAAGTGTACCAAAAACGAATACGGACACTATGTATTTGAGAACACGGACCTTCCATTATTCGAGGGAATACGGAATCAAGTGAAATCCGGTGTCCCTTCTGATAAAATCGAATTAACTACACCAGCGCCTAGGAAGGGGACCGCACGGAAAATGGTTCAAGCATCAGATAAAACACTCTCAGAAAAGTTAAACGCAATCATGGATCGGATTAAAG
The DNA here is from genome assembly GCF_038050315.1 of Ferdinandcohnia sp. FSL W7-1320. Taxonomy (NCBI): domain Bacteria; kingdom Bacillati; phylum Bacillota; class Bacilli; order Caryophanales; family Bacillaceae; genus Ferdinandcohnia; species Ferdinandcohnia sp. FSL W7-1320. The sequence continues at coordinate 5,140,090 of NZ_JBBPAM010000001.1, forward strand.
AAAATGAAAGACAAATTCAAGAAAAAGCAAGTGACGTTGTTTCCTATCAACTTCTTCAACATCGCAAGGAAATAGATGAACTTCAGAAGAGGATGCAAAAAATGGAGGACTATATCGAGCAACTTGAAAGAGAAAAGGAAGAACTACAAAAACAAACGGCCATTACACTCGAAAAAGTAGAAGGTTCAAGAAAACGTAAAAGAGTTCTCGGATTCCTCTTCTAAGATCAGGACACTTAAGCCTGGTCTTTTTTTATGCCCAAAATGAAAAAGCACCCCAATCAGGAGCGCCTTATAATTTCATTGTATCCTTTTGAACAGTAGATTGTAATAATGGTTTTCCTGGCACTTCATGATGGTGACGGCAACGTGGCTCATAGGACTCCGAAGCACCTACTAAAATAATCGGATCATCATAGGATGCAGGTTGTCCATTAATTAAGCGTTGTGTTCTACTTGAAGGTGAACCACAGACTGAACAAACCGCCTGTAATTTAGTAACAAGCTCAGCTAGCGAAAGTAGCTCAGGCACTTTTCCAAACGGCTCTCCACGGAAATCTTGATCCAAGCCAGCAACGATGACACGATGACCACGATTTGCTAGTGTCTGAACGACATCTAAAATCTCATCATCAAAAAATTGAACTTCATCAATTGCAATTACATCTGTATCTGCAGAGACCTCTTTTAAAAGATCAGCTGAAGTTGCAACTGGTTTTGCTATAAACGAAGAACCATTATGGGATACAACGGAATTTTCACTATATCGATTATCTATTTGAGGCTTAAACACCTGAACGGATTGTCTTGCGAATTCAGTACGACGTACACGTCGAATCAGTTCCTCAGATTTTCCTGAAAACATGCTTCCACAAATTACTTCAAGCCAGCCACTTTGCTTCATAATATACATGAAACGAAAGTCTCCTTTCCTCGGGTTGTTTCTACCGAGCCAACTAATTGACTATGGATTTGAGGATTATTTTTAAGAGGTAAGTATCTATAATTGCGAGAAAAAATAGGTTTAGTAGCAAAAAAAACAGGCAAGAAGAAAAAACTTGCCTGTTTTTGGCTTTCAAACCGATATTATTTAATACCGTATTTTTTGTTGAATTTATCTACACGTCCACCTGCATCAGCGAACTTCTGACGGCCTGTATAGAATGGGTGACACTCTGAGCAAACCTCAACGCGGATCTCCTCTTTTACAGAACCAGATTCAAATTCGTTACCACAAGCACATTTCACCATAACTTTTTTATAGTTTGGATGAATTCCTGATTTCATTCGTCTCATCTCCTTCCGCCCTGAATCATTGATCGAAACAGAGTTACGTTTTAGCAAAATCACATGTATTTTGAATACCTAAAACGCACATGTTGAAATTATAACAAGTGAAGCTGTGAATTGCAACTTAATCCTGCTGTTAAAAACCGTTAATTCTCAATATTTTTTCCAACACAGAGATTTGTTGCATTCACAAACTTCAGTGTATTTACCTTAGGAATCAGAACGATTGCCGCTTCTTCTAGCAGCTGCCGCTTTCTTTTCTGCTTCTAGCATTTCAAAGAACTCTGCATTTGTTTTAGTTTGCTTAAGTCGACGTAAAAATTTCTCTGCAAAATCTGGAGAATCTGACATTGCTTTTCGGATTGCCCAAATTTTATCCAGCTTGCCTTTTTCGATAAGAAGCTCTTCTTTTCTTGTACCAGAACGACGAATATCAATCGCAGGGAAAATACGTCTTTCTGCGAGTGAACGATCAAGGTGAAGTTCCATGTTACCAGTACCCTTAAATTCCTCATAGATAACGTCATCCATACGTGAACCTGTGTCGACAAGCGCAGTCGCTAAGATTGTTAAGCTTCCACCCTCTTCGATGTTTCTCGCCGCCCCAAAGAAACGCTTTGGACGGTGGAATGCAGCAGGGTCAATACCCCCTGATAATGTACGTCCGCTTGGCGGGATAACAAGGTTGTATGCTCTTGCTAGACGAGTAATACTATCCATTAAGATAATGACATCCCGTTTGTGCTCAACAAGACGCATCGCCCTTTCTAACACAAGTTCAGCAACCTTAATATGGTTTTCCGGAACCTCATCAAAAGTAGAACTTACAACATCTCCTGCTACGGATCGTTCGATGTCTGTAACCTCTTCTGGGCGCTCGTCGATTAGTAATACGATTAGCTCAGCCTCTGGATGGTTGGTTGTAATGCTGTTTGCAATTTCCTTAATCAGCATCGTTTTACCAGCCTTAGGCGGTGCTACAATGAGTCCACGTTGTCCGAAACCAACCGGTGCCAAAATGTCCATAATTCGAGTTGAAATATGATTTGGCTTTGTTTCTAAGATAACTTGACGATCTGGATATAGAGGTGTTAGACCTGGGAAGTGAACACGTTCCTTTGCGGATTCTGGATCATCACCATTAACAGCCTCCACGTGAAGCAGTCCATAATAACGTTCATTTTCCTTTGGAGGACGCACTTTCCCCGAAACCTTATCCCCGTTTCTCAAGTCAAAACGACGGATTTGAGATGCAGAAATATAGATATCTTCAGACGATGGAGAATAGTTGATAGGACGAAGGAAACCGAATCCTTCTGATTGGATAATTTCCAGAACACCCTCCATAAATAAAAGGCCATCCTGCTCTGCGCGTGCTTTTAAGATTGCAAAAATCAATTCTTTCTTCGTTAACTTGCTATAATAAGAAACCTTAAATTCACGTGCTAATTCGTATAATTCTTTTAGCTTCATGTTTTCTAGGCTTGAAATTGTAATACTCATTCGTACACCACTCTTTTTCTAGTTTAAAATTGTTTCTACTTAACCGTAAATGCTCTCCAATTGATTGGTTATAACGCTCGCCAAAGCGCATTTGATGATTGGTTCATTCGTCCATTATATAAAAGCGTTTTCGCATTTTTCTCTTAAAAAAAATAAGAGATAGATGAAACATTTTATATGTAACAGTATGGATGGAATGATATAGAAGCATTATGAGGATTGCATAGAAGCTTTACCGCGGTACTCATTTTTGTTAAGGAAATTGGAATCCCTAAACATGAATTTAATTGAAGTAAAAAAGACAATCAAACACGCCTTGGCGTATTCGCGCCCAGATTGTTTCGCGACTAGGCGAAAAGTGACTTTTGAAGATCGCATGTCTCCGCCGGAGGTTTTGACATTATTTAGCCAGGGTTTGAACCCCTGCGAAAAGTTTTCACTTTTTCAATCATTCGTTATTAAATATAAAGGAACATATTCTGTTAGATAATCCTCTTTATTTTACCCTATTCTTGTATTTTTAATCAATACCCTTATTTTAATAGAGTTATGAAGTTACAGTGTCAAGAATGCTTTTAAGCAAACACGCGAGTGATTAAAAGTGAGAAGCGAGTCTAAAGACTCGCTTCTACTTTATTTAATTACTAGATTAGGCTTTTTCTTCAAACTGTGTCTACCATCTATGAATCTAACAGTTCCTGATTTCGCACGCATGACAAGTGAATGAGTGGTGCCAATTGATCCCTTAAATTGCACGCCACGTAATAGCTCACCATCTGTAACACCGGTTGCTGCAAAAATGGCGTCATCTCCGCTAACTAGATCTTCCATTTTAAGAACTTTTGAAACATCAAGTCCCATTTTGATACAACGCGCAATCTCCTCATCATTTTGAGGTAGAAGCTTACCTTGAATTTCGCCACCTAGACATTTCAATGCAACAGCTGAAAGAACGCCTTCTGGGGCACCGCCTGAACCGAATAAAATATCTACACCAGTATGGTCAAATGCTGTATTAATGGCTCCCGCAACATCGCCGTCATTGATTAGCTTAATTCGAGCACCTGCTTCGCGAAGCTGTGAAATGATATGCTCATGTCTTGGTCGGTTTAAAACGGTTGCCACAACATCTTCAATATCCTTATTCTTTGCTCTTGCAACAGCTTTTAGGTTATCGATTATTGGTGCGTTAATATCAATTAACCCAACCGCTTCCGGACCGACCGCAATTTTGTCCATATACATGTCTGGTGCATGAAGTAAATTACCGTGATCCGCTACAGCCAATACAGACAATGCATTCCATCCACCAGACGCTAAAATATTGGTCCCTTCAAGTGGGTCCACCGCTACGTCAACTCTTGGACCATAGCCATTTCCAAGCTTTTCACCAATATAAAGCATTGGAGCCTCGTCCATTTCTCCTTCCCCAATGACAACTTGTCCCTTCATTGGGATTGTGTCGAACACATCTCTCATTGCAGAGGTTGCTGCTCCATCTGCTTCATCTTTTTTACCGCGTCCCATCCAACGAGCTGATGCTAATGCCGCTGCCTCTGTAACACGTACAAGCTCCATCGATAAGCTTCTTTCCACACTCTCTTCCCCCTAGCAAATAATTTTATTCTATTTTTCCACATAACCTTAACATAACAAAAAACGTTTTCTCTCTACTTTTCCATCTGTCTAGCTCCGACTCGCAGCAACTAGCAAAACTTCCCACACCTTCCGTACGATAAGCTCAACATCGGCTCGCGCCACTCGCCGTGTTTCCTTTATCTCCTTGAGAGGCAAGGTTCACAGACTAAGTACGCCACACCCACATCATGTGTGCCTCAGTCCGTACGTCGCTATACGCTCGTCTGGACTTTTCTTCTTAAGGATACATGAAAACTCCCACTTTTTGTAGTGGGAGTTTGAGTTTCTATATAATTACATATAGATCAGGCGGCTAGAAATCCGATAAACTTCAACTTTTCCTTCAGAGGCAAATGGCTTCTCTTGCGTTGGAGTATCTGATTTTCCTCGTTTCTGGTCAACCCGCTTTTCTATGAATTTTGGAGTTGTTCAATTTCATCTTCTGTTAGGCTTTCTCTCCAAATAGTAGCGCCTAAGCCTGTTAGTTTTTCTTCTAAATGGCTATAGCCACGGTCAATATGCTCAAGGCCAGTAATTTCAGTTACACCTTCTGCCATTAAACCAGCAACAACTAGTGAGGCACCTGCACGTAAATCACTTGCTTTAACTTTTGCACCTTGAAGTTGAACTGGTCCAGTGACTATCGCTGAACGGCCTTCAACTTTAATTTGGGCGTTCATACGACGAAGCTCATCGATATGCTTAAATCTAGCACCATAAATCGTATCGGTTACAACACCTGTTCCAGTTGCTTTTGTTAGCAAGGATGTAAAAGGCTGCTGTAGGTCCGTTGGAAAACCTGGATACACAAGTGTCTTGATATCAACAGACTTTAGATTCTTATTACTGGCAACCCAAATTTGGTCGTCACTTGTTTCAACAGTTACACCCATTTCACGGAATTTTGCAATCAATGATTCCAAGTGAAGTGGAATGACATTATCAATTAATACACCTTCACCCATTGCGGCACCAATAATCATATATGTACCAGCTTCAATGCGGTCAGGAATAATCGTATGGCGGCAACCTTGCAGAGAATCTACACCTTCAATACGGATGACATCTGTTCCGGCTCCCTTAATTTTTGCCCCCATGCTTGTTAACAGTGTTGCCACATCAATAATTTCAGGTTCTTTTGCCGCATTTTCAATGACAGTACGACCTTTAGCACGCACTGCTGCTAACATGATATTAATAGTTGCTCCAACACTTACAACATCAAGGTAAATGCGGGCACCTCTTAACTCATCAGCTCGAAGGTAGATTGCTCCTTGCTCATTTGTCACTTTAGCCCCAAGCGCTTCGAAGCCTTTAATATGCTGGTCAATTGGTCGTGGACCTAGGTGACATCCACCTGGTAGACCGATAACTGCCTTTTTAAAACGACCTAGCATTGCCCCCATTAAATAATAGGACGCACGAAGCTTTTTGACTTTACCATTTGGTAGTGGCATTGAGACAATATTTGTCGGGTCAACATAAACTTCTTCTTTACTTATTGATACGTGACCACCAATCTCTTCAAGCAAATCTCCTAAAATTTGCACGTCCGAAATATCTGGTAGCCCCTCAATTGTTACCGGCGTTTCTGCTAGGATTGTTGCTGGAATCAGGGCAACTGCACTATTCTTTGCCCCGCTGATTTTTACAGATCCTTTTAGTGGATAACCGCCTGCTATTTTTAGTTTTTCCATATGTGGCTCCCTTCTAGCGAAGATGACGGTTTTGTAAGGGAATCCTTGAATTGCCACGGATACAACCTGTCCGGAATATTTTCCGGAAGAAAACTAGCTTTAGGCAGTTCTTTTCCCTTATTTACGTTACACAATCGTAACGACACTTCACTTGAATTGGTATATTTTAACATAGATTAACTGCACGAGTATTAACTCTTAGTTTACATGAAAATAAGAAAATCATGTATCATTTTATCCTTTTTCATCAAAACAAGCAAATCCACCTAAAGAGGATAAAATCAATAGGTCTAAGTTCGTACTACAAAAGCATTGCTCTTATTTCATATTCAAATTGAGATCATTTTATGTGGCACTTAGTGTGTTTGAAGTGATTCTTGTTGAAGGTCAATGTCTTGTCTAGCCCCATGCGCCATCGGCTCTTTGGTCTAAGCCAATCGCTTCGGAAGGTAAAATGCTCGCCGATTAACGGGCGCGCTTAGCGCTTTTCTAGTTATACGTTATAGCGTTCGTCTAAGTTTCAGTTTTTATGGGTAAGTTACACAAATCAGCTCCTTCCACTTTTTTTGTGTTTGATTACCTGTAATTACCCCTAGACTCCCATCTAATACGGCAAGGTTTTTCCAAAAGGCTCCTTGCGCAATTCGTACTGTCTAGCTCCAGCCGCTATCGGCTCGAGGTCACAAGCCATGCACTTCTGAAGGCGGAAAAATGCGCCTTCTATCCGTACCTGTCTAGTGCTTATCGCCGATACTTGAGCGTCTTTCGCTTTTCTTATTATAACGCAAGAAAACCGCTATCTCCAAATCATGTTGTCAATAACAGGAAATAAGCGGTTTTTTTGGGGTTGGAGACCATTCTCCAATCTATTTAATTAGACGTTTTCTACATCCAAAAGGTTACTTACGCGTTAGCTTTTCCAGAGGAACCAAATTCACGCATTTTGCCTTTAACTGTTTCACGAATTGCATCACGAGCAGGTCCTAAGTATTTACGTGGATCATACTCATTTGGCTTAGCAGCTAGAGTTTCACGAACTGTTTTTGCTGAAGAAATTTGGTTTTCTGTGTTTACGTTGATTTTAGCTGTTCCAAGAGAGATTGATTTTTGAATATCTTTTGTTGGAATACCGGTTCCACCGTGAAGTACAAGCGGTAAACCAGTTTTGTTACCAATTTCTTCCATCTCTTTGAAACCAAGGTTTGGTTCACCTTTGTAAGGACCGTGAACGGAACCTAAAGCTGGAGCTAAGCAATCGATACCAGTGCGGTTAACAAGCTCAACACACTCATTAACATCCGCATAGATAACACCTTCAGCTATTACGTCATCTTCTTGTCCACCAACAGTACCAAGCTCAGCTTCTACAGAAACTCCGTGGAAATGTGCAAGCTCAACTACTTTAGAAGTTATCGCAATGTTCTCTTCAAATGGATGATGAGAAGCATCAATCATAACAGATGTGAATCCAGCATGAATAGCTTTTGCACAATTCTCGAATGAAGAACCATGATCAAGATGAATAGCAACCGGAACTGTGATATTGGATTCTTCCATAATCGCTTTAACCATTGCTACTACAACTTTGAATCCACCCATATATCGGCCAGCACCTTCAGAAACACCAAGAATAACTGGTGAATTTTCTTCTTGAGCAGCTTGTAAAATAGCTTGTGTAAATTCAAGATTGTTAATGTTAAATTGACCTACTGCATACCCTTCTGCTTTTGCTTTTTCAAGCATTTCTTTCATTGAAACCAAAGGCATGTGAATTTCCTCCTTTTGTACCGTTTTATTGTGTAAATTAAGGCATTATCCCTATACACGATAGAACCACGGCAAAGTCTCACCGGGTTATTGTTTACCTATTCCCATTGAGTTCGTATCACCTAATAGAATGACCGAAAAAAATCATAATATGTAAGCTTTTGTTAGAAATTAACAGACAAAAAGCACACAAAAATGCCCTTTGTGTTAAGGAATAGCAACAATACAGTACTAAGCATATCACAAGATTTTGATTTCGCAATACAGGAATGTTTCACATCTTTTTCGTGAAGCGTTTCCATTTTGTTCATACCAGTATTTTGTATTTTTTAAGTTTTTTATTCAGATTTTAATGGGATATTTGCTCTTACTGCTTCTCGAAGCTCGTCAATGTCAAACGGCTTTGCAAAATGTGTAATTGCTCCCAAATCTTTCGCTTCTTGGATCATATCAAGTTCACCATAAGCTGTCATAATGATTACCCGAATATCCTGGTTTATTTTTTTCAGTCTTTTTAGTATTTCAATCCCATCCATACCAGGGATTTTCATATCTAACAAGACCAAATCCGGAGAGTGCTTTTGAACAATATCAATTGCTTGTACTCCATTAGCTGCTTGGAATGTCTTATAACCTTCTTTTTGAAAAACTTCATTTAATAGAATCCGTATTCCGTATTGATCATCCACAATTAAGATTTTTTCTGACATTCTTGAATAACCCCCCTTAAATAGATAAAAATAGTTGGATAAATTACGTTGTCTTCACGATCGTTTTTAGATACGTTCGTTTTTTCGAATATTATTATATCGTTATTCATTTTTAATTCTACCACACCTACTTAATTTCCTGCTTTTTACCTAAAAAACTTTTATTTCCAAGACCGAAACAATTAATACTACAAATTTCGACATCATTTCTTATTTTTTTTGTATAACGTTATTATGATAATATATGGAAATAAGTCTATCGACAAGAAAGGAAATATACATTTATGTTAAAAATTTTTACTACACAACTTCAAGGTCAATTTAAGAGAATAATGGAGCATGAGGAAATGAATATGGAGGATGGGGCAAGAATTCTGGCTCAGTCAGTCATTAGCGATGGCACAGTCTTCGTACATGGTTTTGGCGAAATGGCAGCAGTTGCTACCGAGGCGCTGGCTGGGGCTGAACCCTTAAAATCTGCAAAGCCATTATTTACTGATGAAAAAATGAACGAAATCGAAGATATTGACTCTGTTCTATTAATCACAAGATTTTGTACCGATGAAGATGCGATTAAGCTTGCAGAAGAACTGCGCGGTAATGGGATCCAAACCGTAGCGATTTCGGCAATTGTAAAAGCGGAAGATGAACGTACTCTTGAGAAAAGCGTCGATATTCATATCGATAGCAAGCTACAAAAGCCACTCATCCCCGATGATGATGGAACCCGCTTTGGATTCCCAAGCGTGATGACTGCTCTATATGCCTATTACGGCCTAAAGTTCACAATTAAAGAAATGGTCGAGGAATTTGAATAATAATTAAATCGGATAAAATTTGATGAATGCCTGGACAGGGCTAACTTTATGAAGAGGAAGTGTAGAGGTATCTTACGCTTTTTCCTTTTTGTATGATCAATGAAGGGCATTCTGGTTCAAATTTTTGTGCTATTTCCACCTCATTTGATCGATGAAGAGGATTTGGATTCAAAACCGGATGCTGTTTACTCTTCATTAGTCCGATGAAGAGGATTCAGATTCAAAACCGGATACACTTTCCTCTTCATAAGTCCGATGAAGAGGATTCAGATTCAAATTTTTGTGCTTTTTCCTCTTCATAAGTCCGATGAAGGGGATTCGGATTCGCAACCGGATGCTTTTTACTCTTCATAAGTCCGATGAAGAGGTTTCGGGTTCAAAATCGGATGCTTTTTACTCTTCATAAACCCGATGAAGAGGATTTGGATTCAAAACCGGATGCTTTTTACTCTTCATTAGTCCGATGAAGGAGATTCGGATTCAAAATCGAATGCTTTTTCCTCTTCATAAGCTCGATGAAGGGGATTCGGATTCAAACTCGTATGCTTTTTCCTCTTCATAAGCTCGATGAAGGGGATTCGGATTCAAAATCGAATGCTTTTTCCTTTTCATAAGATCAATGAAGTACATTTCCAGCCTCTTTTTCATGCGTAATGAGGTTAGTCTTAATAGTGGACAACGTAAAATGAGATTTTATTATATAATACAATCATCATTTATAAGGACGTGTCCAGGTATGGGAAAACATTATGATCAAGAATTCAGAGATTATGTTTCAAAATTAGTTATTGAAGAAGGTAGAAAAGCAGCTGATGTTGCACGTGAATTAGAAATCTCATCCAAATCCATTAGTCGGTGGGTTTCAGCGTATCGACAAAAAAACTGTGGAGAAACGAGTGAGAAGTATTTAACGCCCAATGAGGTTGAAAAATTAAAAAAACAACATGAAAAAGAACTAGAAAAACTAAGAGAGGAAAACGAGATCTTAAAAAAGGCCATGCACATCTTCACCAAAAACCAAGCGTAGTTTATAGTTTTATACTTGACCACTCTGAAGAGTATGCTATTTCGAAGATGTGCAGTTTATTTAATGTATCGAAGAGTGGATATTATAAGTGGCTTAAAAAATCTAGAGTTCTATCGGAAAAAGAGGATTATCGTTTAGAACTTCAACAAAAAATAAGTAAATCATTTCATGAGAGTTTTGGAACTTACGGCAGTCCAAGAGTACATTCTGATTTAGATGAATGGGGTTATTCGGTTTCGGAAAAGACTGTAGCTAGAATCATGAATGAAATGGGTTTAAAAGCGAATCAAAAAGCGAAATTCGTGGTCACCACAGATTCAAACCATAATTTAAACACATATCCTAATCTGCTTAATCGACAATTTAACGTAGAAGAACCTAATAAAGTTTGGGTTTCTGATATTACGTATATTTGGACGGTAGAAGGCTGGGTGTATTTGTCCTCCATTATGGACTTATGTTCAAGAAAAATTGTGGGTTGGAACCTGGGGTCAGATATGAAAAAAGAGTTAACTATTCAAGCATTAAATATGGCCATTGTTTTAAGGCAGCCTGGCGAAGGTTTAATTCATCACTCGGATCGCGGTTCTCAGTATTGTGCCCAAGATTATATCGATATTATGGTTGAAAATAATATGGAAATCAGTATGAGTAGAAAAGGTGATCCATACGATAATGCTTGTATCGAGTCATTTCATTCCACAATCAAGAAAGACTTAATTTATAGAAGGCGATTCAAAACAAGAGAAGAGGCAATAAAAGCGGTCAATTATTATATTAATAATTTCTATAATGAAAAAAGAAAGCATTCAACTTTAGGATATACTTCTCCAAATGAATATGAGAGAAATCTTCAACCAACAAATGATGTATTTATCTCATAAATTAGACTTTTGGTATTAGAAATGAGCAGTCATGTTTTCGACTGGTCATTTCTAATACCGTACCAAACGAAGTGCGGTAGCGTTGAGTTATAAAAAGTCTCAAATTTTATTGTCCACTTTCTTGACAGAAGACCAGTAATGTTCTTCATGAGCCCAATGAAGTACAAAACCCGTCTCTTTTTCGTGCGTAATGTTCTTCATAAGATCAATGAAGTACATTTCCAGCCTCTTTTTCATGCGTTATGTTCTTCATGAACCCAATGAAGTACATAACCCGTCTCTTTTTCGTGCGTTATGTTCTTCATAAGCTCGATGAAGGGGATTCGGATTTAAAATCGAATGCTTTTTCCTCTTCATAAGCTCGATGAAGGGGATTCGGATTCAAACTCGAATGCTTTTTCCTTTTCATAAGATCAATGAAGTACATTTCCAGCCTCTTTTTCATGCGTAATGTTCTTCATGAGCCCAATGAAGTACATAACCCGTCTCTTTTTCGTGCGTTTTGTTCTTCATAAGCCCAATGAAGTACATAACCAGTCTCTTTTTCGTGCGTTATGTTCTTCATAAGCCCAATGAAGTACATAACCAGTCTCTTTTTCGTGCGTTATGTTCTTCATAACCTCGATGAAGTACATAACCATACTTTCCTTCGAGAGTTATGTTCTTCACAAGCTAGATGAACTACATAACTGTGCTTCTATACAACCAAATCGTCCTTCATAACACCAACGACGGACTTAACCAACCAATACTTGGGACAAACCCGTACTTCATCCTATTTCATCCCACATAACCCCATACAAAAAAGCGAGTGAATTGACACTCGCTTTTTTCCATTACATTTTTTCAGCTTGAGTTAATGATGCTTTAATAAATTCTCTGAACAATGGCTGTGGACGGTTTGGTCTTGATTTAAATTCTGGGTGGAATTGAGAAGCCACAAACCAAGGGTGGTCTTTCAATTCAATAATTTCCACAAGACGGCCGTCTGGGCTTGTCCCTGAGAAGATAAAGCCTGCTGCTTCCATTGCTTGACGATAATGGTTATTGAATTCGTAACGGTGGCGGTGGCGCTCATATACCACTTCATCGTTATATGCTTCATATGCCTTTGTGCCTTCCTCAATTTTACATGGGAAGATGCCAAGACGAAGCGTACCACCTAAATCCTCAACATCCTTTTGTTCTGGTAAAAGGTCAATAATTGGGTGAGGAGTATCCGGATTAAGTTCTGCAGAATGTGCTCCTTCTAAACCTAGTACATTACGTGCAAACTCTACAGATGCAAGCTGCATACCAAGACAGATACCGAGTAATGGTGTCTTTGTCTCCCTCGCATATTTGAGGGCTACAATTTTCCCTTCCACTCCACGGTCACCGAAACCGCCTGGAACTAGAATTCCATCTGAGCCTGCAAGTAATTCTTCAACATTTTCAGCTGTTACTTTTTCAGAGTCTACCCAGTTGATATTGATATCAGCATCAAATGCATAGCCAGCATGCTTTAATGCTTCTGCAACAGATAGATACGCATCCTGAAGCTCCACATATTTTCCGACTAATGAAATATTCGTTGTTTTTGTAAGGTGTGTCACTTTCTCAACAAGCTTGATCCAATCTGTCATGTCTGCTTCTTGGCAATCAAGTTGAAGGTGCTCACATGCAATTTGGTCAATACCTTGCTCCTGAAGGGATAAAGGAATTGAATATAATGTTTCTGCATCACGACTCTCAATAACCGCTTTTGGATCGATGTCACAGAATAGCGCAATTTTCTCTTTCATATCTTCTGAAATTGGCATTTCTGTACGAACAACAATGATATTTGGCTGAATTCCAAGGCTACGAAGTTCTTTAACACTGTGTTGGGTTGGCTTTGTCTTCATTTCACCAGCCGCTTTAATGTAAGGAACAAGCGTACAATGGACATACATTACGTTGCGGGCGCCAACATCACTTTTAATTTGACGAACTGCTTCTAGGAAAGGTAATGACTCGATATCTCCAACTGTACCACCGATTTCAGTGATCACGACATCTGCATTGGTTTCACGTCCAGAACGGAACACTCTTTCCTTGATTTCGTTTGTAATGTGCGGAATAACCTGAACCGTTGCCCCTAGGTAATCACCACGACGCTCTTTCTTTAGTACAGTTGAATAGATTTTACCAGTCGTTACGTTGCTGTATTTGTTTAGGTTAATATCGATAAAACGTTCATAGTGGCCTAAGTCAAGGTCTGTTTCAGCGCCGTCATCGGTAACGAAAACTTCACCATGCTGATACGGACTCATTGTTCCTGGGTCCACATTTATGTATGGATCAAATTTTTGAATCGTTACATTCATACCTCGGTTTTTCAATAAACGACCTAAAGATGCAGCAACAATCCCTTTTCCTAGGGATGATACAACCCCACCTGTTACGAAAATATATTTAGTCATCTTTCTCTTTTCCCCCAATCATGTAATTAGTTAAAGTTTGCTCAAAAAATCAAAATGTATAAAGAAATTCTTTGTCTAGTTCAGCGCCTAGCCCCTCGAGGTCATGAGTCAAGCCGTCAATAAGGATAAACAGCATCCTTTTTGCCATCTTGTCGGACTTGCACAGGAAGTGCTGACATCGACGTTTACCACAGGACGTGGCAGTTTTAAGTCGATGTTCCTCTATTAAAGGCGCCTGCACTTTACTTCTTGGTGCGGGGGTAAATTGTTTTTAACTCACCGAACCTTACACTTCTATAAAGTGAAGCTTTAACTGACAGCCGCCTTCCAAGGGACTTGCTGCTAGTTAATGCGGGATAAAATAAAAAAGCTCCACTTACAATATGTAAGGGAGCGAAACTTTAATATGGTTTCGTAGATACTCTTTTTTTAGAGCCCAAAAAGTATTCTACCGAGATAAGATTAAAAAGTCAATATGAGTTTGAGTTTAATTTAACTAGTTAGATCTTGAGGATTAGTCTTCTTCCTCTTCTTCAAACTCTTCGTCTTCTTCTTCCTCGTCTAATTCATATTCTTCATCATCAATGAGTTCTTCATCGTCATCATCGAAGTCATCTTCGTCGTCGATGTCATCAAAGTCCTCATCTTCTTCTTCTTCTTCGTCATCCTCGATGTCATCCACATCTTCATCTTCTTCATCAAAGTCCTCATCATAATCAAGATCATCTTCGTCAAGATCGTCAAAGCCAAGGAGTTCGTCATCCTCATCCTTCTTCTTGCTCTTTTTCTTCTTCTTCGGCTTTTCAGTATGAGTAACCTCTTCGTCGATTTGCTCGTATGGATACCAAGTACGAAGTCCCCAACGATTATCACCTAATGTAATAAAACGACCATCGATATTGAGATCTGTATAAAACTGAGAAATTCTTGTACGAACCTCTTCTTCTGAAAGCTCTAATACTTTTGTTACTTCGTCAACTAGCTCGTTAAATGTAATCGCGTCTTTTCTCCCTAAGAAAATCTCATACGCTACTTCAAGCATTGACATTTCTTTAATTTGCTCTGGTGAGTATTGATCGAGACTCATCAAGGCACTCCCTTTCTATGTATGTAACTGGAATTCTGGTAAAAACTTGTTGTCAGGATTCTTCTTATAAAAAATAAAAAAGAGTTCTGTAAAATACATATCATTCATTATAAACAAAATCAACCACTTTATGCCAGACATATCATAATTTAAGGCTGAACTAACTAAATAAAATACGCCTTAAAGTATTTGCGCCCAGATTTTTTTCGACTTGCTCGAAAAACTTCCTCTAAAAAATCTGAGGCATCCGCCGGAGGCTATAACTTTATTCAGCCCATATTTAAGTTCTTCACTCATTGTATACTTATCATTAATTTCCCATACTAAAAAAATCGAGGCCTCCCTGAATAAAGTTATTAGTTCAGCCTCGATCATTTTCTACATATTTCTACGGTACTGTCCGCCAACTTCATAGAGCGCCTGTGTGATTTGGCCAAGACTTGCGACCTGAACCGTTTCCATCAATTCTTCAAAAATATTGCCATTGTTCACTGCAACTTGTTTAAGCTTTTTTAATGCTTCTTCTACTTTATCCTTATTTCGTTCTTGGAATTCCTTTAAATTTTTAATTTGAAGTTCTTTTTCTTCTTTCGTTGCACGCGCAAGCTCGATATTGTTTAAATCCTCCTCTGTTGGCGGATTAGGATTTAAATACGTATTTACGCCAATAATCGGAAGCTCACCCGTATGCTTTTTCATCTCATAATACATGGACTCATCTTGAATTTTTCCGCGCTGATACTGTGTTTCCATCGCACCTAGAACACCACCACGGTCATTCAGTCGGTCGAATTCCTGAAGCACTGCTTCTTCCACTAAATCAGTGAGTTCCTCAACAATAAAAGAACCTTGTAGCGGATTTTCATTTTTCGTTAATCCATGCTCTTTCGTAATAATCATCTGAATCGCCATCGCACGGCGAACCGATTCCTCGGTTGGTGTTGTAATGGCCTCATCGTATGCATTCGTATGAAGCGAGTTACAATTATCGTGAAGAGCCATTAGTGCCTGCAGTGTCGTACGAATGTCATTAAAATCAATTTCCTGTGCATGGAGGGAACGTCCAGATGTTTGTACATGGTACTTTAATTTTTGACTACGCTCATTTGCTCCATATTTTTCTTTCATGACCGTTGCCCAAATGCGGCGTGCCACCCGACCAATTACGGTATATTCTGGGTCGAGCCCATTACTGAAGAAGAAGGATAAGTTTGGTGCAAAATCATCAATATTCATCCCACGGCTTAGGTAATATTCCACATACGTGAACCCGTTTGATAAGGTAAAGGCGAGTTGAGAAATCGGATTAGCACCCGCTTCTGCAATATGGTAACCAGAAATTGATACTGAATAATAATTTCTTACTTTATGATCTATGAAATATTCTTGGATATCCCCCATCATACGCAACGCAAATTCAGTTGAGAAAATACACGTATTCTGGCCTTGATCTTCTTTTAAAATATCCGCCTGAACTGTTCCACGAACTGTCTGTAATGTTTTCGCGCGTACCTCTTGGAACTCCTCCACCGTTAAGATGCGGCCAAGATCCTGTTCACGCTTTTCAACCTGTTGGTGAATAGCAGTATTCATGAACATGGCTAGGATAATTGGTGCTGGTCCATTGATTGTCATTGAAACCGAAGTAGACGGTGCACAAAGATCAAACCCTTTATAGAGCTTTTTCATATCATCGAGGGTACAAATACTGACGCCGCTTTCTCCAACTTTCCCATAGATATCTGGGCGATAAGCAGGGTCTTCACCATATAAAGTTACAGAGTCAAATGCTGTACTTAAGCGTTTTGCATCATCATCCTTTGATAAATAATGAAAACGTCGATTCGTCCGATCTGGGGTCCCTTCGCCTGCAAACTGACGTTTCGGATCTTCACCTTCACGTTTGAACGGAAACACACCTGCTGTATAAGGGAATGAACCCGGAACATTCTCTTTGTAGACCCAACGGAGAATTTCTCCGAAGTCCTTAAAGCCTGGGAGAGAAATCTTTGGAATCGATAGACCCGAGAGACTTTTCGTTTTTAAAATGGTCACGATTTCCTTGTCACGAATTTTCGTAATGAATTTCTCACCTTTATAGGTTTCTTTCAAAGATTCCCAGTTTCCAAGGATTTTCTTCGATTCATCCGAAAGATTTGTTTCATATTGGGATTGAAGTGTTTCAAGAGCTTTGAGGACGTCCTCCTTGCCCAGTTCCTTCACGCTCTCAATCGTACCGCTAATTTGGAATAGCTTTCTTGCGATTTCCACCTGTTCGGCTGCTTTTTTATGATAGTTACGAACTGTGTCAGAAATCTCACGTAAATAATAGCGTCGGTCATTCGGGATAATGACATTTTGTTTTTGGACATCTGCCGTTTTTTCGAATGAAGTTTCCCAGTCTGCACCCATTTTTTCATTGATTTTATCCACTAGATTAGCAAAAAGGGCGTTCGTTCCTGGATCATTAAACTGACTTGCAATCGTACCGAATACCGGCATATCTTCGTAGTCTTTTTCAAATAAAAGGTGGCTACGCTGATACTGCTTTTGCACCTGACGTTTTGCATCTTCTGAACCCTTGCGTTCGAATTTGTTAATCACAATCAAGTCGGCATAGTCAATCATGTCGATTTTTTCAAGCTGTGAAGGTGCACCAAATTCACTTGTCATAACATACATGGAGATGTCACAGACCTCTGTAATTTCGGCGTCACCTTGCCCAATCCCACTTGTTTCAACAATGATTAAGTCGAAGCCCGCTGCTTTTACTACTGCAATTGCATCTTTAATGGCTAGCGACAATTCTGATTTTGAACCTCTCGTAGCAAGGCTTCGCATATAAACTCTTGGAGAGAAAATAGCATTCATGCGAATTCGGTCACCAAGTAAAGCACCACCGGTTTTTTGTTTAGTTGGGTCAACGGATAGAATCGCAACCTTTTTGTCGTCGAATTCATTGATAAAACGGCGAATCAATTCATCTGTGAGGGAGCTTTTCCCTGCGCCACCTGTACCCGTAATCCCCACAACTGGAACTGTTTTCTCAAGGTCTTTTACTTTTTGAATGGCGTTTTGCGAAGCTGCAGCCGTTTCATCGTTGGTTCCAATTTGATTTTCGGCAATTGTGATGAGCTTAGCGACTGTTTTGTAGTCCCCATTTTGAAGGAGCTCAAGCTCGTCACTTAACTCCGTGCTTGTTGGGTAATCACACTCTTGAAGCATTTTGTTGATCATCCCTTGAAGACCCAGAGTGCGACCATCATCTGGTGAGAAAATCCCAGCAATTCCGTATTCATGAAGCTCCTTTATTTCACGAGGGATAATAACTCCGCCACCGCCGCCATAGATGCGAATATGAGAAGCCCCGCGCTCTTTTAAAAGATCATACATAAATTTAAAATATTCCACATGTCCACCCTGATACGAGGAAATCGCGATACCTTGCACATCCTCTTGGATTGCTGCATTCACTACTTCCTCCACCGAGCGGTTATGTCCAAGATGGATTACTTCTGCACCACTCGCCTGTAGGATGCGACGCATGATATTAATCGAGGCATCATGCCCATCAAATAAGCTTGAAGCCGTCACAAACCGAACATGATGCTTAGGACGATATACCTCTACCGTACTCATTTCCATTCCCCCAGTCTCACCTATTTTGAAACGATACCTTTTAATAAAAGCTCTGTTTGCATCTCAATATATTCCTCAAGCGTGAAAAGCCTGCGCATCGCCCAGCGGCGAAAGCCCCACATCTGGCCTTGAACAAAAATATTATGAGCTACAAGTTCAACCTGTTTTTTCGGCAATTGAAGTTCCCCGTTGGCAATGCAATCTTCAATTGCCCTTTCAAACATACCCACCATTTCTACTTCTTTGTTCAACACATATGGAAGGGCATCCTTTGAGAGAGATTTCGCCTCCTGATAAAGGACAAGTACCTCATCCTGCATCTCATCCATTACAAGAAAGTAATTGCGAATCGCAAGCTTTAGACTTTCGATACTACCTTCCTTTGTGTTGATTGCTTCTTCCATTCGCTCTTTAACCTGATCGTAAATACTGTCTACGACCAAATAAAGAACATCTTCTTTCTTACGGATATACTCATAAAGTGTGCCAATACTAAAACCAGCAGCTTTCGCAATTTCTCTCGTTGTTGATCGATGAAACCCTTTTTCCTTAAAAAGCGTCACCGCACCCTTAATCATCTGATCCCGCCGCTTCTTAATCAACCGCTCATCCTTCACTGAAGCCGGAACATCATTCCTCCGCATCTTTTCACCTCCAAAGATAAAGCCCAGGGCGCTCGAACATATCGGCTACAAGCATAACGAGCGCTGACAGAAGGTGCATGTTACCTTCCGAAACGATTGGCTTATGACCTAGAACCGACGTCGCATGGAGCTAGACATTTTGAAGCAACTGTCCCTCGTTCCACCTTTTTTCTTGGGACAAGGGACCTGTCCCCTTGACCCACTATTTTGTTAACATTCTAGATATGACGAGGCGTTGAATTTCTTGTGTGCCTTCATAGATTTGAGTGATTTTTGCGTCACGCATATAACGCTCGACTGGATAGTCCTTTGTATAGCCGTAACCACCAAACACTTGAACCGCTTCTGTAGTTACCTTCATCGCTGTATCTCCAGCAAAAAGTTTTGACATTGCAGACTCTTTGCCATATGGAAGTCCTTCTGATTCTAACCACGCTGCTTGATAGGTTAAGAGACGAGCTGCCTCGACACTTGTTGCCATATCCGCAAGCTTGAAGCCGACTCCCTGTTGAGCGGCAATTGGTTTTCCGAATTGGACACGTTCTTTCGCATATTCAGTAGCTGCATCAAGGGCACCTTGAGCAATTCCTACCGCTTGGGCTGCAATCCCATTACGACCTCCATCAAGCGTCATCATGGCAATCTTAAAGCCTTCACCCTCTTCGCCGAGTAAGTTTTCCTTAGGGACACGGCACTCTTCGAACATAATTTCAGTCGTAGGTGATGAACGAATGCCCATCTTCTGTTCTTTTTTCCCTACAGAGAAACCAGGGAAGTCGCTTTCGATAATAAACGCACTTGTACCTTTATGTTTTGAAGATGGGTCAGTTAACGCAAACACCACATAAATATCAGCAATCCCACCGTTTGTGATGAAGATTTTCGAACCGTTTAACACATAATGGTCGCCTTCTAATCTAGCAGTTGTCCTCATTCCACCTGCATCTGAACCAGAGCCAGGCTCTGTTAATCCATAGGCACCGATTTTTTCACCCTGTGCCATTGGTCGTAAGTATTTTTGCTTCTGTTCTTCACTACCAAACTTGTAAATCGGCCAACCTGCAAGGGATGTATGAGCGGAAAGAGTTACCCCTGTTGAAGCGCATACTCTTGAAAGTTCTTCGACAGCGATACAATATGCTAAATAGTCACTACCAATTCCGCCATATTCCTCTGGCCACGGAATTCCCGTTAACCCAAGCTCTGCCATTTTATCGAAAATTTCACGATCAAAGCGTTCCTCTTCATCACGCTCCGCCGCTGTCGGTGCAACCTCATTCTTTGCAAAATCACGAACCATCTTACGAATCATCTCATGCTCTTCAGACAACTTAAAATACATTTCCATTACCTCCATTGGGACAGAGGGACAGGTCCCTCGTCCCACCATTTTTTTCCTGGGACAAGGGACCTGTCCCCTTGACCCATTTATAGATGTTTGCTGATGACGATTTTTTGAATTTCGCTAGTTCCTTCGTATATTTCAGTTATTTTGGCATCTCGGAAGAATCGTTCAACCGGATAATCTTTTGTATAGCCATAGCCCCCGTAAACCTGAATGGCTTCGGTTGCAACCTCCACCGCTGTTTTCGAGGCAAACAGTTTTGCCATCGAGGATTCTTTGCTACATGGCAAGCCCTGGTCGTGTAGGAATGCAGCCCGATAGATTAGTAGTCTAGCAGCCTCAACATTTGTCGCCATATCTGCAAGCTTAAAGCCGACTCCCTGCAAGGAGGCGATTGGTTTACCGAATTGGTAACGATTCTTCGCATACTCCACTGCATGTTCTAGCGCCGCTTCCGTAATTCCAAGCGCTTGGGAAGCAATGCCGATTCGACCCATACCTAGATTCGCCATCGCGACTTTAAAACCCTCACCTTCAACCCCTAGAATGTTTTCAGTTGGTACCATTACATCTTCTAGGGTGATTTGAAGCGTACGTGATCCGAGAAGTCCCATTTTATGCTCATCTTTTCCGAACACAAAGCCCGGTGTATCTTTTTCAATAATGAAAGCCGTAATGCCCTTGCTTCCCGTTTCGTTCGGGTTTGTGCGGGCAAATACAATATATACATCCGCTTCGCCACCATTTGTGACAAACACCTTTGACCCATTCAACACATAATGGTCACCTTGTTTGACTGCTCTTGTTTTTAAACTAGCAGCATCTGAGCCAGCGCTCGGTTCTGTGAGACAAAAAGCTCCCAAATACGCTCCACTTGCAAGCTTTGGAATATATTTTTGCTTCTGCTCTTCTGTTCCAAAATATAAGATAGGATGCGTACCAACTGAGGTATGAACGGATAAAATAACCCCGATGGTTGCGCTCACCTTAGAAAGCTCGTTGATCGCAATAATATAGGACGTAAAATCCATCCCTGCTCCACCATATTTTTCAGGGGTTGTAATTCCCATTAATCCAAGGGACCCCATTTTCGAAAGAATTTCTCGTGGAAATTCTCCTTTTTCCATGCGCTCCACGAACGGTGCGATTTCTTCTTTTGCAAAATCACGCACCATTTTTCGCATCATTTCTTGTTCTTCTGAAAAATGAAAGTTCATGCTGTTTCCCTCCAATGCGGGATCTTGATGAGTTGGGTTGTATTTAAGAGTTGTCACTTCGTGCTCACCCCTATTATTCGTATGTGTAGAAACCTCGACCAGATTTTTTCCCTAACCAACCTGCTTTCACGTATTTCCGAAGCAATGGACACGGTCTATATTTGTCATCACCAAAGCCTTCGTGTAGGGTTTCCATAATGTAAAGACATGTATCAAGCCCGATAAAATCAGCAAGTGTCAGTGGCCCCATCGGATGATTCATGCCAAGCTTCATCACTTCGTCAATTGCTTCTTTTGTAGCGACACCTTCATAGAGGGTGTAGATTGCTTCATTTATCATCGGCATTAAAATACGGTTTGACACAAATCCTGGGAAGTCATTGACTTCAACTGGTACCTTATTCAACGTTTTTGTCATATCTTCAATCACTTGATAAACTTCATCAGCTGTGGCTAAGCCACGAATAATTTCAACTAATTTCATTACTGGAACTGGATTCATAAAATGCATTCCAATTACCTTTTCCGGGCGCTTCGTGGCTGCGGCAATTTCTGTAATCGGAAGAGAGGAAGTATTGGTTGCTAAAATAGTATTCTGAGGTGCAATTTCATCTAGTTGTGAGAAAAGTTTTGTCTTGATGTCCATATTTTCAACTGCCGCCTCAATCACAAGGTCGACATCACTTGCATTCTGCAAATCAAGAGAGGGAGTAAGCCTTCCCAAAGTTGCTGCTTTTTCTTCTTCACTCATGCGACCTTTATCGACTTGTCGTGTAAGGTTTTTTGTGATCGTCCCAAACCCGCGATCCACGTATTCTTGTTTTAAATCATGGAGCTTCACATCGTAGCCTGCCATCGCACAAACCTGTGCAATCCCAGAGCCCATCTGTCCTGCACCTATGACCATCACTTTTTGTACCTTCATCAAACATACCTCCTAATTTGAAATGCGCAGGCGCCTTGCTCAGCCCCGACAAGCACAATACATGCCGGCTAGAAGGTTGCTCTCTGACCTTCTTGACGGAATGGATTGTGACCTCGAGGGGCTAGACGCCGGAGCTAGACACAGAAATCTAAGTATCGAATTAATTACGTTCCTACCTTATAAATAAAGTTATACCTGAATCATAATGGCATCGCCTTGACCGCCACCACTACAAATCGCAGCTATGCCTATGCCGCCGCCACGGCGTTTTAATTCATGAATAAGGGTAATAATTATCCTCGCCCCACTAGCTCCAATTGGGTGACCAAGTGCTACAGCCCCACCATTGACATTGACTTTCTCAGGGTCAAGATTCGCAATTTTACCACTTGTTAAGGCAACTGCAGCAAAGGCTTCGTTAATTTCAAACAAATCGATTTCATCGACTGACTTGCCCGTTTTCTTTAACAATTCATTGATAACAAGGCCAGGAGTTTTCGGGAAATCACTTGCTTCAACAGAAATTGCAGCATGGGCAAGTATCGTTGCAAGTGGCTCTTTTCCTTCTTGCTTTGCTCGCTCCTCACTCATGAGAACAAGTGCAGCTGCACCATCATTCACGCCAGGTGCGTTACCCGCCGTAATCGTGCCATCTGCGCTAAACACGGACTTCAGCTTTGTTAACTTTTCAATGGTTGTGTCTGCTCGCGGTGCTTCGTCTTTGTCAACAACTGTGGTTGCACCTTTACGACCTTTTACCTCTACTGCAACGATTTCCTCTGCGAGCTTGCCAGATTCAATTGCCGCTATGGCACGTTCGTGACTGCGAAGAGCCCACTCGTCTTGTTCTTCACGGGAAATGCTAAACTCTGACGCCACCTCATTGCCGTAGGTGCCCATATGAACACCCTGGAAGCTGCAGGTTAGGCCATCATGAACCATTAAGTCCTTTAAGCTTGCATCTCCCATTCGTAATCCAAATCGTGCTTTAGGTAAAAAGTAAGGCGCATTGCTCATTGATTCCATACCACCAGCGACAATTATCTCTTCGTCACCTGCACGAATAATTTGATCAGCAAGTGTGACACTGCGAAGCCCTGATGCACACACTTTATTAATGGTTTCTGTTTTTACTTCCCAAGGAATTCCTGCATTTCTTGCAGCCTGTCGGGATGGAATTTGCCCTTGGCCACCTTGTAGAACATTTCCAAAAATCACTTCATCAACCTTTTCACCTTCAATGCCTGCCCGCTTTAATGCTCCCTTGATAGCGATTCCACCAAGTTCGGACGCTGTTAATGAACTAAGATTTCCCCCTAATTTCCCAAACGGAGTACGAACACCACTGATAATGACTGTTTTTCCCATGATCCAACCTCCTTGATTTTTCTCGACTTAACGCAAAAATCGAAACCGCTTACATTTTTCCGACTGAACGCTCGCTCAGCCTTGTCTGAAAGAAGGAGGCGTACCAATGTACACCTCTCTTTATCTGTTAATCTATTACAAATAAAATAAATGTTTCCTATACTCCTATTTTACAATATAGAGATTGGAAGATAAATCATATTTTTCCACTATGATGCAATTTCTTTTTGATCACCGACAACGGATCTTTCAAGGATTTCAGCAATATCATATGTGCCGATTTGCTCCTCTACTTCCTTCGCCTTTGTACCATCGCTTAGCATTGTTAAGCAGTACGGACAACCAGAACCAATCGTTGTAGGACTCACCGCAATCGCTTGCTCTGTTCTTGCTACGTTAATACGAGTTCCTGTATCCTCTTCCATCCACATGAGACCACCGCCAGCACCACAGCACATTCCCTTTTCACGGTTACGTTCCATTTCAACCAACTGAACACCTGGAATTTGTTTTAAAATTTCGCGAGGTGGATCATACACATCATTGTATCGGCCTAAATAACAGGAATCATGCCATGTAATGACTTCATTTACCGCATGCTTTGGAACCAATCTACCCTCTTTTACCAGGTCATACAATAGCTCTGTATGGTGGACAACCTCGACATCTTTAAGTCCCATATCTGGATACTCATTTTTGAAGATATTGTAGGCATGTGGGTCGATTGTAACAATCTTCTTCACTTCTGCCTTTTCAAATTCAGCAATATTGTTCGTGGCAAGCTCTTGGAATAGGAATTCATTTCCGAGTCGACGTGGTGTGTCACCAGAGTTTTTCTCTTTGTTTCCAAGAATCGCAAATTTCACGCCAGCCTCATTCATAAGCTTCGCAAAAGATAGAGCGATTTTTTGGCTTCGGTTATCGAATGCACCCATTGAACCAACCCAGAATAAGTATTCGAATTCTTCTCCGGCTTTTTTCATTTCTTTTACAGTTGGTACATGAACATCTTCACGAACTTCACGCCAGTTTTCTTTTTCCTTACGATTCAGTCCCCATGGATTTCCTTGGCGCTCAATATTCGTCATCGCACGTTGAGCATCCGCATCCATTTTTCCCTCTGTAAGAACAAGATAACGACGTAAATCAATAATTTTATCAACATGCTCGTTCATGACTGGACATTGGTCTTCACAGTTACGGCAAGTTGTACAAGCCCAAATCTCTTCTTCTGTAATAACATCACCAATTAAGCTTGGGTTGTATGCTAACTCTGCTGTAGCAGCTGTTTCATTTGCACCTTGGCCAGCTGAAGCCAGCGCTAGCTGATTTGCCTTTGTATGATTGAATGCAACTGCTGGAACCCACGGAACCTGTGATGTTACAACAGCACCTGTTTCCGTTAAGTGATCACGCAATTTTACAATTAAATCCATTGGGGAAAGCATTTTTCCTGTACCTGTTGCCGGACACATATTTGTACAGCGTCCACATTCCACACATGCATAAAGGTCGACTAACTGGGTTTGCTTGAAGTCTTCAATTTTCCCAACACCAAAAGTCTCTTGTGTTTCATCCTCAAAATCAATTTTCTCAAGCTTCCCTGGGCTTGTTTGTCTGCTTAAATACACATTTGCAGGCCCGGCAATTAAGTGCGCATGCTTTGATTGCGGCACATAAACTAAGAAGCTTAACAGGAAGAGTAAGTGAATCCACCATGCGACATAAAAAATCACAATGGCAACTGTTTCATTAAGCCCGCCTAATGCAAGTGAGATGATGGATGCAATAGGCTCGGTCCATGTTGTTTCATGGCCATGCCAAACGATTGCAGCACCGTTTCCTAATAAAACAGAAAGCATTAAACCACCAATAAATAATAAAACGAGTCCTGATTTAAAGCCCCTTTTCAATCGAACAAGCTTTTCCACATAACGGCGGTGGAAAGCCCAAACGACTGCAACTAAGATCATAAATGTGACAATCTCTTGGAAAAAAGTAAAGCCTGGATACAAAGGTCCCAGTGGCAGATGTGAACCTGGTTTTAGACCCTTCCAAATAAAATCAATCGCGCCAAATTGGACAAGAATAAACCCGTAAAAGAACATCACATGGATGATTCCACTCTTTTTATCTTTTAAAAGCTTTTTCTGCCCAAACACGTTGACCCAAATCCGCTGAAGGCGCTCCTTTACTTCTCCATCAAATTCGACCTTTTTGCCAAGCTTGATATAGGCAATCCTTGTCTTGATCAGATAAACGAAAAGATAAATAGCGTAAGCGGTTACAGATAAGAATGCAAGAAGATTAATGACTAAGAGGATATTCACTTTTTAACCCCTTTCTAAAATTTGCTAAACTTAATCAAATTCACCTTGGGAATTTGCGCCCAGATTTTTATCGAGCTTGCTCGATATATTTTCTCTAAAAAATCTGAGGCATCCGCCGGAGGCTTAACTCTTTTCAGGCAGGCTTGCCCTGCTGAATGGAGTTAAAATTCTGACTATATAGTTCGTATCTCCATTATATAATGAATGAGCATTCAGTCAACTACTTTTTCTTTAAAAACCTTAAATAATCAATCCCATTTTCGTATAAACTAAGTGAACGCCATTAAGCACAACCTCATCATAGGAGGGGTATATTTGCGAGCTATCTTCTGGATTGTCCTTATTATCATTATTCTATTACTGTTACTCCGCCTTGATTACAGTCTCGGAAGAAAAAGTCATCTAAAAAAACAAGAGGATGAGGAATTTCCTCTACGCGACAGTAACATTTCCCTTTATTCAACAGGAGAAACACTCTTCAACGATTTATTTACAGATATTCGAAACGCGAAAGAACATGTCCATGTTGAATTTTATATTTTGCAGGATGATGACTTTAGTAAAGGATTCGTCTCGCTTGTGAAACAAAAGGCCGAACAAGGTGTGAAGGTTCGCCTGCTTTTGGATTGGGTGGGCAGCCACAATGTTACAAAGGAAATGGAAAAAGACCTAACTCGCTCAGGAGTTTCGTTAGCCTATAGCAATAAGCCCAAATTTCCGTACCTTTTTTATAAGCTGAATGCCCGCAATCATAGGAAAATCTCCGTCATTGATGGAAATATTGGTTATATTGGCGGCTTCAATATTGGAAAAGAATATCTTGGTAAGGATCCGAAATTTGGGTTCTGGCGGGATTACCATCTGAAACTAACCGGTGAAGGAGTCGCAGATCTTCAAACACAGTTTTTGAAAGATTGGTATGGCGCCACAAAAGAGGAAATTGAAAACCGAAATGCCTATTACCCGCCACTTCCTATAGGAAAGTCAAAAACGAGACTCATTTCTACTAATGGAGCATATCTTGAAGGACAATTTATGAATATGATCAAACAAGCTGAACACGAAATCATTATTGGCTCCCCTTATTTCGTACCAAGTGAACAACTCAAAGAAGAGTTAAAAAATGCAGTGAAACGAAATGTTAGGATTCACATCCTTTTACCGAAAAAGCCGGATCACCCATTGGTCAAAGAGGCCGCCATTCCGTATATGGACGAGCTCTCAAAGCTCGGCATTCAGTTTCATATGTACACTAGAGGTTTTTACCACGCAAAAGTCATTTGTATTGATGACAAGCTTTGCGATATCGGAACAGCCAATTTTGATAAAAGAAGCCTTTACTCTAATTATGAAATTAATTGCTATATCCATGATAAAGAAGTGATTCAAGAGGTTAAAAATATGGTAACAGAGGATTTTAAAACTTCAAATGAGCTTACTCGCGACCGAATCGAAGAACTAAAGACTGAGAATAAGTTAAAGATTAAGATTGCAACATGGGTTTCTCACTTTTTATAAGGAGATGAGTGCGGAATAGTGTTAAAGGAATAGCAGCTTGTGCAACTAATACTGTCACTAGCCCAAATTTACTGTCACCATCTAAAAAATACTTTCATTAGCCCGTTTACTGCCAGTAACCAAAAAATACTGCTACTATTTCAGATTTACTGCCGCTAATCGAAAAATACTGCCACTATTCGAGATTTATTGCCACTAACAAATCAGGCACCCGTGATGGGTGCCTGTTATTTTGGTCCAAATTGAATCATTGGTGCTAACCATTGGAATAGCTTAAATCCTAAATAAACCCCCACGATTCCAGTTACCCCTGCAAGTGCTGGTGGAGCAGGGATTGGTAGCTTTAATAAAGCAAAAATAAATCCGACAACGACACCTGTCAAAAGTGCCAATATAACCTCTTTCATATGTGTATCCTCCCTTTTCCCTTCATTATTCCCGTTAAAAAGGCCCTCTACTCAACGTAAGGGCCTCTTAATATATAGATTACATTTTTTCTGGTGCAGATACACCGATTAGCTTTAATGAATTTTGCAAGGTGATTTGAACAGCTTTCATTAACGCAAGACGTGCTTTCGTTTTTTCAAGATTGTCTTGGTCAAGCACTTTCTCCGCATTATAGAAGCTATGAAGAGCCGCTGCAAGTTCATTAATATAGTTCGTGATGCGATGTGGAATTCGTTTTTCTGCTGCTTCTGTCACGGCTGCAGGGAATTCTCCAAGCTTTTTCAATAGGTCAATTTCTTTTTCAGAATTGATATAGTCAAGCGCATAATTGCCATCTAATGCAATATTCAACTCATCACCAGAGCGTAGCATGCTGCAAATACGTGCATGTGCATATTGCGCATAGTACACAGGGTTCTCGTTTGATTGTGAGACCGCTAAATCAAGGTCAAAATCAAGATGAGTGTCTGAGCTTCTCATTGCAAAGAAGTAACGAACCGCATCTAAGCCAACCTCTTCTGTCAGTTCACGCATTGTAACAGCTTTTCCTGTACGCTTACTCATCTTCATTTTTTCGCCATCTTTAAATAGGTGAACAAGCTGAATGATTTCAACCTCAAGTGTGTCTTTATCATAGCCTAGTGCTTGAATCGCCGCCTTCATCCGAGGAATATAGCCGTGATGGTCTGCTCCCCACACATTGATCAACTTTTCAAAGCCACGCTCGAGCTTGTCCTGATGGTACGCGATATCAGGAGTTAAATACGTATAAGAACCATCATTTTTAATTAAAACACGGTCTTTGTCATCACCGAATGTTGTTGAACGGAACCAAGTTGCACCGTCTTCTTCATAAATATGTCCTGCATTACGAAGCGCTTCAAGTGCGCGGTCAATTTTTCCATTATTGTATAAAGACGTCTCAGAATACCAAACATCAAAACGAACTCGATACTCCTCTAAGTCCTTTTGAAGCTTTTCCATCTCGTATTTCAAACCATATTCACGGAAAAAGTCAAAGCGTTCCTTTTCATCCATCGCGACATATTTATCACCAAATTCTTCAGCAAGACGCTTTCCGATGCCCACGATATCTTGGCCATGATAGCCGTCTTCTGGCATTTCAGCCTCTTGACCAAGGGCTTGAAGATAGCGTGCCTCAACAGACTTTGCAAGGTTATTAATTTGGTTCCCAGCATCATTGATATAGTACTCACGTGATACATCATAACCTGCTTTTTGTAAAATATTACTTAAAGAATCACCCACCGCTGCACCACGAGCATGTCCAAGGTGCAGGTCACCTGTTGGGTTTGCTGAAACAAACTCCACCTGTACTTTTTGCTTGTTGCCAACGGTTGTTTCACCGTAAGCCTCACCCGCTGTTAAAATGGTCGGGATAAGATCCGTTAAATAGGAATTATTCATATAAAAATTGATGAACCCAGGTCCTGCAATTTCAATTTTTTCGATCGATGCTTTTGATTTATCAAAATTAGCTACAATTTCTTCTGCAATCATACGAGGAGCTTTTTTAGCCACACGTGCTAGTTGCATTGCCATGTTTGTCGCATAGTCCCCGTGCGCTTTTTCTTTTGGAAGCTCCAACACAACTTCTGGAATCTGCTCTTCCGTTGCTAGTCCAGCCTTAACAACTGAGTCTTTAATTTCCGCTTTTAAGCGTTCTTTTACCTGATCAACAACATTCATCTAGTTTCGCTCCTTAAATGTAATGGTTATTTTATGTAATCCAGACACTTCACCATGTAGTGAAAGCTCATATGCTAAAAATAAAATCCCTTTACGAGAGTTTTTGTACCATTTGTATTCAATATTATTTGTTTTTGCGGTGAGGTCAAAGGTTCCGTGCTGGTTTTGGAATGAACCTTGTGTGGTTTCATTTTTCCGGTAAACCTGACGCATTTTCACCTGTCCCGAACGAAGGATGAGGACCTCTTTTTCAGAGATTTTAATCACTGTTTTAACCGTACCTGTTTCTTGCTTTTCATCAAATTGCAAATATGTATTGTCGCCTTTTATGTAGTATAGACCATTTGCATCAAAAGCAACATTTTCTTTTCGCGGTCCGTCTTTAATTTCTGTTACAAATTTGAGATCAATAGGTACTCCTGCTTGACTCATTTCCACACATCCCTATATGAGGATGTTCAAAATATCCGGTGAAAATGACACTTCGAATTTCTTCGTTGGCTTGTTTTTCCGTTCCTTGGAAAAGAAAATCACTTTTCCTTCGTGCTAGAACATCTGCTCACGTATTAACTACATACGTTCCGCTACTCAAAACTGCACCGCCTCGAACTTCTTGGTCCTTTTCATCCTCCCTTTTGAACAACGTATTTAAGTCATTAACTTTACTAGTATACGGCATTTTATGAGGGGATTTCAAATTAAAAAAGAAAACCCGGCCTAGGCCGAGTTAGAGGTTAAGTTATATGAAGGTATTATTGCTTTGTGACTTTAACGTTCAAGAAAATATTGATTGCAAAGAGGATGATCGCAAGGGTTGTCACAGTACCACCGACAGCAATTACGGGTTCGACTGCAGCATTTCCGAGCAATAACAATGTGAGTCCAATCATCATAACCGGTAAACCAATATTATGAAGCCAAAAATGAGTCTTTCCAAGCTTGGATTCTCCTGCTTGAGGGAATAAATAATAGACAATACCTGCAAGCCCCATAGATGCCCAGCCTAATAAGTTAATATGAACATGGACCCCTGTTAATGTGTAATTATGTGACATCGACATCCCCATCCCAATGAGAACACCAATCACAAAATACACGGCAGCCATTTTCAAAAAGCGAACCCCAACCATCGAACTCCCCCTTAGATAGGTAATTTATAGTTCAAAAGTATTATATTCACCTGGCTAGAGAGAATTGTCATAATAGTTAAATTTATTTTTTGCGGGACTTTGGTTTTGCGGAATCACAAAAAAAGCTTGAGCCACAAGGCCAAGCTTTTAAACGCAAGTATTTACTTTTTTGGTATCCACCCTAAAATCATTTCACGAATCAGTTTACTTGCCGTATTCGCCGTTTGTTCAGACGTATCATAAATCGGTGCAACCTCTACCAAGTCTGAACCAACTACACGCACATCTGATTTTGCAATCTCATGAATCGCGCCTAACAACTCTTTAGATGTAATACCACCGGCATCAACTGTACCTGTACCCGGTGCATGTGCTGGATCTAATACATCTATGTCAATGGTCACATACACTGGACGACCCGCTAACTTCGGAAGAATCTTTTTTAGCGGCTCAAGCACTTCAAACTTTGAAATATGCATGCCGTTTTCCTTTGCCCATTGGAATTCTTCCTTCATCCCTGAGCGAATGCCAAATGAAAACACATTCTCTGGTCCGATTAATTCAGCAATTTTACGAATTGGCGTGGAATGAGAAAGTGCTTCTCCCTCATAATTCTCACGTAAATCAGTATGGGCATCCATATGAATAATCGCAAGATCTGGATACTTTTTATAAACAGCCTTCATGACCGGCCAAGAAACGAGATGCTCGCCACCCATACCAAGTGGGTACTTTCCTGCTGCAAGTACTTGATCCACAAAGTCTTCAATCATATCAAGACTACGCTGCGGATTTCCGAAAGGCAATGGAATATCACCAGCATCATAAAATTTCACTTCTTCTAGCTCTTTATCAAGATATGGACTGTATTCCTCAAGTCCAATCGACACCTCGCGAATTCGGCTAGGGCCAAAACGTGAGCCTGGACGGTAGCTAACTGTCCAGTCCATTGGCATTCCGTAAATGACGGCTTCGCTCTCTTCAAAATTCGGATGGCTTTTGATAAACACATTTCCTGAATAAGCTTCATCAAATCTCATCGAAAATCCCCCAATAATTATTAATCAAATACGCCTTGGCGTATTTGCGCCCAGATTTAGGCCCACAGGAAGTGGGTCATAAAGACGTTGCCACAGGACGTGGCGCTTTTAGTCTTTGATCTTACTGATCGAAAAACATCCTTTGAAAATCTGTGGCATCCGCCGGAGGCTTTTAATTTAATTCAGTTGATTATTATCTTTTGCAAATTGCAGTTGTACTCCACAATAGGTGTGTTAATTACAACTTATTAAATTAAATCTGCAACAAATTTAGGCAATACAAATGCTGCTTTGTGGAGTTCTTTTGTGTAATATTTTGTTTCAATTTCATGGAAGCGGTCATCACTCACTTCTAGTGGATCATATTTTTTCGAACCGATTGTGAATGTCCAAAGTCCACTTGGGTATGTTGGGATGTTCGCAATATAAAGACGTGTGATTGGGAAGATTTCCTTCACATCACGCTGTACGTTTCGGATTAAGTCGGGTGTAAACCAAGGGTTGTCCGTTTGCGCCACAAATACACCGTCTTCTTTTAACGCTTTTGAAATCCCTGCATAAAAGCCTTTTGTGAACAGATTTACCGCTGGACCTACAGGCTCAGTAGAGTCAACCAAAATAACATCATACTCATTTTCACTTTTTGCAATATGCATGAAGCCATCATCAACTTTTACATCGACACGTGGGTCTTCAAGCTTTCCTGCAATTTCAGGAAGGTATTTCTTTGAGTACTCGATTACTTTTCCATCAATATCAACTAAAGTTGCTTTTTTCACACTTGGGTGCTTTAACACTTCACGGATTACCCCGCCATCACCGCCACCTACAACAAGGACGTTTTCTGGATTTGGGTGAGTGAATAATGGCACGTGTGCCACCATTTCGTGATAGACGAACTCATCCACTTGAGTGGTCATAACCATCCCATCAAGAACGAGCATGTTACCGAATTCCTCAGTTTCTATCATATCGAGTTTTTGAAACTCTGTTTGTTCTGTATGTAAGGTTTGCTTAATTTTTGCTGTGATACCAAAGCTTTTTGTTTGTTTTTCCGTAAACCATAATTCCATTTTCATAACATCCTTTCATTGAATAACTTAGGGATTTATTCCCTTATCGTTCCCTATTCCCTTAAAAAAATCGATGTCAACTTCAAAAAGTATAAGGCAACCGCCCGAAAATGCAAGAAAATTTTTCATCTTTTAGCAAATAAATGTTTAAAAAGGCAGAAAACTTTTCATACTGATTGATATATGCCTACGAAAATGGCTCTATATGAAGCTTTCAAATAGAAAAAGAGAGAGGTGAACTCTGTGGAGCTAATTACAAATGATCGTTTAAAAACCGCTATTAAAATCATGCGAGCTCTATTATTTATTGGCTTAATTTGCTGTACACTAGTTGCTGTCGGGATATTAGGTGTGCTTGCCTATGCAAAGACACAGGGGGCACCTCCTCTTGCAGTTCCTTTATCCACCTTATTCTACGCCGAGGACGGAACGTTAATTGGGGAAGAACGTCATCAAGGTGAGACTCGCTATTGGGTATCTCTCGACGATATGTCTGAATCCATTGTTGATGCCACCGTTTCCATTGAGGACCGGAACTTTTTTGATCATCATGGGTTTGACTATAAGCGAATTGGCGGAGCGATTATTGCCGACATTAAAGCAATGTCAAAGGTGCAAGGGGCGAGTACCATTACCCAGCAATATGCCAGAAACCTCTTTTTAGAGCATGAAAAAACATGGAATCGAAAACTTACAGAGGCCCTGTACACCATTCGACTAGAACTAAATTATTCGAAACAAGAAATTCTAGAAGGATATTTAAATACAATCTATTACGGACATGGCGTCTATGGAATTGAAGCAGCTGCTAATTACTATTATGGAAAAAGAGCAAGCGAGCTGTCTCTAGCGGAAGCCTCCATGCTTGCAGGAGTGCCAAAGGGTCCAACCCATTACTCACCATTAGTAAACGAGGAAAAAGCGAAACAGCGTCAAAAAGTCATCCTCCTTTCAATGGTGGAGAATGGCTTTATTTCAAAAAAGACCGCTGAACAGGCACAGGCTGAGGAACTAACCTTTACAGGAAACAAAATGGTCGGGCGTGAAGACATTGCCCCGTATTTCCAGGATGTTGTAAAAAAGGAACTTCAAACAAAACTAAAACTTGACCAACAAACAATTGAAACAGAGGGATTACGTGTCTACACCACGCTCAACCCAAAGCTTCAAGAAATTGCTGAGGATAAAGCGAAGAACTCGATTAAAGAAGAGTCAAAAATTCAACTTGGGTTTGTTGCGATGGATCCAAAAAATGGTGAAGTTCTTGCACTCCTTGGTGGACGGGATTACGAGGAAAGCCCATTTAATCGGGCCACACAGGCAAAACGGCAGCCTGGTTCAACCTTTAAGCCATTTTTATACTATGCAGCCCTTGAAAAAGGCTACACTCCATCGACCCAAATTCGAAGCGAGTTAACGACGTTCTCGTATGATGACAATCGCTCAAAATATACACCACGAAATTACAAAAATTATTATGCTAACGACTCAATTACGTTAGCTCAAGCAATTGCCCTATCCGATAATGTGTACGCTGTGAAAACCCATCTCTTTCTTGATGATGGAGAACTCATCGACACTGCGAAAAAGCTTGGCATTACAAGTAAACTTAAAGATGTTCCTTCTCTTGCTCTTGGAACATCTGGTGTAAGTGTAATCGAAATGGTTAATGCCTACGCAACCATTAATAATGGCGGAATGCGCCATAAGCCTGTTTTTATTACTAGAGTTGAAAATTACAAAGGTGAAGTCATTTATGAAAATTCCCCAAAGCCAAAACAAGTGCTTGATGAAGATCTCGCCTTTGTCACAACACAGCTAATGACAGGCATGTTTGATGAAAAACTTAACGATTACACAGCTGTCACCGGATCTACAATTAGCGATAAACTGACCAGATTTTACGCTGGCAAATCAGGTTCGACTGACGCAGATAGCTGGATGATTGGGTACTCACCCCAGCTCGTCGCAGGTATTTGGACCGGTTATGACAATAATGAACCAATGACAATTGTTGCAGAAAAACAGTATGCAAAGAATATTTGGGCAGGTTTCATGGAAGAAGCACATCAGGACATTGCACCAACACCATTTAAACCGACTGAAGGGGTTGTTGGAGTGTATGTAAATCCAGACACAGGTTTGCTCCCGACGAAGGATTGCCCCGTTTCAAGGCTTACTTATTATAAAGCAGGAACTGAGCCAACAGAATATTGTTCGAAAAATACAGAGGATGTAAAGAAAGAGAATCCAAAAAAGGACGAAGAGAAAGAAGACAAAGGTTTCTTTAAGCGAATCTTTGATTGGTTTTAGATAAAATGCACTGTATTTCTGCTCAAGCGTTATAGAATGGGAAAAAATCTTGGGGGTTTGGGGCAGATCCAACCCCCGATTACTTGGGGTGACTGCCCCCTGTTTGAATTTGGGATGGATTCGGACTCTAAGTACTCGGGGTGACTGTTCTCTGTCTGAATTAAACCTTGATTCGGACTCTGAGCATTTGATTTAGCCGTTCTCTGTCTGAATTTGAACCGGGTTCGGACTCTGAGCATTTGATTTAGCCGTTCTCTGTCTGAATTTGAGCTGGATTCGGACACAGACCGCTCGATTTAACCGATCTCTGTCTGAATTTGAACTGGGTTCGGACACAGACCGCTTGATTTAGCCGTTCTCTGTCTGAATTTGAGCTGGGTTCAGACTCTTACCGCTCGATTTAACCGATTCTCTGTCTGAATTTGAGCTGGGTTCAGACTCTGACCGCTTGACTTTGCCGCCCTCTGTCTGAATTTGAGCTGGGTTCGGACACAGACCGCTCGATTTAACCGATCTCTGTCTGAATTTGAGCTTGGTTCAGACACAGACCGCTTGATTTAGCCGTTCTCTGTCTGAATTTGAGCTGGATTCGGACTCTGAGCCCTTGATTTAGCCGTTCTCTGTCTGAATTTGAGCTGGGTTCGGACACAGACCGCTCGATTTAACCGTTCTCTGTCTGAATTTGAGCTGGATTCGGACACAGACCGCTCGATTTAGCCGTTCTCTGTCTGAATTTGAGCTGGATTCGGACTCTGAGTACTCGATTTTGCCACTCTCTGTCCGAATTTGAGCTGGGTTCGGACACAGACCGCTCGATTTAACTGTCAAGTCCTGTATTATGTGTAAATTCATTCCTCATGA
Organism: Ferdinandcohnia sp. FSL W7-1320; assembly: GCF_038050315.1. Classification (NCBI taxonomy): domain Bacteria; kingdom Bacillati; phylum Bacillota; class Bacilli; order Caryophanales; family Bacillaceae; genus Ferdinandcohnia; species Ferdinandcohnia sp. FSL W7-1320. The sequence goes on from NZ_JBBPAM010000001.1 coordinate 5,176,514, forward strand.
AAAACAGTGTTAAACGATCTTATTTGTTTTTGGTTACTGGAAGGGGGTACCCCCTTCCAGTAACCAAAAATTCGCGCGCTATCGCGCAGACTATTTTTGTTTTTTCTTTTTCTTTTTTTCCTTCTTTTCTTCTAACTTGCTCCCGATAATATTGGAGACCTCATCGGCATAATCCATTAAGACAGCCCCAATGAGTCTAAAAGCTGACTGAGTATTTGGGAAGATTCGTATAACTCTTTCTCTTCGTCGGACTTCCTCGTTTATTCTCTCTACTGAGTTAGTGCTACGTATATGCTTATGTAATTTTGAATCTTCATTTAGATATTGTACGGCATCTTCGAAGCCCTCTTCTAATATTTCAATTGCTTTTTCAAGTTTTCGATTGGTTCCAAAGAGATCAATAAACTCTTGTTTATATTTCCTTGCATCATCTACTGTAGTAACTTCAAAGATCCTTTTTAAGCCCATCTTAACTTCTACCATGTCCTTTTTCGGCATATGAGTGATGATATTCCTTTTAAAATGAACTGTACAGCGTTGCCAAGAAGAACCCACAAATTCTGTTCCAATTGCAGCCTTTAATCCTTTATGCGCATCAGATATGATCAGTTTGGGCGAGTGTAAACCTCTAGACTTTAAGGATTGGAAAAAACGTTCCCAAGCCTCTTTACTTTCAACGTGATCTACTTTTAAGCCTAAGATTTCACGTCTATTATTTTTGTCTACCGCAGTTGCGATATAGACGGCTTTAGAAACTACTCGATTGTGTTCTCTCACTTTAATATACATGGCATCAACGAAAACATAAGGTTAGTACATTGTGTTCAGTGGGCGATTCGCCCATTGATTGACTATAGGGTCTAACCTTTCAGTAAGTGTTGATACAAAAGATTTAGATACCTTTCTTCCACACAGTTGTTCCACAATATTAGTAACTCGTCTAGTGGAAACACCATTAACAACCATTTCGAGCATAGCTAGAACAAAGGCTTGGTCACAACGAGCGTATTCTTCAAAAACTGTAGTAGAAAAGTCTCCGTTACGAGTCCGAGGCACTCTTAGCGTAATTTTTCCAAAACTCATTAAAAGCTCTCGATCATAGTAACCATTGCGGTAATCTTGACGCGTACTGGTGCGCTCATAGACACCTGCTTGTAGGTAGGCATCCCGTTCCTTTTCCATAAACTCATTGAGGACAAGAACAACGGATGCCTTGATAATAGAATCAAGGTCAGAATTCATCACGGATTCTTTTAAAACATCTAGATTTAGGTTAAACTGTAACTGAGTCATATTAATTCCTCCTCATTGTTTTCGTCGCTGTTAACATTGTAGACAAGAGGAACTAATTTGACTCATTTTCTTTTTACACAATTATATGGACTTAATCAATGAGAGCTGGGTTCGGACTCTGGGCGCTGGATTTAGCCACTCTCTGTCCGAATTTGAGCTGGATTCGGACACTGACCGCTTGATTTAACCGATCTCTGTCTGAATTTGAACTGGGTTCAGACTCTTACCGCTGGATTTAGCCACTCTCTGTCCGAATTTGAGCTGGGTTCGGACTCTGTGCCCTTGATTTAGCCACTCTCTGTCCGAATTTGAGCTGGGTTCAGACTCTTACCGCTTGATTTTGCCGTGCTCTGTCTGAATTTGAGCTGGGTTCGGACACAGACCGCTTGATTTAGCCGTTCTCTATCTGAATTTGAGCTGGGTTCGGACACAGACCCCCTGATTTAGCCGCTCTCTGTCTGAATTTGAGCTGGATTCGGACTCTGTGCGCTGGATTTAGCCGTTCTCTGTCTGAATTTGAGCTGGGTTCGGACTCTGAGCATTTGATTTAGCCGTTCTCTGTCCGAATTTGAGCTGGGTTCGGACACAGACCGCTCGATTTAACCGATATCTGTCTGAATTTGAGCTGGGTTCAGACTCTTACCGTTTGATTTTGCCGTTCTCTGTCTGAATTTGAGCTGGATTCAGATTCTAACCGACAGAATTGGCCGTTTCCTGTCCGAATGACGGCTGGATTCGGACACATTCATCGGGTACTTTAAACTTTGCGTCACAATCAGTTCCTAATTTTACCAATCATGGACTCTATACTTAGAACGAACCCTCTTTTCTCAAATCATCTTCTGTAATTGTGACATTTTGGTGAACAAACAGACTAAAGCTTGAGCTTTTTTAACAAAATAAAGTACACTAAATTTACAATGTACACACATTGAAACTAGGACATAGAAACCCCCAGACCTACACAGCCTGGGGGTTTCGCTTTTATTCTCATCTTTATTTGACCTTAAGCCCCTCTTTTAACTCCTCACTTGAGTTATCCCAAATTTCTTTATTGTGGTTAATTAAGAAATCCGCAAGTAGCTTCTTTGATTTGTCGTCCATAAAATCGACCATGATATGGCGCTTTAATGATTTATCCATTTTGTTTACGTGCTCCGGTAAGGATTTATAGCCACGACGAATCGAGCGGTCAACCGTCATTTCACAAGCTGTTACTCCCGCATAATATGGACCCTCTTCCCTTCGATCAATCGTTACCCACACAAGCCAGTATGGCTTCCCATTAGGGACATCTTCTTTATTCGGTAGAAATTTTATCCCTTTTTCAACCACACTTCGTGCATGCATTGCACCGACGTCAACAAATACATCTTCAGCGTCTATATCAACAAATACGGGTGAAATATTTTCGAGGCTAAGCGCCCCAATTCCATATCCTTTATGCCCATCAGTTGGATCATTTTTAATGATATTAAAGGCTACTTTTTTCTTGTTTTGATCCACCGTACATCCACCTTTCCCTTTCCAAAGGATGTTCTAAAAATCGGCCGAAAGTGACGCATAGAATTTCTGGGTGCATTACTCCACGAACATAGTGAATAACCAGTTATGCGCTTGCGTCCTAGTTTATTCACGAAGGCAATTCCTCACTGCAAGGCTGCAAAGGAGTTAACTCAAGCAGTCGCCTCGCTCCGGTATTCAGGAGCTCGCGCCGCCTTGAAATTCTTGGTCCTTTTCACCCTCCTTTAGAACTCACATTTTTCTATTCATTACCAACCATTTTACCATATGAACTTCTAATTTTATAATTGAAGAATTGGTCTGAAGATCATGACCAGTAGATCTGTGATGGCATATACCCCATTCGTCAGTAACGGATATAGAAACCGATCCCCAACTGGTGTAATGACCAGAACCAAAAACAGCACAATTCCAAGTCCCTCATACTGTGTTAATTTTGGGCGGATACGAGCTGGGACAAGGTCTTCAATGATGCGATATCCATCAAGCGGTGGAAACGGTAATAAGTTAAAAATAAACAGCACAAGGTTCAACCGTACAAACAGGTTAAAGAACGTTTCAAAACCCTCTCCAAATGCTTCTGGAATCGCTGCAAATACACCAACACGAATCAAGATGATGTAAATGAGTAAAGCAAGTGCCGCTACAAGCAGGTTACTTAGTGGTCCAGCGACAGAAACAAGAATCCCAGCAAGCCTTGGCCGTTTAAAATGAAATCGATTAACAGGTACAGGTCGTGCCCATCCAAACCCAGCTAGGAAAATCAGAATTGTCCCAAAAGGATCTAAATGAGCAATCGGGTTTAAGGTCAATCTCCCTTGCCGCTTTGCTGTGTCATCCCCAAACTTATATGCCACATACGCATGAGCAAACTCATGTACCGTAAAGGCAACCAGTAATGTGATCACTACAAATGGTATCAAAGATAAATCAAATGCTAAAAAACCACTTAATTGTTCCACCAAATTTCCCCTTTTTATAGAAAAGTTGTTATTTTCAGTATACAATACTCTTATGATGATATAAAAGAATGATTGGAGAGATTCATTGTGCCATACGTAACAGTAAAAATGCTAGAAGGACGCACTGAAGAACAAAAAAAGGCGCTCGTTGAAAAAGTAACTGCAGCAGTATCTGAAACAACTGGAGCTCCAGATGATAAAATTGTTGTTTTTATTGAGGAAATGACAAAAAACCATTATGCAGTAGGCGGCAAACGCTTAAGTGATCAAGAATAGAGTGTTTAAAAACCCGTGGTAAAGAAACCACGGGTTTCTATTTTTATTATGTAAAAATTAAACCCTCAATGAGCCACGGAAGCCTCTTGCCCCATAGTAGGAATCTGCTCCATTGTGGTATGTAAAGACAGTGTCATAGCGACGATCACAAAAGATAGCCCCGCCAAGTTTTCGAATAGCTGCCGGCGTCTGGACCCAACTCGACGTTTTTAAGTCAAAATTTCCAAGTTCCTGAAGTTCACGATATTGTTCTTCTGTTAATAGTTCAATGCCCATTTCCGTTGCCATATCGATAGCACTGTTTTCAGGTTTATGTTTTTTTCTGGCTTCAAGTGCTTCACGGTCGTAACAAACACTTCTACGGCCTTTTGGGCTTTCTGCTGAACAATCATAAAAAATATACTCATCGGTATCCTTATCATAATCAATAACATCCGGTTCACCGCCAGTTGCTTCCATTTCGTTTAATGACCACAGTTTTTCTGTATTAGCTTCTAGCTTTGCTTGAACTTTTGCCCATTCAAGATCGCTGTGGCGGTTCAAATTTTTCTCAAATCGCTCTTGTAGTGTGTTGAGCAATTCTTCAACTTGTTCTAGTGACAATTCCTTTTTTGCCATGTTGAATTCCTCCTTATAACTTCTACTCTAGTAAGCTTATCTTAATTTTACCCCAAGATTGCTATTTTTTGCAGGGCAAACAACCTTTCTCTCAGTCAAAATCCACGATTTTCCACCTCACCAAATGACTATTCTGGGAAAACTAACCGAAGACAATTTAAACTTTCTCTTGCAGTCCATCTTTAAAACGAATATTATAGAAAAGGATTTTTAAATCGTTCGTCTTTTGGAGGTACAAACTATTATGTTTAAATTATCGGAGTTAAATACAACCGTTAAAAAGGAAGTTCTAGCAGGGATTACGACCTTTTTAACCATGGTATATGTCGTCGTCGTAAATCCTGTTATTTTATCAGATGCAGGCGTTCCTTTTGAACAAGTGTTTTTAGCTACAATTATCGCAACTGTTGTGGGAACACTTTGGATGGCACTCTTTGCAAATTATCCAATTGCGATTGCTCCTGGAATGGGATTAAATGCTTTTTTTGCTTATTCAGTTGTAGGTGCAAATGAAAACATTACGTATGAAACAGCATTTGCCGCGGTATTTGTGGCTGGTATCATTTTTGTCATTTTGTCATTGACACCGTTTCGTGAAAAATTAATTGAGGCGATTCCACCAAACTTAAAGCACGGGATCACAGCAGGAATTGGTTTATTTATTGCCTTTATTGGTCTTCGTCTTACAGGGATTATCACCGCACATCCAACAAATCTAGTTACATTAGGTGATTTACACGCGCCACAGGTCCTTTTGGCACTTGCAGGATTAGCAATCACCCTTATTCTCATGGCACGTAAAGTAAACGGAGCTTTATTTTTCGGAATGATTATCACAGCTCTTATTGCTTACTTTACGGGACAACTTGAGTTTAAAGAAGGATTCATGGACAAGCCGTCTCTACCTGAAGGGTTAATTATTGCAAATCCATTTGCTGCGATTGGCGATGTCATTCAGTACGGACTATACGCTGTTGTCTTTTCATTTTTACTCGTTACAATCTTTGATACGACAGGTACGATGATTGGAGTTGCTGAACAGGCAGGGTTAATGAAAGGTAATGTTATGCCACGTGCAAGACAAGCCCTTCTTGCTGATTCGGTTGGTACAACGGTTGGAGCCATGTTTGGAACAAGTCCTACAAGTGCTTATATTGAATCGTCAACTGGGGTAGCTGCAGGTGGTCGAACAGGTCTCACTTCAGTAACAGTTTCAATCTTGTTTATCATAGCTGCCTTCTTCGGACCTTTGGTAAGTGCCGTTTCTGGGATTGCGGCGATTACAGCCCCAACCTTAATTATTGTTGGTTCACTCATGATGGGAAGCATTGCACATATCAAATGGAATGAGATTGATGAAGCCTTTCCAGCATTCTTAATTATTCTAAGTATGCCACTCACATCGAGTATTGCAACAGGAATTGCATTAGGCTTTATTTCCTACCCGCTTATGAAAGTGGTCATGGGTAAATGGAAAGAAGTGCACCCACTTGTTTATCTATTTGCTGTATTGTTTTTCTACCAACTTGCATTTTTACCACATTGATACAGAATGTGAAAGCGACTTGAAATTGAACGTCTACTAACTACTGCCACGTCCTGTGGCAAACGTAGACGTCAGCACATCGTGTGCAAGTCCGACAAGCATAAGAAATGCCAGCAAGAAGGATGTAGTTTATCCTTCTTGACGGATTAGCTTATGACCTCGAAGTGCTAGGCGCTGGAACTGGACTATACAAAAAAACTCGGCAGATTCTACCTGCCGAGTTTTCTATTAATGTTTTACAAGATTGCGAAGAGAATCGATATATTGATAAGCTTCTTCAACTTCCTCGTCTGTATAACGTTGCTTTGCTTTTAATGTAAATACTTTCTCTTTGACTTCTTCCTTTTCAAGTCCCTCGAAGTATAAGACAGTAGACACCAGCTCTAAAAAGCGCGCACTTTGTTCATTTAGGGCTTGCATGCAGTCTTCAAGTGGAGGCATGTCCAATTGGTAATGTCCCAAAAACTGCTCGCCTTTTTCGGTCAATGCGTAGCGATATTGATAATAGCCACCTTTTTTCTCTTTGACCTCATCCAAAAATCCAAGGTTGCAGAGCTCCTCCACACGTAATGTGAGCTCCTCTGAGTATGGCCCGTAAAAATGAAAGTTGTACTTTTCGTAAAATGGGTAATCAATCTTTTTGGCGATGTAAATCATTTTTTGAAGTTTTTTTCGACCCGTGATTTCCCCTGCAGCAGCGAATGCCTTCATTACCTTTGCATGTTCTGTTAACAAAACCCCTTCATCTCCTCATCCGAAATTGGCCAGAATACCTTTTATATATCTAAAACATCTTTTATTTTCTGTTTTACTGTATCATTTGGTAATTTTCCAATCATGTCTTGTGGAAAATATAGCTTGTGATCCGTACGCCTTTTTCCAGAAATGGCATCCACAATTTCAGACTGCCTTGATAATTCGCGAATTTCTCCATTTGGCATTAACAAGTTGATTGGAAGTCTTTCTTCTTCCTCACCCGGCCGGTAAAAATCATACGGCAAATCTGATGATGAATCGACCACTAAATAATAAGTCGGATCAATCCCTGCTTCCTCAAAAAGAGTTCTTAGCTCCATCATTTTCATCATTTGTGCACTAGGATCAAACTCTACATATTTAAAGAGATTACGATTGAGAAAACGACGGCATAAATCACTTAAAATTTCGTCATCCTCGTCCTGCCATACCTGAAAATAGAAAGTAAAAATCGCTTCATCTAGTTTTACATAATCATGTAATGTCAGCTTTTCTTCAAAAATGGATATCAAATGGACAGGGGCTGTTTTAAATTCGTAGTGTTCCTTGTACAAATGTTTGGCACGATGGAGGATTTTTGTTAAAATGACCTCTGCGCTTCGTGTAACGGGATGGAAATACACTTGCCAATACATTTGGTATCTGCTCATAATGTAATCTTCAACCGCATGCATCCCACTGCTTTTAAAAACAACTTGGTCTTCCTGCGGTCTCATGACACGCAAAATCCGCTCCATATCAAAGTTTCCGTAACTAACACCCGTATAATAAGCATCTCGTAATAAATAATCCATACGGTCAGCATCAATTTGACTGGAGATGAGACTCACGACTAATTTATTTTTATATGTTTTTGCAATCACTTCGGCGACTTTTTTCGGAAAATCATCTCCGACTTGTTTCAGTACGCGATTTACTTCTGTATCCCCAACAATGATTGCTTGTGTAAATTCTTCATGATCATAATGAAATACTTTTTCAAATGAGTGTGAGAATGGCCCGTGACCTAGATCGTGAAGTAGTGCCGCACATAAGCACAGTAAGCGCTCCTCGTCATTTAACAAGGGGCGTTCACGAAATACATCATCGATAATTCTCCGGACAATTTCATATACACCTAATGAATGGTTAAAACGGCTATGTTCCGCCCCGTGGAAGGTAAAATAGGTTGTCCCTAATTGGCGGATGCGACGCAATCTTTGAAACTCCGATGTTGCGACGAGTTCCCAAATCACTTTATCCTGAACATGAACATACCTATGTACAGGGTCCTTAAACACCTTTTCTTCACTTAATTTCCCATTGGAATTTGTCATGTATTCAACCTCTTCCATACTGGCATGCTATTATTATATATTTTTATGACTGACAAAAAAACCTAAAATTCTTCATAAATCGCCTTTAGCCAAGTCATATCAATGGTTGGAAAATTTTTCGACATGCATTAGAATTTCTAGGTGGATTTTGGGAAACCCTGCATAAAAAGCATAAAAAATCACCTTTTCTCTTAGGAGAGAAAGGCGATTTTAGTCCATTTTCAATTTCTTCATGACTTTTTCAATCAACTCGTCTTCAGTTGGAGCTGATACCGGACGGTTGTTAACGAATGCGAATGATTTTTTTCTACCAGGGCCACAGTATGATTGGCAGCGGATATCAATGGTTGCCTCACTATCTACTTCCTTTAAGCGTGGCACTAATGTTTTAATATTGGTTGCCTGGCAATCATCACAGATGCGAAATTCGTTTGCCATATTACGTACAATCCCTTCATTTTGTAAATTCCGAGTAGTTCATATATTTGATCAGTCATGATTAGCATGACGATTTCCTTTAAAAACACTACATGGTATTTTAACCCTTACAACATAGCCATTGCAAGGGAACGAGACAATTTTCAAAAATTCTACACATGTACGAGGTATGATATCTAAATATAAATAAATAAGTCTACTATCCTTTTACAAATATGGTATAAAGTTTGAATCTATTGACCAATATAAGTAATAACCTAATGCAACTATATACATTTATATTGGGAGATGAATAAATATGAAAGAAAGACAAGATGCTTGGACAGAAGAAAATGATTTGTTATTAGCTGAAACTGTTTTAAAACACGTAAGAGAAGGTAGTACACAACTAAATGCTTTTGAAGAGGTTGGAGATAGATTAAACCGTACCTCTGCTGCTTGCGGCTTCCGTTGGAACGCTGTTGTTCGTCATAGCTACGAGAAGGATTTACAGCTTGCAAAGAAGCACCGTAAACAACGCCAACGTGCACTTGGTAAAAATCAACCTGTGAAAAAGCAGCTGTTGTATACACCACCAACTCCAAGTCTAGAAGAGTTTGCGGACGAGCTCCCGCTATTTCCATCTGAATCTACGAGTATACGTCAGGAAACACGGACACCGCAGTATTCTACTTCTAGACCACAAATGACGATTGATTCCGTGATTTCCTATCTTCAATCTATGGGCAGCAAAAATCTCGGGATTGAAGCACTGAAATCCGAGAATGAGAGATTGAAAAAAGAAAAGAATGAGATACTTCGTAAAAATGAGGAACTTGAAAAGAAAATTGCCCAGCTTGAGCAAAGTTCTGCCAATATTCAAGAAGACTACGAAACATTAATGAAGATTATGAACCGTGCACGAAAACTCGTCTTATTTGAAGACGAAGAACGTCCAGCTACTTCTTTTAAAATGGACCGCAACGGAAATTTGGAGAAAATGGCGGAATAGAGTAGATACCCCCCTGGCTGTTTGTTTTTACAAACGGGCAGGGGGTTTGTTTTACCAAGGACCTACTCCTTCAAATTCTACTTTTTCAATCGTTTTTTCTGGTGTGATGTAGAACATTACAAATATCGATTTAATACCAACCTCTAAATAGCTCTCTTTCAATAGGGAACTTTCTAGGGCGTAAACATATCTTTCTTTGTCTTGAAACTCAACATCTTTTACTGCATCTATTGGCAAATGGTCCACCAATAGTTGATAAGCTTCCTCTACATTGGTAATAGGTTTTTTAAACTTAATCACGGGTTTTTCACAACGACCCGCTCCAATTGTTCTACATTTAAGGACGAAGGTATCGGTCTCATAATCGTTATCTGATTTCTTCTCCATATGGAGTTCTAGATGCTCTAATTTATCGTAAAACCCACCTTTTGCAGTGGTTGCAACTGTTGTCGCTACAAGTTTTCCATTTTCAAACACATATTTATCTTCATCAAAATGTTTTGCTTCATTAACTACTTCCTCGACTTCCTCCTCAACCTCTTCCTCAACTGGTGCAGCCACTTCTGTTGTCTTATTTCCAACCCCAGTTACAATAACGGTTCCAACCATAACCACAAACATGACTAGTGTCACAGCCCCCGCCATTTTACTAGTAACAAACGCTTCTCCAACTCTTTCAACCAAACGTCTTACCGTTTGATTTTTCTCACTAGATGTCTGTCTTTCAAATAATTTCCTGAACCCCTCACTCAATAATTGAAACGTTAGCAGCAGCAATGTAAGTGCAAGTGCTGGGAACAGCGGTATCCAGATGGCCTTCATTACTTCATAACGGGCAGCAGACAATAGCCCTGGCCAATCGAACACTCCAGTCACAGAGTTATATCCAGATTCCTCATGAAAAGTCCCACCACCTGGAATATAGTCAATTGCATGCTCAATAAAATATTGAAACAATGCAAGCTGTCCCACTAGCAATGTCACACGTGCTAAATCATTAAAAAAATTGACAACTACACTTTGGGAAACGGATTGCAAATAATGCATGACTGATAACTGAAAGGGAGTGCTCCCCACCGTCACACTCGCTTGGACAAACTCTTTCTGCGAAACCTCGTAAATTTCATGGGATAGAATATAACTAACCCTCCCCACTTCAATAAGTGCGATGATCATGACTTTCCAATATACAGCGTTTTCCAGGCCTTCAACTGGGACAATTTCAAGAAGCAAAATGGCAGCAATAATAGTGGGGATACTCCCAAATAAGGAATACCACCCATTTGACACCATGTAGGCAATTCCTTTTTTCGTAGAAGCCAGAAATGCCATCGGAATCGCAATGATGTACCGAATGAATGTGATGAGCACGATAATTTTAAGGGTATCTTTTGCACCTATAACTATCATACTCAATATATCGCGAGCTTCGCGGTCAGTCCCCAGTGGATCTTCTTTAGAAGGCGGAAAAGGCGCCCTTCCAATCTCTCCACCCTCATAAAACCTCATACGGTGTTCGGGAGCAGTATCATCAATAAAAGGCAAATGTGGCCCAACAAAACTAATAAATAACATGAATCCGAGTAGAACTAACCCTGTCCAAAGCGAACAATTTTTCATGAACACCCTCCTCCCTAATGACCAGGTTTTACGTAAGAAATAATATAAAACACAAATAACCAAACAAATGCATATTGAAAAATAACTTTTGTAATTTTGGTCAACATATTTCTTTTTTCAATCTCATACTTATTTTGCCAAATCACAGACACGACTTGAGTGATTAATAGGAGAACGACAAAGCAGAAAGAAATTTCTACGATTAGCCCTGTTTCCGGAAAATCAGCATATGGTTGATTTTCCGGAATATTTAAATCTAACCGTTTGATTGACACCATCATTCGCCAAGCTGCACCCTTATACTCCATCAACCACTCAACAATGAATAGATTCGAAACGACATAGGTCATGACAACACCAACATGTTGTAAGATCGAACGAAAGCATTTTTTCAAGATATGCTTATATATAACATATCGTTGGGTCAGTCCCTTTGCGCGAGCATATTGAATATACATCTCGCCATCCTCAGCTGATAGTGCAGTAAAGATAATTCTCGCAAAATACATCATTGGATAGAGAGACACTAAAATCCCTGGTAATATGAAGTTAAACCACTGGTCATGACCAAAAAAATCAATAAATCGAAAGTGAATTAAAATAATCCACTGCAACGAAATAATCATAAAAAAGTCAGGTAAAGAATTGAGGAAAGAGGTTACCCCTGTTCCTAAAAAGTTTAGGGACGTATAACGATTACGATAATCAAAAATTCCTTTTCCGATTCCTAGTGCAATCGCTAGCAAAAAGGCCGTCACAATCACCGATAAACTTCTCGGAAAATATTCAAGGACGATTTCTTCAAATGGCTCCTTATTTTTCGTTGCCCCAAGACTGCCCTCAGTCTGAAAATTGCTGGTAAAATGCTTGATTGTTTCCCAACTATCGGAAACAGGGAATAACATTTTTAGTCTTGAAAAAAACGTTGACACATCCCCATTCCCTAGAAAATAGGCAATACCCAGTACAACCAGCACAAAATAAAGAATCGATACCAAGTCTCGCCCACTAAATACTCTTAATCTCTTAAGCACCCAAAATCCCCCTCTCACCTCTTACTGTAAAAAATAGGAACTACCACAAAATCATACCATATATGTAATTTTCAGAAAACACCCTCATTTATTGACGTATATAGACATAAAAAAGTTGCACGAAAAATAAGAAAAACCGGGCATAGCCCGGTCCTTTTCATGGTTAGAGAATATCCGATAATTTGTACTCTATGCCATGTACCCCTTTATAATACTCAGGATACATTTCACCCCCACATTTTTCACATGCAAACATAGGAGGAGTTGTCGGATCTCCATCATCCATTAAATCGAAATCCCTTACCACGTTAATAGGAATCTCTTCTTTCTCATGACACGCCAAACAAACATAGCTGACGCTCTGTTGCTTGGACTGGTTTAGGCTTATGTTTTTCTTCTTTTTCTTTCCCTTTTTGCGGGTTTTTGATACCGGTGAGATCGTTAATCATCCTTTCTAAATAAGCTCTTGTAGTTTTGCATAAGGCTACCTTTATTTCTAATTTACCATTTTCAAGGCAGACTTCTCCCTTGTATTCATAGTAACATTCACACCTCTGACAAACGAGAGGGTCTTTCTTGCCACTGGCTACTATTCTTTCACGCCACGTCTGGCGACGTAAGGTTTTCTTAACTTTTACAACCCAACGTCTTGCTTTTTGTTGCCAAGTACTCAACACTTTTTTACACAAGTTTTTTGATCTTCTAGAATACATACCGTAATGCCGAATAGTTTTAAATTGCTCGTCTGGGATATGGCGAATTAAACGTGAAATAAATTCTTCGACACTTACGGTTTCGGATTTGTCTTTTCCGTCAGTTTTATCCTTATATTTGAACGTAACGAATTGCCCATCATATGCCTCAATCCGATTGATTCCAATCGCTGGTCGACGAATATAACGGCCAATATAACGAAGTTGTTCTTTTATTTTTCCCCTCTGTTTAGGTGCATACACATAGAAGCCTTCGCCATTATTGGTGAACGCCTTTTGAAGTCTTGGTTGGATTCTTTTCTTTTCTCTTGGTGAAACTCCGTTTCTAATTAATTTTAATACGACCGTTTGCCATTGTTTACGAAGCATCGTAAATGGCAAGAAATCATACTGCTTCCATTCTCCTTTTTCTGTTAATCCACCCATTGTAACTAACATATGTACGTGAGGATTGAAGTTGACCCTTGAACCAAAAGTGTGGAGTCCAGCAATAATCCCAGGTGTTACCTTTGCTTTCTTTTTGAAGAAGTCAGTAAGTAGTCTTGCAGAAGCATCCATTAAATCTTTTAATAGATGTCGGTGAAGGAGAAATACATCTCTTAGTCCTTCATCAATCGTAAAAATTACGTGCCGATGATTAACCTGAAGAACATCTTCAGTAAGTAACCTACTCCATTCTTCACTTTCTCCAACAGAGCACGTGGTACAAAATCGACCTTTACATCGGTAAGGAACCTTTCGCACATCATGACAACCTTCACACACAAATAACTTAAATCCATTTTTGATATCCCCACAATCTCGAAATTTCTCAACCTCCTTAATTACGATAGGGCGGATTTTAGCACCGTGTTTTCTTTTGAAAGCTTCCCAATGTTGGTGTTTATCAAAAAATATTCTTCTCAATATATTGGTCTCCATAAAATGAAAATACCACAGCTTAAATGACTGTGGTAGACCCAAATTTTTATACTTTCTTATCTTTTAAAAAAAACCAGAGGATCCCCCCTGGTCGCAAATTACTCTCTATTATTTTTGAAACAATTCAATCCATTCGCCGTCTGGCCCATTGAAGAAAACGTATTTAGCCCCGCTTGGAAGCGTCGTAATGTTTTCATCAACAAACGTAACACCATGCTCTTTAACTCTTGCAATTTCTTCTTCGATATTTTCAACGGTAAATGCGATATGATGTACCTTTCCTTCTGTTGGAAGGTTTGGATTATATCCGGAAATGAGCTCAATCACTGTTTCGTCTGAATCACTAAAGCCAAGGAATGCTAGCTTCAAGTTTGGATCGACATGGTCCTGTTTTTCTAGCAACTCTAACCCCAATACTCTTGTATAAAACTCAATTGTCGTGTCTAAATCCTTTACTTGAATTCCAACATGTTCTAGTTTTTTAAGCGGCATGTTTTTGCTCTCTCCTTTTTCGAATGATTTTTGGTCGGTATTTAACGCCAATGTAGGTCACAGCAAGTGCCAAGACCAGCACCCCACCTTTTACAATTTCAAATGCATAGTATGGTAGATTTAGCATGGTTAGTCCATTCAAAAGAACTCCAATAAGTGCTGCTCCAAAAAAGGTTCCAAGTGCATTTGGCTTTCCAGCACCAAGCACGGAGAATCCAACAAACACCGCAGCAACAGACTCCATTAACAGTGAAGCACCCGCATCTATTTGTCCCGAACCGACACGAGCAGTAAACAATATTCCCGCCATTGAAGCAAACACTCCAGAAACGGTATACGCAATCAGCTTTACCTTATTTGTATTGATACCAGACAATCTTGCAGCCTCTGCATTTCCACCTGTCATATATAGAATTCGGCCCCATCTCGTATGGTTAAGAATCACATAAGCAAGAAGCACGAAAACGAGCATAATCCAGACCGGAACCGGTAATCCCAGCATCTTCCCTTGCCCAATCCATAAAAATGCTTGATTGAACTCACCAGGGGCCGTCCCGCCACTGGTCAATGGCATATGGTTATAGATGGAATACCCTTCCGTATAGGTCCGGTGCAGACCTGATACGATATACATCATTCCAAGTGTCGCGAGTAGATCCGGTATCCCTATTTTTACGATTAAAAACGTATTTACAAGACCAACTACAACCCCAACTAATAGTGGTAATAGCAGTACCACCCAGAGCGGTAACTCATACCAGACCATCAATGACGCCGTAATCACGACCGACAATGACATAGTTGACCCTACTGATAAGTCAAATCCATCAACAACAAGCGTAAACGTAACCCCTAACGCAAGAAGTGTTACAATTGAGATGGATCGTAGGATATCTGATAGATTTCCATATGAAAAAAATGCACTGTTCACAGTACTAAAATAGATTAAGATAAAGCCCATTAATAAGATTGCCCCATATTTAAACAGGAAGCTGATGATATTCCCTTTCATGTACGTCATCCTTTCCACCACTAGCATACAAAAGGATTTGATCCTGTGTGGCCTCTCCTCCTGAAAGTTCCTTTACGATTTCTCCGTCATACATCACAAGAATCCGGTCTGAAATTCTTATAATCTCATCGATTTCAGAAGAAAAATAAAGGATCCCTTTCCCCTCATCGGCGAGGGAATAAATAAGCTTGAAAATATCCTGCTTCGCACCGACATCAACCCCTTTTGTCGGCTCATCAAACAAATAGAGGCCCGCATTTCGAGAAACCCATTTTCCAATCGCAACCTTTTGCTGGTTTCCTCCACTTAAATGCTCAGCCAGAGTTTCCGTATCGTTTGTTTTTATTCCAAGCAATTCAATAATGGAGCTTGCATAGCTCTTTTCAGCCTGTCGATTCATCATTAAAAACGGTGAGAACTTTTTCAAATTGGCAAAGGATAGATTTGTAGAGATTGATTCATGAATAAACAACCCTTCCTTACGGCGCTCCTCTGAAATAAGCGCAAAACCTGCCTCAATTGCTTGTTGTGAATGGGTAAAATGATGAGATTTCCCCTTAACGATTACATCACCCTGTTCGTAAGGACGAAGACCAAACAATGTTTTCGCAAGCTCTGTTTTTCCGGCACCAACTAACCCGACAACCCCAACAATTTCCCCTTCAGAAACCGTAAACGAAACATCGGTAAGCTTTTCCCCATCATCAAGCCCCTTTACCTCTAAAAGAAGATCACCCGTCACGGCTTTTCGTTTCGAGGATTGTTCTGTATAGGTACTTCCAAGCATCGTTTCGACAACTGTTTTTGGAGTCACCTCTTTAGTTGAAAAAGTGTTTATCGTCCTGCCATCACGCATAATCGTTAACCTGTCACAGATTTCAAACACCTCGGGTAATCGGTGTGAGATAAAAACGCAACCGACACCTTTTTCCTTCAGTGTTTTTACAATATCGAAAAGGTATTTTGTTTCCTCAATCGATAATGGTGCAGTTGGCTCGTCAAAAATGATGACCTTCGCTTCATGTGCAAGGGCTCTCGCAATCAAAACCAACTGCTTTTCGGCAAGTGATAACTCTAATGCCTGCTTTGTCATTGGTATATCCGTGACATTCAAGAGCCTTAGAATCGAGGCTGCTTTTTCACGAAACTTTCTTTTATTAATGAACAAGCTTTTTTCAGTTGAAAAAGTATCGAGTAAAATATTTTCAGCAACCGTTAACTGCGGTACAATCGCCGTATCGACCTCTTGATAAACAATGTGAATACCAGATGATTTTGCATCCTTCGGAGAACGAATATCAATTGTTTTGCCTTCAAGGGTAATCGTCCCAGCGTCGAGCCCATAGGCTCCTGATAGAATTTTCATCAGCGTGCTTTTTCCAGCGCCATTTGCCCCAAGCAACGCGTGGACCTCGCCCCTTTGTAGCTCAAAAGAAGCATTCTCAAGTGCAACCACATTACCGAAACCTTTTGTAATTTCCTTCATTTCGAGTAAAGGCATCTGCATATCCTCCTTTACAGAGGACCCCTTGAGGCCCCCATTTTTACTCCCCAGCTTCAAGCTTTTTCAGCTCATCTGTGTAACCTTGTTCGCTTTTACCCCAGCCTTCAATGTATTGGTCAAGCTCTGCAGTTGTAATTTTTTCTTCAGGCAGTGCATCCTTTGTTACGAATACTGGCTCTAGTTTTACTCGTTCTGGTGTTTCATCACCATTTAGTTTTTGGTAGGCAAAACGAACTTGAATACGTCCGATATCTTTTGGATCAACCGCCGCAGATGCAACCCATGGGCTGTTTTCTGCTTGAATCATTTGTAAATCTTCATCACTCATGTCAATTCCATAAACTTTAATGTCTGAACGGCCTGCTTGTTCAATTGCACGAACAGCACCTTTTGCAAATTCATCCCACGCTGCCCAAACTGCTGTAATTTGACCCTCTTCAGGATATTGCTTTAAAAGAGCTTCCATCTGTGCTTGTGTATCAAGCGCAGTATTAGCAGTCGCTGCACCAAACGTTGCAATTTCCTTTATACCAGTATTGTTGTCAAGAAACTCTTGATAGGCGATTTGACGTCTTTCCATTGGAGCAAATCCAGCCACCCAAATTTTTACGATATTTGCTTCACCACCAGCATCTTCCGCTAATTTCTCAAGTGTCATTTGCGCCATTTGCTGGTCACCTTGTTCAAGAACTGTAACCCCATCCACTTCCACTTCTGCATCAAACACTACAACTGGGATACCTTTTTCTACCGCTTTTTGAACTGAACCTTGTAGGGCTTCTTTTGTTCCGTGGTCAATCAAGATAGCATCAAATCCTTGGTTTACCGCCGCATCGACGTTTGACGCCATTTTTGCTAGGTCTCCATCAGATGTAAAAACAGTTGTATCGCCAGCAAACTTTTTCACCTGCTCTTCAACACCCTCAATATATTGAGCAGAAAAAGTTCCTAAGTTTTGTTGCATAATTAAAGCGATTTTTTTGTTTGCTAATGGATGTTCAGAATTTTTTACTTCTGTACTATCTGTTTTTGTTGTTTCCTCTGCGACTTTCGGTTGGCATCCAACCAATACTGCAATAAGTAGTAACGCTGTGAATAATAGTTTTGTTAATTTCATTGTGTTTCTCCCCTTTTTTGTATGTCATCCATTTTCATATTAAATGGCTGATTTCGTAGACATTGTTGCTTTTTGCACCGTTGATCTCCACTGCAGGCGGACGCTTTCCGCGGGCGTGGCTTGAGCCTCCTCAACGAAGTGTGGAGGCGGCTTGAACAGAAACGAGAAAATTGGCCGACTAAAGCGCCACGTCCTGTGGCGACGTCGGCACTAGCACATCCTGTGCGTCGGAGACTCCGACAAAGAGGCGTATTTTGCCTCTGAAGGAGGAGTTGAAATTTCTCGAGTTTCTAGCCGCTGCAACTGGACAGGTCGCTGTCGCGTCTGCGGGGTCTCAAGTCTCATGCTTTTCCCGCTGGAGTCGCCGCCTTCCGCTTCAATCAACTTGGTTTGCACTTCTTATAAAAGCAACAATCTATTAGAAAAGAGCCATTTTAATCTACTTACTTTTTAAAAAGCCACCACTCTCCCGTTTATGAGGCCTTTTTTGAAAAAAATAAAAGCCTCTTTCTCATCAGAAAGAGGCTTGAAGCATACAAAAGTCTTCGCACCTCTTATCTACCAGAAAGAAAAATCCTTCTGTTGGAATTAGCACCGTGCCTTACGGGTCATACCCGGCGAAAAAAACTCGCCCCATTTCACAATGGTATTACGGTCGGTTGCTGGGCGTCATAGGGCCAAATCCCTCAGCCTACTCTTGATAAGAGAAAAATACAGCAAACATATTCAATTAACTTCATTCAAATAACTTACTTGACGAGAATCATATCATGCCCAAAAATAAAATTCAATATTTTTATAATAAAAAATATTTTAATAGTGAAAATATCTTTTGGAGAAAAAAATTACGGTAAAACGCAATCATTGGATTTAGTACGCAATTGTGATCTTCTATCACGCAATTATCGAATTTAACATACGCATTTCCGGGCATCTATCGCGCAATTATCATATCTAACACGCAATTGCACGCCCACAATCCCATTTTTCCACAAAAAAACTAGGAGAACCAAATCTCCTAGTTTCCTATAATGCTTTTTCGTTCCGATCAAGTACACGTGCATAATTTTGCTCAAATAACGGCATTTCTTCTCCCGTTAATTGTGAAGCAAAAATGTGCTCACTTTCTTTTTTTAATGTTTGAAGCAACAGCATCATGACGGTTTGTACGGTAAGGTTTGGATCAACTAATTCCGCCAAAGAAGCCATTGTTTCGGGTTTTACATCTGGGTAAACAAATTTCGTCTCCGCACCTTGCAAACCTATATCATAGAACCGACGGATGATGTCTGCTCGTTCTGACCCACTTCCGGTCACACCTAAATAAATTTGCACAGCCACTCCATTACGTAAGCGGCGCTGAGAAATCCCCGCAAACTTTTTCCCATCTATACTTAGATCATAGCTTCCAGGGCAATATGATCCAACGATTTCTCGTGCAACGATATCGACTTCATAGCCCTCAAGCATTTTTCGAATGAGTTCAAGCATTGTATCGTATCCGCGGTTGATATCAATCCCTTTTTCCGTCTCAGGAAAAATGAGTGAAATGTTCAACACTCCCTCATCTAATACCACTGCTAGTCCACCTGAATTCCTAACAATCGCGCGATAGCCCAATGATTCAAGGAACTCAACCCCTTCATCCAAAAAAGGCAATTTAGTATCCTGTATCCCAAGAACTATGGTTTGATGATGAACCCAAGTCCGCGCTGTAGCTGGCGATTCACCTTTACCCACAAACGCACAAAGAGTGTCATCTATCGCAAACGATTGTAGTGCATCAAATTGATAGCCTAGACTAGATTGATCAATAATCCGCCAACTTGGCTGAAATAAAAGACTTTCGGTCATAAGGCATACTCCTATAATATCAAATGCGCCATGGCGTATTTGCGCCCAGATTTTAGGCCCACATGAAGTGGGTCATAAAGACGTTGCCACAGGACGTGGCGTTCTTAGTCTTTGAACTTACTTGCTCGAAAAGTTTCCATTGAAAATCTGTGGCATCCGCCGGAGGCTTTAACTTTATTCAGTCAGAGTTAGAACCCCGACTGAATTGTATACTCTGTTTGCATTCATCCCCCACAGAAGTAGGAGACTTCTGAATGAATAAAGTTAATAAATACTAGATTAACAATGAGGTTCTTAAAAGAAATAAACCCCAAAAAACCAGGCGATGCCTGGTTCCTGTACCGTCCTATTTTACCCTTAATTTACGTATTTAGCTACCTCATGTCGTGAGGTTTTGCTCATTTTAAAGGCAATCATTTGATTGATTTTTTTCGTTACGGCCTCAACCGTTGTATCTAACGTAATCGCCAATTCTTTATAAAATATTTTTTGTAAATAAAGAAGTAAACGACGGTCATGTTCCGACAATTTTTTATCGTTCATTTCAAATTCATGCTTTTTACAAAGCAATGTATTTAGTACTTTAGATATTTCTTCTCTATTTCCGGACGAAGCTATTCCAGAATAGACTTTATGACGCTCCGAACTGTTGTCAATCCACTGAATTCCTGGTAGCTTAAAGGATTCTAAGATTTCCTCTGATTCACTTTTATCAATAATTCCTTGCATTAATACTTTGTCATTATCCACTGGGTTTTGGATTATCAACGTGCTGTCTTCAATTGGGTGCATTATATAATAAGTCCGAGTCATACCACCGTATGTTTTTTCACAAATATCATCTATCTGGCATATACCCATATTCGAATAAATCACTAGATCACCGATATTAAACATGTACCATGCTCCTATCCAATGGATTGTCAACTTAGTTGACTTTATTTAATCATACACCATAATTCAAAAAATATCAACTTGGTTGACAAAAATAACATTTCCAAGACAAATAACCGACCTGTAAAACCTCAATATCCTGTATAAATCGACAAAAGTTTCAGCTTAACCCTCACATAAATTTTGTCAACTTAGTTGACTACATCTATTTATTTTTGTATAGTAATGGCGATTATAAAAACGGGAGTGGAATTTATGGACCCTGTACTTCAACATTTAGATTTAATCGACCTCTTAAGTGAAAGACATGGACAGCTTCGAGGGATTGCAGAAAAATTATGGAATGAGACCAGCGACATCGCGATTTCAAATTCAGAATGGTATATCATGTCGCGGATCTATAAAAGACAAACAACGATTGCGAATGTTTCTAAAAATGTTGATATAACTAGGCAAGCAACACATAAATTTATAAAAAACTTAAAGGCAAAAGGGCTAGTCAACGTAATGGATGTTGAAAACAACAAAAAGGAAAAACGAATCGAATTAACCCCCCTTGGTGAAGAGTGCTATGAGAAAAATGAGGAACTAAAAGCAACGATTGAAAAACAAATCATAGAAAATATCGGGGATGAACAAGTAGAGCTATTAAAAAAAGTATTAAAAACGGATTGGAACATTTGAAATTCAGACAATTGGGTGTGTAGCTGACGATTTACTGCCACTGTTTCAGAAATACTGCCATTAATCTTAATTTACTGCCACTAGCAAAAATACACCCACAAAAAAGGCCATGTCCTAAAGACATGGCCATTCTCATTCTTACAACGCTTGCGCTGCTGTGATTAAAGCAAGTTTATAAACATCCTCTGAGTTACAACCGCGTGAAAGGTCGTTTACTGGCTGATTTAAGCCCTGTAAAATTGGACCAACCGCTTCAAAGTTTCCGAGACGCTGTGCAATTTTATATCCGATATTACCCGCTTCAAGGCTTGGGAAAACAAATACATTTGCGTCTCCTTTGATTATGGAATCTGGTGCTTTTTTCTTTGCAACAGATGGAACAAATGCCGCATCAAATTGGAATTCTCCATCCAATACTAAGGCAGGATTCATTTCTTTTGCAATTTTAACAGCCTCTGCTACTTTTTCCGTTTCAGGAGATTTTGCAGAACCTTTGGTTGAGAAGCTTAACATAGCTACTCTTGGTTCGATATCAAACATATCAGCCGTATTGGCACTTTCAATTGCAATCTCTGCTAAATCCTGACTATCTGGTGCAATATTAATCGCACAATCAGCAAATACATATTTCTCATCTTCACGAACCATGATAAATACACCAGAAGTCTTCTTCACACCTTGTTTTGTTTTAATGATTTGAAGGGCAGGACGAACCGTGTCTGCAGTTGAATGTGCCGCACCACTTACAAGCCCGTGTGCTTTACCTGTATACACTAGCATGGTTCCGAAGTAATTTTCATCCTTAAGGATCTTACGTGCATCCTCCTCAGTTGCTTTGCCCTTACGTCGTTCAACAAATGAAGCCACAAGCTGATCGAACTCTGGATATGAATTAGCATCATAGATTTCCACTCCTTCAAGGGAAACACCAAGTTCCTTCGCTTTGTTTTCAACCGCTGCTTTTTCGCCAACTACAATTGGTACAAGTACCTTTTCACTTGCCAAACGGCTTACCGCTGTTAAAATGCGCTCATCTAATCCTTCTGGAAAAACAATTTTCATTTCCTTTCCAGATACCTTTTGTTTTAATTGAGTAAATAAATCGCTCACTCTTATTCCTCCTAGTATGTTAATAAATGCGTTTTATGTAAGTTAGGCATATAGCCGTACCAAAACTGCCAACCATTAGGATACGGCTTTTTTCATCAATTGAAAACCAAAAAGCCTTAAAAATCATGTGACAGTATTATGACACTATCTTCAATTTTCCCAACAACCTGACAAAATACTCACTCTCACTTTTGTTCACAAAATCTCCTAAGGTTTAATCACTTTGCTATAGGGGAAACTGTGATATAGTAGTGTTGAATACATAAACATGTGATAAATAAGGAGTGATTGTAATGGCTGAAGCAGCACAAACGCTTGATGGCTGGTATTGCCTACATGATTTTCGTTCGATTGATTGGACGTCTTGGAAAACCCTTTCTAGTGACGAGCGACAAGCAGCAATTCATGAATTTCTTGGTTTAGTAGATAAGTGGAATAAAACTCAAGCAGAGAACCAAGGAAGCCATGCATTATATACAATTGTCGGCCAAAAGGCTGATTTCATGATGATGATTCTTCGCCCAACAATGGAAGAACTAAATGAAATCGAAAATGAATTCAATAAAACAAAGCTTGCTGAATACACAATTCCTACATATTCTTATGTTTCTGTTGTTGAATTAAGTAACTATGTAGCAGGCGAAAGCAATGAGGATCCATATCAAAATCCTTATGTACGCGGACGTTTATACCCAACCTTACCGAAGAACAAATATGTTTGCTTCTATCCAATGGACAAGCGCCGTGAAGGCAATGACAACTGGTACATGCTTTCAATGGAAGAACGCAAAGAGCTTATGCGCAGCCACGGTATGATTGGCCGCCAATATGCAGGAATCGTAAAACAAATCATCACAGGCTCTGTTGGCTTTGATGATTATGAATGGGGCGTAACCTTATTCTCGGACGATGTGCTTCAATTCAAGAAGCTTGTCTATGAAATGCGCTTTGACGAAGTAAGTGCTCGATACGGTGAATTCGGAGCATTCTTCGTTGGAAACATTTTAACTGAAGAAAAAGTACCACAATTCCTACACATTAATTAAGAAAAGTGACAGGCGCCCTGTTTTAGGCGACAAGCATAAGAAAAGCGCTGACAGAAGGTGCATTTTACCTTCCGAAGCGCTTTTCTTAGACCAGAGAGCCGATGGCGCATGAAACTAGACATAAAAAAAGAGAGGGACTTCCTCTCTTTTTTTTATCCATATTCATAATCCTTTTTCCTCGCTCATACAATGCAATGATGAATCCACTAAACATACCACCAAAAAGTTCTAGTCAAAATCCCAAAAATAATCAAAAAGTAGGAACCCATCTTTCACCTAAACAATAAGTTAGTAAAGAGGCTTTTTCATTATCCTTGTCTTCTTTTGTAGTGAGGTGAAAAGATGGCAGTAGTTGCGCACACGGAAGCAGATGTAAAGCTGTTAGCAAGGTTGTTACGCGCTGAGGCTGAAAGCGAAGGTAAACAAGGCATGCTATTAGTAGGGAATGTCGGGGTAAATCGCGCGAGATCTCGTTGTCTGGATTTTAAAGATATTAACACCATCCGAAAAATGGTCTTTCAAAGTCCTGGTGGCTTTGAAGCAACCCAAAAGGGCTATTTCTACCAGGCCGCTCGACCGTCTGAGATTGCACTTGCACGAAGGGTACTAAAAGGGGAAAGGTTTCACCCTGCCAGGTTTTCTTTGTGGTTTTTTGAACCATCAGGAAACTGTCCAGCACAATGGTTTAACCAGTGGAACGTGGGAAGGTTTAAAGCACACTGCTTCTACCAACCAACACAGGAGGATTGTCCAGACGTTTTCTAAGGCATATGCCTTAATTTAAAAAGAGAAAAATTAAACATTCTGAGGAGGGCTTACATTGAGTCAAGATAATCAATCAATGCAAAATCCATATGCTGCTTACGGGTTTAACCCGCAAAGTATGGGCCAGTTTGGGGGCTACATGGATCCAAACCAATTCGCATATGGGGGATATCCATTCCAACAGCAACAACAAGGAGGCTTTCAGGCACCACAAACGCCAACTTTCGCTCAAACGGGTGGGGTCGCGCAAAATGTACCGGGTATGCTTCCGCTTGAAGAATCCTACATCGAAAACATTCTTCGCCTGAACAAAGGAAAGCAAGCGACTGTTTACATGGGCTTTGATACCACGAACCAACAAAAAGTCTTCAAAGGCGTTGTTGAAGCTGCAGGGCGTGACCACATTATTTTAAGTGACCCTCAAACAGGCGTGCGCTACTTACTCTTAATGGTCTACTTACAATACATTACATTTGACGAAGAAATTGAGTACCAATATCCATTTGGTGGAGGCCAAGGCCTAGTCAATTACCCACCACGCTAAAAAAGTAAGGAGTGTCCGCGGACACTCCTTTAATCTTTCGTTTTTTACATATGTTTTGCGGCAGCCACTATTAATAATACCCAACCTAGTAAAAAGGCAACCCCACCAAGCGGTGTGATGGCACCAAGGATTTTAATACCAGTCACACTTAAAACGTACAAGCTTCCAGAAAATAAAAAAATTCCCACAAGCAAACTCCAACCAGCCGTTGTAATTAAACTAACTTGTGAAAACTTGTCCGCTAAAAAGGCAACAACAAATAATCCAATCGCGTGAAACATTTGATATTGGACAGCTGTATTCCATGTTTTTAAGTATTTTTCGGTAATTTTTCCTTCTAAACCATGGGCACCAAATGCACCAAGCGCAACTGCTAAAAATGCATTAATCGCTCCCAATATTAAGAACAATTTCATTTTCGTTCTCCATCCTTTTTTTAAAATTCGTATTTTTATTCTACCATATTCATTATAAGATAGGAGTAGGACTCTAGACCATAAAGGAGTTTTACTATGAACTACGAGATTATACCTATTGGAGACATGGCCCTGCAAATTCTATACAAGGAGCCTGCTTCAGACAACTTGCAGCGTCAAATTCAGCAAACCACGAAACACATTGAACAAATGAATATACCAGGTGTTGTTGAACTCGTTCCTGCCTTTCAGTCAATAACAGTTTACTATAATCCAATTCTCACTACCTATCATCGTCTTTTTGCTCAGGTTGCTGAGATTTGCGAAAAGCATTCCACAGAACAAAGCACCACTTCAAAAGAGATCATTGTGATTCCAACCTGTTATGATGGTGAGGACCTCGAGAATGTCGCTCGCAGGAATGGGCTCTCAACCGAAGAGGTGACTTCCATACATAGCAGCGTTGATTATCTTGTCTATATGATTGGCTTTTTACCGGGCTTCCCGTATTTAAAAGGGCTTCCAGCTACACTTAGCACACCGCGCCTGGCAACTCCCCGATTAAAAGTTCCAAAAGGGGCGGTCGGCATCGGCGGTGATCAAACAGGGGTGTATCCACTCGAGTCACCAGGAGGGTGGAATCTCATTGGACGAACTCCGGTACCTTTATTTGACCCGGAACGGCAGAATCCGTTTTTACTAAAAGCAGGGGACTACCTCCGCTTCACTCAGATTTCAGCACAAGAATACAGAGCAATTGAAAATCTAGTAAAAGAAAACCAATACAAAGTAGAGGTGAAAAAAATTGAAAACCATTGATTTAAATTGTGACTTAGGGGAAAGTTTTGGTGCCTATAAAATCGGGAAAGACGAGGAAGTCCTCTCCTTTATTTCCAGCGCAAATATCGCTTGTGGGTTTCACGCAGGCGACCCGCATGTAATCAATCAAACTGTACAGCTGGCGAAGAAATATGGCGTCGCTATCGGTGCCCATCCAGGCTTTCAGGACCTTGTCGGATATGGCAGGAGAGCCATGGCCGTTTCACCAAAAGACGTCTATGATCTTGTTCTTTATCAAATCGGTGCTCTTGCAGCATTTTGTAAAGCACACGAAGTAAAGCTCTCTCACGTAAAACCACACGGTGCTCTTTATAATATGGCCGCAGTCGACACTAACCTTGCAGAGGCAATTGCTAAAGCTGTCAGCATATTTGATCCAACTCTTTCACTCTATGGACTAGCTGGTAGCAAGTTAATTGAAGCTGGAGAAAAATACGGCTTACATACGGTTTCCGAAGTGTTTGCTGATCGAACCTATCAACCTGATGGAACCTTAACACCGAGGACCCAAGGGGACGCAGTTATTCACGACAGCCATGTTGCAATCAAACAAGTTCTGCAAATGGTGAAAGAACAAACCGTTCAAACGACAACTGGCGAAATTATTCCAATTAAAGCTGACTCCATTTGTGTTCATGGAGACAATGATCACGCCCTCCAATTTGTACAAGAATTACGACATGCACTAACCAATGAAGGCATTACAATTAAGGCATTTAGGTGATTATATGGGACAACCGCTATTTACCGTCCTTAAAAAAGGACTTTTAACCACATTTCAGGACCTTGGCCGCTATGGCTACCAACAATTTGGAGTCGTAACAAGTGGAGCAATGGATACATATTCAAGCCAGCTTGCTAATATTCTGGTCGGTAACTCTAGAGAGGAGGCCGTACTTGAAATTACCATGCTTGGCCCGACATTACGGGTAGAAGCAGACGCAATGACACTCTCTGTTTGCGGGGCAGACTTGAGCATGACTGTGAATGGAAACAAAGCCCCATTATGGCAGTCGTTTGTTGTGTCAAAAGGGGATATTATTAAGTTTGGCAAACCCGTATCGGGAACTCGCGCATACTTAGCAGTGGCGGGCGGATTTGAAGCTCAAGAAGTCCTCGGAAGTAAATCATATTACGCAAAGGCAAAGCTTGGGACAGAGATCAACGATGGTGATATTATTTACGGTTCTGTTGATACTCTTCGAAAAAATACAGGACTCTCGCACTACCTTGTTCCAACCTTTGATAAAGGGGTAACCGTTCGCGCAATTTTAGGGCCACACCAGGATTATTTTACAGAGAGTTCCATCGAACAGTTTTTTAGCGACACCTTTCAGGCCCTTCAAGGGGACCGGATGGGGTATAGATTAAAGGGGACAAAACCCTTGCAGCATAAAGAAAGGGCCGAAATTGCATCCGACGCAATCCCTCTTGGTGGTATTCAAGTTCCAAGTAGCGGCGAGCCCATCATCCTATTAGCAGACCGGCAAACAACAGGGGGCTATCCTCGAATCGCAACGATCATTGCCGCCGATACTTATAAAATCGCCCAGCTACCGCCTGGTGGAACGATTCGATTTGAGCGCTGCAGCATTGAAACTGCCCATCAACTCTATAAAAAAAGAGAGAACTTTCTCAAAAACCTCCAATGGTGACGCACCTTGGGGGTATTTTTTTGCCTCATACTTTGATATCGGACACAATTTTACAGATATCGGACAAAGAAAGAATTTTAACGGACATAAATTTCAATATATCGGACATTCCCGGCCAGATATCGGACATAACTCTCCTTTTATCGGACAAAACCAAAACAGATAAAAAAAGAGACCTCTGTTTAGAAATCAAACAGAGAATCTCCATTAGCATCGTCTTCCTCTAATTTTGTAGCGTTTTGGATTGTCGTTGTTTGCGGCATCGCAGGAATGGACTGCACAACCTGTCGCACTGGTTGTACAGGCACCGCCTCAACCCGCTTTCCCTCTGTTGGGGCCTCATCCAACACAAGGTCACATAAGGTCCGAATGGCCAACAAACGCTCTCTTACCTTTTGTTCACTCTCTTCACTCTTTACTCTCAACAATTCCTGCTGCATTTTATCTAAAATCTTATTCAAAGATATATTCACAAAGTTCACTCCTCTATGCCCGAATATCTACGTTGTAGGAAGGGGTTTGCTGTTGCTTGATATGCTTTTCCTCATACTTCATACAATGTACCCCAGAAGATCTAAAAACCGCTATAGAGGGCATTGCCTGCGTCTTAAAATTGAAGGCGCGACAGCCACGAGGAAATTTCGGTTCCCATGTCGTATAAAAATGCTTGCATTTTAAGCAATTGACTCGTTTTTGCATCCCTTCACTACCTTTGTAAAATCGATACTCCTATTTTCCCATGAGCAATAGGGGTGCGTCAAACTCACATTTTGACAATCTAGCAATTCGCATATAGGCTTTTACAATCGGTTGCACACTTTTAGTCTAAGAGTATGAAAAAACCCCTCAGATCGTCTCTGAGGGGCATTTGCGCAGGGATTATGTAATATTACTTACCAGCTACTGCGTCTTTAAGAGCTTTACCTGGTTTGAATGCAGGTACTTTGCTAGCTGCGATTTCGATTTCTTCACCAGTTTGTGGGTTGCGGCCTTTACGAGCAGCACGCTCACGAACTTCGAAGTTACCGAATCCGATTAATTGTACTTTATCTCCGCTACTTAATGCATTTTGAACTGCTTCAAATACTGCGTCAACAGCTTTTGTTGCATCTTTTTTAGATAGTTCTGCACTTTCAGCAACTGCACTGATTAGTTCTGTTTTGTTCATTTTAAAATTCTCCTCTCCAAATAAGCACATATTCTTTTTACCACTTTTTTCATAGGTTCGCAAGAATTTAGGCTAAATTCATCCTATTAAACTGGTGGTATAAGTATTACATCACTAGATTAGCCAAAAAACAAGCGTTTCAAACCAAAAAAACTGAATTAAATAAAAATCTTTTAAAATGTTGTTACTACCAAGTTTTACCTTATCTCTAGATTTTATACTAGGGAATACTATAAAAAATTACATGACGAAAGGAGTGTCCCTATTGGCACGAAAAAAACGTCGACCACTCATTCCTGAAGCAAGAGAAGGGCTTGACCAACTCAAAGCAAATGTAATGCGAAAACAAGGCTACAAAACAGATCCATCTAACCCTGACAGCGTAAAATACGAAGTCGCAAAGGAACTGGGGATTCCATTAAAGGAAGACTACAACGGAAACCTCACGTCCAAGCAAGCAGGCAAAGTCGGTGGCAACATCGGTGGCAATATGGTTAAAGAAATGATCCGCATGGCGCAAGAAAACTTAAATAAACGCGGGTAAGGTGGTGTTCGTATGGATAAAAAGAAAAACCGTGATGGTCAATCCAATCATAGCCAATACAAAGTTGCCAAAGGCCCGAAAGCAAGAGAGTCTGGCTATGAGGCAACCTATGAATACACAACTGGTAATGAAGTAGGAGAGCCAGATCATAAATAACTCACTCAAAATCCCCTATGCCTTACTTAAGCATAGGGGTCTTTAAATTAACCTAACCGATATACTCGTGCCTCATACGCTCTTAATTCTATTGAATCTGTAGCCTCGTGTGCATCGATATAATAATTTGCCAACATTAGCCTATCATGCCTAAATTCACCTTCTGGCAGACGACAAATGGCATTTTCTTGAGATAGATTCGTTACAACAATCACTTTCTGATCGCCTAGCGTGCGTGTGTATACATATAGCTGTGGGTCTTCGGCTAGTAATAAGTCATACTCACCATACGTGAATACTTTATTCGCCTTTTTCAAAGCAATCATTTTTTTATAAAAATGCAGCACAGAATCTTCATCTGCCTGCTGGTTTTCAACATTAATTTCCACGAAATTTGGATTAACACCCATCCATGGTTCTCCTGTTGTAAAGCCTGCGTTTTCGGTATTGGACCACTGCATTGGAGTACGTGAGTTATCCCTACTTGTCGCCCAGATGACCTCCATAATCTCCTCATGCGGGACACCCTCAGAGCGCTTTTCATGATACAAGTTTTTTGTTGCCACATCATCATATTCTTCGATGGATTGGAATTGAACATTTGTCATTCCAATTTCTTGCCCCTGGTAAATGAAAGGAGTTCCTTGCATGAAAAAGTACATGGCACCTAGCGCCGTTGCACTTTCCTTCCAATAGTCCTTATCATTTCCCCAATTAGATACGACACGTGTTTGATCATGGTTCTCGATAAACAATGCATTCCAGCCCATGTTTTCTAGTCCCTTTTGCCATCTCGTAAGAACTTGTTTGAGCCCGACCACATCAAGTTTTTGTTTCTCTTCATCCCATAGGCCTAAATGTTCGAACTGGAACACCATATTGAATTTTCCTTGTTCCTCGCCAACCCATTCTTCTGCATCCTCGACACTTACACCATTTGCTTCACCAACTGTCATAATGTCGTATTTGGCAAAGGTTTCTTTCTTTAATTCTTGTAAAAATTCTTGAATCCCGGGACGATTCATATGGCCGTCGAAAGAAGAAACATACTTTAGACCAGTTGGATTTGGCAGATCAGGGAAACCCGGTACTTTTTTAATATGACTAATCGCATCTACCCGGAAACCATCAATGCCTTTATCGAGCCACCAATTAATCATGCGGTATAACTCTGTGCGAACCTCCGTGTTCTCCCAATTGAGATCAGGCTGCTTTGTAGAAAAAATATGCATGTAATATTGACCAGTCTCTTCATCAAAATCCCATGCCGGCCCCCCGAATATACTTTCCCAGTTATTTGGCTCTTTTCCATCTTTTCCATCATGCCAAATATACCAATCCCGCTTTGGGTTATCCTTTGAAGAACGAGATTCGATAAACCAGGGGTGTTCATCACTTGTATGGTTAATAACTAAATCAATAATGAGTTTCATCCCACGCTTATGGGTTTCCTCTAGTAATTCATCAAAATCAGCCATCGTTCCAAAGTCAGCCATGATGTCTTGATAATCGCTAATATCATAGCCGTTATCATCATTGGGTGATTTGTAAACAGGGCAAATCCAAATTACATCGATCCCCAGATCTTTTACATAATCTAATTTGGATATAATCCCCTGTAGATCACCGATACCGTCACCATTTGAATCCATAAAGCTTCTTGGATAGATCTGATAGGCAATTGCTTCCTTCCACCATGCTTGCTTCATTTTTGTATCCTCTCTTCCCTTCTACAGATGGTACTCAAATCCACCTTCAAATCGTTAACCGATACACTCTTGCCTCATATGGCTTTAATTCTATTCTTTCAATTGATTCATTTTGATTGACATCATAATTGCCAATCAATAGTTCCTGTGATTTGTAGCTACACTCTTCTGGCAACTCAAATAATGCATGTTCATTTGAAAAATTCAGTACTACCAGTAACTTTTCATCAGCTAATATTCTAGTATACGCATAAATCGTTGGATGCTCCGGCAACAGCAGGTCATAAGTACCATATACCATAATCTCATGCTGCTTTCGTAACTCAATCAATCTTTTATAATAATGAAAAACAGAATTTGGATCATCCACTTGTTTAGCCGCATTAATGTCCCGGTAATTCGGATTCACCGAAATCCATGGAGTGCCTGTCGTAAACCCAGCATTCTCACTTTCGTCCCATTGCATAGGGGTACGCGCATTGTCTCTTCCTTTTGCATAGATAGACTGCATAATTTGCTCTGGAGCCACGCCTGCATCTACCTTTTCCTTATACATATTTAGGGTTTCGATGTCCTTATAATCGTCAATGGAATCAAACTGAACATTCGTCATCCCAAGTTCTTCACCTTGATATATATATGGAGTTCCCTGCAACATATGCAAAAACGTTCCAAGCATCTTTGCTGACTCTAACCAATACTCACCGTCATCACCAAATCTAGACACCATCCTAGGCTGATCATGATTATTTAAATACAAACTGTTCCAGCCAGAGCCTTCCAGACCTTTTTGCCATTTGGTAAACGTTTGTTTCAAATCTAGTAGATTTAATGGTCGCAAATCCCATTTTCCTGTTGGACCTGAATCTAAATCCATATGTTCAAATTGGAAGACCATGTTTAGCTCATTACGGTCCGAACCTGTAAACTTTTGCGCTTCTTCTGTGTCGACACCCGGCATTTCGCCAACAGTCATAATGTCGTATTTCGATAACACTTGTTGGTTCATTTCCTGTAAAAATTCATGGATTCGAGGTCCATTCATATAATAAGGTGCACCTGAAGCATATTTTTTTCCTTCCTGCGGTTCACCATCTGGTAGCGCTGGAACTTTTGAAATTAAATTGATGACGTCCATTCGGAATCCATCTATTCCTTTTTCAAGCCAAAAAGTCATAAGGTCATAGACTTCCTCACGAACTTTAGGATTCTCCCAGTTTAGATCAGGCTGTTTATTACTAAATAAATGTAAATAGTATTCATCCGTTTGCTCATCATATCGCCACGCTGAACCACTAAAGAATGACTCCCAATTATTCGGTTCCTTACCATCTTTAGCAGGACGCCAAATGTAGTAGTCACGGTAAGGGTTATCCTTTGATTTTCTGGATTCCTGGAACCACTTATGCTCATCTGACGAATGATTTACGACTAGATCCATCATTAGCTTCATGCCGCGATTATGCATCTGCGAAAGTAGCTCTTCCCAATCAGCCATCGTGCCAAATTCATCCATGATCTCACAGTAGTTGCTAATATCATAGCCATTATCATCATTAGGGGATTCATAGACAGGGGAGAGCCAAATTACATCAACACCAAGGTCTTTTAGATAATCAAGCTTTTCGGTAATTCCCTTAAGGTCTCCAATTCCGTCGCCATTTGTATCCTTAAAGCTTCTTGGGTAAATTTGATACACAACACTTTCTTTCCACCATGTTTTGTTTTCCATTTCCCATAAACTCACTTTCTAGAGGATGTTTAAAAAGTGCGGTAAAAATGACACATCGAATTTCTGCAAACACTGCACCGATAACAGAGTAATAACTAGGTTATGCGCTTGCGTCTGCTAGTTAATTCAGGAAGTCAATTCCTCAGCGCAAGGTTGCAAGGATGTTAAACTCAAGCAGTTGCCTCGCTCCGCTACTCGGGAGCTCAAGCCGCCTTGACTTCGACGCACAGGAAGTGCTAGTGTCGACAAGACATTAGGCCGTGGCGTTTTTGTCGACGCGGTCCTTTTTATCCTCCTTTTTAAACCTTCATTTTTATTTAATCCTTACGCACGACTTCCGTTCAATTAGTTTTGCCGGTATCGTAATCCGCTTTGGTAAGACATCTGGATTTTTTATTTTTTCAATCAAACAGCTTGCACCTTCAACTCCCAGTTGAAAAATATCAATATCCACTGAGGTGAGGGGAGGCTTCGAATATTCAGCCAGTAGTACGTTGTTAAAGCTTGCAATGGAAACGTCCTCTGGGACGCGAATATTCAATTCTTCAAAGTGACTCATCAATTCAATCGCGATAAAATCATCTGTACAAACCAATGCTGTAGGTGTTTTAACCGAACTTAAAAAAGATATAATCGCTTCTTTGCCTTTATTTATCGTACTCTTTTGAACGATATAGTCCTCATTAAAAGAGATCCCAGCCTCGCTTAGCGCTTGTTTGTATCCTTCAAGTCGATCGAGCATAAACACGAAGTCGCCATCATAGCCGACAAATGCAATTTTCGTATGGCCTAAGGCAATCAAATAGTCCGTTACGACCTTCGTGATGTAGATATTGTCATTGTCGACATACGTGACCCGTTCTGCACCTATCACAGGTCGACCAATCACTGTAAACGGAAAATCGATCTTTTGTAAATACTTGATAATACGATCATCTGTCCGCGAATAGAGGAGAATTAAGCCATCTACACGGCGACCTTGGACCATCCCAACAACTTCTTCATAAATCTCATCTTCCGTTCCAGCTGTCGAAAGGTACAATCCATACTTATGTTCACGTGCTTGTACGCTGATCCCTCTAATCACTTCCGGGAAAAACGGATCTTGAAGCACATGGGATGCTGAGAATGGCATCACAACCCCAATGGTTGCTGTGCTATTCACCGCTAAGCTTCGTGCTGTAAAATTAGGATGATACCCGAGCTTATCCATCGCTTCACGTACTCGTTTTTTCGTTTCTTCACTAATTCGAGGGTTATTTGCTATGACCCTTGAGACAGTGGAAGGCGAGACATTTGCCTCTTTTGCAACATCTTTTATTGTAATAGCCATACATACCCTCCATATTAGAAAAGCGCAAGGTGCCCGTTTATCGGCTGCAAGCACAAGAAAATCACTGACAGAAGGCGTTCTTTACCTTCAGAAGCGGTTAGCTTGTTATTTCGAGCCGATGGCGCCTGGAGCTGACATCAAAAAGCTTGTGATATTTCGTTTCATTTTATATAAAAGGAATCAATTCAATCCTTCGTTATCAATAATTATTTTACGGAACCCTCTGCAATTCCTTTGATAATGTGTTTTTGCATGAAGAAGTACACAAGTATCACTGGAATAATCGCAAGCGTTAATCCTGCTAGGGCTAAATGCCATTGTTTCGTATATTGACCAAAGAAGAAGAACATTTTCAATGGAATCGTATGCATTCCTTCTTGGTTAATGACTAGAGATGGTAATAGGTAGTCATTCCAAATCCAAATAATATTTAAAATAGCTACTGTTACTGAAATTGGCTTCAACATCGGGAAAATGATGTGCCAGAAAATTTGCCATCTGTTTGCACCATCAATGGTGGCTGCTTCATCTAATGATTTTGAGATTCCTTGTAGGGATCCGTGATATAAGAAAATCGATAAACTACTACCAAAGCCAAGATACATAAAAATGATTCCAAATCGATTTAATAGTTCCATTTTACCAAACAGTGATACTAATGGAATCATGACGGATTGGAACGGAATCAGCATCGCTGCGATAAAAAGGAAGAAAACGAGACCACTTACTTTTCCTTTGCGACGATTTAATGCGTATGCTGCCATCGATGAAAAGAGAATAATCACAGCAACACCTAAGACCGTAATTAGGACAGAGTTAAAGAAAGTGCGGATAAAATCAAGCTCTTCAAATGCCTGAACATAGTTATCAAATGTAAATACATCCGGAAGTTTTAGAGTATCTGTAAAAATTTCACGTTTTGTTTTAAATGAGTTTACGATCATCAAATAGAAAGGGGAGAGCCAAATTAGGCCAAGGACAATGCCTAGAATTTCAAGCAAATATAATTTTCTTTTTTTACTTTTCATTACATCTCGACCTCCCGTTTCTTATTGATGTACACCTGTGTTAAGGATATCGCCGCCACGATTAGGAAGAAAATAATCGCTTTTGCCTGTCCATACGCATAATTGTTTTCTGAGAAGGCGGTTTTGAAAATTTCCATTGCTACCATCTGTGTTGAATTATAAGGCCCGCCACCTGTTAAACTTAGGTTTTGGTCATATAGCTTAAACGTATTAGATAACGTTAAAAACAAACTAACAGTAAATGCCGGTGCGACAAGTGGGAATGTTACGTTCATAAAACGCTGGAAGCTGCTTGCCCCGTCAATTTCCGCCGCTTCTAATAACTCCTGGGGAACACTTTCCAGATAGGAAATATAGATAATCATGATATATCCAGCCATTTGCCAACTCATGAGAATAACCAATGCCCAAAAACCAGTGGTATCTGTCGATAACCAGCCTTTGAAAGCTGCAATCCCCGTTAAATCTCCAATACTCGCAAATACCTTCATGAAAATAAATTGCCAAATGAACCCGAGGATAAGCCCTCCAATTAAGTTCGGCATGAAAAAGATTGTACGTAAAATATTGTTTGTTTTAAGTTTTTGCGTTACAAGTAATGCTAATGAAAGTCCAAAAAAGTTAATGAGGAAAATCGACACGACTGAGAATTTCACAGTAAACCATAGAGAGTCCATGAATTCTTTATCCTCAAGTAACTTTTGATAGTTCTCAAGTCCAACAAACTCGGTAATCTTAATTCCGTTCCAGTCTGTAAAAGAGTAATAGGTTCCAAAAATTAATGGCACGATTATAACAACTCCAAGTGCTACAAGCGTTGGGGCTAAAAATAACCAATACCATAGATTCCGGTTTCGCATAGTAAATTCCTCCAATTGATCGAAATCCGAAAAACATTTCAATCATATTTGGGGGAGCACGGGCTCCCGTTCATTTTGTATAAAAGGAGAAAACAAAGCAACCATACGCTGCCTTGTTTTCTATTGTTAGCTGAATCGATTATTTTCTTGTGTCTTCCCAAGCCTTTTGAGATTCTTTCACAAGATCTTCCCAGCTCATTTCATCGCTGATGTATTTTTGAACATTAACACCAAGCTGTTGCTCGCCCCAACCAGTTGGGTAGCCCATGAATACCCAAGGAATTGTCTTCCCTTCTGTTGCATACTCATACACCGATTTCCCAAGTGGATCAGATACTTTTGAAGCGTCAAACCCTTCATACGCAGGGATAAATTTAAAGTCTTCTAACACAGCTGTTTTTCCTTCTTCAGACGTATATAACCAGTCTAAGAAGTCTTTTGCAGCTTTTACTTCTGCCTCGTCTTTATTGCTATTAACTGCCCAGTACATTGGAATTCCAACTGGAATTGAATCTTCTTTGTATCCTTCAACAGGGATTGGTAAAATGCTTACTCCGTTATTTGCAAGCTCTTCATCGATACCTGCGATTGATCCATATACCCAGTTACCTTGCTGAATCATTGCTACTCGACCAGTAGAGAATAGCTCTTCTACTTGCATTGCATAATCTAAACTTACAGTTGGTTGAACAGAATATTCATTTTGTAAGTCTAGAACCTTCTTAAATGCATCACCATATTTAAAATCTACACTTGCAGAATCGAATGTTCCTAATACATTCCCTTCAAATTCAGGGGATAAGAAAGCATTTGATAAGTGTAAGCCCGTTACCCATTTTTCTTTACCTGGTAGAGCGAACACTGCGTCTAAACCTAATTCATCCTTCTTGCTGTCTAATGTTTTTACCGCTTCTTCTAAAGCTGCGAAGGTTGTAATTTCATCCGGATTGATTCCAGCTTTTTCAAATACTGCTGTATTGTAAATGAATCCATATCCTTCTTGGTTAAAAGGTAGTCCTAACACTTTGTCATCTTGTGTAACTCCTTCAAGAGTTCCTTCTAATGCAGCACCAGCTGCTGCTGTATCAGCAAGGTCTGCTAAGCTATCTACCCAGTCTGCAACATCTTGAGGTCCACCAATGTTATAAATAGTTGGCTCTTCACCTGAAGCAAATTTTGAACGAAGTGCTGCACCATAATCTTCTCCACCACCAACAGTTGTGATGTTGATTTTAACACCATCGTGTGACTCTTCATATTGCTTTGCAACAGCTTCAAATTGATCCTTAAATTCCACTTTAAATTGGAAGATATCTACTGTTGTTGCTTTTGATTCACCTTTATTCCCACTTGAGCTTTCTCCATCTGATGAACATCCTACAAGTACAACACTTAAAAGGAATAAGAGTGCCATTACTGCAGGAAAAAGTTTCTTTGCTTTCATGATAAAACCCCCAGTTTACATTTTTGAAAGGAAGGAACCGTTGCACAGGTTTAGGAAACCGATTGCATAAATTTAGACTTTTTTGTAGAAATTAGTCATTTTTCCATTCTACCGATTAAACGCTTTCATTGAGTTTAAAATATATAAACTATTGATATTACTATATTCTTTTAACTTTACTGCTTTTGCGCAATTGTTGCGCAAACGGTTGCATTCCTTTTACAAGATTTATATTAGCACGGGCAAAAAATAATTACAACAAAAAAGTTTAGCGTTTTCATTAAATCATTAAAGTTCACTAATATGTACGCCGTTAAAGTAAAAGATAAACAAGACTTGCAATGTATCATTTAGTGTGCTATATTTCTCGTTGTGAATTAAATGACCGAATTCCCCATTTGGTCAATCCGCCTAAAGTGAGGTGATCAAAAGTGGCGATTGATAGAAAACAGTTAATTATTGAAGCTGCGACTAAATCGTTCTCTTTATTCGGGTACAAGGCTACAACAATGGATCAGGTTGCGAAGCTTGCGAGCGTTGGTAAAGGTACAATTTATACCTTTTTTAAGAACAAAGAGGAGTTATTCGATGAGATCATTAGTACACTCATTCGGGATATGAAAATGGTAGCCGAAGAAGCAATGGATGAAAACAGTACCTTTTATGAAAATGCACACCGGATACTTTTTCGATTGCTAGAATTTCGTAAGTCCCACCAGCTAACGATTAAGCTTTTTCAAGAGGAAAGAGATATCGGAACACAGGCAGTTGTTGAGGTTGTCCAGCGTGTTGAGCAGGCGATCATTAACTATACGAAAGACATGATTCAAGAAGCAATCGACCGCGATGAAATTAAGCCCTGTAACCCAGAGATCACAGCTTTCGTCATGTTGAAGCTATATGTTTCCTTAATCTTTGATTGGGAACGAAGCCACACACCACTCGAAAAAGAAGAAATTTCAAATTTATTTCAGCTGTATTTTTTTAAAGGGTTAGAGAAATAGTCATGCCATGGGTCCTCAAGTTGAGTACCCATCTTAATTGGCTTAAAATGACCATTTGAATAAAACAGTCATATTTTATTAGGAGGTTTATATATGAAGGGATCATCCTTTTTTGCTGAATTAAAACATATCCTTTCAAATCGCAAAGTCCTCATTCCAATTTTAGCAGTAGCTTTTGTGCCTGTTCTTTATGCAGGTATGTTTCTCTGGGCATTTTGGGATCCATATGACCAGATGGAAAATTTACCAGTCGCTATTGTGAATGAGGATATTGGAGCTGAATTTGAAGGGGACCAATTACAACTTGGAAATGAGTTGACAGACAAACTTTCCAATAACAACACCTTCGATTTTCATGTTGTCTCAAAGGAAGAAGGATACAACGGGCTTGAGAACAGGGATTATTATATACTCGTTGAAATACCTGAGGATTTTTCAAAAAACGCAACTTCCTTATTAGATCGTCAACCGCAAAAATTGGAACTTAAGTATGTGCCAAATGAAGGCACAAACTTTCTGTCCTCTCAAATTGGGGAAACCGCAATTGAAAGAATAAAAGCAGAAGTATCAAAGAATGTTACTGCCACCTACGCTGAAACCATGTTTGGCAAGGTTCAAAACCTGGCAGACGGTTTAACCCAAGCAAGTGAAGGTTCTGAACAACTTGCGGAAGGTGTAGCGAAAGTAAATGACGGTTCAAAAACACTAGAGGAAAACCTAGCTAATTTAGCCTCAAAATCAATTGAATTTACAAATGGAGTTAAAAAAGCAGAATCCGGAGCAACTGGTCTTGCTTCTGGAACTAATCAAGTAAAAGCAGGGCTTAACGAAGTGAATCAAAAAATTCCTTCTTTAGTGGATGGAACCGATCAAATTCAAGATGGGCTTGCCCTCATGAAGGAAGAACTACCAAAGCAAATTGCAAAAGAAGTAACAACTCAACTTAACAGTAATGTTAGCAAAGTTGATGAAGGTATAGATGAACTTGAGATGAAACTTAACGCTGGGCTATCAACTCAACTAACAAATGGGATTGCAGCCAGCCTTTCTGAACAACTAGCAGACCAAATGCTCGCATCTCAAACACAACAAATGGAGCAGCTTAAAACGACCTTAATTGAAAATCAAATAATGGACGAAACGCATGCTTCTGCTTTTATTGCACAAATGGCTCAAAAACAGCCAACGAAAGAACAGTTACAACAGCAATTAGAACAGCAATTGCAGCAAAAACTTGAACCTGGTATATCAGCAGGCGTTGAAAATGGACTTAACCAAGGGTTCACACAATTTAAAACTGGCTTACATCAACAGTTTGGTTCCGCAACAACTGGTTTAGAGGAACAGCTAATATCCCAAACAAGCCCTTCCTTTAACCAATTATTAGCTGGGCTTCAACAGATTAATGAAGGTCATAGAAGTCTACAACAAGGAATTAGCCAATTATACAATGGTTCGGTTGAACTTAATAACGGCGCTAACGAATTAAACAATGGTATGAACCAATTAACAAATGGTGCCGGTCAACTACAAAATGGCGCAGGTCAACTTGCGGATGGTTCGAAAGAATTAGAAGAAGGCACTGTCCAACTTGCCAAAGGCTCGGATGAACTCGCGGAGAAACTTGCGGAAGGTGCTGAACAAGCAAATTCTGTAGAGGCATCCAACGAAACCTACGACATGATGGGCGAACCTGTCACTGTTAAAAAGCAAGAAATGAATACCGTCCCTAACTATGGAACAGGTTTTGCACCATATTTTATCTCACTTGGTCTATTTGTTGGTGCATTACTCATGTCAATTGTATTTAAACTTAAAGATCCTGTTGTTCAACCAACTAATGCATTCCGCTGGTTCTTTAGTAAATTTGGTGTATTAGCCATTGTCGGAGTGTTCCAAGCAGCCCTTGTTGACATCATACTATTAGAAGGTCTAAAAATTGAGGTCGCAAGTGTCCCATTATTCTTTGTCACATCTTTAATCACAAGCTTTACTTTCTTAACTTTAATCCAAATGCTTGTGACTATGTTGGGGGACCCTGGTCGTTTCATTGCGATTATCGTCTTAATTTTACAATTAACAACAAGTGCTGGAACTTTCCCACTTGAACTAATCCCAACTGCATTACAACCAATTAACGCACTTTTACCAATGACATATTCCGTACAGTCATTTAAAGCTGTCATTTCAAGCGGTGATTTCAGTTATATGTGGAATAACAACTTGATTCTCTTAACCTATATGGTGGCCTTCATTGCGATTACCATCGGGTATTTTGCAGTGAAATTGAAAAAGCAAAAAGTACAAGTTGAAATGAATTAAGATGTGTGAGAAAAGCTAGGGATTGTTTCCCTAGCTTTTTTTATTAAAGGGCATTGATGTCACATGCTCTTTTTTGTCCTTAAAATGAAAGTATGGATGTAACGGGACGTATTGCTAATACTATGATTTGTAGAAGAAAAAATGCAGGAGGAATTACTATGCCGCAAAAACAACCTAAACAGAATACGATGCAAACAGATGTGTCAGGAACAGACCCACAAAAAGTGAAACAAGAAATTCAAAAGGATGTTAGCCAAGGCCAGGGCGCCATGACTTCTAGAGAAGCAGGAGCCATTCGGGATTAAAAAAACCACTGTTTAGTGGTTTTTCTTCTGTCAGCATCCCTATTTTCCCATTTTCGCTATCGTGGACCTTTCCCAATTGAATGCAAATAGATTATACTAGACTAACTACATATCCATTAAGGAGAGATTTTCTATGACAGAAAATAATCAACCCGAAGCACCTAAAAAGAAAATTAGTCTACAAGAGGCTATGAAGCAGCAACTTGAAAACAAAAAGGCCCAGTCTTCCAATACGAAAGGAAAAATGAATGCGGATCTTTCAACAAAAAAAATGAAAAGCCAGCAAACAAAAAAACCTAGTAATACTCGGAGAAAAATGGGCGTCTAATGAACGTACACTATTAGAATTTACAGGCATGGCTGTTAAGAAGGATAAAAAAGGAGTATGAATCCTCAATGATTCATACTCCTCCTTTTTATTTAGCCTGCATTTTTCACTAGCTTGACACTCAATTTTTCTAACATATCTTTGGTCATTGATTCAAGATCATATTGTGCTTTAAAGCCCCACTCTTCTTTTGCTG
Source organism: Ferdinandcohnia sp. FSL W7-1320 (assembly GCF_038050315.1). Lineage (NCBI taxonomy): Bacteria > Bacillati > Bacillota > Bacilli > Caryophanales > Bacillaceae > Ferdinandcohnia > Ferdinandcohnia sp. FSL W7-1320. The sequence goes on from NZ_JBBPAM010000001.1 coordinate 5,218,584, forward strand.
CAGTTGCATCAATTGAATTTGGCCAGCTTTCAGCGATCGCTTGACGGACTGGGTCAACATCATAATTCATCGTAAACTCTGGAATATGCTTTTTGATAACTGCTGTAATTTCTTCTGGCGCAAAGCTCATCGCCGTAACATTGAAAGCATTTCGATGTTTTAGCTTGCACTCCTCTGCTTCCATTAAATCTACAATCGCTTGAAGCGCATCTGGCATATACATCATATCCATATACGTACCTTTATCAATATACGATGTATAGCTTTTATTTTTCAGTGCTTCATAATAAATTTCCACAGCATAATCTGTTGTACCACCACCAGGTGGGGTCACATACGAAATAAGCCCTGGGAAACGGAGTCCTCTTGTATCAACACCAAATTTATGATTGTAGTAATCACAAAGTAATTCGCCAGAAACCTTGTTCACACCATACATGGTGGTAGGGCGCTGAATGGTGTCCTGTGGGGTTGCATCCTTTGGTGTAGAAGGACCAAATGCCCCAATTGAACTTGGTGTGAAAAATTGACAACGCAATTCACGAGCAACTTCTAATGCATTTACAAGTCCACCCATATTTAAATTCCAAGCTAATAGTGGCTTCGCTTCTGCAGTTGCGGATAGCAATGCTGCCAAGTGAATTAATGTGTCTGCATTGTATTTTTTCGTAATATCGTACATTGCTTTTCCATCTGTTACATCTAAAATTTCAAACGGACCAGAGTGAACAACCTCACTATCCGTTTTTCGAATATCTGTTGCCACAACATTTTGAGCACCATAAACGTTACGAAGTTTTGTGACAAGCTCTGAACCGATTTGGCCCAAGGCTCCAGTAACAATAATTTTCTCCATTATTCATTCCCCCAAGATGATCTTCTGATCAGCTTTTAGATAATGTTCATTTCCTTGCCTACTTTTTCATAAATTGCAACGGCTTCATCAAGCATTTCTTTTGTATGTGCAGCTGTTGGCATATTGCGGACCCTTCCTGTTCCTTTTGGTACAGTTGGGAATACAATCGATTTTGCATAGACGCCTTCTTCAATTAATCTCTTACTGAACTCTTGTGTTTTTACTTCTTCCCCAACAATTACTGGTGTGATTGGAGTTTCACTGTGGCCAATATCGAAACCACGCTCTTTTAACTGTTGCTTGAAGTAATTGGCATTATCCCATAGCTTGTCGTGAAGTTCTGTGCTGCTCATTAAAATTTCAATTGCTTTTGTAGCGGCAGTAACATCGGCTGGCGTAACAGCAGTTGAGAATAGGAATGGTCTGCTTCGAACTTTTAGCCAATCAATTAACGCCTTCTTACCTGCTACATAACCACCGACAACACCAATCGCTTTTGAAAGAGTTCCAATTTGGAAATCTACTTTATCGGAAAGACCAAAGTGCATAACCGTACCAGCACCTTTTCCTAAAACACCTGAACCGTGTGCATCATCTACATATGTAATGAGATCAAATTCCTCTGCAATTTCTACGATTTCAGGTAGTTTCGCAATGTCACCATCCATGGAGAAAACTCCGTCTGTGATGACCATGACTTTGTTATATAAACCAGATTCAGTTGCTTCTTTTGCCTTTTTTCGTAAATCATCCATGTCAGAGTGGTTGACACGAATAATTTTCGCCTTTGAAAGACGGCATCCATCAATAATAGAAGCATGATTTAGCTCATCCGAAAGAATCGCATCGTTTTTATCCATAACCGCTGAAATTGCAGCCATATTACAGTTAAAGCCAGATTGATATGAAATCGCTGCCTCTGTATGTTTAAACTCAGCCAGCTTTTCCTCTAGTTTTATATGAAGATCAAGTGTACCATTGATGGTTCGAACCGCACCTGCTCCAACTCCGTACGTATCAATTGCTTCCTTCGCAACCTCTTTTAGACGCTCATCGGTAGCTAATCCTAAGTAGTTGTTAGAAGATAGGTTAATAAGCTCTTTTCCATTGATTTTAATAATAGGTCCGTTTGCACCTTGTAGAGGGTCGATTACATTGTAAAGACCTTTCGTCTTTAAATCCTCCAGATTTTCATGCAAAAATGAGTCCAACACCTTCGACATTTGAATCCTCCTTTGTATGTTTGCAAAAGACAAGTGTATTTCTAGGGAATACATTTTACTTTTCATAAATCCTTTTATATCAACATTTATACTTCCTACTTTACCACATTATTCATAAAATGTTTATACCCCGTGGACACTTTTTCTTATTATTATTATATTATTTGTTAGTTTTGGATTTGTGATACAAAGAGTGCGGTTTTATCAGTTTGGTTTTGAGTTTTGGAGGACATAGATCTGCTTTGAGACCGCTTTTGGGTAATTTTAGTAAAAGTTTAAGAATAAACGATGGATATGGCTAGGGTTTTGGGGATTACTGGTAAAACCTTTAGTATAAACGTGTGATATGAACGGAGTTTTGGATATTCTTGGTAAAACCCTGTGCATAAACGAGTGATACGACTAGACCTTTGGTTATTCCTGGTAAAACCTATTGTATAAACAAGCGATATGACTGGGCTTTTGGTGTTTTTTTGGAAAAACCAAGAGCATAGACGTTTATTATGACCAGACTTTTGGCGATCACTGGTAGAACCCAGATCATAAACGAGCGAAATGACTGGGATTTTGGCGAATTCCAGTAAAACCACTCACTTAATCGCAAGTAACTGCAACAAAAAAAAGACCATCTCTGGTCTCATGTAAAGGTTAATGTTAACCTGACTAAAAATGGGCTCGAATCATATTATGCAACCTCGGTCTTAGCCGTAAAATGTGCGGTTGTCTCCCAAAATGCACACGGTTTGTCAAAAGAATAACAGTAAGGTTCACTTTTGGATCAAACCAGATACTTGTACCTGTGAATCCTGTATGTCCATAAGAACCTTGCGAAAATAGATCACCACAGGATGACAACACCGGGCTTTTTAAAATCCAGCCTAATCCCCTATACTCCTGGTCAAAAGAGGTAAAATTATTTCTTGATAAATGTAGAACAGCTTCTGATAGAATTTGCTTTCCCTTATATGCACCATTATTTTCAATCATCTCAGCATATTTTTGAAGGTCTTGAATGGTTGAAAACAAGCCTGCATGACCACTTATTCCACCCATTGACTCTGTATTATCGTCGTGGACGATTCCTTTTTTATAGCCTTTCAGTTTTTCACTAAATTCTGTAGCAGCAAACCTTTCTTTTTCAAAGGTTGGATTAAATCCCGTTTCTATCATTCCAAGTGGGGCAAAGATTTCTTTCTCAACAAACCGTTCAAAAGGTTGCCCTGTTAGTAGCTCAATAATTTTATATAGTGTGATTAATCCTAAATCACTATAGATTACTTTGCTTCCAGTCGGTACTTCGAGTGACTCTCCATAGATCCGTTCAAGGATTTGGTCTGTCGTTAAGTCCTCTACATAATATTGCTTATGTGCAGGCAATCCGGATGTATGTGTTAACAAATGTCTTACTGTAATATGCTCTTTACCCTTCTGTCCAAACTCAGGTAGGAAAAAAGAAACTGGATCATCTAATCGAACTTCCCCATCATCAATCAACTTTAATATGACAGGTAAGGTTGCTACCACTTTAGTCAATGAAGCTAGGTCAAATACAGTATTTTGTTTCATCGGTGTTTTTTCTGGATATACTGCACTATGGCCTATTGCCTCCTCTATGATGACTTTTCCATTATGAGTAATACCTATTACCGCGCCAGGTATATGCTTTAAGTCAATCTCCCTCTGAAGAAATGCTAGTATCTTTTCCCTCATTATTTTACCTACCTTTATATTTTTTTGAAATACGAGCTATAGCTTTTACAAACTTCAAAACCAAGCTTGTTATAAAACGTCACTAATCCGGTCCAATCGATAAGCATTGAACGAATTTGGCGCTTGTGCAAGTAGGAAACTGCAGCTTCGACAATGAATAGTCCATACCCGTGTTTTCGCTCATTCGAATCAATCCCGAGTGGGCCTATCCCCCCCAATTCTTGTTGATACAATGAAGACCAATAGACATTTTGAGCAATGACCGGTGAACTAGAATCATTTATCCTACAGAAACCGATTATCCGTTCATTCTTTTTAAGGACAACAAACTCCCTACCTTGGCCACCTTTTTGAAAATATTGAATCGCTTCATATTCCCATCTTCCAGGAAAACAACGATGCATAAATGATAGAAATTCATCCTTTTCTTCCAATTGAAGAAGTGAATGCGTCACTCCCTCTTTTGATGGAACCTCTATTTCATGTTCTTCAAAATGACAATCTAAGTCATATTCCTTGGTACTATGTATATATCCACATTTTTCAAACCACTTTGCAGTTTCACCATATTGAGTCGGAATTCCTGGAAAATAGTGCCACGTATCCTTTCCTAACCATATATGATTCATACCACTCTCTTGTAATTTTTGCTCTGCATGCTGAAGTAGTTTTTTACCAATCCCTTGGTTGCGGTAATTTCGATCCACAAGCAATACTTGGATCCATCCCGTTTCTTTACTAATCCCAACATCTATTTCATCCTGCCATCTTTTTGTTACAACAAATCCAACTACATGATTATCTTCATTTACCGCAATAAGTGAACCCTCTGTAAACACATTACAATCGTCAAAGCTATTTTGTTTGAATAAATCAGGACTCATTGGAAAATCGTGACCTATCTCCCGATTCCAAAGACCCACCAACTCTTCTAACCTATCAATATTCCAATTTCTGTATTCCATACATTCAGCTCCCTTTAGTAGGTTTTCAAAAGGTTATCAGTACATATTGATAAAACGCGGTTTCCAAATCAACAAGGAATATATTGATAAAGCGCAATTTAAAATAATAATTTATACCTATATTAACAATATTGAAATAAAAATTCAATGATGATAAACTAGATTTACAATATCAACCCTTTTTTCCTAGGTTGATAGAATCAGTGGGAGGTGGTTTCTAGGAAATCGATTAAAAATATTCAACCTACACCATGCTCTTACCACCACGATATGTTCCCGCAAGTTCCCTCATGATTAAACATAAGTAATTTTCAAAAATTGGACTAATTAATAAGGGGATGAAAAAGTTTGTCAAAATTTTTCCGAATATTTTGTTTACTGATTATTGTTTTTGGAAGCGTTGTCACTAGTGCTTTTGCACAGGACGGAAATTCCAACTCAGCCTCTTACATCGATGTTACCACAACTGAAGAAGGAGGAAATACCGTAAAGGGCAGTCCATTAGTTACAGCTGTTCCTGATCCATCGAAACCTGTAGAAAAAGTACAATTCTTTGCAAAGGCAGTTAATGAGCCTGATTCTATCTACTACCCCTATGCCCCTTTATCGAAGGCACCATATTCATGGAGTTGGGCTACTGGAGATCCTTGGGTTCCAGATGGAGAATATAGCCTACGAGTTGATATCACCTATACCTCAGGTGAAGTTGAGACAGTTGTGAGAAACGTTCTTGTTAAAAACTATGCAGAGCCAACGTCTCCTGCATCACCTAAGGATTTACAGGTAACATCTCGAACAGCTTCAAGTGTTAACTTGGCGTGGACTAAGTCTACTTCTACAAAGCTATATAACTATGAGATTTACCAAGGTGGAGTAAAAATTGCAGAAACGAAAGAGACTTCAATTGAGATTGAAGGATTAGAAGCTGATACTTTATATCAATTTAGGGCTAAGGCAAAAGACATTTATAATAACCTTTCTATTGATGACAATACAATTACTGTTTTAACAAATGAAACAGTTACATCACAACCGAATATTAGTGAAATCCAAGCTCCTGAGCCTAATGGTGTTTCACCTAGAAGCGAGGGTTATTCCGGCACGATTAACGTTTCAGTATCTGCGGAAGACCCAAGTGTAGAAAATGTTGAGATATTTGTTAAAACAACTGCCGCACCGGAAAGTGCCTATTGGAAGTTTCCTGGTACAAAAAAAGACGGTGATGTATACAGCGTTGATTGGGCTACAACTTCTGCACCTGAGGGTACTGCCATTATAAAAGCAGTCGCTACAGATGCACAAGGTCAAAAAACAACGGTTACGAGAATATTCTTAGTAGATAATATCGTAGAAGGATATATTCCACCCGAATGGGACCCTGCTGACGCTCCACCTCAAAATTATATGATTTCCTATTTAGCAGGCTGGGCCACATTAAGTGGATTCGATATTATGCATGATTTAGATGCAAGCCGACTCACTCATATCAACTATGCATTTGGGCTTGTTGGACAAGACCATAAAATCAAAATGAGTGACCCTACAAATGATCCGATTAATTTTGCAGAGCTTCGCAAATTAAAGGAAAAGTACCCACATTTAAAAACAACAATTGCTGTTGGTGGTTGGGGTGGTTCTGCAGGCTTCTCAGAAGCTGCTGCAACTGATGAAGCAAGAACAATCTTTGCCGATAGTTTAGTAGATTTTATTACTGAACATGGCTTTGATGGTGTTGATTTAGATTGGGAATACCCAGTTAGTGGCGGAGGTCCTGGCACATACCCGAACCCTGCTGACAAAGATAACTACCCTCTCCTTTTAGAAAAAATACGTGAAAAGCTTGATGAACAAGGAGAAAAGGATGGTAATCATTATTCGCTTTCCATTGCTGGAGCTGCGAATACAGGCTTTGTAAAAAATGCAACACTCGGGGAATCCCAACAATATTTAGACTATGTACAGATCATGACATATGACATCCATGGAACTTGGGAACCACTTGCGGACCATAACGCTCCACTTTATGATGACAACGGGAAAACATGGAGTGTAGATAAGGCAGTAACCGCCTACTTAGATGCGGGGGTACCTGCTGAAAAAATCGTAATGGGTGTTCCATTTTACGGATACCGTTACAATGTAACTTCAAGCGAAAACAATGGTCTTCGTCAACCATATGAAGGCAGTGGGTCAGCAACATACAATCGAATTATGCGTGATGATTATTTAAATAACGGGTATAAGCGTTTCTGGGATGAGGGAACACAAACACCATATTTATTTAACGCTGAAAAGTCGATTTTTATCACATATGATGATCCAGAATCAATGCAGATCAAAGCAAACTATATCCGTGAAAGAGGCCTTGGAGGAGCGATGATTTGGGAGGTCAGCCAAGACCATGGTATCGACCTATTAGATTCTTTATATCAGGTTTTAAAGGATCCGATTAAGGTAAACTTAAATACAGTTAATATATCCGTTGAGAATGAAACAATCCAACAAAATCTTCAAACAGAATTTAGCCTTGAAGGTATTCTAGCTAACAACCAAAAAGCTGACCTGACTAATACAGGAATAAAATGGTTTAACTCTAATTCAAATGTTGCATCCATTGAAAACGGCAAACTGACTGCAAATAACGCAGGTACCACAGAAATTTACGCAATTGTTACCTATAAAGGAAAAGAAGTAAAGTCCAACATCATTACCATCACAGTTGAGGCTACAACCGCATCTTTAACTGAACAAATTACTAGCTTAGAGGAAAATGGTATGCTCGAACATTCCTTATCTAAACAATTAACAAATCGACTAAATCAGGCAGAACATCATTATCAAAAAGGTGATAGTGGACAAGCGATTAAGCATTTGGGTGACTTTGTAAAACACCTAAATAAGAGTGATGCCTCTGAAGAAATAAAAGCGATGCTGGAAAGCAACGTGAAATCGATTGAAAAGTCATATCTAAATAAGGAATAAGTTGTATCAAAAAAGAAGGTTTTCTTGAACATTAGAAAACCTTCTTTTCATTTTACAACGAAAAATGACCCAATTAATGGACCGCTTAATTTTGAATATTGCCTTCTGTACCATTAGATATTTGCAAATGATACAGCCTTGCATATGTCCCACTTTTCCTCAATAGCTCCTCATGGGATCCCATTTCGGTGACTTTTCCGTCATCCATTACCAAGATGATATTTGCATTTTTTATGGTTGATAACCTGTGTGCAATGATGATAGTTGTTTTATCTTTCATTATTTGATCTAATGATTCCTGTAACACTTGTTCAGACTCGGAATCAAGTGCAGAAGTAGCCTCATCAAGCAATAATATAGGAGCATCTTTAAGAACTGCTCTTGCGATTGAAATACGCTGCTTTTGTCCACCTGAAAGCCTTGTTCCTCGTTCACCAACTTGGGTATTATAGTCATCATTTAACTCCATTATAAACTTATGGGCGTTAGCAATATTTGCTGCCTCTATTATTTCTTTCTCACTAGCACCATATTTTCCAAAAGAAATATTTTCTTTTATTGAACCATTAAATAAATATGTATCTTGAGGAACAATTGAAAAATAACTTCTTAATTCGGAAATAGTCAATTCTCCTATCGATTTACCATCAATAAAAATTCTTCCTTTATCAGGCTTACTTAAACCCAACAACAACTGAAATAATGTACTCTTACCAGACCCGCTTGGCCCAACTATTGCTACAGCATCACCTTTTGAAATTGTCAGACTAAGGTCCTTAATTATATTTTTTCCCTCATATGAAAAGGAAATTTCCTCTAGTTTGATGTCCTTATTTAAATCTTTTTCCTCATGCTTTTTTGACAGTTCAAATAGTTCCATTTCCTTTGGAATTTCTAAAAGAGAAAACAATCTTTCAACAGCCGACAATGAACGTTGAAAATCAGCCCAGATATTGGCCATCCCTGTAAACGGTGAGGTTATATTTTGAAGCAAACTTACAAACGCCAACAGTGATCCTATTGAAAGTGTACCATTTACGACGAAGAAAGCTCCTAGACCTAATGAAACCATAAATGACATTGAACCAACACCTGTTACACTTCCCTGCAATCCCCCTCGAAGTTTTCCATCCTTCAATTCTAGCAATAAAATGCGCTCACTATCGTTTTGAAATTGATTTGAAATATACTGTTCTAATCCGAATACCTTCACAATGAATCGTCCAGAAAAGGTATCCTGCAAAAAGCTATTAACCCTGCCTGTTTCAATATGAATTTTCTTACTATTTAACCTTAAAGCTTTACCAAAAAGTTTTCCTAATAATAAAGCCGAAGGACCTAATAACAAGGTTAATAAAGATAATTGCCAATTTATCGTTAACAAATAAATAAAGGAAACAAGGGCAGCTAAAGGGTGACGGATTAAATTTATAATATTACTACCAATCGCACCACCAATACTATTTGCATCGTTATTTAATCTTGATACGATATCTCCTGAATGGACTCTATTAAAATAGTTATTGGAAACACATAGAAGATGATTAAAAATATCGGTTTTTATATCTTTTTTTATTTTATTTACAGAAACAGATTGGAGATACGCGTTAAAAAAGCTTATGATGACATTGGTAATTATTAATAGTGCCCCCAACAGGAAATACCATTTCACCTTCTCAAAGTCGCCTGCAACCGCTGAATCAGTAATACTTTTTAAAAACCAAGCAAAAAACAAGTCTAGAAAAACACCCATTATTAGTAACACAAATAATAAAATGTAGGTTGAAGAATATCTTTTAATATAAGGCATTAATAGATAGAAAGAATGTTTTTTGGATTGATCCATTTATTGCCCCCTTAATCCGAAATATTTCTCAATGATTAATCAAATTGGTCAATATCAAAAAAAGTTATCCACATCTAGACAGATTTCAGCGAAAAATCATCCATAATTTCTACAACTTTAATATCTCCATTAATCAAAACCTCGGGAAGTTCACTTTTAATATTACCATTCCAATATTCTCTCGCTTGCTCAATTTTTTTAGAGAAAGGAACCCCATCTTCCTTAGGCAAAAGATTTCCATCACTCTCAAAATAATTTCCAATGACTCGTAGCTTAACAATCTGCAATACTTTACGGTTGTAGGAGTCAAATAACTCTTTCCATCTGATAGCGTCTTCATAACTTTTCACAGCGTACAAGCATGACAGTCTTGAAGGATATTCAGGGTAATCTTGTAGTCTAACCATTTCTACTATCACTTCTCTAATTGCCCTGATTGTTTGGTCCATATACCTAAAAGCTACATCTGAATCCTCTTTATTCAAAGTTAATCCTGTATTTGAAATTTGACTGGTTAAAATACGAATGAAATCCTCACCTTTGGAATTTACATGTTCTCTTTCAAAAAAGAAGCGATATAAGGTGTTGTGCTGATTTTTATCAAAGTTAATTCTCTGCCCACAGATCATTTTTTTCTTGGTAACAACGTGATAAACATTAAACTCATTTTCCCTCATTGGCCACCTCAAGTGCATCGTATTCAATCACATTAAAAGTTTCTGTTCACATCCGGAAGATTGCTTTACAATTTATGCCTACTAAATTGCTCAATAAACCCCTCATCCACTTCAATATTTTCCTCAAGAAACCCTGCAATTACTGCACCACCAACAGGCTCGATTCCCGGTCTAATTAGCTTAGCGTTGATTGAATGTTTCTCAAAGATTTCTTCCATTGCTCCCTTAAATAAATCAAGCCGATTAAAAAGTCCTCCTGCAAGTACAACCGGTATTTCATGTGCTCTTTCGTTTTCGTTAAATTGCTTATTTATTAAACAACTCACTGCTTCTCCAATATGATTGGCATTTTTTTGAATGATTGCTTGAGCAACTTTGTCACCATGATCTGCTGCGGTAAAGACGTGCCTACTTAAAGAAGCAATCAATTCTTTAGGATTTACTGCGTTATAGATAGAATGGATGATTTCTGGGAGAGTCTTTACTTGAAAATGACCACATATTAATGAGGTTAATTCCGTTCTGCTCCCTAACCCGTCATGAGCCCGAAAAGCTTCCTGTAATCCTTCGCTACCTACAGCAAAGCCACTTCCACCCTCACCAAGTAAATAGCCCCAACCACCAACACGGTCAAGAACTCCCTCGCCGTTTAAACCAAATGTAATTGATCCAGTACCGGCAATTTGGACAACTCCCGGTTTTCCTAACGTACCAGAATACAGGGCAGTGATTGCATCATTATTCACCGTTACAGGAATAGACCATGGTAATAGGGATTCCATCAGCTGTTTCATCTCTTTACGCGCTGAAGGATGGTCAACTCCTGACATACCAGCATATGCTCTTTTTACCTCTTTAAAGGCATCCTTGCTCTCGGTCTTCAATATATCTATTAACTTACTAAGCTCTTTTTTCAAGTCTTCCTTTTTTACATTATTAGGGTTTGATGCACCTACTGTTGCTTCAGCTATAATAGTTCCTGCTACTGTGGCAATAACCCCTTTTGTTTTCGTTCCACCACCATCAATCCCTAAAATATACATGGTATGATTCCCCCGTTATTTGTGATAAAAAAGACTAACCCATTTCGAGTTAGCCCTTGATTGTAGTTGTTTTACTTATTCTTACCCATTAGAAACTCTACGGCTTCACGAGTGGCATTTAAATGCATCAACGTATCATCGTATTGTAATGAGGCTACACACATAAAAAGAATGTCAATAACTTGCAGTTGCGCAATCCGAGAGGAAGTTGCACCACTCCTAAACGTCGTTTCCTTTGTCACAGAAGTATACAATTTGATATCTGCAGCATCGGTAACAATTGAACTTCCGTATTTTGTTAAACTAATCGTCGTAGCCTTCTTCTCTCTTGCTAACTGTAAAACCTTAGCAACCTCTTTTGTTTCTCCTGAAAAAGAAATTCCTACAACCACGTCATCGGCTTCCGCATTTGCAACTTGTGTAGCTGCCATATGCATATCTGCAAATGCATAGGCTGTTTTATTGATTCGAAGAAATTTTTGCTGCGCATCCTGAGCGATAATACTTGAGGCGCCTACACCAATAAAATGGATTCTCCTTGCATTTCTGACTACCTCAATCGCTTTTTCCAGTTCATCAACACTTAATAATTCTGCCGTTTCGCGAATCGTTTGAATACTATTATTGGTCATCTTTTCAATAACTGACACAATCGATTCATTCGGCTCGATATCACTAAATCCTAAATCATTCGTTTTCTGAAGGTCTCCCGCTATACGAAGCTTTAAATCCTGAAAGCCTTTTAGATTTAGAGATTTACAAAGCCTGATGACGGCCGCCCCACTCGTTGAGCTTCTTTTTCCTAATTCATTCGCAGTTAATGAAATAGACTCCTGCGGATTTTCAATAATATAAGAAGCAATTTTCTTCTCAGAGGGTGGTAAGCTTGGTAGCATCTCGGTAAGAATGACAAGTCCTCCATTTGTAGACATACATGTATCAGCTCATTTCTATTTATCTAAATACTATCGTTTATAGTTGTTTACGCTCCATGTTGAATAGTTCTCATTTATAACAATAGACTAAAATAATCCCTAATTTCAACTTAAATGTAGGTATGTCATCTATGAAATTAAATATCTCTTTTCATGACATGGAATGTACGAGTGATTGTGAAACCTGTTTTCTTATAAAGGTACCCCGCTGAAGTCTTTTCACCTGTCCAGAGGAACCAAGCTCCATGTAGACTTTCTGATTTCATATTTTGTAGACATAGGTGTAATAAGATTTTACCAAGCCCTTTTCCTTGCTGCTCCGGGTCAACTCCAAATGGTCCGAATCGGTCTGGCACCTGCTCATAGCCTCCATAAATACAAAACCCTACAACTTTATCGCCTTGTCTAGCAACAAGAATTCGCTCCATAGGTAATCCCTGTAGAATGCCTTCACGAATGGCTCTTCCCCAATCCGGGTTAAATTTTACATTTGCAAATTGGATAACTTCATAAAGGTCTTTATCCTCTGCTTTCGTAAAGGTATATCCCTCTTCTTCTCTTTGTTTCACAAGCTCCTTTATCTCATCGGAAAGCTTAAAATCAACTAAATTACGATCCATCGCTATTGGAGAATAAAGCTTAGTAAAACCTTGTGCCTGTAAAAACTGGTAGGCTTGCGGATAAGCAGCCTCATCAATCCCTGGCATGATATAATTTGGTGCATAAGATGAGAAAAATACATGCTTTCTATTATACTCTTTTAGAAAGTCAACAGCCTCTTTCATTAATTGAGCACCAACACCTGTCCGTTGGTAATCTTTATCGACGAAAAAGAAGGGTATCCATCCATTGTCTGGTTCCAAATCTGTTCCGAACATTGGCAACAGCCTTCTCACTGCATACACACAGCCTATTAATTTATGATTCTCAAAAGCGAGTCTCATTCCTTCTGGATCAAAGTTCGCATCTAATAAAACAAGATTACGAAAACGCTTGGACGTAATCGGATCCTTCCATAAGGTTTGATTCCAAAGTTCTACAATTTGTTTTTCATCACCTGATTGATAGTGTCTATATTCCACCATATTAATTCACTCCCTTACTAGCCAGATCGATTGCCTTTCGTACAAATCCATTAGCTGAATGAATGTATTTTTTTGCGTCCTCAAAGGATACAGTTGCTTTTATCATGACAATTGCTGGCTTAACCTCGTAGTTTGTTTTTTCCAATACTTCCGTTGCCTTTTCATAAGAAACATCAGTAATTGTGGAAACAATATTTTTTGCACGTTCCTGAAGCTTGATATTGCTTACTTTTAAATCGACCATTAGATTTTCATATACTTTTCCAACCTTTATCATTGTTGAGGTTGTGATCATATTTAAGATCAATTTATGAGCTGTCGCAGCCTTCATCCGGGTTGAACCAGTCAGTACTTCAGGTCCCGTTTCAACTTCGATGATAATGTCAGCATGCTGGCTAATCTTTGAATTTTTATTACTAGACAGACTAACTGTCTTCGCACCAATTTGCTGCGCATATTGAAGCGCTCCAATCACATAGGGCGTTCTTCCGCTTGCAGCAATCCCAATAACAACATCAATTTCTGTGAGATTTCTTTCCTCCAAGTCCCTAGCACCTAAATGGATATTGTCTTCCGCACCTTCCACCGCTTGAATAAAGGCATTACTTCCACCAGCAATAATCGCTTGCACAAGGTCAGGAGGAGTACTATATGTTGGTGGGCATTCAACTGCATCTAATATCCCAATTCTCCCGCTCGTGCCTGCGCCAATATAAAACAATCTGCCACCCTGACTTAAGGATTGATAAACGATTTCTACAGTCTCTTCTATTTCAGGAAGAACATCTTCTACACGGTAGGCAACGGTTTTATCCTCATTATTAATCGTCTTTAAAATTTCCATAGTGGACATGTTATCAATATTTGCAGAACTGTTATTTCGCAGTTCGGTTGTTAAAGCTGATATGTTTGTCATATGTTTACCATCCTATTTATACAAAAGATATGGTTCTCTTTGTTTTTTGAAAGAAGCCACTTGCCCTTCACATGCCTCCAAAAAATCAACTGAAGTTCCATGTAAAATGTAGTCCTTTAATTTTTTCGTTCCCGCTAATAAATCAAAAAAGTATTTCCCATTATTATTACTGATGAAGCTGAAATCCTGTGGATACATTTCAGCTATCGTTTCTATAAGTAAAATTCCCGCTTCCAAAGAATTTAATTTTCGTCTATCGACTACATGTAGTTGTATTCCTCGACATACTTCATCTTTATGCTTTTGATAGGTAGGAATAAACGATGTAGGGCGTGCTAACACACCTGTAACCTTTTTTTGATTAAACGTCTTTGCTAACCTTTGCCCATCTATAAATGGAGCACCAATATATTCAAAAGGTCTTGTCGTTCCTCTTCCTTCTGATAAATTTGTTCCTTCCACAAGACATGTACCGGGATATAAGATGTTCATATCAATGTTTGTTGTGTTCGGAGAAGGGGGTACCCAAAAAAGGCCTGTTTCATCATAATACATATCTCTTTTCCAACCTTGCATTGGAACAATGGTTAACTCACAATCATATCCAAATTCATGTTTAAATAATAAAGCTAGTTCCCCGACAGTCATACCATGTCTGTTCGGAATTGGTAGTAAACCTACAAAAGACCTTACATCCTCTTCAACTAAGTTCCCTTCCAATTTTTCTCCTGAAACAGGATTAGGTCGATCCAAAACAACGAATTCTTTTCCGTATTCCGCGCAAGCCTCCATCACATAGGCCATCGTGTAAATGAATGTATAATATCTTGAGCCAATATCCTGAAGATCAAAAACGACCACATCAATAGGATCTAACATTTCCTTAGAGGGTTTTCGGCTTTCTCCATATAAACTAAAAACAGGTAACCCCGTATCTGGATCTACTGATGTTTCTACCTTTTCCCCTTCTTTCGCATCACCGCGAATGCCATGCTCAGGTGCGTATAATGCTGTTAACTGAATGTCTGGGTGTTCATAAAATAAGTCAATTGAAGGAACAAGGTTTTGATTAACACCCGTAATATTTGTTACGAGTCCAATTCGTTTACCTAGATAGTCTTTATATTGGCTCCCTAAAAAAACATCTAAACCAATCTTCATTAAACCACTCCTAACCATCCGTTTCTCAATAGAACTATTCATGTTTATATTCATCATTCTTGGATTTCTTCTTTTGGAAATGATTTAATTGATTTCCACATAAGTACATAACACAGTAAAGAACCACCGAAATAAAGCATTAACATAGGTACCATTCGTAAAAGAGTGAGCACCAAAAGACAGCCTACGATCATGAATAGAGTTTGAAAAGGACGACCAACCGCCATAATTAAAGCATATTTGATATATTCTAACGTTTTAAACTGGTAATGAACAAAAACCGGAAAAATATAGAGCACAACTGCAAAATACACCAATAATAAAAATAAAAATAAATAAGAGAGAGCAAGTGTAATGATACTATCAGATGACTGGAAAAATCGAAGGTCAACGTATAGTACAGCACCTATCAGTACCAGTGCCAAACCAAGTAAATTCGATTGAATAAATTCAGTTTTGTAGTATTGCCAGAATGTCTTAAAGATTGGAATATCCTTCTCACCTAGCATCGACTTTCGAACAACTGAAAACATCGCAGCTGTCGCAGGGAAAAAACCTAGTACAATGACACCTAATAATGAAAAGGCTACCCAAAGAAGATTGATATACAATATTCTAGCTATAGACTCTGCTATTCGATAAATTTTCCAAATCAGTCCCTCATAACCTATACCCATTACATTTCACCTCAAAAACTTGTGCCCTAATTGGGACAAGGAACCTGTCCCTGTGACCCATCTATGGTCCAGGGACAGTAAATCCTTTGTTTTATTATTTTGCTTCTGCCCAACGGTCGTATGCTGCTTGGTTGATTTTTGCCATTTCTTCAGCACCTAATTGGTTTAATGTTTTTACGAAATTATCCCACTCGCCATCAATGGATGCTTGACCAGAGACAAATTTTGCTTCCATTTGTTCTAGGTAAGAATCCAAATCTGGTTTAATTGTATTGAGTTTCGCTTGTTCTTCTTCAGTAAAGTACACCTGTGGGAATGGTAATTCCGCATATGGTAAATACTCATCTTCAATCCAACCTGAAATTAAGTGAATGGTTGGGTTATCTTCTTTTGCGAAGAATTCCTGCTCTAATACCATAGGTACAGGAGATCCAGCACCTGGAGCATGTTGAGCGTTTGCTTGTGTTGTATTCATACCTTCTGGAGCTAACAACTTCCAGTTCCCTTTATCATCCCACTCCCAGTTCTCACCTTCAACACCTAAACGTGCTAGGTAAGTACCTTCTTCAGAGTACATATGATCCAACCAACGCATAGTTGCTTCTGCATGTTCATTTTCTGATGAAATCGCCGCGCGTCCTCTTTTAATTTCAGAGAGCTTTGTCATAAGTTTTTGATCATTAAACTCACTTGTTAATGGTGGTAATAATGGATAATTTGCCCCTAATGCTGGATCAGCATAGCCTACCATTACAATTGGCCAAGTTGGGAAAACACCTACAAGATCTTCTGCTCCTTTAGCTACATATTGTTCCCATGTATGAGAGAATACCTGTTGGTCTAATAGTTTTTCAGAGTATAAGCGGTTTAAGTATTTTAAGTATTCCTTATAACCATCCTGAACGAACGCATATCCAACCTTGCCATCCTTTTCAAAAATTCCACCTTGTTGGTTAATTCCAAAAGCCGGCATAAAGTGATATCTTAGTTCAGCGACGCTTGAAGCTGTTAGTGGAATTTCATCCGCTTTTCCATTTTTGTTCGGATCTTTTTCTTTATAATCCTTTAATAATTGGTACAGCTCTTCAGTTGATTCTGGTCTTTTATCAATGCCTAGATTTTCTAACCAGTACCCGTTCATCCACATAATTGGCACTTGAGAAGTTGTAGATGTATCAATCCCTGGTAACGCATATATATGTCCATCAGGTGCTGTAATAGAAGACTTTAGATCTGGATATTTTTCCATTACCTTTTGTAAATTTGGTGCATATTGGTCAATTAGATCCTCAAGTGGAGCCAGTAACCCTTGTGCCCCATAATCAACCTCTTCCGCAGCTGTGAAGTTAGCTCCGAAAAAGACGTCTGGAAGCTGCATACTCGTAAATGCTAATTGTTTTTGTTGAGCATATTGATCTGATGTTGAAGTTCGGTAGGTGAAATCCATATTTGTTAACTCTTTCATTTTCTTGAAGAAATTCATATCTCCCCAATTTGGCTGAAGCGGTGAACTCTGTCCCATCATTTCTAAAGTTAATGCCTCATTTACAATTGGATATCCTGTTGCATTTAAGTTCTTTGGTGCATCTTTCTCTTTAGATACTTCTTCCTTATTGGAACATGCTCCAAGAAGTAAGCTTGATGCTAGTAACACTGTTCCAGCTATTTTCATTTGCTTTTTGAACTTCACAAAGAATCCCCCTTAAATGTTATTATTTTTTATCTTATAAATGCCCCTTGCCGTAAGATTTTCCCCTTCGTTCTCACCCCCTTGTTAAATGAAAGCTTTTATCCTTTTACAGAGCCAATCATGACGCCTTTTAAGAAGAAGCGCTGTAAGAAAGGATATGCGATTAATAGTGGAGCGGCAGATACAATCATGACTGCATATTTCACAATACTTGCGATTCGTGCTTGTTCCCCAATCGCCTCTATGTTTCCACCTTGCATCATGATTTCCGTTGCAATTTCTTGCTGTATTAAAATTTCCCGTAATATAAGCTGAAGTGGGAAAAGTTCTCGATCTGTTAAGTAGATTAATGCTCCAAAATATTGATTCCAGTGGCCGACTCCATAGAATAGAGCCATTACTGCAATAATCGGTGCCGATAACGGCAGTACAATTTGAAAGAATGTTCTGAATACAGAAGCACCGTCAACCTCTGCTGCTTCCTCTAACCCCCTTGGAATGGTTACCTTAAAGAAAGTCATCGTTACGATAATATTCCATACAGATGCTGCACTCGGTATAACCATTGCCCAAATGGTATTGACCATCCCTAAGTCCCTAACGAGGAGGTAAGTAGGTACAAGTCCGCCATCAAAGAACATAGTGAAAATCAACATACCCATGATGACCCCTTTTCCAACCAATTCTGTTCGAGAGAGAGCGTAAGCACATGGTAATGTAACGGCTAGGTTAATAAAAGTACCCAGTAATGTGTAAAAAATCGTATTTCGATATCCAATCCAAATGTCTTTACTTTCAAAAACTCTTTGGAAACCTTCAAATGTTATATCTTTCGGGAACAACCACATTTCACCAGAGTTTACAAAACTCGGGTTACTAATAGAGGCACTCACGATATAAATAAGAGGGTACATAATAATAATGATGAAAAACCAAACGATAATCTTATTCGTGATATCGAATATTCGGTCTGATCTTGTTTCCATTATTTTGCTAGACTTTTTCGGTTTTATTTTCATGCTGGATACTCCTTTACCATAGACTTGTACCCGTTCTTCTTGCCAATCTATTAAATATGATTAAAATGATAAAGTTTATAACGGAGTTAAATAATCCGACAGCAGTAGAGTAGCTGAACTGACCATTCAATAAACCAATGTCATATACATAGGTTTGAATCACTTGGGAAGCTTCTAGGTTTAACGGATTCTGCATTAGTAGGATTTTTTCAAAACCAACTGACATAAAGTTACCCATATTTAAGATGAGGAGAATAATAATGGTGGGCATAATTCCAGGTAGGTTAATATGCCATATTCTTTGCCATCTAGTTGCTCCATCTACTTTTGCAGCTTCATGCAACTGTGGGTCAATTCCGGCTAATGCTGCTAAGTAAATTATCGCTCCCCATCCAAGGTTTTGCCATTCTCCAGAAAACACAAAGATGGTTTTGAACCATGCAGGGCTTGTCATAAAATTAATAGGTTCAAAGCCTAATAGTTGAATGAAATGATTGATAATACCTGTCGCTGGATCCAAAAATGCAATGAGCATACCAACGAAAACAACTACAGAAATAAAATGTGGTGCATAGGTAATTGTTTGAGCTGTCTTTTTGAATTTCCCATCCCTTAATTCATTTAGAGACAATGCAACAATTATAGATACCGGGAAAAGCAATAATTGATACAAATTAATCGATAATGTATTCCACATTAATTCCCAGAAATAATATGATTCGAAAAATCTAGTGAAATGGTCAAAACCAACCCATTCACTACCAAGAATGCCATCTACTGCTCTAAAATTCTTAAACGCAATTTGTACACCATACATTGGGTAGTATTTAAATACTAGAAAATAGATAATTGCTGGTGCTAGTAAGATATATAACTGCCAATGCTTAATGATTTTCCTCATTCTCTGTGTTCTTACTTTACGATCTTTTGGTACCCCGCTTGAAATGGAAGTTTCAGGGTTAGTGGTTTCAATATTCACTGGTCTATTCATGAGAGTTGAGACAACCCCTTTCATTCATATATAAGGGAAAAATCCTTGCGCTACACTTTCGCATAGCGCCTCTGTAGTTAATCTTAAGAAATAGGGGTTTGTTCTTCTCAGAACTTAAATTTCATGTCCTGGAATAAACCCTCTTCTCACATTACCACCCGTTGGGAATTTTAACGTTTGGGCATATTTTGCTCGACTTACACAGCCCCGAACTGTCCCTAGTGCTTTGTAATAGTCATAGTATCGGAATGATTTTGAATTCATGATAAACCAATAGTTTGACAACGCCTCCAGATATGTTTCAAACTCTTCAGATACATCTACGAAAATATCAGGAACGTACCCCTCCATGTCCTCCCAGTTCTCACTATGATAGAAAGGGTAGAAATGCGGAGGTAGACCTTCTAAATCAAATCCCGGAAGACCCGCCTTTAATTGGGCAGCTTCGACAATTCTTGGACAAAGTGCATGGTCGGGATGGATACTGTTCACCCAGTGTGTGATTACAACAGTTGGACGTAGTTTACGCATTAGTGTTGCCACACGGGTAACAATCTCATCATCCAGCTTCAATTCTGCATCCTTATAATCTAGTGTTATACTTTTTCCACCTAAGATCTCTGCCACTTTTTCGGCTTCTTGGATCTTTTGCTTACGATAGTCGTCTACTGATATATGTGGAGGATTTCCTTTTTCACCTGCAGTCAAATGAACAAATGTGACATCCCATCCAGCTTTTGCATATTTATGAGCAATTGCTCCACCTTGAATCTCAACGTCGCCACAGTGTGCCCCTACTAGTACTAAATGCTTCTTATTTTCCATTTTGTTTACACCTCTCCTATTTTTTGTTAATATGTAATTATTTTTAGAATACTCCTAAAACTGCATTTACGACTATAGGAATTAATTTCCATTCAATTGAAGATAACGCTTACATGCCTAATTAAAAAATATAAAAATCTTTCTATACTAAACTTTTGAACTACCATAAGTATATCACGGAACAAAAATAAATGAAATCAAATTTTATTAAAATTATAATATATTGTATTTATATTTCAAAAGTTTTTATCTTATTCTTCTTATGCAAAAAAATAGGCCGACTCATATTGAGTCAGCCCTCTCCATAGTCACTATTCAAATTAACGGTTCGCTTTGCTACTTCAATCGCTTCTCGAACAAACCCATTCGAAAGAATTATGCTTTTTCTAGCGACTTCCAAATTCACTTCTGCCTTGATCATCACGATGGCTGGCTTTACTTCATAATTTGTTATTGCTAGTATTTCTTCCACCTTGTTATAAGGTTCATGCGTTATAGTTGATACAATGTTCTTTGCACGTTCCTTTAATTTGACATTACTAGCATTTACGTCCACCATTAAATTTTCATATACCTTACCTAGTTTTATCATGGATGAGGTAGTAATCATGTTCAATACAAGTTTATGGGAGGTTGCTGCTTTCATACGTGTTGAGCCCGTCAATACTTCTGGTCCTGTTAATACTTCAATGGCTATATCAGAGTATTTACTAATGATTGAATCCTGATTACTCGATAAGCTAATCGTTTTTGCACCAATCTTTTTTGCATACTGAAGTGCACCTACTACATAGGGCGTTCTTCCGCTTGCTGCAATTGCTACTACAACATCATGGTTGGTAAGGTTTTTTGCACCTAAATCCTGTGCCCCTAAATGAGGGTCGTCCTCTGCACCTTCTACTGCTTCCACTAAAGCACGACTTCCCCCAGCCATGATTCCCTGAACCAATTCAGGCGAGGTACGATAGGTTGGCGGGCATTCTACAGCATCCAGGATTCCAAGTCGCCCACTTGTACCGGCTCCTACATAAATTAATCTTCCACCGTTCAATAGCGATTGATAGACGATATCGACAGTCGCTGCAATTTCAGGCAATACTGCTTCTACACAACCAGCAACCTTTTTATCTTCGTCATTAATGGTCTCTAATATCTCTCGAGTTGACAATTGGTCGATATTCATACTTTTTTCATTTCTCATTTCTGTCGTTAATGCTTCAATTTTTAACATGTATCATCCATCCTGTATTCATATTTCTGATGCTTTCTCATATTTAGGGAACGTTTTGGCTGTCCCCCACATAACGACGTAAGCTATAACACTTCCCCCAAAAAAGAAAAGGAAAGCCGGGAAAAACTTCAAAGATAAATAGATACTTATACTAATGATCACAAGTAAAAATATAGTGAGAATTGGATGAACCATCCCTATTACGAATGACCATTTTACATATTGTCCAATCTTTAAATTGAAATGAACAAATAAAGGAAAGATATACAAAAGAATTATAATGTATATTAGAAATAGCGCTATTACACCATAACTGGCTATAAAATAAGCTAGGCTTTCTTGACTTCTTAAAATTTGAAATTCAATCGACAACAAATAACCAATCAATAACATACTAATTCCAATGATATTAGATTTCACAAATTCACTTTTATATGACTTCCAAAAAGACCTAAAAATGTCTATATCTTTTTCTCCAATAATCCATTTTCGGACAACAGCAAACATTGCCACCGTTGCTGGCATAAACCCAAAAACAATTAATCCAAGTAAGGCAAACCCGACCCATAGCAAATTGAGATATGCGAACTTTGTAATTGATACACATAAACGATAATATCCACTTGCTATGCCATTCATGCAAACATCCCCCTATAGATTGATAGTCTTTGTGTAGCCTTATTCTTTAACGGAGCCAATTAATACCCCTTTAACAAAAAACCTTTGTAGAAATGGGTAGACAATAAGTAAGGGCAAAGCCGATACAATAATCACCGCATATTTTACTAGTGAAGCCGTTTTTACTTGCTCAACAAAAGACTGAGCTGTCCCCGCTCCCCCTGCGATACCTTCAGCACTAACTTCATTTAAGATCAGTATTTGTCTTAAAATCAGTTGCAGTGGATAAAGACTTTCATCAGATAAATAAATTAATGCGTTAAAATACTGATTCCATAATCCAACAGCATGGAATAGTGCCATTACCGCTATAATCGGAAGCGATAAGGGTAAAACCACTTTACGAAAAATGGTAAAGTCAGAGGCACCATCTATTTTAGAAGCCTCCACTAATTGGTCTGGAATCGTCTGTTCAAAAAAGGTTTTAGCAACAAGAATGGACCATGCTCCTACAACACCTGGGATGACAATCGCCCAAATGGTATTCAACATCCCTAGGGACTGAACAACAAGGTAGGTTGGAATTAACCCCCCACTAAATAGCATGGTGATTAAAATCACCCATAGCAAAATCTTTTTCCCCTTAAGTTCTTTTCGAGATAATGCATATGAACAAGGTAGAAGAACGAGTAGGTGAAGTAAGGTCCCCACAATGGTATAAATAATTGTATTTTTATACCCAACCCATATGGCGTCATTCTGAAAGACCCTTTGAAAACCTGCAAATGATACATCAACTGGCCAAAGCCACATCCTACCGCTATTTACCGCATCGGGATCACTAATAGAAGCACTAATAACAAAAATTAACGGATATACAATGATTAACGTAATAACTGCTACAAATATTGTATTCATGATATCGAACGCTTTATCTGATAGACTAAATGTTTTCATGTGATCACCTCTTACCACAAGCTATTGTTACTAACACGTCTTGCTAAATAGTTGACGAGTACTAGTAGTATGATGTTAATAACAGAATCGAACAATCCAATAGCAGCAGCAAAACTATACTGTCCTTCAATCAAACCGGTTTGATATACAAATGTTTGAATGATATCAGATGTCTCCGCATTTAATGAGTTCTGCATCAAAAGAACTTTTTCAAAACCAATAGACATGAAACTTCCAATATTTAGAATAAATAACACGACAATTGTAGGGAATATCGATGGAATATTAATATGAATAATTCGTTGTATTCTGGTCGCACCATCAACCCTTGCCGCCTCATGTAATTCTGGATTTACTCCTGCTAACGCAGCTAGATAAATAATCGTCCCCCAACCAAGTGACTGCCATTGACCAGACCAAACATATATATGTCGAAACCAGTCAGGGTCTGTTAGGAATCTAATTGGTTCACCGCCCAGGGTTACAACAATATGATTAACTAAACCTGTTACAGGATCTAGAAATGCAACCAGCATACCTACAACAACAACCACAGATATAAAATGTGGGGCATATGTGAGTGTCTGTGACCATTTTTTAAATGGTCCATTCTTTAACTCATTTAAAGCGAGGGCAAAAATGATTGGTAACGGAAATAGTATTAAACCATACGCGCTTAATATGATTGTATTTTTTAAGAGTCGCCAAAAATAATAGGAATTAAAAAAACGCTCAAAGTGTTCAAATCCTATCCAAGGACTACCTACTATTCCCAGATTCGCATAGAAGTCTTTAAAAGCAATTTGAACTCCATACATAGGGATGTAGTGGAAGATGGTGAAATATGTAAATGCTGGTAATAAAAATACATATAACTGCCAATTGAGTAATAGATTCTTTTTAGCACGTTTTAATCTACTACTCGCATATACCTGTGTTTGTATGGTTGTTTCTGGTTTAGCCTCCACTTAATAGCCTCCTTTCCAAACAAAAACGGGGGAAGAGGTCTCCCCCTAGACATCCTTTATCTTCCTGTTTCGTTACTATTCTTTTTTATAACGGTCGTACGCAGCCTGATGGATCTTCATTAATTCTTCTAGTCCCATTTTTTCAATCGTTTCTACATAGTTATCCCATTCCGAGAATGGAAGGTCACCAGAAATAAACTTGTCTCTTTGTTCTGCTACATATTTATTAATATCTGCTCCTGTAGACGATAAAAACCTATTTTCCTCTTCTGTATACAAGAACGCTGGCCAAATTTCTTCAGGAACATATGGCGTAATCTTTTCTGCTGCTTCTAATGAGGTTGGAGCATTTTCAGAGCCTTGGAAATATTCTTGTTTGATGATTCCTTGAATTCCACCTAACCAAGTAAGATACTTTGCAAGCTCCTGTTCCATCGTTAAGCCTTCAGCACTATTTACGATTTTATCTGTATATACATATTTTCCATCAGCTGTTTTCTCGTACGTTTCTCCCTCTACACCCATGTAGTAAAGTCTCGCACCTTCATCACTATAGAAGTAGTCCATCCATCTAACCGTAGCTGCTGGATTTGGATTTTCACTCGTAATGACAAAGTTTCCAATGGAAGATACTGACGGTGCAACCTTAGAAAATTCTTGATGTCCGTTAGGACCCTTTAATGCTGATGCACTTACATAATCACTTCCGATTTCATCTCCAAAAAGTTCTATCGGATCATAGAATACGGTACTTGCATACTTTCCTTCTGAAGCATTTGCTAAGTATTGACCCCAATCAATGGAGAAAATATTTTGCTCAACCAAGCCTTCTGAATAAAGTTTATGTACATATTCTAGCAATGCTTTAAAATCATCTGATGTTGCATAGAAGCGGACCTCGTCTTCATTTTCTGGGTTTACATCAATATTTGCATTTCTGACACCCTTGTTACTGACTCCGAATGAACCCTGTAACCAAGATACAAATTCAGCCATACTTGTCCCACCATATGGTATTTTTCCGTTTTTTTCTTTTGATGCTTTTAAGAATTGGTAAAACTCCTCAGTTGTCTCTGGTACCTCCATACCCGCTGCATCAAGGGCTTCTTGACTAAACCAAGGTCTACTAGCAATTCGAACAGACATAAAATCTGGTGAAACTATAGATGGAAGAGAATAAATATTTCCATCTGGGAAAGTAATTGCCTTTCGTATTTCAGGGTTTTCATCCATTAGTTTCTTTAAATTTGGTGCATATTGATCAATTAGATCGTTTAACTTTAAAAAAGTTCCTTGTTTACCGTATTTAAAAAGATCTAGTGTTGGCATTGCAGATAAGAAAAACACATCTGGAAGATTTCCACCAGCTAAAGCAAGGTTTCTTTTTTCTTCTAAGGAATCTGTTTGTATTTGTTCCCACTCAAGATTGACATTTGTCATTTCGGCATATGTATTCCAAATCAAGATGTCATTCCAATCGGAATTCACATTTTGAGCCGACTTCCCTGTAAAGACTTTTAACGTTAATGGATCTTTGACAATAGGAAAACCTGTTTCATTAACATTGGCTAACGCTTCCTCATCTAATTTTGGATTTTCTTCCTTTTTTGAGGATGTATTGTTGCTACATGCAGCGAGGAGCATGATTAACGCTATTCCTACTAAAAACAATTGTTTTGTCAGTTTCATATTTGTAGTCCCCCTTTATTGGTACTCTTTGTGCTTATTCAAATTACAGAAACTCACCGTTCCCTGCATTACTTTCTCCCTTTCATAGCGGTATAATAGATTCACTATTTACCTTCCACTAATCTTTTCTTAACAGTAACCGGTAGATTTCCTTTAACTTCCTCCTTTCCGAAAATTGCGCCAGCTGCTACTTTTAAGGCTGGATATGTGAATTCATAGGTATTTATATAGACTGGAACATCTGGTAAATATCCAAAATCGTACGGGCTTCTCATCGCAATTACAATGACAGAGCCCTTCTCCTTTATTAGCTTCTCAACTAAAGCAATTTGATTACTGCTCGGGGTAATTGTGAGCGTCCCTACAATAACCGTGTCATACCCTTTTGCCTTTTCAACAATGGCTGAAACCTCTTTTTCATCTAACGCACTTGAAAACGGGTAGATATCCGCCTCTGGCTGATACTCTTTTATTGCTGCACCTAATGAAAGGTTGGCATATCGCTTATCCTCCACCTGCATGGTTGTGCCATTGTCGGGATGTACTACAAGTATGCGCGAGTTATTTTGGGGAAGCGGTAACATTCCATCATTTTTTACAATCGTCACACTATCCTTATAGGCTTCATAAGCAATTTTTTCATGCTCTTTACTTCCTACTGTTTCAGGTACAATTGGTTCATCCTCTAAAGAAATATCTTGCCAGCTCAAGTACTTTTCTTTAAGCACTTTGATTCTTTGAAGTGCTTGGTCGATTTCTTCTTCAGTTAACTCTCCATTTTCAATTGCTTTTAAAATTTCCTCAATCGCCCCAACCTGTCTTTCAAGGGTGTGGGAAATCATCACATAATCTACCCCAGCTTTAAGGGCAGCAACAGCTCCTTTTTCCGTACCAACTCCATGTAAAATTGCATTCATCTCCATACAATCTGTTGTGACAACACCATTAAATTTTAGTTTTTCACGCAATAAACCCGTGATAACCTTCCTGGAGATCGTTGCTGGTACACCTGGTTCTGTTTCTATCGATGGAAAGTAAACATGTGCAGTCATGATTGTATCTGCACCTTCTGCAATACATTCTCTAAAAGGTTTTAATTCAATCTCTTCAAGTCTTGTCAATCCGTGTGGAATCGTTGGTAAATCTAAATGTGAATCAACATTGGTGTCCCCATGGCCTGGAAAGTGCTTAAGGGTTGTAGCAATACCAGCCTCTTGCATTCCTTGCATGGAAGCCCGGCCAAACTTTGAGACACTTTCAGCGGATTCTCCAAATGAGCGAACTCCGATAACAGGATTATCCGGATTATTGTTAACATCTAAAACAGGAGCGAGATTCCAGTTAATCCCTAAAGCCTTTAGCTCGATTCCTGTAGCGACCCCCACATTGTATGCGTGATTAGGATTACCTGTAGCACCAAGGGTCATAGCTCCTGGAAAAATAGTAGCTCCCTCTCCTAAACGACGAACCACTCCATTTTCCTGATCCACACATATCAATAGTGGATGCGTATACCCAGCCTTTTTTGCCTCTCGTTGGAGGTCTGTAGTAAGAGCTAGTACCTCCTTAGGGGCTCCAATATTTCTGCCAAATAAAATAATCGCTCCAATATGATAGGTATGAATTAAATCTCGTATCTCCTGTGGGACCTTAGTTCCGTTAAAGCCAATTACAAGTAATTGTCCTACTTTTTTTGCTAATTTTTCACGATTCATCGTTACACCTTCCTTTATTTTTTGTTACGTTAGATTACCTGCTGTTACAATCCTTCGGTAAATATTCCGTCCAATTGTTCCCTCCGGCATTTTATACGGTCCTTCAAAGTAAAGACGTTCTTCCTCTAGTTCTTCAATATGACTGATGTTGCCCTTCAACCACTCTTCAATTCTGAACTGTGCCGTTTCTAAACGAGAAAGCAATCCACCATATCTGATTTCAATGACTTCCCAGCCAAAAGGTTTATTCATCGAAAACCAGAGTTTTCTATGTTTTAAGCGTAGTATTTTGGAGCTCTCTATTAAACTAGCTAATTGTACTTTGATCGATTCCATCTCATTTTTATCACCTGCATCATATGCTTCTTTAAGCTGGATTCCGATTTCCGCTTTCACACTTAGGACTCGCGCCAACTGCTCATAAAATTCAAACATATACTGCCATTCAGGATTCTTTCTACTTGCATCTTTTAGCTTCGGAATCAAGTTTTTGTAATGCTGATTCATCGGCAGGCCTTTGATATTCTGATCGTATAGTCCAATTAACACATCCTGCCAAAGTAAAAACTTCGATGGGTTTGATTCATGTAGATTGTTTTCAGATACTCCAGGTGTTTCATCAAAAAGATTTAAAACCATGAAATCGCTGTATGTTCCACCTATGCAGAAGTGAAATCGTTCCGCAACCTCCTGTCTAGTTACGATTTTATGATAGGCATGCTCTGCAAAAAGCTGCAGTATCGGCAGGGAAGTTGTTAGTGGAGTTTCAGCACCATTGTCCCCCCACATCGTTGCAAATACTTCTTTTACGCCTTCTTTCTTACATGCATTTAATGCTGCCTCTGTTGTAACAATTGCCTTTCCGTAGTTAGGGGATATTCCATTCCAAGTCCATACTCCACCTGCAAAAATAGGATTAGAACCAAGTTCTTTATGCTTTTGAATAAAAGTACGATAAAACTCCTCATCTGAATGATAATAATCCCAATATACGAGCTGAGCATTTGGAATAGATGAAATAACTTCTTGAGGGATTTCAGCCTCTAAGTCATAATAACCGCCGTATTTTGAACCCAATCGGAAGTACATATCACTCCAAATCATTGACTTTAGTCCGAGCCCGTCCGTGATTTCAACTACTTTTTCAAGGTGTTTATTCATAATCACAAAGCGCTCTTCATAGCCGTTTTTATCTAAAAATCGGCCCAATCCTAGCTGATGTGCTTCGTCCATTCCGATATGAATCCTTTTTGATTTGAATGGTTTTGTTGCAGCCGTAATAACTTTTTCCAGAAATTGATAGGTCTCTGGTTCACCTACTAATAAGATATCGGCTGTATCTCTTATATTAGTGGCAAAATTCCATTTGAGAGCTTCCGTTAAATGTGCAAGTGTTTGGATACAAGGGATCATTTCAATTCCTAAAGCCTGGGCGTACTCATCACAGACTCTAAGTTCTTCCTCTGTATAACGCCCCCTCATGTAGCCGAAATACGGTAATTCCTTTACCTCATATGTATCTTCTGTATAGATCATAAGAGTATTTAATCCCATGACTGCCATTTTCCTTAATAAGCTCTTAATCTCACTAACTGTCAAAACACCATTTCTAGATGCGTCTAACATTGCCCCTGTCATTTCAAATTGTGGTTCTTCTGTTATTTCAAACACTCCACGTTTTTTGAAATATTCAAGCCATATACCTAATCCTCTAAAGAAATGAATCTTTTCCTCGAAATGAATTTCTGCCTTATTCGCTTCACTTTTAACAAAGATTGGTCCTTTTCTTTGAATGACTTGAACTTGGAAGCCTTCATCCTCTTCTTGAAATGATAATTCAGGGGAAAGTAAATGTATGCCGTCTTTGATATTTTCGATTTCACCCGTAAATCTAATTTTCATTTTGAAAATATCCTCCTTGTTCAGCCTTTGGTAACGTTTCCAAGTTAATGTTTTCCAAATTGCTATTCTATTAATAAAGATACCATAAAAGAAGTGGTTTTAAAATAAAATTTTAAATAATATTATAATTTTTTGTATATATATTTCATTTATGACAAAAAGGCCCCTGTTCTTATCAGAGAATAGGAGCAAAGTTAAACTATTTCTATTTATTCTTTTACCCCACCAAGGGTTAATCCTTTTACAAAGTGGCGTTGAAACATCATAAATACAATAATCATAGGGATCGATGCAATAGCTGCCCCACTCATTAGAAGCTTGAAACTTGCAAGGTTTGCATCCTGTAATGTTTTTAGCCCTACAGGTAATGTATATAGATCTGCATCGTTTAGCACGATAATTGGCCACAGGAATGAATTCCAGACGTTCATAAAGGTAAAGATTCCTAGAGCTGCTAGACCCGGTTTCGCCAATGGTAGAATGATTTTCCAATACGTTTTCCATTCGCTTGCACCATCGATTTTCGCTGCATCTATTAGTTCATCTGGGATCGAGTGCATAAATTGCCTCATTAAAAATACCCCAAATACCATTGCTAAGTCTGGAAAAATAAGAGCCCAGTGGGTATCCATAATTCCAAAGTTTCGTACCATGATAAACAACGGCACTAACGTTACTTGACCTGGAATCATCATCGTAGCAATAATCGACCAGAAAATGAGATTCCTTCCCGGGAACCGCTTTTTCGCGAGGACGTACCCGGCCATTGAGTCAAAGAGGAGTATCCCAATTGTCACCACTACAGCTATATAAAAACTATTAAAAAACCAGATACCTACATTATTTTTGTTAAACAAGGTCGTAAATCCTGAGAACGTATCTTCAATGATGTAGTCCATAACATCACGATGATAGGCTGCTGCTTCAGCGTCACCAGCACTTTCCGCGTCCCTAGCCTTCCCCCAATGCTCAAAGTACTCTGTAATCCCAACTGGGTACATTTTCGGAGGATTTGAATCTACATAAGATACTTGACGTTCTAGTTCTTCATCTTGGTAGCTGCTTAGTTGCAAGGAGGTACTAAATACCCAATACAACGGTAAAAGGGAAACAATTGCAAAAACCGATAGTAATACATAA
Source organism: Ferdinandcohnia sp. FSL W7-1320 (assembly GCF_038050315.1). Taxonomy (NCBI): domain Bacteria; kingdom Bacillati; phylum Bacillota; class Bacilli; order Caryophanales; family Bacillaceae; genus Ferdinandcohnia; species Ferdinandcohnia sp. FSL W7-1320. Next base: position 5,249,405 of record NZ_JBBPAM010000001.1, read on the forward strand.
ATAATAAGCTTGTTTACTTTTTGAATACCTGATGTCATTATGCTTCCCTCCTAGTCATCGTACCGAAGTAAACGGAATTGAATAATTGAAAATAAAAGAATGATAAAGAATAAAACAACGGATTGTGCTGCTGCAAAGCCAAACTCGAAGTCTCTAAAGCCTGTCTTATAGATTAAGTGAACAAGAGTTTCTGTAGCCGTACCTGGTCCACCGCCCGTCATCATGATAATTTGTGTAAATACCTGAAACGAACCGATTGTACTAAGTAATACTAAATATAAGGTAGACGGTTTTAATAATGGCAATGTAATGCGGTACCACTTTTGAAAACTATTTGCTCCATCAATAGTTGCCGCTTCATATAATGTATTTGAAATCGAACCCATTGAAGCAAGATAGAGAATGATTCCGACTCCAAATGGAATTAAACATTGCATGATGATTAAGGCCCAAAGTGCGGATGAAGATTGTCCCAACCAGTTAAGAGGTTCTATTCCAAACCACCCTAGCACATAGTTAAACAATCCAAAGTCGTAGTTGTACATCCAGCGCCAGACCATCGCAACAATTACCATTGATGTAACTGTTGGTAAATAAAAGGCTCCTCGGAAGAAGCTTTGAGATAGTTTGCCAAGAGGATGGATGAGAGAAGCAATGATAAGTGCACTTATTACGTTAAAAGGTACCGTTACAACAGTAAATAAGAATGTATTTCCTAACGCGTCGTAAAAGGCATCACTTTTAAACACCTTGATATAGTTGTCTAAACCTGCCCATTCACTCCCAAAAATTTTGTATTCCTGGAAGGAGATGATAAACGCCCACACAACCGGGATCGCAATAAATGCTATAAACAGGATAAGTTTTGGAAGTAAAAATAAATATGCGGAATAGTTCTTTTTCATTTGTAGCCAGATAGTTGGTTTTTTTGTCTGTACTACTGCATTTGCAGTTTGATGAACGGGTTTCAACGCAATTCCCCCAATCTTTCATTTGGCAGCAGGTAGCCCATTTAAGGCTACCTACCTTATGCCTATTACTACTCACCTAACAATTCATTGACCTTCTTCTCAGCAGCCTTCATTGCTTCCTCTGCTGTCTTTTCACCATTGAATACTAACTGAAGCTCTGTTTGAATGGCTTCATCAATTTTCTTCCATTCAGGGTGACGTGGAAGCATAACAACTTGTGAAGACATTTCTTGTGCACGCTTCATTTCTGGATTGTCCTTATAAGGGTCCATGTCTGCAGCGCTCTTACGTGCAGGGAAAATACCATACTCAGTTGCCATCGTAAATTGCTCATCAGTTGTTGAGATGAACTTAATAAATTCGCCAACCATTTCTTTTTTCCCTTCATCCTCTTGGTGGAACATTGTCCAACCACCTACACCACCGATTGTTACAGGCTCACCTGATTTACCTGTTGGGTAGTTTGCAACTGCAAAGTTTGTAGGATATTTTGTTTGTGCTGAGCTAATCGCCCATGTAGCCCATGGCTGCATGGCAACTGTACGTTGCTCTTCGTTTGCCCATGCTTGGAATGTACCACCAACATCCTGACCACCTAATGTTTCAGGAGCTACATTATGCTTTAATTTCAAATCAGCAAGTTGTTGAATCGCTTCTACCGCTTCTGGCTCGGTGAACGTAAATTTTGACATATCTTCATTTAATGGGCTTCCACCATTGATATAGAAGAACGGCCATGCTTCATAGTATCCAGGAAGGATATACGTAGAGAATCCGTATACATCTGTTTTACCATCGTTATCACGATCAAATGTTAGTTTTTCAGCTGCTGCAAAGAATTCATCCCATGTCCATTCACCATTTGCTGGTGGCTCAACTCCACGCTCTTCGAAAAGATCTAGGTTTAAAAGCATCGCATGTACAGTTAGAGAGTTTGGAACTCCATATAATTTCCCATCAAATGTGTAAGCATCTAATGCATTTTCATAAAAGTCCTTTAGTTCATCCTCTGTAAATAAGTCATCAACTGATTCAATTACACCTTGTTCAATATGGTCAATACTTACCGCACTACCACTAATATCAACTGGCGCAACATCAGGCCAAGATTGCCCTGCGATTGAAACGCCTAATTTATCAGGAAGCTCTGCCCATGGAACTTGAACTAGATCAACCTTAACCCCTTCATGCGCTGCTTCGAATTCTTTAATTTTACTTTCCATCCAGTGGAATTTATTGTCTTTATCATCTGGCCAACGTGGTCCATCCCATACTGTGATTGTACCCGTCCATTCCTTTTCACTATCTTCGCCGCCATCTTTTGTTGTGTTCTCTTTTTTGCTACATGCCGCTAACAATCCAACTACTAAAATACTTATAAGAAAAAGACTAAGCCATTTTTTCATTCTACTTTTCCCCCTTACGTATCTTTTATCATTGTTTTTTCCAGTATCAACAGAACACTATATTTGTAGCTCTTGCCCTCGCCCCCCTTCAGTTTTTACATAATCAAATGCACCTTGGCGTATTTGTGCCCAGATTTTTTCTTCCTAGCGAAAAGTTTCCTTTGAAAAATCTGTGGCACCCGCCGGAGGCTATAGCTTTATTCAGCCTGCTGAATAAAGTTATATCAGAGCAATTTTCCCCATAATAACCGGGGCGCTTGCTCCTGTTGCCGATGGAAGATTATTGGGTCGTTTGTTGATGCATTGGTAGCCTAGTAATGCAAAGACAATGGCTTCCTTAGCATCAGCTTGTATGCCCAGCTCATCTGTACTTCCTAATTTGATTGACGGAGGCAGATTAGCTTGCAATCTCTTTCGTAGTGTTTGATTGTACCAACCACCACCGCTAATAAAAATCTCTTGGATTTTATAAGAATCTATTACTCTCTTACATTCTTCGGCAATCGTTCGGGCTGTTAGCTCGGTAATAGTTGCTACCTTATCCTCGGGTGCTAAATCAGCTTTTGCATTCCAAAGTTCCTTCGCATAATCGAATCCAAACAACTCTCGACCTGTACTTTTAGGTGCCGGCAAGCGATAATAGTCATGATCTAAGAGTTCCTCAATCCATTGTTCGTCTACCTTACCAGCTGCTGCTATTTCCCCATTTTTATCATAGGTTTGTTTTCCATTCGTTGCCCATATTGTAAAGGCATCAATCAGCATGTTTCCTGGGCCCGTATCAAACGCAAGTACCTTTTCATGACTTTTAGCTGGGGGTAAAACGGTTATATTGGCGATTCCGCCAATATTGGCTAAGATTCTACCACTCGTATTTGCCCTAAATAATAGATCATCAGCATATGGAACGAGTGGTGCACCTTGGCCGCCAACTGCCATATCACGAGTCCGGAAATCCCCAACCGTTATAACACCTGTTCTTTCTGCAATCACTGCAATATCCCCAATTTGCAAGGTTGAAGTAATCGTATAGTCTTCTACCCTTTTACCTTCAGGTTGATGAAAAATAGTCTGACCATGTGAGCTAATCAGGTCTACATCTTTCATTTCAAGACCCGCTTCAGTAACAACTTTTTTTGCTGCTTCCGCAAACAACTCACCTAGAAGCATATTTGTTAAAGATATCTCCTCAAGCCGAGCTTTACTCGGGTCACATAATGCCAAGATTCTTGCACGCATGGTTTCTGAATACGATAGTGTTGAAAATTGAATCAGATTGACTTGAATTTTTTGATGGTCATCTTCGGAAATATTGACTAGTGCTGCGTCTATTCCATCTAGAGATGTACCAGACATCAAGCCCACAACTTGCTTTTGGCTCACTTCAAACTCTCCCATCATTTGTTCGTTCGCTTTTCTGAACAGTAGCTCTTAAAATCTATTTTTATATAAATCTCCACTAGTAAAACGCTTACATATTAGCCTTCTATCTTAATTTCGTGACTCCTTTGATAAATTATTTCCTTTTAGGGGATAAAATGTAAATTAATTATAACAAAACTTTATTTCCTTTGAAATAAATATTCAAAATAAACCAAAAAATGATGTACTTATATTTTAACCTGTTAAACTCATCTAATCTCCTAATATTCATTGCTTAGCAGTTCTTAAGAACAGCGTCATTTTATTTTATTATTATGTATGCACAAGAAAAATATTATTTTATTTACTTCAAAATAGTTTATAAGTCCATATACCACAAAAACCGCTGCTCTTTCTCGAACAGCAGTTTCCGTGGTATTTCTTATTTCACCTTACTCAAAACAGATTTACTCTGTAAAGACATGTTTGGATAATAAGAAGTTAGGATTCTATCAAACTCATATCCTAAAGTAGTTCCTAGATAGTATGCGCCATATTGACTCATACCAACACCATGCCCGTTTCCGCCTCCATAAAAAGTTGCACCCTTTTCTTCATCGATTTCAAAACCAAAGAAAGCTGAAGGTAAAATCGTATAATTATCTAGTGTACCTGTGTATTCAGAGCTTCCTGCAGTGGCACGATGCAACACAACAGTATCGCCTTGTGTAAACGCATTTGATGGTCTGATTGTGAAACGGATATTGTACTCTTTAATAATTTTGTACGTTCCTGTTGTACCTTCAATGACAAGCTCCATAATGTTTCCACCATCACCACGTTTTACAACGTACATATTGATAAACTCCCCAATTCCTTCAGCAGGAATCGGTTGGCTTACAAACTCTCCTGCTTCGTTTTGAGTTAACACAAACTTAGGGTCTGCGGCTTGTCTACTCACTATGTTAGCATTGATTGTATTCTCTAATTCTTCCTTGGATAGACTTACCTTCCATCTAAACCATGGAGAATTTCCATCATATCCTGTATGAGATAATGTTTTATAGAATGCTAGAACCTCTTCTTCACTTTGTGTATCAATTTCTAGCATTTTACTAGGATCATTTGGATCAAATGTATGACTTTGCGCGATTAAGTAAGGTAGAACCTTACTTGGGAATGTACCGTCTTCTTCAGCCCAAACCTGGTGTTTAGACGCCCCGTAGCCCCCTGAGGTTGAATAGTATCGTGCATCTACTAAACTGCCATCTTCACCTAACATAATGATTCCCTCTGTTTCATTTACAGCCTGTGTTGTAGCAGCATTTTCAGGAGTATTGTTATAAACCTGACTCATGACACTATCTAATACAAAAAATCCATCCTTTGCAAAACGATCGCTTAAGTAGTCGCCTAACGCATAGGTTCTAGCGGCAACTGCTTGTGCCTTTAGTGCATTTACTCCAAAGTAGGCTGGCATTTCACTCGGAACAACTTGATATAAATATTGCTCAAAATCAACTTCATTGATTAAATTCAATTGATCTCCTGCTTGTGATGTTGTTATTTCAAAGAACCCACGGTAAGATGGATCTCCACTTGCCCGTGTAATATTTTCCACCTTTATTTTACTTCCCTCTTCAGTAAAAGCATAAAGTCGATTCGGTGTTGTGTATAAAACCTCTCCAGTAGCATTCGTTAATGTGATTTCACTTTCAGAAGGTGTAAAAGTTACTTTTTCATTAGCTGGAATTTCAAATGTCTGTTCCGCCACTTTATCCACAATTTCTAGTCCACTTTGAGAACTCAACACAATTGTATCGTGGTCGACAGATGCGAAGTTTGTGGTCATGATCCCGACCCTCATTGTTTCAATTGGAGTAGGTCCATCGATAAAAATTTTCGTAATTTCATTTTTATGATTGACTCGTACGGTTACATTTTCCGCACCAACTCTTACATCAGCAAGAGATTTTTGGTACACTCTATTTTTTCCTCTTAGGGTAACGTCATAATTCTTCGCAAGCGTTTTAGTGCCCTGAAGTTCCAATTCTAAAGTTCCATTATCTTTATCCTTCGCCATAATTTTTTCTGTGTATTCTTTCCACGATCTGTTTTCTTCAGCTGCCGAAGCTTGTCCAACCTGTGAAAAAAGGCTTGCTACAAGAACGATTATGACCATAACTCCCAAGAACTTTCGTGCCGTTTTAATCAGCATATACCATCACACTCCCCCATTGTTTTAAACCTGCCCCTTTATGCATTTAAAGTTTTGTTATAACCTCTATTTCTTTACATTGATGAAATTCACCTTCGTACTTTTGCACCATTTTATGAAACAAAATTTTAGTGCTTTTGTTTTAGTTATTAAGATTCTAAATTATTTCCCTATTCATTTAATTGATGTAAAATAATGTAATAGAGTTGTTTATTGCACATCAAAAAAGGAGGAGACAACTTTGAACAAAAACATCCAAACCTATCTAAAAGAAAACAGAGATTCTCATTTAGAGGAACTTTCCAAATTCCTTTCAATCCCTAGTATCAGTGCATTACCTGATCACAAAGAAGATGTAAACGCAACTGCAGAATGGGTTGCTCAAAGCCTACGAAATATTGGTATAGACAATGTCAGCATTCATCCTACTGAAGGACATCCAGTCGTATATGGGGACTGGCTTCACGCAGAAGGAAAGCCAACTGTTTTAATTTATGGACACTATGATGTTCAACCAGTGGACCCACTTCATTTATGGGACAGCCCTCCGTTCGAGCCAGAAATTCGCGAGGATAAAATCTTTGCACGTGGAGCTAGTGATGACAAAGGCCAAACGTTTATGCATTTTAAGGCTTTGGAAACGATTTTAAAAACGGAAGGAAAACTGCCACTAAACTTCAAGTTTCTTATTGAAGGTGAAGAGGAAATCGGTAGTCCGAGTCTTCCAGCATTTGTTGAGGAAAACAAAGAACTTCTTGCAGCAGATGTTATCGTAGTTTCTGATACTAGTATGAATGAACGCGGAAAACCGACCATTAGCTATGGAGTACGAGGACTTGCAGGCCTTCAAATTGATATAAAAGGTGCAAAAAGTGACCTACATTCTGGCCTCTATGGTGGTGGCGTACATAATCCGATTAATGCACTTGTGCAATTACTAGATTCTTTCCATAATGAAGACGGAAAAGTGACTGTTGAAGGGTTCTATGATGATGTTCTTCCAATAACTGAGGAGGAAAGACAAGCATTTAAAGATTTAAATTTCGATGAGGAGAAGCAACGTCAAGAGCTTGGTGTCCCTGCTCTTTTTGGAGAGAAGGGCTATAGTTATCTTGAGCGCACTTGGGTCCGACCAACTCTCGATATTAACGGAATCTTCGGAGGGTTCCAAGGTGAGGGTATTAAAACAGTAATTCCTTCTGAGGCACATGCAAAAATCACATGTCGACTTGTTCCGAATCAAGATCCTGATGTAATCGTCGAACAACTTAAACAACATATTGAGAAAAATAAACCGGTTGGAATTGAAGTGAGCTTGCAGCTTTTTGACAAAGGTGCACCATATGTAACTCCATTTGACCACCCTGCCATTCAAGCAGCAAGTCGTGCTTATGAGCAAGTATATAAGGTGCCTACCTCATTTACACGCGGTGGCGGTACATTGCCAATTATCTCAACCCTAGATCAAGTCCTACATGCGCCAATTGTGTTAATGGGATTCGGACTTCCAACTGAAAATTTCCATGCACCAAACGAGCATTTCCACCTCGAGAATTTTGACAAAGGGTTGGAAACGCTATGCACATATTGGTATGAATTAGAAAAGTCATTGTAAGAGAAAAGGTGGATTCCCTCGTTGGGATCCACCTTTTTTTGGTTTGAACACACTACTATATCACAATTAAATGGCGGACTCTCAATTGATCCACCTCATTTTTTAGCTGAAAATGCCTGAACTTGCTCAAGTGTCGGCAATGCAGACATGGCTCCTTTTTGTGATACTGCAAGTGCACCGGATACACTAGCAAACGTAGCAATCTCCTTGATTTCGTCAAGCGAATATTCTACTATCTCTTTATCTCTACGGCTGAACTGGTACAACAATCCAGACACAAACGCATCTCCTGCACCTGTTGTATCCACGCTTTTTACCTTTCTCGCTTCCACAAAAATGGACTCTCCCTTAAAGAAAGCATGCACTCCATCCTTACCAAGCGTGATGAATAATAGTGGAATATTGTATTGTGCTAGTTTTGTAACACCACGTTCAATATCTTTCTCACATGTAATAAACTCTAACTCAACCTCTGATAATTTCACGACATCTGCCTCACGAAGCATAGAAGTGATTTTCTGTTTCGCTATGTCTAAATCCTTCCATAGCATTGGCCTTAGGTTTGGATCATAGGAAACGACTAAACCTTTTTCCTTCGCCAGCTGGAGCGCCCTCTTCGTCGCCGACTCCGCCGGGTCATCAATGAGAGAGATTGAACCAAAGTGGAACACATTATGCTCATCAAAAAGAGACACTGGAATCTCTTCAGGAGTTAAATAGCGGTCCGCGGTTTTTTCGATATAAAACGAAAACTCTCGCTCACCATCTTCTCCCAATGTAACAAACGTAATAGCTGTACGAACTTCATTTGAAAGGTACATCGTTTCCGTTTGAACATTATAATTCTCCAAAGTCACTTTTAAAAAATTGCCAAGAACATCATCCCCAACTTTACCGATGAATGACGACTTTGCACCAAGTCTTGCTGCACCTACCGCAACATTCGCCGGTGCACCTCCAGGACTCTTGAGAAACTGCATATTGTCTTGGTCAAGTGGAATGAAATCGATTAATGCTTCACCTAAACAAATAACACCCTGTTTCATCGCATCACTTTCTTTCGTTTAAACTTATTTTTAGGGGCTAAAAGTACATGCTTAGGATTTTAGGTGTCGAGCATGTACCGCGAAACACTTCTTGCGGGACACGCTTGAGCCTTTTGACGTTGAGCATGTACGCGAGGCCCTTCTTGCAGGTCACGCTCGAGCCTTTAGGCGTTGAGCATGTACCGCGAAACCATTCTAAAGAACAAGCTCAAGTCTTTTAACTCCGAGCGTGTACCTTAGCCCAAATCCCATTTCTTCAAATCAAACTGTACCCTTCCAAGGGCTGAGAATGTTATGGTTTGATCCGCAACATCTGGATAATACCTTGCTGTAAACACTTCTTCTCCATCATTCACGAAAATCTCAATCGAAGAAGTATCTATAAACACGTGTAGTTTTTTCACCGCATCAATCTTACAATGGCGTGATTCTATGCTTCCATCCTTAAAGTTTTTGCGCTGGAGCCTCATTTTTCCTAGTTTCGAAGAATATTCGAACCTTGCTCCACCTCTAAAATTGATTTCAAAGGAGTCCCCTTCGTAAATTATTTCATCAAAAAGGAGTTCAAGTGCCTCTCCTTTTATCCCTTCAAGAGTAACATTAGATGTTATGATTTGAACCTCATTATAGGACACTTCATTTTTACGTAACAGCTGCAACTCTTCCACTGGCTGCTGCACAATTTTTTCCCCTTTACGTGTAAGAACACGTGGCAGGGTCATCGCATGGATCCAACCTTTTTCAATAGTCGGTTGATATTTTTCATTATCATCCGTAATTCCCATCCATGCAAAAAGGAGTCTTCTTCCTTTTTCATCAACGGTTGTTTGCGGAGCATAGAAGTCAAACCCGCGATCTAATTCAGTAAAAGAGCCATGCTGATAAGAAGCTTTTTGATAATCTAACTCGCCAACAAAATAACCTGCTTGGAATAAATTATGATATACGTCTCCCTCTGGCTCAAGCCCTTGAGGTGAAACAAGCAGAACATCCTTCCCGTCTAACTCGAACAAATCCGGGCATTCCCACATGTAACCGAATGGCCCAAGTTGATTCATCGCCGAGCCCGTTAGTGGACCGAGCAAATTCCAATTCATAAGGTCTGTAGAGGAATAAAGAACAACCTTCCCCTGCTTGTCTTCGTCTTGTGCTCCTAGCACCATATACCACGTATCTTCTTTTTTCCAAACCTTTGGGTCACGAAAATGAGCGGTATAGCCTTCTGGAAGATAAATGACGGGTCCCTTTTTCTCAAACGTAATTCCATCCTGTGAAACTGCCATACATTGATACGTCTCACGGTCCCCATTTTCATCCTTCACATTTCCCGTATAAAATAGCACCATTTTCCCATCATTCTCAATGGCACTTCCTGAATAACAGCCATTTTTCTCATACCATTCGCTTGGAGCTAGAGCAATTGGTTGGTGCTCCCAGTTTATGAAATCCTTTGAGGTATAATGTCCCCAAAATTTCGCACCGTGTGCCGTTTCAAATGGGTTCCACTGATAAAACAAGTGGTATACCCCCTTAAATTGAATGAAGCCATTTGGATCATTTAACAAACCAACTGGGGGCATTAGGTGAAATCGCAAACGATACGGATCACTTTCTACCATTTCCCTATTTCGCTCAACTTCTTGATTTGCCTTTTCTATTAATTCATGTTGATTCATGATGAACTCCTTACGTAAAGAAGGCAAGTCATTACTTGCCTTCTAGCATTTTATCTGAATAACCGAACATCCAAGTTAGTATGAATGCTACCGCTACTGCGATTACGTTCACGAGAATATAGAGCAAAATTTGTCCATTTAGATAAAGCAGTGTTCCAGGAATTACGGTGATTGCCATCCCTGTTGCTTTTAGTCCAAAGATTGAGGCAAAGAAACCACCAACACCACCACCGATAATACCCATAATAAACGGTTTTCCATAACGAAGGTTAACCCCGAAAATAGCTGGTTCTGTTATTCCTAAAAATGCCGATAATGATGATGGTAGTGCTAAAGCTTTTAATTTTTTTGATTTTGTTTTTAATCCTACAGCTAAAGCCGCTCCACCTTGTGCTGCAGTTGCACAAGTAACAATCGCGTTATATGGATTATTACCGAAGTTTTCAAGTAGTTGTATTTCTAATAAGTTAAAGACGTGATGGACACCTGTAATAACGATGATTTGGTTTAAGGCTCCAATGACAATACCCGCTAATCCAAATGGCCACTCAAGTACCGCTACTGTTGCGTCTAAAATCAGGTTTTCAACTGTGTGGAATACCGGTCCAATTGCAAAGAGTGCTAAAGCAATCATGATTAGTAATGTTAAAAACGGCGTTACAATTAGATCCAATGCTTCTGGTACACGTTTACGAATCCATTTTTCAAGCTTGGCACCAACAATACCTGTGATAAATGCTGGGATCACGGAACCTTGATAACCAACCACTGGGATAAATCCAAAGAATTTCAGTGGCTCTACTTCACCACCTGCAACCCCCCATGCGTTTGGCAATGATGGACTGACTAACATTAATCCTAGGATGAGTCCAATAGTTGGGTTTCCGCCAAACACGCGGAATGTTGACCATGCTACTAGGGCAGGTAAGAAAATAAAGGCTGTATCCGTTAAAATTTGTGTGAATAAAATGAAGTTTTCAGGGATACTAGCAGGAGTTAAGCCAAACCATGCAAGGATTTGTTCCTGCATCACTAAGCCTCGTACACCCATGAAAAGACCTGTTGCAACTAAAGCTGGAATGATTGGAACGAACACGTCACCGAATGCTCTGATAGCACGTTGAAAGGCATTTCCACTTTTCGCTGCCTCTTTTGATTGGTCGGCCTTCGTTGATGTTTCAATTCCAAGTTTCTCGACTTCTTCATAAATACGATTTACTGTTCCTGTACCAAGGATGACTTGGAATTGACCGGAGTTAAAGAATGCCCCCTTAACCTTATCTACATTCTCAATCTTTTCTTGGTTGATTTTTTCTTTATCTTGTACCATAATTCGTAATCTTGTCGCACAGTGTGCGGCAGAAAGGATGTTTTCTTTACCACCAACCGCTGCAATAATTTCTTCAGCAATTCGACGATTTTCTGACATTACTATCACCTCTATTAAATAGTGTTTGTGTGTAATCGATTACACATTCGTTAAAAATCAAATACGCCTTGAGGTATTTGCGCCCAGATTTTTTAGGCCCACACGATGAGGGTCACAAAGACGTTGCCACAGGAAGTGGCGTACTAAGTCTTTGATCTTAAGCTCGAAAAGTTTCCATTGAAAATCTGTGGCATCCGCCGGAGGCTTTAACATAATTCAGCAGTGTTTCTGCTGAATTATGTTAATAGGTAATCGATTACACATTCACTAAAAAAAATTAATGTCCTGTGTGTAATCGATTACACATTCATTACAAAACCGATTATATACTATCTCTAATTATTAGTCTATAGTCGATTTGTTTTTTTTCTAAGGAAATCCCTTCCTGCAACATCTGTAATAATGTCTTGGCTGCTTCCGCTCCAGTATGCTCACTTAATAGATCAACTGTAGTTAATTTAGGGGTGATATATTTTGATAAATCGGACGCACCCATACCTGTTAGAGCAATATCCTTTGGAACATGTAAACCTTGTTCTTTCAGGTATTCCATGGTGCCTATTGCTAAACGATCTGTAACCGCGACAATTGCAGTTGGTTTTTCAGAAGAAGATTCAATGATCTCTTTTGCCATCATATAGCCTGACTCAATCGTGAACTCCCCTTTTTGGATCCACTGATCTATAACCGGTAATTGGCTTTCCTTCAGCGCCGCTAAGTATCCCGCTTTACGCTTGAATCCTACCTCATAGTCTGACTCGTCTACACCGATAAAAGCAATTTTAGTATGGCCTTTATTGATTAGGAGATTGGTGATGTCTTTTGCAGCCCCGTAGTTATTGTTAATAACAGAAGGTATCCCCTCAAATTCCTGTCCAGTCGCCACAAAAGGGATGCGAAGTTTTTCGATTTCCTTAAGTAGTGTCTCACTTCGGTTTGTGGCAAGAAGAATGATACCATCAACCTGTTTGCTTTTTAAAAGTTTTACATACTCGATTTCTTTTTTCGGATCAAGATTTGTATTGGTTAATAGTATTTGATAGCCGTGTTTGGCTAGTTCTTCACTGATTCCACTTACAATTCTACTAGCTGTCTCAGTACTTAATTTTGGTAAAATGACACCAATGACATTGGATTGCTTTGTTCGTAATGCCTTCGCATGCTCACTTGGTATATAACCAGTTTCATCAATGATTTTTAAAATCCGTTTGCGAACGTCATCACTCACATATCCTGAGTTGTTCAGCACACGCGAAACAGTTGCACTAGAGACATTAGCCAGCTTCGCAATTTCTTTCATCGTAATCATGTCACTTTCCTCCATTACATTCATCCTCTTTATTTTACACAAAAGTTCCAGAGACTAAAGGAAATTTTACTCGATTTGGAGAATAATTGTTGTAACAGGATTCAAGAAGACACCTGAATCGATAAAAGGTCGTGAAGAAAATGATTATGAAGCTCGATGCTGTTAAGTTTAAAATTGTGAAACCACTCCTCACTGGATTAGAAAACCATCCAGTTATGCATGGAGTGATTGATGGTAATAATCTCGGTGAGATTTACGTAGATAACGAGAGAAATCCTAAAACCGCCTTTATTTGGGCAAAAAATGAGATGTTCTATCTTTGCGGTAGGATTGATAATGAGAAGTTTAACTCAGAACTTGAGGAATATATCGCATCTGAAATCCGCCTTGAGGCACTCCCAGAGGAGGATACTTTAAATCTCGAAATTTACCCAAACCATGAATGGAATGGATCTGTTGAATCCATTTTTACGAGAGTTTCCCTTTTGAAGGGGGAGCGTGTGCCGTTTGTTTTCCATAAAGAATGGTTTAATTCTAGTGATTCTAAAGATGTGCCTGAAGGATATGAGGTACAACCCATAAGTCAGGAGCTAATTGAAAGAGATAGAGATGATATTGTTAAAAACGAAATCATAAAATTTTGGGGAGAATCCCTTGGTCCATTTTTCCAAAAGGGCTTCGGCTACGTTGTTGTTCAAGGATCAAACGTGATCGGAACTTGTCTCTCTGTCTTTGTATCTGAAAATGAATACGAAATTGGAATTAACACATATGACACAAACCACCGGGGTAAAGGACTTGCTACCGCAATGGCAAGGGCCTTTATCGAAGAATGTCTAATACGGAATGTAACCCCTCACTGGACAACAGAGTCGTTTCGCAAAGACTCGATTGCGATTGCAAAGAAACTCGGATTTGAACAGCTAGAACATTACCCCGTTTATTACTTGCCGTTTGATGAATTTATGATCAAATAAGGAGTTCACCGTTTGGCGAACTCCTTATTTACTTTCTTCTATAGTAAATTCCTGAATCGAACAGTTTCTTTCATCAAATCGTTCCTCATAGTTTCCCTTCGTACATTTTGAAATGATATTTCTCCAAAACGCCCGGGCACGCTCATTCTTTTCAGACTGTTGCACATACCACCTTCCAGGAAACATTGAAAAGATTTCCTCCGCAACACGAGAGCCAATACCCTTGCCTTCATAACCTCTCATGATAAAAAATTCTTCTATTGAATTGGGTTCTTTATCTGATTGACTTTGCAGTAAAACAAATCCTGCAAGTAAACCATCCACTTTCACAAAATATGCATGATGATTACGGTCGGTCCAATAGACGTCCAGATTAAATCTACCAAAACGTCCATTTTCTTTTATCGTTATACTACTCATATATTTCGTAAATTCATAGATATAAAATTGCATGAGATTATGTAAAACGTCTTCTTCCTCTTTTGAAACGGCTTGAATTTGTATGTCCATTTTTACATTAAGCCCCTTTATAATTTTGTCCGCATATTCCACAACTCAGGGAAGAAGCGATGGTTGCTCACCTGCTTTAAGTACTCAACCCCCGCCGAACCCCCAGTTCCTCTTTTATATCCGATAATCCGTTCAACCGTAATCATGTGATTATAGCGCCATTTCTGTTGGTGGGATTCAATATCAACTAACTTCTCCGCAAGCTCGTAAAAATCCCAATACTTTTCTACGTTTTGATAGACTTCTAGCCAGGCCTGTTCAACACTATCATTTGCCTTATAATCCTCCGTCCAATCCCTTTTAAGGTACGATTCATCGATGTGAAAGCCTCTTTTTGAAAGAGCTAGGATAGCAGCATCATAGATACTTCTTTCTTGAAGCGCATTTTCAACCTGTTTGTAAATTTCAGGTTGATGCTTATATACCCCTAGCACATTGGGCTTCTTATGGCCCAGTGCAAACTCGATTAACCGATTTTGATAGGATTGGAAGCCTGATGACTTTCCAAGTTGCCCCCTAAATTCCATATACTCAGAAGGTGTTAATGTTGAAAGGACATCCCAGGATTGAATTAATTGCTGCTGAATTTTTGATACCCTTGATAGCATCTTAAAAGCAGGTTCGAGGTCGTTTTTTAAGATAGACGCTTTTGCAGCTTTAATTTCATGTAAAATAAGCTTCATCCAAAGCTCACTTGTTTGGTGGATAATAATAAAAAGCATTTCATCATGATGCTCGGAAAGGCGATGCTGGCTCGAGAGTAATGTATCTAGTTGAAGATAGTCACCATATGTCATGTCCTTCGATAAATCATTATAAATGCCATCGTTTTTGCTCATAGACGTCTCCCTTCGGTTTGAGGCTGGTGTTTGTGTGACCAAATATTATACACCCTTACTTTCTATGAATATGCCGAGATTCCTTTATATTTCATGAACTTTTTATTCGGACCAAAGGCTCTAGCCATACACCTATCCAAAATAAAAAGCCTCCAGGAATATGATATTCCGGAAGCTTCAACTAAACTCTCTTCTTTCTCCTAAAAATTAACTGGTTTAGTACCTCGGATAAGACAAGTCCGAAGGCAATCGCGCCAGAAATCATAAATGCCCTTGCTGCTAGTGGGAGTGCTGTTGAATAGTCATTTTCAACAAAATTCCTCATTGCGTCGTATGAGATTCCACCAGGTACTAAGGGGATGATTCCAACGATGCTGTAGATAATCACTGGGTTTTTATAGACCTTTGCAAAGATATGGCTGATGACTGCAACTAAAAAAGAGGCAGCAAGTGTCGCATATACAGCATCAATCCCTTGTAGAAATAAAAAGATATATAACATCCAGCCAATCATTCCGACAAACCCACATTTAATAAGCGACTTTTTCGGAACGTTGAAGATGATTCCAAATGTACTTGAAGCAATTAAGCTTGTAATCAGATGGGAAAGCATTTTAAACTCCTTTCAACTTAGAAAATAGCGAGAACTACCGCTACTCCCGTTCCAATGGCAAAAGCAGTTAGAAATGCTTCCGCCCCCTTTGAAATCCCCGAAACAAGGTGTCCTGCAATTAAATCACGAACGGCATTTGTAATCAATAAACCAGGTACAAGTGGCATTACAGAACCGATAATAATTTTATCGAGTTCAGCCCCAAGTCCAGTTACAATAAACAGATAGGCAATCATTCCAATTAAAAATGACGCCATAAATTCCGCAAAGAACTTTATTCGAACCAGCTGATGAAGGAAGAAAAAAAAGGCAAAGCCCACTCCTCCCGCGATACAAGCTGGTAAAAAATCGGTCCAACTCCCAAGGAACATAATCGTAAAGCAACCGCTAGCTATGGCTGCTGAAAGAACCTGAATCCAAATCGGAAAAGAAAGATTCTTTTTTGAAAGCTCCTCTAACTCCCGCTTTGCTTCTTGAAGCGTTAATTCCCCGCTGCTAATTTTTCGCGAAATGTTATTTACTAGGGTTACTTTTTCTAAATCAGTAGACCTCTCATTTATTCGTACTATATTTGTAGGTTCTGTACCACTTGTCGAGAACATAATTCCCGTTGGTGTTACATAGCTTTGAGACGTTACGTTCCCAAAAGCGGCAGCCATACGATTCATTGTGTCCTCTACTCGATAGGTTTCTGCCCCACTCTCGAGCATAATCTTTCCCGCTAACAGGCAGATCTCAATAATTTCAATCTTATTTTCCATAAAACCTCGCTCCAATAATTTCAAATGCGCCTTGGCGTATTTGCGCCCAGATTTAGGCCCACAGGAAGTGGGTCATAAAGACGTTGCCACAGGAAGTGGCGCTTTTAGTCTTTGATCTTACTGATTGAAAAACTTCCTTTAAAAATCGCATGTCTCCGCCAGAGGCTTTAACTTTATTCAGTGGGGTTTAACCCCCACTGAATAAAGTTGATAATTTCAGATAAAGTAAAGCTTATATGAAAGACAGCCTAATAATCAACTTAATCTTTGGTAAACATGAGAATAATGGTAATTATTCTGGTTTTATGATATATTCATCCATTATAGACGATGTTCAAAAAGAAGCAATGCAATTAATAGTACCAAGACTTTTTGAGCGTCCAGTACAGGATAACGAAAGAGGTTATGGCCGTGGAAAATAATAATGTTTCAAATTTTATTAGAAATATCATAATCGACGATTTAGAAACTGGAAAGCGTGACCACGTTGTCACCCGCTTCCCACCAGAACCAAATGGGTATTTACACATCGGACATGCTAAATCAATCATTCTAAATTTTGACCTTGCAGATGAATTTAAAGGTAAAACGAACCTACGATTTGACGATACAAACCCTTTAAAAGAGGACATTGAGTTTGTGAACTCGATTAAAGAAGATGTGAAATGGCTTGGTTATGATTGGGACGGTTTATTTTTTGCATCGAATTACTTTGAGGAAATGTATGACCGTGCTGTTTTACTCATTAAAAAGGGCCTTGCTTATGTCGACGATTTAAGCGCAGATGAAATCCGTGAATATCGTGGAACCCTAACAGAACCTGGAAAAGAAAGCCCATATCGTGATCGTTCAATTGAAGAAAACCTTGAGTTGTTCGAAAACATGCGTGCTGGTAAGTACGGAAATGGTGAAAAAGTTTTACGTGCAAAAATTGATATGAAATCACCGAACATCAATTTGCGTGACCCTGTCATTTACCGAATTTCACATACAACTCACCACAATACTGGTGATAAATGGTGCATTTATCCGTTGTATGCTTTTGCTCATCCTATTGAGGATGCAATTGAAGGTGTGACTCATTCTATATGTACGATTGAGTTCGAAGATCAACGTCCTTTTTATAATTGGGTTGTTGAGCAATGTGAAATGGAAAGTAAGCCACAACAAATTGAATTTGGCCGTATCAATTTAACAAATACGGTGATGAGTAAGCGTAAGCTAAAGCTGCTTGTAGACGAAGGCTTTGTGGATGGATGGGATGACCCACGCATGCCAACCATTTCAGGGCTTAGAAGAAAAGGGTATACACCTGAAGCCATCCGTACATTCTTGCGTGAGCTAGGGGTTGCGAAAAACAACGGAACCGTTGATACACAAATGCTTGAGCATTTCGTTCGTGAAGATTTAAAGCTTAAAGCACCACGTACAATGGGGGTTATTAATCCTCTTAAGGTGGTCATCACCAACTATCCAGAAGGACAAGTGGAAATGCTGGATGCAGAAATTAACCCTGAAAATCCAGAAATGGGTACAAGACAAATTCCATTTTCTCGTGAAATTTACATCGAGCAAGAGGATTTCATGGAAAATCCGCCGAAAAAGTATTTCCGTCTCTTCCCTGGCAATGAGGTTCGTCTAAAGCACGCGTATTTCATTAAATGTGAAGAAGTCATTAAGGATGAGGAAGGAAATGTGGTGGAGCTTCATTGTACGTATGATCCTGAAACAAAGAGTGGTACAGGCTTTACAGGTCGTAAGGTAAAAGGTACCATTCACTGGGTTGAGGCAACACAAGCGATTCCTGCTGAATTCCGTTTGTATGAGCCACTTATTTTAGATGCTGAAGAAAAAGAGGAAGAAGAGGATAAAACATTCCTCGATTACGTCAATCCAAACTCTCTTGAGATATTAAATGGATTCGTAGAGCCGAACATGAAAGATGTGAAGCCACATGACAAGTTCCAATTCTTTAGACATGGTTACTTTAACGTCGATCCGACGCACTCTACAGATAACCATCCAGTCTTTAACCGAACTGTTTCATTGAAAAGTTCATTTAAATTATAATAAAGAAGACTCGTGCCCATGCACGAGTCTTCTTTATTAGTATCTATCCTCTATGTCGATTCCTTGGTAATAATGCTTGAGGATTTCCTCAAAGGTTGCCCCTTTTTCAGCCATTCCGACTGCACCCGTTTGCGACAAGCCAACACCATGACCCCAGCCGCCACCGTATACTTTAAATCCAGTTACTTCTTTATTACTATCCTTCACAGGCTCAATATGGAACAACGTACTTAGCAGGGAAGCTTGGTTACCGCTTGCATTAATATATTTTAAAGTTGTTCGAATGCGATCCTTGGTTTCATAAAATGTACCATTCTCCGTAACAAACTCCATTTCGAGCACACGACCTGAACTTGAGCGCTCTAAAACATTAATTTCATAAACCTTACCAACCTCAGTGTTAAAGGATGTACTCAATACATCGCTCATTTCTTCGGCTGTCCATTCAAAATTCCAGCGATGGTATTTAGACCAATCTGCCTCAAAATCTCCCTCACTTGCTGCACGCAGGGATTTGGAGTTGCTATTGTTTTTGAAGACCTCAAGAGAGGGTACGTGCTCAAACGCTTACCTCTTTGTGCATCTGGAACTCCTCTTAAGTATGGAACAGGGTCTGAATTCCACACATCTTCATTATTGGCCGAAAAACCGCCACTAGTAGAATTAAAGACAGCCGTAATTAATTTTCCTTCGTAAGTTGCAACAATCCCTCGTGTACCATCAACTGCATCGTTCGAAATGGGGTGTTCAGCCTCAAAACCACCATACACTTGGTCAGACGTTGTTGGAAGAAGATCATACCCGTCATTACCTCTTTTACCCATATTTGATAAGGCATATGTTCTTGCAGCAATGGCTTGTGACTTTTGCGCCTCTAATTCCCCGTATGGTACAGGAGGTAATTCGCGTGGGACAACACCATATAAATACTCCTCTATTGGCAGTTCGTTGATTCCCGCAAGTGCCCCCGAACTATTAAAACCAACCTCAGCGATTCCACGATACTGATTCCCGTTAATCGTCACTAAATCCTCTGAAACAATCTGAATCGGATTTGTTGTGGTGATGGCTGTTTCCCCTTTTGAGACTTTGATTGTTGATTCGCCTTCAACAGTTGTAATTAATCTCCAGTAGGCATCACTAGCACCTAATCCTCTTGCCACAATTTCATCTTTAAAAGCAGTTCTTACCGCAAAAGATGCATCTGACGGAAATTCTCCGATTAATAAACGCCAACCATTATTGTATTCTTCAAGATAAGTTGAATATCCAAACGTTTCAGCACGCTGTAACCAATCCTGAATATAAGCATTGCTTGTGGAATATGCAACCTGTAATCGATAATTTGTTTTTACAACAGATGAGCCTGCAAGCTCAACTTGAACCTCCTCATTATCACCTGTTAAAAGGACCTCACCTGTTTCTTTGTTAATCACATCAAACTTACTTACCGCACCGACTGCCAAAGACTCTACAGAAGGCACAACCCCAATCCGAATATTTGGCTCCTCTCCCTCACTTGCCTCTGCCGGGTTGCCCCAGATTCCCTGGAGTGAAAAAATACTGACAAAGGTAAACACAAATAATAGCTTACACACCTTTTTCACGCACGATTCCCCCTACAATTTTTCGTCATACTCTTTAGTTCGTTAAGGAGAATAAAACATCCTTTCGTACAAATTTACCATTTTTTGAAATAAAATTTCACAAATAAATTTTACTTGTTCCCTACCATCCGATTGAAACTGACAAGATTCATTGTTCTTCTACCCTTTTCCGTGCGTTTGGCCGCCATCTATCTGAAATTTTTATATGACCTTTGGCCCAATTTGGCACAAAAAAATAACCAGGGTTTCCTGGTTATTATGATTGATATTGGACCTGATGTAGATTTGCGAAGATCCCGCCTTTTTCTAGTAGTTCATCATGTCCACCTTGTTCCGCAATACCTTCTTCTGTCACCACGATGATGCGATCTGCATTTCGGATTGTAGCCAAACGGTGTGCGATAACAAGTGTTGTGCGATTTTTTGAAAGCTCTGTTAAGGCTTTTTGGATAATCTGCTCTGTTTCCGTATCTAAAGCAGAAGTGGCTTCATCCAATATTAAGATTGGTGGATTCTTTAAAAACATTCGAGCGATGGCAATCCGTTGTTTTTGACCACCTGAAAGCTTAAGACCACGTTCTCCAACCTGTGTTTCATAGCCATCTGGTAGTCCAGCAATAAACTCCTCCAGGTGAGCACGCCTTGCAGCCTCTTCAATTTGTTCATCCGATGCCCCAAGCAATCCGTATGCAATATTTTCACGCAGCGTTCCTGTAAAAAGGAAAACATCCTGCTGAACAATTCCAATCTGGGAACGCAACGATTCCTTTGTCATTATTCGAATATCCATTCCGTCAATCGAAATGGAACCTCCATCAACATCGTAGAAACGAGGAATTAAAGAACAAATAGTCGTTTTCCCGGCTCCAGAAGGGCCGACAAAGGCCACTGTCTCTCCAGCATGAACCTTAAGATTTATATCTTTTAAGACCGGTCCCTGCTTTTCATCATAGCCAAAGGTTACTTGATCAAACGCAATATCTCCACGAAGGGATGGTACTGCAATTGCATCTTTCGCATTTTTCACTTCAGGCTCCATATCGAGTAGCTCTGTAAAACGTTTGAAACCAGCCATCCCTTTTGGGTACAGTTCCAATAGGGCACTAATTTTATCAATCGGTTTAAACAGGACATTGGCATATAAGACGAATCCAACTAATTCTCCGTAAGTAAGCTCCCCGCTAAAGCTTAACCACGCACCGACTACTAACACGATAAGGACAAACAGACGTGTCATGAGGTAGATACCAGCAGATGCTGATCCCATTACTCTATAAGCACTAAGCTTTGAACGACGAAATTTACGGTTATCAACTCTAAATCTAGAAATTTCAAATTCTTCATTTGTGAAGGATTGGACAACACGTGCCCCCGCCACACTATCTTCGACCCTAGCATTTACATCCGCAATATTGCTATACATCGCCTTCCACGCACGATTCATACGGACATTTGAAAATGCAATCAACCATACTAAAAATGGCACAACAATAATCGCAATTAGAGCAAGTTTCACATTGATCGTTAACATAATCCAAAATGCCCCAACAAAAGTCATAATGGCAATGAACAAATCCTCAGGACCATGATGAGCAAGCTCACCAATATCAAACAAATCATTCGTAATGCGGCTCATAATATGACCTGTTTTTGTATTATCAAAAAAGCGAAAAGACTGCCGCTGCACATGTTGGAATAACTGCTGCCTCATATCCGTTTCAATGTTAATCCCAAGCTTATGGCCCCAATAGCCTACAATAAAGTGAAGACCTGTGCTAACTGAATATAATACTAACAATCCAATGCTCACCCATATGATTGCAGACCAGTTATTAGTTGGCAAAAGTTTATCAATAAACCACTGCACCGCTAGCGGAAAGGCCAGCTCTAGAATCGCAACAATCACCGCACAACTAAAATCTATTAAAAACAAAGTGCGATGGGGCTTATAATATGTAAAAAAACGTCGAATCATTTTGCTCTCTCCTTGTGATTTTCCTACTGCTATAACGAATTATAAGCTGTATCACCTAAATTTGACAAACTATTTTGTTACTCGAAGTTTTTTTGTTTGGCTTTTCTCACTTATGCACTTTCTTCTCCACTTGTACAAGGAACTCAATCTTGCGGGACACGCTCACTCTCTTTTTACTCCAGCTTGTATCGCAAAACCACTCTTGCGGGACACGCTCGCTCTCTTTTTACCCCAGCTTGTACTGAGAAACCCCAGTACACCCTTACTCTCCCTTCTCACTCCAGCTTGCATCGCGAACTCTCAATCAAAACACCCAATCTCCCGTTCCAACACATTTCTGTTACATACCTGAAATGAACGGCCACTAGAACCCTGAATAGGATATAAAAAAATGGGATGGTGAACAAAATGGATATACCGACAATTTTATCGGGGCCAATCCTACGCCGAGTTGAGCCTTCTCACATTTATATTTGGATTGCGTTAAGAAAAAGATACAGACTTGGTGCAAAGCTGTATCAAATTGAAAAAATAGATGATACCAATTTTGCGTACCATGAAATAGATTGTGATACTGAAACAACCACTTTCCGTGCTGGAAAACAACTTTATATTAGCCTAATCAAACTAACACCACCGTATCAAGCACAGTTCCCTGTAAACACACTCCTAGCCTATAATCTCCTTTTCCAAAAGAATTCTGACATTTATGACCTTCAAGACTTCGGACTCCTAGGAAAAGAGCAACCAAACTCCATCACATATGGAGACCTCGATTTTCCTAGCTTTTTTATTCGAGATCTAACTCAACAAAAAACCAATCTCCTATATGGCTCATGTCGAAAACTTCATGGAAAAGGTGAGGATGCCCTTAGCCAAGGAGACGAAACAATCAAAATGAACTTTTTAGACCTCGAAAAGCGCCCAGACGCTTTATTTTTATTAGGTGACCAAATTTATGCAGATGATGTGCCAGATCCAGTATTTCACATCATGACGGAAGCAGGTAAAAAACTAATTGGTAGAGGAGAAAACCTTACTGAAATAGAGCCTCGCCTAGAAAATAAACCTTTCAAAAAATCAATAAACCAAACCCGAGGAAGACAATTTATCATGGAGCATTTTTGCAAATTCACCTCCGCAAATGCCCGGAACCATGCAATGACATTTGGTGAATATGCCGCTCTATATTTACTAGCATGGTCACCAGAACTTTGGGGTGCTTACACAGATGATGGTGATTTTCCTTCATTTAAAGACCAAACTAGGAAAAACCAACTTTATTATATTTACAAAAAAGGGAAGAGAAAGAAGGAAAAGAAAGTATATGAAAAAGAGTATAACGAACAAGTGGAAGATGTGAAGGAAACCTACCAAACACTTACAAAGGTAAGAAGATTACTTGCTAACATTCCGACCTATATGATCTTTGATGACCATGATATTACAGATGATTGGAACATCAGTCACAATTGGAAAAATAGCGTCTATTCATCAAAACTTGGAAGACATGTCGTTGCCAATGGACTTATGGCGTATTGGCTGTTTCAAGGATGGGGTAATGACCCAGACCGATTTGACCCTGTATTTCTCCGTAAGATGTGGGGATATAGTAAAACTTATGATACTCGTTCACATTCACATGAAGCATGGGAAGAAATACTTTGGAAATTCAATCAGTGGAATTTTGTTGCACCGACAAGCCCAGCATCCATTTTCCTTGATACAAGAACACAACGAAAGTACGATCACACCCCTCTCCCAGTTTCCCTTGGTCGTACGATCGAAGAAAAGGACCGTCCTCCGCAGCTCATTGGTGAACGCGGTTGGCGGAACTTAACAGATTGTTTAGATGGTAGTGGATGGAAAAGCGGTGAACCACTCCTTGTAATCTCCCCAGCACCGGTCTATGGAATTGGCTTAATTGAGTCCTTTCTCAATCAATATATGTATCCATTAAAAACAATTGGAGTTCCCTCAACAACAGCATTTGACTTTGAATCCTGGAAGTATAACGGAGAGGGCTTTAGTGAACTCCTTCACCAAATCAAAGAATGGAACCCGAGTCACTGCTTTATTTTATCAGGAGATGTTCATTACGCTTCTGCTGTTTCAACCAATATCGAATTTCCCGATGGAGAAGGTTTATGCATCTACCAATTTACGAGTAGTCCAATGAACAATATGAGTTTTTCAGGGATACAAGGCGGATTGATGAAGGCAATCGTTACAATAAATGCAGCGAAAAGAAGGAATAAAGAAATCAACAGATACTGTGATGCGACCTACGATATCATTAAACAAAAAGGAAATACCCCTTGTCCCACAAACTTTACGTGGAAAGAAAAGATCCGTTACCTGTCAATGGATCAAGGACCCATCATTGAAACTGGAAATAATCTTGGCCACCTTGTACTCACCTCGACTCAAGCAAACAATGCGCTACTTCAAAACAATAACACCATCACTTATAAACCCATTACATTATCATTAAAAATACCCCGTGCCTAAGTAGCACGGGGTAATACCCTTATTTTATCGGTTTTTTCAAGAACCCAACTAATAGCGCCGTTATTATTGTACCGATGATTATCGCAAGTACGTATAACGCCCAACTACCATTTACAAAAGGAATAACAAATATTCCTCCATGTGGAGCAGGTAAGCCAATACCAAACAACATGGTTAGTGCACCCGTAACTGCTGAACCAATGACCGCGGAAGGAATAACACGCCCAGGATCGGCAGCAGCAAATGGAATTGCACCTTCTGTAATAAACGATGCACCCATGAAATAAGCCGTTTTTCCAGCTTCACGCTCTTGCTTTGTAAATTTATTTTTAAAGAGGGTTGTTGCTAAAGCTAGTCCAAGCGGCGGTGTCATTCCACCCGCCATAATAGCTGCATGTGGTGCGTAATTTCCAGCATCAATCATGGCAATTCCAAAGGTAAATGCGGCCTTATTAATTGGGCCACCCATATCAATTGACATCATTCCCCCTAGAATTAAACCAAGTACAATCAAGTTCCCTGTACCTAGTCCTTCTAACCAACCGGTCAATCCGTCCATTACAAATTTTAACGGACCAACAAGTACATACATAATCGCACCTGTAATCAAAATTCCAAAGAACGGATAAATCAGCACTGGTTTTAGACCTTCAAATGATGATGGTAAACCTGAGAAGAATTTTTTCAATAATAAGACCACATATCCTGCAAGGAAACCAGCTATTAATCCGCCTAAAAAACCAGCTCCTCCTGTTGTCGCCATTAGACCACCAATCATACCTGGTGCTAATCCGGGACGGTCAGCAATACTCATGGCGATAAATCCCGCTAAAACAGGAATCATTAATTGAAACGCATTAGCACTTCCGATTGTCATCAACGCGCCAGCAATCGGACTATAGGATGGATCATTCGGGTCTGAAGCATTGATTCCAAAAATAAATGAAATGGCAATTAAGAGTCCGCCACCTACAACAAACGGAAGCATGTTAGAAACACCATTCATTAAATGCTTATAAAAACCGCTTCTTTCTCCGCCTTCTGTTTTTTTCTTTTCGTTTTTTTCAGCTTGGTAAATTGGGGCATCCTGATTAACTGCTCTTGTTAATAATTCCTCAGGTATGCGAATACCTTGAGCAACCGGCACCTGAATTACTTTTTTACCATTAAAACGAGTCATTTCTACTTGCTTGTCTGCAGCCACAATGATTGCGACTGCCTCATCAATGTCTGCTTGAGTCAGTTCATTTTTCACACCTGTTGAACCATTTGTTTCAACCTTTAAATCAATGTTCATTTCTTTTGCTTTTGCCTTTAATGAGTCTGCAGCCATATACGTATGTGCAATTCCAGTTGGACATGCCGTTACCGCAAGAACTTTTTGCTGTCCTTCTTTTTTCTCTACCGGCGCTTCTACTTCCTCTGATTCATTTTCCTTTTCATTAATAACATCGATTAACTCGTCTGGTGTTTTAACTTGCATAAGCTGTTCACGAAAACCAACGTCCATTAATAATGAAGATAATCTTGATAGGGTTTCAAGATGTGCATTATTTGCCCCTTCACTTGCCGCGATCATGAAAAATAAATGGCTTGGTTGTCCATCCAATGATTCATAATCTACTCCCTTTATGGAGCGTCCAAACGCAATCGCTGGTGTCTTCACCGCAGCTGTCTTCGCGTGTGGTATCGCTATACCTTCACCAATCCCTGTTGTACTTTGGCTTTCTCTTGTTAAGATTGCCTGTTTGTATTGTTCTTTGTCCTGTAGACGGCCAGCTTTATCAAGTTTTGAGACCAATTCATCAATGACCTCAAGTTTTGATGAAGAAACAAGGTCAATAATGACTGTATCTTTTTTCAACAGATCCGTAATTCTCATCCTGCATGTTCCTTTCTATATTTTTTTCACTTGTACTTGTGAAATCAATTCATTTATTTTCTCTTCCGTTGCTAATCCTTCAGAATAGGCTGTGGCACTGCCGGCTGCTGCTCCAAAATGAAATGCTTCTGTCGCTACCCGTTTTTTTGAATAAGATGCAATAAAGCCTGCCACGACTGAGTCCCCAGCGCCTACAGAGTTAACAAGTGTCCCTTTAGGAATGTTCGCAAAATAGACTTCATCATTCACAAATAGCAAACTACCTTTGTCCGCCATCGAAACAATAACATGCTGCGCTCCCATTTCGATGAGCTTTTTCCCATAAGGAATTGCTTCTTCGGCATTTTTAATCTCAACACCGAAAATTTCACCTAACTCATGATGGTTTGGTTTAATTAAAAACGGCTGATATGGAAGTACTTCGACTAATAAGTCTTTTGTAGCATCAACAACAACTTTAACATCCTTGTCTTGTAATGTCTCAGTGACTTGTTGATACAGTGTCGACGGTAACGATGCCGGGATACTCCCTGCAAGTACCACCATATCTCCTTTTTGCATTTGATCAAACTTCTCTAAAAGCTGTTCGAGCTCCGAAGATGTAATTTTCGGACCCGCTCCATTTATTTCAGTCTCCACATCAGAATGAAGTTTCACATTAATTCTTGTATCTCCTTCTACAGTTACAAAGTCTGTTTTGATATTCTTAGCTGTTAAGCTATCAATAAGGTATTTACCAGTAAAACCGCCTACAAACCCTAAGGCAACACTCTCTATTCCAACATTTTGTAAAACTGTAGAAACATTAATCCCTTTTCCCCCCGGGCTTTTTCGATCACTTTTAATACGATTCAGTTCACCAACCAAAAATTCATCCAAGTCGATAAAATAATCAATGGAGGGATTTAATGTAACTGTGTAAATCATGTTGTCACAACCTTTATGTTGATATGTTCTTGATAGGATGAAAGCTCACTCTTTGTTAATCCATTATCTGTTATTAAAGTGACATCCTTTAATGAGGAAATCTTTGAAAAAGAAACCTCATTAAACTTCGTGTGATCAGCCAATATATAAGTTTCCTTTGCTAAGCTCATTGCCGTTTGTTTGATCAGTGCTTCTTCAGGATCAGGAGTCGTAAAACCATACTTCAAATCAATTCCATTCACTCCTAAAAAGCACTTATCAAATCGGTAAAGGTTCAAACTTGATAATGCCCGACTCCCGATTAAGGCTTTTGTACTCGGTTTCAAAACACCACCTATTAGATAGGTAGTAATCCCTTTTTCAAGTATGGGCTCAATCAAGTTTACTCCATTGGTCACCACTGTCAGTCCCTTGTGGTCAAGATATGGGATCAATTCCTGTGTTGTTGTCCCTGCATCCAAATAAATGGAGTCACCATCTTGAATAAGCTCAGATGCATATTTAGCAATTGCTTGTTTTTCTTTTATATTCTTAGCTGTTTTTTCTATATAACTCGGTTCCAATTGATTTCCGTGAACGAATGCCGCTCCACCATGGACCCTTCTTAATTTGTTTTCATTTTCAAGTTGTACTAAATCACGACGAATCGTTGATTCCGATGAATTTGTTCTTTCAATCAGCTCTTGAAGTTTCACAACCCCGTGTTCTTTTAGTAGCGATAAAATAAGCTGATGTCTTTCTGGAGTTAACATCATGTCACATCCTTCATGGATTGTACTCTCATTATAGTGAAATCATTTTTAGAAATCAATCAAAAACGTCCATATTCATTCAAAAACACCCACAAGTAACTTTTCCCTCTTTCTTCAAAAAGGTTTCTATTGTATAATGAAAAAAGTTAAATAAAAAGGTTTTCTAGGGTTCCGTAGCCTTTGCTAGTCTGGTCCGAGAGAAAACTCATAGCAATAATGGATGTTCAAAAAGTCCGGTGAAAATGACACATCGAATTTCTGCGCACATCGCTCCGAGAGCACTGTGAATAACTAGGTTATGCGCTTGCGTCTACTAGTTTATTCATGAAGTCAATTCCTCAGCGCAAGGCTGCAAGGGAGTTAACTCAAGCCGTTGCCTCGCTCCGGTACTCAAAGCTAAACCGCCTCGAACTTCGGACGCACAGGATGTGCTAGTGTCGACAATACATGAGGACGTGGCGTTCTTGTCGACGTAGTCCTTTTCATCATTCTTTTTAAATATTTTCTAATTTTGCTATGCCACGGAGGGACAAAAGCCTGGGAGATTATACATTTGTTATAATCTCTCAGGCTTTTTCTTTTTAATCGAAACGATAAGGGGGAATTATAGATGAATTTAGAATGGATAAAAGTCCTTTTTGCGGCTTTTTTTGAAGTATTTTGGGTGATTGGATTAAAGCATGCAGATAGTTTTTGGACATGGACTGGAACTGTCATTGCAATCTATATCAGCTTTCATGCACTTATTGCAGCAGGAAAAAAATTACCGGTTGGTACGGCTTATGCTGTCTTTGTTGGACTAGGTACTGCCGGAACCGTTATATCAGAAATCCTGTTTTTTAATGAACCAGTTAAACTGGCAAAGCTTCTATTAATAGGAGTGCTTTTATTTGGTGTAATTGGTCTGAAACTTGTTACAAAAGAGAAGGACACAGAAGGAGCTGAAGGTTAATGGCATGGTTCTCACTCATTATTGCAGGTGTTTTTGAAATGTTAGGGGTCGTGCTCATTAATCGACTTCATCAAAAGAAGAATTGGCAATCACTAGTCTTACTGCTTGCCTCTTTTGGCGGAAGCTTCCTATTTCTAAGCATAGCGATGGAAACTCTACCTATGGGCACTGCATATGCTGTTTGGACAGGAATTGGAGCATCTGGGGGAGCCATTCTTGGTATGATCCTATATGGAGAGCCAAAAGACTGGAAACGATTCTTGTTTATTGGGATCATCATTAGTGCTGCTGTAGGCTTGAAATTAGTAGGGTAATTGAAAGGGGAGCCTTCAAAAAGCTCCCCTTTAATCGACAAAATCTGTCTATTTCTACGGAAATAGAACAAATCTTAATATTGAAATTTGTCTAAAAATGAAAAATAGTCCTTTAAAAAGTCATAAAAAAGCTGTTCAGTAGGAAGTAGTTTTCGCTCTTTTGGAATAATAACACCTACCGAACGGGTTACCTCAGGTTGGAGAACCGAAACTTTCACGGTAGAACGTGGAATATTTTCAATTAAAGTCACCTCAGGAATGATTGTTATTCCTAGTCCAGCTGAAACCAGACCTTTAATAGCGTCAATATCTTCTCCTTCAAAGGAAACTGTCGGCTGAAAGCCCAACTGATTACATGCCTTTACAATGATATCTCGTAAGATAAATCCATTCGGGAATAATACAAACTGTTCGTCTTTTAACTGACTAAGACTTAATGACTTATTCTCTGCCAATGGATGCGCGCGTGGTAAAAGAGCTACCATCTTATCCGTAAATAGAGTAGTGCCTGTAATCTTCTTTTCCTGATTTGGTACGGGTCCTAACAGCGCCATGTCGATTTCGCCTGTTTTTACTCGTTCAATTAGAGAATAATAATTGCCCTGTGACAATGAAAACTTAACTTGTGGATGACGTTCTCGAAATGCAGATATCATTGTTGGTAGGGTATAAGCAGCCAAACTGCTTGGAAATCCAATTCGAATCGTTCCTCGTTCCGGATCTAAATATTCTTCAATCTCACGTTTTGCATTATCTAATACATTTAATGCCTGCTCGACATGATCTAAAAAAACTCTTCCGATTGGCGTTAATTTCACATTTCGTCCATCTCGAATAAACAAGTCTACACCTAATTCGGATTCAAGGTTGAACAATTGCCTGCTAACTGCCGATTGAGCAATATGCATTGAATTCGCCGCTTCCGTTACATGTTCTCGTTTTGCAACCTCAATAAAATAAGTTAACTGTCTAAGTTCCACAAGGTGTCCTCCTTAATCCATCTCATTACGGCATTGCTTATATCTTTTATTAATATTGTTTAGATTAATTATTCATTATAAAATAGTAAATATCAAGAATTTACAGATAAAACGTCGGTTTTATTTTTTTTGACTAAAAAGGGAGTTCAAAAAAGATGATTAAAGGACCACGTCGACAAAAACACCAAGCCTCATGTCTTGTCGACACTAGCACATCCTGTGCGTCGAAATTTCAAGGCGGCGCAGCTTTGAGTACCGGATCGTATGCAGTTAATACGTGAGGAACGAAGAAGCAAGACAACGCAGAAATTCGATGCGTCATTTTCATCTAACTTTTTGAACATCCCCTAAAATATATAGCAAAGAAAGGGTGAATGTACACGATGGCTATGATCGAAAAGTCTATTCCTGTACCAGAGTTAAAACAAGCAACCGATTATATGAACAAAGTATATGAGGAGGTTAAGAAGAGAAATCCTCATGAACCAGAGTTCCACCAAGCAGTGAAAGAAATTTTCCTTTCTCTTGTACCTGTGTTTGCTAAAAATCCAAAATACATGAAACACGCGATTTTGGAAAGACTCGTTGAACCGGAAAGAATGATTACATTCCGAGTACCTTGGGTTGATGACCAAGGTCAAATCCATGTAAATCGTGGCTATCGTGTTCAGTTTAACAGTGCACTTGGCCCTTATAAAGGTGGTTTGCGTTTCCACCCTTCCGTTAACTCAAGTATCATTAAGTTCCTCGGCTTTGAACAAATCCTTAAAAACTCTTTAACTGGCCTTCCAATTGGTGGAGGTAAGGGCGGATCTGACTTTGATCCGAAAGGAAAATCAGATAACGAGGTTATGCGATTTACCCAAAGCTTTATGACAGAATTAGCTAGACATATTGGCCCTGATATCGATGTACCAGCTGGAGATATCGGCGTTGGAGCAAGAGAAGTCGGCTACATGTTTGGCCAATACAAAAGACTTCAAGGTCGCTTTGAAGCAGGCGTTCTAACTGGCAAAGGCCTTGGCTATGGCGGAAGCTTGGTTCGTACAGAAGCAACAGGCTATGGTACTGTCTACTTTGTTGAGGAAATGCTGAAGGAACAAGGTCTTTCTTTTGAAGGAAGCACAGTTGTCGTTTCTGGTTCCGGGAATGTTTCTATTTATGCGATTGAAAAAGCCCAACAGCTTGGTGCAAAAGTAGTTGCATGTAGTGATTCAAACGGCTATATCTATGATGAAAATGGGTTAGACCTTGAAACTATCAAACGTATCAAAGAAGTTGAACGTAAACGTATTAAAGAATATGTATTAGAACACCCAGAGGCAGAATATATTGAAGGCTGCTCAGGTATCTGGTCAATTCCTTGCGATATTGCATTACCTTGCGCAACCCAAAATGAAATTGACTGTGAATCAGCTCAAACACTTATTTCAAATGGTGTAAAGGCAATTGGTGAGGGTGCAAACATGCCTTCTACTTTAGAAGCAATTGATTTATTTATTGAAAGCAATGTCCTATTCGGGCCAGCGAAAGCAGTTAATGCGGGTGGTGTTGCCGTTTCTGCACTTGAAATGTCACAAAACAGCATGAGACTTTCATGGTCATTTGAAGAAGTCGACAGCAAGCTTCAGGACATCATGGCTTCAATTTATCGCAACAGCATGGATGCTGCTGAAGAATATGGCCATCCTGGTAACCTTGTATATGGAGCTAACATCGCCGGCTTCCTAAAAGTAGCTGACGCAATGATCGCTCACGGTGTCATTTAATAAGTCATTCAAAAGCTGTTTCCTCTTTAGGAAGCAGCTTTTTTTCATACACATAAACAACAAACATAAAAGGCACATGCTCCATTGTGAGAGCATGTGCCTTCTGATTCTATGTCTAGCTCCTGCGCCTAGCCTCTCTCAAAGTCTAGCCAATCCGTCAAGAAGGATTCTCTTATGCTTGTCTGGGCTGGCAAGTCGCTTGCGCTTTTCTTACAATCAACCTTCTAATAATAGGTCTTCTGGATCTTCTAATAGTTCTTTTACTTTTACTAGGAATCCTACAGCGTCTCTACCATCGATGATTCTGTGGTCATAAGATAATGCCACATACATCATTGGGCGTACTTCCACCGTATCATTTTTATCAACTACAACAGGACGTCTTTGGATTTTGTGCATTCCTAAAATACCAACCTGTGGTGCGTTAATAATAGGTGTTGAGTTTAGAGAACCGAATGTTCCACCGTTAGTAATTGTGAAAGTTCCGCCTTGAAGGTCGCCTAAACCTAATTGGTTGTTTCTTGCTTTTTCAGCTAAGCGGCCGATTTCAGACTCAATTCCTGCAAAGCTTAGTGTATCTGCATTACGTACAACTGGTACAACTAAGCCTTCATCTGTAGATACGGCAACACCGATGTCATAGAAATTCTTAAGAAGGATTTCATTTCCTTGGATTTCAGCATTCACATATGGATATGCCTTTAATGCTCCAATAACCGCCTTTGTAAAGAATGACATGAAACCAAGTTTTACACCATGCTTTTTGAAGAAAGCGTCTTTACGGCGATTTCTTACGTCCATAACAGCAGTCATATCAACTTCATTAAATGTTGTTAGCATTGCTGCTGTGTGCTGTGCTTCAACAAGACGTTTTGCAATTGTTTGACGACGTCTAGACATTTTAATGCGTTCTACGCGTGGGTCGTCATTTACCACTGGTGCTGCTGCAGGTTGTTTTGCAGCTGGTGCTGGAGTTGCAGATGGTGCTGTTTGAGCTTGCTTATAAGCCTCTACACCTTCAACACGAACACGTCCAAGTGGATCTTTAAATGGTACTTCATTTAAGTCAATACCTAGTTCTCTTGCTCTTTTTCTCGCTGCAGGTGAAGCAATGGCTGGCTTGCCTTTTTCTTCAGTAGATGCTTCTGCAACTGGTTCTGTTTTAGCTTCTTCAGCTTGTGGTGCTGCTTCAGCTTTAGGTTCTTCAGCAGGTGCTGGTGCGCTTGATTCTGAACCATTTTCATCAAGCTTTGCAATCACTTGACCAACTTCTACATTATCACCTGGTTGGAATAAGAATTCCTTAATAACACCTGTATGTTCACTGTTGATTTCAACGTTTACTTTATCTGTTTCAAGTTCAGCGATTGACTCACCTTTATTCACGAGTTCGCCTTCTTTTTTTAACCATTCAACAATTGTTCCTTCTGTAATGGACTCAGCTAATTCTGGTACTTTAATTTCGATCATTGCTGATTCCCTCCTTTGTCTGTAAGCAATGCATCTTGCATAATCCACGCTTGTTCTTGTTTGTGAATATCTGGGTCACCCGTAGCAGGACTTGAACGCTTCGGTCTACCAATATAATCTAGTTTAATTTCATCAGATAATATATCCATTAATACCGATTGTAGAGCTGGCCATGCGCCCATGTTTTTCGGTTCTTCTTGAACCCAAACAACCTCTTGTAGGTTCGGATACTGGCTAACTAGTTCTTCTAGCTCTTTCTTAGGGAATGGATACATTTGCTCCACCCTTGCAATATGCAGAGTATCTGCCGTTTCTGCCGGTAAATTCGCAGCTTCTGTTGCTAAATCAATCGCTACTTTACCTGTACATAAGATTAGGCGAGTTACTTTCTCTTTGTTCGTTCCCATTCCTGGTTGCTCCAGTAGTGGCTTAAAGCTTCCATTCGTTAGATCATCTAGTGATGACGCTGTTTGTGGGTGACGAAGAAGACTCTTAGGAGTCATCACAATCAATGGTCTTGCTTCATCAGTTGAAGTAAGCAATGATTGTCTTCTTAATAAATGGAAGTATTGAGAAGCGCTTGTTACGTTCGCAACAATCCAGTTATATTCCCCAGCTGCATTTAAGAAACGTTCCACTCTTCCACTTGAGTGCTCCGGACCTTGTCCTTCATAACCATGTGGTAATAGCATGACTAGACCTGATTTTTGACCCCATTTTGCATGGCCTGAAGAAATGAATTGGTCAATAATTGGCTGTGCCACGTTCACAAAGTCCCCAAATTGCGCTTCCCAAAGGACAAGTGCATTTTCATCTTGAACACTATAACCATATTCAAATCCTAAAACAGCCGTTTCAGACAATGGACTGTTATAGATGGAGAAGGATGCCTTCGCCTCTTGAATATTGTGCAATGGGATATATTTTTCATTTGTTTCATAGTCATTTAAAGCAACATGACGATGAGCGAATGTTCCTCTTTCACTATCCTGACCTGTTAAACGAACTGTTTTTCCTTCTGCAAGAACTGATCCGAATGCAAGTGTTTCAGCTAATGCCCAATCCACTTTGTTTTCCTCATCTAAAGCTGTTTCACGTCGCTTTAAAATACGTTCAAGCTTCGGATAAACTGTAAGTGATTGAGGCCACTGTAATAGTCCTCTGTTGATACTCTTTAATAGGTCAGCAGGTACTGTTGTATCAAATTCTGGAATAGCAGACAAAGCTTTTGGCTTCTTCGGTTTCACGCGCTCTTCATTTTCCACAAAGTCATCAAAAATAGATTGTAAACTTTGCATGAATTCCTCACGTTTATTAGTTAGTTCTTCTGTTGTTATTACATTTTCAGCAACAAGCTGATTTCCGTACTTATCTGCAATAACAGGGTGATTCGCAACCTTCTTGTACAATAATGGTTGTGTTACGCTTGGATCATCCATTTCGTTGTGACCAAATCGTCTGTAACCAACTAAATCAATTAAGATATCTTTTTCAAAACGCTTACGATACTCATACGAAAAGTGAATTGCTGCAAGACAAGCTTCAGGGTCATCAGCATTTACACGTAAGATTGGAATCTCATACCCCTTCGCAAGGTCACTCGCAAAACGAGTTGAACGAGAGTCTGTATTATTTGTTGTAAAACCAACCATATTGTTTGCAATAATATGAACGGTTCCCCCAGTTTCGTAGCCTTTCAATCTACTTAAGTTTAGAGTTTCAGCTACTACTCCTTCACCAGGGAATGCCGCGTCACCATGAATTAGTACACTTATTGCACTTTGCTTATCCTGAACAGGATAACCAGCTTTACTAGTATTGTCCTGAGCCGCTCTAGTAATCCCTAACACTACAGGGTTTACAAACTCCAAGTGACTTGGGTTGTTCGCAAGATTAATACGAGTTACGTGCTCTTTAGGACCTTTAACGGCACGGTCAGCTCCTAAGTGATATTTCACATCACCGGACCAACCATAGTTAATCCCTCTTGAACCTTCCGAAGGAATTAAATCCTTGTTTGGTGCATGGTGGAATTCAGAGAAAATGAGTTCGTATGGCTTATGCAAAACATGTGCAAGCACATTCAAACGGCCACGGTGAGCCATACCGATCATAATATTGTCGGTACCGTCACTATTGCCTTCTTGAATTAAACGCTCAAGCATTGGAACGAGCATGTCTAATCCTTCGATTGAGAAACGCTTTTGCCCAACGAATGTTTTGTGTAAGAATTTTTCAAATCCATCGACATTCATTAGACGCTCTGCTAATTGTTTCTTTTCATCTGCAGTTAGCTTTAATTTAATTCCATTGATTTCAACTTGTTGTCGTAACCATTGTCTTTCATCTTCGGAATCAACATGTCCAAATTCATAAGCAATTGATTGTGTATAAACAGATTTTAAATGCTTATACGCATCCCAACCAGTTTGAACGGAAGGAGGTGCTTCCTCCCAAATATATGTCGCTGGAATATCCATTAAATCTTCTTTTGTAAGATTATAGTAACCAGGCTCTAAAAAGCTGGTATCTGGCATTGGTCTAGTGCGAATTGGGTAAATATCTGCCGCTATATGGCCGTACGCACGAATGCTCTTAATTAATTTACCTCCAGATGTGATCGTCTTGATTGTCTTCGGTGAGATACCCCCACTTACTAGCTCTGCTGTTGCTGCTTGCTCATCTGCCGGTGGTGGCCCAAGTTCTTCGAAAAGCGCTTTCACGGAAGGGTCTACTGAACTTGGATCATTCTTGTAATTTTCATACATGTCAAAGACATAACCCATGTTCGGGCCATAGAATGACTCCCACACATTTTTCCTTTGTTGATTATCCATTTGTGTTTAGCCTCCATATTACATTCACAGTAAATACTTGTAATAGATGTTTAAAAAGTGCGGTGAATATGACACTTCGAATTTCTGCGGTCTTTGCCCCGGAAAAAATCATGAACAACGAGGTTATGCGCTTGCGTCTTCTAGTTTATTCTAGGATGTTAATTCCTCAGCGCAAGGCTGCAAGGAAGTAAACTCAAGCAGTTGCCTCGTTCCGGTACTCAAAGCTGCACCGCCTTGAACTTCTTGGTCCTCTTCATCCTCCTTTTTAAACTTGCACTTGTAATACTTAATAGACAAAATTTGTATTTTATAGAAATATGACGTCTACACTTACTATACCCCATTTTCCACAGATTTCTAGTAAAATGCTTACATTGGAAAACTCCTGAAAAAAGCTGAAAAAACAGGCAAAATAGTGTCATTATATCGTCATAATTCATAATAAATATGTTATTCTTATCTTATAGTCGAAAACAGAAAGTTTCCTTGATATAAATCAAGTTTTACAAGTAATTTTTTAAAATAATAAGTTTTGGAATAACATAAAGTGAAACTCTATTGTAGTACATCAATCCTCTTGAAGTAAAGGGACCGAAAAAAGTAAGTTATACTCTTACACTTTCGAAACGATAAATCGTTTAGACTTCGGCAAGATAGGTAAACTATAGTACAACAAGAGTCCGCATTTTATGGGCATTTGAAAGGAGAAAAAGTGTTCTGTATGATTAGCAGTCCACATGATCCAAGCTCTATTCGACAGGTACCTATTTTTCATGGTTTAAATGAGCAAGAAATGAACCTTTTACAAAAGGTCACGCAAATTCGCGATTATCGAAAAGGGGAAGTGATTTTTAGAGAAGGTGACCCTTCCGATACCCTCTATATTATCGGTGAGGGGATCATTAAAATTACAAAAGTGGCTGAGGACGGAAAAGAACAAATCGTTCGTCTCTTATTCCCTGATGATTTTTTCGGCCAATCCGTGATGCTTCAATCAGAAAATCATTATGCCAACGCAGTAGCAATCAACGATACGGTTATTTATACGATTCAAAAACAGGATTTTGTTAATACGTTAGAACGAAATCACAAAATGGCTCTCCGCTTCATGCGGGCATTAAATGAGCGGATTTATCAAGCCGACGAGTGGATGAGTTTACTGAGCCTAATGGAGGTTGAACAACGATTAGCAAGTGTTCTCCTCTTGTTCAATGACAGGGTTCGCTCTAAGGATGGCCGCTTTAAGCTCCCTATTACTAAAAAGATTCTAGCGTCTCTCATTGGTACAACACCTGAAACCATTAGCCGGAAGTTTGTAAAATTTATTTCTGAAAACCTAATTGAGGTAAATGGACAAAGGGATATCCATATCCTCGATTTTGAAGGCTTAAAAAAGAAGGCAAAAACTTTATAAGCTGTTAAACCCACATGTGATGTGGGTTTTTGTTTTGTCGGAAAAAGGTGATGTCTTTTTTTCCAATAAAGTAAAAAAGCCCGACCATACTCGGTCGGGCGCGTTAATCCTTAAAAGGAAACATATTGACGTGGGTTCACTGCGTTTGAGTGTCCGCCACTGTATTGTGTTGGACTATATGGTCCGTTATAAATTTCAAAATGAAGGTGCGGACCAGTCGAGTCACCTGTAGTCCCCATATAGCCGATCAAATCGCCTTGTTCCACTCGGTCATATTGACCAACGAAACGTTCCTGTAAGTGTGCATATACGGTGGTCATTTGACGTCCATTGATATAGTGGGTGATCATGATGACATTACCGTAGCTACTTTCAAGACGTGAGCGCGTAACCGTACCGCCTGCAGCCGCGTAAATTGGAATATTTCCTGGTCGTCCACCTTTTCCAATATCAATCCCAAAGTGCATACTTCCCCAGCGCATTCCAAATTCGGATGTGACTCGGCCTGTTGTTGGTTTAATAAACCCACTATTGTTCACAACAGGTGGAGGTGCTGGTGGTAGTGGTGGCGGTGTAGTACCAGCCTCTTCGGCCTTTTTCCGTTCCTCTTCAGCTTTTTTCCGTTCTTCTTCAGCTTTTCTTTGTTGCTCTTCAAGTTCCTTTTGCCTTTGGTTCCATGCATTAATTTCCATTTGAATTGCCTTTTCCTGCGCAGCTAATAATTCTCCAACATCCTCTAGCGCATGGAGCTCTTTATGCATTTTCTGTTCTTGGGCCTCTAATTGCTTCATAACTTTATTTTGTTCTTGAATTTGTGATTGGAGCTGAACCTCTAACCGATCAAGTTCTTTTAATTGGTCTTCCTGCTGTGCAAGTAAGGTCTTTACCTCTGCTTTATTTTCCTCAAGTAATTTAATATCCGCTTCATGTTCTTTCATAATTTCGCGATCAGCATGTACAAATGTAGATACCGCACTTACCCGGTTGATAAAATCATTAAAGCTTTTTGCACCGAGTAACACATCTACATAACTAACAACTCCACCACTTTGTTGAAGACTACGCATCCGCTCCTTGATAAGCTCGTCCCGTTTTTGAATACGTTCCTCGAGCACTTTCATTTCCGCCTCAAGACGCGCAATTTCTTCTTTCGTTTCCTGAATCTTTGCTTTTATGCTCTCAATTTTACCTCTCGTTTCACTTACAGCAAAATCAAGCCTTTTAATCTCCTGCTCGACACTAACCTGTTGTTGTTTGACTTCATTTAGAGCTCCCTTCTTTTGGGAGATTTCAGACTCTACTTCTGTCTTTTTATCCAGAACTTCCTTCTTTTCATTTTCTAGCTCTTCATTCTTTTGAATCGCTAATACAGTATTAGGCATAGATGTCAATAAACTTCCAAGTCCTATTGATATACCCATTCCAATCATAAGAAGTTTTCTTTTCAACCGGCACATCTCCTTCTACCAAACTAGCAACCTATAAAAGGATGAAAAATATTTATTTTTCACCATAAGTATCATATTTTGCTATATATTCTCACGTTTTGTATTATAACATAAAAAATTGTAATAAAACGCCAAAGTAATATTACAATTATATTTCATAAACACTTGAAAATACTGGGTTTCCCAAAGATTATTCGACAAACTATAGGAACGACGAATCCCAAAAAATTCGACAAGCATCTTGAATTATACTATAAAAAAACTCACCCTTTTTAGGTGAGTTTAATTTCCAGTTTGATCTAACCGGTTCATTATCATTTTTTGGTGTAACAATCTTATTTCAATCGCTTGCCTGAACGTAAGATTGATCTTTCAACAAGTACATTCATCGCATCAATGCTGCTTTTAACAGCCTCATCACTTAATTTAATACAGGACAATTCTGTACAAGCCAATATCACAATTTTACAATGCTCTTTTTCAACAAGATGCCTGATTAGCTGCTCAAGTTCACTAGAATCAACATCGAGATCACTTTTTACATTGTTATATATAATATCCATGACCTTTTCTTGTAAGCTATCATTTGGGGCTAAGAGCTCAAGATTATATTTCTTACAAACATCTGCATAGATTCCGCTGCGAATCGTACCGTTTGTTGCAAGAATTCCGACCTTCGTTCCTTCACCATGCCGATGATGAATTTCTTTAATTGTTTCTTCGACCATGTTGATGATAGGGATATTCGTTAGCTTCTGAAGCTCATCGTAAAAATAATGAGATGTGTTACAAGGTATTGCAATATTAGCAACGCCCGCAGCTTCTAGCAACTTGAAATCATCTTTTACAGCATCTAAGAATGTCTCGCCTGTGTTTGTAAGGATTGCATTTGTTCGGTCTGGAAGGGTAGCATGATTTAGAATAATCATATTTAGATGGTCCTGGTCCTTATGTGCCTCTGTTTTATTAACAATTTTGTCAAAAAAAACAGAAGTAGCCTTCGGACCCATGCCACCGATAACACCTAATTTTTTTTGTTCCATGTTTAAACACCTAGTTTCATTTAAGAGGTTGTTTAAAAAGTGCGGTGAATATGACGCAGGACGTGGCATTTTTGTCGGCCCGTCATTTTCATCCTCCTTTTTGAAACATATATTTTATTTAACCGTCATTGCATGACTCCCTAAGTCAACATAGCTCGCAAAAAACGCATCTGCATCGTATGTGACTTGCCCTTGCAATGGATTCATGACATGCACCTTATCACCTATATAACCATTTAAAACCACGGCATGTAGGTTAGTAGGAGCATTAAACTTTGTTTTTGAGTCACGAATATTCCAAGAATAGTTGACCTTTTTCTTACTTAAGTCAAGAGTTACCCAAACTACCACAGGGTTCCCCTCTTCAAGCTCCATTATGATTTCCTCACGAGTGCTTCCAGTCAGGTCAACAGGTTCTAATTGAGCACCTTCTTTTCCTAAATATGCATTCGCTGCTTGTATAATTGGAGGCGCATAAGAGAAGAATCCGCTCCATTCCCTTGGGTTTCCTGCGTATGCCTTATTTGGATCTGGTCCGTATAAAACATTGTTGATTGTTGTAAAAGGCTCCTTCGGTAAATAATGATCAGCCATATCCACTTTTGAAACATTATAGCCATAAAAATTCAACACGGAAGTAAGTGATGTAATTTCACAGCCGTTTGGAAGCTCCGGTAATTGTAGAACCTTTTCGACTGGTATGAATACTTCTACTTTACCGTTTGATACTTCCCGATATGGGTTATTTTCCTGAGCGTACACAATTGTGAGCCCAGATGTAATCCCGTCTGCCCCTGAAATCAGATTTCTAGCAATGCCTTTAACCGTTTCAACATTCAGCAATAAATAAATGACACAAACGAAATTCAAAAATAATAGTCCTCTTACTATTTTTTTCACTTCTATCTGCCCCTTTACTCTGTAAGACAATCTTTAGACAATTACTAGAAACCATATATATGTGAAGAAAACAAACTTTATAACTCAATAAAGAATTTCTTGTACCAAACAAGGAATACATAGACCGTATAGATGTATCTTGCGTAGTTATGTCTTCCGTGGAAATGGTCATCAAGATATTTAACGAGTTCTTCTGTATGGAAGAATTCTTTCGCGATATCGGATTCAAACATTTCTTTTACAATGTTGTAGTATTTCTCTTCACGAAGCCAGTGTCTCATTGGAACTGGGAATCCAACTTTTTCTCGATTCGACCATTCTTCTGGTAACACCTTTTTCGATGCAGCACGAAGAGCATATTTTGTATCGATTTGATTCACACGCAAATTACTTGGGATATGTGACGCCATTGACATCACTTCTTTATCTAAGAACGGAACCCGTAAT
This sequence comes from Ferdinandcohnia sp. FSL W7-1320, assembly GCF_038050315.1. NCBI lineage: Bacteria > Bacillati > Bacillota > Bacilli > Caryophanales > Bacillaceae > Ferdinandcohnia > Ferdinandcohnia sp. FSL W7-1320. Next base: position 5,291,435 of record NZ_JBBPAM010000001.1, read on the forward strand.
TCAATCGAGTGGGCCATACTCATTTTGTCTGCTTTTAAAAGAATATCCCCTGGTAACCAAAGTTTGAGGTCAAGATACTGCATTTTCGTAACATCGTCTTTTCCCTTTACATCATCATACACTTTTTTCGTAATACTTTGAATAGACGGGCCAGTTTGGTATTCCTCTTTCAAGACTTTACGAGCATCTTCTTCCTCGAATACTTTTGCTTGGCCGATGAACTTTTCCTCAACAGGTTGTCCACCTTTCACAAGGAAGTTTGTGATTGTATTTTTCGGAAATGCACCACTAATTGCAGATATCGCGCGACGAATCCCAAATGGAATCTTTTCGTATTTTTCTAGCTTCGCAGACTTCTGGTACCAGACATAGCCTCCGAAAATCTCATCTGCGCCTTCACCAGAAAGGACAACTGTAACATGCTCACTGGCTAATTTTGATAAAAAGTATAACGGAACAGAGGATAAATTTGATTGAGGTTCATCCATGTGATACTGGATTGTCGGTAGCATTTCAAATGCCTGATCTGCCGTCATCAATTCTTTATAGTTTTCTATTTCAAGTATGTCAGATAAATCCTTAGCCAAATTGGTTTCATTGAAGATTCCTTCATAATCCTGGAATCCAACAGAAAATGTTTTGTTTGGCATTAATAACGCCGTAATATAACTAGAGTCAACCCCGCCGGATAAGAAAGAACCTACTTTTACATCACTGATTTTGTGATAGTTAACCGATTCTTTTAATGTATTATTAATTTCTTCTATATAGTGTTCAAGACCTTTATTATCTGCATCAAAATTAACGTCCCAATATGGCTTAATTTCAAGATTTCCTTTTTTATAAATCATGTAGTGACCAGGCTTTAATTTATAGACACCTTTGAAGAAAGTCTCATCAAGCACTGAATATTGGAAAGTTAAATATGGTTTTAACGCGTCTTTATTTAACTCTTTCTTAAATGCCGGCTGCTTTAAAAATGCTTTGATTTCAGAGCCGAAAATAAGTGAGTTGTCTGCTGTATTTTGTGTATAGTATAAAGGCTTAATTCCAAAGAAGTCACGCGCTAAAAACATGGATTCATTGTTTTTATCCCAAATGGCAAATGCAAACATCCCGCGTACTTTTTGTAAAAGGTCTACTCCATATTCCTCATAAGCATGGATAACGACTTCGCTATCTGCGTCACATTTGAAAATATGGCCTTTTTGGATTAGGTCCTCACGAAGTTCTTGATAGTTGTAGATTTCGCCATTGAAGACTAAAACGCAGCTTCCGTCTTCATTGAACATTGGCTGACTTCCTTCTTCAGATAAGTCAATGATACTTAGGCGACGAAAGCCTAATGTTGCATGTTCGTCCGAATAGTGATTACCACTATCTGGACCTCTATGAATTATTGTATCCATCATTTCATTTATTACTTGTACTTTATCTATTTCAAGCTTTGAATCAGCAAAACCAACGAAGCCACACATAGTTTAATCACCTTTACATCTTAGATTTTTACAGTTCGCTTTCCTCTGTTGTTTTACCCGTCACTACGTCCTAACATTTGGCGTTGTTCCTTTGTTAGTCCGGCCACACGGTTGCGTAATGGGAAAAATAATTTCTCACGCGATACATTAGGTCTCGTTTTTGCGATTTGCTGTAGGGCAACACCTGCACCGTAGTCCATGCCTTGTGCACCTGCAAGGATTACAACATCCCCCGGCTCGGCATGAGTTAAGGCTTGCGCAATGGCGTCATCCAGCTCATCATAAAGAGAAACCTGAACTCCCGCTTCTGCCATGACTTCCTTGAACACAGCTGTTTCTTCATCTGTTACATAGTCCTTTGAAGTGACATGGGAGACACTCTTTGTCGCAATAATTTCATTGAACCCTAGCGTTTTTGCCCACTTGACGATCGCCTCTGCATTTTCACGGTTAACCGTCGGACCACGCTCTCCTCGAATCGCATAGACTAAATGCAAATCCTTATATTCCATATATTTCAATGTCTGAAGAGTCACATCAATATTCCCAGCATTCGCAAAGTGGTCATCGATGATTTTAATGTCATCTTCAAAAATAAACTCAAAGCGACGTTCCACTCCACCAAAGTTTTTTAATCCCTTTTGAATGGAGGATACCGGCACTCCGCAAAGAAGACCAATTGTAATTGCCACCATCGCATTATACACAGAGTGCAAACCAGGAACTGATAGTTCAATCTCAAATTCACCTGGCTCAATCTTGTTTTCATAGCGAGAGAAAGGCTTTAAAATCTCAATTGTAAACTTCGCTCTACCCGTGGTCAAATCCAAATTTTTGCAAGCAATATGCCCCTCTTTGCTGTCTAAGCCAAATGTGATGACCTGTGCCTTCGTTTGTTCAATTAAGGAAGTCGAATACTCATCATCCAGATTTAAAATGGCAAAGCTTTTTTCACTTGCATGGCGGATTAAACCTGATTTCACTTCAAAATATCTTTCAAACGAGCCATGGGAATCAATATGCTCACGACTGATATTATTTAAAGTGACAATATCATAGTCTACTGCTTCAACACGATGTGTTTCTAATGCGTTTGATGAAACCTCCATTGTCACATGGGATACATCTTTATCTACCATTTGCCCCAAGTAAAACTGTAAATCAAGGGATTCAGGAGTTGTAAGCTCAGAAGGAATCGCAAAATCGTCAATCTTAATGGATACTGTACCAATAAGACCTGTTCTGTACCCTTCTTCCTCTAGAATTGCATTCGTCATAAACGATGTTGTGGTTTTCCCATTCGTAGCTGTAATCCCAATCATATTCATTTTTTCAGATGGCTTCCCATAAAATTCTGCTGCAAGTCGCGCTAGTGCAATACGGCTGTTTTTTACCACGATTTGAGGAATCTCTAATCCTTCTTGCACATCCTCAACAACACAAGCCACTGCACCATTTGAAATTGCCTGCGATAAGTATTTATGGCCATCCGTTTTATAGCCTTTTATACATACAAAAAGATGTCCGTCCTTCACCTTTCCAGAATGATATGATAGCCCACTAATTTCAATATCCTTATCATCAATGGTTTTTTGAACCTCAATTGCTGTTAGAAGCTCATGTAATTTTACCATTTTGTTCCCTCTTTTCTTAACGTTTCTTTTAGATTTGATGTTTTGGAAGTGCGATAAACAACATTAATTACGTTTCTTCCCCGAAATCATTTTTACAAATGAGAAAAACGGCTTTGGATCATTCCAGTCCCAAATTGCGTAGGCCTTTGGTTTAAAATAAGAACGAATGACCTCGCCAAGTGAAAGCTGACCTGTTTTTAAATATCCCTTCACGGCATAAAAATCCTCATAGGCATACCAAAATACTTGATTCGTATCATGCTTAAGGCCCTTTGGAGGAAGTGGGTTACCCGTAAGCTCTCGATATGTAATGTATGGGAAGTTAAAACCAACCTTATTTAATAACACATTAAAATTGGTAATCCTCACATTTAATTCAATTAAATAATATTGTCCAGTTTCGGCATCCTTTTTAAACTCAATTTCTACAAACCCTTTATAGCCAATCGCTTCTAAAAAGCGTGAGCCTATTTCAAAGAGCTCAGGAACATAGCGTTGCCCCGTATACACAGAAGCCCCAAAATTGATCGGATATTGGCGAAACTTTTGAGCAGTCACCCAATGAGTAACCTTCGCGTCCTGATTTAAATATGCATCAAAGGTATACATATGATCATCAAATCCTGGAATGATTCGCTGAACAATTACCTCTTGTTTTGCTTCTTTTGCCTTTTTGAGCGCTTCGTCTAACTCCTCGCGATTGTTGACGATAAATAATTTTTTACGAAAGATCGAAACAAAGGTTGGTGAATCGGTTGGCTTCACCACACAAGGATATTTTAACGTCTCCTCAATTTTTTCATAGAAATTTTCTTCATTTACACGAACTGTCTCAGGAACAAGCATTCCATGTTCAGTTGCTAACTGATGAAGGAGTTGTTTATCCATTGTTTTCGTATAAAGACCCTGCTCCGTTTGCGGGATTAGATAATACTCTTTTAATTCATTTAAATATTGGTCAATGACTTCCACATAGTTGTCATGACAAGGAATAAGAACAGGCTTTGCTGTTTGCTTTCTTGCATATTCTTTTAAAAAGGAAATAAAGCCTTCTGTGTCTTTTCGGTAATGTGGTGCAATAATATGCTCCGTACAATATTTTGAATCTGCACCATACGTATTTTCATATGAATAATCGACTGCAACCGTATGTATACCTTGCCTGCCTAAACACCTTATTGTGCTTAACCCTATATAGTAATTGCAACCTAAAATGACTGCTTTATTAGTATTCATTTAATATCGATCTCCCTAGTATCTATATCACATTACATTTTATTAGCAAAAATTGTTTGAATAAGTTTTTTCGACAATTATCCCATTCTCCATATTGACACAGAATAATGGGTCTTTCAAGATGAAAAACACCTTTATCCCGCTTGTTATCGAGCTGTAACATAAATGAAAAAAAGAAACAAAAAATAGAGTACAATATATATGATTTCGTACTCTTTACCCATTTTTCGACTTTTTTCCTCATTCTTTATTTTTAATAGATTTATCATCTTTGTTCTATTATATACGATTGGCTAAATGAACTTTGTTATGACTTAATCGGAAAGCGAAATTCTCGGTCGCTCTGTCCCGAACTATCGTGAACCCGCTCAACATATTGAATTTCTGTATCCGACATTAATAATACGGTTGAACTTCTTGTCCCATACCCATTTGTTTGAATAAATAATGAAGAAAGAATCCGTTCCCACTCAAGGGACACCCCAGTTTTGGGTAGAAGGTTGTCGTTTGGCCGGTCTGTGTTCTGAAGGAGCTGGAATAGATTTTCCACTAAATCTTCTCCCATAATAATCTTTGAAAGTTCCTCTTTCCCTTTTTGTACTTTTGGCCAATTTGTATCAAGCAAATGGTTGCTAAGCCCGTGGATACCTGGTTGGAACTTTTCCAATCTTTTTCCGACATTTGAGTAATAATATAAATGCTGTGGGTCACCTGCTAAAAGATTATAACCAGGATACTGAGAGTTCGTCTCTTCCAACTGCTTCATATACTCAGCAATATCGCCTTTATGGAGGAGAGCCTCTTTTACGATTGCTCCTCTAGACCTTTTACCTACTGAGACTTCACTTGGATCTCGATAATTCGTGATGGCTGCGAAACGCCCGGTTTTGGTGACCCCCATCCAGGTTCCCATTTTTTCAAGATCTCTTCCAGCCAACAGAGCAGGCTCATCCTCCCAAAAATGAATCGGAGCCGTTGGCCGTTGAAGAAACTCATCTCGGTTGGCCGCAACAATTAATTTATAAATCGGATGCGCCTGATAGGCAAACAAAATTAAACACAATTTACCCACCGCCCTTTTTCACAAATTATAACATTTATGTGGTCACCTTGTGCGATATCAGACTTTTATTCACAAAAAATGTTTCTACCTTTGTTTGACTGTTATCGTATAGGAAAGCGTAAGACTGAAGGGTAAATTGACATTTTCTTTTACACTCAATTCTTAGGATAAAACGCGATTTGAACTTATAGCTCAAATAAAAGTACTCGGTGTGTTCGAATGATGGAGTGTTTGGGGCTCGGATGACTGTCACAACCTCTTGCGAATTGCTATCAACTGGGATTTCGGACTCGGATGACTGGAACCGGTCGCCCTTGTGTCCGAATGTATGGGGGATTCGGACTCTCACGACAGAAACCTTTAACCTCGTATCCGAATATATAGCTGATTCAGACTCAACCAACTGAAACCGGTGGACCTGTGTCAGAATGTACGCGAGATTCGGACTCTCACAACCGAAACCTTCAACCTTTGTGTCCAAATGTATACCTGATTCTGAACTATATCTTTCCTTGTATAAAGAAAACAGCGTGAGTACAATCTCACGCTGTTTTCTCTAATATACCTCTATAACTATAACGCCTTACCTTACTACTTCCTTTTCAACTTCTCGTGCTTTTAGCTCTCTTCTTAAAATTTTTCCGCTAATCTTTGTTTTCGGCAGTTCATCCAATACTTCAATTTCCCTTGGAGCGGAATGTGCTGCAAGATGTTGTTTAACAAACACGCGAATATCCTCTAGTAAGTCTTTCGTTGGGCTGTAACCGTTTTTTAGAACGATAAAGGCCTTTACGATTTCCCCTCTTATTGGGTCTGGCTTTCCGATGACACCTGCCTCAGCAACCGCTTGATGTTCAATTAGCTTACTTTCGACTTCAAAAGGTCCGATTCGCTCTCCAGAAGAATTAATCATATCATCGCTTCGCCCTTGGAAAAACACATAGCCATCCTCATCTAAAATAGCCAAGTCACCTGATACATACCAACCATTTACAAAATATGAATGATACTTTTCTTCATTTTTCCAAACTTCTCTCATGATTGATGGCCAAGATGCCTTAATGCCAAGATGACCTACCTGACCATTTGGGAGCGGATTTCCGTCATCGTCGATTATGGCAACTTTGATACCTGGAAAAGGTCTCCCCATTGAGCCCGTTTTTATAACCTCTGATGGAAGATTGACGATCAATTGTCCGCCCGTTTCTGTCATCCACCAAGTATCATGGATTCTTTTTCCCAAAGCTTCAATCCCCCAGGTAATAACCTCAGGATTTAACGGCTCTCCAACACTTAAAATATGCCGTAAAGAGCGTAAATCGTATTCGTTTAATACTTCATTTCCTTCTGCCTTTAACATCCTGAATGCTGTAGGTGCACTATACCAAACCGTTACTCCTGTTTTTTCAATTGTTGAATACCAGGAATCTGCATTAAATCTCCCACCGTTAACGACAATTGTGGCACGATTTAGCCAAGGAGCAAAGATTCCGTACACCGTTCCTGTTACCCAGCCGGGGTGTGCGGTACACCAATAAATATCGTCCTCTTTCAAATCAAGGACCCATTTTCCCGTTTGGTACTGTTGAATCATCGCGCGATGTGCATGCACAATTCCCTTTGGTTTCCCGGTTGACCCACTTGTATAGTGAATATTGAGGCGATCTTCAAGCTCCAACCATTCAATCACTCTATTCTCACTTTTCGTTTCAGCTAATGCCTCTACAAGTGAGATTTCATCTTCCTTACACTTTTCTGATCCCTCCGTAATAAACACGGTTTCGAGTGAAGGCAATTCTTGTTTTGGGACCCTTTTTACCAACTCCGAGTCAGTGATTAAAAAACGACCCTCACAGTCTGAAATGCGATCCCTTACCGCATCCTCCATAAATGCTTCAAAAAGCGGTCCTGCAACGGCTCCGATTTTAACTGCTGCAATCATCGCAATATACATTTCCGGGTTTTTCGGCAAAAAGATAAAGACAATATCGCCCTTTTTAACCCCGTATTTTCTTAACACCGACGCTAAGTGGTCCGATTTTTCTTTGATATCTTTAAATGTAAAAATTTGTTCTTCTGCTTCATTAATGTAGTGAAGGGCAACTTTGTCTCCATACCCATCGTCGACATGCCGGTCAATACATTCATACGCCATATTGACTTGCCCAGTTTGATACCAACTAAACTCCTTTTCAACTTCCTCCCATGAAAAGTCTTGGTATACCTGATCATAGTTTTGTAGATTATAGGTACCTTCAAAAGGTCTTATCGCACCTAATTGTGTGGTTGTCAATTCCACTCTCTCCTTTCTTTAACTTAGTAGAGACAATATTTCCGCCTTCAATTGTGCCAACTTTATATCACCACGAGATCTGGGCTTTGGATCATCAATGTGAATCGTTTGATAGATTTCACCCGGCTGCCCTTTTAAAATAACAATTCGGTCGCATAAATAAAGTGCTTCATCGATATCGTGAGTAACGACGAGCATCGTTGATTTGTATTTCTCCCATATTGTCAGCAACAAATCTTGCAACTGCATTTTCGTAAATGCATCAAGCGCACTAAATGGTTCATCTAATAGCAAAACTTGAGGTGCTGTGATAAGTGCACGAGCAATCGATACTCTTTGTGCCATCCCACCGGAGATATCCTTTGGATAATGATTTTCAAATCCTTGCAATCCTACTAACTTTACATATTCCTGGGCTTTTTCACTTTTCTTACTATCATTCTTTAAACCAAACGAGATATTTTCTAATACTGTCAACCATGGCATTAAACGTGATTCTTGAAAAATAACGCCCACCTTTTCATGAACGGACTTAATGATGTCCCCGCTTATTTTCACCGTACCTGTATAATCCGAATCTAATCCAGATAAGACACGTAATAAGGTGCTCTTTCCACACCCACTCGTACCTAGTACTCCCACAATTTCACCTTGTTTTGTTTCAAGATTTATATTTTTAAACCCTGTCGTACCATTCGAAAAGGTTCTAGAGACATTTTGAACTGCCAGCATCTAATTCATCCTTTCAGGTCTACTTCACAAAGCTATCCTGCCAGTGAAGAGTTTTTTCCTCTGTTTTCTTCAAAATGGAATCTGTTATTTTACCTAAAATCGCAAATAGTACGATGCTTGCGATGACCGTCTCAGGAGAATAGGAGTTTTGGCCAACAACAAGCAAATATCCAATCCCCTGACTAGCACCCATTAATTCAGCTGCAACGACAAACATCCAACCTAGCCCAAGCCCACTTCGGATTCCAACTAGAAAAGAAGGAAGGGATGCAGGCAATATTACCTTTCTAATTAACTCAAACGATGAAAAATTATAGATTTTCCCTACCTCAATCAACTTTCGGTCAACACCCTGTATGCCTGACACGATGTTTAAATAAACCGGAAAAAATACCCCAACCGCAATTAGTGTAATTTTTGATGGTTCTGCAATCCCCATCCACAAGATAAAAAGAGGTACCCAAGCAAGGGACGGAATCGAACGGAAAGCCTGAATCATCGGGTCTAGTAACTGTTCAGCAATTCTAAAATAGCCGACCAATGAACCAAATATAACAGCAGCAACTACCCCAATGAGAAACCCAAAAAAGATGCGATATAACGTAATCCCAATATGGCCCCACAGACTTCCATCTCCAGCAAATTCAATTATTTTCGCAAGGATAACCGTTGGTGCCGGCATAAGATGACCTTCAAGGACACCAATATGGCTTAAATATTGCCAAACCACGATTAAAATAGCCGGGATGATACTCCCAAGTAGAACTACTTTTAGACTTCCTGATAATACAAACTCACGCTTTGATTTCACCTTAATTTGTCTAGTCAACGCTCCGCCTTTTGTGCTCATTTTACCGTCTCCTATCACGAGGAAGTGCCGTTTTAAAAGAGGCACAATCCCTATTGTTTAATTACGTTTTCCGCAAACGTAGGATTAATCAATTCCTGAACCAGTTGATCCAATTTAACATCTTTTCCGATGATTTCCTGCGCTTGAAGCACCTTACCTGCTTCGGTTAATGCCTCAATTTGTATTTCACCAGGAACAGGATTAGAAAAATCATTTCGTTCATTTAATTGTTTATTAGCAACTTCAATATCAATATTTGCGGACTTTGCCAAAATTTCCGCTGTTTCCTCTGGATTTTCTAAAACCCATTTACGAGCCTTTTCGTAGACCTCAATGACTTTTTCTACGTACTTGGGATATTTTTCCGCAAACTCAGAACGCACATTTAAGGTTCCATACGTATTAAAATCTGCATTGCGGTAAAAAAGGTTCGCATCCGTTTCTAATTCAACTCTTGCCATATGAGGATCTAACCCCGACCATGCATCCACCTGACCAGAAGATAACGCGGCCGCTCCATCTCCATGCTGGAGGTTAACGATTTCAACATCTGATGGACTTAACCCTTCCTCATTAAGGGCGCGTAATAGGAAAATATATGGGTCTGTTCCGATAGTTGCAGCAACCTTTTTTCCTTTTAAATCACTTATATTTTGAATCTTTGAATCTTTATTTGCGACCAATGCTGTCCACTCTGGCTTCGAGTAAATATACACCGATTCAATTGGAGCACCCTTTGCTTTTGCCATTAGAGCCGCTGCGCCTGCAGATGAACTGAAATCCGCACTTCCACTATTTAAAAATTCCAATGCTTTATTACTTCCTTGACTTAGAACAAATTCAACCTTAATTCCCTCTTCTTTGAATGCTTCTTCAGCCCACCCAAACTCTTTTAACACAAGACTCGTAGGCGAATAAAAAGCATAATCTAATGTGATTTTTTTAGGTTTTTCACTTCCTTGACTCGCTTTACTTGTGCTATTCGAACAACCTGCAATTCCAATCAACAGTAATACAGCAATAAAAATAACGCTTATTTTCTTCATGTCTGTACCTCCAGTATTTTTATAGGAAAACTAGGAATAGTACTAATACAACTTCTAACTTGCATATCCTAACGATGAAAAAAGCCCCCTTCTAGTAAGAAGAGGGCTTTTTTCCTCCTCTTATCTTTCAGGTAATTTTACCTGATGGAATTAGCACCTTTTCAAGAATAATCTTGAAGGTTGCCGGGTTTCGTAGGGCCATGTCCCTCCACCGCTCTGGATAAGAGTCCTTTATTAAATTAATACGTTCTAGTTTTACTTTATAAATGGATTATAGAGTGTAAAATACCCAAAGTCAAACACTTTTTGAAAAATTTTCCCTTATTAAAATTTTCGGTGATTATAATCATTCCCTATACAAAACGTTAACTTTGAGACTATAAATACAATCAAAAAACATTTGTGTCATATTTGTGAAGCCCATTGCTTTAATTGAAAATCCATTGTATATTAAGAGTGTAGAAAGTTAGTGAAAAACTTCACAAACTAACTACCCAAGCTGGCAGCTAAAACGATCATATTTTTTTATAACAACTTGTGAATAGTTTCACAATATAAAATAAAAGGGGAGATTAAGATGAGAACATTCTTAAAAGGACCTAAAATGGCAGTTATTTGGACAGTATTACGTGTATGGTTAGGTATTCAATGGCTAGAAGCTGGTTTTCATAAATTGACTGGAGGATTTGACGCAGGTGGATTCCTCCAAGGAGCACTTGCAAAGGCTGGTGGCGAACACCCAGCAGTGGCAGGTTGGTATGCAACATTCCTAGAAGGCTTTGCCGTTCCAAACGTTGATATAATTAACGTACTCATTCCATGGGGAGAAGTTCTAGTTGGACTTGGATTAATCTTAGGTGCTGCAACAATCCCAGCATTAATTGCAGGGGCATTCATGAACCTAAACTTCTTACTTGCTGGAACAGTTAGCACAAACCCAGTACTTTACACATTAGCAGTTATTCTCTTATTCGCAGGCGCTGCAACATACTACTACGGTGTAGATAGATTTGCAGTACCATTCTTAACAAAACGAATTCATGTGAAAAAAGATACTAAAACAGCAACAACCACTGCATAACTAAAAAAAGGAGTTCTACCCGATTTTGGGAGAACTCCTTTTATATTCTACTCATCATCAATCTCGCCGTCACCGATTTCATCTTCCTCTTCAATCTCTTCAATTTCCTCGCCTTCCTCAGGTCTTTCGTCATCCCCACAACCCGCTAAGAAAAACATCGGAAATGCTAATAATAACAGCATGAATAAGCGTTTTATTTGGTTCATTACTTAACCTCCTCGTATAGTAAGTTTATAGTCCTCTTTCGAGGTAATTTCCAATTAAAATATTGTTCTTTGATAATTCTATAGATGTTAGTTCAGATAGTGGGGGGCTAGCCCCCCACCATCTGAAAAAGTTTTCCAAAGGGTGGACTTTTCGTGATGTCCCTAGATAATGGTCTTAGGATCGTTTGGGGGATTTCTATCATCTCCTGTAGCTTTGACTACTACAAAAGTCTGTCTCCCCAGTCCTTGTTCGAACTTCTAACCCGCAGGCTGTTCCCTTTGGCAGCCCATGCTGGAAGTTGCAGCTTCCAGGCAGCTCATGGACCAAAGTGAGTTCTAATACGCGAGGGTGATTGACCGACAAGTACACTGGGGATATCCCGAAGAGTCCTTCCCTTGATCCTAGATTGAAAGGAGGTTAGCCACCATGAAATTATTTGTTGGAATAGACGTTAGCTCTCAAGATATGAAAGCTTGTGTCATGAATTTTGAAGGAAAAGCATTAACTGCTCTCACTGTTGACAACAATTTGACAGGGGCATCTTATCTGAAAGATCTGATTGTCAAGATAGCCCAAAGTAACTCAATTTCCGAGATTCAAATCGGGATGGAGGCCACTTCAGTCTATAGTTGGCATCCTGCTATGTTTTTTCACGAGGATGAATCTCTTAAAGAATTTAAAACAACAGTCTTTACTATTAATCCAAAACTAATTAAAAAATTTAAAGAGTCATATGTTGACCTGGATAAAACAGACCAAGTCGATGCTTGGATTATTGCAGATCGCTTACGGTTTGGACGTCTTCCACTAACGGCGGTCATGCAGGAACAATTTATTGCTCTTCAAAGGTTGACAAGAATGAGATATCATCTCGTTCATAACCTAACGCGAGAAAAGCAATATTTTCTGCAACACTTATTTTATAAGTGTAGTTCCTTTACGACTGAAGTGGATAGTTCGGTTTTTGGAAATGCCATGTTAGAGCTATTTCTTGAACAATATAGCTTAGATGAAATTAGCTCAATGGATCTTCAAGAACTTGCGAATTATCTTCAAGATAAGGGCAAAAATCGCTTTACTGACGCCGAGTGTGTGGCGAAATCCATTCAAAAGGCTGCGAGATCTTCCTACCGATTATCAAAGTGTGTGGAAGATTCTATCGACCTATTATTAGGGACTTCAATAGAGTCCATCCGTAGTATAACTAAACAGATTAAAGAACTTGACAAAGCCATCCAAAAGCTTCTAGAAGGTATCCCTAATACCTTACAGACGATTCCAGGAATAGGCCCAGTCTATACCGCTGGTATTTTAGCCGAAATTGGACAAATTGATCGCTTTGATAACCAAGCTTCCATTGCCAAATATAGTGGACTTACATGGTCCAAGCATCAATCAGGCAAGTTCCAAGCTGAGGAAACCAAAATGATACGTTCAGGAAATAGATTTCTTCGTTATTACCTTGTTGAAGCTGCCAACTCGGTTCAACGAAATGAACCTGAATTTCGGGCATACTACCTGAAAAAATATCGTGAGGTTCCTAAGCATCAACACAAAAGAGCACTCGTCTTAACGGCAAGAAAACTTGTGCGGTTGGTCGATGCGCTGCTACGCAACGATCAAGTCTACACGCCAAGAAGGAAGGTGAATAACTAAAGGATAAAACATCCTAAATCCTTCAATGTTTTCCAGTAAATGGTTTAATATCTTACTGGGTTTCTTAAGTATTGTCTTTTTTAGGTATTGGTTGGCTTACAATTTCCAATTCCTTAGATTTTGGTACTTGACATATTACCGCAGGACTTTTATCTATACTTTCCAATCAATAGCGAAATATGTAAACTAGAAATGGGTAACAGTAATAATATTCCTATATTAAAACTTGGAGGTTTAACACAATGCGAAAAATAAAACTCGGCACTAGTTCACTAGAGGTTCCTGTTATAGCAGTAGGGTGTATGAGAATCAACTCATTAGAAAAGCCTGAGGCGGAAGCGTTTGTACAAACGGCATTAGAAAACGGAGCAAACTTTTTTGACCATGCCGATATTTACGGAAGTGGCACTTGTGAAGAAATCTTTGCAGATGCGATACATATGAACGATGACGTGAGGGAGAAAATCATTCTTCAATCCAAATGTGGCATTCGAAAAGGAATGTTTGACTTTTCAAAAGAACATATACTTAATTCCGTAGATGGAATCTTAAAACGTCTTAAAACGGACTATCTTGATGTTTTACTTTTACATCGTCCAGATGCCCTTGTTGAGCCTGAAGAGGTTGCAGAGGCATTTGATGTGTTGGAATCATCAGGGAAGGTTCGTCATTTTGGAGTCTCTAACCAAAAGCCGATGCAAATACAGTTATTAAAAAAATATGTAAAGCAGCCAATTGTTGCAAATCAGCTACAATTAAGTATCCCCAATGCCCACATGATTGCAAGTGGTGTTACAACTAATATGCAAATTGATCAATCCATTAACCGTGATGGAGATGTCCTTGATTTTTGCCGATTGAATGACATTACCATTCAACCATGGTCACCTTTTCAATATGGTTATTTTGAAGGACCTTTTCTCGGTAATGAAAAATGTCCAGAATTAAATCAAAAAATTGATGAAATTGCTGAAAAATACGGCGTATCCAATACAACTATTGCAATTGCGTGGCTATTACGTCATCCAGCAAACATGCAGCCGGTAATTGGAACCATGAATATCGAGCGATTAAAGGATTCCGTGAAAGCAAGTGAAGTCCAGTTATCCCGCGAAGATTGGTACAGCATTTTTCAAGCGGCTGGTTATCTACTTCCGTAAATAACAAAGCTTCGCTCACGCCCGTATATTGGCGATAAGCAAAGATTAGCGCTGACAGAAGGCGTCCTTTGCTTTCAAAGGTGATTGGCTTGTGACCTAGAGCCGATGGTGCCTGAGCTAGACAAAGCAGGCAAGGGTAAAATTTTTTCGGTTGTGTCTGAGGTTTAGGTAGCTTTGGACAGGCTAAGGTAAAATTTACTCGGTTGTGTCTGAAGTTCAGGTTTCTTCAGACTTATAATGGCAAAGCCTACGCGGTTGAGAACGAAGTTGAGGTATCTTCGGACAGGTAATGGCAAAACTTGCCCGGTCGTGTCCGAAGTTCGGTTATCTTCGGACAAGCTAAGGCAATATCTACACAGTTGTGCCCGAAGTCGAGGTAGCTTCGTACTTGCAATAGCTAATTTTGAGGGGGTGTGTCCGAAAGTCTGTGTGTCTTCGGACTACTAAGATAAAATCTACGTGGTTGTGTCCGAAGTTCAGGTGACTTCGGACAGGCATAGGTAAAATCTGCGCGGTTGTGTCTGTAGTTTAGGTAGCTTCGGACTGGCTAAAGTAAAATTTACTCGGTTGTGTCTGAAGTTCAGGTTTCTTCAGACTTATAATGGCAAAACCTACTCGGTTGAGAACGAAGTTGAGGTATCTTCGGACAGGCAATAGCAAAACTTGCCCGGTTGTGTCCGAAGTCCAGGTATCTTCGGACAAGCTAAGGCAATATCTACACAGTTGTGCCCGAAGTTCAGGTTTCTTCAGACATACAAAGGCAAAATCTACTCGGTTGTGTCTGAAGTTCAGGTATCTTCAGATTTATAATGGCAAAACCTACGCGGTTGAGAACGAAGTTGAGGTATCTTCGGACAGGCAATAGCAAAACTTGCCCGGTTGTGTCCGAAGTTCAGTTATCTTCGGACAAGCTAAGGCAATATCTACACAGTTGTGCCCGAAGTTCAGGTTTCTTCAGACATACAAAGGCAAAATCTACTCGGTTGTGTCTGAAGTTCAGGTATCTTCAGATTTATAATGGCAAAACCTACGCGGTTGTGTCCGAAGTCGAGGTATCTTCAGACTTACAATGCCAAAACCTACTCAGTTGTGTCCGAAGTCGAGGTAGCTTCGGACTTGCAATAGCAAAATCTACTCGGTTTTGTCCGAAGTTCACGTAGCTTCGGACTTACAATGGCAAAATCTACTCGATTGTGTCCGAAGTCGAGGTATCTTCAGACATACAATGGCAAAATCTACTCGGTTGTGTCCGAAGTTCAGGTATCTTCAGACTTACAATGGCAAAACCTACTCAGTTGTGTCCGAAGTCGAGGTATCTTCAGACTTACAATGCCAAAACCTACTCAGTTGTGTCCGAAGTCGAGGTAGCTTCGGACTTGCAATAGCAAAATCTACTCGGTTGTGTCCGAAGTCCAGCTAGCTTCGGACATACAAAGGCAAAATCTGCGCGGTTGTGTCCGAAGTCCAGCTAGCTTCGGACATACAAAGGCAAAATCTGCGCGGTTGTGTCCGAAGTTGAGATGGCTTCGGACTTACAAAGGCAAGATCTGCGCGGTTGTGTCCGAAGTCCAGTTATCTTCGGACATACAATGGCAAAATCTACTCAGTTGTGTCCGAAGTCGAGGTAGCTTCGGACTTGCAATGGCAAAATCTACTCGGTTGTGTCCGAAGTTCACGTAGCTTTGGACATACAAAGGCAAAATCTACTCGGTTGTGTCCGAAGTCGAGGTAGCTTCAGACATACAATGCCAAAACCTACTCAGTTGTGTCCGAGGTCGAAGTAGCTTTGAACATACAAAAACAATATCTGCACGATTGTTAATTTTAAACGATCAACCAAAATAAAAGCGTGAATTCATATGTGAATTCACGCTAAAATTTATTATTATTTACTACTTTTCACCTGAAAACCAGTTACTCTAAAGCGTCTTTTTAATTTTCAGTAAATCCTGTCGCAATGACCGTCACAATAATTTCATCTTTCAAGTTGTCATTAATGACTGATCCAAAGATCATGTTTAGATCTTCGTGTGTTGCTGATGAAATCACGTCGGCCGCTTCTTGTATTTCGAATAGACTTAAATTTCGTCCGCCTGTAATATTTAAAATGACACCACGTGCACCACTTATGGATGTTTCAAGAAGTGGACTATTGATTGCTTTATTTGCCGCTTCAACTGCACGCCCGTCCCCTTTCGCCATACCGATTCCCATCAAAGCTGTTCCTCTGTGTGACATGACTGTTTTTACATCCGCGAAATCCAGATTAATTAATCCTGGGACCGCAATTAAATCGGAAATCCCTTGTACCCCTCGGAGTAGAACATTGTCTGCTTCGCGGAAGGCTTCAATCATCGGTGTACGCTTATCGACAATCTCCAATAGTTTCTCATTAGGAATGATAATTAAGGTGTCAACCGCTTCCTTCATTGCATCGATTCCTGCATCTGCATTAACAGCACGCTTACGACCTTCAAATCGGAATGGTCTTGTTACAACACCTATTGTTAATGAGCCCAGCTTCTTAGCAATTCTTGCAATTTCCGGTGCTGCTCCAGTACCAGTGCCACCGCCCATTCCAGCGGTGACAAAGACCATGTCCGCTCCTCTTAAAGCGTCCTCAATCTCTTTCTTGCTTTCTTCAACGGCTCTCATCCCTATTTCGGGATTGGCACCCGCACCAAGCCCTCGCGTTAAAGATGCACCAATTTGAATGGTGATTTCTGCTTTTGATTGATTAAGTGCTTGTCCATCTGTGTTTACTGCTATGAATTCAACACCTTCTACCCCTGCTTCAATCATTCGATTCACGGCATTATTTCCACCACCGCCAACACCTATTACTTTTATTCTTGCAAATTGATCTATGTATGGTTCAAACTCTAGCATGACTTTTTCCTCCTTGCCGCCCATTGCCTTCTTCCTAAGTGAAGACGGTTTTATACTATATACTTCGTAGTACTACTTCGCTTTCTGTCATGAATTTCCTCTAAAAATTAAAAAGAACCTACAAATACCTAAGAAGCATAATATTAGATTTCTTTTACAAACTAATACTAACATGTTATGAAAGGAACGAGCCATGAAAAACAGGATAGCATTTGTATTTGGAGCCTTTTTCTTTATTTTTATCGCATTCCTTCCTACAGATGTAGGAGCAAATAGTACTGAAAACACGTATGTTGTCCAAGCAGGTGATACATTACCTGGGATTGCGAAAAAATTTGAAACCTCTGTAGAAGAATTAAAAATCACCAATGGGATTCAATCAGATTTATTAGTTGTCGGACAGAAGCTATGGGTACCTACATCCTATGAAGTTGTAGCCGGAGATACATTGCAGAATATTTCTTCCAAGTTCCATACATCCCCTGAGCAGATTAAAACGACAAACAAACTTTCAGCTGAAAAAGTCATTCCAGGACAGATTCTCAAAATTGCCCCAAGAAGGATGAATATGCAAGGGGAACACATTTTAATGACAAAAGAAGAATTTAAAGATTGGCTTTTCAACCAGAAGATCAAACGAAAAATAAGCCTTATCCAGCAGCACCACACTTGGGTCCCAGACTATGGTCGGTTTAATGGCTCAAACCATTTTGGGCTATTAACAGGTATGGAAAATTTTCATAAAAATAATATGGGTTGGAAACATATCGCCCAAAATATTACGACTTTTCCTGATGGGAAAGTCGCTGTCTCAAGGCCATTACATATTGTCCCAGAAGGCACAATTGGTAGTAAAGCAAACTCTGTCGGTATTGCAATTGAACACCTTGGAAATTTTGATCTGGGTCATGATGTGATGACGAAGGAACAAAGCGACACAATTATCTATGTCAATGCCGCTCTCAGCCTTAAATTTGGATTAACCCCTTCCATTGACAGTATTACCTACCATCATTGGTGGGATTTGCGAAACGGTGAAAGAGTGCTGGATAAAGGGCCCGACTATAATGTGAAAACCTGTCCGGGAACCGGTTTTTTTGGTGGCAACTCCACAACAAGTGCCAAAAAATATTTTTATCCCTTGATTATCAGTAAAATGGAAGAGCTTCGAAAAGAAATGGAATAAAACAAACCCACTCAACCATATGGACGAGTGGGTTTGTGCAAATTCTATTAAAATAATGAGGAAATAGCCTTAAATCATTATACTTTCTTTCTTAAAATATTCAGGTTGTTCCTTCATAAATTCATACAAATGAGAAATCCCTTTTGTAATATGCTTGTTTACAACATCCTCTGCTACTACAACATCCTTACATTTAAGAGCATTAAAAATAGCTCTGTGTTCATCCAAAACAGTCTCCCAATCCTCTGCCTTTGTATTGATAAGTCGGAGCATCCGAACCCGTTTATATTGCCCGTTCATTTGGTCGATTCCCTTCCAGATACGGTCCATCCCTAATCCTTTATAAATGAGTTCATGAAATTCATCATCATAGGCTAAAAAGTCTTTTTCGTTTTCTTCCCGTAAGGCAATTTCCTGCATTGTTAAGCATTTTTCTAATTTATATAATGAGTCAGGAGTTAGTTTTTCCGTCGCTTCTCGAATTACAGCAAGCTCCACAGCTTTCCTCATAAATCGTGACTCTTCAATATGTTTCGGATCAATTAAAGACACAAAAGTCCCAATCTGTGGCTTTATTTCTATTAATCCTTCCTTTGCAAGCTGCATCAGAGCTTCCCTAATCGGTGTTCTACTAACACTCAACTGAGCACCAATTTCAGATTCAGAAATTGGGGATCCCGGACATAAAGAAAAATCCATAATTTTTTCACTCAAATAGGAGTAGACATATTCTCTTCTTGTACCGCCATCACGTCGTCTAACTTGATTGTATTCCATAACCCAACTCCCCTAAACAAGCTTCATCCGTAAGTATTTACTTACCTAGATAATATAAACTATTATTCTATTATAATCATTTTATACTAAAACGCTTACATAGGGTAGCCCCGAATTACAAAAAAAGGAACCTGGTGCTTTTTCCAGGCCCTCCTCTATATTTTTTAAGCATGTAAAAACTTCACGCAAACTGGATATGGTACCGTTATATCTGAGTCAATTTGTGTTAATTTTCCTGTTTGTTCATCCCTCGCATATAACACAAGGTTACTTGATTCCTGGTTGGAACCCACAATGAACTTTTCTGTTGGATCAAATACAAAGTCACGTGGCCAATCTCCTTTTGACGAAACCCTTTCGACTAATGTTAACTTCCCTGTTGCCTCATTCACTTCGAAGACAGCAATACTGTTATGTCCACGGTTAGCCGCATATACGAACTTCCCATCCTTTGAAATATGTATAGCACTACCTTGACTGTTTTCAGTGAAATCTTCAGGAATGGTTGAAATATATTGAAGTTCCGTAAAGTTTCCATTGCTACTGTCATATGCTAAAGCAACCACTTCATTGCTTATCTCTGTCATTAGATATGCATGTTTCCCATTAGGATGAAAGGCAATATGTCTTGGCCCGCTTCCTGGTCTTACCGATAAAGTACTTACTTCATGTAATGACCCATTCTCTACTGCATAAGTGATAAGCTTATCAATGCCTAAATCAACTGCCACCACATACTTTTCATCTGGAGTAAATCCTGAAAAATGGGTATGTGGTTTTTCTTGTCTTTCATGTGGTCCGTTACCTTCATGTGCAACAACCGATTGGGAAGATTCAATTCCTCCTGTTTGACTGTTAACTGAATACAGTTCGATTGTCCCTTTATGATAATTCGCGGAAACAACTTGGTTATTCTCCTTGTTTACACTGATATGACAAGGTGATGCCCCTTCTGAAACATGGTTATTTACTGGCATTAAATCCCCTGTTTGACTATCGATAGAGTATGCCGCGACTCCACCCGATTCTCCATCTTTTATTACCGAGTATAGAAAACGATTATCCTGACTCACTGTTACATATGTAGGATTTCCCAATGTTGCCGCAAGCTTTACATCCTCTATTTTTTGTACGTCCGTATCTAAAGTAAACGTATAGACTCCCTTGCTGTCCCCTTTTGTATAAGTACCAACATATCCGATAAACTTGCCCATTGTTGAACCCCTCTCATCATTTATTTATTTGCGTTCATGTGTATCAATTCTTTTACAATCTACATGATCACAGGTTTTTATGTCGATTTGTGACTCGATGAATATGTACGGTTAAATAAACTTCTTCTTCTTTAGAAATCTTCCAACCAAACTCTGTCTTTAAAAACTTCGAAACTTTCTTCGTACATTTATAAGCATCTGAATACTTAAGTTTGATCTGCTTATGGAAAAAATCTTCAACGGAATCAGATAATTTTTCCTTGCGCATATACCTCATTCCAAAAAAGCGAAGATGGGTTACAAATCGTTCATAGTTCACAGAAGTCTCATCAAGCTCCATTTCAAAATGATCTTTTACTATGTTTAGTATATCATTTACCATCTGTGCAATCTGAATCGCTGCCCCCATATTATCTCCTGAAAGTTGCCCATTGACCAAATGTAGAGCAATTGAAGCCGCTTCGTCTTCATCAAGTCTAATACCGGTCTCTCTTTCAATAATATCCAAAGCTTTTAATGCAATTTGGAATTCTGGTCTATAATATTTTCGAATTTCCCATAATAGGGCATTCTTCAATTGTATTCCTTGGTTATGCCGACTAATGGCAAAACTAAGATGATCTGTTAAAGCCACATATAGGTAATCATCTAGTTTATTAGGTAATTGAGTTTTTGCATATTCTAAAATTTTGAAGGAAATGCTTAAATACAACTCTGATGTATCTTCGAGTAACTTGGCAAGTTTTTCTGTAATCCCATGCTTTTGTAAAATAAAAGTTTTCTCAATTTGCGAAGCATCAATTATATCTCCAGACTTACGTTGAAAAGCTAAGCCTTTGCCCATGACCACTATTTCTTGATCGAGTTCGTTTCTACACATCACAACATTGTTATTTAAAACCTTTTCGATTTTCATGCATCCACCCCGTTCCTAAATCGATACCCTACATATGCGTGTAAATTTCAACTATAATACTCTTTTAGCATTTCTTCTATTGCGAAAGCTACCCCATCTTCTTCATTTGTTTTTGTATGAAAGTTACAGATGTCTACTATTTCTTTATCAGCATTTCCCATGGCAACACCACGACCTGCCATTTCGAGCATACTTTTGTCATTTAGGTTATCTCCCATCGACATGACATCCTTCATTTCAATCCCCATACTTTTAGCTAATTCTGCAAGAGCTAAGCCCTTGATCGCTTCTGGATGGTTAAACTCCAGATTTAAGTAACCTGAAGAAGTGATGACTACCCCAGTCTTATCTTTTAGCTCATTATACACCTGCTGATGTCTTTCCTCATCGTCCGCAAAGCTTAAAAGTTTATAAATTTTTAGATCATCCATGGCCTCTAATTGTTCATAATCCTCGATAAATTGAACACTTTCATTCTGGAAACGAAGCTCAATTTTCTGATTAATTTCCTCATCTGTAAAATTTGGATTGACAGTTTTCCACCAACTAGTCATTCGTTCGATAAATCTATTTCTTCCAAAAGAAAACAGTCCCTTGTTGGTAAAAAACTCCGTATACATTTCGCCGTTATGACAAGCTGTGTATACCTTCTTACAAACCGATTTATCCATTGGAATATCACGTAATACGTTACCATCTATATCAAATGAACTAGCACCGTTCAAGGTAATAATGGGACATTTAATTCCTACTTCCTTAAGAGGCATATTCGCAGCATCATATGACCTTCCTGTTACAACAACAAATTTTACCCCTTTATCCATTGCCTTTTGTATAGCATGTGCATTAGCCGCACTAACCTTACTATTTTCATTTAATAGAGTTCCATCTAAATCTGAAGCAATCAGTTTCATCCCAAATCCCTCTTTCGTATAAAATGAAAAAACCTAAATAAACTGTCTCCTAAAACAGAAACACCTTACTTAGGTTTTGCCTGCTTTACCAGTTACAATCCTACAGTCTATTATAACAAGATATATATTTAACACAAAGCTAACGCTACTCACATAAAAAAAGGCTACTTACAACTTTATGCTATAAGTAGCCTTCCTTCTTATTCTTTAATTGGCTCTGGGTTAAGAGCACCATGTTTAATGATACTAATTAAATAGCCAATTACACCACCGACTATTGCTGGTACAATCCAGCCTAATCCAACTGAATATAATGGAAGAACTGATGCTAAGAAGTCATTTAAAGCAGCAATTTTAACACCTGCTGCATTTAATCCATCATTAATGCTTAGGATCAATGTAACTAAAATACTAACTTGATATACTTCCTTACGTCCCTTGAATAGAGGGTGTAAGAATGTTAATGCCATCAAGCAAATCGCTAATGGATATAAAGCAACCAAAACTGGTATAGAAAAACTAATAATTGTACTTAAACCGAAGTTTGAAATCACAGCACTAAATAATGTAAAGACAACTGCCCACTTCTTATAAGAAAGAGCAGGAATTAATTTTGTGAAATAAGAAGCACAAGATGTAATAAGTCCAATACTTGTTGTTAAACATGCTGCGATAACAATTACTGCAAGAATAACTTTCCCATACCATCCAAAGAAATGTTGAGAAGCAGCTGCTAATATTGCTCCACCATTATCTAACATTCCAAGACCTTCTACACTTGTTGCACCTAAGAATGCAAGTGAAGAATAAATAACTGCTAGTAGAACACCTGCTACTAATGCAACTTTACCTGTTGAAAGCATGATTTGTTTTTTAGAAGTTGCTCCACGTTGCTTCATAATGTTAATAATGATAATTCCAAATACAAACGCTGCAAGTGCATCCATTGTGTTATACCCTTCTTGGAAACCTTTAAAGAAGCTATTTGACATATAGGTTTCTGTAGGCTCTTGAATCGCACCAATCGGATTCACGAATGCCGCTATAATAAGAATAGCAATTACGATTAATAGTATCGGTGTTAACATTTTCCCGACAATATCAACAATCTTACTAGACTTTAAAGAAAAGAATAGTGTTACCCCAAAGAACACAATTGTAAATAGGAATAACGGAAGATAGCTGCTTTGATTTTCTAGGAATGGAACAATCCCAATTTCATAAGCAACTGTATTCGTTCTTGGAATTGCAAAGAAAGGACCAATTGTTAAATATAATGCAACAGTAAAGAAAATACCATAAATAGGATTAACTCGTCCCGCTAACGACTCCAAATCGCTTTTACCTGAGAATGCTAATGCAAGTATACAAAGAACAGGTAATCCTACTCCTGTAATGATGAAACCAAGATTGGCTGTAAAAACATTATCTCCAGCTAACTGACCTAATTGTACAGGGAAGATTAAATTCCCTGCTCCAAAGAATAATGCAAACAACATAAATCCGACTGCAATTACATTGCTAAATGAATCTCTCGCTGACATATCTATTCCTCCTAAAACACTCTAGACACCTAATTATCCGATAACTTCTAGAGCATAAAAAATTATACTAGTAAACTCACTTGCTTACAAATCTAATCTTGATAGGAACTAATATATCACACAAAAAATTCAAAAGCAACACTTTTCAGAAAATAAAATTATATCAAAATACTTTTAATAATAAATGTAAGTACTGGTATTTAGTTCCACTGTACTAGCATAATCTATCATTTTAACGATATTTTCTTCATAAAACGATTACTTGTAATAATGGCTACTTTATAACGATTCAGTACTTGTTTTATCGAATAAGAACCTTTTACTTAGAACAAATTAATAAAAACTTATTACCAGAAGGGTTGTTATCGATGTTAAAAAACGGCATCAGGCTTTTTATTGTTTTATGCTCGGTAGTAGCTGAAGTGTGACTTCCAAAGAAATCGTATATAAAATACTTACCTGTTTCCTTATTCTCATCTAGTATTATTATGTTTGAAATCTTCTATTTTACCGTACACAAGCTCTGGAAAGTAAAAGGTAGTGTTGGGGCAATGGTTTGTGACACCTGTATATTAATTATAGGCCCTTATCTTTTTGCGAATTACTGGGTGTTTAATCTTTCAAAAGGAAAGTTTCTGCCATATACCTTCATCAATCTTGTCGCTGATTGGATTTACGCATACCCAATTATTTCATTACTAAGACAGCTAAAATTTTTCAAATTAAAAATTAGTTCTGCTAAGTTCTTTACCTTAATTTTTTCTAATGCTTTAATGAACTATATCTTCCACAAATTTTATGAAAAATGCATTGCACCAAAGCAATCGAAAAATCACCTAGAATTTGGCGAAGCCGGCTTTTACTAATAAATCCACACAAAAAAGGGACCATTTAATTCACTGAATTAAATGGTCCCTTTTTAATAATACACTTAAAAATAATACATTTTAACGTGTTACTTCACTACAGTATCGGCCCCACCTTCGCCAAATACCACGATGACCACACATGTCATCCACCTGACTTTATTATAATTGATAGCGCTTTCATTTTCAATTAAAACCTTTCCCTAAGATTCGACAAAATCGTTGGAATCATCTACCTGTATCAACCCGTTTGTAGCTTCGTGTTTTTGATGGCTTGTCTATCCTTGTACCACTGAAAGGTCCATATTGAAAACCCAAGCCATGTAGCACTTGCAAAATATCCACCGATAATATCGGTTGGATAATGGACTCCTAAATATATTCGACTGATCCCAATCCCCACTATCATTATTCCACTAGATATGAGTAGTACCATTCTCCCCCACACGACTGGAATATGGCGCCATAACAGGAATGTGAAGATACCGTAAAATGTGAAAGCATTCATCGCATGACCACTCGGAAAGCTATAACCCGAGATTTCAATTAATCTGCGGAATTCTGGTCTTGCCCTTTCAAATAGTTCTTTTAGTAAGATGTTTAAGAGTGGCGAACCAACCATCACGCCTATAAACAAAACCAACTCATGACGATGCTTCAATACTTTATAGAGGAAATACAAAATAAGAAGGGATAAAACAACGACGACTGGTGCAGACCCGATTAATGAAAGGAACTTCATCAGCGCGGTAAGTCTGGCTGATTCCATCCCCTGAACTAAATCAATCACACGCCTATCAATAAGGAGCACATCATGGACATGAACAAAGTAGGCCAAAGTCCCAAACACAATAATTGATGAAAAACAAAAAATAACGGCAACTGATAGCGGTTTTCTTATGTTCATTAGCGTCATACTCTCTCTAGTTTGATCACTTGCTTTTAGGAATTTATTTACTTTAAAAAAATTTGCAAAATGGGTATTCCTCACTATGACGTAGGGTGTGCTAAAATAGAAGAACCTATTATAGTAAAAGGTTGTGTGTGGATGAGACGAATGCTTGCGATAAGCGATATTCATGGTGACTTAGATAAATTTGAACGGCTTTTAGAACTAGTAAAATACAATGATCAGGCAGACCAGCTTTTGTTGTTGGGAGACTATGTTGATCGAGGACCACACTCAAGGGCTGTTTTAGATAGAGTAATTGAGTTACGGGACAAAGGAGCTATTGCGTTGATAGGCAATCATGAAAAGATGATGATGGAGGCTTTCCGCGCTGATTCAATGAGTGTCAAACGATGGTTTTACAATGGCGGGATAAAAACTTTACAAAACTACGGCTATCACATTGAAAAGGATGATGCGAAGTATTGGTACACCACGGAGGAAATGCCTAATCTTCTTCAAATAAACAAAGAAATTCAGCAGCATTTAGAAATTTTAAAGGAATTTCCATATTATTATGAAACAGATACTCATATTTTTGTTCATGCAGGGGTTCATCCTGAAACACCACTAGAATCAACTGACCCCCATTTATTAGTCTGGATTCGCGAGGAATTTCACAATGGCTACACGGGACATAAGACTGTTGTTTTTGGTCATACACCTACCAAATATCTACATAAGAGTAATGAAGTTTATTTCGGAAAAAATAACATCATTGGTATTGATGGTGGCTGTGCATACGGAGGGAGACTTTACTGCCTTGATGCTACCAATTCGCAGATTTATTATGTCGAATGAATACACAGGGCAGTTCTACAGTTTAAGAAATTAGAACCGCCCCAAAACTAGCTTTATGCTTCTTTACTAATCAACGCTTAGCAACAATTTTTTAGAAAAGATTCTTTTAAAAGAGTAACCTGTCTTTCTTGTAAAAGTACACTGGTTACTCAGTTTTGATTTTTATTTATCTCTTAAAAATTATGACATGGAATAGATATACACCCTCATCCTTCCTTCTTAACGATTTCAACAAACTTTGTTGATGCTGGTGATAGTGGTACATTTTTAACGTAACAGATTCCAATGCTCCGTTTTGGGATCTGTTCTGTAAGCTTTACCTCATGTAGGATGCCACTTTTTAAATATTCTTGGGAAAATTCTCTCGTGACGCAGGCAATACCAAGATTTATTTTAGCAAACTCCAATAATAAATCATGAGAGCCCAGTTCAAACTCGGGCGATATCCTCAGTCCCTTTGACAATAGATATTCCTCAACATAATTTCGTGAAATGGATTTCGGTTCTAAAAATATTAATGGATATTCTATAAGATCGGACACATTGACTGACTTATATAGAAGCTCTTTATAATTTTTCCCGCACACAAATATATCATGAATATCCATGCATGGAATTTGTGCTAGGGTAGCGTCATTTACCGGGAAGTTACAAATGGCGAGGTCAACCTCTCCTAACTTCAATAAAGAAATAAGTTCCTGGGTTGTCCCATTTTCAATCTTAAACTTTATATTGGGATATTCCGTATGAAAAATTTCTAAATAGGCGAGCAAAAAGTATTTCGATATCGTATCACCCACACCTATTCTTAGTTCCCCTTTTGTTAGATTCTTAAATTCCATAATCATTTCCTCACCAACATTGATGAGATTCATAGCCGAATGAACATATTCATATAAAAGATTTCCCTCATCGGTCAACGAAACCCCTTTAGGTGTACGGTTAAATAGTCTTGTATCCAATTCTCTTTCTAGTTGCATCATCGCTTGACTAACTGCAGGCTGTGTCATAAATATGTCCTTGGCCGCCTTGGAAAAGCTCCCATTCTTAGCAACTACACTAAAAACTTTATATAAATCTAATTTACCTATCATATTAATACTCCTTATACCCATTATTAGATATATTAATTTTACTTATATCCCATGGTAGATGTATAGTACTAGTAGATAATATTTACATAAAAACTTATCAGCATGTAGGAGTGATTGTTTTGGAAAGAGTAGTTGGAACAGTTGTAAGAGGTTTACGTGGACCAATCATCAATACAGGTGACAGCATTGAGCAAATCGTTGTTGATACTGTATTAACCGCTTCTGAGGTGGAAGGTTTTACAA
Source organism: Ferdinandcohnia sp. FSL W7-1320 (assembly GCF_038050315.1). Classification (NCBI taxonomy): domain Bacteria; kingdom Bacillati; phylum Bacillota; class Bacilli; order Caryophanales; family Bacillaceae; genus Ferdinandcohnia; species Ferdinandcohnia sp. FSL W7-1320. The sequence goes on from NZ_JBBPAM010000001.1 coordinate 5,319,264, forward strand.
TTCAAGATAAAGATATCATAACGATTACAGAATCTATTGTTGCTCGTGCTCAAGGTAACTATGCGACAATCGACCATATCGCAAAGGATGTACAATCTAAATTTGGAGACGACACAATCGGTGTTATTTTTCCAATCCTAAGTCGTAACCGTTTTGCGATTAATCTTCGTGGAATTGCAAAAGGCGCAAAGAAAATCGTCCTTATGTTAAGCTATCCATCAGATGAAGTAGGTAATCACCTAGTGGACCTTGATTTACTTGATGAAAAAGGCGTAAATCCTTGGACGGATGTGTTAACAGAGCAACAATTCCGCGAATTTTTCGGACATAATAAACACACTTTTACAGGTGTAGATTACATTGATTACTACAAATCGTTAGTTGAAGAATACGGAGTAGAATGTGAAGTAATCTTCTCAAATAACCCAAGAACGATTCTAGACTATACTAAGAGCGTGCTAACTTGTGACATTCACACAAGATTCCGTACAAAGAAAATTTTAAAGGCAAACGGCGGAGAAAAAATTTATAGCCTTGATAATATTCTTTCAGAATCAATCGACGGCAGCGGCTATAACGAAAACTATGGCTTACTTGGTTCTAACAAAGCAACTGAGGAAAGCGTGAAGCTCTTCCCTCGTAATTGCCAACCAGTTGTAGATCAAATCCAGGAAGTCCTCAAAGAGAAAACTGGTAAAATGGTAGAGGTTATGATTTACGGTGACGGCGCATTTAAAGACCCTGTCGGAAAGATTTGGGAACTTGCTGATCCGGTTGTTTCACCTGCCTACACAGCAGGCCTTGAAGGAACGCCGAATGAGGTTAAATTAAAATATCTTGCTGATAATAATTTTGCAGATTTAAAGGGCGAAGAACTTAAAAAGGCAATCTCTGAGTTTATTAAAAATAAAGAAAACGACCTTGTTGGACAAATGGAAGCACAAGGTACAACACCTAGAAGACTAACTGACCTGATTGGCTCTCTATCTGATTTAACTTCAGGAAGTGGAGACAAAGGTACCCCGTTCATCTATATCCAAGGGTACTTTGATAACTATACAAAATAAAGAATACCATTTCCTCTGTGATCTCACAGGGGATTTTTTTCTTAGAAACATGTTTCCTTTTTTACGATTTGTGGTATTCTCTTACTAATCAAAAATGAATTGGAAACAAAGGAAGGATGATATGTTTGTTTGATTTACTTGATATCAATTGGGAGGCTCTGCTCCTACATACAGGAATTATCATTTTAAAACTAATCGGAATCTTTATCGCCTTTATTATTGTAAAAAAGATTGGAAACAAAGTGATTGACCGAACCTTTACGAAATTACAGGATAAACAAAACATTACTTTAGGGCGAGCTCATACGCTTCAAAGGCTAATGGAAAATATTTTATCATATGCCTTGATTTTTATGCTAATTGCGTCCATTTTTGGCATATTTAATATTCCTGTTGCAAGTCTGATTGCCGGTGCCGGAATTGTTGGACTGGCTGTTGGTTTTGGAGCACAAGGACTCGTAAGTGATGTTGTAACAGGCTTTTTCTTGTTATTAGAAAAACAAATTGATGTTAATAATTATGTCACCATTGGAGCTATTGATGGTGTAGTAGAGGCAGTAGGTTTACGAACCACTCAACTTCGCGGCTTTGATGGAACCTTACATTATATTCCGAATCGCGACATTACAAGTGTAAGTAACCATTCCCGCGGAAATATGCGTGCCCTTGTAGATATCGGGATTGCCTATGGAGAAGACATTGATAAAGCCATAACCGTAATGCAAGAAGTATGTGAACATGTTGCTGCAGAGAATCCAGTAATTGTTGAAGGACCAAATGTCATTGGGGTTCAAGCACTTGGAGCATCAGATGTTGTTCTACGTGTTATAGCCAAAACAGAAAATGGGGAACATTGGGGTGTTGAGCGTCAACTTCGAAAAGCGATTAAAGAGGCCTTTGACAAAAATGGAATTGAAATACCATTCCCTCATCAAGTCACCATTCATAAGAATGATGAAAGTCCACAAAGAATGGGACAAGCATAAGACGAGCGCTGTCATAAGGTGCTTTGACATCCAAAGCGATTGGGCTTAGACCAGAGAGCCGATAGCACCTGGAGCTAAACGTGAAAACCAGGTAAACAGTTTATACTCTCCTATCTTATAAAAAAAGGGCATCCTATTGTGGATGCCCGTTCTCTATTCATCGATTAAAATCAACTGCTTCTGTTTGGTCTAATGAAATCATTGTTTCACTTGGCTTTGTTTCTGCGATGATTTTTCCATTTCTAAATGAATAGCGGACTTTTGCTTGTTTACGGATTGTTTCATATTCATTTTCTGCTGACATGACAACGAAGTTCGCCGGCTTTCCTTCTTCAATTCCGTAGCGTTCTTCGATGTGTAGTGTCTTAGCGCTGTTTGTCGTAATCAAATCAATGGAATTCACAATTTGCTCATAACCCATCAATTGTGAAGCGTGGATTCCCATATGAAGTACCTGTAGCATATTACCCGTTCCTAGTGGATACCACGGGTCAAAAATATCATCATGTCCAAAGCTTACGTTTAGTCCCGCTTCTAATAGTTCTTTAACACGCGTTAGTCCTCTGCGTTTTGGGTACGTATCAAAGCGACCTTGTAGGTGAATATTCACCAGTGGATTTGATACAAAATTAATATTTGAAAGCTTTAGTAAACGGAAAAGCTTGTACGTATACGCATCATTGTATGAACCCATCGCTGTAGTGTGGCTTGCTGTTGTACGAGTACCAAGTCCGCGCTCATAGGCTTCCTTTGCCACAACCTCAACAAATCTTGATTGCTCATCATCAATTTCGTCACAATGGATATCAACTAACCGATCATATTTTTCTGCTAAATCAAAGGCAATCTTCATTGACTCGACACCATATTCACGAGTGAATTCAAAATGAGGAATACCTCCAACGACATCAGCACCCATTTTGACTGCTTCTTCAAGCAATTCTACTCCATTCGGATAGGATAATATTCCTTCCTGAGGAAAGGCAACAAGCTGAATATCTACATAATCTTTCATTTCCTCTTTCACTTCAAGCATTGCCTTTAGTGCTGTTAAGTTAGGGTCAGTAACATCGACATGGGTACGAACGTGCCCAATTCCTTGAGCAATTTGCCATTTTAGTGCTGTTTTGGAACGTGTTTTTACATCCTCAAGGGTTAAGGATTCTTTACGCTGTGACCAGCGCTGGATCCCCTCAAATAGTGTTCCGCTTTGATTCCACTCAGGTTCACCAGCCGTCAAAGTCGTATCCAAATGAATATGTGGCTCAATAAAAGGTGGCAATACTAGGGAGCCATCTACATCGATTACTTCCTCATTTGCCTCTGTTTCAACTAGTTGTTCTTGCGTAATTTTTTCAAACTGACCTTCTTTAATAACAAGATGCCAGAGACCTTCTTTTCCTCGTAAAGTTGCATTTTTAATAATCAACTGAAATCACCTTTGCTTCTTTAAGTTTTTTTGCTTCTGCTACTTTCATGAATACGAAGTAAATTACCGCTGTTCCTAGTAGTGCATTTAGTGGTGTAATCCCAGGTGCTACTTGCGCAATAGCTACACCTACACCCCACGCCGCAATTGAAACCCAGTTTACTGATTTAAAAGTCATTTCTTCAAAAGCTTTATATTCTCTGCGCTTTACAAAGAAGTAGTCTGTAATGATGATGGCACCGATAGAAGGGATCGCAGCACCAAGAAGTGTTAGGAATCCTACAAAGTTGTTGTACATCCACATTGCTAGTATGGTTCCAACTAGTCCATTTACCACTACAAATACCTTTTTAGGAATCTTCGTGATGTTTGCAAATCCTAAGCCTGAAGCATACAGTGCATTGTCATTTGTTGTCCAAATATTTAACCCGAGTACAATAATAGCTGGAATCATTAATCCCTGTAGAAACATTACTTCTGAAATATCTGCTAAGCCATAAGACATCGATCCGATTGCTCCGAAAAGGAACATTAATGAGTTTCCTAAGAAAAAGGCGATCACTGTTGCAACTACTGCTGAACGTGATGTTTTTGCAAAACGCGCAAAGTCTGGTGTTAACGTTCCTGCACTGATGAATGATCCGACGCAAATCGTAAGGGCTGCTGAAAGTGTGATGGATACGTTTGGTTTGTAATCCATCAGAGCTTCTATTCCACCTAAGGACTCAGTTGCCTCAACTGCTGAGTAGCTACCAAGAATCGCAATTGCTGGCACCGCTACGAATCCTAAAACAACCAGTGCTTTCATTCCAAAAATTGAAGTTGCTGTCATTGCAAGTCCAAAGATGAATATTAAGGCGTACACATTCCAGTCCATTGCATTTGCAACTGGAACTGCAAACATCGCTACACCTACTCCGAACCAACCAACTTGTGTAAATCCTAGTAAAAAGGATGGAAGATAGGATCCTTTATCACCAAATGCATACTTTGCCAAAAGGTGTGTTGATAATCCTGTCTTCGATGCTATATAAGCTAAGGTTCCTGTAAAAATTCCTAAAGCTAGATTCCCTGCTAACACGATTATGATAAACTCTGAAAATGTTAAGCCCATCCCAATTTCTCCACCAGCTAGCATACTTGCTGAGAAAAACGTAAGGCCTAGCATTACGGATAATGTCTTCCAAAAACCGTTTCGACTAGATTGTGGAACTGCTTGCCATGAGAACTCTGAATCCACTTTTTTCATAAATGATTCCTCCTGTATGATCATTTCTGATACCAGAAGCAAGCAGAAAAAAAAGAGGCTAATTACCAGGTATCCTGACAATTAGCCCTTTCATCTATTAAAAGGAACAGGGAAAGTTTATACACGTATCCCCACGTCTTTTAATAAAATCCGCCGTCCTTGTCAGCCTCTCTGGACTGAATTAAAGGTACCAGTTATTAAATTAATGTTATTATTGCACAAAAATCTCCAAATCGTCAACAACTATATTTAAAATGTTTGACTAGAATACTATTTCCCCGAAAATAAAAAAGCCCAGCACCAGTAAGGTGATGGGCAATATGATTATTGAGCTGTATAGCCGCCGTCAACAATTAAGCTGTTTCCTGTCATGAATGTAGAATCATCACTAGCAAGGAATAATACAGCTTTAGCCATTTCTTTAGCTTGTCCTAGGCGCTTCATTGGAGTCATAGAACGTAATACTTCTTTGCTTTCTTCAGGAATAATTGGAGTGTCAATGAAACCTGGGCAAAGAGCATTTACACGAATATTTTGCTCTGCATATTCAAGTGCTAATGAACGAGTTAAGTTCACTACGCCACCTTTTGCTGCATTATAGGCTGCTGAACCTGGTGATCCCACCCAACCATACATTGATGCAGTGTTTACGATTACTCCACCATCAGCTTTTAAGAATTCACGGATCGCTTCACGTGCCACTAAGAAAACACCATCTAAGTCAACATTAACCGTATTTCTCCACTCAGAATAGTCTAATTCATGTGATGGTTGAACTCGACCAATACCAGCATTATTGAAAACAATATCGACTTTACCGAATGCTTCAATTGTTTGTTTATAGATATATGCTACTTCTTCTTCACTCGTAATGTTTGCTTTTACAAATAAAGCCTCTGCATTTAGCGCTTTCAATTCTTCCTCAAAAGCTTTTCCCTTTTCTTCATTTAAATCAACAAGAACAACCTTTGCTCCTTCTTCAACAAATAAACGAGCTGTTGCTGCTCCAATTCCTGAAGCTCCCCCAGTTATAATAGCAACTTTATCTTGTAGTTTTCCCATTATATAATCCCCCTTATTGTATAATATGGATAGCATTAACCTATAGTAGAGTAATATTTACTCCAATAGGCTTTGTCACCATTTGGTCACAATTCTATTTTACTACCTTGACTAGACTTAACAATCATCAAAGAAATTCAAAGTGTCTAAATAATAGACATTTCCAATAAAATTGTCTATTTTACGGAGGTTTTTTTATGAATGATGAATTGGATCTCACATCTAAACGACGAAATCGAACCCAAGAACACTTAAAGCATGCCCTTATTGACCTTATTAAAGAAAAGGGTTACCATTCCGTTTCTGTAAAAGACATTGTAGATAAGGCTACCTATAATCGCAGTACCTTTTATATTCACTACCATGACAAAATTGATTTAGCTGAAGACTTGCTAGATTCCATGATGGTAGGATTATGGAATTCGGTTGGAAAACACCATCCTCCAGGACAAAAAGTGTATACATCTAAGATAGGCAAGCCTTCTTTTAATATCGTGTCTTATATTTATGAGCATCGACACTTTTTTGAACTCATTAAATATGACGACACATTACCAGGGTTACATACAAGTTTCCCTCAAACCATCTTAAAAATTTATCAAGAAAAATTTATATTTGAAACAATCAACAATATTCCAGTCAATATGGACTATTTTAAACGCTATACAGCGTATGGCTTTTACGGGCTTATCCAAAATTGGATTACAAGCGGATTTAAAGAGTCCCAAGAGGAATTTATTGAGGAAGTCATTGAATTAACAAAAACGCATATCTATTCGTTTAAGTATATAAGTCATTAAAAAGGACAGGTTCAGCATAGTGGACCCGTCCCTTTTTTATATATGCTTCCGAAGTTCCGATTCTACTAACTTCATATCCTCCAATAGTTGTGGATACAAGTTTGGCCTTCTTCTGGCCGCGAGTGGATGATACGCAACAGTCGTTTGATATCCATTCATTTGATAGAAATTGCCCCTAAGCCCTTTGACTTCAAGCTCTGGATTCTGAAAAAAAGATTGCACTGCTACATTGCCTAGACAAACAATAAGTTTAGGTTTTTGTTCCTCCAGTTGCGTATACAAATGGTTTATACAAATCTCGCGTGTCTTTTCCTTATCATAGGCGCGTTTCGGTTGTCGTTTTAAAATGTAAGTAACATATATTTGCTCTTTATCTAATCCCGCTTCATATACTGCCTTTTGCAAGGTTTGCCTCGTTCCACAAACCATTGGATTACCTTCACAATCTTCACGAGCACCTGGATTATCCAAAATAATCATGATCGGTGCTTTCGGATTGCCCTCACCCCAAATCATTCGCGCTCCTTGTTGATACAACCCACAATCTTCACAATTCTTCACATCTTCGGGTACAGGATCCTCATTCCACATCACCGGACAGAACGAATTCATTTTACTCACACTCCTTATGATTATGATAACCAGAACTAGAAAAAACCAAAAAAATCTGGACTATTTAGTGAGTCCAGATTTTTATTTAAAGAACATTCTCGGTTACAATTTGAAAAATAAGAAGTACTGTTACAATTCTTAAAATTGGCTTTACATATTGAGGCTTTAACTTTTGCGCAATACGCACCCCGATTTGAGCCCCTGTAAAAGAACCTAGTAACAAAGCAATGGCAACCGGCCAAATGATCTTACCAGTAGCAATATAGGTCATCGCAGCTCCAAAACAACTTGAAAATGTAGCAAGGCGGACCAATCCAACGGCACGAATGTATGCAATATTTAAATGATTATATAGATAAAGCATTAAAGTGCCTTGACCAGGCCCAAATAGTCCATCATAAATGCCAATACTATATAGCCCGGGTGCACTAATTTTATTGAACTTCAATGGCTCATTTCCGGTAAAATCTCCTTTTCCCACAAAAGAAACAATGAAAGCGAATAGTAGCAGGACAATTGCTACAATATACATGTTTTCTGATGAAATCCGTGAAGCGATGAGGCCCCCACTTATCCCGCCAGAAAGGCTAACCGGTATAATCCAAACCGATTCTTTTAAAGAGAGCTCCTTTTTACGTAACAAATAGAAGAAACTCGAGAACGAACTAATTGTATTGGAAACCTTATTCGCTCCAATTGCCGAATGAACAGGTACACCTAAAAGTAACATCGACGGCAAACTGATTAATCCCCCACCACCAGCAAGCGTCCCCAAAGTCGTCGCACAAACCCCAATAAAAAACAGGATAATATACTCCATTTATTACCACCCCTTGTACCTTAAGTATAGTAGCAAAAGAGTGATTAAGAAATTTAATCTTTATTATAGAAATGGATAAGTATTTCCTATGGAGTACTGGACACAAAAAGTTAAAGGAATTTTCACATTTAACAGGTTGAATTTCTATTAAAATAGGAATGAATAAATAGAAAGGAAGTGGACGTTTGTTACTTAAAGTGCGAACTGAATCAGAGGAATTGTTAGCTCTTCGTTCGTTAGATATTCGAATGGAGTTAACTGCAAAGGAGAAATTTCTCTACCAAAACCTTGAAAGAGGCTATGAAGGAGAGGTGAAATTTGATTCCATGCTACATGATCTTCGTGAAGAAAGATATATAATCAATGACCTTTTATTAGAAGTAAACAACTCCTTTTTCCAAATTGATACATTGCTTATTTCAAGGGGCATAATTAATGTTTTAGATATAAAAAACTTTCAAGGGGATTGTTACCTTAAATCTGACAATCTTTTTTCTGTTACAACTGGCCGTGAATATAAAAACCCCATAACTCAAATAAACAGAAGCGCCTCTTTATTCCGCCAATTACTCCAAAATCTCAATCAACATTACCTAGTGGATGCCTCCATTATTTTTATCAATCCCGAGTTTACATTATACCAAGCACCTCTTGAACAGCCATTTATTTTACCAACTCAAGTAAATCGATTTTTGAGAGATTTAAATAAGGGATCTTCTCCGTTAACTGACGGAGATAGAAAAATTGCTCAAAAACTATTAGAATTGCATCAGCCGAAGAACCCCTTCACCAAGTTGCCATCCTATACTTATGAAAAAGTTAAAAAAGGGATCTTTTGTAAGAACTGTAAGTCCTTTCAGATTACAATAAATCACCATAACCTAGTTTGTGATAACTGTGGAGGAGTGGAAAAAATAGACCAAGCTATTTTGCGAAATGTGAAAGAATTCAATTTGCTTTTTCCTAATCAAAAAATTACAACTCAAGCCATTTATGAATGGTGCAAACTTGACCTATGCAAACGCACATATTCGAGAGTCCTAAAAGCAAACTTTAATACTATTGGTAACACAAAAAATACATACTACGAATAAAAGTTAGTACTGTAAAATATAAAACCTCATCTAACTATTTCGATGGGGTTTTTTGTTGTTGGTGTATTTTATTTTGGGTGGTCCTCCATGTGGCTCTTTAATTTTTTTGCAATGAGGGCTTGTATTCTGACTCTATTAATTTCGTTTTCGCGTTCTTTGTCCGAATCACACCTTCTTTCCGACTCATTCCTGCATCCTTGTCTATCTTTCTGTCTGAATCAAGCTCGCTTTCTGACTCTACTAATCTCGTTTTCGCATTCTTTGTCCAAATCACACCTTCTTTCCGACTCATTTCTTCACCTTTGTCTATCCTTCTGTCCGAATCAAGCTCGCTTTCTGACTCTACTAATCTCGTTTTTGCATTCTTTGTCTCAATCACACCTTCTTTCCGACTCATCCCTGCATCCTTATCTATCCTTCTGTCCGAATCAAGCTCGCTTTCTGACTCTACTAATCTCGTTTTTGCATTCTTTGTCCAAATCACACCTTCTGTCCGACTCATCCCTGCATCCTGGTTTATCCTTCTGTCCGAATCAAGCTCGCTTTCTGACTCTACTAATCTCGTTTTTGCATTCTTTGTCCAAATCATACCTTCTTTCCGACTCATTCCTGCATCCTTATCTATCCTTCTGTCTGAATCAAGCTCGCTTTCTGACTCTACTAATCTCGTTTTTGCATTCTTTGTCTCAATCACACCTTCTTTCCGACTCATCCCTGCATCCTTGTCTATCCTTCTGTCCGAATCAACACCGCTTTCTGACTCTGTTTCCCCCTTTTCCTCATTCCTTGTCCGAATGAAGCATTGATTCCGTCTCACTCTGGTTTCACTACCCTCCACTTGTCCTACAACAAGTACCTTTCTCTAATTTAAAACACAGAAAACAGCCTAGCTTCACCTGCTAGGCTGTTTTCGAATTTGCACCCTACCTTATAACCAGTATCTCATATCTCCTGTAGGTTAAATTGACTGTCATACATGTCAAAGTAGAAGCCTTTTTTCTTTAAAAGCTCTTGATGTGTGCCTGATTCAATAATTTCTCCTTGATGAATAACGAGGATGCGATCGGCGTTTTCAATGGTCTTCAAACGGTGAGCAATCATAAAACTTGTCCGCCCTTCTGTTAATTTATTGATGCCCTTTTGTATTTCAATTTCAGTATTGGTATCAATACTAGAAGTTGCCTCATCAAGAATAAGAATATCTGAATCTGCTAAAATCGCCCTTGCAATCGCTAATAATTGACGCTGCCCCTGGCTTAAATTTTCACCACCAGATGTAATTTGAGTAAGGTAAGCTTCAGGTAAATGTTGAATAAATTGATGTGCTGATGCCATTTTTGCTGCATTTATTACTTCTTCCTCTGTTGCTTCCAAACACCCGTATCTGATATTCTCCATGATCGTACCCGAAAATAAGAAAGTATCTTGAAGGACGACACCGATTTTTTTTCGTAAACTGCTTATTTGATAGTCCTGTATATTTCGACCATCTACTTTTAGCTCACCCGCTGTTACGTCATAAAACCGCGATAATAGATTAATAATGGTCGTCTTACCTGAACCAGTCGGGCCAACAAGCGCGACTTTCTCACCCGCTTTGACAGAAAAATGAACATTCTTTAAGATTGGCTGACCATCCTCATAACCAAAAGTCACATGAGAAAATTCAACATCACCCTTCAAGGAATCAACCACAATCGCATTCTCTTTATCTACAATATCCGGAGTCTCATCCATAATTTCAAAGACACGTTCCGCACCAGCTATAGCTGATTGGAACATATTGATTAGATTTGAAAGCTGATTGATTGGTCTAAAAAATTGACGAGAATAGAGAACGAATGCACCGATAATCCCAACAGTCGCTAGATTATGCACTGCAAGTACGGCGCCTATCGCAATCACAAGACCGAGTCCTAGATTATTAATAAAATTATTAACTGGACCTAGAAATCCCGAAACAGTGTCAGCGGCCATAGCAGATCTGCGCAACCGCTCATTGATACCCGAAAATTGCTCGTTTATCTTTTCTTCTTTTCCAAAGAGCCTAATGACCTCACTTCCAGAGATGGATTCTTCAATTACACCATTTAACTCACCCAGATCGCGTTGTCTTTTTATAAAATAGCTACTGCTATATGTAATGATTTTTTTCGTTGTTAAAATCATCAGCGGGATGACTAAAAGGGTAACAATAGCGAGCACCCAATTAAGTGAAAACATTGCAATCGCTACTCCCGAAATCATTAAAATTGATGACAAGATTTGAATAACGCTTTGGCTTAATGCGTTATTTAAGGTATCAATATCATTTGTTACCCTACTCATTAAGTCTCCGTGTGTACGTTTATCAAAGAATTTTAAGGATAGAGTGTGGAGCTTATTAAATAAATCTTGACGTAAATTTCGAATGGTTTCCAAGGATACCCGAACCATCATGAAGGTTTGAAGCCATGTAAACAAAGCGGTTGCCACATATATAGCGGTAAGTATTCCTAAAAACTTTATTGTCCCAGTTATGTCTTTTGGAATGATATATTCATCAATAATGATACCGATCAAATATGGTCCAGCGAGCCCTAGCAAAGTAGATAGGATAACAAAGATAATTGAAAAAACTAATGCCATCTTTTGCTTCTCCATCTGCTTCCAGATACGGTGAATCGTCCCCTTCCAATCCTTTGCCTTTTCTACGGGTCCCCCAAATCCTCTTGGCCCACGCGCTCGGGCTAACATATTAGCATTCGGTTGTGATGTGGCTTTACTCATCCGAACTCAACCTCCCTCCCAGTTTGTGTAGCAACGATTTTTCGATACACTTCACTCTTTCTGAGTAACTCATCATGTCTGCCGCTAGCCTCAATTTCGCCATCGTTCATCACAAGAATTTGATCTGCATCGATAATGGATGAAATCTTTGATGAAATGATGAACACGGTTGAATCAGCATAATCTTCTCGTAATGCCTGTTGAACTAAGCCTTCCGATAAAGCATCAATTGCAGAGGTTGAATCATCAAGCACTAAAATACTCGGCTTGCGGATAAAAGCTCGCGCCATCGATAAACGCTGCTTTTGACCACCTGATAGATTCGTTGCACCTTGCAACAATGAGTGTGAAAACTTATCTTCTAATCTCATAATAAATTCACTTGCTGCAGCAGATTCCGTAGCTTGATCCAACTCACGTTCTGATGCTAATTCTTTTCCGAAACGCAAATTCTCCTCAATCGTTCCTGAAAACAAGGTAGCCTTTTGAGGAACAAAACCGATACTATTTCGTAAGTTTTCAAGTGGTATATCTTTTACATTAACCCCATCGATAAGAATTTCACCAGAATCAGGGTTATATAGACGCGGAATAAGCTTCACTAATGTCGACTTTCCGCTTCCTGTTGAACCAATAATGCCGATTGTTTGCCCCGCCTTAGCTTTAAAAGAAATATCCTGGAGCACATTATTTCCGTTTTTACTATAACTAAAATTTACCTTCCGAAATTCCACTTCGCCTTTTAAATCATATATAGTGCGAGGCTGAACCGGCTCTGTAATATCAATTTTTGTTTCAAGCGTATGAACAATCCTCTCAGCAGAAGGAAAAGAACGTGCAATTTGCATCAAGACATGACTGCTACTAATTAACCCGTTCATCATGATATTTAAATAGTTTAGAAAGGCTAAAATAACCCCCACCTGAAGTGTACCTTCGTTTACCTTGATGACTCCTAACCAAAGCCCAGCTATTATTCCAAGATTAACAACAAACATCATAATGGGCATTAGGGTTAAAACAAACTGTTCTGCGGTCATCAGACGATTCGTTAACAAATTATTAACCTTTTTAAAGTGGGCCTTTTCGTAATTTTGGCGATCAAACGCCTTGATGACCCGAATCCCAGCTAACGTTTCTTGCAACTTTGTATTCACCTTATCCATTGCCTTCTGTACTTGAGAAAAAAGTTTCCCTGATTTTACAGAAAAGAAATAAATAAAAGCAATTAGAACCGGGATGGCGACTAATAAAATGGGAAACAGTTCCCTCGCAGTAAACCAAACAATCACGACCGAACCAATAAATAAGAGTGGGCCTCGTACAAAAATACGTAATATCATAATAACAGCCTGCTGCACTGTCGTAATATCGTTTGTCGTAATCGTAATCAATTTTCCAGTCCCAAACGAATCAATATTCTGATTCGAAAATCGGCCTGTTTTTTTAAACACATCATGGCGAATATCAGTTGCAAAATTTACAGCAGCCTTGGCTGAAAAAACAATACAGCCGATTCCACCTATCAATCCAATGATTGCACATAGCAGCATAACGAGTCCAAATTTAATGACATATTCATTATCCTGATTGGCAATTCCTGTATCAATCATCTTCTGCATGATTGTTGGTTGTAAAAGATCCATCACCACCTCAATACACATAAAAAGAGGTGCTAAAATGGCAAATAACAGATATGGCTTTATATACTTAACTAGTTTTTTCATGGCTTTCATGAAAGTTTCCCCTTACTTCCCACTATTCTTTTTTAATTGTTCAGTCATTTCTTCAATGAACGAAATTAATTCAAGTACCCCTCGGGAATTCCCACGTGTTTGTTTTACAGCATGTCGAAATTCCTTTTCCCAGCGCTCCATCGCTGTCCTTAGTTGAATAAACTCCCCCGAGTTCTTCCAGGCCATTCTCTCTTTCCACTCAACCCAAAAATCACCCTCGACATGCTTTGCTTCATCTAGCCGTTTTTGACCATTTTTATGAATTGAATAAACCTTTTTTTGTGTATCAGCATCTCGTTCAATCAGGCCCTGGTCCTCCAACTCCTGAAGGGCTGGATATACAGTCCCAGCACTTGCAGAGTAAGCACCATTTGATCGCTCTTCTAATTCCTTCATAATCTGATAGCCATGCATTGGTTCTTCCTTTAACAAATGCAAAATAGCTATTTGAACAAACCCTCTTTTTCTCCTCATTGCATGCTGCCTCCTTAATTATATCGATAATTATAATCGATATATCGGAGTGTTACAATCGTAACCCTTTAAATGATCAAAATACCGAAAACCCGAACTTTTAATGCCACATTCTTTTATACTATCCATCCAATGATATAATACGCACATTTCCAAGCATTTCAGATATATTATTCGGTATTTGTGGATAATCCTAAGAAAAACCCGGATTATGTAACCTAGACATGCTGTAAATAGGTTTTATCACGGAATATGCTGGTTTATCGCGTTTGATGCAACGTTATCTTTAGTGATATAGTTATTCTAGTTAAGCGAACTGTGCACTTATATTTATTTCACAAGAAATGTTTTTGTGAAATTATTCACAAAAAGGGAGTTGATAAAATGGGATCTAATATCCAACCGGAGCAAAATCGCAACGAAGCGTTGAGTGATGACTATTCCTTGGATAGAGTACCTCTTAACAAAAGAAACATGAGTTGGTTAAGTATAACGAATATTACATTCGGAATTGCAACGGCTATTTTTTATTTTCAAATGGGAAGTGTAATGGCACTTCAATTTGGCGCAATTAACGCCATCATTTCCGCGATATATGCGATTATCGTTGCCGGTATTCTTGGAACTTTCATTGCGTACCTATCTGCAAAGTCAGGTATGAACGTAAATTTATTATCAAGGGGTGGCGGGTTCGGCTATATTGGCGCTTCATTAACCTCCATAATTTATGCCACAAATTTCATCATGTATTGTGCACTTGAAGGTTTAATCTTAGTTTCCGCAGTCCACGAATTCTTACCTATTATTCCAGAATGGGCTTTAATTCTTTTCTTCGGTACCATTGTCATTCCACTAAACTGGTTTGGAATTAAGCAGTTGGATAAATTACAAAAATGGTCATTGCCATTGTTCGGTGTATTTTTAGTTGGAGCAATCGTAGTGGCAGCAATCAAGCCATCTGTTTATGATGGAACTTTCTGGTCCTATATGCCAGAAAATGTTCAGGTTGGAGGAACCGCTCTCTTGCTTTGTATTGGAATGCAACACGGAATTATGGGATTAACTCCACTACTCGCATCCGATTATGCTCGATTCCTTAAACCTAAGGACACGAAAATTGGAGTATTTGCAATTGGGTTTGTCCCGCAGATCTTCTGTTTTGGTGTAATGGGAGGCTTAGGTATTTGGTTTGGTGTTCGTCTAGGTGAACCAAATCCTGGTGTGTATATCGTAATGCTTCTAGGAATGTGGGGAGCGTTGTTTACGATGATTACCCAAGTGAGAATCAATGTCACAAATATATATAGTGGTTCACTTTCTCTTTCAAATTTCTTCGAAAACATTTTTAACTTTAAACCTGGAAGACGCTTTTGGGTAGTTGTAACAGGAGTATCTGCCATCTTCTTAATGCTCACCGATATTGTCAATCATCTTGGCACTGTCTTGACCTTCCAAGGAGTCTTCTTATTATCTTGGGCAGCTATTTTAGTTACTGATGCTGTCTTTGTTAAGAAATTATTAAAAATTGGCCCTGGATATTACGAGGCAAGACAAGAGAACTTATATAAATGGAATCCCGTCGGTGTTGCTGCTTTATTAATTTCAAGTGCCCTCGGTACTGTAGCAGCACTTGGATTTATGGGAACCTTCTTACAAAGTACGGCCGCATTTTTTGCAGCAATCCTTGCATCGATCCTAACAATAATCTTAGCCATTGCTACAAAAGGAAAATATTATATAAAAAAAGAAGCAACAGATATCAAAAAAGAAGAGTACGTCGCTTAACCTATTAACCCTCTACTTACTTAGAAGATGTAGAGGGGCTTTTTTTACCTTAGAAGAGTAACTGGGCATGGGCGATGCCCTCACTTGGCACCGGCAGTAAATTCCTGGGTACCTAACCGTAATAATATATCTAATCAGGGGCATCGCCAAGACCTCATCCATCTTGGCAAGGCACATTAGAAATTGAAAACCAAGTTCAACTCAAATTGGGGTTCTCAAGCTTTGAACCTCCCCTTTATTTATCGCCATTAGAGGTCGTCAACTCATTATCAATCCTACTCATGAATTCCTCTGCCGCATTGTAACCTTGTTGTTTTAAATACCAGTTGTTTGCGGCTGCTTCAATTAGCCCTGCGACATCTCGCCCAGGCTGAAGCTGAATCTCAATTGAAGGAATCTTAACACCCATAAATTCCATCGTGTTGATTTCTTGTTCTAGATCATTATACAAAGCATCTTTTTCCCACTTCGTCAAATGAATATCAAGGGAGATGCGGGTTTCATCTTGAAATGCTTTTCTTCCATACATCCGAACTACATTTAAAAGCCCGATACTACGAAGGGCTAAGAACTCCTTTGTTTTTTCATCATGTGTACCTAGAATCGTTTGTGGACTTAGCTTTTTTAAGACGACGATATCATCTGCTACGAGCCGATGTCCCCTGCGAATCAAGGTATGCGCAGTCTCACTTTTTCCTACACCAGAATTCCCCCGGATCAGAATACCAATCCCCGACACATTCATACAAACACCGTGTACAGCAATTTCTTCCGCTAATTCCTTAATTAAATAGGCGTCCAATCTTACAATATAATCAGAAGTAATCTCAGGCTGATTTGTAACCAGCAATGGAATGCCTTGTTCCACACAATGCTGTTTTAAATAGGTTAGCCCCTCTTCCCCACATGTTACGATAAAACAAGGAGGATGGTATTTAACAATATTTCCAATCCGAATTCTACGTTCCTCTTTTGTAAGTTTATGTAAATACGTGACTTCCTTTTCTCCTAAAATTTGAACTCGCTCTGTTGGAAAAAAGTCAAAGTGACCAACGAACTCAAGACCCGGTCGATGTACCCGGGATTGCGTAATTGTATTCTGTAATTGGTCTTCACCAGCCAATACCTTCAATGAAAACCTACGGACCAAGTCTGCCACGGTTATCCTTTTCACTGTACCCTCACCGTCCAAATAATGTTTAAGTGTATTATACTTTATTGAGGGGGTAAACGTCATCAGTATGTTAATGAAAAAGAGCCTCCCTTTCAGAAAGGCACTTATCTCTCATTCCCTTTTGCAACCGGATTGTCTTCATAAGAAACCCAATCACTATAACTACCTGCATATAGTCTGACATTCTTAAATCCTGCCATTTTCAAAGCAATATAATTAGGAGTAGCTGTTACACCAGACCCACAATAAACAATGATTGGTTCGTCTTTTTTAAGGTCTGCAAATCTCTTTTTCTGTTCTTCACTATCTTTAAAGGTCCCTTGTTCCATCCCTTCTATCCAACATCTATTTATTGCGCGGGGAATATGTCCTGCAATACGATCGATAGGCTCAAATTCCCCTTTATAGCGGCTTTCATCTCTCGAATCTATTAAAATGGGAGAATCCATTTTCTGATCAACGATTTCCTTAACCTCTTCATAAGAGGCTAACATGTCTTCACGTATATTTATGTTAAATGAAGCTGATTCTAGTTCTGGTATTTCATTTGTTGTAGGATAACCTGCTTCAGTCCAACCTTTAAAGCCTTCGTTTAATACATAAACCTTCTCATGTCCAAGATAGGTCAGTAACCACCAAAAACGAGATGCAAACTGACCTTCACCCCCATCATAAGCAACTACTGTTTTTGAATGATCGATTCCAGCTTTTTCAACCCCACGTTTAAACTGCTCTATATCCGGCAGTGGATGCCTTCCCCCATGCTCCGATACAGGAGCTGATAGCTGCTTTTCTAAATCAAAATAAAAAGCACCAGGTAAATGACTTTCCTGATAGAGCTTTTCTCCTTGGGTTGGATTTCCTAAAGCAAACCGGCAATCCACAATCTTTATATCCTTGTTATGTAGTTGTTCAACAAGCCATTCCTTATTTACTACGAAATCCATCTCATTCGCCTCCATCTTCCTAGCCATTTAGCTTTTTGATAAATACTACTTTTAGATAGTTACCTTCCTTAAATTGCGAAATTGTTTGAAAGTCTGAAGGTAATGTGAATTCCTCTTTAATTTTGTATTTGCAATTACTTTCCTTAAACGCCGCATCAATAAAGCTCTTAAATTTTTTCATATCAAAGGATGCACTATTTGTTGAAGCAACAATTATTCCATTATTTTCTGTAATTACAATTGCTTCCTTCAATAGATTTTTATAGTCCTTTTCAGCACTAAATGTCATTTTCTTCGACCTTGCAAAACTAGGCGGATCAAGAATTACCACGTCAAATTTTAAGTTCTTTTTACCTGCGTACTTAAAATAATGAAAAACGTCTTCAACAATAATGTCATGGGCCTCATAATCAATTCCGTTTACACTAAACTGCTCAATCGTTTTTGGCAGACTACGATTCGCTAAATCCACACTCGTTGTCTTTGCAGCTCCACCCATTGCTGCAAACACAGAAAAGGCCCCTGTATATGAAAAGGTATTTAATACAGTCTTCCCATTTGCATACTTATCGCGAATTGTTCTTCTTACATCCCGCTGATCGAGAAACACCCCGACCATGGCTTCTTCATTAAAATAAACGGCAAAATTAACCCCATTTTCTTTAACAATAATCGGAAATTGGCCACGTTCACCTTCAACAAACCCATCTTCTTCAATAAACTTCCCGTCTTCACGAAATCGTTTTTTCTGATAAATTGCTTTATACTGGACTAGATTTTTAAGTGAGGTTAACACATGATTGAAATATGTATAGATGCCTTTACTGTACCAATTAATTAAATAATACCCATCAAAATAATCAATGGTGAAGCCCCCAATTCCGTCTCCTTCTCCATTAAATACACGGAAGGCATTCGTTTCCTTGTCATTAAAAAATGACTTTCTTTTGTCTAAGGCAGCTTTCATCTTTCTTTCAAAAAAGGACTGATCAATCTTTTCATCCATGTTCCTCGTTAGGATCCAGCCATATCCTTTATTTTGCTTGCCATAATAGCCCCTCCCAATAAATGAATGTCTTTCGTCAACAAGGTTAATTTGGGCTCCCTCTTCTAAATGGCTTGTATTATTCATCACTTGCTTTGTAATAAGCGGATAACCCCCTTTGTACTTATTAGCGAGTTTTGAATTTACTTGTATATTCAATTCCGTTTCCATGATCTCCATCCTCATCCTATGGTTTTCTTTCTACTATCATACATTTCTCTTCTTTCATTTAAAAGGGACAGTACCACGTCACCATAATGTAACAAGTACTGTCCCTTCATTTTACTTATTCATCGCAGAAAGAAAATCCCCCAAAAGACTGTCTAAATCAGCGTTCTCTGCATCATTATCTTCTTCTTTTGGTTCATCTTGCTTGGCAGCTTCCCAGTTAAAATTATCTAAGTCATCCTCAAGGTTGGTCGCATCCTTAGCTACAGCGACTTCGTCAACCGAATGTACATGACCTTCCTCGGTGATTGGCTTAGCCTTATGTTGCTCCACAGACAATTCCTCTTGAAGATATAAGGCTTCATCTAAATCTACTGATTTGCTGTTTAACGAAGCTAGTAGTGCAGTCGCACGAACTGGGTCAGATAAAAGGTGGTAAATAATACTTCCTAGTAATGCTTCAGAATGCTCATGCTTAAGCCAATTTCGCTGTGATTTACTTAATTTATGAGGGAGTGGAACGGTGATGACTTCCCGCTCCCTTGAATAAGTCTGGCCGACTCCCTGCATGACAAACTCAGCTATTTTACTAGAAAAATTCCTTCGCTCTGTTTCCTTCAGTTTTTGTAGATGCTTTAATAAATGATCAGGTGTATCAGATGGTACTCGAAACGAAATCGCTTGGCCCCTCTTTACCTCAGGTGAGGTTGTTTTCATAGGATCACCTTATCTTATTTTTTTGAAGATGTTCAAAAAAGTCGGATAAAAATGACACTTCGAATTTCTGCGCACTGCACCAAGTACATCGTGAATCACTTGGTTATGCGCTTGCGTCTACTAGCTTATTCTCGAAGTCAATTCCTCAGCGCAAGGCTGCATGGAGGCTAACTCAAGCAGTTGCCTCGCTCCGGTACTCAAAGCTGCACCGCCTTGAACTTCTTGGTCCTTTTTGTCCTCATTTTTGAACCCTTATTTTTTAAATTCTTATTTCTTCACTGGCTCTTGTGGTACCTTTTGCTTCTCATTTTTTCTTATAAAGTCAGTAATAAGCTTATAATAGGCATTTGCCATCATCCAAATGCTCTCTTTTTCATCTTCAAAGAATTCAATATTATAACCATCAAGGTTGTTATTTAATGTTTTAATATAATCTTTAAGCACATTTGATCCACCACCGACGAAATAGCAGATTTCCGTTTGAGAGTTTTTCAGCCAAACATTGCGTAGTAATCGATATTGCTTTTTCGCCAATTCAAGCAAGATTCGATCTGTAATATCATGAACGCTTGTCCGACTTCCTTTTACCATAATATGATTTCGGTTATTTTTTCTCGTAATTATATCTACTACATCTCGGCGGCTATCTAACTCTATTCCGTGCTTAGAGCGAATTTCTTCTCTAATGGCTTCCAATGATTCGGATACCCCGAGATTAAAGCCTTGGGCCTTATCATCATCAACAGTTCGGTTACGAATCACCGCAATATCCGTGGAAAGACCACCAATATCTTGAATTAAAATCTGCTTATCAATTAGATCCTTATTGATTACTTTCAAATTATTATCCATTACAAGATTAATATAAGCCGCAAAACCTTCTGGATAGATTTTCACTTCATTGAATTTAATGTTGACCTTTAATCCCTGATATCTCGGTGTTACAAGAAATTCGACTTGATGAACTGATCCTGTTAACTTTGATCGATATCCAGCATCTTTTCCTTCTTTTACTTCTCGAAGTGGCAATCCTGTTCCTAATGTGTAATTTGCATCAATTACATTTTTTGACCTTGGAAAGGAAGTTGTGTTTCCCTCACGTACTGCATCCAATGCCAATGTAGCAAAAAGCATAATCAATGTCTGATCCTCTTCTGATTTGCTGCTCCCCGGGTCTAATTCTGATGCACTGTTACTCTTGGTTGCCAAGTGCCCTACACGATAAATGACATTATTCTCTTTTAGGGCAGGGGAGTGAACCTTAATATGAATTCCTTCCAACGGATCCTTACTATTTAATTCTTCTATACCAATTACCGGACGGTCCTCGGTGTCTCTTGCAATAATATTAGGAATATTTAATTCATACTCTAGTTCTCCGAAGATTGCCTTAATAGAATCATTTCCAACATCAACTGCTGCAATTCTGGACATAGTCATTCAAACATCATCCCTTTTCAATTTAGTTAGATTTGTTGCTATGTAGGTCTGTTGAACTTATTCACTTAATAAAAGAGTATAAGAGAATACTAGATTCCACAATGACTCTCAGCAAAAAGAAACAAAACTGTAAACCTGTAAACACTCTGTAAACATGTCGGTTTTTGTATACATTTCTGTAAACAACGAACACAAACTCGTACACACGTTGTAATTTCGGGATGTATACAGATTTGTAAACATGTAAACGGGTTTGTATACACCTTGTTTACTTTTTGTGTACGTGTAAACATTTTTGTAAACAACAAAAAATAATAAAGGATGTTCCCAAGTTTGTTGGAAACATCCCTTATATTTCGTATTCAATTTTACTTGATTTGCCCATTTCCTCGAATTGTATATTTTGTGGAGGTTAAGGCCTGTAGCCCCATCGGTCCACGTGCATGTAGTTTTTGAGTACTAATTCCAATTTCTGCACCAAATCCAAATTCAAATCCATCTGTGAATCTGGTTGATGCATTATGGTAAACAGCCGCTGCATCCACTTCTGTAAAAAATTTCTCTACATTTTCAACGGTTGAAGAGATAATGGCTTCGGAATGCTTTGTTCCATATTGATTAATATGGGTAATGGCCTCTTCTACGCCCTCAACCACTTTCAAGGCTATTTCTAGCCCTAAAAATTCAGTACCCCAGTCTTCCAAGCTTGCAGGAATGATTTCCTTCCCTGCTTTTTGGACCTTTTCATCTCCATGTATTTGAACATCTTTTTCCTGTAAGGCTGTTATTAACTCTTGTAAATGTTCTGATGCCCAATCCTTTTGGACAAGAACATTCTCAATTGCATTACATACCGATGGACGCTGTGTTTTCGCATTAATCGCAATCTCAATCGCCATGTTTGGATCAGCTGTTTCATCAATATATACATGACAATTTCCTGCTCCTGTTTCTAATACAGGAACTGTCGAATTTTGTACAACTGTCTGAATTAATTTCGCACCACCACGCGGAATCAACACATCTAGATACTCATTTAGCTTGAACATTTCTGATGCTGTTTCTCGGCTTGTATCCTCTACTAGTTGAACACCATCAACTGGTAGATTACTTAACTCAAGTGCATGTTGAATAACCTTCACAAGGGCTTTATTTGAATGGATTGCTGTAGAGCTACCACGAAGGAGTACTGCATTTCCCGTTTTTAAACATAAACTTGATGCATCAACGGTTACATTTGGTCTTGCCTCATATATCATTCCGATTACCCCTAGAGGAACTCGAACTTGTGCAATTTTAAGTCCGTTTGGACGCTCCCATTCTTCTATTAATTGTCCAATTGGGTCCTCTAGTTTCGTTAATTGAACAAGGGCATCTGCCATATCTTGAATCCGCTGTTCATTTAACTTTAAGCGATCAAGTAAAGAATCACTCATTCCATTTTCTTTTCCTGCTTGTAAATCCTTGTTGTTTTCTTCCAAAATAAACGTTTGTTCTTTGATAAGTTGCTCAGAAATTGTCGAAAGAGCCTTGTTCTTTTGTTCTGTGGTTGCCTTTGCTAAAAGTGATGCTGCTATTTTTGCCTTTTTCCCTTTTTGAATTAACTCACTCATACGTAACTCTCCTCTCTTTTTGACTTACCCAATTATCTCTATGAATGACAACACGTTGATCACTGTTTACCTTAACCATTGCCTTAGTGCTTGATAACCCTTTAATCTCTACTAATTGGTCAGAAGAAAAGTTTACCTTTCCTTTTCCGATTGTATCTCCCTTAAGATTTACAACCTCAACAACATCATTGATGCTAAAATTACCGATAATATTAGTGACACCTGCAGGTAGAAGGCTTTTTCCATGCCTTAATATGGCCGCTGCAGCACCCTGATCGACTTCAATTTTCCCGCTTGGAATTGAGTGTAAGGCTAGCCACTGCTTTGACGTATTCATACTAGGTCTTGAGGAGTCTCCAATATACGTTCCATCCCCTTTTCCTGCAAGAATATCGACAAATTTTTCATCTCCAGAACCAGATCCAATAAACACTTTTACTCCTAAACTGACAGCTGTCTTTGCTGCCTCAATTTTTGACTTCATTCCTCCAGTGCCTACCTTTGACCCCGAACCAGAAGCTCCCCTTACTAATTCGTCATTAATCTCATTGAGGAAATTGTACCTCTTTGCATTTGGATGTGTTTGTGGATTTTGATCATAGATTCCATTGACATCTGTTATGATAATCAAAAAGTTAGCATGTACAAGGCCGCTTACTAATGCCGATAACATGTCATTATCTCCAAAGTTTAATTCTTCTAATGATACGGAATCATTCTCATTAATAATCGGTACAACATTTCGTTTTAGAAGTTCTGATAGAGTAGCATTAGCATTGTTGTATTGATCCTTGTATAAAAAATTTTGCCTTGTTAACAGTAATTGAGCGGCAACAATGCCATGCTTTTTAAATTCTTCCGTATATCCTCTTAGAAGAAGTCCTTGGCCCACCGCTGCAGCTGCTTGCTTGCCAGCGACAGTTTTAGGGCGGGAAGAATAGCCAAGGTCCATAAATCCAGCTGCAACAGCCCCAGATGAAATGAGAATGACTTCATGCCCAAGTTCCTTTAAACGAGCTATCGCATCCACATGTTCTTTAAGCTTATCGTTACTAAGTCCGCCATTTTGATTGGTTAAAGAACTGCTCCCTATTTTGACAACAATTCGCTTCTTCTTCATTTCATTCACCACCCATTAAATTCTATAAAAAAAGGCCCTTCCATCCCTATAAAAAAGGACGAAAAGACCATGTCTTTCGTGGTACCACCTTTATTGATACTAAGAAACGCTCTAGTATCCACTCAAAACCTTTAACGCAGGCAACGGTTAGGTTTTCCTAACAGTTCAAAGGACAGGTTCAATAGCATTGCAGGTTATAAAATCTTTCAGCCCATGGATTTTACTCTCTTTTACCTGAGGACTACTTACTAGTTCCCTTTCATCACTTCTTATTATTAAAATAGTTCGTAAATTGCTTTTGAATTATAGATTAGGAATATTATGAATCAAATTTACATTTGTGTCAATGGAAGTCAGCATTAATCAAGAATTACCATTTATAAAGGTACCTTCTAATACAAAATCTAATAATTGATATTTGAATATAATTTTCATAGCATTTTAATTGACATAAATAATAACATCTATATAATAATTATTATAAACAAGTATTAATTATAGATTTATTAGTCAATAATGCTAATAATCTATATTAAATATAATTAATTGGAGGAATTTATTATGTCACTTATTGGAAAACAAGTAGAACCATTCACATTACAAGCTTATAGAAATGGTGATTTCATCGAGGTTACAGAGGAAGATTTAAAAGGTCATTGGAGTATTGTTTGCTTCTACCCTGCTGACTTCACTTTCGTATGTCCTACTGAATTAGAAGACTTACAAGAGCAATACCCAGCATTACAAGATCTTGGTGTTGAAGTATTCTCTGCTTCTAGAGATTCTCATTTCACTCACAAAGCATGGCATGATTCTTCTGAAGCAATTGGTAAAATTACTTATACAATGATCGGTGACCCTGCTCACGTACTTTCTCGTCAATTTGATGTATTAGTTGAAGAACTTGGACAAGCTGACCGTGGTACTTTCATCATTGATCCAGATGGTGTAATCCAAGCTGTTGAAATCAATGCAGACGGTATTGGCCGTGATGCAAGCACACTTATTAATAAAATTAAAGCTGCACAATATGTACGTAACAACCCTGGTGAGGTTTGCCCTGCTAAGTGGAAAGAAGGAGAAGCAACACTTAAGCCAAGCCTAGACCTAGTAGGAAAAATCTAAGGAGTGCTTTAAATGATACTAGATGCTGATATAAAGCAACAATTAGCTCAATATCTTCAACTTTTAGAAAGTGACGTCCTACTCAAAGTAAGCGTGGGATCTGATAATGTCTCAAAAGATATGCAGGCTCTTGTTGATGAGTTGGCAGAGATGTCTTCTAAAATTAAGGTTGAGTATGTTCAGTTAAAAAGAACACCTAGCTTTAGCATCAATCGTATCGGCGAGGATTCTGGTATAACATTCGCTGGAATCCCTCTTGGACATGAATTTACTTCATTTGTGTTGGCTCTTTTACAAGTAAGCGGAAGAGCTCCGAAGGTTGATCAGAAGCTAATTGACCAAATAAAAGCAATTAAAGGTGAATACCACTTTGAAACTTACGTAAGCTTAAGTTGCCACAACTGCCCTGATGTTGTACAAGCTCTTAACGTGATGAGTGTTCTCAACCCTGGCATCACACATACAATGATTGATGGTGCTGCCTTTAAAGAAGAAGTTGAAAGTAAGGATATCATGGCTGTTCCAACTGCTTTCCTCAATGGAGAAGTATTTGGTAATGGACGTATGTCATTAGAAGAAATTCTTTCAAAAGTTGGAAGCGCACCTGATGCATCAGAATTTGCTAATAAAGATCCGTTTGATGTTCTTGTTATTGGTGGCGGGCCAGCAGGTAGCAGTGCAGCTGTATATGCAGCGCGTAAAGGTATTCGCACAGGTATTGTTGCTGAACGCTTTGGCGGACAAATTATGGATACACTTGGCATTGAGAACTTTATTAGTGTTAAGTACACAGAAGGCCCTAAGCTTGCAGCAAGTCTCGAAGAACATGTAAAAGAATATAATGTTGATATAATGAACCTACAGCGTGCGAAACGCATTGAAAAGAAAGACTTAGTTGAGATTGAATTGGAAAACGGTGCTGTTTTAAAAAGTAAAACCGTTATTCTTTCAACTGGTGCTCGTTGGCGTAATGTTAATGTACCAGGGGAAGCTGAGTTCAAAAACAAAGGTGTAGCATACTGTCCACATTGTGATGGTCCATTATTTGCCGGCAAAGACGTAGCCGTTATTGGTGGCGGTAACTCTGGAGTTGAAGCTGCAATTGATCTTGCTGGTATTGTTAAGCATGTAACAGTTGTTGAATTTAATTCTGAACTCAAAGCCGACACCGTGCTTCAAGATCGTCTTTTCAGTCTTCCAAACGTAACGGTTATCAAGAACGCACAAACTAAAGAAATTACGGGCACTGACAAAGTAAATGGTCTTACTTATGTTGACCGTGAATCTGGTGAAGAAAAGCATATTGAATTACAAGGTGTATTTGTTCAAATTGGTCTTGTACCAAACACTGATTGGCTTGGTGACACAATCGAACGTAACCGAATGGGTGAGATTGTTGTTGATAACCACGGTGCAACAAATATCCCTGGTGTCTTTGCTGCTGGTGACTGTACAAACAGCCCTTATAAGCAAATCATCATTTCAATGGGCTCAGGTGCAACTGCATCATTAAGTGCATTTGACTACCTAATCCGAAACAATTGGGATACAACTACTGATGATTCTGGTCAAAAGACCCTTGTTCACCAGTAATCCTTTTCAATAGTAAAAGTCGCTATTAACCTAACTGGTTAATAGCGACTTTTTTACTTTATATCTTCTTAACAAATTCTGACTTTAATTTCATCGCACCAAATCCATCAATTTTGCAATCAATATCATGGTCTCCTTCGACTAAGCGAATGTTTTTTACTTTTGTCCCCTGTTTTAGTACAGAAGAGCTCCCTTTTACCTTCAAATCTTTAATAACGGTAACAGTATCTCCATCCACCAATACATTCCCGTTTGCATCTTTGATGACTCTTTCACCTTCATTGTTATCCTCTTCTTGATTCAATGGCCATTCATAAGCACATTCTGGGCATACTAGTAACGCTCCATCCTCATACGTATACTCTGAATTACATTTTGGACAATTAGGCAAATTACTCATTTTTTCCTCCTATTAAGGTTTATTATTTGAAATTACTTATCTTGATTATATCCTTAAAAAACAATTATGTTTTTCTATATCTTTAATGATGACCCTGATGTTCTCCACTCGTACCATTATTAGGAAGCGTTGTTGGCACCTCCGATTCAGTACCGGGTTCGACTAATAAGAATTGCCCCATCATGCCGTCATCTTCATGTCGCAATAAATGGCAGTGATACATGAACGGGAAATTAGGGTCAGCGTGTTTACCAAATTCCACAACAATTCTCACCTTTGAACCATTAGGGATAAAAACAGTATCTTTTCTTCCTCGCTCATACTCTGAAGGTGGCTTATCATTGATGTCTAGGACTCGAAATGCAGCATTATGAATATGAAAATTATGCGACCATCCAAAGTTGTTGATCTCCCATATTTCTGTTGCTCCTGCTGGAACAACCTCGTCAATACGATACATATCCATTAACTTGTCATTAATCTTATTCTCCATTGTAAGTTTGAACTGACGAACTCTAGCATCTTTTGGTGCCTCTATTGGTGGTACGCTTGAAAGTTGCCCCGTAACTGGAGCTGACTCTTCTATTTCAGAGGCTGCTACTATCTTTACCAAATCAAATTCACCATTATCTAAACCAGTATTCCCACTAAAACTATGGAGAACCGTCTCCTCACCCGGCTCAAATTCTACAACGATTTCTGCACGTTCACCAGGACTTAACATAAATCGCTCCAGGGTCACTGGCTCTTCTAAGAGGCCAGCATCGTTCCCTACAAGTTTGAAAGCTCTCCCATCGCTAAAGCCAAAATTATAGGCTCTTGCATTCGAACCATTGAGCAATCGAAAACGAACCTGACTCGTTTTAACTTCAAGATAGGGGTCATACGTTCCATTCACAAGTATTTCATCACCAAGGGTGCCAAATACTCCCTCTTCGTCCTCAGTTAATTGTCCCTCATTCGTAAACAACTTATCTTGGATAATGAGTGGAATATCATCTACTCCATATTCCGAAGGGAGTTTTTTTGAATCCTCATCATCGATGATGAACATGCCTGCAAGTCCTTTATATACATGCTGGGCTGTCTTCCCATGTAAGTGAGGATGGTACCACGTGGTAGCAGATGGTTGATCAATCGTCCAATGGGGAGTCCAAGTTTCCCCAGCATCAACCATTTGGTGTGGACCTCCGTCCATTTTGGCTGGCAATCTCATTCCATGCCAGTGTAGAGTTGATGGCTCGTTCAAACTATTTACAACATTAAAAGAAACCTTGTCCCCACGAGAAACTCTAATCGTTGGACCTAAATAGGCACCATTAATCCCCCAAGTATCCGCAATCTTACCTGGCAACAATTCTGTCTCTCCCGATTGCATAGTCAATGTAAAGTTTTTTGTACCATCGGATTCTATTGTAGGCTCAATAAGCGGTGGAAGTTTTAATGGCTGATCAAAGTCTAGTTTTCCCACATTTGTAACAATATCTTCCTTACCACAACCAGCTAAACTAATCATAAGTAACATACTAAAAAGTAAAAAAAATCTATTATGTGTTCTCAATTTTTCCCCTAACTTTCTCTCTTACCCATACGGTAGTTTAATATATACCTTGTTTCTAGCCTATTTTACTATCGTTTTTTCTTTATCCATGGTGAATCATGGTTTTGTCATAAAATTGACATATTTATTCCCCGCATTTTATAATTCACCAAACGAACCCTATCTTTTTATCAAGATAATGGAAGCCTCCATTAGGCATCTAGTTTCCCCTTTTATGATACAATAGTTTAATAGTATTTAGCTTCATGGAGGTTTCATAATGAAAGTAAATAAGGGCATATTGTTTGTATTATTGGGTGCTGGATGTTATGGCTTTACACCCGTTTTTGCGAAATTAGGGTTTAGCTACGGCTATTCGCTAGGCCAAATCAATATTGTTCAAATGCTGATTTCCTCGTTTTTATTATGGTCTATCACTCTAATTAAACGACCTAGCTTTAAAGGACTTACGAAGAACAATCTTCCTTTAATCATGATAACTGGATGTTTTACCGGATTAACTAGTATTTTTTATTATGGGGCAATGCAATATCTACCTGCTTCATTGGCCATTATTTTAATGTTTCAATTCATTTGGATTGGAATTCTTTTAGAATGGATTTTCAGCAAAGTGAAACCCGCTCCTATCACTGTTTTGTCCATCCTTTTAATATTAATCGGCGTCTTTTTTGCTTCCAATATAATAAATGGCGACATCCAAGGGCTACCTCTTAAAGGTTTCCTCTTTGGTATTTTATCTGCATTTACGTATGCAGGATTTATTTTTTTCAGTGGAAAAGTTGCTGTAGATGTAGACCCGTTGGCTCGTACTTCATTAATGGCAACCGGGTCAACCATTTTAATCCTGATCATATTCATACGCGATATTCCATCTGTTTTTCCTTTAGAGACGAACTTAGTAGCAACAGCCGTTGGTGTATCCTTATTTGGTGCAGTCTTTCCTCCATTATTTTTCGCGGTGGGAGCACCATTGGTATCTGGCGGTATTGCCAATATCTTAACATCCATTGAATTACCCATCGCCATCCTATCAGCTAGTATTATTTTGTCCGAAACAGTCACACCACTTCAATGGGTTGGTACAGCCATTATATTAGCAGCGATTGCGTTGAATGAACTTGGTGGTAAACTATTTAAAGTTCGAAAGCATAATAAAGAAGTTATATATCGATAAAAACAAACAGCCCCTTTAGTAGGAGCTGTTTGTTTTTCAATATAAAGTCCAAGTTTTCTAAAAGGCTTGTTACATAGGTAAGAAATAACCCTTTTCGTCAAACTTCATTTCATGTAGGTCCTCTAATACTTCAATGTTTTCTTTATCTTTTAATTCATTAAAAATAGCTTCGGATACATATAATTCTCCGATATGAAGTGTATTTGGAATCCTTGCAATTCTAGCCTTTTCCGGTGATACACCCCAATTCGCGCGGAGTGCCGCTTTAAGAGCTTCTTGGTCATTATCCAAAATAATGGGGATACTTGCTCGAGCTAAAAACGTACTTGTAATTACATTTTCATTCATTGCTTGATAATCAATTTTTTCAAATAAGCGCTTTGTAGTTAAGTCAGCTAAGCCAATTCCCAACGCATTTCCATGGCTCGCCTCACTTAAATTTGAAGCAATGACATATTTAATGCTCGGCTTTTGTGGTTCTTCAACTCCAAGCACCCGGATACGCCCAATAATATTGGTATCCATTCCAGTCCCACTATAGTTTTTCCCAATCTCGTCAACGACTAAAATATCCATATTTTCGACTGGAAGGCTAGGCATCAATGCAAATGCCTCTTTCAATAATTCTCTTTCACGCTCTTCTACTCGATCTTTTTCGATAGCCTCGATGATAGCTGTTTCTTCATGAGCGTTTTCAACAATAGCTATACCAAATAAAGTATTTGAATTAGCGATAGCCACTTTGCCGACCTCAGGCATCATTTCGCTAATTCCTTTAATACCATGTGTATGTAAAGCTAAGGCTTGTTTATGTTTTCCCATTCCAATTGACGCCATTTTCAATACGCCACTCTCAACTTTGTTTTTAAAATCCGTATGAGGCTTAACTCGCCCCATAACGATAATGCCATCTGCCTGATACGCGTTCTTATCAATGTAAACAGGGATTCCGTCTGAAGTTTTGCCCACTTCAACTACATCCATGGATGAACGTA
This sequence comes from Ferdinandcohnia sp. FSL W7-1320, assembly GCF_038050315.1. Classification (NCBI taxonomy): domain Bacteria; kingdom Bacillati; phylum Bacillota; class Bacilli; order Caryophanales; family Bacillaceae; genus Ferdinandcohnia; species Ferdinandcohnia sp. FSL W7-1320. Next base: position 5,350,219 of record NZ_JBBPAM010000001.1, read on the forward strand.
TTTCACATCCTGTTGATTCCTCAGTGACACCTAGTCCCTCAAGAACCTCAATTTGTCCTTCCGCAGTAGCTCCACCGTGACTTCCCATTGCTGGAATGATAAATGGAGATGCCCCTCTTTTTTTAATTTCATCTGCTACACTTTTAACGATTAAAGGAATATTGGCGATACCTCTACTTCCCACGGTAATCGCAATTTCCATACCCGGTTTAATTTTTTCATCCGCATGTACATGAAGAAATTGCTCAACAATTGCTCCTGGGATATCATTTATACTTTCCGTTTGGAATTTCTGACGTATCTTTGCAACTTTTGGTAAAGTCATCATCCTTGTCTCCTTTACAGAAATACTACTTGTTGAAAAAAATGATTTGTATACAAAGTCAGCAAGAGATCTGTTTTTGACCTCTTGCTTGGTATTCTCATATTACGCTTTTTTCTTTGGAGCTAATTCAACTGCCATACGTAGCGCTTCTTTTAATGATTGCTCGTCCGCAATATTTTTACCAGCAATATCAAAAGCAGTTCCGTGGTCAACACTTGTACGAATGGTTGGAAGACCTACTGTAATATTCACTCCAGCCTCTAGACCTAACACTTTAATTGGACCATGACCTTGATCGTGATATTGTGCAACAACAATATCAAAGTCTCCACGTCTTGCTCTAAAGAATAATGTATCGGCTGGAAGTGGACCTTGAACATTTATTCCTTCTGCTTGTGCTTTTTCAATAGCTGGAACAATCTTTTCTTCTTCCTCACCATGACCAAATAGTCCATTTTCACCTGCATGTGGGTTAATTCCACAAACAGCGATTCGAGGAGATTCAATTCCTGCCTTTTGTAATGTTTCATGTGCAAGTTTGATAACCGTATATTGACGTTCAGCATTTATCTTATGAATTGCATCAAGAAGTCCAATGTGTGTTGTTACATGAATGACTCTTAACGCTGGTGCAGAGAGCATCATAGCAAAATCCTTTGTATTTGTTAATTCTGCTAAAATCTCTGTATGGCCCGGGTAAATATGCCCTGCTTTATGAAGTGCTTCTTTATTTAAAGGTGCTGTACAAATCCCTTGAATTTTGCCTTCATTTGCGTATTGAATAGCTCTTTCTAAATAACGGAAAGCCGCATTTCCAGCTTCTGGCGAAACTTGTCCCCATGGTAAATCTTCAGAAACTAAATCAAGGTCGATAATATCAATCGTACCATATTGTGACTTTGCTTCTTCTGGATTGGTAATGCTATTTAATTCAAGATTGATATTTGTTACGTTTAAAGCTCTTTTTAAAATTTTCAAGTCACCTACAACAAATGGACTGCAGTTATCGTAAATATTTTTGTCATTCAAAGATTTTACGATAATTTCAGGTCCGACACCAGAAGGGTCTCCCATTGTAATCGCGATACTTGGTTTATAGCTAGTCATATATAATTCCTCCTGTAAATATCTCTTATTTGAATAAGCAAAATGTCAGTTATAATTTCTATATTAGTACTCATTGAGTACGTATACTTAATTCAGTTACCTTTTGAAGAGCCTTAGAAAGTGCTTGTTCGGTTCCAAACGCACCCGCTTTGGTGACAAGTGGAATGCCATCATATAATCCTCCAAAGAGTTTGCCATACGGTATACCAGGCTCTACTTCACCAATGACTCGAATCCCTTCACCTTGTAACTCTTTACATGTAGCACCTGCAATATCTCCACCTGTTAAAACGGCACCGCAAATTTTCTTACTCTCGATTAATTGACCAGCAATTTCTCCCATTGCATGGGCTATTGTATTCCCAACATCGAAGTTTGATAAACCAAGTTCACGTTGTAAATCCTTTACTTTCCTTATTACTTCCTGGTCTCGGTTCGTCGTTACTACTAAGTCGCCTTTATCTAGCAATGCTTTACTTTCTTTCACAATACGATCAATTTCAAGTTTTCTCCTATCCTCAAAAAAGAATTCTTCAGGAGAAATAACAATTTCTGCTACATCATTTTTTTCTTTAAGGACCTGAATTTGTTGCTGAGTAATAGAATTTACACTACCCGCAACCACTAATACAGGATCCCGGTCACAAACCTTAGTTGTATTTATAACCTCTTCCTGGGTTTCTTCAAAGAAGATGTGTGAAGCAATTCCTGCGGATCCCACCCAGAGATATTTCTCTTTTAAAGCTTGTGCTGCTTTAACGATAATTTCAAGTTCCTCATCCGTCGTTGCATCGATAATGATGATTTTTGAAGTATCACTCAAGGATAATTCCTTCATTAGATTAGATAAGTGGTCGATTCCTTTTCTAACATGAGAGATTGTAATTAGCTCAACATCTCTCTTACTTTGTTTCTGTACCAATTTTGGCAGATAACTTTCATTTACTGGGCTGGCAGGGTCTTTCGCCATTTCAGCTTTCTCTAATAAAACTCCGTTTACAAAATGTTCTCCATTAATAGTCGCGCGATTACTTTTTGGAAAAGCTGGAACTACAAATGAAATCTTATAGTGAAAAGCATCCATTACTGCATCAATTTCCGGACCAATGTTTCCCCTCATCGTTGAATCTATCTTCTTAAAAACATTAGAAACACCTAATTGCTTCAATTGTGCCGATAGATCATAAACGATGTCATAGGACTTACCAGCCTCTATTGCTCGACTATCTGAATTTAAAACAATGACATCTTCAGTAAGATGTGACGGTTGTAATTGTGTATATGAAAATAGCACTGTTGTGTTTAAACCCTGTTTTGCAAATTGAACTCCCGTGTCGTTTGCACCCGTTAAATCATCTGCGATTACCGCTAGTTTCACCTACATCCCGCCCCCTTTACTACTTAGTTTGTATAATTTAGCTTTTTTTATTTGTTTCGAAACAAGTGTCACATTACATGTAAAACTGCTCTTTTTTATTACTCAGCATCTTTTTCATGCGGTATTTTTAAACAAATACCTAAAAACGCTTACACTTATCATAAAACAATATGTTGCATTTAGCAATAGAATTCATGACATTTATTCTTATTTTTATAATATGTTGCATTTTACATCAATTTGAAACAAAAGAAAGGCACAAGCTTTATTTTAGCTTGCGCCATAATGTGGAACGGTTAATCCCTAATCGCTTAGCTGCTTTCGATTGGTTCAACCCTTCTTCTTCTAGTACTTTTTTGATCACTTGTTTTTCTATATCTTCTAATGTACCAGTTATATCAATCTGTACGAATAGGTCATCTTTCTTCTCTTTTTGGTCTATTCGTTCCAAAAGTGCCTCAACTTCTTCTTTTTCAATATAGTAAGAGTGTGATTGTAGAAATAATTGTTCGATTACTTGTTTAAGTTGTTCGATATTTCCCGGCCAATCGTATTTTATAATCTCATCCATAGCTTCCTGACGAATCCCTATGACTCCATTTCCATACTTCGGATGTAATTCAGTAATAAATAGATGAACTAAATCCTCAATATCCTCCATACGTTCCCGGATTGGTGGTATATGGATTGATAGTTGCGCCAAGGCATTATATAACTCTTGATGGAAAGAACCACTTTTCACCTTTTCACCTATATTTTCATCGGAGGATACGATCCATTTTAGCTTTTTACCATTACCATTAATATAAACTTGATAGAGTTCCTTTTGAACATATGGGTTTAATTTATGGATGTTTCTTAAAAAAACAACACCATCTGATAATGTAAGAAAAAAGCCTTCATTGATTTCTTTAAGTTGTTCCGAAGTTAATTGTTCACAATTTAAAAGAATAAATGGTTCACTTTGTGACCTTCTATTTTGATAAATCGATTGAGCTGCTACTGATTTCCCAGTCCCCTCTTCACCTGAAATCCAAACAGTATCATCCTTTTTACTGTATTGCTCAATTTTCTTCAAGACATTTTTAATCTGTTCGCTCTTTCCTGAAAAAGGAGAAAAGGTTGAATCTGGGGTATGAATTTCGATTGCATTTACGTTCATCCCTTCTCCTTGGTTAGCAGATTCATTAGGGAGATTATTTTCTATAAATAGAACAATATGATTTTCGTTTGGACAAGCTGTTAATTTCCAAAATGAGTCATTTATGTGTATTGTTTTTGAAATTTTTTGACCAGTAATAACTATTTCTTGTATTAAATTTCTTATTGTATCTGAATTCTTTACCTTTACCCAATTAAAATCTTGATTGAACCGTTCATTGCTGTAAATGACCTCTTCATCTTTGTTAAGAACTCCTATTGCTTGTTCGCTACAACTTAGAATGGTTTTATAAAAAGAAACATCCTGTTGTAATTGAGAAAAGACACGGTAGGCTCTTCTTGTTTCTTCTAATGCGTCAATAATGGCCTCTTTGCCTGACGTAATTAGAACCCCGGTTAAACCTAACTCTTTAGCAACTTGGACCGTAACCACATCACCTATGACCACTTCATAACCTTGCTTTTTTAGATTTGTTAACATTTCTTTTACTTCTATTTCTTTTGTAATCGTTAACGTTTTAATATCAAAATCCAGGAGTTTACATATTGTACCGGCGCCCTGTGTAATATTGGAGAAGCCTACAATCGCGGCTTTTCGCGAAAATCCTTTAACCATCGTTAAAATACGCAATACATCATAGCCAGAAACTTGAATATCAATCACCGGTATTGAGACAGCCTCCTGAATTAAGGAAGCTGTCCCCCCACGACTTATAATGACATGGTAACCGTCTTTTTCAGCCTCTTTTGCAATGGCTACTCCTTCATGCAAGTTCCCTAGTTCAATCTGGAACTCAATATCATTAACATCTTGTGTGACTTCTTTCATTATTTCATATAATCCCTCGTAAGGGACAATTGCCAATGCCTTAATCATTTCTCCATCACCTTTGGCTTGATTTAACCATCTTATTATTCGTTACTTTTTGCTAACACCTTGTTCATACTTCCGCTTATGTACCCTTGTAAGTCAAGAGTGACATATTTATAACCGAATACCTGTAGGTTTTCGATAATTTCTTGATGATTGGCTAATATGCGTTCCATGTCTTGAGGCTCTACCTCAATTCTAGCAATATCCTCATGTGTTCGAACGCGTACTTGCTTAATACCCAACCCTTTAATGTATTCCTCTGATCTTTCAACTTTTGTTAACTTTTCCTGTGTTATTTTTTCACCATAAGCAATTCTTGATGATAAACATGCAAACGAAGGCTTTTCCCAGGTTGGTAAATCTAATTGCTTTGAAAGTTCACGTATTTCTTCCTTAAAAAGATTCGCTTCTTGAAGTGGGCCACGTACACCATGTTCTTTGGCCGCTCGTACTCCAGGACGGTGTTCACTCATATCATCTGCAATTAAACCATAGACAACGTTCTTAAATCCTTTTTCACGCATGATTGGGACGATTTCCTCGAATAACCCATTCTTACAAAAGTAACAACGGTTCCTATCATTTTCCGCATAACCTGGAATGCTCAGTTCAGAAGTTTCAATCACTTGATGTGTCGCACCGATCTCTTTGGCAAGCCTCTTCGCTTCCTCTAATTCACTGGATGGATATGTTTCGGAATCAGCCGTAACCGCTAAAACCTTCTCTGCTCCCAAAACGTCAATGGCTACTTTTAGCAAAAATGTACTATCTACTCCACCAGAAAAAGCAACCACTACATTTTCCATCTCACTCAATATTTCCTTAAGTCGTTCATACTTTTCTCGCATTCTGTATTCCACCTATATAATAAATTTAGTAGTAAACAAGTGATACTTAATAGATTATAGTGTATTAAATCTAAACAACTTTGCATTTTGCAACACTTTTCATTATAAGCGATTTTTGACCAAAGTTAAAGAATCTACTAAAGCGATTTCATTTATGGCATAAATTGCATGGGCAACCCAATATAATTCCTCGTTAGCTTTTATCGTAAGGCTGTTTTTTGCAAACTTTGTTGTTTTTATATCGTTGACTTCCGCTTCACGCTTTTCCCGCTGACATTGAATTTGCTTCATTGAAATAACCCACGCACGAAGAAAATGTGAATACATTTTCGAGGAGTCGCCACCTTACGCTCCAATCAACTAGTTTTGCCTTTATTATCAGAAAGCAACAATCTTTTAGAAAAGAGCCTATCGTAAAGAAAAAGAGCCCTATAATTGAGCTCTTTTTCGGTTCTTTACTTTATGAACTTAAATAAACATATTAGCAATTAAGATAAGAATTAATCCTGTGAACCACATAAGAGTTGTCGGTACTGACCAAACCAAGATTTGCTCTTTTACATTTTTAATACCTAGCATACGGTTAACTACCCAGAAGAAGCTATCGTTAAAGTAAGAGAAAATAAGTGATCCTAATGCAGCAGCTTGAGCAGCAAGTGCCATGTTCACATCTAATTGAGCCAAAATTGGCGCTGAAATAGATGCTGCAGTTATCATCGCTACTGTTCCACTACCTTGGACTAAACGAACCATACTAGCTACAAAGAAAGGAATTAGGACTGCTGGTAGCGGTAAGTCCGCTATTTGTTGAGCAATGTAATCTCCTGTGCCACTTGTACGCAATACATTTCCTAACGCTCCACCTGCACCTGTTACTAGTAAGATAATACCCGCATCTTGAATACCTTTTTCCATTTCTTCAAGCGTTGTATTACGACTTAGTTTACCTGCTAATGCATAAATTGCTGTGATTAAACCAAGTCCAACTGCTATGATTGGTTGACCTAAGAAATTAAAAATTCCATAAATACCTTCAGTTAATTCTAAGGCTGATAAAGTTGTATTGATAAAAATAAGGATAATCGGAATTAAAATTGGTAAAAACGATCTTGCAAATGACGGAAGTTCTTTTGATCTTTCATTTACAATTTCCAATAACTCTGGGTAAGTCATTTCTGTTTCAGGTCTAACATATCCAGATTCTGATTCTTCACTTGGGAGTTGATAAATCTTCTTACCAAGCCATTTCGCATATAAAACCCCTACAATCATTAGAGGTATACCAAATCCAAGACCTAAAGCGATCATTAGACCAATGTCTACTCCGAAAATCCCTGCAACACCTAATGGACCTGGAGTTGGAGGTACAATGGAGTGTGTAAGCACAAGTCCAACCGCTAATGATACACCAATCGCTATAACTGATTTACCTGTTTTCTTTGAAAGTGTCTTTACTAATGGATTTAAAATAACGAAAGCTGAGTCAACAAAAATCGGAATGGAAATAATATAACCCGCTATTGCCATTGCCCACTCTTCTTTTTTCTTACCAACAAATTTAATTAATGAATAGGCTAATGTTTCGGCAGCACCTGTTATTTCAAGAATACGACCCATCATAACACCTAATCCAATTACAATACCTACTGAAGCTAATGTACTCCCGAATCCTGCTGAGATAGCTCCAGCAACATCACCAGGAACCATTCCTCCAACAAGTCCAGCGATTGAAGCTCCTATTATAAGCGCTAGAAATGCGTGAATTTTTGTTTTTAATACAAGTAAGATTAATACGATTACCCCGAGTATTAGCCCGGAAACCATTTGGATGCCTGACGGTTCCATTTTATTACTTCCCCCTTAATTTGAAGATGTGCTTTTTATTTGAATTGAAATAATGGATGGATGAGATACCAGCTTTCATTTTTTGTAAAGGTCTGTTAGAATATACCGATTATTACCGCTTACTAAATTTCTTATTTACAAGTATACGGTTACATTTATTTACATCGGTATAAATAAGACTATTACACTTGAGCTAATCAATAGATGATCTTGTAAATAAAACTTTCTATTTAAGGACAATGATTTCGATAATATTGTGTACAATTCCACTAGCATCTACTATCCATCCCCAAGAAAGAACTGCAAGTGCTTACATATGGACGATAAAAATAAGTGGCAGGAACCACTAGAATATTAGTCCTATATTTAGGTAAAATTGCAACACATTTTTTAAAGTTTTATCTAAAAGCTAAATTGGTCGCCCAAGAAATGTTGCGTATCGCATCATTACTTGTTCTTTAACAGATTCTATACTGTTCTAATAAACTTGTCAAGTAGACAATAACCGATAATTTGTTCATTTTTACAACAATATACTCATTCTGCTTACAAACATCTAGATATAGCAAACTAAGTGTTGCATCATTGTTAAACTTTGCTACACGCAATATGAACCGGTACTTATTTCCTATTCTGAAATAACAGAAGATGCTCTTACATATTTAAGAAAACCATATATTTCAACCATTAGTATGTAAGAAATATTCTTGCAATATAATTGCCACAGTTGAAACCAAATTATTACCTCCCTGTTCTTTTTCTACAGATTTTCTATGATACGATTATTGAAAATTAGCAACCAAAGAATATGGAGGGTAATTAAATGCTAAAAAAAATGGTAGCGATCTTAACAGGTACTGTACTCTCAGTAACAGTAAGTGCTAATGTACATGCTTCAATGATTACAGTACAAAAAGGAGATACCCTTTGGGATCTATCACGCGCACAAAATACATCCGTTAAAAATACTAAAATGTTGAATCATCTTTCAACTGACCTCATTCACCCTGGGGATGAACTATTTATTGCACCAGAAAAACAATATACGGTTAAGAAAGGCGACACATTATGGGACATCGCCATTCAACATCAGGTAAAGGTTTCACAATTAAAGGAATGGAACCAATTACATAGTGATCTTATCCATCCTGGATTAAATCTAGTAATCTTTGAAGGTGCAAAAACAGTTGCAGCAGCTGTTGGAGAAAAGCCAGTACAATCAGTTACAGGAACAACAAAAGAAACTACAAGCACAGTTACAACTGATAAAAAGACAATTAAGAGCACCCCTGTAGCGCCAGCGGCAACTACAGAAAAGCAAAAAGAAAGTGCACCTGTAGCACCCGCTACTGAAAAACCAAAAGAAAACTCAACTAAAGAACAACAAGCAGCATCAACAACGAATACAAGTCAGAAGGAAATAACTGTAACTGCTACAGCATACACCGCTACATGTGATGGATGTTCGGGTATTACATCTACTGGAATTAACTTAATGGAAAATCCAGATGCAAAGGTAATCTCTGTTGACCCATCTGTCATTCCACTTGGCAGCAAAGTTCATGTAGAAGGCTATGGAGAAGCAATTGCAGGAGACACTGGTGGAGCAATTAAAGGAAATAAAATTGATATATTTATTCCATCCAAACAAGATGCCATTAATTACGGTGTTCAACAAGTAAAAGTAACAATTTTAGACTAAGAAGTTATCTAACGATAAAGACCCTACAAAACATTAGACTTAGTGTTTTGTAGGGTCCCTTTTATTTTTTTGGAAAACGGCTTACTTATATTATATAGTAGATAATCGTCATTCTATTATCCATTCATTTTTAGTACCCACGATACTTCCTCTTTGTTGAATCACTTTTTGATTCTAAAGAAGCACCTAGCCTATTTACCGTTCAACTACTTATAAAGCACATAAAAGTTTCGACAATTTACCCTCCTTTCCAAAAACTATTCTAATAAAAAGTACCTGTTCGAAAGTGAAGTATATAGTCCTTATCATTTCAAAACTCCGGAAACATGAGCATTACTAATACATAACGAAAAAATTTCTTCCTAATTAACAAAATTATAATTGATTTCTGAAAACTATTTCTATATAATTGCAACTAATTCCTTATTTAGATAATAAACTATATTTAAAGTATTTTAAATTGGTAGTGAAAATTAAATTATTATCCTTTTGTGATAGTCGTTTAGAAAAAAGTACTGAAAGGGGGAGATTAATTGCATTATGAATTAGATGAACTGGACAGTGGCATTATTCGACATTTATCAGTTGATGGGAGAATGTCGTTTAAAGACCTTGCCTGCAAATTAAATGTAACAGAAAAGACAGTAAGGCTTCGTTACAAAAGCTTAATCGAAAAAGAAATATTGAACGTAGTCGGTATTGTTGATCCACTTACTGTTGGAATTAAGGCTGGAGCCATTATTTTAATTAAGGTTCATCCTAAGTCTATTGAAACTGTTGTAAAGGACTTACAGGAAATTAAATGGATTCGCTATATTTCATTAATTTCAGGCGAATATCAACTTCTTATACAAATAGCGGTTAAAGATCAAAAGAAAATCACAGATACTATCATTCTTTTAAATGACAACGAAAAAATATTGGAAATTAATTCCATGGTACAGCTTGATGTATATAAAAATACATTTGAATTTATCTAATGACAAGTTTTTTAACATCTTAATTCTAATGAAAAAGGGAGAGAGTTTGATGAAAATATTTATTTCTGCTGATATGGAGGGTATTTCTGGTGTTGCTACCAATCAACAATTAAAAACCCCGAGTGAGTATCAACGCTTTCGTAAACTAATGACAGCTGATGTAAATGCTGCAATCGAAGGGGCATTTAATGGTGGTGCTACAGAGGTAGTCGTAGCTGATGGGCACGGTAATATGTCCAATATTATTATAGAAGAATTAGATTCTAGAGCTCGACTAGTATCAGGTAGCAATAGAGTGATGTGCCAACTTGAAGGTCTTAATGAAACATTTAGCGGTATTATGTTTGTTGGTCATCACGGACGTGAAGCTGGGTCTGATGTAACAGTAATTAGTCATACATTGGCTGGTATTTGTGTTAAGGAAATGAAAATTAATGGCAAGGTTGTTGGGGAAACAGAAATGAATACAATGGTTGCAGGTTCTTTTGGTGTCCCGGCTATTTTCATTAGTGGAGACGACGCGTATGTAAAAGAAGTGAAAGAAACCTTGCCTAACGTAGAAGGGGCAGTAACCAAAAGGGCTGTTGATCGTTTTTCTGCAGAACTTCTACATCCTGAAGTAGCGCAAACTATCATTCGTGAGAAAGCAGAAAAAGCTGTTGAACGTATTGGAGAGTTTACACCTACTAAAGTGAATGGCCCCATTACATTTGAAATTGATTTTAAAGGCCCACAACAAGCTAAAATGACAACAACTCTTCCTACTGTTGAACTTATTAGTCCAACAAAGATTCGCTTCACTTGTGATGACATGGTGACAGCATACAAACATATGTGGGGTTGTGTCATTATTGCAATGACAGCTACAAACGGTGTGCTAGGTAGTGTAAATTCATAACTTTTCAATCTATAAAAAAGTAAAAACTTAAACCCATTTTTTTGTGTTAAGCTCCTGCGCCTGTCCCTCCCTCTACAATCTTGTAAGAAATTCATAGGTTGTGAGGCAGAGGAATGTGCATAAGCTTTTCATATTCTGGAGGTGTTTTGTTACATGTATATAGTTAAACGATTCTTTACCATGTTACTTACGATTTGGATAATAGCTTCTCTAACTTTCATAATAATGAAATTTATCCCTGGTGATCCATTTGCGTCTGACTCTAATGCACTACCACCAGAAGTGTTAGAAAATATGCGAGCAAAGTTTAATTTAGATGAACCATTACCAGTTCAATATGCTCTCTATTTGAAGAATCTCGTAATGCTAGATTTAGGTCCTTCCATTCAATCGGAAACTCGTACAGTAAACCAGATTATTTCGGACGGATTCTCCGCATCTGCAATTCTCGGTCTTCAGTCCATTATTATTGCACTTGTAATTGGACTAATGTTAGGGATTGTTGCTGCCTTAAACCATAATCGATTCTTGGATTATACATCGATGATTATTGCCATAATCGGTATATCAGTACCTAGTTTCATATTAGCACCATTTTTAATTAAATATTTTGCAGTTGAATGGGGACTTCTCCCTGTTGCTTCTTGGGGTACATGGCAGCATACCATACTTCCTTCATTAGCATTAGCAACAACACCTTTAGCTGTTATCGCTAGATTTATGAGGTCTAGTATGCTTGAAGTCATGAACCAAAACTATATAAAAACGGCAAACGCTAAGGGGTTATCAACAACGAATTTAGTTTTAAAACATGGAATACGAAATGCAATATTACCTGTTGTATCTTTTATTGGTCCTTTATTTGTTTCATTAATCACAGGTACATTCGTAATTGAAAAAATATTTGCAATACCGGGAATTGGCCGTTACTTCGTAGATAGTATTTTTAATCGTGATTATCCGGTAATCATGGGTACAACAGTATTCTTTAGTACGATTCTTGTTGTGACTCTTTTTGTGATTGATATTTCATATCGTCTCATTGATCCTAGAATTAAGTTATCAAGTAAGGGGGATTAACATGATAGAAAAAAGCGTAGATCATTCCCTATTTCGTCCGGCAGATCCAAAAAAACTAAAGGCTGATCCAATACAACGACCAAGTCTGAGTGTTTGGAAAGAAACAGTATTAAGTATTCTTAAAAATAAGCTTGCTATATTTGGTCTTGCTCTATTAGTTGTAATCATGTTTTTCGCTATTTTTGGACCGATGATGGCACCATACTCGGCTTCCGATCAAGACTTAACGAAAACAAACCTGGCTCCTTCTGGTGAACATTGGTTTGGAACAGATGATTTAGGTCGTGACATGTGGGTTAGAACATGGATGGGTGCTCGAATATCCCTAACCATTGGTCTTGTTGCAGCCGTAATTGATTTATTCTTAGGGGTTGTAATCGGGGGAATCTCTGGTTATATGGCAGGTCGCGGAAAGCTAGGAGATCGAATTGATAGTGGACTAATGAGAATAGTAGAAATTCTTTATGGAATCCCATACCTGTTAGTCGTTATTCTATTGATGGTGATAATGGAACCTGGGGTAACCACCATAATAATTGCACTATGTGTAACGGGGTGGGTCGGGATGGCCAGAATTATACGTGGACAAGTTCTGCAATTAAAATCACAAGAATACGTATTGGCAGCACAAAAACTTGGTACTTCACATGCAAAAATAATTTCCCGACATTTAGTACCAAATATGATGGGGATTATCATCGTCAATTTAACATTTTCCATTCCAAGTGCAATCTTTGCTGAAGCATTTTTAAGTTTCCTAGGACTGGGAGTACAAGCTCCATTCGCAAGCTGGGGTACCATGGCAAATGATGCATTAGGGGTTATTTTAAGTGGACAGTGGTGGCGTTTATTTTTCCCTGCAGTGTTAATCTCATTAACAATGTTTGCATTTAATGCATTTGGTGATGGATTACAAGATGCTCTTGATCCAAGATCTCGAGATTAGGAGGTTTTTTGATTGGCCCATTTATTAGAAGTTAAGAATTTAGAAGTTAATTTTAAAACGTATGGAGGAGAAGTCAAAGCTGTACGTGACGTATCCTTCCATGTAAATAAAGGTGAAATACTTGCAATAGTCGGTGAAAGTGGTAGTGGTAAAAGTGTTACGGTTCAATCTATTATGGGATTGATTCCAACTCCTCCGGGTATTATTAGAGGCGGTACCATTCACTTTCACGATAAAGATATTCTAAAGATGTCCAAAAAAGAAATGCGAAAAATTAAAGGTTCAAAAATTAGTATGGTTTTCCAAGATCCGATGACATCCTTAAATCCTACCATGCGCATTGGGAAGCAAATCGAAGAAGTGCTTATCCTTCACCAAGGATTGTCTAAAGATGATGCAAAAAAACGAGCGATTGAAATGATTAAACTCGTTGGTATTCCAAACCCCGAAGAGCGATATAATCAATTTCCACATGAATTCAGTGGAGGTATGAGGCAAAGAGCGATGATTGCAATTGCCTTATCGTGTAATCCGGAGTTGTTAATTGCAGACGAACCTACAACGGCACTTGATGTAACGATTCAGGCACAAGTCCTTGAACTAATGAAGGATTTACAAAGCAAATTAGACACTTCTATTATTCTAATAACACACGACCTTGGTGTAGTTGCTGAAACTGCACAACGTGTAATTGTAATGTATGCAGGGATGATGGTCGAAAGCGGAACTGTCTTTGACCTATTTGAAAATCCAAAACACCCTTATACATGGGGTTTACTTGAATCCATACCAAAAGTTGAGGATGGAGAGAAAAAACCATTGGTTCCAATTGAGGGATCACCACCAGATCTTTTTTCTCCTCCAAAAGGATGTCCATTTGCTCCCCGTTGTAAATTTGCAATGGACATTTGCTTAGAGGAAATTCCACCAGATTTTGAAATAGATCAGGGACATACAGCAAAATGCTGGTTGAACGACCCTAGGGCTCCAAAGGTAGAAGATTTAGTTGCAGCAGGGAGTGAGGAATAATGTCGGAACATATTCTTGAAGTTCAACAGCTTTCAAAGTATTTTCATATCAATAAAAATCAGACTGTGAAATCGGTAGACGATATATCTATCTCCATCAAAAAAGGGGAAACATTTGGCCTTGTAGGCGAAAGTGGTAGTGGAAAGTCCACCTTAGGAAAAACAATCGTTGGGTTACAGGCACCGACATCTGGAAATATCATCTACAATGGCAAAGATGTAGAAAAATTAGACAAGTCTACCAAAAAAGTAATTAACCGTGAACTGCAAATAATTTTCCAAGACCCACATGCATCTCTTAACCCTAGGATGCAAGTTGGGGACATCATCGCAGAAGGTATGGATGCTTATAAGCTGGCTAAAGGACAAGAACGTCAAAATCGCATCTATGAATTACTTGAAAGAGTAGGACTAAGACCAGAACACGCAAAACGCTACCCACATGAATTTAGTGGTGGTCAGCGACAACGTATAGGCATTGCTAGAGCACTTGCCGTTAAACCGAAGTTTATCGTTGCCGATGAACCTATTTCTGCCTTAGATGTGTCCATCCAAGCACAGGTTATTAATTTGCTAGATGATTTAAAGAAAGAGGAAGAATTAACGTATTTGTTTATCGCCCATGACCTAGGCATGGTAAAACATATAAGTGATCGAATCGGCGTAATGTACTTAGGTAAAATGATGGAAATGAGTGAAAGTGACGAACTTTTTAAAAATCCATTACATCCTTACACACAGGCACTGTTATCAGCTATTCCTAACCCAAATCCACGAGCGGATAAAAGAGAGCGTATTGTTCTTCAAGGTGATCCACCAAGTCCGGTAAACCCGCCAAGTGGGTGTCGTTTTAGAACAAGATGCCCACATGCAATGGACATTTGCTCTCAAAAAGCGCCAGAGTGGAAAGAGATTCAAAAAGATCATTGGACAGCTTGTCACTTGTATTAACTAATCAATTATCCAACCAGGAGTGGGGAACTTATTTAGATACAACCCAACCTAAAAAAAATGATCAAATGGCTCGCATGGGCTGGATTGGTATCTTTGTTAATCCAGTTGTAATGCTTGACTACTATTTGGGTGATAGCCCGAATAACCAAACAGGATGGGGAATTGAAGATTTTGATAGTCTCTTGATGCAAGCAAAAGTAGAACAAGATCTAGCCACGATGCTAAAAAAGTATAAATGAATGATTTACCATTTATTCTGTTAAAATGGGCTAAAAGGGTTTCTGAAGTATTATAAACAGGCAGGGTGAGCCATTTGTTTGACTCCTCTGCCCTGTTAAATAAGGGGCTTAAGAAGATGAAAAAAGTTATTTTTCCGATGTTTATTATCCTTTTCTGGATCGGGACAATTGCATTTCTGCATTTATCTTTACTTGAATGGATAAATGTAACATTCCTGATCGGACTGATTTCAGGTTTGATAGCTACATCCGTTAAGATAATTCATAGCGGATTTTTACACCTTTTTATGTCTGGTTTTAAGAAGTTAAATATGACCATGATGCCAAAGTCTAGGTCATTACAACAAGTGGATGAAGAATTAGAAAGTAATGAAGACATCATTCAGTTTAAGCATAACCTTTCTATGATGGTTTATAAGGTAACATTACAGTTTTCAATTTTGACTATATCTCTTTCTGTTATTGGGCTATTTGTATTTTACAACTAAAACAAATAGTCTTTTTTGTATACTAGTCCATTCAAAAATAAAGATTGGGGGAATTAGAAGTGGAAATCACACTTGAATCAAAATTACATAGTTATTTAAACGCAGTTTCTGCTTATAAACCTACTGTTATTCCAAATCAAAATACAGTTACATTTTTAACTAAGAAAACCGGCATACCTCAAGTATGGAAGTGGAGCAAAGATACTTCAACGATTGAACAATACACGGATTTAGAAGATCGTATTTTATCCGTCTATCATTCACCGTCTGGTGATAAAACAGTCGTTGGAATGGATTCAAAAGGGAATGAAAAACAACAGTTTTATCTCCTAAAAGAGGAGGGTAAGATTGTTGAAGAACTAGTGGTCTCTCCTTCCCATTTCCATTACTTTGGAGGTTGGTCTCCTGATGGTAGTAAAATTGCCTATTCAAGCAATAGAAGGCATCCAGGATCATTTGACGTATTCATTATGGATGTCGAAACAAAACAGGAATCTGTTGTATTTGAGTATGATGGAAACTGTACACCTCTAGTATGGCTTAAAAATGAAGAACAGTTAGTTATCAGCATACAAGATACGAACATAGATACTTCTTTATATGTTCTAGATATACATACTGGGGAAAGAAATAGAATTGGATTTGAAGGAACTCATGCAAGATACCAATCTCTCATACTAACAAAGGATGGTAAAAGCGGCTTCGTATTATCTGATGCTTTCAATGACACTTTAGATATTTACCAATTCTGGTGGGATAAGCCTACTGCACCGAAAAAGTTATTCTCAGTTGATAAATGGGATGTTGAAGAGATAGCATTGTCACCCAATGAAGAAAAGCTAGTGTATACGGTCAACGAAGGCGGGATTTATTCACTTACGATATTTGATTTGATTACAGGTATACATGAACAAATAACAGGCATTCCAAACGGCATTTTGGACTCTCTTTCCTGGCTAGATGACGAAAACCTGATTTTCAGCTTAAATAGTCCAACCCTTCCTGGGGATATTTGGAGAGCCTCCATTGACAAAAGTAAAGTAGAAAGACTTACATTTGTAGGACGTTCAGAAAGCGTCGAAAACCTATGGCTAGAGCCTGAACTATGTACATTTTCCTCCTTTGATGGGTTAGAGGTTCCATATTTTATCTATGGGAAAAAGGAACAGTCGCAGCCCCTTGTCATATATGTCCATGGTGGTCCGGAATATCAAATTAAAGCCGAGTTTAATCCTGTTATCCAATTTTTAGCAGGACAAGGATTTGCCGTAGTAGCACCAAATGTCCGTGGTAGTATGGGATATGGAAGAAAATATGTACAATTGGATGACGGACGAAAGCGTATGGATGCTGTTGCTGATCTCGCTTGGCTTGTTAAGGATCTGATTACAAACAGGTCTGTTGATAAAAATAGAATCGGAATTATGGGAAGAAGCTATGGGGGCTTTATGGTTCTTGCGGCTTTAACACACTATCCTGATATTTGGGCAGCAGGCGTGGACATTGTTGGGATTTCTCATTTTAAAACCTTTCTTGAAAATACTGGATCATGGCGTCGAAAATTGCGTGAGTGTGAATACGGAACCCTGGACAAGGACATGGATTTCTTTGAAGAAATAGCTCCATTAAATCATACTAAGAATATATCTGTTCCGTTACTAATCTTCCATGGTCGTAATGATACCAGGGTACCGGTAAGTGAGGCGGAGCAACTTTACTCTGATTTACGCTCTCAAGGTAAACAAGCCGAACTGATCATTTTCGAGGATGAAGGGCATCAAACAGAAAAGATTGAAAACCATATTAAAATGAATTCAATGATTGTTAGCTTCATGAATCAATATTTAACAAGGTAAATTTCCTAAAGAGAAATGTAAATCGAACATTTCTCTGCTTTTCTTTTGTAGCATTTTTATTTTTTTACCATTGGTTAATTTTTGTTCGCATTAATATATTTTTTATTCTCCTTTTTAAAAATTATTATTGATTTCTGAAAATTATTTTTATATAATGACTATTATCAATTCCTATTTTAGGTATGAAAAAGTTTTCTAAATATTGAAACTAGGTAATTTCCAAAGCAGAAAACCGATTTTCGGTAAAATTGATGGATTTTAGTATCTATTTTAGGTAAATGGTTATTATTCATTGAGTCTACTACTTCTATCTAGTAATACGACGATATGATTGAATAAAAATTGAAACAAAGGGGAGAAAATCATGAAGAAAAAATGGCTAATGTTATTATCGATAGTAATGGTAGCTTCGTCCATTCTTGCCGCATGCAGTAGTAATTCTACTGGAAATGAATCAGATGGAAAAAGTTCCGCAGATGTAAAACAGGAAATGGTAGTTAATATCAAAACTGAGCCACCTGCGATTGACCCAGCAATGGCAACTGATGTTCCTTCTGGATGGGTATTAGATCATATTTTTGAAGGCTTATATACCCGTGATAAGGATGGAAATCCAGTCCTAGGTGTTGCTGAAGATGTAAAGGTTTCTGATGATGGGAAAACATACACTTTCACTCTACGTGAGGATGCAAAATGGTCTGATGGCTCACAAGTAACTGCGCAAGACTTTGAATATGCGTGGGAGCGTGTGCTGAATCCTGAAACAGGAAGTTCTTTTGCATTTTACTTGTATTACATAAAAGGTGCAGAAGAGTATAACAAAGGGAATGGAACAGTCGAAGACGTTGGTATAAAAGCAGTTGATGACCGTACATTCGAAGTTGAACTAACAAGCCCTCTTGGTTATTTTGATAGTTTGTTAACATTATGGACATTCTATCCTGTTAAAAAGGACCTTGTTGAATCGAACAAAAACTGGGCAGCTGAAGCTGAAGGCTATATTAGTAATGGTCCATTTAAAATGACTGAATGGCAACATGATAGCCAAGTAGTTATTGAGAAAAACAAAGAGTATTATGCACAAGACGTTGTAAATCTAGAAAAAGTCACATTCAAAATGGTTGGAGAAGCAACAACATTCTACCAAATGTTCAAAACTAAAGAACTTGATTTAGTTATGACATTACCTACTGATTCAATTGATGCTGAAAGAAATAATCCAGAGTATAAGGAAGTCCCTTACTATGGAACTTACATGTATATGTTTAACGTCGAGAAAGAACCTTTTAATAATGCAAAAGTACGTAGAGCATTTGCAATGGGAATTGACCGAGATGCGTTAACAAAGAATATTACAAAAGCAGGAGAAACTCCAGCATACGCAATGGTACCAACTGGAGCAGAAACGCCAGACGGTGAATTCCGTGAAACTGGTGGGGACTATTTTGAAGAAAACTATGAAGAAGCTAAAAAGCTTTTAGCTGAAGGTATGGCTGAAGAAGGCTGGACAGAACTACCGGAAGTAACGTTGCTCTATAACACAGATGAGAATCACAAAAAGACTGCTGAGGCAGTTCAAGAAATGTTGAAAAAGAACCTTGGGGTAGATATTAAGCTTGGTAACCAAGAGTGGGGTACTTACTTAGACACAACTAAGCAACATAACTATCAAATGGCGCGTATGGGTTGGATTGGAATATTCGTAGATCCAGTTGTTAACCTAGACTACTATTTAGGGGATAGCCCGAATAACCGTACTGGATGGGTAAATGAAGAGTTCGATAGCGTAATGGCACAAGCCAAGGTTGAACAAGATAGTAAGAAACGTTTTGACCTTCTTCACGACGCTGAAGAAATTCTTATGACAGACATGCCGTTTATGCCGGTGTATTTCTATACAAATAACTACCTTGTATCAGAAAAATTTGAAGATATTGCATACTATGTAAACCGTTATCCTACATTAAAGTGGGCTAAGAAGGTTTCTGAATAATGTAATTGGCAGAGAGAGTTTATAAATACTCTTCTCTGCTTTTTTTTGAAACAAAAACAAAGATCCCCTTTTATATTCGCTTTTCTTCTTTTAATACATCCTTAAATACACTTTTTTATCCTAGTGGGTTCCATGCTAATCTTTTTCATTCATTTATGCCAATTTGTGCCGTTAAAGCTTTGCGATATGAGCAGTCTAAGCCATTGCATCTAATAGGTCACTTACTGCAATGGTCCGTGCTTCTTTAGGAATTGCCTTTTGGGGGGCAAACCAGGTGAATGTAGCCCTATTGAATTGTTTTTCTGTTTTTTTAATCAACAGATAAAGTCTATTATTAATCTTTCATGATTACCTCCTCCTTTCATATTTCGTAAATTAGAATATTATCTATAAATTAAACAAACATTAACTTCGTAATAACAAGGAATATGTTAGGAGGTAAATCATGTACTTTTATAGAGAAGATTTGATTAATATTATTGTTCCAGACAAACCTGATCCCGCTGCAGCCAAAGTACTTCAAGAAACACTTGGTGGTAGGTTTGGAGAAATGAGAACAATGATGCAGTTCTTTTTCCAAAGTTCAAATTTCCGGGGAAACCAAAAACAGTACCGCGACCTAATTAGAGGTGTTTTCCTAGAGGAAATAAGCCATGTGGAACTTGTTCAAACGACGATTAATCAATTATTAAATGGCTCTGGAGAAGAAGCCGTTGGATCCGGTGGTAGTACAGGGGCCCCTTTAGAGGAGGCAATCAAACATGCAAATCCGCATCACTTTATAATGGGGGCACAAAGCTCGCTTCCTGTTGATGCTGCAGGTAATCCCTGGAATGGAAACTATGTTTATAGCCATGGAAACTTGATTAGTGATTTACTCGATAATGTCGTTTTGGAATCAACAGGTGTACTCCAAAAGACAAGAATATATGAAATGAGTTCGAATAAAACTTTTAGAGAAACATTAGCTTTCTTAATTGTACGTGATAATGCTCATCAAAATGCATTTGCTAAGGCTCTAGAAACTCTAGGTGTAGATTGGGCAAAAATTTTCCCAGTACCAAATTATGATATTAACAAATATCCAGAATGTAGAAAGTATGTAGAAATGGGCTTCCATAATGCACAATTTAACTTTAGATTAGATGAAACATTAATCGGACAAATTTTCCAAGGTGAGTCCCCAAGTAGAAATGACGGTACTCTCTCAGTAGTTCCACCACCAGATGGCTACCCAGTACCTGTTCTACCTGAGATGCCTAATGAACATAGCCCTGGAATACAAGACTTAAACAGATAAAGAGGCTGGGACATAACTAGCTTCGAATAGTGATAAAGGAGAATTTGAGTGAACTCAAGTTCTCCTTTATCTATTTTTTGCTATTAATTTTCACACAATCTTATCTGTTGGCCGTGAATTTTCTTAAATTCACGGCCATTAATGCAAGGCCCATTTCATTCTCAACCTTCGATTTTCCACGTACAGAAAATCGAGTGAAATGCAAATTAGCCTTCAAGAATCCAAAAACTGGTTCTACATCAATCTTACGTTGACGATAGATGGCACCTGTTTTTTCTTCTGAAAGCTTCGCTCTCACATATTCTTTTTGATGTTCCCACTTCTCGTTCACCATTAACTTTCGATTATTACCTTCTTTAGCTTTTGTACAGGATGAACGGAATGGGCAGTCAGAACAGTCTTCGCATTCATATACTTTAAATCCCCGTTTAAAGCCTGTTCTATCCGTACGTTCAGATTGATATTTAAATGGAAGATGTCTGTGATTTGGACAAGTGTATGTATCCGTTTCTTCATCGTACTGCCAGTTGTCTGGGTTAAACTCATTTTGTTTATGTTTTTTCTTTTGTTCTTTCAGATACATATTATAGGTAATTAGAGCTTCTCGTTTACGCTTAGAAAGGATATCATCATAATTTTGTTCACTTCCGTAACCTGCATCTGCCACAATATGTTTCGGTAATTCGAAATAATATTTCTCGATTTGATCTAGAAATGGAATTAAAGTACGTGTATCTGTTGGATTTGAAAATAAACTATAGGCAAGCGCGTATTGACCTTCTGTTGCGATTTGTACATTATAACCAGCTTTCAATTGACCATTTTTCATATAATCCTCTTTCATTCGCATGAAAGTTGCATCATGGTCTGTTTTTGAATAACTATTACGTGTGCCAAAGATTTCAAAATCTCGTTGATATTTCTGAATCCGTATAATATAATCAGTCAGCTGCTTATGCACTTGCTTCGGATATTTTCGTTCACTTCTTAGTGCTTTTCTTTCTTCTACGCTCGATGATGTTTCAATTTTTTGGTCATATTCCGTAATGACTTCATTTACTTTTTCAACCATTTGGTCGAGTTCTTTAAGTGTTAATTGTTCATCATTGTCTCGTTCAATTTCAGGTAGGATTTCTTTTTCAAGTAATTCGTTGTACAGTTGATTTGATTTTTCAATTAAGTTCTTGTGGTATTTCTCAATCGCCTTTTTCCACACGAATGTAAATTTGTTCGCATTCGCCTCTATTTTTGTACCATCAATGAAAATGGCTTCTTGATTGATTAATTTCTCCTGTACTAGATGGCAACGGAATTGCACGAAACATTGTCGAATCAGTTCTATTGCTTCGGGGTGAACACGGAAACGATTAATGGTGCGATAACTCGGTTCATAACCTTGGGAAAGCCACATCATACGGATACTATCTTTTAAAAGCGCCTCGATTTTACGTCCAGAAAAGACAGACTGCGAATACGCACATAAGATAATTTTTAACATCATGCGTGGATGATAAGCAGGGCAACCTTCATTTCGAAGAAATGGTTCAAGTGCTTCAGCTGGAATACTTTCAACTAAGTTATGTACATGGAAGGCAATATCATTCTCTTGTAATTTTACTTCTAAATTTAAAGGCAAAATTAATTGATTCATGTTATAATCTTTAAACATAAGGACACTTCTTTCTGTTTGGATTTGGTGTGGTAACTTAATTTTAACAAAGAATGTCCTTATTTTTTATTTAAAAATAATCAAAGCCTGTGAAATTTTACTCATGGTAAAATTCCACAGGCTTTTTCATTTCAGAGGAGGGTTTTGTCCCAGCCTCTTTTCTGTTTATGGTAAAGTTCCACACCAACCTCCTCCCCACTATTTCTTAACTCGATACCTTGATTCTCATTAAATACCTCTGTCCATACTATATTCACCATGCATATAGTTAAATGTAATTTTTTGTAAATAATTATTGCGAAAGAAATTCTTACTCATTACAATGAAAGAGTAATGGGGCATGACCTATATCATTGTTTCTTCATTTTAAAAACTTAATAAACTAAAATTTTGAAAGTGAGTTGATTCTTTTTATGTCTAACCGATTTAAATCCAAATATTTTCGGAACAAAAATGGCCCGCAAGTAAGTGTTAGAACATACGAATTTGCAAACCCTGCAGAACGTCAGCAATTGTTGAGAGATTTAGCTTTTAGTTCTGAATTTGAGATGAGGTATCGTGGTCTCTTTGAATATTATGGAAAAGACTTTATTTCCTACAAGAAAGAAAAACCCTCTGATAAAAAACGCAATGAGTTTCTTCGTGTCATTTCAAATTTCATGACCAACTATTTAGATGATGATTGTCCACCCTCTTGGAAACAATGTTCGTCCTCCTTTTGGGAAGTCCTCATTTATTCCTTTTATCCTGACCACATCAAACTTTCACCTAACGAACAAGACGTAGAAGATTTCCTTTACCAATTAAAAAAATTCGTCCGTTGGCTAGACAAGCGTAATGGCACGTCATGGTATCCAGCAGTCGAGCAATACTCATCAGAAGCTTTTCCTGAATTAAAAATCTGTGAACGAATAATAAACCGGATTTTTTTAATAGACTTCCCTCGAATTCATCATGATGACTGGAATCTTGATCAAGATATAGACCGACTAAAGCAGAAATTTAACCAATTTACTAATCAAGTTGATAGTTCGTTTAAAGTAACAAGCATTATTGGAGAAAGAGTTGTTTTGACAGAAACAAAAACGAATTGTACCTATTACGTCAAAGGTCTCCCCTATGAGATCATTTCACCTGGCATTAAAATGAGCGGAATTATTTGCAATAAAAACGGAGATCAAACGTGGCACTGGTATCACACTCATGGGATTTATCCGTCTAAAGGAGAAAGACTTGAATATCCTGTCTCGATAAAACATGAAGGTCTGAAAACCAACGATGGAGTGAATTTTTTCAAGAAGTAAGATTTGTGCCTGTCGCTCCAGTTATGAGTTGACAGGTTCTGATTCTCTAAAATTAAATGCAGGCTAGAATCCACTTTTATATATATAAAATAAAATTCGTATGTTTACTTTTTTATAAAAAAAGACTTATGGATTTTGAAAGGCTGTGGCTTATGATACTTAAGGAAAGAGCAGAATCTGAAGAGTTACTGAAAATGCGATCTTTAAACACGCGGATGGAGTTAACACAAGAAGAAAAATTTCATTTTTTCAACCTAGAAAAGGGTTATGAAGGTGAGACCAAATTTGATCAGAAGGCAGAAAGTCTTCAAGAAGAAAGATATATTATCAATGACTTGATGCTAAAAATCAACAATTCCTATTTTCAAATTGATTCAACATTTATTTCACAGGAAGGAATTCGACTCTTAGATGTGAAAAATTTTGAAGGTGACTTCTGCATAGAAAAGGATAGATTTTACGCAATTAAGACCGGTCGCGAATATAAGAATCCAATCGAACAATTAAACAAATGTACTTCACAATTCCGTCAACTACTCCGGGACCTTAAGCTCAATTACCTCGTTGAAGCCTTTGTTATTTTTATTAACCCCGAGTTCACTTTATACAACACGCAAATAGACTACCCTATTATTCTTCCCAATCAGGTTGACCGTTTTTTTAGAAATATAAATAATACACCATCTAAGTTGAATGAGGGGCATGAAAAATTGGCTAAACAATTAATTTCATTACATCAAACTAAAAATCCATATTCAAAGGTACCAAACTACCAATATGAACATCTAAAAAAGAAAGTTTATTGTAAATACTGTAGTTCCTTTCAAGTTACATTACGAAACCATACATTTATTTGTGATAAGTGTGAAGGCCATGAAACCATAGAAGATGCCATTCTACGGAATGTTAAGGAATTTCAGTTGCTATTTCCTGAACGGAAGATTACGACTTCGAATATTTTTGAATGGTGCAATGTTGATTTAACCAAGAGGACATTTTGCAGGGTATTAAATAAAAACTTTAAAGCAGTTGGAAAGACAAGTGATTCCTATTATATATAATTTTTGTTCTTATAAAGACCCTATTTCTTTGGACACAACCTTGCTTTTTCGACGACTTCCTGTCCGAAGTTAGCACGACTTCGGACACAACCGCACCTTTTCTGCGACTCTTTGTCCGAAGTTAGAACGGCTTCGGACACTTTCCTGCTTTTCCAGTGACTCCTTGTCTGAAGTTGACTCGGCTTCGGACACAACCGCACCTTTTCTGCGACTCCTTGTCTGAAGTTAGCACGACTTCGGACACAACCGCACCTTTTCTGCGACTCTTTGTCCGAAGTTAGAACGGCTTCGGACATACCCCCGCTTTTCCGTCTCTACTTTGTCCGAAGTTAGCACGGCTTCGGACATACCCCCGCTTTTCCGTCTCTACTTTGTCCGAAGTTAGCACGGCTTCGGACATACCCCCGCTTTTCCGACTCTTCCTTGTCCGAAGTTAGAACGACTTCAGACACTTTCCTGCTTTTCCGCTTCTTCCCTGTCCGAAGTTAGAACGACTTCATACACTTTCCTGCCTTTTCTGCGACTCCTTGTCCGAAGTTGACACGACTTCAGACACTTTCCTGCTTTTCCGACTCTTCCTTGTCTGAAGTTAGCACGACTTCAGACACTTTCCTGCTTTTCCGACTCTTCCTTGTCCGAAGTTAGAACGACTTCAGACACTTTCCTGCTTTTCCGCTTCTTCCTTGTCCGAAGTTAGCACGACTTCAGACACTTTCCCACCCTTCCGACTCTTCCTTGTCCAAAGTTAGAACGACTTCAGACACTTTCCTGCTTTTCCGCTTCTTCCCTGTCCGAAGTTTGCACGACTTCAGACACTTTCCTGCTTTTCCGACTCTTCCTTGTCCGAAGTTGACACGACTTCGGACACTATCCCGCTTTTCTGCCTCTTCCTTGTCCGAAGTTAGCACGACTTCGGACACAATCGCACCCTTTCTGCGACTCCTTGTCCGAAGTTAGCATGACTTCAGACACTATCCCGCTTTTCCGACTCTTCTTTGTCCGAAGTTGACACGACTTCAGACACTATCCTGCTTTTCCGCTTCTTCCCTGTCCGAAGTTAGCACGACTTCAGACACTTTCCTGCTTTTCCGACTCTTCCTTGTCCGAAGTTGACACGACTTCGGACACTATCCCGCTTTTCTGCCTCTTCCTTGTCCGAAGTTAGCACGACTTCGGACACAATCGCACCCTTTCTGCGACTCCTTGTCCGAAGTTAGCACAGCTTCACACACCCCCACCTTTCCGCCTCTTCCTTGTCCGAAGTTAGCATGACTTCAGACACTATCCCACTTTTCCGCCTCTTTCTAATAAGAGCTTTCAATCCCTCTATATCAAGGAATAATCAAAAGCATCTTCTGTGAGATGAATCACATTACGCTATCTATAATAATGCTATATTAATATTGAGGTTAGATAATAAGCACTCAGAAGTGTCCGATTTTTTCCTCACTAATTCTTAGATTATTTTATTCTTCTCATCAACAGAGATTATTTATAGGAGGTTTTTCTATGTCTGCTGAAAAATTGTCTGAATTAATAAGTCCTGAAGCTGTCATTAATTTTGAAACTGGTGCGATTAAAGCAAGCACTTTGGATTCAATTATTAATCTTTTACCATTTGAAATGGGTTTTTGCGATGCGGACGATATTTTCCGCTGGTATTCAAATAACCCTGACCGGGTGCATCGTCGTCGTAAAGAGGCGATTGGCCGCCATGTGCTTGAGCTTCATCCGAAAGTCGCTCACCACGTTGAGAAATTATTGAATGATTTCAGATCCGGAACGCGCGATGAATGGGAATTTTGGTTCCCTAAACGTTCAGGTGAAGAAACTGGTCAAATCTATCAAAAATTCATGGCAGTACGTGATGAAAATGGCAAATATCTTGGATGCATGGATGTAACCGTTAATATTGACCTTTTCCAAGGAAAAGAAGGTAAACATACCCCAGAAACTATTGACGAATTTATCGTCGTCAAGCCTGAGTAAATAATTTCAGAAACTACTGAAAAACACATTGAATCCCCAGTTCAATGTGTTTTTTTGGTACAAATTTACCGCTCCTATTATACTTAAAACACTATTAAGGCCATGCCACAGACCTCAGTAAACAGCACCATGTTTTGGTATTTATAAATTTACAAGTAAATTTATTTACAGTTACTTCCGTCCATCGAAAATCATTGCATTTCCTAAAACCTTTTTACCCAATAAGAGCTTAGGCAATTTAATTTCTTCAGCAAGTTTGGAACTATTCAATTCGGATATGCCATGTTTCTTTATGTTATTTATGAGCTCTTTTTCATCACCAAATATATTTTCATCCATAAATAAATCTAAGAAAACAAATACGCCACCTGGTTTTAATACTCTTAATGCCTCTTTAATAACTTCAGTTTTATCTCTTCTATCTTTTACTTCATGAAATGTTAAACAACTTACAACTATATCAAATTCATCATCATTAAAAGGGAGTTCTGAAGCACTTGCTTTCAAAAAATGAATCCTCTCATTGACTCCTTCTATTTCAGCATTTTGTTGGCATTGGGCTTTCGAATATTCCCAATTCTCACCCCAATAATCAATTCCAGTTAAAACAGAATTAGGAAAGGTCTTTGCCAATTTAATAATCAATGAGCCGTTTCCCGTACCAATATCAAGTATTTTTCCTTCTCCATCCCAAATCACTTTGGCAACGATTAGATCATGAATTTTTGACTGATAATTACCCCCAAATGTTGCAAATTGATAAACAGAATAAGAAAGTAAAAATGCTATATAAATAAAAGGCAACGATAAGAACCCTGACAGAACTCGAAGATATAAATTAATAGGTAATAATGTAACTATAAGGAGGATGACTGAAATAACCAAGAATATCAGTAGCTTACGAATTCGTATCCAAGTTTGATATTTAGCTCTTGCTTTCAAGTTATCAGCCGCCTCATAATCTATTTTTTGTCCGAGAGATGAATTACACCACTTCTACTTCGCAACAACACCCATTGTTTCATAGCTTCATTTTTCTCACTAAAAGCTGGCGAGTACGGTTCAAGATTAATACCTTATACTTGTTGAAGAGAAGGAGTAATAGGTAAGTTAATATTAATGGTGGTACCCTTGTTTATCTGACTAGATATATTCATCGTTCCACCATGATT
Organism: Ferdinandcohnia sp. FSL W7-1320; assembly: GCF_038050315.1. Lineage (NCBI taxonomy): Bacteria > Bacillati > Bacillota > Bacilli > Caryophanales > Bacillaceae > Ferdinandcohnia > Ferdinandcohnia sp. FSL W7-1320. The sequence continues at coordinate 5,378,416 of NZ_JBBPAM010000001.1, forward strand.
TTCAATAATTCGAAAGCTTACCATTAATCCTAATCCTGTGCCATTTTCTTTTGTCGAGAAGAAGGGTTCTCCTAAATTAGGAATTTTCTCCTCTTCTATCCCTATTCCTTCATCTATAATTTGGATATTGACCATCTCATTATTTTCAACCTGTACGATTACATGAATGCTTCCGCCTTGAGGCATTGCTTCAATCGCATTTTTTACAATATTAATAAATACTTGCTTTAATTGATTTTGTTCACACTGTATGCATGGTATTTCTTTATCAAATTCAAGTTGGAATTGTATATTTTTTAATAATGCCTGTGGCATCAGTAATGAAATACTACTCTGTAATAGCTGTTTAATATCTATATACTCATACTTTGTTGCTTGTGGTTTTGAAAGAATAAGAAATTCACTGACTATAAGGTTAATCCGATCTAACTCGGTTAACATAACATCTACATACTGTTTATCAATGTTCGACTTATATAATTGAACAAACCCTTTAAGTGTTGTTAATGGATTTCTAATTTCATGAGCTACTCCTGCAGCTAGTTGACCGACAACTGATAATTTATCAGACCTTCTTATCATTTCCTCAGTTAATATGGCTTCTGTCATATCTTTTGCAATTTCATAAATACCAATTAGCTGATTATCGATAATAATTGGAATCATTCTTAAATTAACGACTCTTTCACTGCCATCCTCATGAATCATCGATACCGTACATTCCTGTTGTGTTCCTTCATTTACATATTGAAAATATTTCCTGTGCAAATCTATGTATTTTGGAACAAAGACAGCTTCCCACTCCTTTTCTTTGAGACTCTCAATAGAGTAACCTAATAGTTCCTCTGCAGCTTCGTTAGCCTCAATTAATTTCCCCTCTAAATTAAATGTAAAAATGGCATCGGAATTATGAACAAATAATGACTTAAACCGTTGTTCGGTTTCTTCCAAACGTTTTTCTAATAGTTTATGATTTTGTTCTTGGCTAAATTTAAGTAATTCTTCTACTTTTTTACGCTTATCAATATCAATATCAATTCCATTCAACTTTACAAGTGTTCCATGCGAGTCCAATATGGGCGTAACACGCTTTTGAATCCACTTTAATTCACCATTTGGGAGATGAATTCGATATTCACCTAATCCACTTTCCCCGTTGTAGACTTTTCGCTCTATTTCTTTTACAATGTCCATGTCTTCGTTATAAATATGTTCTTTCCATAAATTCGGGTTTTTTCTAAATTCATGAGCTTCATATCCATATAACTCACTAATTTTCTTTGATACCATCGTGTGGTTCGTTCGAAGATTAATTGAATAAATCACAGCATCAACACTATCAAAAAGTTCGACGATTTCTTTATCCTTTCTCTCCAATTCCTTAGCATAATATTTCGCTTTATCAACTTGTAAACCAACCCACCACACAGGGAATATAGAAATGAATGTCAAAATCCATTCAATGGGTGGCAAATACCCTAGTGATAAATAAACATTTATTTTAAAAATTGTTGTGGTAATAATCAAAATAGAAATTGATAATATTCTCCATCTATACTTCATTCCCTAAACTCCTTAATTTCCAACTATTATGGTCTAATGACCACTTTTGCACTCTAAATTCTTTCGTAATAGTACAGTACATATATTACCATAGTACTTTTTACTATTTCTTATTAAATTTTGGAAACAAGTTGGAAAAGAAGGATAACATACCCTTGAAACGATTGAGGAATTTATAGCTACAATCTTCGACCGCTCATACATTGTAAAACCGGAAGTTCTTTCTCCGGTGTTAAAGAGTTTCTAATAGATTAATGGGTAACAATAAAAATTGATAATTAAAGGGAGGAATTTTTTATGAGATTTCGAGCAACTATCCAACTAAGCAGAAAAACCGCAACAGGTATTCCAGTTCCGGAGGATGTTGTAGCAAGCCTCGGGTCTAGCAAGAAACCGGCAGTAATCGTTACAATCGGAGAATACAGCTACAATAGTACGATTGGTTCAATGGGGGGACAATTCATGATTCCACTCAGTGCAGAGCATCGGAAAGGTGCTGGTGTCGGAGCAGGTGACGAAGTTGATGTTGACATTGAACTAGACACTAAGCCTCGGGAACTTGTTGTGCCTGCAGATTTCTCAGAAGCACTTGAGCAAGAGACTGAAGCAAAACACTTTTTCGACGGTTTATCCTACAGCAACAAACGGAGATTTGTTCTTTCGATTGAGGGTGCTAAGACAGCTGAGACTCGCCAGCGTCGGATTGAGAAAGCAGTCAATACATTAAAAGAAGGTCGGACACAGTAATCAAATCATGCTTAATAATAGCACATTCAAAGGGACTGATTTGACAAATTCAAGTCCCTTTAATTAACTTTATACTTCTCCCAAGAATCTCCAATCAAGGTAACAGTAAACTCTGTTCCTACCCCGAACTCGCTCTGTACTCTAATATCACCTTCATGCAAATCAATTATTTTTTTGACGATGGAAAGACCGAGCCCATTTCCTCCGGCTATCCGATTTCTAGATTGATCTGCCTTATAAAAACGTTCAAAAATATGCATGAGTGAATCTTTTTCCATGCCTATTCCTGTATCCCGGATTTTAACGATGATGCTGTCTTCTCCTGATTTACATGCAACGACTGATATGGTACCTCCTTGTGGCGTAAATTTTATACTATTATGAAGTAAATTAATCCATACTTGGTCCATGAGCTCTTCATCCGCTGTAATTGTCAGGTGATCAAGTGAAATATCCATGTTAATTTTTTTCTCTGTCCACTGAGGTTCGTTCGCCAGTATATTCCGGCGAAGTTGATAATCAAGCCGATAACTTTTTCGATCAAGTGATAGATGCTCGGACTCTAAAGAGGTGAGTTTCAGAAGATTTTCGCTTAATTTGGAAAGTCGAATGCACTCCGTCTCAATAATCTCTAGGTAATGTCTGCGTTCCTCCGGTTCCAAGTCTTCATTCTTTAATGCATGGGCAAAGCCAATGATAGAAGTAAGGGGAGATTGAATTTCATGGGAAACATTCGAGATAAACTCTTGTCGCATTTCCTCCACTTCTCCCAGTTTCGTTGCCATTAATTTAATGTTTTCCACAATTTGATAATAGGGATGATGCTTATCCTGTTCGCGAAACTGGTTTGAATAAAATGAAAGATCCACATTAAAGTTTCCTTCTGAAATCATCTTCATGGCTTGTAAGATCGGATGTAAGTATTGATTTTGTTTAGATCTAACCCATGGATTTCTTGTTAGTAACAACATTAGGCAAAAAAACAAGGTAAAGCCCACGAACGAGTTAATGAGCAGGCTAAGATATTCATTAGGAACATATTGGATTTTCTTAAATAATTTTGTCGTCAGCCAGTACGCACAGGACCACGCCAATAAAAGACTTCCCACAACCGCAAGAATTCCACCGATTCGCTTTACATAGTTAAGTCTCTTCAACCTACTACCTCCAGACGATATCCTAAACCACGAATTGTTGTGATTTTGAATGGGCAATCTTCTTGTGAAAACCGTTGGCGTAGCCGTTTAATATGAACATCAACCGTTCGTTCATCTCCCTGATAATCAAAGCCCCAAATATCCTCGATTAATTGTTCTCTTGAAAACGTTTTTTGCTGATGGGTGGCGAGCTTAAACAATAGTTCAAATTCTTTCAATGGCAAGGTAATCCGCTCCGCCCCTACCAAAACGGAATAGGATGAACGATCAATGACCACATTTCCAATCGTAATTTGATTGGCCAAGGTCACTTGATACCGTTTAAGTAGAACTTTTACTCGTGCCACTAGCTCAGCTACATCAAAAGGTTTGACCAAATAATCATCAGCACCGAGATTAAAGCCTTTTACTTTTTGTGCCGTTTCCCCTTTTGCCGTTAACATTAGTATAGGAAGAGTATCCGAGTAATACCTTCGAATCTCCTTGCAAAATGACCATCCGTCCATATTTGGCATCATAATATCGAGAATAATCAAATCAATTCTTTCTGCTTCCAGTAATGAAAGTGCATCCTTACCATCGGTTGCTTCTTCAATGGAGAACCCTTCTTTCGAAAGAATGACACAAATTAATTCTCTAATATGTGAATCATCATCTACCACTAATATTTTTGCCATAGAATCAATCCTTTTATAAAATTGAAAGGAACCTCCAATGCCACTACGATTCCATCAGTGTCTTTTTATACTACAATATTTCGAGCATTATTTACTACGCACGACGCATGTAGGCTCGAACTGTAATTGGTGCAAAAACTGCTACAATTATAGCAGCCCCAGTAAGTGAAATAGCGAGATCCCAGCCCAGGGTTCCAGAATTCGTCAAATCTCTGACGGCCGTGACGAGATGGGAAATTGGATTAATATTCACGAACCATTGTAACCAGTTCGGCATTGTATCCGCTGGAACAAATGCATTCGAAAGAAAGGTTAATGGAAAGAGGACTAACATCGAAATCCCTTGTACACTCGAAGCAGAACGAGCAATCACTCCAAAAAAGGCGAAGATCCAACTAATTGCCCATGAACACGCAATGACAAGTAGTCCAGCAATAATAACAGCACCTAGTCCTCCCTCAGGACGATAGCCTAAGATAAATCCCATTGAAAATGTAAGTACTGTTGCAATTGTATAACGGATTGTATCCGCAAGCAAAGCTCCTGCTAACGGTGCAATCCTGGCAATCGGTAATGACTTAAAGCGGTCAAATACCCCTTTATCCATATCCTCTCGTAATTGCGTACCTGTGACGATTGAAGTCGTGATTACCGTCTGAACAAGAATCCCTGGGATAATAATAGGCAAATAATTTTGCACATTGCCGGCAATCGCCCCACCAAAAATATAGGTAAACATTAGCGTAAAAATAATCGGCTGGAATGTAACATCAAATAGTTGTTCCGGTGTTCGACGGACTTTCAGTAACCCACGATAAGCCATAGTGAATGAATTTCGCACTGCCTGTTTGAAGCTAGCTTTATTCCGTAGCTGAATATTGGAAATGGACATAGTTGATTGTTTCTTCATAGAATATCCCCCTTCTTTTTCTGATTTAGATTAGCTTGGCTGTTTTTATTGCCTTCAGCTGTAATGTTCAAAAAGACCTCATCTAAAGATGGTTTCTGCACACTTAGCTCAGCCAATTTGATGTCTGCTTCCCGAAGAGCGACTAACAGATCCGTAACTCTATCCGCAGCTGCCATAGGTGCAGTAATCATACCTCCTTCTGGTGATACTGCTGATTGTACGTGTAAAACTTGTTCCACAATTATTCGAGCATTTGGGATATCCTGAGTATGTTGAATACTTAAATGCAAAGAGGAAGTTCCAATCGATTCTTTTAGTTCATTGACAGTACCTTCTGCAACTACACTTCCATGATCGATGACAGCAATTCGATCTGCTAGTTCATCTGCTTCTTGTAGATACTGAGTCGTTAACAACACGGTTGACCCAGATTTTACTAACCGGCGAATTGTATCCCACATTTGATTACGTGTTCGCGGGTCTAGTCCTGTAGTCGGTTCGTCTAGGAAAATGAGTGGTGGTTGTGCAATTAAACTTGCGGCTAAATCCAGTCGTCTACGCATTCCCCCTGAGAAATTTTTCAATGGACGTTTGGCAGCATCCATTAATCCAAATTCCTCAAGTAACTCAGTTGCTTTACGTTTTGCCTCCAGACGACTAAGCCCCAGTAATCGGGAAAAAATGATGAGGTTCTCTGTTGCACTTAGTGACTCATCCACTGAAGCATACTGGCCCGTAACGCCAATTAACTGACGGACTATTTGTGAATCCTTCACTACATCATATCCAAAAATCTTTGCTGATCCCGAATCAGCTCTAAGTAATGTTGCCAGCATACGAATCGTTGTCGTCTTGCCCGCGCCATTTGGTCCCAATACACCGTAAATGGAACCAGTCGGCACTACCAAATCCACCCCGTCAACTGCTCGATGATCGCCAAAAGTTTTAATTAACCCTTTAGCCTCCACTGCATACTTCTCATTTGTTAAGTTCATACTATCCTTATTTCTCATGTGACCCTCCCTGTAATAAACCTTAACTATAGCTACTTTTGTAATCACTCATCTTTCGATTACTATTGGATTATAGACGCCTTTTATGAACTGAATATGAACAAAAAAAGGAGGAATCTCAATTAGTGGCTGAGACACCTCCTTTTTTAAAAAATTTATCTGTTATAAAAACCTCATTTACTTGTGGTACGGTTCATTCCTAATGATCCGAAACGCTCTATACACCTGCTCCACTAATATCAGTCTCATTAATTGATGCGGAAAGGTCATCTTTGAAAAAGACAATGTACCATTTGCTCGCTTCATTACGTCCTTGCTCAGGCCAAGAGAACCACCGATGACAAAGGCAACTTTGCTTTTTCCATAGGTTGCTAGGTTTTCAATATCGGCTGCCAGCTGTTCGGATGATTTCATCTTTCCTTCAATTGCCAAAGCAATCACATGAGTGTCATCCGATACTTTTGAAAGTATCCGCTCTCCCTCTTTTTGTTTTACTTGCTCCATTTCTGACTCACTCAAATTTTCCGGCGCCTTTTCATCAGCAAGTTCAATTATGTCAATCTTGGCATAGGCCGTTAATCGTTTTAAGTATTCGTTGATCCCTTGGATCAAATATTTCTCTTTTAACTTGCCTATTGTTACGATTGTGATGTTCACACTTATCCCCACTTCGCTCACATTTTACAAACACACTATCCACAGAAGTTATCCACATATCCACATTTTCTATCCACATCTTGTATGAGAATATTAGTTCCCTACAACATATACCGCCTTATTTTGACAAAATTCACAGGTTGTTGATAAGTTTTCGTCTTCAATTTTCGTCAAAATCGGCGCTACCTCATGTTCATCAACCACGATGTCCAATGCTAATTCAATATGTTCTTCACAACATTTAATCATTTTTTTGTCCTCCATCAAACTTACCCACATCCGACTGCGAATTATGGGTATAACTTTATCTTTTTTTCTTATCCACATGTTTTATCTTACCCATTTTAGCATATAATCTTATCCACAAAAAACAGGGGAAGTTTCTCTCCCCTGTTTTCTCTACAATGATTCTCTTGCCAATCGTACTGTCGCCTTTTGTTTTTCTCCGCCTCGGTAGAATGTGACCTCCATTGTGTCTCCTACTGATTTTTCATTATATAAATGCTTTCGCAACTCAATTAGTGAGGTGATTCTTTCACCATCTAGTTCTACAATCACATCAAGTTCCCTTAATCCTGCTTGTGATGCGGGTGTATTTCGCAGTACTTCTAAAACTGCCACTCCCTCTGTTACGTCATTTGGAAGATGTAAGGTTTGCATTCGATGATAGGAGGAAATTTCACTTAAACTCTTAAGTTGTCCAACTCCTAAAAAAGGACGATTAACCTCACCATACACTTCAAGATCTTCAATAATCGGCTTTGCACTCGTAATTGGAATCGAAAGGCCAATTCCTTCAACGGCCTCCTGTGCAATTTTCATGGAATTAATTCCTATTACTTCTCCCTTGATATTTACAAGCGCTCCTCCACTATTTCCTGGATTAATCGCAGCATCTGTTTGCATGACATCAGCATTCCAATCAGGTACTCCATCCTGATTAATATCAACAGGAATCGTCCGATTTAAGCCTGAAATAATTCCTTGTGTGACTGACCCAGAAAACTCAAGTCCCAACGGGTTTCCAATCGCAATGACAGGTTCACCAAGATTAATGTTATCGGAATTTCCAAATTGAGCAACCTTTTTAATATGGCTTCCATCAATCTCGATTACAGCCAAATCCGTCCAAATATCACTTCCAAGCACTCTTCCCTTCACCCTTGCCCCATCACTAAGACTTACCTCAATATCCGAAGCGCCTTCAATTACATGATGGTTTGTGACGACAAAAGCTTTACCGTCCCCTTTTTTATAGATAACGCCAGATCCCGTTCCCGCTGTCATCGATTCCTCTGTCCAGAAATTCGTTTGTTGTAGATTGACAATACCTACAACAGCCTCACTTACTTTATTGACCGCACTGGTAATCTCGGTAGTTACGTTCACGTTGATATTTTGTTGGACACTTTCTCCTGTTACTGGTGCTTTTTCCTCCACCTCATCAAGCCCATTTACCTCTTCAGGGGTCGCATTCTCTTCACTTGGAAGTAAATGATACTTGGATAAGGTCGGTAAAAGAGCTATTACAAGGAGTGCCCCAATAACAGCACCGACTAACGCTGAGAAAAACCAACTGCCTCGGTTCCCTTTCCTTCTTTGTTGCCTTTGGTTTAGATAATCCTGATCATAGTACCCCATTACATGATTTCTCCTTTTTACACTCTTTCTATTAATTTTACCCATATTTTATGCAATTCATGATTTTGTCCCACAACGACAAAAGACAGGAGCCACTTGCCCCTGCCTTTTTCTTTAAGCGCTTTTCCGTTCCATTAAATTGATTCCGATCCCGATTAACACGACTCCCATTAACGTCAGAATACTGATTGGATATAGTAATTCACTCATTGGTGCTCCATAAATGGTGGCGGCTTTTAAGCCTTCCATCGCATGTTTAATTGGCACAAAGTCTGACACCTTTAACAAGAAGTCTGAGCTTACAATTTCTAATGGCCAATAAGCCCCACCCAGCATCGATAAGCATACTGATATCAGTGAAATAATCGCGTTGAATTGTTGAGTGCTTTTAACAACGCTGACTAAAAATAACGATAGTGCGACAATTGAGAACACGTATGGGATTAACACAATTAATGTTTTTCCAAATCCCCCGTAAAAGTCTACCCCGACGGCATACCGGAACACTATAAAGATAAGTGCAACCTGAAAATATCCCATTAGGAAACTATAAACTAAATTGCCGGCGTACATCTCCCATTTCTTTAAAGGGGATAAAATCATGCGGTCCCAAACTCCCCATGTTCTCTCTTGTAAGATGTTGTGAACATTATAAGAGATGGTGTAAATGACAAAAAACAAGGTAAATCCAAAAATCGTCTGCAGTTGGTTATCAATAATCACAGCATCATCGCTACGAAATGACGCAGCTTGAATCTTAAATAACGGGTTCTCTTCCTTTTCGTTTAATTCTTCAATAATGGCATCTGAGTCGATATAAGAATTTGTTGCTGTTGCCTCTTTAATCTTCTCTTCCATTAAAATATCGCTATAAAAAGTCTGAAGATAGCTTTCTATTATATGAAGGTTTGAAGTCTCCGTCACAATGACAATTGTGTAAGATTCCTTTTCTAGCTTCACAGCAGCCTCTGCATCACCTTCACTGACCATTTTCTTTGCCTCATCTTCAGTCATTCGTATAAATTCAAACGCCTCTGTCTTATTTAGTTCTTTCCATAATCCCGTTTCTTCAATATTTTCAATATCTGTATAAATAGGTACTTTAATATTTGAATAATTTGCGGCACCTAATAACAAAGCAAACACAATACTCATTACGGTCATGCCAATCATAAGCATTGGCTTTCTTAAAAATAATTTAAACTTTGCCTGTAAAATACTTATCATATGGCATCACCTCTTTTCGGAAAGCTAAAAACAGCTGCAGTCAGCATTATCAAACCAAAGCCCACTAAATAAAAAAGATGATGAGCAATAGCCGATAGCTCCACACCTTGAAGCAATTGTAATAAGGAGGACATTCCTGCACCATTTGGCGTAAGATTCCCCAACATACCGATAACAGAAGAAGTTTCAGCAATCGGTGTAAAGCTTCCACCTAAAAAGGCAAAGATGGACACCATTACATTTCCAAAAAAGTTTGATACGCCTTCTGAGTCTATTCGGTAGTTTAATGCGGTCAACAATGCTCCGACTCCTCCTATCGCAAAGGATAGTGATAGGTTCACTAAGAAAAACCCGAAAAGATCTTTCCAAACCACACCAAATATGAGAGAAGTAACTCCATATAAAATCGCTTGCTGGATTATCGCAATTACTATTACAGAGAAAAAGATGCCACCTAGATATGACCATCTTGACGTATTTGATAAAATAATTCGATTGAACACCTGTAACTGTTTTTCGCGATAGGCAGATGAGCCAATATGAGAGGCAATAAACATAATAAACATGACGCTCATACCGACGGAATAATATTGCAATGAATTAATTGGTTCACGCTCGGTAACAGTCTCTGTTTTTCCAATTTCCTTACTTTTTATATCTTCTAGCTGAACTCCAGCTTTCCCTATTACGGTCATGGAAGTAAGCTGTTTTTGGAAATTCATAAGGATATCCTCCACTATTTTTGGAGAAATCTGTTTTCCTTCATTTTTATAAAGGGTAATTGTCGCGGATGAAGGTTCATCAAGTAAGGCAGATGATAGAATATCATATGTGTAATGCGCTGGTATCTCAATCACAGCAGCGTAATGATCATCATTTTTAATTTCATCTAGTTTTTCAGCCTTAACTACCTCAAGTTCCACAATTTCTTTTAGTTCCTTACTACCAAACACATCATCTACTAATGTCTGAATTGGATGAAGTAGATTAGCGCTTTGGATAAGTGCTGTTTCTGCTTCCTCTGGCATTTCCTGTCCCTTTATCTCTTCAATAAATGCCTCTATCTCTTTTTGTTCATCACTATGTGTAATAAATGCCACTTTAGCCGTGATCGGTTCTGCATCTCCCCCCATCACTCCACCTAAGGCAAAGCCTAGGATAGCAATAAGGACAAGCGGCATTAGAACTAGAACAAGTAACTCCTGGGGGTTCCTTAGTAACACCAATAAGTCTTTTTTTATAAATGGAATTATCATCCTCTCACCTCCTAATCTCTTAACGCTCTACCCGTCAGATGAAGAAATACGTCTTCAAGTGTTGGCGCTTTTACTTCTACTGATATCAATGCTGTACTCGTTTCCTCAGCGATCTGGGATATTTTTTGAAACAAATTGTACTCCTTTGGAACAATTACTGTTACATTACGGTCCAACACCTTTACTTGACGTATGGTTGGATCTGCTTCAAGTAATTGAATAAATTCTTCTTTTACCCGCTCAACCTGAATAGAAATCGTATTTTCAGAGGAAAGGATATTTTTTAACTCTTCCTTTGTACCTGAGGCGATAATATGACCTTTATCCATAATATAAATACGGTCACATAAGAATTCGACTTCTTCCATGTAATGACTTGTATATAATACGGTCATTCCACGTTCCTTATTGAGCCGTTTTACCGCTTCTAAAATATAATTTCGAGATTGCGGGTCAATCCCTACCGTTGGCTCGTCCATAATAATAATTTCCGGATTATGAAGTAAAGCCACTCCAATATTTAACCTTCTTTTCATACCACCCGAAAATGTTTTAACTAGATCCTTTCTTCGGTCAGTTAGGCCAATTTGCTCTAGAACCTCTTCAATCCGCTTTTTTAACTCAGCACCTTTTAGCCTATAAATCTCTCCAAAAAACCGCAAATTTTCTTCAGCCGATAAATCCGTGTACAATGCGATTTCTTGAGGAACCACTCCTAAAATCTTACGGATATTCTGTGGATTCTTAATTGTACTTTCATTTAATAGCCTCACATCACCAGATGTTGGAACAACCAAAGATGAAAGCATAGAGATGGTGGTAGATTTTCCTGCTCCATTTGGACCAAGCAGACCCACAATCTCCCCTTTTTCTAAAAACATATTAATCCCCTGTGCAGCATACTTTTGTTTATATTTCTTCGATAAATCAATCACTTCTAACATACCGTCGCCTCCTTTATACATTAATCATAGACATTCAAGGCTTCTTACAGCACTATCTAACGTCACTTGTTTATGTTAAAAACATGACCTGAGTCATATCTGCATGAAAAAAGGGTCATCCACTGAAGTTAGGACAACCCTTGTCTTTTATGTAATATCGTTTTTCACTGCAAAAATAGCTAACTGAGTACGATCCCGAAGTTCTAATTTATGCAAGATTTGTGTGATGTGGTTTTTTACCGTTCCGACTGATAGAAATAAATCATCTGCAATTTCCTTATTTGTTTTTCCTTCCCCCACTAATTTTGTAATATCTAATTCTCGTGTAGATAAAGGCAGTTCAAGTTTCTTCTCAACCTTGTGTAATAATCGCGGCATTACTTTCGCTGCAACTTCTTCATGAATCGTTAGACCCCCTTGAAAACAACTATAAACCGCATGGATTAGTGTATTCTGGTCTGATGTTTTCAGTAAAAAAGCATTTGCCCCGTATTTTAATGCTTGGATTGCGTATTCATCATCATTAAAGGTTGTGAGGATTAAAATCTTAGTATCGGGCCAACGTTCCTTGATCTTTCTAGTTGCTTCAAGTCCATTCATAACTGGCATCCGGATATCCATTAATACCACATCAATCACATGTGCCTCCATCTTCTTAATTGCTTCTTCTCCATTTTCGGCTTCAGCCACAACACGGATTTTTCCATCTTGCTCCAACATGAGTTTTAAGCCTTGCCTAACAATCGATTGGTCTTCTACAATTAACACATTCCACATGTCCGTTTCCCCTCCCTTACGTTTTTGCTAACGGAAGTATACCTTTAATGACAAATTCCTCATCCGTTTGATAGACTGATAGCATTCCCTCCAATTCCTCAACTCGCTTCCGCATATTTGACAGCCCGAATCCCTCTTTAAATGACTCCTTCTTATAGATTCGGTTTTTCATAACAAGTTCAATATTTCCGTCTGCTGTTTTTCCAAGCAGCACCTGAACTTCACGTGAGTGGGCATGGCGCATTGCATTCGTAAGTCCTTCCTGGATTACTCTATATAGCACGACACTTTGTTCATTTGTGAGCTGTTCGGACAAGATTCCTTGTTTTGTCGTCAGTTGGACCATAATATGACTTTCAGCCTCAAGTTTTTTGAATAGCTGTAAGATGGTTGCAATTCCTTCATGTTCCCGGTCCTTTAAAGTTCGTACTGCAAAACGTGTTTCTTCTAAGCTCTCTTTAGCCAATTCCTTTAAATCTTGATAATGTTCTGGACCTTGTTTAATTGATAAGACTTCCAACTGCATTAACAATGCTGTCAACTTATGCCCAACAGAATCATGGATGTCCCTTGCAATTTTGGTCCTCTCTTGATATCGTGCTTCCTCCTCCGCCACAAGGGCAACCCTCTTTAACTTTCGATATTCCCCAAGCAATTCTTCATAAAGGTTGCGTTGTTCCTCTTGCTTCGTCCAAAGTTCATTCACTTGAAGGGCAAGAAGGTAGAATAAGAGAAAGTAGACATAAACGGATAAATCACTTTTCATCCACATTAAGAAAGCCAATAAACTGGTCACCGTAAAAGCAACAAGTCCTTTAAATGGTTGACTTTCTAGTTGAATTGCAGCTAATAACACAACGTACAATAGTAATAAAAGTGTAAATGGATTGCCTGATTCAATAACTCCTTGCGTCAGTAGAAGTGTGGTTATCGCAACATATAAATAGACTGGCTTTGATGTGATTTTCAGGAAAAAATATAAGGTCATCACAACAGCACAAATCATAATTGAATAAGCTGTTGGAACTGGCCTTTCAAAAATGAAAAACAACACCCAAAGCACCATTAAACCTGCCGCTTGCAACATAAAAGATTTCATAGCATCCCTACTTTCATCCTATTTTCAAGTTACTAGAAAATTATGGGCGCGGCAAGTGTTTTTCTTCGAAAAGTGCAACCGCCTTGAAAGTGGAACATCGACTAACTACTGCCACTTCCTGTGGCAAACGTCGATGTCAGCACTTCCTCGAAAATGCTTTGCATTTTCTTCGTGCGATGTTATGACTGTCGAAGCCTTCCTTGTCCTGTGCAAGTCCGACAAGCATAAGAAAAGCCGGTGAGAAGGATGCCTTTTATCCTTCTTGACGGATTGGCTTATGACCTCGAGCTGCTCAAAGCAGAGCTTTTCGCAAGATACTCGCTGGAGCCAATTCAAGGGGAAAACTGGCTAGGCGCTGGAGCTAGACATGCACACAAAAAAGCCCATCTGATCAAAATCAAATGGGCTTCTTTCTACACATAAGCTAGTTTTGTAGGTACCTTTGGATCTGTATCATACAAATCAAACTGTTCCCCGACAACATACCCTTTGCTTTCTAAGGTTTGCTTAACCGACATACGTGCTAAATCCTTTAAATTATTATCTTTACTTAGATGCGCCAAGTAGATTCGTTTCGTGTTATCCCCAATTACATCTGACATAGCTAACGCTGCATCCTCATTCGATACATGTCCAACATCACTTAAAATACGTCGCTTAATACTCCAGGGATAATGGCCCATCTGAAGCATAGACACATCGTGGTTACTTTCAAATACATACGCATCGGCATTTTCAATGGTGCCCTTCATACGGTCACTGACATAGCCTGTATCCGTAATTAAAACAACCTTTTTTCCCTCGTTGTGGAATACATAAAACATTGGTTCAGCCGCATCATGGGAAACACCGAAAGATTCAACATCCATATTTCCAAATGTCTTTACTGACCCCATTTGAAAAATAAACTTCTGTTCTGTCGGGATTTCTCCAATATTACGCTCCATCGCACTCCATGTCTTTTCATTTGCATAGATGGGAAGCTTGTACTTTCTAGCCAGTACACCTAGCCCCTTAATATGGTCACTATGCTCATGTGTCACAAGAATTCCGGAAAGATGCTTAATTTCTTTGTTGATTTCTTTAAATAACAGTTCTAGTTGTTTACCACTTAACCCGGCATCTACAAGCAAGGAATGCTTGTCTGTTCCAACATAGAACGCATTTCCTGTGCTCCCGCTTGCAAGCACACTAAAATGCAACCCCATAATCGTTCACTCCATCTTATTTAAAATTTGTCCTTCGATGGCATTGACATAAATATCTGTTTCATCGTCTATGGTAACATGCCAAGCTGGAGCCAATAACTGTGATTCTGAATATGGGACAAGTGGGTAATACCCAACTTCCACCTTAGATACATGGCTACCTGATTTGAGATGGAAGTTATTAAAAAGGTTTTCTAGAGTTTCCATAGGCGTAATTAACTCCTCCATCTCATGCTCTTCAAATTCAGGAATTAATGTTTGCTCATAGGACGTTACCTCATGATCCTCATTCAGATACAAATAGATGACACCACTTATATTCGATGATTGGCCAAAGACCTTGTAATTTTTATATTGTTGAATTAAAACAACCGTGCCAGCCTCTTCATCCACATCCCAAACGGTATATTTGTCCCCCGATAGGATATGTTCCTTCACAAATTGTCCGATCTTCATTTGATCTGTTAAGGAAAGCTTAATAGGATCTGTAAACTCAGCCTTTAGCATACCAGCAGTATCAATGTTAACGGTCTGATTTTTAAGAGTTTTAACATCTTCCTCTGTAAAAACCTTGATTTTCCCACTTATATAGCTTAATTCCTCCGGTTCCTTTGGCAAAGCCTCATACGTGATTTCCTCTTCCGCTAGTTTCTCGTCAATACTTAATTCTTTTAGCAAATCGAGTTGACTGCTATCCCTCTTTTGAACAAGCTGATATCCTAAAAAGATGTTGAGAATCAAGAAGGTAACGATAAATAAAGACTTGGTTTTACTCCAATCCATCTTTATGTCCTCCTAAATCCTCATTCTTTATCTCAACCTTTTTCCAACTTCCATTATACCTGTAAGTCCAAATCGGTTGAAGTGAAACAAACTGGGAATTATCTTCACTTTCTACAAGGTCATAAGCAACTGTCACAGACTCGAGCAATTCAGGATTAAAATTTGGCTTACTTATAATTTCCTCCATTACCTTTTCGCCTTTTGGTAGTCTCACCTTAATTGAGTCCAAATCGATTCGTAAGTTTATGGATGGATGAAAATATCTCGCTATATCATTGTTATCCCATTGTTGTGTAATATCTGTTAGTTTATTTTGACTAAAAACAGGGATATTTTTTACATAGAGTTTAAAAACTGTCGTTTGACTCTCTTTACTCCACCTAAAAAAGCGGTAATCATCTGTCCATCCAACATGTTCATTAACAAAATCAATGCTAGTTTGAATTAAATCTGTTGTCTGTGCTGGTTCTCCACTAATTCTTGTTGGATTAATGAACTCAATATATTTTTTATTATTATACGCTCTTAGTAACCTTGTTCCATCGGTATGAACTTCACCTGTAGTAAGAACATCCCGCTTAACAAGACTTGAATTGGTGAATAAGCGATCTTTAAAGGTATCAATTTCAATCGCATCAATATAATAGTCAACACGTTCTACAATTGTTGTGTCCTTCGGTAAGTAGACTGAATTCGTATCTGATAGTTCATATTCAATTTGCTCGGGATATCTCGTCGCCGTTGTATAAAAGTTTTTCCGATATTCCCTTGTAAGCCTACTATTGACACGGCCCTCATACACTAAGTTGTCACCGGTGGACACAAAGTACACAATCCCTTCGCCATCTTCTTCAGAATTGACATCAATTACAAATCGGTCAAACGAAATGAAGGAATGATCCTTATCATTAATTTTTTTAATAAACGATTTATAAAGCTCTAGCGGAAACGGATCAGGAAAGTATATTTCAACTTGTCCATTTTGCTTTAAGAAGTCTGCTAAACCTTGATCCTGAACCGTATGTGTAATGTTGTGGACCTCATCAATTTCCCAAGACCTAAGTTCTTTCATGACTCGGTTCAGTTCCGTCTCGTTAAAAGTCCCAAAATGCTGACCATCGATATGATAAAGAATTTTAGTTGGCCTTATAATTTCGGAGGCGTCCTTTGTAATATTTGTCGTTACTTCCGCTACTAAGTCATCATTTTCTCCTAGGTGATCGTATTGGGGCTGATACGTCCACAAAGACCATGTAAGAACAATGCTAGAAAGCACTAAGAGAATTAAAATTGTTGTTTTTATTGATTCATACTTCATCCCAATCATCCTCTAAACCATCTTGATTCACATTGATTGGTAGGGTAAAGAAAATAGTTGTACCTACCCCTTCTTCACTTTCAGCCCAAATCCTGCCTCCATGAGCAACGACCATCTCCTTGGCAATAGCAAGACCTAACCCTGTTCCTCCTAATTTACGTGTGCGTGCTTTGTCCACCCGGTAAAATCGCTCAAAAATTCGATTGATGTTATCCTTCGGTATTCCAACACCCTGGTCTCTTACGCTTACGACGATTTCATCATTTGATTCTTCCACTTGAAAGGATACCGTTCCTCCCTCAGGTGAGTATTTCAAAGCATTTGAAATAATATTATCGAGAACCTGTGTCATCTTATCTTGATCGATTTCCAGATAAATGGGCTTCTCAGGTAAATTTCGAATAAAGGAGATATGCTGCTTCCTTGTCATTTCAAATCGGTCAATGATTCGGTGGAAGTACTTTGTAAAATCAATTAAATCCTTGGATAAACGATAATCCTTACTATCTAATTTTGATAACTTCAGCAAGTCATTGACCAACCTAATCATCCGTTCTGTTTCGGTTTGCGTTACATGTAAAAACTGAGGCGCAATCTTTTCATCCTCCCAAGCACCATCTGCTAGTGCTTCAAGATAGCTCCGCATTGTCGTTAATGGTGTTCGTAATTCATGTGAAACATTTGCGACAAACTCTCGTCTCTCACTTTCAATCTTTTCTTGCTCGGTCACGTCATATAATACAGCAATTAAACCATTGATAATGCCTGATTCCTTTTTAATAACTGAAAAACTAACCTTTATAATGTATTGTTTTTTATGCGTACTAAAATCAAGGATTTCCGTATCTATATCGTGAACAAGCTGCTCAAAAGTATATTGTTCATCTAACCCTAAGACGGAAACAATTGACTGATCAAGGACTGTTTCACGTGAAACATCTAGCATGTCAATTGCAGGCGTATTGATTAAGATAATCCGCCCCTTTTTATCGGTTGCAATTACCCCATCTGTCATATGAGCAAGCACAGAAGAGAGCTTGCGACGTTCCCCTTCTGTTGTCGCTTGTGCATCTTGTATTTTTTTCGATAAATTATTGAAGGTCATTGCAAGTTGACCAATCTCGTCATGGCCGAATAATTTTACCTTCTTTGAAAAATTACCTCTTCCTAATTCTAAAACATGCTTTCTCATTGCTGAAATTGGTCTTGTAATCGTTTGAGCGACAAAGATTCCAAGGACTGCCGTAATCGCCATCGCAATTCCAGTACCCGTTACAAAAATATCATTGATTTCTTTTATATCATCATAGACATTTTCCATCCTCGCGATTAAAAAGATTGCGCCGATGATATCTCCATTCGAACGAATTGGTGTTGAAGATACATACATCCGATCATACGTAGATTCATCTAAGCGCACATAATCTGGATTGTCACCAAGCAGTAACGTACGTTTGACCGAATCCTCATTTGTTTTTCTGCCAACAATTCCCTGACTATATGGGTTTGAGCTCCCAACTACACGGCTTTTATTATCGATAACCCGAATTTCCTGGATATCCTCAGACTCATAGTCCTGCAAAATATTCCGGATATCTTTTTCTAATGTAGAAGCATCTTCCCTCTCCTTATTCATTTCCTGCTCAATACTAAATGCAAGTATATTGACCCGTTCATTTAAGGATATTTTAAAATTTTCTACTAATCGCAACTCTAATTTCCCTATAAAATAAACACCAATAATTTGCATCGCAATTAAAATTAAGAGCAAATAGATAAGTGCAAATTTAAAATGAATTGATTGAAAAAAACCTAGTCTTTTCATTTCAAGATTTACTCCTGATCAGGGTTTCGTAAATAGTAGCCCACTCCACGTCTTGTGACAATCCATGTTGGATGGCTCGGACTGTCTTCAATTTTTTCACGTAAGCGGCGTACTGTTACGTCAACTGTACGTACATCTCCAAAATAATCATATCCCCATACCGTTTGTAACAAATGCTCTCGTGTCATGACTTGACCAAGGTGCTTGGCTAAATAGTGTAAAAGCTCGAATTCACGATGTGTTAATTCTATTGTTTCTCCACGTTTACTCACCACATAGGCATCTGGATGGATTACAAGGGAACCCACAGCAATCTCACTTGTTGTTTCCTGGCTAACTGCCTCAGAAATTTGTTGGTGTCTTCGAAGGTTCGCCTTTACTCTTGCAAGCAGTTCTCTCGTACTAAAAGGCTTTGTAACATAGTCGTCAGCCCCTAGCTCAAGCCCTAATACTTTATCAATTTCAGAGTCTTTGGCTGTTAGCATAACGATCGGCATATCATACTTTTTTCGTACCTCTCGACAAACCTCCATGCCATCTTTATGTGGAAGCATGATATCAAGTAGAATGAGATCAGGATTTACTTCCTCAACCTTTTCTAAAGCATCATTACCATCATAGGCACAAACGACTTTATACCCTTCCTTCTCAAGATTAAATTGTAATATATCCGCAATTGGTTTCTCATCATCAACTACAAGAATTACTTTTTCCATTCACTTTTTCTCCTTCACATTAAAATAAAAACCGTATCACCTAAAACAGTTTTCATATTATATAGTTCGAATTGTACCTTTTATTTTGTTCCTTTACCTCTAACTTTAGCAGAAAAAGGGAGGTATATCATCAGAAGTGTATAAAAAAACAGTGATATAGGTCATCTGTCCAATTCCGACTTCCATTTTATCGTTCTTTATACTTATTAAAAAAGCCTTCAGCATCATGCTGAAGGCGTATATTGTCTAATATTATAAGTAATCTAATGGATTTTTCAAAGCTCCATTAATATATAATTCGAAATGTAGGTGCGTTCCTGTTGAGTTACCAGTTGAACCCATTACACCAATTTGTTGGCCCTTCGTTACGGTTTGTCCAACACGAACATTAAGGGATGACATATGAGCATAAATGGTTTTCATTCCATTGTTATGGTTAATCGTAATTTTATTCCCAAAGCCGCCAGAATATCCAGCCTCTACAACTGTCCCATTGTCAGCTGCTTTAATCGTATAATTACTTGGTCTTGCAATATCAATACCTTTATGGAGTTGTCCCCATCTATATCCAACGTGACTGGAGATATAACCGCCAACTGCTGGCCATGCTAACTGACCTGATCCCCTTGAAGGAACAACCTTCGTTCCTTTTTCAATTACCTCTGTTACAGGCTCTTTTGTGATGGTTTCATTAAGTTTCTTTGTTTCAGCATTCACGCCATTAACCATTTTATATTCATAGTGAACAGTCTTTTCACCCTCTTGACCTTCTTGAGTGACTTTTCTGTCCCCTTTGTACATATTTGAATTTTCGTTAACCTTCGTTTCAAAATTAATCGTTTCTTTTTTATTTTGCTCCATCTTTACCACAACTGTTAAAAATGGCTTATATGCTGTTACGTTTAATTCTTGTCCAATTTTTATAAGTGTATCCTTAGTAATTCCAGGGTTTAATGCTAATAAATCCGCTGTCTTTAAATCATAGTCTACCGCAATAGAACCCAGTACATCTCCTTCTTTAACTTGGTACTTTTTCTCTTCTAATGTACCCTTTTGAAGCAATGTGACGGTATCAGCAGGATTATGAATTTGTTCTGGTGAAATTTTTTCATCTGAAACTGAAACCTTTTCCACAAATGAAACGTCTAATAAACGAGATTGTCCTTCAGCTAATGCAGGCAAAGGTTGTTCTGATTTTTCTCTCGCCTCAAGCTCTTGCAATTGCTCTTCTTTTACATATTGTAACTTTAATTGTTTCAGAGCTTCATTCGCTTCTTCTTCATTTTTTAGATAAGCAACTGGCTCTCCATCAATCGTAATCGCTTTAGCTTGTGCTGCAATTTCAATCTCTGATTCTAGCACCTTCACAGTATTTTCATTATTGAAGGTTGGTAGAAAAACCTGTTCTTCAATAATTGAAACATTATCGGCTACCAAAGAAAGCTCTTTATATTGATCTTGTAAGGAATCTACTTTTTGTTCGATTACCTTTTCTACTACATTCTTGGAATCAACTGTTCCAACTCTATTGCCATCTATGTATACATGATACACTGTTTGTATTTTTGTATCAGCTGATGCTGATCCAAACACTAATGTTGAAAGCGCAACTGAGGTTATCGCAACTCGTTTTAACAAAGTCATATATTTTCTTGGTGTTTTATTTGTATTATTTTGGTCTGACACGGTCTTTCCTCCCTGAACAAAGGTTGCTTGTCCGAAATTATCGTTCATCTCACCTTGTGAGTTGAAAAGCGTTGTCTTACAAAATACGCCAAGACGTATTCTATCGTTCGACAATTCTCTCTATTTTACACTTTATTAATTTACCATAGAATTTGAAAAAAAGTATAATAGTTTCCAATATGTAATATAATTGTAGTATTACTGACAAATTTTTACACAGAAAACTGTAGAATTTTGACATTGAAATGAGCCTTTCTTCCCTTTAAACCGTGGATTTTTTAAAGATTTATGTCGTTTTTGCACGACAAAAGACTCCTTATCAAAATATGACATAGTGAGATTGTCATGGGAAAGGAGATAAGTGTTTATATGTTATCTGTGGGGATGGGTTTGATTTAAAATAAAGGCTGTTTTCGCAAACTTTGTTGTTTTTATCAATGGTTTCCGCTTCAGGTGGACGCTTTCCGCGGGCGTGGATTGAGCCTCACGCTTTTCCCGCTGGACATTGAATTTGCTTCTTTGAAATAACCCACGCACGAAGAAAATGTGAATACATTTTCGAGGAGTCGCCACCTTACGCTCCAATCTACTAGGTTTCCACATTATAACTAAAAACAACAAACTTATAGAAAAGAGCCAAAATAAAAAAACATAGCTGTTTCCAACTATGTTTTTCATGTTATTAGCTATATATATTGCGCACTACATTTGTTTGTGTTCGGTCAGGTCCAACTGAGAATACAGATAATGGGATACCAGTTAACTGGGATATACGCTCAACATAGTTTCGAGCATTTTCTGGTAGTTCTTCTAACTTTTTCACTCCTGTAATATCCTCTGTCCACCCTGGAAACTCTTCATAGACTGGTTCACATTCTGCGAGGACTTTTAAACTAGCTGGGTATTCCTCAATTAGCTCCCCTTTGTGTCGATAGGCCACGCAAATTTTTAACGTTTCAATTCCTGTTAATACATCAATGGAATTAAGAGATAAGTCAGTAACTCCACTTACCCGTCTTGCATGACGTACAACTACTGCGTCAAACCAGCCTACTCTTCGAGGACGTCCAGTAGTCGTCCCATACTCACGACCAACTTCTCGAATTTGATGACCAATCTCATCGTTTAGCTCTGTTGGGAAAGGTCCGTCTCCTACACGTGTTGTATAGGCTTTTGAAACGCCTACTACAGAATTTATTTTAGTAGGGCCCACTCCAGAACCAATTGTAACCCCGCCGGCTACTGGATTTGAGGATGTAACAAATGGATACGTTCCCTGATCAATATCTAACATAACACCTTGGGCACCTTCAAATAGAACACGACGTCCATCATCTAGAGCATCATTCAACACAACAGATGTATCACAAACATATTGAACGATTTGCTGTCCATATTCATAATACTCATCTACGATATCTTCTAGAGTAAATCCTTGTGTTTCATAAACCTTTTCGAATAGTCGATTCTTCTCAGTAAGGTTATGAGAAAGCTTTTCTTCAAACACTTCTCGGTCAAGTAAGTCTGCAATACGAATTCCCACTCTGGAAGCCTTATCCATATAGGCAGGTCCAATTCCTTTTTTTGTAGTCCCTATTTTGTTTATCCCTTTGTATTCTTCTTCTAATTCATCCAACTTAATATGATAAGGAAGAATAACATGGGCACGATTGCTTATACGTAAATTATCTGTCTGAACACCCTTGTCATGCAAATAGGCTAGTTCTTTGACTAATGCCTTTGGGTCTACTACCATACCATTGCCGATGACACAGATTTTCTCTGAATAAAAAATGCCTGATGGAATCAAATGAAGTTTGTACGTTTCTCCATTAAATACGATTGTATGTCCCGCATTGTTTCCACCCTGATATCTAGCTACTACTTCAGCCTGTTCTGAAAGAAAGTCAGTAATTTTCCCCTTTCCTTCATCTCCCCACTGTGTTCCTACAACTACGACTGCTGACATTACTATGCACCCCCAGGGTTAATATAAAGATATTGTTCATTTCCAGTCAATATTTTATCAGTTTTCTTTTCTTATTACAATAAAAATACGAACATTGCATATGTAGAAATAATGAACATTCGTGTTTATTATTTCATTTTATCTCCAATAATATGTAAGAAAATCAAAAAAAGACGTATCATGAATTGATACATCTTTTTTCTGTACTCAGGAACGTTTTAACCATTTTACTACGCACCTGGTGGCATATTGGCATCATCAAACCTTCGTTCCAGATTGACGAATTTATTATATTCTTTAACGAATGCCAACGAAACTGTTCCAACCGGGCCGTTACGTTGTTTAGCAATAATGATCTCAATAATATTCTTATTCTCTGACTCTTTATCATAGTAATCATCACGGTATAAGAACGCAACAATATCGGCATCCTGCTCGATACTCCCTGATTCACGAATATCAGACATCATTGGACGCTTGTCCTGTCTTTGCTCTACCCCACGGGATAACTGTGATAAGGCAATAACAGGAACCTTTAATTCACGGGCTAAGGCTTTTAAAGAACGCGAGATTTCAGATACCTCTTGCTGACGGTTTTCGCCGCTTCTTCCATTACCTTGGATCAACTGTAGGTAATCGATAAGAATCATCCCTAATCCACTTTCCTGCTTAAGTCTGCGACATTTTGAACGAATATCATTCACACGAATACCAGGAGTATCATCAATATAAATTCCTGAGTTGGATAAGCTCCCCATTGCCATGGTTAACTTACTCCAATCTTCCGGTGTTAAGGAACCTGTACGTAGATTTTGTGCATTAATGTTACCCTCTGCGCAAAGCATCCTCATTACAAGCTGCTCAGCACCCATCTCTAGACTAAAGATAGCGACATTTTCATCAGTCTTAGTTGCTACGTTTTGCGCAATGTTAAGAGCAAATGCTGTCTTACCAACAGATGGACGGGCTGCTACGATTATTAAATCATTTCGCTGGAATCCGGCTGTCATCTTGTCCAACTCTGTAAACCCGGTAGGAATACCGGTAATATCTCCAACACGATTATGAAGAGTTTCAATATTATCATAGGTCTGAACGAGAACGTCCTTAATATTTTGGAAAGCACCCGCATTTTTACGGTTCGCGACTTCCATTATATTTTTTTCGGCCTCACCTAAAAGTGCATCGACCTCGTCTTCTCGGGAATAGCCATCTGTAGCAATCGTTGTTGCTGTGCGTATCAATCTGCGGAGTATTGACTTTTCTTCAATAATCTTCGCGTAGTATTCAATATTCCCGGCTGTTGGTACGGAACTCGCCAACTCACTTAAGTACGAAACGCCACCTATTTCATCTAAAATTTTCGCATCCGCTAACTCGGAAGTAACCGTTACTAAGTCTACTGGTTCACCTTTATCTGAGAGAACCAGCATCGCGTCAAAAATCTTCTGGTGTGCTGTCCGATAAAAGTCTTCTGGAATCAACACTTCTGAAGCAAGAGTTAATGAGCTTGGTTCTAGGAAAATAGCACCTAAAACAGCTTGCTCAGCCTCTATATTTTGCGGAGGAATACGATCAGCAAAAATGTCACTCAACTATTCTCCACTCCCTTTACATAACTTTTTTATGTCTATCTATCTATCTATTATACTTCTCTTTTATTTAATTCCAATGGAAAAGCTTTATTAACAATCCTGTAAATAAAAAATGTGATCTTGTATGTAACAAAACCACATTCTTCATTCTATCTGTTTTCCCTATTCAGTTTCAATGGAAATTACTGTTCTTTGACATGTACCTTAACTGTTGCTGTTACTTCTTGATGCAATTTTACAGAAACATTGGTATAACCTAATGCTCTAATTCCATCAGGAAGGTCAAATTTACGCTTATCAATTTTAATACCATGTTTTTTCGCGAGCTCATCTGCAATTTGCTTACTTGTTACAGAGCCAAATAAACGACCACCCTCACCCGCTTTTGCTTGAAGCTCAACGGTTAATGCTTCAATTTTTTCCTTTAGCTGTTTTGACTGGGCAAGTTCCTCAGCTGCTTCTTTTGATTCTTTATTTTTCTTAGCTTCTAATGATTTCATATTCGCTGGTGTTGCCTCAATCGCAAGATTTTGCTTGAACAGGAAATTGTGAGCATATCCATCAGATACATTCTTCACTTCCCCTTTTTTCCCTTTACCTTTTACATCCTTTAAGAAAATAACCTTCATTTCTTGGTTCCTCCCTCTAAATACTCATCTATTACTAATAGTAGCTGTTCTTCTGCTTCTTCTATTGTTGTATCCTCTATCTGTGTTGCAGCATTTGTAAGATGGCCGCCACCGCCTAAACTTTCCATAATCAGTTGCACATTGACGTCACCCAATGAACGTGCACTGATTCCCACTCTTAAGTCATGTCGGACGGAAATAACAAATGAGGCAACGACATCATTCATTGTCAGTAATGTATCAGCCGCTTGTGCAATCATCACTTGGTCATAGGTCTCATTTTGTGTTCCTTTTGCAATCGCAATTCCTTTTTTATAAATAAATGCTGACTCAATTAATCTCGATCGCTTTTTAAAATGGTCCATATTTTCTTTAAGGAATTTCTGAACAAGAATGGTATCTGCTCCTTGTGCACGAAGATAGGATGCTGCATCAAATGTTCTTGAACCCGTGCGAAGCGTAAAACTCTTTGTATCAACAATGATCCCAGCTAGTAAAGCTGTCGCCTCAAGCATATTAATTTTTTTCTTCTTAGGTTGATATTCAAGAAGTTCCGTCACCAACTCGGCTGTCGATGATGCATATGGTTCCATATAAACGAGTAATGGTGATTGAATAAATTCCTCTCCACGGCGATGATGGTCAATAACAACCACTTTATCAATTTTTGATACCAGCTTTTCCTCAATTACAAGTGATGGTTTATGGGTATCTACTACAACAAGCAGTGTGTCGTTTGAAGCAATTTCAAGTGCCTGCTCTGGCGTAATAAAGTATGACCATAATTCCGTATTTTCCTTTACTTCTTCAAGTAAACGCCCAACACCTGAATCAATTTCATTCGGATTTAATACAATATATCCTTCTTTATGATTCATTTGTGCTACTTTCAATATCCCAATGGAGGCACCTACAGCATCCATATCAGGGTATTTATGGCCCATGATGATGACTTTATCGCTATCCGAGACAATTTCCTTTAGAGCATGTGAAATAACGCGTGCGCGGACTCTAGTGCGTTTTTCCATTGGATTTGTTTTGCCCCCATAGAATTTAACCTTACCGTTTGGAAGCTTAATCGCAACTTGGTCACCACCACGTCCCAGTGCAAGGTCCAAGCTGGATTGTGCTGAAACTCCTAGCTCAGGAAGGGTTGGGACTCCAATTCCGATTCCTATACTTAGAGTTAGTGCTACGCTATCCCTTGCTGTATTTTCCCTAACATCATCCAGAATCGTAAACTTTGTTTTTTCAAGATTGGATAATATTTCTTCATTTAACACCGCAATGAAACGCTCAGATGAGGTTCGCTTTAAAAACACACCATGTTCATTTGCCCATTCATTAAGGATTGACGTAACCTGACTATTTAAAGAACTCTTCCGTTGGTCATCCATTCCTTGAGTAACTTCATCATAGTTGTCTAAAAAGATGATCCCTAGCACTGTACGCTCAGCTTCATACAATTGCACAATTTCCATTTGTTCAGTGACATCGAAGAAATAAAGTAATCGTTCTTCCCTCTTAATGATTACCTTAAATTTCTGCTCATTTAATGTAATTGTCTCACTCTCGACCTCTTGCTGAATTAAAGGAACAATTAATTCCTCAACATCATATAGTGATCTCCCCACTAACGTATCTGCGTCAAGGCAATTTGATAAGTAAGCATTGGCCCATTCAACTTGAAACTCATCATTATATAGCAAAATCCCAATCGGCATTTCCATTAACGCTTCTTCGCCAACCTTCTTTAAGCGATAGGATAGGGTTGAGATATAATGCTCCATTTCTTTTTTTAGAAGTGAATTTGCTTTGTACAAATAGTACGTAATTAATCCAAGGAGCAGAAAACTTGCTAACCCAATCACCCACTGAAAATAAACGAGAATTGCACTAAAAATACTTGTGATAACAAGTAATGCATATAAGGGATAGCGAAACAACTTTCTTTTGTAAAAGTCTGGCATGTAATTTTCAGCTCCTAAAGCTTTGTTTTACTTCTTTTTACTAATTCGATTTCGCAGTTGGAATCCTAAGTCAATTATACCTAAGATTCGAATAATATAAAGGAGAATTGGTGTTAAGATCGTTAGAACGATCGGTACGACCTTTGGAATTCTTTTTTGATAACAGTAATAATAAATAAATGACAAGCCTTGAATGACCATTAGCAACTGCATAATAAAAAAGAAATTTAAAAAGGCAGTATATCCAAATGTACCCTTTTCCATCTCAACAAAGCTCAAAAGTAAAATCAATAAGTAATACCATAAGACACTCTTTGGAAAATTAATCTCACGAAATGGCGGGAAAGGATTTATTTTTACCCGAAGCCTTACCAGAATTGGTTTAATGGCCACAACTGTTATAAAAGCCAAAAACATCGCAAGAAAAACAAACATACTTGGAATCATGTATTGCATCATTTCTACTGACTCTTCTAGCTGTTTAATGGCTTCTGTATTCATTTCTCCCCCTGTTGCCCTCATTATACTCTCAGCCATGGCAAAAGATTCTTGTGTACTTTCTTTAAGCACTTCAGTAACATTCACTTGTAAAACAAGGTTAACCGTGACAAACATCAGCACAATGGAAAACAAGTAGGACAAACATGCGCCTAAGAAAAGTTCGATTCCACTTCTTCCTCTGTTGATCATTTCACCCAATAAAATCCCTGTAACACCAAACATTATCGTAAGAATAATCCCCATTACAGAACCTAATAGTCCTGAGAGGAAAAAAGCGATAAGTAAAAATAACAATGACTGCTTTACTTTATACTTCACTGTAAACAGAATAAATGGAATGGGCAAAAGGAATGAAAGTACCGTTCCAAGTAGCGGGAGATATAGACTGACAAGTAACAGTACACTGTATACTGCTAAAAGCATGGCACCTTCTGTTAATAATTTTGTATTTTTCACCTTTTCACCTCAACTTATTTGCAACACACCTTCTGAAGAAAAGTGCCTGGCGCTTGGACCCCTCAAGCCAATGGCGTATGGAACTTGACATCAAAAAAAGTGCCTGTTTTATAACCACTTTCTATTTTAAAGATTTACTAGGAAGTCTTCAACTTTTGTACTTCCATTGGATTTGTTGACTTCGGCTTTGACATAGAACACGGCAGTCTTTAGTTGAAGTTCCACTGTGACGAAACTTTTTGTTTTACTTTTCCCTAATTTCTATTATGATAGTAATTAATTAATAAACGTAACCACAAGGGGAGCAATTTGCTGAGAGTGAACGTTAAAAGTTCAGACCCTTCGAACCTGTTAGTTAATGCTAGCGTAGGAATGTGGAGATTTATGAGAACTTATCCTTTTATTAAAGTTGTTCTCCTTTGGGGTGCGTTTTGTTCATTACACACTTCAAGGGGGTTTTTTTATGAGAAATACTAGGTTACAGTCCATGATTGAAGCGGCGATTTTTGCCGTATTAGCGCTAGCTCTAGATATGTTTGTGCCATCAATAAAAATTGGTCCTTCCATCTCTATATCATTCGCAATGATCCCTATATTCATTGTCGCACTTAGATGGGGACTTAAAATTGGTTTCCTTTCCGGTTTTTTATGGGGACTTCTGCAAGTGATCTTTGATCCCTGGATTATCCATCCAGTTCAAGGAGCCATCGATTATTTCTTAGCTTTTTCTTTCATTGGGTTTGCTGGTTTATTTAGAAACGGCGTTCAAGAAAGCTTACGAACTGGTAACAAAGGTAAATCATTAGCTTTAATCATTAGTGCCATTTTCATTGGAAGCCTTGCTCGCTACTTTTGGCATTTCGTATCAGGTTTTGTATTCTTCGCTGAACAACTAAAAGGCTTTGAAGCAGTATGGTTTTCTCTTACAGCTAACGGTATCACTTTTTTAGGTGCATTCATCTTCTGTTCCATTATCATGACCTTATTGATTCTTTCTTCACCCCGTTTCTTCGTACTTAAACAGGAAGTACAGAAACGATTCTAATCGTTCTCTAAATAAACAACAAAAAAGCGATGACCGCATTAGGCGATCATCGCTTTTCTTTATTATTCACCAGATACATATGGTAATAATGCCATTTGACGAGCACGTTTAATAGCAACTGTTAATTTACGTTGGTATTTTGCGCTTGTACCTGTTACACGACGAGGTAAAATTTTACCACGTTCAGAAACGAATTTTTTAAGTAAATCTACTTCTTTATAATCGATGTGTGTAATTCCATTAGCTGTGAAGTAACACACTTTACGACGCTTTGCACGTCCACCTTTACGTCCGCCTGCCATTGATTTTCCCTCCTTTTAAGTGTTGATTATATGATTGACTTACAAGTTAGAATGGAAGATCATCATCTGAAATATCGATAGGTTGTCCATCATTTGCAAATGGATCTTGGTCTACTCTTGTAGGTCCTTGGTTTTGATTTGGGTTCTGATTCTGTCCAAATGGAGAATAGCCGCCTTGGCCTTGGCCTTGGTTACCTTGGTTACCTTGGTTACCGCCAAAACCACCTTGATTGCCACCATAGCTGCCTTGATTACCGCCATAGCCACCGCCAAAGTTACCTCCACCGCTACGCTGTTGGTCATTTGCATTTCTTGGTTCAAGGAATTGAACACTTTCTGCTACAACCTCAGTAACATATACGCGTTTGCCATCCTGGCCTTCATAATTTCTTGTTTGAAGACGACCATCAACGCCTGCTAAGCTGCCCTTCTTCAAGAAGTTTGCAACATTCTCAGCTGGTCGGCGCCATACAACGCAATTAATGAAGTCAGCTTCACGTTCACCTGACTGATTCGTAAATGCTCGATTCACTGCGAGCGTGAAGGTTGCTACCGCAACTCCACTTGGTGTATATCGTAATTCAGGGTCTTTTGTAAGTCTCCCTACAAGAACTACGCGATTCATCATCAGAACCATCTCCTAACAGGATATTCAAACAGAGCCTATACTCTAATAAATTCTTATGCTTCTTCTTTAACAACGATATGACGGATAATGTCTTCGTTGATCTTCGCTAAACGATCGAATTCGTTTACTGCTTCAGCGTTTGACATTACGTTAAGAATCATGTAGTAACCATCGCGGAAATCATTGATTTCATATGCTAAACGGCGCTTACCCCATTCTTTTACGTTTGTAATCTCCGCACCATTGTCAGTTAAAACGCCATTAAAACGCTCAACTAAAGCCTTTTTCGCTTCATCATCAATGTTTGGACGGATGATATACATAACTTCGTATTTTCTCATCACGTTACACCTCCTTTTGGACTAACGGCCCTTTTACCTAAAAAGGGCAAGGAGCAATTATTTCAATTACTCACAGAAAAATATTATAGCACATAAAAAAATCGTAGGCAAGAACTGTTTCAACAACGGATTATTAGCTCAATTGAAAAAATAAATAAAAAGGGCTTGAGTAAGTTAGCTTACTCTGCCCCTTTTATTTATTTTTGTCACCTTTCAGCCAAAGCTGAAAGGCGTGAGGAACTCAAAAAGTTTCTCACGATTGAGCTAATAATCACCTGTTACCTTAACAAAACAGCCACAAAACGACATATCATCGTCCTGTGGCTGAATTCCAGTCAAATAACTTATACATTAAATCGGAAATGAATGACATCCCCATCTTGTACAACATACTCTTTACCTTCAAGGCGAACCTTCCCTGCCTCACGAGCAGCATTCATAGAACCACCTGCAAGAAGATCTTCATACGATACCGTCTCAGCGCGGATAAATCCTCTCTCAAAATCAGAGTGAATGATACCAGCACATTGTGGAGCCTTCATTCCTTTTCTAAATGTCCACGCTCTTACCTCTTGTACACCTGCAGTAAAATACGTAGCTAGTCCTAATAAGTGATACGCAGCTCGAATCAATTGATCAAGACCAGATTCTTCTATTCCTAGCTCTTCAAGGAACATTTCCTTTTCTTCCCCTTCAAGCTCCACAATTTCTGACTCGATTTTTGCACAAACAACAATAACTTCCGCATTGTCCTTTTGAGCAAACTCACGTACTAATTGAACATATTCATTTGAAGAAGGATCTGCTACATCATCTTCGCCAACGTTCGCAACGTATAAAACTGGTTTACTTGTTAGTAAGTGCATTCCCTTTACATATTTCATTTGCTCTTCAGTAAATTCAACTGCACGAGCTGGCTGCTCATTTTCAAATGCTTCTTTTAACTGTACAAGAACCTCATGCTCAGCAACTGCATCCTTGTCCTTTTGCTTAGCAAGCTTTCCAACACGGTCAATTCGCTTATCTACTGACTCAAGGTCTGCTAAAATCAATTCTAAATTAATTGTTTCAATATCAGCAATTGGATCTACCTTACCTGCTACGTGAGTGATATTATCATCTGCAAAACAGCGTACCACATGACAAATCGCATCTACTTGGCGAATATGTGATAAAAACTTATTACCAAGACCTTCCCCTTTGCTGGCACCTTTTACAATCCCTGCAATATCAGTAAATTCAAAGGTTGTTGGTACAGTTTTTTTAGGTTGTACTAATTCAGTTAATTTATTTAAACGCTCATCTGGAACCTCAACAATCCCCACATTTGGGTCAATTGTACAGAACGGATAGTTCGCTGATTCCGCACCTGCTTGTGTAATTGCATTAAAAAGAGTTGATTTTCCAACGTTAGGAAGACCAACGATACCTGCTGTTAACGCCATTGATTTTTCCACTCCTCTTATCCGAAACATACTAGCCTTCAACAATTATAGGTTTTCCTTATAAAAAATACAAGCCGTTTCAGCTAGAAACGGCTTTTGTATAAATCCACCATTCTAAAGTTTTTCAATTCCAACAAGGCAATCATATAATGTACTGCCAAGCCCGTTATCAGAAACTTCATGTGATGTGAGATTATTGACACTACCACCAAAGATATGCCATTGTCCTTCATCAATACAAATAATCTTTGGAGATGACTCTTTTAATATTTGCACTTTCCCTGTAATTTCACCACGGTCATTAAATACCCTTACCTTATCATTCGATTCAAGATTTTTCTGTTCAGCAATATCCTTAGAAACCTCAACTTTTATTGTTTGTAATCCTTCAATCAAAGGATAATTTTGTGAATGGTTTGAACGTAAAGGATGAATCGTTAATAGTGAGTATGGGTATTTTTCACCTAACTCTTGATTAGAAAATGTCGATTCTCTTGGATATGATATTTTTATACGTCCATCATACCCTTTCATCTCTCCTAATGATGATGTGAATTCAAATTTTCCAGATGGAGTTGAAAAATGAAAATCATTCCAGGGTACAAGCTGTACAGGCAATGGTACGTGACTTTTTTCCTTGATTTCCTCAAAGGATATACCCTTCTCTTGTAAAGAACCTACTCCCATTTTTATAAATTCTTTTCTTGTATAATTAAAATCTTCACCAAACCCTAACCTTTTAGCTAATTCAGACCAAATCCAAACATCAGACTTTGCCTCTCCACGAGCTTCGACTAATTTAGGCCCATAATTAACAAAATGATGGTACATGGATGAATAATAAATATCCTCTTCCTCAAACACAGTAGCTGAAGGAAGTACATAATCGGCTAACCTCGCCGTATCAGTCATAAACTGCTCTAATACAACTAAAGTATCTACTGATTGGAAGGCTTCTAGTACCCTATTTGTATTTGGAACCTGAGTTAATGGGTTTCCACTTGATACCATAATCATTTTTATTGGTGGTTCTGAAGCAGTTAGAATCCTTTCCGCTTGCTCGCTCATAACGAAAGATCTCGAATGTTTCTTTCTTTCTGGTAGAGTTAAAGCCACACTATCAAAACTTTGGCCAACTTGCGTATTTCCAAAATTAGCTCCACCACCTGGGATGCCTACATTACCACTGACTGCTACTAATGCATCAATTAGACGAATGGTATTTCCACCATTTGCGTACCGCTGCATTCCTAACCCCATATAGGTTGCCGTTGGCCCATTACTATATATGTTAGCTAAACTTGTAATTGTTTCACGTGGAACATTTGTTACTTCCTCAATTTCGTTCATTGAAATTGATTCAATAGTAGCCAATAAATCACTGAATCCCAAAGTATACTTTTCAATAAACTCTTTATCCTGTAAGTCTAAACGAATTAATTCCTTCATAATACCAATCGCTAACAAACCATCCATACCTGGAGTAATTGAGATATAGGAATTAGCTATCTTTGCCGTTCCATTGTATATGGGATCAATAACAATTATGTTAGTGCCCTTCTTTTTTACCTCTTGTAAATAACCAAAGAGATGCATATTCGTGCGTGCCACATTTCTTCCCCAAATGATTACATTTTTACTATTGTATATATCATCAGGTGCATGACTTGCTGAATTTCCAAAATCCCAATTTTGTGCTTCAATACCTGATCCCCAGCAAATGCTACCGATTAGATCAGTGGCACCACCATAACAATTAAAAAAACGATCTGGTATTTTAGTTAAAAGGCCACCGTTTGCATAGTCATGACTGTGCAGAACAGCCGTAGAACCATATTTTTGCCTTACTATTAAAAGCTTCTCTGAGATTTCTGTTAATGCTTGTTCCCATGTAATTCTTTGAAACTCTCCATCTACCTTTTTCAATGGGTAAAGAATGCGATCATCAGAGTTTGTTCGTGTTTCCAGCATACGTCCTCTGCCGCAAATTTTGCCCTTTGTAATTGGATGATCTTTATCTCCATCTATTTTTACAACTTTACCGTTTTCCACTTCAACAACAAAACCACAACTGTCCCAACAATTTAAAGGACATGCAGATTTAAATGTAGCCATTCTCCTCACTCCCTACACATGTAGCAAACCTACCAAAACTTCGTATCCTCTATTATAAATCACAGCAACTAACATTCTATAGAAATTATTTCCGCTTAAAAGAAAACCCGAAAAAATAAAGCACGAGGCTTAATCCTCATGCTTCACAAGAATCTTTTTTAGTTTTCGGCCAAACTCTTTTCGAGGAATGAGTACACTATGTTCGCAGCCTTCACATTTGATTCGAATATCCATTCCTAATCGAATAATCTTCCATTTATTTGTTCCACATGGATGAGGTTTCTTCATTTCTACAATATCATGTAATCCATAGTCTTTGTCTACCACGACACCCACCCTTTATTCTTTTATATGAAGAATCTTTATATGTTGTATTGTAACAGGAAATCATTTTAAATTGTAGCGATTTACAATTGGATATAGCAAAATGACGGCCAATAAGTATAAATTTGCAATACCATATAATGGGTATAAAATTGAAACGAGCGTAGAAAAGCCAAAAGTCGTAAAGGGTACCATCAGTAAAATCAATAGAATGGAAATCATCCACAAAGGCATTTTTAAATAGTCTTTAAAACGTGTGGATAATCCTAGTAATCCCGACGCTGCAGTTGTAAATATTGCTCCAAATAATAGAATGGACATGATAAATACTGCTACATACGGGAAATTTTTCATGATGATAAATAATGGAATCTCATAAAGCATGATTTCTTGAGCCACTTCAATAAGTGCCTCATTGTAAACAAAGGTGATAAATCCTAAAAACAGACCACTTCCAATACTCGCAACCCATGCTTCCCCTTTTGACTTCATTTCTTTACCAATTGCACCAAGTACAGCAACAAGCGGTAATATGTTTAATGCTGTAAATGTAAATGCGGACGGCCAATTTCCTTGCTCATGCAAAATAAAGGAAAATTCCTTTCCATTAGCTGACAAAAAAATAAACAAAACCGTTGTTAAAAAGATTATTAAGGCAGGTATAATAGCCATATTTATTGAGATCAAGCCATTGATATTCCACAAAAAGACCAGTACCAACAGGAAACCAAAAATCAGAATTCCCCACCAAAAAGGAATCGTAAATAACTCTAATGTAGCTCCTCCACCCGCTAACATCACAACCGTTGTAGAAAATAAGTATAAAATCGTAATCACATCATACACATGTGAAACCTTTTCTCCCACTAGTTCTTTTAATACAGGAACAAAATGCTCGGCTTTTTTTTCATAACTGATCTTCATAATAATATAACTACAAATAATAAAAATGAATGTAAAAAAAATGATCGCTAAGGCACTTTGTTCTCCATAAAACTGCCAAATCTCCCTCCCTGATGCATATCCCGCACCAATTGCGGTTCCCAAAATAAGAAACATCCACCGAAACCCTGCCCTAAACATATGATCCCTCCATAATTCCTCTATCTACTAAAAAATGCTCATAATACAAATCTAAGAATCTTTTTTGTTCAGACGTATAGAATATAAGATTTCTCCGTATACTGTTACTACAGTTAAAAAGGGGTGAAAAGCCTATGAATCTTAGATACAAATTATTTGACCATCTAAAAAATGAACCATTTCGAATTCCACATGACCAAGAATCAGCTGACCATCAAATTGCCTTAAAAATCACTTCTATGCTCCCACATACTGCTAATCAACCAATTGTTATTTTTTGCATCGGTACAGACCGTTCTACTGGCGACTGCCTTGGACCTTTAATTGGCACGAAGATTACCGAAAAAAGATTGTCCCACTTTCATGTATATGGCACATTGGACGAACCTATTCATGCAGTTAATCTTCAAGAGAAAATTGAGGAAATCAAAATGAAGTATGCAAACCCATTTATTATTGGCATAGATGCCTGTTTAGGAAGATTGAAGAACGTGGGAGCCATAACCATCGGAGACGGTCCAATCAAGCCAGGAGCAGGCGTTAATAAGGAATTAACCCCTATTGGCAACATGCATATTACTGGGATTGTAAATGTAAGTGGATTTATGGAGTTTTTTGTCCTTCAAAACACAAGATTAAGTTTAGTTATGAAAATCGCAAATACAATTGCAAGTGGTATTTACAAGGCTGAGTTTCAGTTTCTGCGGAAAGTTGAGCTGGGGAATGTTGAAAAAGATCGATTTTCCTTATAAAAAAACCTCTTCTGTTATGAAGAGGTTTAAAATAGACCTTGTGCAAAGAACAAAATTGAATTCCAATAATACACTACTGTTACGAGGATAGCTACAACAAGAATACCAGGTAATAGATTTGCAACACGGATATTGGTAATTCCTATCAAATTGGTACCAATTGCGACAATCATTAAGCCACCCGTACCCGTCATTTCGACAATAAACGCATCCATCACTTCGGTCGGAATAAATTTATCAATTTGTGTAGCAAATAGTGCAATTGCACCTTGATACAGAATAACAGGAACTGCAGAGAATAATACACCAATCCCTAAAGTTGTTGATAATATTAAACTAGTAAATCCATCTATGATTGACTTTGTATAAAGGACACGATGGTCATGGCGCAATCCACTGTCAAGTGCGCCAATGATGGCCATTGCACCAATGACAAATATTAAGGTAGCTGTTACAAAACCTTTTGCAATCGTACCCTCATCAGAGGATGAACCTACCTTCTTTTCAATCCAGGCTCCTAATTGATTTAATTTATCTTCTAGTCCCCACCATTCGCCAAGAATACCGCCAAACACTAAACTAAAGATGACAATTAGAAATTGCTCACTCTTTAGTCCCATTTGGATACCTAACAAACAAACAGCAAGTCCAATCGCTTGCATTACAGTTGCTTTTATTTTATCTGGAATCCGGTGCAATACCTTTCCTAATAAGGTTCCAACAATTATACACAGTCCGTTTACTACCGTCCCTAATAAAACCAATTTCCATTTCCCCTATTTCCTTTTTATATAATAAAAAAACGCTGCACAGTCCAGTTATATAATCAATAAAACAAGACGTGCAGGTTTGCTAAAAGCCCTATGAGATTTTTGGTGAATCTAGCAATTCAAGAATTCTTTCAAGGTCTTCATTCGAGAAGAATTCGATTTCAATTTTTCCTTTTTTCTTGCTTTGTTTAATCGAAACAGATGTACCAAATCGCTCACGAAGGAAAGATTCTTGTTCTTTGATAAAGATATCTTTTTCCTTTTTTGGCGGTTTAGGTGTTTCACGTGGAACATTTTGATTAATTTCGCTAATCAAGGCTTCTAATTGACGAACATTAAGCTCCTCTGCAATCACTTTTTCAACAACTGCATTTAACTTTTCTTTCTTTTTCAGTCCTAGTAATGTGCGTCCATGTCCCATAGATAATCTTCCTTCAGAAATTAAATCTTGGACATGTTTTGGAAGAGATAGAAGACGAAGGTGATTCGCAATATGCGGTCTGCTTTTTCCTAATCTTTTCGCAAGCTGCTCTTGAGTAATTTTTAAATGATCAAGTAAGGATTGGTAAGCAAAAGCCTCTTCAATTGGTGTTAAATCCTCACGTTGTAAATTTTCAAGTAATGCAATTTCCATCATTTGTTGCTCATTTAACTCACGAACAACAACAGGAACTGTATTAAATTTTGCTTCTTTTGCAGCACGGAAACGTCTTTCGCCGGCCACAATTTCAAATCCTTTAATGGTTTTTCGAACAATAATAGGTTGTAATATCCCATGTGTAAGAATTGACTCTTTTAATTCAGTAATTGCCTCAGGCGCAAATGTTTTTCTTGGTTGATATGGATTCGTACGTAATTGAGTTACTTTAACTTCTTGTACAACCTCTTCATTCCCCACTTCCATCGAGGTGGAAAATAAAGCATTGATACCTTTACCTAACCCTTTAGCCATTCACAATCACTTCCTTTGCAAGATCTAAGTATACTTCAGCACCTCTAGACTTCGGATCGTAGATGATAATTGGTTCCCCATGACTTGGAGCTTCACTTAAACGGATGTTTCTAGGAATAATCGTTTTATATACTTTATCTTGAAAATACTTTTTCACTTCTTCAATGACCTGAATACCTAAATTAGTTCTTGCATCTAACATGGTCAAAAGAACTCCATCAATCATTAATTCTTTATTGAGGTGTTTCTGAACCAGGCGGATTGTATTTAATAGCTGACTAAGTCCTTCAAGTGCGTAATACTCACATTGAACTGGAATGATCACAGTATCTGAAGCTGTTAATGCATTTAATGTTAACAATCCTAATGATGGTGGACAGTCTATAATAATATAGTCATATTGATCTTGCACTTCTTCTAATGCTCTTTTTAGACGAACTTCGCGAGAAATCGTTGGCACTAGTTCAATTTCGGCACCAGCCAATTGGATTGTTGCCGGAATCATATATAAGTTTTCAACTGTCGTTGGAACCGTTACATTTTTTGCCTCAACATCATCAACAAGTACATCATAAATGCACTGATCTATATTCGCCTTTTCTATGCCGCAGCCACTTGTTGCATTCCCTTGAGGGTCAATATCAACAAGTAAAACCCGCTTACCCACATAGGCTAAGCAAGCACTAAGGTTAACAGAAGTAGTTGTTTTACCTACTCCACCCTTTTGGTTAGCAATTGAGATGATTTTCCCCACGATGTCACCTACTTTCTACTATCCTACTATTTTTTCACAAAGTGAGGTCTTTATAATAGTATCACTTTTTCTATTCTATCACGAAAAAATGATATGGTTTATCTTTTTTTGACAAAAAAACAGTCAAAAATGTTTCACGTGAAACATTTCCTATGACAAATAGAATGTATTTTAATCGTTTCCACTGAAAATAGTCTCATAGAACTAAAAAAATTCCTCACCTGTTTAGGCAAGGAAAGAACACAATCTATTTATTTTTAGGAATTCGGATTGTAAATTGATAAAAGTCGTCGAATTCTTCTTCTTCAGTATTTAAAGAGACACCACTCTCTTCAACCATGGTTAATGATTGACGAATCGTGTTCATCGCAATTCTCATATCACGGCTTACTGCTTTAAATTTTGGCTTTGGTCGCTTCTTCTCCTTTTCTAATTCAAGGATTTTATCGACACGGTCCTCTGTTTGCTTTACATTCAGCTCTTTTTCAATAATATCATGCATAAGCTTAATTTGCTTTTCTGGATCCTTGAGAGGAATCAAAGCTCTCGCATGCCGCTCTGTAAGCTTCTTCTGCATGAGTACCTGTTGGACTTCTTCAGGCAACTTTAATAAACGCAACTTATTAGCGATTGTTGATTGACCTTTCCCTAATCGTTGAGCTAACGCTTCCTGTGTAAGATTATGTAATTCTATTAATCTAGCATAAGCATACGCTTCTTCAATGGCTGATAGTTCCTCACGTTGCAAGTTCTCGATCAATGCAACGGATGCAGTTTCTGCATCATTGAACTCCTTTATAATGGCTGGAATAGTCTCCCATTCTAGCGTTTGGACGGCTCTCCAACGTCGCTCACCAGCGATGATTTCATACTGATTATCAGCAAATTGTCGAACAACAATTGGTTGAATAATCCCATGAGTACGTATGGTTAATGCTAGTTCTCTAATCTTATCCTCTGCAAAAACAGTTCTTGGTTGATATCGGTTTGGAACAATTTCATTTATCGGAATTTGTCGAACTTCTTCATTCAGGTGTGTTTCTTCTTCATCTTCTATTGAATCTTGTAGTTGTGTTTCTACCACCTGTTCTTGATTCGTTTGTTGTTTGTCATCTTTTTCACCGATGCTAAATAATCGTGAAAATGGATGCCTCATAATTCCACCACCCCTTAGAACTCCCACTAATCAAATGCGCCTTGGCGTATTTGCGCCAGATTTTTAGGCCCACACGCGGTGGGTCATAAAGACATTGCCACAAGATATGGCTCTCTTAGTCTTTAATCTTTCTGCTCGAAAAATTCCCAATGTAAAATCGTGACATACGCCGGAGGCTTAACTTTATTTAGCCAATGATTGAACGCCTCACGTAAACGTTATACCGTACATACATTCCACACTTAGATAAGTAGAGTATTCTGCTGAATAAAGTTAATAATTCTCTATTTTCTCTCTCATTCCTTCTATTATAACACGGATTCTGCAAAAATCTTACTATCTTTCTACTAATTCATGTTGAAACAAATTTACAATGTAAAAAAAGGTTCACCAATAGATTATTTAATTGGTGAACGATTTGGTGTTCCCGGTTTACGTGGGTATTTTTTTGGTGTTGGTTTTTTCTTATCGATAATCACAATATTTCGGTCACTTTTTTCAATAGGTAATAAAAAGTGATGTACATCTCTTACTTGACCACCTAGTGTTGTGATGGCTTTCTTGCCATCCTCTAGTTCCTCTGCAACAGAAGCTGCTTTCATCGCAATAAATGTCCCATCTACTTTCACAAGAGGCAAGCATAGTTCACTTAACACAGACATTCTAGCAACTGCTCTTGCCATCACAATATCAAAAGTCTCTCTAATATCTTGCTTCTGCCCAAAGGTTTCAGCACGATCGTGATAGAATGTCATATTTTCTAGCTGTAATGCCTTCGAAAGCTCCTCTAGAAACGTTATTCGCTTTTGTAGTGAATCCACTATTGAAATTTTTAGATGCGGAAAGCAAATTTTAAGTGGGATGCTTGGAAATCCAGCACCCGCTCCGACATCACAGATTGAAGCTTCTTTGGAAAAATCAAAATAAAATGCGGCAGAAACAGAATCAAAAAAATGTTTTAAATACACCTCTGGCTTATCTGTAATCGCCGTAAGGTTCATTTTTTCATTCCATTCCACTAACAATTTGTAATACGTTTCAAACTGTTTAAGTTGGGTTGGAGAAAGGGATATCCCCTTCTCTTCCAACATAGTTGTAAATAATGAAGTGTCCATTTCTTTCTCTCCTAGTTAATTTACGCGAGCAATTTTTCCTTGCTCAAGATATACGAGTAAAATGGAAATATCAGCAGGATTTACACCTGAAATCCTTGAAGCTTGAGCAATAGATAGAGGGTGTACTTCCTTTAAATTTGCTCTCGCTTCATTAGCTAAGCCAGAGATTGCATCATAATCAATGTTTTCTGGAATTTTCTTATCTTCCATTCGTTTAAGTTTGTCAACTTGCTGCAAGGATTTTTGAATATACCCTTCATACTTGATTTGAATTTCAATTTGTTCCGCAACATCAGGGTGAATCTCTTGCTCGCTTGGAGCCAATTTGCGTATATGATCATATGTCATTTCTGGACGTTTTAGCAAATCACTTGCTAAAATTCCATCCTTTAGTTCACTTCCACCAACAGAGCGGATTAATTCTTGTACTTCGTCGGTTGGTTTAATTCTAACCCCTTGGAGACGCTCCATCTCTTGTTGAATAGCTGTCTTTTTATTCAGGAACAATTGGAATCTTTCTTCAGGAATTAAGCCAATCTCATGACCTAGATCCGTCAATCGCAAATCTGCATTGTCATGACGAAGAAGTAAACGATATTCGGCACGAGAAGTTAATAAACGATAAGGCTCAGCAGTGCCTTTTGTTACTAAATCATCAATAAGTACGCCAATATAGGCATCTGAACGACTTAAAATAACTTCATCTTTGCCAAGAGCACGGCGCCCTGCATTAATACCGGCCATGATTCCTTGTGCTGCAGCTTCCTCATATCCAGAGGTTCCATTTATTTGACCTGCAGTATAGAGGTTTTTAATTTTTTTTGTTTCTAGTGTTGGCCATAGTTGTGTAGGTACAATTGCATCGTATTCAATCGCATATCCTGGTCTCATCATTTGTGCATTTTCAAGTCCTGGGACAGATGCGATTAAACGATGTTGAACATCCTCAGGTAAGCTTGTAGATAGTCCCTGTACATAGACTTCCTGAGTATTTCTACCTTCTGGCTCAAGGAAGATTTGATGTCTAGGCTTATCATGGAAACGAACAACTTTATCCTCAATCGAAGGACAATAACGTGGTCCTGTACCTTTAATCATGCCAGAATACATGGGTGAACGATGCAGGTTAGCATCAATAATCTGATGTGTTTCTTCACTTGTATATGTTAACCAGCATGGAAGCTGATCGGTGATGTATTTAGTCGTTTCATAAGAAAATGCTCTTGGTGTTTCATCACCAGGTTGAATTTCTGTTTTACTATAATCAATCGTATGACTATTTACCCTTGGCGGTGTTCCCGTTTTAAAACGAACTAAATTAAAACCTAACTCCTCAAGATGCTCTGATAACTTAATAGACGGTTGCTGGTTATTTGGGCCACTTGAATACTTT
The DNA here is from genome assembly GCF_038050315.1 of Ferdinandcohnia sp. FSL W7-1320. Lineage (NCBI taxonomy): Bacteria > Bacillati > Bacillota > Bacilli > Caryophanales > Bacillaceae > Ferdinandcohnia > Ferdinandcohnia sp. FSL W7-1320. The sequence continues at coordinate 5,420,915 of NZ_JBBPAM010000001.1, forward strand.
AATTCACCAAGGATGATTTCACCCCGTAAAAATGTACCTGTTGTAATGACAACTGTATTTGCACGATATTCTGCACCCGTATTGGTAACAACACCTTTACATACGTCATCCTCAACAATTAAACGTTCAACCATCCCTTGAACAAGAGTTAAATTCTGTTCATTTTCTAATGTTTTTTTCATTTCATGCTGATAAGAAAACTTGTCTGCCTGAGCACGTAACGCACGCACTGCAGGACCTTTTCCAGTGTTAAGCATTCTCATCTGAATATGAGTTTTATCGATATTTTTCGCCATTTCTCCGCCCAAGGCATCAATTTCACGGACAACCGTCCCTTTTGCAGGTCCACCTATAGAGGGATTACATGGCATAAACGCAACCATATCTAGGTTGATTGTTAAAACAAGTGTTTTTGCACCTAATCGCGCTGAAGCTAAGCCTGCTTCACATCCTGCATGACCAGCACCGATCACGACGACATCGTAATATCCGGCATCATAGCTCAATTTAATTTCCTCCTCTTTAAGGATGTTCAAAAAGTCGGCTAAAAGTGACACATCGAATTTCTTCAAAAATTGCTCCGAGAAAATGTTGAATATCTGGGTTATGCGCTTGCGTCTACTCGTTTATTCTTGAAGTCAATCCCTCGGCGCAAGGCTGGAAGGATGTTAACTCAAGGAGTTGCCTCGCTCGGCTACTCAAAACTGCGTCGCCTCGAACTCTTTGGTCCTTTTCAACGTCCTTTTGAACTCTAATTTATTTTCTATTTGCCTAAACAAAATTGTGAGAATAGCTGATTAATTAGACTTTCATGAACAGCATCTCCAATAATTTCCCCTAACAGCTCCCAGGTTCTTGTTAAATCAATTTGAACCATATCAATTGGTAGATCCGATTCTGTCCCTGAGATGGCATCCTCAATTGACTTTTTCGCTTGTGTTAGCAAAGCAATATGGCGGGAGTTAGAAACATATGTTAAATCATTTGCTTCAACAGTTCCAGTAAAAAACAATGATGAAATAGCTTTTTCTAAAGCATCTACCCCTTTTTCTTCAAGTAAAGAGGTTGTTACGACTGGATTGTCTTTAACAAGTTCCTTAACCTTCTCCATATTAATTTTTTGTGGAAGGTCTGTTTTATTGACGATCACTATTGTTTCCATACCTGAAATAGCCTCAAATAAACGCTCGTCCTCTTCTGTAAGCTCTTCTCCATAGTTTAAAACAAGTAATATTAGATCAGCTTTTTTCAGTACCTCTCGGGAACGCTCTACACCAATCCGTTCAACAATATCCTCTGTTTCACGGATTCCAGCTGTATCAACAAGACGTAGTGGAACACCTCGAACATTTACGTATTCCTCAATTACATCACGAGTTGTGCCAGGTATATCGGTAACAATGGCCTTGTTTTCATGAACAAGACTATTTAATAATGATGACTTCCCTACATTCGGCCTACCTATAATAACAGTAGATAAGCCTTCTCGTAAAATTTTTCCTTGGTTGGAGGTTTCTAATAACTTTATAATTTCATCGCGCACATGTTTCGCTTTTTTCAGCAAGACGTGATGCGTCATTTCCTCAACATCATCATATTCAGGGTAATCGATATTAACTTCAATATGGGCTAATGTTTCAAGTAATTCCTGACGTAATTGGTTAATGAGGGTCGATAATCTCCCTTCCATTTGACCAATTGCAACATTCATTGCGCGGTCAGTCTTCGCTCGGATCAAATCCATGACTGCCTCTGCCTGAGAAAGGTCAATACGTCCATTTAAGAACGCACGCTTTGTAAACTCTCCTGGCTCAGCTAGTCTCGCTCCATTCGTAAGTACAAGTTGCAAGACCCGATTAACCGATACAAGTCCCCCATGGCAGTTAATTTCAATTACATCCTCTCTTGTGAAAGTCTTTGGTCCCCTCATCAAGGTAAGCATTACTTCCTCAACAACCTGGTTTGTATCTGGATCAACGATATGTCCATAATGAATGGTATGTGAATCGACCTCTTTTAGATTCTTCCCTTTAAATACTCGGTTTGCAATATCAATTGCTTCATCCCCGCTTAATCGAACAATCGCAATTGCTCCTTCTCCCATTGGAGTTGAAATTGCTGCTATTGTATCAAACTCCATTTTCTTCACCTTCTTTATATCAACATTCCAAATGCTTCTTTTTAACATGACTTTTTTAAACCTGTGAATAACTTTTATCATTCACTTTTTTACTAGTATTACCTATTTATCCACAAGGATAACAAATCCTAGTTTTCCCAAAACAAAAACCATACTCCATTTTATCTTATCCACATGTGAATAACAATAATAGAGAATGCTCTTAAACGCAATAAATTACCTTTATTCCTGTTCTATAACAGGTGGCATTTTGATGAATCCTACTTCCTTCTTCCTGTAAGATTGCACAAAAAAAACCTAGGCAATCGCCTAGGCTTCTTTTTATATTACTCTACTGGTGAAATCACAATATGTCGATTTGGATCAGATCCACTTGATGATGTCTTAACCTTTTTATGATTTGCAAGAGTTGTGTGAATGACTTTTCTTTCATAAGAAGGCATTGGTTCCAACTTCACATCTTGCTTCGTGCGACTTACTTTATCTGCAAGTCTCTCCGCTAATTGAATCAAGGTTTCTTCACGACGCCCTCGATAGTTTTCAGCATCCACCATAATATTTAAATATTGATCGGAAAATCGATTTGCTACCAATTGTGTCAAATATTGGAGCGAATTTAAAGTTTGTCCCCTTTTTCCGATAAGAACCGCCATTTTTTCACCAGATAGTTGGAATGTAACATTCTTTCCATTCCGCGTAACATCCAATTTTGCTGGTATCCCCATAGTTTGAACGACACTTTCCAAATACTCCTGTGCCTTTTCTACTGGATCATCTTTTACTGTTACTTTAACAACAGCTGGCTTCGTTCCAAAAATTCCAAATATCCCTTTTTTACCTTCATCGATGATTTGTATGTCGGTGCGGTCTCTTGTTGTGTTAAGTTGAGCTAAAGCTGATTCTACTGCTTCATCGACGGTTTGCCCTGTAGCAGTTACTTGTTTCACTTTTTGGCTCCTCCCGCATTTCCAGATTTAGCTGCTCTAATATCCGGACCTTTAATTAAAATCGTTTGAACAATCATAAAGATATTACCTACAACCCAGTATAATGCTAAAGCTGCTGGGAATTGAAATGCAAAGATTACAATCATAATTGGCATTAACCAAAGCATCATTGCCATTTGCGGATTGTTTTCCATCCCCATCATTGTAATCTTTTGCTGAATAAAGGTGGTCACACCTGCAACTATAGGAAGAATATAATATGGATCTGATTCTCCAAGATCAAACCATAGGAAATTATGCTCAGCAATTTCTCTCGTTCTCATAATCGCATGGTAAAATCCAATTAAAATTGGCATTTGAATCAATAATGGGAAACATCCAGCCAATGGATTGACGCCATGCTTTTGGAATAGCTGCATTGTTTCTTGTTGTAGCTTTTGTTGAGTAGCTTGGTCCTTCGAGCTGTACTTTTCACGAAGTTCTTTAAGCTCAGGTTGTATAGCCTGCATTGCCTTCGAGCTTTTCGTTTGTTTAATCATTAATGGTAATAATGCAAAACGAATCAAAAGAGTTACAATAATAATGGCTAAACCATAGTTTGATTCTCCAAATAGTTCTGCAAAATAAGTAATAAGCCAGGATAGCGGATAAACAAAATATTTGTTCCAGAACCCTGTGCTTTCTGCGGTAATCGGTTCATTGACCTGGGTACACCCAGATAGTAGTAGAACTAATCCTATTAGCGCACTTATTAATAATATTCGCCTTTTCAACTACTTTTCCTCCTAGTATTAAATATCTAAAGGTAAATATGTATGCCTTCTATTTTCAACATATTCATTCTTAGAAAAATCGATATGTTCCTTTGTATTCTAACATCTTTGTATGAAAATTTCTTTCTTTCCTTTGAAAAAATCTTCTATTTTTGCACTTTTTTTAATACTTTTGCCACCTTCAATACATGAAGAAGGCTTTTCTCCACTTCAGCATAACTCATCTCAGCAACCGGCTTCCTGGCAATGATCACATAATCCTTGATTTGAACTTGATCTTTGTGTTCAAGAAAGAATTGGCGAATTAATCTTTTAATTCTGTTTCTAGTAACAGCGTTTCCAATTTTTTTGCTCACTGATAAGCCGATGCGAAAATGTTCAAGCTCATCCCGTTCATAAACATAAACGATAAATTGCCGATTAGCCGAAGATTTTCCCGACTTAAACACCGTTTGAAAATCTTGATTTTTTTTTATACGGTATTCTTTTTTCATCTTTTACAACTCCCGTACGACGAAACAACGTTCAATTTCTATGATCTATTCCCTCTGTCTAGTTGTCGTTTCCACTTTCCATAGTATGGGCAATAGAAAAATCGAAATAAACCTTTTTATTGAAAAAAAGACCACTGAGCTTTCAGTGGCCTATGCTGATAATACTTTTCTTCCTTTTTGACGACGACGAGCAAGAACTTTACGTCCGTTTTTTGAGCTCATACGACTACGGAAACCGTGAACTTTGCTGTGCTTACGCTTGCTTGGTTGATATGTTCTTTTCATTTATATGACACCTCCCTGAGGAATTAACTCTCAAATTATACATCAGACAGTCTTACTAATTATATTGAAAACCTATAAAAAATGTCAACCTTATTTGAAATACTATATTTTGGATAGTTTATTTTTCTTCAGAATAAGGGAATTATGATTTTGAGCTGCTACTTGCTAATTTCCTCACTTTTAAAAATCCCTCCCCCTCAAATTCTAATTGGTCTAATTCCATGAGAAATATTACTTCCTCCTTATATAGGTAAAATGTACCTCTTAGACAGAACTTCTGACGCACTAGTCCTAACTTAACCACTGGATGTGATAATTTTGGTCGTCCAAATTTTTCATTTCTAGGCAAGCCACTTCCACTTTTTCTACTTGTCCAGCTCCAGCGGCTAGAAACTCGAGAAATTTCATCTCCTCTAGTAGAGGCAAAGTAAGCCTCTTTGTCGGAGCTTCCAATTTTCTCATTTCTTGGCAAGCCGCTTGCGCTTTTCTACTTGTCCAGCTTCAACGCTAGAAATTCGGGAAACTTCACCTCCTTCTACAGAGGCAAAAAGCGCCTCTTTGTCGAAGCCTCCAGTTTCCTCATTTCTGAGCAAGGCGTTTCAGCTTTTCATTTTATCCAGTTCCAGCGGCCAGAAACTCGAGAAATTTCATCTCCTCTGGCAGAGGCAAAGAACGCCTCTTTGTCGGAGCCTCCAATTTTCTCATTTCTTGGCAAGCCGCTTGCGCTTTTCTACTTGTGGACAACTTTTTTCGACAGTTTTTTTAATCCACAACAATTATCGACAACTTTTACACATCATCTTGTGTTGTGGATAAATATTTTCCACAAGGTATAGATATTGTGGATAAGTTTTCAAAAACCATTGATTATCTAGCAATTATTTGATATTATAGTTTTGTTTTCACTCGTAATAAGTTATTAACAATTTTCTTTTATCCACAGAATGTGGATATCATGTGGACAGATTTTTTCACATTGTGAATAATAACTTGTCCACAGTCAGTGGATTATGTCGAAAAGATGTTTTTCTACTATATTATATAGTTATTCACAAATAGCCAAGTATGTATATTTATAAACTTATATCCATTTGATTAAAAATAACTGCATAAAGACTTATTTTTATACATTCGATTAATCATAATTAGTAGAAGAAATTTCAGACGTAACATCGTCTAATTACCTTGGTAGGTACAAAATAACTAACAAAGGAGGGAGATTGTTGGAGAATATTGCAGATTTATGGGCAAAAGCGCTCCAAGAGATAGAGAAAAAATTAAGCAAGCCGAGCTTCGAGACATGGCTGAAATCAACAAAAGCCCATGCCCTACAGAACGATACACTTATTATTACTGCTCCCAATGAGTTTGCTAGAGATTGGCTAGAATCTAGATATCTGCATCTAATTGCTGAAACAATATATGATCTAACCGGTGCAGAACTCGGAATCAAATTTATTATTCCTCAAAATCAGCTAGATGAAGAATTCGAATTGAAAACACCTGAGAAAAAGGCTACGAAAAACGATGAACCAGCTGAAAACTCTCAAAAT
>NZ_JBBPAM010000002.1:0-67826 GCF_038050315.1 Ferdinandcohnia sp. FSL W7-1320
ACCACATTGAGCTTAAAAGGATTTAAACTAACAGAAGAAAAGGTCCTCAAATTGAAGCCGATTATCGAAAAGATATTATCTCGTAAATACGGTAAGGAAGTAAATTTTGTGGAGTTATCAATAGGAAATATTAAGATTGATTCTAAAAGCAACTCAGAAAAAATGAACTGAGCAAACTAGCCTAGCCTTTCAAGTGGTTAGGCTTTTTTCAAAAATAAAGGTTTGGATAAAAAATTACGTAATTTATGTTAAGTATCGAATTTGAGATTAATGTCTATATTACTGCAAATAGGGAAAAGTTGTTCTTATCGAAACCTATTTAGTTTACATAACATCGACTTGAACAACCCAATTTGTAAGAATTTCGAGTTTTTTCGATATTTTGCTCAGCGTTCGGCTACAGCCTCTTTAGTTTGAACGGACTCTTTTATTTGTTCTTGGATCCAGGCATCAATTGTTTCGTGGTTAAATAATATCCGTCTGCGAACTCGGAAATGAGGAATCTGTTTCTGACGGACCATTGTATAAATCATATCTTTGTGAACACCTATGTATTCAGCAACCTCTTCGGTTGTTAAAGTATTTCGTTGCAAATGAATCACCTCCAGTTTAATTAGCCAGGGTTAATTCATTCCTTCCCCATTTTCTTCAGAGGTATAAGCATTAATTAGAATTTGATTAACTTCAACCCCGTAAAAATCAGCAAGTTTTTCGATAACCTTTTTCTTAGGGAAACGCTCATCATTTTCATATCTGCTAAGAGAATTAACGCTTATTCCAATATTTCGCGCGACTTCTAATTGAGTAAGATTCTTCTTAAATCGCAACATTCTAAGACTCTGCCCTATAGTAAAAAACATGATGGTTTGCCCTTTCCATTTTCTGAACTTTATTTTATTAGTATCAAAGTCAGGTATTAAAGTAAATAACGTCTTTCATCTCTTCCAAGGGAATTTATAACTACTAGTTGTCATATCTTCTAATAACAAATTTGGTAGGAGATGAGTTAATTTGCAACTAACTTTTAAAGAAAAATTACCTAATTTAGTAAGTGGAATTATAAACAAGATCTCAATGGATGTTGATTATGAGATTAAAGAAGTCGGAAATGACATCGAGATTTTTGGGAAGTTTATCGTTATAAGAGAAATAAAGAATGAAAATAGGATAACAGAAATTAAGGACTGTATCCCTATAGAAATAACGATTGCAAAGAAATATCTGATTAAAAAAACAAAAGAGGTCTCTCTTCGCTTAGAAGGATTTCACTTTGAATTTGAAGAGGATATTACTGTTATATCGGGTGAAATAGAACTATCTAATGTCGAAGAGACGGAAGATAAATACGAGGAATTCGAATTTATTATAGAGGAGACAATCAATTCATGAATTAAATCGGGATGGATTATCCACCGATTCTTTGGAATGGGTCAATTCTTTTTTAGTTTTTAGTCCTAAAAGCTGTTAGATGCCCCTGTAGGCGTTTTTTATGACTGATAATATAAAACCGCTAGACTAATTCAAAAAACGTCATATCAACAAAGGTGGAAGTAGGTGGAGTGGGTTTAATACTTTCCTTGTAACTGTTTATTCCGACATTAAATAATCACATTTCTGTCACAGTATGGGAAAGGTTTAACCTTCTACTTATAGAATTTTTGTAAGTAGGGGGATGATAAAATGATAGCCAATACTGAAATTAAGGAACTAACTGCAATTCAGGAAATTAAATCAATGGTAAATTTGACAGTAGCTGAGATGGCAAATGGTGAAATTGATGTATTTGTGCTACCGAAACAGGGGGGCATCAAGGGATAAGATTCACGAAAGCAGGTAATAAAGACGATATTGTAGCTGAAGCATTAAAGGAATTTGAAGATGAAAATAATGTGAAATTAACATGAAATAAGTCCTATCTCTTAATCGAGGTAGGGCTTTGTTTTATTAATATTTTATTTGTAGGTTCAAGTCTTATCCAACAATATGAGAATATTCCTAGGGTGCTGGATAAATGGAATAACCTAAAGGAATGGGAACGAAACTGGGAGCAACAACTTGAAGAGGAAAAGAACGGTCCAGACCACGAATATAAACAGCATAATATCGAGTTATTAACGGAACAATTAAAGTCCATCAGGAAGGCCGTAAAAGAGATTGGGAAATGGATTTAAAATATGCAGGATTTTATGCGGAAAATGAGCACTATGGAAAACTGCTGGGTCCTCTCAAACCTTGTGATCATGAAAATTATTGAAATAGAGTATTGCAACCCTAAAAATTTTGTCTGTTTATAAATTAACAACCCACCTCATCTGGTAGGTTGTTAGTAAGATATATTAGTAACCAAAATTGTTATATTTTCTTTAGACGTTCATAAAAAATCTTTTTCTTTTTCTCAAATTCTTCATTTGCTTCCAAAGTATTTTCTTTTTGATTCGGTTCATTAATATCTAAAGCTAAAAAAAGATCTGCTTTTAAGGCATTAAATAATATACTTGCCTCATCAAAGTTTATATCCAATACATTTTGTATAATTTCTATAGACTTTTCTTGAATCAACCAATTTGGAAGAGGTTCTATTGACTTACGAAAGTAAGAAATGAGCTGTATTAATATCGATTGCTCATCTGAACTTACCGAGACTTGTTTAAAAGCTTCTGTAGTCGATTTCAATACTGTTGTTATGTACCCAATTGGATTATCAATATCTTTTCTTGCAGTCATTTTTTGCATTAGTTCTAGTACGTTTTCCTGGCCATATTTTTCCCAATTCCTAATTAAATCATCAGAAATTGATATTCCTAACTTTAATGCAAGTTTTTTCATCTGATTACTAAAGGACTCTTCAATTTTAGTATCCTCCAGGTTACCCTCGAACAACGATAGTTGCTTATCGATATTGTTATTTTTCTTCTTAGACGAAATTATAACAAATTTTATTTTCTCCACTCGACGACCAATTTTAATCTCTTCTATCTCAAAAGAAATATCGGTTTTTTTATTTAATTCTTTTTGTGCCGGAATTAAAACGCGTTGTTTAAAATTTCCGTAAGCTGGATATATATCTACTGCACCTACCATCTTCCTTAGTTCTAATAACGGCAATGTTCGTTCCCGGATCTTCTCGTACTGTTTCAAGAGTTCATATAAACGAATAGCATAGGTACTTTTTAGTTTAACGACATTTTCTAATTTATAACTTGTAAATTCCTTTTTTAAATGTAGTAAATATGGTCTTAAAAAAGGGTCAAAACGGATATCAATGGTCCCTTCTGTCTCGTTGTATGCTACAAAACTTAGCCAGGCTACCTGTATCACCTTTTTATCTATACGGACTTCAAAAACCTTTTGCATTAGTTCTTTAGTAATTTGTCTTAATTCCGTATATTTTGGATTACCTTTAAGACCTAAAAGTTTATTAAACTCCTTTATTGATAAAGTATAAGTCTTAAAGTCTGAATCTGTTGGTTGGATATTACTTGCTAAACACAAAATGATTTTTTGCTCAACGACACCCAACTTATAGTTTGCCTCTATTAGCATATTCGATTTTGTTACTAAATTATTTGGACTTGCCTCAACCATTTTTGTATCTATCATGTTATATCCCCTTCCCTAGTTCAATTATGACAAAAACTTAAGTATAACAAAAGTATTTTTTTGTTACACAAGACTCATTTATCTAAAAACCATTTTTGTTATGGTTGATAAACCAAATTTGTTATAGTTAAGACCATTTTCGTTATCGTTCAACCAAATTTGTTATAGTTAAGACCATTTTTGTTATGGTTGATAAACCAAATTTGTTATAATTAAAACCATTTTCGTTTTGTTTAGAACCAAATTTGTTATAGTTAAGACCATTTTTGTTATATATATGATTGTCGAAATAGCATGAATCCTAGTTTTATTCATGTCGAAAACAATAAAACAATAAAAACATTTAAAATATAATAAGTAAAACAACAAAACAAGATTATTATGTGTAACATAAATTGATATATTATTTAAATCAATCACTACTAACACAAGTTAAAAGGATCTAAAGATGTGTAAATGAATATGATATATATCGATATTCAACATTTCCCAACATAGTTTATGCTATGTAGAAAAGTAATTGCAGTCCGTTTTAGTTGTAAAACATGGGAGATAGGTACTAATAAATGCAGTAGTTTATCTTCAATCAATAAACGTTGGAAGAAAAGAAGAAATAAACATTTATAGTAGGAGTAATTTTATGAATTTTCGAAAACAGTTGGAAAAAGTCATTGATACCAAAGGATTGACTGATGACACGACACGCGCACGGAATAAAGTTACATGATACAAAATACGAAAAAAACGAGAAAATGATAAGTTTTGATAAGGTTAGTGAAAAAAAGTTGATAAAAAAGTACAAAGTTTAATATAAGAGTTCATGTAGAGAAAAAGGTAAATTACTTCAACTTTCCTCCACTTCTCAACTATTTTGTATTAAATTGGACATAAGGAGAGGGTTTATAAAACGAGGAGGTTGTGGCACTGAAAAAACAGGTTGTAGACATGGAGAAGGAACATACGATTGAGAGGTTAGATGGCTTCATCCAGGATACGGACGAAATTTATAAAGATATTGAGAAGCTTGAAAGTATTAAAAATGCAGAGGAAAAAAGAGTTGCAATAAGTGAAATAAAAGAAAAATATAGATCCTTAAAAGACAATTTAACATCGGACTTAAAAGACTTAGGAAAATATGAAACCGTCGGTATCGCTTCACGTTTTTACTTGCCAGCATTATGTGATATGCTGCATAACTCAGTACTTTTACCAGTAAACCAGGTAGCCTTAAAAAATATTAGTAAATTACATAGTTCTTTGTACGATATCCGGGACTATGCGAACTATTGGAAACACCAATTAGAAGGATTTAAAGTTGAGTAATTATTGTATATCAATGTATATGATATTCAATATTTCTCAACATAGTTAATATTAAGTTGAATTACAAAATATAAAAAACCCCATTACGATGAGGTTTTAGAGATAAGTATACTTAAGGTCATATGCATTATTTTATACATTGCTGATTTATCAACGTTTTGCGTGCAAATAAAAATTTATTTCCTGAATTTTTACGTATAAAATCGTGCTAAATTTTGAGGGTGAAACGGTCCCATCACCCCACATATTTTTTATAAACAATTGCTGCGGTGATTATTGGGGCTAGTGTCCAGACAATATCAGATGCTATTGATAATATGTCAGATGGATTTCCGATCATTTGAGAGACTCCCTTCGTGCTTTTATAAAGCTAATACGAATTAAGGTAAATATAAGTTTCATCTAGTCTCTCGGTTAACTATATAGAACATTAGCCCTATACTTTTCGAAGATGGGGCCTTTTTAATTTGAAATTTTAAAAGCCCTCACGCGATGGTGGGGGCTCACACTATTTGTTAACTTATTTTATTCCTTTGTTCGACTTGATAATTGTGTAGCGCTATGTTTAATCTTTTGATGTCATTTACAGATAAATCAACAAACTCTACACCATATGAAACTAACTTTCCTTTAATATGGTCTTCTCTTCTGATGATTTTGCCTTTCAAATCGAATTCTTCACCTTGGAAAGTAAAGTTTATTTTCATTAAAATATTGTATTTAACGGGAAATTCATAAGAAGAATGAAATTTTAGTCTGGTATGTCAACACTAAACTAGACACTTTTTTTAGGGTGTATCTTTTTAAATTCAATGGGACTTAGATAGTCAAGGGTTCCATGAATTCTTTCATTGTTAAACCATCCCACATAATCACTTAATTTACTGTGTAGATCTTCCAAGCTTTCAAATGTTTGCCCCTTACAGAATTCTGTTTTAATTATCTTAAACGTGGCTTCAGCTACTGCGTTGTCATAAGGACAGCCTTTTAAGCTTAATGAACGCTGTATTTCGAATGTGTCCAATGCCTCGTCAATTACTTTGTTTTTGAATTCACTTCCACGGTCTGTGTGGAACATACGAATCTTTCGTAAATCACCTTTAATCGTTGATAAAGCTCGATACACAAGCTGGGCATCTTTATTTGGACCTGGACTAAATCCAATGATTTCCCTATTGAAAAGGTCGACAAATAAACATATATAATGCCACGAATTTTGGACCCTTACATATGTCAAATCGCTCACTACAACAGCTAGGGGAGTATCCTGGTTAAATTCCCTGTTTAATTCATTTTTTACCGCTGACTCATTAGGCTTTTCAACATGTGGTTTAAACTGGGCAACGGTGTATTTAGATACAAGTCCATTTTCGTTCATGATACGGCTTATACGTCTTCTAGATACCTGTAAACCTAGTTTTTTTAACTCATGTTTAATCTTACGAGTTCCATAATTCTGACGGCTTTTATGAAATATCTCAGTAATAGTAATGGTCAATTCATCATCCTTGTTATCTCTAGCTTTTGCTTCATAATAATAGGTACTTCTTTGGATTTGTAGGACCTTACACATTGCTGATACAGGGTACTTGTGGGCATTTTGCCTAATCACATTTACCTTCGTCCGATTATCAGCGCTGCTTGCTTTAAAATATCGTTTTCCATTTGTAATCGCTTATTTTCTTTTCGTAGTTCAATTAGTTCATTTTCTTCTATTGAACGATTGTCTTTTTCTTTGAATGAACCCGTTCCTTGGCTTTGGATAATCCATCTATCCAAGGCAGAAGCAGTTAATTCATATTCCTTTACAATGTCTTTTCTTGACTTACCACTTTCATATAACTTCACCATTTGTGCCTTGAATTCATCAGTAAATGTACGTCTTGATCCCATATTATCAGTCTCCTTAACTGGTACGTAGCAGACTACGAGCGAAGTGTAAGTATCCGTAACTTGACATGGAGCCTCTGTGGGTATGCTTGATCCAGCCAGGCAACCAGCTCTCAAAGGGATCGCTGGCTTGCCAAGCAGGCTAGCATACCCACCCCTCCTTATAAAGTTACTAGTATCACTCTTTCCCGTTCTTATAGTTGATATACTTAATTCTCTATCAGTCTGCTAGCCCTTAATTTTTTTGTCCAGCTAAGTGTAACCTATCCACAGAAGGCACTTGAAGCAAAGGCAAACTCAATTCTTTACCGGTTAGAAGAGTTTTTAGGTAATGAAGCAACATTTAACATCTTTGCACAAGACCCTCATCCAGAATTAGACTTTGAAAGGTGGATGAAGGAAGGCAAAGTAATTATCTTAAGAATACCGAATCGGAAGTTAGGACCAATACCGACAAGAACGCTAGCACATTGGATAACGCTCAAAGTGTTTATGACAAAGTTACTCATGGATCCAAACGAATCTAAAACTTTTATCGTATTTAATGAACCTCATCAGTATTTGACTGAAGGCTTAAAAAACTTAATGCAAAGGATTTTATTAGAAGGACCTAAATGGAGATTAGCGGGGCTTTTTGCTTTCCACCACTTCAAACTACTAAAACATGGTTTAGACGATGATATTCGTGCTGCAGGAATCAACTGGTTCCTATTTGCCAATGATAACAAAAAGGTATATGAGGATTTAGCAGAACAATTAAAACCGACATTCGATGTTGAAACAGCAATGCAGACAGAGGCTTATCATGCGATTGTCATAACAAGATTTAACGGAAAAAGACAAAGCCCATTCTTAATGAAAGCTCTAGCTCCACCATCCCAACGCTATCCGGAATACGATAATTCGTTTTTAACCAAAAGGCATGCAAGACAATATGGCCGCCATTGGAGGGAAATTGAAAAGATTATCGCACAAAAAGAAGATATGAACTTTGGAACTTAATGAAAAAGTTTAGTGAAACATGCATATTTTCTATGTGGGGGAGCATATGCTTTATTGCAAAGCGCAGCTTGCAAAAAGCGTCTGTGGGGAAATACTGCTCTCTTCTAAAAAGAGAGTATTTTTTATTTCCTTGCGACCTATTTCCGAAATAAGTCTTAACTTGAAACTATATAGAATAAACACTTAAATGCTCCCATAGATTTTTATAAACCAAAAGTACAGGGGGTTATAGGGTGGTATGGAATAAAATTGATAAGATAAAAAAGGAACAAGAGAGAGAAAAATGGCACAGAGAATGGAATATGTTAGAGAAGTTTTTACAAACGTTCTTTTCACTATATCCGGTTGAAACGATAAAAGATCGTCTAATCAAAAGTGCTGAGAATAAATACGGTTTAGATGAATTTAGAACAGAGTACAGAACTAGTGATGCACAATTGGATAAGGAGAAAGATGAATTTATTAAAATAACATATGAAGACGATAAACCAATTATCAATTTGTCTGTCGAATGCTTATTCTGCCTTCATAATAATAAAGAATACCTTTCTACAACGCCTACTTACAAAAGAATAAAAAAAGCAATGAAACGAGATTTCGATATTAAAACAGATGGTAGAACGGAATATGGGGATTTCACATTAAGCTTTTATAAGGTTTATAGGTATTAGTAGCACTCTCTTTTAGAGGGTGTTTTTTTTGTGTGGTGGTGGTTTTCATTTCTTATCAAAACAGTTAAAATATAAGACAATGAAGAAAAGAAGAAAACAACGTTGGAAGATTGGAGGTTTAGATATGGCAATTACTATCACAATGGGAATTCAAAAAGGTGGATGTGGTAAATCAACAACAACTGGGATTCTTGCGCATTTACTAAGCAGAGACGGTTATAAGGTGCTAGCGATTGATATGGACTCACAAGGTAATTTAACTGAATTACTGGCTGAAAAACCTTCTAATGATTTTCTAGGTAAATCTGTACTAGAAGCAATGCAACATAACAACGTAAGAGAATACATATATCCGATAAATGAAAAGTTAGACTTGCTCGCAGCAAATAACTTTCTTGCTACATTCCCTAGATGGATCTATACAGGTAAAACGTATCAAGGAGAGAGTATTCCCTTTAAAGGAAGTCCAAGTTTAATATTGGACAAAACCCTAGAACAAGTCAGTGACGAATATGATTTCATTGTAATAGATACACCACCTTCATTGAGTGAACAAACGACTAATGCATTATGCTCCAGCGATTACGTTATAGTGATGTTTGAATGTTCAAATTGGTGTTATTCTGCAGTACCTAATTTCATGGATACAGTAGAAGGAGCTCGTGAGTTTGGAGAAAAAGGTGTAGAAGTTTTAGGGATCTTAAGAACAATGAATGATGTACGTAGAAGTGACGCAAAAGCATTTAATGAATTAATTGCAGAAGATTATCCAGAAGAAGTATTTGATACGATCATTACAAGGAGAGCTCCTACAGGTCGCTTAGCGTTGTATGGATTTAATAAAAATGCGGAAATAAGACAAGCATTAGAACAATACGAAGATTTTTATAAGGAGTTGTTGAGCCGTGTCGAAAGTAAATGATATTAAAAATAAAATGCGTAGTCAAAAAACAATAAGTCCAACTTTTGCATTAAACGAAGAAGTAGGGAATGAAGAAAACAAAGAAGAAATAAACGTTCCAAGAAAAGAAGAAAAGAAGATAGAGAGAAAGCGCGTGTCATTCGATTTACGCACCGATCTGCACAAGGAATTAAAGATGCAGTCCTTATTACAAGAGAGAAATATCTATATATTGATAGAAGAGGCATTAGAGAAATATCTAGACGAATTAAAGTAAAATTCGAAGGAATTTACGAAAAAACGTAGCTATTTCGTGAAAATGTAACTGTGCGTTACGAAAAACCATGATTTTCCCTTGTATATTATCGCCGATTTGGCTATAATAAGTTTGAGGATGAGATTATATCCGGTGTAGACGGGTGGCTCTACACTCCCGCGTAGGGGACGATAAAGATACTACGATATATCCAGTACGGGGATTCCTTCCTGGTACCGACCACCTTATTTTTTAAAAATTTAACAAATAATGTCGAATTTAAAGTATAATTGACCTTGGGCTTGTTTCCAGGGTCAATTTTTCGTTTTAGGGGAAATTAAGAAATGTTATCAGTTACAGATTTACTTACGATACAGAAAAAACCAAATATAAAAGACGTTTCCCTTCAACTATTCCAAGAGTTTTACAAGGAACATTTATGTGGAAGAGTTTTTCATTTTGAATTAGATGATACCGATAGACCATCGATTAAACTGCGTTTCAAAGAAGAAAACCTGTGTCACTTATTAGGGATTCAATACATAGTGGCTAAGCTTAAAAATAAACATGAGTATGCTGGTAAAACAGGTTATCAAAAGCTAGAAAATGGAACGCTCACTTTTGACTTTTTGAAAGCTACAGATAGGACATGGTTCAAATCAAAAAGAAATCGAATGCTGTATTTTCCATTTGTACATCAAATTGTTCAAAACCCAACAGTAATTGTCTTTTCAAATGACGGTTTAAACACAAATCTTGATGTTGATATTATTCTCTATAACCATTTAGATAATACATATTTGCATTTGGGATTGGATAAAGATCCAGATTCAGATTACTATTATCCAAAGAGTTTTTACGACCGCAAGAAAGATGACCATATATCAGGAAGAGTGCAGCTACCTGTTAAACATATTAATATAGAGATTGATTAGGCTCCCATTTCGGGAGTCTTTTTTTATTTTATAGTAATTTTTTATGATTTTTATAATTCAACATAAGATAAATTATGTTGAATTATGAATTCCTAAAATCCTATTAAAATGAAGTCTTGGGATTGTGCTAGTCAGTTTTTGAAAAAACATTATTTAATAAAAAAACAACATTGGAAGAAAAGAAGAAAACAACGTTGGAGGATTGGAGTCGTGACTGCCACCAGTAAAAGCTTCCTTTCCGTCGACCGTGACAATCTTACAATGATCCCGATAATTCCAATTAGATAAAATCCAGGGAAAGCGTAAAGGAAATATTGTCCGGCATTCTATCCCTGCTTCCACCATCTGAAGGATTTTTTTCGCGGGAATTTTTTACTCCCCCAACCATCTCTAATAAAACGAACCCGAACTCCATTTACTGCTTTTTCAATCAGCAGTTCTGTGATGCGATTACCTATTTGGTCATTCCGATAGATGTAATATTCCAGATCAATGGTTTTTTGGGCTTTTTGTAGGGATTCGATGAGTTGTTCATATTTTGCTATTCCATTGTTTAGTACGTGGACTTTGCCGACTCGAAGCCCGCCTACAGTAAAATACCTTAAAGCATCGGCGATTATCGATGCTGAATCAGTATATGTATCAGGTAATTTATCAGACTCATTATGAGAAGAGGTCAATCTTTTCCGATGAATAATCTTGGGATTTGATGTGCTAAGATATAGCCAGAAACCAATGATAGGCAAAACAAGGACGATTATTATCCAATTCAAAGCCTTGGCAGGACGACGAACTTCCCAAATAGCTATGAATAACATAAAGAACGTATTTAACAGGTATAGATAAAAAATCCACTCCAACTAAAATTCCCTCCTTAGTTTTTCCATTATCATGTACAAACAATGTACACCATGTAGAAGTTTTATAACAACGAAAAGCAACGGTTTCAAAAAGGGATTATTGCCTTTTGCTTTGGGCATCTTCCAATCCATTCTTTACATTAATTAAGCCACTACCAAATTCGTGATCAGTTCCAGGGATTCCTAAATCATAAGTAGAATTCTTAATAATGTCTATTACTTCTTGGTTCGTTAAATTAGGGTTTACTGAAAGCAAAAGACCTGCTAGTCCTGCTACATGTGGTGAAGCCATAGAAGTACCTGAAAGGGCAGCATACTGCTGGTTAAAATAGGTGCTCGGAATTTGAACTCCGGGAGCTGCAACATCGATATAATCTCCATAATTTGAGAAAGGGGCACGTTGTCCGGTGTAACTTACGGCGGCGACACTTAGAACCTTAGAAAAAGCAGCTGGATAGCTCGGCTGCATAGTATTTTCATTTCCTGCTGCAGCAATCAAGACAACATTTTTACTGTATGCATAATCGATTGCCCCTTTTAAAAGGGAAGAATGCTGATAATTGCCTAAACTCATATTAATGACATCGGCTCCATGATCCACTGCCCAAAAAATCCCTTTTGCTATATCAAAGGTCGTCCCATGCCCTTCGGCACCCATTGCTTTTATAGGCATAATTTTGTTATACCAAGTGATGCCTGCAACACCTTCATGGTTGTTTGTTTCTGATGCAATGATTCCTGCTACATGGGTGCCATGCCCGTTGTCATCATCAGGGAAATTATTATTCAACAGTACATTATAACCATTTGTAATTCGTCTTCTCAAATCAGGATGGTCCAGATCAACGCCAGTGTCTATAACAGCAATAATGATATGTTCATCCCCTTTGGTGATATCCCAGCCTGCTTCTGCTTGAATTGCCGATAAGTTCCATTGGTATTGTTCTCTATATAGCAAATCATTAGGAAGTCCAATTTGATTTTGCAGATAAAGATAATTGGGTTCAGCAAATTCAACCATAGCCTGTCTGTTAAAATATTCAATAAGTTCCTTGGTCGAAAGCGTATTAGAACGAAATACAATCGTAGAATTTAGCTTTTTAATGATAGTGCCATTTATCTCCTGTGTTATCCTTTTTATTTCCTTTGTTGAGGGAAGAGTCTTGAATGTAACGTTTACTTCTTTCTTAATATAATGACTCTCAGTTTTTTCATTGTGTTTAATTAGAAAAACGGAAGGATCATTTTTTAATTGATTCTTGATGGTTTGACCCATGGAAAGGCTGTTTATTTGAAGAACATTTTTTTCGTTTTCAACATTTTGGACATTGGTTATAGGGGGATTAAATTTGTTTTTGACAGCAACTGTTTTATTTTCGGGATTCTCTTTGTTTCTTGTATTTGGTACTATGAATAATAACCCTATGGATAGAAGAATAAGTACGGAAACAGTAACCAATAAGGACTTTCGTAATTTTGTCATGAGACACCTCTATAAATTTGTTATTAGAAAATGCTGCAATATTAGTATTAAATTTCTTATTAACATCCTTGAATCTTGATACATAAAGAACACCGTTTGAGAACAAACGGTGTATAAACTTATTCATCAATAGTATCTGGATCTGTTGCGTCTTCAGGATCTTCAATTGATTCTTCTGTATCAGGGGTGACATTATGTTCATCAATAGTATCTGGATCTGTTGCATCGATCGGATCTTCAATTGGTTCTTCTGTATCAGGGGTGACATTATGTTGATCAATAGTATCTGAATCTGTTGCGTCGATAGGATCTTCAATTGGTTCCTCTGTCCCTGGAGTTACATCCTCCGGTGGTGGATTATTATCGTCATCTCCATTATTACACCCTAATAACAAGAAAATTGAAAGAAAAACCGTTGATAAAAGTTTCATCCACTTAAGATTCATCTTACCGCCGCCCTTTCGAATGTTGTAAATTCTAAATTATTTTCTAGGTTGGTTAACAACTAACCAACCTTTTGTCTCGCATAACTATTGTTGTTTTACCTAGAGTTTATTCTTCTTGAACACGTGTTCTTTTATTGTATTACATTACCTCTATATGGATCTTGACTTTGCATGTAGTTAGAAAATTGCTGAACCGATTGTTGAATAGTTTGTGGAGTTTCTTTTTCCAAACCGTACCATCCGTTTTTAAACATTAAGTTATATAGATTGCGGTGACAGTCTTCTGTTTCTTGGGAAACAGACGCTATTGTACGATACAACGATTCATGGCTAGCTTCTTTTAATGCAGTCGAGTATGAGGAAGATATATATTTTTCCGTAGTTAAGGCATCGTTTAGAAAATCTCTATCGTTCATTTGCGGCGTCTTAGGGACTGGTGTTTCAGGATTTTTAATCCTGTTTGGAGTATTATTTTCCACTATAGTTTCCTCCTTATTGATTCATATTTTGTGAAGGTTGAGTTACATACTGTTGCATCTGTTGAAGCAGCTGTTGATAGTGTCGATCATGCATTTGTCCAGCTTGTTCAAGTGCTGCTCTTACTTCGGGATTTTGACATTGTTGAGCGAAAAAATGCATTTTCTTCATCGCAAGTAAATTCCAGCTTAACATATCGTTTACATAGAGATGATCCTTTGTTGACATTATTTCAGGCGGTTGTGTCATTAAAGCTTGTGCTTGTTGATTATTCATACCCGTCTGCATTTGTTGCATGATGTTTCCTCCTTGTTAACAATGTTGTAATCACTTTAGGTAGATTGCCACACAGCGGTCAAAAATATGCAGGTATTTTAGACTAGTTTTAAAGCCCCCCCACCTCTAGATAGCATTAAATACTCCCCACCTATACGCAGGTGGGGAGTATTTGTGGCTAAACTAAATATTAATTTATCCTATTCCAGACCCTGTTTAAATCTAAGGGGACATAGACTTTATCACCATGAATTTCCTTATGTATGATAGGATTGGTAAAACTTTGATCCAAATAATTTTCAATTATTTTCTTATGTCTAGCTCGTGGTTTTGTTCCTAAAATATTTTCAGTATAGTCCTTGTACATTACTAATGTATACCTCGCTTTTTTCACCATTTTCTTGTTTATTGAAAAAATATTAATGAGACAAACAAATTGTAAAATACTCCATTGACAAGTCCTTCACTGTGTTTGAAAAGGAATTCCCTGCAATGTAACAATTTCCAAGACACATAGTAACTACGAATAAATTTTCTGTATTTTAATCCGTTTATTAATAACTTAATTGTCCATTTTCACTATCCTCCTCTCATCGCTTTTTCTTACATGTGTATCTTTTCCAAAAGCAGTGGAAAATTACATAATCTAAATTTTTAAATATTTAAAGTCTGATAAAATTCAATGAATAAAAATCTTTTTATACTGCAATCTAATAAAGGTCAAAATAAAATATAGGAGGTGTTATTCATGACAGTCATCAGTGACGTTAAAACAGCTTTAGCCGGATTAAAAAGCGCTCAAGCTAGCTTTGAAACATTTGCTCTTAGTACAGATAATGAACAAGCAAAGCAACTTTATCAAGATGCTGCTACCCAAACCCAATCTGTTATTGATAATGTTGAACCACGTGTTCAACAAATCGAACAAGAAGAACCTCAATACAAACAACAATAATGAGTATGGCGAAAAGGTTGGTTGAGAGGCCAACCTTTTTTTAGCATCCCAATACTGGTAATACATGGAGGTGATTTCATGAAAGTGAAAATGTTATTTTTCATTTTAATCCTTATCGGAATGGGTTCAGGGTGTAACGGAAACGATAATCAGGTAGGTGAGAAAAATCATTCGAGTATTTCACAAATACATACAAGTAAACCAATTGAACAATCTGTTTCTAATCATGCTAAAGAAAAGATTATTACCAAGGAAGAAATTTCGGATGTAAAGGCAGTAAATACAAATAAGGAGCTTTTAGTAGCGGTAAAAGTCGAAAATTTCAACCGTTTCCGTTTAAAAAATATCGAGAAGTCAGTAAAATCTGACTTGGAAGGAATGTATCCAGATTATAAAGTATTTGTGTCTAGTGATAAAAAAATGTTCTGGGAGCTTGAAAAAATCGAACAAAAGTTACAACAACATGATACGAATAAGAAGAACCTGAAAAAGGATTTGAACAAACTGAAAAGTCTTATGAAAGAACAAACCTAAGAGGAAGGGTAGAGTTATGTCTAACAATCAAAAGAAAAAACTCACTCCTGTACAACAGGAATACCAAAAGTTGCAAAAACAACGAGAAATCAAAAGACCTGTTGTTCAAAATTGCATAAAGGCCTTTTTAACCGGTGGCCTTATTTGTCTGATTGGTCAGTTTATTACAGACTTTTACATTTATTATTTTGATTTTACTGAGCAAACGGCAGGAAATCCGACGGTAGGTACGTTGATTTTTATTACGATGCTTCTCACTGGTTTTGGTGTATATGATCGAATGGCCCAATTCGGAGGTGCTGGAACAGCTGTACCCGTAACAGGATTTGGAAATGCGGTGATATCACCTGCCATTGAGCACCGATCAGAAGGATTTGTTCTAGGCGTAGGCGGTAATATATTTAAATTGGCGGGGGCGGTAATTTTATTTGGTGTTTTTTCTGCTTTTGTCATTGCGCTCATTAAAACCATTTTAATCAAGTGGGGTGGTTTATAATGCTTACGGGTTATCGGACTTGGATTTTTGAACAAAAGCCTGTCATTATCTCCACTGGAACCGTTGGTGGACCATTTGAAGCCAATGGTGCTATCCCAGATGATTTCGATACTCTTCATGCTGATTTATGGCTTGGGCAGGATTCCTATGAGAAAGCACATAAAATCCTTTTTGAAGAGGCTTGCCAAAAAGCCATGGAAAAAGGGGGCATACAAAAGGATCAAGTTCAATTTATCCTAGCTGGGGACTTAATCAATCAAATCACCCCAACAAGTTTCGCTAGCAGAACGATTGGAGCGCCTTATTTTGGCTTATTCGGTGCTTGCTCTACCTCGATGGAAGGACTGGCTCTAGGTGCTTATATTGTAAATACAAAAGGAGCGAAATATTTGTTAACAGGAGCTTCCAGTCATGATACAGCTGTTGAAAAACAATTTCGGTATCCAACTGAGTATGGTGGACAAAAGCCACCTACGGCACAATGGACGGTTACTGGTGCAGGCGCAGCCCTATTAAGTGATTCTGGGGAAGGACCTCATGTCACATCTGCCACAATTGGTCGTGTAATCGATATGGGATTGACAGATCCATTTAACATGGGAGGAGCTATGGCGCCAGCTGCGGTTGATACCATTGAAGCCCATTTAAAGGAACGAAATGTTGAGCCATCTTATTACGATTTAATTGTAACCGGTGACCTTGGGCAAATCGGACAGGAAGTGTCCATGGATCTATTTAAAAAGCATGGAACTCCTATTAGTGAAGAACAATACCAAGATTGTGGCCTTATGATTTATCGGGAAGGACAACCCGTTCTTGCAGGGGCAAGCGGTGCAGGCTGTTCAGCAACGGTAGTTTATGGGCATTTATTAAACCGCATGAAAAAAGGTGAATTTAAACGAATGTTAGTTGTGGCTACAGGTGCTTTGCTTTCACCGTTGTCCTTTCAGCAAAATGAAACGATTCCTTGTATTGCACATGCGGTATCGATTGAATATGGAGGTAAACAATAAGATGACCTATTTTTGGGCATTTGCAGTAGGTGGTTTGATTTGTGTGATTGGACAGATAATGTTTGATGTTTTCAAACTTACACCGGGACATACCTTAAGTACCCTAGTAGTAGTGGGGGCCATTTTAGATGGGTTTGGTTTATATGAACCGTTGATTGATTTTGCTGGGGCAGGGGCCACCGTTCCGATTACAAGTTTTGGAAATTCGCTTGTTCATGGTGCGATGCAGGAAGCAGAAAAACATGGGTTAGTTGGTGTACTGACAGGAATGTTTGAAGTAACTAGTTCCGGTATTTCAGCTGCCATTGTTTTCGGCATGCTAGGAGCTTTACTTTTTAAACCAAAAGGATAAGGAGAATCTAGGATGACAGTAGGATCAGATGTCAAACAATGTTTTGTCAGTTTAAAAGGAGTAGAAGCAAGTCTGTCAATTTTAGCATTACGGACTCTTGATGATGAATCGAAGCGAACTTTGCATGAGGCTATGATGGTCGTACATGAAGTAACAAAAGATTTAAAAAAAAGAGTAGGAGAACTAGAAGGAGAGGAATTTCAGTACAAAGGTTTCTAGAAAACTATATTTACAGGGGGTGTAAGAGGTGCCTGAATGGTTAGATATAGCTGTACGCTCAGCATTATTTGTTGCTGTTTTATTTTTAATTACAAAATGGTTAGGGAAAAAGCAAATTTCCGAACTATCTTTCTTTGAATATGTCACAGGTATTTCAATTGGAAGTATTGGTGCAGAAGTAGCTATGGGACTTGAACGGAATATTTTTCACGGAGTCATTGGAATTGTCATCTTTGCTGCTATCCCCTTTTTCGCTGGTTTAATTTCCTTAAAAAGCAAAGGTTTTCGTAATTTTATAGAAGGGAAAGCAACTGTATTTATCAAAGATGGAAAAATCATGGAAGATAATTTAAAAAAAGAAAGATACACGATAGATGAATTATTAGCATTACTTCGTAAGAAGGATGTTTATCAAGTAGCTGATGTCGAATTCGCTGTATTAGAGGCAACAGGAGATTTATCCGTCATGTTAAAAAAGGAGAACCAACCTTTAACAGCAAAAGCCTTAAACTTATCCGTCCCTTCCATCAAAGAGCCTCAAACTGTCATTATGGATGGTGTTATCATGGATGAACCACTAGCTACAATTGGAAGAAGTCGTGCATGGTTACATACAGAGTTAGATAAATTAGGGGTTACGGTAGAAAATGTTTTTCTTGGACAAGTTAATTCCTATGGAGAGTTAACAGTTGACCTGTTTGACGATCAATTACAAGTCGCATCTCCTCAAGAAAGACCTTTAATTCTTTCGACCATGAAAAAGTGCCAAGCAGACTTAGAGCTGTTTGCTCTTGGAACCGAATCAAAAGAAGCTAAGCAAATGTATAGTAAAAATAGTGAAAAACTACAAGAAGCTATTGATAAAGTGATGCCTATTTTAAAAGGATAATGGTTTATTTCGCTATCTTGGATGATCTTAAGACACATAACAAAAAAGTAGTACCATTTTTTTATATAATATCATTAAGTCGAATCTTGAAAATAAAATCTTTGGAAAAATATTTTTTTTAAATTGATTAGAGGGTGCTTAAAATATTAAAACATTACTGGTTAACTTTCTCTGTTAATTTTTGTCTGTATAGTCAAAGAGATGAACATCCTTAGTCTGACTTCAGACTAAGGTGATTTTTCCTAAGAGGTGTTAGAAGTGTCTATTTTTTTAGTTAAATTAATTTTTATATATATTGTTTTTATTGTAGCCATAAAAATTTTAGGGAAATCAGCCCTAGCGCAACTTACCCCTCACGATTTTGGAGCGATTCTTTTTTTATCTTATTTAGCATTTGGGTCCATTAAAGTAAATGGAGTAACAAAGGGGATTATTGGAATCATTGTTATAACGGGCGTTCACTTAGTTATATCAAAATTAAGTTTATTAAATTGGTTAAACCCTTTTATTATGGGAAAACCGACTATTTTAGTTAAACATGGAAAAATTGTATATAAAAATTTAAGGAAAAATAGATATCCTTTATCTGAGCTGTTGTCAAGTTTAAGAACAGCAAGATATCCAGATATTCAAGATATTGAATATGCGATTTTGGAAGCAACAGGTGAAATCAGCATTTTACCAAGGAAAGAATTAGTTCCTGTTACTCCAAAGGATTTACATATGAAAGTAGAATACCATGGATTCCCAATAGCTGTTGTAATTGAAGGGAAAGTTCAGAAGCGTAATTTAAAATTAATCAACAAGAATGAAGAGTGGCTTAAGCAAGAACTAAAGGCAAAGGGATATCATCAAATTAAAGATATATTTTACGCTTCTGTTAGAGATACCGACCATTCACTAAACATTAACACATTTGATATTAGCGACTAATCTTAAAACGATTTCCCCTCCCTATATTAATCCTAGAATGGCAGAGATTTGTCCCCAGTTTAAGAGTTGTTGTGATGTACTGTACAAATCATTTGCCGCCTCCGTAAACGAGGAACCTTCGCCTTTGCCCACCCAAACCGGGGGCTGCTCCGCTTTTTGCTGTCCCTCCAGCTTGGCCACCTGTCGAGAAATCAAGCAATTGCACATACAAGGTGTATTGGCCATCGACATAGTCTATTCCAACAGCCGTAGCATAGTTCATGTTTTGCACTTCATATCTGCTCCAGCAACCGGTAAGGGTGAGAAGAAGGAAAAGTGCAACCATACTTTTATATCTCCTCATTTATGCCTGTCCCCTTGCCTTGTAGAATCTCGTGTCTTCAATATGTCCGGTCGAGTGTTTCGCCATGGCCAAGGTAATCGAAACAAAGCGTTGGCCAAGTCTTTAAATGGAGGTGATATTGGGGCCAAGTAAGGCAAGCCGCATGAACGCAACGAGGCTAAATGGCTGAGCACAATAAATAATCCAAGAAAGAAGCCATAAATGCCAAGCGTGGCAGACAGAATGAAAAGAAAAAAGCGTAAGGTACTAATCGTTCCAGCCAATGATAGGCTCGATAAAGTTGAACCAAAGATTTGTGTAATTGCTCCGATGACAACGATACCTGGGGATAAGAATCCAGCACGAATGGCGGCATCCCCCAGGATAAGTCCTCCTACAACCGTTACCGTGGAGCCGACCGCAGAAGGCAATCAGATACCAGCTTCCCGCAGGATTTCTAAGAAGAGAAGTGCAATAAACATTTCAACTGCCACATCAAAAGGGATTCCCAACCGGTTAATCCCCAAAGTGGCAAGTGATAATAGGGCAGCTGATCTTGATGATAGGAAAGAATGGCAACAAAAAATGCAGGAAGCAGTAGCGATACGGACAAGCCAAGTAAACGAAGCGTTTGACCAAATGTAGCTGCCAAAGCAGTAAAGTGGATATCTACGGGTGCTTTCACAAGCAAAAATAAATTGGCAGGCGCAATCAACGCAGCCGGTGTACCATCCACAAGTTCACGGTAAAGTCTGCTCTGCCTGTATACCCCATCAATTTATGAAATTGATTCGGGTATATGTATATATAGAAAGTTTTTCTTCAGCCGTTAAATTTAAAAACGCTAGGAAATTTTTTCAACTAAATATTCTGCTACAAATGATGTAAATACTCTAGAAGGAAGTCGTGATACCTATTCGTTAGTAGGGAAAGAGCAGAAGTATCAAAATCGTATTTATGTTATCGCCTAGTGTAAAATAAAGGGAGTAAACTGGGAATGCACCTATATTGCAAAAAAACATATATTATAATTGAATAAATTTAAGTTCTATCTGCAAAAACTGCCTCACCTCGGGTAGTTTTTTTGTATCATTAATAGACATTTTCCTTTAAACAGGGTTACTTGACCTACAAGGGCTAGGGTTATTAGTTATCGTTTTTTTGCGCTTATGTTGCGTCTACTTGCACTTCAGAAGTTATATTCAGTGAAGTAAAAGTTGTCTATAATGCTAACGTTTTTGGCATATACATAGAACACGTCCATTTAGACAGGAGAGTTCTTAATAAATGCCATATTTTATGAAAGCAGTTGCTATTCTTGTAGGCAGCATGTCAATAGCTTTGGGAATAAATACTTTTTTAATACCAAACAAAGTTTTAGATGGCGGAATTATTGGCCTAGGTTTAATTATTAGTTATTTATTAAATACAAACGCCGGGTTCACGATAATGGTATTGAGCATCCCCATTTTTGCTCTAGCTTGGTTTAAGTATCGTTCATATTTTTTTAATAGTTTGCACGGTATGCTTTTATCATCATTTTTTATTGACCTTTTTCATAACGTTAATCAAGTTCCTATAAAATTTTCACCAATTCTTAGTTCATTTACAGGTGGTGTATTCATTGGTTTTGGCATTGGTCTTATGCTTCGCTTCGAGACAAGCACAGGTGGAACAGATTTACTAGCCCAGTACTTTTCTGAATTCATTAAAATTAATGTTGGGATCATCATTCTCATTATGGATGTTTTTGTTATTTGTCTTGGGGGTTTATTCGTTTCAACAGAAACTTTCTTTCTTTCGGCTATAACTATTTCATCTGGTGGAATAACTACAAGCCTTTGCACTTGGAATTTTAAAAGCAATGATTATTGACCAAGTAATTCCAATTAATAACAATTAGGCAACTGTCTAGTCATTGGACAATCGCGGAGCATATGATGAAATTGTTAATATCAAATAGGTAAAAATCATTAACAAGGATGCTTTAATAAAAGGTTTGTGTCATTTTGAATAATTTACTTTTGATAAGTCTATTATCAATTACCGGAGGCCACTTACCTTTTCATAACCAGAAGCATTAACGAAATTTACCTATTTGTACTTTTAAACATGTCGATTGTTTTTTGAATATTATGGATGAAAATTATGGTCGGGAGATGAAGAGGAATGGAAGAAGTAGAAGAAATACAATATCGTGAAGAGTTGCTGGAATGGTGTGATAACATTTATTTGCATTGGGAAAGAATGAAACCAAGGTTTTCAAAATTATTTGATTTGAAGACCTTAGAGGAATGGGAAGAGTCATGTCGTGGGTTGAAAGAAAAATTACAGATAGATACAGAAGCTGATCTTGATGAATATCACACAGCAAAAAACTTATATGAACAGTGGGAAATGTTGTATGGAGAATCAATAAGTGGTAAAGAAGACGTTAATTCCGATGTGAGGGAAGGTGTGGAGTTGTCCACTCAATCTGATCGCGAAATCGAATTGTCGGATCGGGAAAGTGATAAAGAGGACGAACTTATACAGGTGACAATTAATTTGGAAATACCGAGACAGGATTTAAGGAAAATTTTATTAGACTATAAAATGGAAGTCTAGCCATCCCAAATAGAGAGGGGTCAATGGCCTATTTGTAATTCGTATAGAGAAAACGCCAAACCCTAAGTTCAAGGTGTTGGCGTTTGTTCATTTTTTACTCTTTATAAATAGTTATTTACACAACACTATTATTAAATTCCAAGTATCAAAAACCAGACAAGCAAGATCTCAATCTTCCAGAAAGTCCAGTAGACGTCCCAACATCGTTAATTATAGATGGGGAAATTTTATGGGATAATTTACATGAACTCGGATTTGATCAACAGTGGTTAGATAACCAATTAACTACTAATGGATATAATAATGTAAAGCGTATACTCTATGCAGATTGGCGAGAGAGTGAAGGCATACATGTAAGTCCTAAATAAAATTTGTTAGGATAAGAGCACATCAATTTTCTTGATGAATATAAACTTTAGTCTTCAACAATCAAGCGCTTTAATGAAGTAACTAAAGCCTAATTTTTCACTTATAACACCGAGAAATTAGACTTTTTATATTTTGATATCCTTAACGTTGTAAATCCGCATTTTCCTGACGCTACCCCATTATAGAATAATCCATATATCAAAATTTGATATATGGACAGGGGATTCAAAATTTTAACCTTTTTAATTAACATATGTTAACCTGGTTAACCATTAAATAAATATCATCCAGATGGTTAACTTTTACTTTTACTTTCATCAAGTTTTTCTTGTTTTAACTGCTCAACTTTTTCCTCATATTCTTTACGCATAGTGTTCATTTCTTCATACATTTGTTTTATTTTTTCGTTGTATTCCTCATTTGACTTCAACAACCTTTGCTGGTACTCTCTTTCAACCTCTAATATTGCTTTATCTTTTTCATAATCCTTTTTCTCGGTCAGACGTTCCAACTCGATATTGGGTGTTTTTGCCCATCCCCTCGAAAAGGTGGATTAAGGGATCTCCCTAAAAACAAATCCCCGTTAAAAGGCGCTTCCTTATGCAAGAATAGCGCCATTTAATGGAATAACTAAATTCTGACCTCTTCCATAAAATTACTTAATAAACTAACGCACCCCGATAGCGAGTATTTGGGTTGGGAGAAAATCGTATTAAACTGAGGGAGTTTAAGGTTTAAGTATTATCCTCCACAATTTAATTTTTAAAAATGTCAATTAGCTTTTTTATCGCACTAACTACTACTTCTGGTTCATCATTTTGTATAAAATGAGCACTGTTTTCAGCAATCACCAATTCACCATCTGAGGATATTTCAAGAATCTCTCTCTGCATGTCATTCCATAACTCTTGTGATTCCTTTGAATAATGAGCTTTCTTACCAGCTGAAAGAACAATTAATGGGACATTTAATTTAAGTCTGGTTTCTTTTAATTGCTTTAGACTTTCCATAAATTCATCATAATTGCCTTCATAAACAAATTGCTTGTTGTATGCTTGTTGAAAATCTTGTGACATCGTTGGGAGAAATCTTTCTCTGTAATCTTCAGGCGTAGAGTCAACTAAGACAAGTCCGCAAACTTCATTATGATATTCAGTTGCATATATCCGCATATTAACTCCACCAAATGAGTGACCAACTAATATGTACGGAGGTTTAATATTGGCTTCAATAAGAAGTTCCTTCAATTCTTTTACCATCTCACGGCTGGTTCTGGGGTTTGAACTTGTTTCACTTTTCCCAAGTCCTGCTCTATCATAAATTAGAACATTAGAGAGCATTGAAATATCCCCAATTACTGAATCCCAAGCCTTGGAAAAGTCTCCATATCCAGCGTCCATTATTATTGTTGGTTTTCCATTATTTTCCCCTATCAATTTAGCATATAGTTTACAATCACTTATTTGCACAAACATTTCTTTAGCCATTTAGTCCATTCCTCTCTTTTAGCCAACTATCATTAGTTAAAATTTAACAATTTTATGACATTCCTTCTTAATGTGTTTAAACTATCAAATGGTTGATTCTTGATTGTCAATGTCACTTTGATATTCAAGAATATCCCCAGGTTGACAGTCCAATGCCTTACAAATAGCTTCTAAAGTTGATAATCGAATCGCTTTAGCCTTTCCATTTTTCAAAATAGAAAGGTTAGCCATTGTGATTCCAACTCTTTCAGATAGTTCTGTTACACTCATTTTTCTTTTAGCTAACATCACATCGATATTGATTATAATTGCCACTGTTTCACCTCAGACCGTAAAATCATTTTCTGATTTTATATCTAAAACGTTTTTTAATAATTTCTGAAGAACCGCAGTGAAGACTGCAATAACAACAGAAGTAAAAATAATTGTTAATCCGATAATTGCTATTCCTGGGTGTAAGGCGTTTTGAGACATAAGAACGATGGTCCCTATCAAATATAAGATACTGATTGTAATTGCACAGTATTTTATATATTTCAAAACCTTTACAGACAATTCCGAAAAAGCATTGTTATTTTCAATGTAGTTTAAAAGTTTTAAAGCTTGATACAGAGCAAGGAAAAATGGTATCACAGTTACATACAAACCGATTAATACAGGATATTGCAAAAAAGCAAACTCCGGAAACATTTCTGCCGTATCATTTGCTAACCAAGGCAACCAAAATATACACAAGGCGAGTACCGTAATCCCAATAAGAAAAACAGCTATCTTTAAAAAAACAGTTGTTCCTCGTTTCATAAAAATGCACCTCACTTATTTATCGTTAATTTAAGTTTAATACAATATTTATCGTTTTACAATAAATCATTATCCATATGCAATATATTATTGTTTTTTTAAAACAACCCCTTTTATTCTTATTTTTAGACTAAAATAAAAAGCATTCATCATTATAAAATACTTCACAATCCTTAGCTATTTAATTTATCTCTTGTTCAACTAAATGGTCCGTACGTGGAGCAAAAATTCCACACTCAATTCTTTGGGTTCTTTTTTGTTTATAAAGGTGTACTTTTAAAACCTGTCTAATAAAGGGTGGTTCTTGCGTTTATAAATCTATGAAAATCTTTTTATAAACGTTTACTAAAATCGTCATACCTTTAGAAACTAAATATAGTAAAATAGTAGAAGAAAATATATCTTCTGGAGGAAGTTCATTGTGAAGATCGGTTATGTTCGCGTTTCATCTACAGATCAGAATGAAGAACGTCAAATCAAAAAAATGTTAGCTTTAGGCATCGAAGAGCGAATGATCTTTGTTGATAAACAAAGTGGAAAAGACTTTAATCGCCCCAGCTACCAGACGATGAAGCGTATCCTGCGGAAAGGGGATCTCCTTTATCTGGATGCCCTAGATCGATTGGGGAGGGATTACGAAGGGATTATCTATGAATGGAAACACATTACAAGGAACATTCAAGCAGATATTGTCGTGTTGGAAAACGAAACGTTATTTGATAGTCGTAAATATAGAGAGATGGGAGATATCGGAAAGTTAATGGAAGATCAGTTTCTAAGCCTTCTCTCTTATGTGGCCGAACAAGAACGAAAAAAAATCAAACAGCGCCAAGCCGAAGGCATAGCGCTCGCCAAATCTCAAGGTAGACATTTGGGACGACCAAAGCTTAATTTACGGACCCTTTCCCATGAACAGCGCCAATTATTAGATTCTCACTATCCGAAGTGGAAAAATAAAGAGATCACGGGCGTTGAGTTCATGTGTTTACTTGGGTTGAAAAAGAACTAATTTTATAAAGTAGTCAGGGAATTTGAGATTGGAATATGAATATGGAGAATAATACAACTACCCAAAAACGGTTGAGGATTCTTAGCGAAGATGAAGTAAAGATCATTTATGACAGACCAGGTTTCTCATACGAAGATCGCTGTTCTTATTTTTCTCTTTCACAGCCAGAGAAAGAGCTGCTACACACATTGCGTTCTGTCAAATCTAAGGCTTATTTCGTTTTACAACTGGGTTATTTCAAAGCCAGACAACTATTTTTTACATTTGACCTCCATGAGGTAGAAGAGGATCTTCAATATATTCTGAAGGAACATTTCAACAACAGTCAAATTGATGACTTGAGTTCAATTGATAAGTCCACTAGGTTAAAACAACAACAATTGATTCTTAAATTATTTAACTACCACAGTTGCGGTGCCGAAGAACGGCGTAAGATGGAGGAAAAAGCTCAAAAGTCTGCGGCGTTTTGTGGTAAGCCGATTTACATCTTTCGAGAAATCATGAATTATTTGTCTGAAAACTGCATTGTTGTTCCTGGCTATAGTTTTATGCAAGATATGACAGGACAGGCAATAACCCATGAGCAAAACCGATTAATTTCATTGATGCAGGATCATCTAAAACAGAATGATATGGAATCCTTAGATCGATTACTTGAAGATTCTTCAGGGCTGTATAAAATAACACTACTGAAACACGAACCGAAAGACTTTAGCGCCACTGAAATAAAGCTTGAAATGAATCGTGGTAAACAAATACAGCATTTATATTACCTTGCTCAAGAACTGTTACCAAAGTTAGGTATTTCCAACGAAAGCATCAAGTACTATGCTTCATTAGTAAGTTACTACTCTGTCTACAAGCTCAAACGGCTGAATGTATGGATTGTTTATGTCTATTTGTTATGTTTTGTATCCCATCGTTATCAACGGATGCATGACAACCTGATCAATACCCTCATATATAGTGTAAGGGGGTATGCAGATGAAGCTAAATTAGCAGCAAAAGAACGAGTTTACGAGTGCTATACAGAGAGTAATCAAGACATCAAAAAAGCAGGGGAACTGCTTAAAATATTCACTGATGATCATATTCCTGCCAATACTCCCTTTAGGGATATTCAAGACCGTGCATTTACTATTTTGGAACGTCAGAAACTGGAATCCGTAGCCAAACAGATTACTACAAATATAAAATATGATGAAACTGCCTTCCAATGGGAACATATTGGTCAGCAGGCACGACGATTTAAACGTTATTTAAGACCTATATTTTTGCAGGTTGATTTCGTAGCTCCTTCACCAAATGATCCATTAATTAAAGCAGTGAATTTTATGAAAACTGCTTTTAATAAGAATAAAGCGTTAGGACAATATCACTCAGATGATTTGCCAAATGGTTTCATATCCGATGGTGTGAAGCGTTATATCTATGAACAAAAAACAATTTTAGCAGATCGATATGAATTTTTAGTCTATCGCCTCCTACGCAACCGTTTGGAAGCAGGAGATATTTTTTGTCGTGATAGTATCCGATTTCGCAGTTTTGAGGATGACCTGATCAATGATCGTCAATGGGAACAGAAAGAAATGTTGATCGCTGACACTGGTCTGACGATTTTCAACCAACCCATTCATAGTCATTTAGTGGAGCTTGAGAAGCGATTAGAAGATCGCATTACTAAAGTTAACCAGAGTATTTCATCTGGGAAAAATGAGCATCTTCAAATCAAAAAACGGGGTTCACATACCCGATGGACATTACCTTATACTCGTGACACAGAATCTATTAATCACTCATTCTACGATACATTAAAGCAAATAGACATTAGGAGTGTCTTGCATTTTGTTCAACAGCACTGTCAATTCCTTGACTCATTTGAGCACATCTTGGGACGTTATGCCAAACAGAATAAAGACAATCGAATTCTTGTCGCCTGTCTGATTGCTTGGGGAACCAACATGGGGTTAGGGAGAATGGGGGAAATTTCTGATATTAGCTATCCGTTACTGGCTGCCACATCTGATAACTTTATTCGTCTGGAGACTTTAAAAGAAGCGAATGATTGTATCAGTAATGCAATAGCCAAACTCCCAATCTTTAAACATTATGACATTGGGGAGACGATTCATTCTAGTAGTGACGGGCAGAAAGTTGAGACTCGAATCAATACCATTAATTCCCGTCATTCACCTAAATACTTTGGTCTTGGTAAAGGGATTGTTTCCTACACAATGGTAGCCAACCATATCCCTGTTAATGCTCGAATTATTGGGGCCAATGAGCATGAAAGTCATTATGTATTTGATATTTTATTTAACAACACAACTGATATTCAGCCTGATGTGCATTCCACGGATACACATGGAACCAATGAAGTGAATTTTGCTATCCTGAACTTTTTTGGTTATCAGTTTGCGCCTCGCTACAAGGATATTCACGATAAGGTCAACAAATCTCTTTACGGATTCAAACATCCAAGCCAATATGGAGATAACCTGATCAAGCCAGTTCGAAAGATTAATACGAATCTTATTATAGAGGAATGGGAAAATATTCAACGAATTATGTTATCCCTTGCAGTTAAAACAACCACACAAAGCATTATTATTGGTAAGCTAAGCGCTTATGCACGGAAGAACAAAACCAAACGTGCTTTATGGGAGTACGATAACATCATAAGAAGTCTATATTTTTTGGATTATATTGATTCTCCCCCTTTACGCCGGAATGTTCAAAAGGCATTAAATCGAGGGGAAAGTTATCATAAATTACGCAAAGCAGTATCCTTTGCCAATTTTGGAAAATTACGTTTCAAAAATGAAAATGATCAACATATTTGGGGCGAATGCAGTCGCTTACTCTCCAATTGCATTATTTATTACAATGCCAGTATTTTATCTAATATGTTGGCTTACAGAGAAACAAAGGCTCTAGATTCGGATGTTATGAAAAAAATATCCCCAGTTGCATGGCAACATATTAACTTCTATGGAAGATACGAGTTTAATATACAACAAGAGTCTGTTGATTTGGATGCAATTATTCAAGAATTAGCCCAATTAAACGTAATATCGGAAACAGAGTAAGCGATGTTTAAGGAGTACTTCCCTAATCTTTCAGTGAGGTACTCCTTATTCCACCTTTTCGGGGGGATGGGCAAAAACACCCATCATCCATCCGGTAGGAATGTTACGGTTATCATTAAAATTGAATACTGCAAATGCCTTCCTGAAGGTGCAGCTGCTGCCTGGGGGGTTGTATTTGATGAAAACGGAAAAGTAATTGAACGAAAGATTGAAGTTGGCGACAAAATCATGAAAGTAGACTTTCAAAATAAAACGCTGCTCCACTTTGATATTGGAGCCGGTACAACGGAAATCGTTGTAACAGAAGGGATTAAATTTAATCCAAAGCTTTCGGAAGGGTTAAATTATGGAGTTAAACAAACAATCTTAGAAATTATCAAACGCTGGAACCGTAATCACCCCCGTAAATCGATTGATAGCATGGCTGAATTTAACGAAATTTATTTTGATTCGGAACACCCTCGCCATAATGATTTAAAACGGGAATCACAAACGGGAATGTTACAGCTGGCACAAAGAATAAGCAGCGCCATCATTAATAAAATTGATGAATTGAAAGATGATCCGTTTGTTTTTATTTATGGCGGCGGCGCAGCTGTCTTAAAAGATTATCTACAAAAAATCCTTGATACAAAAGGACGTACAACAAATGTAACCTTCCTGGCTGAACCTATGTTTGTCAATGCACGCGGCTTGTTGGTTTATACTTGCTCTCCACGTTATGAACAGCAAAAAGAGAAGAAATTAGGTGTTACACCAAATGGCGCGAAAGCGGAATAAAATTTACAAGCCCGGAGATAGAATCAATATTTATTTAAGCCAAGATGTGACTTCCGAGTTCATGGATTGGATCAATAGTCAATCAGATTTATCAAGTTTTTTCTTATATGCGGCTCAAAAGCTGTACGATCAGACTGGGTTAATTGATGTTTCTGAAATCATACCAAGAAAGATGAATTTTAACCTTTCTTCGGCTGATAGGCCAATACCTCAAATTCCACAGAAAGCAATTCATGAACCAGTTTATGATATTGAAGAATCAGACAATGAAGGCATCTTTGAAGACGACGAACAGGAAAAAGACAAACTCTGGTCTAACATTGAAGACCTTGACGATCCATTCGCTTAATTACTAGCCCACCTTAAGGTGGGTTTTTTATTTTTTCTTAAAGGAAATTTCACTTGTCCTCTAGAACGTATAAAAGAACGTGACTAGGGAGTGAAAAGGAATGGATAATACATTCGAAAAGGCTTACACGCCAAAAGAAGTAAATATAACCTTAGAAATTAGTGATAGCGCATTAAGAAAATGGTGTCTTGCTCTGGAAAAGAACGGGTATACGTTTATAAGGAACGACCATAATCAACGGGTGTTTGTTGAAAATGATTTAGTCGTATTGCGGCATTTTCAAAATCTAGTGAAACACCATAACATGCAGCTTGAGAACGCAGCGGCACTTGTTGTTGATCGTTTTGGAAAAGGGGCGTTCGAAGTAGGAACGGGGGTCGTTCCAGTAAAAAAGGAAGAAAAACAACCTGAATTACAACATGATTTTATACGTTCTTTTGATGACAAACTGACTGAGTTATTGGAACGTGTAAAAACACAAGAAGAAGCCAATAACGAGGTATTAAATCGCCTGGGTCAGCAAGAGAATTTTAACAGGGAGTTAGTACAGCGATTGGAACAGCAGCAAAAATATATAGAAGAACGCCTGGAACAGCGGGACCGGAAGTTAATGGAATCATTAAGGGAATCACAAGAGGTAAAACAGCAGCTTCTTCAAATCGCAGCGGCACAGGTGGATGAAAAGAAAAAAGGGTTTTTTGCTCGCTTGTTTAGTAAATAAAGGAAAATGTTGTTAGCCTAAATAAATCCCGTCAAGACAAGAATCGAAACCATAACAGTTTCTTAACAAAAGAAAGGATTCTTTTCTTGTTTATTTTCAAATAATTCCACCTCATGATAAAGTAATAGAATATAAACATAGTAGGGGGATGAATAATGTCTACTACAGCACAAAAGCCGCAACAAAAAACTAAAAAAACACCTCATCACGTTCAGAAACGTCTGTTTGACAAGTTTCTAAAACAATCTGTAGTGATCCATTTAACTTCAGGTGTAAAAGTTAAAGGAAAGTTAACTGAATATGATCAATACACACTTGCTGTATCTGTAAAAAATGATGAAGTGATGATTTTTAAGCATGCTATTGCTCTAATTCGTCCAGATCGAACCGAAGTAGAAGAGTGATTATTACAGAAAAAAAGACCGTAAAAGTGCAACAGACGCACACAACGGTCTTTTTTGTACATAAATCTACATAAAAGCTAACACTTAACCTTTTACCTATGAGTTAATCGTTATTATATTGTTTCTTTTTCTACTTCCAGCTTAAATACGCCGACAATCCCATTTATTGCTTTATACATAACATATAGCTTGGGAATACAGCAGCACTTGTTTTTAATCGTTTCGGAAAAGGGGCGTTCGAGGTAAGAACGGGGATCGTTCCTGAGAAAAATAAAAATAACCTGGATTACATACGATTTTATACGTTCTTTTGATAATACAAATTTATGATGGGTTGTAATTCGGATTATATGAACTAGTCACAATTAAAAAACCGCATAAATAAATCAAGCATTTGCAAAAGAGGCAAATCTTTTTTGTTCATTATTCATTTTTTAACATGAATTTTCCCCTAACACATTTCAAAAGAATTCCCCTTAATACTATGCCAATCGACTTAAGAAAATTTGTGTATCAGCATAAGTCCTGGATCATATAAATATTAACATGGAGGTGGCGTATGGCAGTAGTAAAGGCTAGTGCATCAGATATTGATCTTTTGGCAAGGTTGCTTAGAGCAGAAGCGGAAGGAGAAGGAAAATTAGGCATGTTGCTCGTTGGAAATGTTGGCATAAATCGAATCCGAGCTGATTGTTCAGATTTTAAAGGGCTAAGAACAATCCCTCAAATGATTTATCAACCTCATGCATTCGAAGCCGTACAAAAAGGTTATTTTTATCAGGCTGCAAGGGAGTCTGAGCGACGTCTTGCACGAAAAGTGATTAAAGGAGAAAGATATTGGCCGGCGAAATTTTCCTTATGGTATTTCAGGCCAACGGGAGATTGTCCGCAAACATGGTATAATCAGCCTTTTGTTGGAAGGTATAAGCTTCATTGCTTTTATGAGCCAACGGGTGAGGAATGTGAAAATGTTTACAATACATTTTAACTCCTTTGAGTCATTTATATAAATTTTATAATTATAGGGGTACAGCCAACATTTCGGAAATTTTGTACGCTAAGCAAATTTCAATCTAAAAAAGCCGATATCCTTGATGGATTCGACTTTTTTTATATGGATTTCTATTTGCTCCTAATTTTTTTAATTACAAATACTAAAACTGCAAACAGTATTACAAATATTATTATTGTTTTCATTTATATTCACCTCAAAAGAAGAAGCTATAAGTTTTTCTTTGAAAAGATTTGGATTGATATAATCATTGAAATTAAGATAATAAAAATAGATATTACAAAAGGCACCCAAACCATTACTGTTTGAGGTAGTGGTAATTGAAAATTGATATTAAAATTCATCGATTGGTACCACTCAATAATAGTGGGTAGTATAAATGGAGTTAAAAATATTAAAATAAAAAAGATATACTTTGTTTTTTCATAGCCAAATTTAGTTTGAATAGGTATTAATATTCCGAAAAAAACAGAAATGATCAAAAGAGCTATTCCTATACTATAAATATTTAATCTTGCTAGCCCTGTAGAAAAACCAATTGCTACTGCAAGGTTAAATAAAAGGAAACACCCAATAAAAATCACAAGAATAAATAGATATTTTGCTTTAATGACACCATTACGAGTATGTGGGGTTGTACAAAGAAGTGCTGATCCCCTATATTTATCCTCTTGCATCGAAACCATATTAAACAAAATATATTCCGTAAATAAAACGGTAATAAGAAAACTTGTAAAGCTACCGTTATCAAATCCTAACTTTGAATAAATAAATATGGGGCCAATAACTGCAAAAATAAGCATAAACAATAGGTATTTTTTGGCTAGAATGAAATCCTTTTTGACAAGATGAAATAACATTTTTATCCCTCCTTTACATAGGCTAACATTATATTTTCAATGGAAGGCCTCTCTATTAGACAATCGTTCATTTGTTCACGTACTACGTCTAATTTGTCTGTAATTCCTTCGAAGCCAACTGCTGTTTGACGCAAACTTAAAAATAACCTTCTTGTATGTTCATTGATTAAACTATTATCTCCTTTTACCAAAGCATGCCTATCCAGTAGTTCATCTTTACTTTCGTTGAATATGATTCTGCCTTTATCAATCAATATAAGCATGTCAGCTATTTTATCTAAATCAGAAGTTATATGAGTAGAAAAGAATACACTCTTTCCATCCTCTTCCATGAAATCTAAAAGTATCTCCATTAACTCATTACGAATTAATGGGTCAAGACCACTTGTTGGCTCATCCATTATCAATAGATCAGCATGATGAGAAAGAGCTAAAGTAATGGCAAATTTCATTCGCATACCTTTTGATAAGGTTGCAATTTTTTGGTTTAATTTCAAATTAAATCGATTGATATACTTTAAAAAAACAGATTCATCCCAGTTCGTATATGCAGGAGCAATAATACTTTATTTCATTTCTTTCAATGTCATTTCTTCATAAA
Organism: Ferdinandcohnia sp. FSL W7-1320; assembly: GCF_038050315.1. Classification (NCBI taxonomy): domain Bacteria; kingdom Bacillati; phylum Bacillota; class Bacilli; order Caryophanales; family Bacillaceae; genus Ferdinandcohnia; species Ferdinandcohnia sp. FSL W7-1320. The sequence continues at coordinate 33,923 of NZ_JBBPAM010000002.1, forward strand.
AATAGCCTTCATCTAAAACTACCCCGATACGATTCTTTACTATGTACTCATTTTTTTCTATTTCTTTACCAAAAAACTTAATACTACCTTCGTTCTTCGGATAGAGTCCAAGTATGGTTTTTATAGTTGTTGTTTTTCCGGAACCATTAATTCCGATAAAACCAGTTATACAACCTTCTTTTAATAAAAAGTCCACTTTATCTAAGCTGAAAGTATCTAACTCTTTCTTTAAGTTTTTCACATCTAAAACAGCTGTCATCACTCATCATCCTCTTCAAAAATGATATCCATCATTAAATAAAGTTCTTGTTTATTTATTCCTAGAGTTTTAGCCATCTGCCACGCCTCTGAAAGCTTTTTTTCAATCATGTGCCTTTTAGATTCCGACAGCATCTCTAAGTTGTCGGATGCTACAAATGAACCTTTTCCAACGGTTGTTACAATAAATCCTTCCTTTTCTAATTCGTCATATACTCTTTTTGTTGTAAGAACACTAACATGTAAATCATTTGCTAATGAACGAATGGACGGAAGTTTTTCACCTTCTTTTAATTCCTGACGAAGAATTCCACCTTTAATTTGATCCTTTATTTGTTGATATAACGGTTGCTCGGAACCATTTTTAATAATTATTTTCATAGGAACCCTCTTTTTTCAACTGTATATGTACTTGATATACATTATATACATAATATACAATTATTATAATTTAATTTCAATATCTAAAATAACATAATGTCTTAATTCAATTATTGTAAGGAGTTGATGAACCATAAACGACCGTTTATGGTACTTATAAATATTTTTAAAAAAACAACCTATTTCTATTAATCTATAGAACCAAAACTCATTCCCAAAATCAAAGTAACATTTTTAGTATATGATACCGTTTTAGGTGCTAATATAGGGTTATAAACTACTTTTGCAGGTGATGAATGATGATATTTGGTTATGCACGTGTAAGTACGGAGGAACAAAACTTGGATATGCAAGTTGATGCACTTACAAAGTTTGGGGTAGAAAAAATTTATAAAGAAAAATTGACCGGAACTAGAAAAGATAGACCCCAACTTGAAGAACTTCTTAAAGTCTTACGCAGTGGCGACAAAATTGTTGTATATAAACTGGATCGTATTTCACGTTCTACAAAACATCTAATTGAACTTAGTGAATTATTCAATGATCTGGGCGTAGATTTTGTCTCTATTAATGACAGTATTGATACTTCAACTGCAATGGGGAAGTTTTTCTTTCGTACAATGGCAAATATTGCAGAGTTAGAACGAGATATTATTAGCGAAAGGACAAAATCAGGGCTTCAAGCAGCAAGATCCAGAGGAAGGAAAGGTGGCAGACCATCGAAGAAAAAGGACAAAGTTGAAATGGCGATTAAAATGTATAAAAGCAAGGATTATACAATCAACCAAATTACAGAAGCAACAGGAATCAGCAAAACCTCACTGTATAGATACTTAGACAAAGTAAATTAGGCGCATACCAAAATTATTAATAAGGATTGATTTAACTTGAGTGTAAAAGAACTACTGACACCAGAACAGCGCAAGGAAATTTTAAACCTTAATAATTTATCAGAATTTGAATTTACTTCTTATTACAGTCTATCTGACTATGATATTGATGTTATAAATCGTCATAGAAGAGATCATAATCGCTTAGGGTTCGCACTCCAATTATGCATTCTTAGAAACCCCGGTTGTTCTTTAATTAATATGTGAGAAATACCCGAAAACCTTATTAAATATGTTGCTAATCAAATTAATTTAGATCCAGAGGTTTACTCTTCATATGCTCAACGTGATACAACTAGACGTGAGCATTTAGAAGAAATACGTCAAGTTTATGGATATAGAAACTTTAATAACAGTGATTATCGTACGATTTCTAATGTTCTTTTAAAATCCGCATTGGAAAATGGGAATTCGATGTATCTAGTACGCACAGCAATTGGTTTATTAAGAAAGGAAAAAATAATCCTTCCTGCCATCCCAACAATCGAAAGGATGGTTTGGTTAGCAAGAACGCGTGCAGAGAAAAGAATATATGCCATACTAACAAGTAATCTTTCCGAAAGACATAAGCGTGAACTAGAAAAGTTAATCGATTTAACGGTAAATAATAATAAAACCCAATTAGCTTGGCTTCGGGAAATTCCCGGACAGTCGTCACCAGATTCTTTTTTAAAGGTCATAAAAAGATTAAAGTACATTAAAGAAATGAATATTGCAGCCAATACGGCATTAATACACCCCAATAGACTTTTACAATTGGCACGAATTGGGGCTAGATATGAACCCCATTCTTTTAGAAGATTTAACGAAGATAAAAGATATGCATTATTGGTCGCTCACTTAATCACTCTCTCCCAAGACTTAACTGACCATGCCATTGAAATTCATGATAGACAAATGATGGTGTTACAAGCAAAAGGCAGAAAAACGCAAGAAGAGATGCAAAAACAAAATGGAAAGTCAGTAAATGAAAAAGTTGTGCATTACGCAGATATAGGAACGGCTTTAATTAAAGCCAAAGAGGAAGGGATCGATCCCTATGTGGCATTAGAGCAAGTAATGCCGTGGGAGAAAATTGTAGAATCGATTGAGGAAGCTAAATTATTATCAAGACCAATGGATTATGATTACCTTGATTTAATAAAAACTCGATATAACTATTTAAGGAAATATACTCCAAGCCTGTTGGATTCCTTAGTGTTCAAATCTACTAAATCAGCAGAGCCTTTATTGAAAGCATTAGATACCATACACGAATTAAATGATTCTGGAAAAAGGAAGATCCCTGATGGCTCACCTTTGAGTTTTGTTCCTAAACGTTGGCAAAAACATGTTTTTGATGATGAAGGTAACATTAACCGTCAATATTATGAAATGGCTGCCTTAACAGAACTCAAAAACTATATCCGTTCCGGTGATGTTTGGGTTGAAGGTAGTCGATTACATAAGGATTTTGAAGAATATTTAGTGTCAAAAGATGATTGGGGAAAAGCAAAGATTAAAGGGACTAATATAGCTGTTAATGTAAGTTTTGAACAGTATATACAGGAAAGATGTGAAACTTTAAATACGAAACTTCAATGGATTTCCAAAAATATTGATAAAGTTGAAAGTATCAACATTGAAAAACAAAAGATACATGTTGAGAGACTTCAAGCTGATACTCCTGAAGAAGCTAGAAGTTTCAGCTTATCGCTTTATAATATGCTTCCAAGAGTTAAACTTACTGATTTATTAATGGAGGTAGCTGAATGGACTGGATTTGAAGAGTCATTTGTTCACGCTTCTTCAAATCAACCGCCCAAAGGTGAGGAAAGGTCTATTGTGATGGCTTCATTAATGGCGATGGGGACAAATATTGGATTAACTAAAATGGCAGAAGCAACTCCTGATATTTCATATCGTCAGATGGCCAATGTTATGCAATGGAGATTACATGAAGATGCTATGATTCGCGCTCAAGCTACACTTGTAAATTATCAGCACCGTCTATCTTTATCTACATATTGGGGAGATGGGACAACATCATCTTCCGATGGTATGCGTGTTCCTGTTGGTGTATCATCGTTACATGCAGATTCAAATCCTCATTACGGAACTGGGAAAGGTACGACCATTTATCGTTTTACAAGTGATCAGTTTTCATCCTTTTATGCAAAAGTTATTAATACAAATGCAAGGGATGCCGTACATGTAATAGATGGATTATTACATCATGAATCTGACCTTACAATTGAAGAACATTACACTGATACGGCCGGTTATCAATACCTTTTTGTAAAAAAATTAAAATTATTATGTGTTCTTTCATTGTAGACATGTACTTAACGAAAGATTTAAAAATGACTAACGATTTAAAGTCGTTAGCCATTATCTTTCACAATCGCGCTCGATTGTGGAAGATTTTAAAAAATAATAAAGCTTCAAAATTAATCTTTAGTTATTACTAACGCTTCCTTTACTTTTGAGAGCCAAATTTATTCTCTATTTCCTTGAAGTCTTTGCTATCAATATCTGGTGGTTCTTTATCATTTTCTCTTAATGTCCAATTAAAAAATCCAGAAATCAATGCAAATATGAGTGAACCTTGCGAAGCAATCTCAATATTCACCATAAATGTATCGAGTAACTCCATTAACACAAAAGTGAGACCTGTATTCAAAATAAATGACAACCAGCCGTTGCTTGATTGAATAATACCAACAGATCTCAAAGCTTTTGGTATCGCATTTGTAATGAGTGAGAGAGGTATTTCAAGGAATACATACATAACAAAGAAAAATACTAAAGCACTGATTGAATTATATTGTAATCCGAGTAACCTTAAAAATATGTATTCAAAAAAGGTAATACCAAACAAAATTATTAGTACGATAGATGTACAGATAACTATTGTTTTAATTTTATTTATCTTAAACGACTCCTTCCTAAATTTGCCCGTTAATTTAAGTACAACGCTTCACAACCTCTCTTAAATTTTATCATTATATTCAATTTTCTTTAAAGCTATTGTTCCAGAAAATGGCCCGATTGCTGAATACAACTTATCTTTTAACGGCATTGTCATATTACACAGAAAATCAAACAGGGAGGGAAAATCGTAGATCTTAAATTCCCTCATAAATCTTCCCAAATTTAATTTTCATTTGTTCTTTAATTTCTTTATTTTCCTTCTCTAAATCTTTGATTCTCTTCCGTAAGGAAGAAATAATTACATCTTTAGATGCGTCACTCATATTTCTTTTAGCTTGTTTTATTGAAGGGAGACCTTCTTGTTGATTGCGAAGTGTTTCGATTCGTTCTCGGAGTTCTGTATTTCTGTATAGAAATGCTTTTGAAACCCCTGATTCTGCAGAAACAGAGTTAAAATTGATTTTTATTTGTTTTTTTATCATCTTTTTGATCGCTTCTTCAACTTTTTGAATGGTCTTTTCCGTTTTTAACTTTGCATGTTTTATAATACCTTCGGTATTTGGGTTTTCATTAGACATTTTGCATCACCTTCTCACGTTCATCTCCAACATACTCACGCCTGGTTTTATCTAAACCAAAGATACCACCAGTATGTAGTAAACCATTTGCTAATTCTTTATATCTTTTTAATTTGGGCTCAATTAACTCAACGGAACGTAACCTTCCGGATTTTTTGTATACTCCAATATCAGCTTCCATTTTAGATATCTGTTCTTGGTAATAGTCGAGAAACGTCTTGTCAACGTGAAAACTTCGGCAGTTGTTTTTAATACAGGGTGGTTCTAATGTCTGTTCAAGAAAATCACAATGAAGTTTAGGGCTTTTTACACAAAACCCATGATCTAAACGAATGGAGTCCATGTTATGACGTATCCATTCCAGTTCAACTCCGTTTTCTTCAGCCTGTTGAGCTAAATTAGCGACAATAACTTCTCCATGTGTATCTAGTCTTACTGCGCCAATATCGCGAGCCTTTTCCCATTCATCACGGAGTGTTTGATCATGAATTTGGGCATAGACTAACGTCATTTCAGGACTGGCATGAGCCATCAGTTTTTGAACATGAAGAATATTCATTCCGTTATTAATCAAATTAACACCGTAACGGTGTCGGAACGCATGATTTTTAAACCAATAAATTTCTCCATCTTTGTCCTTAATATTACATCTGTTAGCTAGTTTATTAAGGTTCAACTTAATGGAATCTTGCGATATGGGATTACCCATCCTTTTCCCTTTAAGTGTTGGAAACAAATATTTCTTAGGGTTCGTGTCCAAAGTTGATCTCTTTTTTGTAAGTTCTTGCTGCGCTAGGACCACATTTGCAATTTCCTCTGAAATAGGAACTTTATGATTTTTATAACTTACTTTTCTTTGATCTCCGATAATCCACCAGCCATCTTCTTGATTTACTAAGCAGTCAATTTTAAGTGATAAAACGTCACTTATTCGAAAACCTGTAGCTTCCATTAGAAGAATTATAGGTATATGATCTGAGGAAAGTTGGTTAATATGGTAAATTAACTGTTCCCATACTTCATCCGGGATATATTTAATTTCATCAGCTTTTGCTCTTTTCTTTTTAGGGATATCTTCAATTGACAATAGTGAAATTACTGACTTTGTCGGAGCTTCTTCCCATTCGAATTTCTGTATGTATGAGATAAACGTTTTAAGGTCTATTAAAAAACGATTTACATAATTGTGATCTGGATTAATTAAATATTTTCCCTTTTTAATAGTGGAATGTCGCAAGTATTCAATGTACTCCTCAATATCCATTCTGGATAGCTGGTTTAATTCTTTCCACTCAGGATGTTTACCCTTCAAAAAGGTGAAGAAAAACGAAAGTCTATTTAAATAACATATTGCTGTAGAAAAGCTAATGGATTGCTGAACAACTAGGCGAGTCTTTATATATTTTTTAAATAATTGTCTATAAGGTTGTGGAACCTTCGAAAAGTCTAATGAATATCTACTAATTGTATTGTTATAATTAATATTCAATTTTCGTACATCCCAACAATCCTTGTCTGTTTCATCACGTTCATCATAAAGCTGATAATAAAATTCATAAACTTGAAGAAAGAGTCTAATATACAAAGATGGTTGAACTGTTGGTGACAACCATGGTGATGACTTTTTCCGGTGTACAATTTCAACTGATTTTCCATTCTCTACAAGAAATGTTCGATATTCTGTTAGAAACTTTTCCTTCTGTATATCAATAATAGAATCTAAATTGGCATAGTATCGAGAGATGAATTCTGTAAAAATTTTAAGACATGGAGAATAATGCATGAAAGCATAGGTAATCGAAATCCTTGTCTCCTTTAATCCCTTATAAAAATAGTATTTTAATTCATTTTTCAATCTAAGATTGTGTACCTTATCAAAAATCAATTTTCTATTCCAATCATAATGTTTATCCAGGATGGGACATTCTTGTACATTCCATACATCATTTGCCCAATATCCATGTAATGGTTCATTTATCTGTTCCAGATGGTGGGGAAGGGGTTTTATTTTCAATGTACTCTGTGTCATTATTTATCTCTTCTTCCTATTTTTTTGTTTGATTGAGCTTGTTCCCAGCTTCCACGTATGGTTTCATCGGATGCATGGATATAAGTCTGTATCGTTGTTTGAACGTGTGCATGCCCTAATAATCTCTGTATGATGGCAATATCTACTCCTGCTTCATGTAACTCTGTGGCATATGTATGCCGAAGCATATGAGGGGTAAAATCTATTCCTGTTTTTTTCTTCATCCGTTTAATTAAAGAACGTACAGAACCATCAGTCATTGGTTTACCACGATTTGGTCCAGTTAAGGTGATAAACACATAATTGCTATCAATTTCGTAAGAATGAAAGTCTATTAGATAATCTTGAAAGAGATTCATAGTCTCAATAGATACATAGACTTTTCGTTTTTCTCCATCGGATGTTTTGGATCTCCTAACCGAAATAGCATTTTTACCAATATCAAAATCCTCTACCCACAGAGAAAGGGCCTCTCCAATACGTAATCCACCTTCATATAAAATACGGAACAATAATTCATCCCGTATATTGCTGCAAGCATTATGAATTACTTGTAATTGGTTTTTATTTAACGTTTTAACTGTACGCTTTGGCTCCTTAACTTTTAAAATGTTTTTATCATAAGAATTCCCTTTTGTAATGTGATGGAGGAAGGGTTTAAACGTCCTAAAACGCCCTGGGGCCTGCTTTTTTAATTGATTATTTACATTTCCCACGTAATCCTCATTACGAGTCAAATAGTCATAGAATCCTATGACACAAGTTATGATGGTATTGACTGTTCTTTCTGATCGTTTAGCTAAGGTTTCTTCAAAGTAAATGACTTTTGTAGATTGATCGGGAATTCTCAGCCAACCGATGAATTGAGCCAAGATATCAAGGTTCACTTCTTGATATCTTAACCGACTTTCCTCTAGGAATTGAAAATAAAGCTTTAGATGGTAACAGTATGACTTTAGTGTATTTTCAGCTTTTCCAATGTTATCTAAATACTTTATATACTTTGCAACCGGTATGACCGGATAGCCTCTCTTATCAATTAACAGATATCTTTTCTTCTCTTGAATGAGAACTTCTTGTACTTTCAACATTCCACCCCCTAATTCGTAAGATACTATATATTCATAAATTTAATAGTACAAATAATAATTCTTTAATGAAATATAAAAGAAGTAGTTACTATCGCAAGATACGTTAATAACTACTTCTAATACTAGTACAATTAAGGCCGGTTACACGGATCAAGTTTTCGGATTAAGTCATTTGTTAGGGTTTCGTTTTGCACCAAGACTAAGAGATATAAGTGATGCTAAATTATATACCGTTTCTTCTCCTAACGATTTTCCAAACATAAAAGGCATACTTCGAGGTAAGATTAACACAAACGTTATTAAAGAGAATTTTGATGATGTATTAAGGCTAGCACATTCAATTCGAGAAGGAAGAGTTTCTGGATCATTAATCATGGGGAAATTAGGTTCGTATGCAAGACAAAATAAAATAGCTACAGCTCTTCGGGAGATTGGAAGAATTGAAAAAACAATCTTTATTCTTGACTATATTACGAATGAAACATTAAGAAGAAGGATACATCGTGGACTAAATAAAGGAGAAGCCATGAATGGATTGGCTAGAGCTTTATTTTTTGGTAAACGTGGTGAATTCAGAGAACGGGGCATACAAGATCAACTACAAAGAGCTAGTGCATTAAATATATTAATCAATGCAATTAGCGTATGGAATACTGTGTATTTAAGTGAAGTAACAAAGGAATTTAAGAAAAATAATATTCTAAGGGAAGAATTGCTTCCACATATTTCACCTTTGGGATGGGAACATATTAATTTTCTTGGAGAATATAAATTTGATTCGCATCGATTACCCACAAATTCTCTAAGACCATTAAATAAAAATTAACCTATAACATATAAAGCCAAATTCCTTAACGTACAGGTATTTGGCTATTTCTATATCGAATTTTGCTTAGCGTACAAAATTTCCGAAATGTTGGCTGTACCCCATGATGGAGAGAGCGAACCGCGTGCACACGCACGACCTTACCCTTACGTCCCTTGGTCTTTTTCTTTTCCTCGAGTTCTGGTAGGTAATCACGCTGCAGCTGACGTAGTTCGTAACGGTAATCATGACGATACTCCGCATGAACCTCAGCCCCATTTTTAGAGTTTACAGTCCCAGCAAGCCTAAATACACGTGCTGCATCGGACGCCTTTGAGTCACCGCCCAGGTCTTTTAATTGATTTAAGAAGTAATCCTGTAACGCTTGCCATAACGGTAGGGCACGGTAGGGAACCGGCTCCAATAACCAGATCAGGACGACACCTTGTCCACTAAATATAATAATATTGGGCTCTGGAATAGATTGGCCAAAGAAATCATATTCGAGCTTCCCTATTATCCAGGAAGGATCGTAATTAAAAAGATAAAAATCAAGGTCCACGTACAAGGACTTTAACTGCCTTAAATTTTGAATTTGTCTTTGAGGCTTATAAAATGTATTCTGGCTGAAATAAACGTCTTCTCCCAGCCAATCTGAAAGGCTTTTCGCCAGTTCTTGAGGTTTATAGTACCTTTGCTGGAATCCGCCAAGTGATTTCTTTGCGACAGTGATCCAGCCGTCCGAATCATGATGATGGAACCAGGCGTGATATTGCGCTTCTTTCAAATTTCCCATAAAAAAATCCTCCTCCCTACTGGAAAAGGACGTGTACCTATGCTATATTAATAGCATCAATTAAATAAAAGGGTACACGAATCCCTTGCCTAAAGACTCCCGCGGCGGCCAAACCATTGGGAGTTTTTTCTTTGTCTATTATTTTATCAGACAAGCTTCTAGATTAATAGACAAAATGGTATGAATTTCACGGTTAGCCGAATAATAATTGGCGAAAACAATAAAAAGGCTTTCATAACATCATGTTTTCGGTCGATAGAGCCAATATAAACGGAGTAGGCCTGTTCTATAAAAAAATTGATAACCCGTGTAATCCAAAATTTGAATCCCTTAATTTTAAAATTCTGTCTCCAGCATTTTTTCCATCATTCTATTAATTAAAAAGACTAATCCCTCCACTTTGGCTATATCTTCTTTCGTTATATTCTCAACAGAAGAAAAATAGTGGTTATACCGTTTTAATTGCTCATAAAGATCCCAATAAAATTTGTTTAATATCTCTTTGGAGTTACCCCCTTGATTCGCTGGGATATAGCTCATGTCAATAATGTCCACTTTCGCTAACCTTGCAATCCATCCATCGTATTTCTGTGACTGATAACAAGCTACATAATAGTATGGGTAGTAATGTGGCAACACTTCATATTTAAGATGCTCTAGTGCCTCTAGGTAGCCAACATCACCCGGGATACCGTTTAAGTGTATTTCGATAATATGTCGACCGCGCTCATCATGCTGCTCCCTTATAAATTCGGGTTTTGGCTTTTGTTCTCGGGCCATTCGCTTCCATTTCCCTACGTCAGCCTGAAGTTTTTTAATATGTGCCTTTTGTCGTTCAATCTCTTCACGTAGTTGCTCTTCCAGTGTTTTTTCTTGAATCACTAAAAATCCCTCCTTTTTATCGCATGTATCGTTCAGCGAGATCCCACCGATCTTCACCATGGCCAATTTCTTCGTGCACCTGGTCAATCGCTGATTTTAATAAGTTGTAAACTTTGATATCTTGTTCTGTTAAAATGCTATAATCAGCTTTTCGCCCTTTGTCCCTGTTATTCATAATACGTTCTAGCATCACTTCTCCCTCGTTTGCGATTCCTTTTTTTGCTAGTAATTCTCGTAATCTATCACGACAATACAAGTGCCTAAATCCATGGGTCCCTCGGCCGTTTTGCTTCATACCAGCTTTTTTACAGGCTTGGTTAATAGCTTTTCTTACAGTTGCTTCCTTAACCCCTATTAGTAATTCATCCTGTTCTTTATTGGTCATCATTTTCTCGATTTCATTTATAAGAAGTTTTGGAACTGGTGTGTTCCGAAATCGCCCGCCCTTTGTAATTCCTCGGCCCTCACCTTCTGAAATTCTCAACTCTAATCCATCATGGCTGACGGTCTTAAAATGCATCACCTTAACGTTACAAGCCTCCCTTACCCTTAATCCCATGTATCTCATCAATTTAGTTGCAGCTTGAACTTTTTGTGATAGGAATGGAAGCAATTTCTCGTATTCCTTCTGAGAATAACTGCGGTTTTCAGCTTTCTTGAGCTCTCGCCAATCAGTTAATCGCTTATTAGGAATAAACCATACTTCTTCCCGTCCCAGTTCTTTACTACGAATATTCATCCCCATCTGCATGTGTTTTAAAGCTGTCTCTACATTTTGCCTATGTCCAGCAGAACGTTCTAGATCTTTTAAATACTGTAAATAAGCAGTATAGTGTTCTTCGGTTAGCTCATATATACTTTTAATTCCAAACTCATTTCTAACCCATTTTACAAAGTTCTGTGCAACTGATAAGGTCCCTTTAATTTGTTTAATAGAATGGATACCTGATGTGCCCTTCTTCTTTGCTTCACGTTTTGATTCGCCAATTCGATTGATTGCTGTAATTGTTTGTGATACCTGGTGAACAATGCTACTACGTCCTTTTCTTGCCATGATTTATCTCCTTTCGATATATAAGAAAAACAAAAGGACTAAAACAGAAGCCCATAACTATAGTGTTGATGAAATAGTTCGTCATAAGGTGTGGTATTTATTTGTGATAGTGATAGTATTCAACCTTACATGTTGAAGTCCGCTCAGTTATTTATCGAGGCGAGCAATTAAGCCTCGTTGGGAGTTCTAGCGTTTTTACTGTTCCTAAATTCCTATGATTCAGTTTTGTTCTGCTCGACTTCCATGAACAAGAACGTTTTAGATTTTGGCTCGTTCATCCTGAACGTATTTCGGGCATCGATTATTCCATTGATGTCCCCTTACTAATGGCTGGTAGCATTTTATACTGGTCTGATTTTATTCCATCAGTTCAGTCGCTCTGTTTAAACCTTCATAAACAGAACTTTTTAATAGATTTTATACTGGTGCTCTATACTTCATGAGCTACAGTCGTTCAATCATTATTCCATTGATTGAATCCTCTTTTTCTAGTTTGGTAGCATATTTTCTAAACCGCCTGCTTTACCAATGGCGATCGACTCTTGACAGCTGTCTGCATTCTGTTTGTCCTTTTTGGCTGCTTGATAAATACGACAAATATACTTATCTGCTCACTCCCCCTTGTAATACCTCGGACTTCTAGTCTAAATAAAAAAGCCCACAGCTAATGAGAGGCTACCAAGGATACTGTTTCCTTTGTACAATCACTCTCAAAGCCGTGGACTTTGATTATTATAAAATTCCTCACAGAGATAAGATAAAAAACGACCATTCAATAAGAACCGTCGAAAAAAATCTCTATTGATTATTACACACACTCTTGCCATTCTCGTTTGTAACGATTAGCATTGTTTAAAAACCACAAAAGGCATACTTGCCCCTTTTTAATAAAATTCATCGACCCCAAAGGCCGCATTTGCTTAATACACACTACCGCTAGCTCCTGCCTAGGAACTGCAACAAAAAAAGAAGTTAAAATAAATATAGTTAAATTATATCAAAAAGAAAGATTGATTTCCAAAGTTAATTTAAAAATCATCTATTTATTACTAGATAAAACTATATTTGTGGCCTTATTCAATGACTAAGAGGGGGGAACGACAGATATTTTTTGAAGCAGCGTAGCTCGAGGAAAATAACTTACTTACAGGGAATTTCAGCAAAAAAATAACCCACCCTGCCTAATAATAATGTCCAGTTAGATGATGGGTTATTTCTCGCTTAGGACCACTGCTCTTCTCTCAGTAGATCAACACAATTATACCTCAATATGCCTTTAATTAAACCAATAGAATTCTATCTTTTAGTACTTTATCAATAAAATCATGAATCTGGTTTTCGTAATATTTTACTTCAATCTCTGATGTAGCTACTAACATGTTTTGTTTGAGTTCATTCAATTTTCCCCTTTCATCTTCTGTCAAACTTTGTTCTATTGATATTCTTTTTGCTCTGTTCAGCTCTAAATCTAAACCATCAAGTTCCCTAATTACCTTCTCTAAACCTTCAACTATTTGTTCTTTCCCGTATGCACTTTCTTGTTGAAGCAAAACAACAATATCCAATAATTTTTGTTTTAGTTTAACTACATGAAACTTAGTAACGGCATCCATAAAAAAGCACCTCTTTTCAACAACTTTTTATAAATTAAGCTCGGTAAAAAACTATTCACTGACCATAATCGGACCACTAATTGTACAATTAGTTGATCGTCAATTATAGAAGGATCATTACTAAATACTCCTTATACTTGTAACATCCTATTTTTTCTGTCTTATATCAAATTTTGATATATTGATTTAAAAGCATAAAAATAAGCTCATTAAACAACTGGAGGATTCAAAATTTGAACCCTCCCCCAAAGTAAGTAACCGCAAAAAAAGGACACTTAATGTTTCCCTCTTATCTATCAAGGGGATATATATATTTATTTTCATATCAGGTTAACCATCATAAACATGTTAACCATTTAAAAAACAGGATTTTATAGTTAACCAAAAATACATAAAAATTCAATTCCTGTTTTGTAGGTTCGGTCTAAATAAACAATACTTTATTTCTTACTAATGATAATAACCGGATTTACCTTTATTTTTTATCCCCTTCACTTTCTTGTTTCAATTGCTCGATTTTCTCCTCATACTTCTTACGTAGAAAGTTTATTTCTTCATACATTTGTTTTAACTTCTCGTTATACTCTTCGTTCGACTTCAATAACCTCAGCTGATATTCTCTTTCAACCTCCAGCAACGCCTTATCCTTTTCGTAGTCTTTTTTCTCATTAATACGTTCTATTTCAATAGCATGACTATTTTTCAGTAACCCGATTTGTTGTTTTAAGTCTTTAACTTCGTCTTGTAACTCATCATTTTGAACAATAATTTCTTTCACTTGGGATTGTAGACGTTCACGTTCTTTAGAAAATCGCTCTTTTAACTTTTCATTTTCATCCGCAAATTCTTTGTACTTAGTAACCAAGCCACTTAATGTATCACTTTTTTCTTTATATTCATCAATTAAGAGCTGATTATTCTCATTAGTGGCACGCAATCCTTCCAGCTGCTTCAACGCTTCCTTTTTCTCCTGTTCTACCACCTTCAACGTTTCCTGAGTCTGTTTTGCTTCCTCTACCGCCATTTTAACCTTCTCTTGGCATTCACCAACGATCGCTTCTTTTTGCTCTAGCTTATCGGAAATTTCCTTTACTGCATGGTCTTTTATGTAGATGGACCGTTGAACCATATTAGAAACAAGCTCATAAATTCGACTAGTATGTACTTCCAACTCGTTCAAATCTTGGCTGTAATCAGTCGCCCCTTGTTTAATCGACTGCAATTCAGTAACAGCGACAGCTTTCTCAAACCATTCTTTCGCAGATTCTCCGCTGTTTTCAATCATAGTCTTTACTTTTTCATGCAACTCCTCACTAACCTTTACCCCAAATGTTTTATCCGCCATTTCTCCACCTCATATATGGTTAACCATTAGATACAGTTTTACCAATAAGTTAACCAAGTTTTTTGTAGTTAACCATATTGTAGCATTTACCCTGATAAATGAAAAGCAACAATCCCACCACTCTTGACCTTGTTTGTGTCCGTGGTAGTGGTTTTTATGACAGATAGCGAAAAAACAGACTTTAGGGCTCTCCATCCATCAGCAACGTACCACGGACAATGAGAAGCGATTGCTCGCTTACCTTTTTTTCACTTCAGACTTGGTGTTGTCGAAATTTCGTCTACTTCCCCAGAAATCGGTAAGGTTAACGAGGAGATACAAAGTTTTCCAAAATGGAAAATATCGTTTTTCATGTCTCCATATAGCAAAATGCACATGCTCCTCAATCAAAACATGTTGTAGGTGTTGTGGCCTCTGAAATGCCGATTTCATTTGAAGTGGAAGCACTAAAAGCTCAAGCATTAGCAGGAAGAACATTTCTCGTTTATCGAATGCTTTCTGATTCTAAAGTTAGTTTATCTAATAATGCTGAGATCACAGATAATCATCAGTTTCACTAGGTCTATAAAATAAAGAGGAATTAGCTGACCAGTGGGGGGAAAATTACAAAACTAATAAAATGTTTTTTAATTTTTGGAAGGACTTCCATATTTTGTGAAGAATTATATAGTGAACAATATAAAGTTAATAAGGAGGAATAAGTAATGAAAGTTATGAAAAAGGTCTTGCTATCTACAATGTTAATTCTCTCGGGATTTGGGTTTGCGGCTAATGATTCTTTTGCACAATCAGTAACAACTGGCAAAGAGGAATTTAGCCAAATCGAAAGTTCGAATAAATATGTTCTTATTAATCTACAATTTAGTAGTTATCCGCCAAGCAAATACTACTATAGTGACGGCGAATATGCCGGATGGTTAACTTTGCACTCTGTAGAGAAAACTTCTACCGGGTATAAGGCAAAATATACTGGATATGTATATCCAATTTGTGTAGGAGCTATTTGTCCGGAGAGCAGTGAAGAAAAACAATAGATGCATAAAAGAAAAGAAGATATTACGCTTTCTTTGTATAAAAGTTATAGAAAAGAGCCGCGCCCTTGACGCGGCTCTTTTCTATAACTTTATGTGAAAAATGACTGAATAACGGTTAAGCTTCATAATATTAAGCATATATATTAGAAGAAGATTTCAACCATTAAATTAAAAACGAAAAAATATTTTCCGGTTTTTGAAAGGAGCGAAAATGGAGTTAATAACCAATTGGATTCAACAGTTAATATTAATAATTTTATTTGCTTATGTGGTAGAGATGCTATTACCAAGTTCGCAATGGAATAAGTATGTAAAAACAGTCCTTAGTGTAATTATCCTTCTTGTCTTATTGCAACCTGTGCTAACGATATTTAAGGTAGATATCAATAATTTATTCTCTAAAACTAACATCAGCAAAGAGAGTGATTTTTTATATAATGAAAAAACTAATGAGTATTCGAATAAAATTAACCAAATTCAAAACGATATGATTTCTCAACAAGTGACTGACTTAATGAAAAAGAAGGTGACTGATGAACTGGCGTCTGAGTATAAACTTGCTATAAATAACATAGCTATATCTGGCAAGGATGGCGAAATGAATGTTTCTGTAACCTTGGTTGATATTGTTGAGGAGGAAGTTCAATCCATAGAATCTTCTAAACCCGTTTCAATAAACTTGATAGAAATAGACAAAAACAGAGTTGCTGAAGAAGACATAGGGCTACGTGAAAATGAAGGTGTTCTTGCTTTACTTTCTCAAAGTTGGGACTTACAAAAAAAAGATATTAAACTTATATATAGGACAAGCTACTGATAGCTTTAGCCAAATTTAAGAATGTAAATATTAAGAAATCGTGCTGACGATGAAAAATGTGAATCTCTTTATTACTGACTTTTTATTTAAATATAGTTTCGTAGTTTGACAAAAGCTCTAGTTCCGAAATAGAACCAGGACTTTCCTTATTATATTAACTCACTATTGTTTTTTCTGATTCTTCGTCAAGATTCAAAACTTGTTAATAGCACATGAGCGAAAGCGTGCGATAAGCAAGGATTTCGCTCCCTGACTGGCAGGAATACAACTCATATTAACCATGTCATCCTTTGCTATCTTAACAATCCATCCATCATATTTTTGGGACTGGTAACAAGCAAAGTATGGATAATGATTGGGAATTTATGATTTATATTAAAAAACACACTCATTTGCGCATGAATAAGGTACAATGAAACTAGTAATCTAACTATCGATAACCCACGTTATCACTACATAGAAAGGAAGAAAAATCCATGAGTTTGGAATTGAAAGTCCAGGAAGAAACATCCCTTTCCACTGAAATGTTGGAGCTTCAGAAAGAAGCAAAAAATCACTTGGCCAACTCGAAAGCTGAAAATACGAAACGAGCCTATCGAAACGATTGGACCCAATTTTCCGAGTGGTGTAAAAAGAACGGATTTCTGGAACTGCCAGCTGACCCAGAAACGCTTGTCTATTACATTACGTTTTTAGCAAAAACATTAAAAGCTTCCTCCATCAAACGGAAAATGACCGCCATCTCACAGCGCCATGAAACAGCTGGACATCCAAGTCCTACAAAAACAGCCCTGGTAAAAGGAGTGTGGGACGGAATCCAGCGAAAGATCGGAATCAAAGAAGAAGGAAAAGATGCGCTTTGGCTTGAGGATCTTCGGCAAGTAGTCCAAGCGATTCCTCAGAATAAAGGAATTGGTGTACGGAACCGAGCTTTATTAGTGATAGGTTGGGCCGGGGCTTTACGAAGAAGTGAATTGGTCCAGTTAGACATCGAAAATATCTCCATCACTCGCGACGGATTAATTCTTAACTTAAATAAAAGTAAAACGGACCAAAAAGGAGAAGGACAGGATGTTGCCCTCCCATACGGAAGCAATCCATTAACATGTCCCGTTCGTAGTTTAGAAGATTGGTTGGCCGTATCTGGCATTTCAGAAGGACCATTGTTTCGTCGATTGGATCGTCATGGAAATATACTCGGAAGGTTAACTCCTCAATCAGTGAGGCTGATCGTGAAGAGTTGTAGTGAAAAGGTGGGCTTGGATCCAAATAGATATGGAGCTCATAGTTTGAGAAGTGGATTTTGTAGTACGGCTGCAAAAGCAGGAAAGGCTGAGCATCAGATTATGAAGCAGACTAGGCATAAACGGTCCGATTCGTTGCAACGATATATTAAAAAGGTCAGTCTGTTTGATGATAATGCAGCAAGTGGGATTGGTTTATAAACTATAAACCGATCGAAGTAAGATGGTATTTTAATTCGATTAGAAGCACTAGTGTTGATTAAGGTACTGGGAAAATCACCTAGTGTCGCTTTTTTTGTTTTGTAGGGTTATATACTTCTTGAAAACTGGTAATCATTTGCTTAGGATTTGCCCTTTAATTATTTGTATATTGTGATAAACTACAGCCATTGCTACTTTAGATGTGCTTTCAACAACGTGCTAGTCTGTTATTTTATTTTGTGTTTGTATATGTGATTTGATAAAACGGACCAGGTGGATGCTACTTTACGAATGAATTTGCTATGGTGGTGGATGATAGTGATAAGAAAGAAAAGGAAAGTGCTATACCAGGATTAGTAGCGGAGGACATAGTAGAAAATAAAGAGGCCTAAAGAATCAATAAGAAAAATTTATTAAAGAATCCATCAAGTGACGTGACACACAGCTAATGGGAGTCAATTAGAGCTATACAGGAGTATCGTAGGTAGACGATTGAAACGGCATCAGCTATTTCTAAAGTATTAAGTTTAATAAAGGCTTCATAGCCAACATTTTGGAAGCTTTCTATGGTAAGGCAGGTAAAACTAAAGGATGGTTTAGTTAAATGTTCTATCCACAGTTAAGCGAAAATGGTACGATGGCAATGGATAACACACCTATTTATGGATTTAGTAACAGTTGATAAGGATCGTTTTAATGATGCTATTCAAGCATATTTCCTTTG
Organism: Ferdinandcohnia sp. FSL W7-1320; assembly: GCF_038050315.1. Taxonomy (NCBI): domain Bacteria; kingdom Bacillati; phylum Bacillota; class Bacilli; order Caryophanales; family Bacillaceae; genus Ferdinandcohnia; species Ferdinandcohnia sp. FSL W7-1320. The sequence continues at coordinate 52,578 of NZ_JBBPAM010000002.1, forward strand.
GAAAGAATTAGATTTAATTATTAGAAAGTCGCATACAAGAGGAGTAAATATTCCAGAAACAATTTCAGAAGCTTTACTTTGTTATGTGAGTGATTTTCAATTAAATCGTGGTTCTGGTGGAGACGCGTTTGATCCAAAAACGGACAGAGTAATAGAAAGCAAAGCAACTTCTAATTTTGATAGAGATACAAGTTCTTTCAGTCCAAAGGAAGAATTTGATGCTTTGTATTTTTGCCGTTTGGATAAACGTAGTTTTGGCTTGCCGAAGGCAATTAGGTTTTGACCTTCCGAGCATTCGGAAGGATGGTTTTTGTTGCGAAGCAACCGCACACACCAATCCGGTGTATAAGTGCGCCCTTAGGATTATAATATCACAGGTTCGGTAAAGTAATCTAGCTAGCGTTTTAAGTTTAACAATATAAAAAAGCCAATAATGATTTTTAACATTATTGGGTCTATGGAGGTCTATAAATAGTCATTATTCGAACACTAATCTTATGTGTAAGAAAGATTTCTATTTTTTAGTTTTCATCAAGTTCTATGCCATCTATTATGCAAGAAAAGCTAATATTATCCAAAATCCATACTTGAAAGATTTCATCAACTTTCTTTTTAATTTCTTGTGTGCTCATATTTTCATCAATTTTTAATTCTTCAAAAGTAAAAGTTTGTGTAATTGTTGAATTTATATCTGTAGTTCTAATTGAAAAAGTGACTGTTTTATCTGTTTTACTGTCCAAAATTTGAACCTCCCTCTATAAAGTTAATTTATCTCACGAATACTCTCTTTTTCTCAAAATTTCATAACCACCTAATAGTTGACACACCAAAATTAATGGATATTAATTGTATTTCTTTAAATGATTTACAGGTTGGGGGACATCCTACCAACCAAATTGGTTTTATTTGGTAGATAGTGTATAACCGTGCTAGGAAATCTCCACGCAAATCACGGTCGCTAACCCTCCCATGTCTCTCCGGATTGTAATCCATACATTCCTTCGTCCTGCGTATCCATGAGGTGGAGGTTGGATAAGCTCCTTTGCTGGGTCTCATGCCCGAATGGTAAAAATAAGCTCCAACTCTGCACTATTGGTGTTTGTTTGAGAAATTAAAAGTGATTCGGAGTTATACTCATCAAGACTTATGCAGCCTGTAATGATAGGTTTTGTGTTAACCCTTTTAATAATTTTGATCCATCAAATTCACATTGTTTCTGTCCAATGACAAACAAGACCCGTAATAACTTACAACACAAGGCAATAAGTGACTGTTGTTTCTTAAGTGGACGCTCAGATCTCGTGGTGTAATATTTATGCAAAGCTTTAAAGATTGGGTTATGAGCTACAAGTGGACGAATAGCCAAATATAAGGCTCGTCGTAGACGACTTCGTCCTCTTTTAGTAATTCGTGTTTGACCTTTAAATTTACCTGAACTGTGCTCTCGTAATGAGAGTCCAGCTAGATTAACTAATTGCTGAGGATGATTATATTTCGTTATATCACCTACTTCTGCAAAAAACAGAGCGATGGTTGTAGAGCCCAGCCCAGAAATATCCATCATCTGCTTCGCTCCTGGAAGCTTTTCAACTAATGTTTCTAGCTCCGTGTCTAACTGTTCCAACTGTTGCTTATAAAGCTCATACTGTTCCAGTAGACATTCTAATTCACGCTTGGCAAACTTAATGCCGATTTGAATACCTATACTTTTTTTCGCAGCTTCTACAAGTTTCGTTGCACGTTTGATTCCTACACCTCGTTGGACAAATGGTTTCCAACTCTTCAATACTTCCTCGGGTGTCATTTCTTTGATTTGTGATGGAAAAGGAAACATTCGTAACGTACAGAAAGCTGCTTTACCTTCCCAGTCTCCAAAGACATCAAAGAACTCGGGAAAATAACGCTGAATATTGTTTTGGATTCGCCCTTCAATAATCATCAGTTGTTTCGTGAGCTGATCTCGTAATTTGACGCCTTCTCTTAATTCGGCATAAATGCCATCCAAGAGATTTGGTACGGAGTATCGCCCATCCTTAATCAACTGTGCTATTACTCTGGCATCTTTTGTATCATTTTTGGTGGGAGAGTTATCATCAAGCTCTTTACTTTTCTTAACGTGCATTGGGTTAACTAAAACAAAGTCATAACCCTTAGCCCTTAGAAAATAAGCTAAACTTAACCAGTAATGCCCTGTAGGTTCTACACCAAATATGACGTGGTTCTTGCCATTTTGCTTTCTGTGTCGTTCCATCCAATCTAATAGTTTTTGGAATCCGTGAATGCGATTTTCGAAGATTAAGCGTTTCCCGAACTCCAATCCTCTGTCATCTTGTGCACGTGCCACGTGTTTGTCCTTGGCAACATCAATGCCAATAATAAGGGTTGATTGAGTAATTTGAGAGATTTTTTGATTTTGTGTATAATTCATTAGTGAGTCCTCCTTGGTTACTTAATTAAGGGTCCTTGCGCTGCAGCTTCGGACACCTCGTACTATACCAAGAGGGCTCTTTTTGTTTCAACTCTCAAATTTCTTTATTACAGGAATGCTCCTATTATTTAATATATATAAAAAAATAGTAGTCCATTTTTTAACTTGGAAACTACTATTTTTATAAATTAATTTTAGTTTTGCTTTTCGCTAGCAATAATAATTTTATTTCCATCGTATGTTATTGCACCAGAACAACCATAAACTGCAACTCCACCAGATACTCTAGTAAAAGTACCTGAAGCACAGGCACGATATCTTCCTGCTTTTGATGGATACCATGTCTTTTGATTACCTTCTCTTAGACCTTGTCCTCCAGCATAATTAAATCCTTGAGTATAAATTGTGTCCCAAGTAAGGTCATACCACTCTTTTTTATATTGGAGAGTCATTGATAAATTAACCCTTAAAACTGGGGAATTTGTTGTATAAATCCAATTCGCTTCAAGCCCATTTGTGATTCTTGGCGTAAGCGTTACACTGAACTTATTACCAGGAGCTAAAACAAATGGTGATATTTCAGAACTCTCGGCATCAAGATCTTGAGTAATAGAAAAAGGGTCATCACCATTCAATAACGATTCAGGAACTTCAAGTTCTACCGCATCATCTATTTTTTCAAGTGATTCGGCATTAGCGTAATTAAATGGAGTTAACAATAAAAATATTAAACTAAAAACAGAAAAAAATCCTAATAATTTTTTCGACAAAATAATTCCTCCTTTTACATTTTCTTCTATATTTTCTAATAAATTGTTAATGTTGTCTAGTATTTTTTATATTTACCAATATATTAAAAAAATAATAGAGAAACTTTGCTAGGGATACGTATAATTTAATTGTTAGTTAACATAACTTCCATTTTAGCCAGTGTAAAGTGAGTAAACAGTTTTAGGGTTGGAAAAGGAGGATATTAGGTTTATGAGTGCTTTATTATCAAAAGTTGAAGAGTTCGCTAATGAGCATTATGCTGGTCATTTTACAGTAATAAAAACTAATAAAAATTGGCATGCTTGCTTTGGAGTATTGGATGAGAAAGAAGAGATAAAGTATATTCATAGTGGTAAGTCCTTTGAGGATGTTTTACAGAAATTGCTTAACGAACCTTTAGATTCATCTGGTGTACGAGTAGGAGAAGATAATTTTGATTTTCATGGATTTGAGGATGTCTATGCCATAAAAATTAATGATAAGCATTGGTTCCCCGATTATTATCATCCTGAAAAAGAACATGTTTTAGTATTTACTACAGAAAAAAAGGCATTTAAAGAAGTAGAGTTGATAAAAAAAAGACCTAAGTATTCTGAACTTGATTTAAAAGTTGTAAGAGTTGAAGAAGAGACATTAATTCATTTTAAAAAAGGAATACATAGACAGACTATAAGAGAGTTACAGTAGTTTTAATACATAATAATGATTATCTCTATCAAGCCTTAGGAAATTAAATAAATTATATAAAACAAAACGGATAAGCCGGCAAAGGAAGTTTCGTAAGAGAGTGGCGCTTTTTTTGTATTTGCCAAATATTCTATGTCCTACCTAAACCTTTTTAGTGATACAATCGTATAGGTTAAAGGGAGGTGGGGAAAGATGAATAAAAAGCCTATAAAAGAGCAAAAAGCAGAAAAAGAGGATGCTCTAAGAACTTGGATTGAAAAAAAGGTAAATTTAGCACACGAGTGGATCGATAACGAGAAAAAGCAAAAATCACGAGGAATTATCCGCGGTGGGATTTATATGTGCGAATTGGGAGAAAATGTAGGTGCAGAACAAGGTGAGTATCGTCCTGCTCTTGTTGTCTCTAACGACACAATAAATTCGACTTCAGGTAACGTATCGGTGATTCCACTTACAAAAAACCTTAAAAAGAAAGTTATTAAGGATAAACAAGGTAATCTGGTTAAAGTTCTAGATCAACCTCGTTTAAGCAGCCACTACTTTTTGAAAAAAGGTAAATATAGTTTTTTAGACCATGATTCAGCCGTTCTTGGAGAGGAAACCAAGACGATTAGTAAGGTGCGTATAGGTGAACACAAAGGAAATATTGATTCAGGTGACATGGATCGTATAATAACTCGTGTTAAGTGGGTATATGGAATTTGAAACCAACAACTTGACGGGGACAAGCTTTCATCCTATAATGAAATTAACTTACATCGCCTATCTTAGTCATAGGCAAATCACGTGAACGATTCACGGTTTTTCTCAAATAGGGGCCTTTAGGGGCTCCTTTTTACATATTGAGTCATAAAATGGCTATAACTGAGTAAACTTTAAATACATCGCTCGTCCAGTCACGAGCAGATCTGCTCCAGTAGCAGGGAAGTCTCGCCTGTCTCGTCACAGGCAATCCGGCCTCCTTCATTCGTGAAGGGGGTTTTTGTATTTTTAGACACACTAAAAACACCCTCCCATTCGTTCAGGAAAGTGTATTTTTTATTCATTTTCTGGTATGCACTTTTCAAGAGCTCGGGAAGTTAAATAAATTAAAAGTAAAACGAATATACGCTGTATAACAAAATAGAAAGTGTCATACATTGTATTACAGTAAATTTAATTGGCATTCTAAATGGCATTCCCATTGGAATATGCTCGAGAAGCTTCTGAGGTCGAATTAACCGTAGTAATATGAATTAAGTAAATTAAATAAAAAAAACTGAGATGCTGGCACATCTCAGTTGAAGTTTATTACATGGAAAGCCTACCGTTTCTCTTTTACATCCTCCCTTTGTGGAGGATTTTTTCTTGTTAATAAAAATAAAGTAATTAAACCCATTACAAAGGTTGCAGTTCCGAAAAAGATTTCAAATCCAAACTGTGTAATCTGAAGAGCTTCCATTTGGCATCACCTCCTTTAATGGGGTTAGCCTTAAAAATTGCTTTCCACGTAAGTATTAATAGTGTATTAACTCGATATAAACTTTATATCTGAAAATACTTTTAGGAACGTATAAAAAAGCCGTCCAGGTGATGATTGTCACATCGCTAGACGGCTTTTCGTTCTATTCTTTTGTTGGTATGTATTGAACAACGTCCTCAATTTTACAATTAAAACGTGAACAGATTCTCTCCAGAACATCCATCGATACATTTCCACCCTTACCCATTTTTGCAATTGTAGCGGGTGAAATCTTAAGCTCTGTTCGCATTTGCTCTTTGGTCATTTTGCGGTCAATTAATAATTTCCATAAAGGATCGTATGTAAAACCCATATTTTACCCTCGTTTCTATAATTATCTAAAACAATTCTATAATAATATGAAGAAATATTACAACTATTTTAATTTTTTAATTGACGATATTTTCATAAAGTAATAGAATATCTTTAATAAGTTAAAGATTTACATAAATGGAAGGTGAAAAAATGCTGATTATTTATGTATTGTTTGCGATGTTGTGCTCATTTGTAGCGGGTATGTTAGTCATCTACGTTAAGCAAGAAAATTAAAGTGATCATCTTGTCAAAGGCTTGGAATTTTGTTTGTGGGATATTTAATAATATTTAAAGGAGTGAGCGGGCAAAATGAAAAAGCTAAAGATTTACATAAATGGGAGATGATTTCAATTAGCGTAAAAAGGATAATTATCCCTGCAGAGAAATTAGCAGCAGCTGTTATTAAACATTTGCTTCCGGGTGCAATTATTAAATTAAATAATAAATTGGGGGAAATTGATCATGGAAAAGTTAGAAAAACAAAATGAATAGAAGCTAACCATAGATTTAAAATCGCTGTTAACTAAGTTAGTAAAACAGATCGGACCAACAAACAGTACAAAAGAGATAATTGCCGCTTTAGAAAAGCCAACAGTTGATTTAAAAGAGATTATGCTCATTCTTGAAAAAGAAAAAGAAGACAGAGAAAAAGAAAAGGGCCTCCTCGCTGGGAACGAAGAGACCGCAATATAATACGAACTAAATAAATTATATCACAAGAAATAAATTTTAGGCAGAGCCCATTTCGGCTCTGCCCTTTTTTGGGACGCAGGGACAGGTCCCTTGACCCACTTTGTCCATCATTAGAGTCGACAGCTTAGTGTTCGTGTTCAGCTTCCATCGCATCTGCTTTTGTTTTATGGACGGTTCCGAATGGATGATTTGGTGGTGCATAGATTGAATAAAGTTTTAATGGGATATTTCCTGTATTTGTTAGGTTGTGCCAATACCCTGCTGGAACAAAAATGGCTGAGTCGTCAGTAATTTGTCTTACAAAGTCTAACTGATTTCTGTTTTTCCCCATTTGAACAATTCCATCGCCTTGTTCAACACGTAGGAATTGGTCCACATCAGGATGTATTTCTAAACCGATATCTTCCCCAGGTTGCAAACTCATTAATGTTAGCTGTAGGTAAGTTCCTGTCCAAATCGCAGTGCGAAACGTATTGTTTTGCTTTGTAGCTTCATTGATATTGATTACAAATGGCTGCTTACCTTGATCAGTGAACTGGCGTACTTCCCTTTCCATATGTGGGTAATGGTATCCCCAATAGTTCCAGTAAGGCATAGGAACATGCGTGTAATATGGGTGGTGGTGATGATGATGGTGATAATAATGATATGGGGATCCATATGTTACATAATTCATTTTACTCAATCCCTCCTCAAATTGCTAAAATATCCTATGCAAGAGAGATAATGAGCGGAACCCAAATTTTTAGGTGCTGATTCATCTTTCAGTTGGGGCAACGAACCTGTCCCTGTGTCCCGGTTATTTCTTGGTGAACAGGGTGATGAGGAAAAACACTATGAAACTTACAAGTAGGGGTATAGCCAACATTTCGGAAATTTTGTACGCTAAGCAAATTTCAATCTAAAAAAGCCGATATCCTTGATGGATTCGACTTTTTTTATATGGATTTCTATTTGCTCCTAATTTTTTTAATTACAAATACTAAAACTGCAAACAGTATTACAAATATTATTATTGTTTTCATTTATATTCACCTCAAAAGAAGAAGCTATAAGTTTTTCTTTGAAAAGATTTGGATTGATATAATCATTGAAATTAAGATAATAAAAATAGATATTACAAAAGGCACCCAAACCATTACTGTTTGAGGTAGTGGTAATTGAAAATTGATATTAAAATTCATCGATTGGTACCACTCAATAATAGTGGGTAGTATAAATGGAGTTAAAAATATTAAAATAAAAAAGATATACTTTGTTTTTTCATAGCCAAATTTAGTTTGAATAGGTATTAATATTCCGAAAAAAACAGAAATGATCAAAAGAGCTATTCCTATACTATAAATATTTAATCTTGCTAGCCCTGTAGAAAAACCAATTGCTACTGCAAGGTTAAATAAAAGGAAACACCCAATAAAAATCACAAGAATAAATAGATATTTTGCTTTAATGACACCATTACGAGTATGTGGGGTTGTACAAAGAAGTGCTGATCCCCTATATTTATCCTCTTGCATCGAAACCATATTAAACAAAATATATTCCGTAAATAAAACGGTAATAAGAAAACTTGTAAAGCTACCGTTATCAAATCCTAACTTTGAATAAATAAATATGGGGCCAATAACTGCAAAAATAAGCATAAACAATAGGTATTTTTTGGCTAGAATGAAATCCTTTTTGACAAGATGAAATAACATTTTTTCGTATGCAAGACAAAATAAAATAGCTACAGCTCTTCGGGAGATTGGAAGAATTGAAAAAACAATCTTTATTCTTGACTATATTACGAATGAAACATTAAGAAGAAGGATACATCGTGGACTAAATAAAGGAGAAGCCATGAATGGATTGGCTAGAGCTTTATTTTTTGGTAAACGTGGTGAATTCAGAGAACGGGGCATACAAGATCAACTACAAAGAGCTAGTGCATTAAATATATTAATCAATGCAATTAGCGTATGGAATACTGTGTATATAAGTGAAGTAACAAAGGAATTTAAGAAAAATAATATTCTAAGGGAAGAATTGCTTCCACATATTTCACCTTTGGGATGGGAACATATTAATTTTCTTGGAGAATATAAATTTGATTCGCATCGATTACCCACAAATTCTCTAAGACCATTAAATAAAAATTAACCTATAACATATAAAGCCAAATTCCTTAACGTACAGGTATTTGGCTATTTCTATATCGAATTTTGCTTAGCGTACAAAATTTCCGAAATGTTGGCTGTACCCCTAATACAATCAATTGTATTGTTCCAAAAATAGGAGGAAACATTCTTTAAGGTTTTTTATAATCGGTAAAATTCATAAATGGGAGGAATTCATTAATTTGTGTAGCTGGGGATGATGGCTGCTGCGGTCCTTTTTTCATGTACAAAAAAATGTTCAACCAGATATATCGTAAGTCCGAAATATAAATACAGAATTGAACTTACCAACATTATAAAAATTTCCAGGAACAGTTTAACATTTACCAAATAAACTGTTCCTAATTTTAAGTTTATTTATTATCAAAAGGTCGGAGCAGGAAATTCATCAATTTTGATACGAAGTAAACTATAAGGTTTCTGTCGTAAGTCTTTTCCATAATGAAATCTAGGCTGTCGATGTAATTGGTTCACAATGACATACAAATATTGATCCGGACCAATTGAAAAAGTATCCGGCCACAACATTCTCGGGTCATGTATGATCGTTTCCATTGTGCCATTTGGCAATATCTTGCGGATACAGTTGTGTTCATAATCTCCAGCATAAACAGTTCCCTTTGCATCAGTGATCATTCCATCAGATGCACCTTTTTCTCCCCAATACTCCACATGATAAGGTAATTCCATGTCCGGTATGCTTCTGTCTCTCAGGGCTTCTGTTGTGATCGAGAACAGATGACGACTGGTTAGTGGACAAAAAAATAATACCCTTCCATCAGGCGAAATCGCAATACCGTCAGAAGCCAGTCTAAATGGAGAAGTACTGCCATCTTTATTTCGATTCATTAATACTTTTCCTTCTACTTTCGGTATAAAATAGGGATCGGGTGAAGTTGAATTTGCCCCATTTAACCGTCTGAAGGCGTTTCCATCTGCTAAATCTACGACGATTATAGCTCCTGGTCCTGTTGAAGAAGAATCCGTTATATAAGCATACCCTGCTTTTCCAACACGAAAATCAAAACGGACATCATTCAAATAAGTTGTAGGCAGGACAACATCTTCTGTAAAGGTATATACTTTTCTTATTGTATTCGTTTCTAGATCAACAGCGACTAATTTTGCCCCCCCTTTAATAGGTTCAGAAAAATTGGGTGCAGCTGTATCTAATACCCAAAGTGTTCCCCTTCCATCAGCAACTACACTTTGGACACTGATAAAAGTCCTTGTAAAATTCTCGGGGTTAACCAAATTGGTTTGTAAATTAGGATAAGGCTGCAATTTATCCTCAACAATTTCCGCCACCGTAAATTTAACATCGTCTCCCCATTTCGGGAAGCAAATGAAAATACGACCGGTTTCTGAAACAGTAACACCTGTAGGCATAGCCCCATAAAATGGATAAACCAGTTCAAAATTACCGAAATATTTTTCACTAGGTAACATAGGTATCATCATATCCTCCTTAAGCATCAAACGGGATATCACCTATATATGATTTATATTTTTTCTAGTGCATGTTTCTTAATAAGTTTTTTTCTATAAAACATTAACCTCTATCGATTCAACAACTAAAGTCGGTCGGAATAAGAAAAACCGGGCATAGCCCGGTCCTTTTCATGGTTAGAGAATATCCGATAATTTGTACTCTATGCCATGTACCCCTTTATAATACTCAGGATACATTTCACCCCCACATTTTTCACATGCAAACATAGGAGGAGTTGTCGGATCTCCATCATCCATTAAATCGAAATCCCTTACCACGTTAATAGGAATCTCTTCTTTCTCATGACACGCCAAACAAACATAGCTGACGCTCTGTTGCTTGGACTGGTTTAGGCTTATGTTTTTCTTCTTTTTCTTTCCCTTTTTGCGGGTTTTTGATACCGGTGAGATCGTTAATCATCCTTTCTAAATAAGCTCTTGTAGTTTTGCATAAGGCTACCTTTATTTCTAATTTACCATTTTCAAGGCAGACTTCTCCCTTGTATTCATAGTAACATTCACACCTCTGACAAACGAGAGGGTCTTTCTTGCCACTGGCTACTATTCTTTCACGCCACGTCTGGCGACGTAAGGTTTTCTTAACTTTTACAACCCAACGTCTTGCTTTTTGTTGCCAAGTACTCAACACTTTTTTACACAAGTTTTTTGATCTTCTAGAATACATACCGTAATGCCGAATAGTTTTAAATTGCTCGTCTGGGATATGGCGAATTAAACGTGAAATAAATTCTTCGACACTTACGGTTTCGGATTTGTCTTTTCCGTCAGTTTTATCCTTATATTTGAACGTAACGAATTGCCCATCATATGCCTCAATCCGATTGATTCCAATCGCTGGTCGACGAATATAACGGCCAATATAACGAAGTTGTTCTTTTATTTTTCCCCTCTGTTTAGGTGCATACACATAGAAGCCTTCGCCATTATTGGTGAACGCCTTTTGAAGTCTTGGTTGGATTCTTTTCTTTTCTCTTGGTGAAACTCCGTTTCTAATTAATTTTAATACGACCGTTTGCCATTGTTTACGAAGCATCGTAAATGGCAAGAAATCATACTGCTTCCATTCTCCTTTTTCTGTTAATCCACCCATTGTAACTAACATATGTACGTGAGGATTGAAGTTGACCCTTGAACCAAAAGTGTGGAGTCCAGCAATAATCCCAGGTGTTACCTTTGCTTTCTTTTTGAAGAAGTCAGTAAGTAGTCTTGCAGAAGCATCCATTAAATCTTTTAATAGATGTCGGTGAAGGAGAAATACATCTCTTAGTCCTTCATCAATCGTAAAAATTACGTGCCGATGATTAACCTGAAGAACATCTTCAGTAAGTAACCTACTCCATTCTTCACTTTCTCCAACAGAGCACGTGGTACAAAATCGACCTTTACATCGGTAAGGAACCTTTCGCACATCATGACAACCTTCACACACAAATAACTTAAATCCATTTTTGATATCCCCACAATCTCGAAATTTCTCAACCTCCTTAATTACGATAGGGCGGATTTTAGCACCGTGTTTTCTTTTGAAAGCTTCCCAATGTTGGTGTTTATCAAAAAATATTCTTCTCAATATATTGGTCTCCATAAAATGAAAATACCACAGCTTAAATGACTGTGGTAGACCCAAATTTTTATACTTTCTTATCTTTTAAAAAAGGCTACCGTCTTAAATAAACTGTACCCTGTGTAGTAGACACATTAAAAAAAGTCTGCTGCACAGGGTCTTTTTATGTACAATAGATTAAAAATAGTGCGGGAGAGATAGTATGAGTAAAAAAATATTCTCGGAAAAAGAGATCGAATTACTAGCTAAAAATCCATATGTAAAATCAGTAAGTCCCAAAGGTATTACCTATTCAGATGAGTTTAAGGAGCACTTTATAACTCAAAATGACCTGGGGAAGTTTCCTAGAGAGATATTTGAGGACTGTGGGTTCGATACTGAGGTATTAGGTATGAAACGGATTGAGTCTTCTGGAAAAAGATGGCGAGAAGCTTATCGTAAGCACGGAATTCTAGGACTTCGTGATACAAGATCAGGAAACTCAGGTAGACCAAGGGAAAGAGAGCTTTCCACTGAAGAAAAATATGCAAGGTTAGAGGCCGAAAATAACCTGTTGAAAGCAGAGAATGAACTATTAAAAAAGATACGATTCGTAGAAAGGGGGATGAAGAAGAAATAAAATTGTCAGCTGACCAGAAATTTAACCTTATTCATTCCGTTATCGAGAAATACAATCTAACAAGGATGGTAACCCACCTCTGTAAAGTAGCTGGTGTGTCCCGTCAGGGATACTATAACTACTTTTCTGCTAAACAAGTTCAGAGAAGGAAGGATCGGGAGAAAAAGGATGAATCCCTTCGGGACCTGGTTTTAAAAGCATACAATTTCAAGAACCGTAAGAAAGGGGCTCGTCAAATTAAGATGGTATTGGCAGGTCAGTTTAGTGTTGTTTTCAATCTTAAGCGAATCAGAAGAATCATGAAGAAATACGGGATTGAGAGCCCTTTTAGGAGAGCGAACCCCTACAAGCGCATCATTAAGGCTACGCAGGAGCACAAGGTCGTCCCGAACTTACTTAACAGGGAATTCAAACAAGGAATCCCACACAAGGTCCTTCTTACGGATATAACCTACCTATATTTCGGAAAAGGTAAAAGGGCTTATTTATCAACCATTATTGACGCTTCCACCAATGAAGTCTTAGCTCATCAGGTCTCTGATCGAATTACTTTAGATATCGCTACGGATACACTTAAGAAGTTAAAGAAAAACAGGAGAATCAAACTGGCTAAAGGAGCTTATATACATTCTGATCAGGGAGGTCACTATACCAGCCCTGTTTATCAAAAGCTGGTGAAAAAATTCAAATTGGAACAATCAATGTCTAGGAGAGGTAACTGTTGGGACAACGCCCCACAGGAATCATTCTTTGGTCATTTTAAGGACCTGGCTGATATAAAATCATGTGAAACTTTAAAAGAACTTAAGCAAGAAGTGAAAGCTGCCATCCACTACTACAATCACTACAGATATCAATGGAATATGAAAAAGATGACCCCTGTTCAATACAGAGATCATCTTCTTAAAGTAGCCTAGCTTTTTTTAAAATGTCCTTTACAAGGGGTACAGATTAAAAAGTCGGTAGCCTTTTTTCTAAAACAAGAAGGGAAGAGACTTCATAGTGAGTTTTAACAATGAAATACCTAAAAAAGTACATAAATACGGTAATACGACAGTTATTATCCATTCACCATTAGTCCTTATGACTCCAGAAGAGCGAAAGCAATGGTTTGATGAAGAGTGGAAAAAAGGGAATCCAATCCTAAAACAAATAGCTGAAGCTGTAGAAGATTGTTATCGGAAGTAAATAATTTAAGGAGCATTCCTGTAATAAAGAAATTTGAGAGTTGAAACAAAAAGAGCCCTCTTGGTATAGTACGAGGTGTCCGAAGCTGCAGCGCAAGGACCCTTAATTAAGTAACCAAGGAGGACTCACTAATGAATTATACACAAAATCAAAAAATCTCTCAAATTACTCAATCAACCCTTATTATTGGCATTGATGTTGCCAAGGACAAACACGTGGCACGTGCACAAGATGACAGAGGATTGGAGTTCGGGAAACGCTTAATCTTCGAAAATCGCATTCACGGATTCCAAAAACTATTAGATTGGATGGAACGACACAGAAAGCAAAATGGCAAGAACCACGTCATATTTGGTGTAGAACCTACAGGGCATTACTGGTTAAGTTTAGCTTATTTTCTAAGGGCTAAGGGTTATGACTTTGTTTTAGTTAACCCAATGCACGTTAAGAAAAGTAAAGAGCTTGATGATAACTCTCCCACCAAAAATGATACAAAAGATGCCAGAGTAATAGCACAGTTGATTAAGGATGGGCGATACTCCGTACCAAATCTCTTGGATGGCATTTATGCCGAATTAAGAGAAGGCGTCAAATTACGAGATCAGCTCACGAAACAACTGATGATTATTGAAGGGCGAATCCAAAACAATATTCAGCGTTATTTTCCCGAGTTCTTTGATGTCTTTGGAGACTGGGAAGGTAAAGCAGCTTTCTGTACGTTACGAATGTTTCCTTTTCCATCACAAATCAAAGAAATGACACCCGAGGAAGTATTGAAGAGTTGGAAACCATTTGTCCAACGAGGTGTAGGAATCAAACGTGCAACGAAACTTGTAGAAGCTGCGAAAAAAAGTATAGGTATTCAAATCGGCATTAAGTTTGCCAAGCGTGAATTAGAATGTCTACTGGAACAGTATGAGCTTTATAAGCAACAGTTGGAACAGTTAGACACGGAGCTAGAAACATTAGTTGAAAAGCTTCCAGGAGCGAAGCAGATGATGGATATTTCTGGGCTGGGCTCTACAACCATCGCTCTGTTTTTTGCAGAAGTAGGTGATATAACGAAATATAATCATCCTCAGCAATTAGTTAATCTAGCTGGACTCTCATTACGAGAGCACAGTTCAGGTAAATTTAAAGGTCAAACACGAATTACTAAAAGAGGACGAAGTCGTCTACGACGAGCCTTATATTTGGCTATTCGTCCACTTGTAGCTCATAACCCAATCTTTAAAGCTTTGCATAAATATTACACCACGAGATCTGAGCGTCCACTTAAGAAACAACAGTCACTTATTGCCTTGTGTTGTAAGTTATTACGGGTCTTGTTTGTCATTGGACAGAAACAATGTGAATTTGATGGATCAAAATTATTAAAAGGGTTAACACAAAACCTATCATTACAGGCTGCATAAGTCTTGATGAGTATAACTCCGAATCACTTTTAATTTCTCAAACAAACACCAATAGTGCAGAGTTGGAGCTTATTTTTACCATTCGGGCATGAGACCCAGCAAAGGAGCTTATCCAACCTCCACCTCATGGATACGCAGGACGAAGGAATGTATGGATTACAATCCGGAGAGACATGGGAGGGTTAGCGACCGTGATTTGCGTGGAGATTTCCTAGCACGGTTATACACTATCTACCAAATAAAACCAATTTGGTTGGTAGGATGTCCCCCAACCTGTAAATCATTTAAAGAAATACAATTAATATCCATTAATTTTGGTGTGTCAACTATTAGGTGGTTATGAAATTTTGAGAAAAAGAGAGTATTCGTGAGATAAATTAACTTTATAGAGGGAGGT